>NZ_AP046053.1:0-4833704 GCF_059739395.1 Arthrobacter sp. KUASC02 | reverse complement strand
GGGACTTCTGCCGCGGGGTCCGCTCACGTTCGGGCGGGAAGCCGAGCGGAAGATCGTTGGATTCCGAAGGCTCGTAAACCTGGGCGGGAATCGCCTGGTCGTCGCCGAGTGTGTCATTGAGCGGCCGGAGCCGGCCGCTGGGCGAATCGTCAAGGAACGCAGCGCCCGTCAGCGCGTAGGGGGCGGCCTGCGCCGTCCGCTCCGCGGCCGTGTTGTTGGCGTCCGTCGGGTCCTCGCCCGCCGCCGCGTCCGGCACGGAGACGCCGTTGCGTGCCGCCCGGAGGGCCCGCTGGAACGCGGCCGCGTCCTGGAAACGGTCGGCCCGGTTCTTTTGGAGGGCCTTGACCAGCACGCTGTCCAGGGCCTCTGATACCTCGGGGTTGAGGCTGCTGGCCAGTCCCGGAATCTCACGGACGTGCTGGTAGGCGACGGAAACGGGACTGTCCCCAACAAAGGGGGGCCGCCCCGTCAGCATTTCATACAGCAGGCAGGCCGCGGAGTACAGGTCGCTGCGGGCGTCCACGGTTTCGCCGCGGGCCTGTTCCGGTGACAGGTACTGGGCGGTCCCCACTACAGCCTGGGTCTGGGTCATGGTGGCGGACGAATCAGCCATGGCCCGGGCAATCCCGAAATCCATGACCTTGATGGTGTCCGAGTCTTCGCAGAACATCACATTCGCGGGCTTGATATCCCGGTGGACGATTCCTGCGCGGTGGCTGTACTCGAGGGCCGAGAGCACGCCCAGGGTGAAGTCGATGGCATGGTCAATGCTGACTTCCTTCGCGCGGATCAGATCCCTCAGGGTCTTCCCGGACACGAATTCCATCACGATGTATGGCACGCGGACGGTGTCCTCGGGGCCGCCCGGCACCGCGTGGTCACCGGTGTCGTAAATGGCAACAATCGAAGGATGGTTCAAGGCTGCCACGGCCTGGGCTTCGCGCTTGAACCGTGCCTGGAACTGCGGATCCCGGGCAAGATCCGGGCGCAGCAGCTTGATGGCCACTGTCCTGCCGAGCCGCGTATCAACGCCGCGGTGGACGTCTGCCATGCCGCCGCGGCCAATCAGCTCACCGAGTTCGTACCGTCCGTTGAGGACGCGCTGGGTATTCACTGGAAGGCTGTCCTCTCTGTGCGACGGGAGGCGGGGTGAGTCCGGCACTGTGCGCCTTAGTTCGACGTCGACGTGGTGGGGGTGGGCAGGAGTTCCTGGGCGAGGTGGTACGTCACGACGGACCCGGCGGGCACCTTGCTGCCGGCGCCCGGTTCCGAACTGACGAAGGTCCCGGCCTTCTGACCTGCGCTGCCGGGAACATCTGCACCCTTGACCCAACGCAGACCGGCGTCCTCGATGGCCTTCTGTGTTTGCGACTCGGAACTGCCTACGCCGATCGCGGGCACAGAGGACTCCGGGGCCGGTTCCTGGCCCTTGGAATAGGTGACGGTGATGGTCTCGCCGGGGGCCACCGGACCGGACGGTTCGATGTTGGTGACCGTTCCCTCCGGCTTGTCGCTGAACACCGGGTCACCCTTGACGGTGAGCCCCATGCCCACGAGCTGGCTGCGGACGGTGTTGTACGGCTGGCCCAGGTAGGCATCCGGGATCAGGTTGATGGTTTCCGGAGTGGACTGCGTGGGCGTCGGGCTCGCGCTCGAGGCTGTGGGGCTGGCCGAGGTTGACGTCGGCGAAGCGCTGCGGCTGGTGGGCTTGGCGCTGGTCGAGGTGGAAGAAGATTCGGCCGGGCCGGACGGGGAGAAGATGCCGGCCTGCGTGAGCATGACACCTATCAGCGCGAACAGGACGAGCACGATGAGGGCGATGAGCGGCCACGTCCACGGGCTGCGGCCCTTGCGCTGCGGTTCGTCCACCGGTTCGTCGTAGCGGTCCTGCTCCTCTTCCTGGTCCCAGCTGCGCTGCGCGGCCAGGGCGTCGGCGCGTGACAGCGTGCTGTGCGGACCCGTGGCTGCGGCAGCTGCCGCTCCTGCCGCGAGCCCGGCTGCAGCGCCGGCGCCGGCGGCGCCAACCACCGGAAGTGCGGAAGTCGTCGTCGTCGATTTGTCCTTTTCAGGGGATTCGATGACGCCGGTTGCGGCGGTGGGGATATCAACCGGCGCGGTGATCGGCCCCGTGGCCGCCTCGAAGAGCAGCATTCCGGGGACGGCGGCGTGCGCAGCGGCGATGTCACCGTTACGGATGGCTTCCGCTGCCTCGGACAGCTTGATGGCGTTGGCCGGGCGGTTCTTGGGGTCCTTGGCGAGCATGGACATCAGGAGGGCCCGTACCGGCGTCGGCAGGGTTTCGGGAAGGGGCGGCGGGGCGTCGTTCACCTGGGCAAGCGCGATGGCGATCTGCGATTCACCGGAGAACGGACGGTGTCCCGTGAGGCACTCGTAGCCGATGACGCCGAGGGAGTAGATGTCCGAGGCGCCCGTGGCCGTCTGGCCGGTGGCCTGTTCCGGTGCGAGGTACTGGGCGGTGCCCATGACCTGTCCGGTCTGGGTCAGCGGGACCTGGTCCGCCAGCCGGGCGATGCCGAAGTCGGTCACCTTGACGCGGCCGTCCGGGGTGATCAGCAGGTTGCCGGGCTTGATGTCGCGGTGCACCAGGCCCTGTGAGTGGGCCACGGACAGGGCGCGGGCAGTCTGGGCGATCATGGACAGCGTACGGTCCGGGGACAGCACCTGTTCGCGCTCGATGATGCTGCTCAGCGGATGGCCCGGCACCAGCTCCATCACGAGGTAGGCCGAGCCCTCTTCTTCGCCGTAGTCAAAGACATTGGCGATGCCGACGTGATTCAGCAGCGCCGTGTGGCGCGCCTCGGCACGGAAGCGCTGGAGGAACCCGGGATCGCCCGTGTACTCCTCTTTGAGCACCTTGATGGCGACAATCCTGCCAAGGATAAGATCCTTGGCTTTCCAGACTTCTCCCATCCCGCCAATCGCAATACGCGTGGTCAGCTGGAATCTCCCGCCGAGGGTGATTCCCGATGTAGGCCTCACTTATTCAACACCGCCTCAAAAATCTTCTTCGCGTTCGGACTGGTTAGCTGTGCGCCGGTAGTGATGTCCACGCCCTGCATGACGATGGTCACCGACACCTGCGGGTCGTTGGCCGGGGCGAACCCCGTGAACCATGAGTTGTTCAAGCCGTCGGTTCCCAGCTCGGCAGTACCGGTCTTGCCGGCCACCTGGACGCCGGGAACGGCGGCCCCGCGGCCGATGCCTTCACTGACCACGCTGGTCATCCACTCGGTAATCTGCCGCGAAATCTCGGGGCTGGTGGACGTCCGGAGGACTTCGGGCTTCGGTTCGCTGATGATGCGCAGGTCCGGTGACCGCACGGTCTTGATCAGGTTCGGCTGCATCTGGACACCGCCGTTGGCGATGGCCGAGGTCATCAGCGCGATCTGCAGCGGCGTGGCCCGAACATCGCGCTGGCCGATGGCGGACTGTGCGAGCCCGGCCGGGTCCAGCTGCTCCGCCGGGAAGGCCTTCTTGGCGTAGTCCAGCTTCAGCTGGTCGCCGAGGTCCTCGCCGAAGCCGAACTTGGCGGCCTGATCGGCGATGGCTTCCTGGCCCAGGTCCCGGGCGATGTCTGCGAACGGAGTGTTGCACGACTGCTGCAGGGCGAAGGCGAAACTCGCGGTGTTCTGGGTGTAGCAGTTGCCGCCGGCGTAGTTCGGCAGCTTGTACTGGATGCCGGGGAAGCTCATCTCGGCGGGGTTGGGCAGGACGCTGTCCTTGTTGTACTTGCCCGAGCTGAGCGCCGCCGCCGTGTCGACGAGCTTGAAGACAGAACCCGGAGCGAGGAGCGCGCCGGTGGGGCCGCTGACGTTCTGGTTCAGGTTGATGCCAGGGATTTTGTTCAGCTCGTTGTAGTTCGCCGCCTCGGCATCAGCGTCCTGCGTTGCGATCAGGTTCGGGTCGTACGAAGGTTTGGACACCATGGCCAGGATGTTGCCCGTCTTCGGGTCCGTCACCACAATGGAGCCCCGCTGGCCGTCCGGAATGGAGTCGTAGGCAAGCTTCTGGAGCGCCGGATCAATGGTGAGTTCAACCGAGGCGCCCTTGGGCTGGTTGCCGAGGAACAACTGGCCGATGCGGTCCAGGAAGAGCTGGTCGGAGCTGCCGGCCAGCTGCTCGTTCAGCGCGCTTTCCAGCCCGGTGACACCGTAGTTCTTGGAGAAATATCCCGTGATGCCGGCATACAGTTCGGGCTCCGTGTAGGTCCGCTGGAATTTGCAGCTTTCCGATGCCGCGACGGACTGCGCGATGGGCTTTCCGCCGACGATGATGGCGCCGCGGTCGTTGCAGTAGTTCTGCAGGATTGCACGCTTGTTCCAGGGGTTTGCCTGGAGTTCATCGGCACCCACCACCTGGACATAGCTGAGGGCGCCGAAGATCAGCGCGAACATGGCTACCGCGGCGATCCATGAATTCCGAATTGCGTGGTTCACAGTTGTTTCACCGCTTCAGTTGGCGCGTCGGGATGGGCGGAGGAAGGCTGACGGCCCGGCTGCTTGGCCGGCCGCGGCGGGGAAGACGGAGCAGGCTTCTTTTCACCAGGCTCCGCGCCGTGCGGCATGGGCGTGGTGTCCACCGGACCGCGGGCGGTGTGCGAAATCATCAGGAGCAGGCCAACGATGATCCAGTTCGCCAGCAGCGAGGACCCGCCCGCGGCCAGGAACGGCGTGGTGAGCCCGGTCAGCGGGATCAGGCGCGTGACGCCGCCGATCACCACGAAACACTGCAGGGCGATGGCGAAGGACAGCCCGCAGGCCAGCAACTTCCCGAAAGCATCCCGGGTGCCCAGTGCTGCACGGAAACCCCGCGTGAACAGGAGCAGGTACATCAGCACGATGGCGAACAGGCCGATCAGGCCGAGTTCCTCGCCGAAGGAGGCGATGATCATGTCACTGTTGGCAAACGGCACCAGGTTCGGCCGCCCCTGGCCAAGGCCGGTTCCCACGAGGCCGCCGTTGGCCATGCCGAACAGGCCTTCCACAATCTGGAAGCTCCCGCCGAACTGCCGCCCGTACACCTCGTCAGTAAAGGCGTTCAGCCAGCCATCGATGCGGAGGCCCACGTGGGAGAACACCTTGGACGCCACATATCCGCCGCCCAGGATCAGTGCTACACCGATCACAACCCAGCTGATCCGGCTCGTGGCCACGTAGATCATCACAATGAACAGGCCGAAGAACAGCACAGAGGAACCGAGGTCCCGCTGGAAGATCAGCACTCCGATGCTCACCAGCCAGGCGGTGATCATCGGGCCCATGTCCTTGACCCGGGGGAACTGCAACGGGCCTAGTTTGCGGCCCGCGAGGAGAATCAGGTCCCGGTTGGAGGAAAGATACCCGGCGAAGAATATGGCAAGCGTGATCTTGGCAATTTCGCCCGGCTGGAAGGTCATGGGGCCCAGCTTTATCCAGACACGGGCACCGAGGATTTCACCGGCCGAAATGCCCGGGATCAGCGGCAGGATCAGCAGGATGGCGCTCACTGCCAGAGAAATGAAAGTAAACCGGCGCAGGATCCGGTGGTCCTTAAGGAACCAGATGACGGCGATGGCAACGGCCATGGCAATCAAGGTCCAGCGGAGCTGGTTGTTGCCAGTATCGTCCCCCGGGGCATCCAGTCGGTGGATCATCGCCAGCCCCAGGCCGTTCAAGGCAACCACCAGGGGAAGTATTACCGGGTCAGCATATTTTGCCCTGATACGCAGCACCACGTGGAAGACGAGCGCAGCCGCGGCGAGCAGGCTGGACTGGAACCAGAAGTCCGAGTCAAAGGCTTTATCCTGGTCCACGCCCACCAGGGCGTTGGCGCCGATGCCCACGGCAAGGGCCAGGATCAGAAGTGCCAGTTCGGTATTTCGTCGTGGCTTGGGGGTGGCCTCAATCTGCGTCATTTGGCCTCCTCACAAGTGTTGGCGGACGGACTTGGCGTGGCGGATGGCTTGGCGGTTCCGGGCGGTGCCGCGGTGCCGCTTGGTGCAGGCGCGGCGCCCGATGCAGACGGGGAAGCGGTTGACGGCGTGGCCGTCGGGCTGGCGCATTCGTCCGCCGGCGATGTTGTGCCGGTCAGATCGAGGTTCTTGACGATCCGCTGTGCGTCGTAGAGGTCGCGTGCCGGGACGGTCTGGCGGACCCGCTGCTGCGAGAATTCCGGAAGGTCGGACATGCGGATGTCCGTCACCGTCTCCAGCGTGGAGAGCTGGATGGGTCCCAACCGCTGTGACACGCCGTTGAAGATGGCAACCCGCTGGTCGTATTCGCCGATGTAATAGCGCGTTTGAGTCCAGGCATACCCGAGCCACAAACCGACGCTCAGGATGACCAGGAGTGCGGCGGCCGTGGCGATGGTGACCCAGCGGCGCGGCTTGGCGGCCGGCTTGTATTCGTCGGTTTCCTCGCGGCCCTGATCCGACTTGTGGGTGAGGACTGTGGCTGCGCGGCGTGCGACAGTCCGGCCGGCGATGGTTGGAATCGACCCGGATTCGGCGGCGGCAGCGGCTGCTCCGACAAGTTCATGCGGACGCGTGGAAAGTTCCTCGCGGAGGACGGCGGCCGACAGGTGCTCGCCCAAATGCGGGTCCGTGGTGGTGGTGGGTTCGCCAGTCTTGGAGGGGTTCTTCGGGCCGGCGCCGTCTTTGCCGGCTTCCCCGGCGTCCGCTCCGGGTGCGGCCGGTTTGTCCCCGGAGGCCGCAGCGGCATCCGCACCCGGGGTGGCATCCGCCCCGGCGGCGGCAGCCGGGACGGCCCCGGCGGCCTCTCCGGCGGGCGTGGGCTTTGTGTCCTCCGGGGATGCTGCCGGCGTCCCGGCCAGGGCGGCGGGTTTTGCCGCATCGGTGCTGCCGGCAGGTGGCTGAACGATTTCTACAGCGGCCGTGCGGACGTCGTCGGGCGTCTGTTCGGCGATTTCGAGCATGACCACCGTGACGTTGTCCGGGGCGCCGGCCTCAAGGGTCAGGTCCACAAGGGTTTCGACGCATTCGCGCAGATCCTTGGTTTCGCGGACGGTCCGTTCCACGACGTGTCCCGCCACGTAGTTCAGGCCGTCGGAGCAGAGCAGCCATCGTTCGCCGGGTTCAACGTCGAGGGTTGCGAGGTCGAGTTCGGGGCTGGCGTCAACATCGCCCAGGACCCGCATCAGGACGTTCTTATGCGGATGGGTTTCCGCTTCCTCGGGGCGCAGCCGGCCTTCGTCGATTAGCCGCTGGACAAAGGTGTGGTCGACGCTGATCTGCTTGAACTCGCCGTTGCGCAGTCGGTAGGCGCGGGAGTCGCCGATATGGGCGAAGTGCAGTTTTCCTTCGGCGAGGAGGAGGGCCGTAACGGTGGTTCCCATGCCGGCAAGCTTCGGATTGATGTGCACGAGTTCAGACAGGAGGGAATTGGCGGTCTGGATCTCGTCCGCCAGCACGGTCCCGGCGTCGCCGTCGTAATGACCATGGTCCAGGTGCAGCATGTCCAGGACGGTGGCCGCGGAGGCCACGTCACCCCCGGCGTGTCCGCCCATGCCGTCCGCCACGATCGCCAGGTGCCGGCCGACATAGGCGGAGTCATCATTTTTGGCGCGGATGCGTCCCACGTCCGAGCGGGCGGCGTAGCGCATGATGAGCGGCCGCGTCGGGGCGGGGCCCTTGTCGGCGGGAGTTTCCGGGACGGCCACGGCTATGGCCTCAATTCGATGACCGTCTTGCCGATTCTCACGGGGACACCGAGCTCCACCGGGAGCGCTCGGGTGAGCTGCTGATTGGCCAGGTATGTGCCGTTGGTCGAGCCTAGATCCTCGATGAACCAACGGCTGCCCTGCGGGAACAGCCGGGCGTGCCGGCCCGAAGCGTAATCATCTTCAAGGACCAGCGTGGCCTCCTGTGCACGGCCCAGGAGGATGGGGCTATCTGCCAGTGGAATGGTGTGGCCTTTGAGCGGACCTTCCGTGACAACCAGCTGGCGGGCCTGCTGCTTCGCGGGAGGCGGTGCTGTTTCTGCCAGTTCAGGGTGCTTGCGTACCTGGCGGGCGGTGGGAGCACCCATCGCCGCCTTCCTGCCGATCATCAGGTCCCGTCGCATGGCAGACACGATGCTGAAGATGAGGACCCACAGCAACAGGAGGAATCCGAAGCGCAGGGCCGTAATGGTCAGTTCGCTCACGGGCGGCCACCGGAGTCGGCGGGCAAAAGGCGGAAGATGATTTTGGTCCGTCCCATCGTGATGGTGGAGCCGTCAGTAAGGTCGACGCTGCCGACAACCTTGTGTCCGTTGACGTAGCTGCCATTGGTGGATCCCAGGTCTACGGCTTCTGTGGTGCCGTTTGTGGTGCGTATTTCGAGGTGGCGCCGTGAAACTCCGGTGTCGTCCACCAGGATGTCAGCCTCCGATGACCTGCCTAGGACGATGGAGGCTGCATTGAGCGAATAGCGCTGGCCGTCGATGTCCAGGACCGGCTGAAGGCGGACGGGCTGGCGGCTCGGCGCGGCGGGCACGTTGTTCCGCGGCATCGGCGGGGCTGCGGCGGAACCGGAGGCATTTTCTGTTTTCGAATCGATCTCGAAGTCACCGGCGCGTATTTCCTCGTCGCGGCGGAAGGAAATGCGGACCGAGCCGCGGAGCGTGTAGCCCTGGCTTCTGACGTGGTTGATTACTACGTCGCAGAGTTCCTCGGCCAGGGGAGTGCCCCACTCCTGCGCCCGCTTGAAGTCATCCTCGCTGAGGCGGACGTCAAAAACGTTCGGGGCAAGTGTTCGTCCGGCGGCGACGGTGATGGCTTTGTGGTCAACTTCCCGGCGGAGCCGGCTTGCGATTTCCACAGGCTCAACCTGGGCCTTCGAACCGGTGGAGAAGACACCGCGGACGGCCTTTTCGATGCCGCGCTCGACTTTGTCCAGCATTCCCATGGCACCTCTCCTCTCCCTACGGCTGCGGGGCAGCACACGATTCGGAACTCAGTTCACAACATTGCCGGGAGTGCGCCGGGGACGGGCACTCCTACATCTGATACTACTGGCCGGGGCTGTGAATGACCTTAATGCACAACGCCGGGGCGCGGAGATTAGTTCACGGGCGGCTGAGTCGGCCAGGGTCTTCCGGCGTCTCCGCACTGGCGGATCCACGCGCCTGAGCGGCGGGATTATTCCGGCCTGCAGGGTGCCCGGAAGGCCGATTGGTGTTTTGCCGTGGTTGTCCGTTATGCTTGATCTCGCTGCTTTTACGAGGTTGGCAGTCCGGATAACGGGCTTCCTTTCCAGTGAAAGAAGTTGCGCGCGAGTGGCGGAACGGCAGACGCGCTGGCTTCAGGTGCCAGTGTCCGAAAGGGCGTGGGGGTTCAAATCCCCCCTCGCGCACGCAAATGGAAAAGCCCCGGTCTTAGGACCGGGGCTTTTCCGCTTTAACCACACGCTCCGAGGGTTATAGGACCACGCTCCGACCTCATTTCCCCGCCGCGCGACGTCGATCGCGCCAGCCCCCATCTAACTGACAGTTAACTTCGCTGAAACGGCTCAAGCAGATTCCTGAAACAACCGTTCCATAGTGTCGGTGCCAGACGGCCCCCGGGGGCCGCTTTCACACGTGACCGCCTCCCGATTTGGAGTAGAAGAATGACGGCTTTCAGTTCGGACAAAGGACCGCTGCGCCCATCGCGGCGGATGGTGCTGGCAGGATTTTCGTCGGCCGCCCTGGTGGCGCTGACCGGCTGCGCAGCCGAATCCGGCGCGACGGCTCCGGCCGCTTCAGGTACGGCTTCCGGGGCGGCCGCCGAGTTCGGCACGCTTGAGGTCCAGCTTTCGTGGCTGAAGAACGCGGAATTCGCCGGTGAGTATTTTGCCGACAGCAAGGGCTACTACAAGGACGCGGGCTTTAGCGCAGTCAACCTGATTGCCGGCGGCCCGGGAGGGGCATCGGCGGAGACCATGGTCCTGTCCGGCAAAGCCCTGGTGGGCACCTCCTCGCCGGTGGGCGTTGCGCCGGTGGTCCTCAACGAGGGTGCGCCGCTGAAGATCATCGGCTCCACCTACCAGAAGAACCCGTTCACCATCGTGTCGCTGGCGGCCAACTCCATCACCGCCCCGGAAGACCTCATCGGCAAGAAGATCGGCGTCCAGGCAGGCGTCAACGAAACGTTGTTCGATGCCCTGCTGGAGGTCAACAAGATCGACGCGTCAAAGGTCACCAAAGTACCGGTGCAGTACGACCCGCAGCCGCTGCTGAACGGCGACGTCGAGGGCTTCTTCGCGTACCTGACCAATGAGGTGCTCACGCTTGAGCTGGGCGGGCACAAGACGGCGGTCCTGCCGTTCGCGGACAACGGCCTGCCTTTCATTGCCGAAAGCTTCGTGGTTACCGAGGAATCCATCAAGGACAAGAGGCCGGAGCTGAAGGCGTTCCTTGTGGCCACCATCAAGGGCTGGAAGGATGCCCTGGCCGATCCGGCGGAATCGGCGCGGCTTGCCGTTGAGGTCTACGGCAAGGAACTGGGCCTGACCATGGCCAAGGAGAAGGGCCAGGCGGAAGCCCAGAACACCAAGCTCATTGCCACGCCGGAGACGGACAGCAACGGCCTCTTCACTGTGTCCAAGGAGCTGATGGACAAGAACATCGAGATCCTCAAGCTCGCCGGCTACGACACCACCGCGGACGCGATCTTCGACCTGAGCCTCCTCGACGAGGTCTATGCCGAAAACCCCGACCTTAAGTAGGACGCATGACTGAAGTGAGCACGGACGCCGTCGCCGGAGGACTGCTCTCCGGGACGGGCATATCGCTCAGCGGCCTGGGCAAGAGTTTCCGGATGGGCCGGAAGAGCGTGGTGGCACTGGAGGACGCCAACCTGATGACGTCCAAGGGAACGTTCCTCTCCCTGCTGGGACCCTCCGGATGCGGCAAGTCCACCATCCTGAGGATTCTTGCCGGCCTGGAAACCCCCACCACCGGACAAGTGACGGTGGACGGTCACACGCCGGCCGAGCTGCGGACGCGGCATGAACTGGGGATCGCCTTCCAGGATCCGGCTTTGCTGCCCTGGCGGAGCGTGGTGTCCAACATCCGGCTGCCTTTCGAGGTGGCCGGGCTCCCCGTTGACCACGCAATGGTGGATGACCTGGTGGAGTTGATCGGTCTGAAGGGCTTCGAAAAGGCAAAGCCGGGCCAGCTGTCCGGAGGCATGCGGCAGCGGGTGTCCATCGCCCGTGCCCTCGCGCTCAAGCCGTCGGTGCTGCTGCTTGATGAGCCTTTCGGTGCACTGGACGACATGACCCGCCAGCGGCTGAACCTTGAGCTGCTCCGGATCTGGACGGAGAAGCCCGCCACGACCCTGATGGTCACCCACGGCATCGCCGAGGCCATGTTCCTCTCCGACGTGGTGGCTGTGATGAGCGCCCGGCCGGGCCGGATCAAGGAGATCATCACCGTGGACCTGCCCCGTCCCAGGACTCCGGAGATGATGCGCACGCCGGAGTTCCACGCGCTGTGTGACCGTGCGTCCGAGCTCCTGTTCGGCGACGCCGGCGCGCCCCTTGAGGAAGTGGAGTCACCGTGACACGGCCCTTTCTGTTAAGTGCGAGGCTGTTAAATACGACGGCGGCCCGGCCGCTGCCGCCGTGGGCCGCGGCCGCGATCGGCGTGTCAGCCACGGTTGCGCTCTGGTGGCTGGCCGCCGCAACGGTGCTTTCCGGGGTGGGCGCCAGTGCGGACGGTTCCGGCGGTGCCGTGCCGACGCCGCCGGAAGTCCTGGGGCAACTGGCGCGCGACGGCGTCGGGTTTTACTGGCCCAACCTGGCGGTGACAACGGCCGAAGCGTCCGCGGGGTATCTGTGGGGGAACGCCGCTGCACTGCTGCTGTCCGCGAGCGTCCTGGTGCTTCCGTCCCTGGAACGGCTGGTCACCCAGCTGGCGGTGATCAGCTATTGCCTGCCCATCGTGGCCATCGGGCCGCTGGCCTTCATCGTCATCGGCTCGCCCGCACGCGGGGAATCGTCCGGCACGGCCGTCCTCTTGGCGGGCATCTCGGTTTTCTTCACCACCGTGGTGGGCGCGCTGGCGGCGCTGAAGAGCGCGGACCGGGCCAGCCTGGACCTCGTGGCGGTCTACGGCGGGGGACGGCTGATGCAGTTGGTGAAAGTCCAGCTCATCTCCGCATTGCCTGGGATCCTGAACGCGTTGAAGATCGCCGTCCCGGCCGCCGTCCTGGGCGCCGTGCTGGGCGAATACGTGGGCGGCGTGGACCGGGGCATCGGACCTGCCCTCGTCAACGCGCAACAAAACCTCGAGATCGCCAGGGCCTGGGGTGTCGCCCTGGTGGCGGGACTGCTTGCCGGGGCCGGCTATGGAGCCTTCGCGCTGCTGGCGCGGTTCGTGGCTCCGTGGTCCTCCGGGCGCCAGGCGGCATCATGAATGCCGGCCGTATGAAGACGGGTCCGGCGGCCGGCCTGGCCGCACTGAAAGGTGCGGGCCGCGCGGGCGTGGGCCTGCTGGTTTCCCTGGCCGTGGTGCTGCTGCTGTGGGTGGCGCTGCTCAAGATCTTCAACATCTCGCCTTTTGTCGGCAAGGGCCCGCTGGACGTGGTCAACTTCCTGTTCGCTGTGCCGGCCGCGGAAACCAACCGTCAAGCTGTCCTGCAGAACCTCGGCCAGACCATGGTGGACGCGTTCCTCGGGTTCACCGCGGGAATGGTGGGCGCCGTGGTGATTGCCGGTGTGTTCGTCCTGTTCCGCGGTGTGGAGAACGCCCTGATGCCGGTGGCCATGCTGCTGCGCTCCGTTCCGCTCGTGGCGCTGGCGCCCATCATCATCCTGGTCTTCGGCCGGCAGGAACCGGCGGTCGCAGCGATCGGCGGAATCGTGGTGCTGTTCCCCGCCCTGGTCACCCTTGTGTTCGGGCTGCGCTCGGCGTCCCCGGCCATGCTCGAAGTCATCGACGTCTATGGCGGATCACGCTGGACCGCCCTGCTGAAAGTGGCCCTGCCGTCGTCCCTGCCGGCCTTCTTCACCGCCGTGAAAGTCTCCATTCCCGGGGCTATCACCGGCGCGCTGCTGGCGGAGTGGCTCGCCACGGGGAAGGGGATCGGCTACGCCATCATCTCTGCCGTGTCCCGGGCAAGGAACAACGAGGTGTGGGCGTCGGTGGTGGTGATCACCCTGGTGTCGATCATCCTCTACACCGTGGTGGCGCTGCTCGAGGAGGCCATGCTGCGGCGGTCCGGGAGGTTGCCGTCGGCGTCCGGGTGACCCGCCGTCGTCGTCCGTTCCTTGAGGAAGTACACCAGGCCGGCGGCGAGGGTGGATGCCGCCGCCAGGGCGAACAGTCCCGGCACCACGCTTCCGGTCTGTTCCTTGATGATGCCGAAACCGAACGGCGCCACGAAGCCGCCCAGGTTGCCGAGCGAGTTGATGATGGCGATGGCCGGTGCCAGGACCAGGGGATGCAGGCCCGACTGGGGAATGGTCCAGAACAGCGGGGACGCGCTTTTGAAACCCATCGCGGCGACGGCCAGGAACACCAGGGCCAGGACCGGAGTGGCGACGGCCGCCGCGAACGTTCCCACGGCGGCCACGAGCAGGGCAACCACCAGCAGCGGGCGCTTGGAGGTGGCCTTGTCCTGCCACTTGGCCGCGAAGTACATGGCGACGACGGCGCACACCCAGGGAATGGCGGACAGGAAACCGACGCTCAGGTCCGTGGTGCCGGGGATCTGCTTGACGATGCTGGGCAGCCAGAAGGTGTTGGCGTAGATGGACAGCTGGACCGAGAAGTAGATGCCGCACAGCAGGAGGATCTGCGGGTTCAGCAGCATCTTCCAGCGGTTGATTTTGGTGTCCTGGCTGCTGGTGTGCTGGGCATCCTCGCTGGCGATGGCGCTGATGAGTGCAGCCTTTTCCTTGAGGGTCAGCCATTTGGCGTCCTCGATCCTGGCGTCCAGGAGGAAGTAGACGGTGATGCCAACGACCACTGAGAGCAGTCCTTCGAAACCGAAGAGCCACTGCCAGCCGCGGAATCCCAGGGCGCCCTGGAGGCTGAGCAGCATTCCGGCGATGGGCCCCGACAGGGCGGCGGCAACCGAGGAACCGGCGATGAAAATGGCGGTGGCCTTGCCCCGCTGGCCGGCCGGTACCCAGCGGGCGAAGTAGAAGATGACGGCGGGGAAGAATCCCGCCTCGGCCGCTCCCAGCAGGAAGCGCAGCACATAGAACATCATTTCGTTCTGCACGAAAGCCATCAGGAAGGAAACGATGCCCCAGCTGACCATGATCCTGGTCAGCCAGACCCTGGCACCGAATTTCTCCATCATCACGTTGCTGGGCAGTTCAAAGATCGCGTAGGCGATGAAGAACAGCCCTGCCCCGAAACCGTAGGCTGCGGCGCCGATGCCGACATCCGCTTCCAGGTGCTCGTGGGCGTAGCCGATGTTCGAACGGTTCAGCTGGTTGCAGACGAGCATGACCAGCATGATGGGCAGGACGCGCCGGAAGAACTTCTTGGTGGCAGACGCCAGATCCGTGACAGCGATGTCGACAGACTGCATGGGAAAAATCCTCTGAATCGATGAAAAAGCATGCGCTGCGGGGGACCGGGCGGCCAGTCCTTTGTGGTCCTCGCCACAGCTTTCCCTTTGACTTTATTCAACCGCGGCGATGCACGTCCAACACGTTTTTTGCATTGCGTGATACCCATGGGGCACTGCGGGGAATCCGGGGCGAACTGGCCGCGGCTCAGGTCCGCGGGCCGACGTCGGCTTTCACCGCCGTGACCGGGCATCCTGCCTCAAGGATGACACGCTGGGCAGTGCTGCCAAGAAAAAGCTTCCCCACCGGGGAGCGGCGCCGGACGCCTATCACCACCAGTTCAATATCTTCCTCGTAGGAGGCGTCGATCATGACGTCCGCTGCGTCAATGCCCTCGTTGGGTCGGAGGGTAGCTTGGACGCCCGCTGCGGCCGCGGCAGCAATGGCTTCGCGGATGTCCGACTCCGCCTCCGCGGAAGCTTCGCCCGCCACCGGGCCCATGATCTGCAGCCCGGTCTTCCTCAGTGCAGCCTCTCCGATGGCGGCACCCAGGGCGGCCCGGCCCTCCTGGCTGGCAACATATCCCACTGCGACGCTCATGCCTGCACCGCCGTCAGGACCGACCCGGACGCAACGAACTGCCGCAGGTTCGCGAGCGTAAGTTCCGCCATCGCCGCCCTCGTTTCGTGGGTTCCGCTGCCCAGGTGCGGCAGGAGGACCACGTTGTCCAGGGCGAGGAGGTCCTCCGGGACTTTCGGCTCCTCCGCAAAGACGTCCAGGCCGGCCCCGGCCAGCCGCCCGGCCAGCAGCGCAGCCACGAGGGCGTCCTCATCCACCACCGTTCCCCGGGCGATGTTGATCAGGTAGCCGTCAAGACCGATGGCGTCGATGACGTCGGCGTCCACGAGTTTGGCCGAGCCGGACCCGCCCGCGGCGGCGACAATCAGGACGTCGCAACCGGCAGCAAGCTCGCGCGGTGAGGCCTTGTATTCATAGCTGACCCCGTCCACCGGATTGCGGCTGTGGTAACTGATCTCGCAGTCGAATCCTTCCAGCCGGCGGGCGATGACCCGCCCAATCCGGCCGAGGCCCAGGATGCCCACTCTCTTCCCGCTGGCCCTGGTGGCGAGGGGGAAGTTGCCCTTGCTGAGCCAGTCACCGCGGCGGACGAACCGGTCCGCGGCGCTCACCCGGCGCAGGACGTCGAGGTACAGGGCGATGGCGGTGTCCGCCACGCAGTCGTTAAGGACGTCGGGGGTGTTGCTGACCGTGATGCCGCGCCGGGCGGCCTGGGCAACGTCCGTGGTGTCATAGCCGACGCCGAAGTTGATGACCGCGCGGAGGCCGGGAAGGGCTCGCATCAGGTCCGGGCCGACGCCGAACTTTCCGGAGGTCACGGCGACCTCGAAGGATCCGCCGTGGTGCTGCAGGAATTCCTCCCGCTCGGGGGTGGAGTCGGGGAGGCGCACGGCGTCGTACTCGCTCCGGATGGCTTCTTGGACGGTTGGCATCAGTGGCCCTACCTGCAGGACGGCGGTGTTCTTCATATCTGCACCCTAGGTTTCGGATCCATACGCGTCCAACATGTAAATGGCATGGTTCGATGCCCGAAGTGAATCGATTGAGGTACTCCGGCGGAACCACGCGGATTTCCGGGATGAGTGGTGCCCGTCACAGGGCGCCGGTGCCCGGAAGCGGCCCTGCGGCGCGGCTCCGGCGGCCGGCAGAAACCTTGTGGAGCCTGTGGACCTCAACTAGCTTGAGTCCAGCGCGGCCCGAACGACCTGATCTTGTTGCCCGGTTCCACTGGTGCAAGAGCACCCCCTGCCGCAAACACCCAATTCGGAGGAATCCAATGACGTCTTCTTCAAAGCCCCCATTTCCCGCCGCCTTGCTCAAATGGCCGGCCCTGGCATCCGTCGCGGTGCTCGGTCTGAGCGGCTGTTCCGTGGCCAATTCCGACGCCGGCGCCGCCTCCTCGACGACGGTGCGCGTGGTGCTCGGCCAGGAGCCGCCCACGCTGGAAGCCTGCGAGTCGAACCTGACGTCCACCGGTGTCGTGGTGCGTTCGAACGTCACCGAACCCCTGATTGAACGCAATCCCACGAGTGGCGAACTCGAGCCCAAGCTCGCCACTGAATGGAAGGCCACCACGGATACCGAGTGGACCCTCAAGCTGCGCGAAGGTGTGACCTTCCAGGACGGCACGCCGTTCAATGCCGAAGCCGCCGCCTTCACCATCGAAAGGGCGGTCAACTCCAAGCTCGGCTGCAACGTGGAAGGCTACGTCTTCGGCGACGCGGACCTCGCCGTGAAGGCCGTGGATGCCACCACCCTAACCGTCACCACTCCCGAACCTGATCCCATCCTGCCGCTGCGCCTTTCCTTCCTCGAGGTGGTTCCTACGTCCACCAGCGCCACGGAGAAGGTCCGTGAGCCGATCGGCACGGGTCCCTACAAGATCGAGAAGTGGGACGCCGGCCAGAAGATCACCCTCTCCAGCTGGGACGGGTACTGGGGAGACAAGCCCGCCTACGCCAAGGCCGAGTACCAGTGGCGCTCCGAGAGTTCGGTGCGCGCTGCCATGATCACCAGCGGCGAGGCGGATGTTGCCATGGGGCTGAGCCCGGACGACAACATCGGAGACCTCGGGGTGGACTACCCCAACAACGAGACCGTGGCCCTGCGGCTCGATGCCAATGAGGCGCCGCTCAATGACATCCGTGTCCGCCAAGCAGTCAACTACGCCCTCGACAAGGAGGGAATCGTCAACTCGCTCTACCAGGGCAAGCACCAGGTAGCCGCACAGCTGGTTCCCGAAGGCATCGTGGGGCACAACTCAGCGCTGAAGGCCTGGCCGTTTGACCTGGACAAGGCGAAGTCCCTCGTTGCCGATGCCAAGGCCGACGGCGTTGATACGTCCGCTCAGATCTCGCTGGTGGTCCGGAGCGCGCAGTTCCCGAAGATCACCGAACTCGGCCAGGTCCTCCAGGAGCAGCTGAGCCAGGCCGGCCTGAACGTCAAGCTCAAAATGCTCGAAACCAGCCAGCACCTGACCTACCAGGTCCGTCCGTTCCCCGATGATGAAGGCGCAGTGGCCCTGATGACCCAGCACGGCAACCAGGCCGGCGATGCAGCCTTCACCGTGGACCAATACATGCTGTCCACCGGAGCACAGAGTTACTTCGGCACCCCCGAGTTCGACGCCATGATCAAGAAGGCGGATGCGGCCTCCGGTGACGAGCGGAAGAAGGACTTTGAGGACATCTTCGCCTACCAGAACGACAAAGTGGTCCAGTTCGCCCACATCTCGCACCAGACCGGCATCATCGGCAAGGCGAAGTCCGTGAAGTACACGCCCAATTCGTCCAGTGGCGACGAGCTGCGTGTTTCGGAAATGACCCCGGCAAACTAGCCCGGACCCGGAGATAAGGACAGCCATGCTGATCTACTTGAGAAAGCGGATTGTCTCCAGCGCCTTGCCGCTGGTGGTGGTGATTGTTGGTGTGTTCGCGCTGGCCAGGATGACGGGAAACCCCGCCAGCCTGTACCTGCCGCTGAATGCCACACAGCAGATGCGCGACGATTTCACCGCACGCAACGGACTGGACCAGCCGCTGCTGGTGCAGATGGCCGACTACTTTGGCGGCGTGCTCCGGCTCGATTTCGGGCAGTCACTGCGCACGGGGCAGGATGCCGCGGCCATGGCACTGCGGGCTTTCCCGGCCACCCTGCAGCTGGCCGCCACCACCATGCTGCTGGCCGTGCTGCTGGCGCTGGTGGTCGGGTGCTGGGCTGCACTGAAGCCCAACGGCATCGCGGACCGCATCTCAAGTTTCGTCTCCATGGCTGCCGCCTCGATTCCGGACTTCTGGCTGGCAATCGTGGGCATCTGGGTCTTCGCCATCACCCTGGGCTGGCTCCCGACATCTGGTGTGTCGGGGGCCGGCGCCTGGGTATTGCCCATCGCCACGTTGCTCCTGCGGCCGTTCGGCGTGCTGGTCCAGATTGTCCGCGGCTCCATGGTCTCAGCCCTCTCGGAGCCTTACATCAAACTGGCCCGAAGCCGCGGCGCGGGCGAACTCCGAGTGGTCACGCACCACGCACTGCGCAACGCTGCCGCGCCCGCACTGACGGTGGCCGGCGACCTGACCGTGGGCCTCGTGAACGGCGCGGTGGTGGTGGAGACCATCTTCGGCTGGCCGGGCATTGGAAAGCTCATGATCGATTCGATCCTGCAACGGGACTTCGCTGTCCTTCAGGCCGCCGTCCTGCTCACCGCCGTCGCGATCTTTGCCCTGAACATCCTTATCGACATGGGCTACGCGCTGCTGGACGCGCGCGTCCGTCCCGTCACGGTCAAGGCCTAGGAATAGCCATGAAGAGTTCACTGACTGAGGGCACGGCACCCGAGACGCTGCCGGCGGCCCTCGAACCCCAGAATGAAAAGAAGGACGGAAAACAGGATGGAAAGCTGAGCCTCTTCCGTCTCCTGCTCAGGGACCGCTTTGCCACCGTCTCTGCGCTGATCCTGGTCTTCATCGGCCTGACCGCGCTCGTCGGACCTGCGCTGATGGGTGACCTGGCCACCAAACAGAACCTGCTGTTCGCCAACAAGGCACCGTTCACACTGGCGCACGGCTGGGAATACTTCCTGGGCAGCGATTCCCTGGGCCGCAGCATGCTGGCCCGGCTGGTCGTGGCGAGCCGGACCACCCTGTCCGTCGCCTTGCCTGCGGTGGCCGTGGCCCTGGTGGTCGGCTCCCTGTGGGGCGTGTGGGCCGGCTATCACCGGGGCTGGCGGGAGAACGTTTCCATGCGCATCGCCGACGTGATCATGAGCTTCCCCTCCCTGCTGCTCGCCGTCGTCGTGCTTTATGTCTTCAGCCCCAGCGCAGCGAACATCGTGCTGATCCTGGCCCTCACCCGCATCCCGATCTACCTGCGCACTGCCCGCGCCGAATCGGCGGAGCTGCAGAGCCGGACGTTCGTGGATGCGGCGCGCACATTCGGTGCCAAGCCCAATGCCATCATCGCCCGGCACGTCATTCCCGTGGTGCTGCCGACGCTCCTGACGCTGGCCACCCTCGAGTTCTGCTATGTCATGCTCGCCGAGTCCTCGCTGAGCTTCCTGGGCATCGGCATCCAGCCGCCGGACGTCAGCTGGGGCCTGATGGTCTCCCAGGGCAGGCAGTACCTGCAGACCGCCTGGTGGCTCTCGATTTTCCCGGGCGTCGCCATCGTGGTCACCACCATCGCCGCCAACGTCCTCGCCGCCTGGCTGCGGATCGCCACCGATCCGGCCCAGCGCTGGCGCCTGGCACTACCCCGCAAGCGGCTGATCGCCCGTATCCCAGCCAAGGAGGCACAGCCGTGAAAACAGCTGCCCAACAAGCCCCTATCCAGCGCGCCGGCGAAGCTGCCGGCGCTGCCACCGGCCAGGCCAAAGCGCACGACGTCGTCCTGCAGGTCCGAGACCTTGCCGTGGACATCCGCACGCACCGCGGCACCGTGCGCGCCGTCAACAGCGTGGCATTCGAAGCCCGTGCCGGGGAAACCCTGGCGCTGCTCGGCGAATCAGGGTGCGGAAAGTCCATGACAGCGAAGGCCCTCGCCGGGATCATGGACCCCGTCTGCGACCTCGCCGACGGCGAGATTGTCCTCAACGGCACCGACCTCGCCGCGCTCAGCGCCAAGGAACGGCTCAAGTTTGCCGGGCCCGAGCTGGGCATCGTTTTTCAGGACGCGCTGACTGCCCTGAACCCCGTCTACACGGTGGGGACGCAACTGGGCGAGGCCTTCCGCATCCACCGCGGGCTGAACGCCAAGCAGGCGCGGGCTGAAGCGATTGATCTGATGAAACGCGTCGGCATCCCCGAGCCGGAATCCAGGGTCAATTCCTACCCGCACCAGTTCTCCGGCGGCATGCGCCAGCGCATCCTCATCGCCATGGCCGTGGCCCTCAACCCGCGCCTGCTGATCGCCGATGAACCCACCACGGCACTGGACGTCACGGTCCAGGCACAGATCATGCAGCTGCTGCGGAAGCTCCGTGAGGAGGGCCAGATGGCCGTCATCCTCATTACTCACGACCTTGCGGTGGTGGCCGAGGAGGCCGACTCCGTGGCCGTGATGTACGCCGGGAATGTGGTGGAAAGCGGACCCGTCTCCGAAGTTTTCGCCGATCCGCGCCATCCGTATACAAAGGGACTGCTGGAGTCCGTCCCCGTCCACCTGGAGCGCGGCGCCAAGCTCAAGTCCATCGCCGGCAGCCCGCCGGAGCTCCACGACATTCCCGCCGGCTGCGTCTACCAGTCCCGCTGCCCGCTGGTGCAGGACATCTGCCGGGCCGAGCGGCCCGTGCTCCGCCCGGCAGCCATCCCTTCCGGCACGGAACCGCGGCCTGCCCGCACGGCCGCCTGCCACTTCAGCGAGGAGATCAACAATGTCTGAGCCGCTTCTGACAATCGACGGAGTCACCAAGACCTTCCACGTGGCCAGGAGCGCCAGCGGGAACACAAGGCTCAAGGCCCTGGACGGGATCAGCCTGACTGTCGGCAGGGGCGAGACCCTGGGGCTGGTGGGCGAGTCCGGCTGCGGCAAGTCCACCCTGGCGCGGACCCTGATGATGCTGGAAACACCGGATGAAGGAACCGTGACCTTCGAGGGAACCAACCCCTTCGGGCTTCGCGGGAAGGAACTGCTGAGCTGGCGGCGGCGCGTGCAGATGGTCTTCCAGGACCCGTTCGCGTCCCTGAACGCCCGGATGAACGCCGGCGACATCATCGCCGAGCCGTGGGCCACCCACCGCGGCCTCTACCCGACGTCCCGGGAGCGCCAGGCGCGGGTGAGTGAGCTGCTGCACATGGTGGGGCTGCGTCCCTCAGACGCCAGGAAGTCGCCGCAGGAATTTTCCGGCGGGCAGCGCCAGCGCATCGGCATTGCCCGGGCCCTGGCGCTGAACCCGGACGTCATCATCCTCGACGAGCCGGTCTCGGCACTGGACCTTTCCGTCCAGGCGCAGGTCCTGAACCTGCTCAATGAGCTCCAGCAGGAACTCGGTGTTTCCTACATCTTCATCTCCCACGACCTGACCGTGGTCCGCCATGTGGCGGACCGGGTGGCCGTGATGTACCTCGGACGGATCATCGAGACCGGGGCCACCGAGGAAGTCTTTGACCATCCCCGCCACCCCTACACGGCGGCCCTGATGTCGGCGTCCCCGAAGCTGGACGTCAGCGGAACCAGGCGGGACAGGATTGTCCTCCAGGGTGAGCTGCCCTCTCCGCTGGATCCACCGTCGGGCTGCCGCTTCCGGACGCGCTGCTGGAAAGCCCAGGACATCTGCGCCGAAGTATCACCGGAACCGCAGGTCCTGGCCGCCCCTGACGGTACGAAGCATGTTGCAGAATGCCATTTCCCGCTCGACTCCATCAAAGGCCTGACCGGCGCCGCTGCACCTGCCGCTGCCGTGCCCGTCCAGTGAGTGGTCCCGAGTGACCGGTGCCGAATATGCCCTCATCGCCGGGGTGGTCTTCCTGGCCGCATGCCTGCAGGCGTCCAGCGGCTTCGGCATGGGCATGCTGGCAGCGCCGGTGATCGCGATGGTGGATCCGGCGCTGCTTCCCGCCACGCTCATCCTCCTGGCCCTGCTGGTCACCGTCATGGTCACTGTGCGGGAGCGGCAAAGCCTGGACCTCCGTGGCACGGGCTGGGCCCTGGTAGGACGGATTCCCGGGAGCTTCCTGGGGGCGTGGCTGGTGACGGCACTGTCCCGCGAGGGCCTGGCCTGGGTGGTGGTGGCCGTGGTGCTGAGCGGCCTGGCGCTGGCGGGCCGCGGCTGGGCTCCCCGGCCCGTCCGCGCCAACCTGATCGCCGCGGGCGCAGCCTCCGGCATCATGGGCACCGCCACCTCCATCGGGGGACCGCCCATGGCCCTGGTGTGGCAGGGACACGACGGCCCCCGCTTGCGCGGCACGATGAGTGCCTTTTTTATGGTGGGATCGTCGATTTCGATGCTGATGCTGTGGATGACCGGAGCTGTCACCGCGGAGATGCTTTTGCTGGCGCTGTGGATGGTTCCGGCGGCCGTCTGCGGCTACGCGGCATCCCGGTTCGTGAACCGCTTCCTCAACGCCGCACGCCTGAAGGCCCTGGCCTTGGGTGCGTCGGCGCTGGGAAGCGCCCTGCTGATCGTGCAGCTGGTCCTGGCGGCTACGTAGACGGGACGGGACCAGCAGCCGGGACGGGCCGCGGCACCAGGTTTGCGAGTTTCCCGCCCCGTGCGAGCAGCCCGATGTTGGCGGCAATATCGGCCGCCCTGCGTTCAAAGGTGGTGCGTGCATGGCCGGAATGGTGCGGGGTCAGCACGGTGTTCTGCAGGGACGCGAAGGGCAGTTCAGCGGGCGGAATCACGCCGTCCGCGGGTGATCCCCACCAGACGTCGAGGCCGGCTCCGGCGATCCGCCGCTCCTTCAGGGCCGCGTACAGTGCCGCCTGATCCACCACCGGCCCGCGTGCCACGTTAATAAGGAACGCTGAGGGTTTCATGGCGGACAGTTCCGCCGCCCCGATCATCCCCTCCGTGCCGGAATCCAGCGGCACGGTCACCACCACGACGTCGGACGCCGCCAGGAGCCCGTGGAGCTCGTGGTTTCCGCCCACCCAGTCGAGGCGGACCCCCGGCGGCAGGGCGGCTGCCGGATTGCGCCGCACAGCGCGGACCTTCATGCCCAGCGCTCCCGCCACGCGGGCGACTTCGGCTCCGATGGACCCCAGGCCCACCAGGCCCAGTGTCAGGTCGGCGAGGACGGGATGGAACGGCACGTCGCGGTCCGTTGCGATGGTCCGCCACTGCCCCTGGCGGACGTCCCGGTCGGCGGCAGCGACATTGCGCGACAGCATCAGGGTGACCATCAGGACGTGCTCGGCGATGGGCCGTGCGTGATGGAAGGTGTTGGCCACCACGGCTGACGGCAGCAGGTGCGGGAAGGAAATCTTGTCGTAGCCAGCACCCGTCACATGGACCAGGCGCACGCGGCCGGCAGCTTCCGCTTCCGCTGGGCCCAGGGAGGAGCAAACCACGACGTCGGCGCCCGCCAGGGCGTCCAGCCGGCGGCCCGGAGTCCAAGCCGCCGCCATGTCCCACTGGTGAGTGCCGCCGTCGACCTTTAACCGGTCCTCGAAGCGGCTGATAATGGGGTCGGTGACCACGATTTTCAGTGATTCAAGACCATCCGGAGCCTGGTCCGCGGTGGTTACCACCGGGGGCCCTGGAGCTCGTAGGAGGGGTGGAGCCGCTGCATGTAGCCGGTGTCGTCCCGGCTCCTGATCCCGCAGTCCAGGTACTGGCGGTGCAGGCGTTCCAGGGCGTCGCGGTCCACCTCGACGCCGAGGCCCGGGCCGGTGGGGACCTGGACGGCGCCGTCCTTGAACGTGAACACACCGCCGGCAATGACGTCCTCCGACGGGTCCTTCCAGGGCCAGTGCGTGTCGCAGGCGTAGTCGAGGTTGGGGGTTGCCGCCGCCAAATGGACCATGGCGGCGAGGCTGATGCCAAGGTGGGAATTGGAGTGCATGGACAGGCCAAGGCCGAATGTCTCGGTGATGCCGGCCAGGAACTGGGTCCGGCGGAGGCCGCCCCAGAAGTGGTGGTCCGAGAGGATGACGTCCACGGCGCCGGCCGCCACGGCAGGGGCCACATCCGCGAAGCTGACCACGCACATGTTCGTGGCCAGGGGCATGCCGACCTCGCGGCGGACGGCCGCCATGCCTTCGATGCCTGGTGTGGGGTCCTCAAGGTACTCCAATACGCCGTGCAGTTCCTTGCCCACCCGGATGGAGGTCTCCACTGTCCAGGCGCCGTTGGGATCGATGCGGAGGGGGAGGTCGGGGAACTCGGCGCGGAGGGCGTGGATAGCCGCAATCTCTTCTTCCGGCGGGAACACGCCGGCTTTGAGTTTGAGCGCGCTGAAGCCGTAGCGGTCCACCATGGTCCGGGCTTGCCGCACAATCCCGGCGGGGTCCAGGGCCGCACCCCAGGCGTCGTCCGCCTGGCCGGGATGGCCCGCCCACTTGTAGAACAGGTACCCGCTGAACTGCACGGAGTCACGGACGGCGCCGCCCAGGAGGTCGCTGACCGGCCGGCCGAGGAGTTTGCCCTGGATATCCAGTGCGGCGACGTCGAACGCGGAGAGCACGCGGTCAGCTGTGCTTGAACCGGTGACCATGCCGCTCATGCCGTGGCCGCCCTGGATGGTGTCCTGCCGGAGTGCCTGGGCGATCCGGCTGCGCAGCAGGTTGATGTTGAAAACGTCCGTGCCGGGCACGGCTGCCGCGGCGAGCCGGAGCCGGGCAATGTGGCCGGCATCGCCGTAGGTTTCACCGAAGCCCGACACCCCGGCGTCCGTCTGGACCTCCACGATGGCCCGCAGCGCAAACGGCTCGTGAACGCCCACGGTGTTCAGCAGCGGCGGGTCCTTGAAGGCCACCGGCGTGATGGAGACGCCGGTGATCCTGGCCTGGTTGACGTACTGGGCGGGATCGTATGCCTGGTCCACAGCGCTGTGCTCCTTGATTGGCTCGGGGGTTGATTTACCTGCTCCGTTCACCGACCATAAGGGGAGTCATCGATCCAAGTCCAAGCCAATTTGTGCACTCAACAATTCAGTAAAGGTATGAATGTTTTCCCTACCCCAGTTAGAGGCGTTCGTGGCCGTCGCTGAAGAGCTCCACTTCGGTGCCGCGGCTGAGCGGCTGAACATGACCCAGCCGCCGCTGAGCCGCCAGATCCAGATGCTCGAAAAGAAGCTTGGAACCCAGCTTTTCGGCCGTACCAGCAGGAAAGTGGAGCTGACCGCCGCCGGCGCCACCCTGCTGCCGAGGGCGCGGCAGATCCTGGACATGTGCATCAAGACGGACCTGGATGTCCGTCGGGTGTCCTCAGGCGAAGCAGGTGCCATCACCGTGGGGTACACGGCCATCGCCGGCCAGAGTGCACTGCCGCTGATGCTGCGCCGGGCCGCGGAGGGGATGCCGGGCGTGTCCTTTGTGCTCCGGGAACTGGTCTCCACGGACCAGATGGACGGGCTGGTGAAGGGCAGCGTGGACATCGGCCTGCTGCGGCCCATCGTGGCCCGGCCCGGGGTAGTGTCCCGGCCGCTCATGCAGGACCGGCTGGTGGTGGCGCTGCCCGAGGGGAGTTCGCTGCTGGGCAATATGGCGGTGCCGGCGGGTCAGCCGCTGCCGCTGGGGTCCCTGGACAGGCTGCCGCTGCTGATGTACTCCACCAAAGAGGCCCGGTACTTCCACGACCTGGTGCTCCGGCTGTTCGCCAGCGCCGGCGCCCACGCCAACGTCACGCAGTACGCAAGCCAGGTTCCGGCCCTGTTGGCCTTCGTCCAGGCAGGTCTGGGGGTGACGCTTGTCCCCGCCTCGGCCATGGCGTTCGCGCCCGCCGGGGTGGAATTCCACGAGATTGACGGACGGCACGGCATCCAGGAGCTGAACCGCGTGGATCTGGAGCTGGCATGGAACGAAGAGACAGCCAACCCCGCAGTCCTGCGGCTCCTGAAGCTGATCGACACGCCTGAACGGCTGGCCGACCTTCACGCCTGAGCGGGGGCGCGCTTCCCGGACGCGCGGCCGGTTTCGCCCGGCAGCGGCAGCTGGCCGGGGCTACTGGCGTCCGTCCCTAAGCCGCCGTCTCGAGTTTGCCAGGTGGCTGCGCATTGCAGCCGACGACGACGGCACGTCACCTTCCGCGATGGCCGCATAGATGGATTCGTGCTCGTGGACCACCTGTTCAAAGTGGTCGCGGGCGTAGTGTTCGACGCCGGTCATCAGCCGGGTGCGCGGCATGGCGATCATGGTCTGGCCCAGGGACGCGAGGCAGTCCGAATAAAAGGGGTTTCCCGTCGCCGCGGCGATGGCTTTGTGGAATTCGTAGTCGGACTTCATGGCATGCGCCGGGTGGTCGCCGCTGGCAGTGAACTCCTCCAGGGCGTTCAGGACTGCCTTCAGTTGCCGGTCCGTCCGGTTTCGGGCCGCCAGTGCCGCAGCTTCCGCCTCGACGCCGATGCGGAACTCCAGCAGGTGGAGCCGGTCCTCAAGGCTCGCCACCGGCCGCCCGCCGGGGGAATGCGGATCGCCGTGCGGGGGCGGGGTCAGCGCAAAGCTGCCCCGCCCGCGTTCGGTTTCCACGAGTCCTTCAGCCTGGAGCCGGGTCAGGGCCGCCCGGACCACCGTGCGGCTCACGCCGAACTCGCCAATCAGCGTGTTTTCGCTGGGGAGCTTGTCTCCGGGCTGGATGACGCCGTCAACGATGCGGGTGCGAAGATCGGCGGCGAGGTCCGCGGTCAGGTTCCGGCTCATGCGTTCAAGGTTACGCGCCGAACTCCACGGACTCGGTTGTCCAGGCGCGGGCCTGGTCGCTGAGTGTCACGCCGAGGCCGGGGCGGTCCGGAACCAGCATGCGGCCGTTCTTGGTTTCGAGTCGCTCGTTGAACAGCGGGTCCAGCCAGTCGAAGTGCTCCACCCACGGTTCGCGCGGGTAGGCGGCGGCGAGGTGCAGGTGGATCTCCATGGCGAAGTGCGGGGCAAGGCCCAGGCCGCGCTCGTCCGCCAGTGCGGCGAGGCGGAGGAACTGGGTGATGCCGCCGACGCGGGGAGCGTCGGGCTGGATGATGTCGCAGCCGTTGGCGTTGATCAGGCCCTTGTGCTCGGCCACGGAGGCCAGCATCTCACCGGTGGCGATGGGGGTGTCCAGGACGTTGGCGAGGTGGGCGTGGCCTTCGAAGTCGTAGGCGTCCAGCGGCTCTTCGATCCACACGAGGTGGAATTCCTCCAGTTGCCTGCCCAGCCGCAGGGCAGTGGCGCGGTCCCACTGCTGGTTGGCGTCCACCATGAGCGGGACGTCCCAACCGATGTGTTCGCGGATTCCGGCGACGCGGCGCAGGTCCTCTTTGCTGTCCGGAAGGCCCACCTTGATCTTGATGCCGCCGATGCCTTCGTCGATGGACTGGGTGGCGCGCGCCTTGACCTCGTCGAGGGAGGCGTTGAGGAAGCCGCCGGAGGTGTTGTAGGTCTGGACCGAGTCGCGGTAGGAACCCAGAAGCTTCGCCAGAGGCAGGCCGGCGCGCTTGGCCTTGAGGTCGTAGAGGGCGATGTCGATGGCGGCCAGCGCCTGGGTGGCCACGCCCGAGCGGCCCACGGAGGCGCCGGCCCAGAGCAGCTTGGTGTAGATCTTGCCGATGTCGTTGGGGTCCTCGCCGATGATGCCCTCGGCCACCTCCTTGGCATGCGCGTACTGGGCGGGTCCGCCCGCGCGCTTGGAGTAGCTGTAGCCGATGCCGCTGTGGCCCTGCTCGGTGGTGATTTCAGCGAAGAGGAAGGCCACCTCGGTCATGGGCTTTTGGCGGCCGGTGAAGACCTTGGCGTCGCTGATCGGCACGGCAAGGGGAAGCCTCGCGGTGGAAAGTTTGACGTGGCGGATGAGGTCTACGGTGCTCATGGGGGGGCTCCTCGGAATCTGAAAGGGGCTTCGTCGCCCCTTGTTCTTATGCTACAAGTTGGAAACTTGTATTACAAGTAATTTGGGCGGCCGCCAGGGAAGCGGCTGGCGGCGTCGGCATTGTTCGGCGGGGTCGAGCCGTAGCTTGCGGGCGGTCAGGCAGGTTGGCTGATTCGATGCTTTTCGCTGTCGACCAACTTCCGTTCGCCCAGTTCCGTGTACATGCGACGTCCACGGCTCGCTGCCAGTGCTGTTTGGGGCGTTTGTTCTCTACCTCGAGGAACTCTCCTACTGAGAGCAGCAGAAAGGACTCGAGTTCTCCCATGACACGGGCCGGCCGTTTCGCTGGTTTGTGGATCGCAGTAAGCGCGGGGGACTCGCTAGTGGCGTCCGGTGGTGATGGATTCCGTTGCACGTCGTTCCCGGATTTGACTATGCGGAACATCGCGGCTGAGCGAAACCGTATAGAACGTGGGGCTGTGTTGGGTCACGAGTACGCCGTGTCCGCCAATGTCCATGGCATGGGCAACTGCTGTGGCCACGGCGCCGTTGAGGTCTTCACTGATCTGCAGTGGCTGCTCGCCCCTGATTTCCTGGAAGTGCGGGGTTTCAAAGTTTCCGGTCATCTCTATTCCTTTTGGAGCATCTGCCTGAAGTCTCGAACGGTCGTCTTCGCCGAGGGTGCGACTAGATGCGTGTGGGGTTGAATGAAAGGGCCGTGCGGGCGGGACTGGGCCAGTTGATGCCACGGGCAGCTAGCAGGGCCGCGCCGACGGCAGTGACTTCAGGTTCCGGGATGATGTGGACGTCCGTGCCGATGACGGCCCTTTTGATATCGATCCAGCCCTGGGATCTTGCCCAGCCGCCAGCGACATACACGGGAGCACCTGGAGGCATCATGGAAGCAACGGAGTGGATGGCCGCTCCGCCGGCACGGGCCAGTGCACCTGCCACGGCCGAAGCCCGGGACGAGGGTCCGGCAGGGGCGTCTGGGGCGTAGCGCGGCCGGACTCCACCTTGTCCGCCGGGAATAAAGCTCTCTGAATGCAGGTGGCCATCAGGTTTTTGGCTGCCGGCGACGATTGCGTCAAACGCCGCTGCGACAGCCGGGTCCTGCGAAATCCACTGGACGTTTCGGGCGAACTCAGTGACGGCCAACAAGGTGGTTCCGTGGCTGAGTATGCCCGGAGCGACATCGCAGCCGTCGAACCGGAGCACGTTTGCGGTCGGGGACTGGGCCACCACAACTTCCGCGGTGCCCATGGAATCAAGAATCGCGCCGGGGTGCAGCTGGTCGACACCCCATCCGCCGATGGGGTGGTCGTGCCCGCCTGCCACGACGATGGCTGTGGGTGCAAGGACTCCTGCATGGCTCAGGCGGGGGGAATAAAGGGGCCCAACCGGCTCCCCGGTCCGGAGGACTTCTGGCAGCAGTGCGGACGAACCGAGCGTCATTTCGACGCGTTCAGTCAGCCATGCGCGGGTCTGGACGTCCCAAGCTGCGGTGCGCGCTGCGAGGGTTTCGCTGATGAAAGTCCTGCGGGACCAGGAGCATGCGGCGAAGTCGGTGATGGCCGCCCAGGTTGAGGCGTTGCCGCCATGGTCCTGTTGGCTCGACCAGAGCCAACCGATGAGGGAGTGGGAGGGATTGGTGGTGACGCCGAGACCTTTTGACGCGGTCAGACGGGGTTCCAATGCGTCGAATAGCCGTGTCCGGCGTGGGTCGAACCAGGCCAGAGCGCGGCCCAGAGGCTTGCGGTTGCTGTCAACGAGGACCCCGTCTTCTCCGACTCCGGCTGATGCCACGGCAGCAACGATGTAATCGGATCCGCAGGCGTCGATGATCATGTCTTCAATTGCGTCCAGGATCGACTGGGCATCAATAGAAAGGTCGGACGGGTTGCGGGGTGTTGTTTGCCTGGCGCGTGCGACGACGCGGCCGTTGCGGTCAAGCGCGACTACTTTGAGATTTGTGCTGCCAATGTCGATGCCACAGACGACCTCTGTCTGTTCGCTCGTTCCGCCCATATTTCGCCATCCCTTGATCTATGCGGTGTAAAGATTGCCGGCCCCCTAGTCGTTGAAGGAAACGCCCTGGGTCAGGGAAGCAATCTCGGCGAGAGTCTTCTCGGCAATGACGCGTTCACGCTGCCAGATATTCCGGCCGACGATCACACCACGGGCCCCGGCGCGGATGGTTTCCGCAACTGCCTCGATGGTATCGGCAGGCTCGCCGGCGAGCGGACCTCCAGCGATCACCAGCGGCACGCCAAGTTCGTCGACGAGGCGTTTGGTGCGCTCTTCGCCGGGGAACGCAATCTTGATGATGTGGGCACCAAGGTCGTAGGCGATACGTGCCACTTGTTCTTCCTCAACGATGACAGCCTCCGAACGCGGGGCGCCCATGAGCACCGGTTCCAGAACCAAGGGTATGTCCCAACGCTCGCAGGCAGACACAACCTGTCCCACGCGCGTGCAGAGGGTGGCCCTTTCAGCGTTGGACATGTTCCAGGGGAACAGCATCTTCACGGCGTCGACACCCATGCGGACGGCTTCCTCAACCGTGGTGATCAGGCCATGGGAGCCTTGGCCGTCCACCTCCCGGTAGTCGTAGTAGGTGTCGATGGCCATAACGCGGCTCAGGTGGGGGGTGCGGGCGAAGAAGGCCTCGGTCTGCTTGACCTGTCCTGGGGTCATCATGAAGCCCGTGACACCTTGAGCGGACCAGGCAGCGAAGGGAGCTGCGGGGGTTTCAAGACCCTCGATGCGCTTAAAGATCAGGCCGTGGTCTACGGGCATAATGATTGCGGCTCGGTCGCTCGGGAGCGTACGGCGCATGCGGTATTCCATGGACATTGAAGCCTGCTTTCTGTAGACGAGCCACGCTGCTGTCGAACAGCTTGCTTGTAATGACGTCGCCCAGTGCCGGGGTCTGAGCCGCTCTGCTCTAACTGTATGTACAGTCTGGACAAGTAAATCCACCTTATGCGCGGCGGCCGACACCAGTCAAGCCCACCGCTGCGGCTGCGAGGACTCCACGACGCACCATTCCGGACTCTGACTGGACTGTACGGTCCGTCTATAATGAAGTGGACAATGTCCCTACTCGCAGACCTCATCGAAGGAGGACTTCGTGTCCATAGCAGCTGCTGAGGCGATCGACCGTCAGTCACCGACCCCGTATTACCGCCAGCTTTTCGACGTTCTGGAGCGCAGGATCTCTTCCAAGAACATCGAGTCCGGTGAGCGGTTGCCGAGCGAGAATGAACTCTGCACCGAATTTGGGTTGTCCAGGGCGACGGTGCGCCAGGCCCTGAAACTGCTGGAGTCCAAGGGCCTTGCGCACCGCATTCCGGGCCGGGGGGTCTTCGCGAGCGAGCCGTCGGCCGATCGGGGCTGGGTTATTCAAGGGCAACAGGGCTTCCTGGAGAACGCGCTGGGTCACCAGAACAGACCCGTCACCACTCAGGTGCTGCGTTCCGGACCCGTGGTTTTGCCGGAGAGCGCCTGCCGATCTTTGGAGCTTCCCGAGGGGACTAGGGGCTTTGAATTGGTCCGAGTGCGGTCCGTAGATGGCATCCCCGCGGTGTACAGCATTAACTACAGCCCGCCGGCGGTGGCACCGGTGATCGCCGGGGCACAGGAAGTCCTCGCCGGGCAAGCTCCCCTGTCCGCTTTGCTGACCAGTGCCGGGTACGGCTTGGGCGGGGCCAATAGGACTATCCGGGCAGTCAACCCGACGCCGGAGATCGCCCAAGCGCTTAACGTCACGGATTCCTCTCCGCTGCTCCGGATCCACTCCACGTCCTGGACGACGGCAGGGGAGCGCTTCGATGTCTATGAGACCTGGGTGCGCAGTGAGATCGTGCCGCTAGAGGTGAACGTCAGCAGCCTGGATCTCACTTCCGGCCGCTAGCGCAAAGAGGAGGAGCCCCCGTTTCGGTGTTGAAACGGGGGCTCCTCCTCTTTGCAACCGATGCGGTCATACTCCTACGAGATCGGACGCAGGAGTATCGCTTTTGCGGACCTCGGCCTCCTCGGGAATTCGAAGCCACCGGACGGCCACGCCCGCGGCGACATACAGGCCTGCGAAGATGATCGTGACCCCGCCGGGTCCGATGAGACCAAGGAAGACCGCGACGATCAGCGGCCCGACGAACGTTGCCGCTCCGGCGCCCAGATTCAGCAGCGCCACGGCGTTGCCTTTCTGTCCCGGGGCCATCAGGGACATCAGCACCGAGATGGGCGTGAAGCCGGCCAGGGTCACACCGTAGAAGGCGGCGCACACAACTGCCACCCAGTACTGCGAGCCCGTCATCTGCGGAATGAAGTAGAAGCACAAGGAGCTGACGGCTGAGCCGATGCAGCCGAACCAGCGCAGCGTGCGGTGCCAGCCGAGTTTGTCGCTGAGGACGCCGAAGAAAAGGTTGGCGAAGATGTTCGCGAAACCCATGGTGAAGATCAGCTGCAGCCACCCTGCGGTGCCGAAGCCGAGCTGCGTGCCGAAGACTGTCGGAAGGAAGACCAGGAATCCAAACTGGGGCGCGGTGTTGACGACGCGGATGAGGCAGCCGAGGCCGACGCGGGGAATCTTGACAGCGATGGAGACACTGTTGACGATGCTCTGGCGGGCGGTCACGCCGGGGGCGGCCAGGCGGTTGCCCCCTTTGGCGTTGCGGATTCCGATGAGGCAGATGATGCCGCCGGCGATAACCGTGACCAGCGAGACCCACAGGGTCATGTATTCACCGATGAGGGGTTCGGTGCCGCTGGCAAGCAGCGAGCCGAGAGTGGGGAGCCCTCCGGTGAAGGCGAAGTAGAACCAGCCGACAGCGGAGCCGAGCCGGTTCGCCGGGCTACCTGCCAGGATCCAGACCAGGAAGCCATAGGCAAACAGGGGATAGCCGAAGCCGCGGATGCCGTAGGTCAGCAGTATCAGTGTGAAGTTCTGGGACGGGACCGCGACTGCCAGGAAGAGGACCTCGAAGACAGCCCAGGTAACGAGACCGAACAGCATGACCTTGCGGGGACCCAGGACGTCGGAGAGAGCTCCGGCGAGCCAGGAACCCAGAGTGACGATCAGGCCGTAGGCGGTGATGATGACAGCGGCGCTGGTTTCGGTGCCGGCACCGTTGGCGGCCAGGAACGGTGCGATGTAGCCGGATTCGACGCCGTCGCCGACCATGAAGAGCAGGAGCCCGACGAAGCCCCAGATCAGGGGGCGGGGCAGCCCGAGACGGTCCAGGAGAGCCGGGCGGGTGGGGCTGTTTGCAGCGGATTGTGCAGACATCAGTGAGTACTTTCGTGAAAGGGCGAGCGGGGTTTAGCGCTGCGGCAGGATGTGGACTTTTCGAGCGGATTCGGAGTGTGCCGCTTCGAGGGCTGCAGCGTAGTCTTCGAGCCCGAACGTGTGGGTCACCATGCGGGATGCAAGTTCAGGGAGATCCTTGATGGCCTCGACCGCGGCCGGGTAGGACGTCGCGAGCGACTGTGAGCCCACGAAGGACAGCTCCCGGTCAAAGAGGTCATAGGGGAAAAGGTCGATGCTGGCGGTCGGGCTGACGACGCCCATCTGCAGCAGGGTGCCTCGTTCAGCGAGTTTGGCGATGGCGTCCTTGACGGCCGAGGGGTGGCCGCTGGCTTCGATGACCAGGTCGATGTCGCGTTCGGTGGTTCGTTCCCCGGGGGAGTAGGCGTTGTCTGCACCGAATTCGAGGGCTGCTTCGCGCCGCACCGGGCTGGGCTCGACGATGTCGATGCTGGCTGCGCCGCGTGCCTTGACCAGTGCGGCGGCCAGAAGGCCGATGGAGCCTGCGCCGTAGATCAGGACACGCTTGCCGGTGACCGGGGCGACCCGGCCCAGGGCATGCAGTACGCAGGCCAGGGGTTCAATCAGTGCCGCGGTGGTCCAGTCGATACCGTCGGGCAGGGCGAAAACGACGGATGTCGGGACTTTGACCAGTTCTGCGACAGCGCCGTTGCTGGTGACTCCAATGGGGACAAGATTCCGACAGAGGTTCGTTGCACCTGCTTGGCACTGGTCGCAGGAGCCGCATGCCACGTTCGGGTCGACACAGACCCGGTCGCCGACTTTGAAGCCATTGACATCGGAACCAACCTGGACGATCGTGCCGGCAAATTCATGCCCGGGGACAACGGGAAAGGTCCCGGTGGGGTAGTCGCCGGAGGCGAGGTGGATGTCAGTGCCGCAAATACCCACCGCTTCAGGGGCAATGACGACCTCGCCTGCGCCGGCGATCGGGTCCTCGATCTCTGCAACCTCGACTGATCCGGTTCCGTCCAGAATTACGGCGCGCATCTGCGCTCCTCTCCGCTTGGTTACGGCAGAGGGCGATCCTCGACCGTGAGAGTTTGGTCCGGCTCCGCAATTGCCCGGAGCGGGATGTCTACTGGATCACAAGAATACGACAAGTTGAGACGAAATGTCTAGACGAAGCGTACTGTACGTACAGATGACGCCCGACGCCCGGGTACGCAAACAGGGAGGTGCTTCGCGCCCAACAGTAAAGGCTCCCGCCGCCGGCGGGAGCCTTTACTGTTGCCACATGTTCTGTCAGGTCTAGGGAGGATCCGTGTGCATCCGGTTTTGGCTTCCTATTTCACGGCGCCGAAGAGCAGACCGCGGACGAGGGACTTCTGAGCCATCCAGCCGGCGATGATGACGGGGATGCTCAGCAGCGTCGCGGCAGCCGCGACGTGGGCCGTGTAGAGCTCGCCAAAGCTGAGGAACTTCTGCAGAAACAGCGGAAGGGTGGACGTGGAGTTTGTCAGGTTCACGGCGAAGAAATACTCGTTCCAGGAGAAAACAGCACATAGCAGGGCTGTGGATGCCAGTCCCGGGCGAACCAGGGGGAGGATGATCGACCGGGCTGCCCGCCACCGGGACGCACCGTCGACAGAAGCTGCCTCCAGGATTTCTTCCGGGATTTCCTGCATGAACGACCGGATCATCCAGATCGCCAATGGCAGGTTCATGCCGATGTGCATCACGATGAGAATTCCGAGAGTATTCAGCACTCCCAGGGCGGTTGCAATCACGTACACCGGAATGATCGCAGCTGCCATGGGCATCATCTTGGTGGAGATGAAGAAGAACAACCCGTCCTGGGCCTTCTCCACCGGTCGTACCGAGAGGGCATAGGCCGCAGGCACAGCCAGGACCAGGACAACCAGCGTGGACACCACGACCACGATCAGGGAGTTGATGGCATAGGGCCAGAAGCCGGCCGAAAAGACATCCTCGTAGTTCTCCATGGTCGGGGCGAAGAACACCTTCGGCGTTGCCGCAGCGGCGTCACTCTCCGTCTGGAAGCTCTTCAGGAGCATGTAGGCGATCGGCAGGAAGAGGATGAGGCTTCCCAGCCAACCACCCACACCCATCAGCACATTCTTTAGGTGCTTGGTGGGCTTCGGGCGGCGGATCACGACATGGGTGCGCGCCCGGACCTCTGCCGGTGGGAGGGTGGTGGTGGCGGTCATCGACGTCCTTCTTTCTGGAAGATGCCCGAGAGCAGGCGCAGGGCGGGCAGTACGAGGGCGATGGTGATCAGCAGTGCCGCGATGCCGAGGGCCGAGGCGGTGCCGAAGTCGAACCCGTTGAAGCCCTTCAGGTAGATGTAGTAGGTGATGTTGGTGGTGCCGAACGCAGGGCCGCCGGCGGTGAGCAGCGCAATCTCACCGAAGGTCTGGATGAGGTTCATGGCCAGGAGCAATGCGGCCAGCTCGATGTAGGGGCGCAGGTGCGGGATGAGAATGAAGCGGAACTGGCGCAGCGGCCCGGCGCCGTCCACCCTGGCGGCTTCCAGCTGTTCCTGCGGTGCAGACTGGAGTCCGGCAATGAGGATGAGCATGGCAAACGGCGTGAACCGCCAGGTCAGCAGGATGATCAGTGCCGCCATGGGGTATTCACTGAGCCATGAAATCGCGGGCAGTCCTACCAAGCGGGAGAACCAGCCCAGGAGCCCGAATCCCGGGTCGAACATGGCAGATCTCCAGAACAGTGTGACAGCGACGGGCATCACGAAGAACGGGGTGATGGCCAGGGTGCGGGCGATCCCGCGCCCCGGGAACGTGTGGTTGAGAAGCAGCGCCAGGAGCAGCCCGATCACGATGCAGGCGACGGTGGAGACTCCGGTCATGACTCCCGTGTTCCCGATGGAACGCCAGAAGATTTCATCCTGGACGGTAGTGAGGTAGTTCGCTCCTCCGTTGAACTGTGCGGGCTTGTTGCTCAGCAGGCTCCAGCTCTGGAAGCTGTATATCAGGGTTAACAGGAACGGGAGCTGGGTGAGGAGGATGGTGAAGATGAGGGCCGGCAGGAGCGGGCCGCGGATCTTCCAACGTTCCGCCCGGGTGAGCTCGCGGACGAGCGCCGGGGGCCGGGGTGCGGTGATGGTCTTAGCCAATTGGGGGTCCGATCGTAGCTAGCGATGGCCGTGGGAACCAGCGATGGTCCCCACGGACAGCACGGTTGTCCTACTTGAGATAGCCCGCGGTCTTGACCGCGTTCGTGGCGTAGTCCTGGCTCTTCTTCAGGGCCTCTTCCACGGTTTGCGTGCCGCTGATGGCGCCGGCGACCTGTTGTGAGACGAAGTCGCCGATGTCAACGAACTCCGGGATCTGGACGTACTGGACGCCGGAGTATGGGACCTTGTCCTTGGTGGGCTGAGTTGGGTTCGCAGCGTTGATGGAGTCCAGCGTCAGGTCCGCATACGCGGCCGTTGCCTTCTTGTACTCCGGCAGCTCATAGGTGGAGGTACGCGATCCCGGCGGGATGGAGTCCCAGCCGGACTTCTCCCCGGCGAGCTTGATGTATTCAGGGCTGGTCACCCATGAAATGAACTTCCAGGCAGCGTCGGGGTTCTTGCTGCTGGAGGTAATGCCCAGGCCCCAGGACCACAGCCAGCCGGACTTGATGTCGGCCGGGCCGGTCGGCGCCATCGCAAAACCGAGGTTTTCCTTGACGGCGGGAGTGGCCTGGTTGAGGACGGATCCGGCGAAGACCGTGTCGTCGTACCACATGGCCGTGGTTCCCTGGCTCATCTTCTGCAGGCACCCTTCCCAGCCGTCCTTGGCGGCGTCGGCCTGGCCGTGTTCGCGGAGAAGGTCAACGTAGAATTGAACAGCCTTCGTGGTCTCGGGCGAGGTCAGCTGCGGCTGCCATTGCTCGTCGAACCAGCGCCCGCCAAAGGTGTTGATGACGGTCGTGAGGGATGCCAGGTTCTGGCCCCAACCCGGCAGTCCGCGAAGGCAGATGCCGGATGTTCCGTTGGCCTTGTCATCCATCTTCGCCGCCGCTGCTGCGATCTCTTCCCAGGTCGGCGTCTGGGAGATCGTGACTCCGGCTTTCTGGGCAAGGTCCTTGCGGTAGAACAGGAACGAGGACGACCCATAGAACGGGGCACCGTAAAGCTTGCCGTCGGAGGAAACGATGTCCTTGATCGGCTCCAGAAGGTCATCCTTCTTCCACGCCGTATCCTTCGTGGCGTAGTCCTCCAGCGGGATGATCCAATTGTTCTTCGCCCAGATCGGGACCTCGTAGCTGCCCATCATGGCCACATCGAACTGGCCGGCCTTGGTGGCGACGTCCTTCGTGACCGCAGGACGAAGATCATTCTCCGGCAGGGTCGTGAACTTGACCTTGATTCCCGGGTTCTTCTGTTCAAAATCACTGATTAGGGATTCGGCGGTTTTCATCTGGGGATTCGCGGCGAGGGCCACGTTGATGGTGACGTCGCCGCCGGCGGTGCCGCCCTTATTGTCTGTTGAGCATGCGGTGAACGAGCCCGCGAGGAGCGCTCCCGCCGCGGTCACGGCGAGCACCCGGGCGGCTGCCTTGGTGCGCTGGGGTCCGATTTGCATATTAAACCTTCCTGGATAAACAACACTGGTTATCGAGCTTGTACGTACAAGACGTATCGGCTGGACTGTCTATATCATAGGGCTGAGCGTGATAGCGGTCAATATGGCCTGGGTTGTTGGTCACATCCCCGCGTTATCCGGGCCACCCTCGGTGATTCGCGACAGCTTCCAGTTCTTCTGTACGTACAGACTCGACAATATGTACATCACGGTTTATTGTGATTGACGGAACAGCTTGGCATCCGCGAAGCCGTTTTTCTCTCAGATTCATACGCAGGCACGACCGCCGGTCAGCGCATCGCTCGTGTCCCCGCAGCCGCCTGAACGCGGGGGCGGGTTTGGAAAGGACTCACAATGGCTTTGGTCAGTGGCATGGACATCATCAAGGAATGCACGTCCCGCGGACTCGTGGCAGGTTCGTTTAACACCACCAACATCGAGACCACGATGGGAATCATCGCCGCGATCGAACGCGTGGGTGTCCCTACCTTCATTCAGGTGGCTCCGACGAACGTGGCACTCTCGGGCTACGAGTACATCTACGACATGGTGACCCGCCGGCTGGCGACCTGCGATGTACCCGTCGCGTTGCACCTCGATCACGGCAAGTCGCTCGAATCCGTCGAAGGCGCCCTCGCCGCCCAGTTCACCTCGATCATGATCGACTACTCCGAGTACCCGTTCGAAGAGAACATTCGGGTTTCCGCCCGCGCCCGGGAGATGTGCCCTCCGGGTGTGTCGCTTGAGGCCGAGCTTGGCAGCATCGGCGGCAAAGAGGACGATGTCGCCCCCGAACACGCCAGTTACACCAATCCGGACCAGGTGAAGCAGTTCGTCGAGTCCGTGGGCTGCGACATGCTCGCAGTCTCGGTCGGCAACCAGCACGGTTACGCCCCGAACGCACGCATCAGCTTCGACCTGCTGGCCAAGGTGCAGGCCGAAAGCCCCGTCCCTCTGGTCATCCATGGCGCTTCAGGGCTGCCGTCCGAGCAGCTCGGCCGTCTGCATGAGTTCGGCGTGGTCAAGGTCAACGTCGCAGCCGACCTGCGCAATGCCATGATCCGGTCGTTCGGCGAAGCCTACGTGGCCGACCCCAACGAAAACTCCCTCATTCGCGTCTCCACGGACGCCGTGTCCGCCATTGCAGACGTTGTTGAGGCCCGCATCCGCACACTCAACCCTTCTGTGGCATAGCGAGGAACACCCGGTGCTACCCACAATCACGGTCGACGTCGGCACGACCAGCATCAAACTGTGCATGTTTGGCGCGGGCGGGGGACTGGTGGCCTCGGCGCGCCACACCACGCCTACCGTCCAGGACGCCTGGGGAGAGATCTATGACCTGGAATCCGTAACGGAAGCCATCACCGGGTTCATTCGCGGTCTGGATCCATCGGCACGGGCGACCGTGAAGAGGGTAGCAATCACCGGAGTGGGAGAGTCCGGGGGCCTCGTCCGCCCTGACCTCTCCCTGGCTTCTCCGATGATTCTTTGGCACGACCACCGCGGCGCAGACTACCTCGCGACGCTGAGCGCAGCCGACCGGGCGCTGATGTACCGGATTACCGGGCTGCCGGTGAACGCCAATTACGGATTGTCGAAGGTGGCCTGGGCCTCCGGCCAGTCCAGCCACCCCGGCGATCAGGCCCAATGGCTGAACATCGCCGAGTACCTGGCCGCACTGATGTCCGGCCAGCGCTGGTCCGAGTACTCCCTGGCGAGCCGGACGATGGCGCTGGACCTCAATTCGGGCAAGTGGTCAGCTGAGGCCTGCGCCCTCCTGGGCCTCGATGCCGGCATTTTCCCCGAACTGCGCAACGCATTGGACGGCTCCACTATCGCCGGCGGGTATGCCCGGACAGCCGGCCTTCCTGACGACGTGCTAATCCATGTAGCAGGCCACGACCACATGGTCGGAGCGGTCGGCGCCGGGCTCCAGCATGGCGAACTATTGAACTCCACCGGCACCACCGAGGGGCTGCTGTTCCTCCGCGATGCGCCCAGCCTCGATGAATCCTCCGCGCAGGCCAAGCTGGCCAACGGGTTCTCCTGCACAGGAGCCGAGTACACACTGTTCGCCTCAATTCCCACCGGCGGTTCAGCATTCGCCACGCTGCAGAGCATGCTCGGACTGACCGCAGACCAGCTCTCTGCATGCATCAGCACGCTGCATAAACGTTATGTTGCAGGGCAAGTGGACCTCGGCGCCATCCCACTGGTCCTGCCGCAGTTCCGCGGAAGCCCGCCGCCGAGCAAACGCGCCACCGCCCGCGGAGTGATCGCCGGGCTCCGAACGGACACCAGCGCCGAGGACCTCGTCCTGGGTTGTTTCCTGGGCATGGCCTTGCAGTTCCAGGACGTACTGAGGCTCTTCCCCACTCAGCCTGACCGCGTCAAGGTCATCGGACCGGCAAGCCTGAACCCCTTGTGGCTTCAACTGAAGGCCGACCTGCTGGGAACACCGCTGAGCGTCTCACAGCTCAACGAAGTCGTCTCCAGAGGAGCCCAGGCCCTAGCCTCCGGTGTCCCGTGTGATTGGGACGACTGCCAACCCGAAGACGTGCTCGTCAACGCCCGCCAAAACGCCCTTCTGGGCGAGTGGTACGCCGAGATCCAACCCCAGTGGGAGTACCTGAAAGGAGTTCCAGCGTGAAGGCCGGAGCGAACGACCAAGGTCGAGGAGGGCAGCAATGATGCTGGTTGCAGGAGTTGATTCGTCCACCCAGACCTGCAAGGTCACCGTGAGGGACCTTGCCACCGGAATGCGGGTTCGCGAAGGCAAAGCCTCGCACCCGCCCGAAACCATCGTTCACCCCGACGCCTGGTGGAACGCACTGCTCACCGCGGTGCAACGCGCCGGCGGACTGGACGACGTTGTCGCCATCTCCGTCAGCGGACAGCAGCACACGCCCGTGTTCCTAGACGCGGCGGGCGACGTAGTCTGCGAGTCGCCCCTGTGGAACGACACCGCGTCCCACTCGCAGATGGTCGACCTGAACAACGAACTCGGTCGGGAAGAATGGATCCGCCGCACCGGCCTGCCGCTGACGCTCTCTGACACCGTTACCAAAGTGCGCTGGCTACGGGACACCAACCCGGAAGCCGCCGGACGAACGGCAGCTGTAGCCGTCGTCCATGACTGGCTGACCTGGCGTCTGATGGGCTTTGGTCCGGGAACAGGAAGTGTCGACCAGCTCATCACCGACCGGTCCGAGGCCAGCGGCACGGCGTACTGGTCCGGAGAAACCGGCGAGTACTGCATGGATCTGTTTGAGCATGCATTCGGAAAGACCGCCGTCCTGCCCCGCGTCCTTGACCCAATGGACAAAGCAGGAGTGACCGGCACAGGGCTCCCAGGCATCCCTGCCGGCATTCCCATCGGCATTGGCAGCGGCGACAACGCGGCCGCCGCCCTGGCCCTCGGACTTTCCGAGGGAGACGCTGTGCTGTCGCTGGGGACATCAGGCGTCGTCTACGCCAAATCGGCAACCCCCGTTCATGACTACGCCGGATACGTCTGCAGCTATGCCGACGCCACAGGAGCCCACCTTCCCCTGGTCGCCACACTGAACGCGGCGCGTAACTTTGACCTGGGAGCGGCACTATTGGGCTGCAGTTACACAGAGCTGTCCAACCTGGCTCTGCAGGCCGCTCCAGGGGCAAGAGGCCTGACGCTGCTGCCCTACTTCGAGGGTGAGCGAACTCCCGACCTGCCCAATGCCCGCGGTTCGCTGCACGGGGCATCCCTGACGAATTTCAACCGCCCCAATTTCGCACGCGCCGTCATTGAGGGCACACTGGCCAGCCAGGTGGCGATGCTCGACACCCTCCGTGATTGCGACGTCAACGTTGGCCGGCTACTGCTCATCGGCGGCGCCGCGGAGAGTCCCGCCGTCCAGAGAATTCTCAACCAGATGGTGGACATACCCGTCGTTGTGCCCGAATTCGACGAGTACGTAACCAAGGGCGCAGCGATGCAAGCCGCTGTTGCCCTGACCGGCTCGTTTCCATCTTGGCAGGTGGCTGTGGCTGAACTGCCCGCAGCGCCTTTGGAAGCCCAAATTGTTGAGCAGCACACCGCCGCCAAGACGATGCTGGGCTACGACGAAGCGAAATCGGACCAACTGACAGGGTGACCTCCGCCTTGCCCGAAAACGCGGCCGCCTTACCGCCTCAGCACACCACAGGAGTCAGCATGCCCACGACCATCCCAAAACCCGGCTCCGGAACAATCGACCGCAACCTCGGTCTTGAACTGGTCCGTGTCACAGAAGCGGCAGCCATCGCCGCGGGCCAATGGGTCGGAGTGGGCGATAAGAACTCCGCCGATGGTGCCGCCGTCGACGCCATGCGATCCTTCCTGTCCACCGTCAGGTTCAACGGAACCGTTGTCATCGGCGAAGGGGAGAAAGACGAAGCCCCGATGCTTTACAACGGAGAGGACATCGGCGACGGTAGCGGAGCAGCATGCGACGTGGCCGTAGACCCGATTGATGGCACCCGCCTGGCCGCCCTGGGCATGAACAATGCCCTCGCCGTCCTGGCTGTCACGGAACGCGGAGCCATGTTCGACCCTTCCGCGGTCTTCTACATGGAGAAACTGGTCACCGGGCCGGACGCTGCCGAGTTTGTAGACCTCCGCCTACCCGTGCGCCAGAACCTGCACCTGATCGCCAAGGCCAAAGGCGTCAAAATCAACCAGCTCACGGTCGCCGTCCTGGAACGGGAGCGCCACGCCGGCCTCGTAGAGGACATACGATCCGCCGGTGCACGGACCAAGTTCATTCTCGACGGCGACGTAGCGGCCGCCATTGCCGCATGCGTACCAGGCACCGGCGTCGACGCCCTGATGGGCACAGGAGGCACACCAGAGGGAATCGTGACGGCATGCGCCCTCAAAACACTCGGTGGCGTGATCCAAGGCAGGTTAGCGCCCACCAATGATGAAGAGCGCGCCAAGGCAGCCGACGCGGGCCATGACCCCTCCAGGATCCTGACCACAAACGACTTCGTCCGCAGCGACAACTGCTATTTCGCGGCCACGGGTATCACCGACGGAGACCTGCTCAAGGGCGTCAGTTACCAAAAATCCAAAATCACCACACAGTCCATCGTGATGCGATCCCAGTCAGGAACCGTCCGAAGGATCGACGGAGAACACCACCTGTCCAAGTGGTCCCAGTACGGGCCAAAAGCTGCCATCTAGAAGCGCACAAACAGCACGCACACAGCTAGGTTCATAAGTGAGCGCCTCATGCCTTCCACCTGCCCAGTTGGCCCCCGGCCCCGGCCCTAATGCACCAGCCACGCCACCACCAGCAGCGCCCCGACGCTCAGCACGGTAGTGCAGAGGATGACGTCGCGGGCCACGGTCATGCCTCGGCCGTACGGTGACGCGAAGAGGAACACATTCTGGGCCGTGGGGAGGGCTGCCATGATGACGCTTGCCAGCAGATGCTGCCCTTCCAGTCCGAAGACAAACCGGCCAAGGACCCAGACAACCACCGGCATCCCGGCAATCTTCAGGAACGTCGCCACGAGCGTTTCAACCCGGCCGTCATCCTTCTGCAGCGGTGCCCGTCCGGCGAGGGACAGCCCGAAGGCCAGCAGCACCATGGGCACGGCGCCGCCGGCCAGCATGTCGATGGGCTTCTGCAGCAGGTCCGGGGCGCTCCAATCCGTCAGGGCAACGACGACGCCCAGCGCGGAGGCGATGATCATGGGGTTGGCGAACGGCTGGAGCAGCACTTTCCGCCACGAAATCCGCGCACCTGACACCAGGCCCAGGACCGTGAGGTAGAACGGCGCCATCACCAGGATCTGCACCAGCAGCACGGGGGCCACGTGCTGCGCCGTGCCCACTGCATACAAGGAAACCGGAATGCCGATGTTGTTCGCGTTGGCGTAGCTGCTGGCCATGGCGCCCACGGCGGTCTCGGCTGCCGGCCGCCGGAAGAACAGGAAACTGGCCAGGCAGTAAAGAAGCCCCACTATCGCCGCCGAGAGCAGCGCCAGCGGGGCATCCGTTCCGAGGGCGGCCCGGATGTCGCTGCCGGCCACCACTGTGTACAGCAGCGCCGGGTTGGTCACGTAATAGGCGGTGCGGGTCAGTGCGCCCTGGACTTCCGGTCCCAGGATCCGGAAGCGGGCGGCGAAATAGCCCACGGCAATCACAGCGGAGACGATGAGTATTCCGGAGACAACGCCGCCCAAAAGTGCGCCCTTCTATTTATCTTTAGGTCTTGGGTCCCGCACGGCCGTCTTCCTGTTGCGCCAGGAGGGCCGGCCGTGCGGAAGCTTCAGTTCTATCGCAGGACGCCTAGCGCACCAGGCACGGGCGCTTCGGATCGAAGGACCAGCCGTCGATGTAGTACTGCATTCCGATGCTGTCGTCGCGGGCATCCAGCCCGTGCTCCAGGTACAACTGGTGAGCCTTGTCCAAGGCGTCGCGGTCCAGCTCGATGCCCAGGCCGGGCGCAGCCGGAACCTCGATGGCGCCGTCCTTGATCTGCAGCGGGTCCTTGGTCAGTCCCTGGCCGTCCTGCCAGATCCAGTGGGTGTCCAGCGCGGTGATCTCGCCGGGGGCCGCTGCACCGGTGTGCGTAAACATGGCCAGCGAAATGTCGAAGTGGTTGTTGGAGTGCGAGCCCCAGGTGAGCCCGAATTCGTGGCAGAGCTGCGCCACCCGGACGGAGCCGTGCATGGTCCAGAAGTGCGGGTCCGCCAACGGAATATCGACGGCGTTGCTGCGGATCGCGTGGGACATTTCGCGCCAGTCCGTGGCAATCATGTTGGTGGCCGTCTTGAGCCCGGTGGCGCGGCGGAATTCCGCCATGACCTCGCGGCCGGAGAACCGTCCTTCGGCGCCGCACGGATCCTCGGCGTACGCAACAACTCCCTGCATCCGCTTGCCGAGCCGAATGGCTTCCTCGAGGAGCCACCCGCCGTTCGGGTCCAGCGTGACGCGGGCTTCGGGGAAGCGCTTGGCCAGCGCGGTGACAACGTCCACTTCGTCGTCGCCGGACAGCACGCCGCCCTTGAGCTTGAAGTCGCTGAACCCGTACCGTTCCTGCGCGGCTTCGGCCAGGGCCACCACCGCTGCCGGGGTCATGGCTTCCTGCCGCCGCAGCCGCTCCCAGCGGTCCGCCGGCGCATCCTCCACCAGGTACGGCAGGTCCGTCCGCCGGCGGTCGCCGATGAAGAAGAGGTAGCCGAGCATCGGAACAGAGGAGCGCTGCTGCCCGTCACCGAGCAGTTCGGCCACCGGGACGCCCAGGAACTGGCCGTGGAGGTCCAGCAAGGCCGATTCGACGGCGGTGACGGCATGAACGGTGGTCCGGAGGTCGAAGGTCTGCAGCCCGCGGCCGCCGGCGTCCCGGTCCGCGAACTCGGCCGCGATTTCCCGCAACAGGGAACGGTAGCGGGCCACCGGCTTGCCGGCGATGAAGGCCCCGGCCTCCTCGATGGTGGTGCGGATCTTCTCGCCGCCGGGGACCTCGCCGAGGCCGGAGCGTCCGTCTGAGTCAGTAATGATCACCACGTTGCGGGTGAAAAACGGTCCGTGCGCGCCGCTGAGGTTCATCAGCATGCTGTCGTACCCCGCGACGGGAACTACCTCAACCTTGGCGATGGTGGGCTGGGTGCTCATGCGTTGACCTTATCTTCTGCGTCGGCTGCGGCTGCGGCTTCGACCGTACCGTCGATCCTGCGGTTCAGGTGCCACGGGTTGGCGTCCTGCAGCGGAGCCGGGAGCAGTTCCTGGGGCAGGTTCTGGTAGGCGACCGGGCGGAGGAAGCGGTTGATCGCCAGGGTGCCGACCGACGTCGTACGGGTGTCCGACGTCGCCGGGAAGGGGCCGCCGTGGACCATGGCATGGCCCACTTCGACGCCGGTGGGCCAGCCGTTCACGATGATCCGCCCCACCTTCTGTTCGAGGGCGGGCAGCAGCTGCGCCGCCGTCGGGTAGTCCTCTTCGGTGAGCTGCAGGGAAGCCGTGAGCTGTCCCTCAAGCCGGTTGATGGCGTCGATCAGTTCATCTGTGGTGGCGTAGCGGATCACCAGGGACGCGGCGCCGAAGATCTCGGCGTGCAGCACGTGGTTGGACACGAAGTCGGCGATGTCGGTCCCGAAGATGGTGGGGGCCGGCGCGTTTTCGGTGGGGCCGGCGGTTCCCTGGCCGACGACGGTCACGTTGTCTGCGGCGCCGAGCGCCGTGGCCCCGGTGTTCCACGAGCCGGCGATGCCCGCGGTCAGCATGGTCTGGCCGGCGCAGGCGGATACTGCGCGTCCGACGGCGGCAGCCAGTTTGTCGCCCAGCTCACCTGCGGGGGCGAACAGCAGGCCGGGGGAGGTGCAGAGCTGTCCGGAGCTGCCGGTGACGGCGGTGACGTACTGCTGCGCCAGTGCGTCGATCTGCTCGGCGGAGCCGGTGAGGGCGCCGGGGAAAACGAAGACCGGGTTGAGCGAGGACATTTCCGCGTAGACCGGGATGGGCTCCGGGCGGGCGGCCGCGGTGCGCATCAGCGCGATGCCGGCGCTCTGCGAACCGGTGAAGCCCACGGCCTTGATGGCCGGGTCCGCCACAAGGGCCTGACCGATGCTGCTGCCGGGTCCGTAGATCAGCGAGAACACGCCCGGGTGGAGCCCGGAATCGCGGACGGCTTTGACGATGGCCTGGCCGACAAGCTCGCCCGTGCCGGGGTGGGCGTTGTGGGCTTTGAAGACCACGGGACAGCCGGCGGCGAGGGCCGAAGCGGTGTCTCCGCCCGCCGTCGAGAAGGCCAGCGGGAAGTTGCTGGCACCGAACACCGCCACGGGTCCCAGCGGGATCTGGCGCTGGCGGATGTCGGCGCGGGGGAGCGGGGTGCGTTCCGGCAGGGCCGGGTCGATGCGGACACCGCGGAAATCGCCCTGGCGGACCACGTTCGCGAACAGGCGGAGCTGGCCGGTGGTGCGGGCCCGCTCGCCCTGCAGCCGGCCCGCGGGCAGTCCGGTCTCCTGGCCGGCGCGGATGATCAGGTCGTCGCCGATGGCCTCGATGTTGTCCGCGATGGCTTCCAGGAAGCCGGCATGCGTCTCGGGGTCCAGCGTGCTGAAGGACGGGTAGGCGTCGGCGGCCGTGGCCGTGGCTGCCTTGAGCTGGTCCTCGGTGAGCAGGGTGTAGGCGGGCTCAAGCTGTTCGTTGCTGGCGGGGTTGAAGCCAAAGGCGGCCTTGCCTTCGCCGACGACGGCCCGCCCTGCGATCAGGGAATGTCCGGTGAGTGTCACGGTGGTAACTCCTAGGAAGGGGATCGATCAGGAGACGGTGGGTCAGGAAACAGTGGCGATAAGTGCCTTGAGGTCGGCGAGGTCCTGCGGCGCCAGGTTCTGCAGCGGCGGGCGGACGCCGCCGGCCGAGCGCCCGATGGCATCCAGGCCGCCCTTGACGATGGACACCGAGTAGCCCTTGACCCGGTCGCGGATGTCCAGGTAGGGGATGACGAAGTCGTTGAGCTTCTTGTTGACGGCCACGCGGTCCTGGTTGCGGACATCCTGGTAGAAGTCCAGGGCGAACTGCGGGACGAAGTTGTACATGGCGCTGGAGTAGGTGCTCATGCCCAGCTGCAGCAGCGGCAGGGCGAAGGTCTCGGCCGTCGGGAGGCCGCCAAGGTAGAACAGGCGGTCACCGAGCTTGGCGTAAACGCGGGCGTCGTGTTCGAGGTCGCCCACGCCGTCCTTGAAGCCGATCAGGTTTTCGTGCCGGTTTGCCAGGGTGGCCACGGTGGTGTCCTTGTAGATCGCGTTGGCGCGGTTGTAGATGATGACGCCGAGCGAGGTGGCACTGCAGACGGCGCTGACGTGCTCGATCAGGCCGCCCTGGTCCGCTTCCGTCAGGTACGGCGGCAGCAGCAGGATGCCTTCCGCGCCGGCGGCCTCTGCGGCCTTCGCGTTTTCAATGGCCTGGGCCGTGGACCCGCCGGCGGATGCCAGGACGGGAACGGTGCTGCCGACTTCTTCGACGGCGGCGCGGACCACGCGGGCGGATTCAGCCGGCGTCAGGGAGAACCCTTCGCCGGTGCCGCCGGCGGCGAAGAGCCCCGCCACCGGGTAGCTGGCCTGCCAGGCAAGGTGCTTGCGGTAGTTCTCTTCGTCGAACTGGAGCTGCGAATCGAACGAGGTCACCGGGAAGGAGAGCAGCCCGTCTTTGAGAACGCTGGCAAGTTCCTGGGGTGAATGTTTGGCCACGATGAGTCCTCCATGTCGGCGCCGCGTCGGTGCGGCAGTAGATGTTTTCTCCTTCAGCCTAGGGAGCCATGTGATGCCTGTCTAAGTTCATTTTTGTATGCATTGATACCCTTCGTGCATGGTGCGGGCGGGCATGGGAACGTGGCGTTCCAGTGGCTGTTCCGGCGCGACGGTTCAGTTCTCCTGGAAGTCGAGGGTCCTCAAGGCCAGGGCGAGTGCGGGGTTGGTGATGTTGCGGGTCCAGATGGCGTGCAGTTCCACGGGGTCGTTCACGCTGCTCTCGAGCGGGAGGAATTCCACCGCGTGCACGCCCAGCAGGGTTGCCGAGTGCGGAACGAAGGCCACGCCGCGCTTGGCGGCAACAAGGGACACCATGGTGAGGATCTGGCTGACCGTGTGGACCACGTTGGCGTGCTGGACGGGGAACATCCGGACCACCAGGTCATAGAAGTACCGGGCCTGGGTGGAGGAGTGCATGATGAGCGGCTCGTCCCGGAGGTCCTTTTCGGTGATGTCCCTGTTGAGTTCAGCCAGCGGGTGGCCGGACGGCACCGCCAGGACCATGGCTTCCCGGTAAAGCAGATGTGAGTCGAAGATTTCGTTGTCAAAGGGCGGCCTTGCCAGTCCGAGGTCGAGCTCACCGGATAAAAGTCCGGCAATCTGCTCGCCCGTCACGAGCTCCTGCAGGTCGATGTCGACGTCGGGCAGTGTTGCGCTAATCTCCTCCAGCAGTGGGCCAAGGATGCTGAAGCCGCTCGCGGCCGTGAAGCCGATCCGGAGCAGGCCTGAGCGCCCCGATGCAATCCGACGTGCCGTCACGGGTGCCCGGCTGGCCAGGGCCATCAGCCGGCGGGCCTCCTCCAGGAAGGCCCGTCCCGCGGCCGTCAGCTGGACTTTCCGGTTGTCGCGTTCCAGCAGTTCGGCACCTACGGCCTTTTCCAGCTTCTGGATTTGGCGGCTCAGCGGCGGCTGGGTCATGTTGAGCCGTTCCGCGGCCCTCCCGAAGTGGAGTTCCTCAGCTACGGCGATGAATCCCGCCAGTTGGTCAAAGGTAAACATGATGCCTTCCGGGTATCACTCGATGCATATTTGGGCTTAGACATGCATCATAGTGGGTTCCTACACTCGATACAGCCGACCGGCAGTGATCCGGTTCACAAACGTATTTGGGCGTAGCCCGATAGCGCCAACGAGGAGTTCCAATGATGCACTTCCCCACCCGCCGAGCCGTACTCGGAGCGACGTCCGCCATGACGCTCCTGGCACTGACCGCCTGCGGCAACGTTGCCGGCGGGAGCACGGATTCTTCTAAATTCCCCAGCGGTCCGATTAGCGTCACCGTCGGCCAGGCGGCCGGCGGCAGTACCGACCTGATTGCCCGGGCCGTGGCCGAGGGCGCCTCCAAGACGCTCGGCACGCCGATGCCGGTGGTCAACAAGCCCGGAGCCAACGGCGCCCTGGCCACCAAGGAAGTGGCCGGCAAGCCTGCCGACGGGCAGAACCTCCTGCTCGTGACGGCGTCGCTCGTGACCATCACGCCGCTGGCGGTCACGGCGGAAGAAGCCGTCAACATCGACGACCTGGATATCATCACCGGCCTCTCCCAGGACGACTACGTCCTGGTTGCCAGCACCCAGTCCGGCTTCAAGGCCATCAAGGACGTGACCGGTGCAGGCCGCAACATCACGTTCGGCACCACGGGTGTGGGCACCGGCAGCCAGCTGGCTCAGACCGTGCTCTTCAAGCAGGCCAACGTGCAGGGTACCGACGTTCCGTTCGACAGCGGCAAGCCCGCCCTGACGGCCGTCCTGGGTAACCAAGTGGAGCTGGCAACCATCCAGCTGGGTGAAGCCATGCCGCAGATCCAGGCCGGGAAGGTGGCCCCGCTGCTGGTCTTCTCCGAGGAGCGCAACACTTTCCTCCCGGACGTTCCCACCGCCAAGGAATCCGGCTACGACGTTCCCGTCGCGCAGTACCGTGCCGTGGCCGCGCCCAAGGGAACGTCGCAGGTTGCGAAGGACAAGCTGCTCGCGGCCTTCAAGGAGACCTTCAAGTCGGAGGCCTATCAGGAGTTCAACAAGAAGAACATGCTGACCCCCAAGGAGATCTCCGGCGACGAAGTGGTCACGCAGTGGAAGGAATACGCCGCCAAGTACAAGTCCCTGGTTGAGAAGTACGACATCAGCCTCAGCGGAACGAAGTGATTCCAGTGAAGGAAACCTCCGCGGACCCGGTGGTCGAGGACGACCTGACGCCGGAACAGCTGGCCGCGCAGTGGGAAGACGAAAAACCGCCGGCCGCCGGCCCCCTGGCGAATGCGGCCTCATCCCTGGTGGTCCTCGGCGTCGGCATCGGCGCCGTCATCCTGTCCGTTGCCATGGGACTCGGCACGCCGTCGGCACCGCAGCCCGGACTGTGGCCGTTCATCATCAGCTGCGTCATGGTGGCCCTTGGGCTGTTCCAGCTGATTGCCGGGCGGCACAACAGGGACGCGGAAAAGTTCACCCGCATGTCCATCTCCCCGCTGACAGGCCTGGTGACGCTCGCCGCCATGGTGGCCGTGATGCCGCTCATCGGCTTTGAACTGCCGGCGCTGGTGCTGTGCATCATCTGGATGCGGTTCCTGGGCGGCGAAACCTGGCGCTCCACGGTGCTCATCAGCGCCATCGTCGTCGCGGCGTTCTACGGCATCTTCGTGCTGGCGCTCGGCACCTCCATCCCCCACCTCTTCTAGGAGACCCCCGTGGATTTTCTAAATCCCGTCATCAACGGATTCGCCGTTGTCCTGGAGCCGACCAACCTCCTGTACTGCCTGATCGGCGTCGTGATCGGAATGCTGATCGGGGTGCTGCCCGGACTGGGGCCCGCGGCAACCATCGCCATCCTCCTTCCGCTCACCTACAACGTGGAGCCCGTCACCGCCATCATCATGCTGGCGGGCATCTTCTACGGTGCCCAGTACGGCGGCACCATCACCTCCGTGCTCCTGCGGCTGCCCGGTGAGGCGTCGTCCGTCGTCACCGTTTTCGACGGCTACCAGATGGCCAAGCAGGGGAAGGCCGGCACGGCCCTGGGCCTGGCAGCCATCGGCTCCTTCGTCGGCGGCACCGCGGCCATCATCGGCCTGACCTTCCTGGCACCGGTAGTGGCCAGCTTCGCGCTGGACTTCGGACCGCCGGAGTACACCGCGCTGGCCCTCCTGGGCATCCTCCTGGTGGCCACCATCAGCAGCGGCGCCAAGGCCAAGGCACTCATCGCAGCAGCCCTCGGCCTACTCCTGGCCACGGTTGGCCGGGACATCTTCACGGGCGAAAGCCGCTTCACCTTCGGAAGCCTTGACCTGGCGGACGGCATCGACTTCGTGCCGATCGCCATGGGCATCTTCGGCCTCGGCGAAATCCTCTACAACCTCGAAGAACGGCACCGCGCCGCCAAGGCGCCGTCCAAGGTGGCCAACGTCTGGCCGTCACGCAAGGAACTCAAGCAGGCTTCCGGCGCAATCGGGCGCGGCTCCGTCCTGGGATTCTTCCTGGGCATCCTCCCCGGCGGCGGCGCCACCATCGCGTCGATGGCGTCCTACGCCATGGAGAAAAAACGGGCCAAGCAGCCCGAGCGCTTCGGCAAGGGAGCCCCCGAAGGAGTCGCAGGTCCGGAAACAGCCAACAACGCGGCAGCGACGTCATCCTTCATCCCGCTGCTGACCCTGGGCATACCGGCGAACGCCACCATGGCGCTGATGTTCGGTGCCCTGCTGATCCAGGGCGTAACCCCGGGACCGCAGCTCGTGGAACAGGATCCGGAGCTCTTCTGGGGTGTTGTTAACTCGATGTACATCGGCAACGTCCTGCTGCTGATCATGAGCCTGCCGCTTGTGGGAATCTTCGTGAAGATCCTCCGCGTCCGCGCCGCCATCCTTGCTCCCGTCACCGCCCTCATCACGCTGCTGGGCGCTTACACCATCAACAACAGCATGTTCGAGGTCTCGCTGGTGGTGGTCTTCGGCATCGTGGGCTACCTGATGAAGAAGTTCGGTTTCGAACCCGGGCCGCTGGTGCTGGCGTTTGTGCTCGGCGAACTCCTGGAAAGCTCCATGCGCCGCTCCCTGCTGGTCTTCGGCGGCGACCCCATGGGCTTCTTCGGCCGCCCGATCTCCGCCACGCTGCTCGCGGTGTTCGTGCTGGTGGCCGTGCTTCCGGCGCTCAAGTCCATGCTGGCCAAGCGCAAAGCCTCCGCGGCTGTGGAGCCCGCACCCACCAAAATCAAGGAGAAGGTATGAGCATCATCGTCGGATTCGTTCCCACACCTGCAGGCGAGGCCGCGCTCACGGCGGGCATCGCCGAGGCAACCCTCCGCAACGAGGACCTGGTGATCGTCAACTCCGCCCGTGAAGGCGCGCTGGTGGACAAGACCGTGGCGGGAGAGGACGTCCTGGCGCGGGCCGCGAAGCGTGCGGAGGAGGCCGGCGTCACGGCAAAGATCATCCAGCCGCCGTACCACCATGACCTTGCCGATGAGTTCCTGGAGGTGGCCCGTGAAGCGAATGCGTCCCTGATCGTCATTGGCCTGCGGCACCGCTCCCAGGTGGGCAAGTTCATCCTGGGCAGCCACGCCCAGCGCATCCTGATGCAGGCCGACCGGCCCGTCCTGGCCGTCAAGGCCGACGGCGCGCACTTCTAACGGCGGGCACTTCTAACGGCGCCCACGTCTAGGGGCTCACGCTGCATCCAAGGGGCGGTACGCGACCTTCCACAGGGCCGCGGCCGCCCCTTTCCGCACCTTTTTAGCCATCCAAACACCTGAGGACACCATGACCATTGTTGTGAACGCGCCTGCTGTGAACGCGCCCGCCCGGGCATCGAGCAACCCCCGACGGCGCCCTGCCGGCCCGCAGCACCCGGCCCGCCAGGCCCGCAGCGGAACCCGCCCCCTGGAACCGATGCCCAACTGGGTGAAGCTTTCACGCAAGGATGAGGTGGAGATCTACCGCGATGGCGGGCTCGTCGCGTCCGGCCGGGTGGACATGCTTGCCCTCGACGGCAGTGTGTTCTGGGTTGTCCAGAACGACGGCCGGGGCCGCGCCATGTTCCTGCACAGCGACGGATTCACCGTCCTCCGGCTGCCACGCGCGCGGCCGGCCGACTGACCGAGTCCGCTACCGCCGCAAGGCACCCAGCCCTGAAATCAACGCCTCCAGGCCAAGGCTGAAGGCGGCATCGGCAGGCTTTTCGTGGCCCTGTTCGGCGAGGCTGCGAACCGCGGCCGTAAAACTGGGTGTGGATTCGGCCATGCTGCCCGGATCGAATATGTCCGCGGGGGCGGTGACGTCGAAGGCCGAGCCGAAAATGAAGGACTCCAGCGCCACGATCGAGGAGATGATGCGTTCCTCCGGGAAGCCGGCCTCCCGCAACCCTTGGCTGACGGCCTCGTACATGGCCAGGGTCTGCGGCGCATCCGTGACGGGCAGGACCGCGATCACCGGGATCAGCGGCGTGTGCTTGGAGAAGACATCCCGGTAGCTCCACGCCCACCGCCTTACGGCTTCATCCCACGGTTCAGCACCGAAGGCGGACACGTCCACCAGGGCGGCGAGGTGGTCCTCCACCAGGACCAGCACGTCCCGTTTGGACGCCACGTGGTTGTACAGGGCCGACGGCGCCACATTCAGTGAGCGGGCCAGTGCAGCCATGGTGAGGCCGTCGTAGCCGCTCTTCCCGATGAGCTGCAGCGCTGCCGAGGTAATCACTGCCTGATCCAGCACCGCTGTGGCCGGCCTGCCCGCGCGGCGCTTCGCCGGGGCCGCGGCCACGCGGGGCGCGGCGTCCCTCGGTGCCACTGGGGGCTTGGTGTTCGGACGGGCGGCTGCCGGCATCGCTGGCCTTTCTGCTGGCGGGGTCCCCAGCATTATTCCACTGAGCTCTTCCGTGACGGTGCTGGAACCGCTATAGTCATCATAAATGAATGGCATTCATTTAGTGGTCCGCATCACTCGAGCGGCCACGGAGAGGACATCATGCTGGAACTTGACCGCGACGTCGTCGTCGTAGGCGCCGGCCCCTCGGGTCTCACTGCGGCCCGTGAACTGAAGAAAGCCGGCCTCAGCGTCGCCGTGCTGGAAGCGCGGGACCGCGTGGGCGGCCGCACCTGGACGGACACCGTTGACGGCGCCATGCTGGAAATCGGGGGCCAATGGGTCTCGCCGGACCAGACGGTGCTGCTGGAACTCCTGGACGAACTGGGGCTGGAAACGTACTCCCGCTACCGCGATGGTGAATCCATCTACGTGGGTGCCGACGGCAGGAAGACCCGCTACACCGGAGACTCCTTCCCGGTCGGTGACACCACGGCTGCTGAAATGGATAAGCTGATCGGCCTGCTGGACGGGCTCGCTGCGGAGATCGGCGCCACCGAACCCTGGGCCCACCCCAAAGCGCGCGAGCTGGACACCATCTCCTTCCACCACTGGCTCCGGCAGAACTCGCCAGATGAGGAAGCCTGCAACAACATCGGCCTGTTCATCGCCGGCGGCATGCTGACGAAGCCCGCGCACGCCTTCTCCGCGCTGCAGGCCGTCCTGATGGCCGCCTCGGCGGGGTCCTTCAGCCACCTGACGGATGAGGACTTCATCCTGGATAAGCGGGTTGTAGGGGGCATGCAGCAGGTGTCGCTGCTGCAGGCGCGCGAACTGGGTGACGACGTCGTGCTTAACAGTCCGGTGCGGACCATTAACTGGACGGAAGAGCGCGACGGCGGCCCGAGCGTCACCGTGGTGTCGGAGCGGGCCACGGTCAATGCACGCTACGTGATCATGGCGGTGCCGCCGAACCTGTATTCGCGGGTATCCTTCAACCCGCCGCTGCCGCGCCGCCAGCACCAGATGCACCAGCACCAGTCGCTGGGCCTGGTCATCAAGGTGCACGCCGTCTACAAGACGCCGTTCTGGCGCGGCGAGGGGCTGTCCGGCACCTGCTTCAGCGCCGGATCGCTGGTGCAGGAGGTGTACGACAACACCAACCATGGGGATTCCCGCGGCACGCTGGTGGGTTTCGTGTCGGACGAGAAGGCCGACGCCGTCTTCGAGCTCAGTGCCGAAGACCGCCGCCGCGCCATCCTGGAATCGATCGCAGCCTTCCTGGGGGACCAGGCGCTGGAACCCGAGGTGTACTACGAGTCCGACTGGGGCTCGGAGGAATGGACCCGCGGGGCGTACGCCTCCAGCTACGATCTCGGCGGCCTGCACCGGTATGGCAAGGACCAGCACCAGCCCGTTGGTCCCATCTACTGGAGCTCCTCCGACCTCGCGGCAGAGGGGTACCAGCACGTGGACGGCGCCATCCGGATGGGCCAGCTGACTGCCGCCCGGGTTGCCGCCGTCGCCAGGGTGGGCGCCCCGGCTTAGGGCCGTGGCCAAAGGGTCCGGACGAGTCCCCGCCAATCGTTGAAAGTAAGCAAACTTACTAATACGCTGGGCTGGCGGGGAACTTCCCCGTTCGATACGAACGAGGTGAATGCATGTCTGACACTGAGCGCATCAGCAAAGTCACGGAAATCATCAACAGTTCCCACATCGGGATGCTGACCACCCTCAACGAAGAAGGCGCGCTGGTCAGCCGGCCGCTGGCCGTCCAGGAAGTCAAGGACGACGGCGACATGTGGTTTTTCACGTCGTCGGAAACTTCCCAGGTGGCGCACGTCCGCGCCGACCCGCGCGTGAACGTGTCCTTCGGCAAGAACACCGAATGGGTCTCCGTGGCCGGCACCGCGGAAGTGGTCACCGACCGGCAGAAAATCCACGACATGTGGAACCAGGTGGTTGAAGCCTGGTTCCCGGACGGACCGGATACGCCGGAGGTGGTGCTGCTGCGGGTCGACTCGGACTCGGCGGAATATTGGACCAGTCCGGGCGGCAGGGCCGCCACGGTGCTTCAGTGGGTCAAATCCAAGGTGACGCACAGCCGCATGAGCGTCGGCGAAAGCGGGACCGTGGACCTGTAGTCCCTGCGGCTCCGCTCAACCTACGGCACCCGCCTACGGCACCTGCCGGAGGGTCGACAGCACCTCCGGCAGCAGGACGTCGTTCCGGCCCCACACCGGATCCAGGACTTCCACGTACCAGGAGTCGGCGAGAAGCAGGGCCAGCGTTTCGTTGGTTTCGTCGGACCAGTCGCGGAGCTGGTCCTCGTCCACCGGGCTCTCACTGGACCCGAGGACGGTAACCACTGCATCGCCGTCGAACGTTACCGGGATGGCCGCGGCGCTCACTTCACCGGGGGCGTGGCCAACGGTGATGAGCTCGGACCTGGTGGACAGGGCCATGAGTTCAGCGGCCGCCTCCGCGCTGCAAAAGCCGGTCACGTATTGTCTTTGCGCGTGGCCGGCGTCGGCGCGCATGCCGGGCTGGGATTCTTTGGTGAAGAGGCCGTTCCGGTTGATCTCCGCGAGTTCGGCGGCGATGGGCCGGGTCTCCTCATCGAAGCTGGGCGCAAACGTTCCCGGCTGGAATTCGCTCTGGGATTCAAGCCATCTTGCGGTGAGTTCGCCCGCCGCTGCGAGGGTTGTTGCCTGCCGCCAGACTCCCCGGTCCGATCGCAACCTGCCGTGCTGGTCTCGTGTGTCCGTGACTAAAGGCTCCATTATGGGATGCTACCGCCGCCGGTTCCGGCCTTTCCAATGCTCACGACACACCAGTTAACGTCCGCTGGCCGGGCTTTACCTGGAGGGCACGCCCGCGGCGGCTTCCGCCCGGCCCAGGGCATGTTCCAGCCGGTCGACGGCGGGAAGGTAGCCGGCTGCCTCGGCCGCCCGGAGCCGTTCGGCCTCCCTCATGGCCTTGATCAGGGCCGCCGTTTCCGGACGGCGCACATCGGTCATGTCCGGGTAGTCGATGCAGCATGCGGGATCAAGCTCGTAGCGCTGCCACCGGGTCAGCACTGTCCGGTGCCGAGCCGCTGCCGCTTCGATCTCCGCCCGGGCGGTTCCGGTGTGGACCCGGGCGTCCCGCCAGGCCATGACACGGGGACTCCACACGTAGGCGGCCGCAGCTGTGGCGGCGGCGAGCGAACCTACGGCGAAGCCCAGCCACGGCGAGGCGAGCGAAGGAATCAGGATGGCCGGGAACACGATCACCAGCCCGGCGAAACCGTCCCAGAAGACGGCGTCCGTCAGCTGTCCGGCGTCACGCCTTGCGTGATAACGCGCCGAAAATACTGCGCCCGCAACGCCGCAGACCACGACGGCGGCGCAGACCGCCAGTTGCAGGGGTCCCATGGGGACCGACTCCGTTATGACAGACACCGTTCCACCTCCAACGGAACCTGTCCGGGCTGGCTGGCTCCGCTACTTCCATTGGAGTCCCGGCAGGGCCGGCCGTCAATGGGCAGGACTTCCTGACGGGCGGCGCGTCCGGCGTTGCCGGCCGGCCCCGTTCCGGGGCAGGCGGGGCACCGGTAGCCTAGGCTCCATGCGACTAAAAATGTGCAGCATCCACGTCAAGGATCCGGCCTCGGCCCACCAGTTCTACACGGAGACCCTGGGTTTCGAAACGCTCATGGCGATGCCCGAATACAACCTGTACATCGTGAAGGATCCAGGTTCCGCCGGAGGAAGTTCCGGGTCCGTGGGACTCCTGCTGGAGCCCAGCGACAACCCCATCGGCGCGAACTACATGAACGCCCTGCACGACGCCGGGATGCCGGCGATCGTGTTCGGCGTTCCGGACGTGCGGGCCGAATATAAGCGGCTGGCAGCCCTCGGCGTCATCTTTCAGGACGAGCCGGCGGAAGGCCCTACCGGGACCTCGGTGGTGCTGGACGACGGCTGCGGAAACTTCGTCCAGCTGCACCAGGACTAGGGGCTAAAGGACTCTGGACTCGGCCACTGCCCCGGCTGGTACTGTGGCCGCATGACAGCAGCATTGGTTCGGCCCAGGAATGGCAAAATGATCGCCGGCGTCTGCGCCGGGCTCGCAGCCAGGTTCGGTGTGTCAACAGCCCTCGTCCGCATTGGCTTTGTGCTGTTCGGCCTGTTCGGCGTGGGCGAATTGGTCTACATCGCGCTGTGGATCATCATGCCCAAGGAGTGACTTCCTGACCTGAAGGCGGCGCAACGGAGTTTCGCGCAACCAGGGTGCATGGCATGACCGCGGGAAGGGCCGTTAGCGGCCCCGCGCCGGTGTTGCCTTCAATGGCGTCGATGAGTATTTCCACGGCCCGGGCGCCCATTTCGTAGTGCGGCAGCGACACTGTAGTGAGGGCCGGATGGAGGTTTCCGGCGATGAGCTCCTGGTTGTCGAAGCCGACCACCGAGAGCTCGCCTGGAATGCTGACACCCAGTTCGGCGGAGGCCCGGTAAAGGCCCATGGCCATGAGGTCGTTGAAGCAGAACACCGCTGTAGGCCGACGGTCCCGCTGCATCAGGCGGAGGGCGGCGCGATAGCCGCCGGCCGCGTCCGTGGAGGGCTCAGACTGGACCAGTTCGGCGCGGAATTCCAGGCCGGCATCCACCAGCGTGTCCTTGAAGGCCAGCAGGCGGGAATGTGCCTCCGGGACGTCGTCGGTGCTGGCGATCATGCCGATCCTGGTGTGGCCGGCGTCGATGAGAGTCTGGACCGCTGTTCGGGCCCCGCCTTCCTCGTCCGGGATGACCGACGAGACGGAGTGGCCCATATCTTCGGCGTCCACGAGCACCGCCGGAAGCCCAACGAGGCCGGCCGGGACACGGAGCCGACGGCGGCCTTTGGCGGCGTAAAGTATCCCGTCCACCTGGCGGTCCATCAATGTGGCCACGCCGGCATCGCCGGAGCCATCCGGACCGGTGCCCGGGGCGTTGATGATCATGATGGTGTAGCCGCGGACCTTGGCCGCCTCCACCGAACCCAAAATGACGAGGCCGGAGTTCGGGGCCGTGGCCATATCTTCACAAATAACTCCGATGACGTCCGAACGGCGGGTGCGCAAGGCTTGGGCCAGCCGGTTTGGACCGTACCCGAGCCGGCGGGCGGCCTGATGGACCCGGTCCCGGGTTTCGGCCCCCACCCTGGCGTAGGCGACATTGTTGAGGACCTGGGAGACGGTGGCGATGGAGACTCCCGCGGCGGCTGCCACGTCCTTGATTCCCACTTGCCTGGTGCTCATGCGTCTCCCGTGTCCTCATGATCTAGGACCCGATTCTACGTGCGGCCCGTTCGGCCGGAGGCCCTGGTCCGTATCACCGGCCACCCCTATCCAACAGCCCGCGGCCGGAGCACAATGAATCCACCCTTATGTTGGTGGTGATGACCCGTGGCGCTGGCAATCGTGGTTGTTTGTACGCTGTTGCTCCTTGTTGGCGCCGCCATGGTCATTGCCTGGGGAGGGCGCACGCTGGGGGCGCCGGCTTCAACCGCGGATCTTCCGGTGCCTTCGCCGGCGTCCGCTCGGGATGTCGTGGTCGGGGCCCAGGTCTCCGCGCTGCGCAAGTACTTGTGGTGGGCCAACGTGGCCACGGTGGCCGGGGTCGCATCAGGGCTGCTGGTCGGGTGGGCCGGCGGCAGGTTGGTGATGCGCGTGCTGGCCGTCACCTCGCCAGCGTCAGCCCAGGGCCGCCTGACCGAGGCCCAGGCCAATGTGGGCTTTCCCACGGTAGAGGGCAGCATTGCCTTGCTGTTCTTCGCGGGACTTCCGGCCGGCTTCGCCGCAGCCATCGTTTACGTGCTCATACACCGGTGGCTTCCTGCCGGCCGGTGGGCAGGGCCGGTGCTGGGCGTGTTGCTTCTCCTCGTCTTCGGTGCCTCCGTGGAACCGTTCCGTGCGGACAACATCGACTTTGCCATTGTGGGTCCGGGCTGGCTGTCCGTGGTGCTTTTCTCCGTGATGGCCATCCTGCACGGTGCCGTCGTGGCGGCCGTGGCGGGCGCCTTCAGTCAACGCCTTCCTCTTCCTTCCGGACAGAACTGGAAGTACTACCTGCCGTTGCTGGCGGCCGTGCTGTTCGTTCCTGCGGGCGTGTTGCTGGGCGCCGGTGCACTCGGGGTGCTGGTGTGGGCGCAGGCCGCTGCAGTTCTCCGGGCCCGGCGGCTGCGTGCGGGCCGCGAGGCGCGGGTGGCCAGGCTGCCCGGGACCGGCCGCCGCGGAGTGGCCGTTGACTGGGCGGTGCGCGGCCTTCTCGGCGTTGCAGCCGTGGCGGCCGTCCCTCCGTTCGTCAGCGCAGTGACGTCGATTGTTTCTCGCTGATCCGCCCGGCCCCGCCGGTTTGTCCGGTCCTGCCGAACGGATTGACCGCCGTACCGCCGGCTGCGCCGTGGATCGCATCGGTGAGCGCGACAAGGACCCCGTCCTGGGTGGCGCCGGCGTCGATCAGGGCGAACCGGGCAAAGTCCGGGAAGGCTTCGGTAGCCCTCACTCAGCGCGGTCAGTTCCTCCAGTGTTTCGCTGTCCGTCCCCCGCCGGAGGATGCGTTCCAGCGCCCGCTCCGGAGCGACGTCGAAGTGGATCACCAGGTCCGGCGCCGGGAGGTGCCGCAGCAGCCAGGGGAGGAACCGGCCGGGCCGAATCTTCCGGACGCTGCGCAGGGCAAGCTGGCAGTAGAGGTGGCGGTCCATGACCACCAGGCCGGAAAACCTGCGGGCCCGGGCGTGAGACACCAGCACGTTGACTGTCCGGATGACCGTCTCCAGTGCGTCAGCGAGGCGGGGATTTAGGGGAATTCCGGAGCGTTCCGACCACTGCGTCATGTTGCGGCGGCCAGCGTGATTGCGCAGCAGCAGGGCACCGCAGCCTGCCAGGCGTGCGGCGTCAACGGCTGCGCGTGCAGCGGTGGTCTTTCCGGCGCCGTCAATTCCGGTGAGGACAATCAGCAGGGGTGGCTCATTTCGTTGGGGGCGGACTGTATAGCGCGCAGCGTCACTGGTTCAACGAGGCGGCCGTCCGGATTGTCCCCCGCGGAAACTTGTTCGTTGTTCGCCGTCCGGATTTCATGCGCCGTTAATGGCGGGGTTCTAGCGTGGTCCTTCAGGCACCATTCGCTAGAAGGGATCCACCATGGCCGACATTGCTGCTGTGCTGGGACGGCTCACTCCGGAAGAGCTCGACGAGCTCCGGGAGATTGGTCCGCAGGGGCACCTCACCAGACGCCTTGTTGACGCCCTGGACCGGGCCGCCGGCGGGGCAGGCGCGGGCCGGGGCTACTACGTGCCCACGGGAAGCGTGAGTGCGACGGGCGGTCCCCACCTTGTGCTGCGAAGTGACGTGTCCGCGTGGCTGTTCGGCGCGGGGCCGCATGTTCCGCACGGACACCAGGCCGACGACGTGCCAGCCGCGTCCGCACGGCCGGAAACCGACTGGTCGGAGCTGCGTCCCGGAGACAAGGTGGCGGTTGTACGGGGCAACCGGGTCACGGCGTCGGGCATTGTTGACTCCATGACCGACGACGCCTCCACCGTGTGGGTGCTGTTCGAAGGCGTCGCACCGCGGCGCATGTTCCACCGCGAGGACCCGGACGACCTTCGCCCCGTCCGCTGAACAGCCACGCGTCAGAAGCTTGTTCGCAGATCCTGCCCGTCACGGCGCGGATGCGCGGACAAGCCTAGGATTTCCGCGGCGTCGCCAAATTCCGCAGCACGGACAGGGGGCCTACTCCGCCTTGGCGCGGGCTTTCTTGGCGTCCTTCTTGGCGGCCTCGTCCTTGACGCGCTGGGCTTCGGCGCGGACCGCGGCGTGCGTGGAGCGCTCGGTGACCAGCCACGCCGGGGGAGCCTGCAGCAGCGCGGTGATTTCCGCCGTCGTGAGTGCTTCTTCGACGCCGCCGCGGGCCAGGCCGCTGATGGAAACGTTCAGCTTCTGCGCCACCACCGGGCGGGGGTGCGGGCCGTTGCGGCGGAGTTCGGCCAGCCACTCCGGCGGGTTGGCCTGGAGCTCGGCGAAATCGGCGCGGGTGATAACCGAATCCTGGAACTCCTGGGGTGTTGCGGGCAGGTAGATGCCAAGCTTCTTGGCAACGGTGGCCGGCTTCATGGACTGGGAGTTTGCAGAGGTCATGCTTCAAGGGTATCCGGCCCGGGGCTGAGTGGGCACCGGTACTGGACACTGACACCCGCCATGCGCCGGGCCGGGCGGTACTGTGAACATGTGTCCGCAGCAGAAGAAGCACCCCAGACCCCCGACGAAACCGCCGCGATCCCGGCCGAAGCTGCCGTGCGGGAGCTCCGCTTCGCCTACGTTGCCGGCGTTACGCCGGGGAAGTGGATCCGGCGGTGGGAAGAGCGGATGCCGGACGTTCCGCTGCACTCCTTCATGTCCGACGACGGCACACAGCTTTCGGTCCTGCGTGACGGTTCCGCGGACCTCAGCTTCGTCCGGCTCCCGGTGGAACGCGAAGGCCTGAACGTGATCCCCCTCTACGAGGAGCGGCCGGTGGTGGTTGCTCCCAAGGGGCATGAAATTTCGGTCTTCGAAGAGGTGGCGCTGGCGGACCTTGACGCGGAATCATTCCTGGACGTGGCGGAGCTCGGCGGCCCGGAAGCGGCCCTGCAGGTGGTGGCATCCGGTGCGGGGCTTGCCATCCTGCCGATGTCCGTCGCCCGCCACCTCAACGTCAAGGACACGGTGGCGCGGAAACTCACCGGCGCACCCACCACCCAGATTGCGCTGGCCTGGCTCAACGATGCCGGGCGGGCGACCTCGCGCGAGGCAGCGGCCGACGCTGCGGACAAGCCCACGGAGGAAGTGATCGAGGAGTTCATCGGCATTGTCCGGGGCCGGACCGCCCAGAGCTCACGCCAGCCATCCGCGAAGGTGGAGCCGCCCAAAAAGGAACCGAAGCCGGACCGGCGGGGGACCGGCGTCAAGAAGCCCAAAGTGGCCCAGCGCTACGCGCCCAATCCGGACAAGGGACGCGGCAAGGGATCCCGCAAGAAGGGCAAGCGCTGACGGGCAAGGCCTGAACCAGCAACCAGTAGTGCCTTTCGGTCCGCCACTCTGTTTTGAACCGGCATTCCGGGCCTATGGTTGGGCGTGTGGAACCTTCGACGGGAGCAGCCTTCATGATCACCCTGCAGATTGAACACCAGGTCCGGGACTTCGCCATGTGGCGGAAGGCCTTCGACAGTGACCCGCTGGACCGCTTGGCGTCGGGGGTGCGGTCCTACCGGATTTCGCGTCCGCTCGACCAGGAGGACTACGTGATGCTGGAGTTGGACTTCGATACCCAGGAGGCGGCGGTGGACTTCCTGGCCCGGCTGCAGACCGACACCTGGAAGACAGGGGTGACTGCTCCTGCGCTGGTCGGTGAACCGTCCACCCGGATCATTGAAACGGTGGAGGTCCAGACCCTGCAGTGACACGCACCTGCTGCCGAGGCTTAGGCGGTGCAGGCATCCTTGAGGGCTGTGACGGATTCCGCCGGAACCTGATCGCCCGATGCCGCAATCTGACGCAGCGGCGTGGTGATCTCGGACGGCACACCCGCCGTCTCGGCGCCGGCCACGAGGCCGCCCAGGAGTTCCTTGTCCTTGACGGAAACCAGGCCGTCTTCCACGAGGGCGCACACCTGGCCCTTGACCTGCTCCGCCGCGGCAGTGGCGACCTGGGAGGCGCCGTCGTTCACGGCCTTTTCGGCTGCCTCCTGGACCTGGCCGCAGCCGGTCAGTGCAACGATGAGGGCGGCAACGGACAGGGCGGCGAGGCGGGATTTCATGGGTCCAGCCTAACAAGGGGTGCCGGGCGCAGGTTCCGGCGCCGTGGTTGTCAGCCGGAAATACGGGCGGTGGTGCCGCGGACCACCAGGACGGGTTCGATCAGCTTGCGCTCGGGTTCCAGCGCCGGATCCTGGATCCTTGCCAGCAGCGTGCGTGCCGAGTCAGCTCCGACCACGTCGCTGCGGTTGTCCACGGTGGTGATGTCCAGGTACCGCGATTTCGCCAGCGGCGAGTTGTCGTAACCGATCACCGACAGGTCTTCCGGCACGGAAAGGCCCCTCGTTTTCGCCGCTGCCAGCGCGCCCAGTGCCATGGTGTCGTTGGCCGCGAAAATGGCCGTGGTGTCGGGGTGGTGGTCCAGCAGCCAGCAGGCCGCCGCGTAGCCGTCCTCCTCAGACGTTCCACCGGATTCCCCGGCGATCCGAACCCCAAGGCCGGCAGCCACCATCTGGCTGCGGTAGCCCTCGCGCCGGTGCGCCGCCGCCCCGTCCGAGCCGGACAGGTGGCCGATCCGGGTATGGCCGAGCTCCAGCAGATGGCTCGCTGCCAGGCGGCCGCCGCCGTCGTCGTCGTTCGTGATGAGGTCGGCGCCGTCCGGGACGCCTTTCCGCCAGCCCGCGACCACCGTGGGAACCCAGGTGCCGGAGAGCATTGACTCGCTGGGTTCCGCGGCGATCACGAGGCCCGCAACGTGCAGGGCCAGCAGGCCGTCGGTCGCCTCCTTGATCCGGTTCTGCCCGGGCCGTGAGTCCGCCACCGTGACCTGGTAGCCGTGCACCGAGAGCGCGGATTCCATGCCGCGCAGCAGATCGACGAACCAGGGGTTCCGGAAGTCGTCGATCACCAGCCCGATGCTCTTTGTCTGGCTGCTCGCGAGGGCCGTGGCGGCGCGGCTGGGCCGGTACCCGAGCTGCGCAATCGCTGCCAGTACGGCCTCCCGGCGTTTGTCACTGACCCGTGAAGGATTCTGCAGGACCAGGGACACCAGCGACGGCGAGACGCCGGCGCTCTTGGCGACGTCGTAGATCGTGGGGCGGCGGGTCCGAGGGGTGTTCAGCGTCATGGCAGGGCCTTTCGTGTCTCGTTATCGAGGATAGCCGCACGAGCATTGACAGGACATATAGACAAAGCTACGCTTTTTCCAGCGGACATTTTTGTAGCGCTACAATTTTCCCGGACAGGCGATCCGCCTGGCCACATTTCAAAGGAGAAATCATGGCTGAAAGCCTCGGCGTAGCCGTCATCGGCGCAGGGATGGCCGGCAAGGCCCACGCTGCTGCCTACCGGACCGCATCCACGTTGTATAGCCCCGTCCTTCCCCAGGTCCGGCTCGTCTCGATCGGCGACGTCAACGCCGAATTCGGCTCGCTGGCCGCCCGCCGCTTTGGCTACGAGCGCAACGACACCTCATGGCAGGCCATCGCTGAAGCCGATGACATCGACGTCGTCAGCGTGGTAATCGCCAACTCCCTCCACCGCGAAGTGGTGGAAGGCCTGCTCGCCGCCGGAAAGCACGTACTGTGTGAAAAGCCGCTGAGCGACTCGCTGGAAGACGCACGCGCCATGGCCGATGCCGCCCGCAACGCGAGTTCGATTGCCCGCATTGGCTTCACTTTCCGCCGCACTCCCGGCATCGCCTACATCCGGGACCTCATCCGCACCGGCGTCCTGGGCAAGGTGTTGCACTTCAGCGGCCGCTACTGGACCGACTACGGCTTCAGCCCCTCGGCGCCGATGAGCTGGCGCTACAAGGGCGGCCCCGGCTCCGGTGCGCTGGCCGACGTCGGCAGCCACCTTGCGTACGTCTCGGAGTTCCTCTGCGGCGACATCAAGTCCATCAGCGGCGGCCGGCTCAGCACCGTGATCGACAAGCGTCCCCTGCCCCTGGCGGCCGTCATGGGGCATGACCACGTTGCAGTCAGCGATACCTTCGAAGCGGTGGAGAACGACGACTACGCCGCATTCTCCGCGGAGTTCGAAAACGGTGCAGGCAGCTTCGAGGTCTCCCGCGTGGCCGCCGGGCACGCCAACAGCCTCAACTTCGAAGTGTTCTGCGAGAACGGCGCTGCCAAGTTCGACCAGCGCCGGCCCGCCGAAATCCAGCTGTTCCTCAACGACGGATCGGGCAACGAGAACGGCTACCGCCAGGTGATCCTCGGCCCCGGCCACCCCTACATCGCAGGCGGCCTCGCCATGGACGCGCCCGAAGTCGGCTTCGGCCAGAACGACGCGTTCGGCTACCAGGCCCGCGCGTTCCTCGAAGAGGTGGCCGGCCTCAGTGAAGCCGAATCGCTGCCCCGCTGCGCCACTTTCGATGAGGGCGTCCGCAACATGGAACTGCTCGGCGCCGTCGCCGAATCCGCGCTTAACAACGGCAAGAAGGTCACGCTATGAAACTCGGCGTCTACAACGCAATCCTGCACGACCGCCCGCTTCCCGAGGCCCTGAAGGTCATCGCCGACCTCGGCCTGACCGGCATCGAGATCAACACGGGCGGATTCCTGCCGGCCGTCCACGTTCCCACCATGGACCAGATCCTGGAAAGCGACGCGGCCCGCGACGACTACCTGGCGATCTTCGAGGGGACCGGCGTCTCGATTGCCGGACTGAACTGCAACGGCAACCCGCTGCACCCCAAACGGGAAATCGGAGAGAAGCACGCCGAGGACATCCGCCGCTCCATCCAGCTGGCCCGCCGGCTGGGACAGGACCGCGTGGTGACCATGTCCGGCCTGCCCGGCGGCGAACCGGGAGCCACCACGGTCAACTGGGTGGTCAACGCCTGGAACTCGGCCGCCCTGGACGTCCTCGACTACCAGTGGGGCATCGCGGCCGACTTCTGGAAGGAAACCGACCGCCTCGCCGCCGACCACGGAGTGAAGGTGGCCCTTGAACTCCACCCGCAAAACATCGTGTTCAACACCGCCGACGTCCACAAGCTCATCGAACTCACCGGGGCCACCCACGTCGGCGTCGAACTGGACGCCTCGCACCTGTTCTGGCAGCAGATGGATCCGGTCGCCGTGGTCCGCGAACTTGGTCCGCTGGTCTTCCAGGCCGCGGCGAAGGACGTTCGCGTCAACACTGCAAACGCCGCGCTCTACGGCGTCCTGGACAACAGCTTCCGCCGGCTCTCGCCGGAGGAGAACCGCACCAACCTGGGCGGCGACGAGTGGGCCAACGAATGGCCCAAGAACTCCGCCTGGGACTTCGTGGCACTCGGCCGCGGGCACGACACCGCGTACTGGACCGAGTTCCTGCGCGCACTGTACGAGGTGGACCCCAACATGCTGGTCAACATCGAGCACGAGGACACCTCCCTGGGCCGGATCGAAGGCCTCCAGGTGGCAGCCAAGGTCCTGCGGGACGCCGACGCAGCTTTGACTGCGTCACAGGCAGAGGCGCTTCACCTCACCTCCCAGTAGCCCAGGGCTGATCTAAGCCGGCACTGCGCGTATGCCATCGCCCGGCGGCCGCCTGACTGACAGGCCGCCGCCGGGCGATGGCATACTTCTTGGTGACTGGAACCTGGGGGGACACGTGAAGATCGCGCTGTACATCATTTGGGCGCTGTTTGTTGCCGGCGTGATTTTTTCGATTGTCCGCGTTTTGCGGAAGACCAGACGCCGCGAACAACTCACGGCCGGCTGGCCGAGGGTCCAGGCCGTCGTCACCGGAAGCGTGGCCGGCTGGACCAACGGGGGAGGCGGCGGGAGCCGCAGCCGGCGCTACTACCCCACCTACCAGTTTGCGGATCCCCGCGGGACCCTGTTTGCCGGCGAATCCGAGGTCTCATACGCCAGCCAGCCGGATCCGGGCTCGTGGGTGGAAGTGATGTACAACCCCATCAACCCCAATCAGTCGTTCCAGGTGTCATCCCAGGACCGCACGGCGATGGGCTGCATGATCCCGTTCTTCGCCGCGATTGCCGCTGGAGCGTTCCTCTTCATCAGCGTCCTCCCGGTGGGCTGAGCATGAACTCCATAGTGGCGCTGTTCCTGGCGGTGCCCGCGCTGTTTCTGGTGGCGGGCCTGATAGTCATGGGGGTTTCCCTGGCCGGCTCATTCCGGCGGCGGTCTGCCCTTCGCGGCTGGGTGCCCGCGCAGGCCCTGGTGACCGGGAACCTGCGCGGCGTGGACGGCCCTGCGAGCAACGGCCGGAACCGCTTTGCCCCGTCCTACGAGTTCCAGGATTCCCATGGCCTGAGGTGGCTTGGCCAGTCAGACATCTACGGCCCGGACCAGGAAATCATCGGCACGCACATCCCGGTGCTCTACAACCCGGCGAACCCGGCTGAATCGACGCGGCCCGTCTTTGTCATCTCCCGGGGCAGCCTCTGGGTGGGCCTCATGCTCGCCATCTTCGGCGCCGGCGGAACGGCAATGTTCGCAGCCGTGCTTCTCTAGCCTTCGCCCGGGGCCGGATAATTTACACCGGCGCTTCACTTTCGTGATCTGTCGGAAATCTGAAAACTGTGTACTTATCGACAACTCGTGCTGTAAGAATGAAACAAACAGGCACAAGGAGTTCATGAAGTATTAATTTCGGACACTCAAACAAGGAGTGTCCCCTCAGTTTCCAGAGGAGTAAACGTGGTTGTCGCAGCTGTCGATCCCGGTTCCACAGACATCACCCCTTTGATCCACCACCCCGTCTTATGGGCGTCCGCGGTAGGCGTTTTCGCCGTCGTCATCCTCCAATCGGTGATCTACTTCAAGGCCATCCGGAAAGCGGCACCGGCCGCCGAGCTCACGCCGGGGCAGGTCAACAGCTCAGTCCGCTCCGGTGCCGTAGCGGCTATTGGCCCCTCACTTGCCGTTGCCCTCATCGCCATCTCCCTCCTCCCGCTGTTCGGAACCCCCGCGGTCCTGACACGCATCGGCCTCGTGGGCTCGGCTGCCTTCGACGTTGCAGCAGCCGGCATTTCGGCCGGCACCCAGGGCGCACAGCTGGGCGGACCCACGTACACGCAGAAGATCTTCGCCCTCGCCTTCGCAGCCATGACCATCGGCGGCCTCGCCTGGATGCTGACGGCGCTGATCCTGACGCCCATCCTCAGCAAAGGCGACGCCAAGCTCCGCAAGGTTAACCCCGCAGTGATGGCCATTGTCCCGACGGCGGCGCTGCTGGGCGCGTTTTTCACCCTCGCCTTCCAGGAGGTGCTCAAGTCTCCCGTCCACCTCGTCACCATGCTCGCCTCCGCGGCAGCAATGGGCGTGTGCCTCCTGCTTGCCCATAGGCTCCGGCTTCCGTGGCTTCGCGAATGGGGACTGGGAATGTCCATCATCGTGGCACTCACCGCCGCTTTCGTCATGACCGCAGCCGCCTGAAACCCCCGACAGGAGCCAATCTGATGTCCACCACGACTTCCCCTGAAACATCCGCACGGTTTTCGGCCTTCGACCGCACCACGTCAGTCTGGGGTCCCATCACCCTGGGGCTCGGGCTGCCGATTTCCCTGGCCGCGGCCCTGTACGCCGCCTTTGGCGCGGGCATGGGCGTGACACCCCTGGAACTGGTCACCGCCGTCGGGGCCGTCCTGGCCACGTTCGGCATCATCGCCGTGATCGAGCCGGTGTCCTATTTCCCCATCCTGGGGCGCTCAGCCATGTACCAGGCCTTCCTGATCGGCAATATTGCGAACAAACTGCTGCCGGCGGCCATCGTGGCTCAGGCCAACCTGGGGGAGAAGCCGGGCACCCGCCGGGCTGAACTCATCGCCGGCAGCGCCATCATCGGCGCGGTGCTGGTCCACATCACCACACTCATTTTCTTTGTGGGCGTGCTGGGCACCTGGCTCGTGGGAATGCTCCCCGCGCCCCTGATCGCTACGGCACGCAGCTACATCCTGCCCGCAATATTCGGCGCCGTGGTCCTGCAGAGCGTCATGGCAATGAAGAGCCGCCGCACCACGATTGTGGCCGTCATTGTGGCCGCCGCCATCGTGTTCGTGGTGGTGCCGCTGGCTCCGGGCCTGACGTACTTTGCCACCGCGCTGGCTGTCCTCATCACCATCGCAGCCTCCTGGTTTGCGCGCTCCAGAGCCCCGCAGGCTCCGATGGAACCGGCCGCCGGCGAAAACGTCCAGGCCACCCGCATTTCCGAACCCACCCACTGAAAGGGCAGCCAGCAATGAGCACCACCACCACAGGCGTACGCCTGACCCCCGCCGTCGAAGTTCCCGAGGACTTCGTGGAGCAATACGTCGGCGTCTACAAGCACCTGCATGCCCACCCGGAACTCTCGGCACAGGAATTCAAGACCGCGGAGTACATCGAACAGCACCTTGCCGGCCTGGGCATCGAATCCTTCCGCTGCGGCGGGACCGGCGTGGTTGGCATCCTGAAGAACGGCGACGGTCCGGTCATCGGCTTCCGCGCCGACACCGACGGCCTGCCCATCCCAGAACAGACGGGCCTTGACTATGCCAGCGAGGCCACCGGCACCCTGCCGGACGGGACCACCGCTCCGGTGATGCACGGCTGCGGCCACGACACGCACATTGCCGCCGCGCTGGCGCTGGCCTCGCTCCTCACGGACCGCAGCGAGCTGTGGGCCGGAACCCTGGTGCTCATTTTCCAGCCCGGCGAAGAGACGGCGTACGGTGCCAAGGCGATGATCGACGACGGCCTGTGGGACCGGGCCCCCAAACCAGACGTGGTGCTGGCCCAGCACGTCATGCCGGTCAGCCAGGGCAAACTCATGATCCGGGGCGGGCACATGGCCAGCCTGGCCGATTCGTGGAAGATCACCGTCCACGGCAAGCAGGCCCACGGCTCGCAGCCCGAAAAGTCGATCGACCCGATCGTGGCCGCCGCCGCCATGGTCCTTCGCCTGCAGACCATCGTCTCCCGCGAGCTGGCACCCTCGACGCCGGCGGTCGTCACCGTGGGAACTTTCCATGCGGGCCTGAAGGAGAACATCATTCCGGACTCCGCCGAGTTCTCGGTCAACGTCCGGACGCCCGACGAGGACACACGCGCCACCGTGCTTGCCGCCATCCGCCGGATCATCTCAGCCGAAGCCGAGGCCTCGGCGGCGCCGGAACCCACCATCGTGGAACTGAACAGCTTCCCCCGCTGCTACAACGATCCCGCCTCCGCCGACCGCGTGACTGCGGCGTTCACGGCTGACTTCGGCGCCGATGCGCTGATCGACGCACCGCTCGGCATGGGGTCGGAGGACGCCGGATGGCTCAGCGACGCCATCGGCGTGCCTGGCGTGTTCTGGGCCTTTGGCGCCTTCGATCCGGAGCTCTTCGAGGACGGCGCGGCACCCGCCGGGAACCACTCGCCGCAGTTCGCGCCGGACGCCCGTGCCGCCGTCGTCGGGGGAACAGGTGCAGCGCTCTCCGGAGTGCTAGCCTATCTGGGCCGGAACTGACATGAGCGGGGCGGCGGCGGGTCCGCCGCCCCGGTTCCGTTCCGCGGAAGCAGCCGTCCGGCGTCGTACTTTCCCAGCCGCAATGAGAGGAGCCGGGACGTGGAGCAGCTTGACGCCCTGGACCGGCAGATCGTGGCCGCGCTGGTTCGGAACGGGCGCGCTCCCTGGCGCCTGATCGCCGATGTCCTGGGGCAGCAGGAACGCACCGTGGCACGCCGCGGCAACAAGCTGCTCGAATCCGGTCTGGTGCGCACCAACTCCTTCATCAACCCGTCGTCGGTCAGTTCGCGGTCGGCCTTCCTGCTGCGCGTGACGGCGGCCCCACGCAACCTGCGCGGTGTCTGCACATGGCTTGCGGAGCAGGAAGAGTCATCCTGGGTCACCGCACTGTCCGGCACGAACGAGGCCGTGGCGGAGCTCTTTCTTTCCCCGGATGAACTGGGCGGGCTTCTCTACCGGCGCCTGTCCGGGGTGGACGGTGTGCAGTCCTTTGCCATGACACCCCTGCTGGAGTATTTCCGCACCCCCAGCGGCTGGACCCCGGAGGTACTGGACAAGAAACAGTACGCCGCGCTCCACCGCGACGAGGACGGCCGGCTGGCCGGAATCCGCACCGGCCAGCCCGGTGAGGCGCTTGATGAAACGAACAGGGCCCTGGCCGGGCTCCTCCAACGCAACGGGCGGGCCACCGTGGATGAGCTGGCCTCCGAATTGTCGGTCTCCAAAGCAACCGTCAGCCGCCGCCTTGAAGCCATGACCAACTCCGGTGCCCTGTTCATCAGGGCAGTGGTGGATCCGGCAATACTCGGATTCCCCGTGGAGTCCCTGATCACCCTGACCCGTTCCGGCAACGCGGCGGAGGCGCCGGCGAAATACCTGGCCGGCCTTCCGGTGACCCGCTGGGCCGCCGCCTCAGGTGAAGACGTGCTGGCCCAGGTGGCCCTGCCAAGCCTGGACGAACTGCGGCTGCTGCTCGACGATCTCCGGCAGCTGGAGACGGTGACGTCCGTCCGGTCCTCGGTCTATGCCGAGATCTTCAAACGCAGCACCGTGATGTACCGGGACGGGATTCCGGAGCGGCCGGCGCGGGAAGTGTGACCCGTGTGAAGTGACTCTGTTGCGTGCCGTCCCGGCGACGGAGTAAAGTGTGAGCCGTGTCACCGACAAGTGACACATGCTTTTGATCTGCGGCGGGAGAGTCCTGCCGGTACGTTCAGCAGGCGCCGTAGGAGCAAATCCTCCCCAGGAATCTCTCAGGCCCACGTACCGCCGCGGCGAGGCAACTCTGGAAAGTAGTCCGGTCTCCGGGCTCACCGACGGTGCAAGCGGCACGCTGTAACAGCAGGGTCCGCGGAAACTCTCAGGTCAGATACAGAGCGGGGAGGAACCCGAATCATCGTGGCACCCTGTGCCACCTGAATTATGGAGTTCCTCGTGCTGATACACCCGTCCCCATCCACGTTTCCAGGCCGCCGTGCTGGCGCGCGCCGCCGTGCTCCCCTTCCCCGCGTGAGCAACTAAGGAACCCCGGCCATGGCTGTTGGTGTGTTTGATCTTTTTTCCATCGGGATTGGGCCGTCGAGTTCGCATACGGTGGGTCCGATGCGTGCTGCGGCGGTGTTCGCCGAGGAGCTTCGGTCCTCCGGTGACCTGGCGAAGGTGGCGGGGTTGCGGGTGGATTTGTATGGCTCGCTCGCCGCGACCGGGCATGGTCATGGGACGATGACGGCGATCCTGCTGGGGTTGGAGGGTTTCCATCCGGAGAAGATCCTGCCGGCGGAGGTGGAGGAGCGGCTGGCGGCGATCGCGGAGTCCGGGAAGCTGCGGCTGGCCGGTGCTGTTGATGGTGCCGGGGTGGCCCTGGAGTACGGGGTGAAGGATATGGTGTTGCGGCCGTTGACGGTCCTGCCGCGGCATACGAACGGGATGACGTTTACGGTCACGGATGCTGCCGGTGAAGTGCTGCATGCGGCGACGTTCTTCTCGGTGGGCGGCGGGTTCATTGTCCGTGAGGGCGAGGAGGACGCGGCGCAGCAGGAGCTGGAGGAGTCGAAGAAGGAGCTGCCGTTGCCGTTCCGTACGGCGGCGGAGTTGCTGGGCCGGTGCCAGTCCAAGGGTTTGTCCATCGGGGAGATCATGTTCGTGAACGAGCGGGCGTCCCGGTCCGAGGAGGAGATCCGGGCGGGGCTGCTGCACATTTACTCCGTGATGGAGGAGTGCGTTGCGGTGTCCCTGAAGCGTGAAGGCCTGCTGCCCGGCGGGCTGAAGGTCCGGCGCCGGGCTCCGGACTGGCACGAACGCCTCCTGAAGGAGACCCGGGACCAGGATGCGGGCCGGCAGGATCCGGAGTACCGGGATCCGAAGTACTGGCAGGAATGGGTGAACCTGATCGCGCTGGCGGTCAATGAGGAGAACGCCTCGGGCGGGCGGGTGGTCACGGCCCCGACGAACGGGGCGGCCGGGATCATTCCGGGGGTGTTGTATTACGCGCTGCACTTCGCGCCGGGGATGGATCAGGCCACGCAGGCGGACCGGGATGATGTGGTGGTGAAGTTCCTGCTGGCCGCCGGTGCGGTCGGGGTGTTGTACAAGGAGCAGGCCTCGATTTCCGGGGCGGAGGTGGGCTGCCAGGGCGAGGTGGGTTCGGCGTCCTCGATGGCCGCTGCCGGTCTGGCGGAGGTCATGGGCGGCACACCCCAGCAGGTGGAGAACGCGGCGGAGATCGCGATGGAGCACAATCTGGGGCTGACGTGTGATCCGATCGGCGGTCTGGTGCAGATCCCGTGTATTGAGCGGAACGCGATCGCGGCCGCGAAGGCGATCAACGCCGCGAAGATGGCGCTCTGGGGTGACGGGACGCACCGGGTGTCCCTGGACGAGGTGATCGTGACCATGCGCGAGACCGGCAAGGACATGTCCTCCAAATACAAGGAAACCGCGATGGGCGGCCTCGCCGTCAACGTCGTCGAATGCTGACTCCGAATGCTGAAGGAAAGAGAATAATGACACTGGCACCAGAAGGCCGGAAGATGCTGCGTATTGAGCAGCGTAATGCGGCCACCCCGGTGGAGCGTAAGCCGGAGTGGATCAAGGCCAAGGTCCAGATGGGCCCGGAGTTCGTCCAGCTCAAGAACCTGGTGAAGAAGGAAGGCCTGCACACGGTGTGTGAGGAGGCCGGCTGCCCGAACATCTTCGAGTGCTGGGAAGACAAGGAAGCCACGTTCCTGATCGGCGGCTCCGAATGCACCCGGCGCTGTGATTTCTGCCAGATCGATACCGGCAAGCCCTCCCCGGTGGACATGTTCGAACCCACCAAGGTGGCCTGCTCGGTCCAGGCCATGCAGCTCCGGTACGCCACCGTGACCGGGGTGGCCCGCGACGACCTCGCCGACGAGGGCGTCTGGCTCTACGCTGAAACGGTCCGGAAGATCCACAAACTGAACCCGGGCACCGGCGTCGAACTTCTGATCCCGGACTTCTCGGGCAAACCCGAGCACATCGCGGCGATCTGCGACTCCAAGCCCGAGGTCTTCGCGCACAACGTCGAGACCGTGCCGCGGATCTTCAAGCGCATCCGCCCCGCGTTCCGCTACGACCGGTCCCTGGATGTCATCACCCAGGGCCGGAACCTGGGCATGGTCACCAAGTCCAACCTGATCCTGGGCATGGGCGAGACCCGCGAGGAAATCTCCGAGGCCCTGCGGGACCTGCACGAGGCCGGCTGCGACCTGATCACCATCACCCAGTACCTGCGCCCGTCCGAACGCCACCTGCCGGTGGACCGCTGGGTCAAGCCGCAGGAATTCGTGGACCTCGCCACGGAGGCCGAGGAGATCGGCTTCCTCGGCGTCATGTCCGGCCCGCTGGTCCGCTCCTCCTACCGTGCCGGCCGGCTCTGGGCCACCGCGATGCGCAAGAAGGGCTGGGACATCCCGGCCGAACTCGCGCACATCGAAAGCTCCGGCAGCACCCGCCAGGAAGCCAGCTCCCTCATCGCGGCACACCACTAGGACCACCGTGATATTCAGACGTGACATTGAGAGAGGACCGATGATGTTCCCCACCCGGATCGAGATCATCCCGTCAGAGGGAATCGCTGATCGGGTCAGCGCGCACGTGCCGTTGACCACAACGCTCACCGTGACGTGCCTGCCCCACCACGGGATCGAACGGACCATGCGCACCGCTGTGCAGCTGAGCCTGCTCGGCTACTCCGTGGTCCCGCATCTCGCGGCGCGGAGCCTGCATGACCGGTCCCAGCTCACCGGAATCCTCCGCGACTGCAACGTTGCCGGCATCAGCGAAGTGTTCGTGATCGGCGGCGACCGGAAGCAGCCGGCCGGCCCGTACGGTTCCGCGCTCCCGCTGCTCGAAGACATCGCGCAGTACACGGGCGGCATGATGCGGGCAGGAATCGCCGGCTACCCGGAGGGTCATCCCTCGGTTGGGCCGGTGGACCTGCTGGACGCCCTGCTGGCCAAGCAGCACGTGGCCTCGCACGTGGTGACGCAGATGTGCTTCTCCGCACCGAAAGTCCTTGACTACGTGGCGCTCCTGCGCCGCGAAGGAGTGCAGCTGCCCGTCTGGGCCGGCGTGGCCGGAAACGTTCCGCGGACCAAGCTGGTCTCCCTGGCGACGCAGATCGGCGTGGGAAGTTCCCTGAAGTTCCTGAGCCGAAAAGGCCCGCTGGCGCGCAAGCTCCTCAGCGGTGACCGCTACTCGCCGCAGAACCTCGTGGACGGGCTGGGAAGCCAGCCCGGGAAGATCGCCGGCATCCACCTCTACAGCTTCAACAACCTCGATGCGGTCCCCAACGAAGCGGGCCCCGCGTCTTCCCCAACGGCACTCCAGCCAGCATTGATTCGAGGAGCAGCACGTGACAACTAAGACCCTGACCTCCCACCAGGAACCGCATCTTGAAAGGCAGCTCAGCAACCGGCACATCCAGCTGATCGCCATTGGCGGAGCCATCGGCACCGGCCTCTTCATGGGGTCCGGCAAAACCATCTCGGCGGCCGGCCCGTCCGTCATCTTCGTCTACATGATCATCGGCTTCATGCTGTTCTTCGTCATGCGGGCCATGGGCGAACTGCTGCTGTCCAACCTGAACTACAAATCCTTCAGCGACTTCGCCGCTGACCTGCTGGGCCCCTGGGCCGGGTTCTTCACCGGCTGGACCTACTGGTTCTGCTGGGTGATCACCGGAATCGCGGACGTGATCGCCATTGCCGGCTACTCGAAGGAACTCTGGCCGGGGCTCCCCCTGTGGATCCAGGGCCTGGCCACTGTGGCCATCCTGCTGCTCCTGAACCTCACCACGGTGAAGGCCTTCGGCGAGACCGAGTTCTGGTTCGCGTTGATCAAGATCATCGCCATCGCGGCACTGATTATTGTGGGCCTGTTCATGATCTTCAGCGGATTCCAGTCCGACGCCGGCCCTGCCACCTTCACGAACCTGTGGAGCCACGGCGGTTTCTTCCCGAACGAGTTCATGGGTTTTGTGGCCGGCTTCCAGATCGCCGTCTTCGCCTTTGTGGGCATTGAACTGGTGGGCACCACGGCCGCGGAGGCCAAGGACCCGGAGAAGAACCTGCCCAAGGCCATCAACTCCATTCCCATCCGCGTGCTGCTCTTCTACGTTGGCGCTCTCATCATCCTGATGTCCGTCACCCCGTGGACCCAGTTCCAGGCCGGACACAGCCCGTTCATCGCCATGTTCTCCCTGGCCGGTCTTGGTGCCGCGGCCACCGTGGTGAACCTGGTGGTGCTCAGCTCGGCGATGTCTTCGGCCAACTCCGGCATATATTCCACCTCACGCATGGTTTACGGCCTGGCTCAGGAAGGTGACGCGCCGTCCGTGTTCGGCCGCCTGTCCCGCCGCAAGGTCCCGCAGAATGCGCTGTTCCTCTCCTGCGTCCTGCTGCTCTCCGGCGTCATCCTGATGTATGCCGGCTCGGACATCGGCAAGGCGTTCGACATGGTGACCACCGTGTCCGCCGTCTGCTTCGTTTTTGTCTGGTCCATCATCCTGGCCAGCTACCTGGCCTTCCGGCGGCGCCGCCCGCAGCTGCATGAGGCGTCCAAGTACCGGATGCCCGGCGGCATTCCCATGGTCTGGGTGGTCTTCGCTTTCTTCGCGTTCGTGCTGTGGGCACTGACCACCCAGCCGGACACGCTGCTGGCGCTCCTGGTGACGCCGGTGTGGTTCATCCTGCTCGGTGCCGCCTGGTTCGTGCTGCGCCGCCGGCCCGCGCACCTGGCCCGCTATGCGACGTTCCAGGCTGAACTCAGCCAGGACATGGAGCCCGACGCGGCCGTTGCGCGGGAACTCGGGGACGTCAGGAAATGAGCGAGCATGTACTGACTTTGGACTGTGCCGAGTCTCCGGGCATTGTCCATGCGATTTCGGGATTCCTGCTTGACCACGGCTGCGACATCATCGACAACAAGCAGTACGGGGACCGCGTCCAGGGGCACTTCTTCATGCGGGTGCACTTCGACTCGGGCCAGGATTCCACCAGCACCGAGGATCTCCGCCAGGACTTCGCATCCCTGGCGGAGAAGTGGCAGATGAACTGGCAACTGGAGCCGCACGGCCGCAAACGCCGCGTCCTGGTGATGGTGTCCAAAATGGGCCACTGCCTCAATGACCTGCTGTTCCGTGCCCGCACCGGCGACCTTCCCGTGGAGATCGTCGCGGTGGTCTCCAACCACCGCGAGCAGGAGGACCTGGTCCGGTGGCACGGCATCCCGTTCTTCCACCTGCCGGTCACGAAGGACACCAAACCGGAAGCAGAAGCCCGGCTTCTGGAACTGGTCGACGAGTTCGATGTGGAACTCGTGGTCCTGGCCCGCTACATGCAGGTCCTGAGCGACGAACTCTCGGCCAAGCTGGCCGGCCGGACCATCAATATCCACCACTCGTTCCTGCCCAGCTTCAAGGGTGCGAAGCCGTACCACCAGGCCTACGACCGCGGGGTCAAGACCGTGGGCGCCACAGCCCACTACGTCAACGCGGAACTCGACGAGGGACCGATCATTTCGCAGCAGGTCATCGACGTGGACCACACCTACACCGCCGACGACCTGGTGGCCGTTGGCCGGGACGCCGAATGCGCCGCGCTCCGCAATGCGGTGCGCTGGCACTGCGAGGGCAGAATAATGCTGCTGGGCAACCGCACCGTGATTCTGCGGTAGCGCCGTTTCCTGGGAAGCACGACGCCGGTGGTCACCTGACAAGGTGACCACCGGCGTCGAACTCTACAGATGGTGGCCTAACAACCTCCGGACGAGTTACCCCGCCCCTGTGACGGGGCAACCCATCATCCGGAAGGCGACGTCCGCCGATGGCACCCATGAACATCGGCAGGACCGCCTGCCACGGCCGCAGTCACTCCGCTGTGCCCGACCGGCCTGTGGCTGCAATCAACCTACCCGCAGGGCAGCAGGGCCCACGAGGGGCTTTAGGCCTATTCCGGGCGGAACTTCGGGCCGTGACATCGGACTCCTTGGCGGCGGCAGGGGAATAGCAGGGGCCCGGGGAGGCTTGTAATAACCGGGCGCCGACCACCGGTTGCCTCTTGAGAGGACCTCCTTGCCTACTACTTTCATCCCGTTTACTGTTCGCGCCACTGTCCGCGAGGACCACCAGCGTTCCTTCCGCACGGACATCGAGCGCCTCACGTCCAGCCACCGCGGCTGGGCGCCGCTGGACATGGTCAAGTCCACCAACACGCAGGCGCTTTTGCGCGGTGCAGTTCCCAACAGCGTCCACACCGCCACCGATGCGAGCCTGGCCCTCTACCTCCAGGACCGTCTCGCGGCGGCCAGCGACATCCACCTGGATCTCACCGTCTGCATCGAGCGGTAAGAGACACCGGCCTGTCAGGCGGCGCTGGTGGTGCCGGCGTCGGGAGCCGTCGGCGACATGAACGCCAGGTCACGTGCCACCGCCCGCAGGTACTGCAGGGCCGACTCCTCGGTGAGGCCGTACTCGCGGATCAAGGACTCCACAGCCAGTTCGGTCAGGGGTGAAGGCGGCGGCGAGACGGCGGTCCGTGCCTTCCGCGCCAGCTCCAACAGCAAATGGCACACCTTGGACATGCGCCGTGCGCATGCGACCGCCCGGATGACGTCGTCGCTGGTGAAGGCGTGCGGCGCGGGTGCGTATAGCGTCAGGGCGGCACTGGTCTCCCACTCATCGATCATCGGCACGGATAGCACGGATCCGAGGCCTTCACCGGCAATTGCTGCGCAGTATCCGGGCCAGCGGCGGTCTGCCGCGGCGTCGGGTATGTGGATGAATTCGCGGCTCACCACCGCGGCCCGGGCAGGACCGTCTGCGAACGAGCCTTGAAGTCCGTCGACCTGCCGCCCCTTGAGTGAGGCGGCCGTCCAATTCCGGACTCCGCCCGGGCCGACTCGGGTGATGGCCCAAAGGAAACCCCGTGCTGGGCCACCGACCTCCTCGATGAGGTCTTCGGCCGCATCGCTGAGGAACGCTTGTGCATCGGGAGTGTCCAGAACTGCGGACGGGAAGGCAGCCGGTGGTTCCGGTCCGCTGTTCGTAGCTTCGGCCATGGTGCACGCTCAAATTAAGACGTTGCGGCTTCCTGCAAAACCCTGTAGGAAAAGCATAGGACCGTACCGCGAAATCCGCCCCGCTTTGGTGACAATCCGGTTCACCGGAAGTGCCTGTAGCCGGGTGGACTGACGGAGACCGGGTGACTTAACGGGGAGATGGTGTAAGTTTCTTCCGGCCAGCAAATACACCTGAAATGAGAACCCCCAAGTGGCAACTGATTACGACGAAGTACGTTCCGACGTCAAGGAATCGCAGGACAGCTCCCTCGAGGCCCTGCAGTCGGCGAACGCACCCGATGCCCGCAGCGTTGTCCGCGACCTGGACGAAGCAGATGCACTGGACGATTCCATTGTTCCCGGTGGCGAATTTGTGGCCGAGGAGCTGGTGGTTCAGGTGGTACCGCAGGCGCGGGACGAGTTCACCTGCTATTCCTGCTTCCTGGTGCGGCACCGTTCACAGATCGCCCGCGAAAAGGACGGCCACGCGTACTGTATTGAGTGTGAAGGCTGACTCGATACGGGCGTACGGTGCTTGTCGAGGCATTGGCCTGCCCGGCTAGTCCATGCTTCGCCTGAAACGCCTTGCGGTCTTCTGCCTTTTCGCGATCTGCGTCATCACCGGACTCCTTTTCTGGGTGCTCCGCGGACCCGGCGCGGCAGGGTTCGGGGACCTGGCGGCTCCGCCTCAATCGGGCGCGAAGCTCGCGACCCTCTCCGGCGCCCGTGCGGTGGACATCACCGACAGCACGATGGATGCAAAGTGGCTTGACCGGACAGCGGCGCAGACCGGCATCCCTGCCCGGGCGCTTCAGGCCTACGCAGTGGCAGCCGAGCTGGCCAATGCCGCCGCACCGGCGTGCCGGATCGGGTGGAATACCGTAGCGGCCGTGGGCTTTGTTGAGTCGGCGCACGGCAGCCACGGCGGCGGAACTTTATCGAGCACCGGCCAGGTGAGCGGACCAATCATCGGGCCCAGCCTCGACGGCGGCAGCTTCGCCGCCATCCCGGACACGGACGACGGCGTCCTCGACGGCGACGCTCTTTGGGACCGCGCCGTCGGGCCCATGCAGTTTATCCCCTCCACGTGGGAGCTGGCGGGGCGGGACGGGAACGGCGACGGATACGCCGACCCGCTAAACATCGACGACGCCGCCCTCAGCGCCGCCTCGTACCTGTGCGGAGGCGGCCGCGACCTCACCACGGCGCGGGGATGGACCGACGCCGTGCTCTCCTACAACCAGTCCGATTCCTACGTGCTCCAGGTGCGCGAGCAGGCAAAGGCCTACGCGGTTGAGGCCAGGGCTGCCGGGTAGGACGGGAGGGACCATGCACGTCACGCGAGCTGCCGATGGGGATCAGGCACGTCGCAAGGCCGGCTCCGAGGCGACAGCCCTCACGGTGACCACAATGTCGCTCCTGGCCGCTTTTGCCGGGATGGAGCATGGCATCGGTGAGGTTCTGCAGGGGCCCATCGCTCCTCCCGCCCCGGTCTTCAGGTCCTGGGGTGACACTCCCGCGTTCAGCCCCCTCAACGGCGAGCCTGCACTGACCCTGATACCCAACTTGCTGGTCTCAGGGATCCTCGCCGTCACAGTTTCCCTCTGCCTGGCACTTTGGTCGGTGCTCTATGTCCACAGACCGCATGGAGCCCGCGGACTGGCCGTCCTGGCGGTGGTGTTGCTGCTCGTCGGCGGAGGTTTCGGACCGCCTGTGCTGGCAATTCTGGCAGCCCTGCTGGCAACCCGCATCGGTTTCCGGGCCCGAAGGAGGCCGAACCGCATGATGGCCGCCCTCGCTGCACTCTGGCCATGGCCGCTTGTGGTCCTCACAGCGTTCTTCCTGGCCCTGGTTCCCGGGACCGCCCTGCTTTATCTGGTCTGGCGGGTCGACAGCCTTGCGCTCGTTGCCGTGCTGATTGTCGGGGCTTTTTCCTCCGTCCCCCTTGCCTGGGCCAGCGCCCGCGGGCGCGACCTGCTCATGCGTTCCCCCGGAAGGGACGGCTTCATGGGATCGGCCGAACCCTTCGACGGCTAGGTCCGTTGGACCGCGCCGCCCCTCCGATTCCGGACGGGGACCGGCCCTGGGGCACAATACGTTCATGACCAATGACGATCTGCGGCCTGTCTACTTTCTTTCGGACAGCACCGGCATCACCGCGGAAACGCTCGGCAACACCTTGTTGACGCAGTTTCCCGCGAATCATTTCGACCGCATCACGGTCCCCTTCATCACCACCGTCGAACAGGCCAGGACCGTCGTCGGCACCATCGACAAACTGGCCGCCAGCGGTTTGCGGCCGATCGTCTTTTCCACGGCGGTCAGCAGCGACATCCGCCAGACCCTTGCCACGTGCAAGGGGATCATCGTGGACCTGATCGGGACGCATGTCGGTCAGCTGGAGCAGGCCCTCGGCTCGCCGGCCAGCGGCGAGCCCGGCAGGGCCCACGGCCTGGGCAATGCGGAGCGGTACCAATCCAGGATGGCCGCCGTTGAGTACGCCATGGAACACGACGACGGCCAAAGCCTGCGTGCGCTGGAAAAGGCACAGGTCATCCTGGTGGCGCCGTCCCGCTGCGGAAAAACTCCCACCACCATGTACCTGGCGCTGCAGCACGGAATCTTCGCCGCGAACTTCCCGCTGGTGGACGAGGATTTCGAACGCGAAGGGCTGCCCAAGCCGCTGCGGCCTTTCGTTGAGAAATGTTTCGGCCTCTCCTCCAACCCCCTGCGACTGAGCCAGATCCGCACCGAACGGCGCCGCGGTTCGCCCTACGCCTCGCTCCGCCAGTGCGGCTTCGAGCTGCGCAGCGCGGAGCAGCTGTACGTCTCCCACCGGATTCCGTACCTCAATTCAGCAACGGTGTCCGTGGAGGAAATGGCTGCGACCATACTGCAGCGCATGAACCTCAAGCATTAGGGAAAAATTTCACAATCAAAGTGTGGCGCACATCATGTGGAAAGAGCGCCCGAGACCTGTCACTGTGGACAAGATTCGCGCCCACCAAACGGCTATCGCCGCGAGCGGGGCGGCACATCTGCATGCCATCATCTGCAAAGGAGCAGCAACTATGACGACAGACATCCTGTGGTTCTCAGAACTCGGACTCAAGGACCTGGACCGGGTGGGCGGAAAGAACGCGTCCCTCGGTGAGATGGTGCAGAACCTGACCTCGGCCGGTGTCAAGGTCCCCGACGGTTTCGCCACGACAGCGGACGCGTACCGGACCTTCCTCGCAGATTCCGGCCTGGACCAGAAGATCGCCGACCGGCTCATCGGCCTGGACACCGACGATGTGACGGCCCTCGCCGCTGCCGGCCAGGAGATCCGCACCCTCATTCGTGAGACGCCGTTCCTGCCGGACTTCGAAGCCCAGATCCGGGACTCCTACCAGCAGTTGGTGGAAAAGCACGGCGGCTCCGAGGATCTCTCCTGGGCTGTCCGTTCCAGCGCAACGGCCGAAGACCTCCCGGACGCCTCCTTCGCCGGGCAGCAGGAAACCTTCCTGAACGTCCGCGGCATCGAGAACATCCTGCTCGCCATCAAGGACGTGTTCGCCTCCCTCTACAACGACCGCGCCATCGCCTACCGCGTGCACCACAAGTTCGAACACGCCGAGGTGGCGCTTTCGGCCGGTATCCAGCGCATGGTCCGCTCCGACGTCGGGGCCTCCGGCGTCATGTTCACCATGGACACCGAATCAGGATTCAACGACGCCGTGTTCGTCACGTCCTCCTACGGCCTCGGCGAGGCCGTGGTCCAGGGCGCCGTCAACCCGGACGAGTTCTACGTCTACAAGCCCGCCCTGCAGGCCGGCCGCCCGGCGATCCTCAAGCGCGGGCTGGGCGAGAAGGCACTCCAGATGACCTACACGAGCAACCGCGAAGTGGGCCACACCATCGATTTCGTTCCGGTTGAGGCTTCGCTGCGGAACCGCTTCAGCATCACGGACGACGACGTCGAGCAGCTCGCCCGGCACGCCGTCGCCATCGAGAACCACTACGGCCGCCCCATGGACATCGAATGGGGCAAGGACGGGATCGACGGCGGCCTGTACATCCTGCAGGCCCGCCCGGAGACCGTGCAGTCCCGCCGCGCCTCCGGCAGCCTGAGCCGCTTCCGCCTCAACGGGACCGGCCGGGTGCTGGTCGAAGGCCGCGCCATCGGCCAGCGCATCGGCGCCGGCACCGTCCGCATTCTCAGCTCAATCGACCAGATGGCCGCCTTCAAGACCGGCGATGTCCTCGTCGCCGACATGACCGACCCCGACTGGGAACCGATCATGAAGCGTGCCTCCGCCATCGTGACCAACCGCGGCGGACGCACCTGCCACGCGGCCATCATTGCCCGGGAACTGGGGATTCCCGCCGTCGTCGGTACCGGCGGCGCCACGGACGTCCTCTCCGACGGCCTCGAGGTGACCGTTTCCTGCGCCGACGGCGAGACCGGCGTGATCTACGAAGGGCTCCTGGACTTCAGCGTCGAGGAAACCGAGATCACCCAGCTGCCCGAGGCCCCGGTCAAGGTCATGATGAATGTCGGCACCCCGGAGCAGGCGTTCACCTTCGCGCAGCTCCCCAACCACGGCGTGGGTCTGGCCCGGCTCGAATTCATCATCAACCGCCAGATCGGCATCCACCCCAAGGCACTGCTGAACCTGGACAAGCAACCGGCGGATGTGGCCGCGGTCATCCGGGAGCGGATCGCCGCGTACGACAGCCCGCGCGAGTACTACATCAAGCGGCTGGCCGAGGGCGTGGCAACCATCGCGGCGGCCTTCGCGCCGGAACCGGTGATTGTGCGCATGTCCGACTTCAAGTCCAACGAGTACGCCAACCTCATCGGCGGACCGGCCTACGAGCCGCACGAAGAAAACCCGATGCTCGGCTTCCGCGGCGCCTCGCGGTACCTGGAGCCGTCCTTCCGGGACTGCTTCGACCTCGAGTGCGAGGCCCTGTCCTTCGTCCGCAACGAAATGGGCCTGACCAACGTCAAGCTCATGATCCCGTTCGTGCGGACCCTGGACGAGGCCCGCGGCGTCATCGAGCTGCTTGGCGAGAACGGCCTGGTGCGCGGCGAGAACGGCCTCGAAGTCATCATGATGTGCGAAATTCCGTCCAACGCGCTGCTGGCTGACGAATTCCTGGACCACTTCGACGGGTTCTCCATCGGCTCCAACGACATGACCCAGCTGTCCCTCGGCCTGGACCGGGATTCCGCGATCGTCTCGGGCGGCTTCGATGAACGCGATCCTGCCGTCAAGAAGCTCCTCAGCATGGCCATCAAGGCGTGCAAGGCGCGCGGCAAGTACGTCGGCATCTGCGGCCAGGGGCCCAGCGACCACGCGGACTTCGCCGAATGGCTGGTCGGGGAAGGCATCGATTCCGTCTCCCTGAACCCCGACACCGTGGTGGACACCTGGCTCCGGCTCGCCGGTGAGGCACGCGGCGAAGAAGCCGTCGCGGCAGTCGGCGCTGACGCGAACTGACTCTCCGTGTGAAACGAGTGCCCGCCCGGGAAACCCCGGGCGGGCACTCTCGTTAACGCGGCAGACGCCGGCTTCTGTAGCCACAATTTCCGGTCCGCACCCGGCACCAAGGCAGAATGGAAGGCATGACCCTTACGACGTTCGCCCTTGTCCGCCATGGCCAGACCGACTGGAATGCGCAGCGCCGGCTGCAGGGATCCACCGACATTCCGCTGAACGACGTCGGCCGCGGCCAGGCACGCGACGCCGTCGCCGTCCTGTCCGGCCAGGAATGGGACGCAATTGTGTCCTCGCCGCTCGGCCGTGCCGCGGAAACAGCGAACCTCATTGCCGACGGTCTGGGCCTCAGCGTGGCGCGGCACATTCCGGAGCTCACCGAGCGTAGCTTCGGGCCCGCGGAGGGCCTGCAGGCCGGTCCCGAGCTTGACGCCCTGCGCATTCCCGGTGGTTTCCGCGGCGCGGAAAGCGAGGACGAGGCAGCCTCCCGCGGGTTGGCCGCGCTGGAGACCCTGGCTGAGGAGTTCCGCGGCCGCCGCGTCCTGGTGGTCGCCCACGGCACCCTCATCCGCGTAAGCCTCAGCCGCGCCATCGGCCGCACCCTGGACAGCGTCGAGAACGCTGTGCTCAACCTCGCCCACCACCATGCCGTTGACGGCTGGCAGCTCGAATACTTCAACGGCGAACGCGTGGCGGCTTCCGTTTAGCGCGGAGCCGTCCCTACGGCTGGTAGTGCTCCTCCGCCGGTGCGAATCCGGCCCGGTCCACCTTCCGGTGGTAGTGGACTCCGGCCAGGCCGCCCAGGACGGCGCCCAGGAGCGCTAGCGCGGCGACTGCGATAGCTGCAACAACGCTGCTCGTACTGAGCAGGCCCTCATGGACGGGTACGCCCAGGAGATCCCTGACCACGGTCAGGGGATCAGATTGGCCGCCGCCGACGGCAACCAAGGCAAGTCCCGCGGCGGCAATGACGGCCCACAGCCACACCATGAGCCCCTGGCCGACGCCGTTGAAGCGGGCCATCCGTCCTGCGACGTAGCCGCCTGAAACAAAAGCGAGGAACGGGACGAGGAAGAGCAGGATCAGGCCGGCCATCCCGCTGAACGGAGAGGACGCCTTTGTTGAATCCGAGACCGGGTCCGTGCCGGGCAGAAGCCCCGCCCTACCCGCCGCCAAGGCCAAAGCGCCCAGCAGGATAATCATTGCGGCCGCAGTCAGGCAGCCGAAGAAGGCCGAACCGATTTTGATGCCGCCGAAGCGCTCCTCCTGCCGGGCAACCACCGTTTCCCTGATCCGGGCAACCGGGTCGGCCGGAACCACACGGTCGGCCGGGACCGCGCTCTCGGCCGGGACCACGACGTCGGGCTCTTCGTAGGAGCCGCCATCGGCGTTCCATGGGCTGCCCATCACGCGTCCCCGCTTTCACTGCTCAAAACGGTGGGTATGCCCTAAGTTAAACGCACCCCGGCGCAGTCCACGAGAGGCTTAGGACCTCAGGCGGCCTTGCGGGCCTTCCGCCCGTCGCTCGGCGCGGACCGCCGTGAAGCACTCACGGACGCCCTGGTCCGGGTCCCTACGCGGCTGCCCTGCGCGACCGTGCTGTCGCCATGCAGGCGCACTCCGTGGCCAATGACGGCGCCCGCTCCAATCCGGGAGTGGCTGCCAACACGGACCCGGTTGCCGATCACGGCGCCCGGCCCCACGTACACGGCGTCACCGATCACCACCCGCTGGCCGATCCGGGCCCGCCGGTCAATCCAGCTGCCGCCGCCAATCCGGCAGCCCTGTCCCACCTCGGCGCCGGCCTCCACGTAGGCCGTGGAACTGATGAAGGACGACTCGTCCACCTCGGCGCCGCGCCCGATCAGGCCGCCGCCGTTCGGGTGCCGGTGATAGCTGATGACCTTGCCGGCGTCGTCTTCGACTGTTTCGATTTTCCTGCTCATGACCTTCCTGTCAGTCCGGCGCAACCAATGGTGCCGGACACTCGTTATTAACGCCGGCAACCCGGTGTGCATTCCATTCACAAATGTGGCATTCCGGGCAGTTTCTGGAACATGTGGGGCGCTTCCATGGTTAATCACAGAAAGGGCGCAGGGCTTCCCACAAGGAGGTGCGTGGTGACCACGAATGACAAGGATCTGTCAGGACGCCGGCCTCACGGCGTTGTCATCGGCAGGGGGGATAAGGCTGCCGGCGTCAGCGAGCACCCGTGGCGCCGATACGTGGCGTTGGGGGATTCATTTACCGAAGGCGCGGGGGACCCGGACCCGCGGCGCCCCGGCGGAGTGCGGGGCTGGGCCGACCGTGTGGCCGAGGAACTGAGTAACGGCCACCCGGACTTTGCCTACGCGAACCTAGCCGTGCGGGGCCAGCTCTTGGACCAGATCCTGGCACGGCAGGCCGGGCCCGCGCTGGCGCTGCAACCGGACCTGATCACGCTTTCCGCCGGCGGCAACGACATGGTCTTCCACGGCAGCGATCCGGACAAGTTGGCGGAACGGCTCGACTCCGGCGTGGAGCTGCTCAGCACTTCCGGTGCCACACTGGTGGTGTTCACCGGCCCCGACTGGGGGTCCACCCCTGTGCTGGGCCGCAACCGGACAAAGGTTGCCGTCTTCAACGAAAACATCCGCGCGATCGCCGCAAAGCATGATGCCGTGGTCGCTGATCTGTGGGGCTTGCGCGAGCTCAGGAACCCGTTGATGTGGGACCGGGACAGGCTGCACCTGTCACCGCTGGGCCACCATGCCGTTGCGATGAGGGTGCTGGATGCGCTCGGTGTGCAGCACCTCCTGCAGCCGCTGGAATCCCGCGAACTGCCGCGCGGCAACTGGCGGCAGGCCCGCGTCGAAGACCTCCAATGGGCCCGCAGCTATCTGCTGCCCTGGGCGTGGCACCAGGTCCGCCGGCCGGCCAAGGTCACTGAGCCCATCGCAAAGCAGCCTGTTGCCGCCCCGGTAACCACTCCGGGCCGGCCCGCGGTTGCCGTCAGGAGCAACGCCTGAGAGGCGCAGCCCCGGGGCGCCATGGAGTGTCTGCCGCACACTGTCGGTGGCCTGCCATAAACTCAGCCAGTGGCAGATTCGAGCACCGATAGCAGTGCAAACCCGGTGGTGATCCCAGTGCTGGAGGGACAGACCTGCATTGCCGAGCTGCTCCCGGAGTTCAAGGACCTTGCCCGTCTTGCCCTGTCGGAGTGGGGGCCGCAGGACGCCGACGCATCAGCAGACGGCCAGCAGACGCTCTTCTGATCGCTGGCGCTCTCATCGCCAGGCCCTCGTCGCCGAACCGTGCCCCAATGACTTCCGTCGTGGCTGCCTTCCGTCCCGCAATGCCTTCCGCCGTGGCTGCAGCGGGTCATGGCTGCAGCGGCAGGAACAGGACGGTGTAGATTCCCAGCAGGGCGAGGACGACGACGCTCGCGGCAACCGCCGCCGTCGAACCTAAATCGGGTGGCATGGTTTCCCGGTTGATGCCCCGGACGGCACGGTGGAACCGGCGTTTTTGGGTGAGGTTGATGGCCAGCGCCGCGGCGATGGCGCCGCAGACGAGCGTTCCGACGAACCAGCCGTGGTGGGGCAGCCAGCGCAGGAAGAGCGCTGCGGCCACCACCATTGCCATGGTGGTTCGGCCCCACGCCAGATCCGTGCGTTCGGGCTGGAGGCCGGAATCGCCGTGCCGGGCCGGATCTCCCGGGTCGGGATCATTCGGGGCAGCCACGCTCAGGCCGGCCGGGCGATCACGAACACCACCATGATGGCAGCCACCAAGGCTCCGCCGATGGCCAGCACGGGAGCGATCAGGGGAAGCGGCAACGGCGAATTGGACCGCATGGCGCGTTCCACGTTCAGCCAGCGGAAGAACGAGCCGCCGCCGATGACCAATGCCAGCACCAGCAGCAGGACCGCGATGGTCTTGCGCAACTCGGGACCCAGGAGGCTGGCCATAAAGGCCTCGACGGCCACGCCGCCGGCGAGCAGCGCCAGGGACGTCCTGATCCACGCCAGGAAGGTGCGCTCGTTCGCCAGGGTAAACCGGGGATCGGGTTCGGTGCCGCCACCGAGGAGCCGCGATGCGAGCCGGCCCCTCGCATCCTTCGCTCCGGTATTCGAATCGTCTGGCACCGTCTCATCCCTCCGCGCATGGCAGGTCGCAGATGCTCCCTTCTCTTGCCTACCATGTTTCCGGCGGCGGTGTCCCGACGACGCCCGGGCGGTGCCGGACACGTGCCGGGCGGGGGTGCACCCGTTTTGGCGGACAGTTGGGTAGCGTTGTACGCCGTGAGCACCGAACAGAGGGTTGTGGGCATTGCGTCGCTGTGGTCCGCCGTCGTCCTCAGCATGGTGGCGTTGGCTGCACCGGTGGCAGCGGAGCCGTGCCCGGCAGGCCAGGTTCCGGTGACCCGCGGCGGCGTCTGCGTCCCGTTGAGCCCGTTGCTTCCCGGACCGGCAACGCCGACGACGGCGGCTCCAACGGCGCCTGCCCCCTCGCCCACGGTAACGTCGGACCCTCCGCCGGGCGGCGCCCTTCCAGGGCAGCCCGGCCCTAGCACCCAGGCGTCGGCAGCCCAGCTTCCTGCACCGGGAACCGAAGCGCCCGGAAACCTGGCGCCCGGAACCACCACCGACGACGCGGAAGCGGCGGTCGATGCGACCGTCACGCCGTCGTCGGAATCGTCCGGTGCGCCGGCCACTGCGGGTCCCGCACCATCGGCTCAGGCAACGTCCGCCGTTCCGGCGGGTGCACCTGCACGTCCGCAGACGCCGTCCCGGTCAACCCTGGCAACGGCCGGTTACCTGCTGACGATCGGCGGAATCCTGCTGCTGGCCTGGGCTGCAGCAGGAATCGCGCTGCACCGCCCCGCGCCCCGGGCGCGCCGGGCTTAGGCCGCCCCGGTCAGCTGCGGCGTGGCACGGCGAACCGCGGCGTGCTTGCGGAAGCCGTCAACCGGCACCCGCCGGGTGTCGCAGGCCGAAGCTGCGGGGACCGGCAGTGCGGCACCCTGCACCACGGCAGCCGGTGCCGGAACCGAGCTGGCGGACGGACAGAGGTCGCTGATCAGTCCCATTCCCGCGCACTCGCGGACCGTCTCGATGGCCGCGACAGCCGCGGCCTTGTCGGGGTAAACACCGGAAACCGCCAGTTCGGTTCCGTCCGGCGTTGTCAGCCGGAACCGGTACTGCGCCTGTGCATCAAGGAAAACTTCGAACTTGCCGGCCATAACTAATCCTTCCGGTCTGCGGAGCCCGTCCGCTGGCGGCTTCGCCGTGAAACGGGCCGAACGCATCTCTGCGAACATGTTCCGCTGGTCTGGTCGAACGATCAGAATTGATCGGTTCATCAAGTGCTTCAAGTCTGTCGCGGCTCCTTGTAGGCTCACAAGACCGATCAAGTTAAGCCCACGTAAAATGCATGCAACGGATTGCCCTCCCAGGGTCCTTCCACTGCCTCAGCGCACACCAAGGAGCTCGTTATGACCACATTGTCAGATCGACCCAACACCGCCTTGATGGTGATCGACGTCCAGAACAGCGTGGTGTCGGATGTGCACCAGCGCGACGAGGTGGTGGCCAACATCGGCACGCTCGTGGACAAGGCGCGCAGTGAAGGAGTGCCGATCGTCTGGGTCCAGCACTCGGACGAGCAGCTGGAAAAGGGCAGCGAAGCCTGGGAGTATGTCCCGGAACTGAAGCGCCAGGACCCTGAGGCGCTGGTGCACAAGTCGTTTGCGGACTCGTTCGAGGACACCAACTTGGAAGAGGTGCTGGCCGACGCCGGAGTGGGCCGACTCGTGGTGACCGGCGCGCAGACGGACGAATGCATCCGGTCCACCATCCACGGCGCCTTTGTCCGCGGCTACGACGTGACGCTCGTCGGCGATGCACACACCACGGAAGACCAGAGCGAATGGGGCGCGCCGCCGCCGGACAAGGTCATCGCGCACACCAACCTGTACTGGAAGTACCACACGGCGCCCGGCCGGACAGCTGCCGTGGAGGACACGAAGGATGTGACCTTCAAGGACTGAGCCGGTCCCTCTCGACCCCGCATGCGGGCCACCCGTCCAATTGGCAGAATAGGAACCGGTAACAGGCCTCACGAAGAGGCTGCGGGATTGAGTTGGGTGGAGCTGTGGTGGAAGTTGACGTCGTTGTAGTTGGCGGAGGGGCGATGGGATCCGCTGCCGCGTGGCAGCTGGCCCGCCGCGGGCACTCGGTCAGGCTCCTGGAACAGTTCGAGCAGGGGCACCACATCGGCGCCTCCCACGGCGCGACCCGGAATTTCAACACGGCCTACGCGGAGGCTGACTACCTGGACCTGGTCACCGAGGCCAAGGATCTGTGGGACGGGCTGGCCGCCGAAACGGGCAGGCAACTCCTGGACCTCGTGGGACTGGTGAACCACGGCAACGTCCGTCGGCTGCAGGAGGTCCGGTCCTCGCATGCCCGGCGGGGCATAGAAAGCCACTTCATCCCGGCGTCGGAAGCGGCGGACCGCTGGCGGGGCATGAACTTCCGGAGCGAGGTGCTGGTGGTTCCCGGCTCCGGCCGTATCCGCGCCGAGGCGGCGCTGCAGGCGCTGCGCCAGGCCGCGGAGGCGCACGGCGCCCGCTTTGAGTACTCGACGCCGGTCCGCACCATCCGCGTCGCCGGTGACGACCGCGCCGTCGTCGTTACTGACTCCGGCGAGATCACCGCGCGGCGCGTTGTGGTCACGGCCGGTGCGTGGACCACCAAGCTTGCGGGGAACCTGGTCCGGCTCCCGAGGCTCGTGGTCACGCAGGAGCAGCCGGCCCACTTCACGCCGCTGGATGACTCGCTGGCCTGGCCCAGTTTCAACCACAACCCCGACCCGGACGACCCCCGCGACGGGTACTGGTACAGCCCGGTCTACGGAATGCTGACGCCGGGTGAAGGCATCAAGGCAGGCTGGCACGGGGTGGGGCCGGTGACGGATCCGGACGCGCGGAGCTTCACCCCCGAGCCGGTACAGCTGGAGGCGCTGGTCAGGTACGTCCGGGACTGGCTGCCGGGCGTGGATCCGGAGTCGGCGGTTCCGATCAGCTGCACGTACACCACCACCGCGAACGAGGACTTTGTGCTGGACCGCTTCGGGCCGGTGGTGGTGGGGGCCGGGTTCTCCGGTCACGGTTTCAAGTTCACACCGGCCATCGGCCGGGTACTTGCAGACCTTGCCGACGGCGGCAGCGCCCCGGCGAGGTTCTCCGCCCGGCGCTAGGGAACGGCGCTAGGGAACGGTTGGCAGGCCGGATTCCGCCGGAGCGGGTAGCGTTGGCTGACATGCGCAACGGTCGACTGGTTCCATGCATCCTCGCGGTGCTGTCCGTCGTGGCTGCCTGCCTCCTGGCTTTCGCTGTGTCCGCAAGTGCTGCGCCTTGCTCGGACAAGAAGGGTCCTGCTGCCGACGCCGGCTCCTGCGTTTCCGGCGGGCCGCCGTCGCGGGCGCCCGCATCCCCGGCAACTTCCCCGGAGCCAGCCGCCCCCGGAACCATTCAGGACGGCACCGGCCCCGGTGAAGTGCAGCCCGTCGTCACAGGTTCCGGTGAGAAAGATATGCCGTTACAGGAAACTATCGCCGGCCAGGGACCGGAGGCGGCCAGCGCAGCGTCCGCGGGATCGCCGTCCCGCGCGGGCACGGCCACGCCGGCAGGATCTGAGCCACCGTTGCCGTCCCGCTCGGCCCGGACGTTGACGGCGGCACCGTCCGATTCCGGCGGGGTTGAGGCGGGGACCGTTCCTGTCGCGGGATACCTGATTGCCATCGGCGGCGGGCTGCTCCTGCTTTCTTCAGCCTTCGGTTTTCTCAGGTTCCGTCCCGGCGCCAGGGTCCAGCCATGATGTCGGCAAACGCTGTGGATGAGCTCACCGGGATAGCCGGCTTCGCCGCGCGCAGCATCGACTCGTTGGGGGAATGGGGCGTCGGGCTCTTCACCTTTGCCGAAACGGTCATCCCGCCCATTCCCAGCGAGGTCATCCTGCCGCTGGCTGGCTTCCTCACCAAGCAGGGGAGCATGGTCCTGGCGCTCGTCTTCATCACCAGCACGCTCGGCGCGTACGCCGGTGCCTTACTGCTGTACTGGCTGGGCGCCAAACTGGGCTTGGAACGGGCCATCACGGGCCTGTCCCGGCTTCCGCTGATGGACCGCGAAGACTTCGAAAAGGCCGCGGACTGGTTCCAGCGCCACGGCAAGTCGGCGGTGTTCTTCGGCCGGTTCCTGCCGGGGGTGCGCAGCCTGATTTCGTTGCCGGCCGGCGCCAAGAAAATGAACCTGGCCACTTTCAGCATCTTCACCATTGCCGGGAGCGGGCTCTGGAACGCGCTGCTGATCGGCCTGGGCGTGCTGCTCGGAGCCCAGTACCGGCTTATTGAGGACTACTCCAAATACCTCAATTACGCCGTGTACGCCGTGCTGGCTGCCACCATTGCATGGCTGTCCGTCCGGGCTTACCGGCGGCAACGCGAACGCTTGGATCAGAACGAACGTTAGGGGAGTGGCTGGAATGGGCACGGAAGCGCACGGCCGGATCGTCGTCGTCGGCTCCCTCAACGCCGACCTGACCATTTACTGCGAACGGCTCCCGCGGCCGGGCGAGACGGTCCACGGTACCGGGTTCGCCGTCAATCCCGGGGGCAAGAGCGCCAACCAGGCCGTGGCTGCCAGCCTCCTTGGCGGGGCGGTCAGCCTCATCGGGGCCGTGGGGGACGACTCCAACGGCGAAATGCTCCTGGCCTCCACCGCCGGCGCCGGTGTGGACATCTCGCACGTGCGCATTTCACCGTCCGCCGCCACGGGAGTCGCGGTCATCGCAGTGGACGCGCACGGTGAGAACAACATCATCATCTCCGCCGGGGCCAACGGGACCCTTGCGCCCGCCGACGTCGCAGCGGCCGCGGAGGCGTTCGACGGCGCCTCCGTGATCTGCCTCTGCCTTGAGATCGGCATGGATACGGTGGAAGCCGCGGCCCGGGCAGGGCGCGACGCCGGCGCAACAGTTCTGTTAAACCTGTCGCCCTACGGCGAGATCCCGCAGGGGTTGGCGGATTTGTGCGATGTGCTGTTGGTCAATGCGCACGAAGCGTCACTGTTTTTGGGGCCGGATGTTCCCGGGGCGGACGCGGACGACGCCGGCTGGGACCAGGTCCGGGAAAGGTTCGCCGGGCGCGGGCTGCACCGGGTGGTGGTCACCCTTGGCTCCAGGGGCTCGGTAGTTCTTGATTCGCTGGCCGCAGGAAGGGACCGCGTTACGAGGATCGCGCCGGTTGCGGTCCACGCCGTGGACACGACGGGAGCCGGCGACGCGTTTACGGGCGCCGTTGCTGCGCGGCTCGCCGCCGGCGAGCCGCTGGCCGACGCCGCGGCCTTCGCCTCAGCGGCGGCGGCGCTTGCCGCCACACGCAAGGGCACGCAGGCTGCATACGCCGACGTTGCCGACGTGGAGCGGCTGCGGCGGTCTGCACGAGGCTGACGGAAGCGGGCCGCCGGTCCGATTAGGTCCGGCGGCCCGCTGACTCCTATTGCCCGCTACTGCATGGTGTGCCGCATCTCGCCGACGCCGCGCACATAGGTGACCAGTTCGTCCCCCGGTTTGAGGAAGCGCTGCGGCACCCGGCCAACGCCCACCCCGGGAGGCGTGCCGGTAAAGATCACGTCACCGGGCAGCAGCGGAGTCACCTGGGAAAGCCGGGCGATGATCTCCGGCACCGGGAACACCATGTCAGCGGTGTTCCCCTTCTGGACTTCTTCGCCGTTGATCGAGCAGCCCAGTTCGATGCGGTCCGGGTCATCAAACTCATCAGGAGTCACCAGCAGCGGCCCGATGGGTCCAAACCCGGGAAACGACTTGGCCAGGCTGTACTGCGGCGCCGGCCCTGACTGCTGCAGCGTGCGCTCCGAGAGGTCCTGTCCCACGGACAGGCCCGCCACATGCTTCCACGCCTCCTCAACGGGGATGCGGGTCCCGCCGCGGCCGATGACGACGACGAGTTCGACCTCCCAGTCCACCGTGCCCTGCGGGAGGACGATAGTCCCGTGCGGACCAGTCAGGGACGTCACGAACTTCGTGAACACCGTGAGGTCATCGGGGACCTCCAGCGCGGCCTCGGCGGCGTGCGCCGCGTAGTTCAGCCCGATGGCAAACACCTGCCGGGGCTGCGGCGCGGGATTTCCAAAGGACGACGGCGGCACGTCGGCCAGCGGGGTTCCGCTCCATTGCTCCAACGTGAAGGCAACGCTGCGAAGCTCTGGCCAGCGCTCGTAGCAGTCCTGGATCCGCGGGCTGAAATGTCCGCCGGTTTCCATCGAAACATCGATGACGTGGTCATCGGGGGTGACGAGGTGGAGGCGTCCGGAAATGTTGGCCAGGCGCATGATCAGGCCGAAACGTCGAACTCGACCGTGCCCCAGCCCTCGAACGTTCCGGACCAGCGGCCGGCCTCGTTCATCGGTACGGCCTGGAGGCAGCTGCCGGGAAGGATGACCTGGCCCGCTTCAAACTCGACGTCGTAGTCGGCAAGGCGGTTGACCAGCCAGGCGACCGCGGCGAGGGGGTTTCCCAGGATGTTGCCGGTGGTCCCTGCGATGACTTCGCGGTGGTTGAAGGTCAGGACTCCGCGGGTGTCCCGCAGGTTCAGGTCGGTGACCTTGCGGGGTGTGCCGCCCAGGATGACGGCGCCGGTGGAGCCGTTGTCCGCCAGGGTGTCCGGCAGCCCGATGGCCCAGTCCTTCACGCGCGAGTCGATGATCTCGATGGCGGGCAGCGCGTAGTCGATGGCGTTGATGACGTCCGCGATTGTGGTGTTCCGGCCGCCCAGGCGTGAGCGGAGCACGAAGGCGGGTTCGAGTTCCACGTAGGGTGCGATGAAGTTGTCCCGCTGGAGGGTGGCGCCCTCGAATTCGAAGATGCCTGCCAGCAGGTGGCCGTAGTCCGGCTGGTCCAGGCCGAAGGCGTCCTGCATGACCTTGGCGATGTTGCCGAGCTTGTAGCCGACGAGCCGGTCCCCTCCGGCGACGGCGTGGTCAACGTTGATTTTCTGGACCTGGAATGCGCCGTCGGCGTCCAGCGCAGGCCAGGTTTCCGTGGGCGCAGCGACGGGCTGTCCCTGCAGCCGGGCGGTGCGGAGCGTGCCGGCGACGTCTTCAAGCGTGATGGTGGACATGGTTTCCTCAAATTTCGATGGTTGGGGATCCGGCCCCGGGCGACTCGTGCGAGAGAGGCATGCCCGGGGCCGGAAGTTGCGGGGTTTTGGCGCCGGGCCTAGTGCTGTTCCGGCTTGCCGTCGATGAGGCGGTTGACGTTCCACGGGTTGGCGTCCTGCAGCGGCGCGGGCCGCAGCTGCTCAGGGAACCCCTGATAGGCCACGGGGCGGAGGAACCGTTCAATGGCCAGGGTTCCCACCGACGTCGTTTTTGAATCGGAGGTGGCGGGGTACGGGCCGCCGTGGACCATGGCGTGGCCCACTTCGACGCCGGTGGGCCAGCCGTTGATGATGATGCGGCCCACCTTGCGTTCCAGTGCCGGGATGAGCGGTGCGGCCGCGGCGTAGTCTTCCTCGGTGACGTGCAGGGAGGCTGTCAGTTGGCCGTCGAGCTTGCCGGTTGCTTCAACCAGGTCATCGACGCCCTTGTAGCGGACCACCAGGCTGGCCGCGCCGAAGATTTCCTCGTGGAGCACCGGGTTGCCGGTGAAGACGTCCAGTTCGGAACTGAAGACCGCCGGTGCGGGTGCGTTCTCGCCGGGGCCCTGATGACCCCGGCCGAGGAGTTCGACGTCGGCAGCGGCCTCGAGTGCATCGTGGCCGTGGTGCCAGGCCGAGGCGATCCCGCCGCTGAGCATGGTCTGCCCGGACAACGGGGTGATTTCGCCGGCGACGGCCGCAGCGAACCGGTCGCCTGCCTCACCCGCGGGGACGAAGACCAGTCCCGGGGAGGTGCAGAGCTGCCCGGAACTGCCCGTCACCGAGGCGACATACTGCCTGGCCAGCGCCTCGACGTCCTTGGTGCCGGACAGGGCTCCGGGAAAGACGTAGACCGGGTTGATCGAGGACATTTCGGCGTAGACCGGGATGGGCTCGGGCCGGGCCGCGGCGGTGCGCATCAGTGCGGTGCCGCCGGCGCGGGATCCGGTGAACCCCACGGCTTTGATGTTCGGGTCTGCCACCAATGCCTGGCCGATGCTGGCACCGGAACCGTAGACCAGGGAAAACACGCCCGGATGCAGGCCCAAATCGCGGACGGCGTTGACGATGGCCTGGCCCACGAGTTCGGCAGTGCCGGGGTGGGCGTTGTGGGCCTTGACCACCACGGGGCAGCCTGCCGCAAACGCGGACGCGGTGTCGCCCCCGGCCACGGAGAAGGCCAGCGGGAAATTGCTGGCGCCGAAAACAGCCACCGGACCCAGGGGAATCTGGCGCTGCCGGATATCGGCCCGGGGGAGCGGTGCCCGGTCAGGCAAGGCGGGATCGATGCGGACGCCGCGGAAATCGCCCCCGCGCACCACCTCTGCGAACAGCCGCAGCTGGCCGGCAGTGCGGGCGCGTTCGCCGCGGAGGCGGTCCACGCCGAGGCCGGTTTCGGCGGATGCCCGCTCGATGAGCTCCTCGCCGATCGCTTCGATGTTTTCGGCAATGGCGTCCAGGAACCGGGCGTGCTGTCCGGGTTCGAGGGTGCTGAACGAGTCAAAGGCGTCCGCGGCGGCTTCGGTGGCCGTCCGCAGCTGGTCGTCGCTGATCAGGGTGTACGCCGGTTCCAGCTGCTCGCTGGTTGCCGGGTTGATTCCATGGGCGGTTCCGCTGGTTCCCGCGGTGGGGTGCCCTGCGATGAGGGAATGTCCGTTAAGTGTCATGATGGCGCCCTCCTGGGCGGTAAGAAGTTGGTGGGAGAGGTCCTGGTCAGGCGTTGCCGGGGCCCAGGTGCCAGATCCCGAGTGCGGAGAGGAGTTCGCGGGGGTCCCAGACCACCCATTCCTCGGCCAGCTTGTCGCCGTCGAAACGGAGGAAGGACGCGCCGGAGACGGTGATGGTGCGTCCGGTGGCGGGTACGTCCATGAACTCGCCTTGATGCGTTCCCTTGGTCTGCCAGTGAATTGCAGCGGTGGCACCGTCCTCGAGGATGTGCAGGATCTCCGTGGTGGTGTCGGGGAAGGCTGCGTGGGTGGCCTCAATGGTCTTCCGCAGGGTGGCGTAGTCTTCACTGCCGGACTTGGACCTGCGGACATAATCCGGTGCGAGCATCTGCTCGAAGGCGGTCAGGTCGCCGTCGCCCCATGCGCTGTTCCAAGCCTTGAGGATGGTCTGCTGACGGCTCATGATGCGCTCCTTGCCGGTACTGATGCGGGTACGGATGCCGGTGCTGCCTGTTCGGCGGGTGCGGGAATCTCGATGGGCAGGTACTGGCCGAACTTGCCGGCCCGGAAGAGCAGCGCATCGCCGTTCCCTTCCTCCATGCCAGTCACGGCGCCCACCACCATGTAGTGGTCTCCCACCACAACCTCGGCCGTCACCAGGCAGTCGATGTAGGCGGTGGCGCCGTCCAGGTGCGGGGTGCCGAGGGGGCCCGCGGTGCAGGGCAGGCCCTCGAACTTTTGCGGTCCCTTGCGGGACAGCGACCGGCAGATGTTGATCTGGTCATCGGACAGGATGTTGGCGGTGAACTTCTGCAGTTTGCGCAGCTTGGGCCAGCTGGAGGAGGACTTGTCCACGCAGAACATGACCAGCGGCGGATCCAGCGAGAGTGACTGGAAGGTGCCGACCACCAGGCCGAGCTTCTCGTCGTCGTCATTGATGCCGGTGATGGCAGTGACTCCCGTGGGGAGTTTGCCCAGGACCTGGCGGTAGTAGGCGGGTGTGATGTCTGCCAGGGTTGCAGTGCTGGCTGGGGTGATATCCATCTCAGGTTCCTTACATCAAGGCGTATCAGGCGGCTTCGCGGAAGCTGCCGAAGCGGCCGCCGTGGAAGATGAGCGGGGTGGAAGCCCGCTCAGCGGGAGTCATGTCCAGCACGCTGGCAATGACGACGACGTGGTCTCCGGCCGTGAACTGCTGTTCAACCCGGCAGTCGAACCAGGCCAGGGAGCCGTGCAGGTGCGGGGTGCCCCAGCCGGACTCGGACCAGCCAACGGAGCTGAGTTTGTCCTCGCCTTTGGCGGACAGTGCGCGGCACACCTGCTGCTGGTCCTCGGCGAGCAGGCTGATGCTGAAGGTTGCGGCTTCGGAGATCTTCGGCCAGCTGGTGGAGGTGTGCATGACGCTGAACGTCACCAGCGCCGGCTCCATGGACAGGGAGGCGAACGTGCCCACGATCATGCCGTTCTGGATGCCGGTCACCGGATCGGTGGAGCAGACGGCCGCCACGCCTGTTGGCAGGTGCCGCATGACGGCGCGGTAGCGGTCGGAGTCGATGGTCCTGGGGGCCATGGCGGTGGCGGTCATGACTGTCCTTCCGGTGCGGCGGCCTTCAGTTCTGCGTGGATGGTGCGGCCTGCCCGGAGGCCGCTTTCAATGGCGCCGTCGAAGAAGCCCGCCCAGAGGTTCGCGGTGTCGCTGCTGGCGAAGTGGAGGGCTCCTTCACTGGCCTGCTGCGCCTGGTGGTACTTGGTGAGCTGGCCGGGGCGCTGGATCTGCCAGGTTTCCTCCGCGTAGGGGTCTTCACCCCATTTGTGACCGGTGACCTCGAGGACTTCCAGGTCATCGCGCCAGACCCTGATGGCGTCCTGGATCTGCCGGGGATCGGTGACGTCGATGCGGTTTGCGTCGGCGCCGAAGCCCACCAGTACGGCGTCGTCCTCGCCGACGAACTCGGTGCGGATCACCGAGAGGGGCTTGTCCTGGGCGGAGTAGGCGAAGAACGGCTTGATGGGGCCCTTGACCCGGATCCAGGCCTTGACGCCCTGTGACGCGGTCTTTTCCCGGCTGGCAGCGAGCTTGCCGTCCGAGAGCGCAGGCTGGACGTCGAGCTTGTGCAGGATGTTCTGCGGAAGGGTGATGACCACCTTCCTGGCCCGGATTTCCTGGCCGTCGCCGTAGCTGACGGTGGCGCCGTCGGCGTGGTGGCGGACCGCGGTGACCGGGGTGTTGAGGCGGATGTCCGCGTTGGTGTCCTCGGCGATGGCGGTGACCAGGGTGTCGTTCCCGTTCGTCAGGCGGTAGATCGCGGAGGCTTCGTGCATCAGGTGCCAGTGCCCGGAGGACCCGGCGGTCCAACGCAGGGCGTTCACGTAGGCGCACTGGTCCAGGGGTGCGTTGAAGTGGCCCACCCAGGCGGCCTCGTTCGCATTCCGTTCGTCCTCGGAGAGGTCCAGCTTGTCCAGCATTTCCTGCAGGTTGTACTGGTCGGCCTCGGCCAGGTTCTCGACCGTCAGCGGTGCGTCAGGGCGCGGCAGCCACTTCATGGTGTCTTCCAGCAGCCGTGTCATGCCCGGATCGATCAGCTTCATGAAGTCGTCCAGGTTGCCGCGGCGCACTTCATTGCCGGCCAGCCAGTAGGTTTCTTCCGAGCGCGGACCGCGTGAGACTTCCAGCCCGTAGCGGGTGACCTCGGCCCAGACGTGCGGCTGGGTCCAGTGCAGCCAGTTTCCGCCGAGTTCCAGCTTCCGGCCCAGGCGGTTCTCTGTCCACAACCGGCCGCCCAGCCGCTCGCGGGCTTCCAGGACGACCACCTTGTGGCCGCGGTTCCCGAGTTCGCGGGCCGTGATGAGGCCGGCCAGCCCGGCACCGATGACGACGACGTCAGTTTGTTCAGTCATTGAAGGATCCTTTGGTGATAATTCCGTTGATGGCGGCCGCGTTTAGCGGGCAGCGTCGCTGAGGTGAGCGGCGCGCTGCGCCGTGGCCGGGTGGCCCGCCAGGGTGTATTTCTGGCCGAAGAGCTTTTCGCGCAGGGTGACGGGTTCCTGGTCTCCGCTGCGTTCCGGGGCGATGATCCCCTGGGCACGGAGTTCCGGGAGTGCCAGCTCGATGAAGTCTTCCCAGCTGCCCGGCTTGGTGGTGTAGCTGAGGTTGATGCCGTCGATGTCTGCCTCGTCGCGCCAGCGGCGCAGTTCGGCGGACACGGTTTCCGGGGAACCGATAATGGTGGATCCGGTGCCGCCGACGGCGAGGAACTCCGCGATCTGGCGCGGCGTCCAGTCCCGGTCCGGGTCAGCTTTGGAGAACATGTCCACCATGGACTGCCCTGCCTTGGTGCCTACGGACCGCAGGGGAGTGTCCAGTTCGTATTCGGACATGTCGATGCCGGTCCAGCCGCTGAAGCGGGCCAGGATGCCTTCGACCGGGGCGGTTTCAACGGCGCTGCGGTACTTGGCCTGGGCTTCCTCGTCGGTGGGCGCGACGACGACGGTGAGCAGGACGACGATCTTGACGTCCCGGGGATCACGGCCGGCGTCCGCCACGGCCTGGCGGAGCTTGTCGACTGACCGCCTGGTGCCTTCCACCGACGTGCCCTGGAGGAAGACCACTTCGGCGTGCTTGCCGCCGAACTCCATGCCCCTTGAGGAAGCGCCGGCCTGGAACAGGACCGGGGTGCGCTGCGGGGAAGGCTCGCAGAGGTGGAAACCGGGCACCGTGAAGTGCTGGCCGGAGTGGTTGATCGGGTGCACCTTCGCGGGGTCGACATAGGTGGCGGATTCGGCGTCGCGGACCACGGCGTCCTCCTCGAAGGAGCCCTCCCAGAGCTTGTAGACGACGTCCATGTACTCGTCGGCCAGGTCGTAACGTTCGGCCGGGGTGAGCTGTTGCTGCTTGCCGAGGTTGCGGGCAGCGGCCTCCGAGTAGGACGTCACGATGTTCCAGCCCACGCGGCCTGCTGTGAGGTGGTCCAGTGAGCTGAACTTACGGGCCAGCAGGTAGGGCGGCTCATACGTTGCCGACACCGTCACCCCGAAGGTCAGGTGCCTGGTGACGGCGGCCATGCCGCTGATCAGTACGGTCGGGTCGTTGATCGGGAACTGCGCGGCATCGCGAAGGGCGGCATCGCCGTTTCCGCGGTAGACGTCGTGGTAGCCCACGTTGTCGGCGAAGAAGATCCCGTCGAACCCGGCCTTTTCCAGCATCTGTGCGATGCCGGTCCAGTACTGCAGGTCGGTGTAGCGGTAGCCCTGGTCCCCGTCGTTCCGCCAGGACCCGGAGGTCAGGTGTGAGGGGGCGAAGACGTCAAAGGCGAAAAGGCTGAGAGGTTCGTTTTTCATGGCAGCGGTACTTCCTTGGACTCGTGCCGAACACGGCGACAAATTTCAGTTTGACGTTCATTAGATGAACACTGCGTTCAATTTAGAATGTAAGCCAGCTCACTGTCAAGGGTTCGTTTTTCGTTCTTCACGTTGCGGATCGCCTATTGACATGGAATGTGGCGCATGCCATATTTTTGACCATGGCGTTCGAAAAGTGAACGAACCAGGACTTGGCTCCCAACGCCCTCCACACCGCCGTGCTGATATCGCCGGCGCTCTTATCCGTTCGAATTGGCACGATCTACAAGGAAGTCCATCGTGAATACACCTGTTACACCTGCCGCGAGGCCGCTCGTGCAGTCATCGGCTCCCCAGGATCCGCAAAAGAAGAAGTTCCTCATGAAGCTCAGCGGCGTGATCGCCGGCGGCATGTTCATCGACGGCTTCATCCTGGGCGGCATCGGACTGGTCATGCCGGCGCTCACGGCAGACCTGGGCCTCTCCGCCACCTGGCAGGGCCTGATTGGCGCCTCGGCACTCATCGGCATCTTCTTCGGCGGCCCGATCGGCGGCTACCTGGCGGACAAGATCGGCCGCAAGCCGATGTTCATCGTGGACCTCGCCATCTTCCTTCTTGGCTCGGCCGCACAGTTCTTCGTGGCGGACGCGTGGCAGCTGTTCATCATCCGTTTGGTCATGGGCATGGCGATTGGTGCCGACTACGCCATCGGCTGGCCGTTGCTGGTGGAGTTCTCACCCGCCAGGCTGCGGGGCAAGCTGATGGCCTTCCAGGAGGTCGCCTGGTACGTCGGCTACCTGCTGTCCTACGCCGTCGGTTACTACATGTCCACCTCGATCGACGCGGACTGGCGGATCATCCTGGGCATGAGCACCGTTCCGTCGCTGATCGTGTTCCTGCTCCGGCTGGGGTCGCCCGAATCGCCGCGCTGGCTCATCAGTAAGGGACGGCGTGAGGAGGCATTCGCCATCGCCCACCAGTGCATGGAGGACGCCGACATCAAGGACCTGGAGCACGAGAAGTCTGAGAAGCCCAACTTCGCCAAGCTGTTCTCCCCGCAGTACCGCAATTCCACGATCTTTGTCTGCATGTACTGGGTCTGCAACGTCACCCCGTACTTCGCCATCGCCACCTTCGCGCCCATCGTCCTGGAAAGCCTTGGCGTCGAGGACGGCCTGGCCGGAGCACTGTTGCTCAACGGCGTGGTGGTCGCAGGCTCACTGGCGTCCATGTACCTGATCGAACGTGTGGGCCGACGCAAGCTGTCCATCCCGCCCATGTGGATCGCCGCCGTCGCGCTTGTGGTCATCGGTCTGTTCTCGCACCTGTCTCCGATGGTCATCCTGATCAGCTTCATGGTGTTCTCCTTCTTCAATGCCGTCTCCACCGCCCTGACCGGCGTCTATCCCGGCGAGGTGTTCCCCACCGAAATCCGCGGCGCCGGAGTCGGCTTCGCCACCGCGTTCTCGCGGATTGGTGCGGCTGCGGGAACCTTCATCCTGCCCATGTCTGTGAACGGCCTCGGAGTCGGGGCCACCATGCTGATCGCCGCCGGCATCTGTGTGCTCGGTGCCGTGATCTCCCAGTACCTGGCACCTGAGACCAAGGGCCTGAGCCTGAGCGACACGTCCGCGCCGCTGGGCAAAGCAGTGCTCCAGCGATAATTCCACTTTCATACGGCGGGACGCCTGGCCGGGCTGACTCCGGCCAGGCGTCCCTTTGTAACGCCAAGAATCATCAACACGCCTCCGGAAAGAACATCATGAAGATCCACGGTGAAAGCGCCCACTCCACCGGGCTCCCCACGCCCCGCCTGGTCATTGACGACGGCGGCATCCACCCGGGTGCGTGGGTGAGCTTCCGGGATCCGGCAGTGGTGGACACCCTGGCGGCCGAAGGATTCGACTGGATCTGCATCGACGGCCAGCACGGCGCACCCGAAGTGTCCGAGGTGCAGCCCCTGATCGAAGCCGCCCACCTGTTCGGTGTCCCGTCGATCGTCCGCGTTCCCGGACACGACGCGGGCACCCTCGGCAGGGTGCTGGACGCGGGGGCGGGCGGGATCATCTTTCCCACCGTGGAGGATGCTGCGACTGCAGCCACCCTGGTTGCGGCCACCCGCTTTGCTCCCCGCGGCAGGCGCAGCTACGGGCCAACCCGCCGCAGCCCCCGGTACCCCAAGCCGGTCCCCGGGAGCCTGCAGGACGACGCCCTGTGCATCCTTATGATCGAAACGGCCGCAGGCCTGGCCAGCCTTGACGCCATCCTGGCCACCGGTCCGGACGCCATTTTCGTGGGCCCCTACGACCTCTCCCTCAGCCTGGGGGTGACGCTGGAGGAACTCACCGGCGAAGGCCCGGACGGGATCCTCGCGGACATCGCGCGCCGCTGCACCGTTGCCGGTGTGGTGCCCGGCATCTACACCGGAGAACCTGGCTTGTCCGAAAAGATGGTCGCGCTGGGCTTCCGCTTTATGCCCGTGGCTTCGGACACCGGCCTGTTGGCCGTCGCGGCACGGGACGCAGTGGAGGCATCCGCGCGCCTGGCCGCTTACGCGGCCATGAACTAACCCCGCGCTTCAAGGAGCCAATTCAATGCCCTATGCCATGCACATTCCGAGGGCGGGCGGCCCGGACGTCTTCGAGCGGGTCACCGTCACCAGGCCCGAGCCCGGGCCGGGCCAGCTGCTCATGCGCGTCGCCGCCGTCGGGGTGAACTTCATCGAGACCTACCAGCGCGCGGGCATCTACGCCGTCGACTATCCCTTTGTTCCCGGCGTCGAGGCCGCCGGAATCATCGAGGAAATCGGCGACGGCGTCACGGACTTTGTGGCGGGCGGTCGTATCACCACCACGGAGGGCACCGGCAGCTACGCCGAGTACATGCTGGTTGACGCCGACAAGGCGCTGCCGGTGCCGGACGGGATTTCGGATGAAGTCGCCGCGGCGCTGCCCGCCCAGGGAATCACTGCACATTACCTGGTCAATTCCAGCTACAACGTCCAGCCCGGCGACACCGTCCTGACCTACGCCGGAGCCGGGGGAGTCGGGCTGCTGCTGACCCAAATGCTCAAGCACCGCGGCGCCACCGTCATTACCACCACCTCAACGTCCGAAAAAGCGGAACTGGCCCGGAAAGCCGGAGCCGACCACGTCCTCACGTACCCGGAGGTTCCCGAGCGGGTGCGCGAACTGACTGGCGGAAGGGGCGTTGACGTCGTCTATGACGGCGTAGGCAAGGACACCTTTGACGGATCCCTGGCCTCCCTGCGCATCCGCGGCACGCTGGTGCTCTTCGGCGGGGCGTCCGGCCAGGTGCCGCCGCTCGACCTGCAGCGGCTCAATGCCCACGGATCCCTGACGGTCACCCGGCCCAAGATCGACGACTTCCTGCTCGATGCCGAGGAGCGCTGCTGGCGCGCCCGGGAGTTGTTTGACCTGGTGGTCCGGGGCAGCGTCAAGGTCGACATTGGTGCGCGTTTCCAGCTGGAGCAGGCAGGAGAGGCCCACGCTGCCCTGGAGTCGCGGGCAACGACGGGCAAAGTCATCCTGGTGCCGTAGCAGGCGGGAGGGAGCGCTGCGACGTTGAACCACTCTTGAACGCCCCGTTCGCTCCTTGGCGAGGCATAGGATGGGAAGACATCCAATCGGGGCACCGTGCCCCGGGCAGACGTGAATGGAACCGGGGTTTGATGTGGCAGCGGAAACAGGCGTGGACGTAGAGGCGGCAACAGACGGCGAGGACACAGCGCCGGCCGAGGCTGTAGACCTCACCAACAAATCGGTCATCAAGGCCACGGTCCTGCTCAGTGAGCTGGGCCGGCACAGGGGCGGCATCACTGTCACCGAGCTGGCCCAGGCTGTCGGCATGACGCGTCCGACGGCCTTCCGCCTGCTGTTGAGCCTGGAACAAACGGGATTCGTGGACCGGGTGGACAACCGGTACACACTGGGCTGGGAAATGGCCCGGCTGGGCCGGCTTGCTGACCCGTACACCGGTGCGGTGGCCAGGGTCCAGCCCATCCTGGAGGAATACGCTGCCAGGCTCAACGAGACCGTGAGCCTGGCCATGGTGCGGGACGCCGTGAACTACGACGTGATCGCGGAAGCTTCGGGTTCCAGGTACCTGAATGTCACGATGTACGTTGGCGAAACCTATCCCGTGCACGCCAGCGCCACCGGAAAGCTCATGCTTGCGGAAATGAGCGACGACGATGTGGCTCAGGCCTTGCCAAAAAAGCTGGAAAGGTTCACGCCGGCCACCATCACCAAGCGCGAGGCGCTCATCCAGGAACTGCACAAGATCCGGGACCAGGGCTATTCGGTGATGGACAACGAACTCGAAGAAGGCCTCTTTGTAGTGGCACTTCCGGTCCGGGATGTGGCAGGTGCGCTGGTAGGCATCGTCTCCGTCAACGGGCCCGAGCAGCGGCTGAAATCGGAAGGCCTGCCGGACACCATCGACCAGCTGCGCGCGGCCAGCAGGGACATCGCGAAGGCGCTCCTCGGGATTGAACCCGTTTAGGCTTCAGCCATCGCGAGGAGATGCTCCACGGAGGGATATTTCCAGCGCACGTACTGAACGGGCACTCCCACGCGTTCGGCCACCAGGGTGTGTGTTAATTCCTGCGGCACCCCGCTGCTGCTCAACTCCCTGACGCACTGCGTGAGTGCAGCGGTCCTGCGCGCATCGCGGGCCTTGAGCAGCTCGGCGGGTTCCCTGCGGCGCTTCTGCTTCTGCTTGTGGTTCCAGTGAGGCATGGTCATCCTGCAAAATCCGGGAAGAGCGCCTGCTCGTAGTGCGGCGGCAGGACGTAAAGTGCAAGCGGCCGGGCGGTCGCTGGCACGCCCGGCAGGGGCGGCAGGTGTCGGAGGCGTGTGTTGGCGGGCTTCTCACGTCTTTTCATGGCCATCATCTCCATTGATGGAGGTCCGAGTACGGACTCACCGGCTAATAGTTTGAACGTCATATTTTTACGACACATTTTGAACGCGGCGTTCACTGGGTGAACACTTTCAATTGTGGCCCTCCTCACGTTCTTTGGCAAGGAGGTGCCGCAATTCATTTGCCACCCGAGCCGAACGGACTACGAAGATGTACGCCAACCCCAGAATTTCCACGCGCCGCACGCGCTCCCCGCAGCCTGCGGCCGCCGCCCCGGACTGGTCAAAGTTGTCCCGCGGGGACACGGTGCGGGTCTTCCGCAGGGACGGCAGCACTGCGGCCGGCCTCATTGACATGCTTGCGCTGGATCGCACCGTCCTGTGGGTCATCCAGGATGGAGGGCGGGGCCGGGTCATGATCTGCAGGGCCGACCGGCCCCGGGTGGTTGTGGTGACGCCGGCCGAAAAGTCCCGCTAGGGAAACCCATTGCGCCCCCCCGGTGAGGTGTGCCACACTATTTTTACGTTCATTAATCGAACGTAGCGTTCAATTTTAGCCACCAAATATGATCTGGCTCCGGGACACCGTGGTTCCGGGCCCCCAGCAGGAAGGAAAGCGATCATGTCCATCTCAATCGGCCACCGCGCCATTTTCACCGCTTTCGGCCACAGCAGCTCCGCGCTGCGCGCCCATGCACCGTCCAAGCAGGCGCCGTCGCCGGCCCCGACCGCCGAAGCTCCTGTCCCTTTTGAGGGCGGAGAGCTGAAGTGCTCGCCGTGGGAGGGCCTGTACCTTGAGCAGGCACAGCCGCCGGCGGCGACGGGGAACGAATCAGCCATGGGCCGCCAGCTGGACGCATTCCTCGCCAGCCTGATGTACGGCGAGTAAGCCATGTCCGGAACGATTTACGCGCAGGCGGCGGGTGACGCCCCTGCAGCATTGGCCGTGGCTTCTGCGGCGGGCGAGGAATGCGACACGAACAGCTGTTTCTTCTGCACCGGGCCGGAAACGGACTGATTCGACTAGTCAGTGGCCGGCGTCGTAGCGGCCGGCGTCAGGCAGGGTCTGGCGGTCGCGCCGGCGGGCAGCAACGGCACCGACGCCCTGCCCCGCCAGGGCGACGGCCAGAGCCAGCAGCACCGTTGGAAGTGCTCCGCCGTCCGGTCCCAGGGTCGCCGCCAGGATCTGCCGGCTCATCAACAGCATCTCCGCCAGGTCGCCGGCCAGCACGCGAGTCCCCAGCACGTAATTAACCGAGATGAACACGGCGGGAACCAGCCATAGCAGGGCAAGGTTCACGAGCCACACCACCGCCCGGCCCGCGGAACGGAGGCCGCACCACGCCAGGGCGCAGCCGACCACGATGGCGGGAATCCAGCGAGCCGCTGACGGCACCGCAACCGGCACGCCGGTATGCCCCATGAAACCGACCATCCACTCCACCGCCCACGAAGCGAACGGCGCCGCCACAAGCCCCACCCCCAACGCGGCCAGCGCCCGCGACCTGGAGAATAACAAGAAAAGCGCGACGGCGGCCGCGGCGAGGGAGGCGATCGCACCTGCCAGCAACCCGGCGAAGTAGAGGCCGGCCATGGTCCCGCCCGCCAAGCCGCCGTCGAGCACCGTGAACGACTGAACGGTCGCCGTGAACTGGACTGCCAGCAGTCCTGCCGCGGCGCACCACGCCGCCAGCCGCCGTCGGGCGGGGGACCAGAGGCGCAGCGCGAGTCCTGCCGCGGCGCCGCCCACGGTGAGGAGGGAAACGATGGTGGTGAGTTCGTACTGACTTAACGGCAGCAACGAGACCGGCATCTGGTCCGGGGGCACCTCTGAGCCCCAGAGGTTCTGCAACGGCAGCCTCGCGCCGCTTACGAGCCACGGGCCAAGGCCGAGCAATCCTGCCAGGATTCCGATCAGCAACCCCCGGGCCGCATCCCTTCCGGGGCTCCGGCTCGGCTGGTCAGGGACTACCTGGTAGGTTGCCTGATCCGGAAGGCTCACGAGGACTCCTGTCGTTGAGCGGTCGGGGGGCATAAAGTGCCCGGCATCAGCCGGGTTGGCGCCTCTCCAATGTGGTCCGGCGGTACCAGTCGCTGGCCAGCTTCGTGTGTTTGCTGCTGTTGGGGCAATTCCGGTTGCTGCAGTGCGAAGGGGTTTCGTCCTGTGAGGCCCGTGGGCCCTGCTGAGGGTGCCGGACCAACACCACGGCTGATCCGCAGGCGGCGCATACGAGGAAAGATCGCATGCTAGGCGCCGAATCCTGGCCGGGCCGGCGCTCCGTTTCGGCTGAAGATGATCCTGCCGCGAACTTCGAGCGTGCCTTGATGGCCTGTGACTTTCATTCATCCCCCTGAACTAGTCTGCGATTCAGGGTACCGCGCCTGAGCCTGGTTGGGCTGCTCCCGCCCGGGTTGGGCTGCCCCCGTCCTACTCCCCGTGGACTTCGGCCTGCTTCTCTTCGGAGCGGTCCAGGTAGGCCAGCAGCAGTTCGGCTGCCTTCTCGAGCTCGCCGGCCTCCAAGGCCTCGCAGATTTCCTCGTTGTCCTTGAGGTAGCCGCTGTAGAAGTTCGCGTCCATGGTGGCCTTGTGGAAGAACAGCCGCATTTCCGCCAGGACCTGGGACATGATCGTGTTCAGCCTGCGGCTTCCGGCCAGGGCGACGATAGCTCCGTGAAAGTGCTGGTTTGCGGTCCCCAGCCCTTCGTCGTCGTTCGCGGCTGCCGCGACCTTGCCTTCCTCGACCGCAGCCCGGACCGCTGCAACGGCGCCGGGGCTGCCTCCGCCGCGGATCGCGCTCACTTCGATGACCCGGCGGACTGTGTAGACGTCGTGGATATCGCCCGGCTCCAGGCTGGCCACAAAAACGCCCCGGTTGGGGTGCCGGACCACCAGCCGTTCGCTTGCGAGTTCGGCAAAGGCCTCGCGCACGGTGTTGCGGGAGACGCCAAGGTCCTCGGCGATCGTGGACTCGGTGAGCCGCGCCCCCGGCAGCAGGACGCCTTCCGCCAACTGCAGGCGCAGTTCATCCGCCACCCGGTCGGCCACCGAGGGCACAGCGACACGCAGCCGGGCCGCGGCAGTTGACGTTGCTGCAGAGGTTGCGACTGTGCCGGATGCGCTCCGGGTTGCTGCTGCTGAAGTGGCCATACTCCAGAATTTACACGATCGTCACATCGTTGAATCGAAGGATTGTTGAACAATCGCTAAATTTGGTGCATCCTAGTAAGAGCAAACCAATGAGACGAGGATCACAATGGTGTATATGGATCTAAACAGCGACGTCGGCGAGTCCTTCGGCCGCTGGACGCTGGGCGACGACACGGCGATGTTCCAGTCCGTGTCCAGCGCCAACGTGGCCTGCGGTTTCCACGCCGGCGATCCCACGGTCATCCGCCGCACCTGCCGCGAGGCCGTGCAGGCCGGCGTCATGATCGGCGCCCATGTGGGCTACCGTGACCTCTCCGGTTTCGGCCGCCGCTTCGTGGACATCGATCCCCACGAACTGGCTGACGACATCGTCTACCAGATCGGCGCACTCCAGGCGCTGGCCGCCACTGAAGGCGGACGCGTCCGCTACGTTAAGCCGCACGGCGGCCTATACAACGCGATCGTCTCCCACACAGCGCAGGCACGCGCCGTCGTCGACGCCGTCCGATCCATCGATCCCGGACTGCCCATCCTCGGCCTTCCCGGCTCGGAGGTGCTGCGGCTTGCAGAGGCCGCCGGACTCCGCGCTGTTTCCGAAGCCTTTGCCGACCGTGCCTACAATCCCGACGGCACGCTCGTCTCCCGCTCGCTCCCCGGAGCCGTCCTGCATGACCCGGCCCAGGTGGCCGAACACGTCCTGCGCATGGCCGCCGACTCCGCCATCCGCACCGTGGACGGCTCCATCCTGAAAATCAATGCAGACAGCATCTGCGTCCATGGCGATTCCCCCGGGGCAGTGGCCATGGCTATTGCCGTGAAAGCTGCGCTTACTGACGCCGGCATCACTATCAAAGCTTTCGCCTAGAACCGCTTCCAGGCAGCACCCACCGCACACCTGAAGGAAAAATCATGACCACACACCACACGGCCGCCCGCACCGGCCGAAAGATCCCGCCCGGCGCGCTGAAGGCCTACGTCGCCAGCCTCACCGGCACCTCGCTGGAGTACTACGACTTCGCCATCTACTCTGTGGCTTCCGCCCTGGTCTTCCCCAAGATCTTCTTCCCGGGCAATGACGAGTTCGTGGGCCTCCTGCTCTCCTTCTCCGCCTTCGCGGTGGGCTACCTGGCACGGCCCATCGGCGGCGTGATCTTCGGCCGCCTGGGCGACAAGATCGGCCGCAAGCACGTCCTGGTGGTCACGCTCATGCTCATCGGCGTTGCCACCGTGCTTATCGGCCTGCTCCCCGATTACTCCGTGATCGGCGTGGCAGCCCCCACCATCCTGGTGCTCCTGCGCCTGGCCCAGGGCATCGGCGTCGGTGGCGAATGGGGCGGTGCCGTCCTGCTCTCCAGCGAATTCGGTGACGCCAACAAGCGCGGCTTCTGGTCCTCCGCAGCCCAGATCGGCCCGCCCGCCGGCAACCTGATGGCCAACGGCGTCCTGGCGCTCCTCGCCGCAACGCTCAGCACCGAAGCATTCCTCTCCTGGGGCTGGCGCGTGGCCTTCCTCGCCTCCGCGCTGCTGGTAGTCTTCGGCCTGCTCATCCGCCTCAAGCTTGAAGAAACCCCCGTGTTCAAGGCCATCGCAGCCCACGGTGAACAGCCCAAGGCCCCCATCACCGAGGTGTTCCGCAAGGAACCCCGTGCCCTCGTGGCCGCTGCCCTCTCCCGTGTCTGCCCCGACGTCCTCTACGCGCTCTTCACGGTTTTCGTGGCCGTCTACGCCACCAAGGAACTGGGCATGACCACGGGCAATGTCCTCACGGCCATCCTGATCGGCTCGGCCTTCCAGCTGTTCCTCATCCCGCTGGCCGGCGCCCTCACGGACCGGTTCAACCGCCGGATGGTCTACGGTATCGCCGCCGTGGGAACGGCACTGTACATTCCGCTCTTCTTCCTCCTGATCGAGGGCAGGTCCGTGCTGCTGCTGACCGTCGGTGTGGTGATCGGACTGGCGTTCCACGCCTTCATGTACGGCCCCCAGGCCGCGTACATCACCGAGCAGTTCCCGGCCCGCCTGCGCTACGCCGGCAGCTCGCTCGCCTACACCCTGGCCGGCGTCATCGGCGGCGCCGTGGCACCGCTGATCTTTACCGCCCTCTACGCGGCGTCCGGTGACTGGTACCTGATCGCGGCCTACCTGCTGGTGGCCTCCGCAGTCACGGTTGTGGGCCTGGCCCTCGGCCGGAACCCCCAGACCGCCGAAGAAGAGCGCCTCCTGGCGGACGCCGCTGCCCTCGGCTAGGCGGCACGGCAACCTGTACGGCACGGAATCTCTAAGGCATTGGCAACGATGGAAGCGGTAGCAATGGAAACCCTGAGCATGCACAAGGTCCTCTCGGTGCGGCCGGTGGGAACGCGGGCGGTGCTCGCGGAACTCGCCGGAACGCAGGACGTCCTCGCCCTGCAGACCCTGCTCCTGGAATCCCCGCTGCCGGGCCAGGTGGACGTGCTGGCAGCCGCGCAGACCGTGATGGTCCGCGCGGATTCGCCGGCGGCCGCCCGCCGCATGGGCTCGTTCCTGCTGGAACTGGACCTCACGGCTCCGGTCAAACAGGCCGGCGGCCTGGTGTACATCGATACCGTGTACGACGGCGAGGATCTCGCCGAAGTGGGGCGGCTCACCGGCCTCGGAACGGACGGCGTCATCGAAGCCCATTCCGGCCAGGTGTGGACGGTGGCTTTCGCCGGCTTCGCGCCGGGGTTCGGCTACATGGTGGGGGAGAACCAGGTGCTGGAAGTGCCCCGCCGAAGCTCACCGCGCACGGCCGTGCCCGCCGGATCAGTGGCGCTTGCGGGCAACTATTCGGCCGTCTACCCACGCAGGTCCCCGGGCGGCTGGCAGCTGATCGGCCGCACCGGGGCCCGCATGTGGGACCTCAGCCGCTCCGAGCCGGCACTGGCCAGCCCGGGACACCGCGTCCAGTTCCGCGCCGTCCGCGATGTGGTGACCATGGCACCCGAGCCCCTCGCCTCCGCTACAGTCTCCGAGGCGGCAACCGCTGCTGAGGCAGCTTCCGGGCTGCGGATCGTGTCGCCCGGGCTGCAAAGCCTCATCCAGGACCTCGGCCGGCACGGCCACTCCGCGCTGGGAGTCTCCGCCGCCGGAGCCCTGGACCGGGCCTCGCTGCGCCGGGCCAACAGGCTGGTGGGCAACAGCCCCGCGGCCGCAGCCATCGAGAGCGTAGCCGGCGGGCTCAAGGTCCAGGCCGTCGGCGACCAGGTCCTGGCCGTCGCCGGGGCGCCGTCGGCACTGACTATCACGTCGCCGTCGGACGCTGAGTCCGACTCCGAACCCGACCTGCCTGCGCGCCAGCGTTCGGTTCCCATGGCCACACCCTTTGCCCTGCTTGACGGCGAAATCCTGACCCTCGGTGCGCCGGAGGCCGGTTTCCGCAGCTACCTGGCCGTCCGCGGCGGAGTGGCCGCCTCGCCGGTGCTGGGCAGCCGTTCCACAGACACCATGTCCGGCATCGGACCGGCCCCGCTGGCCGCGGGCCAGCTGCTGGCATCCGGCGACGTCACAGACTCCGGCGTCGTGGGCAGTCCCGAACTCCAGCCGGACTTCCCCGGCGAAGGCGTCACGGTGCTGGACATTGTCCTGGGCCCGCGGGCCGACTGGTTCGACGAGGCCGCCCTGGACTCCCTCTGCGGGCAGGATTGGGTGGTGAAGCCGCAGTCCAACCGGGTTGGCATGCGGCTGGACGGAACACCGCTGGAACGCAGCCGGCCGGGTGAACTGCCCAGCGAAGGCACTGTGGCGGGCGCCATCCAGGTGCCGCCCGAAGGCCTCCCCGTGCTGTTCCTGGCCGACCATCCCATCACGGGCGGCTACCCCGTGATCGGCGTGGTGGTTGACCACCAGCTGGACCTGGCCGCCCAGGTGCCGATCGGCGGCAGCATCCGCTTCCGCAGTGTTCCCGAACGGACACCTTCGGCCGAACAAGAATCGCCGGAACAAAAATCGCCGGAACAGAAATCTCCTGAACAGACTGCCCCCGAACAGACGTCCCAAGAAAAAGTGAGTAACTGATGCGCAAGGTCCTGATCGCCAACCGTGGTGAAATCGCCGTCCGGATTGCCCGTGCCTGCGACGACGCCCAGCTGGAATCCGTCGCCGTCTACGCGGACATCGACGCCGATGCCATGCACGTCGGCGCCGCAAGCGAAGCGTTCAGCCTGGACGGCAACTCCCCGGCGGACACGTACCTGAACATCCCCAAGCTGCTCGAGGTGGCTGCCCGGTCGGGAGCTGACGCCGTCCACCCCGGCTACGGCTTCCTGTCCGAGAACGCCGAATTCGCCCAGGCCGTCCTGGATGCCGGACTGGCATGGATCGGCCCCACGCCCGAGGCCATCCGGCAGCTCGGCAACAAGATCACAGCCCGCGAGATCGCCGTCCGCGCCGGGGCGCCGCTGGTGGCCGGCAGCGACGGTCCCGTGGACTCCGCGGCGGAGGCCCGGGCCTTCGCCGAAGAGCACGGCCTGCCCATCGCCATCAAGGCGGCCTTCGGCGGCGGGGGCCGCGGGCTGAAGGTGGTCCGGAACATGGACGAGATCGAGGAATCCTTCGACTCCGCCGTCCGCGAAGCCGTGGCAGCCTTCGGCCGTGGCGAATGCTTCGTGGAACGCTACCTGGACCGCCCGCGCCACGTCGAAGCGCAGGTCCTGGCTGACACGCACGGCAACGTGGTGGTGGTCGGAACCCGCGACTGCTCCCTCCAGCGCCGTCACCAGAAGCTGGTGGAGGAAGCACCCGCACCGTTCCTCAGCGAGGGCCAGCGTCAGCAGATTTACGATGCCGCCAAGGCAGTCTGCCGGGAAGCCGGCTACTCCGGCGCCGGCACGGTGGAATTCCTCGTGGCCGCGGACGGCACCGTCGCGTTCCTCGAGGTGAACACCCGGCTGCAGGTGGAGCACCCCATCACCGAGGAAACCACCGGGATCGATCTCGTCCAGGAACAGTTCCGGATTGCCGCCGGCGAACCCCTGCGCATCACTGCGGACCCTGAGCCCCGCGGCCACTCGTTCGAGTTCCGGCTCAACGCGGAGGACGTGGGGCGCGGCTTCCTGCCCTCACCCGGCACCATCGCGGAATTCCACGGCCCCACCGGCCCCGGCATCCGGCTGGACACCGGCGTCCGCTCCGGGTCCTTCGTGGCGCCGCAGTTCGACTCCCTCCTGGCCAAGCTGATCGTCACCGGCGCGGACCGCCAGCAGGCGCTGCGGCGTGCACGCCGCGCACTCGCCGAGATTGAAATCACCGGCGTGGCCACCGTGCTGCCGTTCCACCGCGCCGTGCTGGAATCGCCGGACTTCACCTCCGAGGACGGGCTGGGCATCCACACCCGCTGGATCGAAACCGACTTCGCGGACCGGATCCCTGCGGATCCCGGCTACAGCACCACCGCGCCCGATGGCGCACGCCGCACCGTCACCGTCGAGGTGGACGGCCGCCGGCTTGCGGTCGGACTGCCGGCTGACCTGCTGGACGGCTGGGCACGCTCAGGCAGCGCCCTCCCCGCCGGAGTCTCCCTGGATTCCGACGGCGGTGCTGCTGACTCCGGTTCGGACGCCGGCACTGATCCCGGTGAGCTGCGCGCAGACATGGCCGGAACCGTAGTCAAGTGGCTCGTGGAGCCGGGCGCCGAAGTGTCGGCGGGGGACGCCGTCGTCGTTCTTGAAGCGATGAAGATGGAAACCCAGGTGACGGCGCACCGCGACGGAACGGTGACGGGCATCCGCGCCGAAGCCGGCGGTGTGGTGACTGCCGGGGCTGTGCTGGCACTGATCGGCTAGGCCCGTCTGGGAGGACCCAAAACGGTGGTGCAGCCGGGGTTTCGGGAGGACAATGCAAGGCATTAGCTAGCCTTAGGACCCGCCAGGAATCGGAGCAACGCTGTGGATGAAACCGGCACCAACGAGAAAGTAGTCAACCGGCTGATCGAATGCATCAACGACCGCCGGATCGAGGTCATGGACGAGCTGTTCCACGACGATGCGGTGATGCACTGGCCGCAATCCGGGGAGATTGTGCGCGGCGCAGAGAACCGCCGGGGAATCTACAACGCCTTCCCGCAGCTGCCCACCATCACGCTGCGCCGGCTGCTCAGCGGCGGGAACCTCGTTACTGCCGAAGCGCTGCTGGATTACGATGGACCGCAGTACGAGACAGTGTTCATCTTCGAATTCCGTGACGGTCGCATTGCCAGGGAAACCGCCTACTGGAGCGAGGCCTTCGAAGCGCCGGAATGGCGTGCCCGGTGGGTGGAGAAGGCCTAGCCCCGCGCCGGTCTTGGCGCCTGCTGCTAGTAGCGCTGGACGTGGATGCCCGCCGCCGCCAGGGCTGCAAGGAACCGTTCCTGGCGGTCTGCTGACCCAAGGCTCAGCAGATATCCCCGCCCTGTGTCGAGCTGGACTGCCGGCCCCGTGTCCTGGATGATTCCCAGCCCGAAGGCTCCGAAGCGCAGCCCGAATCCGTAGCGCAGGCCGTGGATTACTGCCGGAGTTGCCCGTTGGATCGCCGCCACGGGAATCCTGCGGCGGTAGAACGGAAACCACTGCAGTCGCACTTCATTTTCGAGGACTTGGATCCTGGAGAACCCGAATGCCAAGGAGGTGATGAAAACCAGTGCGACTGCAATGGAGGTCGCGCCCAAGGGCTCCGCCTCCAGCGCACCGGTGCTGGAGACCGCCACCAGGATTCCTCCCAGCAGCACCACGGCACCGCCGATGATCGCCCGGGGCAGGCGCCCATAGAACATCCGGCCGGAATCAAAGAGGACGGCGGCGTCCTGAAACATGACATAAGCCTATCCGGGCAGGCGCCCAGGTGCCGTCGGGGGAACGGGCCGACAGAGTCGCTAGCGGACCGCGGATTCCTTTGCAGGCTCATCCAGCGTCATCAGCGTCAGGCGTTGTGACTGCAGGGCCGTGACAAGCAGCGACCGTGCCGAGAGGAGGAGGCCGCTCACCTCGGGGCAGGAGAGTTCGTAGAACAGCCGGCCTTCCTGGCGCGAGGGGACGATCAGGCGCTGGCGGCGCAGCACGCCGAGGTGCTGCGAGAGGTTCGAGGGTTCAAGGCCTGTGTCGTCGCGCAGCCGGCTGACGGCAACAGGGCCGTCGGCAAGCAACTCCAGGACCCGGATCCGCGAAGGGTGGCCCAGAGATTTGAAGAGTTCGGCCTTAACCTCACTCAGGACCACGCCTGCAGGCAATTCGTCCTTCATCGGGCCTCCCTTCCTAACGTCTGCATTGCGGCGGTAACCATAACGCCTGTTCAACGAATACAGCCTACGGCAGACAGAAAGGTCTGTCTGCCGACGGCGCGAATCGGCCCCCGTCGCAGCTATATCGTAGCCCCGGCCGCAAAGGGATGATCGTTGGATTTAGTCCGCGGACAGCCCTTGCGCGGACGGCTTGAGTAGTTCAGACTTTCATGAATTCATCAATTCCCCCGACCGCTACATCGGCCGGTTACACATGGATGGATTCAGGCTGCTTCCGCTGACAACGGCGTCATCGGGAGTGGCATGATCCCGAGTTTCCTGGAGGGCTCAATGGCAGGCATGTTTGAACTTTTCTCCGATGCGGATGCTTCCTTTAGATTTCGGCTGACAGCTCCTGACGGAACAGTTATGGCGCTCTCGAAGCCCTTCCCGGACAAACGGGCCGCCGTGGCCGGGATCGCAGCGGTGCGCGAGTACGCAGGAACGGGCTTCGTCACCGAAGTCCCGGCCCCGAAGCCCCAACCTTCCCGCGGACCGTCCGTAGCTCTTGCCTTTAGGAGCCGGGCAGCCAGCCGCAGGCAGCAGATTCTGGCCCGGTGGCAGCAACCCCTCAAGCCGGGGTCCGTCGCAGATTTTCCTGCGTGGTAAGTTCCATGGCCGCACGGAAAACCCCGCAGGCGCACTCCGGCGCCTTGGCGGCGGGGGATTGCATCGCCGGGACGTTCCGGTTTGACGCGGCAACCGGCAGGCTCGACTGGTCCGAGGAGCTATACCTCATCCACGGCTACGGCCGCGGCGAGATTGTGCCCACCCTGGAACTGTTCCACTCGCACAAGCACCCGGACGACCGGAACCGCAGCAGGGAGATCTTCACACAGGTCCACAACGAGGGCGGCAAATTTTTCAGTTTCGACCGGCTGATCGACGCCCGCCTGCGGGAGCACCGGATCCTGACAACAGGGGAGGGTATCCTCGACCGGGACGCCAGGCTGAGCCACATAGCCGGCTTCGTCGTCGACCTCACCATGACGCTGCGGCGTGAGACCGAACAGTTCGCCCGGGCCGCCGTCTCAGCGGCCAATGCGAGCCGGAGCACCATCGAGCAGGCCAAGGGGATCCTGATGGGGGCCCTGCACATCAGTGCGGAGGATGCCTTCAACCTGCTCGTCAGCCACAGCCAACACAGCAACATCAAGCTGGCCCGGACTGCAGCCGACCTGGTGGACCTGGCCAACAACGCCAAGGACCCCGCACTTCTGGACAGCTTCATCCAGGCCCTCCACCGCGGCCCGTTCCGCCGCCGGCCGGAAACGCTTGGCATCCGGGGGCACCATGGGAGGCGGCAGCAGCGCTCCATGTAAAATTCCTTCTACGATGACTGCCGACGACGCCAACCGTTCCTCGCTGTTGCCCGCCCGGGCAATGGCGGGCCGCGATGACCCAGTGGACCGCATTCTTGCGACCGCCTATGAGCTTTTCTCCCGCCGCGGGATCCGCGATGTGGGGACAAACGAACTCATCAGCCGTTCCGGGGTGGCCAAGGCAACGTTCTACCGGCATTTCCCGTCAAAAGACGCCCTGGTCCTGGCGTTTCTGGCACTCCGGGACCAGGTGTGGACCGTTGACCTCATCGTCTCCGAAGCCCGCCGCCGCGGCAGCACCCCCGAGGAGCGGCTGCTCGCTGTTTTCGATGTGTTCGGCGACTGGTTCCACCGCGATGACTTCGAGGCGTGCACGTTCATCAACGTCCTGCTGGAAATGGGACCCGAGCATCCGCTGGGGAAGGCGAGCATCGGCTACCTCAGCCGGATCCGCGGCCATATCGAGGCCCTGGCCGAGGAGGCCGGGCTGAGCCGGACCGAGGAATTCGCGCGGTCCTGGCACATCCTGATGAAGGGCTCAATCATTTCAGCCACCGAGGGGGACTTCCTGGCGTCGAAACGGGCCCAGCAGATGGCCGGCTGGCTGATCGAGCACCACCGCAACTGAGCGCTTAGGCGTCCTGGGCGGCTGGGACTGCCGCGTCAGCAGCGGTATCGCGCAGCGGGCGGCGGGCCAGCCAGGCGGCCACGATGGCCCCCGAGATGTTGTGCCAGAGTGAAAACACCGCGGACGGCAGCGCCGCCAGGGGGCTGAAGTGGGCCGTTGCCAGCGTGGCGGCCAGGCCGGAATTCTGCATCCCCACTTCAAAAGCCAGTGCGCGGCGGGCCTTGTCGTCCAGGCGGCCGAGCTTCCCGGCCAGGTAACCGAGGCCCAGGCCGAAACCGTTGTGCAGCACAACGGCAAGGAACACGATGCCGCCCGCAGCAACAATCTTGCTGGCGCTGCCGGCCACCACAATCGCCACAATCAGTGAAATTACGACGGCGGACGCCCAGGGAAGCGCCGGCAGCACCTTCGCGACGAGCTTCTTGAGGAACAGGCGCGCCAGGAGTCCCGCAACCACCGGCAGCAGGACGGTCTTGACGATGTCCAGGACCATGGCACCGGCATCGATCTGCAGGAAGGACCCCGCCAGGAACAGGACCAGCAGGGGAGTGACGATCGGAGCGATCAGCGTGGAGACGGACGCGACGGCCACCGACAGTGCCACATCGCCCTTGGCCAGGAAAGCCATCACGTTCGAGGCCGTTCCCGACGGTGCGCAGCCCACCAGGATGAGGCCTACGGCCAGTTCGGGTGGCAGGTTGAGTCCTACGGCAATCAGCCAGCCGGCACCCGGCATGATCACGTAGTGGGCCACGATGCCCAGCACCACGGCCCAGGGGCGCTTGACCACCGAGGCAAAGTCCGGCGGGGTCAGCGTCAGGCCCATGCAGAACATGATGATGCCCAGCAGGTAGGGGACGCTTGGGCCCATGGGCTTGAAGGCGCCGGGCAGCAGGAAGCCGGCAATGCCTGCGGCGACTACCAGCAGCGGGAAAACCGTGACGGCGATCCGGGCAATTTTCGCCTCGGCGGCCAGTGCCGGATTCAGCGGGGCGGCGTCGGCTTCGGGGCCGGCTGCGGAGTTATCGTGGGTTTTTGTTGCCTCAAGCATCCAATAATGCTCACATCCTGGCGCCTATTCCAGCCACTTCATGAACAGACGTCAGACATTTGTGTCGGATTTCGGGCCGCTGTAATCGGCGATGTGCGCCGTGGCTGCGTGCTCGCGGATCTCCGTGACGCCGGAAGCTGCCGCTGCGCTGTCCCGGTAAATGCCCGAGACTGCCAGGATGTTGCCTGCGCCGTTGACGAGCCGGATGCGGACGCCGCCCTGTTCCGCGGCGACGAGTTCGAATTTACCTGCCATGCTGGACCTCCCCCAAGGTGGTGCGCCTGCACGGTAGCCGCAGGCTGCTCCCCTCCAACTGTAGATGACAATTCTTGTCATATGAATTAGACAACGATTTGTGTCGGCAGGGCGGAAGGCCGGCAGCGTTGTGTGGCAGGCGCACGGAACCGCGCTAGTCCGCGGCGTTCAGCTTCCCTGCGAGCCGTTCACGCATCTGGCTGCTGGCGGAGTTGAGGCCGATCAGCTCCACTTCCCTGCCGTGCCTGCGGTACTTCTCGGTGACGGCGTCCAGCACCGCGATGGTGGACGCATCCCACAGGTGGGAGGCATGGAAATCGATGATGACGCGGTCCACCGTGGGTGCGGCATCGCGGGCGTACTCGAACTGCGTGTAGAGGTCGTTGGAGGAGGCGAAGAAGAGCTCCCCGTCGACTGTGTACGTGGCAACGGTGTCTCCGTTGAGTTCGATCTCCGTCCGTTCCACGGTGGCGAAGTGGGCTACGCGCCGGGCAAACATGGCCATGGCCGCCAGCACGCCGACTCCCACGCCGATGGCCAGGTTGTGAGTGGCCACGACGGTGCCCACGGTGATGAGCATGACCGCTGTTTCGGACTTGGGCATCCGCTTAAGTGTCTTCGGGGCGATGGAGTGCCAGTCGAACGTGATGGCGGAGACGAAAATCATCACGGCCACCAGAGCGGCCATCGGGATCAGCCCCACGATGCCACCCAGCGTCACCACCAGGACCAGCAGGAAGACGCCGGCCAGGAACGTGGACACCCTGCTCCGGGCGCCGGAGCCCTTGACGTTGATCATGGTCTGGCCGATCACGGCGCAGCCGCCCATGCCGCCGAGGAATCCGGTGACGATGTTCGCGACGCCCTGGCCCCAGGACTCGCGGGTCTTGTTCGAGCGGGTATCGGTGATGTCGTCCACGAGCTTGGCCGTCATCAGCGATTCCAGCAGGCCCACCAGCGCCATGGACAGCGCGAAGGGTGCGAGGATCTGAAAGGTCTCCAGCGTCAGCGGCACATTGGGAATGAAGAGGGACGGGAGGCTTTCGGGAAGCTGGCCCTTGTCCCGGACGGCTGGAACGTCGAGGTGGGCCAGCACCGCAAACAATGTGAGCGCCACGATGGCCACCAGCGGGGAGGGCACGGCCGTGGTCAGCCGCGGGAGCGCAATAACAATTACCAGCCCGACTGCCACGAGCGGATAGACCAGCCAGGGAACGTTGATCAGCTCGGGCAGCTGCGCCATGAAAACAAGGATGGCCAGGGCGTTGACGAAGCCCACCATCACGGAGCGCGGAATGAAGCGCATGAGCTTGGTGACGCCCAGGAGCGCCAGGAGAATCTGGAAGACCCCCGCCAGGATCACCCCGGCGATCAGGTAGTCCAGGCCGTGGCTCCGCATCAGCGGGGCGATCACCAGCGCAACCGCGCCGGTAGCTGCCGAGATCATGGCGGGCCTGCCGCCCACGAAAGAAATGGTGACGGCCATGGTGAAGGACGCGAACAGCCCGATCCGGGGATCCACGCCGGCAATGACGGAGAAGGCAATGGCCTCGGGGATGAGGGCCAGCGCCACCACCAGCCCGGCTAGGGCTTCGGTTTTGAGGCGGCGCGGGGAGCGGAGCGTGGCCCGGACGGACTGGAGTTGTTCGGGCTTCATGTGTTCCTAGGGCTTGGTCTGGCGATAGCGCTCGATCTGCTTCAGCCTCCGCAGGAGACTGTCGCGCCGGGGGTGCGGAACGACGTCGGGCGCCTCCGCGGTGAGGTCAATGTGTTTGGTGCCGTACTGCCACAGCAGCAGGTCATCCAGCAGCCGGTCCGGGCCGGGGGAGTACCTGTGGTCCAGGGCCTTGCGGACCTCGGTGATCCGGTTCGCGCTGAGCAGCTCTGCCAGCTGCATGGTCTGGTTGAGGCCGTGCGCCGCCATGAGTTCGGCTGCCCAGCCCCAGTCATCATCCACTTTACGGTCAACGTGCGGAAGCAGCGTCCGCCAGACGTCGCGGATCCGGTTGGGTGTGAGCTGGGCTGCGCCTTCACCGTCCGTGTCCCAGTAGCTTCGGACTTCTTCGTACCGTTCGTGCAGGTCCGCGAAGGCGCCTTCCACTGTTTCCAGCATGGCCGCCGTGGCGGTGAACTGGCGGTCGAAATGCGGAGTCCAGGCCCGCGGGTCCTCGGCCTTGAAGCGGATGTCGTGCTCGATCTCGCTCCAGGCATGCGCAAAAACGGTGCGTATCTGGCATTCAAAGAAGTAGCTGCCGTTGGGCTGGATGTCCGGGTTGAACGCCTGCTGGTACTCCTTCACGGCCTCGTTCTGGATTGTCCGCAGGATCAGGTGCCGGCTGGAGTAGCCGTAGGTACCGGATTCGATGGAGCCGATGTCCTTTTCGCGGTCGCCGCGGCAGTCAAAGAGCTGCCGCTGGCGCTTGATCAGGTTGGCCACCACCGCGTTCTCTGCCGGCAGCTTGGTGATGACGCGGACGCCCACCATGTCATTGAGCGTGCGGAACGGGTCCGGGAACTTCAGGACCGGCGGCCCGCCCGGTTCCAACGGTTCCTCCACACGGGAAATCTTCTCCTTGAAGGACTCCACTGTCTTGGTGCGGCCGGTGACGAACAGCGGCGTTACCTCGGTGTCCTTGAGCATGCTCCGCAGCGTCAGCAGGACTTCCCGCGTGACCAGCTTCAGGGCAGGGCGCACCTGTGCATAGAGCTCCACGTTTTCCTGCACGGACTCGCGCAGGCCTGCGTCCAGGCGGTCCCAGTTGGTAGCCATGTTTCCAGCTTACGGGCGGCCTGCGACAGCCAGGCGGGTGACACCCCCGGGGTGTGTGCCGACCACGGCGCCGCGGTGCACGCGGCGAACGGCGCACGGCGCCGCCGTCGAACGCGCTGGCGCAAGCTGTCTGCCGCCCAAGGTAGGCTCGGCACATGGCTGATGTGCGGCGTCGGACCCTGCTTTCCCGCGGGCTTCTGGGCGCCGCCGCAGCAGTGACACTGGGGGCACTGTCCGCTTCCTGTTCGTCGGGCCCGAAGGAGGACGCAGTGAAGCGGCACAAGTACCAGTACGGCGATGACCCCAGCCAGTGGGGTGAGCTGTTCCTGCCGGACGCGGCGGTAACCCGCGGCGTGGTGGTGGTCATCCACGGCGGGTACTGGCGCTCGCAGTACGGCGCCGAGCTGGGCGAACCGCTGGCCCGGGACCTTGCCATGCACGGAATGCCCGCCTGGAACCTGGAGTACCGGCGCGCCGGCAACGGCGGCGGCTGGCCGCACACCTTCGAAGACGTGCTGGCGGGCATCGACAAACTCAGGGACGTAGCGGCCATCCACGGGCTCGGGCTGGAAAAAGTGGTGGCCCTGGGCCACTCCGCCGGCGGGCACCTTGCAGTCTGGGCTGCCGGCCGGACCCGGCTCGGACAGCTGGGCGCACCGGACGCTGACCGGCAGCTGAAGCGCAGGAACGACGACGACGGCGCCGTGCAGCTCACCGGGGTGGTGAGCCAGGCCGGCCTCCTGAACCTGGCCGATGCCGAAAAGCTGAACCTCAGCAACGGCGCGGTCAGCAACCTGCTGGGCGGTTCGTCGGCGAAATACCCCAAACGCCACAAATACGCGGACCCCATGAGCGCAGTCCCCCTGCGGGTTCCCGTGTACGCCGTCCACGGCAGTGACGACGACGACGTTCCCGCCAGCCAGTCCGTGTCCTACGCCGGCGCGGCCAAGGCTGCGGGCGGACCCGTCCAGCTGCTGCACGTCCCCGGAGACCACTTCGCCTTGATTGACCCCAAGGCCCCGGCCTACCGGAAATGCCGGGACCTGGTGCAGGAACTCCTGGGCTGAACCGCCGCGCCGCCTCGGCCCGCGCGGCGGCAGGGCCCGTCCCCTAGACTGGACGAAGGTGCGCCGGGAAGTCTGGTCGGCATGATTTTGTCGACTCAACGTTTAGGACGCTTCATGAGCCACACACCTCCGCCCGCCCCGGACGCCAAACCGCGCTTCACCGTCCTTGGCTACGGCAGCTACGCGGAATCGCTGCGCATCGGCGAGATCCTGCGCAAGGAAACGGTAGGCGGCGCCCTCCTCGTGGCCGCGGCCGTCATCGCCCTCATCTGGGCAAATTCACCGGTCTCCGACAGCTACTTCGCCTTGCGGGATTTCCGGATCGGGTACGAACCCTGGCACCTCGAGCTGAGCCTTGGCGCCTGGGCAGCCGACGGACTGCTGGCCATTTTCTTCTTCCTGGTGGGCCTGGAACTCAAACGGGAGTTCGTGGCCGGGGACCTGCGGCAGATCAGCAAGTCGATCGTGCCCGTGGCCGCCGCGGCCGGCGGCGTGATTGTTCCGGCGCTGATCTACACCGCCGTGAACATCGCCAGCCCGGAAACCCTGCGCGGGTGGGCCATCCCCACCGCAACGGACATCGCGTTCGCCGTGGCGGTGCTGGCAATCATCGGCTCACACCTGCCCAGTGCCCTGCGCATTTTCCTGCTCACCCTGGCAGTGGTGGACGACCTCATTGCCATCAGCATCATCGCGTTCTTCTATTCGAGCGACATCCAGGCCGTCCCGCTGCTGTCCGCCCTCATCCCGCTGGCCCTTTACGCCTTCCTGGCCCAGAGGTACCGCCGCTTCTTCGGCACCCACTTCCTGGCGGCCTGGGCCATCCTCCTGCCGCTCGGCGTCGCCGCCTGGGCCCTGGTGCACGCCTCCGGCATCCATGCCACGGTGGCGGGCGTGCTGCTGGGGTTCGCCGTGCCGGTGCTCCGCTCCAAGGCCAGCGGAGGTCCGGACGCCGGACCCGGCCTCGCGGAAATCTTTGAACACCGGTTCCGTCCCATTTCCGCCGGAGTGGCCGTTCCCGTCTTCGCCTTCTTCTCGGCCGGGGTGGCCGTCGGGGGCTGGGAAGGGCTGGGTTCGGCGCTGGCCGACCCCGTGGCCATCGGTATCATCATGGCCCTCGTCCTGGGCAAGCCGGTGGGAATCATGGGCACCACGTGGATCCTCACCAAGGCCACCCGGGCGCGGCTGGACGCGTCCTTCAAGTGGATCGATGTGTTTGGCGTTTCCCTGCTGGCCGGGATCGGTTTCACTGTGTCGCTGCTGGTCGCGGAACTCAGCTTCGGCCACGGCAGCCTGCACGACGACCACGCGAAGGTTGGCATCCTGGCGGCGTCGGTCCTCGCCGCAATGCTGGCAGCCGTGGTGCTGCGGACCAGGAACCGCCAGTACCGCGAGGCGGAGGAGCGCGAAAAGGTGGACTCGGACCAGGACGGCATCCCGGACGTCTACGAGCACGGAAACCAGGCCTGACGGGCTCCGCCGGCCTCTTGCTGCGCCATACCCCTATGGGTATGGTTTGAATACGGCCGGAAGCCCCGCCGCCAGGGGCAGGTAAGGCCGCCGAGGAGGATGCCATGGACGTCATTGTCATCGATACGCCGCCGCTGGGAGACCGGAGCTACCTGGTGCACGACGGCACGGTGGGCCTGGTCATCGACCCGCAGCGGGACACCGACCGGGTGGAGGCCGCCGCGCGTCAAGCGGGCGTGACCATCACCCACGTCGCTGAAACGCACCTCCACAACGACTACGTCACCGGCGGCCTGGAGCTCGCCAGAGCCCACGGCGCCAAGTACCTGGTCAACGCCGCGGACCCGGTCCAGTTCGAGCGAGAAGCCATAAACGACGGCCAAGCAATCCGCGTGGGATCCCTGACGGTCAGGGCCGTCGCCACTCCGGGACACACCCACACCCACCTGTCCTTCATCGTGGACGACGGCGACAGGCAGGCCGTGTTCTCCGGCGGCAGCCTGCTGTACGGCTCCGTGGGCCGGACGGACCTGGTCGCCGCGTCCGACACCGTGGGCCTGACCCACGACCAGTACGCTTCCGTTCGCCGGCTCGTGGCCGAGGCGCGGCCCGAAGCGGCACTGTTTCCCACGCACGGCTTCGGATCGTTCTGTTCCTCCGGCCCGGCCAGCAGGGCGGGTTCCTCCACTCTTGGCGATCAGCTCACTGCCAACCACGCCCTCACCGATCCGGACGAGGACCACTTCGTCCAGGAACTCATCGCCAACCTCTCCGCGTACCCCTCGTACTACGCGCACATGGGTGCCCTGAACGCCAAGGGGCCCGGCCCCGCTGACCTCGCCGTCCCGGAGTCCGTGGACCCCGCAGAGCTCACCCGCCGCCTGGATGACGGCGAGTGGGTGGTTGACCTTCGCCGCCGCGTGGCGTTCGCCAGCAACCACCTCAAGGGCAGCGTCAGCTTCGAATACGGCAGCGGCTCCAACTTCACCACCTACCTGGGCTGGGTCCTGCCCTGGGATGAGAAGCTCACCCTCGTGGGCTCGCGCGAGGACGTTGAAAAGGCCATCCGGGACCTTTCCCGCATCGGCATCGATTCGCCGGATGCCGCCGTCGGAACCGAGCCGCAGGCGCTGGCGCCGGATGCCGCCGTCGCCTCCTACCCGCGGGTCGGCTGGGACGGCCTGCTGGCAGGCCGCACGGACGGTGACACGGTCCTTGACGTACGTCGGACGGACGAGTTCGCTGCGTCCCATGTGGCCGGTGCCGTCAACGTTCCCGTCCACCAGCTCCTGACCCGCCTGGGCGAAGTGCCGGCCGGGCGGCTGTGGGTCCACTGCGGAACCGGCTACCGGGCCGGAGTGGCTGCCAGCCTGCTGCAGCGCGCGGGCCGGGACGTGGTCCACCTGGATGCGAGGTTCAGCGACGCCGAGGCAGCCGGGGTGCCCCTGGACAACGCCCCGCCAGCGTAATCAGGAGCGCACGCACCCCCTTCTCTGGCAGAGTATGACCATGCTCACAGTTATTGGCGAAGGCCTGGTCGACGTTGTCCAACGATCCTCGGGAATCGAGGCCCACGTGGGCGGCAGCCCGCTCAACGTGGCAGTGGGACTGGCGCGCCTGGACCACCCCGTGCAGTTCATCGGCAGGTTCGGGCGCGACGCCTACGGCGAGTCCGTGGCGGCCCACCTGAAATCCAGCTCGGTGATGGTCCCGCAGGGCCCGGATGCCCTGCCCACCAGCGTGGCCACCGCATTGATCGACGACGACGGCGCCGCCACCTACACGTTCGACCTCGCCTGGGAGCTTCCCGGACTCGCGGACCGGCTGCCGTTCATGCTGCAGGGCACCACCCTGGTGCACACCGGCTCCATCGCCACCATGCTGGCGCCGGGGGCCGCTGAGGTGCTTGCCGCCGTCGAGCACGCGCACCCCTCGGCCACCATCAGCTTCGACCCCAACTGCCGCCCCAGCATCATCACGGACGTGGACTATGCCCGCCGGCAGGCGGAAAAGTTCGTCACCCTCGCGGACGTGGTGAAGGCCTCCGATGAGGACCTCGAATGGCTCTACCCCGGCGTGGACGTCCTGGAGTCGGCCCGGCGGTGGCTGTCCCTGGGCGGTCCCGAGGGGCCTGCCCTGGTGGTGGTGACCCGCGGCGCGGCCGGACCGTGGGGCATCACGGCCGCCGGGGAAGCGGAGTTCCCCGCGCCCAGGGTGGAGGTGGCGGACACGGTGGGCGCAGGCGATTCCTTCATGGCCGCGCTGATTTCCGGGCTGGTGGACCGCGGCCTGGACGGTGCCCAGAACCGCAAGGAGCTGCGCGAACTACCGGCCGAGTCGCTCCGCGAACTGCTGGCCCATGCGGCGTGGGCCGCCGCCGTCACCGTGTCCCGGCCGGGAGCCAACCCGCCGACGAGGGCCGAACTCAACCACCTCGAGCTCGAAAGCCTGGAACGCGAGGCGGAATCCGCCGCCGAACGGGATGCCGCGCTCGCCGGCGACGACCTGAGGAATGCCGACTCCGCCAGCAACTGAAAGGCAGCACATGTCCAGCCACCAGTCCCCGTCCCTGCACGTCAGCAGCGAGTCCTTCCAGGACGGCCACACCCTGCCGCCCGCCCAGCGCAGCGGCAAGATGCGCGCCGGGGGCAAGGACGAATCGCCGCAACTGAGCTGGAGCGGTGCGCCGGCGGGGACCAAGGGCTATGCGGTCACGATGTTTGATCCGGACGCCCCGGGCCGCGGCGGCTTCTGGCACTGGGCGGTGCTGGACCTCCCGGCAGGCGTCACGTCGCTTCCCGCCGGCGCCGGTGCCGAGGGCGGCGGGCACCTTCCGGCCGGTTCAGTGCAGTTGAAGAACGACGGCGGTTTCCACGGCTACCTGGGCGCCGCGCCGCCGCCCGGCCACGGCCCGCACCGGTACATCGTCACGGTCTACGCCCTTGATGTGGAGCGCCTCGGGGTGGACGCGGGAGCCAGCCCGGGCAAGCTGGAATCCAAGCTGGCCCCGCACGTGCTGGGCCGCGGGACGCTGACCGGCATCTTCGAGCGCTGAGCCCGCCTGACCCGGACGGGTCCGCCGCCGGGCCAACGTAGACTGGCTGTATGCGGCTGGTAGCAAGTGATATCGACGGAACGATCCTCGGGCATGACGGCAAGATCAGTGACCGGACCATCCGCGCCTTCCACGCGTGCCGCGATGCCGGCGTCGAACTGGTGTTCGTGACCGGACGCCCGCCCCGCTGGCTGCACCCCCTGGAAGACCAGCTGGGGCACGCCGGAACCGTGATCTGCTCCAACGGTGCCGTCGTGTGGGACCTCGAGGCAGGCCGCCTGGTCTCCGCGCGCGCCCTCGCCCTGGAGGCTGTCTTCGAAGCGCGCCGCATCATCAAGCAGCTCCGGCCGTCCGCGCTGTTCGCGGCGGAAACGCTCACCGGCTTCCACCTGGAGCCGGGCTTCATCGAAAACGACTCCAGCGAACTCCTGACCGAATTCACCCCCGCCCCGCTGGCCAGCACGCTCACCGCCGACGACGCCGTGGTGAAGTTCCTGGCCATCGTCCGCGAAGGCACGGCGGACGACTTCCTGGCCGAAGTGTCGCCCGCAGTCGCGCACCTCGCCTCCGCCACCCACTCGGCACCCACCGTGGCCATGCTGGAGCTGGCCCTCCCGGGCGTCAACAAGGCGGTGACCCTCGCCGAATACGCCGCCACCCTGGGGATTGACGCAGCGGACGTGGTGGCGTTCGGGGACATGCCCAACGACATCGAGATGCTGCGCTGGGCCGGTGACGGCTACGCGATGGCCAGCGGCCACCCGGAGGCCATCCGCGCCGCAGGGCAGCAGGCGCCACATTTCGACGACGACGGCGTGGCCCAGATCCTCGAAGCCAAACTGGCCGAATTTGGCGTGAAGAGCGCCTAGGCAGGCGCCTGGAATGACCGAGCCCCAGCCTTTCTTCACCGCCGGAAGCGCGTCCGCGCGGATCGCGATGGCGCACCGCGGATTTTCGCCGGACGGGCTGGAAAATTCGATGGCGGCGTTCCGTGCCGCCGTCGAACTCGGCTACCGGTACCTGGAAATGGACGTCCATACCACCGCCGACGGCGTGCTGCTGGTGTTCCATGACCCCGCACTGGACCGTGTCACGGACGGGCAGGGACGCATTGCCAGGCTGCCTGCGGCAACGGTGGCCCAGGCCCGGATCGGCGGCCTGGAACCCATCCCGCTGTTTGAGGAGATGGTGCGGGCTTTCCCCGGCGTCCGGCTGAACCTGGACGTCAAGGACTGGAACTCCGTCCACGGGCTCGCCGCCGCGATTGAGAAGTACGCCGTTCACGATCAGGTGCTGATTACGAGTTTCTCGGACCGCCGCCGCCGGGCGGTGCTCAGACGGTTGAGCCGGCCGGTCGCGGCGTCGGCCGGCGTCGTATCCAATGCGCTCTTCACCATGCTGGGGCCGGTGCTTCCCGCGCCGGTCATCCGGCGGGTGGTGCGGGGCATCCACGCGCTGCAGGTGCCGGTCAGCTACAGTGCCGTCCGGGTGGTGACGCCGGCGTTTGTCCGCCGCGCCCACCGGCACGGCCTCCAGGTCCATGTGTGGACCATCAACGACCCCGCGGAGATGCACCGGCTCCTGGACCTAGGCGTTGACGGCATCGTGACGGACCGGGCCGATCTCCTCAAGACGGTGCTGCAGGACCGGGGGCAGTGGGACTAACTGCCGTGGTGTGAAGCCCGCTGCGCTTCCAGCACGGCCGCGAACTCGTCCGCAGGAACCGGGCGGCCGAAGTAATACCCCTGGGCGCTCACGCAGCCGATGCTGGCCAGGTGCTGTGCCTGTTCCGCCGTCTCCACCCCTTCCCAGACCGCTTCGAGGCCGCACGCCCGGATCAGCTGGAGAATCGCTGCGATCAGGTCCGGCTGTGCCGGGTCCGTTCCGAGGTCCTTCAGCAGCGAGCGGTCCACCTTGACCTTGTCCACCGGAAGCTTGCGCAGGTAGCTGATGGAGGAATAGCCCGTACCGAAGTCGTCGATTTCAAGGCCCACCCCGAGCTTCCGCAGGCTGCTCAGGGAGTACCGGTCCAGCTCATTGCCGCTGACAATCGCGCCCTCCGTGAGCTCCAGGACGAGCAGCTCCGGGCTGATTCCGGCCCCGCTGAGGGCATCCCGGACCTCTTCGATGAACTCGAGGCGCTGAAGGTCCGTGGGCGAGATGTTGATCCGCATGGAGAAGTCGTCCCCCGCGCGGCCCTCCGCCCGCCAGTCCTGCAGTTGCCTGACGGCGGTGCGGAGCACCCAGCCGCCCAGCTCGGAAATGAGTCCGGCATCCTCAGCGAGGGGAATGAACTCGTCCGGCATCACCATGCCGCGGGAAGGATGCTGCCAGCGGACCAGGGCTTCCGCGCCCTCGATCCGGCCGGAAGCCAGCGCGACCACGGGCTGGTAGAAAAGCACCAGCTCTGACTCGGAAATGGCCGTCCGCAGGTCCTCAATAAGCTGGCTCCGCAATTGGCGCGCGTGCAGCATGGCCGGTTCGAATACCTTGAGCCTGTTGCGCCCGCCGGCCTTGGAGGCATACATGGCCACGTCGGCTTCCATGAGGAGCTGTTCGGCGCTTTGCCCGGCGCCACCGATGCACAGCCCCATGCTGGCGCCGCACTGGACGGAATCGTTGTCGAGCTCCACCTGGCTGTCCAGGGCAGCGAGGATGCGGTTGCCCACGCCCGCGGCGCGGGCAAGGGTGGTGGCGGGCATCAGGACGGCGAATTCGTCACCGCCCAGGCGGGCCACCGTGTCCGTGTCCCGGACCGATGCCTTGATCCGTTCCCCGACGGCGGCCAGCACCTGGTCCCCGGCGGCGTGGCCGAGGGAATCGTTGATGCCTTTGAAAGCATCGAGGTCCAGCAGGAGGACGGCGGGCGGAAGGTCGCCCCGCTCAGCCTCCGCCAGGGTGTCGTTGAGGGCGCTGACCAGTGCCGTGCGGTTGGCCAGGCCGGTCAGCGAGTCCGTCAGCGCCATCTTCTGCATTTCCAGGTGCGCTTCGTTGAGCAGCCGGGTGCGCAGTTCCACCCGCTGTTCCAGCTCCTGGTACATGATCTGCAGGTCTTCGGCGAGGAGGTTGGTGCCCATGATGACGGCATCCAGCTCATCCCTCGCGGGGGATACTTCAATCCGCGAGTGAAGCTCCCCTGCGGCAAGGCGGACGATTCCGTCCAGCAGCTTCCCCAGGCGGGGGTCGCCCTCAGTGAACATGGGCGTTTTCCTTCAACCACTTGAGGGCCTCGGGCTCGGACGTGAAGTAACTGGCAGGCCCGGACTTGAAGTCGCCGCCAAGGATGAAGTGCGCCAGGATCCGGTCCACCGGCGTCCGTCCCAGCAGCGCCCAGGCGGCCACCGTGCTCACATTGCTGAACACCGCCCTCGCCGCCCTGCTGACCGACGCTACGTCCGTCACATCCAGGAGTACGGCCAGCGGAGAGCCGGAGCGCGGGCGCTGAAGGCCGGCAGCGAGCAGCCTCGCTGACTGCTCATCCAGGTGTTCGTCCCGGGGAAGCACGATCCTGACTATTTGCTCTTGCATCAATCCAAGCGGCTTAGACATTAATCCCCCGAACATATGAGAAGAGCCGTTCGGCCTCCCTGGCGCCACCTAACCTCCGGCGAGGCTTTGAAACTAAAAATACACCGTCCGTCCCTCCGGAGTGCGTTAGCTGACACCTGCCGCATACGCACGGACCTGGGCGCTTCGTTCGGAAGCGGCAGCATTGTCGAAGAGTTCGGCCGCATCAGCCAGGCGTTGGAGTGCTTCCTCGTGTTCACCGTTGGCAAGGAGCGATTTGCCCAGCAGGAACGAGGCCTCACCCGCTGTCTGGGTGGCCAGGATTCCTGCTTCGGTGCACAGCGGCCGGAGCATGTTGATGGCCGTGGCCATATCGCCGGTCAGGAAATGCCAGTGCGCGCGCACGAACGACATTTCAAGGAGGTCGCGGTCACTGCCGCCGACCACTTCGGTGGCGAGCTCGGCCCGCTCGATGCAGCGAAGGGTTGCGGGGTCGGTGAGCTCCGCCTCGAGGCGCATCACGGCCGACGCGCGGTTGAACCGGGCCCAGAGGTCCACGTCCTTCGACGGTGACAGGCTCTCTGCCGCCATGTCGTGGTAGCGGCCGCCGTCCATCACCCGGCCGGTGAGGAACGCGACGTTTCCAATCACCCAGTAGGCTTTTCCGGCAGTGTCCTCGTCCACGAGGTCCGTCAGCAGGCCCTCCAGCAGGAGGCACTGCTCCCACGCCTCATCCAGCCGGCGGCTTTCCGCGAGGGCGGCGATGAGCGCACGCTGGGCCTGGATGTGGAGGTAGACGTACTCGGGGTTGCCGGCAACGAGGTCGGCGGCGGAGGTGGCTGCGGCGACGGCGTCAGGTAGCCGCCCCAGCCCCTGCTGCGAGAGCGCCAACAGAATGAAGGCCCGTGCTCCCAGGGCCGGTTCCGCCGTGGAGAGCGGGTGGCCGGACAGGTACGTGATCAGCTCCATGCACTCGTGGATCTGACCCATGTCCTTGAGGCATTCAGCCTGGAAGAGCGTCATGTTCCACCAGGCGGTCTGGTCCCCCTCCAGCAAGGCGAGCTCCGCTGCCCTGCGTGCTTCGTCCCGCGCCCGCGAGTACTCGCGGCTTTTCCAGCTTTCGCGGGCCTGAAGCTCCGCAACCACATGCGGTAACAATTTCCGGGGAATCGGCATTTTTCAATTATCCCCCGGAATGGTTCTGCATCGTCCATCCGCGTCAATATTTTGCTGGTGTTACTGGAGTTAAATGTTGATCTTGTGACCGTATACTGACGCTCGTAATGAGTTTTTGCGCCCAATTGATTGAAAGGACCCGCGGATGAAGAAAATAGCCGCTACATTCTTGCTCACCGGCGTCCTGGCTGTCGCAGGTTTTGCTGCGCCCGCCACGGCCGCTCCCAAGTCGGATACCACCGTCAGCACGTCAAGCAAGGCGCCCACCACGCAGGCACACATCGGCTGGTGGCCAGACTAAGCTCCATGCGCCAAGACTGCCCCCGGATCTCCGATCCGGGGGCAGTTTCGTTTAAGGCCCGGAAACCGGCAGTTTTACGGTGATGGTGGTGCCCCTGCCCAGTTCCGAGCTGACCGCCACATCTCCCCGGTGCGCCTTGACGATGTCGTACGCAATGGCGAGTCCCAGGCCGCTGCCGGGGACGGCGGCCGAGGTCGCGTTGGATGCCCGGAAGAAGCGGGTGAAAAGATGCGGGATTTCTTCCTCCGGGATTCCAACCCCCGTATCACGCACGTGGACATTAATGCCGGGCTCGCCATCCGTCATTGACTCAAGGCTGCAACTGACAACAATCCCGCCTCCGCGAGGCGTAAATTTGATGGCATTTGAAACAAGGTTCGTAAACACCTGCTCCAGCTGAACTTCGTCGGCCATAATCGCGGAATCGCCGTCGCAGAGCTCCAGCGAGATGGAAACATCTCCCAGTTCGGCCAGCGGGCGCAGCGCCACTGTCACGATCTGGAGAGTGTGGCCCAGCTGGACGGGCCCCAGGTGGAGGTTGGCGCCGTCGTAATCCTGGCGCGAAACAGTGAGCATATCTTCGATCAGCCGCCGCAGCCGTTCCGAGTTCCTGACAATGATGTCCAGCATCCTGTCCACTTCCGCGGGCACCGGCCCTCCCACGCCGTCCTGGATCATGTCCAGGTAGGCGGAAATGGACGTCAGCGGAGTACGGAGTTCGTGATTGACGGTGGCAAGGAAATCGGTCTTTGCCTGGTCGAGCTGCCGCAGCTGCTTGACCACCCGCTGCTGCGCGCTCATCAAGTGGCTTTGGATGAGCCCGTACGCAACGTTTCCGGCCACATGCTGAATCAGGGAAATTTCGGTGCGCGTCCAGACCCGCGGCTCGTCCAGCTGTGCGATCCAGATGACGCCGAGCGATGACTTGCCCTCGCCCACGGGAACGAAGGCAGAGGCCCAGGGGGCCATATGCTCCGACCATGCCGCCAGTTCGTGGTCCTCGGGGGACCACTCGTGGAACCGGTGGTCCTCCACCGCGAGGACTTCGGCTTCCGACCACAGCCGGTCCGCAACGCGGTGCGCGGAGGATTCCTGGATGCCGAGGCCGTCCGGGACCGGGGCAAGCCCGGGCCGGTGCCACTGGGCAGCTATCCGCGGGACCCGGTCGTCGTCGAAAGTGGTGAACAGGACGCGGTCGGCGCCGAACGTCTCCCCGAATCCCGTCACCAGATAATCCGAAATCAGGAGGGGATCGTGGGTGGCGCGGACCGCAGAGGACACTCCGCGGAGCTTCTCGCGCAGCCGCTCAGCGCTTTGCCGGGCATCGGAGCGCTGCGCAGCGCGGCTGATCAGGACGTCCGCCCGATGGACAAGTTCGGCCGGGGCCGGGGGTTTCGCGATGTAGTCCGCCATGGGGAGCGACCGCACGCTTTCGGCCGCGGATTCGTCGTCCAGATCGATCAGGAGGAGCAGCGGTGCATCCACCGGCGGGCCGGCCAGCGAATGGTCCGCGACGACGATGCTGGGATGGTGCCGGTCCAGCAGCCCGGCGAGGCTTTCGTGGCTGGAGGCCGTGGAAACCTCGAACCCTGCGTCCGCCAAAACGGCCGCTGTAGCGGACAGGCGCCCGCTGTCCGGATCGGCCACGACAGCCGTGCGTTGTACAAGTGATTCCTGCGCCGCCTGAATTGCCACACTGCCCCCCTCGGTCCCCGGTTGAGTACATTGTAGGGTGACATAGGTCGCACGCATTCCGTGCGGTGCTTACCCTGGCGGGAGGAAGGGTGGATATGTCCGGAAATCGCGAGATGGGCACGGAAGCGGGACTGGCTCTGGGAGCCGACGGAGTGCTCCGGTTAACGTGGCCGCGCGGCGCCGTGATCACGGCCGAGGACGCGGAGCGTGCCATGCTCAGGGTGAACCAGTTGTGCGGCGACGAGCGGCATCCCATGCTGGTGGACATGGCCACCACTGCCGATGTGAGCAGGGGCGCGCGCGCCGTTTTTGGCCGCCCGTGCCAGGCCTCCCGGATCGCCTTGCTGGGGGCATCGCCGGTTGACCGCGTCCTGGCGAATTTCTTTTTGGGAATCAACGCGGTGCCGTGTCCCACGAAGTTCTTCACGTCGGAGCGGGACGCCATCGCCTGGCTGTCTGTGACCTGATCTCCGGACCTGGCTGACCGGGCATCAACAGACGTGCCCTTATATTTGGACCATGCTCGCCGCCCTAAAGAAATATCTGATGATCCCCAGGCTGGTGCGATTGTCCGCCGGCGCACCACGGGACCACCATGTTGCCTGGGACCGGTTCTGGTCCTCCGTGAAAACCACTGGGGCCACCGGCGACGTTCTGTGGGACTCCGGCAGCGACCACGAGATGCAGGGTTACGTGCACAGGCTGCACCAGCACCTGGACCCCCGGCTGCCGGTGGTGGACATCGGCTGCGGCAACGGCAGCTTCACCCGGCAACTGGCCGCGCTCTTTCCGCACGCCATGGGAGTTGATGTCTCCGCCCACGCAGTGCGGCGGGCGCTCAGCGAGTCAGCCGGGCTGGCGAACGTGTCGTACCTCGTCCGTGACATGACGGCCCCCGGCGCCGGCGGCAGGCTCGGGGAAGAGCTGCGGCTGCTTGGCGGGGGAGCCGGGGCAGGGGCGAATGTCTTTATCCGGGGCGTACTCCACGTCCTGGGGGAACGTGACCGGCACGCCCTTGCCGAAAACGTTCGTGCCATCGCCGGAGCCGACGGGCGGGTGTTCCTTGCCGAAACCGACTTCCAGGGAAACGCCGTCGAATACGTCTCACACCTCGGCGCAACGCTCCGGTCCATCCCGTCGCCTCTCGAAGGGGCCATCCGCGGGCTGCCGATGCCAGGACGCTTCGGCGCGAAAGAACGGAACCTGGCCTTCCCCGCGGGCCGCTGGGAACTGATCGAGGACGGTCCCACGACAATCGAGACGATGCCCCTGTCCCACCCGACGCGGGCTGACCTCATCCCCGGCTACTTCGCGGTGCTCAAAGCACGGAACTGGGAGAAGTTCCCTTAATCCGTTCCCGGGAGGACTGTTTCGCGGATACAGGCTTCACCCGCACCCGTCGTGTCATGACTTGAGCAAGCCCCGTGTTACTCGCAGGCAAGCGCTTTCCGGCGGTTGCTGGCAGGATAGACCCATGCGCATTCTCATCGCTCCGGACAAGTTCAAAGGGTCACTGACTGCTGCGGAGGCTGCCAGTGCCATCGCCGAGGGGGCGCTGCGCGTCTATCCGGACGCGGTGGCCACGCAGTTCCCCGTGGCCGACGGCGGGGAAGGCACCTTGGAGGCCGCCGTTGCCGCCGGCTACGAGGAACGGCTGAACGCCGTCGTCGGTCCCATCCTGGCGCCCATAGGCGCGGCCTGGGCACTCCGCAAGGATGCTTTCGGCGGAGCCACCGCTGTGATTGAAACCGCCCAGGCCTCGGGGCTGGCGCACATGGAGCCGACGCCCGCCAACGCGCTGCGCGCGCACAGCTACGGCTGCGGCCAGCTCATCGCGGCCGCGCTGGACGCCGGGGCCACCGAAATCGTGCTGGGCGTGGGCGGCTCTGCCATGACCGACGGCGGCAGCGGCGCCCTGCGCGCATTGGGACTGAAGTCGCTGGACGCCGGCGGCAACGTGGTTCCGCTGGGCGGCGGTTCACTGGGGGATGTTGTAGGCGTTGACGTTTCCGGCCTGGACCCCCGGCTGGCTGCCGTGAAATTCCGGATCGCCGTGGACGTTCAGAACCCGCTGTTCGGAAACGACGGAGCTGCGTACGTCTTCGGTCCGCAGAAGGGTGCCGACGCGGACGCCGTGGAACTGCTGGATGCGGGGCTCCGCAACTGGGCGTCGGTTCTGCGGGAGGCCACGGGACGCGACGTCAACGTTCCCGGAGCCGGCGCGGCCGGCGGGTTCCCGGCGTCGTTCCTGGCTTTCAGCAATGCCGCCCTCGAAGGAGGCTTCGCCCTGGTGGCGGGCCTCACGGGCCTGGCGGTCCAGCTGGCCGAGGCGGACCTGGTGATCACCGGCGAGGGATCCATGGACTCGCAGTCGCTGGAGGGCAAGGCGCCCATCGCTCTGGCCGATGCAGCGCGCGAGCGGGGCATCCCGGTGATTGTGGTGGCCGGCCGCATCCTGGTCACACCGGAGGATCTGGCCAGGCACGGGGTGGTGGCCGCGGCGCAGCTGCTGGACGTCGCTGCCAGCCCGGAAGATGCCGTCGCCAATGCCGCCAAGTACCTCACCTGGGCCACCAGCCAGGTCCTCGAAGGGGCCTGACCCGGGCCGCTAAGCCCCGGTCTCGTAATGCGGTTCGGCCACAGGTTTGGACTCGGGCGAGCCCCGTTCGCGCAGGTAGACGGACGCGCCAACCAGCACGGCGACCGCCAGGAATTCGCTCTGCCAGTTCTGGAACGACTCGAACCAGAACCGGCTGGTGCCGAGGTAGCCGAGCAGCGTCACGCCCGGCTGGCCGTGGCTTTGTTGTTCCTGGCTGTACTCCTCGCTGCCGCCAACCGCGTGGAGGATGAATGAGGCGAGGAACAGCACCAGGAACATGATGGACAGGGAGTGCTCGTAGAGCTTGAGCACCCAGCCGCCGCGACGTACGGGCCACGGCGTGGCGGCCTTCATGGCTGCATCTCGGGGGTCCTCGTCCTGCGGGGCTGCTTTACCCATCGGCTTCGATTCCGAAGAGCCTTTTTGGAAAAGGAAAACCGTCAGGATGACATACATTCCCATCTGCAGGAACTCCGATTCCCAGTTCTCGAACGTGGCTTCCAGGAACGCCCCGGTGGCGAGGTACTCGGCCACGGTCACTGCCGGCTGGCCGTGGGCGAGCTGGTCCTCGCTGTAATCGCTGGCTCCGCTGACCACCATGCCGCTGAAGAACGCAAGGAACAGCCCCACGTTGGCAAGCATCAGACCGTGTTCCTTGGCCCACTTCTTCATGGCGCCTCCCGAATTTGACTGGTGAACTTCATTGAAGACAGCCTTCGAACTATCCTCGCCTGGCGCGTTTGTTGAGCTGGATCGGGACGATTACCAGCAGGATCAGCAGGACTGCCAGCAGCAATCCGCCTGCCGTGAGTCCCGCGTTGCGTCCTGCGGTTACGTCGAAGACCAGGGCTGATGTTCCGACGCTCAGGAGTGCGACGCCGCCGAGGGCAACCTTCGTAATGCTGTCCGCGCTCGAAACCAGGGTGGCCTTCAGCCGTTGCCGGAACAACCTGCGGTGGACGCTGACCGGCAAGAGGATCAGTGCTGTGGTCAGGGCGGCCAGCACCACGTTGGTCAGGTAGAGGCCCACCTGGAAAGTGTCGAGGTCCTCGAACCGGGACTGGAAGGGAAGCGTGAGCAGGAAGCCGGCAAGGATCTGGACGCCGGTCTGGAGCACGCGCAGCTCCTGGATTAGCTCCATCCAGTTGCGGTCCATTTGCTGCTCGACCGTTTCGTTCCTACCGTTGCCCGGCGTCACCTCCGGGTCCGACAATTGCCCACCTCCGGTTGCCGCGAGCGGCCGAGCATGGCCGCAACTATGTCTCAACCTAGGCTTGAAGGCCCCTATTATCAAGCACTACTAAGTTTACTGACTAATTTGGCCAAAACCGTGGACTTGCCTTGTGCGCTGGGATAGTTTCGAAGAGCCAGTCACGCACCGGACCAGAAACGAACTGAGACGTTAGCGAGGTGGAAATGACCGACGAAAAGCAGGATCACCAGCCCCGGGACCCCAGGGCGGGCTACCATGACGGACCGTTCCCGGAGCAAGTCCAGAAGCAGCCCGGGCTCACGGCGCCCATGGAGCCACAGCCGGACCACGGCGAGGAAAGCTACGAAGGAAGCAACGCGCTCCCCGGCAAGGCAGCGCTCATCACCGGGGGAGACTCCGGCATCGGACGGGCGGTGGCCATTGCCTTCGCCCGCGAGGGGGCCGACGTCGCCATCTCATACCTTCCCGAGGAGGAAGCGGACGCCCAGGACACCGCCGCGTGGATCCGCAAGGCCGGGCAACGCGCGCTGTTGCTGCCGGGCGATGGGCGCCGTGAAGACTTCAGCACCGGGATCGTGGCGGACACGCTCGCGGAGTTCGGTCGCCTGGACGTGGTGGTGCTGAACGCCGCCTACCAAAAGAACCGCGACAGCTTTGAATCGCTGCCCACCGAGGAATTCGACCGTGTGTTCAAGACAAACCTGTATTCCCTGCTCTGGACGGCACGGGCCGCGGTGCCCCATCTCAAGGCAGGCGCCTCCATCATCACCACCGCCTCCATCCAGGCCTTCAACCCTTCTCCGCAACTCATTGACTACGCCATGACAAAGGGCGCCCAGGTGGCGTTCACCAAGGCGCTTGCCCAGGAGCTTGGACCCAGGGGCATCCGGGTCAATGCTGTGGCCCCGGGCCCCATCTGGACACCGCTCATTCCCGCGACGGAATGGCCCGACAAGCTGCCGACGTTCGGCCAGGACACTCCTCTGGGACGCGCGGGACAACCCGCGGAACTGGCGGCCGCCTACGTCCTGCTGGCCTCGGACCACGGCTCCTATATCTCCGGGGCCGTGCTTCCGGTGACAGGCGGCAAGGGTCTCTGATCCCGTCCAGGTCCAGGGTCCAGACTTTGGATCCAGGCCCGCATCCAGCAAGCCAGCAATCCCTACCACCCAGGAGGAATGAAATGACGCAGGATAACCAAGGAACACCCATCGAGGAAGAGGGCGGGTACGGTACGCCCACTGTGGAGCAGGAAATGGGTGGCGCTGACACGAAGAAGTTCGCCCAGCCGCGTGAGCAAGAGGCGTTCGACGCCGCGGGCCTGAGCCAGGACAGCCCGGACGGCGAAACCTATCCTGCCGGAGCGCCGGACCTCAGCCAGCTCGGCGGTGAAGACCAGGACAGCGCCGGCGAACCCGGCGCCGGCCGTTTCGGAGGAACGGAGGATCAGTTGCACGCAGAGAGTGAAAGCACGGACCCCGGCTTTGAGCCGGCTGAAGGCGACGCCGCAGTGCCGTCCGCGGAGGCGGAAATGGATGGATCCAACACCGAGGATCCCGACGCCGGACGGCCCTTCTCGTCTGAACCGCCGCAGGACGCCGCCGGGATCCCCGACGGCAGCGGCACGGACCTGCCGGACAGCAAAGCCCCCAAGGACCGCGAGGACGATGCCTTCGACGCCGGATAACGCTCCGCCGGTAAACGGCCCGTGCGGGCGGCTGCCGAGGCGGCCGCCCGCACGCGGTGCTTAAGGCCGCTTCTTCGGAGTCCGCTTGGCGGCGGCGTTGATGGCGGCCTTGACTGCAGGGGGCAGGCCGGCCTGTTCGGTCTCCGGCTCAGCGACGCTGCCGCGGGCCTTCGCGATCGCCTTCATGCCGTGGTAGATCACCAGCGCGGCGGCGGAGCCCAGGGCGATGCCGGTGAACGTCAGCTCGCCGATGGTCCAGGTGTAGTCCGCGATGCCGATGATCAGCGCCACCGCTGCGGTGGTCAGGTTGACGGGGTTGGAGAAGTTGACCTTGTTCTGGACCCAGATCTTGACGCCCAGGATGCCGATCATGCCGTAGAGCATGGTGGCCGCGCCGCCCAGCACCCCGGCGGGAACCGTGGCAATCAGTTCACCGAACTTGGGGGAGAAGCTGAGGATGATCGCGAAGGTGCCGGCCACCCAGTAGGCCGCCGTCGAGTAGACCTTCGTGGCTGCCATCACGCCGATGTTTTCGGCATACGTGGTGGTTCCCGAACCGCCGCCGAAGCCGGCCAGTACGGTGGCGGCGCCGTCGGCCATCAGGGCGCGTCCGGAGACGCCGTCGAGGTTCTGGCCCGTCATGGCGGACACGGATTTCACGTGGCCGATGTTCTCCGCAACCAGCACCAGCACCACGGGAACAAAGAGGCCTACCACGCCCAGGTGGAATTCGGGGGTCTGGAAATGCGGCAGCCCAACCCACGCTGCGGCGTCCATCTTGCTGTAGTTGACTTCGCCGCGGAGCATGGCCACAAGGTAGCCCACCACTACGCCCACCAGGATGCTGAGGCGGCCCAGGATGCCCTTGAACAGCACACTCACCAGGATGATGGTGGCCAGGGTGATCACGGCGGTGACCGGGGCGGCGTCGAAGTTGTTTTTCGCGGCCGGGGCCAGGTTCAGTCCGATCAGGGCCACGATGGCGCCCGTGACGATCGGCGGCATGAGCCGGTTGATCCAGCCGGCCCCGAACTTCTGGACCACCGCGCCGATGACGGCCAGGCCCGCGCCGGCGAGCACCACCCCGCCCAGGGCCCCGGGAATCCCGAACTGCTGCTGGGAGGCCATGATCGGGGCTATGAACGCAAAGCTCGAACCGAGGTAGCTGGGCACCCGGCCCTGGGTGATCACCAGGAATAGCAGGGTTCCGATGCCGGAGAAGAACAGCGTGGTGGCCGGCGGCATGCCGGTGATGATGGGCACCAGGAACGTGGCCCCGAACATCGCCACGACGTGCTGCATTCCCACCCCGATGGTCAGCGGCCAGGTCAGCCTTTCGCCGGGGGCCACCACCTCGCCCGGGCGGACCGACTTACCGTTGCCGTGGAGCTTCCATTTGGTACCAAGCATGCTCATGGCCGGGAGCCTTTCAAAGGAGGATGTGTCGGGAGCGGGGAAGGAATCTTCCGGAGCAACATTACCGCGCAGGTCCGCCAGTGCGCCCCGCAATCCGCCCGGCCCCCGGGGAGCCTGCGCTCCGGGCCGCCCGCCGGGGAGCCCGGCCGCCGGGCTGCCCGCCAGGCAGGTCGCCGCTGTGGGGAAGGTCACGCGGGGTCACGGGAAGAGGAATGATTCGCTTGAAGTTGCAACTATGGATAGCAGAACTGCCGGCCGCCTTCGGGTGAGCGGGCCCAGCGAAAGGTATGCAGATGACAATTGCCCATGAAGAAGCAGTGATCGACGCAGCCGCAGTGGACGCGATTTTCGCCGAAGCCCGTACGGCCAACGCATTCACCGGAGAGGTCACGGACGAGCAGGCCCGCGCCATCTACGAGCTGACCAAGTTCGGCCCCACGGCGTTCAACTCCCAGCCGCTGCGCGTGACCTACGTCCGCTCCGACGAGGCCCGCGCACAGCTCGTGGACACCCTGGCCAACGGCAACAAGGCCAAGACCGCGTCCGCCCCGCTCGTGGCCATCCTCAGCTACGACACCGACTGGGCCGGGCAGTGGGACAACTTCCTCCCCGGCTACAACGCCCCCAAGGCCATGTACGACGCCTCCCCGGAACTGGCCGCCAGCACGGGCAACAACAACGCCCACCTGCAGGCCGGTTACTTCATCCTGGCGGTCCGCTCGCTCGGGTTCGCTGCCGGCCCCATGACCGGAGCCGATTTCTCCGCCATCGATGCGGCGTTCTTCCCCGCCGGGGACCAGAAGAGCTTCCTGGTGGTCAACATCGGCCAGCCCGGTCCCGACGCCTGGGGCGAAGCCAAGCCGAAGTTCGCCTACGAGGATGTAGTCCGCACCGTCTAGGTCCCTAGCGTCCGGGCCCGGAGTGTCAACGGGTCCGGAGTGTCACCGGGTCCGGAGTATCAACGGGTTGGGCGAGCCCTGATGCGCAGAGAGGCCCCCGGCACGATGGGGGACACGCCGGAGGCACTCTAGACACATTTTTGCAGTTGAATGCATGGCATGTGTCCTGGGCCACTTCCCATTTTAGTCCAAATCGCCACGCTGGCTACTGTGCCCGTCCGCGCTCGCGGACGGGCACAGCCGGCCTGCGCAGTGGCACACTGGCCCTATGCGGAACCTGATTCTGGTGGCTTTCACCGAGCCCGTCACCGACGGGCTCGTTTTTCCCCGCGACGACTGGCCCCTGCATATCACCCTGGTGAAGTTCGACGTCGACCCGACCTCGGGCGCCGACCCCACCGAACGGATCGCCGGACTCATCGACCTGCCCGTGCGGGCGGCCCTTGGCGCCCGGCTGACCATCGGCGCAGACGCCGGCTTCGGCCGGCGGGAGTCCATCCCGGTCAGTCTCGTTGAGCCCAGCCGGCCCCTGCAGGAACTTCACGAGTCACTTGTGGAGGTCGTGGCGGCGCTGCCCGGCCGGGTGCCCACGCCGGACCACACCCTGGCCAACTATCGTCCCCATGTGTCGCACCATGGTGACAAGCGCACCCGCCCGGGAGACGCCGTCGTACTGGACCGCGTGGCCCTGGTGGACATGGCGCCGGACGGAAACCATTCCGTCCGGCGCATCCTCCACTTGTGGGAACTTACGAAATAACCCCGTCAACCAGTGCCTTGGCTTCGGCCTGGACCTGCTTGAGGTGGTCGGCGCCCTTGAACGACTCGGCGTAGATCTTGTAGACGTCCTCGGTGCCGGACGGGCGGGCGGCGAACCACGCGTTCTCGGTGACCACCTTCAGGCCGCCGATCGAGGCGCCGTTGCCGGGAGCCTCGGTGAGCTTGGCCGTGATCGTTTCGCCGGCGAGCTCCGTGGCGGTGACATCCGACGGCGACAGCTTGCCGAGCGCGGCTTTCTGCTCGCGCGTGGCGGCGGCGTCGATCCGGGCGTAGACCGGATCGCCGAACTGGTCGGTCAGGCCCTTGTACAGCTGCGACGGCGACTTGCCCGTGACGGCGGTGATTTCCGAAGCCAGCAGCGCCAGCAGGATGCCGTCCTTATCGGTGGTCCACACGCTGCCGTCCATCTTGTTGAACGAAGCGCCGGCGGATTCCTCGCCGCCGAACGCGCCCTCGCCGGACAGCAGCCCGGGAACGAACCATTTGAAGCCCACCGGCACCTCGACGAGCTTGCGCCCCAGGCTTTCGGCCACGCGGTCGATGATGGACGAGGAGACCAGGGTCTTGCCGATCACGGACTCCGGGTTCCAGCCGGTGCGGTGCCGGTACAGGTAGTCGATGGCCACGGCGAGGTAGTGGTTCGGGTTCATCAGCCCGCCGTCCGGCGTGACGATGCCGTGGCGGTCGGCGTCGGCGTCATTGCCGGTGGCCACGTCAAAGTTTGCGCCGCTGGACATGCGGTTGATCAGCGAGGCCATGGCCGACGGGGAGGAGCAGTCCATCCGGATCTTCTCGTCCCAGTCCAGGGTCATGAAGGCCCACTGCGGGTCCACGGTGGGGTTCACCACGGTGAGGTTCAGGTGGTGGCGCTCGCCGATCTCGCCCCAGTAGTCCACCGAGGCGCCGCCCATCGGGTCGGCGCCGATCCGGACCCCGGACTCGCGGATGGCGTTCAGGTCCAGCACGGACGGGAGGTCGTCCACGTAGCTGCTGAGGAAGTCGAACTTGCCGGTCGTCTCGGCGGCCAGTGCGTCCGCCACCGGGATGCGCTTGACGCCGCGGAGTCCGTTTTCCAGGAGTTCGTTGGCGCGGTTGGCGATCCAGCCGGTGGCGTCCGTGTCTGCGGGGCCGCCGTGCGGCGGGTTGTATTTGAAGCCGCCGTCACCGGGCGGGTTGTGGCTGGGCGTGACCACGATGCCGTCGGCCTGCGGTGCGCCGGCGGGGGCGTTCCGGTTGTGCGTGAGGATGGCGTGGCTCAGCGCCGGGGTGGGCGTGTAGCCATGGCGGGCGTCAATCAGCACGTTCACGCCGTTGGCGGCCAGCACTTCAAGCGCGGAGTTCTGCGCCGGTTCGCTGAGGGCGTGGGTGTCCTTTGCCATATACAGCGGTCCGGTGATGCCCTGCCCGGCACGGTATTCCACGATTGCCTGGGTGATGGCCACAATGTGGGGTTCATTGAACGACGCCTTCAGGCTGGATCCCCGGTGCCCGGAGGTGCCGAACGCAACGCGCTGGCCCGGGTCGCTCAGGTCGGGGGAAACATCGTAGTACGCATCCAGGAGCGCAGTGAGGTCAACAAGGTCTTGGGGTTGGGCAACTGTGCCCGCGCGGCTAGCCATGGCACCAGCATGCCAGACGACGGCGGGACGCAACACGGTATGTCCGGAATCCGGCCCCTGTGACGTCGAATTTCATCCGGCATTTACCAATTCATTCCCCTTTGCATTTATTGAGGGGCAGTAATTGGCTGCGGAAAAGCGAGTAGTGGCGCCAAAAGTACCTATATACCGGCCGTCCCGCGGCTGCTAATTTCTAAACAAATTACGACGGCGGGCCCTCCGCCGCCGTCAGCGTGGCGGCGAATCCACGTCGGATTGGTCCAGGTCCGGATGATCCAGGGTGCGGCAATTCAAAGGAGGACAGCCAATGGCGGCAGGCGACGAAGCGTCGGAACAGGCCCGGCTGGCTGCCGAACGGATTGCACGGCTCAAACGCCAGCTGGAGCATGCCGAACGCGCCGAGGAACCGTGGGGTTCCGGTGCGGACGGAGAGCGCCGCACTGCCAGCCTGCTGGGCCAGCTGACCCCGCACGGCTGGTTCCTGCTGCACGACGTGCACTGGCCCGGACGGCCCCTGGCCAATCTCGACCATGTTCTGGTGGGCCCGGGCGGAATAGTGGTGGTGGATGCCAAGAACTGGTCAGGCGCCGTTGAGGTCCGGGCAGGCGTCCTGAGGCAGAACGGCTACTCACGGAACCCCGCCGTGGACGGCTCCCTGGGGCAGGCGGCCGCCGTGGCCGCCCTGGTCGACGCGCCGCACCGGCACCTGGTCCGCTCGATCATCTGCCTGACCGGCCAGCCCGACCTCGCGGAGGTGACGGGGTCCGGGGTCGAAGTGCTGGGCGTCAACCGGGTGGTTGCACGGGTGGCGGCCCTCCCGGCAGTGCTGGATCCGCAGTCGGTGATTGGAATCTACTCCCACCTGGGACAGCAACTGACGCAGCCCCAGTCGCCCGCAGCCTCGGATGTCCGCGGGAGCGCGGGCCGCCATCCCCCGGCTCGCCCGTTTCAGGGCGGCGCTTATCCGTCGCCGGTCCCGGCCCGCACCGGATACCGGTCCGTGGCTGGTCCACCGCACTTGGGAAGCCGGTCCCTGGGAAGCCAGCCCAACAGAGGCTGGCTGGTGGCCGGATTATGGAGCCTGCTGGTCCTGGGGATCGTGGTGTTCGCACTTTCGACGCCGCTCTGGAACCTGTAGGTCCTGCCCGCTGGCGTATCACGGGTGTATCACGGCCGCGCACCTCCGGGCGGTGCGTTGGTAGGCTGGTTCTAGCCTTTCAATAAGGGGAATTCCCATGTCGAACCAGCCTGCCCCCGGCGACGAGGGGACGCCACAGGGCTACCAGCCGCCGTCGTACATTCCACCGCAAGGGTCACAGCCGGCCGGACCCTACGGCGCTGCCTACGGGCAGCCGTCCTATTACGGCATGCCGCCCGAGCCCAAGGGCCTGAGCATCGCCAGCCTGTGCTGCGGCATCGCCGTCTTCCTTGGCCTGGGCCTCTTCATCCTGCCGCAGATTGCGGCCGTGGTCCTGGGCCACCTGGCCCTGCTCAAGGAACCTGCCGGGCGGGGACTTGCCATCGCCGGCCTGATCCTTGGCTACCTCGGCCTGGCCCTGACCGCGATTGTGCTCACGTTCGCCGTGGCAGCGATTTTCGCCGCGGCCAACGCGGGGTACGGCTACTAGAACCGCTTCGAAACCGGCGCGCACCAGCCAGTCCAGGTACTCCGCCACGGCGAAACGCTGCGGCTGGTGCGGGCGGCGGATGGTTCCGCCCACCCGCACCACGCTGTCGGTGACGTCGGGTCAGCGGACGCCGCCCATGAGCTTCTTGATGGCCGGCGACGCAGCCGCAAGGCCGACGGCCAGCACCATGGCCGTGCCGCCGATGCCGATGAAATACGGCAGTTCGTCGGCCGGGTTGTACAGCCCGGACAGGATGCCGGCCAGGGTGGTGCCCAGCGAGACCGACAGGAAGAACAAGGCCACCATCTGGGTGTGGAAGGCCTGGGGCGCCAGCTTGGTGGTCACGGACAGGCCGATGGGGGAGAGGAAGAGCTCCGCCAGGGTGAACAGGAACAGGATCCCCACCAGGGCCAGCAGGGGCGTTTTCCCGTCGCCGGCGAGGGGGATGAAGGCCAGGAAGGCCAGCCCCATCACGAACAGGCCGATGGAGAATTTCACGGCCGAGCCGGGCTGCTTCTGGCCGAGGCGGGTCCACAGTGCCGCCATGACGCCGGCGAAAATGATGATGAACACCGGGTTGATGGACTGCACCCAGGCGGCCGGCATTTCCCAGCCGAACAGGTTCCGGTCCAGCTTCTCTTCCGAGTAGACGGCAATGAACGTGAACTGCTGCTGGAAGAGGGCCCAGAACGCCGCTGAGGCGATGTACAGGGGGATGAAGGCCACCACCCGCTTGCGTTCGGTGCCGGTGACCTTGTTGCTGCGGAAGATCAGGGCGAAGTAGAGCACGGAGGCGCCGATCGCCGCGTAGGCCATGGACATGGCCAGGTTTTCGGCGTTCACGGTGCCGGTGGCCAGGAGAACAGCCACCACGACGGCGATGCCCAGGAAGATCAGGCCGTACCTGGTGCGCTGGGCGGCCGGCAGCGGGTTGGGTACGTGATGGGCTTCGTCGGGGAGCTTCCCGCGTCCCATGGCGTAGATGCCCAGGCCCAGGGCCATGCCGACGGCGGCAGCGCCGAAGCCCCAGTGGAACCCCTGGCTTTCCTGCAGCCAGCCGGTGACCAGCGGGCCGATCAGTGCTCCGGCGTTGATTCCCATGTAGAAGATGGAGAAGCCGGCATCGCGGCGTTCGTCCTTCTCCCCGTACAGGGTGCCCACCAGCGCGGTGGCGTTGGCTTTCAGGCCGCCGGAGCCGACGCCCACCAGCACCAGCCCGGCGATGAGGCCCGGAATTCCGGGCACCAAGGCCAGTGCGATGTGGCCGGCCATGATCAGGACGGCCGAGCCGAACAGGACCCGTTCCGAGCCGAAGAGCCGGTCGGCCAGCCAGGCGCCCAGAATGGTGGAGAGGTAGACTCCGCCGCCGTAGGCTCCGACCAGGCTGGCAGCCAGGCCCTGCTCAATTTCGAGCCCGCCCTGCGCGGCCGTGAAGTACATGTAGTAGAGGAGGATGCCCTGCATGCCGTAGAAGGAGAAGCGCTCCCACATCTCTACGGAGAAGAGGCTGGCCAGCATCTTTGGGTGGCCAAAAAATGACGTATCGGCCGGCGTTGTAGCGGGACGATCGGATAAATGAGTTGTGCTCATTTACTTAAGGGTGACACCGGAGCGCGGGATTGTCACATTCGCGGCGAGAGGAAGCAAGGCGGACACGCTGGGTGGACGCCCCGTCTAGAACCCGATCTGCGCCGCGACCTGCAGCAGCAGTTCCTCGGATCCCGTGGGCCCCACCAGCTGGATGCCCATGGGCAGGCCGGCCCCGGCTGAGCCGCCGGTCCAGTGCACGGGAATGCTGATGGCGGGCAGCCCGCACACATTCACCATGCTGGACCACGGCGCGTATTCGCATTGTTTCCGGTAGTCGCCGTCGGCGTCGCCGGCCCATTCCGAGGCCGGCCAGTAACCGTCGCCGTGGGAGGCGCCCGTGAACCAGCCGACGGGCCGGGGCGTCTGGGCCAGGGCTGGCATCAGCATGAGGTCCCACCGGGAGTACTGGGACACGGTGTCCCGTTCAAACTGCCGCAGGAAGCCCAGCGCCTCATTCAGTTTTGACGCACTCCGCTGCTGGGCGCGCCGGCGGAAGGTGCGTGTGAGCGGGGTCAGCAACGCTTCGCGCTGCGGTGCAATCCTGGCACTTCCGACGCCGGCTGTCCACGCCGTGGTGAACGCGTCCGGGTAGCGGTTGTCGTACCCGACGGCGGCTTCGGCCGTGGAATGGCCCGCTGCTTCGAGCAGCCGGATGCCCTCCTTGAGGGCGTCCATTGCTTCCGGGTCCGGCGTAAACGGGAATATGGCCTGCCAGGGGCTGTCCAGGCTGACGCCGATCCGGAGCCGGCCCGGAGCCCGGGCCAGGGACTCGAGGTACCGGCCGTTGCCTTCCGGCACCATGGCGTCCAGCATCAGGGCGGCATCTCCGGCTGAGCGGGCCAGTGGTCCGGCCACGACGAGCCGTGCCGGGTCGCCGGTGCTTTCGCCGGCCGGGACGAGCCCCCGCCCGGGTTTCAGGCCCACCAGTCCGCAGGCGGCCGCCGGAATTCTGACGGAACCGCCGCCGTCGGACCCCGGAGCAAACGGCACAAGGCCGGCGGCCACCGCGGCGGCGCTGCCGCCCGATGATCCGCCCGAGCTGCGGCTCAGCGCATATGGATTACGCGACGGCGGCGCGATCAGGTTTTCGCTGTAGGCCGTCAGGCCGAACTCCGGAACCTGGGTCTTGCCCAGCGAGATGGCACCGGCACCCTTCAGGGCCGCCGCGAGTGCACTGTCCGCGGGAGCGGGCTTGTGGTCCAGGGCAGCGCTGCCGTGCGTGGTCACCACGCCCGCCACATCCGTCAGGTCCTTGAAGGCCACCGGCATTCCGTGCAGCAGCGGAAGCTGCCCGGGCGCCTCTGCGTGGAGGGCGTGGGCGTAGAGCGCGTCGGCGCGGGCGGCATCGTCCAGTGCCTGCTCTCCGGTCACCGTGATGAAGGCGCCGAGGCCCGGATTCCGCGCCGCTATCCGGGCCAGGAAATGCTCCGTCACTTCGCGGGCGGACCGATCGCCCGAGCGCAGCGCGTCGCGGAGTCCCACCGCGGACAGCTCGTGGATGTCAGCCAAGGAAACGGGCCTCCAGCCGCTCTTCGGCGGCGGCGGGTGCCCCGCCGTCGGCCTGGCGGGTGACGCGGTACGCCGCCTTGCCGTGCACTTCGGTGACTGCGTCCACGAGGTCCGTGCCGAAGTAAACCAGCCCCGCGCCGTCGTCCGTGCAGTGCGTTTCGCCGAGGGTGCCCTCGGCCACCAGCCGGTGCACCAGCGGGCGGCGCTGGTCCTCGGAGTCGTAGTGGACGCCGTTGGCGTACGGCAGGAAGCCCAGCGCGTTGGTCACGGGGCGCAGCTGCGGGCCGAACGAATCCGTGGTGCCGCCCTGGTACCAGCAGATGGACCCGGCCGAGACGCCTGCGAGGACCACTCCGGCCTCCCACACGCGCCGCAGGATTTCGTCGAGGCCGTGTGCGCGCCAGATGGCCAGCAGGTTCACCACCGACCCGCCGTTGACCCACACCACGTCCTGCTCCATGAGGTGCGCTTCAGGATCGTCGATGCTGGGCATCGTGAACAGGTTGAGGTGGCTGAAATCGAAGCCGGCGATTTTCGCGGCCTGGTCCAGCTCGGCATTGAACCAGCGCTGGTCGCCGGCGGCAGTGCCGATATGCGTCACGCGCGGCGCGCGTCCCGTGACGCCGGAAAGTTCGACGGCGTGGTGCAGCAGGGCGTCGAACTCCAGGCGTGAACGCTGGCCGGCCTTATATCCGCCGGACGTTGCCAGGATGGTTGGCTGTGGGGCTGTCATCGGCGATTCCCTCCTTTGCGGTCACCTTGAAGCGTAACGTGCTCCGGATTCGGGGTGCCTGCCTCCAGCGGCGGCTACGCTGGAGGCAGACCTTCATTTTCCGGAGAGGATTTCCATGAGCGACTTCGAAACCGTGACCGTGACCGACGTTCCCGCCGACGCCAAGATCCTTGATGTGCGGGAGGACTACGAATGGTCGGCCGGGCACGCGGAAGGTGCCCTGCACATACCGCTGGACCAGCTGCCGGGCCGGCTCGGCGAACTGGATCCGGACGAGGACCTGTACGTTATTTGCCGCACGGGCGGCCGCTCCTTCCGTGCGGCCAAGTGGCTCGTGGGACAGGGCTATACCGCCATCAACGTGGCCGGCGGAATGGACCAATGGCTCGAATCGGGCCTGCCGCTTGTGTCGGACAACGGACTCAAGCCGGTCATCCTCTAGCGCTCCTGCCAGTACCTGCGGCACCCGCAGTAGCCGCCGGGCCGCCCGCCGGGCGGCGCTTAGATTATCGAGAAGGACAGTCCATGCCCGCGTCGCCCGTCACCTACACCTTCCTCGGCCCGGAGGGGACGTTCACTGAGGCGGCGCTGATGCAGGTGCCGGGCGCCGTCGAGGCCGTCCGCATCCCCTCCTCCAATGTGAACACCGCGCTGGACAAGGTACGTGACGGGTCAGCCGATGCCGCCATGGTGCCCATCGAGAATTCCGTGGAGGGCGGTGTCACGGCAACCCTGGATGCCATCGCGTCCGGCCAGGAACTGAGGATTGTCCGCGAGGCTCTGGTTCCCATCAGCTTTGTCCTGGTGGCCCGCCCGGGGGTGGAAATCCGGGACATCCGCCGGATCTCCACCCACGGACACGCCTGGGCCCAGTGCAGGCTCTGGGTCGAAGCGAATATGCCAAATGTGGAATACATTCCCGCTTCCTCCACAGCGGCGGGGGCCATGGGGCTGCTGGACGAGGAGGGGGTCCACTACGACGCCGCCATCTGCGCCCCGATCGTGGCCACCGAGCAGCCCGGGCTGCAGGTGCTCGCTGAGAACATCGGCGACAACCCCGGGGCAGTGACGCGCTTTGTCCTGGTCAGCCGGCCCGGGGCGCTGCCACACCGCACCGGAGCTGACAAGACCACGGTGGTTGTGCCCCTGCCGGAGGACCGGCCCGGTGCGCTGATGGAGATCCTGGACCAGTTCGCCACCCGCGGCGTGAACCTTAGCCGCATCGAGTCACGGCCCACCGGCCAGTACCTCGGCCACTATTTCTTCAGCATCGACGCCGACGGCCACGTGGAGGACGCCCGTGTTGCCGATGCTTTGGCCGGCTTGCACCGGATCAGCCCGGCCACTCGATTCCTCGGCTCCTATCCGCGGGCCGACGAGCAGAGTCCGGAGGTGGAACCGCACACCTCCGACCAAGCATTCCAGGCGGCACATGAATGGGTGGCAGGGATTCTCCGAGGAGCATCGATCGCTCCCGTCCATGCCCCGCAAGGTTCGCCCACAGCTTAGGCAAATGCCCCTTGGGGTACTTCCCCGCCCGCACAGCAGTGCGTATGCTTGCCTGATCCATTGGGGAAGACCTCTACCGGAAGGAGCGGGTCATGTCAGGAACCAGCAGCGACAATGACGGCCAGGGAATGATTGTCAATCCCAAGCCGACTGCCGACAACCAGGACTGGGACGGCGACGATGCAGACAGGGCGGATCGCCTGCGCTTCGAAGAGGAGCAAGCCATGATCCGTGAACAGTCCGAAGCCCGTGCGGCGGCAAAGGCCGCAGCCGAGGCGGAGGAGAAGAAGGCCAGCGCCTGATTCCGGCGTCCCCGCAGGAAGCGTCCGTCCGGAGGCCTACTGCGGGGTGGAAGCTTCCCCTGCGGACGGTTCGCCGCCCTTGCTTTCCGTAACCCGCACCAACAGTGATCCCGGCGCCACCTGGACGGTAACGTCCGTGGCCTCGCCTGAGGGATCGCCGTCGACCTGCGTGGCCACCGGTTCCGCGCACTTGATCACGATCTTGCCGGAGCGGTAATAGCTCATCACCGGCAAGTTCCTCTTGTGCTTGAACATGATCTTTGTGTACATCGCAATCCACCCGATGGCGCTGCGCGGGCTCATCACCACCACGTCCAGCATGCCGTCGTCGATCATGGCCTGCGGGATGAAGTCGATGCCACCCGGAATCAGGCCGCAGTTGGCGAACAGCACGCTGCGGATCTTCCGGGACTGTTCCGGCTGGTCGTCCAGGGCGATGGACACCTTCTTCCGCCGCCCGGGCAGGTGCCTGACCCCGGCCTCGGTGTAGGCCAGCCAGCCGACGGCCTTCTTCAGCCCGTCGTTGGTGTCCCCGACGACCTCGGCATCCATGCCCATGCCGGCAATCACCAGGAACACATGCTCCGACGACGCGCCCGTCCGCGAGTTCCGGATGCCCATCCGCGCCGTGTCGATGTGCCGCTGGTGCCCGAAGAGCGCCGTCTGGATGCTGCCGTGGACGTCGTTGACGTCCAGGTGGATGTTCCTGGCCAGCAGGTTTCCGGTGCCGAGCGGGATGATGCCCATCGGCACGTTGGTGTGGGCCAGCTTCTCGGCCACAACGCGTACCGTGCCGTCTCCGCCGCCCACCAGGACGACGTCGGCACCGCTCTTCAGTGCCGCGTCGGCCTGCGCATATCCGGGATCTTCCGCTGTTGTTTCGAAAAAGACGGGGGCTTCCCAGCCGGCCGACAGGCAGGCGCGCTGGATGAGGGCGCGGGCCTCCGCCGACTTGGCCTTGATCGGGTTCATCACCACGGCCACCTTCTGCTGCTCCAGGCCGGGATGGTACGTGTCCTCCTGGACCGCACTGCGTGTGTGCAGCGCTTTGAGCCTCCGGACACCCCACCAGCTGGAGACCGCGAAAGCCAGGGCCGCAGCAAGGATGAGGTAGAGCAGCCAATCGTTCATGGTGCTCCAACACTATCCCGCACGGACCTCCGAACGGCCCACCGCGTCATCCCGGGCGGATTCGATACTCTTGTCTGGTGATCGACGTAAAAGACCTCAGCGAAAATCCGGACAAGTTCCGTGCCAGCCAGCGCGCCCGCGGCGCCGACGAGTCCGTGGTGGATGCGATCATCTCAGCGGACGCGGCCCGCCGCGCGGCATTGATCCGCTTCGAAAACCTCCGCGCCGAGCAGAATGTCTTCGGCAAGAAGGTGGCACAGGCCAAGGGCGAGGAAAAGCAGGCCCTGCTGGCGGAGGTCAAGGTCCTGGCCGCGTCGGTCAAGGAAGCCTCGGCCGAAGCCGACGTTGCCCAGGCCCAGCAGGAAGAACTGCTCCGCGCCATTCCCAACCTGATTGTGGACGGGGTGCCAGAAGGCGGCGAGGACGACTACGTTGTGGTCAAGACCGTCGGCGAACCCCGCGAATTCCCTGATTTCGAGCCGAAGGACCACCTGGAAATCGGTGAGCTGATCGGCGCCATTGACATGGAGCGCGGCGCCAAGGTGTCCGGCTCACGCTTCTACTTCCTCCGCGGCGTCGGCGCCCGGCTGGAGATGGCTCTCCTGCAGATGGCCATGGAACAGGCCATCGATGCAGGTTTCGTCCCCATGATCACCCCCACGCTGGTCCGTCCCGAAACGATGCAGGGCACCGGATTCGACGTCAAGCATGACGCCGAGATCTACCGCCTCGCCGAAGACGACCTGTACCTGGTGGGCACCTCGGAGGTGGCCCTCGCCGGCTACCACGCGGACGAGATCCTGGACCTCTCCGCCGGCCCCATCCGTTACGCGGGCCAGAGCTCCTGCTACCGCCGCGAGGCGGGGTCGCACGGCAAGGACACCCGCGGAATCATCCGCGTCCACCAGTTCAACAAGGTGGAAATGTTCATCTACACCACGGTGGAGGAGGCAGCTGCCGAGCACGAGCGCCTGCTCGCGTGGGAAGAGGAGATGCTGGCCAAGTGCGAACTCCCGTACCGGGTGATCGACACCGCCGCCGGCGACCTCGGCAACTCTGCAGCCCGCAAATTCGACTGCGAAGCCTGGGTGCCCACACAGGGCGCCTACCGCGAACTGACGTCCACGTCCAACTGCACCACGTTCCAGGCCCGCCGCCTGAACATCCGCGAGCGGGTCCTGAACGAGGACGGCGCGCCCAAGGGCACCCGCGCCGTCGCCACCCTCAACGGCACCCTGGCCACGACGCGCTGGATCGTGGCCATCCTGGAGCACCACCAGAACGAGGACGGCTCGGTGAACGTCCCCCGGGCGCTCCAGAAGTACCTCGGCGGCCTGGAAGTGCTTCCGGTCCTGTAGTTTTCGGGTTCTCCTAAGCTTGTTCGCGTTTCCTGCCCCTCACGGGCCTGATGCGCGGACAAGCTTAGGATCTGCCGGACGGAGGCGGCGTGACCGTTCCTCCACACGTCGCTCGGGTCCACATAGCCCACCGTTTCCGGTGCTGGCTGCCGCCTGGTGCGTCATTCTGTTGGCATGGAAATCCCGCCCGGACTGATCGACTCAGCCGCCGTTCTGCGCACCCAGGGCGGCACCAATTTCATCCATCGCGAGTTCAGGGCGGGAAAGCTGGTGCGGATCCGCCGCGGCTACTACGTGCGCACCACCGATTGGATCCGCGCCCACCCGTCGCAGCGCTTCGCATGGTCGACGGCGGCGGTGGCCAGATCGGTGAAAGACGCCGTGCTCTGCGGGGAAACGGCAGCCCTTGCCATCGGCCTGCCCACGCTCAGGACCCCCGCCTGCGTTGAGCTCGCAACAACCCTGCCCGGACGCAGCGGGACACGGTGAGTTCCGGTGCACGGGGCTGATGCAGACCGCGGTGGATGTCATGGCTTCCGGCCAGCTGGGCAACGCCCTGGTGGTTGCTGACGGTGTGGCCCGAAAACTGCACGCGGGGGGCGCCCTTGCCGCGGGTGCCAGCCTTCTTAGCGTGCCCGGCATTGCGGACCGCATAGCCGCCCACCCGTTTGCAGCTGCCCGGCGTCGTGCGGAACTGACTGCCGGCCTCGCCAGTCCGCTGGCTGAGTCTGTTGGCGAGTCGTTCAGCCGTGCGGCCTTTGAGTCTCTGGGCTTCGAGCAGCCCGTGCTCCAGCACGTCTTCAACGACCATGATGGCTTCATTGGCAGGAGTGACTGCTGGTGGCCGGAACAAGGTGTGGTGGGGGAGTTCGACGGCAAAGGCAAGTATGTTGACGCCGCGATCCGCGGCGGGGTCACGCCGGAGGAGGCCCTCTACCTCGAAAAGCTACGCGAAGACCGGATCCGCGGCCTGGGGTACGGCTTCGTGCGCTGGAGCTGGGCGGATGTGGATAACCCTGAACGGCTGAGGCGCAAGCTCCTGGCGGCCGGGCTGCGCCCACGGAACCGGCCCTAGTCCGCGCATCAGTACCCTCAAGGGCAGGAACTGCGAACAAGGTTCGGAAAGACCGGGATTTTGCGGCCGCACATGGCGTCGGGTGACACGCAGGCAAACACTCACAATGTGGACAAACTGTGGGTGTTTACCACAAGTTAACATCGGCTGTGGCGTGCGTCCTAGCGGCTGTCCGGGGGCGTCTGCTGTACTAGGTGAATGACAACATTGACTGAAACCTCAGTCGCTGGCAACGATGACCAGCGAGACAACGGCAAGAACAACTCACCCAAGCTCATGGTGGCCCTGGACGTGGACGGCACCCTGGTCAACCACGACGGCCACATGTCGGCCCCCGTCCGTGAAGCGGCCCAGGCTGTCGTCGCAGCGGGACACGAGGTCATGATCGCCACCGGCCGGTCCCTCAACGCCACCCTCCCCATCATCGAGCAGATCGGCATCGAAACCGGCTACGCGGTGTGCTGCAACGGCGGCGTGACGCTCCGGCTGGATCCGGCACACCCTGACGGCTACGAGGTCATCCGCAAGGCCACGTTTGATCCCGGCCCGGCGCTCCGTGCCCTCCGCAAGCGGCTCCCCATGGCCAAGTACGCGCTGGAGGACGAGCACGGCAACTTCCTCTCCACCGAGCGCTTCCAGGACGCGAGTTTCGGCGTGGAAGCCATCGGCGTGGATTTCCAGACCATGCTCGACGCCACCGCAGTGCGCGTGGTGGTCTTCAGCTCGGAAAACACCTCCGAGGAGTTCAACGAGGCCATCAAGCACATCGGCCTGTCCGGTGTAACGTACTCCGTGGGCTGGACCGCGTGGCTGGACATTGCCGCGGAAGGCGTCACCAAGGCCAGCGCCCTGGAACACCTCCGGGGGCACCTGAGCATCGAGTCGCACCTCACAGTGGCGATCGGCGACGGCCGCAACGACATCGAGATGCTCACGTGGGCCGGCCGCGGCGTCGCCATGGGCCAGGCTCCCGACGAAGTGGTTGCCGCCGCGGACGAGGTCACCATGTCCGTCCACGACGACGGCGCCGCGCACGTTCTCCGCAGCCTGCTGTCCTAAGCCGGACTGCTTTCCGGGGCGTCGCCAGGTAGCGTCGCTTCTACTTCTCGTCCGGTCCCAAGTCGGGCCCGACGGCGAACGTCACTTCACGCGTCGCGCTTCCGTGCAGTTCCAGGACGGCGAGCTCGTTGGGGCCTTTGCGCACCAAAGGTCCCGGGACGTAGAGCGTGCGCTGGGGGCCGCGGCTCCAGTACCTGCCAAGGTTGAACCCGTTGATGAACGCAACACCCTTGGTCCAGCCGTCGAGGCGCAGGAACCGGTCGCCGGGGCCGTCGGCCTCGAACCTGGCAAACGACAGTGACGGGCCCGGCATACCTGCCTCAGCGCCACCCGCCGCCGGCAGTTCCTGTGCCGCATCCCGGAAGGGCCCCAAGTCGCCCATATCAACGGTCCGGATCTCCCAGTCCCGCACTTCGGTGCCGTTCAGCAGCGCCGGCCCGATCAACCCCTTGGGTTCGCCGATCCGCTCCCCGTAATTGACCCTGCCTAGGTCCTCCAGAAGGACCCGCAGGCGCCCGCCGCCGGGCAGCGTGATGGCGCGCTCGCCGAGGTCGCGGCTCAGGACGCCCACGGGAACGTCATCCAGAAAGAACTGGGCACGGTCCCGGACCTCGGCGAAGGACAGGACGCCGCTGCGGGCAATGTCCACCTCGTAGAGATAGAAGCCGCGATAGCGCCCGGTGGCCTCGGTCGTAGGCACCGGACCCGGCACGGAGGACGGGGAAGCGAGGAGGGGCGCAATGTCCAGGAGCGGCAGGGACTTCTCCACGGAAATGACCGCCGCAGGCGCCTCCTGGCGCTTTGCCGGCGCCTCATCCGGCACAGGGAAATGCTTCGCGATGACGTCCCGGAATGCAAAGTACTTGGCGGTCGGGCTGCCGTCCTCGGCGAGCGGTGCGTCGTAGTCGTAGGAGGTGATGGTCGGCTCGTAGATGCCTTTGTCGTTGGCGCCGTTGGTGAAGCCGAAGTTGGTGCCGCCGTGGAACATGTAGATGTTCACCGAAGCCCCTGCGGTCAGGAGCGCATCGAGTTCGGCGGCGGAGGCAGCGGCATCGGTGGTGTGATGGTGTGTGCCCCAGTTGTCGAACCAGCCGTTCCAGAACTCCGCGCACATGAGCGGTCCGGCGGGCTGCCGTTCGCGGAGGAATTCCAGGCGTTCCACAGCACGCGAGCCAAAGGTTCCGGTCTTGTGTAGCCCGGGCAGGGAACCGTCCTCGATCATGGTGCCGAAGGGCTGGTCGCAGGTGAACAGCGGAACGTCCACGCCCTCCCGCTTCACGAGGTCCACCAGGTGCTGCAGGTAAACCTTGTCCTTGCCATAGGCGCCGTACTCGTTCTCGATCTGCAGCAGGACCACCGGCCCGCCGCGGCTGATCTGCCGCTCCACCACTATCGGCAAAAGCGCTTCGAAATAGGAGTCGACGGCGGCAAGGTAGCCGGGTTCGCTGCTGCGGACGCCGACGCCAGGGTCGGTGTAGAGCCACGCCGGCAAACCGCCATTGTCCCACTCGGCGCAGATGTACGGGCCGGGACGGACGATCGCCTTCATGCCCTCGGCCGCCACCAGCTCCAGGAAACGCCCCAGGTTCAGCCCGCCAGAGGTATCAAAAACACCAGGAGTAGGCGAATGCTCATTCCACGGCACATACGTCTCAATGGTGTTGAGTCCCATGAGCCGCGCCTTGCGGATGCGGTCCGCCCACAGGTCCGGGTGAACCCGGAAGTAGTGGATGGCTCCGGAGAGGATGTGGAAGGGGTGGTCGTTCAGGAGGAAATCCCGATCGCCGATGGCAAAGGTTTCCAAGGATGGTCCTAACAGTCGTACTGCGCCCGGCGGTACTAGGCGGAGTGTAGGGCGGCGTGGAATGAGTACGAAGCGTTGCTCCAGACCACGAACAGCAGCGGTGCGGGCGCCAGCGCGACGCCGAGAACGGGCTGCAGGACGGCGGCGGAGACGATGATGCCCAGCAGGATCAGCATGGCCACGCTCAGGTACCAGCGCTGGACGGCCAGATAAACGGATGCCTTGAGGATGCTTTTCAGTCCCGCCTCGGGCAGAAGCACGACGCCGGCAATCGCCGTCACCGTGAGGCTCACCGTCACAACCGCCGCGACGACGATCAGCGGCACCAGCACGGCTGCTGCCGGCATGGCTTGGACGATGACCAAGTCCACGCCGAGGAACATCAGCACGGCCACCGCACCCACACCGAGCGGTGCGGCCTGCCGGAAACTGCGCTGGTATCCGCGAAGGAAGGCGGCAACCGGCTTGACCGCGCCGCCGTCGTCGTTCAAGGAGCGGAAGGCGGCGAAGATGCCGGCGAGCGACGGAGCCACGGTGACCATGAGGGCCAGGAAGAACGGCCAGGCGGCCGCTGGATCGGCCACCAGCGCGAGGCACAGCACCAACGGCGCGTTGGCAGCAGCCAGCAGGACGTTCCCGGCCAGGAAGGTGTAAATGAACCCGAAGACGCTTCCGAAGGTTTCGAATCCCGGCCCCGCCCACCGGCGTGGCTGCTCCGACGCGGGCTGCTCACGCACAGCCGTCATCCTTTCATTCCGCTCGTCGCGATGCCCTGGATGAAGTAGCGCTGGCCAAGCAGGAAGATGAAGAGGATCGGGATCACGGAGATCACGGATCCGGTCATGATCATGGCGTACTCGGCGTCGAACTGGCCCACGAAGGAGCGCAGGCCCAGCTGGACGGTCCAGAGGCGGTTGCTGGTGAGGTAGATGAACGGACCCATGTAGTCGTTCCACGTGTTGACGAAGGTCAGCAGCGCCAGGCTGGCGAGGGCCGGTTTGGACAGGGGCAGGATCACCCGGGCCCAGATGCCGTACTCGCTGAGGCCGTCGATGCGGGCGGCTTCGCAGAGTTCATCCGGGATGGTCATGTAGTACTGGCGCATCAGGAACACCCCGAAGGCGCCGAACGCCTGTAACAGGATCAGGGCGTTGAAGCTGTTGGTCAGTCCCAGCTGCTGCATCATGATGTACTGCGGCACCATGTAGGCCTGCCACGGCACGGCGATGGTGCCGATGTAGCAGAGGAACAGGACATCGCGGCCCGGGAAGCGGACCTTGGAGAAGCCATAGGCCGCCAGCGAACCGGTGAGAACCTGCAGGCAGGTGATGATCACCGCGAGGTACAGGGAGTTCTGCAGGTAGCCCATCATGGGGATGCGGGTCCAGATGTCCGTGTAGTTGCTCCACACGAACTCGCTGGGGATCCACTGGATAGGGACGGTGAGGACCTGGTTGTTCTCCTTCAGTGAGGAGGAGACCATCCAGATGAACGGCATCATGAGCGCGACCACCAGCACCACGAGCGCGCCGTAGATGATGACATTGGTGGTCCGCTTCTTCCGTTCCCGGGTGGACCTCCGGTGGGTGGTATGACGGCGGTCTTCCGTGCTAATCGCGCCGCCCCTCAACGGTGCTCCGCCTGTGAGATCAGGGGCCTTGACGTCTTCGGCCATGTTGGTCATCAGCGTTCCCTCCGCTGTTGGATCTTGAATTGCAGGACGGTGACCGTCAGGACGATGAGGAACAGGACCAAGGAGATTGCCGACGAGTAGCCGAACTTCCCTTCGCCGATGCCCTCTTGGTAGATGAGCTGGGACAGAACCGTGGTGGATCGTCCGGGACCGCCGTTCGTCATGACCACGATCAGGTCGAAGACCTTGAAGCTGGAGACCGTTAGCATGACCACCACGAAGAAGGTGGTGGGCCGCAACGAGGGGATCGTGACGTTCCAGAAGCGCTGCCAGGCACTGGCGCCGTCAACTTCGGCGGCTTCGTAGAGTTCCGCGGGGATGGCCTGCAGGCCGGCCAAATACAGAACCATGTAGTAGCCCATGTCGCGCCACACGCTGGTGATGATGACGGCCGGAAGGGCCCAGTCGGAGCTGGACGTCCAGCCGGGCGCCTCGGCGATGCCGACGGCGTGCAGGAACTGGTTGATGGGGCCGCTGTCAGGACTGAACAGCATGTTCCAGACGACGGCGACAGCCACCAGCGAGGTGATGTACGGGAAGAAGATGGCCACGCGGAAGAAGCCGATGCCTTTGAGCTTGCGGTTCAGCAGCATCGCCAGGACCAGGGCGAGGGCCATGGTGAGCGGGACGTGGCCGAGTGCGTAGACCACCGTGTTGCGCAGGGCCACCCAGAACGAGTCGCTGGCGAACATCCGCTGGAAGTTGGCCAGGCCCACCCACTTGGGTGCGGTGAACGAGGTCCATTCCATGAAGGAGAGGGCGAAAGCGGCCAGGACGGGAATGAGTGTGAAGGCCAGGAAGCCCAGGAAGTTCGGAAGGATGAACGTCCAGCCGATCAGCGTGTTGCGCCTGGCCTGCTTCCTGTTGCCGCGGCTGTGCGGTGTGGTCCGTGCAGGGCCGGGAGCCTGGGTGATTGTTTCTGTAGTCATGGCTACTTCAGGACTTCGTCCTTGACGCGCTTGCCCATCTCGGCGATGCCGTCGGCGACGGAGCGCTCGCCGACCATGATGAGGTCGTGCTCCTGGTTGAGGATTTTGTCCGTCGCTGCGGACTTGTCGCTCACCGGCATTTCAAGGGCTGTCTCGTCCGGCGTGAAGGCCTTCTTCGAGAGCTCGTCGGTGGGCAGGCCGTCCAGCTTGAAGTACTCCGCCGTGACGGCGTCGTTCTTCAGGGCCGGCACAACGCCGATCTTGGAGATGGCCTTGGCGCCTTCCTCTCCGGCTGCCCACTCGATGAACTTCTTGGCTTCATCGGAGTGCGCTGCGTTCTTGTTCACAGCAAAGGCGGTGGGGGAACCGAACGTGGTGACCTTGCCGTTGGCGTCCTTCTGCGGCAGCGGAGCCAGGCCCCAGTTGACGTTGGTCTTGCCGTCCTTCTTGGCCTGGAGGATGCCGGCGATGTACCAGGTGCCCATGGGCATCATGGCAGCCTGGCCGGATTCAAACATGGTGCGGTAACTGGTCTTCTGGCTCTTCGCGGTGCCGAAGTCCAGGGTGGCACCGGCCTTCTGGAGGTCCAGCGCAGTGGTGTACTGGTCCTGGAAGAAGCCGTAGTCGCCGCTGACCTGGTCGCCGTCGTTCTGGGCAGCCGCGATTGCCTGGACCACCGAACGCCAGATGTGGTGGTACGTGCCGTAGACCTTCTTGCCGTCGGCGGTGCTGGTGAGCTTCTTGGCGAGTTCGGAGTACTTCTCCCACGTGAGGTCCTTGGGCTCGTCCACTCCCGCGGCCTTCAACAGGTCCTTGTTGTAATAAAGCAGCCAGAAGTCCTGCCGGTACGGAGCGGCAAAGTACTTGCCGTCCAGGTTGAAGGCGTCCAGGCCCGCAAGGTTGTCCTTGCCCACCGTGTCCACCACACTGTTGATCTCCTGCAGCTGGCCGTTGCTGGCGTATCGGGAGTAGTCGATGACGTTCTTCATGGTCAGGACGTCGGTGGTGTCGCCACCGGCCAGCATGGTGGTGACCTTCTGCGGGTAGTCGTCCGCCAGGATGTCCACGGGTTCAATATCGACGTCGGGGTGGGCCGCTTCGTAGCCGTCGAAGAGTGCCTTGAACTCCGGCGTGCCCTCGTAGTTCCAGACCGAGACCGTCAGCCGGGTCTTGCCTTCGGCTGCCTGCGGTTCCGCGGTTCCGGCGGCGCCGGCGCAGCCTGTAAGGCCAAGTCCGGCGGTTACCGCCAGTGCGATCCCGGCGAGGGTTGTGCGCTTCATTGCGTTCTCCTTAGTAGGGGTTAAAGTTTGCCGCACGCGCGGCCGTCAAGAGGTGGGGCGGGGTGGGGCCTAGGCGCTGAGGCCCAGGTCTTCGTGCATTACCTGGGCCAGAAGGTCCTTGCCGGCGAGGTACCGTTCAAGGTCGTTCAGGGCTGCATCCGACATCCTCCGCGTTTCGGTCCCGAGGGAGCCGGCGATGTGCGGGGTGATGATCACGTTGGGAAGGTCGTACAGCACGGAGTCCGCGGGCAGGGGCTCGGGTTCCGTGACGTCGAGCAGCGCGGTGATGCGTCCCGTGGCGCATTCGGCTTCGAGTGCTTTGGTGTCAAGGAGCGAACCGCGTGCGGTGTTAATGAGCGTTGCGTGGTCCTTCATGGCGCGAAGCTCCCGGGTGCTGATCATGTTGCGTGTTTCCGGCAGGGCCGGTGCGTGGATGGTGACGACGTCGGACACCGGCAGGAGTTCCTCAAGGTTCACCAGCCTGCCGCCCGCAGCGGCCACCTCGAGGGGATCGGCGTAGGGATCGCTGACCAGGCAGGTGACGTCCTGGAGTTGCTGGACCAGTTGGACCACCCTGCGGCCGATGCGTGAGAAGCCGATGACGCCCACCACGCGGCCGATGTTTCCCAGCTCGCCCCGTTCGGTGGCGTAGCGCCAGTCATCACGGGAGACGCGGGCATCGTTGGCGAGAACGTGGGCCTTCTTGCCGGCCAGGACGATCGATGCGAACGTGAATTCGGCGACGGGGATCGCGTTGGCGTCGGCGCCGTTGGTCACGAGGATGCCCCGGTCCCATAGTTCTTCGCTGACGAAGCCCCGGACCGTTCCCGCGCAGTGGAAGACGGCGCGCAGCTTGGGCATGCGCTCCAGCCGCTCTGCGTTGAGCCGAGGCACTCCCCAGCTGGTAAGGAGGATTTCAACCTCCGCCAAACGTCCTGCGAGTTCGGGTGAGTCCAGGGAATCCGTCCACGGCTGACCGCCGAGGTCGACCAGTCCTGCCAGCCGGTCCAGCCGCGTGGAATCAAACTGGTCAGCAAAGGTTCCGCTATTCATGACCAGCAGTGCCTGGGGCTTGAGCGACATTGAGGGGATCCTCCCTTCGAGTTTCGGGCGGCCTGCTCGGCCGGTTATTTATGTGTTGCATCACATCTAATAGTCAGTACATACTCATAAACAAGACAATTCATTCAACCCAATCGAACTTGATCTGAAACGATCAGACTCGAACAAGCGAGGGAAGAATCCAGTATGGCAACAACCTCCGGCACCGCAGCCGTGGAAGCGCCGCCACTGTCCAGCACGCACCCGCTGCGCGCAGCGTGGGGCAGTAAAGCTGACGCCCCTGCGCTGATTGAGGCGCTCCATGGTTCGAGGCGGCGCCTCATCGTCCGTCCCGCGTCCGACGGCGCGTGGCAGCCCGCCGGCTCCCGCCCGCTGGGGAAGTTGGCCGCCCGCGCGAAAGACGAGAAGGGGAGCCCGTGGCCCCAGCCGCTTGTGTCCCAGTACGCGAGGTACTTCCGCGATGGAAACCGCACGGCCTATGAGGGTCTCGTGGCGGATCGCCAGCAGCGGCTGACCCGCGCCGTCGTGATGGCGGCTCTTTCCGGAGAGCCTGACTGGCTGGATGAAGCGATCGACGGGGCGTATCTCCTGTGCGAGCAGAGTTCCTGGAGCTGGGCCGCGCACGACGACGTCAACAGCCGCGCCGGGGAGGTGGTCCCGGACCGCTCGCGCCCGTATGTGGACCTTGGCGCAGGCGAGGTTGCGGCGCAGCTGGCCTGGCTGGACCTGGTGCTGGGCGAACGGCTGGACGAGCGGGCACCAGGGCTGCGGAAGCGCCTGCGGGACGAAACGCACGACCGCGTGATCCGGCCTTTCCTGGACCGCCTCGACTGGCACTGGCTCGGCCTCGACGGGGATGTCCACAACTGGAACCCGTGGATCCACTCGAACATCATCGTTGCCGCGCTGCTCCTCGTGGGCGATCCCGCGCTGCAGGCCCGCACCATCGCACGGTGCATCGAAGGCATTGACCGTTTCCTCGCGTCCATCCCGGACGACGGCGCCATCGACGAGGGTTTCGCCTACTGGTGGAACGGCGCGGGCCGGGCGCTGGAAGGCCTCGCGGTCCTGGAACAAGCCACCGACGGGATGCTCGACGCCGACCTCCCGGTCACCCGTGCGCTGGCCGCCTTCCCGCACCGCATGCACCTCGGCCACCGGTGGTTCCTCAATGTTGCCGATGGTCCGGCGCGCGCAGCCGGCGGGCTCCCGTGGGACATGCTGCACCGGTGGGCCGTGCGCCTGGGCGACGCGGAAGCCGCGCAGCACGCTGCGGCCTTCGCCGGCACGGAACCTGATGCGGCGGCGGGACTCGGCCGGGTCTTGCACTCGCTGTTGGCGCCCCGTCCGGGGGCCGGCGGGAAGCGCCCGACTGAGCCGCCACTGACGGCCTTCGCCTACCTTCCGTCCGTGCAGATCATGGTGGCCCGGCAAACTCCGGGCACCGTGGCCGGCCTGACCCTGGCAGCCAAGGGCGGCCACAACGGCGAGCACCACAACCACCGCGACGTCGGCTCGGTAATGGTGGCCGTCGACGGTGTGCCGCTGCTTGTGGACGCCGGCCAGCCCACCTACACCGCCCAGACTTTCGGACCCGACCGCTACGGAATCCGGGCCATGCAAAGCGCCTGGCACAGTGTCCCGGCGCCGTTCGGGCTGGAGCAGGGGACCGGGAAGGAGTTCGCCGCGACAGTCCTCCAGGAGCCCGCGGCGGACGAACCGGCGCTTGCCCTCGGACTCGGCGCAGCCTACGGGCTGGGCCACGCCGAACAGTGGATCCGCACATCGCTGCTCAACCGGGAACAGGGCACGGTTGTCATCGACGATCGCTGGAACCTGCCCGAACCGCCGCCTGGGGGGCTTCCGCCGGAAGGAACGAACGACGTCGACATCACGTACCTCGCCGCCGGCACCGTGAGCGTCGGTAGTGACGCGATGGCCACTGTTCTGCCGCACGGTATCCCGGCGGACGGCCTGCCGGCCCGAAGCGGAGGACGGGGCGTCCGGTTGCGCTGGAAGCCGGCCACCGCCGTCGTACTGACGGACGAATGGCATCTTGACGATCCGCTCCTGCGGGACGTCTGGGGCGAAAAACTGACCCGCCTGCGGTTCCGCATGCCAACCGAAACCCGCGCCTCCGGCGCGTTCACCCTCACTGTGGAGGCAACTCATGAGCACTGAACCAGGCCCGGAAGCGGGCGGCAAGTCCCTGTTCTCGCTGCAGCGCCGTGAGCGGCTCATGGAGGAACTGCGGGCCCACGGGGCCATCACGGTCCGTGGCATCGCCGCGAAACTGGGTGTCAGCGAACTGACCATCCGGCGTGACGTGAACCTCCTCGCTGATGAAGGGCTGGTGTCCCGCGTGCACGGCGGCGCCACGCTTCCCAGTCCGCTGGACCGTTCCGCGACTGCGGGCCGGCCGTCGCCCCACAGCTACTCCATCGGCATGGTGGTCCCTTCCCTGGACTACTACTGGCCGCAGGTCATCAGCGGAGCCCGGGCGGAGGCCGAGGAGCAAAACCTGCGGATCCTGGTCCGCGGTTCCGCCTACGACGCTGCCGACAACCGCCGGCAGGTGCAGGCCCTGCTGGACACCCAGAACATCGACGGGTTGATTGTGGCCCCGGACATGACCGGTGAACGCGGCCAGGAGCTGCTTCGGTGGCTCAATGCGCTGCCCATCCCGGTGGTGCTGGCGGAGCGCCGCTCGCCCGGCGACAACCCGGCCCACCGCCTTGAGTGGGTTGCCACTGACCATGCATTCGGCGCCGGCATGGCGGTCCGGCACCTGTGGCAGGAGGGCCACCGGCAGATCGGCTGCCTCACCGATTCCTCCAGTCCCACCAGCCCGCACGTGGTGCGGGGGTGGCGGCAGGCCATGAAGGCCCTGAAAATCCCGGTGGAGAAGTCCGTCCATGAAGACTCGGCCCAGCTGGTGAACGGCGACCGCGCCGCGCACTTTGACCACGTCCTCGAGCTTTGCAAGACCACGGGGACCACGGCCATGCTGGTCCACTCGGACACCCAGGCGGTGGCGTTCGTGCAGCACTGCGTGGACAGGGGAATTCAGGTGCCGGGGGACATGGCGGTCGTGGGATACGACGACGAAGTGGCCTATCTTGCCGAGCCCGCCATCTCTGCTGTGCGGCCGCCCAAACAGTATGTGGGGAAGGTTGCCGTTCAGCTCATGGCGGCACGCCTGGCGGAAGGAAGGTTGCGGCCGGTACACCGCATTGAACTGAACCCGGAGCTGATCCTCCGGGAGTCATCGGTCGGTGCGCCGCGGGTTCCTGCCGCAGGCGTGCTTCAGGACTCCCTGTGACCGCGGCTGCACCGCGGGCGCTGGTGCTGAGCGGCACGGGGCGGTACGCGGATCCGTGGCATCCTTTCGCGGAGACTTCCGCGGCCCTGGCGGTGCTCCTGCGGGAGGCCGGCTTCGGCGTGGAGACTCCCGACGACGTCGATGCCGCCCTGGCCGGGCTGGCTGCCCCTGGCCGGTCAGCGCCGGAGGGGCCCGTCGACGCCGGCCTTCCCGGGCTGCTGGTGGTGAACCTCGGCCTCCCGCGTGATGGCCGGCCCTCGCCCGGAACGCCGGAAGCCATGGCAGGTCTGCGGCGCTGGCTGGCGGACGGCAGGCCCATGCTGGTGAGCCACGTCAGCTCCACCAGTTTCCTGGACTTTCCGGAGTGGGCGGAGGCGCTGGGCGGCCGCTGGATCCGCGGAACGTCAATGCACCCCGACTACGGCCACGCGGAGATTCGCGTGCGGCCGGAATCCGGTGGCCTGGTCGAGGGCATCGCGGACTTTGAGCTGCTGGACGAGCGCTACAGCTATCTGCAGACAGCGCCTGCCATCAACGTCCATGCCACCCACACTTACGAGGGCCTCGAGCATCCGGTCATGTGGTCCCTGGACCGGGGCCCTGGCCGGACGTTCTACGACGCCCTGGGCCACGACGCCGCCTCCTTCGAATCTCCTGAGCACCGCGAGCTCCTGCTGCGCGCCATTGCGTGGCTCACCGCCTAGCCTCCACGACCCCAAGGAACCCATGCCACTCACAGCGCCTCCTGCTGCCTTGACCCTGCCCGCACTGGACCGCGCGTTGTCGCCGCACACCGGCCTGACCCGTGAGCACTGGTGTGCCTACGCCGACTTCCTGCTCCGCTCCGCCCACCGGTACGGCAGCGAAGACCACGCCAACCTCCGGCTGCCTGGTGCCAACAGCGCCTACGGCCCGCGAAGCGATGCGCTGGAGGCGTTCGCACGGACCTTCCTTCTGGCGTCCTTCCGGATGGCAGGCGACCCCCAGGGGACAGGCTGGATTGCGGACTGGTATGCCCGTGGCCTTGACGCCGGGACCAACCCTGCCAACGAGGACCGCTGGCCCACGCCCGGGGAACTCGGACAGGCCAAGGTGGAGGCGGCCTCGCTGGCGGTCGGGCTGGCGCTGACCCGCGACGTGCTGTGGGACAAACTCCCGGAGCGCGTCCAGGCACAACTGATCGCCTGGTTCGAAACGGTCATCGGAGAGGAATACCCGCCCATCAACTGGGTGTGGTTCCAGATCGTGGTGGAGACGTTCCTGGCCGGCGTCGGAGGACGATATTCGGACGGGGACATCGACGCCGGGCTGGCCATCCATGATTCCCTGTACCGCGGCCACGGCTGGTTTGCCGACGGCCCGGAACGCGCCTATGACCACTACGTCGGCTGGGCCTTCCAGGTCTACCCGCAGCTCTGGGCGCTCATGGCCCCGGACGATCCGCGGGTCCAGGCCCGTAAAGTGCGTGACGGAGAGCGGTTGGCCGACTTCCTCGACGACGCCGCCTGCCTTGTGGGGGGCAACGGCGCGCCGCTGATCCAGGGACGCAGCCTCATCTACCGCTTCGCCGCCGCCGCGCCTTTCTGGGCGGGTGAGCTTTCGGGACACACCCGGCTGTCCCCGGGAATGAGCCGGCGGGCGGCTTCCGGGATGCTGGACTATTTCGCCCGCCGCGGGGCGATAACCGAGGACGGCCTGCTCTCCATCGGCTGGCACGGCGAGTTTCCCGGCATGAGGCAGTCCTATTCAGGCGCCGGCTCACCGTACTGGGCCGCCAAGGGGTTCCTCGGGTTGGCCTTACCGGCGGATCACCGGGTGTGGACCGCGGTCGAGGAGCCACTCCCTGTGGAAACAGGCGATATCCAGCGGCTCATCACCGCCCCGGGGTGGCAGGTGGACGGAACCGCGGCAGACGGTGTGGTGCGCATCCGGAACCACGGGACGGACCACGCCAACCCCGGGGTTGCAGCCGCAGACTCACCGCTCTACGCGCGCCTCGGGTACTCCACGCATACCTTCCCGGACCTTGAACCGGAATCCTTGGATAACGCCGTCGTTCTGGTGGACAGCGAGGGCCGGCTCACGCACCGCACCGGCTTCGAAAACCTCGGCCAGCGGGACCTTGGCGGTGTCCTCGCCGGCGCGTCCCGGGCCTGCACTAACTGGATTGCGGTTGATCCCGATGGCGGTCCCGACCACGGCAGCGGCGCCACAGGCACGGCAACCCGGGGTCCCGAGGTGACAGTGGTGTCGCTGACGCGGGGTGCGGTGGAACTGCGGCTCGTCCGTGTCCGCGGCGCGGCCCCGGACAGGGAGGCTATCCTGCGGATCGGCGGCTGGCCGGTCGATGCCGGTTCGGCGGTGGCCAGCCGGATCCGTCCGCTTGCCGGCTGGGGCTTGCCCCTGGACGACGCCGGAACCTGGGACCGTGAGGGTCCGCACCCGATGGGGGAGTGCCTGACCATTCCGTGGGTTGGCACGTCGGGGCGGGTGGCGGACGGTGACTACGCCGCCGTCGTCGGGCTTGGTGGAAGGGGTGCGGAGCAGGCGCTGGACGGTGCCCGGCTGGTTGGCGGGGGCCAGCGGTTCGAGTTCGCGGACGGCACCCAGGTTGACCTTGGCGCCGTGTGGGCGGAGTACACCGCACCGTAAAAGTCGCAGAGCCCGCAGCGCGGCGCGGGCAGCACCAGCTCAGCGGACCTCGAGAATCAGCTGCAGCAGCCGGGCCGCAGCGGGGCGGGCCGCGTGCTCCTCGTTCCACTGGGCCCTGGCCACGGCCTTGCTGACAGCCTGGGTGGTGATGCCAAGCTCCTGGGCGACAGCCTTTTGCTGGCCTCGCACGCCGGGCGTCAGCAAATCCAGGACACGCCACTCTGCCGCGCTACGGTCGTGCACAATGTGGCCGAGGAGCTTCAGGACGGCCTCTGCTTCCGCGGCGAGATCTGCGAACGGACCGTCAACTGCAACGGGGACGCGTTCCTTGCCGTTCCGCAGGCGGTCCACGGCCCGGCGGGCGTAGATCAGGCCATGCCCGGTAGCGTCCCTGATCTGGTTGGGCAGCGGCTCATTCACCGGCCCAACGCCGATCCCGACGAACCAGCTGCCGCAGCGAAGGGCGATCAGGGCAGCCTCCACCGCCTGGTGCGGGAACTCAACGATGCCCTGGACCTCGTCCTCAACCGACCGGTCGAAGTCGAGGCGCGCCGGTATGTGCCGCAGGTCCTTGAGCAACTGCGGCACCCGGTCACCGTCGCGCCGGCTGTCCGTTTGATTGATGGTCAGCGTGAACATTCTGGATGACAGACTACCCGGTGACGGCCCGGGCTCAGCGGGAATCTGACAGGCGGACAGTTCCGTGCTGTCGCTGCCCACCTTGGACGCGGCGGGTTCCTGACCATGCACCCATCATCTAATCCAAAGACGCCGCGGAATGGACGACGGCGGGCGGCAGCGCTGGTAATGCGGCTGCGGCTTCCGGGACGCCAGTCCCGGCGCCGTCCGAACCTGATGCGGGCTGCGCTGTGGCTGTTACCCGTGATTCCCTGGCGCGGAACACTACCGCAAACTGTCCCCGCACACCCAGTGAAATCTTGTCCTCAGGGTTCAGCGTCTTCAGCAGCCGGTCCGCGTCCGTTATTGCCCTCGCGGCGAGACCAACCCATCGCTATGAACTTCTCGTCGAAAGTGTCCGGGGTTGTGTCAGGCGCGTGGAGATGTTGCGATGGGAGCTGTGCCACCGACGGAGCCCCAGCGAAACGAGGACTGCAGTGACCAGTGACGTGAGTGATGCCCTGCTTGGTGACTCCGAACTTGGGCTCGTGGACCGCTGGTGGCGGGCGGCCAACTACCTGTCCGTGGGCCAGATCTACCTCCGCTCCAACCCGCTGCTGCGCGAACCACTCCGTGCGGAGGACGCCAAGTCCAGGCTCCTGGGCCACTGGGGCACCACCCCGGGACTCAACTTCGTCTACGCCCACCTCAACCGGGCCATCCGGCGGGACCGGCAGGAGATGCTGTTCATCGCCGGACCCGGCCACGGCGGCCCGGCGGTGGTGGCCAACGCGTGGCTCGAGGGCACCTACTCGGAGATCTACAGCAACGTGGGCAACGACGAACCGGGGCTTGCTGAGCTGTTCCGGCAGTTCTCCTACCCGGGCGGCATCCCCAGCCACGCCGCTCCCGAGACCCCGGGCTCCATCAGCGAGGGCGGCGAACTCGGCTATTCCCTGGCGCACGCGTACGGGTCCGTCTTCGACAATCCGAAGCTGATTACCGCCGTCGTGATCGGTGACGGCGAGGCGGAAACCGGGCCGCTGGCGGCCAGCTGGCACTCTCACAACTTCCTGGACCCCGTTGCTGACGGCGCAGTGCTGCCCATCCTGCACCTGAACGGCTACAAGATCGCCAACCCCACGATCATGGCCCGGATGCCAGAGGCCCAGCTGGAACAGCTCCTGCGCGGCTACGGCCACCAGCCGTACTTTGTCACCGTGGCGGATCCCGACGACGTCGACAGGGCCCACCGCGATTTCGCCGCTGTTCTGGATACGTGCCTGGCTGACATCCGCGCCATCCAGTCGGAGCGCCGCGCCGCCGTCGCCGTGTCGTCGGACGGCGCCCCGTCGCCAGCCGACGCAGGCGCCGGCGACGACGCAGGCGCCGCCCGGTGGCCCATGATTGTGCTGCGTTCACCTAAGGGCTGGACCGGACCCAAGCAGGTGGACGGCAAGCAGGTGGAGGGCACCTGGCGGAGCCACCAGGTGCCGCTGTCCGAGGTCCGCACCAATCCGGAGCACCTGGCCCAGCTGGAACAGTGGCTCCAGTCCTACCGGCCGGGCGAACTGTTCGACGACGCCGGCCGGCTCATGCCCGACGTCGCGGAAAACGCTCCCGCCGGGGAGCTGCGGATGAGTGCGACGCCGTACGCCAACGGCGGCATCCTGCTGCGCGACCTCAAACTGCCGGACTACGGCAAGCACGCCGTCGAGGTGCCCGTGCCGGGCGTGGAGCGGGTCAGCGCCATGATCACCCTGGGCGGTTGGATGCGGGACGTTGTTGCGCAGAACCCCGAGACGTTCCGGCTTTTCGGCCCCGATGAGACCGCGTCCAACCGCCTCCAGGACGTCTACGACGTCACGGACAAGGTCTGGCAGTACCGGATCGACGACGTCGACGAGCACCTCGCGCGGGCCGGGCGCGTTATGGAGGTGCTCAGCGAACACCTCTGCCAGGGCTGGCTGGAAGGCTACCTCCTGACCGGCCGGCACGGAGTGTTCAGCTGCTACGAGGCCTTCATCCACATCGTCGACTCCATGTTCAACCAGCACGCCAAGTGGCTCAAGGTCCACCGGGAGCTCGCCTGGCGCCAGCCCGTGGCGTCGCTGAACTACGTCCTGTCCTCGCACGTGTGGCAGCAGGACCACAACGGCTTCTCGCACCAGGACCCGGGCTTCATCGACCACGCCGTCAACAAGAAGGCCGAGGTCATCCGGGTGTACCTGCCGCCGGATGCCAACACGCTGCTCTCCGTCATGGAGCACTGCCTCGGATCCAGGGACTACGTCAACATCGTGGTCAGCGGCAAGCAGCCCTCACCCACCTGGCTGGGACCCGCCGATGCCGCCCACCACTGCCAGCGCGGACTGGGGATCTGGGAGTTTGCCGGATCCGAGGTGCCGGGAGAAGAGCCGGACGTGGTGCTGGCCTGCGCCGGGGACGTACCCACGGTGGAGACCGTCGCCGCCGCGGAGTTGCTGAAGGAAGGCGCCCCCGGGCTGAAGATCCGGGTGGTCAACGTGGTGGACCTGATGCGGCTCCAGGACGACCGAGAACACCCCCACGGGCTGAGCTCACGCGACTTCGACGGCATCTTCACCGCGGACAAGCCGATCATCTTCGCCTACCACGGCTACCCGTCCCTGATCCACCGGCTGGCCTACCGGCGCACCAACCAGGAAGGCCTGCACGTCCGCGGCTACAAGGAAGAAGGCACCACCACGACGGCGTTCGACATGGCCATGCTCAACGGGATTGACCGCTTCCAGCTGGCCATCGACGCCATCGACCGGGTTCCCGGACTGGCGGAGCGGCACTCCCTGCTGCGCCAGTCGCTGCAGGACCAGCGCATCCGGGCGCACAACCACACGCGCAGCCACGGCGAGGACATGGCGGAGATCCGCGACTGGACGCTTGGCGGGTAGCCCCGGGGCGGGCAGCGCTCGGGGCGTAGCCCGGGAAGGGTAGTCCGGTGAACGCAGGTTACCCGGTCCCGGGCAGGCCCGCGAGCGGGCCGGACGGCACATGGATCCAGCCTTCGCTGAGGGCCGCGGCGGCATGGTCATCCGGCGGCATCAGGGTCTGGCGGAGGCTCACGGCGCGGGCCGTGAGCGAGGCGATGACGGCGTCGAACATGTCGTCGGAGGCTTCGAGGGCATCACGGTATCCGGCCAGGTCCAGCCAGGGCGCAGCGGCGGTCAGGCTGTCCAGGATCACGCCCAGCCGCTCCGCCTCCGCGGTGCCGCGCCCTTTGTAGCCGCGGGCGCGGATTCCCCAGAGTTTCAGCGAGGCGGCGGGGTAGACCTCCGCCAGCCGCCCGGAGCCGTCCCTGGCCTGCGGGCCGTAATCCTGTGCGATCTTGGCCTGGATGACCGCGCAGCGCATGGCGGGATGGGCCAGCCGGTCCGCGGAGACGCTGAGCGGAATGAGGCCGGTGGCGCCCGTGACGAACCTGTCGGTGTCCCTGTAGGCCAGCAGCCGGCGGCCCGCAATCCCGTCGTGGTCCAGGACCGGATGCGGGTCGAACTCCAGGTGCCCGGCAAGGAACGGAAGGAGTGCGTCCGGCCAGCCCAGCGGGCAGTCGACGCCCGTCAAGTCGCTGCTGCCGAACAGCTCCACGATCTCCTCGTCGGTGACGTCCAGGGAGAGGTGGACAAGCCGCGCACCACCTTCCGTCCACTCGAGAACCGCCGCCGCGGTTTTCCTGGTGGCCGCAGCGAGGTCCACGCCCAGGGTCCTCACGGGTCAGGCGGAACGGTAGCGGAGCGTGCCGGGGAGTTCTCCCCGGGTATCGAGGCCCTCCCCGGAAGCGAACCGGGCCCAGATGGCGCGGAGGGCGCGGCCCTGGGCGTCGATGTCGTCCCAGGTGGCGCCCGCGACAAGGCCGGCCGTGGCCCACGTCTGTTTGTTTCCGAACAGCAGCGGCAGGTCAACCGTGTGGGCGGCCCCAAAGTAGTTCCCGGGCGCGGCCCACGTGAGCACGTAGCTGTACGCTTTTCCTCCGGCCCGGGCATGCCGCCGGGCGAACTTGCGGGCGGCCCGGCCGTAAACGGCTTGGGTCACGGCACGGCTGACTGCGTTAACGACGGCGGTTCCTAGCACCGGGATTTTGGCCAGGCGTTCGGCGACGGGGTTTCCCGGCAGGAACATCCGTGCCTCGTCGGCGGTATGGCCGATCAGGACCTCGATGCCGGGCGCGGCCGAGTTCCACGCGGCTTCAATCTCGTGTTCCGGCGGCAGCGGTGCGTGTCCGTACTGCGTGCCGAAGGGCATGGCGGCCTTCAGCCCGTACTTCCGGGCCACCTGGGAAACACGCCCTTCGATGGCAACCACGTCCATCGCGGGGGTGTCTTCGGTGACATGTTCCGCAGCGACGCCCATCGCGGCGTTCATCTTCTCCCGGCCCCGGGTAATGCCCAGGGGCGCACTCTGGATGATGGCGCGCTGGAACAGCGAGGCTGCCTCCGGCGTCGCCATCAGATGCGCGACGGCGTCGCCTCCCGCCGACTGGCCAAAGGCGGTCACGCGCTCTGGATCGCCGCCGAAGGCGCGGATATTGCGCTGCACCCAGCGGAACGCCTCAAGCTGGTCCAGCAGGCCGAGATTTCCGGGCCGGCCTGTGCCGGTCGCGAGATATCCGAACAGGCCCAGGCGGTACGTCACGGAGACAACGATGACCCGGTTCTCGGCCACCAGGGTCTTGGGATCGAAAATGGCCAGGTCGCCGGAGCCCGAGGTGTAGGACCCGCCGTGGAGCCACACCATGACCGGAACGCGCTCGCCGTCGGCAAGGCCGGCCGGGATGGTGATCGAGAGGCGCTGGCAGTCTTCGCTGCCGGGAAGCTCACCGTAGCGGGTTCCGAGGATGTCGTCGAGGAACGGCACCGGGCCCTGCGGGCACGCGGGGGAGAGCGAGGTTGCGGCCAGGACTTCGGTCCAGTCGGGTGCACTGGCCGGCGGCTGGAAGCGGCCCGCCGTGGCGTACGGGATTCCCGTGGCGCGCACGACGTCGCCGTCGCGCCAGCCGCTGACCGGCCCGCAGGGCGGACTGAAGCACGGAGGATTGAAGGCAGGAACGTCACTCATAAGGCAACGATTTCACGGAAGGCTGGCACACTCCTGAGAACGACGACGGCGGGTGCCGGGTTCCCGTGCTCCCCGCCAGAGCGCGAGCGGACACTTGAGGCCCCGGAATCCGCAGATTCCAGGGCCTCAAGTGTCCGTTCGCGCTAATGCGCGGCGATGGCGTAACTAGTGTGCTGCCGGAACGTAGCGCTTGATGGAAGCTTCCAGCTCGGCTTCGGCAGCGGCGCGGTCGCCCCAGCCTTCAGCCTTGACCCACTTGCCCGGCTCCAGGTCCTTGTAGCGGGTGAAGAAGTGCTCGATTTCCTTGATCAGGTATTCGCTGACGTCGCTGACCTCTTTGATGTGGTCGAAGCGGGCGTCGGTGGGAACGCAGAGGACCTTGGCGTCCCCGCCGCCGTCGTCGGTCATGTTGAACACGCCGATGGGGCGGGCTTCAACGATGACGCCCGGGTGCAGATCGAAGTCCTGCAGGAGCACCAGTGCGTCCAGCGGGTCGCCGTCTTCGCCGAGCGTGTTCTCGAAGAAACCGTAGTGGGTGGGGTACTGCATGGACGTAAACAGGACACGGTCCAGGCGGACGCGGCCGGTCTCGTGATCGACTTCGTACTTGACGCGTGATCCCTTGGGGATCTCGATGGTCACGTCATGCTTCATGGAATGCTCCTCGACTTCAGGGTGTTCGCGGCACACAGAATGACCAGCAAAAGGAGTGTCGGTGCCGCCGACTACTATTGAGGATATAGCGATAGGCCCAGGTTTCATGAACTAGTGGGGACATTTCAGGACTATAAGGACCAGCAGCAGCATGAAACGCATGATGAGCCACGTGGCCAGCCATCCCTGGGCCGCCATCATCAGGCGGCAACTGCCGCTCGCGCTGCTCACCATCCTGATTGTGGCGCTCGCCGTCCCCGCGGCCATGCTGATCGCCCCTGCCTTCACCGGGCGGGGCCCGGAGCCGGCCAACACTGAGTCTGCTGTTCCCGCCTGGCAGCAGGTCCCGCGGGACCTCTCCCTTCCGCAGGGAATCGCCCCCCTCAAGGACTCGGCTCCCGTACCCTGGCCGGACGCCCTAGGAGCCCAGCTCAACACCACACTGCAGGCCGACGGCGGCGGGTCCTTCACCGGCGTGGTGCAGGACGCCGCCACCGGGCAGGTGCTGTTCGACCGCGGCGTTGCGGAAGCCCGGGTGCCCGCCTCCAACATGAAGCTCCTGACGGCCGCCGCCGCCGTCCGTGCCATCGGCCCGGACCAGCGCTTCAGCACCCGGGTGGTGTCCGGGGCTGAGCCGGGGTCGGTGGTTCTCACCGGCGGCGGCGACGTCCTGCTGGGTGCGGGGGAGTCGTCCCGGGACAGCGTGCTGGGCCACGCCGGGCTGGCCACGCTGGCCCAGCTCACGGTCAAGGCCCTGCAGGAAAGCGGCGTCAAAGGCCCGGTGCAGGTACGGCTGGACGATTCCTTGTTCACCGGTCCGGCGCTGAACCCGACGTGGAGCCCGGACGATGTGGCAGCCGGCGAGACCGCACCCCTGTTCCCGCTCGCCCTCAATTCGGCCAGATACGACCCCGCAGTGACCACCGGACCTCGTCCGCAGGACGCCGCCATGACAGCGGCAGAGGCGTTCTCCGCCCAGCTCACGACGGCGGCCGCCGCCGCCGGGCTGTCCGTCACGCCCGGCGTCGTGCGTGGCCAGGCACCGGAAAGCAGCAAGGTGCTGGCCGAGGTCCAGTCCGCCACGCTCCGCCAGCAGGTGGACCTGATGCTTCAGACCTCGGACAACTACCTCGCCGAGGTGCTGGGCCGGCTGGCGGCTGTCGCAGCCGGACAGCCCGGCAGCAATGACGGCGCCACGGCCACGGTGTTCAAACAGGTGCAGGACCTCGGAATCCCCACGGACGGCCTTCGCGTGGCCGACGTCTCGGGGCTGTCGCTGGGCAACCAGGTCTCGGCCGGGCAACTGGCCGAGATCGTCCGGGCCATCACCTCCGGCACGGACCCCAGCCTGCGGGCGGCCATCGGCGGCTTCCCCGTGGCCGGCCTGACCGGAACCCTGGGCAGCAGGTACACCGACGCATCGACGGAGCGCGGTGCCGGGCTGGTCCGGGCCAAAACCGGAACCCTGAATTCCGTGATCGCCCTGAGCGGCTACGTGGTGGACGCCGACGGGCGCCTCCTGGTGTTCTCCTTTATAGGAAACGGGCTGCAGCCCGGCGCTGCGGGCAACCGGACCGCGCTGGACCGCACGGCGTCGGCCCTTGCTTCCTGCGGGTGCCGCTAGTTTTCTGAAGCGGAACTCAGCTGCGCTCCGGTTCCGGGTGATGCCTCCGCAGCCCCAAACGCGGCGGTGCCCAGCAGTGCAGCCATCAGCACAGCCGACAGGACGGACCTCCAGCCGGTGCTCTTACCCAGGCTCAGCGGCGGGATCGGACGGTACGCAATCATCGGACTCTCCTTGGTGGTGTGGACCTCGGTACCAACTCTGGTCCGGAACATTTGTGTTCCTCTGTTCCGATCCTGTGCCCTGCCTGTGCGTTGAACCCGTTCGCCGGTCAGCGAACTTAAGGCGTAACCGCAGGGTGCTGTGATCTGATGGACGCTATGGAGTCAACTGCAGGCGATTCATCAGCACAGGCCCAGGCACTGATCAACTGGGAGCTCGCAGCGTCAACAGCCGCGCGGCTGGCTCCCGCGGGCCCCGCGCTGGGGTCCGCCGAAATCGGGGCGGCCGTGGAGAACCTGCGCCTCATGGCGGATATTTCCGTGCCGCACGTCCACGACATCACCGGGCTGGAGGCGGCACGGGACCTCCGTGATTCGTCCGTGCTGGTGGTGGACCGCGCTTCCTGGGCAAAGGCCAACACCCAGAGCTTTGCCGTCATGCTGAAACCGGCCATGGAAAAAATGCTCGAAGGCCGGCGCGGAACCATGAGCCCCGGTGCCGCGTCCGTGAGCGGAGCCATCACCGGAAGCCAGCTGGGCGCCGTGCTCGCCTTCCTCTCCAGCAAGGTCCTGGGCCAGTACGATCCTTTCTCGGCGCTCGCCGAGGACTCCACCGCCCCCGCCGCCGGGCGCCTGCTGCTCGTGGCGCCGAACATCGTCCAGGTGGAGCGCGAACTCAACGTTGCCCCCGAGGATTTCCGGCTGTGGGTCTGCCTGCACGAACAGACCCACCGCGTCCAGTTCGCCGCCGCGCCCTGGCTCCGCCACCACATGCTCAACGAAATCGACAATCTCAGCGAACACCTGCTGGGCAACGTGGACACGCTCCTCGAACGCGCATCGGCCGCGGCCCGGTCGCTGAAGGACCGCACGGCCGCCGGAACAGCGCCCGGCCGCGGCGCCATCCTGGACCTGCTGCAGGACCCGGAGGAAAAAGCTTCCCTCTCGCACCTGACTGCCGTGATGAGCCTGCTGGAGGGCCACGCCAACGTGGTGATGGACGCCGTGGATTCCAGCATCGTCCCGTCCGTCAAGACCATCCGGCAACGCTTCAACGCCCGTGGCAAGGACCGCGGCGTCGTGGAGAAGTTCATCCGCAGCCTGCTGGGCCTCGATGCCAAGATGCGGCAGTACACGGACGGCGCCAAGTTTGTCCGCGCCGTGGTGGACGTCGCCGGCATGGACGGCTTCAACCGGGTCTGGGAATCCGCCGGGAACCTGCCCACCGAACCGGAAATCCATGACGCCAAGCTCTGGCTCGAGCGGATGGGGCTCTAGTTGTCCCAACCCGCAACCGGACGACGGCGTCCCGGCCGGCTGTCGCCCGTCGTCGGCAAGGCGCGCAAAATGTTGCAGAACGCCCTGGCCGACGCCGGCTACCCCGGCCGGGTGCTCGTCGCCTGCAGCGGCGGCCCGGACTCCCTGGCCCTCGCCGCCGTCGCGTCCTACTTCGGGCGCCGCGGCCATGTGGACGGGCACCCCGTATCGGTGGGCGCCGTCGTCGTGGACCATCAGCTGCAGCCCGGTTCAGCCGGCGTTGCCGCCCAAACCGCAGACATCCTCCGGGGCCTGGGGCTCTCTCCCGTGGACATCCGGCGGGTTGACGTTGCGTCCACCGGGATCGGCCCCGAAGCCGCTGCGCGGGACGCCCGGCACGCCGCCCTGGAGGAAGCCGCCGCCCAGGCCGGTGCCGGCGCGATCCTCCTCGGCCACACCCTGGATGACCAGGCGGAACAGGTGCTGCTGGGACTGGCCCGGGGCTCCGGAACACGCTCGCTTGCGGGAATGCGGCCGGTCCGCGGACTCCTGCTCCGGCCTTTCCTGGGCCTCCGCCGTGCCGACACCCTGGAGATCTGCGCCGTCGAAGGCCTGGACCCGTGGCACGATCCGAGCAATGCCGATCCGTCCTTTGCACGGTCAAGGACGCGGGTGGAGGTCCTTCCGATGCTGGAGGAAAAACTTGGTCCCGGCGTCGCGGAGTCCCTCGCCCGGACGGCGGCCATCCTGCAGCTGGACGCCGATTACCTCGACGACGTGGCGAACAGCACTTATGGGCAACTGGCCGAGCAATCCGGCGACGAAGTCAGCCTGCCTGAGAAAGCCCTGGGCGAGCTGGCCCCCGCCATCCGGTTCCGGGTGATCGCGAAGGCGGCCGCCGCCGTCGGGGGCCAGCAACCAAGCTATCAACGGCTGCTCGCCGCGGAAGCGCTCCTGCGCCGGCAGGGCTCCGCCGGTCCCGTGGAACTTCCCGGCGGCGTGAGTGCCTACCGGCTTTCCCTGGCGCAGATCCTCGCCGGCGAAGGGCAGAATCAGCCGGCCGGGGCGCAGGACGCTCCCAACGGCGGTCCCCGCGAAGCCGCCCGCTGTGGGAAGCTAGTATTCCGGCTTCACAAGCCGCCCCAAAAATAGTCGCACCCGCATCTACACAGGAGCCATTGGTGGATTCAAACGACGTCCAGGCAGACCTCAAGCACGTTCTCTACACCAAGGATCAGATCCAGCAGCGGATTACCGAGCTCGCTGCCGAGATCGACAAGGACTACGAGGGCCGGGAGCTCCTCATCGTCGGCGTTTTGAAGGGCGCGGTGATGGTCATGGCGGACCTGGCGCGGGCACTTCACAGCCACGTTTCCATGGACTGGATGGCAGTTTCCTCCTATGGTTCCGGGACCCAGTCATCCGGTGTGGTGCGGATCCTGAAGGACCTCGACACCGACCTGATGGGCAAGGACGTGCTGATCGTTGAAGACATCATCGATTCCGGCCTGACGCTGTCCTGGCTCAAGACCAACCTGGAATCCCGCGGCACCGCCTCTGTGGAAATCTGCACCGCCTTCCGCAAGCCCACGGCCGCGAAGGTCCAGATCGACGTCAAGTACGTCGGCTACGACATCCCCAACGAGTTCGTGGTGGGCTACGGCCTGGACTACGCCGAGAAATACCGCAACCTGGACTTCGTGGGCACCCTGGCCCCCCACGTCTACGAGTAGGCACACTCCCCGGGATCCCTCCCGGCCGGCTGGGCCCGAAAAGGCCGCGGCCATGCACCGCTACGCCTAGAGGGAACTTTTGCCCTACACCGTGCGTGATTCACTCCGAACGGTGTATAGCTAGAAGCTGACGCAGCACCACACGCGCGCAGACCAGTCGCCGTGCAGCACTACCAGGAGGGACGGGGCCAGCCCCCGATCAGATGAAAGCTAAGAGTTTCTTCAAGGGCCCGGGCATCTGGATCGTAGTTGTGGTCGGAATGCTCCTGCTGGCCTTTGCCACGCTCGCCCCCGGCGGGGCTACCCGGATCGACACCAAGCCGGGCCTCGAGCTTCTTGCAGACAGCGGCAAGGTGGAACAGGCCAAGATCTTCGACGCGGAAAACCGCGTGGACCTGGTCCTCAAGGACAACCTGGTCATCGACGGCCAGGACAAGGGCAAGAACGTCCAGTTCTTCTTCGTCAACGCCCGCGCCGCGGACGTGGTCAAGGCAGTCACCGACGCCAACCCCTCAAGCGGTTTCACTGACCAGCCGATCGAAAACAACTGGTTCTCCGGCCTGTTCTCCCTCCTGATTCCGGTACTGCTGCTGGGTGTCCTCTTCTGGTTCCTGCTTTCCCGCATGCAGGGCGGCGGATCCAAGATCATGCAGTTCGGCAAGTCCAAGGCCAAGCTGGTCAACAAGGACATGCCCCAGGTGACCTTCAGCGACGTCGCCGGTGCCGACGAAGCCGTCGAAGAGCTCCAGGAAATCAAGGAATTCCTCCAGGAACCGGCCAAGTTCCAGGCCGTGGGTGCCAAGATCCCCAAAGGCGTGCTGCTCTACGGCCCTCCGGGCACCGGCAAGACCCTGCTGGCCCGTGCCGTCGCCGGTGAAGCGGGCGTGCCGTTCTTCTCCATCTCCGGTTCCGACTTCGTCGAAATGTTCGTCGGCGTGGGCGCGTCCCGTGTCCGCGACCTCTTCGAGCAGGCCAAGGCCAGCTCGCCCGCCATCATCTTCGTGGACGAGATCGACGCCGTCGGCCGCCACCGCGGCGCCGGCATCGGCGGCGGCAACGACGAACGCGAGCAGACCCTCAACCAGCTGCTGGTTGAAATGGACGGCTTCGACGTCAAGACCAACGTCATCCTGATCGCCGCCACCAACCGTCCTGACGTGCTGGACCCGGCCTTGCTGCGCCCCGGCCGCTTCGACCGCCAGATCACCGTTGAGGCACCGGACCTCGTGGGCCGCGACCAGATCCTGCAGGTGCACGCCAAGGGCAAGCCGATGGCGCCCGGCGTCGACCTGAAGGCCGTCGCCAAGAAGACCCCCGGCTACACCGGTGCCGACCTCGCCAACGTCCTCAACGAAGCCGCCCTGCTGACGGCCCGCTCCAACGCCAACCTGATTGACGACCGCGCCCTCGATGAAGCCATTGACCGCGTTATGGCCGGTCCGCAGAAGCGCAGCCGCGTCATGAAGGAACACGAGCGGAAGATCACGGCCTACCACGAAGGCGGACACGCCCTGGTGGCAGCCGCCCTGCGGAACTCCGCCCCGGTCACCAAGATCACCATCCTGCCCCGCGGCCGCGCCCTGGGCTACACCATGGTGGTCCCGGAGAACGACAAGTACTCCATTACCCGCAACGAACTGCTGGACCAGATGGCCTATGCGATGGGCGGCCGTGTGGCCGAGGAAATCGTCTTCCACGATCCGTCCACCGGCGCCTCCAACGACATTGAGAAGGCCACCGGAACGGCCCGCAAGATGGTCACGGAGTTCGGCATGAGCGAACGCGTCGGCGCCGTACGCCTCGGACAGGGCGGCGGGGAGCCGTTCCTGGGCCGCGACGCCGGCCACGAGCGCAACTACTCGGACCAGATCGCCTACATTGTGGACGAGGAAGTGCGCCGCCTGATCGACCAGGCGCACGACGAGGCCTACGCGATCCTCACCGAGAACCGCGACATCCTCGATTCCCTGGCCCTTGAGCTCCTGGAGCGGGAAACCCTCAACCAGGCCGAGATCGCCCACGTCTTCCGGGATATCCGCAAGCGCGACTTCCGCGAAGTCTGGCTCTCCAAGGAATCCCGGCCGGTGCAGACCTCCGGTCCCGTGGAATCCCGCCTCGAAAAGGCCGAACGTGAAGCCCAGGAAGAAGCCAAGGAAGCACGCCTGGAAGAGCCACTGGACGCCCAGCCGCCCCACCCCCAGGGCGTGTCAAGCCAGGAGACCTTCGGCGGCGGTGTTACGGACGTCGGCGCCGACGGACCGCATCACGGCTAAGCTTCTGCTGTGAATCATTTCGACGACGACGACGTTTCCGGCTCCGCCAACCCCTCGACTGCAGACCATTCGCGGCATGGGGGAGGCACCAAGGTGGACCGCCCCAGGATCGAGGCGGCCGTCCGGGAAATCCTGCTGGCCATCGGGGAAGACCCGGACCGCGGCGGGCTGCTGGACACTCCCAAAAGGGTGGCCAAGGCCTATGCGGAAATGTTCGCCGGCCTGCACCACGACCCCGCGGAAATCCTGGCCACCACCTTTGACCTGGACCACGAGGAGCTGGTCCTGGTCAAGGACATTCCGTTCTACTCCACCTGCGAGCACCACCTGGTGCCGTTCCACGGGGTGGCGCACGTGGGCTACATTCCCTCGCACGACGGCAAAGTCACCGGGCTGAGCAAGCTCGCCAGGCTGGTGGACATGTTCGCCAAGCGCCCGCAGGTGCAGGAACGGCTGACCACCCAGATCGTCGAAGCACTGGTGACGCACCTGAAGCCGCGGGGCGCGATCGTGGTCGTTGAGTGCGAACACCTCTGCATGTCCATGCGCGGCATCCGCAAGCCCGGTGCCAAGACCGTCACCAGTGCCGTGCGCGGTCAACTGCATGACCCGGCCACCCGCGCCGAAGCCATGAGCCTCATACTCGGAAGGTAATAAAACAGACTATGGACTCCCTCGCTGCTGCCCCTGGAACCGGACCCGCAACAAACCCCTTGCCCATCCTGCGTAAACCGCGGCCGGCAGCCAAGTTTGAAGATCTCCCCACGGACCGCACGCTGGTGATGGGCATCCTGAACGTCACCCCGGATTCCTTCAGCGACGGCGGCACGCATCCGACGCCGGACACGGCCATCGCTGCAGGCCTCCGGATGTTCTACGCCGGAGCCGACATCATCGACATCGGCGGCGAATCCACCCGCCCCGGCGCTGAGGAAGTCAGCCCGGAAGAGGAGCAGCGCCGCGTCCTGCCGGTGGTCGAGGCCATGGTCAAGGCCGGCGCCCTGGTCAGCATCGACACCACCCATGCGTCAACGGCAGCCGCGGCCCTCAAGGCCGGCGCCGCCATCATCAACGACGTTTCCGGGCTGACGATGGAGCCGGAGATGGCCGAACTGGCTGCCCGGACCGGCGTCCCGTACGTGCTGACCCACCGCCGCGGCGATGCCAAGACCATGACCTCCCTCGCGGAGTACGGCAACGTGGCAGAGGAAGTCGCGGCTGAACTGGTGGGCGTGCGGGACAAGCTGTACGCGGCAGGGGTGGCGCCGGAACAGATCATCGTGGACCCGGGGCTGGGCTTCTCCAAGAACGATGTCCAGAACTGGGAGCTCCTGCGGAACATGGGACCGCTGGAGGCCCTCGGCCACAGGATCCTGGTGGGAGCTTCGCGCAAGCGCTTCCTTGGCACGCTGCTGACCGTGGCTGGCAAGGCCGCCGCTCCCCAGGAACGGGACCACGCCACCGCCGCCATCACGGCGATCAGCGCCGCCCGCGGCGCATGGGCTGTGCGCGTGCACGACGTCGAACCCAGCCTTGACGCCGTCAAGGTTGCCGCCCGGATGTCCGCCGCACCGCTCGGCGACTCCAGACCCACCAACTAGGCAGCCACGATGGACACAATCACGCTGAGCGGTGTTACCGCCGTCGGCCATCACGGGGTGTTCGATTTCGAACGCCGCGACGGCCAGCCGTTCATCGTTGATGCGGTGCTGCACCTGGATTTCAGCAAGGCCGCCGCCTCGGACGACGTCCTGGACACCGCCCACTACGGCGAGGTGGCCGAGCGGATCAAGCACTGGATCACCGGCGAGCCGCTGAACCTGATCGAGGCCCTGGCCGTGCGCATCGCCGAAGACCTGCTGCGGGAATTCCCGCTGGCCGCCGTCGACATCACGGTGCACAAGCCCAAGGCGCCCATCGAAGTTGAGTTCGGCGACGTCTCCGTCAGCGTGCATCGGCGGCGCTCATGAACCCGCCGTACTCGAACAACCCTTATGTCCGGGCCGTCCTGGCCCTGGGCAGCAACCTGGGGGAGCGGAACGACACCCTTTCCAGCGCAGTCGCGGACCTGGTGGACCGGCCCGAAGTGCGGCTGACCGCGGTGTCCCCGGTGGTGCAGACCAAAGCCGTCGGCGGGCCGGAAGGCCAGCCGGACTTCCTGAACATGGTGATCACGGTAGAGACCTCGCTGCCGCCGTCGGAACTGCTGCGCCACTGCCAGGCCGTGGAAAACAAGCACCACAGGGTGCGCGAAGTCCGGTGGGGTCCGCGGACCCTGGACGTGGACATCATCACGTACGGGGACCTGGTGAGTGCGGATCCCGCCCTGACCCTGCCCCATCCGCGTGCTGCCGAGCGCGCGTTTGTGCTGTATCCGTGGTCGCTGATCGACCCGTCGGCGGAGCTCAACGGCGTCCGCGTGGGTGAGTTGGCGGCCCGCGCCGCCGACTTTCCCGATCTTGCCCCGTTCGACGGTTTCGGGGACTTCGACGGCCTTCCCACCGCGGGAGCAGTGGAATAGGCCGTGAAACCCGTCAACCCCTTCCTGCTGATCGTCGTCGGGCTGATCCTCGCCATCGCCGGCTGGTTTGCGACCGTCATGACCACCCGCTACGGCCTGGCCACCCCGGTGCTGCCCCAGACCGGCCTGGTGACCATGGGCGTGATCGTGGCGCTCACGCTGGTGCTCGGAATCCGCGTCCTGCGCTGGCGGAACGGCAACAAGAAGAAAATGCTCAACCCCATCCTGGCCGCCTGGACGCTGGTCCTCGCCCAGGCCTGCGCGTACACAGGGGCCGTGCTCCTGGGCTGGCACGCGGGAATCTTCCTGGACCTGCTAAGGCTCTGGAACCTGCGCAGCGACCAGGGAATCACCTGGCTGGCGCTTTCCATGGCCGGCGGCGGACTTGCGATGATCATCGTCGGGCTGGTGGTGGAACGCTTCTGCCGGATCCCGCCCGAAGACGGCGACGCCGACGGCGCGCCGGGATCGCCCGGAAGAAGCGCCCGCAAGCCCAAGGGGGAGGGCGAATATGCGTACCGAGGCGATTGATCCGCCGGGGATCTCCTGGCTCCGCGTTTCACCCAAATACGTCACCGTCCGCCTGGTTGAATGGGCGGTCGGCAACCTCATCGCCGTGGGATTGCTCTCACTGCCGCTCGTCTTCACCCTGGCGGGCTGGTGGGTGTGGCTTCCGCTCTGGCTGGCCATCACGGTTCCGGCCGTCATGCTGCTGCTGGCCGTCTGGCGGCTGCTGCTGATACCGCGCCAGGTGCGCGCGATCGGGTATGCCGAGCGCGACGACGATCTGCTGATCCGCAGCGGCATCTTTTTCCAGCGCACCCTGGTGGTTCCCTACGGCCGGATGCAGTACGTCGACATCGGCGTAGGTCCCGTGGAACGCGCCCTCGGGCTCTGCACGCTGAAGCTGCACACCGCGTCCGCCGGCACCAACGCTGAAATCCCCGGCCTGCCTGCCGACGAGGGGGCACGGCTCCGCGAGCAGCTTTCCGCCCGGGGCGCTGCACGGCTGGCCGGGCTGTGACCCCAGGCTACGCCGCGACCCCTGAAGGTCCCGTGGCCACCGAGGGGCCCGGGCAGGTTTCCGGGAAGCCCGACGGCGAGTGGCTGCGGGTACACCCTGCGTCGCCGTTCATCCGGGGCTGGGTAGCGCTTGCCGCCATCGGCTACTTCTTCGGCCGCGACACTTTTGAACGGCTCCTGCAGGGCCGGCCCCTGATGGATGACATGTTTGCCGGGCGCGTGCCATTCCTGGTCGCCGGCGGCGGGCTGGTCCTGCTGCTGTCCGTACTCGGGTTCATCATGACCTGGTACTTCACCCGCTACCAGGTGGCCGAAGGCTATGTCCGGGTGAACACCGGCTTCCTGTTCAAGCAGCAGCGGCAGGCCAGGCTGGACCGCGTGCAGGCCATCGACATCGTGCAGCCCCTCCTGGCCCGGGTCTTCGGCCTTGCCGAGCTCAAATTCGAGGTGGCCGATGCCGGCGAATCGGCGGTCCGCCTGGCCTACCTCCGCATCGACGACGCCCGCCAGCTGCGGGCCACCATCCTGGCCCGCGCGGCCGGGCTGGAACCCGACCCCGAGCGGCCGGAAGCAGCCCTGCCGGAGGCGCCGGAATTCCCGGTCCTGGCCGTCCCGCCGTCGCGCCTTGTCGGTTCGCTGCTCCTGAGCGAGCAGAGCTTCTTCGTGGTGCTGGGCGCGGTGGCGTCCGTGGTGCTCTCAACCATCACCGACAACCGCAGCTTCTACTTCTACCTTATCCCTGCCGTCCTTGGCCTGGCCGCCGCCTACTGGGGGTCCTTCAACAAGGGCTACAACTTCACCGCCGCCATTTCGCCCGACGGCATCCGGCTCCGCTACGGGCTGCTGGACACGCAGGCGCAGACCCTTCCGCCGGGAAGGATCCAGGCCCTGAAAGTGACGCAGCCGCCGCTGTGGCGGATCTTCGGCTGGTACCGGATGCAGGTGAACGTGGCCGGCTACGGCGGCCCCGGCAGCAACGGCGAGGCCGCCTCACGCACCACGATCCTCCCGGTGGGGGTACTGGCGGACGTCATGAGGATGCTCTCCCTGGTGCTCCCCGATCCCGGAACAGCGGACCCTGCCCGCGTCTTTGGCGCCGGCCTGACCGGCCTCGCCCCCGCGGGAGCGGTCTCCGCTGCGGAGACTCCCGCGGGAGTGTCTTCCGGCGGGGCGCCCGACGGCGGGTTCGTCACCAGCCCGCGCCGCGTGCGGCTGCTGGCTCCCCTGGGCTGGCGCCGCAACGGCTTCGCCGCCACGGATACGGCGCTGCTTATCCGTTCCGGCCGGCTGTGGCGCGAGCTCGTGGTGGTTCCGCACCAGCGCACACAGTCGATGGCCCTGCACCAGGGGCCGCTGGCGCGGCGATTCCGGGTGGCGGACCTTGTCCTGCACACCACGGCCGGTCCGGTATCGCCCCGGGTCATCCAGGCCGGACTGGACGAAGCCCGGGCCCTGTTCGATGCCCAGGCGGCCCGCGCACGGGAAGCCCGCAAACGCCAGACCAGCGAGCAGTGGCTCGCGCAGGTCGCGCCGGAGGCGACGGCGGACCGGCACACTCCCGACCACCCCCAGAACCACGAGGAAGGCCCGCAACATGGCTAAGCCAGGACGCCTCGGCATCGGAATCATCGGTGCAGGCAAAGTCGGAGCCGTGCTCGGTGCAGCACTCCGCGCAGCCGAGCACGCCGTCGTCGGGGTTTCCGCCGTCTCCGACGCAAGCCGCGAACGCGCCGAAACCCTGCTGCCCGGCGTGCCGGTACTCGACGTGCAGGACATCGTGGAACGGTCCGAACTGGTGCTGCTCGCCGTTCCGGACGATGCCCTCGGCGACCTCGTGCAGGGACTCGCGAAGCTGGGTGCCTGGCAGCCCGGACAACTCGTGGCCCACACCTCGGGCCGCTTCGGCGTTGGCATCCTGCATCCGGTGCGGGCAGCCGGTGCCATCCCGCTCGCGCTGCACCCCGCCATGACCTTCACCGGCATGAGCCTGGACCTCACCCGGCTCCTGGACTGCACCTTCGGAGTCACGGCGGACGCCGCGATGCTGCCCATCGCGCAGGCCCTGGTGGTGGAGATGGGTGCCGAACCGGTGGCCATTGCCGAGGGCGACCGTACCCAGTACCACGCGGCCCTGGCGCACGGCTCCAACCACATGGTCACCCTGGTTGCCCAGGCCTCCCAGCTGCTGCGCGAAGTGGGCGTCGAATCCCCTGAACGCATGCTGGGCCCGCTGCTGCGGGCAACGCTGGAGAACGCACTGGCCTCCGGCGAGGCCGCCCTCACCGGGCCGGTGGCCCGGGGCGACGTGGGCACGGTTGCCGCGCACGCGGAAGCCCTGCGCGAACACGACGCCGGTGCAGGCGGCGATATTCTCGAGGCATACCTGGCCATGGCGCGGGCCACAGCCCACCGCGCCGGGAGCCGGGGGCTGCTGAAGCCCGACCGGCTGGACGCGATCCGGAAAGCACTGGCCGGGGAAGACGGTCTGGATGACAACGGGCCGGACAACGACGGGCCGGACAACGACGGGCCGGACAACGACGGGCCGGACAACGACGGGCCGCAGGCCACTGGAGGTAACTGACTTGGCGATCAAACTCGTGACCACGGCGGCGCAGCTGCGCGCCGAAAGCGCCCGGCTGCTGACGGAGAAACAGGGTTCGTCGCAGGGCCTCGTTCCCACGATGGGCGCCCTGCACGAAGGCCACGCGAAGCTGGCGCGCACCGCCGTCGAACAAAACGACGTGGTGGTGGCCAGCATCTTCGTCAACCCGCTGCAGTTCGGCGAGGCCGTGGACCTGGACCGCTACCCCCGGACCCTGGAGGCGGACATGGAGCTCCTGGACGCCGAGGGCGTGGACCTGGTGTTCGCGCCGTCCGTGGAGGAGGTCTACCCCGGCGGCGAACCCCTCGTCCGCGTGACGGCAGGACGCCTTGCCGGGAAATGGGAGGGTGCGTCCCGGCCGGGCCACTTCGACGGCGCACTCACAGTGGTGGCCAAGCTGCTGCATTACGGGATCCCGGGGACCGGACTGCCCGGCGGAGGCGCGTTCGTGACCGGCGCCGGCGCGGGACTGCCCGCGTACCGCGCCTACTTCGGCCAGAAGGACGCCCAGCAGCTGGCGCTGGTGCGTCGCATGGTGGCGGACCTGAACTTCCCGGTGGAGATCGTGGCCGTGCCGACGGTCCGTTCCGCCGACGGCCTGGCCCTGAGCAGCCGGAACAGGTTCCTGTCCGGGGAGGAACGCGAAGCCGCCCTGGTCCTCTCCCGTGCGCTGCGGCTCCTCGAAGAGCGGGCCAACGCCCACGAACCGCTCGACCTGGAATCCGCCCAGGCCCTGGTGGAATCACAGCCCCTCGTGGGACTGGACTACTTCGACGTGGTGGACCCGGACACCCTCGAACCCCTGGCGGAGAACTGCAAGGAGACACCGTTCCGCGGCGAGGGCCTGGCCATCATCGCGGCGAAGGTGGGCCCGGTCCGGCTGATTGACAACGTGCCCCTCAGCTCCTGAACTTTTTTCCAATGACGGGAATTACCCCGGGGGATACACTGTTGGAATCTGCAGCGACGAAGCTCGCCGGAAACCACTTCACATCTCCCTGAGGGAATCCCCATGTCTACAGACGTCTCTTCCAACGCCCACGGCGACCCCGTGGCCCCCGCCGCGCCAGCGTCTGAGACGGTAACGGCGGCCGGCCCTGCGAAGATGTCCCGCGAGTCGGTCACCATCATCGTCACACTGCTCGTTGCCACCTTCGTGGTCATCCTCAACGAGACCATCATGAACGTCGCCCTCCAGCGTCTCATGGTGGACCTTGGTGTCGATGCGCCTACGGTGCAGTGGCTGTCCACGGGCTTTATGCTCACCATGGCCGTGGTCATTCCCACCACCGGATTCATCCTGCAGCGGCTGTCCACCAGGGCGGTCTTCATGCTGGCCATGGGGCTGTTTTCGGGCGGCACGCTACTGGCGGCGCTTGCTCCGGGATTCGAAGTCCTCCTGCTGGCACGCATCGTGCAGGCCGGCGGCACCGCCATCATGCTTCCGCTCCTGATGACCACCATCCTGACGCTGGTCCCCATCGAACGGCGCGGCGCCGTGATGGGCAACGTCAGCATCGCCATTTCGGTGGCCCCGGCCATGGGCCCCACCGTGTCCGGGCTGATCCTCGAGCACTTCACGTGGCGCTTTATGTTCGTGTTCGTCCTCCCCATCGCCCTGGCCGCCTTCGCCATCGGAGCCCGCTACCTCACCAACATCGGCGAATCCGAGAAGACCCGGCTGGACATCCTTTCCGTCCTGCTGACCGTGCCTGCCTTCGGCGGCCTGGTGTACGGGCTTAGCCAGGTCGGCGGAGGCCACGGCGGGCAAAGCGGCCCCGGAACGCCAGCCCTGGCCGCGCTGGCAATTGGCCTGGTGGCCATGACGGCGTTCGTCTTCCGCCAGCTGAAGCTGCAGAAGTCGGAGGGCCCGCTGCTGGACCTGCGCGCATTCAACTTCCGCATGTTCACGGTGTCCGTGCTGCTCCTGGTGGTGGCCATGATCGCCCTGTTCGGCGCCGTCATCCTGCTGCCGCTGTACCTCCAGGAAATCCGCGGGCTGAAGTCCCTGGAGACCGGCCTGGCCCTGCTGCCCGGCGGCCTGGCCATGGGCCTTCTGGGCCCGTTCATCGGCCGGCTTTTCGACAAGGTCGGACCCCTTCCCCTGACCGTCACCGGCTCCGTCATGATGGTGCTGTCCCTGTGGCAGTTCTCCATGCTGAACGCGGAAACAGCCGTCTGGTGGATTGTGATGCTGCACGTGGTCCTCAGCCTGGGCCTGGCGCTGCTGTTCACCCCGGCGTTCACCACCGGACTCAACCCGCTGCCGCCGCACCTCTACTCGCACGGCTCGGCCATCATGAGCACCCTGCAGCAGGTTGCCGGTGCGGCCGGAACCGCGCTCCTGGTCTCGATCTACGCCGTCGTGTCGGCAGGATCGGGCATCGTCGCAGGCATGCACGCAGCGTTCCTGACGGCGGCAATCATCGCCGTCGCCGCCGTCGTGCTTTCCGCCATGATGCGCAAGACCGCCGGTGCGGAGCACCCGGTGCCGGCGGCGCACTAACGTCCCATTAAGCGCGAACGGACAGTTGGGGCCCCACAAAGCGGGCCCCAACTGTCCGTTCGCGCTGTGTGCGGTAAACCGGCGTCAGCCGGCGAAGAACTCGCTGAGTTCGCTGATCAGCTTGTCGGGGGCCCGGTTGACGCCGTCGTGGCCCGCGCCGGGCAGGATGGTGTAGCTCGACCCGGACAGGACGTCGTGGATCTGGCCGCAGGCGATGCCGAAGTAGGCGGGGCTCTTTTCGCCCACGATGATCAGGGTCTCAAGCGGTAGGGCCAGGAACGGCTCGGCCGGCATGTCGGCGGCGATGATGGCCTTGATCTCGCGCACCCCGGTCTTCATCAGCTCGCGCTGCTGCTTGCCGATGGGCGTTCCGGCGGTGAGCTTGTTGGCCAGCGTGAGCATTGAGAGCGGCATCCGGGAGGACAAAGCCCCTCCCGTTTCGAGTCCCCGGACCAGCACGGCGAGGGCGCGGTCGTCGTCGCCGGCAGCGGTGGCGCGTTCGTATTCGGCGATCCAGTCAGCTTTCACGCTGTGGTTCACGGAGACGGCGGGATCGTAGACGGCGAGCCGTTCCACCGGCAGCGTGCGGGCCGCGTGCAGAGCCACGGCGCCGCCGAAGCTGTGGCCGAAAACGTCGGTGCTCGCCGTGTGCCTCATTACGGTGTCCAGGTCGCGGATGTCCACGTCCAGGGTGTAGTCCTCGGGCTGCGGTGACGATTCGCCGCGGCCGCGCCGGTTGAACGTGTGCACGGGCCGGCCCAGCGAAGCACTGAGTTTCTGGGCAAAGCGCGTGTAGTCCGCGGCGGTGACCATGGAAGCCTGAACGACGACGACGCCCGAGCCCGCCGAAGCCAGCTCGGCCCCCGTGGTGTAAAGCTCCAGCGTTCCGCCGTCGGGTGTTTTGATGTTCTCGCGCGTCATGTTCCGAGCCTACCCGGGGCGGCAGGAACCGCGCAGCAGCTTCGGCCCGGCACGCAGTGCGTCAGCCCTTGTAATACGCGGAGATGTCCTCGACCAGTTCCTTGACGGCCGCGGGAATGGAGGCATGGACGCACTTGGGTGAAACCTGGAGGGCGCTGCCGGGCACCGCACGGTGCAGCAGTTCCGCCGTCACCTTGTAGTACCGGGGGCTCCTGGCTCCCACCATGAACCGGGTGTTCGGCGGCAGGACGGAGAAGTCGCGGACGTGGTCGGCCTCGTCGAACACCGCCTTCAGCTCGCCCACCCCGCTGGGCATGAGCTCCTTGAAGAGCCGGTTCACCTTGGTCCGCGACACCAGCGCCATCAGCCCGGCAAGGACCGGCTCCGGAATCCTGGCCAGCGCCGAGCTTGGCTGCATGCCCTTCTTGAGCTTGGCCAGGGCGTGCGGGACGTTTCCCTCATTGACTGAGCGTTCGAAACCCTCCAGCCAGGACGTATCCACGCTGCCGTCGATGTTCACGGCGGCGTCATAGACCGCAAGCTTGTCGGGCTGGTGGGCGGTGCCGATGAACTCCTGCACGGCGTTGAGCGCCACGGAGCCGCCCAGGCTGTGGCCGAAGAGGTTACGCGCACCGGTGGCGTCCATGATGGTCCGGACGTCGGCAATCTCGGTGGCCATGGAGTAGTCCGCGGGCTGCGGCGTGGAATCACCGCGGCCGCGCCGGTCGTAGACGTCCACCGCCCAGCCGACCCCGAGGCCCTTGGACAGCGCCTCGGAAAACGGCCGGTAGATCGATGCCGTGAGGAAGGCTCCGCCGATCACCACCACACGGCGCTCGCCGGGGGCATCGACGGTCCCGTAACTGTACAAAGCCAGCCGTCCGCCGTCATGTGCGGGGATGACCTGCTGCTTGACTGTGCCCTCACGGGCGCGGGTTTCCTTCACCGGCCCATCCTAAAACGGTTGCCCAGCGGAATCCCGGCGGCGCGGAGGCGCTGAAGCCGCAACCCGGCGTCGTCGGCCAGGAACCGCGCGGTGGTGAGGGCAAGCCGGGCCCCCGGACGGAGCGGGCCTTCGTGCAGCTGCCCGGGAACGAGGGCGAAGTCGATCGCCTGGACTGACGCCGCGAGCTGGCGGCCGGTTTCGGCGAAGTACGCCGGGCTCCAGCCGCCGCTCAGCATCAGGGTGGGGGTGGTGATGCCGGCGAAGTCCTCCAGCTCGGCGTCTGCCTGGAGCACGGCCCGCATTTCGACGACGGCGGTGGGCAGCAGCTGCCGCATTTCCGCGCCGAGGCGGGTCCGGGCGGACAGGATGCTCAGCATGCGCAGTGCGCCGAGGGGGAGTTTCGACACCGGCCCGGCGGTCTCCAGCCCCTGGACAAGATGGGCCCACGCCTGGTCGAGCTGCCCGGCCGCCATGGAGTGTTCGAGTTCCGGCCGCCACCGGCGGCTGAGGCTGCCGGAGAGGGAAACCGCGGCGTCGTAGGTCACGAGCCGCCGGATGGACCCGGTCCGGGCCGCCTGCAGCGCCACGAACCCGCCGTAACTGTGGGCCACGACGTCGGCGGAGCCGGTTGTCCGCATGACGGCCCGGAGGTCGCTGACCTCCGTCGCCGCAGAATAGTCTTCGCGCTGCTCGGAGGAACCTCCCCGGCCGCGGCGGTTGTAGGTGTGCACCGGCCGCCCCAGCAGGCGGGCGAGCTTGAGCGCGAACGGCCGGTACAGCGCGTCGGTCACCAGGGTGCCGTGGATTACGACGACGCCGGGTTGTGCGGCGCCGTCCGCTGCGGGAAGTGCCGCTGCGGGAATTGCGGTGGCGGGAGCAGGACTGAAGGAGTGCACCTGAAGGTGACCCTCGCCGTCGTCCGTCCTGATCGTCCGAGTTTCCACAGCCCCGAGTCTATGCCCACCCCTCGAAGCGAAAACGCCCGGGGGAGGGGATCCCGGGCGGCCGGAAAACATGCCGGGGAACTCCCGGTAAACTTAGGGATTGTGACTTCCCAAAACACCCCCACCCCGACCAATGCTGCCGAACCGGCGGACGCCAGCGAACAGATGCGCATCCGCATGGAGAAGCGCGCCAAGCTGATTGAACGCGGCGTTGAGGCCTACCCGGTGGGTGTTGAACGCACGCATTCCCTGAGCGAAGTCCGGGAGAAGTACGCACACCTGCAGGCCGACGAGACCACCGGGGACACCGTGGGCGTCACCGGCCGCATCGTCTTCATCCGCAACACCGGCAAGCTGTGCTTCGCCACGCTCCAGGAGGGCGGCACGGACGGCAAGGGCACCCGCCTGCAGGCCATGCTGAGCCTGGCCAACGTGGGCGAGGAAGCCCTGGCCGAGTGGAAGGCCCTGGTTGACCTGGGCGACCACGTCTTCATCAAGGGCGAGGTCATTTCCTCCCGCCGCGGCGAGCTGTCCGTAATGGCGGACTCGTGGTCCATGGCGTCCAAGGCGCTGCGCCCGCTGCCCGTGCTGCACGCCGGCCTGAACGAGGAAACCCGCGTCCGCCAGCGTTACGTGGACCTGATGGTCCGCGACGAGGCCCGCGAAATGGTGTACACCCGCGCCGCGATCACCCGCTCCATCCGCGAAAGCCTGCACCGCCGCAACTACGTCGAGGTGGAAACCCCGATGCTGCAGCTGGTCCACGGCGGCGCCCTGGCCCGGCCGTTCGAGACCCACATGAACGCGTTCGACCAGAAGATGACCCTCCGCATCGCCACCGAGCTGTACCTCAAGCGTGCAGTGGTGGGCGGTATCGACCGCGTCTACGACATGGGACGGGTGTTCCGCAACGAAGGCGTGGACTCCACACACAGCCCGGAATTCACCACGCTGGAATGCTACGAAGCCTGGGCCGACCAGTTCGTCATGGCGGACCGCATCAAGGAGATCATCCTCGACGCCGCCGACGCCGCCGGCGTGGGCCGCACCCTCCAGACCGAAGCCGGGGAGATCAACCTCGACGGCGAATGGAAGTGGCTGGCTGTCTACCCGGGGCTTTCCGAGGCCGTGGGCCAGGAAATCACGCCGGACACCACCGTGGAGGAACTGCGGGCCGTGGCGGCCAAGCACGACGTCAAGGTGGATCCCAAGTGGGACGCCGAAAAGCTGGCCGTTGAACTGTTCGGCGAAATCGTGGAACCCACGCTGCTGAACCCCACCTTCGTGTATGACTACCCGCCCTCCGCGCAGCCGCTCGCACGCCAGCACCGCGACGACGATCGCCTGATCGAGGCCTGGGACCTGATCATCGGCGGCATGGAGCGCGGCACGGCCTTCTCCGAGCTCATCGATCCCGTCATCCAGCGGGAGCGCCTCACCGAACAGTCCAGGCACGCAGCCGCCGGTGATGTCGAGGCCATGCAGCTGGATGAGGACTTCCTCCGCGCGCTCGAGTACGGCGCCCCGCCCATGGGCGGCATCGGGCTGGGCATCGACCGCCTGGTGATGCTGTTCACCGGCGCAGGCATCCGCGAAACAATCCTCTTCCCGCTGCTGAAGCCCGAAGGGCACTGACCGTGGAGTACGTTGCAGTCCTCCTGCCGTCCCTTGTGGTCGGGTTGCTTTTCTGGTTTGCCATGAAGTCGATCTTCAATGCCGATAAGTCGGAGCGCCAGGCGGAAGCGCGCGCCCAGGCCGAAGCGGATGCCCGCTCGGCTGAAACCAATCAAGGCCCCAATGGCGCGCCGAATACCGGGACGAATGCCGGCAACGGGAACGGCACAAACTAATACTCCCGGTATATTCCTGCCCACCATTCACAGGAACCTTTTGGCGCTTTGACGCGTTGCCATAAACCGGGGGATACTTTTTACAGATACATCCTGCTTTTCTGCATACCCGTCCTTTCCAAAAGAGAGAATTTATATGGCACAGAAAGTAAAAATCATCCTTGTCGATGATCTGGATGGGGGAACCGCGGACGAAACTGTCCGATTTGGCCTTGACGGCGTCAGTTACGAAATTGACCTGTCGGGTGCCAATGCTGCAGAACTCCGCTCCTCCTTGGAGCGGTTTGTTTCCAGCGCCCGCAAGACGTCCACCGGCCGCGCCACCCGTACCAAGGTCTCAGGCGGCAGGAACCAGGACTCTGCACAGATTCGCCAGTGGGCCAGGGAGAACGGTTACGCGGTTAACAGCCGCGGCCGCATCCAGGCTGAAATTCAGGAAGCCTACCAGAAGGCAAATTCCTAGCACTGCCGCAGATTTGCGTGGAAAATCAATGCCCCTGCCAATCGGCGGGGGCATTGCCTTTTGAATACCAGTGCCTGCCGGTGAAGCCGCCCGGGTAAAGCGGTGCCAGCTATTGCGCGGATATTGCGGCGGGGAACAAGGCAGTTTCAAGGCAGTTACCAGGCGGGGACGAGTTCCGTGTTCAAGTTCGGAGCGGCCGAGCCGCATTAGAAGTCGCTCAAGTCGCGGGATTCCGGACCGATAACAAAGCCATTAGGCGCGGAGTTCCGGCACTGCCGCGGCCCTGATGACCAGGGAAGTCAACCCGGAAGGACTGCCCCGGGTTTCCCCTGTGGCGAACACGCTCCACAAGTCCGGGTCTGCCACGTAGCATCAAAGTACGTCGTAGCTAGGAGTGTGGCGAAATGTTTGAGCGATTTACGGACCGTGCCCGTCGCGTAGTTGTGCTTGCCCAAGAAGAGGCACGCATGCTGAACCACAATTACATCGGTACCGAACACATCCTCTTGGGTCTGATCCACGAGGGTGAGGGCGTTGCCGCCAAAGCTCTGGAGTCCTTGAGCATTTCGCTCGACGGCGTACGCGAGCAGGTGCAGGAGATTATCGGCCAGGGCCAGCAGGCCCCGTCCGGCCACATCCCCTTCACCCCGCGCGCCAAGAAGGTGCTGGAGCTCTCGCTCCGCGAGGCACTGCAGCTGGGCCATAACTACATCGGCACGGAGCACATCCTGCTGGGGCTCATCCGCGAGGGTGAAGGTGTGGCTGCCCAGGTGCTGGTGAAGCTCGGAGCGGACCTCAACCGCGTCCGCCAGCAGGTGATCCAGCTGCTCTCGGGCTACCAGGGCAAGGAGACCACCGGCGCAGGCGTCGGGGCCGGCCAGCCGGAAGGAACTCCTGCAGGTTCCGTGGTCCTGGACCAGTTCGGCCGCAACCTGACCCAGGCTGCGCGCGAGAACAAGCTGGACCCGGTCATCGGGCGCGAACAGGAAATGGAACGCGTCATGCAGGTCCTTTCCCGGCGCACCAAGAACAACCCCGTGCTCATCGGCGAACCCGGCGTCGGCAAGACCGCCGTCGTCGAAGGACTCGCCCAGGCGATCGTCCGCGGGGACGTCCCGGAGACCATCAAGGACAAGCAGCTCTACACGCTGGACCTTGGATCCCTGGTGGCAGGCTCCCGGTACCGCGGTGACTTCGAAGAGCGCCTGAAGAAGGTGCTCAAGGAGATCCGGACCCGCGGCGACATCATCCTGTTCATCGACGAGATCCACACCCTGGTGGGTGCGGGTGCCGCCGAAGGCGCCATCGATGCCGCGTCCATCCTCAAGCCCATGCTGGCGCGAGGCGAGCTCCAGACCATCGGCGCCACCACGCTGGATGAATACCGCAAGCACATCGAGAAAGATGCAGCGCTTGAGCGCCGCTTCCAGCCGATCCAGGTCAAGGAGCCTTCGGTGGCGCACGCCATCGAGATCCTCAAGGGCCTGCGCGACCGCTATGAAGCGCACCACCGCGTGACCATCACCGACGGCGCCCTTGCCTCGGCAGCCAACCTGTCCGAACGCTACATCTCGGACCGCTTCCTGCCGGACAAGGCCATCGACCTCATCGATGAAGCCGGTGCACGCCTGCGCATCCGCCGCATGACCGCTCCGCCGGAGCTGAAGGCCATGGACGAGCGCATCGCCGAACTCAAGATGGAGAAGGAGTCCGCGATTGACGCGCAGGACTTCGAAGGTGCCGCCTCGCTGCGCGACAAGGAGCAGAAGCTCATTGCCGAGCGTGCCGAGAAGGAACGCCACTGGAAGACCGGCGGCATGGACGACATCTCCGAGGTGGATGAGGATCTCATCGCCGAGGTGTTGGCGAATTCCACCGGTATTCCCGTCTTCAAGCTGACCGAGGAAGAGTCCTCGCGACTGCTGAAGATGGAAAGCGAACTGCACAAGCGCGTCGTCGGCCAGGACGAGGCCATCAAGGCCCTGTCCCAGGCAATCCGCCGCACCCGTGCAGGCCTGAAGGACCCCAAGCGTCCGGGCGGTTCGTTCATCTTCGCCGGCCCCACCGGTGTCGGCAAGACCGAGCTCGCCAAGGCCCTCGCGGAGTTCCTGTTCGGTGAAGAGGATGCCCTCATCACGCTGGACATGTCCGAATACTCCGAGAAGCACACGGTGTCGCGCCTCTTCGGTGCCCCTCCGGGCTACGTCGGCTACGAAGAAGGCGGGCAGCTGACCGAAAAGGTCCGCCGCCGTCCGTTCTCCGTAGTGCTGTTCGACGAAGTGGAAAAGGCCCACGCGGACCTCTTCAACTCACTGCTGCAGATTCTGGAAGACGGCCGCCTGACCGACTCCCAGGGCCGCGTGGTGGACTTCAAGAACACGGTGATCATCATGACCACCAACCTCGGCACCCGGGACATCTCCAAGAGTGTCGCCACCGGCTTCCAGTCCGGCACGGACACGCAGACCGGCTACAACCGGATGCGCGCCCGGGTCACTGAAGAGCTCAAGCAGCACTTCCGCCCCGAGTTCCTGAACCGTGTTGACGACGTTGTGGTCTTCCCGCAGCTGACCCAGGACGAGATCATCGAGATCGTCGACCTGTTCGTTGGCCGCCTCGAGAAGCGCCTCAAGGACAAGGACATGGGCATCGAGCTCACCAAGGCTGCCAAGGTTCTCCTGGCAACCCGCGGCTACGATCCCGCCATGGGTGCCCGGCCGCTGCGCCGCACCATCCAGCGCGAGATCGAGGACCAGCTGTCCGAGAAGATCCTCTTCGGGGAGATCCACGCGGGCGACATCGTAGTGGTGGATGTGGACGGCGAAGGCGACGACGCCAAGTTCACCTTCGAAGGAAACGCCAAGCCGCGCATCCCGGAAATCGCTCCGAGCGTCTAAGCATCACCGCCAAGGCCCGTCTGCTCCAAAAGGAGCCGGCGGGCCTTTCGCGTTGCCGCCGGGTTCCCGTGGCCGGGCCGGGCGCTGACCGTCGCCTCCAGCTCGGCGCCGTCGCCTTCAGCCTTTGCGTGGGCGGGGTGTGAAAGTAGTGTTTCACTAATAGTGAACGTGCTGTGATCTGGCCCACGGTCGGTGTTGAATCTCTTCATGGCTTCCCAAGACTCAGCGATCCTGAGCGAACAACCGGCGACCCCTTTCCACGATATTGACCACTACCTCGCCATACCCCGGGTGAGCGGCCTGGCGCTGAGCCCGGACGGAAAGCGCCTGGTGACCACCGTCGCCACGCTCAACTCCAAAGGCACCGAGTACGTCACCGCCCTGTGGGAACTGGACCCCGCGGGTGAGAAGCATGCCCGGCGGATCACCCGCAGCGCCAAGGGCGAGGCGGGTGCTGCCTTTGCCTCCACCGGCGATCTCTACTTCACGTCCGCCCGCCCCGATCCCGAGAGCCCGGACGACGAACCTGTCAGTGCACTCTGGCAGCTGCCCGCCGACGGCGGCGAGGCCCGGGTGGTCCTTTCGCGCGCGGGCGGAATCAGCCACGTGATGTCAGCCCGGGACACCGGGGCCACGTTCGTCACGGCCTCCGTCCTGGCAGGTTCCCCCGATGAGGAGGCGGACGAAGCGCGGCGGAAGAGCCGCAAGGACAACAAAGTGTCCGCCATCCTCCACAGCGGCTACCCTGTGCGCTACTGGGATGCCGACCTGGGCCCGGACCAGCCGCGGATTTTCGCTGTCGAGCCAGGGGAGGGGAAGGAGCGGGGCAAGCCGGCAACGGTCGATGCCGCCGCGCCGCTGAAGCTCCGGAACCTGACGCCGGACGCGGCAGGACTGTTGCGCAACGCGGATTCGGTGGTCAGCCCGGACGGCAGGACGATCTACACCAGCTTCGACAAACCCCTCGCCAAGGCCGACTCGCGCTCGGTCCTGGTGGCCGTCGACGTGGCCACAGCAACGCACAGGGTCCTGCTGGACCGCGAAGGCATGAGCTACTTTGCCGGGCCGGTGAGCCCTGACAACCGCACACTGGTGGTGCTGAGCGAATCGGACAGCACTCCCCTCGAGGCTCCGCAGGTCAGGCTCCACCTGCTGGACGTCAGTGCGCCGGGGGATCCGGAAGCGAACCTCCGGCCGCTGGCCCGCGACTGGGACCGCTGGGCCATCAAGGCGGCGTGGCTGCCGGACGGCTCCGCCCTCCTGGTAACGGCCGACGACGACGGCGCGTCGCCGGTTTTCCGGATCACAGTTCCGGCGTCTGCCGGCGAAGCGAGGGTCACCCGGGTGACCCGGGACGCCGCCGCCTACACCGACGTCGTGGTTTCCCCGGACGGGCGCAGCGCCTACGCGCTGCGGAGTTCGTACGAATTTCCGCCCGAGGCAGTCCGGATCGACCTGGAGACCGGGGACGTCACCCGCCTCCAGGCTCCGGCTGAACGCCCGCACATCCAGGGCTCCCTGGAGCGCCTTGACACGACCGCCGCCGACGGCACGCGGGTGCCCGCCTACCTTGCCCTGCCGGACGGCGCCTCCGCGCAGGAACCGGTGCCGCTGCTCCTCTGGATCCACGGCGGACCCCTGGGCTCGTGGAACGCATGGACGTGGCGCTGGAACCCGTGGCTGCTGGTGGCCAAGGGCTACGCCGTCCTGCTGCCGGATCCGGCCCTTTCCACCGGCTACGGGCAGTCCTTCATCCAGCGCGGCTGGGGAGAGTGGGGGAAGGCGCCCTTCACGGACCTTATGGAAATTACGGACGCCGTCGTGGAGCGCCCCGACATTGACGCGGAGCGTACAGCTGCCATGGGCGGCTCCTTCGGCGGCTATATGGCGAACTGGGTGGCAGGCCAGACGGACCGCTTCGGCGCCATCGTCACCCACGCAAGCCTGTGGGCCCTGGACCAGTTCGGCCCCACCACCGACGCCTCGCAGTACTGGCTGAAGGAAATGACGGCCGAGATGGCGATGGCGAACTCGCCGCACCTGCACGTCGAGAAAATCAGCACGCCCATGCTGGTGATCCACGGCGACAAGGACTACCGCGTGCCCATTGGCGAGGGCCTGAGGCTCTGGTACGAGCTGCTGTCCAAATCGCAGCTGGCAGCGGACAGCGACGGCCGGACGCCACACCGTTTCCTCTACTACCCGGACGAGAACCACTGGATCCTGCAGCCGCAGCACGCCAAGGTCTGGTACGGGGTCGTCGAGCACTTCCTGGCGAAGAACGTGCTGGGCAGCGACCTGCCGTTGCCGCCGGATCTGGGGCTCTAGCCGGACGGAGGTCGGCCGTAAGATGGGGGCTGTGACTGAGACCTTCCGCATCCGCCCTGCCCGCACCAGCGATGTAGCTGCCATCAAGCGCCTGGTGGCTCCGCTGGCGGACAAGAGGATCCTGATGGCCAAGGAAACGGTGGCCTATTACGAAAGCCTGCAGGAGTTCAGGATCGCGGAGTCGGCCGACGGCGAGGTGATCGGCTGCGGCGCCCTGCACGTCATGTGGGAGGACCTCGCCGAGGTGCGCACCCTCGCGGCCTCGGACGCGTGGCGGGGCAAGGGCGTGGGCCACGTCCTGGTGGAAAGCCTGCTGGAAGAGGCCAGGGCGCTGGGCGTCTCGCGCGTGTTCTGCCTGACGTTCGAGGTGGATTTCTTCAAGAAACACGGCTTCGATGTCATGGCTGACCAGACGGCCGTTGACCCTGTTGTCTATTCCGAGCTGCTCCGCTCGCATGACGAAGGTGTGGCGGAATTCCTGGACCTCGCCCGGGTGAAGCCGAACACGCTGGGCAACACCCGGATGATCAAGGCCCTCTAGCCCCGTCACGTCGCAGGCGTGCCCGGTACCATCCATAATGTCGTATTTCTAAACTCTTCCCATATATCGAATCGATGTATAAAATTAATCAAGCCTGCCAGTAACACCAGAATCCCGAAACCACTTCAAAGGACAGAAATGCGCGAGCACGCCATTTTTCCGGATTTTTCGGCGTTTCAAATGGACCTGCCGACAGTACTGACTCGAAGGGATCCGCTGAGTCAGCCCTGCGAGTCCTCGGCATTCCACATAGGCGCCGCGGCGTGGCCGGATTTCCTCCCGGCATCCTGGGGGAAGCGCTGAACCCGGCCGGGGGACACAAGCTGGAAGGGGAAGGGACAGTCTATTGGGGGCTGTCCCTTTCTTTTGCCCTCGCTGAACCGGCCTCCGGCGCCGGCTGAACCAGCCGATTCGACAGAGCGCTACCGTTGCCCGGGCCGCGGTAGTACTGTCAAGACAAAGCCGCCAGGACACTCCAGGGAGCACTCCAATGAAGAAGCTGATCAACGATCCCCGCGCTGTAGTGGACGAGTCCGTGGAAGGCTTCGGCCTGGCCCACGCAGACCTCGTAACCGTCAGTGCCGAGCCGAAATTCATTACCCGCAAGGACGCCCCGGTGGCAGGGAAAGTGGGCCTTGTCAGCGGCGGCGGCAGCGGCCACGAGCCGCTTCACGGCGGCTTCGTGGGGCTGGGAATGCTCGACGCCGCTGTGCCGGGTGCCGTCTTCACCTCGCCCACGCCCGACCAGATCATTCCGGCCACCCTGGCCGTGAATTCCGGCGCCGGTGTGGTGCACATCGTCAAGAACTACACCGGCGACGTCCTGAATTTCGAAACGGCCGCCGAAATGGCGGAGGCCGAAGGCGTGCAGGTGCGGACTGTCCTGGTCAATGACGACGTCGCGGTTGAAGACTCGCTGTACACGGCCGGCCGGCGCGGCGTGGGCGGCACCGTCCTGGTCGAGAAGATCGCCGGTGCGGCCGCGGAACGCGGCGATGACCTGGACGGCGTCGCCGCCATCGGAGACCGCGTCAACCAGAACGTGCGCAGCATGGGCGTGGCACTGACCGCCTGCACGGTCCCCCACGCCGGTACGCCCAGCTTTGATTTGGAAGAGAACGAAATCGAAATCGGCATCGGCATCCACGGTGAGCCCGGGCGGCACCGGATCCCCATGGAAAATGCCGACGGCATCACCGACCGACTCCTGGAGCCCATCCTGTCCGACCTCGGCATCGCCTCCGGCGACAAGGTCCTCCTGTTCGTGAACGGCATGGGCGGCACCCCGCAGAGCGAGCTGTACATCGTCTACCGCCGCGCGGCGCAGGTGCTCGCGGAGAAGGGCGTCACGGTGGAACGGTCCCTGGTGGGCAACTACATCACCTCCCTCGAGATGCAGGGCTGCTCCATCACGGTGCTGCGGCTCGACGATGAACTCACCACGCTCTGGGATGCGCCGGTCCACACCGCTGCGCTGCGATGGGGCATCTGACAGTGGGACTGGACGTTGACTGGGCGGTACGATGGCTCACCCTTTCCGCGCAGGCCATGGCGGACCACCGCGTGGAACTGATCGAACTGGACCGGGCCATCGGGGATTCCGATCACGGTGAAAACATGGACCGCGGCTTCAAGGCCGTGATGGAGAGGCTCGCAGAGGCGCCGCCCGCCACGCCGGGAGCGGCGCTGAAGCTCACGGCCATGGCCCTGATGTCCAAGGTGGGCGGCGCGGCAGGACCCCTCTACGGGACTGCCTTCCTGCGCGCCTCCACCTCGCTGGGCGACACCACGGACATCGACCCCGGGGCCTTGGCTGTTGCCATTCAGGCCGCCCGCGACGGCATTGTGGCCCGTGGCAAGGCCGAATCCGGCGACAAGACCATGGTGGACGCGTGGACCCCCGCCGTCGATGCTGCGGCAGCGCAGGCCGCTGCAGGGGACGGGGACGTCCTCAAGGTCCTCCTGGCGGCGGCGGAAGCCGCCGAGGCGGGTGCCGTGGCCACCGATCCGCTGATCGCCCGCAAGGGCCGGGCCAGCTACCTGGGGGAGCGGAGCGCGGGCCACCGCGATCCCGGCGCCGTGTCCACCGCCCTCATCCTGCGCGCTGCGGCCGGGGCAGCCGAGTGACGGTCCGCCTGGTGGTGGTCTCCCATAGCGAAAAGATCGCCGACGGCGCGGTGGAGCTGGCGGCCCAAATGGCACCCGACGTCGTGATCCTCCCCGCGGGCGGTACCGACGACGGCCGGATCGGCACCAGCCTGGAGAAGGTGATGGCCGCCCTCGAACAGGCCGCCGGCGATGACGGAATCGTGGTGCTGACGGACCTCGGCTCCGCCGTGATGACGGCCGAATCAGCAGTGGAGTTCCTGCCGGACCCGGACACGGTCCTGTTGGCCGACGCGCCGCTGGTGGAGGGGCTGGTGGCGGCTGCCGTTGCGGCGCAGGCCGGGGCGGACGCCGCCGGAGTGAAGCAGGCGGCGGAAGCGGTGCGCCGTGCAGCTGCCCCGGAGGCGCCGTCGGAGGCGGAAACAGTGGGGCCGCCGGACGCTACGGGCGATTTTGAGCTGGTCAACCAGGCCGGCATGCATGCGCGGCCCGCAGCGAAGATCGCCGGGGGGATCTCGGGCCTGGAAGCCGAGGTGACCGTCAACGGCGTGGACGGTGCGTCCATGACCGGCCTCATGACCCTGGGCGCGGGCAGGGGATCGATCCTCCACGTCGAGGCCTGGGGGCCGGACGCGGCCAAAGCTGTGAAGTACGTCGGCGGACTGGTGGAGGCAGGGTTCGGCGAGCCCTGACTTGCGGCCTGTAGTTACGGTGACTGCCGGAGGCCGTCGGCATCCAGCACCACGCCGGCCGTGATGAACTTTCCGCACTGCTCGCCGTAGGGATACTCGGCCCTGGGCATAAAGCTGAGCCTGCGCTCGGGCAGCGGCGTCCCCGCAGTGGACGTGCCGGTGGCAGTGGCGTCAATGCGCGATTCGGTCAGGACGTCCATCATCAGCATGCCGGTGAGCGTGCCGTCCGGGGAGGACGTTGCGGAGCACGTGCCGTCCGGGCCGGCCGAGGGCTCGCAGCCCTGGTCCACCGTGGTGCTGCCCGGCATCAGCTCAAGGTCGGCTTCCCGGCATGTTCCGTCCTGGCAGGCCTTGAGGTGGATGGCCTCGACCTCGGGCACATAGCTGGCAGCCACGGTCAGCGCCACCACGGACGCCTGCGCGATTGCCGGGCACGGCACTGCCTCGGGCATGCACGCGGACGGGATCAGCGACGTCGTGACCGCTGCCAGAAGTACCCCAACGCTGCGCATGCTTCAGGGTAGGTCCGCAGGCTCGGGCCGCACCAGCACAGGGTGGTTCCAGTTCCGGAACGAATGCATAACGGGCGTCAGGCAGGAAGCCGCAGGCCGCCGAGGTGCAGCTCGGCCAGGCCGTCGCTGACCAGGCCCGCCAGTGCGCGTTCCAGCTGTTCCGGCGCGGAATTCAGCCGATGCAGCGCCGCAAGCGGGACGCCGATGCCGTCCGCTTCGAAGCCAAGATCCGCGGCGGGCTGATGGAACATTTCCGGTGCCACCGGTGAGTCCGCCAGCCGGAGCACAGCCATCACGGCACCCCGCACCTGCCGGTCGGTGCCGTGCCAGGACTGCCCTTTGGGGGTGTACGACGGCGGCGGCTCGCCGGCCGCCAGCCACTGACACGCGCCACGCACCGGGCAGTCGCCGCATTTCGGCGCCCTCGCCGTGCAGACCAAGGCTCCCAGCTCCATAACCGCCGCGTTCCAGCGGACAGAGAGTCCGACGTCGGCCGGCAGCAGCTCGGCGGCGAGCCGCATCTCGGCGGCCGTCAGCGACTGTGACGGCAGCGCCGTGCCCGAAAAAAGCCGTGCATGCACGCGGCGGATGTTGGTGTCCACCACCGTCTCGCGGCGGCCGAAAGCGAATGCGGCCACGGCGGCGGCCGTGTAGCTGCCCACGCCCGGAAGTTCCAGCAGTTCCGCGTACGTTCCCGGCACCCCGCCGTCGTGCTTCTCCACGATGGCGACGGCGGCAGCGTGCAGGCGCAGTGCCCGCCGCGGGTAGCCCAGCCGGCCCCAGTGCCGGACAGCTTCGCCGGACGGTTCCACGGCGAGGTCTGCCGGTGCCGGCCAGCGGCGAAGCCACTCTTCCCACACGGGCAGAACCCGGACCACCGGAGTCTGCTGCAGCATGATTTCACTGACCAGGACGCCCCAGGCGGAACAGTCGGGTTCGCGCCACGGCAGTTCCCTGGCGGTGTCTGCGAACCAGGCGTCAAGGGTTTCGTGGAGGACTGCCAGCGGCGCCGGCGCAGGGCGACTCGCCGGGGAAAGGGCAGTGGGTAAGGCTAAGGCTTCGATGCAAATACTGTAGTGGATACTGGCCGACGTCCGTGTTCGCGGCGTGGTGGTGCGTCAATGTGCCCGGCGTTCTTTAGCCTAGAAGGATGGTCAGGCAAGGCACTTCAGGAAAGAACAGTTCGAAACCGAAGGGCACCCCCGGCCGTCAGGCGGGGCGGCCTCCGCTGAAGGCCGTCTACCGCCGTCGCAGGCTGTTCGTTGCCGTGGTGCTGCTTCTCGTGGCCTCGGTGGCTTTGGGAGGCTTCGCCGCCGTGTCCGCTGCCATGCGCTCATCCGAGCAGGCCTCCTCCACCGACCCCGCGGGCCGCGACGGTTCTGACGGGGCGGCGGCGAATCCTGAGGCCACGCCCTCCGCGTCCGCGACTCCCAGCGCCCAGGCCACGCCGACATGCGACCAGGGCCTTGTCACCGTTTCGGCGTCCACGGACAAGGCTGCTTACGCGGCGGGGGAGAACCCGCTCCTTAGCCTGAAAGTCACCAACGGCGGAAAAGTGGCATGCGAGGTGAACCTGGGTACGTCCCAGATGGAGTACACGGTCACCAGCGGCTCCGACCGGATCTTCTCTTCGGTTGACTGCCAAGTGGAGAGCGGGGACCTGGTCAAGACCATCGCTCCGGGCCAGAGCGAGACCGCCAACTTCCCGTGGGAGCGCAACCGCAGCGTCCCCGGGTGCGGCCCGGTGTCCGCGAAGCCCGGCGCCGGCGGGGCGTATTACATGTTCGTCGCCAGGCTCGGGACCAAGTCAAGTACCAAGGCCGTTTTCCAACTCCTCTAACAACCCTCCCATTCCATGTACGCCCGCTCTGGCGGCGCGTTCAGGGCAAATTCATTGTTACCAAATAGGACAAGGGACGTCCCATCTCCGGTAGGATTAGTAGCAGACCTGCTTGCTAGGCAGGTCCGATCCCTAGGAGACAGCCGTGACCGTGGCCCCGCAAGAAGTGTCAGCTGCCCGCTTCAGCGCGCAGCTGCGCTCCCATGCCCTGCAAACGCGCATCATGGAACTGATCCTGGAGCAGGGACTGGACGTTGGCGATGCGCTCCCCACTGAAGCCGAACTCTCCGGAACTCTGGGCGTGGGGCGCAATACGGTCCGGGAGTCCTTGAAAGTCCTGCAGGCCCTCGGCGTGATCGAGATCCGCCATGGCTTCGGGACCTTCGTGGCCCCCAACAACTTCCATGCCCTCGCCGACGGACTGGCCTTCCGGGGCCGGCTCTCCCTGCGGCACCGGGGAGAGGAAGCCATGGAGCTGGTGGATGTGCGCCAGGCGCTCGAATCCGGGCTGATCGGTTCGGCGATGGACCGGATGACGGCTGCGCAGCAGGAGGACCTGCAGCACGCGCTGGAAGCCATGGAGGTGGCAGCCGGGAAGGGCGAACCCCTGTTTGCCCACGACGCCGAGTTCCACCGCCGGTTGTTCGCGCCGCTGCGCAACGACCTGCTCATGAACCTGATGGACGTCTTCTGGAAGGTTTACCGCCAAATCCACCTGGAACTGGGGCCGGCGCCCGTGGACCTGCTTCAGCAGGTGCGCGACCACCGCGAGATCTACGAGGCGGTGGCGGCGGGCAACAAGCCACTTGCCTCCGAGCGGCTGCAGCGCCACTTCGACGGAATCCGGGGAAAGCTCCGCGCCGTCGCGGCCCGCTAGAACCGCCTTCTGCAACATCCCCGCGGGTGCTCCTCCTTGAGCACGCCCGTCAGTCCCCCGTCCATCCAGACACAGCACCCCCGTCAACACAGAAGAGAGCCCGTTCGGCATGGAGTTTTTCGTAGTTCAGGACGCAGAGGCAGCCGGCGCGGTCGGCGCGGGGCTTCTGGCGGCCGTGATCCGCAGCAACCAGGATGCCGTGCTGGGGGTGGCAACGGGCGGCTCGCCCTTGCCCGTCTACCGGGCGCTGGCAGGATACGGGCTGGAGATGTCACGCGTCCGCTGCTTCGCGCTTGATGAATACGTGGGCCTGCCCGCCGGCCATCCGGAAAGCTACGCGGAAGTTGTCCGCCGTGAAGTCACCGAGCGGCTCAGCCTGGACCCTGCCAACGTGTTTGTCCCGGACGGCAGCGCAGCGGACCCCGAACGCGCGGCCAACGACTACGAAGCTGCCATTGCGGCCCACGGCGGGATCGATATCCAGCTGCTGGGCATCGGCCATAACGGCCACCTGGCCTTCAACGAGCCCGGGTCGTCGCTGGAGTCCCGCACCCGGGTAGAGGACCTCACTGAACGCACGAGGCAGGCCAACAGCCGCTATTTCGACTCGCCTGCAGACGTGCCCGGGCGGTGCATCACACAGGGCCTCGGCACCATCCTCGAGGCGCGCCAGCTCCTGATGGTGGTCCGTGGAGCGGACAAGGCGGAAATCCTGCACCGTGCGCTCACCGGACCGGTGACGCCGGATTGCCCCGCTTCCGTCCTGCAGCGCCATCCGCACGTAACCGTGATCGCGGACGAGGGTGCGGCCGCCCTGATGCCGTGCACGGCCACGCGTGTGGCCGCCGCGAGCGTTTAGGCCCGGAAGGTTTAGGGCCTTGCGGGGTTGAGGGCAGGAGCCTGCAGACGGGCAGAAGGCTAGGGCCCGACGGCGGGGCGGGCCAGCTTCCGGCCCTCCCGCAGGACCAGCACTGGGCGGAAGTCCCGGTCCACCGCCACGACGTCGGCCCGCAAGCCGGCGCGGAGGCTTCCGATTTCGTGCTGCCGGCCGATGATCGCCGCCGGTACCGCGCTGGCTGCCTGAACAGCCGCGGCGGGTGCAACGCCTGCAGCGATCGTCCGACGGACAACGTCCAGCAGCGTGGCGGTGCCTCCGGCCAGGGAACCGTTGCTCGCCAGCCGCGCTTCGGCGCCCCTGACTGCGACGGCGGCGGGACCCAGTTCATAGTCGCCGTCGGGCAGGCCGGTGGCTGCCATGGAATCGGTCACCAGGACCACGTTCCCGGCGCCCACCAGCTCGAAGACCATCCTGACCGTGTCCGGATCCAGGTGTGCGCCGTCCGCGATCAGTTCGACAGCTACAGTGCCTGCCGCTGCCAGCCGGAGGCAGGCGGCGACCGGTCCGGGGTTGCGGTGATGCAGGGGCGGCATTCCGTTGAACAGGTGCGTGACGGTGGGGCGTGACCCGCGGACTCCCGCCGCCATCAGCTCCGCCGCCTCGGTGAGGGACGCCGCGGAGATCCCGGAGTCCGCGTCAGTGTGGCCCAGCGAAGGCGTTACGCCGTGCTGCACGAGCGTCCGGACCAGGTCGACGGCGCCGGGCAGTTCCGGCGCGTAAGTCATGGTGCGCAGGTGCCCGCCGGCAGCTTCCAGTATTTCCTCCAGCAGGCCGGGGTCCGGGTCACGCAGAAACCGGGGATCCTGCGCGCCGCACCGTGAACGGGAAAGGAACGGGCCCTCTGCGTGGATGCCCGCAATCAGGCCTTCGTCCGCCAGCGGCCTGAGGTTGGCCAGCCCACGCAGCAGATCCTCGCGGGACGCCGTCACCAGGCTGGCCAGCAGGGTGGTGGTGCCGGAGCCGTGCAGGAAGTCGACGGCTGTGCGGGCCGGGCCGGCATTGCCCGTGGGGAAATCACCCCCGGCTGCACCGTGGCAGTGCAGATCAACAAGGCCCGGGAGAATCATGCTGCCTGGCGGGAGTTCGAGTTCCTCAAGGCCGGAGAGCGCCGCCTCGTCCAGCCCTTCGCGTTGACCCACATACGCGATGTGGCCGTCCGCGACGGCCACGACGGCGTCGTCCAGCGCCAGCCCGCCGGTAAGGACGGCGCCAGCCAGCAGATAGCTGCCGGACCCGGCGGCTTCCGGCTGTTTTCGTTCCGGCTGTATTTGTTCCGGCTGCGGAGTCACTTCAGGGCCTCGGCGAACCAGCCGGTGATGCTCGCCGGGTGCGTGATTGCGGTGCCGACGACGACGGCGAACGCGCCGGCGTCGAGGGCCTGCCTGGCCTGGGCGGGGGTGTGGAGGCGGCCTTCGGCGATGAGCGGCCGGCCGAAACCGGCGGCGGCGATCTGCTCCAGCAGTTCCAGGTCCGGGCCCTGCGTTTTGGGGCGCTCGCCGGTGTATCCGGAAAGTGTGGTGCCGATCAGGTCCGCGCCGGCTGCGACAGCGGCCGCGGCATCGTCGAAGGAACCGCAGTCTGCCATCACCAGGGCGTGGGAGTCGTTGTGGATGCCTGCCACGGTTTGTGCGAGGGAAAGCCCGTCCGGGCGTTCCCGGCGCGTGCCGTCGATCGCCACCACGTGGGCGCCCGCATTGGCCACCGCCAGGGCGTGCCGGAGCGTGGGGGTGATGAAGACGCCGTCGTGTCCGTCCTTCCAGAGCCCGATCACCGGAACCTCCACCGCGGCCCGCGTCTGCTGCACATCCGCCACCCCCTGGACACGGATGGCGGCGGCGCCGCCGATCACGGCAGAGGCGGCAACCTGCGCCATGGTGCGCGGGTCCCGCATGGGCTCGCCGGGGTACGCCTGGCAGGACACGATCAGTTGCCCGCGCAGGGCTTCGAGGGCTCGGGGACTCAGGATCACGGTCAGTTCCTCAGGAAAGTGGTGGTGTGGATGGAGCGGACAGGACCAGGCGTGCGGCGCCCACGATGGCTGCCGCGTTGCCGAGCTTGGCGGGGAGGACGGGGAGCCCGGATAGGGCGGGCAGGAGCTCGGCCCGGAGTGCGCGCTCCATGGGGTGCCACCAGGGGGCGCCGGCGTCGGACAGTCCGCCGGATACCACAATTACCTCGGGGTCCAGGATGTTGGCGAGGCCGCCCACTGCCTGGCCCGCCGCGGAGGCGCCCCAATCCACTGCCCCGGCGGCGACGGCGTTGCCCGCGCCGGCCAGGGCAAAAACACCGCGGGCATCGACTGCCGTTTCCTTGCCGCCAAGACGGAGGAAGGACTGCAGGACGGCCGGTCCGGAGGCGACGGCCTCAACATGTCCGGCTCCGCCGCAGACGCAAGGAAGGGGTTTGCCACGGTGGTACGCGTAGGGCGAGGCAAAATGGCCCACATGCCCGCCCGCATACCTGTTGCCCAGGACCGGACGGCCGTTTAGGACAAAACTGCCGCCGACGCCGGTGCCGAAGGCCACCAGCAGCGAACTCTCCGTCCCGGCTGCGGCGCCCGCCCACGCCTCGCCCAGAGCATGCGCATGGACATCGTTCACGGCCTGCACCGCAGCCGGATCCAGGCCGAGCCGAACAGCAAGACCGGCCGTCAGTTCCGTCCCTGCCCACCCGAGGATCGCGTCGGTAGCGGACACCACCACTCCGCGGGCGGTATCGATCACACCGGCAGAACCAACGCCAACCCCCGCCACGTCCAGGCCCTCTGCTTGAGCCTTCGAAAGGAGAGAGGAAACCAGCGCCGCCGTAGCATCAAGAATCGCCTCGCCACCATCCCGGTTGAGTGTCGGAATGGTCTCCGAATACAGCACCTCGCCAGCCGCCGAAACAACCCCGGCAGCAGTCTTAGTGCCGCCAAGGTCGACACCGATCGCGTACGTCATTTTCTTCCTAACAGGGGATCGTTGCTGGGTAGGCCCCAACGCGCCTGATTAGACGAGCCCGTTGCGTTCCAGGATGGCGCGGATTGCCTTGGTCTCGTCGTCATTGAGGGAGAGCATCGGCACGCTCATGGTGTTGGATTCGATGATGCCCATGACCTGGAGCGCGGTCTTGAAAGCGCCGAGGCCCGCCGCCCCGCCGGAGACGCGGCCGTTGGGGGTGTAGACGATCTCGAAGAGGTCGGCCAGGCGGTCCTGCTCGCGGGCGGCCCCGGCCCAGTCGCCGGACTGTGCGGCATCGAACAGACGACGGTAGCCGGCCGGGTCCACGTTGCCGAGGCCCGGGACTACGCCCTGGGCGCCGCCGAGGAGGGCGCCGTCAACTACTACTTCGTGGCCGGTGAAGATGTCGAAGTTGTCGATATCGCGGGCTGCGAGGAGCAACTGTCGGAACGAGACGTCATCGCCGGAGGAGTCCTTGACGCCGGCAATGACGCCGTCGCGGCCCAGGCGGACCAGCAGGTCGGTGGGGAGCTTGAAGTGCGTGCGCACGGGAACGTCGTAGGCGAAGATCGGCTTGTTGACCGCGGCGTGGATGGCGCGGAAGTGTGTCTCGGTCTCGTCGGCGTTCCCGATGGCGTAGTACATGGAGGTGACCACGATGGCGTCGGCGCCGAGGTCGATGACTTTCCTGGCTTCCTCGATGACGCGGTTGGTGGTCTGCTCGTTGGCGCCCACGATCAGCGGGACGCGGCCTGCGCCGGCCGCCGAGTTGGCTTCGGCGATGGTGCTGACTACGAGTTCACGCTCGGCGTTGGTCATGTAGGGGACCTCAGCGGAGGAGCCCAGGACGAAAAGTCCGGACACGCCGCCGTCGAGCAGGTGCTTGGTGACGTTCTTCAGCGACTCAGTGTCGATGCTGCCGTCAGCGTGGCGGGGGGTGACAACCGGCGGGATAACGCCCTGGAACTGGGAAGACACGGAAAACTCCAATGATGGGTGGTTGAAAACTGGTGAGTGGAAAAGCTAGATGTGCAGCAGGCTCGGCGCGGCGCCCAGCAACTTCTTGGTGTAGTCGTTGGAGGGGGTGTCAAAGACCTGCGAGGCGGTGCCTTGTTCGACGATCCTGCCGAAATACATGACGCAGATGCGGTCCGAGACGTAGCGGACCGTCTGGATGTCGTGTGAGATGAACACCATTCCAAGGTTCAGCTGGGTCTTCAGGTCCGAGAGAAGGTTCAGCACCTGCGCCCGGACGGAAACGTCTAGGGCAGACGTCGGCTCGTCCGCCACGATGATGTCCGGGTCCAGGGCCAGGGCGCGGGCGATGGCCACCCGCTGGCGCTGGCCGCCGGAAACCTGCGACGGTGTGACTTCGGCAGCCGATTGCGGCAGGCCCACCAGGGCCAGCAGTTCACCCACCTTGGCAGCGCGGGTGGCCGCCGTGCCGATGCCGTGGATCTGCAGCGGGTCGGTCAGGATGTCCTGGATGGTCATGCGCGGGTTCAGTGCCGTGGACGGATCCTGGAAGACCACGGACACGGACCGGCCGAACTCCTTGCGCAGGGCGGCGTTCCTTTTGATGGCGGGCTTGCCGTGGAACAGGACGTCACCCGAGGTTGGTGCCTGCAGCCCCACGAGGACCGAGGCCAGCGTGGACTTGCCGCAGCCGGACTCACCCACGATTCCCACGGTTTCGCCGCGGCTGATGGTGAAGTCGACGCCGTCCACTGCCTTGACGATGTTCGGGCGGAACAGCTTGCCGCCACGGGCATGGTGGTGGACTTTGACGTCCTTGAGCTCAATGACCGGCTGGGAGCCGTTCTGCGTTGAATCAGTCACTTCGCGTCCTCCTTCAGGTGGCTCGCCCAGTAGTGGTCCGTGTTTCGCCCTCCGGCGGATGAAACCGAGGTCAGGACCAGCTGCTGGTTGGGATCGGCGTCGGGCCGCAGCGAGCGTGCGGCGAAGCGGTCGCCGGACGCGAAGTCCTGTGGTGACGGGACGGTCCCGGGGATCTGGTGCAGGCGGACGGCGTCGGCTTCGATGGAGAGCACCGCGCCGAGCAGGCCGCGGGTGTATTCGTGCCTCGGGTTCTGCAGGAGCTCCGAGGCCTGCGCCGATTCCACCACCTGGCCGGCGTACATGACCGTGATGCGGTGCGCCAGTGAGGCCACCAGGGCGAGGTCGTGGCTGACGAAAACCATGGCGAATCCGAGCTGTTCGCGCAGTTCATTCAGGAGGTCAACCACTTGTTTCTGGACGGTGACGTCCAGGGCGGTGGTGGGCTCGTCGGCCACTACGATCTTCGGTGAACGGGACAGGGCCATGGCGATCAGGACGCGCTGGCGCTGGCCGCCGGAGAGCTCATGCGGGTAGCTGGCGAGCGTGCGGACGGGATCAAGCTTGACGAGTTCCAGCAGCTCGGCCGGGGTCTTGCGGCCGCCGCGCCGGGTCAGCTGCTCCATCTGGTCCTTGATCTTCATGGACGGGTTCAGGGAGCTCAGGGCGTCCTGGTAGACCATGGCGATCTGCTGGCCGCGCAGGCCCTCGTAGGCCTTGGTGCTGCTGTGCCTGGTGGCCGGATCCAGCAGTTCCTTGCCATCGAACTTGATGGATCCCGTCACCTGCGCGGTTTTGGGCAGCAGGCCCATGATCGCGAGGGAGGTGATGGACTTGCCGCAGCCGGATTCGCCCACGAGGCCCATGGTTTCGCCTTCCCGGACGGTGAACGAGACATTGTCCACGATCGCAGTGTTCCCGTAACGGCCCGGGAAACTGATGGACAGGTTCTTCACCTCCAGGATGCTGCGTGCGCCGGCCGGGACCTGCGGGAGCCGGTCGGTCCGGCTGGCCTCGATCGCTGTGAGCAGTTCCAGTTCCCTGTCGAGGAGGAGGTGCGGGTTCACCGCAGCCAGTTTCGGATCGGACAGGACGGCGGACTCGCTGTAGCGCTCGTCGGTGAGGACGTCACCATAGGCGGCACGGACGCCGTCGAGCTCGTGCTCTTCCAGCACTGACGGCTGGGCAACGGACATCGCTACCCGTGTATCCACAGGCTCGACGGCGGCACCCGCCGCAGCGCCGGACACAGCAGCCGCAGAGCCGTCGTCGTCTTTCACAACCGGCGCCTTGCGCAGCTTCGGGTTGACCATGGCGTCGGTGAGGCCTTCGGCCAGGATGTTCAGCGACAGCACGGTGAGCAGGATGGTCACACCGGCGAAGGTGGTGGCCCACCAGCCGCCGGACAGGACCAGGTTGCGGCCGTAGGAGATCACGTTGCCCCAGGACGGTGCGGGATCCTGCACGCCGGCGCCGAGGAAGGACAGCGAGGCCTCAAGGATGATCGCGTCCGCCACCATGACCGTGGCGAACACCAGGACGGGGGCTGCGGTGTTTCGGACGATGTGCTTGAGCAGGATGTAGAAGCGGCCCGCACCGATCACGCGCTCGGCGCGGACGTAGTCTTCGCTGTACTGCGAGAGCACGTTGGCGCGGACCACGCGGGCCAGCTGCGGCGTGTAGATGATGGCGATCGCAATGATGATGGTGGGAACCGAATTGCCGAAGGCCGCCAGGAGCACCGCCGCCAGGGCAATACCCGGGAACGCCATGAGGATGTCCATCAGCCGCATGATGATCTCGTTGACAGCCTTGCTGGAGGTCGCCGCGAACGAGCCCAGCAGGGCACCGGCCAGGATGGCCAGGGCCACCGCGCCGAGGCCGATCATGAGCGAGGATTGTGCACCGAAGAGCAGCCGGGAGAAGATGTCGCGGCCCAGCCGGTCCGTTCCGAAGAAGTGCTCGGCGCCGGGCGGGGTGGCCGGGATGAAGGTTTCCAGCGGATCATGCGGGGCGATGACCGGGGCGAACACGGCCGCGAGGACGATCAGGACCAGGAAAAGGAGGGCAATGCGGGAACCCCAGGGCAGGGCCTTGAAGCGGAGGCCCGGGGCACTCAGCCGTTCAGCGAGTTTGCTACGCATGAGCTATACCGTCCTGATTCGGGGGTTGATGAGCAGGTACAGGAGGTCCACCACGATGTTCACCAGAACGAAGGTGACCGAGATGGTGAGCACCACGCCCTGGACGAGGTTGACGTCCAGGTTGGTAATGCCGTTCAGGATCAGCTGGCCCATGCCGGGCAGGGCAAAGATCATTTCAATCACGACGGCGCCGCCCAGCAGGTAGCCCACGCGCAGTCCCAGCACGGTCACCGGAGTGACCAGGGCGTTGCGCAGGACGTTTTTGGAGACCACCTCGCCGTAGGGGACGCCGTTGCCGATCGCGGTGCGGACGTAATCGCGGTCGAGTTCTTCCACCATCGATGTGCGGACCACCCGGATCAGTGACGCGGAGACCGGGATGCCGAGCGCGAGGGCCGGAAGGGCCATCGAGTTGAGCCAGCCGCCAAAGCCGGATTCCGGCGTCGCGATGCCCCCGGAGGGGAACAGGGGGCTGGAGCCGAGGGCGAACCACTGGATCAGCAGGATGCCCAGCCAGAACGACGGCGTGGCGATCGCGGCGATGGAGAAAACGCGGACCAGCTGGTCCTGCCACTTGTCGCGGTAGAGGGCGCCGAGGATGCCGAATGCGAGGGAGAGGACGATCGCGATGAGGACGCCCAGGAAGGTCAGCTGCAGCGTCAGGGGGAACGCCGAGCCGATCATGGAGGCCACCGATTTTGCGGGCGGGGTGGTGACACCAAGATCGAACTGCAGCAGCTTGCCAAGGAAGCGGAGGTACTGGAGGACCAGCGGATCGTTCAGGCCGTTTTCCTGGCGGTACTGCTGTTTGGCTTCCTCGCTGGCGCCGTCGCCCAGGGCCGAGCTGGCCTGGTCGCCGGGAGCGGCCTGCAGGACAAGGAAGACGAGCAGGGTGATGCCCAGGATCATCAATGGCAGTGCTGCGAGTCTGCGGCCGAGCAGACGCAATATCGTGACCAATTTGTTCTCCGGTTTGTTTGGTTGTGCCGCGGGGGCCGCGTCACAGGGTGGTGCTTTGCCGGCCCGTCGCAGCGTCTCGGCTGCGACGGGCCGGTGCTTCTCAGCGCAGCTTAGGCAGTGCGTCCGACGTCGATGAAGGACATGCCGGTGGTGGGCAGGGGCTTGAATCCGTTGAGCTTCTTGCCGTCCCAGGCACTGGGCAGCTGGCGGTGGAAGACCGGGTAGAGCGGCACCTCGTCGGAGATGAGGTCCACGATTTCGCCGGTAATCTTCTTGGCATCTGCCGCAGCGGCCTGTGATCCCTTGTTCATCAGCTCCTGCAGCTGGGCCCGTTCAGGGGCGGTCCAGTAGGCGCGCTTTTCCATCCAGGTGGCACCGGAGTAGAACCAGCTCAGGAGCAGGTCCGCGTCGTTGCCGAAGACGGACGGGTCGCCGGGAGCTGCGACCACCGAGTAATCGCCGGTGCCCACGCGGTCGGTGTACAAGGCGCCTGACTGGATGCTCTTCACGGTCACCTTGACGCCCGGGATCTTGTTCCAGGATTCGAGGATCAGCGGGGCAACGTCCTTGACCCAGGCGGTGTCTGTGGTCAGCAGCTCGAATTCGAGGTTGGTGACCCCGGCCTGCTTGAGCAGGTCTGCGGCCTTGCCGGCGTCGTAGCCGTAAACGTTCTTGGCCTTGACGTAGTCCGGGTGGCCTTCCTGGAAGTAGGAGCTGGCGGGCTTGGCGTTGCCGAACAGCGCCTTCTTGATGATGGCCTCCTTGTCCAGGCCGTAGTGCAGGGCCTGGCGCACCAGCTTGTTGTTGAAAGGAGCCTTCTTGCAGTTGAACATAAGGAACAACATCCCGAAGGACTGAACTGATTCGACGGTGACCTTCGACTTCAGGCCTTCAATATCGAGGTAGGGGACATCCTCGATGGCCTGGACGCGGCCGGACTGGACGGCGGTGACGCGGGCCGCGGCATCGGAGAGCAGCAGCCAGTTCATCCCCTTGGCCAGTGCCGGCTTGGGGCCGTTGTAGTCGGCGAAGGCTTCGAAAACGATCTTGTCGTCCTTCACGGCGGAAACAAGCTTGTAGGGGCCGGAGCCGACGGGCGCGGCGTCGAAGGCCTTCAGGTCGGTGGCCAGTGCCTTGGGCACAACCTTGACTACGGAGATGCGGGATGCGAAGCCCGGGAACGGGTACTTGAGCGTGAACTCGACCGTCTTGGCGTCTACGGGCTTAACGTCCTGGATGAACGGGATGAACTGCGAGAACAGGGATTTGTTCGCGGGGTCCATAACGCGGGTGAAGGAGAACGCGACGTCTTCGGTGGTGACCGGGGCGCCGTTGTGGAACTTGGCGCCGTCGCGGATGGTCACCTGGTAGGTGGTGTCGTTGACCTTCTTGGGGTCGGCTGCGGCCAGTGCGTTGTACGGTTCGCGGGTGGCCGGGTGGAGCTCGATGAGGCCCTCGAAGATGTGCAGGTTGGCGGCCATCGGGGTGGCGCCGGAGGAGCTCAGCGGGTCGAAACCGGTGGAGAGGGCGTAGGAGATGCCCGCTTCGATGATGAGGTCCTTGTTGATGGCTCCGCCACCGGCGGCGGTGCCGGTGGTGGTGGCCGCAGGCCCGCCGCAGGCTGCCAGGGTGGTGGCGAAAGCAGCTGCGACGCCCGCGGCCCCGCTCAATTTCAGGAAGCTCCGGCGGCTGGCGGAACTGACCAGCGGAAGGTTCTTGATCGTCTTATCCATAGAGTTGCCTCACCGTTCAGATAGTTATCGGATGTAGGACGTCCGATGCTCGTAGGAAAACTGTAAGGGCGGTCACAAGGTTCCGTCAAGTGTGACCCGGCTCGCTTGGCCCCGCCGTTCCGGGCTTCTAGGCTGAAGATATGACATCCCACCTTATAAATTGCCCGGAAGGCATCCCGTTGGCCCGGCCCGACGTAGAGCACGTGCTGGCGGAAAGGGGGCGGGGCGGTTACCGGCAGTACAGGATTCCGGCGCTGGCCGTGACAACCCGCGGAACCCTCCTTGCCGCCTACGACGGACGGCCCAATCTCGATGATCTTCCCAGCCCCATCGACCTGTTGCTGCGGCGCAGTGTGGACAACGGGCGGACCTGGCGGGATCAACAGGTGGTGCGGACCGGCGTCGGGCTTGAAGGCTACGGGGACCCCAGCCTGCTGGTGGACGCGGTGACCGGCAGGATCTTCCTGTTCCATGCAGCGGGCACCCGCGCCGGCTTCTTCGAAGCCGCCGCAGGGTTGGGCACGGGCGATGACGTCCAGCACTGCGACCTCAGCTTTTCCGACGACGACGGACAGACCTGGCGTCACCGTCGCCTCACTGCCCAGCTTAAGCTCGGTGGCGGCCCGGAGCGCGGAATCACCGGAATCTTTGCCGCCGCAGGACAGGGCATCCAAATCCATGCCGGCCCGTTTACGGGCAGGCTGGTCCAGCAGTTCGTGGTCCTCGTTGCGGGGAACATCCTGGCGGCCTCCGCCTACAGTGACGACCACGGGGAGACCTGGACACTGGGTCAACTCATTGGCGCCGAGGCCGGCGCCGCGGCACCCAATGAAAACAAGGTTGTCTGCCTTAGCGACGGCCGGCTGCTGCTGCACAGCCGGGCAACGCCGCGCCGCCTTTCCGCGATTTCCGGCGACGGCGGGCACACCTGGAGTGCGCTGGCCGCCGTCGAGGGCCTCCCGGACCCGGGGGACAACGGCTCCCTCGCCCGGTTTGACGGACTTCCCCTGCCGGCGGGGCACGCCATGGCGGAAACGGACACCTGGCTGCTGGCAAGCAACAACCACGACCCCGCGCTCCGCCGTAACACCGTCCTCAGCCTCTCGCGTGACAACGGAGCAACCTGGCCGGCGAAGCTCGTCATTTGCCCGGGCAGTTCGGCATATTCAACAGTGGCACGCCTTCCGGACGGCAATATCGGCGTCCTCTATGAGCGGCAGGGCTACCGGCAAATTGTGTTCTGCTCGATTCCGGCAGCGCAGGTCACGGAGGCCGGCGCACCGCCGAAGGACGGGCCGGGCGACGACGGCGTGGTTTTCGACATGGAGCTGCGCTCCATTACGCCCGGCCGCCCCGCCGTCTGGCGGAACGCCGGTGAATTCCATGTGATGGCACCTGCCGCGGCCGGCGACTGGGACGTCCACACCTGGAAGGAGATCGGACAGGGCTACTCGCCGGAGGCAGCCCAGGTGATCGGAACCCGGGAGGCGCAGGACCTGAACTACGGGCCCGTCATCCCCGGCTACAAGGAGGGGGACATCCTCGCCTTCACCGGACGTGCCCGCAACCACGGCAGTGCGTTGGCGGCCGGCGTGCGGCTGACCGGACCGGGCGCTGCGGGTTTCGATGCCGCAGACCTGCAGCCCGGCGAGGAGGCGCTGTACTTCACCCCGGTCTGCACGGTGACGGCGGAGGACATCGAGCGCGGCTTCCTCGACATCAGGTACGCCGTGGAATGGGCGGCCCGGGGCCGGGGCCGGCGGCTGGAACGCCGTCTCACCGTCAACACTTCGGACGGGACCGTGGAGGCCCGGACCTAGAGGAAGCGGTCCAGCAGGCTCGCTTCGGCCATCCGGCTCAGTCCCTCCCGGACGGTGCGGGCGCGCTGGTCGCCGATGCCGTCCACGGTCATGAGGTCATCGATGGTGGCCGCCATCAGGTACTGGAGGCCGCCGAAGTGGTCCACGAGCCTGTCCGCCACAGCCTTGGGCACTGCCTTCAGGCCGGACAGGAGGCGGTACCCGCGCGGCTGCACCACGGCGTCGAGCGTGTCCACGCCTCCGGCGAAGCCGATGATGCCGGCAATCCGGCTGAGATCGATCAGTTCGGTGGGTCCCAGGCTGAGCAGGGCACTGACAGCGCCGTCGATGTCCTCGGGGGACGCGTTCGGGCCGGCGTAATCACGGATGATCACATCGCTGCCGGGCCCGCGGCCCACGGTGAGTTCGTCCAGCTGCAGCGACAGCAGGCGCCCGTCTTCGCCGAGTTCCAGAACGTACTGCGAGATTTCCTCGGAGATCCGGCGCACCATTTCCTGGCGCTGCAGTGTCACCGCGACGTCGCGGACGGTGACCATGGCTTCGATTTCCAGGGCGGAGAGCGAACTGGTGACCTGGTCCAGGCGGGACCGGTAGCGTTCCAGCGTGGCCAGCGCCTGGTTGGCACGGGCCAGGACCTTCTCGGAACCTTCGAGGACGTGCCGCAGCCCGTTCACGTACAGGGCGATGATCTGCATGGACTGGCTCACCGAAATCACGGGAACCCCGGTCTGGATGGCGACGCGCTCGGCCGTGCGGTGCCTCGTGCCGGATTCCTGGGTCTCGATGCTCGAATCCGGAACCAGCTGGACGGCCGCCCGGAGGATGTTGCCGGCGTCCTTGTCGCAGATGATGGCGCCGTCCATCTTGGCGAGTTCACGGAGCCGCGTCGGCGAGAAGTCGATCCCGATGTCGAATCCGCCGGAGCAGATGGACTCAATGGTGCGGTCCGAGCCCAGAACGATCAGCGCGCCGGTCCTTCCGCGGAGGATGCGTTCCAGACCGTCACGCAGAGCGGTGCCTGGAGCCACCCTGCCCAGAGTCGCCTTCAGCGAATCCTCAGGGCTCCGAGCCATAGGTTGTCCCTTCAAAGGTGCAAGCCGTTGCCTGCAAGTATGCCGGTTTTACGATTCCGCCGACAGGATCAAAAGTACTCAATTTCCCACTGGCTCCATCCTAGAGGCAAAGGAGTGCATTAACCGCACGGACAAGCCTCAAAGTGGCCCGTTTGACCTGCCGCCGGGAACGGCCCCGAAGGCACCGGACGGCGACGGCGGGAGGCGGCAGTTGGGCGTCCACCGGCGGCTCCTGCCGCCCTGCGATAAACTGGGAACCTTGGCTGCACAGTTCACGCCTGCCGGCCCCACGTTCACAACGCACGTCCACGTCACGCATAAAGCCCAGCCCACCCCCCCTGTCGCAGCGAAAGTAGCACCGTGTCTCAAGAAGTCCTTAGCCCCGCCCGAGTCCAGGAGATTCACAAGCAGGCGGCCCGGCGTCGGACTTTCGCGGTCATTTCCCACCCTGACGCCGGCAAGTCCACGCTCACCGAAGCCCTGGCCCTGCACGCGAAGGTGATCGGCACGGCCGGCGCGTCCAGCGGCAAGGCCAACCGCAAGGAAACAGTCTCGGACTGGATGCAGATGGAAAAGGACCGCGGCATCTCCATCAGCTCGGCCGCCCTGCAGTTCGCCTACCGGGACACCGTGATCAACCTCCTGGACACCCCCGGCCACGCCGACTTCTCGGAGGACACCTACCGCGTCCTGGCCGCCGTCGACTGCGCCGTGATGCTGGTTGACGCCGCCAAGGGCCTGGAAACACAGACCATGAAGCTCTTCGAGGTCTGCAAGCAGCGCAACCTGCCCATCATTACGGTGATCAACAAGTGGGACCGCCCCGGCCTGGATGCACTGGCGCTGATGGACGAAATCACCGAGCGCACCGGCCTCCAGCCCATGCCGCTGACCTGGGCGGTGGGCATCTCCGGTGACTTCCGCGGCGTGTGGGACCTCCGGAACGACCGCTTCGCCAGGTTCCAGCGCAACAACGCCGGCGCCAACATCGCGCTGACCGAGTACTTCACCCCGGAAGAAGCCGCCGCCAGCCAGGGGGACGACTGGTCCAACGCCGTGGACGAAGCCGGGCTGGTCATCGAATCCAACCTTGAGTTCAACACCGACGCCTTCTACGCGGGCAAGGCAACGCCCATCCTCTTCAGCTCCGCCGCCCTCAATTTCGGCGTCAAGGAGATCCTGGACGCGCTGGTGGACTTCGCCCCGCCCGCGGCGCCGCGGCCCGACGTCGACGGCGACCCCCGGCCCGTCGATGCCCCCTTCGCGGGCTTCGTCTTCAAGGTCCAGGCCGGCATGAACAAGGCCCACCGCGACCACGTCGCCTTCATCCGGGTCTGCTCCGGTGTCTTCGAACGCGGCATGGTGGTCACGCAGACGCGCACCGGCAAATCGTTCGCCACCAAGTACGCCCAGCAGGTGTTCGGCCGTGAGCGCGAGGTCATCGACGAAGCCTTCCCCGGCGACGTCGTCGGACTCGTGAACGCCTCCTCGCTCCGGGTGGGCGACAGCCTGTTCCTGGAAGAGCCCGTGGAGTTCCCTGCGATCCCGCTGTTCGCGCCGGAACACTTCCAGGTGGCACGCTCCAAGGACCCCAGCCGGTTCAAGCAGTTCCGCCGCGGCATTGAGCAGCTTGAGCACGAGGGCGTCATCCAGGTGCTCCGCTCAGACATCCGCGGTGACCAGGCGCCCGTCCTCGCCGCCGTCGGCCCCATGCAGTTCGAAGTGGTGGAGGACCGGATGGCGCACGACTTCAGCGCCCCCATGCGCCTGGAGCGGCTCCCGTACTCGATGGCCAGGATTTCGACGGCGGATGCCATGCCCACGCTGGCCAACGTCCCCGGCGCGGAGGTGCTGTTGAGGTCCGACGGCGAATACCTCGCCTTGTTCAATGACGTCTGGGCGCTGCGCCGGATTGAGAAGAACCACCCCGACCTGACCCTCGTGCCCATCGGCACGCACAACCCCGCCAAATAGCGGGCCCGGCGTCACGCGGGCGGCCGCCGCCGGGATATCATAAGCATACTTATTAAATTAATAGCTGAGAGGCCATCATGGCTGCGAGCATGGAACCCGGTTACCTCCTCAGCGGCCGGTACCGGATTGACGTCCTCATCGGCAGGGGGAGCCAATCGGGCGTCTACCGGGCCTTCGATGAACTCCTGCAGCGTGACGTTGCGGTGAAGCTCTTCCGGGACGATCCAGGGAACGTAGACCACACCCGCCGCCAGGGCGAGGAAGTGCGCATCCTGGCCGGAATGAGCCACCACGCGCTGGTGACCCTGCTGGACGCCGGTGCGGACCTCAGCGATCCGCGGCACCGCCGCACGTACCTGGTCATGGAACTGGTCCGCGGCCCGGACCTGCGCCAACGCACGGCCCAGGGCCCCATTTCCGCGGCACACCTGGCGCTGATCGGCCACGACCTTGCGGACGGGCTCGCCTACATCCACCACCACGGCATCGTGCACCGCGACGTCAAGCCCGCCAACATCCTCCTGGTGGACTACAACATCGATGACCGCCGGCCACGGGCCAAGCTGAGCGACTTCGGCGTGGCCATGATCCTCGGCGAGGGTCGGCAGAGCGGCCCCGCGGAAAGCTCCGGAACCCCGCAGTACCTCAGCCCGGAACAGGCCGCCAGCGAGCCGGTGGGTCCGGCGAGTGACGTGTATTCCCTGGGGCTGGTCCTGCTCGAAGGGCTGACCGGCAAACCCGCCTACCCCGGGGCGCCGATCGCCTCGGCCATGGCGCGGCTGCTGCGGGATCCCCACATTCCCGAGGGCGTCGCACCCAAATGGGCAGCACTGCTCACCTCCATGTTGTCCCGGGAGCCGTCCGCCAGGCCCGCTGCCCGGGAAGTTTCCCTCGCCCTCCGGCAGGAGGTCATCAGCGCTGCCGGCCGCCGCCGGAGCAGGCGGACACCGGCCGCCGCCGACGCACCGCCGTCGGACGTTTCTGCATCGGACGTTTCTGCGTCGGATGTTTCCGCGTCGGACGTTTCTGCGTCGGATGGGCGCGCGAACGAAGAGGCGCGGATGCTCGCCGTCGAGCGTTACCGGATCCTGGACACACCCCCGGACGGAACGTTCGACCGGATCGTGGGCCTGGCCGCCCGGATGTTCTCCGTGCCCGTGGCGATCGTCAGCGTGGTGGACCGCGACCGGATCTGGTTCAAAGCCCACCACGGCACCGACGTTGGCGAGATCGGGCGGGACCCGGGGCTGTGCGCGTCCGCCATCCTCCAGGACGAGGCCTGGGTGGTCCCGGATGCCCTCACCGACCCGCGGACGCTGGCGAATCCGCTGGTTGCAGGCGAATTCGGCCTGCAGTTCTACGCCGGTGTTCCGCTGCGCACTCCCGACGGCTACAACCTCGGCACGTTTTGCATCCTGGACCGGGAGCCGCGGGAGTTCACGGCGGAGGACATCCGCACGCTGGAGGACCTGGCCGCGATCGTGATGAACGACCTTGAGCTGCGGCTGCAAAGCCGGAGCGCGCTGGCAGCCGGCAGATGACCGGGCTCCTAGCGCCGCCCCGCATGCAGGGCCAGTTCCAGCTCGAAACGGGCCCGCGGGTCTTCCAGCGCCTCCCCGAAGAGTTCGCGCAGCTGCGCCGCCCGGTAGCCCACGGTCTGCGGATGGATGCCCAGCTCGGCCGCCACCGGAGCGCGCTGGCCCCAGTGGCGCAGCCAGGAGAGCAGGGTCTCCGCCAGCCTTTCGCGCTGTGCCGGACGCAGGCCTTCCAGTGGCGCCAGCCTGCGCTCCGCCAGCTCGGCAATGGCCGAGGGCTCGGAGCCGAGGACGATCTGCGCCAGGTGGTCGTCCGCCCAGATCGGCGGATCCTCGGGGCCTTCGCGCGGCGGCAGCACGGAGGCTGCGAGCACGGCCAGCCGCAGGGAATCCGGCACCTTTTCCCAGCCGCCCGCCGGACCCACGGCAGCGGACCTGCCTTTCAGCGCCTTCTCCAGCGCAGCCCGGGCGGCATCGGATTTCCTGGCCGGGACAAGCGCCACGGCGTCCGTTTCGCGTTCAACCACCAGTGTTCCCGGGCCCAGCTGCAGCCGGAGCCCTGCCGACCGGTCCAGCGGGAGCGTGACCACCACCAGCCTCGCCGGCAGGGACCAGTCGGCCATGGATGCCGCCTGCCGCAGGGCGGCTTCGTCCGCCTGGCCCATCAGCAGCAGCTCCAGCAGCTCGGTCCTGCGCCGGTCCACCGCTCCCGCGCGCTCGGACTGTTCAAAGGCGTAGGCCTCGGCGCTCACGGCGGACAGCTCGTCGATGTAGGCCAGGATCGATTCGCCCAGGTCCACCACAACGCTCAGGCCCAGGTCCTTTTCCATCGAGATCTTCGACATTTCCCGGAACGTTACGCGGGCACCCATGCGGTAGGCGCTCAGCAGCGCGTCCATGCTGCGCCCCTGGCGGAATTCGCCGCTGCCAAGGCCTGCCACGAGCTCCCGGCTCTCCTCGGACAGGGCGGGCAGCCGGGTGCCGGGCAGCTGCAGGAAGCGCTCCAGCGCCGCGGCCACCCCGCGCCGCAGGCCGCGTCCGAAGCGGCCCTCGATGGGCCTGGCGTAGGCCGGAACCAGCTGCGGAACCGCGTCGATGATGGCCTCCACAATGCCCGGCATCCTGGGTCGCAGCAGGTCGCTGACCTCCCGGGGCAGGGCCAGCCACGGCGGATCGTACGCGGGGGCTGCAGGACTCTTCGAGGCCGGAGGGTTCATGAGAGACTTCCATAAGTTGTTTCGGGGGAACAGTTTAGAACGTTCGATCGTATGCCTTGGGAGAAGAAATATGCCTCGATCCAACATAAGGTTAATAACATGATCCGGCTCCGTAAGCTGGCGCGCGCCGCATCTGTACTGACCACCCCGCTAGCTCCAGAAGATATTCTGTCGCTGTTCAATCCTGTGTTTTCCGCCCGCCAGTTGCGCGGCGTGGTTACCAGGGTGGTCGCCGAGACGGCCGATTCCGCCACTATCTTCTTCCGTCCCGGCCGCGGCTGGAAAGCCCACCAGGCCGGCCAATGGGCGCGCATCGGCGTCGAACTCGACGGCGTGCGGCACTGGCGTTCCTATTCGCTGAGCGCCCCCGCCGGCCAGGACCCTGCCATCACGGTGACCGACGTGGGCGCCGTTTCCGGCGTCCTGGTCCGCGACACCCGCCCCGGTGATGTCCTGTTCCTGGCGCCGCCGCAGGGCGACTTCGTCCTCCCCGAGCACCCCCGCCCGCTGCTGATGCTTACCGCCGGCAGCGGCATCACCCCCGTCATGTCCATGGTGCGCACGCTGGTGCCGCACCGTCCGGATGCCGACGTCGTCCTGATCCATTCAGCCCGGACCCCGGAAGACAGCATTTTCCGGGAAGAGCTGTCCGAGCTTGCCGACCAGTTCCCCAACTTCAAGGTCACGCACTGGTTCACCGGCGAACGCGGCCGGGTGGACTTTTCCTCCGCCGCCGTCCTCGACGAACTCTGCCCGGACTGGCGCCACCGCGCAGCCTATGCCTGCGGGCCCGAGGGTTTCCTGGACGACGCCGAGGCGCTGTGGTCCGCAGAAGCAGCCGCAGCGGCGGCCGAAGGTTCCACCGGTTCCGAAGCCGGTGGGTCCCACCAGCCGGAAGGGCCGTTTGCGGCCGACCCGATCAACCTCATCATCGAACGCTTCACCACCAGCCTGGCGGCCGGTGCAGGGCACGACGGCGGACTGGTCACCTTTGAAGCCTCCGACCGCGAGGTGGAGGCAGACGGCGGCACGCCGCTCCTCGACGTCGGCGAAGACGCCGGCGTGCTGATGCCCAGCGGCTGCCGGATGGGCATCTGCCACAGCTGCCTCATCCCCCTGCGGGCGGGGCATGTCCGCGACCTCCGCACCGGCGAAGTCCACGGCGAGCCGGGCCAACTAATCCAGACGTGTGTATCGGCAGCCGCCGGACCCGTTAACCTCGACATTTGAGGAGCACCACCGCATGGCAATAGTTACTAACCACGAAGCCGAGACCACGGAAGACGCCGTTGTGCCGTCCTCGCGCGACGATGCTGCCCTGAAGGCGGACGGCGCAGCTGCGGCTGCCGCCGGCGCCCAGGCTGCCAAGACCCGTCGGGGGGCGCTGGCCACCTCCGGCAGCCCGCTGGTCCGACCGCCGGCCGCGGCGCACCTCTCCGACGAGCAGGTGGCCGAACTGGGGCGCGAACTCGACGCCATCAAGGACGACATCCTGGCCAAGCGCGGAGCCTCCGACGCGGCGTACATCCGCCGCATGATCAAGATCCAGCGCGCCCTGGAGATCTCTGGCCGCGCCACGCTCCTGGTCAGCCGGAACAAGGGTGCCTGGTTTGCCGGCACCACCCTGCTGAGCCTTGCCAAGATCCTCGAAAACATGGAGATCGGGCACAACGTGCTGCACGGCCAGTGGGACTGGATGCGGGACCCGGACATCCACTCCACCACCTGGGAATGGGACTTCGTCACCCCGGCCCGCGCCTGGCAGCACACGCACAATGACCTGCACCACCGCTGGACCAACGTGGTGGGCAAGGACAATGACGTCGGATACAACCTCCTGCGCATGGACCCCCAGCAGGAGTGGAAGCCGTTCAACCTCGGCAACCCGCTGTACAACGCGATCCTGGCGCCGGTCTTCGAGTGGGGCATCGCGATCTACGACCTCGAGCTGCAGGACTTCAAGGACGGCAACAAGTCCAAGGAAGCCCTGGTCAAGGACCTCAAGGCACTCGGCGTCAAGGCGCTAAAGCAGTTCACCAAGGATTACGCCGCCACCCCCGCGGTTGCCATGCTGACCGGTTCCGGCAAGCAGGCCCTCTACGGCACGCTGACGGCCAACGCGGTACGCAACGTTTGGGCCCACGCAGTGATCTTCTGCGGCCACTTCCCCGAGGGGACGGACACCTTCACCGAGGAAATGGTGGAAGGTGAGACCCGCGGCGACTGGTACGTCCGGCAGATGATCGGCTCGGCCAACATCTCCGGTTCCAAGCTCATGCACCTGATGACCGGCAACCTGTCGCACCAGATCGAGCACCACCTCTTCCCGGACATTCCGTCCAACCGGTATGCCGAGGTGGCGCCGAAGGTGCAGGAGATCTGCAAGCGCTACGGCCTGCCGTACACCACCGGGCCGATGTGGAAGCAGGTCGGCTCCACCTGGGCCAAGGTCTTCAAGCTGGCACTGCCGGGCGGCGGCAAGGCCTAACGGCCGACCGTTGCTTCCCGGAAGGGCGCCTGCCATTGCGGCAGGCGCCCTTCTTTGTCTTTCCCGGGAGCATCCTGCCGGCGATCCCTGAGCCGGGGGCCTATTCCCGGGGCTTGGCCGCCGTGCCAAGAATGTGGGCGACCCGCGGATTGCCCGGGAGGGCAGAGAAGCCGAAGCGCTCCACGTCCTGCAGCGTGAGCCCCGCTGCCGCGATTCCCGCGGCGGTGTCTCGGTTCAGGTGGCATCCTCCTCCGAGCCGGCTCCACAGCGGTGTGAGCAGGTCCTCGACGGCTGCGAGCACCCGGTGTGCCGAGCGGACGTGTTCATAGAACAGCAGGAGGCCGCCGGGCCGGAGAACCCGCAGTACCTCGGCCAGCGCTGCTGCCTGGTCCGCCACGCTGCACAGGACTAGGCTCGAGACCACCACGTCCACGGATTCGTCGCCCGCAGGGAGGGCCTCCGCCACGCCGTCGTTAACCGTGACGGGAACCGGGGCTTTGACGGCCTCGGCCACCGCCAGCGCCCGCAGCGTTGCGTCCGGTTCGAGCGCCAGCACCCCGGTCACGGCCGAGGGGTAGAAGGGGAAAGTGGCGCCGTAGCCGGCCCCGATTTCGACGACGGCGCCGTAGGCCGCCCCGACGAGGCGCCGGCGGTGGGCTGCCGCTCCGCGGGCGTCCATGCGCGGACCCACGCGGGCAAAGTATTGCCCGTAGGAGGAATTTCCGGCGCTGGTTTCCGGCATCGGTTCCTCCCTTGCTCAGCGCACCTGGGCGGGATTGAGCTTCAGCCGGCGCAGCAGCTGGGCGTTGAGGGCCACCACAATTGTCGAGGCGGACATCAGCACGGCGCCGGCCGCGGGGGAGAGGACCACCCCGGCGAAGGCGAGCACCCCGGCAGCCAGCGGCACCGCCAGGATGTTGTAGCCGGTGGCCCAGACGAGGTTCTGCCACATTTTGCGGTAGCTTGCCCGGGACAGGTCCACCATGGACAGCACCGCCCGCGGATCGTTGCCGGCCAGGACCACGCCGGCGGATTCCACCGCCACGTCGGTCCCTCCTCCGATCGCGATCCCCACCTCCGCCCTGGCCAGGGCGGGGGAGTCGTTGACGCCGTCGCCCACCATGGCCACCCGGAGCCCGCGCCCCTGGAGTTCGGCGACCTTCTTGTCCTTGTCCGCCGGAAGCACTTCCGCGAACACCTCATCGATCCTGAGGTCCGCCGCGACGGCCCGGGCCACCTGTCGTGCATCCCCGGTGATCATGGCCACCTTGATGCCGCGGTTCTGCAGGGCCGCGACGGCCTGCCGGGACTCCGGTCGCACGGCGTCTTCGAGGCTGACGGCGCCCAGTACCCGCCCGCCGTCGTCCACGACGTGGAGGACCGCGGCCCCGCGGTCCATCCAGGCTCCCGTGACGGCGGTGAGCGCGGGCGGTTCGGCGGCTCCCAGTTCACGGAGCAGGGCCGGACCGCCCACGTACACGGTTCTCCCGTCAACGCTGGCACGGACGCCGCGGCCGGTCATGGAGCTGAAGTCGCTGGCTGCCGGGATAGTCAGGCCCCGGCTGCGGGCGGCGGCGACGATGGCCCGGGCCACCGGGTGCTCGCTGTCCGATTCCACGGCGGCGGCCAGGGCCAGGAGCCCGTCCCGGTCCGTGCCATCAGCTGCGGCGAGGTCCATGACTTCAGGCTCACCCTTGGTCAGGGTCCCGGTTTTGTCGAAAAGTACGACGTCGACGGTCCGCATGCGCTCCAGCGCCATCCGGCTCTTGATCAGCACGCCTGCCCGGGCCGCCCGTTCCGTGGAGATGGCGATCACCAGGGGGATGGCGAGACCCAGTGCGTGGGGGCAGGCAATGACCAGCACCGTCACGGTGCGAGTGACGGCGTCGGGAAGGCTGCCCAGCAGCGTCCACACGACGAAAGTGATGGCGCCGGCACCGGCCGCGAAGTAGAAAAGAAACGCCGCCGCCCTGTCAGCGAGGGCCTGTGCCCGGGAGGAGGACGCCTGCGCTTCGGCAACAAGCCGCTGGATCCCGGCCAGGGCCGTATCCTCGCCGATGGCGGTCACCTGCACCCTGACGGCATTGTCCGTAGCGATCGTGCCGGCCACCACAGGGTCGCCCGGCGAACGCAGCACGGTCTTGGATTCACCCGTGATCATGGATTCGTCGAACTCAGCCTGACCCTCGCTCACGGTGCCGTCCGCCGGCATCCGCCCGCCCGAGCGGACCAGGATCAGATCGCCGGACCGGAGCTCGGAGACCCCCACCGTTTCGGTGCCCGTGTCCGTGATGCGTTCGGCCTCGTCGGGAAGCAGGGCGGCCAGGGCATCCAGTGCCCCCTGCGCCGAGCCGAGCGCCCGCATCTCGATCCAGTGGCCCAGCAGCATGATGGCAACAAGGAGCGCGAGTTCCCACCAGAAGTCCAGGTCGAAGCCGCCGATCCCCAGGCTGGTGGCCCAGGACGCGCCGAAGGCCACCGTGATGGCCATGCCGATGAGCAGCATCATGCCGGGCTTCCGGGCTTTGAGTTCGTTGAACCCGCCGCGGAGGAACGGCTGGCCGCCGTACACGAAGATCACCGTGCCCAGGACCGGCGGAATCCAGCTGGAACCCGGGAAGGCCGGCGGCATGTAACCCAGGAGGTCACCGAACATCGGGCTGAAGAAGACCACTGGTACGGCCAGGGCAAGGGTCAGCCAGAACCTGTTCTTGAACATCGCCACGCTGTGCCCGGCGTGCTGGCCGTGGCTGTGGACCATGTGCTCGTCGTCAACAGGCCCCTTGCCGTCGGGATGACGGCCCTGGTGCATGGCGTGATCCGGTGCGTGCTGGCCGGGATCGCTGGGATGGCCGGGACTGCTGGTATGGCCGGTGTGGCCAGCGTGCGGCTGGCCGTCATTCGGCGCTGCGTTCAATCCTGTTTTCAATGGGCCTGCACCGTGGCGGGGGTCCATAATGCGCTCCTTTGGGACGTCACCCTTGATGGCCTTGATTAACCGCAAACATACCCCCTGGGGGTATGTTTGGCAACAGCTTCCTGCTAACGGACTTCGATCACGCCCATCATTCCGAGGTCCTCGTGATCCAGGATGTGGCAGTGGTAGACGGAACGGCCGGCGAAGTCGTTGAACGCCACCCTGACCTTCACCCGACCCTGCGCCGGGACATTGACCACGTCCCGCCACTCCGGCTGTTCCAGCGGGCGGCCGCCCTCCTCAACGACCTGCATCCGCCAGACGTGCAGGTGGAACGGATGGTCCATGGGGCTGGGGTTGGTCAGCGTCCATTCCTCCACGCTCCCCGCCGCCACCGTGGTGTCCGTCCTGGCCGGGCTGAACTCGCGGCCGTTGATGGTGAAGCCCATCATGCCCCCGCCCATGCCCATTCCCATGCCTGCGCCGGAGGAGAGGGTGAGCTGCCGGTGCGCAGCCACGGCGGCTGTCCTAAGGTCGTCCGGTTCCCTCACGGCAGGCAACGGCGTCTGGGGCGAGGGGGACGGCACCAGCGGCGACGGCGGCGACGCTGTTGAGGGTGCGGCGCTTCCCGCCACTCGCAACGTTGCGAGTGCCGCGGCTGCCGCACCCGGCCGGCTTGTCTGCCGGGGCCCGGGGCCCTGCCCCATCATGCCGGCCATGGTGCCCCGGTCGTAATACGCGGCCCGCAGCACTGCGTTTCCGGCGGCTGTGGTCACCAGCAGATCGGCCCGGTTGCCGGGTGCCAGGAACAGTTCCTCCACGTCCGACGGCGTACGGTACCGGCCCGAGTCCATTCCCAGCAGTTGCAGTTGCTGGCCGTCCAGCCGCAGCGACAGATAGCGGGCCACGCAGGCGTTGATGATGCGCCACCGCTCGCGCGTCCCCGGCACTGCGGTGAAGCCCGGATTGCTTTGTCCGTTGACCAGGACGATTTCGCCTTCCCTGCCCAGCATCCGCTCCATCTGCGAAACGCGGGCAACGTTTCCTGCGCCGTCGAGTGTGGTGTCCGAAACGACCAGTACGCGCTCGGCGCTGACTGCGATGGGTTCCGGGTCCTCCACGATGATCGCGCCAAAGAGTCCGGCGAAAATCTGGTCGGCAACCGTGCCGTGGTGGTGCGGGTGGTACCAGTACACTCCCGGAGGGTGGTCCGCGGGCAGCCGGTACTCGTACTCATGGACGGCGCCCGGATTTACCATAACGAACACGTTGTCCCCGGAGCCCTCGGGGGAGACGTGCAGTCCGTGGACATGCAGGTTTGTTGCCTGGTCCAGGTTGTTGGCCAGCCGGACGTTCAGCAGGTCGCCCGGCCGCAGGCGAAGTGTGGGACCCGGAATCCCCCCGTTATAGCCAAGGGTCCGGACCTGCTGCCCGGCGAGCTGGAACTGGCCGGGGCCCGCCTCGAGCCGGACTTCCAGCCTGCCTCCGGAACTGCGCAGCTCGGATGGCTGGGACAGTTCGGCTCCGGTTACGGGGGCCGTCCTGGACGATGACCGGGTGGCCAGCGACCACCACAGCCCTGCTCCACCCGCCGCCGTGGCGGCCGCCCCGAGACCGCCCAGAAGCAGGGCGCTGCGCCGGCTCAGGGGCCGGAGGACGGGATGGTGCGCTAGGGGTTGCGGCCTGACGGGTGGCAGGTCCGGTGGCGTACTGGCGGGTTGTTGCGGGCCCGGTGGCAGGTCCGGTTGCGGGTCCGCGGGCGGCACGCTGGCAGGAGGCACTACGGTTCCTCGCCGAGTACCCTGACCTGCTCGCGGTACTGGTCAGCGGTCAGCTCCCCTTTGGCAAAACGTTCGTCGAGGATCTGCCGGGCCCGGCTGCGTCCCCCGGCTCCGCCAAATCCTGGCCCGCCAAATCCGGGACCGCCGGGGCCCGGCCAAGGACCGCCGGGTCCCGGCTGACCAGGGTGGTTGAAGCCGCCGCTTTGGAACCCGCCGCGGCCGCCGGCGAACAAGCGCACTGCAACCAGGACGAGCAGGGCTATGCCCACCAGCATCAGCACGCCCCACAGCCACATCCAGCCCATGTCCGGACCGTAACCCCACATCATGGCTGCTCCCTCCGTGGCCTGCTGTTCGTGCGCCAAGTCCTACCCCAAGGGTGCGCCCCTTCCGCGGCCTCCGCTAGGGTCCTAAGTCGCTGATGCACGCCCCGGCCCGTCCACCACCTGCTTCAGCTGATGAGCAGACCCAGGGCCTCGGCCAGGTGGCCCACTTCCCGGACGGAGAAGCCGGCCGGAACCGGTCCCGGACCGTTGGGGCTGGATGGAACCACGGCATGCGTGAAGCCCAGCCGGTGGGCCTCCTGGATGCGCTGGTTGATGCCCGGAACAGGGCGGACTTCACCGGCCAGGCCCACCTCGCCGAAGGCGATCAGCCGGGTGGGCAGGGGCTTCTTCGCCTTGGCCGAGGCCACGGCCAGAGCCACGGCCAGGTCGGTTGCCGGTTCGCTGAGCTTCACGCCGCCCACTGTTGCCACGTAGGAATCATCCTTGTGCAGCAGGCAGCCGGCGCGCTGCTGGAGCACTGCGAGGAGCATGGCCACCCGGGAACTGTCCAGGCCGCTGGTGGCGCGGCGCGGCTGTGAACTGGCGCTCTCGGCCAGCAGCGACTGCACCTCGGCCAGCAACGGCCGGCGGCCTTCCAGGGTCACCGTGATGCAGGTGCCGGACACGGGCTCCTTGGTCCGGGAAACAAACAGCCCGCTGGGATCGGCAAGGCCCACGATGCCGTCCTCGTTGAGGTCGAAGCAGCCGACGTCGTCCGTGGGGCCGTAGCGGTTTTTTACCGCCCGCAGCAGCCGGAGCCGTGAGTGGCGCTCGCCTTCGAACTGGCAGACCACGTCCACCAGGTGCTCCAGCAGGCGGGGGCCGGCGATGGAGCCGTCTTTGGTTACGTGCCCCACCAGCAGGGTGGTCATGTTGCGGCGCTTGGCCGCGGCGATGAGGGAGGCCGCCACTTCCCGCACCTGCGAGACGCCGCCGGCGCTGCCGTCGACGTCGGCGCTGCTGAGCGTCTGGACAGAGTCCACCACCAGCAGCCGCGGCTCCAGCTTCTCCACCTGCCCGAGCGCCTGGCCCAGGTCCGTTTCGGCCGAAAGATAGAGGGACTCCGCAACAGCATCGATCCGGTCCGCCCGCAGCTTGACCTGTGCAGCGGATTCCTCGCCCGTGATGTAGAGGACGTCCTGCGCGGTGCGGGCGAACTTGGCCGCAACATCCAGCAGCAGCGTGGACTTGCCCACGCCGGGTTCGCCGGCCAGCAGGATGACCGCGCCCGGAACAAGGCCGCCGCCCAGCACACGGTCCAACTCGTCCACACCGGTTGGAAGGAACGCCGCGGTGGTGGCATCGACGTCGGCGATCCGGCGGGCCGGCTCCAGGACGGTGGTGGCCGCCGTCGTGCGTGCAACGGCGGCACCGGTTTCCTCCACGGTGCCCCAGGCCTGGCACTCGCCGCAGCGCCCCACCCATTTGACGGTGGTCCAGCCGCATTCGGCGCATTTGTAGGCCGGGGCTTTGGACGCCCGGGAAGTCTTGGTTGCCATTGCTCCACCCTATCCGGGGGCAGTGACACTCCTGGTGATCGAGCCGGTCTTGACGGGCGCGACCACTGGCCGCGCTACAGCGGCGGCAGGATGTCCCGGGCTTCCTTGGAGTCCATTCCGGTGGCTTCGAGCAGGTCCACCATCAGCGGGCGGAACAGCATGACCACCGTTTCGCCCTCGAGCCGCTGCACGTCCAGCATCCGCGGGTGCAGCCGTCCGGCGATTTCGGTCAGCTCCAGCCGGGACGTCCGGAGGTGGGCGCGCCGGACACCTTCGTGCATTTCAGCGAGGCCCAGGGACAGTTCGTCGATGGCGGCCGCGGTTTCCTGCAGGACCTCCGCGATGTTCTCCGTGGCCTCGTCCGAGAGGGCGGCGTGGTTGATGGCGCTGGTCAGCCGGCGCGCGAAAACCCGGCTGTTACGGAGCGCCAGGTCGATGTAATCCAGCGATTGCTCCAGCCTGCCGATCTCGTCGCGATGCCGCCGGTATGCCGGGGCCAGCGTGGCCACCTCACCGGAGGCGCGCAGCGACTGGCGCATCGCGTCCACCAGCGGCTGGCAGTTCCGGCCGCGGACAAGGGCGTGCCACGCCTCGGTGGAGTCGCTGTTCGTCAGCGCGGACGCACAATCACGCAGCACTTCCGCAAGTTCGTGCAGTAGCTTCTGCACATCCTTCCGGGGTTCCCGCCGGGGATCCTTCGGCACCAGGACGGTGAAGAGCAGCGCGAACAGGCCGCCCACGATTGCGTCGATACTCCGGGTGAACGGCCCCCCGGCCGGGGCCGGGAGCAGCACCACCAACAGCGACTGCAGCCCCAACTGCGTGGTGAAAATGTTGCCGCTGTCCAGGAAACGTGCCAGCAGGATGGAGATAAGAAGTACGACGGCGGCAACCCAGATATCGCCGCCCAGCCAGTGGCGGAGCAGGTCACCCACCGCGATGCCGATGGTGCAGCCCAGCCCCACCTCCATCACCCTGCGCAGCCGTGGCTCGCGGGAGAATCCCAGCGCAATCAGCGATGACGTCGCCGCGAACAGCGGGCCTGAATGGCCAAGGACGTATTCGGCGAACGCATACGCGCCCACGGCGCAGACTGTCATCTGGATGGCCGGCACCAGGGAATTCCGGCTACGGACCATCCCGGTGCGGATCCTGGTTCGGAGGAATTTTCTGCTTGCGGAAATTCCAGTCGGTGGGGCCATGCGTTCCAGTCTATTCACTGGCGTTGCACTACGGCCGGAGATGTGATGTGCGCAATGGTGACGCTGCACATGTAAGCCGATGTCCCGCCGTCGTTAACCCTCCGTTCACCTTGGTCCCCACATCCCGTTACCTAAGGCCCATAACTTCAATAAAGGTACAAAAAGTACGCAACTTCTTCTGTTCGGACGTCTCCGGTCCGGCACGCATCAGAAAATCCCTGGAAGGGGTACATCTAGTGAAGGCACTCCGCTTCGGCCGCCACGCGGCTATCGCTGTCATCGCAGCCGGCGCACTCGCGCTCACCGCCTGTGGTTCCGACAACGCGACGAACACGGCACAGTCCGGTACTCCGTCTGCCTCGGGCGCCAACGTCACCGGCACCCTGACCGGCATCGGCGCTTCCTCCACCGGCGCAGCAATGGATGCCTGGAAGGCCGGCTTCGCTTCCGCCAACCAGTCCGCCTCCGTGCAGTACTCCCCGGACGGTTCCGGCGCGGGACGCAAGGCCATCATCGACGGTTCGGCGCAGTTCGCCGGTTCCGACGCCTACCTCAAGGATGAGGAGCTCGCCAGCTCCAAGGAAAAGTGCGGCCCCGAAGGCGCCATCAACATCCCGGTCTACATTTCCCCGATCGCCATCGCGTTCAACATCCCGGATGTCAAGGAACTGAACCTCGACGCCACCACGGCTGCCAAGATCTTCCGCGGCGAAATCGCCAACTGGAACGACCCCGCGATCGCCGCCCTCAACCCGGATGCCAAGCTGCCGGACCTGAAGGTCACGCCGGTCAACCGCTCCGATGACTCCGGCACCACCACCAACTTCACCGACTACCTGGCTGCCGCCGCTCCCGAGGTCTGGACCGACAAGGCTGCAGGCATCTGGCCCGCTTCCCTGAAGGGCGAGAACGCCAAGGGCACCTCCGGCGTCGTCAAGACCGTCACCGACACCCCGGGCGCCGTGACCTACGCTGATGACTCCGCCGTGGGCGGCAAGCTGGGCACCGCCGCCATCAAGGTGGGCGAGGAGTTCGTCAAGATCTCCCCCGACGCCGCTGCCAAGGCTGTAGAAGCCGGCAAGCCGGTTGACGGCCGCGCCGCCACCGATGTTGCCATCAAGCTGGACCGCAAGACCACCGCCGCCGGCGCCTACCCGGTTGTCCTGGTTTCCTACCACGTTGTCTGCACCACGTACGACAAGAAGGAAACCGTTGACCTGGTCAAGGCCTTCGAAAGCTACGTAGTGTCCGACGCCGGCCAGAAGGCCGCCGCCGACGCCGCGAAGTCCGCGCCGCTGTCCAAGACCCTGCAGGACAAGGCCGTTGCTGCCATCGAATCCATCAAGGTCAAGTCCTAGGGAATTCGCTGCACAGCGAGGCATAGTGGAAACACGAGCCTGAACCAGGTTCCCTGTCCCGGAGGGGCGGTCACAGACCGCCGTTCCGGGGCAGGGAACCTAGGTGTTTGTCCGAAGTAAAGCCAGTTTCACCGCTGCTTGCCGGATTATCCGGACGAGGCAGTCGGTTCTATTCGAACCCAGAGGATCGTTTGTGACCACCACCTCCCTGACAAAGTCCCGGGGCGCAGGGCGCGCCGGAGACAAGGTCTTTTCCGGAGCCGCCCTGGCCGCAGGATGCCTGATCCTTGCCGTGCTCTTCGGCGTTGCCCTGTTCCTGGTAGTCCAGGCCATCCCGGCCCTCGTGGCCTCGCCGGACAAGATCCAAGGCGGCGAAGGCTTCTTCGCCTACATCTGGCCGATCGTCATCGGCACCGTGATCGCAGCAATCATCGCGCTGGTCATCGCCACGCCCGTGGCCATCGGAGTTGCGCTGTTCATCTCGCACTTCGCACCGCGCGGCCTCGCCTCCGGCCTGGGCTACGTGATCGACCTCCTGGCCGCCATCCCGTCGGTGGTCTACGGCGCCTGGGGTGCCGCGTTCCTGGCCAAGGAAATCTCCCCGGCCTACGACTGGCTGGCCAACAACATGGGCTGGCTGCCCATCTTCCAGGGCCCAGCGTCCGCCACCGGCAAGACCATCCTCACCGCCGGCATCGTGCTGGCCGTGATGGTCCTGCCCATCATCACGTCCCTGAGCCGCGAAATTTTCCTGCAGACCCCCAAGCTGCACGAGGAAGCCGCACTGGCATTGGGTGCCACCCGCTGGGAAATGATCAAGATGGCCGTTCTTCCGTTCGGCCGCCCGGGCATCGTGAGCGCCGTGATGCTTGGCCTGGGCCGCGCCCTCGGCGAGACCATGGCCGTGGCGCTGGTGCTCTCCTCCGGCGCCCTCACCGCCAGCCTGATCCAGTCCGGCAACCAGACCATCGCCGCTGAAATCGCCCTGAACTTCCCGGAGGCCAGCGGCCTGAAGGTGAGCACGCTGATCGCGGCGGGCCTGGTCCTGTTCGTCATCACGCTGGGCGTCAACATGATTGCCCGCTGGATCATCAGCCGGCACAAAGAATTCTCGGGAGCCAACTAAATGACCTCCACCCTTACTCCGGTCCGCAAGCGTTCCGCCCTCACCAAGGGACAGCTGCCCAAGTTCGCGCCCTACGTCGTCCTGGCCCTCGCCCTGGTGGTCGGCGCCGCCATCATGGCCGTCATCGGCTTCAACGCCTTCGGCTGGGGTATTGTCGCCGCCATCCTGTTCACCGCCGGCCTGGTGGGCTGGAGCGCCGCCGTCGAAGGGGGCCGCAAGGCCAAGGACAAACTGGCCACCTGCCTGGTGGTCGGTTCCTTCCTGGTGGCCCTGCTGCCGCTGATCTCCGTGATCCTGACCGTCCTGATCAACGGGCTCCCCGGGCTCCTGGACCCGGGCTTCCTCAACACGTCCATGAACGGCGTCACCGGCGCCTTCGACAACAAGAGCGTGGAGCAGGGCGCACCCGTCATGGGCGGCATCTACCACGCCCTGATCGGCACCATCCAGATCACCCTGCTGGCCACCGTCATCTCCGTGCCCGTGGGCCTGCTGACCGCCGTCTACCTGGTCGAGTACGGCGAGGACCGCCCGCTGGCCCGTGCCATCACGTTCTTCGTGGATGTCATGACGGGCATCCCGTCGATCGTCGCCGGCCTCTTCGCCGCCGCGTTCTTCTTTGCAGTCGTGGGGCCGGGCACCAAAACGGGGGCCGTTGCCGCCGTCGCGCTTTCCGTCCTGATGATCCCGGTGGTGGTGCGTTCCAGCGAGGAAATGCTCAAGATCGTGCCCAACGAGCTCCGCGAGGCGGCGTACGCCCTGGGCGTCCGCAAATGGCGGACCATCCTCAAGGTGGTCATTCCGACGGCGATCTCCGGCATCGCGTCCGGCGTCACCCTGGCGATCGCCCGCGTGATCGGCGAAACGGCTCCGATCCTGGTGACCGCAGGCTTCGCCACGAGCATCAACACCAACGTGTTCAGCGGCTGGATGGCTTCGCTGCCCACGTTCATCTACACCCAGATCCTGAACCCCACCTCGCCGTCCAATCCGGATCCGTCCTCGCAGCGGGCCTGGGGTGCCGCGCTGGTGCTCATCATCCTGGTCATGCTGCTGAACCTCGGCGCACGGCTCATCGCCAGGATCTTCGCACCCAAGACCGGCCGCTAGTCCGCCGGTAAAATTCAATTCGTATCCAGCAAGTGAAGGAATACCATGTCTAAGCGCATCGACGTCAAGGATTTGAACGTCTACTACGGCAAGTTCCTGGCCGTTGAGGACGTCAACATCAACATCGAGGCCAAGTCCGTCACGGCATTCATCGGCCCGTCCGGCTGTGGCAAGTCCACTTTCCTGCGGACGCTGAACCGCATGCACGAGGTGATTCCGGGTGCCCGCGTGGAAGGCGAGGTGCTGCTGGACGGGGACAACCTTTACGGCCCCGGCGTTGACCCCGTGACCGTGCGTTCGCAGATCGGCATGGTGTTCCAGCGGCCCAACCCGTTCCCCACCATGTCCATCCGGGACAACGTCCTGGCCGGCGTGAAGCTGAACAACCAGAAGATGTCCAAGGGCGAGGCCGATGCCCTGGTGGAGCGCTCCCTGCAGGGCGCCAACCTGTGGAACGAAGTGAAGGACCGCCTGGCCAAGCCGGGATCCGGCCTTTCCGGCGGCCAGCAGCAGCGCCTCTGCATTGCGCGCGCCATCGCGGTGGAGCCGCAGGTCATCCTGATGGACGAACCCTGCTCCGCACTGGACCCCATCTCCACGCTGGCCATTGAGGACCTCATCAACGACCTCAAGGACCAGTACACGGTGGTCATCGTTACCCACAACATGCAGCAGGCGGCACGCGTCTCGGACCGGACCGCGTTCTTCAACATCGCCGGAACCGGCAAGCCGGGCAAGCTGATTGAAGTGGGCGATACCCACACCATCTTCAGCAACCCCACCCAAAAGGCCACGGAAGACTACGTCTCCGGCCGCTTCGGATAGTCCCCAGCCGCTCCCCAGGCTCGCAAGCTCGCCCGGGGACCCCTGCGGCTGTGGGCCCACCCGCCACGTCATCGGTTGCTCCGTAACCGCCGTTTTGGAACCTCAAAACGGCGTCTGCGGAGCAACCGATGGTCTTTTAAAGGTCCGTGAGGGGCGAGAGGGACAGTTCCAGCACGAAGGCCGCCGCTGCCGTCAGCACCGGCGTGAGGACCCAGAAGGCCAGGATCTTCAGGACCAGCCGGCGGTTGGTCACCGGGAAGCCCTGGTTGCTGCCGGCACCCAGCACAGCCGCCGTCACGGTGTGCGTGGTGGACACCGGCCAGTGCAGCCCGATCGCGCCGAGCAGCAGCAGGACCGAGCTGTACAGCTGGGCCACGAAGCCGCGGAGCGGATCGATCCGGGTGAGCTTGTAGCCGATGGTGTAGGAAATGCGCCAGCCCCCGGCCAGGGTCCCCGCCGTGAGCATCGCAGCGGTGAGCAGAGGCACCCACCCAGGCATGGCGGCGCCGTCGGACAGCCCCGCGGCGAGGAGCGCCAGGAGCAGCACCGCACCCGTCCGCTGTCCGTCCTGCAGGCCGTGGCCGAAGGCGACAGCTCCGGCGGCGATGGCCTGGGTACGGCGGGAGCGGCTGTTCACCACGCTGGGAGGCGTGTAGCGGGCCGCCCAGGTGGCCGGCCAGACCAGCAGATAGGCGCCCACAAAAGCGAGCACGGGGGAGAGCAGGAGCGGCAGCACCACCTGGAACAGCAGCGAGTTGTTCACGCCGTCCACGGCATTGCCGCCCACCAGCACGCTGGCCAGGCCCGCGCCCGCCAGCCCGCCCACCAGGGCGTGCGTGGAGGAGGACGGAATACCGCGCCACCATGTGTAGACGCCCCACACCACGGCGCTGAGCAGGCCCGCGATGAGGATGGTCAGCCCGTTTTCGCCCGGCGGCAGCGAGATCCAGGTCCTGCTGACCTGCAGGGCCAGGAGCCCGCTCAGTGCGGCCCCGGCGAAGTTGAAGAGGGCGGCCAGCAGGACCGCCACGGTGGGTGTCAGTGCCCTTGTGCGCACGGCCAGCGCCACGGACGTTGACGCGTCCCTGAAGCCGTTCAGGAAGGCGAACGCGGCGGCGAACAGGACCACCACGGCGAAGAAAAACAGGGTCACGTCAGGATTCCTTGACGATGATGCTGCCCACCTGGGTGGCGATGCGCCGCATGTCCTTCGTGACTTCCACCAGCTGGTTGGCGACGTCCCTGTTGCGTGCGTACTGGGACCACTTCATGTCCTTGATCATGTCCGCTACCCACACCCGGTGGGTCCGTTCGGCGCGCTTGGCCAGGCGGAGGATCTCGATCCAGTAATCCTCGAGGTCGTCCAGGTCGTTCAGCCGCCGCATGGCGTCCACGGTGAGCTCGGCCTGCCGGCTGATGACTTCCAGCTGGTCGGCAGCGCGCTTGGAGAGGCGCTCGAGTTTGTACAGGGCCACCAGTTCGGCTGCGGCGTCCAGCTTTTCCATGGCCTCATTGAGGTAGCGGGAGAGGGCGTACATGTCCTCGCGGGGGAGCGGGTTCACGAAGCTGGTGCGCATGTGGGTCAGCAGCGCGAACTGCAGCTCGGCGGATTTGGCCTCGTGGTCGTGCATGTCTTCGACCAGGCGGTTGTGCTCTGTGGCCGGGACGCCGAGGATTTCGGCCAGGGTTCCGGTGCCGAGGACGATTTGGCGGGCCATCTGCGAGAGCAGGTGCAGCCCCGCGGGCTCCTGCGGAAAGAGGCGGAGCCTCACCTTCTGATTCCGGCGTAGGTAGGGAGCGGCATGGAATGTGGCCCCGGGGCCATGTGACTTGACGTTGACCCGCACATGGGGATTACTTTACCGGCTGATTCATCCGGGCATGAAAGTGGTGCCGAACCGGATACGCCTCTCGGCGGTAGGCCGCTCTAGGCGGCTAAATGTTGAAGCCCGGGGGTTTCGCGGTTCGGCACCGGTTTCAGTTTTCTACTTTGGCTGAACCAAGTCAACATTGACAGCCGGGCTCCTCCGTGCGTAACAGTGGGAGACTTGCGCAGCGTGCTCCGCCCGCACCAATGCCAGGCAGGGGCGGGGCGAAAGCCGGGCAGGGGAGGGGCGGTCCGGCTGCGGGGCCGTCAGTCCAGTTCGCCCAGCCGCCAGGCGTTTGCGGCGTGCTCGAGGTCCTCGGCGGTCTTCACCAGGAGGTGGGAATTGCGGGTCAGTTTGCTGGCGTGGTTCTCGTTGCTGTGTTCGGCGCCATCCGCCAGTGTGGCTTGGCCCAGGGCCACCACGCGGCAGAAGGCGGCGGAACGTTCCAGCGCGACGTCGAACTCGCCGTCGAACGCTCCGGAGAGGATGGCGTCCGCCATCGTCTTCATTTCGTCCGCTCCCGGCGGCTCGGCAGCACCCGCAACCACATTGGAAACCTGCGCCGTGTCCTTGCCCGCCTTGAAGTAGACGGAGATGCGCTCGGGGTCCTGGATGGTGGCGGCGCGCAGCGCGTACAGGCGCCAGAGGGCGCCGGGCAGGGAGCGTGCGGGGCTTTCGGCCCACATTTCGGCGATGGCTTCCAGGCCCTGCTCATCGGCCAGCTTGACGAGGCGCTTGGTCACCTTGGGATCGTCGCTGTCGCGGCCGTGGCGCACCAGTGCCTGGGCCGCCAGGTGCGCAGCTTCGGACACCCGGGCAGGGTCCGCGCCGCCCGCGAACGGTTCGAAGTCGATGGGCGCAAAAGGCTTGGGCTTGTGATGCCGGTTTGCGCCGCCGTAGGCCTTGGGTCCTGCTTGCTCGCTCATGCCCCCACGCTACTCCTGTGCTGTTCTGTTATCGAGCTTGCCGCCGGGCGGCTTAAGGAGTATTGAGGGAGGCTGCGGATGCCATCGTTACTGGTCGGGTGGCGTGTTTAACGTACGACGGCGCCGCGCGCCGTTGTGCCAAAGCTGCCCTTGGCGTGCGGTACAGTATTTAACGTCCAGAAATGGACTGGGCTGATGGTCCGTTTGCGTGCGCTTGCCGCGCGCAAAGGTGGCAGTCAGCTGGGGCCTTTAGCTCAGTTGGTAGAGCATCGGACTTTTAATCCGTGGGTCGTGGGTTCGATCCCCACAGGGCCCACTCTTTTAGCGAAGAGTGGAAAACCTCCGGCATCCTGGCGACAGGAGGCCGGAGGTTTTTTGTTGCCCGGAACTACTTGCCGGTGAGTGTCCACGAGCGCTTGGAGAGGCCGAACCAGAAGCCGTCGATGGCCGTTTTCGCCTTCAGGTCGCCGGATTCGTAGGCTGCGCCCAGGGCTACGTAGAGCGGAGCCCAGTGCTCGCTGCGGGGATGCGCTTCACGGGCGGCCGGTGCCTTCTTGAGGAAGTCCAGGATGGAGTCGACGTCGCCGGCCGCCATGGTTTCCTCGGCCCAGTGGTCGAACTCGCTTGAAACGGAGGGCGGCGTGGTGTCCGGCCCGGCTGCCGGGTTGAACCAGCGGAGGTTGTGCGTGGTGAAGCCCGATCCCACGATGAGCGTGCCGCGGTCCCGCAGCGGCGCCAGCGTCTTGCCCAGGTTGAACAGGCCCTGCGGATCCAGGGTGGGCATGGACATCTGAAGCACGGGGATGTCGGCCTCGGGGAACATTTCCACGAGCGGCACGTAGGCGCCGTGGTCCAGGCCGCGTTCCTCGTCCCGCTCCACGTGGTGCCCGTGGGTGGAGACGAGCTTCTCCACTTCGGTGGCCAGCTCCCCGGCCTGGGGTGCGTTGTAGGTGACGTCGTAGTACTTCTGCGGGAAACCCCAGAAGTCGTACACCAGCCCCGGGTTCCGGGTGGTGGCGCTGAGGGTCACCGGCGCGTTTTCCCAGTGCGCGGACACCATCAGGATGTCCTTCGGCTTGCCGAAGGTGCCCGACCACGCGCTGAGCTCGCTGGTCCAGCGGGCGTCGTCGGCCAGGGGAGGAGCTCCGTGGCTCAGGAAGAGTACCGGCGGGCGGTCAAGTGTCTGCGTCATGTTTCTATTCTAGGATCATTTACTTGAAACTTCAACTATCATTTTCGATGGTTGCGCGGCATTGATTGCCGGGGCATGGGCGGATGTGATGCCAGCCACTCACTTACGTATACTGGAACGGTTTTGCAGCCAGACTTGGGGCTTCCCGCTAGCAAGGGATAGTGGCCGGCAAACGCCTCCCGCCCATCAGGATCCCCAGCAGTTAGGTACCGCGCCCATGTCAGGTCGCCGAGCAGCAGGCCCCCAGCGCCACGGCCGATTCCCCCGCAAGTCACCGTTCTTCTGGCCCAGGATCCTGATGATCACCGGCGTGGTGGTGGCCATTGCCGTTGCCGCCGCGGCTGTCCTCTGGATCACCGGGAACCGGTCGCCGCTGGCCGCCCAGCGGTGTGAGGTCCCTGCGGAAGTACGCGTCGGCGCCGATGCCACCATCGCACCTGCGCTGGAGAGCGCGGCTGCTAAAGTGCCCGCCGAGGCCTGCGTGAAATACACGATCGAAACCCGGACGCAGCCTGAGCTTGCCGCGACAGTGGCCGCGGGCAAGGACGCCCCGGATCTGTGGGTGGCCGACTCGGCCGTCCGGGTGCAGCGCGCGGGGGCTGCCATGGTGCCTGAGATCGCCGTGCCGTCCCTGGCTTCGACGCCCGGTGTGATTGTTGGGCGCCAGGGGGAAGTTCCCGGATTTGCCACCTGGATGAGCGCCCTGCAGACGCGCGGCGTCCGGTTCAGCGACCCGCTGGTGACCGGGAGCGGGGAAGTGGCGCTGCTGGGCGCGCTCTCCGAAGTGGAGGCCGGACGCGCGGAAGCGAAGACGCTGCAGGCTGCCACCGCGCAGCTGGCCCAGAGCGAGAGCCAGCGCACGGGAGAGAAGCTGACCGACGCCAAACAGCTCGAAGCGGTGGCTGCCGGAGGGGGATTCGCCATCGTTACCGAGCAGGCCTGGCTGTCCTTCGCGCAGACGCCGGCCGGCGCCAAGCTTGCCGCGTCGATGCCGCACACCGGGTCGGTGTCCTTGGACTACCCCGTGGCACTCACCGCCGCAGGCAGGGCGCGCGGCGGTGCTGCCGCGGACGCCGCCAAGGCCCTGGCATCCGCCCTGGCAACCGAGGAGGGGATGAAGGCGCTCGCCGATACCGGCCTTCGGCCCGTGGACGGCAGCCGCACGCCGGACCAGAAGGGCGTGGGCAGCGTTGCGGCCCTCAAGCCGGCGTCGTCGGAATCGGTGCAGCGGACGCTCAAAGGCTGGTCCCTGCAAGCCATTCCCTTCAGGTCGCTGGTGGTTATGGACGTGTCCGGTTCCATGAACTTCCAGGCGGGGGAACAGACCCGCATGCAGCTCACCCAGCAGGCGGCCATTGCCGGCAGCAAGCTGTTTCCCAACACCGCAGCCCTGGGAATGTGGGCGTTTTCCATTGGGCTGGGCGGCGGCAGCCAGGACTACGTGGAGCTCGATCCCATCCGGAAAATGGACCAGCTGGTTGGCGGCGTCACGCAGCGCGACCGCCTGGTGGCCGATATCTCCGGGCTGGACAAGCGGACCGGCGGTGCCACGGGGCTCTACGACACGACCCTTGCCGCCTACCGCACCGTCAAGGCGAACTACGATGCCCGCGCCGTCAACAGCGTCATCCTGTTTACCGACGGCGCCAATGAAGATCCGGACTCACTCAGCCTCGAGGAATTGCTCGAAGCCCTGGAGCGCGAACGTGACCCCGCCAAGCCCGTGGTGATCGTCAGCATCGGCATCACCGAGGACGCGGACGCCGAGACCCTCCGGAAGATCTCGGACGTCACCGGCGGCACGAGCTATGTTGCGAGGAATCCGGAGGACATCCCGAGCGTTTTCGTGGATGCGCTGCAGGCTCGCGCACAATAGCTTCATGGCTAACAGCAGCGAGCGGCGCCTTCCGCGACTTGAAGACGTGGCGGAACGTGCCGGCGTCTCGCACCAGACGGTGTCCCGCGTCATCAACAACCACCCCAACGTCAGCAAGGTGACCAGGGAACGCGTTGAGGCTGCCATCGCCGAGCTGGGGTACCGGCGCAACACCGCTGCGCGCAGCCTGGTGACGCGGCGTTCGCACACCATCGGCGTCCTGGCCAGCGAGCTGTCCCAGTACGGACCCGCCAACACCCTCCTCGGGGTGGAGCAGGCCGCCCGCGATGCCGGCTATTTCGTGAGCATTGCGGCCATCCGCGAGGTCAGCGCGGAGTCGATCAGCGATGCGGCGCGCCACTTCATGGACCAGGGCGTGGACGGAATCGTGGCACTGGTTCCGCACACCGGGACGCTGCAGGCCCTGGAGAACCTGAACCTGGACGTGCCCGTGGTGGTGGTGGGGTCCAGCGGCGAAGGCCGGTTCAGCGGCGCCATGGTGGACCAGAAACTGGGTGCCCGGCTCGCCGTCGAGCATTTGATTGAGCAGGGCCATAAGCGCATCGGGCATATCTCCGGGCCCCGGGACTGGATCGACGGCGCGGAGCGCGCCGAAGGCTGGCGCGAGGCGCTGGTGCAGGCGGGACTGGCTGACGACCTGATCGTCGAAGGCGATTGGAGCGCCGGCAGCGGCTACGGCATCGGCCAGCAGCTCGCCGTTGCGCATGCAGCCACCGCGGTTTTCGTGGGCAATGACCAAATGGCATTGGGCCTGTTGCGGGCGTTCGGCGAAGCGGGCGTGCGGGTGCCGCAGGACGTCTCCGTCGTAGGGTTCGACGACCAGCCGGAAGCGGGCTATTTCACGCCGCCGCTCACTACGGTCCGCCAGGACTTCGAGGAACTTGGCCGGCGCTGCATGGACATGATGCTGGCCCTCCTCGAAGACGGCGCCGGAGCGGGCGCCACGGTGGTGGAGCCCCGGATCGTGGTGCGGGCAAGCACCGCCCCGCCCGCCTGACCAAACCCGTTAGCAATCGCTCCTTTCGGAGCGTGGACCACCCCGGCTCGCCGCAATGCCTTGACAGCAAAGTTGTTAGCGCTAACAATTGAGGGCAACCGCAAAGCCGCGGAGACTATTGGAGGAATTGATGGACGTCACAGCAGACGGTTCAGACAGCTTTGTGATCGGCGTCGACTACGGCACGCTGTCCGGGCGGGCCGTGGTGGTCCGCGTCCGGGACGGCAAGGAACTGGGCAGCGGTGTGTTTGAGTACCCGCATGCCGTGGTGACGGATGTCCTCCCGGCGGATGTGGCGGGTGACAGTGCCGCGCGGCTGCCCGGCGAATGGGCGCTGCAGGTGCCCGACGACTACCGTGACGTGCTGCGCCGGGCGGTGCCCGCCGCCATTGCCGACGCCGGGATCGATCCCGCCGCCGTGGTGGGCATCGCCACCGACTTCACGGCCTGCACCATGGTCCCGGTCACGTCCGAGGGCACGCCCCTGAACGAGATTTCCGGCTTCGCCAACCGGCCGCACGCCTACGTGAAGCTGTGGCGCCACCATGCCGCACAGCCGCAGGCGGACCGGATCAACGCCCTGGCCGCGGAGCGCGGCGAAAACTGGTTGCCGCGCTACGGCGGGCTCATCTCCTCCGAATGGGAGTTCGCCAAGGGACTCCAGCTGCTGGAGGAGGACCCGGAAGCCTACGCTGCCATGGACCACTGGGTGGAGGCGGCCGACTGGATCGTCTGGCAGCTGTGCGGCAACTACGTCCGCAACGCCTGCACCGCCGGTTACAAGGGCATCTACCAGGACGGCCGCTATCCGTCCGAGGAATTCCTGTCCGCCCTGAACCCGGACTTCAAGGACTTCGTCAGTTCCAAGCTGGAGCACACCATCGGGCGGCTCGGCGATGCAGCCGGCTTCCTGACGGCAGAAGCCGCTGCCTGGACCGGGCTTCCGGAAGGCATCGCCGTCGCGGTGGGCAACGTTGACGCCCACGTCACGGCACCGGCAGCGAAGGCGGTGGAGCCCGGCCAGCTGGTGGCCATCATGGGCACCTCCACCTGCCACGTCATGAACGGCGCCGTACTCCGTGAAGTCCCGGGCATGTGCGGCGTGGTGGACGGCGGAATCGTGGACGGACTGTGGGGCTACGAAGCCGGCCAAAGCGGCGTGGGGGACATCTTCGGCTGGTTCACCGGCAACGGCGTCCCGCCCGAATACCACCAGGCTGCCGCCGAACAGGGGGTGGGCATCCACGAGTACCTCACGGAACTGGCCTCCCGCCAGGCCATCGGCGAACACGGGCTCATCGCCCTGGACTGGCACTCGGGCAACCGCTCGGTGCTGGTGGACCACGAACTCTCCGGGGTTGTGGTGGGCCAGACGCTGGCAACGCGCCCCGAGGACACCTACCGCGCGCTGCTGGAAGCCACGGCGTTCGGCACCCGCACCATTGTCGACGCCTTCCGGGACTCGGGCGTGCCGGTCAAGGAATTCATCGTCGCCGGCGGCCTGCTGAAGAACAAGCTCCTCATGCAGATCTACGCGGACGTCACCGGCCTGCCGCTCTCCACCATCGGCTCAACCCAGGGGCCCGCGCTTGGCTCGGCCATCCACGCCGCCGTCGCGGCCGGCAGATACCCGGACATCCGGGCTGCCGCAGCCGCCATGGGTTCGGAGCCCGGCGGGATCTATATTCCGATTCCGGAAAATGTTGCCGCCTACGAGGAACTCTTCCGCGAGTACCGCACCCTGCACGACTACTTCGGCCGCGGCACCAACAGTGTGATGCACCGGCTCAAAGCCATCCAGCGCGCGGCGAAGCCGTCGTTTGCGGCAGCCGCCGGGCAGGATGCCGCCGGGCAGGCAGCGGCCGAACCGTCCGCAAAGCAGGTGTCCGCATGAGCGACCTCCTGGAAACCATCGCCCGGGTCCGCCGCGAAGTCTGCGATCTCCACGCCGAACTCACCCGCTATGAGCTGGTGGTGTGGACGGCCGGCAACGTCTCGGCCCGGGTTCCCGGCCGGGACCTGATGGTCATCAAGCCGTCCGGTGTCTCCTATGCGGACCTCACTCCCGAGAGCATGGTGGTCACGGACCTCTACGGCGTCCCCGCGGAGGGCGGGTGGGGCAACCCGCCGTTCTCGCCGTCGTCGGACACTGCCGCGCATGCATACGTCTACCGGCATATGCCGGAAGTGGGCGGCGTGGTGCACACGCACTCCACGTACGCCACGGCGTGGGCGGCCCGCGGCGAAGCGATCCCGTGCGTCCTCACCATGATGAGCGACGAGTTCGGCGGCAGCATTCCGGTGGGCCCTTTCGCCCTGATCGGCGACGACTCGATCGGCCAGGGAATCGTGGAGACGCTGCGCAACTCCACCTCTCCGGCGGTTCTGATGCAGAACCACGGCCCGTTCACCATCGGCAAGGATGCCCGCTCCGCGGTCAAGGCCGCCGTGATGTGCGAGGAAGTGGCACGCACCGTGCATATCTCCCGCCAGCTGGGCGAACCGCTGCCCATCGACCAGGGCAGCATCGAATCCCTCTACGCCCGCTACCAGAACGTCTACGGCCAATAGCGCCGGCCACCCCACTTCTCCAGGAGAACCCCCATGAGCAACACCACCAACACGTCTGCCAACAGAACTTCGCTCGAACAGTACGAGGTCTGGTTCCTCACTGGCAGCCAGCACCTCTACGGCGAGGATGTCCTCAAGCAGGTCGCCGCGCAGTCGCAGGAGATTGCCAGCGTGCTGAACGAATCCTCCGATGTTCCGGTCAAGGTGGTCTGGAAGCCGGTCCTCACGGATTCGGACGCCATCCGCCGCACCGCCCTGGAAGCCAACTCGGACGATTCCGTGATCGGCGTGACGGCCTGGATGCACACGTTCAGCCCCGCCAAGATGTGGATCCAGGGCCTGGACCTGCTGCGGAAGCCGCTGCTGCACCTGCACACCCAGGCCAACGTTGAGCTGCCCTGGGCGGACATCGACTTCGACTTCATGAACCTCAACCAGGCAGCCCACGGCGACCGTGAATTCGGCTACATACAGTCCCGCCTGGGCATTCCCCGCAAGACCGTGGTGGGCCACGTATCCAACCCGGAGGTGACCCGGCAGGTGGGCGTCTGGCAGCGGGCTTCAGCCGGCTGGGCCGCGGTCCGCACGCTGAAACTGACCCGCTTCGGCGACAACATGCGCAACGTGGCCGTCACCGAAGGTGACAAGACCGAAGCCGAGCTGCGCTTCGGCGTTTCGGTGAACACCTGGTCCGTTAACGAGCTCGCCGACGCCGTGCACGGCGCTGCCGAGTCCGATGTCGACGCCCTCGTTGCCGAGTACGAGCGCCTCTACGACGTGGTCCCGGAACTGAAGGCCGGGGGAGCGCGGCACGAGTCGCTCCGCTACAGTGCGCGGATCGAACTGGGCCTGCGAGGCTTCCTCGAAGCCAACGGCTCCGCCGCGTTCACCACCTCCTTCGAGGACCTGGGCGAACTGCGCCAGCTGCCCGGCATGGCCGTACAGCGGCTGATGGCCGACGGCTACGGCTTCGGCGCCGAGGGCGACTGGAAGACGGCCATCCTGGTCCGCGCGGCCAAAGTCATGGGCTCCGGACTTCCCGGCGGCGCCTCCCTGATGGAGGACTACACGTATCACCTCACCCCCGGCGCGGAGAAGATCCTGGGCGCGCACATGCTGGAGGTCTGCCCGTCGCTGACCGCCACGAAGCCGCGCGTCGAGATCCACCCGCTGGGCATCGGCGGCAAGGAAGACCCCGTCCGGATGGTCTTCGACACAGACGCCGGCCCCGGCGTCGTGGTGGCCCTGTCCGACATGCGTGACCGTTTCCGCCTCGTGGCGAACGCCGTCGACGTCGTGGACCTGGACGAGCCGCTGCCCAACCTGCCGGTGGCACGGGCGCTGTGGAGCCCGAAGCCCGACTTTGCCACCTCCGCCGCTGCCTGGCTGACCGCCGGAGCAGCCCACCACACGGTGCTCTCCACCCAGGTGGGCATGGACGTGTTCGAGGACTTCGCCGAAATCGCGAAGACCGAACTGCTGGCCATTGACGAAGGCACCACCATCAAGCAGTTCAAGAAGGAATTGAACTGGAACGCGGCCTATTACAAGCTGGCCGGCGGGCTTTAGGGCCCGCGCACGTGCCGCCCGTCAGCCTTCCGCGGCGGGACGGGCGGCCAGCGTGACTTTGGCTTCCCTGGATTCCGTGCCCCGGCGGTAACCCACATTGACCGCCTGCTCCGGGCTCTTGCCGCGGAGCTCGGCCAGCAGGTCCTCCGGAGAGGCCAGCTCCTTGCCGTCCAGGGCGGTGAGTACATCGCCGGGGCGGATGCCGGCACGGTCCGCCGGTCCGCCGCTGACCACCGAAAGCACCAGGGCGCCCCGGGTGTTCTGGAGCCCCAGGTGTTCGGCAATCTGTGGGGTGATCCCGCCCGGGCGGAGGCCGATAAAGGCGTGGTCCGCTGTGCCGTCCTCGCGCAGCTGTTCTGCCACCCGGACGGCCGTTGCGGCCGGAATGGCGAAGCCCAGCGCCACGGCGCCGGACTGCGGCGGAATGTACGCCTCACTGATGCCGATCACCTCGCCCCGGGAATTGACGACGGCGCCGCCGGAGTTCCCGGGGCTGATGGCGGCGTCGGTCTGGATCAGGTCCACCAGTGACTGGCTGCTGGCCGCCGAGCCGGGGATCTCGCGGTGCAGTCCGGAGATGATCCCTGCCGTCGCCGTGTTCTCGAAGCCCAGCGGCGAGCCGATCACGACGGCCAGCTCACCCACCCGCGGAAGGTCGGACTGGAACTTCGCCGCCGGAAGCCCGGTGCGCTTGGCCTCCACGAGGGCCAGGTCCGAAATGGCGTCCGTGGCCTTGACCGTCCCGGCAACGCGCTGGCCGTCGGCAAAAGCAACCTCCACGTCAGTGTTGCCGCGCACCACATGCTCATTGGTGAGGATCAGCCCCTCGGCCGCGAAGACCACGCCGCTGCCCACGCCGCCGTCGGTCAGGATGGTGACAACCGAAGGCTGGACGTTCTCCACGATGGTCGGAATGTCCGCGGCGGTCTGTGGTGTGCCGGGCTGTGTTCCGCCCGGCTGGGCGGGCTGGGCCGGTGTGCTGGCGGCGGACGTTGTGGCGGACGTGGGGCGCTGGCCCGGCGGCGGACTCGCCGTGCAGCCGGCCAGCGCCAGCCCAAAAACAGCCGCCAGGGCCGCGGCGCGCTGCGCCGCACCGGGCATTCCGGTATTCCAGGTACTCATCAGGCTGCCTTTCCTTCGTCCAGGGGTCGACAGAACCGGCGTGTCCGCGGCCGTCCCTTGACGGCAGCGCCTTCACCACCAAGAATAGATTTCTATAACGTTGTAGAGACCGAGAGAACGAGGATGTTTACGTGAGTGCAACCGAAAACGCCGCAGGCGAGATGACCGCCAAGGCAACCGCCAAGATCACCCTGGACCCCGCCTTCACCGTGGGCCCCGTCCGGCGCCGCACCTTCGGCGCTTTCGTGGAGCACCTTGGCCGCTGCGTCTACACCGGCATCTTCGAGCCGGGCCATCCGACGGCGGACGGGGACGGCTTCCGGGCCGACGTCCTGGAACTCACCCGCGAACTGGGCGTGTCCACCGTGCGTTACCCCGGCGGCAACTTCGTCTCCGGCTACCGCTGGGAGGACGGTGTGGGGCCGGTGGAGCAGCGCCCGGCGCGCCTCGACCTGGCCTGGCACTCCACAGACCCCAACCACGTGGGCGTGGACGAGTTCGCCAAATGGTCCGCCAAGGCCGGCGTCGAACCGATGATGGCCGTGAACCTGGGCACCCGCGGGACGCAGGAGGCCCTGGACCTGCTGGAATACTGCAACATCGACGGCGGCACGGCCTTTTCCGACCAGCGCCGGGCCAACGGTGCAGAAAACGGCTACGGCATCAAGATGTGGTGCCTGGGCAATGAGATGGACGGCTTCTGGCAGATCGGCCACAAGAACGCCACCGAATACGGCCGGCTCGCGGCCGACACCGCCCGCGCCATGCGGATGGTGGACCCTGACCTGGAACTCGTGGCCTGCGGCAGCTCGGCCCCCGGCATGCCCACGTTCGGCGAGTGGGAGCGTGTTGTCCTCACCGAAACGTACGAGCTGGTGGACCTGATCTCCGCCCACCAGTACTTCGAGGACTTCGGCGACCTCCAGGAACACCTGTCCTCGGGCCACCGGATGGAGGCATTCATCAAGGACATCGTGGCCCACATCGACCACGTGAAGTCGGTCAAGAAGTCCGCCAAACAGGTCAACATCTCCTTCGACGAATGGAACGTCTGGCACATGAGCCGCGACGAATCCAAGGCGCCCACGGGCAAGGACTGGCCGGTGGCCCCCGTGCTGCTCGAGGACCGGTACACCGTCGCGGACGCCGTGGTGGTGGGTGACCTGCTCATCACCCTGCTCCGCAACACCGACCGCGTGCACTCCGCCAGCCTGGCGCAGCTGGTGAACGTCATTGCCCCCATCATGACCGAACCCGGCGGCCGCGCCTGGAAGCAGACCACCTTCCACCCGTTCGCGCTCACCTCACAGCACGCCCACGGCACGGTGCTGCAGCTCGCCGTCGAATCCCCGCTGCTCAGCGGAGGGAAGACCGCGGACTTCGCCGCACTGTCCGCCGTCGCCACGTTCGACGAGGCCTCCGGGCAAGCAGTAGTTTTTGCCGTGAACCGCTCAGCCACAGACGCGCTCACGCTGGACGCCGCCGTCGCCGGGCTGGGGAACGTCAAGGTTGTTGAGGCGGTCACCTTCGCCAACAAGGACCCCTACTGGCAGGCGACGGCGGACGACTCCACCTCAGTGGTGCCCGGCGAAAACGTCAGTGTAAAGCTCGACGGCGGCCGGCTCACCGCCGAGCTCCCCGCAGTCTCCTGGAGCATGGTCCGCCTGGCCGTTGACGGCGCTGCGGGCTAGGCCGGAAGCGGGCCGGAACTAGCTCTCCAGCAGGGCAGGATCGAGGTGAACGGGGGCGTCCAGGTCGCGAGTGCAGACCAGGGCGTCCCCTTCCACGTGCAGCCGCGCCGCGTGGATGCCGGTGCGCTGCTCCCGGACCGCCCGGGCCGGGTCCGCCAGGCCGCTCACCATGTCGGTGTCCTGCCATTCGGGGTGCGTGAAATAGAAGATGTAGGCGTGATCGCCCTGGGTCACCACATCCGCGTGCCGCCCGTAAGTGGCGTCGTCCGCTCCCGTGCCGGGGGCGTCCAGGATGAGACCGTTGTTTGCCTCCTGCCGGGTCCAGGCCAGGCCGTCGGCCGAACGGTGCACCGCCTGGCCGCGCCACTCGTCCACCACCATCCAGTACCAGCCGCCCAGCCGGAACACGTTGGGACCTTCGTGTGCGGGCAGCCCGATCGCCTGGCCCTCGGCCCGCCAGCGGCCGTTCGCTTCTTCCAGGGCACCTTCGCGGACAGCGGACCAGGTGGTGGAGCCGTCCACCTCGTCCTTGAACCAGAGGCGCGCACGGCCGTCCGACACCACGGCGAAGGCGGCGTCAATGACGTTTTCGGAGCCGACGTCCACGCGGCCTACGAACTCCCACTGCTCCAGGTCGCTGCTGGTGAAGTGCACCAGCCGGCGCCGGGTCTGCTCGGCCCAGCTGCCCGGAGCGCCCGCGCCCCAGGTCAGGAACATGTGATATCTGCCGTCGTGCCACACCACTTCCGGCGCCCAGTGGGTGTTCAGGCCGGGGCACTCTTCGGGGTCGAGCCCCTCCGCTACGCCGCGGTACTGCCAGGTGGCCCCGGCGTCCGTGGAGACGGCAATTCCGATCCTGGTGCCGGTAATCCAGTCCACACCGCCGGTGGTGAGCGTGGCGCGCCGGGCCGTGTAGAACATCCACCACTCGGCGGTGCCGCGGCGGTGGATGACAACGGGATCGGCGGCGCCGTCGAACACGGGGCAGCGGAAGAGGGGCGACGGGGCAAACGGCATTGCTGTTCCTTTGGGATCTGCCGGACCGGCCGGCCCGGATGCTGCTGACCCGCCAACTCTATAACGTTGTATATCCTGTGGACAGGGCAAAACCGGGGCCCGTCTGCAACGATGTAGCTGAAAGTGTTGCCGGGGAAGGGAATCACCTGTGGCTGTGACCATGAACGACGTTGCGCGCGCCGCCGGCGTCTCGTTGAAGACCGTGTCCAATGTGCTCAACGATTACGAGTTCATCCGGCCGGCCACCAAGCAGAAGGTCCTTGATGCCATTGCGGAACTCGGCTACGAAGCCAACCTGACGGCCCGCAGCCTGCGCTCCGGGAAAAGCCGCATGCTGGGGCTGGTGCTGTCCGATCTCTCCGTGCCCTACTACGCGGAACTGGCCTCCCGGCTGATGAGCATCGCCACCGGCCGCGGCTACCGGGTCCTGGTGGAACAATCCGGGGCGGAGGCGGCGCACGAGTTGAGCGCGCTGCAGGGCCCGTTCCGCCAGCTAACGGACGGCCTGCTGTTCACCCCGCTGGCCCTCGACGCCGGGACCATCGCCGCGCGGCAGGGCACCAAGCCGATCGTGATGCTGGGCGAACACATCACGGACCCGCGGTTCGACCTGGTAACCATGAAAAACTCCGAGGCCGCGGCGGCAATCACGGCCCATCTCCTCGCAGGCGGCCGGCGCCGGATTGCAGTCCTGGGCGCGGCTGCAGGGGACACTACGGACAGCCCGGGCCTGCGCCTTAACGGGTACAAACAGGCGCTGGAGGCTGCGGGGGTGGAGTTCGATCCCGCCCTGGTGGTGCAGTGCGACTGGCGCCGCGACGGCGGGGCCTCCGCCGTCGTCGGCCTGGCCCGCAGCGGCGTCCGGTTCGACGCCGTCTTCGGCCTGAATGACGCAATCGCCCTGGGTGCCATGCACGAGTTGCTGATCCGCGGCATCAAGGTGCCGGACGACGTGGCGGTGGCAGGCTTTGATGACATCGACGAGGCCCGTTTCGCGTCGCCGTCCCTCACCACGGTGTCGCCAGGCATGGAGGAAATAGCCGAGCGGTCCATCAAGCTGCTCATCGACCGGATCGAGGGTGCGGAGCCGGCGGCCGGCGGGGTCCACGTGGAGGCGGGGTTCGAGCTGAAGGTGCGGGACTCGGCGCCGTAACGTTCGCTCAATTACCTCACGTTTAGTTTGCTTAATTCAGGTGCGTGGGTGATCCTCTTATAAGGCAAGCCTAACCTTGGCTGCGATATCTGAGGCTCCACGAATGACAGCAAACTATTTGATCGGCCTGCGCGAAGGCCTCGAGGCGACACTCGTCGTTGTGCTCCTGATGGCATACCTGCTCAAAACCGGGAGGCAGCACCTGCTGCCCAGGCTGTGGGCGGGCGTCGGATTTGCCGTCGCCGTGTCGGCAGGGTTCGGTGCGCTGCTCACCTTCGGTCCGCGCGGCCTCACGTTCGAGGCGCAGGAGGCCATCGGCGGGAGCCTTTCGGTTGTGGCGGTGGCGCTGGTGACGTGGATGGTTTTCTGGATGGCCCGCACGGCCCGTACCCTCGGCACCGGACTCCGCTCGCAGGTGGACCGGGCTGCAGGTGGCGCCGGGTGGGGGCTCGCCGCCGTCGCCGCACTGGCCGTGGGCCGGGAAGGCCTTGAAACCGCGCTCTTCCTGTGGGCGGCTGCCCAGGCCACGGGAGAGTCGGCAACGCCGCTGTTCGGTGCGTTGCTGGGGCTGGCCACCGCCGTCCTGCTCGGGTTCCTGCTGCACCGGGGTGTCCTCAAGATCAACCTCGGCGCGTTCTTCACCTGGAGCGGCGCGGCGCTGATCGTCATCGCCGGAGGCGTGCTTGCCTACGCTGTCCACGACTTCCAGGAGGCCGGGATCCTCCCCGGGCTCCACAGCCTGGCCTTTGACGTATCGGCGGCGATCCCGCCGTCGTCCTGGTACGGCACCCTGCTCAAAGGCACCCTGAATTTCTCGCCTGCCACCACATGGCTGGAAGCTGCTGCCTGGCTGCTGTACGTCCCGGCCGTGCTCTTCTTCTACCTCCGCTCCAACCGACGTGCCCGCGCATCATCCCGTCCGGACACAGCTGCCCGGGCAACCGTCGCGGCATCCTGACCCCCACCCCCGCACCCCAAGGACCAACCCCATGCCCAGCCCCAGCCTGCCCAATTCCGCCCCGTCCGCAATCCACCCGCAGGGCCGCCGGCGTGGCCCTGCCAGCCGCCTGGCCGCTGCAGCCGCCGTCGTGGTTCTTCCGCTGATGCTGGCTGCCTGCACGGACAACGCTGCGCCGTCGTCCTCTGCCGGGGCCGAAGGCCCCATCCGGGTCACCAGCACCGGCGACGCCTGCAAGGTATCCACGGCGTCCGCGAAGAGCGGCAACCTCACGTTCGCCGTCCAGAACGACGGCGATCAGGTCACCGAGTTCTACCTGCTGGCCGAAGACGGCCTGCGGATCCTGGGCGAGGTGGAAAACATCGGGCCCGGCCTGACGCGGAACCTGGTGGTCACAGTCCCTGCAGGGAAATACAACACGGCCTGCAAGCCCGGCATGGCGGGCGACGGCATCCGGGCCGGTTTCGACGTGGTGGACTCCGGCACACAGCCTGCCGTCGACAGCGACCTGAAAGCGCTCACCGACCAGGGGACCGCCCAGTACGTGGCCTACGTCAAGGACCAGACGGAGCAGCTGCTGGCCGGTACGAAGAAATTCGCCGAGGCCTACGCGGCCGGCGATGCCGCCACTGCCAAGGAGCTTTACGCCGCAACGCGCATGCACTGGGAACGGATCGAACCGGTGGCCGAGTCCTTCGGCGACCTCGACCCCAAGCTGGACGCCCGCGAGGCGGACCTGGCCGAGGGCGAGGAATGGACCGGGTGGCACCGCGCCGAAAAGGACCTGTTCCCGCCGGCCGGGTTCCAGGCCCTTAGTGCGGCGGAGCGTGACAAGCTCGCTGCCCGGCTGGTGGCCGACACGGAAGAGCTGGCCAAGCGCACGCGGACCGTGGAACTCACCGCCGACAAGCTGGGCAACGGCGCCAAGGAACTGCTGGACGAGGTGGCCACCGGCAAGGTCACGGGTGAAGAGGAAATCTGGTCCCACACGGACCTCTGGGACTTCCAGGCCAATGTGGACGGCGCCCGGATCGCCTTCGAAAACCTCAAGCAAGTGCTGGAACAAAAGGACCCGGAGCTTGCCAAGAGCCTCGACACCAAGTTCGCCGCGCTGCAGGCAGAACTGAAGACCCACGCCCGGGGTGACGGCTTTGCCTACTACAACGAGCTGAGCCCCGAGCAGGTCCAGCGCCTCGCCGCCCTGGTGGATTCCCTGGGCGAGCCGCTGTCCAACCTCACCGCGGCAGTCGTGCTGTGACCGGCTGCCCTTTCGGCGGGGGCCAGGGCCGTGCGGGCCGGGGCGGTGCGGGCCGGGACGGCGCGGGCCAGGGCCGGCAGGCCACGTCCCAGGAAGGGCCGCCGGCCGGCCCGGCAGCCGCGCGCGGCGTTTCGCGCCGCGGCCTGCTCTCCTTCGCCGGGGTCGGGGGCGCCGGCGCGCTGGCCGGCCTCGCTGCCGGGCTGTGGGGACGCGACGCCGTCGTGGCGGCCGTACCTGCCGACGACGCACCGGCCAACGACACCGTGCCGTTCCACGGGGAACGCCAGGCGGGAATTACGACGGCGGCGCAGGACCGCCTGCACATGGCCGCCTTCGACCTCATCACCGAGGACCGGGACGAGCTGATCCGGCTCCTGAAAGACTGGACCGCCGCCGCGGAGGCGATGACCCAGGGCCGGGAAACCGGGGAAACCGGCGCGGCCGGCGGCTCCTACGATGCGCCGCCGCAGGACACCGGCGAAGCCATGGGCCTCAGCGCCGGCAAGCTCACCGTGACCTTCGGCTTCGGCGCCGGCCTGTTCGAAAAGGACGGGAAAGCGCGGTTCGGGCTCGAGGGCCGCCGCCCGGAGGCCTTGATCGACCTGCCGCACTTCCCCGGCGATGACCTTCAGGCGGGACGCAGCGGCGGTGACATCATCGTGCAGGCATGTGCCGACGATCCCCAGGTTGCCGTGCACGCCATCCGCAACCTGGCACGGCTGGGGTTCGGGAAGGTCCGCGTCCGCTGGTCCCAGCTGGGCTTCGGACGCACGGCCTCCACGTCCCGGGCACAGCAGACGCCCCGCAACCTTTTCGGCTTCAAGGACGGCACCAACAACCTCAAGGCTGAGGACACGGACCTGCTGGAGAACCACGTCTGGGCGGAGGCCGGCACCCGGCCGGGAGAGGCCTGGATGGAGGGCGGCAGCTACCTGGTGGCCCGCCGGATCCGCATGCATATCGAAATCTGGGACCGGACATCGCTGGGCGAGCAGGAAGCCCTGATCGGCCGGACCAAGGCCGAGGGCGCCCCCTTGTCCGGCGGCAAGGAATTCACCGCCCCGGACTTCACCATCAAGGGCAAGGATGGCGAGCCCCTGATGGGCATGGATTCACATGTCCGGCTGGCCCACGCCGACCAGAACGGCGGCGTCCGGATGCTGCGCCGAGGGTACAACTACACGGACGGTTCCGACGGGCTGGGGCATCTCGACGCGGGGCTATTCTTCATTGCCTTCGTCAAGGACCCGCGCACCCACTACGTGCCCATGCAGATGGCCATGGCCAAACAGGACACCCTGGCCGTGGAGTACCTCAAGCACACCGGCTCCGCCCTGGCCGCCGCGCCGCCGGGCACCAAACCCGGCGGCTACATCGGCGAAGGGCTGTTCAGCTAAGGCCGGCCGCGCCCGCAGCTGAAGCGGGCTGCTCCTGCACTGCCAGGTACGTGAACAGCTGACGCAGCCCGAAACGCCACGGTGGCAGCTCCTCGGCGGCACCCACGGTGTTGACCAGGGCGCCGAGGTGGCGGCTGCGGATGGTGACCACGTCCCCCATCTTGTGGGTGAATCCCTGGCCCGGCTGGTCCCGGTCCTGCGTGGGTGCGAACAGCGTGCCGGTAAACAGTGCGAAGCCGTCCGGGTACTGGTGGTGCTTGCCGAAGGTGGCCGCCACCAGCTCCTCGAACGGACGGCTGATCCTGGCCACGGTGTTCCGGCCCTCCAGCAGGTACCCGTCCGGTCCCTCCACCCGGAGCAGGATCTCTTCGTGCCGCAAGGTCTCGAGGGTGAATCCGCCGTCGAACAGCCGGATCAGCGGCCCCAGCGCGCTGGAGGCGTTGTTGTCCTTGGCCTTGCCCAGCAGCAGGGCGCTCCGCCCTTCGACGTCGCGGAGGTTCACGTCGTTGCCCAGCGTGGCGCCCACCACCTTGCCGGCGGACGTGGAGATCAGTACGAGTTCCGGCTCCGGGTTGTTCCAGGAACTGAACGCGGGAATCCCGACGCCGGCACCCAGGCCTACCGAGGACAGCACAGGGGCCTTGGTGAAGACCTCCGGGTCCGGGCCGATGCCCACCTCAAGATACTGCGACCACAGCCCTTCGGCGGTGAGCACCCGCTTGGCTTCGGCAGCTTCGGGGGAGCCTGGCCGTACGTCGCCGATGCTGCCGCCGAGTGCCCTGCCCACGAGCTCACGCATTTCCGTGGCCCTGCCGGCATCTCCGGCGCAGCGCTCCTCGATGACGCGCTCGATCATGCTGTCCACAAAGGTGACCCCGCAGGCCTTGATGACTTGGAGGTCAACGGGAGCCAGCAGGTGCGGACGGGAAGTGTCCTGCGCCAAGGACGCTTCGAGGACGTCCGCCGTCTTCCACCGCGGCACTGTCAGGGCGGAACGGACGTCCGCAGCGGGTTCCGAACGTTCCAGCAGTTCCGACACTGTCCCGGCGAGGTGCTGCAGGTCGAACACGTCCCCGCCCCGAACCGCCACAACCCGGGGACCGGAGGTTTCCGCATCCCAGAGACGGCCGATGAGAAGGGCGTCCTCCGCGTCCTCCGGAAGGACGGCCGCGACCGACGCCGGCAGCGCCGTCACAGCCGGTCTTCCGCTCGTGCAGACGGGCGCTGCCAGACGCCGTCGACCCTTTGCGGAACGTTCCAAGGGTTGGCATCCTGCAGCGGCTCCGGCAGCCGCGGCTGCGGGAAGGACTGGTAGGCCACCGGCCGCAGGAACCGCCGGATGGCGGCCGTCCCCACGGATGTGGTGCCCGACGTCGTGGCCGGATAGGGGCCGCCGTGGTGCTGGGCGTAACTGACGGTTACTCCTGTGGGCCAGCCGTTCCAGAGCAGGCGCCCGCTGATGTCCGCGAGCCTGCCGGCAAGCTCCGCGATGTCGTCCCCGGCTTCGGCCTGCAAGGTAGTGGTCAGCTGGCCTTCCAGGAGCCCGGCAAGGGCGGCCAGTTCGGATTCATCGCTGTACTGCACCACCAGGCTGGCGGGCCCGAACATCTCCTGTCGGAGGATTCCGGGATCGCGGCGGACCGCTTCGGAAGTGGTCAGCAGGACGGTTGGTGCCGGAGCCTCGGCGAAGTCGCCGTCGAGCAGCACCTGAACGCCCGCCGTGTCCCGCAGCGCGCCGACTGCCTGCCGGTAGCCCTGGTGCAGCCGTTCGCTGAGCAGCTGGGCGGGAGCGAAATCCCTCAAGGCATTCCGGAGGCTGTCCCGGACCTCGTCCGTTTGTCCGGCGGGGACGAACAGCACGCCCGGTTTGGTGCAGAACTGCCCCATGCCGAGGGTGAAGGAGCCGGCGTAGCCAGTGACGATCTCGTCGCGCCGCGCGGCCCAGGCGTTGCCGGTGACGAAGACGGCGTTGATGCCGCCCAGTTCCCCGAAGAAGGGGATCGGTTCCGGCCGCGCGGCCGCACGGTCGAACAATGCCCGGCCGCCCGCCGTCGAACCCGTGAAACCGATGGCCTTCACCAGCGGGTGGTCAACCAGCGCTTCGGCAGCCTGGCGGCCGGTCACCAGGGAGAAGAGGCCCGACGGCGCCCCGGCGGCTTCCAGCGCGGCGGTCACCGTTTCGGCGGTGCGGACCGCGAGCTCCCGGTGGCCGTCGTGTGCCTTGTGCACGACGGCGCAGCCGGCCGCCAATGCAGACGCGGAATCACCGCCCATCACGCTGAAGGCGAAGGGGAAATTGGATGCCCCGAAGACCCCGACGACGCCGAGCGGAACGTTGTACCGGCGAAGGTCGGGCCGCGGCCCCATGCCCCAGGCGGCATCGTCATGGTCGATCGTCGCGTCGAAGTGCTCACCGCGGCGGATTTCGTCAGCGAAAATCCGGAGCTGGAAGACGGTGCGCTTCAGCTCGCCCTGGAGGCGGGATTCGGCGAGACGGGTTTCGGCGACCGCAAGATCAACAAGGGCCGCAGCGTCGTCTTCCAGGCCGGCGGCTACCGCCTCGAGCCAGGCTGCCCTGGTTCCGGGACCTGCCGCCCGGCCCTTTTCGAAGGCCGCGTGCGCGGCCTCGACGGATGCGTCCAGTTCGGCTGCGGTGCTGTTCATCGGCCGGCTCCCGCAGGTGCCAGGCTGCCGCCGGTAACCGCCGCACGGTTGCCCACTTCGAGCCAGCCCGCGCCGGAGGGGAACTCCCAGCGCGTCCGGGAGGCGCTGAGCATTTCCGCCCCCGTGCCGGGGAGCTGCGGGGCGGCATAGCGTCCGCCAACGATCCGGACCGGCTCGGCGAAGTGCTCGTGGAGGTGGTCCACGTATTCGATCATGCGGCCGTCCTGGCTTCCGGTGATGGCGGCGTAGTCGAAGAAGGAGAAGTGCTGGACAAGCTCGCACAGGCCCACACCGCCGGCGTGGGGGCAGACCGGGACGCCGAACTTGGCGGCGAGCAGCAGGTTGGCGATGTTCTCATTGACTCCGCCCACGCGGGTGGAGTCGAGCTGCAGGACGTCGATGGCGTTGGCCTGCAGCAGTTGCTTGAACACAATCCGGCTTGCCACGGCCTCGCCGGTGGCCACGCGGACCGGTGCGACTCCCTTCCGGATCTCCGCATGCCCCAGGATGTCGTCAGTGCTGGTGGGCTCTTCGATCCAGTACGGGTTGAACTCCGCGAGCTGGTTGACCCATTCAACGGCCTCGGACACCTCCCAGCGCTGGTTGGCGTCGATGGCCATGGGGAGATCGCCCACGGCCTGCCGTGCGAGGGCCATGCGTCGGCGGTCGTCGGCGATGTCGCCACCCACCTTGAGCTTGATCATCGAGAAGCCGGCAGCTGCCGCTTCCTTGCTGAGCCGAACCAGTTTCTCGTCGCTGTAACCCAGCCACCCGGGAGAGGTGGTGTAAGCGGGGTAGCCGTCAGCCCGGAGGCTCGCGATGCGGGCCGCCTTGCCGTCCTGGCCCGCGCGGAGGATTTCCAATGCCTGCTGCGGGTTCAGGGCGTCGCGGATGTGGGTGAAGTCCACAACGTCCACGATCTCCTCCGGGGACATCTCGCTCAGGAGCAGCCAGAGCGGCTTGTTCTCGCGCCGGGCGCGGATGTCCCACAGGGCGCTGACCAGCGCGCCGGCGGCCATCTGCGTGACGCCCTTTTCCGGGCCGAGCCAGCGGAGCTGGGAGTCGTGGATGAGGCGCTTGGAGGCATTGCCCAGGTCATAGATCAGTTCGTCGATGTCCCGGCCGCGCAGAAGCCCCGCGTAGGACTCGATGGCGGCAGTGAGGATCTCGCTGCCGCGGCCGCAGCTGAAAACGAAGCCGTGGCCTTCGTCGCCCGCGTCGGTGCGGATGACGACGTAGGCGGCGGAGTAGTCGGGGTCAACGTTGACCGCGTCGGAGCCATCGAGTTCCAGTGACGTGGGAAAGCGGACGTCCTGGGTGGTGATGGAAGTGATGGAAGGCATGGATCTCTTCTCTCGGATCGATCTGGAGGGTGTGCATGATTTCCTATATGAATTTCAGTAATCATATAGGAAGAGTGATCCAGATCAAGTCCGCGGCAAAAGAAAACCCCGGCCGCGGGGCCGGGGTCTGATCGCTTTGGTCTACTGCACGACGTGCCGTCGGGGTGGGCCGCTGTCCTCCAGCGGCGCGAGGTCGGCGTGTCCTTCGAAGGCCTGGGCGAAGCGGGCAAAGGAGTTTCGGATGTGCTCCGCCATGGCCGCTTCGGCCTCTTCCGGCCGGCAGGCCTGGATGGCCTCGCGGACAGCCGAGTGCTCCGCGACGGTGATGGCGCCGTCGACGTCGGCCGGGTAGAGGCGGAAAGTGTGCAGGTGGCAGTGCGTCTGGGCAAAGGCGTGGCGGACCACGGTATTGCCCGCGGCGGCGAGGATGGTGTCGTGGAACCTGGTGTCATGGGCCACCAGGTCCTGCCGCAGGTCGCCTTCGGATTTCATGGCCCCGCGGAACGCCTTAATCTCCTTCTCCAGTGCGGAGGCGGGATTGGCCAGCCGGTCTACGGCAGCAGCCCGCGCAGCCCAGGGTTCCACCAGCAGCCGGAATTCAAAGAGGGAGCGCAGTTCGGCCAGGTCCAGCAGGGGAGTGGTGCTGTAGCCCTTGCCGGGGTTGTAGACCACCAGGTTGTCGCCTTCCAGCCGCTGAAGCACCTCGCGCACCGGCGTCTGCGAAACGCCCAAACTTCGCGAAACGGCGTCGATGTTGATCCGGGTGCCGGGCGCGATCTCACCCTCGAGGATGGAGGCGCGCATCGCTGTATACACATCGCTGACGGCGGCTTTGCCTCGGGAGATATCGGAAGACTGACGTGGGGGCACGCGCTGACCTCTTAGTGCTGGTTGGGGTGGTGTCCGGGTTGGAGTCGCTGGGGGAATCATATTCCACCGGGCTGGGGGTGCTCTTGCGGCCGATTTTTCAGGAGGGCTTGATCTGGATCACATTTTCTATATGATTAACCCGATTCCTATATGATTTGGCATCGATATCTTCGGTGTCTTCCCCAGGCGCCCCAGGCGCCCGAAGCCATGTTCACGTCGAAGGAGACCACATGACTGCGCTCGGAAGTAAAGTTGCCAGCACGTCACCGACAAAAGATCCCCGAATGATGACCCGGAAGCGCTGGGTCATCATTTGGCTTGCTTTCATCGGGTTGAGTATCAATTACCTTGACCGCTCCAGCCTGAGTGTCGCCTTGCCGTTCATGGGCAAGGACTTCGAGCTAACCGCCACCCAGCAGGGCCTCATCTTTGCCGCCTTCTTCTGGGCGTACGACTTCTGCCAGCTTGCGGCCGGGTGGTACGTGGACAAGGTGGGGCCGCGCAGGTCGTTCTCGCTGGCGGCCGTCTGGTGGTCCATCTTCACGATGGTGACCGCTGCCGCTACAAGCTTCTGGTCCCTGTTCGCGGCCCGCTTCCTCCTCGGCGTCGGCGAAAGTCCCGCGCCCAGCACGGCGGCGAAGGTGGTGGCCACCTGGTTCCCGGTCCGTGAACGTGCTTTCGCCACCAGCATCTGGGACTCGGGGTCCCGTGTGGGGGCCGTGATCGCGCTGCCCATCGTGACCCTGATCGTGGCACTGACCTCGTGGCATGCAGTGTTCATCATCATCGGCGTCGCCGGCCTTATCTGGGCTGCCGTCTGGTGGAAGGTGTACCGCAGCCCCCAGGAGCACCCCGGCGCGAACGCCGCCGAAGTGGCCTACATCGAAGAAGGCGGTGCCCGCGGCGAAGGCAGCGACGACGCCGACGCAGCCAAGCTGCCCTGGCGCTCACTCTTCAAGTACCGCACCATCCTCAGCATGATGTTCGGCTTCTTCTGCCTGAACAGCGCCATCTACTTCTTCATCACGTTCTTCCCCAGCTACCTCGTCAAGGAGCGCGGATTCGACCTGCTCAAGCTGGGCTTCTTCGGAGCCATCCCCGGCATCTGCGCGGTGCTGTGCGGCTGGCTGGGCGGATACCTGGCCGACCGTGCCGTGCGGGCCGGGGCGTCCGTCACCAAGGTCCGCAAGACCGCTATCGCCGGCGGCCTCGCCGGAGGCTCCGTCATTATGTTTGCAGCGCTCGTTCCGGAAGCCTGGATGGCGCTGGCGCTGCTTTCCGTCGCCTACTCAAGCCTCACCGTCGCAGCAACCGGCATCTGGTCGCTGCCCGCGGACGTTGCGCCGAGCTCCAGGCACGTCGGATCCATTGGCGGACTGCAGAACTTCGCCTCCAACCTGGCTGGCATCTTCACCCCGATCCTGATCGGCGTTCTGGTGGATCAGACCGGTTCCTTCGTCGCGCCGCTGGCGGTCATTGGAGCCGTCTCCCTCGTGGGGGCCGCCAACTACCTGTTCGTCATGGGAAAGATTGAACCCTTGAAGGTCAAGGAGTCCGTAGCGGCTGCGTAACTGCAAGACGGGGCGGCGGTTGCCCGGAGGGGTTGCCGCCGCCCTTTTGCATGCCCGGCCGCACCGCTTGCTTAATGCGTTAGTGGCGACTAACGTATTTTCTGTGCCCGATCTTCTGGAAGTCGCAACGGAGCCCAACAGGCGGGCGCTGCTTCGGCTGCTGGCGGAGGGGGAGAAAACGGTCACCGAACTGTCCGGCCATTTTCCGGTCAGCAGGTCGGCCATCTCCCAGCACCTGCTGCTTCTTTCGGAAGTGGGGCTGGTGACCGCCCGGAAGGACGGCCGGAACAGGTACTACCGCCTGGATGGCGCCGGGATGGTCCGGCTGCGTGAACAATTCGAGGCCTTCTGGACAACCGAACTGGACCTGCTGGTGGCCGACGCCGGCCGGCTGGGCCAGCAACCATCGCAAGGGAATTCTGATGACATTCAATAAGACAGTATTCATTCCGGTTGACCCGGACGCCGCCTTCGAGCTCATCACGCAACCGGAGCGGTTGCGGCGCTGGAAGACCGTGGCGGCGCGGGTGGATCTGCGCGTGGGCGGAGACTACCGCTGGACCATCACGCCGGGGCACTCGGCGATGGGAAGTTTCACTGAAATCGAGCCGGGAAAGCGGATCGTCTACACATGGGGCTGGGAGGGCGACGCCGGGCTGCCGCCGGGAGCGTCGACGGTGACCGTGAACCTGGAGGCTGTGGAAGGCGGAACCACGGTCCAGCTCATTCACGAGGGACTCTCGGAAGAGCAGGAGGCAGGCCACGCAGAAGGCTGGAACCATTTCCTCGAGCGCCTCGTCCTCCTTGCCGCCAGCGGAGACGCCGGTCCGGACGAATGGGCTGCTGCCCCGGACCCCATCGATGAACTCTCCAGCGCCGAGGCGGCCCTGGCGGTTGCCCAGCGGGTCCTCCGCAAGCTGGGGGAATCAGACCTGGAATCAGCGACGCCGTGCGAGGACTTCACCGTTGACGCCCTCCTGGACCATCTCTTTGGTTCGATCGCATCGATCGGCAAAGCCCTCGGTGTGACCGTGCCTGATCAGCCGGCTGCAACACCCGAGGTGCGGATTGCCGATGCCGCGCAGGCCACCCTGGAGGCGTTCCGCGCCCGCGGCACCGAGGGAGCCCTCGACATGGGCTTCGCAGAACTGCCGGCAACCACCGTGGCCAACATCCTGAACCTGGAACTGCTGGTCCACGCGTGGGACTTCGCCCGGGCAACCGGCCAGGAGCTCAGCGTCTCACCGGTCCTGTCCGACTACGTCCTTGGCCTCGCCCGCAACACCATCAGCCCGCAGATGCGCGGCAAGAGCTTTGCCGAGGAAACCCTGGTTGATGAATCGGCGGCAAGCCTGGAACGCCTGGTCGCCTTCACCGGCCGGCAGGTTGCCGGGCTCTAGCGTCGTCGGGAAAGAACGAGACACGGGGGAGGTGCCGGAAATGGTTGATGTGGTGACGGAAGCAGTGATCCGCAGGCCGCCCGAAGCTGTCTACGACTTCGCGGCCAACCCGGACAACGCGCCTGCCTGGTACAGCAACATCAAGGCAGTCAAGTGGGAAACGGCCCCGCCGTTGGCCGTGGGCTCCAAGGTGGCGTTCAAGGCACAGTTCCTCGGACGGACCTTGGAATACGTCTACGAATTCACCGAGCTGGACCCTGGCAGAACGCTGGTGATGCGCACGGCCCAGGGGCCGTTTCCCATGCAGACCACGTACACCTGGTCGGCGGCCGACAGCGGTTTCACCCGGATGACCCTGCGCAACACCGGCACTCCGGCCGGCTTCTCCGCAGTCGCCGGCCTCGTCATGGCCCCGATGATGCGCCGGGCCATGCGGAAGGACCTCGCGAAGCTGAAGTCCCTTCTCGAAGGGGACGGTTCGCGAGCCCCAAGGGAAAACACGCAACGAAAGGACACATGATGAGCAAGTTCATTTACCTCTACAAGGGGCCGGCCACACCGATGGACCAGTTCACCCCGGAGCAGTCCGCTGAACAGATGGCCGCGTGGGGTGCCTGGATGGAGAAGCTGGGCCCGGCACTGGTCGACGCCGGCGCCCCCTTCGCCGGCGGCACCTCGATGGTGGACGACGGATCCGCCGCGGAAGCCTCCGACCTGAACGGCTATTCGATTGTGGAGGCCGAAAACCTCGACGGCGCGAAGGCGCTCGCGGACGGCCACCCGTTCCTGTCCGAAGGCAGTGGTAAGTTCAGGCTCGAGATCTTCGAGCTAGCCGATATGCAGATGTAGTAGTTGCCCCCGCCTGCCGGGAGCCGTACGAGAGGCACTGAATGGCCCACGCCGAAAACGGGATCACCATCGACCGCCCCGCCGCGGAAGTCTATGACTTCCTGGCCGACGGGCTTAACAACACGGCCTGGCGCAGCGGCGTCAAGGACATCGGGCTGGCCAGCGGCGACGCTGGCCAGCTCGGGGCCGTCTACAGCCAGACGCTCACCGGACCCCGGGGAAAGCCGATCCAGGGGGACTACCGGATCACGGCGGCGGAGCCCGGCCGGCTCCTCGCCTTCGACGTGGTTGCTGGTCCGGCACGGCCTCACGGCGAGTACATCCTGAGCGAATCAGCAGGAGGCACCTCCGTCCGCTTCGTCCTGGACCTGAAGCTCCCCGGCCTCATGAAAGTCCTGGACGGCCTGGTCACCAGAACAATGCAGGGTGAGGTTGCCCAGCTCCGGAAGCTGAAGACTGTCCTGGAAGCGCGGTAGGCAGACTCCGCGTCCCTGCCGGAAGCAGCCGATGTCGGTCAGGGGACTGCTCCGGAGAGCTCTGCCTCGAGGCGTTCGACGTCGGCGCGGTGGCAAAGTTCGGTGGCAGGTGTCATGACTGTGGCGCTTCCCGCGGCCACGGCGGCGCGGAAAGCCGCGTCAAGGGGGCGGCCCTGCGCGAGCCGCAGCACAAAAGCGCCCAGGAAACTGTCGCCGGCTCCGACCGTGCTGACCACCGGCACATCCGGCACGGTCAACCGGATCAGGCCGGACTTTGACGCGAGCAGAGCGCCGGCTTCGCCCAGGGTGAGGGCGACGTGTTCCGCTGACCCGTCAGCCACGAGGGCGGATGCCGCCTCCACCTGGCTCTGCTCGCTGTCGAGGGCCGCGCCGAAATGCGCCCCCAGTTCGCGGAGGCTTGGTTTGACCAGGAACACGCCCTCGGCAAGCGCTTCGGTGAGGGCCCGGCCGGAGGCGTCGACGATGCAGTGGGCGCCGGACTGGCGCGCCAGCCCGGCAACCCTGGCATAAAAATCGTCCGGCACGCCGGGCGGGAGGCTGCCGCTGGCCACCACGTATCCGCCCACCGGCATCGCCCCGGCAACACGGTCCAGGCAGGCCTGCCACTCCGGTTCCGAGAGCTCCGGGCCCTGAAGGACGAACCGGAATTGTTTCCCTGTGGAGGTCTCATCGACGGTGAAGTCCTGGCGTGTGCTTCCTTGGATCGGCACCGCCAGCGTGGGGATGCGCTCCGCTTCGATGAGCCTGCGGTAGGCCTCGCCGGTGGGCCCGCCTGCGGTGTACACGGCCAAGGTGTGTCCGCCGAGACGCTGGATGACCCTTGCCACGTTGATGCCTCCGCCGCCGGGATCGAGCCGGCTCGCGCCGCACCTGAGCTTGTGGCCGCTGCTGACCTGCTCGGTTGAGGTGCTGATGTCCAGCGCCGGGTTCACGGTCAGGGTGAGGATCGGCTTAGTGCCCAACTGCTGTGCGGCTCCCATGGCCCCAGCATAGGAGGCGGCGGAACCGTTCGTTGTTCCGCCGCTTCACGTCTTTTAGTAGGGGCCCGTTTTAGTAGGGGCTTGGCCGGGCACCGGCCCGCAGCGTGGCCTGAGATCCGGGGCAGCTAACGGCCGGCGGCCAGCAACCGCTCGATTTGCTCCGCGGCATCGCTGCCCGGTACCGGAGTGTAGACCACAATATGGAGGTCCGGCCGGTCCGACGGTGAGACCTGATGGTGCTCCAGCCTCAGGACGCCCACCGCAGGGTGGCGGAACAGCCGTTCCCGGGATTCGAAGCCGAGGATGTCGTACCGGTCCCAGCCCTCCTTGAACCCGGGACTCGTTTCCCTGAGCCGCTCCACCTGGTAGGCCACGTCCGGATCGCCCAGCCGCTGCCCGGCTTCTGCCCGGAATTCTGCCAGGAAGCGCCTGCTGGTGACGTCCCAGTCGGGCAGCAGTTCCTTCACGTAGGGATCGGTAAAGACCAGCCACAGCAGGTTCCGCTCCGCTGCGGCCACGTTCGCAATATTGGGATACAGCGCGGCGTAGGCCCGGTTCCAGCCCGTGACGCTCCAGTCGGGGGCCAGCGCGAAGGCGGGGTTGGGGCCCAGTGCGTCGAGGAGTCGCTGGATGTGGGCCGGCGCATCAACGGCCGCCGGGCCGGCCGACACCGGTACGGAATAGCCGCCCAGTGACAGGACATAGGAGCGGCCGGCCTCTGAGAGGTGCAGGGTGCGGGCCACAGCCTCAAGCACTTCCCGCGAGGGCCGGATGTCCCGTCCCTGCTCCAGCCATGTGTACCAGGTGACGCTGACCCCGGAAAGGAAGGCAATCTCTTCCCGCCGCAGTCCGCGTTCACGCCGGCGCGCCACCGGCGGAAGTCCGTACTCCGACCGCAGCGCCTGCTCGCGGCGTGCCCGCAGGTAGAGTCCCAGTTCCTTGCGCCTCTCGCCTGCCTCTTTCACAGTCACCAACACTAGTAGTCTGGTACTCCTACTACTAGTATCAGCACTGTCTTCCGCCATGCGGCCCGGGACGGCATGATCGGTACCATGCCTCCTCTTCGTTCACGTACTGTCACACATGGCCGCAACATGGCCGGCGCCCGCGCACTGCTGCGCGCCTCCGGCGTCGCCAACTCGGACATCGGCAAGCCGATCATCGCCGTGGCCAACTCTTTCACCGAGTTCGTTCCCGGCCACACCCACCTCGCCCCCGTGGGCCGGATCGTCTCCGACGCCATCCTGGCCGCCGGCGCCGTGCCGCGCGAGTTCAACACCATCGCCGTGGACGACGGCATCGCCATGGGCCACTCCGGCATGCTCTACTCCCTGCCGTCCCGCGACCTGATCGCCGACTCCGTGGAGTACATGGTCAACGCCCACTGTGCCGACGCTTTGGTCTGCATCTCCAACTGCGACAAGATCACCCCGGGCATGCTCATGGCCGCGCTGCGCCTCAACATCCCGGTTGTGTTCGTCTCCGGCGGTCCCATGGAGGCCGGCCGCGTGACCCTGACCGACGGCTCCGTGCGCTCCCTGGACCTGGTGAACGCGATCGCCGACGCCGTGGACGAGTCCATCTCCGACGAGGACATCAACCTCATTGAAGAGAACGCCTGCCCCACCTGCGGTTCCTGCTCGGGTATGTTCACCGCCAACTCCATGAACTGCCTGGCCGAGGCCATCGGCCTGGCCCTGCCGGGCAACGGCTCCGTGCTCGCGACCCACACGGCCCGCAAGGCGCTGTACGAGAAGGCCGGCGCCACCGTCGTCGATCTGGTGAAGCGCTATTACGACGGCGACGACGAGTCGGTGCTGCCGCGCAACATCGCCACCGCTAAGGCCTTCGACAACGCCATGGCCCTGGACATCTCCATGGGCGGCTCCACCAACACCATCCTGCATCTGCTGGCCGCGGCCCAGGAGGCGGGCGTGGACTACGGCCTGGCCGAGATGGACGCCAAGTCCCGCCAGGTGCCCTGCCTGGCAAAGGTGGCCCCGAACGTCGCCAAGGACAAGACCTACTACATGGAGGATGTTCACCGCGCCGGCGGCATCCCCGCCCTGCTGGGCGAGCTGAACCGGGGCGGCCTCCTGCACAAGGACGTCCACTCCGTGCACTCCGGTGACCTGGACGGCTGGCTCGATGACTGGGACATCCGCGGCGGCAAGGCCACCGAAGAGGCGCAGGCCCTGTGGCACGCGGCTCCCGGCGGCGTCCGCTCCTCCACTGCGTTCTCCCAGTCGAACGAGTGGACCTCCCTGGACACCGACGCTGCGGAAGGCTGCATCCGCTCCGTGGAGCACGCCTACTCCAAGGACGGCGGACTGGCCGTGCTCCGCGGAAACGTGGCACTGGACGGCGCCGTGGTGAAGACCGCCGGTGTGGACGAGTCCATTTGGACCTTCTCAGGCCCGGCCGTCGTGTGCGAGTCCCAGGATGAAGCCGTGGAGAAGATCCTGAACAAGGGCGTCAAGGAAGGCGACGTGGTGGTCATCCGCTACGAAGGCCCCAAGGGCGGTCCGGGCATGCAGGAGATGCTCTACCCGACGTCGTTCCTCAAGGGCCGCGGCCTCGGCAAGAAGTGCGCCCTCATCACGGACGGCCGCTTCTCCGGCGGCACCTCCGGCCTGTCGATCGGGCACATCTCCCCGGAAGCTGCCTCCGGCGGCACCATCGCCCTGGTGGAGGACGGCGACATCATCAGCATCAACATCAGCCAGCGCTCCCTGCATCTGGAGGTCTCCGACGAGGTCCTCGCCGAACGCCGTGAGAAACTGCTGGTCAACGGCGGGTTCAAGCCCAAGGACCGGGAGCGCCAGGTTTCCGCCGCGCTGCGCGCCTACGCCGCGATGGCCACCTCCGCAGACAAGGGAGCGGTCCGGGACGTGTCCTTGCTGGAGCGCATCTAACAACTTATTGAGGCGGGCAGGCTGACGCCCGCCCGCCTCAACTGCCGCACTGTTCCTGATGCAGGCATTCTTCGACGGACTCCTCAACGCCAGCCCGCTGCTGGTGGCCTGTGTTGTGTTCGCGCTGGTCTTTGCTGAGGACGCCCTCTTCATCGGCTTCGTCATTCCGGGCGAAACCGCCGCCGTGGTGGGCGGGGTGATCGCCGGAAAGGGAGGCTTCCCGCTGCCAGTGATGATTGCCGTGGTGGTTTCCGCCGCGATCCTGGGCGACACTGTGGGCTACGAGATCGGCAAACACCTGGGCCCACGGCTGATTACCCGAAAGGTCTTTGACCGGAAGCGGCCCCAACTCGAGAAGGCGCGGGAGTTCCTCAGGCGGCGGGGCGGCCCGGCCATCTTCCTGGGCCGCTTCACCGCCTTCTTCCGCGCCGTGATGCCGGCACTGGCCGGACTCAGCGGCATGCCCTACCGGCGCTTCGCACTCTGGAACATCACCGGCGGCGTGCTCTGGGGGAGCCTCTTCGTAACCCTCGGGTACCTGGCCGGGAACCTCTACGACGAGGTGGCGCGCACTGCCGGCAGCGCCGCCGCCGTCGTTGTCGCCGCAGTGGCGGTCGGCGTGCTGGTCACCTGGCGGATCCGCCGGCACCGGCAGTCGACGGCTGCAGACAGCAGCGCGCGTCCCCAACGGTGACCCCCAGGGCAGAGACTGCTCACCAAGAAAGGGAGGGCGCCATGGCCTCCAACGTCTCCGCAACAGCTGTGCTTTCCATACCCACAGCATGTCAGCAGGCACCGACAATTTACGCCGGCATCAGAGGTGTCCTGGCGCGCACTGCCGGCAGCGCCGCCGCCGTCGTTGTCGCCGCAGTGGCGGCGGCTGCCCTGGTCACCTGGCGCGTACGACGGCGGCTGGCGGATTCGCCGCTGCCTCGCCGGGGAGATGCCGGCGGAAGCCGCCAACCGCCGGGGCTGCTAACCGCCGTGGCTGTTAACCGCCGAGGTCGGTCAGCGGCACCGCCTCGGGCCGTTCGCAGCGGCTCGCCACCTTGACCGACTGCCCCAGGGCCGCTGACTCCAGCACGGATTCCATCACCTCAAGCACGTGGAAGGCCAGCTCCCCGCCGGCCCGCGGCTCACTTCCGGCCGGGGTCCGGGCGAGGTCGTGCAGGCCGTAACCGCGGGCGGAATCCACATAGCCTGCTGAAACCGGAAGCACCTCCCAGTCCTCGCCGCCCAGGCTGCGCAGCTTGACGTCGCCGTCGAAATGGTTGGGGTCCGGCACCACCAGAGACCCCGTTTCGCCGTGGATCTCCAGGTTGGCCGACTGTGTGGCCACCGCGTCGAAGCTCATCACCAGCGTGGACAGCGCACCGGATTCGTGCACCAGGACACCCGTCACATGCGTGTCCGTGCTGACCGGAACGGTCTCGCCGGCACGCGGTCCGGTGCCGATGGTCCGCGTCTCGCGGGTGTGGCTCGCCGCTCCGATGACGGAGGCCACCGGACCCAGCAGCGTCACCAGCGCCGAGACGTAGTACGGCCCCATGTCCAGCAGCGGCCCGCCGCCGGGCACATAGTAGAAGTCCGGCTGCGGATGCCAGCGCTCATGCCCGGGTGTCACCATCGTGGCCGTGGCCGAGATCGGCGCCCCGATCAGGCCGTCGTCGATCGCCTTGCGGGCGGTCTGGATGCCGGTCCCCAGGACCGTGTCCGGCGCGCAGCCGACGACGACGCCGGCCGCCGCCGCGGCCTCGAGCACCTTGCGTGCCTCGTCAGTCGTGGCAGCCAGCGGCTTCTCGCCGTAGACCGCCTTCCCGGCGGCAATGGCGCGCAGGGCGATGTCCGCGTGGGCTGCCGGGATGGTCAGATTCAGCACCAGGTCCACGTCCGGGTCCGCCAGCAGCTGGTCCACACCCAGCGCCCGCACGCCCGGTTGCCCGGCCGCCACGGCCTCGGCACGGGAGGGATCGAGGTCCGCCACCGCCACCAGCTTGACGGTGGTCAGCCGCGGAAACGTGGCCAGGTAGGCGGCGATGATGTTGCCGCAGCCCACCACGCCGATCCGCAGCGGTGACGCAGACGGTGACTCGAGCGGTGACGCAGTCGGTGATTCCAATTCGGTGGTTCCTAGCGGCTGGCCCACAGCATGCCCCTTTCAATGATGGTGCGGACGTTATTGTCCTTGAGGATCTCCACGCTGTGGCCGGGTGTGGCCACGAAGATCCGGCCTTCGCCCCACGACCGCGTCCACACCGCCGGCGAGACCACGTCCCGGTGCCACGCGTCCTTGTCCCTGGCGGGCAGCGTGGTGGTGGCCAGCACGTCGATGTAGTCGTCCGAGAGCACCCAGTACTGCTCGGTGAAGAGCTCAAAGTCGCCGATCCCCGCAGTGACCGGGTGCTCCGCAGCGGCCGGCAGCATGTTCACGGTGTACGTCCGGAAGTTGTCCGTGGCATCCCCGTGCAGCTCACCGTGGTCCTTGACCGGATGGCAGGCGAACTGGCCGCCGATCAGGTGCAGGTAGTCCGAATTGTTCCGGTAGGAATCGGCAATCCCGCCGTGCCAGCCGGCCATTCCGGTGCCAGCCTCGATCGCGGCGCGGAGCCCCTCGAACTCGGCCTTTTCGATGGTGGTCATGGTGTTGCACTGCACGATCAGGTCCACGCCGGCCATGTACTCGGCGTCCGCGTACACCGCCGCCGACTCCTCCACCCGCACAATGAAACCCTGCTCGCGGAGGAACGGGATAAAAAGGTCCGTGGCTTCGAGGGGCTGGTGTCCGTCCCAGCCGCCGCGCACCACCAAGGCATTCTTTGTCTCAGTCATTTGATGTCCTTTTCGTCAGTCCACTGAAGTCCAGCGGGAATCCTTGCCCGCACTGTGTTCCACTGCCGCCAGCACCCGCTGCACCTGGAGGGCGTCGGAGAACGACGGCGTGGGCTGGCTTCCGGCCCCGATGGCCGTCAGCAGGTCCACCACCTGGTGCGTAAAGCCGTGCTCGTAGCCGAGCCCGTGGCCCACCGGCCACCAGTTGCCGGTGTACGGGTGGTGGGCCTCCGTAACGTTGATCCGGCGGAAGCCGAGCGACTCCGGATCGGCGCCGCTGCCGCCGTCGTAGTAGTTCAGGTAGTTCATGTCCTCGAAATCGAAGGCGATCGACCCGTGCGAGCCGTTCACCTCCAGGCGCATGGCGTTCTTCCTGCCCAGCGCCGCCCGGCTTGCCTCGAAGACGCCGATGGGGCCGCCGTCGAACCGTGCACTGAAGATCACCGCATCGTCCACGGTCACCGGACCGCGCTCGACGTCGGCACCCACCGCGCCGCTGCCGCCAAGGCCCACGAAGTCCCCGCCGACGGGACGCTCCTTGGTGAAGGTCTCCATGATGGCAGAGACGCCCGTGATGCTCTGGCCGGTGACGAACTGGGCGGCGTCGATGCTGTGGGCGCCGATGTCACCGAGGGCACCGGAGCCCGACTTCGCCTTGTCCATCCGCCAGGTCAGGGGAGCGTTCTCGTCCGACAACCAGTCCTGTAGGTACTGTGCGCGCACCTGGCGGATGGTTCCGAGCTTGCCGTCCCGGACCATGTTCCGGGCCAGTGCAAGGGCCGGCGTACGGCGGTAGGAGTATCCGCACATGGCGAAAACCCCGCGGGCAGCTGCCTCGGCGGCAACCTCCGCCATTTCCTCGGCCTCCGCAACGCTGTTGGCCAGCGGCTTCTCGCACAGCACGTGCTTGCCGGCCCGCAGCGCGGCGATGGCAATCTCCGCATGGGTGTCGCCGGGAGTGCAGATGTCCACGAGGTCGACGTCGTCCCGCTCCACGAGTGCCCGCCAGTCCGTTTCCGTGCCGGCCCAGCCCAGGCGGCGGGCGGCAGCCGTCACCCGGTCAGCGTCCCGGCCGGCGAGCACGCTCAGCTCCGGGACCAGCGGGAGGTCGAAAAAGCGTGGCGCGGTGCGCCAGGCGTGCGAGTGGGCTGCGCCCATAAAGGCGTGGCCCACCATGCCGATGCGGATCGGCGGGGCGTCTGTGGCCGTCGGCGATTCTGGCGTAGTGCTTGCGGGCGTACTGCTTTCAGGCGTACTCATGTGGGTGATCTCCAAGGGTCATTTGCTGAAGCCGGCGGTGAGGCCGCTCAGCAGCTGGCGGCGGCCCACGATGTACAGGACAAGGATGGGCAGGGTGGTGAGGACCACGGAGGCCAGCACGGCGGGGATGTTCACGCTGTATTGGCCCTGGAAGGTCCAGAGCGCCAGCGGAAGCACGCGCAGTTCAGGGCTCTGCGTGAGGATCAGCGGGAGCAGGAAGCCGTTCCACACCCCCAGGCCGTTGTAGATGGCCACGGTGACGATTGCGGGCTTCACCAGCGGCAGCGCCAGTCGCCACATGGTCTGCCACTCGTTGCAGCCGTCCAGCCGCATGGACTCGAACAGCTCATCCGGCACGTCCCGGATGAAGTTGGCCAGGATCAGCACCGTGAGCGGGATGCCGAACGCGATGGACGGCAGGATCAGGGCCAGCAGGCTGTCGTAGAGGTTCAGCCGGATGATCAGCAGGTACACCGGGATGATGGTGGCCTGCAGCGGAATGGCCAGGCCCATCAGGAACAGGCCGTTGACGAGCTTCAGGAACTTCCCGCGGCCGCGGACAATCGCGAACGCGGCCATGAAGGAAAACAGCACCGTCGGCAGCACCGCTCCGGCCGTGACCAGCGCGCTGTTGAGGAAGTACCGTGCGAAGTCGGCTTCCAGCACCATCCGGTAGTTGTCCAGGGTGGGGTTCGACGGCGGTGCCAGCGGGTTTTCGCTGAAGTAGCCCGCCTGGCTCTTGAAGCTGGTGATGACGATGTAGTAGATCGGAATGATGATGACGGCGAGCCAGATCCAGCCGGCCAGGCCGCCGGGAAGGTTCAGCTTCCGGATCCGGCGGCCGAGGCCGCGGTTGGGCGCCGGCTCCGCGGGCTTCAGGGCTGCGGGCGTTGCTTTGGTGAGGGTGACGCTCATGGTCAGAGTCCTTCCAGCTGGCTGCCGCCGGCGTTCTTGCCGCCCAGCCGCTGCAGCAGCAGGGCCAGGCCGAGTCCCACCACCACCAGGATGACGGCGATGACGCTGGCGGGGCCCATCAGGTTGGCCCGGAACCCTGTCAGGTACATGTCCAGGGCAAGGATCCTGGTGGAGTTGCCCGGGCCGCCGGCGGTGAGCACGAAGATGAGGTCGAAGTAGGTCAGCGATCCCACCACCATGAGGGTGGAGGAGGTGATGATGGTGTATTTCAGCTGCGGCACGGTGATGTAGAAGAACTGCTTGACCCGGCCGGCGCCGTCGATCTCGGCAGCCTCGTAGAGCGACTTGGGGATCTGCCGCACGCCGCCCTGGTAGATCAGGGTGTGGAACGGGACAAACTGCCACGCGATCACGAAGATCACCAGGAACAGCACCAGCTGCGGCTGTCCCAGCCAGTCCTGGGCCAGGAACGGAAGGCCCAGGCCTTCCGCCAGGCCGAAGTTGGGGTCGAGCAGCGCCTTGTAGGCGATGGCGATGGCTGCTGAGGAGAGCAGCAGCGGCAGGAAGTAGAGCACCGCCAGCACCGCCCGGTACTTCTGGCTGCCTGCCGTGAAGGTACCCAGCAGCAGGCTGATGGGTGTCTGTACCAGCCAGGACACCACCATGATCACGAATGTCAGCCACACCGCGTTGTACATGACGGGATCGGACAGGACGGCGAGCCAGTTGTCCATGCCGGCCACGCTGATCGCACCGATGCCGTCCCAGTTGGTGAAGCTCAGGGCAACGACGCCCAGGAGCGGGAGGACGGCGAAAACCGCGAAGAACAGCAGCGCGGGCAGGACCATCCAGCCTAGCGATCCGCCCTGGGCCTTAGTGCCTGTGGTGCTGTGGTGCCCGGCAAGTTGCTGCTCCGCCGGCTCGCGGGCAGTGAGTGCTCCGGCGCTCATTTCCCAAGCGTCGCATTCATGTTTTCGGCAAACTGCGCCGGGGTGATGGACTTGAGGAACAGCTGGTCGATGTTGCTCAGCAGCGCCTCGGCGGCGGTGGGGCTGAGGGCCTGGTCCCAGGACTGCTGCAGGCTGGGTGCGTTCTTGCTCAGCGTGTACACGTACTTCAGGAAGTCCTTGTCCTCGCTGGAGGCGAGCTTGTCCTCGATGCCCTGGACAATTGGCACAGCGCCGGAAGAGATGTAGGCGGTGATCTCGTCCGTGGTCAGCAGGCCGTCCTTGAAGAACTTCTTGGCGGCCTCCTTTTCGGCGTCGCTGGCCTTCGCGGAGATGGACAGGTACTGGGCGGGGTTGCCCACGGTGTTGAGCGGATCACCCTTGCCGCCGCTGACGGTGGGGAAGTCGAACCAGCCGAGCTTGCCGTCCTTCACGAACGTGCCGCCGTCGTGCTTCATGCCTCCGTAGGTCCAGGCCCCGTGCAGCATCATGGCGGCCTTGCCGGTGAAGAGGAGTGCCTGGTCCGCGTTGCTGTCCGCCGTGATGGAGGAGAAGCCCTTGATGAAGCCGTTGGCGGACACCAGTTCCTGGATCTTGGCACACGTTTCCAGCACCGCCGGATCGGACCAGGCCTTGGCCTTGCCGTCGAAGATCGCCTGGAAGACTTCCGGTCCGCCGATCCTGTCCAGCAGGTATTCCAGCCACATCATGGATGTCCAGCGCGACTGGCCGCCGAGCGACAGCGGGGCAACGCCCATGTCATTGAAGGTCTTGGTCAGGGCGATCAGCTCGTCCCAGGTCTTGGGCGGCTGGGCGTTGGCCTTCGCGAAGAGTTCCTTGTTGTAGTAGAAGACAATCGGCGCCACGGTCTGCGTGGGTACGGCGTAGATCTTGCCGTCAACCGTGGCCGCGCCGAACGAGGACGGGAAGAGCTTGGCCTTGATGTCGGGATTGGCGTCGAACCAGCCGGTGAGGTCCTCCACCTGGCCCGCCTGTGCATAGGTCTTCAGCGTTCCGCCGCCCCAGCCGTAAATGATGGTGGGCGCCTGGCCTGCGCCGATGGCCGTTTTGATCTTGGTCTTGTAGGCATCGTTCTGGAAGACGGTGGCCACGATCTTGGAATCGGGGTTGGCCGCGTTGAAGGCATCCAGGCTCTTCTTCCGGATGGACTCGTTGGGTTCTCCGGTCAGCGACCAGAACGTGGCGCCGCCTGCCGGTGCCGTGCCGGGGCCGGAGGTGCCGCAGGCGGTCACCGTCCAGGCGGCCAGGGGAGTGAGGGCTGCAAGGGCAAGGAATGACCTGCGTGAGGAAAGACGTGATTCCATTCTGATCTCCATTGAAAAGAGCCGCGGCATTGCGGCGCCGGTGGCGGTGCTGCCCGGGCGGGCGGCACCAGCAATGAACAGAGGCTTTCGAAATATTTCGCAACTAATTCGTTGACTGAAATAGAAGTTAGCCCCGTTTTGGTCCCAGCGTCAAGGGTTTCCGCCCAAATATTGACGGCACTGCCGCGACTGGTGCAGACTTCAGCTACCGAAATATTTCGAGAAAGTTGCTGTGATGCCTGCAAAGACACCGAAGGCCAAATTGAACCTGGCCGATGTCGCGGCGCTGGCCGGGGTGTCCGCGCCCACCGTTTCCAAGGTCATCAACGGCCGCGACGACGTCGCCGAGCCGACGCGCGTCCGCGTCCAGAAGGCCCTCGTGAAGCTTGGCTACGAGTCGCCGATGCAGCGCAGGGTCAGGTCCGCCGGCCCTGTCCTGGTGGACCTGGTCTTTGACGGCTTGGACAGTTCGTACTCCCTGGAAGTGATGTCCGGCATCGTGGCCTGCGCCGCCGAGGAAGGCGTGGAGGTGGTCCTGAGCAGCGTGACCCCGGACAAACTCAAGAACACAGACCACGAGCAGTGGTCCCAGCGGCTGTTCGACGCCGGCCGCAAAGGCCTCATCCTGGTGACCTCCGAAATCACTCCCGTCCAGCTGGAATCCTTCCGGCGCAGGAGCATCCCGGTGGTGGTGATCGACCCGCTGAACCCGCCACGTTCCGGCTTTGTCAGCGTGGGCGCCACCAACTGGGCGGGCGGCAAGGAAGCCGCAGAGCACCTGATCGCCCTGGGCCACACGAAAATTGCCTTCCTGGGCGGCCCGGAGGCCGCGGAATGCAGCGTTGCCCGGCTCCACGGTTACCTGGCGGCCCTGCGCGCCAACAACATCCCGGCGAATCCGGACTACATTGTGTCGGGCCAGTTCCAGCGCTACTTCGGCGTCGCCGGTGCGCGCCGGCTCTTCGCCCTTGCAGACCGGCCCACGGCCATATTTGCCGGCAACGATGCCATCGCGCTGGGCATCCTGGACGAAGCCCGCGCGCAGGGGATCAGCGTGCCCGGGGACCTGAGCCTGGTGGGCTTCGACGGCACCGACATCACCGAACAATCCGTGCCACGACTGACATCCGTGGCCCAGCCGCTGCAGGAGATGGGGCGCACGGCGCTCCGGTCCATCCTGCGGCTGGCCAACGGGGAAGCCCTGGAATCAACCCATGTTGAACTCGCCACCCAGCTGGTGGTCAGGGACTCCACGGCGGCGCCCGCCGGCTGATTTCTTCCTGCAGCGTGCCGCACATTACACCACTTCGACTTAGTTCGTTGTGGTATATCGGGAATAAGGGTGCGATGGTGTAGGTTGCATTCCCGTCAGGGCACGAACATCAGAAAAGAGAAACACCCAAAGTGGCAACCGATTACGACGAAGTACGATCCGACGTCAAGGAATCCCAGGAGAACTCCCTGGAGGCGCTTCAGTCCGCCAACGCCCCCGACGCGCGAAGCGTTGTCCGGGAACTGGATGAGACCGACGCGCTGGACGACGGCATGGTCCCCGGCGGGGAGTTCGTCGCCGAGGAACTGGTGGTCCAGGTCATCCCCCAGGCGCAGGATGAATTCACCTGCTACTCCTGCTTCCTGGTCCGGCACCGGTCCCAGATCGCCCGCGAAAAGAACGGTCACGCCTATTGCGTTGATTGCGAAGGCTAAGGGGCGCCGCACCGTCTCCCGCTGTCCCTGAACCGGGAGACGGTCCCCTGAAATCTCACGGAAACGTGACCGGCCTACTGTTGTCACAAAGCAGTACGTTGAAGGGATTCCGATGCACCTGATGCCCCGTGAGCAGGAAAAGCTCATGATCGTGGTCGCCGCCGACCTCGCCCGGCGCCGCCAGGCCCGCGGCCTGAAGCTGAACTTTCCGGAATCCGTGGCGATTATCAGCTACGAACTGATCGAGGGCGCCCGGGACGGCCGCACCGTGGCCGACCTCATGAGCTACGGCACCACGCTGCTGACCCGGGACGACGTGATGGAGGGCGTGCCGGAAATGATCCACGACGTCCAGATCGAGGCCACGTTCCCGGACGGCACCAAGCTCGTCACCGTCCACGATCCGATCCGCTAGGGGCAGGCGATGATTCCAGGTGAGTACGTTCTCAGGTCAGCGCCCGTTGTGGTGAACGCCGGACGCGAGGCGGTGGACGTCGTCGTGGTTAACACCGGTGACCGGCCCGTTCAGGTGGGCTCGCACTACCACTTCGCCGAAGCGAATGCCGCCCTTGAGTTTGACCGGCTGGCCGCCTACGGCCGGCGGCTGGACATCCCGGCCGGCACTGCGGCGCGGTTTGAGCCGGGGGACAGCAAGACCGTCCGGCTGATCGAACTGGCCGGCAGCCGCGAGGTGTACGGTCTCAGCAACGCCGTGAACGGCAAGCTGGCAACGGCTGGTCCCAACGCAGAAAAGGGTGACGCCAAGTGAGCTTCGAACTGAGCCGCAGGCAGTACGCGGACCTGTACGGCCCGACGACGGGCGACGCCATCCGCCTCGCGGACACCGAGCTGTTCCTGGAGATCGAAAAAGACCTCACCGTGTACGGCGAGGAAGTGGTGTTCGGCGGCGGCAAGGTGATCCGCGACGGCATGGGCCAGAACGGCCAGGTGACGCGGGACGGGAACGTCCAGGGCGCAGCCGTTCCCGACACCGTCATCACCAACGCCGTCATCCTGGACTACACCGGCATCTACAAAGCCGACGTCGCGCTCAAGGACGGCCACATCTTCAAGATCGGCAAGGCTGGCAACCCGCAGATCGCCGACGGCGTGGACATCGTCATCGGCGCCAGCACCGAGATCATTGCCGGGGAACGGAAGATCCTCACCGCCGGCGGCGTGGACACGCACATCCACTTCATCTCCCCGGACCAGGTGCCCACCGCCCTCACCAGCGGCGTGACCACCATGGTGGGCGGCGGGACCGGGCCGGCCGAAGGAACCAAGGCCACCACGGTCACACCCGGCAAATGGCACATCCAGCGGATGCTGCAGGCCACCGAAGGGATGCCCATCAACATCGGGCTGTTCGGCAAGGGCCACGCCTCCGCCGTCGAGCCGCTGGCCGAGCAGATCCGCGCCGGTGCCATCGGGCTCAAGGTCCACGAGGACTGGGGTTCCACCACCTCATCAATCGACAACTCCCTGAAAGTGGCGGACGAATACGACGTCCAGGTGGCCATCCACACCGACACCCTCAACGAGTGCGGCTTCGTGGAGGACACCATCCGGGCCATCGGCGGCCGGGTGATCCACACCTTCCACACCGAAGGGGCCGGCGGCGGACACGCCCCGGACATCATCAAGATCGCCGGGCTCCCGAACGTCCTGCCCGCCTCCACCAACCCCACCCTGCCGTACACGCGCAACACCATCGAAGAGCACTTGGACATGCTGATGGTGTGCCACCACCTCAACCCGGACATCCCGGAAGACGTGGCGTTCGCGGATTCCCGCATCCGCGCCGAGACCATCGCCGCCGAGGACGTCCTGCAGGACCTGGGCATCTTCGCCATCACCTCCTCCGACTCCCAGGCCATGGGCCGGGTGGGCGAGGTGATCACGCGCACCTGGCAGGTGGCGGACAAGATGAAGAAGCAGCGCGGCGTCCTGAAGGATCCGGCAGGGGGTGCCCATGGTTCCGAGGAGAGCGACAACTTCCGGCTCAAGCGCTACGTGGCGAAGTACACCATCAATGCCGCCATCGCGCAGGGCATGGCCGACTCCATCGGCTCGGTGGAGGAAGGCAAGTTCGCCGACCTGGTGCTCTGGGACCCCGCGTTCTTCGGGGTCAAACCCGAGCTCGTCCTCAAGGGCGGCCAGATCGCCTACGCGCTGATGGGTGACGCCAACGCCTCCATCCCCACGCCGCAGCCACGGACGATGCGTCCCATGTTTGCCGCGTTCGGCAAGGCCGTGCAGCAGTCCTCCATCACCTTCCTGTCCCAGTCCGCCATCGACGCCGGTGTGCCGGAACAGCTGGGCCTGCAGAAGGTCATCCGTCCCGTGTCGGGGATCCGCACTCTGTCCAAGGCCGACCTCAAGTTCAACGACGCCACTCCGGACATCCAGGTGGACCCGGAAACGTACCAGGTGACCGTGGATGGCGAGGACGTGACCTGCGAACCGGCGGACGTGCTGCCCATGGCGCAGCGCTACTTCCTCTTCTAACCTCCCGAGCACCGGAGCACCCGTGATTATCGAAAAGATCCTCGGCAACCTGCACGACCTCCCTGCCGCCGAAACCGCAGCCTTCGCCGGGCTGCACCGGGAGAAGGTGGTGCTGCCCAGCGCCCAGCTGGTCAAGCGCATCCAGCGCGTCACCACGGACCACGGCAAGGAGCTGGGCATCCGGCTGCCGTCCGGTTCCGGGGACCTCCGCGACGGCGACATCCTGCACGTGGCCGAAACCAACATGATCGTGGTGTCCGTGCTGCCCACCGACGTCCTGGTGGTGGCGCCGCGGACCATCCACGAGATGGGGGTGGTGGCGCACTCGCTGGGGAACCGGCACCTGCAGGCCCAGTTCTTCGACGCCGCCTCCGAGTACGCGGCCGAGGTGATGGTGTGCCAGTACGACCACACCGTGGAGGACTACCTCAAACACGTCGGAGTGCCCTACAAGCGCCAGGAACGCGTGATGCCCGTTCCGTTCCGCCATGCTGAACACTCGCACTGACGCCACGGCCGCGGCAGGCAGTTACCAGCTCGCGCTGCAGCAGCTGACCGACTCCGCCCTGCCCACAGGAGCGTTTGCGCACTCGCTCGGCTTCGAGACCTACATCGAGCGCGGCCTGGTCCATGACGAGGCGTCCTTCGGGGTGTGGCTGTCCGCGTTCATCGGGCAGCAGCTCACGTACTCCGACGGCCTGGCCATCAGGTTCCTCTACGACGGCGTTCCCCTTGCCGAGCTGGATCCGCTGCTGACTGCGCAGCTCCTGCCGCGGCAGCTGCGGGAGGCGAGCACCAAGATGGGCACCCGGCTGCTGGAGATCGGGTCCGAAGTGTTCCCCTCCCCGGAGCTGGCGGAGTACCGGGAGCTGGTGACCGCCGGCCGGGCCGCCGGCCATCAGCCGCTGGCGTTCGCCGTCGTCGCCCGTTCCCTGGGTGTGCCGCGCACCGAAGCGCTCGCCGCCTACCTTTTCGCCGCGGTCACGTCCCTGACCCAGAACGCCGTCCGCGCCATTCCGCTGGGGCAGAACGCCGGCCAGCGGCTGCTGCGAAAAGCGGCCGACGACGTCGCTGCCGCCGTCGAGCGGGTGGGGCGCCTGGCGCCGGACGACTTCGGGGCCGTCAGCCCCGGACTGGAAATTTCGCAGATGCGGCACGAGCGTCAACGTGCCCGCATGTTCATGAGCTAACTGTGCATATTACTGAGGAGGACAGCATGTCTGAACCCATCAAGATCGGCATCGGCGGACCGGTCGGCGCCGGCAAAACCCAGCTCGTGGAGCGGCTCACCCGGCACATGAGCCGCGAGATTTCCATGGCCGCCATCACCAACGACATTTACACCATCGAGGACGCCAAGATCCTGGCCGCCAACGGCATCCTGCCCGAGGACCGGATCATCGGCGTCGAAACCGGCGGCTGCCCGCACACGGCCATCCGCGAAGACACCTCGATGAACACCGCGGCCATCGAGGAACTCAAAAAGCGCCACCCGGACCTGCAGGTCATTTTCGTGGAATCCGGCGGCGACAACCTGTCCGCCACGTTCAGCCCGGAGCTGGTGGATTTCTCGATCTACATCATCGACGTGGCGCAGGGCGAAAAGATCCCGCGCAAGGCCGGCCAGGGCATGATCAAGTCCGACCTCTTCATCATCAACAAAACCGACCTCGCCCCGCACGTGGGTGCGGACCTCTCGGTGATGGAGCGCGATTCGAAGGAGTTCAGGGGCGAGAAGCCGTTCTGCTTCACGAACCTGAAGACAGACGAAGGCCTGGACGCGGTCATCGATTGGGTGCGGCGCGACGTCCTGATGCTCGACCTGGCCCAATGACGGCGGCCGTTGCTGCCGCGGTTGAGTCCCCGATGGGGGAGCTTGAGCTCGTCGTCGCCGTGCGCGGCGGCCGGTCCGTGGCCGCGCACCAGTACCATCGGGGTGCCCTCCGTGTCCTGCGGCCGCATTACCTGGATGACTCGGGCCAGGTTTGCTACGTCCTCGTGAATCCGGGCGGGGCGTATCTGGGGGCCGACCTCTATGTCATCGACGTGGAGGCGGGCGACGGGGCCAAAGTGCTGCTGACCACGCAGTCGGCCACGAAAATCTACCGGACCCCGGGGTCGTTCGCCGAGCAGCGCATGACACTCCGGCTGGGGGAGGGGGCACAGCTGGAACTGGCTCCGGACCAGCTGATCGCCTACCGGGAGGCCAGCTACCGGCAGAACACGCACATCACCGTGCGGCCGTCGTCGAGCCTGGTCATGGCTGAAGTGGTGACGCCGGGGTGGTCGCCGGACGGGGCGTCGTTCCGGTACGAGGAACTGCGGCTGCGCAACGAGATCCACGTGGCGACACCGGAGGGCACCAGGATGCTGGCGCTCGACAACCTGCTGATCCGGCCGCCGCTGAACGACGTCACCGGCCTGGGATTCATGGAAGGCTTCAGTCACCTGGGGTCGCTGGTGGTGGTGGACGCCCGGGTGGACCAGGCGCTCGCGGATGAGTTCCATGCGCTCACGGCCGGGCACGACGCCCATACCGGGGTGTCCCTGACCGCGTGCGTTGGCGGGACCACCGGCCTGGTGCTGCGGTCGCTGTCCAACTCCACGGAGGAACTCAACCGGCTGCTGGGCGCCTGCACCGCCCTGCTGCGTGAACGCTGGTACGGGCAGCCACCCCTGAACCTGAGGAAGTACTGATGACCGTGCTCAGCGGGTTCGCCGCGATGTACCGGGAACGGGAACAACTGCCGCTCCGGACGCGCCTGCTGTTCGCGTTGGGTGCGGTGGCCGCACTGCATGTTGCCGCCGTCGTCCTGTTGCTTGCCAGTTCGGCGGGTGCCGCGCAACCGCTGGCACTGGGTCTGGTGCTCACCGCCTACCTGGCTGGCATCAAACACAGCTACGACTGGGACCACATCGCCGCGATCGACAACTCGACGCGGAAGTTCGTGGCCCAGCACAAGGATCCCGTGAGCGTGGGGTTCGCCTTCAGCCTGGGCCACAGCTCGGTAGTGATCCTGGCCGGAGCGCTGGTGGTGGGCGGCGCCGCGATGGTGGGCGAGTTCATGGAGGACGGAACCACCGGAAACCTGGTCCTGGGCCTGATCGGCAGCGGCGTCTCCGGGCTGTTCCTGCTGGCCATGGGCCTGTTCAACGGATCGGCGTTCCTGCGGGCCGCGCGGGCGTACCGGAACGTGCAGGGCGGCGGGGAACTGCGGGACGGGGACCTGGAGGCCAGGGGATTCGTGGCACGCCTGCTGGCCAAACCGTTGGCCAGGGTCCAGAGGCCGCGGAACATCTACGTCATCGGCTTCCTGTTCGGGCTGGGATTCGATACCGCCACCAGCATCGGGCTTCTGGTGATGACGACGGCGGCATCCCTCGCCGGGGTCTCCCCGCTGGCCCTCCTGGCGTTGCCACTGGCCTTCACTGCTGCCATGACGTTGTGCGACACCGTCAACGGTGTGGCCATGATGCGCATGTACCGGTCAGCCATCCACAATCCGCGGCGGAAGCTCGGATTCAACGCCCTGATCACCGGTATCTCCGCTGTGTCCGCGCTTTTCATTTCGGCCATCACGCTGGGTGGATTCTTCAACGCGGCCTTTGGCCTGGAGGATCCCCTCACCACTTGGCTGGGTGCGGTGGACCTGGGCGAGGCCGGCCTGCTGCTCGTAGCGGTGCTGCTGGCCGTGTGGGGCGTTGCCGCGTGGCGGGAGCGGTTGAAGGTCCGGGCCCAAGCCGCCTAGGGAGTCTGGTTCTGCTGCCTCTCAGCGAGCCGCAGAAGTTGCCATTTGTGCACATCAGGCAGCCAATCCAACGGAGCCGACGGGCCGATCCGGGGGTCGTCGGGAACACGGCCGTCCCGCACGTCCTGCACATAGGCGCGATCCTGCTCGATGCGTGCCCGCAGCTGCCCGGCTCCGCCGACTGAGCCGTGACCGGGGATGACGGCGTCAACGGCGTCGGCCACGTTCTCGAACAGCCGCAGCGCTGCGAGGTAGTCCCCGAGCGGATCCGCGGCCGCCAGGTCGAGGAACGGCATCAGGATGTCCGAAAGCATGTCGCCGGCGACCAGGACGCGGCGGTCCTCGATCAGCAGCGCCGCATGGCCCGGGGCATGGGCGCGGTGCTCGATGATCCGGACCGTGGGGCCGTCCCACGGAATATGCGTAGCCCCGGCAGGCAGGCCGGTGACGAGGCCGAGCAGATCCATCGGGATCTCGTCGGCGTACTCCGGCGGCAGCCCCTCGGCTACACGGGCTTCCCAATCAGCATGCGAGAGCAGGTCCTGGAGGGAGGCCGCGCAACGGGCTGTACCGTAGCGGGGCGCGTCGCCGAAGGCCGGGTGCCAGAGAACGTGGTCCCAATCAGGATGGGTGGAGAAGCCTGCAACAACGGGCCGGCCCAGCTCGCGGAGGTCGTTCGCGAGGGCCGCCATTTCGTCGCCTGTTATGCCGGGGTCGATGAGCAACACCCCGTCCCGGCCCTGCACGACGATGGAATTGCTCTGGATGAACTCGCTCACATGAACGAGGACGCCCTCAGCGACGTGCTTCAGCATGACATGCCTTCCGCTTGTGGGTTTCGACCGCTGGTTGGGACGGTATTACCTGGCGACAGTCGATTGCAAGCACTTGAGATCGGCTGTGGAGACCCGGGCTGTTGGACCCCATGACGCGGACAGGGCCGGGTGGGAGGATAGGACGCATGGAACTGCACATCACAGGGGACCCCGCGGCGGACAAACTACTCAGCGACGACGCGTTTGCGCTGCTCACCGGCATGCTGCTTGACCAGCAGGTGACCATGGGATCGGCATTTGCCGGTCCCGAAAAGATCCGGACGCGCATCGGCTCCATGGACCCCGCGGCGATCGCCGGGTACAACCCCCAGGACTTCGTCGAGATGTTCAAGGAACGCCCGGCCGTCCACCGGTTCCCCGGATCCATGGCCGGACGTGTCCAGGCTCTCGCGGAAACGGTGCACCAGGACTGGGCCGGGGACGCCACGGCCATTTGGACCCAGGGCGATCCTGACGGTAAGGAGGTGCTGCGCCGGCTGAAGGCCCTGCCGGGATTCGGCGAGCAGAAGGCAAAGATCTTCCTGGCGCTGCTGGGGAAGCAGTGCGGACTCCAGGCAGAAGGCTGGCGCGAGGCCGCTGGCCACTACGGCCAGCAGGATTCGTACCTGTCCGTGGCCGACATCGTTGACCCGGAGTCGCTGACCAAGGTGCGCGCCAGCAAGCAGGCTGCCAAAGCTGCTGCCAAGGCTGCGAAGTCCGCCGGGGACTGACGGCGACGGCCGGACGGCTGCGGCGCCGAAAGGCTCCAGGCCGGGAAGGCTCCTAGTAGGGAAGCCAGCTACGTGAAAGGCGGGGACCGTGAGTGAGCAGCCTGCAGGTAAGTTCGCCTCCCTCTGGGCGGCCACGAGCGCATCCACGGGATACGCGGCCCTCGATGAAGACCTCCATGGTGCCCTCGAAGTGGATGTGGCCGTGATCGGTGGCGGCATCGCCGGCCTCACCGCTGCGCTGGCCCTGAAGCAGGCGGGCCAGACGGTGGCGGTGCTTGAAGCAGCCCGTGTGGGCACCGGAGTCACCGGGAACACCACCGGCAAGGTCACGTCCCTGCACCGGCTGGCTTACACCGAGCTTGCGGGCCGCCACGGCAACGAGGCGGCCCGCCTCTACGGGCAGGCCAACGAAGCCGCGATTGAGCACGTGGCCGGAACAGTTGACGCGGAGGGGATCGACTGCGGCTTCCGGCGGGTCTCCAACTACACATACGCGGAATCGGAGGATTCGCTGGCCCTGGTCCGCGAGGAAGCGGCGCTCGCTGCCAGGCTGGGACTTCCCTCGTCCTTCACTACCGAGGTGCCGCTTCCGTTCACGGTTGGATCGTTGCCGGTCGCAGGGGCGGTCCGCTTTGATAACCAGGCGCAGATCCACGCACTCCGGTACGTCCAGGGCCTGGCCCGTGCGGTGGACGGGGGCGGAAGTTTCGTCTTCGAGGACTCGCCCGCCACGGGTTTCCGGGACGGCTCGCCGGCCGTCGTCGACACGGAGCGCGGCTCCGTCCGGGCGCAGGAAATCATTGTCGCCACCAATATGCCGTTCGGGGACAACGGATTCTTCGCCGGGCGAACCTACGCGCACCGCTCGTACATCGTTGCCGCCCGCTCCGACTCTGCCCCTTTGGATTCCACGTTTGTCAGCGTTGACGAGCCGATGCGCTCCATCCTGACTACCGACATCGGCGGCATCAGTTATGTTCTGGCCGGCGGAGAAGGGCACCCCGCCTTGGAGCAGGTTGACTCCGCCGAACGGTACGGCAGGCTCGCCGCCTTCGCCCGGGACCGGCTCGGCGCCGGAGAGATCGCCTTCCGCTGGTCCACCCAGGACGCCATGCCCGCCGACGGGCTGCCCTTCGTCGGGCGCCTGTCGCCGGACTTCCGGCATGTCCACGTGATCACCGGGCTGCGCAAATGGGGGCTGACCAACGGAACGGCCGCCGCCCTGATCCTCCGGGATCTGCTCTGCGGCCGCACCAACCAGTGGGCGGCATTGTTTGACAGCACCAGGGCCGTCCCGGCACGGGGTGCCGTGCCTCCGGAGGCGGCTCTTCGGGAGGCGCCTCTTCCGAAGAAGCCTCTTCCGGAGGCGCCGGCCGCACCGCCCACGATCGCCCCGGGGCAAGGAAGAGTCGTGGACGTGGACGGAGCAAAGACCGCCGTCTACGTCAGCCCTGCGGGCGGCATCAGCGCCGTTTCGGCTGTTTGCACGCACCTGGGCTGCACGGTGGAGTTCAATGCGGCCGACGTGACGTGGGACTGCCCGTGCCACGGTTCCCGGTTCAGCACCGACGGCACCGTTATCCAGGGACCGGCCACCCGGAACCTCGAGGCCAGCCCGGCCCCGGCGGACCCCGGCTGAGCGCGGCCCGGCGTTAACCGGCCAGCTTGGCCCGAAGCCCGCCGATGATCACGTCCAGGCCGAAGTCGAAGGCGTGCCCGCCCCGTTCCTCCGACGGTCCCGCATTCCCGACTGCCCGCTTAAGTGTGGGGTAACCCTCCGCCGGCGGGTCCCAGACAATCTCCGGGGCCGCGAGGTCCAGGGCCGCGCCCAGGGCAAAACTGTCGATGGTGGAGATGGCCGCCACCACGTCCCGCCCCCGGAACCCCGCCGCCTCGAGGGCCAGCGCCAGGTCTTCGTAAAGCCCGATGACGTCCGGATCAGTGATCGTTTGCAGGACAAGGAGCGGCGCCAGCCGCGGGTGGCGGACGAACGCATCCCGGTAGGCGCGGATCAGGACCCGCAGGGCCGCTTCCCAGTCGCTGTGGTCCACCGGCGGATACGGCTCTTCGGTGATGATCCGGTGGCGCAGGAGCTCCAGGATCTCGTCCCGGCCGCTGACGTGGTTGTAGATGGAGGACTGGCTGACGCCGATCTTCTTCGCCAGCTTAGGGAAGCTGAAGTCGCCGCCCTCATCAACCAGCTCGAGGGCGGCGGTGGTGAGGGCCTCCACGGATATCAGCGGGAGGAGCGGGCGCCCCATGGGTTCTCCTGACTGCAGCTTTTGAACGTCATCCCAGCCTAGTCGGCGGGACTCCGCGGGTCCGTTTTGGGAAAAGTATTGTGCTCTGCGCCACACGCATTCATAATAAACGAAAGCCTTTCGTTTAGCAGGGCTCCCCAGAAAGGACGGACCAGTGCCGGATACCCAAACCAGACCACCGACGTCGTCCGCGGACGGCGACCTCAAGCGCAATGCCCTCGGCACAGGCGGCATTGCCTTCCTTGTCATCTCGGCAGCAGCGCCGCTCACCGTGATGGCCGGTGTGGCCCCCGTAGCTATTGGAGTCGGCGGCATCGGCGCCCCGGCCGGCTACCTCCTGGCAGGCATCGTGCTCACCCTCTTCGCCATCGGGTTTATGGCCATGACCCGCCACGTCAAGGCGTCCGGCGGCTTCTACACGTACATTTCGCTGGCCATGGGCAAGACCGTGGGGCTGGCGTCCGCCATCCTGGCGATCGTCTCCTACAACTGCCTGCAGATCGGCGTCTACGGCCTCTTCGCGGTCCAGACCCACGACATGTTCAAGGTACTGTTCGGACTCGACGTGCCGTGGCCGGCCATCGCGCTCGCCGCCGTCGCCGCCGTGTGGTTCCTCGGCTACCGGGGGATCGACGTCGGCGCGAAGGTGCTCGGCGTGCTTCTGGTCGCCGAGACCGGCATCCTGGCCGTGATGGGAGTGGGCATCCTCGGCAGCGGCGGCGCACACGGAATCAGCGTGGGTTCCTTCAGCCCGGAGAACGCGTTCGGCCCGGGCGTGCTGGCGATCCTTGGCATCTGTTTCGCCGCCTTCATGGGCTTCGAGTCCACCGTGCTGTACCGGTCCGAGGCGCGCAACCCGGATAAATCCGTGCCGCGGGCCATGTACATCGCGGTCGGCTTTATGTCCGTTTTCTACGCCTTCATCGTCTGGACCGTGGTCCAGGCCTACGGCGAGGGCGCCGTGGTCGAGGCCGCCGGCGAAATGGCCGGCGGGATGTTCTTCCAGACCATCAACCACTACGTTGGCCCGTGGGCAGAAGTGGTGATGTATCTCCTGATCGTCACCAGCGTCTACGCCTCGCAGCTGGCCTTCCACAACGCGATCAACCGCTACGTCTACATGCTGGCCCGCGACGGAGTGCTGCCTGCCTTCCTCGGCAGGACGCACCACAGGTTCCAGTCCCCGCACCGGGCCGGCCAGCTGCAGACTGTCCTGGCCGCCCTGGTGATCGCCATCTGCGCCCTGCTCAACGCCGACCCCTACCAGCAGCTGCTGATCTGGGTGAACACCCCCGGGATCTTCGGCATCGTGGGGCTCCAGGGCCTGGTTTCGGTGGCGGCCTTCCTGTACCTGCGCCGGAACCCCGACGCCGCGACGCACAAACTCATGGTGCCGCTCAGCCTGGCCTCGGCCATCCTGCTCTTCGGCGTGGTGCTGCTGATAGGCATCAACATCGAGCTGCTCACCTTCGCCGATGCACTGACCAACACCATCCTCATCCTGGTGACACCCGTCGTCTTTCTCGCCGGGCTTGCGGCTGCCCGCTGGGTCCGCCGCCGCCGTCCCGAAACCTTCGCGCAGATTGGAAGCTTCGAAACCCATGAATCCTGATGTGATCATCCTGGCCGACACCATCCACACCATGGAGGGCAGTTCCTCCGGAGGTCCCGCCCCGCAGGCGGTGGCCGTCGAGGGCGGCGTGATTGCCGCCGTCGGAAGCCGTGACGATGCCGAAAACTGGCCGGCCGCGGAGGTCATCGACTTCGGTGCCGCCGTGCTGACTCCCGGCCTGGTGGACTGCCACATGCACCCTGTCTTCGGCCTCGAACTGACGCGCGGCATCGACCTGTCCGGCGCCACCGACCTTGCTGGCGTGCGCGCACTGCTGCGTGCCCAAGCGGAAGCAACCCCCGCAGGGGACTGGGTGCGGGGCTGGGGTCTTGATCCCAATGTGTTCGGATCTGCCACTGCCCACCGCGAACTGATTGACGACGTCGTCTCCGGGCTCCCGTGCCTCATCCGCCTCTTCGACGGGCATTCCGCGCTGGCCAGTTCCCGGGCACTCGAACTGGCCGGAGTCACCGGCCCGCGGGCTTTCGACCAGGCCTCGGAAGTGGTGTGTGACCGCAGCGGCAGGCCCACCGGGCTCCTGCTGGAGGCCGCCGCCGTCGAGCTTGTTGCGCAGGTGATGCCGGCGGAGCCCTTCGGCGAACGGAAGGCGAGGCTGGCGGAATTCTTCACACAGTTCGCGCGGTCCGGGCTGACCGGGGCGCACGTCATGGACTGCGGGGAGGGCTCGCTGGAGCTTTACCGTGCTCTGGAACAAGAGGCCCTCGAAGAAGAGGACCCCGGGCATGATCGGGCCGGCGGCCTTCCGCTGCGCCTGCGGATCTCGCCGTGGTGCATGCCCGGCAGCGTCGAGCAGGACTGGCAGCGGCTTGCGGAGCAGATCGGAGTGGGCGGAAAGCGCTGGGAGGTAGCCGGCATCAAGCTGTTCGTTGACGGCACCGTGGACAACGGCACGGCGTGGCTCTTCGAGCCGGACGCCTACGGGGAGTCCGTGGCCCCGTTCTGGCCCCGCCCGGAGGAGTATGCGGCGGCGGTGCGCTTCTTCGCCGGCCGCGGGATTCCCACCGCTACCCACGCGATCGGCGACGCCGGAGTGGCTGCGGTCCTGGATGCGTTCGAGTCCCTGCCTTCGGCGGTGCGGTCGGTTGCGCATGCGGCCGTGCACCGGATCGAGCACCTCGAAACCGTCCCGGACGCCCTCATTGAGCGGTTCTCCCGCGCCGGCCTGGTGGCGAGCATGCAGCCGACGCACTGCACCCACTACTCCCGCGCCGACCACACGGACAACTGGTCCAGGCGCCTGGGGGAGGAGCGCGCGAACAACGCCTGGCGGTGCGCGGACCTCCGCGCGGCGGGAACCACCCTGGGGCTCGGCTCCGACTGGCCGATCGCCCCCTTCGAGCCGCTGCCGATTTTGGCGGACGCGCAATTACGACGGCGGTCCGGCCATCCGGGCGAACAGCCGGTGGTTCCGGGCCAGGCCCTCACTGCCTTGCAGGCGCTCGAAGGCTACACCTCGCACGCTGCCAAAGCGGCAGGGGAGTGGGCTGTCTCCGGGTCTGTCACGGTGGGCAAGCGCGCGGATTTCACCGTGTTCGACGTCGATCCGCTGTCGGTTGCCCCGGATGACCTGGCCGCCGCCCGGGTTCTGGCGACGTTCGTGGACGGTCGGGCCCAGCACCTCGCCGTGGGCGCCGTCCGGTAACGACCGGGCTGAGGCGCGCAGGTCAGGAGGCGGCGTCGTAGTCGAACCGTTCGACGACGGCGCTCCCCCCGACTGCACACACGCCGACGACGCGGCCGGTGAAACCGCCTGCGACTTCGGTGGACACATACCGCCCGTCCAGCCGGGCCAGCGTCACGGTGGTGCCGCCCTGCTGAAATCCGAGGAGGATCTGGTCCGGGCCGGTGTTCTTGCCCGGCTGGCCCGCGAAGGGAGCGTCGGTGCAGCTGACCTCCAGCCGGACAGCGCTCGTTGATACAGCGACTGTTGACGGATCCCGCGGGGCCGTCGCCAGCACCTGCCGCAGCGGCCCGATCTGGGCCACGGCCCTGACTTCGCAGTCGGACGCTTCAACCGCATACCAGTGGGAGTCGTCGATCCTCAGCACCAGCCTCACCGCCGTGCCTGCCGCCAGGCGGACAGTGGCGCTGGCGCTCCAGGCATGGTCCCTGACCCTGGTCGCGAGGACGGGTGCGGCTCCCACGGGCCCACCCGCGACGCCGGAATCTCGGGCGCCGCCGGGCTCCCCGCTCCTGACGAGGCGACCGCCTGCGGCCGGGGCCGTGAAGGACGCCGGATCGTTGCCCGGGGAGATCCACCGCAGATGGAGCTGGTCCGCGGAAAAGTCATCGGAAAAGGAGGTGTCCACGGCTGGCACCTGGTAGCGGTCCTCGTCGAACCCGGGCCAGCCGTCAGCCCAGTTGATGCCCGCGACGAAGGTTTCCCGCCCCAGGACGTGGTAGCCGGGGACCACGCCGCGGGGGCGTACGCCCAAGTAGACCGCCGCCCAACCGCCGTCGGCCGTTTCGACCAGGTCGGCGTGCCCCGCATTCTGTACCGTGGCAGCAGTGCTGCGGCGGCTGAAGACCGGGTTGTCCGGATACGGCTCGAAGGGGCCCGCCGGCGAGCTGCTCCGGCTGACCGAAACGGCATGGCCCCGTTCGGTGCCGCCCTCGGCGAGGACCAGGTACCACCAGTTGCCGTGCTGATAAAGGTGCGGGCCTTCGGGGAATGCGAGCCCGGTTCCCTGCCAAACCTTCCGCGGACGTTCCAGCAGCTGACCGGACAGGGGATCCAGGAGCGCCTGGACGATCCCCGATTCGTTTTCAGCGGGTCCAAAGCCCACCCAGGTGAGGTAGCAATTGCCGTCCGCATCCCACGCGATGTCCGGGTCGATGCCCAGGGTCCCCGGAATCCGGACCGGGTCGCTCCAGGGCCCCGCCGCGTTGCCGGCATGCATCAGCAGGTGGCCGCCGCCGAAGTCGCTCATGTTCGTGGTCACGAACCAGAACCGGCCGTTGTGGTACCTCAGGGTCGATCCGAAGATCCCGCCGGAAGGCCGGCGGTCTCCGGCGGCAAACTGGCTCCGCCGCGTGAGGATGTTCCCGATCTGCTCCCAGCTGACGAGGTCGCGGCTGTGGAAGATGGGCGCCCCGGGGAAGTATTCGAAGCTTGACGTAGCCAGGAAATAGTCGTCGCCCGCGCGGCAGATGGTGGGGTCCGGGAAGAAGCCGGGGATGACCGGTGTGATGGCGGCGGACGCTGTGGCTGGCCGCGCCAGTTCCGCTGCACTGTCAATCATCAGGGCTCCATCCGTAGCAAAGTGTTCACTGCCGGCTTTCTGGGGCCGGCAGTTCCTACGTTAGGGAGCCCGGTCCGGCGGCTGGACCGTGGATTTCAATGGTTGGAACGTAAGCCGGGCTGTTATGCCCGCCCCGCGTCCCGGACGCCGGAGCTGGCTTCGGCCCGGTACCCGAGGTTTCGGGACACCGCCCTGGCCGTAGCCTGGACTGCCGGCGCCAGGACGTTCGGGGGAGTGGCGCCGTCGGGGACCACAATGGACAGTGCGGCAACCACGGCACCCTGGGCATCGAATATGGGTGATGCCACGGAAACGGTCCGGGAGGGCGCAGACCGTCTGATCATCGCGACGCCGGTGCGGCGGACGTCGGAGAGCGTTCGCCTGAGCTGGCCCTCCGGCATGGCGTCCACCCCGGCCTCCACGTCGGCGGGCTGACGGATCACAGCCTCCTGGAAATCCGCGTCCGCGCCGGAGAGGAGAACCAGGCCGACGGCGGTGGACCGTAGCGGCGCGCGGCCGCCCACCCGGTAGGCCACCTCGGTGGCCTCCTTGGAGGACAGCCGCTCGATCAGCACGGCCTCGTTTTTGTCGCGGACCGCCAGCAGGACGTGGTGGCGCGTTACTTCAAAGAGGTCCTCCAGATAGGGCAGCGCGATTTCCCGCACGCCGTGGCCGCGGGGCGACAGCGATGCGACTTCCCAGAGCCTCACGCCCACCACGTACCGGCCGTCGTCGAGCCTTTCCAAGGCGCCCCACGCCACTAGCCGGGCAATCAACCGGAGCGCCGTTGGCGCCGGCATGTCTGCGTACCTGGCCATTTCGGACAGCGTCAGGGCACGACGACGGTCGGTGAAGACCGCGAGGAGGCTCAGGGCCCGGTCAATGACCGGTTCGCCCTGCTTGGGGCGCTTGCCGCGGGCGGGAGCGGCAACGTCCGGACCGCTTTCCGGGACTGCTGTCATCTCACACCGTTCCTTCTTCGTCGCCAGTGACCCCCACCACAATAGTGTTTCGCCCAATGAAACTCCTAGCTGGTGTTCCATGGTCTCCGCGCTCACTGGGCGGGGCGTCACCAGCACCGGTTCAGACGGACTCCACCACCTTCGCCCGGGCGAGGCTGCCGAGGAACCTGGCGCTTTCCTTCGGGGTCCGTTCCTGGGTAGTCCGGTCCACCGCGATGAGGCCGAACTTGGGTCGGTAACCGAAAATCCACTCGTAGTTGTCGAAGGCAGTCCACGCAATGTAGCCGCGCACGTCGATCCCGTCCGCCAGGCAGGAGGCAACGCCGTCCACCGCCGTGCGGAGGTAGGCAAGCCGCTGGGTGTCGTCCTCGGTGGCAAGGCCGTTCTCCGTGACGATCACGGGAATGCCGGCAACGCGGTGAGCTTCCCGAATGGTGGCCTCAAGGCCCTGGGGGTAGATCTCCTCGCCCATCTGGTTGGTGGGGACGCCCTCCGCAGCCGGAGCCAATCCGTCCGGACCGAAGACGGTGCGGCCATAGGTCTGGATTCCCACGAAGTCGTCGCTGCGGGAGGCTTCCAGAAAGCGTTCGTTGACGTCGCGGCGGGCCGAGTCAGCAAAGTCCTGGCCGCCGTCGATGGACTGGATATCGGAGTTTGCAAGCGTCCAGCCCACCTGCAGCTCCGGCCGCCTGGCCTTGATGGCTGCCGTGGCGGCCCGGTGCGCCGCCAGCTTTACGTCAAACGCGGCCTCTGTGGCAGTGAACTGGAACGGGGCCACCGTACTGGCGGCCACGCCCAAGCGCTCCGCGGCTGTAGCCCAAACCGGAACAGAACCGCGGTCTTCCGGGGCCTCGCTGAACAGTCCGATGGATTTCAGTAGCCAGGGAAGGTTGGGTTCATTCAGGGTGCAGGCGATGCCAATGAGGTCGCCCAGGTGCGCCATGGCCCGGTCGCAGTAGCGGGCAAAGAGCCCGGCGGTCCTCGGACCTTCCCAGCCGCCGGCCGCCAGAAGCCACAGCGGCGAGGTGAAGTGGTGGAACGTGACCACCGGGGTGAGCCCGTGCTCATGGCAGGCCTCCAGGACGCGGCGGTAGTGGTTCAGTTCCGCCACCGAGAAATGTCCTTCTTCGGGCTCGATGCGGGCCCACTCCAGCGAGAAGCGGTAGCTGGTGAATCCCAGGCCGGCAATCAGGGCGATGTCCTCGCGGTACCGGTGGTAGTGGTCCACGGCGTCCCCGGACGGTTCGGCGAAGATCGTTCCGGGAAGCCTTTCCAGGAACCAGCAGTCGCTGTTGACGTTGTTTCCTTCGACCTGGTGGGCTGCCGTGGCGACGCCCCATAGGAAATCCTGCGGGAAGGCAAAAGAGTCGGTCATCTGGTTCCTTTCGATGCGAGCCCCAGGCGACTGTGCGGGGGGCTGACTGTCCATCCTCTGTGCCCGGCGCCGGACCATGGGCAGCCGTTTTCATTGATTGAAAGACTCATCGCCTGAGCTGCCGGCCCCTGATGCGATGCCGTGACGCCCGCCACAGAAGTATTTCAACCAATGAAATCCTCGTGTCTCCATCAAACAGCGCCCGCTGATGCTTGAGGGGAGCCGGCCACCCGCCTGGCGCCCCTAACTGTTCTTCCCGTTGTCACATCAGAATGCAAAGGCGCACTACATGAAACTTCTGAACTCCACCGCACGCGGGAGCTCCGCCGTCCTGGCCGGAGCGCTCCTCCTGGGATCATTGACCGCCTGCGGCGGTTCCAGCCAGGCAACTGCCAAGGCGGACACGAGCTCCCTGACCCTCGCCGTCGACAGCGATGCTGCTTCTTTCGGGTTTGATCCGCTGCGGGTTGCCGACGCGCAGCGCCAGTTCTTCGAAGGCCTCTACGAGAACCTGATGACCCTGCAGCCGGACGGATCCGCGGGTCCGGGCCTGGCCAAGGAGTTCAGCTACAACGCGGACAACACGGTTCTCACGCTCACCCTCAAAGAGGGTGTCACATTCACGGACGGTTCCACCCTGGACGCAGCCTTGGTCAAAGCCAACTTCGACCGCCGCACGGATCCGGCGCTGAGTGCGTACTCCGCCGTGGCCAAGGGCGGCGCCCAGGAGATCACCTCGGTTGACGTCGTCAGCCCCGCGCAGGTTTCCCTCACGTTCGCAAAGGCCCAGCCGGGCTTTGAAAAGAACCTCACGGGAACCATGGGCATGATCGTCGGCAAGACCGGCGTGGCGGACACCGCCAGCCTGGCCGCGACCCCGGACGGCTCCGGCCCTTACACCCTTGACGCGTCCACGGTGAAGGGCAACAAGTACGTGCTGGTCAAGAACGAGAAGAGCCCGGACGCTTCAAAGTACGCCTTCAGCAAGGTCACTTTCAGCGTCATCCAGGATCCCCAGGCGCGTGCCAACGCCCTCGTCTCCGGCCAGGCCGACGTCGCCATGCTCACCTCCCCCACGGTGGACTTCGCAAAGTCCAAGGGCCTGGGCGTTTCCCAGATCGGAGGAACCCTGCACACCATGGTTTCCTTCGACAAGACCGGGAAGACCGCCCCCGCCTTCGCCAGCGAGAAAGTCCGCCAGTCGTTCCAGTACGCCATCAACCGCCAGTCACTGGTGGACGCACTGCACAAGGGGGATATCCCCGCCTGGAATGCACTTCCCAAGGATTCTGCCGGCTTCAGCGAAGAGCTGAACACCAAGTTCGCCTATGATCCGGCGAAGGCGAAGAGCCTCCTGGCTGAGGCCGGCTTCGCTGACGGCTTCGAGTTCACCATTGTTGGCAGCGCTGAAACCCAGACGGACCTGCAGGCCGTCCAGAAGGATCTGGCCGCCGTCGGGATCACCATGAACGTCAAGATGGCCGCTTCCACCGATGAAGCGTTCGCGGCAGTTGCCACCACGCCCCTCGGCTACGCCTCCCTCGGCTGGGACAACCCGGTGGGCCTGATGTACGGCGTCGTCCTGAACGGTTTCACCAACGTCCAGAAGGCCACCGATGAGCAGCTGACGGCCGCCACGGGCGAGGCTGCTGCCGCGAAGGACGACGCCGCCAGGAAGACCGCGCTCACCAAGCTCAACACCCGCCTGGTGGAATCCGGCTGGATGATCCCGCTCTACGAGTCACTCACCAACCAGGGCTACAACACCAAGAAGATCAAGCAGGTGGAGTTCGCCGGCACCAACGCCTACCCGCTGCTCTCGTCCTACGCACCCGCCAGCTAATACCCGAACCAAGCCAACACCGGCTCTGCCGGGCTGTCCTCAACGGAGGGCGGCCCGGCAGGTCCTGACCGATGGAGGTCACCATGGCACTATTCATTACCAAGCGCCTGCTGATGGCGCTCGCCACCGTGCTGGTGGTCGCGGTGCTGGCATTCCTGCTGGTGCACGCAATGCCCGGCAGCCCCGGAGCGGTCTCGCTCGGAGCCGGCGCATCCCAGGAAGCCATCGACGAGGTCAACCGTCGGCTTGGCTGGTCCGATCCCCTCCTGGTCCAGTTTTTCGGCTGGCTGGGTGGCGCGGTCCAGGGCGATCTCGGTGTCTCGCTCATCGACGGCCGTTCCGTGTCCGCTGACCTGGCCAGTAGGCTCCCGGTGACCGCGTCGCTCGCGGCCGGCGCCACCGTGCTGAGCGCTGTACTGGGGGTTCTCCTCGGCGTGACCGCCGCTGTGCGCGGAGGCCTCGCGGACCGGATCGTCGGCGGAATCTGCGGCCTGGCCGTGGCACTGCCCGCCTTCTGGATCGGCATCATCTTTGTGTACCTCTTCGCTGTCCAGTCCTCGGTGTTTCCCGCCACCGGCTACGTTCCCTTCGAAGTCTCCCCGCAGGACTGGGCCATGTCCCTGGCGCTGCCGGTGATCACCTTGGCCGTGGGCGGTGCGGCGTTCATCGCCCGTCAGACCAGGGCTTCCATGCTTGAGGCGCTGCAGCAGGAACATATCCGTACGCTCCGCGCCACGGCCACGCCCACCTGGAAGATCCTCTACATCCACGCCCTCCGCTACGCCAGCCTCCCCATCGTGGCCGGCATCGCCCTGCAGTTCATCGGACTGTTCGGCGGCTCCGTCATCGCGGAGCAGCTGTTCGCCATGCCGGGCCTGGGCCAGGCAGTCCAAAACTCCGTCAGCACCCACGATGCCCCCTCCGTACAGGGCGTAGTGGTCATCGCCACCGTTGTGGTGGTGGCCGTAAACCTGGGGCTGGAACTCGCCACCAAGTTCCTCGACCCGAAGTTGCGTGCCTCATGATCCCCTCCGTCGCTCCCGCCCCGCTCCAGCGCAAGAACGCCCGCGCCCGGTTCTCCGCCCACCGCCTCTTCGCTTCCCCGGCCGGCCTGGCGGGCGTCATCTGGCTGGCGGCCATCGTGGCCGCTTCATTGACTGCCCCGTGGTGGCTGCCGTTCAAAACCGAAGACCAGGACTTCACCGCCGTCCTCTCCGGCCCCACCGCTGCCCACTGGCTCGGTACCGATGAACTCGGCCGGGACCTCCTGAGCCGCATTTTCGCTGCCGCCGCAGGCACGCTCGGAACCTCACTGATCACGGTGATTGTCGGCGTCGGGTTTGGAACGGTCCTGGCGATGCTGGCGGCCGCCGCCGGCGAACGCGCTGAGGCGGTGATCAGCCGCGTCACCGAAATCATGATGTCCCTGCCCGGCACGGTGATCATCCTGGCCGTCATCGGCGCAGTGGGGACCAACATCCCGCTGATCATGGCGATCCTCGGCGTCCTCATCTCCGCCGGAATCTACCGCGTGATGCTCGGCCAGGCGAAGTCCCTTCAGTCCCAGCTCTACGTGGACGCCGCCAAGGTTGACGGCGTCAGTACGCTGGGCATCAGCCTCCGGCACGTCCTGCCCGGCCTGACCAACACCATCGTGGTGCAGTCCGCCCTCATCTTCGCCGTCGGCATGCTCATCCAGGCCGGCCTGGCCTTCATCGGCTTCGGCCCGCCCATCCCGCAGCCCAGCTGGGGCGGCATGATCCAGGGCGCGTCGCAGCACGTCTACGATGCCCCGTGGCTGATGGTCCCCACCGGCGCCGTGCTCGCGCTGACCGTCCTGGCCGCCAACGCCATCGGCAACGCCCTGGGCAAGGCGCCCAACGCCAGCGCGTCTCACCTGCCGTCCGCCGCGGCACGCCGGCAGCGGGTCAAGGCTGTTTCAGCCCTGGCCGTGGCCGCAACGGCAGCCGACTCTGACGCCGCACCCGCGAACGGCCACCTCAGCGTCCGCGGACTCTCGGTAGGGGTCGACGGCGGTCCCCGCCTGGTCACGGACGTCTCTTTCGACGTCGAGCAGGGAACCGTGCTGGGGCTCGTAGGGGAGTCCGGTTGCGGCAAGACCATGACCGCGCTGTCGCTGCTGGGCCTGCTCCCCTCCGGGGTGGCCGCGGCCGGCGGGCAGATTCTGTGGAACGGCAAGAACCTGGCCGCCGCCACCGACCGCGAGATGGAAGCCATCCGAGGCCGTGAGATCGCCCTGATCTCGCAGGAACCCATGCGGGCCCTGGACCCCATGTTCACGGTGGGCTACCAGCTCACTTCCGCCATCCGTCGGCTCCGGAAAATCGGCAAGTCGGACGCCCGGAAGGAAGCCCTCGGCCTGCTTGAACAGGTGGGCATCGTGGACGCCGAACGCATCCTCAATACCTACCCGCACCAGATCAGCGGCGGCATGGCCCAGCGCGTGGCCATCGCCCTGGCCCTCTCCGGACGGCCCCGGCTGCTGGTGGCCGATGAGCCCACCACCGCGCTGGACGTCACGGTCCAGGCGGAAATCCTGTCCCTGCTCCGCTCGCTGGTGAAGGACACCGGCATGTCGGTGGTGATGGTGACGCACGACCTCGGCGTCGTGGCGGACATCTGCGACAACGTCGCCGTCATGTACGCGGGCCAGGTGGTGGAAAGCGGCCGGACCGCCAACATCCTGGACAACCCCCGCCACCCCTACACGCTGGCGCTTCTTGCCGCGGACCCGCACGCCAACTCCGCGGCTGACATGCCTGACCGGCTGGCCACCATCAGCGGCCAGGTGCCGCAGCCCAAGGACTGGCCCGCCGGCTGCCGCTTTGCGGCCCGCTGCCAGTTCGCCGGATCGGCCTGTGCCACCCCGGTGCCGCTGCTGGCCTCCGGCTCGGAGGACGGGCTGGTCCGCTGCGTCAAAGCCGACGAACTGGCCGTGGAAGGCCTCGAGTGGCTTGCCACCGAAGTGCCCACGCACCGAGTACTGAAAATCGTTGAAAAGGACCTGGCATGAGCATCGAGACGGCAGAACGGCAGGACACAGCGGCGGTTGCGCCGGAGCAGCCCATGCTGGAAGTCAAGGACCTGGTGGTCCGCTACGGCCGCGGGCGGAAAGCTGCGGCGGTGCCGGCAGCGGTGGACGGGGTGAGTTTCAGCATCCTCCCCGGCGAGACCGTGGGCCTGGTGGGGGAGTCAGGTTCCGGAAAGTCCACCATCGGCAAAGCCATTCTGGGCCTCCAGAAGAGCGCCGGCGGCACCATCACCTTCCAGGGCAAGGACATCACCCGCGCCGGAGCTGCAGAGCGCCGCGCCCTGGGCGGAGAACTCCGGGCCGTCTTCCAGGACCCCAATTCCTCGCTGAATCCGCGCCAGACCATTGGTGCTTCGCTTGCCGAACCGCTGCGACTCCGCGGAGCCACTGCCCTTGAAGCCCGGGACAAGGCCGAAGCCATGCTGGAACGCGTGGGCCTGCCCCGCGAAGCTGTGGACCGCTATCCCAGCCAGTTCTCCGGCGGCCAGCGCCAGCGCATTGCGGTGGCGCGCGCCCTGATCTGCGACCCCCAACTGGTGGTCTGCGACGAGGCGGTCAGCGCCCTGGACCTTTCCACCCAGGCCCAGGTGCTCAACCTGCTGGCCGACCTCCGTGACGAACGCGGCCTCAGCTACCTGTTCATCGCCCACGACATTTCGGTGGTCCAGTTCCTCGCCCAGCGCGTGGTGGTCCTTTACCGCGGCCAGGTCATGGAAAGCGGACCGGCGGCAGCCGTGACGGAGGCACCCCAACACCCGTTCACGCAGGCCCTCGTGGCGGCTTCCCCCGTACCGAGGCCCGCGGAACAGGCCCAACGGCGCGCTGTCCGCGAAGCCCTGGGGGTTCGCACTGCCGCCGCTGTCGCGGCCACGCCGGGCGGCTGCCCCTTCAGCCAGCGCTGCCCGCTGGCCACGGAATTGTGTGCCTCCGAACGGCCCGCGCTGCGCCGCGTCGGGGCCTCCGACGTCGCCTGCCACTACGCCTGGGCCGGCACGCCTGGCGTTCCCGGGACGTCCGGCGTCCCAGGCTTCCCGAAGGGGGCATGAGCACGGTGACGGCCAGGGAGAAAGCTTCCGCGGAACTGCTCGTCGTGGATAACGATTACGCCGGCGACCCCGACGGGCTCGTTGCCCTCGCGCATATCCTTTTAGGGTGCGGTCCCGGTGTGAAAGTCCTGGTGACAACCTCGCCCCTGGATCCCGGACTGGCCGAACTGGCAGGTGCTGATCCTACGTCCACTGCCAGCCGCGGCGCGCAGCTCGCCGAGCACCTCGTCCACCTCATGGGGCTCAGCGACGTGCAGGTGATCGCCGGTGCGGAGACCACCGGGACCACGGAGAGGCAGGTCAGTGCTGCGGCGCGTGCAATCGTTGAAACTTCCGCCCGCTTCGCGCGGACCACGGTGCTTTGCGGGGGACCACTGACAAACGTCGCCGCCGCGCTCCGAACGGACTCATCCCTTGCCGAAAGGGCGGTCTTGGTCTGGGTGGGCGGCACTTTGGCTGAAACGGGTCGGGGGGAATACAACTCAGACACCGACCTTGACGCGGCAGCCGAGGTCCTTAACTCACGGATGCCCCACCTTCGGATTCCCTTCGAGGAGTACACCCGGATGACCGTCGCAGTGGAGGCAGTGAAGAATGACCTCGCTGCCGCCTCACGGGTCGGTTCCTGGCTGGCGGAACGCCTGCTCGACGTTCCGCCCTTCGTGCAACTGGGTGCAACGCTGACCCTCGGAGACAGTACCCTGGTGCCCTTTGCACCTGGATCCAGGGCGCTCGGCGGGCAGCCGGCCCCGGGAACGGTCTTCAACAATCGCATCGACGTTTCCGCCGTGTGGGGCGACCTGATCCAGCGGCTCGAGGCGGCAGCACCCACTCGTCTCCGGACCGAAAACCTCAGCCAGGCCGTCGGCATCACCAACACCGCCCCGCGGTTCAGCTGGACGCCGCCGCACGGCACCGTCCGGCAGACGGCCTACCAGCTCAGCACGAGCAACGGCTGGGACACGGGCCGCGTGGACTCGGAGGTGCACAGCTTCGTGCCCTACCGCGGGCCGGACCTTGGCTCCCGCGACCGCTTCGACTGGAAAGTCCGGGCCTGGAACGTGGCCGCGGACGGGACCGAGGTCCTGTCCGGCTGGTCCGAGCCGATGGCCGTGGAGCTGGGCCTGTTGGACGCCTCGGACTGGAGCGCCCGGTGGATCGGGCCCGACGAGCCGGGCCTGCCGGACGAGCCCCTGGTCCCGGCGCCGGGGCAGCGCCCCGGTTATGCCCTGCACCGGGACTTCACCGTGGACGCCGTGCCGGATTTTGCGCGGGCCTACGCCACGGCGCACGGCATCTATGAGCTCTTCCTCAACGGCCACCGGGTGGGGGACCAGCAGCTCACCCCCGGCTCCACGAGCTACCACAGCACCCTGCAGTTCCAGACGTTCGATATCGCGCACCTGCTGCGCCGCGGCACCAACACCGTGCGGGCCGTCCTCACGGACGGCTGGTTCCGCGGGTCCTTCGGGTTCACTCGCGACGCCGACATGTACGGAACGCAGACTGCTTTCCTGGCGCAGCTGGAAATGGAGTCCGGGGGAGCGCTGACCGTTATCGGCACCGACGAATCATGGCTGGTTTCCGCCACGGAGATCCTCTCCGCTGACCTGATGGAAGGCCAGCGAGTGGATCTCCGGGCAGCTGTTCAAGGTGAGCCAGCCCGGCCCGCCGTGCTGCGCGATGGCAGCTTCGCCACCCTCACCGGTCCGGTGGCACCGCCCACCCGGATTGTGGCGGAGCTTGAACCGGTGTCCATCTCCCGCCTGGCCAACGGCAATCAGATCGTGGACCTGGGGCAGAACATCAACGGCTGGGTCCGGCTCAGCCGGCTGGGCGCAGCAGGCACCGAAGTGACCCTGGTGCACGGCGAGGCCCTGGACGCGGCCGGCGAGGTCACCCAGGACCACCTCCGCCCCATCGATTTCAAGAACCCCGGCCAGTTCCTCGGTGCCGGGCAGGTGGATTCGGTGGTGTCCGGAGGCACTCCTGGTGAGGTCTTCGAGCCGCGCCATACCGCCCACGGGTTCCAGTTCGTCTCCGTCCGCGGCCTGGCCGAAACGCTGCAGCCCGGGGACATCACCGGCTGCATGGTGCAGACCGACCTGGAACGGCTGGGCACCTTCAGCTGCAGCGACGGCAGGCTCAATAAACTCCATGACATCGTGGACTGGAGCTTCCGCGGCAACGCCTGCGAGGTCCCGACCGACTGCCCGCAGCGCGAGAAGGCCGGCTGGACCGGCGACTGGCAGCTCTTTGTGCCCACCGCCGCGTACCTCTACGACGTGGCGGGCTTTTCGCGGAAGTGGCTCAACGATGTCCGTGCCGACCAATGGGAGAACGGGGTGGTGGCCAACATTTCGCCGTCGCCCGGACCGGGGGTCACCAGCGCCGAGTTCATGGCCTTCACCAACGGGTCAGCGGGGTGGGGAGACGCGATCGTCACGGTGCCCTGGGAGCTTTATCTCGCCACGGGGGACACCGGCATACTCGAAGAGAACTGGGACGCGATGAACCGGTGGCTGGGCTTCATCCGAAGCACCGCACAGGGGAACCGGCACCCGGCCAGGGCAGCCGGCCGCCCCGCCCCCGAAGAGCATGAGCAGTACCTCTGGGACACCGGCTTCCATTTCGGCGAATGGATGGAACCGGGCGGGCCGGCGCCGGACCTCTTCGCCTCCCGGTCCGCGGACAACGGCATCGTGGCCACCGCCTACTACCGGCACTCCTCCGCCATCATGGCCCGGATTGCCGCCGTGATGGGCAGAACCGCCGAGGCTGGCGAACTTGGGGACCTCTCCGAGAACGTCCGCCGCGCGTGGCAGCGGGAATACCTGCAGGCTGACGGAACCGTATCCGGGCAAACGGTGCGCGGCGGCACGCAGGCCAACTGCGTGCGGGCGCTCGCCTTCGACCTCGTGCCGGACACTGCCCGTCCTGCCGTCGCGGATCAGCTGGCGGGCCTGGTCAGGGCGGCGGGCACCCATCTGGGCACCGGCTTCCTGGCCACGCCGTACCTGCTTCCAACACTTGCGGACAACGGCCACCTGGGCCTCGCCTATGAGCTCCTGATGCAGGACTCTGAGCCCTCCTGGCTGGTGATGGTGGACCGCGGCGCCACCACCATGTGGGAGGACTGGAACGGCATCGGTGCCGATGGCAGTGCCACGGGCTCGCTCAACCACTACAGCAAGGGTGCCGTGGTCTCGTTCCTGCACCGCTACACCGCCGGGCTGCGCCAGGCGCCGGGGAGTGCGGGCTGGCAGCGGATCATCATCGAACCCCGGCCGGGCGCCGGACTGACGTCCTCCAGCACGTCGCACCGGGGCCCGCAGGGCCTCATCGAGGTGGACTGGGCCATCGACGACGGCGTGCTGACGCTGACGGCCGCCGTCCCCTCCGGAACCACAGCGGACATCCGCCTGCCCGGTGAGCCGATTGCCGCCGTCGGGCCCGGAACTCATTCCTTTGCCGCCGCACTGGCGGCCCCTGACCTCGCAAGGAGCGCACGATGACCCCTGAAACAGTCACCACCGCGGATCACCGGAAACGGATGCCTGCGCCGCCGCCGTTCCCGGCCTTCCACGCGCCGGCAACCCCGCAGGTGGCATCGGCCGTGTCCACGGTGCACCGCGAGGTCAGCTACGCGATCGCGGTCGGCTTCCGGCGCCTGGCAATGGACATCTGGCTGCCGCGCGAAACCGCCGGACCCGTCCCCGTGGTGGTGTGGATCCACGGCGGCGCGTTCCAGCTTGGTGACCGCCGCGACCTGCCGCCCACGTTCGCCCCGGATTCGGTCTTCAAGCTGCTCAACGAGGCCGGCATCGCCTGCGCCACAGTTGACTACCGCCATGCACTGGAAGCGCCCTTCCCGGCGCAGCTGCACGATCTCAAAGCCGCGGTCCGCTACCTGCGCGGCCACGCCGAGGTCCTGGGCATCGACGCGGACCGCATCGGCGCCTGGGGCGAGTCGGCCGGCGGGCACCTCGCTGCACTGCTCGGGGTCACCGGGGCCCGCGGGGAACTCGAGGGAGGGATTGGTGTGCAGGGGCACTCCAGCAGCGTCAGCGCCGTCGTCGACTTCTACGGTGTGTCCTCGCTGCCGGACATGCCGCCCATGGACACGCCCGCCGGGCTCATGTCCGGCCCGCTCGTGGCTGCAGTGCCACCGGGGATGACCATGGAACCCGGCCCCATGCTGGTGGGCGGCAGCGCCGATCCTGCCTTGCTAACGGCGGCCAGCCCGCTGGGCTACGTCACTGCCGGCGCGGCGCCGTTCCTGCTCATCCACGGCGACAGCGACGGCCTGGTCCCGCTGGCCCAGAGCGAACTGCTGGCCGCGGCGCTGACGGATGCCGGTGTCCGCAACGAGCTGGTCACCGTCGAAGGCGGCGACCACTGTTTCTTCTTCGCCGAAGACCAGCTGGACGGAATCCTCAGCACCGCAGTGGATTTTTTCGTCAGCGAGCTTTAAGGACAGGCCCGACGGCGGGCCGGTAGCATGCCGCTATGGCTATCGCACGCTTCCCAAGCTTTGTCATCGACTGCCCCGATCCGAAAGCCCTCGCGGGCTTTTACGGTGCCCTGCTCGGCTGGAACGAGAGGGTCGACGATGGCTGGGTGGAGATCCGGCCCGACGACGGCAGCAACTGCATTGCCTTCCAGCAGGTGGACGGCTACCAGGCGCCCGAGTGGCCTGGCCAGGCCCACCCGCAGCAGATGCACATGGACATGGTGGTGGAGGACCTGGACCACGGCGAAAAAGAGGCCATCAGCTTGGGCGCCACCAAGGCTGAGACGCAGCCCGGCACCACCTTCCGCGTCTTCCTGGACCCTGCCGGCCACCCGTTTTGCCTCTGCCTGAGCTGACGGTTCCGCGTCGCCGGATTCCAGGGGTCCACGGGCGCAGTTTTCAGTCAATGAAACTCCGCTAGCGGGCGCAAGGCCGTTCCCGGGACGCTTGGGGAAGCCCCGAAACTTCCCCTTCGTAACGAATCGAGCCGACGTTGACTCAACCATTCCGACCTTCCGCCCTCCGCTTCGAACACCACGAAGAGCCCTTCGGTATCGGCGAGGAGCAGCCGCGGCTCTCCTGGCGGGTCACCGCCGAAACGCCGGGCTGGGTCCAGTGCGCCTACGAACTCGAGCTGGGCGCTGATGAAACGCGCTTGGTCAGCTACGGCCGGACCGAATCCGTGGAACAGCTCCTGCAGCCGTGGCCGGCACCCGCGCTGACCAGCCGCCAGCGCGTCGCGGTCCGGGTCCGTGTGTGGGGCAACGACGACGGCGGTCCCTCCGAGTGGGGTCCCGTCACCTACGTCGAAGCCGGGCTCCTGAACCCGGAAGACTGGCAGGCGGCCATGATCCGGCCGGCCCGGGATGAAGCCAGCGAAGACACCGAGCCCGCCTCCCGGCTGAGCCGCACGTTCGAAGTCACGGGCTCCGTGGCCTCCGCACGCCTCTATGCCAGCGCCCACGGTGTCTACGTGGCCTCGATCAACGGCCGGCGCGTCGGCCGCGAGCGACTGGCGCCGGGCTGGACCAGCTACCACCACCGCCTCCGCTACCAGTCCCACGACGTCACCGACTACCTGCAGCCCGGCACCAACGTCATCGGACTTGAACTTGCCGACGGCTGGTGGCGCGGCAACCTGGGCTTCCAGGACAAGCGCAACACCTACGGCGACCGCACGGCGGCGATCGCGCAACTGGAAATCGCCGACGACGGCGGCAGCATCACGATCATCGGAACCGACAGTTCCTGGCTGGCTGGCAGGAGCCCGGTGCTCGGCTCCGATCTCTACAACGGCGAAACGTATGATGCCCGGCTGGAAGATGGCGGCTGGGCAGGTGCCGAAGACGCCGCCCTCGGCCCGGTGGCCGTGGAGGACTTCGATGCGTCGGTGCTGGTGGCGCCGGACGGTCCGCCGGTGCGCGCCACAGAAGAACTGCCCGTGGCCGCAGTGCTGGCCACACCGTCCGGGAAGACCATTTTGGACTTCGGCCAGAACCTGGTGGGACATGTACGCCTCCGGGTCAGCGGAGAGGCCGGCGCGGAGGTGGTGCTGCGCCACGCCGAGGTCCTGGAACACGGAGAACTCGGCACCAGGCCGCTGCGGGTGGCCAGGCAGACCGACCGGTACATCCTGCGCGGCGGCCGTGAGGAAATCTGGGAACCTGAATTCACCATCCACGGCTTCCGCTACGCGGAGGTGACCGGCTGGGCCGGTGACCTGGACCCGGACGCGTTCACCGCCGTCGTGGTCCACTCAGACCTCGCGCGGACCGGTTCCTTCGAATGTTCCGACCCCATGCTGAACCAGCTCCATTCCAACGTGGTGTGGGGCATGCGCGGCAACTTCGTCGATGTTCCAACGGACTGCCCGCAGCGCAACGAACGGCTCGGCTGGACCGGCGACTTCCAGATTTTCGCGGCAACGGCGTCCTTCCTCTACCGGATCCCCGGGTTCACGGCCTCCTGGTTGAAAGACCTGGCCGCCGAGCAGGGTACCGACGGTCCTCCGCCGCTGGTGGTCCCCGAAGTAACGTTCGATAAGCCGCCGTTCCCTGTCCGGCCGGTGATGGCCGCGTGGGGTGACGCGGCCGTGCTGGTTCCCTGGGTGCTGTACCAGCGAACGGGTGACTTGGAGTTCCTGCGGCGCCAGCTGCCGGGAATGATCGCGTGGCTGGATGCCGCCGCCCAGGCTGCCGGACCGGAACTGCGGTTCGAGCAGGGGTTCCAGTTCGGCGACTGGCTGGACCCGGCAGCGCCGCCCAACGATCCCGGCGCTGCCCGGACGCCGTGGCAGCTGGTGGCGCAGGCCTACCTGGCGTACTCGGCGCGGGTGGCCGGCGAGGCCGCGCGGCTGCTGGGGGAGGACTCCTCCACTCTGGATGAGCTCTCGCAGCGGGCCGCCGATGTATTCCGTAGGCGTTATATATCCGGTGACGGGCTGCTGATGCCGCCCACGCAGACGGCCTACGCCGTCGCGCTGAGCTTCGGACTGCTGGAAGGCGGGGAACGGGCGGCCGCGGCCGCGGGGCTGGCCGGCGCGGTGGAAGCCGACGGCTACCGGATTGCCACGGGTTTCGTAGGGACCCCGCTGGTCTGCGACGCACTGACCGACCACGGCTACTCGACGGCCGCCTACCGGCTCCTGCTCCAGACGGAATGCCCGTCGTGGCTTTACCCGGTGACCATGGGTGCCACCACCATCTGGGAGCGGTGGGACTCCATGCTTCCGGACGGCAGCATCAACGAGGGCGAAATGACGTCCTTCAACCACTACGCCCTGGGTGCCGTGGCCGACTGGATGCACCGCAGCCTGGCGGGACTGGCTCCGGCCGGACCCGGCTACCGGAAACTGCTGGTCCGGCCCCGGCCCGGCGGCGGGCTGGGATGGGCACGGGCCAGTCACGAAACGCCGTACGGGACGGCCGAGGCCAGCTGGGACCTGGCCGGTGCGGACTTCACGCTGCAGGTGACCGTGCCGGCGGGCTGCACCGCAACGGTGGTGCTGCCGGACATGGACGCGACAGCGCACGAGGTGGGTTCGGGGACGCACTCGTTCAGCTGCACTGTGATGCCCGACCGCGCTGTCAGGGCACCTGAGCTCGCGGCGCAGCCATGACACTGGATCCGGAGCTGGCGGGCCTCATGCACCACGTGGCCGGTGCAGGGTCCTTCGCCGAGCTCCTGGCAGATCCCTCCGGCCTGGAGCGGCTGGAGGCCTTCAGCGCCGGAACGGCCGCGTATGCGGCGCCGGAGGTCGCAGTCCGGACCGTGGACGTGCCGGGCCCCAACGGCCCGGTGCCGGTGCGCATTTACGTCGGCGCCCCGGACACTTCCGGGGACAGCCCGGCCGCTGCCGGAGACGGGCTCCCGGCCCTCGTGTGGGTTCACGGCGGCGGTTTTGCCGGGGGCGGCCTGGACATGCGGGAAGCGGACCAGCTGGCACGGGAAGTGGCCGACAGGACCGGCGGGGTGGTGCTGTCCGTGGGCTATCGGCTGGCACGCGGCGGGGTGCATTTTCCGGTGCCGCACGAGGATGTCCTGGCAGCCTGGTTGTGGGCCGTGGAGCACGCTGCTGAGCTGGGGGCTGACGCCCGGACCCTCTGCCTGGGCGGAGCCAGTGCCGGTGGCAACCTGGCGGTCGGTGCTGCCCTGTTTCTGAAGGATGCGGGCCGCCAGCTGCCCGCGAAGCTGGTGCTCGCCTACCCGTTCCTGCATGCGGAGCTGCCGGTGCCGCCGGACCTGCCGGAGCCGGGAGATCCGGGGTCAGGGGACCTTCGGGAGGAGGGCATCGCCGGTCTTCCGCGTATCCTCCGCTTCACGGCGGACGATTGCCGCGCCATGGTGGAGAACTACATCGGAGGTCCCCTCCTGATGGCGTCTTCCTACGCCATGCCCGGCTACGCGGACCCTGCCGGCCTGCCGCCGGCTGCCGTTCTGGTGTGCGAATACGATGACCTGCGCCATTCCGGCGAGCTGTTCGTGGACGGTCTCCGGGCGGCCGGGATCGCCGTGGAGGCGCGCATGGAACCGGGCGCCACGCACGGCTTCCTCAACCACTCGGCCGGACTGCGCATTGTGCAGCGCGGCCTGCAGTTCCTGGCCGGTGAAGTGGCGTCGGCGAAGCCATTTCAATGATTGGAAATTCCCGTTTCCGCCGGGGCTTCCGTCCAGCAGGCTTAGGGAAGAAGACGCCGGATCGATCCTGATTCCGGCCATGGCAACGGATGGAGTCATTGATGACTGCAGGACAAGTCCTGAAGGGGATAGAGTTTTCACGTCCCGGCGGAGTGCCGTTGCTGCTGGACCTCTACCTGCCGGCGGAGGGATCCCCCCAAGGTCCGGTGCCGGCGGTTGTGCATTTCCACGGCGGCGGCTGGCGCATGGGGGAGCGTTCCTCCCTGGGCCCGTTGACCGACGCCTTTGCGCTGATGCCTTTCGAGCGCCTCGCTGCTGCCGGGTTCGTAGTGGTTTCGGCGGACTACCGGCTGTCCTCGCAGGCCGTCTTTCCGGCCCAGCACGAGGATGCCACAGCGGCGGTCTCGTGGCTCCGGACCCACGCTGCCCAGTACAACGTTGACCCGGGCCGGATTTTTACCTGGGGCGATTCGGCAGGCGGGCACCTGGCCTGCCTGGTGGGCCTCGGCGCTCACGTGCCCGGCAGTGACGGGTCCGGCACCGCGGCGTCCGGTGCGAACGCAGTCGCCGCCGTCGCGGCCTGGTACGCGCCAACAGACCTTGTCCGGATGGGCAGCCAGGCCCTGCCGGATGCCGTGGCAACGGCCGACGACCCCGGTTCCCGCGAAGCGCTCCTCCTCGGAGCCCAGCCCGCTGATGCCCCGGACAGGGCAGCCGCGGCGAGCCCGCTGAGCTATGCGGGCGGCCAAGCGCCACCGTTCTTCCTGGCCCACGGCACGGCGGACCGGTTCGTCCCGCCGGCCCAGGCCACCACGTTTGCCGCGGCGCTGGAAACCGCCGGCGCCGACGTCGAACTTCTCCTCATCGAAGGTGCCGACCACATGTGGTTGCTGCCGGACAAAAGCCCGGCAGCGGCGCAGAAGGTCCTGGACGCCACCATCGATTTCTTCCGCAGGCATGCCCGGATCACCTGACCCGGCACCTGGTGACCAGCCACCTCCTGATTTTGCACCCACTGATTTTGAACCTCTTGAATTTGAACCCAGCCTGACCGGCATTCCCGGTGCCCGGGCTAGACCTGAAAGGCTCCACATGCAGTACATCGGCATCAACCACCGCGGCGAACCCTGGGCAGCGGTCGTGGCGGACTCCCGCGTTTTCCCGCTGGCACCCGTGGGCGAGTTCTGGGCGGACGCCGCCGGCTGGCAAGACAAGTCTGTCTCCCTGACGTCCGGTACCTCTCAGCCCGACGGCGGCGGCTGGCTTGGGCGCGGCAGCGTCACCGAAGTGCCCCTGGTGCCCGCATCGGCCCGCGTCATCTGTGTGGGCCTCAACTACAAAGCCCATGCCGCGGAAGGCAGCTACAAGGACCAGGAGCTCCCTCCGTATCCCACGCTGTTCGGCCGCTGGACGGCTTCCCTGTCAGTAGGGAATGTGCCGGTGCCCGTGCCGTCCGGCGAAGCGGGACTGGACTGGGAAGGCGAAGTGGCGGCGTACATCGGCCGGCGAGTGGAATCCGCGGACGAGGCCGAAGCGTCCGGGGCGGTCTTCGGCTATTCCACATTCAATGACCTCACCGCCCGCCGGGCTCAGAAGCTCACCACGCAGTGGACCCTGGGTAAGAACGGCGACCTCACCGGGCCACTCGGCCCGCTGGTCAGCCGGGACGACGTGGGCGATCTCCGTGACGGCCTCCAGGTCCGCACGCGGGTGAACGGCACCGAGGTCCAGAACGGCAACACGCGGGACATGATCTTCTCCGTGCCGGCCATCATCTCGCTGATCAGCCAGACCCTCACGCTCCACCCCGGCGATGTGATCGCCACCGGAACCCCGGAGGGCGTGGGGTACGCCCGCACACCGCAGTGGCTGCTGCAGCCGGGCGACACCGTTGAAGTCGAAATCGACCGCCTCGGCACGCTCACCACCCCCGTTGGCGACATCTCACTCCGTGGCCGTGCCTGATGGTCACGCTGCAATCCGCCTCTCCCGACGAGCTGCCGGAGGAGGTGCAGGTCCTGATCTCCGGCGGCGGCCCCAGCGGGCTCTTCCTCGCCCTGGACCTCGCATCCCGCGGCATCCCGAGCACGGTGGTTGAACCACGGACCACCGTGGATCCGGCCCGGCCCCGGGCCAAGACCACCAACGCGCGCACCATGACCCACCTCCGCCGGCTGGGGTTGGCCGACGCACTCCGCGCCGCGGCCCCGCTTGCCGTGGACTACGCCCAGGACGTGACCTTCTGCACCGGCCTTACCGGCCCTTCCGCCCATGAACTCCGGACGTTCCGGCACGCATTCCAGCTGGTGCCGGGCCGCTACGGGCCGCAGCCTGAATGCGGCCAGCAGGTCCCGCAGCCTGTCCTGGAGGAGGTCCTCCGAGCTGCCGCGGCCGAGGCCCCGTTGGTCACCTTGCTGACCGGGTGGCACGTGCAGGACGTCAGTGTTCATTCCGGTGCGGTTCCTTCGGGAACCGCCGGCACCGGAAGCGGAACCGCCGCTACCGGAAGCCGGACCGCCGGCACCGGAAGCCGGACCGCCGTGGTGGTGGCGGACAGTACCGGACGGACCCGCACCATCACCGCCGACTACGTGGCCGGGGCCGACGGCGGTTCCTCCGCCGTGCGCCGCAGCCTGGGCATCCGCCTGGAAGGCGGCTCCGCGGAGCTGTCCAACATCAGCATCATGTTCCGTTCGAAGGACCTTGGTTCCGCGATCGCGCTGCAACCTGCCGTCCAGTACTGGGTGGTGGGCGGGGAAACCGCCGGGATGGTGGGCCGGATGGACCTCGCCGATACGTGGTGGGCCATCGTGCAGGGCGTGGACGCGGAAGCTGCGGGCGCGCTGGCGGATGATGCCGCCGTCGCCATGGTCCGCGAACTGGTGGGGGCAGAGGTGGACGTTGACGTGGTGGCCACGGATCCCTGGACCGCCCGCATGCTTCTTGCCCCCGGCTACGGCCGTGACGGCGTGTTCCTGGTGGGCGACGCGGCGCACCTGAATCCTCCGTGGGGCGGGCACGGCTTCAACACGTGCATCGGCGATGCCGCGAACCTTGCGTGGAAGATCGCGGCCAGCGTGGCCGGCTGGGGCGGGCCGGAACTCCTGGCCAGTTACGGGCTGGAACGCCGTCCGGTGGCGGCGCGGACCATCCGCGACGCCGCCAGCAACGGCGAGGCGCTCGCCTACCATTTCGCGGATCCGGCACTGCGCGGTACCGGCAGCGACGGCGTGCGGGCGAGGCAGGCGGCGTACGAGGCGCTCTCGGTCAAGCAGAGCGAGTTCGATTCGCTGGGACTGGTGCTCGGCTACTCCTACGCGGATTCGCCCCTGGTGGTGCCGGACGGGTCGCCGGTTCCCGCTGAGGACCCCATCCGGTACGTCGCTTCGGCCAGCCCGGGGGCCCTGCTGCCGCATGCATGGCTGGACGACTCCACGTCCGTCTACAGTCTGCTGGGGGCAGGGTTCACCCTCCTGGCCGACGCCGCTGCGCTGGGCGGGGTGCCGGAAGCCCAGGCTTTTGCGCCGGTGGTCCAAGCTGCAGCCCGGCAGGGCATCCCGGTGACCATCACCGCCGTCGGACCTTCCGAGGACGGGACGCCCATGGCTGACCTGTGGGGAGCCGACTCGGTGCTGGTCCGCCCGGACCAGCACGTGGCCTGGCGCGGTACTTCCGCAGAGGCGGCCGCGGCAGCGCTTGCCGTTGCCGCCGGCTGGAGCGCAGCGTCCCGGCACTCTTTGGGGCACAACTCCTCGCAGCCCGTCCCTTCTCCGTCCAACCCCTCACACGTCAACGAAAGGGGCTCCCGTGTCAGCGCCGTCATTCCGTGATTTTCTCTTCGCCCCGGACCATCCGCGGGTGGCCGGGATCCGCGGCCTGGCCGCCCGGGACTACGCCGAGGCCGCCAAGACCGATTCCTTTGCCGGGCCCATGATCGAAGGCTGGGACGCGCTCTACCCGGAACCCTTTAGCGGCATAACGAACGACGGCGTCCTCCGCCCGGGGCTCTATCCGCTGGCACCCGCACGGGACGGCGAAGAAGCGCCCACAGCGTCGATGGTTGCCGCCGGCCGGAAGCTGCTGGAGGTGGCCACACGGGAGCAGGTGACCCGGTTGACTTACGCCGTGGACGCCCACGAGTGGAAGAGCTGGGCGAATCCGGAGTTCATGCAGCACGACACCGGACTGCGCCTTGATGAACTGGATCCGCCGGTCCGCGATGCCGCGCTGGCCGTGGTGGAGGCGAGCCTGAGCCCGGCCGGCTTCGACCTGGCCAGGAACCTCATGCGGATCAACGGATTCCTGGGTGAACTGGTGGAGCTTCCGCTGCTGATGAACGAGTTCAGTTACAACTTCGCCTTGTTCGGTGAGCCTTCGGAGACGGAACCGTGGGGCTGGCAGCTCTTCGGCCATCACGTGGCGCTCAACTGTTTGGTCGCGGGCACGCAACTGGTGATTTCGCCCGTGTTCCTCGGCGCGGAACCGGACGTGATCGACGCCGGCCCGCACCGGGGCGTCAAGGTCTTCAAGGAACGCATCGCGCTGGCCCGGCAACTGATGGGTGCGCTGCCCGAGGGGCTCCGAAAGGAGGCGACCGTGTACGCCGCCATGGTGGACCCGGCCATGCCCGAGGGGCGCATCCACCCGGGGGATGAACGGCACCTGGGCGGCTGCTTCCAGGACAACCGGGTGATTCCTTACGAGGGCATCCCGGTCAGCTCGATGCCGCCTGTAGCGCTGGCCGTGCTGGAGGAGGTGGTGGAGGATTTCATCGCCTACCTGCCGGACGGACCCAGGGCTGCGCGGCGCAGGGAGATCCAGGAGCACTTCGGCGAGAGCTGGTTCAGCTGGATCGGCGGCTGGGAGGGGCAGGAGGCCTTCTACTTCCGGTTGCAGAGCCCGGTGGTGGTGATGGAACTGGACCACCACACGGGGGTCTTCCTCAGCAACGAAGAGCCTGCACCGTTCCACATGCATACGGTCCTGCGCACGCCCCATGGCAACGACTATGGCCGCGAACTCGTGCGCCACTTCCCGTCGATTGCTCCGTAACAGCCGTTTTCCGGGGTGAAAAGGGCGCCCACGGAGCAATCGATGGCTCCCGGAAACCAACTATGGCCCGGACTTCCTTTCGGAAGTCCGGGCCATTGGCGTTTGGTGGTCCTTCTCAGATGTCCAGGGCAGCCCGACGCTGCGGCGGGGGTCCTACGACGGTCAGGTCCATCTCTGCCTGGGCGCGGCCGAAGCCTTCCATATCCATGTACGGCGTGCCGCCTTCGGTGTACATGTAATCGTCCGTGGGCTTGTTGAAGTACTCAAAGAAGCCGTTGAAGACCGACGGCGTCAGGAAACCCACCATCTGGGTGTGGTGTGAGTCGAACGCGAAGGAGTGGACGGTCCCGGCCGGCGCGTGCACGAAGTCGCCCTTGGTCAGGAGCATCTCGCGGCCGTTGGCGTAGAGCCACATCCGGCCCTCGGTGCACAGGAAGTTCTCGGTATGTTCCGAGTGGAAGTGCAGCGGAATGTAGGGCGACTTGGCTCCCTTGGTGTGCACCGCGAAGTAGTTTGAGCCCGTGTTCGCAGGCCTTGAGAGGTACGTGAACATGGTCTGGTAGCTCACCAGGCGTTCGCCTTCGCCCGCGCTGAGGAAGTACGGGCTCTGGGTGGAGGGAAGGCCGGCGTCCTGCTGGAAGGTGGGTGCAGCACGCTCCACTTCAGGGAACGTGATGCCGAACTCGGCGCCGACTTCGGCCTGCTCCTGCGCGCTGCGTTTGTGGCCGGCATGCACTGGCGGAACATGCGAATCGATGGGAGTGCCGACGCGTTCGTAGTAGGCCTCGGCGCCGCCGGGCGTCATCCAGTTCAGGAAGCGTGTGTAGTGGCTGGCCATGCGGTAGGCGTGCGGGGTTCCTGGCGGTATGACTACGGAGTCGCCGGGCGTGAGGATGCGGCTCTCGCCGGGCAGCCACACGTGCAGGATGCCGTCGAAGACGTACAGGGTTTTGTGCTCCACCTTGTGGCTGACGAAGGGAGACTCGGCCCCCATTCCGCCCGAGACGTAGGCGGCACTGAAGATGCCGCCGGTGTCCGCGGATCGGGCGATGACGGTGACAAGCTGCCCGTTGATTTCGTACCGGGCGCCCTCGCCGGACGCCATGTAATAGGGGACAGCCTCGCCGGGCAGCGCGTTCGCCACCGGGAGTTGTGTGTTCATTTCCTCAACGCTGAGGGACATTGGTTCCTTCTTTCCAGTCCGGAGCTTCGCCGTGGCGTGGTCACCAGCATGCCCTCAAACGAGGCGCCGGGGCGTCGGGCTTTCCAATGAGTGAAATACATTTCGGCGTGGGGCAGCCACTAGTCAGGACACTCAACTTTCAGCATCTGAAGTAGGTGTTTCGCCGCGGGGTCTGGCGTGGGTCGATGTGGGGTGGCGGGATGAACCAGGGGATCCCGGTTTTGACGTGGATCTGCCACTGTTCCTTGTGGATCAGGTGGTGGTGATGGCTGCAGAGCAGGGTGCCGTTGTCTGTGCTGGTGGTTCCGCCGTGTGACCAGTAGGTGATGTGGTGGGCTTCGCACCAGGGGGCGGGGATGGTGCAGCCGGGGAAGGTGCAGCCTTGGTCGCGTGCGGTGAGGGCTTTGCGGATGTGCGGCGGGAAGACCCGGGTGGTCCGTCCGATGTCGAGGATCCGTCCCTGGCTGCCGAGGAGGACGGGGATGATGTCCGCGTCGCAGGCGATTTTGCGGACGATGGCGGGCGTGACGGGGCCGGTGAACGTGAAGGAGCCCGTCCCCGGGATGCCGGTGGCTGCGCGCATGCCTGTACCCGTGCCGGTGTCTGAAGTCTCGGTGGTGTGTTCGCGGTTCTCGAGCCGGGCGAGGAGGTGGCGGTAGTCGATGGTGACCATGACCTGGGGGCGGAGCCCGCCCGCGGCAGGAAGGCCGCCGGTGCTTAGTCCTGCTTTGACCGCATTGACGAGGCCGTCCAGGAGCTGCTGCGGGCGGGTCCGCTGGTCGAGGTCCGGCTCCGTGCCTCCGGAGCCGGTCGTGTCGCTGTCTCCGCCACCGCACTCGCCGCCACTGCCCTCGCCGCAACTGCCCTCACCGGTGCTTGGTTGGGTGCGGGGGTTGGTGGCGATGTTCATCGCGGTCAGCAGGTGTTCGGTTTGCTCGGTGGTGGCGAGGATTTCCATCCGCTGTAGTCCGCGGCGCGGCTGGCGGATGAACACACCCTGACGTTGCCGGAGTTCGGTGTCGGTGGGTTCGGACCCGTCCTGGTCGATGGCTTCGGTCCACTGCCGGGCGACGCGGGCGACGAAGTCGGTGTCGTGCTCCACCGCGGCCCGGGTCAAGGCGTGTTCCATCCGGCCGGCAACTTCCGCATCCGCGTGGTGGCCGGCCCGGTCCAGGGCGAGGGTGATGATGGTCGCGGAGCGGGACGCGACGGTCCCGGTGGCGACGGCGGCGGCGAGTTCGGGCCGTTCCGGTGGTTGGGGGTGGCCGGTGATGCCGGTGCGGGGCAGGAGCGTCTCGGCCAGCGCCAGCCGCCGTCGGGCCTCGCCGGCACCGATCCGCAACCGGGCACGCAGGAACTCGGTGGTGTTCCGGCAGCCGTCATCCGCCGGGTCCGGTTCTGGGGAGAGGTCCGGGGCGTCGTCGCTCACCGCCACCCCGGCAACCTGGTCCCCATCGGTTTGGCTCGTGTCCGTTTTACTGGTGGCCCAGCCGATCGGGCCGTGCACGGCGGTTGCTTCGCCCCACCCGGTGGTCCAACCAACCGTTGCACCCGAGCCCGCACCGGAGCCAGCCCGCGCAGCAGCACTGGCCTCGCGCCGGGTCCGGTCCACTGCCCCGGCCGCAACCACCTGCAGGTATTCCATGTTCCGGGAGTGTTCCTCGACCCAGGCGGCAAAGTCAGCCGCCTCCCGGAAGCCCATCACCCCGGCGCGCTGGACCGCCGTCGAAGTGGCACTTGTGAACAGCTCAAGGCTCCGGGCGAGATCACCGGACCCACCGCCGTCGGACGCTAACGCGTGAGAAGGCTGCGCTCCGGCGGGCACGCTCCGCAGGCCCGGACCGGAAGCGGGCCGAAAAGCAGAAGCGCCGGCGGGCAATGCTACCCACCGCATCGCCCCTCTTGCTTCTGCGAGTTCCCCCAAGACCTCCATGGGATAACTCTGCCGCGAGGGTCCGACAATTTAGGCCGCGCAGTCCCGCCGCAAGCCCCGCAGTCCCGGCGCGAACCAGCCCGGCTACCTCGCGCCGTATTCCTCATCCGTCACGTGCTCGCCCCACGCTGTTTCCGGGCCTTCCTGGCCTTCGCCCAGGGCTTCCCACATGGCAAGGTGGCACATGAAGTGGTCAGCGGCGGCGCCGTGCCAGTGCTCTTCGCCCGGGGGCGTATAGATGGTGTCGCCCGGACGGATCTCGATCACTTCGCCGCCGCGGGCCTGGACCAGGCCGCGGCCTTCGGTGACATGCAGGGTCTGGCCGTTCGCATGCGAGTGCCAGGCGGTGTGTGCGCCCGGGGCGAATCGGACCATGTTTACGCGCAGCTGCGAGGGTGCCTCGCCCTTGGCGATGACGTCGAACCAGACGTCGCCGGTGAACATGTCCGCCGGCCCCTTATTGCTTGGTGTGCTGGGCTGGATTTCCAACTGTTTTCCTCCATCCATGGTTACGCGCCCCTGTGGGGGCGGCTTTCCACTGCTCAACAATAGGAGCCTCACCGGGCTGCAGGGAGGCCCTGCCAGTACCTGTATCAACAGAACCTTCCGCGCTCAGCTGCAAAACGGTTTGCTGGATACGCAGCGAAAACTTCCTAAGGAGCACCACCATGGCAACAGAGACCCCTTCGCGGGCCCAGCAGTTGATCGGCGACGTCGCGCCCAAGCTGGTCCAGCTCACCGACGATGTCCTGTTCGGCGATGTCTGGGAACGGCCCGGCCTCTCGCCCCGCGACCGCAGCCTGATCACCGTTGCTACGCTGACGGCGCTCTACCGCACCGGCCAGCTGCCGTCCCACCTGCGGCTGGCCCTCGCGAACGGCGTCACCGCCGACGAGCTGGTGGAGATGTTCACCCACCTTGCGTTCTACGCCGGCTGGCCCAATGCAATGACAGCCGTCATGGCGCTCAAGGAAGTACTGGCAGAACAACAGCCGGAAGAGCAGCCGACGACGGCGCACGCCGGCTAAGCAGCGAACTCGGCGCCACGGACATCATCGCCGCCGTGCGCGACGGCGGTGCCGTTGGTAGGGTGGGAGCTGCCCAGTACACCGATGTGCCCATGAATTTAGGCACCGTGATGCGCAATATCACCCTGACCGGCGGCGTGGCCCCGGCCCGGGCCTACATCGAAAAACTCATGCCGGACATTCCCTCGGGAACAATCCAGCCCGGCATGGTGTTTGACCACATTGTGGCCCTCGACGACGTCGCTGCCGGCTACCGCGCGATGGCCGACCGTACAGCGCTCAAAGTGCTCATCCGCCCCTAACGCTGACGTTCACCCACCCACCGAACCTCATACCCAACGAATCCAACGAACACCCAACATTGGAGAAGACATTGCTTACCGCTAACGCTTACGCCGCACCGTCCGCTGACGGAGACCTCATCCCCACCACCATCGAACGCCGCGACGTCGGCCCCCACGATGTGCTGATCGATATCAGGTTTGCCGGCATCTGCCACTCGGACATCCACACGGTCCGCGGTGACTGGGGACCCCAGCAGTACCCGCTGGCGCCCGGCCACGAAATCGCCGGAATCGTCACCGAAGTGGGCGCTGAAGTCACCAAGCACACCGTCGGCGACCGCGTCGGCGTCGGCTGCATGGTGAATTCCTGCCGCGAATGCGTCAACTGCCAGAAGGGCGAGGAACAGTACTGCCTCAAGGGCAACACCGGCACCTACGGTGCAGTGGACCGCGACGGAACCATCACCCAGGGCGGCTACTCCACCCACGTCGTGGTGACCGAAGACTTCGTGGTCCGGATCCCCGAGGGCATCGAGCTCGACGTCGCCGCGCCGCTGCTCTGCGCCGGCATCACCACCTACTCGCCGCTGCGCCACTGGGGCGCCGGCCCCGGCAAGAAGGTGGCCATCGTCGGACTTGGCGGCCTGGGCCACATGGCCGTCAAGATCGCGCACGCCATGGGCGCCGAGGTCACCGTGCTGTCCCAGTCACTCAAGAAGCAGGAAGACGGCCTGAAGCTGGGCGCCGACCACTACTACGCCACCAGCGACGAGAACACCTTCGCCGACCTGGCAGGCAGCTTCGACCTGATCATCAACACCGTCAGCGCCTCGATCGACATCAGCTCCTACCTGCAGCTGCTGACCCTCGACGGCACGCTGGTAAACGTCGGTGCTCCGGCGGAACCGCTCCCGGTGAACGCGTTCGCGCTCATCGGCGGCCGCCGCTCCTTCGCCGGTTCAATGATCGGCGGCATCCGCGAGACCCAGGAAATGCTCGACTTCTGCGCCGAGCACAACCTCGGTGCCGAGATTGAAGTCATTCCGGCCGAGAAGATCAACGAAGCCTACGAACGCGTCCTGGCCTCCGACGTCCGGTACCGCTTTGTGATCGACACCGCGACGCTCAGCTAGCCCAGGCCGCGTCAGCGACCCCACGCGGTAACAACCGAAAGCAGCGCCGTCCTCAGGAGAGGGCGGCGCTGCTTTGTGCCATTACCGTTTCGCCGGCGGCACAGCTACCCGGTGGTCATCACATGCGTGAAGTGGTCGTAGCGGAGGGTGAGGGGACCACCCTTGTGCGCCAGGCTGATGTTGGCGCCGTTGGGCGAGCCGCCGGCGCCGTAGCTGACATCCCACGACCGGTTCAGGGCTGCCTTGAACTCGTAGTTTCCGGCGGCCAGGTCCGCGGACAGCTTCCACACAAGGTCGGCCGGGTCGAGTTTCAGCTGCGCCTGGTCGCAGGCGGGCATCCAGTCCTCCGGGCAGCCGAGCTCGGAGTTCATGCTTCCCGCTGCTGCCACAGCCCCGGGCTGCTGGGAGGCGTAGGCCGGGCTCAGCACATGCGTGGTGTGGTCGTAGCGGAACGTCACGGCACCGCCCGGATGCTCCAGCACGATGTTCCCGCCGTTCAGCGCACCGCCGGCGCCGTAGTTCTCGTCCCACTTGCCGTTGAGTGCCGCCTTGAACTCGTACGTTCCCGCCGGCAGGTTAGGCACTGTGAGGCGCCAGACCTTGTCCGCCGGGTCCAATGTCATAAAGGCCTTTCCGCACGCAGGCTGCCAGTCGCCCGGGCACCCCATTTCCGAGTTCAGGCTGCCCGCCACGGTCACGGAGTCCGGCTGCGGGATCTCCCCGGCCACCACGGTGCGGATATCGCTCACCACGTTCTCCGCGCCCGGAACGGACATGGTGGCCCGGTATCGGACTTTGGTTCCGTCTGCCAGGCCCAGGGCCGAAAGGTCGTCGAAGACCGTGTACGCGGGCGAGGAACTGTCTGATCCGATCGGAGTCCATTCGCCGCCGTCCACACTGCGGCCGAAGCTGACCGTGTAGTCAGCCTTTTCCGGGCTGGCCGTGGCACTGACTTCCACCTTGCCGTCCACGCTGCTGCCCTCTGCCGGCTTCTGCATGGCCAGGACCGGGGCGGGTACGGTGCCGCTGCGTGCGGCGCTGAGCGAGGTGTTTCCGCCGTTGTCGAGGACAACAGCCCGGTATTCCACAGCGGTGCCGGGGTTCAGCCCGGTGACGTCGTGGAACACCTGGTACGGGGCGGTATCGTCCGTTCCGATCGGTTCCCATTCTCCGCCCGCGGTCCGCGCCTGGAAGGTGACCTCGTAGAACGAGGAACCGTCGACGTCGGCCGCCACCCGGATCCTGCCGTTGTCGCCTTCCGCCGTGGCCGGCTGCTGAAGGGCGACGGCGGGAGCCGCTTTGGAGCGGGGGATCCGCCCTGACGATTCGTACACCACTGCGGACAGCGGCGGAACGGTGACGGTGAGCTTGCCGTCGTCGGCCGTCTTGACCTCTGCGGCGGTAGCCGCGTCGCCTGTGCCGCCGTAAATTCGGGTGTAGCTGCGTTTGGCGATGTAGGTGGGCACCGCGGCGGTCTGCGCGGACCCGCTGTTGTTCACTGCCACGACGTACTCCCGCTGGTCCTTCGCGTCAGTGCGGGAGAACGCGTAGATTCCCTGGCCCTGGGCGGCATAACGGTTCTGGTGGGCGCCGTTGCGCAGTGCCGGGTGCTCGGCGGTCAGCGCGGCGAGCTCGCTGATCTTGCTGTAGAGCGGGTGGCCGGTATCAAAATTGTCCGTCGCGTGGCTGGCATCGGTGCCCAGCAGGTCGTCGTCCAAGTATTCCGGCACCTTGCTGGCGAAGAGGGTCTGGCGCGCATCCTGGTCCCCGCCGGGACCGGTGAAGCCCTGCTCGTCCCCGTAGTACACCACCGGGTTGCCGCGCGAGAAGTACATCAGTTCGTGGGCCAGCCGGTCGCGGGCAACGCGTTCGGCGTCGTCCGCGCGAGGGTTGTCCGCGGCGATGAAGCTGCCGATCCGGCCCATGTCGTGGTTGCCCAGGAACGTGGGGAGTTCGTAGACGTTGGAGTCGGCATCCGTGTACCAGTCGTCCCCGGCGAAGAACGTCTCCAGCTGGCTGGCGGACTGGCTGCGGGAGGCAAAGTTCCGGGCTGCGTCCTGGAACGGGAAGTCCAGCACGGCCTGCATCTTGTTGCGGGTGGTGAACTGCGAGGTGAAGCTCTTGGAGGTGTCGAAGACCTCGCCGAACATAAAGAACTCGTCCTTGCCCTGTGCCTTGGCGTATTCGAGGACCTCGGGCCCGAACTTTTGCCAGAACTCGTCGTTCACGTGCTTCATGGTGTCGATCCGGAAGCCGTCAACCCCGAAATCCTTGATCCAGTCTTCGTAGACCTTCGTCATGCCGTCCACGACTTCAGGGTTCTCCGTGAAGAGGTCGTCCAGCCCGAAGAAATCACCGTAGAAGGAGTCCTCGCCCTGGAAAGTGGTGTCGCCGCGGTTGTGATACAGCGCGGGGTTGTTGAGCCAGTCCGGCACCTTGAGGTGTTCTTCGCTTTTCTCCAAGACCGGCGTGTAAGGGAACGACGTGGACGGGTCCAGTTCCGGGAACGTGTCCGTTCCGGCGTAGTCGCGGTCGTCGAACACCTCGCCGGCCGCTGTTTTGTAGGGCGCGGCGTCCTTGGAGACGTATGGCTTGCGCGCGCCGTCTTTGTAGCCAATCACGTCCGCTGTGTGGTTGGTGATGATGTCGAAATAGACCTTCATCCCGCGTGCATGCGCCTCGTCGATCAGTGCTTTCAGCTCGGCGTTGGTGCCCAGGTGCGGGTCGATCTGGGTGAAGTCCGTGACCCAGTACCCGTGGTACCCGGCCGACTTGTCCTCCGTCTGGACTGCCTTGTTCTTAAAACTGGGCGTCAGCCAGATGGATGTGGTGCCCAGGCCCTGGATGTAGTCGATCTTGTCGAGCAGGCCTTTGAGGTCGCCGCCGTTGTAGAAGCCCTTCTTCGTCGGGTCGAAGCCGGAAACCATCGGGTCGCTGCCCAGCCCGCCGTCGTCGTTCGCGGTGCTTCCGTTGCTGAAGCGGTCCGCCATCACGAAGTAGAAGTTCTCATCCGTCACCGGCGCCCGGAGCGAGTGGGAGGCCGCCGGTGCGCCGGGGTCTTTCGGCTGCGGCGCCGCATGGGCCGGGGCGGCCAGCGAGGCGGCGGCAACCAGTGCTGCGACCACCGCGGCGACGCCTCTGGCGTGCTGCCTGCAGGGTGGATTCTTGTGGTGTGGACTGCGGAAAAACACGATAAGGAGACCTTCCGGAGAGCGACGGTGCTGTTGTGAAGGATGATGCTGGAGTGCGGCATCTGAGAGCCAAGTCACAACTGTAAGCGCTTGCACCGACTTTTTCCAGCTAATCCCAAGGTTGCTTTGTATCCGCTCCCGTTGGGTAGCATGAAACCCACCGACCCGCAGCTGAGGGAGCCTGCTCTTGCCGCCAGAACGCTCATTCCGGCCCCGCTTGACCGGTTCGGCCGGCTTTCAGGAAGACGCCGTCCGCCGCCTCAGGGCCGCGGGCTGCGTGTTCGCCGAGGAGGAGGCCGGACTGCTGACGGACGCCGCCGCCTCGGCTGCGGAACTGGAAACCATGATCGGACGGCGCGCGGCCGGCTTGCCGCTGGAACACATCCTCGGCTGGGTGGAATTCTGCGGACTCCGCATCGGCGTGGCCAGCGGAGTGTTTGTGCCCCGCCGCCGCACCGAGTTCCTGGTCCGGCAGGCGGAGCTGCTGCTCCGCGCGCACGAAGGCGCGCACGAAGGCGCGACCTCCGAAGGCGCGACTTCCGGTGGAGGCACGCACGACGGCGGGCGGCGCACCGCGGGGAGGGCCGTCGTCGTGGACCTGTGCTGCGGTTCCGGAGCCGTGGGGGTGGCGCTGGCGGCCCGGGTGACCGGAATCGAACTGCATGCCTCTGATCTGGATCCGGCCGCAGTGCTGTGCGCCAAAGGCAACATCGAGCCGGTGGGCGGGCACGTCCACGAGGGTGATCTGTTCGAACCGCTGCCGCCCGGGCTGAGGGGCCGCATCGCCGTCGTGATGGCCAACGCACCTTACGTGCCCACTGCGGCGATCGGAACCATGCCGCCGGAAGCCCGCACGCACGAACCGCGGATGTCGCTGGACGGCGGTCCGGACGGGCTGGACATCCAGCGCAGGGTCATCGCGGAGGCGCCGGCCTGGCTTGGCCCGGGCGGGCACGTGCTGATCGAGACGAGCCGGGGGCAGGCGCGCCGGACTATCGGGCTCATGCGGCGGGCAGGACTGACCGCCAGGCTGGCCAGCGACCCGGAGCTGGACGCCACAGTGGCCATCGGCACAGCCTCTATCGGCACAGCCTCTATCGGCGACGCGGCCCAGAGCCGGCGGTAGCTCAGAATCCGGCGGCGGCGGGTTCCTCGGCAGCCCGCTGTGATCCCGCAAGCAGGTCAGAGTAGAACCGAAGGTACTCCTGGACCATCCGCTGGGAACTGAAGCGTTGCTCGGCCGCACGCCGGCAGTCGCTGCGGCGCAGCCAGCCGGCGCCCTGAAGTGCCTCCGCGAGGGCCTCGACGCTGTCCGCCAGGAACCCTGTTTCGCCGTCGTTGATGATTTCCGGAGCGGACCCCCGGCGGGTGGCCACCACCGGCGTGCCGGCGGCGAGGGCCTCAATCATCACCATTCCGAACGGTTCCGGCCATTGGATCGGGTTTAGGAGGGCCACGGACTCGCCCAGAAGCTGGAATTTGTCCGCCGTCCCCAGCTCGCCGAGGTATTCAACGTCCGCGCCCAGGAGGGGTTCGATCACGTCGTGGAAGTAGTCCAGCTCAAACGGCTCCCGCATCTTCGCGCCGATCCGCAACGGAATGCCCGCCCGGCGCGCCACCATGATGGCCTGCAGGAGGCCCTTGTTCGGATGCATCCGCCCCAGGAAGCACGCACCGCCGTTGTGCGACGGGCTGTACCGGATACCCCGGACGTCAATCCCGTGGTGGATGACCGCGTCCACCTTAACGCCGCGGGCCGTGGAAGCCTGATGGTGCGAGATGGCAACGAGTGCTGTCTCCCGTTGCATGGCACGGTAGATCAGCGTGAGTTCGTCGTCGAAAGGCCCGTGCAGGGTGGCGGCGCGGGGAACGTCGGGCATCTCCCGCTGGCACAGCGGTCCAAGCAGCGTGTGGTCGTGGATGATGTCCACGTCCGCCATGGATTCGTAGGCGCGCAGGACATGCAGGATCTCCTGCCTCCCCGAGTCCATGCTGAGTTCGGACGAGTCGGAGAGCCCCGCAACCCTCGGAACGGGACAGGTGCTGTCGCTCGAGGCGGCAAGCACAACGTCGTGCCCTGCCTCCGCGAGCCCCGCAGCAAGGGTGTGGACCACGGATTCCGTCCCGCCGTAGCTCGGCGGGGGAACGGGGATCCATGGTGGTGCCAGGATGCCAATACGCATGGTGCCTCCTACATCAGCCGGCCCTCCGGCCGGGGTCATGGTGGACCCGGATGAGGTCCGCCAGGGGTTCCTGCGTCCCCAGATGCAGTTCAATTGACGCCGGGAGCCCCGTCACCTGGGCGGCGTTACGCGAAACCTCGATGGTCAGGCGGGAGCCTGCCAGCGGCACTTGTTCCTTCTTCAGGTAGCCGAATCCGTCCGGAAACACGGGGCTCAGCCAAAGCCGCCCGGTGGACGCGGAAGGGTCGAAGCGCAGCAGGACGCGGATGAGGTGGATGGGCGTGGCCGCTGCCCAGGCCTGCGGAGAGCACGACGACGGGTAGGACACCGGGGGCCGGCCGGCTTCGCGCGGGAAACCGCAGAATAGCTCGGGGAGCCTGCCGCCGAAGGCCTCCGCGGCGTCGAAGAGTGCCATGGCCACCCGCTGCGATTCTTCGATGAAGCCGTACCGCATCAGGCCGGCGGCAATCAGGGCGTTGTCATGCGGCCACACGGAGCCGTTGTGGTAGCTCACGGGATTGAACGCGCCCATGGTCGAAGCCAGGGTGCGGACACCCCAGCCGGAGAACATGTCCGGTTCCATGAGCCGTTGCGCCACGAGGGGTGCCTTCTCGTCGTCGACGATTCCCGACCACAGGCAGTGCCCCATGTTGGAGGCGCACGCATCCACGGGCCGTTTGTCCTTATCCAGGGCCACCGCGAAGTACCCGCGCTTTGGCAGCCAGAACCTGCGGTTGAACTCCTCCTTCAGTGCGGCGGCACGGTCACCCCAGCTGCGGGCAAGTGCGCCGTCACCGGCGTCCAGGGCAAGCAGGGCACGGGCCACGTAGGCGCTGTAGGTATAGCCCTGGACCTCGCACAAGGCGATGGGAGGTTCGGCGAGGGTGCCGTCCGCAAAGTTGATTCCGTCGTAGGAGTCTTTCCAGCCCTGGTTGAGGAGGCCGTGCCGGGTGGCGCGCTCATATTCCACAAAACCGTCCCCGTCACGGTCGCCGTAGTTGGTGATCCAGTCCAGCGCGCGGTCCGCGTTGGGGAGGAGTTCCTGGACCGCCCGCGGTTCCAGTCCCCAGCGGCTGATTTCACCCAGGAGCGTGACGAATAGCGGGGTGGCGTCCGCCGTTCCGTAGTAGGTCTTGTCTCCGCCGAGGGACAGGGCAGCGCCTGAACCGAGGCGCACCTCGTGGAGGATCCGTCCGGGTTCCTCCTCGGTGAGCTTATTGATTTTTTGGCCCTGGTAGTCGGCAAGCGTCTGCAGCGTGCCGAGCGCGATGGCGGGATCAACCGGAAGCGCCATCATCGAGGTCAGCAGGGAGTCGCGGCCGAAGAGTGCCATGAACCAGGGCGCGCCGGCCGCCACCACGGTGCGGTCCGGATGGGCCGGGTCCGCGATCCGCAGGGAGCCCAGGTCCCGCTGGCTCTGGCGCAGGATCCTTTCGAGCGAGGGGTTGTCCATGCTGATTACCGGCGCAGCGGCGCCCCAGCTCCGGTGGCGGAGGGCGGGAGCCGATTCGTGCTGCGGTGTGCTGGCGGAGAACCTGCCAGCGGGTTCGCTGCCGTCGGAGCTGGGTGTGACCACCAAGGTGGCGGTCCATGAACCCTTCGCGGGAACAACCACTTTGTACATCACGCCGTGGCGGTTCACGTCTGCCCCCGGCGCGCGTACCGTCACGCCCAGCAGCCTGTTGTTGTGGCGGCCGCTGATGACCAGCCGGTCGCCTTCCGGCCGGTGGGAGGGGCGCAGCTGGCGGGTCTTCCGGCCGGCCTTGACCTCGAAGAGGTCCGCGAAGTCCGCCTCCACCGCCAGTTTGATGCTGCAGGGCGCCGGGGCGTTGGAATAGTTGCGCACGGTCAGCGTCTCGCGGATGCCGTCGCCCACCTGCCGGTCCCGCTCAATGACCATGGGCCGGTCGGCGGCTCCGTCCGGCTGCGGCGCCCGGCCGGTGAAGACAGCCCGGTACGGTTCCGGGTTCACCGCCATGAGCCCTTCCACCACGTGGTTGTTCACCAGCAGGTTCCAGCGGGACAGGATCCTGGTGTCCTGGTAGAAAACACCATGGGCCATTCCGGGATCCAGGTCCCCGTTGCCGGCGGAAATGAAGAACGACGATCCTTCAACGATGGTCACGGCGTTGTGGCCGGTGGAGCCGGCCGTGTCCAGGTTCCAGCCGTTCATGGCCGGCGCCGGGCAAGGGGCCGCACCGCAAAAGCCGGGGGGACGGGGGCCAGGCGTCGGAAACTCATGAATTCACTCCGGACCGAGGATTCAACGGCTGACTGCTTAGCCACCCACATTCTAAATTTCCGTGCCGCCTCCGGCAAGGTTCTTTGGACCCTTGCGCCGGTTCCGTGGAAACAGGCCGACCCGCCCGGAACCAATGGTCCGGACGGGTCGGCGTGGGTGCTGCCGGCGGTAGTGCTGTCGCTGTGACTGCCGTCGCTGTATTGCTGTCGGGTTTGTTAGGTCCGCTCAGGGTTCGAGTTGGTGGCCGCGCCGGCGGGCGTTGCGCCGCCTTCGTCGGACCAGTCCTGGCCGGTTGAGTCATTGCGGGCCGGGTCGCTGGTGACGTCGGGGACGCTGCCATCCGCGGTGCCCAGATTGATCGTCTCCGGATGTGTGCTGTGGGACGGCACGTAGTCACCGGCGGGCAAGTCGCTTGCTGCCGCGTGAGCCCCGGTCGCAGCCGTGTGGTCCGTGGCTGCCTTGTCGCGGTGGACAGCGGAACTGATGACGGTGCCTGCACGGCGGGCTGCCTCGGTCAGCTGGTCGGACACTTCGGGCGCCTTTTCCTTGACCGCCTCTGTTGCTGCCGCGACTTTGTCCTGGACCGGTTTGCTGTCCCAGAGCGCCGCGGCCCTCGCCTTGATTTTCTCGTAGGCGGCGCGGCCGGACCTGGAGCCCAGGACGAAGCCCGCTGCCACTCCGGTACCGAAAAGAAGTTTTGCTTTCATGATGTGCTCCTGCTCCGTGAGAATCCGTACTGCGGCGAATCCGTGTTCGGGTGGACCCCCCAAGGGGGACGCCCGTCGGTCTAAGCCCGTAGGTATAAGTCGGTAGGTGGAAGTCCCTAGGTATAAGCCCGTAGCTACAAGGCCGTGGATTGGGTGGCCGTTAATGGAAAAACGGCCCCAGGAAAAATCCCGGGGCCGTTTCTCAGGCCGGATTCCGCTTTAGCGGGCCGTGCGCTTGGTGATCATGCCGTAAACAAGCAGGACGATGATCGCGCCGCCAATGGCCAGCAGCCAAGTGGACAGCGAGAAGAACTCGTTGATGCCAACACCGAAGAGCAGGCTGCCAATCCAGCCGCCGAGGAATGCACCTACGACGCCCAGCAGCAGGGTGATGAAAATGCCACCGCCCTGACGGCCGGGGAGGATTGCCTTAGCGATTGCTCCGGCGATAAGGCCCAGAATCAGAAATGCGAAAAAACCCATTTTATCGTTCCTTCTTCTTTCATTGAGGAGGTGCCCGGATCCCGAGCACGCTACATCCTTCTACGCTAATACTAATCATGCTTAGTATTAATCTGCCAGTCGGCGGACCTGTGAATTTCTGGGAGCGCCGTTTTCAGTGACCTTGAACGTCGGAATTAACCCCGGACTCGTCACCCCCGTCCAGCGTGGCTATGGCTGATGTGTCGTCCGCGTCCAAAGCAAAGCCGAAGATGTCCAGGTTCTCTTTCATGCGCTGTGGATTGGCCGACTTGGGGATGGCAACGAGGCCCTGCTCCACATGCCATCGCAGCACGATCTGGCCGGGGGTTTTGCCATGCTTTTCGGCGATCTTTCCCAGTACTGGGGCGTTCAGGAGGTCGCCGCCCGCACCCAGCGGGCTGTACGACTCGGTGACGATTCCATGCCGTCTGTCGTAGGAGATATCCACGATCCGGGTGACGGCCGGGCTGACCTGGATCTGGTTGACGGCCGGCACCACATCGCACTCGGCCATAAGCCGTTCCAGGTGCGCCGGCTTGAAGTTGGAGACGCCGATTGACCGCACTTTTCCGTCGGCCTGCAACCGCTCAAAAGTTTTCCACGTTGAGATGAATTCGTCCCGCCGGGGGAGCGGCCAGTGGATCAACAGGAGATCCACGTAGTCCAGCCCGAGGCGCTTGAGTGACCCGTCAAGTCCCGCCACGGCCCTGTCCTGGCCTTGGAATTCACCGTCCAGTTTGGTGGTGATGAACACTTCCGACCGGTCCAGGCCGCTGCTGCGGATGCCGTTCCCCACGCCTTTTTCGTTGCCGTATTTCACTGCGGTGTCGATGTGCCGGTACCCGGCTTCCAGGGCGTCCACGACGGCGGCAGCCACCTGCTGGTCGTCCAGCGGCCAGGTTCCCAGTCCGATCTGGGGAATCCGGTAGCCGTCATTGAGCTCAATCACTGGTGAAAGCGCCATTTCAAAAGTCTTTCCTATCGGGGCCGGTTTGCACAGATGTCAAAAGGCACGGTCTGCCAACGATTTACCAGGCGTAGTCTTCCGGAGCGGTGCGGTGGCCCGGGAAAATGTCGTCGAGGCGCTTGAGCGCATCATCGTCGAGCTTCACGTCGAGGGCCCGGATGGCGGCGTCGAGCTGTTCCTGCGTGCGGGGACCGACGATCGGTGCGGTGACCGCGGGCTGGTGCAGCAGCCACGCGAGGGCGACGTCGCCCGGCTCATGGCCGAGGTCGTCGGCCAGGTCCTCGTACTGGCGGATCTGGTCCTGGTGCTTCTTCAGCGTTTCGGCCGCCCGCCCTTCGGTGCGGCGGACGCCGTCGCGCTCCTTCTTCAGCACGCCGCCCAGCAGGCCGCCGTGCAGCGGCGACCAGGGGATCAGCCCGAGCCCGTACTGCTGCGCGGCAGGGATGACTTCCAGCTCCAGGTTGCGGGTCAGGAGGTTGTAGATGGACTGCTCACTGACCAGGCCCGTGAAGTTGCGGCGGGCGGCGGACTCCTGTGCCTGGGCGATGTGCCAGCCGGCGAAGTTGCTGCTGCCCGCGTAGAGGATCTTGCCCTGCTGAACCGCGACGTCCATGGCCTGCCAGATCTCGTCCCAGGGCGTGTTCCGGTCCACGTGGTGGAACTGGTAGAGGTCGATGTAATCCGTCTGGAGCCGTTTGAGGCTGGCGTCCAGCGCCCGCCTAATGTTCAGGGCGGACAACTTGGACTCGTTGGGCCGGTCCGTCATGGTGCCGTAGAGCTTGGTGGCCAGTACGGTGCGTTCGCGGCGCTCGCCGCCCTGGGCGAGCCAGCGGCCAATGATTTCCTCGGTCCAGCCGCGGCGGCCGGTGCCGCCGTAGACGTTCGCGGTGTCAAAGAAATTAATGCCGGACTCCAACGCGGAGTCCATGATGGAGTGCGCGGCCGCTTCTTCGGTCTGCGGGCCGAAGTTCATGGTGCCAAGGCACAGGCGGGAAACCTGCAGGCCGGAGCGGCCGAGGTGGGTGTACTGCATGCCGGGGGATCCTATCTGTCTGTGGGTGGGGGTCGGTTACATCTGGCTGAAGGCGGCGACGGCGGGATCGGCGCCCGCGCGGGCGCCCGACTCCAGGGCGGTGATTTCGCTGAGTTCGGCGGCGGAAAGTTCGACGGCGACGGCACCCAGGTTTTCCCGCATCCGCTGAGAATCGGCCGACTTGGGGATGACGATGGTGCCCTGGGCGAGGTGCCACGCCAGCACGATCTGGGCGGGCGTGGCATTGTGTGTGCCGGCGAGATCCTTGACGGCTGCTGCATTCAGGTCCGCGCCCTGGCCGAGCGGGCTGTACGCCTCCACGGCGATGCCGAGTTCCCTGCACTTCGCGGCCAGATCCTGCTGCTGGAAGGTGGGGTGGCTTTCGAACTGGTTCACTGCCGGGACAACATCCGCCGCCGGGAGGAGCCTGTCCAGGTGTTCCGCGAGGAAGTTGGAGACGCCGATGGCTCGGATCTGGCTGTTGGCGTAGAGCTTCTCCATCGCCTTCCAGGCGTCGGTGAAAAGCCCCTGGGAAGGCACCGGCCAGTGGATCAGGTAAAGGTCAACGAAGTCGACGCCGAGAGCCTTGCGGCTGTTCTGGAACGCCTCGTGCGCGTTGCCCTGTTCGCCGTTGCGGAGCTTGGTGGTGATGAAGATGTCCTCGCGGGGAATGCCCGAGGCGGCGATGGCAGCCCCGACTCCCGCTTCGTTCCGGTAGGCGGCAGCGGTATCAATGTGGCGGTAGCCCGCTTCCAGGGCATCCTCAACGATGCGCTGCGTTTCTTCCGGCGGCACCTGGAACACGCCGAAGCCGAGTTGCGGGATCCGGACTCCGTTGTTGAGGGTCAGCTGCGGAATGGTGTTTTGGTTCGTCTGGGACATCGTCAGTTTCTTCCGATAGTGGGGATTGTCGAACGGGCCGAGGCGGGCTCGCGGAAGGCAGGCTCGCGGGAAACCGCTTTCGTGCTGGCTAGGCTTCGAGCCTATGCACTTTGCCCTGCCGTGTCAGCAGGGATGCCTATTCCTGTTTTTCCTAGGACTGCCAGTCCTACGTTCGTTGTAGAACGGAGGCTTGCGGGCCGTGCACAATGGAAGGCATGGGTCAGAGCGCCGAGTTTGGAAAATTCCTGAAGGCCATGAGGTCGAGGCTGAAGCCGGAGGACGCCGGGCTGGCCGGAACCTCGGGTGCCCGGCGGGTTCCCGGGCTGCGCCGCGAGGAGATCGCGCGGCTTGCGGATGTGAGCACGGATTACTACACGCGCCTGGAGCAGGGCCGCAACATCCACCCGTCCAGGGCGGTGCTTGATTCCGTGGCGCGTGCGCTGCGCCTCGATTCCAGCGAGCACGCGCACATGATGGACCTGATGGAGAACTGTGCGGCCTCGCAGGGGTCGCCTGTCCCGGTCCAGAGTGTCCGCCCCGCGCTGCGCCAGCTACTGGATGCGGTGGGTGACGTTCCCGCGCTGGTCCTGGGCCGCCGGAGCGACGTCCTGGCCGGCAACAGGCTGGCCTTCCTGCTGTTTGCCGACTTCCCTGCCATGCCCGCGGGGGAGCGCAACCTGACGCGCTGGCTGATGCTCGATCCGCGTACCCGTGAGCTGTTCCGCGATTGGAAGGCCGTGGCGTCAGATGCGGTCGGCGCCCTTCGCGGGGACGTTGGCCGCCACCCCAACGATGCCCAGGCCAATCAGCTGGTGGGCGAACTCGCGGTGCACAGCGAACACTTCCGGCAATGGTGGGCCGGGCACCGTGTGGCCGCTCCGTCGGCGGGCAGCGTCAGGCTCCGCCATCCGGCGGTGGGAGACCTGGAACTGAACTTTGAAAACCTGGTGCTTCCGGATGATCCGGACCAGGTCCTCCGGGTGTTTTCCGCGAAGCCGGGGTCGCCGTCGGCTGATTCATTGACGCTGCTGAGCAGTTTTGGTGCCGGTATGGACAGCGTGTCCGCCGGGCCGGCCGATGTGGCTGTGCAGTTGCCACATGAACCCGTCTGATTCTGGGCAAACGCCCATTGGGGAGTGCCGGGGGTTTTCCTAGCCTTGGGGTAGACCTTTTTTACTACCAAGGATGGGATTCAACGATGAAGCGCATCGCACTGCTCCGCGAACGAGTGGCCACCGCCGGGGCCACAGGAACCCACTGCCCGGCTTCCGGACTGTGGGCCCCTGTGGGCGCGCCGCATGATGGGCAAACCTTCTTCGAGGGACACGTTTTCCCGTCCTACAACGGCGCTCCCACCGTGTGGCGGCGCGTTGCGGCAGGGGACACGTCCCGCTGAACCCTGCCGGACGCCGGGGTTAGCGCTCCAGGCGGAAACCGAGTTTGATGGTTACCTGCCAGTCGGCCACCTTTCCGTCTTCCAGATGCCCGCGGATTTCCTTGACTTCGAACCAGTCCAGGTTGCGGAGGGTCTTCGCGGCCTCGGCGATCCCGTTGCGGACGGCAGCGTCCACGCCCTCGCTTGACGTTCCGACAATTTCAGAAATGCTGTAGGTGTGATTCGACAACTTCGCTCCTCATAATCTCCATTGACACCCGGAACTGCGGGCCGTCCCTGCAGATTAGCGGACGAGCGGCGGCGCGACTAGGGTTTCGCGGCCATCGGGCCGGTGGGGAACGGACCTGCCGGAAGCGGCCCGTGCGCCACGCCCGGACCGAACACGGGACCGGGTTCCGGTCGTTTGGCTGTCAGGCCCAGGTTCGCGGGGCGTTGCCGGACCCGGCGCACCACCCAGGGGAACAGGTAATCCTTGGCCCAGACCAGGTCGCTGCTTCGGGCCTGCCGCCAGCTGCCGACCGGCAGCACCTTGGGCTCCAGGGGTTTCAGGGTGTGCGGGACGTTCAGTGTCTCCAGCACCATGGCCGCAATGGTGTGATGGCCCAGCGGGGAGAAATGGAGGCGGTCCGGATCCCACATGTGCGGCGCGGCCAACTGGCGCAGGCTCCAGAGGTCGGCCACCACGCCGTCATGCCGGGCCGCAATGGTGCGTATGTTTTCGTTGAAGATGGCCACCTTGCCGCGGATGCGGCTGAATACCGGAGTGCTTCCCCAGTCCGGGCCGGTGAAGAGCACCACTGTTGCTCCGGTGGCGCTCAGCAGTGCGATCGCCGGATCCAGCCTCTCTGCCAGCTTGTCCGGGTCGCTGCCGCGGAACACGATGTCATTGCCGCCCGCGGAGAGCGTGACCAGGTCCGGCTTCAGCTCGAGGGCCGGCCCCAGCTGGTCATCCACGATCTGCTGGAGCAGGCGGCCCCTGACGGCCAGGTTGGCGTAGGCGAAGTCCTGGTGGCCCTGGCTCAGTTCTTCGGCCACCCGGTCCGCCCAGCCGCGGACACCTCCGGGGCTCCGTGGCTCCGGATCGCCGTACCCCTCGGTAAAGGAATCTCCCAGTGCCACGTATCGGTTCCAGGGGTGCGGAGCCGGAGTGCTCGCCGCGGGGGGTGTCCGCGCCGGTCCAGGAATACTGAACGTACTCACGTTTCCATGGTGATCCCCCGCCCAGCCCTAAAACAGGGCCGAAGGTCGCATTTCCGCAGGTGTTGCGACGGCCGGCAGCCGGTGTGATTCCTCTTGCAGGAAGGCAAACAAATACCAAGGGGGGTATAAGATGGAGGGAGTCCTAGAGCCACGGAGGAAGCAATGGAACTCGATCCCGCCGACATGAAGCCGGTCATCAACCGCCTGCGCCGCGCCCAGGGGCAGCTTGCTGCCGTCACGCGGATGATTGAGGAGGGCCGCGACTGCAAGAGTGTGGTCACCCAGCTGGCCGCGGTGTCCAGCGCCCTGGACAGGGCCGGGTTCTCCATCATCGCCACGGGCCTGCAGCAGTGCATGCAGCAGGAAGACCCCAGCCTGGACAGGGCCGAGCTGGAGAAGCTCTTCCTCTCCCTCGCCTAGGCCGGTTTCGCCTCAAGCACGTATGACTTCAGGTCATCGAGCGTCTGCTGCATGTGCGCGTCCATGGCGCTGCGGGAGCGTGCGGCGTCCCGCGACTCCAGTGCCTCGGCAATGGCCTGGTGGTGGCCGATGGCGTGCTCCTGGATGTCCCGGAACTTGGACGTTTCGGTCCGGCGCTTCTCCAGCACGCGGTGCAGCGGCTCAAACAGGACGGCAACAAAAACGTTCTCGGAGGCGCGGAGGATGACGTCGTGGAACGCGAGGTCGGCTTCCACGAAACCCGGCAAATCGTCGGAGTCATGCGCCTTGCGCATGGCGGCCACGTAGCCATGCAGAATCCCGATGTCCGCATCGCTGATGCGGCTCGCCGCCAGTTCGCACGCGCCCGTTTCCAGCATCCGGCGCAGTTCAATCAGCTGGATGGCGGCGGAGGCATCATTCACGCCTTCTGACGCCGCGCGGAGCACTGCTTCGAGGGAGGCCCAGCGGTTGAGCGGGTTAACGAACGTGCCCCGCCCCCGCTCCACACTCAGGATGCGCTGCGCCTCAAGCGTTTTCATGGCTTCCCGCACGGTCATCCGGCTGACCTCATGCTTCGCGCTGAGCTCCAGCTCGCCCGGGACGCTGGAGCCCGGGGGGAATTCGCCGGCGATGATCCGGTCGAGGAGCTCATCGGCCACCACGCCGACCAGTGATTTACGTGCCAATTTTCCCCCGTTCAGCGGTGAGCGACGATTTGTCCGACAAGTCTACTTGCGCGTCCCTGTGCCTTGTGCCACACTAGCATTCAAATGTTAGATGTCTGACATCTTACAAATACCTAACCGCAGCAGAGATTTCATACACAACGGAGTGCAAAGTGCCCCTTGAAGCAGATGTACTGGCAGCCTTCCCGGCAGAGGTCCAGATTCCCGCTGAGCTGGTTTCCGACGCTGTAGCGGCGTCTTCGGCAGCCTCCCCCCGCGTGCTTGTCGTGCTCGACGACGACCCCACCGGCACGCAGTCCGTTGCGGACCTGCCCGTGCTCACCCGCTGGGACGTTGCCGACTTCACCTGGGCCTTCTCCCACATCCGGGAGAACAACCTCAAGTCCGCCGTCTATGTCCTGACCAACACCCGCAGCCTGGACCCGGCCGAGGCCGCTGCGCGGAACGAAGAAATCGTCCGCAACGCGCTGGCGGCAGCCGGGAACACGGCCGGCTCCGCGGACGAAAAAGCGCTGCGCCTCGGTTTCGTCAGCCGCAGCGACTCCACCCTCCGCGGCCACTACCCGCTGGAACCTGATGTCATTGCCGCCACCGTCGCCGCCGAGACCGGCGAGGCCACCGACGGCGTTGTGATCGTTCCGGCATTCCCCGACGCCGGCCGCGTCACCATCGGCGGTGTGCATTACATGCGCGGCACCGGGGCGGAAGCGGGAACGCTCACCCCCGTGGCCGAGACTGAATTCGCCAGGGACGCAAGCTTCGGGTTCGCCAACTCCGAAATGGCCAAGTACGTCGAGGAGAAGTCGCAGGGCCGGTTCGCCGCTGACTCCGTGATTGTCCTGGACCTCAACATCATCCGTGCCGGTGCTGCCGCCGCGGATCCGGCCATCTCCGCCAAGGCCATCGCGGACGCCATCGAGTCCGCCACCGATTCCACGCCGATTGTGGCCGACATCGTCACCGAGAATGACTTCCGCGCCCTTTCCCTCGGCCTGGAAGAAGCAGAACGCCGTGGCAAGAAGCTGCTCTACCGCGTGGGTCCGCCCTTCGTCCGTGGCCGCATCGGCCAGGAAATCCGCGCCCAGCTCAGCGGCGAAGAGGCCTACGCCGGCAACACCCCGTCCGAAGCCGGCGGGCTCATCGTGGTGGGCTCCCACGTCGGCGTCACCACCCGCCAGCTCAAGGCACTGACGGAACAGCACAGCGCGGCCCGCATCGTGGAGATCGACGTCGAAAAGCTGCTTGGCGATAGCGCCGCCAGCTACCTGGACGAGACGGTGGACACGGTAGTGGAGTCGCTGCGCACCGGCGATGTCATCGTTCATACCAGCCGCCTCCTGATCAAGACGGACGACGCCGCCGAAAGCCTGCGGATCGCACGCACGGTGTCCGCCGCCGTCGTCGCCGTCGTGAACCGCACGCTCAAGACCTTCCCGCCGCGGTTTGTGATCGCCAAGGGCGGCATCACGTCGTCCGACGTCGCCGCGCACGGCCTGGAAATCCGCCACGCGATAGTCCGCGGCCCCATGCTCCCGGGCATCGTCAGCCTGTGGGAGCCGGTGGACGGCCCCGCCAAGGGCATCCCGTACATCGTCTTCGCCGGCAACGTGGGCGATGACCAGTCCCTCGCAGACGTCACGCGCAAGCTCAGCAACACCTTCTGAATCCCGACATAATTTCAATGGAGAACACCATGACCAGCAGCAACTACACCATCACCGTCCTGGGCCTTGGCGCCATGGGCCTGCCCATGGCCACCCGCCTCGCGTCCGAGCTGACCGTCCACGGTTTCGACATCGCCGAAGCCCGCCTGGAACTCGCCGCAGAAGCGGGCATCAAGACCTTCGCCTCCGCCCGCGAAGCTTCCGAAGGCGCAGACGCGCTCCTTCTGGCAGTCCGCAACGGCGAGCAGCTCAACGATGTCCTCTTCGGCGAGAACGGCGTGGCCTCCGTGCTCAAGCCGGGCGCCGTCGTGATCCTCGGCAGCACCGTGGGCACCGACGCCATCCCCGCCACTGTGGACCGCCTGGCCGCATACGGCGTCGAGCTCGTCGATGCGCCGCTTTCCGGCGGCCCGAAGCGCGCCGGTGAAGGCGACCTGCTGATCGTGGTGGGCGCATCGCCCGAGGCCCAGGAGAAGGCCCGTCCGGCCCTGGAACTGCTGGCCTCCACCCTCACCGTGGTGGGCGACAAGCCCGGCGACGGCCAGGCGCTCAAGACCGTCAACCAGCTGCTCTGCGGCGTCCACATCGCTGCAGCCGCCGAAGCCCTGGCCCTGGCCGATGCCCTCGGCCTGGACCAGGAAAAGACCCTCAAGGCCCTCGAAGCCGGTGCAGCGGGTTCGTTCATGCTTTCCAACCGCGGCCCGCGCATCCTGGAGGCCTACAACGAGGAAGGCGCCGAGGTGCTGAGCCGCCTGGACATCTTCGTCAAGGACATGGGCATCGTGGGCAAGGCCACCCGTGCCGCCGGCCTGGCCGCCCCCGTTGCCGCCGCAGCCGAGCAGCTGTACCTCCTGGGCCAGGCCCAGGGCCTCGCCGCGGCGGACGATTCCGCTGTCATCAAGGTTGTCGCCCCCACGAAGCGCACCGCATAATCCCCAACTAGAGCCCGACGACGGCGGTCCCCCCTCCGTCGTCGTCGTCGAACCACCTCGCCAGGCGTTGCCGGCGACGTCAAAGGAGACAATTTCCCATGAACCCCCTGATGAACTCCTTGATAGTGCGGGCCGCTGATGCCCCCGCCATCAAGCCGGCCGTGGAGCTGGGTACTCCGCTGCTGCTGACCATCGCCGCTCTCGGCATCGCACTCCTGCTGGTCATGATCATCCGCTTCAAGATCCAGGCCTTCGTGGCCCTGCTGACGGTCAGCATCCTCGTGGCCATCGCGTCGCAGATTCCGCTGAAGGACGTTTTCACCGTCGTTGCCACCGGCGTGGGCGGCACCATGGGCAAGGTCGCACTGCTGATCGCCCTCGGCGCCATCCTGGGCCGGATGATCGAGGTGTCCGGCGGCGTGCAGTCGCTGGCCTCCCACTTCACCGCGAAGCTCGGCGCCAAGCGCGTGGCAGTGGCGCTCACCGCCGTCGGCTTCCTGGTGGCCATTCCGGTGTTCTTCGAGGTCGGCGTGATCGTCCTGGTCCCGATCGTCTACGCGTTCGCCAAGATCGCCAAGGTCCACCCGGTGAAGTTCGGCCTGCCCATGGCCGGCATCATGCTGTCCATCCACGTCGCCGTGCCGCCGCACCCGGGCATCGTCGCCGGGGCAGGCGTCTTCGGAGCCGACATCGGGCTCATCACGCTGATCTCCCTGCTCATCTGCATCCCCCTCGGGTTCCTCTCCTACTGGGTTGCCAGCATCATGAACCGCAAGGAATACGAGCTCCTCCCGAGCGTCAAAGCACAGGTTGACGAGTTCGGTTCCGCTTCCCTGGTGCACGTGGGCCACGACGGCCCCGGTGCCCAGGCTGTTGCCCCGCCGCGCCCCGGCCTGATCATCTTCCTCATCGCCGCACCCATCGTGCAGATCCTCCTCGGCACCGTGGGCACGCTGACCATCAGCAAGGACAACTTCTGGTACGGCGTGGCCGCGTTCGTCGGCAACCCGTTCCTTGCACTGCTCGTGGCCGTTGGCCTGTCGTTCTTCCTGCTGGCTGTCCGCCGCAACTGGTCGCTGCGCGAAACCGGCGAGATCTTCGAAGGCGCATTGCCTCCCATCGCCTCCATCCTGATGGTGGTTGCCGCCGGCGGTGTGTTCGGTGAAGTCCTGCGCACCTCCGGCATCGGCGCGGCCCTCTCGCAGACCCTGGACCACCTGGGCCTGCCGCTGATCGTCCTCGGCTTCATCATCTCCCTGGCGCTCCGTGCCGCGCAGGGCTCCGCAACCGTGGCCATCGTCACCACCGCGGGCCTGCTCACCTCGGCCGTGGCCGAAGGCGGCTACACTCCCGCCCAGATCGCCGTGCTGGTCATCGCGATCGGCTTCGGTTCCCTGGGCCTGTCCCACGTGACCGACGCCGGCTTCTGGACCGTGGTCCGGTACTACGGGCTCACCGTGTCCGACGGCCTCCGCACCTGGACCGTCCTGACCACCATCCTGGGCCTGGCCGGCTTCGCCCTGACCTTCGTCGCCTGGATCCTGGTGGGAGGCCTGAGCGCCTGATGCGAGCCCGACTCGACCACCTGGTGGTTTCCGCCCTCCAGCAGGGCGCCGCCGTGCCGGCCTTCACCTGCTACGACTTCACCACAGCCCTGGCCGTGGTGGAGGCGGCGGAAGAGGCCGGCCGAGGAGCCATCCTGCTGGTGGCTCCCAAGACCGCCGCTACCCCCAACGGGCTGCGCCTCATCGCCGCGCTCCGCGGCCTGGCCGACTCCGCCGGCGTCCCGATTGCCGTGCAGCTGGACCACGCCTCCGATCTTCAGGTGATCGCCGACGCCGTCGCAGCGGGGGCGGATTCGGTCCTCGCCGACGGTTCGTCGCTGCCCTACGAGGACAACATCGCGCTGGTCCGCGAAGCGCGGGCCGTGCTGGCGGCGCAGGGCCATGCCGACGTCGTGATCGAAGCGGAACTGGGCGGACTCGCCGGTGACGAGGACCGCGCCTTCGGAGCGGACGCCTCCGGTCCGTTGACGGAAGGCAGCGCCACAGGCATAGCTGCCGGGCTGACCGACTCCGCCCAGGTGGAAGACTTCGTGGCCCGCACCGGCGCCCAGCTGCTGGCCGTGGCCGTGGGCAATGTGCACGGCAAGTACAAGGGGGAGCCGCAGCTGCGGTGGGACGTGCTGCAGGACATCGCAGTGCGGACCCACATCCCGCTGGTGCTGCACGGCGCGTCCGGAATCCCGGCCGAAGAGCTGGTCAAGGCCGCCGCCATGAACGTGGGCAAGGTGAACTTCAACACCGAACTCCGCACCGGCGTGCTGGCCACGCTGGAAGCCGAAACCGGTCCGCACCGTGCCGACGGCGAGAATCTCCAGGGACTCCTCGGGAAATGGAACGCCTCGGCCAGGGACTTCGCCGCCGGCGCGCTGTCCACGCTCACGAAGTAGCGGAACAGTAAAACTCCCAACGGGGGAGGCTAGGATCGAGCCATGATCCCGGCCTCCCTCGTTTTCGCGTTTGTCGCTGCCCTGCTGCATGTCTACATCTTCACGATGGAGTCCGTCACCTGGACCCGGCCGGCCACCTGGAAGCGCTTCGGCGTCGCCTCACAGGCCGACGCCGAGACCACCCGTTCGCTGGCCTACAACCAGGGCTTCTACAACCTGTTCCTGGCCGTCGGAGCGCTGATCGGCGCGGGCGCGGTCATCCTCGGCCAGCCGGTAGCCGGCTGGACCCTCATCTTCGCCTCCTGCGGTTCCATGCTGCTGGCGGCCGCCGTCCTCGCCCTGACCGGGCGGAAGTACCTCCGCGCGGCCGCCACGCAAGGCACGACGCCGCTGCTCGCCGTCGTGCTCGGCCTCCTGGGGCTGCTGCTCGGCTAAGCCCGCGCCAATGCGCCGCCCGGCGTAGCTTCTGGTCCTTGACGGACGCCCGGCGGACAATGGACAGTACGCAGGGAATCGTTCCGCCTCGGTAGGGAGCGCAATGGGTGTTCCGCAGCAGCCGCAGCAGGCAGGCTCAGGGCAGGTCGCGCCCGCACCGGACCGCGACGCAGTGATCGACCTTGCCCGCTTCTTCTGCCTGGCCCTGGTGGTGGTGGGACACACCATGATGGTCAGCCCGGTACTCCACCCCGACGGCACGGTGACCACCGAAAACACCCTCGCGCTCCAGGACTGGTTCGAGCCGATCATCTGGATCTTTATGGTGATGCCGCTGTTCTTCGTTGCCGGCGGCATCACCGGACTGCAGTCCTGGCGGCGGCTCAAGGCCCGCGGCGGCAGCGGACTCGAGTTCGCCCAGGCCCGGCTGCTGCGCCTGATCCGGCCGGCCGCCGCCCTGCTGGCCGTGATGTTCGCCGGGCTGTGGGCGGCCCGGCTGTTCGGCGTGGAACCGCAAGTGGTGGAACTGATCGTCACCGGCGCAGGAATGCCCCTCTGGTTCCTGGCCGCATATCTGGCGGCCCAGCTGAACATTCCCCTGCTGGCGGCGCTCCATGACCGTGCCCCCTGGCTGTCACTGGCCGGCCTCACCGCGCTGGTGGTGGCAGTCGACTGCTTCCGCGGCACCCTGCCGCTGCTGGCGTACGCCAACATCCTGTTCCTGTGGTGCGCCGTCCAGCAGTTGGGGTTCGTGCTCGCCGATGCGCCACGGGAGAGGATCCGCGCCTCCACGCTGGTGGGCGTCATCGTCGCCAGCAACCTCCTGCTGGGGCTGGTGACGGGCCTGGGGCTGTACCGCGGCAACATGCTGGTGAACCTGAACCCGCCCAACTTCTGCCTGCTGCTGCTTGGCGCGGCCCAGACTGCGGCGCTCCAGCTCTCCCGGCCGGTGCTCACGGGTGTTGCGTCGGCGCGGTGGGTCCGGGCCGTGGTGGGGCTGGCCGGACGGCGCGCCATGACCGTTTACCTGTGGCACCTGCCGCTGCTGGCAGCCATGTCCGGGCTGCTCCTGCTGACCGATTTTCCCAAACCGCCGGCCGGGACCGCAGCATGGTGGTGGTCGCGGCCGCTGGTCCTGCTCGGCGTCATCGCGCTCCTGCTCCCGGTGCTGGCAGTGTTCGGGCGGCTGGAAGAACGTCCGACGGCGTCTGTCCACTCCCGCCGCCGGCCTCCCGCCGCGGTGGTGACCGCCGTCGTCGTCGTGTTTGTACCGGTGGCCGACGCAGCGCTCAACGGACTGACGCTCGCCCTGCTGGGCGGGGGAGCGGCGTGCTTCGCCCTGGCGGTGCTCCTGCTCGGCCGGATTCCGCCGCGTCCGTCCGCGCCGGGAGGCCGTAGCGGACCATTGCCACAGGCGCCTTTAAGTGCCAATGTCGAACCATGACGGAGAACACCGTATCCAGCGAAGACACGTTCAGTCCGGACGTCACCACCATCCGGAATGATGACCTGCACCGCTACGAACTGCGTGTCGGCGGGAAGCTGGCGGTCGAGTCGCGCTTCGTGGACAGACCCGGGCATGTGGACTTCATCCACACCGACACGGCGGCGGACTTCAAGGGACAGGGGCTGGCAAAGGTGCTGGCCCATTTCGCCCTCGATGACGTGGTGTCCGCAGGGAAGCGGATCATCCCGCATTGCCCCTTCATCTACGCCTACTTGAAGAAGCACGACGCGTACGAACAGTTCATCGACTGGCCCGAGCAGCCGCCCACGGACCAAATAACCGCGTCCTAGCGTCGGGCCCGTCTGGGGAGGGCAGGCTTAGTCGTCGAAGTGGGTGGACGGCGATTCCGGGGCGAACGACGCCACGAGCTTTTCCGCCACGTCACGAAGCTTCAGGTTCCGGCCGCTGGAGGCCTTGGTGAGGATGGACATCGCTTCCGCCTGCGAACACCGGTTCTGGCCCATGATGATGCCGGCTGCAAGGTCGATGGCGGTGCGGGACTCCATGGCCGCCCGCAGGTCCGCGGCCAGCTTTTGCTGCATGCCGATTCTTACCGCAAGGCGGAGCGCCTTCTCGGCCTGGGCGGCAAACTGTTCGGCTTTCTGGACCGCGGCGGCGTCGAAGATGTCCGGGGCCGCAACAAAAACGTTCAGTGCAGCGGCAGCGCCGGCGTCAAGCGTCAGCGGTACTCCGAGCACGCTGAACTGCCCCATGGAGGCAATGGCGTGGCCGTATTCCGGCCAGCGGGGGTCCGTGCGGGTGTCCCGGACCAGTACCGTGGTGCCCGTCGTCATGGCGTGGAGGCACGGGCCTTCGCCGAAGCCGTGCTGGATCTCGTCGAAAAGGCGGGCCGCCGGGTTGCTCCAGGCAGCCGTTGTGGTCCTGTGGTGCCGGCTCAGGGTCACGGCACAGGAAACATCCCGGCCGAGGGTGCGTGAGAGGGCGGCAGCTGAAAGCTCACAAAGCTCCGCAAGGAACCCGTTGACGTCGTCGCTGTTGATGACCAGATCCTGCAGCTGTTCGGCCACGGATGCGTCCAGCGTGATCTCGTCCATCCTCCAAGTCTAGGTCCGGTGGGAAGTGAAAGACCCGGCGCGGAGGGCAGCTTGTGGCGCGGTCAACAATTTCGTATGGTTTAGGTGAGTTATGAAGCTGGCTCTTGGATGTCTCTGTGGGAGAAGCCTTGAACCATAAATTGCGTGTGCTGGTCCGTGTGGACGTTGATCCCGGACGAGTGACCCTGGAAGTCTCAGGCTGCCTGACCCAGGCCAATTACCCCGTATTGCTTCACATCATGCGCCGCGGACGCCGCCTCTCCCCGCAGCAGGACATCACGGTGGACCTCCACAATGCGTCCCACCTTGACCCCGAGGTCCTGATGTACCTGCGCCACATCGCCGGAGGCAAGGCTGAGGGCGCCGCGAATACCGGGCATAGTGTGAGCGGCTCCGACGCGTTCCGCCTCACCCTCAATGAGCCGGCGGAAGTTCCCATCTGCCTGGAGCATGCCGGGCTGGCCGGCGGCGAAGAGGCCACGCTGGACAGCGAAATCAACGCCCTGCTGGATTCCGACGCTTCTGCCGGCCTGGACATCGACGAAAACCTGGCAGCGGCCGGGGAGCAGCGCACCATCGACGGCCTGGAGCTCTCCGAATACCTCGAGGGCAACCTGGATCCAGCCTCCACGGTCCGGGCATTGTCCGATGACGCCCTCGGGAAGCTGGCCGACGCCCTGTACCGTCATTTGGACACGCCGAGCCCTTCCTTCGGTGCACACACCTGGTACGAACTGGCCGCCGAGGAACTCCATGTACGGCACCTGACGGAGCCCGAAGGCCCGTCGCAGGAGGAAATCGCCGCGGGCTGACAGCCCGGTCCGCCGTCATCATCCGCTCCGCACCTTAGCCCTTTTCCGGCCGGGCGGATAAGGTTGGACTGACTCAGGACAGTCCGCCCTTCCACGCTCCTTTGGTCTCACTTCGGAGCCGGATCCCCACCGGGCGGCTGACTGAACGGACGAGGATCCAGGGGGACAGCCGGGCCATGACACCACGGCAACTGACCATCAGGCTTATTGTTTTGGCTACTGCCATCCTGGGCCTGAACTACATCATTTGGCGTTGGATGGTTTCCATCAACTGGGAAGCCTGGTGGATCGCGGTACCTCTGGTCCTGGCGGAAACCTACTCCCTGCTCGATTCCCTGCTGTTCGGCGTCACCATGTGGCGGTACAAGCAGCGGGACACTCCGCCGCCGCCGCCGGCCGGCCTCACGGTGGACGTTTTCATCACCACCTACAACGAGCCGTTCGACCTCGTTATGGGAACGGCCCGGGCAGCCAAGAACATCGCGTATCCGCACCGGACCTGGATCCTCGATGACGGCAACCGCGCCGACTTGCGGGCCATCGCCGAGGCGGAGGGCATCGGCTGGATCACCCGGTCCGAGGACTGGGCCAACCGTCCCCGGCACGCCAAGGCCGGCAACCTCAACAACGCACTGCTCGCCACGGACGGCGAGTTCATGCTGATCCTCGACGCAGACCAGGTGCCGGACCCGAAGATTCTCGACAACACGCTGGGCTATTTCAACAACCGCAGGATGGCCCTGGTCCAGACCCCGCAGGTGTTTGTCAACGTTCCGCCCAACGATCCACTGGGCAGCCAGGCGCCGCTTTTCTACGGGCCCATCCAGCAGGGCAAGGACGGCTGGAACGCGGCCTTTTTCTGCGGTTCAAACGCGATCATCCGGCGGGAAGCGCTGATGCAGCTGGGGGTCATGCGCTACGTCTCGGAAACAGAGCTGGCACTGAACAAGGCGCTCAAAACGGCGGACAAGGTGGTGGCCAAAGCGAGGCGCCAGCTTGGACCCGGGCAGGAACGGCTGGCATCCGCGCTCTCCACCTTGGCGACGGACCTGCAGCAGGTCCGTCGCGAGCTTAGCGAGGGGCAGGCCATTGCCGACGTCACCTACCGGTTCCAGGAACGCGTGGACGCCGTGGCCCGGAACCTGGTGGCGGAAGACTTCGCGGCGCTGCACGCTGAACTGAACTCCATTGAGGGGCTGTCCCGCACCATCGACGTGGACGGTTCCCTCGCCGTCGTCGACGACGTTGCCCTGGACAGGCTGTCCCAGCGCGACTGGTCCCCGCTGGGAGCGGTGGAAACCGTCCGCGTCCTGATCGATTCCGTCAACGCCGAGAAAGCCGGCGAGGCGCAGGCCGTGATGCCGCTGGCCACGATCTCGGTGACAGAGGACATGGCCACTTGCATGCGGCTGCATTCCCTCGGCTGGGAATCGGCCTACCACCACGAACGGCTGGCCGACGGCCTGGCCCCCGAAGACCTTGACTCGATGCTGACCCAGCGGCTCCGGTGGGCCCAGGGCACCATGCAGGTCATGTTCCGGGAGAACCCGTTTATGCAAAAGGGGCTCAGCCTGGCCCAGCGGCTGATGTACCTGGCAACCATGTGGAGCTATCTGTCCGGCTTCGCCGCGGTGGCCTACATCGCCGCCCCCGTCATCTACCTGACCCTCGGGATCCTCCCGGTCCAGTCCCTGAGCAACGAATTCTTCCTCCGGCTCATCCCGTTCCTGGTGATCAACCAGATCCTGTTCATGGTGGTGGGACGCGGGGTGAAGACGTGGCGCGGCCAGCAGTATTCGCTGGCGCTGTTCCCCACCTGGATCAAGTCCGTCACCTCCGCCTTCGGGAACGTGTTCCTGGGCCGGGACCTGGACTTCCGGGTCACCCCCAAGACACTGCAGGCACGCAGCCGGCTGCCGTGGCACCTGGTCCGGCCGCAGCTGATAGCCATGGCTGTCCTGGTCCTGGCGGCCGGAGTGGGCGTGATCCGGCTGTTGCTGGGTCAGGGCGATCTCCTGGGCAGCACCGTCAACTTTGTGTGGATAGCCTTCGACCTGCTGATCTTCAGCGTGGTCATCGAGGCCGTCCGCTACCCCGGCTATGATGCCTGGCTGGACAGCACCAAAAAGAAAGAGGGAAATCCATGATCGAATTCAACAACGAGACCCTGGCCAACGGGGTGGGCGTAATCCGTCCGGTGGGCCGGCTCAATATGGTGTCAGCACCGCACCTCGGCGCCAACATTGATGCCCTGATCAGCGACGGCACGGTCCGGCTGGTGGTGGACCTTGCCGGCACCGACTTCATTGACTCGTCCGGCCTGGGCGCCCTGATTACCGGGCTGAAGAAGACCCGGCAGGCGGGCGGAGACCTCCGGCTGGCCAACCCCACGGCACAGATCACGGCTGTCCTGGAAATGACCAACCTCAACAGGGTGCTGCAGCCGGTCGCCTCGGTAGACGGAGCCTATTGATGAGCAGCGAGTTCAGCCTGCGCGCCGCCGCGGTGCCCGAAAGCCTGGAGCTGATCCATGAGCTGCTCGAGGACGTCTGGGCGGGCGAACCCGGCATTGAACCCATGGACCGCATCAGGTTTGAAACGGCGCTGATCGAGGTGGCATCCAACATCATCGAGCACTCCCGCCCGGCCGGCACGGACCCCGTGCGGTTCGTCCTGGCAGTGGAGTGCGAGCCGGAGCGGCTCTTTGCCGAATTCACGGACAACGCCAGGCCCGCCGGCATCGACCTCACCGCTGCCGAGATGCCGGATGACATGTCCGGGAGCGGGCGCGGACTTGCCCTGGCCAAGGTGGCGTTGGACCAGTTTTCCTACGCCAAGGAGGATGGCGGGAACCGCTGGACACTGCTCTGCCGGCGCAAGTCGGCGGCCACCGCCGCGCACTGAGCCGGCCACGGCCGCGCACTCTACCGGCCACGGCTGCACCTGGAGCGGCAAATTCTGCCTCAATCATCTCCCGAACGACAGTCAATGACGCTCCATTGAGCCGGCAAAACCCCGCAACTCCGCCAATTTCATAATTAGCTCACAAAAGTTTGACTAAAAGGTTTACCTAAGTAAGGCTTGCCTTGCTACGTTAGCGCGCCTCCAAACGCCTACCAAAAGGAAAACCTTGTGACGCTGTTGCCCCGTGTGGACGAGAAACCCCTGGACCTGCCAGCCCCTGCCGGCGGGCACGATTTCGGCTCCCGGGTGGAGCTTGCCCTCGCCGCCACCAACCACCTTTTCAACTCCCGCAATGCGCCCCGTTACGTGGCTCAGGTGCTTCAGGGCGTCAACGCCGTGGCCACCAAGCTGGAGCGGACCACCAAGCCGTTTACCGGCGTCGGACCCGGGGAACTGCAGGCGCGCGTCGGTGCGGTTGACCTGGACCGCCCCCTGCCGGACACGGCTGCCGCGCTGGCGGAACTTGAAGAGGTGTACCTGAAGGACGCCGTTTACTTCCATGACGCGAAGTACGCGGCCCACCTGAACTGCCCCGTGGTGATCCCGGCGCTGGTGGGGGAGAGCATCCTGTCCGCCGTGAATTCGTCGATGGACACCTGGGACCAGAGCGCGGGCGCCACCATGATCGAGCGCAGGCTCGTCGACTGGACAGCTGAGCGGCTGTCCCTGGGTGACGCTGCCGACGGCGTGTTCACCTCCGGCGGCAGCCAGTCCAACTTCCAGGCGCTGCTTATTGCCCGCAACCATGCCGTGGCCGGGCTGCGGAAGCTCCCCGGCAATGAGTCCCTCCGGCTTCCCGCCCTGCTGGAGAAACTGCGGGTCTTCGCTTCCGAAGACAGCCACTTCAGCATCCGCAAGTCGGCCTCCATGCTGGGGCTGGGGTACGACGCCGTGGTGCCGGTGGCCATCGGGCCGGACCACCGGATGGACCCCGCCGCGCTGGCCGGTACGCTGGCGCAAACGGCCGACGCCGGGCTGGTTCCGATCGCTGTGGTGGGCACCGCCGGGACAACCGACTTCGGCGCGGTGGACCCGCTCGTCGAAATCGCCGCCCTGGCCCGGGCGTACGGGGCCTGGTTCCACGTGGATGCCGCCTACGGCGGCGGGCTGATGCTCTCCGGCCGCTACCGCCACCGGCTGGACGGGATCGGCCTGGCCGACTCCGTCACCGTGGATTTCCACAAGACCTTCTTCCAGCCGGTGAGCTCCAGTGCCCTGCTGGTCCGGGACCGCGCCATGCTGCGGCACGTGACCTACTACGCCGATTACCTCAACCCGGAGAGCGCCGCGCTGGCGGACATTCCCAACCAGGTGGACAAGAGCATCCAGACCACACGCCGCTTTGACGCCCTGAAGCTCTGGCTGACCCTCCGGATCATGGGCGCGGACGCCGTCGGCGCCCTGCTGGACGAGGCGATAGACCTTGCCGCACGCACCGGGCAGGCACTGGCCGCTGATCCCGACTTCGAGCTCGTTGCCGAACCCCAGCTCAGCACGCTCGTGTTCCGCTACCGCCCGCTCCTGGCCGACGGGTCGCGCCTCGACGAGGACGCCGCGGACACCCTCAACCCGGCGATCCGCGCCGCGGTATTCGCCTCCGGCGAGGCGGTGGTTGCCGGAACGAAGGTGGCCGGACGGCACTACCTGAAGTTCACCCTGCTGAACGCCGAGGCCACTCCGGAAGACATCAACACGATCATCAGCATGCTTCGCCGCACGGGTGAAGCGCTGCTGACCGGACAGGAGGCTGCAGCATGAGCACGTCCTCTCCCTCCAGCGCTCCAGGCTCCATCACCTCAAGCTCCAGCACCTCAAGCGAGGGGCGCATCTACGACTTCGCCGCAATCGGCGTCGGGCCCTTCAACCTGGGGCTCGCCGCGCTGACCGAGCCCATCGACGGGCTGGATGCCGTCTTCCTGGAACGCCGCGACTCGTTCGACTGGCACCCCGGCATGATGCTGGAACCGGCCCACCTGCAGGTCCCGTTTATGGCGGACCTCGTGACGCTGGCCGACCCCACTTCCCCGTATTCGTTCCTGAACTTCCTCAAGCAGACCGGCCGGCTCTACCGCTTCTACATCCGGGAAAACTTCTACCCACTGCGCGCCGAGTACAACCAGTACTGCCAGTGGGTGGCCGGCCGGCTCCGGTCGGTGCGGTTCGGCACGGACGTCCGGGAGATCACGTACGACGACGGCGTGTACACGCTCTCCGTGGACGGTCCCGCCGGGCCGGAGGTGCTGCGTGCGCGGCGGCTGGTGCTGGGCACCGGGACGTCGCCGTACGTCCCCGCGGCCTGTGACGGAATCGTCGAGGCGGCAGCCAACGGCGGGGGACTGGTCCTCCACAACGCCGAGTACCTGTCGAGGAAGAGTGAGCTGCAGAAGCAGCGGAGCATCACCATCGTGGGCAGCGGCCAGAGCGCGGCGGAAATCTACTATGAGCTGCTACAGGAGATCGACGTCCACGGGTACCAGCTCAACTGGGTCACCCGGTCCGGCCGGTTCTTCCCGCTGGAGTACACCAAGCTCACCCTGGAGATGACGTCGCCGGAGTATGTGGACTACTTCCACGGCCTCCCGGAGGAACAACGCGACGGCCTTATCAGGAGCCAGAAGAACCTGTACAAGGGCATCAACTCCGAGCTCATCGACGCCATCTACGACCTCCTCTACACCAAGAGCCTGGCCGGCATCGTGGACACGCAGCTCCTGACGCACGCTGCCCTCACCGGGGCCTCGTGGGACCCCGTCTCCGGCACCCACACCCTGCAGCTCCGGCACGAGGAGCAGGGCGCCGGCTACAAAATGGACACCGAAGCCGTGGTGCTGGCCACCGGCTACGGCTACCGCGAGCCGGAGTTCCTCGCCGGCGTGCAGGACCGGATCGCACGGGACGGCCGCGGCAGGTTCGCCGTCGAGCGCAACTACAGCACCGGCGTCGAACCCGGCGAGATCTTCGTCCAGAACGCGGAGCTCCACACCCACGGCTTCGTCACCCCGGACCTCGGCATGGCCGCCTACCGCAACTCCTGCATCCTGCGCGAAATCACCGGCCGCGAGGTCTACCCCGTGGAACAAAGCATCGCGTTCCAGCAGTTCGGGGTTCCCGCGCCGGCCGTGGCTGAACCGGGCATGTCTATGTCGACGGGGGTGAACGCATGAGTTTCGCGTTCCGTTGCTTCGACCCCGACACCGACGCACAACTCCTGCACAGCTGGGTAACCCGGCCCTATGCAGCCTTCTGGGGGATGCAGTCCGCGTCCGTGCAGGACGTTGTGCAGGAATACTCGAAGATCCAGTCCAGCGGTCATCACCACGCGCTGCTGGGGCTCGACGCCGGCGTTCCCGCCTTCCTGATGGAGGAGTACCTTCCGGGTTTCTCTCCACTGGCCGGCCGGTACGCCGTGCAGCCGGGGGACATCGGGATGCACCTGCTGGTGGCACCGCCGGCCGGTCCGCCGCGCCCCGGCTATACCGCCGCCGTGATGGAGACGGTCCTGGACCGGCTCTTCGCCAAGGACAAAGTGGAGCGCGTGGTGGTGGAGCCCGACGCCCGGAACCACAAAATCCATGTGCTTAACGAGCGGCTCGGTTTCCAGCCGGCAGGGGAGATCGCACTGCCGGACAAGCAGGCCCTCCTCAGCTTCTGCACCCGGGAGGCCTTCCATGCGGCCCGCGCCGCCCGTCATTCATCTCCGATCCGCCAGTCCCCGATCCAGCCATCTCCGATCCGCCAGGGAGTGTCACTTTGACCACCGCAGAACTTGAATCCGTCCTCACCGCAGCAAACGCCGCAACCCACCTCACGCCGGAACGCTGGGCCGTCGCCAACCGGCACCTGGTCCGCAAGGCGCTCGCCGAGTTCTCCCACGAGCGCATCCTCAGCCCGGAGCGGATCAGCGCCGAACGGATCAGCCCGGAGCGGATCAGCGCCGAACGGATCAGCCCGGAGCGGATCAGTGCCGGGGACTACCGGGTGCTCAGCGATGACGCCTCGGTTGAATACCGGTTCTCGGCCAGGGTGCTGCACCTTGAGCACTGGTCCGTGGATGCGGCCTCGATCAGGTGCAGCCGCGACGGCCAGGACGCACCCCTGGATGCGCTCCGGTTCATCACCGAATTCCGCGACACCCTGGGGATCAGGCCGGAGATGCTCCCGGTCTACCTTGAAGAGATCAGCAGCACGCTTGCCAGCCACGCCTACAAGCAGTGGATCGGCCAGCCGTCGTCCGCGGAACTGGCGGCAGGAGTGACCGGCGGAGCCGACGTCGCAACGGACTTCCAGGCCATTGAGCGCAGCATGACCGAGGGCCATCCCTGCTTCGTGGCCAACAACGGCCGGCTGGGTTTCGGCATCAGCGATTACCGCGCCTTTGCCCCGGAAACCGGCGCTCCCGTGCAGCTGGAATGGATCGCGGTCCACCGGAGCAAGGCGGTGTTCACCTCCAGCGAGGGCCTGGACTATGCAGCCCACCTTGACGCCGAACTGGGTGCGGGCACCCTGGCCTACTTCGACGCCGAGCTCGGTGCCCTGGGACTGGACCCTGCCGCGTATTTCCTGATGCCGGTGCACCCGTGGCAGTGGGAGAACAAGCTGACGGTGACCTTCGCGGCCGAGATCGCCCAGCAGCACATCGTGCACCTCGGGATCGGGGCGGACGGCTACCAGGCCCAGCAGTCCATCCGGACGTTCTTCAACACCGCGTCCCCGGAAAAGGCGTACGTCAAGACCGCCATGTCGGTGCTGAACATGGGGTTCATGCGCGGGCTGTCCCCGCAGTACATGAAAGCCACGCCGGCCATCAATGACTGGCTCCAGGACCTGATCGCCGGCGACGAGGCCCTGCAGGCCCGCGGGCTGGCCATGATCCGGGAGGTGGCGGCGATCGGATACCACAACGGCTACTACGAGGAAGCCGCGCCCAAGGATTCGCCCTACCGGAAGATGCTGTCCGCGCTGTGGCGCGAAAGCCCGCTGCCGCTTCTGGAGGAGGGGCAGCAACTTGCCACCATGGCCTCGCTCCTGCACACCGATTCCGCGGGCACACCCATGGTCTCCGCCCTGATTGAACAGTCCGGACTGGAACCCGGCGAGTGGCTGCGCCGGTACTTCGAGGCCTACCTCGTGCCGCTGGTGCACTGCCTGTACCGCTACGAACTGGCCTTCATGCCGCACGGCGAGAACGTGATCCTGGTGCTCCACAACGGGGTGCCTGTGCGGGCCGTCATGAAGGACATCGCCGAGGAAATCGTGGTGATGGGGAACCGGATCGAACTGCCGGACGCAGTATCGCGGATCAAGGCGGATATCCCCGACGACGAGAAGGTCCTGGCCATCTTCACCGACGTGTTCGACTGCATCTTCCGGTTCCTCGGCGCCCTCCTCGAGGAAGACGGCGTCCTCCGGGGCGAGGAATTCTGGCGCATCGCGGCCGGGACCATCCGCGATTACCAGGCGGAGCACCCCGAACTCGCGGACCAGTTTGCCCGGCACGACTTGTTCGCGCCCGACTTCCAGTTCTCCTGCCTCAACAGGCTGCAGCTGCGCAACAACCAGCAGATGCTGGACCTCGCGGACCCGTCCGGCGGCCTGCAGATGGCCGGCAGGCTGGTGAACCCGCTGGCAAAGTTCGCCTAGGAAGTTCACCGAGATGGCATGTCACGGCAGTCGTGGTCGCAGACACTGCCGTGAGGTGCCATCTCGGCGCCGGATAAGGGAGGCGCCGGGCGCACAGTGCCACTAGGCTTCTGCCATGACCGAACAAGTTCCCGGACCCACGGCCCTGATCACCGGCGCGACGGCGGGCCTTGGCGCCGAGTTTGCCCGCCAGCTCGCGGAACAGGGGCACCACCTGGTGCTGGTTGCACGCGATGCGGAGCGCCTGCGGGCCGCCGCGCACGAACTGGAGAACAACTACAGCATCACCGCCGAGGTGCTCTCCGCGGACCTGACCGACGACGCCGGGGTGGCCGCCGTCGTCGAACGCCTTTCCGACTCTTCACGGCCGGTAGAGATCCTGGTCAACAACGCCGGCATCGGGTTGCTGAAATCCTTCGACCAGAACAGCCTCGACGAGGAAAGCAGGCACCTGCGGCTGCATGTCCAGACGCCCATGGAACTGTGCCACGCGGCCCTGCAGGGCATGCTGGCGCGTCATTCGGGCAGGATCATCAACGTGGCCAGCGTCGCCGCCTTTGCGAACCGGGGGAGCTACTCGGCGGCGAAGGCCTGGCAGGTGAGCTTCAGCCGCTGGGCGAACCTGGCCTACGCCGGCAGCGGGGTCAAAGTCACGGCCGTGTGCCCGGGGTTCACCCACACCGAATTCCATGACCGGATGGGGATGGACAAAACCGTGGCCCCGCGGTGGCTGTGGCTGCACGCTGACCGGGTGGTCCGCGAGGGCCTGGCGGACAACGAACGCGGCCGCGCGGTGTCCATCCCCACCAAGCGGTACAAAGTGGTGGCCGCCGTGTCCCGGATGCTGCCCGCACGGTTTACTTCGGGCCCGGCGAAAAGGCCTGCAAAGTAGCCGCTGGGTTCAGCTGGGCGGTTGCCGGCGGACGGCCCGCCGGACCAGCACAATCACCAGGATGCCAACCACGGCTCCCACGACGGTTTCCACGGCTCGTTCCGTGATGAGGACGTAGGGGTCCGCCGGGGCGGCAAGTTGCGTCATCAGGAGGATGACGGGTGTGAAGGACACCATGGCGAGGCCGTAGTGCCTGGTCATAAAAAGTTCGGTGGTGAACTGGAAGATGATGACCAGGAGTGCCAGCACGGCGGCTTCAGCCCCCGGGAAAAACGTCAGCGGCGCCCACGGCACGGGAAGAAGTACGACGGCGACCAGCACCAGTCCGAGGAATGTCCCCACCATGCGGTGGAGGCCGCGGTGCACACTGCTGGGCAGGTCGGCACCGGCGAGGGGAACCGCGGCGGCAGCCATGGCCCAGTGCGGGTGGCCGCTGCCGCTGAGAACACCGATGGAGCCGGCAGTTCCCACTGCCAGGACGTAGCGCGCCGCATGGATCACGGCTGCCTGTCGCCGTACTCCGCTGAGCGGTGCGGCTGCCCGGACCGCTCCCGGCTGCCACTTCCGGCCACGGACCCAGCCGCCAAATCCAACGGCTATTGAAAACGCCGCGGAGGCGGCTGCGATGAGCAGCGCCGCGAACCAGGGAATGCTGGTGGTGACCGAGGCACAGGCACCGAGGGCCAGGATGCCGAAGAAAGGGCCGTTGGGCTTCAGGTTCACCCGGTCGGAGAACACCGAGCCGATGCCGGCCAGGACGGCTTCCACACCCACCAGCCACCAGGAGTGCAGGTGGTTGACTGACAGGAAGATGCCGACGCCAACGCCGCTGAGCAGGACCAGCGCGGCCTGGGCCTGATGGGTGAGGCGGAGCTGGTGGGGCTCGGAGCGTCCGTACATCCCGGTCAGGGCACCGAACACGGCGTAGATGATCAGGTCCGGGCGGCCGAAAACCAGGAGGGCGAGGGAGGGCACGGCCACGCTGACCGCCACACGCAGGGCGGACAAATGATCATTGTTGGCCGGGCCGAGGCTATGCAGGTCGCGGAGATGCCGCCGGAGGACGTGGGCCATGGGTACCTCCGGTCGGTCTCTTGTGCGTTCGTTCCGAGCGCTCTTCCTCAAAAAAGTCTGCCAGACGCGCGGAAGGCCTGCTTTGCACGCTGTCACAAAGGAACATCGTGCAAAGCAGGCCTCGTCGGCGGGGCAGCTGGGCTACAAGGCTAGGCCTTCGCAGGAACCTTTTCGGGTTCGCGCAGCTCGTCCTCAAACGGCAGGTCATCCAGGTTGATCAGCGGGTTCTCATCCTGGGTGGCCACCAGCTCCTGTGCCTCAGCCTTGGTGTCCACGCTGGGCATGGAGCCCGGCAGCGGACGGTTGGCCGATTCCTTCAGGAAGTAGATGGCTACAGCGCCGATGGCCGAGGTGGCCATCAGGTAGTAAGCGGGCATCATGTCGTTGCCGGTCGCCTTGATGAGCGCAGCCACGATGAACGGCGTGGTGCCGCCGAAGATCGCCACTGAGAAGTTGTAGGCAATGCCCATGGCGCTGTAACGGCTGGCCGTAGGGAACTGGGCCGGCAGCGCCGAGGCCAGGTTTGCCACATAGAAGGTGACCGGGAAGGCGATCAGTGACAGGCCGGCCAAGGTCGACCAGATGTCGCCGACGCCGATCAGGAGGAAGGCGGGCGCTGCCAGCACGATCGTGCTCACGGCACCGATCCACAGGACCGGACGGCGTCCGATGCGGTCCGAAAGCTTGCCGGTCAGCGGGATGCACAGGCTCATGACCACCAGCACGGGGATCGTCAGCAGCGTGCCGTGGACGGGGTCGTAGCCCTTGGCGTCGGTGAGGTACGTCGGCATGTAGGACGTCAGGGCGTAACCGGCGGTGTTTGCCGCGGCCACAAGGACCATGGCAACAATGATCGGGCGCCAGTTGGCCTTAACAACACCCACGGGGCCCTTGGCGGCAACGTCAGAGGACTTGGCTGCTTCCTTGCCGAGCTCTTCCTGGGCGTCCAGGGTTGCCTGGAACTGCGGGGACTCCTCAATCTTGCTCCGGAAGTACACCGCGATGAGGCCCAGCGGGCCGGCGAGCAGGAACGGAATACGCCAGCCCCACTCCTCCATGGCAGCCTGGCCCATGGTCAGCTGGAGGGCTGAGACGAGGGCGGCACCCATGGCAAAGCCGAGGTAGCTTCCCAGGTCAAGGAAGCTGGCGAAGAAGCCGCGGCGCTTGTCCGGGGCGTACTCGCTCACGAAGGTGGTGGCTCCGGCGTACTCGCCGCCGGTGGAGAAGCCCTGCACGATCTTCAGCAGCACCAGCAGGGCGGCCGCCCACAGTCCGATCTGCGCGTAGCCCGGGAGGAGGCCGATGGCGAAAGTACTCGCCGCCATCAGCATCAGGGTTGCTGCCAGGACCTTCTGGCGGCCCACTTTGTCACCGAACCAGCCGAAAATCACTCCGCCAAGGGGGCGGGCGATGAAGGTGGCGGCAAACGTGCCCAGCAGGAACAGCGTCTGCGTGGACGGATCGGATTCCGGCAGGAACACCGGACCCATGGTGGTGATCAGGTAGCCGAACACGCCGACGTCGTACCATTCCATGGTATTACCCACGATGGTTCCGCCGAGCGCTTTCTTAAGCATCGGCTTGTTGACGACGTTGACATCGGAGACTTTGAGTCTGCGGCGAGGCAATAGCCTCGACTTCTTGGCGCTTTGGGGCGCCGCGCCCGGGGGCACACTTCCTGGCAAAATATTATCGGTTCCGCGGGCGTTGTTCGCGCCTGCTGAAGAGTCGGTCATGCTTCGGTCTGTGGGCATTTGGGCTTCTCCTATGGAGGTCATTTGCTTGCGACTTGTAGCTGCCCCGCTCTGGGCAGGCTTTCAATTTTACGCGATTTCCATGGTGTTTCCGAGTTCGGTGGCGTATGATCTGGGGTTTCAAGGGCAGAACGGCGGCCTGAACCCAAGCTATTTTGCGCCGTTTCACCGCGCCAGCACTGGAATCTGCGGATTTTCCGCATCGTTACCAAACCTTTTTCGGCCAGCGGCCCATAAAGCACCCAAATTCGCCGAATAATACCCTTCAGCCCACACCTGCCAAGTGATGCGGGCGGGGCACGAATCCATCCGAACCGGGGGTTCCCAACCGGCCGGAACACTGCCTAAGGTTGACCCATGGGAACACTGATCTTCGGATAGGCCGGCGGCCGGCCGCCAGCGGTGTTCCTGCTGGCCTGTCCGCCCGCACCATTCACCAGCAAACAAAGCTCGTTGAGGCGTACTTCCGAGCTATCCGTTTCCGTCATACAAGGAGTGCTTCCATGACCCACAAAGACAACACCCAGGGCGCCGAACCGAAATCGGGCGCGGACACAGACCCGGACACAGAATCGCGGGAGGCCGGATCGCCGGAGGCCGGCCAGGGCATCAAGTCCCGGCTGACGGATGCCCAGAAGGAAATGCTGGCCAGCAAGTCCCGTGGCGGCGCCGGGTCGCAGAGCGTTTCGCACGGCCACAAACCCACGCATGCCAGCGGCAAGCAAGGCCCTGCCCAGAAAAAAGTCCGCTGGTAGGTACTGCAGACAAGCCGTAACCGCAGACCTAATATTGGTGGACGCTTCATTTCAACGAGGAAAGGAAGAGCACAAAATGGCTGAGAAAAATCCTGGGGGACAGCTCGAACCGGAGCTTGCCAGTCACTTGGCGGAGTCAATGGACGAGGCGCCCGCGCCCGAGATGCCAGCTCCCGCGGGCCCCGTCAACGGCGGCCGGCAGTGGCCGGATGGCAACGGCAAGCGGCGTCATCCGAAGGAACGCGGCACCGCCCACGGCCGGATGGGCCATGAGGCAGCAGTGACCGCAGTCCACCGGACCGGCCGGCCGCAGATGCCGCACTCCTCCTAGACGGAATCCCCAAAAGACGGAATCCCGAATACCAACCCGGGGCCGGGCGACACCCAAAACGGGTTCCGCCCGGCCCTTCCCGTGTTTCGGTTAGCTCTGGTTTCCCGTGTTCCTGTTCCGGTCTGTCCGAATCCGGGATTTCCTGAATCCCGGCTTACTGCGCCCCGGGCGTCAGCCGGATTCGGCCACGACGTCGTCGGCGTTCTTGTCCAGTCGCCAGCCGCGCCACACCGGGTGCCGCAGCTTCCCGCCGCCGGTCCATTCCCCGAAGGTCACTTCGCCCACCAGTTCGGGACTGACCCAGTGCGCGTCGGAGGCATCGGCGGCAGGGACGTCGGTGAAAGGCGAGGTCTTCCTCGCCAGCGTGTCCATCTGGAGCCGCAGCTCCGTCAGCTCCCGGTCGCTGAATCCGCTGCCCACGCGGCCCACAAACCGCAGCGTGCCGCCGTCGGGGATGCCCACCAGCACTGAGCCCACGGAGCTGTTCCGGGACCCCCTGCCGGGGCGCCAGCCGCCCACCACCACTTCCTGGGTGCGCTCGAACTTCAGCTTCAACCAGGACCGGCTGCGGTCGCCGCTGACATAGCGTCCGTTAAGGCGTTTGGCCATGATCCCTTCAAGCCCCAGTTCCCGGGCGCTTTCCAGGATGTGCTCCACATCGTCGTCCAGGACTTCGGACAGGTGCACGGGGCAACCGGACGGCCAATCCAACTGCTCCAGCCGCACCCTGCGCTTCCGGAGAGGCAGCCTGCGGAGGTCCTCGCCGGCGTCGGAGAGCAGGTCGAACACCATCAGCCGGACGGGCGTCCCCGCCCGGGCCCTGGCGACGTCGGCCGCTTTGGTCAGTTTCATCCGCGTCTGCAGCAGCCCGAAATCGGGCCGCCCGGAGGGCCCGACGGCGACGATCTCGCCGTCGGCGGTGAAGTCCTGCTCCGGCCAGCAGGCGCTGTCGGTCAGCTCCGGGTAGCTGGCGGACACGTCGTTCCCGTTCCGGCTGATGAGCCGGATCCGGTCGGCGTCGCGGATGATGAGTGCCCGGACGCCGTCCCATTTCAGTTCGAACTGCCAGTCCAAGCCACGAAGGTCGGCCGGGGTCCCGGCGCTAGCCAGCATTGGCAAGAAAACAGGCGGGGCATCAGATGAAGGCGAGGGTGCGGGCGGCGGCCCGTCCTCCTCCTGTGCTTCTTTCCGGGTGCTTGAGCCGGCAGCAGCGCCTGGCGCTGGCGGGGCAGCGTGCCCCTTGCGGTCCATCAGGTGGATCAGCCACTGCGCTTGTTCCGGCCGTTGGGAGGCGTCGCTGTCCCGGGAGGTCCGGATCAGCGCGAACCTCTTGGTACCGCCCAGGCCGCCGCCTTCAGACCCCGTGAGGGTGGCAATGACTTCCTTGCCCGCGATCCATTTGTCGCATTCGTAGTAGCCGTGGTCCCAGATGCTGACGCTCCCGGCGCCGTACTGGCCCTTGGGGATGGTGCCCTCGAAATCGAGGTAGTCCATCGGGTGGTCCTCGGTCTGGACCGCGAGGTGGTTCTGCGCCCCGGTGACGGGCACGCCCTTCGGAAGCGCCCAGGACACCAGCACGCCGTCCCGCTCCAGCCGGAAATCAAAGTGCAGCCGGCTGGCATGGTGCTCCTGGATCACAAACCGTTCCCTGATGGTGCCGGCGGCGGGGTCCGCCCGGAGCCGGTCCGCACTGAACGGCTCCGGTGTCCCTTCCGGATCCCGCATCGAGCGGTACTTCTCCAGCCTCGGGTCGGTGCTGCCGCCGTCGGGCGTTCCGCCGCCGCGGTGCCCGCTGGTGCCCTGCCCGCCGGTGCCGTGCCCGTGGCTGCCGGAACCCCCGCCGTCGGGATGGCCCTGCACATGGCCGCCGCCTGCGGAAACCCCTGCGAACGGGTCCTTGCCGTCCTTGACCCGCCGCATAACCTCCTTGTAGTCCAGCTGCTTCAGTGCGGGGGACGCCAGCTCCCGCCAGGTGCGCGGCGCGGCCACGGTGGGCCGGAGCCGGCCGCGGAGTGAGTACGGCACGATGGTGGTCTTGGCAGCGTTGTTCTGGCTCCAGTCCACCAGCACCTTGCCGGTGCGGAGCGCCTTCTTCATGTCGCTGACGGCAAGGTCCGGGTGGTCAGCTTCCAGGGCGCGGGCAAGTTCGTGGGCGAACTCGGAAATCTGCTCCGAGCCCTGTGTGCCGTCGAGGCCGGCATACAGATGGATGCCCTTGCTGCCGCTGGTCACCGGCACAAGGTCCAGGCCGACGTCCTTCAGGATGGCGCGGGCCAGCCGTGCCACTTCGGCGCACTCGGCCAGCCCGGCGCCCTCGCCGGGGTCAAGGTCCAGCACCAGCCGGTCGGGGTTCATGGGATTGCCGTGCGGGTCCACGCGCCACTGCGGGACGTGGATTTCCAGCGAGCCCATCTGGGCCAGCCAGACCAGGGTGGCGGCGTCGTTGACCAGCGGGTACTGGTTGGTGCGCTCCTTGTGCCGGATCGAGGCGCGCGGAATCCAGCCGGGCGTGGAGTCCTCCAGGTTCTTCTGGAAAAACATCTCGCCCGGCGCCTCGGCGGTGCCCACCCCGTTCACCCAGCGCTTGCGCGTGGCGGGCCGGTTCACTGCGGCGGGGATCAGGACCGGCGCTACGGCGGTGTAATACGACAGGACGTCGGCTTTGGTGGTTCCCGTCTCCGGGTACATCACCTTGTCCAGGTTGGTGACCACCAGTTCGCGGCCCTGGATCCGGACACGTTCCCTACTGCCGGCCAAAAGTCTTCACCTCCGGGCAACTCTGATGTTCACTTGATCCATGAGAGCCATCTGGAAAGGCGCTATCGCATTTGGGCTGGTCAACGTGCCGGTCAAGGTCTACAGCGCCACGGAGGATCACGACATCGGGCTCCACCAGGTCCACGGCGCCGACGGCGGGCGCATCCGGTACCAGCGCCGCTGTGAAGTCTGCGGCGAGATCGTGGACTATGCGGACATCGACAAGGCCTACGAGGAGGACGGCCGCACGGTGATCCTCACCCGGGACGAGCTCAAGTCCATCCCGGCGGAGAGCAGCCACGAGATCGAGGTGGTCCAGTTCGTGCCGTCCGAGCAGCTCGATCCCATGATGTTTGAGAAGAGCTATTACCTGGAACCGGATTCCAAATCCCCGAAGGCGTACGTCCTCCTCCGCCGGGCGCTGGAGGACACTGACCGTGTGGCCGTGGTCCAGTTCGCCCTCCGGGAGAAGACCCGGCTCGGCGCTTTGCGGATCAAGGACGACGTCCTGGTTCTGCAATCGCTGCTGTGGGCGGACGAAGTCAGGGAACCGGCTTTCCCCGCCCTGGAAACCACCGTCCGGATCTCCGCCCAGGAACGGGAGATGTCCGCGGCCCTGGTTGACTCCATGGCCGGGGATTTTGAGCCCGGCCAGTTCACCGACGACTACCAGGTGCAGCTCCGCAAACTCATCGACGCAAAGATCGAGCAGGGCGAGTCCCTGGACACGGAAAAGACGTTCGGTGCCGAGGCAGCCGAGACCGGGCAGGGTGAAGTTATCGACCTCATGGAAGCACTCAAGCGAAGCCTGGAAAAGAAGCGGAGCGGCGGCGCGGCCAAGGCTGCGGGCGGATCCGGGGCGGCTGACAGCGACGACGCCGACACTGACGACGCCGACACTGACGAAGCTCCCGTAAAAACCACACGCGCCAAGGCCTCTACCGCCCGCCCGAAGACGACGGCTGCCAAGACTCCCGCCAAGACTCCGGCCAGGACGACGGCCACCAAGACGGCCGCTGCCAAGGCTCCCGCCACGACGGCCAGCAAGGCGGCTGCGGCGGAACCTGCGGCCAAGGAACCGGCGAAGAGCAGGCGTAAAAGGGCCTGACTCTGCGGTGCACTGGCCGGTTCGGTAGCCCATTGCTGACGCGGTCAGGAGTTCCTGAGAGCTGAGATGAGCTCACTTTTCTTCTTGGCAGAGTAACCCTTCAGCCCTATTTCCTTGGCTTTGGCTTTGAGCCGGGCCACCGTCCAATCCTCGTAGTCGCCGGCTTTGCCGCCCTTGCGGCCCACTGCGGAGCGTCCCCTCTGTGCGGCGGCGTTGGAAATCCGGGCGGCCTTTTGTTTCGAGGCGCCGTCCTCGCGCAGTTCCTCGTACAGTTCCGGGTCCTTGAGGCTGGGGTTCTTTTTCTCAGGCATGGTCAGCTCGGATCTGATGGTTCGGCGTCGTCAATGAAAGGGTCCACCCCGGCCGGACGCTGCGGCGAAGGCGTGGGTGCATGCGGCGGCTGCGGGGATGCGTGGTGCAGGTGTGCGTGGTGCGCCGGGGCGTTCGCCGCAAAGCCTGCCTCCTCCTCGGTTTCTTCCACTTCTCCGTGGTCCACGGCAGAACGCCAGGCGCCCGTTTCAATGCCGCGTGATTCGATGAAGTGCTTGAACCGCTTGAGATCGGCACTGATCCGGTGGCTGACCGCGCCCACTGCCGAGCCGGCTTTCTCCACCAGCCCCTCCGGCTCCCACTCCACTGCCACGGTGACCCGGGAGTGCTCCGGCCCGAGGGATTCAAAAGTGACCTCACCGGCGTTGCGCGGCTTGTCCGTGCTGACCCAGGCGATCCGCCGGTCCGGCAGTTGCTCGGTGATCTGCGCGTTGTACTCGCGCCTGACTCCAGCGATGTCCGTCCGGAAATGCAGGGAGGTCTCGTCGATCTGTTCGACGGACTCCACGCCCTTCATGAACTCGGGGAATGATTCGAACTGGGTCCATTGGTTGTAGGCGGTGGACACGGGAACATCCACCTCGATGGTTTCCTGCAGGGTAGCCACTGTCTCATCCTCTTTCAGCCCGGGGTCATGCCCCGAATGGGTCTGTTGAACGGCGTGTCGCCACGTTGTCCACGCTAACGGGGCCGTCAGGCAAAAACAAGGAATGTACTAAGCCGGCTTAGTTAAGCCTGCCCGGAGCTAAACCGGGAGCTAAACAGTGAGCTAAATGGTGAACGAAACCGGGGAGTTAAATGCAGCAGCCGGCCCGTGCGCCGCGTGCCCGTCAAAGGGGCCGTGGCGCAGCGAGCCGGCTGCTGGTTGCCGTACCGGAAGCGGGCTGTACTAGCCCGCCATGCCGCTACTCGGCGTCGTGATCGGTTTCCAGGATCTGGACCAGGTGGTCCAGCGCGGTGTCGGCGCCGTCCCCCTCGGCACGGAGGACCACAACGTCGCCGTGCGAGGCGCCCAGGCTCATGAGGGACAGGATGCTGGCGGCGTCCATGGCCTCGTCAGCCGGTTCGCCCTGGCGGGCAATGGTGATCTCGTGCGGGTACTCGCCGGCTGCCTCGGCAAAGATGGCTGCGGGGCGGGCGTGCAGGCCCACGCGGCTGGCGATGGTGGCGGTGCGTTCGAACATGTGTGCTCCTTGGTGATCAGGTCGAGACAGGTGGTTGGTCAGAATACCGAACCGGGTCAGACAGTTACTGGAACCGGCTCCACGGTATCAACGGACTTGCGGACGGCCCAGCGCTTGAGGGCGATCACCGCCAGGGCGGTGATGACGGTGCCCACGAGGATCGACACAACGAACATCACGAAGTTGTCGATCGCGAAGAAGACGAAGAGGCCGCCGTGCGGTGCCTTCGATCCGACGCCCGCTGCCATCGAGATGGCGCCGGTCACGGCACCGCCGAGCATGCTGGCGGGGATGACGCGGAGCGGATCGGCTGCGGCGAACGGGATGGCGCCTTCGGAAATGAAGGACGCTCCCAGCAGCCAGGCGGCCTTGCCGTTTTCACGCTCGGCCAGGCTGAATCGCTTCTTGTCCAGGACGGTGGAGGCGAGGGCCATGGCCAGCGGCGGAACCATGCCCGAGGCCATGACGGCTGCCATGATCTGCCACGGGGCCTGGTTGTCCAGGGTTGCGGCGCCCAGGCCGGCCACGGCGAACGAGTAGGCAACCTTGTTGACCGGTCCGCCGAGGTCGAAGCACATCATGAGGCCCAGGATGACACCCAGTGCGATGGCGCTGGCGCCGGTGAGGCCGGAGAGCCAGCCGTTCAAGCCCTTGGTGATTGCGACGATCGGAGCACCCAGGATCAGGAACATCAGGCCGGAAGCGACCAGGGAGGCCACCAGCGGGATGATCACCACGGGCATCAGGCCGCGCAGCCAGCGGGCCACCTGGATCTGGCCGATGGAGTGGGCGATGTAGCCGGCCAGGAGGCCGCCCACGATACCGCCGAGGAAGCCTGCACCCATGAACCCTGCCACGGCGCCGGCCACAAAGCCCGGTGCGATGCCCGGGCGGTCGGCGATGCCGTAGGCGATGTAACCGGCCAGGGCGGGGACCAGGAAGCCGAGGGAGAGGGCACCGATCTTGAAGAGCACGGCACCGAGGTAGGCGCCGAGCGGGCCCCAGGCGTTTTCAGGGTATTCGGTGGGCAGGTTGAAGATGCTGTTGTCCACCACAATGACGTCGGCGAACTGGGTGATCAGGTAGCCGCCCATCAGGAAGCCCAGGGCGATCAGCAGGCCGCCGCCGGCCACGAACGGAATCATGTAGCTGACGCCCGTGAGGAGCGCCTTCTTCAGCTTCTGGCCGATGTGCTCGCCCTTTTCGGTGGCTTCTGCCTCAGCCTGCTCCTCGGCGCCGAAGTGCGGTACGCGGCGGGCATTGGGGTTGTCTGCCGCGGCCAGCGCTTCCTGCACCATCTTGTCCGGTTCGTCGATGCCGCGCTTGACGGGTGCGTTGATGACCGGCTTGCCGGCAAAGCGCTCCTTGCCGCGGACGTCCACGTCCACCGCGAAGATCACGGCGTCGGCGGCTGCGATCACCGCGGGGTCCAGCGGCTTGGCGCCGGAGGAGCCCTGGGTTTCCACCTGCAGGTCAACGCCGACTTCCTTGGCCGCGGCAACCAGTGAATCGGCCGCCATGTAGGTGTGGGCGATGCCCGTGGGGCACGCCGTCACGGCCACCAGGCGCTTGGGGCCGCCGGACTTGGCGCCGGTTGCGGCGCCGGCAGACGGTGCGGCCGCTGCGGCTGCTGCTGCGGGCTCGGCAGCGGCGGCCGGCTTGTCGGCCAGGGCGCCCTCGACGAGTTCGACGATATCGGCCTGGGTGGTGGCGGCGCGCAGGGAAGCGGTGAAGTCCTTTTTGATCAGCGAGCGGGCCAGCTTGGACAGGAGCTTCAGGTGCTCCTGGTCCGCGCCTTCGGGGGCTGCGATGAAGAAGATCAGGTCCGCCGGGCCGTCCTTGGCGCCGAAGTCCACGGGCTGGGACAGCCGGGCCATGGCCAGGGTGGGCACCGTCACCGCGGTGGAACGGCAGTGCGGAATGGCAATTCCGCCGGGCACGCCGGTGGCGGTCTTGGATTCGCGGGCAAAGGCGTCCGTGAAGAGGCCTTCGGCTTCGGTGGCGCGTCCGGTGGCGGCAACCCTGCCGGCCAGATGGCGGATCACGTCCTCGGGCGAATTGCCCAGGTTCTGGTCTAGCTCGACCAGATCAGTAGTAATGAGCTGAGTCACTGTCAGTCCTTCCGGAGGGCCGTGATGGTTACGGCATCAGGGGTGGTTTGGTGGACCGCCGGGACTGTGGAGCCCGGCAGGGAGGCGGCAGCGGCACCATGTGCCACGGCCTGACGGAGGCAGTCGGCCGGGGCGGCGCCCTGGCTGGAGGCGAGCAGGTAGCCGGCAAGGGAGGAATCTCCCGCACCGACAGTGCTGACCGCCTTGACCGGCGGGTGCGTGGCCAGCCACGCGCCGTCGGCCGTCACTAGTACCGCACCCTTGGAACCGAGCGTTGCCAGCACGGCACCTACACCGGAACGCACGACGGCGGCGGCGGCTGCCGCGGCAGCCTCCGGATCCGCTTCCAGTTCGTCAGCGGTGGACGCCGTGGCGAAACCGGCTGCGGCAGCCAGTTCAGCCAGTTCTTCGGCGTTGGGCTTGAGGAGGTCCGGCATGCCCGACGCATCGCCCGAGAGGGCGGCGGCGAGGGGCGCGCCGGACGAGTCGACGGCGATGAGCGGAGCCGACTGTGTTGTGCCGTTGCCGGCGCTTGTGGAGCGAAGCCGCCGGGTGACGGTGGCATAAAAGTCGGCCGGGACTCCGGGTGGGAGCGAGCCGGCGAGGACAACCCAGCTGGCACCGCGGGAACGCTCCAGCAGCAGCCCGATCAGGGCTTCCTGCTGCTCTTCGCTCAGTACCGGGCCGGGTTCGTTGATTTTGGTGGTGACGCCGTCCGGCTCCGTGAGCGCCACGTTGGTGCGCAACGGTTCGTGGATGGCGAGGGCGGCGAAGGGGACGCCGCCGTCACGAAGACCCGCCAGGACCGGATCGGAGTCGCCGCCGGGGAGGACGGCCACGGTTTCCAGTCCGGAGGCCACCAGGGCGCGGGAGACGTTGACGCCTTTCCCGCCGGACTCCTGGCGGACGGAGACGGCCCGCTGTACTTCGCCGCGGAGCAGCGGCGAGGGCAGGGCTACGGTGCGGTCGAGGCTCGGGTTCGCGGTGAGGGTGACAATCACGCGATCACCACGTCCACGCCGGCGTCAGCAAGCGCCGCCGCCAGTTCCGGGCTGGGTTCACTGTCTGTAATCAAGGTGTCCAGATCTTTCAACGAGGCGAACTGGACCAGCGTTTCGGCATCCAGCTTGGACGAATCGGCCAGCACCACAATGCGGCGTGCCGATTGGACGAAGGCCGCTTTGACGGCGGCTTCTTCAGGATCGGGGGTGCTCAGCCCGAAGGCCGAGTGGATTCCGTTGGCGCCGATGAAGGCGATGTCCGGACGGATTCGGTGGGCCGCGTCCACGGTGGACTGGCCCACGGCAGCCTGGGTGAGGCCGCGGACCCGGCCACCCAGCAGGTGGAGGGCGATTCCCGGCTCACCGGCGAGCTTGGCGGCGATGGGGATCGCGTGGGTGATGACCACGAGTTCGTTCTCCGCGCCGGAGTCGGGGGCGGCCGAGGGGTCGGACAGGCGCAGGGCGATCAGGTCGGCCAGCGCTTCAGTGGTTGAGCCGGCGTCCACCAGGATGCTGCCTGCCGGATTTTGCGGAATGAAAGCAAGGGCGGCCTCGGCGATGCGCAGCTTTTCCGGCTGCCGCTGCACGGTCCGTTCCAGGATGCTTTCCTCGGTGGTGCTGATCCGGTCCGGGGCGACGGCGCCGCCATGGACCCGGCGTACCGTACCGGCGGCTTCCAGTGCAGCGAGGTCCCGCCGGACGGTTTCGGTGGTGATGTTGAAGCGCTCGGCAAGCGCAGTGACGCTGGCCCGGCCGCTTTCGGCGACTAGACCCGCGATCAGCTGTTGGCGCTCCTCGGCGAACACTTACCCTCCATTGCGTAAATACTGCTGGTATTCCTGGTGCTGGCTGGTGCGACCGGCTTCCGTGACTGCCATCACACGATGTTGAATTGCTTGACTTTATCTTTGTTCCTGTTGGTTTGTCAATGAAAACAACACGAACGCAGATTCCGGTGTGGTGTTAGACGGCGAAAGCCGGGCCCGACCGTGTTGGTCTGGCCCGGCTCCCGGGATACTCATGGTGCGGCTCGCCTGTGTCCGTGAACAACTTCCCGCGGACGGAGGCGACCGGAAGGTCATGGCTAGAGGCTGCCGTCCCGGCTCTCATTGCGGACAATCCGCTCGCCGGTGTTCGGGTCCACCACCGAACGGGTTTCGCTCACCCGCCGGGTGCGCCCCGGCGAGGCCAGCACCAGCGATGCGATCAGGCCGATAACGCCGACGGCCATGAGGATATACCCGATCAGGGTCTGGTCTACATAGGGGATGAGGCCGGGGGTGATGGCCCAGGCCAAGATGGCACCGATGGCGATAAGGAAAATGGAGGAACCGATTCTCATGACTTGCTCCTAGCTGTCCGGGGGACCTGCGGGCAAAAAGACGTGCGGCAAACTTGATCAGCATGCTGTCTAGCGACAGGCTACAGCCCGTTTCCCGCTGTTTCAATGAACCCGAAGGCGCGCGCCGGAGCCGTGTCACAGTCGTTATTTACCGGGATGTTGCCTGCGGAGGGAAGTAACACCGGCGGCCGGAGGTGTGCCGCGCGTACTGTGGATTGCGCACGCGGAACACAGCGCGCAGCGTCCACAGACCCCAGGAGCAGTGTTACCCATGTCTGAACAAGTCCCCGCGGTAGTAGTCACCGGCCTGGGAGCAGTGACCCCCGTCGGCTCGACCGCCGGCGAAACATGGGACGCGCTCCTGGCCGGACGTTCCGGGATTGTGGCCCTTGACGACGGCTGGTCAGAGGGGCTCCCCGTACGCATCGCCGGACGCGTTTCGGTGGACGTTCAGTCACTGCTGTCCACTTTGGAATACAAAAGGATGGACCGCTGCGGCCACCTGGCACTTATCGCCGCGCGCGAGGCCTGGGCGCACGCCGGGCGGCCGGAGGTTGACCCGGAACGGCTCGCCGTCGTGATCGGTTCCGGCTATGGGGGCCTGAACACCACCCTTGAGCAGACCCGGACCCTGGACGGGAAGGGGCCCCGCCGGGTCTCCCCGCACACGCTGACCCGGATCATGGTGAACGGACCTTCGGCGTGGGTCTCCATTGACGTCGGAGCCCGCGGCGGGGCGCGGACTCCCGTCAGCGCCTGCGCCTCCGGGGCCGAAGCGATCTCGCAGGCGGCCGATATGATCCGCAGCGGGGCTGCCGACGTGGTGATCGCCGGCGGAGTGGACTCCTGCATCAACGGCCTGACCATCAGCGGGTTCTCGCAGATCAGGGCCCTCTCCACCCGCAACGACAGCCCGCAGGCCGCCTCCCGGCCCTTCGACCGGGACCGCGACGGCTTCGTCATGGCCGAGGGCGCCGGGATCGTGGTGCTGGAGAGCGGGGACCACGCCCGTTCCCGCGGGGCAGAAGTGCTCGGCGTGATCGCAGGCAGCGCCGTCACCTCCGACGCCGTGGACATCGTGGCGGCCGATCCCGCCATGCAGCGCCGCGTCCTGCAGAAAGCCATTGCCGCGGCCGGACTCACCGGGGCGGACATCGGCTTCGTGCACGCCCACGCCACGTCCACTCCCGTGGGGGACCGGCTCGAAGCGGAAGCCATCGGCGCCGTCGTCGGACTTTCCGTTCCCGTCACGTCCACGAAAAGCCTCACGGGGCACCTGCTGGGCGGGGCCGGGGCGCTCGGCGCCATCGTCACCATCCAGGCGCTGCGTACCGGCGCCATCCCGGGGACCCTCAACCTCGACAACCCGGACCCGGACATCCACCTGAACATCGTTTCGGAGACAACCACGGGGCCGGCCGCGAAGGCCGGCATTGCCAACGCCTTCGGATTCGGCGGCCACAGCGCTTCGCTGGTTATCACCGCAGGCTGAGGCCTGCCGCCGGGACCGCCGGCGGAAAGTTAGGCTGTTGCGATGGAGACAGTCGTATGGTCCAGGCCGGAGAACCAGCGCGCCGGCACACCGCTGCTGGTGATGATGCACGGCTACGGCACGGACGAAGTGCGCATGTCGGACCTGTTCGGGCAGCTGCCGCCCGAGTTCACCTGTGCCGCCCTGCGCGCGCCCAAAGTGATCGGCGATGACTACGGCTGGTTCCTGCTGGACTATTTCCTGACCCATGACTTCGCCGACGTCATTTCGGTCAGCAACAAGGTGTTCGACTGGATCAACTCCGTCAAGGCGCAGCACAGCAGCGTGAGCCTGCTGGGCTTCTCGCAGGGCATGGCCATGGCCAGCACGCTGCTGCGGCTCCGGCCCCACGACTTCCGGGCTGTGGTGGGGTTGTCCGGATTCGTCCTGGACAACGAACTGCTGGCCATGAGCGAATCGTTCGACGCCAAGCCGCCGTTCTTTTGGGGCCGGGACAAGGCTGACCTGGTGATCAACGACGACGCCGTGGAGCACACGGCTGATTGGCTGAACCGGAACACGCAGCTGACGGCGCGCACCTACCCGGGCATGGGGCACACCATTTCCAAGGCGGAGATGGTGGATGTGAGCGCCTTCCTGCGCCACTACGTCCTGCGCTGAGGGACCAAGCGCGCGCGTCGTTTCCCCCGGAAGCCCGAAATAATCCGCACCCGCAGGTAAAACCAGTTGCGCGCTAAATTTGTAAGCGCTTACACTCTTCTTCGGCCATGTATCGGGCCCACGACTTCCGAAGAAGAAAGGGCTGAGCCCGTGTTGCATGGCTAAAGCACCGCGCGTGACCATCCAGGACGTTGCCGCATTGTCGGGGCTGTCCATCTGTACCGTTTCCCGTGCGCTGCGCGGGCTGCCCAACGTTTCGGACACTGCCCAGCTGAAGGTGGCGGACGCCGCCACCAAACTCGGCTACAGGGCCTCATCGGCGGCATCGCGCCTGGCCGGCGGCACCACCGGGTCCGTGGCCATCATCGCGCCCACTGCCACGGCGTGGTTTTTCACCCAGGCCGTGGAGGCTGCCGAGGAAGTCTTCGCTGACAGCGGCTTCGACACCATGCTGATCAGCCTGCGCAACACCCCCAGCGTGCACCGCAAGGTCTTCGGCGACCTTGACGCGTTGTCGCAGCGCGTGGACGGGGTGCTGCTGCTGAACATTGCCCTCAGCCGCGGCGAAATCGATGCGCTGGCGTCCTCCGGGCTGGCCGTGGCCAGCGTGGGCATGCACAACGTTCCCTGGGACAACGTGGGAATCGACAACGAGGACGCGGCCTGGAAGGCTACCGACCACCTCCTGGGCCTCGGACACTGGGACCTGGCCATTCTCTCCGGCCGTGAATCGGGGGAGCGCTCGGTGGTCACGGCCACGGACCGCCTCAACGGATTCCGGCGGGCGCTGGCCGAGCACCACCTGACCGTGGACCCGGACCTGGTGATGGACGCCGGGTCGAGCATCGAGGGCGGCCGCCGGGCCATGACCGAGCTCATCGAAAACCGCAGGATGCCCTCCGCGATTTTCGCCGGCTGCGACGAAACTGCCTTCGGCGCACTCATGGCCCTGCGCGAGCTCGGTTTGTCAGCGCCGAAAAACGTGTCCATCATAGGTATAGACGATCATCAGATGAGTTGGTTCCTCGGGCTGAGCACCATAGCGCAGCCGGTAGCCGATCAGGGCGCCTTCGCAGCCAACCTGCTGATCGAAGGACTCCAACGTCCGGGGCCGTTGAACGCCCCCGCCAGCCACGTGCTGGATACCAAGCTTATTGAACGCAAGAGCACGCGCCGGAAGCGTTGAGCGCACGCACCGAGCCACCCAACACCGAATAGTGCACTGCCGCACTTCTGCACCAAGCCCCGTTGAATCAAGCGATTCCCGCCGCCCCAAAAACCTGCAGCATCCACGCACGTCCCCCTGCACGCCTTCTGAAAGGACACCGAGTACCGCATGACTGAGCTTTCAAACAGCACCACCGTCCACGGCTGGACCGGCGCCTCCGCCATCCTCTTCGACCTCGACGGCGTGCTCACGCCCACGGCGATCGTCCACGAGCGCGCCTGGCAGGAGCTTTTCGACGGCTTCCTGCAGGACGTTCCGGATGCGGACAGCTACCGCGAAAGCGACTACTTCGACCATATCGACGGCAAGCCCAGATTCGACGGCGTCCGGGACTTCCTCGCCTCGCGCAGCATCGTGCTGCCCGAAGGCCCCTCGGACGACGACCCCGCCAACGACACGGTCCATGGCCTCGGCAACCGCAAGAACAAGGTTTTCAACGACATCGTCGAAGCCGGCGGCGTGGCCCCGTACGAGGGCTCGGTGCGCTTCCTGGAAGCAGCACAGGCGCTGGGACTTAAGGTCGCCGTCGTCTCTTCCTCCCGGAACGCACCGGCGGTGCTGCAGGCCGCGGGACTGGCGCACCACTTCCCTGTAGTGGTGGACGGCGTCGTCGCGGCTGCTGCCGGCCTGCCCGGCAAGCCCAGCCCGGCCACCTACGAGTACGCGGCGCAGCTGCTGGACCTCCCCAGCGCGGAATGCGTTGTGGTTGAGGACGCCGTGTCCGGGGTCCAGGCCGGAAGCGCCGGCACCTTCCATTCGGTGATCGGAGTGGACCGCGGAGCCGGCCGGCAGACGCTGCTGGACGCCGGCGCCACGCTGGTGGTCGAGGACCTGAACGAACTCCTCTAGCCCCGCCGCACCAACCTCCCAACCTGCACAACGCCAAAAGGAACCCCAACAGCCATGGCACTCATCACCTCTGACCGTGCTCGTTTTCCGAACGATCCCTGGCAGCTCGTGGAAACCGTCCACCTTCCCGGAAACTCCGGAACCCTGGAAACCCTCTTCAGCCTGGGCAACGGCCATCTCGGCATCCGCGGCGCCCACTGGGCCGCGGCGGACGCCGACCTGCCCGGCAGCTTCATCAACGGCTTCCACGAGACCTGGGACATCAAGCACGCAGAGAATGCCTTCGGCTTCGCCCGCACCGGCCAGCGGATCCTCTACATCCCGGACGTCAACAACTTCACCGTGATCATCGACGGCGAAACGCTGACCCTGAGCGAATCGACAGTGCTGGACTACCGCCGGTCCGTTGACTTCGCCACCGGAATCTACGAATGCCGGATCACCTGGCAGTGCCGCTCAGGTGCCACCGTGACCACCACGGAGCGCCGGGCGGTGGGTTACCAGTCCCGCGGCACCCTGGGCATCAGCCTCGAAGTGGCCGCGGACCGTGACATCTACGCGGATGTGACGTCCTCCGTGATCAACCGCCAGGACCAGCCCGTGGAGGACCACTCCACCCACGATCCGCGCCGCGCCGGACGGCACGCCGGCCGCGTCCTGCTGCCGGTAAGGCTCGACGGCGGGGACGGCTCGCTTCGCCTGTCCTGGGAAGCCGCCGACTCCCGGCAGCGTGTGGGCCTGGCCGTGGACCACTGGACCTCGGCCGAGGTCCAGCCGTTCGAGACCCTGGTGGACCAGGACGACAGCAGCGTCCGGTATGTCCTCGCTGTGGGAGCCGACCAGCCCTTCCGCCTTGAGAAGACCGCCAGCTACGCCGTGGCGCGGGCCTTCCGCGAGGGCGCCGTGGACGGCGGGTCCGCGCAGGACCCCTCGGAAGCGGCGGAGAACGTGCTTCAGCCCGTCAATGCCATCTTCGCCGAAAGCGAAGCGCACTACCGCGATTACTGGGCCACCTCGGACATTGTGGTGGGCGGCCAGCCCGAACTGCAGCAGGCCATCCGCTGGAACCTCTTCCAGCTGGCCCAGGCCACCGCCCGCGCGGACGTCGCCGGCATCCCGGCCAAGGGCGTCACGGGCTCCGGCTACGATGGCCACTACTTCTGGGACCAGGAGGTGTACCTGCTTCCGTACCTGACATACACCAGCCCGGACAACGCGCGCCAGGTCCTGGAGTTCCGGCATGAGATGCTGCCGGACGCCAAGGTCCGCGCCAAGGAACTGAGCGTTGACGGGGCACTGTTCCCGTGGCGCACCATCAACGGGCTCGAAGCCAGCGCCTACTACGCCGCCGGCACCGCGCAGTTCCACATCGCCGCCGCCGTCGCCTTCGCCGCCAACAGGTACATGTGGGCCAGCGGCGACGAGGACTTCAAGCACGGCATGGGCGCGGAGCTGCTGATCGAAACCGCCCGGATGTGGGTCTCCCTCGGCTTCTTCGGCAAGGACGGGCTGTTCCACATCCACGGCGTCACGGGCCCGGATGAGTACACGGCCGTGGTGAACGACAACCTCTACACAAACGTCATGGCCAGGTTCAACCTGCGCACCGCAGCGGCCCTGGACCACCCGGAAATCGACGACGCCGAACGCGAGCTCTGGGAGCAGGCTGCCATCCGGATGCAGCTGCCCTACGACGAAGACCTCGAGGTGTATTCGCAGGACAACGACTTCATGACCCTGGAGCCGTGGGACTGGAGCACGCCCCGGTCCAAGTACCCGCTGCTGCTGAACTTCCACCCGCTGGTGATCTACCGCCACCAGGTCCTCAAGCAGGCGGACACCGTGCTGGCGATGTTCCTGCAGTGGCAGGACTTCACGGCCGACGAAAAGCGGCGCGCGTTCGACTTCTACGATCCGATCACCACCGGCGACTCCACCCTGTCCGCCTGCGTCCAGGGAATCATGGCTGCCGAGGTGGGCTACGAGAAGGCCGCGCTGGACCACTTCACCCATGCGGCGTACATCGACCTCGACGACACCCACGGCAACACCATCGACGGCGTGCACATCGCCTCCACCGGCGGTGTGTGGAGTTCGCTGGTCAGCGGCTTTGCGGGGCTCCGGGACCAGGGCGACGTTCCGTTCTTCGACCCGAGGCTGCCCGACGAATGGGAGGGCCTGACCTTCCACCTCAAGGTGCGCGGCCGCCTGCTGTTCGTGGAGCTGGGCCACGGATCCATCGGCCTCAGCATCCGCGAGGGCGAACCCCTGGACGTCAACGTCCGCGGTGAGCTGCTCACGGTGGGCCACGACGTTGCCCGGGTGCCGCTGGCCCCGGTCGGCGCTCCGGAGCCCACCATCTTCCCGAGCGGACTTCCGACGGCGTCCATCCCGATCGTGCGCGCCCGCAGCTAAGCGCGCAGTAGTCCCAACAGCAGTAGTTCCAACAGCAGTAGTCCCAACAGACGGGCGGGATCAACCGAACGGTTGATCCCGCCGTCGTGCTTCGGCGAAAGACTGGGGGAGTGAAAAAACTCTTCCATGCCTCGTTTGCCTATGCCATCGCCGGGGTCCTCTCCGGCCTCTACTATCGGGAACTCACCAAGATCAACGGCTTCACCGGCGACTCCCAGCTGGGCCTGGTGCACACGCACTGGCTGGTGCTGGGCTTCATCGTTTTGCTGCTGGTGCTCGGGCTGGAGAAGGCCTTCGCAATCTCCGCTGCGGCGCCGAGGCTGTTCGCGTGGTTCTTCTGGATCTGGAACGCCGGCGTGGTGGTCACCGGCGGGATGATGCTGGTCAAGGGGACACTGGTCGTGGCAGGTTTGGATGCCAGCTCCAAAGCGCTCGCCGGGATCGCCGGCACCGGCCACATGCTGCTCACCGCAGGCCTGGTGCTGCTCTTCCTGGCCCTGCGGAAGGCGTTGACGGCGGCCACTGACGCCCCGTCGGCGGTGCCGCCGCTGCCTGTGGCCGCCAAGGCGTAGCAGCCGCGGGGCGCGGCAGGCTACCGAGACGGCAGCCGCGGGGCGCGGCAGCCGCGGGGCGCGGCAGGCTACGGGCTGTCCGCGGTTTCCCGGTCCCCGGCGCTGCGGTCCAGCGGGTGGGCCAGCTCGTCGGCCGGCATCCTGGCCACCACCAATGCCACCACGGCCATGACGGGGCAGACACCGCCGGCCACCAGGAAAATCACCCACGTGGGCACTACGGCCGCAGCGGGTCCGGCCAGTGCCATGGAGACGGGCATCAGGGCCAGCGACACGAAGAAGTCCAGGCTGGACACGCGGCCCAGCAGGTGGGCAGGAACCCGGCGCTGCAGGAGCGTCCCCCAGATCACCATGCCGATGCCTCCCGTGGCGCCGAAGATGAACAGCGCCGCAGCGACCATCCAGAAGCTGTCCATGATCCCGACGGCGGCAAGCGGCAGGCTGCCGGCGCCCCACGACACCATCATCACCGTGAGGTAGCGGCGCGGCAGAGCGAAGGACGCCGTGGCCAGCGACGCGGCCGCACCGCCCACGCCCATCACGGCCAGCAGGAAACCGAACATGCGAGAGTCGCCGCCCAGCTGGTCGCGGACAACGAACGGCATCAGCACCTCGATGGGGCCGATCAGGAACAGCACCGAGATGCAGGCCCACAGCAGCGTCCACAACAGCCAGGGCGTCCTGGCCGTGTAGCTGACGCCCTCACGGAGGTCGTGGAAGAAAGATGTTTTGGCGCGTTCGACGGCGGTGCCGCTTGTGCCGGCGGTGCCCGCGGTGCCCGGCGCATCAAGGGCGTGCTGGCCGAGGAAGTTGAGGATGATGAACGCGAGGAGGTGGCATGCCGCCACACCCGTGACTGCGTGCGAGGGGGATAACGCGGCCACCAGGATGCCGGCCACGGCAGGACCGGCCGCCTGCTGCAGGATGGGCCGCAGGGTCCCCTCCATGCCGTTGGCCGCGAGCAGGTCTTCCGGCGGCAGGATCCTGGGCAGGATGGCCGAATAGGCCGGGAAGAAGAACGCCGCACCCACGCCGAGCACGAACGCGCCTACGGCCAGGTGCCACAACTGCAGCCACCCCGCCAGGGCAAGCCCGCTGATGGCCGCGATCACAGCGAGGTTGGTGCCTTCCACCGCGATGATCAAAAGCCGCTGCGGCACCCGGTCGGCGGCGATCCCGCCTGCCAGGACGAACGCCACCAGTCCCACGCTGCCCGCAGTGGCAACGAGGGACAGCTCAAGCGGACCGCCGCCCAGGTGGATCACCTGGTACACCATGCCCACAGCCCACATTCCGGAACCGAAAATGGAGACGGCCAACGCGGCGATCAGCACCCGGTACTCCCGGTGCACAAAGGGCCGCAGGGCTCTGGGGGTGGGCATAAGGCTAGTCTAGGCCCGCCCATCCGGCCGCGCCGCAGCTGCCGCCAACCCCTGCAGGGCTAGGCTCTGCGTATGGGGAACAGTCCGGCAGGCGCATCACGCCGCAGCATGGCATTCATCGGCAGCAACCCGGGCCTGGCGCTGCATCCGGTGAACCCGGACGGCGTCCACATCCCCGGTGAACCCGCCAGCTGCTTCGCCTCCTTCTGGATGGCCGAATGGTCCAAGTGGGGCAGCGGCAACGCCCTTCTGGTGGCCACCCGCCAGGGCTGGCGCAGCTACGGCCCCAACGGCTACTTCGCCGAAACCCTGGCCAACGAACTCACCCGCTATTTTCCGGAGGCAGCCCGGTTCCCGCTGGCGGAAATCACGCACACCCAGGACGAGTTCGACGTCGAACTGGACGTGGACCGCGGCTTCCGGGCCGTGGGGCGCAAGGCGGAGCTCGAAATCAGCGGCGTCCTGGACCGCCGCCAGTTCTCAGCGCCCGACTTCCAGCTCGGCGGCACCAGCGCGGCCCTGACGAATGTCTACCTTCCGTGCAACACCGGACGGCTGGCCGAATTCGGCGTGGAATGGCCCGGCTCACCGACCGTGTACCCCGGGCCCCGGGGGCCGTCGTCGTCAGCGTACATAGCGGTGGCCGAATCCTGGGTGATGTAGCAAGGTGGCTTAGTGTTAAGGGAGAGCGGCAGCCACAAGCTGTCGTTGCCCGGCAGCAGTCACGGTTCCGTACCGCGGTTGCGGACCCCCGCCGGCGGCTTGTTCCCGTTCCAGGAAAGGTGACGATGGCCATGCGAAAGAACCCGGCAATGCGAATTGCACAAAAGACCGCGCACAAGGCGGTGTTCGACTCCCACGGCAAGCCCAAGCCCGGATTGCACGGCATGCTGCTGCGGGCGGTCGAAGTCCAGCGCCCGCTGGTGCTTGCCAACCTCCGGCGGCTCCAGCGCAGGCACCCGCGCGCCACGGCGGCGCAGCTCGCGGACAAGCTGGAACGCGACTACCTGCTGGCTGTGACCGGCGGCGGCGCACTCGTCGGCGGCTCCGCCGTCATCCCCGGCGTCGGCACCGTGGCCGCCCTGGGCCTCTCCGCCGCAGCCACCGTCGGCTTCCTCGAAGCCACCGCGCTGTACGCAACATCCCTGGCCGAGCTCCACGGCATCCGCATGGTGGACCCCGAGAAAGCCGGCACGCTGGTCATGGCCATCATGCTGGGCGAGGAAGGTACCGCGCTCCTCGGTAGCCTCAGCGGCCAGGCTGCCGGCCGCGGCAAGGGCCCCACGGACGCCTGGGGTTCAGCGTTCGCCCGCAAGACATCGTTCCCCGGCTTCGGCTCGGTGCGGGACCGGATTCAGCGTGCGTTCCTCCGCAATTTGCTGCAGCGGCAAGGGACGGCGCTGCTGGGCCGCGCCCTGCCGTTCGGCGTCGGCGCCGTGGTGGGAGGCGTGGGCAACCGCGTGATGGGACGCGCCGTCGTCGCAAGCGCCAAGGAAGCTTTCGGGCCCATGCCGGACACCATCCCCGGCGAACTGACGCCCGGGGCTGCCGGCGCGGGCACCACCGGCGGTGCCGGATCCCCGGCCGCCCTGGACGCCAGCACCAATACCCCCGGCACCACAACCGGCGGAGACTCAACATTGAAAGGTGGATTCATTGGATCTGAACGCTGACCTGGGGGAGTCCTTCGGGACCTGGACCATGGGGGACGATGCCGCCATGTTCCCGCTCATCACCAGCGCCAGCGTGGCCTGCGGCCTGCACGCCGGGGACCCCGTCACCATGCTGGACACCTGCCGTGCGGCCTTTGAGCTGGACGTCAGGGTGGGCGCGCATGTCGGGTATCCCGACCTGCCCGGGTTTGGCCTCCGGTCCATTGACATGACCTTTGACGACCTCTTCGGGGCCGTGCTGTACCAGCTCGGCGCGCTCGACGGCGTGGCGCACGCCGTCGGGGCATCCGTTGACTACGTCAAAGTCCACGGCGCACTGTACGACCGCACGGTGCACGACGCCGAACAGGCCTCGGCCGTGATCGCCGCCATCCAGGCCTACGATCCCGGGCTGCCGATCCTGGGCCTGCAGGGGTCGGCACTCCTGTCCTTTGCCGCCGAGGCGGGCCACCCCGTGTTCCATGAAGCCTTCGCGGACCGCGCCTACCTCCCGGACGGATCGCTGGTGCCGCGCACAGCGGACGGTGCGCTCCTGGTCGACGCCGGGGAGATCGCCGAACGCGCGGTCCGGCTGGCCATTCACGGCGAAGTGGAGGCCGTGGACGGCACCGTGGTCCGGCTGCAGCCGCACTCGCTGTGCCTCCACGGCGACACCCCCGGTTCGGTGGAGACGGCGGCCGCCGTCCGCAAGGCCCTGGAAGCCGCCGGCGTGGAACTGGAGCCCTTCGCCTAGCCCTCAGACCAACTAAGCGCGAACGGACACTTCCGGCCCTCCCTGAAGCGCGAACGGACACTTGCGGCCCCGTCGCGCGCTCGGGGCGGGGGCTTATGTGTCCGTTCGCGCTACCAACCGGTGCTCAAGTGTCCGTTCGCGCTCAGCCGGGGGCGGGCTAGTGCCGTTCGGCCCTATCCGGAGCTTCACGCGGCAACCTAGCTTGAGGGCATGGCTGCCGGACCCCATGCGGGGTTAGATGGACCCGCATCAGATGCAATGTTGAAGCTGGGCCGATTCTTCACCAAATGGGACCAGACCGACGACGGCAGGGCGGTGTTCCGGGAGGGCGGCCGCAAAGGCGACATCTTCTACCGCGACCGCTGGAGCCACGACAAGGTGGTCCGGTCCACGCACGGGGTGAACTGCACCGGCTCGTGCTCCTGGAAGGTGTACGTCAAGGACGGCATCATCACCTGGGAGTCCCAGCAGACCGACTACCCCTCGGTGGGCCCGGACAGCCCGGAATACGAGCCCAGGGGCTGCCCGCGCGGCGCGGCGTTCTCCTGGTACACCTACTCGCCCACGCGGGTCCGCTTCCCGTACGCCCGGGGCGTCCTCGTCGAGATGTACCGCGAGGCCAAGGCCCGGCTCGGCGACCCGGTGCTGGCCTTCGCCGAGATAACGGCCGACCCGGAAAAGCGCCGACGCTACCAGCAGGCCCGCGGCAAGGGCGGCCTGGTGCGTGTTTCCTGGCAGGAAGCCGTCGAGATCGCGGCCGCAGCCCACGTGAACACGATCAAGGCCTACGGCCCGGACCGCTGCGCCGGTTTCTCACCCATCCCCGCGATGTCCATGGTGTCGCACGCCGTGGGAACCCGTTTCATCCAGCTGATCGGCGGGGTGATGACGTCCTTCTACGACTGGTACGCGGACCTGCCCGTCGCCAGCCCGCAGGTGTTCGGGGACCAGACCGACGTCCCGGAGTCCGGCGACTGGTGGGACGCGCGCTACCTCATGATGTGGGGCTCCAACGTCCCCGTGACCCGGACCCCGGACGCGCACTGGATGGCCGAGGTCCGGTACCGCGGCACCAAGGTGGTCACCGTCAGCCCGGACTACGCGGACAACACCAAATTCGCCGACGAATGGCTCCCCGCGCAGGCCGGAACGGACGCAGCCCTGGCGATGGCGATGGGGCACGTCATGCTCAAGGAATTCTTCGTGGACCGGGACGTGCCGTTTTTCACCGACTACGTGAAGCAGTACACGGACCTTCCGTTCCTGGTCAGGCTGGTGAAGAACGACGACGGCGCCCTGACGCCGGCGAAATTCCTCACCGCCCGGGACCTCCCGGGGGAGTCCGGGGCTGAGGACGCGGCGTTCCGCACCGTCCTGTTCGACAAGAAGACCGGGCGGACCGCGGTGCCCAACGGCTCCCTCGGGTTCCGGTATTCCGGCAGCGGCGAGGGCAAATGGAACCTCGACCTGGAGGGAATCGACCCCGCCCTGTCCCTCCGTGAAGTGTCCGGGGAAAGCGCCGAAATCCTGCTCCCGTGCTTCGAGGATGCCGGCGGGGAGGGGAGCGTGCTGCGCCGCGGCGTGCCTGTCCTGGAAGTGGAAGGCCAGCTGGTCACCACTGTGTTCGACCTGATGCTGGCCCAGTACGGCGTGGGCCGGGACGGGCTCCCGGGGGAGTGGGCCGCCGGCTACGAGGACGCGTCCACGCCCTACACCCCGGCCTGGCAGGAGGAGATCACCAGCGTCCCCGCACAGGCCTGCATCCGCGTGGCGCGGGAGTTCGCGCGCAACGCCGAGCAGTCCAAGGGCCGGTCCATGATCATCATGGGCGCCGGGATCTGCCAGTGGTTCCACGGCGACACCACCTACCGGGCCGTGCTGGCGCTGGTGATGCTCACCGGCTGCATGGGCCGCAACGGCGGTGGCTGGGCGCATTACGTCGGGCAGGAAAAGACCCGGCCGGTCACCGGCTGGTTGTCGCTGGCCAATGCCCTGGACTGGTCGCGCCCGCCGCGGACCATGATCGGCACCGGCTACTGGTACATGCACACCGACCAGTGGCGGCAGGACGGCTATTCCGCGGACGCGCTGAAGTCCCCGCTGTCCACCGGAGCCCTGGACGGCATGCACACCGCGGACGCGCTGGCCCAGTCCGCCCGGCTCGGCTGGATGCCGTTCTACCCGCAGTTCGACCGCAACCCGCTGGACCTCGCGGACGAGGCGGAGGCCGCCGTCGCCGCCGGCACTGCGCCGGACACTCCGGGTTACATCGCGGACGCGCTCAAGAACCGCACGCTGAACCCGGCCATCGAGGACGTGGACGCCCCGGAGAACTGGCCTCGGACCCTGGTGCTGTGGCGCTCCAACCTGTTCGGCTCCTCGGCCAAGGGCAACGAGTACTTCCTGCGGAACCTGCTGGGCACGCACAACAACGTCCTGGGCAAGGACCACGCCGAGGGGCTCAAGCCCAGGGACGTGAGGTGGCATGAGCGGGCGCCGGAGGGGAAGCTGGACCTGCTGGTCTCCGCTGATTTCCGGATGACCTCCACCACGCTGCTGTCCGACGTCGTGTTCCCGGCCGCCACCTGGTACGAGAAACATGACCTGTCCTCCACCGACATGCACCCGTTCGTCCACGCCTTTAGCCCGGCGATTGACCCGCCGTGGGAAACCAAAACGGACTTCGACACCTTCCACCTGCTGGCACAGGAGTTCTCCCGGCAGGCGAAGACCCACCTGGGCGTCCGCCGGGACCTGGTCAGTGTGCCGCTGCAGCACGACACCCCAGGCCAGCTGGCCCAGCCCGGCGGGATCGTGCGGGACTGGCGTGAGACGGACATCCCCGCCGTGCCCGGGCAGAACATGCCCGTCTTTTCGGTGGTGGAGCGTGACTATACGGCCATCGCGGACAAGCTGGCCGCCGTCGGGCCCCTCGCCGACAAACTGGGCTTCACGGTCAAGAACGTCACCTACAAACTCGCCGGACCCCTGGACCGGCTCAGCCGCTCCAACGGCGTGATGCTTGGCGGCGCCGCGGACGGCCGCCCGGCGATCGACACCGACGCGAAAATGGCGGAAGCCATCCTGGCCTTCTCCGGGACCACCAACGGTGCGCTGTCCGTGCAGGGCTTCAAGGACCTGGAAGTCCGCACCGGCCGGAAGCTCGCAGACCTGTCCGAGGGCTCCGAGGAAAAGTTCATCACCTTCGCCCAGACCCAGGCCGGCCCGGTCCCGGTGATCACCTCGCCGGAATGGTCCGGCTCCGAAACCGGCGGCCGGCGCTACGCCCCCTTCACCATCAACATCGAACGGCTCAAGCCCTTCCACACCCTGACCGGGCGGATGCACTTCTTCCTCGACCACGACTGGATGACCGACATCGGCGAAGCCCTGCCGATCTACCGGCCGCCGCTGGACATGCACCGGCTCTTCGGCGAGCCCAAACTCGGACGGGACGGGGCCATGGAGGTGGTGGTCCGGTACCTCACCCCGCACTCCAAGTGGTCCATCCACTCCGAATACCAGGACAACCTGCTGATGCTCTCGCTCTCCCGCGGCGGCCCCACCGTCTGGATGAGCCCGGCCGATGCGGAAGCAATCCAGGTCAGGGACAACGATTGGGTGGAGTGCCTGAACATCAACGGCGTCCTGGTGGCCCGGGCCATTGTCAGCCACCGGATGCCGGCCGGGGTGGTGTACGTCCACCACGCGCAGGAACGCACCATCGACGTCCCGAAGTCCGAGGCCACCGGCAGGCGCGGCGGCATCCACAATTCGGTGACCCGGCTGCTGGTGAAACCCTCGCACCTGATCGGCGGCTACGCCCAGCTGGCCTACGCGTTCAACTACCTCGGCCCCACCGGAAACCAGCGCGACATGGTGGCCACCGTCCGCCGTCGTTCCCAGGAGGTGCAGTACTGATGCGTGTCATGGCTCAAATGGGCATGGTCATGAACCTGGACAAATGCATCGGCTGCCACACCTGTTCCGTGACCTGCAAGCAGGCCTGGACCAACCGTGCGGGCACCGAATACGTCTGGTTCAACAACGTGGAAACCCGCCCCGGCCAGGGGTATCCCCGGCGCTACGAGGACCAGGAAAGGTGGCACGGCGGCTGGGTGCTGAACAAGCGCGGCAAGCTGGTGCTCAAGGCCGGCGGCCGCGTGAAGAAGCTCCTGGGGATCTTCGCCAGCCCCGTCCAGCCCGAACTCAAGGACTACTACGAGCCGTGGACCTACGACTACAAGACCCTCGTGGACGCGCCGCTGGGCGACGACTTCCCGGTGGCCCGGCCCAAGTCCCTGATCACCGGGAAGGACACGAAGATCACGTGGTCCGCGAACTGGGACGACGACCTGGGCGGCTCCGCCGAGAACGGCCATCTGGACCCGATCGTGGAGAAGGTGCGCCGCGAGTCCGAGGACAAGATCAAGTTCGCCTACGAGCAGACGTTCATGTTCTACCTGCCGCGGATCTGCGAGCACTGCCTGAACCCGTCCTGTATGGCCTCCTGCCCCTCCGGCGCGATCTACAAGCGGGTTGAGGACGGCATTGTGCTGGTGGACCAGGACAAGTGCCGCGGCTGGCGGCAGTGCGTCACGGGCTGCCCGTACAAGAAGATCTACTTCAACCACAAGACGGGCAAGGCCGAGAAGTGCACCTTCTGCTACCCGCGGGTGGAAGTGGGGCTGCCGACGGTCTGCTCGGAGACCTGCGTGGGCCGGCTGCGGTACCTGGGGCTGTTCTTGTACGACGCCGACGCCGTCACCGCGGCGGCCGCGGTCACCGACCCGCAGGAACTCTACGACGCCCAGATGGACGTGCTGCTGGACCCCAACGACCCCGCCGTCCAGGCTGCGGCCCGGGCCCAGGACATCCCCGAGGACTGGATCGACGCCGCACGGCGCTCGCCGGTGTACGCCCTCGCCAAGGTCTACAAGGTGGCCCTGCCGCTGCACCCCGAATACCGGACCATGCCGATGGTCTGGTACGTGCCGCCGCTCTCACCCGTGGTGGATCTGCTGCGGGACCAGGGGCACGACGGCGAGGATCACGGCAACCTCTTCGGCGCCATTGAGGCGCTGCGCATCCCGGTGGAGTACCTCGCGGAACTCTTCACCGCCGGGGATGCGGACCGCGTCACCGCGGTGCTGAAGAAGCTCGCGGCCATGCGCTCCTACATGCGGGGCATCAGCCTGGGCAACGACCCCGATGACTCCATCCCGGAGGCCGTGGGCATGGACGGCCAGACCATGTACGAGATGTACCGGCTGATGGCGATCGCGAAGTACGACGAGCGCTACGTCATTCCCAAGGCGCACGTGGAACAGGCCCACGACCTGGAGGAGATGGGCTGCTCGCTGGACTTCGACGGCGGCCCCGGCATGCAGGATTCCTCCCCGTTCGGCGAGGCCAGCGGCCGCCCGGTCCCGGTGGCGGTGGAAACCTTCAATGCCCTGCGGGACCGGCAGACCTCCGACGAGGCGCCCGGTGGGACCACCCTGCGCGGCCGGGTGAACCTGCTCAACTGGGACGGCACCGGGGCGCCTCCGGGGCTTTTTCCGGAGAAGCACCACCCGGGGGAACAGCCGTGAGCCGGCGCCAGCAGGTGGTCTACCTCGCGGCCGCCTGGTGCCTGTCTTATCCGGATGAGGAATTGACCGGCAGGGTGCCGCTCATGCGGTCGGCGCTGGGCGAGTTCCCCGGTGCTTTGCCGGACTTCGCCGAGGTGCTGGACCTGCTGGAATCCACGCCGCCCATGGAGGTGCAGGCACACTACGTCCGTGAATTCGACCTCGGCAAGCGGCACGCCCTGCACCTGAGCTACTGGACCGACGGGGACACCCGGCGCCGTGGCGAGGTGCTGGGCAACTTCAAGAAGACCTACCGGCAAAGCGACATCCTGGTGGACACCCGCGGCGAACTGCCGGACTACCTGCCGATGGTCCTGGAATACGCCGCGGTGGTGGACCTGGCAGCGGGGCGGGAACTGCTCACCCGCTTCCGGGCGAGCCTCGAGATGCTTCGGTTCGGGCTGCTGCGGGACGGGTTGCCGCACGCCCGGATCCTGCAGGCCGTCTGCGCCACGCTCCCCGGGAAATCGCCCGCGGACGAGCAGGCCGTGATGCGGATGGCCGGTTACGGCCCGCCCACCGAGGCCGTGGGGCTGGACCCCTACGATCCGCGACTCCTGCCCGTGAAGGGGGCCTGACCATGGTGACTCTTGAAACGGCGCCCTTCGAAGCCGAGCCCGGATCCGCCGTCGAAATCACCGCCCTGGACACCGCGCTCTGGGGCGTCCTGCCGTACGTCATGGTGGTGGTGCTGGTGGGCGGCCTGGTGTGGCGCTACAAGTACGACCAGTTCGGCTGGACCACCAGGTCCTCCCAGCTGTACGAATCGAAGATGCTCCGGATTGCGTCCCCGCTGTTCCATTTCGGCCTGCTGGCGGTGATTGCCGGGCACTTCTTCGGCCTGGTGATCCCCATGGCGTGGACCCAGGCGGTGGGCATGAGCCAGGACTTCTACCACTTCAATGCCCTGTTTGTGGGCGGGATTGCGGGGGTGGGCACCCTGGGCGGGATCATCCTGCTGATCTACCGGCGCCGCACCACCGGGCCGGTGTTCATGGCCACCACCACGAACGACAAGACCATGTACGTGGTCCTCACCGCCGCCATTGTTTTCGGCCTCTGGACCACCCTGGCCAGCGTCTTCGAGGGCGAGCACGGGCACAACTACCGTGAGACCGTGGCGCCCTGGTTCCGCTCGCTGTTCGTCCTGCAGCCGGACATCGCGGCCATGGCGGCGGCGCCGTTCTCCTTCCACCTGCACACCCTCGTGGGTATGGCCCTGTTCGTCATCTGGCCGTTCACCCGGCTGGTCCACGCGTTCACGGCACCGCTGCACTACCTTTTCCGCCCCTACATCGTCTACCGCTCGCGGGACGCAGCCACCCGGCGCGGCTGGGCGCCGGTGGGAACCCGGGACAGGGACACCCGTAACCGCTGAAGCGGCCGGGCCCATCCAAAACCGGCTGAATCCAAAGGAGTGAACAGTGGCTGGAACAGCACCGTCCCCAACGTCCGCTTCCACGGGCCAGACCCGGAACCTGGTGCTGGCCACCGCGGCGTCCGTGGCAGGCTTCTGGGCCTGGAACTCCGTGGCCACCCTCGGCGCCTTCTACACCCAGAACCTGCAGCTCAACCCGGCCACCACCGGCGTCCTGGTGGCCATGCCGGTGTTCGTCGGCTCGCTGGGGCGGATCGTCGTCGGAACCCTGACGGACCGGTACGGCGGCCGGGCGATGTTCACCTTCGTGCTGCTTGCCGCCATCGTGCCGATCCTGCTGGTGGCCGTCGGCGGAACCCTGCGCTCCTTCGCGCTGGTGCTGGGCGCCGGCCTGCTGCTCGGCGTCGCCGGAACCGTGTTCGCCGTCGGAATCCCCTTTGTCAGCGGATGGTACGAACCGTCCCGGCGGGGCTTCGCCACCGGCGTCTTCGGTGCCGGCATGGGCGGAACGGCGCTGGCCGCCTTCCTCAACCCCCGGCTCGTCGCCTCCATCGGATACTTCCCGACGCACCTGCTGATCGCCGGGGTCCTTGCCGTCATGGCGGCCCTGGTCTGGTTCCTGATGAAGGAATCCCCGGGCTGGACCCGCAGCAACGCCCCGGTGCTGCCCAAACTCCTGGACGCCGCCAAAACACCGGTCACCTGGAAGATGTGCTTCCTCTACGCCGTCGTCTTCGGCGGCTTCGTCTCCTTTGCCACCTACCTGCCCACGTACCTCCGCGACGTGTACAGCTTCGATCCGAGCGGCGCCGGTGCGCGCACGGCAGGGTTCGCCCTCGCGGCGGTGCTGGCACGGCCGGTGGGCGGCGTGCTCGCGGATAAGCTCGGGCCCAAACCGGTGGTGATCGTCTCGCTTGCCGCCGTCGCTGTCCTCGCGTGGGTGGTGAACCTGCAGCCCGACGGCGAGGTCCCGGCGGGCCTGACATTCGTCGCCATGGCAGCGGCCCTCGGCCTGGGCGCGGGCGGGGTTTTCGCATGGGTGGGCGTGCTGGCGCCGCACGGGAAAGTGGGCAGCATCAGCGGCGTGGTCAGCGCGGCGGGCGGCCTCGGCGGCTACTTCCCGCCGCTCGTCATGGGGGCAACGTACGACGCCGCGACCCACAGCTACTCGATCGGCCTGCTCCTGCTGGTGGTCACGGCGCTCGTGGCACTGGTGTTTACGGTTTTCGCGGTGCAGGGCCGGGCCAGGGCAAAAGCGGTGCCGGCGTAGCTTGGCCCAGAAAGCGCGAACGGACACTTGCGGCCCCTCCCGAAGCGCGGCGGGGGGTGCTTAAGTGTCCGCTCGCGCTGGGCAGTGGTGCTTAAGTGTCCGTTCGCGCTGGGCGCTGGGTGGTTGGGGCGGTCAGCCGAAGGCCAGGTGCGCCACCGTGAAAATGGCCAGACCGGCCAGGGCGCCCACCACGGTGCCGTTGATCCGGATGAACTGCAGGTCCTTGCCCACCTGCAGCTCGATCTTCTGCGAGGTCTCCTCGGCATCCCAGCGCGCCACGGTGTCCGTGATCACGCCCGCGATGTCTGAGCGGTACGTCTTCACGAGGTAGCCCGCGGCGTCGCCGATCCACGCGTTGACCTTGCCCGCCAGTTCGGGGTCCACTACCAGCCGGGTGCCGAAGTCGTGCACGGCCGCCTTGAACTTGACGGTCAGTTCGCTGTGGGGATCGTCGACGGCGCCGAGCAGCGCCGCCTTGATGGTGCCCCACGTGCGGGACGCCAGTTCGCGGACCTCGGGGTCGCCCAGCACCTGCGCCTTGATGCCTTCGGCGCGGGCGATCATCACGGGATCGTGCTGCAGGTCCTGCGCAAGCGAGGTGAGGTACGTGTCGATCGATTGCCGGACCTGGTGGTGCGGATCGGCCTGCACGGCCTTGGTGAACTTGAGGATCTCCACATAGACCTTGTCTCCCACGAGCCCGTCCACGAACTGCGGAACCCACTGCGGGGACCGGTCCGAAACCAGCCTGCTGACCGTCTCGTGGTTGTCGCGGACCCAGTCCACGGTCCGGTCCACCAGCAGGTCCACCAGGGTGTGGTGGTGCCCGTCGGCGAAGATCCGCTCGGCGAGCCGGCCCACCGGAGGCCCCCACGGCGGAGTGAGCAGGTGCTTGCGGACCATCGACTCGATCACGGCCTGGACGTCGTCGTCGTTCAGTACCTTGAACGCGCCGCGGATGACGGCGGCACCCTCCTTGGCCACGCGCTCGGCACCGCCGGGACCGGACAGCCACGCACCGGCCTTCCGGGCGATGTCCACCGAGGCGAGCTTTTCCTGGACCACCTGTTCGGAGAGGAAATTGGTCTCCACGAATTCACCCAGCGAGGCGCCGATCTGGTCCTTGCGGCGGGGAATGATGGCCGTGTGCGGGATCTTGATTCCCATCGGGTACTTGAACAGGGCGGTCACCGCGAACCAGTCGGCGAGGGCGCCCACCATGCCGCCCTCGGCCGCAGCTCGGACGTATTCCAGCCACGGGTACTGCTTCTGCAGCGCGAAGGCGAACACGAAGATCACGGCCATGATAATCAACAGCCCCAGCGCCAGGAGTTTCATTTTCCGCAGCGCGGCGGCCTTTTCGGCGTCACTGCCCAGGCCCCGGTCGACGGCGGCACCGGCACCGGATCCGGTACCTGCTGTGCCGGCATGCGCGGGTCTGGTTGCAGCGGGACGGGTGGTTTGTTCACTGTTCACCTGCATGTGCCCAGCCTAGTCCCGCATCCGCCGCGGGCGTCCGCTAACGTGTCAGCATGACTACCGACGAGTCCGCCCCCACCCGGCCGCTGGTCTACGCCCACCGGGGATCCAGCGCAGCCTTCGCCGAGCACACGCGGGCCGCCTATCTCCAGGCCATTGCGGACGGGGCCGACGGCGTGGAATGCGACGTCCATCTCAGCCGGGACCAGCACGTGGTCCTGCTGCACGACGCGAACCTGGACCGCACCTCGGACGGCACCGGCCCCGTGGCTGACCGGACCCTCGATGAACTGCGGCTGCTGGATTTTTCCTCGTGGAAGGGCGCCCGGATTCCCCTTGAATACGGCGGAAAGTTCGACCAGTTGCTGACGCTGCCGGACCTGCTGGACATCCTCCGGGCGGCCGGCCGGGACATCGGGCTCGCCATTGAGCTCAAGCATCCCAGCCCGTACCTGCTGGCACTGGAGGACCGGGTGCTGGAGGTGCTGGAATCGGAAGGCTGGGATCCCCGCACTTCACGGGTGGACAACATTTCCGTGTCCTTCATGAGCTTCAGCCCGGACGCCATCAAGCACCTGCTCAAGACTGTTCCGGCCGAGTTCATCTGCCAGCTGGTGGACGACATCAAGGTGGAGGAAGTCCGGGAAGAACTCGGGCTGGGGGTTATCACCGGCGGGGCCGTAGCGAACGTTATGCGGGCCGCCCAGGTGGAAGGCGAACGGATCCTGAACGACTGCGAAGTGCGGCTGGCGGGACCGGGCATCGATTACGTGCGCCAGCACGCCCGCGCCGTGAAGCGCTGGATGGATTCCGGCCGCAGGTTCAGGGTGTGGACCGTGGACTCGGAGGAGGACGTGGCGCTGTGCCGGGACGTGGGAATCCACGAAATCACCACCAACCGGCCGGCCGAGGTGCTGGCCCGGCTCGGCGAAAGCAGTCATTCCGTCAGCTGAACGGGAAGGGGAATTCTCAGGCCGCTAGGTCCCGGCGGCGCCAGCCGGCGTAGCCCAGCGCGCCGAGCAGCGCGGCGGTAATCGTGAGGGCCGCCAGCGCCGGAATTCCTTCAGCGTCCACCGGAAGCAGCGGGGTATGCCGGAACGGCGAGAGCTCCATGAGCCATTCCGGTGCGTTCCACAGCACCCCGAATTCACCCAGGGCAATAAGTCCCAGCAGGAGCACCCAGACGGCACCGGTCAGCCGCGGCAGCCAACCGAACACCGCCAGCGCGGCACTGGTGAGCACCCAGGCAGCCGGGATCTGGGCCAGGGCCGCCACCAGGGAGCGCGGCACCAGTTCCCCGTCGTTGACGGCGGACGCGGCCCCGATGCCGATCGAGAGGCCGGTCAGCAGCTGCAGCAGCGCCACCCCTGCCAGCGCCACGGCGTAGTGGCTGCTGGCCCAGCGGAGCCGGGTGGTGGCAGTGCCCAGCAGAGCTTCGGTGTGCCCGGCCGTTTCCTCGCTCCGCAGATGGTTGGCGGCGGAAATTCCGTAGGCGGCCGCGATGACTCCCATGATGCTGATCTCGGCGGCGAGGAACGCGTCGGTCAGGGCGCGCGGACCGCCCAGGGCGCGCATCAGGTCCTGGGCGCCGGGCGAGCTCAGGAAGTCCGCCACATTGCCGACGAGGGAGCCGATCACCACTCCGAAGAGGACAAACGCCACACACCATGCCAGCAGGACCCGGTACTGCAGCCGTACGGCGAGGCCCAGCACCCCGGAGAGTTGTCCGCGGGCGGGTCCGGGCCGCTCATCGCGCAGGCCGGCACCGAGGTCGCGCTGCGCGCGGAGGACGAACGCCGCGGGAACAAGGACGGCGCAGAGCGCAAGGGGCAGTGACAGCACCCACCAGTGGTCCCCGGCATAGGCCCGCACCTGCTGGTTCCACCCGATCGGCGAAAGCCAGGACCACACCGACGGTCCGGGCTCGGCGAGGTCGCCCACCGCCCGCATGCCGTAGGTGACGGCAATGACGCCGATGCTGAGCCCGGTAGCGGCCCGGGCGCTGGCCGTTAGCTGCGCAGCCAGGGCCGCCACGGCGCTGTACGCCATCCCCGTAGCAGCCCAGCCCAGCCCGAAGGCGAGTGATCCGGGTCCCGGCAAGCCGCCGAGGGAAAGCGCTGCAGCCGACAACAGCCCGGTAAGGATGCTCGTGGCGAAGCTGATGGCCAGGGCGGACACCAGGGGCGCGTCACGGCCCAGCCGTCCGCCGCCCAGGAGCTCCAGCCGCCCGCTTTCCTCGTCTCCGCGGGTGTGCCGGATGGTGAGGATGACCATCAACACCGCGAGGATGGCGGTCATGAAGGCGGTGTATTTGATGAGCGACAGGGCGCCAAGCGAGGCCGGATCGTAGATCCGCCCAAAGAGGGCCACCATGGACGCCGTAGCGTTCAGTGCCGTGGCGGCCGCCACCCGGCTGGGCTCATCCGGGTACAGCTCGGCGCCGGCCGCCGCCGTCGAGTAAGCGATCAGGGCGAAGCCCAGGATCCAGAGCGGCAACAGCCAGCGGTCCCGCCGAAGCGCGAGCCGGACCAGGACGCCGGTGCCGGCCAGTGTCCCGGTCATCGCCGGCCGGGTCCGCGTCCTGCCGGCCGGCGCGTCGCCTCGGTCCAGCGTCCCGGTCGTCATCGCCGTGCCGTTTCGAGCGATCCGGCCGGCCCGTAATGGCGCAGGAACAGATCCTCCAGCGTGGGCGGCTGGCTGGTCAGTGCGTGCAGCCCCGCGGCCGTCAGGGCCTGCAGGAACGGGGCCAGCCCGGCCGGATCCACCTGGGCGCTGACCCGGTGGTCCGTCACCACAACGTCGTGGACGCCGGGCAGGAGGTCCAGGCCCGGGGGCACGCTTGCGACGTCGGCAGTGACCGATGTCCGGGTCAGGTGACGCAGCTGCGCAAGCGGCCCGGACTCCACCACGCGGCCGGCCCGGATGATGCTGACCCGGTCCGAGAGCGCCTCGGCCTCACTGAGGATGTGGCTGCTGAGCAGGATGGTGCGGCCCTGATCGCGGAGCTCGCGGACGCATCCGCGGAAGGCATCCTCCATTAAGGGGTCCAGCCCGCTGGTGGGCTCGTCCAGGAGGAAGAGCTCGGCGTCGGTGGCCAGGGCGGCCACCAGGGCGACCTTCTGCCGGTTCCCCTTCGAATAGGTCCGCGACTTCTTGGTGGGGTCAAGGTCGAAAGTCTGCAGCAGCCGGTCACGCCGGGCACGGTCCTGGCCGCCCTGGAGCCGCCCCAGCAGGTCGATCACCTCGGCGCCCGTCAGGTTGGGCCACAGGGCCACGTCCCCGGGTACGTACGCCAGCCGGCGGTGCAGCGTGGCAACGTCGTGCCACGGGTCAAGGCCCAGCACCCTGGCCGACCCCGAGGTGGCCCGCAGCATGCCCAGCAGCAGCCGCAGCGTGGTTGACTTGCCGGCCCCGTTGGGACCCAGGAAGCCATGCACCTCGCCGGCAGCGACCTGGAAGTCGAGGCCGTCGAGGGCAACTACCGTTCCGAAACGCTTGACGACGCCGGTCATTTCCACCACGTTGCTCATAGTCAATAAGCTACGCCGCGCTGCGCGTCCTGACCCGGGCGGAAAGTCCCGTCCGCCCGTTGCCACCCTGTCCTTTCGCGCAGGGGCGGCGCGCCCGCGGTTAACGGCGGCGTCAGCGCCTGTGGTTGCATGGATCCATGCCATTCACCTGGTCCGGCCGGGCCACCCAGACCCTCTCAGCGACTGCCCTGAGCGCCCTGCTGCTGGCCAGCGCCATGAAGCATTTCCGCGAACCCGCATTCTTTTACCAAGTGGTTCCCGATTTCCTGTGCCGTGACGACTCCGGCGCCCGGCCCAACGGCCCGTATGCGGTGATGACCCGGGACGAATGGGTGGCGCTCAGCGGCCTGCTCGAGGCGGGCGCCGCCGTCGGGCTTCTGATCCCGGCCACCCGCAAACCGGCCGCGTGGGGGGTTACTGCCATGTTCACAGCCTTCGTCGCCGGGCATGCCGACGCACTGCGCCGCGCGTACGGTCCGGCCGGAACGCCGGGGCAGCGGAAGGTGCACACCGCCCGGCTTCCGCTGCAGGTGCCGCTGATCCTCTGGGCCTGGAGCCTGCGAAAGCCGTTCCGCACCGCCGGGACTCGGAGCGTTCCCGGGGCGCGGCAGTGAAGCTGCTTCAGTCTCCGGCCGTGCGGGTGGGGCTGTCCATCAGCATCGCCACCGGCCTCTACGGGGTTTCCTTCGGGGCTCTCGGCGTCACATCCGGGCTTGATTTCTGGCAGACCATGGCGCTCAGCCTGCTGCTGTTCAGCGGCGGTTCGCAGTTCGCGTTCATCGGTGTGGTGGCCGGCGGCGGATCCGGAGTGGCGGCGATGGGCGCGGCCACGCTTCTGGGCATGCGCAACGGCATCTACGGCATGCAGCTCAACGCGCTGCTGCAACCGCGCGGGTGGCGCAAATACGCCGCCGCCCACGTCACCATCGACGAATCAACGGCCACCAGCACCGGGCAGACGGACCCCGACGAACAGAAGCGGGGATTCTGGACGGCCGGCATCGGCATCTTCGTGCTCTGGAACATTTTCACTGCGGTCGGGGCGCTGGCGGGCAGCGCGCTGGGGGACCCCAAGCAATGGGGGCTCGACGGCGCCGCGGTGGCGGCCTTCCTCGGCCTGCTTTGGCCGCGGCTCAAGGGCCGCGAGCCGGTGGCCATCGCAGTGGTGTGCGCGCTGGCAACGGTGCTGGCCGTGCCGTTCGTACCCGCGGGGGTTCCCATCCTGATCGCGGCATTCGTGGCGGCGGCGATCGGCTGGTTCAGCCACGGCCGCAGCGATGAGGGGCTGGAGCCCGATGTGGATCCCTATGCCGAGCACCACCAACACCCGCGTCAGGACCCGCATTCAGAAGAGGCCGGCAGATGAACCTGTGGATGTGGCTGCTGCTTGCCTGCCTCCTGGGCTACGGCTGGAAGCTCCTTGGCTATCTGGTCCCGGCCAGCCTGCTGCGCAACCCGCGGATGTCCCGGATTGCGGGCACCATGACCATCGGCCTGCTGGCTTCCCTCACCATCGTGAACGCGGTGGCATCGGGGCAGGCCCTGGCGTTGGACGCCCGGATGGGCGCCCTCGCCGCAGCCGGAATCGCCCTGTGGCTCCGGGCCCCTTTCCTGGTGGTAGTCCTGGCCGGAGCCGGAGCTGCGGCCGGGTTGCGGCTGCTGGGCTGGAGCTGATGACGGCCGTTCGGCCCTAGTAGGTCCGCCCGTGCTGTGGCAGGATGCCACCATGAGCGAAGAACAAGCGCCTGCGGTTCCTGCTGCCGCAAAGGACCCCAAATCCAGGCCCTATGTGCCATCGCCTGGATCCGAATCCACCCGTGAAATGCGCGAGATGTCCCGCCGCCGCCGCGATGCCGAGGAGAAGCTCCAGCAGCATCTGCAGGAAGCGGACCAGCTCCACGAAGCGCACATGAAGGCCCACCACAAGGAGATGCCGGTGCCGCATGGGCACGAGGAAGCTGCTCCCGAAGGTCACGCCCCGGAAACCGCGGACGAACACGCCGCGGAAGGCGAGCGGGAGGCCGGCACCAGGCCGGCCGAGTGACGCTGCTTGGGCCGAACGGTGCGACTGGGCCGATTAGCGTTGCCCATAGGCCGAACAGCGTTGCCTAGGCCGCGCCAAACTCATCTGAAACAGCCAAGTCGTCGGCCTGTGGGGAGGCTCCGTTGTTCCTGTTGTCCAACTCTTCCAACGCCAGGTCGTACCAGAACTGCGCCCCGAACACCGGGTGGGACGTATCCAGGTCCCTGAACAGGGCGTCTGTGAGTGCCTGCAGTTCCGACGTGCTGGCCGTCGAGATGACCAGCAGGGGGTCGGCGTCGCCGTTCATGAGCAAGGCAAGCTGCTGGCGGGTCATGGCAGTACCGGAAGGGAAGGTGAACGTAGTCCGTAGTCCATGTCGAACTCCAAAACGAGAAACGGTGGCTGACTGCGTAACCTCCACAATTCTAATATTGTGTGACGGCCACCACAATCTCGCGGCCTCGGGCCGTCGGGCAGGGGATTCGAGAAGCGGCGGCGGGCCGTGACGGGCGCCCGGCTGGGCCAGTACCTGGCGGAACGGCTGCAGGACCTGGTCCTCGAGAGTGCCGATGTGCAGGACTTCCTCCGGGAGTTGTGTGAGTTCTCGGCGGGCTTCATCGGGAAGACGACGGGCCTTCCCGTGCTGTGCGCCGTGACCCTGCTGCGTTCCCGGCGGTCCGTGACGTCCGCCGGCAGCGGACCTGGGGCGAGGCTGCTTGAGGAGATTCAGCAGGCTACCGGCGAGAGCCCTCCGCTGGCCGCCGTGGAGTCCGGGGCTACGGTTTCCGTGCCCGATGCCCGGACCGACTCCCGCTGGCCGCGCTACAACCGCGGCGTGATGCGGGCCGGCCAGCTCAGTGTCCTGTCACTCCCGCTGCGGCTGGATCCGGAGGCCGCGGCGTCCGTGTCGTTTTTCGCGCCGGAAGCAGGAGCGTTCGACGACGAGGCCATCGTCATTTGCGAAGCGTTCGCGGCCCGGGCCGGTAAAGCCCTGCGGCTGGCCGTGCGCATCGGCGCCTCGAAGGACCTCAACGACGACCTTCTCGAGGCCTTGAAGTCACGCACCAGCATCAACCTTGCCTCGGGAATTGTGATGGGACAGAGCCGCTGCTCGCAGGCCGAAGCGTTTGCCATCCTGAGCAAGGTCTCCAGCAACCGCAACGTCAAGCTCCGCGTGGTGGCCGAGGACCTGCTGCGAAAATTCGATACGGCGCCGGACACCACCCACTTCACCGGCTAACGGACCCGCCTGAGGCTATGCTTTTAAGGGTTCCGGTCAACTCGCGAAAGGCGGCAAAGCAGTGGAGTGGGTGCGGCCATGGCGGTAAAACTACCCCTCGCGGACGAACTGGCGGCAATCTTTGCCCGTGCTTCCGAGCTCCTGCTGACGGACGAGACGGTATCCAGGGCCCTTGAGCTGATCACCGCTGCTGCGGAAGCGGCCGTGCCCGGCGCCGCGGGCGCGGGCGTCACACTTATCGATGCCGACGGCCGGAAACATACGGCGAGTGCCTCCAGCACCTTGGTGGAGGTTGCCGACGCGCGCCAGTACGACCTGGGCCAGGGTCCCTGCCTCCTCGCCTGGGCGAGCGGCGAACCGGTGCTGGTCACCGACGTCCGCAACGACCACCGCTGGCCGGCGTGGGCCAGTGCGGCCACCGAGCTGGGGTTGCGGTCCTCCGTCAGCGCACCGTTGCTCACCGGAGATTCCGCGCTGGGCGCCGTCAAGCTGTACGCCCGTGATGAGAACAGCTTCAGCCCCGCCACCGTGCGCCTGTTGGAACTCTTCGCCGCGCAGGCCACCATCTTCCTGATCAATGCCCAGGCCCGCGAGAGTGCCCGGATGATTAGTGAGGACCTCCGCGACGCCCTGGCCCACCGCGAAATTATTGCCGTGGCCAAGGGAATCCTGATGGCCCGCCACGGACTTGACGAGGACACGGCCATGCAGGACCTGCTGATGGAGTCTCGGCGGGCCAAAAGGTCGCTCCGTGACATATCCGTCGAGCTGGTGTCCTCCACCCAGCTGCCCCGGTGAGCGGGGGTGCGTTTTGGCCCTGGGCAAGGACGAAGATGAGCAAAGGCTTCGCTTTGAGGAAATGCTCCGGAACGCTGACCTGCGGGTCGAGGAGCTGTGGCTGAGGTATTTCAGCATTGGCGGCATCGCTGGCCAATTTGAAGTCGAAGCCTACATCCACGGTGCCATCGCCTTGCCTGCGTTGCAGCGGGACATCCTGGCGCACGCCCTGAACGAGCGCCTGGACGAGATCCATGCCCCCGACGGCAGGGCGTCCTACAGCCGCGGGTCCGAGGACGCCGGCCGGCTCCATGACGAGCGGCCGCATGACGACACGGACCGTCCCGAGGAAGACTCAGGGCAGGACGACTGAGCCCGCGGCCCGACGGAGATTACGGCCCGATGGAAATTACGCCCGAGGAAGACTCAGGGCAGGACGATCGAATCGAAGGCCGTACCCGGGAGCGGCGACTGGGGAGGCAACGGCCGGTGGGGCCGTTCCGTGCGGATGGCGTCCTCCACCAGTGCTACGGGGCGGCGCCAGGCATCGGACCCGGGTTCCATGGTGTCCACGACGCCGATCAGCATGGCCAGCAGGCGGATCACGTCAGTCATGGAGATGTCAGTCCGCAGGGTCCCCTGGCCCTGGCCGCGGCCCAGCAGGACGGCCACGGACTCGAAGAGGCTGCCGGTGATTCCGGTCAGCAGGCCGCGGCGTCCGGCCACTGCGCCGAGCAGGTTGGCATCCTCGCTGGCGGCTGCCATCAGTGCATCGATCACGCGGAACAGCCCGTCGGCGGCATCGGGGCCGGCCAGGGCGTCGTCGATCACGGGGTCCACCATCAGCCGGAGCTGGCGGTTGAGAGCGGCAAGAACCAGCTGTTCCTTGTCCGCAAAGTTCCGGAACAGGGTTGCGGGTCCGACGCCGGCCGTGACGGCGATGGTCTGCAACGGCACTTCCGGTCCGTACTCACGGAAGCAGTTGCGGGCGGCGGTGATGATCTTGTCCACATTGCGCGCAGCATCCGCACGGAGGGGCTTGCGTTCCACTGCGAGGTTCATTTTTCAAGGTTAGCAACGCTGGGCCTGAGCGCCCGGGTTACTGATTGGTAGCCGCGAATGTACTCCCTATATGACGAATGTATCGAGGAATTCCGCTGTGGCAGACTGGGTCCATGTTGCTCGCATTCTCAGTTGCACCCTCCGGCCAGCCGGCTCACCTCAGCGCTGAACCCGCCTCTGATTCCGGTGCCGTTTCCGCCGCGGCATCCGCAGACGCTTCGGTCCACGACGCCGTCGCTGCCGCTGTCAAGATTGTCCGGGATTCCGGACTCCCCAACCACACGGACTCCATGTTCACCACCATCGAGGGTGAGTGGGATGAGGTCTTCGCCGTGGTGAAGCAGGCCACCGAAGCTGTAGGGCGTTTCGGCAGCCGCGTGTCACTGGTCATCAAGGCTGATATCCGCCCCGGGTACTCCGGCGAGCTCACCGCTAAAGTGGAGCGGCTGGAAAGCGCCATCGCCGACGCCGGCTAATTCCGGCCTGCCCTTGGTGCTTCCCACGCAGCAAGGGCAACTGCGAGACTGGGCCCATGATTGAGCACCGGCCCGAGCCCCAGTGGGTGGCAGTGGAGCAGTACCTGACCGACGTCGTCGTCCGCCCCGGCAGCCCGCTGAAACGGGCCGTGACGTCCGCTGTCGACGCCGGGATGCCGGCCATCGAAGTGGCGCCCAACGCCGGGAAGCTGCTCAAGCTGCTGGTGCAGCTTTCGGGCGCCCGGCGGATCCTCGAAATCGGCACGCTGGCCGGGTTCAGCACCATCTGGATGGCCCAGGGACTGCCCGACGACGGCGAACTCATCACGTGCGAATACCTCCCCAAACATGCCGGGGTGGCCCGCGCCAACGTGGACGCTGCCGGAGTAGGGCACAAAGTGGACATCCGCGTGGGCGCCGCCCTGGACACCCTGCCGGGGCTGCAGGATGACGGCCGCGGCCCGTTCGATTTTGTGTTCATCGATGCCGACAAGGAAAACAACCCGCAGTACCTGGACTGGGCCGTCAGGCTGGGTCGGCCGGGCACCGCGATTGTGATGGACAACGTGGTGTGGGAGGGGGCGCTGCTGGATCCAACCCTGGACGAGGTCAACGCGCCGGGAATCGTCACCGCGTTGGAAATGATGGGGGAGGATCCCCGGCTGGACGCGACGGTCATGCAGACCGTGGGGTCGAAGGGCTGGGACGGCTTCGCGCTGGCTCTGGTCAAGTGACTTCACCCGGGCAAGATGCTAAGTATGCTTAGAATAAGCTAACGCGGCACGAACCCGTCCCGCACCGCCTGCAGTGGAGGAAGAAATGAAGGCTTCACCGACCCTTGCCAGCAATCTCCAGATGGTCCTCACGGACCTGATCGAACTTCACGTCCAGGGCAAGCAGGCGCACTGGAACATCGTGGGTACGAACTTCCGCGACCTCCACCTGCAGCTCGATGAAATCGTCACTAGCGTGAGGCTTTTCGCGGATGAAACAGCGGAGCGGATGCGCGCCCTGCACGCGCTGCCGGACGGCAGGAGCACCACGGTGTCCGCCGACACCCGGCTGGAACAGTTCCCCGAAGGGCTCACCTCCACCAAGGACGCCGTCAAACTGATCACGGCCCGGCTGGAGCGCACCGTGAAGACCATGCGCGACGTCCATGACGAGGTGGATGAGGAAGATCCCACCAGCGCAGACCTGCTCCACGCCGGCATTGCGCGGCTGGAACAGCTGGCGTGGATGGTGAACGCCGAGACCATGTCCGCGGGAGCCTCCGTCACGGCACCGGACCACGGCTGAGCCGGCGCAGCGGCCAGCGGAATGGATCCTGAGGCAAAACCGCGCCCGGTGCGCATCGGTTCCGCAGCGGAGCCGCCCGAAACCCTTGCCATGCTGCTTGGGGCCGTGCGCGATGCGGCAGGAGACGTGCCGGCGATTCTTGCCCTGGCGCGGGAGATCGGACGGACAGCGCCCCGGCCCGGCGAGGGCAGCACGGCGCGGCTCTGGGAACTTCTCGCGTCCGTGGCTTCCGTGGATGTCGCCGCAGGCCGGGTGCTCGAACCGCACCTCGATGCGCTGGCCATCCTCGCCCAGGAGGGTACACCTCTCGCGGACTCATCAACGGACAGGGCCTGGGGCGTTTTCGCTGCGGAGGGGCCCGGGCTGCTGCTTGAGGCAACACCGGACGGCGCCGGGAATTACCTCCTCAACGGATCCAAGCCGTGGTGCTCGCTCGCCGCCCACCTGGACGGCGCCGTGCTGACCGCGCATCGTGCAGACGGCGGGCGGGCCGCTTTCGCAGTGGACCTGCATGCTCCAGGGGTGTCCTGCGAGACCCCGCTGTGGACCAGCCGGGGCCTGCGGGAAATCCCCAGCGGCACCGTGCACTTCGACGGCGTCAGCGCCGTTCCGGTGGGTGGATCCGGCTGGTACTTCAAGCGCCCGGGCTTCGCATGGGGAGGCATGGGCGTTGCAGCCTGCTGGTTCGGGGGAGCCGTTGCCGTGGCCCGCGATTTCAGCTCCGCGCTGACCGCCGCTGCGGTCAACGGGCGTGAACCGGACCAGATCGCGTTGGCCCATTTGGGCGAAACGGACCGGCTCCTCGCCTCCGTGTCCGGCTACCTGGCGCGAACGGCCGAGCGGATTGACGCCGGTGAGCTGTCCGGCCCCGGTGCGTGGAGCGAGGCGCTGCGCGTCCGCGGAACCGTCGCCGCCGCCGTCGAACGCATCCAGGCTTTAGTGGCCCAAAACCTGGGCCCCGGCCCCCTGGCCTTCAACGAAGAGTACGGAAAACGCATGGCGGACCTGTCGCTGTACCTCCGCCAGCACCACGCCATGCGGGACGACGCGCAACTAGGCGCCCTGACCCTGAAGGGGGACCGCTCGTGGTGAGCTTCTCACACGCCGATACCGGCACTGCCGAGTCCGAATGGGAGGGAAGCGGCCTGGCCGTCCTCCCGGAACTCCCCCTGGACCTGGGCGAACTCGCGGGCATGGCCTTCGTTGTGCTGGCTGCGCATCCGGATGACGAGACCCTGGGCGCCGGAGGGTTCCTCGCGCGCCTGAACGCCGCCGGCGCGGCGATAGACGTGCTGCTGTGCACAGCGGGGGAGGGCTCCCACCCGGACTCCCCGAGCACGACGCCGGACCAGCTGGCTGCCGTCCGGCTCGCTGAGTTCAGGGCGGCGGTGTCCGGGCTGGCCCCCGGAGCCGCCCGGGAGTTCCTGCATTTCCGGGACGGCCACCTTGACGCGGACCGGGACCGGATCGCCGCCGCCGTCAGGGAATCGATCGCAGCGTCCGGGCGCCCGGCGGACCGGGTGGTTATCGTTGCGCCGTACCGCTCCGACGGCCACACGGACCACGACGTCCTGGGCTCCGTGGCCGCCGAGGTGGCCGCGCAGGGCGGCCACGGGCTGCTGGAGTACCCCGTCTGGTACTGGTTGTGGGCGTCCCCGGCGGACGGCGCCTGGGAGTCGTGGGTCCGCGTGCCGCTGACGGCGGATGAGCAGCGGGCCAAGGCGGCAGCCCTCCTGGCGCACACCTCGCAGATCCAGCCGCTGTCCGACCAGCCCGGTGACGAGGCGCTTCTTGCCGCCAGCTTTGTCGATCACTTCTCCCGCCCCTGGGAAACGTTCGCGTGGCACCGGCCCGCCGGCGGGGCCAACACCGCGGGCGACGCCGAGCGGATCTTCGACGAAGTGCACGCCGGGGCCACCGATCCCTGGAGCTACGCCACCAGCTGGTACGAGAGGCGCAAGAGGGCGCTCACCGTGGCCGTCCTGCCGGACGCCGAGTACGGTTCCGGACTGGAAATCGGCTGTTCCATCGGCACGCTCAGTGTGGAGCTCGCGGCCCGCTGCCGGGAGTTTGTGGCGGTGGACGCCAGCAGCGCCGCCCTGGTCCGGGCCGCTGAGCGGCTGGGGTCCCATCCCTCCGCCCGGACCCTGCACCTGACGGTCCCGCAGTACTGGCCGGATGGCCGCTTCGACCTGGTGGTGGTGTCCGAGACCGGGTACTACCTGACGGCGGAGGAGCTGGCGGAACTGTTCGCGCGGGTGAAAGGCTCGCTGAACCCCGGGGGGACCCTGCTGCTCTGCCATTGGCGCCACCCGGTCTCCGGCTGGGAACTGGACGGGGACACCGTGCACGCCCTGGCCCGGCAGCAGCTCCGGTGGCCAACGGCAGGGCTTTACCGGGAAATGGACTTCGTCCTGGAGGTGTTTGTTTCGCCGGGGCCGGAGCGGCCCTGAGATGACCAGCGGGACCACCGAACGGGCGGGCGGCTGTCCCGCGGAGGAAGTCCGGTCCCGTCCGGGCATCGACCGGGTGGCAGTGGTGGTGCCGGCACACAACGAGGACCAGCACCTTGACCGGGCACTTTCGGCGCTGCGTGCCGCCGCTGACGCGTTGGAGCGGGAACGGCCCGGTATGCGGCTGTCCATCACGGTGGTGCTGGACAGCTGCACGGACCGGTCGGCGGACATCACGGCCGGCTATGTCGCCTCAGACCCGCGGTTCGCTGCCGTGCAGGTCCGGCTGGGAAGTACCGGGGCCAGCCGCGCCGCCGGGGTCGTGGCTGCCGCCGGGCAGTGGACAGGCGCGGGGCGGTTGACAGACACCGGGCCGTGGACCGGGCAGTGGCCGGGGCATGTCTGGCTGGCCAATACCGACGCGGACTCCGCCGTCCCGGAGAACTGGCTGGTGCGCCAGGTCGAACTGGCCGATGCCGGGGCTGATGCTGTCCTGGGATCCGTCGAGCCGGATCCGGCCGGGACCGATCCTGCCGTCCTGCGGCGCTGGCTGGAGCGGCACCCGTTCAGGGAGGACCATCCGCACATCTACGGCGCGAATTTCGGCGTGCGGGCCTCCGCGTACTTTGCGGCCGGCGGGTTTCCCCGCACGCGCGCCCACGAGGACCGGATCCTGGTGGAGAACCTGCGCAAGCAGGCTTACAGCGTGCTGGCCACCGACACCATCCGGGTGCTGACGTCGGGCCGCACCCATGCCCGCGCACCGCAGGGGTTCGCTGCCTACCTCCGGGCGCTGGCGCTGGAGCTCCCCGCGCTGGAGCTCCCCGCGCTGGACCGGGACAGTGGTGACCTTTGACCCTAGGAGCCTGAACTCCTAGACCGCATCCTCGACCCATGGGGTTCCTCCTGAGGGCCGTGGTGTCGTGTGCTCGGCGCTGCCCGTGAACAGCGGGCTGCGGCCGTGATTCCTGCTGCCGGCTCCGGAGCTGGTGCATTGCCACGCGCTCTGGGCCTCAGCTCGGAGGAGGCTGCCCTCCGGCTGCGGAACGTCGGTCCCAACCGGCTGCCGCAAGTCCGCCCGGTGCCGCGCTGGCGCAAACTGCTGGCCGAAATGACCCACTTCTTTGCCGTCATGCTCTGGGTGGCGGCCGGACTTGCCTACGTGGCCGGCATGCCGCAGCTGGCCGTCGCGATCGTCGTGGTGATCCTGGTCAACGGCCTCTTCGCCTACATCCAGCAGGAACGCGCACAGCGGGCTGCCGCCAGGCTCCGTGAGCTGCTTCCCGCCATCGTGTCGGTCCGCCGGGACGGCCGCATTGTCAAGGTCCACACCACCGAGCTGGTGCCGGACGACGTGGTGGTGATGGTTGCCGGCGACAGGGTCCCCGCGGATCTCCGGCTGGTGCTTGCCGCCGGCTGCTCGGTGGACGAGTCGATGCTCACCGGCGAAAGCGAAGCCGTAGCCAAGGTCCCGGGCGACGCCGTCCTCGGTGGCACGTTCCTGGTTAACGGCGAGGCTGAAGGAATTGTCACGGTCACCGGCGGAGGCACCCGTCTCGCCGAAATCGCCGCGCTGACCGGCAAGGTGGAGGCGCCTCCAACCCCGCTGGCCCTGGAGCTGCAGCGGATTGTCCGCATCACGGCCACGGTGGCGCTGGGGATCGGCGTGCTGTTTTTTATCCTTTCGCTGCTGGTGGGTATTTCCTGGCGCGACGCCTTCCTCTTCGCGATCGGGGTGGCGGTGGCGCTGGTGCCCGAGGGCCTGCTGCCCACGGTGACGCTTTCGCTGGCCGTCGGGGCGCAGCGGATGGCGCAGCGCAACGCGCTGGTCCGGAACCTGGAGGCGGTGGAAACCCTCGGCTCCACCACCTTCATTTGCACGGACAAGACCGGCACACTCACCCAGAACCGGATGAACGCCGTCGAGGTCTGGACCCCGGCAGGGCTGCTCAGCATCATCGGTGCGGGCTACGGGCCCGAGGCCGAAGTCACCGGGAAGGGAACCGGGGAAGCCCGGCACCTCAGCACCGCTGCGCTGGCCGCCTCCGCGGGGCGTGCCGTGCTCCACAACGGGCAGTGGATCGCCGAGGGTGACCCGATGGAGGCCGCCATTGATGCGCTTGCCATCCGGCTGGCCGGCCCGGGGAACAAGCCCGATGACCCCGAGGTGTCGCACCGCTTCGCCTTCGACCCGCGCCGGCTGCGCGAATCCGCGATCGTCGGCACCATGCTGTACGTCAAGGGTGCCCCGGAATCCGTGATTCCGCTGTGTGGCGAAAGCGGCGCCGAACGCGCCCTGCAGATGGTTGACCAGATGGCCTCGCACGGGCTGCGGGTACTGGCCGTGGCCGAGCGGAGCCTGCCCGGACTGCCGGGCGAAAGCGTCAAGCTGGAGGAGGTTGAAGCGGGGCTGACGCTGCTGGGGCTGATCGGCCTCCACGATCCGCCCCGGGCCGAAGTGCGCCTGGCGCTCGAGGCGGCCCGCGAGGCGGGAATCAAGGTGGCCATGGTCACCGGCGACCACGCATTCACCGCGGCCGCCATCGCCCGGGAAACCGGGCTGATCGGTTCACCCGAGCTGGTGCTGGAGGGCCACACCCTCCCTGAGGACGACGCCGTCCTGACCGCCCTGCTGGACCGCGACGGCGTGGTCATCAGCCGGGTCACCCCGGAACAGAAACTCCGCGTGGCACGCCTTCTCCAGCACCGCGGCCACGTGGTGGCGATGACCGGCGACGGCGTCAACGACGGCCCCGCCCTCCAGCAGGCCGACATCGGCATTGCCATGGGACTGAGCGGTACCGACGTGGCCCGCGAAGCGGCGGACCTTGTGCTGCTGGACGACGACTTCGCCACCATCATCGCCGCCGTGGAGCAGGGCCGCGCCACGTACGCGAACATCCGGCGGTTCCTGACCTACCATCTGACGGACAACGTCGCCGAGCTCACCCCCTTCGTGATCTGGGCACTCTCCGGCGGACGCTTCCCGCTGGCGCTCAGCGTGCTCCAGATCCTGGCCCTCGACATCGGCACCGACCTGCTCCCTGCGCTGGCCCTGGGCAGCGAAGCCCCCAGCAAGGGCACGCTGAAACGTCCGCCGGAGCGGAGGCACCTGATGGACCGCGCCCTGATGTTCCGGGTGTTCGGCCTGCTGGGTCCGGTGGAGGCCCTCTTCGAAATGACCGCCTACACCGCAGTGCTCCTCGGTGCCGGCTGGCGGCCGGGTGCGGAACTACCCGTGTCGGACGTTCTCATGGCGGCCTCCGGGGCAGCCTTCACCACCGTGGTGCTGGCACAACTGGCCAACGCGTTCGCCTGCCGCAGCGCCAGCACCCCGCCGTGGCGGCTGGGCTGGGCCACCAACAGGCTGCTGGTCTGGGCGGTGCTGGCGGAAGTCGGGCTGCTGCTGGTCTTCCTGTTCGTCGGCCCCATCGCCGCATTGCTGGGCCACGCGCCGCCGTCGCCCGGGGGCCTTGCCGTGGCGCTAGCCGCCATTCCCGCCGTCATCATCGCGGACTGGCTGTACAAAGTGGTCCGGCACCGCAGGTCCAAAGCCTCTGACCCGCGGGGGTCCGGCGAACGAGGATCAATCCATGGAGGACCAAGCGGCGGGAGCAGCCATGACTGAAAGCCACGTGGTGTGGTTCGACGAAATCGGGATGGCGGATGTGCCCCAGGTGGGCGGCAAGAACGCGTCGCTGGGGGAAATGACGCGCTCGCTCAAGTCCCGGGGCGTGCGGGTGCCGGATGGCTTCGCCACCACGGCCGCCGCCTACCGCACGTTCGTCGAAGCCAACGGCATCGACGCCGCCATGCGCGCCCGGATCGGGGAGTACCGGGCCGGCGAGGCGTCGCTGCGCTCGACGGGCGAGGCCATCCGGGAGCTCTTCCTGGACAGCGAATTCCCGGCGGACATCGCCGAATCAATCCGCAGCCACTACCGCGCCCTCGCCGACAGGGCCGGAGTGGACCGGCCCTCCGTTGCCGTCCGCAGCAGCGCCACCGCGGAGGACCTCCCGGACGCCAGCTTCGCCGGGCAGCAGGAGACGTTCCTGAACATTTCCGGCGAACGCGAGCTCCTGGACGCCTGCCGGCGCTGCTACGCATCGCTGTTTACGGACCGGGCCATCAGCTACCGGGAGGTGAAGGGATTCGAGCACGTGGACGTGGCGCTCTCCATCGGTGTGCAGCGGATGGTGAGGTCCGACGTCGGGGCGTCCGGTGTGATGTTCTCCATCGACACCGATTCGGGCTTCCCGCGCGCGGCAGTGATCAGCGCGGCCTGGGGCCTGGGCGAAACCGTGGTCCAGGGCAGCATCAACCCGGACAAGTACGTGGTGTTCAAACCGCTGCTGGCGGACACCGGCCTGGCCCCGATCATCGAGAAGACGCTCGGCTCCAAGGCCCGCAAGATGGTCTACAGCCGGGGCGGCCACGCGCGGACCCGGATGGTGGATACCTCCGCGGAGGAACGGAGCTCATTCGTGCTGACCGACGCCGAGATCCTGGACCTGGCGCGCTGGGCCGTGACGGTGGAGGACCACTACGGCCGCCCGATGGACATGGAGTGGGCCCGCGACGGCGCCACCGGGGAGCTGTTCATGGTGCAGGCGCGGCCCGAAACCGTCCAGGCGCTCAAGAGCGGGACGCGCTTCACCATCCACCACCTCCGCGGGACGGGCAGGGTCCTGGCCTCCGGTGCCGCGATCGGGGATTCCATCGCGCACGGCACGGCGTGCGTCATCCGGAGTGCGCGGGACATCGACGCCTTCCGCGACGGCGCCATCCTGGTCACCGAGATGACGGACCCGGACTGGGTGCCCGTGATGAAGCGGGCGTCCGGGATCGTCACCGACCACGGCGGGACCACCAGCCACGCGGCCATCGTGAGCCGCGAACTGGGCGTTCCCGCCGTCGTCGGCACCGGAAACGGAACCAGCGTCCTGGGTGAAGGCCAGGCCGTGACGCTGAGCTGCGCGGAAGGAGACCTGGGCCGGGTCTACGAAGGCACCGTGCCGTTCGACACCGAGGAGGTGGACCTCGGCACCCTGCCCGCCACGCGCACGGCCATGATGGTGAACATCGCCACCCCGGGAGCCGCCTTCCAGTGGTGGCGGCTGCCCGCGGCGGGGGTTGGCCTGGCCCGGATGGAATTCATCATCAGCAACCTGATCCAGGTCCATCCGATGGCCCTGGTGCATCCGGAGCGGGTCACGGACCCGGACGACGCCCGGCGGATCAAGGAACTGACCAGCGGCTACGCGGACCCCCGGGAGTATTTCGTGGAGGCGTTGGCGCTGGGGATCGCCAAGATCGCCGCGCCCTACCACCCCAACCCGGTGATCGTCCGGCTCAGCGATTTCAAGACCAACGAGTACGCGCACCTGATCGGCGGCGGCTCGTTCGAGCAGTCCGAAGAGAACCCCATGCTGGGCTTCCGCGGCGCGTCGCGGTACTACGACGAGCGCTACCGGGAGGGTTTCGCGCTGGAGTGCGCCGCGCTCAAACGGGTCCGGGAAACCATCGGCTTCCGCAACGTCATTGTGATGATCCCCTTCTGCCGCACCCCGGACGAAGCGGACCGGGTGCTGGCGGTCATGGACCAGAACGGCCTGGTGCGCGGCGAAAACGGCCTGCAGGTGTACATGATGTGCGAGATCCCTTCCAACGTGGTCCTGGCCGAAAAGTTCGCGCCGAAGTTCGACGGCTTCTCCATCGGTTCCAACGACCTCACGCAGCTGGTCCTGGGCGTGGACCGGGATTCCGAGCAGCTGGCCGCCTTATTTGATGAACGCGACGGCGCCGTCACTGCGATGATCAGCGAAGCCATCCGCAAGGCGCACGCGGCCGGAATCAAGATCGGGATCTGCGGCCAGGGGCCCAGCAACCATCCGGATTTCGCGGCCTTCCTGGTGGGCGAGGGCATCGACTCCATCTCGCTCAACCCGGACAGTTACCTCAAAACGGTGCGGGTGATCGCGGACGTGGAAGGCTCGGCCTGATCCTTGGCCGGTGCCACATGCCGGCCGGGGCTCAGGGCGCGCAGCGCGTTGAGGATGGTGGCCAGGTCCACCAGCTCCTGCGAGAGTGCCCCGGCGATGGCGGGCACGTAGCCCGCGGCTGCCGCCACCATGAGCCCGACGCTCAGCACGATGCCGATCCAGATGCTCTCCATCGCCACCCTGACGGTGCGCTGCCCTATCCGCACGGCATGCGCCGCTTTGGACAGATCGTCCAGGATGATCACGACGTCGGCAGACTCGCCTGCCGCGGTGGAACCGCGCGCGCCCATGGCGATTCCGACGTCGGCCACTGCCAGCACGGGGGCGTCGTTGACGCCGTCGCCCACCATCATCACGGGACGGCGCGGCAGTGACTTCACTGCTTCCACTTTGTCCGGCGGAAGGCACTCGGCCCGGACATCCGTGAGCCCTGCTTCGGCGGCGATGTGCCTGGCCGTGGCAAGGGCGTCGCCGGTCAGCATCACCGTTTCGGTGACCCCGAGCGCGGAAAGCTCGGCCAGGGTCCGGCGGGCTTCGGCGCGCAGCGGGTCGCTCATGACCAGGGCTCCGACGTATACCCCGCCGATGCCCACATAGATGGCCAGCTGGCCGCTGGCCAGGTCCGCTTCCACGACGCCGGGCGCGAATTCGGCCACGAAGGACGGCTTGCCCACCACCACTTCCCGCCCGTCGAACACCGCCCGCACCCCGTGCGTGGCATGCTCCATCGCCTCACTGGCGGTCTCGAAACGGAGGTCCCGGGAGGTGGCGGCCTCCATTACGGACGCTGCCAGGACGTGGGAGGAGTACTGTTCCGCGGAGCCCGCCAGCCGGAGGAGTTCGTCCTGGCCCATGGAATTGGCGGTGACGATGGCCACCAGTGAGGGCCGGCCGTAGGTGAGCGTGCCGGTCTTGTCGAAGGCTGCGGTGCGCACCCTGCCAAGCTGTTCCAGGACACCCGCGTACTTGACGATGATGCCGGACTTGGCCGCCTGGCTCATGCCGCCCAGGAACGCCACCGGCGCCGCGATGAGCAGCGGGCAGGGTGTGGCCACCACCAGGACTTCGGCGAAGCGGGTGGGGCTGCCGCTGACAATCCAGGCGATGGCACCCAGCGCATAGGCAAAGGCCGTGAACGGGATGGCGTACCGGTCGGCGAGGCGCACCATGGGGGCGCGGCTTTCCGAGGCTTCCTTCACGAGTGCCACGATCCGGCTGTACTGGGAATCCTCCATGACGGCGGTAACCCGGATCCGGACGGCGGCCTCGCCGTTGACGGAGCCGCTCATAATGCCCTCGCCCGCTGTGCGCTCCACGGGCAGGCTTTCGCCGGTGAGGGAGGATTCATCGAATGTGCCGGCATCGGAGAGCAGCACGCCGTCCAGCGGGACGACTTCGCCCGGTTTGACCAGCAGGATGTCGCCCACCAGGACGTCCGTGGCCGCAACGTCCTCGTGCGCGCCGTTTTCCGCTGTGCCGTTCTGCGTTCCGTTCTGCGTGGTGCCATTCCCGGCACCGCCGCTCCGCTCCCGGTGGGCCGTCTGCGGGACGCGCGCCAGCAGGGCGCTGAGTTCGCTCTTGGCCCGGCCTGCCGCGTAGTCCTCAAGGGCCGTGCCGCCGGCCATCATGAGCACGATGATCATGGACGCAATGAACTCGCCCACCAGCACCGTGCTGACAATCGCCGTGACGGCCAGGATATCGATGCCCCAGTGCCCGCTGCGCAGCCTTCGGATCATGCCGACGGACAGGTAGGCCGCCACCGCCAGGGCATAGCCGCTCGCCGCAAACTGCGCGATCACCGGCTGGCCGGACATCACCAGGGCGGCGACAGCCATCAGGGCCAGTACCGTGCCCGCAACGAGCGGATACCGGAGCACAAGTTTCACAGGCAGACCCGCCTTCGTCTGGTTAGCTGCCACGTCTGAGCACACACTGAAAGGACGCACCCACAGGACGCACACCTATGGGTAACACTCCATTGAACCCGCGTTGCGGAACAAGGGGAATAGGTCCCTGATGCGGCGCCTGCGCTGAGCCGGCATGCGGCGGAGCCTGCAGGCCTTTCAGCCCTGTCAGCAGCGGCGCTGCCCCTGCCATGGTTGAAGGGTGTCGAACATGGTCGGGGAACCGCCCGCCGAACCGCCTACCGAACCGCCCGCCGATCCGCGCAGACGCCGCAGGCTGGCGGCTGCTGCCGTCGTGGCGGTGGTTGCGATCGCGGCGGTGGTGGTGGCCGTGATCCTGGCCGGTGCTCCGCGGGAATCGGGCCCGCCGGCGGGCCAGCCGGCGGCAAGCCAGACCTCGGCGTCTCCGCCGTCGACGCCCGCCCCCTCAAGCCCGGCCGCCTCGCCGTCGGGAAGCCAGTCCTTGGGACCACAGCCGTCCGACTCCCCGTCCGCGCCGTCCGAGACTCCGGGCGAAACGCCCGCGCCGGCCCCTGTGGCGTCCGGCCCCACGCCGCCGCCCGAAACGCTGCCTGTTCCGCAGCCCCCTCCGCCGGTGGCCCCGTTTCCCCCTGCCCTGGCCGGCCAGGACGTGGAGGTGGTTCCCGGTGCCGGTGCGGCGGTGGCGTTGACGTTCGACGCCGGCGCCAACTCGGCCGGCCTCCCCTCGATCCTGCAGACCCTGGCGGGCGCAGGGGTCCGCGGGACGTTCTTCCTGACGGGATCCTGGGCTGCGGCCAACCCGGCCGGGGTGGCCGCCATCGTGGCGGGCGGCCACCGTGTGGGCAACCACTCCCAGACCCACCCGGACTTCACCGGCCTGCCGGACACCGCAATCGGGGACCAGGTCCGCACGGCGGAGCAGGCGATAACAGCCGCCGGAGCCGACCCCCGGCCGCTGTTCCGGTTCCCGTTCGGTGCCCGTGATGGCCGCACCATCGCCGCTGTGAACAACCTGGGGTATGTGCCGGTGCGCTGGTCCGTGGACACCCTCGGCTGGAAGGGAACCAGCGGCGGTGTCACAGCGCAGCAGGTGGCGGACCGTGCGTTGTCCGCCCTGCAGCCCGGCGAAATCGTCCTGATGCACATCGGGTCCAACCCGACCGACGGCTCAACTCTGGACGCAGACGCCCTTCCGGGGATGATCGAGAGGATGCGCCAGGCCGGCTACGGGTTCATCACGCTGGACACCTTGGTCGCCGGATAACCAGCCCGGATTGACGGCCGGATTGACGGCCCGGGAGCCGGCCGGCCAGTCATCCGGAAGACGGGTCCAACGTCACTGGGCAGGCCCGGCCAACGCTGGTAGGACTAAGCCATGACTGAGTCGCCAACCGTCGCCGCTGCGCTGGCCCCGGTTGACGCCGTGGTCTTCGATCTCGACGGTGTGGTCACGGACACCGCGGAACTCCATGCGGCGGCATGGAAGGAACTTTTCGACGCCGTCCTCCAGGACCGCCGGATGCCGGCGGACGCCCGGCGCGATCCGTTCACGGACACTGACTACCTGCGCTTTGTGGACGGCCGCACCCGGGAGGACGGCGTGACGGCGTTCCTGCAGTCGCGGGGGGTCACACTGCCGGCCGGCGGGCACGCCGACGGCCCGGGGGAGTGGACCGCGGTGGGGCTGGGCGCCCGTAAGAACGGCATCTTCGGAGAACTGCTGGGCCGCCGGCCCGTGCCCGTTTTCCCTGGAACGGTGGCCCTGCTCGAACGGCTCAGGGCAGGAAAGGTCCCGGTGGCGCTCGCGACCGCCAGCCGGAACGCCCGCGCCGTGCTGGCAGCCGCCGGACTCCAGGACGCCTTCGACCTCGTGGTGGACGGAAACACGGCAGCACGGCTTGGGCTGGCGGGCAAACCCGACCCCGCCCTGTTCCTCCATGCCGTCAGGGAGTTGGGGGTGGAGCCAGGACGTGCGGTGGTCATCGAGGACGCCGTGGCCGGCGTGGCAGCGGGCCGCCGCGGCGGATTCGGCCTGGTGGTGGGGATTGACCGGGCCGGGCACCGGGCCGAGCTGGAAGCCGCGGGCGCCGACGTCGTGCTTGAAGACGTCAGCGAACTGGACCTCGGCCTGGTCATCGCGGACCCCTGGCAACTGGTCTACGAGGGATTCGATCCCGCGCACGAAGGCCACCGGGAAGCCCTGACCACGCTCGGCAACGGATACATGGCCACGCGGGGCGCGGCCCCGGAACACCGCCGGGACGGTGTGCACTACCCGGGAACCTACCTCGCCGGTGTCTACAACCGGCTCACCAGCGTGATCCTGGGGCAGGAAACCGAAGACGAACACATGGTCAACATGCCGGACTGGCTGCCGCTGGACCTCTCCGTGGAGGGCGGCCGGTGGTGGTCCGACGGCGGCCTGCAGCTCCGCAGCGAGCGGCGCACCCTCGATCTGAAGCGTGCCCTGCTGACGCGGGAGGCCGTGTTGGAGGACGACGCCGGCAGGCAGCTTCAGGTGGTCCAGCGCCGGCTGGTGTCCATGGCGGAACCGCACCTCGCCGCGCTCGAGATGACGGTGACCGCCGTGGGATGGGCCGGCCGGGTGGCCATCCGCAGCGGCTGCGACACGGACATCACCAACTCGAACGTGCCGGTGGAAGCCCTCCTGTCCAACCGCCACCTGGCAGGCATCACGGTCTCCGGTGCCGACGACGGGCCAGGCTCGGCCACCCAGGTGGTTGTGGCGCGGACAAGCCAGAGCAGGATCGGCATTGCACTGGCCAGCCGGACCGACGTGCCCGCCAGCCTGCATCGTGCCACGCCTGAAGAGCTCGGCGGACTGTTCGTCCACCGCTTTGAGGCGGACCTCCGGGACGGCGATCCGGTAACCGTCACCAAAACCGTGGCCGTGGTGACGTCCCGCGACCACGCCATTTCCTCGCCCCGGACCGCCGCCCTGGACGTCCTGAACCGCGCCAGGGGCGGCTTCGAGGAGCTGCTGGCCAGTCACGAGGCGGCATGGCGGGGACTGCTCACGCCCTTCATCATCGAGTTCGACGCCTCCAACCAGGCCCAGCTGATCCTGAACCTGCATGTCTTCCACCTGCTCCAGACCATCTCCGCGCATACCGCGGAGCTGGACGCCGGTGTTCCCGCCCGCGGCCTGCACGGCGAAGGCTACCGGGGGCACATTTTTTGGGATGAACTCTTTGTCCTGCCCCTCCTGACATCCAGGCTTCCCGCCGTGACGCGGGCGCTCCTCGATTACCGGTGGCGCCGGCTGGGGACCGCCCGGGACGCCGCCAGGGCGGCAGGGTTCAAGGGAGCCCTGATTCCGTGGCAGAGCGGCAGCGACGGCCGCGAGGAAACACCGAAGCTGCTCTTTAATGCCCGTTCCGGCCACTGGGTCCCGGACTACTCCCACCTGCAGCGCCACTCGGGCCTCACCGTGGCGTACAACGCCTGGCAGTACTTTGAAGCCACCCAGGACCGGGCCTGGCTGATGCACCACGGTGCGGAAATCATTGTGGAAGTGGCCCGGCTGTTCACCTCGATGGCCGACCACGACCCCGCGGATGACAGATTCCACATCCGGGCTGTGGTGGGCCCGGACGAATACCACACCGGCTACCCCGACAACCCCGGGGGAGGCCTGGACGACAACGCCTATACCAACGTCATGGCAGCATGGGTGTGCGATCTGGCGGTGTGGATAATGACTTCCCTGCACGGCTTCGACATGGACGATTTCCGCAAACGGCTGCGCGTCACTGAAAGCGAAATCGAGGCGTGGGCGCAGCTTGGCCGGAGGGTATTCGTGCCATTTCACGCCGACGGCATCATGAGCCAGTTCGCCGGTTATGAGAATCTCCAGGAGCTGGACTGGGAGCACTACCGCCGCACCTACCGGAACGTCCAGCGCCTGGACCTCATCCTCGAAGCCGAAGGCACCAGCACCAACCACTACCAGCTGGCCAAGCAGGCGGACGTCCTCATGCTGCTCTACGTCCTCGGCGAAGACCAGCTCACCACCTTCCTGGACCGCCTCGGGTATGCCGTGACGTCCGAGCAGATCGCACAGACTGTTGACTTCTACCTGGCCCGGACCGCACACGGATCCACCCTGAGCCGGGTGGCGCACGCCTCGGTGCTGGCGCAGCTTGATCCGGAGCAGGCGTGGGACACCTTCCGCGAAGCCCTCGACGCGGACCTGGACGATACCCAGGGCGGCACCACCAGCGCGGGAATCCACCTGGGCGCCATGGCCGGATCCATCGACGTGGTGCAACGGAGCTTCGCCGGGCTGCGCATCACGAGGGACGCCCTGGATTTCGCACCCAGCCTTCCGAAGGAACTGCGCAGAGTCACGTTCAACGTGCGGTACCGGGACCAGCTCCTGGCAGTGCACCTGGAGAAGGACCGCCTGAGGGTTAGCGCGGCCCCGGGAGACGCCTCCCCGGTGCAGGTCCGGCTCGGCACCCAGCACGTCCTGCTGCACGCCGGGCAGGACCACGAATTCCGGCTGGGCACCGGATCCTAAGGCGGGTTTGTGGCTAGTCCATATGCAGGACGGCGGCCCCGGTAATGCGGTCTGCGGCAAGGTCCTGCAGGGCCTGGGCCGCCGCCTCCATCCGGTAGGGCACCGTGGTGGGCCGGAGCGGAATGTCCGCCGCGACGCGGAGGAACTCCTCGCCGTCTGCCCTGGTGTTTGCGGTGACGCTGCGCAGCTGCCGTTCCTGGAAGAGCTCGGATCCGTAATGGATCGGCGGGATGTCGCTCAGGTGGATGCCAGCCACGGCAAGAGTGCCCCCTCGGTCCAGGGCACGCAGCGCCTGCGGCACCAGCCAGCCCACCGGGGCAAAAAGAATGGCCGAGTCGAGCGGCACGGGAGGTTCGTCGTCGGCGTCCCCGGCGAAAGCCGCCCCGAGCTCCAGGGCGAGGCGCCGGGCCTCCTCGGAACGGGTCATGACGTACACGCTGGCTCCGCGGTGCATGGCCACCTGGGCGGCCAGGTGGGCGGAACCGCCGAAACCGTAGATGCCGAGGCGGCCGCCGTCCGGCACCTGGGCCCGGCTCAGGGCGCGGTAGCCGATGATCCCCGCGCACAGCAGGGGAGCGGCCTGCTCGTCCGAAAAAATCTCCGGGATCCGGTAGGCGTAGTCCTCGTTGACCGTCACCCGGTCCGCGTAACCGCCATCCCGGTCCCAGCCCGTAAAGGTGGGGGAAAGGCACAGGTTTTCCTGCGAACGGAGGCAGAAGCGGCAGCGTCCGCAGGTGCCCCCCAGCCAGGCGACGCCCACGCGCTCCCCGATCCGGAACCTGGCGGCGCCTTCACCGAGCTCCACCACTTCCCCCACCACCTCATGGCCCGGAATGATGCCGGGCTGGCGGGGCGGCAGGTCGCCTTCGGCCAGGTGGAGGTCGGTGCGGCACACGCCGCACACACGCACGTCAAGCAGGACTTCTCCCGGGCCGGGGCTCGGATCGGGGCGTTCGCCGAACACCAGCGGATGCCCCGCCACGGGGCCCGGTTTGCCAACCCACCAAGCACGCACGGCACACTTCCTGTCCTGCTATTCCGGCACGGCTCTCGTTGGGGGCACGGGGCTCACCGCGTGATCAGCAGGTTGCACAGCGCCCGCTCCAAGGCCGAGGACACGGTGCTCCCCGGATGGCCTTCCCGGTGATGGGCGCCCAGAACCAGGACGTCGGCCTGCGCCGCAGCGGTCAAGAGCTCCTTTTGCACGGGATGGCTCTCCAGCAGGATGCCTTCCACGGGAACGTCGGGGGCGAGGCTCCTGGCGAGTTCCACGGCCTGGTCCAGGAGCTCCTTACCGTGCAGCGGTGCATGGCGCCCGTGTGTTGCGTGGTGCTGGTCGCCGGCCACATGGATCAATTGCAGCGGCACGTTCAGGGCGGACGCCAGGCCGGCCGCTTCCGCCACCACCTGGTCACGCCGGAGTTTGTCGTCAATTCCGGCCGCGACGGGCTGGCCGGGACGGTTCGGGTAGCGGACCACCATCAGGGGGCACGGCGCGTGGACGGCAAGGTCGAGGCAGGCGGAACCCACCAGCTGTCCCAGGAAGCGGCCCATGCCGCGGTGGCCCACTGCCAGGACACTGGCGCCCTCCGCCGCGGCGCGGAGAACCTGGCCGGGCAGCCCCGGCTCGATGACGCCGTCGATTTCCAGGTGGTGCGCCCTGCCTTCGGCTGCCTCAGGTTCGGCGGCCTCGGGTTCGGCGCCCTCGCGCCGGGCGGCCGCTGCGGTTTCAACCTCGGCCGCAACTGAGCGGGCGAGGTCCAGGCCTTCCTGGAGGGTAGCTTCGGCGGCGTGTCTGAGCCCGCTGCCCTCAACGCCTTTTACGGGACCAAGGTTCTTGGTGAAGACGGGCCAGACCCAGGCATGGATCACCTTCAGCCGTCGGTTCGTGGCGGCGGCATACCCGGCGGCCCAGCGGACGGCAAGCTGTGCCGGTTCGGACCCGTCGTAGCCCACAGCGACCGGTCCGTCCGGGTTCGGCGCATTCCTCGGTGAAGCCGTCGGCATGGGACCTCCCCTCCATAGGCAGCGGCGCAACGTCCACCCAGTAGAGTCCGGAGTACCCCTCCGCGCTAGGGGCTTTGGTCCCGTTCGTCGTTCCGGCGTTCACGCTCATGGCGTTCGCGGAGGTCGCGTCCGCGCCGGATGTCCTCTTCTTCCTTGACCTGCAGCTTGTCGCTTTGCTTGGTGTCCCGGGGCGGCAGCTGGATTGTTTCCTCGGCTTCAATGCCGGCCTGGAGTTGGCGGCCGCGTTCCATCTCGGCGTCGAACTCGGCGCCGAACAGCAGGGACATGTTCAGGATCCACAGCCACAGCAGCATCACAATGACGCCGCCGATTGCGCCGTAGGTCTTGTTGTAGTTGCTGAAGTTGGCGACGTAGAAGCCGAAGCCAAGCGAAGCCAGGACGAAGATCATCAGTGCGATCAAGGAGCCCATGCTCATCCAGCGGAATTTGGGCTGCTTCACGTTCGGAGTGGCGTAGTAGAGGATGGCGATGACCACCACCACCAGCACCACGATCACGGGCCACTTGGCGATATTCCAGGCGGTGAGGAACGCGCCGCCCAGGCCGATGGCATTACCGACGGCTTCGGCCACGGGGCCGCTGAGCACCAGCATGGCTGCCGTCAGCGCCACGATGATCACAGTGCACAAAGTGACGGCCAGCATGGTTCCGCGGAGCTTGATGAAGGGGCGGCCTTCGTCCACTTCGTAGATCCGGTTCATGGCCCGTCCGAAGGCGCCCACGTACCCGGACGCGGACCACAGGGCCGTCAGGATGCCGACGATCAGGGCGAAGCCGGCGGTGGAGGAACTGGTGAGCTCTTCGACGGGTTGCCGGATGATGTCCAGCGTGGAGCCCGGGGCTATGCCCTGGGCGATCTCCAGCATCGCCGCTGTGGTCTTCTCCGCCTGTCCGAAGATCCCGAGAAGCGACACGAGGGCCAGCAGGGCCGGGAACATGGAAAGGACGCCGTAGTAGGTGAGGGCGGCGGCGAGGTCCGGGCACTGGTCTTTGGTGAATTCCCTGAACGTCTTCTTTGCGATGTACTGCCAGGAGGGTTTGCTGACGTCAGTGGGGCGGTCCGGTTTGCGGGAGTCGTCCGGCGCGGGCGCTGTCCGGGCCTTGGCGGTGCTGCTCTCCTGCGTTTCGGCGTCGGGACGGGCTGCGGTGTTGTTCTCGGTGGCGGGGTTCTTGGCCATACGAAATATCCTCAAATCTGCCGGGGCCGGGCCGCCCCGCCGCAAGGGTGGAGCAGCCCGGCCAGGATCCGGTGTCGTTACACCTGCTGGACGTTGTCCTTGGCGTCCGCGGCGCGGTATTTCACGTCGTCCACTGCGCCCTGGCCTTCGGCCTTGACGTGGTCAGTGGCGTCGGCGGCAGTAGCCTTGACGTTTTCCATGGCTTCCTGCGCGGGGGCCTTCAGCCCTTCGGCGACGTCCTTCGCGGCCTCGGTCAGCTCCGTCGTCAGAGGCTCTGCCTTGACCTTGAGCGCCTCGGCAGCCTCGCGCTCCTTCTCGCTCGCCGGGATCAGCGACGAGAACAGCATCCCGGCACCGAAGGCGATGAGCCCTGCCGCGAGTGGATTGCCTTGCGTCTTGGTGCGGACCTGGCGGGGAGCGTCCCCGATGGCCGCGCCGGCGTCCGACAGGTGGGCCCCGCCACCGCTGGTGCCCGAATGCATCCGGTCAGTGGTGTGATCCGCTGCTCCCATGACTTTCTCCTTCACTCCGAACACGGCGTCCTTAACTTTGTCCGTCTGCCGGTGGACGATGTTGGACGGGGTAACTTTGTCCGCCACGGCGTCGACATTGGTGCCGAGCCGCGCGCGGGTTGCTTCGATGTCGGCGCGGATGGCGTCCGGGTTTTCACTCATCGTGTGTACCTCGAGCTCTCTGTGTACCTGGGTCTAATGACTGGGTTTGAGGGTGGGGGGGATTTCCTGGAGCGTCTCCGCCGTCTGCGGCATGCCCTTGATCGCGTTGAGCTGCTTGCGGCCAACGGACGCCAGGACGGCGGCGATGATGCCCCAGAGAACGGCGAGGACGACGGCGGACCAGCCGAGGCCCATGACCGTTCCCAGCGCCCACCAGAGGGCCAGGGACAGGAACAGGAGGACGAAGTGGCCGGCCACGCCGGCCCCGGCGAGCATTCCGCCGCCCTTCCCGGCACGGGAGGCTGACTGCTTCAGTTCGGCCTTGGCGAGATCCACCTCCTGGCGCATCAGCGTGGAGAGGTCCCGCGTCACGTCGCCCAGCAGGTCACCGAGGGAGGTGTTGTCAGCTTTTGCGTGGGCCGCCGAAGGGGGTGTTTCAGGATACTGGCTGCTCATCGCTGCCCTCCGCGCGGGGGATCCTCACGATACGGATCCTCACGGTACGGATCGTCGGCCAGGGGGTCCGTGGCCAAGGGATCCTTGGCCAGCGGATCTGCTGCCCACTGGTCCGTCTCGTCACGGCGCGTTCCCTCACCGTCCAGTGGATTGGGCGGGTAGGTGTCCGCCGGATAGTCTCCGGTACCGGCTTGGGGGCTGTCAGCGTAGGCGCTGTCGCCATAATCGCTGTCGGCGTAGGCGCCCGTGCCCGCTCCGGTGCCGGCCATACCGGCAGTGGTCGCGTTCGGGGCCGGCATCTGCACCGGCGGCGGCGGAACTGCGGTTCCGGTATCGGGAACATAGCCCGGCACACTTGAAATAGGAGCCGTGGTGGTGCGCCCGCTTTGAACGGCGCCCGATGAATCGGGTGCGCCCGCACTGAGGCTGCGGGTGAGCCGGCCAGCCAGTATGCCCGCTCCCGCCGCCAGCACGAGGAACGTTCCCGGGCGCTGCCGGGCGAACGTCTTCACCTCGTTCAGCAGTGAGCCGGGGTCGCGGCCTTCCAGCCATGATGCCACCGAGGCAGACCGGTCAGCGGCCTGCCGGATCAGGTCCGTGGCTACGCCGGGCTGCTCGGACGCGTTAGCCATGGTGCGGAGTTCCCCGGAAATGGAGTGGAGGCCCTGCGCTACCTTTTGCTGCTGGAGGCCTGCCTGGTCCGTGAGGTCCGTCTTGGCCTGGTAAAGCAGATCCTTGGCGTTTGCCTTGACCTCTCCGGCGACATTGGCTGCCTCGGCCTTGGCGGTTTCCGCTACGTGCTGGGCGGAATCGGTGGCCTGGTGGGCGAGGTCCCCGGCCTCGCGCTTTGCCGTCTCCGTCTTCGACGGCATGCCTTGGGTTGCCGGAGCCGCCGGGTAAGCGTCGTTGGTTACCTGAGTTGCCGGGTAGGCAGCGTCATTATCCGGAGTCACCGGGTATGCGGTTTGCTCTGCAACCCCAGGGGTGCCGTAGCTACCGTCCTGTGGCCATCGGTTCTCTGTCATCTTCGCACTCTCTTTCCAAGAAGGTCGGCTACTGATCAAGAACCAGTAAGAACTGGCCGTTAAATAGTAAGCATGATTACTATCAGATAGTAAGTACCCTTGGTGTATTAGTTTTCGCAGCACGAATCTTCCGGTGCCAGCCGCCCGGCGGCTCCGCAGGCTAGTCCAGGCAGACTGTCCCAGCCGCCTCCGCCAGCTAGGTGCGCGGCTGCAGCAGGGGAGAGCCTGCCATTCCGCGCCCGCCCGCCAGCCCGTCGATCACCCCACGGATCGCATCCACTGAGGAGGTGTGCGGCTCCCACCCGAGCACCCCGCGCGCGCGGCTGGTGTCCATTACCGGGGCGCCTTCGGCCATCGCAATCCAGCCTGCGTCCGTTGGCTGCAGGTGAAGCCGCCAGCTTAAGTCCACGGCCGCTCGGACCAGCGGGAACGGAACAGGCAGCCACCTCTTGGCATGGAAAATCCGTGCGAGTTCCACCGGCCCGATCACGGGCTCGGCGGCAATGTTGAACGCGCCGGCCGCACGGCGGTCGAGAACGCGCCAGTACGCGTCAGCGAGGTCGTCGGCATGGACCGCCTGGAAGGCCAGGCCGCGGGGCAACGGAATGATCGGCAGGCTGGGATTCCGCGGCAGCAGCCGGGGAATCAGGCGGCCGAGGAAGTACCGGCCGATCTCGCTGCCTGCCTCAGCCTGGAAGGAGAGCGCCGGACGCAGCCTTGAAACGGTGATGCCAGGATTTTCTGCTGCAAACCTGTCCAGCAGGGCTTCCTGTTCGGCCTTATGCCGGCTGTAGTGTGATTCCTCGATGCCGGTGACCGGCCAGTCCTCGTTCCGCCGCGTTTCCTTGCCGGAGCGGCTGTACGCCCCCATGGAGGACGCGCACACCACGTGCCGCACACCGGCTTCCCTGGCTGCGCGGAGGACGTTCGCAGTCCCCGTCACGTTCGTCCGATGCAGGACCGCCTCGTCGCGGTTCGGCTGGAGGATCCACGCCAGGTGCACCACCGCATCCGCCCCGGCGAGCGCCGCGCGCAGCTGCCCGCCGTCGTCGTCCGCTATGTCCAGGGCGTGCCATTCCACGCCCGAGTAGGGCGCCACCGTGAGGTCCGGCGTGCGGCGGCCGATTCCCGCAAGTTCCAGCTCATCCGGCCTGTCTGTGTTTGGCCGTTCGGTACCGGGCCGCGCCGACCGCTCCTGCTGGAGGCGCCGCAGCAGGGCCGTGCCCACATTTCCGCTGGCGCCAGTGATGACGATCCGCATGCCCGTCCGCCCTTCCGAATGGCTGGAAAGCACCGACCGACGTACCGGTCGGGCCGGCCAGCGTGTTTGGTTCGGAATTAACGCTACCGGCCACCGCTTAATGAGCAACCGTGACGCTGCCGCCGTCGGAGGCGGGGCGGGTCAACTAGGGTTGATGCATGAGCAACACGGTGGCCGGCTAAATGGCACGTAAGGGCCGGGCTGCCGGCAGGAACCCTGAACGTTCGACGCCGGGAGTTGTGGAAGTGCCGAAGGGAACCCGCCCTGACGGGCCGGTTGAGGGCGTGTATTACATCGATACCGGGGACTGCGAGCTGATCGCGGACCAGGACAACTCAAACGGCTGGCTCCTGCGGATCAACGGCGTCATGAGCTCGCACATTGACCTTGCGGACCCGCTCTTCCTCGATTTCGAGTACATGCGCTGGATGTCCGCGCTGGTGGAATCACGGTGGCCCCGGGAGGCCAGGCCCAAGCTGCGCGCCCTGCACCTGGGCGGCGGTGCGTGCTCGCTGGCGCGCTACTTCCACGCCGCGTACCCGGAAGCCCGCCAGGTGGTGGTGGAGTTGGACGGCAAGCTCGCCGAGTACGTCCGCGGCTGGTTCGATCTGCCCAAGGCCCCGTTGCTGCGGCTGCGCGTGGGCGAAGCGCGTGAGGTGACGGAGTCGCTGACGCCCCAGACCCGTGACGTGATCATCCGCGATGTGTTTGCCGGTGCCCTGACGCCCCGGCCGCTGACCACTGCCGAGTTCAACGGGCACGCCAAGCGCGTGCTGGCTCCCGGCGGGATCTATGTGGTGAATTCCGGCGACGCTCCGGACCTGAAGAATGCCCGTGAGGATGCCGCCACCATCGCGGCCGTCTTCGAGCACACCCTGATCATTGCCGATCCCGCCATGCTCAAAGGCAGGCGCTACGGCAACATGGTGATGGCCGGCAGCGACCAGCCGTTCGACGACGACCCCCAACTGGCCCGCAGGCTCCTGGGCGGCGGCGTCCCCGCCCACATCTGGGATGACGCCAAAGTTCGGGCCTTTGCAGCCGGCGCAGCCGTCCGCCATGACCCTGAACCGCCGTCGCGCGGCTCATCGGCTGCGTAGCCGCCACCTCTATAGCGGCCGCACAACGTAGGCGCAAGACCGGTGCAACAAAAGCCCCGGCAGCCGCAAAGTTGGCTCAAGAATCGGCTTTTGTGCCGTTTTTCGCCATCCGGGCGCTGTGCGCGCTGTAAGTTTGTGGAAGCTCTCCGCTTTCCCCCAAGACCGGAGGGCAGGAAGCCCCCGCGCTTGAGTCCACTGACTCGCGCAGGGGCTTCCTTCATTTCTACCTTTAGTGCGACCGGTCCCCGGTACCGGGAAGCTCGGTACCGGGAAGTTCGCTACCCGGAAGTTCCGCGCCGGACAGGATATCCGCGGCGATGGCGTGAAGCTTGCTGTCGTTGGCCCGTGCCGCCAGGTGCAGGAGGTCCATGGCCTGGTCCCGGCTGCAGCGGTTCTGCAGCATCACCAGGGACACGGCGGCGTCAATGACAGCCCGCGATTTGAGGGCTGAGCGGAGGTGCTCGGGATAGATCTCCGCCGGATGGACACGCAGCGCGAGCCGGAGGATCCGGGAGATCGAGTCGGTGTGCTCCTCGACCGAAGCGATCGTGGCGGCGTCGAACGCGTCGGTGCTGCGGGCATAGCAGTTCAGCGCAGCAGCGGCGCCTTGGTCGGTGCGGATCGGAACGGCGAGGACTGACCGGATGCCCTCTCCCGAGACGGCCTCCGCATAGTGCTCCCACCGGCTGTCATTGAGCAGATCCGGGACCAGCACCGTGTGCTGTTGCCGGAGGGCCGTCAGGCAAGGACCGTCGTCGTAGTCGTATTGCTTCTCGTCCATCCGCAGGGCCTCGTCGTCGCTGCTGGCTACGGTTGCCGGGCTGCCGTTCCGCTCAACTGTGATGGCGCACAGCATCGGATCGCGCCCGCCCAGGCGGGAAGCGGAGATGGTGGTCAGGCTCAGAAGGAACTCGGTGAATCCCGGGCTGTCGAGCAGCAGGTCCTGGAGTTGCTCGGCCGTGGGTGCGTCGTGTGTCTCGGGAGCCATGGCGGCCTCGATCCTTGAAAGCCGGGCCACTTGGGGCCGGTCGGAGGCCGCGGACTCTTGATCGCCCGCAACCACGGTGGTGGATATGGACAGATTCGACGCACTGTCACCAGCGAAGGCTCTCCGACATCTCTTACCTCTGACACTACGCTGTGTAGAGGCCCGAACATAGGGCTCAGCGCCTGCCCAGGAGGGCCTCCCCGTGCTCGACTGTCTGGTCCTGTAGCGCCTGCACCACGGCGGCCACCGCCGGCCGCCGCATGGAGTCCGGCCGCAGCACCATCCAGTAGGGAAGCCGCTCGGAGAAGGCATCCGGAAGCAGCCTGACCAGGTCCTGGTGCAGGTCTCCCATGAAGCATGGCAGGAAGCCGATGCCCGCGCCGGCGCGGGTTGCCTCCACGTGGACAAAAACGTTGGTGGAGCTCAGGCCGTCCTTCATGGCGGGGACGAGCCGGCGCGGGGCGTCGAGATCGTCCACCTGGAGCATCGAGTCCACGAAGTAGACCAGTGGATGTTCCGTCAGTTCCTCCACCGTTGCCGGCGTTCCGTTTTCGGCCAGGTAGGCCCGGGAGGCGTACATTCCCAGCACGTATTCGCCCAGCTTGAAGGCCTCGGCACGGTGCACCTGGGGCTCACCCACCACCACCTCGATGTCCAGTCCGGAGCGCTGCTGCAGGGCCCGCCGGGTGACGGTCACGATCTCCACGCTGAGCCCGGGGTGCTGGCGGCGCAGCCGTGCCACCGCCGGGGCGGCGATGTAGGCGCTGAAACCGTCAGTGGCCGTCATGCGGACAACCCCCGTGATGGGGTCAGGTGCTTTGCCTGGCTGGCCCAGGCTGCGCACGGCCTGTTCAACCTGCTCGGCCACCAGCACGGCCTCCGCGCCGAGTTCGGTGAGCTCCCAGGCGCCGGCCGCCCGGGAGAGGACCCGCCCGCCCAGCGTCTTCTCCAAGGCCGCTATCCGGCGCGAAACGGTGGTGTGGTTCAGTCCCAGGGCCTGCGCCGCCGTCGTGAATTTTGCTGAGCGCGAGACGGCCAGCAGGACCAGAAGGTCATCGGGATTAGTGTCCATATCTGCAATTCTGCACACAAGGGGTGCTGGTTTGGCCATTGAAGTGCAGAGTTTCTGCGGCAATACTCATCTGAGCCCATTCAGTGCTGTGGATCACAGCGCGTGTCATCGTGGACACTAAGGAGAACAAACATGAGCGTAGAACAACGCTCGGCAACACCGGCCGATTCCGCCCCAAAGGGCGCGGGCCTGAAAAAGATCGTCGCAGCATCCATGGTTGGCACCGTGGTGGAGTGGTACGAATTCTTCCTCTACGCCACCGCTGCGACCCTGGTGTTCGGGAAGTACTTCTTCCCGGCCACCGGTAACGAGCTGGACGGCATCATCCAGGCCTTCATCACGTACGCCGTTGGCTTCGTGGCCCGCCCGCTCGGCGGCATCGTCTTCGGCCAGATCGGCGACAAGCTGGGCCGCAAGCCCACCCTGCAGCTCACCATCGTGATCATCGGCGTGTCCACCTTCCTGATGGGCTGCCTCCCCGGCTTTGCCGAGATCGGCTACCTCGCACCGGCACTCCTGGTGTTCCTGCGCTTCATCCAGGGCTTTGCGCTGGGCGGCGAATGGGGCGGCGCGGTGCTCCTCGTCGCAGAGCACAGCCCCAACAAGTCACGCGGATTCTGGTCCAGCTGGCCCCAGTCCGCCGTACCGGTGGGCAACCTGCTGGCCACGCTGGTCCTGTTCATCATGTCCAACGTCCTGAGCAGCGCGGACTTCCTCAGCTGGGGCTGGCGCGTGGCGTTCTGGCTCTCCGCCGTGATCGTGTTCGTCGGCTACTACATCCGCACCAACGTCTCCGAGTCGCCGATCTTCCTGGAAGCGAAGGCACAGCTGGAGCAGGAGCAGGCTGTCAGCTACGGCGTCGGCGAGGTCATCCGCAAGTACCCCAAGGGCATCCTGCAGGCCATGGGCCTCCGGTTCGCGGAAAACATCATGTACTACCTCGTGGTCAGCTTCGCCATCGTGTACCTCAAGAGCGTCCACAAGTACGACACGTCCTCGCTTCTGCTGGCGCTGCTGATCGCCCACGTCATCCACTTCCTGGTCATCCCGCAGGTGGGACGCCTTGTGGACAGCTGGGGCAGGAAGCCCGTGTACCTGGTCGGCGCCATTACCGGAGCCGCCTGGCCTTTCTTCGCCTTCCCCATGTTCGACACCAGGAACGCAGTGGTGATCGTCCTCGCCGTCACCATCGGCCTGTGCCTTCACGCCTTTATGTACGCCGGCCAGCCCGCCATCATGGCTGAGCTCTTCCCCACCCGGATGCGCTACGCCGGGGTATCCCTGGGCTCGCAGGTCACCTCGATCTTCGCCGGTTCGCTGGCGCCGCTCCTGGCCACCCAGTGGCTCAAGGACACCGGATCATGGGTGCCCACCGCCATTTACCTGGTGGTGGCGTGCGCCATCACCACGGTGGCAGTGTTGAGCCTCAAGGAAACCAAGGGCATTGCCCTGGAGGATGTGGACCGGGCCGACGCCGAACGCGAAGGCCTGCCTGTAGCAGCCACACGCTGAGCTGCCTGAGTTTTGGCCGGCTCCAGCCCCGCTGGAGCCGGCCGGCTCGCTGAAAAAATCTTTGAACTGGAAGGCTGGGTTATGGAAAACACGCTGAACGGCCGCAAGGCCCTGGTCACCGGAGGCGCCGGCGGCATCGGCGCTGCCAGTGTGCGGGCCCTCGCCGCACGGGGCGCCAAAGTGGTGATCGCCGACGTCGACGAGGCCGCCGCGGCAGCACTTGCCGATGAAGTGGGCGGCACCGCCTGGGCAGTGGACCTGCTGGATGTGGATGCCTTGGCAACCCTCAGCCTGGACTGCGACATCCTGGTCAACAACGCCGGGATCCAGCGCATCAGCCCCATTGAGGAATACGATCCGGCCGACTTCCGCCGGCTCATCACCCTCATGCTCGAGGCGCCGTTCCTGCTGATCCGGGCGGCGCTGCCCCACATGTACGCGAACAACTTCGGCCGGATCATCAACCTCTCGTCGGTACACGGAATCCGTGCCTCCCCGTTCAAGAGCGCGTACGTTTCGGCCAAACACGGACTGGAAGGGCTCAGCAAGGTGACGGCGCTGGAGGGCGGGGACCACGGTGTCACCTCCAACTGCATCAATCCGGGCTACGTGCGCACGCCCCTGGTGGAGTCGCAGATTGCCGACCAGGCCAAGGTCCACGGCATCCCCGAATCCGAGGTGCTGGCGAAAATCATGCTGACCGAGTCCGCCATCAAGCGGCTCGTGGAGCCGGAAGAAGTCGCCTCGCTGGTTGCCTGGCTCGCCTCGAACGACGCCGGCATGGTCACCGGCGCCAGCTACACCATGGACGGCGGCTGGTCGGCTCGTTAGTTCCGGTCCGCCCGCAGTTGCGGGCGGCACGGACATGTTCCGCGTGCTCGCTCGTTCCTCGCTTAGACGCACGCTTCCACATGCCCGACGCCGCCCGCCTCCAACTGCGCGGCACAAACTATGGCTTTGTACCTGTTAAGGCGAGGGTGCCTCCGAGGGCGATCATCATTGCTCCTCCTGTGGTGCTCAGCGTGGAGATGCGCCGCGGGGAGCGGGCGAACCACTGGCGGGCGGTTCCTGCTGCCAGCGCCCAGATGCTGTCCGAGACGAGGGCGATCAGCAGGAACACCGCCCCCAGGCTGGCAAGCTGCCGCGGGATTCCGCCGGCGGAGTACTCCACGAACTGGGGCAGCACCGCCACGAAGAACACCAGCGACTTCGGGTTAGTGGCGCCCACAACGAATCCTTGCCGGAGGACCCGGAAAGTGGAGCCGGAACGCGAAGGATCGGCCGCCGTCGTACTTGTTCCACGGTGCCGGATCGCCTGGATGCCGAGGAACACGAGGTAGGCTGCGCCGGCGAACTTCACGATCGTGAAGAGCAGGACCGACTGCGCCAGGGCAACACCCACACCGAGCGCCACCGCAAGGATCTGCGGGACCATTCCCAGCGCGTTTCCCAGGACACTCAGCAGCCCGCCCTTGCGGCCCAGGGCCAGGCTGCGTCCGATCACGAACAGCACGCTCGGCCCGGGGACGGCAATCAGGACGGCGGCGGCCAGGGCAAAAGTCAGCAGATTGCTCAGTGGAACCATGACTGATTTTAGCGCCGGGGAAGCCCTGGGTAGCCCGGGTAAGCCCTGAGTGGCCCGGCCAGCCCGGCTACTCCGGCGTTCGAACCTGCCGATAGTCGTAGTAGATCACTTCGGGTACCAGGTCGGGGTGGGCGTCAGCCGCCGTCCGCAGGCCCAGCGACGAGCCGTGGATGACCGTCACCACGCCAAGCCGGCGGCCGTTGAAGGGGTCGTCGGCAAGGACTACGTCCCCGATCTTGAACGGTACGGCGGCCGTGCGGATTTTCTGCGCTGCGGCCTTCAGCCATGAGATCAAGCGGCGCCGGGCGCGGGGGAAGGGAGGCCGGGAGGCTGGATGATCCTTCATCAAAACCACTCCTTTGCAGTGCCTGAACCAGCAGGACTCGCAGGCGGTCCGGATGCTGCGGCAAGTGGTCCACGTCCGGTCTGCGCCTGGGGTCCAACCTAAGGCCAAATCCCACCCGTCGCTTGCGTAACTCTTACCCCTTCTGTACCGTCCAACACTCGAAATTTATTGGGCACTACTTGCCCGATGTTCCAGCGCCCTGAGCCGTCTCGTCGACAAGTTCGGCGCGGGCGCGCCCATGGCCGCGGACCCACAGGCGGTAGGCCACCATCAGCAGCCCCAGCCACACTGCACCCACGTAGAGGGCAACCCGGGAATCCTCGAACGCACCCAGGATCGCGATCACCAGGGCCATGAACGCGATGGTCAGGATGGAGGCCGCCGGCCACCACGGAGAAGGAAATTCCGACGCCGGGAGCCCCTTGCGGGCGATCTCCCGTTTCATGGCCACATGGGACGCCAGGATCATGACCCAGACCCAGACGGTGGCAAAGGTGGCGATCGAAGCGATCAGCAGGAACACGTCCTCGGGCATGACGGCGTTCAGGATCACGCCCACCAGCAGGACGCCGGCCATCATCACAACGGTCATCCACGGCACCCCGTGGCGGGATACCTTGCCGAAGCTTGCCGGCGCATGGCCTTGCCGGGCCAGTCCGAAGAGGATGCGGCCGGCTCCGAAAATGTCGCTGTTGATGGCGGACAGGGCAGCAGTAATCACCACGGCGTTGAGGATGTGCGGTGCGGCGGGAATACCCAGGCCGCTGAAGATCTGGACGAACGGACTGCCGTTGGCGCCTACCTCGTTCCACGGAAACAGGCTCATCAGCACGGCGAGGGTCAGCACGTAGAACAGCAGAACCCGCACGGGTACGGTGTTGACGGCCTTGGGAATGACCTTCTTGGGGTCGGCCGCTTCACCGGCCGTGACGCCGATGGTTTCGATCCCGCCAAAGGCGAACATCACGACGGCGAACGAGGCCAGGAGCCCTTCGAAGCCGTTGGGGAACGGGCCCCCGTGCTCCACGAGGTTGCCGATTCCCGGAGCGACCGTGGCCCCGCCGGCCTGGAAACCGAAGATGATGATGGCTGCGCCGCCGGCGATCATGGCGATGATGGCCACGACTTTGATCAGCGAGAACCAGAACTCCAGCTCGCCGAACACCTTGACGCTGAGCAGGTTCAGGGCTGCCAGGAAGAAGATGATGGCCAGGACCCAGATCCAGCGCTCGACGTCGGGGAACCAGAACCCCATGTAGATACTGAAGGCGGTGACGTCCGCGATGGCCACGATGGCCATCTCGAACACATACGTCCAGCCGGTCACGAATCCGGCCAGCGGACCGAGGTAGCGGCTGGCGTACTGGCCGAACGAGCCGGACACGGGGTGCCGCACGGCCATCTCGCCCAGGGCCCGCATCACCATGAACACGGCCGCGCCGCCGATCATGTACGCCAGGAGGACCGCCGGCCCGGCCTTCTGGATCGCGGAAGCAGAGCCGTAGAACAGCCCTGTGCCGATGGCCGACCCCAAAGCCATGAAGCGGATGTGGCGGATGTTCAGTCCGCGGTTCAGGACGGTGCCGACGGCGGTGTTGACGGCGGTGTCGACGGCGGTGCCGGCGGCGGCGCGGGCAGTGCTTCCGGCGGCGCCGGAGGACGTTGTGGTGGTGTCTTCGAGCGCTGTTTGTCCTGCAGTTTTGCTTGCTGTTGGGGCTTGTTGCATGCGAATACCTTCTCGTCATTGGGAGGGGGATCGCTATCCAGCAGACCATTTTCGCGCCCTACGTGATGAGCCTCACGGAGGTTTGGTGTCTTTCATTTCAGACTGTCCGGGGTGCTTCCAGTCACCTGGCTTCCAGGCCCTCGGCGCGAACGGACACTTGCGGCCCCTCGGAGGCGCCAGCAGTGACGCCGCCAATAATGTCAGGGCCTCCGGAGATACTTTGGGTATGGAAAGCAGAGCCGTTGTGGAGACGATGGAGGCCGTCGAGGCCTCCGTCTCTGCGTTGTCTGGTCTGGTTCGCCACGCGGTGGGAAGCATGGGCACGGCCGGTGCCGACCCGCTTCGTGACCAGGCGGATGCGTGCCTGGACGGACTGGCAGAGCTGGCGCGGACGGAAGCCCGAATGGCTGCCCTGAAAGTGCACTTCGCCGCCGGCTACGCGCGCGCCGCCATGGCCTCGGCGGCACCGGCTCGGTCCCCGCAAGAACACACCGCACAGGACATGGCCCTGACCGCTGAGGTGGCGTGTGTCCTGACGGTCAGCGAACGCACCGCCGGTGCCCTCCTGGCCGAAGCCCAGGCACTGAGCACTACCCTGCCGCTGACGTTGTCCGCGCTGCAGGCGGGGAACATTTCGTGGCAGCATGCCCGGATCATGGTGGACGAAACCGACAACCTCGACAAAGCGGGGGCTGCCGGATTAGAGGCTCACTTCCTTGACCCGGATGCGCCATCCGCTGCGCGCGGCTGCCCTGCCGGCGACCTCGTCCCGGCCCGGTTCCGGGCTAAGGCACGTACCTGGCGGGAACGGCACCATCCGGTCAGCATCGAAAAGCGCCATAATCGAAGCGCCGCCGAGCGGCGGGTGGAATACACGCCGGACCGCGACGGCATGGCCTGGCTCTCCGCGTACCTGCCCGCCAGTCAGGCAGCAGGGGTCTGGGACCGCATCACCACAGCTGCAAGATCCCTCCAAGGAGCTGACGAGGCCAGGACCCTTACCCAGCTCCGCGCCGACGTCGCCGCGACCTGGCTCCTCACTTCGGGGCGCGAAACGGCAGGCAACGCAACGGCTGGAGACGTGCCGTCCCCTGCGGCGCAGGTGCTCATCACCGTTCCGGCGCTCTCGTTGCTCGGCTTATCCGAGGAGCCGGCCATGTTGGACGGGTACGGCCCGATCCCGCCGTCCATGGGGCGCGCCCTTGTCGCTGACGGCGCATCTTCATTCCTGAGGGTGTTGACGGACCCCCGCGACGGTGCGCCGTTGGAGGTAGGACGGACCAGCTACCGCATTTCCACAGCGCTGCGGCAGTGGCTCCGGCTGAGGGACGGGAAGTGTCCGTTCCCTGGCTGTAAAAACCAGTCGCTGGACAATGACGCCGACCACCTCCTCGCCTGGGCTGACGGCGGGAGCACGGGGATCAGCAACCTCGGCCAACCGTGCCGCAAACACCACCGCCTCAAACACACCTCCGGGTGGAAACCCGCCGGCGCCAGCCCCACTGAACCGCCCGGCTGGACTTCACCCGCAGGCCGCCATTACGCCAGCGAACAACCCGACTGGGAACCACCCGTCTTGCCAGTCGAGATCCTGGCTATGACTACTAGTCGTGATCCAGGCGAACCCGACCCGGGTACATTGGAGCCGGGCCTGCTTGGTTCAGGCATGCCCGACTATTTGGACGAACCCCCACCCGAATTCGATCTGACGGACCATCCGCTAGCCGAGGACCCTTTCAAGGACTGGGAGCTCTTCCTGGCCTACGACTCCTACGCGGCTGCATAGGCAAGTGTCGCACTGGAAGTTCTGCATGGGGAAGCGCAGTTGGCCTCCTTTGTCTTGCCCTGAATTGGGTGATGGATTCACACCCTTGCGGCCCTGGATTCTCGGCGGAAAGACCTCAGGTAAACTTCCCGCAGACAACATCGGGAGACGCTCGATAGGGTGTCGCGGCAGCGGAACGGAGCCCGCTAAACGGAGCCGACTAAACGGGGCCCGTTAAGCCGACTAAACGGGGCCCGTTAAAAGCGGAGCACGCTAAAACGGCGGACGTCAGCGGTAACCGCTGGCGTCCGCCGGGCGCCCCGCTTCCTGGACCTCAACCAGATAGCGCCAGCAGTCGGGCCGTGAGCCGTCGATATCGGTGAAGCCGTACTCCAGCGCCAGGCCTCCGGAAGAGAACGAGCCACCGGTGCGACCCTGCACGTCAGGGTCCGCGGCCAAAGAGGCAACGGCGCGTCCCACAAAGCGCGGGCTTTCGGAGATAGCGGCGAAATGGGGCTGGGTGTCCGCAGCGTCCCGCCAGTTCTCCTCGGTGACGCCGAAGTGCTCCAGCATCATTTCGGAGCGCATCCAGCCCGGCGTGAGCGCCACGGCGGTACAGCCGAACTGCTTCAGTTCCTCCGCCTGGCTGAAAGCGAGCCGCAGCACCGCATTCTTGGCGAGGTCGTAGAACGCCGACACCCGGTAGTGCCCGGCGTTGTACTCGCGGGTGCCGTCGGTCATTTCCACCACCAGGCCGCCGGGGTTCCGGATGAGCAGCGGGAGCGCGAAATGGCTGGTGATCAGGTGCGTATCGACGGCGGTGTGCAGCATCCGCAGGCCGGACTCCAAATGGTGGGACCACACCGGAGCGTCCCATTCGATGAGGTTTTCACCGCCCCAGATGTCGTTGACCAGAATGTCCAGGCGCCCGTGTTCGTCGTCGATCCGCTGCACCAGTGACTGTACGGCCTCCGGGTCCAGGTGATCCACCGCCACGGGAATGCCGACTCCACCGGCGGCATTGACCTGCACGGCCGTTTCCTCGAGGGTCTCTGGCCGGTTGTAGTCGGACCTGCGGCCTCCGGCGCTGCGGCCGGTGCAGTACACGGTGGCGCCTGCTTCGCCCAGGGCGACGGCGGTGCCCCGGCCGGCGCCCCGCGTGGCCCCGGCCACCAGCGCGACTTTTCCTGCCAGCGGTTTGGTCATGGCTGCGTTCCTAGGCATCCTGCTGCACGCTCAGCACGATGATCGCGGCGTTGATGCCGAGGGCAATGAGCCACCACTTGTTGAAGGTCAGCAGGAGCAGCGCGGTTGAGAGGGCTGCCCCGGTGATGGTTGCCGGCTGCCACCAGGATGCCCCTCCAATGAGTCCCAGGCCGCCGGCTGCCAACACCACTGCGGCCGCAACGGCCAGGGCGGCCGCGGCGCGCCTGACATTGCCGGCGAAAGGGGAGTGGCCGGCGTCGAAGGGTGCCTTCGGATCGGCCTTCGGCAGCCAGATGGCGAGGTGGATCAAGCCGTGGGCAACCAGGAAGAGTCCGGCAATCCAGACCATGGTGGCCTCCTCGCAACAGTCCGTGACCTCCATCGAAGCACCGGACGGCAGAAGCGGCATAGGGGCGGAAGTCCCCGGCCGGTCCCCGTCCTCATTTATGTCTGGTATCCCGGACGGCAAAGTGGTTCGATGGCCGTATGCGGTGCCGCGCAGGGAACACGCTTAAGTACGGGATACCGGACACCCCTTGATCCGGCGCGAACGATGGAGGAAACATGGCGGACGGCGAATCGCCCGCACGGACGGCGGCAAAGGCGCCTGCGAAGGTGGCGTCGAAAGTCCCGGCGGCGGAAAATACCTTGCGTATCCTCAAACTCCTGGCCTCCAAGCGCGGGCCGATGGCGGCGTCGAACATTGCCACGGCCCTGGGGTTGCCGCGTTCAAGCGTCTACCACCTGCTCGGCGTTATGGAGGCCAACGGCTTCGTGATGCACCTGCATGAGGAGCAGCGGTACGGACTGGGCATCAGCGCCTTCGAACTCAGCTCCGCATATTCGCGGCAGGAGCCGCTGTCCCGGATCGGCCGGCCGATGCTCGCCTCTCTGGTGGACGTCGTGGGCGAAAGCGCTCACCTGGCAGTGCTGCACGGCCGCGATGTGCTGTACATCGTCGAGGAACGCGCCAAGAACAGACCGTCCCTTGTGACCGACGTCGGCGTCCGGCTGCCCAGCCACCTCACGGCCAGCGGGCGGGCCATCCTCGCGGCCCTGCCCAAGTCGCAGGTCCGTGCGCTGTACCCGAATGCGGCCGCCTTCACGGCCCGGCACGACGTGGAGGGGGCCATCATGAAGTATTCGGCGCTGTCCTCGCACCTCGACCAGGTCCGGCAACGCGGCTATGCCACCGAACACGGCGAGGTGACACCCGGGTTTGGCTCGATTGCCGCCGCGGTCACGGACCATGTGGGATGGCCGACGGCGGCCGTCGCCGTCACGTTCCTCGAGGACAAACTGCCGGCGGACCAATGGCCGGCGCTCGCTGCCCGCGTCCGGAAGGTGGCGGACGAACTCTCCGTCCGCATCCACGGACGCCCGGCCAAGTAGCCCTTACCCAACTAGGTAGCAGCAGGTGTCGTTTTGAAGGCCCAAAACGACACCTGCTGCTACCTAGTTGGGAACAGGGGTGCGCGTCTGGAATACCGGACAGTACCGGCTTCAACCCACTGTTTCCGGGGCTGCGGACAGGCTTTAGTTGATACAGAACCTCAATGAGCCGGCGGACGCCGGTCGAACCACCAAGCACACGAAGGAGCGCCTCATGGCACCCGCCGATTTCACCACCGGTGCCCGCCCGGTCAAAGCAGCCCGCGGCACCGAGCTCACCGCCAAGAGCTGGCAGACGGAAGCCCCGCTGCGCATGCTCATGAACAACCTGGACCCCGAGGTCGCCGAACGCCCGGACGACCTGGTGGTCTACGGCGGCACCGGCCGCGCCGTCCGCAGCTGGGCCGCGTTCGACGCGATCACCCGCACCTTGGAAACCATGGAAAAGGACGAGACCCTGCTGGTCCAGTCCGGCAAGCCGGTGGGCGTCTTCCGCACCAACGAATGGGCGCCGCGCGTGCTGCTCGCCAACTCCAACCTCGTCGGCGACTGGGCCAACTGGCCTGAATTCCGCCGGCTCGAGGCCGAGGGCCTGATGATGTACGGCCAGATGACCGCCGGGTCCTGGATCTACATCGGCACCCAGGGCATCCTGCAGGGCACCTTCGAAACCTTCGCCGCAATCGCCCGCAAGCTCACCGGAGACGAAAACGGCACCCTCGCCGGCACCCTGACCCTCACCGGCGGCTGCGGCGGCATGGGCGGCGCCCAGCCGCTCGCCGTCACCCTGAACGACGGCGCCTGCCTGATCGTCGACGTCGACGAAACGCGCCTGCGCCGCCGCGCCGGCAAGCGCTACCTCGACGAGGTGGAAACCGACCTCGACGCCGCGATCGCCAAGGTCCTCAAAGCCAAGGAAGAGCGCCGCGGCTGGTCCGTGGGCTACGTCGGCAACGCCGCCGAGGTCTTCCCCGAGATCCTGCGCCGCCACAACGCCGGCGAGCTGACCGTGGACATTGTCACCGACCAGACCTCCGCGCACGACCCCCTGAGTTACCTGCCCGAGGGCATCACGGTGGAGGAATGGCACCGCGAGGCCGCGGCCGATCCGGAGGGCTTCACCAAGAAGGCCCAGGCCTCGATGGCCAAGCACGTCCAGGCCATGGTGGAGTTCCAGGACGCCGGTGCCGAGGTCTTCGACTACGGCAACTCCATCCGCGATGAGGCCCGCAAGGGCGGCTACGGCCGGGCCTTCGAGTTCCCCGGCTTCGTCCCGGCCTATATCCGCCCGCTGTTCTGCGAGGGCCTGGGCCCGTTCCGCTGGGTTGCGCTTTCCGGTGACCCCGAAGATATCGCCGTCACCGACGCAGCCATCAAGGAACTGTTCCCCGAGAACAAGCACCTGCACCGCTGGATCGACGCGGCCGCCGAGCGCGTCGAGTTCGAAGGCCTGCCGGCCCGCATCTGCTGGCTGGGCTACGGCGAACGCGCCAAGGCCGGGCTGCTGTTCAACCAGCTCGTCAAGGAGGGCAAGGTCAAGGCACCCATCGTCATCGGCCGCGACCACCTCGACTCCGGCTCCGTCGCCTCCCCGTACCGCGAAACCGAGGCCATGGCCGACGGCTCCGACGCGATCGCCGACTGGCCGCTGCTCAACGCCCTGCTCAACACCGCCTCCGGAGCCACCTGGGTCTCCATCCACCACGGCGGCGGCGTCGGCATCGGCCGTTCCATCCACGCCGGCCAGGTCTCCGTCGCCGACGGCACCGACCTCGCCGCGGAAAAGCTCGCGCGCCTCCTCACCAATGACCCCGGCATGGGCGTCATCCGGCACGCCGACGCCGGCTACGACCGAGCCGTCGAGGTCGCCAACGAACGCGGCGTCCGCATCCCCATGAACGAAACCCGCTGACCACGGTCCCAACCCCACATCGATTGCTCCGTAAGAGCCGTTATGAGGTCCCAAAAGGGCACTTACGGAGCAATCGATGAGAATTGAAGTAGGAATCATGACTCTCACCACCCACGAACCGCTCACCGTCACCCTCGGCTCCAGCGGCGTCACCCCCGAGGATGTCGTCGCCGTCGCCCGCCACGGCGCCAAAGTGACCATCTCCCAGGAAGCCCTCGACACGGTAGCCAAGGTCCGCGCCCACATCGACGACCTCGCCCACAGCGAGATCCCGGCCTACGGCATCTCCACCGGCTTCGGTGCCCTGGCCAACCGGCACATCCCCAACGAGCTGCGCACCCAGCTGCAGAAGTCGCTGATCCGCAGCCACGCCGCCGGCATGGGCCCGGCCGTGGAACGCGAAGTGGTCCGCGGCATCATGTTCCTCCGCGCCAAGACCCTCGCCTCCGGCCGCACCGGCGTGCGCCCCGTGGTGCTGCAGACCATGGTGGACGTCCTCAACGCCGGCATCACGCCGGTGGTCCGCGAATTCGGCTCGCTCGGCTGCTCCGGCGACCTCGCGCCCCTGTCGCATTGCGCCCTGGTGCTGATGGGCGAGGGTGAAGCAGAAGGGCCCGACGGCGTCACCTACGGCGGGCGCGGCGAACGGACTGTCGCCGAGCTGCTCGCCGAACACGGGATCGAACCCGTCACGCTCGCCGAGAAGGAGGGCCTGGCGCTGGTCAACGGCACCGAGGGCATGCTGGGCATGCTCCTGATGGCCATCGCGGACATCCGCCAGCTGCTGACGACGGCGGACATCACCGCCGCGCTCAGCGTCGAGGCGCTGCTCGGTACGGACCAGGTGTTCCTGCCCGAGCTGCATGCAGCACTCCGGCCGCACCCGGGCCAGGCGGCAAGCGCGGACAACATGCTCCGGGTCCTGGCCAACTCGCCGATCGTGGCCTCGCACCGGATCAACGACACCAAGGTCCAGGACGCGTACTCGCTGCGCTGCGCACCGCAGGTGGCCGGGGCCGTCCGCGACACCGTGGACCACGCAGCCCTCGTAGCCTCCCGCGAACTCGCCGCCGCCATCGACAACCCCGTGGTCCTCCCGGACGGCCGGGTCAGCTCCAACGGCAATTTCCACGGCGCCCCGGTGGCCTACGTTCTCGATTTCCTGGCCATTACCGTGGCGGACCTGAGCTCCATTGCCGAACGCCGCACCGACCGCATGCTGGACCCTGCGCGTTCGCACGGCCTGCCGGCCTTCCTGGCCGCGGATCCCGGAGTGGACTCCGGCCTGATGATCGCGCAGTACACCCAGGCCGGACTGGTCTCGGACAACAAGAGGCTGGCCGTCCCGGCGTCCGTGGACTCGATCCCGAGCTCCGCGATGCAGGAGGACCATGTCTCCATGGGCTGGCACGCGGCCCGGAAGCTCAGGAAGGCCGTGGAGAACCTTCGCCGCGTCCTGGCGATCGAACTGGTGACGTCCGCACGGGCCATCGACATGCGGACCCAGCTTTCCGGCGGAGAACTGGTTCCGGGGCCTGCCGGCGCGGCCGTGATCGCGGCGCTGCGCGACGTCGTCGACGGTCCGGGCACGGACCGGTTCCTGTCACCGGAACTGGAGGAGGCGGACCGGCTCGTTGCGTCCGGCAAGGTGCGGGCGGCAGCCGAATCCGCCGTCGGAATTCTGGCCTAAAAGTGAATTTTATGCATCCAGAATGACAATTTCCCGGCGCCCCCGAAATACTGCGCGACACAACAGGCGGGGGCCCGGGAATTGTAGTAGAACTAAAGATGTAGTGATGAAGCCCACACCAATGATGTTGTGGCAAAAGAACATATACAAAGGGGTAGAAGTTCAATGAAAGCACGGGGGACGGTTCTGTCCAGGCGGGCGGCGTTTGCTGCCACGGTTTCCGACTGGAGGAACCTCAAAGCAGGCGAGCGGGTGGAAATCCTCAAGCATGCGCATGTGGTGGCCGCGGGTGAAGTTGAGGAAGTTTCCGTGAGTGGAAACGTGCTCTGGCTGGTGCCCACGGGCCCTTCGGAATCCCAGCTCTTTATGAAGTCAGACGGTGTGCAGGTCCGCAGGACCTAAGACCAGGATCTAAGACCAGGACCTAAGACCAGGACCTAAGACCAGGATCCGGCCGCGTGGTTAGGCGGCGATGTCCTCGTAGGTTTCACCGAAGGGTACGGATTCGTCTAGTGCTACGGTGAACGCGCCCGGCTCGTGGCGGGTGACGCGGATGCCGCAGTTGCCGTCTGCTACGGCAGCTTCGATGAGTTCGTTTACGGCGCTGTCCAGGCCGTGGTGAACCTCTTCGGCGGTTGAAAAGGTCAGGTGGATGGACCGAACGTCGGTGGTCTGGCGTTCCATGGTTGCTGAGCTCATTGCAGGACTTTCTCTAAACGATGTGCCGGATGGCCACGATCCATTCTACCGGCTTTGTCAAAATAGGTAAGATGTCTGGCATTTGTCCCTCCGGGTTTCGGGTCTACCGAAGCCCGGAGGGACAGCCTTTTTAAGCCGCCCCGAAGGGGGCTGGAGCCCTGCGGCAGGGCCGGTCGCCTAGCGCTTGACGGCGTCCAGTTTCAGCATCTTGGCGATGACGCCGTCGAGCTCGGAGTCGTCGAAGATCTTCTTCCAGTCGTCCTTGATGATGGTGTCCTTGCCGTACTGGATGGCGATTTCGCAGGCCTCGGAGAACGGGTTGGAGCCGCGGAGGGCGTTGGTCAGGGCGATCTGTACGTGGCCGAACAGCATGGCTTTGGCTGCCTCCTCCGGGACGCCGGCGGTGTGTACGGTCTCGTGCAGTGCTTCGTTGAGCAGGGTGCCGATCATGCAGGCCACGGTTTCCACCAGGGTGGGTTCCAGGATGGCGAGCTGCTTCACGGTGACCCAGTGCACGTCGATGACGGGGGCGTAGATGGTGCGGATGACGGCCTCGGCCGAGTCGCGGGTCGCTGCGGGGGCGTCCTCGTCGATCGCGGCAACCACGTTCTGCGGGGCGCCTTCGCCGCCGAAGGTGTCGGCCCATTCCTCCTTGGTGGTGCGCTCCAGGAACACGGACGGGTGGCACGGGTGCGCCACGGCCTGGACCACGTCGTCGCGCTTGGCCAGCAGCCCGGCGTAGGCGGCGGCGGGGTCCAGGGTGAGCAGGATCGCACCGGCCTTCATCTGGGGGACCACGCCTTCGGACACGACGCCCAGGACGGTGTCCGGGACGGCGAGGATCACCACGTCGGCGCCCTTGACGGCGTCGTCGGTGGAGGTGATGTCACGGCCTTCGGCGCGGACGCGGTCCTGGCCGGCGGGGGAGTTCTCGCTGTAGAAAACGGTATGGGCGCTCTTCTGGAGGTTCCGGGAAACGCGCATTCCCATTTTGCCACCGGCTCCGATGACGGCGACGGTCAATTGTTCTGCTGACATTTCACTTGCTCCTTAGGAAATCGATGCTTTGCTGGGTCCACTGGTTTTCGAGGCGGATGGTGTCCGCCTCGGTGTCCTGCCACGGCAGCCAGTGTTCGACGATCTGGTTGATGTTTCTTTCTTTGGGCTGAAGCTTCCCGGCCATGTAGTCATAGTCGAGAAGGCCTTCGCCGAGGGGAGCGCCGGAGTACGTGAACCCGACCCACCCCTCCTTGCGGCTGAACGCAAAGTCTTTGATGTGCATGTTGAGGACGTAGGGCGCGACGGCGTCAATCACCTCGCGCGGCATCTCCAGCGCCGCGACCGTGTTGGCCGGATCGCTGCAGATGCCCAGGGACGGGCTGTCCACTCCGCGGATGACGTCCAGGATCCGGGAGGTGGGGACCTGTTCGTAGGTTTCCACCGCGATCCTCACCCCGGCTGCTTCGAATTCAGGCAGGACTTCCTTGAAGATCGCCACCGCTTCCTCCGCCGTCGGGGTGTGGCCCGGGACGTTGAACATGGTGCGCAGCAGGGGCGAGCCCAGGATGCCGGCGATGTGCAGGAATTTCCGCAGGTGCTCCGGGCGGATGCCCTTGGTGCCGAGCTCCAGCGCTATCCCCAGCGAGTCCGCGGTGGCGCGGACGGCTTCCAGTTCCGTGTCCGTCATGGCTTCCAGCGGGGCGTAGTCGCAGATCTGGAAGAGGTCCACGCCCAGGGCGGCGGTCCGTTCCAGTGCCTGGTGGATGCTGAGCGGTTCGGACACCTGGTCCGAGAGTTGCCAGAAGAACGCGTAGCTGCTCAGGCCAATTCGTGAGCTCACGCGGCCACCTTCTTCGCGGCCAGCCGTGCGGCGGTCTCGTCAAGGATGGTCTTGAGTGCCTGGGGGTCGTGGGCAAACCGGCCCAGGAACAGGCCGGCGACGGCGGTGTCCAGTTCCGTGATCAGGCCGGGGCCGGCGCTGCCGCCGTAGATCACCCGGCTGTCCGCCTGGCCGGGCAGTGCCCGGAGGTGTGCGTCCAGGCCGGTGATGACGGCACTGATGTACTGCGGTGACGCCGGTTCGGGGGCGCCGATGGCCCACTGCGGCTCGTATGCCACGATGGTGCGTCCGGCCGGTCCCAGGGACTGTGCGCGGTTCAGGGCGGCATCGATCTCGGCGCTGCACTGGGCGATGGCTTCTTCCGGTGACCCGGCGTTGAGTTCGCCGACGCACAGGATTGGCGTGAGGCCGTTGCGGTAGGCTGCGGCGGTCTTGAGCCCGATGACTCGGTCGTCCTCGCCAAAGATCCGGCGGCGTTCGGCATGGCCCACCTCGGCGTAGCGGCCACCGAGTTCGGCCACCGTCGTGCCGCCGACCTCGCCGGTGAACGCGCCTTCGTCTTCCCAGAAGATGTCCTGGGCTCCGGCGGCGGCGCCGGCCGCACCCAGGATGCGGGCCGCTTCGGGCAGCACCGGCAGGGTGGGCAGCACGAACAGTTCGATGTCGCCGCTCTGGACCGCCGGGTGGGCGAACGCGATGGTGGCCACGTCGCGGCAGTAGTCGACCGAGCGCTGGTAGCCGAAGTACATCTTCAGGCTGACGCCGATGATGGCCTTCGCCTGCGGCGCTGTGTCTCCGGCGCGGGCCGAAGCATTCTTAGCAGGAAGTGACACCTTCATAGTCCTTAATCAGGGTGACTTTTTCGGCCGAGGCGGAGGTCTCGTCGAAGGTGTAGGTGAGCCATTCGCGGGCAAGCCGGCGGGCGAGTTCAAGGCCGACGACGCGCTGGCCGAAGGTGAGGACCTGGGCGTTGTTGCTCAGGACGGAGCGTTCCACGGAGAAGCTGTCGTGCGCGGTGACGGCCCGGACGCCGGGGACCTTGTTCGCGGCGATGGCCACACCGAGCCCGGTGCCGCAGACCAGCAGGGCACGGTCGGCCTTGCCGGCGGCGATGAGTTCGGCGGCGGCGATGGCCACGGACGGGTAGGGGGTGTGGCTGGTGGCGTCCACCCCGACGTCGGTCACGGATTCGACCAGCTCGGAGGCCTCCAGGTCAGCCTTCAGGGCTTCCTTGTATTCGAATCCGGCGTCGTCGGCCCCTATGACCAGGCGCAGTTTGGCGCTCATGCGTTCTCCTTGACTGTGTTGTTGCTGAGGGTGTTCTCGGTAAGCGTGTTGTGGATGGCGCGGACGATCAGCGCCATGGACACCGCTCCGGCGTCCGGCGTGCCGAGGCTCTTCTCGGCGTGCGGGCGGGCGCGGCCCATGAGGGGCAGCAGCTGCGCGGTGTCTTCGGCGGCCTGCTGCGCAACGGTGGCGGCGGCGCCCCAGGCCTCGGTGAGGGACTTGCCGGCGTTGACACCGGCAGTGAGGGCGTCGCGGAACGGGACCAGGACGTCCACCAGGGTCTTGTCCCCGGGCTTGGCCTTGCCGAAGTCCATGATCGCGAACGCGGCACCGGCTACTCCGGCAGCGACAGCACCGGCGTCAGGCGCTTGCGTGTCGCCCACGGCGTCACCAACCGCGCGGAGGGCCATGCCCCAGAGCGCACCGGACGTCCCGCCGGCCTTGTCGGCCCAGGCGTCCGCGGCGAAGTGCAGGGTGGTGGCCGCCCCGGCACCGCGGGCGACGGCGTCACGAGCGGCGTCGACGGCGGCGCGGACGCCGCGTTCCATGCCGATGCCGTGGTCGCCGTCGCCGGCGATCGCATCAATCCGGCCCAGTTCGTCGGCATTGGCGTCCACCACGTTCTTGGCGGCGCCGAGCGCTGCGAGGACCCGGACGGCGCCGGCGCGGGACTCCGCCGTCGCTTCCGGGATGGTCTGTTCGACGTCGGCCGGTTCGGCGTCGTCGGAAGCGTCCAGAGCGGCGGCCGTTACGGCTCCGCGGCGGAAGGCGGGAGCATCGGCGGGGGCGTTCCAGAGGGTCTCGAGTTCGTCGTCGAGCCAGAACAGTGTCAGGGAGGTGCCGGCCATGTCGAAGCTGGTCACGAGCTCGCCCACCTGCGGGTCCACGGCTTCCAGGCCGGCCTCGGCCAGCAGCTGGGCCACGCGGCGGTAGACCACGAACAGCTCTTCGTATTTGACGCTGCCCAGGCCGTTGAGGATCGGAACCACACGGCGGGGGGTGCCTCCGTCGAATCCTTCGAGTCCTTCCGGGACTTCGGTGAGGAGCTTGGCCACCAGCAGTTCGGCGAGCTGGTCCGCCGTCGGGATGTCCGTTTCACCGATGCCGGGTTCGCCGTGGATGCCCATGCCCACGGCCATCCGGCCCTCGGGGACGGAGAACAGCGGGTGGTCGGCGCCCGGCAGGGTGCAGCCGGTGAAGGCGACGCCGAAGGAACGGGTGCGGTCATTGGCGCGCTCGGCGATGGCGACGACGTCGTCCATGGAGTAGCCGGCCTCGGCGGCTGCGGCAGCCACCTTGAAAACGGTCAGATCCCCGGCGATGCCGCGGCGCTTGGTGCGCTCGGTGAGCGGGGCGGAAGAAACGTCGTCGGTGACGGCGATGCTGCGGCAGTCGATGCCTTCCTTGCGGAGGCGGTCCTGGGCCTGGTTGAAGTGCAGGACATCCCCGGCGTAGTTGCCGTAACCCAGCAGCACGCCGGCGCCGTTGCTGGACGCTTTCGCCACGTTGTAGACCTGCTGCGCGGAGGGGGAAGCGAAGAGGTTGCCCATCGCGGCGCCGTGCGCCAGGCCCTGCCCCACCAGGCCGGCGAACGCCGGGTAGTGGCCGGAGCCGCCGCCGATCACCAGCGCCACCGTTTCCGGGGTGCTCCTGGTGTTGCGGACAACGCCGCCGGAGACACGCTTCACCCAGCGGCCGTGGGAGGCTACGAAGCCTTCGATCATCTCGTCAGCGAAAGCTGCTGGTTCATTGAACAGGCGGGTCATGGGAAGCTCCTGGGCCTAACTAAGGAAGTCGTTCGGGGTGGGGCGGATTGGATTGGCGGGTTGGAGCGGGGGCGTCCCCGGGCAAGGGGGACGCCCCCGGGCTTGTTGCGGCCCGGCTGTGACGGCGCGGGCTGTTGCGGCTCGGGCTGTTACGGCTCGGAGTGGTGTCCGGCGCCCGCCGGGTCCAGCGCCTCAGCCGGGACGCCTTCGCTGACCTTGCCGGAGCGGCTCAACGTCACCATGAGGATGGAGGACAGGAGCATGAAGCCGCCGACGACGAACATCGGCACCGTGTACCCTCCGGTGAGGTCCTTGAGCCAGCCGGTGACGTACCCGGCGCTGAAGCCGGCCAGGTTGCCTACCGTGTTGATCAGGGCGATGCCTGCAGCCGCTGCTGCGCCGGTGAGGAACTGGGTGGGCACCGTCCAGAAGTTGGGCAGGGCGGCGAAGATGGACATGGCCGTGATGGTGATGACGGCGATGGTGGCCGCCGGGGAGCCGGCGAACAGGGCCAGCGGGATGCTCAGGCCGCCAATGAGGGCGGGGAGGGCGATGTGCCAGGTCTTGACGCCGCGCCTGGTGGCGTCCTTGGACCAGAAGTACAGTGCGAACGCAGCGGGCAGGTACGGAATTGCGGTGATCAGGCCCTTCTGGAAGACGTCGAACTTGGTGCCGTAGATGCCTTCGAAGCCCGCGATGATGGTGGGCAGGAAGAAGCCGAGGGCGTACAGGCCGTAGATGAAGCCGAAGTAGATCGCGGAGAGCATCCAGACCCGGCCGTTGCCGAAGACGGTGCGGACGCTGACGTGCTTGTTGCTGGCTGCGGTTTCCTGCTTTTCCTTCTCCAGGGCGCCGGTCAGCCAGGTCTTTTCCTCCAGGGTCAGCCACTTGGCCTTGGCGGGGGAGTCGGCCAGGTAGAACCATGCGATGACGCCGACGATGATGGCGGGGATGGCCACGCCGAAGAACATGACGCGCCAGCCGGCGAGTCCGAAGAGTCCGTGCTGCTGGATGAGCAGGCCGGCCAGCGGGGCACCGATCACGGTGGTGAGCGGCTGAGCCAAGTAGAACAGGGCCAGGATCTTGCTGCGGTGCCGGGACGGAACCCACAGGCTCAGGAACAGGATGGCGCCGGGGAAGAAGCCGGCCTCGGCAACACCCAGGATGAAGCGGAGGATGTAGAGCTGTTCCACGTTGCCCACCCAGGTGAACAGCAGGGAGACGATGCCCCAGCTGACCATGATGCGGGCAAGCCAGCGGCGGGCGCCGAACTTGTGCAGGGCCAGGTTGCTGGGGACTTCCAGCAGGATGTAGCCAATGAAGAAAACGCCGGAGGCGAAACCGAACTGCGCCGCCGAGAGGGCCAGGTCGCCGTTCATGCCGTTGGGGCCGGCGAAGGAGATGGCCGTCCGGTCAAGGTAGTTGATGAAGAACATCAGGGCGACGAACGGCACCAGCCGGATTGCCACTTTCCTGATTGCAGATTTTTCGACCACCGATTGTGTGGTGTCCACGTTGACTCCTAGATGTTGATGTCCCGGCCGCATCCTGCGCTGGAGGCGTGGGGCTGGTTTCGAGGCTTAGCGTCGGGGGGCCTATCAAGTGGGGCTAGGCCTGTGACTTCCACCATAAGGCCAACAAGGTAAATTGGTCAACCGGTTGACTGATTCAATTTTGAAGTCGGGATGCCATGCCTGCCCGCGTGTGGTTGCTACGCTGTGAGTGTGTCCGCAAACTCCGCCGCCTCGACGGCCAAAATCAGTGCCGCGCTTGGTTCCATGGGGCAGGGTTCTGTCGTCTCTGAGGTCGCCGAGAGGCTGATGGCCTACTTCACCAGCGGAGACATCGCCGCCGGGACCCGCCTTCCCGCCGAACGCCAGCTGGCCGCCTCGCTCGGAGTGGGGCGCTCGGCCGTGCGCGAAGCACTGGCCGCACTGGAAATTTTGGGCATCGTCATTGTCCGACCCGGCTCGGGAACGTACCTGCGCGACGGCGTTTCGGAGCTCCTGCCCCGGACCCTCAGCTGGGGGCTCATGCTGGGCGAGCCCAGGACCCGTGAGCTCATCGAACTCCGCAGCGGCCTTGAGGTGCAGGCCGGCCAGCTCGCCGCGGCCCGGATTACCGACGAGTCCCTGGCGCGAATGCGGGCCAACCTCGACTCGATGGAGCAGAACCTGGGCAACCTGGCGGCATTCGTGGAAGCCGACGCCGCCTTCCACAAGGAAATTGCCACCAGCTCCGGAAACCAGGTGCTGCAGGAGCTCCTCCAGAGCATCCGCTCACTGCTGCGGATCTGGGTTGACCGCGCCCTCACGGACGAAGGGCACGCCGCCGCAGCGCTCGCGGAGCACCGGGCCATTTTTACGGCCCTCGAAAAGCGCGACGCCGCCGCAGTGACCGAGGCCATGGCTTCGCACATGGGTACCGCTTCCCGCCGCCTGCTGGCCGGGTACGACGCCGCGCAGTAGGTAGCCGGTAGGGCGGCCAGCAGCCACATAACAGGCGTTGACGGACGGCCATTGAGCCTCCGGGCCTCTTCCGATATGGTCAAATCCACAGGACCGGCCCGGGGTCAGCTGGGCGCAGTCACCAGCCACCAGAGAGCAGCTTCCCGTGTCTACTGAGCCCTCCGCAGCCCTGCACCCCGCAACACCGTCCAATGCAGCACCGTCCGCCTCAGTATCGTCCGCCGTGGCGGGTTCCGATTCCCGCCCCGCACTCGAGCGGCGGCTCGATCCGCAGATCAGGAAGCTCGCCGTGGGCGTCTGGACGGCGGAGCTGATCGGGGACGAGCTGGCGAACATCAGCTACGGCGGCCGGCCGGTACTCCGTGCCATCAAAGCGGTGGTGCGGGACCACGAATGGCGCACCTTTGCGCCGTCGGTGCGGGACATCGAGGAACTGAAGGACGACGACGGCATCAGCCTCCGCATCCACGTTGACTACGCTGCCCCCGGCACTGCGGCAGATGGCACTGCGGCGCCCGGTACTGCCGCAGATGGAACGGAACCCCCGGCCTACGAAGGCATGCTGATGCTGCGGGTCACCCCGGCCATCGTTGATGTGTCCTTCTCCGGCCGGGCGAAAGCGGCGTTCCGCCGCAACCGGATCGGCCTGGTGGTCCTGCATCCCACCAGCGAAGCCGGGCGGGACGTCAGCGTGGTGTCGCCGGACGGCAATGTCACCAGCGGGGCCTTCCCCACAGACATCAGGCCGGACCTGGTGTTCACGGACATCTCCTCGCTGGAATGGGCCGACGCCGGAACCGCCTTCGACCTTGGCTTCTCCGGAGACATCTTCGAAACCGAGGACCAGCGGAACTGGAGCGACGGTTCCTTCAAGACCTACAGCACCCCCTCGGCGCTGCCCACCCCGGTGGACGTTGCCGTGGGGGACACCGTGAAGCAGTCGGTCAGCATCGAAGCCCTGAGCATCGAGACGCCGGACAACCCCGCCCGCGAAAGCCAGGAGCAGGCGGCCTTTGCCGTGGGCGTGCCGGTGGGAACCGTTCCGGCTCTGGCGTTGTCCGTGGACTCGGTGGATGCTGACTCGACGGCTTCCGCCCCGGCAGGCGCCGGCTCAGCGGAAGGCCCCACGCTGCCGGGCCTCGACGCCGTCCTGGTGGAACTGTACGAACCCCGGGAAGCCTGGCTTGCCAAGCTTGCCGCCGCAGCCCGGGAGGCGGACCGCCACGGAGCCGCCCTGGACGTGCGGGTGGTGTCGGACTCGGCCGACGGCGTCGCGGAAGCACTCAGCAGCGCCCTGGGCGGGTCGCTCTCCCGGATCGTCCGGCTGGGACTCTTCCACCCCGAAACGCAGTGCACCGATCCGGCAGCGTTTGACGCACTGAAGGCTTCGCTCAACGACGCCGGTTTCAGTGGACAGCTGCTGGCCGGAACCCGCTCGCATTTCACCGAACTCAACCGCTGGATTGCCGGAAACAGCGCCGGAAGCGGCAACGTCAGCCCCGTTCCAAAGGACGCCGACGCCCTGACCTTCAGCCTTGCCCCGCAGGTGCACAGCACCGAAATCCCGCACATCGTGGAGACCGTTCCGGTGCAGCGTCTTGCCGCCGCCAGCGCCCACAAGCTGGGGGAAGGGCGGCCTGTCCACGTCGGACCCATCACGCTCAAGCCCCGGCTTCATGCTCCGGACCAGCGTGCGGAAGGCGACGAGCTCCAGGACCACAGCTTCACCGCGGCCTGGACGTTGGCCAGCCTCCACGCCCTGACGGTGGACGGCGTGGCTTCCGTGACGTACTTCGAGGCAGGACCGCCGCGTGGCGTCACGGCCGCGGACGGGGCCCTTAACCCCGCAGGGGAGCTGCTGCAGAGGCTCGCGGCGTGCAAGGGTGATCCGGTTCTGGCCGCTGATCCCGTGCAGTCGCAACGGCGGGCCGGCAAGAGCCCCGTGACGGTCTACCCGGTCCAGTCGGACGGCGGCCTGCAGCTGTTCCTGGGCAACCTCAGCCCCCGCGAGTCCACAGCACGCGTCACGCTGCCGCAGGGGACCGGTGGCAGTGCCGCTCCGGGGGCGGCAGAGGTGACGGTCATCGGTGCCGCTGCGGGCTCCCGGGCTGAGGCCTCCCGCACGGAGGCATCCTCAGCGGACGACGGCGACGGCGACCTGACGGTAACGCTGGGACCGTGGGCCACCGCCGTCGTCACCTTCCGTGCCTGACGGCAGGCGGCAGGCCTAGCCCAGCAGGGTGTTGACCAGCCGCGCGGCCACCTTGGCCGTGCGCTGGTCGATGTCGAACTTCGGGTTCAGTTCGGCCACGTCCAGGTGGAGCAGTTTCCCGCTGGCAGCCACCTGGCGGCACACTGCGCTGATCACCGGCAGCGGGACCCCGTAGGCGGCCGGCGCGCTGACCCCCGGGGCCACGGCGGCGGGCAGCACGTCCAGGTCGATGGTCAGGTAGAGCACGTCCACGGTGTCCAGGAAGTCGGCCACGAACTGCCGGGTTGCCTCGGCCGTGCAGTCCTCGTCGAGAAGGTACTTCACACCCAGCCGTTCAGCGGTCTTGAAAAGCATCCGGGTGTTGTTGGGCTCCGAGATTCCGACGACGGCGTAGTTCAGTTTTCGTTCGGCGGCTTCCTCGGCCCTGGCCATCTGCAGGAAGGGTGTGCCGGAGGACGGCTCGGGGGCGTCGCGGAGGTCGAAGTGGGCGTCCAGGTTCAGCACGCCCAGCCGCTGCCCGCTGCGGACGGCGTCGGAACCGGCTACGCCAAGGTAGCTGGCGAACGCGGTCTCGTGGCCGCCGCCCAGCAGCACGGTGAGGTTTCCGGCGTCGAGCATTTCCGCAACGGCCAGCCCGGCGCGGGCCTGCCCGGCCTCCAGCGCACCGTCCCTGACGGTCACATCACCGGCGTCGAACACCTCGCGGGGGAGGTGGAACGCGAGCGGCCCCAGCGCGGCCCGGATGGCGGCAGGGGCCGCGGCTGCGCCCACCCTGCCCTTGTTGCGAACCACTCCGGCGTCGCTGCTGAATCCGAGAATGACGGCGGGACGGTGGCCAGGCTCCGGCGTGCCGGTCTGCAGGTGTTCCGGCAGCGGAGCAACAGGACCGTGGCGGTAAGGCTGGACGGCCTGCCACCAGCGGCGGTGCTCAGCGCCGTCGCCATCGAACCGGCCCCGCCAGGTGAGCGGCGGATTATCGACTGTGAGGACTGTGTGCGGCATACTCCAAGCTCACCGCAGCGGAGCCCCGAAAACCAGCCCCGCCGCCGTCGGACTGTCGCAAATCCCGGACAGTGCCATCTGGGCGGGCGAAAACCGGACTACAGGACGCCCAGCGCCTGCTCGATGGGGCCGATGCCGAAGAACAGCAGGAACGCGGCGGCCACGGCCCACATCAGCGGGTGGACGTCGCGGGCCCGGCCCTTGAACGTGCGGATCAGCACGTAGGCGATGAAGCCGGCGCCCAGGCCGTTCGCGATCGAGTAGGTGAACGGCATCAGCGTGAACGTGAGGAACGCGGGAATCGCGATGCCCCAGTCCTGCCAGTCGATCTTGCCCACCTGGGCCACCATCATGAAGCCCACCACCACGAGGGCGGGGGCCACAGCCTCGAACGGGACCAGGTTGATCAGCGGCGTGAAAAACATGGCCACCAGGAACAGCAGCCCCGTGACGATCGAGGCCAGGCCGGTGCGTGCGCCCTCACCGATGCCGGCGCCGGATTCCACGTAGATCTGGTTGGAGGAGACGGATGCGCCGCCGCCCACGATCGCGCCGAGCGCGTCGACCTGCAGGACGCGGTCCACGTCGGGGATGTTGCCGTCCTTGTCCACTGTGCCGGCCTCGTTGGCCAGGCCCACCATGGTGCCCATGGCGTCGAAGAAGATGCTGAGCAGGATCACGAAGGCCAGCAGCGTTGCGGCCACGAAGCCGAGGTGCTCGAACGCGCCGAGGGGGTTGGCCTTGCCGATCAGGGACAGGTCCGGCGCGGCCCACTCGGTGAACTTCGGTGCCACCAGCGACCAGCCCTGCGGGTTGACGTTCTTGCCGTCGAAGCTGGGGCCGATGTGCAGGGTGAATTCCAGGATGACGGCCAGGATGGTGGAGGCGATGATGCCGATCAGGATGGCGCCCTTGACCTTGCGGACCAGCAGGCCGATGGTCAGGATGAGCCCGAAGACGAACACCACTGTGGGCCAGCCCAGGAGCTTGCCGTCGAAGCCCAGCCCCACCGGGACCGTGGTGCCCGCGGCGTCCGGGATGCGGCGCACGAACCCGGCGTTGACCAGGCCGATCAGGGCGATGAACAGGCCGATGCCCACTACGATGGCCGTCTTGAGGCCGTCCGGGACAGCCTTGAATACGGCGGTGCGGAAGCCGGTGAGGACCAGGATCAGCATGGTGATGCCGGAAAGGACCACCAGCCCCATCATGTCCGGCCAGGTCAGGCCCGGGTTCGTTGCCACCGTGACCGCCACGAAGGCGTTGACGCCCAGCCCGGTGGCCATGGCGAACGGGTGCTTGGCCCAGGCGCCCATGAGGATGGTCAGGATGCCCGCGGCAAAGGCCGTGACCGCCGCGACGGCCGGGAAGCCCAGGACTGCGCCGCTGGAGTCGGGTCCGGAGAGGATCAGGGGGTTCAGCACCACGATGTAGCTCATGGCAAAGAAGGTGGCAAAGCCTCCGCGGATCTCGCGGGAGAAGTTTGACCCCCGCTCGGATATCTTGAAGTACCGGTCCAGTGCAGAGCCCTGCTTAAGCATTAGTCCTCCGGGGAGAGTGTTGGGGATAAGTTGAATCCTAGTAGGTTGGCGGGTTGCCGGCCCGCGATTTCGCCTAGTCTGTAAGGAAGCCAACACACAGGAGTATCCCCGCATGCGTTCCATCCGCCACCTGCTGAGCGCCCTTATCGGGGCACTGTTTTTCGCGGCCGCCGTGCTGTCCGCAGCGGCACCCGCCTCTGCCCACGATGCCGCGGAGTCCAGCAGCCCGGCCCAAGGGGCCACGGTTGCCACTCCGCCGGAGAAGGTTTCGGTGACCTTCAACAAGGACCCGCTGGCCCTCGGCTCGCAGATCCAGGTGAAGGATGCGGCAGGCGTGAACTGGGCGGAGGGTCCGGTGGAGATCGTGGACAACGTGGCGTCGCAGAAGCTCCGCGCCGGCGCCCCGGCCGGGAAGTTCACCGTGGTGTGGCGCGTGGTCAGTTCCGATTCGCACCCTATTGAGGGCACGTTCAGCTTCACGGCCACCGCCGCAGCGGCGGGCTCCGGCTCTGCCAGTCCGGCGCCGGGCAGCTCGGCGCCCGGCAGTTCGGCGCCCGGCAGTTCGACGGCGGGTCAGGTCCCCTCGGCGGGAACCGCACAGCCCGGCACCACCCCCACGGGTCCGGAGCCCGCCCCGGACGCGTCGGAGCCGTTCCCCTGGAGCCTGGTGGTGTTCGCCGGGACCGCCCTGGGCATCCTTGTGGCGCTCGGCGTGCTGGCGAAGCGCAACCTCAAGAACAATGACGGCGACACCTCCACGGCCGGCGACAGTTCCGAGGATGCCGACGCCCGCTAAGCCGGAGACGGCAGCGCGGCGAAGCTTCCCGTGAGCACTGACGGAACGCTGTCCGGGTAGACCTTGGCGGAAATCGCCTGTCCCACAACCTTGGCCTGGCGGAGTACTTCCTTGGGTGTCGGCGTGATGAGTTCCCCGACGCCCACGAGGTATATACCGATGGCCCGCATGGCGGCGGCCAGGCTCTGCCCCAGGGCCAGCCCAAAGTCGGCGAGCATGCGGCGCAGCTGGCTGTGTGCACCGCGGGTCAGGACAATGTGGTGCGCCAGCAGGATGCCCTCGGGCGTGTGCACTGCCCACTGGTGCATGGGCGGCTGGGAGAGTCCGGTGCCCAGCAGGTTCAGCTGGACGGCACGGGTGTTGTTGCGGATGTCCAGGTTGTGGCTGCTGGCGTAGTTCCTCAGGTGCCGGAGGATTTCGTTCCGTTCCTGCATGGTGGCTGAATTCGGCGCGTCACAGCGGGGCAGTGACACGGTATTGGCGGACTGGATTCCGCCCAGGGTTTCGAGCGCATCCACGGTGATGGAGTCCACGCCGCGCCGCCGGAGCTCGCTGGCAATTGCCAGGCCCGGAAGCCCTGAGCCGATGATCACCGTGGTGGTCTGCTCGGTTCCACCATAAATTGGCATGCTCGACACTGCTCGTTCCTCCTCGAATGGTTCGCTGTGCAGGTCTGGTTCCCCTGCACTCTCCGTAACCCCCAAAGTCCGGCTGCCGCGCATGAAGCTGGAAATGTGTTCTGAAACACGTATCTCAGATTCGCAACGCCTCGACATTACAGAACTTTTGGAGCTCTGGATAGCCCTTGCCGGACATTGGCTAACCCAACAATCTCATACTTGTAATTCGGCTCATCGGAGGTGGGATCTTTATGTTTCAGTGCTGTAAAAACTGGTAGCTGGCTCAGGTGTCCGGAGCCTCTCCGGACGCCTCCGGCTGCCTGACGGAGGGCCGCTTGCTTAGCGTTCTGCAACCGAGAATAGTGGTCTAAAAGAGGGAATATTCGGCCAGAATCCGGCCTTGGCGCCCGGTTCACCCGGCGGACGGCCACTTCTGGCAGAATAGCGGCAACATCAGGCAGTATCGCGAGGAGGCGGACCCCATGGGCCGAGATCAGGTGCACCCGTCAAGGGATGACGACGGCGGTTCTGCCGCCCCCGAGGGGATCGTTGTGGGTGTGGACGGCTCCGACCATAGCCAGTGTGCCCTCGTCTGGGCCGCACGCGAAGCTGAGCGCCGCCGCCGCCCCCTGCACATCGTGACCGCATACTCCGTGCCGATCTTCGCGGCGTCCGGCCTGGACGGCGGCTATGCCACTGTTGACGATTCGGTGATCCGCGAGGGCGCCGAGGCCATCCTCAAGCAGGCATTGGATAAGGTGGCCCCGTACGACATCGACGTTGACGCGTCCGTGGAAAACGGCGACGCCTCCGGAGTGCTGCTGGAGATGTCCGAGTCCGCCGAACTGCTGGTGTTCGGCACCCGCGGCCGGGGCGGCTTCGTGGGCAGGCTGCTCGGATCCGTCAGCAGCGCCCTGCCGGCGCACGCCAAGTGCCCCACGGTCACCGTGCCGCTGATCTGCGCGGACCGCCTGGGCGAGACCACGGATGACAAACACGTCAAAGCCGAGCGGGCCAAATCCGGCAACCAGCCGGTGGAGCACGTTGTGGTGGTGGGCGTCGACGGTTCCGAACAGGCCCGCGTCGCCGTCCTGGAGGCCGCAGACCAGGCCGTGCGACTTGGTGCCCCGCTCCGCGTTGTGTGCGCCGTGCCGCAGTACAGCGGCTCGCTGGCATGGGTCCCCGCTCCGATGGACAGGGAAGCGTTGTTCGCGGACATCAGGGTGCAGCTCGAGGCCGGCGTGGCGTGGCTGAAGAGCCATTACCCCAAGCTGACTGTGGAGACGCAGCTCGTGGACGGTTCCCCGGTCGAGGTCCTGGTGGAAGCCAGCCGGCACGTGGAACTGGTGGTCGTGGGAACCCGCGGCCGTGGCGGTTTCACCGGAATGCTGCTGGGGTCGACGTCGGACGGCATCCTTCACCATGCCAAGGGGCCGGTGCTGGTGGTTCCTGACCGGGACGACCCGCGGCTCGCCGACCGCGCCAGCTTCGGGCCCATGCTCGGAGCGGCGTAACCGCCCTTCCGACTCTCCAACGGCCGGGCGTACACGCCAGGCCGGGCGAACACACCAGGAGGCCAACGGTGACCCAGAGCAGCACTCAGGACGTTTCCGCGGACGGCCTTGTGCTGGGGCTGGAGCTCATCAACGCCGGAATGCTGGCCCGTGTGGGCGGCAAGGCGGCCAACCTGGGCGAAACCATGGGTGCCGGGCTCCCCGTGCCGCCCGGCTTCTGCCTGACCACGGAGGCGTACCGGCGGGCCGTGGGCCCCGCTGGACTTGAAGGCGTGCACGCCGCACTCGCCGCCACCGGGACAGACGACCTCGCGGGCCTGGCCACGCTGGCGGCCCGGGCACGCGGGCTCATCCTCGCCGTGGACGTTCCGCCGGAGATAGCCGACGCCGTCAGGGAGTCCTACGCCGCGCTGGGCACTAACGTTCCGGTGGCTGTGAGGTCGTCCGCGACGGCCGAGGACCTGCCGCTGGCGAGCTTCGCCGGGCAGCAGGACACGTATTTGAATGTGGTGGGCGCTGACTCCGTTCTGGACGCCGTCCGGAAGTGCTGGGCGTCGCTGTGGACGGACCGGGCAGTGACCTATCGGGCCACCCACGGGATCAGCCCGTCTACTGTGGCGTTGGCGGTGGTGGTCCAGAGCATGGTGGACGCCGAGGTGGCGGGTGTCTTGTTCACGGCGAACCCGGTGACGGGCCGGCGGCTTGAGGCCGTGATCGATGCCAGTCCCGGGCTGGGCGAAGCGGTGGTTTCGGGAGCCGTTAATCCGGACCACTTCGTGGTGGACACGGCCACCAAGGAGATCCTGGAACGGCGGGAGGGGGATAAGGGGCTCGCCATCAGGCCGCTCGCCGGAGGGGGTACCGAGCGGATCAACCTTGTCCCGGATTCCGTCCCTTCCCTCAGCGATGGCCAGATCCGGGAACTGGCCGCCCTGGGCAGCAGGGTGGAGAGGCACTACGGGGCGCCGCAGGACATCGAATGGGCCATCGACGCCGCGGACAAGCTCTTCCTGGTGCAGTCCCGGCCCATCACCACGCTGTATCCCCTGCCGGATCCGCGCCCCGACCTGCGGGTGCCCGAGGGGGCTCGCGTCTTCCTGTGCTTCAGCCTTGCCCAGGGGCTGACCCGTCCGCTGACCCCGATGGGGATGGCCGGCTTCCGGATGATCGCGTCCTCGGTGGCCCGTGCGGCCGGCTTCGACGTGCCCGAGCCGCGCAACGGCCCGGCCCCGTTCCGGCAGGCTGGGCAGCGCCTCTTCGTCGACCTCACCCCGGTGGTCCGCAGCAGCGTGGGCCGCGCCATTGTGCCCCGTGTTTTCGACATTATGGAAGCCAGATCCGCCACGGTACTCCGCCGGCTGTTCGCTGACCCGAGGTTCTCGGTCACGCTCAGGTCGCCGTGGCCGCTCCTCCGGCACGTAGTTCCGCTGGCGGCGAAGGCCAGGGTTCCGGAGTCGTTCCTCCGGGCGCTCCTTCGACCGGAAGCGGCGCTTCAGCGTGTGGATAGATTCGGCGCGCGGTTCCGGGGCGGCCTCGTGGTCCCGGACACGGCCACGCCGGCGGAACGGCTGGAGCAGGCCGAACGCATCCTGGGCGAGAGGCTCTTCCACATCGTTCCGGCGGTAATGCCGCTGCCCGCTCTGGGGTTCGCGCTGCTGGCGGTCGCCGGGAAGCTGGCGGGGCAGGGCTCCGAGTCCGGTGCCCTGCAGGGCGTCCTCCGGGGCCTCCCCAACAACGTGACCACGGAAATGGACCTTGCCCTCTGGCAGTTGGCCACGGACATCCGCTCCCACCCGGGGGCCGCCGCCGTTTTTGAGGGGGCCTCTCCGGCTGAACTGGCGCGGCGGTACCGCTCCGGCGGGCTTCCCGCCGTCGTGCAGTCCGGGCTGGCGGGCTTCCTGGCACGGTACGGCCACCGCGCCGTGGCGGAAATCGACCTCGGCATGCCCCGCTGGTCGGACGACCCCGCGCACATCCTGGGAGTCCTGGCGAACTATCTCAAACTCGACGATCCGGCACTGGCCCCGGACCGGCAGTTCGCCAACGCCGCCCGCGAGGCAGAGGCCCAGATCGAGAGGCTAACAGCGATCGCGGGGAGCAAAGGCGGTCCGGCCGGCAGGCTGCGGGCCCGCATGGTGCGTGGTGCGCTGACGCGGACCCGTCTGTTCGCCGGACTGCGCGAACTGCCGAAATACCACATTGTCGAAGGCCTGGCTTCGGTGCGGAAACAGCTGACGGCGGTGGGGGAGGCGCTCGCCGCGGCAGGCAGCATCGCCGAGGCCGACGACATCTTTTTCCTCGACTTCGCCGAGGCGCACCGGGGCCTTGCAGGGGAGTCGCTGCGGGGAATCGTGGCGGAGCGCCGCGAGGCCTACGACGCCGAAATGGGCCGCCGTCGCATTCCCCGGGTGCTGCTTTCGGACGGAACGGAACCCGAAGCGCTGCACGGCACCGGCGCCGGCACGGCGGCCGGGGTCCTGTCCGGCACACCGGCGTCGGCCGGAACCGTCACGGCCCGGGCGCGCGTCATCCTGGACCCGCAGGGCGCCGCGTTGGAACCCGGTGAGATCCTGGTGGCCCCGTCAACGGATCCGGGGTGGACGCCATTGTTCCTCACCGCCGGCGGGCTTGTGATGGAAATGGGCGGGCCCAATTCCCACGGCGCGGTCGTCGCCCGTGAGTACGGAATTCCCGCCGTCGTGGGCGTCCCGGACGCAACCTCCGCCATCAGCACCGGGCAGCTGATAACGCTCGACGGCGGGGCCGGCACGGTCGCGCCGGCAGCGGGCTGAGCCGCCCCGGCAAGCTCACGACGGCGACGTCCCAAAGGGGTGTAGCGGGCGGGTCCGAAGCGTACTCTGGAATCAATAAGCTGCAATGTTGGAGCGGAGTTGTCATGACCAGAAAGTGGCTGCGGTGGATGCCCGCCGCCGCCGTGCCCGCCGTAATTGCCGCCGCTGCGCTGGCAGGGTCTTTGCCGGCAAGCGCAGGGGACCCTTTGCCCGCCAAGACGCCGCAAGAGGTCCTGGCGCTGGTAGCGCATCACTCCGCTCCGTCGCTCTCCGGGACGTTGGAGCAGACGTCCCGGATCGGCCTGCCCGAGCTTCCGAAAACCGGGCCGTCGGCCGGCGGCGCAGCGTCCGTCCTTGAGCTGTTGAGTGGGCCGCATACCGCCAGGGTGTTCCTGGACGGACCGCGCAACGTGCGGGTCCAGGTCCTGGACCGCCTCGCTGAACGCAATGCCGTACGCAGCGGGGACGAGGTGTGGCTGTACAGCTCCAGGGACAACACCGCCACTCACCTGACACTCCCCGCCGATGCCGGCCGGCATCATGATGTTGGCCAGTACAAGCATCCCGGTGCGGGCACGGACGGTGTGATGCCGACGCCGGAGGACCTGGCCGCCCGGTTCCTTGCGGCCGCTGACCCCACCACTGAGATTTCAGTGCTTCCGGAGGTCAACGTTGCCGGCCGGGCCGCTTACAACCTGGTGGTCACCCCGCGGACGGAAGGCACCCTGATCGCTTCGGTAGCCATCGCCGTTGACGGCCAGAGCGGCCTGCCGCTGAGCGTCGAACTGAAGGCCCGGGGCCAGGGCGAACCGGCCTTCAAGCTGGCGTTCACCAGCCTGTCACTTGAAGCCCCGGACGCCTCACTGTTCGCCTTTAACCCGCCGCCGGGGGCCACCGTCAAGGAAGTCGAAGTACCGGCCCACGGAACGGGAAGCCTGCCCGGACACCGCTGGCCCGGACACCGTACGGAAGAGGGCGTGGTTCCTGACGCTGCAGTTCCTGGCACCGTGTCGCCTGACACTGCAGTTCCGGAAGCTGTGGCACCGGATGCTGTGGCACCTGAGGCTGCGGCGACGGATGCTGCAGCAGTGCGGCCTACGGTGACGGGTACCGGCTGGGAGAGCGTGGTCGAATTCCCCGCCAGCGCCGCATCTGCGGAGGCCGGTGCGATGATGTCCAGCGATCCGCTGCTTCAGCAGGCCGCTGTTGCGGTGCCGGGCGGACGGCTGTTCAGCACCGCCGTCGTAAATGTGCTGTTTACCGATGACGGGCGCGTTTTCGCCGGGTCTGTTCCCGCGGACCGCCTGCTGACCGCTGCTGCCGCGAGGTGACCGTCGCGGGACGGCGCGCTGAGCTGGCCATAGAGACGCGCGGCCTCAGCAAACGGTTCGGCCATCAGCTGGCCGTGGACGGCGTTAATTTGGCCGTCCCGAGAGGTTCGGTGTTCGGTTTCCTGGGCCCGAACGGCTCCGGCAAAACCACCACCATCCGCATGATGCTGGGGCTCGCCGGGGCAACGGGCGGGTCGGTCAGCGTGCTGGGGCTGGAGATGCCGGAGCGCTTCCACGAGGTCCTGCCGCGTGTGGGCGCCCTGGTGGAAGGTCCCGCGTTCTACCCGTTCCTGTCCGGAGCGGCCAATCTTCGGCGCCTCGATGCGGCGGACCCTTACGCCGTACAGTCCACGCGGCGTGCCCGGGTGGAGTCCGCGCTGGAACGCGTGGGCCTGACGCACGCCGCCGGGAAGAAAGTCCGCGCGTATTCGCTCGGCATGAAGCAGCGCCTGGGCATCGCCAATGCGCTCCTCTCGCCCCGGGAGCTGCTGGTGCTCGACGAGCCCACCAACGGCCTGGATCCCCAGGGCACCCGCGAGGTGCGCTCCCTGGTCCGCTCCCTTGCGGCCGACGGCGCCACGGTTTTCGTCTCCAGCCACCTGCTGGCGGAAGTCGAGCAGATCTGCACTCACGCGGCGGTCATGAGCGCGGGCCGGCTGGTGGCGCAGGGAACGCTCGCTGAACTGCGGGACGAGGGCAAGGTCAGGATCCGCCTGGTAACGCCCGACGCCGGCCTGGCCGAGGGCGTTTTCGCCCGGCTGGGAATGACGCCCATGGGCGGCCGGAGCAACGGTGCGATGGTTTACGGCGACAGCCGGCAGGCCGGGGATACCGGCACGGCCGGAGACACAGGGCAGTTGGGCGACGCAGGGCAGTCGGGGGTTGCCGTGGAGCCGGAGGCCGTGGTGGCCGCCATGGTGGCGGCCGGTGTGCGGGTGCGCGGCTTCGCCGTGGAGCAGGGCAGCTTGGAGGACCGCTTTGTGGCGCTGACGGGGGAGGGGTTCGACATTGCCCAATAAGGAAGTTGTCACGACGGATGCACCGGCCAAGGCTTCCTCCGGCTTGCCTCTGCTGGCCTCCGAACTGAGCGTCCTTTTCCGCCGGCGCCGGACCTGGGCCATGCTGCTGGCGCTAGCGGCCGTGCCGGTGCTGATGGCCATTGCCGTCCGCGTGTCCTCGGCCGTTCCACCAGGCCGCGGACCTGCCTTCCTGGACAGGATCACCCAGAACGGGCTGTTTGTGGGGGTAACGGCGCTGCTCGTGTGTGTGCCGCTATTCCTGCCGCTCACCGTGGGCGTGGTGGCCGGGGATACGATCGCGGGCGAGGCTGGCCTCGGCACCTTGCGCTACCTCCTGGTGGCGCCGGCCGGCCGCGTGCGGCTGCTGCTGGTCAAATACGCCGGCGCCGCCGCGTTCTGCATCGTGGCTCCGCTGGTGGTGGCGCTGGCGGGGGCAGGGATCGGGGCGGCCCTGTTTCCGGTAGGCCCGGTGACGCTGCTGTCCGGCGACGTGATCACCCCTGGGGAGGCAGTGGTGCGCCTGCTGCTCGTGGCGGCGTACCTGACCGTGTCGCTGCTGGGGTTGTCCGCCGTCGGACTCTTCCTGTCCACCCTGACCGATGTTCCGGTGGGCGCCATGGCAGCCACCATCGTGGCGTCCGTGGTGTCACAGGTTGTGGGTGAGCTGCCGCAGCTCGAGTGGCTGCACCCCTGGCTGTTCAGCCACTACTGGTTCGGTTTCGCGGATCTGCTGCGCCAGCCGATTGCCTGGGATTCCTTTGGCAGTAATGCGTTGCTGCAGGCCGGCTACATCGCGGTTTTCGGGGCGCTGGCCTACGGCCGGTTCGTCACGAAGGACGTTCTGTCCTAGTACCGTGCAACGGTCGGGTGGAGCTGCATTCCGGCCATCCAGGTCAGGTCAGTGACCGTGATGCCGTCTTCCGGGCTCAGGGCCTGGACCACGCGTCCGCCGCCAAGGAAGATGGCTACGTGGTAGAAATCGGGGGCTGACCCCCAGACCAGGAGGTCACCGGGCTGCGCCTGTGAAAGAGGTACATGAACGGGCGCCTGCGCGTACTGCTGGGCCGCCGTGCGCGGAAGGTACTTGCCGGCCGCAGCGAAGGCATTCTGCACCAGCCCGGAACAGTCGAAGCCGAGCGGTCCGGAGCCGCCGTAGTTGTAAAAGTAGGGAGAGCCCACCTTGCCCAGCGCCACCGAGATGGCGGTCTGGTTTGAGCCACCCGGAGACGGGGCGGGAGCAGGGGCCGGAGCCGGGACGGCCGGTGCGGGAGCTACCGGGGCGGGCTGAGTCGGAGCCGGGACCACGGGCGCAGGCGGAGCAGGTGCAGGCGGGGCCGGATCCGCGGGCGCGGGGTTGGCCGGGGCAGGTGCGGGGGCAGCCGGCGCCGCCGGGGCGGGTGCGGGGGCACCCGGGGCCGGGCTGTTGGGCGCTGCCTCCGTCTGGGCCGCAGCCTGGGAAGCTGCTGCAGCGGTGACGGCAGCCAGCCGTTCCTGGGCGCGCTGGCGGTTCAGCGCATCAACCCTGGCTGACTCGAGTGCCACCGTGGTGTTCTTGAGGCTTGCCAGCTGGTCCACGAGCACGGTGCGCTGGGCCTTCGCCTCGGAGACCGCCTTCGCCTGCGCCGCATTGGCGCGTTCGGCTTCAACCTTGCGGTCTTCGGCGGACCTGGCCGCGTCGTCGGCCGCACGGTTGGCGTCCTCGGCCGCGGCAGTCAGCGACTGGGAGGCCGAGGCGGCGTTGTCGGCCGCCTCAAAGGCCCGGCTCCGGCTGGCGGAAATGGCTTCGAGGGTGGCGGCCTGCTTCAGCACCTCGCCGTTCCCACTAACAAAAGTGCTCAGCGCGGGATTGAGTCCACCGTTGCGGTAGAGGTCCCCGGCCAGCTGTCCCACCTGCTTGCGGGTCTTCGCCTGTTCGGCCTGGGCAGATGCGGCCTTCGCCGAGGCAAGGGCGGCGGCATCGCGGCGGATCCCGAGCGTGACCAGGGCATCACCGTAGGCATTGTTGGCCTGCATGGCCGCGGCAAAACTGGCTTCCTGGGCTGCGGCGGCGTCGGCAAGGATCCGGTCGATTCTGGTGACCTGGTCCGCCGTCGCGCTTTCACTGGCTTTGGCAGCCGCGATCTCCTCGGGCGAGGGGATCTCCGGCGACGCCGGAACGCTGAGCGCCGGCTGGGCGGTGGCCGGTGGCGGGGCCGCCCCGGCGGGCAGTGCGAGGGATCCGAGGAGTACGACGGCGGTGCACAGCACAGCCGCTTTGCGGCCGGATCCGGTCAAACCCATCAAGTAACCTCGCAACAGTCAGGCTGGAGCGCGCGAGGAATTCAATGTCATCCGTGATTTTCACAGGGAAATGCCCCGCTGCAGAGTGCCAGCACTCACGAGGCTACGTGGCCGGTTGCAACTTTGGCAACACTGGTCACATCAATAACATAAACAACAACAGTGTGATTCCGTCCCATTTTCGGCTGGCGTGTCGGGAAAGGGGCGAAACGAGTAGTCGCCACGCTAGCGGCCGGTCGAAGGGCCGCCGTACGGTGAACAGGTTGGGGGGCCTGATCCGTTCGGGCGAGGGGATTTCTCATGCAACAGCGTCGCGGCCAACTGCTTTTCGCCGGGCATCGGAGGGGCAGAGCGGGCATCGTTGTCCTGCTCGCCGTGATGTTGGTGGTGATCGGCGCTCCCGCCCCGATGACGGCGTCGACCTCAGGCTACTGGGTGTCGGCGTCGTTTCCGGCCGCGGGTTCGACGCGCTTCACGTCTGCAATCGCCGTTCATCCGTCCGGGTCCAAGATCTACGTTCCGCATGCCCTCTACATGAGCTCGGGCAATGTCACGGTCCAGGATGCCGCCACCGGCGCCCTTCAGACGACCATTCCGGGAGCGCTGAGCACCTCTGGCGTTGTGCTTAGCGACGACGGTTCGCGGCTTTACGTCGGCAGCGGCGGCCATACCCAGAACCCCCGCGACCCGGGCACGGCACCGGGCATTGTCCAGATCGTCGACACGCAGACAAACACCGTGACCGCGAGGATCGAGACGGATCGGGGCGGCGGACGCTTGGCCCTGTCGCCGGACGGGCGCACGCTCTACGGCGCCATGTACGAGGGCCGCAATGTCACCTTCATCGACACGGCTTCGAGCGCGATTGTCGCCAGAGTCCCGGTTCCCGGCCAGCCAGGAGGGCAGCTCGCAGTGAGCCCGGACGGGGGCACGCTCTACGTCGGTGACCTGCTGTCGGGAGGCATCCACGTGCTTTCAGTTGCGGAGCGGAGGGTTGTGAAATCAATTGAAACCGGCTGCACGGCAAGCTCCGCCCTCACGCTGAACCCTTCCGGATCGCGCCTGTACATCACGGGCTGCATCTACCCGGCCGTCGTCGGCATTGTGGACACCGCCACGGCGGTTTCGCATACAGTCCCGCTCACGGGCGTAGCCAGCGCAGTCGCCTTCAGTTCGGACGAGCGCACGGCCTACGTTGTCGACGGCAGCGAAAACGGCCACATCCTGGTCTTCGACACGGCCACCGAAACCGTCTCGGCGACCTTCCCGGCGGGACAGCTTCCCGGGGGACTTGTTGTCAGCCGCGACGGATCCACCCTCTTCATCGTCCACGCGGGTTCGGCCGTCTCGCGGGTTGCCCTTACGGGAGACGCGCGCCAGGCCTTTACCGACGTCCCCGCAAATGCCCAGTTCTTCCACGAAATCAGCTGGCTTTCGAATTCGGGGTTCAGCACCGGATACCCGGACGGCTCCTTCCGGCCCCTGGACAGCATTCAACGCGACGCGATGGCCGCCTTCCTGTTTCGGAAGGCCGGTTCCCCGGCCTGGTTTGTTCCGCCCGCCGTCTCACCATTCAGGGACCTTGGGCCCGGGGACATGTTCTACAAGGAGATCACGTGGCTGGCCGGCCAGGGCATCACCACCGGATACGAGGACGGCACCTTCCGACCCAGGACGCCGGTTTCGCGCGAAGCCATGGCCGCATTCCTCAACCGGTATGCCACTTCCGTGAACCGGGCGCCCGTCTACACTGCGCCGGCTACCGCGCCGTTCAGTGACGTCCGTCCCGGCGATCCCTTCCACCGGGAAGTGAGCTGGGCTGCTGCTGCCGGGATCAGCACAGGATATCCGGACGGCACCTTCCGGCCCGGCGCGCCGGTTTCGCGGGAGGCAATGGCTGCGTTCCTGTACCGGCTCACCAACCCGGACAAGCCCATGCCGCAGTAGCCAGGCAGGTGGGAACCGCCCCGTGCGGGCGCTACAGAAAAGCTCAAACCACCTCAGGCGTGCTGGTGGGACTCGTGCTCGGAGTGGCTCTCCGGCTCCAGCTGGAATGTGCAGTGCTCGGTGTCGAAGTGCGAGCCCAGACAGGTGGCGAGCTTGTCCAGCACCTGGTCGGCCCCGCGGGCGCTCAGTACGGCGTCCTCCACCACCACGTGGGCGGAGAAGACCGGGACACCTGAGGTGATTGTCCAGATGTGGATGTCGTGCACGGACACAACTCCCTGCACGGACAGGATGTGCTCACGGATCATCTGGACTTCAACGCCCTTCGGGGTCGCTTCCAGCAGCACATCCACCACGTCGCGGAGCAGGTGCCACGCCCGGGGCAGGATCATCAGGGCAATGACGATCGAGGCAATGGTGTCCGCCGCCTGGAAGCCCGTCACCATGATCACCGCGGCAGCGGCAATGACGGCGAACGAACCCAGCAGGTCCCCCAGCACCTCGAGGTAGGCGCCGCGCACATTGAGGCTCTCCTTCTGGGCGCCGCGCAGGATCAGCAGCGACACCAGGTTGGCCACGGCCCCGAGGACAGCGGCCCAGAGCATCACGTCGGTCTGGACTTCGGGGGCCGAACCGATCCGCCGGATGGCTTCGGTGAAGATCACCACGGAGATCACAATCAGCACCAGCGCGTTGGCCAGGGCCGCGAGGACTTCGGCGCGCTGGTACCCGTAGGTCCGCTGGTCGCTGGCGGGCCGGGTGGCGATCCACGCGGCCAGGAGGGCGATGAACACACCGGCGGCATCGGACAGCATGTGGCCGGCATCGGCCAGCAGGGCCAGGGATCCGGAGATCACGGCCCCTACGACCTGGATCAGGACCACGGCCAGGGTGATGCTGAGGACGGCGATCAGGCGCTTGCGGTGCTTGGCAGTGCCCGTGGCTGAGAGGCCGTGCGAGTGGCTGTGGTCGTGTCCCATGCCTACAAGGCTAGCTAGTCCCAGCCAAGTTCGTGCAGCCGTTCATCGCTGATGCCGAAGTGGTGGGCAACCTCATGTGTCACGGTAATGGCCACCTCCTGGATCACCTCTTCCCGGGACGCGCAGATTTCCAGGATGGGCAGACGGTAGATGGTGATGCGGTCCGGTAGCGACCCCGCACCCCACCACGCATCACGCTCGGTCAGCGGCACGCCTTCGTAAAGGCCCAGCAACACTGTGTCCGGGTCCTCGCCCGGCTGCGGGACGTAGTCGTCCTCGATGAAGACGGCCACGTTGTCCATGGCCTTGGCCACTTCCGGCGGGATGCGCTCCAGCGCGTCGCTGACGGCCGATTCGAAGTCCTCATCGGTCATGGGAAACGGTGCATCGTTGTCCGCCCCGTCCGGGACGATCGGCAGGCCGGGCGGCAGGTTGGCGGGCATACCAAGACTCTAGCGGGACCTGCGCCGGGTCAGCGCCACTCCCACCAGGCAGATCACGCCGCCCACCAGACCCCACACGGTGGGCACTTCGCCGAGCACCAGCCACGAGATGAGGATGGTGGTGCCGGGCACCAGATAGGTGGTGGCAGCCAGTTTCCCGGCGTCGATAAGGGACAGCGCATACGCCCACGTTGTGAACGCAATCGCCGTCGGGAAGATCCCCAGATAAACCAGCCCGAGGGTGGCCGGCAGCGGGGCCTGCTGCAGTTCGGCCACCAGCTGGCCGGTGAACGGCAGGCAGCAGACGGCACCCACCATGATGCCGAACCAGGTGGCCTGGGCCGCCGGGAACTTCCGCAGCACCGGCTTCTGGACAATCACGCTGACGGCGGCGAGCACGGCGGCAAGGAGGCAGAGCAGCACGCCCGCCACATCCGCCGTCGAACGCTGGCCCGAACTGAGCGCGATCACCGCGACGCCGGCGAACGCTATCAGGCTGCCGATGATCAGCCAGCGCGGAAAGCCTTCCTTGAGGAGAATGCCGGCCATCACGGCCACCAGGATGGGGTTGACGTTGATCAGCAGGGCCGCGGTGCCGGCGTCCAGCAGGTGCTCGGCGGCGTTGAGGGCCACGTTGTAACCGCCGAACCACATAACGCCGTACGCGAGGATGGGCCACCATTCCCGCCCCTTCGGCAGCATCCGCAGCTTCGGCAGCACCACCGCACCGAGGACGACGGCGGCAATCGCCAGCCGTCCCAGGGTCAGGGAACCGGGGGAGAAGCTTGGGCCCACGGCGCGGATGCCCACGAAGGCGGAGGCCCAGAGGACCACCGTGATAACGACGGCGGCGACGCCCAGTTTGTTGACTGGCGCCTGCTTCGGAGAGGGGCCGGCGGCGGGCGGATTGCCTGGCGTCTGGGGTTGCGTCTGGGGTTGCGGGGCGGATGCGGGGGCAGCGTGCGGGGACCCTTCGTGGGGGCCTGCGGACGGAGTGGGGCCGGGTGCGGCGGTTGTAGCCATGCTGCCAATCTAGCCCCCGCCGCGGCGGCGGGGCTGGCGGAAATCGGTCACGTCTAGTCGAGATCCTGCCAAAGTTGCCCTGCTACCGGCAGGGTGCTTTCGCCGGGCTTCACCTCAGGACGCGCGCCGCGTCCTGGATGGCAGACGCGACGCCGTCCAGCACGGCCGATCCGTACCGCCACTGCTGCCAGTGCAGCGGGACGTCCACAAAGGACTTGGCAGCCAGGGTCTGCAGTGTTCGCCGGTCCAGGTCGTCGCCGATTTCAATTTCGGGAAGAAGGCCCCACCCCATGCCCAGCCGGATGGCCTCGCCGAACTCGTGTGCTGCGGGCACGTAGTGGCGCCGCGGCTCGACGGGTTTCCGGCTGAAGCGCCGCAGGTAGCGGTCCTGCAGGTCGTCCTTGCGGTCGAAGATGATGACCGGCGCCTTCGCCAGTGCCTCCGCCGCCGCCGCGCCGTCGAACGCGGCCCCGCCGTCGAACCACTGCTCGGCAAAGGCCGGCGTGCAGACGGGCAGGTAGCGCATGACGCCGAGCCGGCGGGAAGTGCACCCCGGGGCGGCTTTGGCGGTGGCCGTGATGGCCGCTGCCGCCGCACCGCTGCGGAGGAGCTCCAGCGAATATTCCTGGTCCTCGCGCAGGATTTCCAGCTGGACCGTCCCGGCCACCGCAGCCAGCCCGGCCATCGCCCACGTGTGCAGCGAGTCGCTGTTGATCACAAGGGTGAGGCGGGTGTCCGGAGTGGTGGCTCCCGGCTGCAGTTCATCGGCGAGATCCGCCGAGAGCATCTCCAGCTGCCGGGCGAACCGCACCACGGCCTGGCCTGACTCGGTGAGTTCGATCGGCCTGGTCCTTCTCAGCACAGGACGGCCGACGGCCACCTCGAGGGCGCGGATGCGCTGGCTGACGGCGGAGGAGGTAACCGACAGATGGCTGGCGGCGGCATCAAAGCTGCCCTTCGCGACGATGGCCGCCAGCGTCCGGGCCTGGTCCGGCTGGATGTCTATCATTAGCTCATCTTATCTATCAGCAGAATGTTTAACTGGTTTCATGCTGGGGTTCGTCCTACCGTTGTAAGGGTGATCCTCCCCGTTCTCTCAGGCCTGGCCAGCGGCCTCTCGCTCATCGTCGCCATCGGCGCCCAAAATGCGTTCGTCCTCCGCCAAGGCCTCCAACGCTCGCATGTCGCCCTGGTCATCGCCGTCTGCGCCCTCTCGGACCTGGTGCTGATCGTGCTGGGAGTAGCGGGCATCGGCGTCGTGATCGAACAGGCCCCGGCGGTACTGGAGGTGGTGCGCTGGGCCGGTGCTGCCTTCCTGGCGGCCTATGGCGCCTTCGCCGCCTGGCGCGCCGTCCGCGGGCAGGCACTCGGACAGCTCGGGACGGGGCAGTCCGCCGGCTGGGCCGCGGTCCTGGGAACCGGCCTGGCTTTCACCTGGCTGAACCCGCATGTGTATCTGGACACCGTGCTGCTCCTCGGGTCAATCGCCAGCACGCACGGACCGGACGGCCGATGGTGGTTTGCGGCCGGCGCGGGGCTGGCCAGCGTCGCCTGGTTCACCGCTCTGGGCGTTGGCGCTCGGTTCCTTGCGCCGGTGTTCCGCCGCCGGAGCGCCTGGCGCGTTCTCGATGCCATCATCGCCGTCGTCATGGTGACCATGGCCATCCTGCTGGTCGCCTGAATTCGGTCCGTTCCCCTGCCTCGGAAGGTCGTTCCCCTGCCCCCGGGCCGCCGGAAGGGCCGGGAGGGCCGGTCGGCCCTTGTCCGCTGAACACCGCGGGTTCACGCTTGCTGGTATGAAAGCCTACGCAGCCTCGGCCCGTGACAGAAGGCGCGCCGCGATCGGCACAGCGGCCTTCGCCGTCGCCCCTGCGACTGTGGCCGGCGTGGTTCCATGGCTCCTGACCCGCTGGGAGGTTGCGGCGCCCGTCCCCGGCGGTGTGCCTGCGCAGGTCGGCGGCGCCCTGTTGATTGGTGCAGGGGCGGCGGTGATCGCGAACTCCTTTGTGCACTTCGCCGTGGAGGGCCTCGGCACACCCGCACCGTTTGCCCCGCCCAAGCACCTGGTGGTGGGTGGACTTTACCGGTACGTGCGGAATCCGATGTACGTGGCCATTGCCGCTGCCGTTGCCGGGCAGGGACTCCTGCTGGGCCAGCCAGTGCTCTACGTAGCCCTGGCCGTCGGCGCCATTCCGGTGGTGGCGTTCGTCAGGTTGTACGAGGAGCCGGTCCTGGCCCGGAAATTCGGTGCCGACTACGAGGAGTACCGCCGGAACGTTCCGCGCTGGCTGCCCCGGCCCACACCGTGGCGGCCGGAGGGTCCGGAGTCGGCCCGGGGCTGAGGAGTTTCCGCCAGGGCCCCGGACCTCGGCGGCGTGCTACTTTCCCCGGCCGGTCCACTCCAGCAGCCGGTCCAGCGGCCAGGTGGTGACGATCCGTTCGGCGGGCACGCCGTTCGAAGCGGCACGCTCGGCACCGTACTGCAGGAAGTCCAACTGACCCGGCGCGTGCGCATCGCTGTCGATGCTGAAGAGGCAGCCGGCATCGAGGGCCAGCCTGATCAGTTCGTCCGGCGGATCCTGCCGCTCGGGCCGGGAATTGATTTCGACGGCGACACCCCGCTCGGCGCACGCTGCGAACACCCGCTCGGCGTCGAACTCGGACTGGGGCCGTGTTCCCCTGGACCCCTGGACCAGCCGGCCGGTGCAGTGGCCGAGGACGTTCATCTGCGGATCGCTGATGGCGCCCAGCATTCTGGCGGTCATGGTGCGCCTGTCGGAACGAAGTTTCGAGTGGACGCTCGCTACCACGACGTCCAGCCGGTCCAGCATGTCCGGGGACTGGTCCAGGGTCCCGTCCTCCAGGATGTCCACCTCGATGCCGGCGAGCAGGCGGAAGTTGCCGCCGCCGTCGTCGTTGTTTATGTCCGCCACAATGTCGAGCTGTTCGGTGAGGCGTTCGGCGCTGAGGCCGTTGGCGATCTTGAGGCTGGGGGAGTGGTCCGTCAGGGCGAGGTACTCCCGGCCAAGGGTGCGCGCGGCGTCCGCCATCAGTTCGATCGGGGACCCGCCGTCGGACCAGTCGCTGTGGCTGTGCAGGTCCCCGCGGAGTGCCGAGTGCAGTTCGGTGCCACCGGCCGCGAGTGGCTGCTGCCCCCGTTCGCGAAGGCCTTCCAGATAGTCGGGGACGCCGCCGTCGACTGCCTGCCGGATCACTTCGAAAGTCCTGTCCCCGATGCCCTTCATGCTTTTCAGCCTGCCGGTGCGGGCACGGGCCGCAACTTCGGCCGGATCCAGGCCGCCGATGATGCCGGCTGCTTTCCGGAAGGCCTGGACCTTGAACGTGGGGGCCAGTTCGCGTTCCAGCCAGAAGGCGATCTCATTGAGGGCATCAACGGCATCCATCAGTCCATCTTGCACCCGCCCGGCACTGAATTCTGCCCCGACTTTCCAACCGCGGGGTGCCGATTTTGGATATTCCCAAGGTCTGCCCTACACTTTTATAGTCCAGTTCGGAGCAACTCGAAAGGGCGGAAAAGAAAGGCTTCGGCCCTTTATTTTTGCCCTGAATGAGTCGGATTGAGTTCAGGCCCCCATCGTCTAGCGGCCTAGGACACCGCCCTTTCACGGCGGCGGCACGGGTTCGAATCCCGTTGGGGGTACGCAAGGAAGTGGTCAAACCGGATGAAAAAGTCTGGTAGGCTGGAAGCCTTGAAAAAAGCAGTAGAGATACTGTGAAGCAAGAAACAAGCAAGGCCCTGTAGCGCAGTTGGTTAGCGCGCCGCCCTGTCACGGCGGAGGTCGCGGGTTCAAGTCCCGTCAGGGTCGCTCTGATTGCCAGAAGAAATTCCGGCCATCAAGGTGACGTGTCACCTAGGCTCTGTAGCTCAGTTGGTAGAGCGTTCGACTGAAAATCGAAAGGTCACCGGATCGACGCCGGTCGGAGCCACCACTGGGAAGCATCAGTTCTTCGGAACTGGTGCTTTTCTTCTTTAACGCCCGTGGAGTATCCGGGGCTTGTCCGTGGATCCTGACCCTGAAGGTTTGGATCCGCGGACAAGCTTAGGAATGCCGGGCCAAGCCGGCGCGTTGAGCCCGCCCGCGCGCGCCCGCCCCGCGCCCGCCCGCGCGGTTTCGACGCGCCAGCCCGCGCGCCCGCCCGCGCGGTTTCGACGCGCAAATGTCCCTGCGACGCGCAAAACTTCCTGCGACCCCCATATATCGGGTGCGCCAGGTAATTTGCGCGTCGCCAGGCGATTTGCGCGTCGTGAGGATCAGGCCGCCAGCAGCCCTGATTGTGTTCCTGCCGCCACGGCCCCCGCACAGCGGAGACGCCCTGCGGTCCCCATGCTGCGCTGCCCACACGCCCCGGCCTCAGAAAGTCCCGGCGGCCTCAAACGACGGCATTAGGGCTCTTCCAAAATTAGTCGTTGACAGGATCCGAGTAACGCGCGTAACCTAAATCACACGTTCGAAGTAACGCGCGTTACCAAAAGAATTTCAGCTGGCCAGGGCGGCCAGTGTCGGCAACATTCCGGAGCATTCAATGGCGAAGAGCACACACGCAGCGGCGTCGGCACCCGCAGCCCATGCGGCCGCGGCCCGGCCGGCCACCAGCGCCCCCGCCAGCACGGGTGCCCCCGCCGCCCAGCGCGGGGTCACTATGGCGGACGTGGCCAAGGCTGCGGGAGTGTCCCGCACCGCGGTGTCTTTCGTCCTCAGCAACCGGGAGAACGCCAGCATCTCCGAGGAAACCCGCACCCGGATCCTCGAAACCGTCCAGGTCCTCGGCTACCGTCCCAACGCCGGTGCACGTGCCCTCGCCTCGCAGCGCAGCGACTGGTACGGCATCGTCACAGAGATCGTCACGGCACCGTTCGCCGTCGACATCATCAAGGGCGCGCAGGACCAGGCCTGGCTGCACCGCCGGTTCCTGCTTATCGCACCCTCGGACCAGGCGGATGCAACGGGACCGAACCAGGGCATGGAAGATGCAGCCGTTGAGAAGCTGCTGGAACAAAGGGTGGAAGGGCTTCTCTACGCGGCCACCTACCACCGGGCCGTGCACGTTCCGAAGAGTGCCAACGAGGTGCCCACTGTCCTCATCAACTGCTTCGACGCGGACGGGAAGCTGCCCTCGATCGTCCCGGACGAACGCGCCGGGGGACGCGTCGCCGTCGAACGTTTACTCCAGGCCGGGCACTCCAGGATCGGTGTCATCAACCTGGATCCGGACATTCCCGCCGCCGTCGGGCGTTTGGAGGGGTGCCGGGAAGCGCTGGCCGCCGCAGGGCTGGAACTGGATCCTGAACTCGTGGTCTCGGGGCACGCGACGGCGGATGGCGGTTACGAGGCCGCCTGCGAAATCCTCGACAAGTACCAGGCCGGGGCAGGCAGGCCAACTGCCTTGTTCTGCCTCAACGACCGGATGGCTATGGGCGCCTATGACGCCATCAAGGAGCGCGGGCTCGCCATCCCCCAAGACATCGCCGTGATCGGCTTCGACAACCAGGAACTCATTGCGGCCTACCTCAGGCCCAAGCTGACCACGGTTGCGTTGCCCTTCGAGGAGATGGGTGCGCTGGGTGTCCAGACACTCGCAAGCCTTACAGCAGGACAGCCGATCACTGCACATCAGCAAATGGTCGACTGTCCGCTGCTAGAACGCTATTCAGTCTGACGGCAAATCAACTACTGAACAGCAACCCCTAACCACACCTTCACCTTCACAGCGAAGAAGAGGAAAGAGATATCCATCATGACACAAGCACGATTCCTGAGGTCTGCCCGCATTGCGGCGGCGGGCCTGGCCATGGGCGCCCTGGTGCTCACCGGATGCTCGGCCAATGCAGGCAACTCCGGTTCCGCCAAGGCTGACGGCTCGGCGCAAAGCGCCCTCCTGACCATTCCCCGCGAGGACATGGGCACGTTCGTCCGCAACTTCAACCCGTTCGCCCCCACCGTGGCCCCCATGACCCAGCAGGCCATCTACGAATCCCTGCTCATCTACAACCCGGCCAAGGGCGACACCACCCCGTGGCTGGCCAGTGAATGGAAGGCGGCCGGGGACGGAAAGTCCATCACCTTCACCCTCCGCGACGGCGTGAAGTGGTCCGACGGCCAGCCCCTGGTCCCCGCCGACGTGGTCACCACGTTCGCGTTGCAGAAGAAGATCAAAGGCGGCTACGACTACTTGGACACGGTCACGGCCGAAGGCGCCAACCAGGTCAAGTTCAGCTTCAAGACCGCCTGGTCCCCGGCGCTGTTCGACCTCGGCCAGCTGAGCATCCTGCCGGACCACGTCTGGTCCAAGATCGCGGACCCCGAGAAGGACGCCAACGAAAAGCCCGTCGGCACCGGCCCGTACACCGAAGTGGACACCTTCCAGGCCCAGTCCTTTGTGCTGAAGAAGAACCCCAACTACTGGCAGCCGGACAAGCAGAAGATCGCCGGTATCAAGATGCTCGCCTTTGCAGGGAACGACGGCGCGAACCTCGCCGCCGCGAACGGCGACGTGGACTGGGCGCCGCAGTACATGCCCAACATCGAGAAGACCTTCATTTCCAAGGACCCGGACCACCGCAAGTACTGGTTCCCGCCCACGGGTTCCATGATCAATTGGCAGCTCAACACCACCAAGGCGCCGTTCAACGACACGGACGTCCGCAAGGCCCTTTCCATGGCGGTGGACCGCGAGCAGGTCACCAAGATCGGCATGAGCGGCTACACCAAGCCGGCAGACTGCACCGGGCTTTCCGGGAACTACGAAACCTGGAAGAACAAGGAGGTCCAAGACAACTGCGAGTGGACCAAACTCAGCGTGGACGAGGCCAACAAGCTCCTGGACAAGGCCGGCTACGCCAAGGGTGCGGACGGCAAGCGCACACTGAAGGGCGGCAAGCCCTTCGAGTTCAAAATCTCCGTGGGAGCAGCTTCCTCCGACTGGCTCTCCGTGGCCAACGTGATCGCCCAGAACCTCGCCGAGGTTGGCGTCACGGCCAAGGTTGATTCGCCGGACTGGGCGGCCGTGGTGGCGGGCTACGAAACCGGTGACTTCGATTCCGGCATCGTCTGGACCGCCAACGACCCCAGCCCGTACAAGTACTTCGCGGGCGTCATGGGCTCCACCACGGTCAAACCGGTGGGGGAGAAGGCCTTTGAGAACTACCACCGCTTCGGCGATCCCAAGGCGGACTCCCTGCTGACCGAATTCGCAGCCGCAGCCGACGAGAACACCCAGCACGATATCGCGGACAAGCTCCAGGAGGAGTACAGCGCAGTGGCTCCGACCATCCCGCTGTTTGCCGGCCCGGAATGGGGCGCCTACAACAACACCCGGTTCACCGGCTGGCCCACGGAAGAAAACCCGTACGCCACCCTCTCGGTCCGGGCACCCACCACTGTCCTGGTCCTGACCTCGCTGGAACCGGCCAAGTAGTCCCCGCTGCCTCCCCAAACTCGCGAGCTCGTTTGGGGCCCCTCGGCAGCGTGGGCCCACCCGCTGCCTCCCCAAACTCGCGAGCTCGTTTGAGGCACTTCGGCAGCGTGGGCCCCAACTTTCCCCGCACACCCGGCGCTGTTGCCGGCGCCGGGTGTGCACCTCCCAAACTTCCGCACTTCCCGAATGGAGGGAAACCGTGCGCTTTATCCTGCGCCGCCTGGGTTTCTACCTGATCGCCTTCTGGGTGTCCATCACTTTGAACTTCCTCCTCCCGCGCTTTATGCCGGGAGACCCCGTATCCCGCATGTTCGCCCGCACCCAGGACCGCATGCAGCCCGAACAGATCGAGGCCCTCCGCAAGCTGCTCGGCGTCGACAGCCGCCCCATCTGGGAGCAGTACGTCGGCTACCTGCACAACATGGTCACCGGGCAGATGGGTGTCTCCATCTCCCGCTTCCCGACGCCGGTCACCGAAGTCATCGCCTCGCAGGTGGGCTGGACCCTCCTGCTGGGCGGGACCGCGCTGGTGATTGCCGCCGTCGTGGGCAACCTGCTCGGCATCCTGGCCGCGTGGCGGCGCGGCGGGGCGATCGACTCCGCGCTGCCTCCGCTCCTGATTTTCATCGGCTCCTTCCCGTACTTCTGGCTCGCGATGGGCGCCCTCTACCTGTTCGGCGTCACGCTGGGCTGGTTCCCCATCCGCCACGCGTTCAGCGACACGATTGAGCCGAGCTTCAGCTGGGAGTTCATGTCCGACGTCGGGATGCACCTGGTGCTGCCGGCCCTCACCATCGTGCTGGTTTCGGTGGGCGGCTGGATGCTCGGCATGCGCAACACCATGATCGCCACCAACGCCGAGGACTACATCACCATGGCCGAGGCCAAGGGCCTGCGCCCCGGCCGGATCATGTTCCGCTACGCCGCCCGCAACGCCATGCTGCCGTCCGTCACCAGCTTCGGCATGAGCCTGGGCTTCGTGGTGGGCGGTGCCCTGCTGACCGAAGTGGTGTTCGCCTACCCCGGCGTGGGCTACCAGCTCCTCAACGCCGTGCAGGGCCTCGACTACCCGCTTATGCAGGGGCTCTTCCTGACCATCACCGCTGCCGTGCTGCTGGCCAACTTCCTCGTGGACATCCTCTACGTCCGCCTCGACCCGCGCGTGCGCGCCAACTAGGAAGGACGGACATGACCACGTCCATCGCAACCACCGCTTCCACCCTGCCGGGGGAGACTCCCGCCGGCGGCCCCGGTGCCAGTTTTGGAACGCCCGACGGCGGCACCGGACTCCCGCCCGGAGCCTCCGTCCGCAGGCCCAACCGCAGCCTGCTGCACGGCCTGCTGACCAACAAGAAGGCCATGACCGGCGCAGCCATCCTGTTCATTTTCATCGCCCTGGCGCTGCTTGCCCCCGTCCTCTACCCGGACAACCCCTCCAAGATCACCGGCATGGCATCGCAGGAGCCGGATTCGGAGTTCTGGCTGGGCACCACGGCCAAGGGCCAGGACGTCCTGGCGCTGACTATCCACGGTGCCCGCAGCTCTCTGTTCGTGGGCCTGACCGTTGGCTTCGCCTCCACGTTCATCGGCATCCTGGTGGGCCTGGCCTCGGCCTACTTCGGGAAGTTTATCGACGAGGCGCTGTCCCTCACCACCAACGTGTTCCTGCTGCTGCCCGGGCTGCCGCTCCTGGTGATCCTGGCCGCGTTCCTGCCGCCCGGCCTGGGCACCGTGATCCTTGTCCTGGTGGTCACCGGCTGGGCCGGTTCGGCCCGGGTGCTGCGCTCCCAGGCGCTGTCCATTCGGTCCAAGGACTTCGTGGCCGCGGCCGTGGTCACGGGCGAACGGCCGTTGCGGATCATGTTCCGGGAAATCCTGCCCAATATGGCCTCGATTGTGATGGGCACTCTCCTGGCCTGCATCATCTACGGCATCGGCGCCCAGGCGGGCCTCGAATTCCTGGGGCTGGGTGACGTCAGCACCGTCTCCTGGGGCAACAACCTTTACTGGGCCGGCAACGAGGGAGCCCTGCTCACCGGCAGCTGGTGGGTGTTCGTGCCCTCCGGGCTGTGCATCGCGCTGGTGGCGTTTTCGTTGTCGCTGATCAACTACGCGGTGGACGAGGTTACGAACCCTCGACTGAGGAAAATACAGCTGCGGAAGATCCGGAAAACCAAGCCCGCCTCCAAACCCGCAAAACCCGGAAAGCGAGCATCGGCATGACCGTCTCCCAGACCTCCTTCGGGTCGCACGAACCTGTCCTGGAAATCAAGGACCTCACCGTGAAGTACCGCGGCGACACCCGCTCCACCACCGCCGTCGACCGTGTTTCCTTCAGCATCGGCACCGGCGAAATCTTCGGGCTGGCCGGGGAATCCGGTTGCGGCAAGTCCACCATCGCCAACGCCATCATGCGGCTGCTCCGCGACCCGGCGGAGATCGCCGGCGGCAGCATCCGTTTTGGCGGCAAGGATGTCCTGGCCATGGGGCAGGAAGAGCTCCGCCGCTTCCGCTGGCAGGACGTGGCCATGGTGTTCCAGTCGGCCATGAATTCGCTCAACCCGGTGATGACCATCGGTGACCAGATCGTGGATATCTACACCACCCACGCCGGCTACACCCGGAAGGAGTCGCTCCGGCGGGCAGCCGAACTGCTCGAACTCGTCCGCATCGATCCCGCCCGGCTGAAGTCCTACCCGCACCAGCTCTCCGGCGGCATGCGGCAGCGCGCCGTCATCGCGATGGCTGTTGCGCTCAAGCCGTCGCTGCTGATCCTCGATGAGCCCACCACCGCGCTGGACGTGGTGGTGCAGCAGGAAATCATGGCCCAGATCAAGGAACTGCAACACGAACTGGGCTTCTCCGTCCTGTTCATCACGCACGACATGTCCCTCATGGTGGAGCTCTCGCACCGGATGGCCGTGATGTACGGCGGCCGGATCGTGGAGACGGCCAAGGCCAGGGACATCCACGCCGCCCCGCTGCACCCCTACACGCAGGCCCTGATGGGGGCGTTCCCGCCGCTCACCGGACCCCGGGTTCCGCTGACAGGCCTGGCTGACGGCGTGAAGTTCAGCAACATCGCCGACGTCCAGGAAGTCACGCCCGGACACTTCGTTTCGCCCCTTCCAGTCCTCCAAGGAGCATCGTCATGAGCAGGCACAGTGATACAGCTGCCCTCGAAGTGAAGGGCCTGGTCAAGGACTTCCATAGCGGCGGCCTGTTTTCCCGCGCCTCGGTCCGTGCCCTCGGCGGCGTGGATCTCGCCATCCGAAAGGGCGAGATCGTGGCGCTCGTGGGGGAGTCCGGGTCCGGCAAGAGCACCCTTGCCCGCTGCATCGCGCGTCTGGAAAAGCCCACCGAGGGCCAGATCCGGCTTAATGGCACGGACGTGCTAAAAAGGGACCGCTTCCAGGCATCGAGGGAATACCGCTCGCAGCTGCAGATGGTGTTCCAGGATCCCTTCGGCTCTCTCAACCCCGTACACCGGATCGAACACTTCCTCACCCGTTCGCTGACCCTGCACGGAAAGGCCGGCACACCGGCGCAGCTGCGGACCCGCCTCGATGAGCTGATGACCACCGTGGGACTTACCCCGGACATGCTCAATTCCTACCCGCACGAGCTCTCCGGCGGTCAGCGGCAGCGCGTGGCCATTGCCCGGGCGCTGGCGGTCGAACCGGAAGTGATCCTGGCGGACGAGCCCACGTCCATGCTGGACGTCTCCGTGCGGATCGGCATCCTCAACCTGATGCGGAAGCTCCGCGACGAGCAGGGCATTTCGATGCTCTACATCACCCACGACCTCGCCTCCGCCCGCTACCTCGCGGACCGGATCGCTGTCATGTTCGCCGGGGAACTGGTGGAGGAGGGCGAATCGCTGGACCTGCTGGCCAACCCGGCCCATCCCTACACACGGCTGCTGGTTTCGGCCGTACCGGACCCCGCCCGCACCGGATCCTACGATCCGCGCGAGCGTGCCGCCCTGCGCGCGGCGGTGATGGAATCGGCGTCGTGCGCGTTCGACGGCGACCCGCAGCAGCGCTGTTCCGCCACCGAACCCGTCCGGCACCGCGTGGGAGACCCCGCGAATGAGCACTGGGTGCGCTGCCACCTCTACCGGCCTCCGGCCACGGCGGCGAGCCACGCCCTGTCCGCCGAGCCCCTCGACGCCCTTCCAGAAGACAAGGCCTCCGCATGACCGAACTGACCCACCCGCTGGCCACGGTGCCGCAGCACGAGCTGGTGGCAAGAGCCGAGGCAGACCCGCACCGGCCACGCTTCCACTTCGTCTCACCCGCAGGCTGGCTCAACGACCCCAACGGCGTGAGCCAATGGAACGGGACCTACCATCTCTTTTACCAGTACAACCCGGAGGGCGCCTTCCACCACCGGATCCTGTGGGGCCATGCCACCAGCACCGACCTGGTCAACTGGGCCGACCAGCCTGTGGCGCTTGAGCCCTCCGCCGGCCCGGACGCCGACGGTTGCTGGTCCGGTGTGCTGGTGGACGACGGCGGCACGCCCACCCTGGTGTACTCGGGCCGGCACGGGGAACGGGAGCTGCCCTGCGTGGCGGTCGGCTCACCGGATCTCCTGAGCTGGACCAAGGCCCCCGAAAACCCTGTAATCCCTGCGCCGCCGGCCGGGGTGGACATCACCGCCTACCGCGACCACTGCGTCTGGCGGGAAGGCCCGGTCTGGCGCCAGCTGGTGGGGTCGGGCATCCGCGGGCGCGGCGGGACGGCGTTCCTGTACGAGTCGGCCGACCTCCGCCGCTGGGACTACATCGGTCCGCTGTTCATCGGCGACGCCGCCTCCGGCCATCCGGCCGCCACGGACTGGCAGGGCACCATGTGGGAGTGTGTGGACCTGTTCCGCGCGGGCGGCGGGACGCTGGGTGACGGTTCTCCGGGTGACAGCACCGACGTGCTGGTCTTCTCGGCGTGGCACTACGGCGATACGCGCCATCCGCTGTACTGGACCGGCCGCTACGCGGGGGATTCGTACACGCCCCGGAACCTTCACCGGCTGGACTACGGCGGACGCTACTTCTACGCCCCGCAGTCCTTCGCGGACGAGTCCGGACGCCGGGTCATGTTCGGCTGGCTGCAGGAAGGCCGGACCGACGCCGCCATGGTGGAGGCCGGCTGGTCGGGCGTGATGAGCCTGCCGCGGGTGGCCACCCTGGAAGCGGACGGGGAACTGGCCTTCGCCCCCGTGCCGGAGCTGGAGTCGCTGCGGCGCGACCATGTCCGGCTCGGGCCCCGCACAGTTGGCGCGAGTGATGTCCTGACCAGCGTGTCCGGGAACCAGTTGGACCTTGAACTGGAGCTGGAATTAGAGCCGGGGAGTGTCTTCCGGCTGGGTGTCCTGGGGAGCTGGCCCGTTAAGGACCCGGCACTCGCCCAGGACCCGGAGCCGGCCGAGGAAACGGTGATCGAAATTGGCTGCGACGTGGGCAGCGGCGGGTTTTCGCACTCCTACGTGCTTCTTGACCGTTCCCGGACCAGCCTCGACCACACGGTGGACACCGGGGAGAAGTCAGGCCCCGTCCGGCTGCCCGGCGGGAAGTTGCACCTGCGCGTGCTGGTGGACCGCTCGGCGCTGGAGGTCTTCGCCAACGGAAAGCCGCTGACGGCCCGCGCCTACCCGACCCTCGGCGGCCAAACCGTCCGGTTGTCGGCCACCGGAACGGTCAGGCTGCTCCAGCTGGACGCCTGGCGGATGGAAGGAGTCTTCGCCGGCCCGCGCCCGCTGTTTCCCTAGGCCCCAAAATCCTGAAAAACTCCCACAACCCCCGTCGATTGCTCCGTAGCGGCCCTTTTGGGGCTCCATAAGGGCCGCTACGCAGCACTCGATGGCACGTCCGAGATCAGAGGCGATCTGAACGGACAGGCTCCCGGAGAACCCGTTCCGCCCGCCGCCCGGAGGTGAATTGCAGGTGGCCTGCGGGTGACTTTTCACACTAAATCTGATTTATGGCGCAACATTTGACTCGAAAAACGAGATGTGGCACGCGCGCGCAATGGGCAATGTAAGCGCTTGCACAAATGGAGCGAAACTCGGTTTTTAGCCGCTCGAAACACGGTTTGATAAGCCTGCTTATGCGTGCCAGCGTAGAGACCGGCGCAGGAAAGGATTCCTTTCCGAAGCGCCTTCCGGGGCCCTACCCAAGCCCCGTCCCCCTCGACACAAAGGCGTCCTCGATGACGCCTGCCGTGTCGTCGGGAACGCCGGAGTTTCGGGGAATGAGGGCAGACGCCCGTCTTCCACGAATGGTCTCAACTCCGCGAGAAGAGCAATAAATGCACAAGCACCCCAATACACACCGGATGCTGCGGTGGCGCCCTGCCGCCGCAGCACTGGCAACGGCCGTGGCGGCTTCCGCCTTCCTTGCGGTTCCCTCGGCCCAGGCCAACGAACCCTCGGACCCGCCCGCCACCCAGCAGATGCCGGCACCCACGCCCGGCTTCCCGCTGCCCACCGATCACAGCCAGAAGGCTTATGACCCGGCGGCGGAGTTCACCTCAAAGTGGACCCGCGCCGATGCCAAGCAGATCATGGCGCAGAGCGACTCCACCGTCACGCCCGGCCAGAACTCCATGAGCCCGGATGTCACCATGCCGGAAATCCCCGAGGATTTCCCCGCCATGAACGACGACGTCTGGGTCTGGGATACCTGGTCCCTCACCGACGAAAATGCGAACCAGATCAGCTACAAGGGCTATGACGTCATCTTCTCCCTGGTGGCTGACAGGCACGCCGGCTACGGCTTCGACCAGCGCCACTGGAACGCCCGGATCGGTTACTTCTTCCGCAAGACCAACGCCGACCCGGCCAAGGACAAGTGGAACTACGGCGGACACCTGTTCCTGGACAACACCTCCATCGGCAACACCGAATGGTCCGGTTCCACCCGCCTGATGCAGGGCAACCAGGTCAACGTGTTCTACACGGCCACCACGTTCTACGACGTTGCCGAGCGCAACGCGGGCGGCGGCGGCATCGCCCCGGACGCTGCCATTGCCAAGGCACTCGGCAACATCCACGCCGACAAGAACGGCGTCACCTTCGACGGCTTCAAGCACACCAAGCTGCTGGAACCGGACGGCAAGATGTACCAGAACAAGGCACAGAACCCGGGCTTCGCCTTCCGCGACCCGTACACGTTCGCCGACCCCGCCCACCCGGGCAAGACCTTCATGGTTTTCGAAGGCAACACCGGCGGCAAACGGGGCGAATACGAGTGCAAGCCCGAGGACCTGGGCTATAAGGCCGGCGACCCGAACGCCGAGAGCCTCAATGAGGTCAACAGCAGCGGCGCCTACTACCAGACAGCCAACGTGGGGCTGGCCGTGGCAGACAACAAGGACCTGACCAAATGGTCCTTCCTGCCGCCGGTCCTCTCGGCGAACTGCGTCAACGACCAGACCGAGCGTCCGCAGATCTTCATCCAGAATGAAGGCGGCAAGAACAAGTACTACCTGTTCACCATCAGCCACCAGTTCACCTATGCGGCCGGCATGCGCGGCCCCGACGGCGTCTACGGCTTCGTCGGTGACGGCATCCGCTCCGACTACCAGCCGATGAACAACAGCGGACTGGCCCTGGGCTCGCCCACGGACCTGAACCTTCCGTCCGAGTCCCCGGAGGCACCCACTCCGAGCCAGAACGGCCGTCAGTTCCAGGCCTACTCGCACTACGTGCAGCCGGGTGGCCTGGTGCAGTCCTTCATCGACAACGTGAACGGCGTCCGCGGCGGCTCGCTCTCGCCCACCGTGAAGATCAACTTCCGTGACGGCGTGTCCCAGGTAGACCGCACCTTCGGCAAGAACGGCCTCGGTCCGTTCGGTTACCTGCCCACGAACGTCAAGGTTGGCGGCGAGGGGCTCTACAAGTAACCCGCACGGGGACCCAACACCAGCAGTAGCAGCGGGGGCGTCCGGAACTCATCCGGGCGCCCCCGCTGCTTTTGCGCCCTCATAGCCCTTATATAGGTACAGACCTTCCGCCCGCCGCTTGGGATCCCGGAGGCCATCCGGGCTAGACTCGCACGCCGGGGACAGAACGCCATCGCCGCCTGAAGCCGGAAACGGAACGGGCGCCACAATCTCGACCAGAAAAGTGACTCTTGAACAACCTCTCACGCCCTCTGACCGCAGCCGCCCTCCTCGCCGCACTGGCGCTCACCGCATGCTCCGCGCCCGAAGCCGGCAGCGCGCCGTCGTCGTCCGCTGCCGCGACCGCCGCGGCAACGGCGACCCCGACCCCCACCAAAAGCTCCGGGCCGTACGGGGACTTTGCCTCAGCGGCGGAGGCGTGCACCACCATCTCCCAGCAGGCCACCGGCGCCTCGCTTTTCCCGCTTTCGGCCGCGCAGGGCAAGACCGCGGAACTGGAACAGCTCAAAGCGGAGCTCAGCGACACTGCCGGACGCGTTCCGGACGAGCTCAAGGCCGATTTCGCCCACCTGAATGAGGTGGCCGTGGCCGGGCTGAGTGACCAGACGGTGTACTCCAGCGGAAAGTTCGAAGCCGCCATGGCCCCTGTTACCGGCTGGCTCGCCGCCAACTGCAAATAGCGGATTCCGGCCTGGCGATTTTCACCGGCGTCCGGCCGCTTGTCGCGGCCAAGGGATAGGGTGGTGTTCAAGAGAAGGGGAGTGCCTGATGGAATACCAGAACCCACATCCCGCGCCGGGGGCCCACGCTGATCCAGCCGTTGCCCTGACGGCCGGCACCGGACGTACCGTCATTTCCGAAACGGCCGTTGCCAAGGTCGCAGGTATCGCCGCCCGGGCCGTTCCGGGGGTTTATTCGCTCGGCACCGGTCCGTCCCGCGCCCTGGGGGCCATCCGGGACGCCGTCGGCAGCTCGGACCACGCCGCCGGCGTCCACGCAGAGGTCGGCGAGACGCAGGTGGCAGTGGACATCAACCTCGTGGCCGTTTACGGGACGCCGCTGCACTCGCTGGCAAACCAGGTCCGCGCGGCCGTGTACGCCGCCGTCGAAGAGCTCGTGGGCCTGCAGGTCATCGAGGTAAACGTGGAGATCAATGACGTCTACGTGGCGGGGCCGGCAAAGCCCGGACTGCCCGTGGAAGCCCGGACCGAAAGGGAGGCCATCCAGTGAACCTGACCGTGGTGGGAATTGCAGTGGGCGCCTTCGTGGCCTTTATGTCTTTCCAGTTCGGCGTCTGGGGTTTCCTGGTCTCGCTGCTTTTCATGGGGATAGGAGCCCTTTTTGGCCGTGCCGCGGAAGGGAAACTTGACCTGCGCAGCGTGTTCGACGCCATCACCGGCCGGCGCTCGTCCTCATGAGCAGCGCGGCCGGAACCGTGACCGGCGGGTCCGTGATGGCCGGTCACAACCGCATCAGCACCCAGGCGCTCACCAGCCTTGCCCGGGCAGCCGCCGCTGAGGCGCTGGGCGTCCCGGCACACGACGTCCGGGCGGACTGGTCCGACGACGACGGCCTGCTGGCCCTCTCGCTGGTCCTCCCGATCAGGATTCCGCCGCTCACCACGGTGCTGCGCGACCCCGGCCGCGTCGCCGGCTTCGGCGGATCCATCCGGGACCGCGCAGTCGCAGCCAGATCCGTGGTCCTGCACCGCGTTGCGGAGCTTAGCGGGGCGCAGCTGAGCCGGGTGGACATCCGCATCAGCGGCGCCGCCATCAGCGAAGGGGGACGGGTCCAGTGAACAACGGCACCGACGTCCGCTCAAAAGGCAGCCACGCAGCAGGGAACGGCGAATCCGGCGCAGTCTCCGCCGGCAGTACCCCGGATCCCCGGGGCGCCGGCATGCGCCGGATCCTGGACCGCGAAACACGCTCATCCCGTGCAGGGGTGGCCGGAATCGCTGCTGTCCTGGTGATCATCCTGTGCGGCTACGGCCTCCTCGAAGCCGGAGTCCGTGCGATCGGGCAGCCGCCGTGGCTCATCGATCCGCAGACCGCCGCGGAACGCATCATCGCGCTCCCGCAGGGCATACCCCCGCTGCTGCTCGGCGCCATCGGTGCCGTGACGGCCATGGCGGGTCTGTTCTTTTTCCTCAACGCAGTGCTGCCCGGCCGCCGCGCCCGGCACCTGCTTCCGGACCGCCGCGCCGGAGTGGTGGCCGACGACGAAGTGATCGCCTCCGCCCTGGCCCGCCGTGCCCGGCTGGCCGCAAACGTCACGCAGGAACAGGTGATGGTGGTGGTGTCCCAGCGTCAGGTGGTAGTCAACGTGCGGCCTACCTCCGGGGTGCCGGTCAGCGAAAACGCCGTCCTGGCAGTCGTGCTCGACGAGCTGCGGGACATGGCTCCGGAACCGATGCCCGAAGTGCGCGTCAATGTGGCTACGTCAGGAGTGATCGGGGCATGAACAACACCCCCAGGACGCTGAACAGGATCCTGATCGGAATCCTCGGACTGAAACTGCTCGCCGTCGGACTCTTGCTGGTTGTGCTGGCCACCGTCCCCGCGGCGGCATCATGGTGGCAGCAGTGGTCCGCCGGCGTGTGGAACGGAATGAGTCAGCTCTTGCAGCGCACCAGCATTCCCGGCCGCCAGGAGAGCTGGCTCTGGGCGGTCCTTGCGCTGCTGCTCGCAGTGGTCATTGCCTTGATGGTCGCCTGGGTGGCCCAGCAGGGCAAAGGCCGCTCCAGCCTTATCCTTGCCGAGGACGACGCCGAGGGCCTCCCCGGCAATGTGCGGATCGGCGGCGGCGTTGCCGAGCAGGCGCTGCGGGCCGCATTGGCCGAACGGCAGGACCTGGCCGGAGCAACCGTGGCCACCTACGAGGTCCGGGGCGAGCCCGCGCTGAAGATCCGGCTGCAGCCCAGGCAGGGCGTGGCCCCGCACCTCCTCGCCGCCGATGTGTCGGCCCTCGTGGAGGCGCTCGACGCCGTCGTCGGCAAGCGCGTCCCGGTGCTGATCCACATCGGCACCGGCGCCCGCTCCCGGTTCAGCCGCGCGGAACGCGTCCGCTAGCTAGATCACTTCCAGCTAGATCACTTCCAGCTAGATCGCCCCAGCTAGATCGCCCCAGCTAGATCGCCACGAGGTAGGCGGCCGAGTTCGGCGCAAGCTTCCGCGCGCCTCCCGGCCCCGCCCCGGGTTCAGCCGGGGCTCCCGCCACGGCCTCCGGACTGCTGGCAAGGGCAATCCGGTAGCCGTCCGGCAGCGCGGCCGCCGCGATGCCCATGTTGGCGACCACCAGGACGTCCCGGTTCTCGAAGGCGAGCACGCCCGCGGCGGGGGCATGCACGGCGGCCCAGCGGAAGCTTCCTGCGCCCAGCCGGTGTTCCTTGCGGAGTGCCAGCGCGGCACGGTATAGCTCCAGGGTGGAACCGTCGACGCCGTCCTGCCGGTCCGCGGCCAGTTCCCGGAAGGATTCCGGCTGGGGCAGCCAGGGGGCGGCCGGCGCGCTGCCGGCGAACCCGGACGCGAAACCGTAGCCTGGCTCGGCAGCCTTCCACGGGAGCGGCACGCGGCAGCCGTCGCGCCCCCGCTCTACGCCGTCGGTTCGGAAGAAGGTAGGGTCCTGGCGGGCCTCGGCGGGCACGGTCGTGTGTTCCGGCAGGCCCAGTTCCTCCCCTTGGTAGAGGTACGCCGAGCCGGGGAGGGCGAGTGAAACCATGGTGGCAGCCCGGGCGCGCGCGAGGCCCAGCCCGGCGTCGGGCTGTTCGTCCTCGGCAGCGATGCCCTTCGGGAACGTGGTGGGGTCCTTCAGGCCGAAGCGGGTGGTGTGCCGGACCGTGTCGTGGTTGCTGAGGACCCAGGTTGTCGTGGCACCCACCGTGGCGGCAGCCCGCAGCGAATCCTCAACGGCCGGGGCCGTCCGCTCCGCATCCCAGCCGGCCAGCAGGAAGTCGAAGTTGAACGCCTGCTGCATTTCATCAGGCCGGACGTACCGTGCCAGCCGCTCCGCCGGTTCCACCCACGCCTCGGCCACCATCATGCGGTCGCCGTCGTATTCCGCCAGCACCCGGTTCCAGTCGCGGTAGATGTCGTGCACGCCGTCCTGGTCAAAGAAGGGCGACGGCGGGTAAAGCGGCGAAACGACTTGGTGCTCGTTGCCGGCTGCGGCGGCGGCTGCTGCGTCAGCGGCAGCGGCAGCGTGAGCGCGGTGTGGCTCTTCGGCCTCGGTGTGGCCGCCGTGGGCCTCGCCCGGCAGTTCGCTGGCTCCTTCCACCATCGCCGCGGAGCCCTCCCAGTCCGGCAGGCCCGCCTCCTTGACCATGCCGTGGGCCACGTCCACACGGAAGCCGTCCACGCCCCGGTCCAGCCAGAACCGCAGCACGGAGCGCATTTCCTCCTGGACCTCGGTGTTGTCCCAGTTCAGGTCCGGCTGCTTGGTGTCGAAAAGGTGCAGGTACCACTGGCCGGGCTTGCCGTCGGCCTCCGTAACGCGGGTCCAGGCCGGTCCGCCGAAGATGGATTTCCAGTTGTTGGGTGCCAGATCGCCGTCGCCCGAGCCGGGGACGGAATCCCTGCCCTGCCGGAACATGTACCGGTCGCGTTCGCGTGAACCCGGAGGCGCGGCGAGTGCCGCCTGGAACCAGACGTGTTCGTCCGAGGTGTGGTTGGGGACCAGGTCAACGATGACCTTCAAGCCCAGCCCGTGAGCTTTCTGCAACATCCCGTCGAAGTCCGCCAGGGTGCCGAAAAGCGGGTCCACCTGGCGGTAATCCGCCACGTCATAGCCGGCATCGGCCTGCGGGGATTTGTAGAACGGGGACAGCCACACGGCATCAACGCCTAGCCGCTGCAAGTAATCCAAATGCGCCGTTACACCGAGCAGATCGCCCATCCCGTCTCCGTTGCCATCGGCAAAGGACCGCGGGTAGACCTGGTACACGACGGCGCTGGCCCACCACGTCGGAATCGAGGAACCGCTTGTCGGGACTGGGCTGTGTGCCACAGATATCCTTTCCATAAACTTCGGTGTAAACGCTTGCATTTCTCACCGCAACGTTACTAGTGTGATGGGCACCACTTCAACCGCACCGCCGATTTTGCTCGACACTCAGCGAGGAGTCTCCTTTATGAAATCCCCTAAGTTCCTTTTGCCGGCCGCTGCCGCCGGCGTTCTAGCATTAACGCTCTCCGCCTGCGGAGGCGGAGGCGGCACCACGGGCGGGGGTGGCGGCGACGCTGAACAAGGCCTCGATGGCCGCGGCCCCATCACCTACGTCCAGGGCAAGGACAACAGCAACGTTGTCCGCCCCCTCATTGAGAAATGGAACGCTGCGCACCCGAACGAGAAGGTCACGTTCAAGGAGCAGACCGACGCCGCTGACCAGCAGCACGATGACCTGGTCCAGAATTACCAGGCAAAGAACCCGAACTACGACGTTGCCAGCGTCGACGTTGTGTGGACTGCCGAGTTCGCCGCCAAGGGCTGGCTGCAGCCGCTGAAGGACAAGATGGCGGTAGACACCAAGGGGATGCTGGAGCCCACCATTGAGGCGGGCTCCTACAAGGGCACTCTCTACGCGGCACCGGTGTCTTCCGATGGCGGCATCCTCTACTACCGCAAGGACCTCGTCCCCACTCCGCCCAAGACCTGGGACGAGATGATGCAGATGTGCTCCGTCGCCAAGGCCAACAACATCGGCTGCTATGCGGGCCAGTTCAAGAAGTATGAAGGCCTCACCGTCAATGCGTCCGAGGCGATCAACTCCTTCGGCGGTTCCGTGCTGGACAAGGACGGCAAGCCGAGCCTGAACACTCCGGAAGCCAAGACCGGCCTTGAGAACCTGGCGAAGGCCTACGCGGACGGCAACATCCCGAAGGAAGCCATCACCTACCAGGAAGAGGAAGGACGTCAGGCATTCCAGGACGGCAAGCTTCTCTTCCACCGCAACTGGCCTTACGTGTACAACCTGGCCACCACTGAAGCATCGTCCAAGGTCAAGGATGTCCTGGGCATGACCGCACTGCCCGGTGCGGACGGTCCCGGTGCCTCCTCGCTTGGTGGTCACAGCGCGGCTGTGAGCGTGTACTCCAAGAACAAGGCCACTGCCCTGGACTTCGTGAAGTTCCTGACGGCCGAAGAGCAGCAGAAGTTCTTCGCCACCCAGGGTTCGCTGGCACCCGTGCTCGGTAGCCTGTACGAGGACAAGGAACTCGTCGCCAAGCTGCCGTACCTTCCGGTCCTGAAGACCTCCATCGAGAACGCCGTGCCGCGCCCGGTATCGCCGTTCTACCCGGCGGTTACCAAGGCCATCCAGGAAAATGCCTACTCCGCCATCAAGGGAGAGAAGACCGTGGAAAGCGCACTGTCTGACATGCAGAAGTCCATCGAATCCGCTAGCGCGGGACAGTAGCCACTCATGTCAACCGAATTGGGCCCGACGCCGGTAAAGTCACCGGCGTCGGGCGGTACCCCGATCCATCACGGACCCAAGGGTGTCGGTGAGGACAACAAGATCCTCAGCCAGGGCAAGTGGGCTTCCTGGCTCCTCGCCCCCACCATCATCGCGCTGGCGGTAGTGATCGTTTACCCGATCATCAGCGCACTCGTGATGTCCTTCCAGAAGGACGCCGGCCTGGATCCGGTCACCGGGCTGTTCACAGCCGGCGGCCCGGCAGGCGTCCAGAACTACGTGAACTGGCTGGCCCAGCAGTGCTCCGCTCCTGGTGGCGGCACTGTTGCCTGCCCGCCCGGAACCCTCGGTGCCCAGTTCTGGTCAGCCACGGCCACCACGTTCTTCTTCACCGTGGTCACCGTGACGCTGGAGACCGTCCTCGGTTTCTGGATGGCCCTCATCATGGCCAGGACGTTCCGGGGACGCAGCCTGGTCCGTGCAGCAGTCCTGGTTCCGTGGGCCATTCCCACCGCCGTGACCGCCAAGCTCTGGCTGTTCATTTTCGCCTTCGAAGGCATCGCCAACAAGCTGTTCAACACCACCATCCTGTGGACAGGCAGTGAGTGGCCGGCCAAGTGGGCCGTGATCATTGCAGACGTCTGGAAGACCACGCCGTTCATGGCACTGCTGATCCTTGCCGGCCTCCAGATGATTCCTGCGGAGGTCTATGAGGCCGCCAAGGTTGACGGCGCGACCACCTGGCAGCGGTTCCGGATGATCACCCTTCCGCTGGTCAAGCCGGCGCTGATGGTGGCAGTCCTGTTCCGCACGCTGGATGCACTCCGGATGTTCGACCTCCCGTACATCCTTACCGGCGGTGCCAACAACACCACTACGCTGTCCATCCTGGTGATCAACCAAATCAGACAAGGGTTCAACGCGGCGGCAGCATTGTCCACCATTACGTTCATCATCATCTTCCTGGTTGCGTTCATCTTTGTGCGCTTCCTTGGTGCGAACGTCGTGGAGCAAAGCGGAGCCACTGGTAAGGGGAAGAAATGAGCGCCGGGACAGCCACCACTGCCCTCAGGGCACAGCAGGACCGGGGCCGGAAGGCAGCCCAGAACAGGGAGAAGTGGGCGCAGGGACGCACGTACATCAGCGCCGTCGTCGTCCTGATCTGGTGCCTTGCGCCGGCCTACTGGATGGTGGTGACTGCCTTCCGCGAGGTGGGCTTCACCTACGACACCTCGATCTTGCCCACCCATGTCACGCTGGATAACTTCAACACGGCCTTCGATACGTCCTTCGGCAACAGGTTCGGCCAGGCTCTGCTCAACAGCATTTTCATCGGCGTCGTAGTCACGCTGGTCTCCCTGCTGATCGGTGTTTTCGCCGCCTACGCCCTGGCCCGCCTGAACTTCCGGTTCAAGTACCTGGTGCTGGGCTTCATCCTGGGGGCGTCCATGTTCCCGGGCGTCGCCCTCATCACCCCGCTTTTCCAGCTTTTCACCAACATCGGCTGGATGGGTACCTACCAGGCGCTGATCATCCCGAACATCTCCTTTGTGCTACCGCTGACCGTGTACACGATGACCTCGTTCTTCCGCGAAATGCCGTGGGAACTCGAGGAATCGGCACGGGTGGACGGCTGCACGCAGGGCCAGGCGTTCCGGAAGGTGATCCTGCCGTTGGCGGCACCGGCCATCTTCACCACGGCCATCCTGGCGTTCATCTCCTCCTGGAATGAATTCCTGATTGCCAGCCAGCTGTCCAGCGACGCGACCCAGCCGGTGACGGTGGCAATTGCCAGCTTCGCCGGAGCGCAGCCAAACCAGATTCCGTACACGGCCATCATGGCCGCCGGAACCATCGTCACCATTCCTCTGGTGATCCTGGTCCTGGTCTTCCAGCGCAAGATTGTTGCCGGCCTCACCGCCGGCGCTGTTAAGTGATCCGTCACGTGACAGGTTCGGCAACAGGCAAGGAACAGAACCAGGGGCTCGTTCGCAATGAGCACAAGCGTGCCCGCTCCGGTGAGGACTTCGACATCATCATCGGCTTCCTCGGCTTCTGGGCCGTGGTCCTGCTGGCGGTCACCGTCTGGATGGAGGTGACCGCCCAGCCGGCCCTCGGCTGGGCGCTGGGCCTGCTGGCCACGCTAGTGGCGCTGTACGGGATGGTGCGGCTCCGCCGCCGCCTGCCGGCCAGGACCGCTACACGTAAGAAATAGGAGCTGATCAAAGGCTCAAAGCTGAAGCGGAATAGACTGGCTTGTTGCCGCAGGAACACCCAGGTAGCAAGAATCTGCGAACAGCTAGCAAGGGGAAACCGTGGCACGCACAACAGACAGGGCTCAACGGGGCGGCCATTCCGGCGTCAGCATTGAGGACGTCGCCGCAGCAGCCGGGGTTTCCACAGCGACAGTCTCGCGCGCAGTCCGCGGACTGCCCAGGGTTTCGCCGGCCACCCGGGAAAAAATTCTCCAGGTGGCCGGCGCTTTGGGCTACGTGGCATCTTCCTCCGCGTCCGGCCTGGCCACCGGGCGGACAAAAACCATCGGTGTGCTGGCGCCGTTCGTCAGCCGCTGGTTCTTCTCCAAGGCGATCGAGGGCGCGGACCGGGAACTGCATGCGCGCCAGTACAACCTCTCGTTGTTCAACCTGGGCGGCCACGGCAGCAACCGCGAGCGGCTCTTCAGCAAGACCATGGTCTACAAGCAGATCGATGCCCTGCTGGTACTTTGTATGGCGCTGACCCATGAGGAACTTGAACACCTGCAGAAGATCGACATTCCCCTGGTGGTGGTTGGCGGTCACGTGGAGGAGTGCCCCTACATCGGCATTGACGACTACGCCGCAGCGTCCACCGCCGTCCGGCACCTGATCAGCCTCGGCCACAAGGACATCGCGCTACTGCACGGCGACGACGAAACCGACCTCAACTTCGACGTTCCCCGCGTCCGCATCAAGGCGTTCCAGGACGTCATGGCAGGGTCCGGGCTGACGGTGCGCCCGGAATGGGACGAGTGGGGCGACTTCACGGTCCGCAGCGGGCAGGAAGCGTTCACCAGGATGTGGGCCGATCCCGGCCCGAAGCCCACCGCCATTTTCTGCGCGTCGGATGAGATGGCCATGGGGGTCATTTTCGAAGCCACCAAAATGGGTGTTCGGATACCCGAGGACCTGTCTGTCATCGGGATCGACGATCACGATTTCTCCGACGCCATGGGGCTCACCACTGTCAGGCAGCGGCCTGACGAGCAGGCCGAACTGGGGACCAAGATGCTGCTGGACGAACTGGACGGCACCGTTGGCGCAGTCCAGTCACAGGTTGCGCCCCATCAGCTGATCATCAGAAGGACGACGGCGCCGCCCCCGTCCCGTGACCACGCTTAGGAAGCGCGAGCAGGCTTAGGAAGCGCGCGCCAGCTGCCTGATGGGAATCCACCGCGAGGCCAGCCGGCGGTAGGCTGCCGCGGCTCCGGTCATGTCTCCCTCGGCCAGGCATTCGATGCCCAAACGCACATCCATGGGGGACTCATCCGGATACACCTTGTCCGCCACGGCACCGTAATCCAGTTCCACGACGGAACCGGGGTGGAAGAGTTCCAGCCACTCGGTCAGCTGGGTCATGTCGTCCAGCATGTCCAGGTCGGGGGCTGCAAGGGCCAGGTTGGCCACGGCGTAACGCACGCGTTCCAGCGCTGCACCGATCGGTGCCCATACCCGGACAGTGACGATCCGCCCGTCCGACTCCACCACATCCTGGGGATCGGATTCCTGGAAGAGCGAGAACCAGCTGAACGGGATACCCCAGGTGGATGCCCGCGTGTGGACGCGGCTGGTGCCCTCGCGGGCTTTCACCAGGTCAATGCGTTCCTGGTGCTTGTCGCGCTGTTCTTCCGGAATCAGCAGTTCAGCGAGCGGACCGTGGATACCTTCCATGAGGGCGTTCGCAGCCAGTCCCGCCCGCAGCACCAGCTGGCTGGGACAGTACAGCAGAGCCTGTTCTTCATTATCGGCGCCTGCAGCGGCGGTGCCGCTGGCAGCGTCACCCGGCCCGCCGGCGTCGGACGTTCCGGACGCATCCGGAGCGCCGGAAGACTTCGGCGTAATGGGCTGCTTGGGCTCCGGGGGAGCCGGAATGACCCGGACCAGGTCGGTGCGCCCGGTGGGGAAGGGGTCGCCGCCGGGGCGGGTGATCCGCCCGAGGGACGCCTGCAGCTCAGCGTTTTCCACGGCTGCGCGGGACGCCGTCCTGGCACCCGCCGCCCGAAGCGCGGCGCGCTGGTCCTCCGGAAAAGCGGTGAGCGGCTCGTAGATCCGCAGCGCGGAGGAGAAAGGCAGGCCCGCCTGGCCCCGGTAGATGTTGCCCGTCATCGCGGCCCCATCAGTCGGCCAGTTCCACGATGACCGGAGCGTGGTCCGAGGCGCCCTTGCCCTTGCGTTCCTCGCGGTCGATCGAGGCCCCGGTCACGCGGGCGGCGAGGGCGGGGGAGGCCAGGACGAAGTCGATCCGCATGCCCTCCTTCTTGGGAAAGCGGAGCTGCGTGTAGTCCCAATAGGTGTAGACGCCCGGCCCCGGAGTGTGCGGCCGGACCACGTCGCTGAAGCCGGCGGCTTCGAAGGCGTGGAAAGCGGCCCGCTCGGGTTCGCTGACGTGGGTCATGGCGTTGGCGCGGAAAAAGTCGATGTCCCAGACGTCGTCGTCCTGCGGTGCGATGTTCCAGTCGCCCATCAGGGCGATCTGCGCTTCGGGGTTGTCGGCCACCCAGGTCTGGGCGTGGGTTTTCAGCATGTCCAGCCAGCTGAGCTTGTAGGGCATGTGTTCGTCGTCGAGCGACCGGCCGTTGGGAACGTAGAGGCTCCACACGCGGACGCCGCCGCAGGTGGCACCGATGGCGCGGGCCTCCTGGACGGGGTCCTTGCCGTTTTTGCCGAAGACGGGCTGGTCCAGGAAGGAGCGTTCCACGTCCGCAAGCCCAACGCGCGAGACGATGGCCACGCCGTTCCACTGGCTCACGCCGAAATGGGCCACCTCGTAGCCCATGCGCTCAAAGAGTTCCCAGGGGAAATTCTCGTCCTTGCACTTGGTTTCCTGGATGGCCAGCACGTCACAGTCGCTGCGCTCGAGCCAGGCCTCCACTCGGTCGGCACGGGCACGGAGGGAGTTCACATTCCAGGTAGCAATCTTCACAGTCCCTAACTTACCGAACTTGGGGCCCCGGCATCTGTCCAGCCCAGCTGTGTGCCGCCGTCGTGACCCTATTTCGGCTGGAAAGCGCGCAGACACGGGCGTTTCGCGGCCGGGACCGGGAGCCGGGGCACCAAAGAAGGTCACGACGGCGGCGCCGAGGACACCCGAGGGCAGCACCCGACGGCGGTGGGCAGGCAGGTGGGCGCACCTCCGCGGGCGGCGCCGGCAGTCTGGAATTTAGTAGGAAGTCCGAGTATATTCAGCTTCAGGATGATGTAGGTCACATGCAAAGGAGCATTCCGCCATGGTTCGCGAGCTTTCCCATTACATAGACGGGCAACGGGTTGAAGGCACTTCGGGGCGCTTCAGCGACGTCTACGATCCCTGCACCGGGCAGGTCCAGGCCAGGCTGCCGCTGGCCAATGCCGAGGAAGTCCGGAACGCCATCGCCAGCGCGGAGAAGGCCCAGGTGGAGTGGGGCGCTATGAATCCGCAGCGCCGCGGCCGGATCCTGCTGAAGTTCGTGGACCTGGTGAACGAGAACATCGACGAACTCGCCGCGCTGCTCTCCTCCGAACACGGCAAGACCCTCCCGGACGCCAAGGGGGACATCCAGCGCGGCATCGAGGTGGTGGAATTCGCCGCCGGCGCCCCGCACCTGCTCAAGGGAGAGTTCTCGGACAACGCAGGGACCGGCATCGACGTGCATTCGCTGCGCCAGCCGCTCGGCGTGGTGGCCGGCATTACGCCGTTCAATTTCCCCGCCATGATTCCGCTGTGGAAGTCCGGCCCGGCCCTGGCCGCAGGCAACGCATTTATCCTCAAGCCCTCGGAGCGGGACCCCTCAGTTCCCCTGCGCCTGGCCGAACTCTTCACCGAAGCGGGAGTCCCGGACGGCGTGTTCAACGTGGTCAACGGGGACAAGGAAGCGGTGGACACCCTGCTCGAGGATGAGCGGGTCAAGGCGATCGGCTTTGTGGGCTCCACCCCGATCGCGCAGTACATCTACGCCACGGCGGCAGCCCACGGCAAACGTGCGCAGTGCTTCGGCGGCGCGAAGAACCACATGGTGATCATGCCGGATGCGGACCTGGACATGGCCGTGGATGCCTTGATGGGCGCGGGCTACGGTTCCGCCGGCGAACGCTGCATGGCCATCTCCGTCGCCGTCCCGGTGGGCAAGGAAACGGCCGACGCCCTGGTGTCCAAGCTGGAGGAACGGGTCAAGCACCTCCGCGTGGGCCACAGCCTGGACAAGGACTCGGACTTCGGGCCGGTGGTGGCGGCGTCCGCCAAGGAACGGATCGAAGGCTACATCCAGTCCGGCGTGGACGAGGGCGCCACCCTGGTGACGGACGGCCGCGGCCTCACCGTGGACGGCTACGACGGGGGCTTCTGGGTGGGCCCCACGCTCTTCGACAACGTCACCAAGGACATGAAGATCTACAAGGAGGAGATCTTCGGCCCGGTCCTCAGCGTGCTCCGCGCCGAAGACTACGACGAGGCCCTCCGGCTCTGCAGCGAGCATGAGTTCGGGAACGGTGTGGCCATTTTCACCCGCGACGGCGACGCCGCCCGTGACTTCGCCAGCCGCGTGCAGGTGGGTATGGTGGGCATCAACGTGCCCATCCCGGTGCCCATCGCTTACTACACGTTCGGCGGCTGGAAGGCCTCCGGCTTCGGGGACCTGAACCAGCACGGGGCCGACGCGTTCCGTTTCTACACCAAGACCAAGACCGTGACCACCCGCTGGCCCTCCGGCATCCGCCAGGGCGCCAGCTACGTGATGCCGGAAGGCAGCTGATGAGCGCAGGACCTACCGCCGGTACGAACACAACAGGCCCCGACGAGGCGCCCACCGACGAGGTGCTGTTTGAGCGGCGCGGCCGCCTCGCGGTCATCACGCTGAACCGGCCCAGGGCGGTGAACGCGCTCACCGCGGGCATGGCCGCCGCCATGCTGGAACAGCTCACGGCATGGGCGGACGACGACGGCGTGGCCACCGTTTTGGTGCACGGCGCCGGGGAGCGGGGTCTGTGTGCCGGCGGCGACATCGTGGCCATCTATGAGGACATGCTGGCGGGCGGTGACGCCACCGCGGACTTCTGGCGCACCGAGTACCGGCTGAACGCGCTGATCGCCGGGTACCCCAAGCCGTATGTGGCCTTCATGGACGGCCTGGTGCTGGGCGGCGGCGTGGGGATCTCAGCGCACGGGTCCGTACGTGTGGTCACCGAGCGCACCCGCACCGGCATGCCGGAGACCACCATCGGTTTTGTGCCCGACGTCGGCGGCACCCTGCTGCTGTCCCGCTCGCCGGGGGAGGCGGGCACCCATGCGGCCCTGACGGGCGCCCACCTGAGCGGTGCGGATGCCCTGTTCCTGGGTCTGGCCGACCACTTTGTGGCGTCCGGGAACCTTCCCGCGCTGGCGGCCGCGCTGGAGACCGAAACGGCGGAAGCCGCCGTCGGACGCTTCACGGAGACGCCGCCGGTATCGGAGTTGGCCGGGCAGCGGGACTGGATCGACTCCTGCTACGCCAGCGACGACGCGGAGGACATCCTCCGGCGGCTCCGCACTTTTGACGGCGACGCCGCCGGGGAGGCAGCTGAAGCGGCGGACACCATCGAGGCGAAGTCGCCCACGTCCGTGAAAGTGGCGCTGGCATCGCTCCGCCGCGCGCGCGGCCTGAGCCTGGAGGAAGTCCTCGCCGAGGAGTACCGCGTTGGCCTGAGGTTCCTGGCAGGCGCGGACTTCCGCGAAGGCATCCGCGCCCAGGTGGTGGACAAGGACCGGAATCCGCAGTGGAAACCGGCCAGCCTGCACGAGGTCTCCGCCGCCGACGTCGCCAGGTTCTTCGAGCCGCTGGGGGACCGGGAGCTCAACCTGCAATCAAAGGAGGCCCGCAATGCCTGAAACTGAAACAGCAGCACCCGGAGAATCCGGAGGAAAAGGGCACGTCGCGTTCCTCGGGCTGGGACACATGGGCGGGCCGATGGCCGTCAACCTGGTCAAGGCCGGGTACACGGTGGCTGGGTTCGATGTGGTGCCCGCGGCGCTGGACGCGGCCCGGGAACACGGAATTCCCACCGTGGCGACGCCCGCCGAGGCAGTCGCCGGTGCGGATGTGGTGCTCACCATGTTCCCCAGCGGCCAGCATGTCCTGGATGCCTACCGCGGGTCGGGCGGGCAGCCGGGCCTGCTGGACGTGGCCGGACCGGACACCATGTTCCTGGACTGCTCCACCATCAACGTGGACGAGGCCCGCGAAGCGTCGGCGCTCGCCGTTGCCGCAGGCCACCGGGCCGTGGACGCCCCCGTCTCGGGCGGCGTGGTGGGTGCCGAGGCCGGAACCCTGACCTTTATGGTGGGCGCCCTCCCCGAGGACTTCGACGCCGTGCGGCCCCTGCTGGAAGTGATGGGCAAGCGCGTGGTCCACTGCGGCGGCCACGGTGCAGGCCAGGCTGCGAAGGTCTGCAACAACCTGATCCTGGGCGTCTCCATGATCGCGGTGAGCGAAGCATTTGTGCTCGGCGAGAAGCTCGGGCTCACGCACCAGGCCCTCTTCGACGTTGCGTCCGCCGCATCCGGGCAGTGCTGGGCGCTGACCACCAACTGCCCCGTGCCGGGACCGGTGCCCACCAGCCCCGCCAACCGCGACTATCAGCCGGGATTCGCCGGCGCGCTGATGGCCAAGGACCTCAAGCTGGCCCTGAACGCCCTGCAAAGCACCGGAGTGGCCGCGCGCATGGGCCCGCTGGCCTCGGAAATCTACGATACGTTTGCGGCTGAAGGCGGGGCGGCCCGGGACTTCTCCGGCATCATCACGGATATCCGGGACAAGTCCGCGCACTAGGCAGTTTTCGAAGCAGAACCACCTGCAAGGCAGAACCACGTGAGGAGTCAGGCATGACGGAGCAGTACGGGAACATTCTGGTGGAACGGCGCGGACGCGTGGGGCTGGTGACGCTGAACCGGCCCGAAGCGCTGAACGCGCTGAACAAGGCCACCATGGATGAACTCGTGGCTGCCGTCACGGCCATGGACGCTGATCCCGAAGTGGGCGCCGTGGTGGTGACCGGGTCCGGCAAGGCGTTTGCCGCCGGTGCGGACATCAAGGAGATGGCCGAGCAGGGCTACATGGACATGTACGCCGCGGACTGGTTCCGCGGCTGGGAGGATTTCACCCGGCTGCGCATTCCGGTGGTGGCGGCGGTTTCCGGCTTCGCCCTGGGCGGCGGCTGCGAGCTGGCGATGATGTGCGATTTCATCATCGCGGGGGACAACGCCAAGTTTGGCCAGCCGGAGATCAACCTGGGCGTCCTGCCGGGAATGGGCGGATCGCAGCGGCTCACCCGGGCCGTGGGCAAGGCCAAAGCGATGGACCTGATCCTCACGGGCCGGTTCATGGACGCGGAGGAAGCGGAGCGCGCCGGGCTCGTGTCCAGGGTGGTGCCCGCGGCGGACGTTGTGGAAGAAGCCGTGAAGGTGGCCGAAGTGATCGCCTCCAAGTCAAAGTCGGCTGCGATGCTGGCCAAGGAAGCCGTCAACGCCGCCTTCGAAACCGGACTGGCGCAGGGAGTGGTTTTCGAGCGGCGCCTCTTCCACTCACTGTTCGCCACCGAGGACCAGAAGGAAGGCATGGCGGCCTTCACGGAGAAGCGGCAGCCGGTCTTCAGGCACCGCTAGCCGCCGGGAAGGCCACCGCCCTGCGTCAGTTGGCGCGCAGGGCGGCAGCAACACCGGGTCAGCGCGGGCGGCGCCGCAGCAGGGGATCCGAGAGCGACGGCGGCTGGTAGCCGGCGTCAGCGCTGTTCAATGTGGTGCCTGGCGGCACGATTTCATCGATCCGGTCCAGCACGTCGCGGGAGAGGATCACTTTCTCCGCGCCCAGCGCCCCTTCCAGGTGCTCCAGCGTCCGCGGGCCGATGATGGCCGAGCTGACAGCCGGGTGCTCCAGCACGAACCCCAGGGCCAAGTGGATCAGGGACAGCCCGGCCTCGTCGGCCAGTTCAGCCAGTTCCAGCACGGCCTGGGTCTTGCGGGCGTTCTCCGCGGTTGACGGGTCATGCCGGGCAGGCTGCCGGGCGGCCCTGCTGGACGGGGTGTGTCCGCCGTCGGGCTTGATCCGGCCGGACAGCCAGCCGCCTGCCAGCGGGCTCCACGGCAGCACGCCCAGTTTGTGGCGCTGAGCCAGGGGAAGCACTTCGCGTTCCACGCCGCGCGCCAGGATGGAGTAGGGCGGCTGTTCCGCCACCGGCCGTTCCCGGTGGCGCTCGCGGGCCACGTACTGGGCCTCCACGATCTGCCCCGGTTCGAAGGTGGACGTGCCGATATAGCGGATCTTGCCCTGCCGGACCAGGTCGCTGAGTGCCCCGAGCGTCTCGTCGATGTCCGTGTCCGGTTCGGGCCGGTGCACCTGGTAGAGGTCGATCCAGTCGGTCTGCAGCCGGCGCAGGCTGTCCTCGACGGCGCGGATGATCCAGCGGCGCGAATTGCCGGCCTGGTTCACGTCCTCGCCAAGGCGCCCGTGGACTTTGGTGGCGAGAATTACGTCGTCGCGGCGGCCCTTCAATGCCTTGCCCACGATGGTCTCGGATTCGCCCCGGGAGTAGACGTCGGCGGTGTCCACCACGTTGATACCGGAATCGAGCGCCCGGTGGATGATGCGGATGGAATCGTCGTGGTCCGGATTGCCGATGGACCCGAACATCATGGTGCCCAGCGTCAGCGGGCTGACTTTGAGTCCTGTGGCGCCCAGGCTGCGGTATTCGGTCATGCGTGTGCTCCTTGTAGTTGCTGGGTGGTCTGGCCCGCGGGGCTGTACTGGCTTTCCGGGCGGTCCAGGCCGAAATGTCCGCGCAGGGTCCGGGCAGAGTATTCGGTCCGGAACAGGCCGCGGGACTGCAGGATGGGCACAACCTCGTCGGCGAAAGCCTCGAAGCCGCCGGGAAGCCAGGGAGGCATGATGTTGAACCCGTCGGCGGCCCCGTTTTCGAACCAGAGCTGGATCTCGTCGGCCACCTGCAGCGGTGTTCCGGCCACGGTGTAATGGCCCCGGGCGCCGGCGAAGCGGTGCAGGACCTTGCGCACGGTGAGGCGTTCCCGGCGGATGGTGTCCAGCAGGAGCTGGCTCCGGCTGCTTTCCCGGCCCGCCGAGGCCAGCAGCTCATCCGGGAAGGTGTCATCCAGCTTCAACCCGTCGAGGTCCACGCCCAGCAGCTTGCGCAGGATGCCGAGCCCGTATTCCGGCTGGGTCAGCTCATCGAACTCCTGCCGGAGCGCCCGGGCCTCTGCTTCTGTGGAGCCGAGGTAGGGGCTGATGCCGGGTAGCACCAGGAGCTTCTCCGGGTCCCGGCCCTCCGCCGCAGCCAGCGCCTTGATGTCGGCATAGAAGTCCTGCGCGCTCTGCAGCGTCTGGTGGGCGGTGAATACGGCCTCGGCGTGCTTGGCCGCGAATGCCTTCCCGTCGGCGGAGGAACCCGCCTGAACATAGACCGGCCGGCCCTGCGGTGACCGCGGCGTGTTCAGCGGTCCTTCCACGCGGAAGTGATCACCCTGGTGCCCGATCGGGTGGATCCGGGAGGTGTCGGCGAAAACCCCCGTGCCGGCGTCGGACACCACCGCGCCGTCCTCCCAGCTGTCCCACAGCTTGCCCACCACCTGGACGAATTCGTCCGCCCGGGAGTAGCGCTCTGCGTGCGGCGGGTGCTCGTCCAGGCCGAAGTTGCGGGCTGCCCGTTCCGCGCCGGTGGTCACGATGTTCCAGCCGGCCCGGCCGCCGCTGAGGTGGTCGAGGGACGCGAAGAGCCGGGCCGCGTTGTACGGCTCCAGGTAGGTGGTGCTGGCCGTGCCGATCAGGCCGATCTTTTCGGTGGCGACGGCGATCGCGGACAGCCAGGTGAACGGCTCAATCCGGAACCTGGTGGCGTACTGCACGTTGCTTTCCAGCGCAGGGCCGTCGGCGTAGAACACTGCGTCCAGCTTCGCCGCCTCCGCCCGCTGCGCCAGCTCCTGGTAGAAGCGGATGTCCAGCAGCCGGTCCGGCCGGGACTTTGGATGCCGCCAGGCGGCTTCGTGGTGGCCGCCCGGGTATATGAACAGGTTGAGTTTCAGCTGCCTGCCCATCAGAAGGCCGAACCGATGGACGCCAGCGCCTGTCCGTCGGCGCCGGCAAAACGGTTGTCCGGGCGGTCCAGGCCGTAGTGCTCGCGCAGCGTCCGGCCCGTGTATTCGGTGCGGAACAGGCCGCGCTCCTGGAGGATGGGCACCACCAGGTCCACAAATGCTTCGAGGCCCGAGGGAAGCACCGGCGGCATGATGTTGAAGCCGTCCGCGGCGCCGCCGTCGAACCATTCCTGGATGGCGTCGGCCACCTGGACCGGCGTGCCGGTGAAGGTCCGGTGGCCGCGGCCGCCGCCCAGTCGGCCGATCAGTTCGCGGACCGTGAGCTTTTCCCGGCGGGCCAGCTGGACGATCAGGGTGTAGCGGCTCTTGGCGCCTTCGATCTCGTCCTCGCTGGGCAGATTGTCCGGCAGCTGGCGGTCCAGGGGCAGGTCCTCGGGCGCGACGCGCAGGGTCTTGGCCAGCTGGATCCGAGCGTATTCGGGCTTGATGAGGCGGTCCAGTTCGCGTTCCAGCGCCTGGGCCTCTTCCGCCGTGTCCCCGATGACCGGGACGATGCCGGGAAGGATCTTGATGCTTTCCGGGTCGCGTCCCGCGGCGGCGGTCCGGGACTTCAGGTCCCGGTAGAACTCCTGCGCGTCCGCCAGGGTCTGGTGGGCGGTGAAGACGGCGTCCGCGTACCGGGCGGCGAGGTCCTTGCCGTCCTCCGAGGAGCCGGCCTGGACAATCAGCGGGTGACCCTGGGGCGAACGCGGGACGTTGAGCGGGCCGCGGACCTTGAAGTGCTTGCCTTCGTGGTCGATGGTGCGGATCCGCTCGGAATCCGCCCAGACGCCGTCGGCCTTGTCCGCGAGCACGGCGTCGTCCTCCCAGCTGTCCCAGAGCTTCTGGGCCACCTCGATGAACTCCGCGGCGCGCTCATAGCGGACGGCGTGGGCGGGCTGATCGTCCACGCCGAAGTTCCGGGCGGCGTCGGGCCCGGCTGTGGTGACCACGTTCCAGCCCGCGTGGCCGCCGCTGACCCAGTCCACGGAGGCGAACCGCCGTGCGAGGTTGAACGGATCGTTGTAAGTGGTGGAGGCCGTGGCGATCAGTCCGATGCGTTCCGTGGCACCGGCGATGGCGGTCAGGAGCACCGTGGGCTCAAGCTTTCCGGCCGGCCGGCGGCCCACCTCGCCGAAGAGGACGGGCGAATCGGCGAAGAAGATGGAGTCCAGCTTGCCGCGTTCGGCGGTGCGGGCCAGCTGCTTGTAATGCTCCACGTTGGTGCTGGCATACGGGTCGCTTTCGGGCAGCCGCCAGGACGACTCGTGGTGGCCGGTGCTCATGAGGAAGGCATTGAGGTGGAGGGGGCGCTGCGTGGAAGTCATGGGGTGCTCCTTGGATGTGTGAAGGTTTAGTGGCTGGCGACGTTGACGTCGACGCCGAGGGCTGTCAGCAGGTCGCGGCGCAGGGCTTCGTGGCCGGCTGCGTCGCTGAAGGTACCGGCGGCGGTGGTGCCGATCTCCGGAGCCACGGTGCGGACGGTGGCCACGCGGCCGTTGTCCAGGACCACGATCCGGTCGGCCAGGGCGATCGCTTCGTCCACGTCGTGGGTGACCAGCAGGACGGCGGGGCCGTGCGCGGCTACGAGGTCGCGGAGCAGGCCGTGCATCTTGATCCGGGTCAGCGCGTCGAGGGCGCCGAACGGTTCGTCGGCCAGCAGCAGCTGCGGTTCCCTGACCAGGGATCGGGCCAGGGCCACGCGCTGCTGCTCACCGCCGGACAGCTCGTGCGGCCAGGACTTTTCCCGGCCGGCGAGTCCCACCTCGGCGAGTGCCCTGCGTGCCTTGGCGTCGGCGTCGTGATCCCGCAGTCCCAGCGTGACGTTGCCCAGGACGGTGTCCCAGGGGAGGAGCCGGGAGTCCTGGAAGACCACCGACACCCGGTCCGGGACGTTGATGACGCCGCTGCCTTTGACGTCGTGGTCCAGCCCGGCGAGCGCCCGCAGGAGGGTGGACTTGCCGCAGCCGCTGGGGCCCAGCAGTGCTACGAACTCGCCGGGGGCGATGTCCAGGTCCACGCCGTTCAGGACGCCCTTGGGCCCGAAGCCGCGGATCAGGCTGCGCACGGAAACGGTGGGGGACCCGGCTCCGGTACGCGGGGCGGTGCGGCTGGAGCCGGAGGGTGCGACGGCGGTCAGCCCGCCAGAGTGCGCTGCCATGAGAGGGCCTTTCGTTCGATGAAGCGGACAATGCCGTCCGAGAGCAGGCCGAGGATGCCGTAGACGGCGAGCCCGAGGACGATGATGTTGGTCTGGCCGTAGGTGCGGGCGAGCTCCATCATGTAGCCGATGCCGCTGGTGGAGTTGATCTGTTCCACCACCACCAGCGACACCCAGGCCCCGGTGACTGCGAAGCGGAGGCCCAGGAAGAAGCCCGGCAAGGCGCCGGGGAGGACCACGCGGCGGATGAAGCCGGCCCGGCTCAGGCCCACGGTCTGCGCCAGCTCGACGTAGCGCAGGTCAATGCCGCGCAGCCCGGCATGGGTCTGCAGGTAGATGGGGACGAAGACGCCGAGGGTGATGGTGAGGACCTTCATGGTTTCGTCGATCCCGAACCACAGGATGAGGAGCGGGATCAGGGCCAGGCCCGGGATGGCCCGTTTGATCTGCACCGGCCCGTCGATGAGCGCCTCGCCCGCCCGGCTGAGCCCGGAAAGCAGGGCCAGCACGGCGCCCACCACGATCCCGAAGAACAGCCCCAGCCCGGCGCGCTGTGCGGAAATGGCAAGGTTTTCCTGGAGCCGGCCGTCTGCGATCAGCTCGCCGGCGGTGGCTACCACGGTCCACGGTTCGGAGAGGATGCGGGGGTCAAGCAGCCCCGTTGCCGAGGCGGCTGCCCAGAGCAGCAGCAGGGCCGAGGGGCCCACCCAGGCGAGGCGCCGCCGTCGTCCGGGTCCCAGCCGGCGGCCGGTGGGGCGCACATCGGCGCGGCCGGCGAGTGCCGGGCCCTGATGGGGTGCGGCGGCGGTGCGCTCCGCCAAGGCTGCGGCGCTCATGCGGCACCTGCCTTGCCGGCCGCGGCGAACGCCGTGCCCGCGATGGCTTCGTAGCGTGTGTCGTAGAGCTTCGCCGCCACGAGCTCGGGCTTCTTCTGCTCCCTGGCCAGCAGGTCGATGGTCTGCTGGTGCCGCTCGATGGCCTCCGTCCAGGACAGCGGAACGTCCGCCTTGCCGGCGGCGTCGATCAGGTACTGGCCGTCCTCGCGCGAGAGGCCCTGGTCCTTGACGTAATAGCCCTCAAGCCATTCCTGGGGGTGGTCCTCGATCCAGCGCTTGGCTTTGCCCCACACCTCAACGTAGGCGGCGAGCGCTGCGGCCTTGGCCGGATCATCCAGGACCTTGGCGGGGGAATAGAGATGGCCGGGATCATCGCGCAGGCCGTGCCGGAGGGTGGAGCCGCCGTCGGCCTTGTACTTGGAAAGGTAGCGCTTGATCTGGACGCCGCCCAGGGGTGCGGCGTCCACCTGCTTGCTGGACAGGGCGGTGGCGTAGGTGTCGCCGGTGCTGGGCAGTTCCACGAGCTTCACGTCGGCCTGCTTCAGGCCGGCCTTTTCCAGGATCCGCAGGACCAGGGCGCCCTGTGCCTGGCCGGGGCTGTAAGCGACCTTTTTGCCGCGCAGCTCCTGCAGGGAGGAGATTCCCGCCCCGGGTGCAATGCCCAGCTCGTACAGCGGGTGGTTCACGGCGTCCTGCCGGAAAACGCTGGCGATGATCCGGACGTCCAAGCCCGTCCAGGTGGCGTGGATGGGCGGGATGTCCGCCACGGAACCGACGTCCAGGGCGTTGGCCCGGAAGGCCTCGGTGGTCTGCGGGCCGCCGGAAATGTTGGCGAACTCCACGTTGAAGTCCAGCTCCTTGATCAGGCCGGACAGCTCCAGGGCCACCTTCACGCTGGGGTCGCCCACGGTGATGGAGGTGCCTGTGGGAACGGATGTGGCGAGCGGCGCCGAAGGCTGCGTCGCCTGCGTGGCGCCGGCAGTGGCGCTTCCGCCGCAGGCGGTCAGCAGGCCGACTGCCGGCAGCGCGAGCAGGGCGCCGAGGGCCCGGCGGCGGGTGAGCGTGGAGCGCCCTTGGGTGGAGGGAGGCAAGAAGGGTGCAGCGGAGGACATAGTGGCCTTTCATGGGGGATGAAGCGCGACGATGTAGTGCAGGCGGTGGGCATTGGCATGCTGGAAAGCGGGCACAGCGGAGCTGGCCCCGGGGGCGCCGGGAGCGGTGGGGGGATGGGTGGTTTTTGTTGCGGATGTGCTTCGGCTTGTGCCGTGAAATCACCTAAACACGGTCTGCACAGCCTTGGCCAGCACCCCGCAATGGAAGCGAAACGGGAGGAAACCGGACTACTTCTGACGCCACGCACCGTGCAGTACGAGGCCAAACCAAGCAATCCGGCGCCATGATCCGCAACCCGGCTTAACCTGCGTTCTTCGAGCCTGTCGCCTGGGGAAGGCAGTGTTGTGAGGCCTCCGCCTGATGCGTGTGCGTCAGGACCGGCGGTGGGCGCGGAGCACAGAATCCGTGACGGTTACGGAGTTGCCGTCGGCGTCCCGGACGGACCGCCGGCGGGCTTCGCAGACGTCGATCTGCCATTCTTCGGGGTCCAGTTCGGCGGCGATCTCCTCGGGCGTGAAGAGGAGGCCCGGCTGCGACGGACGGCGGATCCCGGTTGCCAGGTCGTCCGGGTGGTGGCCAACGATCAGGAAGGTACCGCCGGGGGCAACGGACGCTGCCAGCCGGTGGTAAAGCTCTGTCCTTTGAGCCAGGGGCAGGTGCATGAACTGGGCGGACACAAGGTCGAAGGTCCCGGCGGGCGGGGGCATGGCGGTGAGGTCGTGGTGGACCCAGACGATCCGCCCCGCCACTGTTGCATCCTCGGCCGCCCGTTCCGAGGCCCGCGCCAGGGCCACGGAGGAGATGTCCACGGCAGTAACCCTCCAGCCCTGCCGTGCCAGCCAGATGGAGTCGGCGCCCTCGCCGCTGCCAACGTCCAGGGCTGAGCCCGGGCGAAGGCTGGCGGCTTCGGCCACCAGGCTCGGGTTCGGATTGCGGCTCCAGACCGAACCGTGCTGGCGGTAGCGCTCATCCCAGAACGACTCGTCAAACTTCATCCGTGGTCTCCCTCGCTGCCCGTGCTTCAGGTCCGGCAGCGTACCGTCAGGGACGGCCGGCGCTAAGCCGTGACTATGCCACGATACGCGGTGAGGGGGTCCTCAAGCCCGCGGGCTCATAGGGGCAGCTAGGCGGCGCTGATGCCGAACAGGCCGATGATCAGGCCCATGACCACCAGGGTCACCAGCTCGTGGGCGCAGTTCAGAATGGTCAGCCCGGCCGGGCGGCCCTCAAAGGCGTCGTGCGTGATGAAGCGGGCGGCCGTGAAACCGGCCCAGAGGATGACTGCGGTGATCAGGGTGTTGGCCAGGAAGTTGCCGCCGTAGAAGTGCTGGGAGATGGCGGCGGACCCGGCGAGGACCAGGGCGCTGATGAAGCTGACCACCAGCGTGATCAGGATGGGTTTGACGGCGTCCTTTGCTTCCCCGCTGGGCGAAACCTTCGCCACCCTCATCCAGTAGTTGCCGAACACCTTCGGGGTGTACCAGACCGAGCCCACCACCATGCTGGACAGGGTGGCCAGCAGTACGGCCCAGATATTGATTTCCGGAATCATTGCGCTCTCCTCGGTCCAGCGTCAGGTCATGTCCTAGACATCAGCAGTCTAGGGCTGCCTGCATACCAAGGTGCGGCAACACGGTAGTCAGTCGCCGAAGTCGCCGGCGTTCTGCCGGAATCTCCCGAGGATCCGGATCAGCTGGTCCACATCCTGGCTGGCGAAGCCGGACTGGCCGAACACCTCGGTGTTCAGTGCCGCCGTCGCACGTTTGGCCAGGGTGCGCCCCTCCGTGGTGAGTTCGATCAGGGTGGTGCGCCCGTCGGTCGGGTGCGGGGACCGGACCACCAGGCCGGCGTCCTGGAGGCGGTCGACGGCGTTGGTCACCGAGGTGGGATGGACCTGCAGGAGCGCGCTGGCCTTGTTCATGGGCAGCGCGCCGCTGCGGGCGAAACTCAGGAGGGCCAGGAGTTCGTACCGGGCGAAGGTGAGGCCGAAAGGTTTGAGGACGCCCTCGATCCGGGCCAGCAGGATCTGCTGGGTGCGCATGATGGCGGTGATGGCCGCCATGGGCGCGGCGACGTCGCCCCAGCCGTGCCGTTCCCAGTTGCGCTGGGCGTCGGCAATGGGATCGCGCGGGAGCGGGTTTCCCATGGCACCTCCTGACATGTGGGTTGCTTCAGCCTAGCTTTTCAAACACCGGGGCTTTTCAATCCCGGGAAATCCGCCTCCGAGTACTCGACGCCCAGGCCCTCGGGCTGCGGACCGCCGCCGTGCCGGAGCTCCTCACTGTGCCGGAGTTCCACGCGCCGGATCTTGCCCGAGATGGTCTTGGGCAGTTCCGCGAATTCCAGCCGCCGGATGCGCTTGAAAGGTGCCAGATGGTCGCGGCAGTAGCGCAGGATGTCTTCCGCGAGCTCCGGGCCGGGCTGGTGCCCGGCGGCGAGGACCACAAACGCTTTCGGCACGGACAGCTTGACCGGATCGGGGGAAGGAACGACGGCGGCCTCCGCCACGGCGGGGTGTTCGATCAGGACGCTTTCCAGCTCGAACGGGGACAGCCGGTAGTCGGAGGATTTGAAGACGTCGTCGCCGCGGCCCACGTAGGTGATGATGCCGCGCTCGTCCCGGCTGGCCATGTCCCCCGTGTGGTAGTAACCGTCGCGGAAGGCGTCAGCGGTCTTCTCCGGGTCGCCGTAGTAGGCCTTCATCAGCCCTGCGGGGCGGGGGTCGAGGCGGAGGCAGAGTTCGCCGTCGTCGGCCTCTTCTCCCGTTGCGGGGTCAACCAGCACCACGTCGTAGCCGGGCAGCGGCCTGCCCATGGCGCCGATCTTGATCGGCTGGCCGGGTGTGTTGGCCACCTGCACGGTGGATTCGGTCTGGCCGAAGCCGTCGCGGATGGTCTGGCCCCAGGCGCGGTGGACCTGGTCGATCACCTCGGCGTTGAGGGGTTCGCCGGCGGACACCACCTTGGTGGGCGGGTTCTTCAGGACGGTCAGGTCCGCCTGGATCAGCATGCGCCAGACCGTGGGCGGGGCGCAGAAGCTGGTCACCTTTTCCCGGCCCATCTGTTCCATGAGGGCTTTGGCGTCGAACCGGCTGTAGTTGTAGATGAACACGCAGGCCTCGGCGATCCAGGGCGTGAACACATTGGACCAGGCGTGCTTGGCCCAGCCCGGCGAGGCCACGTTCAGGTGCACGTCGCCCGGTTCCAGCCCGATCCAGAACATGGTGGACAGGTGCCCCACGGGGTAGGACGTGTGCGTGTGCTCCACCAGTTTGGCCTTGGACGTGGTGCCTGAGGTGAAGTAGAGCAGCAGGGTTTCGTCCGCCTTGGTGGGAGCGTCCGGGGCGAAGTCCGCCGGGGCGCTGTGGGAATCGGCGTACTGCAGGGCCGCGGTGTCTTCAGCCGCGCTGTTTACAGCGGTGCTGCGCTCGCCGTCGGTGATTTCAATGAGCCTGTAGTCGCCGGGAACGCCGGCAAACTTGCCGATGTTGGAACTTCCGACGGCGGCCCAGCCCGCCTCGCCGCGCTGCACCCGGTCAGCCAGGTCCGCGGGGCCCATGAGCGTGGTGGTGGGGATCATGACGATTCCCAGTTTGATCCCGGCCAGCATGAGTTCCCACAGTTCCACCTGGTTGCCGAGCATGATGATCATGCGGTCCCCGCGGCGGACGCCCTGGCTGCGGAGCCAGCCGGCCACCTGGCTGGAGCGCTCGGAAAGCTCCCCGAAGCTCCGCCGGGTGGCGCTGCCGTCCTGCTCCACGATGACCAAAGCTGGTTTGGTGCCCTTGGCGGGGTCCGCGGCGATCTGGTCGAACCAGTCGAGGGCGAAGTTGAATTCTTCGAAGCGGGGCCACTGGAATTCATCCCGTGCCTGGCCGTAGTCCTCGCGCAGGGCCAGAAGCCTGTCCCTCGCGGCCCGGAAGTCGTCGGTGACTGTCATGGGGGCCTTTCGCCTAGTGATCCATATCACTGTGCAATATACTAGGACATCCAAGGGTTTGGAAGAGCGAAGGGACGCGTGCCGGTGCAGCCACAACGACGTGACAGCGGGGAAATCACCACAGTTGCCGAGCAGCCGCCCTTTCCGGACGCGGACCTCATGTACGTTGTGGACCTGCTGCCGGAGGGGGAACGGTCGCGGTACCTTGAGGTGCGGGAGTTCCTGCAGTCCCGCATCCGCGCAGCGTCCATCGAATACTGGAACCGCGAGGAATTCCCGTTCGGACTGCTGGCCGAAATGGGCAAGTACAGGCTGGGCGGCCTGCAGACGGACGGGACGTCGGCGCTGTTCAAAGGCCTGATGTATGTGGAGGTGGCCCGGGCGGACGTGTCCCTGTCGGCGCTGGTGGGCATCCACAACGAGCTGATCGTCGGGATGATCGACGAGCTCGGTTCGGACGAACAGAAGCAGCGGTGGCTGCCCGGACTCCAAGCGTTCACCCAGCTGGGCGCCTTCGCGCTGACGGAGCCGGAGCACGGCTCGGATATTGCCGGCGGCCTGGAAACATCAGCCCGGCTGGAGCGCGGCGAATGGGTGATCAACGGCGCCAAGCGCTGGATCGGCGCCGGGACCATCGCGGACTTTGCGCTGGTCTGGGCGCGCGATGAGGCGGACGGCCAGATCAAGGGCTTCATCGTGGAAACGGACCGGCCCGGCTACTCCGCTACGAAGATCTGCAACAAGATCGGCTTGCGGATCATGCAGAACGCGGACATCGTTCTCGACGAGGTCCGGATTCCGGCGTCCAACCTCCTGCCCGGCGCCACGGATTTCTCCAAGGCCAACGACCTCCTCCGCGACTCGCGAGCCTGGGTGGGCTGGCAGGCGGCCGGGATCCAGCTGGCCGCGTTCGACGTCGCCCGTTCCTATGCCCTGGAGCGGAAGCAGTTCGGCAAGGAACTGGCCCGGTTCCAACTGGTTCAGCAACAGCTGGCCGAAATCCTTGGCAACGCCAGCGCCTCCCTCGCGCTGATGGCCCAGCTGGCCCGGATCCAGCAGGACGGCAAGCTGGAGATGGCCCAGGCGGCCATGGCGAAGTCCACCACCACCCGGCTGGCGCGGGCCTCGGTGGCGATGGGCAGGTCGCTGCTGGGCGGAAACGGCATCAGCAGCGACTACGAGATGGGCAAGTTGTTCGGCGACGCCGAAATTCTCTACACCTACGAGGGCAGCTACGAGATCAATTCGCTGATCGTGGCCCGTGCGGTGACCGGCAGGTCCGCGTTCGTCTAAGGACCTTCACGGCGCCCTGAGGGGCTGGCCGCCGCCGTGAATGCCGTGGTGTGGATCAATGACCGCCGTTGGTAGGATTCAGCATCAGCCGGCACACATTGGGGGAACCATGCCGTTATCTTTCGTTGCCCGTCGCGTTGCGAGGGCACTCGTTGGCCTCGCGCTGGTAGCGGCCATGGCCGCTGGCGGAAGTACCGCGCCGGCCACAGCGGCCGACACCGGATCAATCAGCGGAAGGGTCACGGCACCCGAGGGCGTGGACATCAGCCGCGTCTCTGTGGTGGCAACACGCAGTTCGGACCGCGTTGAGTGGGGCGAGGTCCGCCCCGCAGCGGACGGTTCCTACACAATGGGGCAGATGCCGCCGGGGTCCTACACTGTGATGGCCCGCGGCAGGAACAGCGGTGGATACGACACCTGGTACGGCGGGCCCACCCGGGAACGCGCACAGGAAGTGCTGCTGGGCACGCAGCAGGCCGTGTCCGGTATCGAGTTGATAGTGCCCTTGGGTGCCACGATTTCGGGAACCGCTTCTGTTCCTGATGGATTCAGCTTCGCCACGATGCGCGTGTCGGCAGAGGGAGGCTCGACGTATTTCACAACGCTGTACTCACCCGTCGATGCCTTTGGGAAATACCTGATCAGGGGCTTGGCGCCGGGCTCCTACCGGATCAGTTTCTACCCTGAAGACGGAGACCTGCTGCCCAACTACTACGGGCCCGGCGGTATTTACGCGCCCGCCGCCGTCACCGTCACCGGGACGGAGTCCATCACCGGGATAGACGCAGCCGTGCTGAGGGCCTCCAGTATCACGGGGAAAATATCGGTCCCTGACGGCTATTCCACCGAGGGGATGACGGTGTCCGCCCGCAGCGAGGACAACAACGTGGTGGGTCGAGGGTCCATTGCGCCGGACGGGTCCTACAGGGTCACCCACCTGTTCCCCGGAAGATTCCGAATCAAGGTTGGAGCCAGGGCCACCGGACTCGTGGACCAGTGGTACACGGACGGCGCTGACCCCGGCGGCACCACCCGCGTTGAGGCGCCGGCCGAGGCAAACACCGGCGGCATCGATCTGACATTGTTGCGGATACCAGCGCTGGTAGATGTGGCACCAGGCAACCTCTTCTTTGACGAAATCAACTGGCTCGCCGCGCGCGGCATTACCAGCGGGTTCCCGGACGCCACCTACCGGCCCCTCGACTCCATTCACCGCGACGCGATGGCGGCCTTCTTGTACCGGGTGGCAGGACGCCCCGAGTTCACGCCACCGGCCAAGTCGCCGTTCAGCGATGTGTCTCCGGCCGGACCGTTCTACCGGGAAATCACCTGGCTTTTGTCTGAAGGAATCACCACCGGCTACCCGGACGGAACTTACCGGCCCCAGAGCCCCGTCAACCGCGATGCGATGGCAGCGTTCCTTTATCGATCGGCCCACAAAGTCTCCTGCGGCGACCCCGCGGCGGAATCCACGTTTTCCGACAACCCGGCCGGCCGCCAGTTTCATTACGAGATTGACTGGATGGCCTGCTTCGGAATTTCCACCGGCTATCCGGACGGATCCTACCGGCCGGACGAACCGGTACACCGTGATGCCATGGCGGCCTTCATTAAGCGGTGGGCTACGGACCCCGGGAACCTCGGCCTGGACTGACCGACTCGTAGTGCAGTAGAACCACGCCGTTGCCGAACGCATGGGTTCCAGTCAGCTTGAGGTTCATCCGGATGTCCGGTGACTCGAACAGTGGCCGGCCGTTGCCCTGGCCCAGGACCACGGGGTGGACGTAGATCCGGTATTCATCCACCAGACCGAGGCGCAGGAATGTCGCGGTCAGGTTGGCGCCGCTGAGTGCAATGTCGCCGCCGGGCTGCGCCTTCAGTTCCGCGATTTCTTCAGGCACGACGTCGTGCATCACCGTCGTGTTCCAGCCTGCCTCGGTGAGGGTCCGGGAGAAAACGATTTTGGGAATCTCGCGCCAGATCCCGGCAAACTCTGCCTCGACCGCCGTGCTGTGTGGATCCTGGTCGGCGGTTGGCCAATAGTCGGCCATCAGCTCGTAGGTGACGCGCCCATCAATGAACGCACCCATCTCCCTGCTCATATCGTTGAAGTGCTGATGCAGTTCCTCATCCACCAGGTGCCAGCTGATGTCTCGGTTCAGCCCTTCGAAGTATCCGTCCACCGAAACTGACGCGATCAGAATGATCTTCCGCATGTCGATCCCTTCGTGGCAGGGCGGGCACCCGGGCGGGACCGCCGGTCGTACCCTCCAGTGAATCACTCGAGGATGCGTTGGAACAGGACATGGTCCTGCCACGAGCCAGCAATCTTCAGGTAGGACGGTGCCAGGCCGATCTCATCAAACCCGGCGCGGGACAATATTTTCCGCGAGGGTGTGTTGTGTTCGAGAGTGGCCGCCTGGACCCGGTGCAACCCGAGCTCGTCCCTCGCCGCAGCCAGCACGAAGGCGAAGGCTGAGCTGCCGATGCCGAGTCCGTTGAAGTCCTTGTCCACCCAGTAACCGACGTGGGCGCTAAGGAACGGGCCGCGGACGATTCCTGTCAGCGTGATGGCTCCCACGACGCGGCTGCCGGCTAAGAGAATCCACGGAACCTCCTGCCCCGCAGCATGCAGGGCAAGCTTTGATTCGATGACGGCGCGCTGGCCGGCAGCCGTGAAGAACTCGTCAGCCCGCGCAGGTTCCCAGGGTGCCAGATGGTCCCGGTTCAGCCGGTACGCCGCACTCAACGCTTCGGCATCAGCAGCCTGGAGCAACCGCATTCGAACATCTCCGGTCAGTGTGGCGGCCTCAGCAATCATCCTCCGACTCTATCCGCGGGTGGCTGCCTTCTCGGTGCCCGGGGAAGGGGCGGAGCGGTGCGTTCCGGGCCCCGGTGCAAGGGGGGTCCTTCGTCCCTTCCGCGGGGCGGGGAGTGAAGGCCACAGTTGGATCAAGGGGTTGAGCTTGCCTGACCCCGGCTTGATTGGCAGAAAGAGGAGTCATGAAAATCGAATCCTGGATTTTCGGAGGCATGGCCATTTTCTTCGTACCCGTTGGGGTGGTCTACGGCTTCATCACGGAGTGGACCGAGCCGGTTGGCTTCCTGGCCTTGTGGCTGGTGGGCGGTCTGGCAGGACTGATCGGGGGATACCTCGGCTATACGGGCCGGCGGGTCGGGATGCGTCCCGAGGACCGCCATGATGCGGAGATCCACGAGGGCGCAGGCGAGCAGGGCCAGTTCAGTCCCTGGAGCTGGTGGCCCATTGCCCTGGGCTTTTCCGCGGCCACCGGGTTCCTTGGACTGGCAATTGGATTTTGGATCCTCTATATCGGCGCGGGATTTGCGCTGGTTGCGCTGATTGGATGGGTTTTTGAATACAGCCGCGGGGACCACGCCCACTAGTCAGGTGGGGTGGAAGGCGCGCGCCGTCGTCGTGCATTCCCGGAACAGCAACAATTGGAGCATGGCTGCATCCGTAATTCTGATAAACGGGCTCCCCGGTGCCGGAAAGACGACGCTCAGCAGGCTGCTCGGTGACGCGCTGGGGGTTCCCGTCGTCTCAAAAGACCGGTCCTGGTGGTACCGGCCGCGGGACCTGGGCTTTGTTGTTGACGGAATCGCCAAATCGGGAAAGCCCCGGGTAATTGAAATCTGGTGCGAGGTATCAGCCGACTTGGCTTGGAGCCGTTATGCAACGCACCAGCGGCATTGGATACATCCCGACGGACTTGGCGCAGAACACGACTGGGCGGAGTGGGGAGCCAATGCTGCGCCGTTGGCGATCGGGCGAACAATTCGTGTTGATACTTCGGATGAGGTTGATGCGAAAACTGTCGTGGCGAGACTGAGCGCTGAGATGCACCGATAGCGAACCCCGCCCTGCGCAATCCCGCAGGCGGAACGGGGCGAATACTGTGCCGGGAAAAGAAATTCGCCCATCGACTTGAAACTAAGCCTACTTATGATTAGGGTTGAAGTCATGAAGGGGTGCGGCGTTATGCGCACTGACGCCCTTTCGGAAGGTTCCAACGGGACCGGACAGCTTGGGAGAAAGACCTGTTCCATAGGTGCTCCCGGCGCCCGCCGAGGCGAAGAGCTGTAAGCAACCAAAAAGAGATGCGGTGAACCGCGGCCCGAATCCGGGCTGCAGCCACCCTGGTGATCGCGTAACCGTGGTCCCGGGGCGGGGTCTTGCGTGCATCAAAATCGAGGGAGCAAAAAGATGTCAGTTATGAAGAAAGCTACTACCGCCGTTGCCGGATCGCTGTTCCTGGTGGGGATGGCCGCAGGGCCTTCGATGGCTGCGGACAACAGCACGGTCAACGACGGCCTGGTGAACGTCACCGTCGGCGATGTGACAGTCCTTGAGGACGTCAACGTTGGCGTAGCCGCTGACGTGACGGCGCAGATCTGTGGCGTGGAAGTCGGGCCGGTCGCCGTTCTGGGTGAGGCTGTCGACGCCACGAGCACCAAGTCTGTCGTCTGCACCGACAACGGCGGTCCGGTCACCATCATTCAGAACTGACGGACTGCACCTGTGTAGGGGGCGTTGACGCCCCCTGGCGAAACGGTGCACAGCGCAAGCGATACACAAAAACGGCGGGACCATCTGGTCCCGCCGTTTTTGCGGGCCAGAAGCTGGTGTACGTAGTACACTCGTTGACAACAAATCGCAAGGTAAGGTGCCCCCATGACGCAGCAGGCGGAAGCTACGCGCCGGATCCCGCTGAACCGGGAGCGGGTGCTGACCGCCGCCGTCGTACTCGCCGATGAAGCGGGCATCGAGGCGCTCAGCATGAGGCGGCTGGCGCAGGAGCTCGGCGTAGTTCCGATGGCGCTCTACAAGCACGTCGCGAACAAAGAGGAACTCCTTGACGGGATGGTGGACGTCCTTGTCGGGGAAATCGACCCTCCCGCCCGCGATACCGGATGGCAGAGCGCGGTCCGGCTACGCGTGCTTTCAGCGAGGAAGGCCCTGTTGCGGCATCCGTGGGCCCGTCAGGTGCTTGAGTCGCGCACCAGCAGGACGCCGGCGGTTCTCGGCTACATGGACTCGTTCATCGGAATGTTCCTGGCCGGCGGCTTCTCCGTGGATCTCACCCATCACGTGATGCATGCGCTTGGCAGCCGCATGTGGGGGTTCACCCAGGAGCTGTTCGACGATTCGGCCGGCAGCGCGCCGGCTGGCAACCCACCCACCGGCAACGCGCCCGCCGGGCAGGAGGCCATGCTCCGGGAGATGGCGCAGCGGTACCCGAACATCCTGCAAGTGGCCATGGCGGCCAATCACGACGACGGCTCCGTGGTGTCGCAGGGCTGCGACGACCAGTTTGAATTCGAGTTCGCGCTGGACCTCCTCCTGGACGGCTTCGAGCGCTTCCACCGGCAGGGCTGGACATCGGAGCGGGCGAAGCTGGAGCGGTAGCCCGCCGGATGCTAGCTTGTGGGGATGGAGGCACTCGACTGGCTGCTTGACTCCGATCCCGCGATCCGCTGGCAGGTCCTGCGCGACCTCACGGACGCGCCTCCTTCAGAAGTGCAGTCCGAACGTGCCCGCGTAGCCACCCACGGCTGGGGCGCCCGGCTGCTCGCGCTGCAGGACAGCAGCGGTCAGTGGGGCGGCGGCACGTACTTCCCGGCGCAGTTCGACGAGTCGGAGCCGGGCCAGCCCTGGACTGCAACCACCTACAGCCTGTTGCTGCTGCGCGATTTCGGGCTTGACCCCCGTAGCGCCCAGGCACGCCGCGCCGTCGAACTGGTCCGCGACAACTCCCGCTGGGAGGAAGGGGATCAGCCCTTCTTCGAGGGCGAAGTGGAGCCGTGTATTAACGGCATGGCCGTGGCACTTGGTGCCTACTTTGGCGAGAACGTCGACGGCGTCGTGGAGCGTTTGCTGGGCGAGCAGCTCGCCGACGGCGGATGGAACTGCGAGGCGGAACGCGGTTCGGTGCGTTCGTCGTTCGGGACAACCATCAACGTGCTCGAAGGGCTGCTGGAGTACGAGCACGCGACCGGCGGGTCCCCGGACTCAGTTGCTGCCCGGCAGCGCGGCGAGGAGTATCTGCTGGAACGCGGGCTTCTTCGGCGGAAGACCACCGGCGAACTGATTGACCGTGACTGGCTGGCGTTCTCGTACCCGACCCGCTGGTTTTACGATGCGTTACGGGGCCTCGACTACTTCCGCGCGGCAGGCGCCAGTCCGGACGAACGCATCGCCGAGGCGGTGGACGTGCTGCGCTCCAAGCAGCAGCCCGACGGCACCTGGCTGCTGGAAAACACGCACCCGGGCCGGATCCACTTCGCCCTGGAGGACGGTGACGGCCGCCCGAGCCGGTGGAATACCTTGAGGGCGCTGCGGGTGCTCGGATGGTATGAGGGCAGTATCGCCGGGGGCAGTGCCCGAGCGGTGCGGCTGCGGGAAACCACATGAGGCCGCGGGCCGGGCTGGCTGGTGCAGCGGTGGTGCTTTGTGTTTTGTCCGCATGCGCAACGGCGACGCCGCCAGCGGGAACCGATACATCGGCGGAACGGGGTTCCGTGCCGTGTCACGGCCCGTATGTCGCCGACGTCGACACAAGTGCTGCAGGCGAGCCGACGCCCGGAGCAGCAGCCGTGGCCTGGTCCAAGTCTGTACTGGCGCCCGCCGGGGCCCCGACCGATGGATGGACGCCCATCGATGCGGAAACGCTACGGAGCGGTGATTGGACCGTCGGCGTAACCTCCACCGTTTCTGGCGGGTGGCTGGTCAGTGGCCTCGGTTGCGGATCGCCTGGCAGCTAGCCGCAGGCAGGATGAAGCCGGCCGCCTCAGCCCAGAAGTCTCGCCACCAGTTCGCCGCGGCTCCCCACTCCCACCTTGTCGAAGAGGGACTTCAGGTGGTCATGGACCGTGTGGGGCGAGATGAACAAATGGTCGGCGATGTCCGTCGTCGCCGCGCCGGAGACCACCTCAAGGCAGACCTCGCGTTCCCGCGCCGTGGCGCCGTAGGCGGCGAGCAGGAGGCTCACCATTTCGTGGGTGGTGGCGGGTTCCACCGTAACCACCATCTGGCCGGGGTCGTCCCCGGTGATGAGCCGGCTGGCTTGGAGCACCACCCAATGATCTCCGGCGTCCCGCATCCTCATCCGGGCGGTCCCGGAAACGGAAACCTTTGCGGCAGCCACCACTGAGTACAGCGTCATGGTGAAACGGCCGGGCGCCTGATCGTCCAGCTCCGCCAGCCACGCGGCGGCTGGCTCAGTCGCGGCACGCAGCTCACCGCGCGGTCCGACCAACACGATCACGGGACCCTTCGGCCCGTGCGAGGCGTGCCGCTCCATTCGGACTGCAACCCGGGTGGCCGCGGCCAGGGCTGATGCGATGGAACTCAGGAATTCCATTTCCCGGTCGGTGAAGTCCGTACCTGGCTCACGGAAGAGTCCGCCCACGGCCCAGCAGGCGGCGTCGGTCCGGAACACCGCCCGAAGTTCGTGCTCCAGCCCCTGCGGACGGAGCAGGTCGTTGAGGCGCACGCTCCTGACCACGTCGCGGTGCGGCACATCCGAGAGCCGGGCGGCCGGCGCCGGCCGCCGGACCAGCGCCGCGAAGGCATTCGGCTCCGTGCCCGCATATTCGGTCTCGGCGAAGCGCACGGCGTATTCGTCAGGCACAGGCCACGGCGGCCAGTTGGTGATCGAGGTCATGATGAGGGAGTCCGGGTCGACGCCGGACCAGCAGGCCTGCTCAAACGGCACCGTGTGATGGACGACGGCGAGCGCTGCGGCATGCAGCTCGGCTACGCCCATGCCTGTGGTCGCCATGGCCGAAATCTCGCGCTGTGCCCGCTCGGCACGATCTGCCCACATGCTTTCAGTATCCGCCGCCAATGACGGATCGCAATCCCCAGTTTGGGGGATGGCTGAGGTGCTCGCGGAACCCCCCGGGCGGGGATGGGACGGGCTTCGCGGCGGACGTAGTCTTCGACCATGAACGCCGTTGCCCAACTGTTTGCGCTGCTTGAAGCCCTTATCTATATCTCGGTGTTTCCGCTTGAGGCCTTTCTCCTGCACCGCCCGGCCGTGCAGAAATTCCTCAGCACCCCTGCCGGAAATGTCCCCGCCGTCATGATGTGGGCGATTCCTGTCGGCTTCCGCAATCTGCTCATAGCTTTGGGGGTGATTGCGGGACTCGTGGCACTGAATACCGGGAACGAGGTGGTCGGCAGGACACTGGTTACCTACTGCTGCGCCTACATGGTCCTGGGCGGGTCCACCATGGCCCTGGCCGATGCTTTGGGACACTACCCCAAGAGGGGGGACAGCATTCCGGGAACCCTCGCCGCCACCGTGCCGGCCCTCATTGCGCTTGTTGCCTCGGCGTTCTGAGCGGGCTTTGGCCGCCATTGTTGGCGCAAAGCACAAACGAAGGCCCGCCTATGGGGGACAGACGGACCTTCGCAATTAAAAAGTTACGCCTCTTCTAAATACCCATCGAGTGGAGATGTAGTGATGCCGCGCAACAACCACTTGGGGACCTGGTCGCAGCATGCGTCACCGCCCTTTCCGAGTCCCGGCCGGCGGCGTAGTCTGCCTCCTATCAGGACACCCGGCTATCAGGACACCCGGAGCGGGAGGACCCATGGACGGCTATGCCGAGCTGCGGGCGTTCCGCGGCACGCACCCGTACCGGTCGGTGATGGTCGCCGGCGTCGAATGGAAGTACATCGCCGGAGCGGTGCCCGAGGAGGGCATGCCGGCACTCCTCGTCCTGGGCGGCGGGTTCTCCTTCGGTGATTCGGCGTTCCGTACGATCACTGCCTTCGAACCGCGCTTCCGGGTGCTCTCACCCTCGTATCCGGCGGTGCGGACCATGGCCGAACTCGTGGCAGGAGTGGCGGCCATCCTCGACGCCGAGGGTATCCGGTCCGCGAGCATTTTCGGCCATTCCCTCGGCGCCGGCGTCGGGCACGCCTTTGCACGCCGCTATCCGCAGCGCGTGGACAAGCTCATCCTGTCCGGGTTCGGTCTTTACACCCGTGGTCACGCACGCCTCGTGAGCGCCTTTGTCGGGCTGTTCTCGATACTGCCCAAAGATGCCCTTACCGCTTTCTATCGTCCGAGGATCGCACGCCTTGTCGCAGGGGCGGAAGCCGACGAACGCGCTTTCCTCACCGCCTACACGGAAGACCTCTTCGCAGCACACACGAAGGAATCGGCCCTTGCCCGCCTGGCAGTCGTCCTGGATCTGGCGACGCATCCGGACCGTTACGCCGCGTCGTCCACCTTCGAGCGTCCGGAGGACGTTCTGGTGATCGCTGCTGCGGACGACCGCGGGTTCACCGCGCACGAACGCGAAGCGTTGCTGGCCGCCTACCCCGGTGCCCGGGCCTACGTCCTCGGCGGGGGCGGCCACCTGGCGGCCGTCACCCACCCGACTGAATACGCCGACGTCGTCGAATGCTTCCTCGAAGGCCGGCCCCTTCCCGCGGGGCGCAGCGACAACCCTGCCGTCGCGGCCCTTGACGCCAAGCTGGCCGGCTTCCGTGCCAGCCACGAGTACCGCACGCTCGACGTCGACGGCGTGCGCTGGCGCTACCTCGCCGGCGGATCGGGCGAACAAACGGTGCTTCTGCCCTCCGGCGGAACAAGGATGCCGGACATGTACCTGCTGCTGATCGAGGCGCTGGAACGGGACTTCCGTGTCATTGCGCCGGCGTACCCCGCCGGTGCTGGCATCGCCGGGCTGGCGGACGGCCTGGCTGCGATCCTCGACGCCGAGGGCGTTAGGCAGGCGGATGTGCTGGGCTCATCGTTCGGCGGATTTGTGGCCCAGACGTTCGCCCGCCGGCATCCGGAGCGCGTGCGGCGCCTGGTGCTGGCGAACACGGGAAGCCCGGCTGCGGCCCCGCTCCCTTTGCTTCCGCTCCTCATCCGGTTCCTCTCCGTGCTTCCGGAAAGCGGCGTGCGGTCCCTGACAGGCCGGAACTGGCGCCGCTGGTTTGTCCCGGGCTCACAGGAGGACGCGAGTTTCTGGACCATGCTGCTGTCGGACGTGCTCAGCCGGCTGGGCAAGGAGGACCTGCTGTCCGGTCTGCGGGAGATGGGGGAGTTTGCCCGTCTTCCGGCCGAACGGGCACCGGGGGTGCGTGTACCGGTGCTGCTGATCGAATCGGAGCGGGATGAAGCGTTCCCGCCCCAGGCACGGGCGGCCCTCCGCGCCCTCTATCCGGCCGCGGAGACCTGTCTTTTCGCGGGCGCGGGACACGGAGTCATGGCAACGCGGACCGCCGAGTACATCGCCACCGTGGAGGAGTTCCTGCGCCGACCCTGACCTGGGCCGTTCACGGGAGCCCGGCAAGGTGCGAGCAGGCGTCCCACAAGCGCTTGCGGGCTTCGGGATCCGATCCCATGCCCGGCGTCGGGAGCTCTTTGCGCTTTGCCCAGAGCTTGCCGGAGACTGCCGCCGTTTCCTTCGACATGGCAAGCCAAAGCGCTGTGTCTGCCGCCGTTTCGGCGGGAGCACCGAGGGCGTTCGTGATCCAGCGAAAAGGGCCGCCGACGTCGAGCAGCAGCGATGTGTTCTTGACCAGTCCCGGATGGACGGCGTTCGCCACCACGCCCGAGCCGTGCAGGCGTTCAGCGAACTCTTTGGTGAGCAGAACCCGGGCAAGCATTGTGGGCGGGGTCGAGCGCAGGTAGCTGTACCTGCCCTTGGCAGTCTGGAGATCGTCGAACTTGGGTTTGGTGTTGCCGTATTTGGACGCGATATTCACGATCCGGGACGTTCGCGCCGCACCGGACGGCTGGCCAGCAACTCCGGCGTTCCCTTCCGGGACGGCGTCTCTATCCGCCACGGCCGCGGCGTTTTTGAGCGCGTCGAGCAGGAGATTGGTCAGCAGGAAGTAAGCCATCACATTGGTGGCGAAGGTCAGTTCGAGCCCGTCGGGGGTCTCGTGGCGTTCTTTGCGGAACACGCCCGCTGCGTTGACGAGCACGTCGAGCCGGTCATGGTGCGACAGGAACTCGGCGGCGGCCGCACGGATTGAGGACTGGACCGAGAGGTCACAGGCCAGTGGCTCAAGCCGGGCGTCAGGGACGAGTTGGCGGATGCCCCTCATTGCTTCTTCCGCCCGGGGCCCTGATCGCCCCACCACCACGACCAGCGCGCCCTCGCGGGCAAGTCCTGTTGCCACGGCCTTTCCCAGGCCGCTCGCTGCCCCCGTCACCAGGGCCACGGTTCCATCCATGGAAGCCATCGTCATCGCCTCCTGAGGCTTGTCCAGCCAACTAGCCGCCGCGTCACGGCATCGCCTTATCGCCGCCGCGCGCTGTGTGCGCTCAGTCTCAGCTGGTCAACATCACAGCACACCGTGGTCTGGTTGACCAGCGCTTAATCAGTTGACTGTCTCGATGGGCTGCCACCCTGGCTCGCCGACGGCTGAGGCCACGGCTTTCTAGCCGGGGCCACTGCGGAGGCCAGCGCGGCCGCCAGGGCGGGCACGTACAACCAGCCAATGGTTGCGGAAGCGAGGAAAGTGAAGACGGCGAGGGCAACAGTAGCCGCAATGGATGCATGCATCCGTGCCGGTCCCCGCACGAGGAGAGGCATCCCGGTCAGAGCGACCCGGGTCAGCAACGGGACAACGATGGAGGGCCCAACGACCTCAAGCAGGGTCGAGGCAGTGACTTGGTCTAAACCACGTCGATGCCAGCCAAGGATGTTTAAGGCAGACTGGTGGCGTGAGCGGAATCCGGTGGGTGCTGCACGTCGACCTCGACCAGTTCATCGCGGCTGTCGAAGTGCTCCGGCGGCCGGAGCTTGCGGGCAAACCGATCATTGTCGGCGGCCGGGGCGACCCCACGGAACGAGCTGTGGTGTCGACCGCGTCCTACGAAGCCAGGGCGTTCGGCGTGGGTTCCGGAATGCCCTTGCGCATTGCGGCCCGGAAAGTGCCCGACGCTGTGATCCTGCCCGTCGATCACGAAGCCTACCTCGCCGCATCGGAAACAGTGATGGCAACCCTACGCTCGCAGCCCGGCGCCACGGTGCAGGTGCTGGGGTGGGATGAAGCCTTTGTTGGCGTGGAGACAGAGAACCCGGAAGCCTACGCCCGGGAGGTGCAGGCCGCTGTCCTGGAGCGGACGCAGCTGCATTGCAGCGTGGGCATCGGCGATACCCTGGTTCGAGCCAAGGTCGCCACCGGTTTCGGCAAGCCGGCGGGTGTCTTCCGCCTCACTGCCGCGAACTGGCTGGAGGTCATGGGCACCCGTCCGACTATGGACCTGTGGGGCGTCGGAACCAAAGTGTCGGGCCGGCTGGCCAAACTCGGCATCAACACCGTCGCCGAGCTGGCCGCGTGCGACCCCCAAGACCTGGTCCCGGAGTTCGGCCCCCGGATGGGTCCTTGGTATGCGGAGCTCGGACGCGGGGACGGCGCCAGCGTTGTGGACGATACCCCGTGGGTTCCCCGCGGGCACAGCCGGGAGATCACCTTCCAATGGGACCTGACTGAGCCCGCCCAGGTGGATGACGCCCTGAGGGAGCTGACAGCGCGTGTCCTCGAGGATGTTGTGGCCGAAGGACGGCCGGTGATTGGGCTGACCCTCAAGATTCGTTATGCGCCGTTCTTCACGAAGACCCACGCGAGAAAGATTCCCGAGACGTTCGACCGGCACGAAATCCTCGCGCGGACCTTGGACCTCGCAGCTGAAATCGAAGCCGGGCGTCCAATCCGGCTGCTGGGCCTGCGGGCCGAAATGGCAATGCCCGCTGACGCCAGAAAGGGACATACGCCGACGCGCGGCGGTTGGTGACGCCGAGCCGACTCACGCACTAGTCAACGAGTCGTTGCGGCCACACGTCCTTACCCAAGCTGGCTCGCGGACCAGTGCCACTCGCCAATTAGGGCCTCCCGTTTCGCAGGAACCACAAGGGCCTGCGAAGGATTCGGCGCCTCTCGATCCCCGCTGGCAGGTCTCTGTCGAGGTTCCAGGATTCGACGCCGGTCTCTTCCCAGATACCGAAAAGCTCGTCGGATCGGTTGCCGTGCCTGTACTGGGCCTCCTCGGGAAAGACCGGCAGAGCGTCGAGAAATACAACGTGCCGGCCGGTGGTCAGCTGGAGCTCCGGAATCAGGTCATCGGGACGTTCAGTGAGGACCCATCCCGTGAATTTCCGTCCTTTGATGACTTTCCAACTGCCTGCGACGAACACGCCGTGTTGAGGCACAGTGTTGCTTTTTTGGACGCTCAAAGTCATGTTTGCGAAGGCCTCTTTTACCGCCTCAGAACCCGTGTTAACCCCCAAGAAGAGCTCAACGGCGTGCTGCCTGGCACCCGGGCCGTGGCGGGTGGCGCCGGCCGACGCATAGAGGTGGACGCCCATCCGGCTCGTACCCTTTGGCCACTCGAAGACGCCCAGGGATTCGCCTGAACGGGTACGCATCTCGTGATACTCCGGCTCGGATCCGACCACTGCTGCGTAGTGCTCACGCAGCTCCTCAACCACCGTCATGCTCCCCATGTGGTCCATCTAAGCATCGTTTCTTGCGGGAAACGTAGCTATCTGGAGGGGTGGGTTTTTGCTTCGATCCTCCTTTGTTCTGAGGAAGGGAAGATGCGGCCCCGGTGGATAGCCCGCCGGTTCACCGTCCGGCGGGCTATCGTTCATCGCAACGCGAGGGTCAGGCGTAGGTCAGGCTGATCAGCAGCGCCTTGAGCTGGGCGTATTGATCAGCTGCCATCCAGGCCCTGGCTGCGCCCCTGTTTGGGAACGCGGGGTCGTTGAACAGAACACGGGTGCTCAGGCCGCCGTTAGCCGTTGACACGAGATTGCACCACGATGAGACGCCCTCACCCTGCTGCAGGGAGCGGGGATCGCTTAGCCCCATGAAGTAGGCCTCACTATCACCATAGGACTCCACGACGAACCCAAAAACGGGCCCGGTGCCGTCCGGTGCAGCCATTCCAGGAACAGCCGCTTGATCGAATACGCGACGGGATACGGGGCCGCCAGCACAACCAGCGGTCATGCCATTTACCAGGGAGAGCAGATCATTGCCTGCACTGTCAGTGACGATCGCTTCCATGCCGGGGAGGCCTGCAGGCGGGAGCACGGTTCGCACCGTCCATGCCTCCGGATAGGCGAAGGAGATGTGTCCGTCCGGGAATGTGAAGGTTTTCAATGCCGGAGCTGCATGCTTCGCCGACGAGGCGGGCACTGCTGACGCTGATACCGCACTGGCGGCAGGACCCGCCGGTGCCGCGGAAGCAGCTGATAGAAATGCCAGCGCTGGCGTGGATTCGGCCGTGTCGTTCACGGTTACGTTCGAGGCGGCGGCAGAGCCAGTTCCTGGCTGAAGCCCACATCCGGCAAGTACAAGGCCGACGGCGAAACTCGCCATCGTGACGGCCGTGAAGATTCCGGCGCGATTGGAATTCATTGTTGTAACCCCCAATATCTGTGACGGCGGGCTGAATGTCCCGCTTGATATCTAAATTTCCGGGAGCTCGCCTGAAGTTACAGGCAGGGCAGAAAAACCGAACTTGGACTGAGTGAGGTATGGCGACAGGGTGTTTCGCAGGGTTGCGGCGAGCGCGGCTTGCAATACTGTTCCACATGGAAACTTCTAGGGACGCCTGGGAAATCACGACACACGACTGGTTCAAGCAGGTGGATCGTGATCATCTTGCCCAAATTCAGAGAAATGCGGAGGTGTACGCGCGGAAGGGGACAATTCACCTGATTCTTGAAGTGCTTGCCTATGCAGTAGACGAGGCCGAACACCATGGCAGGCCAGCGCATATTACGATCACAGTTCACTCGGATGGATCAGTGTCCGTCGCGGACACTGGGCGGGGGACTGATACACGCACCGACGACCACGGCCGGACGGTCCGAAAGCCAGTGATGGCCACCAAGGACATTCGGTTCTTCGATTCCCGGGAGAATGTAGGGCTACCGGACGGGCTGCCGCGGCGCGGGATGTCGGTTGTCGCTGCACTTAGCACCTGGCTCGCGCATACCAACCGCAGGCTCAATGGGTCCTGGACTCAGCGCTACGAGCATGGCATACCTGTGACAGGTCTAACCGATATTCCCGGGGACGGCACGACAGGAACGATCGTGCATTTCCTGCCGGACGCGGACTTCGTCAAGCCCGCCGAGGTCACATTAGGCGAGCTCCGCCAATTGGCTAAGCCACCAGTTCCCTCGCTCACAATTGAAATCCGGGAAGAGCAAGAGAACTCGGCTGCCTATTCGTCGGAAACGTCGTCCTGATCTTTGTCTCCGCGGCTCCGGAATAGCACGTCGGACGCGGCCTCTATGACCGCCTGAACCACAGCCCCGATTGCCTCCAAAAGGATTGACATGCGGCCACGATACGACCAACGGCGTGCAGCGCCAAGATGGCTGCCCCTGCTTGACTGCAACACTCGCGGGTGGAGCCAACCGAGAGCACTGCGCCGCCCTTGAGGGATGTTCAACGTCTGGACACGGGGCTATTCTTCACCACATGAACGAACACACGGTTCCGAGCGGCGGGTATTTGTTTGAGTTCAGAGGGAAGCACCCCCTCCGTCAGACAGCGCGATGGGTAACCGGTGTCGGGTTAGCTGGGGTCGGAATGGCAATCGCGGTCATAGGAACCGCGTCAAATTTGTATTTGTCCATGCCCTTGGGCATCGCGGTAGCAGCTCTCGGCGCCGTCGTGCTGGTTTGGTATGCAATGACCAAAAACAAGACGAAGCAAGCGTCCGCTCCCGTTCGGGCAGGAAAGCATCACATCAGGAACGCAGATAAGGCAGCCGCAAAAGAATCTGTGGCGGCTGATCTTGCCCTTATAGCAAACCTCTATTCCCAGGGCGCTCTCACCGCAGAAGAATTCGTTGCCGCAAAGCGGCGCATCCTAGATATCTGACGATCTGTCCGAACCTGCGAGACTTGCCCAATGATTACCGAGCACGCGCTGCTTCCCGTTATTTCCGGCCAAGAAGACGATTTTGAGGCAGCCTTCGATCGCGCTCGGTTGGTTATTGCGTCGATGCCAGGCTTTGTCTCGTTGTCGCTCTCGCGTTCGATCGAAACTCCCGGCACATATTTGCTGCTTGTGCAGTGGGACAGTTTGGAGGACCACACCGTTGGTTTCAGGGGATCCCCGCAATATCAGCAGTGGCGGCAACTACTGCACAGATTTTACAAACCGTTTCCCTTGGTCGAACACTTCGAGCTCGTTAACTCTGCTCCTCGGTAGAGAGCCCGTGGGCTAACCGGCTTCCGTGGCCCTGGCAAAGAAGAGCGGGTCTATATCGAAACCAGTTGCTCGGGGACCGGATCAGCCGAACCCCCAAGGCCGTCTTCCGCCACTCCGACAGTCGGCTCTTTCACCGATGCTGGCCGGTAATCAGCTTAGTTTTCGGGTATGGATTCGTCGGGCATGAGATGTCCTCCATCTGGAAACTGGGCGATAAGTCCTTCGATGCGTGTCCTGCGCCTCGGGATCCATATCGGATACCAGAGGGCTACACCGGCAAACCCGATGGTGGCGAGTACCCAGAACCAGGGGTGATCCGGATTCTCGAGGGTCAGGAAAACGCCCATCGCGGCAAATGCACCAAACAGCAGAGGCCCGGCCCAGATCATGTAGCGCTCTTGGGCGGCGATCTTGGTCAACTCGGGAATCCACTGTTCAGCGGCGGCGCCTTCCGGGAGGCGCCCTTTCGATACCGCCTGTTTCAGGTTGGTCCCAGTGGGCCAGCCTTCGGGCTTCTGCCTTTCTTTGGCACGTTGCCGGCGGGTGAACCACAAGGCAAAGCCGCCCACCGCCAGGCCCAACGCCCCCGTGACGGCGATCTCGATTGGCTCCACTTGCTCTCCCTGGAGGAGTTTCATCCCAAGCATGAAGACTGTGTATACGACGGCGATTCCCAGAACCAGAGCCCACCTCGGTGCCCGGCGCAGCAGCCGTACCCAGCCACTTACCTCGTCATCGTCCACATCAATCCCCTTCGAATGTTTATCAGCAGTGACGTCCTCGAGCCGTACGCGGCACCTCTCGGACTATCACCGCAGCGCGCGCAGGTACCGCCTCTGAATGATCCGCTGTGCAATCAGGAGGAGCGGGAAAAGCAATCGCCATGGTTGTTGAGGAGCTGCTCGCGTGAGCGAGCGAATGGTGAGGTGCACTTCGTCGCCACTACGGTGTACCAAAAAGGCTTCCTCGCCATCGACGGGGTGCCCCGGCCTAGTGCGGTACGAAAACCCCGATCTGTCCGGTTCTTGGACGACGTCTACCACTTCGACTGGTTCGACGACGGAGAGGCCACACAGGCGCGCAGTTACGACGACCCGGTCGCCCGGCGATACCGGACCTGGGGAGTCCACGACAAACCCACTCGCGGTTTTCACTTTCCAAAGAAGCACCTCAAGAGCGACACGCTCCCAAACAGCGTCGCCGCTTCCGACGAATGCCGTCACTTCTGAACGGCGGTATTTGAGGTCGCTGAGGGGCCATTGGTCAAGATGCGGGCTCGTCATGCGTCATCTCTTGGCCATTCTGAGTTGCGTCAGTCTTCCGGCTTTGCCGGGCCGCAATGATGCCGTCTCGCGTCGCCGCCCGGATTACCCCATAGAGGACATAAAAGAAAATAGCCGCAAGGACGGCAGTCAAGACAATATCCATAGTTCTTCCCCCAAAGATTCGCTGGTCCGAGAAGGACACCGCAAGCCTACTTCAGGTGCAATGCTCAGTTCTTCTCACGATTTCCGGATGGAGAACCCTTTGCCATCGTGAGCGGTCTTTTCGGGCGGCAACGCGCCCTACCGTTGGCCGATCCCTTACCGGAGGTAGGGCTGACACCCGACATTTGGAGAAGAAGGGCGCGGGCATCCTCAAAGAGTATCCGGGTCGGCACCAACCGTTCTTAGTGCCATCCTGCCAACTTCATTCGCAGTGCCATGTCACTGTTATCTGGTGAAGAGAGCAGTTGAAGTTTATGCATTTATCCTCCAAATAGCTGGATTTTTTGCACTCGGGCTGTACGGAGTCTCCCAGCTGCAAAGGCAGGACCCCCGCGGCGTTGTCGTTCTCGCGCTTCTGGCGTGTGGGATTATGCTGACGCTGCCCTATGTCTGGGCCCACCATCGCCGCGGCAGAAACACGCAACGGTTCCTGACAGGAAAACCATTCCGTCCACATACCTTTCATTCATCTGCCACCGCAGAGTACAAACACGCCCCAGAAACCGTTTGGGAGCTTATCCGGCCCGCTCAAGTGGCCGTCCTGATAGAGGGTGCTGCTCAGGCGTTCAAAGTGCCGGGCACCCCGGAAGGCGAAGGCGAACGGCAGTGCTTCATTTCTGGAGATGGTCAGGTTTCTTGTGTAGAAGTTGTCAAAGAAGTTCCTTACCGCTCTGCCGTAACCAGATCGATCTGCTCGCCACTTCAGCCGTCGGTCCAGACAACATACATTCTGGAACCCAGCACAACTGGCTGCAAGCTCACGATGGAGACTGTTGTTGAGTCCCCGGTCGCCCTTGCGATTGCACAGCGGCAGGCTTTTCGGGCTCACAACGAAAGCTTCGTGGAAAAGGTTGGGCACCTGCTCGATAGGCAGTCAGTGCAGGAAGTGCCCACAACTTCAAGCGGAGGATGATGTATCCGCAGTCGCATACACATCTTCAGACGGAGATTTATCGCGCTAAACGACGCTTGTGGCAGCTGTGACCGTGGTGTCCCGGTGAACCATCCTCTAGGACACATCCCCTCAACATAACGTGATGGCTAGGATTCAAGACGTGACGGGTGCAGCCCGTGCCAAATTGGGGGAGATATGAAGATGGTCATTCTTGCAATTGCCGCGTGGGTCTTGACTGACCTCATTGCACTTCTCGGGATTAGTGCCGGTGCGACCATATGGTTCTACATGGAGCCGGTCGTCGATTCAGTGCCTGATCCGGCGAGCTACTTTGTCGCCGTTGGTGCCGGGTTGCTGGCGTTGTTCCTCAGCTTCGCTGTCAGCGTCGACATTACTGTACAAGCAGCCCGCTACACGGCCGCAGAGAAATTCAAGTAACCCCTCGACGGACTTTCCTGGCAGGTGGAAGGGACTTCCTTCGGCCGCAAGACCTAGGCCGATGTTCGGCGAGTCCTGTGAGTATCTGTCGGGTCCCAGCTTCGAATCAGGGCTGCATCTGCGGAGCGGGATGCCCCGTGGTTCTGCGGAGGACCAGGTGGGGTGTTCTGACGAGATGGGCTGGCGGTTGGGGGGTTTCTATCCGTTCGACGGCGCGGTCAACGGCTGCGGCGGCAAGGAGCGGGGCGTCCTGGCTGATGGAGGAGAGCTGTACGTAGCTGAGGCGGGCGAATTGGCTGTCGTCGTAACCGAGGACGGAAACGTCGGTAGGTACCTGCAGTCCGGTTGCCCGGAGGCTTTCCATGACGCCGAGGGCTGCCCTGTCGTTGAAGGCGATGATGGCTGATGGCATGTCGCCTATCAGGGACTGGCCGGCTCTCAGGCCGTCCTCTTCGGTTGGGCCGCCGGGCACGGTTACGGGTTCCAGCCCGTGCCGGAGCATCTCGGTGTGGAAGGCTGCCCGGCGTTGGTCTGCGGAGACGGCTGTTCCGCCGTCGACGTGGACAATGCGGCGGTGACCGAGGGCGGTGAGGTGGTCCACGGCGATCCGGATACCAGCGTGGTCATCACTGCTGACCGAATCGACGGACTCGCCGACGTCGTTGCGGAGCAGGCTCACAAGGGGCACCTGGCCGGCATAGCGGGCCAGGTCCTGGTTGCTGAGCATGGGGGAGATCAGGATGAGCGCTTCGGAGCCGAAATCCAGCAGCGCCTCAATGGCCCGTTCTTCGGGCCGGCCGTTGGCCACCGCGCTGAGGGCAATTTCGTAGCCTCTGGCGGCGGCTTCGGCGTAGGCGGCGTCGACTATTTCGGTGTGGAAGGGCTGGGAGCTGGAGAAACTCAGGCCCAGGAGCTTGGTCCGGCTGCTGCGGAGCAACCGGGCCCGGGAGTCCGGCCGGTAGCCGAGTTCGCGGGCGGCCTCCATGACCTTCTGCCGTGTCGGCTCCGACGCCCCGGGCGCCCCGCGCATCACGATGGACACCAGCGCCCTGGAGACTCCGGCCGCGCGGGCCACGTCCATCAGGGTGGGGCGGCGCTGCTGATCGGTCATGTTTCCTCCTTGATGGAGACAGTCTATAGAACGATCTAGACAGGTCCATTATCGCCATGCCACCATGGAGCTACTAGAACGATCTAGATCCGAACTTCAGGAGTTGTCATGAGCTATCTTCAGCATCCGGTCAGTGAAGACCGGCCGGTCCGTATCGGCCTGATCGGGGCGGGATGGATTGGAAATTTCCACGCTGAGTCAGTCGCCCGGCGCATCCCCGGCGCCCGCCTGGAAGCAATCGCCGATCCGGCGCTTCCGGCCGTGGAGGCCCTGGCCGGCCGTCTGGGCGTCGCCAAGATCAGCGCTGATCCGGCCGACGTGATCAATGATCCCGACGTCGAGGCCGTCCTGATCGCGGCGCCGGCACGCTTCCACTCCGGTCTGATCGCGGCCGCGGCCCGGGCCGGAAAGCATGCCTTCTGTGAGAAGCCCGGCGGGCGCACGGTGGAAGAACTCGATGAAGCCCTCGACGCGGCTAATGCTTCCGGGGTGGTTGTCCAGTTCGGCTTCAACCGGCGCTATGCGGCCGATTTCGCCGCGGCTCGCAAGCTTATTGACGACGGCGCCGTGGGCACCCCGCAGCTGCTGCGGTCCCTGACCCGGGATCCAGGCAGCACAGCCGGCATCACCAACCCGGAGCGGATTCCGCCGGGAACGATCTTCCTCGAAACCCTCATTCACGACTTCGACACCCTGAACTGGCTCAACCCCGGCGCCGTCCCCGTCCGCGTCCACGCAGTGGCTGACGCCCTGGTTGCACCCGAGGCGAAAGCCGGCGGACTCCTGGACACCGCCGTCGTGACCATCACCTACAGCAACGGCGCGATTGCAGTTGCCGAGGCGAACTTTAACGCCCTCTACGGCTACGACGTGCGCGGTGAAGTGTTCGGCTCCGCGGGCATGGTCACCGCGGGAGGGCCGCAGGCCTCTAGCGCCACGAGCTACACCGCCGCCGGCATCGGCTCGGCCACCGTCCGCCTGAACGTGGATCTCTTCCACGACGCCTACACTGCCGAACTAGCCCACTTCGTCGACGCCGTGAAGGCCAGCCGCGACAGCCTCCAGGCTCCCGGTGCCCCTGGCCCCGGGGGCGCCGACGCTCGGAACGCCCTCACGATAGCCCTGGCCGCCGTCCGTTCGGCGGAGACCGGCCTGCCGGTGGATGTTGCATCGATCGCGGAGCTACGTCCCGCCGAGCCCGAACTTCACGTGACGGGTGGAAAGGCGTGAGTTTCCGCCTGGCCGTGTGCGCCGAGATGGTCTACGGCGACCTTCCCCTGATCGAACGCGTGCACAGGATCCACGAGCAGGGATTTGAAGTTGAGCTCTGGGACACCCGGGGCAGGGACATCGCCGCACTCGCCGCAACGGGGGCCAGGTTCTCCTCGATGAGCGGCTACTTCGGCGGCAGCCTCATCGACCCCGACAGCGCCGGCGAGGTGCTGGCATCGGCGGAAAAGCTGATTCCTGTCGCGCTGGAACTCGGTGTCGAACGGATGGTGGTCCACCCGGCAGAGCTCGGAGGAGGCGGCCTGGCCGTCCGTCCCGTCCACCGCTCCACCGGACAGATGTGGCTGACCGGACTGCGCACCCTTGAAGGCCTGGCCGTTCTGGGCGAGAAGCACGGCGTGACCTTCGCGCTGGAGAACCTGAACACCATCCTTGACCACCCGGGCATACCGCTCGCCCGGGCCAAGGACACCATGGCGCTGGTTGCGGCAGTGGACCACCCCAACGTCAAGATGATGTTGGATCTTTATCACGCCCAGATCGGCGAGGGAAACCTGATCGAACTCGTCCGGGCCGCATTGCCCTGGATCGGGGAAATCCAGGTGGCCGACGTCCCGGGCCGGTTCGAACCCGGCACCGGAGAGGTCAACTACCGGGCCGTGGCCACCGCCCTAAGAGAAGCCGGCTACACCGGTGTCATCGGCCTCGAGGCCGGAGCCTCCGGCGGCCCGGGCCCGGAATCAGGAGACACCGCCCTCGCCGCCTTCCGCGCCGCCTTCGACAGCTGAGCACCACCCAACACGCCCGTTTCCCCGCCAGGTCAGCGCCCTGCCGTGTTCAGGGCAGGGCGCCGACTCACCATTGGAATCAAAGGAGATCCACCTTATCGGCAAACTTAGCCGCGTCCGTCTCCCACCTGGTAGCGGACTGCGAGAGGATCCTTCCGTACGGAGCATCTGCATGGCGTGGTGGTCAACTGGTCTCAGTGTGGCCTGACCGATGATTCTCCGCGCCATGCTGGTCTGTACAACGGATACCGGCTCAGGGGAGACTGACGCCATGCGCACCTTGACCTTCGGCATGAACCTGAGCGTCGACGGCTACATCGCGGCGCCCGGCGACGATCTCGGCTGGAGCGCACCGAGCGATGAGCTGTTCCAATGGTGGTCCGACCGGGTGGGGGCAACGGGCCTCGCGCTGTACGGCCGCAAACTGTGGGAGACGATGAGCTCCCACTGGCCGACCGCCGACCAGCAGCCTCACGCCACACCGGCGCAGATCGAGTTCGCCCGCCGCTGGCGGGATATGCCTAAAGTGGTGTTCTCCTCGACGACCAGCACGGTCGACTGGAACACCCGCCTGGTCACCGGCGACGCGGTCACCGAGATCAGCCGGCTCAAGGCCGACGACGGCGGCCCCATGGATATCGGCGGTGCCACACTCGCCGCGGCGGCCATGCGGGCCGGACTGATCGACGAGTACGTGATCGTCACCCATCCGGTCCTAGTGGGCGGCGGCACGCCATTCTTCACAGCCCTGGACAACTGGGTGAACCTGGACCTGGTCGAGAACCGGACGTTCCCCGGAGGTGTGGTCCTAACCAGGTACGAGACCAGGCGCTGACTGCCCACCGTCGGACCCACTCGGGCGTCGGGCCCCCAAGGATCTGGTGGCACTGAGTTGGATGGCGAACCTTGAAAGCGGCAGTGGCTGGTATTGGAATGAGTTCTCATGAATGGCGCGCAAGTAGTTCTAACGCTCATCTTCGTCGTCGGCGTACTGATGATGGTCCCCTACGCCGTAGACATGTCCCGCCACCCGCGTCAGGAAGGCGAGCCGCTGGGTTCGCGCCGGACCGCTCTTATTAGTCTGGCTTTGACAGGCATCATCCTAGACGTAGGTCTAAGCTCTGCAATGATTTCGATGTTGACGTCTGGGGAGTAAAGGCCTACAGGGCCCGAGCTGACCGTGCGTACCAGCCATTTGCGGACAGGCCTTAACACGAACCCTGAGTGTCGATCCGAAGTGTGGGGCTTGATGTTGCCTGGAATGAGTCGCCCACAGGAAAGCTACCCCTAACGGGCCTGCAACCCATGTGGCAGATCACGGTTGACGCCTCTCACGAGTGCCCTACGACCTTAATCAGCTTGTCCAGTGACTCCGGGGCGGCAGCGATCTCCACCTTGCCGTCGTCTGTCAAAAGGGTCATGGCCTGGATGCCGAAGACCTGAATGTATTTACGGTCCTTGCCACTAACTTTTCTGCGCTCTGGGAGCAGATCCAGGACTTTAATCGTGGTCGGCCGCCCGGAGGGCTCCAGGGTGTCGTAAACCGCGGGCTGGAAGCGGATTGATCCCATGCTAGGCGTCGCGATCCCTTGGTTCCAGATGCTACTGAGTGAACCGGTTGGAGAGTCCGGATAGCGGACATACGCCATAATTTGGTCGTGTTCTTCGAGGCGGAGTTTAGTTTTGCTTCTTCGCCGTGTTTCGAAGACTGCAAGGAGCCAATAGCCCAAGGTCCATACAAAGGCTGTGATGAGGGCGTTCTCGAGGTCGTGTTGTCCAAGGGCAAACCAAACAACCGTCGTGAACACAAAGAAGAGTATGTAGCCCAAAGCCAGGGCTAGATACGGGTGATGTCGTACCCATTCCTTCATCGGGCAATACTAGGCATGCCTCTCCAATAGGCGATCCTGAGTCGAACTCTCTGCGGCATGGTGTCGAATGTAACCATCACATCCACACCCGCCGCAGCACGTGACCCGCTCCAGAGGACGCACGGATTTTGCTCGTCCGTCGAGATATGGGTGTTTCCGAACCGGGTATGAGATTGTTCCTAAATGACAGTCCAGGAAGCGCTCAAGGTTGCGTTGCGAGAGGTGCTCGGTCCCTCAGCCCGGATCCATGGCTTCAAGGGCACAGCTCCGACCTGGCGGAAGTCGACGCCTTCAGGCGATTGGGCCGTCATGAACGTGCAGTCGTCATCTTATAGTTCGGCGGAACACCTGAAGTGCGTAATCAACCTGGCAGTCGCCCCCGCACCCTGGCTTCGCTGGAGCCGGGTGAAGTTGGGCCCTGGAATGCCGAAGTCGGTCACCGAATCCCTTGGCCTTTATCGCGAGCGGCTTCATCCGGAGGGGACCTCACCGGGCCATGATGTCTGGTGGGAGATGACGGATGCTGTTTCCGCTACGTCCGCAGTCGCGGACATGGTTTTCCAGCTGGACGTTGCGGGCTGGCCAGTTCTCGACCGGTTGCTGAGACCGGAGAGCATGCTCGAACAGGTTCGAACCGGGAGCCTTGGAAATTGGAAGCGGTCGAGCTCCGCGGTTCTCTTCGCCCGAGCTGAGGCCCTACTACTGATGGATGGCGGCCCGAGCCCTGAGTTGCACGAGCGCTTGCAGTTTGCGCTCGAAAACTGCATGCCTCAGCAGATGGAGAACGCCCTCGAATTTGATGCCTGCGTGCGGCACCAGACGAATCACGCCGACTGAATCCTCCTCCTCGATGGCCCCCAAAAAGCGCAAATTAACGATCGTGAGCCGAACCCTGACAGGGCGGAATATCGGGCCCGGCCGCGCGTGAATGACAAGAGGGGCGACGAAGAGCCAGCACGAGGAAAGCTACCCTCAACGGGCTCGACCTGAACGAGCGGCAAGACCCGTTTCTAGGCCCGGTTGGAACCGGAGTGAGCCTTCTTGGACTGCCGCCACACCACCATGTAGGCAACGGCCAGCACGAGAGAGATGACTGAAAGAATGAGATGCAGATAGTCAGGGTCTCCTCGGGAGAATTCCATAACCGTCAGGGTCAACCACAACACCGACGTTAAGGACCAAAGCACCGTCCAAAAGACTAGGACGCGCCGGCTGGGTTTCGGAGGCTTCTTCCCGGGCTCAGTTAGGCCCATCATGTCCGTCATCCGCAACCAGGCGTTGCGTGGCCCGCTACCCGTCCTGGGCTAACGGTAGCCGCCGTCCCGGAGGTTAGGAATAGCAAAGGGCGAGTGTGCGAGGCCATAAACTCAGCGCTATTTCCTGACCCCAGCGGTCATCCGCCGAACCACCTGCGGGATAATCCGCGGCACTGCGCCAACTACCTGAGGTCGTACCGTGAGTCCTGAGGCTAGGCTAAGCGAATGGACCCGGAGGCAGGTAAGAACGGCAAAATGTATGAATGGCAGTCCTGGCCTTCCGATTCGCTGGAGGGCATGCCGCCGAAGCGACGGCGACTTGTTGTGTGGGGTCTGTGGTGGTTCCTCTTCCTAGGCGTGCTGCTAGGTAGTGTCTTGGACGCTGCCAATGTTCCGCAACCCTGGCGTACTTTGTTGGCCATCGCTGGTATAGCTGCGCTCTTCGGTCCATTGATCCGTGGGGCCATGGTTGAAACCCGCAAGCTCCGGGCCGAAGGCATCGTCCTGCCGTCCTATCCAGTTACCCGCAAGTCGCTTATTTCCTTTGCCGTCATCACCGCTATTCTCTGGGTCGTCTTCGCCTTCCTCGTCGCTGCGGGCCGACCCACGTTCCCTCTTCTGCCAATCGTCGGAACGATTTGGCTGGCGTACCAATTGCTCCGACTTCGATCACAGCCCCATTGAGGAAGACAAGCTGAGACTCTCAGTTCTCAGTCGCATTGCCCAACCTTGAGCGGGCCGAAAATCAGTTGTTCAGCACGTCTCGCCTCAATATGGCCACGTGTGCACCGTGCAAGGAAAGCTACCCTGACCGGGCCGTTCAGAGTGGCTCTAGGGTCTCGCAGACGGCCGAGTGCAGCACCATCTGAAAATCAGCCTGGACTGTTGGAAAACTTCCTCCACCATCCAATGATCGTGAAGGCGAGGATCCCCACAACGAGGGCGAAAGGAATCCAAATCGAGTCAGCAGTTGGAACACCCACGGCGTTGACTGGGTAGATGGTGCAGTTTGCGGTGGCAGAGCCGCAATGACCGGCGGATCCTGCGGGGACCGTCAGGAGGGCTGCTAGTAGTGCGCACCCAAGGCTAACGATCACTCGACGCACGAGGCGGGGGTTCTTGGCCATAGTTATCGGACGCGGCGAATCCTGTTGTGCCATCTCACGACCTCCTATTCTGGAACGTGCCATTCCCTGATTGTCTCCATATGCGAATCACAAAAATAGGGGGTTCGTCGGAACCTCTATTTCGATCTGATCACCTTATGGCTTTGCTCTAGGGGGAAAGGTGGGGCCTGATGCATCAGCGCTGCTCTTCCCTTGAGCCGAACCCTGACCGGGCGAAAAGTGGCTCTCTCTGACGCTGAAGATCAGAGAGTCGTCTAAGGGGCGGGTCCGAAGGAAAGCTACCTTCACCGGGCGCTCGGCAGGCCGGGAACCCAGAGCGTGTGATCAAAACGCGGACGTCGACCTAGGCAGGATATGGACCGAGCGCTGCCGCGTACCCTGTGACTGCGCGACGATAGAGGGGAAGGGTCTTGGCCAGGGCCTCGAGTGCAACACGGAGAGCCTGATCCGGCCGGCCGGCATCAAACAGTGCCAGGGCGAGGAAGGCACGATGCGCGTCCCCGGCGACGTCGTTTTCCTCCACATCCTCGAGCACTCGAATGGCCGCCTCGAACTCGCCCACGTTGCGCAGTGAGCTGGCGAGTTGAATGAGAGCCTGAGGCCGTCGTCTGTCATCGAGACCAGCGTCGAGGGCAAGGCGGTAAAGGCGTATCGCTTCCGTCTCGCGCCCCAGAAAGTCGTGAACAGAAGCCCATTCATACAGAGCCGCGGCATCACCATCAGGCCGTTCATCGACGAGCGTTTTCATGCTCCTGAAGATTGCGGAGTCCGTGTCATCGGCCTGGGCCCAACACTCCTGCACGCGGCTTTCCCAGTTGTCCATCATGCGCAGATTCTTCCATGGCGACACAACCCGCTGTGACCACCGCAAGTAGGTGGGGTCGTGAGCCGAACCTCCACAGGGACGCCTTGGACGTGTTCCGTTCCCTTGAGGTTGCCTTTCGAATGGAATGATGTGGCTAACGATGAGGAGAATTCGATGACCGCTATTGTCCAAGCACGGTTGCCCAACGCGATTTTTCTGGTGTTGGGATCTGAGGAACCAACCCTCCCGGACGTCACCGCAGAAGGGCTGGTCTGGGCGAGTGGAGATGCCCTGATCATCGGCGGGACGAACGACATGGACGGTGACACCACCATTCACGTCGCAGCGCAGGCGCCCATTCAAGAACTCATCCAGCTCGCTCCACAAGTAATTCAGTGTTCAGCGGGTCGATTGACGTTGGAGACGGTTTATGGCGAGAAACTTTCGCAATATGAGGTGCCGGTTGGGTCGGCAAAGATTTGCATTTGGGTCGATGACCTTCGGGAACCGGGGATGGTTCACCTGCAAGTCAGCTAGCAGTTGGGTGGGTATTGCCACCTCCTAGGACCGCTGGGGAAACCTTCAGGTGGCCGATTCCTCTGGCGAGCTGTCGCTGCTGAGCTCGATGCTTTGGACTGGGCCTTCCGGCGTGGCGTGATCCCAGTCAATCGAAGGTGGCGGGTTCTCGAGCTTCCGAGCCATGTCGGGTTCGAGACCTTTGCGGAACCATATGCGGAGGGAGTCATTCCGGTAGGAAACGCTACCTGCCGCAGGTGACTGGCTCTGGATGGTCGGATTCTTGGGCCATGCGATCGAGCTAATTGGTGGCCCATCGGGGTCAGGATTCGCCAGAGTCAGGCCGGCAGCTTGCGCTATTTCCCTCGCCTGGAGGAAGTGTTCCCCAACGACGTTGGGGACAATGACGAGGTCAGCGGCTCGTTGTTCGTCTTGGGCGTTGTCTGGCATTTTTCCTCCTGTCGGTATTGTCTGCCCGATTGAAATTCGCGGCCAATGTCGCGCGGTGCGGGGAGGGCGCTAGTTCAACCCTGGGCGGACTTGCCTTAAAGGTGTCGCAGGTATCTTTCAGGTGAGTCCAGGAATGATCGCCAGTTGGAAACCAGCTCGAGGTCCGACCATTCCTGCTGCCGAAGTCCCCATGGGCCGACTTCGAGAATCTGCGCGCCGGGTAGAGCTGCGAGAACGGGGGAGTGTGTGGACATGATGACTTGCGAGGAGCCTTCGGCGAGGAGATCTTTCAGGACCGCGAGGAGGCTGAGGCATCCCGCGAAGGACAGTGCCGATTCTGGTTCATCGAGCACCCATAATCCGCGTCCTCGGAAACGATCCACCGCCAGTTCCAAGAACGATTCTCCGTGTGACATGTCGTGGAAGGAGATGTCCGGACCCGAGGTGCTCGGGTTCTTCTCGAGGTAGGTGAAGAAGCCGTGCATGGTTTCAGCCCGCAGGAAGTAGCCGCGTCTTGTGGCGCCGGCGTTTCGAACGAGCTGCAGGTGGTCGGCAAGGATGGGCTCCGTGGATCTGGTGCTGTGGCGGGCCCCTGTGGATCCGCCTTCAGGAGACAAGCCATAGGCCAGCGCGATGGCTTCCACGAGAGTGGATTTTCCCGACCCATTTTCGCCGACGAATATTGTGGCCGGAGTCAGATCGAGCCCCTGGTCTAGAACCTGGGCGACAGGAGGCAGGGCACCAGGCCACCGACCGCGCTCGAGTACGTGGGCCGGGTCTTCGGTCACCCGTCTGATCGGAAAGTTATGCGCGGGCATGCCCCCCATTCTTACAGGCACCTCTCGCTGTCTTCCCCCCACCCGAGGCCGAACCCTGACCGGGCCGAAAATTGGCTGTTCAGCACGTCTCGCCCAAAATGGCACGTATGCACTGTGCAAGGGAAAGCTACCCTGACCGGGCGCCCCGTCAAGGTCGCCATCGTCAGGTGTGATCTCCGTCCTCAGCCCCGTGGGATAAACGGGAACCGACCTAAAAGTATGGTTATGCCTGCCGCGGAACCTTAGGCTGTCAGCATGAAGCCTAGGTGCTTGGGGCCTCGCCCCGGACACCCGGACAAGGCGACGGGGTGACATATGCTCCAAGAAGATGCAGGCCGCGAAGACAACAATCGCGAGAGGGTGCCCCGGCTCTTGCGCATGTTGGTGTTCTTCAGCAAATACCCCGAAATATTAGCCATCATTTTGGTCGCCCTCCTTGCGCTAGTCAGCTCTATGTTGGCCGTTTTCCTGCAATAGCGATGGAAGGAGCGTCATCAAAACTATCCGTGGGATCAAGCGACTTCTGACCGAATTGCCTCAACCGGCAAGGACGTTCTATTGGTGCTTCTACGCGGTGTTCCTTGCGACGTTCGTTCTCGTCGCAGCAACCCGGACGAACTGGGTGGCGGCCATTGGAGTCAGCGGAGCGGGCATACTAATCTTCCTGTTCGGGCTGCACGTCTTCCGGGACATCAACGACACGGCAACCACCTGGTCAAGGATCTACAAGGAAAGTCGCGGAATCAGACCCGAGAGCTCTACATTCGCCGACGTGCCGACGATTAGAGCCATGGGATTCATGCACATGATCGTGGGCATATTTTTCGTTGTAGGAGGGATTATTGCTTTTGCCTCTTCGTAGACGAGGACGGAGCGGTTTCCACGTGGAACCCTGACCGGGCCGAAAATCGGCTCTCCGAGACCGAGAGGCCGAAGTGGCCAGGAACGAGCGGTTCAAAGGATTGCAACCTTCACCGGGCTAAGCCTTGGCCATGTGGCCCGGTAGCCCGACAGCCGATGGATCCGGTTTATTTGGGCGGGTCGAGTACTTTGGGTGTGCCCGTGCCCGGGTTACCCGGGATGGCGTTGCCGGTTGGGTTGTAGCTGGATGTTCCCATCACGAGATTCCAGTGCCCGGCGCCCCAAGAGATCTCGTATTTGATCCCTGCTGTCGCGCCCGGTTGCAGAGCCTCAACTTGTGCGAATTCAGGAAAGTCCCTGCTGAACTTGAGCTCGACGGTCGCGGGGTCCCAGCCTCGGGCGGAATGGACTAGGCGTTCCGCCTCAGGGCGGACATTGACGAAGACCTCTGGCACGAGCTTCTCCACCTGCTCAACGGAACCCGTCGCGGCAGCTGCCACTACGCTTCTTGCGAAGTCCTCACGGGTAGCTGCATCCGGCTGGGAAGGATCCGGAGCGCATGACACCACCGACAGTGCGGAGAGAACGACCAGTATGGCCAGGCACATCAGACGCTTCCGAACATTACCCAATCCGGTCCCGTGTTCACGCATAACGCTGACCATACCTCACCGCCTTACGGGAACCGGCCGCTTGGCAACCCTGACCGGGCCGAGAATCGGCTCTTCGAGGCCGAGAGTCCAAAATAGCCATAAATGAGCGGTCTGAAGGATTGCAACCATGACCGGGCTGAAAACGGGCAACTCGCGGCGGTGGAGTGGTCTCTATGCGAACAGGGCCCAGGTCGTTATGCCGCCGTCTGGGTAGACCCCACGATCCATGCAATAAACCCCTCGACAATAAGACAGATCCCCAGGGCAATCCAGACTTTCGCGAGGATTCTTATGCCGCGACGCTTTTTACTTCTGTACGCGTCCATGTTTTCTTCGCGCAAGAAGAGGTTCCAGTTGGTCACAAGTTTGGAAAGTGGGCCGGAAATGGCCAATGTAAACAAGCCCATGAGAACGACGAGTAAGCCAAATCCCATGGCCGGCATATCCACCCCGTCCCAATGCTTCTCATTTGTTGTGACCAAGACACCTTCGTCGTTTACGGCCGGAGCGGCAGCGGCTTGGGCTAGTTGGTTGCTCCACTGTTGCAGGGGATCGACGGTGGGACAAGGCCCCTGGCCGCCCGTGTGCCATTGTTGTCCGAGCCTGGAGAAGAGACGGGAGCCGAACCCTGACCGGGCTGAAAACCGGCTATCCGAGACGGAGAAGCCGAAGTGGCCAGGAATGAGCGGTTCAAATGATTGCAACCCTGAGCGGGCGCAAAATGGCGGTCATGGTGGTGAGCACGATAAGGGTGCCCCATGCGGGCAGTTTGGGGTGTGCAGGGAGGCGGAAAGCGGGTATCCCGTACTCATTCCGTGAGAATGTCTCGTGAGTAGTCTTTGAGTAGTGGGGTACTCAGCGCGGCTTGCCTCGGTAACCACCATCAGAATTCAGGAGCCTGCTATGTACGAATCCAAGGTGGCGGCTCCTTGCATGCTCCGTCTGCGTTTTGAGTCTTTGGCATGGCTGGCAGGCGCAGAGATCTACGGCTGTACGGGGGTGTGACATGCAGTTGGCGGACCTATTGTTTTGGGTTTCCCTTTTTGTGATGCTGCCCGCCTTCGTCTACATCGCGAAACACCCGCATCGCAAAGGCGAACCATATAGCAGGGAACTAAAAAAATTCTTGTGGATTTCAGTCCTTCTGAGTGCTGGTTTCCTGCTCGCCGCAGGCTTTGTAATGTTTGCCAGTCCTTGAGATGTCCCATCCAGCACGCGACGCCTCGTGCATGTAGCCAGAGCCAGAAGGGACCCCGCCAACGGTGCGCAGGCCAGTCATGGAGCCAACCCTTACCGGGCCGAAAAATGGCCGACTCATGCACCGGGCCCAGTAACGGCGAAGAATGCCCGGTCCGAGGGATAGCCACCCCTTGCGGGCATTCCCACGGGAAGGAAGAGGAACGCAGCGGCCAATGGATTATCCTGAAGCCTTGCAGGTAAAGACCGGTGGCGAGCGGTAAGCGCTATGAGAACGCCAAGTCCAAAGTCAGGAACAAAATTCCTGTGATGGAGAGCAAGACACCGAATGCGATTCCGACGGACTCCATCGTCCTCACCTGATGTTGCTCTTGTTCCTGCTCAGGTCGGAGCTTGCCGAACATCGTCATGGCGATTTGGAATTGATAACGCGCAATGTCCCTGCGGAAGACGACCCAAATAATTGAGATGAGAATGAGGATCAGCCCGAGTTCGCCAGTCCGCCCGGCTCTCGGGGGCAACCCGAGCCCGTAGGTAACAGTGACGAAGGTGCCGATGGCCGCTGCAATGCATGCAGCCAACTGAATCTGGCGCCTTTTGCCAAAGGTCTCACCCTTCTCTGACCAACCCAGCCGGTTCTTCCTGCGCTCGAAGGTGCGCGTCCAAAGAAGCGTGGACACGGATCCGATCACGAAGACGGCGCCGAAGACGAATAGCCAGGGTTCGCGCATAACGCTGACAAGATCCCGCCGGCCTGCTGAAGTGGCTAATTACCTGCCGAACCAGTAATCGACGGAGAACACGAAGTCCTCAGCGGCCATCACGCAACTTTGATCGAAGTTCTTCTGCATAGGAAGCGATGGCCTGACGCTGGTCTCGGGTGAACCTTCTGGCCTGCAGGTCGAGGACAAACCGGCTGCCCAGCTCTCCCACGCCCAAAAGCTGACCCACGCGACGGATTGCTTCGTCCATGTCCTCTGAATCCTCAATCTCCTGGAAGACCTCGTCGCGCCGATCCATCGCTTGCACCAGGGCCTCGTGGATCATCAATTGTTCCCTCGTCTGCCGCTCATCCTCATCCATGCCGCGATTCTTGCACGCCGGAAGTCATTGGGGCATTGTGCCCAGGTGGGGATCGTGAGCCCAACCCTGAACGGGCCCAAAACTGGCCGATCCAGCACCTTGGGCCCAATGCGGACAGAATGAGCGTCCCGTAGGAATGCAACTCCTATCGGGCCGAAACTGGCCGTGGCGAGCCACCTCCGGGAAAGAGCAAAATCCATACACGCATGCCAACCGGAACCGATAAATGCAACAGATCCATCGAATCCCACGGTATTTCTCCTAGAATTCGCTGAGCGACCAAATTTCTGGAGAAGAGATTCAACATGCGATATTCAATGGCTTGGGAATCGGGGCGATCAGCGGGGGCGGTCGGCGGTCTCCTCGGCGCCCCGGCAGCGTACTCGCATAAAAGGTCAGACGCGATAAGGAAACCGTGATGAAAAAGAGCGCCGCAATATGGGTAGTCACCATCCTCGCACCGTGTCTTGGGGGTGTCATAGGATATCTGCTCGGCGGGCCCTCCGTGGCGGTTCTAGGTGCCGGCTGTGCTCTAGTTCCAGTTGTAATTTTGCACGCTGGTCGGTGGGTCGAGGGCCGTCGAGATCGGTCTCGAGATTCTATGCACGACGGCAATGAAGACTCTGGCAGCGGCTCCTGAAATGGGCTGCCTAAGGTTGGTGTCTGACTCTGGCTACTTCCAGATCAATAAACAGGGCACCGCCCGACACCCAATTAGGGCAGCACTACTCGCATAGCGGACAGGCCCGCGGAAGGATCTTGAGCGAACATTAACCAGGCCAAGAAATGATTGTTTAGGAGATTGGCCCCGAGGTGGCCAGGAATGAACGGTTCAGAGGAACGCTACCCTGATCGGGCCAGCGCTGGTGCAGCCGGGCTCTAGTCAGTATTGTCCGCATATGGTCGCTGAAAAGTGGGACGCGCTACTGAAGGATCTTCGATCTTCCTTGCATGATGTGGCGATCATTGTCAGTGACGACGGACCCGGTGGGCGCTCGTACCCTTTTGCGCAGGCTGATTTCCATCCAACGGATGAAGCGGGAACACCAAGAGTTTGGCCTGCCTTGGCGCGGTTCAACTATTGCTGTCTTACGGTGACGGGCGCGCCCGCTGGGAGCTGGGTTGGGCCGATGAGGACGTGACGTTCGTCAAGGACGTCGTGCGGGCAGTTTGTACTGGGAATTCCAAAGAGATTCAGAGCCCTGGACGCGTTCACGTCGAAGTGTCTTTGCTCGATGGATCCATCGTGAAGACCTCCACGTACGAATTTCCGTCCGGACTGGTTCCCAGGCCCGGATGGAAGAAGCGGGAACGGAAGGCCTAAGGATGAGTCCGGCATTGCTATTCGGTTTGTTTGTTCTTGGATCTGGCCTGTTTGTGTGGGTGATTGCAGGGTTCGTGGCGAGGCGAGCAGCGACTATCCGGTCGTGGTTTGCGGAGGTCGACATCGCATGGTGGACGCAACGTGGCAAGGCGCAGATTCATGTGCTCGCATTTTTGTGGATTCTCCTCGGCCTCGGATTTTGCGCGTATGGCCTTGCTGCGGGCCGATGACATGAGGCCTTTGTAGGTCGGCCCGACCTCCGCATTGAGCGTTCGCACGCCGAGGTACCTTTCCGGGCACCCCAGCGGACCAACCACACCACGAAACACAGCGAAACATTTCTCGCACACCCGCCCGTACAAGCCGTCCCGTAAGCGGGTCCTTCTCCGGGCGGACCCACCCCTCACCAGCACAAACGCAGTCCCGTGGAGAGCCGCCACCGTAAGACCCGTCCGATGGAGTGCCCGGTGACGGTGGCATATCTGGTCCGCCCAAAAGTCGCGTGGCACACTGTTGCGCATGACCGCTTTGCTGGTCGGCTACGCGCGGGTGTCCACGGAGCAGCAGGACCTCACGGCGCAGCGCGACGCATTGTCAGCTATGGGGATCACCCCGGACCGGATCTACGTTGATCACGGGCTGACGGGCACTGACCGGAACCGCCCGGGCCTCCGGGAAGCGATGGCGGCCTGCCGGGACGGGGACACGTTCGTGGTCACAAAGCTGGACCGCCTGGCCAGGTCCGTTCGGGATGCCCACGAAATCGTCGACGAGCTCGCCCAGCGGAATGTGAAACTCAGCATCGGCGGATCGGTGCACGATCCGACCGACCCGGTGGGAAAGCTGCTGTTCAACGTCTTGGCCATGGTGGCTGAATTCGAGAGCGACCTGATTCGTGCCCGCACCCGCGAGGGCATGAAGATCGCGAAAGCCAAAGGCCGCCTGCGCGGCAAGAAACCCAAGCTGTCTCCGGCGCAGGAAGCCCACTTAGTGAAGCTGCACGACGCCGGCGAGCACACCACGGGCGAACTCGCGGAGCTCTTTTCCGTGGCCAGGTCCACGGTGTACCGGGCAGTCCAACGCGCCGGGCACAAGACGGGGCCAACTGCTAAGCGTTGACCGTGGTGAGCCGCGGGATCGCCAACGCAACAGCCCCTTCGAACCTGTGGTTCGGAGGGGCTGTTGGTGGTGCAGGGGCGGCCCGGCTGGGCGCCGGTGCCGTTACCCTAAGCCTTTAGAGAGGGCGGATGTTCTCTGCCTGCGGGCCCTTCGGACCCTGGGTCACATCGAATTCGACCTTCTGGTTCTCGTCCAGTGAACGGTAACCGCTGCTAGCGATCGCCGAGTAGTGGGCGAAAACGTCAGCTGATCCGTCATCGGGGGCAATGAAGCCAAAACCCTTTTCGGCGTTGAACCATTTAACTGTGCCTGTTGCCATGGCTGCATTCCTTTATGTGACTCTGATTTTCTCTGCAGGCACGGATGCCCGCAGAGCGGAGAACGTCCCCCGCTGTCCCCAACGTACGGGGCTGACGCATAACGTGCAAGGGTATAAGTGCCCTTGCGACACTTTGTGTCTCTCTCAGGTGTCCGCGGCATACATGGCAAGCAGGTCCCGGCCGAACTGGTGCGGCGACGTTTCGGACGGGCTATGGCCTCCGCGGTAGACCGAAATCCGGGCACCTATCGACTGCGCGAACTGGCGGTGCAGCCGTAGCGGCCAAAGATCGTGCTCTCCCACGGCCACGAATTTCGGCACCTTGGCGGCGGCGATGGCCCGCCGGAGGTCCGGCACATGTTTCATCAGTTCGTAGATGTCCCGGACTGATTGCCGGCGCGTAAACCGGAACCGGTTGGGGGAGACCTTGTTGACGTTGCGACGGATGGCCCAGATCATCACCGCGGCCCCCACCCGGCCGTTGGCCCAGCCGGTGAACCTCCCGATCCTCCTGACTCCGCGGAAACACTGCCCCGTCAAGGGCGGGCAGCTGAGGAGCGTGAGGCTGCGGAACAGTTCCGGGCGCTGCGAGTAGGCGATCTGCGCCAGAATCGCGGCAAAGGAGTAGCCCACCACATGCGACGGACCTTCGCCCGACTCAAGAACAGCGATGAAGTCGTTGACGAAGAGCTCATAGTCATAATGCCTTCGGGGCGGGACGAGGTTCTCCGGGCCGGCGCCTGCCGATTGGTACTGGCCCGCCAGATCATAACTCAGCACGTAGAAGCCTGCCTCGGCGAGCTCGGGCATCATCACGGCGAAATCCTCCTTGGAACCCGTGGCCCCGGGAATCAGCACCACCCGCGGGTTCTGCGGCTTGCCCATGGTGACCACCGCCAGGCCTCCGCTCGGTGCTGGAAACCGGCTACTTGTCGAGCCCTCAGGAAGGACGGCCCAGTCCCAGCCGCGGATCGCCGCGTCCCTCTGGGTTGCGTCATCCGCAACCCCACCGGCGGAACGGGGTTCCTCCTGCGCCATGGAAAAGAGCCTCACCACGTTACGGTTCCGGCCGCGCCGTCCACCGTGACGGTCTGACCGTCGCGCAACCGAACGGTGGCATCAGCCACACCCACGACGGCGGGGATGCCGTACTCACGGGCCACCACCGCCCCGTGAGAGATGACACCGCCCATCTCCATCACCAAGGCACCCGCCGTCATAAACAGCGGCGTCCAGCCGGGATCAGTGGACGGGGCCACCAGGATCTCCCCGGGTTCCAGGTGCGCCCCGATAGGATCCATGACCACCCGGACCTTCCCGGAGGCGGTGCCTGCGGACGCGGGCGTCCCTGACAGCCGGTCCGGTGCCGCAGTCCGGGGCAATCCGGAGGCCGCGGCCATCATGGCTGCCTCGACGTCGGTGCCGTCCGAGAGCAGGAGGCGCGGAACGCGCCGCCGCCGCAATTCGACGTCGTACAGCCGACGGCGGCCGGCGACAATTCCTTTCAGGTCCGCCCCGCGCAGGCCCACCCGCAGTTCATCGAAGTCCAGGAAGAACACGTCGGCGGCGGCCGCGACGGTGCCGTTCCCCGCCAGCTCGGCGCCCACGGCCATGAGCTGCCGGTGCATCTCCGCGAGCACCATCACGATGTAGAACTTGGGCAATTCACGCAGCCCGGACAGCTGGCGTGCCCGGCGCAGGCACAGCGCCACGAGTCTTCCGCGCAGCAGGCTATTCTCACCGGCCCGGTCCACCAGCTCGCTGATCCGCGCCTCCGCATGATCGGCGGCCCTGGCAAACTGGCGGTCGGGTGCCTGTTCGGGATCCTCCACCCGGAGGTAGTTCGAGATCATTCCCAGGAGATGGTCGGGTTCCTCGGCCCACCTCGGCATCCCCAGGTCGATCTCCGCCACGGCCCGGTGGCCGTACTTGGACAGGAACTTCCGCAGCCCGGCCTGGGCAGCGGCAGGGAGCGCGCCGGCCCGATACAGCGCGGCCAGCTCACCGGGCTTCAGCTCCGAGAACACCCGCCGCGCGTCCGGGTCCCGGCCCAGGGACACCGCCAGGTGCCACAATTCCAGGTCCATAATGGTGGTCACGTTGTGGGGAAGCCCCCGAAGGACCGCCTCAAGTTCGCGAGGCTGGGCAATCCCGCGGAGCAGCCTGCGGGCCGCGGCCAGCATCAGGTACCCCACGGACGGCCCCGGCAGGGTGGCCTGGATCAACCCGTTGATGACACCGGTTCCCAGGACATTCTCCGCGTGCTGCAGCCGCCTCGCCGCAGAGGCCGGGAGGGGGAGCTTCAGCCGGGCTTCGAGGCGGTCCTGGAAACGGCGGGCCCTGCGCAGTTCCCCGTCCGGCCACAGCAGAGCACGGATCATGGCCGGAAAGAGCGCTATCATCAGGCCCAGGCTCTGGGTTCCCTCGCTGCCCTTCGCCTCGGTCCTGCCGGCGCCCTGAGTGACCTTCCGGTCCGATTTCTTGCGGGGACGCCGGACAACGGCAAACCTCGGGTCTTCCAGCAGCGACGGGAAGACGGCAGCCGACCTTCCGTCCGCGAGCGGCAGCATCCTCACCAGTGCCTTACGGCCGGATTTGCTGCGGATGATCGGTGTCAGCTCGATGTACATCCGCAATCCCGGGTTCACGTATTTCCAAGGCCCCTTGTTGCCCCTCATGAGGCCCAGGACCGAGAGCCCCATCGGTGTGATGGGGCGGGTGAGTCCCTGGAGCAGCGTGCCGCACAGGTAAACCCGCGTATCCGAGCCAGCCGTTTGCTCCGTCCCGGCTTGTCCGCCGAACGGGTCGGCGTCCGGCAGCGGATACAGCGTGGTGATGGGCCGCGACTGGGTCAGCCAGGCCTTACCCCCGGCGTCGATCACCCACTCCACGTCCTGGGGCGCGCCAAACAACCGCTGGGCGGCGTCGCCGAGGGAGGTCAGTTCGCGCAGCTGGTCCTTGGCCAGGCTTAGCGCCGTGCCGTCCGGCGACTGCAGGGTCCGGCCCGACGCGGTCTCCACCACGAAATGGTCGGGATTTACGGAGCCGGACACCACCGCCTGTCCCGGCCCCGGAGCGGCGTCAATGACGGTCTCGGTCCGCGTGCCGGTCACCGGGTTGGCGGTGAACAGCACGCCGGCCATGCCGGCGTCGACCATTTGTTGAACGACGACGGCGAGGCCCACCTCGCGGTGGCTGATCCCGTTCGAGGTGCGGTAGGCCACCGCACGGTCTGTCCATAGGGAGGCCCAGCAGCGGCGGACCGCCTCGACGACGGCATCGGCGCCAACGACGTCCATGAAGGAGTCCTGCTGCCCCGCAAAACTTGCGAACGGCAGATCCTCGGCGGTGGCCGAAGACCGCACCGCCACCGGCGCATTGCCCATCGTCCTGTAGGCTCCGCGGACTGCGGCCTCGACGTCGGGCGGCACCGGTGCTGCCACCACCGCCTCCCGGGCACGCCGCGCCAGTTCATCACGCTCCCCGCCCGACAGCCCGGGTGCCCCGTCCAGTACGGCCCCGTCCAGTACGGCCCCGTCCAGGCGGGCCGCAATGGCGTCCAGTTCCGCCGTCGCAGCCATCCGGTATCCCGCCGTCGTCAGGCAGAAACCAGGCGGAACCGGAAAGCCGGCAGCCACGAGTTTTCCGAGGTTCAGCGCTTTGCCGCCCACCAGTGCCAGCGACCCCGAGGCCAGCTGAGCGAGCTCAACAACGAGGCTGCCCCCGCCGGCGGTGTCCGGCCCCGGACCACGGCCTACCGAAACCATGTCCTGCTCCTAGCCGTTGTCCGCGCCCTCTCCGGTGTCCTCCCACATGACGTCCAGGTTGTGGAAGATCACGGGGCCGTCGCACAGGGCGGCCATTTTTGCAGCGAACTCCGATGTCTCAGGGCGTCCGGAGTTCTCCATCGCCGAGTCAAAGGAATCGAAGTCCACGATGGTGAAGTAGGTCCCTGGATGGTCCCGGTCCGCTGCGGCAACAATGCGGCGGAACGTGGGCGTGGTGCTGCCCTCCGTTCTCGACGGACGGCCCAGCTCTTCGATTTCCTTGATGCGGGACGTCTGGAATTGGATGATCTGCACAAACCCGGCCATGACGGCTCCTTGACGGCGTTGGATGCTGATGCGGATCAGGCTAGACCCCGCGGCGGGGCGCGCAAAGGGGAGAAGTGCCCTACTTTGTCCGGGCTACGGCGTGGGGATTCCCCGGACCGTGCGGTTGCGGCCCTGGGATTTGGCCTTGTACAGGGCGGCATCCGCCGTAGCGATCAGCTCGTCAAGGTCGGACGCCCCGTGACCGATGGGCGCGATGCCGTAACTGACCGTTGGCATCCGGGAACCGCCCGGGCCGCGTACTGCCTTCAAATGCCGGTTGATTTCCTGGGTGATGGCCTCTGCCCGGTCCGGGCTCACACCCGGAAGGAGGAAGATGAACTCCTCGCCGCCGTATCGTCCCACCAGGTCTGTTGAGCGGACCGTGCCGTTGCACGCGGCGGCGAAGGACTGCAGGGCCGTGTCTCCGGCAGCGTGGCCGTAGGTGTCGTTGACCGCCTTGAAATGGTCCAGGTCGGCCAGGATCAGCGAGCCCAGCGCTCGGGTGTGCCGCAGCCGCTGCAGCTCGTCGGAGGCCAAATCCAGGAAGGCCGCGCGGTTGAGGAGCCCGGTGAGGCCGTCCTGGGTGGCGACGGCGCGAAGGGCGCGCGTCTGCTGTTCGCTGCTCAGGGCCGCCATACTGAAGGACACCACCACCAGCAGCACCATGGTGACCAGGGTGGTGACCGCCGAGCCGAAATAGGCAACGAAGATCCGGCCGTCCGGGCCTTCGCCGACGTACACGATCAGCCGGCAGAAGTAGTAGGCGGAGAAGAAAGCAGCGGCGATGGCCAGCGGGATCCGGACCCTGGAGTAGCCCGGTTCCAAGCGCCAGAGTTCGCGGGAGGCCAGGCCCAGCATCAGGCTCATCAGGGCGAGGAAGACGGCGCCTCCGGCCCAGATGTTTACCCCCGGATTTTCGAGGGCCGATGACACCGTCACCACCGCAGGGCCGGCGGCCAGCTGCCAGGAATGCGGCCGCGAAGCCCGCAACGACCTGGCACCTGCCCACACGCAGGCCGCCCCGGCCACAAGCAGGCAGTTCCCCAGCGGATTGGCCCACACCTGGTGCGCTGTTCCGTTGAAGAGGTAGGACGCGGAGCCCGCGAGGAAGAGCGTCAGGGCCACGCACCACCAAGCACTGTACGGGGAGCGCGTGCTGCGGTACGCGGCGAAGTAGAACAGGAGCGCCAACGTGAACGCGACAATGGCGAAGGCAACCCTGAGGGTTAAAGTGTCGAGTTGCATTCAGTTCCCCCGGCTCGCAACGAAGCGAGGTCCCGGACTGCACGCGGCCCGGGACACTACGCACACTTAGTATCGCATTCGGCGGCCCTGGCGGGATGCCGATATCGCGCCTGTTAACTGCGTGCGGGCCGCGGCCGGATCAGGGAGTCAGCAGCACCTTGATGGCGCGCCGTTCATCCATCGCCTTGTACGCTTCCGGCGCTTCCTCCAGCGGCATCACGGAGTCAAAAACGCGGCCGGGGTTGATGGCTCCGGACAGCACATCCGCCAGCAGTTCGGGGATGTACGTTCGCGCGGGAGCCATGCCGCCGGCGATGGAGACGTTGGAGTCGAACAGGTAGCGCAGCGGGACCTCGCCCCCGCCGGTGGGGACGCCCACGAAGCCAAGGGCCCCGCCCGGCCGGACACAGTGCAGCGCCTGCTCCATGGATTCCTTGGTGCCCACGCATTCCAGCACGGAATCGGCCAGCACTCCGCCCAGCAACTCGCGGACCTTGGCCACGCCGTCGTCGCCCCGTTCCTCCACGATGTCCGTGGCCCCGAACTCGCGGGCCAGCGCCTGCCGGTCCGCGTGGCGGGACATGGCAATGATCCGCTCCGCCCCCAGCCGCTTGGCCGCGAGGACGCCGCAAAGCCCGACGGCGCCGTCGCCCACCACTACAACGGTGCGGCCCGGTGCGACCTTGGCCGCAAGCGCCGCGTGGTGGCCGGTGGCCATGACATCGGACAGCGTCAGCAGGTTGGCTGTGAGCGCAGCGTCCGGCTCGGTGACGCCCGGAACCTTGACCAAGGTGCTCTCGGCGCGCGGAACGCGGACGGCCTGGCCCTGGCCGCCGTCGATCTTGTGTCCGGTGTCATCCCGGCCGCCCCAGCCGGCCAGGTGGTCGCAGGCAACGGTGACGCCGTTGAGGCACTGCGGGCACTCGCCGCAGCTGACCACGAACGGCGCGATGACAAAGTCGCCCGCCGCCAGTTCGGTCACGTCTTCTCCAACGCTCTCCACCACGCCGACGAATTCGTGGCCGATGGCCGTCGGTTTCTTCGTGGGCCTGACACCGCGGTACGGCCACAGGTCGGAGCCGCACACACAGGACGCCGTCACCCTGACCACCACGTCGGTGGGCAGCTGGATGGTGGGGTAGTCCCGGTCTTCAACCCGGATGTCTCCGGGGCCGTGGATGATGGTGGCGCGCATGGGGGCTCCTTCGGTGGGGTGCTGGGCCAGATCTGAGTCTAAACCCGGCTGCCTGACCCGTGCAGGTTGCGGCAGGAATCCGCTACCGCATTCCCTCGCGCCGGATCGCCGTGGCAATTGCCGCGGCCCGGGTCTCCACGCCGAGTTTGGCATAGATGTGCGCCAGGTGGGTTTTCACGGTGGCCTCGGAGATGAACAGCCGCCGGCCGAGCTCACGGTTGCTGAGGCCTTCGATCAGCAGGCTCAGCAACTCCGCCTCACGGGGTGTCAGGATCTCGTCCGGGTTCCGCAGCTGCTGGAAAAGCCGGGACGCCACGGGTGCGCTCATCACGCTCTTGCCCTGCACCGCCCCGCGGATGGCGGCGAAGATCTCCTCCGGCGCCGCGTCCTTGAGCAGGTACCCCATGGCTCCCGCGTCCACGGCGCGGACAATGTCCGCATCCGAGTCGTAGGTGGTGAACACCAGCACGGCCTGCCTGGCGTTTTGCCGCCGCAGCTGTTTGATGGCCTCGATCCCGTCCATGCCCGGCCCCATCGCCAGGTCCATCACCACCACCGCCGGGCTGAGCTGCTCCGCGAGGGCCAGGGCGTCCTCGCCGGAAGCCGCCTCAGCCACCACGTCAATGTCCGGCTGCGTTCCCAGCAGCGCCTTGAGCCCGCTGCGGACCACCAGATGGTCGTCCACCAGCAGCACGGTGATGGGCTTCACTGTTCGTCACCCGTGGGCAGTTGAGCGGCCACGATCGTCCCTTCCCCGGGGCTGCTTTCCACCGAAAATACTCCGCCCAGCTGTTCCACCCGCTGGCGCATCGCCCGGAGGCCGTAGCCTCCGGCGTCCGACGGCGGTGCCAGCGACAGCGGGTCGAAGCCGGCGCCGTCGTCGTACACATCCAGCGTGACGGAGCCCGGCAGGTAGCCCAGCGTCACGGTGGTGTTCGCCGCCGCTGCATGCAGCTGCGTGTTCGCCGCGGCGCTCTGGACCACACGGATCAGCGCGTGCCGGACATCGGCGGGGACGGGCCGCGGCTCACCGGTCACGAACATACGCATACCCGGTATGTACTGGGAAGCTGCCTGGCTCAGGGCGTCCGGCAGCGGCGCGGTGTCCAGGCCGGGGGTGGCGAGTTCGTGGACCAGGCTGCGGGTCTCCGCCAGGTTCCGGCGGAGCATCCCGCTGGCGCTGAGGACGTCGTCGCGCGCGGACTGGCTGGGCCACGACCGGTTCGCGGCTTCCAGCAGGAGGAGGCTGCTGGCCAGGCCCTGCGTCACGGTGTCGTGGATTTCCCGGGCCACGCGTTCGCGCTCCTCGATGGTGCCGGCCCTGCGCTCGCTGGCCGCCAGCCGGCCCTGGGCCAGCGACACCTCGTCGTGCAGCCTGCGCTGTTCGGCGGCGTCCTGCTCGATCCGGTCGTAGATGAGCGTGAGCATCACGCCCACGGCCAGGGGTCCCAGGAGCATGGCAACATCGCTGCCGCCGCTCAGCCGGAACAGTCCGACGGCGGTGGCCGCCGCCGTCGCGCCTCCCGCCAAGTACGCCACCCAGCCGGTGAAGGCGGTCCGGCACAGGAAGAACAGCGCAAACGAGCACCACGCGAAGCTGGGCGCCGCAATCACCAGCACCGCCCAAAACGCCACCAGGACGAACATCCACACCGCCCATGGCCGGCGCTTTTGCGAGAGCACGGCGATGACGGCATAGAGCGAACACACTGCGGCCGCGAGGGCCAGCACCCACAGGTTGTCCGCGGGGCTGTGCCGCATCACGTACCGGACCGCCGACGCCACCAGGAGCACGGCAAAGCCAAGATGGACGACGGCGTCAATGCGGCCCAGCGGGGTCCGAAAGGCTGGCGGTAAGGAGGGCATGGGGGTCCGGTTCCGGTGGAGGAGTTCTCCTCACCATGCTAGGGCCCGCGCCGTTATTGGTCTCTCAGCCATTTGGCTGATACGCCCAGCCCGATGGGGGAGGCTGCGGCAGACCATTGCCCGATGCCGGCTGCGCCCCCGGCCGGGAGGATGGATTCGAGGCCCGGGAACGAACCCGGGCAGTGCCGCTGAGGTCGTTTGAGACGCAAGCCCCTGATGCCCCGATCCAAGGAGAACCCGTGAAGAAGTCCAACAAGATCGCCGCCGCTGCTGCTGCCGGAGCACTCCTCATGACCGGAGGGCTGACGGCTGCGGCCAACGCCGTGCCGGCACCCGTGCCCGCCGCTGTGCCCGCCGTCGACGTCCAGCCGTCTCCCGAAACCGTGGTGGCGCAGAACCGGATCAGCGTGGGTGCCTCCGCGGACGCCGTCAAGGCCGCCCTCGCCAAGTGCCAGGCCGACAAGCTGCCGTTCGTCACGGTGGCCCTGGTGGACCGGTTCGGCACCGTCCAGGCACTCCTTCGCGGTGACAACGCAGCCGAGCACACCATTGAGGCCGCGCAGCAGAAGGCCTACACCGCCGCGGCCTTCGGCACGCCCACCAGCGAGCTCGCCAAGCGCATCAACGGCAACGGACCCAGCATCGCGGACCTCCCCGGCACCCTGTTCCTCGCCGGCGGCGTCCCGCTCAAGGTCAACGGCGTGTCCGTGGCCGGCATCGGCGTGGGCGGCGCCCCGGACGGTGCCCTGGACGAAGCCTGCGCTACGGCCGGCGCCGAGTCCATCGCCGCTGCGGCCACCGGAACCGCGAAGTAGGCTCTGGTCCATGGGGCGGTTCAGGACGTGGCGCGTTGCATCGGGCCGGCGGCGACTGGCAGTGCTCGCCGCCGCCGGCGGCATGGCAGCTTTCCTTGCTGGCTGCCAGGCTGGTCCGGGACAGCCGGAGCGGCTGGACTCCCCGCCGTCGACCGTTCACGTCACTCCCGGGACGCCGACGGCGATTCCGTCGGCAGGGCAGACCACGGACGCCACGCCCATGGCAGAATCTCCGCCTGCGTTGCCCCCTGAGGCGCAGGCGGAACTGGACCAGCGGCTCATCCGGGCGGCCAAAGCCAACGACGCCGCTGCGGTGGCGGAGCTCATCCGGGCCGGCGGCAACGTCAATGCCAAGGACGCCATCCAGGACTCGGCGTTCCTCTATGCCGGGGCCGAGGGGTTCAACGAAGTGTTGCAGCTGACCCTGGCCGCAGGCGCGGACGTCCAGAGCACCAACCGCTTCGGCGGAACGGCTCTCATCCCCGCCAGCGAACACGGGCACGTGGACACCGTCCGGATCCTCATTGCCGCCGGCGTGCCCGTGAACCACGTGAACAACCTGGGCTGGACCGCCATGCAGGAAGCCATCCTGCTCAACAACGGCGGCCCCAGGCAACAGGACGTAGTGCGGCAGCTCCTCGACGCGGGCGCGGACCCCGGCATCCGGGACCCCCAGGGGCGGACTGCACTGGAGAACGCCGAGCGGCTGGGCTTCGTGGAGATCGTGGCCCTGATCCGGGGCCGCTAGCCCAACTGAGTAGCAGCAGGTGTCGTTTTGAGGGTTCAAAACGACACCTGCTGCTACTTACAGGGGTGGGGTTAGACGGCCTCGCGCCGTCACGACCTTCTTTCGACGGCCACAAGGCCCGACACGCGAGTACATGGGCGCGTCGGGCGCTGCCTGCGGACAAAAGAAGGTCATGGCGGGGGCGGACTCCGGTTAGACGGCCTCGAGGACGCTGACGTAGTTGGCGATGCCCACTCCGCCCATGTTCTGCACGGCGGCGCGGCGGGGGCTGGCGAGCTGCATGTCGCCGGCGGTGCCCGTGAGCTGCATGGCGGCGATGACGTGCTGCGAGACGCCGGTGGCGCCGACCGGGTGGCCCTTGGCTTTGAGCCCGCCCGAGACATTGATGGGCAGCTTGCCGTCCTTGAAGACCCAGCCTTCCTGCACGGCGCACGAACCCTGGCCGGGTTCGGTCAGCCCCATCGCCTCGTACATGAGCAGTTCGGCGATGGTGAAGCAGTCGTGCACTTCGGCGAAGTCCAGGTCCTCAAGCCCGACGCCGGCCATCCCCAGCGCGCGCTGCCAGGACGCACGCGTCGCGGCGAAAGCGGTGGGGTCCCGGCGCTCGGCCGGGAAGAAGTCGTTCGCCTGGCCGAAGCCGGCGAGCCGCACCGGGGCGGTTGCCCCGCCGGTCGGTGAGACGGACAGCACGACGGCGGCGGCGCCGTCGGACACGGGGGAGCAGTCGGTGCGGCGCAGCGGGTCGGCCACCATCGGGTTCTTGTCCGAGACGGTGCGGCAGAACTCCTCGCCGAGGTCCTTGCGGAGCTGGGCATAAGGGTTGTCCACACCGTTGCGGTGGTTCTTGGCCGCGATGCTGCCCAGCACATCGGACACCGGTCCGTAGCGCTTCTCATAGTGCTTGGCCACCTCGGCGAACAGGCCGGTGAAGCCGGTGGTGGAGGCCTTGCCGGCCATGTCGTAGTCCGCGCCGAGGAGGGCCGCGCCCACGACGTCCGCTCCGGCGTGCGTCATCTTTTCGGCACCGATGACCAGCACGGTCTTCGCGGTGCCTGCCAGCAGCGACTTGGTGCCCTGCTGGAACGCGGCAGAGCCGGAAGCGCAGGCGTTCTCCACGCGGGTGGAGGGCACGTTGGCCAGCTGCTCCGAGACCTGCAGGGCCAGGGAGGACGGGAATGCCAGCGGCATCATGCCGGAGTTGAACTGGCCGAGGTAGATTTCGTCGATCTGACTCGGTTCGATCCCGGCGTTGCCGATCGCCTCGGTGGCCACCTGGACGATCAGGGACTCGAGGGTTTCGTCGGTCAGCTTGCCGAACCGGCTGTGGCCCCAGCCGGTCAGCAGGACGTCCTTGCCGAACTGGTCTTTGAGGCTCATGCTGCGGCTCCTTCGTTTTCGAGCTGGACGTCGAAGGCGGCTTCCGTCTTCGCGCGGAGTTCCTCCACGGTGACGCCCGGGGCGAGCCGGGTCAGCGTGAGCTGCCGGCCGCCGTCGTTCGCTTCATCCGGGTCTGCCTTCACCAGGTCAAAGACCGCGAGGTCGCTGATGATCCGGTCCACGCAGCTCAGGCCGGTGAGGGGAAGGGTGCACTCCTTGACGATCTTGGCGGTGCCGTCCTTGGCGTTATGTTCGGTCAACACCACAACGCGCGGTGTGCCGGCCACCAGGTCCATGGCGCCGCCCATGCCCTTTACCATCTTGCCCGGGATGGTCCAGTTGGCGAGGTCGCCTGCTCCGGACACCTGCATGGCGCCCAGGATGGCAACCTTCACGTGGCCGCCGCGGATCATGCCGAAGGACGCGGCCGAGTCGAAGATGCTGCCGCCGGGGAGCACCGTGACCGTCTGCTTGCCGGCGTTGATGAGGTCGGCGTCCTCCTCGCCCTCATAGGGGAACGGGCCCATGCCGAGCAGGCCGTTCTCGCTCTGCAGGACCACGCGGACGCCGTCGGGCAGGTTGTTGGCCACCAGCGTGGGGATGCCGATGCCAAGGTTGACGTAGTCGCCGTCGTTCAGTTCTTCGGCCGCGATGGCAGCCATTTCATCCCTGGTCCAGGCCATGGGGTTCTCCTTAGATAGATTCAGGGGGTTATGCAAATGCGAGTTCGGTCCGCGGGCGTACCGTGCGCTGCTCGATGTCCTTGACCCGGCCGCTGGCCTGCACCAGGCGCTGGATGAACACGCCGGGGGTGACCACATGGTTCGGATCCAGCTGTCCGGGTTCCACGATCACCTCGGCTTCGGCCACCGTGATGGCACCGGCCGTGGCCACCACCGGGTTGAAGTTGCGGGCCGTGTAACGGTAGATCAGGTTGCCGTCAGTGTCCGCAGTGTGCGCGTGGACCAGCGCAACGTCGGCCAGGATGGCGCGCTCCTGGACGTACGTTTCGCCGTCGAACTCTGCCAGCGGCTTGCCCTCGGCGACGAGGGTGCCAACACCGGTCTTGGTGTAGAAGGCCGGGATGCCGGCGCCGCCGGCGCGGAGGCGTTCGGCGAGGGTTCCCTGCGGCGTGAACTCGACTTCCAGCTTGCCGGCAAGGTACTGCTCGGCGAAGAGCTTGTTCTCGCCCACATAGGAGGCGATCACCTTGCGGACCTGTCCGGCCTCGATCAGCACGCCCAGGCCCTTGCCGTCCACGCCCATGTTGTTGGACACCACGGTCAGGTCTTTGACGCCGGAATCGCGGACGGCCTCGATCAGGTCAGCCGGGATACCGCTGAGGCCGAAGCCTCCGACGGCGAGCGTCATGCCGTCCCGCAGCACGTCCTGCAGCGCGGCGGCCGGGCCGGATTTCACCTTTGACATTGCATCTCCTCATTGAGCGGGCGGGTCCGCCAGTGCGGGTCCCCTGCGAAGCCGATAATCCACTTTGTGGACTGTTGTTCTGGAATGGGAGCGTACGGGGCGTTTCGCGGGGCTGTCAAGGCGCGAATTTACCGGAATCTAGAGCATTTTTACAGTGTGGACGGTATGCTGTGATGTGTCCATATTGTGGATGATTTCGAGGATTCAGGGGAGAGTTTATGACTTCGGTGCCGGTCCAAGGGGCCCAAGTGGTGAGCAGGGTGGCCACCCTGCTGAGGATAGTGGGCAGGCAGCCCGAAGGCAGTCCGCTCGTTGAAGTGGTTCGGGAATCGGGCCTGACCCGTCCCACCGTCCACCGGCTGCTGAGTTCGCTGGCGTCCGAGGGGCTGCTGGACCAGGACCCGCAGAGCGGCAACTGGGTGCTCGGGCCGGAGATCCTGCTAATGGGTTCCGTGGCCTCAGCCCGCTTTCCGCTGGAGGACATCGCCCGGCCCAGCCTGCGCCGGCTGGCCGAGGAAACCGGTGAAAGCGCCTTCTTCTCCATCCGCCGGGGAACCGAAACAGTATGCCTGCTCCGCGAGGAAGGCAGCTTTCCCGTGCGTTCGTTTGTGCTGCACGAGGGCGTCCGGTTCCCGCTGGGTGTGGCGTCCGCCGGCACCGCGATCATGGCGTTCCTGCCCGAGGCCGAACAGGAGGAACTGCTCGCCAACTGGGCCGTGCATGCCGGTCAGTTCGCTGCGGCGCACACCGAAGCCCTGGTTCGGGAGAACCTGGCCCAGACCAGGCAGGCGGGCTATTCGGTCAATCCCGGGCTGGTGCTGGAGGGCAGCTGGGGCATGGGCGCGGCGGTTTTTGACCAGCGCGGGCGCCCCGCCTGGGCGTTGTCACTGACCGGCATCGAGCCGCGGTTCCGCGGGGACCGGCAGGAAACCCTGGGCCGCCTCCTGATGGAAGAGGCGCACAGGATCTCCACCCTGCTGACGCGGTCACCGGGTGGAGCTTAAGGGTTTGCCGGAGTATCGACAAATTATTCTGGTCGGAGCACGATTGGAACTGTATCGGCAGTGTCCAACCGATCGGACCGGCGGCGACGCCGCTTGCGTCAACCGGTCCCTTCCCCCACCGGATGCATAGCGGTGATCCTGCTGAGGAGTAAGGGTGGCGCGCCGGATATATTGACTGCCTTCCCGCCTGAGCCTGGGTAGGCGCGGTGGCAGGAGAACGCCGGAACCGTATCACCGGTTTCCCGGCACCTACGAGAACACAGGGAAACACACCGAAGGAATGAGTCTTATGGCTCTCCAAAAAGAAAGCCGCCAGATCCCGCGCCTTATCCGCGTGCTCGTGGCGGCGCTGATCTCGCTGCTGATGCCGGTGGCACTCAGCGGCACTGCCGTCGCGGACGGCGGAAAATCACCCAGGACCTGGACTGTGCAGGTCGGTTCCGAGTCATCGGACCAGGCGATTCAGGGGATGTCCTTCCTCCCCGAAAACATCTACATTAACGCCGGGGACAAGATCACCTGGAAAGCGAACGCAGCAGAAATCCATACTGTGACGTTCCTTGCCGAAGGCCAGTCCCTGGAGTCCACGCAGCCGTTCAACCCGGAGAATCCCCAGTATGTTGAAGCCCAAGGCGGCAAGACTTACGACGGAAAGTCGTACTACAACTCGGGTGTCATGACGAACGTTTCGGACAGCGGCTTCAAGGAAGTGGGACGCTACACGCTGAAATTCCCGGACACGGGCGAGTTCATCTACTACTGCCTGGTCCATGGCATGGCCATGAAGGGGACCGTTCACGTTCGGGACGCGGGAACCGACTACCCCTACTCCCAGTCGCAGTACGACCGCCAGTCCAACAAACAGGAGCGGAAGATCCTGCGGGACGGCTACGAGCAGTGGGACGCGGCGCGGGCCAAAGCCGATGACCATACCGTCATCGCAGGCACAGACAACGAGACGGCCATGCTCATGCGGTTCGTCCGGGCCCACATCCTAGTCCACGTTGGCGACGAAGTGACGTTTGTCAATGACGGCATGGGAGCTCCGCACACCGTCACCTTCGGCGAGGAGCCAGCCGACGAGTTCGCAGCCGTGGGTGACCCCGCTGACTTCACCGGCGGAGACCTCAGTTCCGGCCTGATGCTGCCGAAGAGCACCTTCACCGTGAAGTTCAACAAGGCCGGAGATTTCGATTACATCTGCGCCCTCCACGACTTCATGGGAATGAAGGGAACTGTGGAAGTCCGGGACTGACCGGAGCCTGCGGACTCAGAGCCTGACCCCGGCGGCTGCCGGGGTCAGGCTATTTCCACCAGGTGTCGAAGATGGTGACCGGGACAGTGCGCTTGTGGCGGGTGCGGAGGTACTTCTGCTCGATCGATTCGGCCACGGACTCGGGGACCTCGCGGCCCTCGAGGTAGTCGTCGATCTGGTCGTAGGTGATGCCGAGCTCGTCCTCGTCGGTGCGGCCGGGCTTGCCGTCGAGGAGATCGGCTGTGGGCACCTTCTCCCAGATCCGGGCGGGAGCGCCCAGCTCGGCGAGGAGTGCCCGGTTCTGGCGCTTGTTCAGCCCGAACAACGGCAGGATGTCCGCGCCGCCGTCGCCAAACTTGGTGAAGAATCCGGTGACGGATTCGGCGCCGTGGTCCGTGCCGATGACCAGGTAGTTGTGCTCGCCGGCGAGGGCGTACTGCGCGATCATGCGGGTGCGGGCCTTGGTGTTGCCCTTGTGGAAGTCGGAGATTCCGTTGCCCACGGTCTTCTCGAATTCGTCCTCGAAGCCGTCCACCGCAGCGGAGATGTTGAAGGTCCACTCGGTCTTGGCCTTGATGAAGTCCAGGGCGGCCTGGGCGTCGTCCTCATCGTGCTGCACACCGTAGGGGAGACGGACCGCCACGAAATTGGCGTCCGTTCCTTCTGCCGCGAGCTCTTCGACAGCGAGCTGGGCAAGCCGGCCCGCGAGCGAGGAATCAAGGCCGCCGGAGATGCCCAGCACGAAGCCCTTGGTGTTCGTTGCCTTGAGGTAGTCCTTCAGGAACGTGACGCGTTTGCGCACCTCCCCGGCGGGGTCGATCCGGGGCTGGACGCCCATTTCTTCAATGATCCTGGCCTGGAGTTCGCGCATGTGATCCAGACTAGTCAGCAGTGTCAACCATGCTCAACTGTGTCCGCCTGAATCAGGCCCGGACGGCTTCTCACGAACGTCGCAACACCACTCTGAAAGAGGTGTTGGATCATGCGCAGTTCGACGCGCCGATCGCGAAAAATGGGCCCAGAGGGCTTGGTTGAGAAGAAGCCCTTGTACGTTCAGCTCATGAAAGAAGGCCACTCCAACTCGGCAGCATGCAGGATTTCTTGGGATCCACAAAAACACGGGCAGGCGTTGGTTGCATGGGCGCAACGGGGTCGAGGGCCTGGTGCAGCAGGGCTTGGACCCGAGACCCGGTAAAGCGGTTCCGGCCGCAACCGTGTCCAGTCGCTATCTGTCAGAGAACGAACGCATCTTCATTGCCGACCGGTTGCTGGGTAAAGCGAGTCTTCAATCTATCGCCCGCGATCTCGGCCGGTCACCCTCCACAATCAGCAGGGAGTTGGCCCGGAATCGACCGGACTCATGTCGCTATCATCCGTTCGGCGCCCAGCAGATGGCACAGAAGAGAAGGCCGCGACCCAGACTGGCAAGGCTTGCCGGAGATGACGAGCTCAGGGATTACGTCGTGGTCTGTCTATCGAAGCGGTGGGGCCCCCAGCAGGTCTCCTGGGCCCTAAAGGAACGGTTTCCGGGGGAAAAGCGCCGGCACTTGGCTCATGAAACGATCTACTGTGCGCTCTACCAATTAGGCATCCGCCCCGTTCCAGCGGGATCTGCCCGCCTGCTGCGTTCGGGTAAGTTCAGCAGGCGACCAAGGTCCAGGACCAAGGTGAAGCCACGCCGGCACATTAATGATGCTCTGAAGATCGGGGACCGCCCGGCCCACATCGCCACCAGGGAGGAAGCTGGCCATTGGGAAGGTGAGCTCATCATGGGGAAAGGAAACAAATCAGCGATAGTGACGCTGGTTGAACGCTCTTCGCGACTCCTCGTCGCTTTCGTGCTCCGTCCGGGGAGCAGGTCCGACAACGTGCGTGACCAGCTCATCGAAGTGCTCGGAGTCATGCCGGCCACCTTGCGGAGGACATTGACGTGGGACCGTGGATCAGAGATGGCCAAACACGCCGAGGTCACAGCTGCGCTGGGGACGCTCGTGTACTTCTGCGATCCGGCCAGCCCCTGGCAGCGCGCGTCAAACGAGAACGCTAATGGCCTACTGGAGTGGTCCCCAGAAGTTGGATTCCTAATTAGACGTTACGCGGTGGCGAGCTTGCGAGCGAGGTATTCGTCGGGGCTGAGGTAGCCGAGTCTTCGTTGGATCCGGGTGCTGTTCCACCAACGCAGATACTCGGTTAGCCCGGTATGGAACTGCTCGATGGTCCTGGGTTGCTGGATTCGGAACCACTCCTCTTTGAGGTGGCTGAAGAACCCTTCCATGGAGGCGTTATCCAAGCACGTGCCCTTACGGGACATTGATTGAGTCAGTCCGGCTTCGCGGAGCGTGTCCTGCCAGAGCGGATGCCGGTACTGAAATCCCTGATCTGAATGGACCAGGGGTCGCTCATTCGGAGCGAGGCCGCTGATCGCATTGCGAAGGCCGTCGGTGACCATTTTGACGCTCGGAGACGGACCCGCCATGACAGAGACGATTCGATTGTCATGGAGATCAAGGACCGGTGAGACGTAAACCTTGGAGATACCCACCGTGAACTCGGTGACGTCGGTGGCCCACTTTGTGTGTTTTACCGCAGTCTCGAACTGGCGGTTCAACACGTTATCGGCCGTCTTACCGACCTCGCCGCGGAAGGAGTTGTATCTGCGCCGCCGACGCACTGGGCTTTGCAGGCCGAGCCCACGCATGAGCTTCAGCACGGTCTTCTTCGACACTGTCCATCCCTGTCGCAGCAGCATGGCCAGGACGCGTCGATGCCCGTATGCGCTTCGCGCCTGCGTGAAGACCTGACGAATGGCTTCTTTGAGTGTCGCGTGCCGATCCGGTCGGGTGAGCCGGTTGCGGTGGTCGTAGAACGTGGACCGGGGAATCTTTGCCAGGTGCAGTAACAGCGGTAACCGGTGGTGGGCCTTGAGGTCATCTATCGCTTGAACTTTCAGCGTCGTTCCTGTGCCCTCAAGGCCCGCAATTTTCCCAGGTACGCCACCTCCGCACGTAACCGCTCGTTCTCCCGTCGGAGTTGCTCGACCTCGCTCTCGGGAAGTGCGTTCTCGGGATCGACTGGTGGCCGGCCCCGTTTCTTCGGGCGTAAGCCGTCTTCACCATCGCGTCGGTAAATTCTCGTCCAATTCGTGACGGTGCCGGGAGAGGGAAGGCCATACTCCTTGGCCAGGACGCGTCCGGACACGCCCTGAAGATGACGCCGCACGATTAGGAGCTTGGTTTCGATGTCGTACTGCTTACGGCTTCTTGTCATCAGCGCACCCGATCCTCGAACCTGCCATCGTTCATACAACATTTGGACAGGGTTGGGTGCTAAATCAAGAGCAAGCGCGACGGACTTGGCAGTCAGCCCTTGCTCGAACAACTCGATAGACGACACTGCATCGGAGTGACTCAACGTGCTTCTCAAGTACATCTGACTACTCCCTGAAGAAGGATCCTAAATTGCGTGTCCAACTTCTGGGGACCACTCCACTACTTCGTCAGTACTTCCGGAAAGGAGATGACCTAAGCACCATCAAACCGGCGGATGCCCTCTTCGCCGCAACGGAGATCAACAGCCGCCCCAGAGCTGTGCTGGATTGGTCCAGCGCATCCGCCAAGTTCGCGACTTATCACGACGCAGCGGCAAAGTTAGCAGTACCTGGTTCGTCCGTCCCGTAAGGAGATCGCCTATCGCATCAGCTGGTCACTTGTCGGAGCTTGAAAACGATCGAGTCGAAGACGGCGCGTGCCTCTCGTGTCAGCTCCGGATTGATCGATTCGTGGAATTGGACTACCCAGAACATAGCGCGCCGGCCGTTCAGGTTGACCACCCGGTAGGTTTCGCGCTCAGCAACGCTCGAGTACCAGCGGGTGCATACATTCGAATATTCTGAGTGAACGCAAAACTGACCATTGTCGCAGGCTTTGATATTCACGTCGCCCTCGACGGAGTGGTCGAACTCGACGCCGGAGTAATCGCCCACCACGACCTCGACGGGAGTGGTGCTGGCCGTTGACGTCTGCGCCGTCAACGCGTCGACGAAAGCCTGAGCCGATGGATTGACCTCGACGAGCGCGCCCTGCCACGCGCATGCGTCCCTTGGCACATGGTCGGAGGGCCACCAACCCACGAAGACCGCCCTTTCATCCGGGTGATCCGGGTCGTCCTTGCCCACGCCGGCGCCGCCTTCACTCACCCAGCCGTCTGGGACGGTGATCTCGAAATTCTCTGCGAAGCTGGTGACGAGGTATGTACCAGCGTCGATGTCGCCGCTCTTGGGCAGCGGTGGGACCGTGAGCAACGGTGGGACCGTGCGGGCCTCCGAAGTCGGTGCGGGGGATGGCGCCTCGGTGACGGTGCACGCCGAAAGGCCGAGGCAGACGGACAAGACTGATGTCATGGAGATGAAATGGCGTAGCAGCACACGCATGGAGGCCTCCAAGGCAACCCTTATGCTGCGGACGTTACGCCCAGCCAACACGGACCGCAAGAGACGCCAGAAGCCATCGCTCCCCCATTTTGGATAACGGGAACGGATGGTGAGTCCCGCCGCCGGATCCGCTACGGGAGCGCGAGGTCCATGATCGGCGTGAAAACCATCTCCTCGGAAGGATCGCGAGCAGGCAGCACCACGCCTCGCGGATCCTGGACAATGCGAGGCGCTGGGGCTCTGCGCGGGTCCCGTCCGAGCCCGAGCGTCGCAGTCTGGGCGACGAGCGGGCGGGCGAACGCCGTTCCCATAACGCTGAACCGGTCACTCCCGCCGCCATTCCCGTGAACCATCTTCGCGAACGTGCCGTCTGAGAGCCGTAGAACGAGCGCGTCTTCGCGCCCTCTCCGCAGCGGTTGATCGATAAAAGTCACGTTCACCCGCACAAACGAGTCCCAAACCTCATAGCTGGTCACATAACCCCGGACCCCCGAGCCGTCCGGAACTACCACCTCGAACTCATGCCGCTCGGGAAGTAGCACGCGTTCGAGCCGAGGCTGCTCGCCCCCCATAGAGTGCACAGCGCCGATCAACGTCCCCATTGTTTAGCTCCTGTGTCTGTCATCAGCGTGGCCCCATCCCGTTCGCGACACCACCGATGATTCCTGATAGCAATCGGCTGTCAAGACTCCGGCTGCCCCGCTGCGGCATGTCCTGCTGTCCCGGTTTAGAATCCCTGCCGCAAGACACTCCCTCACGGGTCGCCCGTCAGACCAGGATTTCATTAGAGAAGGCCAGCATCCGGACTCTTACTCATCCGATAAGACTCGCATGCAAAACTGCCCGATCACGGTACCCGAAGGGCCACACGTCACTCCGGGAGTAGTACTAGTACTCGATCCCGGCCTCAGCAGGTATGTTCAAGGCAGACCCCTGTTGCGACGTCCGTGATAAACCGCCCCGGACTTACTGGGTGCCGAGCCCCGGTGGCGCCTGCGGAGCCTACGGCTACCCGAGCCCCGGCGTAGCCGGCGTAGCCGGTGTAGCCACAGCCGCAGCCGGCGCCGGCCCGGTGGAGGCACGGACCGTAAGGTGGGTGGGCATCACGGACCGGCTGCGGGTGCCGCCGCCGGCCAGCGGGTTCAGCTGGGCCAGCAGCATGGACACCGCCACCCGGCCCGCCTGTTCGATCGGGGACGCCATGGTGGACAGCGGCGGATTGCAGAAGTCGGCGCCGAAGATGTCGTCGCAGCCCACAATGCTCATGTCCTCCGGAACCCGGATGCCGCGTTCGCGAAGGCGTTGGAGCATGCCGATGGCGATGAGGTCGTTGAACGCGATGCAGGCCGTCACTCCGCTGTGCACGGCGGCGTCCGCAGCGGCTGCGCCGGACTGCGTCTTGGGGGCGAAGGGTCCCAGCCGGCGCACTTCCACGCCGCGTTCCTCGGCAGCGACGGACAGTGCGGTCCAGCGGCGTTCGCTGGACTGCGAGGTGGGTGGCCCGGCCATGTAGGCGATGCGGGTGTGGCCCAGCGAGATGAGGTGGTCCAGGGCCTGGCTAGTAGCTGACGGGGTATCTATGAGGACGGCGGGGACGCCGGGGACGTCGCGGTTGATCGTCACCATCGGCATCTTTGCCGCAGCCGCGAGCAAGGCGTCGTCGCTCAGCCGGGAGGCGGCCACCACAATGCCGTCGGCACTCTTGCGCAGCTGCTCCATGGTGCTGGCCTCCACCTCGTCGGATTCCTCCGTATCCACCAGCAACTGGGTGTAGCCGGCCGCCTTGAGCTGGAGCTGGGTTCCCCGGATGAGGTCGAAGTAGAACGGGTTGGTGATGTCCGGGACCAGCACTCCCACCGCGCCGGTGCGGCCGGAGCTCAGTGCCTTGGCCTGGCTGTTGGGGATGTAGTTCAGCTGCGCTGCGGCCGCCTCGATCCGCTGCCGCGTCCTGATGTTGACGCGGTCCGGCGTGGAGAGGGCCCGGGACACAGTGGAGGCCGCCACGCCGCAGAGCGCGGCAATGTCGTGGATGGTGGGCGGACGGTCCACAGCTGCTGGTTGCGTCGTAGCCACGGCGCTCCTCTCTGAACGTGGTGGCCGGGTCGGGTGGGTGGGCCTGTGACTGCCACCACAGAACCGTTCTGCAAAGAATGCCATAGATTGTCAAAGTTTGGCAACCGGTTGTCATTGATGACCAGGCTGGCTAAACTGGGCTGGACACCGTTTGTGAACTGCGTCACCGCACTGGAGCCTGATCAAGCTGCCCGGCGCGGCGGCCGCGAACCCCAGGAGATCCGCGTGAGCGAAACAACAACCGCAGTCTGGCCCCTCTCAGGTTTCGGGGACGAGATAGATCCGGATCCCGCGGTGCAGGCGGCGGTCCTGCTGGCGCTGGGCGCCAGCCACATCGAGGTGCGCAGCGCCTGGGGCACCAACGTCTCCGAACTTGAAGCGCCGCAGGTCGCGGCCCTCAGGGGCATCCTTGATGAGAAGGGCCTCAAGGTCTCGGCAGTCGCCAGCCCCATCGGCAAAGTGGACGTGAGCCTGCCGGTGGAACACGAACTGGACCGGCTGCGCCAGATCATTTCCGTGGCCAAGGGCCTGGACACCAAATACATCCGGATCTTCTCCTTCTACCGCGCCGAGGACCAGAGCGCCGAAGACATCCGCGACGACGTCATGGTCCGCATGGGTGCGCTGGCAGCGCTGGCTGCGGAGTCCGGCGTCGTACTCCTGCATGAAAACGAAAAGGGCATCTTCGGTGACACCCCCGAGCGGGTCCTGGACATCATGAAAACCGTGGATTCCCCGGCGCTGCGCATCGCGTGGGACAACGCCAACTTTGTCCAGGTGGGCGTCAAGCCGTACACCGACGGCTATGCCATGCTGCGGCCGTACCTTGAGTACTTCCAGGTCAAGGACGCTCTGGCCGGCACCGGCGAAGTGGTTCCCTCCGGCGAGGGCGACGGCGAACTGGATGCCACCATCGCCGCCCTGAAGGCGGACGGCTTCACCGGCTTCGCCTCGCTGGAACCGCACCTGGCCAGCGCCCACGAGCTGGGCGGCTTCTCGGGCCCGGTGGCGTTCGGCATCGCCGCCCGGGCCTTCGCGGCGCTCGCTGCCAAGAACGGGGTTGAACTCTCTTGAGCACGACGGCGGCAGTCATCGGCTGCGGCGATGTTTCCGCCGTGCACTTTGAGGCGGTGGCAAAGCTCGACGGCGCCACGCTGGTTGCGGTCTGCGATTCGGATCCGCAGCGGCTGGCCGCCGCGGTGGCCGCCTACGGCGTCCCCGGCTTCGCCGACCACCTGAGCCTGATCGACGCCGTCCGGCCCGACGTGGTGCACATCTGCACCCCGCACGACCAGCATGCCTCGCTGGCGGCGGACTGCCTGGAACGCGGCGTCAATGTGATCGTGGAAAAGCCGCTGGCCCACACGCTGGCGGAAGGCCGGCGGCTGGTGGGGGCCGCCTCGGCGGGCACCGCAAAAATCGCGGTGTGCTTCCAGAACCGGTACAACGCGACGTCGCAGGCCATGCACTCGCTGCTCCGGTCCGGCGAGCTGGGCGCGGTGGTTGGGGCGTCCGCAACGGTCATGTGGCAGCGCTCCGCCGAGTACTACGAAAGCCGGCCGTGGCGCGGAACCTGGGCGGGTGGCGGCGGCGGGCTGATGATGAACCAGGCCATCCACACCGTTGACCTGCTCCAATGGCTGGTGGGCGACGTTGTCAGTGTCACCGGCAATGCCTCCACGCGCTTCCTCGGCGGCGCCATCGAGGTGGAGGACACCGCGGAATTCGTGGCGGAACATGCCAACGGGGCCCGGAGTGCGTTCTATGCCACCCTGGCGAATGCGTACAACGCGCCCGTGACGCTGGATGTGGTCACTGAAAAAGCGGTCCTCAGCCTGCGCGGCGACCTCACGGTGACGCATGCGGACGGACGCGTGGACGTCATTCCGGAGCGCACCAGCGAATCCGGCGGCAGATCCTATTGGGGAGTCTCGCACGAGCTGCTGATTGACGACTTCTACGCTCGCCTGGACGACCCGGAGCCGTTCTGGATCAGTCCGGCGGAGGCCGAAAAGTCGCTGGGCATCATCAAGGATGTCTACCGGCAGAGCTACCCGGAGTCGGCCGACCACGTGTCTTGAAGCCATTGAAGCAACCGGTTGTCGGACATCAGATGGCCTGAGAACGTTTCATTCCAGCCCTCGAAAAGTAATTCTGCAACATCTTTGACAATCGGTTGCCAAACGAAGCAACAATGCGTACTGTGAGTCTCACAAGGCCGGTGTGGCCCACGCCACACCGGCCTTACTCTGCAAGTCTCCCGTTCCACAGATCCAAGGAGCCAACAATGAAGTTAGGTCCCAAGGCGGTAGCAACCGCCCTCACCGTCAGCGCGGCGCTCGCCCTGACCGCATGCGGCGGAACGGCAAACTCCGGCCCGAAAGCCGCTGCTGCCACTGCGCTGACCATCGGCACCATCCAGGACGTACGCTCCTGGGACCCGGCCCAGGCCCACGTGGGTCACGTCCTGCAGCCCTACCAGGCTGTGTACGACACCTTGATCCTCCGCGAGCCGGACGGAAAGCTCAGCCCGATGCTTGCCACCGAGTGGAAGTACAACGAGGCCAACACCAAGCTGACGGTTGACCTGCGCACGGACGTCACCTTCAGCGATGGCGCCAAGTTCGACGCCGAAGCTGCCAAAGCCAACATGGACCACTTCAAGAAGGCCAACGGCCCGCAGATGGCCCAGCTCGCATCAGTCTCCGACGTGGCCGTGGTGGATGCGGACACCATCGACATCAACCTTTCCGTCCCGGACCCTGCCCTGGAGTACTTCCTCAGCCAGGCTGCCGGCCTGATGGGCAGCCCCAAGGCACTCGGTACCGAAGGCATCAAGACCGAGCCCGCAGGCTCGGGACCGTATGTCATGGACAAGGCCGCTTCGGTCAAGGATTCCCAGACTGTGTTCAATGCGCGCAAGGACTACTGGAACAAGGACCTGCAGAAGTACCAGAAGCTCACGTTCAAGATCCTGACGGACATCACGGCGCGCACCAATGCACTGGTCTCCGGCCAGGTGGACGCCACCATCCTGGACCCCAAGACGGGCAAACAGGCCGAGGGTGCCAAGATGAAGCTCGCCGCCAACGAGGTGGACTGGCAGGGGCTGCTGCTGCTTGACCGCGACGGCACCAAGAACCCTGCGCTCAAGGACGTCAAGGTCCGCCAGGCCATCAACTACGCGTTTGACCGCAAGACCATCCTTGACCAGGTCATGCTGGGCCAGGGCACTCCAACGTCGCAGCCGTTCGGCAAGGCCAGCGGAGCCTGGACCGAAGAGCTGGAAAACCACTACAGCTACGATCCTGCAAAGGCCAAGCAGCTCCTCAAGGAAGCCGGCTACGAAAACGGCTTCACGATGGAAATCCCCGCCGTCCCGAACTTCGAAACCCAGATTTCCGTGGTCAAGCAGCAGCTGGCTGACGTGGGCATCACGCTCAATGTCGGCGCTGCGATCACGAATACCTTCACCTCGGATGTTGCAGCCCAGAAGTTCACCACCATGTACTTCTCCCTTTTCCAGGGCGAGCCGACCGTTGCCATCAACCAGATCATCTCCACGAAGGCGCTCTACAACCCGTTCAAGAACGCCAACCCGGAGCTGGACACGGAGATCGAGGCAGTGCGCGCCGGTGGAGCCGACGCCGGCAAGCTGGCCCAGGACGTCAACAAGTACGTGGTGGAGCAGGCATGGTTCGCGCCGCTGTTCCGTGTGAACCAGATGTACTACCACAACTCCAAGGTTGAGGTAACGCCTCAGATCCAGCAGGCTGTCCCGTCCATCTACAACTACTCACCCGCCAAGTAGGGCACCATGATCAGGTTCATTGCGAAAAGGCTGGGCAGCGGGGCGGTGGTGCTGCTTGTTGTCTCTGCGCTCACGTTCTTCCTGCTGTATATGTCCAGCGGCAGCATCGCCCGGAACATCCTGGGCGACCAGGCCACCGCTGAACAAGTGGCCTTGAAGGAACAGGAGCTGGGCCTGGACCAGCCACTCGTTGTCCGCTACCTCGCCTGGGTGGGCGATGCCCTGACTGGAAACCTTGGCGCATCCTGGTTCACCTCCGAACCGGTGGCCAACTCCCTGGCCAGCCGGATTCCGGTCACCATGACCATGGTTTTCGTCGCAATGATCCTGATCGCCATTTGCGCCGCACTGATCGGTGTAGCCGCTGCAGTCAAGCGCGGCTGGGTGGACAGGGTGGTCCAGGTTGGCGCCATCATCGGCGACTCCGTTCCGGGGTTCGTCATCGGCGTCATCCTGGTCACCATCCTGGCCATCCAGCTGGGCCTCTTCCCCGCCACGAGCACCATCTCACCGGACTCCGGCGCAGACGCCTGGGTCTACTCGATGTCCCTCCCGGTGATCGCCCTGCTGATCAACGGAGTCACCGGCGGCGCGCAGCAGATCCGCAGCGCCGTCATCAAGCAGCTCGAGCGGGACTATGTCCGCACGCTGCGAAGCCGCGGCATCGGCGAGCGCGAAATCCTGTTCAAACACGTGCTGCGGAGCGCCGCCCCGGCCGGCCTGACCGTGCTGAGCCTGCAGCTGATCGGCATGCTGGGCGGCGTGGTGATCATCGAACAGATCTTCGCCCTCCCGGGCATGGGGCCGATGGCGGTCACGGCAACCACCCAGACGGATCTTCCGGTGGTGATGGGCGTCGTGATGTACACGGTGGTCGTCGTCATTGTGGTGAACCTGCTGGTGGACATTCTTAATGGCTGGCTCAACCCGAAGGTACGTGTGTCATGAGCGAAACTGTAGAAACAGCGGCTGTCGCCGACGGCACCGGCGCCGTCGCCCCGCCCACGGGCCAGTCCGGCACCGTGGTCCGCTCCACCGTGATCCGGCGCCTGGTCAGGAACCCGCTCGGCATCGCCGCGCTGCTGATCCTGGCGACCATTTCCGTGCTCGCCGTCCTGGCTCCCGTCCTGGCGCCGTTCGATGAGAACTACGCGAATATTGCCAAGACCCTGGCCGAGCCGGATTCCGTGAACATCCTCGGCACGGACAGCGCCGGCCGCGACGTCTGGAGCCGGCTGCTCTTCGGCGCCCAGCTGACGCTCCTTTCCGCCTTGCTCTGCGCCGGGGTTGCCATCACCATCGGCCTGCCGGCCGGGCTGATCGCCGGCTACTACTCCGGGAAATTCGAGGCAGTCTCTAACTGGATGGTCAGCATCACCATGAGCCTCCCCGGCCTGATTGTGTTGCTCACCATCCGGGCCGCTTTCGGTCCGTCGGTTTGGATTTCCATGATTGCCTTCGGCATCCTGATCAGCCCGGCCTACTTCCGGCTGACGCGGACCGCCGTCCAGTCGGTCCGCAACGAGCTGTACGTCGACGCCGCCCGGGTATCAGGGCTGTCTGACTGGAGCATCATTGCCCGCCACATCTTCTCCGTTGTCCGGGCACCGATCATCATCCAGACTGCAGCCATCGCCGGCGTGGCCATCGCCATCCAGTCAGGCCTGGAGTTCCTTGGCCTGGGCGACCCTTCCAAAGCCACCTGGGGTGTGATGCTCAGCGAGGGCTTCAAGAACGTCTACCTGAACCCGACACTGCTCTTCTGGCCGGCGCTGGCCATGGCGCTCACCATCGGCGGCCTGGTGCTCCTGGGCAATGCCATCCGCGATGCCCTGGAAGACGGCGAGAAGATCAAGCACCGCAAGAAGAAGGTCCATGCAGCCGAAGACGCTGCTTCAGCCAGCGCCTCGAAGGTAGCGCGCAAGACCCTTGCCGCCGTTGAAGCCGGAACCGAACACCACCTGGTCAAGGTGACCAACCTCGGCGTCGGGTACCCGCAGGCGGACGGCTCGGTCAAGAAGGTAGTGGACGACGTCTCCTTCCACGTGGACCGCGGCGAAATCCTGGGCATCGTGGGCGAGTCCGGATCGGGCAAGTCCCAGACGGCGTTCTCGATCCTTGGCCTGCTGCCTGACACCGCCCGTATTGTGGGCGGCGCCATCCAGTTCGACGGCAACTACACCGTGGCCCCGGGCGACGACAAGGTCAACCAGGACCGGCTGTCCAAGCTTCGCGGCAAGCGGATCTCCTACATTCCGCAGGAACCCATGAGCAACCTGGATCCGGCGTTCACGATCGGCTACCAGCTGGTCACGCCGATGGTGCGCGTCCTGGGAATCTCCAAGGCGGAAGCCGCCGAGCGTGCCATGAAGCTGCTGTCCGACGTCGGAATTGTCCACCCCGACCGCACCTTCAGGGCGTACCCGCATGAAGTCTCCGGCGGTATGGCACAGCGTGTGCTCATCGCCGGCGCCATCAGCTGCGAACCGGACCTCATCATTGCCGATGAACCCACTACGGCCCTGGACGTCACCGTGCAGGCCGAGGTCCTGGACCTCATCCGTGACCTTCAGCGCCGCCTCGGCGTCGGCGTGATCCTGGTGACGCACAACTTCGGCGTGGTGGCCGACCTTTGCGACCGCGTGGCCGTGATGCAGAACGGCCGCCTGGTTGAGGAAGGATCCGTCCGCGACATCCTCCGCCACCCGAAGGAGCCCTACACCCAGACCCTCCTGGCGTCGATGCTGGAAGGCAAAACCCCCATGTCCATGCTTGTATCCAGCCAGAAGGAGCCGGTCGCGTGAGCACTGTTGAAGTCAACGAAATTGCCCCGCTCCCGACGGGCCCGCTCCTGACGGTGGACAACCTGGTTGTCGAATACCTCAGCAAGAAGTTCCGGGCCAAGCCCTTCCGGGCCCTGACTGACATCAACATCACCATCGGCCGGGGCGAGACCCTCGGCCTGGTGGGGGAGTCCGGTTCCGGCAAGACCACCCTTGGCCGTGCGGTCCTGGGCCTGGCCCCGGTGACGGGCGGCAAGATCACCTTCGAAGGCAAGGACATCAGCCACGCCACCCGCAGGCAGCGGCGGACCCTGAGCCGTGACCTGCAGGTGGTGTTCCAGGACCCGTACACCTCGCTCAACCCGGCCCTGGAGATCGGCGCCATCCTGGCCGAACCACTTGGCGTGCAGGGCATGGAACAGGCTGCCGCCAAGAAGCGCGTCAAGGAACTCCTGGACCAGGTGGGGCTGCCTTCGGATGCCATCCACCGCCTGCCGCGGGAGTTCAGCGGCGGTCAGCGCCAGCGCGTGGCCATTGCCCGGGCACTGGCCCTTTCGCCCAAGCTGATCGTCTGCGACGAACCCGTCAGCGCGCTTGACCTCTCCACCCAGGCACGCGTGCTGGACCTGTTCCTTCAGATCCAGAAGGACACCGGAGTTTCGTACTTGTTCGTCTCGCACGACCTTGACGTGGTCCGGCACATCAGCCACCGTGTGGCAGTGATGTACCACGGCGAAATAGTCGAGCAGGGACCTGCCGAAGTGGTGACCCGCGACCCCGAACATCCCTACACCCAGCGTCTCCTGCTGGCGTCCCCAGTACCCGATCCGGACCGGCAGGAACAACGCCGGGCGGATCGCCACCGCCTGCTGGACATCCAGCGGCAACAGACCGAACAGGCCGGCGCGCTCGCCTGACACCGGGCGTCAGCCACGGCAGCAGCAGCAAGACCAGCAAAGCGGCCCTCGAGGGTCCGGAACATTACGGAGGAACACAGTGGCCAAAATTGGCGTACAGGCGATGATGCTCAAAAACAGCTTCGCCGAGGTGGGGGCGTTCGAGACGCTCCGCAAGGTCAGCGCGATCGGTTACAACGCCGTCGAGATTTCCCAGATCCCGATGACCCCGGAGAACGTCGCCGAGCTGGACCGCTCCCGGACCGAACTGGGCATGGACATCGCGGCGCTGTCCGTGGCGACGGAAACCCCAAAGGGCCGCCCCGGCGACTCCCTGGCAGAGCACTTCGACAAGATCGTGGACGACGCCAAGCGGCTGGACTCAAAGCTCCTGCGGATCGGCATGCTGCCCTTCCCGGCCATGAAGTCGATCGGTGCCGTGGTGGATTTCGCCAAGCAGGCCAACGAATACGCTGAGCGCCTGCAGGAGCAGGGCCTGGGCCTGTACTACCACAACCACCACATCGAGTTCGCGAAGTTCGACGGTAAGTACATGCTGGACATCATCGCCGAGAACTCCCCGGCCATGGGCATGGAAATCGACGTGCACTGGGTGCAGCGCGGCGGGCTTGACCCGGTCCGCACCCTGGAAAAGTACGCCGGCCGCACCGCCATGGTGCACCTGAAGGACTACCGGATCGGCGAGCTGCCCGAAGCCTCCTTCGACATGCTGGATTCCGGAGACATCATGGGGTTCATGGCCGAATTCAAGAACGTTGTCCAGTTCGCGGAAGTGGGCGAAGGCAACCTCGACTTCGCCTCCATCATCCCCGCCGCGCAGGCTGCCGGCGCCAAGTACATGCTGGTGGAGCAGGACGAGCTCTACGGCCGCACCGTCTGGGACGCTTTGCAGACTTCGTACGACAACCTCGTGGCTCTGGGCCACTCGAACCTTTTCTAGACCCCACCGACTGACTACGGAGAATCAGCACATGAGTAAGAAAGTACGCCTCGGCATCATCGGCCTGGGCCAGCAGGGCGGCGCCTACGCCAAGTTCATCACGGACGGCATGGTCCCGAACATGGAGATCGGCGCCATCTGCGACACCGACCCGGCGAAAAAGGAAGCCGCTGCGGCCACGTACCCGGACGCGCCGTTCTACGACGACTACATCGCCATGCTGGAAAGCGGTGACGTGGACGCCGTCGTCACCTGCGTGCCGCACTTCCTGCACCCCGAAATGGGCATCGAGACGCTCAAGCGCAACATCCACGCCCTCGTGGAGAAGCCGGCCGGCGTGTACACCAAGCAGGTCAAGGAGCTCAACGAGTTTGCCGCGAGCAAGCCCGAGCTGTCCTTCGCCATCATGTTCAACCAGCGCAACAACCCGCTGTACCGCAGGCTCAAGGAGATCGTCGAAAACGGCGAGATCGGCGATATCCGCCGCACCAACTGGATCATCACCAACTGGTGGCGTCCGCAGGGGTACTACAACTCCAGCGAATGGCGCGCCACATGGGGCGGCGAAGGCGGCGGCGTCCTGGTCAACCAGGCACCGCACCAGCTGGACCTGTGGCAGTGGATCTGCGGCGTCCCCAAGTCCGTCTACTCCAAGGTTGCCTACGGCTTCCGCCGCGACATCGCCGTGGAGGACGAGGTCACCGCGGTGGTGGACTACGGCAACGGCGCTACCGGCGTCTTCGTCACCGCCACGCATGACATCGTGGGCACCGACCGTTTCGAGATCCTGGGCGACCAGGGCAAGATCGTCGTCGAAAATTCCAAGACCGCAACGGTGACCCGCCTAAAGAAGCCCGAACGTGAACTCAGCGACGCCATGGACATGGACGATGTCCGCAAGCTCTTCATGGGCGAGCTGAATCCCGAGGAGTACTACAGCACCGAAGTCATCGAGTTCGAGTCCGTCTGGGGCGGCCAGCACGCCGGTGTCCTGGAGAACTTCGCCGCCAACATCCTGGACGGCACCCCGCTGCTTGCTCCGGGATCGGACGGCATCAACGGCGTCCGCCTGGCCAACGCCATCCACCTCTCCAGCTGGACCGGCACCGAAGTGGGCCTCGACTTCGACGAGGACGTGTTCCTGGCCGAGCTGAACAAGCGCATCGCGGACGAGGGCAAGTTCCCCGAGCGTTCCTAGCCCAACGTTCTCTCACTTTTCGGCGCCGTAACGCCAACGGTCTCTCACTTTCCTGACGAAAGTGAGAGACCGTTGGCGTTAAAGGCACCGAAAGTGAGAGAGGGTCTGGCAACCGTCCTGCTGTTTGTTGCCATGCCGCACTACGATGGAGCCGTGACTGAACCCAAGACTCCGGCCGCTGCCGCAACAACAGCGCCCGCCAAAAAGCACTCCCGGGACGGCAAGCCCAACGCCACGATCTACGACATTGCCAAGGTGGCCGGCGTCAATCCGTCCACGGTGTCCCGTGCGCTCAGCAAGCCGGGCCGGGTCAGCGCCAAGACGCAGAAGCTGATCGAGGACGCCGCCGCGGAGCTGAACTACCAGGTCAACCCGTTCGCCCGGGCGCTCCCCACCGGCCGCACCAACACCTTTGGGCTGATCGTCGCGGACATCACCAACCCCACCTTCTTCGACATCATCCGCGGAGCCGAAACCACGGCCACCCTGCGCGACTACACCCTGGTGCTCGCCGAATCCGCCGAGTCCGCCGTCACCGAGCTGACCGCCGCCCGCCGGATGATGGCCACCGTGGACGGCCTCATCCTGGCCAGCCCGCGCATGGACGACGACGACATCCGCACCCTCGCCCGCGACAAACCCGTGGTGGTCATCAACCGCGAAGTGGACGGCGTGCCGTGCGTGGTTCCCGACGTGAACAAAGGCATCAGCGAGGCAGTCCGCAGCCTGGCCGCCAACGGGCACACAAAGATTGCCTTTGTTGCCGGGCCGGCGCAGTCCTGGATGTCCGCCCGCCGCTGGGAAGGCGTCCAGGCAGCCTGCGAGTGGTCCCGGCTCGAGGCCGTGCGGCTGGAATCCACCAAACCCACGGTCGACGGCGGCCGCCAGGTGGCGCGCGACGTCCGGGCCAGCGGTGCCACGGCCGTGCTGACCTACAACGACCTCCTGGCCATCGGACTCATGCAGGAGCTCCAGGCAGCGGGCATGGTGGTGCCGGACCAGATCAGCATCGTGGGCTTCGACGACATCTTCGGGGCGGATTTCACCACGCCGCCGCTCACCACCGTCCGCTCGCCGCTGGGGGAGTGCGGCTCCGGTGCCACCACCCTGCTCCTTGACCTGCTCCACGGCACGGGGGAGCCGGCGGGGACGCTGCGCGTCGAAACGGAGCTGGTGCTGCGGGGCTCCAGCGGACGGCTCCTCCCCGCGGGCTGAGGCCGGGCAGCCCCGCCACGCCGGCCGCCCGGCCGGGGGCCGTTCCCGCCACCCACCCCGACCACCCCGCAACTTAATGGCAATTTATGGCAACCGGTTGACAAATGCCCTTGGCAAGCCGGACCATTGACCTATGTCACAGTCGATTGCCGCCAACCCAGACCGGCTCCTGCCCGCGGATCCCGGAACGCGCAGCATTGCGCGCGACCTCCTGCAGCGAGTCCAGGACCTCCCCATCATTTCCCCGCACGGGCACGTTGACGCCGCTGTCATCGAGCACAACACCCCCTTTCCGGACCCGGCAGCGCTGCTGGTCAGTCCGGACCACTACGTCACCCGCCTGATCCACGCCAGCGGCGTTCCGCTGGACCGGCTCCGGGACTCCAACACCACCCAGCCCGATTCCCGCGCCGTCTGGCACGAGTTCTGCAAGGCCTGGCCTCTGTTCGAAGGCACCGCCTCCGGCTACTGGCTCCGCACGCAGTTCGACAGCGTGTTCGGCCTCCAGCAGGAGATCAGCGCCGAGACCGCCGATGCCAGCTACGACGCGATTTCCGCCAAGCTCCTGGAACCGGGCTTCCGGCCGCGCCAGCTCTTCAAGGACTTCAACATCGAGGTCCTGGCCACCACCGATGATCCCCTGGACAGCCTGGCCAGCCACAAGGCAATCGCCGACGACCCCACCTTCCACGGCCGCGTCCTGCCCACGTTCCGGCCGGACCAGTACCTGAACATCGCCCACCCCGCGTGGTCCGCCAACGTTGACCGCCTCATCGCGGCAGCGGGCGACGGCGGCACCGGCTATGCCGGGTACATCACCGCGCTGGAAAACCGGCGTCGTTATTTCGTGGAGCACGGCGCAGTTTCCGCGGACCACGGCGTCCGCACGCCGTCAACGCTCAAGCTTGACGCCGGCGATGCGGCAAAGCTGTTTGACCGGGCCCGCTCCGGCCAGGCCACTGCGCAGGACCGCGAAGACTTCGAAGCCCACATGATGTACCAGATGGCGCGGATGTCCGTGGAAGACGGCCTGGTCATGACCATCCACCCGGGCTCGTACCGCAACCACCACGAACCCACCTTCAACACTTACGGCGCGGACACCGGCCACGACATCCCGTTCGCCGTCAACTACACCGAGGCGATCCGCCCGCTGCTGCAGGACTTCGGCACCGCCAAGGACTTCCACCTGGTGCTGTTCACCCTGGACGAGACCGTGTTCTCCCGCGAACTCGCGCCGCTGGCCGGCTTCTACCCGTCCGTGTACCTCGGCGCCCCGTGGTGGTTCCTGGACGCCCCGGACGCCATGCTGCGCTTCCGCTCGGCGGTCACCGAGACCGCCGGCTTCTCCCGCTCGTCCGGCTTCATCGACGACACCCGCGCGTTCTGCTCCATCCCCGCCCGCCACGACGCCTCCCGCCGGATCGAGGCCTCCTTCCTGGCCCGCCTGGTAGCGGAGCACCGCGTCAGCGAGGACCGCGCCCACGAACTGATCGTCGACCTCGTCGACGGCTCGCCCCGAAGGGTCTTCAAGCTGTGAGCACCGAACTGCAACCTGAAGCGGCCGTAGAAGCTGTGGACCTGCCGCGGCTGAACCGCCGCCTGCGCCCGTCCGCCAAAGCGCCCGTACGCATCGTCCACCTGGGGCTGGGCGCCTTCCACCGCTCGCACCAGGCCTGGTACACCCACCAGGCGTCGGACGCCGCGGACTGGGGCATCGCCGCCTTCACCGGCCGCCGCCCCGATGCGGCACTGGCCCTGGCCGAGCAGGACGGGCTGTACACCGTGGTGGAACGGGCCGACGGCGGCGACACCTTCGCCGTGGTCAGCAGCATCGTGGAGGCCATCGACGGCGCCGACGTCCAGCGCCTGGCGGAGCTGATCGCGGCTCCGGCCACGGCCGTCGTCACCCTGACCATCACCGAAGCGGCCTACCGGCTCGGCGCGGACGGGCACCTCGACGCCAAGGCGCCCGACGTCGTCGCTGACCTTTCGCTGCTGGCCGGCAACGGATTCCCGACGACGCCGCTGGGCCGGCTGGTGCTGGCCCTCGCCGCCCGCCGGGCTGCCGGAGCGGGACCGCTGGCCGTGGTCTGCTGCGACAACCTCTCCAGCAACGGCACCGTGGCGCACAACGCCGTGGTGGGCATGGCCGGCGCATGGGATGCGGGCCTCGGCGACTGGATCGATGCCAACATCAGCTTCGTCAGCACCTCGGTGGACCGCATTACACCGCGCACCACGGAGGCGGATGTCGCCGCCGTCCAGGCCGCGTGCGGCTACTGGGACACTTCGCCCGTGGTTGCCGAACCCTTCGCCAACTGGGTGCTTAGCGGGGATTTCCCCGCCGGCCGTCCCCGCTGGGAGGACGCAGGCGCGGTCGTCGTGGCGGACATCGAGCCGTACGAGAACCGCAAACTGTGGCTCCTGAACGGCGCACACTCACTGCTGGCGTACGCGGGCCAGCTCCGCGGCCACACCACCGTGGCGCAGGCCCTGGCGGATCCGCTGTGCCTCCGGGCCGTGGAAAAGTTCTGGGACGAAGCCGAAGCGAACCTCTCCGGGCCGGGCGGAAACGCCGCCGAGCTGCAAATCCCGGAGTACCGTGCCGCCCTGCTGGCACGCTTCAGCAACGCCAGGATCGCCCACCACCTCGCGCAGATCGCCATGGACGGCAGCACCAAGCTCCGGATGCGCGCCGTTCCGGTACTGCAGGCCGAGCGTGCCGCGGGCAGGACCGGGGCGGCCGCCGCCCTCATGATTGCCGCCTGGATGGACTACAGCGCGGCCGCCGCCGCGTTCCAGGATCCCCTGGCCGAGGCCGTGGCCGCGGCCAACCTGCTCGACGGCACCGAACGGATCCGCGCCCTGCTGGACATCGTGGATCCGGTCCTGGCCGGGGACGGCGCCGTCGTTGAGCTGATCGAAGACCTGTGCGGAACGTTCGGGGAGCTGGCTGTCTCCCGTTAGCGTCCTCCGCACGCGCCGCTGCCCGGCTCCCGGATCCCCGGGACCCGGGCAGCGGTGTTTAATGAACTTTCAACAAATATTATGGCAACCGCTTGCCATTTGATTGCCAAGTGATTAGGATTACAACAAGAGCAAGGACCGGCGCACCGCCGGACTCCCCAGAATCCCCCTCCCGGCAGAGACCGCAAAGACGCGATAGGACCTCCAGATGCTGAAGCCCCAAGCCAGCGAAACGCGCGAACTGGTCAACCTCGACGGCCTCTACGCTTTCAAGGTGGACTTTGACCGCGCCGGCCACCGCGAGGAATGGTTCAAGGCGCCCCTGGACACCGGGCTGGAAATGGGCGTCCCCGCCAGCTACAACGACGTCTTCCCGGACAAAGCCATCCGCGACCACGTGGGCTACGTCTGGTACCAGCGCGAAGTCCGCGTCCCGCGCGGCTGGGCAGGGGAGCGCGTCCACCTCCGCCTCGACTCGGCAACGCACGAGGGCATGGTGTGGGTGGACGGGATCCTCGTAACCCGGCACACCGGCGGCTACATGCCGTTCAGCGCGGACATCACGGACTACGTCACCCCGGGCAAGACATTCCGGCTCACCGTTTCCGTCAACAACGAGCTCACCCAGGCCACCATTCCGCCGGGCAGCATCACCGTCACGGAAGACGGCCGACGCCAGCAGAGCTACCTCCACGACTTCTACAACTACGCCGGCCTGCACCGCAGCCTCTGGCTGTACAGCACCCCGGCGGTCACCGTGGACGACATCACGGTGGTCACCGGCTTCGACGGCCCCACCGGCACGGTGGACTACACGATCGCGACGGCGGGCACCACCGCTGGCGGGACGGGTAGCGAAACGGTGACCGTTACGCTCAAGGACGCCGACGGCGTCGAGGTTGCCCGTGCGGACGGCGCCAGCGGCGCGCTGGTGATCAACGACGTCGTGCTCTGGCAGCCCGGCGCCGCCTACCTCTACAGCCTGACCGCCGAAATCCGCGAAGGCGGCCGGCTGCTGGACAGCTACACGCTGCCCGTCGGCGTCCGGACCGTGGAGGTCCGCGGCAAGGAATTCCTGATCAACGGCGAGCCCTTCTACTTCACCGGCTTCGGCATGCACGAGGACCACGTCACGGTCGGCAAGGGCCATAGCAACGCCCAGATGGTCAACGACTTCAAGCTCCTGGACTGGGTGGGCGCCAACTCGTTCCGCACCTCGCACTACCCCTACGCCGAGGAAGTCATGGAGTTCGCCGACCGCCACGGCATTGTGGTCATCGACGAAACCGCGGCCGTGGGCCTCCACCTCGGCTTCGGCGCCGTTTTTGGCGGCATCGCCAAGAAGACCTACGAGGACGGCGGCGTGGACGCCAATACGGCGGCCAACCACCGGCAGGCGATCACCGAACTCGTGGCCCGGGACAAGAACCACCCGTCCGTGGTCATCTGGTCCATCGCCAACGAACCCAACGGTTCCGAGGAAGGCGCACGCGAGTACTTCCAGCCCCTGGCGGAACTGACCCGCGAGCTGGACCCCACCCGCCCCGTCGGCTACGTCAACGTCATGTTCGACACCCCGGACAAGGAACTGCTCGGGGACCTCTTCGACGTCATCATGCTCAACCGCTACTACGGCTGGTACCTGAACAACGGGGACCTCGAAACAGCGGAACAGGTCCTGGAAAAGGAACTGCGCGAATGGGAAGCCAAGTACGGCAAACCCATGATCATGACCGAGTACGGCCCGGACACCATGCCCGGCTTCCACTCCATTTATGAGCAGCCCTGGAGCGAGGAATACCAGGCCGCCTTCCTATCCATGTACCACCGGGTGTTCGACCGGGTGGACGCCATGGTGGGCGAGCAGGTCTGGAACTTCGCGGACTTCCAGACGTCCAACGGCATCATGCGCGTGGACGGCAACAAGAAGGGCGTCTTCACCCGCGACCGCCGGCCCAAGCCCGCCGCGTACGCCCTCCGCCAGCGCTGGACCGCACTGGCCGGCACCAAGAATGCCGCCCCGAACAGCAGCATCACCACCCCGTAGCATTTCTGACCATTTTTTCGCCGGCTCCACGGAGGCGGCACCGGGTAAAGGAGCCCAATCATGAAAAAACCCAGCAAACTAGGAAAGCTCAGCATCCTCGGCTACGGCGCCGGCGATGCCGCCAACAACCTCGCCTTCACCACGGCCACCATGTTCCTCCTGGTCTACTACACGGACGTTGCAGGAATCTCGGCCGCAGCGGCAGGCACCCTGCTGCTGGTGGTCCGGATCTTCGACGCCTTCGCCGACGTTTTCGCCGGCCGCATGGTGGACCGCACCTTCAGCAGGCGCTTCGGGAAGTTCCGTCCGTTCATCATGTTCGGCTCCATCCCGCTGCTGCTCCTGAGCGTGGCAACTTTCTCCGTCCCGCAGCTCGGCGAATCCGGCACCCTGCTGTACGCCTACGTCACCTACGCGGCACTCGGCCTGGCCTACAGCCTGGTCAACATCCCCTACGGCTCCCTGGCCGGCGCCATGACCCAGGACCCGGGGGAGCGCGCCAAGCTTGGCTCCGCCCGCATGGTGGGCGGCCTGCTGGTGGGTTCGGCCCTCGGCATCTTCGTGGCACCGCTGATCAAGCCGGGCGCTGACCTGCAGTCAACCTTCACCACCATCACCCTGGTGTTCGTCGTTATCGGCGCAGCCCTGTACTTCTTCACCGTCATGACCGCCAAGGAACGCGTCCACCGCGCCGTCCCGAACGTTTCGGTCAAGCAGAGCATGGAAACCCTGAAGGGCAACAAGCCCCTCCTGATGCTGTGCATCAGCTCGTTCTTCTTCCTCTCCGGCTACCTGGCACTGACCTCGGTGCAGCTGTACTACCTGCGCGACGTCCTCGGAAACCTGGGCCTGTACCCGGTGCTGTCCATCATCCAGCTGGCCGCCACCTTCGTGCTGGCCGGGTTCATGCCCAGGCTGGTCCGCTCCATCGGCAAGAAGCGCGTCTACATCTACTCGTCGGTGCTCACCGTCATCGGCGGCACCATCATCTTCTTCACCCCCGCCAGCCAGGTCTGGATCGGTTTTTCCGGCCTCGTGATCAGCCTCGTGGGCGTCCTCGCCGTCAACATCGTGGTGTGGGCCCTGGAAGCCGACACGGTGGAGTACGGCGAATGGAAGACCGGCGTCCGCACCGAGGGCATCACCTACGCGCTGTTCTCCTTCACCCGCAAGACCGGCCAGGCCGTAGGCGGCGCCCTCGCCGCCTACGCCCTGGCACTGGGCGGCTACAAGTCCGGCGGTGCACAGACTGCCGACGCCCTCTTCGGCATCCAGCTTGCAGCCGGCGCCATCCCGGCAGTGCTGACTATCCTCGCCGTCCTGGTCATGTCCAAGTACAAACTGACCGACGCCATGCACGCCGAGATCCTCAACGAAATCCAGGCACGCCGCACCGGCGAAGAAGCCGCAGACGCCGCCAAGCCCCTCACCACCTCCAACTAAGCCTCGACCTACTCCTCGACCCAGCCCCGCTCGAAAGGAACAGCTGTGAAAATCATTGCCGCGGAAGTCTTCGTGACAAGCCCGTCCCGTAACTTCGTGACCCTCCGGATCACCACGGAGGACGGTGTGACCGGCATCGGTGACGCCACCCTGAACGGCCGCGAGCTCGCCGTCGCCGCATACCTCAAGGAACACGTCGCACAGCTGCTGATCGGCAAGGACCCGCACCGGATCGAGGACACCTGGCAGTTCCTGTACCGCAGCTCGTACTGGCGCCGCGGCCCGGTGACCATGGCCGCCATCGCCGCCGTGGACATGGCGCTGTGGGACATCAAGGGCAAGGTGGCCGGCATGCCGGTGTACCAGCTCCTGGGCGGTGCCTCCCGCAACGGCCTGCGTGCCTACGGCCACGCCTCCGGCGCGGACATCCCCTCCCTGTTCGACTCCGTCCGCGAGCACCTGGAACTCGGCTACAAGTCCGTCCGCATCCAGACCGCCGTTCCGGGCATCAAGGCCGTTTACGGCGTCGCAGCCCAGGCCCAGGCCTCCGGCGAACGCTACGACTACGAGCCCGCCGGCCGCGGCGCGTTCCCGGTGGAAGAGGACTGGGACACCCGGGCCTACCTGCGCCACCTGCCCACCGTGTTCGAGGCCGTCCGGAACGAATTCGGTCCGGAACTGCCGCTGCTGCACGACGGCCACCACCGCATGACCCCGATCCAGGCCGCCAAGCTGGGCAAGGCCCTGGAACCCTACGACCTGTTCTGGCTCGAGGACTGCACCCCGGCCGAGAACCAGGAAGCCCTGCGCCTGGTCCGCCAGCACACCACCACTCCGCTGGCCATCGGTGAAATCTTCAACACCGTGTACGACTACCAGACCATCATCAAGGAACAGCTGATCGACTACGTCCGGGCAGCCTCCACGCACTTCGGCGGCATCTCACCGCTGAAGAAGGTCATGGACTTCGCCGCGCAGTACCAGATCAAGTCCGGCTTCCACGGCCCCACCGACATCTCCCCGGTCGGTTTCGCCGCGCAGCTGCACGTGGGCCTGGCCATCCACAACTACGGCATCCAGGAATACATGCAGCACTCGGACAAGACCAACGAGGTCTTCCAGCAGTCCATGACCTTCAAGGACGGCTACCTGCACCCGGGCGACAAGCCCGGCATCGGCGTCGAATTCAACGAGGAGGCAGCGGCCGCGTTCCCGTACCAGCAGGCCTACCTGCCCTACAACCGCCTGGTTGACGGCACCGTCCATGACTGGTGAGGCACGAGTCGTGACAGAACACCCCGTGACAGGACACCCCGTGACACAACACGGCAGCACCAAGCACCGCATCATTGTTATGGGCGTCTCCGGCTGCGGCAAGACCACCATCGGCGACCTGGTGGCCCGCGAGCTGGGCGTGCCGTTCCTCGACGGCGATTCGCTCCACCCCGTGGCGAACGTCGCCAAGATGGCCGCCGGCACGCCCCTGACGGACGAGGACCGCTGGCCCTGGCTGGCCACCGTGGGTTCCGAACTCGCAGCCGCCGGCAACGGCGGGCTGGTGCTGGCGTGCTCGGCGCTCAAGCGCAGCTACCGTGACGCCATCAGGGAACAGGCGCCGGACACCGTGTTCCTGCACCTGCACGGCAGCAAAGAGGTGCTGAGGTCACGGACTGAAGGCCGCTCCGGGCACTTCATGCCGCCTGCCCTGCTGGATTCCCAACTCGCAACGCTGGAACCGCTCGACGCCGACGAAGCCGGCATCGTGGTGGACATCGCCGCGCCCGTGGACCACGTGGTGGCCGAAGCGCTGGCCGGGATCGCCGCCGTCGTGCGTTCCACCGCTCCGGCGGGTACCGCCGACGGTGCCGCGGGCACCCAGCCGCGCCAGTTCGACGTCGACCTCCAGGCCGCGCCGTTCAACCTCGACGACGCAGCGGTCCAGTGGGTGAACAGCACCCTGGAGTCGATGAGCCTCGAGGAAAAGATCGGCCAGCTGTTCATCAACCACAACAACGACTACTCCCCGGAGTACCTCGACGGTGTGCTGGAGAACTACCACGTGGGCGGCATGCGCTACCGGCCGGGCCCCTCCGCCGCCGTGCAGGAGCACATCCGCTACGCGCAGTCCAAGACCCGGATCCCGCTGCTGGTGGCTTCCAACCCGGAAATGGGGGGAGCCGGAAGCTGCGACGACGGGACGTTCGTGTCGACGCACCTGCAGGCCGGCTCGCACCCGGACAAGGCCATCGCCCGGCAGATGGGCCAGGTGGCCGGCGTCGAAACCGCCGCACTGGGCTGCAACTGGGCGTTCGCGCCGATCGTGGACATCCACTACAACTGGCGGAACACGGTCATCTCCACCCGAGCCTTCGGCAACACGCCGGAGATCGTGGTGGAGCGGGCCAAGGAGTACTTCGACGGCATCAGCGAGTCACCCACCGCCTGCGCCATGAAGCACTTCCCGGGCGACGGCATGGACGAGCGCGACCAGCACGTGGTCACCTCGTACAACACCCTCGGCTATGAGGAGTGGAACCGGAGCTACGGGCACGTCTACCGGGAAATGATCGGGCACGGCGTGCAGTCCATCATGATCGGCCACATCGGGGCGCCGGAACTGTCCCGGCACTTCCGTCCCGGCCTGGCGGACAAGGACATCCGCCCGGCCACGCTGGCGCCGGAACTGCTCCAGGACCTGCTCCGCGGCGAACTCGGCTTCAACGGACTGATCCTCACCGACGCCTCACAGATGATCGGCCTGACCCAGGCCATGAAGCGCCGTGACCTGGTGCCGGCCACCATTGCGGCCGGCTGCGACATGTTCCTGTTCTTCCGCAACCCCGCGGAAGATTTCCAGTACATGCTGGACGGCTACAAGTCCGGCGTCATCACCGAGCAGCGCCTGCATGACGCGCTGCGCCGGATCCTTGCCCTCAAGGCATCGCTCGGTTTGCACCGGAAGGCACGCAACGAGCTAGTGCCGCCGGTGGAAGCACTCGCCGTGATCGGCAGTGACGCCCACCGCGCTGTCGCAGCCGACATCGCGGACAAGACCGTCACCCTGGTCAAGGACACCGCCAACAACCTGCCCATCACGCCGGCGACGCACAAACGGATCCGCCTGTACGGCATCTCCGGAGGTTCGGACTTCACCCGCGCCGACCCGCTGGCCTACCTGGACACCGTCAAGGCGGAGCTGGAAAACGCCGGCTTCGAGGTGCACCTGTTCAAGACGGCGGACCAGCGCGAGGCGGCAGGGGAGACCGGCGTGAACTTCATGTCGGTCATCTCCGAGGAAGCCACCGGCGACTACGCGGACAAGTACGACGCCGCGTTCGTGTTCGCCAATGTGAAGGGCTTCGCCCAGGAGGCAGCCATCCGGATCAAGTGGTCCACCCCGATGGCCGCGGAGATCCCGTGGTACGTCACCGAGGTCCCCACCGTGTTCGTCTCGCTCAACCAGCCCAACCACCTGATTGACGTGCCGATGGTGAAGACCGCCATCCACGCCCACGCAGGGTCGCCCGAGGCCATTCGGGCGACCATCCAAAAGATCATGGGCAGCTCGGAGTTCCAGGGAACGTTCAACGAGAACGTGTTCTGCGATTCCTTCGACACCCGGCTCTGATCCGGTCCAGGCAGGACACCAAGGCCGCACGCGCAGCAATTGCGCGTGCGGCCTTTGTGTGTCCGGCGTAGCGTGGGTGCATGGAGCAAACGGGGTGCGTTGTTGCCGGCGGAGGGCCGGCGGGGATGATGCTGGGCCTATTGCTGGCCCGGGCCGGTGTGGAAGTCACGGTGCTCGAAAAACACGGCGACTTCCTGCGGGATTTCCGCGGCGACACCGTGCACGCCTCCACCATCAGGCTGATCGACGAACTGGGACTCGGCGACGAATTCCGGAAGCTCCCGCAGAGCAGGTTGAACGCCGCCGCCTTCCCCCTCCCCAACGGCGGGATGCTGACGCTCGGCGATTTCGCCTCCTTGAAGCCGCCGTACAACTACATCGCCATGATGCCGCAGTGGGACTTCCTGAACTTCCTGGCCACCGAGGCCGCGCGCGAACCCACGTTCCGGCTGCTGATGAGGCATGAAGCCACATCGTTGATGTTCGACGACGGCCGCGTCACCGGCGTCCGCTACCGGACCCGTGGGGGCAGCGAAGAGGCAAGTACCGAGGGAGCGATCCACGCGGACCTCGTGGTGGCCACGGACGGGCGGCATTCGGTGCTGCGCCGCTCCGCCGGCCTGCAGTCGAAGGAATACCCCGTTCCCTTCGACACCTGGTGGTTCAAGCTCCCGCGCCACGCGTCGGAAAAAGGCGCCGTGGCGGGCATCGTCCCGGCCTTCCGGGGCCGCGAAGCCATGATTGCGCTCTTCCGCGACGACTACTACCAGATGGGGTACCTCGGCCCCAAGGGAACGGATGCCCGGATCCGTGCCGAGGGAGTGGAACGGTTCAGGGAACGCGTCGCCGCGCTGCGGCCGGACCTGGCAGACCGTGTGGATGCCATCCGTTCATTGGATGACCTTCACTTCCTGGATGTGCGGCTGGACCGGCTGCGGCGCTGGTACGTGGACGGGCTGTTGTGCATTGGCGACGCCGCCCATGCCATGTCCCCGGCAGGCGGGGTGGGCATCAACCTGGCCATCCAGGACGCGGTGGCCGCGGCCGCGCGGCTGGCCCCGGGCCTGCTGCAGGGGCGGGTGACAGTGCATGATCTCGCCGCGGTGGAACGGCGGCGCCGGATGCCCACCGTTCTGCTCCAGACCGTCCAGCGCGTCATGCACCGGGCGGTTTTCGTCCCCCTGTTCGCCGGGAGGAGGGCCGGGGTTCCGTCAGTGGTGTTGTTCCTTGCCAGGCGCGTTCCGGCGCTGACAAGGCTCATGCCGCGGCTCATCGCCTTCGGGCCAAGGCCGGAGCACGCGCCCGGCTTTGCCCGCCGGGCCCAGCGCTCAGCCGCGTAAGGCGACGTAGTCGATCAGGCCCTTCACCGTGGCCACGGAGGCGTAGTCGCGTTCAGGGATGTCCACGCCTGTGGCCTCATCGATGGTTTCCACCAGCCTCAGGAAATCCAGCGAATCCAGCTCAAGGTCCTGCCGCAGCCTGGACCCTTCGTCGAGGCCGTCCAGCTCCACGTCCGGGGCCACCTGGTTGATGGCCGCGCGCACGGCCTGCCGCGCCTCCTGCTCATTCATAGCTCCTCCGGTTTTTGCAGCAGTTCGTCGATCTGGGCCAGGAAGCGGGCACCCCGGAGTCCGTCGCTCACCCGGTGGTCGGCGGACAGTGTGGCGGTGACGGCGGGCCGCACGCCCAGCATGCCGTCCTGCGCCCAGGGCTGCTCCACCACCTTGCCCAGGCCCACCATGGCCACCTGCGGCGCGTAGATGACGCCGTACACAGACTCCACTCCAAGATCGCCCAGATTCGTGACCGTGATAGTGGGATCGGCCATTTCCGCGCGCTGCAGGCGCCCCGCCCGGGCCCTGCCCACCAGGTCCCGGAGCTTCTGCATGAGCACGTCCACGGCCAGGGTGTCGGCATCGTGGATGGCAGGTGCCACCAGGCCTCCGTGCCGCAGGGCCACGGCCACCCCGAGGTGCACGGTGCTGCTCGGCCGGAACACCCCGTCCGTGAAAAAGCCGTTGACTTCCGGGATCTCGCGCGCGGCCACGGCTGTCGCCTTCAACAGCAGGGCGGACGGAACCAGCCGCGAGGCCACCGGACGCTGTTCGTTGACCTGTTGCATCCACCCGATGGCGGCGCGGAGGTCCAGCGTGGTGCTGACGTAGTAGTGCGGGATGGACTGCTTGGAACGGGTCATAAGCGAGCCGATGGACCTGCGGAGGCTGGACAAGCGGTCCTGCGCGTCCGACGGCGGCGCCTCCTCCGCGGGCTGCGCCTCTGCTGCCGGCGCCTCCGCTGCCGTCGCTTCCGCCGAGGCGGCACCTGCCACGGAGGCGGGTGCCCCGGCTCCCTGCACGGCGCGCTGGATGTCAGCTTCGGTGACGGCGCCGTCCGGGCCCGTCCCCGGCACTGTGCCGATGTCGACGCCGAGCTGGTCCGCCAGCCGCCGTGCCCGGGGCGAGGACCGCACCCGGGTCCCGCGGGGTGCCGGGCCAGCAGCCGGAGCCGGGGCAGCTTCAGGAACCGGCGCGGCTTCAGGAACCGGCGCGGCTTTTGGCACCGGCCCGGCTTCAGGAACCGGCCGATCCGGCTGCACGGCCGCCGCGCGTTCCACGTCGGCGCGGGTGACCGCGCCGTGCTTGCCTGTGCCGCGGATTCCGGACGGGTCCACACCAAGCTGGTGGGCCAGGTGCCGGACCGGGGGAGGAACCTGTGCCGCGGCTGCTTCCGGACCAGCCTGTGCCGCCGGCTGCCCCCCTGCCTGGCCGGCGCCGTCGTCCGGGGTCTGGGTGATCCGGGCCAAGGGGGTGCCGATGGGAACAGTGGTGCCAACATCCACCAGGAGCTCGGCCACCACGCCCTCTTCGAAGGTCTCCACGTCCATGACGGTCTTGTCCGTGTCCACCACGGCCACCACATCTCCGCGGTGCACGTAGTCGCCGGGCTTGATCAGCCACTCCACCATCTTGCCGTGCTCCATGTCCGCGCCCAGGGACGGCATCCTGAAATCACCCACGCGCGCCGACCGCCTCGCGGGCCGCGGCGGCGATGCGTTCCGCCGTGGGCAGTGCAGCCAGCTCCAGGTGTTTGGCGTAGGGCAACGGCACTTCGGCGCTGCAGACGCGGCCCACCGGTGCGTCCAGGTCGAAGAAGGCGTTCTCGGTGATCCGGGCGGACAGCTCTGCGGAGATGCTGCCGCTCCGCCAGCCTTCGTCCACCACGACGGCGCGGTGGGTCCGGGCCACACTCCCCAGGACGGCGGCGTCGTCGAGCGGGCGCAGCACGCGCAAATCCAGCACCTCAGCGTCGATTCCCTCGGCTGCCAACTGCGTGGCGGCGTCGAGCACTGCCGGCAGCGTTCCGCCGTAGGTGATGAGCGAAATGTCCTTGCCGGGGCGGCGGACGGCGGCCGTGCTGATATCCACCGGGCCGGCGTCGTCAGCGAGGTCTCCGGCCACGTTATACAGGGTTCCGTGCTCGAAGATCAGCACCGGATCCGGGTCTTCCAGCGCCGTCCACAGCATCCCGCGGGCGTCCTCGAAGGTTGCGGGGGTGAGGATCCGCAGCCCCGGGATGTGGGCGTACCACCCCTCCAGGCTGTGCGAATGCTGGGCTCCCAGCTGGCGCCCGGCGCCCGTGGTCATCCGGATGACCAGCGGCACGTTGAACTGCCCGCCGGACATGTGCAGCAGAGTAGCGGCGTTGTTGACCAGCTGGTCCAGCGCCAGCAGGCTGAAATTGACGGTCATGATCTCCACAATGGGCCGCATCCCGCCCAGGGCAGCCCCGATGCCGGCGCCCACAAAGCCGGATTCGGACAACGGAGTGTCCCGGATCCGCTCCGGACCGAACTCCTCGAACAGGCCAAGGCTTACGGCGAAGCATCCGCCGTACGCGCCAACATCCTCGCCCATGAGGAACACCCGCTCGTCGCGCTGGAGGGCGTCCCGGATGGCTGCCCGCATGGCTTCGCGGTAGGTGGTCTTCATTGCGGGCGCCGTTCGCTGTACACGAACCGGGTCAGTTCCTCCACCGGCTCCAGCGTGCCGGCTTCGGCAAACTCGACGGCGGCCTTCACCTCCGCGTCCACGTCCTGCTGGATTTTCTTCCAGTCCTTCTCCGTCAGCTGGCCGGCGTCTTCCAGCGCTTTCCGCAGCGTGTTGATCGGATCGCGTTCCATCCAGCGGGAGACCTCCGTTTTTTCCCGGTACCGTTCGGGATCGAACATGGAGTGGGCCCTGAACCGATAGGTCCTGAGCTCGAGGAAGTGCGGTCCGCCGCCGGACCGGACGGCGTCCACGGCGCGGCGAGCAGCCTCTTCGACGGCGAGCACATCCATCCCGTCCGCGGACCACGAGGCGATTTCGTAGCTGGCCGCCTTGAGGGCAATATCGGTCTGCGATTCGGAGCGGGCCAGGGCCGTGCCCATGGCATACAGGTTGTTCTCGCAGCAGAACAGGACCGGCAGCTGCCAGAGCGCGGCGAGGTTCAGGCTCTCGTGGAATTCCCCTTCGGCAACGGCGCCTTCGCCGAAGAAACAGGCGGTCACCCGGGAACGGCCGGACATCTTGTCCGCGAGCGCCAGGCCAACGGCCAGCGGCAGTCCGCCCGCCACGATCGCGTTGCCTCCGTAGAAGCGGGTGGCGGCGTCGAACAGGTGCATGGAGCCGCCGCGGCCGCGGCAGCAGCCTTCAACATAGCCGTACATTTCGGCCAGGATGGCGCCCGCGGACACGCCGCGCAGCAGCGCATGGCCGTGTTCCCGGTACGTTGCCACCACGGCGTCGTCCGGAGCCAGGGTGCTCATCACCCCCGCGGCTACCGCTTCCTCGCCGATGTAGACGTGCAGGAACCCGCGGATTTTCGCGGCACTGTAGAGCTCCACACACTGCTCTTCGAGCCGCCGCACCCGCAGCATCTGATGGAGCAGGTGGCGTGTATGGTCGGAGTCCGCGCTTCCGGATCCCCGCGCTGCTGTGCCGCTCACGCCGGCGCTCCGGGGTAGGTGCCGGCCGGCGTCTCGATGGTTGACGTGTCACCCTCGGGGAGGCCGAGTTCGCGGGCTTTCAGGAGCCGCCGGAGGATCTTGCCGCTCCGGGTCTTGGGCAGCGCGTCGGTGAAGTCCAGCAGCCGGGGGGCCACCGCCGGGCCGAGCCGTTTGCGGGCAAAGCCGATGATGTCCAGCTTCAGAGCCTCCGAGGGCTGCCACCCGGTGCGGAGTTCCACGAAGGCCTTGACCACTTCTCCGGCAACGGCATCGGGCACGCCGATCACCCCGGCCTCGGCCACCGCTTCGTGCTCCATCAGCGAACTCTCCACCTCGAACGGTCCGATCAGGTGCCCGGAGGACTTGATGACGTCGTCGCCCCTGCCGACAAACCAGAAGTACCCGTCGGCGTCCTGCCTGGCCAGGTCTCCGGTGAGGTACCAGCCCCCGGCGAAGCAGCGCCGGTACCGTTCGTCTTCATGGAGGTAGCCGCGGAACATGGACGGCCAGCCCGGCCGGAGCGCCAGTTCGCCCACCGCATCCGGTTCGGTGAGCAACACGGCCTCGCCGTCCCGGAGCACCGGTTTGCCGTCCGGGTCCCGGGCCACAATCGCGGCCTCAACGCCGGGCAGGGGCCGGCCCATCGAACCGGGCCGGATCTCCATGGCGGGGTAGTTCGAAATCATGATCCCGCCGGTTTCGGTCTGCCACCAGTTGTCGTGGACGGGCTGGCCGAAGGCTTCCTGTCCCCACACCACCACTTCGGGATTGAGCGGTTCGCCCACGCTCGCCACAAACCGCAGGGCGGACAGATCATGCCCGGCGGCGTGGCCGGCACCGGCCTTCATCAGCATGCGCAGGGCGGTGGGGGCGGTGTACCAGACCGTGACGTGCTGCTCGGCGAGGATCCGGTACCACCGGTCCGCGTCCATCTCCTCTTCGTCCACGATCGTGGTCACGCCGTGGGTGAGGGGAGCGATCACACCGTAGGAGGTGCCGGTGACCCATCCGGGGTCCGCCGTGCACCAGTAGATGTCGTCCGGGTGCAGGTCCAGTGCAAAGAAGCCGGTGGCGCGGTGGGCGGTGACGGCGTCGTGCACGTGGATCGCCCCTTTGGGGGTGCCGGTGGTGCCGCTGGTGAAGTGCAGCAGGGCCATTTCTTCGGCGCGGGTGGACGCCGTCTCCAGCGGCTGCGCGTCCCGCATGAGTTCGGCCAGGTCCAGGGTGCCGGGGTCCGGCTGGCCCTCGGCATCGATCAGGAGGACGTGCTCCAATTCCGGCAGCAGGTCCCGGATCTGCAGAACCTTCCGCCGGTACAGCGCCCGGGTGGTGACCAGGGCGCGGCCGGCCCCCAGCTGAAGGCGCTGGCGGACGGGTTCCGGGCCGAAGGCGGAGAACAGGGGGCAGAAAACGCTGGCGTTCTTGAGCGTCCCCAGTACCGCGACGTACAACTCCGGGCTGCGGCCCATGAGCGAAAAGACCCGTTCCCCGCGGCCGATTCCCAGCCCGTGCAGGACGCCGGCAAACCGTGCGGTCTGTTCGGCAAGTTCCGCGTAACTGAGGGAGCGTGCGGTGCCGTCGGCGCGGATGAACCGCAGGGCTTCGTGGCCGGCCCGTTCGCCTGCGGCATGGCGGTCCACGGCCTCGAAAGCTATGTTGACGCCGCCGTCCGGCAGCCCTGCCAGCTCATGGCGCGCCTCATCCCAGGAGAAAGCGGCGCGGCTGGCGTCGTAATCCACCATGTTGGGGCGGACGGCCAGGCCAAGGACGTCCTTCGGGATTGCGGGCCAGCGGGTCGATGGAGCGGTTCCGGCCGTCATGGTTCAATCGGACTCCTCGCCGGGAGAACTGGATAGAGTAGAAAGTCCCGTGGGACGCCCCCTGCCCGCTCTCCTCCCTGTTCTCCTGCCTGTTCTCCTGCCTGTTCTCTGCCGGGGCAGGACGCGCCGTCACAAACCGCGGAGCCACTAAACTGGACCCCATGACTGCCACCAGCCCCCGTGCAGCTGACGCTGCTGCCGCCCGTGCCCGCCTGCTTGAACTCATCAAGGAACTCGCCGTTGTCCGCGGCAAGGTGATCCTGTCCAGCGGGGCCGAGGCTGACTACTACATCGACCTCCGACGTATCACTTTGCACCACGAGGCGTCCAAGCTGGTGGGCCAGGTCATGCTCTCGCTGATCGACGACGCCGGCATCGACTTTGAGTGCGCGGGCGGCCTCACCATGGGCGCCGATCCGGTGGGCACCGCTGTGATGCATGCCGCCGTGGATGCCGGCCGCACCGTGGACGCGTTTGTTGTGCGCAAGGCCCAGAAGTCCTACGGCATGGGCCGCCAGGTGGAAGGACCCTCCGTCGAGGGCCGCAAGGTCCTGGTGCTCGAGGACACGTCCACCACCGGCGGATCCGCACTGACCGCCGTCGAGGGTGTCCGCAAGGCCGGCGGCAACGTTGTGGCTGTCGCCGTGATTGTGGACCGCGACACCGGCGCCAAGGAAAAAATTGAAGCGGAGACCGGCGTTCCCTACCTGTTCGCGTTCGGCAAGGATGAGCTCGGCCTGAGCTAGCGTGCGGGCCGGCGGCAGCGCGCTCTGCAGCAGCGCGATTCAGCTGCATGATTCAGCCGGGAGCTAACCCCGCTTGAATGGCCTAGAGGCGGGACCCTACAATTTGCGTAGCTCAAATTCAAGTCACGCACCTGGAGAGACCGCGCCATGCTCCCGTCCAACCCAGCACCGAACCCAGTTCCCAACACCGTCGAACAGATCCAGAACCTCATCCTGGAGAGTGCCGACTTCGAGGAATTCCTCAACGAACTGGCGCGGTTTTCCGCGCACCAGATGGCGGGCGACGGTGACGACGCCCTCTGCGGCATCACGCTGCTCCGGGATCGCAAGGCGGCCACCATCGGCTGGAGCAGCGATTCGGCGCGTGAGGTGGACGAGATCCAGTATTCGCTCTCGCAGGGGCCCTGCCTGACGGCTGCCGAGGAGGAGCGGGAGGTCCACGTCCCGGACCTTTTCGAAGAGGACCGCTGGGGCCCGGACTACGCCGACGCCGTTGCCTCGCACGGACTGCGTTCGGTGTTGTCCCTCCCGTTCCACCTCCAGGGCGATGCGAAGGCCGCCCTGAACCTCTACTCGGATGTCCCGCACAAGTTCGATGAGAAGGCGGCGGCGCGCGCCCGGGGGTACACACGCGAAGTGTCGCAGGCGCTGCGCCTGGCCGTCAGGTTTTCGCTGCACACGGACAGCGCCACCAACCTCCGGGCAACGCTGGAGTCCCGGACCACCATCGACATCGCCGTGGGCATCGTGATGGCGCAGAACCGCTGCAGCCAGGAAGCGGCAGTGCAGATCCTGACGGACGCGTCCAGCAACAGCAACGTCAAGCTGCGGGACATCGCCAAGTCCCTGGTGGATTCCGTCGGCGGGGCGGGCACCCGGACCCACTTCGAGGAGCCCAGGCAGGGCAAGTCCCGGGTGGGCTGACCGCAGGCAGGCCCGGGACAGGCTGACCCGGGCCGCACTGCGGGGCTTGTGTTGCCGGCGCGCGGAAGCTACGCTGTCCGAGGTTGAGCCGTCGGCCATAGACACCCTTTTTTGGAGTACCTATGGACCGCAAACTTCACGCCCTCGTTAAGCTGGACGTCGCCGCCGACGTTGTTCGGATCGATGTCCGGGGCAGCCTCAACCAGGAATCCCGACCCGCCTTAGTGCACGTCATCCGCCGTATCCGCCGGATGGGTGTCACTGCCCACATCCGGGTGGATCTCTCCCAGGCCGCGTTCGTGGAATCGCCCGCTTTGGTGGGGCTCCGCAACGACCTCAACGCGGTCGACGGCGGCACCTCCGACGGCGGTTCAGCAGCGGGTTCCGGCGTTTCACTCGAATTCATGCCCAGGCTGGACAGCATGGGCCCTGATGCCGGACCCGGTGTGAAGACTGTTGAAATCACCGGTGAATTCGCCGCCTCCATCGACCCCTCCGGTTGCGGACCGCTGGCCCAGTACTCCGACGACGAACTCCTGGCTGCCAGCGACTCGGTCTTCGGGTTGCTGGACGATCCCGCTGCCATTGCCGGAACAGAGTTGCTGGCACAGTATGACGCGATCGGGGTGGAAATTTCGCGGCGGGAGAATGCAGAAGCCGGCCGGAACGCCGCATCGGAGGCCCTGCGGGCCCTTCCGGCCGAGCCCGCGAACTAGCCGGTTTCGCTCGTTTCATATCCGGCTTCCGCTGTGGCTACGGTAGAGGTGTGCCGCAAGTCCAGGAGCCACCACAGCCTGAGGGCGGCCCCGGATCAGCCGAGGGCCGCCTCCTCAAGCATGCAGCAGAACTCAGGCGGTTTTCCCGGCGCAACTTCCTGGCGGGGGCGGGTGCGGCAGCGCTGCTGGCCACCGACATGTTTTTCACCCGGTACGTCCAGGCCGAGCGCCGCACCAACAGGATCCTGACGGTGGGCGATGATTTCGCGGAGAGCTACTACCCGAACGCCAGCTGGATCCTGTTTCCCGGCTACAAGACCAGCTGGGAGGAAGCGCAGTGGATCCTCAATTCCCTGCGCGGTGCACTGCGCCAGCGCGGCCAGCTGGCCGCCGTCGGCTATTCCAACCAGGGGCTGGACATTGACCAGATCGTGATTGCGGTGATTGAGCATGTCCGGGCGAAGCAGCTGACCAGCCTGTATTTCTATGGCCACAGTTTCGGCGGCATGGTGGCAACCCAGGTTGCTGCCCGGCTTCGCGAACTGCACGGCGTGGAGGTGGAATTCATCCTGCTGGACTCCAGCCCGTACAGCAAGTACGACGTCCTGGACCAGAGCTGGTTCGAAGGCGTGGTGGTGCTCTACGAGGGCGGATTCCGGGTTCCCACGGTGCTGCGCGGCGGGTACGAGCTGGGCGAACGCATCGTGCACAAAGATGAACGGTCCTGGCGCCAGGTGGTGGACCAGAGCCTGGAGCAGCTTTCACCGATCGCGCCGTCCAGTGTGCTGATCCAGTCCGAATCCGCCTACATCTACCACTTCGACGCCACCCGGTTCGCGGACAAGCTGGGCGGGACGCGGATGGCCTTCATCGGCAATCCCCGGGACGGCACCGTGAATTACCAGACAGCCCGCGAATCGTGGTCGCGGACGTTTGCGGCCAACATGGTGTCCAATGACCGCCGAACCGACGACGCCCTTCCGGCGCATGCCAGCCCCCAGTGGAACCCGTTTGTCTACCGGCCCATCCTGGAGGAGTTGCAGGATGAGATCTTCCCGCTGCCTACCGGCGGCCCCAAGATGACCGCATTCTGACCTGCTGCCCGGATCCTGCCCCCGGAGCCTGGCTAGATCTGGCTCTTGAGGTCAGCCACCGAGTTCAGGATCTGGTTGGGCCGGAACGGGTAGGCGGCAATGTCGTCCTTGTGCGTGATTCCGCTGAGGACCAGCACGGTGTGCAGCCCTGCCTCCATCCCGGCGATGATGTCCGTGTCCATCCGGTCGCCGATCATGGCGGTGGTCTCGGAGTGGGCGTCGATCTGGTTCATGGCCGAGCGGAACATCATGGGGTTCGGCTTGCCCACAATGTAGGGTTCGCGGCCGGTGGCCTTGGTGATCAGTGCTGCGATGGCGCCGGTGGCGGGCATGGGGCCGTCCTTGGACGGGCCGGTGGCGTCCGGGTTGGTAGCGATGAAGCGGGCGCCGGCAAGGATCAGCCGGATCGCCATGGTGATGGCCTCGAAGGAGTAGGTGCGGGTTTCGCCGAGCACCACGAAGTCGGGGTTCTGGTCGGTGAGGATGAAGCCGGCCTCGTGCAGCGCCGTCGTGAGTCCTGCTTCGCCGATGGTGTAAGCGCGGTTCCCGGAATCCGAGCCGCGCACCTGGTCCTTCAGGAACTGGGCGGTGGCCAGTGCCGAAGTCCAGATGTTCTCCTCCGGGATCTCCAGGCCGGAAGACTTCAGCCGTGCGGCCAGGTCGCGGGGCGTGAAGATGGAGTTGTTGGTGAGCACCAGGAAGCGCTTGGACGTGTCCACCCAGCGCTGGATCAGTTCCGCGGCGCCGGGGATGGGCTGGTTTTCGTGGACCAGCACGCCGTCCATGTCCGTCAGCCAGCATTCGATCTCCTGGCCGCTCCGGTAGAGCGCTGCCGATGAACGTACTTCGTCTGACTTTGCCATGCTGATCCTCCAACGGTGATGGGCCGGTTCCGGCTCCCAGTCTGTCATTTTTGGCGCGCCGGAACATCCGGAACCGAAGAATGACGGACCGGGCCGGCCGCTGGAAACTGGACGGCTACGCCGCGGCTAAAGTTGAACCGTGACTGACCCCCAGACCCCAGCAGCGCCCGCCTCCCCGCCTGGTTCCCCCTCCGGCGAGGAACCGGAGCCCAAGGCGGAGGTCGGCGTCGGGCCCTGGGAAGGCGAGCTTCCCGAAGGGGAACACTGGGACCCGGACCTCCTGGCCGACGGCGACCGCCGCAACGTGGTGGACAAGTACCGCTACTGGAAGCACGAGGCGATCGTGGCGGACCTGGATTCGAAGCGCCACGACTTCCACATCGCGATCGAAAACTGGCAGCACGACCTCAACATCGGCACCGTGGTGCGCACCGCCAACGCGTTCCTCGCCAAGGAAGTGCACATCATCGGACGACGCCGGTGGAACCGTCGCGGGGCCATGGTCACCGACCGCTACCAGCACGTCCGCCACCACCCCACCGTGGAGGACTTCGTGGCGTGGGCGCAAGGGGAGGGGCTGGCGATTATCGGGATCGACATCTTCCCCGATTCCGTGCCGCTGGAAACCTACGACCTCCCGAAGAACTGCGTCCTGGTGTTCGGCCAGGAAGGTCCGGGCCTGACACCGGAGGTCCACGAGGCGGCCCTGGACACCCTGTCGATCGAGCAGTTCGGCTCCACCCGGTCCATCAACGCGGCGTCCGCGGCCGCCATCGCAATGCACGCCTGGATCCGACGGCACGTCTTCAGTCAGTCCGTCTAGTCCCTTCGAAGTGCCACCTCGCGGAAGCGGGCCAGTGCAAAGTGTTACCCGGCCAGTGACCCGAAACACTGCCGCTTCGCAGAAATGGCTAGGATGGGTGCTAGCCGACGAGGTTCACTCCAGGGTCAACACAACCCGTAGACGAAATTCACTTTAGGAGTCAGCATGCCCATTGCAACCCCAGAGATCTACTCCGAGATGATCGACCGCGCCAAGGCGGGCGGCTTCGCATTTCCGGCCGTGAACGTCACGTCCTCGCAGACGCTGAACGCGGCCCTGCGCGGCTTCGCCGAGGCTGAGTCCGACGGCATCGTCCAGGTTTCCACCGGCGGTGCAGCCTACTGGTCCGGCGCCTCCACCAAGGACATGGTTGCCGGCTCCCTGGGCTTCGCCGCGTTCGCCCGCGAAGTCGCCAAGAACTACGGCGTGAACATCGCGCTGCACACCGACCACTGCCCCAAGGACAAGCTGGACGGCTTTGTCCTGCCGCTGCTGGCAGCCTCCGAGGCCGAGGTCAAGGCCGGACGCAACCCGATCTTCAACTCGCACATGTGGGACGGCTCCGCCGAGACGCTGCAGGAAAACCTCCGCATCGCCCGTGAACTGCTCGAGCGCACCGCTGCTGCCAAGATGATCCTCGAGGTCGAGATCGGCACGGTCGGCGGCGAGGAAGACGGCGTCGAGAACGAGATCAACGAAAAGCTCTACACCACGGTGGAAGACGCCCTGGCCACCATCGAAGCCCTCGGTGCCGGCGAGAACGGCCGCTACATCACGGCCCTGACCTTCGGCAACGTACACGGCGTGTACAAGCCGGGCGGCGTGAAGCTGCGTCCGGAAATCCTCAAGGACATCCAGGCCCAGGTCGGCGCGAAGATCGGCAAGGACAGCCCGTTCGACCTGGTCTTCCACGGCGGTTCCGGTTCCTCGGACCAGGAAATCGCGGACGCCGTTTCCTACGGCACCATCAAGATGAACATCGACACCGACACCCAGTACGCCTACACGCGCCCCGTGGCGGACCACATGTTCAAGAACTACGACGGCGTGCTGAAGGTTGACGGCGAGGTCGGCAACAAGAAGACCTACGACCCGCGCGTCTGGGGTGCCTCCGCTGAAGCCGGACTCGCCGCCCGCGTGGTGGAAGCCACCAAGCAGCTCGGCTCGGCCGGAAAGACGTTCTAATCATGTCCGACGAATTCCGCAGGAACCTGATGGGCCCGGAGCCCACGCTCCTGCCCGCGGAGTCTGAGATCTACCAGCACCTGGCCCTCGGCCAGGAGGCACTGGATCTTGTGGCGAAGCACCCCACGTCCTCGCTCCTCTGGGCCATCCTGGCCGAGGAAGCCTGGAACGAGGGCCGGGTTGTCGACTCCTACGCCTACGCCCGCGTGGGCTACCACCGGGGCCTGGATTCGCTGCGGCGCAACGGCTGGCGCGGAGTGGGACCCATCCCGTGGGAGCACGAGCCCAACCGCGGCTTCCTGCGCGCCCTGTACTCCTTGGGCCGTGCAGCGTCCGCCATCGGCGAGGCGGAGGAACCGGAGCGCATTGAGAAGTTCCTCAATGACTCCGATCCCACTGCCAAGGCAGCCATCGGCGAAAACCTCAACTGAACAGACGACGGCGGCTCCCCACCTTTCCGGGTGGGGAGCCGCCGTCGTTGTTGGTCCAGGGGGTGCTAGTTCGCCTTGGTGAGGCCGGTGCGGGCCATGGCGTCAGCGTACGCAACGTGCATTTCGTCGAGGTACTGCTGCTGGCGGGCCTCGGTGCCGGCAAAGGCGCGGCCGCTGAGTGAACGGACCTTGTAGGTCTTCAGGCCGCGGCGCCAGAGCAGCGGCACTTCGGTCTTTAGGAGCAGCTGGGCCAGGCGGTTGGCCTCGGTGCCGTGCGCCACGATGACGGAGGCGCGGGGCACCAGTGCGAGGAACTTCAGCAGCGGCTTGAGGCCGGCCGAAATCTGGTCAGGCGTGAACTTGCCGTTGGGCTCGCCGGGAATGTGCCACGGGTGTACGTTCCAGGGCATGACGAATTCGGGGCGAAGGCCCAGCTTCCACTGCACGCCGAGCATGCGGGTGGCGGCTTCGCTGTCGCCGGCGGTGATGAAACCGGATTCATCGGCGGTGCCGATGTTGGAGTACAGGCTGATGATGCGGCACTCGTCGACGTCGTGCATCGGGTCCACGTACGGGACCACGGTGTCCGGCTTGAGGCTCTGGAAGGTGTCGCACAGCTCGTTGACAACTGCGACGTTGGGTTCGTAACGGCGGCTCAGAAGCTGCTCGCGGAAAGATTCAGTAGCCAGGGCTGTCATGTATTGCTGTGTCTCCTGCGGGATCGGTGACGCTGCCAGACCGGATTAAGGCATGCCAAGTACCGGGCACGCCATATACGGTGTGGTTTGAAAATGTGGTGAGTGGACCGATTCCTGATCGATCCTTACCAGTCTATCAAGCCCAGCGAAATGCCGGGCGGCGGCAGCGCCTGGGCACTTTGCCGCCCCCGATGCAGGCTCAAATCCCGGCCCCGGCGGGAAGCCGCTCCGCCAACAGGCGAAAGCGGTGCTTGTCACTCATATCGGCTAAACTTGGGTGGTAAGAGCCCCGGAACTCTTGCGTTGCGCGTGACGGTCAGCAGGCCGGAAAGGCGCGGCAGTGGAATTCGGGGCATTCTCATGAACGGCGCTGTCCCCTGGCGGTCACCTCGGTGAACCGGCTGCGGTGCGGCCCGAACGAATGGGGGAGGATCCCATGCCAGCAATCGTGATCGTCGGAGCCCAGTGGGGCGACGAAGGCAAAGGTAAAGCCACTGACCTGCTTGGCGGCCGCGTCGACTACGTGGTCAAGCCGAACGGCGGCAACAACGCCGGGCACACCGTCGTCGTAGGCGGTGAGAAGTATGAGCTCAAGCTCCTTCCTGCCGGCATCCTGAGCCCGAACGCGGTTCCGATCATCGGTAACGGCTGCGTGGTGAACCTCGAAGCCCTGTTCCAGGAAATTGACGGCCTGGAGGCCCGCGGCGCCGACACCTCCAAGCTCCGCGTCTCCGCCAACGCCCACCTCGTGGCCCCGTACCACCAGGTGCTGGACAAGGTCACCGAGCGGTTCCTGGGCAGCCGGGCCATCGGCACCACCGGCCGCGGCATCGGCCCGGCGTACATGGACAAAGTGGCCCGCCTGGGCATCCGCGTCCAGGACGTTTTTGACGAGTCCATCCTGCGCCAGAAGGTGGAAGGATCGCTCCGCCAGAAGAACGAACTCCTGGTCAAGGTCTACAACCGCCGCGACATCGAGGTCGAGGAGATCGTCAGCTACTTCCTCTCCTTCGCCGAACGCCTGCGCCCGCTGGTCATCGACAGCACCTTCGTCCTGAACAAGGCACTGGACGAGGGCAAGGTTGTGCTCATGGAGGGCGGCCAGGCCACGTTCCTGGACGTGGACCACGGCACCTACCCGTTCGTGACGTCCTCAAACCCGACCGCCGGCGGCGCGTCGGTGGGCTCGGGCATCGGCCCCACCCGGATCTCGCGCTCCATCGGCATCATCAAGGCGTACACCACGCGTGTGGGCGCCGGGCCGTTCCCCACGGAACTGTTCGACGAGATGGGTATGTACCTGCAGAAGACCGGCGGCGAGTTCGGCGTCAACACCGGCCGCCCCCGCCGCTGCGGCTGGTACGACGCCGTGCTGGCCCGCCACGCCTCGCGCGTGAACGGCTTCACCGACTACTTCGTCACCAAGCTGGATGTGCTGACCGGCATCGAACAGATCCCGGTCTGCGTGGCCTACGACGTGGACGGCGTGCGGCACGACGAAATGCCCATGACCCAGACCGAGTTCCACCACGCCAAGCCCATCTTCGAGTACTTCGAGGGCTGGACCGAGGACATCACCGGTGCGCGCACCCTGGAGGACCTCCCGGAGAACGCCAAGAACTACGTGCTGGCACTCGAGAAGCTGTCCGGCACGCGATTCTCGGCCATCGGCGTCGGCCCGGACCGCGACCAGACCATCGTGGTCAACGACTTGATCAACGACTAACGGCTCTGAACTGACGGGCACGTATGACGTTCGACGGCGGCGGGTCACCTTGAAGGTGGCCCGCCGCCGTCGTTAACCCGTCTGCCGGCAACCGTGGGTGCCGGCTAGGCGTCCGACTGCTTGTTGCGGATCTGAAGCAGGTGCTGCTGCAGTTTTGCTTCGGCATCCCGCCGCCGGCTGGCCTGCTCGCGCATGGCCCGCGTCGCGGCGGAACCCAGTGGATTTATCAAACCGGTCACATGTTTGGGGGTCGCTGCCGGACCGGCGGCAGGGACGGCCATCACTTCCTCGCTCATGCCGGTATCCTGACACCCGCGCCCGCCCCACGAAACCCCCGGCACGGGAGCGTTACAGGATCGGAACCTGCCCCCGGTCCGGACGAGCCGCGGCTACCCATGCCGCCTGCTGCGGGGTGATGCGTAGTGGTGCTCATGATGCAGGTGGTGGCGGGTGTGTTTCGGGTAGCGGCCACTCGTGACCGTCCCCGCCCTTCCTCCCTATCTTGGACTCACCGGCGCTGCGCTGGAAGTGGACTTCCACAGGCAAGTCGCCGGACCGCTAACGGGAGGGGATGGACGTTATGGGTCTCAGCGTGAAGTCAGGAAAGAACAAGACCGCTCCGGAACCAGGGCAATCTGACCGGGCCGCAACGCTGGAGCAGGGGCCGCGGCGGTACCGAGCCCGCATCAACAGGGCCCCGGTCCTGGACCCCATGCGCGTGCAGGAGCTTGCCGGGGACATCCATTCCCAAAGCCGGCTCCTTGAATTCCTTAACCTTTTCCTGGTCCTGCTGCCCTCCAGGGTGAACAATGTGGCAGGTGCCTTGGCCAGCGGAGACCCTCAGGCTGCGAGCGCGGCCGCCCAGAGCCTTGCATCGTCCGCCGCGATGGCCGGAGCAGCCCGGCTGGAACTCGTTGCCCTGCTCGTCGACAGCGATCTCCGCATCGGCCGGATGGACCGGGCCCGCGAGACCGGCCGGCGCCTCGGACCGGACGCCGCCGAGCTGGCATCAGCCCTGTCCCGGCTGCTGACAGGCCGCTGACAGGCCCTCAGGCAGCAATCCGGAGCTGCCCGGAATGCTGGTGCTGCCCGCGCTGCGGACCCTATTCAAAGCGTGTGGCCGTCACCGCTGTGTTGCCGCGGATGAGGCTGAATGTCGCGATGACCGCTCCGAGGGCCAGGACCAGGCTGAGGCCCAAGGCCAGGAAATACTCGGGCGCAGGCCACGTCACCCGGTACGTGTCGTCAATGAAGGCCACCATGAGCCAGGCCACGAGGAACCCCAGGCCGACCGAGAGAAGCACCACGGTCAGGAGCGGGACGGCCGCCTCACGCGTGATGACCCGGCGCAGGACCGAGACGGGCATCCCCATCAGCCGCATCAGGCCGAGAACTCTCTTCCGGTCCAGGATGGCGGAGGCGGTGGCGACGGCCAGGGACAGTCCGGCTATGGCGATTGCGACAAACATGCCGAGGTAGGCGAGCACCGCCAGGCCCTGGACCAGGCGCGTGGAGGACTGCAGTTGGAGGTCCAGCCGGGCAGTGGCCGGGATGGCCGTGACGCCTGACCCGTTCAATGCCGTGCGGCCGCGGTCCATGGCTTCGGGGGTCCCGTCGGTGCCGAGCACAATCACCACCGGCACCATTCCGTCCAGGGTGGCGGCCGGCGCCGGGGTCAGCGCCAGTGGCTGCGTCGTCCAGTACTGGAGGAACGAGGAATCGACTGCGACGGTTTCTGTTGCCGGGATGTCCTCGAACCCGAGACCGGGAGCGTCCGCGGCGCGAAGGTAGATTTCCGGGCCGGCATCCCGTTCGGAGAGGGCTGCCGGGCCGTAGCCGATGGTGGCGTTCCGGATTCCCGGCAGTTCCCTGGCTGCGCGGACGGCGTCCGCGACCTGGCCAGGAGTGTGTCCGGCGGCCACGGTCGCGTGGAGGCTGGTGGGCTGGAGGAGGCCGGGCCGGGCAGGAGGCGCCTCCGTTGACTCGACGATGCTGGATCCTCCGGCGAACACGGACACGACGAACACGGCGATCACTAGCCCGGATACGGAACGGAAAGTCGCCACCGGGGTCTTTTGGATCCGGCTGGCGGCAATGACTCCCGCCGCGCTCCGTGCCCGGCGCAGCCCCAGCCGGCTCACCAGCCGGGTAAGCCACGGGCCGATGACCACGATGCCGACGAGGACCAGCACGAAGCCGCCGATAAGGAGCGGGGACTCCAACCACGGCAGCCGCACCGCCATGACCCGGATCATCAGTACAGCCGTGATCATGGCGGCCAGGCTGGCCAGCAGGGGAACGCTCCGCCACCTGGTGGGGGTCTTTTCGTGCACCGCCCTCGTCACGCCCAAGGGGCCGATGCCTGCATGGGCAGTGCGGTGCGCGGCGACGAGCGCCGAGGCGGTGACCACCACGGCGACGACGGCTGCGGTCACCGCCCAGCCGGGGGTCAGGTCCGCGGCGAACATCCTGCTGCCGTTGACCGGTATCTGTGCGGCAGCTGGCCGCAGGACGGCGGCCAGCACGACGCCGAGGACTGCCCCGATCAGGCTGGGGACAGCGGTTTCGACGGCGGCGATCCCGGAGATTGCCTGCGGGGAAGCGCCAATGAGTCGCAGGGTCGCGAAGCGTTCCCGGCGCTGGGCAGCACCCAGGCCGGTGACAATGCTGATCAGGAGCAGAACGGGGAAGAACACCGCGATGGCCCCGATGGATAGCACGGTGTTGTAAGCGGCGGCGCTGCCACCGTAGGGGTTGGTCGTGAAGTCTGACACCAGGAAGGCCCTGCCGTTCTGGCGGAGGTGGGCTTCCCCTGTTCCCGTGACGATGACCAGGGAATCAGGTCCCGGCAAGGCAGCATCATCGATCGTGCCGGCGAACGTCCCGAAACGGTCGCCAAGCTCGTCCCGGGGAGTTGACTCGATCAGACCCTGCAGCGCCGGGGATGCAAAATAGCTCCCCGGCTCCGGAGGGCTGCCGATGCCGGGGATCTTGACGGTGGTCGCTTCGAGGCCCGCGACGTCGCGGCGGTTGATTAGCCGGTCGCGGAAGACCTCCACCGGGTTCGCCTCCATGAGCACCGTGTCCGCGGTCAGCGGCACCGGCGTCGCGGGCGCCGAAGCGGTCGGATCGTCTGTCAGGGGAGCGGCCACGGAAGGCAGGCCGGTTTCGCGCAGCCAGGCGCCGCGGTCATCACGTGCGCTCAGCCCGTTGGCGCCGCCCCACAGCAACAACAGCAGGCAGACTCCGACGGCGACCCCTCCGGCGATTCCGGCGACCCTGCCGTAGGCGGACCGGCTGCCGACGACTGCCAGTTTGAGCAACCCGGGATTCACGCCGTCACCCGGTATCCCGCACCGATACCGCCGTCCCGCACGATGACCTCCCGGTCAGCGTAGGCGGCGGTACGGGCATCGTGGGTGATCATCACCACGGTGGTGCCCGCTTCGCGGACAAGCTCGAGCATAAGAGTCAGCACGTTTTCGGAAGCGAGGGAATCCAGCGAACCCGTGGGCTCATCCGCGAACAACACGGCAGGGGATGTCACCAGGGCGCGGGCAACGGCGACGCGCTGGGCCTGGCCTCCGGACAGTTCGCCGGGCAGCCTGGCGGCCATCCCGTCCAGGCCGAGGCGCTCCAGCAGTTCCGTGGACCGGCGCAGCGCCTCCGGCCGCCGGGTCCCGGCCAGCAGGAGCGGGAGGCTGACGTTGTCCGCCGCCGTGAGCTCCGGCAGCAGCTGGCCGAACTGAAACACGAACCCGAAATCGGTCAGCCGCAGCCGGGTCCGTTTCGGCTCCCCGAGGGCGCTGGTCTCCATCGGTGACCGACCGGCGGGGCGGTAGGTCACCGAACCGCCGTCGGGGACCAGGACACCGGCCAGGCAGTGCAGCAGCGTGGATTTGCCGGACCCTGAGGGGCCCATGACGGCGAGCACTTCGCCGCGCTGGACGTCGAGGTCGATTCCGCGCAGGGCCCTGGTCTGCCCGAAGGAGTGGTGGAGGCCGCGGGCACTGAGAATAGGTGACGGGGTGCCAGTCATGCGCTCTGGAGCTCCTTCTTGAGTTGGGCCAGGCGGGCGCCCGTAAGGTCGATCCAGCGCAGATCGGCTTCGATGTGGAACAGGCCGTGGTCGCACATCAGGACCTGAAGCAGGTCCGCGTCCTTTTTCAGGCGGGTCAGCTCACGCATACGGGCCATGTGTTCGCTGCGCTGCACATCGAGCAGCCGGTCGGCGTCGTCGTCGAGCAGTAAGGCGATCACGGTCTTGGCAAACAGGTTGCTTTGGAGGGACTCCGAGGGAACGTCGGGCGTGAACAGCCACTCGTGCACCTTGACCTGGCCGGCGGCAGTGATTTCGTACTTCTTCCGGTCCGGTCCGGCGCCAGTCTCCCCGCCCAAGGCGTTGATCAGTTCGTCGCGAACCATGCGGGCGAGGGTGGAATACACCTGCCCAAAGGCCAGGGCCTTCCCGGTTCCGAAGTAGCGGTCGTAGGAATGCTTGAGGTCGTAGCCGTAGCTGGGCTGGCGGCTGAGGAGGCCCAGCAGCGTGAGGGAGTTGTTCACACGTCCATCTATACACTGAGTGCATACCTGAATGCCAGCATGCGATGAGGCGGTTCCGGCCGTGTCGCAGGCAGGCTGTTCCGCCCCTGATCCGGCGCCGGAACGGGGCCCGGACGGGGGCTGAAAACTTTTTTGAAAGTTTTTTGGATTCCGCGTAACCCTGGACCGTGCCGTGACGATTACCACTATGAAAGCGCCGGGTTCGAAGTTGTCCCCCATCAGGTTCGAACCTGGCGCTTGACTGCAAAAAGAGAGCCGGGCCGGAACTGTCCCCCATCATGTTTCCGGCCTGGCTCTTTTTTGTCCGGGGCCGGTTCAGCAGGGCGCCTGCCCAGGAGTGCGCGGTCTTTGTGGGCTTTCCCCTTCTTTACCCGGGGTAAAGTTGTTGAGCGGGTTCAACCCACAGCCGCCACATGATGGCCATACAATGATGTAGCCATCTCCCTTGAACGAAAGCCCACGTCCGTGACCGAAGCACTGACCGACGATGCCTTGCGGGCCCTCAAGGGCCGAGATGGCGAGTTGTTCAACCTGGTCTACCGGAGCTATGCGTCGCAGGTACTGGGATACCTGACCGCACGTGGCGTCGAGGATCCGGAGGCCACCATGCAGGATGTCTTCCTGGCTGTCCTGCCCCGGATAGACACCATTAGCGGCGGCGCCAGCGGGCTGAGGACCTTCCTGTTCTCGGTGGCCCATGCCCGGATGGTCGACGATCACCGAAGGCAAAGCCGGACACCGCCGAAACAACCGTTCGAACCGGAATTTGACCGGCGGGAAGCCACCTCGGCTGAAGCCGCGGCAATGCTGCTGGTAGCGCCGGGAGAAGTGCTTGAGCTGCTTGGGGTCCTGGGGGAGGACCAAAAAGAGGTGCTGACCCTGCGGATCATTGCTGATCTTACGGTGGAGCAAGTGGCCGAAATCATGGGGAAGAGTGCCGGAGCCGTCAAACAGCTTCAGCGACGTGCTTTGGACAGACTCCGTGAACATTCGGCCGTAAAGGACTATGTAGCGCCATGACAACCAGGGATGACTTTTCTGGTGGGACCGTTGACCGGCTTCTCCTCGACGCCGGCCACACGGACGTGCCCGAACTCAGGGCCGCCCTCCTGTCCATAGCTTCGCTGGCACAGATGCCGGTTCCCGCTCCCGGGGCCGAACTTGCTGCCATGCTGGCCGGTCCGCGGGATGAACTGACCCGGAAGCGTTGGCTGCGCCAGCACCGCCCCACGGTCGTGGGCCTTGCCGTTCTTGCCGGCATGGGTCTCGGAGTGACCGGTGTGGCCGCCACCAGCCAGGTATCGGAAGACGGCTCCGGCCTCTGGTCCGTCCAGCAGCTGACGACGGACTGGGCCCCGGACTGGACGCTTCCCCTCGCCCCGGCCGCTACTGGCCAGGACGGACCGGCGGGGTGGGTTTCTCCGCTCTTCCTGCAGCTTGACCACGAGGGTCCTTCAGCCGTAGACGGGCCGGCCGAACCGCCGGCAGCCCCGGCGGCCCAGGAGCACGCCAAAGGACAATCGGCAGCAACGCCGCCCGATACCCGCGAGCTTCCGCCTGTGAAGGGTTCGGATTGGGCTCCCGGCGCGGCTTCCGGCCATGGCAAAGCAGGGCAGCCGGATGCCGACAGCCCACGCGCAGGCAAGAGTGATGCTTCAGCGGACGAACAGTCCGGTCAGGGCTCCCTGCAGGAGGGTGGCATGCTCTCGGAACAAGCCGCTCCGGCTCCGGAGGAAGGCAGTGAGGTTCGCGGCGAGTCCGGCCGGAAGAAGGAAAAGTCCAGCACGGGCCTGCTCGACTCCGCGCTGGACTCTTCCCTGGATCCGATCAGCCGCTGGCTCGGCAAGCTGCGGTAGACGCCAGGCGGCGGGGGCCGCTTTAGGCCAGTACCTGCCGCTTGGAGGAAATAACGCCTGTGTCGAAGCCTGCCAGGTGGAGCCCGCCGTGGAAGCGTGCGTGCTCGATCTTGACGCACCGGTCCATCACGACGTCGAGCCCGGCGGCTTCGGCTTCCTTGGCCACGTCCTCGTGCCACGAGCCCAGCTGCAGCCAGAGTGTCTTGGCGCCCGCGGCGACGGCCTCGTCCAGGACGCCCGGGAGGTCGTCGTGCTTGCGGAACACATCCACGATGTCCGGGCTCTCGGGAAGGTCGGCCAGGGAGGCGTAGGTAGGCTGGCCAAGGATCTCCTTAACAACGGGGTTCACGAAGTACACCTTGTACCGCGTGGAGGACTGCAGGTACGTGGCCACGAAGTAGCTGGCCCGCGACGGCTTGTCAGAGGCGCCCACAATGGCAATGGACTTTGCCTGCCGGAGCAGGTTCAGCCGTTCCGGGGCGGTAGGGCCTTCCCAGGTCCTGGATTCTGCGCTCATGCGATTGCTCCGATCGTGCAGGTTTCGACAGGCTCAACCACCGAGGAGGACGCCGCCTCCAGCGCCTGGTCCAGGTCCCACAGGATGTCGTCGATGTCTTCCAGGCCCACGGAGATGCGGACCAGGTCTTCGGGGACGCCGGCGGATTCGAGCTGAGCGGGGCTCAGCTGCTGGTGGGTGGTGGAACCCGGGTGGATCACGAGGGTCCGCGAGTCGCCCACGTTGGCCAGGTGCGAGGCCAGCTGCAGGGACTCGATGAACTTCTGGCCCGCAGTCCGTCCGCCCTTCACGCCGAAGGAGAATACCGAGCCGGGCCCCAGCGGCAGGTACTTCCGTGCCCGCTCAAAGTGCGGGTGCGAGGGCAGTCCGGAGAAGTTCACGTAGGCCACCCGCTCGTCGGCCTCAAGCCATTCGGCCACGGCCTGGGCGTTCTTCAGGTGCTCGTCCAGGCGCTGGGGGAGGGTTTCCACGCCCTGCAGCAGCTGGAAGGCGGACTGCGGTGACAGGGCCGGACCGATGTCGCGCAGCTGCTCGCAGCGGAGCTTGGTCAGGAAGCCGTACTCGCCGAAGTTGCCCCACCAGGAGACGTTGCCGTAGGAGGCCACGGGCTCGGTCATGGTGGGGAACTTGCCGTTGCCCCAGTTGAAGCGGCCGCTTTCGACGATCACGCCGCCCAGCGTGGTGCCGTGTCCGCCCAGGAATTTGGTGGCGGAGTGGATCACGATGTCCGCCCCGTGTTCGATCGGCCGCACGAGGTACGGCGTGCTCAAGGTGGCGTCGACCACGAGGGGGATGCCGGCGTCGTGCGCCACCTTTGCCAGCCCGTCAAGGTCCTGGACTTCCGAGGACGGGTTGGCCACCACCTCGACGAAGATCGCCTTGGTGTTCTCCCGGACCGCGGCGGCGTAGTCCGCCGGATCCGTGCCCGGGACGAACGTGGTGTCCACCCCGAAACGGCGGAGGGTCACATCGAGCTGGGTGACGGTGCCGCCGTACAGCTGGGAGGCCGCCACGATGTGGTCGCCGGCCTGGGTCAGTGCGGCGAAGGTGATGAATTCCGCGGCCATGCCGGACGACGTCGCAACAGCGCCGATGCCGCCCTCCAGGGAAGCGATGCGCTCTTCGAACGCGGCCACCGTGGGGTTGCCGATGCGGGAGTAGATGTTGCCGTACTTCTGCAGCGCGAAGAGGTTGGCGGCGTCCTGGGTGTCCTTGAACACGAAGGAGGTGGTCTGGTAGATCGGCACTGCCCGGGCGCCGTGCTCGGCGTCAGGGGTGCCGCCGGCGTGCAGCGCGCGGGTGCGGAAACCAAACTTGCGGTCAGCCATTACGCGGCCACCCCCACGGAAGCAACGGGGGTCTGGGAAAGGTCCAGTTCGGTGCCGTGCTTACAAGCAAGGTCCGCCTCGAGTTCGCGGACGATCGGCAGGATGTCCTGGCCGAAAGCGGCCACTTCCTCCTGGAAGTGCAGGTAGCCGGTGAGGAACAGGTTCACGCCGATCTTCTTGTACTCCACGATCCGTTCGGCGATCTGCTCGGGGGTGCCGATCAGCTGGGTCTTGAAGCCGTCGTTGTACTGGACCAGGTCCTCGAAGCTTGAGTCGGCCCACATGCCCTTGCCGTCCTTGGTGGACGCGCCGGCTTCCTGGACGGCGTCGCGGAAGCCCTGGACTGCGGGCTTGTGCGCCTTTTCCACGATTTCGCGGAGGGTGTCGCGGGCTTCCTTCTCGGAGTCGCGGGCGATGACGAAGCCGTTGAGGCCAAACCGCGGAGAGGGCAAAGCGGCTGGCAGACCGCCCTCGGTGCCGCGCCGGGTCTCACCGGAAGCAGCAACCACGCCCGCAATGTTCTCCTTGAAGCCCTCCAGGTCCTTGCCGTTGGAGAAGTACCAGTCGGCCACGCGGCCGGCCGTGGCCTGGGCCGCCGTGGAGTTGCCGCCGAAGAAGATCTCCGGGTGGGCCCGGCCCGGAACGTCCACCGGCGCCGGGTTCAGGGTGAAGTCGGTGATGTTGTAGTACTTGCCGGACTGGCTGTATTCCTGCTCGGTCCAGAGGCCGCGGAGCACCTTGATGAATTCCTCGGTGCGGACGTAGCGTTCGTCGTGTTCGAGCCATTCGAGGCCGAAGTTGGTGAACTCGTTCTTGAGCCAGCCGGAGACGATGTTGACGGCGGCGCGGCCGTTGGAGATGTGGTCCGCGGTGATGATGTATTTGGCGAGCACACCGGGGTGCCACATGCCGGGGTGGACGGCCGAGATGACCTTGAGCCGCTCTGTCGCCGCCAGCAGCGCCAGGCTGAAGGACGTGGCTTCGTGCTGCTTGTCCGCACCGTAGGAGGCGGCATACCGGGTCTGCGTCAGGGCGTACTCGAAACCGGAGTTTTCGGCGATCCGTGCAAGCTTCTTGTTGTAGTCGAAGTCCCAGCCGGTGCGCTGTTCGATCGTGGAGACCACCAGGCCGCCGGAGACGTTCGGCACCCAGTAGGCGAACTTGAGCGGCTCGGAAAGACGGGCAACGTTGCTGATGTCGTTCATGATGTGTCCTTTACTTCTGTCCGTTGAGGGGAGATGCCGGGACGGTGGCGGCGTAGCCGGCCAGGGCATCCTGGATGCCGGCGATTGCCGGCTCGTTCTGGAGTGAGGTGGTGTCGCCGAGGGCGGTTCCCTCGAAAAGCTGGGTGAGCAGCCGGCGCATGATCTTGCCGCTGCGGGTCTTGGGCACGTCCGGAACCACGACGACGTCGCGCGGCTTGGCGATGGGCCCGATCTCTTTCGCGACGTGGTTGCGGAGGTCGTTGGCCACCTCTGTTGGAACCCCGCCCTTCAGCACCACGAACGCGACGATCGCGTGGCCGGTCTTGGGGTCTGCCACCGGACAGACGCCCGCTTCCACGACGGCCGGGTGGGAGACGAGCGCGGACTCGATTTCGATCGTGGACAGCAGGTGGCCGGAGACGTTGAGGGTGTCATCCACCCGCCCCAGGATCCAGATGTCGCCGTCGTCGTCGTATTTGGCCCCGTCTCCGGCGAGGAACCAGCCCTGCGCGGCGTACTTGCGCCAGTACGAATCGAAGTAGCGCTGCGGGTTGCCCCACACGGTGCGGGCAATGGCCGGGCCGGGGGAATCCACCACAATGAAGCCCTGGACGCCGGGCGGCACGGTGTTGCCGGCGTCGTCCACGATCCGGGTGCTGACGCCGGGCAGCGGACGGGCGGCGCAGCCGGGTTTGAACTCGGTGTCCGTCGGGGCGGGGGAGAGGATGGTGGCGCCGGTTTCGGACTGCCACCAGGTGTCCACCACGGGGGCGGTGCCGGCGCCGACGTTCCGGCGGAGCCAGCGCCAGGCCTCGGGGTTCACGGCTTCGCCCACGGTGCCCAGCATCCGGATGGAGGAGAGGTCGTAGCTGTCCGGCACGCCGTCCGGGAACCAGCCCATGAGCGAGCGGACCAGGGTGGGCGCGGTGTAGTACTGGGTCACGCCGTAGCGCTCGATGATCTCGAAGTGCCGGCCCGGGTGCGGAGTGTTCGGGGTGCCTTCGAAGATCACCTGGGTGACGCCGTTGGAGAGCGGGCCGTAGATCTCGTAGGTGTGGGCCGTGACCCAGGCGAGGTCGGCGGTGCACCAGTGCACGTCCCGGTCCCGGAGCGCCGGGTCCGGGTTGCTGAACAGGTGCTCGAAACTCCAGGACGCCTGCGTCAGGTAGCCGCCGGAGGTGTGCACCAGGCCCTTGGGCTTACCGGTGGTCCCGGAGGTGTACATGATGAAGAGGGGCGTCTCGGCGTCGAACGCTTCGGGTTCGTGGTTGTCGGAGGCCTGCCCGACGGCGTCGTGCCACCACACGTCGCGGCCGGCGGTCATGGGGACGGTTGCGAGCTGTTCGGCAGGGGTGGTGCGGTTGACCACCAGGACGTGCTCGATTGCGTTGTCCCCGGCCACAGCGGCGTCCGCGTTGTCCTTGACCGGCACGGACACGCCGCGGCGGAACTGGCCGTCCGTGGTCACCAGCAGCTTGGCCCCCGTGTCCTCGACGCGGAACTTCAACGCCTCGGCGGAGAAGCCGCCGAACACCAGGGAATGGATGGCGCCGATGCGTGCCACGGCGAGGGTGATGATGACTGTTTCGGGGATGACCGGAAGGTAGATGACCACGCGGTCGCCCTGGGCGATGCCCAGTGCCAGGAGCGCGTTGGCAGCCTTGGCCACTTCGCGCTGCAGTTCGGCGTAGGTAATGGCCCTGCGGTCGCCGGGCTCGCCCTCGAAGTGCAGCGCCACCTTGTCGCCGCGGCCTGCCGCAACATGGCGGTCCACGCAGTTGTAGGAGACGTTGAGTTTGCCGCCTTCAAACCAGGTGATGTCCGGGCCGGTGCCGGCGTCCAGGTCTGCCGGCACGCGCCGGTGGGCTGTGTGCCAGGGCTCAGCCCAGTCGAGGCGGAGGGCCTGTTCTTCCCAGAATTCAACCTGGGTGGTACTGCGGTGACGCGCCGGTCCGTCAATGGGGACGCCGTGCACTGCGCCGTCCGTGGGCTCGGTCAGGGACCATCCCGAAGAGCCGCGAGAGGAGCCGGGCGCGTCACGCAGCCCTGCTTCGTTCGCCGTCGCGTCCGAAGTGGATTGTGGGGTTGCCTCGGACGGAATCCGGGCAAGGGTGGGCAGGGCGGAAGAAATCTCTGGGGTCATTGCAGCACTCCATCGGTCCTGGCAGTAGCACCCGTAGTTCCCTTGGTTCCCTCGATCTTCATCGAAAGAGAATGGAACAGTTCCGTGGGAATGGTCGTCTCACGTCACCGGGGGTTGCTGCGGCTTCATCGATCCAGGTCTCTCGGCCGCTCGGGATGGTCATTACCTACTAGAGCCGAGATGCACGATTTCACAAAATCCGGGGCTTTCGGGCTGTAATATTCGTTCATCGCCCGGGCATGCCGGTTCCATTCATTCATATATTCGGGGATTGGCCGGAATCGCCGCAGGAGTAAGGTTGATACATGGCCCACGTTAACGATCCGGCAGTCATTGAGCGACTCATGCGAACCAAAGGCACCTGGGCGGTGGTGGGCCTCACCACCAACGAATGGCGCTCGGCGTATGACGTTTCCCTCTACATCCGTGACCGGATGGGCATGGAAATCATCCCGGTCAACCTTCCCGGCGACGACGTCCACGGCGAGAAGGGGTACCGATCGCTGGCGGACATCCCCGCGGAAAAGCATCCGATCGACGTCGTGGACTGCTTTGTGAACTCCCACAGGGTGGGGGCCGTCATCGACCAGGCCATTGCCGTGGGTGCCAAGGCGGTGTGGCTGCAGCTCGGCGTCTTCGACGACGCCGCCGTGGAGCGGGCGAAGGAAGCCGGGCTGGACGTGGTGGTCAACGAGTGTCCCGCCCGCGAAGGCTGGCGCGTGGGCATCTGATGCCCTGTCTGATCCACCAGGAGTCCGGATAGGCTCGTGCCATGGACGTTGCCACCCTCCGCGCGATCTGCCTGGGCTTTCCGGGCACTTTTGAAGACTTCCCGTTCGGGCCTGAAACATCAGTCTTCAAGGTGAGGGCGGCGGTGCCGGGCGGGGCGCGGCACGAGGCCAAGATGTTCGCGGCGTCCGCCATGGACCCGGCGGACTGGACCGTGAGCCTTAAATGCGAGCCTGCGCTGGCCGAACAGCTGCGGGCGATCCACCCTGAGATCACCGGTGCCTGGCACATGAACAAAACCCACTGGAACGGGGTCAGGCTGGACGGATCACTGCCGGACGACATGATCCGGGACATGGTGGAGGACTCGTACGACCTGGTGGTGGCCACGCTGAGCAGGAAGCAGCGCGAGCAGCTTGGATGGGCAGGGCTCGCCCGGGGTGACAGCGCATGAGGCGTGGCCGCGGGGAGGGCCGAACCGGCAGCCTCCGCCTGGGTCGCGGCGCCCGCCGTTTTGCCCGGGGCGGCCTGGATTACCCCGGCATCGGGTCCACCGAACATGGCCGGCCGCCGGACGGCATGCCCTGTGTGGTCACGCAGGCCTACCTCGGCGAAGGGCCGGCGCTTTACCGGAGGGTGGCCCAGGGCATCCTGGCCTGGCAGCTGCAGAAACGGTCCGGGCTGCGCGTCCGCACTGATTCCGACACCGTGAGGCCCGGCGCTCGCGTGGTGAGCGGATTCGGCGTCGGGCCTTTCCGGATCAACGCTCCCTGCGAGGTGGTGTGGGTCCGGCGCCCGGTGCCCGGCGGCGGTCCGCAAAGCGCCGGTTTCGGCTACGGAACGCTGCCCGGCCACCCGGTGCAAGGCGAGGAAGCATTTGAAGTGGAGCTGGACGGCCAGGGCCGGGTGTTCCTGAAGATCACAGCGTTCAGCCGGCCGTCGAACTGGTTTTTCGCTGCCGGCAGCGCCGTCACGGCCCGTGCACAAAGGCATGTCACTTCCCGATACATTGGGAGTGCACACGAACTGGCCGCAGGTGAAAGCTGAGCAGGAGCAGGTGGATGCTGGAACAGAAAACCCTTGACCAACTGTGGAATTTTGATGACCCCGCCGGATCGGAAGTCCGCTTCCGGACGGCCGCTGCAGACGAACAGTACGACGCCGACGAACAGGCGGAACTCGCCACCCAGGTGGGGCGGGCGATCGGCCTGCAGGGCCGCTACGAGGAAGCCGATGCGCTCCTGGATGCGATCGACGCCGACGAGCCCACCGTGGCCGTGCGGGTGCTGCTGGAGCGCGGCCGGCTGCTGAACTCCAGCGGCCATGCCGCAATGGCCGTTCCGCTGTTTGAACAGGCCGCAGAACTCGCGGACCATCTCAGCGAGGAATTCCTGGCCGTTGACGCGCTGCACATGCTGGCCATCGCCGACCCTGCGCATGCCGAGTCCTGGACCCGCAGCGCCCTCGAGTACGCCTCAACGGTTCACGAACCGCGGACCAAGCGCTGGATGGTCTCGCTGCACAACAACCTCGGCTGGACGCTGCACCAGGCCGGGCGCTTTACCGAAGCGTTGGTGGAGTTCCAGCTGGCCGAGCAATGGGCGGAACGCATCGGCACTCCCCAGCAGCAGAAATGGGCCCGTGAGGCGATCGAGGAGTGCGAGCACTCCCTTGCCGGCGGCCTGACAGCAGAAACACAACGAAAGGCATAACCCCCGTGATCTTTATTGTCGTCAAGTTCAAGGTCAAGCCCGACTGGTCGGAGAAGTGGCTGGGCCTGGTGGAGGACTTCACCCAGGCGTCGCGGCAGGAGCCGGGAAACCTGTGGTTCGACTGGTCCCGCAGCGTGGATGACCCCGACGAGTTCGTCCTCGTGGAAGCCTTCAAGGACGACGCCGCGGGCGACCACGTCAACAGCGCACACTTCCAGAAGGCCATGGCGGACATGCCGCAGGCCCTCGCGGAAACGCCCCGGATCATCAGCCGCCAGCTCGACGGCGACGGCTGGGACCGGATGGGCGAACTCACCATCTGACGTCATCGTTTGCGAGGCGAGGATGCCGGTGGGGGGCAATGGATAGGCTTATGGCATGTGGATCGGATGGATCGAATTCGACATTCTCCTGGGCGACGTTCACAGCCTCAAAGAGAAGCGTTCCGTGGTGCGTCCCCTGCTGGCGGAGCTGAAGCGGCGCTTCGAGGTTTCCGTTGCCGAGGTGGGTGACCACGAACAGTACCGGCGGACACAGCTGGGAGCGGGCCTGGTGGCAGCAGACCGCGCGCACCTCGTGGAGGTGCTTACCGCCGTCGAACGCTTCGTGGCCTTCCGCCCGGAACTCGAGCTCCTCAGCGCCCGCCAGCGGGAGCTCCGCAGCGACGACTGACCAGCCCTTAAGCGCGAACGGACACTTGAGGCCCTGGAACAAGGGGCCTCAAGTGTCCGTTCGCGCTTAGCCGTTCGCGCTTGGTGGTGCAGCGGGATTAGTCGAAGTACTTCGGCAGCGTGGCCTCGTGGGCTTCGCGGAGGGCGGCGAGGGACAGGGTGTCCACGCCGTTGATCTCCAGCTGACCGCTGGCTGCGTCCACCACGCCGATGCGGGTGTGGGCGAAGCCGCGGGCGGTGCACATGTCCGTGAAGCGGACTTCCTCGGAACGCGGCACACCAACAACCGCGCGGCCCTGCGTCTCGGAGAACAGCGCCGTGAACAGGTCCACGCCGTCGCGGTCCATGACGTCCTGCAGTGCAATCCGCGCACCCACGCCGTAGCGCAGCGAGGACTCCACCAGGGCTGCCGCGAGGCCGCCTTCGGAGAGGTCGTGGGCGGAGTCCACCATGCCGTCACGGGAGGCGTTGATCAGGATTTCACCCAGCGCGCGTTCGGCGGCGAGGTCAACCTTGGGCGGCAGGCCGCCGAGGTGGCCGCGCATGTTCGCCCATTCGGATCCGTCCAGTTCTGCCGCGGTGGTACCCAGCAGGTAGATGGCCTGGCCGTCCTCGCGCCAGCCCGACGGCGTGCGGCGGGCGACGTCGTCGAGCTTGCCCAGCACTGCCACCACGGGGGAGGGGTGGATCGGCGTGGTGCCGGTCTGGTTGTACAGCGAGACGTTGCCGCCGGTGACCGGAATGCCCAGCACCATGCAGGCGTCGGACAGGCCGCGGATGGCCTCGGCGAGCTGCCACATGACATCCGGATCCTCGGGGGAGCCGAAGTTCAGGCAGTCGCTGACGGCCATCGGAACGGCGCCGGAGGTGGCGACGTTGCGGTAGGCCTCAGCCAGGGCGAGCTGTGCGCCATGGTACGGATCAAGGTAGGTGTAGCGGCCGTTGGCGTCGGTGGCCAGGGCCACGCCCAGTCCGGTTTCCTCGTCCACGCGGACCACCCCGGCGTCGTCCGGGAACGCCAGCGCGGTGTTGCCGCCGACGTAGCGGTCGTACTGGTTGGTGATCCAGTCCTTGCTGCACATGTTCGGCGAGGCAATGAGCTCGGTCACGGCAGCGGCCAGTTCCGCGGAGGCGGCGGGCCGGCCGGCGTCCTGGACCGATCCGGTGAAGGAGTCGGCCTGGACGGAGTCCTGCCATTCAGGGCGTGCGTACGGACGGTCGTATACCGGGCCGTCGTGGGCAACGGTGCGCGGGTCGACGTCGACAATGACTTCGCCTTCCCACGTGATGATCAGGCGGCCGGTGTCGGTCACCTCGCCCAGCCAGGAGTACTCCACGGCCCACTTGTCCATGACCGCTTCGAAGGCGGCGATGTTCTCGGGGGTCACCACGGCCATCATGCGTTCCTGCGACTCGGACATCAGGATCTCGCCCGGGGTCAGCGTGGGGTCGCGGAGCAGCACCGAGGTCAGCTCGACCTGCATGCCGCCGTCGCCGTTGGAGGCGAGCTCGGACGTGGCGCAGGAGATGCCGGCGGCGCCGAGGTCCTGGATGCCCTCAACGAGGGAACCCTTGAACAGCTCCAGGCAGCACTCGATCAGGACCTTCTCCGCGAAGGGGTCGCCCACCTGGACGGCCGGGCGCTTGGAGGGCTTGGTGTCATCGAAGGACTCCGAGGCCAGCACCGAAGCGCCGCCAATGCCGTCGCCGCCGGTGCGGGCACCGAACAGCACCACCTTGTTGCCCTTGCCGGAGGCGTTGGCGAGGCGGATGTCCTCGTGGCGCATAACGCCGACGGCCAGCGCGTTGACCAGCGGGTTGCCCTGGTACACGGAATCGAAGACCATTTCGCCGCCGATGTTCGGCAGGCCCAGGGAGTTGCCGTAGCCGCCGATACCGGCGACGGCACCGTGCATCACGCGGGCGGTGTCCGGGTGGTCGATGGCGCCGAAGCGCAGCGGATCCATCACGGCCACCGGGCGGGCGCCCATGGAGATGATGTCGCGGACGATGCCGCCGATGCCGGTGGCGGCACCCTGGTAGGGCTCCACGAACGACGGCGAGTTGTGGGACTCGATCTTGAACGTCACGGCCCAGCCGTCGCCCAGGTTGGTGACGCCGGCGTTTTCGCCGATGCCCACCAGCATGTCCTTCTTCATCTCGTCGGTCACCTTTTCGCCGAACTGGCGCAGGTGGTTCTTCGAGGACTTGTAGGAGCAGTGCTCGCTCCACATCACGGAGTACATGGCGAGCTCGGCGCCGGTGGGGCGGCGGCCCAGTACCTTGACAACCTCGTCGAACTCGTTCTGCTTCAGGCCCAGCTCGGCCCAGGGGAGTTCGGTGTCCGGGGTCTTGGCAGCGTTCTCGACCGTGTCGATGTTGAACTTCCTGCCAACGGTTTCAGCTGAGGTACTCACTTGGCGCCTCCCACAATCTTGTTCAATACGGAGGTGAAGAATCCGAGGCCGTCGGTGTCGGAACCGCCGACCCCGTCGAGGGATGAGGGGCCGAAACCGGCCTCCACGGCGTGCTCCGGGTGCGGCATAAGGCCCACCACGTTGCCCGCGGCGTTGGAGATGCCCGCGATGTCGCGGCGTGAGCCGTTCGGGTTGAAGCCCACGTAGCGGAACACCACGCGGCCTTCGGCCTCCAGGGCATCCAGGACCTTCTCGTCCGCGATGTACTGGCCGTCCTGGTTCTTCAGGGGAACGGTGATTTCCTGGCCGGCCTCGTAGTCGAGCGTCCACGCAGTGTTGCTGTTTTCAACCCGCAGGACCTGGTCACGGCACATGAACTTCAGGTGGTCGTTCTTGATCATGGAACCGGGCAGCAGGTGCGATTCGGTCAGGATCTGGAAGCCGTTGCAGATGCCCAGCACGGGCAGCTTGGCGTCGGAGTTGGCCGCGTCGATGATCTTGGACATCAGCGGCGCAAAGCGGGCAATGGCGCCGGCGCGGAGGTAGTCTCCGTAGGAGAATCCACCGGGAATCACGACGGCGTCGACGTCGCCCAGCGCGCTGTCCGCGTGCCAGAGCGGCACTGCGGTGCCGCCGGCCAGCCGGACTGCACGGGCGGCGTCGCGGTCATCCAGGGTGCCGGGGAAGGTGACGACGCCGATCTTCGCACCGGTGAGCTTGCGAACACCGGAATCGTGCGCGGCGACGGCGATTGCCTCGCCGATCAGGGGGAGTTCAGTCATCTCAGGCCTCGACGACCTCGACGTTGACGACATCCTCGATGACGGGGTTCGACAGCAGGGTTTCTGCGGCGTTCCGGGCCTGGGCCAGGATTTCCTCGGTCACCTCGCCGTCGACAGTGAGTTCAAAGCGCTTGCCCTGGCGGACAGAGCTAAAGGCAGTGAAGCCCAGCCGCGGGAGTGCACCCACGATGGCCTTCCCCTGCGGGTCCAGAATCTCGGGCTTGGGCATGACGTCGACGACGATCCGGGGCATCCGGTAACTCCTGTGCGTGAGCGTTGGGTAAGGGCGCAGCGGAGTGATGCCGTCTCACGCCGGTCTGCTGCTGTATTCACAGCCACTGCGGACTCCAAACATAAGACCAGCGGCATCAGAACAGCGGGGAACGAGCGCTCCGCGAGCTTGCCTGCCCATTCTACCGGGCGCAATGCGTCAAGCCGCATTCGGCCGTGGACTGTGAAATGGGGCACTCGCCGGAGTGTGAAGAACGACGCCGGCTCTGGTGGTGCGCTGATGCGCTCAGTAGGATTGCGGCATGGCTCAGAAACCCAGATCCGTCCTTCTTCCGGTCATGGCCGCGGCAGTGTTCGCAGGCCTGGGCCGAATGGTCATCCAGAAGATCAAGGCCGATCGCGCGGCCCGCGAAACAAACGTCGCCGGCCCCATCGACGAGAAGACACGCGAGTGGATCAGTGAGGTTGTCAGGACTCCGCGCCAGTAAGGCCCGCTTCCCGAAGTCTTGAACTGAACTTCTGAACTGAATATTTGACGTGAACTGAGGGCGGTTTCCATCGCGGAAACCGCCCTCAGCCATGCCCGGGGCAAGCCTCGAGATGACAAAAGCAAAACGATACTTGTGTCCTATGTCATATCCGGCTCTCACTCTGTACTGTTTGACTCGGCTGGTCTCGCCGGATGACAGGAACTGTCGATCCGGCTGCCATTTCCCAGCTGACCGAGTCCGGCCGCACCGCCGGACCCGTACCTCATGAAAGGTTTCAGTCGCTCGTGAAATCACACAGAATAAGCCTTGTCCGGGGCGGGGGACTCCGGAAGGCTGCAGCGTTGGCTGTTGGCCTCCCGCTGCTGCTCTCCTCCGTTGCAGTGGGTCCCGCTACCGCGGCGCCCGCCGAACCCAGCGGGGTTGAACAGGCAAAAAACGTCAACCCGACAGATTACAAGGACGGCCGCTACATCGTCGTCCTGGCTGAGAAAGCCGCGGCCGCCTACGAGGGCGGAACGGACGGCATCGCGGCAACTAAACCGCAACAGGGCCGCAAGCTGGATGCCGGGAGCCAGAACTACAAAGCGTACGACGCACACCTCCGCAAGGCCCAGCGTGACGTCGCGTCCAAGCAGGGCGTCACCCCGTCCAAGCAGTTCACTGGCGCGCTCAACGGCTTCGTCGCTGAGCTCACTGCGCTGCAGGCAACCGAACTTGCCAAGGACGCCAATGTGCTCCTGGTGGCTCCGGATGTGGAGAACGCCCCGGACTACACCACCACTGACTTCCTGAAGCTCACGGGCAGCGAGGGCGCCTGGGCGAAGCAGTTCGGCGGCGAAGCCGGTGCCGGCAAGGGCGTGGTGGTCGGCGTGATCGACTCCGGCTACGCCCCGGATAATCCTTTCCTGCAGGGGGATGCGGTGCAGCCGCTCAAGGGCAAGGCCGAGGTGGGCGTCCCCTATCTCACGGCGAATGGCACGATCGCCATGCTCAAGTCGGACGGCACCACCTTTGAAGGCGAATGCCAGAAGGGCATCGAATCGGGGGCCTCGTTTGACGGCACGCTCTGCAACTCCAAGGTGGTCGGCGCACGCTACTTCGCCGACTCCTTCCGTCAGTACGTGACGCCCGAACACCGGGCCCCGGAGGAACTGATCTCCCCGGTGGACGTTGGCAGCCACGGCACGCATACGGCCACCACCGCTGCCGGCAACGCCAACGTGGAACAGGTCATCGACGGCGCCAGCTTCGGCAAGAGCTCCGGCGTTGCCCCGGCCGCGAAAGTCTCCGTCTACAAGGTCTGCTGGGAAGACGATAATCCCGCAACGGGCGGCTGCTACTCGTCCGCCTCGGTCGAAGCTGTTGACGCGGCCATCAAGGACGGGGTGGACGTCCTGAACTACTCCATCTCCGGAAACACCAACAGCACTTCGGATCCCGTTGCGCTGGCCTTCCTGAACGCAGCCGCCGCCGGTGTATTCGTTTCGGCCTCGGCCGGCAACTCCGGCCCCACCGTTTCCACCGTGAACCACGCCTCGCCGTGGCTGACCACCGTCGCAGCCTCCACCTTCCCCAGCGACCTGCTGGGCACGGTCAAGGTATCCGACGGCAGCATGTACCGCGGTGCGTCCATCATGAAGACCGAAGTCAAGGACGCCGGCGTGGTGGTTGCCGCCGACGCTGCGGCACCGGATGCGCCAACGGCCGCGAACCTGTGCGGCCCGGGAACCCTGGACGCCGCCAAGGTCAGCGGCAAGGTCGTCGTCTGTGACCGCGGCGTCGTGGACCGCACGGCCAAGAGCCTCGAGATCCAGGCAAAGGGCGGCGTGGGCATGATCCTGGTCAACCTGTCCTCCAGCTCCGAGGATGCAGACAACCACGTCCTGCCCACCGTCCACGTCAACGCCCCCAAGAGCCTGGAACTCAAATCCAAGCTTGCCGCCAATCCGGCCCTGACGGTGAGCCTCCTCAAAGGTGACCTCACCGGCCAGCCGCTCTCCCCGGCGCCCCAGGTGGCAGGATTCTCCTCCCGGGGACCCAGCCTGGCCTCCGGCGGCGACCTCCTGAAGCCGGACATTTCGGCTCCCGGCGTGAACGTCCTCGCGGGCGTTTCCACTATCGGCAACAACGGCGCGCAGTTCGGCTTTATGTCCGGCACCTCCATGGCTGCCCCGCACATCGCCGGCTTCGGAGCCCTGGTGCTCAGCAAGCAGCCCAAATGGTCGCCTGCCACGGTCAAGTCCGCGATGATGACCACCGCCTACCCGCTGGTCAACGCCGACGGCACTCCCAACCGGAACCCGTTCGAAGGCGGCGCCGGACATATTGACGCCACCCGCGTCCTGGACCCGGGACTCGTGTACAACTCGGACATCAAGCAGTGGCTGGCCTTCCTGAACGGCCAGGGCGTGGCGACCGGTGCACCCCAGGCCGGCACCATTGCCGCGCGCGACCTCAACCTGCCCTCCATTGCACTGGGCAGCCTCGTGGGCGAGATCCAGGTCAAGCGCCAGATCACAGCTCTGGTGCCGGGAACCTACCGGCCCGTGGTAGACATGCCCGGCGTCAGCGTCCACGTGGAGCCGCAGATGCTGAACTTCGCCAAGGCAGGGCAGACCCGCGAGGTCACCCTCACCATCAAGAACGTCAGCGCGCCGGTGGGCAAGTTCACCACGGGCACCCTGACGTGGAAGGGCCCGCGCACGGTCAGCTCGCCTATTGCCGTCCGTCCGGTGGACGCGCAGATCGCACCGTCATTCGCGTTCAGCTCGGCCACCGGCACCGGCAGCGGAACCTTGGACCTGGTTTCCGGCTCGGACGCCCCCATCGCGGTGGGAGTCGAAGGGCTTGCGCCCCTGGCCGAGACGGCCATCACCAAGACGCCCGGCGCCTACGCGGCCAAGAATGACGAGCACAACGCACTCGTCAAGGTGGACGTTCCCGCCGGCGCCACCTTCGCCCGGCTGGGCATCCAGGCCGGAACGGACGACGTCGACTGGGATATGGTGGTCTACGCGCCCAACGGGAGCGGCGGCCTTGTAGCAACCCAGGTCGCAACGGCGTCCGCCAGCGAGTTCCTGGATCTTGAATCGCCGCGTGCAGGCACCTACTACATCGTGGCGAACCTCTACTCCACCCCGGACAACGGACCCGCTTCCGCGGTCGTCCAGGCGGTTTCGTTCCCCGGAAAGCCGGAGACGAAGCTCGCTGTCAACCCGAATCCAATCGTTGCCCCCAACGGCACGGCCACCACGGCGACAGCCAGTTGGACCGGCCTGGAATCGGGATCCTACCTGGGACGCCTGAGCCTGGGCGGAAACGGGATCAAGACGTGGGTCAACGTCAAGGTGGGTGCCGCAGCGGTGTCCAACCCTGCCGGAGCTCCGGCGATCACTGCCGCTGACGCCGTTCCGGGGTCCTAATCCCGAACACCTACTGTAAGCAGCAGTAAGGAACGTCCCGGCAGCCGCGAGGCTCCCGGGACGTTCCTGTGTGGTGCGCCTGTTCGCTCAGACCTGGCCGGTGGATCCGGGTGTGCCGCCGAAGAGCGGCGCGAGGGACCGCCAGCGCGCAATTTCGCACCCGTCGGTCAGGCTGAAGTGACTGTTGACCGGGCGGCCATGGAACATCCCCGTCACCACGGCAACCTGCGGGCCGCCGTACTGCTGGGTGCAGAGCATGTCGGCCCGCCGCGGCGTGAAGAAGGCTTCCTCACCAAAACGTTCGACGGCGGCAATCGCCGCCGCAGGGTCCGGTACCGTTGAGCCGGTGGCCGCAGTGTCCGGCACCGTTCCCCGGCGCACCACCAGGCGGAACTCATGCGCCGGCGCGCCCGGAGCCTCGGTGAGCCGGACCGTGAGGTCCACGTCCGGGTCCGCGCCGGCCGTCATCCGCCGTCCCCAATCCGGTCGAGCAGCGGCGCCAGGGCGTCCAGCAACCGGCCCCGCAGTTCCTGCGCCTCGGCGGAGAATCCCCGCTGGTATTCAACGTACTCCGCCTTGCCGGCGGCGGTTTCAATCGGAATGGGCGGGTAGCCCCACTCTTCCAGGTCGTAGGGGGAGGCCTGCATATCCATGGCGCGGACCCGCCACGACAGTTCAAAGCAGTCCATCACGAGGTCACTGGGCAGGGCAGGCGCCAGTTTGTAGGCCCACTTGTAGAGGTCCATGTTGGCGTGCAGGCAGCCGGGCTGCTCCATGGACCGCTGGTTGTCGCGGCTCGGAGTGAGTTCGTTCAGGGGTGTGGCGTCGGGCGTGTAGAAGCGGAAGGCATCAAAGTGGGAGCACCGGATCCTGTTCTCTTCCACCACCTGGTCGGTGCCTGCTGCCCCGAGGCGCAGCTTCAGGTATTCGTGGCGGAGCTCGAACTTGTCCTGGCGGTACACCATCGCCCACTCGTGCAGGCCGAAGCAGCCAAACTGGGCGGGTCGCAACGCGGTGCCGCGCAGGATGATCCCGGCGAACTCCAACGCTTCCCGGCGCTCGGCCAGGAACAAGGCGAGGTCAACGGTCGCGGCCGTGGTCCCGGCCGGCAGGCCTGCGGCGGCAAGGCCGCCGTCGTCGAGCATTTTGTAGTATTTCCAGCCGGAGCGGGCGGCGGCTTCCGGCCCGGTCAGGACGACGCCGGCGCCCGGGTGCCAGCGCAGGAGCTGGCCGGGTTTCTGGGTGTAGTAGGTGAAAAGGAAATCCTCAACAGGGTGTTTCTTGCCCGCCGAACGGCGGGCAAGGTAGGGGTCGGCATAGCGCTGGACCCGGGCCTGGTGGGCTTCTTCGAGGTGCTGCCAGGCGTCCGCCGGCAGCGCCTTCTGCTGGCCGTGCTTCAGAATCTGCATCAGCCTAGGAAACTCCTCCTGCGGAGCCCAGGATGTCCTTGGCCGCGTTCCACAGGCCGATTTCGCAGCCGTCCCTGCGGGCGAAGGATGAATCCACCGGGGACCCGTCAACAATCCCGGTGACAGTGGCCTCCTGCGGGCCGCCATATTGCTGGGTGCAGGCCTGGTCGGTGCCGCGGGGAGCGGGGCTCAGGACAGCCGGGTTGTCCTTCAACGCGGTGCAGGCCGCGGCGGCTGAGGGGTGGCTGCTTTCGTCGGTCGGAACGCCGTCTTTACATACGAGTGTGTAGTTCAGTGCGGCTTCCGATTCCGACGGCTTGACCATGATGGCGAGCTCGGCGTCCCCCTTGCCCGGCCCTGACGTGGCGGCCGCCGACGACGGCGGGGGAGAGGGTGCCGGGACCGTTGTTTCGGTGTCCGGTGACGGCGTGGCAGTGGGGCTGGCAACGCTGGAGGTGGCCGAGGGGGAAGGTGTCGGGCCGCCACCGCCCGGCGAGCAGGCAGCGAGACCGGCGACGGATACCAGAACGAGCGCGTGAATCCATGCCTTACGCATTACCGGTCCTCCTCATTTTGGTCCATTCTATCGCCGCAGCCCCACGATGAACCCTGCCGTTCGGCCCGGCCGCCGCGGTGTGCCCCCGGCCCAGGCGCACCGTGGGGGCCGGGAGATTAAATCTGTCCCGAACATCTCGATTCCGCGGCCCCACTCCGGTATGTTTCTCACATCACTGGATGTATGGCCTCACGCCCACGTTTCGCCGACGTGGACGGATGCATCCGGGAGGTGGGACCGGCTATGCCCCCGGTCCGGCAACCTAGGAGGCCGTACATCATGACTCACCCGCCTGTGGACTCCCGCCTTCAAAGCAGAAAACCGGCCATGCGCCTTGGCGCCGCCGTCGCGTTGGGAATCGCACTCATGTTCGGCCAGGGGCTGGCGGCGCCAGTGCGGGCGGCCGCGGACCCTGTGGCGGAAGACACGCCGTCACTGGAGGCCGGCCGCTACATCGTGATGCTGAAGGACAAACCCCTGGCTGCCTACACGGGCGGCATCGAAGGCATCCCCGGGACGGCAGCGTCCAACGGCAGAAGGCTCGACGCCGACAGCGCTGAGTCCCAGCGCTACTCGGCACACCTGGAGTCAGAGCAAGGCAGACTGGCCGCGGAGGAGGGCGTGGCCATCGACGACAGCTACACACTGGCGGTGAACGGCTTCAGTGCGGAGCTGTCCGCAGAGCAGGCCAGCACACTCAGCAAGGACGGAAGCGTCCTTGCTGTCGTTAAGGACAGCCTGAACAAAATTGACTACTCCAGCACCGAGTTCCTGGGCCTGCCCGGACCCGACGGGCTCTGGGCGCAACAGTTTGCCGGCGCAGCCAACGCCGGCAAGGGAACTGTCGTGGGTGTCCTGGATACGGGCTACACCCCGGGCAATCCGTTCTTTGCCGGCGAACAGGTGAAGCCGCTGGCCGGAGCGCCCCAAGTGGGCGAACCCTACCTGTCGCCCACAAACCAGATCACCATGCTGAAAGGGGACGGCAGCAATTTCGCGGGCGTTTGCGAGGCGGGCGTCCAATTCGCCGGAACAGAGTGCAACAGCAAGGTTATCGGCGCCCGGTACTACGATGAAGCCTTCAAGGCAGGCGTACCGCCGGGGCTGCGCTCGCCGAAGGAAACGTTCTCGCCACTGGACATCAACAACCACGGCTCACACACCGCCAGCACCGCCGCGGGAAACACCGATGTCAGCCAGGCTGTGGGCGGCCGGGACTTCGGCAAGGGTTCGGGCGTTGCCCCGGGCGCAAAGCTCGCCATCTACAAGATCTGCTGGGAGGGTGCCAGCCCTGCAACTACCGGCTGCTTTGCCTCCAGCGCAGTCGAGGCCATTGAGGATGCGATCAGGGACGGCGTCGATGTCCTGAGCTACTCCATCTCCGGCACCAACAACTCCGCTGCGGACCCGGTGTCCATTGCCTTCCTGAACGCCGCAGCGGCCGGGATCTTCGTGGCCGCGTCGGCCGGCAACTCCGGACCGGCGGCCGGCACCGTCAACCATGCCGCTCCTTGGATTACCAGCGTGGCTGCCTCAACCCACAGCAGCAGCCTCCGCGGCACAGTGGAACTGTCCAGCGGAGAGAAGTTCGCGGGCGCCAGCATCATGGCCACTGAGGTTGCGGATGCGCCGATCGCGCTCGCGGTGACGGTGAAGGCCGCAGGTGCCCTCGACGCCAATGCCGCACTGTGCGCGCCCGGCACGCTGGACCCGGCCAAGACAACCGGGAAGATCGTAGTCTGCGACCGCGGCGTGGTGGACCGGACGGCCAAGAGCATGACCGTGGCCCAGGCCGGCGGCGTCGGCATGGTCCTGGTCAACCTGACAACCAACTCCCTGGACGTGGACCTGCACAGCGTTCCCACGGTCCACCTCGACGATCCCGCCATCAAGGAGGCGGTAGGGGCGGACGCGACGTTGACGGCCAGCCTGGTGTCCACCGACACCACGGGCCTTGACCCGCCGCCGGTCCCGCAGATCGCCGGGTTCTCCTCCCGCGGGCCCACCCTTGCGGCCAGCAGCGACCTCTTGAAGCCGGACATTGCAGCTCCCGGCGTGGGCGTCCTTGCTGCTGTCTCGCCGGCCGGTTCCAACGGGCAGAACTTCGGTTTTCTGTCCGGAACGTCCATGGCAGCGCCGCATATTGCCGGTCTCGGGGCGCTGTTGCTGGGCAAGAACCCCCTGTGGTCCCCGGCGACGGTCAAATCAGCGATGATGACCACGGCCTACGATCTGGTGGATGCCGAGGGATCTCCCGTCCACGACGTCTTTGCCCAGGGTGCCGGACAGATCGATCCGGCCCGGATGGCAACGCCGGGGCTGGTGTACGACGCGGGCCCCAGCGACTGGCTCGGTTTCCTGCAGGGCCAGGGCTATCAGCTGGGCGTTGCTCCGGTGGCCGCCAAGGACGTGAACCTGCCCTCTATTGCGATCGGCGGGCTCACGGGCACGCAAACCGTGACGCGGACAGTGACCGCGCTATCGGCCGGAAGCTACAGCGCGGAAGTCGACGTCCCCGGGATCACGGCTGAGGTCACCCCGGACGTGCTGACCCTGGCCGAAGGAGAAAAAGCCACCTTCACGGTGCAGTTCACGAATTCCGGCGCCGCCCTGGACACCTTTGTGGGCGGATCGCTGACCTGGACCTCGGATGAAGCCACTGTCCGTGCGCCGGTGGCAATCCGTTCAGTGACCGCTGTTGCGCCGGCGGTGGTTAATGCCGCTTCCGCCGGCGGCACGGGCAGCATCGTCATTCCGGTAACGTCCGGCAGCCCCGAGCCGATCGACGTCACCGTAAAGGGGCTCGCCAAGGCAAACTCAACGGCGATCAGCCTGGTTCCCGGGCCGTACACCGGGGTCAAGGACGCCGCGAACGACGTGCAGATCGTCACCGTTGCGGCAGGTTCCTCCCTGGCCAAGTTTGCCGTGACCTCCGCCAACCCGGCAGCGGACTTCGATTTGTACGTGGTTTCCCCGGCTGGGCTCCTGTATCCGGGGGCCACGCCTGCTGCCAACGAGGCAGTCACCATCACGGATCCCGTGGCGGGCGACTGGAAGGTGACCACCAACCTGTTCGCCAGCCCCGGCGGCGCGGCGACGGCAGCTTCGGTTGAGGTGATGGTCCTTGGCGGAGACGCGGGAAACCTGACGGTGAGCCCCAACCCCCTCAGCATTGAAAACGGCACCACCGGTGAGCTCACTGCCAGTTGGGCCGGACTGGCGGCGGGCAACTGGGTGGGCCTGATCAAGTACGGAACGGGGCCCACAACGCAGCTGAACGTCGGCGTAACAGCGCAGTGATTGCCAGCCGCACTGCCTTCCTGGCCGGGGGGCAGGGCGGGCGGGGCGGGGCTAGGCCCCGGCGGTATCCCCGTCCGTGACCAGATCGGCTGCGTCCCGTTCGCCTGCATCCCGTTCGGCTGCGGACCTGGTGGCGGCGATCAGGTCCATCATCGCCTGGTGTAGTGCGCCTACCTGGTCGCGGGTCAGGCCAAGGCGTTCCATCATGGTGCCGGGAACTGCCGTCGCCCGCTGCCGGAGCGCGGCTCCGCTCGGTGTCAGCCCCACTGCCAGTGCGCGCTCGTTGCCGGCAGCCCGGCCGCGGGTGATGTAGCCGGCTGCTTCGAGGCGGCGCAACAGCGGCGAGATGGTGGCCGGTTCCTGGGCCAGCGCATCGCTGATGTCCCGCACCGTGCGGGGGCTGGATTCCCACAGGCACAGCATCACCAGGTACTGCGGGTGGGTCAGTCCCAAGGTGTCCAGGACCGGCTTGTACGCGCCCACGACGCTACGGGACGCCACCGTGAGGGCGAAGCAGAGCTGGTGTTCCAGCAGGAGGTCTTCGTCAGGGGCTTCGATGGCTTCGGCCGAGCGCTGGTTCATCGGCGTCCTCTCAATCGTTAGTGGGCTAATCATTAGCGTACACTGGATTGGACTCGACCGTTCTGAAGGGAACCCGCAATGGCTAACAAGGAAAACGCCTCCCAAAGGTTCATGCGCGCCACCGGCAAGCTCCGTGCCATCTTCGGGCCGGCCAACCGCAGTGCCCTCGGCCATGAGATGACCGACGAGAACAAAGCCCTGCTTTTGCGCCGGGAAGCGGAGTCCCAGCAGTGGGAAACGATCCGCAGGCCGGACGGCAGCACGTACGTGGTGCCCAGGAATCCGGAGGACAAGTCCCTTCGCTAGTCTGCGAACCGCGCTAGTCTGCGAACCGGGGTGCCGCACAGTGGCGTGCGGGCCGGGGCCTTTTTCTGTCCCCGGGCGTAAAATATGGGCACAGATACCAACCGGCCAATGCATCACTGCTTGACCCGAGCAAGGGAAAGGGGGTGGGAATTGTGGCAAAGGCGATACAGCGCTTTATGAGGAAGACTGACAAGCTGCGGTTCTTCTTTGGACCCGCCACACGCGGTGATCCAACAGTCCCCGTTGTTCACAGGCACGACGACTTTGAGGCTGCTTCCGAAGAGGACCTGGCCCATTTCGAGGTAGAGACAGACTCTGAGGGACACCACTACGCAGTCCGCAAGGAAGACATCACTTAGCCCCCTTGCGGCGCAACGGAACTGCGACCCCGTTGTGCAGCACACCAACGCCAAAAGGAACGGCACCGCGGGATTTCCGCGGTGCCGTTCCTTTTTGGCGTACTTCAGTGCTGGTCCTGGGACCGGGGCGGGCCTGCCTTAGCGGCCGGTGCCGCCGTAGACCGTTGCTTCGTCTTCGCTGTCCAGGTCGAATGCCTTGTGGATGGCCCGGACTGCATCATCCAGCAGGTCGGCGTGCGTCACCACGGAGATGCGGATTTCCGACGTCGAGATCATGTTGATGTTGATGCCGGCATCGGAAAGCGCCTTGAAGAACGTGGCGGAGACGCCGGGGTGGGAACGCATGCCGGCGCCGATCAGCGAAAGCTTGCCGATCTTTTCGTTGTACTCGATGCTTTCGAAGCCGATTTCCGGCTGGGCGGCACGGAGGGCGGCGAGGGCGTCGGCGCCTTCCACGATGGGGAGCGTGAAGGAAATGTCCGTCCGGCCCGTGCCATGCGTGGAGACGTTCTGGACGATCATGTCGATGTTGGAGTGTGCGTCGGCGATCACCTGGAAAATCGCGGCGGCCTTGCCCGGGATGTCCGGGACGCCCACCACGGTGACCTTGGCTTCGGAACGGTCGTGTGCAACGCCGGAGATGATTGGCTGCTCCAAGGCAACTCCCTCTTGAGTCTTGATCTTGTCGTCGGCTCCGGGCATGACCCAGGTGCCTTCGTTCTGGCTGAATGACGAACGAACGTGCAAGGGCACGCCGAATCGCCGCGCGTATTCCACGCAACGCAGGTGCAGGATCTTGGCGCCGGACGCTGCCAGCTCCAGCATTTCTTCGCTGGAAATGCGGTCGATCTTCTGGGCGGAGGGCACAACGCGGGGATCCGCCGTGTAGATGCCGTCCACGTCCGTGTAGATCTCGCAAACATCGGCGTCCAGGGCTGCGGCCAGCGCCACGGCGGTGGTATCGGATCCGCCGCGTCCCAGGGTGGTGATCTCGTTGGTGGTGCGGCTCATTCCCTGGAAACCGGCAACGATGGCGATGTGGCCCTTGTCCAGGGCGGTGCGGATGCGGTGCGGGTCGACGTCGATGATGCGCGCCTTGCCGTGGATGCCGTCGGTGATCATGCCGGCCTGCGAGCCCGTGAACGACTGGGCGGAGGCGCCGAGCTTGTTGATGGCCATGGCCACCAGGGCCATCGAAATGCGCTCACCGGCGGAGAGGAGCATGTCCATTTCACGTGCGGGGGCAGCATCGGTGACCTGTGCGGCGAGGTCCAGCAGTTCGTCGGTGGTGTCACCCATGGCGGAGACCACCACGACGACTTCATTGCCGGCCCGCTGAGCGTCGACGACGCGCTTGGCAACCCGTTTGATGCCGTCAGCGTCGGAAACCGATGAGCCGCCGAACTTTTGCACGATGAGCTGCTTGGTGCGGGCGGTAGCGACAGGCAGCACGCCGGGCTGGTTCTCGGTTTTCACTTCGGTAGTGGGCATACTCATGCGCGCACCCTCACTGCATCAAATCGGGGTTCCGGGGCCAAGCAACCAAAAACGGCGCGACGGCGTAACTGATGTGCCCAGTTTATCGCCGGGAATAGCGCCGCGCTGAATTGTGACCGCATGGTGGCCTCCCGTTAGTCATCTTCAACGAGGTGCCACGCCGCACGGTCAAGACGGTAGCGCCACGAGGCCAGCCCCTTGCCATGGGTATCCTGGGCGGCGGTGAAGTAGTGATCCTGGACGAAGCCGAGACCTTCCAGGAGGCGCCGCGAAGCAGTATTCGGTTCGTAGACGCCGGCGTAGATGGCGTTCGTTCCTCGCCTGGTGAAGAGCCAGCGGACCAGAGCCCCGGCGGCTTCGCTGCCGTACCCCTTGCCGTGGTGGTCCGGGTGGATGAGGTAGCCGAGGCTGGCAAAGTCCGCAGGAATGCCGCCGGGCAGAGGCGGCTCGGCTGTGTTCCATGTGCGGGCGTCGCCGATCACCGTGCCGGTCGAGCGGAGCACCACCGCCCAGGCGTAGTGGAACCAATCGGCCGTGGAGCGTTCAGCACGGACCAGGAGTTCAGCGAGGAGCCGGTCTGTCTGCCCCGCCGTCAGAGGATGGTGCGACAAATAGCGGACCGCGCCGGGATGACCCCGGAATCCTCGGAGCGCGGCGGCGTCGGCTTCCGCCACGAGGCGCAGTTCCAGGCGTTCAGTGACGATGGCGGGAAACAGTTCCATGGTGTGCCGTCGCTATCCGGATCAACTCAGGGCGTTGCGGCGGCCCTCGAAGGCGCGCCCCAGGGTGACCTCATCGGCGTATTCCAGGTCTCCGCCCACCGGCAGGCCCGAGGCGAGCCTGGTGACAGTGATGCCGATCGACTTCAGCATCCTGGCCAGGTAGGTGGCGGTGGCCTCGCCCTCGAGATTGGGGTCGGTGGCGATGATGATTTCCTGGATGGCGCCGTCGTTCAACCGGGTAAGGAGTTCCCGGATGCGCAGCTGCTCCGGACCGACTCCGGCGATGGGGTTAATCGCTCCGCCCAGGACGTGGTACCGGCCCCGGAAGGAACGTGTGCGCTCGACAGCCAGGACGTCCTTGGACTCCTCCACAACGCAGATGACCGACGGATCCCGGCGCGGGTCGCGGCAGATGTTGCACAATTCCTGCTCCGTGACGTTGCCGCAGACCGTGCAGAACTTCACCCGTTCCTTCACCGTGGTGATGGCCTCGACGAGCCGCTTCATGTCCTGCGGGTCCGCCTCGAGGATATGGAAAGCTAGCCGCTGGGCGGATTTGGGCCCCACGCCGGGGAGCCGGCCCAGTTCGTCGATCAGCTCTTGAACTGCACCTTCGTACACAATGTCCTCGTTCGTTTGACTCGTTTGTTGGAAGGATTCCCGGATATCCCGGGTGGCAGTCTAGAAGCGGGGCGCGATCGGGCTGCCGTCCAACGACCGCTCCTCCACCAGTTTTCCGCCCAGAATACGCTCGACGGCGGCGCGTCCAAACACGCTTGATTCCTCGATTGTTTCGTCGTCCGGGCTGGGTGTGTCCTGGACATAGGTCTTGACCGCCTCGGCCTGCCGCGCAGGGGCCTTGGCCCGGCCGGCTTCGGCCTCGGGGCTGTTGGACAGCCGCTGGTACAGGCTTTGCTTCACCGCGCCGGGCGCGGTTGCGGGGGCCGGGGCAGCCTGGGCGGGGGCGGACGCGTATGACGACGGCGCAGCCGCGGGCGCGATGCTCCGGACATCCGGGCCGGCCATTGCTGTCGACGGGTCAGTGGCCGCGGCCGGAACATACTGCGCCGAGGTTGCCCAGCCTGCACCGGCGGAACTGTTCGCACCAGCAAGTGCACCCACCGGCTGCCGGATTTCGGCCGGGTGCGGGGAGTCGTCCGGTTGGCGGGTCGAAGCGTCGTCAGGCATCCCGGCGGGCCGGGGGAACTGGGCCGTGGCCGGCTCGTATCGGGGCGCCTGGGGTTCCGGAACCACGGGCATGCCGGCGCGGTCCGGATCTTCCACGGACTTGCCGACGTTCGACTCGGCACCCACGGTCCAGACGCCCGGAGCCTCTTCCTTCGCACGGGACCATGGATCGTCGTTCGACAGTTCGGCTGCGGCACGTGAAGAGTCTGCGGCACTTGAGCGCCCGGAAGGCTGTTCGCTGGAGTTCCCGCTATTCGTGCGTGCACGTTCCGGTGCGCCGGGAGAGGTCCTGCGGGACTGCGCCGGAGCGGACTGCGCCGGAGCGGACTGGGCCGGACCTGGTTGCGCCGGAGCGGACGGAGCCCAGTCCATGGGCGGCTCCTCGTCCAGCGGGGGAGCGTCTTCGTCCAGGGGCGGGCCCCAGTCATCGTCGGGGTAGCTGTAGGAACCGGACGCGTCATCTTGCGGCCGCGGTGCCGGGGGGACCTGCGCGGACTCACGCTCGTTGGCAGCGCTGGCAGCGCTGGCAGCGCTGGCAGCGCTGGCAGCGTTGGCAGCGTTGGCAGCGCTGGCGGCGTTGGCCATGGCGGCCGCGTTGACCGCGTCGGCAGGTTCGGCTGCGGCGGCGGAACGGGCCGGAGGTGTGTCCGCGGCCTGACCGCCGGCAGGCGTGGCGGCCGGGCGCTGAACCGCAGGGCTTACCGCGGGTCCGGCGGCCGGCGCGGCGGGCGCCGGGGCAAGACCCCAGGCAACGTCGGCGGACGTTGCCTGAGCTTGCTGGCTGAGTGCCGGAGCTTCCGGGCTAGCGGGTGCTTTTGGGTTTGGCTCAGAGCTCGCTGAGCTGCTGGCGCCGCCGGCCACTGCATTGATCTGGCAGTCGATCCCCACGGTCTTGTGGATTGCCTGCCGAAGATTTTCTGAATGGTCGGCCCGGCCGAAGGCCCCGGCCAGTCCGGACGTGGTGAAGGCCAGGGTGAGCACTTGGCCGTCGAACTGGCTCACCTGGGCGTTGGGTTCCACAAGGGCCCAGGTGCTGCGCTTGATTTTGCTCAGGGTCTGCAGGACGTCAGGCCAGGCGCGGCGCAGTACCTCGACGTCGCCGGCGGGACCGTGGGCTGCAGGAATGCCTGCCGCAGCCGGCTGGCCCGCTTCGGACTTCAGGGGTGTGCGCTCAGCCGCCGCCGGTTCAGCCGGTGTTGGCGTTGCGGGCGTGGAAGCCGCAACAGCCGCAGGCGGGACCTGCTGAGCGGCGGAGCGGGAGGGAACCTGGCCGGCCGTGCCCCGATTTGCCGCGGAGGGCTCGTCAACGGGCCAGTCGGTGGTGGAAACCCGCGGCGGAGTGATGGTTTCGCGCGCGGGCGCCTCGCTTCGTCCGGCGGCGGGTTCCGCCACTCGGCCGGGTGCCTGAACCGGCGGTGCCTGAACCGGCGGTGCCTGGACGGGCAGGGCCTGGACGGGCGGTGCCTGAACCGGCGGTGCCTGAACGGGCGCGGCCGGAGCGGGTTCCGGTGCGGCGGCCGGCGCTGGGGAGGCTGCAGGCCCAGCGGAAGCCGCCGGGGCGGCAACAGGTGCCGCTGCGGCTGCGGCCGGCTGTGGTGCGGCCGGCTGTGGCGGGGCCGACGCCGAAGCGGCGGCGGGGGCACCGACGTCGTTCCCGCCGTAGTTCAGGCGCCTCTCCACGCGGTCGATCCGGGCGGCGATCCCGCGTTCGGTCTGCTCGGAATTGGGGAGGAGGATTCGGGCGCACAGCAGTTCAAGGTGCAGGCGCGGCGACGTTGCCCCGGTCATCTCGGTGAGCGCAGTGTTGGTGACGTCAGCCGCCCGGGACAGCTCGGCCGCGCCCAGGTTGTGGGCCTGGTTCTTCAGCCTGGCAATCTGGTCAGCTGGCATGCCGCGCAGGATCGACTGGGCACTCTCCGGCATGGCCTGGACGATGATGAGGTCGCGGAAGCGTTCCAGCAGATCCTCCACGAAACGGCGTGGATCGTGGCCGGTCTGGATCACCCGGTCCACGGCGCGGAAGACAGTCGCGGCGTCCGACGCTGCCACGGCCTCCACGACGTCGTCCAGCAGGGACGCGTGGGTGTAGCCCAGCAGGGCGACGGCGAGTTCGTAGTCCAGTCCCGTGGGGCCGGCACCTGCCATCAGCTGGTCCAGGACCGAAAGCGAATCCCTGACGGAACCGCCGCCGGCCCGGATAACCAGGGAGAGCACTCCCGGCGCCACGGGAACGTTTTCCTGGTTACAGAGCAGCTCAAGATAGGCCATGAGGGGCTCGGGCGGGACCAGCCGGAACGGGTAGTGGTGGGTCCGCGAACGGATGGTGCCGATCACCTTGTCCGGCTCCGTGGTGGCAAAGATGAACTTGATGTGTTCCGGCGGCTCTTCCACGATCTTGAGCAGGGCGTTGAAGCCCGCCGAGGTGACCATGTGGGCTTCGTCGATGATGAAGATTTTGTAGCGGTCCCGGACCGGAGCGTACGTGGCGCGTTCGCGAAGGTCGCGGGCGTCGTCCACGCCGCCGTGGCTGGCGGCGTCAATCTCGATCACGTCGAGGGAACCGGAGCCGCCGCGCGCAAGCTCAATGCAGCTGGGGCATGTGCCGCAGGGGGTGTCCGTGGGGCCTTCGGCGCAGTTCAGGCAACGGGCCAGGATGCGTGCCGAGGTGGTCTTGCCGCAGCCGCGCGGACCGGAAAACAGGTAGGCGTGATTGACGCGGTTCTTGCGCAGCGCCGTCATCAGCGGCTCCGTGACGTGTTCCTGCCCGATAACGTCAGCAAAGGAGTCTGGACGGTATCTGCGATAAAGGGCGGTTGTAACACTCACAGAGAAAACCCTACCAATCCGGGCTGACAGTTTGCCGCCCTGTGGGGGAATAGTAAAGACCCCCCATGCACCCGCCAGAGCCCATTTACCCTTGCTACCTTCCGGTCCTGGGGGAGTTCAACAGGATGACGCCACATGAGGGGCCGTCAATGAGTTTACCCGATGATTTGGTGTGCCCCGAATCGGCGCCTGGAGGCCCCCTGGAGGCCCGCCGCCGCCCGCTCCGGCTACCTCCGGGGCCCCTCCCGGGCTGTTGAGGAGGGGTGCCCGTTGACCGCCCAGCTCATCAGCGCGGGCTCCTCATAGGGGTGGGCCAGGCGGAGGGCGGCCACGACGGCGTCGAGCATGTCTTCGTCAACAACGCATTCGATCCTTACCTCCGGGACCTGCTCGCTCCGGCCTTCCGAGCCGATAAACGGGCGGGAGTCGGCGAGCGGAGTGAACCGACCGGTGCCGGGGGAGGTGAACGCACAGTGTGAATAATTCCCGATCCTCCCGGCGCCCGCATCGCCCACGGCAGCAAGGACAGCCTCCGCGTGGTCTGCGGGAACGTAGGTCACCAGGGCATGCAGTTGCGACATCCAACCATCTTCTCAGTACCCCGCAGAAGGGCAGCGGCGCAGAGGGGATAACGCCACAAGTCGGTAACGGTCCGCCGATAATGCGGTAGGAACCCTTGCTTATCAAAGGCACAAAGCGGACGATGGATATGTACACCGATTGGGGCAATCTCAACTTGAACTCAAGGTTGTGAGCTGCAGGGCCTGGCGCGAGGGCCGGACCCGGCAGCTCAACGGTGTTCCGGAAGAGTGGGCGCATTGGGGGCGTCCATTTTTGCGTTAAGCGGCGCTTTCGGTCAGCCGGATTGGCCTTGCGGCGCAGGGGCCTGGGCGGCCACCGGCCGTGCAGCCTTCACGCTCAATCCGGCTCAATTGGGTGATGCCGGGAAGTTCAGGTATTCTAGTATCTGCTTTTGATTCAGAAGCTACTGGAGAATTCGCCTAGCGGCCTATGGCGCACGCCTGGAACGCGTGTTGGGTTAACGCCCTCGGGGGTTCAAATCCCCCATTCTCCGCGTATTGGCCCCGGTCCTTGGACCGGGGCCTTTTTGCGTTCCGGAGCCAACCGGCAAATCCCCGTCGGGACCCAACCGGCAAACCGTTCCGGACTTAGGCGGCAAATCCCAGGCGGCGAAGCCGCCGTCGTGCGGCCTGCTCGCTCGGTCCCATCCTGCCGCCTGGACGGACCCCGCCCAGTGCCACCCCGACGACGGCAAGCGTCACTTTGGTGCCGAACCTCACCGGAAGCGGAACAGGGCCCAGCCGAGGCGCCCGAAGTCCCAGCATGTCCCGGTATTTCGGTTCGAGGCTTGAAACCGCGGCGGCAAACAGCATCCGGTATCCGGGCCGCAGTGACGGGTGAAGCGGCGGATTACGGATGAAGGCCACAATTTCGGCCACCCTTTCATCGGAGCGGAGATCGCCGGCGTCGTACCAGCTGTCCAGCTGTGCCCGCATCTCCGCCTCGCTGAGGGGCGGCGAATCCACTCCCATCAGCCGCCCGGCGTGAGCCCACTCCCGGACGTAGGCATCCGGGCCGCCGGGGATGGGCCGGCCCCAGATCTTGTGTGCCGAGAGAAACGCGTCAGTGAAGGCGATGTGCACCCATCGGAGCAGTTCCGGGTCGTTGGCCGCGTAGCTCCTGGCGATGCCATGGGCGTCCACGTAGTCTCCCTGCACCGATTCGTGCAGCCGCAGGACGAATCCGGATGCCTCATGCGCGGCGGACGTGGAGCCATAGGACACGGTGAAAATCCAGCGGATTGTTCCGGCAAGCCGCCCCAGCGGATCCTCGCGGAACCGTGAATGGTCCTGGACGCCGGCAAGGGCGCCCGGGTGGAGGGCCTGCATCAGGAGGGCGCGGATTCCCGCCACAATGGTGGTCATGGAGCCGTGGACAGCCCAGACGGCGGATCCCGGAAGGTGATAGCCGGCGTCGTCACCCTCTTCCAGCCGGGGCACCCAGCCCGGCACTGCACCCCGCGTTCCGGTGAATGTTTGCCGGAGCTCGGCCCGCCACTCCCTGAGGACATTGCGCATGGTCCATTCTTGCGCATTTGGGTCCCAAGTAGTCGGCCGGAGCCCGCAACGGCGGATCCTCAACAACCCCGGCACCTGTGAATCAGCTGGGAATTCCGGCCGGAATTGGCGGAATCCCGGGGGAGCGTAGTGACCGGCACGATGTTGGGGGTTCACAGACGGGAGGGGGCTGTGTTCCCATAGGAATCGTAAGTCCGTCGAGATTGGGGTCTGGCGGGCCTATCGCAGGAGTCAGCACGTGGGAAATCACTGGGGATATGGACACGACGAACATCCCGGCAGGCCTTGCCTCGTCGCTGCACGGATACTTGGCGTCTGCGCCGTTTCCACGCTTGGCGTGATTGCCTTGGGCCTCCAGGGGCCCGCCTCGCCGCCGTCGGCAGCGGCTGGTGCAATCGCCCAGCAGGCCCCGATGGGCGGTGCGGGAAATGCGCCTTGGTGGCCGGAGGCCTTCATGAAACCGCTGGGCATCGCGCCGGCGGCAATCAACGTCAATGCGAATGCCCTGATTTCCTACAGCCGCAGCGACATCCGGACCATCTCCAAGAGCGGCAAGCGTGAACTGAACGTGGCCTCCGAAGAAGCGCGGCGGCCACCCGCCGGTTCTTTGATGGCCCCCCTCGAAGTGCTGACCGAAACCTCAGGCTTCGGCCTCCGGGTCAGCCCTCTGACCGCTACTGCGGGTGAGTTCCACTGGGGGCAGGACTTCGCGGCTGACTGCGGCACCCGGGTCTACGCGGCCGACGCCGGTGTGGTCAGGGCCGTTGGCTGGCACCCCTGGGGCGGCGGCAACCGCGTGGAGATCGACCACGGCAACGGGCTGATCACCACCTACAACCACCTGGAGGGGATTGCCGTCAAGAAGGGCGACTCCGTCCAGGTGGGCGAGGTCATCGCGAAAGTCGGCACCACAGGGTCATCCACAGGGTGCCACCTGCATTTCGAGACCATCCTCAACGGCGTCCATGCGAACCCGTTGGACTGGACGCTCCTGCCCACCAGGCAACTGGATGAGCTCGGGAACATCGACATGATCAGTTACGTCCCCGGGGCTGGCGCCCCTGCGGGTGATCCCACCTGGGCCATTCCCGTCTCTGCGAGCACCTCGCACGCGGTGGAGGGCGGGGACGCGGAAGCACCCGTTCCGGGGACGCCTTCAGCGCCGGCCACTGCGACGCCTTCCACCTCGGCAACGCCTTCGCCGACTCCTAGTGCAACGCCGAGTGCGACGGCGACGCCGTCGGCCACTCCGGGAAGTTCGACGACGACCACAACGCCTCCACCCACGGGCAGCACGACGGCAACACCGTCAGCCACTCCTTCACCCACTCCTTCACCCACTGAAACGCCCTCGCCAGCGCCGTCGCCCACCCAGACCGAACCGTCCACCGCGACGGCGACTCCGACGGAGACCGTGACGGCTGAGCCCCCGGCCGAGCCCACGTTCACGCCCCCGGCCGAGCCCACGTTCACGCCTCCGGCCGAACCCACGCTCGCGCCGACCGCCGAGCCCACTCTCGCCCCGACTGCCGAGCCCACGCTCACCCAAACAGCAGGGCCCGAGCCGACAGCCACTGCGGAACCGTCGCCAACCGGGACAGCCACCCCCACGCCCTGACAGCATCTCCTATCACCGGCTGAAAGCCGGCCGCCGAACTCACTCCGGGCACCAACCCATACACTTGGCCGTTGTCAACGAATAGCAGCCATGACCAGTTTCTTAAGGAAGCCCTCCGTGAATTCGATCCACTCCATTCCGCTGACCCTCAACGACGGTACGAAGACTGATTTTGGCCGCTTCAAGGGAAGCGTGGTGTTGGTGGTCAACGTGGCCTCCCAATGTGGTTTCACGCCGCAGTACGCCGGCCTGGAACTGCTGTACGGGAAGTTCCGCGACCGCGGATTCGAGGTCCTGGGCGTCCCGTGCAACCAGTTCGCCGGGCAGGAGCCGGGCAACGACGACGAAATCGCCGAGTTCTGCGAACGCAATTTCGGTGTCACCTTCCCGCTGACTGCGAAGGCAGACGTGCGCGGCAAGGACCAGCACCCGCTGTACACCGAACTCACCCGGTTTAAGACCGGACTCCTTCCCGGCCTCGTGAAGTGGAACTTTGAAAAGTTCCTGGTAAACCGCGACGGCGTGGTGGTGGCACGCTTTGCTCCCACGGTGGAGCCCGACTCACCCGAGGTCATCGCCGCCATTGAAGATGCACTGGCCTGACCGGCTCCGGCCGGAGCGGGTCGGCTCCGGCCGCTAGGGCCCAACGGCCCCTGTTCCTAAGTATGCTTACCGCCTAGACTGGCCGAACCCTCCCATCTGTCCAGCACGGCCGCGGCTTCCCGGTGGCGGCACTGCGGACGGCGCGGCCGGTCAATACCTGCCCGGGAGGGCGCATCAAAACTTCGTGAATCACACTGGGCACCCTTCGTGGCGCCGTGAAAACAGGAGGAAAGAGATGACAGGGAACAAAGCCGTTGCCTACAAGGGACCGGGCAAAGTCGAACTGATCGACATTGACTATCCCAGCTTCGAACTCAAGGACGGGCCGGGCGTCAACCCCGCCAACGTGGGCCGTTCAGTACGTCATGGCGTCATCCTCAAGACCGTCGCCACCAACATCTGCGGCTCCGACCAGCACATGGTTCGCGGCCGGACCACTGCGCCGGCAGACCTCGTGCTGGGCCACGAAATCACCGGTGAAGTGGTGGAAGTGGGGCCCGACGTCGAATTCATCAAGGTGGGGGACGTTTGCTCCGTTCCCTTCAACATCGCCTGCGGCCGCTGCCGGAACTGCAAGGAACGCAAGACCGGCATCTGCCTCAACGTCAATCCGGACCGTCCGGGAAGCGCCTACGGCTACGTCGACATGGGCGGCTGGGTGGGCGGCCAGGCCAACTACGTCCTGGTGCCCTATGCGGACTGGAACCTGCTGAAATTCCCGGACAAGGACCGGGCCATGGAAAAGATCCTCGATCTGGCCATGCTTTCGGACATCTTCCCGACGGGATTCCACGGCGCAGTCAGTGCCGGCGTTGGCGTGGGTTCAACGGTCTACATCGCCGGCGCGGGCCCGGTGGGCCTGGCAGCGGCGACGAGCGCCCACCTGCTCGGCGCCGCCGTTGTGATCGTGGGCGACCTGAATGAGGGTCGGTTGGCGCAGGCGCGCAGTTTCGGCTGCGAAACCGTCGACCTGTCCGAGGGTGGCCCCGCCGAACAGATCGAACAGATCCTGGGTGTTCCGGAAGTCGACTGCGGCGTCGACGCGGTCGGATTCGAGGCCAGGGGCCACGGACACGACGCCAAGGAGGCTCCGGCCACGGTGCTGAACTCGCTGATGGAGATCACCGCAGCCGGCGGCGCGCTGGGCATCCCCGGGCTCTACGTCACGGGAGACCCGGGCGGTGTTGATGAGGCTGCCAAGAAGGGCGCGCTGTCCCTCAGCCTGGGAACGGGCTGGGCCAAGTCGCTGAGCTTCACCACGGGCCAGTGTCCCGTCATGAAGTACAACCGGCAGTTGATGATGGCGATCCTGAACGACAAGGTGCATATCGCCAAGAACGTTAATGCCAAGGCAATCACCCTGGAGGAGGCGCCCAAGGGCTACGCCGAGTTCGACGCCGGCGCCGCAACGAAGTATGTCCTGAACCCGAACGGCTACCTGAGCTAAGCCGTCAGGGATCGAGTAACCACGTGCCGGCGGACACATTCTGAGCACGGAGTGTGTCCGCCGGACTACTCGTTTTTTCGGTATTTTCAAACATGCCTACTGGAGTTTGCACATTGTTGGCCGAATGTCTGGTTGGATAGATCTTACTGAGAGGGACACTGGAAGCACCGGCTTCCAACCAACCACGAAGGCAGTAATGGAGCTCATCGAGGCCGAACACCCGCGGCCGCGTCATTTTCTTCTCCACCTGAGCGACCCCCACCTGTTGGGAGGTCCGGATCATCTTTATGGCGCAGTAGACAGCGAAGCCCGCCTGAAGCAACTTTTTGAGGAAGTCATCGCCTCAGGTGCCCGCCCGGAAGCCGTGATTTTCACCGGCGATCTTGCCGACCAGGGTGAGCCCGAGGCCTATGCGAAACTCCGGGCCATCGTTGAACCCGCGTGCAAGGCAATGAACGCGCAGGTCATCTGGGCCATGGGAAACCACGACGACCGTGAGAATTTCCGGACCGGGCTGCTGGGCCAGACCGGCAACGACGCACCGGTGGATCACAGCTACTTCATCAACGGACTCAGGGTGATCACCCTGGATACCTCCGTGCCGGGATTCCACCACGGCGAACTGAGCCAGGCGCAGCTCGACTGGCTTGCCGAAGAGCTCTCCACACCCGCCCCGGACGGCACCATCCTGGCCCTGCACCATCCTCCGGTGCCGTCAGTGCTGGACCTTGCCGTCCTCGTCGAACTCCGGGGCCAGCCGGCCCTCGCTGCAGTGCTCCGCAACTCGGATGTCCGCACCATCCTGGCCGGGCACCTGCATTACTCCACCACTGCCACCTTCGCCGGTATTCCGGTATCGGTGGCCTCCGCCACCTGTTACACCCAGGACCTGAACGTCCCCGTGGGCGGCACCCGGCCGCGCGACGGCGGACAGGCTTTCAACCTGGTGCACGTGTACGAACACACCATCGTGCATTCCGTGGTGCCGATCGGCAGCGCGGCGGCAGTGGGCGAAGTGGTCAGTGCGGCCGAAACCCAGCGCCGGCTGGCCGCGGCCGGCATCCGGATCCCGCGTCAGGCCAAACACGGCAACCCGCCAACGCAGACCATCCCCATGATCAGCGCGGGCCGCTGACCAGCCCTGGCCTGACCCGTCCTGCTTTTTCGCCCTACTTTTCCCAGGGCGCCTTGATGGGGTAGTACTTTTCCAGGAAGTCCGTGACCAGTTCCGCGCGCTCCTCGGCCTCCACTTCGGGGAAGCTGCCGTCATTCAGGCAGAAGAAGTCCATGTTGCGCTTGGCCAGGAGCTTGGGCAGGTAATTCAGGCCGGACCGCATGGTGGTGTCCACGTACCGCACCTTGGCCGCCGTCTGGGTCACCGCCCGTCCGGTCAGCAGAGCGTAGTAGTGGTAGAACGAATTCGTCACGGAGATGTTGTCCGCCGCCCGGAACCGGCTGGCGGCCGTCTTGGCGAACTCCTGCGGGAATTCCTTCTCCATGGTGGCCACCACGCTGCGCCGCAACGGAGCGGCGGTGTGCTCCAGATGGCGGGTGGTGATGCGGCCGAACCGGTCCCACAAAAGCTTGCGGTTCACCCTGGCCGCATTTTCGAAACCGCTTCGCTCGGCGTCGTTGTCCCCCAGCCCGATGCGGGTTTCCGCCTCGATGAACTTGGTGACACCGCCCGGGGTGAAGAACATGTCCGGGCCCACGGCGCGGCCAAAGAACATATCGTCGTTGGAGTACAGGAAGTGCTCTGAGAGTCCTTCAATGTGGTGCAGCTGGCATTCGACGGCCTGTGAATTGTGCGTCGGGAGTACGGACGGGTCCGCGAAGAACTCCTCGCTGCGCACAATGGTCACTGAGGGGTGGTCAGCCAGCCACTCGGGTGCGGGCGAGTCCGTTGCGATGAAGATTCGCCGCACCCACGGCGCGAACATGTACACCGAGCGCAGGGCGTACTTCAGTTCGTTGATCTGGCGGAAGCGGGCCTCGTGGTCATCTCCTTCGCCCACCACGACGCCGGCCATCCGCGCCCGCCGTGCCGCGATGTACTCCGGCGAGCTGCCGTCCACCCAGGAAAACACCATGTCAATATCGAAACTGATGTCGCTGGCGTGGTCAGCGAACATGTTCTCGATGGTGGGCCAGGTGTGGCCGTACCGCTCCACGGTGCCACGCTTGGCATCGGTGGTGAGCATGGTGCGGCGGGTGAGCGAGTTTTCGATCGGCAGGATCAGCTGGTTGCCTTCGAAGCTCCACAGTTCGATCTGCACGCCGGCGGACGACCCGAAGTCGAAGCCGCCTTCGGGTTCCACGCGCGGGCGGTAGAGCCGGAAGATCCGTGCCTGGCGGTTGGGGGAGAGCTCGCCGTCGGCAACCAGGACGGAGGATTTCTTCTTGGCATCCACCGTCATGGAGTAAACCGGCTCGTCCCGGCATGCCTCAACGAGCGCGTCCCGGAGCTTCTTCCGGTTCTCCCAGTCCAAGGCAATAACGGGCCGGTGATTGTTGCCGCGGACCAGCAGGTAGTCCAGGCCCGCGTTGGCGAGGACGCCGCGGATGAACAGCAGGTCCTCCACCATTGCCTGGTACGGGGTGCGGGTGGAATTGATCAGCGCATAGCGCCCCCGGTGGCGGACCACGTCGGGGCGGTTTTTCAGCCGTGCGACAGCGGCCGCCGACGTTATCTCGGCATGGCTCCTGCCGTCGTCGGATGGCTGGCCGCCGTAGTAGATCTCATCCTGTACCAGTGCGTCTGTAATGGTGTTTCTCCGAGCTTTTGTTTATAGAGGTCCTACCTGCATGATAACCCGCCTAAAAAAACTGGACTAATCCGGACTTAGCCAGCCAGCGCGTCCCGCCAGCTGCGCAGGAACGCCCCGCCGGCGTCGTCGTGGATCACGTCGTCTGCGAGACCCAGATCGGCGGCAGTCAGTACTTCGTACGGCTTGACGGGCACTCCGTCCGCGGGGCGGACGTCCACATGCTTCACGTCGTGGTCGTTGTGGTGCAGCCAGTCGGCCATGGCGTAATCGGTGCGTGAATCGCCCACCGTGCGCCATGCGAGGGGGCGGATGCCCTGCGCTGCGAGCATTTCGACGGCCCGGCTGGCTCCCAGGTCCTTGCCCAGGCGGACAGACTCGATGTCCGTGGAAATGATGGTGGGGTCGACGCGGTAATCCACCTGGTCGTCCGAATCGGGCGCGTGGTGGTCCAGCCGCACCACGCCCAGGCCGTGGCGGGCCATCAGTTCCATGGCGTCGGCGTCGAACAGTTTCTGTTCTTCGAGGTAGTCCTTGCTGGCCACCTCGATATGCTGCTCCACGGACACCATGGCACGCTTGGTTTCGTCGTAGAACATGTGTTTCGCGTAGTCCTCGGAGACCAGCCGGCGGACGTCATCGCCGTAGGCGCGGGGGACCGCGAGTTCGTGGTCCACATGGACGGGACCGGGTCCGGCGGCCGTGTAGCTGAACCAGACGGCACCCTTTTCGCAGATGGCGTGGATGATGGTTCCGGCGGGCATCCCGGCAGCGATCATCGGTTCCATCACCTGTTCGCGGATGAACGCGTCCGAGCGTCCCGTGTTGAAGATGACGGGAATTCCCGCGGTGGCCAGCGCCACCATGTCCGCAATGATCTCCGGTTTGACGTCGCGGGTGACGGGACTCGCCACCGGACCGTCGACGTCGAGCAGGAGGGCAAGGGGAGGGGCCGACGGCGACGCGGCCGCCTGGTTTTCGGGTGCAGTCATGGCTCCATTCTCTCAGCCCGGGGCGGCCCGGCGCAGAATGTTGCCTTGAGGTTTGCGGCCGGCCAATGGTCACTGTTTGGCTACAACCTTGGAACTGTGCGCGGTCATTCGTTCCCTTGGGCGGGCAACGTCCTTAGGCTTGCAGGGTGATATTCAAAGCTGTGGGCGAGGGCCGCCCTTACCCCGACCATGGTTACAACACTCCCAAGGAGTGGGCCGCCCTTCCTCCGCGCCCTGTCAGGCTCGATGAGCTGGTGACCACCAAGCGCACCCTCGACCTCGAGGCCCTCCTCGCCGAGGACTCCACGTTCTTCGGCGACCTCTTTCCCCACGTTGTGCAATACCGGGGAACCCTCTACCTCGAGGACGGCCTGCACCGTGCCGTCCGGACCGCACTGCATCAGCGCACCGCCATCCACGCCCGTGTGCTGGTGATAGATGGCTAGGAAACCCAAGGACATCACCGTCCTGCACGGCCACCGCGTAGTCTCCGGGCAGGAACTCAGGGCCACGTTCGTTGAACATGACGACACCGAGGACAACCCTGTCCGGCTGCGCCGGCGGATCCTGCACGGAGTGGTGCTGGTCCTGCTGGTGGGGCTGATCATCTCCGCGATCGTCGTAGCGCTGGCCATTATCAACGGACAGATCAAGCTTCCGACGGCGGAGCGGAGCCCGTCTGCCGTCTCGGCGTGTCCCGCAACAACGTTCGACTACACACCGAACGACAAAGTCAGCCTCAACGTCTACAACGCCACGAACCGGCCCGGGTTGGCGCGTTCCGTGGCCGACGAGTTCCTGGCCAGGAAATTCGCGGTTGCCGTGGTGGACAACACGCAGTCCGGTTACCGGGGTGTGGCCGCAGTGGTTTCGGGGGCTGCCGGCCAGGCGGCCGCCTTCAGTGTCCAGCGGAACCTGCCCAAGTCGGACTACTTCCAGGACGGCCGTTCGGACGGCAGCGTGGATGTGATCCTCACCGGAGAATTCAAGGAACTGACCGCGCCGGCCCTCGTGGACCAGACGCCCGGCCGGCTCAGCTGCCCGCGGGAGAGCCGCCGGATCGTCGACAGCGCCAAGTGGCCGGTGATCCCGAAAGCGGGCTGAGCCAGGATGCCGAGCCTGGGAGGCTGAGCCAGGCTACGGTGCGGTGAGCCTGACGGGGCGGCCGTCGTCGTCGAACCGTGCCCCCGCGCCCAGCTGGATGAACCGTACGGTGCGGAGCACCGCTTCGGGGGTGCCGTCGCCGCGGGCGGCACTGGAGGACAGCGTGCCGTGGATGAGCTGCGCCAGCTGGGTGATGTCCGCCTCGGGAAGGTAGCCCTGCGCCATCGCGTCCCGCAGGATGTCCTGCAGGAGGAGGCTGAGTTCGCCCACGTGGTCCGCCAGCTTCGAAAAGGACGTCGGCGACAGCACGGCGGCCATGGCCGGACCCGGCGGCAGGTGGCGGCGGCTCAGGTCCTCCACCTGGGTCCGGACGTACAGCGCCAGGCGCTCCACCGGGTTCTCCAGGGACTGCAGCGACTCCCGCAGGCCGTCGAGGAAGCGCTCGGTTTCATCCAGCGCGTAGGCGATCAGCAGCTCTTCGATGTCCGCGTAGTAGTTGTACACGGCAGTGCGTCCGATGCCGGCATGGCGGGCAACATCGGTCATGGTGAGCCCGGGCAGGCCGTGGGTGAAGAGGAGCTCGCCGAAGCCGGTCAGGATGCGGCGTTGGGTCTCGGCTCGTTGGGCAGCATTCGTGGCGGCCGAAATCCTAGGCATACAGACACTTTACAGTGATCTGTCAGCAAACCACGGCCGCCGGCGCCGGGGAGTCAGATGGCGCAGCCGTCGGGGCCGCAGGCTTCCGCGCCGCCGTCGCTGCCATTGCCGCCTTCGCTGCCCGGAGCGCCGGCGCCGGCCATGACCAAGGGCTGCTTTTCCTGCCATGCCTGGTTGAGCGCCTGGCTGAACATCGCCGACGGCTGGGCGCCGGACAGGCCGTACTTGCGGTCGATCACGAAGAACGGCACGCCGCTGATGCCCAGGGCGCGGCCCTCTTCGAAGTCGAACCGGACGTCGTCCGCGTACTTGTCGGTGGTGAACAGCTCGTCCAGTTCGCCGGCGTCGATCCCCAGGTCCTGTCCCAGGGACGTGAGGTATTCGCGGCTGCCGATGTCCTTGCCGTGCTCAAAATGGTCGCTCAGCAGGCGCTCTTTGGCGGCATCCTGCTTGCCGTGGGCGGCAGCCAGGTGGATCAGCCGGTGGGCCGTGAAGCTGTTGGCAACCACGACGGCGTCAAACCGGTAGTTGAGGCCCTCGCCCTTGGCCTGTTCCGCCACATGGTCGAACATCTGCGAGACCTGGGCCGGTGCCATGCCCTTGCGGGTGCTGAGGTACTCCAGCTCGGTACCGTCGTAGTGCTCGGGAAGGGTGGGGTCCAGCTGGTAGCTGCGCCACTGCACCTCCACGGACTCGCGGTGCGGGAACTCGGCCAGGGCGGCTTCGAAACGGCGCTTGCCGATGTAGCACCAGGGACACGCGACATCGGACCAGATCTCAATCTTCATGCTGGCGACAACCGCGTGCTTACCGGGTCCATTCCCCGGCAGGCATGTCACGTTCGTCACTGGGCAGCTTGGGGGTGGGGGACCGCCCGCTCCATCACGAAGTCGTGCTCCACCGTGGTTCCCAGGTTGAACGATTTGGTGCCGACCTTCCGGAAGCCGGATTTCTCGTAGAAACGGATGGCCTTGGCGTTCTGGCTGTTGACGCCCAGCCACATGCCGCGGGCTCCGGATGCTGCGGCCTGGCCGAGGCTCGCGTGCATGAGCTCGGCCGCGGCACCGAGCCCGTGATGGTCCGGGTGGACATAGCATTTGCTGAGCTCCGCCGAGGGCAACAGGGTCAGCGCGGCGGCAACGTCCGGATCAGCGGCCGGCCGGTCCACGAGCATGCTGTAACCGCGGAGGTCCCCGTCGGAATCGATCACCAGGACCGTGATGCCGGGGTCCGCCAGATAGCTCCGGAAGTTCGCCTCGCTGAGGGTGTTGGCAAGGTGCGCCGCGATATCGGCGGGGGAGGACTGCGGCGGGCAGGCCAGCGGAAAGGTGACGGCGGCGAGCCCTGCCAGCGACCCGGCGTCGTCCGCTGTTGCTTTGCGGATGGTGTGCGTCATGCCCAAAATCCTAGCCCGCGACCTCCGCGAGGTAGGTCCTGATGCTGTCGACCACCAGTTGATGGTCGTCGTCCGAGGACAGCCCGGAGGCCGTGACTGCGGCCACGACGCCCGTGCCCCGCACCCGGACAGGGAAGGAGCCTCCGGCCAGCGTGTAGTCCTCCGGCGTGAGCCACCCTCCTTGTGTGGGATCGGAGGCCTTGGCCGAGAACTCCTCGGACAGCAATGCCGTGCTGTGCTCAAAGCGCAGCGTGGACGCCGCTTTGCGGCGGATCCATTCCTCCTGGTCGGCTGTGGCGCCGGGCAGGACGCAGCGGAACAGCACTATGTTGTGGCGCCGGATATCGATGGCCACGGAATGGCCGGCGGCGATGGCGCGGTTGGCGATGAGGGAGCCGAGGCGCCAGGCGTCGTGATGGTCAAAGCCCGGGAAAACGAGCTCTTCCTCGTGCCGGCGCAGTTCGGTGATCCGCGGTGATTCGCTGTCAGTCATTAGGAGTCCCCTGAACGGCAACGTCGGCGTCGTAGCTGAGCCCGATCTGGCGGCGGATTTCGTCCATCGCCGCCATAACGGCCACTGATTCACTTGGAGGAAGGATGGTGCCGGCGGTATCGCCCGCTCTGATGAGGCGTTCCAGCTCTGCAGCCTGGTACTGCATGCCGCGGCTGGCGACGGGCTGCTCGTAGCGTTCAATGACGCTGCCATCCACGGCATGAACGGTGAAGGGCACGGGGTTGTACCAGGTGGATTCGAGGTCGATCCACCCTTCGGTCCCGATGACCATGGCCCGGTTGGCGCTGGCGGCGTCCAGTTCGCAGTCCACAATGGCCTGCTGACCGCCGGCATAGTCAAAGATCGCTGCAGTCTGCCGGTCCACACCCGTCGCGGTCATCGAGGCACTGGCGCGAATGGTCTCCGGGGTGCCCAGGATGTCGAACGCAAAGGAGACCGGGTAGATGCCGAGGTCCAGCAGCGCTCCGCCGCCCAGTGCAGGATCGTTTAGCCGGTGCGCAGGATCCTTGGGCAGGCTCTGGTTGTGGCTGGCCACCACTTTCCGGACCTCGCCGATGGTGCCTTCCTGGATGATTTCGCGGAGGCGGACCATGTGCGGCAGGAACCGGGTCCACATGGCTTCCAGCGCCACGAGTCCCTTGGATTCCGCGAGGCCAACAATGTCCCGGGCCTCGCGGGCGTTCATGGTGAACGACTTCTCCACGAGCACATGCTTGCCGGCATTCAACGCCAGTAGCGCGTTCGCGTGGTGGAAAGGGTGCGGCGTGGCGATGTAGACCACGTCAACCAGCGGGTCCGCCACCAAATCCTCATAGCTGCCGTGCGCGGTTGCCACGCCGTACTGCTCGGCAAACGCTTTGCTCGAGTCCAGCGAGCGTGACCCGACGGCCTGGACCGTGAAGCCGTTCTCGTTCAGGTCCTGAGCCTGCAGCCCGGCGGTGAAGCCGGTGCCAAGGATGCCCCAGCGGATCGCTCCGTCGGAAGTGCCGGTGGGTTGATTAGCCACGAACGTTGTCCTTTGATGGGTTGGTGTTGGCCAGCGGGTACGCCACAAACGCAAAGCGCCTGGAATCCGGCGACCAACTGTTGACGTTGAGGGTTCCCTGGCCGCCGAAGAGGGGCCAGATGTGCAGCGGTGCGGTCCAGTCGCCGGTGGAGACAAGCACGACGGCGACCGGCAGGTCCGCGGGGTGGCCCTCCGTGCCTGCGGGGAAGCGGATGTAGCTGGCCAGCTCGCCGTTGTGGGAGAGATGCGGGAACCAGTCGACGGTGTGGCTTTCAAGGAGGCGTTCGAAACCGCTGCCGTCAACCTGCACGCGGGCAAGCTGTGCATGGCCGGGGAGGGCGCTGAAGGACTCCGTGTTCAGATAGAGCCACTTGCCGTCGGGCGAATATTCCGGCCCGTCGCAATGGCCGGGGCCGACATCAACGCCGGCGGTAGCGCCGCCGTCGGACGGTATGGTCCTGAGCCGGCCCGGCAGCGTAAAGTCGCCCGCCTCGATACCCACGTAGGCTAGTTCGCGGCCGTCCGGGCTGACGCCGTGGAGGAAGTGGAAGGAGCCGTCGTCGTCGGTGATCCGCTCCGCCTCGCCGCCGCCAAGCGGGGCACGGTAGATGTGCCCGTCGTTCGCCGAGAGGTAGATCGCCTGCCCGTCGGGCGCCAGGACGTGGTCGTTGTTGAGATCCGGGCTGCCGCCCAGGGGGACGTGGCTGAGCCTCCCGTCCGCCACATCGAAGCTCCACAGCTTCCCGTCCCCGTTGAGGATCAGGGCCGAGCCGTCCAGGGTCCAGTTCGGCGCTTCGAGGAGGAGTTCGTCGGTGCTGTAGACAAGTTCGGATTCGCCCGTGGCGGACGCTATCCACACTTCGCAGCGCTGGCCGGGCTGAAGGGTGCGCAGCATGCTCAGAGCTCCTTGATCCGGATGTTCCGCCACCGGCACTGCGCGCCCTTGCCCCAGCGGGCTTCGCCGAACATGGAGTCGTTGTCGTGGACTTCCAAGGCGATATGCCCGCGCTCGCCGAGGACACCCAGGACATCCGCCGGGTTGTAGTTCGGCGAGTCCAGCGTGGCGGTGTCCAGTTCGGCGATCTTGAGTCCGTTGACCCAGGTGGTGATGACCGGCAGGGCACCGACGCAGCGGATGCGGAGTTCGTTCCAGCCGCTCCAGCGCCAGACGTCGAGGAAGTCCCCGACGTCGGCGGCGTGCTTCAGGCGGGCACGCTTTTCCTCCGTAACAGGCTCCACCGAGGTGGCCGGGTTGTCCGTAATCAAACCGGTTGGCCGGCCGTCAGCGTCCATTGCCACATTGACGGCGAAGGGGACGGCGGAGAAGCTCGCCAGCCCGTTGCCGAAGAACCCGCCGATGCCGCCGGAGGGGCGGTGGTCCACGAGAACCTGGAAACCTTCCCATGTATCCGGCCGGCGCCGGATCATCACGCCGGTGTCTGCCGGCCAGTCAGGGCGCATGTCCAGCACGAGTTCGAAGTCGCCGAAGGCCTGCTCGCTCACCAGGTAGCCGCCGTAGCCGCTGCCGGGGGAGTCCTGCTCGCCCACCAGGACGCCGTCTTCCACGAACCAGCGGGCCGGGTGCTTCTCGGGTTCCACAGGTGGGGTCAACCCCAGGGCGGCAAAGCGTTCCGAGAGGGCCGGGCCGCCCGGATACTCGGTGCCATAGACGCGTGGCACGGATCGCCACCCGGCCAGGGTGGTGCCGTCGAACAGCGGCACAAAACCGTCGTCGCCATCGTGCGTTGCAGTGCCTGCCATGAACTAGTCCTTGCTGCTGAAGGCGGCGTCGAAGCTGGTCTGGGAGGCGGGGAAGTCGAACTTTTTGAGGGCGGCGAGGGCTTCGGGGGCGCCGTGGAGGCGGTCCATGCCGGCGTCTTCCCATTCGACGGAGATCGGGCCGTTGTAGCCGATGGCGGTGAGGGCGCGGAAGGACGATTCCCAGGGCACGTCGCCGCGTCCGGCGGAGACGAAGTCCCAGCCGCGGCGCGGGTCGCCCCAGGGCAGGTGCGAGCCCATGACGGTGTTCCGGCCGGTGGGGCGGAGCTTGGTGTCCTTGCAGTCCACGTGGTAGATCCGGTCCTTGAAGTCCCAGATAAAGGAGACGGGGTCGATGCCCTGCCACATGAAGTGGGACGGGTCCCAGTTCAGGCCGAACGCTTCGCGGTGTCCGATCGCTTCGAGGGTGCGGACGGTGGTCCAGTAGTCGTAGGCGATCTCGGACGGGTGGACTTCGTGGGCGAAGCGGACCCCGCATTCGTCAAAGACGTCCAGGATGGGGTTCCAGCGGTCCGCGAAGTCCTGGTAGCCGGCCTCGATGACCTTCTCCGGCACCGGCGGGAACATCGCGACATACTGCCAGATGGAGGAGCCGGTGAACCCGACGACCGTGTCCACGCCGAGGGCTTTGGCGAGCCGGGCAGTGTGCTTCATTTCCTCGGCGGCGCGCTGGCGGACGCCTTCGGGGTCCCCGTCACCCCAGACTTTGGACCCGACGATGGCTTCGTGACGGAAGTCGATCGGGTCATCGCAGACGGCCTGGCCCTTGAGGTGGTTGGAGATGGCCCAGACCTTCAGGTTGTACTTCTCCAGGACGGCGAGTTTGGCTTCGACGTAGCCGGGTTCGTCCCAGCGCCAGGCGTCCAGGTGGTCCCCGGAGACGGCGATTTCGAGGCCGTCATAGCCCCAGCCGGAAGCCAGCTTGGCGACTTCCTCGAACGGGAGGTCTGCCCACTGGCCGGTGAACAGGGTGTACGGGCGGGGCATGTCAGGCTCCTTCAATGGCGGGGACGGGGGAAGCAGTGAGCTGGATGATGGAGGACTTGGCGTTTGCGGATTCTTCGATGGCGGCCAGCACCCGCTGCACGGCCAGGCCCTCATCGAACGACGGCGAGGGCGGGGTGCCGCCGTCGATTGCGGCAAGGAAGTCGCGGATTTCGTGCGTGAAGGTGTGCTCCCAGCCGATCACGTGCCCCTGCGGCCACCAGGCGGCCATGTACGGGTGCTCGGGTTCGTTGACCAGGATCCGGCGGAACCCCTGCTCGCGGACCGGGAGGGTGGCGTCCAGGAAACCGAGTTCGTTGATGGTTTCCAGGTCGAACAGGAGGGAGCCCTTGTCCCCGTAGATTTCCAGCTTCAGGGAGTTCTTCTGGCCCGTCGCCATGCGGGAGACCTCCACCGAGGCGATGGTCCCGGAGTCCAGGGTCAGCGTGGCCCAGGCGGCGTCGTCGACCGTTACCTCTTCGGGGCCGTCCGCCCCCGGGCGGCTGTTCACGAAGGTGTGCAGCCGGCCCGAAACCTCCGTGACGGTGCCGCCGAGCAGGAACATGACCTGGTCGATGGCGTGCGAGGCGATGTCGCCCAGCGCGCCGGACCCGGCGGTTTCCTTGTTCAGCCGCCACGTCATGGGGGAGTCCGGGTCCACCAGCCAGTCCTGCAGGTACGCGGCGCGGACGTGCCGGACGGTACCGAGCCGGCCTTCGGCGATGAGCTCTTTCGCGAGGGCCAGGGCCGGGACACGGCGGTAGTTGAAGCCGATCATGGACTGCACACCGCGTTCCCGGGCGGACCGGGCGGCATCCGCCATGGCTTCAGCCTCGGCCAGGGTGTTGGCCAGGGGCTTCTCGACCAGGACGTGCTTGCCGGCCTCCAGCGCCGCGACGGCGATCTCGGCGTGCATCCAGCCCGGGGCGCAGATGTCCACGATGTGAATGTCGTCCCGCTCCAGGACCGAGCGCCAGTCGGTCGCTGTTTCCGCCCAGCCGTATTTCTCGGCGGCGGCCGCGACCTGCCCGGCGTCCCGGCCGACGAGCACTTTCTGCTCGAAGGCCGGGACGTCGAAGTAGGACGCGACGTTCCGCCAGGCGTTCGAGTGGGCCTTGCCCATAAACGCGTAGCCGATCATCGCCACACCCAGCGGTGGGTTGTCGGGATTGGTGCCGTCCGTGCTTTCGGGGGAGTTCATTGCCTGGTTCCTAGAGGGTGGAAGCGGTGGGGTCCCAGTCCTCGGGGAGGGCAGGGGACGCGGGCGCGGAGCTTTCGACGTTGACAAAGGCGCCGGACTCAACGGATTCGGAAATCGAGACCATGGTGTCCAGCACGTGGTAGGCCAGGTTGCCCGTGGCGCGGTGCGGAACCCCGGCCCGGATGGAGCGGGCCATGTCCAGCACGCCCATGCCGCGGCCGTTGGACGGTCCCGTTGCGGGGACGACGGTCCACTCCTCGTCGCCCGCGCGCCAGAGCCGCACGTCGCCGTCGAAATAGTTCGGGTCCGGGAGGGAGATGGTGGCTTCCGTGCCGGTGATCTCCACGAAGCCCATCCGCTGGCGGGGTGACTCGAACGAAAAAACGCTGTGCGAGGACTGGCCGCCCTCGAACTGGGCCATCGCGGACACGTGGGTGGGGACCTCCACGGTGAACTCCTCGCCCAGTTTGGGTCCGGACCCGATGACGCGGACTTCCTTGGCTTTGGAACCGATGGCCGCCACGCGGCGCACGGACCCGAAGGTCTGGACCAGCGCGGTGAGGTAGTAGGGGCCCATGTCGAACAGGGGGCCGGCGCCGTACTGGAAGAGGAACGCCGGATTCGGGTGCCAGGATTCCGGTCCCGGGGTCTGAAACGTGGTCATCGCGGTCAGCGGGGTGCCGATGTCGCCGCGTTCAATCAGCCGCCGGGCGGTCTGCAGCCCCGCGCCGAGGAACGTGTCCGGGGCGCAGCCGAGCCGCAGCCCCGCAGCGTCGGCTGCTTTGAGCAGCCCCAGCCCCGATTCGCGGTCCAGCGAGAACGGCTTTTCGGTCCACACGTGCTTGCCTGCGTTGACGGCGGCCGTTGCCACCTCCACGTGCGCCGCCGGGATGGTCAGGTTGACGATGATTTCGACGTCGGGATGGTTCAGTGCCGCGTCCACCCCGCCGGATTCGGCGATCCCGTATTCCTTTGCCCGGGCGGCCGCGGCATCCTCGAACAGGTCGGCGATGACGTGGACCTTGAGGTCCGGGAAGGTGGTCAGGTTGTCCAGGTACTGCTTGCTGATGTTGCCGGCGCCGATGACGGCGACGCCCACCGGACCTCGCTTCGTGGAGGGGGTGCTCATGCCCGTGCTCCTTCACTTGCTTCGGTGTTTGCTTCGGTGTTCAGGAACGCCAGGGACTGGGCGATGCCGTCGAAGATGTCGCCGGAGTAGTCGTCGAACTCCACGACGCCCACTTCGAGGGACTTGGCGGCCCCGATGACGTCCCACACGGCGATCTTGCCCTGGCCGGCGGGCTGCTGGGCCTTGGTGTCGGTGGTGGCCGGGCCGTCCTTGATGTGGATGAACTTCACCCGGTCGCCGAGTTTGGCGAGGATGTCCACGGGATCCTGGCCGCCGACGGCAACCCAGTACGTGTCCACTTCCAGGACCAGTTCGGGGTCCAGGAGGTCAGCGAAGTATTCCAGTGCCGTACGGCCGTCGATGATGGACTCCAGCTCCCAGGCGTGGTTGTGGTATCCGACGCGGATGCCGTATTCGGCGCCCTTCTTGGCTGCAGCGTTGAGCTTTGCGGCGGTGGCCTGGATGTCCTCGGCCTTCTGCCAGTGCTCGGCCGGCAGGTACGGATCGATGACGGTGCTGATGCCCAGTTCCCTGGCAGCTGCAAAGATTTCGTCCTGGTCCTGGCTGAGCAGGGGTGCGTGGCCGGACGGTGCGGTGAGGCCGTTCTCCTTGAGCGCGGCACCGAGTTCGGCTGACGTGGCCACGAAGTTGTAGGGCTCAACCTGGGTGAAGCCGATCTCAGCTACCTTCCTGATGGTGCCGGGCAGGTCTTCCTGGATGGCATTGCGCAGGGTGTACAGCTGAAGCGAGTAAGACATGATCGTTCCTTTGCGGGAGTTTTCTTTTCGGAAGTGCGGTTCTGGGGGAGGGCCTGGACCTAGCGGCCGGCGAGGGATCCGCCGATGCCGCCGACGCTGAAGTACTTGTTCAGGGTGGCGAAGACGATGATGGGCGGGAGCATCATGACCACGGCGAGTGCCATAACTGAGGTCCAGTCGGTGGCGTTCTGCTGGAAGAAGGACTGCACGCCCATGGGGAGGGTGAAGATCTCGTTGGAGCGCAGGAACACGATGGCTACGAGGTAGTCGTTCCAGGCCAGCAGGAAGGCGAAGATCGCTGTGGAGAGGATGCCGGGAAGCGAGTTGCGGAGTACCACCTTGGTGAACGATCCGAAGACGGAGCATCCATCGATCCAGGAGGCTTCTTCGAGGCTGATCGGGATGGAGTCGAAGTAGGCGGCCATCATCCACGTCGCGACGGTCATGGTGGAGCCGACATAGATGATGGTGATGCCCAGCAGGTTGTCCACCAGTCCCATGGCTGCGAAGAGGATGAACAGCGGCACCACTGAGGTGATGATCGGCAGGGACTGCATGACGAACAGGAGCAGGGAGTAGCCGGAGACCGCTTTGGACCGGCCGCGGGAAAGGACGTAGCCGGCGGGTGCGGCCACGGCTACGGATACCAGCACTGTGGACAGGGTGGTGATCAGGCTGTTCTGCAGCCAGGTGGCGGCGAGCGTGCCGGAGAAGACGCTGGCGAGGTTCTCGAATGTCAGGCCCGTTGCGGTGCTGTTGGGTCCGGGGGTGAAGGCGAGCACCACCGTGACCATGATCGGAACCAGGACTATCGCGGTGATGAGCAGGATGGCGGTGAACCGCCACCAGCGGCCGCGATCGCCCGCTTCGGAGAGGACGCGCTTGTTCTTGGCTGGTCCGGCGACGCCGAGGACGGGCCCGGACTGGGGATGGGCGTGGACTACTGCGCTCATTATTCGACGCTCGACTTTCGGATCTGGCGGTACAGAAGAACGGAGATGACAACCAGGGTCATGGTCATGAGGAAGGCGATGGCCACGCCGGGTCCGGTGGCGAAGTCCTGGAAGACCGTACGGTAGGCCAGGACCACCAATGAGGTGGTGGCGTTGACCGGGCCGCCGCCTGTCAGCAGGTAGATGGTGGGGAAGTCATTGACGCAGAAGATGGTCATCAAGATCCAGGAGATATACGTGGACCGGGCGATCAAAGGAAGCGTGATCTGGCTGAACTGCTGCCAGCGCGTGGCGCCGTCCATGCTGGCCGCTTCGTAGACGGTGCTGTCCACAGAGGCGAGGGCCGCCGAGATCATCATCATCATGAACGGGAAGCTGACCCAGACTTTGAACACCATGACCGTTATGGCCGCGAGGTTGGGATCAGCCAGGAACAGCGGAGTGCCAAGCCCCAGATTGCGGAACAGGGACGGAATCAGGCTGTCCGGGGTTGCCACCAGCCAGTTCCACGCGGTGGAGGACACCACGATCGGCACCACCCAGGGCAGCAGGAGGAGGACCTTGAAGGTGCCGCCGGCGGGGATCTTCGTCCGCAGGAGGAGAGCGAGTCCAAGGCCGACCAGCCACGATCCGAAGACACCCACGATGGTGAACATCAGGGTGAATTGCGCCGCTTTCCAGAATGCCGGGGAGGACAGGACCTTGGCGAAGTTATCGCCTGCGACGAAGTCTCCAGTTTGCAGGAGGTCTCCGTCATGCGTGGCTTGGACTGCCGCGTGGATAAGGGGATAACCGTGGATCAGGACCAGCAGGACCACGGACGGGAGCAGGAGCCAGAAGAAGGTCCTGGTGGTTTGAGCGGACAGCTTGCTCTTGCGGTTGCCGCTCCCGGTCCCGCTGGGAGCGATTCCCTTGCGGGCCCGGCTAAGTCCGGACTGCGCTGTAGTGGTTGTCATGTACCGGCCGCTCTACTTTTTCAGAACCGATTCGAGGGCGGACTGGAAGGTTTGCAGCGCGGTCTTGGCATCAGACTTGCCTGTAATGATGGTCTGGCTGAACTGGTTCAGTGCCTGGCCGCCGTCGAGAGCTGCGAGGTTCGCGTTCAGCGTGTTGCCCTGGGAAGCGAAGGTCTTGGCGATGGGCTGCCAATCCTTGACGATCTTCACGTTGTTGGGGTCCGAGGCAAACTCGGGCAGTTCGGTGATGGACTTGAAGACCGGAAGGGCGGACATGAGCTTCTGGCGCCACAGTTCCTTGAGCTGGCCCAGGTAGTAGACCAGGAACGCCTCGGAGGCCTCCTGCGACGGGGTGTTCGTGTACATCATGATGTTGTTCGGGAAAACGATGGTTGCCTTGTCCCCGTGCGGGCCTGTGATGGGGTCCGCGACGAGCAGATCACCGGAGGTGTCGCCGACGCGCTGCGGGACATTGGCCTGGAACAGGCCGTATCCGGCCTTGCCGTCCTTCCACTGGGCGGACATGTTGTCGGTGGTGTAGCTGACGGCAGCGGGATCGACGATTCCGTTGGACACCAGTTCCAGGACGAATTCCATGGCTTCGACGTTGCGGTCGTTCATCAGGTCAAGTTCGCCGTCCTTGGTGAAGACACCGCCGCCGTTGTTGACCATCATCATGATCATGGAGTGGTTGGCGTAGTTGTTTCCTGACCCGGCACCGGTGGTGAAGCCGAACGCGCCGACCTTCTTGAGTGCCTTGCCGGCTTCGAGGAGGGACGGCCAGTCGGTCGGAAGGGCCACGTTGGCCTTCTCGAACAGCGACTTGCGGTACCAGAACACCCGCATGTCCAGCTGCCACGGAACGGCTACGTACCCCTTGTCTGACTTGAACGGGTCCAGCACACCCGGCAGGAAGTCGTCGAACTGGCCGTTCTTCTTCAGCGTCTCGATGACCTTGTCCGCGTAGGCAATCTGGCCCTGCTTCTCGAACTGGAAGGCCTGGAAGCCGCCGCCGGTGGACACCGCGGGGCCGGTCTTGGACGCGATCGCCGAGGAGAACGTCTGGTAGAAGTTGTTCCACTGGATGATCTGGTAGCTGGCCTTGCTGTTGGCTCCGGAGAAGCCTTCGGCGATCTTCTTGGCGGCGTCGTTGTAGGCGGGGGTGGCCCACGGCATGTCCCAGAACTTGATGGTTCCGCCGGCTCCGCCGCCTCCGCCCTGCGAAGCTGAACCGCCGCCACAGGCGGCGAGGAGGGGAACGGAGGCCGCGGCGGCAGCGAAGCCCAGGAACCCCCGCCGGGAGAAGGCGGAAGATGCGATGGAGGGTTTGGTAGACACGATGGTTTCCTTTCAGGGCCCGGAGTGACTGAATGCCCGGGCCCTTCTCGACAATGAGTGGATGCTGACTGGAAGAGCGGGAACTGCTGGTGGTTCGGTAAGGCTGTCTAGCTGGTGAGTTGGCTGACGAGGGACAAGACAGTGGAGAACTGGGCCAGGTCGGTGGCCGGAATCCCGGACGAAAGATGCGAGTGGACCCTCGACCAGCTGGTCCGGTGGGACGATTCGTACAGGGTGGGAAGCGCCGTCGCTCCTTCTTTGGTTACAGCCCGGACCACGGCCGGCCATGCCGCTGCCGGGTCCGGCAGCACGACGTCGGCACGGCCGGTTGAGGTGAGGATCGAGACACTGGCCGTGGCCGGCAGCGCGGAGGTGAGGATGCCCTGCAAAGCGACCGGTGCGCCGCTGGCCAGGACTCCGGCAACCGTGTAGCCGTTTGCGTTGCGCTGTACCATCCGCACGTTCTGCACCGCTATCCCGCATTGGACCAGCACGGAGAACTGTTCCGTCAGCAGGTCCCGGGGGTCCGTTCCGGGTACCCCAATGGCAACCGAGTCGAGCAGGACGGCATCCTCGAGGGCAGCGGCGATGACGCCGTGCACGTTCTCGCTGGAGCCGGACAGCGCCAGGTTGCCGGCCCACGGCTGGTCGAGCACCACCACGGAGCCGGCGGCTTCGGCGACACCGATCAGTGCGGCGGGATCTTCAGCCACCGGCGAGGACACCACAATGCCCTTGGCTCCCTTGCGGACCGCGGCGGCCGCCCGTTCGGTCCAGCCCGCATGGCCCGAGACCGCGGTGATGTCCGGCGCGGAAGCCTCCGGCACTGAAGCTGCCGGGGCGGCGGGGCCGGCGGGGGCAAAGGACAAGGGCAGGGAAGCGACGACGGCGGACACCGCACCTGCTGCTTCAGCCTGCGGATCCGCATACACGGACAGCTGCGTGGTCATGCGTTGACCTCCTGGTCTTCTGTTGTCCCGCTGGCGGCGCTGCCAGCATCAACCCGGCCAGCATCAACCCGGCCTGTATCTACCCGGCTTGCGGCCGCTTCGGCGATTGCCAGTGCAAACTCAAGGTCATGGATCAGGGTCTCGGCGGACGGGGGCTGGCCGGTGCCGCCGGCCAGTTCCGCCAGTTTTCGCCACTCGCCCTCGTAGCCGTTGTGGCCGAAGGGGCCAAGGACCGTGGTGCGCCCGGCCGTCCGGATCCGGGCGGTTGCCGAGCCGGCCTGGACGTAGGACGGGGTGAAGTCGATTTTCAGGGCCGCGTCGTCGCCGATGGCCTCAAACTCCCAGGCGGGCTCCCACGTGGCGTTCATGGCTGCACGGAGCTCGATGGTTACGTTTCCGGCCCGCAGGGAGATGACGTAGCCGAAAGGGCGGACGATTTCAGCATGCAGGACCTCCACGTCAGCGAAGTCCGGGGTGAAGCGGCGGACCAGCGGAAGGTCGTGGATGGCCAGGCCCATCACCCCGCCTGTGAGCATGGCCTTGATGACTTCCGGGTCGGTCGGGTCACTGGACGGCAGGGACACGCGGCCCACGATCTCGGTGGCAAAGTCTTCGAAGCGAGGGTTCGGCGGAAGGACGATGGAGGACCGGACGGTGTGCACCTGCTCCGGCAGGTCGCCCCAGGCACCTTCCGCCGCGAGCCAGCCGGGATCGAAGGTGTGCATGGCTCCGACGATGATGGGGACGCCGGTCTCGGCTGATACAGCGGAGATTGCGGCGGCCTCTTCGCCGTTCATGGCAAACGGCTTTTCGCACAGGACGGCCTTCTTGCCCGCCCGGCAGGCCGCGATGACCTGGGCTGCGTGGAACTGGTGCGGGCTGCAGATGGCCACGATGTCCACGGCGGTGTCTGCGAGGAGTTCCTCCATGCTGGTGCTGAAGCGTGCTCCTACCCTGCCTGCCACCGATGCTGCCACTGCGGGGTCGACGTCCATGATGTGGCGGACTTCCAGGATGTTCCCCAACCGTGCAAGCGACGGCAGGTGGATGGCCTGGGTAACAGGTCCGGCGCCCAGAATGCCGACGCCCAGGAGGGCCGGTGATGCCTGTGCTTGGCTCGACAAGTTGCTTACCTCTTTGTAGTAGCTGGAGCGTGGTGGCCGGCGTCCGCTTTCAGTGACACCGCTCACAGATCAAGCTAGAACTACTTTTGTCGATCGTCAAGCAAAAGTTGAAAAGTTCCCGACAATCTTTCGGCGGCGTGACATGCATAAGAGCTTCGTGCTATCACTGACTCATGAATCCCACGCCTGGAAAAGAGTCCGGCACCGAAGCAGGACCGGACGCCGCCCCCGATGGTGCGGGCAGTCTTTCCCGGGCCGGCGACCTCTTCCAGCTGCTCCGCGACGGCAAAGCCCGCACCCGGGCCGAACTGGCCCTGACCACCGGGCTGGCGCGGTCCACCGTGGCCGCCCGCATCGACGCCCTGATCTCCTCCGGGCTGGTGGGCCCCGCCGGTGAGGCGAGCTCCAGCGGCGGCAGGCCGCCGTCGCGCTTTGCCTTCAATCCCGCCGCCCGCGCCGTCCTGGCGGTCGACGTCGGGGCCACGCATGTGATCGTTGCCGTCACCGACCTTGGCGGCAATGTGCTGTCCGAACGCCGCCTGGCCCAGGACGTCGCCGACGGCCCGGAAGCAGTCCTGGGCCGGGTGGTCGAGGAGGGCAAGGCACTCCTCGGTGAAGCAGGCAGGACCACTGCGGACCTCGCCGGCATCGGGATCGGGCTGCCGGGCCCCGTGGAGCATGCCACCGGGATGCCGGTGAAGCCGCCCATCATGCCCGGCTGGGACGGGTTCGACGTGGTCCGCTACGTCCAGCGCTCGCTGCCGGTTCCGGTGCTGGTGGACAACGACGTCAACATCATGGCCCTTGGCGAACGCACCGCCTATTGGCCCGAGCACGACAACTTCCTCTTCATCAAAGTGGCCACGGGCATCGGCGCGGGCATCATCAGCAGCGGGGAACTCCAGCGCGGCGCCAACGGAACAGCAGGAGACCTGGGGCACGTGCGCGTTCCGCGCGGCGACGACGTCCTGTGCCGCTGCGGCAACTACGGCTGCCTCGAAGCGCTGGCATCCGGCCCCGCCGTCGCCCGGGAACTGGCACGCCAGGGCCTTCCAGCTGAAAAGGGCGGTGATGTCCTGCGGCTCGTCGGCGAGGGCAACCTCCAGGCAATCCAGGCGCTCCGCCAGGCCGGCAGGGACGTGGGGGATGTGCTGGCCATGGTGGTCAACCTGCTGAATCCGTCGGTGATCGTGATCGGCGGCAGCCTCGGCCAGGCCGGCGACCACCTGATGGCCGGAGTCCGCGAGGTGGTTTACCGGCGGTCCCTGCCGCTGGCCACGTCACACCTGCGGATAGCGCTCGCGATGGCCGGCGACCAGGCGGCGATCCTCGGTGCCAGCCAAATGGTCACCCAACATGTGTTGTCACCTGCCGTGATCGAGGCCACCCTGCAGGCAACGGGATAACGCCCGTCATCTTGCCGCGGGCATGATAGCAATGAATGGATGAAACCGATTTCCAGCTTCCGCACCCAGCCGCAGCCCGCCTTATGACGGCGAATTTCCTGGCCAGGGTTCCGCGCGGCTGGATCCTGCTGGCGAGCATCGGACTCATCGCACTCAACATGCGCGGCCCGTTCGTGGCGGTTGCCCCCGTGGTGGGCCCGATGCAGCAGGACCTTGGGTTCTCGCCGGTGGAACTGGGGCTGCTGACCGGCATTCCGGTGCTGTGCTTTTCCCTCGCGGCGCCCCTCGCGTCGTTCGCGGGCAGGAAATTCGGGGCTGAGTTCGCCATCATGCTCACCCTCCTGGGTGTGCTGGCCGGCGTCGTCGTCCGCTCCGCCGGCAACGGCGTCCTGGTGCTGTTCGGCACCGCGATCATCGGCCTGGCCATCACCATCGGCAACATCGCCGTGCCCCTGATCATCCGGCGCGACTTCTCGCCGCGGCGCCAGGGGACTGCCATGGGCATCTACACCGCGGCACTGAACATCGGATCCTTCCTGACCTCGGTGGTCACCGCGCCGCTGGCCGAGCTGGCCGGGTGGCGGCTCTCGCTGGCCGCCAGCGGGCTGTTCGCCGTCGCCGCCATCGTTTTCTGGGTGCTGGCCGCCGGCTGGCAGGCTTTCGTGCCCGCCGCCGTAGAGGACTCAGACCCCCGTCCGGCCGGCGGCAGGCCGGCGTCGCGCTGGATCACTGTGGGGCTCACGGCCGGTTTTGCCGGGCAGGCGTTCTCCTACTACGGCGTCACGGCGTGGCTGCCCACCTTCCTGATCGACGAACTGGGCATGGCGCCCTCCGCCGCCGGCGCCGGGTCCTCGCTCTTCCAGATCCTCGCCATTGTGGGCGGCCTCGGCGTGCCCATGGTGGCCAGGTTTGCCAGTACGACGGCGGTGGCGGTCACCTTGGGCGTTATGTGGCTGACCGTTCCCCTTGGCCTGCTGCTGGCGCCGGAACTGTGGTGGCTCTGGTCCTCCCTGGGCGGCGCGGCGCAGGGCGGCGGCATCACCGTCATCTTCATTGCCATCATCAAACTGGCCCGCGACCAGGCGTCCGCTGGCCGGATGTCCGCGGTGGTCCAGGGCGTGGGTTACTCCGTTGGCGCCACTGCGCCGACGCTCCTCGGCTACGTCCACGGGCTGTCCGGATCATGGACCAACCCGCTGCTGCTGATCCTCGGCTCGGTGGCGGCGTTCTTCCTGGGCACCACCCTCTCCGTGCGGAAGGTGCCGAAGACCCGCTAACGGGTCCCGCCGTCGTCGTACTCCCTGTTATGCGTCCCCACGCGCGAACGTACACTTAAGCCCCACGCAAAAGCGCGAACGGACAGTTGTGGCCCCTTGAACAAGGGCCGCAACTGTCCGTTCGCGCTTAATGGTGCTTCCGTTGCCGGGCCGCCGCCCCGGATTTCGGGGGTGCCTGTTGCGAAGGGCGTGGTTGCCCGGCGAACGGAAATCTCGGCTGGACTACCGCGGGGTCAGGCGGCCACCAGCGCCGCGTCCTCGACGGGGTCCTCTGACCGGTCCCGAGCCTCGTGCAGGAAGCGGGCGTAGGCAGGCAGGGTCAGGAACGTGGGGAACGCGTCGGCCAGGGTGACTTCCTCGAAGATGTCACGCGCGTCGGCGAAGCGGTCGCCTTCGAAGCGTTCCAGCCGGGTGAACTCCTCGTCCAGCAGGTCCTCCACCCACTCGCGGGTGATGATTTCGCCGTGGTCGGTGATGGCGTGGGAGTAGATCCACTGCCACAGCTGCGAGCGGGAGATCTCCGCGGTGGCGGCGTCCTCCATGAGGTTGTGGATGGCCACAGCCCCGTTGCCGCGCAGCCAGGACTCGATGTAGCGGATGCCCACCTCGATGTTGTTCCGGATGCCCTGCTCGGTGATGGTGCCCGTGGTGGAGGCAATGTCCAGCAGCGCGCGGTCGTCAGGGGTGACGTCCTCGCGGAGGCGGTCCAGCTGGTTCGAGCGGTCGCCGAGGACGCCGTCGAACACTTCGCGGCACACCGGGACCAGGTCCGGGTGGGCCACCCAGGAGCCGTCAAAGCCGTCGCCGGCCTCGCGGGTCTTGTCCGCGCGGACCTTCTCAAAGGCGGTCGCGTTGGCTTCCTCGTCCTTGCGGTTGGGGACAGCTGCGGCCATGCCGCCGATTGCCATGGCGCCGCGCTTGTGGCAGGCGCGGACCAGCTGCTCGGTGTAGGCACGCATGAAGGGGGCCGTCATGGTCACCTGGACGCGGTCCGGCAGGACGAAGCGGGGGCCGCGGGTGCGGAAGTTCTTGATCATCGAGAAGATGTAGTCCCAGCGTCCGGCATTCAGGCCGGCCGCGTGGTCGCGGAGCTCGTAGAGGATCTCTTCCATCTCGAAGGAGGCCGTGATGGTCTCGATCAGCACGGTGGCGCGGATGGTGCCCTGCGGGATGCCCAGCAGGTCCTGCGCCAGGATGAAGATGTCGTTCCACAGGCGTGCCTCGAGGTGGTTTTCGATCTTCGGCAGGTAGAAGTACGGGCCCTTACCCTGGGCCAGCAGGCGGCGGGCATTGTGGAAGAAGTACAGGCCGAAGTCCACGATGCCGCCGGCGATCGGGGTCCCGTCGATCAGCATGTGCTTTTCCGGCAGGTGCCAGCCGCGGGGGCGGACCACGATGGTGGGCAGTTCGTCCGCCGGACGCAGCTTGTAGTCCTTGCCCTCCGGGGAGGTGAAGTCGATCCGGCGTTCCAGGGCATCGGTGAGGTTCAGCTGGCCCTGGATGACGTTGCGCCACGACGGGGTGGACGAGTCCTCCATGTCGGCCAGCCACACCTTGGCGCCCGAGTTCAGCGCGTTGATGGTCATCTTCTTGTCCACCGGGCCGGTGATCTCCACGCGGCGGTCCTCGAGGCCCGGGGCCGGGGGAGCGACGCGCCAGTTCGGATCGTTCCGGACGGACTCGGTCTCGCGGAGGAACCGCGGGTCCAGTCCCTTGGCGATGTCCGCACGCCGGGACCGCCGGGCCTGCAGCAGCTCCTGGCGCCGCGCCGCCGTCGCCCGGTGCAGCTTGGCCACAAAAGCCAGGGCGTCCGGAGTAAGAACCTCGCCCTGCCGGCAAATAGGCTGCGCGGTCAGCGTGATCCCGTTGATAGTGAAGTTGTCAGTGAAGCTGTTCATGAGAGTTCTCCTGGTGCAAGGCCCAACTGAGTCGCAGTAGGTGTCGTTTTGAGCCTCCAAAACGACACCTACTGCTATCTAGCTGGGGAAGAATTAGTGGAACTGGCCCTCTTCGGTCGATCCGACCAGGGCGAGGGTGGATGCGTTCGGGTTGAGCGCAGTGGCGATGTCGTCGAAGTAGCCGGTGCCGACTTCGCGCTGGTGCTTGGTCGCGGTGTAGCCGCGGGACTCGGAGGCGAATTCCTTCTCCTGGAGCTCGACGTAGGCGCTCATGCCTTCACGGGCGTAGCCGTGGGCGAGGTCGAACATCGAGTAGTTCAGGGCGTGGAAGCCGGCCAGGGTGATGAACTGGAACGTGAAGCCCATGGCGCCGAGTTCACGCTGGAACTTGGCGATGGTGGCGTCGTCCAGGTGCTTGCGCCAGTTGAACGACGGCGAGCAGTTGTAGGAGAGCATCTGGTCCGGGAACTCGGCCTTGACGGCCTCGGCGAACTTCTTGGCAAGCTCGAGGTCCGGGGTGCCCGTTTCCATCCAGATGAGGTCGGAGTACGGGGCGTAGGCCTTGGCACGGGCGATGCAGGGTTCGATGCCGTTGCGGACCTTGTAGAAGCCTTCGGCCGTACGCTCGCCGGTGATGAATTCCTGGTCGCGCTCGTCGACGTCGGAGGTGATCAGGGTTGCGGCTTCGGCGTCAGTGCGGGCGATGACCACTGACGGGGTGCCGGCGACGTCGGCGGCCAGACGGGCCGCGTTCAGGGTGCGGACGTGCTGCTGGGTGGGGATGAGCACCTTGCCGCCGAGGTGGCCGCACTTCTTCTCCGATGCGAGCTGGTCCTCCCAGTGAACGCCTGAGGCGCCGGCCTGGATCATGGACTTCATCAGCTCGTAGGCGTTCAGCGGACCGCCGAAGCCGGCCTCGGCGTCGGCGACGATCGGCACCATCCAGTCCTCGACGGTCTGGATGCCTTCGGAGAACTCGATCTGGTCGGCGCGGAGGAGGGCGTTGTTGATGCGGCGGACCACGGTGGGAACGGAGTTGGCCGGGTAGAGCGACTGGTCCGGGTAGGTGTGGCCGGAATTGTTGGCGTCGGCGGCGACCTGCCAGCCGGAGAGGTAGATGGCGCGGAGGCCGGCCTTGACCTGCTGCACGGCCTGGTTGCCGGTGAGGGCGCCGAGGGCGTTGGTGTAGCCGCCGGTCTTGTGCTCTTCGGTGAGCTGCTTCCAGAGCTTCTCGGAACCGCGGCGGGCCAGCGTGTGCTCTTCGGAGACGCGGCCGCGGAGGCGGACGACGTCCGTTGCCTTGTAGTCGCGGGTCACACCTTCCCAGCGCGGGTTGGCGGCCCACTCGAGCTCCAGTGCGGCGGCCTGCTCTTCGGGCGTCTGCTGGGTGGGCTCAAATGCTGCAGTCATCTTTGTCTCCTTGTTTGTGCTCCGGATGTCCTGGCCGGTCCCCTTCCCTGCGCCGTTGCAGTTGGGGGACCGGTTGGACCGGTGCGGTGTTTCTTTCCGTGAGATCTACTTTTCTGCACTTTCAAGCGGGTTGCTAGAGAAAAAGTCTGGAAAGAAATGCACTTCTTCGCGTATTCTCAATAAATGTCGCCTACGAGCTGGAATCGCACCGCCGCCACCCCGCCGTCGTCCCCTTCGGTCCCCGAACTTGACGTCATCAGCCTGGGCCGCCGCGTCCGCCACCTGCGTAAAGCGGCGGCCATGACCCTCGATGACCTGAGTGCCGCCGTCGGGACCGCGCCGAGCCAGCTGAGCCTGATCGAGAACGGGAAGCGGGAGCCCAAACTGGGGCTGCTCCAGCAGCTGGCGGCCGCCCTCAATGTCAGCATCGACCAGTTGCTCGGGGCCGAGCCGCCGAACCGTCGTGCGGCGCTGGAGATCGAGCTGGAACGCTACCAGCGGAGCCCCCTCTACGAGTCCCTGAACCTGCCGAAAATCCGCATCAGCTCGCGGCTTCCGATGGATGTGCTGGAGTCCATGGTGGGCCTGCAGCACGAGCTGGAGCGCCGGCTCAATGAGCAGGCGGCGACGCCGGAAGAGGCCCGCCGTGCCAACGGCGCGCTGCGTGCCATGATGCGCGAGCGCAACAACTATTTCCCGGAGTACGAGGCGGAGGCGCAGAAGGTCCTGGCGTCGGTGGGTCACACCAGCGGCCCGCTGTCCCACCACGTCATCGCGGACATCGCCGGGCACCTCGGGTTCAGCCTCCACCACGTGGGCGACCTGCCGCATTCCACCCGTTCGGTGACGGATCTTAAGAACCGCAGAATTTATCTCACGCAGAACCAGCGCACCGATCACGACCCCCGTTCGGTGCTGCTGCAGGCGCTGGGACACTACGTCCTGGGCCACCAGACGCCGTCCAACTACGGGGACTTCCTGATGCAGCGCGTGGCCACGAACTACTTCGCCGCGGCGCTGATGCTGCCGGAGCAGGCCACCGTGGAGTTCCTGCAGAAGGCCAAGCAGGCCAAGGAAATCGCCGTCGAGGACATCCGGGACGCCTTCGCCGTGTCCTACGAGACCGCCGCACACCGGTTCACGAACCTGGCCACGCAGCACCTGGACATCCGCACGCACTTCCAGAAGACGCACAAGAGCGGCATCATCTACAAGGCCTACGAGAACGACGGCGTGACGTTCCCGCAGGATCATACCGGCGCCATTGAGGGCCAGCCGTCGTGCAAGAACTGGACGTCGCGGGTGGTTTTCGACGTGCCGGACAAGTTCAGTGCCTACAGCCAGTACACGGACACGCCCTCGGGGACCTACTGGTGCACCGCGCGGACGGAGCGCTCCGCCACCGGCGAGTTTTCCCTCTCCGTTGGCGTCCCGTACGCCCAGGTGAAGTGGTTCCGCGGACGGGAAACCACGGAGCGGTCCAAGTCCACCTGCCCCGATGAGAACTGCTGCCGCCGGCCGCCGGCTTCGCTGACCTCCGAGTGGGCGGGCAATGCCTGGCCGTCGGCGCGGGCGCACTCGCACCTGCTGGCCGCCATGCCGCCGGGCGCTTTCCCCGGCGTGGACGAGACCGAGGTGTACAGCTTCCTGCAGGCGCACTCGGGGAGCTAACCTTACCGGGACGCTCTCTCACCTAACGCGGGTTTTCCCGGGACGCTCTCTCACTCTCTTGAGGAAAGTGAGAGAGGGTTGCCGCGTTTGTTGCATTAAGTGAAAGAGCGTTGCCTAGCCGTGCAGTTTCCGGTAAGCGGCGGCGGCTGCCGGGTGCAAGGGCAGTCCGGCGGTGTTGATCAGCGATTCGGGGCTCAGGAACTGGACTCCCAGGCTGGAGCGAGGGATCAGTTCCTCGGCATGGCCCACCAGCAGTTCGACCGTCCTCTTCACGGTGCGCTCATCCAGGTCACTGCGGCACAGGAGCAGGTTGGCCACACCTACCGCCCAGACAGCCGGGATGCCCTCATAGGCGCCTTCCGGGATCAGCACCCTGTCGTAGAACGCGCCGTACTTGGTGCGGAGCTTCGGGAGCAGCGGGGAGAGGTCCAGGAATCCGAGCCCGACCTGGTTGTTGGTGGCGGCAATGGCGGCTGTGGGCACACCGCCGGACCAGAACAACGCATCCACTGACCCGTTCTGCAGGGCAGCAAGCCCCGCGTTGAGTCCGAGGTTCATCACGGTGACCGTTTTTTCGACGCCGGCGGCGGGGGAGGCGCCCACAGCCACAGACGCCAGCCCGGCAGCCTCAATCAGGCGCGGAGTGGTCAGCGAGGTCCCGGAACCAGGCTCACCGACAGCCACGGTCCTGCCGGCCAGTTCCGTGAGATCGCGGATGCCGCTGGCCTTCCGGACCACGCAGTGGACGTAGTTTTCGTACACTCGTCCGAGGGCCGTGATGCCACCCTTTGATGAGCTGTTCCCTTCACTGGTTTGAGCCGCGGCATCCGCCAGTGCGACAGCCAGCGTGGCCTGCCCGGTCAGAAGCTGCTCCAGGTTGTCCAGGCTGCCGCCGGTGGTCAGCGCTGTAGCGTGGCCGGCTACGCCGTGGCGCTGGAGGGACTCCGCCAGCAGCGTTGCGAATTCAAGATAGAAGCCGCCCGGTTCGCCTCCGGCAACCGTCACGGTGCCGGGCCTGTCCTCAGCGGTGCAGGCGTTGAGGGCCGGGATGAGCAGCCCGGCCAGCCCGGCGGCCAGCCCGGCTTTGAGGGCGGCCCTCCTCGGCGGAAGGGCTGCTGTCAGCTCAGCCCTGCCGGTCATGAAAGGGCCTCCGGCCCGTCGTCATGATCCGGCCCGTCGTCATGATCCGGCCCTTGGCCATGGAAAGCACGCGGAAACTCGAGGCCCGCCATCAGGCCGTGCGGCGAGGCTTCCGTCAGCAGCAAGCGGCCCCCGTTGGCTCCCGCCAGTTTGTCGACGATGGTCATGCCCAGGCCGTTGCCGCGGATCTCCCGGGCCTGCGGGGAGCGCCAGAACCGGCTGGTGGCAGCAGCCCGTTCCACAGCGGAAAGCCCGGGGCCGTCGTCGGAGATTTCCACGGTGACCGTGTCCGGACGTGCGTGGACTGCCACGGAGATCCGGGCACGGGGTGCGTATTTGATGGCGTTGTTGATCAGTTCCCCCACCATCTGGGCGAGTTCGGCGGCATTGCAGGCAATGTGCACCGCCGGGTCCGGCGGGTCCGCCAGCAGGATCGTCGAGCCGCTGCGCCTCGCGGCGGGTCCCGCGCGTTCGGTTTCTTCCTGCAGGACCGGGTATGGATCGATGACGGCGGGGCGCCCGCGGGAAGGGGTCCCCAGCGGCCCTCCGGCGGAGTCTTCGAAGGCCCGGTGCTCGGCGGTCGCGAGCCTCAAGACGCCGTCCAGGATTTCTTCCACCCGTTCCAGCTCCGCGAGGACGCCCGCCGCCGCTTTGTGTTCCCGGGCTGTCTGCAATTCAAGCTGCAGCAGGTCGATCCTCAGCCGCAGGGCGCCCACGGGATTCCGCAACTGATGCGACGTGTCGGCAATGAGCTGGCGCTGGGAGTCGATGCTGGCGCTGACTGTCCGGGCCATCCGGGTGAAGGAACGGCTCAGTTCCCTCAGTTCCGGCGGTCCGTCCTCCGGTAGCTGGCCGGTCCGGCCCGTCGCCTCAAGCTCCGTCACGGCGGCATTCAGGCGGTGCACGGGACGCAGCACCCAGCCTGTCACTCGGGCGGCACCGAGGAGGAGCACCGCAGTCAGTACGGCCGCAGCCAGTCCGACGAGGAGCCACCGTTCCCGCAGTTTCTGCCGGGCCGCGTCCAGGTTGACCTCCAGGACCGCTTCGCCAAGAACCTGGCTTGCACTGCCGAAGGAACGTGAAATCACTTCGGAACCGGTGCCGAATGGCTGGAGCGGACTGAGGGTGGTGTCATTCAGGTTCAGCTTTGCCCGGGCAACTGCATCGCGGACGTCCGCCCTGTCCTCGCTCAGGCCCCCCGAGCGCAGGGTGCCCTGCTGGAGGCCGATCAGCACCCCCTCACCGTAGAGTTCCGAGTATCTGTCCATCTCCGCCTGCAGCTGCGTGGATTCCCCGTCGGTCGCGGCGTCGAACGCCACCTGCGCCAGCCTGTTGAGGGCGGCCGCCCTGTTGATCTGGAGTTCCTGGGTGAGCTCCCGGCTGGCGGAGGTCAGGATGGCAGTGGAGGCGAAGACGACGATGAGGACGGACAGCACACTCAGGATTCCGAGGACACGCAGCTTCACGCCGGATCCGCCTCGACCCGGTAGCCCACGCCGCGCACGTTGATGATGAAACCGGGAAGTTGGAGCTTGGCCCGGAGGCCGGTCAGATGCACGTCAAGGGACCGCGACGAGGCCACGAAGGCGTCTCCCCAGAGCGCGTCCAGGATCTGTTCCCGGGTGACCACCGACCCCGCGTGCTTGGCCAGAAGGGCGAGGAGGTCGAACTCGGTGGCCGTCAGGGGCAGGACCTTGGGGCCGACGGCGGCCACTCGCCGTTCGAGGTCCACCTCGAGTTCCCCCAGCACTATGCTCTGCTGACGGCTGTCCTTTGCACGGCCCGAACGCCGCGTCACAGCCTCGATGCGGGCCAGCAGCTCAACCAGTTTCACCGGTTTGACGAGGTAGTCATCGGCTCCGGACCGCAGGCCAAGGACCACGCTTCGCTCGTCGTCGCGGGCGGTGAGGATCAGGATCGGGACCGGGGTGACCTGGCGGAGCTTCCGCAGCACGTCGAGGCCGTCCATGTCCGGAAGCCCCAGGTCCAGCAGGATGACCTCGAACCGGCGGTGCTCCAGGAGGGCGTCAGCCCCGCGGGCAACCCGGGACGCCGTGTGTCCGGCGGAAACCACTGCTGCGTCGAGGGCGGACGCCATGGCGTCGTCGTCCTCGACGATGAGCACATCCATTGCCTGGTCCTGTTCGTTGACGGGGCATCTTCGATCTGCCCGCTGTGGAGATTATCCCTTGTCCCGGCGAAACCTAAGGAAGTGTTAGGAATTCCCCTTTCACGTAGGTAGTGGGGTGGATCACCCATAGCGTGGATGGGTCCTCGGCTTTCGGAGGACCGTCAATGTCGAGGAGGAACCATGAGCAATGTTGCCATGGACAGCACAGGAATATGCCCGGAACGGTTCCCGGGAGCACAGTCAAGCGAGGTTCAGCGATGAGCACCCAGCAAGCCGAAATCCAGAGTGAGTCAGCCCAGACCCGCCGCGCCGTGAGCAACATCCTCAAAGGCTCTGCCGGCAACCTGGTGGAGTGGTACGACCTCTACGTCTACACAGTTTTTGCCGCCTACTTCCAGTCCCACTTCTTCAACTCCAAGGACGAGCTGCAGGCCGGCCTGGAAGCGATGGCCGTCTTCTCGACGTCGTTCCTGATGCGCCCCATCGGCGCCTGGTTCTTCGGCCGCTACGCGGACCGCAAGGGACGCAAGGCCGCGCTGACGCTCAGCGTCACTCTGATGTCCGCGGGCTCCTTCGCCATTGCGCTCCTGCCCACAACGCAGCAGGTCGGCGTCTGGGCCCTGGTGCTGCTGATCCTCATCCGCCTGATCCAGGGGTTCTCCGTGGGCGGCGAATACGGCACCAGCGCCACCTACATGTCCGAAGCCGCCACGTCCAAGCGCCGCGGCTTCTTCTCGAGCTTCCAGTACGTCACCCTGATCGGCGGCCAGATGCTGGCCCTTCTGGTCCTGGTCATCCTGCAGAACGTCATGCCCAAGGGCGACCTGACCGAGTGGGGCTGGCGCATTCCGTTCGCGATCGGCGGCGTGGCTGCGCTCGTGGTCCTGTGGCTGCGGCGCTCGATGGAAGAAACCGTATCGGCCGAGCAGGTCCGGGCTGCCAAGGCACCGGTCACGGCCGGCGAAGCACAGCCTGGCACCATGAAGCTGCTGTTCACGCAGTACTGGAAGCCGCTGCTGATCTGCATCGGCGTCACACTCGGCGGCACCGTGGCGTTCTACACGTACACCAACTTCATCCTGAAGTTCATGAACGATACGTCCGGCATCGCCAAGACCGACACCTCGGTGATCAACTTCTGGGCCCTCTTCATCTTCATGCTGCTCCAGCCCGTCTACGGCCTGATCTCGGACAAGGTGGGCCGCAAGCCGCTGCTGCTGTGGTTCGGCATCACTGGCGTCCTCTTCACCTGGCCGCTGCTGTCCACGCTCTCCAACACCAAGGACCCGTTCACGGCGTTCCTGCTCATGATGGGCGGCCTGCTCATCGTTGGCGGCTACACCTCCATCAACGCCCTGGTGAAGGCCGAGCTGTTCCCCGCGTCCATCCGGGCACTCGGCGTCGGGCTGGGCTACGCGATCGCCAACTCGCTCTTCGGCGGCACCGTCCCGCTGATCGGCGCCGCGTTCCAGAAGGCCGAGCGGGTGGACCTGTTCTTCACCTACGTCACGGTGGCCATTGCCATCTCGCTGGTGGTCTACATCTTCGCGCTGAAGAATAAGAAATCCACCCATCTTGATCACGAACAGGGCCACGCCTGGTCGCAGACCCGCAAGGACGACGACAAGGACAAGGACCTCCTGAACGTCTGATCCCGGTTCAGTCCGGTAAGAGTACGACGGCGGCTGGCCGGCCCGGCGGTGACCTTCCGGTCGCCGGGGCGGCGGCCGCCGTCGTCGTTCCCGTCCAAAACCTGGGAACGGCGCCAAGGTGGGCGGACTATATTGGCCCTGTCAGCTCATCGGACCCGATCGCGGGAGTGTGCACTCATGGCCAAGGAACTCGCCACCCAGCTCGTTGAACAACTCCAGGCTGCCGGAGTGCAGCGCATCTACGGGATCGTGGGCGACAGCCTCAACCCGATAGTCGATGCGGTCCGAAAAACCGGCGGCTCACAGCAGGGCGGCATCGACTGGATCCACGTCCGCCACGAAGAGGCAGCCGCCTTCGCCGCCGCCGCCGAAGCCCAGCTGACCGGAAAGCTGGCCGTCTGCGCGGGATCCTGCGGCCCCGGCAACCTGCACCTGATCAACGGCCTGTACGACGCGAACCGCTCAGGGGCACCCGTCCTGGCGATCGCCTCGCACATTCCGAGCAAGCAGATCGGCAGCGGATTCTTCCAGGAAACCCATCCGGACCGGCTCTTCAACGAGTGCTCGGTGTACTCGGAGCTGATCAGCACGGCAGAACAGGCGCCCCGGGTCATGCACAGCGCCATCCAGCACGCCGTCGGGCTCGGGGGAGTCGCCGTCGTTACGCTTCCCGGCGACATCGCCGGACTGGAAGCCACCGGCGAAACGCCGCTGCCGGCAACGTTCCGGCGCGCCACGCTGACTCCGGACGCTGCGAGCGTCCGGGAGCTGGCTGACGCGATCAACGCTGCCAACAAGGTCGCCATTTTCGCCGGTGCGGGAACGCAGGGTGCCCACGACGAGGTGGTGGCGCTCGCCGAAGTGATCGGCGCCCCGATCGGCCACTCGCTGCGGGGCAAGGACTTCATGCAGTACGACAACCCGTACGACATCGGCATGACCGGGCTGCTCGGCTACGGCGCCGCGGCCGAGGGCATCGAGGACGCCGACCTGCTGATCCTGCTCGGCACGGATTTTCCGTACGATCAGTTCCTTCCCGGCACCCGCACGGCCCAGGTGGACCGCGCCGCGCACAAGCTGGGGAGGCGGACCGACGTCGACATCGCCGTCCATGGCGACGTGCTGCCCACGCTCGCCGCGTTGAAGCCGCTGGTCGCAGCGAAGAAGAGCCGCCGGTTCCTTGACCAGATGCTCAAGAAGCATGACCGGCTTATGAACAAGGCAGTGGGCGCCTACACCCGCAAGGTGGAAAAGAAGCAGCCGATCCATCCGGAGTACGCCGCATCGCTGTTGGACCAGGTAGCCGCGGAGGATGCCGTTTTCACCGCGGATACGGGCATGTGCAACGTCTGGACTGCCCGGTACATCAATCCGCTGGGCACGCGCAGGCTGATCGGGTCGTACCTGCACGGCTCCATGGCCAACGCCCTGCCGCACGCGATCGGCGCCCAGCTGGCCTATCCCGGCCGCCAGGTCATTTCGGTGTCCGGAGACGGCGGCCTGTCCATGCTGCTTGGCGAACTGATCACCGTTGCCGCGCACCGGCTTCCCGTGAACGTGGTGGTCTTCAACAACTCAACGCTGGGCATGGTCAAACTGGAGATGCTGGTGGACGGGCTGCCTGATTTTGGCGTGGACGTGCCCGACGCCGATTACGCGGCCGTCGCCCGCGCGCTCGGCTTCCACGCGGTCCGGGTCACGGATCCTGCCCGGATCGAGGGCGCTTACCGGGAGGCTTTCGCCCACCCGGGGCCGTCGCTGGTGGAGCTCATCACGGATCCGAAGGCACTGTCGATCCCGCCGAAAATCACGGGTTCGCAGGTCCTCGGCTTCGCGACCGCCATGTCGAAGGTGGTCCTGAACCGGGGCGCCGGCGAGGCCGTGAGCATGGCCAGGAGCAACCTGCGCAACATCCCGCGGCGGTAGTTTTCTGACGACGACGACGACGGCGGCGGCGGACGGCCGCCGTCGTCCGCTCGCTATGTGGGTGGGGTACCGCGGCGCTCAGCCGCCAGCAGGGCAGCGGTTCGTTCAATCAGCCCGTAAGGAACCGGCTTGCCCAGCGGGAATTTCAACGTGCCCTTGGCTGAGCGGTACGGGTCGATGTCAGCCTGGAAAGCGGGATCGCCTGACGGCACCGGATACACGGAAATGTGGTGCGCCCAGCCGGCAAAATACACCACGTACTTTCCGTTCAGTGTGACCGTGGGAATGCCGTAGCTCATCATCTCGCCGGAGTCCGGCACGGCGGCCCTGCACCGGCGCCGGACTTCCCGGAGGATGTCCTGCACGTCGGCCGGGAAGGACGTGATGTACTCCTCGACGCTTGTCAACCTCTTTACCATCCGTGCTCCTTCGACGTGTCTTGAGGATACGCCGCGGCTGTCCGTGCGTGAGCGTTTCCCGAAACGTTGCAGCAATCGAGAGAGGGTTCCCCGGGCGAGACCAAAACGACGGCAAACCGTGACCCTACGGGCATCGTGCTGCAGCGGGCAGGCTGGTTGACTGAAGGGGACAGGCGGATTCCCGCCGAGTGCCGGCATGGCATTTCCAAGGGGGAAACATGAAAACGTTTCGCGTGGCCCGGCTCGCGACGGCAGGTGCGCTGGTGGCGCTCACCGCGTGCTCGGCGTCGTCGTCTCCGGAGATCCTGAAGGCCGACGGCGTGCAGCGGGTTTCGGTGGACGGTGCGGCGTACGCCGCTGAACTGCGCTCCTTCCGCACCTCCGCTTTCGGGCTCGGCGGAGCCCTGCTGGCCGACGGCGGCGACGGCGCCCAAGGGAACGTGGTGTCCTCGCCCGGGAGCCTGCTGATAGCCCTGGCCATGCTTCGAGCCGGTGCTACCGGCGGTACGGCCGCGGAGATGGATGCTGTCCTGAAACTCCCCGCCGAGAACCGCGACGAGGCGATGAACGCGCTGCTCGCATCACTGGAGAAGTTCGACGGCGATCCGGGCGCGGTGGACGAGGAGAACCCGCCGCGAAAGCCCGTGATGCACGCCGCCAACGGCCTGTTTGTGGACAAGGGCGTCCCCACTGGTAAGCCGTTCCTGGACACACTGGCCCGGCACTACGGAACCGGGGTGTACCCCGTGGACTTCAAGGACGAGGGCGCAACGAAGCCCGCCATCGATGCCTGGGTCAACAGGAACACCGGCGGCCGGATCAAGCAAGCCCCGGCAAAATACGACCGGGACAACACGTTCAGCCTGCTCAACTCCCTGTACTTCGCGTCCGCCTGGAGCGCGCCGTTCGACCCGAATGACACGTCGGATCTGCCCTTCACCACGGCCGCCGGCGAGGAAATCGAGGCACCGGCAATGCACAACGAGCTGAAAATGAAGTATGCGGAAGGGACCGGGTGGCAGGGCGTGGACCTTCCGTATGCCGACGGCTTTGTCATGCGTCTGGTTCTGCCGGAGGCCGGCGCGGACGCCGCATTGGGTGCTGCAGCACTCACGGACATCGCGGACGCGCTGGACAGCGCCCCGCTGGAGACCGTGCAGATCCAGCTGCCGCGCTGGGACCACAAGTGCAGCTTCGACCTGCGCAAGGTGTTTGAATCGCTCGGCCTCCGGAAAACCCTCGCCACCACCGAGGACTTCAACAACATCCAGCCCAGGATGATGATCACCCAGGCCGCGCAGGCTGCCAACATCACTGTTGCCGAAAAGGGCACCGTCGCCGCGGCGGTCACGCAGATCAACGGAGCTGTCACCAGTGCGCCGCCGGAGCCTGAACGGACCATCACCTTCGACCGGCCGTTCCACTACCAGATCGTGCACGTGGAAACCGGGCTGCCGCTCTTCATGGGACGGGTGGCCGACCCCCGCTCCTAACGCCAAGGCTTGGCAGGGGTTAGCGTGGGCCGCCCTGCCAGAGGGCGTCGAACGGTGCGCCTGAGGCCACGCGGTTGCGGATTCCGGCGGTGACGAAGGCCTTGGCCGTGCGGGCAGCCTCGAGCGGGGTCGCGCCCTTGGCCAGTTCGGCCGTCACTGCGGCAGCGAGGGAACACCCGGCACCGGACACGGCCACTTCGCCCACCTTGGGGGCGGAGAGGATTTCCAGGGTGTCGCCGTCGTAGTAGACGTCGACGGCGTCGGGCCCGGCCAGGCGCACGCCGCCCTTGGCCAGCACCGCCGCGCCGCTCAGCTCATGGATACGGACGGCCGCGGCCTTGAGGGACTCGACGTCGGTGATCTCCAGCCCGGACAGCGACTCCGCCTCGAAATGGTTGGGCGTGACGAAAGTGGCCAGCGGCAGGATTTGCGCCTTGAGTGCCTGGTCCGTGTCCAGTGCGTGGCCCGGCTCCTGCCCCTTGCAGATCAGCACGGGATCCAGCACCACGTTGGTGAACCCGCCGTCGGCCAGGGCGGAGGCCACGGTCGAAATGGTGGCAGGGCTGCCCAGCATGCCGATCTTCACGGTGTCCAGCACGGACGGTGCGCCGGAAGCGGCACCGTAGGCCGCCGTCGTCGCCTCCAACTGATCCGCGATGACCTGCTGGTCTACCGGGACGAAACGGTGGTTCCAGTTGTCGTTCGGGTTGAAGGAGACGATGCAGGTCAGGTTGGCGATGCCGAAGACGCCAAGTTCCTGGAAGGTCTTCAGATCGGCCTGTGCGCCTGCGCCGCCCGTCGCCTCGGAACCGGCAATGGTCAGGGCAACGGCGGGGAACGTGTCAACAGCTGCAGAAGTCATCCACCCATACTGCCACCGCCGCCGAACGGGCCGCATTGTGCGGATGACCAATGTGAACGCATGCTTCGGGCAGGGCCCGCCTGCCCGAAGCATGCGTTCCGCCAGCGGGGCTGTAATGGTGCGAGAATGGGAGACGGTTCCGGCGGAAGCACTTCGCGGGGGCCGTCTCCCAGTGCTAATACAGCCGGCCGCCGCCGCGGTTCATCACCGCGACTTACCGTGCAGCCGAGCGAACCACTCCGAATGGATCACCCATGACCTCCGCCAAGACTTTCCCGGCCTCCGCGGCGCCGAAATTCGCTTCGATCGGTTCCCCCTATTTCGGCATCATGCTGGCCTGCATGGCCGTGGTGCTGATCCTGTCCAATATCGGGGCATCCAAAGGCGTGGCGATCGGTCCGATCATCACCGACGGCGGATTCTTCCTCTTCCCGCTGGCCTACATCCTGGGCGACGTCATCAGCGAGGTCTACGGGTTCAAGGTGGCACGCAAGGCCATCATCACCACGTTTGCCCTGTCCGTGTTCGCCTCCCTCTGCTACTGGGTGATCATCGCGCTGCCCGGGTTCGACGACGAGTTCGGTGCCTCCAAGCAGGCCGCCCTCGAAGGGGCGATGGGGCCGGTTCCGCAGATTGTGCTGGCCTCGCTGCTCGCATTCTTCGCCGGGCAGACCATCAACTCCTGGATCCTGGTCCGGATGAAGGCGCGCACCGGCGAGAAGTCGCTGTGGGCGCGCATCATGGGCTCGTCGGTGGCCGGTGAGTTCGTGGACACGCTCATCTTCTGCAGCATCGCGGCGTCGGTCATCGGCATCACGGACTTTGGCATGTTCGTGAACTACGTGCTGGTGGGCTTCCTCTACAAGACCCTGGTGGAGTTCCTCTTTGTGCCAGTGACCGCCCTGGCCATCGGCTGGATCAAGAAGCGCGAACCCAGCTACGGTGCCCCGACGGCAGCGGTGACGAACGTCGCGTAGCTGCCGCCCGGCGTCGTACCTTGTAGCCGCATCCATTGCTCCGTAACGGCCGTTTTGAGCCTTCAAAAGGGCGGGTAGGGAGCAAACGATGGGGCTGCCCGCCGAACGTCAGCCCTTGAGCGTCCCGTCGAGGAGGTTCCGAAGCTCGCGGAAGTGCCGCTCCGTGGCCTCCGCATGAAAGGCCGAGGTGTCCGCCATCGAATAGCCGTGCGGTGCGCCCGCGTAGATCTCGTTGGCAGCCTCGAGCCCGGCGGCGTGAAGAGCATGGCCCAGGCGGGCAACGGCGTCGGGATCCATGCTCCGATCGTGATCCGCGTGGCCGAACACGAACCGGGCCCGGGCGTTGCCGAGTCCGAGATGAGGGCTGTCGGGAGCCTCGCTCGCCAGACCGCCGCCGTGGAAGCCACCGCAGGCTGCCACCGCTTCACCGTGGGAGGTTGCCGTGCGCACGGCAAGGCGTGCGCCCATGCAGTAGCCGCCGGCGCCGATCGGCCCGGGCGCTACGCCGTCCAGCTTCCTCAGCGCATCCACCCAGGCATCGATGTCCGGCAGCGCTTTGTCCGTAGTAAGCCGGCCCACCCGCGGGAACGCGGCCGCGCCTGCGGCTTCGCGGCCGGCCGGAGTGGTCATGTCCGTTTCCGGCGCCAACTCCTCTGCCGTTCCTTCGCGGTAGAAGACGTTCGGGGCCAGGACAATGTAGCCCCAGTCGGCGATTCGCTGCGCCATGTCGTGGATCCGGGGGCGCAGGCCGAACGCGTCCATGTAGAGCAGGACGCCCGGGAACGGACCCTCGCCGGTGGACGGGCGGGCGACTACGGCTTCGGCAACGCCTTCTGCGGCCGGGATCTCGATGAGCATCCGGTCAGGATATCGGAGGACGACGGCGGGAGGCGCCTTTTCGACGACGGCGCCCCCGGCCGGTGCCCCGACGGCGCCCGGCGGCGCGGCTCAGGCGTAGTAGCGCCCCAGGGTCTCGGCCTTGAACTCGAAGAAGTTGCCGGCCTCGATGGCGAGCCGGGCGTCGTCGACCATCTTCACCACAAAGCGCTCGTTGTGGATGGAGATCAGCGTGGCCGAGACCATCTCCTTGGCCTTGAACAGGTGGTGGATGTAGGCGCGCGAGTAGTTCAGGCAGGCGTAGCAGTCGCAGCCTTCCTGCAGCGGGCCGAAGTCGCGCTTGTATTTGGCCCCGGACAGGTTGAACCGACCGTCGGGGTGGTAGAAGGCCGAGTTGCGGGCCACCCGGGTGGGGGAGACGCAGTCGAAGGTGTCCGCGCCGTTCTCGATGGCGGTGAAGATGTCGTCCGGCTCGGAGATGCCCAGCAGGTGCCGCGGCTTGTCCTCCGGCAGTTCCTCGTTGCACCAGCGCACGATCGTGCCGAGGTTCTCCTTCTCCAGTGCACCTCCGATGCCGAAGCCGTCGAAGTTCATGGCGCCGAGGTCCCGGCAGGCCTTGCGGCGCAGGTCCTCGTACTGGGCACCCTGGATCACGCCGAACAGCGCCTGGTACGGCTTGCCGGTGCGCTCGGACGTCAGCCGGAAGTGCTCGGTGATGCAGCGTTCGGCCCAGCGGCGGGTGCGTTCCAGCGACTCCTCCTGGTAGCCGCGGGAGTTCTGCAGCGTGGTCAGCTCGTCGAAGGCGAACATGATGTCCGCACCGATCTGGTGCTGCACACGCATCGAAATCTCCGGAGAAAAGCGGTGCCGGTCCCCGTTCAGGTGCGATTTGAACCAGACGCCGTCCTCGTCCACGTGGGCCAGCCGCTCCTTGCCGGGTGCCACGGCGTCGTCCGGGCCGGAGGAGTCAACAGACTTCATGTCGATGACCTTCTTGAACCCGGAGCCAAGGCTCATTACCTGGAACCCGCCGGAATCGGTGAAGGTGGGCCCGCGCCAGTTCATGAAGGCGCCCAGCCCGCCGGCTTCGTCCAGGATGTCCGCCCCCGGCTGGAGGTACAGATGGTACGCGTTGGCCAGGACCGCCTGCGCACCAAGCTCGGCGACGGACTCGGGCAGCACGGATTTCACCGTGGCCTTGGTGCCGACGGCGATGAAGGCGGGAGTCTGGATCTCGCCGTGCGGGGTGCTGATGGTGCCGGTCCTGCCCAGGAACCTACCGCCGTTGGCGGCGACCTGCTCCGGCGTCGGAGAGCAGGTTTCACTCAGCCGCTTGCCCACGGTGAAGGAAAACTCGGACTGCAGGGCTGCGGCACCGGGCTCGAGAGGCGAGAGTGAAGGTTCAGTATTGGCTGGCACGGTTCAAGTGTGCCAGCTTGGCTCCCGGAAACTTAGCCGGCGGTCAGTGCACGGGGTCCGATGTGGGATAGTTCTCAGCCCGCCAGTTGTCCCAGCCGGTGCGGATTTCCTCCAGCCGGTGCGCCCCCAGGTCGTAGGTTGAGATGATCACCATCGACCCGCCGTCGGGCCTTACCTCGGCAATGGGCGGCTGGTCGGCCACAATCAGCAGGCCGTCGCCGTGCTCGGCGTAGCTGTGGACCGTGAGCCCCACCTGGTGGTTGGTCCGGTACCAGACCTTGCCGGAGATCTCCTCGCCGGTTGGAAGCGTCAGCGAGTACGGCTCACCCCGTTTGGGAAGATCTGCCAGGCCGAGCTTGTCGATCGCGGAGCCGTCCCCGCCCGGAACGGAAAAGAAGGCAGTGCGGCGTTTACCGTGCGGGTGGTGTTCCAATGCGAACCGGAGCTGCTGGAGGAACGTCAGCCAGCTTTGGGTGATGTCCTCGTCCCAGGCGGCCCACTCCGAATTGTGGTCCAGGGCGGCCCGTGTCACGCTGACTTCGGTGCCGCTGGGAACGGGTTTCAGGTTGAACTCGTCCCCGCCGTCCACGGTCAGGCTGGTGTGGTCCGGACCTTCGACCACGGTGTCCTTGAAGTAGATTTCGTTGATTTCGGCGGCAAGGTCGTCGGCCTCCCAGCCGTGCCACTGGGCCACCTTGGCCGGTTCACGCAGCATTGTCCAAACCTGCTGCGCATCGGAATTAATCACAACGCTCAGATTGTTCGTCATGGGGTGAATCTACAACTCCCGGAGCCCGCGGGGTAGGGCCTAACGGGTGGCGCACAGCCCTCAAGCCCGCACAGACTCCAGTTCGTTGCCGATCCGGCGGTCCAGTTCCTTGAGCCCGATCGTTTCCGACCCGCCGTGCGCCCGCAGGAACATCAGGGCCTCAAGCCGCAGCAGCCGCCATTCGCGTTCGGCGTCCGGGTTGGAATTGTCGATGGCCCGGAAGATTTCCTTGTCATACAGGTTGGGCTCGTTCAGCGAGCGCTGGCGGACCTTGGCGTTCATCCGGGCTTTGAACGGGTCTGTTTCCATCGCTTCGGGGGCCCGGAGGAGCTTTTCGTACACGTCGGCACGGTCCTCCTGCCCGGTCTGCCGGCAGATGTAGCTGGACAGGGAAAGCGCCGCCTCGACCGACGTCCACCGGCCCGGATTGCCATCGAAGGGCAGGACGTTGAGGAGGTCCGCAACGGCCAGGGCGTTCTCGGCGTCCTTGAGGACGACGAACAGTTCGTGGGCGAGGTCGTTGAGGTCCTTGAGGCAGCTGCCGGACTTGGTGTTGATGCCCTTGGCCAGGCGGTCGCTCAGCAGCATCACGCCCAGCGCGTCCGGATGGGCGGCCGCGGCTGCCTCCACCACCGACTCGGGCGTTCCCGACGGCGCCGGGATCAGCGCCAGCTCTTCCTCGCTCGGGCCGCTCGGGCCGGCCGGGACGGCCGCTGCGGCCGGGGTGGTGGCCGGGAGGGGAGGAACGACGACGGCGGGAGTCGCCGGGGCGGCGCCCTCCCGGGCAGACTCTGCCCCGGCGGCGGGGGACTCAACGAGCTGAAGGGAGGTGGCGGCGTCGGACTCTTCGGAAACTGCTGTTTGTTCGGGACCGCCGCTGACAACGGCAGTGTCGGGGGAGGCCGCCTCCACGCCCTCACCGGGGCCTGCCACGAGGACCGTGGACCCGGCAGCGATGCGCAGGATCCCGCCGCCGGTGAGCGTTGCCAGGACCACAGCCGGTGTGCCGAAATCGTCTTCCTCGACGAGGACGCTCTGGATTTCGGCGGACCGTTCGCCGTCGGGGAGCAGCAGCAGGTGGCCGGTCTGCAGAGAGCCAGCCTTGAGCTCGCTGTAGTGCTGGGCGGCTGGGCGGTGGGTCATCGGGAGTCCTTAAGTTCTCTTGCGGTCCGCCCTACAGTCTACAAAGGAGCCTGCCGAAAATCGGGGACGCCCGGGTTCCTTCGAGCGTCCCCGGTGAAGCCCGTGGAACTTAGCTGCCGACGCCCGCGAACGCGAGAGCCTGCCGGACCAGCGCGCCGCGGCCGCCGCTGAATTCCAGCTGCACGTCCGGGCTCAGGACCTCTTCCGGCGTCATCCAGGTGAGCTCCAGGGCGTCCTGCCGGGGTTCGCATTCGCCCGTGACCGGGATGATGTACGCCAGCGAAACGGCGTGCTGGCGGTCGTCCGTGAAGCCCGTGTGCGACGGCGCCGGGAAGTATTCGGCCACGGTGAACGGCACCGGGCTGATGGGCAGCTGCGGGAACGCCAGCGGGCCGAGGTCCTTCTCCATGTGGCGGAGCAGGGCGGCCCGGATGGTCTCGCGGTAGAGGACGCGGCCGGACACGAGGGAGCGGACCATGGTGCCGTCCTCGTCGGCCTGCAGCAGCGTGCCCACTTCGTTCACGAATCCGAGGGGATCAAGGCGGACGGGTACGGCTTCCACATAAACCATGGGAAGCCGGCCCCGGGCTTCGAAGAGGTCCTCATCGGACAGCCAGCCGGGATTCGGGTCAGGAGTGCGCACGTTCATGCTTAAGTTCTACCCCATCCCTGCCCGAACCCCGCGCCGGAGCTTCACGCGTCCCGAATGCTGGCCCCGCAACCATGCCCCCGTCAGTGCCGCGAAGAAACCCAAAGCGCAGGAACGTCCCTGCCTGCGGCGTCGGGGTTGGCCACGTGCAGGGTCCGGCCGAAGGCCTCTTCCGTCATGGTCACTTTGGTGCCCGCTGCGTCCAGCCGGTCCCGCAGCACCGAAAGCTCGCCCGTGTACTCGAATCCCAGCCCGGTCCGCGGAGCGCCGCTGGCGGGGCGCACCATCAGCACGCCGCCGTTCTTGGCGGTGAAATCCGCCGTTTCGTCGTCATCCGGCACCGGCCGGAGCCGCGCGCCCATGTTCCGCAGGGTCTGCGCCGCCGCCGCTGCCTCCGGCGTGAACCAGACTTCGACGACGGCGAGTCCCGGATCGGCGTCCGCGCACTGGGCGCCGTGGGCGGCTTTGTCCGCGAAGAAGCTGAAACCGTCCTCGCCGGTGATCCGGCAGGAGGCCCCGTGGTCCGCGTCGACCAGCTCGGCTGGCGTGTTCCCGTCCTCCACGGAGGCCGCGTTGGTCCGCCGGGCGAATTCGGCGAGGTCGCCCACTTCGGCGCCGAACGCCGTCGTGCCGTCCTCGGCGGAACCGGCTTCGGCGGCGTGCAGCGCCAGACGGCCCGAACCGGCGTCGTACTCTTTCCAGGGACCGTCATCGACGGTCTTCACCATTCCCAGCTGCGTGAGGAGCTGCTCCCACTGGTCCGGACGGGACGTGAAATGGACGGGACGGACACGCAGCATGGGGCTCTCCTGGGCTGGCTTTGCGGTGGCGTTGACGGCGACACTGCCATGATGCCACGCCTTGATTAAGGAATCCCGGGTAGCAGAATGGTGCCATGGCCATCGAACTTGAAGAACTGCTGGTGAAGGACGCCGCCGAGTGGCGCAGCTGGCTGGAACAGCACCACGCCACCAGTCCGGGGGTCTGGCTGGTGCTGCACAAGAAGGGCGGCAACACCACAGAGCTGGACTACGAGGCCGCGCTGCAGGAGGCGCTGTGCTTCGGATGGATCGACGGCCAGGGCAAAAGGCGCGACGACGACAGCTCCTTCCAGCGGATGACGCGCCGGGGCCCCAAGAGCGTATGGTCGGCGCGGAACGTGGACCGGATCGAAAAACTCGAAGCAGCAGGCAGGATGACCGCGGCCGGCCGGGCCGTCGTCGAGGCCGCCAAGGCGGACGGACGCTGGGAGTCGGCCTATTCCGGAGCGGCTTCCGCCGAAGTCCCAGCGGACCTGGCAGCTGCCATCGCCGCCGAACCGCGGGCGCAGGCCATGTTCGATGTGCTGACGTCGGTGAACCGCTTCGCCCTGATTTACCGCACTAACTCGGTCAAGCAGGCTGCCACCCGGGAACGGAAGATCGCCGGATTCGTGGAGATGCTGGCGCGCGGCGAAACCCCGTATCCGCAGAAGAAGCGCCCCGCGGAGTAGCAGGCCTCAGGCGGTGGCGTCCTCGTCCATCGGGAAGGCCACGGCTTCGCCCACCACGCGCAGGCAGAGCTCCATGCCCGGCCGCGCGATGGAGGCGTTCCAGTGCCGGATGGTGATCACTTCGCCGCCGCCCGGGAAACGGTGGTCCGGGATGGCGCCGGCGGCCAGTTCCGGCGGCACGGCCAGTTTCAGGCGGACCGTGGTTTCCGGGCCGAAGTAGTCCGTGTCAACCACCACGCCGCGGATGGGGCCGTCCTCCGCGATGCGGATCTGCTCGGGCCGCAGCATGAGCTGCACGCGGCCCTGCGCCGGGGGCCTGCGGACCGGGATGCCGCCCAGCGAACACGTGGCCAGGGAACCTTCCATCCAGGCGTCCAGGATGACGGCGTCGCCCAGGAACTCCGCCGTTGCCCGGTCCGCGGGGCGGGTGTAGACCACGAAGGGGTTGCCGATCTGGGCCAGCCTGCCGCCGCGCATCACGGCTACCTGGTCCGCGAAGGAGAGCGCCTCGGCCTGGTCGTGCGTGACAAGGATGGTGGTCACCCCGGCTTCGCTGAGGACCTTGGCCACGGCGCGGCGGGTGGCCACGCGGAGCCCGGCGTCCAGTGCGGAGAAGGGCTCGTCCAGGAGCATCAGCTCCGGCTCGCGGGCCAGGGCTCGGGCCAGGGCAACGCGCTGTTGCTGACCGCCGGAAAGCTGGTGCGGCCGGCGCTTGGCCATGGACGGATCGAGGGAGACCATCTCCAGGAGCTCGCCCACCCGGGCCGCGATCTCGCGGCGCCCGCCGGACAGGTGGCTGGCGCTGAGGCCGAAGGAGACGTTCTGGCCAACGGTGAGGTGCGGGAACAGGGCGCCGTCCTGCGCGACGTAGCCGACGTGGCGTTTGTGCGCCGGCACCCAGAAGCCCTCGCCGGCCACCTTGGTGCCGTTGAGCGAAATGCTGCCGGTATCCGGATGCTCGAAGCCTGCGATCAGCCGCAGCAGGGTGGTCTTGCCGGAGCCGGAAGGGCCGACGATCGCGGTGGTTCCGCCCTTGGCCACGGACAGGTTGACGCCCTTGAGGACCGCCTGGGAACCGAAGTTCTTGGTGACGGCCTCGATCTCCAGGTGGCTGTTGGTGCTGGGCGCCACGGACGCGGCGATCCGCGGTTCCGGAAGCCTGGAGGGGGCATCGCGGGAAGTGTAGGAATCGGTCACTGTCCGGCCACTTTCTTGGACTGCTGGAAAAGAAGGTAGGTCATGGGGGCGGAGATGAGGATCATCAACAGCGCATACGGCGCCGCGCCGGCGTAGTCGATCTCGCTGCTCTTGCTCCAGAATTCGGTGGCAAGGGTGCGTGTGCCGTTGGGCGAAAGCAGCAGGGTGGCGGTGAGTTCGTTGACGATGGCCAGGAACACAAGCGCCGCGCCGCCCGCCGCTGCGGGCGCGGTGAGCCGCAGCGTGACGCGGACGAAGGACACCAGCGGTGGCTTGCCCAGCGCCTGGGCGGCTTCGTCGAGTTCCTTGGGCGCCTGGGCCAGCCCGGCCCGGATGTTCACCAGTGCCCGCGGCAGGAACAGCAGTACATAGGCCGCAATCAGCAGCACCGTGGTCTGGTAGAAGCCGGGCGCGACCCTGATGCTGACGGTCACGAAGGCCAGGCCCACCACGATGCCCGGCATGGAACTGGTGATGTAGTTGGACAATTCCAGCGCCTTGCTGAACCAGCTGGGGTGCCGCACGGCCAGGTAGGCCATGGGGAAGGCCACCACGGTGGTTGCCAGGGCACCGGTCAGGCCGTAGCCCATGGTCTGCAGCAGGGCGGGAAGGAATTCGTCGGCCACCCAGATGTCTGCCCCGCCGGCGAAGATCCAGCGCAGCACGAACATCAGCGGAAGGCCGAACGCCAGGGCGGTGAGGCCGGTCAGGAAGAGCTGCGCCGGAACCTGGTAGGCGTGCAGCGGCAGGCGCAGCGCCCTGGCCTGTGCGCCCGAACCCACCCGGGCGTAGCGTGCGGTGCCGCGGCTTCGCACCTCAACCAGGAGCAGGATCAGGCAGAAGAACACCAGGACGCTGGCCAGCATGTTCCCGGCGGTGCCGTTGAACGTGGACTGGTACTGCACCATGATCGCGGTAGTGAAGGTGTCGAAGCGGATCATCGCGAATGCGCCGTATTCGGCCAGCAAGTGCAGCGAGACCAGCAGCGCACCGCCGGTCATGGCGATGCGGAGCTGGGGGAGGACCACCCGGAAGAAGGTGCGCCACGCGCCCAGGCCCAGCGACGCCGCGGACTGCTCGATCGCGGGGTCAAGCCGGCTCAGTGTGGCCGCGGCCGGGATATACACCAGCGGGAAGTAGGACAACGTGGCGATCAGGACGCCGGACCAGAGCCCGCCCAGGGACGGCACGGCGGAAACCCAGGCATAGCTGTTGACGAAGGCCGGGATGGCCAGCGGCGCGGCCAGCAGGACGGCCCACCATTTGTGGCCGCGCAGCGTGGTGCGTTCCACCAGCCAGGCTCCGCCCACGCCCAGGACCACGCAGAGCGGCACGGTGATGGCCATCAGCAGCACAGTGTTGAGGAGTAGCTCCCCGACGCGCTCCCGGAAGATGAGCGCGACGGCGGTGTCCCACCCCGTGGCGGCCGTCATCACGATGACGTACCCCAGCGGGATCAGTGAAAACAGGGCAATGAGGACGGCGATGACGGATACTGCGGAAACGCCGAAAGGCGGGCGGGGGCGCTTGCCCCTGCCCGCCGTCGTCGTGCTTCCGGAAGTGTCCGGTGCCGCTAGGTCAGTTGGCACTGATTTACAGGAGTCCTGCCTTGGTCATCAGCTCGGTAACCTTTTCGGAATTGAGCTTGGCCGGGTCAACGGTGGGCGCCTGCAGTTCCGTCAGCGGAACCAGCTTGTCGTTGGCCGGGACATCGGAGGCAATGGCGTACTCGAAGGAAGTGCCCTTCTGCAGGACCTCCTGGCCCTTCTTGCCGGTGATGAATTTCAGGAAGGACTGGGCCGCCGCCGCATTCTTGGAGGACTTCAGCACGCCGCCGCCGGACACGGAGACGAAAGCGCCCGGGTCCTGGTTCTTGAAGTAGTACGGCGTGACGTTCTTGGAGTTCTCGCCGGTCTTGGCCTGGTCGCCGTAGTAGTAGTAGTGGTAGATCAGGGCGGCGTCGACTTCGCCGGCGTTGACGGCCTTCATGGCCGTGCTGTTGCCCTTGTAGGCCTTGAAGTTTTCCTTCATGCCCTTGAGCCATTCCTCGGCTGCGGCTTCGCCCTTGAGCTCAAGCAGCGCGGAAACGATGGCCTGGAAGTCGGCGCCGGACGGTGAAGCGGCCCACTTGCCCTTCCACTCCGGCTTGGCCAGGTCCAGCATGGACTTGGGCAGCTTGTCTTCGCTCAGCTTGGCCTTGTCGTAGACCAGGACCGTGGAGCGCGCGGCAATGCCGGTCCATTTGCCGGTGGAGGGGCGGAAGTCGGCAGGCACCTGGTCGATGGTGGCCTTGTCCACGTCAGCGAACAGTCCGGCGTTCTCGACCTGCGCCATTGCGGGTGAGTTTTCCGTCAGGAACACGTCGGCCGGGGAGGCTGCGCCTTCCTGGATGATCTGGTTGGACATTTCCGTGTCCGAGCCCTGGCGCAGGGTGACCTTGACGCCGGTCTCCGCCGTGAAAGCGTCGATCCATTCCTTGGTGAGGCTTTCGTGCTGGGCGTTGTAGACGGTGATTTCGCCGGCAGCCTTGCCGTCCGCTGCCGCAGTGCTGGCGGCGGGGGTGGAGCTTCCGGAGCCGCAGGCGGCCAGGCCGAGGGCTGCGGTGGCGGCGAGTGCGATTCCCGCCAGCGCGTTGGTGCGGATCTTCATGGGGGCTTCTTTCTGGAAAAAAGTCTTGGTGGACCGGAGTCCGCGTGAGGGGGAAGTTAGGGCATGCTCACTGCCAAAAACTGTAGGTTAGCCAAACCTAAGAGACCAAGTCGAAGCGGCCTTAAGTGATCAGGATCACATCAATTACGGAACTTTTACGTGACTTAATTCTGGATGGCCCAGACGGCGGCTGCGGCTTCCAGGATCATCCAGGCCTGCAGCTGGGTGGAAAGTTCGACGGCGGCACCGGCCGGGTAGGAGCCGCTCGCCGGCGTCTCGGGAAACACCGGGAACACGAGGTGCGCACCGTGGCGCGCCAGCGGCTCCCCGGTTCCCACCGTGCGGCGCCCCTCCCAGAGTGCCTGCGCGGTTTCGATGACCAGGGCTGCCGCGGTGGCCCTCGTCCGGTCGGAGAGCCGTCCGTCCACTGCCGCCAGCGCAAGGTACCGCGCCAGGATCCCGGTGAACAGGCCGCCGTCGCCCGTTCCGTCACAGCGGAGCACGGCGGCGGTCTTGCCGTTTGCCAGGATGGCGGGGCGGGTCAGGTTGCGGGACACGGCGTCCACCAGGCTGGCCGCCCGGTCAAGGTTCGGCTGGCCGCCGAGCTCCAGCAGCGCCCCCAGCACGGGTCCCTGGTTGTACGTGTAGATGGCGGCTTCCAGCGCCACCTCGCCGCCGGGGCCGATCCGCAGGCCGTCCTGGTACATGCCCTGGGCGGGGTCGAACAGTTTGGCGTGAAGCCAGTCCACCAAGGCCTGCGCCTTGGCCGTGTTCCCGGTGCGGGCGTAGTAGAGCGCCACCGGCGCCGTGGCAGGGGTGTTCTTGAAGTCCCGCTTGGTGCTCCAGAAGGTGCCGCCGCCCAGGTCATCCGTGGACGCGGAATCGAACTGCAGCGTGAGGCTTTTCCGGATCCGGGCGTGGCGGCGGGCGCCGGGCTTGCGTGTCTGTTCGGCGAGCTTCGCCAGCCGGAGGGTGGATAGGGCGAGCCAGGCCATGTCGTCGTAGTAGTTGTTGACCACGGTCAGGAAGTTGCGCAGCCGGATGCCGGTGACCAGCCGGGAGGCCAGCCGTCCGGCGCTGGGCCGGCTCCCGCCGTCGAACCGTGCGCCTTTCGCCAGCTCCCGGCGTCCGGCATCCACCAGGCAGTCCACGTAGTGCGCCTGCCACCAGTAGTGCCAGGGACGCCTCAGGTTCTTCAGCCCGCCGGAGGGGCGTTCAATGGCCGCGATATGCGTTCCGGGCAGGAAGAACAGCCGTTGCCCGAACATCCTGGTCACGGACCGGGCGGCCTCGTCGGCGCGGGCAGACCAGTCCGCGGTGGTGGCGTCGTCCGGGGAGATCATGGTGTCAGCCTAGCCCGGAGTCCGATCGGGGCGCAGGCGGGATGACCGCGCGGGGCGCGTCCGGGGCGGCGGCCGGGTGTGCGGTTTGCTTTCATTCCAGTTAACATTCATTAACTAGCGTTACGCCGGGGTTCCGGTTCCACATCAAGGAGGATGCATGGACATCAAAGGTACTGTCGCGCTCATTACGGGCGGGGCCTCCGGGCTGGGCGCCGCAACGGCACGGCGCCTGTTCGACGCCGGCGCCTCGGTGGTGCTGGTGGACCTGCCGTCCTCGCGGGGCATGGAGTTTGCAGCCGAGCTGAACGGCCTCGGCGGGGCCGGAACGGCTGTTTTCGTTCCGGCCGACGTCACCAGCGAGGACCAGGTGCAGGCCGCCGTCGACGCCGCCGTTGCGCTGGGGCCGCTGCGGATTGTGGTGAACTGCGCGGGCATCGCCACACCGGGGAAGGTCCTGGGCCGTGACGGCGTGCTGCCGCTGGACACCTTCAGCCGCGTCATCCAGATCAACCTGGTGGGCACCTTCAACGTGATCCGCCTGGCGGCCGCTGCCATGGCCGCCACCGAGCCCGTCTCGACCGACCTTGGCGGACCGGAGCGCGGCGTCATCATCAACACCGCCTCCGTGGCCGCATTCGACGGCCAGATCGGCCAGCCCGCCTACGCCGCTTCGAAGGGGGCCGTGGCGGCGATGACCCTGCCGATCGCCCGCGAACTGGCCCGCTCCCTGATCCGCGTGGTCACCATCGCGCCGGGCATCTTCGAGACGCCCATGATGGCCGGACTGCCGCAGGACGCCCAGGATTCGCTGGGAAAGCAGGTCCCGCATCCGTCCCGGCTGGGCCGGCCGGCCGAATACGCCAGCCTGGCCGCGCACATCGTGGACAACGCCATGCTCAACGGCGAGACCATCCGCCTCGACGGCGCCATCCGGATGGGGCCGAAATGATGCCGGCAGCCATGCCGGGAGTGCCGGCTGCGAACGCTCTGGATTCACTGCCTACGGCCGACTTCTTCGGGTTCGAATCGCTGCTCAGCGAACGGGAACGGCTGAAACTGCAGGAGCTGCGGGAATTCCTGGCGGTCGAGATCGCGCCATTCGCCACAGAGTGGTGGAACAACGCCGAATTTCCAGCCCATCTCCTGCCCAAGCTGGCGGCCCTGGAACTGAGCGCACCGGCCCAGCGCGGCTACAGCCACCTGTTCGCGGGCCTGGTGATTGCCGAGATCACCCGGGTGGACACCTCCATTGCCACGTTCTTCCTGGTGCATCATGACCTCTTCGTGGAGTCGCTGTACGGATTCGGCTCCGACGAGCAGAAAGCCCGCCTGCTCGACGACGCCGCCAACCTCCGCACCACCGGCGCCTTCGCGCTGACCGAGCCGCACCACGGCTCCGACGTGGCCGGCGGAATGGAAACACGGGCCCGCCGCGTGTCCGGCTCGACGGGAGCTGCCGACGGCGGCGGGGACGTCTGGATCCTCAACGGAGCCAAACGCTGGATCGGCAACGGGACGTTCTGCGACTACATGCTCGTGTGGGCGCGGGACGAAGCCGACGGCGCCATCCGGGGATTCATCGTGGACGCGGCGCTGCCCGGGGTGAGCCGGAGCCGGATCGAGAACAAGATCGCCCTGCGCACGGTGCAGAACGCGGACATCGTTTTCCGGGATGTGCGGGTGGCGGAGGCAGACCGCTTCGCCGGCATCGGAAGCTTCGAGGACACCAATGAACTGCTCCGCGGCTCCAGGATCATGGTGGCGTGGCAGGCGGTGGGCCAGCAGCTGGCGGCGTTCGATGTCGCCCGGCAGCACGCCGTCGAACGCCAGCAGTTCGGCCGCCCGCTGGCCAAATTCCAGCTGATCCAGCAGCAGCTGGTGACCATGCTGGGAAACGCCGTGGCCAGCATGGGCATGATGGTCCGGATCGCCCAGCTGCAGCAGGAGGGCAAGGCGGACATGGCGCAGGTGGCGCTGGCGAAGTCCTATACGAGCGCCCGGATGCGCGAAACCGTGGCCATGGGACGGTCCATCCTGGGTGGCAACGGGATTGTGTCCGATTTCCGGATGGCCAAGATCTTCGCCGACGCCGAGGCCATTTACACCTATGAGGGGTCGTTCGAGATCAACACGCTGATCGTGGGCCGCGCCGTCACCGGGGTCTCCGCGATCGTCTAGGTGCCTCCCGGTCAGTCGGCGATCATCGGGTCCTTCTCGCCGGCTTCGATCCGGTAGTCCAGGCTGTTGTTCTTCACCGGCATGGGGCAGGTCCCGAAGGGCGTGAAGGCGCTCGGGTAGTTGATGGCGCGGTTGAAGTCGAGGGCCACGGAGCCGTCCGGGCGCGGTTTTGTAGTGGACACCTTGCGCCAGTCGTCCGTTGAGTCCCCGTTGGTTTCATCGTGGAACGTAACGGTCAGGGCGCCGAGCTTCTCTTCTTCGGCCTGCAGGTGGAACTCGTGGTCCTTGCCGGGCAGCCGGAACACCAGTTCGCCCACAGTCCGGTGCACGCCGTCCACCAGCGGATTCGCGGTGCCGATCGGGACGTCCACGGGCTCCGGATAGGGGCGGAAACGTGCTTCGACCACCAGATCGGGGCGGTACTCAAAGGTGGGCACGCCGTCGAACTCGGTAAACACCGGCGACATCGAATCCCTGGTGCGGATGGCGTACTTGTCCGCCCGCATGGCCAGTTCCACCACTACCTGCTTGCCGTCGTCGCCGCCGAACTGCACCCACATCAGCGACTCTTCGTCCGCCAGCACGGCGGAAATGGTGCCGTCCACCGGCTGCCCTGAGTCCACCAGCGTCAGTCCGTCCGCCGCCTCGGCGGTGAGGAACGCCGTCGTGCCGTCCGTTGACCAGAGTCCCGGGGCGAGGTCGACGGCGGCGGGCTGGCTTTCCAGCCACTGGAACGACGTGAGCGTCAACCAGCCGTAGTCGCCGGCCAGAGCCTTGTTGCGGTTGGCGCGGAACCGGTTCCAGCGTTCCACGAGGGCGTCAGGGGCAGTGGTCATTGTTCCTCCAAAGCGGGCGCGGGCGTCGCGGCAACCTTACTCCGCGGTGCCCAAGCTTGCAGCTATCAGGCGGGAGGCGGCATCCCGGGCCGTCTCGGCGGCCTCCGGGTCACCGTCCAGCACGCCGCTGGCCAGGCCGCCGTCGAGGATCAACGAGAGGCTCCGTGCGAGCCGGTCCGGACGCGCGGCGCCCGCCTCGGCAGCCAGCCCCTGCATCCACGCCAGCACAGCCCTCTTGTGCGCAACCGTGCGTTCGTGAACAGGGGTCCCCGATGCCGACTCGGCCGCAGCGTTGATGAAGGCGCAGCCCCGGTAGCCGTCACGGCGGCAGGCTGAGGTGAGGGCATCGAACAGCCCGACGAGCTGCGCCGCCGGGTCCGGTCCAGCGGCCTCTGCGGCAGCGTGGAGCTGGCCGGTCCAGATGGCGTCGACCCTGTCCAGGTAGGCGAGGATCAGTTCGTCCTTCGCCGGAAAGTACTTGTAGAACGTGGCCTTGGAGATCCCCGACTCGGCGATGATGGTGTCAATGCCGGCGGCGCGCAGGCCGTGCGCATAGAACAGCCTGAAGGCGGTGGCCAGGATCTTCTCCCTGGCGGGGCCGGCGGAAGTTCGGGCAGCCTGCGGTGCAGAGGCTGCTGGCGTCGTCATACGCCAATGGTACACAGACAAGTCTGTCTCACGCCGGGTGGCCCGGGGCAGGGCGCGGGTCACGCCGGGTGGCCAGGTCAGGGGCGGGTACCCAGGCCGTTCACCAGCAGCTTCCACACCGCCGTCAAATCGTCGTGGATCGCCGGATCCGCCCACTCCGCGGCGTGCAGCGGGTGGTGGAAGCGGGCGGTGGCGTACAGGACCGCGCGGCCGGCAGTGACCGCGTCCGTTCGGGCGAACTCGCCGGTTTCGATGCCGTCCGCGATGATTTGGGTCAGCTGCGCGGCGAGGTGGTCCACGTGGGCGGCCACCACTTCCCTGGCTTCTGCGGTCAGCTGGCTGAAGGTCGCGAACAGTTCAGGATCTTCCAGGGCCATGCCCTGTTTGATGGCCGCGAGCCGCTGAAGCCAGCGAAGGAGGCGCTCGGCAGCCGGGCCGGCGGTGTCCAGCGACGGATCCAGGGGTTTGATGATCCGGTCAAGCCACCTCCTTGCCACCGCGTCCCGGAGGGCCACTTTCGTAGGGAAGTGCCGGTAGACGCTGCCGTGGCTCACGCGGAGGACCTTGGCAACGTCCACCACGGTGGCCTTGGCCAGGCCGAAGCGGCGGAGGACGTCCTCGGCGGCGTCCAGGATGCGTTCTTCCGTCAGTACGACGGCGGCAGGGCTCACTTCCGCTCGCTGTCGAGCATGGCCATCTGGCCTGCGTCGTAGCGGGTGCCGGCTGCGGCGTCCGCGGGAACGGCCGCTTCGATGTCGGCGAGATCCTGGCTGGAGAGGGTCAGCGCGGCGGCGCCGAGGGACTCGGCCAGCCGGTCGCGGCGGCGGGCGCCCACCAGGGGGACGATGTCCTCGCCGCGCGAGAGCACCCAGGCGATGGCCACCTGGGCCACGGTGGCATCCTTGCTGTCGGCAATAAGGCGCAGCCGCTCCACGAGCTCGAGGTTGCGCTGCAGGTTTTCGCCGGAGAACCGGGGGAGGTGGGCGCGGAAGTCCCGGCGGTTGCCCTCGGCCTGGGCGGGCCAGTGACCGGAGACGAGGCCGCGGGACAGGACCCCGTAGGCGGTGATTCCGACGCCCAGCTCACGGGCTGCGGGCAGGATATCTTTTTCGAGGCCGCGGGAAATCAGTGAGTATTCGATCTGCAGGTCTGAGACCGGGTGCACGGCGTGCGCGCGGCGCAGCGTTTCAGATCCCACCTCGGAAAGCCCGATGTGGCGGATAAGTCCCTGTTTCACGAGCTCGGCCAGCGTGCCCATGGTTTCTTCGACGGGGACGGCGGGATCGAGGCGGGCGGGCCGGTAGATATCGATGTAGTCGGTGCCGAGGCGGCGCAGCGAGTAGGCGAGGAAGTTCTTGATGGCTGCCGGCCGGGTGTCGACGCCGTTCCAGCCGCCGCGCGCGTCCCGCAGGACGCCGAACTTGACGCTGATCTGCACGTCTTCGCGGCTCCGGCCGCGGATGGCATCGCGGAGCAGGAGCTCGTTGTGCCCCATGCCATAGAAGTCGCCCGTATCCAGCAGGGTGACGCCTGCGTCGAGGGCAGCCTGAATCGTGGCGACGCTCTCGGCGTCGTCCGCGGGTCCGTAGAGGTCGGACATGCCCATGAGGCCCAGTCCGATGGGGGCGGTGGCGGGTCCTGCGGAGCCGAGGGTGCGGCGGGACGCCTGCATGGAAGTGGTCATAAAACGAGAATACAACAATCAGCTGACAGATTTCAATAATTGTCAGCCAATACCACTTTGCCTTCAGTCGATCCCTTGCGGTGCTCAGGTGGGCCTGATAGCGTCAGGCCCACCGGTAGACGGACCTGTCTACCCCGAGATCCCAAATGCCCAGAGGATGAGGACGCCATGCAAATTGCTGTACTAGGAACCGGGACCGTTGGCCGGACCATGGCCGGAGCGCTGGCAGGCCTCGGCCACGAAATCGTCATCGGAACCCGCGATCCGAAGGCGACCCTGGCCCGCACGGAGCCGGACTCCATGGGTGCGGCTCCCTTCAGTACGTGGCTCCAGGAGCACCCCCACGTCCACCTGGCTGCATACGCAGACGTGGCCGCCGGGGCGGAGCTGGTGGTCAACGCAACTGAAGGCGCGAGTTCCCTCGCTGCGCTTGCTGCCGCCGGTGCGGAGAATCTTGCCGGCAAGATTCTCGTGGACATCTCGAATCCCCTGGATTTCTCCCATGGCATGCCGCCGACGCTCAACCCGGTCAACACGGACAGCCTGGGCGAGCAGATCCAGCGGAAGTTCCCCGACGCCAAAGTGGTCAAGACCCTCAATACGATGAACGCGAGCCTGATGGTTGACCCCGGCCGTGCGGCTGGAGGGGACCATTCCGTGTTCGTCTCGGGCAACGATGCCGACGCCAAGCACGAAGTGGTCACGCTCCTCAAGAGCCTTGGGCATCAGGACGTGATTGACCTGGGCGACATCACTACGGCACGCGGCACCGAAATGCTCCTGCCGGTCTGGATCCGGCTCTGGGGGGCGCTGGGTACCGCAAACTTCAATTTCAAGATCGCACGCTGAGTCAGGGGCGGGGCATGGATGCACTGCTCACCGTAGTGGCCTGCCTCGCGCTTGTTGCCGGGTTCACCCTGGCGGGGATATCCGTCTTGAAGCGTCGCGGAAGCGCCAAGGGGGCACCGGGAACGCTGGGCAGTGTTCTGGGCATCCTTGATGCCACCGGAGCCCCCACCCGCACGGAATCTGCGGCCGCCAGGGAAGAGCTGAAACAGCGGCGGCACGAGTCCGCGCAGTCCGGTAAGGGTCCCGACCACAACGAGGCCTACACCGGAAAAATCACCATCAGGGCTGTCCGGCCGCCCGCGGCGGCACCTGAGCAACCCGCGGCGGCACCTAATAAAACAGGGGCCGCCGCGGACGTCAAGGGCACGAACACTATCTGAGACAAATTCCCACGCCGCAACAGTGCCGGGTAACATCCCATAGGAACACGTAACCCGGCTCACAGTATCCAGCGCAGTGTACGAGCCAAGTCCGAACCCTCGAAAGATAGTTTCCATGGCTGACACTGCAGTAAATCCAGGCTCCCATCTCGCAGCAGGCGCTGACCCGGCAGGCTCCGATGCCAGTAGCGATCTTGCGTCCGAACTCCGGGCGGATGTCCGCCGCGTCTCCACCCTGCTGGGCGAATCGCTGGTCCGCCAGCACGGGCCCGAGCTCCTCGACCTTGTGGAGCAGGTCCGCCTCCTGACCAAGGAATCCAAGGAAGCCGCCCGCGGCGGCGCCGATGCCACCGGCCCCTGGAGCTCGCACGACGTCGTCGCCCAGGTCCGCGAGCTGCTCGGTTCCCTGCCGATTGACCAGGCCACCGACTTGGTCCGCGCCTTTGCGTTCTACTTCCACCTGGCCAACGCCGCCGAGCAGGTCCACCGGGTCCGCGGACTGCGGACCCGCCAGGAAAAGGACGGCTGGCTGGCCAAGGCCGTGGAGGAGATTTCCGGCCAGGCCGGACCGGCCGTGCTCCAGGAAGTGGTCAACGAGCTGGACGTCCGTCCCATCTTCACGGCCCACCCCACCGAAGCGTCCCGCCGCTCCGTCCTGGACAAGATCCGCCGGCTGTCCGACGTCCTGGCAGTTTCCACCGAGGAAGGCACCTCTGCCCGCCGGCGCCAGGACCGCCAGCTCGCCGAAGTGATCGACCAGATGTGGCAGACGGACGAGCTCCGCCAGGTCCGGCCCACCCCGGTGGATGAGGCCCGCAACGCCATCTACTACCTCAACAGCATCCTCACCGACGCCATGCCGGAGATGCTCTCCGACCTCTCCGAGCTGCTGGCCGACCACGGAGTCACGCTGCCGTCGCAGAAGGCCCCCATCCGCTTCGGCTCCTGGATCGGCGGCGACCGCGACGGCAACCCGAACGTCACCGCCGCCGTCACGCGGGAGATCCTCCAGATCCAGAACCAGCACGCCGTCCGGATCAGCATCGCCATGATCGACGAGCTCATTGCCATCCTGTCCAACTCCACGGCACTGGCCGGGGCGGACCAGGAACTGCTCGACTCGATCGACACTGACCTCAAGAACCTGCCGGGCCTGGACCGCCGGGTGCTGGAACTCAATGCCCAGGAGCCCTACCGGCTCAAACTCACCTGCATCAAGGCCAAGCTGCTCAACACGGCCAAACGCGTCGCGGCAGGCTCCGCGCACGAGCCGGGCCGGGATTACACCTCAACCGCGGGTGTCCTCGCGGAGCTTGGCCTGCTGGAGGAATCCCTCCGCAACCACCACGCCGGACTGGCTGCCGACGGTGCCCTGGCGAGGGTGCGCCGCGCCATCGCCTCCTTCGGGCTGCACCTGGCCACCCTGGACATCCGCGAGCACGCCGACCACCACCATGACGCCGTCGGGCAGCTCATGGACCGCCTGGGCGGCCCCGGTGTGCGGTACTCCGAACTCAGCCGCGCCGAACGCCTGGAAGTGCTGGGGGCGGAACTGGGCTCCCGCCGTCCGCTGTCCGGCCACCCGATCAAGCTCGACGGCGTCGCTGACGGCACGTACGACGTCTTCCGTGAGATCCGCCGCGCCCTGAAGACCTACGGCCCGGACGTCATCGAGACGTACATCATTTCGATGACCCGCGGTGCGGACGACGTCCTGGCCGCTGCGGTGCTGGCCCGCGAAGCAGGGCTGGTCAGCCTCTTCGGTGAGGCGCCGTACGCGAAGATCGGTTTTGCGCCGCTGCTGGAAACGGTGGAGGAGCTGCGGGCTTCGGCGGAGATCGTGGACCAGCTGCTGTCCGATCCGTCCTACCGGGAACTCGTCCGGCTGCGCGGCGACGTGCAGGAAATCATGCTTGGCTACTCGGACTCGAACAAGGAATCCGGCGTGATGACCAGCCAGTGGGAGATCCACAAGACCCAGCGGAAGCTGCGTGACGTCGCGGCCAAGCATGGCGTGCGGGTGCGCCTCTTCCACGGCCGCGGCGGATCCGTGGGCCGCGGCGGCGGGCCCACCTACGACGCGATCATGGCCCAGCCGAACGGTGTCCTCGAAGGTGAAATCAAGTTCACCGAGCAGGGCGAAGTCATCTCGGACAAGTACTCGCTGCCCGAGTTGTCACGCGAAAACCTGGAGCTTTCGCTCGCCGCCGTCATGCAGGGTTCTGCGCTGCACCGGACCCCGCGCACCTCCGAGGACCAGCGCGAGCGCTACGGCCACGTCATGGAGACCATCTCCGACGCCGCCTTCGCCCGGTACCGCTCGCTTATTGACGACCCGGACCTGCCGGCCTACTTCATGGCCTCCACCCCCGTGGAACAGCTCGGCTCGCTGAACATCGGCTCGCGTCCGTCCAAGCGGCCGGACTCGGGCGCCGGGCTGGGCGGGCTGCGCGCCATCCCGTGGGTCTTCGGCTGGACCCAGTCGCGGCAGATTGTGCCGGGCTGGTTCGGCGTAGGTTCCGGGCTGAAGGCCGCCCGCGAAGCAGGCAACACGGAACAGCTCGTGGAAATGATGGAGGGGTGGCACTTCTTCCGCTCGGTCCTGTCCAACGTGGAAATGACGCTGGCCAAGACGGACATGGACATTGCCGGCTACTACGTTTCCACGCTGGTCCCGGAAGAGCTGCACCACCTGTTCCGGGCCATTCGGGACGAATACGAACTCACCGTCACCGAGATCCAGAACCTCACCGGCGAACACGTGCTCCTCGACGCGCAGCCCACCCTCAAGCGCTCCCTGGAGATCCGCGACCAGTACCTGGACCCCATCAGCTACCTGCAGGTGGAACTGATGCGCCGCATCCGGGCCGAAGGTTCCGAGGGCGAGAGCATCTCCGGTGCAGAGATTGACGAGCGCCTGCAGCGGGCCATGCTCATCACCGTCAACGGTGTAGCAGCCGGCCTCCGCAACACCGGATAATGCCCAACGCTCTTTCACTTCCTGTGGGGATTCCCCCAACGCTCTCTCCCCGGTGAGAGAGCGTTGGGGGAAAAGCCCCGAAAAGTGAGAGAGCGTCGTGGGGTGAGGTTAGGGTTGCATTCATGCCTTCGTTCCAGACCAGACTCAAGATCACCGGGCTGAAGCCTGGCAACGCTCCCGAGGCCGTGATGGCTGCCGCCGTCGAAGCCCTGGGAACAAGGCACCACGTGGAATCCAACCAGCTGCAGATCGCCGGCGGAGTGCCGGAACTGAACCTCCGCTTCCTGGTGGAGGCGACCGGGTACACCGGGGAGAACAACCAGGCGCGGGAATCGGCAGCGATGATGCGCGACGCCGTCGAACGCGTTGCGGTGACCGGTGCACTTCTGGTGCTCCGCCGCAGCCGCGGCCGCTGGGCTCCCGTCTGACCTGGGCTCCAGTCTAGCCCGAAGGCGCCGTGTCCGGGCTGGGGTCCTCCGCCGGCTCGTCCACCGGGGACCGGCTGCCGCGGCGGCGGGTGACAATCATGCCCACCACCGCTCCGATCACCAGTCCGAGGGCGACGCCGATCAGCGAGCTTGCCCAGAACGGCAGCTTGGTGGCGGAGCCGGTGAAGTAGCCGAGCCCCGTGAGCCAGGTGCCCCAGAGAACTCCGCCCACGGCCGCGCAGAAGCTGAACGCGCGGGTGGTGACGTCGGCGATGCCGGCAGCGGCCGACGTCGCCAGCCGGCCGCCCGGAATGAACCGGACGCCGATGATGGCCCCGTAGGTGGTGGAACGGCCTGCCTTGGCGATGGCCGCGTGGATGCCGCGGTGGAATTTGCGGCCCCACCGCCACCGGTCCAGGACATGGCCCAGGCGGCGCTTGAACAGCTGGAACACCACTACATCGCCGATCCACGACGCCAGCGCGGCAAGGAAGCCCACCAGCAGGAAATTGGCCCGGCCTTCGGCGGACAGAGCTCCGCCCGTGATCACCACCATTTCGGAGGGGACGGGCGGGAAAATGGCGTCGCCAAGGACGATGGGGATGATCCAGAAATAGATCGCGGCGCCCCAGGTGTCAGCGTTGGCGAGGTCCATGGGCACAAGGTACCTCATTTTTGCGCCTCGGGCGGGCCGGGGAGGTCTTACTACGCCAGTCTTGGCCGGGCCTACGCAGGAGCTTCGCTCAGCCGGAGCCGGCTGCGGTATTCCACCGGCTGCTTGGTGATGGGGTCCACGAAACGGATCCCGCGGGCCAGCAGCTGGAGCGGCCTGGTGTAGTCGTCCGGAGCCTTGTCCAGCAGGTCCGGGTAGAACGCATCGTTGACGATCCCCAGCCCCAGCGACGCCATGTGCACCCTGAGCTGGTGGGTCTTTCCGGAGTGCGGTTCAAGCCGGTACAGTGCGCGCCGTTCCGGGGCACGTACTGAACCCGCGGCACCTGCTGAAGTGCCGGCGTCGAACGTTTTCATCACGTCAATGCGGGTTTCCGCGTTGGGTTCGCCGTCGATGACTTCGGCGAGCAGGTAGCTGCGGGACTTGGTCATGCGGTTCCGCACCACCACCGGGAAGTCGACGGCGGGATGTCCCGCTGCCGGTTCGGCGGCGGACACGCACTCGTACTCCTTCTGGACCTGGCGCTTTTCGAACAGCACCTGGTACCTGCCGCGGGTCTCCGGGTTGGTGGAGAGCAGGAGGATGCCGGCCGTCATCCGGTCCAGGCGGTGCATGGGGATCAGGTCCGGGAGGTCCAGCTGGTTCCGGAGCCGCACCAGGGCCGACTCCTGGATGTAGGTGCCGCCCGGGGTGGTGGGCAGGAAGTGTGGCTTGTCCACCACCAGGATGTGGTCGTCCTGGTGCAGGATGCTGAGCTCAACCGGCAGCCGCGTCTCCGGCGGCAGCGTGCGGTAGTACCAGATGAAGGTGTGGTCCTCGAGCCTGGTCCGCCTGTCCAGGGGGACGCCGCCCTCGCCCACGATCTCGCCGGCGTCGAACCGGTCCTCGATGCCCTGCGGGTCGATGTGGCCCCAGCGGTGCATCATGTAGTCCATCGCGGTGTCCCACGGCCCCTCGTCCGGGAGGCGCAGGCGGGTCGCGTTCACGCCGTCGCGCACGGGAAGGGGGGATTGCATCACCGGTCCATTCTACTTGGCTGCCTCCCGGCGCCGACGGTAAAAAAGTTCTTGACAAATAAAATTGTCGGTGACGATACTTAAACCATGTTGGACATCGAAGTGATCGAGGACCCGGCAGCGGCGGAAGCCTCGCTGGACCCCATCCGGACCCGCATCCTCCAGGAGCTTGCGGAGCCCGGCTCGGCCACCCAGCTCGCCGCGAAAGTGGGGCTGCCGCGGCAGAAGGTGAACTACCACCTCAAGGCGCTGGAGCGGCACGGCCTGGTGGAGCTGGTGGAGGAGCGCCGCAAGGGCAACGTCACCGAACGGGTGCTCCAGGCCACGGCCGCTTCCTACCTGATTTCGCCGGTGGCCCTGGCCTCCGTGGCCCCGGATCCGCACCGTTTCGCGGACCGGTTCTCCGCCTTCTGGCTGCTGGCGCTCGCCGGGCGCATGGTCCAGGAAGTGGGGAAGCTCATCGCCGGGGCCGCGGCCGCACGGCAGAAACTCGCCACGTTCGCGATCGACGGCGAAATCACCTTCCGCACCGCCGCGGACCGGGCAGCGTTCGCCGAAGAGCTCGGCGTCGCCGTCACCCGGCTCGTGGACAAGTACCACGACGGCGGCGGGACGGGCGGGCGGAAGCACCGGCTCGTCGTCGCGCTTCACCCGGCACTCAAAGAACCAAAACAAACCACCCCGTCCGGGGATAAGGAACAGGAGCAGGACAATGACTGACAACCGGAAATTCGAGATTGTTTACGACACCGAGCTGCCCGGCACCCCCGAGCGCGTCTGGGAAGCCGTTACCAACGGGACGCCCGGCTGGATGTTCCCCACGGACCAGTGGCCGGCCGTGAAAACCGTGGAGGAGTATCCGCAGCACCTGGTCTCGCGCATGGACGGGCCGGACGGCTGGTTCAACCAGCTGGAGCACGTCCTGGAACCGCTCGACGGCGGCCGGGCCAGGCTGCATTACGTGCACAGCGGCATCTTCGCCGACAACTGGGACGGGCAGTACGACGGCGCCAGCAAGCACACCGAGTTCTACCTCCACACCCTGGGCCAGTACCTGGAATACTTCGACGGCCGGCCCGTGGTGTTCACGGACATCCAGGGCCCTGCCGCATCACAGGTCCCGGACGGCTTCGTGCAGCTGAAGAAGGCGCTGGGCGTCGACGCCGCGTCGCAAGGGGACACCTTTGATGTGGAGCTCGACGGCGTCGGGCGGCTGACGGGGCAGGTTGACTTCGCCAACGAGAACTTCCTGGGCCTGCGCACCGCCGACACCATGTACCGCTTCTTCGGCCGCAACGCCTTTGGCGCACCGGTGGGCATGACCGTCCACGATTTCAGCGGCCGCGGGGATTCCGAAGCCACAGCGAAGGCCTGGGGAGACTACCTCGGGAAGGTCTACGCGTAGGCGGCACGTCGACGCGCAGGACGCGACACGCAAACTGGCTGACGCTACGCAAAATGCCTGACGCTACCGGAATACGGGCCGCGTCAGGCATTTTGCGCGTCATTAATGGATGCCCGCTCAGGCGATGGCGACGGCGGGTGTGTGCCGGAGGCTGCGCCGGAGCTGCGGTGCGGCGTCGAGTTTCTCCTGGGCCGAGCGGAGGGCCCGCACCGCTGTCTCCAGTTGCCCGGGCGGAAGCGTGAAGGGGAGGCGCAGGTAGTGTTCGAAAGCCCCGCCGACGCCGAAGCGGGGCCCGGCCGCGAGGCGCACCCCGAAATCCGGGCCGATGACCGTCAGTGCCGTGCTAACAGGTGTCGGGAGCCGGCACCACACGCTCAGCCCGCCGTCGGGCCGTTCCGGCTGCCAGTCGGGGAGGATGCCGCCGATCAGGTCCAGCAGCGCGGCCCGGTTTTCGCGAAGGTCTGCCAGCCGGGCCGGGAGCGGTTCGTCGAGGGACCGGACCAGGTGGGCCGCGGCCAGTTGTTCCACCACGGGTCCGCCCAGGTCCATGGTGGTGCGGGCAGCGGCGAAGCGCCGGATCAGCGAACTGCCTGCCCGGATCCAGCCGGTCCGCAGCCCCGCCCAATGCGACTTGCTCAGGGAGCCGATGGTGACCACTTCCGGGCTGAAGGCCGCCAGCGGGGCGGTACCCACGGCGTCGAGGTTAAGTTCGCGCAGTGTCTCGTCCACTACCAGCACCGTCCCCGCCGCGGCCGCGGCCCGCACCAGCCGGCGGCGCTGGGGGTCGGACATCAGCCGGCCCGTCGGGTTGTGGAAGTCCGGCACCACGTACGCCATCTTGGGGCGCTGCTGCATCATGGCGGCTTCCATGCCGGACACGTCCCAGCCGCGCCCGTGGGGGAGGGCCACCGGCACGGGCCTGCAGCCGCTGGCCCGGATGGCATCGAGGGCGTGCGGGTATGTGGGGTGGTCGACCAGAACTTTGTCCTGCCGTCCGGCCAGGGTCCGGAGCACGATATTCAAGGCGTGCTGCGCGCCCGAGGTCACCAGGATCTGGTCCGCCGTGGTGGGGACGCCGGCTTCCATGTATCGGGCAGCGATCGCCTCGCGAAGGGGTGCGATGCCGATGGCGTCATAACCGAACCCCGGCAGCAGGGCCGGTAGTTCCGTGAGTGCGGCGGCGAAGGCGCGGTGCACCACCTCGCCGCTGGCCGGCAGGGACGCGTAGGCGAGATCGAGCAGGCCCGGCGGCGCCGCCAGTCCCGGCGCACCGGCCAGGGCGGTGGGGCTGATCAGCTCGGTGGCTCCCGGCCCGCCCGCGCCCGCGGGAATCTGCCGGGGGATGCAGGTCCGGCCGCGGCTGCCTTGGCGGCTGCTCAGGAACCCCTGCTCACGGAGGCTCGCATAGGCGGCCGTCACCGTGGTCCGGCTGACTCCCAGCGTTTCGGCCAGGGCGCGCTCGCTGGGCAGCGCCATATCCAGGGGGACGCGTCCGTCCAGAACCAGGAGGCGTACGACGTCGGCCAGTTCCCGGTACGCCGGGGCGGCGCCCCGGTTCCATCCGCCCAGGAGACGCATCAAGGCGGTGGGGTTCAGGGAGCCGGACATGTAGCCAGTATCTCAAACTGGATATGGATTGCAAGGCCAGTTCTAGCGGAGGATGGATTTCATGATGACTCGCAGACTCCTCCAACTGTTCACCGGCCTGGCCATGTACGGCATCTCGCTGGCCATGTTCATCCGTGCCGGCCTGGGCCTCGATCCCTGGGATGTCTTCCACCAGGGTGTGGCAGGAAAGACGGGCCTCTCCATTGGAGCGGTGGTGGTCATCGTGAGCTTCCTTGTCCTGCTCCTGTGGATTCCGCTCCGCCAGTGGCCCGGGTTCGGCACCTTGTGCAACGCCGTGCTGGTGGGTGTCTTCGCTGATGTGGGGCTGGCGCTGATTCCGGAGTTCTCACATCTGGGCGGCCAGATCGGCATGCTGGCGGGGGCCGTACTGCTCAACGGGATCGCGTCGGCCTGCTACATCGGCGCACGCTTCGGCCCGGGCGCCCGCGACGGCCTCATGACCGGCCTGGCGCGGCGGACCGGGTGGTCAGTGCGGACGTCCCGGACGGGCATCGAAATCGTTGTCCTGGCGACAGGCTGGCTGCTGGGCGGATCCGTCGGTGTGGGCACGGTGGTCTACGCCTTGGCCATCGGCCCCCTGGTGCAGCTGCTGCTGCCGCGGTTCACGGTGCCGGAGGCTTCCCGCCCGCTGCCGCCCGGGTCAGGCCCGGATCAGCCGGTTCCCGCAGGTGGCGGCTGGCAGCTCGGGCACCAGTAGATGTCCCGTTCCTCGGTGCCGGCCTGGGTGGCCAGTACGCCGTGGCGGACGGGCGTGCCGCATTTCAGGCACGGCCGGTGCTCACGACCGTATACCCAGTATCCAGGCCGGCCGGACATCCGGCCCACCGGCGTTCCGCGCGGGCTGAGGACGGTGGTGCGGCGGCCCGGTCCGAGATTGGCCTCCAGCAACTGTTTGGCGGTGGCCATCATGGCGGGCAGGTCGGTCACGTGGGAGACCGGCGCGGCGGGGTGGATGCCGGACAGGAAACAGGCCTCGCAGCGGTAGATGTTGCCGATGCCGGCGAGGTTGCGCTGGTCCAGCAGGGCTACGCCGATGGCAACGTCCGGCGCCGCGCGCAGCCGCCGTTCGGCCTCCTCCATGTCCCAGTCCGGGCCCAGGAGATCCGGCCCGAGATGGCCGACGACGGAATCCTCGTCAGCGGTCCGGACCACCTCCAGGATGCCGAGGGAAAAGCCGACGGCGTCCGCGGTGGCAGTGCGGAGCACGCACCGGGCAGTGAACCCCGGTTTCCGCCAGCGTCCGCCGGGCGGGTAGACCTGCCACGCACCCTCCATCTTCAGGTGCGAATGGATGGTCAGCCGTTCGTCATCGGGGCTTCGAAGGCGCATGAGGAGGTGCTTGCCGCGGGGCACCACTTCGTCCACGGTCCAGCCGGCCAGCTTCAGGGTGGCGAACCGTGGCACGCGGAAATCGGAGGCTGTGAGCTGTTGCCCGGCCAGGGCGGCGTGAAGCTGCGCGGCCGCCCGCCAGACGGAGTCGCCTTCAGGCACGGATTCTCAGTCCTTTCGGAGTGGAATAAGCGCCGGCGTGCGTCAGTGCGGCGGCCACGGGCGTGTCCAGGATGCCGTGGCCGTTGACCTTCTCCATGATGAGCTTGTCCACGGCACCGCGCTGGACTACGCCGACCAGCGCGGCCGCGGCGGCGGCCAGTACCTCCGGCTCGTCGTCGAAGGCGAGCAGCGTCTTGCCGCCGCGTTCCACGTAAAGCGCCAACGCGCCGTCGACCATCACCACCAGGGCACCGGCCTTCCTGCCAGGGCGGTGGCCGCTGCCGGCTTCGACATTGAGGGCTGGCCACGGCAGGGCCGCGCCGTAGGGGTTGGCGGGGTCCGTCGCCGCCAGCGCCAGCGCCACGGGCTCCGGCTTCGCCAGCTGGGAGTCATCCGAGTATGACCGCAGCCGGTCCACCGTGGCCGGAACAGCGAACTGGGCGGCGCCGAGGTGTTCGATGAAATAGCCCCGGCGGCAGCGCCCGGCCTCTTCCAGCCTGGCGAGGACTTTGTACATCAGGCCGAATCCACCCAGGATGTTTTCCGCCATGACGGAACCGCGCGTCACGACGCCGTACCGGTCCAGCAGCAGTTCGGCCGTGGCACGGGCATGGATGGTGGGGTCCAGCTCCGGCGACGGGAGGGCCGACCACCTTCCGGCTGCCAGCGGCGGGGTGGGAGCGGCGCCGGTCACGGACCCGTAGCGTCCGCCGGTCAGCCCGGCGGATCCCATCAGGCCCGTGCCGTGGGCGCGTCCCAGCCTGCTCAGGCGTGGTGCGCGGGCCCGCGGCGTCCGGGCTACCTGCCGGTGCGCCGTGTGGCCGCCGGCGATCATGGCGCGGACCGGAGCGAAGGTATCGCCGGTGATGCGGCCAGCCCAGGCAAGGTCCCAGAGGGCGGCCACCACATCCTGGTCGCTCAGCACCGAGTCCATGCCGCCGGCAATATCCTTCAGCTGGCGGAAGAAATAGCCGCCGCCGTTGTCCTGCAGGTGCTCCAGCAGCCGCTGCTGAGCGTCCCCGGGCTCGTAGTCCGGGGCAGGGTTGAGGGTGAGTTCGGCGGAGTCCGCGAGGTGCAGGCTCACCCAGCCGTCATTGCCGGGCAGCGCGCCGGCGCCGGACCAGAGGACTTCTCCGGCGGCCATCAGTTCATCCAGCATGGCGGGCTGGTAGTCACTGACGCGGCTGGCGAGGATCAGCGGTTCCCACGCGGAGGCCGGAACCGGTACACCGGAGAGCTGGTCGACGGCAGTAATGATGCCGTCCAGACCCCGCAGGGCGGACTGGCCCCGGCCGCGTCCGGGGATCCGGACGTTTTGCCAGGCCGGGAGGAACCGTCCGTAGGCGGCGCCGTCCACCGGCTCCACTTCGGCCCGAAGCGCGGCCAGCGAGCGGCGGCGCAGTTTTCGCAGCACCTCGGCGTCGCACCATTCACTGGTGCCGGCCAGCGTGGTGACGGAGGCTGGCGGCGAGGCAGGGACCGCAGCCTCGCCTGGTACTTCGGTTTCGACGGCGGGGGCGGTGGCCTGTCCGGACTGCTGTTCCGGCAGCTGTTCCGGCAGCGGGGCATGCGGGCGGAACTCGCCTTCCACCGCGCGGCCGTCCGCGGCCAGCCGCTTGAGCGCGGTGCCGACGACGGCGACGCCGAGTCCCAGCCGGGCCGCGGCTTCCGCCGCGGTGAACGGCCCGTGGGTGCGGGCGTAGCGGGAGACGAGGTCGCCCAGGGGGTCGGCCACAGGCTCGATGAACGCGAGCGGCACGCCCATGGGCAGCGGCACTCCGATGGCGTCCCGCAGGCGGGCGGCGTCCTCCACGGCCGCAAAGCGTTCGACGCCGCCGATGTTCACCTTGAGTGCGCGGTTGGCCCGTTGCAGCGCGGTGAGGTGGGCGACGGCGTCCGCCACCGGGGCGGGCGCAACACCAGGGGTCTCGGCAGGCTCGACCACCGCGGCAGGCTCGACCACCGGGACAGGCTCAACCGCCGGCTCCAGCCGGGCAGCAACCTCCTCCGGCGTCAGCGGTCCGAGCAGGCGCAGCAGGTCCGCGACGCCTTCCATTCCGCGCACACGGCGGTCCGGGGCCAGCCGCTGCAGTTCACGCTCGGTGGCTTCGATGACCTTGGCGTCCAGCAGTTCGCGCAGCTCCACCCGGCCCAGGAGTTCGTTGAGCAGGGTCGAATCCAGGGCCAGCGCCGCGGCCCGGCGCTCCGCGAGCGGCGAGTCGCCCTCGTACAGGAACTGGGCCACGTAGCCGAACAGCAGGGACTTCGCGAACGGGGAAGGCTGCTGGGTGGTGGTCTCCAGGATCCGCAGTTCGCGCCGCTCAATGGACGCCGCGATGTCCTTCAGCGCCGGGAGGTCGTAGACGTCCTGCAGGCACTCGCGCACTGTTTCCAGCACGATGGGGAACGTTGGATATTTCCGTGCCACGTCCAGCAACTGTGCGGACCGTTGGCGCTGCTGCCACAGGGGCTGCCGCTTCCCGGGGTTCTGCCGCGGCAACAGCAGGGCCCGGGCGGCGCACTCGCGGAAGCGCGAGGCGAAGAGCGCACTGCCGCCCACCTCCGCCGTCACGATCTGCTCCAGCTCGTCGGGTTCGAAGAGGAACAGCTCGGCGCCCGGCGGCTCGTCCTCCATCATGGGCACCCGCAGCACAATGCCGTCGTCCGCGGCCATGGCGGAGCCGTCCATCCCGTAGCGTTGGTGCAGCCGCTGGCCCACGGCGAGCGCCCAGGGTGCGTGCACCGGCATGCCGAAGGGGCTGTGCAGCACCACCCGCCAGTCGCCCAGCTCGTCATGGAACCGCTCCACCACCAGGGTGGTGTCGCTGGGGACCACTTCGGTGGCGAGCTTCTGCTCCGCCAAGTACTGGATCAGGTTGTTGGCGGCGAAGTCGTCCAGGCCGCTGGCCTTGCACCGCTCGGTGGCGGGGCCGACGTCGGACGCGGACAGTTCGCGGACGAACGCGCCGAGGGCCCGGCCCAGGTCAACCGGCCGGCCCAGCGAATCACCCTTCCAGAAGGGGAGCTTGCCCGGCTGCCCGAAGGCCGGGGAAACGAGGACGCGGTCGTGCGTGATGTCCTCGATCTTCCAGCTGGTGGCGCCCAGGGCAAAGATGTCGCCCACCCGGGACTCGTAGACCATTTCCTCGTCGAGTTCGCCCACGCGCCGCCCGCCCTTGGCGGCCGAAGCACCCGGGCTGGCGGCTTTGCCCTCGGTGGAGGGCGACGCGGAGCCTTCCACCTCGGTACCGATGATGTAGACGCCGAACAGCCCGCGGTCCGGAATGGTGCCGCCGGAGGTCACGGCGAGCCGCTGCGCCCCCGGCCGGCCTTCGATGGTGCCGGCATTGCGGTCCCAGATGATCCGCGGCCGCAGCTCGGCGAATTCGTCGGACGGGTAGCGGCCGGCCAGCAGGTCCAGGGTGGCCTCGAATGCGGAGCGGGGGAGGGACGCGAACGGTGCCGAGCGGCGGACGGTGGAGAACCATTCCTCCACGTCGATGGAGCCCAGCGCAGTGGCGGCCACGGTCTGTTGTGCCAGGATGTCCAGCGGGTTGGCGGGAACGCTGAGCCGTTCGATCTTGCCGCCCAGCATGCGTTCCACGGTGATGGCGGTGTGCACGAGGTCGGCGCGGTGCTTGGGGAACAGGACGCCCTGCGAGACTTCACCCACTTGGTGACCGGCGCGGCCCACCCGCTGCAGCCCGCTGGCCACGGACGGGGGCGACTCCACCTGGACTACCAGGTCCACGGCGCCCATGTCGATGCCAAGCTCCAGGGAGGACGTGGCAACAACGCACCGCAGCCGGCCCGACTTGAGGTCGTCCTCGATCAGCGCACGCTGGTCCTTCGAGACGGAGCCGTGGTGGGCCCGCGCCAGGACGGGGTCGGCGCCCGCGGTGCTGCCTGCCTGTGCCATCATGTGCGCGGGCGTTGCCGTGGACGTCGGCATGCCGGCCCCCGCCGATGGCCGTCCGGCCGGCACCGCAGCGAAATCCGGGGCCCCGGCGCCGAATTCACCCCAGCCGCCCGCCGCCACCAGCTGGCGTTCGGCGTGGATCTCGTTGAGGCGGGCGGTCAGCCGTTCAGCCAGGCGCCGCGAGTTGGCGAACACGATGGTGGACTGGTTGGCCATCACCAGGTCCACTATCTTTTCTTCGACATGCGGCCAGATGGAGGCCTGCGGCTGCAGCCCGGAGGCAGGACCGGAATCGAAGGCGCCGGCGGCCCCTTGCAGATCGGACATGTCCTCCACCGGCACGGAGACCGTCAGGTCCCAGTTCTTTTTCGACGGCGGTGCCACGATTTCCACCGGGGCTGAACCTGCCAGGAACTGGGCCACGAGTTCGCGGGGTTCCACTGTGGCCGAGAGGCCGATCCGCTGCGCCGGCTTGGGCAGCAGCGCATCCAGGCGTTCCAGCGAGACAGCCAGGTGCGCGCCGCGCTTGGTGCCGGCGACGGCGTGGACTTCGTCCACGATGATGGTGTCCACCTCGGCCAGTGTTTCCCGGGCCCTGGACGTGAGCATCAGGAACAGGGATTCCGGGGTGGTGATGAGGATGTCCGGCGGGTGGCTGAGCAGCGCGCGGCGGTCCGCCGTCGTCGTATCTCCTGAACGTACGCCCACGGTGATGAGCGGGGCTGGCAGGCCCAGCCTTTTGGCGGTCTGGGTGATCCCGATAAGCGGCGCACGGAGGTTGCGTTCGACGTCGACGCCAAGCGCCTTGAGCGGCGAAATGTACAGGACGCGTGTTTTCCGCTTGGGTGCCTTCGGTTTCCTGCCTTTTGCTGCCGGGTCGAGGCCCGGCAGGGCTTCCGGTTCGGCGGGAGCGGATGACTGGAGGCGGTCCAGCGCCCAGAGGAATGCCGCGAGGGTTTTGCCGGAGCCCGTCGGGGCGACCACCAGAGCGTGGGAACCGGAGGAGATGGCCTGCCAGGCGCCGATTTGCGCGGGAGTGGGCGCGGAAAACGCGCCGAGGAACCATTCCCGGGTGGACTGGCTGAACCTGTCCATGGTCCGCGCGGATGAAGGCCCGCCGGCCGGCGTTCCTGATGGTGTGCCGCCTGATGGCGTTGCCCCCGGTGTCTCACCGGATGCGTCCCCGGCGGGCTCCTTCCCCTGCATTCCTCCATCATGCCTTACACCACTGACACTCTTGGCGGCACCCCCAGCGGGCTCGGGTGCCGCTCCCGCCGGGTCAGTCAATCTGGCGGAGGTTGCGGGTGGCTGGTCCTTCCAGCACCGTCCCGTCGCTGCTGAAGCGGGAGCCGTGCAAGGGGCAGTCCCAGGACTTCTCGCTGTCGTTCCAGCGCACGATGCCGCCCAGATGGGTGCAGACCGCGGACAGTGTGCAGCGGGCGCCGTCGACGGTGGATACGGCCACGGGCTTCCGGCCGCGGCGGGTCACCAGGCCTGCCCCTTCGGACGGCTGCTCGAGGGACTCATCCAGGCGCTTGAGTCCCACCTGACCCCAGTCTTTTGCCACGGTGGCCGCAACGGCAGCATTAAGGGAGACGGCGGAGGCTGCCCCGGCCGGGGACGTGACCCGGTGGTGGATGATGCTGGCCCAGGGGAGCCGCGAGCCGAGAATGTCGGCGGTGATGTCCAGCGCCGCGCCGACGGCGTTGGCCATGCCCCATTTGTTGTAACCGGTGGCGAAATAGACCCGGCCCTGCCCGCGCGGCAGCTTGCCGAAGAACGGCATCAGGTTGGTGGCCTGGTAGTCCTGCGCGGACCACGAGTGGGTGAGTCTGGCACCCGGGAACTGGGCCGTCGTCCATTCGACCAGGGTGTCGAGGTAGGCCTGTGCTGACCTGGCGCGGCCCACAGGGTGCCCGTTGCCACCGACCAGGAGGAGGCGGCGGCCGTCGCCGGGGTAGTCGCGCAGGGAACGGACCGGCTGCTCAACCGAAAGGAACATGCCGTCCGGGACGGCGGTTGTGCCCGGCAGTTCGAATGCCGCCGCATAGGACCGCAGGGCTTTGAGCTTGGCGAAATAGAGCCCGCGGTCCAGGACAGGTGTGCCGGTGGCGAGCACCACCTCCCGGGCGCGAACGGGGCCGTGGTCGGTCTGGACCACCGCCGGACCGGGCCCCGTCAGTCCACGGAGCCCGTTCAACCGCACGCCGGAGACGATCTGTCCGCCGTGCGAGCGGACGTCGTCCACGAGGGCATCGATGACCTCCAGGGGATGAATCTGGGCCTGTCCGGGAAGGCGGATGGCACCTTTGACCGCGAAAGGCAGTCCGGGATCGGTAACGTACTCGGCCTCAAGTCCGGCGGCCCGGGCAGCGGACAATTCGAGGCGGAGGGTTTCGGTTCCGTCCGTTGAGGTGGCATAGGTGTAGGCGTCGCGATGCTGGAACGGCACACCCCGCTCCGCCAGGTACCGCAGCAGCCACGCCTGGCCTTCGCGGTTCATCTCGACGTAGGCGCCCACGACCTTCTCTGAATACTGCTGGCGCAATGCCGAGAGCACCGTTCCCTGCAGCAGGGAGACCTTCGCTGTGGTGTTGCCGGTGGTGACGGCGCCCGGACTCCGGGCTTCGACAACCAGCACTTTCTTGCCGGACCGGGCCAACAGCAACGCGGTCACCAGTCCGGTCAGCCCGGCCCCTGCCACCACCGTGTCAACCGTGCTGCGGGGGTGGAACTGGTCGCTGCGGAAGGCGTGGTCACGGTCCAACCAAAGCGAGATCACAGTCCTGCCTGCCTTTCCCGGTCCTGCGAAGGCCCGTGCCGTTGCGCTGCCGGCGGGACTCCGAAGGGGTTCGTAAGTAGACTTATCATGTCATGAGCAGCTTGACCGGGGAACAGGAGCGGCACCATGAAATCATCCGAAGCCGCCAGGGCCCGATTCGGCTTGCGGAAGAACGTCCAGAAGTCATCACTTCTCGCCGGAGCGGCGGTATTTGTGCTGGGCGTGCTGGGGTTCATTCCGGGCGTCACCGCAAACTACGGCACGCTGGCGTTTGCCGGACACGGCTCGGAGGCAATGCTCCTTGGGGTCTTCCAGGTGTCCGTGCTCCACAACCTCATCCACTTGCTGTCAGGAGTGGCAGGCGTGCTGATGTCACGGCGTCCGCTGCCGGCCCGGAATTTCCTCATCGGCGCCGGGGTCACCTACATGGTCCTTTGGAGTGTGGGGCAGTTCCTGGCACTGGACTCGCCGGTGAACATCCTTCCCGTGAACAGCGCCGACAACTGGCTGCACCTTTTTCTGGGCATGGCGCTGATCGGGTTCGGGGTTGCGTTCTCCCGCGATGCGCCCGCAAGATTACGGGAATCCCGGGCGTAAGGCCGGCAAGTCCCGGCAGGGCCTACGCGGCGTGGAATGCCCCGATGGTCAGCAGTTCGATCGCCTCGTTGCCGCACGCGGTCCGGGGTTCGGCGAGGAACAGCGAGGCGGTCTCCTCCGGTGGATAGACCCGGTAACCTGCAGCCTGGGTGGGCGTGCAGTCGCTGTAGTTTCCTGCCTGCGTGTAGCGCATTTCGGCGGCTCCCGCCTGCCCCGGAGCGAGGAGGACGTCCGCAACGGGCGAGGACCCGTCCTGCCGGGCGGGGGCCCCTATCGGGGCGCCGTTGGCGTCCGCGGTGAGGGATACTCCCGGGAAGCCCCGCAGAAGGCATGCCTCGGTGCCGGAGTTGGTAAGGATGAGCTTGGAGTACACGCTGCCGGCCGCGCCGCCGCCGGCGGAATCCGAGGACACCGTCAGGTTTCCTGCCTTGCACCGTGACGGTCCCGCGGACGACGGCGGCGTCGCCGACGACGACGCCGGGGTGCTGGCCGCCTCGCTGCCGGCCGGGGTGGACGTGGCGGGAGCGGCGCTGGACGTGGAGGCGCCCGCGGAGGTTCCCTGGGGCTGCGGCTGGCTGGGCCCGCAAGCGGTGAGCAGGAAGGCGGCGGCCGCAACCGCCGTCGTGATGGCAAGTCCGTTCTTGAATGGCTGAGACCTCATGGGTCACACTTTATGCCCGCCGTTGCCTGAGTCAACGATGCCACGACCGCTGCCGCGGATTGATGCCCGGATTGTGATTTCCGGGCATCAATCCGGTGCGCTATTTTCGGGGTTCCGAAGAGGTTTCTGCGACGGCGGCCGCGGCGGGTTTCCGGCTCCGGCTGCGCATCAACGCCACCCCGCCCAGGGCGAGTCCGCCGACGCCTGCCACCAGGCCGGCCCAGCTGCGCGCCTGGGATCCGTCGTCCGTCACCGAGGAGGCCTGGGCGGTGCCTGCCGCTGTGTCCGTCTCCGCCGACGCATGGCTGCCGTGTCCGTCCGCGGCGGCGGCCGTGACGGTGAGCGAGGGCGCAGGCGCCTCGAGCGAGTGCGGGTCCTGGCCGTCCTTGGCGATCTCGGACCAGTCCGTCTGCCCCTGCTCACAGTTCTGCAGGGTGGGGAAATGGAGGGTCTTGCCGGCGGCGTCGGGAAGCTTGACCGAGAGCACCAGGGCGTCCCGCAGTTCGGGGTCCAGCGGAGCCTTGGCGGTGTAGACGATCTTGCTGGTCCGCTTGGTGATGGTGGCGCCGTCGGCCAGCTTTTTCGGTTCGGACAGCTGCTCCACCACTTTCTCAACGGCCCAGTTCGGATTCACCGTGGGCTGGGCGTCGTTGAGCTCTTCGGGCAGCGTGATGGTCACCTTGGTGGTGCCCGATTCATCGCAGCCGTGCGGAATCCCGAAGGTGAGCAGTGCGTAGGAATTGGCGTCGGTCTTGTCCGGCGTGACGCCGACGTGTGCGGAGGCGGCCGCGACTCCCGCCAGCATGAGGGCTGCGGTGCCGCCGGCCGCAGCCGTAACGGAGAGGGCGCGGCGGAAGGGCATGCGTGATGACTTTTTCAATGGGGGCCTTTCAGGGGTGCACGTCGCGCAAAAGGCGGTGCACAAAACGATTGATGGGGCGTCCGGGCGCCGGGCCGATACCGCCCTAGCGGGCGGATCAGCAGGCAGGGCGGAGCCAGGAAAAGAATGTCAGGAATGTGAAAGCACGACGACGGCGGGCGGGCCCCGCGGGCAGTCAGCCCTGAGGTTTCGCCAGGGGAGGGGAGCCGAATCGGCCGGCCGGCCGGCGGCGGCAGGTGCGGCGACGACGTCGGGCATGGCCGCTTCGGGAAGTTGAATGAGTGGCCGAAGCCAGGCTGCGAGCGACCACAGGGCAGCTTCGCTCTTGGCCAGCAGGAGGGCGCACGCGAGGGTGGCAAGGGCGTGTCCGCCGAGCATGAGGCCGGCGGCCCAGGCGGAATCGAACTGGTGCAGGTGGCCGGCGGTGCCGCCGGCGGCGTCCAGCCGGATGCCCGGCGGCCAGGCCGCGGAGTGGTGCCCCGGTGCGCCTGATAGTCCGGTGCCGGCGGGAGAGCTGAAGGCGCTGAACGCCTCGTGGAGGACAAGTTGCCCGGTCCCCAGCAGCGACGCCATCGCGGGGAAGTTCAGTTTGAGCCGGGTAGCCGCAGTGGCCGCCATGACGGTGAGGGCCAGCACGGCTGCCATGATGACCGGGGCGGGCAGTTCGCCACCGCCAAAAACGTGGGCCGAAGCTGCGAGGGTCACCATCGTCACGGCGACCATGGCCGCGCGGACGGAATGGAAAGGAGTCCGGGCGTTGTGAGTGCGCACGGAGTCCTCCCTCGGTTCGGTTCGTTGCCTGTAATTCTAGCGGGGAGAAGTGCTGGCCCGGTTAGTCCGTTTCGGGCCCGAACAATAGTGGCAGTCGTCCTCGCAGTGCGTGGTGCCGGAGGCGGGCTGCCGCGGGGCGTCCAAGGCTGGAGTGCTGCTCACCAAATTGTCCTGCAAAGTCACGATGGTCCCCGATGCCGTTTCTGAAGCCTGGTTGAATTCCGGTGCCGTCGACTGGTGGTCAGCGCCGACCTGATCCATCTAAGCGGCCGGCCGCGGACGCGCTCAATGGATGAAGTGCTGAGGCGGACGGGAGCGGATTGTGCACGCGCCCAGCAGCACTATCCCGCGCCGGGAGCCCGGCCTAGACTGCTGGCATACGCAGCCAACCTCCAGGAGGCAACCATGGACTATGCAGGTACGGGCAACGAGAAAGCCGTTGCGGCGGGAGAGCTTAACCGGACACACATCGGGCACACGGTCAGTTTCCAGCCGGACGAGTTCACGCTGGTGTTCGGCCGGATCGGGGCCATTGCGCGCAAAGAGGGCGGAGTAACCATCGCGCTCGACGGCGTTGAGGGTGCGGGAGGCCTGCAGTCCCATTACAGCCTGCCCCCGACGCAGACTGTCTACGTCCAGCCGGACATGCTCACGAATACGGAGTCCACCATCAAGGATCTGTTCGGCAAGGTCCAGGACAACCTGCGCGGACACAAGGGGGACCAGCGCCCGGACGCTCCGTAGCCGCCGGACGCCCCGTAACGGCCGGCGCCGCTCAGTCCGGGGTAGCGGGGCCCGCATCGGCGACGGCGGCGGGGAACGAGGTGCGGAGCGCCGCCAGCAACTGGCTGAAAACCTCGTCTTCGGTGCCCGTGCCGTCCACGCTCAGGAGGATTCCGCGTTCTGAGTACATCTCGGCCACCGGTTCGGTCTCCCGGTAGTACAGCTTCAGGCGGTGCCGGATGACTTCCTCGGTATCGTCACTGCGTCCGGTAACGGTGGCGCGTTGGAGGACCCGGCGGACCAGCTCGGCGTCGTCGGCCGTCAATTGCAGTGCGACGTCCAATGACTGCCCGGCGGCGGTAAGCATCGTGTCCAGTTCAGCCAACTGGGCCGTATTGCGGGGATATCCGTCCAGCAGGAAGCCGTTCCGCACGTCGTCCTGGTCAAGGCGGTCCCGCACCATGCGGTTTGTCAGGCTGTCGGGGACCAGATCGCCGCCGTCCAGGTGCTCCTTGACCTCTTGACCAAGCGGCGTCAGGTTTTTCACATGTTCCCGGAAGACATCACCGGTGGACACTCCGGGAATGCCGAGGTGCCGGGACAAGCGGTCCGCCTGCGTACCTTTTCCGCAGCCCGGAGGACCAATTATCAGCATTCGCAACATTGAGCCCGCTCCCTGGTGCCGTCGAAAGGTGTCCCACTATGGTGTCCGCACGGTGGCGGCAGCACAAGGGTCGGACGCGGCAGCAAGCGGCCGCATAAGGGGCCGCGGCGGGGCGCGCCGCCTGTTCCGTGTCCCAATTGTGAGCAAATCTTTCGGCGATCCTGCGCCGGGCGGACGTTTGCATGGGTAGCTTCGGTACACCACTAGATGGAAGGTGTACCGAAATGACGATCACTGACTACTTCTCAGGCGTAGCCATCATGCTTGGATCCCTGCTAGCCGCTGCGGGGCTATCCGCCGGGATCATCCGCGCCAGGTCCCACCACTAGGCGAGCCTCCCTGTCCGTCGCCATCGGGCGGGAGGCATCTGCCGGGGGCAATCCAGGCAAAGCAAAGGCCCCGGGTTTTCATCGAAGAAAACCCGGGGCCCTGCTACTTGGCGGTGACGGTGGGATTTGAACCCACGTTGGCTTTGACACCAAACAACATTTCGAGTGTTGCACCTTCGGCCGCTCGGACACGTCACCAACCTGAATAGGTTACCGGAGCAAGGCGCCCTTCCCCAAAACGAGGGCGCGCCGGGCAGCCAACGTCTTCCCCGCGCCCGCGCCGGGGACTAGATTCGTAAGCAAGATGATCAACTCCCAGCAGCACCCACAAGCGGACTCCCAGGCCCGCGCCTATTGGACCGTCGGCCATGAAAAAGGCGAGCTCCGCGCTGAGGACCTGCCCGCGCCGGGCCCCGGTGAAGCCCTTGTCCGTGCCCTATATTCGGGAATCAGCAAAGGCACCGAAACAGTGGTCCACTGCGGCCACGTGCCGCCACGGGTCGCCGAAAACATGCGGGCGCCGCTTCAGGAGGGCTCCTTCCCGTCGCCGGTGAAGTTCGGCTACCTCTCCGTGGGAATCGTGGAAGCCGGCCCCGACGAATGGGTGGGCCGCACGGTGTTCTGCCTGCACCCGCACCAGGACCGCTACGTTGTTCCAGTCGAGTCCCTGACCGTGGTCCCGGAGAATGTTCCGGCCCGCCGCGCCGTGCTCACCGGAACTGTGGAAACCGCCGTCAACGCCCTCTGGGAAGCCGGACCTCGCCTGGGCGACCGTGTCGCCGTCGTTGGCGCGGGCCTGGTGGGCGGCATGGTGGCCACGCTGCTGCGGACGTTCCCGCTGCAACGGCTCCAGCTCATCGACGTCGATCCCGGGAAGCGCGCTTTCGCCGACGCCCTCGGCGTCGAATTCAGCCACCCCGACGACGCCCTGGACGACTGCGACATCGTCATCCACTGTTCAGCATCCCAGGAAGGGCTCGAACGGAGCCTGCAGCTGGTGGGCGACGAAGGGGACGTCATCGAGATGTCCTGGTACGCCGACCGCAAAGTCACCATCCCGCTGGGGGAGGACTTCCACGCCCGCCGGCTTTCCATCCGCGCCAGCCAGGTGGGCGTGGTGGCCCGCGCCCGCCGCCACCGACGTACCAACGCGGACCGCCTCGCGCTCGCCGTGTCCCTGCTCAGCGATCCCGTCTACGACACGTTCCTGACGGGGACGTCCCCCTTTGCGGAACTTCCAGCCGTCGTCCACGAACTGGCCGACGGGCGCCTGGACGCGCTCTGCCACGTCATCGAATACCCGGCCGAAAACCCTGCCGAACATCCCGACAAAGACACGAGGTAGCCCTTGTTCAGCCTGACCGTCCGCCGCCACTTCATGATTGCCCACAGCCTTCCCCGCGCGGTCTTCGGACCCGCCCAGGGCCTGCACGGTGCCACCTTCGTGGCGGAGGTGACCTTCCGCCGTCGGGCGCTGAACGACGACTCAATCGTCCTGGACATCGGTGCGGCCGGCGGGCTCATTGAAGAAGTGCTGGCCGGCCTGAACTACAGGAACCTGGACGAGCACCCTGACTTTGCCGGGAAGCTGAGCACCACCGAGGCGCTGGCGCAGTACATTGCCGAGGCCGTCGCAGCCAAAGTCCGTGGCGGCGGGGACGGGCGGGAACTGGCCGGCCTGGCCGTCACCCTGCGCGAGAACCCGGATGCCTGGGCGTCGTTCTCCCTCGACTTCGACGCCTGACCGTGCGCCGCGTACGGCTGCTTGTTCCCGGCAATATCCGCCACAGCTCCGGCGGCAACGTCTACAACGCGCACCTGGTTGACGGCCTGAAGGCACTCGGGGAGGACGTGGAGGTCACCGCGGTTGAAGGCGCGTGGCCCGATGCCAGTGCGCATGAACGACGCCGTCTGGGGAGCCTGCTCGGGGCATGGGGACCGGGGGACCGTCCCGGGCCAGTCGTAGTGGACGGACTAATAGCCGTAGGTGTCGCCGACGAACTGGAGTTCGCGGCAAAGGCCGGGCGGCAGACCTGGATCCTGGTGCACATGCCGTTGCCGGATACCTCATTGGCCGCTTCGCTAAGGAGGGAGGCACGAGCACTTCGCTCCGCAACCGGGGTGATCTGCACGAGTTCCACGGCGGCGACCACGCTCGCGGCGCGCGGCCTGGAGGGCGTCCTGGTAGCGCTGCCCGGCACGTCCGCGGCTGCGCTTGCCTCCGGATCTGACCCGCTCCACCTGGTAGCAGTTGCAGCCCTGCTCCCGAACAAGGACCAGCTCCTGCTCCTGGAGGCGCTCGCCGGGATCAGGGACCTGCCCTGGACCGCGTCCCTGGTGGGATCCGTTTCGGCCGATCCCACCTATGCGGAGGCTGTCCGGGGCGCCATCATCAGACTGGGGCTCACTGACCGGGTCTCGGTCCGTGGGGAGCTCAGCGGGCAGACCCTCGACGCGGAGTGGGACCGGGCGGATCTCAGCCTGCTCATGTCACAGGCGGAGGCGTACGGGATGGTGGTCACCGAATCCCTGGCCCGCGGGATCCCGGCAGTGGTCCGGGACGGCACCGGCGCTGTCGAAGCGCTCGCGGCGGGGTCGCCCGGCGGATCGGAAGCTCCCGACGCCGGCGGCCCGCCCGCCCTGCCGGGCGCCGCCGTCGTGCTCGGCACGGACCCCGCCCCGCTGGAATCTGCCCTGCGCACCTGGCTGACGAATCCCGGGCTTCGCTCCCGCTGGCATGACGCGGCGCTGGCTGCGCGGACACGGCTGCCGGGCTGGGACGTCACGGCCAGGACCGTACTGGACGCCATTGCCTCAAAGGCACCCGGAAATTGAATCGTCCCTCCTCATTCCGTTGACGCACCGGCTGATGGACAATGGCCGCTATGACCAGCGAGCCGCTCACTGTCGAGACTCCGCCTGCACGGACGCTCACCGCGGAACGCCTCCGCGCCTGGGCCTGGCACCGGCAAGGACTCGACGGCAGCCTCGCCGGCGAGAGCCCTGCAGGGGTGCTGGCCAGGGCCGGCTGGGCACGTTCCCTGGGCGGCGCCAACCCCTACCTCACGTTGTTCGCCCGTGCCGGAATCCGCCGCGAACAGGTTGATGCCGACGTCCTGGCGCTGCGGATCTCCGAACTCCCCAGCGCCCGCGGGTGCACTTACATCCTGGGCGCCGAGGACTTCGCCTGGGCGTTGCAGCTGGGCAAGGTGTCCGCCGAGGTCTTCAAAGTGCTTGGCAGGCTGGGGGTGGACCGCGCTGAACTCATGCTGCTCGAGGAGCAGGTGCTGCATGCCCTGGCCGAGGCTGGCCGTCCGCTGGATCCCAAGCAGCTCAAGGACGAACTGGGTGATTCCGTCCGGAGCCTGGGCGAGGAAGGGAAGAGGCAGGGTCTATCCACCACCCTCCCCACCGCCCTTGGCCTGCTCCAGCGCGACGGCCGGATCCGCCGCGTCCCCGCCAACGGACGCCTCGACCAGCAGCGCTACGCCTACACTCTCTGGGACCTGCCGCCCAGCCCGTTGGACATCGATTCCGCCCGCACTGAGCTGATCCGCAAGTACCTGGGCTGGACCGGCGGCGCCACGCTCAAGCAGTCGCAGTGGTTCTCCGGGTTCACGGTCGCCCAGAGCAAAGCGGCGCTGGCCGCCGTCGGCGCAGTGGAACTGCCCGCCGTTCACCCTGCCGCCAGGGGCGAAGCGCTGTGGATGCTGCCCGACGACGTCGAGCGCCTCGCCGCTTTCGAGGTCCCGGCGGAGGAACAGATCCAGCTCCTCGCCGGGACGGACTCGCTCGTCATGCAGCGGCGGAACGCCGGGGAATTGTTCGCGGGCGGCGACGGGGATGCGGAACTGCTCGGCGCAACCCTGGCGCAGCAGGCAGACCTGCCGGACCACCCGATCCTGGACCGCGGCCGGATCATCGGGCTCTGGCAGTACGATCCCGCGGGGCAGCGGATCGCCCACTGGCTGTTCGCCGGCCCCACGCCCGGCGTGCTGCAGCGGATCGAGGACGTGGAGTCCTGGATCCGCGCGGACCTGGGTGATTTCCGGGCCTTCAGCCTCGACTCGCCGGCGTCGCGGCAGGAGCGGATTGACGCCCTGGACGCGGCAAATGCCGGCTAGCTGACCTGCCGGTGTCCGGCGAAGAAATCCCGGAGCAGGGTGGCGCACTCCTGCTCGCGGACTCCGGCGTATACCTCAACCCAGTGGTTGAGGCGGCGTTCGCGAAGGATGTCGAACACGGATCCCGCAGCCCCTGCCTTCTCGTCCCATGCCCCGAACACCACCCGTGGAATCCGGGCCAGGACGATCGCGCCGGCGCACATGGCACAGGGCTCCAGGGTCACTACGAGGGTACAGTCCGCCAGCCGCCAGCCGTCGCCTCCGCCGCCGGTTGCCTGTCCCAGCGACTGGAGCCGGGCGGCTGCCTCGCGGATAGCCACCATCTCGGCGTGCGCGGTGGGATCACCGTGCGCCTCCCGTTCGTTCCTCCCTGTACCCAGGACTTCGCCGTCAGGACCGATCACGACGGCGCCGATGGGCACGTCTTCGGTGCCCAGCGCGCGCCGTGCCTCGGCGAGGGCAAGGCCCATCCATTGGGCATGGCGCGGCTCCGGGGAAGTCATGGCTCAATGATAGTTTCGAAGATACGGCAGGCGCAGACGACGGATAAGCTCGGGAGACGCAGTGAAAACCTTGACTGACCGCATTACCGACCGGTGGGGGCGGTGGGTTGTGCCGTACGCAGCCCTCTGGATCACCATGCTGATTGGCGGCGTGATCGTGGTGGCGCTGGCAGTGATGGGCGCGGAAGTTTACGACAACGTGGTGGACGACGCTGGCCTGGCCAACCTGGACAAGCCTGCGCTGGCGCTCTCTGAGGACCTCCGGACCCCTTGGCTCAATTCCGCCGTCACGGCCTTCACCAATATCGGCGGCGGGATCGGGATGCCGATCGTCGGCAGCATCCTGACTGCGTGGCTGACGTGGGCGGGGCGCACCTGGCGGCCCCTCATCCTGGTGGGCGGCGCCGCCGCTGTTTCGGTCTCCGCGACCACCTTTGGCAAGAAACTCTTTGGCCGCACCCGGCCGGACCATGCAGACGCTGTTCCGCCCTATGAATCCTCGCCCTCGTTCCCCAGCGGGCACACACTCAACACCACTGTCGTGATCGGACTGGTGGTCTATCTGGCCTGCCTGCAGATCCAGCGGACCGTGGCGCGGGTGTCCATCATCACGGCTGGTTCGATCTTCATCATTGCCATGGGTCTGAGCCGGGTATTCCTCGGCCATCACTGGCTGACCGACGTCATCGCCGGGTGGCTCCTGGGCCTCGCCTGGGTGGGAATCGTGATCCTAGCCCACAGGCTCTTCCACGTGATGCGGCACCGCGAGCATGCCGGGCCCGCCCCGACGTTCGACCACCCGGTGCTTCGGGAGGAACTTGGCGCCCACCGCAGCGCCCACCACGGCGAGGGCCATCCGGAGGAGCCCCATGGATCGCGGGGCCGGGACACCACCTCCGGGTGATAGTTTTGACGCATGCGCACACTCGTCGTGGACCACCCGCTGGTCGCTCACAAGCTCACCGTTCTGCGGGACAAGAACACCCCTTCTCCGGTCTTCCGGCAGCTCACCGAGGAACTCGTCACCCTTCTCGCCTATGAGGCAACCCGGGACGTCCGCACCGAGCCCGTGACCATCGAAACGCCCGTCAGCACCACCGTCGGCACCGCGTTCACCAAGCCCACGCCCCTGGTGGTCCCCATCCTCCGCGCCGGCCTCGGCATGCTCGAGGGCATGACCAAGCTTGTGCCCACGGCCGAGGTCGGTTTCCTGGGCATGGCCCGTGACGAGGAAACCCTGGACATCATCACGTATGCGGAGCGCCTGCCGGAGAACCTGACGGACCGGCAGATCTTTGTCCTGGACCCCATGCTCGCCACTGGCGGTACATTGCGCGAAGCCATCAAGTTCCTCTTCAAGCGCGGCGCCTCCGACGTCACGTGCATCTGCCTGCTGGCAGCGCCCGAGGGCCTGGCCAAGCTGGAGGAAGAACTCGCGGACGCGAACGTGACCATCGTCCTGGCATCCATTGACGAGAAACTCAACGAAAAGTCCTACATCGTGCCCGGACTCGGGGACGCAGGCGACCGCCTCTACGGCATCGCCGGCTAACGGCAGAGCTGGTTCTTCACTACGTGGGTGCGGGCCGGGGGCGGCGTTCCGAAACGCAGCCCCCGGCCCGCACCCACGTTCTCGCGAAGCGATTGCCCCCTTCCGGTTTTCGGCGGCCGCAGCTAGCCTGTGGCCCATGGACTGGAAACTTGAACTGGTGTTTGTCCCTGTGTCCGATGTGGACCGGGCCAAGGATTTTTACGTCAACAAGGTGGGCTTCAATGCTGACTACGACGAGCGGCCCACGGAAGGCATCCGCTTCGTCCAGCTGACCCCGCCGGGATCGGCCTGTTCCATCGCCATTGGCGAGGGCCTGAACGATGCCCCTCCCGGCAGCGCCCCGAGCCTGCAGGTCGTGGTCAGTGACATTCAGGCCGCGCACAAGCAGCTCAAGGACAATGGCGTCGACGTCAGCGACATCGACGTCCAGGACTGGGGCCACTTCGTGTACTTCGCGGACCCGGACGGCAACAAGTGGGCGGTGCAGTACCTCCCCCAAAGGCCGAACGGCTAAGTCACAAAATCCTTCGCCTCCCCGGCGTGGGGCAGGATGGAAGCATGAGCTTCCACCCAGACGCCGCCGTATCGCCCATCGCCGCGTCGTCGGTCTCCACTGTTTCTGCCAGAGCCGTACTTTTCGACATGGACGGCACCCTGGTTGATTCCACGGCGATTGTGGAGCAGGTATGGGGCGAGTTTGCGGCCCGTTACGGACTGGACATCGCCGAGATCCTCCGCACCTCGCACGGCGTGCAGGCAGGGGACACGGTGCGCCGGTTTGCTCCCGCCGGCACCGACGTGGTGGCCCTGACCGAGGAACTGGGCGCCATGGAGCGGGTCCGGACGGAAGGGATTGTCGCCTTGCCCGGGGCCGCTGAACTTCTGCGCAGCCTCCCGGCGGATGCCGTGGCGCTTGTGACTTCCGCCGACCGGATCCTTGCCGATATCCGGATGGGCGCAGCCGGGCTGGCCATGCCGGCCACCGCCGTCACGGCCGACCTTGTCACCCGGGGCAAGCCGCACCCGGAAGGCTACCTCCGGGCCGCCGAACTGCTCGGTGTGGACCCGGCCGACGCGCTGGTCTTTGAGGATGCCCCCGCTGGCATTGCGGCCGGGCTGGCCGCCGGGATCCGGACCGTTGCCATCGGGCCCAACACCGGCCCCCTGCCGGACGGTGTTCTGCACCTTGCGGACTACTCCGGCGTGTCCGTGACCACGGACGTGGACGATTCCGGTGCCAGGAGGATTTCCTTCCGGTTCTGACCCCAAACCGGTTTTCGGTCCAGTAGTCTCGGGAGGGACGTCTGAAACTATCTTGGGGGGATAGGATGACCGAAATCCCGATTGCCGGCAATAGAGGTATCGTTCAGCTGCACACCGGAGTTTTGCATGTGCAATGGATTCCAGGCCTGGCTATTTGCGAGGAAGCTGCCCTGGCTGTCATGGCGGCTGTCAACGACCTGAGCGGCGGGCGGTCATTTCCGATGCTGGTGGATATGGCCGCGACGGCGTCCATGAGCCGCGGGGCCCGGCGGGTCTTTGCCAGTCCCAGCACCGTGGCAAGGGTAGCGCTCCTCGGATCGTCCCCGGTGGACCGGGCCATGGCCAATTTCTTCCTCAGCATTAACGCTCCTGCCGCCCCAACGCGCTATTTCACCTGCCCCAAGGCAGCCATGGCGTGGCTCAGGGAAGCGTAGCCGTCGCAGTAAAGGGACCTAAACCCGGGCGAGATCGGCGCGAAGCTCCCGTACCGGAATGCGGCCCGTCGCAAGGTCGCGGGTCAGGCGGCACATGCCGCGGAGGTCTGCGATGGCCGTTTGCACCAGGTCCACGCCCGCGTCGGCACCGCTCGTCCAGTCAACCGGTACCTCGTGCACGCGGAGTCTGCATCTTTCCGCCATGATCAGCAGCTCGGTGTCGAAAAACCACTCGTTGTCCGCGGTGTGCGGAAGGAGGCGGCGGGCAACGTCTGCGCGGATTGCCTTGAATCCGCACTGCGCATCGCTGAAATGTGCACCCATCAGCACGTGCAGCAGAAGGTTGTAGCCGCGTGAAATGAACTCACGCCAAGGGCTGCGGACCACCTGCGAATCGCGCGCCAGCCGGGTTCCGATGGAGAGATCGGAGTGCCCGGACATGAGTGGCGCCACCAACGGGGCGAGCGCCGCGAGGTCGGTGGAAAGACTCACGTCCATGTAGGCAAGAACGGGTGACGGCGAAGCCAGCCAGACACTGCGAAGGGCGTTGCCGCGCCCCTTCGCGGGCAGCCGGACCACGGTGACTTCGCGGAGCTCACGGGCTATGCGTTCAGCTGCTTTGAGCGTGCCGTCGGTGCTGGCATTGTCGGCCACGGTAATCCGGAACGCGTACGGGAAGGTGCCGAGCAGATAGGCGTGCAGGTGCCGCAGGGATCGCTCCAGGTCCCGCTCCTCGTTGTAGACAGGGATGACCACATCAAGAACGGGGAGGGCAGTTCCTGCATCCCCCGGGGTTCTGGCGTCGATGGGTGCGCGGCGGGTCTGCCCCGTTGCGGGCGGCGAAACGCTGCCGGACGGAAGATCGACGGCGGCCCGCGGCTGCGATTGCGGTTGGAGTATGGATCCCGCGGCCTGGTCAGTGAGCGTCATGGTTCCACTATGCGACCGGCGGATATGAAGGATTTAGGCCAAAGCTGTGCAGCTCCTGTGGGATTTTGCCGTTGTCTGGAAACGGGCAAGGAGACGGCGGCGGTGCATCCACCGTCATTGGTGGACGCACCGCCGCCGCGGATGGTGCGTCAGGGCCCCAACAGCGAGCAGATGTTCGTTGCCGTGCCGGCCCCGGAGAATCTCCGCAATTCGTTGCCGTCGGAGTCCACGGAGAAGTTGACATTCCCCCGCGTGAGGACGAGCCCGTCAGGGGAGGGGAGTTGGAGGAGGTTATTGCCGGTCGCTCTCACTTCGACCACATTCTCGCTGGGGAACGAAAAGAAGAGGACTCCGGTGATGACCAATTTCAGGGGCTTTCCGTTTGGCCCCGTCAGGGTGATCTTCAGCCCGGGAGAAGTGCTGATGATGTCCCCTGAGGGAGTCGTGATGTTTTTGGCCTTACCGGTGACTTCACCGGTGACGAGAAAACCACAGTTCATGAATGAAGCGGGTCCGTCCACAGTGATCGGCGGGCCGGAAGGGGCTGCAACGGCCGGACTGGCAGCCGCGAAGATTGAGGCCAGGACGGCCGTCGGAACTAACCATTTTTTCATTGTTGTGCTCCCTGCATCTTGACGACGGCCCGGGGGCCGGCCGCCGCTTGGAAGACGATGGAAAGCGGCGGCGACCCAGAGTCACTCCACAACCTTGTGAAAACCTTGTGGCCCCGGGAACGGGGGCGCAGCGATCGGAAGAACTAGCCGGAGCCAAATCCCGCAAAAAAGCCGAAGGCCCCGAATCACGTGGATTCGGGGCCTTCGGCTCATGCGGACCAAGTCCGGCGAGGGTGCGCCGGCTTAGTACCAGTTGTTGGCGTAGTGGAAGTTCAGGGCGCCACAGGGGGAACCGTACCGTTCCTTCACGTAGTTCAAGCCCCAATTGATCTGGGTACGGAAGTTGGTCAGGTAGTCGGATCCGGCGCTGGCCATCTTCTCGGCCGGCAGGGACTGGACAATGCCGTACGCGCCACTGCTGGCGTTCGTGGCTGTAGTCTTCCAGTCGGATTCCTTGGTCCACAGGGTGGTCAGGCACTGCATCTGGTCGGCCGCCCAGCCGTAGGTACCGAGCTGCGAGGCGGCGTACGCCTGGGCAGCTGCGGGGTCGTCCACGGCTACTGGCGGTGCCGGGGCAGGAGCCGGTGCCGGGGCCGCAGCAGGTGCGGGTGCAGGCGCGGGTGCCGGTGCTTCCGGTGCGGACTTCTCCTCCGGTGCCGGCTGCACGTCGGACGACTGAGCTGCCAGGCTGACGGACGCCGGGGCGGGCATGGCCGATACCAGGATCTTTTCGAACGCGAGCTTCGACTCGGCGTTTGCGGTTGCGGCGCTGGCTTCGCCGGTTGCAGACGTAGCCGGGGCTGCAGGTTCTGAAGCCTGGCCGGCGGCGCCGACTCCGATCAGGACGGCGCAGGCCGTGGCTACTACAGCGGCGCGGCGGCCGGAACCCTGCAGTCCGGCAGCAAGCCGGGCCAATGGGGATGCGGTGGTGGCTGGCTCGGCGCGGTGGCGCGAACGTTCCGCAGGCGTCTTGGACTCGTCGGAAGCGCGCTCCGGACGTACTTCTAGCGTGGATTTAGTCATGGTTGCCTCTCGATGCCGGCGGAGTTAGCTGTCGGGTTCGGATGAGGTCATCCGGCCGCACGGAACTTCACGTGTCGGCTTCACCCCGAGGGCGGCTGTGCAAGATGCCCGGAGACCTGGGTCCCCCGCCTCTGCCTAATCATGAGGAAATCCGGGTAGCGGCAGAGTTTGGCGTCCATCCGGATATGCGGCTAGAACGGTGGCCGCACTCTAAAAACGGTACAGGAGTATCGCGCTTAAGTCACATTTCGGTAACGAGGATCACGACGGCGGCGCGTTGACTTGCGCCGGAACGGCTGGCTCGCCGCTCTGGAACCGGAGTTAGGCTGCCGGCGGCTCGCAGGGCAGGCGGAGGGCGAACTCGGTGCGGCCCGGGCGGGAATTTACCTCGACGGTTCCGCCGTGCGCTTCCACGATGGACTGCACGATCGACAGGCCCAGCCCGCTGGTTCCTTCGGACGCGGCTGCGCCGCCGGCGCCCGCACCTGAAGCGGAGCGGGCCGGACTGGTGCGGGCGGCGTCCGCCCTGGCAAAGCGGGCAAAGACCCGGTCGACGAACTCCGGCGGTATCCCCGCACCGTTGTCCGTCACCGTCACCACGGCACTGCCGTCGGCGGACCGCATCACGCCGGTGACCACGGTGGTTCCGGGGTCCGTGTGCTTGCGGGCATTGGAGAGGAGATTGGCCAGGACCTGGTGCAGCTGCTTGGCGTCGCCGCGGACCACAACGGGTTCGTCCGGCAGTTCAAGCTGCCAGACGCGGTCCGGCGCCATGACCTTCTCGTCGCTGACGGTTTCCACCACCAGTTGCGTCAGGTCCACATCGCTGATCTTGAGCGGCTGGCCTTCGTCCAACCGGGCCAGCAGCAGGAGATCCTCCACCAGGGTGGTCATCCGTTCCGACTGGCTCTGTACCCTGGCGAGCGATTTCTTGCCGTCAGGCGTGAAGTCCTCGGTCATCCGCATCAGTTCTGTGTAGCCGCGGATGGCAGTGAGCGGCGTGCGCAGCTCGTGCGAAGCGTCCGCCACGAACTGGCGCACCTTCGTCTCACTCTGCTGCCGGGCCTCGAGTGCCTTGGACACGTTGTCCAGCATGAGGTTGAGGGCGTGGCCCACGCTGCCCACTTCAGTTCCGGGGTGCGCGTTCGACGGCGGTACCCGGACCGCCAGTGCCACTTCGCCGGCGTCGAGCGGCATGTTAGAAACCTGCGTGGCCACCTCAGACAGCTGCTCGAGCGGTTTCATGGTGCGGCGGATGAGGACCGTTCCGGCCAGTCCGATCAGGACCAGCCCTCCCAGCGACACGATCACCATGGTCCACACCAGTGAGTTGAGCGTGTTTTGCTTTTCATCGAGGGGGAGCCCGGTGACGATCACGTCCCCGTACTGCGCTTCCACGGCAACCAGGCGGTAGGAGCCGGTGGACAGTGTCCGGTCAACCGGGCTTGCGTCGTGCCGGAGGGCCAACAGCACCTGGTCGTCCTCGGCCGAGAGCGATGCGGTCGTGGCGTCGTTGGCCAGGAACCCGGCGGTGCTGACATTTCCGTTGTCGATCCGGGCAATGAGGGTTCCGATTCCTTGGCCCTTGCCCTCCAGCGGGTCGGGCCTGCCGGCCGGGTTGCCGAGGCGTGGCCTGCCCGCTTCGTTGGAGAGCCTTGAGGCCTGGCTTAAGCGATCGTCGAGCTGCTTTGTCAGGAAGGAATCCATGGACGCGTAGCTGAACAGGCCAATGGCGCCGCAGATGGCCACCAGCAACGCCATGGCCACCAGCACCAGCCGGGTGCGGAGGTGCCACGTGGACGGATCGAGCCAGCGGCGGCGGTCCTTGCGGATCTCGCCGGAAAGCGTGGGCACCTCAGTCCGCCGGTTTGATGACGTAGCCTGCGCCGCGGACGGTGTGGATCATGGGCGGGTGCGTGGCATCCACCTTCTTGCGCAGGTAGGAAATGTAGAGCTCCACGATATTGGCCTGGCCGCCAAAGTCGTAGTCCCACACACGGTCCAGGATCTGGGCTTTGCTGACCACGCGCTTGGGGTTTTCCATGAGGTAACGGAGGAGTTCAAACTGCGTGGCCGTCAGCTGCAGTTCCTCGCCGGCGCGGGTCACTTCACGAGTGTCGATGTTGAGGACGAGGTCGCCCACCACCAGTTCGGCGGTGTCCATGGCGGCCACCCCGGAGCGCTGGACCAGCCGGTGCAGGCGAAGGAGCACCTCCTCCATGCTGAATGGCTTGGTGACGTAATCGTCGCCGCCGGCCGCCAGGCCGAGGATGCGGTCCTGGACGGCATCCTTCGCCGTCAGGAAGAGCGCAGGCACCTCCGGCGCGAAGGCGCGGATCCTGGTGAGCAGCTCGACGCCGTCGAACCCCGGGAGCATCACGTCCAGCACCAGGACATCCGGGCGGAACTCCTTGGCCAGCTTCACGGCCTCGGGACCGTCTCCCGCGACGGCTACGGACCAGCCTGCCATCCGCAGGCCCATGCTCATAAGCTCGGAGAGGCTGGGCTCGTCGTCCACCACCAAAGCCCGGATGGGGGAGCCGTCCGGGTGGGTGAGCTGGGGAAGGTTGTTAGTCATGGAGTGCGAAGTGGCCATGGGACAACTCTCCGATCTGCGGTTGAGCCGGCGCTATGGGGATCCTGTGTGCCAGCTGTGAATCCCAGCCTAGCGAGCTGAACGCGCGGACGGGCCCTTGTTTGGCCGACCGGTGCGGATCGGCCGGCTTCGCGAGGCGGAAAGGGGTATTGGAAAGGTCACAGCTTGACCTCTTGTCCCGCACAGGCCCCGCACAGGAACCCTTCGGAGTCTGGAGTGGACCAAGCCCCCTGCACCAGGAGAACGCCATGAACAACAACCACCCCGCGCCTGTACCGGAGAGCGATGCTGACGGGACAACGGAAGGCAAGCCGCTTCAGGATGCCAGCGCTGTGCGCGGCCTTGCCAGCAGCCCCGCGGGTGGCGGGCAGGGCGGTGGGTGGGGAACGCCGTCGTCGGCCGCTGTCTCCGGTTTCCCGCCGGCAGCCGGATGGGGCTCGCCCGGGCAGCCCGGCGGCTGGCCTACCCCGGACGGCACTTCGAAACCGTGGACCATGAAGCGCGGGGTGGTGGTGGCCGGAGCGGCGGCTGTCCTTGCGGGCGGGGCCGGCGTGGGAATCTATGCCTTGACGACCAGTTCCGCGTCGGCCGACGCCGCCGACGGCACGGCCGACGCAGGCGCATTGCAGGAAACGCTGCCGGGCGCCCGTGGCGGGGCGCAGGGCGGGTTTGCCGACGGCGGGATGCCGGCCCAGGGCGGCGGTCCCGGAAACTTCGCCCCGGAAGGCCTCGGTGGAATGGGCAGCGGAGTATCTGCCGCCGTCCACTCCGAGTACGTCATCCTCCAGGACGGCGCCTACGTCACCAAAGTTGAACAGCAGGGGACGGTCACGGAGATCAGTTCCGGCGCCGTGACTGTCAAGAGCACCGACGGGTTCAGCCGCACCTATTCACTGGATTCGGACGTGGCGGTGAGCAATCAGCAACAACGGCGTCAACAGGCTGGCGGGACGTCCGCCAGCACACTGACCGTGGCCGATATCGTGTCCGGTGCCATGGTAAGGATAGTTGCCGCAAAGGATGGTGACAGCTTCCCTGCGGAGTCCGTCCAGCTGGTGGCCGCGACGCTCGCCGGGCAGTCAAACTGACCTGGCATGCTGCGCGGGCAGGAATTTTTCTGCTGGGCCCGGCCAGGGGCTGGACATGTGCCACTAGGGAGCGTTGGTATTTCAGCAATACGGTACGGGCTGAATTTTTGTGCCGAAAAGGTTCGTTTTGAAGAAGAAAATTCGGAATTTTGGGAATTCCGATCGATCGTTCTGAAAAACACCTGTTATTTTATTGGCATTTCAGAATCGTGATTTGGGCCACAATGTGGGCTTTTGTCTCACGATGCGGACGATTCCGTCCATTGTTACTTGCAAGTTTTCATTGTTACGTTGCACACTTCAATTGTGAACAAGAACTCAACAGCACCTGCAGCCGCAGAATCCTGGACCAGCCCACCCGCTGGCGAAGACATGCGCTGTTGTCGAATGCACGCCTAACTTTCCCACCCCGAGAAGTTTTTAGGCATTCGCCCCTAGCCCAGCGTCGGGCGCCCCTCCCCAGATCTCATTGCGGGGAAAGCCAGCATTCGAGCCGCGATGACGGCCATTCACATTGAGGTAAGCATTCCATGTCAGTTGCATCTGGATACGTCCACATCTCCGTCCGAAACGCCAACAAGGGCGGCCAGCCTTCCGGCCTCCGCCAGGGCTTCGGTGCCCGTCCGGCGTTCGCCCCGGCAGCCCCCGGCAACAGCTTCCCGGCCCCCGGCTATGCGCCGCAGGGCTACAACCCGAACTCGTACGGCCAGCTCCGCGCTGTTCCCGCCGCCGAGTCCGCTCCCCAGACGGCGCCCACCCCGGTGATCGCCCCGGCCAACGGCAGCGCCGTCCGCCCCGTCGCCAACGAAAATGTTGCCCGTGGATTTGTGCTCTACATGGGAATCGATGAGGAAACCGCTGCAGCAGCCGGCACCTCAATTGCCAAGCTTGCCCAGGAAATCCGTGCCTACGCCCAGTCCCTCGTCTCCGGCGCGGAGAGCTACGCCGCGGTGGCGGTTGCCCCTGCCAGCGCCCCGGGTTCCGCGCTCGACGTCGTTCGGTCTACCTTCGGTGACCCCACCGTCAACTCCCGCCAGCGCACCGAGACCACCCGGCTGCCGCAGCCGCAGGATCCCCGTCCGTCCGGCGTCCTCATCGACCTGGCCCGCCGCGAGGTCCACCTTGACGGCGAATCCCTGAACCTCACGTTCAAGGAGTTCGAGCTCCTCAACTACCTCGTGGAGAACGGCACCCGCACCGTGGGCCGCGACGAACTCCTCGAGGGCCTGTGGCGCAACGCCGAAGAGGTTCCCAACGAGCGGACCATCGACGTCCACATCCGCCGCCTCCGCTCCAAGCTGGGCCGCCTCGCCAACACCGTGCGCACCGTCCGCGGCCAGGGCTACCGGTTCTACGAGCACCCTGAAGTTGTGGTCTGGGCCGCTCCGGAATACTCCATCTAGTCTTTAGGTCTGCGCAAAGCGTCCGTTCCCTTGACTGGGGACGGGCGCTTTCGCTTTCGCGGCACGATCCCTCGGCGCCTGCGCTCGTTCCTCACGCAACAACGGCGCTTTCGGGATGTGCCGCTACGCTGCAGCGCCCTCACTTGGCTGGACGGCTCTTTGCGCGTTCGGACCTCTGTGTATGTGCCTCCGCGGCTTAGTTCATATGGCCCAATGGCCCTGTTGGCCTGGGGTCCGGCGGCGTAGGCTCTGATCGTTTATCCGACTATCAGGAGGAACTATGTCTGTAGCACGCATTACCACCCTGAGCGCAAATTCCAAGACGTCGTTTGATGCCGCCATCAAGGAGGGCATCGAACGCGCCAACAAGACACTTCGGGGTGTCACGGGGGCGTGGGTCAAGGAGCAGAAAGTCGAAATCGCTGACGGCGCCGTCGTCGCCTGGCACGTCGTGCTGGAAGTGACCTTCGTCCTGGACGACTAAACCCTTTGCAGGGCGGCCGTGCCCTGCGGGGCAGGGCCGCCGCACTAGGATTGATGCATGAGCGAGCATCACATCAGGCGTTTGATCCTCATGCGGCACTCCAAGGCAGACTGGCCCGGAGGCGTGCCGGACCACGAGCGTCCGCTGGAAGAGCGCGGACACCGTGAAGCTCCGCTGGCCGGCAAATGGCTGCGCAAGCACGGAGTGATTCCCGATTTCATCCTCTGCTCCAGCGCGCTCCGGACCCGGCAGACGTGCACGTGGGTGTGCGCTGAACTGGGGGACCAAGCCCCGACGCCGAAACTCGAGGACGGCCTCTACGGCGCCTCCGCGTTGCGCATGCTGAAGGTCATCAACCATGTCCCGGACACCGTGACCACGCTGATGGTGATCTCCCACATGCCCGGCGTCCAGGACCTTGCCATGCACCTGGCGTCCCGCGATTCCAACCACGACGCTTACATGGACGCCGCCACCCGGTTTCCCACCAGCGGACTGACCGTGCTGGAAACGGAAAAAACCTGGGCTGAACTGGACGGCCAGGACGCCCGGCTTACGCGGTTCAAGGTGCCCCGGGCGCATTAGGAAAACCCTGCCCGCTGGCGTGCGGTTCATGGCCAGTGCGGGGTTTGTGATGTTTACTGGAGATATTCATCAGTGCCCCGGTTAAGAGGAGAACAACGTGGACTCAGGACAGCTTGTGGGGATCATTATCGGTGTCGTGGTGGTGGCTGCGATCATTGCCGCGGTGCTGTTCTTCAACCGGAAGCGCAAGCTGGAGGCGGACCGGAACCGGGCCGCGGAGATCCGTGAAAAAGCCATGGCCGACGAGCTTGGAGCGCGGGAACGCGAGGCCAAAGCAGCACGTGCCGAAGCCGACGCCAAGCAGGCCGAAGTCGAGGCAGAGCGCCTGCGCCGCGACGCCCGCGAGAAGCAAGCAGAAGCCGAACGCGTCCGGGCCTCGTCGCAGGAGCAGCTGCGTAAAGCCGACGAGGTTGATCCGGACGTAGTCACCGCTGAGCGGCCCGATGCCGACCGGCACGACTCGGACCGGCACGATGCCGACCGTCACGACACGGACCGCCATGACACCGATCGCCATGACGCGGACCGGCACGACGCCGACCGGCACGTTGAGACCACACCTGCCGAGCCGCAGACGCGCGCCGAAGCCGGAACCCGCGGGCGCGGGGACGCCGTCCCCGCCGCACCCGGTACCACTGAACCGCGCACCGCTCAACCGCACACCACCGAGCCGGGCACACCTGAGACGGGCACACCTGAGACGGGCACACCTCGCCAGCGTGAGGCTGCCGACCGTGATGCGACGGAGCGCGACGTTGCCGACCGCGACTCGGCCCGTGGCGACGACGTGCCTGACCGCCGTGGGGACGGGACTCCCGGAGAGCGGCCCCGGAATCTCTGAGAACGCGGCCGGTGACACGGACTTCCTGAACCCGCAGCCCGCAGAATGAACTTTCGACATTCCGCACTGGCGGTCCTTGTGGCCGTCCTGTGGGGCGCCAATTTCGTTGCGATCGACCTTGGCCTGCACGCAGACGGCATGGAAGTGCCGCCCCTGCTTTTTGTAGCCATGCGCTTCATCCTGGTTGTCTTCCCCTGGATCTTCTTCATCCGCAGGCCCGCTGTCAGTTGGCGGGCCATCCTCGGCGTCGGCCTCTTCATGAGTGCCGGACAATTCGGGCTCCTCTACCTGGCCATGGCGCTGGGCATGCCTGCAGGGCTGGCCTCCCTGGTACTCCAGGCGCAGGTGTTGCTTACCGTTCTGCTGGCTGCCGGAATCCTGGGGGAACGTCCCAGCGGCAGGCAGTTCACCGGCGTCGTCCTCGGGGTGGCCGGCCTCGCGGTGGTGGCAGTGGGCCGCAGCATGGTCGCCCCTGTCCTTCCCCTGATCATTGTCCTGGCGGCGGCGCTGTCCTGGGCGGCCGGCAACATCATTGCCCGGCAGGCCAGGGCATCCTCCGGCCTGGGGCTCGTTGTATGGTCCGGTGCGGTGGTTCCGCTGCCCCTGATCGGCCTCTCACTGCTGATCGACGGCCCGGCCGCCGTGGGCGGGACCCTGGCCGGCCTGCAAGTGGTCACCATCCTGAGCGCCATCTACACGGCAGTCCTCGGGTCCCTGGTGGGTTACGGAATCTGGAACTGGCTCCTGGGCATGTATCCGTCGTCGGCGGTGGTTCCCTTCACCCTGCTTGTCCCGGTGGTGGGAATGACGACGGCGTGGCTGGTCCTGGGCGAGGTCCCTTCACCGGCCGAGGTGGCTGGCGGACTCCTCCTGCTGGCCGGGGTTGCTATCGCCGTACTCCGGCCGGGCCGGAACGGGGCCACCCCGGGCCAGCGACGATGGCATGCTCAACGCCGTGATGCGGCCTTTGCCGGGGATTTAGGCGACTTGGCCGCCGCCGACGGGGCCCGCTTGGCCGCCGGAGCGCGGACGGCACCTGAACGGGACGCGGGGACGCGCCCGTAAGTGGTGCCCGCGGCCGGACGGGGCGTCTGCCGGGCCGCTGGCCGCCGGGCAGCGGTTGCGGGCTTGCGCCGGACCGGCTGCGTGCGCCCGGACTGATCGCGGCCGGACCGGAGCCGCTTGCCGGCCGGCCACACAGCGCCGGCGAAGAGCACCAGGAGCGTTCCGACGCCGGAAACAGCGGCGAGGTAGAAGTAGATGTCGGAGTCCTGGGTGGTGACAGCCGCTCCCAGCGAGTCCGGCTCGGCCGTGAACGCCAGTCCCCACATGCGGAGGAAGGCGATGGCGAACCCGATGAACAGGCTGGTCCCGACGCCTCCCGCCAGGAGGGCCAGGTTGCGTCCCCGGGCCACCACCTGGATGACCGAGGCAAGGTATCCCACCGCCACGGCCCCGAGGAACGTGTACAGCACGGCCTCTTCAAGCGTGATCGCGGAGAGCACCAGGAGGACCGCAGCGGCGAAAGCCGCAACGATGGCTGTCCTTCCGCTGTTACCCATGTGGCGCATGTGACTAATCTTCCCCGATGCGGGCTACTTCCGGACGTAGCCACGCATGATTGCCATAATGGCCGCAACACTTTGTTCGCGGGTGCGTTCGGGGTTGTAGGTCTGGCGGTCCAGGCCCACCACGAAGCAGGCGCCGAAGATGGCCGTTTCCAGGCTGCCCCGAGAGATGGATTCATCCACGGGGTACTGCGCCGCGACGCGCTCGATGGCGGCGCCGATCACTTCGAGGAGGCGGCCGCGGAGCTCGGCAAAGGTGTCCTGCCATTCGCTGGGAATCCGCCAGTTCTCACTGACCCAAAGCCGGGCAAAGGACGGGTACTCGGCCATGAAGTCCATGGCCTGGCCGATCATTCCGTCCATGGCCGCCAACGGATCGGCAGAGGAGTCCTGCACGCTCAGCAGCCGGGCATGCAGGATGTCCACGCCGTGGCGCAGCAGCTGGGCGATCAGATCTGACTTGCTGCCGAAGTTGTAGTACACGGTGCCTTTGGAGACGCCGGCTGCCGCCGCGATCTCGTCCACGGTGACCCCGGCCGCGCCACGCTCTCCGATCAGCTCCATGGAGGCATCGAACAACTTCTGCTTGGTGGCATTCGTACGGGCCGGCCGGAGCTTCTTTTCGCCGGCTTCCTGCATGCTCATACGGCGATCTCCGGTTTCAGGGACTTCAAGGTCCAGAACTTGTGCTTGTGGACGGCCAGCGTTGACAGCGCGGCCCCCAGCACAGTGTAGCCAAACAGGCCCGCCACGGTTGGCAGGATCATGGACAGGTCCGCGCCGTAGATCAGGTGCCGCATGCCGGTCACCACGTAGCCCATGGGGAGGATCTCGTGCACCACGTGCAGGGGCGGGGGAGTGGTCTGCCAGGGGAAGGTGCCGCCGGATGACACCAGCTGGAGTACCAGCAGGATCAGCACCACCAGCTTCCCCGGGGACCCAAGCAGTGCGACGACGCCCTGGATGATGGCACTGAACGCCATCGCGGCCGCCAGCATGAACAGCCACATCAGCACCGGGTGGGCGGGGTTGAGGCCCAGCGCCACGTCCACCACCAGGGTAAGCAGGCTCGCCTGGACGACCGAGACGGCGAGGAACGGCAGCCAGCCGCCCAGGGCGATCTTCCATGACGGCGCGTTGGACGCCAGTGCCCGCTGCGTAATGGGCCGCATGGCCTGGATCAGCATGAAGATGCCGATCCAGAGGGCAAGGGTAAGGAAGAAGGGCGCCAGGCCTGCCCCGTAGGACCCGGCTTTCGCCTGCGAGATATTGCTGACGGCCACGGGATCGGCCATCACCTTGGACAGGCTGCTCTTCTGCGCGTCATCGGGGTTGGGCACCTGGCCGGCCCCCTTGGCCAGTTCCGAGGCAAGGGTGCCTGCCCCGCTGGCGGCCGTGGCGGCGCCGTCCTCAAGCTGTGCCGCACCGCCGTCGAGCGCGCCGGCACCTTCGGCGAGCTTCGCGGTGCCGTCAACGGCACTTTGTTCGCCGGCCGCCAAGGCAGAAGTCCCGGTATGGAGCTGGTCCGCGCCGGCGGACGCCTGGGCGATGGCGCCGGTCAGGGCCGGCGTGGCCGCTGCCAGTTTGGCGGCACCGGCACTGACGGCGGCGGAGCCGTCCGCGAGCTGCTGGATCTGCGCGGCGTCGGACTGGATCTTCGCCTTGGCGTCAGCCACCGGCCCGGAGGCTGCTGCTGCGTCGAAGTCCGCGAGGATGCTGTCCGCCTGCGCCTGGGTGATGATTCCGGCGGCCAGCAGCCTGCCGTTTGACTCCACCACACGGTTCCGCAGCCCCTGGTCCGCGGCGTTCAATTGACCGACGACGTCCTGCACCTTGGTGTTCAACGTGGCGTTTCCGGCTGCGACCTGCGCGGCACCGTCGGCCAGCTTTTGTGAGTCTGCGGGGAGCGAGGCTGTCTTATCTTTCAGTTGCCCGAGTCCGTCGCTGAGCCGGGCCGCGCCGGCGTCCAGCTGGGTGGCGCCGTCGCGCAGCTTGAGCTGTCCGGCATAGAGCTCGCCGACGCCGGCGCTCAGCTGCGAGGTGCCGTCATGCAGGGTGACCGTGCCGTCGCGGAGCCTGGTCACGCCGTCAGAAAGCTGGCCGGCGCCGTCGGCGGCTTTGACCATCTGGGTGTGGATGGTGCCGAAGCCGGTGAGCAGCTGGTTGGCGGTTTCCTCGCCCACTTCCTTGGCCACGCTTGAGTGGACGACCGTGGTCAGCTTGTCCACGATGGTGCTCAGGAGGTAGTTGTTGGCGTCGTTGGTGGTCACGTTGAGCATGGCCTGGTTGGCGGCGTCAAAGCTGCCGGGGGAGACGAGGTTGGCGGAGAAATCCTTTGGAATCTTGAGGGCGAAGGCATACTTGCCGCTGCTGACGCCCTGGTCAGCCTGCTCGGCGGAATCCACGGACTGCCAGTTGAACACGTGCCCGTCCACCAGGCTGTCCGCCACGGTCCGGCCCGCCTGCAGCTGCGTTCCGTCGCTGGAGGTGGCGCCGGTGTCTTCCACCACCAGGGCCGCATCGATTTGGTCCAGGTTGCTGTACGGATCCCAGTTGGCATACAGATATACCGCGCCGTACAGGAGCGGAACCATGGTCAGGGCAAGGATGGTCAGCTTGGGCAGCAGCCCGCCGGTCATGCGCTTGAGTTCGGAGCGGGCCAGCCGCAGCACAGTCACTTTGCGTCCTCTGTTTCGTTTTCGGGGCTGGAGTCTTTGTCCGGCACAGCGTTGCCGATCACCGCGCCGGGGCCCGTCCAGGTCTCCGGGAGGGCAGCCACGGTGGCGACGACGGCGAGCGGCCGGCCGCCGTCGTACGCCAGCTCCCGGAGCCGCGGCAGCCAGTCCGCGGGATCCGCGCTATGGCGGTCGGGGGAGTCCACCACCAGAAGGTCCGTGTGCGGGTTGGCGAGCGCGAGGGCGGTGAGCAGTTCGATGCGCTTGGCCGGGGCCAGCTGTTCCGTCCAGAGGCCGGCGATGTCCTCGAACCGGTTGACCTTGAGCCACGGTTTGCTGAGGAGTGCGCCGCGATAGCGCCGCGGGATCAGCGCAAGGTCTTCCGTGACGAGATCCCGCACGCTCAGGTGCTGTTCCGGTTCGTTGACGCCCGGCGCGTCCACGAGCGAGCTGGCCGCCCGGAGGTGCTTCGTCTTCGCCCGGCCGTCCCACAGGAGCTCGCCGGAGGAGAGCTTCATCCGCCCGCTCAGGGTGAGTGCCAGTGCGGTCCTCTGGTCCTGGCGCGTGCCGGAAACCAGGAGCAGTTCGCCGCGCCGAGCCTGGAGCGACGTGGGAGGGAGCAGATCGTCCCGCCGGCCGTTCACGTGAAGCTGTCGAACCGAGAGCATGGAAGCCTTTCGCAGTGGGTGTCTGCTACAAGGCTAACTAAACTGACTGGTCAGTTCAAATAGATTGACCGAGGTGTGACCAAACAGTCAGAGTCCGTACTCCTCCAGCAGGCGCAGCCACACTTCGCTGACCGTGGGATAGGACGGCACGGCGTGCCACAGCCGGTCCAGCGGCACCTCGCCCACCACCGCGATGGTGGCGGCGTGCAGGAGTTCCGCCACGTCCGGGCCGGCGAAGGTGGCGCCGAGGAGCACCTTCCGGTCCTCGTCCACCACCAGCTGGGCCCAGCCTTCGTAGTGTTCCGAATGCAGCGAAGACCCCGCGACGCTGATGGGAAGCTCCACTGAGGAGACCCGGTAGCCGTCCTTCTGTGCCTGCTCCGCGGACCGGCCCACGCTGGCCAGCTCAGGGTCGGTGAACACGACGTTGGGCACGGCATGCTCGTTGGCGGTCTGCGCGAAGCGGCTCCACGGCTCCGGCGCCCCCTTCAGCTCGCCTTTGGCCCGCGCCGCGATGGCATCTCCCGTAGCCCGCGCCGAATATTTGCCCTGGTGCGTCAGCATCACCCGGCCGGCCGCGTCCCCCACGGCGTAGAGCCAGCCGCCGTCGCCGTTGCCGTCGCCGTCGCCGTCGTCGATCCCCGCCACCAGGCCCGTGGTGTCCGTACGGAGCGGCGGCACTTTGCCGTCGGTGGAACCAAGCCCCACTGTTTCCAGCCCCAGCCCGTCCAGCGCAGGGTGGCGGCCGGTGGCAACGAGGAGGCGTTCAGCCGTGACGCTGTCGCCGTCGGCCAGGTCAACGGTGAAGGAGCCGCCTCCGCCCTTGCTGACCCGCTCCGTGCCGGTGTTGAGGCGGACGTCCACGCCGTCGGCCCGCAAACCGGCCAGCACCAGGTCTGCGGCATCCTTGGGATACATGCTGAGCAGCCCGCCGCGCGCCACGAGCGTCACGGCGCAGCCCAGCCGGGCGAAAGCCTGCGCCAGCTCCGTCCCGGCCACCCCGCCGCCGAGGACCACCAGGCTGCGCGGAATGCTGCGTGCGGACGTGGCCTCGCGGGTGGTCCAATATCCCAGCCCTGCCAGGCCGGCAACCGGCGGCGCCGTGGGGGCAGAACCGGTGCAGAGCACGACGGCGTGCCTCGCCGCGAGCTGGTAGCTGACACCGTCGCGCCCGGCTACTTCGACGGCTCGCGGACCGGTAAGGCGGCCGCGGCCCCTGATCAGTTCGATCCCGGTGTCCTCGAGCCATTTGACCTGGCCGTCATCCTGCCAGTTCGACGTGAAATAGTCGCGGCGCTTGAGGACGGCGGAGGCGTCCAGGGTGCGCGTGACGGCCTCCCCGGCGCCGGGCACCGTCTGTGCGCCATGGAGGGCCGTCCCAGGGCGCAGCAGCGCCTTGGACGGCATGCAGGCCCAGTAGGAGCATTCGCCGCCCACCAGCTCCGCCTCGATGATGACCGCGGTCAGGCCGCCCTGGACCACGCGGTCCGCGACGTTTTCCCCCACGGCTCCGGCGCCGATCACAATGACATCGAATGCTCGTTCAACTCTGGCCGTCATGGCACCAGACTACGCCCGGCGAAGGCCCCGATCCGCGGGATGAATCGCAGGGGATGGGCGCGGGGAACCGGGACAGTGTTTAGCGCGGGAACTTAACAGAAGGTGGGACATCCAATATTGTTTGCTGTGACCCACTCAGCACAGTGGTTCAGGACACTCGGTTAGGGGAACCATGACTACATCAGGCGTCGCTTCGAAGGCGCGCTTCAGCGCCCAGGCCCGGCTCCGCGCTCTGCAGGCGGACATCATGGACCTCATCCTGGAGCGCGAGCTTGAGGCGGGTGACCCGCTTCCCACCGAAAACGAACTGGCCCTCGCGCTGGGCGTGGGCCGCAATACCCTTCGTGAATCCCTCAAGGTCCTGCAGGCGCTCGGCGTCGTCGAGATCCGCCACGGATTCGGCATGTTCGTGGCGCCCAGCAACTTTGATGCGCTGGCGGACGGCATGACATTCCGTGGCAGGCTGTCGCTGCGGCATAAGGGCGATGAGGCGCTGGAGCTGGTGGATGTCCGTCAGGCGCTGGAATCAGGCCTGATCGGCAGCGCGATGGACAAGATGACCGCCGGCCAGCTCGCAGCGGTTGAGGAGTCCGTGACCCGGATGGAGGAACTCGCCGCCGCCGGGGAGCCGTTTGTGGAGGCTGACGCGGAATTTCACCGGCGCTTGTTCGAGCCGCTCAACAACGCCCTGCTGATCAGCCTGCTGGCCGTCTTCTGGAAGGTGTACCGGCAGATCCATCTGGAGGTCGGCACCGGTGCCGAGGACCTCAGCGAGATGGCGGCAGTGCACCGCCGCATCTACGAGGCCGTGGCAGGCGGGGACAAGGCGCTGGCCGCTGAACGGCTTGCCCACCATTTCGACGGCATCCGCCACCGCATCTACGAGGTCATAGAGAAGTAGGCAGCCGGAGGGCGCCGCACCGGTCCGTAGCTGAAACAAACTGAAACAAAAAAAGATCCGCACCGGCGAACCGGTGCGGATCTTTCTTCTTCTGTGCGCCCAAAGGGATTCGAACCCCTGACCTTCTGTTCCGTAGACAGACGCTCTATCCAGCTGAGCTATGGGCGCATTCTCGGCTCCGGGAGTTTTTCGTTCACCCCCGAACCTCGAATTACTTTACGCGAGTTCCGGTGGAGTTCCAAATCGAAACGCGTGTAATCTGCACGACTAGACCGGTCTATGTGACCTTACTCACAAAAAGGGGTGAATTGCTAGATCTGTTTCCTTGATTTTCCGCGGTTTTTGCTTTTTTGCCGCCCGGACATCCCATGTCTGACTCAAAATATGCAGTGGTCTAGAGCCCTAGCATTTAGGACACACCACTGAACCCGAGGAAGGGAACCGCAATGGGCGATCTCGCACGACTGCCGCTGCTTGAGAAAGCACCCACCACACATGCTGGCCTGCTGGCATGGGTCGAAGAGGTTGCAGAACTTACCCAGCCCGACCGGATCCACTGGGTTGACGGAACGGAAGAAGAGAACACCCGGCTGACGGATGAACTCGTGGCGGCGGGAACGCTGACCAGGCTGAACCAGGAGCTGTTCCCGAACTCCTTCGCTGCGTTCTCCGATCCTGCGGACGTGGCACGCGTTGAAGAGCAGACGTTCATCTGCTCCGAGAACAAGCGTGACGCCGGCTTCACCAATAACTGGATGGCACCGGCCGAAATGAAGCAGAAGCTTCGCGGCCTGTTCGCGGGCTGCATGCGCGGCCGCACCATGTACGTCATCCCCTTCGTTATGGGCCACCTGGATGCCGAAGATCCCAAGTTCGGCGTGGAGATCACGGACAGCGCCTACGTTGTCGCCTCCATGCGCATCATGGCCAACATCGGCACTGAGGTGCTGGACAAGATCACGGCGACGAACGCGTTCTTCGTTCCCGCCCTGCACTCCCTGGGCGCCCCGCTGGCCCCCGGCCAGGCCGACGTCGCGTGGCCCTGCAACCCGGACAAGTGGATCGTGCACTTCCCTGAGGAGCGTTCCATCTGGTCCTTCGGCTCCGGCTACGGCGGCAACGCCCTGCTGGGCAAGAAGTGCTACGCCCTGCGCATCGCCTCCGTGATGGCCCGGGACGAGGGCTGGCTCGCTGAGCACATGCTCATCCTCAAGCTCACCTCGCCGGAGAAGAAGTCGTACTACATGTCCGCGGCCTTCCCCTCGGCCTGCGGCAAAACCAACCTCGCCCTGCTCGATCCGACCATCGAGGGCTGGGAAGTCGAAACCCTTGGCGACGACATCACCTGGATGCGGATCGGCAAGGAAGGCGAACTGCGCGCCACCAACCCGGAGGCGGGCCTGTTCGGCGTAGCCCCGGGCACCGGCTGGGGCACCAACCCCAACGCCATGCGCGCCATCGCCAAGGGCCACAGCATCTTCACCAACGTTGCCCTCACGGACGACGGCGGTGTGTGGTGGGAGGGTATGACCGACGACGTTCCGGCGCACCTGACCGACTGGCAGGGCAACTCCTGGACTCCGGATTCGGACAAGCCGGCCGCCCACCCGAACTCCCGCTTCTGCACGCCGATCTCGCAGATCGACATGCTGGCCGAGGAGTACTTCAGCCCCGAGGGTGTTGAGCTCTCCGCCATCCTCTTCGGCGGCCGTCGCAAGACCACTGTGCCCCTGGTGACCCAGGCGCGCAGCTGGACCAACGGCATCTTCATGGGTTCCACACTCTCCTCGGAGACCACGGCCGCCGCTGCCGGACAGGTCGGAGTGCTCCGCCGCGACCCCATGGCCATGCTGCCGTTCATCGGCTACGACGCAGGCGATTACCTGAAGCACTGGATCAGCGTCTCAGGCAAGGCCAACCCGGAGCGCCTGCCGCACATCTTCCTGGTCAACTGGTTCCGCCGCACCGCCGACGGCGGATTCGCCTGGCCCGGATTCGGCGACAATGCCCGTGTCCTCAAGTGGGCCATCGAGCGTCTGGAAGGCAAGGCGGACGCCATTGAGACCCCGATCGGCTTTGTGCCGACCGGCGACTCGCTGGACCTCATCGGCCTGGACCTGACCCACGCCCACGTTGAAGACGCCGTCCGCGTCGACCGCGAGGAGTGGGACGCCGAGCTGGCCTCCATCGAAGAGTGGTACGCGAAGTTCGGCGACTCCCTGCCCGAGGCCCTGCGCTCCGAGCTGGAAGGCCTGAAGGAACGCATGGCGGACCACAGCTAATCAGCTGGGGACAAACAGAGACAACGACGGCGGCGCCGCACCTTTTCCGAAAAGGTGCGGCGCCGCCGTCGTTCCCGCCTCTGACTCTAGGAAGCGAGCCAGATGTCCGGGCCGAAGACTTCGTAGTGGATCTTCGTCGCGGGGATGCCGGCGTTAATGGCCTCGTTGCGGATGTGCTTCATGAACGGGAGGGGGCCGCAGAGGTACAGCGAGGCATTGGCGGGCAGGTCCACTTCGCGCAGCGACATAAAGCCGGCGTTCGCACCCGCCTGCGGCTCTTCCAGCCAGAGCTGGAGGTCGGCACCCTCGAGGCGCTCGACGTCGTCCGTCATCTGCCCGCGCAGGGCCCAGCTTTCCAGCGTGCTTTCCGCGTGGAGCACCAGTACCCGGCGGTCGGAACCGGCCTCAGCCAGCGACCGCAGGATGGACGCCGTGGGCGTGCAGCCGATGCCGGCCGAAGCCAGGACCACGGGCCCGTCGCCCTCCTTGAGCGTGATCTCGCCGTACGGGTTGGAGATCTCCAGGATGTCGCCGACCTCGACGCCGTTGTGCAGCACGGGGGAGACCTCGCCGCCGTCGTCGAGCTTGGTGGTGAAGGTGCGGCTGGTGCCGGCGTCGTCGGAGAGGGAGTACTGGCGGACCTGGCGCAGGCCGTCCGGGAGCTGGACCTTGACGCTGACGTACTGGCCGGGAAGGGCGGGCGTGATCGGGGTGTCGTCGGCCGGTTCCAGGGTGAAGGTCATGGCGCCGGTGCCGGCGGGCGTCTTCGCGGCAACGCGCCACGGGGTCCACATCTTGTCGTTGGCCTGGATGGCGTAGAGGCCCTTTTCGATCTTGATGAGGGCGTCGGCCATGAGCCAGTAGACCTCGGTCCAGGCCTCGGCGATTTCCGGGGTGATGACCTCGGCGAGGTCCTCCGCGATGGCGGCGAAGAGGTGCTCGTAGACAACCTGGTACTGGGGTTCGGTGATGCCCAGGGAGGCGTGCTTGTGGGCGATCCGGGAAAGCACGGTTTCCGGGAGGGTTCCGGGGTTGTTCACCAGGTGCGTGGCGAAAGCGGCGATGCTTCCGGCCAGGGCCTGCTGCTGGTTGCCCGACCGCTGGTTGGAACGGCTGAACAGTCCGTCCAGCAGTTCCGGGTGCGCGCCGAAGAGCCGTGCATAGAACTTGGGGGTGATGTCGCCGATCCGGGATCCGACCAGCGGCAGGGTGGCCTCAATGACAGGGCGGGATTTGTCCGAGAGCATGTATACTCCTGAGGTAAGGGCCCGGGTCTTTGTCCGGACCGCGATCAATACATGTATTTGAAATACGAGTATTTATACCTAAGTTCTACACGTCGTAGAAAAGAATTCAAAATCGGCGGGGAATCAGAGCCCGGGGCGCAGCCCGATCGCCTGGAAAACCGGCGCCATCTGGCGCGTACCGGGGAGGGTGGACACCACGATGTCGTCGAGTTCGCGGTAGAAAGCCTCGCGTGCCCGTGCCAGGGCGCCGCGAAGCTTGCATTCGTTGATCAGCGGGCAGTCGCCATTCACGGAATGGCAGTCGGCCGGATCGGCCCGGGTATTCAACTGCCGCAGGAGCTGCCCGACGGTGGCCCGCCGTCCGGCGTCATTCAGCCGCGACCCGCCGTTACGTCCCCGTTCGACGTCGATCACGCCAAGTTCGCGGAGCTTCGCCATGGCCTTGCTGACATGGTTGTAGGGCGTTCCCACGGCATCGGCGATGCTCTGCGTGGTCAGCAAGGTGCCCTGCGGGGCCGCCGAGAGCACCATCATGGCGCGCAGGCTTACGTCCGCGAACGCATTGATCTTCATGTCAGCAACCCACTGGAGGTCTAGTCCACCCAGATCGCGGGTTCGCTGGAATCAGCTGCAAGCTGTCCGAACTCCCATTCGTGTGACTCGGCGTTGGGCTCGTAGGGCAGCACCGCGGCGAAAACAGATCCGTCACGGTGCTCGGCCGCCACGTGGATGGCGTCCGTGGCTTCTTCCAGCAGGGTGATGTCACAGACCACCGCCGCGGCCCGGAAGTCGTCCCGGTTCTGCCGGAGCAGTTCCGTGAGGTCGCTGATCATCGTATCGGCGTCGAAGTCGCCCTCGGCACCGTCCTCAGCGTCAGCCGGAGTGACGGCGACCAGGCGGACCTCGCCGTCGTTCTCCACCACCAGGGCGAACGGCAGGAAACCGCCGTTGCGCCCCAGCTGCTCCTGGGCAGCGCCGACGCCGGTGCCCAGCAGGTTTTCCAGGTCGGTGGCCGTAGCTTCTGGCACCGTGTCCCGCCAGGACGTGCCGGAACGTTCAGTCATGCGGGCGGCCTAGCCGTTGACCAGGGCAAGCACGCGGTCGCGGATGCGTTCCATGGTGGGCCGGTCCGTGGCCTCGGCGTTAAGGCGGAGGAACGGTTCGGTGTTGGAAGGGCGCAGGTTGAACCACCAGCTGCCGTCGCGGGCCGTGAAGGTGCTGCCGTCCAGCATGTCGACGTCGACGTCTTCACCGGCAAAATCGGCGCGGACCCGCTCGACGGCGCCGGCTTTGTCCTCGATTTCGGAGTTGATTTCGCCGGAGGAAATGTAGGGCTCGTACTCGTGACCGAGTTCGGACAGCGGACGGTCCTGCTCACCGAGGGCGGCCAGGACGTGCATCGCGGCGAGCATGCCGGTGTCCGCGTTCCAGAAATCGCGGAAGTAGAAGTGCGCGGAGTGCTCGCCGCCGAAGACGGCGCCTTCCTCTGCCATGACTGCCTTGATGAACGAGTGGCCCACGCGCGTGCGGACGGCGCGGCCGCCGTCGTGCGCCACGAGTTCCGGCACCGCCTTGGAGGTCAGCAGGTTGTGGATGATGGTGGGCGTTTCCTCGCCCTGGGCCTTGGCGCGGGCGATCTCGCGGCGGGCCACCATGCCGGTGATGGCCGACGGCGACACGGGGTTGCCCTTCTCGTCGATGACGAAGCAGCGGTCGGCGTCGCCGTCGAAGGCCAGCCCGATGTCCGCACCGTGTTCGACGACGGCGGCCTGCAGGTCCAGGAGGTTCTCCGGCTCGAGCGGGTTGGCCGGGTGGTTCGGGAAGGACCCGTCCAGCTCGAAGTAGAGGGGAATGATGTCGAACGGCAGCTTGGGCAGCAGGGCGTCGCCGAGGACCGCCGGGGTGGTCAGGCCGGCCATGCCGTTACCGGCGTCGACTACCACCTTCAACGGGCGGGATCCCTTGAGGTCCACCAGCTTGCGGAGGTATTCGGAGTAATCCTTCAGGACATCGTGAACCCCGATGAGGCCGCGCTTGCCTGCGGCCGGGATGGAGCCGGCGTGGAGGTAGTCCTCCGCGCGGGCCTGGATTTCCTTCAGGCCGGATTCCGACGAAATGGGCTGGGCGCCGGCCTTGGACATCTTGATGCCGTTGTATTCGGCGGGGTTGTGGCTGGCGGTGAACGTTGCCCCTGCGGCCTTGAGCGCACCGCAGGCGTAGTAGAGCTCGTCGGTGGAGATGAGGTCCAGCAGCTGGACGTTGGCTCCGCGGGTGGCCGCACCGTTGGCGAATGCCTTGCTGAACTCGGGGGAGGAGGGGCGCATGTCGCCGCCCACCAGGACCGTCTGGCCCTCGAGCTTCAGGACATCCACGAATGCGGCGCCTACGGCTTCGACGATTTCGGCGGTGATTGACTCGCCCACAATGCCGCGCACGTCGTAGGCCTTGAACGATGCCGAAAGGTCAAAAGTCTTTGTCTGGTCGCTAGTCACGCGTTCCATCTTACGGTGAAGCGCAAAATGGCTGTGGAGGAGTAGTTGCATTACGCGGGCGCGCCGTCCACATGGCCCGGTACCCGGCTTCGCGGCTGTCGGAGGGGGCTGGGATACTGAATCAATGGCCAATAACCAGAATGCTGCTGTCCTTTCCGCTTCCGCCGATCTCCCCGCGGGTGGACAGGGGACTCATGCCCAGGCCCTGGAAGTTCTTCGCGGCCTCGTAGGACATCCCGAGGCCAGCTTCCATGACGGCCAGTTCGAGGCGATTGAAGCACTGGTCGACGGCGGGCGCCGCGCCCTTGTGGTGCAGCGCACCGGCTGGGGAAAATCGGCCGTCTATTTTGTGGCATCGCTGCTGCTCCGGCGCCGCGGGGCCGGTCCCACGCTGATCGTTTCGCCGCTGCTGGCCCTGATGCGGGACCAGGTGGCGGCAGCTGCCCGGGCAGGAGTCCGTGCAGTTGCCATCAACTCCGCCAACCAGCTCGAATGGGATACCGTCCGCGAGCAGCTGGCCGCGGACCAAGTGGACGTGCTGCTCGTATCCCCGGAGCGGCTCACCAACCCGTCGTTCCGGGAGAACCAGCTGCCCGAACTGATCCGCCGCACCGGGCTCCTGGTGATTGACGAAGCACACTGCATCTCCGACTGGGGCCATGACTTCCGTCCCGACTACCGGCGCATCGCGGACCTCATCACGCAGTTGCCGGACACCGTCCCCGTGCTGGCCACCACAGCCACCGCCAACTCCCGGGTGGTCCATGACATCGAAGAGCAGCTGGGCGACGGCGTGCTGACCATCCGCGGCGCCCTGGGCCGTGAATCGCTCCGGCTCGGCGTGCTGCAGCTGGCGGATTCCCGCGACCGGCTGGGCTGGCTGCTGACCCATCTGGCGGACCTGCCCGGCAGCGGCATCATTTATACCCTGACGGTCTCCGCGGCGGAGGACACCGCCCGGCTGCTCGCCGAAGCCGGCCATGAGGTCCTCGCCTACACCGGCCGCACCGATCCCGCGGACCGCGAACGGGCGGAACAGCTCCTCAAGGACAACCAGGTCAAGGCGCTGGTGGCCACGTCGGCCCTGGGCATGGGATTCGACAAACCGGACCTGGGCTTCGTGGTGCACCTTGGCGCCCCGTCGTCTCCGGTGGCCTACTACCAGCAGGTAGGCCGCGCGGGGCGTGGCGCGGCCAACGCCGACGTCCTGCTGCTGCCCGGCTCCGAGGACCGTGACATCTGGCAGTACTTCGCCACCGCATCCATGCCGTCGGAGGAAAAGGCCGCGGCCGTCCTGACCGCGCTGGCCGAGGCCGGTTCGGCTGTGTCCACAGTGGCCCTCGAAGCGCGCGTGGACCTGCGGCGCACACCGCTGGAACTGCTGCTCAAGGTCCTGTCCGTGGACGGGGCCGTGGAGCGGGTGGGCGGCGGCTGGCGTTCCACCGGCCAGCCCTGGAGCTACGACGCCGACCGGTACACCCGCATCGCCGAGGCCCGTGTGGACGAGCAGGACTCCATGGTGATCTACCAGGACACCGCCGGCTGCCGGATGGAATACATCACCTCCGTCCTGGACGATGAAACAGCCCGTGCGTGCGGCCGCTGTGACAACTGCGCCGGACGCTGGTTCCCGTCCGACATCGCATCCGCGGCCACAGAAGCGGCCGGCCAGACGCTCAGCCGTGCCGGCATGGCACTGGAACCGCGGCTGCAGTGGCCCAGCGGCATGGACCGGCTCGGGGTCACCGTCAAGGGCAAGATCAAACCGGAGGAGAGCCTCGCCGAGGGCCGCGTGCTGGCCCGCCTGACCGACCTCGGCTGGGGCGGCGCCCTGCGGGAGATCTTTGCCTCCGGCGCGGGGGACCGCGAGGTGGACCCCGCCATGCTGCAGGCCTGCGTGCAGGTGCTCCGCGAATGGGGCGCCGGGAACGGACGCAGCCCCGGCTGGAGCGGCGTCGGACGCCCGGCAGCCATCGTCAGCATTCCGTCGCGCAGCAAGCCGGCCCTGGTCGATTCGCTGGCGCGCGGAATTTCCGGTATCGGCCGCATACCCTACCTGGGCCAGCTGCAGCTGGAACACGGCGGGCCCACCGGCGGACGCGGGGGCAACAGCGCCTACCGGCTGGCCGGAGTCTGGGACCGGCTCGTTGTGGGACCGGAGCTGGAGGCCGCCATGGCCGGCATCCAGGGTCAGAGCATCATGTTGGTGGATGACCTTACGGACAGCCGCTGGACGGTCACGGTTGCAGGCCGGGCACTGCGCCGCGCCGGTGCCGGTGCCGTCCTTCCCCTCGTGCTGGGACAGGCCGGGTAGGCCCCCTCCGGCGGTCCGCGTAAGGGGCGGACTTATTCTGGCACCGTGCCTGGCACGCCTATAGGATCGGCGAATGAGTCCAGGCCAGGAGCCATGAGCGAATCCCAGAGCAGCGCCGCGTCGGCTGTCCGCCAGGAGTGGCAGCCGCGGCTGGCCCTGCTGGTTGCAGCCACGTTCTTCATGGAGTTCCTGGACGGCACCGTGCTGACCACCGCCATCCCCAGCATCGCGGCAGACTTCGCCGTGGCTCCGGCCGACGTCAACATCACCATGACGGCCTACCTGATGACCGTGGCCATGGGCATTCCGGTCAGCGGCTGGCTGGCCGAGCGCGTGGGTGCCCGCCGTGTTTTCTGTGCCGCCATTGCGGTGTTCACCGTCGCCTCGTTCCTGTGCGCGGTGAGCCAGGACCTCACCATGCTCACCGTCAGCCGTGTCCTGCAGGGTGCAGGCGGGGCCATGATGGTGCCGGTGGGCACGCTCGTGGTGCTGCGCAGGACACCCAAGGAGGACCTTCTCCGGGCCACCGCCTACCTTGTGTGGCCCGGGCTGCTGGCGCCGGTCCTGGCGCCGCTAGTGGGCGGGGCGCTAACCACCTTCCTGTCTTGGCACTGGATCTTCCTGATTAACATCCCGCTGGGCCTTGCCGCGTTTATTGCGGCCCTTCGCCTGGTTCCGCAGGGAGCCGGGGACCAGTCCCGCCGCCTCGACTGGGTGGGGCTGCTGCTGACGACGGCCGGTGTCGGGGCCCTGGTGGTGGGGCTCGAACTGGCCACGGCGCACCCCTCCGGACCGTTCGGGGCGATCAGCGTGGCCGCGGGCCTGGTGTTTATCGCCGGGGCAGTCCTGTGGTTGCGGCGCACCACCAATCCGCTGTTCCAGCTGAATGTTTTCGGCACCCGGACGTTCCGCGCAACGTCCACCGGCGGGTTCATATACCGCCTGACCATCAGCGCGGTTCCGTTCCTGCTGCCGCTGATGTTCCAGGACGGCTTCGGCTGGGATCCGCTGCACGCCGGCGTTATGGTGGCGGCGGTGTTCATCGGCAACATCGGCATCAAACCCGCAACCACGCCGCTGATCCGCAGGTTCGGTTTCAAGCCCGTCCTCGTCTTCGCATCCCTTGCCTCGGCCCTCACTTTTGGCCTGTGCGCGCTGCTGGACGGCGGGACCCCGGAGCCGCTGATCTTCGCCCTGCTGGTCTGCAGCGGCGCGTTCCGCTCCATCGGATTCTCGGCCTACGCCTCCATCCAGTACGCCGACATCGTTCCCGGACAGCTGCCGTCGGCCAACGCCATTTCGGCCACACTCGTCCAGCTGGCGGCCGGTGCGGGCATCGCCGTCGGAGCCTTGTTCCTCCGGCTCTTCGCCGCCCCCGGCGCCTTCGGAGCGGACCCCGTTGCTCCGTACCGCGGCGCGTTCCTGGCCATCGCGGTGCTGATGCTGCTGAGCACCGCGGACAGCCTGGCCCTCCACCGCCAGGCCGGAGCGGACGTCAGCCGCGGGCGTTCAGGCGCACCCAAGCCAGCGAATCCCTAGGACGTCAAACCCTAGGACGTCAAACCCTCGGACTCCAGCGCCTCGGACTCCAGCACGGCCATGGCTGCATTGTGGCCGCCGATGGCGCTCACCGCCCCGCCGCGCCGGGCTCCGGAGCCGCACAGCAGGATGCGGGGATCGTCGGTGGACACGCCCCAGCGCCGGGCGGGAGTGTCCCGCGGGGCGTCGTCCTCCATGAACGGCCAGTCGAGTCCGCCGTGGAAGATGTTGCCGCGCGGCATGCCCACGGCGCGCTGGATATCCAGCGTGGTCCTGGTTTCGATGCACGGCGTTCCGTCGGCGCCGGTCAGCAGCAGATCCTCGATCGGTTCCGCCAGCACAGAGTTGAGGGATTTTACGACGGCGGCCTGCAGCGCCGTCCGCATCGCCTCGTTGTTCTCCGCAGTGACCAGCCTGTCCGGCACGTGGAGTCCGAAGACCGTCAGGGTGTGGGCGCCGGAGGCCTGCAGCTCCGTGGAGAGGATGCTGGGATCGGTCAACGAATGGCAGTAGATTTCGCAGGGCAGCGGGTCCGGGACCGTTCCCTGTTCGGCGGCCCGGTAGGCGTCGTCCAGTTGGGTCCAGGTTTCGTTGATGTGGAAGGTGCCGCCGAAGGCCGCCTCCGGGCTGATGCTGCGGTCCAACAGCTGAGGCAGGCGCTTCAGCAGGAGGTTTACCTTGACTTGTGAACCCTCGCGGAGGTGGTTGGGGTTCACAGGTGCCGCCGCCGCGGCGGCACCGGCACTGGCACCCGCACCCGCACCCGCGGCGGCACCGGGGCCCGGCATCGGCTCTGGCGAGCGCAGCCGGTCCAGCACCACGGGAGCCACGTTGGAGAGCACCCAATCGGCGGAGGCAGAGCGTTCCTGGCCGTCGTGGCGGTAATGAACTGTGCCTCCGGGCCGGACGCGGGTCACCTCGGCGGCGGTCAGGATGGTGGCGCCGGCCTCGCGGGCGGCCCGCTCCAGTTCGCCGGAGACAGTCCCCATGCCGCCTATGGGCACATCCCAGTCTCCGGTTCCGCCGCCCAGGAGGTGGTACAGGAAGCAGATGTTCTGCTGCAGGTCCGGGCTGTCTGCCCTGGCAAACGTACCGATCAGCGCATCCGTCAGCACCACGCCGCGCACCAGGTCACTTTGCAGGCCGCGGGTGATGGCTTCGCCGATGGGCCGCTCGATGACCGACTCCCACACATCATCGGCACCGGCGGCTTCAGCGAGTTGCCGGGCCTCGGAGCGGGTGGGCAGGGGCGACGTCATGGTGGGCCACAGCGCCCCGGTGAGCTTCCGGCACTCCGCATAGAAGCGATCAAAGGCCGCGGCTTCGGCAGCCGGGGCACCCACTGATGCGAAGGACGCCGCCGTGGCCGCCGCATCCCCGTTGTCGATCAGGAGGCCGCGGCCGGGGCTGCCCGGGTCCGGCGTGTAGGACGAGTAGCGGCGCCGCGCCAGCCTGATGCGCAGTCCCAGGTCGTCAATGATTTCCTGCGGCAGCAGGCTCACCAGGTACGAATACCGCGAAAGGCGGGCGTCGACGCCGTCGAACGCCCGGGCGGAGACGGCCGCTCCGCCGGCGTGGTCCAGTTTCTCCAGCAGCAGGACGTCCTGTCCGGCCCTGGCCAGATAGGCGGCAGCCGCCAGGCCGTTGTGTCCGCCACCGATAATGACCACGTCGTGATTGCTGTTCTCCGCCATGGGCCCATCCTGCCACCCCGGCCGGCGCGCAGCCGGACACGCAACCCGCCGTAGAAACGCAAAAGGCCCCGGTCCAGGGACCGGGGCCAAACGCGGAGACGGGGGGATTTGAACCCCCGGTGGAGTTGTGCCCCACACTTCATTAGCAGTGAAGCCCATTCGGCCGCTCTGGCACGTCTCCAATTGCTATTCCTAGCCCACCAAGGATACGCAGAACGGGGCAGTCAGTGCAAAACGGTGCTAGTAGTCGGAACGGCCCGCCAGCGAACGCCAGAGGAAATGCTGGCTGCGGCTCTGCAACGCGGCCGCCTGCCGGTTGTCGGAGGCACCGGCGTGCCCGCCCTCCAGCGCCTCGTGGAACCAGACGTTGGGGATGCCCATGGCCTGCATCCGGGCCGCCATCTTGCGGGCCTGCACGGGACCCACCCGGTCATCTGAAGTTGCGGTCCAGATGAACGTCTCCGGGTAATCCACGCCGTCGCGAAGGAGGTGGTACGGCGAGAACGTCCGGATGAACTCCCAGTCCTCGGGCACGTCAGGGTCCCCGTATTCGGCGATCCACGAGTACCCGGCGGACAGCTTGGTGTAACGGCGCATGTCCAGCAGCGGCACACCGCAGGATACAGCGCCGAACAGTTCCGGGTACCGGGTCAGCATGTTGCCCACCAGCAGCCCGCCGTTGGAGCCGCCTACACAGCCCAGCCGCTCCTTGGAGGTGACTCCCCTGGAGATCAGGTCCCTGGCCACTGCAGCGAAGTCCTCGAACGCGCGGTGGCGCTTTTCCTGCAGCGCGGCGCGGTGCCACGAGGGTCCGTATTCGCCGCCGCCGCGGATGTTCGCCACCACGTAGACGCCGCCGCGGGTGTGCGTGGCGCTGCCTTCGCCTTCACCGGCCGCGCCTTCACCGGCCGCGCCCTCACCGGCGCCGCCGCGTTCGCCGCCGGTGTCGGTCCGGCCTGTGGCCGGGCCCCCGGCGTCGGTCCGGCGTTCCAGCCAGGCCCGGCCGATCGCGCCGCTGTAGGCAGGCGTCCGGGAAACCTCGAACCCGCCGTAGCCGGACAGTTGCGTGGGGTTCTGGCCGTCAAGCACCAGGTCCTTGGACGCCACCTGGAAGTACGGCACCCGGGTGCCGTCGTCGGACACGGCGAAGTGCTGCTGGACCTCGTAGGCCGAGTCGTCAAAGTAGGACGGCGAGGTGCGGATCACCTCGTGCTCGCTGACCACCTGCCCGACGCTGCCGCGGCGCAGCGTTCCCCGGGTGAGCGTGCTGGGCGTGGTGAAGCCGGTGGCCACGAGCCAGAAGTCGTTCCCCGCGCCGGGGGCTTCCCCTTCCGGCACCGGCACATTGCCGCCGGTACCGTCGTCGTCCGTGCCGTCGTCGTCCATGCCCGTTGCCTCGTCCTCGTCGTCAACGGCGAAGGCGTTGACGTCGTGCAGCGGCGGGCAGGCGTCCAGCAGCGTCGAAGCCCATGCGGCCTCTGTTCCGGGCCGTTCCGGATCCAGGACGCGGATCTCCGAGGACACATCCCGCAGGAGGTTGAGCAGCAGGAAGTTGCGGGTCCAGCTCCACGACTGCAGCGATGTGTGCGCGTCCGGGGTGAACAGGACCGCCAGTTCGCGGCTGCCGGCAAGGTAATCCTCGAACCTGGCGGCGAGCAGCGAACCGGCGGCGTACGTGGTTCCGTCGACGTCCCAGTCGCCCTGCGGGCGGAACAGCAGCCACTCCCGGTGCACGCTCAGGTTCACGTCGGTCGGGGCGTCGATGACCACCCAGGATCCGTCCCGCAGGACCGACGTGCTCTTGTTGAAGAAGCTGATCCAGTCCATGGCGAAGGTCCGCTCGAACCCGGGCGTGGAGTCATGCGCCACCAGCGCCATCATGTGGTCTTCGGGGATTTCAAACAGCCGTTCGGCTGCCGCGAGCGATCCGCCGCGGGCAAGCCGGACGGCGGTGCGCGCGTAGGACGAGGTGGTGCTGGGCAGGCCTTCGGCGGTGGTGGACACCAGCAGCGTGTCCCGGTCCAGCCAGGAAGCGTTGCCCTTGGCCGTGGGCAGGTCGAAGCCGCCCGACGCCGGGTCCACGAATGTCCGGGTCTCGACGTCGAACTCGCGGTAGCGGTTGGCGTCGCCGCCGTCGGGGGAGAGGGCCACCAGCGCCAGCCGGTGCGGTTCGCCGGGCGCAGGGCGGAGGAAATTGGCGCCGTGGAAAACCCACTCTTCGCCTTCGGCGGCGGCCAGCGCGTCGACGTCCAGCAGCACATCCCATTCGGGCTCCCCGCTCCGGTAGCTCTCCCAGGACGTCCGGCGCCACAGCCCCTTCGGGTTCTGGCCGTCCCGCCAGAAGTTGTAATACCAGTCGCCGTGCTTGCCCACCATGGCGATCTTGTCCGTGGAGTCCAGCACCTCCAGGATGCGGCTTTCGAGCGCGGCATAGTCGGCGTCTTCGAGCAGGTCCTCGGTGCGGGCGTTCTGTTCGCGGACCCAGGCCAGCGGCTCCTCGCCGTAGATCTCCTCAAGCCAGATGTTTTCGTCGGTCGGTTCGGGCGCTTTCCCGCCGGGGGAAGAGGCACCGGACACGGGCTGGTGATCAGCTGCTGTGGTGGTCATGGCCCTACGAAACAGCATCCGCGCGCGGCTAGCAAGTCACATGCAGATACTCTGGAGGGTGTGGGCACATCGCAAAGCATCCGGACAGCACTAATAGGGGCCGGACCCCGCGGCACCAGTGTCCTGGAGCGGCTCCTCGCCAACTGGCGGCTCAGGAACCCCTCCGATTCGGCATCTTCGGGGACTTCCGGACCGCATGGCACCGCGAGCCACTCCGCATCCAGCCTCCATATCGACGTGGTGGACCCGTACCCGGCCGGGCCGGGCCACGTGTGGCAGCCCGGCCAGTCCCGGCTGTACCTGATGAACACGCAATCGTTCTATCCCACCGTCATTCCCGAGGACCCTGAGCTGGCGGCACCCGTGGCCGGCAACACCTTCGAAACATGGCGTGCGGCGCAGCAGGACAGCCCGCACCCTTCGCTGACCGAGGATGAACGCCACGAACTTGCCAGCCTCGGATCCCGCGATTTTCCGAGCCGCGCCCTGTACGGCTGCTACCTCCGCTTCACCCTGGACGAGCTGCTCGCGCACCTTCCGGAAGGCGTCACCGTCCAGTTCCACCGCACCACCGCCACCGCTGTGCGGCCGGCAGGAAACGGAACGTTCGACGTCGAACTCGAGGACGGCGGGCCGCTCACCGTCGGGTCCGTGGTGCTGGCCCTGGGCCATCTTGAGTCCAGGCTCAACGCCGAACAGCGCGAGCTCCAGGCAGGGGCCGCCCGGCTGGGCCTCCTGTACCTGCCCCCTGCGGTCCCCGCCGACGTCGACTGGTCTGTGGTGCCAGCCGGCGAGCCCGTCCTGGTCCGGGGCATGGGCCTGAACTTCTTTGACGTGATGGGCCAGCTGACCGAGGGCCGGGGCGGGAGGTTCGTTGCGGCAGAAGGCGACGGCACGGCGGACGGCGTCCCCGGGCAGGGGAGGGCCGGTCTCGAATACGTCCCGTCCGGCAACGAGCCCCTAATCATCGCGGCGTCCCGGCGCGGGACCCCTTACCGGGCCAAAGCGGACCTTGCAGGATACTACCCGTCCGGCGTGACGCTGCGGTACTGCACCGAGGCCGCCGTCGGAAGGTTCGCGGCCGCGGGAATCACCCCCGCCTTCGACCACGACCTCTGGCCCCTCCTGCAGCGCGACGCGCTCTGGGCCTACTATTCCACCTTGGTTCGGACCCGTCCGGACGCCGTCAACGAGCCCGAGGCGTTCCTGGCCCTGCTCCAGGAGGCGATGCGGCCGCACGCCCACAGCGTCTCCCGCTGGGAAGCCGAAGCGGATGACCTGGTGGCCAGGCATGTGGCGCCGGACCAGCGGCTGAACCTCCCGGGCCTGGCAGCTCCCCTGGCCGGCCGGAACTTCGCGTCGCAGGCTGAGGTGGATGCCGCCGTCGTCGACTACCTGCTCGATGACGCCCGGCGTTCGGCACTGGGGGAGGACGACCCCGTGAAAATGACCATCGGGGCGCTGCACCACGGGCGGGCGGTGCTGAAATCGGTGGTGGCCGACGGCGGCATCACCGATGAGTCCTGGGTCGCCGGCCTGCGGGGCTGGTTCGAGTCGTTCGTCGAAGGGCTGGCCAGCGGCCCGCCGGCCATCCGGGCCGAGCAGCTCGCAGCGCTCGCCAGGGCGGGCGTGGTCAGCTTCGTGGGCCCGGATCCGAAGTTTTCGCTCGACCGCGCGGCCGGTTCCTTCAAGGCCGTGTCGCCGTGGGTCAACGGCGGGGCCATCCACGCCCGCACCATGATCGAGGCGCTCGCTCCGGCCAACCGGGTTTCCGTCAATGTGTCGCCGGTGCTGGAGCAGCTGCTCGCCGACGGCCTGGCCCGGCCCCGGCTGATGATGACTGTGGAGGGCGCGCCGGTGGAGACCTCCGGACTTGACGTCAGCCCGCACCCGTACCGGCCGGTGGGCGCCAACGGATCCGTCTCGGAAGGACTGTACGTACTGGGACTGCAGCTGTCCGCGGCGCAGTGGGGCACGGCCATCGCCGCGGAGGCGAGGCCGCAGGAGGGGCCGGTGTACCGCAGCGGCCAGCGCACCCTCCGCGACGCCGACGAGATAGCCCGCCACATCCTCGACCGCTGACCTCCCGGACACGAAAATGCCCCGCGTCCGGGGCCGGAATCCGAAGGGATTTCCAGCCCCGGGGCGGGGCAAGTTCAGTTACCGTCAGGCCGGGAAACTAGCCTTTCAGGCACTTCTGGTACTGGATCCAGGCCAGGCCGTACTTGATCCAGCCTGCAAAGTCGTACCACTTGGTGGGCGGGACGGGCGCGGTGCAGACCGGCGGCACCGGTCCGCTGGAAGCAACCAGGACAGCCGTTTTGACCACGGTGCCCGATTCAGCAGCGGTGAGCACCAGGGTTCCGGCGCCTGAGGCCACGCCGGCCGGAACCTTCACGTCCACTGCGGCAGCCCCGGCGGACACCGGGATGGTGCCGAGCTGGGTTACGGTGCCCGCAGCGTCCGTGAAGGAGGCCGCCAGCGACGTGTTGACCGGGCTGCCCAGCGACGTGAGATCCAGCTTGGAGACGGCCAGCGTGATGGAGTCGCCGGCCTTGACCTCGGCCGCCGTCGTGTTCACCACGGCAACAGTGCGGCGGGCAAAGTCCGGCGCTGCCGGGTTGTGCTCCTGCAGGTACTTGATCCAGGCGTCGCGGTCCACGAGCCCTGAATCCTTGGTGCCGGTTCCTTCCTTGAAAATCCGGAAGTTGTCGCCGCCGGTTGCGAGGAAGCTGAAGGTGCCGACGCGGTAGGACCTGGCCGGATCGATGAGCGAACCATTGACCCGGATGGACGTGATGCGGTCACCCGCGGCACGTGCGGCATCGTAGGTGTAGTTGACGTTCTTGGACAATCCCAGCTGCTGGTAGGCGCGGCTTGGGACCGTGCCGTCCGGGTTGGTCTGCCACTGCTGTTCCAGGAGCGTCTTGAACTGTGCCCCGGTCAGGGACGTGGTCCAGAGGTTGTTCACGAACGGAAGCACGGCGTTCGCCTCCGCATAGGTGATGGTTCCGTCCGGCGCGAAGTACAGCTCGTTGCGCAGGCCGCCGGGATTCACGACGCCGATTTCGGCGGCGCCGAGGTCCGGAGCCTTGAGTGCGTCCACCAGTGAGTCCGCCACCAGGTTGCCCAGGGTGGATTCGCTCGCACGGTCGTCACGGGACGCCGGGCTTGTTGCCGTGGCGGGCGTGAAAGCCGTGGTGATATCAGCGGTGACCTTGCCGACCGGCTGGTTGCCGATGACGGCAGCGTCGGCGACAGCCTTGTCAACGATTGCCTTCACGGCTGCCACCCGCGGGTACTTGGTCACAAGGTCCGCGGCCGTCTCCGTGGTGGTGGGGACGGTGCGCTTGACGTTGCCCGCTTTGTAGCCGGTCACCTGCATGGTCTTGGTGTCGATCGTCAGCTGGATCTGGCCGATGAACTCGCCGTAACTGCCGGTCTGGACAATGGGGCGCGTCCTGCCCGTCGGCTGGCCGTTGCCATCCAGCACCGGAGCATCCCAGGCGTACTGCTTGTGGGTGTGGCCGGTGAAGATGGCGTCCACCTCGGGAGAGGTTTCGTTGACGAGTTTGGCGAAGGGGCCGCCGGCTGCGACTTCCTGTTCCAACGTGGAGCCTTCGGGAGCGCCGGACCCGGCGCCGTCGTGGTTTTCCACGATGATGACGTCGGCGAGCTTGTCCGCGGTGATCTTCGCCGCAACGCGGTTGATCGCTTCCACGGAGTCACCGAACTCAAGTTCGGTGATTCCGGCAGGCGTGACCAGCGATGGCACTTCCTGGGTGACGGTGCCGATCACGGCCACCTTCACGCCGTTCATCTCCAGCACCGTGTATTCGGGCAGGGCCGGTTCCGTGGTGCCCTTCTTGTAAACGTTGGCGCCGAGATACGGGAACTTGGCGTTCGTTCCGCCGGCGACGACCCGGTCCCGCAGGTCCGTCCAGCCGCCGTCGAACTCGTGGTTGCCCACGGCGGACGTCTGCAGCTCCAGGGCGTTCAGCACATCGATGGTGGGCTGGTCCTTGGCGACGGCGGAAGCGAACAGCGAGGCTCCGATGTTGTCTCCGGCGGACAGGAAAGCCGTGGCGCCCGGTGCCGCGGATTCGCGGAGCTTTTCGATGGTGGCGGCAAACAGGATCGTGTTGGAATCGATGCGGCCGTGGAAATCGTTGATTCCCAGGAAGTTCAGGTCAACGCTCGGCGGCAGGACCGGTGCGGCCGGCAGATCAAGGCCCACCACCACGGGATCGTGGTCGCTTGCCCTGAACTGGTCCGGCGCATAGTAGTTGGTCACATTGTTGTTATACCGGCTGTACTCCAGCGCCACGGACTCCACGGAGTTGATGTTCCAGATGTCGGCGCCGGTGACCACCGAATTGGCGGCCGGCGAGGCAAGGACGTGGTCCAGGGAACCCACCAGGCCGCCGAACAGGTAGGAGTGCTTGGCGGAGCCGTCAGCGTTCTTGGCCTTCTCGTCCTGGTTGACGTAACCGGCAGCCGTGAGGACGTTGATGGGGTCTTCCTTGGCGTAGGAATTGAAGTCGCCCAGCAGGAAAACCTTGTCCGTGCCCTTCGAGGACTGAAGGTCGTTCGAGAAGCTGAGAAGTGACTTGGCCTGCTCGGTGCGGGCAAGGTTCGAGGCGCCCTGGCCCTGGTCGGTGTCCTCAGGAGTAGCGGCAGAGCCCTTGGACTTGAAGTGGTTGGCGATGGCAATGAACTTCTTGTCATCGGAGGCACCAACCGGCTTGAACACCTGAGCGAGCGGCTTGCGGGCGCTGGCGAAGGCCACGGTGTCGTTGTGGATGATGGATTCGCCCACCGGTTCCGCAGCAGCCTTCTTGTAGATGAACGCGGTCCGGATCATGTCCTCGTCAGCCAGCGGCGGAGCGTTGGAGGGGGTGCGGACGTAGTCCCAGATCCCCGGCGTGGCAATGTTCAGAGCCTCCACCAGCTTTGCCAGGGCGTCGTCGCGGTCTTTGCCGAACTGTGCCGAGTTCTCTACTTCCATCAGGGACACGACGTCGGCGCCGGACTTGCCGATGGCGGCCACGATCTTGTCCTGCTGGCGCTTGAGGTTCTCGGCGTTGGCGGCACCGCGGGCGTCGCACCCGCCGCGGACCGTAATGGGGTTGCCGTCGCGGTCGGTGTAGAAGGTGCAGCCGGCCAGCATGTCGCCGGTGGTGGGGAAGTAGTTCAGCACGTTGAAGGAGGCAATCTTGAGGTTGCCTCCGACGGCGCCGGGGGCCTCGGCGCGGGTGGCGCCGAAGGTGGCCGGCTGGATGATGCCGGCGTTTTCCGGCGTCAGGTGGGTCAGCGGCTGGAACTTCCAGGAGTTGTTGGCGTAGCTGAGCACCACATCGGTCTGGAACGTCACGGCTGATCCGACGCGGACCGGATCCGACGTGGTCAGGTACGGCAGCACCTGCGCCTTGGTGGCGGCGTCCTTGAGGAAGTTGGTGGTGGCGCCGTCGTCGAGCTTGATGCCGCGGGCGGCGTTGGCGGCAACGGTTGCCGTGTACTCGGCCGAACCGTAAGGTGCCACGGCGGTGGGCTGTTCAAGTGGAGTGGTGCCGCCGGCCAGGCCGATTTCGCCGTACTGGTTCAGGGAGTAGTTGTCAGTGACCGTCACCGGTCCCTGCGGTGTCAGCAGCATGCCTTCGAGGGATTCACGGAACGCTTCATCCGCCGGGAGGGAGAAGCCGGTGGACTTCACCTCCGGCGCCGCCTCGGCGAGCTTCGTCAGCCCGGCCGCATCAGCAACACTCACCTGGGTCATGCCAAAGAACTCGCTGACGGCGCCGGTGATTTCGACGTAATCACCGATGGCGACCGAGCCGACTGTTGCGGGCGAGAAGACAAAAACAGCGTCCGACGCCGTGTGGTTGGCTGGCGTCAGATCGCCGCCGGTCCCGGGGGTCTGGACGTAGAAGCCGGAGAAGCCGCCGGTTGGGTACGCCGCGGTCACCTTGCCCCGCGTCGTGACACTGGCGCCGACGAACGGGCTGGCCGCACCGGAGCCCTGGATCTCGGCGATGGTCTTCGTGGCGGGCAAAGGCGGCGGATCCACGGGATCGGGGTCGACAGGCCCGGGGTCCACACTGCCGCCGGCCGCCGTCGGGGTGATGGTGGCGCTAAGGGCGAAGTCGGCCGCGTTGCTGTTGGAGTCCGCTCCGTTGGTGCGGTTCAGGCTCTTGACGTCGGTGTTGCCGTCGGGCGCTGTGGCAGCCTGAGTTTCGAACGTGTTGGACGTGCCGTACCCCAGCAGGTCGGCCACGTTGGCGGGCTCGATTACCGAACCGGTGGCCAGCGAAGTGATCGCAGTGGCCTGCCTGGCCAGGACCAGGGTGCCAGTGGTTCCGGACGGGTTCAAGCCGCTAGCCACCAGGTCCGGAGTGGGCAGGTCGGCGCCGGCGGGGGTGGGCGCTCCGTTCGCCCCGCCCTGGACCAGATAATAACCCTTCGCCGGGATACTGCCCTTGAGGGCCGCCACTCCGTTGGGTGCGGCCGTTCCCGTGCCCGAGCGGTACTGAAGGGACCAGCCATCCAGCGAAACCGGCGCATCTGACGCGTTGTACAGCTCTACGAATTTGTTCTTGTAGGCCGCTCCGGAGCTGCCTCCGCTGAGGTACGCCTCATTGATGACCACTGGCGACGTGCCCGCAGCGGCTGGTGAGACCTCCACTGCGAACGCCGGGACGGCTGCCAACGGGGCGGCGATAAGCCCCGCTGACAACGCCGTGCCCAGCGTAATTTTCCATGGTGTGCGTTTCATCCGCTCTAACTCTCATTAGGGTGCCCCGGGTAAGGGCTCGGTGGAATGTGTCCGGCTTTTTGGCGCGGACAAAAAGGGCCCGGACTTTACTCCTGGTCAAGCAGTTTCCGGCACAGCAAAACAGGGTCGAATGAACGTGTGATTGATTCAGCGTGCATTCTGCGAGACGTCCCCCAGCGAAACGTTCACCGCCGGCCGCAGGGCAGCATGGGCCCTGTCCCGGCAACGGTGTTCTGCGGCAGTGCTTTGATTGTGTGCATGTGCCGGCTCACCCCATGTGCCGGACATGGCAAAAGAATACCGGCCAGTAGCTCCGATGGAAGCGGCTGGCCGGTATTTTTTAGATCAATTTACTTAAATGGCATGCTGCGGCTCGTTAGGCCCCGGTGGTGTCTCCTGAGTCGGCCGGATCGCCGGTGCCCTGGCGGGTGTCGGCAACGATCTTGAACATTGCCCCGGTGGGGTCGGCCAGGGTTGCCAGGCGGCCGAACGGGGTGTCGTCCGGTCCGTCGATCACCCGCGCGCCAAGGCCGACGGCCTTTTCAATGGACGCGTCGGCGTCCTCCACGGCGAAGTAGACCTGCCAGTTGGACGGGACTTCCGCCGGGAGGTAGGCGGAGGCATCCATGATGCCCGCCTTGGCTGAGTCTCCCTTGCCCAGGGTGGTGTAGCGGAAATCGGGCGTGTCGCTCATGACGTCCGTGTCCCAGCCGAAGACGTCCTGGTAGAACTTGACGGCGGTGGCGTAGTCCTTGGTGTGGAGTTCGTGCCAGGCCGCGGCGCCGGGCTCGGCCACCAGTTCGAAGCCGGTCATTTCGCGGGGCTGCCAGACGCCGATGGCCGCGCCGGTGGCGTCGCCGAACATGGCCATGTGGCCCTGCTCCGGGACGTCCATCGGCCCCATGAAGACCTGTCCGCCGTGCGCCGTGACAGCTTCGGCGGTGGCGGCGGCGTCGTCTGAACGCAGGTAGGTGGACCAGGCGTCAGGGAAGCCCGCCATCGTTTCATCCTTTTGCATGAGCCCTGCCACGGACTTCCCGTTTTTCGAGGCTGTGATGTAACCGCCGTATTTTTCCTCGTCGCCGGTCTGGAAGTCCCACCCGAACAGTTCTCCGTAGAACTGCTTGGCTTTGGCGGCATCCGATGTCATGAGGTCGATCCAGCAGGGTGCGCCGGGAGTGATGTCAGGGCTGGGCATTGTGGCTCCTGTCGGTGGCCGCGGCAACGGACCGCGGCGGAGGGGTGGTCAGTGAAGACAAACCAGACACTATTCCGGAGCACCGACAGTTTCAATGGTCCCGGCCCAAACAGGCCCTTAACCGGGATTAACGGAAAATGTCCGGGCCCTGATTGCTCAGGACCCGGACATTGTTCGCGGAAGGTAAGAGATTCGAACTCTTGGTACGGGGTTACCGCACACTGGTTTTCAAGACCAGCTCCTTCGGCCGCTCGGACAACCTTCCTTACCGAGTAGTGTTTCATAGGCAGTTGGCTGCGACAAAAACCGTCCGGAGTGTTTGCGGGCACGCGCGGCCGCTGCACACTATTTTTTGTGGCAGGAAGCAGCTAGGAATCGGGAGTTTTCCATGAAGGCCGTCTACGTTAGCGAGGCCGGCGGGCCTGAGGTGCTCGAAGTGCGCGAGGTCCCGGCTCCGGTTCCCGGCCCCGGCGAGGTGCTGATCGACGTCGTCGCCGCGGGACTCAACCGGGCCGATGTCCAGCAGCGCAGGGGTTTCTACCCGCCGCCGCCCGGGGCCTCGGACATCCTTGGCCTGGAAGTTTCCGGCCGGATAGCGGGCTTCGGCCCCGACGTGTCCAAGCCGTTTTCGGTGGGGGACAAGGTGGTGGCACTGCTTTCGGGGGGCGGTTACGCCCAGCAGGTGGCCGTCCCTGCCGAACAGGTCCTGAGGATTCCCGACGGCGTGGATCTGGTCACTGCCGCGTCCCTCCCCGAAGTGGCGGCCACCGTTTACTCGAACCTGATCATGACGGCGCAGCTTCAGCCGGGTGAGACCGTGCTGGTCCACGGAGCCACGGGCGGAATCGGCACCATGGCCATCCAGCTGGCCAAGGCCTTTGGCGCAACGGTTGCCACCACGGCCGGAACTGCCGAGAAGGTGGGCACCGCCAAAGCCTTCCTCCATGCGGACATCGCCATCAATTACACGGAGGAGGACTTTCCCGAATCCCTCCGTGCGCAAAACGGCGGACACGGTGCAGACGTCATCCTGGACGTTGTAGGCGCCAAATATCTCGGGCAGAACGTTGACGCCCTCGCGGACTACGGCCGGCTGATCGTGATCGGACTCCAGGGCGGCACCAAGGCGGAGCTTGACCTGGGAAAGCTCCTCAGCAAGCGGGCCGCCATCATCGGCACAGCGCTCCGGCCACGGCCGGTGGCGGAGAAGGGCGTGATCATGAATGCCGTCCGGGATGCGGTGTGGCCGCTCCTGGCGGATGGACGCATCCGCCCCCTGGTGGCCAAGACGTTCCCGCTGGACCAGGTGCGGGCGGCCCATGAATACTTCGACTCCGGCGACCATGTGGGGAAAGTCCTGCTGGTCATGTAGCCGGACACCGGCGTCGGAATGAATACCCGGTATTGCCTTCGTGCCGAAATCACGTTACTGTAATTCCATACGCGGTATGCACGCGTCTTGGGGGCGCGTGTATGCCGTCGTCTTTGCGACATCAGGGGGCAGTATGTCCATTCGCCATAGTCTCCTCGCCCTGCTTCAGGACAAGCCCCGTTACGGGTACCAGTTGAGGGTCGAGTTCGAGGACCGCACCGGCTCCGCCTGGCCGCTGAACATCGGGCAGGTCTACACCACCCTGGACCGGCTGGAACGGGACGGACTCGTCACGAACGATGGCGGCGACGGCGAAGGCCACGTCATCTACAGCATCACCGACGCAGGCCGCAGCGACGTCGCGGACTGGTTCCAGGCCCCGGTGGCCCGCAGCAATCCTCCCCGGAACGAACTCGCCATCAAACTTGCCCTCGCCGTGACCATCCCCGGAGTGGACGTCCCGGCCGTCATCCAGGCCCAGCGCACCGCGTCAGTGAAAGCGCTCCAGGACTACACCAAAACCCGTCGCGAGGCGTCCGCCAGCCTGCGCCGGGCCGACACCGCATGGTTGCTCGTCCTCGATTCACTGATTTTCCAGACCGAAGCGGAGGTCCGGTGGCTGGACCTCTGCGAGGCGCGGATGGCGCAGTTGAACACGCCGGCACCCTAAGCTGCCTGCCGCTCAACGCTCCCGTCCGACCGTTCAGCGAGGGCCTCAAGAGCGGCGCCCCCAAAGCAGTATCCCTGCGTCCGGGGCGTTGATATGGTGCGAAGGGGAGATCACTTTCCAGCTGGGGTTCTCGAGGAGGAGACATGGGCAAAATGCCGGATGGCAAAGCACGGACTGCATTATCGGAGGACGCGCTAGAGCCTGATCCAAAGCTTCCGCCAACGTCGGTGGACGACGCGGTGCGGGAGGCCGAAGAGCGCAAATGGACACCGACGAAGATCGCCATTTGGGCGGCGATTTCGCTGCTAGGCGGGGTCTCCTGGTTCATGCTGGCCATCATCCGAGGCGAAACGGTCAACGCGATCTGGTTTGTGTTCGCCTCGGTCTGCACGTACCTGATCGGCTACCGCTTTTACTCCAAGGTGATCGAGCGGTACATCACCAGGCCCAACGACCGCCGGGCCACTCCCGCCGAGTACAAAGCGGACGGCAAGGACTACGTCCGCACCGACCGCAACGTCCTGTTCGGCCACCACTTTGCCGCCATCGCCGGCGCAGGCCCCCTGGTCGGGCCCGTCATTGCGGCCCAGATGGGTTACCTCCCCGGCACCATCTGGATCATCATCGGCGTCGTACTGGCCGGAGCGGTGCAGGACTACCTCGTCCTGTTCTTCTCCATGCGCCGTGGCGGCCGCTCGCTGGGCCAGATGGCCCGTGAGGAACTCGGCGTGATCGGCGGCACCGCCGCCCTGATTGCCACCCTGCTCATTATGGTGATCATCGTCGCGATCCTGGCGCTCGTCGTCGTGAACGCGCTGGGGGAAAGCCCCTGGGGCGTGTTCTCCGTGGGCATGACCATCCCCATTGCCCTCTTCATGGGCGTTTACCTCCGCTTCATCCGCCCCGGCAAGGTCATGGAAGTGTCGCTGATCGGCTTCGTGCTGCTGATGGCCGCGATCATCGGCGGCGGCGCCGTGGCCGGGACCGAGTGGGGCGCGGCGTTCTTCCACCTGGACAAGGTCACCATTGCCTGGGGCCTCATCGTGTACGGCTTCATCGCTGCGATCCTTCCGGTGTGGCTCCTGTTGGCCCCCCGGGACTACCTCTCCACGTTCATGAAGATCGGCGTGATCGTTATGCTGGCGCTGGCCATCATCGTGGTCCGCCCCGAAATCACCGTGCCGGCCTTCAGCGAATTTGCCAGCAGGGAAAACGGGCCGGTGTTCCCCGGAGCGCTCTTCCCGTTCCTGTTCGTCACCATTGCCTGCGGAGCGCTATCCGGCTTCCACGCCCTGATCTCCTCCGGAACCACCCCGAAGCTGATCGAAAAGGAACGCCAGGCCCGCCTGATCGGCTACGGCGGCATGCTGATGGAGTCCTTCGTGGCCATCATGGCCCTCGTGGCAGCCATCTCCATCGACCGCGGCCTGTACTTCGCCATGAACTCCCCGGCCGCCCTGACCGGCGGCACTGTGCAAACGGCAGCCACCTGGGTCAACAGCCTGGGACTTGCCGGGGTGAACATCACTCCGGACCTCCTGGCCGAGACAGCCAGGAACGTCGGCGAGGAAAGCATTGTGTCCCGTACCGGCGGTGCTCCCACACTGGCCGTCGGCCTTGCCCACATCATGCAGCAGTTCATCGGCGGCACGGCCATGATGGCGTTCTGGTACCACTTCGCCATCATGTTCGAGGCACTGTTCATCCTCACGGCAGTGGACGCCGGCACCCGCGTGGCACGCTTCATGCTGCAGGATTCCATCGGCAACTTCATCCCCAAGTTCAAGGAGCACTCCTGGCGGCCCGGAGCCTGGCTCTGCACGGCCGTTATGGTCCTCGCGTGGGGAGCCGTGCTGCTGATGGGTGTCACGGACCCGCTGGGCGGCATCAACACGCTGTTCCCGCTGTTCGGAATCGCCAACCAGCTGCTGGCAGCCATCGCGCTGTCGGTCTGCCTGGCCATCGCAGCAAGGCGCGCCTCGTTCAAGTACCTCTGGATTGTGGCCGTTCCGCTTGCTTTCGCGGCAGTCGTCACCATCACTGCCAGCTTCCAGAAGATCTTTTCGCCGGTTCCGGCAGTGGGTTACTTCGCCAACAACGCGGCCTTCTCCAAAGCCCTTGCAGACGGCAAGACGGAATTCGGCACTGCCAAGACCGTTGCGGCCATGGAGGCCGTGGTCCGCAATACCATGATCCAGGGGTGGCTGTCGGTGATCTTCGTGGTGCTGAGCATCATTGTGATCATCACGGCGATGGTGGCCACGGTGAAGGCGTTCCGGGATGCGAAGCAGGGCGTTGCCCACGCGGATCACGAGGACCCGGCCGTGCCGTCCCGCGCCTACGCGCCTGCGGGATTCATTCCCACGCCTGCTGAGCGGGAACTCGTGGCCGAGTGGAACAAACTCCCCGCCGACCTGCGCCTCGAAAAGTCCGCGCACCACTGATGCGGAGCTGGTCATGAACGCGATACTCGAAGGGTTCCGTGGCTTCGCCCGCTATTTCGGCGGGGTCATGGGAGCGGACGCCTATGCGAAGTACCTGGAGCACCACGAGGCCTCAGGGCATGCGGAAGCGCCCATGACCGAGCGGGAGTTCTGGCGGGACCACACGGACCGCCAGGACAACAATCCCCAAGGCCGCTGCTGCTGAAAGGCCGCGGCCGTTGAAAACACCTGCGCCGGGGGCGCCGTCGGATCTTAGGGTCCAACGGCGCCTCCTGCGTTTTCGGGGCACCGCCGGACCCGCCGGGGTCAACTGGGTTCACGGACTCGCGCCCGGGCTCGCAGCCCGTGAGAGTATGAAGCCATGAGCGATCCGAACGACACTCAGCCAGCTGATGATGCCCCTGTAGAGGGCACCACCCTCGACGACGAGGTCTCTTCCGGTACGGCCCCGAACCACGGCGCGGGAACCCGGCCGAAGGGGAGTAACCTCCAGGACCTGGTGGACGAGCCCGCCAAAGTGATGCGGATCGGCACCATGATCAAGCAGCTGCTGGACGAAGTGAAGTCGGCACCGCTCGATGACGCCGCACGCGGGCGCCTGGCTGCGATCCACGAACGCTCCATCAAGGAACTTGAGGACGGGTTGGCTCCCGAACTCGTCGAGGAGCTGGAACGGATCAGCCTGCCTTTTCCCGCACAGGCTACGCCGTCCGACGCGGAACTCCGGATTGCCCAAGCACAGCTGGTCGGCTGGCTGGAAGGGCTGTTCCACGGCATCCAGACGGCCATCGCAGCCCAGCATGCCGCCCGCGAACACGCGGCGGCACAGCGGCAGCTGCGCCAGCTGCCGCCGGGGACAGTGATAGCTCCGGGTGTGGTGATCGGCGAGGACGGCGAGCCGCAGCGCGCCCGGCTGCCGCATCCCGGCTCAGACAAGCCGGGCGAAGCGGAAGATCCGGACCACGGTCCCGGCCAGTATCTCTAGGGGCGGCGTGGCATTCTTCGCAGCCGCCCGCCAGGGGCGAAAAGACGACGCCGAGCTCGGCAAAGGGCTGTGGCGGCGCGCCCATGACCGTTTCCTTCGCGGGCTTGACCGGTTCCACCAAGTCCTCGAAGGGGTGGAGGACGACGTGCTGTATGCCGAACTGGTGGAGATCGCCAACGACCTTGCCGGCCTCGCCGTCAGGGTCCGGCAGGTGTGCGTCGAAGCCCAGCGGCGTTCGCCCAGTGACGGCCTGGATATCCCGGGCGCATTGGCCGGCGTCCACCGATCGCTGTCCAAAGCGGGCAACTCCCTGGCGACCACCGCGGAGGCGGCCGCGATGTTGCGCCTGGCCGTCGGGCCGGTGCCGGTAGGCGCCGCCTCGGTCCGCCGCAGGGCTGAGTCAGTCTTTGAACAGATCGCCGACGCCGAACGCCGCCTTGCCGAACAGCCGCAGGATTCCTAGCTATTCCCGGTTAAGCGCCTAGCTTAGCCGGCTGTTTTTGCTGGCCGGGCGCTGCCGGCGTTGGCAGTATGAAGTAATGACTTTTTCTCCTGAACTGACTTTCAACGACGGCAACACCATTCCCCAGCTCGGCTACGGAGTGTGGCAGGTTGAGGACGACGTAGCGGAAAAGGTAGTGGTCCAGGCCTTCGAGGCCGGGTTCCGCCACATCGATACCGCCAAGATCTACGGAAACGAAGCAGGCGTAGGCCGCGCCATCGAGCGCTCCGGATTGAAGCCTGAGGACATCTTCATCACCACCAAGCTGTGGAACGCGGACCAGGGGTACGAGTCCACCCTGGCGGCCTTTGAGGCGTCCATGGAGCGCCTGGGCCTCGAAACCCTGGACCTGTACCTGATTCACTGGCAGCAGCCGCAGCAGGACAAGTACGTGGACACCTGGAAGGCCCTGATCGAGCTGCAGAAGCACGGCCGGGTCAAGTCCATTGGCGTCTCCAACTTCACCACCGAGGGACTCCAGCGGATCATCGATGAGACCGGTGTTGTTCCGGCCATCAACCAGGTGGAACTGCACCCGTTCTTCAACCAGGCTGAACTGCGCGAATTCAACGCCTCCAAAGGCATCCTCACGCAGGCATGGTCGCCGCTGGGCCAGGGCGGCGAACTCCTGGAGCACCCGGCCGTCGCGGAGATCGCGGCCAAGCACAGTGCCACCCCGGCGCAGGTGGTCATTGCCTGGCACCTGGCCCTCGGCAACGTGGTGATTCCGAAGTCCGTCACAGAGTCCCGCATCCGCGAAAACTACGCGGCCCTGGACGTGACGCTGGATGAGGCCGACATCGCAGCCATCAACGGGCTGGACCGGACGGCGGAAGGCTCCGGCCGCATCGGCCCGGACCCCGCTGTCTCCGACTTCGCCTAAGCGGCTGCAGAGGCCCCGCACTCACAGAGTGCGGGGCCTCTGGCGTTTTCTCAGGCCGCCAGCCGTCCCTGCTCTGCGGGCACGGCGTCGATAACGGCCCAACCCTGCTCATCGAAAATGCTCCGGTTGGCGAATCGCTCCGCCGCGGGCAGGGAATCGAACGTTTCCGTGCGGATCAGGCCGCAGTCGGTATCAAAATAGGTGACGTGGAATTCCCGGGGCTCCGGTGCGTCGCCGCCGAGGTTTCCCCGCGTGGCCGCCTGGCTGGTGCTGAGGTTCGTATCCATGAATCCAGTGTGCAGCCGGCCTCCGACAGTAAAGGCGACTCAGTCCGGCGTGTTGCGAAGCCGGAGCACTCTCTCCCTCGCGAGCACTTCGGCCCGCTGTCCCTTTTCCGCGGCGCGGGCGGCCAGTTGCATCTGGGCGGCCGCGGACTCCCGCCGCCGCCGTGCAAGCTCGAACTCCTCTTCCACCGTCTTGAGGCGCGCGCGGAGGCTCCGGGCTTCGTCGCCCAGCCGGGTCAGTGCCGTTTCAGCTTCGTCGAAGTTCGCGGTGCGTTGCCGGGCTTCCTCCGCCGCCGACCGGGCGGCTTCTTCCGCCTCGGACAGGCGGGCCGCGGCGCGCTCGACCGCCGACGGCGCGGGAGCCGGCCGTTTCGTCCCGACGGCCTTCAATCGCGGTCTTTCGGCCGTCCCTACAACAGGCGGGCTGTCCGGCGGCGCGGCCTTCGGGAGGCCGTGTTTCGGTGTCCCGGGCGCCCCCTGCGCTCCCGCACTCAGGCCACTGCCCGACGTCGGCACTGCCGGCTGCGCGGGCGCGCCGGGGACCGCCACGGCATCCCGCAGGTCCACGCGGTCCACGCCGTCGGCCGACAGTACCCGGAGCAGGCGGCCGCTCCGCACGGCTGACGCCGCACCTTCGTCCACGGTGGCGGCCCGCAACGTGGCTTCAACTTCGGCTGCCACGGCGGCACTTATTTTTCGTCCCTGCTGCTCCGCCACCTCACGTGCTGTTCCCATCACGCGGGTGAGCAGTTGCCGGCGCTCCTGCGAGAGCGCGCGGAGGGCGCCGGCGTCGAGCTCTTCCTGGGCGCTGCGCATGGCGGCGCCAAGCGTCTCCAGCTCACTGAGCGCGTCCGGCCGGTGGACCGCCAGCATGTTCACCGCCCAGGCCGCGGCCGAGGGCTTGGGCAGCGACCGGACGGAATCGGCGAGATCCCGCCCGCTGTCCGCGGCAGCAGTTTTGGCCGCCGCGGTTCTGGCGGCCACGAATCCTTCGAGCGGCAACCGATAAAGCGCGGAGGCAATATCGGCTAATTGTTGCTCTCCCATGCGAGCATCATAGGGGTCCGGTTAAGGCGCACGTGCGCCGGCGCGTCAATCCATCCGTGACCTGATGTTGTAGTGGAGGAAATCGAATGATCGAAATTGCGGGGCTGCCTGCCCACATCCTGCTGATCCACGGCGTCGTCGTACTGTCTCCGCTGGCGGGGATCGCTGCAATCGTCTACGGCGTGTGGCGTGCTGCGCGGGATTACCTGGTGTGGCCGCTGGGCGTGCTTTCCCTCGGTCTGGTCCCGTTGACGCTTATCACCGCACAGGCAGGCGAACAGTTGGAGAAAACACTTCCGGCGTCGCATCTCCTCCACGAGCACGTTGAACAGGGCGACCTGTTGAAGTACCTTGCCGTGGCGTTCTTTGTGGTCATGGCCGTGATGCTGGCTGTCACCCACGAACCCTTTGCGCGGCGGCTGGGATCCATCGGACGGCTGCAGGACAATCGCGCGGTTCGGATCGCCGCGATGACGGTTGGGGCCCTGGCGGGCGCAGCCCTGATCTACCAGAGCATCATCACGGGCCACTCCGGGGCCGCGTCGGTATGGGCGGGCCGCTGAGCCGACGCCGGACAGGGGCCGTAGGCCCCTTGCGCCGTCCCGCCCGGTGGGCAAGGGTGGGGGCATGTGGGTGACAGCGCCATGACGGATGCCCCTCGACAGGCGGCATCCCCCGATGCCGTCCCCTGGCACCTCCGTGAGGCGGCCGAAGCCGTGGCCGCCTGCGGTGTTGACCCCGCGACCGGCCTTTCCTCGGCGGAAGCCTCCCGCCGGCTTGAGCGAGATGGGCCCAACGAACTCGAGTCCGCGCCGCCGGCACCCTGGTGGCGGCGGGTCGTTTCCCAGTTCCAGGATCCGCTGATTTACCTGTTGCTGGCTGCGATCGCCATTTCAGTCGTAGCCTGGGCAGCGGAGGGTGCCGGCGGCGTTCCGGTCGATGCCGTCGTGATCAGTGCCGTGGTCCTGTTCAACGCGGTGCTGGGCTTCGTCCAGGAAAACAAAGCCGAGACGGCCGTGGCGGCACTGCAGGTCATGACGGCGGCCAACTCCACTGTCCTGCGCGACGGTCAGCTGAAGACGGTGCCCTCAGCGGGGCTTGTTCGCGGCGACATCCTTGTCCTGGGTGAGGGCGATGCCGTAGGGGCGGATGCCCGCCTGGTCACCGCCACGTCGCTTCGTGTCAGCGAAGCCTCGCTGACCGGAGAGAGCGAGCCGGTCTTCAAGAACCCGGGAACCTTGTCCGGTGTTGTTCCGCTGGGCGACCGGCTCAATATGGTGTTCAAGGGCACTGCCGTGGCCCAAGGCGTGGGACGGGCGGTGGTGACCGGAACGGCCATGGACACCGAAGTCGGCAACATCGCCGGGATGCTAGAGCGGACTGTCGCCGAGCCGACGCCGCTGCAGAAGGAAATTGCGGGCGTGAGCCGGCTTCTGGGCACCACGGTGATCGTCATCGCCGTCGTGGTTATGGTCACCGTAGTGGCCGTTAACGGCGTCACCTCACTCAGCGACCTTGTGACCGTCCTGCTGCTCGGTGTGTCGCTCGCGGTGGCGGCAGTCCCGGAGGGGCTGCCCGCCATCCTGTCTGTTGTGCTGGCGTTGGGCGTGCAGCGCATGGCCCGGCGCAACGCCGTCGTGAAGCAGTTGCACTCGGTGGAGACACTCGGCTCCGCCACGGTGATTGCCTCGGACAAGACCGGAACGCTGACGCGGAACGAGATGACTGTGGGCCGGATTGTCACGGCTTCGGGCGAGGTGGAACTAACGGGCGTCGGCTACCGGCCGGAGGGCCGCGCCCGCCAGGAGGGCAGGGACGATATCGATCCGGCCGTGCTGCTGGAGGTGGGCCTTGTCCTTGCCGGCGGCACCTTCGCGAACAACGCCCAGCTGGCAGAGCACGACGGCGAGTGGGAGATTCAGGGGGATCCCACCGAGGCGGCCTTCCTCGTCGCGGCCCGCAAGCTGGAAGGCGTCACGGAGCGCGTCGGCGAATATGAACGTCACGGTGAAGTGCCGTTCACTTCGGAGCGGAAGCTGATGTCAGCGGTGGCGCACCACAAGGAACTGGGCACCCTGTCCCTGGTCACCAAGGGTGCACCGGACGTGCTGCTCGGACGCTGCACCGGTCTGCAGGTGGGTGAAAGCATTGTTCCGATGGACGGGGTGCGCCGTGACCAGGCGCTGGCAGCGGTGGACGCTTTGTCCGCGCAGGCCTTCCGGACGCTCGGCGTCGCCTACCGCCGTTACGGCGAAGAGGACCGACACGAACTTGAGGTGCTGGACGAAGCTGATGAAAGCACGCTGGTGTACCTCGGAGTGGTGGGGATCATCGACCCGCCCCGGGAGGAGGCCGCCGCTGCGGTGGCCGCGGCGCAGAATGCCGGAATACGGGTGCTGATGATCACCGGCGACCATCCGCTCAGCGCGGCCCGGATTGCCGGCGACCTGGGGATAGCGGTAGCGGGGGAGCGTGCGGTCACCGGGGCGGAGCTCGATGCGCTGGATGAGGCAGGGCTGCACGCCGTCACGGCCGCCACCTCCGTTTACGCGCGGGTGGCACCGCAGAACAAGCTGCAGATCATTGATGCGCTCCAGGCACAGGGCAACGTGGTGGCCATGACGGGGGACGGAGTCAACGACGCACCGGCGCTGAAGTCGGCGGACATCGGCATTGCCATGGGCATCGCGGGGACAGAGGTCACAAAGGAGGCGTCCAAGATGATTTTGGCCGACGACAACTTCGCCACGATTGTCTCGGCCGTCCGCCAGGGCCGCATCATCTTCGAAAACATCGAAAAATTCCTGCGCTACCTCCTGTCCTCCAACATGGGAGAGGTCTTCACGGTCTTCCTCGGCGTCGTTTTTGCCGGGGCGCTGGGCCTGGCCGGTGCCCCGGGCGAGGCTGTTGCCCTGCCCTTGCTCGCCACCCAGATCCTCTGGATCAACCTGGTGACGGATTCCGGCCCGGCGCTCGCCATGGGGGTGGACCCCGAGATCGACGACGTCATGGCGCGCCAGCCACGCAGGAGCACCGAGCGGATCATCGGCCGGCGGATGTGGTCCGGGATACTGTCGGTGGGCCTCGTCATGGGGCTTGCATCCCTGTTCGCCATCGACATCTTCCTGCCGGGCGGGCTGGTGGAAGGCGACGATTCCCTGGAGGTGGCACGGACCGCAGGGTTCACCACCCTCGTGTTCGCCCAGTTGTTCAACGCGTTCAACTCCCGGTCCGAGACTTCCAGCGCGTTCCACCGCCTGTTCGTCAACAAATGGCTGTGGGGTGCCGTCGCGCTGGCTGTGGTCCTGCAGGTGGCCGTGGTTGAGGTGCCATTGCTGCAGCGTGCTTTCGGCACGGCATCCATGGATGCGTACCACTGGGGAGCCTGCGTCCTCCTGGCATCCGCAGTCCTGGCTTTCGGTGAACTCCGGAAACTGTCATTCAGGTTCCGGACCATGGGCGGACTCCGGGGCGGGGCCGGTCCGGCGTGACCTGATCACGGTTACCAGCAGCAGGACCGTCGCAACCGCCTGCAGGGCCGCCACGGCAACAATGAGGGCCGGGCGGGAACCGTAAAGCGCGCCGTACAGGGCGCCGCCGGCGAGTGCGCCGCCTCCCTCGAAACCGGCGAAGATTCCGTATGCCGTTCCCTGCTTCGCCGGGACCACCAGATCGGCCACCAGTGCCTTCACCGTGGAGTCCTGGATGCCCGTGGCGGTTCCCCACACGAACACTCCGGCCAGGACCAGTCCCGCCCCCGAGGAGAAAGCCAGCACCGGGATCACGGCCACGAGGGCCGGCAGGACCAGAAGCACGGCGCCGCCGGCGCGGTCGTAGGCGTAGCCGCTGGCGAGGGCTCCCAGGGCGGCGGCTGCCATGCCGCCGGCGTAAACCAGCGGGACGGCGGCCACGGGAACGCCAACAGTGGACGTCAGGTGGAACGCGACGACTCCGAAGGCCACCAGACCGGCGCTCCAGAAGAAGGCGGAAACGGCGAAGAGGACGAATACCGCGGAAAGGCGCTCCTTTTGACGTGCGGCAGAGGCCCCGGCGTCCGAATCTGTCTGCGCGTCCAGCATCCCCGGCACACGTGGTCCGTGTGGATCGGGGATGCGGCGCCGCATCCGGAACAGGAGGGCCATGGCAAACGCGGCAGGAATCGCCAGGACCGCGAACGCCGGCCACAGTGCGCCGGTGGCCGCGATGACAGCGGAGGCGATCAGAGGCCCGGCAAATGCGCCGGCAAGGTCCAGGGACTTGTGCACGGCAAAACCGCGTCCACGCCCGATTGGCTCGGCAACGGCGGCCAGCAGGACGGTCTTCGCCGGGCTGCGGACAGCCTTGCCCACGCGATCGCCAATGATGAGGGCGGAGGCCAGCATGAGCCCCGCGGCACCCAATGCGGGCGCCACGGCGAGCAGCGGGATGCACAGCGCCGTGAGGGCATAGCCGGCCAGCGTGAACGTCCAGTACTTCCCGGTTCGGTCCGCCCAGGGCCCGAAGACGAGCCGGAGCCCCTGGGCTGCAGCCTCGGCGCCGCCGGTGACCAGCCCGATCACCAAGGCGGAGGCACCCAACTGGGCAAGGAGCGGTCCGGCGAGCGGGCGCGCGCCGTCGGACACGGCATCGACGGCCAGGCTGACCAGCCCGAACCTGAGCACCATGCCCCACGGTGTGGCCGGAGGGGCCCCGCGCCGGGGAGCTGTCCGGCCAGACGAGCCTTGTTCCACAGCTCAAGAGTTTCGGACGGCCTGCCGGATTTCAATAGCGCCGGCTTCCGCTCTGCGGGTGCCCTGCAGCTGCCAGCGGATAAGATCGCAGGGTGACGAACTCACCGGGAGACGAGCGCTACGTTGTCCGCCGGTGGTGGAGGGGGCGGGCGCTGCCTTGGGCAGGGCTGGTCGGCGTTTCCATCATCCTGACAGGCATTTCCTTGGAGCGGACATTGTTGTTCGCCTACGAGCCGGTGCCGGAGTTTGTGGAGCGGCTGCGTGTGGGCCGGCTGTTCATGCTCGCCGGGTCGGCTGCCTCCATTGCAGCGGCGGTCTGGTCCCAGATCAGGCAGTACCCGCTATGGGTGACGCTCTGCGTTGCGGCGCCGGTGGCACTGGTGGGCCTGGCGACCATGATCACCACGCCGCCGTCGTTGATGCCGCAGATCTTTGGTTTGTTCGCCCTGCCGGCCGCGCTCGCAGGGCTCATCGGAGGGGTTACGTTCAAGCGGCGGTGACCGGCGCCTCCCACGGCATCGTCAGGAAACCCCGGTCACCAGCCAGCTGTCATACGGCCGTGTAGCCGCCGTCCACCAGGTAGTAGCCGCCCGTCATGAACGACGCTTCCTCGGAGAGGAGGAAGCTGACAAGGTGGGCAACTTCCTCCGCCGTGCCGAGCCGGCCCAAGGAATGCTTTCCCTCAAGGGCCTTCCGGACTTCGGGGCTGAGGCTACTTTCGACAAGCGGTGTCTTGATGTAGCCGGGGCCAACAGAGTTGATGCGCAGACCCTGGGGACCGTACTCGGCGGCGGCGTTCTTCGTGATTCCGACGACGCCGTGCTTGGCTGCGGTGTAAGCGCCGTTGCCCAGTGCCGCGACGGTGCCGTGGATGGAGGCCATGTTCACGATGGCGCAGTTCCCGCCCCCCGCCTCGAGCATCTGCGGGATCTGGTAGCGCATCCCGTAGAGCACGCCGTTGAGGTTGATGCCGATGACCTTGTCCCATTCGTCCAGGTCCGTCTCGCCTGCGGGGGCCTGCTTGCCGCCGATGCCGGCGTTGTTGACCGCGAAGTGCAAAGCTCCGTACGTGTCCACGGCATGGCGGACAACCATCTCGGCGTCCTCCTTTTTTGCCGTGTCCTGCCGCACCGCTGAGGCGGTGCCGCCGGCATCCACAATTTCCCGGGCAACCCGCTGCGCTGCGTCCAGGTTGATATCGGTCACGACAACCTTGGCGCCTTTCGCCGCGAGTTCCTTGCTGATCGCTTCGCCGATGCCTGAGCCGCCTCCGGTGACCAGGGCGACCTTGCCGGTGAACTGAGCCATAGTGGGGTTCCTCTCCGTAACGTGCCGCAGAAATTCCGTCTGTCCCTACAGTCGCTCATCCTACTCATCGGCTTGTTGCGGTTCGCCAAAGAGCATCCGCCGCCGTTGACCAGACCGGCAGACTGCCGTAGCTTATCGATTGTCATTATTAACGACTGTCGATAACTCGTGGGGGAATGATGAAAGCAACGCAAGACCAGGGCAGGCCGCAGCGCGGATGGACGACGATTGTCTCCCGAAAAGAGGCGACCATCGTGATGATCTCCTCGGCCGCTGCCGCAATACTCACAACCGCTCTGTCCGTAGCGGGAATCGTAGGGTATTTCACCGGACCCGTGACACTGGAGCTTCCGCTTGCCGGCAAAGACCAGTTGGTCCCCGGCCTGGAGCTGGAATCTACTGGGCATTACACGTCGCTGGAGGCCACCATTTCCGAACTTCCGGCCGGTCCCGCGGAGCTCCTGGCCTGGGGCGCGGTGCTGAACCAGGTGGGCGTCCTGGCCGTTCTGGCACTGGTATTCCTGCTGGCCTACCGGCTTCGGAGTGCTGTCCTGTTCACCGCAGAATCGGTCTGGATGGTGGGTGCCGGCGGCGCCCTTCTGGCGCTGGCCGGCACGTTCGGCCAGGTCCTCGACGGGTGGGCGCTGGGCCGGGTGGCGGAGATGATCGCAGCGAACGGGCGCACCCCGGGGCTGTCACACGGTTTCGCGGCGGAGATCAACGCCACCCCGTTGACGATTGGCCTGGTCATGGTGCTGATCGCCGGGGTCTTCCAGTATGGCCGCCGCCTCCAGCAGGACACCGAAGGGCTGGTTTAATGCCGGCCGATGACGAGGGTTCGGATATTCACTGCCGCCTCGATGAACTCCTCGAGGCGCGGGGGATGACCCTGACGGAGCTAAGCAAGCAGGTCGGTGTGAGCCTGGTGAACCTATCAGTGCTCAAGAACGACCGGGCGCGGGCCATCCGGTTTTCCACGCTGACGGCGATCTGTGACGCGCTGGACTGCCAAGTGGGTGACCTGCTGGTGACGGGCAGGGCGTCCTCCTGAGCGGATCAGGAGCATGGCTCCCTGAGTTGCAGTCTGCCGGTGAATTATCCCGCGGCCCAGCATGCATATGCGCGACACTCCTACAGACCATGGATAGTGTTGCCCCCAGACGCGGGAACCCATATTCCCTCGTCCGCCGCAGAGGCCTTACTCAGTGAGGCCGAGGCGGTTGGCTTGTTTCCGCATTGACGAAAGGGCAAGACTATGGCTGTTTCCATTGAACTGGGCAAAGCACTCGACAAGGCGTACGAGAATTCGACGCTGGACGAGGTCCTGGCCGCGCCACCATCGGCCCTTGCCGGTCTCACCGAGAAGCACGACGAACTGCTGGCCGGCCTTGGCATCAACACGGTCCGCGAACTGGGAGGCAACAAGTTCTTCGCCCTGGCAGGTGTCCTGGTGGCACTGTCCGGCAAAGTCGACTGACACCTGACACTGACGTCAGTGAACTAGGCGGCAGAGAGCCCGGTCGGATCTACCCGGCCGGGCTCTGTGCTGCAGTGATGAACCGCATCCAGAAGTGCCCCGCTCAGAACAGGTAATTCTCGACGTGGTCTTGCGTGTCCGGGGGTAGATTCAGGCGGGGGCGACGTGGTGCGCCGAGGAAGGGTTGATATGGGATTCTTTAGGCGCAAGGCCGCTCCGGCCTCCGTACATCCAATTTCAAAATTCTGGCAATGGTGGACATCGGAAGGTGCGGCCCGATTCAGTGCCGCAGCGGCAACCGGTCAATGGGGTGATTTGCCCAACGAGATGAGCCAACAACTCGCTGCCGTAGACCCGGACCTGGCATGGGACACCGGACCCGGGCGCACGTCCCGCAATCTCCTTGCCGTCAGCTCCGAAGGCGATGCCGCTCTGCGGCGAATCGCGGAACAATGGCTTCGGTCGGCTCCGGCCGCGGATGAATCCTGGGAGTACGCTGCCGCCCGCCAGCCAGCCGAGGGTGTGCTCGGCAACGTCATCGAGATCGATGGCCACCGGCTTCGCCTTGGCGATGTCCGCTTCGGTCTAAAGGTGGACTCCGAAAGTGAATGCCTTGACATAGACGTTCATCACCCGCTCTTTGTGGAAATGACTGAGGACGGGCCCCTCCGGGTATCCTTCCTGCTCCTCGACTGGATTCTCGGCGAGGATGGGGTCGAACGATGGGTGCGCGCCATAGAAATAACCGACAACGGAGAGACGGCCACCGCCACCGCATCAGATCTCACCGCGGCCATCGACGCAATGGCCGCACAAGTCCAGGCGGACAAATGGGTTCTGATGGAGGGAATGACACACGGCGGCGAAAGGGTCATCGTAAGCGCCCGCCGGCCCCTGCGATGGATCGACTACCCTCTCTTCGACCTGCATACCGAAATACGCATCCCGTATGACGACAAGCGGGACGACGGGCTGCCGACGGTGGACTCTCTGGATTCTCTCCGCGGAATCGAGGATGACATCTCCGCGGCACTTGGACCGCGGGGGATCTTGGTCGCCCTTGAGACAGCAGCCGGTGCAAGGCTGCTGCACTACTACTCGGACTCCGAGGACCAAAACGGACGCGACGCCATCGAGACCGCGGCTCGTGTGGCCGGCGGGGCCACCCGCCACGATCCTGACCCCGGGTGGAAGCACGTACGTCGGTTCGCATGACAACTTAGCGCGCCGGGAACAAACATTGGGGGACTCTTTTGACTCATCAGAACTTCGCACGGGGGAGACTGAAGGCTAGTCGGGTCAGGGGGACACCCGTCGGCATCGGCGCTCTGGTTGCCACCGCCCTGTCTCTCGTGCTCGTCATGACTTCCTGCGCCAGGGCCTCCATCGAGGAAATGGGACGCAACGCCATCCGACAAGAGGCGGCCGAAGGCAAAGACTGGTTCATCCGGTTCACGGCAGCCGCCGATACGAGCAACCGGGACCTGGTGGTCTCCAGACTCGGAGACCTGAGCGACAACCGCGACCCTTACGCCTTCGGCTGGGACACCGAGGGGAATTTCCATACCGATCACTATTACCGTGAGCACGTGACGACCAGCGGAGGCTTCTGGGGCGAGCAACGGACGGTCAGCGCCTGCGTCCGTTTCGAGGTGGACCTGGGTTCGGTGATTGCGACGTCCATCGACTGCCCCGACCGACCTCCGTTCTCCGACTACACCGACGAATGGGTCGTAGTGGCTTGAGCCGGGGTGAACACGTGCACCCCGCGATCGTGAAGGGTTCAAGTCCTCGGCGCTGACCGGCGCAGGCCCATTCTGCGCCTTGCCCCCAGTGGGGGTCTTTTGGGCTTAACCAGCGAAAAGACCCCCCAGAAACCTTGATTTCTAGGGGGTCTATCCCGAGCTTCCTATCAGAATCGAACTGATGACCTTTTCATTACGAGAGGAAGTGCTTTCTCTTACATATCCTGGGAAGAATCGCAGTAGGGTGACGAAAAACTGACGGGCTAGTTCCAGCCCAGGTTCACGAGCGCGCCGTTCAATCGCTCCGCGCTGTCATGAAGATCGTGGTCGAAGAGGCCCGCATAGGTGTCGAGTGTCATGGTTGCACTCGCATGGCCCGCGATTCGCTGGACAACTTTCACGTTGGCCCCCTGGCTGATCGCAAGACTAACGGCAGTGTGGCGCAAGTCGTGAAACGTAGGCCGTTGGAATGAGGGATCCGCTGCCATGACCTTGGCGATGGCGGGGGCGTAGTGGCGCTTCGTCCAAGTGTTGTTACGCAGGACAGAGCCGCGCCCACCAGTAAAGACGCGTTCACTTCCGAGGTTCGTGCCGGCCATTTGCTCGCATCGACGGGCAATGAGGCGGGGGAGCGGGACAACTCGGCTTTTCCCTCCCTTCGTCGGCCCGAGCACAAGTTTTCCCCCTACCTCCGAGAAGGCCCGACGAACCGCTACCGAAGGTGTCACCCCGAATTCAAAGTCGTCGAAGGACAACGCTGTTATCTCACCCCAACGAAGGCCACCGGTTCCCGCCAGCATTACGAAGAGCTCGAAGCCCTCACATTCACGAGCCAGTGCTGTGAGCTGGGGCATGGTCAGATATACGTGCTGCCGCTGCTTCTCTTTGGCAGGCACGTAGTCCGTTTGGCCAAGTGGGTCTTTTGTCGGGTTGCTGGGGAGTAGTCGCTTCTTCACCGCGTGGCCCATGAGACGGCCGAAATACAGCCCGACCTCACGGCGCGTAGTAACGCCCGCTGGGCGGCCATCCTGCCCCTTTAAGGTCGTGATCCATTCGGCGACGTCATCGTAACGGACGTTGCTGACGGGCGTGTGGGCCCACCTGGGAGCCACATAGTTTTCGTAGCAGCGGCGGTAGTTGTCCACAGTCTTGGGGCTGGCGGGCTTTCGACCGTTGGCGCCGACGTTTGCGATGCGCTCGATCCATTCGGTGTAGAGCTGGGAAACGGTGACTTTACTTGCGGTACGCGGGTCTATAAAAGTACCGCCGCGGATGGCCCGCACTGTCGTGTGGAGGAAGTCTTCGGCTTCCCGCTTCGTAGCAAACCGCTTCCGCTGGCGGATGCCGTCTGCTGTTGTCCAATCAGCTTGCCACCTTTTGACTCCGCTAGAGAGCTTGTTAATCGCCACCGGGCGACCTGCCTTTCTTCATGCTTTCCCAAATTGCCGATGCCCTCTCCTCGAAGTCGGGTCCGATCGTCGTCTTACTCCCTTTGCCCACCAGCATCCCCTTCGCCTTTGCGCGGCGAATGCGCGCCGACCAAGTTTCAGCGCTTTGATCCGTTAGGTGCTCCAACTGTTTCAAGGGTTCCAATGACACTTGGCAGAGTGCCTGGTACGCCGTTGCTACATGGAGATAATCACCGTCCTTCTCAACGCGAGCTGGCAAGGGCATGATGGCCCGGGCAACACCGGCAACCGACAGTTGCTCAAACCGTTCCCGCATCAATGCGCGGGCGTGAGCCATGGGCAGCGCGCGCAAAAGCGCTGTTGTGATGCCCTCGAATGGGGCTGCCCCCTCCTGGCCGTAGCCGAGGCCGTAGTCAGTTGAGTCGAAGTGAATGTTCAGTTCGTTGGGGTGCCTGAAGTTGCCCATCTCGTGCCCGACGATCCAGCCTATGCTGACCCGCAGCCCGTGCACGCGGTAATCCGCGCGGAGGGCCGGGAGGGTCAGGTTTGCATCTTTGGCTGTGTACTCCGCTGGGCCATCGGGCGGGCCTATGTATTCAATGCCTGGCGCTAGCGCTGGCAGCTTGCTCATGTCCATAGTCAAAGCATAACAAGTTCTACTTGCCAAGACGTTTGTGTTGCCAGGCAAAAGTTACTAACATTCAAAGCACGGTCTTGTTGACAAGCAAATAGTGCTTTCGGCCGCATTGAATTAGGAGTGCTTTGAGCACACAATTACGAGCCGGGGTTGCCGGCGCTCAGCCCAAGCAGGATCGGCTCGAATCCCCGTTCCTCACCAGACGTGAAACTGCTGAGTACCTCCGAGTTTCCGAAAAATGGCTTGCGCAGTCGGGGCGTGCTAGCGGCCCGAAGTTCTACAAGTTTGGAGCGCTCTGCCGCTATCGGCTTGAAGATGTCGTCAGTTGGGCCCGTCAGCAGCAGGTGGCGGCTTGAAGGATCTGCCGTCGACGACGCCATGCCAGGATGTGCCTGTCCGGGGCGGTGCCTCCGCTATCGCAAAACCCCGCACGGGGCTGCACCCAGAACTGCGCTTTGAGAGCATGATCAGGCGCTTGCCGGGAGGCTGCCACCTATGGATGGGGCGCCGCACCGTGGGCGGCTATGGTCAATTTCGTGCCGGGACTATCGTCTATGCCCACCGTTACGCATACGAGCGGGTGCACGGGCCGATTCCCAAGGGTATGCAGATTGACCACATCTGCAACCTACGCTTTTGTGTCAATCCTATGCATCTGCAAGTAGTGACGCCTCAGCAGAACAGCATGTTGATTGGGATAAGGACTGGCGATTCTGAGATCTACATGTGGGAACGTGCCCTTGACGAAGGTCTGGCCGTTGAGCTCTCGGACCTTGAACCTGACGGTCGGCTGGCGCTCAGGGCGGCTGCCCGTGCTGAATGGTGAGGTTTGGGCACGACTCCGAGCGCTGATTTCTGGACCGGAACTGACGGGTCGGATTCGGGGTACCTGCTTCTGCCCCCCGTGGGGACGGAGGACAGCGTGTGGAATCCAGAAAATTACCGCGCTGCCATTGACCGGGCAGGGCTGAGATCTCCAGTCAAGCGAACTCTACATGCCATGCTTATGGCAGGAGGCGGGCAGTTCACAACCGTTGATCGGGCGACCCTGTGCGAGCTGACCGGTGTAAGGCGAGAAGCTACGATCACAGCGCACTGGCGCCAAGCACGCGGCGCTGGGCTGCTAGTGAGCAGAGCACGATACAACCGGAGCTCGATCCATCGATTCACAATGCCCGAGCATTGTGACTTTGACAGCAAGACCCCTTGGATCGGATTTGCTTTGAAGCCTCACCAATGGACGGCGGAAGAGTTGGCATGGTGGCAGCGTCAACGCCCGGAATCACCTAGTCCTCCACCTTGGGGGAGCGACAGTGCCCCGTTTTAAACCGCACTCTATATAAAGCGAAGCCATAGCCGAAGGCTTGCAGAGCTTTGTGCGATATCGCGATACCGCAGAGGGGCGGGCCATCGAGCCCGCCCCGGCATCTACATGGTGATCAGTTCCAACAGCAACCAAAGGTTCTCATCGTCGCTGCTCAAGCAAAGAGCAGCGGCTCGACCTCTCAGACCTTCAGCGCCGTGGAGGTGGAAGACGACGTTGAGCTTTGGAGCTCAACGTCCAGCCGTGGCCCAATGGTCGGTCGTGCGTGCGTCGGCAGCCACGTAGGCTGCCGCGCGAACCATCAACTCTGGGTCGTCGGCAAAATAGCCCAGACCAAGATTGCAGCTGTCACACAGAAGCCCTCTAATGCAGTTACCGCACGTATTTGTTCCAGGGCAGCACGAATGATCGTGGTCCACTGCCAGCGGCTTGCCACGGTCCGAAGTTCTTGGGCAAAGGGCACAGGTTCCTCCCTGACGGAGGAGCATTGCTTCATAGTCTGCACGTTCCAGGCCATAGACATTACGGATCCTGTTGAACATGCGGCAGGTCTTGCAGAACTCGGAAAGCCCATCAACGCGGAAGCGGTTAATGGTGAACGTCGTGATGTCCTGCCACGTTGAGCAGCCGTGGCAGTACTTATTTCCATCTGCGTCACGTTCCGTGGCTGAAATTGGGGAGCGCCGGTCAGATGCCAGTGGCCCTAACGGCGTACCGATCGTGAGCTGGTTGTAATGTGCCGTGCAGAGATCCCTACAGTACAACTCCTTGTTGCACGTGGGGAATGAGCACTCGCCCCGCGGATCGTCGGAGTGGCGGTAGGGCTTTAGGGGCTTGAGTTCGACGCCTGCTTTCTGTTGTTCCTGGTGGCTCCAGCAGAGTCCCGTCCTTTTGAAGCGCGCGAGGCGGTCACATCCTGCGTCTGAAAGTCCTGGGCCAATGCATAGTGCGTCAGAATCTATCACTGTGCGCTTACGGAGGACCGTGAGTGTCCGACCCTTGCGCATCTGCGTATCGTGTGACGAACAAAGCCCAGTCGCCCGATTGTGCACTTGGATTCCGCAGAGCTGCCCGTCATGCCCCGGACCAGCACAGGGCAAATTCTTGTTGGAGCGATTTCGGAGTGGTCGGAGTTCAGTGCCCCGACTGACCTGACTGTGGTGACTCTTGCAAAGGCCTGTTATCAGAACTGCGACCACGTTGTCGCAGTGGTCCTGGCCATTCCGGCCTGGGCCTGCACACATCTCCTCTGCTGCTTTTGGTGCTGCGCTGCCGTAACCGATTTCCTCGGCCATCATGGCCCTTCTAACAGTCCCGTCTATGTATGTATCACTAGTTGAGCAGACAAGACTGACATTATTGCGTGACATGGAGGAATGCCTGCAAGACCTAACCAAGCGACCGATGCGCAGAAGGCGCGGTGGCAGGAGAGGCGAAGCTCTACAGGAGCGCGTATCCGGGAGCTGCGGCTGGCCCAAGACCTCTCGCAGGAGGCCCTTGCTCTTGAGTCCGGCCTAAGCCGGAACATGATAATAGGAATCGAATGGGGGAGGAAGAGCGTGGCCTACGAGCGGCTTTGGGACATAGCGGATGTGCTTGGTATCCCTGTCGCCGAGCTTCTTACGGATTCGGCAGCGCCGCCGGAGCGAGTTCCTTACCGGGGTGGACGGCGGGCGATGGGGTCCAAGAGCTAAGGCAATGCCATTCAGTGAGGGCGCCGCGGGATACGCCGCGCTCAATTCAGTCGATCTAGTCCGCGCCAACCGTCTAAACTGAACGGCAGTAGCGCTAGCCCTGATTGCAGGTCCGGGGAGGGGGAACGATAGTGAGCAACTTAGGCCTTTACGAATGGATTACTACCCAGGCGAAGATCGAGGGTGGGGTGGAAAACTTGATCAAAACCATTGAATCGGGTGCTGCGAAGAAGGCCTTGAAGGAGGCCGGTCCGGTGCTGGTGGGAGTAGGTGTTTTGGTTGGGGCCGTCGGGATAAAGAGCATTGATGCCGGGAAGGATGCTTGGGCTAAGTACAAGCAAAGTCAAGCCGCTGCGGCCGAGGCTAAAGAGCGCCTGAGGGCTGTCGTTGACGAGTCGATGAAATCCGAGGAAGCGCTGGATGGCGGCACGGACGATATCAGCGACGACAACTAGAGGCGACTAGAGGCGACGCCGTTCAATTACGGCTCCTCGGGATACATCTCGATGTATCGAGAGGACCTCGTTCGCTAGCACCTAACTGAACGGCCATGCAGCCATGCGAATTATCGCTCCAGGTTGCCCGCTCCCTTTTTTGGCTTCCAGGTATTCCAGCCGGGGACGGCCGAATTGATGGCGGCAAGCATTTCGTCGGTCATTCGGCCGTTGAGGGCGTTTTGCCGTTGGGCATGAAGCCAAACGCCCAGTTGACGTTCCGCTGAGTCGGTGAAGTTCCGGTACGAGGGCCATCGAGCCGACGTGGTCATGAACGAAGCGAGTGTGTTCATGCGCCCATGCCAATTGGCCATGTCGCGCTGAACCCGGGCTGGGCTGCTCCAATCGCCGGCCTCGTCGAGCCGGCTCTTCCGTTCCTTATCCAATTTGCCTTTGGTAAGGGCGTATCGCTGACGGGCCAGCCATCTTCCTAGTGAAGCCTCTGCGTCATCGGATGCCTGCGTGAACGGCAATCTGCCGTTTGACGACATGAACTCTATGAGCTCTTGATATCGCTCGCACCATTTGACGGAGATGACCGGAGGCCGGGATGGTACGCGCTGCTTGTGCTCGGCAGCCAGTGAAGGGTCCCGACGCTTGCTCCAGGCAAGGGCACGGACCACGCGATCAACTGGAGCATCACATAGCCTCGCGATCACTGTGGCACTCAAGCCGCGGCGATACATGAGCGTCCATTCGTCAGAGCTCATGTTGCCCCCGACTAGCTTGCGCCCCAAAGCCACCTGCAACCTGTTCCGACGCAACATGCCGTGCTGTTCGGTCGTAAGCGTCAGCGATGTAGCTCTCAAGGTCGTCGGCGCCGATGCGCCAAAGCTGACGCCCCCCTACCTGGAATCCTCTCAGTTCGCCTGACTTTAGAAGTGACCGAACCAGCGGCACGCCGACGTTGAGTTCCTCTGCGACTTGTTCGATTGTCAGGAATCGGCTTGGAGTGGCTTGCTGGGGTGACATGCTGCAATATTAGTAACTCTGCCGGCCGTAGTCTTAGTGCGGCCCATTCGGCTGTGATTAGTTACTTACCAACGTTTCGCTGCCGAACGCGATTCTGCTGGCAACGTGCTTTCCCTGCTGCCCGAGCAAAGGACGACGACCTCATTGCGTGGCATTGAACCGAAAGCTTTCTAACCCGTTCGACTAGAGAGCCGCTATCACGAGCGGGGGCGGCTGCCCAGCGTGACGGGGTCCACCCCCCACCCCGGTCATGTCCCTTGGCAACCCGCCCGCCCGGTTACAGTTGTCACGATGCAAATGGTGGCCGGTTTAGTGATGATCGCTACAGACAATGGGGGGACCGATGGACGGCTCTAGCAAGTTCTGGGAGATCATGGCTACGGTTATCCCGGTCATTGCTCTGGCCTTCGTTGTCGAAGTCCGGTACCTCCGACTCGATGAAATGGGACCCTTTAGGCGACTGGCCACATCTTTGGCCCATGCAGCAACGATCCTAGTTCTGCTGTTCAGTGAAATTGCCGCTCTCAATAGCTTGGCAGGAATGCCTCAGGCCCGGTGGGCAGAGGTGGTGGCTCTGAACGGCTGTGCAGCAGGTCTGGCCGTGGTCCTGTCTGCACCTGCCGTCAAATTCCTATTCATCGGCATTTACGGCACGCATCCTGTAGCTTACAAGGGCTACTGGCAGGTGTCCCGACTACTCCGAAAAAATCGGAAGCAGGTCAAGCAGCTGTATCGCCTTCTAGGCGAAAATGCGCGTCAACAAAAGCGCCTCCAGGGTGGGATAGCCCTTTTGGAGGAGAAATCGGCGGGACTCCCCGCTCGTGACCTCCAAACGGTGTGGGCCAAGGAAAATCACGAGGATCTTCTCGGGACCGCCCGTGCCGTGCTGGCTCAGGTTGAGGATGGACGATCGAGTATCGTCCAACAGATTGTCACTGCTAAGAAAAGCCAACGGAAGACTGAGCGCAGGATAGTCAAGATGGCTGGGCGCAAGACAAGGCAAATGCTGCGTGAGTTCGAAAGAACTCAAACCTAGTCGCCTCATTGTCCGGTTGTCTCACTACCCGTGGAATTCTATCCAGTCCGCATGGGCAGCTGTAAAGTGTTCACAACCATTGATTTCCAGAGTGTCACAGGATCAAGGGGGTGGGCTACATGGAACGCCGGAGTCTTATGTCCCGTCGCTGGTTGAAGATCAGCCTGCTCGTGCTGGTGTCTGGATGCTTATTGGTGATTCTCGGCCTTACGGGCGTTGTTCGGTACGCTGGTAGCGGCTGCTGCTACTTTGCGGAGGAGGGAGGGCTCGTCATCCTGACGGGTCTCATCACCGCTTTGGCTGGCCTAATTTCCTCGCTGGCCGCCTTGTTGACGGCGTTGGTCACTTTGCGCAAAAAGGCTCCCCCCGCCACCGCAGACCTGCCTGTAAAACAGGACCCACAACCATAACCGCGAGCGGGATGGGCTGTCCATCAGCACACGCCATGACTGACTCGCCAGACCTGCTAGGAAACGCCGCTGGCTCCGACGGCTGTAGACCGCATGTTTTCACCAAGTTGGGCGTGTGCAGATCGCCGGAAGTGAACATGGTACGCTCCGCTGCTCGGCTCGAATGTCCCAGGCGGGTCACCGGTAAAAGATTGCGGCTACCTAATTTGCATATGTCCGCTCCCAGGGGCACCGCCGCATTTCCCCCATGCTGTCGGGACCACGTACCACGTCCCGCGCGATTGCGCTGTAGTGTCTCCCAACCCAAGAGTTTGTAGACGCTCACATCTTGCGGCGCAAGGTAACTCCAACCATGCCTATCGTCGTTCGCTAGGGCTGTTTGACGCTTCTTCTCCCCGGCGGCCGGTTCGCACGCCTCGAGAAATTGCCATACAGGTAGCGGACACTCTATAGCTCGTCCAATTTCTGTTGCTATACCTGCCTAAGGCAACGTCGGAGAAGCGCACGGGGCGCGGGTGTCGTTTATTGCAGTGCTTCCTCAGCCGCCTGTAGACCGGCTAATCGAAGGAGCGCGCTTTGCAACTCAGTCAGATTCACCCGAGATCCAGTGGCCACCGACGACAGCGGAGATGCTGGCGGGCCGTTCTAACGGTGCCCCTACTGCTCTGCGGATTCCTGATTGGAAATGCGGCACCGTCCGGCGCCATCACCAACGGCCAACCATCCGATCGAGCAAGCTTTCCTTTTCTAGTCAAAGTATTCACGCCCAACAGAGGTGGCGACATAAATGACCCTCATGTCATAGGGGGAAATTGCACGGGATCGCTAATACGATCCAATGTGGTTTTGACAGCTGCCCACTGCGTTGTTGGGTATGGGGATACGAGCAAAGTCACATTTCATTACGGGTTCGCGGACCCAAAGAGCGTGTTTGCAAAGTCGTTTGTCCACCCCGCGTACCGTTCCGGCGGTTTGTCGGCCGACGACATAGCGCTTCTGGTCCTTGAATCCTCAGCCACCGAACCGGTAATTGAGCTCGCCAATGCTGATCCTCAAATCGGTGAGCCGGTGACGATCGCCGGGTATGGACTTACGTCACTCAAGCCGCAAGACCTGCCGACTCAGCTATCCCAAATGCAGACGAACGTCGTTGACCCGTCTTATTGTTCCAAAGCCGACCCCTTGATGCATTTTTGCACCCACTCAGATACGTCCACGACTTTGATAGGCGACAGCGGTGGCCCCGTCATGTCAGTCATCGATGGTGTCTTCCGACTAGTTGGCGTAACGGACACAGGAGAACCGGTCGGGAAACCGATCTATGACGGTGCGACATCCGTCGCTCGTGAGCGGTGCTGGATCGAGCCCATGTTGGAAATGATCGCCAAACAAATAACGCCCGATCCGTTGAAGATATCGAAGCCCGCACCGTGCATGGACGAAGTGCGGGCAGCGCATACTGCCACCGAGTTGAACGACGGGCGCGTCATTGCAGTAGGCGGTGTCGGCGGAGACAATATCGCCGGCTTCGAGAATGGGGCCGAGATCTACAATCCGAAGTCCAATACCTGGTCATCGACGGGGCGCATGATCCAAGGGCGAGATGGCCACACGGCCACTGCGCTCAAAGACGGAAGATTGCTTGTCGCCGGCGGTCTTGGCCAACACGGACCACTAGCCAGTGCTGAAATCTACGACCCTGCCACAGGCAAATGGTCTGTCACTGGATCCATGTCTGCACCTCGGGAAAACCACACGGCGACGCTGCTCGAGGACGGAAGAGTTCTAGTCGCGGGCGGCCTGAGGCATCCTGATTACGCCAGGGCTGAACTGTACGATCCGAAGACCGGGGTGTGGACCCCAACAGGATCCATGGTTGCCGGCCGCGCCAGTCACACTGCAACACTGCTTCCTGGCGGAAAAGTACTCGTCACAGGAGGCGTGCTGGTCGGCACACAAACGTTCCTTTCGACCTCAGAGATATTCGACCCAGCAAATGGCACTTGGTCCGCAACCGGGTCTATGTCGATCCCTAGTTCCTCGCACGCCGCGGTTCTGATTGGTGGGAAAGTGCTCGTGGCCGGAGGACTCAACAGCGAGGCATTTTTGGCGCGCGCCGAATTATACGATCCGGCCACGCGGACCTGGTCGGTAACAGCTCCAATGGGCTCCGCCAGAATTGGGCACACGCTCACCGAAATGAGGGGTGATCGGGCCCTAGTCGTCGGCGGTGAAGGCCAGGCAAGAAATTCTATTTCGGCAACCCAAATATTTAACCTCAAGACGCGCACCTGGGCGAACGGGACGAACGTCTACCCGTCACGGGCTGTCCACACGGCCACTGCGCTCAAGGACGGTTCAATACTTATCGCAGGTGGGCTTCAGATGTTCTCAGGATCTGGGACTCCGCTCTCTGCCGCCTACGTCTACAAGTAGGCGAGTCAGTGTTTCGTGGCCACAAGGGCAGCCCCACTCCAATTGGCATGGCGGCTCCCGAGCCATGCAATGGGCAATTCCGGATGATGTCTTCACTATTTGCGAGGCAACGGAGACAGCGGCGGCCGCGTGCTCGATATGAAGGTTCTGAATCCTCCGCTGGTGAGAAGGGTGGTCATATCGTGTTGCTGCCCCCTGCTGGAAGCGGGCCGCCACAATGACCCAGTCTCGACCGTCACCGACAGCCTGGCTGTCTCGCGGCGCGTGGGTGGGCCGGCCATCACCAGATGCGGGATCTCCGCTCGGTCTCTAGGACGGCCTCCATGCATGCCCGCGTCATATTGTTGTCGTCCGGACTTGTCAGACGCGGAACCTGCGGCTTCCCAACCCCTTCGCGTAGGGAGCGGCTATCACGAGCGGGGAACAAGGTGTTCCCCTTGGGGGTCCTACCCCCGCCCCTGGCGACCCCAATCGGTAAGCGAGATTTCCTGTCTGCGCCAGCGAAGAATGGCTTGCCGTAAGTGCATCGAATCAATGTGGGCGAGGTGCTCCGTTTCGGACGCTTGGCTAAGGTAGGCGGTATCCGTCAGTCGCAACAGCGCTTGAACCCTCGGGCTATTCCGGCCAGAGTCGTAGCGGCTGGGTCTGAAGGACCCGTTCAACTCAGTCGCTATAGCGAGGAGCACAAAGAAGCCTGCGGTATGTTCCGGTCCCCAGCTACGGTCTGAGATCTTCCGCGCCATCTCCGTTGCATCAGCTCTGATTCGTAATCCCATCATCACGTTCACGTCGGTTCTGGGAATCCCGGACCAGGGCCGCTTTTCGTTTGGACCTGATTCCGTCAAGCTTCTGAGGAACGTAGAACCGAGCCCCGATAGGGTCTCGTCTCGGTAAGAAGACCGCCCGTAAATGAAGTCGTCAACCAAGTCGCCCGAAATCACGCTTTCCATGTCGAAGTCAGCGATGTAGGACAGAACTACAGATTCCCGAGTGAATACTGAGTTCCAGGGAATCAGTCGCAAGGCAGCGGTCCAATGGATTAGGCCCGATGCAAATGCCGCAGCGTGGGCGAGCCAGCTAGCGGGCTGGTCGCCGACTCGTGCGTAGAGGACCGTCAGTAGCTCGGACAGGGCTCCGGTTTCGAGTGTTCGTGTCACATCCGGCGTGCTGTCCAATTGTTCCCCGATCAGGTGGAACAAATAGGCAGTGGTGACAAAAGTTCCTACCGGATCGGAAGCCCATGAAGAGGCGTCGCGCGCTTGATCCAGCACTAGGCGAAACTGAGCTTCATTACGTACCGCAAAACCGACCAACGCGTGCAGCGCAGGTTCAGCCTGAAGCGTCGTTAGCTGCGCAGTGGAAGCTGGCTCGGTCTCGTCGTCTAGGCTGTCGGGGTTCTGCAGTCGAATCGCCTTCGAGAAGTCGCCTTTTCCCAGGGCCTCGAAACTATCCTCATCCATGGCGTCCGAAGCACGTCGTGATTCTTCGTGAAGGCTGCTGAGGTTAGCTCCGCGGATAACATCCGGAAGACTATCCATATACAGCTTTATGACAGCATCCGTGAAGCGGGCATCTACCGATCTTGTGAAGTCCACAAATTCTCTGAGACTCGCACAAAACATAAGCAGATGCAGAGCATCTAGGGGAGTGCTCTCGGAGATATTGTCGAGCAAGACCTCGCCGAACTTGGAGGCGCCGCCATCTCTGTATGTATTCCATACCGAAACAGTTATCTGGGCAACCGACCAGCCGTTCATGCGAATGAGTCGTTCTCGAACTTTCGCAAATAGCTCTTGCGCGGTTTCGCTGGCTCTGGCCAGCTGAACAGCTGAGAAGTATTCCAAGAAAGACTGGTGAACAAACCCGAATCTTGGTTGATTTGAGCGATCGCGGCCTACCTCCGTGATCACCCATGCACGGCCTGACCATGCACTCACCAGCGTCTGTGCCTGGTCGCGTGCGGCATCAAGTGAAATGGTCGAGTGCTCCTGAAAGAAGCTTTGCAATTCTTGGACTAGACGGGCATTTGGCATTCCCTCGCGCCTGTACTCCGCATTATTGAGGATGACCGATGCGATATGGAACAATGCCGGACGCAAGTCGTGGCGCCAAACGCCAGGATCTTCCAGTCCGCGCATGACGCTCCACTGCTGGAACATCAAAGTGGCACACCGTTCATACAGCTCAGCCAGAGTGCGGGGGATGTCTCCCTGGTGGTAAAAGACACTACAGAGCAAACTCAGCATCAGCGGGTTCGCGCGTAGATCTGCTGCATATTTCTCGGTTTCTGACAGAAACGAGGAAATTGTCCCTTCGTTGTCGATCACGCCAATCAAAGGCCGGCTGGCAAACCATTTTTTAGCGTAAAGATCTACTTGGTTCGACTGAAAGTCGTTGATCGCGACGTGAAGAAATTCGTTAGGCGTGAACGCGATAGCGGTATAGCCAATTATTCGGGTCGTCACGATCACTGCCGAAGCGGGATAAAGGCGGGCAAAGCTGAGGATAGCGTCTCTGATCACGACGCGGTCCGCGCTGCTGAGAACCTCATCGTAGCCGTCAAAGAAGACAGAGGCCCTGCCGGTCAGGAGCATGTAGTCGATCCACCCGTCGGGTGGAGTATGTTGCATCATTTGGGTGACGCCCCTGACGAGATGCTCCTTGAACAGGACGGAGTCCGCCATCGGCCGGGACTGGTAATGCTTGAGTTCTAAAACAAATGGAATCGGCGGGTCTTCGGACTCATCCCTTGTGATCATTTGTACGGCATGTTTGACTAAAGTCGATTTGCCGACGCCAGCCGGACCTAAGATCACAGTGCGAGACGACTTGGCGAAGGCCTCTCGGATGGTCAACTCATCACTTGTGACGGGGGCGTCGTGTATGCGCCGGGGGATGCCAGCCATCGGACTTGAGGCTTCCGAAAGTGTCGGCTCTACGTAGATACTCGAGAGTTCGATAGGCGGGGAATCTTGGCCAAGATGCTGAAGCGAAACATAACCATAATTCGACGCCATAGTTCGTCGGTAGCGTTCAGAGTAGTCCCTGTAGGCTGCAAGGCTCGGCTCGCCTAGTGCGCTGAACAAGTCAGTCCGAGCCTCTGCATCAGAAAAGAGAAATAGCGCTGGCGGCTTGTCCGCGGAGCGTGCGATCGAAGATCGGCCCTCTTGGCGGACTTGTAAACCGGCAGACATTCGAAGTATATGAGTGAGTACCTCCGTCACTCTGTCTAGCTCTGGGCCGGGTATGCGGGCCTCAAGGGCCAGATGAGCACGGAGTTCCTTCTCAAATGCCTCTTCGTAGGTCCTAATCTCACTGGACGATCCGTCGGCCTGAACTTCGCTACTTTGTGCAACGTAAGCCAAATACATCAGGTAGGACACCGAGCCGTTATGTACGAGAAATTGTCCGACCTTCTCAGCTGTCGCTGCACTTATCCCCGTGGTCTCCAAGATGGCCTGTGCTTTCAGGTTCCGATCCCTTTGCACAGATGGCGGTACAGCGCGGCCACGGCCTCGGCGCATGGATGCGGACAACCGGCCCATTCCAGTTTGCGTCAGATTAGCCGCTACTGAAGAGGCGTATTGGACTATGAACGAAACCTGGTCGGGATCGAGGTTGAACATGTTCTCGCTTTGCTATCGTGATTATGGAATGAGTAACTGTCGAACTGCGAGCAATTACGCAGCATTTCCCGTTGCTCAGGGCAGTACGACGGTGCCGAAGCGGCCTTATCGGTTGCCGCGTATCCTTTCTTGGAATAGCCCGGGTATCGGCCAGGGCTCAGGACGGATCACATCCAACCCGGCTCTCATCTGTGGCACACCTTCCCAGAACCGTGCTATCTCGTCTAGCTCCCGTTGAATATCTTCTTCAGATGCGGCGATTATCTTTACACCGAGATCGACGCCGTCGTGGGTGACAGGCAGCCAGCGGTGGGCAGGAGTGCCTCCCGTGGCCACAACGCCGTTGCCGACCTCGCGAACCGGAGTGACTCCGCCTGCTTCAAGGCGCCGAATCAGGTCGCTGCAATCTTGTCGGTGTCTCTCATGCTCCTGCCCTCCGTAGTGACGGTACGCATTCAGCAAAGTTTCACCTTCCGTGGCCGCCACCTCTTGGAGGCTGGCATCGCCGGCTACTCGGAAGCCTGCTTTTCGCGTGATGACCAATGCCGTGTCGAGTTGACCATCGGGCACCCCCAACGTCACATGTCGCGTTCCGGGCGGCACCCATGCGAGGAGTTCCTCGAGAGACATGATTTCGGTCCGTATGCCTCGTTGCCTGCTCGCAAGTTGCTGTGCGGCTTGCGAAGCTCCCATAGTGCTGACGAGCCATCCGGCAACAGCTCCTACGTCGGCTAGGGTTTGCGCGAATTGCCCGACGTCGTTGACATCCAGCTTCTTGTTGTAGCGCTTGCAGTCGATCACCAGTGTTGCGTCGCCCAGGCCAAACATCGGGCCGCGAACGAGTATGTCAATTTGTCGGGGCGCGCCGGACTGCATACCCGCCATATGTACGTCTCGCTCCACCGTCACTTCGTGCCCTGCGAGAAAGCTAACAACGTCCGCTACCGCGCTCTCGTATTCTTTGGAGAGTCCCTTCGAATCGACCATGACTGAAGCCTATCCGTCTCGGGCCCACCAGCCGACGACGAGACTCCCGCACGACGTACGACTGGAACATGCTGGAATCCGGAAGGCCGCCGCGTCCAATATCACGGCGACCGCAACGCCTAGTGCGATCTACTTTGGTTGCGACAACGAGTCCAAAGCTCACTTCGTCGTTTCGGTTCTCAAAAACGATCCTAATTTGAGTGTGAGAATCAGCGACCAGCCGTGGGCGCCTGGGCCCCGTCGATTAGGAGAATTTGTGTTCTCATAACTGGTCGCATAATCTAACTATCAAAACTGTCGGATTGGTTGAGTTAATGAGAATGGAGCGGGAAGTGGCGTTGGTTGGATACATGCGGGTTAGCACGGTAGATCAGAATACGGACGGTCAGCGCGACGCGCTGACCGCCGCAGGCGTCAAGGATGATGCACGCCACATGTTCCAAGATCAAGGCGTGAGCGGTGCCAAGGCCACCCGTCCCGGCTTTGATAAGTGCCTAGCGTCCCTCAGGGAGGGCGACACATTGGTAGTCGCCAAGCTGGACCGCTTGGGGCGGTCCCTTGGGAATCTGGTTCACCTGTTCCAGGAGTTGGCAGATCTTGGCGTGGGCGTCCGTGTGCTGGATAACCCTATGCTCAGCACGGATGGCAACAAAGCCCAAGCAAAGCTCATGCTGGGCATTTATGGGGCATTCGCAGAGTATGAGCGCGACCTGTTGCGGGAGCGTACGAACATTGGGCTGGCAGCCGCCCGCGCACGCGGCCGCAACGGAGGCCGTCCTAAGCTCCTAGACGGCGCGAAAACTAACCGGGCGAAGGAACTACACGCGGCGGGCATGATGAGTCCCCAAGAAATCGCAGACGCGGTTGGCGTCTCTGTGGCGACGCTGTACCGCTACCTCGCCAAGTGATTTAGGGGCGTACTGAATTTTGTGTGTCCCCGCATAGGGGTCTAGTCGCCCATACCTGGGATATTTAGTTGCTTGTCACGCTTGAGCATGTAGCCGTCGTCCCACGACAACTCGAACATTATTTTGAACATACCAACATCCCTGGCGTCGGCAAGCTCGAATGGTTGCACCGTGTTGGCAGGAATTGAATGCCAGAACCCGCCGCCGACGACTGCGTGGCCGTCATCCACAGGCTGCAAGTAGACGTGACTTGCATCGCCAGGTCCCGAGTTCTGGAGCCCGAGCGTACCGTCGCGCCGAACGAAGCTTAGGTTAGCTGGGAGCGACGGCGTTCTATTTGGAATGGTGCTGTCGGCGATGTTTGTGGAGGGTGACATGCCGTTGATTGGTCTTGAACCGCTGGCTTTGAAATCACTAGCCAGGGGAGCCTCGGGAGGTACTGAAGCGCTTGTCTGCGCGCGCTGCTGTGATTCCTCTGCGGTCGGAGCCGATGAATGGGCTGCGGGGACCGTGGGTACTAGTGCGGGTGCGGGGGTCTTAGGCATCTCGACGGTTGCGATTTCGTCCGCTTCCTCCGAGGGGATGGCAACGGTGGGCTTCTCCGGGATCTCGGGATGTGGCAAATCAAACTCCGAGAAGGGGATGACGAATGTGACGTGCTGGGCCATCACCAGTGCATCATCCCAGTGTATGTCCAGGCGTGTTCCGTGTACGTCCCGATCGGGAATCCGTCCGACGCTCAGCCGTATGGTCTTGCCCGGTCGGATCTTCCGTCGCCTCTTCGTTTTCCCGTCCGGCCACCTCTCCGAGCGAACTCTGACGGTGAAAGCTGTTGAATCTGCACGGTTGCTCAGAAGTAACTTCTCGGGCTTGCCCTCCTTGCGGACGAGAAACCAGCGGAGGTAGCAGTCGATGTCCACATCGGAGGGATGGTCGTCCGTCAACTTGCCCGTGACAAAGCGCTGATGCCAGTCTGTGTATTCACGGCGCTGCATGCGACTAGCAACCTCATCTCGGTCACGCCGCGACTTATAGTTGGTGACCATGATGGTCCCGATTGTGATCGGGACAGCCGGCCAAAAATTGGGGGCTATCCAGAGCCAGAAATCCAGCACCGCCTTGAGTACCACACCAACTATTTCCATCTGTCTGTTGACTCCGTCAGTTCCGAGGAAGGTCTAGCCTTGGGACAAAAGTTCGCGGACATGGCGCGCGTCGAGTAGACCCATTTCCTTCGGCTCAATCTTGCGCAGGCCACCGCCGTATGCTCGACCCCCGCTGCGCAGGTCATGAGCCGTCAGTTTCAGAAGCGCCTCGTGCACGCGCTCCAGCCCGTCGGATCGCGACTTAATGTATTCAGCAACTTCGGTTTTTGGGTATAACAGCAAGAAGGTATTCGTCGCCGTCGCGTTGGATTCATTGCGAATGAATTTGAACGGACGGTTTTCGTCTAGGCCGCGACCCATGTAGGTGCAGAGGATAGGGGCTGAAGGTCGTTGCTCCTGCTTGTACCAAGGTTTGCGCTGCCTGATCAAGAAAGCATCACGGACGGTCTCGTCTGCGCTATCCAAATATGCGGCAAGTGCAGGGTCCGCCGTTGCCAGATCCTCAGGAGCCAGTCTGCAGTCAATCAGACCGAGTTGGGTATCCAACAATGGCCAGCCGTCATCGCCCGCCTGAATGGCGTCAGTTTTTAGGTATCTTGCACTCGGCAGGACCGGGGTGATGTTTTCGTCCTGGATGCCCAGGGACCGTAGTTCGGCTCTCGGGCGGACAAAGAACTTGTTAGCCCCGGTTGCGATGCCACGACGAACCTGGAAAAGGTCCCCCAGAACCTCGGTGACTTTTGAAGCAGACGCGTCAGGGGGACTGAAGTGCTTGATCCACTTTTGATCGGGGTCGAGCTTCGATGACTTTACGCGATTCACTTGACGGGGTTCGTGAACAGAGCCCCCCAACGTAAACCTGACCACGCTGGTAGGCGAGGGTTTCCGGTTACGGAAGACGACAACGGCAGAACTGACGAGAGCGTCATCGAACTGTGCATCATGCGGGTCGAACCTGTGGACCTTAATTAGTTCGACATTGCTCGTCAGGTAGTGACGAAGGGCGGTGCCATAGTTCACGTCCATGAACTCCGTGGGAATCAACCATGCCGAGATTGCGTCTGGGGCCAGCACACGGTGACTCAACATCATGAAGTAGATGTAGAGACCCGCCAGCCCAGATACTTTGACGCCCGTCGTTTGAAGCGCTGCGAGGCCTAGAGCTTTCTTGTTTGCTGACTCCATGTGGTGATGGCGGACATATGGTGGGTTGGCCACGAGAAGATTCGGCCGAAAGTCCGTGTGGCGGACCCACTCGAGATAGTCCCCTTCAACGATCTCCGAGTGACCATCCCACAATCTCCGCGCAAGGCCAGCAAACCGTTCATCGAGCTCTATGCCCAAGGCTCGATCCACCCTCTCCGGCGCGCAATTTCTGTAGAGAGCGCTTATGAATGAGCCTGACCCGCAGGACGGCTCAAGAAACCTGACACGATCCGTGTGCAGTTCTGAAAGAGCGAATTCCATGATGTCGTCCGCCAAGACTGCAGGCGTGGCAAATTGGCCCATTTCATTGCGCTGTCGTGCCGTGCGCTGCCCGTCAAGGAGGTCTTGGCCGACGAGTCGATCCGCCTCTATGGTCAGAAATTTCTCAGACACCAAGCTTCTCCAAATCATCGATGCGGTGTTCCCAAACCCAGTCCAGGCCCTCGGCCGCCGAGTAGCCCAAATAGCCTCCATCGAAGTACCCGCATAGGAACAGGGTTAGGGATATGTCGCCGTAGGTGTCCTTGAGCTGGTTCAGCTTCTGGGCTTCTTCCTTACGGCGCTTATTGGTGTTGGTGAAGTCACCTGCGCTTTTGGCCTCGATCAAATAAGGCAAACCATTGCTGGATGGTTCATGAGGTTGAATGACGACATCAATCGGGATGTTAACGCTGCGGTCGCTGCCAACGACGACGTTCTGCCGAAAAGAAAATGTGCCAGCTCGCATCTTGCGCAACGCCGCGAGGTTCCGCAGGGCTGTCGTCGGGGTAAACGTCTGCTTCACGTAGCCGCGCTTCAGTAGCCACCGTTCGATCAATTCAAGTTGGCGTTTCTCTTGGGCGTTGCGAACGATGGGGTTAGCAATGGCTCCACATAACCGGTCGGCCACCACAGTGGCGGCCATCTCCGTGTCGCGCTCAAGGGGAGCTCCAGGGCTATCCAGCCATGAAAACAAATCTCGGTCCAGAAGTTCACTTACAACGGCGCAAATCCTGTAGAGCGACGTATCGACCGTTTGAGCAGTTGCCAAGCGACTAATCTTGCCGCTCTCTAGGTTAGCCACAAAGCTCTTCGAGACGCCTGACAGGCCCACCAGACGATCGACGGCTAGTGGGGGCGCCGTGCTCATTCTGAGGGCAGACACAATACCTGGGTTTGCTCGTATCAGCTCGGGCGATATTGCCGTCATGTTTTGCGACCACTCAAAGGCCTGCCTGATGGTCTCAATAGAGTCGGCGCGCGTGTCACGGTATGCCTTAGGCGCGGCCTCCATGAACCATCGGTTGTACATCGCCACGGACGCGGCGGTGTCCTCTTTCCAGAGCTCGGGCCGGTTTCGGTTAATCATAGGCCTGATTCTATTGGCGCGGAGGGACAGAAGCCGGTTGTACGGGAGGGGCGTGGGCTTGGACTTGTGCGATTTGATTGAGATCTCCCGGTGAAGTAATGAATCCACTCGGTGACACTCGCAACGACAGGTATGGCCGGTCCTGTCCTTGCACAGATGGTATGGGTTCCTGTGGCAGTCGGCAGGCCCGGCTACCGCCTCCTTGTTTGCCCGGTGCACTGCACAGCCCTCGCAGGCTCCTGCGCGGTCGGCAAGGAATTCTGGACGAACCATCTCGGTCACGCACCAGCCGCACCATTTCGCAAGCACGACGCCTCCTCTTCCTAGCGCTGCCTTCAGGGAAGGCTACGCGCCGTTACGGACAAACCCGCTACTAGCAGCTGACCCAGCCAAGAAGAATGAGGCCTTGGGGCCGAACCCTGAAGCCACCAGTACCGGTGTGCTTCTAGTGACGAAAAAGTGACGAACAAGTCGGGAATCGAAAGGAAAAGCGGGGAATGCATAAGATTCCCCGCTTGTCCAGAACCAGCGAAAAGACCCCCCAGAAACCTTGATTTCTAGGGGGTCTATCCCGAGCTTCCTATCAGAATCGAACTGATGACCTTTTCATTACGAGTGAAACGCTCTACCGACTGAGCTAAGGAAGCACCGCACAACAAATCCCGGAAGAACCGGGCGGATCATGCAAGAGACAACTGTAATAGAGTCCCCTGCCCGGGTCAAAATGAGCGAACCGGACGTCCGCAGAATGGCCGTTGCGGACGTTATTTGGATGTTCACCCTGCCGTCGGTGCGGGTTCAGCGCGGGGTCCCGGAGCGCCTGCACTGTGGAACGACCAAACGCGGCCGCGTCGGCGGCCGCATGTCAGCGAAGGGGCTTGGCCATGACTCCGGACACAGCAGACGCATCAGCACCGGAAGCCGCTCTCCGCGGCAGCTTTCCCGGCGCCGCCCACGAGGTGCGGCTGGCCGTGCTTGCGATGGTGGGAACAACAGTTTTCGACGGCGGCCTGCTGGAACGCGCCATGACCCGCACCCTGGCGGACCAGGGTGTGGGGGAAGGATCGGCGCAGTTCGAGCGCATGCTTCGCTACGCCAAGGACACGGCAGGCATGTCGAAACTCGCTGTGTTCAGCCAGCTGTTCGAGGACCGGCACCGGGCCGCCGCTGCCAACACCTTTTTCGAACGCAGCTGCGACGAGCTGATAGCGGACGGCGTCATCCAGGCGGTTCCCGGCGCGGAAGACGCCATCGCCTGGCTCCGCGAAGCGGGCATCATGGTCTGCCTTGCCACCGGCTTCGGCCGCCACACGCAAAACATGGTGCTGGAGAGCCTGGGCTGGATGGGGCTGGCGGACCTGAGCCTCTGCCCGGCGGACGCCGGGCGGGGCAGGCCCTATCCGGACATGATCCTGACAGCCGTCCTGGCCCTGGACCTGGATGACGTGCGCAAGGTCGCCGTCGTGGGGGACAGCTGTGCCGACATCCAGTCGGGCCTGCGGGCAGGCGCCAGCACAGTGGCCGGTGTCCTCACCGGAGCGCACGGGGAGCCGGCACTGCGCGCGGCCGGGGCCACCGCCGTCGTACAGTCCATCCGGGACCTGCCGGTGCTGCTGGAGCCCCGGTCCAACTAATCAGGCCTCCGGCCGCCCTAGCACTCCGTGTTGTCCGCGGGCGGCTCTCCGGTCAGGAGGTAGCCGTCCACGGCATCGGTGACGCAGCTGTTCGAGCGGCCGTACGCGGTGTGGCCCTCGCCCTTCCACGTCACCAGGGAGGCGTTGCCCAGCTGCTTGCGCAGGGCCCCTGCCCATTCCACGGGGGTCGCGGGGTCGCCGGTGGTGCCCACCACCACGATCGGGGCCGAGCCCGGGTACTCCACGGGTGCCGGTGTGCGGGTGCTCTTGTAGGGCCAGTCCTGGCAGTTCGTGCCGCCGTAGGCGAAGAAGTAGCCCAGGGTGGGGGAGTCCTGCCGCAGCTTCTGCTCTTCGGCCCGCATGGCAGCCGGGTCACTCACCATGGGGTAGTCCAGGCAGTTGATGGCATTGAAGGCGAAGGCGCTGTTTGACGTGTACTTGCCGCTCGGATCGCGGTCGGCGCCGAAGTCTGCCAGCCGCAGCATCGGGGAGGCGTCGCCCTTCAGGGCGGCGTCCAGGGCCTGGGTCAGCAACGGCCAGTTGTCGTCGTTGTACAACGGCAGGATCAGGCCGCTGACAAAGGCCGAGCCGGTCACCATCCGGCCGTCCTGGGCACGCCGCGGGTTGGCGTCCACGGACTGGACGACGTCGCGGATCTGCTGGACGCCGCTGTCCACGGTTCCGCTCAGGGGGCAGCCGTTGTCACCGAGGCACTTCTCCACGTAGGCGCGGATGGCCTTCTCAAAGGCGCGGGCCTGGCCGCTGGTGAGCTCCTCGTTACTCAGGGACGGGTCCAGGGCGCCGTCGAGCACCATGCGGCCTACGTTGTCCGGAAACAGCGAGGCATAAGTGGAACCCAGGAACGTGCCGTAGGAGTAGCCGAGGTAGTTCAGTTTGGCGTCGTTGACCACGGCGCGCAGGATGTCCATGTCCTTGGCGGCGCTGACGGTGTCCACATGTCCCAGCACAGGGCCGGTCTTTTCGGCGCACTTGGCTGCCGTTGCCTTGTTGTCCGCGAGAGCGGCCGCCAGTCCGGCGTCCGAGCTGAGGTCATAGGTCTTTGCCCGGGATTCGTCGCGTTCCTGGTCCGTGAGGCAGGTGACGGGGGAGGACCGCTTCACTCCGCGGGGGTCGAAGCCCACCAGGTCATAGCTGGCGCGCACTTCACTGGAAATGTTGGTGGCGCCGGCATCCTTGACGAAGTCGTAGCCGGAACCGCCCGGGCCGCCGGGGTTGACCAGCAGGCTGCCGGTCTTTTTGCCCGTTGCCTTCATTTTGAGGGCCGCGATCTCGATGCTGTCGCCGTCGGGCTTGCTGTAGTCCAGGGGCACCTTGATTTTGGCGCATTCGAGCTTGTCCTCGCAGGACGTCCAGGAGACCTCCTGCGAGTAGAAGTTCCGGAGCTCTTCGGGAGCCGCTTCGGCGATCGAAGGGTCAGCCTTGGCGGTGCTGCCGCCGCCCGATCCGCCGTCGGGCTGGCCGAACAGGGTGCAGCCGGTCAGTGCGAGCAATACGGCCAGGGAGCCAGCAGCTGCCTTGGCGGCGGTCGATCCGGACCGTAACCGCAGGGGCAGACGTCGGGCAGGCTTCATGCAGGACTCCTTGAAGGACTTGGCGTGGGCTCGGGCGAACATACGGCGGCGGGACGGGGCTGGGCGGGGCTGCACTAGATCAGGCTCGCGGCCATGGATTCGATCGCCAGCAGGGGTGCAACGTTGGTGGTGGTGATTCGCTGGCGGGCCTTGTTGATCGCATCCATCCGGGCGAGCGTTGCCTCCGCACTGGACCGCCCCGCAAACTCGGCCAGCTCGCTCCTGAGTTCAACGTTTACCAACTCTACGGCGTTCCCCATCTGGATGATGAGGACGTCCCGGTAGAACGAGAGCAGGTCCGTGAGCGTCCGGTCCAGGGAATCGGTGATGGAGCGTTTGGCGCGCCGCTTCTGGTCGTCCTCAAGCTGCTTGAGCTGGCTTCTCATGGCGGGCGGCAAGGTGCCGCTTTCGGGCGCGCCAAGGGTGGCCAGCAGAGCTGCCTTTTCCTCGGCGTCACGCACTTCGTTGGAGCTGTTGGCTTCCTCCGTGGCGATCTTCACCAGCTTTTCAGCCATCAGGACGGCTGCGGTGATGCCCCGCAGCCCCAGCGGGAAGCGGACTGTCTCCATGCGCCGTTCGCGGGCGTCGGCGTCCCGGGCGAGCCTGCGGGCAATGCCGACGTGGCTCTGTGCCGCGCGGGCCGCGCGTTCGGCGAGTGCCGGATCCACGCCGTCGCGCCTCACCAGCAGCGCCGCGACGTCGGCAGCCGGCGGAAGCCGCAGCGCCACCGGGCGGCAGCGGGACCGGATGGTAACCAGGACGTCCGCCGGTGAGGGCGCGCACAGCATCCATACGGTGCGGGGAGTGGGCTCTTCAATGGCCTTGAGCAGCACGTTCGTGGTGCGTTCCGCCATGCGGTCGGCGTCTTCCACCACAATGATCCGCCACCGTCCGGAGGAGGGGCGGTTTCCGGCGGTCGAGACCAGGTCACGTGCTTCATCAATGGTGATGGTGACCTTTTCGGTGCGAACGAACGCAACGTCAGAATGTGTTTCGCCCAGGATGGTCAGGCAGGCCGCACATTCGCCGCAGCCGCGCCTGGAAACGTCCTCCTGGTCGCAGTTGAGGGCGGCGGCAAAGGCTTTCGCGGCGTTGGACCGGCCGGATCCGGGCGGGCCGGTGAACAGCCAGGCGTGCGTCAGGCCTTCGCCCTGGGCGGCCTGGCGGAGCTGGGCGACGACGGCGGGTTGGCCCTGCAGATCGTCCCAGACAGTCACGGGGCCACGCCTTCCCTGGAACCCTGGCGGGACACGCTCCTGGAACCCTGCCTGGACCGGATCAGGGTGTCCACCCGGTCCAGGATGAGCCCTGCCAGTTCGGCGACGGGCAGGTGGGCGGCAAGCACCAGGTAATGGTCCGGGCGGTCCGCGGCGAGGTCCAAAAACGCGCCACGGATCTTCGCGTGGAATTCGTCGGCTTCGGATTCCATCCGGTCTTCGGCAGCGTCACCCGCGGTCCGGCGGAGGCGGCCGACGGCGGGGTCGACGTCGAGCAGCACCGTCAGGTCCGGCTGCAGGCCCGAGGTGGCCCATTCGTTCAGGTCCCGCACGGCAGCGGTTCCAAGGCCCCGTCCGGCGCCCTGGTAGGCCACCGAGGAATCGATGTAGCGGTCCGTCAGCACGATGTCGCCGCGTTCCAGTGCAGGCAGGATGACCTGGTCCGCGTGGGCCGCGCGGGACGCGGCAAAGATGAGGGCTTCGGTGCGGGCATCGATATGGCCGTGCCCGTGGTCCAGCACCAGGGACCGCAGTTTTTCGCCGATGGGGGTGCCGCCCGGTTCCCGGGTGCGCAGCACGGTGAAGCCGCGCGAATCAAGGGCCCCGGCCAGTGCCGCGGCCTGCGTGGACTTGCCTGCGCCGTCGCCGCCTTCGAAGGCGATGAACAGTCCGGGGTTCTGGGTACTCACTTAACCAGCCTACCGACAATCACTGACACCGCAGGTGCCGGACCGTAACGGCTTTCCTGCGCTGCGGGCCTCCCACGTAGTCTTTGAGCATGAGTCTTTCCGAACAGCAGGCCGCCGCGCTGTCGGCTGAAACGGTGGTTGTGGCCGCCGGCCGGCCGCCCCGCAAACGCGATGCGCCAGTTAACCAGCCCATCGTCCTGTCCTCCACCTACTTCGGGACCGGGCCGCTCGCAGACGGCGACCGTGGCTACGGCCGCTACTCCAATCCCACCTGGGACCCGTTTGAAGAAGCGCTGGGCCAGCTTGAGGGCGCATCCCTTCCCGGCCTGCTGTACGCCTCAGGCCTGGCCGCCGTCAGTTCAGCGCTGTCCCTCATCCCGGCCGGGGGAGTGCTGGTCATGCCCTCGCACAGCTATGCAGGGTCCCTGGTGATGGCCACCGAACTCGCGGAGAAGGGGCTGTTCGAACTCCGCACCGTGGACATCGCGGACACTGACGCCGTGAAGGAGCTGCTGGCTCCGGCGGACGGCAAACCCGCCAGCATGCTCTGGCTGGAAAGCCCCACCAACCCGATGCTCGGGATCGCGGACATCCGCGCCCTCACCGCTGCCGCCCACGACGCCGGAGCGATCGTTGTCACTGACAACACCTTTTCCACGCCCCTGGTCCAGCAGCCGCTGAGCCTCGGGTCCGACGTTGTCCTGCACTCGGTGACCAAATACCTGGCCGGGCATTCCGACGTCGTCCTCGGCGCCCTGGTCACCTCGGACGCCGCGATCCGCGCGACGCTGCTCCACCACCGCATCATCCACGGCGGCATTGCCGGGCCGTTCGAGGCGTGGCTTGCACTCCGCGGACTGCGGACCCTGGCCCTGCGCATCGAACGCTCCCAGGCGTCGGCGGCCGTCCTCGCCGCCCGGCTGAGCGACCACCCCCGGATCGAGAGCATCCGGTTCCCCGGACTGGAAACCGATCCCGGCCACGAACGCGCCAAGTCACAGATGAAGAGCTTCGGTTCGGTGCTGTGCATTCAGATCGCCCCGGCCGGCGGACTCAACGGTGCCGATGCGGCGGACAAGCTGGTCCGTGCGCTGCAGCTGTGGCTTCCCGCCACGTCTTTGGGCGGGGTTGAGTCCCTGATTGAGCGACGACGGCGCCACGCGGCTGAGCCGGTCAGCGTGCCGGACAACCTGGTCCGCCTCAGCGTGGGGATTGAAAATGTCGAAGACCTTTGGGCCGATTTGGAGCAGGCACTGGACGCTCTGGGCGGCTAGGCTGGGGACGTGGACGGAAAAGTGTTGATTAACTACGTCGAGACCGGGGTCTATTTCCTCATGGCGCTCGTGGCGTTTGGTCTTGAAGCGTGGGCACTGTTTGATTGCCTTCGCCACAAGGCGAACGCCTTCGAAGCTGTTTCCAAGCGGACCAAGACGTTCTGGCTGGCACTGACCGGCGGCGCCGTGTTCATCGGCGGCCTGTCACTGTATGGCGCCGCCCAGGCCATGGGCGCCCTGGCCTATGGCGGTGGCGGCGGCGGTTTCGGCACATTCGGGCTGTTCGGGCTTGCGGCAGTGACCGCAGCCTCCGTTTACCTGGCCGACGTCCGGCCCGCCGTGAAAGACGCCGGCCGCGGCGGCAGCCGCAACATGGGCCCCTACGGGCCCTGGTAACCGGAAAACACCTCTTGCCTGCCGCCGCCGACTGAAGCGGCAGCATTTATCAGGTGGCCGGGGCCACCGTATCCCAGCCCACCGTCAACTCGCCCAGCCGCCAGCGGGACGTTCCGTCCTGGACCGGCCAGCCGCCGTCGAGCATGGACCGGCACATGGCCGTCCACCGTTGTTTGTTCCCGAACGCGGCAAGTGGCGCCGCCTCCAGCCAGGCCTTGTCCAGGGCCTGAAGGAAACCGTGGATCCTTTCGCCGGGCACGTTCCGGTGGATCAGGGCCTTCGGCAGCCGTTCGGCGATCTCCGAGGGCAGCGCAAAGCCGCCGAAGCGCATGGAGATGCTCAGGCTCAGCGGGCCTCCGGCGTCGAGGGCCACCCACGTGACGCGCCGTCCGATTTCGTCGCAGGTGCCGTCGATGAACAGCCCGTTGGGGCCGAGCCGGCCTCGGACCAGGGTCCAGATCGCCTCCACGTCCGCTTCCTCGTACTGCCGCAGGACGTTGAACGCACGGACAATCACCGGCTGCCCGGACACCGGCAGCTCGAAGCCACCCACATGGAAGCTCAGCCCGGCCTCCTCCAGTGCCTTGGCCGCCCGGACGCGTTCGGGTTCGATTTCTATCCCGGCCACCCTGACATCCGGGCGCACAGCAGACAAGCGGTGGAAGAGCTCGACGGCGGTGGCCGGTGAGGCGCCGTAGCCGAGGTCGATGACGAGTGGGTCGGCTGCCCGGCGCAGCCGCCAGGCCTGTGTCCCGGTGAGCCATCGGTCCAGGCGCCGCATCCGGTTGGGGTTGGTGGTGCCGCGGGTCACGTTGCCAACCGGCCTGCCGCTTCTGCCCGCGCTTGCCGCGCCCACCCGTTCCGCTTTTTGCACCACCGGACAAGCTTAACGGTGCGGCCCCGACCTTAACGGTGCGGCCCGGTGGCCGGGCACTGACCCTTGAGTGAGGGGGAGCGGCAGTGTGATGTAACGCTCGGCGGCACAGCCACCTGCTCGGCTAGGATGAAAACCATGACTTACAAGCTGATTCTGCTGCGCCACGGCCACAGCGAATGGAACGCCAAGAACCTGTTCACCGGCTGGGTGGATGTCGATCTCAACGACCAGGGCCGCGAGGAAGCGGCACGCGGCGGCGAGCTCCTGGTTGAGAACAATGTTCTCCCGGACGTCCTGTACACCTCCCTCCTGAAGCGGGCCATCAACACGGCCAACATCGCCCTGGACAAGGCAGACCGCGGCTGGATCCCGGTCAAGCGCGACTGGCGCCTGAACGAACGCCACTACGGCGCGCTGCAGGGCAAGGACAAGGCGCAGACGCTGGCCGAATACGGTGAAGAGCAGTTCATGGAGTGGCGCCGTTCTTACGACACCCCGCCGCCGGCCCTGGACGACAGCAGCGAGTTCTCCCAGGCGCACGATCCCCGCTACGCCGGCCTGGGCGACGCCCTCCCGCGCACCGAATGCCTCAAGGACGTCCTGGTCCGCCTGATGCCCTACTGGGAATCGGACATCAAGGAAGACCTCAAGGCGGGCAAGACCGTGCTGGTCACCGCCCACGGCAACTCCCTGCGCGCGCTGGTCAAGCACCTTGACGGCATCAGCGACGAAGCCATCGCCGGCCTGAACATCCCCACCGGCATCCCGCTGGTCTACGATCTCGACGAGAACTTCAAGCCGCTGAACCCGGGCGGCACGTACCTCGACCCCGAGGCCGCTGCCGAGTCCATCAAGGCTGTGGCCAACCAGGGCAAGAAGTAGGGCAACGCTTTAACGAACGACGGCGGGCTGGTCACCAATGGTGACCAGCCCGCCGTCGTTCTTCCGGTGACCGGAAGTCAGCTGATTTCGGTGCTGTGCGGGTGCCACGCGCCGGTGACCAGGTACGTGACCTTCTGGGCTACTGAGACGCCGTGGTCCGCGAACCGTTCAAAGTAGCGGCTGGCCAGGGCAACGTCCACCGTGGTGGCCGGCGACTCGTTCCAGTCGCTGCGCGCGATGGCCTTGAAGACACTCAGGTGCAGGTCGTTGACGGTCGCGTTCGCCTTGAGGATGTCGCGGGCAACTTCCAGATCGCGCGTTTCCAGCAGTTCGGTGAGCTTGTCCGCAATCAGCTGGTCCTGCTCGGCAAAGCTCTTGAACGTGTCCGCGAGCTGCGGCGGAATCACGTTGGCCGGGTAGCGGAGCCGCGCCAGCTGGGCGATGTGCCGGGCGAGGTCTCCCATGCGCTCCAGCGAGGCGCTCATCCGCAGCGAACCCACGATCATCCGAAGGTCGCTGGCCACGGGCCCCTGCAGGGCCAGAATATCGATGGCCCGCTCGTCCAGGCTGTTCTGCAGGAAGTCGATCCTGGCATCAGCGGCGATGACATCCTGGGCGAGGTCGACGTCGGCCCCTTCGAAGGCCGTCGTGGCCTTGTTGATTGCCTCGCTGACGAGCTTCGAAATCTCGACGAGCTGCTCGCCCACCTGTGTGAGCTCCTCCTGAAAAACCTTGCGCACTACGCGTCCTTTCCTTGGAAATCCGGCCCCACCGGGTGGCGGCCGGATTTCGTGTCACCGCTCTGCAGTCCAACCAATAACTCTGTCAGTGCCCGGTGAACTGTTACGCACCTATAGGTGAACGTTAGCTGAACCCCGCGGTGAATCGCATCAGATTCGCTTCCGGGGCCCGGGCCAGAGCATAAGCTGGAGCCGTGGATCCTATGCTCATCGGTGTCATCGCAGGCCTCGTCGGCCTGTCATTCGGCATCTTTGGCGTGCTCGCGTTCCGGGTCAGCGAACAGCAGCGCAAGCTGGTGGATGTTGAGTTCGACGAACCGGCACTGCCGCCGGGCGCCGCGGAGGTGCTCGCCGTCGTCGGCCGTGCTTTCGTTGTGGTTGACGCGATCGACGGCGTGGTGCGGGCGAGTCCCGCGGCCTACGCCTTCGGCCTGGTCCGCGGCCACACCGTGGTCCACAGACAGCTGCTGGACATGACCGCGAAGGTGCGGCGGGACGGCGTGATCCTCGAGAATCAGTTTGAACTGCCCCGCGGGCCGCTGGGGCAGGGCACCATCATCGTCCAGGTCCGGGCAGCCATGCTTGGCGAGGAATACATCCTGCTGCTGGCGGACGACCGCACAGAAATCACCCGCACCGAGGAAATCCGGAACGACTTCGTGGCCAATGTCTCCCACGAACTCAAAACGCCCGTGGGTGCCATTTCCCTGCTGGCAGAGGCGCTCGAATCGTCGGCGGACGACGAAGTGGCGGTCCGCCGCTTCGCCCAGCGCATGCAGAAGGAATCAAAGCGGCTCGCGGCGCTGGTGCAGGACATCATCGAGCTGTCCCGGCTGCAGGGCGCCAGCGTTGCGCAGCAGGCGCACCCGGTGGACATCAACTCCGTGGTCACCGAAGCCGTTGACCGTTCGCAGCTGCCCGCCGAAAGCAAGAACATCTCCATTGTGGTGGGCGGCCGCGTGGACGCCATGGTCTACGGCGACCAGGACCTGCTGGTGACCGCCCTTCGAAACCTGATCGACAACGCCATCCGCTACTCCCCGGAGAACACCCGCGTGGGGATCGGCGTGCGCTCCAAGGAGGGCCTGGTCTCCATCTCGGTCACGGACCAGGGGGAGGGCATGAGCCCCGAGGACCAGGAACGGGTTTTTGAACGCTTTTACCGCGTGGACGCCGCCCGGTCCCGGCAAACCGGCGGCACAGGCCTGGGCCTGAGCATCGTGAAGCACGTCATCTCCAACCATGGCGGGGAAGTGACGCTGTGGTCGCAGCCCGGCCAGGGGTCCACCTTCACCATCCGGCTTCCAGAGATGGAAGGGCAGGACGACGGCGACGCCCCCGCGGCGCCGGCAACGGCCGCCCCCAGCAACCCACCACACAGTAACGACGCCACCGGCGTCCATGAGCAAGGAGCCAGCGCTTGAGCAGGATTCTCATAGTCGAGGATGAGGAGTCGTTCAGCGACCCTCTGTCCTACCTTCTGGGCAAGGAAGGATTCGAGGTGGAAGTCGTGGACAACGGCCTGGACGCAATCACGGAATTCGACCGGAACGGCGCCGACCTCGTGCTCCTGGACCTCCAGCTGCCCGGCCAGTCCGGCACCGAGGTCTGCCGGCAGCTGCGCCAGCGCTCCTCGGTGCCGGTCATCATGCTGACCGCCAAGGACGCTGAGATCGACAAGGTGGTGGGGCTGGAACTCGGTGCCGACGACTACGTCACCAAGCCCTATTCGTCACGGGAACTCGTTGCCCGCGTCAGGGCGGTCCTCCGCCGGCAGGGCGAGCCCGAGGAGCTCATCACCAACACGGTCCAGGCCGGCCCCGTCAGGATGGACGTCGAACGCCACGTGGTGAGCGTCGACGGCGAACAGGTGTCGCTGCCGCTGAAGGAATTCGAACTGCTGGAGATGCTGCTGCGCAATTCAGGCCGCGTATTGACCCGGGGCCAGCTCATCGACCGGGTGTGGGGATCGGACTACGTGGGTGACACCAAAACCCTGGACGTCCACGTCAAGAGGCTCCGCAGCAAGATCGAGCCGGACCCGTCAGCACCGAGGTACCTTGTGACGGTCCGAGGCCTGGGCTACAAGTTCGAGCCGTAGGCCGCACCCCGGCAACACCGGGATATGCCGGGCCGCACGCCCGGTGCGGCAAGCCCGGCACGGCAAGCCCGGGATCAAAGAATTCAGACGCAAAAGGAGGGCCCCCGCGCGGCGGGAGCCCTCCTTTTTGCTGTGCCGGTCTGCTGTGCCGGCTAGTGGCCCGCGCTGCTCGAAGGCGTCGGCGACGGCGTGGCTGACTCCGAGCCGGTGGGCTCGCTGCCTTCCGGCAGGTACTCCTTGTACTCGGGGAGGGTGGCGTCCAGGACGGGCACCTTGACCTTGGCGGTCTGGTTGGTGCCGTCCTCGGAGATGGTGACCTCGGACAGGGAGCCGGGCTTTGCGCCCGTGCTGCTGAGGATCGCCGGATCCGTGGACTCGTTGAGGAGCGTGTAGGAATTCTTCTTCACGGACACCTCCGTCCGAGAGCCGCCCGCACCGTTGATGGTCAGCTTGACGTCGCTGGAAGAGGAGTTGTACACGGCGCCGACCACGCGGCCCGGCTTGTCCTCGCCAGTGGAAACGATCATGAAGTTACGGATCTGGAGGGGACCGAGGTCTTCCCGGGTTCCGTCCGACGCAGAGTACTGCTCAGAGGTCTGCTGCGGGTTGATGTAGCCGCAGCCGGTCACGGACAGCAGGCCGATGGCAAGTGCTGCCGTTGCCATTGCCAGCTTGCCGCGCTGGCCCCGGTTCATCGCAGTGAAACGCACGTCACGCACTCCTTGAGAGTCTTGAAACATTATTCAGCCATAGCCTATCCTCTTGCGGTCTCAAACAAGGATTCGGGCAGTACACATTCACGTCCGGAAAGCAGTCCCCTCCCGGCCGCTCACTGCATGGCCGGGCGTGCCGGAACCCGGCCGGCGACTGGCCGGACCCGCCCTTGGCACAGCCTTCCTCATGCACTAATATCTGCATCCGTCAAGGGGTTGAAGGGGGTCGATTGGCCCCATTTTCCTTGTATTTCCGCGGTTCGCGGCCCCGATCCGTGCCAGTTGTATGCCTGAATCGTGATAAACTGGTCTGCGGGAAAGGGGAAAGTCCACATGGTTTTTGAGGTCGGCGAGACAGTAGTTTACCCTCACCACGGTGCAGCAAAAATTGAAGAAATCAAGATGCGCACTATCAAGGGCGAAGAGAAGATGTATCTCAAGCTCAAGGTGGCTCAGGGTGATCTGACCATTGAAGTTCCAGCAGAGAACGTTGACCTGGTTGGTGTTCGTGACGTAGTGGGCAAAGAAGGTTTGGAGCATGTCTTTGACGTGCTGCGGGCCGAGTTCACTGAAGAGCCTACCAACTGGTCGCGTCGTTACAAGGCAAATCTGGAGAAGCTTGCTTCCGGGGACGTCATCAAGGTGGCAGAGGTCGTTCGTGACCTGTGGCGCCGTGATCACGACCGCGGCCTTTCCGCAGGTGAGAAGCGTATGCTGGCCAAGGCCCGCCAGATTCTGATTTCAGAACTGGCGCTGGCTGAAAAGACGGATGAAGAGAAGGCTGCAAGCGTTCTCGACGAAGTCTTGGCTTCCTAAGAATTGAACCCCGGTGGCTCAACAGCCGCCGGGGTTTCTTTTTGCCCTTTTTTAGGAGAATGCCGGGATTTTGCCGGGCGCCGCATGCGTGCAGGCACGTAGTGTTGTGCCCATGAGTGCAACAGAATTTTCGGCCGGATCCGGGCCGGAGGCCGGGGCCCGCGCCGTCAGCCCCGTCGTCGCCGTCGTGCTGGTGGCGGCCGGATCAGGGCAGCGGCTTGGTTACGGCATGCCCAAGGCCAGGGTTCCCCTCGGCGGAGAGCCCATCCTGATGCATGCCCTTCGCGGGATAGTGGCGTCCGGCGTCGCGCAGCAGGTCTGCATAGCCCTGCCGGCCGGCGATAGCGCACTGCGGCGGATGTGCGATGACTTCAAGGCCGAACTCGTCGACGGCGGGCCGCTGCTGACGGTCGTCGACGGCGGCGCGACGCGGGCCGACTCCGTGCGGTCCGCATTGGAGGCGCTGGAAGACGGCACCCAGGCGGTGCTGGTCCACGACGCCGCGCGCGCCCTGACGCCCGAGTCCGTTTTCCACCGTGTGGTCGACTCCCTGGCGGCAGGCGCCCTGGCAGTCATCCCGGTGATACCCGTGGTGGACACCGTCAAAACCGTGGAAGCGACGACGGACGAAGATGCCCGGATCGCGCCGGAGGTCGTGGTGGGCACGGCGCCGCGGGAGAAGCTCCGGGCCGTGCAGACGCCGCAGGGATTCGACCTTGCCACGCTGCTGAAGGCGCACCGGGAGGTGGCAGGGTTCGACGAAGCCCAGGCCGCCGCCATCACCGATGACGCCATGCTGGTGGAACGCCTGGGCGTTCCGGTCCATGCTGTCCGCGGCGCCAGCCAGTCACTGAAGATCACCACTCCCTTGGACCTCATCATTGCGGAGGGCCTCCTGGAAGGTCCCCTGGGCGCACGCTGGGTGGAAGGCTGACCATGGCGGCTCCCATCATTCCCAGGACCGGAATCGGCATCGATGTCCACGCGTTCGCTTCCGAAGACGACCCGCGGGAGCTGTGGCTCGGCGGACTGCTGTGGGAGGGCCAGCAGGGCCTGGCCGGACACTCCGACGGCGATCCCGTAGCCCACGCGGCAGCTGACGCACTCTTTTCGGCCGCCGGGATCGGGGATCTCGGCACGCACTTCGGCACGGACCGGCCCGAATTCGCGGGTGCCTCCGGAGTGACCCTCCTGGCCGAGGCTGCCCGCATTGTCCGGACGGAAGGCTTCGAGATCGGCAACATCGCCGTGCAGTTCGTAGGCAACAGGCCAAAATTCGGTCCCCGCCGGGAGGAGTCCCAGGCGGTCCTCACCGTGGCGGCGGGTGCGCCCGTCAGCGTCAGCGCCACCACCAGCGACGGCCTCGGCTTCACCGGCCGCGGCGAAGGCATCTCGGCCCTCGCCACAGCACTGGTGTACCGGGCGGGCTGAGGCGGAGCGCGCGTTTCGCCTAGGCTTAAGGGATCCATTCCTCAGCCGAACACCCAGGAGAACCCTCGTGAAGAAGCCGATTGCCGCCGTCGTACTCGTTGCAGGGTTGCTGCTGAGCGGCTGCGGCACGCCGAAGATGAGCGTCGAGGAAAGCTGTAAATTCCTCAACGGGGACACGTTCGTGCCAACCGGAAACCAGCAGCAGCAGGCTGACCAGATCGCCAAGCATTACCAGGAAGTGGCGGACAAGGTCGCCCCCGAGGTTGCCGAGCCCATCCAGAAAATGGCCGACATCATGAAGAAGGTCGCAAGCACTTCGCTGGGTACCAAGAGCGCCGAACAGACTGCGCAGCTGAGCGAGCAGAACAACAAGATCGGCGAAGTCTGCAAATAGCCCGCGGTGGGCCCCGGCGCGAAGGCCATCGGCTAATCTGGAGCGGTGACCCTGCGCTTTTACGACACAGCATCCGCCGAAGTCCGCGACTTCGTCCCCCTGATCCCGGGCAAGGTGAGCCTGTACTACTGCGGTGCGACGGTGCAGGGCCTGCCGCACGTGGGGCACATCCGGTCCGCCATTGCCTTTGACCAGCTCACCCGCTGGCTGGAATACCGCGGTTTCCGCGTGACGGTGGTCCGCAACGTCACCGACATCGACGACAAGATCCTCGCCAAGTCCGCCCTCTCCTTTGAACAGGACTTCGAGGAAGGCCCGGACGACATCCGCGAAGAGGAGTGGTGGGCACTGGCCTACCGCTACGAGCAGGCGTTCCTCAAGGCCTACGACACCCTGGGCGTGTCCCGACCCACCTACGAGCCGCGCGCCACAGGTCACATTCCGGAGATGCATGCACTGATCCAGCAACTCATCGACCGCGGCCACGCCTACCCTGCCCTCGACGATTCCGGCGACGTCTATTTCGACGTCCGCTCCTGGAACCGCTACGGGTCGCTCACGCGCCAAAAAATCGATGACATGCAGGGAGCTCCCGACGCCGACCCCCGGGGCAAGAAGGACCCGCGGGACTTTGCGCTGTGGAAGGGGCATAAGGAAGGCGAGCCGACGACGGCGAGCTGGGTTTCGCCCTGGGGCACCGGGCGTCCGGGCTGGCACCTGGAGTGCTCGGCCATGGTCACCAAATACCTTGGCACCGAGTTCGACATCCACGGCGGCGGCCTGGACCTCCGCTTCCCGCACCATGAGAACGAGATGGCCCAGTCCCAGGCGGCCGGCCACGCCTTCGCCAACTTCTGGATGCACAACGGCATGGTGACCTACCAGGGCGAGAAGATGTCCAAGTCCATCGGCAACACCGTTAGCCCCGCGGAAATGCTGGAGCTCGCCTCGCCGCGCGTGGTCCGGTACTACCTCGGCCAGGCGCAGTACCGGTCGGTCCTGGACTACCAGCCCACGTCGCTGCAGGAAGCGGCGGCCGCCATGGAGCGGATTGACGGGTTCATCGCCCGCGCAGTGCGGACCTTGTCCGACAGCGTTGTTTCCGGCGCGGCCGGCCTCCTGTTCGGCAGCTACGGCCAAGTGCCGGACGCCTTCGCCGCGGCCATGGACGACGACCTGAACGTTCCGCAGGCGCTGGCTGCCCTGCACGACACCGTGCGTGCCGGGAACACCGCCCTCACCGCCGGCGACAACGCGGCGGCCAGCGCTGCCCTGCATTCCGTCACCGACATGCTGCGCGTCCTGGGCCTCAACGACGTCGCGGCGCCCGCCCGGGACGACCAGGCGGACACAGCCCTGGGCGTCCTCATCGAAGCCCAGCTTGGCGCCCGGGCACAGGCGCGGGCCACCAAGGACTGGGCGGCGTCCGACGCCATCCGGGACACCCTCGCGGCGGCGGGCGTCTTGGTGGAGGACGGCCCGGACGGTGCCAGCTGGAGCCTCAAACGCGGCTGAGCTGCGGCAGGCAGGATGCCCCGCAGGGTGACAACAGAGCGTCGGGCGGGCCCCGGGCGGGCGATTTAACCTGAGTAAGTAGACTGGAGGTCAGACTTACTCAACAAAGCAAGGGTGAAACTCATGGCCAACAACGGTCGCCGGTCGGTCAAAGCGAAGAAGGGCCCCACCATCGGAACGGGTGGCCACGGCCGCAAGGCCCTCGAGGGCAAGGGCCCCACTCCCAAGGCGGAGGACCGCCCGTACCACAAGGCCCACAAGAACAAGCAGCTCGCCGAGCGGTCCGCCGCCAAGCGTCCGGGCGCACCCCGCGGCGCCGGCGCCCGCTCAGGTCCGAAGGGCCGTGCCACGGAGGAAGTCGTCACGGGACGCAACTCCGTTGTTGAAGCGCTGCGCGCCGGAATCCCGGCCAAGGCCCTCCACGTTGCCATCCGCATCGAAATGGACGACCGCGTCAAGGAGTCCCTCAAGCTTGCGGCCGAACGCGGCATTCCGCTGATGGAAACGGGCAAGCCCGAGCTGGACCGGATGACGGACGACGCCATCCACCAGGGCCTTGTGCTGCAGATTCCGCCGTACGAGTACCAGGACGCGTACGAGCTCGCCGAGGAAACCGTGGAGGCCTGGAAGAAGGGCCACGTGTCCAACGCGCCGCTCTTCGTCGCCCTGGACGGCATCACGGACCCGCGCAACCTCGGCGCGATCATCCGGTCCGTATCGGCTTTCAGCGGTCACGGCGTCATCGTTCCGGAACGACGCTCAGTCGGCGTCACTGCCTCAGCCTGGAAGACCAGCGCCGGCGCAGCAGTCCGGGTTCCGGTGGCACGTGCCGCCAACCTGAACAACACCCTCAAGGCGTTCAAGAACATGGGCATTTACGTGCTCGGCCTGGACGGCGACGGCGACGTGTCGCTGCCGGACCTCAGCCTGGCCAAGGAACCCGTGTGCATCGTGGTTGGTTCCGAGGGCAAGGGCCTGAGCCGCCTGGTCCGCGAAAACTGCGACCAGATCGTCTCCATCCCGATCGACTCCGCCATGGAATCGCTCAACGCCTCCATGGCCGTCGGCATTTCCCTGTACGAAGTCTCCAGGCAGCGCTCAGCTAAGTAGGCTTTCGGAGGGCGGCACGGCCGCCCAACGCTCTATCGCCGCCCCGGAACGCTCTCTCACTTCCTGCGGGTCAAACAGCAACGCTCTATCACCTGGTGATAGAGCGTTGCTGTTTTTGTGGCGAAAGGTGAGAGAGCGTTGCTGTTTTTTAGAACGTGTGGCGGTTGGCCAGGACCGGCAGCTTTGCCCGGGCTTCCTTGACGACGGCGGGGTCCAGGTCAGCGAACAGCAGCCCGGTCCCGCCGTCGAGCTCTGCCAGGACCTCACCGAGCGGGGACACGACAGCGGAGTGCCCCACACCGGTGGGCGCGGAGCCCTTGGTTTCGATGCCTTCGGTGGCAGGATCGCCCTGGCCGCAGGCCAGCACATACGTGGTGGTGTCCACGGCGCGGGCGCGTGCCAGGAGGCGCCACTGGTCGACTTTCCCGGGCCCGGATCCCCAGGAAGCGCACACGATGTTCGCTTCGGCGCCGCGGTCGGCATTGGCGGTGAACAAGGCCGGGAACCGGATGTCGTAACAGGTGGCCAGGCCGAAACTGATGCCGCCGAGCTCGAACGTCACCGCCCGCGTACCGGCCTCCACGGTGTCTGATTCGGCGAATCCAAAGGCATCGAACAGGTGGATCTTGTCGTAGCTCGCCTCCACGCCCGGACCGGTGGCCAGCAGGGTGTTGCGCACTTTCCTCGTGCTGTCGCCGGAGCCGTCACCTGACTGGCCCGGGGTGAACATGCCCGCCACGATCACGATGCCGATTTCGGCGGCAATGCCGCGCACCCGGGTCGCCCAGGGGCCGTCCAGCGGCTCGGCAATATCCACGAGCGAATTACCGAATGCGCGCATGGTGGCTTCAGGGAAGACCACCAATTCGGCACCGCCTTCTTTCGCCTTGCGGGCGAAATTTTCCAAAATGTCCAGATTCGCGGAAATATCGCGGCCTGTAACTACCTGAGCAAGTGCAACTCGCACAATTACCTCCAACGTGGCGTCTCACTTCAGTATGCAACCCGGGACGGGACGCTGAACAAGGCCAGCCCTTTTACCGACACATTGCGGAGAATATCGGACATTTGTGTGGCACAGCTAATATTTAAGCAATGGTTATGCCACTCCTAGACACAGCCTCAACCGTGGACGCCTCCAGGCCGTTTCCACTGGGCATCAGCGTTCCGCGCACGGGCTCCCCGGCAACGGACGATCCTCAGAGTGCCTGCGCCAACGTCGCCGTCTACGCGCCCGGGGTGGCCACGCTGGAAATCGCCTACTGCGCGCCGGGCGGAACGTGGCAACTGAAGACCCTCCCGAACATCACCAACGACGTCCACCATGGCATTGTGGACGGCTTCCCGGTGGGTTCGCGCTACGGCTTCCGCTCCTCGTCCGAGGACGATGCCCTGCCGGTGTCAGTGCCAACCGTGGCTTTCGACGACGACGGCGAGCAGCCGCTGCTGCTGGATCCCTACGGCCGGGCAGTTGATCAGAGCGACGGGTTCCTCAGCAATGTGCGCATGTCCAGCGGATTCGACTGGGGCGGGGACCGCAACCCGCACGTCTCGTGGCGGAACACCATCATTTATGAAGCCCACGTCCGCGGCCAAAGCATGCTGCACCCGGACATTCCTGAGGACCTCCGCGGCACGTACGCCGGGATGGCGCACCCGGCAATGATTGAGCACCTCACGGGACTGGGCATCACCTCGGTCCAGCTGTTGCCTGTCCATTTCCACCTGGACGAACCCCATCTCCAGAACCTGGGCATGACCAATTACTGGGGCTACAACACCGCGGCCTTCTTCGCCCCGCATCCTGACTACGCCACCCAGGCCGCCCAGGCGGCCGGCCCGCAGGCAGTGCAGGATGAATTCAAAGGCATGGTCAAACTCCTGCACGCAGCGGGGCTGGAAGTCATCCTGGACGTTGTGTACAACCACACCGCCGAAGGCGGTCCTGACGGCCAGACGCTCAGCTTCCGCGGGCTGGGGGAGAAGCAGTACTACCGGAACGACGGCCACGGCCGGTACATCGACACCACCGGATGCGGCAACAGCCTGAACTTCGGCCACCCCCGCGTTGTCCAGCTGGTCCTAGACTCGCTGAGGTACTGGGTGGAGGAGTTCCACATCGACGGTTTCCGGTTCGACCTTGCGGTGACACTCTGCCGCAACGCCGCGAACGACTTCGACCCGCACCACCCCTTCCTCGTGGCCATTGCCGCGGATCCGCTCCTGTCCTCCGTCAAACTGATTGCCGAGCCGTGGGATGTGGGTTACGGCGGCTGGCAGACCGGACGCTTCCCGCCCGGCTGGGTGGACTGGAACGACCACTACCGCGACGCGCTGCGCTCGTTCTGGGTAGGGGACCGGGCCGCGATCGACGCAGGCGGCCAGGGCGGCTCCGTCGCCCGCCTCGCCGATTCCATCTCCGGCTCAGCCGGCCTTTTTGCGGAATCGGGACGCTCCCGCATGGCATCGCTCAACTTCTTCACGTCGCACGACGGTTTCACCCTGGCTGACCTCGTGTCCTACGACCGCAAACACAACGAAGCCAACGGCGAGCAGAACCGGGACGGCCACGGCGACAACCGCAGCTACAACCACGGCTTCGAGGGACCGACTGAAGACGAGGAAATCCTGGCGCTCCGGGCGCAGACCAGCCGCAACCTGATGGCCACCCTGATGGTCTCCATGGGCATCCCCATGATCACCGCGGGCGACGAGATCGGCCGGACACAGCAGGGCAACAACAACGCCTATTGCCAGGACAACCCCATCACCTGGCTGGACTGGACCAGCACACCGGAATCCCACGCCATGCTCCGGAGCACCAAGCGGGTCATCCGGCTCCGGAAGGAATTCCTGGCGGGCCAGCCGCACCACTATCCCTCCCGGGACAAGCAGGCCTACCTGCACTGGTTCGACGAGCACGGCAAGCCCATGTCCATGGACCAGTGGAACGATCCGCAACACCGCGTGGTCCAGCTGCTGCTGGGCTCGGACGACGGCCAGGTGGACGGACTCGTGGTGGTGAACGGCAGCGCCCACGACATCAAGATCACCCTGCCCGACGTCAGCAACGACGACGGCACGGGCAAGCGATTGTTCGAACTTCGACTGACCACCTCCGAACTCCATGACCGCCGTCAAGGGGTCAGGGTAGCCGCCGGCGAACGCGACGTGGCGCAGTCCAACACCATCAGCATTTACCGCACGTAGGGTTCAGCAGATGGGGACGTCATGAGGGGGATCGGGAGGCTCCTGGCGCTGGCCGCGGTCCTGGTGCTGGTGGTCGGCCTGGGCATGGTGCTGTCCAGCACGCAGGAGGGCCCGGTCAGCCCGCCCGTTCCCGCGGGCTCGACGGCGGCGTCCGCGCCCGTGCGTTCGACGGCGACGTCCGCGCCCGCCGTCGATGGTTCCGGCCTGGAAGCCGTGCCGGCGTCCAGCCTGCCGCCGGAGGCGCGGGAGACGCTGGCCCTGATTGCCCGCGGCGGGCCGTACCCGTATTCGCGTGACGGCGCGGTCTTCAGCAACTTTGAGCGGCTGCTGCCCCGGAAGCCGAGCGGCTACTACAAGGAATTCACGGTCAGGACCCCCGGTGAATCGGACCGGGGCGCCCGCCGGATCGTGGTGGGTGAAAGCGGCGATAAGTACTACACGCCGGACCACTACGAATCTTTTTTTCATATTCTGGAAGGCAAATAGAGGCACGAATGAAGATTTACTCCGCTGATACCTGGACCATTGATGAGCTCCGCGACCAGGCGTCCGACGCCGGCCGCCGGGTCCTGGTGATCCCCGCCGCCGATACCAAGAAAGCAGTGCTGCAGACGTTCGGGGAAATCCTGGATTTCCCGGAACACTACGGAGTCAACCTTGATGCACTCAACGATTCGCTGCACGACTTCGCGGACACGGTCACGGACGATGGCAAGGAGCCGCTGACGTTCATCTGGCAGGTGCCCGCCGTCTTCCGCTCGGACCGGTCGTTCGGCATCATCTGCGAAATCCTGCAGGACGCGGAGAGCTATGCGGGCAAGAGCCTGTCCGTGATCACCGTCTGCCTCTAACCGGATACCAGGATCCTCTCTCACTTCCCGTTGCGTAAAACCGGACCCTCTCTCACCTTTCGCTGTTAAAGACGTAACGCTCCCTCACTGTGAACTGAGTGAGGGAGCGTTACGGTCGACGGCGGATCAGGCGTTGACGATCAGTCCAAGTTCCGCCCGCGACGCGAGGGCCGGATGCTTGGGCAGGACGCGCACCGTGTAGCCGAAGGACCCTGACCGGTCGATCAGCAGCGAACCGCTGAAGAGGAAGCGCCCCTTGCCGAGGTCCTCCTTGGGCACCAGGTCCGCCACCGTGACGTCGGCCAGTTCGTCGCTTTCCTCGGCGCGGCCGAATGCAACCTCCACGGCGACGTCGTCCGGATCAAGGTTGTGAAGCGCGATGTAGGCGTTCACCTGCAGGGTGTCGCCGATCTGGGGGTCCTCGGACACGCCAACCGAGTCGACGTGCTCCACCTGGATCTGGGGCCACGCGGCACGGATCTGTGACGTCCAGGCCGCCAGGGACTTCGACTGGGCGAAATTGTCCGCGACGGCCCGGCGCCCGGCGATCGCCGCGGGACGGTACAGGATGTTCACGTAGTCGTGGAGCATCCGCTCGGCGGAGACCGCCGGGCCCAGGTGCGCCATGGTGTGCTTGATCATCGATACCCAGTGCGTCGGCACCTTCTGCGGTCCGGGTTCCGAAGGCCCTGCCGCTCCGGCGCCGTCGGACACGGTGAGTCCGTAAAACCGCGGAGCCACCTGCGTTTCGAGCAGCTCGTACAGGGCCGCCGCTTCGATGTCATCCCGTTCCTCGGGCGACGCGTTGTTGTTGGCCGTGGGGATGGCCCAGCCGTTTTCGCCGTCGTACATCTCATCCCACCAGCCGTCCAGCACCGAAAGGTTCAGCGAACCGTTGATGGCCGCCTTCATGCCGGAGGTGCCGCAGGCTTCCAGCGGGCGCAGCGGATTGTTCAGCCACACGTCGCAGCCGGGGAAGAGCGTGCGCGCCATGGCGATGTCGTAGTTGGGCAGGAACGCGATCCGGTGGCGCACCTCGGGATCGTCGGTGAACCGGACCAGGTCCTGGATCATCTTCTTGCCGGCATCGTCCGCGGGGTGGGACTTGCCGGCAATCACGAGCTGGATCGGGTGTGTCTCGTGCAGCAGCAGGGCCTTGAGCCGGGCGGGTTCCCGGAGCATCAAGGTAAGCCGCTTGTACGTAGGCACACGCCGGGCGAAGCCGATGGTGAGGATGTCCGGGTCCAGCACGGAGTCGGTCCAACCGAGCTCGGCGTCTGCCGCCCCGCGCTTCTTCCACGCCGCGCGAAGGCGCTTGCGGACGTCCTCCACGAGCGAGACCCGCATTTCCCGGCGGAGCGCCCAGACGTCCTCGTCGCTGACGTTGTAGGCGAGGTCCCAGCGGCCCGTGGCTTCCGCCTCCGCACCGAACTGGTCACGGGCCAGCTTGGAGACACGGCTGTCCACCCAGGTGGGGACGTGCACTCCGTTGGTCACGGAGGTGATGGGAACTTCCGAGTGGTCGAATCCCGGCCAGAGGGCCGAGAACATCCCGCGGGACACCACGCCGTGGAGCTTCGCCACACCGTTGGCCCGCTGTGCCAGCCGCAACCCCATCACGGCCATGTTGAACACTGCGGGATTGCCGTCTGCAAAGTTCTCGCGGCCCAAGTCCAGGATCCGGGACACCGGAACGTCGGGAGCGAGTCCGGCCTCGAAGAAGTGCTGGATCTGGGACACCTCGAACCGGTCGATGCCTGCCGGGACCGGAGTGTGCGTCGTGAAGACCGTGGAGGCACGGCCCGCCGCGAGGGCTTCCTCCCAGGTCAGCGGGCTGTCCGACGACATTAGTTCCTGGATGCGCTCAACGCCGAGGAAACCGGCGTGGCCCTCGTTGGTGTGGAACACCTCCGGTGCCGCGCACCCCGTCAGGCGCTGGTAAACGCGCAGCGCCTTCACTCCGCCCATGCCCAGCAGCAGCTCCTGCTGGAGGCGGTGGTCACCGCCGCCGCCATAGAGCCGGTCGGTGATGCCGCGGGCGGCGTCGTCGTTGCCCGGCACGTTTGAATCGAGCAGCAACAGCGGGACACGCCCGACGTCGGCACGCCAGATGTGTGCCAGCAGCCGGCGGCCGTGGGGGAGCGGCAGCGAGATCTGGATGGGTTTGCCGTTGCCGTCGGGGGCGTCCTCCCGGAGGAGTGTCAGCGGGAGGCCGTCCGGGTCGAGGACCGGGTACGTTTCCTGCTGCCACGCGTCCCTGGACAGGGACTGCTTGAAATAGCCGGCCTGGTAAAGCAGGCCGACGCCGATGAGCGGCACGCCGAGGTCCGATGCAGCCTTAAGGTGGTCGCCCGCCAGAATTCCCAGGCCGCCGGAATATTGCGGCAAAACTTCGGTGATTCCGAATTCCGGTGAGAAGTAGGCGATACAGGACGGGGCGTCATCACCCAGGCCCTGGTACCAGCGGGGCTGGTCCAGGTAACGGTCCAGGTCTTCAGCGGCAGCGTGCACGCGCCGGACGACGTCCTGGTCCGCGGCCAGCCGCTGCAGCTCCTCGCGGCTCACCAAGCCGAGGAAACTTACGGGATCATGGGCGCTCTCGTCCCAAATTGCGGGGTTCAGTCCCTCAAAAAGCTCCCTGGTGGGGCGGTGCCACGACCACCGCAGGTTAGTGGCCAATCGGGCCAGCGGCCGGATAGATTCCGGAAGTACGGTTCGGACAGTAAATCTGCGGATAGCCTTCACCTGCGTCACACTAACGGACAAGATGGGCCGCAGGAACAGGTTTTGGTTTCTTTTAGGTAAATGACGGATTGCTCGGAGAAAAACGGAAGTTCCCTTAGCAAAACGGGGGATTTCTCGATAACGTCGAGTTTGTGACGACTAATACGCGAACCAGTGCCGGATCCAGCAAAAAGCCTAAGGCCCTGATCACGGAAGGCCTGCGTTTTGGCCGGTTCCCGATCACTGCCGTGCAGCCCGTCGTGGACGGAGGGACGTTTCCGGCGAAGGCGCTGCCGGGTGAAGGGCTCGTCGTAGGAGCGACCGTATTCCGCGAAGGACACGACCAGCTCGGCGTCAGCGCGGTGCTGTTCGATCCGAAGGGCAAGGAACGCCAGCGTGTCAGGCTGGCCCCGCCGCGCGGTGACCGCGGAAAGGGCACGGACCGCTGGGAGGGCATCATTACGCCTGCAGCCACGGGCAACTGGTCGTTTGCCATTGAAGCGTGGCATGACCGGTACGGGACCTGGCACCACAACGCCGAGGTCAAGGTCGAGGCGGGCATCGACGTCGAACTGATGCTGGCCGAAGGCGCGGCACTGCTGTCCCAGGCCGCGGAAGACCCGGCCCGCCCCTCCGCCGACAGGCGGACGCTCCGGACGGCCGTCGTCGTCCTGTCCGACACCTCCCTGTCCCCTGAGGAGCGGCTCGCCGCCGGGTTCGGAACAGAGGTGACGGACGTCGTCGCCCGCCAGCCCATCCGTGAACTCGTCACGGTTTCGGAGCGTTTCCCCCTCCTGGTGGAACGCGATCTGGCCGGCCGCGGGGCCTGGTACGAATTCTTCCCCCGTTCGGAGGGAGCCGTCCGCAACCACGCAACCGGCGAGTGGCAGTCCGGCACCTTCCAGACGGCAGCCAAGCGGCTCGATGCCGTCGCTGAAATGGGCTTCGACGTCATCTACATGCCGCCCATCCACCCGATCGGCATCCAGCACCGCAAGGGGCCCAACAACACGCTTATTGCCGGACCGCACGATCCCGGCTCCCCCTGGGCCATCGGTGCCAAGGAGGGCGGACATGACGCCATCCATCCGGACCTCGGCACGTTCGAGGACTTCGACGCGTTCGTGGCCCGGGCCCGGGAGCTCGGCCTTGAGGTTGCCCTGGACCTGGCGCTTCAGGCGGCTCCGGACCACCCCTGGGTGACGTCGAACCCGGAATGGTTCACGACGCGCGTGGACGGCAGCATTGCCTACGCGGAGAACCCGCCGAAGAAATACCAGGACATCTTCCCGCTGAACTTCGACAACGATCCCGAAGGCCTGTCCAAGGAAATCCTCCGGGTCGTGCTGCTCTGGGTCAGCCATGGCGTCAAGATCTTCCGCGTGGACAACCCGCACACCAAGCCGGTGTGGTTCTGGGAGTGGCTGATCGCCAAGGTCAACAAGAAGCACCCCGACGTCGTTTTCCTCGCCGAGGCTTTCACCCGCCCGGCCATGATGCACGCCCTGGGACGTGCCGGTTTCCAGCAGTCCTACACGTACTTCACCTGGCGGAACACGAAGAAGGAACTGGAGGAGTACTTCACCGAGGTCAGCCAGAAGTCCCCGGCCTATTTCCGTCCGAACTTCTTCGTGAACACCCCGGACATCCTTACCGAGTACCTTCAGTTCGGCGGTCCGGCCGCCTTTAAGGTCCGTGCCGCGCTCGCAGCGACAGCCAGCCCGCTGTGGGGCGTCTATGCCGGCTACGAACTCTACGAACATGTGGCCCGGCCCGGCGCCGAGGAATACATCGACAACGAAAAATTCGAATACAAGGCACGGGACTGGGACGCCGCTGCCGAATCCGGCCGGACCCTCGCCCCGTACCTAACGAGGCTCAATGAAATCCGCCACACCCACCCGGCGCTGGGGGACTTGCAGAACCTGACGCTGCACCACAGCACCGACGACGCCACGATTGTCTACTCAAAGCACAAGACGCTGCCGGACGGCACCAAGGACACCCTGATCATCGTGGTGAACGTGGATCCGCACAGCACCCGCGAGAGCACCGTCTCCCTGGATCTGGCGGCACTCGAACTCGACCCGGCGGACCTGACGCACAACGGCGGCTTCAGGGTGGATGATTTGCTGACCGGCGAGAGCTGGGAATGGGGCGAATACAACTACGTGCGGCTTGATGCCCACGTGGAGCCGGCACACATCCTGAACATCCGGAGGTAGCATACGTGAGTTTCAGTCCGCAGAACCCGAGCCAGCATTTCACCCCCAAGGGCACGTTCGAACTCAACGCCCCCGGCCTGCAACACGATCCCCTGTGGTACCGCAAAGCAGTGTTCTACGAAGTCCTGGTCCGCGGCTTTGCTGACGGAAACGGTGACGGTTCCGGCGACTTCCACGGGCTCATCGAGAAACTGGACTACCTCCAGTGGCTCGGCGTCGACTGCCTGTGGCTGCCGCCGTTCTTCCAGTCTCCGCTCCGCGACGGCGGCTATGACATCTCGGACTACAACTCGGTCCTGGACGAATTCGGCACCATCAGCGACTTCAAGCGGCTGGTTGCCGAAGCCCACGCCCGCGGCGTCCGTGTGATCATCGACCTGCCGCTGAACCACACGTCGGACCAGCACCCGTGGTTCCAGGAGTCCCGCAAGGACCCCGACGGGCCCTTCGGTGACTTCTATGTCTGGAGCGACACGGACGAGAAGTACCAGGATGCCCGCATCATCTTCGTGGACACGGAGGAATCCAACTGGACCTTCGATCCCATCCGGCGGCAGTTCTTCTGGCACCGGTTCTTCAGCCACCAGCCTGACCTGAACTTTGAGAACCCCAAGGTCATCGACGCCCTTTTCGACGTCGTCCGGTTCTGGCTGGACCAGGGCATTGACGGCTTCCGCGCGGACGCCATCCCGTACCTCTTCGAGGAAGAGGGGACCAACTGCGAAAACCTGCCCGCCACCCACGATTTCCTGCGGGCACTGCGGAAAAGGTGGACGAGAACTACCCCGGCAGGGTCATCATCGCGGAGGCCAACCAGCCGCCGGTCGAGGTGGTGGAGTACTTCGGGACCGAAGAGGAACCCGAATGCCACATGGCCTTCCACTTCCCCATCATGCCGCGGCTCTACTACGCGCTGCGGGACCAGAAAGCGGCACCCATCATCGAGACGATGAAGGAAACGCCGGACATTCCGGAGGGCGCCCAATGGGGCACGTTCCTGCGGAACCACGACGAGCTCACCCTGGAAATGGTCACCGCCGACGAACGCGCGGCCATGCTGGGCTGGTATGCGCCGGACCCCCGCATGCGCGCCAACATCGGTATCCGCCGCCGGCTGGCACCGCTGCTGGACAACTCCCGGTCCGAGATTGAGCTGATCAACGCCCTGCTGCTTTCGCTTCCGGGCAGCCCCTTCCTGTACTACGGGGATGAAATCGGCATGGGCGACAACATCTGGCTCGAAGACCGCGACGCCGTCCGCACACCCATGCAGTGGAACCCGGACCGCAACGCGGGCTTCTCGCACGCTGATCCGGGCAAGCTGTACCTGCCGGTCATCCAGTCGCTCGTGTACAACTACGGCATGGCCAATGTGGAAGCGGAGGCCGCGCATTCCGGGTCGCTGCTGAGATGGACCCGGCAGATCCTTAGCGTCCGGAAGAACCATCCCGCGTTCGGGCTGGGTGCCTTCAAGCATGTCGAAGCAGATCACGACGTCGTCCTGGCCTACCTGCGGGAACTGGCCCCTGACAACGCGGCGGGCGAGGACGCCGAGTCGATACTGTGCGCCTTCAACCTGTCGCAGCACCCCGTGGCCACCACATTGCGGATTCCGCAGTATGCCGGCCGCGGCCTCCGCGACGTTTTCGGTGGCCAGCCGTTCCCGGCCATCGGCGACGACGGCCGGCTCACGCTGACGCTGGGAAGCCACGATTTCTTCTGGCTGCGGATTCGCTCGGCCGCCTCCAACCCGGCGTCGCCGTTTACCCAGGCCCTACCGGTCCTGTCCATCGAAGGCTGAAATGACCCAATCCACGCTCAACCCCTCCCTCTCTGAACTGCTCCGGGCCTGGCTCCCGCGCCAGCGCTGGTTCCCTGTCAAGACAGGCGACTTCACGCTGTCTCCTGTCGGCGGCGTGCGCTTGGACGACGGCAGCGGCGAGGTGGGCATTGAGGTGTTCCTCGCGGCGGTCACCTATCCCACGGCCGACGGCGGCAGCCGCACCGACGTCGTGCAGGTCCCGCTCAGCCACCGGATTGAGCCACTGCCGGGCAAGGAAGCGGCCCTGGTCGGCGAGGGCGGCGACGCCCGCGGGCGCCGGTGGATCTACGATGGCGTCCATGACCCCGTATTCGTGTCGGCTTGGCTGGAATTGATGCGGAGCGGCGGCACTTCGGCGGAAGGAAACGCCGTGGGCCACCTGGTGCCTTCCGACTATCCGCTGCCGACGGCCACCGGGACCGTCAAGGTCCTCTCCGGTGAGCAGTCAAACAGTTCGGTGATAGTGGACGACGGCGGCTCTGCGGCGATCGTCAAGTTCTTCCGTGTGCTGTCCGAAGGACGTAACCCGGAAGTGGAAATCGGCGCTGCCCTGACGCAGGCAAGGACGTCGGAGGTTCCGGCCACGCTCGGCTGGGTCACGGGGGAGTGGCAAGATCCGCTGGGCGGCGGCGACGATAGGCCGCGGACCGTTCAAGGCGAACTCGCGGTCGCGCATGAGTTCCTGGCCGGCGGCCGCGACGCCTGGCGGCTGGCCGTTGACGCCGCAAGTTCCGGCACGGACTTCTCCGCCGAAGCACATGCCCTCGGCGTGGCGACTGCAACAGTGCACCGGCGGCTGGCCGAGGCGCTCGGCCTTGCGTCGGAATCCGCGCCGGGGAAGGACATCGCCCCCGGAGTAGCCCAGCGCGTCCGGCAGTCCTGGGCGGAAGCAGGCCCCGCCGTCGGGCAGTATGACGACGCCCTGGCCGGCCTGCTCGATCAGCTTGAAGGCAGCAACGCCGGCGCACTGCAGCGGATCCACGGCGACCTCCACCTGGGACAGATCCTGCAGGTGCCGGGGCGCCCGGGGGAGCACGAACGCTGGGCCATCCTGGACTTCGAGGGCGAACCCCTGAGGCCCATCGCGGAACGCAACTTTCCGGACGTGCCGCTGCGCGACGTCGTCGGCATGCTGCGGTCCTTCGACTACGCCGCCGGTGCCGCCGAACGCGAGCGGGAAGGCGTCCACGTCCCCGCTTCATGGGTGGACGACTGCGCCGAAGCGTTCCTGGCCGGGTACGGCGAAATTACGCCCGGGACCATTGACCGCGGCTCGCCCTTGTTTGTGGCATTGTGGCTGGACAAGGCGTTGTATGAAGTTGTCTATGAGTTGCGCAACAGGCCCGGATGGCTGGACATTCCGGTAAATGCTTCACGGCGTCTCCTCAGCAGTACAGGCTCCGGCGCTTCAGCCGCAGCCGCAGCGGAAGGTAACAAAATGACAGGCTCAGCACGTACAGATCGGCCCGCGCCTCTTCAAGTGGACCCGGAGACGCTTTCGAAGGTGGCATCAGGCGAATATCACGCCCCGCACTCCGTCCTGGGCGCACACCTTGACGACCACGGCCATGTCACCGTCCGCACCGTCAAGCACCTTGCATCGGCTGTGTCGGTTGTGACCGCCGCGGGCTCGGTGCCCATGACGCACGAATCGAACGGTGTGTGGGCCGTCGTGCTCGACCCCCTTCAGCCGGGCCATGTTCCCGACTATCGTCTGGAAGTCACCTACGAGGGAGTGGCCCCGCAGGCCACGGACGATCCGTACCACTACCTGCCCACAGTCGGGGAGGTGGACCTGCACCTGATCGGCGAAGGCCGCCACGAGAAACTGTGGGAAGTGCTGGGCGCGCACGTCCAGCATTACAAGTCTGCCCTTGGCGACGTGGACGGCGTCTCGTTCGCCGTGTGGGCGCCCAATGCACAGGCTGTCAGGGTCAAGGGCGACTTCAACGCGTGGGACGGCCGGGAGAACTCGATGCGTTCGCTGGGCTCGTCGGGGGTCTGGGAACTCTTCATCCCGGGCGTTTTAGCAGGGGCGTGCTACAAGTTTGAAATCAAGACCAAAGCGGGCCACTGGGTGGAGAAGGCCGATCCACTGGCATTCGGAACCGAAGTCCCGCCGCTCACCGCATCACGGGTGGTTGAGTCGGCCTACGCCTTCAAGGACGAGGAGTGGATGACGGCCCGCGCCGAGCGGGATCCGCACAATTCGCCCATGAGCGTCTACGAGGTCCACCTTGGCTCCTGGCGCCTCGGACTCGGCTACCGCGAGCTGGCCAAGGAACTGGTGGAGTACGTCAAGTGGCTCGGTTTCACCCACGTGGAGTTCATGCCAGTGGCCGAACACCCCTTCGGCGGGTCATGGGGCTACCAGGTCACGTCCTACTTCGCGCCCACGTCAAGGTTTGGCCACCCGGACGAATTCAGGTTCCTCGTGGATGCGCTGCACCAGGCGGGCATCGGCGTCCTGCTGGACTGGGTGCCGGCGCACTTCCCCAAGGATGCCTGGGCCCTTGCCCAGTTCGACGGCGAGGCCCTGTACGAGCACGCAGACCCGAACCTCGGCGAGCACCCGGACTGGGGCACGCTGATCTTCGACTTCGGCCGGACGGAAGTCCGCAACTTCCTGGTCTCCAACGCCCTCTACTGGCTCGACGAATTCCACATCGACGGCCTCCGGGTGGATGCTGTGGCGTCGATGTTGTACCTCGACTACTCCCGTGAAGAAGGGCAGTGGCAGCCCAACAGGTATGGCGGCCGCGAGAACCTTGAAGCGATCTCCTTCCTGCAGGAGGCCAACGCCACGGTGTACAAGACCCACCCGGGTGCGGTGATGATCGCGGAGGAATCAACGGCATTCCCCGGGGTGACAGCCCCGACGAGTGTTGGCGGCCTGGGCTTCGGCCTGAAATGGAACATGGGCTGGATGCATGACTCGCTCAAGTACGCCTCCGAGGACCCGGTAAACCGCAAGTGGCACCACGGAACCGTCACGTTCTCGATGGTCTACGCCTTTACTGAGAACTTCCTCCTGCCCATCAGCCACGACGAAGTTGTGCACGGCAAGGGCTCCATGCTCCGGAAGATGCCCGGTGACCGCTGGCAGCAGCTGGCCAACCTCCGCGCATTCCTCGCGTACCAGTGGGCCCACCCCGGCAAGCAGCTGATCTTCATGGGTACCGAATTCGGCCAGGAAGCTGAATGGTCCGAACAGCACGGCCTGGACTGGTACCTGGCTGAAATCCCCGCCCACCGCGGCGTCCAGCTGCTCACCAAGGAACTGAACGAGCTCTACGCGTCGACCCCCGCACTCTATGAGCGGGACAACGAACCCGGCGGATTCCAGTGGATCAACGGCGGCGACGCCGACCGTAACGTCCTGTCGTTCATCCGGTGGGATAAGGACGGCAACCCGCTGGTATGCGCCATCAACTTCTCCGGCGGCCCGCACCAGGGATACACCCTCGGGGTTCCTGTGGCCGGCGCCTGGCAGGAGGTCCTCAACACGGACGACTCCAGCTACGGCGGGTCCGGTGTCCTGAACCAGGGTGCGCTCGCCGCCACGACCGAGGGGCAGGACGGCCAACCGGCGACGTTGACCGTCACGCTGCCTCCGTTGGGTGCCGCTTTCTTCAAGCCAGCCAGCTAGCGCCGGCGGCAGGTGTTTCGAAAAAGCCCCGGATCCTTGGGATCCGGGGCTTTTTCGGCCCACATTTAGGGCCGCTTTGTGTCCTCGCAAAAGTGGTGGTAGAGTTTATTTCCGCGCTGCTCCCCGGAGTTGGCCAGCAAAGACTACACGGAATGCCACAGGCAAAGTGAGTCGGGATGGCCGATTTGACTCGGGTGAAGCAAGCGGGTAAGTTTGGAAAGTTGCTCCGGAGCGATCCGCGACTGAATGGCCTGTTGGTCTGGTTGTGGTGGTGCCGGGTGTGTCTGTTGTTTGAGAACTCAATAGTGTGCCAAGTTTGTTGATACCAATTTTTTGTATTGAATTGGTTGAATTGACTGGATTGTCCACCCCGTGGATGGTCTGGTTTTTACAGCTGGTTTCAAATTTTGTGCATTGTGTGCATCCCGTTTTCCCGGGGGCGCATGGTGTGTCTGTTTTACTTCAACGGAGAGTTTGATCCTGGCTCAGGATGAACGCTGGCGGCGTGCTTAACACATGCAAGTCGAACGATGACCTCCAGCTTGCTGGGGTGATTAGTGGCGAACGGGTGAGTAACACGTGAGTAACCTGCCCTTAACTCTGGGATAAGCCTGGGAAACTGGGTCTAATACCGGATATGACTCCTCATCGCATGGTGGGGGGTGGAAAGCTTTTTGTGGTTTTGGATGGACTCGCGGCCTATCAGCTTGTTGGTGAGGTAATGGCTCACCAAGGCGACGACGGGTAGCCGGCCTGAGAGGGTGACCGGCCACACTGGGACTGAGACACGGCCCAGACTCCTACGGGAGGCAGCAGTGGGGAATATTGCACAATGGGCGAAAGCCTGATGCAGCGACGCCGCGTGAGGGATGACGGCCTTCGGGTTGTAAACCTCTTTCAGTAGGGAAGAAGCGAAAGTGACGGTACCTGCAGAAGAAGCGCCGGCTAACTACGTGCCAGCAGCCGCGGTAATACGTAGGGCGCAAGCGTTATCCGGAATTATTGGGCGTAAAGAGCTCGTAGGCGGTTTGTCGCGTCTGCCGTGAAAGTCCGGGGCTCAACTCCGGATCTGCGGTGGGTACGGGCAGACTAGAGTGATGTAGGGGAGACTGGAATTCCTGGTGTAGCGGTGAAATGCGCAGATATCAGGAGGAACACCGATGGCGAAGGCAGGTCTCTGGGCATTAACTGACGCTGAGGAGCGAAAGCATGGGGAGCGAACAGGATTAGATACCCTGGTAGTCCATGCCGTAAACGTTGGGCACTAGGTGTGGGGGACATTCCACGTTTTCCGCGCCGTAGCTAACGCATTAAGTGCCCCGCCTGGGGAGTACGGCCGCAAGGCTAAAACTCAAAGGAATTGACGGGGGCCCGCACAAGCGGCGGAGCATGCGGATTAATTCGATGCAACGCGAAGAACCTTACCAAGGCTTGACATGGGCCGGACCGGGCTGGAAACAGTCCTTCCCCTTTGGGGCCGGTTCACAGGTGGTGCATGGTTGTCGTCAGCTCGTGTCGTGAGATGTTGGGTTAAGTCCCGCAACGAGCGCAACCCTCGTTCCATGTTGCCAGCGCGTAATGGCGGGGACTCATGGGAGACTGCCGGGGTCAACTCGGAGGAAGGTGGGGACGACGTCAAATCATCATGCCCCTTATGTCTTGGGCTTCACGCATGCTACAATGGCCGGTACAAAGGGTTGCGATACTGTGAGGTGGAGCTAATCCCAAAAAGCCGGTCTCAGTTCGGATTGGGGTCTGCAACTCGACCCCATGAAGTCGGAGTCGCTAGTAATCGCAGATCAGCAACGCTGCGGTGAATACGTTCCCGGGCCTTGTACACACCGCCCGTCAAGTCACGAAAGTTGGTAACACCCGAAGCCGGTGGCCTAACCCCTTGTGGGAGGGAGCTGTCGAAGGTGGGACTGGCGATTGGGACTAAGTCGTAACAAGGTAGCCGTACCGGAAGGTGCGGCTGGATCACCTCCTTTCTAAGGAGCACCTACAAGCACCGTGCCTCATGTATGTGAGTGTGGCGGGTTTGTCAGGAGTAACGCCCGTTGCGCAGACGATTGTTCTGCGGCGGGTGCTCACGGGTGGAATATCAACAAATAGCGGCCGCTGGTTTTTTGCCGGCACCCAGTACGGACCTGTTCTTCGGAGCGTGTCCTGGAACGGTGCGGGTGAGGGGGCGGCGGTTTAGTGTTTGGCACACTGTTGGGTCCTGAGACAACAGGACCGGGAGGGAACTTCCGGTACTTGTTTGTTTCTGGTTTCCTGGCTGCATCGATCACATGGTTGCCTGGTCCCTTTGGGGCGGGTGTGTGTGGGGTGTGTGGTACGGGGTTGTTGTTTGAGAACTACATAGTGGACGCGAGCATCTTTTATAAGAAGCAATTTCCAAGAATATGAACCTGGATCTGGCTGCGCGTGATGATGGCATTCCTTTGGGGGTGTGGTTGTTGGGTGTGGTTGGTTTTCGTGGTTCTCTCGAAAATTAGTTTTTTTGATCTTTTGTGGTCAAGTTTTTAAGAGCACACGGTGGATGCCTTGGCATTAGGAGCCGAAGAAGGACGTAGGAATCTGCGATAAGCCTGGGGGAGTCGATAACCGGACTGTGATCCCAGGGTGTCCGAATGGGGAAACCCCGCCAGGGGCGCGAGCTGCCTGGTGACCCGCATCTGAACACATAGGGTGCGTGGAGGGAACGCGGGGAAGTGAAACATCTCAGTACCCGCAGGAAGAGAAAACAATAGTGATTCCGTTAGTAGTGGCGAGCGAACGCGGATCAGGCTAAACCGTTCCATGTGTGATAGCCGGCGGGCGTTGCATGGTCGGGGTTGCGGGACTTTCCGTGCTGTCTCTGCCGGGACAGCGAGGTGTGATGTGCAGGCATAGGTGAACGGTCTTGAAAGGCCGGCCAGAGAGGGTGTGAGCCCCGTAACCGTAATGTTGTGTACCGCCTGGGAAGTATCCCAAGTAGCACGGGGCCCGAGAAATCCCGTGCGAATCTGTCAGGACCACCTGATAAGCCTAAATACTCCCTAATGACCGATAGCGGACCAGTACCGTGAGGGAAAGGTGAAAAGTACCCCGGGAGGGGAGTGAAACAGTACCTGAAACCGTGTGCTTACAATCCGTCGGAGCCAGTCTGATTCTGGTGACGGCGTGCCTTTTGAAGAATGAGCCTGCGAGTTAGTGTTACGTCGCGAGGTTAACCCGTGTGGGGCAGCCGTAGCGAAAGCGAGTCTGAATAGGGCGTTGCAGTGGCGTGATCTAGACCCGAAGCGAAGTGATCTACCCATGGCCAGGTTGAAGCGACGGTAAGACGTCGTGGAGGACCGAACCCACTTCAGTTGAAAATGGAGGGGATGAGCTGTGGGTAGGGGTGAAAGGCCAATCAAACTTCGTGATAGCTGGTTCTCCCCGAAATGCATTTAGGTGCAGCGTTGCGTGTTTCTTACCGGAGGTAGAGCTACTGGATGGCTAATGGGCCCTACAAGGTTACTGACGTCAGCCAAACTCCGAATGCCGGTAAGTGAGAGCGCAGCAGTGAGACTGTGGGGGATAAGCTTCATAGTCGAGAGGGAAACAGCCCAGACCACCAACTAAGGCCCCTAAGCGTGTGCTAAGTGGGAAAGGATGTGGAGTTGCGAAGACAACCAGGAGGTTGGCTTAGAAGCAGCCATCCTTAAAAGAGTGCGTAATAGCTCACTGGTCAAGTGATTCCGCGCCGACAATGTAGCGGGGCTCAAGTACACCGCCGAAGTTGTGGCATTCACATTTTATCCAAGCCTTTGTGGTTCAGGAGTGTGGATGGGTAGGGGAGCGTCGTGTGGGCAGTGAAGTCGCGGTGTAAACCAGCGGTGGAGCCTACACGAGTGAGAATGCAGGCATGAGTAGCGAAAGACGGGTGAGAAACCCGTCCGCCGAATGATCAAGGGTTCCAGGGTCAAGCTAATCTGCCCTGGGTAAGTCGGGACCTAAGGCGAGGCCGACAGGCGTAGTCGATGGACAACGGGTTGATATTCCCGTACCGGCGAAAAACCGCCCATGCTGAACAGGGGATACTAACTGCCCGAAGCCTGACCAATCACCCTTGTGGTGTGCGGTTTTTGGTGGAGCGCGGGACCTGATCCTGGGAGGTAAGCGTATTAACAGGTGTGACGCAGGAAGGTAGCCGAGCCGGGCGATGGTTGTCCCGGTCCAAGGATGTAGGGCGAACGGTAGGCAAATCCGCCGTTCATGATGCCTGAGACCTGACGGGACCCCCGTATGGGGGGATTCGGTGATCCTATGCTGCCTAGAAAAGCATCGACGCGAGGTTTTAGCCGCCCGTACCCCAAACCGACACAGGTGATCAGGTAGAGAATACTAAGGCGATCGAGAGAATTATGGTTAAGGAACTCGGCAAAATGCCCCCGTAACTTCGGGAGAAGGGGGGCCCCAACCTTGAACACCACACGCTGGTGGGAGGGGATCGGGGCCGCAGAGACCAGGGGGAAGCGACTGTTTACTAAAAACACAGGTCCGTGCGAAGTCGCAAGACGATGTATACGGACTGACTCCTGCCCGGTGCTGGAAGGTTAAGAGGACCGGTTAGCCGCAAGGCGAAGCTGAGAATTTAAGCCCCAGTAAACGGCGGTGGTAACTATAACCATCCTAAGGTAGCGAAATTCCTTGTCGGGTAAGTTCCGACCTGCACGAATGGAGTAACGACTTCCCCGCTGTCTCAACCATAAACTCGGCGAAATTGCAGTACGAGTAAAGATGCTCGTTACGCGCAGCAGGACGGAAAGACCCCGAGACCTTTACTATAGTTTGGTATTGGTGTTCGGAGTGGCTTGTGTAGGATAGGTGGGAGACGTTGAAGCCCGGACGCCAGTTCGGGTGGAGTCATCGTTGAAATACCACTCTGGTCACTTTGGACATCTAACTTCGGCCCGTAATCCGGGTCAGGGACAGTGCCTGATGGGTAGTTTAACTGGGGCGGTTGCCTCCTAAAAAGTAACGGAGGCGCCCAAAGGTTCCCTCAGCCTGGTTGGCAATCAGGTGTCGAGTGTAAGTGCACAAGGGAGCTTGACTGTGAGAGAGACATCTCGAGCAGGGACGAAAGTCGGGACTAGTGATCCGGCGGTACATTGTGGAATGGCCGTCGCTCAACGGATAAAAGGTACCTCGGGGATAACAGGCTGATCTTGCCCAAGAGTCCATATCGACGGCATGGTTTGGCACCTCGATGTCGGCTCGTCGCATCCTGGGGCTGGAGTAGGTCCCAAGGGTTGGGCTGTTCGCCCATTAAAGCGGTACGCGAGCTGGGTTTAGAACGTCGTGAGACAGTTCGGTCCCTATCCGCTGCGCGCGCAGGAAATTTGAGAAGGGCTGTCCTTAGTACGAGAGGACCGGGACGGACGAACCTCTGGTGTGTCAGTTGTACTGCCAAGTGCACCGCTGATTAGCTACGTTCGGATGGGATAACCGCTGAAAGCATCTAAGCGGGAAGCTCGCTTCGAGATGAGATTTCCATACACCTTGTGTGTGAGAGGCCCCCAGCCAGACCACTGGGTTGATAGGCCGGATGTGGAAGCGAGGACTAACGACTCGTGAAGCTGACCGGTACTAATAGGCCGATAACTTACACCACACACCACCCCGCAAACCCGACTTCAAAAGGGGTTTGCACCCAAGGGGTGGTACAAAGAAACAAGACTGCTTGCGTCCACTATGTGGTTCCCAACCAACAAACCCGTTGCGTTGCAGGAACAAAACACAACAAAATAACAACACCACAACTGCGATAACACCGCAGAAAAGTTGTAACCACCAGATTTCCCACCACCACCCCCACGGGGCCGGCCGGTGCGGAGCAAGGGTTACGGCGGTCATAGCGTGGGGGAAACGCCCGGTCCCATTCCGAACCCGGAAGCTAAGACCCACAGCGCCGATGGTACTGCACCCGGGAGGGTGTGGGAGAGTAGGTCACCGCCGGAACACCATTCAGGTCGAGAGCCCCAACCACACGGTTGGGGCTCTCCCACTTTAACCACCACACACAACCCACTCCCGGAACTTTCACCCCCCCAGGGCAACCCACTCCCACTCCCCGGGCCCCTCAGACGAACCCACCCGCACCGCCCGGCCACGCCGGCCAGGCACCCAACCCCCACCACCGCCGTCGAACCCCCCGGTGAGAGAGCGTGAGGTTGGAACCCGCAGGAACTGAGAGAGCGTTGCCGAGGCGGGCACGAAAGGCGAGAGAGCGTCCGGGTAAAGTTGTTGATCATGGACAACCTCTTTAGCCACGCTTCCCCGGCCGACGAAGCACCGGATCCCGTGGATGCCCTGGGCGCCGTCGTGCACACCGTGGTGGTTCCTGGGCCGGTCTCCAAAGCGTTCATCGGGTTCACCGAACACACCCATCTCTGGTGGCCCCTCGAGGACCACAGCGTGTTCGGCGCGGGTTCCTACGTTGAATTCGAAGAGAACCTGGTGCTGGAAACTGCCGACGATGGGCGTACCGCGGTCTGGGGCAGCATCGATGACTGGCAGCCACCGCTGTCGTTCCACGCCAGCTGGCACCCCGGGACCACGGCGCTGTGGTCCACCGAGCTTCGCGTTGCCTTCAGGGCTGTTGAAGGGGGCACGGAGCTCCGGCTGGTGCACGACGGCTGGGAGGGCGCTGAAGACCCCGCCAGGACCAGGGCCGAATACGATGCAGGCTGGCCGGGCGTACTGGCCCGTTTTGTGCGGTTCATGGGTGGTTCAGTTGGCTAGCGTCCGGCGCATGACTGGGGACGAATGGGAGTCGCTTAGGGCCGTGCGGCTGGAGATGTTGGCCGATACGCCTACTGCCTATGTCGAATCCCTGGCGTCGGCCGAGGCGCAGACGGTAGGCCAATGGCGGAGCCGCGCCGCTGCGATGACGGCCCCGGGCAGTGTGACTTTTGTGGCTGAGGACGACTCTGCGGCCAATGGGTTTTGCGGTCTGATGCGGGTGGTTGTTAAGCATCCCCAGGATCCGGGCCGGCCGCGTCAAGCAATGCTGATCAGCGTTTACGTGGCTGCGGCATTCCGCGGAAGCGGGATTGCGGGCAAGCTGCTGGGCCATTCGGTTGCAGCGGCAGCCAGCGAGCTGGGTGCCGGGCTGTTGCAGCTCGGGGTGCATGAGGACAATACCCGGGCCCTCCGCTTCTACGCGCGCCACGGCTTCCATGACACCGGCCTCAGGGAAGCCTACGCACTGGATCCGGCCAAGAAGGAATTCATCATGGAGCGGAAGCTGTAAGGGAGGAACCTAGCGGACTGGCACCGTATCTGCCGGTGGTACGGACGTGCTGGACCTGACCACGAACTTGGTGGGAAACTCCGTGTCCGTTGCGCCGCCGTCGGCCGCTTCCTCAAGCCCGGCGAGCAGCAGCCGGACCGCCAACGCCCCCTGGCCCCGGGCGTCCTGGTCGATAGTGGTCAGCCCGAACACCTCACCAAGCTCATGGCCATCAATACCGATGACCGACAAGTCGTACGGAATCCGCAGGCCGAAGTCGCGGGCGGCCAGGATGGTTCCGATGGCCATTTCATCCGAGGCCGCGAACACCGCTGTGGGCCGTTCGGACGCTCCGCCAAGCAGCTGCCGGGCACTCGCATAAGCGCCCTGGATGGTGAAGTCCGCGGAGACCTGCCATTCAGGACGGACTGCAATCCCGGCCGCCGCCATGGCTTTCTCAAAGCCGCCCTGTCGCGTGCCGGGGAGCCGGAAATCCTGCTGGTAGGAGGCGTCGCCGGTCATGTGGGCGATCCGGGTGTGCCCCAGCCGGAGCAGGTGGTTGGTTGCGGCCTCGGCAATGCCGGAGTCGTTGATCCTGATGGTGGAGGCACCAGGCAACGGACCGCCGATTCCCACGATGGGGCGGTGGATGGCGAGCAGCTGCTGTATTTCGGCCTCACTGAGTTCGAGGGACACGGCGATGACCGCATCCACCCGTTTCCGCAAGAGAAAATCGTTCAGCACGCTGTGCCGGCGGTCGGGCCCTTCACTGACGTTATACAGGGTCAGGTCGTAGCCGGCGTCGAGCAATGTCGCGGACACTCCCTCCACCACCGACGAGAAAAACCAGCGGTGGACCGAAGGAACAACCACCCCCACATTGTGGTTCCGGCCTGAAGCCAGGCTGGAGGCGTGGTAAGACAATACGAAACCGAGCTCAGCCGCTGCTGTCTGCGCGCGTTCGCGGCTGCGGGGCGAGACGTTGCCTTTGCCGCTCAGCGCCCGCGACACGGTAGCGATGGATAGGCCCGCACGCTCAGCTACGTCCTTGATGCCGGGCATGTTCAGTTCTCCGTGTTCCTCACTGCTAATTCAACGACAGCCGGATCACCCAACTGGGAGGTTCAACCAGACCGTCTCACCCGAGCCTAGCTGATGACCGCCGTCGTACGTTTCCGGTGACGCCGAATACTGCTCGGCTGACTCCGGGGAGCTGCGCAGCAGCATCTGCCCCGGCGGGAGATCCAACGGATCCTGCCCCACGTTCATGACCACCAGCGTGGTCCCGTTGACGTAGGCGAGGGAAGTATCGCTGCACCAGTTTTCCAGCCAGGCCAGCGAGCCCCGGCCCAGGTCCAGCTGCCTCCGCATGGCCAACATCCGGCGGTAGAGGTTCAGATGCGACGTCGGCTGTTCAGTCTGCACATCTCGTGCCAGTTCGGCGAAGCTCGCCGGCTGCGGCAGCCAAGGGTCCTGGCCGGACCCGAAACCCGTGTGCGGCTCCGCGGCACGCCAAGGAAGCGGCACCCTGCAGCCGTCGCGGCCCAGCCGCTCTCCGCCGGTGCGCGCGAAGGTGGGGTCCTGGCGCTGGCTGTCTGGGATGTCGATGCCGTCCGGAAGGCCCAGTTCCTCGCCCTGGTAGAGGTACGCCCCGCCGGGAAGCCCCAGCATGAACATGGAGGCAGCCGCCGCCCGTTTCCTGCCCAGGGCAGAGTCCGGCTGACGGTCAAAGGTGCCGATCCCGTCGCCGTCGCGCGGTGCCGGGCCGTCGTAGCCGAAGCGGGTGGCGTGACGGACGACGTCGTGGTTGGACAGTACCCAGGTGCTGGGCGCGCCGACGGCGTCCAGCGCCACCAGCGAGTCCGTGATCACGCCGCGCAGGCGGTGAACGTCAAGCCCCGCGTGGAGATAGGGAAAATTGAACGCCTGGTGCATTTCGTCCGGACGCACCCAGTCGGCGAGACGGGGCAGCGGATCCACATTGGCTTCGGCGCACAGGATGCGGTCCGGACCGTACTCCGCCAGGATGCGGCGCCAGGCCCGGTAGATGTCGTGCAGGGCAGGCTGGCCGAACATCGGGGCGTCGTGGCCGGGGTAGCCGTCACAGCTGTTGCCGTCTGCCCGGCCGCCCCACTCAGGCAGCCCGGGAGCTTTTACCAGGGCATGGGCAACGTCCACGCGGAACCCGGCGACGCCGCGGTCCAGCCAGAAGCGCAGCACCCGTTCGAACTCATCGTGGACTGCCTGGTTGTCCCAGTTGAAGTCGGGCTGGGAGGTGTCGAAGAGGTGCAGATACCACTGCCCGGGCTGGCCGTCCGGTTCGGAGATACGTGTCCAGGCCGGTCCGCCAAAGTGGGATTCCCAGTTGTTGGGAGGCTCTTCGCCGAAGGGTCCGCGGCCGTCCCGGAAAATGAACATGTCCCGCTCCGGACTTCCCGCGGGGGCGCCGAGGGCGGCCTGGAAAGCGGCGTGCTGGTCCGAACAGTGATTGGGAACAAGGTCCACGATCACCCGCAGGTTCAGGCGGGCTGCCTGTGCCATCATGGCGTCGAAGTCGGCCAGGGTGCCGAAGAGCGGATCCACGTCGCAGTAATCGCTGACGTCGTAGCCGGCATCTTTCTGCGGTGAACGGTAGAACGGCGACAGCCAGACGGCATCCACGTCAAGCCGGGCCAGCTGGGGGAGTTCGGCGGTGATGCCGGCCAGATCGCCGATGCCGTCCCCGTTCAGGTCCCGGAAGGAGCGCGGATAAACCTGATAGATCACTGCGGAGCGCCACCAGCCGGCAGCTTCATCTGCAGTGTGGACCAGGGTCAGTGGCCCGGCTGCGATGGCGGGGGCTTTGAGCATTGAGTCAACGGACATGCCGGTAATCGTAGAACGGAATTGTGCCAAATTGAAAACGCTTCCAATTGTGACGTGCGCCTCACTGCCGTCGGAGAACCTTCCGGTTCAGCCCTTGATTGCAGGTGTTTAGCGCCGCCAGCTTCGTGCTGGAGCCGTAGGCCGGCATTTTGCCCGCAGCCCTACTGCCAAGTAGGGTGACTTTCCAACATGGGTCAATCCGTGTACTTTGGAAGCGCTTGCAGCTGTGAGCCACATCACCGACGATGCCACAGGGCCCCAGGGGCCGACGCGTGGATGCAGGATTTTTTATGAAAGGGACACCAATGAAGGTGCAGAACACCCTCACGAGCGGGACCAGCCGCCGCGTCTTTACGGCGGGCGCGCTCTCCGTCGTTGCAGCCCTGGCGCTCAGCGCCTGCGGCGGCGCATCGGCGACCGCACCGGCGACTGCCACCGCCAAGCCGGATCTGAAGTCCGCCGGTGCCGGCACCATCACCATGTGGGTCGACGCCGAACGCTCACCGGCACTCAAAGACATCACGGCCAAGTTCCAGGCCGATACCGGCATCGAAGTGAAGCTGGTGGTCAAAGACTTCGCCGCTGTCCGCGATGACTTCATCACCCAGGTCCCCACGGGCAAGGGGCCGGACCTGATTGTGGGCCCGCACGACTGGGTGGGCAAGTTCGTCCAGAACGGCGTGATCGCTCCGATCGAACTCGGCGACAAGTCCTCGGCCTTCCAGGAATCCTCCGTCAAGGCCATGACGTTCAACGGCTCCGTCTATGGCGTCCCGTACGCCATCGAGAACATCGCCCTGCTGCGCAACACCGACCTCGTGTCCGACAGCGCGGAAACCCTTGATGAAGTGGTGGCCAACGGCAAGAAGGCCGTGGCGGACGGCAAAGCCAAGTTCCCGTTCCTGGTGGGCATGGATCCCAAACAGGGCGACCCGTACCACCTCTACCCGCTGCAGGCTTCCATGGGTTCGCAGGTCTTCGGCCAGGCGGCCGACGGCGGCTACGACCCCAAGCAGCTCCTGATCGGCGACGCTGCCGGCGTCGAATTCGCCAAGAAGCTCGTGGCCTGGGGCGATACCGGTGAGAAGATCATCAACTCCAACATCACCGGGGACATCGCCAAGGAGAAGTTCCTGGCCGGCGAATCCCCGTACTTCCTGACGGGCCCCTGGAATGTTCCGGATGTCCAGAAGAAGGGCATCAAGTTTGCGGTGGACGCCCTGCCGACCGCCGGTGACAAGCCTGCCCAGCCGTTTATCGGCGTCAACGGCTTCTTCATCAGCGCCAAGAGCGCCAACGCCCTGGCCACCAACGAGTTCGTGACCAACTACCTCACCTCGGAAGCAGCCCAGGATTCCATGTACAAGGCCGGCGGCCGCCCGCCGGCGCTGAAGGCGTCCTTCGAGAAGGCTGCCAGCGACCCCGTCGTGGAAGCGTTCGGCAAGATCGGTGCCACCGGTGTGCCCATGCCCGCCATCCCGGAGATGAGTGCGGTCTGGGCTGACTGGGGAGCCACCGAACTGGCCCTCATCAAGGGCCAGGGCGATCCCGCTGCCGACTGGGCCAAGATGGCCGCCAGCATCAAGGCGAAAATCGCCGGCTGACCAGTAGCCGGTCTACTACCGGCAGCACTGGCCGGGCAGATTAATGCTGCCCGGCCGGTTGCCGCTCGAACCCGCGCTGACCACCGCCCCCGCGCAGCGCCCGCAATCTCCACGGCCCGCTTCTCCCAAGGACCATAGACAGCCATGCCCAAAACCGATCTTTTCCAGGATTCCCCGCAACCCCCGTCGCCATCATCGTTGCCAGGAGCATCGCCAGCAGCTTCGCCAGCACGGAAGGGCACCACGCAAGACCAGCCGGGCGGGGTCCGTAAAGGCCGCTTCGGCCAGGATTCCACCAAGGGAATCGTCGCCAAGATCGTGCTCCTGGGCCTTGTGGACGCCCTGGCCGTCTACGTCCTGATGATGCTTTTCCTCAGCCAGTCCTGGGGTGCGCTGGGGGTCTCCTCCGCCGTCGTGCTGGCCATTAACTGGATCTACCTCCGCAAGGGGGGACTGCCCGCCAAATACCTGGCCCCGGGCGTGCTGTTCCTGCTGGTGTTCCAGGTCTTCGTGGTGCTGTTCAGCGGATACATCGCCTTCACCAATTACGGCGACGGGCACAACAGCACCAAGGATGACGCCATCGCGGCCATCCAGCTCACCGCGCAGAAGCGCGTTCCGGACTCGCCCGCATACAAGGCAGCTGTGCTCACCAAGGGCAACGACTTCTACCTGCTGTTCACCGATCCGGACGGCAAGGCCACGATCGGCAGCACCGGCACCCCGCTGAAGGAAGTGCCCGACGCCGGAACCGACTCCGCCGGCAAGGCCAACTCCGTCGACGGCTACCAGACGCTGACCTTCCAGGAAATCGTCGCCAACCAGCAGGAGATCCTGGCCATCACCGTACCCGTCTCGGACAACCCGGCTGACGGCACGCTGCGCACGGCAGACGGAAGCAACGCCTACGAGTTCAAACCGGCGCTGACGTATGACGCCGCGGCGGATACCTTCACCGACACCGACACGGGGGCCGTCTACCGCGACAACGGCAAGGGCGCCTTCGCGGACGGCAACGGCGAAACCCTCACCACGGGCTGGAAGATCGACGTCGGCATGGAAAACTTCGCCCGCGCCTTCACCGATCCGAGCCTGCGCGGCCCGCTGCTGGGCGTCATCCTGTGGACGTTCACCTTCGCCGTCACGTCGGTGGCACTGACCTTTGCGCTGGGCCTGTTCCTGGCCGTCACGTTCAACCGCGAGGACCTGCGCGGCAAGAAGGTGTACCGGATCCTGATGATCCTGCCCTATGCGTTCCCCGCGTTCCTGTCCGGCCTGGTCTGGTCCGGCATCCTCAACCCGCAGTTCGGCTGGCTCAACCAGACGCTGCTGGGCGGAGCAACGATCGGCTGGCTCACCGACCCCTTGCTGGCCAAGGTCAGTGTCCTGGTGGTCAACCTCTGGCTCGGCTTCCCGTACATGTTCCTGGTCTGCACCGGCGCCCTCCAGTCGCTGCCCACCGAACTCGACGAAGCCGCCCGGATGGATGGGGCCGGCCCGTGGCGGGTGTTCCGGTCCATCAAGCTGCCCCTCCTGCTGGTCTCCATCGCCCCGCTGCTGATTTCCTCGTTCGCCTTCAATTTCAACAACTTCAATGTGATCTACATGCTCACCGGCGGCGGACCGCGCTTCGCCGACACGGACCGGGACATTGGAGCCACTGACATCCTGATCACCCTCGTGTACAAGGTTGCCTTCGGGCAGGGAACCGGCCGTGACTACGGCCTCGCCAGCGCCCTGGCGATCATCATCTTCATCATCGTGGCCACAGTTTCGGCCATCAGCTTCAAGCAGACCAAAGCACTCGAGGACGTGAACTCATGAACGGGTCAACGGCACGCACACGCACGACGGCGGCACCCGCCGCAGGCTCCACCGTCACCGCTGGTGGCACCGCAGAAGGAGCCACCGACGTCGATCAGCTGAGGCTGCTGCACCGGCGGCGCACGTTCGGGGCCTGGTTCAAGGACAAGGGCTGGCGCCACCTTGTGGGAATCGCGGTCACCATCTTCGCGATCTTCCCGCTGCTCTATGTCTTGTCCGCCGCGTTCAACTCCACCGGCACCCTCGTGGGCTCGAACGCGCTTTTCAGCAAACTCGACCTCGGCAACTTCACCGCTTTGTTCAACGACCCGTCCCGGCCGTTTGGCCGCTGGTTCGTGAACACCATGGTTGTGGGTGTGGTGACCTCGGCAGCGACGGTGTTCCTGGGGGCAATGGCCGCCTACGCCTTTTCCCGCATGCGGTTCAAGGGTCGCCGGATCGGACTGCTGAGCCTGCTCCTGCTCCAGATGTTCCCGCAACTGCTGGCCGTGGTGGCCATCTTCCTGCTGCTGAGCGGAATCTCCGAGGTCATTCCCGCCCTGGGCCTGGGCAGCCAGCTCGGCCTGATCATGGTGTACCTCGGCGGGGCACTCGGGGTGAACACCTACCTCATGTACGGCTTCTTCAACACCGTTCCGCAGTCCCTGGACGAGGCGGCGAAGATTGACGGCGCCAGTCACGTGCAGATCTTCTTCGGCATCATCCTGCGCCTGGTCACGCCGATCCTCGCAGTGGTGGGGCTGCTCGCCTTCATCGGCATCTCCAGCGAATTCGTGATCGCCAGCGTGGTGCTGACCGATCCGGACAGCCAGACGCTCGCGGTCGGACTCTACTCCTTCGTCGCCCAGCAGCGCTCTGAGAACTGGGGAGTCTTCGCCGCCGGTGCCGTGCTCGCCGCCGTCCCGGTGATGGCACTGTTCCTGTTCCTGCAGCGCTACATCGTCAGCGGCCTCACCCAGGGCTCGGTCAAAGGCTGAGCATGGCGTCATACCTCCAGCCCGGCCCGGCCGCGCACTGCCCCCTCCCGCACCACGACGGTTCGCCGCTGCATGCGCCCCAGCACACCGCACTGGGCGATACCGCCCGGCTCCGCATCAGGGTCCCCGCAGCGTGGGGGCATGCGGCCCGGGTCTGGGTGCGGTCGGTCCAGGACGGCGAGCCGCGGTACGACGCCGCCCGCAGCCTGGGGGAGTCGGACGGCTGGACCTGGTGGGAATCCGAAATGACAGTCACCAACCCGGTGGCGCGGTACCGGTTCCTGCTGGAAGTCGCGGCCGTCCAGTACGACGGCGGGACGCCCGGTAGCGGGACGCCCGGTGCCGGGCGTCCCGGAACGGTGACAGCAGCCGTCGGCCAGGGGTACTGGAGCCTCAACGCCCAGGGACTGTTCCGCCGCGACGTCTCCGACTATGCGGACTTCCGGCTGACAGCGTTTCCCGCTGCGCCCCAGTGGCTGCACCGGGGAACGATGTACCAGGTGTTTCCGGACCGCTTTGCACGCTCCGCGGACGCCGGCTCGCACCCGGCGCCTGACTGGGCCATCCCGTCCGGCTGGGACCACACACCCGTGCAGGGAACCGGGCCGGCCACGCCGTTCCAGTTCTACGGCGGGGACCTCACCGGGGTGGCCGAAAAGCTGGACCATATCCAGGGACTCGGCGCCGACATCATCTACCTGACGCCGTTCTTCCCGGCACGTTCCAACCACCGCTACGACGCCTCCACCTTCAACGCAGTGGATCCCCTGCTTGGCGGGGACGATGCCCTCGTGAAACTGGTGGAAGCGGCACACGCCCGCGGTATCAAAGTGATGGGCGACCTCACCGCCAACCATTCCGGCGATGCCCACGAGTGGTTCCGGCAGGCGCTCGCCGATCCGGCATGCCCTGAATCCGGCTACTACTATTTCACCGGATCCAGGGAGCAGGGCAGCGGGCAGCAGGGATCCGGGGAGCAGGGTGCCCGGACCTACGAGGCCTGGTACGGCGTTGCGTCGCTGCCCAAGCTCAACTGGTCCTCCGACGAGCTTAAGCACAAGTTCGTCCTGGACGACGACTCCCCGGTGGCCCGCTGGCTCAGGCCCCCGTTCAACCTGGACGGCTGGCGGATCGACGTCGGCAACATGACCGGCAGGCTGGGCGCCACCGACCTCAACCGGGAGGTGGCCCGGCTGATCGCTGACCGGGTCCGGGACATTAACCCCGAAGCCGCCTTGCTGGCCGAAGCCACCAACGATGCCGCACCGGACTTCACCGGCGAACACTGGCACGGCGCCATGACCTACGCCAATTTCACCCGTCCGCTGTGGTCGTGGCTGGCCGGGGACGCCGCCCACGTCAATTTCTTCGGCACCCCCCTTGCCGGCCCCAACCGGATGGGCGCCGAGGATTTCCTCGCCACCCACCTGGACCTGGCGGCAGCCTTCAGCTGGGACCTCCGGCTCCAGAACATGAACGCCCTGAACAGCCATGACACCGCACGTGCCGCCACAGTGATGATCGACGGCGGGCAGCTGCTCGGGGCCGTCATGATGTTCACCCTTCCCGGTGTTCCTGTGGTCTTCGCGGGGGACGAGTTCGGACTCACGGGACACAACGGCGAAGACGCCAGGACGCCGATGCCGTGGGATGACCCCCGCCGGGTCGAGGCGGACCTCCGCGCCAGCTATTCGTCCCTGGCCTCCCTGCGCCGTGGTCATCCGGCGCTCACCGAGGGCGGCATCCGCTGGCTGTACGCCGACGGCGACGCACTCGCCTATGTACGGGAGACGGCGGAAAGCGCGGTCCTGGTGTTCGTGGCACGCGCAGCCGCCCGGGCGGACCTCGCCGCCGGCGCACTGTCTCCGGCCCAAGTCGCCGCACTCGGTGCAGAGGCTGCCTTCAGCACAGGCGACGTCAACACCGGGGCGGGGAACGCTGGCGTTAGCCTCAGCGCCGGCGACGCCGCGGCCGCGGTCTGGGTGCTTCCGGGGACGGCCGTGCCTGCCGTTTAGACTGGAGGCCGGATTCGACGGACCTGGAGGCCGCATGAGCAACATTGTTGACGAGCTCAAAACCATCCTGGAGCCAGGCAAGCTGGCCGTGGACGAAATGACTTTGGCCCGTTACGCCGTGGACCAGGCACCGGTTGTGGACTACCAGCTGCCGCTGGCCGTCGTCTGGGCCGAAACTGTCGAAGACGTCCAGGCTGTGGTCGGTGCGTGCGCCAAGCACGGTGCGCCCATAGTTGCCCGCGGGGCCGGCACCGGGGTTTCCGGCGGTGCACACGCCAGCCCGGGATGCATCGTGCTGAGCCTTGAACGCATGAACCGCATCCTCGCCCTGAACCCGGACGACGAGACCGCCGTCGTCGAACCCGGCGTGATCAATGCCGACCTTAACGACGCAGCAGCGGTCCACGGGCTGATGTATGCCCCGGATCCCGCGAGCTTCCGCACATCAACCCTCGGCGGCAACGTTGCCACCAACGCGGGCGGCCTGCGCTGCGCCAAGTACGGCGTCACCCGCGATTCGGTGCTGGCCCTCGACGTGGTCCTGGCGGACGGCTCCCTCATTCACACCGGGCACCAGACATTCAAGGGCGTTGCCGGCTACGACCTGACCGGGCTGTTCGTTGGCTCGGAAGGAACACTCGGCATTGTGGTCGGGGCGACGCTGCGGCTGAAGTACCTGCCCCGCGAAGTGCACACCATCGCCGGGTTCTATCCTGACTTCCGCAGCGCCGCGGCCGGTGTCCTGGCCGTGGGCAAGGCGCGCGTGCAGCCGGCCATCATGGAGCTGCTCGACGGCGGTTCGCTGCATCAGCTCGATGAGATCCATGGCTCGGACCTGAGCTCCCGGGGCGCTTCGCTCCTGCTGATCCAGACGGACGGCTTCGGGGCTGCCGCGGAAGCCGATGTGGTCCGCGAGGTCCTTGCCGCCGGCGGAGCCACAGTGACCACCGAAGCCAGCGCGGAAGCCGAACAGCTGGTGGAACTGCGGCGAAACAGCCGCGGCGTTGAAGTGGACGACGAATACCGGGTGGGGGAGGACGTGGCCGTGCCGCGCTCGCGGCTTGTGGACTACATCGGCGAGCTTGAAGCGATGGCCGTGGCCCACGGCGTGCAGCTCAAAGTGGTGGCGCACGCCGGCGACGGCAACCTGCACCCTACCTTCTGGGTGGACCGCGTGGACCACCAGGTGGACGCCGACGCCATGCAGCGGCTGGGCGAATGCCTGGACAGATCAATCACGGTGGCCCTGGCGATGGGCGGAACCATCACCGGCGAGCACGGGATCGGACAGTACAAACTGCGGTGGCTCGGCCTGGAACAGCCCGAACCCGTCAGGGAACTGCAGCGCCGGATCAAACATCTCTTCGATCCGGCCGGCATCCTGAACCCCGGAAAAGCGATCTAGGGGCAGGCCAGCCTAGTCGTCGGAGTCGGGGTACTCGTCGATGTCCTCGTCGCCGTACCGGGACTGCTCGGTTTCCACTTCGAGGATCTTGAGCAGCTCGGTGTCCGGGTTGAGCATGATCGCTGCCTCGTCGCGGCGGTGCCGGAGGATGGAGTCGATGTAGGACTGCACGGCCTCCGCCAGCGGAATGTGCCGTTCCTGCTTCTCGGACATGTACCAGCGGTGTTCCAGCACTTCATGGACTGCTTCCGCCGGTTCCAGCTTGCCTGAGAGGTCGCGCGGAATTGAGCGCACAATGGGCTCGAAGATCTGGCTGACCCACAGGTGGGCGCTGTATTCCTCATCCATCTTCGGGTTGTTGTCCGCGCGGAAGGAGTCCATGTCGTTGAGCAGGCGGCGCGCCTGGTTCTCCTGGGCATCCAGTCCGGTCAGCCGCAGCAGCCGGCGCTGGTGGTGTCCGGCGTCCACCACCTTGGGCTGGAGCTGGATGGTGGTGCCGTTCTGGGTGGTCTTGATGGCGTATTCCTCAACATCGAATCCCAGCTCGTTGAGTTTCCGGATCCGGGCGGCCACACGCCAGCGTTCGCCGATCTCGAAGGATTCCTTCTCGGTAAGCTCGGTCCAGAGGCGCCGGTAGCTGTCCATGATGAGCTCGCTGGTGGCCACCGGGTCCACCTTTTCTTCGATCAGACCGCCGTCCAGCAGGTCCATCAGCTCACCGGCGATGTTGACCCTGGCAATCTCGAGATCGTACTCGCGCTGGCCGGTGGACAGGTCCGGGTACAGCTCGCCCGTCTCGGCGTCCACGAGGTAGGCGGCGAAGGCTCCGGCGTCGCGCCGGAAGAGGGTATTGGAGAGCGAGACGTCGCCCCAGTAGAAACCGATGAGGTGGAGGCGAACCATCAGCAGCGCCTGGGCATCGATCAGCCGGGTGAGGGTGTCTTTGCGCAGCATCTGTGAGAACAGCGCCCGGTAGGGCATGGAGAACTTCAGGTGCCGCGTGACCAGCACCGGATTCAGGGGCCTGCCGTCCGGTGTGGTGCGGCCGGTGATAACAGCTACGGGCTCCACGCAGGGCACGTCCAGGCGCGCCAGCTTGCGGAGCATGTGGTACTCGTGGCGGGCCACATGTTCGGAGGTTTCCTTGATGGCGATCACCGAACCGCCCAGGTGGGCGAAGCGCACGATGTGCCGGGAGATGCCCCGGGGGAGCGCTGCGAGGTATTCCGCAGGCCAGTCCTCCAGCGCGATGTGCCAGGGCAGATCCAGGAGTTCGGGATCAGCAGCGGCCGCGGTGATGCTCAGGTTGCTTGAGACGTTGGAACTCTTGTCGTCGTTGGCACTGGCCGCTTCAAACCGAGGTAGTTTGCCGATCTGGCCGTAGTCGGTGGGTTCGTCGTGCCATTGGGCGTTGCTTTCCTCGGTCATGTGCCAATTCTTCCGTACGTAGGGGCAGGCGGCCTAAACAAACGTCAGGAAACCGCGCTTAAATCACGACGGCGGCCCGTCCAGTGAGGAGGGGCCGCCGCCGTTCAGTGCAAAGGCTAGTCGCCGAGGCGCAGGCCGGTCTTGGTGTCGAACAGGTGCACGTGTCCGGACTGCGGGCGAACGTAGATGGACTCACCCTTCATCGGAGGACGGCGGCCGTCGACGCGTGCCACGATGTCGTGGCTCTTGCCGTCCAGCGTGGTGTGGCCGTAGACGTAGGCGTCGGCGCCGAGTTCTTCGACGACGTCGACCTCAACCTGGAGGCCTTCACCGGCGGCGACCTGCTCCAGGTCCTCCGGGCGTGAACCGAGGGTGACAGTGGCGCCGTGGGCCTCTTCGAGGATGTTGCGCGGTACCGGGTAGACAGTCCCGCCGAACTGGACGCCGCCGTCGACGACGGGGAGTTCCAGCAGGTTCATGGCAGGGGAGCCGATGAAGCCGGCGACGAAGACGTTCTTGGGCTTGTCGTAGAGGTTGCGCGGGGTGTCAACCTGCATCAGCAGGCCGTCCTTCAGCACAGCCACGCGGTCACCCATGGTCATGGCCTCGACCTGGTCGTGGGTCACGTAGACCGTGGTGACGCCCAGGCGGCGGGTCAGGGATGCGATCTGCGTACGGGTCTGGACGCGGAGCTTGGCGTCAAGGTTTGAGAGCGGCTCGTCCATGAGGAAGACCTGCGGGTTACGCACGATGGCGCGGCCCATGGCAACACGCTGGCGCTGACCGCCGGAGAGTGCCTTCGGCTTGCGGTCCAGGTACGGCTCGAGGTCAAGAAGCTTGGCTGCTTCGCGGACACGCTCGGCGCGCTCTTCCTTGCTGACGCCGGCGATCTTCAGCGCGAAGCCCATGTTGTCCGCAACGGTCATGTGCGGGTACAGGGCGTAGTTCTGGAAGACCATCGCGATGTCGCGGTCCTTCGGCGGAACATCGGTGACGTCGCGGTCTCCAATGAGAATGCGGCCTGCGTTGACGTCCTCAAGACCTGCGAGCATGCGCAGGGAGGTGGACTTGCCGCAGCCGGAGGGTCCAACGAGGACCAGGAATTCGCCATCGGCGATGTCGATGTTGAGCTTATCGACGGCGGGCTTATCGGTGCCCGGGTACAGACGTGTTGCGTTATCAAAAGTAACTGTAGCCACAGTTATCAATCCCTTCACCGGCAGGTACGTGCCGGACGATCCGTTGTGAATGGTTCATGTTTATTCAGTTGTCCACGGTCTTTCAGCCGTGTACTCCCCGGCCGAAGCCGAGGAGTATCGCGTGACGCCGCACGGTGTCTGTGCGCCACATCACAAACAGAGTATGTCAGATTTTATGCAATTGGGTGCAAATGTTACGGGCGTCACATGTGAGATTCGCGACCCCGCCCGTGCCGGGCGGTGGTTTTACGACGGTGCTAAGCGGATTCCGCCAGCGCCAGGGTGCGTTCGCGGAGCAGTGTTTCCAGTAGTTCGGCGATGTGCACGGGCGCCTCGACGCGGAACTGCGCCTGCGTGAAATCGAGCCCCACCTTCACGCCCACGTCGCCCGGATACAGCCGTCCCAGGGCGTCTTCATCCGTGGTGTCGTCCCCCGCGAACACCACCGCTGTGGCGTCCGTTGCCTGGCGCAGGAAGGCCATTCCCTCACCCTTGGAAGCGTGGACGACGGACGTCTCCAGTACGCGGTTGCCGTTCTTCAGGTACACGTCCGGCCGGTCCTGCAGGGCAGCGCGGGCAGCGGCGACGGCGTCTTCGGCCACGTCGTCGGCGGCCAGGCGGGTGTGGAGCACCACGCCGGCCGGTTTGTCCTCCAGCAGGGTTCCCGGCGCCTGTTCCACGATCTCTTCCAGGATGTGGCGGACTTCTGCCAGCAGGGTCAGCTGGTCCGGGTCCAGGGTGAGCTCGGAAGAACCCGGCCCCAGCCAGGCCTCGGCACCGTGGCTGCCGATGAGGAGCGTCTCCGGTGGCGGCGAAGCGACCGACCGGAGGCTGGCGAGGGCACGGCCCGAGATGAGTGCCGTCGTCGTTCGCGGGAGGGCGGCCAGAGCGGCGAAGGCGGCCGCGGACCGGGGGAGGGGACGGGCATCAGCCGCGTGGTCAACGAGCGGGGAGATTGTTCCGTCAAAATCCATGGCAACCAGGAGCTGCTCGGTGGCGGCCACTTTCTTGAGGGCCGCCAGGAGTTCCGGCGGAAGCGTGAGGGGCGTCTTGTCCGGGGCTGCCTCAGGTGTCATCACGGACCACTTTCTCTTTGAGCGCTGCAAGGAAATCGGCTGACCAGTGATCGACATCGTGGTCCAGGATCTGCTTGCGCATGGACCGCATCCGGCGGCCCGCCTCGGCCGGTTGCATGTTGACGGCCCGCATGATGGTGTCCTTGAGGCCGTCGATGTCGTGCGGGTTCATCAGCAAGGCCTGCTTGAGCTGGTCCGAGGCACCGGCGAATTCGCTGAGCACCAGGGCGCCGTCGTTGTTGGTGCGGGCGGTCACGTACTCCTTGGCGACCAGGTTCATGCCGTCACGCAGTGCCGTGACCAGCATGACGTCGGCCGCCAGGTACAGGGCCACCATCTCGTCGATGGGGTAGCTGTGGTGAAGGTAGCGGACCGCCGTGTTTTGCATGGTGTCGTAGGTGCCGTTGATGTGGCCCACGGTGCCCTCCACCTCCTCGCGCAGGAGCCGGTACTGCTCCACCCGCTCCCGGCTGGGGCTCGCCACCTGGATCAGGGCCGCGTCCTCCACCGTAACCTTGCCGTCGGCCAGCAGTTCCTCGTAGGCCTTGAGCCGGTGCCGGATGCCCTTGGTGTAGTCGAGGCGGTCGACTCCGAGGAGGATGGTCTTCGGATTGCCAAGGTCCCGGCGGATCTGGTGGGCGCGCTCGATGATCTCCGGCTGGCGGGCCAGTTCGCTGATCTGCTTGACGTCGATGGAGATGGGGAACGCCTGCGCCCGGGCAATGTGGGTTGTTGCGCCGTCCGGGCCCTTGACGTGCACCTGCTGCTGCTTGACGCTGGCGCCGAGGAAGCGGCGGGCTGAACGCATGAAGTTGCCGGCGTCGCTGGGGCGCTGGAAGCCCACCAGGTCGGCCCCGAGGAGGCCGTCAATAATGGCCTGGCGCCACGGGAGCTGGGCGAAGATTTCCGGCGGGGGGAAGGGGATGTGGTTGAAGAACCCGATCTTGAGGTCCGGGCGCGCTTCGCGGAGCATCTTGGGTACCAGCTGCAGCTGGTAGTCCTGCACCCAGACGGTGGCTCCCTGGTCGGCGTGCCGGACCACGGCGTCAGCAAACCGCCGGTTGACCTTCCGGTAGGAATCCCACCAGGTCCGGTGGAATTCCGGCGGCGCAATCACGTCGTGATACAGCGGCCAGAGCGTGGCGTTGGAAAAGCCCTCATAGAAGAGTTCGACGTCGTCCGTGCTCAGCTGGACCGGGACCAGGTCCATGCCTCCATGGCTGAAGGGCTTGACGGTCTCGTCCGGGGCGCCGTGCCAGCCCACCCACGCGCCGTCGGTCTTGGTCATCATCGGAGCCAGGGCGGTCACCAGGCCGCCCGGCGACCGGCGCCAGCCGCCGTCGCAGCCCCTGTCCTCCGGGGCGCAGCGGTCAACCGGGAGCCGGTTGGACACGACCATGAAGTCATACAGCGCGGCAGCCTCGTGGCCATCGCCGTGCGCGGGTTTTCCTGCAGCTGTTGCTTCGGATTTGTCACGGTGCGTAGTGTGCATTGGTGCCCCTTGGGTTGCTAATGGCTCGAAGTCAACCCTAGTCGGCTGGAATCTTCCGTGCTATCCATCCGTTGGGCAGACGGACGGAAACTTGAAGGCGCAAGCTCTCAGGTTTCTCCCCTAAACTGACAAAGTTGCCACTGATGTGGTCCGCACCTGGCCGATCGACCCGAGGAACTGATGAGCGCCGCAAACGAACCCCGCAAGTCCAAAGCAGAACGCACTGCCGAGGCCCGCGAGAAAGCCCGTGAAATCCGTGAGGCGCAGCTGAAAAAGGACAAGCGCAATAAGCTCCTCATCGGCTGGGGCATTGTGGTGGCTGTTGTGGCCATCCTCGCAATCGTTGCACTGGTAGTCAGTTCCAATATCAGGAACAACGCTCCCGTGGCAGACGAAGGCCCCACCCCCGCCAACGGCAACATCCACGGCGGCGTGACGCTGCTGGCAAACTCCGAGGTAGTGAAGTCCGATCCCGCCACGGTCAACGTTAAGGATGTCCCCAGCAAGCCGGAAACCCCGCCTGCAGAGGTCAAGGCACCCGGCGCAGAGGCGGAAGCCGGCAAGCCCGTGAAGGTGGTCGTTTATATCGACTTCATCTGCCCCGTCTGCAAGCGGTTTGAAACCACTTATAACGAACAGCTGACCAGCCTCCGCAACGAAGGCAAGATCTCGCTGGAGTACAGGCCGCTGGGCTTCCTGGACCTGCAGTCCACCACCAACTACTCCTCCCGCGCGGCCAACGCTGCGGCCTGCGTAGTCAACGAATCGCCCGAAAAGTACTCCGACTTCGTCAACGCACTCTTCGAGAAGCAGCCCGCAGAAGGCAGCGCCGGCCTTTCGGACGACGATCTGAAGAAGATGGCCACAGACGTGGGCGCCAAGAGCATCGACACCTGCGTGGAAGAGAAGAAGTACCGGCCATACGTAAAGGTGGCCACGCAGGAAGCTGCTGCCATCGGTGTGACCGGCACTCCGACGGCCTTCGTGGACGGCAAGCAGTGGGGCAAGGGCGACTCCGCCAATACCGACCTGATCCCGTTCATTCAGGCCGCAATCGACGCCAAGGGCTGACACCCCCTCGCACATCAGGCCAGCGGCCCGGTACCGGAACCATCCGGCACCGGGCCGCTGCCGTTTTTACCAGCGGGGCGTCCTTGGGCTAACCTTATCTAGCACTGCACCCAGTGCCTCCGTTGCGCCTGATCCGTCAGGCAGAAACAGGCACGCCTCCTTAGCTCAGTTGGCCAGAGCACCGCTCTTGTAAAGCGGGGGTCGTCGGTTCGAATCCGACAGGGGGCTCCACGAAGGTCCTGATCTGAGGTTTGTCACCCCAGCTCAGGGCCTTTTGCGGTTTAAATGCACGGGTAGCTTTAGGGGGCCGGGTGCCGCACGGCGCCGTTAGGCAGAATCATTGCAAACTTAGGTATGAAACCGACATAATGCTGTTAGTCTGGTTTCCGCACCTAGAGAGAGTGAGCAACGATGCTTCTCGAAAGAGACCTCATCCAGTCCGTCGGCTTCCGCAATGTCACTGAGGGCGGCCGCGTGACCGGCTTCCAATTCCGGGTCCGGATGCCTTCCTACCGGGGCATGGCGGCGTCCCTCATCGACGGCATCGCCGTTCGGGTGGGCAACGTCGTCGACGTCGGCCCGGGCGTTCCGCTCTGGACCTTCGGGGGCCGGACTTACAGCCTCCAGCAGCTTTGGGACAGCGACGGCGTGCGCTGGCCCCTCGAGGAAGCGGCCGTGGTCACCGTTCCGTTCGACGGAGGCCTGCCGCAGGGTGTCCATCAGATCACCATCGAGCTGCGGCTGCGGATGTCCTACATTCCGGTGGAGCACCAGCCCACCATTCACCGGGTCAGCCGCAACGTGACGCTGGCGCCGGAAGGCGGCGAGGGCACCTTCCGGTACGGCGTTTCCCTCTACAGCTTCATGGGCGACTATGGCACGGTAATGGACTTGGAAACAGCCCTGGCCGCGGTTGCAGATGTGGGCGCCACCGGCGTCGAAATCCTCGGCGAAGGCCACATTCCCAACTATCCGGAACCCTCTGCCGGCTGGACCGATAACTGGTTCAGCCTGCTGGAGAAGTACTCGCTCGAGCCCACCAACTATGGTTCCTGGATCGACACGCGGCTGCACCCGGGCCGGAGCATGACCGTCGCCGAGGGTGCGGCTGCGCTGCAGCGGGACCTGAGGCTCGCCAACCAGCTGGGGTTCGGGTTCGTGCGCCCCAAGATCGGAGTGGTGTCCGGCGACCTGGTTCCGGACCCCATCTGGACCGAATCCGTGGAGCGCTCCCTGGACCTTGCCCACGAGTTGGGGATCGTCATCTGCCCTGAGATTCACTCGCCCACCCCCATCAAGCACCCTGTGGTCGATGACTACATCGGCCTGATCGAACGGACCGGCACCAAAAACTTCGGCCTCCTGATCGATACCGGGATCTTCCAGGACCGGCCGATCCCGCTGCGGAAAGGGGAGGCCCGCGAGACGCGGCCCGCCTTCCTTGACGGCATCGGCGTCGATCCTGCCGACTTCGCCGCCATCGCCCAGTACGTGGTGTTTGTCCAAGCCAAGTTCCACGACATCAACGAGCAGTTGGAAGACCAGCAGATTCCCTGGCTGCCCGTACTCAAGGCGCTCAAGGACTCCGGCTACACCGGCTACCTGTCCAGCGAATACGAAGGAGAACGGGAGCCCTGGCGCGCCATCGAACAGGTGCGGCGCCAGCATGCCCTGATCCGCCGCGTCACGTCCGACCTCACCTGACCCATCCCACCTCCCAGCGAAGGGAACACCCATGCCCAACGGACTCCTTGACGATTCAAGCCTCCGCACCCACCCCGAAGGCCTTGCCCTGGCCCTGACACTCCCGTGGTACCGGAGCTTGTGGCTCTCTTCGGTCAGCACCCTCCGGCTCACCGTCAACGGCCAGGACGTCCCCGCGGAGGACCTTTTCCTGGAACTGGGCGGCGTCCGTTACGCACTCGCGGACCTGCCGGCCCAAAGCCAAACCCTCTGGTACCTCCAGGAACACCCGCTGCTGATAGCAAGGCGAGATAACACTGTCTCCCTGGGGGAGAGGGTCCGGGTCCGGCTGATCGGGGAACTGCGCCTGCCCTACATGCAGATTGCCCCGGGCCAGGACGGCGGCCCCGGCATGTACGTCCCCAACTTCGTGGACCAGACACTCGACCTGGCCGTCACGGACAGGGCAGCGCGGGCGCCGGAACTGACCGCGGCAGCCACGCCGGCCCCGCCGAAGGCCGAAGAAGATCCCTTCTCGCTGGGGCTCACCCTCTACTCGGCAAGTGCCGAGTTCCGGGCCGGCTGGTACGACTTCGATGGTCTGCTGAACCGTGTTGCCGAACTGGGCATCGGCCCCGGCATTGAAATCGTGGCATCCCAGGTCCTGCCCACCTATCCGAACGTGACAGACGACTTCGTGCGCTCCTGGCACGCGGCTTTCGACAAACACGGCTTCACCGCTAGCTCCTTTGGCGCCAACCTGGACATGGGCCGCCGCCGGGACCGCGACATGACCCCGGACGAGGAATACGAGTTCACCGAGACGCTGTTCCACGGCGCCAAAAAGCTCGGCTTCCCGCTGGTCCGGATCCAGAGCGCCAAGCCCGAACTGCTTCGCAGGCTCCTGCCGCTCGCCGAGAACCTGGAACTCAAGCTCGCGTATGAGATCCATGCGCCGCTGGGGCCGAATTCCCCGGAGATCATGAAGGTCCGGGACGTGTACGCGGAGCTGGACTCACCGCTGCTGGGGTTCGTGGCCGACTTCTCCTCCACCATGCACAGCATGTCCCCGACGCTCCTGCGCGCGGTCCGCCGCGCGGGGCTCGACGACGAAGCCATTGAGAAGCTGCAGGCCATCTGGGCCACCGACGCCCCGATGCGGGCACGGCAGGAGGAGTTCATCGGGTACCTGCGGGGACGTGACTTCGACCCCGCGCGCCTTGGTTCCTTCGCACACCTGGCGTTCAACATGCACGGCCGCGTCAGCCCGAAGGATTGGGCCGACATCATGCCGCAGATCATGCATGTGCACGCGAAGTTCTACGACATCGACGAGCAGGGGAACGAGCCGGCCATTGACTATCCGGAACTGGTCCGCATTTTCGTCGACGGCGGGTACCGCGGCTACTGGTCAAGCGAGTGGGAGGGCCACGCCTTTGCTGAGCTCGGCGAGGTGGACCCGCTGCTGCTGGTCCGGAAACAGCACGATCTCATCCGTAAGAGCATGCGGGCAGCGTTGACCCCAGCCTGAGCTGCATGACCGAGTAGCCTCGATGCCCGTCCACTCTTGTGGCGGGCATCGAGGTGCTTAACCGGTTTCCTTGGCTGCGGCCGCTGCCACGATGTCCCCGGCCTCCTTGAAGAGGCCCCGCATCCACTCGTGTTCGGAGTCGCGGTTGTGCACCGGGTGCCACCACAAGGCATTGACCAGCGGTGTGGCATCGAAGGGCAGCGGCAGGACCCGCACGCCGCCGACGCGCAGCGCGAACGGTACCAGTGCCGCCTGAATGAGGGCGATCCGGTTGGTTCCCACCACAAAGTGCGGCAAGGACTGGAAACTTTCCACCACCACGTCCACGCGCGGCTCAACGCCAAGCTGCATGATCTGGCGTTCGGCCGACGTCGAGGCTGAGCGCGTCTGGTAGGTCATCACCCAGGGCAGCTCGGCGATGTTCTCCATGGTGATGTGCTCGCCGACGGCGTCATTGGACGTGGAGACGACCGCCACCCACCCGTCCCTCCACAGGTCCAGGTAGGGGAGCCCGGTCAGGAAGCCGTGCGGAATGACCATGCCGTCCACGGAGCGAAGGCGGTTGGCGGCATCCTCCACCACCATTGGATTGTGCAGCATAAAGCGGAACCTGACTCCAGGTGCGCGTTCGGCTGCAAGCTCGGAGGCGACCCGGCCAATGGTCGTAAAGCCGTAATCGGAGCCGTAGATGGAAAACTCCCGTTCGGACTCGGCGGGCTCCCAACTTGCCTGGCTCTCAAAGACGCGCCGTGCCGCTTCGAGTGCAGTAGTGGTGTGCTCCGCCAGCCGCAGGGCGAACGGCGTCAGTTCATAGGCATTCCCGCGGCGGGCCAGGATGGGGTCCCCGAAATGGGAGCGGAGCCGCGCAAGGGAGGCGCTGAGGGCCGGCTGGCTCAGATGAAGCCTCTCCGCCGCCCTCGTGACGCTCCGCTCCGTGATGAGGGCATCCAGCGAGATCAGCAGGTTCAGGTCTAGCCGGGAAAGCAGGACGTGGTTCGTCACGGCGGGCATTCTTTCGACGGTGAATTAAGTTCCCTGAGTGTATCAGTGGCATCGATACATTGGATGATGCACATAACACTCTTCTATGCAAGAGGACTGCTCCGACCCCCGTGAAACTTATGTCTGTCATCGGCAAGACTTATGTGCTTTTTCTACACATCTCCTGCATACTGATGAGTGACCGGGGTCACGGCTCCCGGAATTCTTCGACAATGAAGTCAGAAAGGCTGGACATGACACAGCACCGTCGCTACTCGGGCATAAAGGTCGGCGCCCTCGCCGTCCCAACGATCGCAGCCCTCGTCCTCACAGGCTGCTCGGCCCCCGCCAGCAGCAGTTCACCCGCAGGAGGGGCGCAGGAATTCTCCCTGTCGTTCGCCACCTCGAACACCATCGAGAGCCCGTTCCAGGTACTGGCTGAGAAGTACATGGCGTCGCATCCCAACGTGAAGATCACGTTCAACCCGCAGCCCAATGACTCCTACGACCAGACTCTTCGCACCCAGCTCCAAGCCGGAAACGCGTCCGACGTCGTGGTGACCTCGCCGGGTTCCGGCACCGGCCGCAGCATCCTGCCGCTCGTTCAGGCAGGTTTCCTTGAGGCCTTGGACGAAAGCGCCAAGGAACTGGTCCCCGAGGGCAGCGAAGCGCTCTTCGGAACCGACGGGAAGGTCTACGGCCAGGCGCCGGAGATCACCGTGGTTGGTTTGGTCGCCAATGAAACAGCTGCCACGGCGGCCGGTGGGTCCGGCTTCCCGTCAGACTTCGCCGCCCTCGAGGACCAGTGCAAGTCGCTCGCGTCGTCCGGCAAGTCGTTCATTGCACTGGCCGGATCCGCCGCTCCCAACACCGGCCTGATGGCGATGTCCCTCGCGGCGTCCCGCGTCTACGCCGGGGACCCGAAGTGGAACGAAAAGCGGGCAGCCAAGGAGACCACCTTCGCAGGATCGGACGGCTGGAAGGCATCGCTGGAGGCAGTGACTGCACTCAATGACGCAGGCTGCTTCCAGAAGGGCGCAGCGGGTGCCGGATTCGACGCCATCACCAAGGGCCTTGCCAGCGGAAATTCTGTTGCCGGCTTCATCCCGGGCCCGAGCTGGAAGCAGCTGAAGACCGCAGCTGCCGGTTCCGAATTCAATGTGCGGGCGCTTCCGGCGGAGGCGAGCTCCGAAGGCTTCGTCTACGCCAGCGCCAACTACGCATTTTCCATCAACGCAGCGTCCAAGAACAAGGATGCTGCCAAAGCGTTCCTCGACTGGGCGGCTGAGCCTGAGCAGACCAAGGCCTTCGCGGAAATCGACGGCGCCCTCCCTGTCACCGGCCTCGACAGCTATGACTTCAACGGCGGCGCCTACAAGAACGTCGGTGACCTGATCAAGGACGGCAAGTACGGCCCGCTGCCGAACAGCCAGTGGCCCAACTCCGCCGTGTATGACGCCCTCGCCACCGGCGTCCAGGGCCTCATCACCGGACAGAAAACTGCCGACCAGGTACTCCAGGCCATGGATACAGCCTGGGGACAGTGACAGCTCCGGATCACCACAGTTCCAACGACTCCAAGGGACAAGCAAGGAATACCATGACTGCGACGATGCAACCGAAAAGCGAAGCAGCTAAAGCACCCCTGCGAGGCAGGCGTGCTCCGGGGGAAGGGGAAACCCCCCGTCCCCGGAGCACGGGCCTGCAGTTGGGACATTGGTGGTGGGCGCTGCCCGGGATCGTCCTGGTCATCGCCATCCACTACGTGGCAACGGGTATCGGCGGCTTCTTCGCCTTCACCAACTGGACCGGCATCGGCTCGTTCAAGATTGTGGGCTGGCAGAACTTCGAAGCCATCTTCAAGGACCCCACCAAGCTCGGCGCCCTGACCAATACGCTCTTCCTGGCCTTTGGTTCAGTGCTTCTCGGCAACGTCGGCGGGCTCATCATCGCCCTCGGCCTCAACCGGATGCTGAAGACGCGGTACATCCTCCGCACCCTCTTCTTCATGCCCGTGGTGCTCAGCCCGCTGGCCACTGCCTACGTCTGGAAGTACATCTTCGACTTCGACGGCCCCATCAACGTCTTCCTCACCTCAATAGGCGCCGGCGACCTCGCCAAACCATGGCTCGCCGACCCCCAGTGGGCGGTCTGGACAGTGCTGGTGGTGCTTGTCTGGGGATCCACAGGTTTTGCCATGGTGATCTTCATGGCCGGACTTGCAGGGGTGCCGGTGGAAGTCGAGGAGGCGGCCGCCATCGACGGCGCGAACCTGTGGCAGCGCTTCCGGAACGTCACCCTGCCGGCCATCCGCCCCGCCATTGCAATTGCCACCACGCTGGGAATCGTCCAGGGCCTCCGGGTCTTCGATCCCATCATGGCCCTGACCAACGGTGGACCCGCCGGCGCCACCGAAACCCTGGCCACCCAGGTCTACAAGCAGGCATTCGCACTCGGAAACTTCGGTGGCGGTGCCGCCCTCGCCCTGGTGCTCGCCGCCATCATTCTGTTCTTCGCCGTTATCCAGCAGCGGCTGACGCGATCGAACCCCGAGGACTGACCATGTTCCGCTACACGAAACTCACCCTGCTCCGCGAAATTGGCCTCTGGGCCCTGGCGCTGATCTTCCTCGCCCCGTTCTACTTCCTGGTGACCACCGCCCTGAAGCCGGACAGCGAGATGTACACCACCTCACCCCTGGCGCTCCCGAAAAACCCGGACTTCAGCAACTTCGTGGCCGTCCTGACCGCCACGGGTAACTCCAACGTCGTCCTGGGCCTGGTAAACAGCATCATCATTACCGCGGGGAGCATCGTCGGGCTGATCGCGCTCGGTTCAATCACGGGGTACGTCATTTCCCGCAGCACCCGTCGCTGGAGCAAGGGTGCGTACTACCTTTTCCTGATTGCCATCATCCTTCCCGGCCAGCTCGGCGCCGTGCCCCTCTATATGGGTGCACGCGCCATGGGCCTCACAGGATCCGCGTGGGGCCTGATCGTCCTCTACACCGGCATGCTGCTGCCGCTGTCGATCTTCCTCTACTCCAACTTCTTCCGGGGGCTCGGCACGGACTACGAGGAAGCGGCAACCATTGACGGTGCCAGCAGGTCCCAGATTTTTGCCAAGGTGGTGCTGCCCATGATGGCTCCCGCCACCGGAACTGTCACCATCTTCGCGGGACTCATTGTGTGGAACGACTTCTTCACCTCGCTGATCTTCCTGGGAGGCTCGGCCAACCAGACGCTGCCGGTGGCCATGTACTACTACATCGGGTCCCTGGTTTCAGAGTGGAATTCGATCTTTGCGATCGTGATCGTGTCCATGATTCCCATCCTGGCGCTGTTCCTCTTCGCGCAGAAGCGCTTCATCCAGGGCTTCTCCGGCGGTCTTAAGGGCTGACCTCAACGATTGACTACCGCGCAGCGTCCTGACGCTTCGTGGCGATCCTCCACACCCAAAAACGGTCCGAACCCCCAAGTTTTAGTCCACCCCCTCTACTTCCCAGGAGATACCCATGTATCAACTTGCGCCCAATATCGATCTTTTGTTCTCAGAAGCAGGCGACAGCGCTGCCGACCGGGTCCGCGCCGCGGCTGCCGCCGGCTTCGACGCCGTCGAAATGTGGGGCCCCACGGGCAAGGACATCCCTGCCCTCAAGGACGCCCTGGAGGAAACCGGAATCCAGCTCACGGCCCAACTCGCCGAACCGCGCATGCAGTTCATGATCCCGCCGAGGAACCACGAACCCTTCTACGAAGGCCTCGACGCCGGCGTTGCCGTGGCCCGGCAGCTGGGTTGCCCCCGGATCGTGGTGGGCAGCGGCACCGGCTTCGGTGGGCGAAAGCGCCAGGACCAGCTGGACGAACTGATTGAGATCTTCACCCGCGGCGTGGCACACATCGAGGGTTCCGGCATCACCCTTGTCCTGGAGCCGGTGAATATCAGGGTGGACCACCCCGGGGCGCTCCTCGACCGGACCTCAGAAGCCGTCTACATCGCCAAAGGCGTCAACTCGCCCACCTTCGGTGTCCTCTACGACCTCTACCACTCGACGGTCGAAGGCGAGGATGTAGCCGCCGAGCTCGGCAACGCCGGCAACCTGATCAAGTACGTTCAGATCGCTGATGCGCCCGGACGTGGCGAACCGGGCTCGGGATCCATCGACTGGCATGCCCGGCTCGCAGACCTTCAGGCCAGCGGCTACGCCGGCCCGATCGGCCTCGAGTATTACCCCACCATCGACTCGGCCAAGTCTGTCCAGTGGATCCAGGAACTGGTGGCGCGGTGAGCCCAACCAGGTACCCCGCCGTCGTCGACGTCGCCATCGTCGGCAGCGGACCCACCGCCTCGGCATACGCGCGGATCCTCAGCGAGGAAGCGCCCGGCGCCACCATCGCCATGTTCGAAGTGGGCCCCACGGTCAGCAACCCGCCCGGTGCCCACGTCAAGAACATCGAGGATCCTGAGCGCCGCAGCCTCGCCCAGCGCGCATCAGAAGGGCCGGGCGCGGGCGCCGAAACCGTCAACTCGCCCGGCGCCGTCAAGAGCGGGGAGCGCAGGGCCCGGCCCGGAACCTACCTGCTCCCGGACGGCTACGCGTTCCCCGGCGAAGACGGCATGCCCGTGGCGGCAATGTCCAGCAACGTGGGCGGCATGGCCGCCCACTGGACTGCCGCCTGCCCGCGTCCGGGCGGCAGGGAGCGCATCGCGTTCCTGCCCGATCTGGAGGAACTGCTCGACGACGCCGAACGGCTCCTCGGCGTCACCACCCACGCCTTCGACGGCGCCCCGTTCTCCGACTTCGTCCGCGGCCGCCTCGCAGCCGCGGTGGATGCGGGCCGCAGCCGGGCCTACCGCGCCCAGCCCATGCCGCTCGCTGTGCACCGGCGGGAGGACGGCGGCCTCGTCTGGTCAGGGTCCGACGTCGTGATGGGGGACGTGACCCGGGAGAACCCGGCGTTTGAACTTTTTGATGAGTCGCTGGTGACCCGCGTGCTGGTGGAGGACGGCGTTGCCGCCGGCATCGAGGTCCAGGACCGCCGCAGCGGCGAAACCCACCGGGTGGCGGCCCGATACGTGGTGGTGGGCGCGGACGCCCTGCGCACGCCGCAGCTGCTGTGGGCCTCCGGCATCAGGCCCGCCGCCCTGGGCCGCTACCTCAACGACCAGGCGCAGGTGGTGTTCGCCAGCAGGCTCCGCGACGTCACGGGCGGGGACGCGCAGCGGGCAGCGGCCGGTGCTCTCAGCGAGCAAAGCGGCGTGCAGTGGGTTCCGTACACGGACGACGCGCCCTTCCACGGCCAGATCATGCAGCTGGACGCATCCCCGGTTCCGCTGGCGGAGGATGACCCCGTCGTCCCCGGCTCGATCGTGGGGCTGGGCCTGTTCTGCGCCAAGGACCTCCAGCGCGAAGACCGTGTGGCGTTCGACGACGCCGCCCCCGATTCGTACGGGATGCCCGCCATGCGCATCCACTACCGCCTTACGGAGCAGGACCACAACGTGCTGGACCGCGCCAGGCAGGAGATTGTGCGGCTGGGCAGGGCCGTGGGCGAGCCGCTCGATGAGCGGCCGTTCGTCCTGCCGCCGGGCTCATCGCTGCATTACCAGGGCACCACACGCATGGGCGCGGCGGACGACGGCGAGAGCGTCTGTTCGCCGGACAGCCAGGTCTGGGAGCTCCCCGGCCTCTTCGTGGCCGGCAACGGGGTCATCCCCACCGCAACCGCCTGCAACCCCACGCTGACGGCCGTGGCGCTCGCCGTACGCGGGGCACGCAGAATCAGCGAAGAACTCACCAGTTCTTTACTTATGTCTGAATCAGACAATAGACTGTCTAAATAATGAAGAAGCGGCAGTTGCCTTCTTCACCCAACGATTTGCTCAAGCACAGGCATTTGTTCAACAGCAGGCAAAGCATGCCGCAGACAAGGAGGTCTCGATGATTGCCGACCGCATTATCGAGCACGGAACACTGACCACCCAGGACGGCCGCACCGCCGTCGAAGTCCGGATCCCGTGGTACCGGGCCCTGCCCGGCTCGTGCATCGCAGGAGCCGCACTGACAGTGGACGGCGTCGCCGCGCCTGAGGGCTCGCTGCGCTGGACCATGAACAACCGCACGTTCAGCTTCGGGGAGCTCGTGGACGAGACCGGCGAATGGTGGTTCCCCCTGGACTCAGCCGTTCTTTCCGGCGACCTTCCCGTAGCGGACGACCAAGCCGAGCACGAGGTCCGCGTGGATCTGAAGCTCTACATTCCGTACATCATCACCGACCACGGCGTGCTGCATATCGAAGAGCACGACACCAAGACCATGAAGGTGGCACAGCGATGACCAGCCTCGGCACGCCGATCCAGGGCGTCACCCTTTACAGCTTCACCCGGGCCTCCCACGCCCGGCAGTACGACCTCGATGGCCTGATTCGCAAAGTGGCGGCCGAAGGCTTCGGCCCGGGCCTTGAGGTCATCGGATTCTCCAGCCTGCGAGGCTTCCCGGACCGGATCGACGACACGTTCGTTGGCCAGTTCCGCGACCTTGTTGCCGAGGTGGACCTGGTTCCCACGTCGCTGGCGGTCAACGTTGACACGGGCATCCGCCGCGACCGGCTCATGAACCACGACGAGCTGGTCGAATACATGGCCAAGCAGATCGAGGTGGCGTCCAGGCTCGGCTTCCCCATTGCCCGGGTGCAGATTTCGCTGACGCCGGACGCGATGGAAAGCCTGCTGCCTGTGGCCGAGAAGTACGGGGTTACCCTTGCCCTCGAAGTCCACGCCGACCAGCACGGCGCGCACGAGCGCGTCCTCGCCCTGCGTGACCGCTACGAAAAACTGGATTCCCCGCTGCTGGGCTTCACCGCCGACTGGGGTGCCACCGTCACAGGCTTCGCACCTTCCCTGCTGGAGGCCTACCGCCGACGCGGCGCTTCGGAGGAACTGCTCCGACAGGTGGTTGACCTGTGGAACGGCTTCTACGCCGAAGGGCCGCCCAACACGCAGAAAGTTCACGGCGAGCGCTTCGGTGCTTTCATTGGCCTGGCAGCCCGCAATGGACGGCCGGACCTGGGCATCGACTTCGCCATCAACGGAACCGGGCTGTTCGGGCCGGCCGCCGTAGACACCTGGCTGGAGATCATGCCGTGGGTGCGCCACGTTCACGGCAAGTTCTTCGGCATCGACGAAAACGGCGAAGAGCCCTCGGTCCCCGTACGTGGTTTGGTTCGCCAGCTCGTGGAGAACGGTTACTCCGGTGCCATCTCCAGCGAATACGAAGGGTGGCACTGGAACAACTGGCAGGACCCGTTCGACATCATCCGGGGCGAGCAGGCCGTCCAGCGTTCCGCCGCAGTCAACGCCGGCTCGGCCATGATCACGGACGCCGCCGAAGCACGCCGCATCCTCAACAGCCACCTCGCCCAGCCCGTCCGCGGCTGAAACAGAAGGAAAACAACATGTCAGAAGGCATCGCAGGCTCGGGCATCGAGCTCGGCATCACCCTCTATTCGCTAACCTCCGAGTTCGCCGCCGGACTCTACACTCCAGAAACGCTGATCAAGGCCGTTGCCGACGAAGGCCTCGGTCCCGGCGTCGAGTTCAACATCGCCCAGATGCTGCGCACTTATCCCGATGTGGACGACGATTTCATCCGCCTGTGGCGCGACAGCATGGACCGTTACGGCCTTACCCCCAGCGCAGTGGGCACCAACCTGGACATGGGCCGCCGCAAGGACCGGGACATGACCCCGGACGAGGAATACGACTTCTTCGCCGCGCAGCTGAACACCGCCAACAAGCTCGGTTTCCACCGCGTGGTGATCCGCTCCGCCGGCAAGGAACTGCTCCGCCGGCTCCTTCCCCTGGCCGAGAAATACGACCAGAAACTCGGCTACGAGATCCACGCGCCGCAGGGCCCCAACGATCCCAAGATCCTGCAGATCCGCGAAATGTACGCGGAGCTGGGCAGCGACCGGCTCGGGTTCACGGCAGACTTCAGCTCCACCATGCACAGCCTCTCCCCGACGCTCTTCCGCACGCTGACGCAGATGGGGCTCCCCGAGGAGCATTTTGCCGTGATGCAGGACATCTGGCGCAAGCCGCTGCCGATGCAGGAGCGCAACCAGGAGTTCGAGGACTACCTCAGCTCGAACAACTTCGACCCCGCCCGCCTGGGCCCGTTCACCCGGCTGGCCTTCAACATGCACGGGCTGGTTCCGCCGGAGGAATGGCTGGACATCATGCCGCAGATCTTCCACGTCCACGCGAAGTTCTACGACATCGACGGCAACGGCAACGAACCGGCGATGGACATTCCCCGCATTGTGCGGCAGTTCGTCAAGGGCGGCTACCAGGGTTACCTCTCCAGCGAATGGGAGGGCCACGCCTTCGCCGACCTCGGCGAATCCGACCCGATCGACCTCGTCAAGAAGCAGCACACGCTCATGCGCCGTGCTATCGAAGAAACCGTTGACTCCAACGCAAGCATTTTCCACCCGGCCCTCATCGAGACAGGTAAGTAAGGCCCATGGCAACTCACAATTCGCTGTTCCAGGACGCCGACGTCCGCAGGCACCCCGAAGGCATTGCCGTGTCAGTGCAACTGCCCTGGTACCGCAGCCTGTGGCTGTCCGCCGTTGACGACGTCGTTGCATCCGTCAACGGTGACGAAGTCCCCAAGGAGTCCCTCCGCTTTGAACTGCAGGGAAAGTCCTACTCCGTTGCCGAACTTCCCGAGCAATGGGAAACCCTGTGGTTCGTGGCTGACAAGCCCGAGGTCATCATCCCGCTGGACCGCATCCCCGACGCCGGCGAGGAGCTCGACGTTGAGGTCATCCTCACCCTCCGCCTGCTCTACATGCAGATCGCGCCCCAGCGTTATGTGGGCAACCGTGTGGCGGTGGAGCGGAAGGTAGTGCTCGCATGACAACCCTGCGCGTGGCCATGATCGGCCACGGCTTTATGGGTGCCGCACACTCCCAGGGCTGGCGCACGGCCCCCCGGACCTTCGACCTGCCGGCCGAGCCCGAGATGGCAGTCGTGGTGGGCCGGAACGCAGAAGCGGTAGCGGCGGCCGCCCGAAAGTGGGGCTGGGCTGAGCCAGCCACAGACTGGCGCGAAGTAGTCGCCCGGGATGACATCGACGTCGTCGACATTGTCACCCCTGGCGACTCCCACGCCGAGATTGCGATCGCCGCACTGGCGGCGGGGAAGCACGTCCTGTGCGAGAAGCCGCTGGCCAACACGGTGGCGGAGGCCGAAGCGATGGCCGAGGCCGCCGAAAAGGCAGCCGCCCGGGGTATACGCGCGATGGTGGGATTCACCTACCGCCGCGTTCCCGCCGTCACGTTCCTCCGCAACCTCATCGCCCAGGGCGCCGTGGGCCGGATCAATCACGTGCGCGCCGCCTACCGGCAGGACTGGCTGGTTGACCCGGAGACGCCGCTGGCCTGGCGGCTGCAAAAGGAGCACGCCGGGTCCGGTGCCCTCGGGGACATCGGTGCCCATGCGATCGACCTGGCCCAGTTCGTGACCGGCCTGAGGCTGGAGAAGGTGTCCGGCGTCATCGACACCATCGTGAAGGAAAGGCCTCTGCTCGATTCCGGTTCGGGCCTTTCCGGCACTGGGTTGTCCGGCACTGCCGGTGTTGGCAAGGGCAGGGTGACCGTGGACGACATTGCCATCTTCACCGGCCGCTTCGAATCCGGGGCGCTGGCATCGTTCGAGGCCTCACGCTTTGCCACCGGCCGGAAGAATGCGCTGGAGATCGAAATCTCCGGGGACAAGGGTGCCCTGGCCTTCGACCTTGAGGACCTGAACAGCGTCCAGTTCTACGACCGGACGGCACCCGCGGACCGCCAGGGCTTCCGGAAAATCCTGGTCACCGAAGCTGAACATCCCTACGTTTCGGGGTGGTGGCCGGCCGGCCACATGCTCGGCTACGAACATGGCTTCTCCCACCAGGTCAAAGACCTCGTGGAGGGCATCGTGGCCGGCATCGACCCGCACCCCACGTTTGCTGACGGGCTGGAGGTACAGCGGGTGCTCGACGCCGTCGAACGCAGTTCCGAGAATGATTCCGCCTGGGTGCGCATCGCCGTCCCTGTGCGGGCACTGTAAGGAAGGGAAAGTACGTGGCACGACCAATTACCTTGTTCACGGGCCAATGGGCCGACCTGCCGTTTGAGGAGGTGGCCCGTCTCGCCGGCGAGTGGGGGTACGACGGGCTGGAGATCGCCTGCTGGGGCGACCATCTGGACCCCTGGCGCTGGGACGACGACGCCTATGTACAGGGCAAGCTGGATATTCTTGAACGCCACGGCCTCAGAGTCTGGACGATCTCGAACCACCTCAAGGGCCAGGCAGTCTGCGACGACCCCATCGACGAACGGCACCGGGGAATCCTGCCGGACGTCGTCTGGGGCGACGGAGATCCCGAAGGGGTCCGCCGTCGCGCCGCCGAGGAACTGAAGAACACCGCCCGGCTCACGGCCAAACTGGGAGTCAAGACGGTCACCGGGTTTACCGGATCCTCCATCTGGAAGTACGTGGCGATGTTCCCGCCTGCCACCGAAAAGATGGTCGACGCCGGATACCAGGACTTTGCGGACCGGTGGAACCCCATCCTGGACGTCTTTGACGAGGTGGGCGTGCGGTTCGCCCACGAGGTGCACCCGTCCGAGATCGCCTACGACTACTGGACAACGCAGCGCACACTCGAGGCGATCGGGCACCGCGAGGCCTTTGGGCTGAACTGGGACCCGAGCCACATGGTGTGGCAGGACATCGATCCGGTGGGGTTCCTGTGGGACTTCAAGGACAGGATCTACCACGTGCACTGCAAAGACACGAAGAAGCGGCTGGTCAACGGCCGGAACGGGCGTCTGTCATCCCACCTGCCCTGGGCAGATCCGCGGCGCGGGTGGGACTTCATCTCCACCGGGCATGGTGACGTGCCCTGGGAAGATGCGTTCCGCATGCTCAATGCCATCGACTACCGCGGGCCGCTGTCCGTGGAGTGGGAAGACGCTGGCATGGACCGGCTGGACGGCGCGCCGGAGGCGCTTGACTTCGTGCGCCGACTCTCCAGCTACGAACCCTCCGCAGCCGCATTCGACGCAGCGTTCAGCACGAAGTAGTACCGCACGAAGTAGCACCAACGCAGAACGGCTGGCCCGCGATTTCCAGGGCCAGCCGTTTTGCTGTGTCAGCCGGTGATTGAGCCTGTCGAAATCAGGTTGTCGACGGGCTGGGCCAAAGCCGTCTCCGCCAGCGCCAGATGCCGCCGCGTCATGTCCGTGGGGTCGTCCTGCAGCCATTCGTGGCCGCCCCACTCGCTGGTCAGCGTGCCGGTGAAACCGTTCCTGCCGAGGAGGCCGCCAAGGTCACGCAGCGGCTGCGAAACCCGGCTGGAGTCGTCGTCCAGGTCCCAGAACTTCAGGTGGAAGGCGCCCACGAGGGGGAGGACGTCCTGAAGGTCGGCGGCGTCGCTGCGGCCAAAGCGGATGAGCAGGTTCATAAAGAGGGTATGGATGCGCGGCGGAACCTGCCCTGAGCGGAGCAGGGCCGTGACTGCGTCATGGGTGGCGGGATCCTGCCAGTCATTTTCCAGGCGCTCCAGAAGGTCCGGGGCAACTCCTCCCCGGCGCAGCTCTTCGAGGTAGCTGACAGGAAGGGCCGGCATCAGCATGCTGATGTCCACGAGGACCCGCACACGATCATCGGCAAGCCCGGCGATCGCCTTCAGTGCCGGAGCAACCGCCGGGTTGCCAGGAGTCTGCTGGCCCTGGATCTCCTCGTAGAGCACCAGGTCGAGCTCATGCAGCAGCGGCTGCACGAGCGCGAGGAGTTCCGTGCCTGCCTGGCCGATCGGCAGCCGGACCCCGACAGCACCCGCGCGGCGCGCGGCCTGGAGCTGGGGGACAAGGAAGTCCAGGCGCTCCTGCAGGGTGCGGCGCCCGGTTGGAGAGGTGAAGACGTCCAGGCTGGCGCCGACGATGCTGACGCGTCCTCCTCTGGATGCCAGCCCATGGCGCAGTGCGTCAACCTCGCCGTCCTGCGGAGCGGGGAAGGACCGCCACAGCAGTCCGGGTTCGATCTCGATTGTTTTTGTTACTGAGTCCGCGATGCCGGTGACGATGTCCTGGGCCGTTCGGGCGGCGGCGATGATTTCGGGGGTCCAGTTGAACGAGCTGGCGCAGAGGGTCCAGCCGTTGGGAATTTCGAGGGCCATTCGGATGCCTTCCCATTTATGCTTGATAATGACAAACTTATGTCAGTTTTAGGATAAAGGATGAAAGTCATGTTGCACACCGCTTTGCGCCAAGATGCGCTGAAGGCCACACCCGGGGGATTTGAGCTTCGTGTTGGCCTTCCCTGGATACGGTCGATGCCCCTGTCCAGCTTCACTGGCCTGGCGGTTGAAGTGGACGGCGTTCCGCTGGCGTCGGGGGAGCTGACGGTGGCGCTGGGGGCCCGCGACGTGCCGGCAGAAGCGCTCCGCGGAGAGTCCGGCTGGTGGTTCGTGCAGGACAGGCTGGTCCTGAAGGGCCGGCGCGAGCTCGGTGGTGGCGTCCACGCCGTGGCCGTCGACTTCCAGATGCTGGTGCCCTACCTCCAGGCGGGCCCCGATTCCCCGCTGGTCCTGCCGTTCCACCTGGAGGCCCGGCTGGCTCCTGACGGGGCGCCGGTGCCCAGTGTGTCCCGCGACGTCGCCTGAGCGGACCTTGCGGAGCCGGCCTAGGCGGGAACGGCAGTCCGCTCAGGGGAGGGCCGGCCGGCGGCGAACCATCGGGGGAAGGTGACGTCGAACAGCTGCTCGCGGGCCAGTTCGGCTCCGCCGCGCAACGGTTCGCGCTCATCGTTGACCGAGAGCGTGATGGTGAGGTCGCGCGTGGCAAGTGGAAGTGACAGTTCGTAGACCCGCTGGCGCACCTCGGCCAGGAACACCTCGCCGGCGGATGCAATGGCGCCGCCGATCACGATCACCCCCGGATTGAACATGTTGACCAGGGCTGAAATGGTTTCGCCTGCCACCCGTGCCGACTTTTGAATGAGGGTGATGGCCAGGGAGTCCCCGGCCTGGGCGGCGAGGGTGATGTCCTCAAGCGTCAGTACATCCTTCCCGGCCCGCGCGGCAAGCGAGCTGGGAGCGCCTTCCTTGATGGCTTGTTCGGCATCGCGGACAAGGGCCCAGCCGCCGGCCACCGCTTCCAGGCAGCCGATCTTGCCGCAGCGGCACAGCGCATCCGAGTCGGAGACGCGGACGTGGCCGATATCGCCGGCGGCCCCGTTTGCGCCCCGGTGGATCCTGCCCTTGGACAGCAGGCCGGCGCCAACCCCTGAACCGATCTTGCAGTAGATCAGGTCCGCGTGGGAGTCGCGCCGCCGGGCGCGTTCGCCGAGGGCAAGCAGGTTTGAATCGTTGTCCACCCATACGGGCGCATTGAAGCGCTCTTCAAAGGGGGTGCGGACGTCGTAACCGTTCCACCCCGGCATGATCGGCGGCGCTACGGGCTGTCCGGTGGCGAAGTCCACCGGGCCGGGAAGCCCCACCACCACACCCCACACGGGCACAGTGGGGTCTTTCTTCAGCAACTCATCAATCAGCGGCATGACCGCGTCGATGGTCTTCTCCGGGCCCTGCGCGATATCCCAGCTGCGGTGCGTGTGTTCCAGGATGTCCCCGTCGAGCGCAGTGACGCCGACCCTCATATGGGCCGCTCCGAGGGCGCATACCACGATCCGCCCCTGCTCCGCCCGGAAGCGCAGGGTCCGGGGTGCGCGTCCGCCGGATGAGGCCCCGAACTCGCCATCGCCGAGGAAACCGATCTGGATTGCCTGATCCACGCGCTGGCTGACGACGCCCCTGCCCAGGCCCGTGACCTTGCCGATTTCAGGACGGGTTGTTGCCTCGCCCGTCCGCACCAGGTTGACGATCCGCAGGAGGCTCGTCACTTCATCCGTCTGTGCCCCAAAGCGGAGGGCGGAGTCTGTCGTCATGCTCACAATTCTCACACATTGGGGCCGACTAAAGTGCTAAGGGACGCGACTATAGCCAGAACCAACCTCACTTATGAATAATAGGAACATAAGAGGAGGGGCGACGATGCCTTGGAGCGTAGGAATACTTGGAGCCGGGCCGGGCGTCGCGGCTCTCCATCTGCCGGTGCTGGGAGGGTTGCGGGACCTGTTTCACATACGGCACGTTGCCGATGGCGGCAGCGGACGCGCCCGGGAACTGGCCGGGCGCTTGGGTGCCCGCTGGTCGGCGGGGGAGGCGGACCTGCTTGCGGACACAGGCGTTGACGTGGTGGCCGTCTGTAGCCCGCCGGCAGAACATGCCCGCCAAATCCTGGCGGCAGTGGCCGCGGGCAAGCGGGCGGTGTTCTGCGAGAAGCCGCTGGCCACCAGCCCGGAAGAGGCCGAAGCGGTCATAGCTGCGTGCAGGGCCGCAGGAACCGTCCTCCTAGTGGGGACCAACCATTTGTTTGATGCGGCGTGGGGGCGCGTACGGCATCACCTGATGGCCCTCGAGGGCCGGATTCAGGCAATTTCCGTGACGCTGGCACTCCCGCCCAACGACAGGTACCACGGGCTGGTCGCAGAGGGAGGTCCTTTCCAGGCAGCGCGGCGCGGGCGCCCCGGCGTGGAGGATCCCGCCGTGGCGGCCGAGGTTCTGCGGCAGCTCCTGACGGGCCTGGCGGTCCATGACCTTCCCGCCGTCAGGGACATTGCGCCGGGCATCGATGAGGTTATTTACGCAAGAATCGCTCCGCCGATCGGCTATCTGGTGGGTTACCGGTCAGGCGGCGTCCTTGTCCAGTTGGCGCTCACCATGCTTCCGGAAGGCCCCGATGCCCTGTGGCGGATGACGGTGGCCACCTCGCATGACCGCGTTGAGGTCAATTTCCCGCCGGCCTTCGTCCACGCCGGAAGCGCGTCCACGCGGGTGCGAAGTGTGGACGGACAGTGGACGGAGTACCGGCGGGATCCCGACGACGGCTACGTGGCGGAGTGGCGCCTGCTGGCATCGCTCCTTGAGGGCGTGGCTCCCGTGGAGTATGACGAACTGTTGGCCGACGCATGCTATGCACTCGAGCTCGGCTACGGTGCCGCCGCCAAGGTCCTCGAAGGAGTGTCCCCGTGAGCCTGATGCGCCAAAGGCGTGGCGTCTTAACTGCGTTGCCGGCCTACGCAGCCGCAACGGCGGAACTTCCCCGCACTGCCGCACCGGCCGATGGCGTCCAGGGTGCCGTTGCGGTAGTGCCCGGTTCCGGCGACTGGTGGCAGGGCTTGCTTGCGGCCCGTTCCGGGGGAGCCGTAGCGGTGGTGATCACGGACCCTGGCACGCTCCCGTGGGAAGCCCTGGAAGCCCGCCCCTGGCCCGGCGGCATCCCGGTTATTGTGGAGCGTCCCCGCCTCCGGTCCGACGTTGTTGCTGATGCGGGTCGGGCAAGGCGGGGCAGCCCGGCCCGGATCGTCATCGTTGAGTGCGCTGCCCCCGCTGCCAGCCTTGAAGGGGTCATCCGCGATGGCTTTGGCTGGGTGCGGTCCCTTGGCCAGGGGCCGCTGACGCTGCAGGCGGGCAGTGCCACGACGCAGGGCCGGATCGCATTGCTGAGCTCGGCAGGGACTGCCGGGGCACCAGTGCCCACCACCCTTGCGGCGACCGCGGCAGCCGCAGGCCCGCATGGCGGCGGCCTGCTTCAGGTACTCGCCCTCGGCGAAGTAAGGACTGAAATAACGGTGGACCAGCCCGCCGGGTTGATGCGATTGGAGACGTCCACTGAGGAGGGCATCTTGAGGGCGCCGGAGCGCTACGAATCGTCCGCCCGCCTTGCGCTGCGCCGGGCGCTCGCAGCCTGTTCGTCCGGCGAGCCGGTGGCGGACCTCGATGAGCTGCTCGAGGACATCAGTCTGGCGGCGGCGCTGCTCCGCAGTTAGCCCTCCAGCCTTTCAGGTCGCATTCAGACAATCTTTTGTTGCTTTCTGACTAAAGTGGAGTAGGATGTGTAATGGCGCCGGGGTTCCTACGGACCCGTTCTCCGCCGTGATGGTGCGTCGGAGGCACAATTCGTCGCGTCGACGGCCCGATCGTTCGGGTAGATCACTATGCCACTTTCGCCTTTGAGACTTCGTCTCCTTGTTATGTCCCTGCTCTCGGTCTCCTTCCTTGGGGCCCTGGACCATACGGTGGTGTCCACATCCCTCGCCACGATTGCCGGTGAGCTGGATGCGCTGGCACTGATGAGCTGGGTTGTTGTGGGCTATACCCTGGCCAGTACGGTGCTGCTGCCCGTGCTCGGCAAACTGGGCGATGTCCTGGGAGCCCGCCGAATCTTCGTCGGATCCCTGCTCGTGTTCCTGGCCGCTTCGCTGGCGTGCGGGTTCGCCCAGGACATGGCATGGCTCATCGCCGCCCGCGTCCTGCAGGGAATGAGCTCAGCCGGCCTGCAGCTCATGTCCCAAACGATCATTGCCCGGGTCACGACGCAGCGGGAACGGCCGCGTTACATGGCGATCATTGGCGCCGCTTTCCCCATTGCGATCCTTGTAGGCCCCGTCCTGGGCGGTGCGATCACGGATTACTGGGGCTGGCAGTGGGTCTTCTGGATCAATATCCCCGTTGGCGCCGCAGCCTTGGTTCTCGCGCTCATCGCTGTTCCGCACCTGGAGCCCGGCCCCAGGCCACGCCACTTCGATGTTGCCGGTGCGGCTGTTTTTACCACTGCCCTGGTGGCCCTGGTACTCGCCGTGACGTGGGCTGCAGAACGGAACGCCGGCATCGCCACAGCCGCGGCGCTCGCGGTCAGCATGGTGGGCTTCGTTGCTTTCTTTCGCATCGAGCGCCGGGCTCCCGAGCCCATCGTGCCGCTCCATTTGTTCACCAACCGCACGATTGCGGCAGGTACTGCGCTGTCGGCGATCATCGGCGTCGGGCTCTTCTCCATCACTGCCTATCTGCCCACGTACTTTCAAATGGCCTACCAAACCACCGCCACCGTGTCCGGGCTCGTACCCATCGCAACAGTGTTCGGCATGCTGATCAGCAACCTGCTCACAGGTTGGCTGGCCAGCCGGACGGGCAGGTACCGGGTCTTCCCGATCCTGGGGACGTCGCTGGGAGCGGCAGGTCTTTTCGTGATGGCCGCGCTGCCCGCGGGCCTCCCGCTCTGGGCACCCATGATTGTGATGGGTGTGGTCGGGATGGGCACCGGTGCCTTTATGAGCCTGATTGTCGCCGTGGTGCAGGGCGCGGCGCCGGCCAGCCAGACCGGAACCATCACGGCAACCATCAACCTGGTGCGGCAGGTGGGGTCAACCGTCGCCACGGCCATCATCGGCGGGGTGATCGGCTTCGGCGTGGCAGCCCTCCTGCCAGCAGGCCTTGACGCTTCCACGTTGACGCCCCAACTGGTCCACGCGGCCACGCCGGAGGTGCAGGCCAGCGTCGCGCAGGCCTACGGCTCCGTCTTTACGCCTGTCTTCATCGCTTTGGCCGCCACCTACGCCGTGGGCATTGTCGCGGCGCTCCTGCTTCCGCATGGCCGGCTGTCCGACGAACACGTTCCCGCCCCGCAAACAACTTCCGAATCCCTTTCGGCCTGATTTCAAAGGAGACATCATGTCCAACCCCACCATCGCCATCGTCGGCAGCGGGCCCGTTGGTTCCGCCTATGCACGGGTGATTCTTGAGCAGGTCCCGCATGCCCGGGTGGTGATGTTCGAGGCCGGGCCGCAACTGACGGAAGTTCCCGGTGAGAGCGTCCGGAACATTCCCGACGCCGTCGAAAAGGCCCGCGCACGGGAATTGTCGCAGGGGCCGCAGGCCGGCGCCTACCGCGAGTCGCTCGGCATCCCGGCCGGAACCGTCACCGAGGGAATGTTCACCGCGCGCCAGGGCACCCACCTGCTGGACTTCGGCGGCGCCGGCTCGGCCCACGCGCCAACCTTTCCCGCGGCGGCTGCGGCCACCAACGTCGGCGGCCAGGGGGCGCACTGGACTTGCGCGACGCCGTCGCCCGCCTTCAGTGAGAAGATCCCGTTCATCGCAGACAGCGAATGGGATGCGCTCGTCGAGGACGCCAAGCAACTGCTGCATGTGCACAGTGCGGCGTTCGCCGACTCCGCGGTAGGTGAAGCCATCAGGTCCCTCCTTGACGAGGAGTTCGGCCCGGAACTGCCGGACGGCTACGGCGTTGGCACACTGCCGGTTGCCGGCGATCCGCAGCCGGACGGTTCCGTGCGCTGGGCCGGTGCCGACGTTGTCCTCGGCCCCCTCCTCGACCGGGACAGCCCGCTCTCGAAGCAGTTCGAACTCCGTGACCTCACCCTGGTCCGGCGCGTGGAACTGGACGGTCACCGGGTCACCGGAGTCACCGTCCAGGACCTTCGCACAGGGGAGACATCGTTCGTTGCGGCGGACATCGTTGTGGTTGCCGCGGATGCGTTCCGTTCCCCGCAGCTCCTGTGGGCTTCGGGTGTGAGGCCGACGGCGCTCGGGCACTACCTCACGGAGCATCCGGTGGTCATCTCCACCGTCGCGCTGGACGCCGAGAAGATGCGCCGTTTCGCCACCGAAGGGGATCTCGACGCCGAACTGGCCCGACGCGCACTGAACCCCGCGGATCCCGTGGCCGCCGTCAACCGAATCCCGTTTTCCGAGCCGGAACACCCCTTCTCGGTCCAGGTCATGTACTCGGAATCGACTCCGTTCCCCATGGAACCCGGAACACCGTACGCCGAAAACCGCTGGGGCTACGTCAACATGGGTTACGGCATGCGCAAGCACCCCCGCTACGAGGACGCCGTCACTTTTGACGACAACGAACCGGACTACCGGGGCTTCCCGAACATGACCATCGAGTACGCGCTCACCGAACGGGAAGAGGCGGAGATCGCCGAAGCCACCGAGCGGCTGCGGCGCGCCGGCAAGGCCCTCGGCGCTTTCGTAGCCGAACCCCGCCTGATGCCAAACGGCTCGAGCCTGCACTACCAGGGCACCCTGCGGATGGGCGAGACCGACACCGGCACCTCCGTGGCGGACCCGTGGTCGCGGGTATGGGGCTACGAGAACCTGCTGGTGGGCGGCAACGCGCTCATTCCGACGGCGACAGCCATGAACCCCACCCTGATGAGCGTGGCCATCGCCGTCCGCGGCGCCCGCAAGGTTGCGGAGGAGCTTGGCTCCTGACGAACCGGGGACGGATGGAAGGTGCGGCCGCGGCATGCAGCCGCACCTTCCATCCGTCCCGCGAATACCAGCTATCCCAAATGCCTGATTCCCCGATACTCCAAGCCTTGCCACAGTGAGGGCAGTCACTTTCGCGCCTGACCAGCGACGATTCCTCCGTGACCATCAAGAGGCAAAGGAAGATTCAATGGAGAATATTCAGCTCACAGGTACTGAAACCAGGCACGGAATGCCCGGTGCCGGGCCGAAAGCAGCGGGACGGCTCGAAGCGGCCCTCCTCGTGGCCGGCAGTTGCATGCCGGTCCTGGGCGCAGTCTTGCTGGCACCCGTCCTGCCCACCCTGAACGAGGCATTCGCGGACACCCCGGGCGCCGCCATCCTTGTTCCGCTCACGCTCACGCTGCCCGCGCTGTTTGTGGCACTTTTCTCGCCCCTCGCCGGCTACGTTGCCGACAGGATGGGCAGGAAGCAGCTGCTGGTTTTTGCCATGCTGGCCTACGCCGCCTTCGGGACCGCGCCGCTGTGGCTGGACACCCTGGAATCCATCGCGCTGTCCCGGGTTGGCGTCGGAGTCGCCGAGGCCGCCATCATGACCTGCTGCACCACGCTCATCACCGACTACTATGCCGGACACCAACGGAACAAGTACCTGGGCCTCCAGACCATGGTCAGTGCGCTTGCCGCCACCGCCTTCTTCGCCCTCGGCGGCGCCTTGGGCAGCATCAGCTGGCGGACGCCGTTCTGGCTCTACGCCGTCAGTGCCCTGCTCGTGGTTCCCATGATCCTCAAGCTCCGGGAGCCGGCAAAGAGCCAGCGCACGACGGCGGCCAGGACACCGGTGCCATGGCGGCAGATCGGCGCACCAGCCGCCGTGACGCTCTTCGGCGGGATCGTGTTCTACGCCCTCATCGTGCACCTGCCTTACGTCATCACCGGCCTGGGGGTGGGCGATGCGGCACTGATCGGCCTTGCCGCAGCCATCGCCTCCCTCGCCACGGCGGCCGGCGCCATCTCCTTCCGATACTTGGCGAAGCTGGGCACGCGGAACCTCCTGGCACTCGCCTTCGGGCTGGCCGCCGTCGGACTGTTCCTGGTCTCCATCGCGGGCAGCGTGCCGCTTGCCATTGCAGGGGCGGTCATCGCCAGCGCCGGAACCGGCGTCCTGCTGCCCACCCTGCTGACATGGGCGGTCACCGGCCTCGAATTCCAGCAGCGCGGCCGCGGCACAGGCATCTGGACGGGAACGCTGTTCATTGGCCAGTTCCTGACCCCCATCGTCCTCGGCGTGGCTTCAGGGGCTTTGGGTGGTCTCAGCCTCGCCCTCGGTGCACTGGGGATCGCCTGTGTGGTGGCATTCCTGGCAGTCCTGGTCCGCGGGCCACGAATCGTGCCCGTCAGTCACTGAAGGGGGGGCGGCCTCGCGCCGCGGATAACCTATGGGTATGAAGAACCTGGACCTCAACCTTCTGCCCCAGCTGCAGGTCCTGCTCGAACTGCGGAACGTCTCGCGGGCAGCGGAGCGGCTCCAGCTGAGCCAGCCGGCCACCAGCGCGGCCATGGCCAGGCTCCGGCGTCATTTCGACGACGAACTCCTGGTCCGCAACGGCCGCACGTATGACCTCACGCCCTTTGCACAGTCGCTGGTACCGCTGGTTGATGAAGCCATGCTTCACATCCAGAGGGCCACTCGCGTGCGGTCCGGTTTCGACGCTGCCACGAGTGAGCGCGAGTTCATCATCGCCGCCTCGGACTACGCCGCGGCGCTGATTGTAGGCCCGCTGCGTGGGATCCTGCGCGAGGAGGCCCCCGGCGTGGCAGTGGACTTCGTGCCGACGGCGAAGTCCGGCATCCAGGGCCAAATGGCCGACTATTCAAAAATCGACCTGCTGGTGGGGCCGACGGGATACCACATGCAGGGCGCCAGCAAGCAGCTCTTCCGCGACAGCTTCGTGGCTGTCGCCGACGACGGGAACCCGCTGCTCCAGCAGCCCAGCCTCACCTTGGCCGACCTCAGCACCGTGCCCCACGCCGTCGGATATTTCGGAGAAGGCATCAGCACCCCGGCGGACAAGCTCTTCGAGTCGCGGGGCATCCAGCGCCGGGTGGCGGCCGTGGTGGCCGGGTTCCTGTCCCTGCCCCTCCTGGTCGAAGGAACTGACCTCGTGGCCCTGGTTCCGGGGATGCTGGCAGCACGTGCCCAGCGCGGCGCTGACATTGCGGTGCTGGAATTCGCCGAAGACGCCGAGGCGTCCCTGGTGGAGGCCATGTACTGGCATCCCTCACAGGCGGAGGACCCGGCCAGCGTCTGGCTGCGATCCGTGGTCCAGCGCGCCTGTGCCCGGCTGCACGAGCTATTCCCGGTCACGGCACACCCGGTCACTATTCGCGCGGCGGATACCACCTAGAACCAAAGCGCCGTTCCCCGTTCTGCCCATCCCTGCGAAAGTCGGAGAAACGAACTTCTCGAAGGGACCTTCCATGCCTGTCTCCAGCCACCGCCTCGCCGGCAAGACCGCCGTCATCACCGGAACGGCCAGCGGCCAGGGCAGGGCGGCCGCGCTCGCTTTTGCGGAGGCGGGTGCGTTCGTGGTGGGCTGCGACATGGACGACGACGGCGCCGCGGCCACCGTCGCGGCGGTCACCGCCGCCGGTGGCAGGATGAGCAGCCACCGGGTTGACCTGACGGACGACGCCGCCGTGGCTGTTTGGGCTTCTGATGTGGCCGCTGCTCACGGCCAGGTGCACATCCTGTACGCCAACGCGGCAGTCACCCGCTTCGCCCCGGTGGAGCAGCTCTCGTTTGCTGACTGGAGGTGGAACGTGGAACACGAGATGGACGTGGTGTTCCTGCCGGTCAAATACTTCTGGCCCCACCTGATCCAGGCACAGAACGCAGCCATCGTGCTGGTGGGGTCCACGGCGGGGGTCACGGGCTCCATGACCAACGGGCGGCTGGCCCACACCGCCACGAAAGGTGCCGTGGTGGCCATGACCAAGCAGCTCGCCGCCGAAGGTGCCCCGCACGGATTGCGGGTAAATACTGTCAGCCCAGGCATGATCCGCACCGCAGCCACCGAGGGCAACCTCCTCGCCGCCGACCACCCCATGCGCACCATCGCCGGCAGCATCCCGCTGGGCCGGATTGGAACTTCGGAGGAAGTGGCCAAGTGCGCACTCTTCCTCGCCTCTGACGAAGCGTCATACGTGACGGGCGCCAACCTGATGGTCGACGGCGGCTGGTCGGCGGTGCTCCCGGGCTGATCTCTGCACGCAGTACCCAACAAGGTAGCAGTAGGTGTCGTTTTGAGCGCTCAAAAGGACATCTACTGCTACCTAGTTGGGGCGGACGGAGGGGCGGGGGGAGGTCAGCGCAGGGCGTCGGAGACGGATTTGGCTCCGCCGTGACTGGATTGGCCGCCGTCCACCGGGATCTCGGCACCTGTCACGAAGGACGAGAGCGGGCTGAGGAGAAAGAGCACGACGGCGGCCACCTCCTCCACGCTGCCCGTGCGGCCTAACGGGGTCTCGGCCAGTGTGGCCTGTCTGAATTCCGGCCTGGCGCCCGCCGTCATGGGCGTTTCGATGAAGCCCGGATGGACAGCGTTCACCCGGATCTCCCGCGGGCCAAGTTCCAGGGCAGCCACCTGGGAGAGGCCCCGCAGTGCCCACTTGCTGGCGGTGTACGCGACCGGGTAATGGGCGGTCAGGCCAGCCACGGAGCCCACGTTAACTATCGAGGCACCAGGTCCCATCAGCGGCGTGAGAGTCTGGATTCCCAGGAGGCTTCCGGCAACGTTGACCTCGTAGACGCGCTGCAGGTCAGCTACTGAGGCATCCAGCAAACGGCTGCGCTGCGTGATGCCGGCATTGTTGACGAGCCCGTCCACCTGCCAGCCTTGGGAACGGATCCAGGAGGCGAGATCGGACCAGCCGGCAGCGTCGGCGACATCCAGTTGCCGGTACACCAGCGCACCGTTCGAAACTGACGGCGAAGGCACGGACGCAAGCTGGGCCGGCATCTCCGCCGCAAGGTCCGTGGCGATGACCCGCGCCCCGGCGTCCACCAACAGCCGTGTTTCGGCAGCACCCTGGCCCTGGCCGGCACCGGTGACCACCACGGTCCGGCCCTCGAACTGAAGGGAGACCACGCTACGTCCCGGACGTAGCCACGGGGGCAACCCTGTTGCGGGGCCTGACCCTGGCAGGGATGCGGGTCACGGCCTCACGCCGGGCACCCACCGTGTTCTCGATGCTGCCGATGCCCTCCACCGTCATCCGGACCACGTCGCCGGTCGTCAGCGGCGGGGGAGTCTTCGAGCCGTTCCGCCCCCAGAGTTCGGCGAGGCAACCGCTGCCGCACGTGCCGGAGCCCAGGACGTCGCCGGGACGCACCACGGAATCCTGCGACGCATAGGCCACCAGTTCTGCGAACGGCCACCCCATATTGGACAACAGGTCCTGGCCGATGGCTTCGCCGTTGACCTCGACGGACATGGAGATCGGCAGGAAACCCTCGGCGTCGTGCCGGTCCTCGAACTCGTCCGCGGTGACAATCCAAGGCCCGAGGGTGTTGGAGAAGTCCTTGCCCTTGCAGGGCCCCAGGCTGACTTTCATCTCGCGGCGCTGCAGGTCCCGCGCCGACCAGTCGTTGAGCACCGTGTAGCCGAAGATGTGCCGGTGCGCCGCCTCGGCTGTCAGGTTCCGGCCGTCGCTTCCGGGGACGCGTCCGACGACGGCGGCCACCTCAGTCTCAAAGTCCAGGTCCTCGCAACCCGCCGGAATGCCGATCACCTCGCCGGTGCCGGTCACCGTGTGGGGATTCGTGAAGTAGAAGGTGGGTGCCTCGTACCATTCGGGGACCACGCCGGCCACACCGTCGATGCTTTTCCGCACGCCTTCGACGTGTTCCTCGAATGCCACGAAGTCCCTCATGGTGGCAGGTACCAGCGGGGCAAGCAGTTGCAACTCCGCCAGCGGAACAGGCGATGTGGAACCGATGACGTCCCCGGCAAAACGCAGGGTTTCGTCCAGTCCGGCGTCGAGCAGCGACTGGACGCTCTGTCCCTCCGGCAGCGGGTAGCAGTTTCCGTCGTCAACGAAGCCGGACTGCGTCCCGCCGTCGTGATTCCAGCGTGCAATCTTGACCATTCGAGAATTCCTATCCGTTGGTGCGGGCGGTCAGGGCGGCCGCCGAGGTGATGCCCAGCGTGCGTGCGTTGACGCCCAAAACTTGGGCCTCGTCCTCGGCCGGGAGTCCGGCAGCTTGGACCTCGTCCACCGGAAGGTCGGAGCCCATGTCGAACGGATAGTCCGAGCCGAGCAGCACCTGTTCCGGTCCGGCGGCGGCCACCAGTGCCCGCAGTTCAGTGGCGCTGTGGACCAGGGAGTCGAAGTAGAGCTTCTTCAGGTACGACGACGGCGGTTCGGCGCAGCCGTGCGCCTCCGGCCGGACCCGCCAGGCATGGTCGGACCGGCCCAGGGTGGTGGGAAGGTAGCCGCCGCCGTGCGCTGCCAGGACTTTCAGGTCCGGGTGCCGGTCCAGGACGCCGCTGAAGACCAGGTGGGAAAGTGCCACCGCGTTTTCGGCAGGCTGGGAGACGGTGTTGGCCAGGTAGAACCGGTCCAGCCGCTCATCCAGCGAGCAGCCGAACGGGTGCAGGAACACCAATGCACCCAGCTCCTCGGCGCGGCTCCAGAACGGTTCCAGCCGGGGGTCAGAGAGCTCCACAGTGCTGCGCTCAGAATCTCCCGGGGTGGCGGCAAACGAGCCGATTTCCACCCCGAGCAGCCCGCACTCCAGCACGGCGTGCTCCAAGGCTTCCACCATCAAACCGGGGTGCTGGAGCGGGACCAGGCCGAGACCGTTGAGGCGTTCAGGTGCGCGGTCCACGAACTCACGGACCGCCTGGTTGGCTGCCCTGGCCAGCTGCAGGGCCAGTTCCGGCCCGGCGAAGTAGTAGAAATGCGACGGCGACGGCGAGACGAGCTGCACGTCTACACCTTGGGCATCCATGTCCGCGAGCCGGCGGTCAAGGTCAGTCAGCTGCGGCCACCGTTCCTTGATCATCCGGCCCGAAGCAGCCATCGACTCGGGCCCGTTGCGCCGCACTTCAAGGGCCTGCTGGGCTCCGAAGCCTTCGGGATCGGCCTCGGACACCAGCTGTTGCAGGGCAGGAAGCAGGATATGGGTGTGGACGTCCACCGTGGGATTTTCGCCCGGCCGGGTGCTCATGCGGGTTCCCTGACCAGGCTGGAGACTGAATGCATGAGGCCCGGTACGTTGGCGTCGCGGACGCCGTCGAGCATCCACTGGCCCAGCTGGACGGAGGCCTCGACCACAGCTTTTGCCCGGTCCAGTCGGCGGTCGGTGAATTCCTTCCAGAGTGTTTCGGTGACGTCCTCGGCGCTGACCAGGAGCTCGGCCAGCACTGCCGCATCTTCCATTGCCATGGCGGCACCTTGGGCAATGGTTGGCGGGCAGCTGTGGGCGGCGTCGCCGATGATGACCGTGCGGCCGCGGTTCCACGGGCCGTCAACCAGGTGGGTGGTGAACCACGTGTAGTTGATACGGGCGCTCTGGTCCAGGTTGGCGCGGATCTCATTCCAGGGGCCGCCGTAAGCAGCCGCCAGTTCCGCCATGACGCGCGGACCTTCCCCGTGCGTGCGCTCCTGCGCCTTTTCCACCAGGTACGCGTAAATGGTGTCCGGGCCGGTGGGGCAGTACCCGGCAATAAAGCAAGGGCCGCCGTAGGTGAGGTCGGTGCGGACCACGTCCGCGGGCCGCTCCACGAAGGCACGCCAGATGCCCATGCCGGTGGACTGGGGTTCGGCGTCAATGCCGATCGCCTTGCGGACAGCGGAATGCAGCCCGTCGGCGCCTATCAGGAGGTCGTAGCGGGCGGTTCCGCCGTCGGCGGTGCTCACGGTGACGGACGCGCCGTCGTCCTTTATTTCAGTGACCGTCTTGGCGTAGCTGATCCGGGCGCCGGCCTGCTCGGCGCGTTCGCGGAGGATAGCGGTGAGGTCGGGGCGGTACATGCCCAGGGTGGCGGGGAGGTCATCGCCGCCGGTTCGCATGTCATCCAACACGGCGATGACGGTGCCTGCAGGATCCGGGGCGCGCAGGCCCAGGGTGCTGAACGCGTAGCCCTTCGCCTCGATCTGATCCCATACGCCGAGCTGGCGAAGGACGCGCAGGGCGTTCCCCTGCAAGGTGATTCCCGAGCCGACGGTCTGCGGAGAATCGGCTTTTTCCAGGATTTCCACATGGATTCCGGCGTCGGCCAGGAGGATGGCTGCGGTCAGACCTGCGGCTCCCGCCCCGACGATTCCGACGTTCTGTACTGCTGCCATCGCTGACTCCTTTGTATTGACGGCGTAACTGCTGGTGGTTTGTTGAAGTGAAAGTTACCGGACTGCGATCGGGTTGACAGGTGAACCGACTGCTCCGGTGATGGGCAGAGGTGCTGCGGTGAGCAAGAAATCGTACCTTCCGTCCGACGCACACGCTTCCGCCAGGCCGTCCGGGTCCCACATCTCGCCCAGGAACAGCCCGAGGTTGGGGATGGCAATCTGGTGCAGGGGCTGGAAGGCGCCGTCAAACTCGTTGGGCCGGACCTCGAAACCCCACGTGTCGGTGGCGATCCCGGCAATTTCGCTCCGGTGCAGCCACGGTGCCGTGCTGAAGGACAACCCCGGGGCTGCGCCACCGGCGTAGTCTCCCCAGCCGTCGCGGCGGACCCGGGTGTGCTGTCCGGTGCGGACCACCACGATGTCGCCTCGGCCCGCCCTGGAGCTGGGCCCCTGGAGTTCAATAGTCCGTTCCAGGTGCTCCGGGGTGATGGCGAAGCCGTCCGGCAGCTCGCCGTCGGTCCTGCCAAGATCGGGGCCGAGCGCACGGCCGACGTCCAGCAGGACACCGCGGGTGACAATCTTGGCGGCGGCTGTCTCGATGCCTGTGACCAGGTCACCTTCGGAGGTAACGACGTCCCCGGCAGCACGGCCGTTCCATGCCTTGCCCTGGTCGAAGATGTGGCCCAGGCCGTCCCACTGGGTGGAGCACTGCAGCGGCATAGCGATCACGTCGTCCGCGCCGCCGAAGCCGTGCGGGAAGCCCTGGTTGCCGCGTTCGGCGTCCACGCCGGTGTCCGTCATGGTGTGGACGGGGTTGGTGCGGCGGCGCCAGCCCTTCTGCGGTCCGTTGGTGTCGAAGGGCTGGGACAGCGAGAATGCCTCGCCCGTCTTCACTAGGGCCGCGGCTTCGACGCGCTTGGCCGCATCGATGAAGTTCAGGGTCCCGAGGACGTCATCGGCACCCCAGCGGCCCCAGTTGTTGTGGGATGCGGCCATGGCGCGGATGCTGCCGAGCGGGTCGTCGCGCCGGATCACCGGGGAATCGGTGGCCGATTCCCCGGTGCCTGCGAAGGGCGCTGTGTACTGCGCGGTCACGACGCGCGGCCTTCAGCGTCAGCTTCATCCTTGCAGTGGATCAGCTGGGTACCGAGGCCGGTGATGGTGCCTTCCATGACGTCGCCGTCCTGGAGCAGCCGGCCCCAGTGCTGGCCGTTGCCGGCCGGGCTTCCGGTCAGGACCAGGTCGCCCGGGCGCAACGGCATAATCTGCGACGCTTCGCTGACCAGCTTGGCCACGCCGAAGATCATGTCCTGCGTGGATTCGTCCTGCATGGCCCGGCCGTTGAGCTTTAGGGTCACCCGGACGTCCTGCGGGTCACCAAAGAACTTGGCCGGCACCAGCAGCGGACCTGTGGGCAGGAAGCCGGGGGCGTTCTTGGCGCGGTACCAGTCCGAGCCGATCGCGGGCATGTCCTTGCGGAAGACGTACTCGCGCGTGGTGATGTCGTTGACCATGGTGTAGCCGAAGACGTAGTCCAAAGCCTCCTCGGGGGTGACCCGGAACGCTGTCCTGCCGATTACTGCCGCCAGTTCCAGCTCCCAGTCGTGGGAATCGGAGTAGGCAGGCAGGGTGAGGTCGTCCGTGGCGGACGCGATCGCCGTCGGCAGTCCGATGAAGAAGTACGGCGTGCCCTGGCCGGCGCGCTTGTCCATCATGGCGGCCGTCCTGGCGCGCACTTCGTCTTCGTCCTGGCCCGGTTCGCGGTGGGCCGCGGCGAGATCGATCACGTGCTTGCGGTAATTCGCACCGGTCTGCAGGACCTGCACCGGCTCCACCGGGGCGAGAATTTCGACGTCGGCCCGGGCCAGGCCGCTGTCTTTGCCTGCCGAGGCGGCGAGGGCGTCAAGCCCGGCCTCGGTGGTGTCCCAATGCTGGATAAGGGAGTTGATGTCCTCATCCAGCGGCAGGACGCGGTCTTCCACCAGCAGGCCCGCATGGGCCTTGCTGTCCCCGGCTTCCTGGAAGCGGATGAGTGCATATTTTGCTTCGGCCATGATTTCTCAGCCCCGGCCCTGCTTGGCGTACGGGTTCAGCAGGGCTTCCTTCATCTCGGGCGAGGCGCCTTCTTCGGTGGCGGTGAAGCCTTCGGCCGGCGGGAAGGATTCCGTCATGGAGTGAGGCATGGCACCGTTCTTGTAGAAGTTGTTGGAGCCTTCGGAAGGCTTCCAGGTGTTGGCCTCCCAGTCCGGCACGTAGTTGCGGTAGCCGCCGGAGTTCAGCTCCACCCGCAGGCCTGACGGTTCACGGAAGTACAGGAAGTTCTGCTCACCTACGCCGTGGATGGAGGGGCCGTATTCCATCGGGGTGCCGTTTTCCATCATCACGTCGGCGGTGCGAAGCAGATCCTCGGTGGAGTCAACCCAGAAGGCAATGTGGTTGACGCGGCCGGGGCGGTTGGAGGTGTCCAGGACAACGCCCAGGTCGTGCGACTTTTCGTTGGTGGTGAGCACGGAAAAAACAGTGATGGGTGCTTCGTCCAGGTCCACAAAAGCCATAACGCGGAAGCCCAGGGCCTCGTTGTACCACTTGGCGAAGCCGCGGACATCCGAGGTGGCGACGGTGACGTGGTCCAGGAAGCGGGGTGCGGCGGCGTGGCTGCTGCGGCGCTCCGGGCGGTCCGGGTAAGTGGACTCAAACCCGGATTCGGCGACGAACTTTTCCACGTCGTAGAAGAGGCGCATGTGGTGGCCGTAGGGACCGGTGAACTCGTAGGCCTTGCCGTAGCCGTGGCCCCCGGCGGTCCAGCTGCCTTCCACACCGGTTGCTTCGATGCGCTGGGCTGCGGCTTCGAGAGCCGCCTGGGAATTGGTGCGCCACGCCATCCGGCCGAGGGATGCTTCCGGTCCTTCGGTGACGACGAGGCTATAGCGGTAGTAGTCGCCCCAGCAGCGCAGGTACACGTTGCCGTCCACCCGGTCAATGATGCGCATGCCGAACTTTTCCTCGTAGAACCGAGCCGAGGCCTCGACGTCCGGGCTGGTGATCTCGAGGTGGGCGAGATGGGAGAGGGGAGTTTCCACGTTGAAGTCCTTCTGGTTACTGGCTGCTGTCGGTTGGGTGCAGGTCCTGTAACTACTGTGAGCGATTTCATGTATCTGAAGAAGGGCCGCTTTCGCATAGGAGCTATCCATGCGGCTGATAGTTGCGGCGTTGGGGCGTTTGACGGGGAACATGGATTACGCGACCGCTCCGGCCTTGTAGCGCCCGGTGCGCATTTGTGCTGTCGGCGCTGAAGAGCGAACCAGCTGGTTAACGTTTTCCGCTTTCAGTGCGGCTTCGCGGGCAAGGTGATGTGCAGCTTCCATTGCAGAGTCCGGCGAATTGTTCACGGCCCGGACTGTCAGCACCCTGCCGGCCGTGGGTGGAGACAGGGCATAGACCGATTCCTGTACGCCCGCAAGGTATTCGGCGGTCTCAGGGTCTTCCGGGCCGCCGATGAAAATGAGGGAGGGATTCAGAATGGCGACACAGGCGGCGAGGGCGGCCCCTACACGTCGGCCATCCTCACGGGTGTCGCGTGTGCCGGGTACATGACCAGCCGGGGATGCATGGCCGCCGGGCGGGTCAGGCGGCAGCGGCAGTGTGCCTGCCAGGCCGCCGGAGCCCCTTTGCACCACGCCGTCGACGACCCAGCTGGCATGCTGCGGCACGTTTTGGTCGACATAGATCACGTTCCGTCCCGCGTGGCCGGCTCCTGCCGCTGCCAGGATGGCGAGGGCGTCGCTCGTCCGGATGACAGCCAGGGGCAGTCCGGCAACCCTCCCGCTGGTCGGGTCTTCCCTCGGCTGCGCCAAGGGCGGGAGCCTTAAGCTTTCGGGGCGTCGCGGCTGGTCATCGATGAGCAGCGTGCCGGCCGCGAGAGTCGCACCCGCAGGCGCTGCCTTCCTGACGAGGTCAGCCCATGCTGCTGTAACCGTTGTCACCAGCTCGTCGCATGTGTTGATCGGCCGCGGACCCACTTCTGCTATCGGTTTTCCCGCAGCGGTTCGCAAGGCAACGCGGAGCGTGTTGCCGCTGGCTCGGCCGGTGAGGACGAGGATGTCCGCCCCGGACCTGACGGCATAGCGGCCCGCCGGACGCCCCCCGGATGAGGGAGCGGGGGCGGTCAGCGCAATCAGCCCCGCGCCCTCCAGCTCCCGCAGGCGGTCGCAGATCGTTGAACGGGCGAATCCTGACGCTGTACAGAGCTCGCCAACCGTCTTGGGCTGGCTTCGAAGATATTGCAGGACGTCGCCTGCGCTGGCACCTGCGCGCTGCCCTCTCATGTGCGGCGCCTGCTTCTTTCCATGACACTAAAGTACGCAATGCACATACTTTTGTACATAACAAACATAAGTGGGATGTTTCCACACCGCATGGAGCCTCGTGTCCTGCCGCTGTTGCCACTGCCAGGCTCCGGGCCGTTCGGCCCTTGGCTGATCCGTTCACACCGCGGAACCTTGGCGTATGAGCCAAGAGAAAAACGGGATCCGGCTGGTCCAGCGCCCCGAGCAACCCACCGCCGTCGTCCGCGAAAAAGTGCCCATGAACGCTCTGCCGGAATTCTTCGGCCGTGCTTATGGCGCCGTTATGGCCGCAGTGCAGAACCAGGCCGTGCAGATTGCTGGGCCGCCTTTTGGCCGGTACCTGAGCATGCCCACAGACACGGTCGATGTCGAGGCAGGATTTCCGGTGGCGGCGCCCTTCACCGGGTCAGGAGAAGTTGCGGCCGGAACACTGCCGGAGTGCCAGGCTTTCGAAGCCACCCACACGGGCCCGTACGACACGTTGAATGCCACGTATGACGCCATCCAGGAGCGGATGAAGGAAGAGGGGTTCAGCCCGGCCGGCTCAATGTGGGAATACTACTTGAGCGACCCCGCCACGGAGCCCGACCCGGCCACCTGGAAAACCCTGGTTGTGTGGCCTGTGGCCTAGGGTCCGTCCCTGGCGGTCGGTGTACGCCGCCTAGTCCTCGGCGTCGATCTTCTCGAGCAGGTCCTTCGCGGCCTTGGCGATGTCATGGTGGTTGTGTTGCGCAGCCCGGCTTTCCAGGGAAATGACCGCGCAGCGGTGGATCTTCTTGAAATCCCCGAAAGGAAAGCTCACGCTGCCTTTGGTTCCCTCCGACTCATCAGGGTCCAGGCCCAGGTGCCACGTGGCGAAATCCGAAAAGCCGTGCTTGTCGATAAACGCATTTTCCTGGTCCGCCGACGGCGCGTGCTCGCTCCAGTCGTCGCGGGTGTCGCGGACAACCTTCCCGTCCCTCACCAGGCTGCGGGCGTGTTCCAGGGCCTTCTTGTTCAATTTCGTGGCCATGACATACCTCCGGAGGTCTCGGATTTGTTGTGCATCAAGGTTAGGACCATGGTTCACGGACCGCCATAGCACTCCCGTCCCGAAATGTAACTCCGTGGAGACTGCGGCGAAACGTGCCCACAACATGGGGCGCCTACTTTTGGGGCTATGACACCACGCCTGTTCACCAGAATCGCTTCATGGTTCGAAGCCCGGACCTTGCCTGCAACTGCCTCACCGTCGGGCGACGGCGCCTGGGAACAGGGCGCCTGGGAACAGGGCAACGCCGCGATCGCCGATGTCACCAGGTGGGGCTGGCTGCCGGCACTCAGCGGGGTGTCCATTGCGGCCGATCACGCGGCGGCCGCACACCGGAAGAAGGCTGCCGCGGCAAGCAAGGGATAGCCGCCGGCCTGCCTGTCCAGGGAGCCTCGGGCCGGCCGGTGACGGACGATTTGTCGGGTTGAACACACTTTTCTTCCACAACCGGCATAATGTCCTAAACTGCTTCACTGAGGTGCCTGAAATGGCGCTGCGCAGCAACGAAAGTGAACCACGCCATGGCTACCGATTACGACGCCCCACGCAAGACAGAAGAAGAGTCTCCCGCTGAATCACTGGAGGCCCTTCAGGCGTCCCGCGGCGGCGGAGCCCAGACCGCCGTCATCGACCTTGATGAGAACGATACGGCTGAGGGAATTGACCTTCCCGGGGCGGATCTTTCCGGCGAAGAACTCACGGTCACCGTTGTCCCCGAGCAGTCCGACGAATTCACCTGCTCCTCGTGCTTCCTGGTCCGTCACCGGTCCCAGGTTGCCCGCGAAAAAAACGGCATGACGTACTGCCGCGACTGCGAGGGCTAGGCAGCCTCCAGCAACCGCCCCAAATTTCAGATGCACGGCACCGAGAGGCGCCGGCGAGCCGCAAGGCCCGCCGGCGCCTCGTCGTTATCCGGCATTACGGAAGCGGGTCCAATGACCTTCCGGACAGCCCCTGAATGCCGCTAAATGCGCCGCTGAATAACCGTCCCGTAACCTGCGCCGCCGCAATTTAACAGTTGGGCGCCGAAGGGATTTCGGCCCTCGTTTTAGCCTGTCACGGCTCCTACGCTTGAGTTATCTCAACACTTCCGAGGGTGGCTGAAATGAAGAAATTCCAAGTATGGCTGGCGGCAATCCTGATGGCTGCCGGACTCGGCCTGGTGGCCCCGGCACCTGCATCCGCGTCCTACTGCGACCTGGTGTGGGGGTCGTTGGCGAAATCCGAAGCCCCCATGGGAACCGGAAAGGTCACCAATGTGCGGACCGGGCAGCACTACTGCTTCGACCGCCTGGTGGTTGACCTCAACGGTCCGGTGAAGGGCTACACCGTGCGGTACGTCCCCACTGTTGTACAGGACGGTTCGGGGTTGCCGGTTCCCCTGCGGGGGCGGGCATTCCTCCAGATCACCGTCAATTCACCCGCTTATGACGACGGCGGCAACTCCACTTACAACCCGGCCGACCGGAAAGAACTGACCAACGTTGGCGGCTACCAGACCTTCCGCCAAGTGGCTTGGGCCGGAAGCTTCGAGGGCTACTCGAGCATGGGGCTGGGTGTCCGCGGACGGCTCCCGTTCAGGGTATTCACCCTGGACGGACCCGGAGCAGGGTCCCGGTTCGTGGTTGACGTTGCCCACTACTGGTGACCTGCACTAGCCAGACGTGCGGCAGGCCCCGCTCCGGATCTTCCGGGCGGGGCCTGCAGCCGTGTGGGTCCTCCAACGTGATGGTCCCTGCGTTACTCCGGGACCACCAGGGCCGGGGTGTCCTTGCGGATGGTTTCGCCGCGGAAGAACCCGGGACGCAGCCTGGCCATGATGAGCATGAACACGGCGCCCAGGGCAAGGATTCCCACCCCGAGGACGAAGACCAGCCCCACACCGAAGATCTCTGATCCGCTGCCGAACTCCGGTGCCCAGCTGTCAGCGGCCGTCTGCAGGAACACCACCAGCAGTCCCAGTCCGCCCAGCAGCGGGCAAAGCAGGCGCAGGACGAAGTTGCGGACGCTGCTGAAGACGCTGTTGCGGAAATACCAGGCGCACGCGAACGCCGTCAGCCCGTAGTAGAAGCAGATCATCAGCCCCAGGGCCAGGATGGTGTCGTTCAGGACGTTTTCGCTGACCACGTGCATCACCGCATAGAACCCCGCGGAGAGGACGCCTGCGGCAACCGTGGCGAAGCCCGGGGTCGCAAACTTCTTGCTCATGTGGCTGAACGGTTTCGGCAGCGCGCCGTAGTGTGCCATGGCCAGCAGGCTGCGGGACGGCGAGGTGAAGGTGGACTGCAGCGACGCCGCCGAGCTGGACAGGACCGCCAGGGACATGAGGATGGCGAACGGGCCCATGATGGGGGAGGCCAGCGCGGTGAAAATGTTCGCGTGGTTCTCTTCATTGTTCAGTCCGACGCCTTCGGTGCCCACGCCTGCGAACATCATGGTGGCGATGGTGACCAGCAGGTAGATGCCCAGGACCACCACCGCGGTGAGGGTGCCGGCGATGCCCGCGGTTTTCTTGCCGTTGGCCGTTTCCTCGTTCACGGTGAGGCAGACATCCCAGCCCCAATAGACAAAGATGGACAGCGAAATTCCGGCGGCAATCTGCCCGAACGTCTCGATCTTCGTGACGTCAAACCATTCCCAGCTGAACGGAATAGCGGTTTCCGAGGACGACCAGTTGGCGAAGGCCATGGCCACGAACAGCCCCAGCACCAGCAGTTGGAACCCCACCAGGCCGTACTGCACGATCTTGGTGGTGTGCAGGCCGCGGTAGCTCACCCAGACGGCCAGGGCCACGAAAACGAAGCATGTGGCGACGTTCAAGGGTTTGTTGGCGGCGAGGTCCGCAAGCTCCGGTGCGCCCGTGAGCTGGGCGAGGAAGAGGTAGAAGAAGTCCACCGCCACAGCTGCCAGGTTGGACAGCACGATGATGTTCGCGGCGAGGAGTCCCCACCCGCCCATCCAGCCCACCCACGGGCCGAAGGCCTTGGTGACCCAGGTGAAGGTGGTGCCGCTGTCCGGCGAGTCGGCGTTGAGCTCCCGGTAGGCCAGGGACACCAGGATCATGGGGATGAAACCAATGAGGAAAATGACCGGCAGCTGCAGCCCGGCCTCGTTTACGGTGGGACCGAGGGCGCTGGTGAGCGTATAGGCCGGTGCGATGGTGGAAATGCCAAGAACGACGACGGCGAGGAGGCCCAGCTGCCCGCCCTTCAGTCCCTTTCCGGTGATGCCGTGCGGGGTCCCGGGCGCGTCGGTGACAGATGCCGCTGTGCCGGCTGCTTGCTCGCCGGCCTGTGAGCCCTGGCGGATGGTTTGGGTCATGTCCGGACCTTTCAGGAAGTCAAAACTCTAGGGGACGCAGCGGGTTGCTGCTGGGTGATGCAGTGGATGCCTCCGCCCCTGGCGAACAGCTCGCGGGCGTCGATGCCCACGATCCGGCGGCCGGGGTAGGCATCGGCGAGGATCCGCAGCGCCTTTTCGTCGTTGGGGTCGGCGAACGTGCAGGCAATCACGCCGCCATTAACCACGAGGTGGTTGATGTAGCTGTAGTCCACGAAACCCTCGTGGTCCCTGAGGGTGACGGGAGCGGGGACCTCGATGATGTTCCACTCGCGGCCGGTGGCGTCCCGGGTGGTGGACAGGAAACTGATGATTTCGCGGCTAACTTCGAAATCCGGATGCTCCGGGTCCTGCTGGGAATGGACCAGCAGCGTGCCGGGCGAGGGGATGGCGGCCACGATGTCCACGTGGCCCCGGGTACCGAACCGCTCCGAGTCCCTGGTCAGGCCGCGCGGCAGCCAGACAGCGTGGGTGGCCCCGATGGTCCGGGCGAGTTCTGCTTCCACCTCGGCCTTGGTGAAGCCCGGGTTGCGGCCCGGATCCAGCTGCACGGTTTCGGTGAGCAGCACTGTCCCCTGGCCGTCCACCTGAATTCCGCCGCCTTCATTGACGAGCCCGGAGGTGATGTGGCGGGCTCCCGAGCGGCCGGCCACCTCCGCGCCGATCAGCGAGTCCTTGTCCCAGCGGGCCCAGTCCTGTCCGCCCCAGCCGTTGAACACCCAGTCGACGGCACCGAGGCGTCCGTCGTCATCGAGGACGAAGGTGGGGCCGATGTCCCGCATCCACGCATCGTTGAGCTCTGCCGTGAGCACCTCGACGGCGGGATCCAGGTAGCGCGCGGCGATCCGGACGTCGTCGGGCGTTACCACCACGGTGACCGGTTCGAATTCGACGGCGGCATTGGCGACCGCCGCCCAGGTGGTCCGCGCGGCGTGCGCCTCCTCCGCCGTGTCGCCGAGAGTGTAGCCGCCCGCGGGGAAGGCCATCCAGACCCGCTCCTGCGGGGCCGTCTCGGCGGGCATGCGCCAGCTGCTCACGCGGTCACCTCCATGTACACGGGGGCGGGACCGCCGAGCGGCTGGTCACGCCGCACCGGTTCGGTGAGCCGTGCATAGGTGTCCGGACGGCGGGTGGCCAGGAACGGGAACAGCGTCAGCCAGTCCCTGCGCTGGTCCAGGTCAAGGTCGGCGACGAGGACGGCGGATTCGTCGCGGGGCGCCTGGGCCAGGATCCGGCCGTAGGGGTCCGAGATGAACGAGGAACCGTAAAAGTTCAACGTTCCTTCGTTTCCCCAGCGGTTCGGGGCCACCATGAACAGTCCGTTGGCGATGCCGTTGCCTACGATCACCTGCTGCCAGAGTGGCTGGGTGTCGAAGTCCGGGTGGTCAGGCTCGGAACCGATCGCCGTGGGGTAGACCAGGAGTTCCGCTCCGCCCAGGGAGTACAGCCGGGCGAGTTCCGGGAACCATTCGTCCCAGCAGGTGGGCATCCCCAGCCTGGCACCGCCGAGTTCGGCGGGGGAGTGGACCTCGTAGGCTTCCGCGGACGCCGGGCCCTGGCGGAAGAACTTGTCCTCGTAGTAGCCGGCGGTCACGGGGATGTGCAGTTTGTGCGTGCGGGCCAGCAGTTCGCCGTCGGGAGACACCAAAATCGCAGTGTTCAATCCGAGGCCGTCGTCGGTGCCCTCGGGATTGTCCGCGCGCTGGTACAGGGACGCGTGGACGGAGATGCCGTGGCGGCGGGCGGCGTCGGCGGCGAAGCGGAACGTGGGCCCCGTCAGCAGGTCCTCAGCGAGGTCCGACGGGCGGGGACGGGCTGCCCAGGAGCGGGCGGTGTCATTTTCCGGGAGGGTGTCCGCCGGGTAGCGGGAGAGCGTCAGTTCCGGCAGGAAGACGACGGTGGCCCCCAGCCGGGCTGCGCGTCCGATGCCCTCGTCCAGTTCTGCGCGAAGCCGGGCAGGGTCGGCGTGCCAGCGGTGCTGGACCACGCCGACCCGCAGCGCGGGACGGGCTGAAGGCTGCGTCCGGGCCAGGGATGCGGGTGGTTCGAGGCAGGTAATTTCAATCATGGCGAATACTCCAGTGAGACGGCGGTCACTAAATGAATGACGTTCATTTAGTATCCACGTCACGCCGCCGCATGGCAAGGAAAAAATGAACAAACATCATTTTGTTAAGCCCCGCGCGAGAATCGGTGGCGCCGCTGTGGCGGCTGGGATAGTTTCGAATTACCCGAGAAACCGCTGACACCAGGAGGATCAATGAAGGCATCACCGACGCTGACCAACAATCTGCAGGCTGTGCTCGCGGACCTGATTGAGCTGCACATCCAAGGCAAGCAGGCCCACTGGAACATCGTGGGAACCAACTTCCGCGACCTCCACCTGCAGTTGGACGAAATTATCGATGCCGCCCGGAACTACGCCGACGACATGGCGGAGCGCATGCGGGCACTCCACGCCCTGCCGGACGGCCGCAGCACCACCGTTGCGGAAACCACCAGCCTGGCGCAGTTCCCCCAGGGGCTCATCAACACCAAGGATGCCGTGGACCGCATCGTCGCGGCGCTCGAAGCGGCCGTGGGCACCATGCGCAAAGTCCACGATGAAGTTGACGAGGAAGACCCCACCACGGCTGACCTGCTTCATGAGTTCATTTCGAAGCTCGAGCAGTACGCCTGGATGGTGGGCGCGGAGAACATGAAGGCGTCGGCCAGCGTGACCACGCCCGACAGTAAATAGGCACAGCAAGTAGGCTCGGCGGCCAAGAGCGCCGCAGCCAGGCGGACCGCGGGGACTCCGGCCGCCCGCCATCGCCAGGGAAGCCCGGCGCCGGACAGTGTTTCCGGCGCTGGGCTTCCCTGCTGCCGCGGGGGCTTCCTTTGGCTGCCCTTCGATCAAGCGCATAACCCTTGACTTCCGGACACTTCGGAGAATACTTAAGTATATGCTTAACAATCGTGAGGCGGGCGGCGCGGAACTCGACGCTATTTTCCAGGCGCTCGCCGACCCCACCCGCAGGGCCATCCTCATCCGGCTCTGCGAGGGACCGGCGTCCGTCTCGGAGCTCGCCAAGCCTTTCGCCATGAGCCTGCCCGCAATCGTTCAGCACCTGCAGGTACTCGAGCACAGCGGCATGGTCCGGACCGAAAAGATCGGCAGGGTCCGCAGCTGCAGCATCGAACCGGCGGCGGTCCGGCTGGCGGAAGACTGGCTGGGCAGGCGCAGGACGGGCCTGGAACGCCGCCTCGACCGGCTGGAAGCCTTCCTCAAGAAGCCCTAGCAACAAGAAACGAAGGAGTACGCCATGGCAACCCCCATCACGCACGCAAGCTTCAGCCTCGAACGCAGGCTGAACGCCCCGCCGTCGCGCGTTTTCCACGCCTTTTCCGATTTTGCGAGCAAGAAAAAGTGGTTCGGCGGCCCGCCTGAATGGACCCAGGGCGAGTCCAGCCTCGATTTCCGCGAGGGCGGCAGGGAAACCGATGTCGGAGGTCCGCCCGGCGGTTTCGTGTCCACCATGAACGCGGTGTACCAGGACATCGTGGAGAACGAACGGATCGTCTTCACCTACGAAATGCTGCTCGACGGACGCCGCATGTCCGTTTCGCTCAGCACGGTGGAACTGGCGCCCGACGGCGACGGCACCCTGCTCACCTTGACGGAGCAGGGTGCCTACTTCACCGAAGAGGACCAGGCCGCGGGCCGGGAGGAAGGGTTCAGCGGCCTGCTGGACGCCCTCCAGGCCTTCGTCGAAGGCTGAAGCGGGCGGTGCTACGCCGCCTTCGGCACTCCGCGGAGTACGACGGCGACAAGGACTGCCGCCCCCGCCATCAGCACCAGCCCGATGGACGCCGTCACGTGGACGCCCGACTCAAAGGCAACCCGGGCGGCGGACGTCAGGGCGTCCGCCAGCGGCCCGGGGAGCGAATGCGCGAGCTCCATGGACCCGGCGAGGGTCTCCCGGGCGTGGGCAATCCCCTCGGCCGCACCTCCGGGGCTGGAAGCAGCGAGTCCCTCCGGCAGGACCAGGTTCCGCTGGTACGACGCGGTCAGGATCGAGCCGAGCACGGCCGTGCCCAGCAGCGAGCCAATCTCGTAGCCGGTCTCTGAGATAGCGGCAGCCGCTCCTGACTTCTCCGGTGGCACGGACCCCAGGATCATGTCGTTGGAAATCGTCTCGGCTGCCCCCACGCCCAGGGCCAGGACCAGGAGCGCACCCAGCAAGAGGGCCGGCCCGCCCGAATGGTCCCCGAACGCCACCATGAAATAGCCGGTGGCGCTCAGGGAAAGGCCGCCGGCCACCACAAAGCCGGGCCGGACTTTCCGCACCAGCGGCACCACCAGCAGGCCGGCAACCACCGTGGCAACCAGTGCGGGGATCATGGCGATCCCGGCCTCCGTGGGCCGCTGGCCCTCCAGCAGCTGGAGGTGCTGGGCCAGGAACAGGATGAAGCCGTTGAACGAAAACAGGGCCAGCACGTTGGCGGTGATGGCCGTGCTGAAAATCCTGTTTCCGAAGAGGCTAATGTCCAGCAGCGGGCTGGTCAGCCTCTTCTGGCGCCGGACAAAGGCATATCCGATCACGAGTCCACCGCCGATGGCCGCGGCCGACGCGGCGCCGAAACCTTCCGTAGCCAATGACTTGATGCCGTAGACCAGCGGAACCATGGTCAGCAGCGAGAGGACGATGCTGGCACCATCCACCGATCCGGGCCGGGGATCCCTGGACTCGGGAATGAGGACGGGGCCGAGGACCAGGATGGGCAGCATGATGGGCACTGCCACCAACAGGATCGCTCCCCACCAGTACTGCTCCACGAGCCAGCCGCCGAAGATCGGTCCCAGTGCGGCGCCGCCGGAGAACCCTGCCGCCCAGATGGCGATCGCCAGCCGGCGCCGGTTTGCGTCCGGGAAGATGTTGCGGATCAGGGACAGGGTGGAAGGCATGAGCATCGCCCCGAAGAAGCCCAGTGCCGCGCGGCCGGCGATCAACATTTCCGCGCTCGGGGCGAATGCAGTGGCAGCGGACACCGCGGCAAAGCCGGTGCTGCCGATCAGCAGGAGCCGGCGGCGGCCGATCCTGTCACCGAAACTCCCCATGGCAACCAGTAGTCCGGCCAGGACCAGCGGGTAGGCATCAACAATCCACAGCAGTTGAACGCCGGTGGGTTCCAGGCTGCGGGCGATGGCAGGCAACGCAAATGTCAGCGCGGTGTTGTCCACGGCAACCAGCAGCACCGGGAACATCAGTAGCGCCAGGGCCAGCCAGTCGCGGCCCCGGTTCGTAGCGGCCGGCCGGCCGCCGGCAGCGGCAGGAGCGGCGGCAGGGTGCCGGGCCGGGCCGGCTGTGAGGTGACGGGTTGCCGGCGTCGAGGTTGAGGATGAGTTTCCCATGCCAATAACTGTACCGTCTGGACGGTATAGTTAAGAAATGAGCCCGGAGCACCGGGCATGATAGGAACCATGGCCAGAAAACCCGTCGCACGCGAAGCCGTGCTCGACGCCTTTGAATCCCTTCTGATCGAAGTGGGCGAGCGCGCCGCCACGCTGGATGCCGTCGCCAGGCGCGCCGGCGTGTCCAAGGGGGGACTGCTGTACCACTTCCCGAACAAGGAAGCCATGATTTCGGCCCTGCTCGAGCGCATGGACGTGCTGGTCGCGCGGGATCTGGACACCATGGCGAAGGCTCCGGAAGGAGCGGCGGCCTACTTCATCAGGTCCTCGCTCTGGGCGGACACTCCGTTGGACCGGGTCTTTGTGGCTGCCACGCGGCTCGCCGAAGTGGCGCACGAGGAGACGCTGCACCGTTTCGCGGCTGTCCAGGGGAGCTGGCTGGAGCTGCTGGCCGGTGACGTCGGCCCGGCCATGGCAAAGGCCGTGCTGTACATGGGTGACGGACTCTATTTCAATGCCATGCTGGCCAGCGGTCCCGGTGCCGCCCCGCCGGAAATGAGTGGCGACGTCGACAGCCTGCTGGCCGCCGTCGAGCGGCTCCGCGGCTGACCGCCGTGCCTGCCGAGGCCGCTGGCGGCCCGCTTCGCAACTCAGGCCGTAACGCGGCGGCGGGCGCGATGCGGAGTTTGCAGACTGGACTCCTACGTAGGACAATTGCAGCTGTGACTGTTGTCACCGCTAACTAAATATGCCTTTGATCTGCGGCGGGAGAGTTCTGCAAGTAGGTACAAGCAGGCGCCGTAGGAGCAAATCCTCCCCAGGAATCTCTCAGGCCCACGTACCGCCGCGGCGAGGCAACTCTGGAAAGCAGCAGGCTGTCCGTTGTGCCCCAACATTTGTTGGAGTCAACAACGCCGGACACGCCCTGCTCACCGACGGTGCAAGCTGAGCCATGCGAAAGCACGGCAATGCGGAAACTCTCAGGTCCAATACAGAGCGGGGAGGAACCCGGACCACTGCGGCGTACCCTGCGCCGCCATTAGTAATGGAGTTCCTTCGTGACGGTTAGTTCAGCCTCCACCACCTTCGTCGATCGGCACATTGGCGCCCGCCGCCAAGCCGACATCGACACCATGCTCAAGTCTGTCGGCTACGACACCGTTGACTCACTGGTAGACACCGCGGTTCCCAACGACATCCGCCAGGATGTTGCCCTCCGCCTGCAGGACGCCCTCAGCGAGGTTGAAGTCCTCGGCGAGCTGCGCAAGCTGGCTGCCAAGAACAAGACGGCCGTGCAGATGATCGGCCAGGGCTACTACGACACCGTGACCCCGCCGGTGATCCGCCGCAACGTCCTGGAATCCCCGGCCTGGTACACCGCCTACACCCCGTACCAGCCGGAAATCTCCCAGGGCCGCCTCGAGGCGCTCCTGAACTTCCAGACCATGGTTCAGGACCTCGTGGGGCTGCCCATCGCCAACGCCTCCCTGCTGGACGAAGCCACCGCTGTGGCCGAAGCCGTGCTGATGATGCGCCGCGCCAACAAGAACAAGACCGCCCACGACGGCAAGACCGTCCTCGACGCCGATGTGCTGCCCCAGACCATCGCCATCGTCAAGGGCCGCGCCGAGGCACTCGGCTTCGAGGTTGAGGTCGCGGACCTGTCCCTGGGCCTTCCCGACGGCGTCATCAACGGCATCGTGCTGCAGCAGCCGGGCGTTTCCGGCCGCGTGTTCGACCACTCCGCCGTCATCGCCGCCGCCAAAGAGCGCGGCGCCCTGGTCACCGTTGCGGCCGACCTGCTCTCCCTGACCCTGATCACGCCTCCGGGCGAGCAGGGTGCGGACATCGCAGTCGGCTCCACGCAGCGCCTGGGTGTGCCGCTGTTCTTCGGCGGCCCGCACGCTGCCTACATGGCTGTGCAGAAGGGCCTCGAACGCTCCATGCCCGGCCGCCTGGTGGGTGTGTCCAAGGACAACGCCGGCACCCCGGCCTACCGCCTGGCACTGCAGACCCGCGAGCAGCACATCCGCCGCGAAAAGGCGACGTCCAACATCTGCACCGCGCAGGCACTGCTGGCCATCGTCTCCTCGATGTACGCCGTCTACCACGGCCCCGACGGACTGAAGGCCATCGCCGAGACCGTCCACAACAGCGCCCGCACCCTGGCAGCATCCCTGAAGGCCGCCGGCCTTGAGGTCCTGCACGGCAGCTTCTTTGACACCATCACCGTCCGTGTTCCGGGCAAGGCCGTTGAAATCATTGCCGCGGCGGAGGCCAAGGGTATCAACCTGCGCGGCATCGACGCCGACACCGTGGGCATCTCCACTGACGAAACCACGACGCCGGAAATTGTCGCCGCTGTGGCTGCCGCCTTCGGTGCCGAGGTTGCCGGCGATGCGGCAGGATTTGCCCTCGAGGCCGCCGTCGAGCGCACCTCGGACTACTTGCAGCACCCGGTGTTCAACACCCACCGCTCCGAAACCCAGCTGCTGCGCTACATCCGCAAGCTCTCGGACCGCGACCTCGCGCTGGACCGCACCATGATCCCGCTCGGTTCCTGCACCATGAAGCTGAACGCCACCGCCGAGATGGAAGCCATCTCCTGGCCGGAGTTCGCCTCCATCCACCCCTTCGCCCCGGATTCCCAGACCGAGGGCTGGCGTGAACTGATCGATGGCCTGGAAGCGGACCTCGCCGAGATCACCGGCTACGACCAGGTCTCCATCCAGCCGAACGCCGGCTCGCAGGGCGAACTCGCGGGCCTGCTCGCGATCCGCGGCTACCACCTGTCCCGCGGTGACGACCAGCGCAACGTCTGCCTGATCCCGGCCTCGGCCCACGGCACCAACGCCGCGTCGGCCGTCCTGGCCGGCATGAAGGTTGTTGTCGTGGCCACCGCTGCCGACGGCACGATCGATCACGCCGACTTCCAGGCGAAGATCGAAACCCACAAGGACGTCCTGTCCGCGATCATGATCACCTACCCGTCCACCCACGGCGTATACGACGCCGACGTGCGCGAGATCTGCGACTCGGTGCACGCCGCCGGCGGCCAGGTCTACGTTGACGGCGCCAACCTGAACGCGCTCGTGGGCCTGGCCCAGCCCGGCAAGTTCGGCGGAGACGTGTCCCACCTGAACCTGCACAAGACCTTCTGCATCCCGCACGGCGGCGGCGGCCCGGGCGTCGGCCCGGTTGCAGCGAAGGCACACCTGGCGCCGTTCATGCCGGGCGACGCCAACAAGGCAGCGCACGAAGACGGGCACGGCGTTGCGATCTCCGCTTCGCGCTTCGGCTCCGCCGGTGTGCTGCCGATCTCCTGGGCCTACGTGAAGCTGATGGGCGGCGCAGGCCTGACCGAAGCCACCAAGTCGGCCCTGCTGGCGGCAAACTACATCGCCTCCCGCCTGAACGAGTTCTTCCCGGTGCTGTACACCGGCGAAGGCGGACTCGTGGCGCACGAGTGCATCCTGGACCTGCGTGAACTGACGGCACGGACCGGCGTCACCGCTGAAGACGTGGCCAAGCGCCTCATCGACTTCGGCTTCCACGCCCCCACCCTGGCGTTCCCGGTGGCCGGCACGCTCATGGTGGAGCCCACCGAGTCCGAGGACCTCGTGGAGATCGACCGCTTCATCGACGCGATGATCACCATCCGCCAGGAAATCGACCAGGTGGCCAACGGCGACTTCACCGTGGAGAACTCCCCGCTGCGCAACGCACCGCACACCGCGGCCGCCGTCGTTTCTTCCGACTGGAACCGCGAATACCCGCGCGAGCAGGCCGCCTTCCCGGTCCACCACCTCAAGCAGGACAAGTACTTCCCGCCCGTGGGCCGCATCGACGGCGCAGCAGGGGACCGCAACCTGATCTGCTCCTGCCCGCCCATCGAAGACTTCGAAAACTAAGGATTCCCCCGATGACTGAGAACTACACCGCGCTCTACGAAGAGCACAAGAAACTGGGCGCATCCTTCACCGACTTCGGTGGCTGGCAGATGCCCCTGAAGTACTCCTCCGAGCTGGCCGAACACCACGCCGTCCGCAACGCCGCCGGCCTGTTCGACCTCTCCCACATGGGCGAAGTCTGGGTTACCGGCCCGGACGCCGCAGCGTTCCTGGACTACGCCCTGGTCGGAAAGATCTCCGCCATGTCCGTGGGCAAGGCCAAGTACTCGCTGATCTGCCAGGAAGACGGCGGCATCATCGACGACCTGATCACGTACCGTCGCCCCGCGGCTGAAGATGGCACCGACAAGTTCCTGGTAGTGCCCAACGCCGGCAACGCCGTGGTGGTTGCCGCAGCACTGGCGGAACGGGCAGCGAACTTCGACGTCGTCGTACAGGACGCGTCCGCGGCGACCTCGCTGGTCGCCGTCCAGGGTCCGAAGGCCGAAGCCATCCTGCTTCGCCTGGTCCCCGCGGCACAGCACGAGCTGGTCACCGGCCTGAAGTACTACGCGGCCGTGGAAGTTCCCTTCATGGTGGCCGGCAGCAGCAAGGACCTCCTGCTGGCCCGCACCGGGTACACCGGTGAAGACGGCTTCGAAATCTTCGTGGACAACGATGACGCCGCCGCCCTGTGGCAGGCCATCGAAGCCGTCGCCGAGGAAGGCGAACTGGTTCCCGCCGGACTGGCGTGCCGCGACTCGCTGCGCCTCGAAGCCGGCATGCCGCTCTACGGCAACGAGCTCTCCCTCGAAGGCAACCCCTACGCAGCAGGCCTCGGCCCGGTTGTCTCGCTCGCCAAGGAAAGCGACTTCGTGGGCCGTGCCGCACTGGAAGCACTCAAGGCCGGCGGTGCCGGCTCCACGAGCGGGCGCAGGCTCGTGGGCCTCAAGGGCCTTGGCCGGCGTGCCGGCCGCGGCCACTACCCGGTCCTCAAGGACGGCAACGTGGTTGGCGAAGTGACCTCCGGCCAGCCGAGCCCCACCCTTGGTTACCCTGTGGCGCTTGCCTATGTCGACGTCGAGCATTCCGAGGTGGGCACCGCCCTGGACATCGACCTGCGCGGCAAGGCCGAGCCGTTCGAAGTTGTCGCACTGCCTTTCTACAAGCGCCAAAAGTAACCCGAGGCTGGCTGCGGGTCCCGGTGCCGCTCCTGGCTCCGTTTGGCCCGTCGGGGCTGACATCCTCCGCGTGCTTGGTCGCGTAGACGCCCGCTGGGCGGACGTGACGCTCCCTTGGACGCACGCTTCCGGATGCCAGCCCCGAGGGGGCCGGAGGCTCTCTTCTGCGGAACCGACACACCCGGACCCGCAACGGGTTCCGGCGCCTTCGCAAGCCAGAGGTGCTGGGGGATGTGCCGCCTGGCAAGCTCGATCATTGGGGGTTGAGCTTGCCGAAACCCGGGCAGCCTGCTTGGTGCTAGACCACTGTTTTATCTTTCAATGCCGTTGGTTCCCCACCGGAACTGACGGCCGGAGACGGCGGGTGAGCGGATTCCGGAAGCGTGCGTCAAAGCGACGAAGGAGCAGCACGCGGAGGAATTCGGTCACCCGCCTCCCCACCCGACCACACAAGTAACGAGATTAAGGAACACCATGGCAAAAGTAGCCGCTGAACTGCAGTACTCCGACGAGCACGAGTGGGTTGCCCGCGAGGCCGGCAACCTTGTGTCCATCGGCATTTCCGCCGTGGCCACGGACGCCCTCGGCGACATCGTCTACGTTGACCTGCCCGAGGTCGGCTCCACCGTGACCGCAGGGGAGACCTGCGGCGAGGTCGAGTCCACCAAGTCCGTCTCTGACCTGTACTCCCCGGTCACCGGCGAGGTCACGGAAACCAACTCCGCCGTCGTCGACGACCCCGCACTGATCAACAGCGATCCGTACGGTGCCGGCTGGCTCTTCAAAGTGGCCGCAGACTCCGACGGCCCGCTGCTTTCCGCTGAGGAATACGCTGCCAAGAACGGCGGCGAGCTGTGAGCGGCGCAACGGCCGCTGCAGGCACTGTCGCGTTCGAGCAGGTAGTCTCCCCGTCCCTGGACGCGGACCTGTCCGCCCTGGACCCGGAGATCGCGGCGAAGATCGACGACGAGCTGGGCCGCCAGCGCACCGGTCTGGAAATGATCGCCTCGGAGAACCACACCGCCAAGGCCGTCATGCAGGCGCAAGGCTCGGTCCTTACCAACAAGTACGCAGAGGGCTACCCCGGCAAGCGCTACTACGGCGGCTGCGAGCACGTTGACGTCGTCGAACAGCTGGCCATCGACCGGGTGAAGGCCCTGTTCGGTGCCGAGTACGCGAACGTGCAGCCGCACTCCGGTGCCCAGGCCAACGCCTCGGTGATGCACGCGCTGATCAAGCCGGGGGACACCATCATGGGCCTGAACCTGGCCCACGGCGGTCACCTGACCCACGGCATGCGGATCAACTTCTCCGGCCGCCTGTACAACGTCATCCCGTACCAGGTCCGCGAAGAGGACCACCGGATCGACATGGCCGAGGTGGAGCGCCTGGCCCAGGAGCACAAGCCGCAGCTGATCGTCGCCGGCTGGTCCGCCTACGCCCGGCAGCTGGACTTTGCCGAGTTCCGCCGGATCGCCGACTCCGTGGGCGCCTACCTGATGGTAGACATGGCGCACTTCGCCGGGCTCGTCGCCGCCGGACTGCACCCGTCACCGGTGCCCCACGCCCACGTAGTCACCTCCACCACGCACAAGACCCTCGCCGGTCCGCGCGGCGGCATCATCCTCTCCAACGACGCCGACATCGCCAAGAAGATCAACTCGGCAGTGTTCCCCGGCCAGCAGGGCGGCCCGCTGGAGCACGTCATTGCCGGCAAGGCCGTGGCCTTCAAGATCGCCGCGTCCCCGGAGTTCAAGGAACGCCAGGAACGCGTCCTGGCCGGTGCCCGGATCCTCGCCGACCGCCTGGTCCAGCCGGACGTCACCGCCAAGGGGATTAACGTGATCTCCGGCGGCACCGACGTCCACCTGGTCCTGGTGGACCTGCGCAACTGCGAACTCGACGGCCAGCAGGCAGAGGACCGCCTCGCGGAAATCGACATCACCGTGAACCGCAACGCAGTGCCGTTCGACCCGAGGCCGCCGATGGTCACCTCGGGACTGCGCATCGGCACCCCGGCCCTCGCGACCCGCGGTTTCGGCGAAGCAGCCTTCGCCGAGGTGGCGGACATCATCGCCGAGGCGCTGATTGCCGACGCCGGCGCGGACCTTTCCGGCCTGCGCTCACGGGTGGAGGCCCTCGCCGCCGCCCACCCGCTCTACCCCTCGGTTGCCAACCTCGCCTAGAGGCCGTATTACAGAAGTAGAGATCACGACGCCGGGCGGCCGCCATAAGCTGCCGCCCGTCGTCGTGTATCCGGCAGTGCGCCGCCGACCGGTTGGTGCGCTGCCTTCCGGCAGGACCATCTGCCGGACCACAGTTAGACCTAGTGAGGAAACCCCGGCCATGGCTGTTGGTGTGTTTGATCTTTTTTCCATCGGGATTGGGCCGTCGAGTTCGCATACGGTGGGTCCGATGCGTGCTGCGGCGGTGTTCGCCGAGGAGCTTCGGTCCTCCGGTGACCTGGCGAGGGTGGCGGGGTTGCGGGTGGATTTGTATGGTTCGCTCGCCGCGACCGGGCATGGTCATGGGACGATGACGGCGATCCTGCTGGGGTTGGAGGGTTTCCATCCGGAGAAGATCCTGCCGGCGGAGGTGGAGGAGCGGCTGGCGGCGATCGCGGAGTCCGGGAAGCTGCAGTTGGCCGGTGCTGTTGATGGTGGCGGGGTGGCCCTGGAGTACGGGGTGAAGGATATGGTGTTGCGGCCGTTGACGGTCCTGCCGCGGCATACGAACGGGATGACGTTTACGGTCACGGATGCTGCCGGTGAGGTGCTGCATGCGGCGACGTTTTTCTCGGTGGGCGGCGGGTTTATTGTCCGTGAGGGCGAGGAGGACGCGGCGCAGCAGGAGCTGGAGGAGTCGAAGAAGGAGCTGCCGTTGCCGTTCCGTACGGCGGCGGAGTTGCTGGGCCGGTGCCAGTCCAAGGGTTTGTCCATCGGGGAGATCATGTTCGTGAACGAGCGGGCGTCCCGGTCCGAGGAGGAGATCCGGGCGGGGCTGCTGCACATTTACTCCGTGATGGAGGAGTGTGTGGCGGTGTCGTTGAAGCGTGAGGGCCTGCTGCCCGGCGGGCTGAAGGTCCGGCGCCGGGCTCCGGACTGGCATGAGCGTTTGCTGAAGGAGACCCGGGACCAGGATGCGGGCCGGCAGGATCCGGAGTACCGGGATCCGAAGTACTGGCAGGAGTGGGTGAACCTGATCGCGCTGGCGGTCAATGAGGAGAACGCTTCGGGCGGGCGGGTGGTGACGGCGCCGACGAACGGGGCGGCCGGGATCATTCCGGCGGTGTTGTATTACGCGCTGCATTTCGCGCCGGGGATGGATCAGGCCACGCAGGCGGACCGGGATGATGTGGTGGTGAAGTTCCTGCTGGCCGCCGGTGCGGTCGGGGTGTTGTACAAGGAGCAGGCCTCGATTTCGGGGGCGGAGGTGGGTTGCCAGGGTGAGGTGGGTTCGGCGTCCTCGATGGCCGCTGCCGGGTTGGCGGAGGTCATGGGCGGCACGCCCCAGCAGGTGGAGAACGCGGCGGAGATCGCGATGGAGCACAATCTGGGGCTGACGTGTGATCCGATCGGCGGTCTGGTGCAGATCCCGTGTATTGAGCGGAACGCGATCGCGGCTGCGAAGGCGATCAACGCCGCGAAGATGGCGCTCTGGGGTGACGGGACGCACCGGGTGTCCCTGGACGAGGTGATCGTGACCATGCGCGAGACCGGCAAGGACATGTCCTCCAAATACAAGGAAACCGCGATGGGCGGCCTCGCCGTCAACGTCGTCGAATGCTGAAGCCGTAGTCTGTAGTCCGTTGCCCGTAGGTCGAGCCCGTCTGGACCTAATTGTGCAGGGCAGCCCACCAGTTCAGGCTCGTGGCGAAAACCAGCCAGGAGATATACGGCAATAGCAGTAAGCCTGCGGTCCGGCTGATGGGGCCGAAGTACAGGACCGTCACTGTGACAGCGATGACCAGGGCGATGATGATGACGAGCCCCAGCCAGAGTGCCGCCGTGCCCATCACCGGATAGAGGCTGAAGAACACCGGCGTCCACGACAGATTGAGCCCCAGCTGGGCCCCGTAAGCCGCCAAGGCGGGTCCGGTGCGTTGGGCGCGGGACCGCCAGACGAGCCAGGCGGCAACGGCCATGGCGGTGTAGAGCAGCGTCCAGACGGGGCCAAACACCCAATTGGGCGGTGACCACGGGGCCTTGTCAGCTGTGGCATACCAGCCGTCAACGTTGTTCAGGGTGGCAAAGGCGCCCAACCAGGCGACCAGGGCGGAAGCACCAAGGAAGACGGCCAGCCCCAGCAGTTGCGCCCGGGTGCTCCGGCGCTCGGCGACGGCGGCGGTCCCGCCGTCGGGGGCTGCTGTGGGCTGTTCGTGAGGTGCCTGCATGCTCCAACCCTTGCCAGTCCGGCATTCCTAGTCAAGCCGGTCTATTCACCCGCAGGGAGCAGTGCCACTATGGAGCTATGACTGGGGGATACGACCGGGACTTTTTGCGGGCACGCCTTGAGCTGCCCAGTCCGCCGGCAGCAACGCTTTTGCTTGACTACATTCATTTTTCCGTCCGGCTGCGCCCGTCACGCAAGCTGGCCGCCGTCGTCGGCGTGAACATCCACGGACGCGAACTGGTCCCGCTGGCCCGCGAAGGAACCTGGCATTTCGATCCCAGGGTCCCGAAGGAACAGCAGGCGGGCCCGGAGGTGTACAAGAACAACGCCTTCGACCGGGGGCATCTGGTCCGGCGGCTGGATCCGGTGTGGGGCGATCCCGAAACGGCCAAGGCCGCTAATCAGGACACTTTTGCCTTCACCAATGCCGCGCCCCAGGTTGATGACTTCAACCAGGGCAAGGAACTCTGGGTGGGGCTGGAGAACCACGTCCTTGACCACGCGGACCTCCACGACGCCAAACTGAGCGTGTTCACGGGGCCGGTCCTCGCCGACGACGACCTGCCGTACCGGGGCGTCCAGATACCGCGGAAGTTCTGGAAGGTCGCAGCCTGGACCACGGACGGAAAGCTCGCGGCCGCAGGATTCGTGCTGGACCAGTCCCCGCTGCTGGGGAAGGTGGACCTCAAAAAGGCTATCCGTGAACGGCTCCTTGCCGATGAACCGCCGCCGCTGGGCCCTTTCCGCACTTTCCAGGTCCCGATTGCCCAAATCGCCGAAATGACCGGACTGAGCCTGTCCCGGCTGGAAAATGCGGACCGGCTGGTCAAAAGCCAGCGCTCCCTCGGCAAGGAACCCCTGGCCGTGCGCCTCGAGTCCCTGGACCAGATCCGGCTCTGAGCGCCAATGCCGCGACGCCGGTGACTGGTCAGCGTCCTCCTAGGCAGGGCCGATAGACTTGTGGCTTGCATGCCCGGCATGCGACCGAAGCACAGACCGCAAAGATTGGACACCGCGCACTTGCGAGAATTTACTGCCCGCTTTGCCTCCGCCGAGGAGGTCGCCAACTGGGACAACCACGTCACTGCGAACCCGAACGGCGGAAACCTGCTTCAGTCCGAGGCCTTCGCCGAAGTCAAACAACACTTTGGCTGGAAGCCCCTCCACCTGGTCTACGAAACTGCGGACTACACGAGCTATAACCTGGTGCTGGAGAAGTCCTTTCCGGTCCTGGGCAAGCTCTGGTACCTCATCAAGGGACCGGATGTCGCAGCAGTCGAGGATATTCCGGGCATTGCCGCCGCGAACGCCGAATTCGTGAAACGCGCACGGCTGGGCGTCTTTGCCATCAAGATCGAGCCGGACATCATCCTTTCCGAGGACGCACAGCAGGTGATTGAGGGCGCAGGACTGGTCAAGACGCACAACCTGCAGCCCAACGACTCCACCGCCCTGCTGGACATCGCGCCGGAGGAAAACCAGCTGCTGCGGAACCTGCACTCCAGGGGACGCAACGCCGTGCGGCGGGCCATCCGCGAGGGAGTGGAAGTGCACAACGTGGAGCCCACGGAGGAGAACTTCCGGGCCATGTATGCGCTGATGACCACCACGGTGGAAGCGAAGTCGCAGGTCAGGGTCCGCGAGTATAAGTATTACCGGCAGTTCTGGACCAACTTCATCAACCGCGGCCAGGGCCGGCTCCTGTTTGTCTACGAAAACGGGGTGCCCTCTGTGGGCGCCTTTGTGATCAACTACGGCCGCAAGGGGACGTACAAGGACGGCGGCTCACTCCAGAAGCGCAGCCAGTACGGTGACTCCCATCTGGTGCAGTGGACTGCCATTAGCCAGGTCAAGGAACTCGGCTGCACGGAGTACGACTTCTGCGGCACCCCGCCGAGCGACAAACTCAAGGACACCTCCAACCCCTTCCACGGGCTGGGGCTGTTCAAGACCAGTTTCAGCAAGACAGTCACCGACTTCGTGGGCTGCTATGACCAGGTTCTCAGCCCGCTGAAATACAAAGCCTGGATGGCCGCCGGCGAACGCGTGGCCCGCCAGCTGTATACCCGGCGAACCGGCCAGCAGTTCTACTAAACCTTGTGAAGCCCCAGAGGAGGCCGCAATGACCAAAGCACCCGACGGTCGCCGCAGGCCGCCCACGGCGGCCCTGCCCCCGACCCAACCACTCACCGCCTCCCAGGTGCGGCAGAACGCTGCCGCCAAGCGCATGCTCCGCAGGCTGGTGCAGGGTGAAAACCCGCCCACCGCCCCCATGAGCATCGTGGACAGGCTCGCGGGAAGTCCGTATGCCAACCCCATGATCCAGGTAGGGGGAGTGGACACCTCCGCCCGCAAGACCATTGACTTCGCGCTCCACCTTGCCGAGTCGATGTTCCGCTACGGCGCCGGCGCCCTTGAAGTGGAAACCAGCATCATCGCCGTCACTGCCGCCCTGGGCCTGAAGCACATCGAAGTGGACATCACCAACCAGTCGGTGGCCATCAACTACGCACCGAAGGACCAGACTCCCATTTCGCTGCTTCGGGTGGTGCGGTCGTGGACCAACAACTACGCGGGCCTGGCCCAGGTGCACCAGCTGGTCACGGATATCGTGGCAGGCGGCGTCGGCCGTGACGAGGCAGTCCGCCGGCTGGATGAAATCATCCGCAGCTCCAAGCCGTTTCCGCGCTGGATGGTCACCGTTGCTTTCGCGGTGTTCGCTGCGGTCTTCGTCGGTGTGCTGGGCGGCGGACCGGGCGCGTCGGCCGTGGCGTTCGGCTCGAATATCCTGGTGAGCCTGCTCGCCCGGCAGCTGGGCCGCTGGCGGGTTCCGGACTTCTTCACCACGGCGTCATGCGCGTTCCTGGTCACGTTCATCGCCCTGCTGCTATGGCGATTCGGCAGCCCGGTGGGAATCCAGATTGCGCCCGCGATCGTGGTGGTAGGCGGAATCCTGCTGCTCCTGCCCACCGGCCGCCTCGTTTCGTCCGTACAGGACGCCATCAACGGCTTCCCCGTCACGGCGGCGGGCCGGTTCCTCTCCACCATGCTGACCTTCGGCGCCTTGGTGTCCGGCATCTCCGTCGCTTTTGTGCTCGGCTCGAAAATGGGGATGGAGGAAATCGACGTCACGGAAACATTCCCGCCTGCGTATCCGTTGTGGGCGCTCATCATCCTCGTGGCAATAGCCGTCGTCGCCATCGGCATCACCGAACAGACCGCCTGGATGCTGCTCTTGCCCACCGCGGCGGTGGGCGTGGTGGGCCATCTTGTGCTGCTCGGCGCGGACCTGATCGGCATGGGGGCCAGGTTTTCCCCGGCAGTGGCCGCGGTGGTAATCGGCCTGCTGGCCAGGGTGGTCGCCTTGAAGATGGGCGCGCCACAGCTGGTGGTGGCCGTCCCCGCTGCCCTCATCCTCTTGCCGGGCCTGACTATATTCCGGTCCATGTATGTTTTGACCATTGAAGAGTCACAGATTCTGATGGGCGCCGGGGGCATGCTGAACGCCGGGGCGATTGTGCTGGGAGTGGCGGCCGGAATCGTCCTCGGCGACACCTTGGCCCGTCCGCTCACGCGGAGCCTGGCCAGCAACGAACGCCGCCGCGCCCGGCGCCGCTAACCGGGGAAGGCTTTCCCGGAACCGGCCGGCTGGCTCCGGCCGGCTGGCTCCGGCCGGCTAGATCTGACCGGCTAGATCTGACCGGCTAGATCTGGCCGATGGGGAGCTTCTTTTCGGCCTGGAAGTCGTCCTCGACACGTCCGGCGGCCCAGTAGCCCGAAAGCGATACCTGCGCCCGTTCGAGGCCGCGCTCACGGAAGAAGACTTCGCGGAGGGACTTCATGTAGCCCCGCTCGCCGTGGGCGAAGACCTGTACCGTGCCCTCCGGCCACTCGGCCTCGCGCACGGCGCTGACCAGGAGACCGCTGGCGCCTGCAGGGGTGCCGTTGCGCGGCAGCCACTGGATCCGCAGGCCGGCCGGCGCCGTGATGGGCTGGATCTCGGCGTCGCTGTCCACTTCCAGGAACGCGAGTCCCCGGGCCTGGGGCGGAAGCGACTCAATGGCGGCGGCGATGGCCGGAAGGGCCGCCTCGTCACCGACGAATAGGTGCCAGTCGGCTGCCGGGTCCGGGTTGTAGCCACCCCCCGGTCCGGTGAGTACCAGGCTGTCGCCGGGACGGGCATTGGCAGCCCAGGGGCCGGCCAGGCCTTCGTCACCGTGGATCACGAAGTCGATGGCCAGTTCACGGGCCGCCTCGTCCACCCAACGGACCGTGTAAGTCCGCGTGTGCGGCCATTGTTCGCGTGGCATGGACTCACGGATGGCCCACAGGTCCAGGGGGAGCGGGTATTCAACGCCCGGCTGCGGGAAGGCGATTTTCACGTAACGGTCGACGTAATCGTTGTTCACATAGCTCGAAAAGCCTTCGCCGCCGGCCACGATCCGGACCATGTGCGGCGAGAGTTCTTCGCGCCGGAGGACCGTAAGGTTCGTCTGGGGGCGCGATTTTCGGCTGGCTGACGTGGCGGCGGGGAGGGAAGTCATGGAAGTAAGCCTAGGCTAAGAGACCGGCGGGAGCTCCCAGTCGACGGGCTCCGCGCCCTGCGAACGGAGCAGTTCGTTGGCCTTGCTGAACGGGCGGGACCCGAAGAATCCGCGCGCTGCCGACAACGGGCTGGGGTGGGCGCTGGCAAGCACCGGAGCGTCTCCCAGCAGGGGACGGACGCCCCCTGCATCCTTGCCCCACAGCACAGCCACGAGGGGCGCCGGGCTGCCATCAGGAGTGCGGCGCCCGGCAACGGCGGCGATTGCCGCCGTCGTAATCGGTTCCCAGCCCTTGCCCCGGTGGGATCCGGCCGCTCCCGCACGGACTGTCAGGACACGGTTCAGGAGCAGGACGCCCTGATCCGCCCAGCGGGTGAGGTCCCCATGGACGCGGGCGGGAAGATTGAGGTCGGATTCAAGTTCCTTGTAGATATTCGCAAGGCTCCGCGGAATGGGCCGCGTGTGCCCCTCCACTGCGAAGGACAGCCCGATGGGGTGCCCGGGGGTCGGGTACGGATCCTGGCCCACGATGAGGACCTTGACGCCGGCCAGGGGCTGTTGGAAGGCGCGCAGCACGTTCGACGGCGACGGCAGCACCTGGTGCCCGTCGGCCACTTCCGTAGCAAGGTACTCCAGGACGCTGCGCAGCCCGGCTTCGACCGGCGCCAGCGCCGCCGCCCAGTCCGGGGCCATCAGCCGGTCCAGCGGCATCTGAACCATCTCCGCGAAAGCCAAAGCCTCCACGGCAGGCTCCAGCTCGAACAAAGCTTCAGAATCAAACACGAGTCCATTCTCGCAGTGCTGGACTCCAAGAGGCTGGCGGGCCACATTTGCGTAGGCTCCGTTGTTGCGTGAGGAACGAGCGCAGGAGCCGGTGAATGGAGCCTGTCAGCCTCTCCACCCCCGCGTCACAGTGCGCAAATGACAGGCGTGTTATTCGCCCGTACCATGGAAAGAGACTTTGACCGGATCAAGTGAAGGAGTTTGCCGTGGCCGAACCTGTGCACGACGACGTCTCACTTGCGGCTGCCGGCAGCCAGGGCGCGGTGGCGAACGGCTTGGTGCCCGCTCCGCAGCAGGGCTCCGGGCTGAGTGAGCGGGACCAGCAAATGCTGGCCCTCGAGCGGCAGTGGTGGAAGTACGCAGGGGCCAAAGAACAGGCCATTCGTGAGCTGTTCGACCTCTCGGCCACCCACTACTACCAGATCCTCAACACGCTGATTGATACCGAGGACGCCCTGGCCCACGACCCCATGCTCGTGAAGAGATTGCGTAGACTACGTACGTCACGCCAACGGGCACGCACGGCGCGCCGTTTGGGCTCTGACGCCTAACAGTCGGGGCTGGGCAATCAGCAAAACCACCAAGGACATCGTGTTACCATGACCAAATACGCTCGGGATGAATTCGACAGGGTCCCGGAGGCCTCTTCACGACAGGGTGTCCACCGGGTCGCCGCCGATGCCCCCCGGCGCCGGCTGGGACCCATCCTGGCGGTCGGCGTTGTGGCGCTCGCCATCGGCCTGGTTGCCTTCCTTTTCCTGCCCAAGCTGGGGTTCGTTCCCACCGGCACCCCGCTGCTGGCGGCAGGGTCCGCCCAGCAAAGCCCCTCCGCCTCACCGTCCGCCGAGGCCACCCAGGGCGCCGGATCCCCGAGTGCTGCGCCCAGCGCAGAGCCAAGTGCGACGCCCTCTACCACTGAAGCGCTCGCGAACAGCGGCACTCCCTCCGCTGAACCCTCCGCCAACGCGCAGGCTGTTGACAAGACCCAGGCCGTGGCCGTCTACAACGGGACCACCACGGCCGGCCTGGCCGGCCGCGTAAGCGCCACCGTGGCCGGGGACGGATGGGCTTTGGGCCCGGTGGGCAACTGGGGCGGAATGCCGCAGCAGTCGTCGGTGATCTACTACAGCGGGGCTGGGCAAAAAGCGAACGCCGAAGCGCTCGGCGAGCTCCTGAACATCACCTCGCTGGTGGACTCCGCCGAGTTCCAGATACCCGTGGTCGTGGTCCTCGGGCCCGGTTTCCAGTAGGGAATTTCGGTTACGCCTGAATAACTATTAGGGGCTCGCAGGACAGGGTCCTGCCTCCGGCAAACGGCAGTGGCTAAAGTGATTCCGGACGCCGCATTTGGATGCGGACCGTACCGATGGCGCACAGTGACGTGGGCCGAACAGAAGCAACCGAAAGTGGGCACCATGGCATTGGGAACCGTCAAATGGTTCAACGCCGAAAAAGGCTACGGCTTCATCACTGTCGACGACTCCGGAGACGATGTCTTCGTCCACTGGTCGGCCATCGAGGGTGAGGGCTACCGTGCCCTGGATGAAGGGCAGCGGGTGCAGTTCGAAGTCGGCGAAGGTGAGAAGGGTCCCCAGGCAGAGAACGTCCGGCCGGCCTGATGCTGCCCGCGGCAGTGCACGGCCCAGGCGCTCCTGCCCGCTCCGCCCGGGTGCGGCCACGGTTGTTGTCGGCGGCGGTCCTTGGCGCAGCCACGGCGCTGGTCCTGGCCGGCTGCTCCGGCCAGAGCGGCAACGTGCGGGTTGATTCGGTCGACGCCAATGGCGACGGCACACTGCGCATAGGCATCATCCTGGACAACACCGGAAAACAATCCTTCCTGAACGCCTCCCAGCTTGCCGCCGCAAAACTCGCGGTCCAGGAGATTAACGCCGCGGGCGGCCACAAGGGGCGGCCGGTGGAGCTCCTGCCCGAGAAAATCAGCGAGGACACCGCGTCACAGGCCAAGGAACTCGTGGCGGCCAAGGCTGACGTGGTCATCGGTCCCACTGACTCGAGCCGCGCCCCGGGGGCAATAGATGTCCTGTCGCGGGCCAAAGTGGCCATCATTTCTCCGGCGAACGCCGCGCACGGCCTCACACGGTATAAGAGTGGCGGGTACTACTTCCGCACGTCGGCAGCCGACGTGGCCCAGGCGCCAGTGCTGGTCAAGCTGGCCAAGGACAGCGGCGCCCGGACCGTAGCGGTCCTTCACGAGGACAGCCTGTACGGCAAGGACGTCTCTGTGGCCGTGGCCGCCGCGGCCAAGGCAGCAGGCGTAGGCACGGTGGCCGAGGCCGGATTCACAGCCGGCCAGGCACAGCAGGCGGCCGCAGCCGCGAAGGCCGCCGGCCCGGACGCCGTCATCGTCGTTGCCCGCGCCGGCGCCCAGGGCGCCATAGCGGAACTCAACAACGCGGGCCTGGCGGGCAGCAAGCTGATCCTCAGTGACGGCGCCGTCAACCAGTACGGCTCCGCGCTGGGGTCCAAGGCCCTTGAGGGTGCCCGCGGAATTCTGCCGGGTGTCTTCCCCTCGGCGCATTTCCAGGGCGAACTGGTGGCGGTTGATCCAGGCCTTAAGGACATGACGTTCGCCGCGGAAACGTACGACGCCGTCAACCTGGCCGCCATCGCGGCCGTCGCGGCGCAGGACGACGCCGGCTCCTCCATCGCTGCCAAGCTGACCGCAGTCTCCGGACCGCAAGGCGCGGGCACGGCTGAACCGTGCAGGAGCTACAAGGACTGTGCCGACGCCCTCAAGGCCGGTAAGCCTGCGGATTACGACGGCGAGTCAGGGCAGATCGGCTTCGATTCCACCGGGGACGTCACCAGCGCCAACTACATGGTGTTCACCTATGCCGCAGATAACAGGGCCAGGATGAGCGGAAGCGAAACCGCCGCCCGTGCCGGCGGCTGATCGCTCCTAGCGTAGCCGGGGCTGCGGCAGGGCCTTTCCGCGCAATGCCTGCTTGCACTCTCCCCGGGGGAGTGCTAATTATTGACTTAGCACTCCCACGGACTGACTGCTAATTCCACGCCCGGTTCCGGCCGGCCGCGGAGAGCGGGAAGGACAAGGAGCGAAAGAAATACCTTGCTGGGGTGAGATCCCATCCGTGCGGCATACAGAGGCCGCCGGTGAAGGGTCGTCCGTCGCGGGCACCGCAGTGAAGGTTCATTCTTAACGACTGTCCCGAAAGGACTACTGCCGTTATGGCCAAGATCATTGCATTTGATGAAGAGGCACGCCGCGGTCTTGAGCGGGGCCTGAACATCCTCGCCGACGCCGTCAAGGTCACCCTCGGCCCGCGTGGACGCAACGTCGTCCTCGAAAAGAAGTGGGGCGCCCCCACGATCACCAACGATGGTGTGTCCATCGCCAAGGAGATCGAGCTGGACGATCCTTACGAAAAGATCGGCGCCGAGCTGGTCAAGGAAGTTGCCAAGAAGACGGATGACGTCGCTGGCGACGGCACCACCACGGCCACCGTGCTCGCACAGGCACTGGTCAAGGAAGGCCTGCGCAACGTCGCAGCCGGCGCTGACCCGCTGTCCCTGAAGCGCGGCATCGAGAAGGCTGTTGAAGCCGTCACCACCGAGCTGCTCGCTTCCGCCAAGGAAATCGAAACCAAGGAAGAGATCGCCGCCACGGCGTCCATCTCTGCCGGTGACGACGAAATCGGCGCGCTGATCGCTGAAGCACTGGACAAGGTCGGCAAGGAAGGTGTTATCACCGTCGAGGAGTCCAACACCTTCGGCCTCGAGCTTGAGCTCACCGAGGGCATGCGCTTCGACAAGGGCTACATCTCCGCTTACTTCGTCACCGACGCTGAGCGTCAGGAAACGGTCCTCGAGGATCCGTACATCCTGATCGTCAACTCCAAGATCTCCAACGTCAAGGAACTGGTTGCTGTCCTCGAAAAGGTCATGCAGTCCTCCAAGCCGCTGCTGATCATTGCCGAAGACATCGAGGGCGAGGCCCTGGCCACCCTGATCGTCAACAAGATCCGTGGCACCTTCAAGTCCGTCGCCGTCAAGGCTCCGGGCTTCGGCGACCGCCGCAAGGCGCAGCTCGCGGACATCGCCATCCTCACCGGTGGCCAGGTCATCTCCGAGGAAGTCGGCCTCAAGCTTGAGACCGCCGGCCTCGAACTCCTGGGCAAGGCACGCAAGGTTGTTGTCACCAAGGACGAGACCACCATCGTCGAAGGTGCCGGCGACGCCGACCAGATCGCCGGCCGCGTTTCCCAGATCCGCGCCGAGATCGAGAACTCCGATTCGGACTACGACCGCGAGAAGCTGCAGGAACGCCTGGCCAAGCTGGCCGGAGGCGTTGCAGTCATCAAGGCCGGTGCCGCAACCGAAGTTGAGCTCAAGGAACGCAAGCACCGCATTGAGGACGCTGTCCGCAACGCGAAGGCTGCCGTTGAAGAAGGCATCGTCGCCGGTGGTGGCGTTGCCCTCATCCAGGCCGGCGCCAAGGCATTCGCCAACCTGCAGCTCGAAGGCGACGAAGCAACGGGCGCCAACATCGTCCGCGTTGCCATCGACGCACCGCTGAAGCAGATCGCGTTCAACGCCGGCCTCGAGCCGGGCGTTGTTGTCGACAAGGTCCGCGGCCTGCCCGCCGGTCACGGTCTGAACGCCGCAACCGGACAGTACGTTGACCTGCTGGCTGCCGGCATCAACGACCCCGTCAAGGTAACGCGCTCTGCCCTGCAGAACGCTGCGTCCATCGCGGGTCTCTTCCTCACCACCGAGGCCGTTGTGGCCGACAAGCCGGAGAAGAACGCTCCGGCCATGGGTGGCGGCGACGAGATGGGCGGCATGGGCGGTTTCTAACCTGCCCAACCGCGCAAAGCGCACCTGAGTGCGGCCCCCTCATTGCGAGGGGGCCGCACTTTTGCGTTCGGAAGGACGTTCGCACGGACACTGGTGCAGCCACCGTCCGCCGTGGCCGTGCATCACCGAAAGCCACAATGTCGGGCAGGTCTGGCAGGATAGTGCGGTGACGATTACTGCAGCAGCCGACGGTTCGGCTTTAGGAAATCCCGGCCCGGCCGGATGGGCCTGGTATGTGAACGACGACTGCTGGCGGGCAGGCGGGTGGCCGCACGGCACGAATAACCAGGGCGAGCTGATGGCCGTGCTGGATCTTTTCCGTTGCACCGCGCACCTCCCCGAGGAGGAGCTGCATATTCTTTGCGACAGCCAATACGTCATCAACTCGGTCACCAAGTGGATGCCCGGCTGGAAGCGCAAGGGCTGGCGGAAGGCTGACGGCAAGCCGGTCCTGAACGTGGAGATCCTGCGGGAAATCGACCAGGCGCTGACTGGACGCAAGTACCGCTTCGAATGGGTCCGGGGCCACGCCGGGCACGATCTCAACGAGGCCGCCGACGACCGGGCGCGCGCTGCGGCAACCTCCTATCAGCAGGGCATTGCAGTACGGTCGGGACCGGGTTTTGTCCGCGCCGGCATTGTCCCCGAGGGAGGCGCCTCCACACAGGCCGCGCCCCGGGTGCCGCAGCGCCAGGAATCCCTCACCCTGGCCGGAAGCCGCAACCAGCCGGACCTTTTCACCGAGCCGGACCTATTCAGTGAGCTGGAGACGGACCCCTTCGCGCAGCCGGGCCCGGACGCAGCTCCCGAAGCCGTCGTTGAGGCACTGGAACGGGAACTGCTCAGCCCCGACACCCGCGCCGACATCGGGCGCACCGGCGTGCTGCTGCATCCGGAGTTTACGGAAATCGGCAGCTCGGGCCGGTTCTGGACACGCGATGCCATGATGATGGCCCTCGAGGAGAGCCCGGGCACTGCCGCCGAACTGGAGATCATTGGCGCCGACCGGGTGGGACCGCAGGCGGTCCTGCTGACGTACCGAAGTAAGGACCGGTCGGGATCGTCGCTGCGCAGTTCGCTCTGGGTGCTGGACGGCACCCAGTGGCGCCTGCGCTTCCACCAGGGAACCCCGGAGGCTTAGCCCGCTTCAGCTGAGCCCGTGAATCAGCTGAACCGCTGCGTATTGCCCTGCTCTGCCTGGGCGTACGTGGCGGCCGCTGACGTCAGGGCCATGTTGATCGAGGCGAGCGAAGCCTCCACTTTGCCCTGCGTGATGGTCCACTCGGTGATCAGCGCCTGGAAGTTGGTGGCCGCCGATCCGCGCCACGTGCCCTGCAGCTCATCCAGCCCCCGCTTCATGGCCTGGACGTCCGCGCTGATGCGGTCAACCGTGGCCTTCACGTTGGCTGATTTGAGCTGGAGCAGTTCGGTATCTACGGAGATGATGCTCATGGTGATTGCCCTTCGACGCTGTTCGCAAGCCGGGTCAAGCCTGCGGACGGACCGGGGTGTTCGGACCGCTACGTCGAGCCTAGGAAACTGGCGGAAAGCCGCGCCACATCCGCTGCCTATATGTGGACAACTTCGCCGGCTTCGCCGCCGTCGTTCCTACTGCCTGAGCCGTCGTTCTTACTGCCTAAATACTCGGCTGCCTCGTCCCGGAACGGCAGGCTGACCACCATCGTGGCGCCGCCGCCGTCCGTGGGGACCATGCGGACGGACCCCGAGTGTGAGCCCACGATGGCAGCAACGATGGCCAGGCCGAGGCCGCTGCCGCCCGTTTCCCGGGTCCGGGAGGTGTCCGCCCGGTAGAAGCGCTCAAAGATCCGCGACGCTTCGTCCTCCGGGATCCCGGCGCCGTGGTCGCGCACCTCGATGACGGAAAACCGTTGGCCCGCCTCGCCGGTGCGCACTCCGACGGCGAGCTCGATGGGCGTCCCGGCCGGGGTGTAGCGCAGGGCGTTTCCCATCAGGTTGCCCACCACCTGGCGCAGCTTGGCCTCATCGCCCAGCATCGGCGCGGGGGAGGGCGGTCCGCCGTCGAGGCCTGTCAGTGAAATCGTCCGGTCCCGGTCGCTGGCCTGGGTGTCCACCACGGCGTCGTTGGCGAGAAGCAGCAGATCCACGGGCTTCTGCTGCAGGGGGCGCTGCTCGTCCAGCCGGGCGAGGAGCAGAAGGTCCTCCACCATGGAGCCCATCCGTTTGGCCTCGCTCTCAATCCGGCCCATGGCCATGGCCACGTCCTCGTCCTTGGTCAGGGCGCCCTGGCGGTAGAGCTCGGAGAACCCCCGGATCGTCACCAGGGGAGTGCGGAGTTCATGGGAAGCGTCGGCGGCAAAGCGGCGCATCCGCTCTTCCGAGGCGAGCCTGGCCGCGAAGGCGGATTCAATGTGGCTGAGCATCGCGTTCAGGGAGCCGCCCAGCCGGCCCACTTCGGTGGCCGGATTCTCCACATCGACGCGGCGGGAAAGGTCACCGGCGGCGATGGCCGCGGCGGTCCTTTCCACGCGGGCCAGCGGACGGAAGGACCTGGACACTGTCCAAGTGGCAATGAAGAAGGCCAGCACCAGGGTCAGGAAGCCCACTCCCACCACCACCAGTGAAGCGTGTTCCACCACCGAGTCCACCGGGGCCAGCGACAGGCCGATGATGACGACGGCGTTGCGCTGGTTGCCGTCAACTACAGGCAGTGCCACGACGCGCCAGTTCCGCCCGTCGGTGCCGCGGACCTGGAACGGGGCGAGGTCGAGCCTGTTGGCTTCGGCCGGGGAGAGGCTTTCGATGTCCGGATGCGAGTCCTTGTTGCCGCCGAACGGGAACGGGTCCTGGTCCGGGCGCAGGAGCATGAGGGAGTAGTCGGTGGGAATGTTCGGATTCTGTTGCAGCAGCTGGTTGAAGGACTGCTGCTGCTTGACCGAATTGACGGCGACCTTGAGCTTGTCGTCCACCTGGCCCTGCAGATAGCTGTGCAGGAGGGTTAGTGTTCCCGAACCGGTCACGGCCAAGGCCACCAGCATAAGCGCCATCATGATGGCCACCAGCTGGGAACGCAGCGAGGCGGACTTCCAACGGTGCAGCAAGGTCAGCGCTTTTCGGCTGTCCGAAGTACGTAGCCCACACCGCGCTTGGTCTGGATGAGCGCCGGGGCATCGGGGTCGATGTCCACTTTGCGCCGCAGGTAGGAGATGTAGGACTCCACGATGGACGCGTCTCCGTTGAAGTCGTATTCCCAGACGTGGTCCAGGATCTGGGACTTGGAGAGGACCCGGTTCGGGTTCAGCATCAGGTAGCGCAAGAGCTTGAACTCCGTGGGGGAGAGCTCAATGACGGTGCCGCCGCGGCGCACCTCGTGGGCGTCGTCGTCGAGCTCGAGGTCGTCCACGCGGATGACGGCGTCGTCGTCGAGCAGGGGCTGGGTGCGCCGCAGCACGGCGCGGATCCGGGCCACCACCTCGTCCAGGCTGAAGGGCTTGGTGACATAGTCGTCGCCGCCGACGGTGAGCCCGGTGACCTTGTCCTCGGTGTCGTCCTTGGCCGTGAGGAACAGGACGGGGAAGTGCTTGCCTGAGGCGCGCAGCCGGCGGGTCACCGTGAAGCCGTCCATGTCCGGGAGCATGACGTCGAGCACCGCAAGGTCGGGGGCATGGAGCTCGGCGGCGGCGAGGGCGTCGCGTCCGTTGCCGGCCGAGACGACCTCGAAGCCTGCGAACCTCAAGGAGGTGGAGAGCAGCTCGCGGATGTTTGGTTCATCATCGACGACGAGCAGCTTGGCTTCGGGACCGTTCTTTTTCATACCTCCCATGATGCTCCCAGAATCTGGGAGTTTTCTGAATGAATGTTGAGTGTCCCATGTGTGGAACCCGGCACTAGGCTGCCGGTGGCGGCGCAAGCCGGCCAATTTCCTGCAGTGACCGGCGCAGTTCCCGGTACCGCCCGGTCCCCAGCGCCGCCTCCCAGCGCGTTTCGGTCTCGGCAATGATTGCCGTGGAAAGTTCGACGGCGGAGGTCCCCGAAGGCGTCAGCCTTACGATTTTTGCCCGGCTGTCCGAGGGGTCTGGCCGGAGCGCCACGTATCCCAGATTCTCCAGGTACTTCATGAACTGGCCGATTCCGGCCCTGGTGATTGCGGCCCGCTCGGCGAGTTCGGACAACCTCAGGCCGCCGCCCGGAATGAGGGACATAACGCGGTAGTGCGAGGGCCGGAGTCCAGGGAGGGTCCGCGCGTTCAATTCAGCCCGGAGGGAGTCGAAGGCCCCTGCAAGCAGGGCGGCGATGTGCTGGGGAGGCGCGTCTGCCTGGAACTCATTGACATCAATCATAAAGTTACTTTACCATTTTTGGTCTCAGGCCTTTCCAGAGGCCGCCCGGCTACCGAGGGGTAATCCATGAAGGCGCCACTGCTCGAAAACATGGATGCCCTGGGTGCTGCCGGGGCGGAGCCCGATGACTTGGCACTGCTGGCCGCTGCCGCCCTCGGGGAGCGGGACGTGGAGCTGCTGGGTGCCCGGGCCGACGCAATCGAGTTCCCCATGTTCAACATGACCACCGGAGGGCTCTGGCGGGTCGGCGGAACAGCCCGCACCAGTTGTGCCGGCGCTAGTAACACGGTCGGCGTCGCCCGCTTCAGCATGGTGGTCAAGGTTATCCAGTCGCCGTTGCTGTGGCAGGGCATCGGGCAGGTGCCGCCGCCATTCCGTGCTGCCCTCGCCGCCAACTATCTGTGGCGCACCGAGGCGCAGGTCTACGCTTCGGCGCTCGGCTCGGTGATGCCGCAGGGCGGTCGGCTTCCCGAGGTTTTCAAGATCGCGGAACTCGACAACCAGCGCACGGCGATCTGGATGGAGGACGTCGCCGAGGTCGCGGCGGCCGGCTGGACGGACCGGTGTTTCGTGGATGCAGCCAGATTCCTTGGCAGGCTGTCGGGAAGCTCCGAGGCGAGGGAATGCGTCGCTGCCATCCCGGATGCCAGCACTCCCGGCGCGCTCCGGTTCTTCGTGGAGGGTGTGGGCGCCAACGTCTTCATCCCCGCGATCCAGAGCGACTCCCTGTGGCGGCACCCGGCGGTGGCTCCTGCCGCTGATGCCGCTCTGGTCGCGGGCCTTCGGGACCTGGCGGACAGAGCGTTCGCGCTGGTGGAGGAAATGACCGCCCTGCCCCAGCTTCCCGCCCATGGTGACGCGAGTCCGCAAAACCTGCTGGTGGAGTCCCTGCCCGCCGGCACCGCCGCGGCGTCGTTCGCGGTTATCGACTGGGGGCGGTTCGGCCTGGCCTGTTGTGGCTTCGACCTGGGCCAGCTGCTCTCCGGCTGGGTCAACCAGGGCGTCATGGGCGGGGCCGAGCTGTACCGGCTGGGACCGCTGTGCCTGGAGGCGTACTGCGCCGGCCTGGCCGATGCCGGGGCTGACGTCGAGGAGGCGTCCGTCAGGCGGGGCCACGCGGCATCGATGGCCGTCTTCACCGGGTTGTCCGCAATCCCCACCCAGAAGCTGGCAGAGCAGGACTCAGACGCGCTCCGGGCCCTGGTGGCCGCGCGTGCGGACATGGCGCGGTTTGTCCTGGACCTGCTCGCGGCCACGGACTGAGGGGAACCCTTTTTGCGGCTAATTCGTTCGGGCCGCGGAGGGTTTCCCCTGCTACCGGCCGGTATTAGAGTGGGCGCACTGAGTCCATGAGGATTCGGGACCAATCGTTCATGCGGCACCCAATGAAGGGGAACAACCACCATGACGGAAATACAAGCGCCCGAGAGTACCCGCACGGCCGACCGCAGCATCCGCGACTGGGCAGACCTGGCTGAGGAAATGTGGTCCTACTTGACCGGCAAGGGCGCCGCGATCAACTACAACTTCATCGACATGACGGTGGAGGTTCCGCGCGACATCGGCCCGGACGCCCCTCGCGCCACCTGGAAGCTCAACGGCAGCCTCCGGGTGACCACCAGTGACAACGATGCTTCGGGGTCAGACGAGAACCGGAGCTGATCCGGACGTGAACGGATTCCGCCTCGACATGGATCTGGACTTTTCCTATACCGATGGGTCCGGAGCCGTAACGCGGGGAACAGCACAGGCCGGCGGCACCGAAGTGCGAATTGCCGTGGACGGCCTTGAGCCGTTCGGTTCCGGCGGCATGCCGTCGCTGGATGACATCCGGCCGCTGGCGAAGACCCTTGCGGAGCGGGGGCTTTCAGTGGTGGTTGACGGTCCGGACGGCCACATCGTGAGCCTCGGAGCCGTCGCCAGCCCGGCGTCGCAGCGGCTCATTACGCGCTCGCCGCACATCAAGCTGGGGAAGCTCGGCGCCCTGGCGCCACTCATGAAACGCGGACGGCGCGCGCCGCGGTTCTCGCTGCTGCCCCCGCAGACTCCGCTGCCGTTGATGCCGACAGTCAGGCGGAGCATCGTCCGCCGTGCCACCACCACCCACCACAGCCGGGGAAGCGGCCGGCCCCGGCTCATCTTCGTCCAGGACTCGGCAACGTGGAACGGCCAGGTGCCCCGCGAATACACACTGAGCAGGGAAATCGTAAGGATCGGCAGTGACGGGTCCTCGGACGTCCAACTGGACGGGCTGGACGGGCTCCATGCGGAAATAGTCCACAACGCGGACGACGAGTACGTACTGGTGCCGCACGGCAGGGTGACAGGCAGTGTCGCATCCACGGGTGAGTCCGTTCTTCGCACGGGCGCCCGGATTCAGATGGGGCAGTGGTGCCTTGCCTATTTCCGGGAGGAGTTCGCGGACCACGGACGTCCGTTCGGTGGCCGCAGCGGCGGCGAACTCGCCTATCAGGCACCGCAGCTTGACCCGCGGACAGGAACCACGGAACGGGACGGATCGTGGGGGATCAGCTGACTGCCACCCGCGGGTGACGTTCGGCCGCGGGACCCTAACGGGACAGGGTTCCGCGGAGGCCGGCGGCTGCCGCATCAGGTGGCCGAAGGATTCCGTCCCACGTCCTTGGCATCCATGATCCGGTAGGCATAGCCCTGCTCGGCCAGGAACCGCTGGCGCTTCGCCGCGAAGTCCTGGTCGAGCGTATCCCGTGCCACCAGTGAGTAGAACCGCGCAGCGCGGCCGTCCTGCTTGGGGCGCAGGAGCCGGCCCAGTCGCTGGGCTTCCTCCTGCCGGGAACCGAACGAGCCGGACACCTGGATGGCCACCGAAGCTTCCGGAAGGTCAATGGAGAAGTTCGCCACCTTGGAAACCACCAGGGTCTTCACTTCGCCTGCCCGGAAGGCTTCGAACAGCTTCTGGCGCTCCTTCACGGACGTGTCGCCCTTGATCACGGGGGCTTGGAGCCGTTCGCCCAGTTCGTCCAGCTGGTCGATGTACTGGCCGATGACCAGGAGCTGCTCACCGCGGTGCTGTTCCACCAGTTGCTCCACCACCGTGGTCTTGGTTTCGGACGTGGCACAGAGCCTGTATTTGTCGGCGTCCTCCGCCATGGCGTACGCAACGCGTTCGTCGTGGGGAAGATCCACCCTGACTTCCACGCAGTCAGCCGGGGCGATGTAGCCCTGGGCTTCGATGTCCTTCCACGGCGCGTCGTAGCGTTTCGGCCCGATCAGGCTGAAGACTTCGCCTTCGCGGCCGTCCTCGCGCACCAGGGTTGCGGTCAATCCGAGCCGGCGCCGGGCTTGGAGATCGGCCGTCATCCGGAAGATGGGTGCCGGCAGCAGGTGGACCTCGTCGTAGATGATCAGGCCCCAGTCGTGGCCGTCCACCAGTTCCAGATGGGGGTAGAGCCCACCCCGTTTCGTGGTCAGGACCTGGTAAGTCGCTATGGTGACCGGGCGGACTTCCTTGACCGAGCCGGAGTACTCACCGATCTCGTCCGCCGTCAGCGAGGTCCGCTTGACGAGCTCGTCCTTCCACTGCCGGGCGGACACAGTGTTGGTCACCAGGATCAACGTGGTGGTGGAGCTTGTGGACATGGCCGCCGCACCCACCAGCGTTTTGCCGGCGCCGCAGGGGAGTACGACGACGCCGCTGCCGCCGGCCCAGAAGTTCTCCGTGGCCAGTTTCTGGTACGGCCGGAGCTTCCAGCCGGACTCGTTGAGCATGATGGGGTGCGGCGTGCCGTCCACGTAGCCCGCCAGGTCTTCGGCAGGCCAGCCGATCTTGAGGAGCAGCTGCTTCAGCTGCCCGCGCTGCGAGGAATGGACCACGACGGTCTCGCCGTCGATGCGCGGGCCGAGAAGGGGCTGGATCTTCTTGGCACGGCAGACTTCCTCGAGCACGGGGTAATCGCTGGTCCGCATCACCAGCCCGTGCTGCGGGTCTTTTTCCAGCCGCAGCCGGCCGTAGCGGGACATCGTTTCTTCGATGTCGATCAGCAGGGAATGCGGCACCGGGAAGCGCGAATACTTCAACAGGGTGTCCAGCACGCGTTCTGCGTCCAGTCCGGCGGCGCGGGCGTTCCACAGCCCCAGCGGAGTCAGGCGGTAGCTGTGCACGTGTTCCGGCGCGCGCTCCAGTTCGGCGAAGGCGGCGATGGCGTGCCTGGCCTCGGTGGCAAGCTCATGGTCCACTTCGAGCAGGATGGTTTTGTCGCTCTGGACGATCAGTGGCCCGTCGTTCACGGCGCCCAGGCCCTGATGCCGCTGGTTTGTGGGGTGCTGGTCACTGCTAGGATCCCTCTTCCGCCTCAATGTCGGTGATCCGGTGGATCGAGAGCACGCGTTCGGTTTCGCGTGCGGGGTCGAAGACCCTCACCCGGCCGCCGTTCACAGAGACCGGAACAACCGTTTCCCTGCTGGAATTCCCTTGGCTGTCCACCACGTTCATTACGACTGCTTGCCGGAGCCGGATGGCCTTTTGCAGGGTTTCGAGCCCGAGCTGCGTTGCTTCCTCTCCCGTTGCCCCCGACGCCGGGCGGTGGCTTCCGTTGCCGTTCGGTCCATGGGCGGCTCCGTGGCTGCGGAGAATCGCCAGCTGGGCGTCGACGTCGGCCTCTGCCGGTGCGGTCCGCGGCGCACTGTACACAGGACGCCCGCTGCCCGGAACGGCGGTGGTCCGGCGCAGCCGGATCAGCCCTGACTCAGCCTCCTCGACGGCCGGTGATAAACCGAGTGCACGCAGGACCTGGGCGGTTTCCTTGGTGCCCGCGCGGGAAATCAGGACTGTGGGCGCAATGCGCACCAGCCCCAGCCCGGACGCGCTGGATTCCTTGACGAGTTCGAGCAGGGCGTCCTCGTCGTCGCTTTGGATGAAGCTGGACGCCACGCCCACCCGCAGCCTGCCGTGCCTGGCCGCGGTGTCCTCCACGAGGTATTCGAGTGGCTGCGGTACAGCGGTGGCAGAGTGCTCGCGCAGGAAACGCAACATGCTGCCGGCGTCGTGGCCGGCGTCGAGCGCCCGGCGGACGGACGCCACGGAGAACCGGTAGATCGTCGCGGGACCCTGGCCTTCGGCGTCGGCCATCACCAGCAGCTTCTCACTCAACTCGGGCGCCAGGTACCCCGGCGCTACGGCAGTGAGGTCAGCCTGCAGCAACACGTGGTTGAGGGCGGCCGGGAGATGTTCCCCCAGGATATCCAGCGCTTCATCGGGACGCTCCGCGGCGATGGCCGAGCCCAACTGGCTCAGCGCGCCCGAACCGATGAGGCCGAGCATCTCCGCTTCGGCCAGGACGCCGCGGATCAGCGAACTAAAGCGCCGTGCCATCCGGGGCTGGGTCCACTCTGCCCGTTGCAGCACCGCGGCTGCGTCCAGCACCGGCGCCTTGCCGTCGGCCTCAGCGGCCTCGTCCGTCAGTTCGTTGAGGATTTCCAGGATCCTCTTCCGGATGACGGGCGCGTCCGGCCGCTGGGCTTCAGCCGACAGCGCGTTGATGGTGGTGCCCGCCGCCGCACGGTGCGGGGCGGCCCCCGCGCCCGGACCGGTGACTGGCTGGCCCACCAGCGACGGGGCACGTTCGCTGGCCAGCCAGGCATTCACGAGCCAGAGCCATTGTTCCTGGCGCGGCAGCGTAAGCCACTCAAGCTGTTCCGGCTGCACCCAGGCGGAGCTGTCAACGTCCAGCCGGAGAAGGCCGGCCAGGGCGCAGAGTTCAACCAGCAGGCCGGCGGCGTGAAGGTCGATCCGGAGTGCGTCCGCCAGGCGTTTCATCTCGCGGACGCCGACGCCCCCGCTCCGCAACGTGACGAGGGGCTGCTCGCGCACGTTGTACAGGAGCTCTCCCGTCAGGCGGAGGGTTTCGGCAATGGCGCCCAAGGCGGCATTTCGCCGGAGCGCCGCTGTGGTCTGTCCTAGCCTGGGCACCGGGGGAGTCAGCGTGAAGTCCTCGATCACGGCCCCGCCGCGGAGGGCGATCCCCACGCTGTGCGGCAACTCCACGTGGGCGGCGTCCAGCGGTACCAGCAGGCCCCTCGCCAGGAGCCAGTCAACAGGGCCGACGTCGGGGCCTTCATTGAGGACGGAAGCCCGCCGCTGGGCCTGGGGCACCGCGCCCATGGCCCAGTTCCCGAAACGGGCCAGGAGCGCCGTGGTGCGCTCCGGGGCGGTGGCGAGGAGCCGTTCCAGGGCCTCGGGCGTGGCTGTCCAATGCTGCAATGACAGGGCGGCTTCCATGGGTGTTGTGGCGGGGTGGATGGAGGCGCCGCTGTGGTGCAGTTCGCCCACCAGTTGCACCACGCGCTGGGCGAAGGCCGGCTGCAGCCGGACAAGTTCCGTGTAACTCCTGCCCAGTCCCGCCGGATATATCCCTACGACGTCACGGAGGCTTCCTACCGGAAGGTAGTAGCGCTGGCGGGCCCCTGCCGGCAGTGCGATACCGTGCGGGGGCTCGGCGCGGTGCACGAGGGCGAGTTCTTCAAGGGAGTGCAGGATCCGTTCGATGGCGGACAGCGATGCGCCGCGGATGAGTTTCTTGAGTCCGGCGGCAGAGGCGCTGTGGGCTGTGTCCGTGTTGGTGCAGAGGTGAAGCGTCTCCAGGACCTGCATCTGCGGCCGGTTCAGGCGCTCCAGTGCACGCTGCACGCTGACCCTGGCGCTGGCCCGCGCCGCGAGGGCCGCAAAGTCCGGAACGTTGGGTGAGACCAGGTCCGGCCGCGCGGAGAACAGGGCCCGCAACGAGTCGTCGCTGCGTGCCTCCAGTTCCTTGCTGAGCGCGCGAATAAAGGACATCAGTCCAACGTTACCGCCCGCCGGACTTTCCTGCCCGGCGGCGGGCGGCGACGCCGTCGATCACCAGGAATATCATCAGGAGGAACGCCAGCGGCAGGCCGTACAGGGCCAGGGATGTCACCCACACCGGGGCGGCACTGCCGCCAAAGGCGATGGCCATGACGGCGCCCACGGCAGCCAGCGAAAAGACAGCAATAACCGCCGCAACTATCATCAGGGGCCGCCGGTAGCGGGAGGGTGTCATGGAAGTAACGCTAACAGCCCGGCTGAGCCCGTGCCGCAAAGCGGGAATCCGGGTCCCGGCAGGATAACCTTGAAGATACAGACCAACATGGTCCGGGCAGCCATACCCTGAACCCGCATATCAGTGCGGATGCGGTGGCCGCCGGCCGTGTCACAGGAAGTCCAGAACGAAGAAGGTTGATTACGTGCCTACCGGCAAGGTCAAGTGGTATGACAAGGAAAAAGGCTTCGGATTCCTCGCAGGTGAGGACGGCCAGGAAGTATTCCTGCCCAAATCCGCCCTGCCCGAGGGTGTAACGGAGCTCAAAGCCGGCACGCGCGTGGAGTTCGGTGTGGCCGACGGCCGCAAGGGAGCCCAGGCCCTCGGGCTGCGCGTGCTGGACAAGACCCCGTCCATCGCGAAGGCAAAGCGTCCCAGCGCCAAGGACCTGGCGCCACTCGTCCAGGACCTCGTGACCGTGCTGGACAACCTGTCCGGGACGCTGTCCGCCGGAAAGTACCCGGAAGGCAACAAGGCCAAGGCGATTGCAGCCGCCCTCCGTAAGGTTGCCGACGAGCTGGACGCTTAGGCATCCACATGACTTCCCAACCTGACCAGAGCACCCCCAAACCGGCGTCCAAGCCCCGTGCCGGCGTCCCCGTGTGGCGCGTCGGAAAACCGGATGCGGTGCTCGCTGCAGCCGTGGACTTTGCCCGGGCTGCAGTGGAGGGCATCGCCCCGGCCGAACAGATCGGACAGCACCTAGGTGCCAAGAGTGAAGGGGACCGCGTTGTCACTCATCTCTTCGAGTCCAAGCTGGCCGGGTACCAGGGGTGGCAGTGGTACGCGGTGCTCACCCGCAATTCCCGCTCCAAGGTCGTCACGGTGAACGAACTTGGCCTGCTGCCTTCGGAGGATTCCATCCTCGCGCCGGAGTGGGTGCCCTGGGCTGAACGGGTGCGCCCCGAGGATGCCCAGGAAAATGAACAGGACGCGGAGGCGCCTGTTGTGGACGCCGACGCCCAGGACACTGCCCCGGCGGGCTCCGGCGACGGCGCCGCGGTCTCCGTTGACGACGATTCCGACGATTCCGACGATTCCGACGACGACACCGACGACGATTCCGACGACGACAGTGACGCACCGGAGGAACAATCCGGCTCCGCCCGCGAGACCGACTAGAGCACTTAACGACGACGGCGTCGTCCGGGACCAAACCCGGACGACGCCGTCGGACGTTAACGCGTCAGCAGCAGCTGACTTCCTACTTCCGCAGTTCTCCCACGACGTAGTCGATGCTGGAGAGGAGGGCCGAAACGTCGTCCGGGTCGATCGCCACGAACGTGGCGATGCGCAGCTGGTTGCGGCCCAGCTTGCGGTACGGTTCGGTATCCACGATGCCGTTGGCGCGCAGGACCTTGGCAATTGCGGCTGCATCGATCGAATCATCGAAGTCGATGGTGGCGATCACGTTGGAGCGGTCTTCTGCCTTGGCAACGAACGGCGTGGCGTATTCGGAGGCCTCCGCCCAGTCATAGATGCGGCCGGCCGAATCGGCGGTCCGTGCCGCGGCAAACTCAAGACCGCCGCTGGCGTTCAGCCACTGCACCTGGGCGTCCAGGGTCACCAGGGTGGCCAGCGCCGGGGTGTTGTACGTCTGGTTGAGCCGTGAGTTGTCGATGGCGGTCTGCAGGTCCAGGAAATCGGGGATCCACCGGCCGCTTGCCTTGATCCGGGCGGCGCGTTCCAGGGCCGCGGGGGAGAAAAGCCCCAGCCACAGGCCGCCGTCGGATGCGAAGTTCTTCTGCGGGGCGAAGTAGTACACGTCGGCTTCCGAGACATCGACGTCCAGGCCGCCGGCAGCCGAGGTGGCGTCCACCAGGACAAGCGATCCTTCATCCGCGCCGGCAACCCGCTTGACCGGTGCTGCCACGCCTGTAGAGGTCTCATTCTGCGGCCAGGCGTAGACGTCCACGCCCGCCTCCGCGGCGGCTACCGGCCGCGTCCCGGGCTCGGCCTTGATGATGGAGGAGGCGTCCAGGAACGGAGCCTTATTCGTAGCCGAGGCGAACTTGGAGCCGAATTCGCCGAACGAGAGGTGCTGGGCCTTGCTGTCCACCAGTCCGAACGCCGCGACGTCCCAGAACGCCGTTGAGCCGCCCACTCCGAGGATGACTTCGTAGCCTTCGGGGGCGCGGAAAAATTCGCTGAGGCCGCTGCGGACAGATCCCACCAGGTTCTTCACCGGGGCCTGGCGGTGCGACGTGCCGAGGAGGGTGGCAGAGGCGGCAGACAGTGCTTCGATCTGTTCGGGGCGGACCTTTGATGGCCCGGCGCCGAACCGTCCGTCCTTGGGCAGGAGGTTGGCGGGGATAGTGATGCTGGTGTCACTCACAATGGCTCCAATTTATCGGCGTGGACGTGGTTTCCGGCGTGGACGTGGGCCCGGCAGTGCACGGGTTCCTGCAGGGGAATCCCCTATATTCTGCCTGACGTGCCTGCGGGGGAGGGAACGGCATCCGTCATAGTCCAGTCACTGAGACATCCCGGCGGCAGGTCAGAGCGATACGCTGAAGATTATCCGGAGTAATTCAAAATAGGCTAAGCTGGATGCTGTCGTACAGTGGGTCGCGAAGCCGGCCTGGCTGATCCCGTGGGGCTTTTCCCAGCGGCTGGTTGGTGGATGCAGGTCCACCCCGCCGAGGCCAACGTGGAAGCCTTTGCGCGGTACGGTGGGACTGACGCAAGGACTGTGCTCGAGGAGCTGAGCTGGATGACCGATCTGATCGACACCACGGAGATGTATCTTCGGACAATCTTGGAGCTTGAGGAAGAGAACATCGTGGCTCTCCGCGCCCGGATTGCCGAACGGCTGCGCCACTCCGGACCCACCGTTTCGCAGACCATCGGGCGGATGGAGCGTGACGGGCTGGTGGTTGTTTCGGGGGACCGGCACCTTGAGCTGACTGAAACCGGCCGGAAACGCGCCACCGAAGTCATGCGCAAACACCGCCTCGCGGAACGGCTCCTGGCCGATGTGATCGGACTGGACTGGGCATATGTCCATGACGAAGCCTGCCGTTGGGAACACGTCATGAGCGAGCGGGTGGAGCGTCGCATCTTTGAACTCCTCAACCACCCCACCGTTTCCCCCTACGGCAATCCCATTCCGGGACTGGCGGCGCTCGGCGGTCAGCCGACTCCCGCTTTCACCGACGGTGTGGTCAACCTCCTTGAAGCCATGACCGCGTACGGGGCCGACTCACGTATCACCGTGAGCAGGCTGGCCGAACCCATCCAGGTTGAGCCGGAGTTGCTGGTGCAGCTGGATGAAGGCGGAATCCGGCCCGGAGCGTCCCTGGCCCTGGAGCGCGTCGGCGAATACATCTCCGTGCGTGTGCCCGAGATCGAAGGCGCGCTGGAGCTGCCGCCCGAGGTTGCGGCCCACGTGTTTGTTACGGTCAGCTAACCGCCTCCTTGTAGGACCACCTACAACGTACTGAGACCCAGATAACGGAATTATTACCGCGCTGATTAATCGCCTATAGTTGAGCACTAGCGCCGATACAAAAGCGTTACCTGATCCGAAGCCGAGCTCTGCCAGCGGATCAGTGTCAGAACCATCTCCTGGCAGAGGCGGAGGAACCACAATCGGCCGTTGAAAACGGCCTTGGGGTGAAGTCCGTCAGCGGCAAGTCACCTCCGACGAAGGATTCCCTAGGGACACCTGTGCCGGATGCCTTGCAATGGCGGACCGGGTCTTTGCACTCTCTGACCCGAATCCGACAGCTAACTTCGCAGGCTCTCCAGAGAGGATAATTCTTGACCACGCAGACCGTCAGGGGCCGCCGCAGGGCGACCGGTCCCGCTTCGGAGTACCCCGTGGCCGAAGCCGTTATGACGGTCAGGCCGCGCGATGCGCACCGTGATGCACGCCGGCGCCGCAGCCTGTTCAGCCAGGTGACGGAGTTCGCTTCGGCGAGCGGCGTGGGTCAGAAGGCCGGCATGGCCCTGGCCGCCACCGGACTGGTGCTCACCGTGACCGTCCCGTCGACGGGCCCCATGATGTCCACTGCGGACACCGGGAATGCCGGCGTGGCCGCTTCGGTTGCGGCGCAGCCGGAGGTTTCCGCCGCTGCCGGCGCCAAAATCGACTTCAACCGCACCTACGTTGCCACCAAGGGCGATCCCGACGGCAAGCTCAAGCAGCTCCTGAGCGCGCAGTCCGCGGGCACCATCACCCGCGCGGCTTCCGCCGGGAGCCTTGGGGCACCGCTGGAACACCTGGTTTCCGCGTCGCCCTTCGGTTTCCGGGTCAGCCCGATAACCGGCGGAGCCGGTGAGTTCCACCGGGGCCAGGACTATGCGGCACAGTGTGGCACCAGCGTCCTGGCTGCCGCCAGCGGAACGGTCACGTTCACCGGCTGGCACCCCTACGGCGGCGGCAACCGCGTGGTGATCGACCACGGCAACGGCCTCGAAACCACGTACAACCATCTTTCGTCGTCAAGCGTCCAGGTCGGCCAGAAGGTCAGCCGAGGCGAGGTTGTGGCCCTCAGCGGGACCACCGGCGCCTCCACCGGCTGCCACCTCCATTTCGAAGTAATGGTCAACGGCGAAGTCGTCGACCCCACCGGCTGGCTCTGACCCAAACGATGGGTCGCTCTCGCATTCCTGTGACATGCCGTGACCTGAATGTGACATTCGTTCGGAATTCCTGTACCGTTTAGAGCACGCCAACTTTTCCGAAGTTGGCGCTCTTGAGTGGATTGCCTAACTCTGCCACCGCTCAAGGTCCGTTCGCATGACATCGTCTGGCAGAGGCGGGGGAACCAATTTTGGTCTTCGCAAGAAGACCTTGGGGTTAAGTCGCAAAAGCTTCCCAGGAAGCCGAGCGGCCGGGTGACTCCCATCCGAATCCGACAGCTCACCTCGTAGGCATTGGGAGAGGCTACCTTCGTGTCTACACGCAACACTTCTGCGCGCCACCGTGCGCAAACGGTTCGTACGAACCCGTTGAACTCCGTGTCCAGGGCTGTTACTGCCAACGCCGGGACCGTAGGTCGCCAGGCGGCTGTGATCGCAGCTGCGTCCGGACTGATCCTCAGTGTTGGCATGCCGGCAAATGCCGCCGATACCAACCTGGGTGTTTCCGCTTCGACGGAGTCCGGCTCTCAGTCAGCCCAGCTGGCCGTAACCGCTGAACCGACAGCGACTGTTTCCTTCGAGCGTCCGTCCGTCACCACGACGGCAGCGCCCAAGATTGAAACCGTCCGGGCACAGTCCACCGGTGCCGACGCCAGCGAGACCTCCGCAGCAGCTGACGGGGAAGCAAAGGCCGGCAAGCTTGCCGACGCCGCCTCCTCTGCAGCAGCATCGGGCCTCGCCGCCATCGCGTACACCGGTATTGGCAGCGCCTACGTCTGGGGCGGCACCACCCCCAGCGGCTGGGACTGCTCAGGCTTCACCCAGTGGGTCTACGCCCAGGCCGGCATCAGCATCCCCCGCACCAATGCATGGACCGCCATGACTCCCACCGCCACCCCGGCGCCGGGCGACCTGGTCATGCAAAACGGCGGTGCGCACGTTGGCATCTACGTCGGCAACGGCATGATGATCAGCGCGCTGAACCCGTCGCAGGGCACGATCCTGCACGCTGTGTCCGCCACGGGCACTTCCGCGTTCTACACGCTTCGCTAGAACACGCGGCGCTTCGCTCCATCACGGGTTTCCCGTCGCTGAAGCGCGCGTTCTTCGCTAAATAAACCTGTTCGGGCCGTTCCGGCTTACCCCCAAGATGCCGGAGCGTCCAAAAACCGCGGCCTGCCACGCAGTCTGAGGAAAACGAAAGAGAGAAATAATGACTACTCGTGCGATCGCACGGCACCGCGCCGAGGTTACCAAAACCAACTCGCTTGCTGTCATTGCCAAGGCTGTCGGCGACAACGCCGGCGGCATGGGCCGTCAGGCTGCGGTTATCGCTGCAGCTTCCGGCCTGGTCCTGACCAGCGGTATCGCAGCCAACGCTGCCGACACCAACGTTCAGCGCGAAGCAACCTCTGCTTCCACCCTGGAAGTGCAGTCCTCTGCTCCGGCCAACATCTCGGCCGCTTCCAGCATCGCCATCTCCTTCGAGAAGCCGGCTGTCTCCACCTCCCCGGCTCCGGTCGTCGAGGCTCCCAAGCCCGTCGTTGAGGTTCAGGAAGCTGCTCCCGAGGCTGCTCCGGTTGCCGTTGCCGCGACCGTGTCGGCCCCGGCCGCCCCTGCAGCTGCAGCCCCCGCCGCCGCCAGCGGAAACGGTGCCGCGATTGCCGCTGCCGCCTACGCCCAGCTGGGTGTCGCACAGGACTGCACCGCCCTCGCCACCAACGCGCTTGCAGCCGTTGGCGTCAACTACCACGGCTGGCCGGCAGGCTACCTGTCCCTGGGCCGCACCGTGAGCGCCGCTGAGGCACAGCCGGGCGACCTCGCGTACTACCAGAACGGCGGCATGGGCATGGCCCACATCGCTGTCTACGTTGGCAACGGCCAGGCCGTCCACGGCGGCTGGAACGGTGGAACCACCTCGCTGTTCAGCGTCAACGTTGGCTCCGGCCCGGTCTTCATCCGCGTCGGCGGCTAATACCCCGGTTCACGCGTAACAAAAGGACCCCTGCCTTCGGGCAGGGGTCCTTTTGCGTTTCCGGCAGGTGAATTTTTGCCGACACGGAGTCTATGGTAATGAGCCGATTCGGCGATAGGCCACTTGAGTGTTTACTCTTGTGTTGTCGATCCATAGCCCGGACAAGCAGAGGGCAGCCGGCCCTCGAGCCCCTGACGGGTGCGGCCGTGAAGAGGTATGTGCATGCGCACTCTCGTTCTTAATGCTGGATATGAACCGCTGGCGGTTGTGACCTTCCGCCGGGCGCTGGTTCTTGTGCTGACCGGAAAAGCTAGCGTAGTGGCCGAAGGCGACGATCCTGTCGTCGGGCCGCAGGAGATCCTGGGCCGTCCGTCCGTGATACTCCTGAACCGCTACATCCGGCCCCGGTACAACACCATCACTGCTGTGAGCCGCCGGGGCGTGTTGCGCCGTGATGGCCACCGCTGCGCCTACTGCGGGAAGGCAGCACACACCATTGACCACGTCCACCCGAAATCGAGGGGCGGTGCCGATTCCTGGGAGAACCTGGTGGCCGCCTGCCTTCGGTGCAACAACGTGAAGGGCGACCACACGCCCGCCGAGATGGGCTGGAAGCTCAGGTTCGTCCCCGCGCCTCCGCACGGCACCATCTGGCAGATCAAGGAACTGGAAAAGCCCACGCCCGCGTGGGACCCTTTCCTCCTGCCCGAATCCGCCGCCTAAGGTTTCACGGTTCCTAAGGCTGCACGGTTCCTAAGGCTGCACGGTTCCTAAGGCTGCACGGTTACGCGGTGTCGGCCTGCATGGCTAGGCTGGCACTGTGGAGTTTGATGCCTTAATACTGGCCGGCGGGCGGTCATCGCGCCTGGGTGGCGTGCCCAAGTCCCAGTTGGTGTACGACGGCGCCACCCTCCTGTCGCGGTCGCTCGCGGCAGCCGCGGGGGCGGAAGCGGCGGTGGTGGTGGGACCCGATCCCGGCGGACTGCCCGCCGGTGTCCTGTCATGCCGGGAGGAACCCGCGTTTGCCGGCCCGGCGGCGGCCATAGGCGCCGGCCTGGCCGCCCTGGACCGCGCACGCGGTCCGTTGCGCGCAGCGACGACCCTGATCCTGGCTTGTGACATGCCCAAAGCCGACCAGGCCGTTGCCGCACTTCTGCTCGCCCTGGCGGAGGACAGCAGCGCCGCGGCCGGCTCCGCGGGAGTCATGTCCGCTTCGCCTGATGGCCGCAGACAGCCGCTTGCCGGTTTTTATGGCACAGCTGCGCTACAACGTGCCGTGAACGAACTGGGGGAGAGTGGAGGCCTGGCAGGCGCTTCAGTCTTCGCCCTCCTTGCTAGGCTTGACGTGCGGACTGTTACCGTCCCCGCCGGTGCCACGGACGATGTGGATACCTGGGACGATGCCACCGCGCTAGGGGTATCCCGCCAGGGGTCATAAGCCACCGTTGGTGGGACCGGGCGGTGGTACTGCAACTGAATTTGAGTTTGGAGGCAACGGTGAAAAGCCAGGACGAAACGCTGGAGGACTGGTGCCGGGCATTGCTGCAAGCCTTCGAGCTGGAGGACGTCGAGGTGGACGTCAATGAAGTCTTGGCGCTGGCCGGGGTTGCGGCCCACTCTGTGGTCCGTCCTGCGGCGCCGCTGACCACGTTCATCGCCGGCTTCGCGGCGGGTATGGCGTCTGGTTCGGGGCAGGCCCCGGACGCGGTTTCAATGCAGGCCGCCATGGGCGTGGCGCGGGCGCTGGCGATGGATTACGCCGCGGCGGATTCCGCCGCGGCCACGCCGCAGCCCGATGACGGACCGGCCGTCAGCAGCGGGAACCCCGGCGCATGACGGCTGCGCCGCCGGGCGGCGGGGACGCCGCCAGCGACGTACCTGAAAACGGGGAACCCTCCGAGGGTCCCGGCACCGCGGAAACGGGGACTGCCGAAACCGGTACTGCCGACACCGGCCACACCCATTTGGCGCACACCTGGCAGGAGGCGCGGCAGGCGTCATTCGACTCCGCAACACCGATCCCGCCGGGGCCGGTGCCGCTCAGGACCGCGCTCGGCCGGACGCTTGCGGAGGACGTCACCGCGCTCCAGGACATGCCGCACTACGCTTCATCGGCCATGGACGGCTGGGCGGTCAACGGAAGCGGGCCGTGGATCCTCGCGGAGCCCGGCCACCGGTTGGCACCCCACCAGGCCAGTCCCATCGTCACCGGCGGCCTGATTCCCCCTGGTGCCAAGGCTGTGCTCCGCAGCGAAAGCGGCGCCATGGCAACGGATGAGGAAGGGCTCCCCGTGCTGGTCCTGGGCGGCGGGGCACGGCCCGGTGAACCGAGGAACGGCCAGCACATCCGGAAAGCCGGCGAGGAAGCAGCGGCCGGCGACGTCCTGATCGCCAGCGGAACTGTACTCAACCCGGCCCACCTGGCCCTCGCGGCGCTTGCCGGCCACGACTCCCTCCACGTCCAGGGAAAACCTGTGGTGCGGATCCTGCTCACGGGCTCCGAGGTGGTCACCTCAGGCCTGCCGGCGCCGGGTAAGGTGCGCGACACCTTCGGACCACAGCTTGGCGCCGTCGTCGAGATGATGGGCGGCATCAGCGCCGGGCAGGACAAAATCGGTGACAGCTACGACGAATGGCTCGCCGCCCTGGAAGACGACGCTGCGGAGGAGGCGCCTGCCGACGTCGTCATCACCACCGGCGGCACCGGCCGGTCCGGGACAGACCACCTCCGCCGCGCGGTCGCGGAACTCGGCGGCCGCCTGTTGATCGACGGCATCGCGATGCGGCCCGGGCACCCGGCAGTCCTCGCCGAACTGCCGGACGGCCGCTTCATCCTTGGACTGCCCGGCAATCCCCTTGCCGCGATGATGGCGCTCTGCACAGTGGGGGCTCCGCTGCTGGCCGCGCTGGGCCACGGGTCGCTGCCGCCGATCAGTGAGGTACCCTGCGGGACGATGATCGACGCTGAACCGGGAAGGACCCGGCTGATGCCTTTCAGGCTGCTCTACGGCATGGCATCACCTGCCCAGCATGCGGGGTCCGGGATGATGCGCGGCCTTGCGGCTGCCGACGGCGTCCTGGTTGTACCTCCGCACGGCATCCAGCTGGGGGAGGCCGCGCCCGCTTTCGCCCTGCCGTGGGGTGCCCCGATCCCGGCGGCTGAACCGGCCGCGGCGAAGGCCAAAGCGGCTCCCCGCAAGACCCCGCGGAAGCCCGCCGCATCAGACGGTCCGGTGGACTGGAGTGCTTTGCTCGGCTAAAACGGTCCCGGCTGGTGAAGGCCGTCCGGGCTTGCAATGATGGTCATATCCCGCACTAAAGAGGAGCGCATCGTGGCCCGCATGACGCAACGCCGCAAAATTCACAAGTTCGTCCTGGACGGTTCGCCGCAGTCCCTCGCATTCCCCGTGCGGCACCGGGAAGACGTACTTGCCGTGGAGGAACCGCTGGAAGTCCGGCTGGGATCCCTCCCGTTTACCGTCACCATGCGCACGCCCGGGGACGATTTTGACCTGGTGGCCGGGTTCCTGGTGTCCGAGGGCATCATCTGGGACCCCGAGCAACTCATCTCCCTGCGGTTTTGCGCGGGTGAGGACGAGGACGGCGTTCAGACCTTCAATGTTGTGGAGGCGCAGTTGCGGCCGGACGTCGTCCTCCCCGAGAGGGGCCGCAACATCTTCACGTCCAGTTCATGCGGCATCTGCGGCACCGATTCCATCGACGCCGTCCGCAAGTCATCGCATTTCAGCCCTGCCGGTGATCCGCTGACCGTCCCGGTCGAGACGCTCGCCGGGCTCCCGGACGAGCTTCGTAAGGCGCAGGCCGTCTTCGACGCCACCGGAGGGGTCCACGCGGCCGGCCTCTTCAGGATCACCGACGACGGCGGCACTGAGTTGCTGTGCCTGCGCGAGGACGTGGGACGCCACAACGCCGTGGACAAGGTGGTGGGCTGGGCGCTCCGCGAACGGCTGCTGCCGCTGGCGGGCACCGTGCTGCAGGTTTCCGGCCGTGCCTCCTTCGAACTGGTCCAGAAGGCGGCGCTCGCCGGGATTCCTGTGCTCGCTGCCGTCAGTGCGCCATCCAGCCTGGCCGTAGAACTTGCTGACGCCAGCGGCATGACACTGGCCGGCTTCAGCAGGGGCGCCACCCTCAACGTTTATGCCGGGCATCACCGGATCCAGGCACCGGCTCCGGTCCCCGGATAGGACAAAGTGCTTGGTTTATCGGGCCCGGCACAGTAGATTTTATCCATCGATTGGACGCGCCGATCCGCTCCTTCGGCAGTGTTCAAGGGCTTGCGCATAAGCTGAAGCCAACGCCAAGGCCAATACCGCGAGCCAGCCGTCAGCTTCCAGACCACGGGTATTAAAGAGGACCACATTGCACGACGACCGCCGCATCACGGAAGTCCGTCTTGACCGCTTCATGCGTGAACGCGTGGACCCCGCGGTGTACACCCGCAGCGTCCCGCTGAACCTGACCAGCTGGGACGTTCCGGACGAGCCTGTTTCCGTCATGGAAGCCCTCCGCCACGACTTCGCCCCGTTGGAACACGGAACTGCCTGGGGCAAGCCCTGGAGCACCAAGTGGCTGAGGCTGCAGGGCGAAGTGCCCGATTCCTGGGGGACCGCTCCGGATACCGCGGTGGAGATCGTGGTGGACCTTGGCTTCACCCGCGAACTGCCGGGATTCCAGTGCGAGGGAATTGCGTGGCGGCCGGACGGCACCATCATCAAGGCCATCTCGCCGCGGAACCAGTACATCCCCCTGAAGCTCCTCGGAAGCGGAATGGCAGTGGACTTCTATGTGGAGGCAGCTGCCAACCCGGACGTCGCGCAGGGATGGACCTTCGCAGCCATGCCCTACGGGGACAAGGAAACAGCGGGAAGCGAACCCAAATACCGGCTGGGCACCATCGCCATCGCCGAACTCAACCAGACCGTCTGGGAGCTTCAGCAGGACGTCTGGACGCTCAGCGGGCTCATGCACGAGCTGCCGATGGAACTGCCCCGCCGCCACGAGATCCTGCGCGCCCTGGAGCGGATGCTGGACGTCATGGACCCGGACGATGTCAGCGGCACCGCGTCGGCCGGCCGTGCAGCCCTGGCCGAGGTACTCTCCCGCCCGGCGTACGCCTCGGCCCATCAGCTGGTGGCCACGGGCCATGCGCACATCGACTCGGCCTGGCTGTGGCCCGTCCGGGAAACCATCCGCAAATGTGCACGCACATTCTCCAACGTCGTGGCGCTGATGGACGAGGCTCCCGATTTCGTGTTCTCCTGTTCGTCCGCGCAGCAGCTCGCCTGGATGAAGGAGTTCTATCCGGAGCTGTTCGGCCGCATCCGCGAGAAGGTCAAAGCGGGCCAGTTCGTGCCGGTCGGCGGCATGTGGGTGGAATCGGACACCAACATGCCCGGCGGAGAGGCCATGGCCCGGCAGTTCATCGAAGGCAAGCAGTTCTTCCTGGACGAGTTCGGCGTGGAGTGCCGGGAAGCCTGGCTGCCTGATTCCTTCGGGTACTCCGCCGCCCTGCCGCAGATCGTCAAGGCAGCCGGCAGCAAGTGGTTCCTGACCCAGAAGATCTCCTGGAACCAGGTCAACAGGATGCCGCACCACACGTTCAACTGGGAAGGCATCGACGGCACGCGGCTGTTCACGCACTTCCCGCCGGTTGACACCTACAACTCCGAGCTGAGCGGGCGGGAACTGGCGCATGCGGAGCGGAACTACCGGGACCACGGCCGCGGCACTGTCTCCCTGGTCCCGTTCGGCTACGGCGACGGCGGCGGCGGCCCCACCCGGGAGATGATCGCAGCAGCCCACCGCACGGCCGACCTCGAGGGGTCCCCGAAGGTGCGGATCGGAACGGCCGCGAACTTCTTCAGCCAGGCACAGGCCGAATACACGTCCCTGCCGGTATGGGTGGGGGAGATGTACCTGGAGTTGCACCGCGGAACCTATACCAGCCAGGCCAAGACGAAACGGGGCAACCGGCGAAGCGAGCACCTGCTCCGGGAGGCCGAACTCTGGTGCGCCACCGCGTCCGTCCGTACTGACGGCAGCTTCACCTACCCGGCAGCCGAGCTGAAACGCCTCTGGCGGCTGGTCCTGCTGCAACAGTTCCATGACATCCTGCCCGGCAGTTCCATTGCCTGGGTCCACCAGGACGCGGAGCGGAACTACGCAGCCATCTCGGATGCCCTGGAGTCCATCATTGCCGGCGCTGCCCGTGCCGTTCTCGGCGAGGGCAGCCGCGAGTTCCTGCTCAACGCCGCGCCGCACGAACGCAGCGGCGTGCCTGCACTGGCTGCCGCCGAACCCGTCCGCAGCGACCACCCGGTGACGGTCACCGAATCCAGCGGGGGATACATCCTGGATAACGGCGTGATCCAGGCCGTGCTGGACTCCAACGGACTCCTGACCTCGCTGATCGACCATGCCAGCGGCCGGGAAGCGATTGCCCCCGGCCAGTTCGGGAACCACTTGGAACTCCACCGCGACACGCCCAACGAATGGGACGCGTGGGACATTGACGAGTTCTACCGCCGCAACGTCACCTCACTGACCGAAGCGCATTCGGTGACGCTGGAGCGGGGCGGCTGGGACGCCGTCGTGGTGGTGGAGCGGCTGGCCGGAACATCAGCGATCACCCAGCGGATTTCGCTGGAGGCCGGTTCCGGCTCACTGGGCATCCTGACCTCCGTTGACTGGCAGGAACGGGAAAAACTGCTCAAGATCGGCTTCCCCCTGGACGTCCGCGCGGACCGATCAGCATCGGAGACGCAGTTCGGGCATGTCTTCCGGCCAACCCACACCAATACGTCCTGGGAAGCGGCCAAGTTCGAAATCTGCGCCCACCGCTGGATCCACGTGGCAGAGCCGGGCTATGGCGTGGCGGTCTCCAACGCCTCCAGCTACGGGCACGATGTCACCCGCAGCGTGAGGGACGACGGCGGCACCACCACCACCGTGCGCACGTCCCTGCTGCGCGCTCCCAAATATCCGGATCCCGGCGCCGACCGCGGGCGGCACGAGCTCCTGGTGACCATCAGGCCCGGGGCGGCCATCGCCGATGCCGTGGAAGAGGGCTACCGGACCAACCTTGCCCCGCGCATCGTGAAGGGCGCCAACGCCGTCAGCCCGCTGTTTACCGTGTTCAACCAGGGAATCGTGGTGGAAGCGGTGAAGCTGGCGGAGGACGGTTCCGGCGACGTCATTGTGCGGCTTTATGAGTCGCTGGGGGAGCGGTCCGAGGGTTTGGTGACGGCAAACTTTGACGCCAGGGAAGTGCAGGCGGTGGACCTGCTGGAGCGTCCGGTTGAGGACCCGGGCGTGACTGCCGGCAAGGACTCCGCAAAGCTGACGCTGCGGCCGTTCCAGCTGGTCACCCTGCGCTTTGCCCGCTAGGACGCCAGGGGTCCAGGGCGCTGGCCCGCGGCCATCCCGCCGTTAAACAGGCTGAGTGGGGGCGGTCCCCAACGGCCCGCCACCACTCATCCCCCCAATAGCGCTCAGTGGCCGGCCGGCGCCGAACGGATTATCCCCATTCACGACCCCAGCCCGCACCCACTTTCACACTTTCATGATTCTCTCACGTTCTAATGATTTTGTGAAAGCACTAAGTCTACTTTGCAGTAGATGACTTCCGGGTGCTCATTTGGGTCGCCCGGACCCGCGCAGCCCAAAAGGCGGCAAGGCCGAGGACAAAGCAGAGCGCGGCCCCGTAATTGATGATGAATCTGAGGAAGTGCCACTGTGCCGGAATGAAGGGGAAAAGCAGGCTTATGGCCAGCGAGATGCCGCCGACAGCCAGCAGAAGCGCCCCTGCCCGGACCAGCACCGGCAGCCGGCTGGCAACGGCCTTCGCCATGGCGGGGAGCAGCACCAGGGAGACATAGGCAGGATAGGCGCGCCCGGCGGCGCCATAATATTCGACGAGCCGGGCATTCCTCTCGCTGCTCTGGGACACAGCCACAAGCCCCGCCGATGAGCCGGACGAATCCATCATGGCGAAGAAGACGACCATGGCGGCAGCAATAACGCCAAGCACCAGCAGCCCGGGCATGCCCAGGAGCCACCGCCGCGCCCCATGGGCGCCGAAGCCCCTGATGAAACGCAGCCCGATGAAGAAGATGACGGCAAAGATGACGAACCGAAGGATGAGGTTGGCGACGTTGGTGCCTCCGAGCAGCCGGTCGATGGCAATGTACGGGCCATCGATGCTCAGGAGGATCGCCAGGGTGGCCAGTACGAAAATATAGAAAAGCGACCTGTTCTCACCCCTGACGGCGCTTGGAATTCGGGCCACGGCGGCGGCACAACAAATTGCCAGCGTGGACCATTGCAGGATCTCGATCATCCGAGGTTCTCCCAGATCGTTTTGGTTTGTTCGTGGTCTTGTTCCTGGCGCTTGAGGGTCTTCCCCAGTGCTTGCAGCCGGTCACCGGCCAGGGCGGCGAGCTCCCCATCGGACAACGCGTCCAGGGCTGCCTGCCGCGCCCCCCGCGGCCAGCCGGCCTCCGCCTCGGTGATCATGCCGGTGGCCACCAGCCCGCCGGTCAGGCCGGTGCCGGCCGCCTTGGCCGTGGCGATGGCCAGCTCGGGAGTCAGCCGGTTGGCGGTCAGCTGCGCGGAGTAGTTTTGCGGGGCGATTCCCGTGGCTGCCGACACCCGGTGCCGCAGCTCGCCGTCGTCGATTGCGTCCACCCAGTTCTTCACCGACGTCGCATGCGGAACGGGGGTCAGCGGCGGGGCCGGCTGCGGCTGGTCCGTGTCGCCCGCTCGCGCAGCCTCGGCGGAGCGGGCAATGACTGCCTTCAGCAAATCCATCGTGGCGATCTGGCTGACCAGCTCGGCGACGGTGGGAAGCAGCGGACTCCCGCCGAGCTCGCCGAAATTTTCAAAGGTGGCCAGTGCCGCCACGGGGTTGATGTTGAAGGCCCGGCTGATGCTGACAACGGTGCTTTCCGCCACTTTCCCGCGGACCAGCTGCTGCGCCAACGTGGTCCGCTTGACCCCCGAGATCCTGCAGATATCGGCAGTGCTCGCCTGGGGTGCAATTCCGTGAAGCCAGCGTTGGAACGCCTTGGCGGGGAGTGGCATGGATGGCTTCCTGCGGGGTGGGGCGGGCTGGATTCGTCGGTCGATTTTACGGCGGGGGGTATATGAACTATGCTAAATGGTCGAACCCGTTGGTCCGTACACCCCCCAAGTCCGGACCAGCGGGTTCCTCCATGCCCGGCGGGATTTCAGGCCGTTTTGGGCCGCAGTGAGAGGATGGACTAATGACTGCAACCCTAGTTGCCAAAGATCTTTCTGGCGGTCACGACCACCGCACACTCTTCTCAAAACTTTCCCTCACAGTGGCGCCCGGCGACGTCGTGGGCGTCGTTGGAGCGAACGGCGCGGGCAAATCCACCCTGCTGCGGCTCCTGGCCGGTGTGGACCAGCCACTGGCCGGCACGGTGAACCTGGCCCCGGCCGATGCCTTCGTGGGCTGGCTGCCCCAGGAACACGAACGCGTGGACGGGGAAACCGTGGCGGACTACGTTGCACGCCGCACCGGCTGCGCCCAGGCAACGGCGGACATGGAATCCACTGCCGAGGCCCTGGGGTCCGGGGCCCCCGGCGCGGATGACGCCTACTCCCTGGCCTTCGACCGCTGGATGGCCTCCGGCGCGGCCGACCTTGACGAACGGATTGCGCCGGTCCTGGCCGACCTTGGCCTGGACGTGGGACCGGAAGCGCTGATGACCGGACTTTCCGGCGGACAGGCCGCGCGGGTGGCGCTGGCGGCCCTGCTGCTGAGCCGTTTCGATGTGGTCCTGCTCGATGAACCCACCAACGACCTGGACCTCAACGGACTGGCCAAGCTGGAAGCATTCGTCCAGGGCCTCCGTGGCGGTGTGGTCCTGGTGTCCCACGACCGTGAGTTCCTGGCACGGTGTGTCACCACCATCGTGGAACTGGACCTCGCCCAGAATTCCGTGGCTGTTTACGACGGCGGCTACGAGGCGTTCCTGGAGGAACGCGCCGTCGCGCGGCGCCATGCCCGGGAGCGCTACGAGGAGTTTGAGTCCACGAAGGCGGACCTCGTCTCCCGCGCCAGGACCCAGCGCGAATGGAGCTCCCAAGGCGTTCGCAACGCCATGAAGAAGAGCCCCGACAACGACAAGATCCGCCGCGCGGCCTCCACGGAATCGTCGGAGAAGCAGGCCCAAAAGGTGCGCCAGATGGAGTCCCGGATCGCCCGGCTCGATGAGGTCGAGGAACCCCGCAAGGAGTGGCAGCTGCAGTTCAGCATTGGCCAGGCGCCGCGGTCCAGTGCAGTGGTGGCCACGTTGCGGGACGCCGTCGTGCACCAGGGCGATTTCACCCTGGGACCGGTGAACCTGCAGCTCAACGCCGGGGAACGCATCGGTATCACGGGCCCCAACGGGGCCGGCAAGTCGACGCTTCTCCGGCTCCTGCTCGGCATCCGGGAGCCTGATTCCGGCAACGCCGCCATGGGCGCCTCGGTGGCCATCGGCGAAATCGACCAGGCCCGCGGCCTGCTCGCCGGCCACCTCAACCTGGGTGACGCCGTCGAAGCCGTCCTGACGGACCTGACTCCCGCCGAGGTCCGCACCCTGCTCGCCAAATTCGGCCTCAAAGCCGACCACACCTCGCGTCCGGTCGACTCGCTTTCCCCGGGCGAGCGGACCCGCGCTGCGCTGGCGCTCCTGCAGGCCCGCGGCGTGAACCTGCTCGTCCTGGACGAGCCCACCAACCACCTGGACCTGCCCGCGATCGAGCAGCTCGAAGAAGCACTGGAAAGCTACGACGGCGCCCTGCTCCTGGTGACGCATGACCGGCGGCTGCTGGAAAATGTGCGCCTGGACGTCCGGTGGAACGTCGAGGACGGTGTGGTGACCGAACAACTCGCCGGCGCGGGATCGCCGCAAGGCAACGCGGGCCGCGCCAATGAACGTGCCACGAAAGGCCAGTCACGATGAGCATGGACCGGGTAGCGTGGAGCTCCCTTTACAACATAACGCGCGCCTCGAGCGGATCGAAGCCGTTCTCGAAGGCAACGCTCAAGCGGGTGTTCGGCTTCGCCCGTCCGCACAAGGGCAAGCTGATCGCCTTCGTGCTGCTTTCGATCGCCATGGCGGTCCTGGCTGTGGCCACCCCCGTCCTTGCCGGGCAGGTGGTGGATGCCATCATCGCCGGCGTGGGTGCCGACGTCGTGATCCGGCTGGCTGTCCTCATCGCCGTCGTGGCAGTTGCCGAGGCCGGACTGGGCCTGGTGACGCGCTGGCTGTCCTCCACCATCGGTGAGGGCGTCATCGTGGACCTGCGCACCAAGGTGTTCGACCACGTGCAGAAAATGCCGATCGCCTTCTTCACCCGCACCAGGACCGGTGCCCTCGTCAGCCGCCTGAACAATGACGTGATCGGGGCGCAGTCCGCCTTCGCAGGGACGCTGTCCGGCGTCGTGAGCAATGTCGTTGCCCTCGCGCTCACCCTCGTGGTGATGCTGGGCAAGTCCTGGCTCGTGACCGTGCTCGCCATGATCCTGCTGCCGATCTTCCTCATCCCCGCCCGCCGGATGGGCTCCAAGCTGGCCGACCTGCGCCGGGAAGCCGCGGAGCACAACGCCTCCATGGGCACCCAGATGACGGAACGCTTCTCCGCCCCCGGAGCCACCCTGGTGAAGCTCTTCGGCCGCCCGGACGAGGAATCCCGGGAATTCGCCGCCCGCGCCGGACGCGTCCGGGATATCGGCGTGCGGACGGCGATGCTGCAGTTCACCTTCGTGACCGCCCTGACGCTCGTCTCGGCACTGGCGCTTGCCCTGGTCTACGGGCTGGGCGGCTTCCTGGCGCTGCAGGGGCAGCTGGCCGCCGGCGACGTCGTGGTGCTCGCGCTGCTCCTCACCCGCCTCTATGCGCCGCTCACCGCCCTCTCCAACGCCCGGGTCGAGATCATGAGCGCCCTGGTCAGTTTTGAACGGGTCTTCGAAATCCTGGACCTCAAGCCGCTTATCCAGCAGAAGCCTGACGCGGTGTCATCGCCGGCCGGTCCGCTGTCCGTGGAGTTCGACGACGTCCGCTTCTCCTACCCGTCCGCAGACAAGGTCTCGCTCGCCTCGCTGGAGGACGTGTCCACGCTCGACACCCGCGGCGGCGAAGAGGTGCTCCACGGCATCAGCTTCCGGGTGGAACCCGGCCAGACGGTCGCCCTCGTGGGCTCCTCGGGCGCCGGAAAGTCCACCATCGCGCAACTGCTCTCCCGCCTGTACGACGTCGATTCCGGCGCCGTCCGCTTCGGCGGAACCACTCCGGGGACCGGGGTGGACGTCCGCGACCTCACCTTCGATTCGATGCGGCACACGCTCGGCATGGTGACGCAGGACGGGCACCTGTTCCACGAGAGCATCGCCTCCAACCTGCGCCTGGCAAGGCCGGAGGCCAGCGACGAGCTCATGTGGGATGTGCTGCGGCAGGCCCGGCTCGAAGACATGATCCGGACGCTCCCGGACGGCCTGGACACGGTGGTGGGGGAGCGCGGCTACCGGCTCTCCGGTGGCGAACGCCAGCGCCTCACCATCGCCCGCCTGCTCATTGCCCAGCCACGCGTCGTGATCCTGGACGAGGCCACCGCGGCCCTGGATTCCACCAACGAAGCCGCGGTCCAGGAGGCCCTGGGCGCCGCGCTCGAGGGCCGTACCGCCGTCGTGATCGCCCACCGGTTGTCCACCATCCGAGCGGCGGACATGATCCTGGTGGTGGAGGACGGCACCATCGTGGAGCGCGGTACCCACACCGAACTCCTCGCGGCGGAAGGCCGGTACGCGGAGCTGTACCGCACGCAGTTTGCCGAGGCGAGCGCCGTCGTGGAAGAGGCTGTGCCGGAGTTCTAGCCCGGGAAGCTACCTGCCGCCGGCGGCGAGGGCAGGCAGGACGTGGTCCGTCAACAGGGGCGCAAGATCGGCCGGCAGTTCGCCGGCCAGGTCCAGCCAGCGGATTTCCGCTATCTCGGCGGACGGGTGCGCTTGCCAGGTCCCGGGGGCAGTGAAAACCGTGGCCTCGATATCCGTGGCGGCCTCGTTGGCGGCGTCGGCCAGCCATACGCCCATGAGCTGGAGATGTTCCGGCGCCACGATGATGCCCACTTCTTCCAGCAGTTCACGGGAGGCTGCCTGGGCTGCCGTTTCGCCGGGTTCGGGTTTGCCGCCCGGGTGCATGAACTTGTCCGTGCCGCGCTTGCGGACGGTCAGCAGGCGGCCGGCGCGGTCATAGACGCAGACGGCGGACACAACAATGCGGTCTTTCACGGCTACGACCCTAGCCCATCCGCGTCCGGGGCGAGCCGCCGCAGCACTGATTCCAGGAGCAGGTCCTTCCGGGGCCCCTGGACGTCCCAGGAATAGCTGAATTCGTCGGGTCCGCGGAGGGCGTACGTCACGCGGTAGGTGTCCGGATCACACCAGTGGTTGTCCTGGCTGGCCGTTTCCCGGAAGCTCATGCGGTGGAACGGCCGTCCGTCGGGGAACGTCATGTCCATCGCGTCGGGGGAATCGGCAGGCTGCAGGATGTAGTTCCGGCTTGCCGGGCCCGTGAACACGCCGCCGTCCGGAGTAGGCCAGCGCATGGTGCCTTCTTCGTGGAAGTCAAGGCCGTCGTCGTCCGCGGGGGAAAACAGGGCGACGCCGGTGAAGGTCCCCCGGGTTCCGGAACTGCGGTCCCACAAGGTGCGCTCCACGGACCAGCTGCCCAGCAGGTACGCGCGCAGGTGGAAGTTCAAGTGCCCTCGATTGGAATCGAACCAACGACACCGGCTTTAGGAGAGCCGTGCTCTATCCACTGAGCTACGAGGGCGGGCGTCCGAAGCGGTTGGCACAGGCCGTCCTGTTCGGGCACGGATACAAGCATACAAGGTACGGGCCCGTACTACGCTCTTGGCATGACTGCAGCAACACCAGCAACGTCCTACCGGGCCGGGTTCCTCCCGGATATCGCCTCCGCCCGGGAGTATTTCGGGGCGTGGGCCAAGCTGAGCGTGCTGCAATACTTCGTGGCGGAATCGGCCGTGATCGCGGCGTGGGCGGGGCCGGAACCCTACGACCGCCGGACCGGCTACATCAGTGACCTTGGGGCCGTGCACTGCGGGATCTACGAGGACCGGGACGTCTGCTCGCCCCTGCACGCGCTGATGAACGCCTCGTTCGTGGTGCAGGGGCTGGGCATGCTCGCGGGGGCATTGCTCCTCAGCTCCGCGCTCTTGTGCGTGGCAGCCCGTCCCGGTATACGGATCGCTTTCGGCCCGGGCCACCGCGCTCCCTGGCTCACCGCCCTCGCTGCCAAGGTCCTGACTTTCACCGCCGGAACCGGGACAATCATCGTGGGGCTGGTGCCCGAAGACGCCGGCTTGTTTGCCGTGCATCTGACCGGCGCCCTGATGTATTTCATCGGGGGCGCGCTGGCACTGCTGCTGCTGGGGGTGCTGTGGCTGCGGCAGTCACCCCTGGGCTGGTTCATCTTCGCCTGCGGGGCAGTTTCCTTCGGTGCCCTGGTGGCCGGCGGCGTCACCGGGATGGCCGTGCCCGAGCCGGGCACGCTGGAGCGCTTCATGGGCTACCCGGTGACGATCGGCCTGGCCACGGCGGGGCTGGTCATCGCCCAGCGGGTGCGGCAGGAGCTGAGGGCGCGGAAGGCGGCGCGGGCCGCTGCCCCGGGAGCTACTTCCGCGGCTTCCGGCCGATAAACACCGCAGCACCGCCGGCCAGCAGGCTCAGCACGAGCAGCACGCAGCCGGAAACGGTGAGCACGGACGCTAGTGCAACCTGGCCGGCGTCGGCCGTTGACGCGGACATCATCGAATCAATGGCGGCGTTCCCCCACAACCGGACCGCAGCGAACAGCAGCGGGAGCGCCCAGAGCGCCCAGCGTAGGGGTTTGCGCGCAACGTTGGTCCCGATCAGCAGCAGCCAGGTGAAGGCGAAGATCAGCGGAAACAGGGTGCCCGCCGTCTTGTGGAGGTAGTTGAGCTGGCCGCGGGCGTCCTCGTTCATGGCCGCCCTCAGCTGCTCCACGAAGCCCTGGTCAAAGCCCCCGATCAGCGAATCGGGCATGGGCAGGCCGCCCGAGAGCTGGGTGAGTTGGTTCAGCGTCAGCAAGTGCAGGTACCAGAACAGGAAGAGGCTGGCCACCACGCCCGCGATCAGGATCAGGCTGCTGTTGCTCTGCGCCTTCTCCGGCGTCCGCCGGGTGGTCGGGTTGATCACCGGCGGCAGATGATGCTGGGGAACGGACGCCCTGGCGCCGTGTTTCTTGATCCGCTGTGCTGGTGTCTTGGCCATGCGTTCATTATCGCTGGTTCTGTTCCTGTTCCTGTCCCTTGCGGGTGGCCCCGGATAGGCTGGGACGCGTGACGGAACTAGGAAGACACAAACTTGGCAGGCACAGCGCGGCTGAACTCAACGCGGGCCTGGACGACTACCAGCTGGCCGAGGCCCTGGTCAGGGAAGCCGGGATGCTGGCGCTTATGATGCGCCAGGGCGGCCTGGAAGGGCAGCAAAAAACATCGGTTTCCGATGTTGTCACCGCCGCCGACCACGCCGCCGAAGCCTACGTCCTCGACCAGCTGCGCCGCTGCCGGCCGGACGACGGCATCCTGGGGGAGGAAGGGGCGTCCGTCCAGGGCAGCAGCGGCCGGACCTGGGTGATCGACCCCGTGGACGGCACGTACAACTTCCTGCACGGCTCCACGTACTGGTGCTCCGCGCTCGCCCTCAAGGACACTGCCGGGACCGTGCTTGGTGCCATTTTCCAGCCCGAAGAGGACAAGCTGTGGCTCGGCGGAACCACCCGGCCCGCAACCCTCAACGGAGAACGGATCACCTCCTTCCACGAAGACGGCGGGGCCAGGACCCGGAAACCGCTGGCCGAGCAGGGTGCCGCAACCTACATCCACCCGTCCTGGCTCGCGGACCCGCTGTGCGCCATGCCCTGGCACGCCGCGGCCACCGCTGCAGCGGCGCTGCGGATGTTCGGCTCTGGCTCGTGCGACCTGGGCCGGGTGGCCGACGGCGAACTGGACTGCTGGTTCCAGCACAGCTGCCCCGAATGGGACTGGCTCCCCGGCCAGGCGATCGTGATCGCCGCCGGCGGCGCCGCCGAGACAGTCCGTGTGAACGGGCTCGAATGGTTCATGGCAGGCGGAACGACGGCGGTCCGGCAGCTCCGTTCGGCCCTCGAAGCCGGCTCGGTGGAGTAAGCCCGGACGTTAGTGTCGGCCCCACCGCCTAGACTTATAGCACCATGGATATGTTGTTTGACCCCTACGCTGACGGACCGTTCAAGGCTGCCCCGCGAGCGGCAGCGCTCACTAAGTCGCGCCCCGGGGGCGGGGAAGATCCTGCACGGTACGGGAGCGGCGGCCAGGAATCCGACCGGGAACGGGCGCACCCGCGGCTGCCCGGAGCGGATGAACTCCTGCAGGGCCTCAACCCCCAGCAGGAGGAAGCGGTCAAGCATTCCGGCAGCGCGTTGCTCATCGTTGCCGGAGCCGGATCCGGCAAGACCCGGGTACTCAGCAACCGGATCGCGTACCTCATCGCCACCCGGCAGGCGCATCACGGTGAGATCCTGGCCATCACCTTCACCAACAAGGCGGCCGCGGAAATGCGGGAGCGCATCCAGGCGCTGGTTGGCGGCAAGGCCAAGATCATGTGGATCTCCACGTTCCACTCGTCCTGCGTGCGGATCCTCCGGCAGGAGGCCGCTAACGTCGGACTGAAGTCCAACTTCTCCATCTATGACTCCGCGGACTCCCTCCGCCTCGTGACCCAGGTGTCCAAGAGCCTGGACCTCGATCCCAAGAAGTTCGCGCCCAAGGCCATCCAGCACAAGATCTCGGCCCTGAAGAACGAGCTGATCGACGCCGACTCCTACGCCCTGTCGGCCAACCACAACGATCCCTTCGAATCAGCCGTGGCCGATGTTTTCAAGGGCTACACCCAGCGGCTGCGCCAGGCCAACGCCATGGATTTTGACGACCTCATCGCCGAGACCGTCTACATGTTCCGGGCCTTTCCGGCGCTCGCCGAGTCCTACCGGCGGCGCTTCCGGCATGTCCTCGTGGACGAGTACCAGGACACCAACCACGCACAGTACGCACTGGTCCGCGAAATTGTGGGCGAGGGACCCGGGGCCTCCGAACTCACCGTGGTGGGCGACTCGGACCAGTCCATCTACGCCTTCCGCGGCGCCGACATCCGCAACATCGTGGAGTTCGAAAAGGACTACCCGAACGCCCGCACCATCAAGCTGGAACAGAACTACCGCTCCACCCAGAACATCCTCTCCGCCGCCAACTCGGTGATCTCGCGCAACCCCAACCGGCCGGAGAAACGGCTCTGGACCGCCGAGGGCGAGGGCCACAAAATCATCGGCTACGTGGGCGAGAACGAACACGACGAAGCCCAGTTCATCGCCAAGGAAATCGACAGGCTGCAGGACGAGGACAACCTGCGCCCCGGCGACGTCGCCATCTTCTACCGCACCAACGCCCAGTCCCGCTCGATTGAAGACGTCCTGGTGCGCGTCGGGTTGCCGTACAAAGTGGTGGGCGGCACGCGCTTCTACGAGCGCAAGGAAATCAAGGACGCCCTCGCGTACCTGCGCGTCCTGGTCAACCCCGACGACGACGTCAACCTCCGGCGGGTGCTCAACGAGCCCAAGCGCGGCATCGGCGACCGCGCCGAGGGCGCTGTGGCCGCCCTTGCCGAACGCGAACGCACGTCGTTCATGGCCGCCGCCCGCCGCGCGGACCAGGCTCCCGGCATGGCCACCCGCTCGGTCAATGCGGTGCTGGGCTTCGTGAAGCTGCTGGATGACCTCGCGGAGGTGGCCACCGGCTCCGGCGCGGCGGCAGCCCTGGAAGCCGTCCTGGAACAGACCGGCTACCTGGCCGGCCTGCGGTCCAGCACGGATCCCCAGGACGAGTCCCGCGTGGAGAACCTCGCCGAACTCGTCGCCGTCGTGCGCGAATACGAGCAGGAAAACCCGGAAGGATCCCTGGGCGCCTTCCTGGAGCAGGTCTCGCTCGTTGCGGACGCAGACCAGATCCCGGACGCCCCCGGCGCGGATATCGATGCCGCCGTCGCGGAAGCCAAACGGCTGGGCGTTGTCACGCTGATGACCCTCCACACGGCCAAGGGGCTGGAGTTCCCGGTGGTGTTCCTCACCGGCATGGAGCACGGACTCTTCCCGCACCAGCGGTCCGCCACGGATCCCAAGGAGCTCGCGGAAGAGCGCCGGCTTGCCTACGTGGGCCTGACCCGTGCACGGAAGCGCCTTTACGTGACCCGCTCGGAGGTCCGCAGCATGTGGGGCCAGAGCCAGTACAACCCGGCCAGCCAGTTCATCGAGGAGATCCCGGCCGAACTGGTGGAATGGCGGCGCGAAGGCACCAGCCGCCAGGTCGGCGGCTGGGGGAGCGGCGCCGCCATCGGATCCAGCCGGTACAGCGGCTCGTTCTGGGGCGCCGGCACAGCCCGCGGCAACGCTGCGAGCCCTTCCGCCGGCTTCAAAGCCGACGTGCCCGCCGCCGTCGCGAAGAACCGCGTGCAGCCGCAGAAGGAAGTGGTGGCCGTTAGCGTGGGGGACAAGGTCAATCACACAAGTTTCGGCAACGGCACGGTCCTGGCCGTTGAAGGCGCCGGCGACAAGACAGTCGCGAAGGTGAAGTTCAGCGTTGGCGAGAAGCGGCTATTGCTAAGGTACGCGCCGCTGACCAAACTGGACGCATAGCGCCGCAGTCTCGCGGCGCGGAGCCGCTCAGGCTCAAAGCGAGTCCGGGGGGACCATGAAGATCCTGTTCGCCAGCCAGGCCATTGAGGGCCACTTCAATCCGATGACCGGCGTTGCCGTGCGGCTCAGGGAGCGCGGCCACGACGTCGGCTGGTACACAGGACCTGTCTTCGCGGACAAACTGCGCAAGCTCGAGGTTCAGCACTTCCCGTTCCGCCGCGCCATTGAGCACCGGGGCGACAACCTGAACGAGCTGTATCCGGAACGCGCCAGGCTCAAGGGCCCCCGGGCCATCGGCTTCGACGGCGAAAAGATCTTTGCCAGCAACATCAGCCACTTCTTCGAGGACATCCGGGAGCTCCGCGGCGACTTCCCGTTCGACGTGGCCGTGGTGGACAGCTCCATGTTCATCCAGCGGCTGGTTTCCCGGTTGATGAGCACGCCGGTAGTGACGTTTGTGGCGATTCCCAACATGGAAAGCGACCCCCTGGTGCCGCCGCTCTTCTTCGGGTTCAAGCCGTCCCGCAACCTGGCAGAAAAAGCCGCCCAGGCCGCGGCGGGGCTGCTGTCAGACAAGGTCATCCTCCGGCCTGCCAGCCAGAGCTACAGACGGCAGCACGCGGCGTACGGCCAGGAGGTCCCCCGCCGGGGACGGCTGACCGATGAACCGTACCGCTGCGCGGCTGCCGTCATCCAAACGGGCCCGGAGTCGCTGGACTTCCCGCGCCGGACCGTCAATCCGAAGGTCCATTACGTCGGCGCGCTTCTTCCCTACCGGGCACCGGAGGCTGTCGGCCCCGGGGCGGACGGTGCCCGCTCAGCAGAGGTGGTGCCGGGCGACGACGGGGCACGGCCGCGGTCCTACCCGGCCACCATCGTGGTGACGCAGGGAACCGTGGACAACATCGACCAAGGCAAGCTGATCGTCCCTGCGCTCGAAGCCGTGAAGGACCTGGACGCGCTGGTGATCGTTGCCACCGGCGGCCGTGGCACCGAGGAATTGAAGGCCCGGTATCCGCAGCCCAACATCATGGTGCGTGACTACGTGGATTTCGCCAAAGTCTTCGAGCACACCGATGTGTTCATCAGTAACGGCGGTTTTGGCGGCGTGCAGCTGAGCCTGTCCAAGGGCGTTCCGCTGGTGGTGTCCGGCATCAACGAGGGCAAGAGCGACGTCAACGCCCGCGTCGAATACGCCGGCGTGGGCATCAGCCTGCGGACCGAGGCGCCCAGGTCCGGCGACATTGCCCGGGCGGTGGCTGACGTCCTGGGGGATCCTGCCTGGAAAAGACGGGCGGCGCAGATGCGTGAGCAGTTTGACCAGGCGGACCCGGCCGAGGCGGCTGCCGCCGTCGTCGAAAGTGCAGGACCTGCCGCCGGCTCCTAGCCGGTGACGGCATAATGGAGGCCATGCGACGGACTGTACCGGGGATCCTGGCCGCCCTCATCCTGCTGGCCTGCACTGCGTGCACCATCACCCGGGAGGACCCGGACTACGTCCCGCCGCCGCCGCTTTCCGCGCTGGAACAGCTCAAGCAGGCCCCGGTGGCGGACGCCGCCCCGTTCTCCGCAGGGGAAGGCGTGCTGAGCTTCGTCACTGCCGATCACAGCGCCGTCTGTTCGCTGACGTCGCAACGCGGCGAGCACATCAACCTGCCGTACGAGCAGAACGCCTACAGCGACGCCGCCAACAACAAGCTGGCCATCGTCCCGGTGGCGCACTGCGAACTCGCCGTCTACCCCAAACCCGAAGCCGCCGACGTGACCGACGACTGTGCCGGCACCGGCCTGGGCTACCTCGGCGGCGCCGCGCTGCTCACCCCGGACAAGGCGACGTACGGGGAATGCCGCTCCGGTGTAACCCGGATGGAAGCGGAATTCGGGCCCAAGGGCACTAAAGCCGGCTCCATCTCCCAGCTCCCCGTCCTGGCGGACGGACAGAACCTTGAGCGGAACGGCCTGCGCTGCTCGGCCTACAACGACGGTGTGGCCTGCGGAAACGTCTCGGCCGGCGTTGCTTTCTTCATTTCGCGGGACCATTACGAACTAGTTTCCGGAGCGGGCGCGGACCCCTCCGCAACGCCCTCAGTGGCGCCAAAATCCCCGTAATCTAGGGGTTTTTCTACGCTCCATAGAATAGTGTCCTTACTCACATAACGGGTACTCTGGAACGGGCCGGTCCGAAGAAAGGACTAGAGTTCCGAGAGGAGCATTGCGCCGTGTGGCTCGTTTCCTAACCTGTCGCAGGGTGCGTTTATTCCGCAGCCCGGTAACCACGATTACGTGGGGTCCGGCTGTACAGAAACTACTTCGACGTAGAAGGACACTAAACCGTGGACCTGTTTGAATATCAGGCGCGCGATATGTTCGAGGCGCACGGTGTACCCGTGCTTGCTGGCATCGTGGCGCACACCCCTGAAGAAGCAAAGGCAGCTGCCGAGAAGATCGGCGGCGTAACTGTCGTCAAGGCACAGGTTAAGGTCGGTGGCCGCGGCAAGGCCGGCGGCGTTAAGGTCGCTAAGACCGCCGATGAGGCGCTGGAGCACTCCACCAACATCCTGGGCATGGACATCAAGGGCCACACGGTCAACAAGGTCATGATTGCCCAGGGCGCGGACATCGCCGAGGAATACTACTTCTCCGTCCTCCTGGACCGGGCCAACCGCAACTACCTGGCCATGTGCTCGGTAGAAGGCGGCATGGAAATCGAACAGCTCGCCGTCGAACGCCCCGACGCCCTGGCCAAGGTCGCCATCGATCCCGCAGTGGGCATCGACCAGGCCAAGGCCGACGAAATCGTTGCCGCTGCCGGCTTCGCTGAGGAACTGCGCGGCAAAGTCGCCGACGTCATCCTGAAGCTCTGGGACGTTTTCAAGAAGGAAGACGCCACCCTGGTGGAGGTCAACCCGCTGGTCAAGACCGGCGCCGGCGACATCGTTGCCCTTGACGGCAAGGTGACCCTGGACGAAAACGCCGATTTCCGGCACGCCAAGCACGCACTCCTGGAAGACAAGGACGCTGCTGACCCGCTCGAGGCCAAGGCCAAGGCGCAGGACCTGAACTACGTCAAGCTGGACGGCGAAGTCGGCATCATCGGCAACGGCGCCGGCCTGGTCATGTCCACCCTGGACGTCGTTGCCTACGCCGGTGAAAACCACGGCAACGTCAAGCCGGCCAACTTCCTGGACATCGGCGGCGGAGCCTCCGCCGAGGTCATGGCAGCCGGCCTGGACGTCATCCTGGGCGACGAGCAGGTCAAGTCCGTGTTCGTCAACGTCTTCGGCGGAATCACCGCCTGCGACGCCGTGGCCAAGGGCATCGTCGGAGCACTGGCCGAGCTGGGCCACTCCGCGAACAAGCCGCTGGTCGTCCGCCTCGACGGAAACAACGTCGAGGAAGGCCGCCGCATCCTGGCCGAGGCCAACCACCCGCTGGTTACCCTGGCCGCCACCATGGACGAGGGCGCCGACAAGGCCGCCGAGCTCGCCAACGCAGCTAAGTAAAGGGACGCACCATGTCGATCTATCTGAACAAGGACTCCAAGGTCATCGTCCAGGGCATCACCGGCGGCGAAGGCACCAAGCACACCGCCCTGATGCTCAAGGCCGGCACCAACGTTGTTGGCGGCGTCAACGCACGCAAGGCCGGCACCACGGTCCTGCACGGCGATAACGAAATCACCGTTTTCGGCACCGTCAAGGAAGCCATGGCCGAGACCGGCGCCGACGTCTCCATCGTCTTCGTCCCGCCGGCATTCACCAAGGACGCCGTCGTTGAAGCCATCGAGGCCGGCATCGGCCTGGTCGTCGTCATCACCGAAGGCGTGCCGGTACAGGACTCCGCCGAGTTCTGGGCGCTGGCGCAGGCAACGGTTGACGCCAACGGCAAGCAGATCACCCGCATCATCGGACCGAACTGCCCCGGCATCATCACCCCGGGTGAGGCCCTCGTAGGCATCACCCCGGCAAACATCACGGGCAAGGGCCCCATCGGCCTGGTCTCCAAGTCCGGTACCCTGACCTACCAGATGATGTACGAGCTGCGCGACCTGGGCTTCTCCACCGCCATCGGCATCGGCGGCGACCCCATCATCGGCACCACGCACATCGACGCGCTGGAAGCCTTCGAAGCCGACCCCGAGACCAAGGCGATCGTGATGATCGGCGAGATCGGCGGCGACGCCGAAGAGCGTGCCGCTGACTACATCAAGGCTCACGTCACCAAGCCGGTTGTCGGCTACGTGGCAGGCTTCACCGCTCCGGAAGGCAAGACCATGGGCCACGCAGGCGCCATCGTCTCCGGCTCCGCGGGCACCGCACAGGCCAAGAAGGAAGCCCTCGAGGCTGCCGGCGTCAAGGTCGGCAAGACGCCGTCCGAGACCGCCAAGCTCCTCCGCGAGGTCTTCGCGACCCTCTAGGTCACGCCCCCTGCCCGCAGGAATGTTTTAGAGTACGACGGCGTCCGGCCGCCTTCCCCTTGGAAGGTGACCGGACGCCGTCGTACTTTTCTTTTAAGCGGCGTAAGCGGCTTAAGCGGCGGACCCGGCGGGGGACCGGCCGAGCAGCTCGTCCAGATGGTCGTAGCCGGCGGCGATGCCGGATTCCATGCCGTCGGCAAGGAACCTCTCGCGGGCCTCGACGCTGGGATACACGGAACGGCCGGTGAGCCGGGAGCGTCCGCCCGGCAGATCCTGGAATGTTGCGAATTCCAGGGTCACGGTGTCCGGGTAGCCCTCATACTCAAAGGTCTGCAGCACGAAGGCGTTCTCGCGGACCGTATGGAAGACACCGCGGAACGCGTGCTGGCGGCCGTCCCGCCCCTCCTGCACGAAGCGGTACGTTCCGCCCGGGCGGCAGTCGAAGACGTCGATCCTCGTGCTCAATTCCCGCGGTCCGATCCACTGCCGGAACACCTCCGCATCGGAGTGGGCGCGGAAGACAGCTGCCGCCGGGTAATCGAACTCGCGCTCGGAGTCCACAAACGGCACGTTCTCCGGGGCCAGGAGTTTCAGCGCGTTGCTCATGCCGTCACCTTTCCTGCCTTCCGCTGGCCCGTGCTGGACGTGTCGGTGGCCGCGCCGCTGAGGAGCTCGTCGAGCCGCTCGTAGCCCTCCGTCATGCCGCCTTCCATGCCGGACTGCGCCATGCCGTCGCGGGCCTCCTGGCTGGGGTAGACGGAGTGCCCTGTCAGGCGGCACCGGCCGCCGCCCAGGTCCTCGAAGGTGAGGTACTCGATGCTGACCACGTCCGGATAACCGTCGAATTCGAAGGTCTGGACGGCGAACTCATTGTCCCGGACGGTGTGGAAGATGCCGCTAAAGCCGTAGCTTTGGCCGTCTGGTGCCGTATGCGTGTAGAGGTAGCTTCCGCCCGTGCGGAAATCGTAGTGGTCGATGTCCATCCGGAGTCTGCGGGGGCCCAGCCACTGGGCGATCAGCTCCGGCTCCTTGTGGGCGCGGAAGACATCCGCAACCGGGAAATCGAACTCCCGCTCGTACTCGATGAAGGGCTGCCCCTCCGGAACGGAGAGTTTCAAGGAATTGCTCATCACGAATCCTTTGCCTGAGTGCCGCGTGGAGCGGCGTTTGCGTGGAGCACGGCATCAAGGCTGCGGAACTGCCCCTCGCGGACCAGCCTGTACTGGTCGATCCATGCGGTGAGCGCCTCCAGCCGTGCGGGGTTCAGGTGGACGGGCCGGCGCTGGGCGTCACGCGTGCGGGTGACCAGCTGTGCCTGCTCGAGGACCTGGATGTGCTTCGAGACCGCCTGCTTGGTGATCGCGAAGGGTTCCGCCAGTTCGTTTACGGTGGCCGGGCCCCGGCTGAGCCGGGAGATGATGCGGCGGCGGACCGGGTCGGCCAGGGCCAGGAAGGCTGCGTCGAGCAGTTCGTCGTCGCCGGTGTCCATGGCCTGCCAATCACCCCGTCCGTTGCCAGTTGTCAAAACAGTGAATATGTAATCAATCAATTGCTTTATCAACCTTTTGGTTGTTTAAGGCTACGCCCGGAACGGGATCCGTGGCAAGGGGTCATTTCCGACGGGCCTTGTCCTTCGTGGATGTACTTTGTTAGCATGTCAGGACAAACTACTTAAGGAGCTAATGTGCCGCTGGTACGAATTGATGTGAACCAGGGGCGCAGCCCCGAGGATCTGAGCCGCCTCAGTCGGGGGATCCACGATGCGATCCTGGCCGAGTACGGGATTCCGGAGCGCGACTATTTCCACGTCCTCACCGAACACCCCCGCGGGCAGATCTTCGCCCAGGATGCCGGACTCGGCTTTGAGCGCACGCCGGATGTGGTGATGATCCAGATTTTTACCCAGGGCGGCCGGAGCCAGGATGCGAAGCAGTCCCTCTTTGCGGCCATCGCCGGGAGGCTGGCGGAGCTGGGTGTGGCCGGTGAAGACGTGTTCATCGGGTATGTGGAGAACACTGCCGGCGACTGGTCTTTCGGCTTCGGGCGGGCCCAGTATGTCACCGGCGAACTGGCCGTTCCGCGCAAATAATCGCCGCACTTCAGCCCGCGGGGTGCGGCCCGGAGGCTGCCATTTCACCGCGCTATGCCAAGTTGTAAATATGTCAGTACAAACCTTTGACAGGACAATAATTCTAGGGCAAAGTAGTGGTTGTGGCCCCGCTCACGGGGGTCCGCCAGGAACCGGAGCTCTATCTGTTCAGAGGTACAGAGTTCAAACCAGAAAGGTCCGCGATTACCGTGACCCACGAACTGCTCACGATCGGGCGCATCAGCGTTGATATCTACCCGAATGACATCGGGGTTGATCTGGAGGACGTCACGTCCTTCGGAAAGTACCTCGGTGGATCACCTTCCAACGTGGCTGTCGCAGCCGCCCGGCACGGCCGCCGGACCGGAGTGATCACCCGCACCGGCGATGACGCCTTCGGAAAGTACCTGCACCGCGAACTCCACAAATTTGGTGTTGATGACACGTTCGTTGCACCGGTGAAGGAATGGCCCACCGCGGTGACGTTCTGCGCGATCAAGCCGGCCACGGACGAGTTCCCGCTCTACTTCTACGGACGCTTCCCCACGGCACCGGACCTGCAGATCAAGGCCGACGAGCTGGACCTTGACGCCATCCGGGACGCCGGGATCTTCTGGTCCACCGTCACCGGCCTGTGCCAGGAGCCCAGCCGCGAAGCCCACATCAAAGCCCACGAAGCGCGGGACCGGGACAAGCTGAGGATCGGCCAGTACACCATCCTGGACCTGGACTACCGCCCCATGTTCTGGGCGTCGGAAGAGGAAGCCCGGGCCCAGGTCGCCAGGATCCTGCCGCATGTCACGGTGGCGATCGGCAACGACAAGGAATGCGCCGTGGCTGTGGGTGAGGGCACCCCGGACGAGCAGGCCGACCGGCTCCTGGCTGCCGGCGTCGAAATCGCCGTCGTCAAGCTCGGCCCCGAAGGCGTGATGGCCAAAACCCGCACCGAGCGCGTAGTGTCCGCCCCCGTTCCGGTGGAGACCGTCAACGGCCTAGGTGCCGGTGACTCGTTCGGCGGAGCGTTCTGCCACGGACTACTGTCCGGCTGGAGCCTCGCCGAAGTCCTCGACTACGCGAACGCCGCCGGCGCGATCGTCGCCTCCCGCCTCTCCTGCGCCGACGCCATGCCGACGCCGGAAGAGGTCACCTCACTGCTGGCCGAGCGCGGCCGCCTGGTTCCCGGTCAGTTCGCCACTGAAGGAGCAGCACTGTGACCCTCACACCCATCGCCTCGAACAATGCCCTCGACGACGATCCCCGCCGCTACGCCCACCTGAGCACCATCCGCCTGGAGGACCCGGAGGCTGTGGCCCGCGCCGCCAAGGCCCGGCGCCGGCACCCCGGCCTCAAGTACGGCCGGCAGAACTTCATCGTCGCGGCGGACCACCCGGCCCGCGGCGCCCTCGCCGTCGGCAATGATCCCGTGGCCATGGCGGACCGCCGCCAATTGCTGGACCGGCTGCAGATCGCACTGGCAAACCCGGACGTGGACGGCGTGCTGGCCTCCCCGGACATCATGGACGACCTGCTGCTGTTGGGCGCACTCGACGGCAAGCTGCTCTTCGGATCGATGAACCGCGGCGGGCTCTCCGGCCTGGTCAACGAATTCGATGACCGCTTCACCGGCCACACCGCCGCCGCACTGGAAGCGCTCGGGGCCGACGGCGGCAAGATGCTCACCCGCATCTGCCTCGGCGACACCGACACCGTGGCCCTGCTGGAAGCGACAGCCAAGGCCATCGACTCCCTCGCCGAACGCAAGCTGATCGCCATGGTGGAGCCTTTCCTGTCCGTCCGCGAAAACGGCAAGGTCCGCAACGACCTCTCCACCAACGCCGTCATCAAATCCATCGCCATCGCCGAAGGCCTCGGCTCCACCAGTGCCTACACCTGGATGAAACTCCCCGTGGTGGCCGAGATGGAGCGCGTGATGGCCGCCACCACCATGCCCACCGTGCTGCTGGGCGGAGACCCGGAAGGCACCCAGGACGAAGTGTTCGCCACCTGGGAAGCCGCCCTGGCCCTCCCCGGCGTGCAGGGCCTCACGGTCGGCCGGACCCTCCTGTACCCGCAGGACGGCGATGTTGCCGGCGCCGTGGCCACCGCCGCCTCCCTCCTGCACCACACCGCATCAGCCCACACCGCAGAAGTATCGGAGTAATTCCCATGGGGATCAGAACTGGCAACGCCGCCGGAACCCGTCGAATGACCGTGGCCCAGGCCGTGGTGGAGTACCTTTCCAAGCAGTACACCGTTGATTCCGTCGGCGGGCTGGACTACCGGGAGCGCCTGATCCCCGGAACGTTCGGCATCTTTGGCCATGGCAACGTTGCCGGCGTCGGCCAGGCCCTCAAGCAGTACCAGGCTGCCGACCCGACGATCATGCCGTACTACCAGGGCCGCAACGAGCAGGCGCAGTCCCACCAGGCCGTGGGCTACGCCCGCCACACCCGCCGCCGCCAGACGTTCGCCATCAGCACCTCGATCGGGCCCGGCTCCTCGAACCTGCTGACCGGCGCGGCCCTGGCCACCACCAACCGCCTGCCGGTGCTGCTGCTGCCCAGCGACACCTTCGCCACCCGCGCCGCGGACCCGGTCCTGCAGCAGCTTGAACAGCCCTACGCCTACGACATCACGGTCAATGACGCCTTCCGGCCGCTGTCCAAGTTCTTCGACCGGGTCAACCGGCCCGAACAGCTGTTCTCCGCGTTCCACCACGGTCTCCGCGTCCTGACGGATCCGGCCGAAACCGGCGCCGTCACCATCTCGCTGCCGCAGGACGTCCAGGCCGAAGCCTTTGACGTGCCCGAGGAATTCCTGGCCGAACGCGAATGGCGCATCCGCCGCCCCGACGCCGACGACGAGGACATCCGCCGGGCTGCCGTTGCGATCCGCGCCGCGAAGCGCCCGCTGATCATCGCCGGCGGCGGCGTCCTGTACGCCTTCGCCAACGATGAACTCGCCAAGTTCGCCGACCTCACCGGCATCCCGGTGGGAAACACCCAGGCCGGCGTCGGCGTCCTTCCGTGGGACCACAAGTTCTCCCTCGGAGCCATCGGCTCCACCGGCACGACGGCGGCCAACGCCATCGCGGCCGAGGCGGACCTGATCATCGGGATCGGCACCCGCTACGAGGACTTCACCACCGCATCGCGGACCGCGTTCCAGAACCCGGACGTGAAGTTCATCAACATCAACGTCGCTGCCATCGATGCCTACAAGCACGGCACCACGCTGCCGATCGTGGCCGATGCCCGCAAGGCCCTGATCAAGCTCAACCAGGCGCTGGGCGGCTACCGCGTCGGCGCCGACCTTGAACAGCAGGTCGCTGCGGAGAAGAAGCGCTGGGACGCCACCGTTGACGAAGCGTTCGACACCCGGTTCACGCCGCTGCCGGCCCAGAACGAAATCATCGGAGCCACCAGCCGGGCCATGGATGCCCAGGACGTCGTCATTTGCGCCGCCGGTTCGCTGCCCGGTGACCTGCACAAGATGTGGCGCGTCCGCGACGCCTTCGGCTACCACGTGGAATACGCCTACTCCTGCATGGGCTACGAAATCCCCGGCGGCCTGGGCGTCAAGCGCGCCGCCCTGGCGGAAGCCGCCGCCGGCGGTGCCCAGCGCGACGTCGTCGTGATGGTGGGGGACGGCTCCTACCTGATGATGCACACCGAACTGGTCACCGCCGTCGCCGAGCGGATCAAGCTGATCGTGGTCCTGATCCAGAACCACGGCTACGCCTCCATCGGGTCCCTTTCGGAATCCCTCGGTTCACAGCGCTTCGGCACCCAGTACCGCGCCCTGAACGAGGAACAGCACAGCTTCGACGAAGGCGAAACCCTCCCGGTGGACCTGGCCCTGAACGCCGAAAGCCTCGGCGTGAAGGTGATCCGGATCGAACCGGGGGAGAAAGTCATCGCCGAACTCGAACAGGCCATCCGCGACGCGAAGGCCGCACCGGAGCGCGGCGGACCCATCCTGATCCACGTCGAATCCGACCCCCTGCTGGATGCCCCGAACTCCGAGTCATGGTGGGACGTTCCCGTCTCCCAGGTCTCCGACCTGGACTCCACGCAGCAGGCCTTCAAGACCTACACCGACCACAAGAACCGCCAGCGCAAGCTGCTCGGCTGAATTTCCAGACACGCAGCCCTCTTTCCCCACAGACCAAGGAAGTCCCACACCATGTCAACGACGACCGTCACCACCACGATCAACCACTTCATCAACGGGGCCGAAACCGCCGGCGAAGGCACCCGCACCCAGCCCGTCTACAACCCCGCGACCGGCGCCGTCTCGGCAGAGCTGCGTCTGGCCAACCGGGCGGACCTGGACGCCACCGTGGCCGCGGCCCGCAAGGCCGCCGATTCCTGGGGCGACATCTCCCTGGCCAAGCGCACCGCGGTGCTGTTCAAGTTCCGCGAACTCGTCGCCGCGCATGTGGATGACCTCGCCGAACTGATCACCGCCGAGCACGGCAAGGTGCTCTCCGACGCGAAGGGCGAGATCGGCCGCGGCCTGGAAGTCATCGAGTTCGCGTGCGGCATCCCGCAGCTGCTCAAGGGCGACTACTCGGACCAGGTCTCCACCGGCATCGACGTGTTCTCCTTCCGCGAACCGCTCGGCGTCGTCGCCGGGATCACCCCGTTCAACTTCCCGGTCATGGTGCCGCTGTGGATGGCACCGATGGCCATCGCCACCGGCAACGCCTTCATCCTCAAGCCCTCCGAGCGCGACCCCTCCGCCTCCATGCTGCTGGCCAAGCTGTGGAAGCAGGCCGGCCTGCCCGACGGCGTCTTCCAGGTCCTGCACGGCGACAAGGAAACTGTTGAGGGCCTGCTGACCCACCCGGACGTGGACGGCATCTCCTTCGTCGGCTCCACCCCGATCGCCCAGTACGTCCACGAGACCGCCACCAAGCACGGCAAGCGCGTCCAGGCCCTGGGCGGCGCGAAGAACCACGCCATCGTGATGCCCGACGCCGACCTCGACAACGCCGCCGACCACCTGGCTGCCGCCGCGTTCGGTTCCGCCGGCGAACGCTGCATGGCCATCTCCGTCGCAGTCGCCGTCGGCGATGCCGCCGAACTGCTGGTCAAGAAAGTCGAAGAGCGCGCCCTCGCCGTCAAGGTCAACAACGGCACCGCGCCCGGCGCCGAAATGGGCCCGGTCATCACGCCCGCCTCCAAGGAACGCATCGTCAAGATCGTCACCGAGGCCGAAGCCGCCGGCGCTGCCATGGTGGTGGACGGCCGCGACCTGGTGGTCCCCGGCCACGAGGACGGCTTCTGGGTGGGCCCCACGGTCCTGGACCACGTCAAGACCGAAATGACCGCCTACACCGAGGAAATCTTCGGCCCCGTGCTCGTCGTGGTCCGCGTGGAGGACCTGGACGCCGGCATCGCGCTGATCAACTCCAACCCGTACGGCAACGGCACCGCCATCTTCACCTCCTCCGGAGCCAACGCCCGCAAGTTCCAGCGCTCTGTGACCGTGGGCATGATCGGCATCAACGTGCCGCTGCCCGTCCCGGTGGCCTACCACTCCTTCGGCGGCTGGAAGGCTTCACTGTTCGGCGACAAGCACATCTACGGCCCGGAAGGCGTGTCCTTCTACACCCGTGGCAAGGTAGTCACATCACGCTGGCCGGAGCCCACCCACGCCTCGGGTGCCTCCTACAACTTCCCGTCCAACTAACACCCAGAGAGACAACGCTGTCATGACTGAGAACAAACTGATCATCGGCACCGCACCGGACTCCTGGGGCGTCTGGTTCCCGGACGACCCCAAGCAGACCCCGTGGGAGCGCTTCCTCGACGAAGTGGCCGAATCCGGCTACAAGTGGATCGAACTCGGCCCCTACGGCTACCTGCCGACCGACCCCGCCCGGCTGGCCGAGGAGCTCAAGGCCCGCGACCTGAAGGTCACCGCCGGAACGGTCTTCACCGCCTTCCACCGCGGCCTGAACCAGTGGGAATCCGCCTGGGAGCCCGCCCGCAAGGTCGCCGAGCTCACCGCTGCCATGGGCGGGGAACACATCGTGGTCATCCCGGCCATGTGGCGCGATGACGTCACCGGTGAAGCCGTGGAAAGCGGCCAGCTCACCGAGAAGGCCTGGAGCGACCTGTTCGCCGGGCACAACCGGCTGGGCAAGACCCTGCTGGAGGACTTCGGCCTCAAGCAGCAGTTCCACTCCCACGCCGATTCCCACGTCGGAGCCCAGGAGGACATCGAAACCCTCCTGGCCGCAACTGACTCGAAGTACCTGAACCTCTGCCTGGACACCGGCCACGCCGAATACTGCGGGGCCTCCAGTTTGGAGCTCATCAAGAACTACCCGGACCGCATCGGCTACCTGCACCTGAAGCAGATCAACCCGGACATCCTCAAGAAGGTCAACGAGGAAAACATGACCTGGGCCGCAGCCAACCTTGCCGGCGTCATGACCGAGCCGCCGAACGGGCTGCCCGACCTGCGCGCCGTCATCGAAGCAGTGGAGGCACTGAACCGGCCCATCTTCGGCATCGTGGAGCAGGACATGTACCCGGTGGCCTTCGACGTCCCCATGCCGATCGCCAAGCGTACCCGCAACTACCTGCTGTCCTGCGGCTCCCGCACGGCAGTCAACTAACCGCCGCCCAGGCACCCGAAACGTAAGGAAAAGAACAATGACTGAAACCCTTCGCGTCGCCGTCATCGGCGCCGGCCGCATGGGCGCGGACCACATCCAGCGCCTCAGCAAGCGCATCCACGGCGCTGAAGTCGCCGCGGTAGTCGACGTCGACCTTGCGCGTGCACAGGCTGCCATCGAAGGCATCCCGGGCGCAGTGGCCCTGGCCGACGCCGACGAAGCCCTCAACAACGGCGACGTCAACGCCGTCCTGATCGCCACGCCGGGCTTCCTGCACGAGGACATCCTGCTGAAGGCCCTCGCCAAGGACATCCCGATCCTCTGCGAAAAGCCGCTCACCCCGGACGCCGCATCAGCATGGAAGATCGTCGAGGCCGAGGAAAAGCTGGGCCACAAGCGCATCCAGGTGGGCTTCATGCGCCGCTTCGACGCCGAATACGCAGCCCTGGGCCAGGTCATCCGCGACCACGAACTCGGCGAACTGCTGATGCTGCACCACCAGCACCGCAACCCCACCACCCCTGCCGGCTTCACCAACGAGATGCTGATCAACGACTCCGTGGTGCACGAATTCGACGCCATCCGGTACTTCACCGGAGAGGAAATCACCAGCGTCCAGGTCCGTCTGGGCAAGGCCACGAAGAACGCTCCGGCCGGCCAGCACGATCCCCAGCACGTCCTGGTGGAAACCGAGTCCGGTGTCCTGGCCGACGTCGAAATCTACGTCAACGCCAAGTTCGGCTACGAAGTGGCCACGCAGGCCTCCTTCGAAGACGGAATCGTCAGCATCGGCGGCGACAAGGGCCCCTACACCCGCAGCGCCGGCCGTTGGGGCGGCAACGTGACCCCCGGCTTCGAAGAGCGCTTCGGCGCGGCCTACGACGTCGAAATCCAGTCCTGGGTGGACGCCGCCCTCCGCGGCGAAATCGGCGGCCCCACCGCCTGGGACGGCTACGCCACCGCAGCATGCTGCGAGGCCGGCGTCGAGGCGCAGAAGAACGGCGAAAAGGTCGCCGTGAAGCTGAACGCCAAGCCCGCCCTCTACAGCTAGGAGGAAAGGGAAGGGGGCCGCGGCTCCCTTCCCTTTCCGTCCCGTCCCTCGCACAACCTGACTCATCCACAATGGAGTGTTCCACGTGAAAATCGCACTTGATCCAACGCCGTTCCACCACTCGCACGGCCTGCTCGAATTTCCCCGGGTGGTGGCGGACCTCGGCTACAAGTACATGCAGATGACCCCGCACGCCGACTTCATCCCGTTCTACAACCACCCGAAGGCCGACGACGAACTGGTGGGCCAGCTGAACAAGGCCTGCAAGGATGTGGGGATCGAAATCGCCTCGGTCCTGCCGGTGCTCCGCTGGTCGGGTCCGGACGAGGATGCCCGCGAAGCCGCCGTCCGTTACTGGAAGCGCGTCATCCAGATCACCGTGGACCTCGGGGTCAGCACCATCAACACCGAGTTCAGCGGACGCCCGGAGAAAGCCGAAGAATCCGAGCGCGCCTTCTACCGCTCCATGGAAGAGCTGCTGCCCATCATCGAACGCGAGGGCATCGACCTGCTGATCGATCCGCACCCGGATGACTTTGTGGAGGAGGGCCTGGCCGCCATCCGCGTCATTCGCGGCCTGAACTCAAAGAACGTGGGCCTGGTCTACGTGGCATCGCACAGCTTCCACATGAAGAACGCACCCCTGGACATCATGCGCGCCGCGGGGGACAAGCTCCGCCTGGTCCACGTGGCAGACACCATGAACCACCACGCCTCGCACGGCCTGCGCTACATCACCAACCCGCCCGGCAACGCGGTCCGCGTCCACCAGCACCTGAAGATCGGCGACGGCGACGTGAACTGGGAAGAATTCTTCGGCGGCCTGCAGGAGATCGGCTTCCTGGACCGCCAAGACACCGTGATGGTCTCCAGCGTGTTCGCCGAGGACGAGAACGCCGCCGAGGTTTCCCGCTACCAGCTGGACACGATGAACAACTACATCGCGAAAGCCCGGTAGCGGCCGCCCTATGAAGCAAACGGAAAATACACTTCCCAGTACTTCGGCCCGGCCGCAGGCCGGCCCGGCGGATTCTGCCGCAGCAACACCCAATCCCAAGGGATTCATGCGGCGTGTGGCCCTGTTTTCGACGTTCGGCGGCCTGCTCTTCGGCTACGACACCGGCGTCATCAACGGTGCCCTGCCGTTCATGCAGCGGGACCTCGGGCTGACCCCTCTGACCGAGGGCCTGGTCACCTCGACCCTGCTGTTCGGCGCGGCGTTCGGCGCCATCACCGCCGGCCGGCTGTCCGACCGGTTCGGCCGCCGCAAGACCATCATGGCGCTGGCGATCATCTTCGCGCTCTCCACCATCGCCTGTTCCCTGGCGCCCACCACCGAACTGCTGGTGCTGGCCCGCACGGTCCTGGGCCTGGCCGTGGGCGGGGCATCGGTGATCGTGCCGGTGTACCTCGCGGAAATGTCGCCGGCCGCCCAGCGCGGCCGGATCGTGACGCAGAACGAGCTTATGATCGTCACGGGACAGTTCCTGGCGTTCACCTTCAACGCAGTCCTGGGCAACGCCTTCCCGGAAGCCTCCCACGTGTGGCGCTGGATGCTGGTCATCGCAACGCTGCCCGCCGTCGTCCTCTGGTTCGGCATGCTCCTCCTCCCCGAGAGCCCCCGCTGGCTGGCGTCCGCCGGACGCTTCGGCGAGGTCCTCGAGGTGCTGCGCAAGACCCGCGCCTCGGCCGACGTCTCCACCGAATTCGATGAGGTGCGGCAGGCGGCCCGCGAGGACTACCAGTCCAAGCTCGGAACGTTCCGGGACCTCACCGTGCCATGGATCCGCAGGATCTTCGTGGTGGGCCTGGGCATGGCGGTGATCAACCAGATCAGCGGCGTCAACGCCATCATGTACTACGGCACGTCCATCCTCTCCAGCTCCGGTTTCGGTGACCAGGGCGCCCTCCTGGCCAACGTGGTCAACGGTGTGACGTCCGTCGTGGCCGTCATCATCGGCATGTCCCTGATGACCAAGGTGCGCCGCAAGTCCATGCTGGTCGTGGGCCTGGCCGGCACGGCATCGTCGCTGCTGGCGATCGGCCTGATCTCCATGCTGATCCCGGAAGGCACGCTCCGCGGCTACCTGGTGCTGCTGTTCATGGTGACCTTCCTGGCTTCCATGCAGTCCTGCATCGGCACGGTGACGTGGCTGACGATGTCCGAAATCTTCCCGCTGCATGTCCGCGGCATCGGCATGGGCATCTGCGTGTTCGTGCTGTGGATGATCAACTTCCTGATCGGGTTCTTCTTCCCGCAGATGGTGGCTTCGATCGGCGTTTCGACCACCTTCTTCATCTTCGTTGCCATCCAGCTGGCGGCCATCGTCTGGGTGAAACGGGTAGTGCCGGAAACCAAGGACAAGAGCCTCGAGGACCTGGAGCACTACTTCAAGAACGCCGCTGCCGAGAAAACGGCGGTCAAGGATCCGGCCGACGTGAAATAAGGCCACGCACGGAAGCAAGGCCACACAGCAAAAGCCCCGCGGGCGCGCTTCGGCGCGGCGCGGGGCTTTTGCGTTGTCTGCCTAGGCGTGTGCGTGCAGCCTGGGCAGGGCGTCGACCAGCGGGGCTAGCTCCGGGATCTCCTGGGCTTCGGCGAGGGCCCGCTCCAGGGTGGCGTCGTGGGCAGGACGTGCCTCGTCCAGCAGCTTGATGCCGCTCTCCGTCAGTTCGGTGTAGATGCCGCGGCGGTCGTCCGCGCACAGGATCCGCGTCAGCAGGCCGCGGTCCTCGAGCCGGTTGACCAGCCGCGTGGTGGCGCTGGCGCTCAGTGCGGTGGCACGGGCCAGCTGCTGCATGCGCATGTGCCAGCCGTCCTGCCGGCTCAAGGCATCGAGCACGGTGTATTCGACGACGGACAGCTGGGCTTCGGCCTGCAGCGAGCGTTCCAGTTCCGACTCGATCAGTCCGTGCAGGGCCGCGAGGGTCCGCCACCCTTGCGCGCGGACTTCAACGGCGTCGTCCTTGATGCCCATGTGTACTTCCCTTCGAAATGGCGTACCCCGCGGATGTGTGAAACGGGGCACAACAAATAATAGTTGCTTGCGCGCTGTATCTGCTTGTGCAACAATAAATAACGCGTCTGCAACTACTAGCTTACGCGCCCTACCCCATTCCGTACAGTTTTGAAGGAGCTTCGCCATGCCTATTGGCCTGTTAGCCCTCGCCCTCGGCGGGTTCGGGATCGGACTCACCGAGTTCGTGATCATGGGCCTGCTGCCCGAGGTTGCTGCCGACTTCGGTGTCAGCGAGGCCACGGCCGGCTGGCTGATCTCCGGCTACGCCCTCGCTGTCGTCGTCGGCGCCCTGCTGCTCACCGCGGCAGTGACGCGCTTTGAACGCAAGCCCGTGCTTGCCGTCCTGCTGGTGCTGTTCATTGCCGGCAACCTGATCTCGGCCATCGCCCCCGGCTACTCCATGATGATGGTCGGCCGGATCGTTGCCGCACTGGCCCACGGTGCGTTCTTCGGTATCGGTGCCGTGGTGGCCGCTGACATGGTTGCCCCCACCAAAAAAGCCGGTGCCATCGCCTTTATGTTCACCGGACTCACGGCCGCCAACGTCCTGGGCGTGCCGTTCGGCACCATGCTGGGGCAGGCCGCGGGCTGGCGCTCCACGTTCTGGGCCATCACGGTCATCGGCGTCCTCGCCCTGATCGGCATCCTGACCCTGGTGCCCAGGACCGGCCACGGCGACGCGGCTGCCCAAGCCTCCTCCGGCGGCCTCCGGGGCGAGCTGCGCGCCTTCCGCTCCGGCCAGGTCTGGCTGTCCATCCTGGTCACCATCCTCGGTTACGGCGGCATGTTCGGCGCCTTCACCTATATCGCCTTCACCCTCACCGAAGTTTCCGGATTCGCAGCCTCCACGGTGCCCTGGCTCCTCATCCTCTTCGGCGTCGGACTGTTCGTCGGCAACACCGTGGGCGGCAAGGCCGCGGACCGCAATGTGGACCGCACCCTGCTGGTTGTCCTTGCGGTGCTGGTGGTGGTCCTCGTGGCCTTCGCCCTGACTGCCGGCAACCAGCCCCTCACCATTGCCTCCATCGTGCTGATGGGCGGCTTCGGATTCGCCACGGTCCCCGGACTCCAGATGCGCGTCATGAAGTACGCCAGCAGCGCCCCCACCCTGGCGTCCGGTGCCAATATCGGTGCCTTCAACGTGGGGAACGCCCTTGGCGCCTGGCTCGGCGGCGTGACCATCACGGCCGGGCTCGGCTACACCTCACCGATCTGGGCCGGTGCGGTGATCACCGTCCTCGGGCTCGGTGTGATGGCTTTCGCCGCCGCCAAGGCCGGCAGGCGCGCCGACAACGGTACGACGGCGGCAGTCCCCGCACCCGCTGGTGGCGACTCACCCGCCGCTGTTGAAGCACCCGCCGGTGTTGAAGCGCCCGCCGGTGCCCGCTGACTTGAAGACCACCAACACAGGAGTAGCCATGACTTCCATACCCTCCGTCACGCTCAACAACGGCGTGGAAATGCCGCAGCTCGGCTTCGGCGTCTTCCAGGTGCCCGACGACGAAACCGCGGCGGCGGTCAGCGCCGCCCTTGCCGCCGGCTACCGAAGCATCGATACGGCGTCCATCTACGGAAACGAGGAAGGCGCCGGCCGCGCGCTGGCTGGGTCCGGCATCACCCGCGAGGAGCTGTTCGTGACCTCCAAGCTCTGGATTGACGACCTCGGCCGCGAGGCCACCCTTGCCGCGTTCGACGCAAGCCTGGCCAGGCTCGGGCTCGATTACCTTGACCTCTATTTGATCCACTGGCCTGCTCCGGAATCCGGCAGGTACGCCGACTCGTGGCTGGCCCTGGAGCAGCTCCTGACGGACGGCAGGGTCCGGGCCATCGGAGTCTCCAACTTCCTCCCTGAGCATCTGCAGCGGGTGATTGAGCTGGGCGGAACAGTTCCTGCGGTCAACCAGGTGGAGCTCCACCCTGCCCTGCAGCAGCGCGACGTCCAGGCGTTCGGTGATGCGCACGGCATAGCCACCGAGGCCTGGAGCCCGCTGGCGCAGGGTGCGGTGCTGGACCACCCCGCCGTCGTCGATATCGCAGCACGGCATGGCCGTAGCCCGGCGCAGGTTGTGCTGCGCTGGCACCTGCAGCAGGGGAGGGTTGTCATTCCCAAATCGGTGACCCCCGCCAGGATCCGGGAGAACCTGGATGTCTTCGGGTTCACCCTCACCGTGGAGGATTTGGAAGCCATTGACGCCCTGGAACGGGACGGGCGCACCGGGCCGCATCCCGCCAGCTTCCACGGCTGAGGAGCGTGCCCCCAGGGCTGATCAAGGGCTCTCACCGCGGCGCCGGGGATGTCGGCATCAGCCGTCATCCCCGGCGTTTTTGGTGTCTTATGCCAGCGTTTCACGTCAAAACATCCTAATGTCAGGACAAACTATTGACATTAGTGAGCTGAATCACCATGATCTAGGTAGACAGTGCTCCGGCGGCTGCAGAGTGGCAGCCCGGAACCTGAGATCAAAGGAGATTAACGTGGCAAAATTTTCCTGGCGCAAGGCGGCTCTCGTTGCGGCGGTGGTGCCGATGATGGCGCTGAGCGCTTGCTCAAGCACGGGCGGAAAGCCTGCCGAGAGCGGTGGCGGCGCAGGCGGCGGCCAGGTGGCCACCACCGAGCGCATCAAGATCGCCCTCATCACCCACGCCGCAGCGGGGGACACCTTCTGGGACATCGTCCGCAAGGGCGCTGAGGAAGCCGCCGCGAAGGACAACGTGGAACTGCTCTACACCTCCGATCCGGAAGGCGGCCGCCAGGCCCAGCTGATCGAACAGGCCGTTGACCAGAAGGTGGACGGCATCGCGGTCACCCTGGCCAAGCCGGACGCCTTGAAGGATGCCCTGAAGAAAGCCACTGACGCCGGCATCCCCGTCGTCAGCCTCAACGCGGGTGAAGACGCTTCCAAGCAGCTCGGAGCCTTCACCCACTTCGGCTCAAACGAAAAGCTCGCCGGACAGGCAGTCGGTGAGAAGCTGGCTTCGCTGAACTTCAAGCACCCCATCTGCATCATCCAGGAGCAGGGCCACGTGGGCCTGGAAGCGCGTTGCGCGGGCGTGAAGGCGAAGGTAGCCGGCACCGAGATCCTGTATGTCAACGGCCGCGACATGACCGAAGTTTCCTCCACCATCACGGCCAAGCTGCAGGCCACCAAGGACGCTGACGCGATCATCGGCCTCGGCGCCCCCATCACCCTGACCGCGCTGAAGTCCATCGCCGACTCCGGCAGCTCCGCGAAGGCGGCGTCGTTCGACATGAATGCCGACCTGGCGCAGAAGATCGTGGACGGAACGGTCCTGTTCACGGTGGACCAGCAGCCCTGGCTGCAGGGATACGGCTCCATCGATGCGCTGTGGCAGTTCAACCGTGGCGGCTTCGAAGTGGGCGGCGGACTGCCTGTCCTGACCGGCCCCACTGTTGTGGACAAGGACTCCGCCGCCGACGTCCTCAAATTCGCCCAGCAGGGCGTCCGCTAACCAGCAGGCATCCCTGGCCGCGGGAGGGCCGGCCATCGGTTCTCCCGCAGCCAGACCAACAAGGAGTTTCCATGACACAGACGTTAGCCAAGCCGGCCCCGCTGGCACCGGATGAGCGGATCGGCCGCCGCAGCCCGTTCCAGAAGCTGCTCGGGCGGCCCGAAGTCGGCGCCCTGGTAGGCGCAATAGTCCTGTTCGTTTTCTTCTCAGTGGTTTCATCCACCTTCATCCAGCCGAGCTCGTTCGCGACTGTGCTGTACGGATCCTCCACCATCGGCATCATGGCGGTGGGCGTGTCACTGCTGATGATCGGCGGCGAGTTCGACCTCTCCACCGGTGTTGCAGTGATCAGCTCCGCACTGACCGCCTCCATGTTTGCGTGGTACTTCTCCCTCAACGTCTGGGTCGGTGTTGCCCTGGCCCTGGTGGTGTCACTCACCATCGGTTTCATCAACGGCTGGATCCTGGTGAAGACCAAGCTGCCCAGCTTTATCGTCACGCTGGCCACGTTCCTGATGCTGACCGGCCTGAACCTGGCCCTGACCCGCATGATCTCCAACGGTGTATCGTCCCCGTCGATCGCGCAGATGGATGGCTTTGCCTCGGCCCGGGCGGTCTTCGCTTCGTCGGTGAACATTGCCGGTGTTGAAGTGAAGATCACCGTGTTCTTCTGGATCGTCCTGGTGGCCGTGGCGTCCTGGGTGCTGCTGCGCACCAAGGTGGGCAACTGGATCTTCGCCGCCGGCGGCGACGCCAACGCCGCCCGCGCCGTGGGTGTTCCGGTCACCAAGACCAAGATCGGCCTGTTCATGGCGGTCGGTTTCTGCGGCTGGGTCCTGGGCATGCACAACCTCTTCGCGTTCGACTCCGTGCAGTCCGGTGAGGGTGTGGGCAACGAGTTCCTCTACATCATCGCCGCGGTGATCGGCGGCTGCCTGCTGACCGGCGGCTACGGCTCGGCGGTGGGCGGCGCGATCGGCGCGTTCATCTTCGGCATGGCCAACAAAGGCATCGTGTACGCGCAGTGGAACCCGGACTGGTTCAAGTTCTTCCTGGGCCTGATGCTGCTGCTGGCCACCATCGTCAATCTCATCGTCAAGCGCCGCGCGGAACTGAAGTAAAGGGGCCTCCGAGAACATGAATGCCAAAGAGATCGACCAGCAGACCCTGCTGCAGAACGAAACGGACCCGCTGACCCACACCCCGGTGCACCTGCTCGCCCTGGAAAAGGTCGGGAAGAACTACGGCAACATCGTCGCGCTCAGCGATGTGACCATGGCCGTGGACAACGGCCGCGTCACCTGCGTCCTGGGCGACAACGGCGCCGGCAAGTCCACCCTGATCAAGATCATCGCCGGCCTGCACCAGCACGACCACGGCGTCCTGAAGGTCATGGGGGAGGACCGGAAATTCACCTCCCCGCGTGACGCGCTCGATGTCGGCATCGCCACCGTGTACCAGGACCTCGCCGTCGTCCCGTTGATGCCGATCTGGCGGAACTTCTTCCTCGGCTCCGAACTGACCTCCGGGTTCGGGCCGTTCAAGAGCCTGGATGTGCAGCAGATGAAGGACATCACCAAGCATGAACTGGCCGAGATGGGCATCGACCTCCGGGACGTGGAGCAGCCCATCGGCCAGCTCTCCGGCGGTGAACGCCAGTGCGTCGCGATCGCCCGCGCCGTGTACTTCGGCGCGAAGGTCCTGATCCTGGACGAACCCACCGCGGCCCTGGGCGTGAAGCAGTCCGGCGTGGTGCTGCGCTACATCCTGCAGGCCCGCGACCGCGGCCTGGGCGTCATCTTCATCACCCACAACCCGCACCACGCCTTTCCCGTCGGTGACCGGTTCCTGCTCCTCAAACGCGGCAAGTCCATCGGCTACTACGACAAGAAGGACATCACCCTCGACGAGCTCACCGCGCAGATGGCCGGCGGCGCGGAACTGGCCGAACTCGCCCACGAACTCGAACAACTCGGCGGCCACAGCGAGGTTGTCAAGGAAGTCAAGAGCGAAGTGGCCGACGTCGCCCAGACCACCGGCAAAGCGTACAGCTGACCCAACGCCACGGGCAGGGCCCGCCCACCCGGGCCGGCCCTGCTCAGCCATGCAATGGCCAGGCAGCAGCCGGGCAGAAGCATCTTCGGACCAATTGAAAGGACCGGCCACTTGGCCTACATCACTCAACACTCTGCCGGAGTCCCGGCGCCGGTGCGGATCGGACTCATCGGCTCGGGCTGGATGGGGGCATTCCACGCCGACAGCATCGCCCGCCGCGTTCCGGGCGCCGTCCTTGCGGCCATCGCCGACCCCAACGTGGAATCCGCGGAAGCCCTGGCCCGGTCCCTGGGCGCCGCCAAGGTCACCCCCAACGCCGAGGACATCCTGGCGGATCCCGAGATTGACGCAGTGATCATCGCGAGCCCGGCGCGTTTCCATTCCTCCCTCATCGCCCAGGCAGCCGCCGCCGGCAAGCACGTGTTCTGCGAGAAGCCCGCCGGCCAGGGGCTTGAGGAGCTGGACGCCGCCCTCGCCGCGGTGCAAGCATCGGGGGTCCACTTCCAGGTCGGTTTCAACCGCCGGTACGCGGAGGATTTCCTGGCCGCCAAGAAGGACCTTTCCGCCGGCGTGGCCGGAACACCGCAGCTCCTGCGGTCGCTGACCAGGGATCCCGGGAACGGAAGCATCCCGAACGCAGCCAGGGTCCCGGCCTGGACCATTTTCCTTGAAACCCTCATCCACGATTTCGACACGCTCAACTGGTTCAACGAAGGCGCCGAGCCCGTGGAGGTCTACGCCGTTGCCGACGCCCTCGTGGAGCCAGGGCTGCGGGACCAGGGCTTCCTGGATACAGCCGTTGTGACCATCCGCTACAGCAACGGCGCCATCGCCGTGGCTGAGGCAAACTTCAGCGCACTGTACGGGTACGACATCCGCGGCGAGGTCTTCGGCTCAAAGGGGATGGTGCAGGCCGGCCGTGCCACGGAAACGGCGGCCCGCCGCTTCACGTCCGAGGGAATGTCCGCCGACACGCCGCGGCTCAACGTTGAACTGTTCCGGCAGGCCTACACGGATGAACTAGCTGACTTCGCTGCTGCGGTGCGTGCCAGGCGCGACGGCCTGCCGCCGTCGTCGTCCGACGTCACCCTCACACCCGGTGCATCGGACGCGAGGCGTGCGCTGGCGATGGCGCTGGCCTGCATCGAATCGGTCAAACACGGCGCCCCGGCGCCCGTGCCGGCTCCGGCAGCATCAACCGTCGCATATGCAGGGGAGAAATCATGAAGGACGTCATTCTTGGCCTGGTCGGAGTGGGCCGGATCGGCGTTATGCACGCCAACAACATCGCCGCGCTGAACGGCGTCCTCAATCCGGGCGGCATCAACGTGAGGCTCCGGCTCACCGACGTGGCCGAAGACCACGCGCGGACCGTTGCAGCAGGGCTGGGCGCCGAGTTCCTGCCCTCGGTGGAAGCGCTTTTGTCCTCCGGGCTGGACGGCCTGGTCATTGCCACGGGAACGGCCACGCACCCTGAGCTGATCAAGGCGGGCGTGGATGCCGGGATCCCGGTCTTCTGCGAGAAACCGGTGGCATTGAACGTGGCGGATGCCGTACCGGTACTCGACTACATCCGCGACAACAACGGCGTGGTCCAGATCGGCCACCAGCGCCGCTTCGACGCCGGCTACCTGGAGGCGCGGCGCGCCTACCAGGCCGGTGAGCTGGGCTGGATCCATTCGCTGCGCGCCGTCACCTGCGATATGGCACCCCCGCCGGTGGAGTTCCTGGCCAGCTCCGGCGGCCTCTTCCGGGACTGCTCGGTCCACGATTTCGACATCCTGCGCTGGCTGACCGGCCGCGAAATCGTCGAGGTGTATGCCAGGGGATCGAACAACGGCGACCCCGCCATCGGGGAGGTGGGGGACGTGGACACCGCCCTCGCGCTGGTGACGTTCGACGACGGCACGGTGGGGACCGTCTCTGCCACCCGGTACAACGGGGCAGGCCATGACGTCCGCCTCGAAATCCAGGGTTCGCGCCGTTCGCTGATGGTGGGGCTGGACGACAAGACCGCGATCGCCTCGGCCGAACCCGGCGTCGGTTTCCCGGCGGGCGAGCCGCACAAGACCTTCGCCGAACGCTTCGACCAGGCATACCGGTCCGAGATGGAAGCCTTCGTGGAGCTGATTCTGGGCCGCCGGGAGAACCCGTGCACCCCGGAAGACGCCGTCGCGGCCTCACGAGTGGCCGACGCCGCCCAGGAGTCGCTGGCAACGGGCGTCCCGGTCCGCGTGGCGCAGAAAGTCGCCAGCTGAGCCGTGCCGGCTGCGCCAACAGGCCGCGCCAGACAACTGATGCCCCCACCGCACGCGGTGGGGGCATCAGTAGTTTTGCCGGAACCTAGGCGCCGAAGGGAAGCCGCGGGTCCACGTCCTGGCCGTCCCAGGTCTGGCGAATCCAGCCGTGGTGGGGGTCGTCGCTGATGAGCCATTCCCGGACCGGGCCGGGGCCGGCCATCACGTTCAGGTAGTACAGGTCGTACCCCGGGGCGGCCATCGCGGGCCCGTGCCAGCCGTAGGGAACCAGGACGACGTCGCCCGTGCGGACCTCCGCCGAGACGTCGATGGGTCGTTCGTCGGAGGCGTACACGCGCTGGTAGCCGATCGCGTCGCCCTGCACGCCTGAGCCGGCGGCGGCCGGTCCGTCCGGCGCCACACGGGTCTCGAAGTAATAGATTTCCTCGAGGTTGGTCTCGCCGTCCTTTTCCTCGTCGTGCTTGTGCGGGGGATAGGAGGACCAGTTACCCGCGGGAGTGAGAACTTCGCAGACGATAAAGCGGTCGGCCTCCAGTGCGGCGGGGGTGCCGAAGTTGTGCACCTGGCGGGAGCAGTTGCCGGCGCCCCGCAGCTCCACTGGCGTCTCGGAGGCTGTGACGAGGCGGGTGGGGTAGGAGGCCTTTGCCGGTGCCGTGGCCACGGCAACCCTGCCGCCGGCCTCCGAGCTGATGGTGACTGCCGTGTCTGTGCCCGTGTACAGGACGTCGCTGGGACCGTGGAAGACGCTCGCCCTGCCGGCCAGCCGGTAGTCCTGGCCGTCGACGGTGGCGGTGAAGGATCCGCTGAGCGGAACCACGATGCGCTCCTCGCCGGCAGCGGGGAGTTCGACGGCGGCACCTGGTGCCAGCGTCGCGACTTTGATTCCGGTGTGGGCCCAGCCGTCCACCTCAAGGGCGGAATCGGAGGTTCCCAGGGAGACGTCCCACTTGCCGTCGGCGGCGGAACCCAGCGGATATACCCAGTTGGCCATAGATTTTGTTCTTTCGTTTAAGTGCTTGCTGCCGCAGCGGTTAGCGCTGGCGCCTATCGCTGGACAAGGGTCATTTCAAAGCTGTACGAGTCTGCCCGGTAGACGTGGTGCCCGGTTTCCACCATGCGCCCCGTATCGTCCACGGCCGTGCGTTCCATGGTGACCAAGGCCAGCCCGGGTTCGGTATCCAGCAGCGGTGCCTGGTAGTCGTTCGCCACCATGGCGCCGATGCGCTGCGAGGCCAGGCGGAAGTTCACTCCGCCGTTGCGCAGGATCGCGTACAGGCCCTGGGCGGCGAGCTGGGCTTCATCGATGGTGGTGATGTCGTCTCGGACCCAGTTTTCCATCAGGGCCAGCGGCTTGCCGCCCACTTTGCGCAGGCGCGTGAAGTGGTAGACCTTCGCGCCGGCCGGGAGCTGCAGGGCTGTGCGTGTGGCGGCGTCGGCCTCGATGTGGGAGAAGCTGAGCACCTCGGTGGTGGGCTTGCTCCCGTTGTTGGTGAGGTCGTCGTAGAGGCTGGAGAGTTCCAGCGGCCGCCGGACCTGGCTGGAAACCACCTGTGTTCCCACCCCGCGCTTGCGCACCAGGAGCCCGGAACGCACCAGCTCGTCCATGGCCTTGCGCATGGTGGGCCGGGACAGGTTGAGCTGGGCGGCGAGGTCGATCTCGTTGTCCAGCCGGCTGCCCGGCGGGAGGAGTCCGGTGTGGATGGCGGCCTCGATGCCCTGAACCACCTGATGGTAGAGGGGCACCGGCGAAGAGCGGTCGATGCTGAGATTAAGTTGATTCGCCACTGAGCGCTCCCTTGTGCTCCGCGGCCTCCGAGGGTGCCCGGGTGCCGCGTATGTCAGCCTATGTTCTCTTGATAGGACATACTGCCGTTTTGACGATAATAGCAGGCATCCACGAATGCCCGGAAGGGTGCAACACGTTCCTCGGCCGGGAGTTCCAGCACTTCGGGGTGCCACTGAACGGATGCCACCCAGCGGGCGGGATCCTCCAATGCTTCCACGGTGCCGTCGCCGGCGACCGCCGTGACGATCAGCCCGTCGGCCACCCGCGCCACGGCCTGGTGGTGGCCGGAGGCGATCCTGACCGTCAGGCCGTGCGCCGTGCCTTGCGATGCGTAGAGGCGTCCCACCTTGGACCCGGGAATAATGTCAACGTCGTGCCAGGCCCACGCTCCCGCGCCGCCGCCTTCACCGCCGCCAACCGCCGCGTCACCCGCCGCCGGCTCGTGGTGCGTTACGGGACCGTCCGCCATGTCCTGCACCAGGGTGCCGCCGTAGAGGACGTTGAGGAGCTGGTGGCCGCGGCAGATCCCGAGCAGGGGCAGGCCGGCATCGATGGTTCCCCGCGCCACCGCCACATCCAGCGCGTCCTGTGCGACGTTGACGTCATAGCAGGCGGCGCCCGGCTCTTCCCCGTAAAGTCGCGGGTCCAGGTCCCCGCCGCCGGGAAGTACGACGCCGTCCAGCTCCTTGAGCTGTTCGGCCAGCCCGCCGCCGTCGGAATCGGGGGTGAGCAGCACAGGCTCCCCGCCGCCGTCACGGACCAGATCCACGATGTAAGCGAACAGCTCGTTGGCCTCCCCGACCCGCGGGTCGGCGTCCCGGGAATTGCTCAGGCGGACCGGGATTCCGATCCGGGGACGGCCGGGCGGGGGCGGGGGAGGAGTGCGCATGACTCATTCTGCAACAGCCTGGAACGGTTAGGCTTGCCGGATGAACAACAGATACCTTGTGTCCCGCCAGCGCTTCGTCGCGGCCTCACCCGAGGCCATTTTCGAAGTGCTGGCAACGCCCGCGCTGCACAGCGTGATCGACGGGTCGGACACGGTGAAGGCGGCGCAGCCTCGCGGTCCGGAGCGGCTGTCCGCCGGGGCCAGGTTCGGCATGGAGATGAACGTGATGGTGGACTACAAGATCCTCAACACCGTCTGTGAGTTCGAGGAAGGCAAACGCATTGCCTGGCGGCATTTCTTCGGGCATGTGTGGCGCTATGTGCTTGAGCCCTCCACCAACGCCGCCGGCACTCCGGGCACGCTGGTCACCGAGCAATGGGATGCGCGGAACGTCCGCGGAAAGCTGTTCCTCCGGCTGGCCGGCTACCTGCGCCGCCACCCCGCCAACCTGGAGGCAACCTTGGCGAAGCTGGACCAGTATGTCGCCGGTTCCGGCCATGATGCTGATCAGGACCGCATCCGACAGTAATGTTGAAGGGACCCGAACCGCGGGACAAAACCGAGGGCAGGAGCCAGGATGGGCCGCAGGACACTCGTTGACGACCTCGTCGACGGCCTGCTCGATGACATCCTCGACGGCAAGCTGAAGCCGCACGATGCCATCCCTCCGGAAGCTGACATTGCGAAGGCCTACGACGTCAGCAGGCTGACCGTCCGCGAGGCCCTTAAGGCCCTGAGGGCGCAGAACATCCTCTACGTCAAGGCCGGCCGCGGAACATTCGTCAATCCCTCGGACAACTGGACCGGGCTGGACGCGATCTTCAAGGCCGCCTCGCATGGAAACGGTGCGGACCAGGTTTCCGTGGGGCTGATCGAAATGCGGCGCATGGTGGAAACCGGTGCCGCTTCCCTGGCCGCCAGGCGGCATACTCCCGAGCATGCAGAACAGATGCGCGGGTGCATCGCGGACATGAAGCGCTTCCATGAGGCCGGGGACCTGGACCGCTTCGTCGAAGCTGACATCGCGTTCCACGACGTGGTGCTGAAGGCCTCGGGGAACCCCTTCGTCCGGGCGCTGTTCGCCCAGCTGGGACAGTTGCTCTACATGACCCGGCGGGAAACGTCCGCCGTCCCCGAAATCCAGCTCCACGCCATCGAGTACCACCAGAAGGTCATGGACAGCATCCTCAGCGGAGACGCCGAACTGTCCCGGCGAACCATGGATGAACACATGGAGCAGACGTACCGCGACTACGAACGCTACGTCCACCACTCCCAGCCCTGACGCCGCAGCCCCCGCGGGCTTGACGTAACCCAGATCACGCTTCTATGATCTTTTTCATGTTCTTCCGTCAGATGTCAGACATCAGACTTAGCTAGTCGCCCGACGGATTCCCCCCACATTTCCATCGGACCGCGCCGCCCGTACCCGGGTGCCGCCTCCGTCAAACAGAAGGTCGATGATGACTTCACTCTCCATGCAGTCCGCAGGGCTCGGCGAGCTCGGTGAGCGCACGCTCCGCAAGGTCCGCCGCCGCGTTATGCCGCTGATCGTCCTGCTCTACTTCGTTGCCTACCTTGACCGCAACAACGTGGGCTTCGCCAAACTCACCATGAGCGAGGACATCGGCCTCAGCGCTGCGGCCTACGGGCTTGGCGCCGGCATCTTCTTCCTCGGCTACGCCCTGCTGGAGGTTCCGAGCAATGCCGGCATGTACCGCTTCGGCGCTCGCAAGTGGCTCGCCCGGATCCTGATCACCTGGGGCATCTTCGCCACGGCTATGTGCCTGGTCAACGGGGAAAGCACCTACTACATCATCCGGTTCCTGCTGGGTGCGGCCGAGGCCGGGTTCTTCCCCGCCATCCTGTTCTACCTGACGCTGTGGTTCCCGGCCGCGCAGCGCGTCACCGTCCTGGGTATCTTCATCCTGGCCCAGCCCGTGTCCAACGCACTCGGCGCTCCGGTGTCCGGACTGCTGCTGCAGATGGAGGGAATTCTTGGCCTGCACGGCTGGCAGTGGCTCTACATCATCGAAGGCATCCCCGCGATCCTGCTGGGCCTGCTGACCCCGATCCTCATGACCGACCGCCCGCGCGACGCCAAGTGGCTCAATACTGACGAGCGCGAATGGCTCGCCACCACCATGGATGCCGAACTGGCCGCCAAGTCCAAGGGCGGAAACCACAACTTCCTGGCCGGCCTCAAGGACAAGCGCACGCTGGTCTACTCGGCCCTGTACTTCGGCCTGGTCTGCGGCATCTATGGCCTCGGCCTCTGGATGCCCACCATTGTTGCCGCCCTGGGCAAGTTCTCCACCGCCGAAGTGGGATTCATTGTCTTCATTCCCTACGCCATCGCCGCGGTCTTTGTGTACTTCTGGAGCAAGCGTGCGGACCGGACCGGAAAGCGCGCCTGGCACACCGCCGTCAGCATGATCCTTGCCGGCATGGGCCTGCTTGCTGCCGGGTACCTCCTCCCGGTCAACCCTGTCCTGGCCCTGATCGCCCTGACCGCGTCAGCAATGGGGATCTACGGCGCCATCGCCCCCTTCCTGTCGATGCCGTCCGCGGCGCTCACCGGCGCAGCAGCTGCGTCCGGGCTGGCCCTGGTCAACTCGCTCGGCAACCTGGGCGGATTCGTGGCTCCCTACGCCGTCGGCATGCTCAAGGACGCCACGGGCAACAACCAGAGCGGCCTGCTGTTCCTGTCCTTCTGCCTGTGCGTCACCGCGGTGGCCACGTACCTCTACGCCCGGAAGCGGCCTGAAGGTGATGCCGCACTGGATCCCGCAGTGGCTGCCGCAGCGGCCGTGAACGCAGCAAAAGCCCGCTCCTGACCGACCGACCATCGACCTGACACCCGACGAAAGACACATCATGACAATCACCCCGTTTCCCGCTGAACGCACCGTTGTACTGACCGGGGCGGCGTCAGCCCGCGGCATTGGCCGGGCGGCAGCAGACCGGATGGCCAGCGAAGGCTGGTCCATCGCCATCCTGGACATCAACGCGGAGGATGCCAAGGCCGCCGCCGCCGAAATCGGCTCCAACCGTGCCGTCAAGGCCATCGGCGTCGGCGCCGACGTTTCCGACGCCGCCTCTGTGGACCGTGCCATCAGCGAAATCGAAGAGTCCCTGCCGCCGATCGTCGCCCTCGCGAACCTGGCGGGAATCAGCTCGCCGACGACGTTCATGGAGACCACCGTGGAGGAATGGGACAAGGTTTTCGCCATCAACATGCGCGGCACCTTCATCGTCTCCCAGCGCGTGCTCAAGGGCATGATCGAACGCAAGCTCGGACGCATCGTGAGCATCTCCTCAATTTCCGCCCAGCGCGGCGGCGGTACGTACTCCAAGGTTGCGTACAGCGCATCGAAGGCCGGAATCATCGGCTTCACCCGTGCGCTGGCCAGGGAAGTGGGCGAGTTCGGCGTCACCGTCAACGCGATCGCACCGGGCCCCATCGACACCGACATCATGGGCGGTACCCTGTCCGACGAACGCAAGGCCCAGATGTCCGAGGGCATCATGATGGGGCGCGTGGGTAGCCGTGAGGAAGTCGCGGCACTGATCTCCTTCCTGCTCGGCCAGGATTCCGGCTACATCACCGCTGCCACATACGACATCAACGGCGGCCTGCAGGTCTCCTGATCCGCAGCTGAAAATGTCCCCACAGGAGTGCCCCCGGTGAATTTCACCGGGGGCACTCCTGTGTGTTTGTTGCGGACTAGGCTGGCAGCATGAACGCCGCCCGCAGCCTCAGTCCCAGCCCCAGAACGCTTGAGGTTGAAAGCCTGGACAGCTTCGACCGGCTGGTGAAGGCGGGAGTCCGCAGCATGCAGGGCTGGCACGCCCAGTCCCTGGACCTTCGCGGCCGCTCCGCGCCGCTGCAAGCCATGGACGCGCAGGGCGCCATCTTCCTCGGCTGCACGTTCGACGACGGTGTGGAGGACACGCTCCGCGGCCGGGGTGCGCTCATCTTCCCCAAGCTGGCCAGCGTGCCCTTCAATCCGTACCGCGGGCAGCTCTATTCGCCGCAGGAGCTCTACTCCGGTCCCGCCGGCGGGCGGTACGAATCAACACTGGACGCCCGGATCTACCAGTGGAGCATCCGGCCCGGCCAGCGGCACCGGCTGGATGCCACGCTCGCCGCAGCCCTGCATGACCACTCGGTCGGTGACGCCCTGGATGAGCTGACCCGCTCGGACCTGTGCCGCGGCCGCCCGATGGTGGGCGTGATGGGCGGCCACACCGCAAGGCGCGGGACACCGGCGTTCGAGGAGGCCGCCATAGCTGGCCGGCTCCTTGCCGCAAGCGGCAGGGTAGTGGCCACCGGCGGCGGGCCCGGTGCCATGGAGGCCGCCAACATGGGCGCCTACCTCAGCGAACTGCCGGACGCGGACTTCCACGCAGCGCTGGCACAGCTCGAAGCCGTACCCGGGTTCCGCCCCTCGGTGTCGGCGTGGGCGCGGACCGCGGCCGCCGTCGTCGAACGCTATCCGGACGGGACGCCGTCGCTGGGGGTTCCCACCTGGTACTACGGCCACGAGCCGCCCAACTTTTTCGCCACCCATATCGCCAAGTATTTCGCCAACGCCATCCGGGAGGCGGTCCTGCTGGAGCTGTGCAACGGCGGTGTGATCTTCCTGCCGGGGTCCGCCGGCACCCTGCAGGAAATCTTCCAGGACGCCTGCGAAAACTACTACGGTGCCTCCGAAACCATCACGCCCATGGTCCTCGTGGGCGTCGAGCACTGGCAGCGCCGGTATCCCGCCTGGCCGCTGCTGCAAAGCCTGGCCGTGGGCAAGGCAATGGCAGGCCGGATCTTCCTGGTGGAGACGGTAGAGGAAGCGCTCGAGGTCGTGTCAGGCTAGCAGCGGCCGGCCGGCAGCGGCGGGCTTACAGGTCTTTACGGCAGGTGGTCTTGCCCAGCTGGTAGAGGCCATTGAGGTCGCCCGCGGCAAGCCCGTCCGGGGTGCCGATCTCCGGGTACATCAGCTGCCGGGGGTCATCGACATGTTCGAGCCCCATGACGTGGGACAGCTCGTGCAGGATCACGGCGGTGGCGTACGCGGAGCCTTGCGGCCGCTCGAGTTCCCCGGTGATTTGCGGGGCGTCGAGGTCCAGGCTGCCGGTGACGAAGGTCTTCGCGCCGCCGTCGAAACTGTAGTGGGTGCTGCCGCCGGTGCCGATCACCTGGCCCTTCAGCTTAGGGGAGGCCTCCGGAGTGGTCCATGCGATGAGGAGCGGCGCCCATCGCTCGCCGTACCTCTCAGGCTGGTAGGGGTCCCGGTCCTCGGAGGGGGCTTCGGTGGAGGGGCCGTCGTTGATGAACCTGATCCCTGTGGCACGGGAAATCGTGCCGACGGCATCTTCCACCAGGTTTTCCGCGCCCGCCGGAGCCAGCGCGGCATTGACAACATAGTGCAGCGGGCGGCATGGCGAATAGCCCACCGGTGTGCCGTCGTCGTTCGTGGCCAGGAACTCAAAGGAATCGCTCGGCGCGGGAGGCTCCTCCGCGACCAGAAGCGGCGAGTCCGCTTCTTCCAGTCCCGGGGGAGGCGCGTCCGAACTGACTCCCTCGGCGGCGGCGGTTCCGGGCTGCTGGGCGGCCGCCTGTCCGTTGGGGACCGTGCTGTTCCGGAGCTGGAAGAGCCCCACGAAACGGGGGTCGCCGTAGAACAGGCCGGCAGCCGTGAAGGCAGCGGCGGCGATCACGGCCGTGAGCGCCGCTGTTCGAAGGATGCGGGCCACCGTGCCCGGCCCGCCGGCATGCCGTGGCCGGCGTTGTTCCGGCCGCGGACCCTCCACTAGGCGACCACCGCGCCAAAGGCCATCCCGAGGAGGTAGGTGACAGCGGCCGCGCCAATGCCGATGGCGAGTTGCCGGAAACCGCGGCTGGTGGGCGACGTCCCGGACAGCAGGCCGACGACGCCGCCCGTCACCAGGAGCGCGATGCCCACAAGGACCGCCGAAACCGCCAGTGCCGCGACGCCGGTCATGCCGAGAAGGAAGGGAATGATGGGAATGATGGCGCCGGAGGCGAAGAAGCAGAAGCTTGAGGCGGCCGCACTCCACGCGGTGCCCACGGCTTCGTGCTGGTCCTGCGCCTCAGGGAGTTCGGGCTGCAGCGACAGGCTGGGATCGCAGTCGCAGCTCAGCAGGCCCATGCGTTCAGCGACGCGGTGTTCGGCGGCTTCCCGGGACATCCCGCGGGCCAGGTACACCAGCAGCAGTTCGTTGTGCTCAATGTCCAGCCGTGGAGCGGCGGACAGGGTGATCTGGGTGGGCCGCGTTGCGGCCAGCAGTTCCCGCTGGGAACGGACGGAAATGAATTCGCCCGCCCCCATGGACAGGGCGCCGGCAAGGAGGCCCGCCACGCCGCTCAGGAGTACCACCTGGCTGCCGACGCCGGACGCGGCCATGCCCATCACCAGGGAAAGGTTGCTGACCAGGCCGTCGTTGGCTCCGAACACGGCGGCCCGGAAGGAACCGGCCAGCCGGTTCCGGCCGCGGGTGGCGAGTCCGCGGACAACTTCCTCGTGGATCTGTTCGTCGGCCACCATGGCAGGCGTCGCCGTGGGGTCCGAGGCATACGGGGAGCGGCCCTCCGCGCGCTGGGCCAGTGCCAGGACGAACACCGAGCCGAAGTGGCGCGCCAGGAATCCCAGGAGCTGGCTGCGCAGAGACGCCTGCCGCGGCTTCCCGGCGTGGTCGCCGAGGAGCCGGAGCCAGTGGGCTTCGTGTCGCCCCTCGGCCTCGGCGAGGGCAAGGAGGATGTCCCGTTCCTCGCCGCGGCGGTTCTGGGCGAGGTCGCGGTAGACGCGGGCCTCGGCGCGTTCGTCGGCGAGGTACTGGCGCCACCGCTTAATGTCGGCCGGGCTGGCGCTGGTCCCTGCGGGTCCGGCTGCTGCGGCTCCTGCTGCGGTGGTTTCGGGGATGCCTGCTGCCGGCTTGTCGGCGGGAAGGGCATGGCTGCGGTCAGATTTAGCGTGCTGAGACACGAACACTCCTGGGCTTGATAGGGCATGAATCGGCCCCATTGCAGCTCCAGCCTACCGCGTATTTCCGCGGATTTTCGGCTGGTATTCCTCACCGGCAGGTTTAGGCGGACCTCAAACCGGGCCCGGTCCGGCGCCTCCGGCCGCGGGCACTGGAGGCGTTGCGCAGGCCGGCAACGGACCGCCTATTGACCGCGGCGGATGCCGGTGTTGTGATGATTGCCAGGGCAGGTGCTTCCGTAGCCCGGCACCTGGCCGCACAACCAGACACGGAGGTTTGCACCATGGACACCACCGGATCACACCCCACCCAGCCGGAACGGGACACCCTCGAATCCGATCCCGCCTACGACTTTGCCGAGGACGCTCCCGTCGACGACGCCGGGGAGAGCGAGGAAGAGGAACTGTTCGAAGAAGCCGACCGGCTGGTTCCCCTGGGCGCGGAGGATTTCCTCGGCGACGAGAAGCCCGTGGTGCCGTTGGCGGAGGAAGAATTCCGTGAGCCCGGGGAAGCCGAATAGGTAGCGTCCGTTCCCAACGCACGACGGCGGTGCCTCCCCGCGCCGGGAGGCACCGCCGTCGTGCGTTTTTCTGCAGTACTGGTTGGCCGTATTAGTTGGCCGGAACCGGAACCTGTTCTTCTTCGGGGACGTTTCCGGCCACGCGGTCCTGCCAGTTCTTCATGACCTTGGGGTCGGTGGGCTTGGTAGCGACGGACACCACGAGGTACACCAGCGCCGAGGCAATGAGGCCGTAGTAGATGGGCTCGTTTGCGTAGATGCCGTCCAGTGGCGCCGCGGCGTTGATCTCAAGGTAGATCATGGTGCCGAGCGTGATGACCGAACCGACGGCCATCGAAGCTGCCGCGGCTGCGCCCGTGCCCCGCTTCCAGACGAGGCCGCCGAGGATCGCGACCAGGAGCCCGCCCACCAGGATGTCGTAGGCGATGGTCAGGGCCGCCACGACGTCCTTGGTGATGATCGCGATGAGGATGGCCACGATGCCCAGGCCCAGGACCCACATGCGGTTGGCCTTGACGTCGTGCTCGGGGTTGTCGGTGTCGTCAGTGTTGATGTCCTTGCCGAACCAGCTGGCCACGAAGGGCAGGACGTCGGCGCGGGCAACTGTTGCAGCGGCGATCAGGGCGCCGGAAGCGGTGGACATCATGGCCGCGACGGCCGCTGCGAGCACCAGGCCGCCGATGCCGATGGGCAGCAGGTTCTGGGCCACTTCAGCGTAGACAACGTCCTTGCCTGCAGTGGCCACGTCGATTTCCGGGAGCGCCACGCGTGCGCCCAGGCCGATCAGGGCGCCGGCCGCGCCGTACAGGATGCAGTAGATGCCGGCAGTTGCGCCGCCCCAGCGTGCAACGGTGGGGGTCTTGGCGGTGAACACGCGCTGCCAGATGTCCTGGCCGATCAGCAGGCCCAGGGTGTAGACCACGAAGTAGGTGATGATGGTCTGGATCCCGATGCCGTCGATCTGGAAGAAGCTGTCCTCCACGCGGCTGCGGATCCCGTCCAGGCCGCCCGCGGCGTTGAGCGTGAACGGCAGCATCAGGAAGAAGATTCCCACCGTCTTGATGACGAACTGGACCTGGTCGGCGAGCGTGATGGACCACATGCCGCCGATGGTGGAGTACACCAGGACGATGGCGCCGCCGATGGCGATGGCCAGGGCCCGGTCCCACCCGAACAGCACCACGAAAATGGTGGCGTAGGCGCCGGTGGAGGTGGCGCACAGCATCAGCGTGTAGGCCAGCATGACGATGCCGGATGTCTGGGTGGCGCGGCTGCCGTAACGAAGCGTCAGCATCTGGGACACCGTGTAGATCTTCAGTTTCTGGATGGTGCCGGCAAACAGCAGGCTCAGGAGCAGCACGCCGGCGCCGATGGCCACCACGAGCCACATGCCGGAGATGCCGAACTTGTAGCCGAGGCCCACGCCGCCCACCGTTGAGGCTCCGCCAAGCACGACGGCCGCCATGGTTCCGGTGTAAAGGAAGGGGCCCAGCCTGCGGCCGGCCACCAGGAAGTCGCTGTTGTTCTTTGTGCGGGATTTGCCCCACCAGCCGAAGGCCAGCATGGCGATCAGGTACACCACCACAATGGCGATGTTGACGAAGTTTGCGTCCATTTAATGGGCTCCTTGGAGCGAGTCGGCAGCAGGGCGGGAATTCGCGGCAAGTACGTGGGCCACGCCGGAATTCCGCTGCTATAGAGCGGGGATGCAGGGGGAGATCCCTGATGATGACAGGCTGACTGTCGTAGTGTTTACCTAGGGGATTGCCTATTAGACAACACTTGTTGCCTCAAAGGTTATGCTGTGATCCGGGTAACAGTCAAGCGGATGACACCATGGTCCGTTCCGGCGTCACAAGGTAGGTATCCCGCTAGGATGGCTCCAGCAATGGGGCCGTGCGGCCGGCTGTGAAAGGTTCGTAAATGAAGGCTCTACCAGTTGAACCGAGCAACATCCCGGTTGCCATCGGTTCGCGCATCCGCGCTGCCCGCCAGTCACAGCGGCTCACCATTGAACAGGTTGCAGACGCGACGGGCCTCACCAAGGGATTCCTCAGCAGGGTGGAACGCGACCTGACGTCACCGTCGGTGGCTTCCCTGGTGACCCTCTGCCAGGTCCTGTCGATCTCGATCGGAGACCTGTTTGCCGCACCGGAAACCCACCTTACGAAGAAGGACGAGGGGCCCCGGATTTCGCTGGGCGGCGAAGGCATCATCGAGCGCCTCCTGACCGCCCGCTCGGAACGCCGCGTCCAGATCATCCAGGCCGTGATCGAACCGCGCGGCCGCGGCGAATCCGAACTCTACGCCGTGGACTGCGACGTCGACGTCCTCCATGTCATCAAGGGCCGGATCCGGCTGATCCTCACCAACGAGGAATACGAGCTCAGCACCGGCGACACCGTCACGTTCCCCGGCCGGGAGCCGCACACCTGGATCAATCCCACCGACGACGCCGTCGAGGTGCTCTGGGTGCTGGTCCCCGCCGCCAGCCGCTGACGTAGCCGGGTTCGCGAGGCAGTCGGGGTCCGCGGACAGGCGGGGTCCGTGGACAGGCGCGGCAGGCGGGCCGGGCGCGCCGGGCCTCAGCCCACGTGGACCCAGGGCCGGCGGGTGACGTCAGGCTCCGCCTCGCGCAGCACTTCCCGGGTGACGGGGGCGATCTCACCCTCGCCGAAGAGCAGGAAACGCGTCAGGTTGGTGAGCGGGTTGCCCTCGGTCCAGCGGAAGTAGATGTGCGGCATCAGGCCGGTGACATCGCGGAGGTGCAGCAGGACGGCCGCCAGCGTGTTGGGCACGTTGTTGCTGTGGACTTCCAGAATGCGGAAGCCGTGCCGGATCTTCCCGGTGACCAGGAGCTCCTGTTCGAAGTCCGAGCTGTCGTCCACCAGGATCTCGATGAAGATCGCGTCGCTGTCCGCGGGAAGGTGGTTGGCCAGCTCGGCGTGCTCCAGCTTGGCCCGGTATCGCGCGGCGCTAAGGCGTTTGGGCTCGTGCGCGATCAGCCGGATGGGCCCCTCTTCGCTGGCGGCCATGAATTCCAGGGCACGTTCGTCCAGCCGGATGTGCGTGGCGCGCAGTTCGAAGGACCGCCGGACGCGGGACGCGAAGCTGACCATCACAATGCCCAGGATGAACAGGGCCGCGATCTTCAGGCCGTCGGGACGCTCCACCACATTCGCCACCGTGGTGTAAAGGAAGACGACGGCGATCGCGCAGAAAGCGGCCGTGCGGCCGCGTTGCTGCTTGCGCCGCGCGGACAACGTGACGGCGATCGACGCGGACGTCATCAGCACCAGGACGCCGGTGGCGTAGGCGCCGCCCTGGGCCTCGACGTCGGCCTCGAACACCACCGTGATGAGGAAGGCGACGGCGGTGAACACCAGTACCAGCGGCCGCACGGCCCGGGTCCATGCCGGCGCCATGCCAAAGCGCGGAAGGTAGCGCGGCACCAGGTTGAGCAGGCCGGCCATGGCGGAGGCCCCGGCGAACCAGAGGATGGCGATCGTGCTGAGGTCGTACACGGTCCCGAATCCGTCGCCCAGGTACTGGTGCGCCAGGAATGCCAGGGCCCGGCCGTTGGCCTTGCCTCCCGGCTGGAACTCGGCTGCCGGGATGAGGAAGGTGGTGATGAAGCTGGACGCGATGAGGAATGCGCTCATGATCAGGGCGGCCGTTGTCAGGAGTTTGTGCGCGCCGCGGATCCGGCCGGCCGGCTTGGCCTCAGTGTCGTCGGGGCTGCCCTGGATCTGCGGCATGACGGCCACACCCGTTTCGAAGCCGGAGAGTCCCAGGGCGAGTTTGGGGAAGACCAGCAGGGCGATGCCGATCATCACCAGCGGGTTGCCGTGCTGCTGGTTGAGGGCGGTCCACCAGTCCGTCACCACGTGGGCTTCGCTGTACACATGCGCGAGGCCCACCAGCACCACCACCGCGTTGAGGAGGAGGAACACTGCCACCAGGACAACGGCCACGTTGATGGCTTCCTTGAAGCCGCGGAGGAACACAATGCCCAGGCCCGCAATCAACGCCAGCGTAATGGCCACTTCCTGGCCATGGAGGAACTCCGGCGCAAACGGGTTTTCGATGGCGTGCGCGCTGGCATCGGCGGCGGAGAGCGTAATGGTGATCATGAAGTCCGTTGCCGCGAACCCCAGGAGAGCAAGGACGAACAGTTTGCCGCCCCAGCGCGGCAGGAGCCGTTCGAGCATGGCGATGGAGCCTTCGCCGCGCGGGCTTTCCGAAGCCACCCTGCGATACACCGGAAGGGCGCCGAGGAGCGTGACTGCCACCAGGACAACGGTGGCCAGCGGCGAGACCATGCCTGCGGCGAGCGCGGCGATGGCCGGCTGGTATCCCAGCGTGGAAAAATAGTCCACGCCCGTCAGGCACATGACCTTCCACCAGGGCTGGGGCGTATGGTTCGCCTGCGGCTGGCCGTGCGGCCCCTGGCGCTTCCCGGATCCTTCGGGCATGCCCTCCAGCAGCCAGCTCTTCAGGCTGTGGGGCTTGCGGTTGTACCTGTCCGAAGGGTCGGCGGGCGGCCTGGTCAGCGTGGTCACGGTTTCCTTTCGCGCAGCGTTCCCTGCGGCCGTGCGGGCCCGGTGTGCTGCTCCTGTTGGGAGCGTAGGCCCGGAAAAGGGTGCGGAACGGCGGCTTTAACGAAACCTTTACGCAACCCGTGACGGCCATCACCAGCCGGTGAGATGTACGTCACATTTTGGAAACCTGCCGGAAACCAGGAATTCATCCCCGGCGCCGCTGTTTAACGTGCCGGAAAAACAGCTCGGCCCTGGCGGTAACACCGCCGTTGTAGCGTCGGATAACGAGCGGCTGAGGAGCCCTGAAAAGCTGTCGATGCTCAATGGCTGTCTCGTTGTGTTGAATGGTCTCGTTTTGATTGGTCTCGCCGTAGTTGGCGCCCAGGAGCGCCACTTCCAGAGGAAGGCTCCCAAAATGAACATCTCCCTACTCAGCGTGGGCATGGCAGTGGATCCCACGGCGCTGGACCCCGGCGCCACAGCGTGGATGCTGGCGGCGTCCGCCTTGGTCCTGCTGATGACTCCCGGTCTGGCGTTTTTCTACGGCGGCCTCGTGCGGATGAAATCCGTCCTGAACATCATGATGATGAGCTTCGGTGCCATGGGTGTTGTTGCCGTGGTCTGGGCACTGTGGGGCTATGGGCTGGCGTTCGGCCCTGACACGATGGCCGGACTCGTCGGGGACCCCTTTGCCAACCCCGGCCTGAGCGGCCTGACCAGCAGCATCGGCGGAAAAGCGCCGGGCCTCCCGGACATGGTGTTCATCGGTTTCCAGGCCACGTTCGCCATCATCACCGTCGCTCTGATCAGCGGAGCTGTGGCGGAGCGGGTCAGGTTCGGGCCGTGGCTGCTGTTCGCCGCCTTGTGGGTGACCCTTGTCTACGCCCCGATCGCGCACTGGGTCTGGGGCGGCGGGCTCTTCGGCGCCACCGGCATCGTGGGCAGCAAAATCTCGGCGCTCGACTTCGCCGGGGGAACCGTTGTGCACATGAATGCCGGCATCGCGGGGCTGATGCTCGCCGTCGTGCTTGGAAAGCGCCTTGGATTCATGAAGGATCCCAACATCCGTCCGCACAACCTGCCGTTCGTGATGCTCGGCGCCGGGCTCCTGTGGTTCGGCTGGTTCGGCTTCAATGCGGGCTCTGAACTCGCCGCCGATGCCACCGCGGGACTGGCCTGGACCAACACCCTGCTGGCCACGAGTGCGGCACTCCTGGGCTGGCTGCTCGTCGAGCGGCTTCGGGACGGCCACGCCACCTCCCTCGGTGCCGCCTCGGGAGCCGTGGCGGGCCTGGTTGCCGTGACGCCGGCCTGCGGCTTCGTTGACCCCGTCGGCGCCATCCTGATCGGGGTGGTGGCCGGAGTGCTCTGTGCGCTCGCGGTTGGCCTCAAGTTCCGGATCGGCCTCGACGACTCCCTTGACGTAGTGGCCGTCCACTTTGTTGGCGGGCTGTGGGGGACGCTCTCGCTGGGATTCTTCGCCGTGCCGTCGGCCAAGACCGAAGGCGGGCTCTTCTATGGCGGAGGCCTGGCGCAGTTCTGGCCCCAGTTCCTCACCGCGGTGATTGTCACGGCCTGGAGCGCCATCATGACCACGCTGATCGGTTATGCCATCCACAAGACGATGGGCATGCGCGTAACCGAAGCCAGCGAGCGGAACGGCATTGACGTCACGGAGCATGCCGAAACCGCGTACGAGCTCCTCATGGTGGGGGGCACCTTCCACCCCGGCGAACACCACGCCAAGGCCGCACCCGGTGGTGCAGACCCTGCCGCGGACATTCCGGCGGAACTCCCGGCGGGTGTTCCGGCGGCCAGCCAGGGCGAGCGGGGCAAGGTGCGGACATGAAACTCATCACGGCCATCGTCCGGCCGGAAAAGGTTGAAACGGTCCGGGCCGCCCTGGAAGGGTTCGGCGTCAGTGGCATGACCGTCAGCCAGGCCAGCGGCTACGGGCAGCAGCGCGGCCATGTGGAGGTGTACCGCGGAACCGAATACAGCTCGGACCTGCTGCCGAAGGTCCGGGTGGAAGTCCTGGTGACCGAGGATGCCATGGACGGTGTCATGGCGGCCATCGAAGCGGGTGCCAGCACCGGCCGGTTCGGGGACGGCAAGATCTGGACCGTCTCCGTTTCCGATGCCGTCCGGGTGCGGACGGGGGAGCGGGGCGTGTCCGCGATCGACTGACCTGCGCGGTGGATTGGTAAACACTTGATGCACACTAGGAAACTAGCGTGTATGATGGGTGTCACACTACCGATCCATCCTCGAAGGAGAGGCGTTCCTTTGGAAGAGCTGCGCATCGAGGCCAACGGCAACCTTGGCCCCATCGATTCATCCCGCATCCCCCGCTATGCAGGGGCCGCAACCTACGCCCGCCTGCCGCGCCTGGACCAGGTGGCCAAGGCGGACATCACGGTGGTGGGAGTGCCCTTCGATTCCGGCGTCTCCTACCGCCCCGGTGCCCGCTTCGGCGCCAACCATGTCCGTGAGGCCAGCCGGTTGCTGCGCCCGTACAACCCCGCATGGGACGTCAGCCCCTTCGAGAATGTCCAGGTGGCGGACGCCGGCGACATGGCCGTCAACCCGTTCAACATCAACGAGGCCATCGAAACCATCCAGCAGAACGCCCTGGACCTGACGGCCGGCGGCAGCAAGCTGGTCACCCTTGGCGGGGACCACACCATTGCCCTGCCGCTCCTCCGGGCGGCCGCTGAGCGCGCCGGCGAGCCGGTGGCCATGCTGCACTTCGATGCGCACCTGGACACCTGGGACACCTACTTCGGTGCCGAATACACCCACGGCACCCCGTTCCGCCGCGCTGTGGAGGAAGGAATCCTGGACACCGAAGCCATCAGCCACATCGGAACCCGCGGTCCGCTCTACGGCAAGAAGGACCTCGACGACGACCACCGCTTCGGCTTCGGCATCGTGACCTCCGCGGATGTCTACTACCAGGGTGTCCTGGAGACGGTGGCCAAGGTCCGGGACCGCATCGGCAACCGTCCGCTCTACATCTCCGTGGACATCGACGTCCTGGACCCCGCGCACGCGCCGGGTACGGGCACGCCGGAGGCCGGCGGCATCACCAGCCGTGAACTGCTGGAGATCATCCGCGGCTTCCGCGGCATGAACCTCGTCGGCGCGGACATTGTTGAAGTGGCGCCGGCCTACGACCACGCAGAAATCACCGGCGTCGCTGCCAGCCATGTCGCCTACGAGCTCGTTACCCTCATGGCGGACTCCGCCGTCGAAGGCAACAGGTTCGGCGCGGCCAACGGCTACGCCGCCCAGGCCCTCGGGCAGGAGAAGAGGCACCAGGCCGGCTTCGCCGCCGCTGCCCAGTCCGCCGGAATCATCCGACCGGCCGTCGAGGAGTTCTCCAAGTGATCGATTTTGATCCGGGCGCGGCGGCCGCCACCGGCGTCCGCAACGGCGGGGATCTCGTCGTCGAAACCCTCGAAGCGCTGGGCGCCAAGACGGTCTTCGGCATCCCGGGCCAGCACGCGCTGGGCCTTTTTGATGCCATGGGCCGGGGAAACCTGCACTTCGTCTCCTCCCGCGTGGAAAACAATTCCGCGTTCGCGGCCGACGGCTACTCCCGCGCCACGGGAGAAGTGGGCGTGCTGTTCCTGTCCACCGGTCCCGGTGCGCTGACGTCCCTGGCCGGGCTGCAGGAAGCCTATGCCACGGGTGTGCCCATGGTGGTGGTGGCCAGCCAGATTCCGCTGGACGGCCTGGGCGCACGCCGCAAGGGCATGCTGCACCAGCTCGATGACCAGAAGGCCTCGGCCGCCAACGTCACCAAGAGCCAGCGCCTGATCCAGCACGCGTCCGGCATCCCCTCGGCCATCCAGGATGCCTGGACCGAGGCGATTTCCTCCCCGCAGGGACCTGTCTGGCTGGAGATCCCGCAAAACGTGCTCCTGGACCCCATCATGGTCCCGCCGGTTGAAGACGCCCTTGCCGAAGCGGCGGACAACCCGCCGCGTGTGGAACTGGTCCGCGAGGCAGTGAAATGGCTGTCGACGGCGGAACGTCCGGCGATCATCGCCGGCGGCGGGACGCGCCGCGGCCGGGCGGAGAAGTCACTGCTGTCCATCGCGGAAAAGCTGCGCGCACCGGTGATCTGCACTCCCGGCGGCAACGGCGCCTTCCCGTGGAACCACGAGTTGTCGCTGCAGTCCTGGATCGAGGACCGGTACATGACGGACCTGCTCGAGGACGCGGACGTGCTGATTGTCATCGGCTCCTCCCTCGGCGAAGTCACGTCCAACTACTTCACGTTCGAGCCGCGCGGCCGGATCATCCAGATCGACGCCGAACCCCGGGTCCTGGAGTCCAACCGGCCCGGCCTGGGCATCCGTGCCGACGCCGGACAGGCCCTCGCTGCGCTGGACGCCGCGCTGACCGAACCGCACGGGGAACGGGCCGACTGGCACGGCACCTCACCGGAGGCGCTGGTCAAGGAATCCCTGGCCAAGGTCAAGGCCCGGCTGGAGTCCCAGGACCTCGGCAAGGAACTGAAATTCATGGCCGACATCCGGGAAGCCGTCCCCGCGGACATGCAGACCTTCTGGGACATGACCATCTCCGCGTACTGGGCCTGGAGCTGCTGGGACGCCCGCGAGGGGCAGTTCCATTCCGCCCAGGGCGCCGGCGGGCTGGGCTTCGGCTTCCCCGCGGCCATCGGCGGGGCCGTAGGACTGGAGACCACGGGAAGGTCGGGCCGGTCAGCCCGCGTCCTTGCTGTTTCCGGTGACGGTTCGGCCATGTACTCCATTTCCGAACTGGCCACGGCCAAGCAGCACAACGTCCCGGTCACCTGGCTGATCGTGGACGACGGCGGTTACGGCATCCTGCGCGAATACATGGTGGGCGCCTTCGGCAAGGCCACCGCAACGGAACTGGCCCGGCCCGACTTCGTCAAACTCGCCGAAGCGTTCGGCGTCCCGGCCGTCCGGGTAACCCCGGAAAACGTGGGGGACGCACTGAAGGCGGGCTTCGCCGCGGACGGACCCAACGTCGTCGTCGTCGAAACCCTGCTCAAAATGTTCGGCCCCACCCACATGGGCGTCTAAGCAGCAGGCCCCAACCCAGCCAGCACCACCAGACCAACACCACCACCAGACCAGCACCACCACATAGCGCGAACGTACAGTTGAGGCCCCAAAAGCGGGGGCCTCAACTGTACGTTCGCGCTTGGCGTTTAAGGTGCCGCTTGCCCCGGCCGCACCGGCCGCTCGCTGGTTAGTTTCCCAAAGCAACCATTTTCGGATATAGTTGCTTAGGGCAAGCAAAGGGGTTATTCGCCATGGCAGTCGCACCAGAAACCGCAGCCGATCTCGTGTACCAGATCTTCGACCTCCAACGGGCTGTCCGCTGCGTCGCCATCTCCAGCACGCGCGGGCAGGACACCGGGGTGGCGCTCCAGGGCGTCCTGCGGTTCGTGGGGGAGGGGGAGTCCCGGGCCACGAAGCTTGCCGCCAGGCTCGGCGTCAGCGCTCCCGTCCTGAGCCGGCATATCGCCGATCTGGAAGAGCAGGGCCTGGTGGTCCGCCGTCCGGATCCTGAGGACGGGCGTGCCCAGCTGGTGGCGCTCTCGGAAGCGGGGGAGGGCAAGCTGCACGAAATAGAACAGCAGCGCACGGCAACGCTTCAGGGCTACCTGCAGGACTGGAGCCAGTTCGACGCCGAGGAGACCGCGAAAATCCTGAAAAAACTTGCTGAATCCCTCAGGGACTCAGCCCGGGCAACGACGGCCGGATCCACCGAAACAATTCCAACCGTTTAAGGAGCTGCACATGGCCAGCCACGCTACAGCCACCGGTCCGTCCCGGGCCCTGTCCACGACACCAACACCATCGCAGCCGTCGGCACCGGCGCCCCAAGCGGCGATGAGCCACCGCCAGATCATGGAGGCCCTCACCGGCCTGCTGGCCGCATTCTTTACCGCCATCATCAGCAGCACCATCGTCGCGAATGCGCTGCCCACCATCATGTCCGAGCTCAAGGGCACCCAGACGGACTTCGCCTGGGTCATCACGGCGGCCCTGCTGGCCAACGCGGCCACCACACCGATCTGGGGAAAGCTCGCCGACCTCTTCGACAAGAAAGTGCTCGTCCAGCTGAGCATTGTGATCTTCGTGGCCGGTTCCGTCATGGCGGGCCTGTCCGAAACGATCCCGCTCCTCTTGACTGCCCGCGTCATCCAGGGTGTCGCCATGGGCGGCCTGACGGCTTTGGCGCAGGCCATCATCGGCTCCATCATCCCGCCCCGCGACCGCGGCAAGTACTCCGGTTACATGGGCGGCGTGATGGCCGTGGGTACCGCCGGCGGCCCGCTGCTGGGCGGATTCATCGTGGACAGTCCGCTCGGCTGGCGCTGGACCTTCTTCGTCTGCGTACCGTTGGCCGTCATCGCCCTGATACTGCTGCAGATCACGCTGAAGCTACCCCACGTCAAACGCCACGCGAAGATCGACTGGCTCGGGTCCATCCTGCTCACCTCCGGCGTCAGCCTGCTCCTGATCTGGGTGTCCTTCGCCGGCAACCCGGACTACTACGACTGGTGGTCCTGGCAGACAGCGGCCATGGTGGGCGGCGGCGTACTGCTCCTGGCCCTCCTGGTCGTCGTCGAATCCAGGGTGGAGCAGCCCATCATCCCGCTCAAGATCATCAGCGAACGCACCACGGCCCTGGCCATCCTGGCCTCCGTCGCAGTGGGCGTCGGCATGTTCGGATCCTCCGCCTTCCTGGGCCAGTACTTCCAGGTGGCCCGCGGGGCCACCCCCACCGAAGCCGGCCTGCTGACACTGCCCATGATCGCCGGCAACCTGATCGGCTCGGTACTGTCCGGCCAGCTGATCAGCCGGACCGGCAAATGGAAGCGCTACCTGATTGCCGGTTCCATCCTGTTGATCGGCGGCCTGGGACTGGCCGGCACCATCGACCACACCACCGAACTCTGGCTCACCGGCGTCTACACCGCAGTCCTTGGCCTGGGCCTCGGCCTGCTGATGCAGAACCTCGTGCTGGCGGTGCAGAACACCGTCCGCGCCACGGACATCGGCACTGCCAGCGCCTCCGTGGCATTCTTCCGCTCGGTGGGCGGCGCGATCGGCGTGTCGGTGCTCGGCGCCGTCCTGGCCAACCGTGTCAAGGAACTGGCTGCCGAAGGCCTCGCCGCCGCCGGGATTCCTGTTACGGGCGGATCAGCCGGTGCCAGCATGGACCTTCAGGACATGCCCGCCCCGGTCCGGGACATCATGCGGGCGGCCTACGGCGACGCGACGGCCGAGATCTTCCTGATCTCCGCGGCCATCGGCATCATTGCCCTGGTTGCCATCCTGTTCATCAAGGAGCAGCCGCTGCGCCGCACCGTGGACATCGTGCCGGCAGCAACCGCGGCCAACGCCGCTGGGAGCAAAGCCCCTGAGGCCAACGCCTCTGAGGCCAACGCCCCTGTTGCCAATGCCGAGCCGGGCACGGCAGGCGGGCCCGGAATCGTGGACCTGGACCGGGAGTTCATCGAGGTCCTGAGCAGGCAGCGCGCCCAGGAATCCCGGTTCCCCGACGCCGCACGCCTGGACCGAGACGTTACTCGCGACGAGCACGGCCTCCGCGGCGGCGACACCCCGGCGGCAGGCAGGGAAGGCTTCCGGGAGCGTTCCCGGACCATGGTGGCGGACCCGCGGCCTGAAGCTGCCGACGTCTTCCCGCTCCTCCTGCAGACCCAGCAGTTGCTGGCGGAGCAGCAGCTCCAGCTGGCAGAGGCATTGCGGGCCGTCCACGAGCAGTCGGCGGAGCAGCGTGAGATCGCTGCCGAACAGTCACGCATCAGCGAGCAGCTCACCACCCTGCGGCGGCAGCTTGCCAAGGAGCGGAAGCTGCAGCGGGCGGCGGCGGACTACATCGCAACGCACGGGCGGCACCGGAGCGAGTAGCAGCAGCCACTAACGTCCGACGGCGACGGCGGCTGAGTGCCGCCGTCGCCGTTGCGATGTGGTTGCCATGCCGTCGTCGTCAGGGCTCAGGATTCAGGCTCAGGGCTCAGGGCTCAGGGTTCCGGGACCGGGGACGCGACCACCACCACGTTCTTGCCCCAGGGGTCTTCCGTGTAGCAGCTGATGAGGACCAGGCGGTTGGGAAAACCGGTCCAGATGGGACTGTCCTTCAGGCTTGACTTCACGTAGGTGTCCACCGAATCCACCCGGTACCGCATGGTTCCCGTTGCTGTGGTGACTTCCAGGATGTCCCCCGGGGAACTCGATGCGCTGAGCCGGTTGAACGGGGCGTCGCGGCCCTCCCAGCTGTGTCCGAGGATGTAGGTGCTGTTGGTGGACCCGGCGCCGGGCATGCCGAAGTTAGTCACCCAGTAACCGTCCACAGTGATCGGCGGCACGATCGCCTGGGATTCCAGTTCCTCCGGCGCCGGGGTGAGCGGATGGATGGTGACGTCCAGCCCTGCAGAGGGATACACGATCCGGGTGGGCGCCGCGGCCGGTGGATAGTTGGGAACGGCCGGCGTGGGCTGCTGTGCCGCGGGCGCCGCAGCCGGTGATTTCCTGCCAGCCTGGGCCGCCGAGCCCTTGCCGCTCCAGGCGAACGTATCCGGCGGGACGGCATTCCCCGGGATGGCGGACCGTGAATACGGAGCAGCTTCCAGATGGAGTCCGGTCCCGCCAGAGGAGTTCCCGGCGCTGAGGAGGCCCGGCAGGAACGTCAGGGCGAAGAAGGCCGCAACGCCGGCAAGCAGCAACAGCCGGTCGCCACGGTTAAGTGACAGGCGTTTCAGGAAGGGCAGCTTGCGGGCAAGATGGCTGAGCCGCCAGCCTGCGGCGGATTGGCGCTCGCCGGCAGCGGGGCTAGGAATAGCCGTGGGGGATTGGCTCTCGCCCGCCTCCGGGACAGCGGTCCGGCTGCCAAGGGGCGGGCTGTCTGCGGGCTTGTTGCCGGGGAAGGACATCTGAACTCCTCCAGGGAGAGTGGTATGGACGGGCATCGCACCGCGATGGCGGATGCCCGTCCTCACCGCAGGATCGGCCCTATTTGGATCCGGGCACGTCCTGCAGGCGTCCCCGCTGCCTCAGGGCAATCAGCCCCGTCGCCCCGAGGAGCGCTGCCAGGCCGCCGAACCAGGCCGGCATTCCGGCGTCGGGCTGGCTTCCGGCCGCAGTCTGGGCGTTAAAGCCCCGGTTGACCACGGGTACCGCTGCAGCCGCCCCGACCGGTGCCGCTGCAGCTCCTGTTGGAACCTGTGCCGGCGGAGCCACTGCTGGTGGTGTCACTGCCGGTGGTGTCACTTCCGGAGGTGTTACCACCGGCGGGACTACGACGGGCGGTACAACGACCGGCGGCTTCTCTTCCTCTTCCTCTTCATCTGCGACGCAACCACCGGCCGGGACCGGGTAGATGTCGGCGCGGCCGTTGTGTCCGTCCTTGTGGCCGTGCCACCAGGCCTTTTCCGGAATCGTGATGACAACGTACGGGTTCTTCTCGGATCCCGTGGCGTGGCAGATCGTGATCTTGTCCGGACCGTGGCCCGAGTCGTCGTCGTCATCATCCTTGCCGCCCGGGCAGCCGTACGCCGGCGCCGGAATCAGGTCGCCTTCATGCGAAGCATGGCCGCCGTTTCCGTTGACCGCGTTTTCGCTGACGGTGATGTGGGCATACGGGTTCGATTCCGAGCCCGTTGCGTGGCAAATACTGACTTTTTTGTCGTTGTCATCGCCCTTGTCGCCGGCATTTGCCGGCGCCGTGACGCCAATTAACGCAATGCCGGCAACTCCGGCAGTTGCGAGGATTCTCTTCATGGGATTCTCCATCTGGATCATTTTGGACTGACCAGACTGCGGGAACGGGAGGCCCATGGAGGAGCCGACCGTTGTTCGTAGATGCCCAGATCACCTGCGACTCTCCTGCAGAGTTGTCAACTATCTGACCACTTCACGCTAAGCCTCAAACACTGCGTAATCGCGAGTGGCCGGTACTTGACTGGGCACTCGTTTTCCACAGCCAATCCCCTTTGAACCGAGGGGTGACACCCGTTTCTCCCGTAACAGGGTGCACGTGTGCACGCTGCACTGCGACTGCGACTGCGACTGCGACCGCGACTGCGCCTGGGGCTGCAGCGGCGCTGCGGCCCCTGCAAACCGGCCGACAAGACGGCCCTTGGCCGGTACGCCGTTCGGATGATATTTCCCGGGCGTTGTTTCGCCGAGGCAACGAATTTCGTAGAGTGGGAAGGCTGAGAGTGTCAGTCCCCGCTGGTATTACTTTCTTGCATACACTTCGCGCACTTTCCAAAGGACTCCCGGGCATGCTTGTCACCCTCATACGGCGCTATTCCAAGCCGTATTTGCCGTATATCGCGGCAGTCATTCTTTTCCAGCTGGCATCCACCATCGCTGCCCTCTACCTGCCCAGCCTGAACGCCCAGATCATCGATGAGGGCGTCTCCCGCGGCGACACCGACTACATCTGGAGGACGGGCGGGCTGATGCTCGGCGTTGCGCTGGTCCAGGTGGCCACCGCCATCACCGGCGTCTACTTCGGTTCCAAGGCAGCCATGGCATTCGGCCGGGACCTCCGCCGCGGTGTCTTCCGCAAAGTGACCAGCTTTTCGGCCAAGGACGTCAACGTTTTCGGCGCGCCCACCCTGATCACGCGCGGCACGAACGATGTCCAGCAAGTGCAGATGCTCGTGCTGATGGGCCTGAACTTCATGGTGGCAACGCCCATCATGTGCATCGGCGGCATCATCATGGCCCTGCGCGAGGACCTGAGCCTGTCCTGGCTGGTCTGGGTTTCCGTCCCCGTCCTGATTGCCGTGGTGGGCTACCTGGTGGTCCGCCTGATGCCGCTCTTCCGCTCCATGCAGACGAAAATCGACCGCATCAACGGCATTCTCCGCGAGCAGATCATTGGCATCCGCGTGGTCCGGGCCTTCGTCCGTGAACCGCACGAGACGGAGCGTTTCGGCGAAGCCAACCGCGATCTCACCGACGTCTCGCTGAAGATTGGCTCCCTGTTCGTCCTCATGTTCCCGGCCATCGGCATGATCCTGCACGTCTCCACCGCAGCCGTGCTGTGGTTCGGCGGCCAGCGCGTGGATGCGGGGGACATGCAGGTGGGCTCGCTGACCGCCTTCCTGCAGTACCTGCTGCAGATCCTCATGGCGGTCATGATGGGCACATTCATGGCCATGATGATTCCGCGGGCCTCGGTCTGCGCGGACCGCATCGGTGAAGTGCTCGACGTCGAGCCCTCCATCCATGAACCGGCCGTGCCCGTCGCGCCCGCCCGGCGGACGGGACGCGTGGAGTATCGCAACGTCTCCTTCGCCTACCCGGGAGCCGAGGAACCTGTCCTGAGTAACATCAGCTTCACGGCCGAGCCCGGCCAGACCGTGGCCATCGTCGGGTCAACCGGGTCGGGCAAGACCAGCCTGCTGTCGCTGCTGCCGCGGCTCTACGACGTCGAGTCGGGTGAAGTACTGCTCGACGGCGTCCCCATCACCAACCTGGAACGCTCCGAAATCACCGGCCGGGTGGCCATGGTGCCGCAGCGCCCATACCTCTTTTCCGGGACCATCGAGCACAATCTGCGGTTCGGCAAGACGGAGGCCACGGACCAGGAGCTGTGGGACGCCCTCACGGTGGCCCAGGCTGCCGACTTCGTCCGGGACAAGAAAAACGGGCTCGAATCCCGGATCGCCCAGGGCGGCACCAACGTCTCGGGCGGCCAGCGCCAGCGCCTGTGCATCGCCAGAGCCCTGGTGACCCAGCCCAAGGTGTACTTGTTCGACGACTCCTTCTCGGCGCTCGACGTCGCCACGGATGCCCGGCTGCGCCGTGCGCTCAAGGCAAAGACGGCGGACGCCACCGTCATCATTGTGGGCCAGCGCGTGTCCACCATTGCCGATGCCGACCAGATCCTGGTGCTGGACAACGGCCGGATCGTGGACCGGGGAACGCACGATGAACTGCTGCTGAGTTCCACCACCTACCAGGAAATCGTCGAGTCCCAGCTGACCGCGGAGGAAGTGGCATGAGCACCAACGAAAAACTCGCGGCCGGCCAGGACACGGTTCCCGCGGAAGAGGACGATTTCTACGAAGAGGAATACAAGCCCACGGAGGCCGACGGCGACATGTTCGGCGGGACGCCGGCGAAGAAGGCAGAGCACTTCTGGCCCTCCGCCAAGCGACTGATGGGCTTGCTGAAACCCGAGGCCGCCGGCATCGCCGTGGTCCTCGCAATGGTGACAGTCGCCGTCGTGCTGAACGTCGTTGCCCCGAAAATCCTGGGGCAGGCCATGGACGTCATCTTCGGGGGAGTGGTGGGCAAGCAACTGCCCTCCGGAGTCAGCAAGGACCAGTTTGTCGACGGTCTGCGCGCCCAGGGCGAGAACAACTTTGCGGACATGATCGCCAAGATGGAACTCGTCCCCGGTGTGGGAATCGACTTCCAGAAGCTGTCGTTCCTGATCAGCGTGGTGCTGGTGATGTACTTCGTGGCGAACATCTTCACCTGGCTGCAGGGCTACGTTTTGAACGTGCTCGTGATGCGGGTGGTCCGCAAATTGCGTGACGACACCGAGAAAAAGCTCAACCGGCTCCCGTTGAACTACTTCGACACCCGCCAGCGTGGCGACACCCTGTCCCGCGTCACCAACGACGTCGACAACATCCAGCAGGCGCTGCAGCAGGCCTTCGCGCAACTTCTCAGTTCCGCGCTGACGGTGCTCGGCATCGTGATCATGATGTTCGTTGTGTCGTGGCAGTTGGCCCTCATCGCCCTGGTCGCCCTCCCTCTGTCCGGCGTGGCCGCCGGCATCATCGGCTCGCGCAGCCAGAAGCTGTTCGCCGCGCAATGGAAGAACACCGGCCAGCTCAACGGCCAGATCGAGGAATCGTTCTCCGGCCACGACCTCGTGCGGGTCTTCGGCCGCGACGCGGACATCCTGGCAAGCTTCGACGAACGGAACGAAGCCCTTTACAAGGCCAGCTTCGGCGCCCAGTTCGTCTCCGGCATGATCATGCCGGTCATGCAGTTCGTCTCCTACCTCAGCTACGTGGGCATCGCGGTGGTCGGCGGGTTGCGGGTGGCTTCCGGCGGTATGAGCCTGGGTGACGCCACCGCCTTCATCCAGTACTCGCGGGAGTTCACGCAGCCACTGGGCCAGATGGCAGGCATGGCCAACATGCTGCAGTCCGGCGTTGCCTCGGCGGAACGCGTCTTCGAATTCCTGGATGCGGACGAACAGGATGCCGAAACCGCCACCGAGCACCTGCCCGCCAAGACCGACGGCCACGTCGATTTCAGGCACGTGACGTTCAGCTACTCGGCGGACAAGCCCTTGATCGAGGACCTTTCGTTCACCGCCGAGCCGGGTCACACCGTGGCCATCGTCGGACCCACCGGCGCAGGCAAGACCACCCTGGTCAACCTGGTGATGCGGTTCTACGAGCTCAGTTCGGGAAGCATCACGCTGGACGGCGTGGACATCACGCACCTGAGCCGTTCCGAGCTGCGCGCCAAGGTGGGCATGGTGCTGCAGGACGCATGGCTGTTCGGCGGCAGCATCTACGACAACATCAAATACGGAAACCTCAACGCCACCGAGGACCAGGTCATGGAGGCCGCCCGGGCAACGTTCGTCGACCGGTTCGTCCGGGCACTGCCGGACGGCTACAACACCGTCATCGATGAGGAAGGCAACAACGTCAGCGCAGGTGAGAAGCAGCTCATCACCATCGCACGGGCTTTTGTGGCCAACCCGTCCCTGCTCATCCTGGACGAGGCAACCAGCTCCGTGGACACCCGAACGGAAGTCCTGGTCCAGAAAGCCATGGCAGCACTGAGGACGGACCGCACCAGCTTTGTGATTGCGCACCGACTGTCCACCATCCGCGACGCCGACACCATCCTGGTCATGGAGGCCGGGCGGATTGTGGAACAGGGCAACCACCACGACCTGCTCGAACTCAAGGGCGCCTACCACCGCCTCTACATGTTCCAGTTCGCCGGCGAGGACGCGGGCGCCGCTTTGGCGGATTCCGCCGACAACACGACGGCGGTCCGAAGCTGAGCGCCGCCGCCCGGACCGTGACAGGCGGCCGGCGCATCGAGGTCCAGGTGCCCATGCGCTGGGGAGACATGGATGCCTACGGCCATGTCAACAATGTGCAGATCGTGCGGATCCTGGAGGAAGCCCGCATCGCGGCCTTCGGACCGCCCCGCGGCGCCGGCCTGCCCGGCATCGAGCCGCAGGTGTCCCTCTTCAACGACGTGGCAGAGGGCACCATGGCTTTGGTGGTGGAGCACAAGATCCGGTACGTCAGGACGCTCGACTACCGGAATGTTCCGGCTGTGGTCCAGCTGTGGATCGGTGCCGTCAAAGGTGCCAGCTTCGACATCCACTACCTGCTGCAGGACCCGGTGACCAGGGAGGACTGCGTCAAGGCCACCACGCATCTGGCCTTCGTGGATGAGGCTACCGGCAGGGTGCTGCGGCTGACCCCGGAACAGAAGGAGCGCCTGGCCCCGTACACGGCCTGAGCCCAAAGCCCCTACCTTGGGGCGGGGCGGCGTCCCTATGATCGTCACTACAGGGGCGCCAGGACAACGCACCAAGTCCACCAACGGATCCAGTCCAACAACGCACCAAGTCCAACAACGCAACAAATCCACGAGCAAGGGAGCATCGGCCATGGCCACTCAGAAAAAGAAGAAGAAGTCCTGGAAGGAAATGCCGCCGCTCGCACGGTTCGGGACCCTGGTGGCGGCGGCCGTGCAACTCTCCCTCCTGATCGCGGCCCAGCGGGACATTTCCCGGCGGCCCGCGGAGCAGATCCGCGGCAGCAAGGCGTTGTGGCGTGCCGTCACGCTGATCAACTTCGTCGGTCCGGGAAGCTACTTCGCGTTCGGACGCAAGAACCTGCCCGCCAGCGCTAAGCGCTGACGTTCGGGATCAACCGCCACCGCGCCGTCAGCGTCACGCGCCGCGCCGCGCCGTCAGCGTCACGCGCCACCGCGTGGCTTAGGTCGGTTTACGTCCTCGAGTCGTTGCTCAGCCACGACTCGAGGTAGATGCGGTTTGTGGTGCTGTCCGGCAGGAGTATCCAGGCCCAGATGTAGAACGTGACGGCAGGGCCCGGTATCAGGGAAAGCACCAGGAAAACGATCCTGGCCGCGTTGGGGTCCACGCCAAGCTTGGCTGCGATTCCGCCGCAGACGCCGCCGATCCACCTGTCCGGTCCGCGGCTGAGCCCCGTTGCCCGGATCGCCGCGAATGTCTTTTGGGTCAGCTCGTTAAAAGTCATGGCACGCTCCTCGTTGTGCCGCCAGACTATGGCCGTCCCCGCCGCCCTTCCTAGGGCCGAAAGCCACGGATGCCGGGCGTGGCCAAGGACGCCAACCAGGCGCGACCCGGCGGCGCCGCCATGTAAACATACATAATGGCCAAAGCCCTACCGGGCAGTAACTTATAGTGCCCCGTGGTGCTGCCGTTCAGGTTAAGCCTGTAAATTTGAACGCATGACCCCCACCGCGAAGCCTGCCATGACCCGCGCCCCCGGAATCTCCAAGGAGATCGAGGACGCGGCGTGGTTTGTCCTCGGGGCAGGCCTGCAGGGAAAGCCGTCAGCACTGGACGGACGGACCCAGACATGGACCACCGCAGCTGCCGGCGAACTGCTGGAGCGGCTGGAGCGGGGCGTCGCGGATTCCAAGGCGCCCATGATGACCAACCTGCGGCAAAACCTCTCGGATGCCTCCCGCGCAGCCAAGCAGCTGGCGGTCGAGCTGCTGTTCCTGCAGTCGCTGCCGCTGGCGCACGAGGTCAAGTCGCTGAAGGTCAAGCGTGCCCGCGTGGCTGAAGCGGCCTCCTGGCTGGAGCCTCCGCTGGAACTCCCGGACGAGCTCTACGAAGGCATGACGGACCACGGCGTTATCCGCGACCGCACCGCCGAGTTCAACTGGACCATCTGGGACCACCTGAAGTGGCTGTGCCGCTTCGTGCAGCATGTTGACCAGCAGTCCACGAATGCCGTGACCAAGGCCTTGAAGGACCCCCTCGCATTCCATCAGCTCGCGTCCGGAACCCCGGACGACCAGCCGGCCATCCGCCGCAGCATTGAGTACCTGGCCTGGCCAAGTTACTTCGAGCCGGTGGTGGCTGACGTGGAGCGGCAGGAAATCCGGGACGCGTTCGCCTCCCTGGTGGGAGGCGCCAAGGGTGACAGCGAAGCCGAAATTACCGCTGACATCCACCGTATCCGCCTCTACCTGGACAAGCAGGCCGGCCAGCGCATCGACTGGTACGCCCGCCAGCTGGTGAGCCAGTGGCGCAAGGTGGGGGACCCGGGCCGCCGTGCCTGGCTCCTGCGCACGCACCATGACGTGAAGGACCTCCTGGCGGCGTGGCACGGGGAGGAGAAGGTGACGCTCGACGTCGAGCATCTGCGCCTCCTGGATGCCGGCGTCACTGCGGGCGTTGTGCAGCACGCCGTGGACGAGGACTACAAGCACCTCGGCTACGTGGAGCGCGAGGACAACAAGACCGCCGTCTTCGCCTTCCTCACGGTCATGAAGCCGGGCGACCTGGTCCTGTACCAGCACGCCGGTGCCGTCCGACTGGGCGGGGTGCTCGGCGAGCCCGAGCACAACGAGGACAACCGCCGGATGCGCCGCAAGGTCCGCTGGTTCGACGACGCGCACAGCATGGCGGACCTTCCCCGCCACGTCCAGCGCCAGCTGGCCACGCCCGGGGTCATCGTCGATGTCACCCGGGTAGTGCAGGCGCTACAGGCGCTGCTGCCCGCCGAAGCGGAAGCGGAGGCCGACGACGCCGCCGAGCCGGCCGCCGTCGTCGAACCCGTCCCGGAGGGGTTCCGTCCGCTGACGGAGGAGTTCGCCGCGTCCCTGCACATGGACCTGGAGCCGCTGCAGGAAATTGCCGAACTCCTGGAGGAGAACCGGCAACTGGTGCTCTACGGTCCGCCCGGAACAGGCAAGACCTACCTGGCCAAGCACCTCGCGGCCGAACTTGCCGGGGACAGCACCGACGAGCGCGTCAAGCTGGTGCAGTTCCATCCGTCGTACGCCTATGAGGACTTCTTCGAAGGCTTCCGGCCGGACAAAACGGACGAGGGGCAGGTTTCCTTCAAGCTGGTGGCCGGCCCGCTGCGCCGCCTCGCGGAAGAGGCTGCCAAACCCGGCAACGAGAAGAAGCCCTACTTCCTGATCATCGATGAGATGAACCGTGCCAACCTGGCCAAGGTGTTCGGCGAGCTCTACTTCCTGCTGGAGTACCGCGACGACCGGATTTACCTGCAGTACAGCCCCAACGAGCCGTTCACGCTGCCGGACAACCTGTACATCATCGGCACCATGAACACCGCGGACCGGTCCATCGCCATGATGGATGCGGCCATCCGCCGGCGGTTCTCCTTCATTGAGCTGCACCCCAAGACTGAACCGGTGAAGGGTTCTTTGCTTCGCTTCCTGCAGGCCCGGAACCTGGACACCACCCCGGCGCTCCTCCTGGACGCCCTCAACGACGCGATTGATGAGTGGGACCGCGACCTCATGATCGGGCCGTCGTACTTCATGAAGAAGGCCGCCCAGACTCCTGCGGGCCTGCGCCGGATCTGGAAATACGAGCTCATGCCGCTCCTTGAAGAGCACTACCATGGCCAGCTGAACCGGGCCCAGCTGCAGGAGCGCTTCGGGCTGGAGCAGCTGCTGGGCCGCCTTGCGTCCCGCTAACGAGTTGCTGCCGGCTCAAGGCTTAAGGCCCGCCGCCGCGGTTCCGCCACTGCCGGCGCGGCAGCCGTCCAGCGCCGGCAAGGCCGTCCGCCACATTGTCCTGGACGAGCTGTCCGGCGGCGTGGTGGACAAGCTTGACGCCGCCAGTGCCGCGTTCCTGAACGCCAGCGGCCTGGCCAAGGCGTCCCCCATGGGCATGGGCCTGTTCAGGATCGAGCCGGTGGGCATGGTGGGGTCCGTGCGGACGCCCACGGTGCAGCTGGAAGTGCGGCCCAAAGACCGCCTGGGCCTCAGCCGGCTGCTGTTCCTCCTCAGCTATGCCGGGAACCAGGGCTTCCGTGATGACCCCGTGGCCGCCGTCGAGGACTCGGACCTGTGGAGCGCGCTGGCTGAATCGCTGGCACAGCTGGCGGACCGTGCCCTGAGTCGCGGGGTCCTGCAGGGCTACCTCACAGTGGACGAATCGCTGCGGACCGTGAAGGGCAGGATCCGGATCTCGGACCAGATCTCGCGCCGCCCCGGCATGCTGGTGCCGCTGGAAGTTTCGTATGACGAATTCACCGAAGACATCGCCGAGAACCGCATCCTGCGGGCCGCCCTGGAGCGCATGGCCCAGGTTCCGCGCGTGCGGCCGGACGTCCAGAGCCGCCTGCGGCAGCTGAAGGGAAAGCTCGACGCCGTCACGCGGCTTCAGTCCGGAGCGCCCCTGCCGCCGTGGCAGGCGACGAGGATGAACGCGCGGTACCACGCGGTGCTCCGCCTCTCCGAGGTGATCCTGCGCAACGCCTCAGCCGAAGCCGGCGACGGAAAGCAGCAGACGGCGTCGTTCGTTGTGGACATGGGCCAGGTTTTCGAAGACTTTGTGGGCACTGCCCTTCGCGAAGCCATGGCTGCGTATCCCGGCGAGATGCGGCTGCAGTACAACGCCCTGCTGAACGAGGCGGTGCGCGACTCGGACCGGCTTACCGTGAATCCGGACGCAGTCCACCTCCTGGGCGGCCGCCCCGTGGTGGTCTACGACACCAAGTACCGGGCGGCCACGGACCAGGGCGCGTCATTGTCCGCTGACCACTTCCAGATGCTGGCCTACTGTACGGCCCTACGCGTGCCCACTGCCTGGCTTGTGTACGCAGGCTCGGGGGAAATGAAACTCCGCCGCATCCTTCACACGGACATCGACGTGGTGGAGTACCCGCTTGATCTGTCCCTGCCGCCGTCGGACATCCTGGCAGCTGTTGCTGACCTGGCACAACAGTCCTGGGGCGAAGTGGTGCGGCAGGCAGGACTTAATCAATGACTGCGGGCGCGGAGCGGCCCGGCATTGACATGAGGTGCATGAGCAAGGCCCTCTCAGGGTTGCCCCGGTTTTTGTTGAGGCAACGGCGCAGCTGATTGCGGTTTTCTGACCCCTCCGGGTCATTGTCCGTCAGGATTGCATTGATGATTTCCCACGATTGGTGGCGAATCGGCTCAAGATTCACGCGCCCGCGTACGGGCCCCCCAACGGCATGGATCCCGGACCGCGCCTGCCACGGATCCCCCTGATGGGACTCTGCGGCTGACAGCAATTTCTTCGGCATCTCTTACCCTCCTGTGGCACAAGCGCTCTGGCTCAAACGCCTGGGAATTCGACCGACCGGAATGTAAAGAATTTTATCTCAGACAGACAAGTCTGTCTCCCCTTTGCGCTAGACTATTTGTAGTGAACCCCACGCCAGACCACTCAGTGATTGAGCCTGCCCCGGAGGCCGAGGCTGCGATCAGCCTCGCCGACGCGAGGCAGCGGATCGTGGACACGGCATACCAGCTGTTCGCACGCCGGGGTATCCGCGATGTGGGCGTCAACGAGCTGATCAGCAGCGCGGGCGTAGCCAAGGCAACGTTCTACCGGCACTTTGCCTCCAAAGATGAACTCGTACTTGCCTTCCTGGAGCAGCGCGACCGAGTCTGGACCGTGGACATGATCGTCGCGGACGCACGGCGCCGCGGCGGCACGCCCACCGAGCAGCTACTGGCCATCTTCGACGTCTTCGGCGACTGGTTCAGTCGCGACGATTTTGAAGCATGCTCCTTCATCAACGTCCTGCTGGAAATGGGCGCCAACCATCCGCTGGGACGGGCAAGCATCGACTATCTTGCCAGGATCCGCGGCCACGTCCAGCAGCTCGCCGAGGAGGCGGGACTCCGCGACACCGAGGATTTCTCCCGCTCGTGGCACATCCTTATGAAGGGGTCCATCATCTCCGCGACGGAAGGCGATGCCGGCGCCGCCAAGCGTGCGCAGGCGATGGCCCGGACTCTGATTGAGCAGTACCGGCCGTAGGCCTGACCGCGGCCAGCAGGCCGGCGGTCGGAGCGCCGTGTCCGGCGGTCTCGGACGCCCGGGTAGGCAGGCCGCTAGACCGGCACCCTGACCGTGAACGTGGTTCCTTCTCCCAGCGTGCTCCGCAACTGGATGCTGCCGCCATGTGCTTCAACAATGGCCTTGCTGATGGACAGGCCCAGCCCCACTCCGGGGATGGACGTGTTCCGCACGTTGCCGGTCCGGAAGAACTTCGTAAACACCTCGGCCTGGTCCTTCGCGCTCATTCCCATGCCTGTATCGCTGACCCGGCACACCAGGTCCGGTCCGTCCGAGTCCAGCGACACCACAACGTCGCCACCGTTTGGCGAGTACTTGATGGCATTGGACACGAGGTTGTCCAGGACCTGTGACATGCGCCCCGAATCGACGTGGGCATCCAGCCGGTCGGGGGCGTCGGCGACGAGCCGTACCTTGGCGGCAGCGGCGCGGGGGAGGGCGGCACTGACGCTGCCGCGCACGAGCTCGGCCACATTCACGGCCTGCGGGCTGACGATGAGTTGCCCGTTCCGGCTGGACAGCAAGTCCGATACAAGCCCCAACAGCCGCTGGGAGTTGCGGCGGATGATCATGAGCGCCTCACGGTGCGAATCGGGTACACCGTCGTGGTCGTCCAGCAGGAGCTCCACGTAGCCCAGGATCGAGGTCAGCGGAGTGCGGAATTCGTGGGAAACGTTGGCCACGAAGTCGTCCTTGGCGGCAAGGGCGTTGACCAGGTCGGTGACGTCGCTGAACACGATCACCGAGCCGGCGAAGGTGCCGTCCTGGTCCCGCATGGCGCGGGCGCTGGTGGTGATGGCCCGCTGGTCACTGCCGCTGCCAAGCCACACCAGATTGTCCGTGAAACTTTCGCCCATCACGGCGCGGCGGACCGGCCGCTCGTCGACCGGGACGGTGGTGGTCCGGTCCGCTCGGAACACCAGGAGCTGGGACTCGTTGGGGTCGCCGTTTCCCGCCGGCGCGGCGAGCCGGTGGTTCTCCCGCTGTTTGCGGTTCATCAGGATGTCGTGCCCGTCGGCGTCCACAGCCAGCACGCCCAGGTGAACCGTCTCCAGCACGGAATTCAGCAGTTCTTCCTGCCGTTTGCTCTCCTTGAGTGTGACCCGCAGCTGAGCGTCCTTCTCTTCCAGGTCCCGCTGCTGCCGGACCATGCTCAGCGTCAAGACGCTCACCGAGACACCGATCCCCAGCATCATCACCGGCAGCAGCAGGGTCCGCGCCAGGTCCTGCCCGGTGACGTCGCCGCGAAGGAACAACGGCACCCAGATAATGCCCAGGGGGCCGAGGAGCGAGACCAGCAGCGAAGCCCGGGGGTACAGCCCTGAGGCGCATAGCCAGATGACGGGAAAGACCGCCAACAGGCTGATGCCCGTCAGGCTCTCTTGCCCACCCTCCCGGCCCAGCGCGATCGAGATGAAGTCAAGGATGGGAATCACCAGGAAGCTGGTAAACGGCAACCGGTCCCAGGGAGTGAAGTAGCACAGCGCAAGGATCAGGACCTGCGTGGCCAGGAACGCGAGGAACAGGGGATTGCCCAGTGTGACCGGAAAAAACAACAACATCAGGACGGCCGTGAGCGCCGCCGTGATGGACAGCGGCATCTGGCTCAGGGTGACCCGTCCCCGCAGGGAGTACTCGTGAAAGGGCCGGCGGAAGAACAGGATCCGGCCAGACTTGATGTCCCAGGTGACGTTGCCGCTCATGGCAGGCTAAATTTCGACGTGCGGTTTACTGGACGCATACCCCCACGATATCCGGCGGGCGCTATACTTCTGACGGTATCGAGCGGACTGAGGGGGCTGCGATGAGTGAATCACGTGTGGGTCTGGTTATCGAGGATGATCACGACATCCGTGAACTGGTGCGGGTTGTGCTTGTCCAGGCCGGGTTCGATGTCCAAGTGGCCAGTAGCGGGGCGGCCGGCGTGGTTGCCGCCAAGGAGCTCAATCCCGCAGTCATCACCCTGGACCTGGGCCTCCCTGACATTGACGGCTTTGAAGTCGCCCGCCAGATCAGGGAATTCTCCGACGCCTATATTGTGATGCTGACCGCGCGGGCGGAGGAACTGGACACCCTCATCGGCCTGGAATCGGGCGCGGACGACTACCTGACGAAGCCCTTCCGTCCCCGCGAACTGCGCGCACGAGTCGCCGCCATGATGCGCCGTCCGCGGTCGACGTCGGACTCCGCCTCCGGTGGCAAGGCACCTGCCGTGGCTGCCGGCAACGGCCGGACGCTGACGCACAACGGGCTTGAGTTCAGCTACGACGCGCGGACCGTGAGTGTGGACGGACGCGAATTGCATCTGACCCGCACCGAGTTCGACCTGCTGCACGCGCTTCTTGAGGCGGGCCGGATGGTGCGGACCAAATCCGAACTGGTGAAGCGGCTGCGCGACGAACCGTACGACGTCGGGGGCTACATCTCCGAGGCGGACGAGCGGTCCGTGGAAGTGCACATGGGTAACCTCCGCAAGAAGCTGGGCGACAGTCCGCAGAACCCGCGCTGGCTGCAGACTGTGCGCGGTGTGGGTTACCGCCTGGCTCCTGCCGAGCGCTGATACGCGGAGCTGGACCCGGGTGGCCGCGACTGTGGGCTGGGCCAGGCCGCTGCGGCGGGTGCTGGGTTAGGCCGCTGCGGCGGCCGAGAGGCCGGCCACGGTCTGGTCGGTGCACGCGTCCATGCTTTCCAGGAGCGCGAGCTGAAGCCGGGGCGGCTGCTCCGGCACGGCTTCCGGATGGGATTCCAAGTGCTTGAGGATGGTTTCGAGCTCATCCGCGAGCCGGCCCAGGTATGCCGCGCCCACCATCATGCTGGAGGTTTTCACGCTCAGGACGGCGTCCATGGCTGCGTCGAGGTCCATGGCTTCCACGGCGTGGCGGAGCCGGTCGAGCCGCCGGGGCAACTGCTGGATGTAGCTGTTCACGAACACGGTGCAGTACTCGGCGTCGGGCTCGAGTTCACAGCGGAGTGTTTGCAGCACGGAGGGGTCGACGTACGGCTGGCCGGCGCCATCCTGTCCATCCATTGGACACCCCTTCCCTTGGGCCTGCACAACCGGGATAGCGGGTGCGGGACACATCCTTGCCTCTTTTACAGTAGGGCTCCCACGGAGCTGGAATGCGCTTTCCGGAAAAATTTGCGCCAATCTTGATCGGGGAAGGCCGGTTGAGCTTTAGGATCGGGACAAGTGTCTGCCGGCACTGAACTGACCTGTGGCTTCTCAGGCCACCAGCCGATTGCGGGGACGCTGTGTTCAGGATAGTGAAAATGCTCGTTTCGGGCCTGGCGGTGGCACTGGGCCTCAGCTTGGCGGCCATTCAGCCCGTCCAGGCAGCACCGGCTGCCGCCCAGGTGTACCTGAACCCCAATACCGGGCCCGTCGGATCGGCGGTGACAGTGAGCGGAACAGGATTCAAGGCTTCCACCACGGGAACCGTGATAATAGGCTCCACCACGTTTTCCTTCAAGACGGCGGCAGCGGGCACCTTCAGCACCTCAATCACCATCCCCGAGGCGGCCACGGGGGCGTTGACCATCACAGCGAAAACCTCCTCCATCAAGTCCTCGGCAGTGTTCACCGTGACTTCTTCGGCCCCGGCCATTCCTCCGGTGAGCACGGCGGCGCTCCGCTTTGGGGCGGCCACGCCGGGCGGCCCGCTGGCTGGAGCCGAGCTGGACGAAGTGGCGCGGATATCGGGGGAGAGCCCGTCCACCGTGTTGTTCTACAAAGACTTCCTGCAGGCACCGCCCATCGCGGAGTTGAATGCAGTGCGGTCCCGCGGAGCCGTCCCCTTGATCACGTGGGAACCGTGGGCCTGGGGCGGCGGCCTGGCGCAGCCAACGTACGCCCTGGACAGGATCGCCGCGGGCGACTTTGACGCCTACATAACGCAGTGGGGGCAGGCGCTGGCATCGTGGGGTCAGCCGGTCCAGCTACGGTTCGCCCACGAGATGAACGGCAACTGGTACCCGTGGGCGGAGGGTGTGAACGGCAACCAGCCCGGCGACTATGTACAGGCGTGGCGGCACGTGCACGACGTCGTTGCAGCAACCGGCGCCAGCAACGTGGACTGGGTATGGAGCCCGAACGTTCCGTACTTTGGCTCGACCGATCTTGCCGGACTGTTCCCGGGCGCCGGCTACGTGAACGTTGTTGCCCTCGACGGCTATAACTGGGGGACGTCGGCGTCGTGGAGCAGTTGGATGTCGCCGCAGGATCTCTTCGCGCCAGGCATTGCGCAATTGCGGACACTTGCGCCCGGACTCCCGATCCTGATCGCAGAGGTTGCGTCGGCCGAAGCCGGCGGCTCAAAAGCGCAGTGGAATACCGACCTGGTGAGCTATCTGGCAGCCCAGGCGGACGTGGAGGGCTTCGTCTGGTTCCATATGCAGAAAGAAACGGACTGGCGCATCAACAGCAGCGACGCGTCGGCGGCAGCGTTCAACGCTGCGTTGGCAGCCCGCCGCGCGTCGTAGGGCGGTTTATGGGGCGGGGTAGGCCCGCGTCAGGCGAGGAACTGCTCCAGCTGTTCTTCCAGGGCAGAGGCGTTCTTGAGTTCGCATTCCCAGACGGTGAGTACTTTCCAGCCGGAGGCTTCCAGGAGCCGGCGCTGTTCGGCGTCGCGGTTCCTGGTGCGGGTCCGTTTCGCCTCCCAGAACTCCGCGTTCGCCTTGGGAGCGTGTTGCCCGGCCTTGCAGTCGTGGAAATGCCAGAAACAGCCGTTGACGAAGATGACCTTATGCCGCCCCGCGAACACCAGGTCCGGATTGCCCGGGAGTTTGCCGCCGCGGGCGCTGCCGTGCAACCGGTAGCGGTAGCCCTTGGCGTGCAGGAGGCTCCGCACGAGCAGCTCCGGTTTGGTGTTCTTGCCCCGGATCCTGGACATGTTCCAGCTGCGCCGTTCGGGAGTCAGCTGGTCAGCCATGAATTAAGTCTAGGCGGCTGCCGTCCCTAGATTTCGCGCTCCGGATGTTCCCCGAACTGGAAGTGCCGTCCGCTGACCGCAACTGGCTCAATCTCAACGTAAAAGTCCTTCAGCGTGGGCACCCACGGCTTCAAACCGAGCGATTCCGCCACCGCGATGTCGGCCGACTGGTCCAGGACCCGCGCTGTTCCGCGAAGCACCACGGACCAGGCCTCGTCTGACATGATGCCGTCCGTCTCAAAGAGGACTTTGGCGTTGATGGTCAGCTCTGCAAGCTTGTTCCCCGGAGCTGTCCGGAGATACAGCTTGCGGCCGCCCACGGCGTAGTTGACCGGGAAGATATCCGGTTCGCCGCCCACGGTCACAACCAGCCGGCCGTGCTTGGTGCCCTCCAGGAGCTTCCACGACTGGTCATCGTCAAGGTTCAGAATGGGATTGCCGTCTTCGTGTGTGAACATCATGAGCCCTATTGTTCAGCCGGCGGCAGGCGATGGCCAGTGTCTTAAGGACGCATTCTCATTACGGTGACGCCGTGCCGGGAACATTCCGCGGTCCAGCCGAGCGGTGTCACCTGCACCTTCATGCGGCGCCGGCAGGCGGCGCAGTAGCGCGGCGGTTCCAGCGTGAGCCGCTCACCGCAGCGGAGGTGAACGTCCGACGTCGGGCCGGCGCCGTCGTCGGACGGCTCGCCGCAGTGCCCGCAAAACTGTGCCGGATCGCTGGTTGGGCTGGTCGAAACCCCGGTGGTTAAGTTCGTCTGCACGGCGGTCATAGTGTCTTTTGGAGTTCCTTGATGGGCATGTTCAGGTCCACGAGGAGGTTCAGGTCGGCGTTGGCGGGGCGGCCGAGGGTGGTGAGGTAGTTGCCGACGATTACGGCGTTGATGCCGCCGAGGAGGCCTTCGCGGGTGCCGAGGTCGCCGAGGGTCAGTTCCCGGCCGCCGGCGTAGCGCAGCACGGTGCGGGGCATGGCGAGGCGGAACGCGGCGATCGCGCGGAGGGCGTCCTTGCCGTCCATGATGCCCTGGTTTTCCAGCGGGGTGCCGGGGCGGGGGTTGAGGAAGTTCAGCGGGACTTCGTGGGGTTGGAGGGCGGCGAGCTGGGCGGCGAGTTCGGCCCGCTGTTGCAGGGTTTCGCCCATGCCGATCAGGGCGCCGCAGCACAGTTCCATGCCGGCGGCCTTGACCATGTTGCAGGTATCGAGGCGTTCTTCGTAGCTGTGGGTGGTGACGACTTCGGGGAAGTAGCTGCGGGCGGTTTCGAGGTTGTGGTTGTAGCGGTGCACGCCCCATTCGGCGAGCTGGTCCACTTGGCGCTGGGTGAGCATGCCCAGGGAGCAGGCGATGTTGATGTCCACTTCCTCGTTGATGCGGTCGATCGCGAACTTGATCTGGTTCATGAGTTTGATGTCGGGGCCGCGGACGGCGGCGACGATGCAGAACTCGGTGGCCCCGGTCGCGGCGGTTTCCTTGGCGGCTTTGACGAGTTCGGGGATGTCGAGCCAGACGCCACGGACGGGGGAGTCGAAGAGGCCGGACTGGCTGCAGAAGTGGCAGTCCTCGGGGCAGCCGCCGGTCTTGATCGAGATGATGCCCTCCACTTCGACGTCCTCGCCGCAGTGTTTCAGCCGGACTTCGTGGGCCAGCTGGAGGGCCGCGGGAAGGGCAGCGTCCGGGAGGCGGAGGATCTTTTCGAGCTGCGCCTGGGTCAGGCCGATGCCGTCTTCGAGGACCTGCCGGCGGGCGGTTTCAAGGATTTTCGAGCTTGTTTCGTCGATGGTTGGAACGGCTGCCTGAATCGTCATTGAGGGGTCCTTTTCGCGGGGACGGCTGGTCGCCTCTGACGCTAGTTTGGCTTTTTGTTGGCTTTTTTGTGGGAAGTAAACAAAGAGCAGGCGCTGAACTTGGGCAGCTGTTTTCGGGGTGGAGTCTGGGCGGTGTGACTTCCTAGCGGAAGCAGCGGGTGATACACCGGAGGCTGTGGATAACTTTGAGCGCCAAAGTGTGACCTCAGTTACCCTTTAACCATCGTCCGGATTTATTGCGGGCGTTCGGACGTCTTGAAACTATCGGGGGAATAGCTGCCCATGACATCTCGTACTTTGCCTTCCGCACGGTTGCGCTATTCCACCGCTGCAGTTTTCGTCGCTTCTGTCGTGGTTTTGTCGGCGTGCGACGGGGGCGGCACTACGCCTGGGAACGAGGGTACGTCGGGGTCCGCCTCGGCTTCCGCTTCTGCCTCGTCCACGCCAAGCCCGACGCCGACTCCCACCGCGGCCTACAAGCCCGCCGACGCCAAGGGAAAAGCCCAGAACGTTCCCGTTCCGGTGCTGCCCGAAGCCGCCAAGGCGGAGACGAAGGAAGGGCTGGAGGCTTTCGCGGCTTATTGGTTCAAGTTGCTTAGCTACGGCTACGAAACTGGCGATGTATCTGGGCTGGAGGCTATTACCAGCTCGGCGTGCAGCTCCTGTGAGCGAGCAAAGAAGGTGATTACTGGTTGGCACGAGAACGGCAGGTGGATCGTCGGAGGAAAAGTGGACACTCCGGCGATAAGTACTACTTTTCGGATGGCTGCCGATGGTAATTATCAAGTGCCCGTCCAGGTCTCCCAAGGCGCTCTTTCCTATTACAACGCCGATGGCACCTTGCACAAATCTGACCCTAAGCCTGATGACAAGGGAAATCTGATGCTGGCAGTTTTCAAAGACGGTTCCTGGTACGTCAACAACATCCAGCCCATAGTTGGCTAGCGAAATGAGGGCGCTCCATCGAGCTGCGCTAACAGTTGCCCTGTGTTTCGTAGCCATCCTCAGTGCCCCGGGGTTCACTTTCGCAGCTGAGCCAGAGCCGCCGATTACCGGCGATTGGGGAACTGACGAGGTCAAAGTCGGGGGTTGGTCTGTGGGCCCTAGCGGGGAATTTGTCTGGGCTGAACCGGGCACCTTGCCGGCTGACCCCAACCAGTACAAATACGAACTCCAGTGCCACTTGGGCGGTGCCGATTTCGATACACCTTGTTTATCGCGACAGTTGGAATGCAAGAACGGGCCCGACGGCAAAGATGGAATACCAGTCGTGTGGTTGAAATCGCCAATTGGAATTCCTAACCCCGCCTGGACGTTCCATTCGGGCCCCACCTGCCTTTTCGATCCGCGACCCGAGGACCTGCTTCCGCGCATTGCGGCATTGATTCAGAACGAGTTCCAGAAGCTTCCCGTGGCCGCAGGAACCGTCACGGCCCAACCGAGCCCGCATACCCTTCGCGGAGCCGAGACGAATTTCTTCACGGACTCGGCAGAGCAGACTTTCGACATCACCATCCTGGCTCAGAAGGTGCATGTTGTGGCGACCCCGGCCCAATACACCTGGAGCTACGGCGACGGAACAACACTTGGCCCCCAGCAATCCGCAGGCGGCCCTCTGCCGCAGGACCGCTGGGGTGAAAAGACCCGCACCAGCCACGTCTACACGCAGACCGGCGATTTCCAAGTGGTGCTCACGACGCACTTCCAGGGGACTTACTCCGTCAACAACGGCCCGCCACTGCCAATCCCTGGTCAAGGCCAGTTCAGTTCGCCGCCTCAGACCATCAGTGTGTGGCGTTCCATCACCCGCAACTACGCCGACGACTGCATCAAAAACCCGCAAGGCCAAGGCTGCCCGGGAGCTGTGCCGCCTACCCCCTAGCCGGTCAGCTCCTGGCTAGACCAACCCCCTAGCCAGCCCAGTCCGCCCCCGGCTAGGTCTGCAGTTCCCGGTCCACCCGCTCCATCCGGGCCCGGACCAGCTGAAAGCGAGGATCGCCGGGCCCGATCAAGCTGGCAATGGCCGCCGCGCCTTCGGTATCTGACGCACCCATGTCGCTGGCGCACCACTGCATGATGAGTTGTGCGTCGCCGCTGGAGCGGACCGACGCGCCCACGGCTTCATTCAGCTCGTCCCGCATCAGCTCGATGGACAGGTTCACCGAACGGTTGAGCAGCTTCGCAGGGTAGGCGCCCAGTGCCTGGGCCACCCGGCCTTCCCTCAGGTGGCCGGCAACGACCGATGCGTCCGTGACCACATGAACTGCCGACGAGAAGCGGTACGGGTTTGGTTCCACCACGTTGCCGAGGATCCCGCGGATTCGATGCATCTCGGTCCGGATAGCCGTGGCCGCGCCGTCCTCGCCGTGCAATCGGTACGCCAGCTCATCGGCACTCCACCCCTGGGACCTGGAGGCGAGCAGGGCCAGGATCTCTGCACGGCGCAGCGTCAGCGGAAGGCGGGTGCCGCCGTCGAGCTCGGCGCTGGGAGCGTCACCCAGCAACCTCAGCATCAGCGTCGAACGTACCCCGCCCATATGCGTGCCGCCGATTTGCTCCCTGGCCGCGGGAGCGCCGGCAGACTTCAACAACTCCTCCGCCAGCCGCACCCCGCAGCGCACCATGCGGAGGCTGTCCGGTGTCACCGATTCGAAGGGGCCGGAAACATCGAGTACTCCCACCACTTCGCCCGTGAACGGGTCGCGGATGGGTGCAGCCGTGCACGCCCAGTCGTGATGCGTGCGCACCAGGTGTTCGGCGGAGAATAACTGCGCCGGCGCGCCGGTCACGAGGGCCTCGCTGATGGCGTTGGTCCCGACGCCGGATTCGGACCAGTCGGCGCCCTCCACAAACTCGAGCGAGTCGGCCAGCCTCAGCGCTTGCCGGCTGCCCACCCGCCACAGCACCTCACCCAGCCGGTCCGTGACGATCAGCAGGTGGCGCCCCGCCGACGACTCGTCCGCCAGCAGCTGGGACAACGCCGGCATCACGGCGGCCAACCGGTGCCCGGCGCTGAGCGAGCGTGCCTCGGATACGTCGTGCCGGTGAACCGGCCTGTGTTGATCAGGGTCGATGCCCAGCGCCAGCGAACGCTGCCAGGACTTGATCAGGCCCGGAGAAATTGAGGGATCGGGGTTGCCCGAAATGGTGGCTTCGTGGGCTTTGCGCAGCGTGCGCGCATACTCCGCCGGAGCGGTAAACCGCAGGTCGCGAAGATGGGTGATCGCGCCGGTGCCCGTCCGCATCCGCAATCTCCCAACTCGTCATCGAATCGTGCTCGGACCGCCCGAAGAAAACGGGGAGGGGGCCGTGTCACTCGATTGTAACCCTAGGGGGCTTTTACTTGTGATGCGGGTCACGGCCGGGCGGGGCGACAAAACCGGACGCGGCCCACCGCAAGCAACGGAAAGAGGAATCATGCCTGAGACACCAAACGGCATCGTGGAGGCCTGGCTGGCGCAGTTCGATGAGGCGCTGCGCAGCAAGGACACCGACGCCGCAGTACAGCTGTTTGAAGACGAACCCTATTGGCGCGACTTTGTATCCTTCACCTGGAACCTCAAGACGCTCGAGGGCAGGGCCGAGATCAGGCGCATGCTGGATGCCACGCTCGCGGACGTTCAGCCCACCAACTGGGCGCTCGCCGAGGATGCCACGGGGGACGCAGCGAACACCGAGGCCTGGGTGGACTTCGAAACCTCCCAGGCGCGGGGCTACGCCCACTTGCGGCTCCGCGACGGCAAGTGCTGGACGCTTCTCACCACCATGAAAGAGCTGAAGGGCTTCGAGGAGAAAAAGGGCCCCAACCGCGAGAAGGGTGTGGCGCACCAGATCAGCAAGGGCCGTAAATCGTGGCTGGAACTCAAGGAGGAGGAGGAAGCCCGCCTGGGATACGAAGACCAGCCATACACCGTGATCATCGGCGGAGGCCAAGGCGGCATTGGACTCGGCGCACGGCTGCGACGGCTGGGTGTGCCCACCATCATCATCGAGAAGAACGAAAAACCCGGCGACTCCTGGCGGAACCGGTACAAGTCCCTCCACCTGCACGATCCCGTCTGGTACGACCACCTTCCCTACATGAAGTTCCCTGATGACTGGCCCGTTTTCGCGGCCAAGGACAAGATCGGCGACTGGCTCGAGAACTACACCCGGATCATGGAACTCAACTACTGGTCCAAGACCGAGTGCACCAACGCCCGCTTCGATGAAGCGTCCCAGGAGTGGATCGTGCAGGTAATGCGCGACGGCGAACCGGTCACCTTGCGTCCCAAACAGCTGGTCTTCGCCCTGGGCGTCTCCGGATATCCGAACGTTCCAACGTTCGACGGCGCCGAGTCCTTCCTGGGACAGCAGTACCACTCGTCCAAGCACCCGGGCGGCGGAGACTGGACCGGCAAGAAGGCCGTGGTGATCGGGTCCAACAACTCGGCGCACGACATCTGCGCCGACCTGTGGGAACACGGCGCGGAGGTCACCATGGTCCAGCGGTCGTCCACACACATTGCCCGGAGCGAGTCACTCATGGACCTGGCCCTTGGCGACCTGTATTCGGAGAAGGCTCTCGCCAACGGTGTCACCACGGAGAAGGCCGATCTCCTCTTCGCGTCCTTGCCGTACCGGATCCTGCCCGAAGCCCAAATCCCCGTTTACGAGGAAATGGCCAGGCGCGACGCCGACTTCTACTCGCAGCTTGAGGCTGCCGGTTTCGACCTGGACTTCGGGGTGGACGGTTCGGGCCTGTTCCTCAAGTACCTGAGGCGCGGCTCGGGCTACTACATCGACGTCGGCGCCTCCCAACTGATCATTGACGGCCGGGTCAAGCTCGCTAACGGGCAAGTCACCAAAATCACCGGGAACGCCGTGGTCATGGACAGCGGAGCGGAGCTCGAAGCCGACGTCATCATCTATGCCACCGGCTACGGATCCATGAACGGCTGGCTGGCCGACCTTGTCTCACCCGAGGTGGCTGACGCCGTCGGCAAATGCTGGGGCTTCGGCTCGGACACGCCCAAGGACCCGGGGCCGTGGGAGGGGGAGCTGCGCAACATGTGGAAGCCCACCAACGTTGAGAATCTCTGGATTCACGGCGGCAACCTGCACCAGAGCCGCCACTATTCCAACTACCTCGCCCTGCAGCTCAAGGCGCGGATGGAGGGACTGCCCACGCCGGTTTACGAGCTCCAGCCCACACACCACACGCGCTGACCAAACTGAGCAGGGGGGCCGTGACAACCACAGTTCCCCGGGACCACACTGGGGTGACGGACCCCTGCTGTGACAGTCCAACGACATGCCGTGGATGCGCCTGACCGGGTGCATCCACGGCCCCGTAAGCGAAGGAAAACACCATGAAAGCAGCACGTTTCCACGCCCGCGAAGATCTCCGGATCGAAGACGTTCCGGAGCAGGAACTGCGGCCCGGTGCCGTGAAGATCGCCGTCGCCTGGTGCGGTATCTGCGGTACGGACCTCCACGAATTCCTGGAAGGCCCCATCTTCACCCCGCCGCCCGGACACCCCCACGGGCTCTCCCACGAGGAAGCCCCGGTCACCCTGGGACATGAGTTCTCCGGAACCGTTGAGGAACTGGGCGACGGCGTTACCGGCCTGTCCGTCGGAGACAGCGTGGTGGTGGAGCCCTACTTCGTTTGTGACGAGTGCGGTCCGTGCCGGGCGGGCAACTACAACCTGTGCACCAAGCTGGGCTTCATCGGGCTTGCCGGCGGCGGCGGGGGACTCAGCGAAAAGATCGTGGTTGATACGCGCTGGGTCCACCCGGTCGGCGATATTCCGCTCGACGAAGCCGCACTCATTGAACCCCTCGCCGTGGCCTATCACGCAGTGGGCCGAAGCGACGTCGAAGCCGGGGACGTCGCCGTCGTCGGCGGTGCGGGTCCCATCGGGCTGCTCACGGCGGCGGTCCTGAAAGGGCTGGGAGTCACCACTGTGGTGACCGAACTGTCCGCCGCGCGCAAAGAAAAAGCCACGTCATCCGGCGTCGCGGATCATGTACTCGACCCCAGCGCCGTCGACGTCAAGGCACGGGTGCTGGAACTGACCGGGGGAGCAGGGGCGGACGCAGCGTTCGAATGCGCCGGTGTGAATGCGGTGCTGGACACTATGCTCGACGTCGTGAAGCCCGCAGGTGTGGTGGTCAACGTGTCCATCTGGGGACGCCCGGCCACCGTGGACATGCAGAAGATCGTCCTCAAGGAGATCGACCTGCGCGGAACGATTGCCTACCGCGGCGACCACGCGGCCGCCATCAAACTTGTCCAGGATGGAAAAGTCGACCTCAAACCCTTCATCACGGGACGGATTGCCCTGGACGATCTCGTGGACAAGGGCTTCGACACCTTGATCCACCACAACGACACGGCGGTGAAAATCATCGTGCATCCGTAGTGATCCGAGTCTCATCCGGAATAGTTGCAGGCGCCTCGCAGTTGGGCTCAGTGGACCCAATCCGCTTTGAAAGGAACTGCGCATGCTGTTTTCCCCGTTGACTCTCGGCGAGCTCGAACTGCCCAACCGCCTGGTGATGGCCCCGCTTACCCGTCTCCGCTCCGGCGAAGCGGGGGTACCCGCCCCCATCGTTGTCGAGCACTACCGCCAGCGCGCCTCGCTTGGCCTGATCGTCAGCGAAGGCACGTACCCGAGCCCTGCAGGACGCTCCTACCCGGGGCAGCCAGGCATCGTCACGCCCGAGCAGATTGCCGGCTGGAAAACGGTCACGGACGCAGTGCATGCCGAAGGCGGCCGGATCTTCGCACAGATCATGCACGGTGGCCGGGTTTCGCACGAGGACATCAACGGCGGCCACCAGGTGGTCGCGCCGAGTGCCATCGCCGTCGAGGCAGAGTCCCGCACGTACAAGGGCAAGCAGCCACACCCCGTGCCGCACGCCCTGACCACCGCTGAGCTGCCCGGCGTCCTCCAGGAAATTGTCCAGGGATCGCTGAACGCGATCGAGGCAGGGTTCGACGGCGTTGAGCTGCACTCCGCCAACGGTTACCTGCTGCACGAATTCCTTGCGCCGTCGTCGAACCAGCGCGACGACATCTATGGCGGCTCTCCCGAGAACCGGGCGCGCTTCGTCATCGAGGTTGTGCAGGCAGTGGTTGCGGCCATCGGTGCCGACCGCGTCGGCATCCGGATCTCGCCCGAGCACAACGTCCAGGGTGCCCTCGAAACGGATGCCGCGGACGTCCGCGCAACGTACTCCCGGTTGGTTGACGCCATCTCGCCGCTGAACCTGGCCTACCTGAGCATCCTGCACAAGGAGCCCGCCGGCGACCTGGTCCAGTACCTGCGTTCCCGGTTCAACGGACCCTTCCTGGTCAACACCGGCTTCGGCGTGATCACCACCCGCGAAGAGGCCATCGCACTGGTTGCCGACGGCCATGCCGACGCCGTGGTGGTGGGCCGTCCGGCCATCGCCAACCCCGACCTTGTGCGCCGCTGGCGAGAAGACCTGCCGGTCAACGAACCGAACCAGGCCACGTTCTACGCCGACGGAGCCGAAGGCTACACGGACTACCCGTTCTACGAGGAGTCCGCGAACTAGCCACTTAGGGCCCCGGGCCCTGGCATAACAGACTGGTACCACAGGCGGGCGCAACCCCTTTGCGCCCGCCTGTTGTGTTGTCCGCTGCTTTGTGACCGGCCGTGCAGGCCGCGTCGGAGGCTGGCCTATAGGATCTGAACATGCACCGTCCGTCCCAAAGCACCAGTCCCGGCAGTCGAAAAGGCAAGCCCGTGAGCCGTCAGGTGCTGGCCGACCACGTCTATGAGGAACTGCTGGAATCCCTGATGGACGGCCGGCTTGAACCGGGCGCCACCGTCAGCATTGACGGCACGGCGCGTGACCTTGACGTCTCGCCCACCCCCGTTCGCGAGGCCCTGGCCCGGCTGGAACACACCGGAATGGTCCGCCGCGTTGCCCTCAAGGGCTACCGGGTGGCGCCCGTCTTCACCCGCGAGGACTTCGCCGAGCTGATGGAAGCGCGGCTCGCCATCGAGCCGGTGAATGCCAGGCTCGCCTGCGCGCGGCTGACCCCGGAAAGCCTGGCCCAGCTGGAACAGGCAGTGACCGACCTGAAAACCGCACCGCGAGGGCCGTCCTTCGCAGAATTCCGTGACTACCTGGAAGCCGACGAGCGGTTCCATCGGCTCATCGCCGAGCAGACCGGAAACCAGTTCATGGTGGCCGCCTACGCGGCGCTGGGAGGCCAGGTGCAGCGGTTCCGGCTCTTCGGCGGCGTGGGCATCACGGATGCGGAGAACGCCATCGCCGAACATCAGGCCGTCCTTGATGCGATGGCCTCGGGAGACCCCGAGTCGGCTGCGGCTGCCATGGCCGAGCACGTGGGCAAGGTCCGCGGCCGCGCCATAGCTGACGCCCCGGAGGCCTGATCCCGGCACCCCCAACTGAGTAGCAGCAGGTGTCGTTTTGGAGCGTCAAAACGACACCTGCTGCTACCTAGTTGGGCCATAACCACCAGAAATGTGACCTTGACAACTTTGTGTCGATAGTAAATCCTATAGGAAACAGGATTCGCACAAAGGAGTGAACACCATGGCCTACACCGCCGAGAACTGGCCCATTACTGCGGCCCTGCTTCAGTTCCCGGGCACCGACGCCCAGGGAACCCACATCAACGACGCCGACGCATCGGCCTGGGCCAACGTCCTCACTGAGGTCAAGGAAGCCGGCTTCGCCCACGCGGACCTCACGGACAGCTGGGTGCGCCCCGGCGATCTCAGCACGGAGCGCCTGGCCGAGTTCAAGCAGACGGCAGACGCCGTGGGCATCGGCGTGCCGGTCATCTCCGCCATCCGCCGCAGCGTCATCGAAGAAGGCAACTGGGAAGCCAACCTTGCCTACAGCCACCGCACCATCGACGCCGCCGCCGAACTGGGCTGCGAAGTCGTCTCGTTCGGACTCCACCAGGCCATTACGCCCGAGCAGCAGAAACAGCTCTGGTTCTGGACCGTCGAAGGCTACAAGGACCCGGCCGGAAACAAGGAAGCCTGGGGCAACGCCGTCAGCCGCCTCCGCGAACTTGGCCGGCACGCAGCCGAAGTCGGCGTCCTGCTCTCACTCGAAATGTATGAGGACACCTACCTGGGCACCGCGGATTCCTCGGTGCAGCTGGTCCAGGACATCGGACTGTCCAACGTCGGCCTCAACCCGGACCTCGGCAACCTGATCCGGCTCCACCGGCCCATCGAGGACTGGCGCGAGATGGTGGCCAAGACCCTGCCGTACTCCAACTACTGGCACATGAAGAACTACATCCGGGATGAGGACGCGGCCCGCGACATGTACGTCGCCATGCCGGCGCCGATGGAAAGCGGCCTTATCAACTACCGCGAAGCCTTCAAGCTCGCGCTGTCCGTCGGGTTCCAGGGCATCCTCTGCACCGAGCACTACGGCGGCGACGGCCTCAGCGTGACGGCCAGCAACCAGGACTACCTCCGCCGCCACGTCCTCCCCAAGACGGACGGCTACGCGCTGGGCCAGAGCCAGGTGGCCCAGGGCCGGCAGCAGCCAGCCGCCGCACTCGCCGTCGTCTAAGCAGGCCGTCGCCCCAAGCAGGGCGTGAGCCCGACACCGCTTTTCCCAACACGGATTCGATGAGGAAACCATGACCCAGATCTTCGACAACCCCGCTGATTTCGCGGATGAGGCACTGGAAGGCTTTGTCGCAGCCAACCGCGGCTACGTTGCCCGCGTTGACGGCGGCGTGGTCCGCTCCACCGGGGTGCCCGCCGGGCAGGTGGCCCTGGTGGTGGGCGGCGGCTCCGGCCACTACCCGGCCTTCGCCGGCCTGGTGGGGCCGGGCCTCGCCACCGGCTCCGCCTGCGGCAACATGTTCGCGTCCCCGGCGGCCGGCCAGGTCTACCGGGTGGCCAAGGCGTCCAACGCCGGCGGCGGCGTGCTGCTGAGCTATGGCAACTACGCCGGCGACGTGCTCCACTTCGGCCAGGCCCAGCTGCGCCTCAACGCCGAAGGCATCGAAACCCGCACCGTCCTCGTCACGGACGACATTGCCAGCGCCCCGCTGGACCAGATCGAGAAACGCCGCGGCATCGCCGGCGACCTGACGGTCTTCAAGATCGCCGGCGCTGCGGCCGAAGCGGGACTGGACCTCGACGCCGTCGAACGCCTGGCCATCCGCACCAATTACCGCACCCGTTCCCTGGGCGTGGCATTCGACGGCTGCACCCTCCCGGGAGCGGACACTCCGCTGTTCCACGTGCCCGCCGGCCAGATGTCGCTGGGCCTGGGCATCCACGGCGAACCGGGCATCTCCGAACACCCCATGCCCACCGCCTCCGAACTCGCCGAGCTGCTTGTCTCCCGGCTCCTGGCGGACAAGCCCGACGACGCCGGGAACCGCGTGGTGGCCATCGTCAACGGCCTGGGCACGGTCAAATACGATGAGCTGTTCCTGCTGTTCGGCAAGATCGACAAGCTCCTCACCGCTGCGGGCCTGACCGTGGTGGAACCGGAATGCGGCGAGCTGGTCACCAGCCTGGACATGTCCGGGCTCTCCCTGACCTTGCTCTGGCTGGACGATGAACTGGAGCAGTTCTGGGCGGCTCCGGCCGACACCCCCGCTTTCCGCAAGGGCAACCTGGCCCCGCGCGCACTCCGCGAGCTGGCCGGCCCGGAAGACGCCGTGGCCGGCGAAGTGGAAAACACGACGCCCGCAGCAGCTGAGCTGGGCCTGCTGGCAGCCGCCGTGCTCGCCCAGGTGCAGGGCGTCGTCGTCGAGCATGAAGAGGAACTGGGCAACCTGGACGCCATTGCCGGCGACGGCGACCATGGCATCGGCATGCGCCGCGGCGTGGACGCGGCAGCCGCGGCAGCACAGGAAACCTCGGCAGCCGGGGCTTCGGTGGAACGCGTCCTCACCGCCGCCGGCGAAGCGTGGAGCGAACGCGCCGGCGGCACCTCCGGTGCGCTGTGGGGATCCGCGGTCATCGCTGCCGGGCTCGCCCTCGGCAACAAGGATTCGTACCGCGGAGAGGATGCGGCGGCCGCCGTCACCGCCTTCGTGGACGCCATCACCGAACTCGGCAAGGCGGAACCGGGGGACAAGACCATGGTGGACGCGCTGCTTCCCTTCCGGGACACATTCCGCACAGCGTTCGACGGCGGAGCCCCGGCACGCGGGGCGCTCGCCTCGGCAGCGGCTGCTGCAGTGAACGCAGCCGACGCCACCGCGGCGCTCCGGCCGCTCAAGGGCCGCGCGCGTCCCCTCGCCGAAAAGAGCCTGGGCCATCCCGATCCCGGCGCCGTCTCCTTCGGGCTGATCGCCACCCGGATCTCGAACTACCTCGATTCTGAACTGAATAATTCCGCCCTGACGGATTCACAACTTGCCGCGTCCGCGGCCGGAAATGGAGCACCAGCATGAGCACCACCCCGGGCACCAGCCCCAGCAACACGACTTCCGGGAGCACCGCAGGCTGGCGGATCGTCGTCGGAAACGATGAAGCCGGCGTCGAATACAAGGAAGCGCTGAAGGCCCTGCTCGAAGCCGACAGCCGCGTCGCGTCCGTGCTGGACATCGGCGTGGGCGCCAACGACTCCACCGCGTACCCGCACGTCGCCGTCGACGCCGCCCGCAAAGTGGCCGACGGCGAAGCGGACCGTGCGCTGCTGATCTGCGGCACGGGGCTGGGCGTGGCCATCGCGGCCAACAAAGTCCCCGGGATCCGTGCCGTCACGGCCCACGACGGCTACTCCGTGGAGCGCTCGGTCCTGAGCAACAACGCCCAGGTCCTCACCATGGGCCAGCGCGTCATCGGCCTGGAACTGGCCAAGAAGCTGGTGGGCGAATGGCTCGACTACCGTTTCGACGAGACCTCATCCTCCGCCGCCAAGGTGGACGCCATCTGCTCCTACGAGCCCGACTACACGAAGGCAGTCTGATCATGACCAATACAGTAAGCACCCCCAACGCGGCAGCCGTAAACAGCGCCCGGAAGATCGCCGTCGTCGGCTCCGGCTACATGGGCGGCGGGATCGCGCAGGTCCTGGCGCTCGGCGGAGCCCGCGTGGCACTCGCCGATGTGTCCGCCGAAGTAGCGCAGAGCAACTACGACCGTCTCCTGACGGAATCTGACCAGTTCGTGGCCGACGGCCTGTTCCCTGCCGGTTCCACCGAAATCCTGAAGCAGAACCTCTGGGCCGCCAAGGACATCGAGGAAGCCGTGGCCGATGCGGACTTCATTGAGGAAGCCGTCCCCGAAGTCATCGCCATCAAGCACCAGACGCTGGCCCGCATCAGCGCAGCGGCCAGGCCGGACGCCATCATCGGCTCCAACACCTCCACCATTTCCATCGCCGAACTGTCCGAGCCGGTCACCAACCCGGAGCGGTTCCTCGGCGTGCACTTCTCAAACCCCTCACCGTTCATCCCCGGCGTCGAGATCATCCCTCACGCCGGTACGTCGGCAACCACCGTCGGCGCGGTCCGCGACCTGGTGCACGCAGCTGGCAAGCAGGCCGCCGTCGTCAAGGACGTCACCGGCTTCGTTCTCAACCGCCTGCAGTACGCGCTCTTCCACGAAGCCGCGCAGCTGGTGGAGCAGGGCATTGCCACCGCGGACGACGTGGACACTCTGGTCCGCACCACCTTCGGCTTCCGGCTGCCGTTCTTCGGTCCTTTCGCGATTGCCGACATGGCCGGGCTGGACGTTTACAACTTCTGCTACAAGTCGCTCCAGACCGACTTCCCGGAGCGGTTCGCCACCCCGAAGATCCTCACGGACCTGGTGGAAGCGGGAAAGCTGGGCACCAAGACCGGCGCGGGCTTCCTCAACGTTCCGGCAGAGCGCACGCCTGAGCTGATCGCCTACCGCAATAAGGCCTACGTGGCCATGCAGCAGCTGCTCGAAGACCTCGGCCCCGCGCCCATCAACTAACTCCGCCCCTTTACTTCACCCAGGAGCCACCCACATGAGCATCTTCCCCGCAGAACGCACGGCAATCGTCACAGGAGCCGTCTCCGAGCGCGGTATCGGCCGGGCCACTGTCAACTACCTGGCCGCGCAGGGCTGGAACATCGGCATCATCGACCTTGACGACGCACTCTGCAAAGCCATCGCCAAGGAACTCGCAGCCCAGTACGGCGTGCAGGCCCACGGCGTCGGCGCCAACGTCGGCGATGAGGCATCGGTCCGCAGCGCGATCGACGAGATCGAAGCCGAACTGCCGCAAATAGTGGCCCTCGCCAATGTGGCCGGGGTCAGTTCACCCGTTCCGTATCTGGAACTGGACGCGGCCGAATGGGACCGCGTCCTGAACATCAACCTCAACGGCGTCCACTACGCCACCCGCCACGTAGCCGAGTCCATGGTGAAGAACCGGATCGGGCGCATCGTGAACATCTCCTCCGTGTCGGCCCAGCGCGGCGGCGGCACCTTCTCCAAGACGCCCTACTCGGTGGCGAAGGCCGGCGTGATCGGGCTGACCCGCTCCACTGCCCGGGAACTGGGGGAGTACGACATCACAGTCAACGCGATCTCCCCGGGCCCGATCGACACCGACATCATGGGCGGCACGCTCAGCCAGGAACGCAAGGACGAACTCACCAAGGACCTCGTCGTCAACCGGGTCGGGTCCACCCGCGACATCGCAGCAGCCATCGCCTTCCTCATCAGCGAGGACGCCGGCTACATCTCCGGCCAGACGCTGAATGTGGATGGCGGACTCTACATGCACTAGGGAAGGCCAGCCATGGCACAGCACAGCAACCCCGCAGGACTGACCGCAAAAGCACGGCCGGCAACGCCACGGCCCGCAACGGGGCTCAGGTCCTGGAGCCGCGGACGCCAGATCTACCTCGCCGTGGGCATCCTCGCCTGCCTCGCCGGGATCATGATCATCGCGTTCTCCCGCTAGGACCCGAAGTACCCCCTTCGTTCGCAACTGATTTACTCAAAGAGGAGTTTTGATGTCCCTAACAGCAACGTCCACGAAGGAGCTCCTGGATTCGCCGGTCCTCAAATCGGCGATTTCCAAAGCTTCGTTCCGGCTCATGCCCATGCTCGTCATCCTGTACATCGTGGCCTTCCTGGACCGCACCAACGTGGGTTTCGCCGAAGCGGCGCTCGGTGTGGACCGCGGAGTCACGGCCGGGGCCTACGCCCTTGGCGCCGGCATTTTCTTCATCGGCTACGCCCTGTTCGAAATCCCCAGCAACCTGCTCCTGACCAAGTTCGGCGCCAAAGTGTGGCTGGCCCGCATCGCCATCACCTGGGGCATCGTGTCCGCGTGCTTCGCCTTCGTCCAGGGCGAGACGTCCTTCATCATCCTGCGCTTCCTGCTCGGCGTGACTGAGGCAGGCCTGTTCCCGGGCGTCATCATGTTCCTGGCGGCCTGGTTCCCGAACAAGGTGCGTGTGAAGATGTTCGCCATCTTCTACCTCGCCCAGCCGTTCTCCCAGATGATGGGCGCCCCGCTGTCCGGCTGGCTGATCAACATCGGCGACCAGGTCCCCGGCGTGGCCGGCTGGCAGGTCATGTTCTTCGTCGAAGGCATGCTTGCAGTCGTGGCCGGCATCGCCGCGTACTTCTTCCTGATCAACAGCCCCCAGGACGCAAAGTTCCTGAACCCCGGGGAGAAGAAGGCGCTGCTGGATGTCATGGCCCTGGAGGATACCGTCAAGGAAGAAACCGGTCCCCGCGGCGTGCTCGCGGCCATGAAGAACCGCAAGGTCTGGTACTTCACCGTCATCTACTTCTGCCTCCAGGTGGCGGTCTACGGCGTGACGTTCTACCTGCCGCAGCAGGTGGCCCAGCTGACCGGCCAGAAGGTGGGATTCGCCGTCGGCCTGCTGGCGGCCATCCCGTGGTTCTTCGGCATCTTCGCCTGCTACTTCATCGGCAAAGCCGCCAACACCATCGTCCGCCGCCGGGTGTGGGGCACGGGGCTGTTCATCTCCACCGGCCTCTGCATCTTCGGCTCGGCCTGGGCTGGCGCCAACCATATCCCGGCACTGGGCATCATCTTCATCACGCTGGCGGTGTGCAGCTTCCTGTCGATCGGGCCCATCGCCTGGTCCTACCCGACGGCGTTCCTCACCGGCACGGCGGCGGCTGCGGGTATCGGCCTGATCAACTCCCTGGGCAACCTGGGCGGCTTCGTGGCCCCGATCCTGCGCACCACGGTGAACCAGGTGACGGCGTCCGACACCGGAACGATGGGTGTTTACGCCCTGGGTGTGCTGCCGTTCCTGGCGGCCGCGATGATGTTCGCGACCAAGCGGTTCCAGAACAAGGCAGACGAACTGCTTGAGAAGTAGCAACAGCTTGGAAAGTAAAAACAGCTGCGTGACGTATGTCGGGGTCAGCACCAAGATGTACCTGGGTTACCGGGACAGCCTGGAATGGCTCGAGCGCCTGCGGTACGAAGTGGACTCCCGTCCGGCCCTCGCGGCCGGGCGGGTTGTCCCGTTTGTGATCCCGTCCTTCCCGGTGCTCCCTGCGGCCGCCGCCATGGTGGAGGGCTCGCCGTTGCTCCTCGGCGCGCAGAACTGCAGCTGGGCGGACGGCCCGTGGACCGGTGAAGTGGCCCCGTCGATGCTCGCCGAGCTGGGCGTCCGGCTGGTGGAGATCGGCCATGCCGAGCGCCGTGCGCACTTCGGCGAAAACGACGCCGTGGCGGCGCTCAAGGTCCGGGCAGCGGACGACGCCGGGCTGACGCCGCTGCTGTGCGTTGGCGAAGACTCCGCCGCTGCTGCCGGTGATGCGGCCGATCATGTGTTCCGTCAGATCGAGGCTGCCGTCGGGGGCGACTGGGCGCTGGCGTCGCGCATCGTCATTGCCTACGAACCGGTCTGGGCCATCGGTGCCGCCGAGCCCGCGGACGCGGGCTACGTGTCCGACGTCGTGAATCACCTCCGTGGCCTGCTCGCCCGGCCCGGGCTTGAGGGACTTCCGGTCATTTACGGCGGTTCGGCTAAACCCGGCCTGCTTCCCAGGCTGGGCGGCGTTTCCGGACTGTTCCTGGGCCGGTTCGCACACGACGCCGCGAACTTCGGCAGGGTACTGGATGAGGCCTTGCTCCCTGCGTCCTAGTTTGTGGCGGACCGCCGCCTAGCTGGTAGCCGACCGCTGGCACAATCCAATGAAACCGCCCAGCTGTTCGAGCCCTTCCGGATGGGTGGGCAAGTAGTTGGTCAGTTCCGGTGCCCGCACCACCACGGCGCGCCATTTGCCGCGGGATACCGCCACGTTGATCCGGTTCCGGGAGAGCAGGAATTCCATCCCGCGCGGAGCCTCGGCCACCGCAGAGCAGGCCATGGACACTATCACTACGGCAGCTTCCTGGCCCTGGAATTTGTCCACGGTGCCCACTCGGACCGCGGTGTGGCCGGCCGCGTCGAGGGCGTCCCTGATCAGGTTCACTTGGGCGTTGTAAGCCGCCACCACCAGGATGTCTTCCTGCCCCAACGGGCGGCCGCCGGATTCATCGTGCCACACCAGGCCAAGGTGCCTCTCCACCTGATGAACCACTTCAGCTGCTTCCTCCGGGGAGGATGTGATGTTGCCGCCGTGCGGGACCATCACGGTTTCGATTCCGGCAGGAACGCCCTCCAGGCTCCGCAGGTCCGCCGCGTGTGCTGAGCGCAGCCTGCCCTCGTAGGAGAGCTCCGAAACGGCTTCGCACAGGGGGGACGCCATCCGCCACGAGTCGGCCAGGAAATACCCCAGCTCCGGCGGAAGCGTGGCACGGCCCGCGGAGATCCAGCCGAGCGCGGATTCGTTGACCGGCTCCGGGTGGGTGCCCTGGCTGACCTGGGGGAGCTGCTGCGGGTCGCCGAGCAGCAGCAGCCGCGGGCTCGCCTGGGCAACAGCGAGGGTATTCGCAAGGGAGAACTGCCCGGCCTCATCGATCACCAGAAGATCGAGTGAGCCGGCGGGAACCGTGGAGCCGGTCATGGTCCAGGCGGTGCCGCCCACCAGCGCGCCGCCCGGCGAACTGAGCAGCCGTTCAACGTCTGCGGCGTCCCGGTGGTGCCACGGCAGGGCACCGTCGTGTTTCACGTCCTTGGCGACACGGCGCGGGTCCACTCCGGCTTTTGCCACGGCAGTGCAGAGCAGGTTCTCCACCACTGCGTGTGACTGGGCAACCACGCCCACTTTCCAGCCGCGGGCCACAAGCCGCGCGATGACGTGCGAGCCGACGTGCGTTTTGCCGGTGCCAGGCGGCCCCTGGACCGCGAGGTACGAATGGTCGAGCGCCTCCACCGCGGAAGTGATGGCGTCAATGAAGCGGTCCGGTCCGCCAGCGGGTGCGGGGAGAGGGCCGCCTGTCACCAGCCGCGGCGGAACCCGGCGCACCAGGTCCAACGCCGGGTGCTTCCGGAAGATTGGTCTGCCCGGCGCCCCGGCCTTTGACGGTGCGGCCTTTGGTTTTGCCCCGGCCTTTGGCGGTGCGCCTGCTAGACCCGCGGCGTCTGCCGAGCTGTCCGGAAGGCCCGCAGCGACCTGGTCCGCCAGCAGGGCCAGCGCTTCCTCCAGGCTCTTGGTGGCGACGGGCTGGTCTTCGGTCAGGGCGATGGGCAGGCTGTTGTGCGGTTCGATTTTCCGGTGCAGCCTGTCCCGGATCACCACGGTGTCCCGCCCGTCTTCGTGACCGATCTCCAGGACCTCCGTCCCGAACCATCCGTTGCGCCCCGACCCGTCGCTGCCCGTGCCCTCAAGCCCTGCCGGCAACGGACGGTCGTACATCCGGAACCACTTGCTGCCCTCGCGGAGGTCCGAGCCGGCGGTCATGTTTCCGGTCAGCTGCACCCTGCGTTCCGGGAGCCTGGTGCCCACCTTGTGCCAGTCATCGAGGATCCGGGCTTCCTCCACGAGGAAGACGTTACGGTCCTGCTGGTGGGTGTCGGGGCCGTTTTCGCAGCGGTCAAAGTGTGCCCACCAAAATGCCTTGCGCTCGCGGCGGTGGTAGCTCACGGCCGCATCCACCATGGCGACAGCCTGAATATCGGAATCGGGGCCGCTGACCCCACCCTCTGCGGCGCGTAAGTCACCCCCTGCGGTGTGTGACTCCGCCGCCCGGGCGAGGAACGCCCGGATGGCCAGTTCAGAACGCCGAACCGCGGCACCGTCGTCGGACTCAGATGCCGCCCGCCCTAAATTTCCGGAGCGCCGCGTGCTTCCGGGTGCCCCATCGTTTCCGGCAGGCCCGGCGTTTCCCGGGGCCGGGCGGATTCCCCGCTCGGCGGCACGCCCCAGCAGCCAGTCGCGGAGCTCCAGCGTGGAGAGGCAATCGTATTGGTTGTAGTCGGAGATCCCGGCGAGGATGGCCGCGGCGTCCTCGGACAATCCGGCGTCGCGCGCTTCGCAATAATCGGCGTATGCCACCACGGACGCGCCGGCGTCCTTCACCTCCCCGGAGCGGAGGTTGCTGCCCATGTAGAGCGGCTCGAGTTTCTTGATGCTGTACGAGTTCTCGGAGATGCGGATGCTGTTCCGCACGGTCTGGTACAGGTCCACGAGGAGTCCGTCCCGCAGCCAGTTGTCCACCACGTCCTCACCGGCGACGTGCATCACCGACAGTTTGCGGAGCGCCGTCTTCTCGTAGGCGGCGTAGTGGTAGACGTGCATGTCCGGGTAGTGGCGCCGCCTGTCTTCCACATAATCCAGGAAATCGAGGAAGGCCTGCTTCTCGGCGGCGCGGTTGTGGGCCCAGAAGGGCTTGAACACGGTACTGCGATCCGGTTCCAGCGGCGCTTCGATAACTCCGAACAGGTACTCGAGCCCCCAGACGCCGGTGGCGCTGTCCTGCCACAGCGGATCCCCTTCGAAGTCGAAAAAGATGTCGCCGGGGCTCGGCGGGGGCAGTTCCGCCAGCGTGTTCTCCGGGATCACCCGGTAGCTGATGCTGTGCTGTTGGCCGTCCTTGACGTAAGTTACGGAACCGTCTGCCGTGCCGGTGTTGCTTTGCATCCTGGCCTGGTCCTGCATCCGCAGCAGGGAGGGGCTGGCGCCGGGCAGCGCGGCATCGGCCAGCTGCTTGACCGTGAAGATACCTTCCGCGTGGAGCTTTTTCCGCTGCGCCGAGTTCATCCGAGCGACCTGGAGGAGGTCGTCCGTCGCTTTGACCTGTTCCTGGCAGTAATCGCACCTGCCGCAGGCAACGACGCCGGATGCACCCCAGCTGACGGCGTCGGGCTGGTTGCGGTGGCCGGTGGTCAGCGCAAGAAACCTGTCCCGGCGCTCGCGGAACACCGGGAGGATGTCGGCGAGCTTGTGGCTGCTACGGACGTAGTCGAAGCCGCCTCCCGCAGTTTCCACGGTGGCACCAAGGATGAGGGTGACCGCGGGGTCCGGCGTGATTCCGGCGTGCAGCAGCTGGTCGCCGTACGCTGCAAGCTGGAGCAACGCGGTCACCTTGGCATGGCGGGCCAGTTTGGTGTCGTACACGGCGTAGCTGCCGTCATCCTGTTTGACCAGGAAGTCGGAGCGGCCGTGGAAGCGGCCGTCGAAGAAGGCGGCCTGGAAGACGACGTCCGCCCCGGCCCGCAGCGCATCGATGGATTCGGCATGCTTGGCCTGCAGGGTGGCGCGGTCCATTGCGGTGGCGGCTGCGACGTCGTACACACCGCGGCCGGTGGCGGGATCCCACGGGCCGAACTCATCAAGGAACCTGTCCAGGACCTTGTGCTCGTGAACGTCACCAAGCTTCGCCGTGCGGGCCAGCATCTCGTCGGGCTCGAATTCGGCTTTGGGGCACCTGCCCAGTTTTTCATCGAGTTTTCGCAGCAACTGGTACTCGCACGTGGCCGCGGTCACCAGATCGCTCGCGGAGAAGACCAGATCCCGTGCCAGATCCGGTACTTCCGGTTCAAGAAGAAACACTGCGCCTCGTTGCTGTAGATGTTGCGGTGCCGGTTGTTGTGAGTTGCCGCTGATGCCTTATTGCCAAGCTACCAAAGGGCCCTGACAATTTGGCTTGGGCTCTCCCTGCCGGCTCTGCCGCTGCGCGCCAGCCTCTGGCCCGGGCAGGTGCGGTCGGCGTAAAGTCTGAGGAACATGACTGAACAGCAGCCTTTTGACGTCGTCCAACGGTTTCCGGATTTTGAAGTGCGCCGTTACCCGGCGCACGCCGTCGCCGAAGTAAAGGTGAACGCGACGTTCGACAGTGCGGGCAACGCCGCCTTTCGGCTTCTATTCGGGTACATCAGCGGTAACAACACCGCACGCGAGTCCGTGTCCATGACCGCCCCGGTCCTGCAAAGTCCCGCGCCGTCCCGGAAACTGGCAATGACGGCGCCCGTGGTCCAGAGCGGTGCCCCCGGCGACAGCGAATTCGTTGTTGCGTTCGTTCTTCCCGCCAGCATCACCGCGGCAACAGCTCCCGTTCCGAACAATCCACAAGTGGAAATCCGGGCCGTACCCGGCTCGGTGGCTGCCGTTCTGGGATTCTCCGGCCGGGGGACCGAAGCTGCGTTCGAGAAGCGGAACAGTGTCCTGCAGGAAGCCCTGGCCCAGGCCGGCCTCAGGCCAGTCGGAACGCCGCGGTTCGCACGCTTCGACCCGCCTTTCAAACCCTGGTTCCTCAGGAAGAATGAAGTGGTCCAGGATATCGAGGAGTCGGCGGGACTTGCCGGCCAGAGGGAAGGGGCCTCATGAACGGTCAGCCCAGTGAGTACGCCGCCTACAACGAAGACGCGTTCGAAGCTGCAGTCCGGGCAGCGCAGAAGAGCCTTAGTGAAGGCGGCATCCCCATCGGCGCCGCCCTGGCGAGGGGCAACGAAGTGATCGCCAGCGGTCATAACGAGCGCGTGCAGCACGGCGATCCGATTGCACACGGCGAGATGTCCGCACTCCGCGCAGCAGGGCGCCAGCGGAGCTACCGGGACACAACCCTCTACACCACGCTTGCCCCGTGCGCCATGTGCACCGGAACGATCATCCAGTTCAAGATCCCGCGGGTTGTGGTGGGCGAGGCGCGCACCTTCCCGGGCGAATTCGAGCTGCTCCGTTCGCGCGGCGTGGAAGTGCTGGTGCTGGACGACCAGCGCAGCTTCGACATGATGCGCAGCTTCCAGCAGGATCACCCGGAGCTGTGGGCGGAGGACATCGCCGAGGACGCGCTGCCGGAACCGGCCTAGGGCCTGTAACTCTCAAGGTGGCGGAGAAATGGACCGAAATCACGCAGCGCTGAGGGCAGTGAAGGCATTCCACACGCTGGCCTGGTTCCTGATTGAAGCCTGCATGGTCTACCTCCTCTATGCCGGCGTCCGCGGGCAGACGGACAAGCGTTCCGGGGTGGCCGCGTGCGTCGTGGCCGGTGAAACGATGATCTTTGCCGCCAACGGCTTCCACTGCCCGCTGACCGCCGTGGCCAAAAACCTGGGAGACGAGACGGGGTCGGTGACTGACATTTACCTGCCCAAATGGTTCGCGAGGAACCTCCCGGCGATCCACGTTCCGTTGCTCTTGCTGGCGGTGGCGCTGCACCGCCGGAACATCATCGCCGCGCGGGCACGCAAACAGGCCGCGCTCCTGACCGGGCGGCCCGCCCGGTAACCAAGCAGCCCGGTAACCAAGCCCGTTGGTAACCAATCCCGCCGGCTACAGGAACGCCTCGCGGCCGGTCCCTTCCCGCAGCAGGAGTTTGCCGTTCTCGATGGACACAAGGAGGCTCTTGGGCCTGCCGCTGAGCTTGACGCCCCCGGACAAGCCCCGGCTGGTGACATCGACGCCGATGGTGGCACCGCGCGCCGGAACCTCGATCGCGACCTCTTCGGCGATGCCAAGCAGCGGATTCGTGGAAAGTTCGGTGTCACGCCTGGCCTGCTTGCCGTTGACGAAAACAGTGACGTTGTCCTCCTCAAAGCCGCCCTGAAGGATGATGAGCAACTCCTGCATCGTGGACCGCCTCCGTAGATCGTCGGGCTCCCCCAACTGCCACTACATCACTTCTTTTCGCCTGTGGATAGCCCCAGTTTTGGCTGTCGCGGGGAGGGCACAGAGAGGACACAGCGGCACAGTGTCGGTCCGGTAAGGCAAAATGATCTGGGTGAACCACATCCCGCGGCGCCCGTCCCCTTCCCCGGCCACAACACCGGCCAGCCCGGCCGCCACCATGTCTGCCGACTCTACTGCCGGGCACATCGCAGCCCAGATTGCCGGTGAGCTGGGGGTCAAGGCTTGGCAGGTCAAGGCCGCGGTGGAACTGCTCGACGGCGGCTCGACCGTTCCCTTCATCGCCCGGTACCGCAAGGAAGCCACCGGGACGCTGGACGACACCCAGCTCCGCGACCTCGAGGAGCGGCTCCGGTACCTCCGCGAACTGGAGGACCGCCGTCGGACCGTCCTGGAAGCGATCGCCGCCCAAGGCAAGCTGACACCGGAACTGCAGGCCGCCGTCGTCGGCGCCGACACCAAATCCCGGTTGGAAGACATCTACCTTCCCTTCAAAACCAAGCGGCGGACCAAGGCCCAGATCGCCCGTGAGGCGGGGCTCGAGCCCCTCGCGGATGCCCTTCTCAAGCGCCCGGAACTGCACCCGGAGCGCGAGGCCGCCAAGTACTTGAACCCTGAACATTCCATCGAGGACGCCGCAGCAGCGCTGGCGGGTGCCCGGGCCATCCTCGTTGAGCGGGTGGCCCAGGACCCTGATCTCGCCGCGACCCTCCGCGAACGGCTCTGGACCCAGGGCCGCATGGTGTCGCGGGTGAAGAAGGGCCAGGAGGCCGAGGGGCAGAAGTTCAAGGACTACTTCGAGTTTTCGCAGGCGCCGTCGGGGATGCCGTCGCACCGGGTCCTGGCGTTGCTCCGCGGGGAAAAGGACGGGGTGCTGGAGCTGGATCTCGCGGAGGCGGAGCCGTCCGACGACGACGCCCTGGCCGCCGCCCGCGGCCGGTATGAATCCGCTGTGGCCAGGTTCCTCGGGGTTGCGGACCGCGGCCGGCCCGCCGATGAGTGGCTGCTGCAGACCGCGCAGGTGGCGTGGCGCTCACGGGTGCTGGCCCGGCTGACGGCCGACCTGAGGGGAAAGATGTTCGCCGCGGCCGAGGACGAAGCCGTGCGGGTTTTCGCCGCCAACCTCCGCGACGTGCTGCTCGCCGCGCCGGCCGGCAACCGGGCAACGCTTGGATTGGACCCGGGGCTGCGCACCGGCGTGAAGGTGGCGGTGGTGGACGGAACCGGCAAGGTGGTGGCCACCGACACGGTCTACCCGCATGCCCCGGCGCGCAAGTGGGACGAAGCCCTGGCCACGCTGGTCCGGCTGGCGCGCCAGCACGCCGTGGAACTCGTGGCGATCGGCAACGGGACGGCGTCCCGCGAGACCGACAAGCTTGCCCTCGAACTGATCAAGAAGCTGTCCGCGTCCGGAGCCGCGGGGCCGGAAAAGCTGGTGGTGTCCGAAGCCGGCGCGTCGGTGTATTCGGCGTCGGCCCTTGCTGCGGCGGAGCTGCCCGGCATGGACGTCTCCCTGCGCGGGGCGGTCTCCATCGCCCGGCGGCTGCAGGATCCGCTGGCCGAGCTGGTGAAGATCGAGCCGAAGTCGATCGGCGTCGGGCAGTACCAGCACGACGTCACGGCGGCGAAGCTGGACCGCAGCCTGGATGCCGTGGTGGAGGACTGCGTGAATGCCGTGGGCGTGGACGTCAACACGGCGTCGCCTGCGCTGCTGAGCCGTGTGGCCGGCGTCGGGCCGCTGCTGAGCGAGAACATCGTGGCGTACCGGAACGAGCACGGACCGTTCGCCAAGCGCAGCGATCTGAAGAAGGTACCGCGGCTGGGGGCCAAGGCGTTCGAGCAGTGCGCCGGGTTCCTCCGGATCACCGGGGGAGCGGAGCCGCTGGACGCTTCAAGCGTGCACCCGGAAGCTTATCCGGTGGCGCGGAAGATCCTGGCGGCCGCCGGCGGCGGGAAGTCCGCTACCGGGAAGTCAGCTGCCGGGCAGGCAGCCCTTGGCGGGTCAGGTACCGGCAGCCTCGCCTCCCTCAACGCGCAGGATTTCGTGGAAGGCGCCTTCGGACTGCCCACGGTGCAGGACATCATGGCCGAACTGGAAAAGCCGGGCCGGGACCCGCGGCCGGCCTTCGCTGCGGCAAAGTTCTCGGAGGGGATCGAGAAGATCTCCGATCTCCGGCCGGGCATGATCCTGGAGGGAACTGTCACCAACGTGGCCGCATTCGGGGCGTTCGTGGACGTCGGGGTGCACCAGGACGGACTGGTGCACGTGTCAGCACTGGCCAACCGCTTCGTGTCCGATCCGCGCGAAGTGGTGAAGTCAGGACAGGTGGTGCGGGTGAAGGTCCTCGAAGCCGATCCGGAGCGGAAGCGCATTTCGCTCACGCTGAGGCTCGACGATGAACCGGTACCTGCCAGTGGGCGGGCGGCTGCCGGCGGCCGGCAGGGCAACAGTGAACCGCGGCAGGGGAACGACGCCCGTCCGCCGAGCAACGACCGCCAGCCGCGGAGCAACGACCGCCAGCCCCGGAGAGACGGCGCCGACGCCAAGCGGACGCCGCCAAAGCCCGCGCCAGTCAACACGGCCATGGCAGAGGCGCTGCGGAAGGCGGGCGTGGGCAAGTAGCCGGCAATCCGCCGTCGCGGTTCATCCGTCCCACCGCAGACGGCCGTGGCTACAGTGGTCCCCATGACCTTTACCCGGCCTGAGCCGTTCACCACGCGCCCCACCCTGCAGGGTACCTTCGGGATGTCCGCCTCGACGCACTGGCTTGCGACGGCGGCTGCCCAGGCGGTGCTGGAACGTGGCGGGAACGCGTTCGACGCCGCCACCGCCGGGGCGTTTGTACTCCACGTCGTAGAGCCGCACCTGAACGGTCCGGGCGGTGACATGACCGCGGTGTTTGTCACCGCTGCGGAACCGGGTAAACCGGTGGTCCTGATGGGGCAGGGCCCCGCCCCGGCGGGAGCGACGCCCGAACACTATCGTTCGGAGGGCCTGGAACTGGTGCCCGGTTCGGGCGCCCTGGCCGCAGCCGTGCCTGCCGCCGTCGACGCCTGGCTGCTTCTGCTGCGCGACCACGGGACCTGGGAGCTGCCGGCGGTGCTGGAGTTCGCGATCGGCTACGCGCGCGACGGCCATCCGGTGCTGGGACGAGTGGGCGCAACAATTGCGGCGGTTTCCGAACTGTTCCGGGAACATTGGCCCACGTCGGCCGAACTGTGGATGCCGGGGGGACGAATCCCTTCTGAAGGGGAACTGGTCCGCAATCCGGTCTACGCGCAGACCCTTGAACGGCTGGTGGAGGCGGGGGCGGCAGAGCCCGCCCGTGAGGCACGCATCGACGCCGCACGCCATGAATGGCGCGCGGGTTTCGTCGCGGCAGCGATGGTGCAGTCCGTGCAGATCCCGCACCGGCATTCGTCCGGCACCGACCATCGGGGCGTGATGGCACTGAGTGACCTGGCGGACTTCGAGGCAGGCTACGAGGCCGCTGCGACTTGTGAATTCCGCGGGTACACCGTCGCCAAGACAGGTCCGTGGGGCCAAGGGCCGGCGCTGCTGCAGACCCTCGCGATCCTGGACGGATTCGCGGACGAGTACCTCGACCCGTCCACCGAACTCGGCGCGCACACCATCTTGGAGGCCGAGAAGCTGGCGCTCGCGGACCGGGAGGCGTACTACGGCGACACTGAGGTTCCGCTCGACTACCTGCTGTCCGCCGAGTACGCCGGGGAGCGCAGGCAGTTGATCTCGGAGCGTGCGTCGCATGAGTTCCGGCCCGGCCGGGTTCCCGGACGAGACCCGTTTACCCCGCCGCTCCGGACGGAGTACGTGCCGCCGGCACTTGCGAACGACGACGACGGGACTCGCGTTGGCGGGCACGGTGTCGGCCCGGGAGTGGGGGAGCCGACCGTGCTCGCCACCGGCGAGACACGCGGTGACACCTGCCACCTGGACGTGGTGGACCGCTGGGGAAATATGATTTCGGCGACTCCGTCAGGCGGGTGGCTGCAGTCCTCCCCGGCGATTCCCGAGTTGGGTTTCTGCCTGGGAACGCGGTTGCAGATGACCTGGCTTGAACCCGGGACGCCGTCGACGCTCACGCCCGGGAAGCGGCCGCGCACCACGCTGACGCCGACCCTGGTGCTGCGGAACGGCAGAGCTGTCACTGCGCTGGGCTCGCCCGGCGGCGACCAGCAGGACCAGTGGCAGCTGCCGTACCTGCTGAGGACCATCGTCGGGGGCTACTCCCCGCAACAGGCCATCGACGCGCCGACGTTCCATACGACGTCGATGCCGGGGTCGTTCTGGCCCCGCACCTGGGAACCGGGCGGCGCCGTCGTCGAGGACAGGCTGGGTGAGGACGTCATTGCGGGCCTGGAACGCCGTGGCCACCGGATCACGCGGGCCGGCGACTGGACGCTGGGACGGCTGTCCGCCGTCGTACGCGATCCACTGACGGGAGTCCTGCAGGCCGCAGCGAACCCCCGCGGCGCGCAGGGCTACGCGGCGGGGCGGTAGCCGCCAGGGTGGCCGATCCTGCGGCTGCCGTGGTTCAGCCCCGGCTGACGATATCCACCGAAATCTCCACCGCCGGAACGGTTCCCCTGTTCTCGAGCCAGTGGGTGGTGTTCCGGTCCTCGGGCCATCCCACTCCCGGCCCGTAGTCCGTGGCGACCCCGTTTCGATGGTCGGTGATGGTGCCCTGCAGGATGTACACGGTGCCGGGCCGGCCCACGTGGTCATGAACCGGGCCGAAGACTCCGCCGGGATCGATGGTCACCTTACGCGTTCGAAGTTGGCGCCCCTCCATGCCGTCGATCTCTCCATCAAGGTCAACCGTTGCAAGGACCTCCACGGTGACGCCTTTCGTCTCAGGTGCCACTCGATCGTTGCTCATTGTGCTCCCATCCTTGTGCGTCCATACCTAATGCTGGTGGTCCAAACCAGCGTGCGCCCTAAGACACACCGAAGTAACGGGGGTCCCTCTGCAACCGGCTCCATCAGGCCGCTCAGCGTCAGGCTGAACGCAGGGTTTTGAAGTAGGTGTTTCGTCGCGGCACTTCGGCCGTACGCGAGGCCGCAGAAGTTGCCTGAGCACTCGCCGCGCAGAGAAGCGCGAACGGACACTTGCGGCCCCAGGCCCCAGGCTCCAGCCCCGACCCCCGCCGCCCGGCCATCCCCTATGCCCGCAGCACCCGCGGCTTGCCGAACTGGGTCCGGACGCCGGGGGAGAACAACACGGACTCGGGTGGCCCCGCCACCTCGAGGCCGGCCGCGCTGATCAGCCCGTCCTCAAGCACCGTCAGCTCAGCGCGGTACAGCGGCCAGGCTGTGTGTGTATTGGGGATGTACAGCGTGCGGCCGCGGAAGCGGGAGTGCAGCCCGAATCTCGCTGTGAGATGGATGGATAGCGGATCCGCGGCCACGTCGTCGAGCGCCGGAACAACCGCAAAGTCGCTCGTCGCCCCGCGGCGGTACCGGCGCACCGAATAGCCAGTTGACGGGTCTTCTGGACCGCCCCGGCGGAAGCGCGCGTGCGACCAGACATAGGGAATCCCGGCGGCGCGTGCGGCCAGCACTACAGCCAGCCGGTCCGCGTCCAGGCTCAGGAAGACGACGCCGCGGGTGCCGTCAGGTTCCCTCGAATAGAGCCGGACGTTGATCTCGTTGAAATCCCCGAAGAACGGCACCCCCGGGCCTCGGCCGATACCCGCCTGCTGCATGCGGAAGCCGATCAGCCCCACCCACGCTGATCCGTCGAATTCGTCCGGCACCACCCCGGGCGGCATGAACGCTGCAGCCGCCCCAACGGGGATGCGCCAGTGCAGGAACACTGCATCCGTCCACCGCTGGTCCATGATCACGGGAGAGGGCAGCTCCGGCGGCTCCGGCCAGGGGTCACGGAATTCCACGGCGGACAAGAGCTTCAGCCGTCCGTGGATGAGCTCGACGAGCCTGCGGAGGCCGCAGCACCCGCGGGCTGTTTCTGCCAGGGCCAGCGGCCCGTGATTTCGAGCTCCAGAGAGAAGCTCAGGAAGGTCCGGATGAGCACGATGATCGCCAGCACGCCCACACTCTCGAAGGTAGGCGTCACGGCCACCGTGCGGATGATGTCCGCCGCCACCAGGAGTTCGAGCCCCAGCAGGATGGAGCGGCCCAGCAACTGCCGGTAGGAACGGTAGACGGAGAGCGGTTCGGAGCCTTCCGGCAGGCGCTTCGGCTGGAAGCCGCGTAATGCCATGGGGATGGAGACGACGGCGCCGATCACCATGACGGCGACGCCGGCAAAGTCCATGAACCTGCCGACCGATTCGATGATGTGCTGGAAATCCACTGTTCCCCCTACGAGGTCTCGGACACGATCAGGGATTCGGAACCACATAAGTGCGGCTGCATCACGGGTGCCTCACGCCCTCGCCGGCGAGGATGGCCCGGTACCCTTCACGGAAGGTGGGGTACGCAAATTCGAACCCGGTGCTGCGGAGCAGTGCGTTGCTGCACCGTTTGTTCCCGCCCCGGGAAGGCTCGCCCCCGCCGGAACCAGCCGAAACGCCCGACGGCGGCAGCGGCAGTCCCAGCTCGTCGGCCAGGAAACGCTGGACCTCGCCGAGCTCCGCGGGATCGTTGTCCACGCCGAGGTAGACGGGAGCGGGCTCGGCGGCCATGGTGCACAGGTGCACGATCGCCGCGGCAGCGTCGTCCCGGTGGATGCGGTTGGTGTAGCGGGGTTCCGCCGGCGCTGTGGCCGCCGTTCCCGAGCGCACCTGATCGATCAGCCGTGTCCGCCCCGGCCCGTAAATGCCTCCCAGCCGCAGAACCACGGGAGAGATTCCGGTGCCGAGCAGCCGCTGGCGCAGCAGATCCTCCGCCTCGCGGATGATGCGGCCGGAGAATCCGCCGGGTTCCGGCGTCGTGCGTTCATCCACCCAGCCGCCTCCGGCGTCGCCGTACACGGCGGTGGACGAGACGAACAACACGCGCCGAAGCCGCGACGGTGACGCCGCGCCGTCGCGCTTCCGGTCGAGGTCCAGTGCGTCCAGGACGTTCGACAGCCCGTCCACGTAGGCGGCCCGGTAGGCCGCCTCCGTGGGGGAGTCAGCCGCGACGGCGACGACGACGGCGGTGGTGTCCGCCGGGATGGGCGGCAGCGGCGGTGTGGTCAGGTCAGCCCGGGCACCCTCGATGGCGGCCGGAAGCTTGTCGGGCGAGCGGCGCCAGCCCACCACGCGGTGTCCGGCCGCCGCGAAACGCAGCCCGGCCTCGGTACCAAGATCGCCGCAACCGGCCAAAAGAACAGTCATACCGGCCAGTCTGCCAGAGCGGCGCCGAAGGCTTAGCTACCGACGCTTGCCTACGGCGCCGGAACGGGGAAGAACAGCCGCGGGTCCTGCAGCAGGGCGGGGTAGTCGAACGACGAACGTTCCACGACCTCAGTGACCTGGAAGTTCCGGGCGAAGCGGCCGTCCACCGTAATGGGACGTCCCTGCACCTTGCCCAGAGCAAACGTGGCGCCGCCATTGAACGGGACCGCGAGGGCCGTATTGCCGGGCAGCGTGCGGAAGGCTTCTTCCTGCTGCTGGCGCTTCTTCGTGGGCTTCTTCACGAGCTGCTTCGGGGGCCGCTTCTTGGGGTTCTTGGCGGGGCGGCGGGAGGTGTCGTCCGCGTAGACGAATTCGTAGTCGTCAGCCTGGGCGGCGGCCTTGGCGGCACGGCCAACCTCGGGCAGGCTGACGACGTCCAGCTTTTGAGGGTCGGTGTCGCCCACGTTGGCCCGCAGGATCCAGAGCCGGTCGCCTACAGGATCTTCCGGGAGGAACTCGTGCCGGGGTTCGGGCCAGACATACTCCAGGTCCGCCGGCGTTCCGGGGAACAGTTCGCTATAGAAGCGGGGTTCCTTCTGCAGCAGCCGGGAGCGGTGGCTGAGGTGAACGTCCGGCTCGCCGAGCCATGGCGGCATGGGGATCTTGGCCGCGTAGGCAGCGTGGTCCGCCTGCGGCGCGAATTCAAGGATCTTGGCGCGGGTGGTGTCTTCGCCGCCGCGGGCGATCCACTCGTCGGCCATTGCCAGGCCGTACATGGTCAGCGCGGGGACGTAGCCCATCCACATGCGGATGGCCGGGTGCGATTGCCAGCCGTACTCCGGGATCACCAGCGCACGCAGTGTTTGCAGCGCCTCGACACGCTGCTTGCCGAGCCGGACGCGGTCCAGGACCGCGGCGCTCTGCTGGAAATCTGGATAGGGAAGGAAAGTCTGCATCCTTCAAGTGTGGAGGTGCCGGGGTCCCAGACCAAATGCCGACGACGGCGGCGCACCGCCCCCGCGCCGGCCGTTGACCGGGTAGGCTGTCAGCGGCTGGCGGGAAGTGCGGCGTAGTCTACTGGACCGTATGGTGAGACGACGGAGACAACACGGTCACAATTTGACTAAGATGACCGCAATCAAAACACCCCTCAGCCACCCTCCGGAAGATACGAAATGACACTTACCCAAGCAGTTCCGTTCACGCCGAAGTTCGGACAAATGCTGAGCCCGGAAGCCAACGGCATCCTGGTGCTTGATGAATTCACGCTGGACCCGGAAGCGGCCCGCAAGGAGCAGCACGGTTTCCGCGCCGCCCTTGGTTCTGTGGCACTCACCCTCCGCCGCATCGTTGCCCTCCGCCTGTTCATTGCGGTGGTGGCCATCGCCAACCTTCCGCTGTTCCTCCTCTCCACCGGCTGGTGGATTTACGCAGTGTCCCTGACCGTTGTGGTGGCAGTGCACGCGGCCGTTTCGTGGCTGAACAGCCATGAACCGAAGGTCCGCCAGCGGCACTCGCTGGAACTGCACCTGCACCGGGAACGCAGCGACAACTACCGCAAGGTGCGCGACGCCGTGAAGTTCGTGATCGATTCGCCGGCGCGCATGAACGAGCACCTGTACCTGGAACTCCTGGCCGCCAAGCGGGTTGCCCTGCACCTGCACATCGGCACCGTGGCCGTCTTGGACACCAGCGACGACTCTGCCTGGAAAGTCCGGATCGTCCGCGAACTGCCGCAGACGGCATTTACGCAGGCCGCCTAGAAAGCAGCAGGAACCAACCAACTTAAGAAACAACGACGCCGGAGCTCCCCGCCAAGGGGAGGCTCCGGCGTCGTTGTTAACGCTGTGCTGCTTGAACGCTAGGCAGGCAGCTGCAGGACCTGGCCTTCAAGCACCAGGTCGGGATCCACGATGGTGTCCGTGTTGGCGTCGGCAAGGGTCTGCCAGCCGCCGGTGATGTTGAGCTTCTCCGCGATGGTGCTCAGTGTGTCGCCGGCCTCGACCGTGTAGGTCTCGCCACTCAGTGGAACCTGCGCTGCGTGCCGGGGCGCGGCCTGGACGGGCGCGGCCTGGACGGGCGCCGGCGCGGCCTGGACCTGGACTTCGGCGGGCGCCGCCGGAGTGACCGGAACGCTCGGGGCGGGTGCTCCGCCGCCGCCGCTCAGGCCCAGCTTGGCGGCGCAGGCGGGCCAGGCGCCCCAGCCCTGGCTGGCCTGGACGTTTTCGGCGACGGCGATCTGCTGCTCGCGGGTGGCGTTTGCCGCCGATCCGGTGCCGCCGTAGGCCGCCCACGTGCTGTCCGTGAACTGCAGGCCACCACTGAAACCGTTGCCCGTATTGGTGCTCCAGTTGCCGCCGCTCTCACACTGGGCGAGGGCGTCCCAGGTGCTGCCGCTGGTGGCGGTGGGCACGGCCGCGTTGGCGGCTGTGGCGGACAATGCGAGTCCTGCCGCTGAAACGGCGGCCAGCGTGACTCCGCGGCGCGCGGCGGTCCCCAGTTTGGATTTGCCCATGGACGTGTTCATGCGAGTGGAAGTGTTCATGAAAGTGGATGCTCCTGAGGGCCACCTGCGCTCGGTCCGTCCCCGGACGTTGTCGCGCCACTGCCCGCCCCTGACGAACTAGAGGTCATTTACGGTGTCTGCCGGCCGGGCAGTAACTGGTGGTGGCAGCACCGGGCATTCGTTGTCCCGCTTGGCGGGATTACGTTCCACGCTAAAACAGTGCCGCCCCGTTATCAAATCGAAATAGATACCGGGGTGCAGGCTGCCTGTCTGGGCGTGAGCACTGGCGCCGGTCAGTGCTGCAGCGCCGTGGCCAGGTACGGCGCCGTCCGGCTTTGCCTGGAACGCGCGACGGCGGCCGGGGTCCCGGACGCCACGATCTCCCCTCCGGCATCGCCACCGGCCGGGCCGAGGTCGATGACCCAGTCCGCGGCAGCCACCACGTCCATTTCGTGCTCCACCACAATGACCGTATTTCCGGCGTCCACCAGGCCATGCAGCTGCACCATGAGGAGCTGGACATCCGCCGGGTGGAGTCCCGTGGTGGGCTCGTCCAGCAGGTAGAGGGTGTGGCCGCGGCGGGCGCGCTGGAGTTCCGTGGCCAGTTTGATCCGCTGCGCCTCGCCGCCGGAGAGTTCGGTGGCGGGTTGGCCCAGACGGAGGTAGCCCAGGCCAACGTCGCGCAGGGTCTGCAGGCTGCGGGCGGCGGCCGGAACGCCGGCCAGGAATTCCGCCGCGGCGTCCACGGTCATGGCCAGTACTTCGGCCACGTTTTTGCCGTTGTAGCTGACCTCAAGGGTCTCCGGGTTGTAGCGCGACCCCGCGCATTCGGGGCAGGGGCCGTAGCTGCCCGGAAGGAACAGGAGTTCCACGGCCACGAATCCTTCGCCCAGGCAGGTCTCGCAGCGTCCGCCGGCCACGTTGAAGGAGAACCGCCCGGCGCCGAAGCCCCGGGCACGGGCCTGCTCGGTGGCGGCGAATTCCTTGCGCACCGCGTCGAAGAGCCCGGTGTAGGTGGCGAGGTTGGACCTCGGGGTGCGGCCGATCGGTTTCTGGTCCACCCGGACCAGCCGGTCAACCCGTTCCAGCCCGGAGACCGGGCCCACTGCTTCGGATATATTAAGCGGCTCGCCGGACCCGGCGTCCGCGGAGCCCGGGAGCCCTGCATCCGAGTCGTCCGCAGTGTCCGCGGCGGCACCGCCTTCGGGTTTCAGTCGGGCTCCGACCACTTCGGCGAGAACCTGGCTGACCAGGGTCGACTTGCCGGAGCCGGACACGCCTGTGACGGCGGTCAGGATGCCCAGCGGGAACTCCGCGTCGAGGCTGCGCAGGTTGTGGCGGGTGATGTCGCGCAGCTCCAGCCAGCCGTCCGCCTCCCTGCGGGTGGATTTGGGGACTGCGGCTTTGCCCTCCGGGAACAGGAACGGCCTCGTGACGGACGCATCCACGTCCGCGAGCCCGGCCACGGGCCCGCTGTACAGGATCTCGCCGCCGCCTTCACCGGCACGCGGGCCAACGTCCACCAGCCAGTCGGCGCGGCGGACCACATCCATGTTGTGTTCCACCACGAACACCGAATTCCCCGAGGACTTGAGCGCTTCGAGCACGGCCTGCAGGGGTTCGGCGTCCGCGGGGTGAAGCCCTGCGGACGGTTCGTCCAGCACGTACACCACGCCGAACAGCCCGGAGCGGAGCTGGGTGGCGATCCGCAGGCGCTGCATTTCACCGGGGGAGAGCGTGGGAGTCGCCCGGCCCAGGGCGAGGTAGCCAAGGCCCAGCTCCAGCAACACGGTGATCCGCAGCAGGAGGTCGCGGGTGATGGCCACCGCCACTTCATTGGTCTCGCCCGATGCCGCAGCACGGCTGGCTGTCCCCGCGTCCGTGACCTGGCTGGTGGGCCGGATCAGCTCTGCCAGTTCACTCATCGGCACGGCGTTAAGGTCGGCGATGGTGTGGCCCGCAAAGGTCACGGCGAGGGCCTCCGGGGTGAGGCCGCTGCCGCTGCAGCGCTCGCATGGACCTGTCTCCATGAACCTGAGGACGCGCTGGCGCATGGTGTCGCTCTTGGAGTCGGCCAGGGTGTGGAGCACGTAGCTTTTGGCGCTCCAGAAACGGCCCTTGTACGGCTTGGCCACGCGGTCCCGCTTCGGCGTCACCTCCACTACCGGCTGCTCCTCGGTGAAGAGGATCCAGTCGCGTTCCTTCCTGGGCAGCTTCCGCCACGGAATGTTGACGTCGTAGCCGAGGTGGCTGAGGATGTCGCGGAGGTTCTTGCCCTGCCACGCGCCGGGCCAGGCGGCGATGGCACCGTCGGCGATGCTCAGGGAGGTGTCCGGCACCAGGGACGATTCGCTGACTGTGTGGGCAACTCCGAGGCCGTGGCACACAGGGCAGGCGCCTGCAGCGGTGTTGGGCGAGAAGGCGTCCGAATCCAGTTGCGCCACGCCGTCCGGGTAGGTTCCGGCGCGGGAGAACAGCATGCGCAGCGAGTTGGACAGTGTGGTCACCGTGCCGACGGTGGAACGGCTGCTCGGTGTGCCGCGCCGCTGTTGAAGCGCGACGGCGGGAGGCAGCCCGGTGATCAGCTCCACCTTGGGGTTGTGCCCCTGCTGGATGAGGCGCCGCGCGTACGGGGCCACGGACTCGAAGTAGCGGCGCTGGGCCTCGGCGTAAATGGTGCCGAAGGCGAGGGATGACTTGCCGGAACCGGAGACGCCGGTGAACGCCACGATGGCATCGCGCGGCACGTCCACATCCACGTTGCGAAGGTTGTTTTCGCGGGCTCCGCGCACCCGGACGAATCCATCCGCGGGGTGGTCCGGGGTCAGGAAGGGCATATTGGAAGCCTGCTTGTTGTGTTGCATTGGTTCGACTCTATCGGTGCGGGGGCGCTGCGGGCATATCCTTACCGGATGGAAACTTACGACGGCGCGCCCGAACCCGGCGGCGCGCCAGCACTCGGCGATGCACCCCTATCCACTGCTGAAGAGGCCAACACGGAACATGCTGCGAAGGACCGGCCCGCGGAGGAACAGGCCGACACCGAAGCAGCGGCCGGCCAGCCTGTCGTCGAGCAACCCGTCAAGCTGTTGCCGGTGGCGGAGCTGCACCTCCACATCGAGGGGACCCTGGAGCCGGAGCTGATTTTCGCCCTCGCTGAACGGAACGGCATCGAGCTGCCGTATGCGGACCTCGACGAGCTGCGGGCCCGTTACGAGTTCACTGACCTGCAGTCCTTCCTGGACCTGTACTACGCCAACATGGCCGTGCTGCAGACGGAGCAGGACTTCGCGGACATGACCCGCGCCTACCTGGAACGTGCGGCGGCCGCGGGAGTGCGGCACGCCGAAATCATGATCGACCCGCAGGCGCACGTATCCCGCGGAATCCCGCTTGAAACCTGCGTCAACGGGGTTGCCTCCGTGCTGGCGAACTCCCTGGCGGAGTTCGGCGTGTCCACCCTGCTCATCGCCGCGTTCCTGCGCGACCTGTCCGAGGAATCGGCCCTCGGAGTCCTGGAGCAGCTGCTGGCCATGAACGCGCCCATCGCCGGAATCGGCCTGGACTCGGCCGAGGTGGGCAACCCCCCGGCCAAATTCGAACGGCTGTTTGCGCGGGCGAAGGAAGCCGGGCTGCACCGCATTGCGCACGCCGGCGAGGAGGGCCCGCCGTCGTACATTATCGATGCGCTGGAACTGCTGGACGTGGAGCGGATCGACCACGGCATCCGCTGCATGGAGGACCCCGACCTGGTGGAACACCTTGTCGCGGAGCGTGTGCCGCTGACCGTGTGCCCCCTGTCCAACGTCCGGCTCCGCGCCGTGGACACCCTGGCCGAGCACCCGCTTCCGGCCATGCTGGCCGCGGGACTGAACGTCAGCGTGAACTCGGACGACCCCGCCTACTTCGGCGGATATGTGGACGACAACTTCGTGCAGCTGCAGACCGTCCTGGGGCTGTCCGAGTTTGACCGGGTCCGGCTGGCGTCGAACTCCATCCGGTCCTCGTTCGCGGACGACGAGCGCAAAACCGAACTGCTGGCGGAGCTCGGTTACTCCTAACCCCGTGCGTAGGCCCGGGCCCTAGGCCCGGGCGGCCGGTGCCGCCAGGCTGCGGGCGCTGCGGGTGGTGATCCACCACCCCAGTGCCGCCATGGCCAGGCCGATCGGGATTCCGTAGGGCGGCAGGCCGGCGTTGTAGCCCAGGACGCCGGCCACAACGAAGGCCGCACCCACCCAGGCCGGGAACATGCGGGCCCGCCAGCCGGCAATCCCGAAAACCATCCAGCCAAGGGCAAAAAGGACGTAGCTGGAGAACCCGCCGATCACCAGCATTCCCGACCCGCCGGCCAGGATGGCCCCGGGCGCGACGTCGGCGATCCACGGGCCGGCGAAACCGTCGAACCACATGTTGCCCGCCATGTCCATGGTGCCCACCAGGGCAAAGCAGAAGGCGACGGCGCCCAGGGCCCCGGCCTCGGCGTGGACCCTCAGGTAGACGCAAACCAGCGCCAGGAGCAGCCCGATGAAGACCACAAAGTAGAGCGCGTTGGTCACCTGGAACGGGGTTTCGCGCATCATCGCGATCCGTTCCTTGCTGGTGTCGGCCGCGAGGAGCCGCGAAACGTCGACGGCCGCGAAGGTGAGGCCCGCAGCCACGGCGATCGGGCCGGCGCCGGAGGCGAGTGGTGATGACATGACTTCTCCAATCAGGGCCGGGGTGGCGGCGCCGGGATGCTCATGGCGCCGGCGGCCCGGGGACGGTGCGGCCGGAGCGCACGGGGAGGGGGCGGACGTCGGTCGCTTCCCTGGGTGCAGTGCGCCAGGCCGGGCGGTCCAACAGAACGGTGCCGAGGACGGAGGCGGTGACCACCGCAAGGTAGATCACTTCCGCCCTGGTTAGGTCGGACCCCGTGAATCCGTACGAGCCCATGGTGAACGTGCCCTGGCTGTTGTGGAAGAGCAGCGTCAGCAGCACGCTCCCGCCGGTGCGGTTGAACAGCCAGACGTAGAGGAAGGTGATCACGAAGGTTATCGGCAGGCCGATAATGCTCAGGCCGCCGAAGATGATCAACGGCAGGTGCCAGACGGCCACCGCCACCCCGAGCAGCGTTGCTGACAGCAGCGGGGTCCGGGCGGCCTGGAGCAGCGGGACGGCGTAGCCGCGGAATCCAGGTTCTTCGCCCAGCGGCCCGTCCATCGGATTGATCAGGCGCACCCCGAAAACCATCAGCAGCCCGGACCAGGTCAACTGGGACAGCCCCGGTGCCGCGGCGCCGAAGACGATATTGAGGGAGCCAATGACCAGTACCAGCAGGGCCGGGAACAGGAGGGCCACGGCGTACCAGGCCCAGTGCACCCGCCAGCGGATGAGCCGCCGACCCCACATACGGTAACCGGCACGGCCCTCAGCAAGGCCGATCACTATGACAGCGGCAGCCAGCGGACCGACCGGCAGGAATTCCATCCGCGGCATCATCCCCATGGCATACACGGGCCAGGAGGACCAGGAGATTGCATAGGAGAGGCCGAAGAAGAACAGAAGCCGGTGGCGCTGGAACCAGTTGCGGAAGCGCGGCATGACGGGCTCCGGACGCTCAGGGCGGGTGGGTCCCATTCTCCGCCCATCCGCATTTTGATACCAGCCCCCGGGGGACGCGGGGCGAGCGTGGGCTGAATGCTTGCGGGGCCCTGCCATACCTGCTAATCCTGAGGAAAGGTCCTGTCCGTGGGGGACGCTCCTCCCGTGGGACATCAGTTCAAAGCAGCACTGATCAGCAGGTTCCGAGTCAGGGAGGGCGCAGCATGCCGCGCAAGAATCCGCACGTGGAAGAAGCCGACGAAAACAACCTCGAAGTCGGGAAGCCCAAGGACTGGGCAGCCGGCATTCCCGGTGTCTACCATTCGATGCAGCCGGCCCTGAAACACATGGGCGTGGGGCGTGCCGGTAAGACACTGCTGGGGCTGAACCAGAAAGACGGCTTCGACTGCATGAGCTGCGCCTGGCCGGATCCCGGGCACCGCAAGACCTTCGAGTTCTGTGAGCAGGGCGCAAAGGCGGTCACGTGGGAGGCGACGCCGGTGGTGGTGCCGTCCGAGTTCTGGGCCGCGAACCCGGTCACCGAACTGCGGGAGCGGTCCGAGTACTGGCTGGGGATGCAGGGCCGGCTCACCGAACCTGTGTACAAACCGGCCGGGGACGACCACTACCGGCCAGTCAGCTGGGACGAGGCCTTTTCCATCATCGGCAGCAAGCTCCAGGGCCTGGACAGCCCGGACCAGGCCGCGTTCTACACCAGCGGCCGGACCTCGAACGAGGCCGCCTTCCTGTACCAGTTGTTCGTGCGGGCCTACGGAACCAACAACCTGCCGGACTGCTCCAACATGTGCCATGAGTCCTCCGGCTGGGCCATGGGCCAGACCATCGGCGTGGGCAAGGCCACGGTCTCCTACGACGACTTCGCCAAGGCGGACCTGATCATCATCATGGGGCAGAACCCGGGCAGCAACCATCCCCGCATGCTCACCGCCCTCGAGGACGCCAAGGAAGCCGGCTGCGAGATTGTGGCCATCAACCCGCTGCCGGAAGCCGGGCTCATGCGCTACAAGAACCCGCAGAAAATCAACGGGATCGTGGGACGCGGCACTGAACTTGCTGACCAGTACCTGCAGATCCGTCTGGGCGGGGACATGGCGCTGATGCAGGCCCTGTCCAAGCGTGTGCTCGACGCCGAGGCCAAACGTCCCGGGAACGTGCTGGACCACGAGTTCCTCCGGGAACACTGCGAGGGCCTGGACGAACTCAAGGCGCACCTGGGGTCCCTGCAGGAATCAACCGTGCTTCGCGCCACCGGCCTGAGCAGCATGGAAATCGACGAACTCGCCGAGCGGTATCTGCGGGCCGGGAAGGTGATCATCACCTGGGCCATGGGCATCACGCAGCATAAGAAGGCCGTGCCCACCATCAAGGAGATCATCAACCTGCTGCTGCTACGCGGAAACATCGGCAAACCCGGTGCCGGCGCGTCCCCGATCCGCGGCCACAGCAACGTCCAGGGGGACCGCACCATGGGCATCTGGGAGCAGATGCCGCCCGCGTTCCTGGATTCCCTCGCCAAGGAGTTCACTTTCGAACCGCCGCGCGAACCCGGGGCTGACGCGGTGGAAACCATCCGCCAAATGCGCGACGGCGGGATCAAGGTTTTCGTCGCCATGGGAGGAAACTTCGTGGCGGCCATCTCGGACACCCACGCGGCCGAGGCCGCCGTCGCGAACACCGACATGACGGTGCAGATCTCTACCAAACTCAACCGTTCGCACGCGGTCACGGGCGAGGAAGCACTCATCCTGCCCACCCTGGGGCGGACGGAAATCGACCTCCAGGAATCCGGGCCGCAGTTCGTGTCCGTGGAGGACACCGTCTCCGCCGTACACGCCTCCGAGGGAAAGGTGAAGCCGGTGGCCCCCGGGCTGCTGTCCGAAGTGGCGATCGTTACCCGGCTGGCCCGGGCCACCGTGGACAGCCGGATCAATGCGGACTGGGCCGGCTTCGAACGGAACTACGACCTCATCCGGGACCACATCTCCCACGTGGTGGCCGGCTGCGAGGACTACAACCGGCGGATCCGGGACTGGGGCGGATTTGTGCTGCCCAACGGGCCGCGTGATTCCCGGACATTCCACACCCCCACGGGGAAGGCGATGCTGACAGTCAACGAGTTGGAGTACGTGGAGCGGCCGGCCGGGACGCTGATCCTGCAGACCATGCGCTCCCACGACCAGTTCAATACCACCATCTACGGGCACAATGACCGGTACCGCGGGGTAAAGAAGGGCCGGGACGTTGTATTCGTCAGCCCGGAAGACATCTCCGAACTGGGACTGGCCGACGGGCAATACGTGGACATCCACGGCGTGTACGACGACGGCGCTGAGCGGGTAATCAGGAAGTTCCGGGTGGTGTCCTACCCCACGGCACGGGGATGCGCCGCGGCCTATTACCCGGAAGCGAACGTCCTCGTGCCGTTGGAGACGGTGGCGGAGGGCAGCCACACGCCAGTTTCCAAAGCCGTCATCGTGCGCCTGACGCCGAGCCCGGAGCCGAGTCCGGCGTGAGCGGGGCCAGCCCGCAAGGAGGACAGCATGAGTGATTTCCTTGTTTACCTCGATACCTCCGACGTGCGGCCCGGGAAACTTGGCGAGCTCAAGGTCGCCATGGAGGACCTCGCCCGCTTTGTCGAAGCCAACGAGCCACGGATCATTGCCTATGACGTCTACTTTTCGGACGACGGCACCCGCATGAACGTCCTCCAGGTCCACCAGGACCTGGCGTCGCTGGAATTCCACTTGGAGGTGGCCGGTCCGCGGTTCCCGCCGATTGCGCCCCTCGTCCGGCTCCGGACCATCGAAATCTTCGGCGCGGTCACGGAGGAGCTGGTCAAACAGCTCGAAGCGAAGACGCAATTGCTGGGCGGCACCGTGATGATCCGCAACCTCCACGCAGGTTTTGCCCGGGTGGCGGCTTGATAAATACGAGCCCGGGCCCTTTGTCAACAGGCCCAAAGTCCTGATGTTTCCGCCGCTCAGCTGAGACTCTAGGATCACTTGTGCTGCATTCGGCGTCATAGTCGGTCACGACACACGTTGTTAACGTCCATAGTCGCCTCTATTTACAGTTCACTGGCAAAATGCTGAGTGATCACCTGCTCGAAAGGACAAATATGCCCACGGCTATTGCAGACACCACCACTGTTCGACTCAAATCAGTGCTCGACATCCTCGCGGAAAGCGTCCTGTCAGGCGAGACCCTCGGCGCGGGCGCAGTCCTGGCCCAGGCCACGGTCCGTGTACCGCTGAACGAGAAGGAAAGTGAGCTGCTCAGCGGAGGCATCCCCCGGGGACACAAGGCGCTGACCACCGCCACCAGCAAGCTCGTGAAGGCAGGCTGGCTCGTCAAGGGACGCAGCGGCTGGACCATTACCGACGACGGCCTCCGCGCCACCGTCGCATTCCCGGATCCGGACACCTTTGCCACGGCCCTTGCCGAAGGCACCCCGGTCCCCGCTGACGTGCCGGTTCCCACGGAGCTCCCCGCCAAGGCTGCAGCTCCGAAGGCTGCCGCAAAAGCTCCCGCCAAGGCTGCCCCGAAGAAGAAGGCGCCGTCCAAGGCTGCCAAGGTGGTTGAAAAGGCTGCCGAGCTGATTGAAGATGCCGTGGAGCCGGTGAAGAAGGCTGTGCGCACCCGTAAGGCTGCTGCCAAGCCGGCCAAGGCCAGCGTAGAAACGCCTGCAGAGGCTCCCAGTGTGGAATCGATCGACCAGCCGGAGGCAGTCGCCATCGCGGGCGACTTCAATGTGCTCCTGGGCGCCCCCGCGAACTGGGCACCGCAGTACGACGAATCTCAGATGACACTGGATTCAGTGGACCAACTGTGGAAGCTCACCACCGACCTTCCCGCCGGGCACTACACGTTCAAGATCGCGCTCAACCGTTCCTGGGACGAGAACTACGGCGCGTTCGGAGCGTTTGACGGTGCAAACCACGAACTCCACCACCCCGGCGGCCGGATCACCTTCAACTACGATCACCGGACCCGCGACATCAGCCTGATCTAAGGTCCAGCCGCTGCACCTCCTCCAGTAGGCAGCTGACCCTGATCGGCTTAGAATCAACCCATCAGGGTCAGCTCCACTAAGGAGCGGTGCGGCGTGGACACTGTTGACATTTCAGGACTGCGGATCGGCTACCAGCGCGTGGGCCAAGGCCCTCCGCTGGTGCTCCTTCACGGCGCCTACGAGGACAGCCGCAGCTGGCGGCAACAGTTGGAGGGGCTCTCCAACGAGTTCACTGTCATTGCCTGGGATGCCCCGGGCTGCGGCCGGTCCGACGATCCTCCGGCGGACTTCTCCGGTAAGGAACTGGGCGATGTGCTCGCCGGGTTCCTCCGTGAGGTAGCGCCGCGGAAACCGCACGTCCTGGGGCTGTCCTGGGGGTCCGGGGTCGCCCTGGAACTGTACCGGGGCCACCCCCACATGGCAGCGTCCCTGCTGCTGGTGTCGGCTTACGCAGGCTGGGCCGGATCGTTGCCGCCCGAGGAAGTCGAGCGCAGGTACGCGCAGATCCTGGCCGAGCTGGACCAGCCGCCCGAGCAATTCATCCCCGTGTGGCTGCCCACGCTGTTCACCGCGCGGGCGGATCCCGCCGTCGTCGAAGAAGCCAGCGCCATCATGGCCGACTTCCATCCCGCCGGAATGCGGGCAATGCTGAGCGCAAGCGGCCACGCAGACTACCGTGACGTCCTTCCCACCATCAGCGTCCCCACACTGCTGCTTTACGGCGAACACGACGTGCGATCGCCGCTGGCAGTGGCGCACGACATGCACCGCCAGATCCCGGGTTCACAGCTCACGGTGATTCCCGACGTCGGGCATATGGTCGCTGCTGAAACGCCGGCGGCGTTCAACACCGAGGTCCGCCAGTTCCTGCACAGCATCGGTGACTGAACGCACACGGGCGACTGAACAGACCCCCCTGCATGAGCGGTTGGCGAGCGAAATCCTAGAACCGCGTGGGGTCGGGATTCGGCGACGGCGGCCCCGGCGGCATGGGGCCCGGGTCCGGGATGGGGAGCGGACCGGGCGCCGGTGTCGGTTCCGGGCCGGGATGCGGCGGGCGCGGCTCCGTGGGGTCCGGCCTGCTGGGCGGGAACGGGTTGTCCGGATCCGGCGGTCCCGTGGGGCCAGGCTCCGGCGGGAACGGATCCGGCTCCGGCAGCGGTGGAATAGTCATGATGCTCTCCTTGCTTCGCTGGTGTAACGGCCTTGGGGGTGAAATTCAGTTGTTGTGTTGCCGGCGGAAGACCTTCAGCTCCCAGGGGCGCAGCGTAATCGCAGCATGCGTCCCGGCACTGTGCTTCCCGGCGCTGCCGGATGGGTAGTTACCGAGGACCAGCTCGGCCGGGTAGTGGCCCAGCTCGGGCTCATCCGCGCCGGCTTCGGTATCGCCCCAGCCGCCGCCGTCGAGCTCCACTGTCCGGTCTTCACCCGAGAAGTTGCCCAGCACCAGCAACTGGACGCCGGGAGCCGCGGCAGCAGCCGCATCCTCAGCGGCATCGGCAGCCGGCCCGGTTCCCGGCAGTGTCCGCCGGAAGGCGTACACGTGCTCGTCGTCCGGAAGCAGCATGGTGAAGTCGCCCTCCGCCACCACGGGCTCGGCGTGACGCAGGGCGATGACCTCGCGGTAGAAGCTGAAGACGGAGTCCGGGTTGTCTTCCTGCTCCGCGGCGTTGATGTGGCTGGTGTTGGGGTTGACGGCTATCCATGGCGCTCCCGTGGTGAACCCGCCATGCCGGGTGGCGTCCCACTGCACCGGGGTGCGGGCGTTGTCCCGGTTCAGCGGTGCCAGCGCGGCGAGGACCTCAGCGTCAGTGTGGCCCAGATGGGTGGTGGCTTCGCGGTGGTGGTTGAGCACCTCGATGTCGCGGTAGTCGCTGATGGCGCCGAAGCTCATGTTCGTCATGCCCAGTTCCTCGCCCTGGTAGACGTACGGCGTACCGCGGTGCAGGTGCAGGATGCCGGCCAGCATCTTGGCGGAGAGCTCGCGGTACTGCCCGTCGTCGCCGAAGCGGGACACGGCGCGGGCCTGGTCGTGGTTGCCCCAGTAGAGGCTGTTCCAGCCGCGCTCGGCCAGGGCTGCCTGCCAGCGGCCCAGGGACTTTTTCAGGTCCGTCAGCCGCAGCTTCTTGGGCCGCCACTTGTTGCCGTCCTCCTGGTCCAGCGCGACGTGCTCAAACTGGAACACCATGTCCACCTCGCGCCGGGCAGGGTCCGTGAACAGGACAGCATCTTCCACAGTGACGCCGGGCATTTCGCCCACGGTCAGCAGCGGCTTGTCCCGGCCGGCGAAAACCTCCAGGTGCATCTCGTGCAGGAACTCGTGGATCCGCGGACCGGACATGAAGTGCGGGCTGCCGTCGCCAAACAGCAGGCCGTCCGCCCGCGGCCCGTCCGGCAGCGCGGTGTCCTTGGAGATGAAGTTGATGACGTCCATCCGGAAGCCGTCCACGCCGCGGTCCAGCCACCAGTTCATCATCTCGTAGACGGCGGCGCGGACCTCGGGGTTTTCCCAGTTGAGGTCCGGCTGCTTCCGGGAGAACAAGTGGAGGTAGTACTCGCCGGTGGCCTGGTCGAATTCCCAGGCCGGGCCGGAGAATGCCGAACCCCAGTTGTTCGGTTCCGCGCCGGTTGCGGGCGCTGTGGCGGCTGTACCCGCTGTACCGGCCGTTCCACCGCCGCCTTCCGACGTCTCCCGCGGCGGCCGCCACCAGTACCAGTCGCGTTTGGGGTTGTCCTTGGCGGAACGTGATTCCACGAACCACGGGTGCTCGTCCGAGGTGTGGTTGACCACCAGGTCCATCACCAGTTTCATGCCCCGCGAGTGCAGCCCGTCAGTCAGTTCCTGCAGGTCAGCCAGGGTGCCGAAAATGGGGTCAACGTCGCGGTAGTTGCTGATGTCGTAGCCGTTGTCGTCCTGCGGTGAGGTGTAGATGGGGGAGAGCCAGACGACGTCGACCCCCAGCTTCTGCAGGTAGTCCAGCTTGCTGATGATGCCGGGGAGGTCGCCGATGCCGTCACCGTCGGAGTCCGCGAAGCTGCGCGGATAGATCTGGTAGACCACCGCTTTGTGGAACCATCCGGGATCCGTGGTCACCTCGTCGTCGTTGTCCGGCGCCTCGCTGACAGGGGGTTCCGTTGCGGGGTCCGCGTGGGTGGTCATGGCCTGGTCTCCTCAGTTGCTTGCGGCTGGTCTGATGATGGGGCTCGGTTTGATTATTGTTCAGATCCGCCGGGCAGGAAAGGGGCCCCTAGCTCCGTGCGGAGAGGGTCTTGTCGCGGTCCTCGAAGACCTCTTCGCCCGGGCCGGTGAACGCGCGGGACCGCTCGATCGCTTCGACCGAGCCGGTAAAGAGCTGGGAGTCCTGCGGATCCGACTGCTGGCGCGCGTGCACCGGCCGCCCGGACTCGACAGTCTCGCTGGACTCGACTGACTCGCTGGACTCGACTGCGGGCTGTCGGGGCATCGCCCGGGAGGGCGCAGGCTGCACGGGTTCCCAGCGCATGTGCGGCAGCGACTCCGGGTGGCCTTGCTGCAGGAAGGTGACCATGGCCTCGCGGATGAGGCAGCGCAGGTCGAAAAGGGCGGCGCTGTCCGCGGCGCTCACCAGGATCCGCACCCGGACGTAGCCGCCGGTGGCATCGGTGATCTGCAGGATACCCACGCGCTCGTCCCACAGTGCCGTTCCGTCCAGCACGGTCCGCAGTTCGGCGCGCATGTCCTCGATGGGTGCTCGCCAGTCGAGATCGAACTCCACGGTGCCCATCACCTCGGACTGCCGGCGGGTCCAGTTCTCGAACGGTGTGGTGGTGAAGTAGGTGGAGGGCAGGATGAGCCTGCGGTCGTCCCAGATGTGGACCACCACGTAGGTCAGGGTGATCTCCTCGATCCGTCCCCACTCCTTCTGGACCACCACAACATCGTCCACCCGGATCGCGTCAGTGAAGGCGAGCTGCATGCCGGCGAACACGTTCACCAGGGAGGTCTGCGCGGCGAGTCCGGCCACGATGGAGATCACGCCGGCAGAGGCCAGCAGTCCCGCGCCGAGTGCCTGGATCGCGGGGAAGGTCAGCATGACGCTGCCAACCGCCAGCACCACGATGAGCGCAACGGCGATCCGTCGGGCCAGGATCATCTGGGTCCGCAGGCGGCGTGCCCGGCGGTTGTCGGCCACGTCCACGCTGTAGCGGCTGAGGACCAGGGCCTCAACGATCAGCAGCACGGCCACGGCGAGCCAGGCAAGGGAGCCCATGAGGGCAATCAGGAGGAGGTGGTCGACGGCGGACCGCCACCCGCCGTCGTCCGTCGTCAGCGCCAGGGCGATCCGGACGCCGATCAGGCAGAGGGCCAGGCGGAGGGGGAGCCGGGCCACCCGGGAGGTGGACTGCAACTCCGGACGGCGCCGGTTGAGCCGGAGGACGGTCTTTCGGATCAGCCAGGAGAGGACCAGTCCAGCCGCCACGGCGAGCGTCATGGCCAGGAAGGGCATTGCCGGGGTGAGGAATTCTTGCATTGGTTAAGCTCTATCAAGCTTCAGGGAAGAGCCTAAATCCGGGAGGGGCTCGGGCGTGGCGATAACATTTGGACATCGATTGGATTTATTGCTAGGGCTGAGGCCCTCCGCAGTCCAGAATTGAGGAATTATTCGCGGTCTCATGAGATTCAGGAGAACAGATGCACCGCTCAGCACCCTCGGCCATCGCCGTCTCGGGGGCCCTATGCCTCGCTTTTCTGCTGGTTGCCTGCGGCCCGCCCGCCTCGTCACCGTCGACGACGTCTCCGGCAGCCACCGCCACCCCGACAGCTTCGACCACCGCCACCACGTCGACCACCGCCACCGCCTCACCGTCGGCTTCCTCCACACCCGAAGCAGGGTGGAAGTCCTACACGACCGCGGACGGCCTGGCCTTCGATTATCCGGAAGACTGGAAGATCACCGAGAAGGCCGGCGACGCGGCCCCCGGCGGGGTGTTTCTGAACATCACCAACGCCAACGGCAAGAACCTGGCGGACCTCCGGACCAACATGGTCACCGGTTCCGAATGCACCGTCAAACAGCCGTTCGGTGTGTATGAATCAGTGCCCCTGCCGGCACTGGAGCAGAGCGGCAGCGTGCCCCGGTACACCTTCGAGACGAGGACGGACACCACCGCCACGGACCCCAAGCTCATGACCCTGTTCGCGTACGGCATCACCACGGCGCCCGAACCCACCGGAACGGAAGCGTGCCCCATCTTCCACTTCTTCACCTGGCCGCCCAGCGGTGCGATGTTCGGTGGCGTCTACGATCCGTTCGACACCACCCCCGGCAATGAGATGCACGTGGACACCCCCGAGGTGTACATGGGTACCCAGGAGTACAAGAACATCAAGAAGATGATCACTTCCCTGCGGCCCGCCTAGGCGGACAGGGCCAAACCAGGAAGCGGCCGTTGCGCACTGCGGGGCAACCCGCGGTGCGCAACGTTTTGGCGGCAAATTGCCCCCGCCCCGGGCGAGTCGCCTGCGGGCGGGGCCACAATGAGTTCCTCAGCTGGATGAGGAGGATTGCATGCGCCGATCAATGAGGCCCGGCTTTCGATCGTCCGGACCGGCACGTCCCGGAACAGCACGTTCGGGAGCAGCAGTTGCTGCAAGCGCCTGCCTCGCAGTGCTCGTGGCAGCCTGCGGGCCGCCACCCGCCCCGCCGGACCCTGGATCCGCGACGGCCACGGCACCTGCCACTTCAGCGGGCGGAACGTCGGGCGCGACGGCGAACGGGACTGCAAGCGGTACCGCTACCGGTTCCGCGAGCGGGACAGCCGTGCCGCCAAGCGCGACGGCGGGCGCCCCGCCGCCTGAACCGGCGCCGTCGAGCACGTCCCCGAGCCTGTTGCCGTCCCCCACCCCGTCCGGCTGGAAGACGTTCACGACGTCGGACGGTGGCTTGACGTTCGACCACCCAGGTGACTGGACCATCAAGGATCCGGCCGGAAAATCGCCGCTGGGCGGAGAACACGTGGACGTCCTGAACGCGGCAGGGAAGCCGATGGCTGTGCTGGAGACCAGGATCGTGACCGGATCGGAGTGCGTGCAGCAGTACCCGTTTGCGGTGCTGGATTCCGAGCCCATGACAGCCCTGGCCGAGAAGGGCGTGGCGGACGGGAACGCACCCCGCTTTATGTTCGAGATCCGCGGAGACGCACAGGCGCCCGCTCGGACCCCCGAGACCTTCGCGGCCTACGGCATCACGATGGTTCCGGAGGAGATCGGGACGTTGGCCTGTCCCATTTTCCTGCTGTTCCGGTGGCCGCCCAGCGGGGCCATGTTCGGGGCCGGCTACGACCCGGCAAACAACACCACGCCCGGCGATCCGTCGCTCCCGTACTGGGAGAAGGCGAAGCTGTACGCGGAGACGGGGGAGTACCGGAATATCCGGCGGATGATCACCTCGCTGCGGCCCGCGAAGTAGCATCCGGCGGCCTGCGCGGGCTCCTTGACTGGCCCCGTGGGGCCGCGCAGACTCGAATCAGGACACGGTCCGATCAGTAGTCGGGATTCTGATGTACGCACTGGGGAAGCAGCGGCTCGCGAGCGGTGCGAAGGCAATGGCATCCGCCCTGGCGGCCGTGTGCGTGGCGGTCTGTGCGGCGCTTTTTGTTGCGCTGGGCCTGGGCGGCTGCACGCCGGTGCCGAACACGGAACCAACATCCACGGCAAGCACCGGGCTGCCCACGGCAACCCCGCCCCTCCCCGGTGAGAGCGGCCCTCCCGGCGGCCCTGCCGAAAGCAAGCCCGGCGCCGGCCCGGTCCCGACAGTGCGCCCGCCAGCATCGTCGCGTCCCACCTCCACTGTCTTCGAACTTGCCCGGCGGGCCAAGGAGATCCTGGAGACCTGTGTCCGGGGCGAGCTGACCTTCAGGCCGCCGTCGCCGATGCGGCAGGGGGAGACCAGGGAGTTCGTCCTGCACGTCACCCTGGGCGATCCCGGCGCGGGCCATGAGAAGAACATCCCCGGACCCAACCCGGTGCAGACCCGCGAGCCGATTGTGTGCGAAGAGATGCGCGCTGACCTGTCCGGCCCGGACATGACCATTGAGCGGGCCGGAAATCCGGGCGGTGAGATGCTGGTCCCGGAACAGGGCGTTGCGGAGTGGCGCTGGTGGATCACGCCCAAGGATCCGGGGCGGAAAACCATGACCCTGCAGCTGTTTGCCACTGCAGAGGACGGGCCGGACCTGAGCCTGGAGACGTTCCGGGAGGACATCCAGGTGGAGATTGAACTGGGCTATGTGCTGAGTTCACTCGTGAAGGACTGGGCGCAGCCGCTGGGCGTGACCATCCCGGTTCTCGTCGCTGCCATCGGCACCATGCTGGTGTGGTCGCGGTCCAAGCACGGCAAGGCCAAGCATGCCGCGAACACGAAGCCGGCGGACCCGCCGGGTGGGGAGCGGAACACCCCGCCGCGACGCTACATTGGAAGCATGGCTCACGCAGCAGATCAGGACCTGGGGCCGGACGTCCGCCTGCAGGCCCGCGTCGAGGGCGTCGTCCAGGCGGTCGGCTTCCGGTACTGGACCGTGCGGAAGGCTGAGGAGCTCTCGCTGACCGGAACGGTGCGGAACGACGTCGACGGTACTGTCGCCGTCGTCGTCGAAGGGCCGCAGGCGATGGTCCTGGAGTTCCGGCGCTGGCTGAGGTCCAGCGACGCGCCGGGGCGCGTGGACCACGTGGAGGAGTCCGTGTCGCCCGCGACGGGCGAGTTCAGCAATTTCGACGTGGTGTACTGAGCCGGGACAAGGTCACTCCCAGGCGCGTCACTCCTAGGCGCCGCCACTCCTACGAGCGGTTCTCCCGCTGCAGGGCGGCGTCGTGCTCGGCGTGGGCCTGCTTGAGCAGATCCATAAACTCCGTTTCGTCGCGGATGAGCCGCTTGTATTTCTCCGGGAGCTTCCTGAGTTCCTGTTCCTCGCGGAGCATCTTGTTGAAGATTTCCTCGCGCTCGGCAATGCCCGTCTCGTAGTTCAGGTCCACGTATTCGGTGGCGTGCCGCTTGGCGCCGGAAACCATGTTCTTGGCCTTGCCCTTGGGGCTGTAGATCGAGGCAAGGACGGTGACTACGAGGACGCCGATGATCACGGTCAGCGAGAGGCCGGTGCTGATCTCGATGACGGTCACGTGTTCGCCGCCGTTGATGAACGACAGGTTGTTTTCGTGCAGCGCGTGGAGGATGAGCTTGACGCCGATGAAGCCGAGGATCGCGGCCAGGCCGTAGGAGAGGTAGATGAGGCGGTCCAGCAGTTCGTCGATGAGGAAGAACAGCTGCCGCAGGCCCATCAGGGAGAATGCAGTGGCCGTGAATACGACGAACACGTTCTGGGTCAGGCCGAAGATGGCGGGGATGGAGTCCAGCGCGAACAGGATGTCCGTTCCGCCGATGGCCACCATCACCAGCAGCATGGGGGTCAGGACGCGTTTGCCGTTTTCCACGGTGAAGAGTTTGTCGCCGTCGTAGTGCTGTGACGCGGGGAGGAACTTCCTGGCAAGCCGGACCACCAACCCCTCGGAGTCGTCGTCGTGCGAATCCGGCCTGAGCAGGTTGCCGGCGGTGATCAGCAGGATGAGGCCGAAGATGTAGAACACCCAGGCGAAGCTGTTGATCAGGGCGGCGCCGAGGAAAATGAAGCCGGTGCGGGCGATCAGGGAGAAGACGATGCCGAACAGCAGCACCTTCTGCTGGTCCGCACGGGGGACTTTGAAGCTGGCCATGATGATCAGGAACACGAAAAGGTTGTCCACGGACAGGGCCTTTTCGGTGACATAACCGGCGAAGTACTCCGTGCCCATGGTGGGGCCGCCGAAGATCAGGACGCCGATGCCGAAGACCAGGGCGATGCCCACGTAGATCGCTGACCACGTGGCCGACTCCCTGAGCTTGGGGGAGTGCGCCTTGCGGACGTGGAAGAAGAAGTCGAAGGCCAGCAGGCCCACGATGCCGACGACGGTCAGTATCCATACGTAAAGGGGGACCTGCATGCTGCGTGCCTTCCGGTCGGTTGGGGTTGAGTCAACCCTACCGGGCGAGGGTTACTGGCTGCCTGCTACTGGGCGGTGTCTGCCCAGCCTTTGCTGGACGGGCCGCCGTCGGCTCCGTCCTGACAAAGCCGGAAGGCGACGTCGGCGGCCTGCGCGACCGCCGCCGCTGACGACTGCTTGGAACCGGCGCTGCCGGTGGCCGTGCCTGCGGTGGTGCCGGCCGCGAGTCCCGCCGCGTAGCCCACCATCAGGGCGGTGATTGGTGCCGCGGCGTGGGTGACGGACCGCGCCGACTCTCCGGCCAGGTCCAGGATGAGTTCGCGGTCAAAATCGAGGTCCAACAGCTGCAGGGCCTGTGCCAGCCGGTGGCTCCATTGGTCCAGGATCTGGTTTTCGTTGTCGTTGGCGGTCATGGGTCGCTCCTAGGTCACGAGTACGGTCAGATGTGTGGTCGGGAAATAACGGCAGATGCCTCGAGGTTAGGCTGTAGCGAGAGCTGCTATCAAGGAGATTCCCGATGAGTGATGTGACCATCCGCCAGAACCCGGACCGTGAGCGCTTTGAAGTGCTGGTCGCAGGCACCGTGATCGGCAAGGCGGCGTACAAAGAATACGACGCCGGCGACTCGCCGCAGCGGATTTTCTACCACACCGTGATAAACGAGGAGTACGGCGGCCAGGTGCTGGCAGGCAAGCTCGCCACCGCGGCACTGGATGAAACCGTGGCCGCCGGGCTGCGCATCGTCCCAGTGTGCCCCTACATCAAGAAGTTCCTCACCAAACATCCCGAGTACGCCGCGAGCACTACCGCCACCACACCGGCCCACCTCGATTTCCTCAGCGGGGCGCTGGCCGCGCGGGCTTGAGGGTAGCGCGGCGGGCTTGAGGGTAGCGCGGCGGCGGCGGGCGTAGCGAGGGCCGTCGCAGGCGCGGCGGGCGTAGCCAAGGCAGCGCGACGGCCATGGGTTTCGCGTGGCGCCACGCGCTGGCGTGGTCGGGCTGCCCGGTTAGGCTGCGATCCACTTCTCCCAGTCCGGCAACGGGTCAACGGGCAAGCCCGCGGGTGGATCTGGATCGAAGGGAATGTCCGGAGGCGCGTCTGGGTCGAAGGCACCGGGCATCCACGGCGGTTCCCAGTCGTACCCTTCGCTGAGGTAGCGGCGACCCGAGGGTGCCACCCAGCCCGGCGGTGCGTCGGTGCCCGCGCCGACAGGTTTCCAGCCGGTGGTGTGCCTGAGCCGGTGATGCCTCCGGCAGGGCTGGTTGAGGTTGGAGACGCCTGTAACGCCGCCCTTGTGCCAGGGCGTGACGTGATCCGCCTCGTTGTCGAGGGATTGGTTGTTGCAGCCAGGGAACGGGCATTTGCCATCCCGGAGGCGGAGCCACTGGAGCATGGCCACCGGGATGCGGTAACTGGAGCGTCCGATCTCCAGCGGTGCACCGGTGCCAGGGTCAGTCAGCACGCGGTGGAAGGACGTGGCGCCGTTTGCGACCAATTGGCGAGCCATGCTGGGCGGGATGGGTCCGTACCCATCCAGGTGGGCTGGTTCTTCGGTGGCACCCAGCAGGGAAAACACCGGCACCGTGACCAGTACTTGCGCCTTCGGCGACGGGACACCCTCAGCGACACCGGCGACCAGCCATTCTGCGGCGGTGTCTGCCCGGAGCTGGGCAAGGTTCCGCGGCTCCGCCGGCCCTTGTAGGGTCCTGGCTGCGGCAGTGGCGCGTTGCCAGATGGAAGCGGCGGTGTCGGCAGGCAGGTAGGCGGAAAGCCACGCCATGCCGTCGCGGTCCGGAGTGTATTCCAGCCGCCGGTCCTCAACGCTGGCCTGATGGCGTCGTTCGATGCTGACGGGGTGGTGGCGCTCCCGCCATGTTCGTGCTTTGGTGCGGAAGCGGGACGGCACCAGATCTCCAGCCGGACAGCCCCGCGCAGCGTTAACGGCGTCCGGGTCCAGGAAGTGCGCTTCCAGAGCGGCAGCCGCCGCCGTGTCGATGCCGGTGGTTTCGTCCACCAGGATCCGGGCGTGCTGCCAGGAGATGGTCCCGGCCTGAAGGGCAGAAAGAGTCAGCGGAAGTGCCGTGGTGAGCTGCCGGGTCTCCTGGAGGAAAGCTTCAGCGGTTCTTTCGCTGACGGTCAGGACGCAAGCTAGCTCGGCGACCACACCCATCGCCGCGGAGCACCGCTCCTGGGGCGACGCCGACGGGGATGCCATGGCTTTCGTCGCCTCCGCAAAGGTTTCCGTCAGCCTGACCTTGACGGCTGCGGTGCGGGCCTCGATGTGGGCCACCTCGCTAAGGCCGTCCAGGCAGACGTCAGCCAGTTGCCGCAGATGGTCCGAGCCGGTCCCGCTGGCGAGCCGCGAACCATCCCACACGCGATGCAGCTCGGCAACGGACGCCGCGACGGCGTTCAATGCCGTGACCACTGCGTTGTTTTCCATATTTACAGTTTGGCGGGAGGGTCCGACATTTAACACTGCCGGCTAGTCGCACTGCCCGCTACGCTCGACCTATGCATTCCCACGATGAGCCCCTTCCGCACCGGCCGAGGCGGGTCCTGGTGGCAGGAGTATCGGGCGCAGGCAAAACCACCTTGGCTGCGCGGATCGCGGCTATCACGGGCGGCAAGCACACGGAGATTGACGCTCTCTTCCATGGGCCGGACTGGACGCCCCGAGGGGAATTCATTGCCGACGTGCACAGGCTGGTGGGCACCGATTCGTGGACCACCGAGTGGATGTACGATGCCGCGCGGCCACTGCTGGCTGACAAGGCGGACCTCCTCGTTTGGCTCGACCTTCCGTTCCTTCGCGTGACCCTTCCCCGTGTCCTCCGGCGAACTGTCCGCCGTCGGTGGCGCCGCGAAGAACTCTGGAACGGCAACATTGAAGCGCCGCTCCTGTCCTTCTTCACAGATAGGGACCACATCGTCCGGTGGGCTATTCGGACGCGGCGAAAGTACTCCGGGGTGATGCCGCAGTTCGTCGCCGAATACCCGCATGTCGTCGTCGTCAGGCTGAGGTCCCAGCGCGAAGTCGAACAATGGCTCGGCGGATCGCTGATGCCTGCCGTCACCGGTTGACCGGTCCTCGGGCAGAATGGGACCGTGATCTCGCCGAACGCAACAGTGAACCGCAAACCAAAAATGTCGCCGGGGGCGTGGGTGAGCCTCGCCATCACAGCTCTGGTTCTCTGCCTCGGGCCGGTGCTTATCGTCGTCGGCACGCTCCTCGTGGATGCCGACGACGAGCTTGCGCGGAGCGGGGAACGGACGGTGGGGTTGATTGTTGATTTTGACGACGTAAGGAAAGCCTCCGCCCGCGACATCAGAGTCGAGTACCAGTCCGCCGACGGATTCGTTTACTACACCTCGGCCGCCGTGGACCATGACCAGCACCCGGTGGTGGGCGAGGAAGTCACAGTGGCGTACCAGGAATCAGATCCAGGCAACGCAACGGTCCTCGGGTATGAAAGCGACGGCGTATCTTTGCGGGGGATGGGCGTCCTCCTGACTGCCCTTTTCGGGGGAATCGGCGTCTTCGTGTTGATCAGTAAGCTGCTGGGCAAGAGGAAGGACCGCAGGAAGCGCACGGACTAGCGCCTCGGGCGACGCCCAGAAAGGTGAGGATCGGAATGCCAGAGACCGTTGAGGCTGTCCTTCACGACGGGTCAAGAATAGCTGTCACGGCTCAGGGGGAGGGGCCTGCGCTGCTCCTGCCAGTCCGGCTGGAACCGTATGGGACCGTCGAGGCCGAGACCATGCGCAAATGGGGCGGGGATCCTGACGTGGGACCGGCCTTGGTCCACGGGCTTTCCAGGTCAAACTGCGTGATCGCGGCCGACTACGAAGGCCACAGGATGGCCCATCCTGCGGCAGACACGCTGACTCCCGGTCACCTCGCCGCCGATCTGCTGGCCATTGCGGACGCCGCGGGAGCCGACGTTTTCGGTTACTACGGATACTCCTGGCTTGCGTTGAGCGGGCTCCAACTCGCCCTCCGCACGGACCGCCTCCGTGCCCTGGTGATGGGCGGTTTTCCGCCCGTGGACGGACCGTACCGGAGCATGTTGGCGGTCACCCGCGCCGCACATGCGATGTCCCAGGCGACGTCCGCCAAGTCTCCTGGCCAGTCCACTGTTCCGGTGGCCGAGGCCGAACCGGGAGACTGGGACCACGTTTCCGTCCAGACCACCGAGGCGCAAACGCGGCAGTTCGTCACCCTGTATGAAGCGCTCCAAGGGTTCGACGACTTTGCCGCCGAAGTGCCGCCGGACTTGCCGCGGCTCGCCTTTGCCGGTGCCGAAGATCAGATTGACTACAGCGCCCAATGGGGCGGGGTCCGGGTGCGGATCGGTGAACCCCTGGCCCAACACCAGGCGGCCCTCATCGCTGCAGGTTGGGACGTTCAAGTCCTTCCCGGCTTGGATCACCTCAGCGCGATGCACAGCTCAGTGGTGCTGCCGATTCTGACCGGCTGGCTTCAGAAGATCGGATGGGTAAGGCGGCCGGCTGCTGATTAGTCTTGGACCATGGACTTCCAGATCCGCCAGGCCACGCCGGATGATGCCGACGCCCTCGTGCGCATGCACACCCTGGTCCACGAGGAGTGCTACGCACGCCAGTTGTCACCCGAGTTCTTCCGCGCCCGCCGGGCCAGCATTCCCCAGCGCATCGAACAGCGTCGAAAATCCCTGGCAACCGCTGACCCGCGTCTCATTGCCTTGGACGACAGCAACGAAGTGGTGGGATTCGCCGATGCCGGCCCGGCACTCGACGCGGACGCGCCCGAACAGCTGGAGCTGTACGCGATCTACATTCTCCGGCGCATGTATGGCAGCGGCCTGGGGGCTGCCCTGCTGCACGCCGCCGTCGCCGATTCACCGGCGTACCTCTGGTTGCTTGAGGACAATCCCCGGGCGCTGGCCTTCTACCTCAAATACGGCTTTCGGGAGGACGGTGAGCGCAAACTGCTGCCGCCAGAATGGGAGGAGCTGCCCGTGATCCGAATGGTCCGGTCAGCCAAGCCCTAGGCTAGTCCGCGGTCTCCTCGGGTTCCCAGCGCAGCAGGTCGCCCGGCTGGCACTCCAGCACCTCGCAAAGGGCTTCGAGGGTGGTGAAGCGCACCGCTTTGGCCCGGCCGTTCTTGAGCACCGCCAAGTTTGCGGGCGTGATCCCGACGCGGTCCGCGAGTGCTCCCACGGACATCTTGCGCTTGGCCAGCATCACGTCGATGTCGACGACGATCGGCATCAGATCACCTCGTCGAGTTCGTCCCGCAGGTGCCTGGCTTCGGCATCGCGGGCCACCGCCTGTGCCAGCAGCATTCGCAGTACGACGACGACGAGCGCCACTCCGGCGATCAGCACGCCGGCGCCTCCGATCAGGAGGACGACGCCGGGGGCGACGGATTCGCCCGGGGCGAGGACGACGCCGAGCCCGAAGGTCAGCAGTGACGCCGCGGCGATGGCTCCCGTCACCACATCCACGTAACGGAAGGCGGCGTGCGAGAACACGGTTCCGCGCCGCACCATCGTCAGCAGCCGCCAGACGCAGACCATGGTGACCTGGACGGCGAGGATGCCCAGGAGGACGATCACGAGGACCGGCACACTGACGCGGGCGATGTCCGGGCCCAGGTCCTCGTTGAGGTCCCGGGCCAGCAGCGGAACCATCACGGCCTGCACAAATACCGAACCGGCGAGTCCCATCGCGAGCACAATCCGCAATGCGAGGACAGTCAGCTTTCCCATCAGATCTCCTAGGGTGTCGAATAACAGTTGGATACTATCGATATTCGATAGCTTGGACAAGCGGACCCGGCGCGTGACTCCTCGAAAGGCCAGCCCGCAAGCGGACGCCCGTGGTAGCCTGCCGGGCATGGCCGTGGACCCTTCCCTGCTCACCTGGCTGCTCGACTCCGACCCGGCGCTCCGCTGGCAGGTGGAGCGCGACCTTGCGGGCGCGCCGCGTGACACGTGGGAAGCGACCCGGTCCAGTCTGGCGACGGAGGGCTTCGCCGCACGGCTCCTGGCCCTGCAGGATGCCGACGGCCAGTGGGCGGGCGGTGCGTTCTTCCCCCGAGACTTTGACTTCCACGGCCCCGAGGCAGCCGACGGCGCGGGGCAGCCGTGGACCGCAACCACGTGGACGCTCAACAGCCTCCGTGACTGGGGCCTCGATGGAGCCGTCCTCGCCGGCACCGCCGAATTGCTCGCCGCGAACAGCCGCTGGGAGTACGACGACCTGCCGTACTGGGGCGGTGAGGTGGACTGCTGCATCAACGCCTACACGCTGGCCAACGGGGCATGGCTCGGGGCAGACGTCTCCGGAATCGCCCAATGGTTCCTGGACCACCGCATGGCCGACGGCGGCTGGAACTGCGAGTGGGTGGAGGGCTCCACCCGGTCGTCCTTCCATTCCACCCTCAACGCGCTGAAGGGCCTGCTGGACTACGAGGCCGCGACCGGCGGAACCAGCAGGCTGCGCGCCGCCCGCCGGGCCGGTGAGGAGTACCTGCTGCAGCGCCGGCTGCTCCGCACCCTGTCCACCGGCGAAATAGTGGGCCCGTGGGTGACGCGGTTCGCCTACCCGTTCCGCTCGTTCTATAGCGCGCTCAACGCGACGGACTACTTCCGGACAGCAGCCCTGCACGACGGCGCCGCGCCCGATCCGCGGCTGGCCGAAGCCATCGAGACGGTCCGGGCCGCCCGCCGTCCCGACGGTACATGGCTGCAGGAGCGCCGCCACCCGGGGCGGGTGTGGTTCGAAGTCGACGTTGCCCCGGGCGAGCCGTCCAAGTGGCTGACCTTCTTCGGGGCGCGGGTGCTGGACTGGTGGGACGGGGCGGACGGAGCGAACGGGCACGTGCGGCCCCGGTGAAAGGGACCGCACGTGTCCGTTCGCGCTTACCAGGCTGTTCCGGATGAGGGACCACCGGCCTATACCGCCCGGCAGTCCTTGTGGGTACCGTGGCCTCATGCAGAAGATATCGATCGAGGCCCTGGCCCGGCAGCAGCTCGCCGCCGCGCTTGCAGCGAGCAACGGGCGTGCCGCAGACACTGTCTATGGCGGGCATGAGAAGGTGCTCCGCCAGACCGTGATGGCGCTCAAAGCCGGGACGCAGCTGAGTGAGCATCAGAACCCGGGAGACGCCACGGTCTATGTCCTCCAGGGCAGCCTCCGCCTGCGCGCCGGTGAGAACTCGTGGGACGGCAAGCCGGGTGACCTGCTGATCGTCCCGGACGGCCTGCACAGCCTGGAAGCCGAGGAGGACTCGACGTTCCTGTTCACCGTGGCGAAGGGCACGACGCGGCCGTAACCAAGTTCGGCCTGGCGCGCCGATGTAGGCAAGACTGTTTCCGTGAGCAACAAACCCCGGACAGCCCTCGCCGTCGCCGGCCTCAGCCTGGGCACGTCGCTGAACCCGTTGAACTCGTCCATGATCGCCGTTGCCCTGGTGGTGCTTCGCGCGGACTTCGGGCTCGACGTCGCCACGGTCACCTGGGTGATTACCGCCTTCTACCTCACCTCCGCGGCTGGCCAGCCGCTGATGGGCCGGATGGCGGACCGCTTCGGGCCGCGGCGCCTGTTCAATTTCGGGATGGTGCTGGTGGCAGTGACCTGCGCGCTGGCGCCTTTTGCCCCGAACTTCGCGCTGCTGTGCGTCGCCCGGGCCGTCATGGCGCTAGGGACGGCGACGGCGTACCCGAGTGCCGTCGTCATTGTCGGTGCCCTGGCCCGGAGCGCCAACGTGAAGTCCACCAGGCCGCTCGGCCGTATCCAGATGGCCAACACCTCCGCGGCGGCGGTGGGTCCGGTGGTGGGCGGGCTGCTGGTGAGCCTGGTCGGCTGGCAGGCCCTGTTCCTGATCAACGTGCCGTTGTCGCTGGCGGCGCTCCTCATTGTCCGGAAGTACGCCCCGGTGGACGAGGACCGGGAACGCGGCAGCGCCGCCGAACTCCTCAGGGACTCGGACATTCCCGGCATCCTGGGCTTCGTCGGCTCCCTGACGCTGGTCATGATGGCCCTGCTGAACGTGCTGCCGGACGCGCGCTGGTGGCTGCTGGCCGGCGGTACCGTGCTGGCCGGGCTCTTCGTCTGGCGCGAACTGAAGTTCAGCCCGCCCTTCCTGGACCTGCGGCTGCTCGGCAGGAACCGGCCGCTGCTGCTGGTCTACCTGGGCTTCGCCGTGTTCAACGGCATCTACTACTTTGCGTTCTTCGGCCTGCCGCAGCTGCTGCAGGAAGCGGCCGGCTACGATCCCGGCGTCGTGGGTCTCCTCATGCTGCCGCTGGCAGCAATGTCCGTGATCGCGACGCCGTTCGCGGTCCGCGCGATCGATCGCTTCCGTGTGCGGCGGGTGCTGATCGCCGGCGTCCTGTTCCTGGTGGCCGCCGCCGGAGCCATGTGGCTGCTGACCGCCTCCTTCGCCATCCCGCTGGTGCTGCTGCTGACGGCCCTGATGGGCATTCCGTGGAGCGTGGTCAGCATCGCCTCCAGCCAGGGAATGTACGTCTCCACCCAGCCGCACGAGCGCGGCGTGGCCGCCGGGATCTTCCAGACCTGCCGGTACCTGGGCGCCATTACGGCCACGGTGATGATCGGCATCTTCTACGGCAGCGGCGTGAACCAGGCCAACTGGGGCCTGATGGTTCTCACCATGCTGGTGCTGGGGGCGGTCGCCTTCGGCGTGACGCTGCTGTGGCGGGAACGGAAATGAGCTGTGGGGTGCGGCCCAAAATGAGCGCCAAAACCACGCCGTAAGGACCCCCGCCCGCGCCCTCCGAAGCGCCCATCCGCGCCCCGATTTCCTTGTTTTCACGCCATATTGACACCCAGATGGTGCGGGAATACTGTCTGCCTTAACGGGGTCCTTCCGCCCCGTTTTCCAATATTTTCGGCGCTGACCCTGGGCCGCTTCTGCTTGGCGACGGCGCCAGCGAGGAGGGTCCCATGTCTTGGGAAATGTCCGGAACATACGTCGGCAACTGCACCTGCTCCCTGATCTGCCCCTGCCCCGTGGACGGCGTGCCCACCGGCCCGGACGGCGAGTGCCGCGGGTTCAACGTGTTCCATATTGCGACCGGCGCGATGGAGGAAACGGACCTGTCCGGCGTCGACTTCGCGTTCTTCAACTGGTTCCCCACCCACCTGACCGCAGGCGGCTGGAAGGTGGGGGCCGTCGTCGACGAGGGCGCATCCGATGCCCAGGTGGACGCACTCGAGAGCATCCTCCGTGGCCGGGCCGGCGGCCCGTTCGGGGATTTGGCTGCGCTGTACGGCGAATGGCTGGGACTGGAACGCGCAAGTGTCTCGTTCTCCGACGGGGATACTCCGTCCGGCTCGGTGGCGGGCCGCGTGGTTGTCACCTTCGAGCCGTTGCCCGGGCCCGACGGCGGCGTGACCACCGTGAAGAACGCGATGTTCGGTTTCGCCCCGGAGTTCCGGATCGGCAAGGGACCGGGGCACCCGGACCGCTTCGGGATGGAGTTCGACGGCGTATACGGCGAGACGTCCGACTTCACCTTCGCCAGCGAAATGGCCGAGGGCGCCCCCAAGGGCCGCGGCTAGGCCCCGCGTGATGTACCACCGCAAGCTGTTCAGGAGGGTGGGTGTGCAGCCGGTGGCGCACGCCCACCCTCAGGTATATGCCAGGCCGGCCTCCCGGATCGACCCGCGGGAAGCCGGGCTCGTCGCCATCCTCCTGGTGCTCGCAGCGGCGAGCTGGATCTTTACTTCAACCCAGCTGAGCGGAATGGACATGGGCCGCTGGACGGACCCGGGGCCGCTGGGGTTCTTCGTGGCCACCTGGGTGGTGATGCTGTCGGCCATGATGTTTCCGTCCGTGGCGCCCATGGTGGTGGCGTATGACCGGATCCAGCGGCACCGCAGGGTCACAGGACGGTACGCGCCTGCCGGGGCAACAACTGTGTTCGTGGCCGGATACCTGCTGGCCTGGACAGCCTTCGGGCTGGTGGCCTACTCGCTGTACATGTCGGTCGCCTCGCTCGCGCCCGGGCTCTTCGGCTCGGACCAGGGCGGACGTTACCTGGCAGCCGGCGTGATCCTGGTCGCGGCGGTCTATCAGCTGACCCCCGCCAAGAACGTCAGCCTGATGAAATGCCGGACGCCCATGGATTTCATCCTGCACCGCATGCGGCCCGGCTACCGGGGCGCACTGGTGATGGGTGTGGAGCACGGGGCATGGTGCGTCGCCTGCTGCTGGGCGCTGATGGTTGCCCTGTTCGCCCTCGGGGTGATGAGCGTCGGCTGGATGGCGCTGATCGGTGCCTTCATCGCCGCGGAGAAGATGCTGCCCTGGAAACGGCTGGCCAACCGCTCCGTTGCCGTGGCGCTCGCCGTGATTGCGCTCGGCATTGCCCTCACCCCCGCGGCGACGGCGGGGATGGGGATGTAACGTGCCGCCGCCGCTGAGTGCGGGCGGCCATTGACCGGGGGAATTATCCAAAGGTCTCACCGAACAAAGGAGCCGACAATGTCTGAAGGAACTGGACTCCTCAGGCGGTTTTACGAAGAAGTGTTGGCGGGCGGAAATCTCGCCCTGATCGATGAATTTGTGCTGGACGACATCCAGGACCACGAGGACCCGATGCCCGGGCAGCCGCCGGGAAAGGACGGCGTGAAGTTCTACACCAACGCCATCCGTGCGGCGTTCCCTGACCTCACCGTCCAACTCGATCCGGCGTTGGCCGACGGCGACCTTGAGGCTGCCCACGTGGTGCTGTCCGGCACGCACACGGGGGAGTTCCTGGGTGTTCCGGCAAGCGGCAAGAGCGTGCAATTCAGCAGCGCGGACATCATCCGCATCCAGGACGGGAAGGTGGCCGAGCACTGGGGTTCCTCCGACACGCTGAGCCTCATGCAGCAGATCGGCGCCGTCCCGTCACAGACAACGGACGCGAGCGCCGGCTGATAAAGGTTCCGGCCAACAGAGTTTCCCGCCGCCGCTCCTAGCCGACGGCGGGAAGCACCGCGTGCGGCACTGTCCCGTGACGGTGCCGCACCCCTTTGCCCGCGAGGCTAGTGGCGCGCAGCCACGCCCGCGTCGGCAGGAGCCTCCGCCGGCGCGTCCGCGACGCCCGCGCCTGCCGCATCCGGGACCGGTGCGGCCGCCGTCGACTGTTCAGCTGCAACGAACCCCGCTTCCTTCGGCCCGGGCGGGTAGGCGTGGTTGCGCCCGGTCACCACAATCACCAGTGCGACGACGACCGGCACCGCAGCAGCAACCGGCACCATCAGCGGGCCCGCCATGGTGAGGGCGGCAGCGCCGTACAGCGCGCCGATGGTGATGCCCAGCTGGATGGTCAGCACGGTGAGGCCGTTGGCAGCCTCCCGGTACTCCCTGCCGGCACGAAGGATGGCCGACTGGTTGTAGATGCCGATCGCGCCGAAGGCCGCACCCCACACCGCCATGAGCACCAGGGCGCCGGGGACGGTCCTGCCGCCCAGTGGAAGGAGGAGGTACGCGGCGGCGATGATCGCCGTCGTAATCAGCAGCGCACGCCGCGGCCGCATGTCCACGGTGATGCCGGCGATCCAGATGCCCACCAGCCCGGAGAATCCCAGCACGGTGAGGGAAAGGGTGATGCTGTAGTCGGGCAGGCCGGCTTCGCGGAGGAACGGCGCGATGAAGGTGAACAGGGCGAAGTGGGCCATGAGCATCAGTGGCCAGGCGATGGCCACCGATTTCACTCCGGGCTGGCCGATCGCCTTGCGCAGGGACGGCCGCGGGGCGTCCGGGATCCGGCGGACGGCGGGCAGCAGCCACATGGCCAGGCCTGCGAGGACCACACCGGCGCCCGCCAGCAGGAGGAAGGACGCCCGCCAGCCGACCACTGCGCCCAGGGCGGTGCCCAGCGGGGCACCGATGGCCAGGCCCAGGCTGTTGCCGCTGAAGACGATGGCCATCGCCTTGCCCACCTTGTGGGCCGGAACGATGCGCGCCACGAACGGGGCCATCGCGGTCCAGAGCAGGCCGTGGGCAATGCCGCCCACCAGCCTGGCGGCCAGGGCAGCGCCGAAATCGGACACCAGGCCAACCAGGGCGTTGCTGACCGCGAAGGTCAGGACCAGCGCCACCAGGAGGATATGCCGGGGGATGCGGGCGAGCAGCATCGCAGCGGGGATCACCGTGGCCACGATGATCGCGGCATACCCGGCGGTGAGGTAGCCGGCCACGGGTTCGGATACGTTGAGGCCGGCGCTGATCTGGGGGAGCAGGCCGGAGGGCAGCAGCTCGGTGGTGATGGCGGTGAAGCCGATCATCGACAGCACCAGCAGTGCGCCGAAGGGCATGCGGTCGCGTGCAGGAACGGAGGTCGCGGGAGGCACGGGTGAAGAGTCCTTTTCAGGGAGTGGGGAAGGAACACGGCGCCGGTTGCCGGTGTCCTCCACTCAAATTACCTGATTTATTTATTGCGAGGCAGGGTCTGTCAGAACCACCTTCGCGGGAATGCGCGGACCCTTTCCGTTCAGCCGATCCGCTCGGCCAAGGACACGATAATCCCCTCCGGCCCCCGTACGTACGCCATCCGCCAGCTGTTCTCGTACTGGCCGATGCCGCCGACCAGCCCGTAGCCGTCCGCGGCCAGCCCGTCCACGGCTGACTGGAGGTCGTCCACCTCGAAGGACACGTTGCGCAGCCCCAGCTCGTTGGCCATCGCATCGGGCGATCCCGGCTTGTGGTCGGGCCGGACGAAGCTCGCGAGTTCCAGTCCCGCACCACCGCCGGGCGGCCGCAGCATAACGATCTCGGTGCGGGAGTCCGGGATGCCGCAGACGGTATCCAGGAACTCGCCCTCCACGAAAGTCCGGCCCTCCACTTCGAGACCCAGCTTGACGAAGAACGCCGTCACAGCGTCGAGGTCGGCGACGGTGATGCCGATATGGTCGAACCGTTGTATGTGTGCCACTTGGGATCCTTCGGTCAGTACTCGCCCTTGATCACGAAGTAGGAGCCACGGATAGTGCCTGCCAGCTTCGATTTCTGGCGGGCGAACTTGAAGCGCTCCGCCAGTTCCTCCGGCACGTCCATACCGTCGGCAAGTTTGAACCCCACGGCTCGCTTCCCGCCGTCCTCGATGCTGTACATAACGTTGATGGACAGCCCCGACTCGTAGAACACGTAGGACATCCGCAAGCCGTCGACTTCGAAGTCGGTTGCTTCCAGCGGGCGCGATCCGATGACGATGTCGCGCTCTTCCCGGAGGATCCTGCTCACCCGGTCCACCACCTCCGGAACCTCGCTGGCAGGGCTCACCGTGAAGACGTGGTTGTACTTGGTGCTGAAGTAGCGGGCCTCATTGGCGCGCAGACCCGCGGCGGCGTCGGCCACCGGGGATGATTCCAAGCCTGCAGTGGAAACGTTCTTGAAGTCGACGATGTGCGGCATGCGCCCTCCTGGTAAGGCGAGATCAGACGTGGTGGGACCAATGCTAACGCGACGGCGGTACGTGCTGGGCGTGAATCCCAGGGTCCGTTGGAAGTCGTTTGTCAGGTGGGCGTGATCCGTGTAGCCGAGTTCGGCAGCGATCGCCGCGAGGTCTGCCGCCGGGTCGGTCCGGGACCGGTCGGCAGCCGCCTGCAGGCGGCGCCGTCGGATCAGCGCGGACGGGCTCAGGCCGATGTACTTCTTCGCCACGCGTTGCAGGGTGCGCGGCGACACAAAAAGCCGCGCCGCAGCGTCCTCAAGGCGGGTCACTTCAGCTGAGGACCCGATCAGGTCCATCATCGCGTTGGCAAGCAGGCCCTCCTCGGAAACCTCCGGATCATCCGCCACCAGCCAGCCGGTGAACGCCTCCACGGCGCGTTGCCGGCGTTCCGCCGGATCGGTTCCGCTCATCGCCGCCAGCACTGAGGCATGAAGGTCCGCGAGCGGCAGCGGCACTTGGGCATCCCGCAGGCTGCCCGGATCATCCGTGAAATGCGGCACCAGGGCAGGACGCAGGAGGGCTCCGACCGCCCATCCCCGGCCGGTGAGGTCGCGGTGTGACCGGCGGGTGGTGGGGCCGGCGAACTCCACGAGATCCTGCTGCACCACAAGGTTGGACGCGGGGAACGCGATCACGTGCTGGCGTGAGGTGTGCCCCGGCGCAATGTCCCATTCGGGGATCCAGAACCACTGCACCAGGTTCCTGACGGACTCGGGCGCTGGCACCCGGTGAAAGGTGGGAAGCCGGGCCGGGTAGAGGATGCCCTTGAACGAGTCCACCATCGGAGGGCACTCCTATCCGGGCTGTCGCATTTCTCCAAGCCGCCGGGGCGGACCCGTGCGTACCGTCAGAGGTATGACTGATACTACAAGCCCCGAACTGACCGTGGCCGCCGACGGCAAGCACACCACATCCGGCATCCCGCACGGCTTCACGAGCCTCACGCCGTTCCTTGCGGTTACCTCGGCCAAGGAGGCCATCACGTTCTACCGGGACGTTTTCGGCGCCCGCCCCGTCAATGTCACCGAGATGGGCGGCGTTGTGGTCCACGCCGAACTCGACTTCGGCCAGGGACGGCTCCAAATCGGTGAGCCCAACCCCGACTATCACCTTGTCCCCGCGCCGGACGGCGACGATGACTGCTATTCCGTCGGCTTCTACTGCGCCGACGCGGACGCCCTGGTGGCGCGCGCCGAGCGGTCGGGGGCCACGATCCGGGAGCCGCTGTCCACCTTCGTGTCAGGAGACCGGTTCGCCAGCATCCGGGACCCGTACGGCGTGCGCTGGTCCATCATGACCCGCGTTGAGGACCTCTCCGAAGAGGAAAGCGCGCAGCGCGTCGCCGACTGGGCAGCGAAGCAAGGCTGACCTCCGCGGACTTTCCGGAACCCGTTGTCAGTGCCGGGAAGTGAGCCTACGCTGTGCGCACGGCCCCACTCCGGGGACCGTTGCCAGACAGGAACGAGACCATGACCAAGTATTTGTTTGAAGCGAATTACGTGGGCGAGGGAATCAAGGGGCTCATGCGCGAAGGCGGCACCAAGCGGCGTGACGCACTGGTGGAGGCCCTCAATTCCGTGGGTGGATCGCTGGAGAGTTTTTACTACGCCTTCGGGGACACTGACGTCCTCGGTGTTTTTGAAGTCCCGGACCAGGCCGGGGCCGCAGCCCTTTCGCTGATGATCAATGCCACCGGCAACGTGAACGTCCGGCTGAAGCCGCTCATGACGCCGGAAGACATCGACGAGGCGACCAAGAAGACACCCTCCTACCGGGCGCCGGGGCAGTAGCGCGTTCGCAGGAAGCACGATGGCGGCACCCGGTTGGGTGCCGCCGTTCACTCGAAGCCGTTCACTTGGAGCCGTTCACCTGAAGCAGGTCACTCCAGGTCCGCATCGGCGACCTTAGGTGTACATCAGCGAGCCTGGCGTGGTGAGGAGCTCGCCGGTTTCCAGCCAGGTCTTCAGGCCGGAGAGGATCATCGGCCAGCCGCCGTAGAGCTGGTCGTTGGCACCCTCACGGAGCTGGTCGTGGGTGACTGTCAGCCGGCAGGAATCGCCCACCGGTTCGATCTCCCAGGTGATCCGGGAGGTGCCTTCGGCCTTGACGTCCTCGCCCCAGAGCGCGCGCATGCTCTGGACGAGCCGGCGCGGCGGGTCCACCTCCAGGTTCTCGCCCTCGCCCAGGAGCTCCCCGGCTTTGGGATTGCCCATCTCGAACCGGCCGCCGGGCGTCCAGTCCGAGGTGATGACCGACCCGAACTGGTACTTGCTGCGGATCTCGCCGTCCGTGATGGCCTCCCAGAGCCGTTCCGGGGTGGTCTTGATATAGATTTCGAAGATCTTTTCCATGGGACTTTCCAATCTGGTTTTGAGGTCGCTGAGGCCAGCGGCCCATGGTTCGGCGTACTTGCTCACCCAGCGGTCGTGGACCAGCCGGATGGGCACCGGATTCAGGAAATGGAGTTTCTCGCGACCCCGACGGCGGGTCACCACCAGGCCGGCTTCCTCCAGGATCCTGAGGTGCTTCATGACTCCGTAGCGCGTCATGTCGAAGTGTGCCTCGAGGGCGTGGAGGGTCTGCCCGTCGTTCCTGAAGAGCTCGTCCAGGAGATCGCGACGGGTGGCGTCGGCCAGGGCCTTGAATACGGCGTCCACAACTCCAGAATAGGTGACTAAATGGTCACATGTCTAGGGTTCCAGCAGCGCCTCTCTACCTCAGTCCAGCAGCACCCACGCGGCGTTGTCCGGCTGCAGCCAGCCGTCCGTGACCAGCGGCGCGGCGCTGGCCAGCACCGTCCCGGCCGGCAGCCGCACCGCCTCGGTTCCCATCGCCACGGCCACCAGGAACTTCGCGTTGCGCTCGCAGATCAGCAGGTTCCCGTCCTCCACACACCAGCTGCCGCCGTCGTCCGCGGTGAACACACCCTGGTCCCACAGCTGACGGCGGAGTCCGACGGCGGCAGTCACCAGGGCGAGCGTGGAACCCGGGTCCTGCTGCTGGGTTTCAACCGCGTACTGTCCCCAGCCCTCGGGCTGCGGCAGCCACGGGCTACCGGGCTGACCGGTCGCCGGCGAGAAGCCGTGGTTCGCCTCCGGAGACGCGGTCCACGGCAGCGGCACGCGGGCGCCGTCGCGGGTGATGCCGCCGCGGGTCCACATCGGGTCCACCCGGGCTTCCACCGGGACGTCCACCTCGGGCAGTCCGAGCTCCTGGCCCTGGTAGATATAGGCCGCGCCCGGCAGTCCCAGCAGTGCCAGCAGGGCTGCCCGGGAGCGCCGGAGGCCACGTTCGCGGCCGTCCTTTGTCCCGCCGCCGAACCGCGTCACGGAGCGGACAATGTCGTGGTTCTCCAGCGCCCAGCTCGGTGCGGCTCCGTGCAGCTGGCGCGCGGCTTCGAGTTCAGCCCCCACGGATGCCCACGCTGTGGGATCCCAGCCGAGCTTCACGAACGCGAACGCGAAGGCCTGGTGCATCTCGTCGGCGCGGGTGTAGCGGGCGGCGCGGGCCGGTTCCAGGTTGACCTCGCCTACCAGCAGCCGGTGCGGCTGGTACTTCTCGGCAAGGGTGCGCCAGCGGCGGTACACCTCGTGGACGTCCTCCTGGTCCGAGACCAGCGGGTTAGCCCGCAGACCGTCCACCACCGCGGTGGCGGACGGCGCGTCCGGCAGGCCGTCGGCTTTGAAGAGGCCATGGGCGACGTCGATCCGGAGGCCGTCCACGCCCTTGTCGAACCAGAAGCGGAGCACGCCTTCGAAGTAGTCGCCCACGGCGGGGTTCCGCCAGTTCCAGTCGGGCTGGCCGGGGGAAAAGAGGTGCAGGTACCACTGGGTGTCCGTCGCAGACCCGGGAACAGCCCGGCTCCAGGCCCGCCCGCCGAATACGCTCTGCCAGTTGTTTGGCGGCAGGTCGCTGGCGGAGTCCGGCGCGGAGCTGCGCCCTTCGACGAAGTGGAACATGTCCCGCTCCCGCGAGCCCGGCCGGGCCGCGAGGGCCTGCTGGAAGAGCGGGTGGGCCGAGGAGCAGTGGTTGGGGACGACGTCGAGCAGTACCCGCAGGCCCAGCGAGTGGGCGAGCTCCAGCAGGGTATCGAACTCGTCCATGGTGCCGAACAGCGGGTCGACGCCGCAGTAGTCGCTGACGTCGTAGCCCTGGTCCACCTGCGGCGAGGGCTGGAACGGGGTCATCCAGATGCCGTCCACGCCCAGGGAGGCGATGTACGGCAGGCGGGCGATGAGGCCGGCGAGGTCGCCCACGCCGTCGCCGTTCCCGTCCGCGAAGGAACGCGGATACACCTGGTAAATCACGGCTGAGTCCCACCAGTCGCCGGTGACTGAGCCGGCGGAGGGGCTGCCGCCGTCGTGCGTCATTTGCCGGCCCCGGCGGTGAGGCCTTCCACGATCCGGCGCTGGAAAATCAGCACCATGATCACCAGCGGAACGGTGACGATCACGCCGGCGGCCATCTGCTCGCCGAACGGTGCCTGGAATTCGGTGGCGCCGGTGAACTTGGAGATGGCCACGGTGGCGGTCTGGATGCGGGGATCGTTGATCATCGAGAGGGCGATGATGAACTCGTTCCAGCTGTGGATGAACGTCAGGATCGCGGTGGTGAACACGCCCGGCGCGGCCAGCGGGAGCAGCACCTTCCGGAACGCCTGCCACTTGGTGCAGCCGTCGATCATGGCCGCTTCCTCGAGGTCGAACGGCAGCTGTTTCATGAACGTGGTCAGGTTCCAGACGGCGAGCGGGATGGCGAAGGACAGGTTGGGGATGATCATGGCCTGGTAGGTGTTGATCCAGCCGAGGTCCGTGAAGAACCTCAGCAGCGGGACCACCACCGAGATGCCGGGGAACATCGACGTCGCGATAATAACGCCGAGGATCACCGACTTGAACCGGAAATTCAGCCGGGAGATGGCGTAGGCGGCGAACACGCCCAGCACCAGGGCGAACACCGTGGTGGTGCCGGCCACGATCAGGCTGTTGAGCAGTGCCTGGCCGAACATGGTGGAGCCGTCGAACACCTTGACGTAGTTCTCGAGCGAGAACGGTGCGGGCAGGAGGGTGTTGTCGAAGATGTCCGCGGTGCGGCGGAGGCTGGAGACGATCATCCAGTAGAACGGCGCCAGGCAGTAGGCGAAAATCAGCACCAGCCCGGCGTACACGGAGTAGGAGCGCCAGGTGCGCTTCTTCTTGGTGGGGAGGGGAGCGTTCGACGGCGGGCGGCCGGCGCCGGTGCGCGCGGCGCCTTTGCGCGCGCCGCGTGAGCCGGATTCGGAGGCGAGGCTGTGGAGTTCGGAGATGGTCATCGGGTGGCCTCGGCCTTCTGTGAACGGGTTGCCTTGTTCGCCTTGGAGCGGTGCTTCTTCAGGCCCAGCTGCTTGGCGCCGGTGACGTCCGTGCCCAGGACCTTCACGAAAACGATCGCGACGACGGCGACGTACAGGAAGAGCACCACGGCAAACGCGGAGGCGGACCCGTAGCGCAGCTGGTTGGATTCGTCCCAGGCGAGCATGGAAAGGGTTTCCACGGATTCCTTCCCGGGGCCGATGAGGACGAACGGGAGATCGAACATCCGCAGCGCGTCGAGCATGCGGAAGAGGACCGCCACCAAGAGCGTGGGCTTCACCAGGGGGAGCGTGATGGAGCCGAGCTGGCGCCACCAGCCGGCGCCGTCGATCTTCGCGGCCTCGTACACTTCCTCGGGGATGATCTGCATGCCGGCCAGGACAAGCAGTCCGATGAAGGGTGCTGTCTTCCACACTTCGGCGATGATCACGGCCAGCTTGGAGGCGGTGCCTTCGGCGGTCCAGAGGATTTCGCTGCCCAGCAGGGTGTTGGCGATGCCGTCCGACTGGAAGATCCAGCGCCACAGCAGGCCGGAGACGGCGGTGGGCACGGCCCAGGGAACGAGGATGCTGGCGCGGAGGAAGGACCGGCCCTTGAACGCCCGGTTCATGGCCAGCGCCAGGCACAGGCCCAGGACGGTTTCCAGCAGCACCGTGGTGACGGTGAAGAACGTGGTGTTGCCGAAGGCGTTGAGGAAGCGCCGGCCGGATTCGCCCACGAACAGGTCCGCGTAGTTGGCCAGGCCCACGAAGGCCTCGCCCTCGGTGACGAACCCGTCCGCGTCCAGGCCGGACTCGGCGCGGAAGAGGGACTGGTGGATGGCCGAGATGAGCGGGTAGACGATCACCAGGGCCAGCACCAGGAGGGTGGGGGAGAGCAGCATGGCGGCCATGCGGCCCTCCCCGGGGGTGCGGGACGTGCCGGCGCCGCGTGGCTTCAGCTCCTGTGCCGGACGGGGTGCCGGAACGGTGGCGGTGGTGACTGTCATTTCGCGGAGATCTCTTCGAGCTTGGCCTGCATGTCGGTCAGCGCGGTGTCCGTGTCCTTTTCGCCGGTGATGGCGGCGTAGGCCTCTTCCTGGATCGCCTTGGTGGTGGCGCCGTACTGCACTACCTTCGGGCGGGGCTTGGCGTTGTTCAGGGATTCCAGCAGGGTGGGGAAGAACGGGCGCTTGGCCACAACGGCGGGGTCCTCATAAAGGGAGGCGTAGGCCGGGGCGCGGGAGCTGAGGGCCAGGCGCTTCTGGGCCTGCTCCTCGCTGGTGAAGAACTTGATGAACTCCAGCGCCGTGCCCTTGTTCGCGGTGAACGGGGAGAGGGCCAGGTTGCGGCCGCCCAGGGTGGAGACGCCGGGGCCGTCGGTGCCTGGGATGGAGGTGATGTCGAACTTGCCGGCCACCTTGCTGGAGCCGTCGGTCGCGCTCAGGGAGGCGTAGAGGAACGGCCAGTTGCGCAGGAACACCACTTTGCCGTCCTGGAATGCGCGGCGTCCCTGTTCTTCGAGGTAGGTGATGGCGTCGGACGGGAACATGCCGTCCTTGAAGCCGTCCACCAGCAGGTTCAGGCCTTTCTTGGCTTCGGCGGTGTTCACCGTGGGCTTGCCCTCGGCGTCAACGACGGACCCGCCGGCGGAGGCGACGGCCTCGGAGAAGTTGACCGTGAGGGCCTCGTTCTTGTCGAACTGGCCGGTGTAGCAGGACATGCCGGCGGCTTCGGGAAGGGCCAGGATCTTGGCGCAGGCGGCCTTCATCTCGTCCCAGGTCTTGGGCGGGGCGGCGATGCCGGCGGCCTTGAGCAGGTCGGAGCGGAAGTAGAACAGGGCGCCGTCGGTGTAGTACGGGGCGCCGAAGAGCGTGTCCCGGTAGGTGGCGGCGTTGACGGTGGCGGGGATCATCTGGTCCGCGGGGACGGCGTCCTCGGGCAGCGGCATGATCCATTTGTTGGCGGCGAACTCGGAGGTCCACACCACGTCCAGGTTGAGCACGCTGAACGTGTCCGACTTGATCTGGGCGTTCTGGATGAGCTGCTGGCGCTGCTGGTCCGCGGAGTCCGGCAGTTCGATGAACGTGACCTTTTCCTCCGGGTGGGCTGCGTTCCATTCCTCGATGCTCTTGTTCGCCGCGCCCGAGGCGTCGCGGTTGGAGACGTAGTTGATGGGGCCCTTGCCCTCGAACGCCGCGGCGGCGTTGGCGGTGGCTTTGGGTTCCGGCGCGGATCCGCCGCAGGCCGTGAGCGAGACGGCGGCGGCCGTCACGAGTGCGGTGGTGGTGAGAAGAGTCTCCCAGGTCCGGCTGCGCTGCCTCATGTGTTGCTCCTTCTGGTTCTTGGTTTTGGGGTACGTGGTTGGGGCCCTGTTTCAGGGCACGGGGTTTTACGGCATGGGGGAGTACGACGACGGCGGCACGGTGGTGTGCCGGCTGCCGCCGGTGGGTGGGGGTTGGGGTGCTAGTGGTTTAGGGGCGCCGTGGAGCCGCGTTCGATCAGCTGGTGCGGCATGATCTTCGGCCCCAGGTCGCGGGAGCGGAGGAGTTTCTTGACGGCCATCCGGCCCATGTCCTCCAGCGGCTGGGCCATGGTGCTCAGGGGCGGGTGGACGTGCAGGGCCGTGGAGGTGTTGTCGAAGCCGAGGACGGAGACGTCTTCCGGGACCCGGCGGCCGCGCTTTTGCAGTTCGTTCACCACGGCTGCGCCCATCTCGTCGCTCATGGCGAAGATGGCGGTGAGGTCCGGCTCCTGGCGGAGGAGGTCGTCCAGGCCGGGGGCGCCGCTTTCGTAGAAGAAGCTGCCGGTGGCCGTGACGGGGGTGCATTTGGCTTCGGCCATGGCGCGGAGGTAGCCGCGCTTCCGGGGTTGTGCCACGTAGATGGAGGCGGGGTCGCCGGTCAGCAGTCCGATGCGGCGGTGGCCGAGCTTCAGCAGGTGACGGGTTGCGTCGTAGGCTGCCTGTTCGTCGTCGATCGCCACGCTGGGGGAGCCGGACTTGTCGCTGATGGCCACGGAGATGATGGGGATATTCGGCCCCAGCAGCTGCCGCGTTTCGGGGGTGATGACGGCGGAGATGAGGATGACGCCGGCCGCCCGGTAGGTGCGGAGGGTCCGGAGGTAGCCCGCGATGTAGGCCGACTTGGCCCCGGTGCGGCCCAGCATTACGGCGTAGCCGCGTTCCTGGGCTTCCTGTTCCACGCCCAGCATCACCTGCGAGGCGAGGGCGTCCGAGACCATGGGTGCCAGCAGCCCGATCACGGAGGTTTGCCGGGTCTTCAGGCCGCGGGCCAGGTAGTCCGTTTCGTAGCTGAGGCTCCGCACCGCGTCCTCCACGCGCTCGCGGGTCTCGGCGGAGTAGCCCACGAGTCCGTTGACCACCCGCGAGACGGTGGCGGGAGATACGCCGGCGTGCTTGGCGACGTCCCTGATGGTTACCACTGTTGTTTCTCCTCGCGGGTGTTACGGGCTTCGAAATGCCGATCGAAACCGCTGTTACGCAAACGGTTTACGTAATCGGTTTCGTGATCTGCTGCACCAACACTAAACGGAGGGGAACGGGATTGCTGTACGTTTCGTAAACGGGGTGACCATGCGCGGTGGTTGCGCCTGGGGAACCCGGATTACGCGTCGCGGAGCCTTACGCCTTGGCCTGCCGTCCGGGAAACGCGGTCCGAAGCTGTGCCCGGAACGTCAGCTCACTTCGCCGGCTGACCGCGATGACGGAGAGCAGGCCTGTCAGCAGCACCACCGCGCCGCCGGCGGCCACTGACCATCGGGCGCCGAATTCGGTGCCGATCCACCCCATGAGCGGTGCTCCGACGGCGGTGCCGCCCTGCAGGACGGCCAGGTAGAGGGCCAGCACGCGTCCACGGAACTGCGGTTCCACGGAGAGCTGGATGCTGGTGTTGCAGCTGTTCAGGAACGTGATGGAGGCCAGTCCCACCGGTATCAGCACTGCGGCGTAGAGCCAGAACGACGGCGACACGCTGCCGATCAGGGTGAAAAACCCGAGTCCCAGGGCGCCGCCGAGCATGAAGCGCAGCCGGGGGCCGGACCGGCGGGCGGCGAGCAGGGCTCCGGCCAGGGTTCCGACGGCCATGATGGAACCCAGCAGCCCGAATTCCCCCGGTCCCGCCCCGAACACCGCGGTGGACATCAGGGCGTTGGTGATGGGGAAATTCATGCCAAAGGCACCAAGGACCCCGACCATGACAAGGATCAGCACCAGGTCCGGCCGGCTCCGAACGTAGCGCAGGCCCTCGACAACCTGGTGCTTGCCGCGGACTGCCAGCGTGGTCGGGGCAAGCTCCGAGGTGCGGATCCGGAACAGCGAGATGATGACGGCGGCGAAGCTGGCCGCGTTGATGAGGAACACCGGGCCTGTTCCCACCCAGGCAATGAGGACGCCGGCGATGGCGGGACCGGTGAGGCGTGCCGTGTTGAAGGATGCGGAGTTCAACGCGACCGCGTTGGCCACCTTGTCCCGACCTACCAGCTCCGAGACGAACGACTGGCGGGCGGGTGCGTCAATGGCGCTGGCCAGTCCCAGGCACAGTGCAGCCAGGTAGGCGTGCCACAACTGGGCGGTGCCGGTGACCACCAGGAGTCCGATGGCCAGCCCGCAGAGACCCATCGCCAGCTGGGTCCACAGCAGGATCAGGCGTTTGCGGTGCCGGTCTGCGAGGACGCCGCCGTAGGGGCCAAGGAGCAGCATGGGCAGGAACTGCAGGCCGGTGGTGATGCCGACGGCCGTGCCGGAATGGTTGGTGAGGACGGTCAGTACCAGCCAGTCCTGCGCGATTCGCTGCATCCAGGTCCCGATGTTGGAGACAAGTGCCCCTCCCGCCCACAGCCGGTAGTTGGGATTCTCCAGTGCCTGGAACATGGCGCTCATTTGGCGCTCAACTGCTGCATGATGTGGGCTGCGCGGCTCAGGATCCGTCGGTCCTCATCGCTCAGGCCGGCCACCCGTTGGGCCAGCCAGGCGGTCCGCTGCTCACGCGCCTCGGCCAGGATGGCCTCGCCGGCCGGGGTGATTCCCACCTGGACCTGGCGGCCGTCCAGCGGATGCGCATTCCGGGTGACGAATCCTTGCTCAGTGAGGCCGTTGACGATCCGGGTCATGGACGGCGCCTGTACGTGCTCGCGTTCCGCCAGTTCGCGGAGGGTCTGCGGGCCGCCGCCGTTCAGTTGGGCCAGGACCGTGTACTGGCCCGGCGTGATGACGTCGCCGGTTGCCTCGACGCGGAGCCTGCGGGAGGTGCGCATCACCGCCGTCCGTAGGTCGATGGCCAGAATATCGGGCTTGATGCTGTCCGTTGCCTCGCTGCCCATGGGCTCCGTGTTCGTTGTCATCACTGTGTGGTGCGCCTCCCGAATTTACTTAGCACTGCTAATTAGCTCTGCTAACCATTATGCTCCCGGGGAGAGCCAGCGGCAAGCAGGTGCGATAAAGGACACTGTGAAGCGGTGGTTGAGCCTGTCGAAACCGCGACGGCGCCGGCTACTCCGCGCCTTTGAGCTTCCGCCAGCCACCGGCCCGGTTGTTGGCGATGATGGCCCGGAACATCTCGCCGAGTGCTTCCTCGTTCACGGACTCGCCTTCGTGGAAGGCAACGGTGCGGGCCGTCTTGTTGGTGTGCCCGGCGGTGATGATGCCGTGCGGCTCGGGGACGATGCCGCCGTCGTACATAAAGACGTTGACATGGTCCTTCGCCGCAAGGAGGGCGCAGATGTTGCCGTCCAGGACGAAGTAGGGCTGGACCGTCCGCTTGATGGTTTCCTCAACGTCGGGATCTGCAGCATGGACCAGGTCGCGGACCTGCCGGCAGATGGCTTGCTGCCACCCCGGGAGCGCGTCGATGTAGTGGTCCACGCGCGGGTCTTTGGTGTACTCCATCGCCGAGTTCGTGGCCTCAGCCGCCCGTGACCTGTTTGCCCGTGACCTGTTCGGCAGTGACCTGTTCACTCAGGATCTGTTCGCGCAGGATGTCGGCGTGTCCGCAGTGCTGGGCGAGCTCCCGCAGCATGTGCAGGTACACCCAGCGCAGCGGCAGCGGGCCGCGGCGGTTGCCGCGGAGCACGTCGTCGAGCTCTATTGCTGACGTAGCGAGGCGGGAGGCCTCGCAGGCGTCGAGGTGGGCCTGCCGGACGGATGCGATGGTGTCCTGGTCGTCGAGGATGAACGACTCATCCGGGGTGGCCGGGATGCCGATTTCGGCACGGGACCGGCAAGTGATGGCTTCGTCGAACCAGACCTTTTCCACGAACGTGGCATGCTTCACCAGGCCCAGCAGGGTGGTCCGCGACGGCACCAGGGAGCGGCGCGCCTGTTCCTCGGTCAGTCCGTCCAGACAGGAGTTGAGCATGCTGCGGTGCTCATTGAGGAAGGCCTCGAACTGGACACGGACGGGTTCATGGAGGACGGCTTCTGCGAACGTGGCGGGGAGGGGAGGCATGGGTGAAGTATTGCAAGGCCGCAGGTGCCGGGGCAACGGCTATGGAAAGGGCGCTACTACGGGGCGGAGTTACTGGGTCAAGCTACTGCGCCGAACGGCGGTTGCGGGCCTGTCGTACCAGTTGGCTGAATGCGATCACGAAGACCGCCTCGATCAGCACCATCAGTGCGAGCAGCAGCCACTGCCCCTCGCTGATGAAAACGATGGCGCCGGTGAGGACCAGCACTGTTCCGAGGATCAGCGCGTACACGGCGAAGCCGATGGCCACCTTGGCGCTGCGCACGCCCGTGCGGAAGCCAAAGCCCAGCGGCTGGCCTCCTGGTAATCCCTCGACGCGGTCGGGGCCGGCGGGTGGGAGCCTGTCGAACTCTTCCCACGGGTCCCGTGCCTGATCCTGGTCCGTCATAACTCCATTATCCCGCGCATCCGGTCCGGGCATCCGGTCCGCGCCGGGCCCTATCCTGCACCGCAGCTTCCGTGCGAGCATGGGCCTCACCGACACTCCTTGAAGGGTCAAAAATGAAATCCAACGAACTGCTGCTGGACGCTTTCGGCCGGATCCGGGAGGTTGTGGCGGACACGCTTGAATGGGTGGACGAGGACGTTCTGGTCCGCCGGCCCTCGGGCACCGGAAACCCGATTGTGTGGCTGATCTGGCACCTTGGCCGGGTGGAGGATGCGCAGGTCGCCGCGGCGGCGGGCCTGGAACAGGTGTGGATTTCGCAGGGTTTCGTGGACCGCTTCAACCTGCCGCTCCGCGAGCGCGACACGGGGTACGGCCATTCGAGCGTGCAGGTTGATTCGGTGAGGGCCACGCCGGAACTGCTGCTGGAATACTACGACGCCGTCCACCGGCAGACCGCGGACTTCCTGCAGACCCTCGGCGATGATGACCTGGACCGCATCGTCGACACCCGCTGGGACCCGCCCGTCACCCTCGGGGTGCGGCTGGTCAGCACGATTGCCGACTGCCTCCAGCACGTCGGGCAGGCCGCGTACGCCAAAGGCTTGAAGCACTGAGGTTCATTGATGTGCCCGGGCCTCGGTGCGAAGATGGGTGAAGCACTACCAAGCCAATGATGGCGCCACGGGGGATGACGCATGACCTCCCTTGGAGGATTGAAGATGCAGCCCCAAAAGATACGCCGCCTGCGCATCGCGGACATCAATGTTGTGGACCACCCGACGCTGAAGAAGGCATTGGGCGGGACCATCGTCGGCAACACCATGGAATGGTACGACGTCGGTGTGTTCGGTTATCTGATCACCACCATGGGCCCGGTGTTCCTGCCCGAAGCGGACAAGGCGGTGCAGAACCTGTTCCTGCTCGGGACCTTCGGCGCCACGTTCATCGCCCGGCCCCTAGGCGGCATTTTCTTCGGCTGGCTGGGCGATAAGATCGGCCGGCAGAAGGTTCTGGCCATGACCCTGATGATGATGGCGGCGGCCACCTTCGTCGTCGGGCTTCTGCCGGGCTACGCGGTCCTGGGCATCTTGGCCGCCGTCCTTCTGGTGGTCACCAAACTGGTGCAGGGGTTCTCCACCGGCGGCGAGTATTCGGGAGCCACCACGTTCGTTTGTGAACATTCCCCGGACAACCGCCGCGGCTTCTTCGTCAGCTTCCTGGACATGGGCAGCTACCTCGGCTTCGCGCTGGGCGCCGCACTGGTATCCGCGCTTCAGTTGATCCTTGGGCAGCCGCAGATGGAAGCCTGGGGGTGGCGCATCCCGTTCCTGATCGCGGGTCCGCTGGGCATCGTGGCCATCTACTTCCGCATGAAGATCGAGGAGTCGCCCGCCTTCAAAGCCACGCAGGAGGCGGAAGCCGTGGCCGCCAGCCACCACGAGACAGGCGACGACCTGCGCCCCGTCGGCCCGTTGGGGATCTTCAAGGACCACTGGCGCCGCATCGTGCTGGCCATGATCCTCGTGGCCGCCGGCAACACCGTGGGCTATGCGCTCACGTCCTACATGCCCACGTACCTCACCACCAACAAGGGCTACGACGAGATCCATGGCACGCTGCTGACCGTTCCGGTGTTGGTGGCCATGTCGCTCTGCATTCCGCTGACGGGCCGCCTCTCGGACAGGATCGGCCGCCGCCCGGTGCTGTGGATCGGGGCCGTCAGCACGGTGGTCCTGGCGCTTCCCGCGTTCCTGCTGATCTCGGTGGGCACCGTTCCCGCCACGCTCGCCGGCCTGTCCATGGTCGCATTTCCGGTGGCGTTCTTTGTTGCCATTCTCGCGTCGGCGCTGCCGGCACTGTTCCCCACAGCGCACCGATACTCTGCCATGGGCATCGCCTACAACTTCGCGGTGGCGATCTTCGGCGGCACCGCCCCGTTCATTATCGCGGCCCTCATCCAGGCGACCGGCAATGACCTGATGCCGGCGTTCTACCTCATGGCGACGTCGGCCGTCGCGGCGGTCGCCATCTACTTCCTGCCGGAGTCCGCCCGCCGGCACCTGCCCGGGTCGATGCCCAGCGTGGACTCGGACGAGGCAGCCCGCGAACTGGTGGCCACCCAGGATGAGAACCCGCTGCTGGACATGGACAGCCTGCCGTTCGACAGCAGCTACGAAGCTGCACGGGCGTCGCACTCCGGTAAGCCGGGCACGACGACGGGTGGTTGAGTGAGCGGGCCTGGCTGAGTCAGCCGCGGCTTTCCAGCACTGCCTGCAGTTTCTCGAACGACTCCGTCCAGCCGCCGCGGTGCAGGGCCAGCCGCTCCTCCGTCAGGAACGGCCCCTGCGAGAGCGCCAGCCGCGTGCCGCTGCCGGCAGCCTGGAGGGAGAGGTCGACGACGGTCTTCCGGTCGTCCGGCGTGGGTTCCTCCCATTCGAAGGTGTACACGAGGCGCCAGGGCGGATCGACTTCGAGGAACTCGCCCGAGAGGTGGAACGGTTCGCCGTCCGGCGGTGCCATCCGGAAGCGGTAGCGGCCGCCCTCCGTGAGGCTGAGCTCGACGGCGAGAATGGTGAAGCCGTGCGGACCCCACCACTGCGCCAGTTCGGCCGGCTCCGTCAGCATCCTGAAGATCCCTTCCGGAGGAGCAGCAAACGTGCTCTCCAGGTTCAGGACCAGCGCGCCGGTTTCCGCGTTCCCGGTTTCCTCGGTCATTGCTCAACTCTGGCACCCGGCGGACGCTGACGGAAGGGCAGCGGACCAACCCCGTCAGCTTGCCAGCGTCAGGATCTTCCCGTCTGCCAGGGCCTTCCGGGACAGCGTTTTGTAGCCTTCCCGCTCGAACAGCACCGTGATGGTGTCCTCCCCGTGCCGCATCACCAGGCCCGGCCCCCATTCCTTATGTACAACTGAGGCCTGGAGCGGAAAAGGGTCACCGCCCGCGGCGGCCGCTGCGGCGTCGTCGTAATCCTCCGCGTAGGCGGAGCCGTCGGTGCAGGTATCGCAATTGCCGCAGGGTTCGGGGAGGTCCTCGCCGAAGTAGCCCAGCAGGAACTGGCGCCGGCAGGCGCGGGTCTCTGCGTAGCCGCGCATCATTTCGATGCGGGAGCGGTCCACCCGCTGGCGTGCTTCGGCATGTTCGACGGCGCGTTCCACCACCGCGGGCAGCCTGGCTCCCGCGTCCAGCCGGACGCCGCGCTTGCCGGTGCGGACGGCGCGGGTTTCCTGCAGCTGGTTCAGCAGTCCGGTGAGCCTGCGCGGGGAGAAGCCGGTCTGCGCGGCCAGGGCCTTCTGCTTCACCGGCCCGCCGGCGGCGCGCAGTGCCTGGAGGACGGCAAGGAGCGATTCCTCGTCCGGGGCATGGGTGCCGAAGAACTTGCGCAGGCCCAGGTCCTCGGAGCGGTAGTGGAGGACGGCGGCGGCGGGTTGCCCGTCCCGCCCGGAACGGCCGATCTCCTGGTAGTAGCTGTCCAGCGAGTCGGGGATGTCCGCGTGGATGACGAAGCGGACGTTGGGTTTGTCGATGCCCATGCCGAAGGCCGTGGTGGCCACAACCACGTCGAGCTCGTCGTCCAGGAACTGCTGGTGGACGCGGTCCCGCTCGCCCTGTTTCCGGCCGGCGTGGTACGCCTCGGCGCGCAGGCCCAGGGCCGTGAGCTCGGCGGCGTAGGCCTCGGTGTCCTTCCGGGTGGCGGCATACAGCAGCCCGGGACCCTTGAGCTCCGCCACCTGCCGGGTTACGGCGCGGCGCTTGTCCTTGTCCTTGTGGTGGCGGACCACCTCCAGCCGGATGCTGGGCCGGTCGAAGCCGTGCACCAGGACCACCGGGTCCATCATCCGCAGGCGCTGCTGGATTTCGTCGCGCACCGGGGGAGAGGCGGTGGCGGTGAGGCCGACGACGGGCGGGTTACCCAGGTGATCGCGGACCTCGCCGAGGCGCAGGTAGTCGGGGCGGAAGTCGTGGCCCCAGGAGGAGACGCAGTGAGCTTCGTCCACCACGAGCAGCGGGATGTCCAGGGCCGCGAGCCGTTCGACTGTTTCGGTCTTGGCGAGCTGTTCGGGGGCGAGGAAGACGAAGACGGCGTCGCCGTTTTCGGCGGCTTCCCAGGCGGCGTTGTTTTCGGCATCGCTGTGGCCGGAGTTGATGGCGACGGCGGCCTGCCCGCCGAGCGTCTCGACGAGCCCGTCCAGCTGGTCCTCCTGCAGGGCGATCAGCGGGGAAACCACGACGGCGGGACCCCGCCTTGGGCTGTTCCGGTGCAGTTGGAGCGCGGCCACCTGGTAGATGGCCGACTTGCCGTAGCCGGTGGGCATCACGGCGAGGACGTCCCCGCCGGCGACGAGGGCGCGCATTCCGGCCAGCTGGCCGGCGCGGAGGCACGGGAGTCCGAAGGTGTCTGCCGCGAGCCGGCGGAGGCCGGCATCGGGATCCGGGGTGGTGCCAGTGCTGGAAACTGTTTCGGTGCCCGGGACAGTCCCGGTGGGGACTGCGGGGGCGGGGGCCTTGGCCATGACGGCAGCTCCGTGGGGTGCGATCCGGCGGCCGGGCGTCTTCAGCCGAGGGTGCCAGCATAACGTGGCGAGGGCCCACCTCGTGGGGCTGCCGAAACCGTGCTGCGGGCTGCCGCAACTACACCGCGGCCAGCGCAAACCAGAATGTTACAAACATCCTGGGGATTAGCTCAAGGCTCCATCAAGGTTGGGCGAAGATCTCCGCAGTTTCCCGGAGTGCCGGACCGCGGGGAAATACGCTTCTGATTAGCAACATTTCGGCTTTAGAAAAAAGGCCCGGCCATCGCCGGGCCTTTGTTTATGGGGGCAACATTGTCGAATTACCAGACCCTTTTCGGTCCGTCACCTACCAGCGCGGGCCCCGGCCCGAGGCCGCCGCGCAAGCCGCGGGTTTCAACTTTCGTGGTGGGCGGCTTCACGGCCCTGTTTATGCTCATCGGGTGGTTCAGCAGCGGGCTTGGCGGCGCTCTGATCTTCCTGGCCATCTCTGCCGGCCTTACCGGCCTCTACGTGCTGGCGACCGGCCGCCGTTCCTGGGCGTGGCTGCCGGCCAAGCGGAAGGCGGGCGCCGTTGCGCTTGCCGTTTCCTTTGCCCTCTTTATCGCGGGTGGCTCAGTGGTGCCGCGGACGGATGACGGGAACGTCCAGGCCGCATCGTCGGAGAGCACGGCGTCGTCAGCCACAGCGGCGGCGAGCCCGACGGCGAAAGCCACGGTGACGCCGCCGTCCGCTCCCACCGTCCAGGAGACGGGCGCCCCGCTGGATCCCGAAAGCCCGTACCTGTTGGCGCAGGGCGCCAGCGTGACGGCGCCGAAGACGCAGCCTGCGTTCGCCACCAAGGCGATCGACCTGCTGGCCACCCTGCCGATCAAGGGCAGGGCGCCGAAGACGGGCTATGACCGCGCCCTGTTCGGGCAGGCCTGGGCGGACGTTGACCGCAACGGCTGCGACACCCGCAATGACATCCTCAAGCGCGACCTGACGGGCATCACGTACACCAACAGCGTGCCCTGCAAGGTGCAGTCCGGGACGCTGGCGGACCCGTACACCGGCACGAGCATCAAGTTCCTGCGGGGGAGTGCCACCAGCAGTGCCGTCCAGATCGACCATGTTGTGGCCCTGAGCGACGCCTGGCAGAAGGGCGCTCAGCAGCTGACCACCGAACAGCGGACAGCCTTCGCCAACGATCCGCTGAACCTTCAGGCGACGGACGGCCCCACGAACATCAAAAAGGGCGACGGCGACGCCGCCACCTGGCTGCCGCCGAACAAGGCCTTCCGCTGCGAGTACGTCGCCCGGCAGATTTCGGTGAAGGCCACCTACAGCCTGTGGGTCACGCAGGCGGAGCACGATGCGATGGCCAGGATCCTGGCCGACTGCTCGGGCCAGCTCGCGCCGACCAACGAGCAGGCGCCGGTGGCCGCAGCCCCGGCACCTGCTCCGGCAGCCGTGGCCCCCGCCCCGTTTGTGGCGGTGCCTGCCCCGGCAGCACCCGCGCCGGCCGCTGCTGTGCCGGCTCCTGTTGCTCCCGCACCTGTTGTCCCGGTCCCGCTTCCGGTCGCACCGGCCCCGGCTGCCGCGTACTACGCCAACTGCGCGGCAGCGAAAGCCGCAGGTGCCGCGCCGCTGTACGCCGGCTCAGCGGGCTACCGCCCGGCGCTGGACCGCGACCGCGACGGCATCGCCTGCGAAAGCTAGACCATCCACATCACTTCACAGTTTCAAACATTCCAAGGGGGAAAAATGAAGAAGACACTGGCACTTGTTGTGCTGACCGGGCTCATGCTGACCGGATGCGGTGGCAAGCAGGCGGCATCGTCCGCAACCGCCGTTGCAGAAGTCTCAGACGCTGTCACGGTTCCAAGCGTGATGGGCCTGACCCTGGATAAAGCCACGGATCAACTGGAAGACCTCGGGCTCAAGGTCAAGGCGGAGGACACCGTCGACGGCAAAATGATCATGTCCAAGAAGAACTGGCAGGTGACGTCCCAGGACCCAACGGAGGGCACGAAGGTGGCGAAGGACTCCACCGTGCACCTCCGCGTCAAGAACCTCGAAAAGGAGGCGGCGGAAAAGGCTGCCGCGGACAAGGCGGCTGCTGAGAAGGCTGCGGCGGAAAAAGCTGCAGCGGACAAGGTTGCGGCTGACAAAGCTGCGGCGGACAAGGCGGCTGCAGATGCGGCCGCGGCCGCTGCGGCGGCCGCGAAGTTGGCGGCCGAACAGGCTGCGGCGCGGCAGGCCGTCCCGCAGGCACCGGCACCTGCGCCGGTTGCTCCCGCTGCGCCCGCACCCGCGCCGGTAGCCCCGGTGCCGGGCACCGCCTACTACGCCAGCTGCGCCGATGCGAAGGCAGCAGGCGCCGCGCCGATCTACGCCGGTCAGCCCGGCTACCGTGCCGGTCTTGACCGCGATAACGACGGCACGGCCTGCGATAAATAATCGGCGCTTTCCGGAGCAGCTGTTCTGCCGTGGTTACTTCCTTCTCTGAAAGGTAACCACGGCAGCCGGCTTTAAGGACAAAGACTCTTTTTCGGACAGGTGAACTAGTGCACTGTCTCCCTCTGCCGTGGCTCTGGTTCGCGCTCCTGAGGACTTAGTATCGAGTCGGATTTGAGCGCAAGCAGCCCTGAAAGCAGTGCCGCGACCAAGATTGACGCAAACGCCAAGGACGACGAAACACCCATGAGGTACGTGGCAGCCGTGAGGCTGAGGGGGCTGGAAACCGTTTCAAGAAACTGGACGGCCGTCATGGTCTTACCGAGATCAGTGGAAGCAATCTGTTGGTGGATAAGGGACGTGCGCCCCACAGTCCAGGCAATCCCTCCGGTGCAAACGATAACGAGAGCACTGGCCACAGCGATCCACGAAGGGACGAAGAAGAGCAACGAGCCCCCAGCCATGAGCCACGAGGAACGCTGCATGAGAATGTTTGGACGCCAGCTTGAAAACAGCCCGGACAGGATTGATCCGCAAAACAGGCCGGCGGCCGCGGCTGCACCCACAATCCCCACTTCGGTAGTTGAGCCGCCCAGGCCAGCGGAGGTTTGGAAGATAGCCAGGGTTGAGAGAGGCGCGGACAGAAACCCGATCAGGATGACTGTCCCGGCGAAACGCCACCAGCCGTGCAATTGAGAGAGTCTCCTGTACCCTGCGGAAAGCTCTTGAATAAAGCCTGGCCGATCGGGCGCGCTGCCTGGACGGTCCGGCCACGGCAGGAAGTTCATGATCAACGCGATGACGGTGAAAGAGACAGCGTCCACGGCCAGCAACCACCAGGGACCCCAGACAGCACTCAAAGCTCCGCCGATGGCCGGCCCCACGATGGAAGCCGATGTCCATGCCGTCGAGACTGATGCATTGAACTTTGCTGTGCCGTCGCCATACATTTTCGGGATGGCAACGAAGGTTGCGGTTCTGGCGAACATGTCGAGGCTGCCGCGCAGGAAGGCGCCGAGTACAAGAACCCAGAATGGCGTGTGCCACGGCCCGATAAGGAGTGCCATAGCTGCAACCACCAGCGCCTGACCCCAATATCCAATGTGGGTCATGGTGCGCGGCGACATACGGTCGGCCAGTCCTCCGATGAGCACTCCGGGAAAGGCCTTTGGCAGCTGGGATGCGACGGCAACGATGGACATCTGAGCAAGGCTGCCGCTCGTTTGAAGCACGATGAGCGGCAGGGCGATGTTGTACGCGCCGCCGCCAAGCGAATTAACCCACATTCCCGTCAGGTGCAGACGCCGCTGCCATGGCTTTGCTGGAGACAATTTACTTTCCTTGGTACGCGTGGAGGATGGTGGCAAGATCGGACTGCTTTTCTACTGAGGTCAGTAGCCATTGCATGGCGGGAGCCTGCCAAAAGCTGATGTTCCAGGTACGGGCAACCATCACGTGGAAGAGGGTGGTGCAGCATGGGACCAGGATCCGCCATCTTCCGGGAAGAACGAGGGCGAGAGGCAGGGCGAGTAATTCGAGGAAGGGAATTGCCCGGGTAATGATTCGAACGGGCCGGGCAAATCTCTCCTGGGCAAAGGGATGGCTCCCAGATGCCCCTAAATGCGAGTGGTAGATGTGATTGGCATCCCCGCGTCGGACCCAGGCGTCGAAGCCGTGGATCAGTTTGGACAGGCCAGCTTGGGTGTAGGGCAGATACAGAGCTACACGTGACACTGAGAGCGGCAAATTTGCGAGCCGCGGGTCGGTCTTCGCGGAGTGGGGCCACTGGCTTACGGCAAGGACCGCCTCGATAAACGTGTCATAGGGCCATCGGCCCGGAAGGGACCGGGCATCAGCGGCACGAGTTCCAAGAAAGACCCCCAGGGCTGCCCGCCGGAGCCAGGAAGGGTGCTTTGAATCGGAACTCGTGAATACCTCGCTCGCCGCTGCTGCCAGTAGCAAGCCGGCTGCAATGCCTTGAGTCCCCGGGATGTGGGGGAAAGTGGAATCGCGACCCGAAGTCGCGGCCGGAGGATCGAGGGCAGCCTTGTAGTCGCGCATAGCAGCTGGGCCTGGTCGTAATGTGACTGCCACTGCGGCGACGATCCACAATGCGGCAGTGCGTGCCTGCCGCAAACTTGCTGGCTTACTGCGCATCTGATGGAACATAGGTATACACGACTTCCCTTTCCTGGGGCATTCCCCGCACGGTGGTCTCGACCCAGATTTCCATCCTGGATAGGGGGACGTTGGGTAGATTTGCGGGCGCTCTAACCTCGTCAAATGACCTCCACCGATCCCTGCGCAGTCTGCGGAGAATCCTTTGGCACAGGACTTGTTTCGGATGGTCCTCGTCGCCCATGAAAACGTCGGCAAACACTGCCCCGGCCCGGAAGAACTGGGTCGGAATGCAGTTTGCGGGCCCGCAGGCTACTACCGTTCCGTCTGAAAGGTGGAACTCGACGGCGAAACGGGAGAGGCGGTCGCCGAACTTCGCATTGAACATGTTGTTGGATGCAATGGGCCAGAAGTTCCTGTTGGCAACGGTCGACACCAGTGAAGCGACCGTAAACGCCCCGGCCAGTGCGACCAGTGCCTTGCTGCTGTTGACGTCAGGTGCACGCAGCACAGTGGATATTCCTGGCGAAGTCTTCAAATTCCGACGACAGTTCCAGTGAGTCAAAGACCAGTCTCCGACCATCCAGCTGCGTCGAGCCGGTAAGCAGATAGCGGAACACTTCCATGGCGGCAATCGACGCCACGATGGAATTGAGCGGGCCGAAGCTGGGCGCCTGGTAGGCCGAGTTGAAATTTGTCGTAGTGAGGGACGCCGTGGAGTTCGTCCGTCCGTCGTTATCCGTTGCCGCGCACAGCAGACATGGAGTTTCGCCCGGCCTGACGACCGGCCCCACCACTCCACGCGTGTCCTGGTAACCGGCACAGGTAAACGGAGTTCCGGAAATAATGGACGCTTCGTTGGACCACTCGAGCACTTCCTGGGGAGTATCGGCGGATACAACTACGAAGTCTGAATCGTGAAAGATCGGCAGGAGGTCCTCGACGCCTGAGATCATTGACGGGACTTCGATCGTGTTGACTTCGGGCGCTCGAAGCGAAAGATTCTTTGCAGCCGCTTCGATCTTCGATTTGCCGACGTCCTGGGCGGTGAAGAGATACTGCCGGGTGAGGTTGCTTTTCTCGACGGAATCTCCGTCCACCAGCACGATGGAACCGACCCCGGCCGTTGCGAGCTGCATGGCCACGTTGGTTCCGATGCCGCCGACGCCGATGAGCGCTACCGTTCGTGTGCGGAGCAAGTCACTGGCTCCCGGGCCTGTGCCGTGAGCCAGCGCGAAGTACAGATCATGGCGGCTGTATTGCCCTGAAAGGTCAATCCTGTAGGGCACCAAAATTTCGGCGTCGATGAGTTCCTCGATGACTTGCCCGGAGCTTTCGCCAAGCAGTAGTTGGGCCTCATTGCCCAGTTCATCGAGTGTGCGCGGTTGCGATGCAAATCCAAGCAATTCCGCCAGCCCGTCTGGTGCATCTTCAATTTCGATTGCATTGGGTGGTGCCAATCCGATGTGCACGGAGGTGTCACTTGTGACGACGGGAAGCGACTGCTTGAGGGAGTAGGTCGTGGCTGCCAATACTTGCCTCCAATTAGGAGTGGGGACCACGCAATGCGTGGTCCCCACTAATTTTTCTTGGTTCAGTTGAACACGAAGTTCAGCTTGGAACGGCGCTTGGTCAGTCGCTTGAGCTTCAGCACGTGGGTCACTCCTCTAGGTTTATCAATTTGTTGGACGGATTGAATCTACGACATCTGTCACAGATTTGACAAGCCTGTTGACTAGAAATTCTTTGTATGCCGAATCGTGTTACAAGCGTAGGTTGGAACGCGTATAGAGTCGTGTGCATGTTTGAACTTGTTGTCCCGGATACATCCTTCTACCCGTCGTTTGCCGAGTCTCACCGTGAGTGGGGCGGCGCTCACCAGGACGGTGCCGGCCTGTTGCCAGACGACGACGTCACCAGCCCGGAGGGGTTCGCCGAGTGGGTCCAAAGACTCTCGCATGCTGAACGGGCTGCCGAGGTGGGCGGCATTGTTCCTTGCACCTATCGCTGGATCACGGAGGGCTCGCGGTACGTGGGGGCGATTGCCTTCCGCCACTACCTCACCCCGGCCCTCCTGAATTTGGGCGGGCATATCGGATACGGGGTCCGGCCGTCCGATCGAGGGCGGGGGGCGGCATCGTGGGCTCTGCACGAAGTGTGTGCCCGTTTGGCTGCGCAGGAAGAGCATGATCGCGTTCTTCTGACCTGCGATGATGCAAATGCAGCGTCAGTCAGGACTATCGAGCGCTGTGGAGGCCTGCTCGAGGACGTGAGGATGGGCGGGAACGGGCGGCCATTTAGGCGCTACTGGATTGATGTGGCGCGGTCCTAAGTCAGACGGGGCTGGTGCGACTTCAAGCTAAAGCATCCGCGCCAAGAACGCCCCACGGTCCTGCGGGCGGGGTTCCAGTTCTGGATGCCCTCGGTGTCGTGCCGCATGCGGTCACGGTCACCAGCCGGACGCCCGCCTGGTCGGCTATGTCCAGCACCGTCCGTCCAGGTGCCGGGGACCCCAGTGACCGTGCATGTCCCGGCGCTAGTCCGTGGTCGTCTTCCCGCGGCGGACGTGTCGGTGGTGCAGCTCGTAGCTGTCGAACACATCGGCGGATGTGGTTCCGGAATGGCCGAATTTGCCGCGCAGGACTTCCGCGAGACCGTCAAGGGCCGCGTGGAGCATCCGTCCGGCGAACTGCAGTTCAGGGCTCTCGCTGCGCTGGGCGTCGAATGCCAGCTCCTGGGCGAAGGCAACTGTGGCCGGAAGGGAACCGCGCAGCTCCACTTCGCGGAAGTAATAGGTTTCGTGGAACGCCAGCAGGTCTATGCTCACCGAAGCCACGTTTCCGGCCATCGACTCCAGCAGCCCGGCGGCGTGCTTGGGGTCCAGCGACGATACGCCCGCCGGGCCTGCGGCTTCCCTGAACAGGTTCAGTTCGTGGGCGAGGGCACGACGGCGGTTCAGGGCCGGGTACGTCTGCAGGATCCAGGTGACCGTTGCTGTCAGCAAGCCGAAACCGGTGACGGCCTGGAGGGCCACAACCAGCCTGAGTAGCGGATGCACCGCCACAATGTCGCCGAACCCCACGGTGGAGAGGGTGACCAGGGAGATGTAGAGGGCTTCGGCGAAGTCGGCCCGCAGGGGAACGCCGGCGCCGTAGACAAAACCCTCCGTCAGATGGGGCAGGTAGAGCAGGGCCCAGCCGATGGCGGCGAGGCTTGCCCAGGCGCCGATGACAGCGGCCATCGCCAAGGGGGCTGCGATGAAGGAGCCCCGGCCCCGAAGTTTTCTCGAGACCAGCCAGAATCCGCGGATGATCGTCCGGCCCAGAGGGCCGGAACCGTGCGGATAAAGCAGCGTGCGGAAGACGTCGACGATCATCAGCAGAACCAGGCCGGCCCCCAAAACCGTCCAGAGCGTGTCCTCGAAGTCCATGGCCTCATCTTAGGGGCCGCATGCTTCCTGAGGAGCAGCAAGCATGCAACTATCAAAGTGCCGGCAGCCCGTGGGCGCGTCTACGGCCAAGGTTCCCTCGCAGAGGGGCCGGAACGACGTCAAGGGGGAGCGTTGTGGGTGGAGTAGCTCGTTCGAAGGATAGGGCCCTGCCGCGCTGGGCCAGCACCGCCGTCGTCGTCTATTTGTCGGTGACGTTTGCCGTAGTGGCAGCAGTGCTGCTTGGCAGCGGCTTGTTACTGGACCTGGACGCCGGGTTCAAGGAGGGCCTGTTGCTCGCCATGGTGGTGCTAACGCTGCCCGTGTCGTTCGCACTTTTCGTCATCGGCACCTTTGACACCAGCGCCGTATTGGGCCTGACCACGGTTCTCTACTATTTCGGATACTTCGTCCTTGCGCTGGTCAACGCGGGCCTCTTCCGATGGATTGTCCTGAGCGCCCGGAAGCGCAAACTGGTTCCGGCCGCCGGCATGCCCGCCGGCATGGCCCACGCCACGCCCCAGTATCCGAGGGAGAAATTGCGCGGGATAACCCCGGACGTCAGAAAGCTCTGGTGGGCCGTGCCGGTGGCGGTCCTGCTAAGTCTTCCGCAGTGGATGGTGGCGGGTTTTGCCTGGTGCGGGATCAGCGGTTGCAGCGGCGGAGGCTTCGGGGTGGCCACCGGGTCCGAGTGGATCGCGGTGATCCTGAGCGCAGCCAACGGCGTGATCCTGGCTGTAGCCGTGTTCGCGGTGCGCTGGCTGTATCCCACCGGCAAACGTGCCCTCATTGCCCTGGCGGCCGGGACGCTGTTTGGCCTGCTGGGCGCTGCAGTCACCCACGGGTAGCGCGTCAGCAGCTAGATGGGGTTGCCGAACTCGCGGATCGTCATTCCGGTGAAGTTGGCCGGGCCGCCGTCGGCGTAGAACGAGATGCCGGTGTCGCCGTCGGCGAAGTGCACTTGCTGCGAAATCACCGTGTGCCCGGCGTTCACGAACACTTCGACGCTCTGCGTGTCAACGAAGATGCGCAGGTGCACCGACCGTGCGTTGGCGTCGATCGGCGCGGCAGCACGCGAGTAGGGCGCGAGCGCGAAGCCGCTCTGGTCCGAGGGCGCGCGGTCCACGTACAGCTCGCCGCCATACTTGCCAACGTTCGTGTGGCGCAGGCCGTCCGGGGAGCGGCCCACCGAGACTCCGACGTTAGCAGCCGCGTCCCAGGAGATGTCGAGCTCCAGCTCGTAGGCGCGCCCGTTCCACGGCAGCACGGAGCTGCCGTTGACCGTGCGGTCGGGCAGTGTGGTGGTGGCGGTGACGTAGCCCGACAACGCTTCGACGGGCGTACTGAGCAAGCTGTACCAGCCGCCGGATTGATGCTCCAGCCGCAGTTCCCGCACGATCGAGTTCTGCCCGTTGTACCCGTCGGACGCATCGGTGGGCACGTCGCGGGCCGCGTACTTCCAGTTGTTCATCCAGGCGACGGCGAGGCGCTTTGTCTCCGGCGCCTCGACCGACGGCCACGTCACGGCGGCGTACCAGTCCCAGCCCCAGTCGAGCCACTGCGGTGTGAGGTTGCCGGTGATGAACGCCGTGCCGTTCCAGGTGCCCGTCCAATACGCGAAGGTCATCGGCAGGCCCACGGTGTAGGCATCCATGCTCGCGCCGAGCACCCAATGCCGTGTGCCGTCGCCGGCGGTCATCTCGAACAGGTCCGGGCACTCGATCCCGCCGAGGGCGTGGTTCGGGTAGTCGAAGTTGGATTTCCACTGCCAGTCCCGCAGGTTCGGCGAGGTGTAAAAGGCCGCGTAGCGCGCCCGCCCGATCACGCACACCCATTCGCTGCGTACCGCGTCCCAGTGGATCTTGGGGTCGCGGAACCACTCTGCGTTGTCGATCTCTGCGGGTGTGGTGGCCGTGCGGCCGTCCGTGTTGACGATCACCGGGTCGGGGAGCGCCGTGAAGGTGTAGCCGCCGTCGGTGGACCAGTAGAGGTACTGCTCCTGGTACTTGCGGATCCCGCCGGTGGGCTGTGTTGCGAGCGCGATCACCGCCCCCGCGCCGAAGCCGGCGGTGTTGGCGGTGTCCACGACGGCGGATCCGGACCACACCGGGAAATCGGGTTGCAGGGGCATCACCGTGCCGTGGTGGGTGAACGACACGCCATCGCTGGTGGTCGCGTGGTCCCAGCCGCCCTGGCCGTTGTTCTGCCCGGAGTGCAGGTAGTAGAGCTGGTGGGCGCCGTTGGTATAGACGGGGCGCTGCGGGTCGCACAGCCAGCCCGACGGGGGAGTCATATGAAAGACGGCCCGCAGGGATGACCGGGCATGCGCTGCAGCGGGGACGGCGCTGCTGGCGAAAAGCGTAAGGGCTCCGATGCCTGCGCCTTGCAGGGCAGTGCGTCGTGAGATGTCGTGCGTCATCAGGTGGTTCCTCTCATCGTTGAGGGGCGCGGACTCTTGCCGGCTACGCAGACGATAGTGCGATTCACCGATGGTGGTCAAGCGTTTAATCAAAATGGATCCGCCGCTGTGCCGGCGCGGCGCGGCTTGGCGGCTACACAAAAAAGAAAGTTTGCTAAAACGCTTGATCATCAAGCACAGTTGGCGCTAGGTTCATGGTGATCAAACGCTTTAGCAGATTGGACATCAGCGCAGATGAAACGCTCAGTCTTCTTCCAGCCCACCGATGGATGGGTTGGTGACCTTATCCCCTTCGAGAAGGACGGGGAGTTCTGGCTCTTCTACCTCCACGAAGTACGCTCGGACCCGAAACCCGGCACGTCATGGAACCTCGTCACCACCAAGGACCTCACGCAGTTCGAGGACCACGGCGTCGCCCTGCCGCACGGCACCGAGGACGACCTCGACTTCAACGCCTACACGGGCAGCATCGTGGTTGATGAAACCGGCATCCACCACCTGTTCTACACCGGGCAGAACCCGCGCAACCTGGGAGCGGACGGGGCGCCCCTCCAGCTGGTCATGCACGCCACAAGCACCGACGGAATGCAGTCCTGGACCAAGCATCCCGAACTCACTTTCGGCGCCCCCGACGGCTTCGAGTCCGGGGACTGGCGGGATCCGTTCGTGTTCCGGGATGAGAGCGCAGGCCGGTGGCGGATGCTGCTGGCGGCCCGGCACTCCGCCGGACCGGAACGGCGCCGCGGCGTCATCGCCCAGTGCGTCTCCACCGACCTGATGGCCTGGGAGTACGCGGAACCGTTCTGGGATCCGCGCCGCTACATCACGCATGAATGCCCGGACGTCTTCTCCTGGGACGGCTGGTGGTACATGGTCTACTCCGAGTTTTCCGAATCGTTTACCACCCGGTACCGCATGGCCAAGAGTCCCGACGGGCCGTGGACCGTTCCGGACCTGGACAGCATCGACGGCCGGGCGTTCTACGCCTCAAAGACGGCCGAACGGGACGGCCGCCGCTTCTTCTTCGGCTGGATCGCCAGCAAGGAAGGCAATTCCGACGACGGCGCCTGGCAGTGGGCGGGCACCATGTCTGTGCTGGAGGCCCGCCAGAACCCGGACGGAACGCTCGCGTTAGGCTTCGCTGACGAACTCGTGGACAGCTTCTGGGACGATGTCCCCGTTTCGTTGACGGGCGGGCTGCCTGCACGGCTGGACGCGCCGGACGGGTACACCGCCGTCGTATCCGACGAGGAACTGCCCGGCCAGTTCTATGCCAAGGCTGTGCTGGACATCGCCCCCGGCACCACAGAATGCGGGCTGCTGCTGCGCTCCAGCCAGGACGGGGACCACTCCTACATCCTGCGACTGGAACCGAAACGCGGCCGGCTCGTCTTCGACCGCTGGCCGCGGGCCATCACCGGAGACGCCCAATGGCACGTGTCCGGGGACGTCCCGTTCGACGTCGAACTGGAGCGCCCCTGCAAGCTCGCCCCCGGCCCCCACACCCTGGAGGTGATCGTCGACGGCGACCTGTGCGTCGCCGTCGTCGACCGGCAGGTGGCGCTCAGCACCCGGATCTACGACCTGCCCGCGGGACGGATCGGCCTTTTCGCCGGCGAAGGATCCGTCACCGTAACCGACCTTGAGATACGTAAACGCACCGACAACTGAACATCCCACCCCAATTACTGACCCAATCAAGGGAGATTGCCGCAATGAAGAAACTAATCCGTGCTGCCGCCGTCGCAGCCGCCGCAGCCCTGGCGTTGTCAGCCTGCGGCGGCGTAGGAGCCTCCAGCGACCCGGCCAACGTCAGCCCCACCGGGGAGATCAAACCCCGCGAAATTTCGTGGCTGCTGTCACGTCCGGCCGACGGGGCAGTCATCAACATCATGAAGAAGCTCGCTGACGACTATGCCAAGGACCACCCGGGCTTCGCACTGAACCTCATCACCACCCCGGACCGGCCCTCCTACATCCAGAAGCTGGAGACCCTGGCAGCAGCCAACAAGCTGCCGGAGCTCTTCGATACGGACGCCACGCCCTTCGCCCAGCAGCTGGCAAAGCAGGGCAAAATGGTGGACGCCGAGAAACTCCTGAAATCGCTGGACATCTACGATGACTACCGGCCCGGGGCACTGGACTACCAGCGCTTTGACGACGGCTCCCTGTACATGATCCCGTTCCAGTTCGAGCTGGAGTACTTCTGGTACAACAAGGCGCTGCTGCAAAAGGCCGGCGTCACGGTACCGAAGTCCCTCGATGACCTCCCGGCCATGTGCACGGCGCTGCGCAGTGCGGGGATCACGCCGATCGCCATTGACGGCCAGGACCAGTGGCCGCTGGAACGCTACGTGGCCTATCAGCCGTTCCGGGCAGCCGGCCCGGAGTTCGTCCAGAAGCTGAAGAAGGGCGAGGCGGCGTTCACCGATCCTGCCGGGCAGAAGACCGTTGAGTGGATGGCCGCACTCGGCAAGGCCAAGTGCTTCCAGGACGGCTTCTCCGCCCAGGGCTACTCGGACGCGCAGAACCAGTTCACGTCCGGCCAGGCGGCCATGTACAACATCGGCACGTGGGAGCTGCCAAGCCTGGCCACCGACAAACTGAACTCCGCAGTCCGGCACGACGTCGACTTCTTCACCCTGCCCACCACAGCCGGTTCGGCGACGGCGGCCAACGAGTTCGTCTCCCCGTCCGGCATCGGAATGGCGGTCAACGCCAAGACCTACGATCCGCTGGTGAGCGACTTCCTGAAGTTCGCCCTGGCCAAGTACCCCGCCGAGTACGCGGCCACGGGTGCCCTCTCGCCCACCACCAATGTGCAGACCACGGTCCCGGCCAACGCCACGCCGCTTTACAAGAAGGCGCTGGATACGGCGGACACCCTCGGGGCAAAGCAGGCCATGCCGTGGGACACCCAGCTGGACCCCACCACCAACGGCAGGCTCCAGCAGGAACTCGTGCTCCTGGTTCAGGGCAACATCACGCCGGAGCAGTTCACCAGCACCATGGACAGCACCATCAAGCAGAACGCCCCCAAGTTTTTCAAGTAAACCGCAGCGGCGGGGGACCGGAAGGTCCCCCGCCCGAAAGGCCCAGCCATGCTTCCCAACCGGTCAAGGACCTCAGTCCTGGTCTTCCTGCTTCCACCCTTGCTGCTCTACTGCGCAGCCGTGCTCTTCCCGATTCTCCAGTCGTTGTTCCTCAGCTTCTTTTCGTGGAACGGCATCAGCGACATGGAGTTCATCGGGCTGGACAACTACGTCCGGATGCTCACCGCCGATGACATCTTCTGGCGCTCGTTCTTCAACGCGCTCCTCTACCTGGCCATCTGCCTGGTCCTGCAGCTCGGCGGCGCCCTGGTTGTAGCCAGCCTGCTCACGTCCCTGCGCCGGGGGCGGGAGCTCATCAAGACCCTCTACCTCCTGCCCGCCGTGATCTCCACGGTGGCCATCGCGTTCCTCTTCGTGCGCATCTACTCCATCGACCCGGTGGGACTGCTCAACCAGCTGCTGCACTGGATCGGGCTCGGCACCTTCGAGCGCGCCTGGCTGTCCGACATCAACACGGTGCTTGCCGCGGTCTCCGCTCCCGAGGGCTGGCGGTTCACCGGGCTGTACATGCTCATCATCTACGCCGCGCTGATCGCCGTGCCCAAGGAGCTGGAAGAAGCTGCCGTTCTGGACGGTGCCTCAAAGTGGACGCTCTTCACGAAGATCCGCTTCCCGTACATCAGGCCGGTGTGGATCACCACCACCATCATGGCCACCACCTACGGCCTGCGCGGCTTCGACATCCCCTACCTCATGACCAACGGCGGCCCCGGCCAGTCCTCGGAACTGCTCACCACGTACATGTACAAAACAGCGTTCACCAGCACCGACTTCGGGTACGCCAGCACCATCTCCGTGTTCATCGTGATCGAGTGCCTGGTCGCCGTCGGCCTCATCCTGTTCATGCTCAAGCGGAAGGCAGACTCTTGATCACCCAAACAGCCCCGGCTACTCCACCCGCCGCCGTCGTGCCCCCCGCACCCGCCATCCCAAGGCGACGCCGGAAGCCCAGCCTGTACCGGACCCTGTCGAGGGTGCTGATCATGCTGATTGTGATCGTCCAGGTCTACCCGCTCGCCTGGCTGTTCCTGACCAGCCTGCGCACCGAGCATGACTTCGCCACCGGTGACCCGTTCGCCCTGCCCAGCTCGCTGACATGGGAGAACTACGCACGGGCGTTCGAAACGGGCGATCTCGGCAGGAACATCCTGAACAGCTTCATCGTCACCATGGGTGCCAACGTCCTGATCGTCCTGTTCGGCATGATGGCCGCCTACGCCATCCAGGTCCTTGGTTTCCGGCTGAGCAAGTTTGTCCGCGGGCTGTTCCTGATCGGAATCATTGTTCCCGTCCAGATTGCCCTGGTGCCGTTGTTCATCGACTACTCAACCGTGAACCTGCTGGACACTTATCAGTCGATGATCATCCCGCTGGCCGGCTTCGCGCTGCCCATGTCCATCTACCTGTTCTCATCGTTCTTCGAATACATTCCACGGGAAACCTACGAGGCCGCCTCCCTTGACGGCGCCGGCCCCTACCGGATCTTCGGACTGATAACGCTGCCGCTGTCGCTGAATACCGTGGTCACCGTGGTGCTGGTCAACAGCATCTTCATCTGGAACGACTTCATCTTCGCCAACACGTTCGTCCTCTCCGAAGACCTGAAAACAATCCCTCTGGGCCTGCAGAACTACATCGGCGCCATGGGCAAGGTGGACTGGACAGCCACCTTCGCTGCCGTGTGCGTCACCATCACGCCCCTGCTCCTGGTCTTCCTCGTCCTGAACAAAGCCATGATCCAGGGCCTGGAAAGCGGGGCGACAAAGGGATGACGGCCATGGCAGATGGATATACTCCTGATGGAGGACAGATGATTTCGCAGGAGAAAGACTCAGGCAACGCGGCCACCCCCGACGTTCCCGTGAGGAAAAGCCGTGCCCAGCCGGTGACCCTCCGCGAAGTAGCTGAAGCAGCCGGTGTGTCCACTGCCACGGTGTCGCTGGTGATCAACAAGAAGAAGAACGCCCGCATTGCCGAGCAGACGCGTCAGCGCGTCAAGGACGCGATCCGGCAGCTCGGGTACCGCCCAAACGCGATGGCCAAGACGCTGGTCAGCGGCACCTCACGGTTCATCGGCCTCGTCGCAGACGGTGTGGCTACCACCCCGTTCGCGGGTCAGATCATCCACGGGGCGCAGGACGAAGCCTGGAAGCACGGCTACGCGCTGCTGATCGCCAACACCGAGGGGAACCGCGACCTGGAAACGGATGCGATCGCCATGATGCTGGAGTACAAGGTGCGCGGCATCCTGTACTCCACATGGTTCCACCGTCCCACTGTCGTGCCGGAGACGCTTCGCGAGGCGGACTTCGTCCTGGTCAACTGCTTCTCGCCGGAGCCGGGCGCTGCCCGTGCCGTGGTGCCCGACGAAGAGCAAGGCGGGAAGTCCGCGACGGAAATCCTGCTCCGAGGCGGCCACCGGCGCATCGCCTTTATCAACGCCACCACCCCCGCGCCCGCCAGGGACGGACGCCTCCAGGGCTACAAGGATGCGCTGGAGGCTGCCGGAATTCCGTTCGACCCGGAGCTGGTGCTGGAAGCCTATCCGGACCAGGAAGGCGGATACGGCGCCACCGAAGAGTTACTCAAGCGCAACGTCGCCGCTGTGTACTGCTACAACGACCGGATGGCCATGGGACTATACGACGGCCTGCGGGAAAACGGGCTCTCCATTCCGGACGACATGGCTGTTGTGGGCTTCGACAACCAGGAAGTTATCGCCGCCCACCTTAGGCCGCCGCTGTCCACAGTGTCCCTGCCCCACTACGAACTCGGGGCGGCAGGAGTGCGCATGCTGCTGGGCCTGGACGAGGCCTCCAGCGACGCCGCGGTGAAGATCATGTGCCCCGCCGTTGAACGGGCATCCGTGGCTGTGCACTTGCCGGCGTAAGTTTCGGGGCTCGTGGGGAAAGCACGACGGCGGCACGCGGTTGGGTGCCCCCGTCGCCTCGGTCCGGGCGCGCTACGTTTGCCGGGCGGCCAGGACTTCCTTGATCCGGGTCAGGTAGGGCCTCATTTGGGTTTCCCACCATTGGTCGGGGTCCTCTGCAAGCACTTCGTTTGCAGGGAGTTCAATGACGGTCCCAAGAGTGAGAGTGCATCCGGTGGAGGTCGGCTCAAGGCGATAGGTCGAGCGGCTGTTCATCTCGCCCGGCGAGATGGGCCTGGTTGTTGCCCACCAAGGGCCCTCTTCACCGATGACCTCGATGACGGAAACTGAACCGTCGCGGCCGATGAAGCACTGCTGTTCCCCGACGCCGGCAGGTGTCCCCGGCACGGTGAAGGCCCGCTGCGCGTCGGTGAGCAACACGGCGCTCTCGGCCGGCCGGATCAGCGACCAAACGGTGCTGGCATCATGTTCGTAGGATTCAGAGACGTGCGCGCTGTAGGTCCTGGTGTGTCCGGCCGCGGCAGCGGCCTCCGCATTCTTGGCGGACTCCACCGCCCGCTTCTGTCGGCGATTGACCACGGCGGAAGCGATGAGCAGAGTCACCAACATGGCGGTTGCGGTCAGGATGATGCCGAGCCCTACTGCCGGCCGGCCGTAGTAGCTGATCGCTGAGGCAACCACGGCGATGGCCAGGTAGCCAGCAGTGAAGAGGACGTTGTGGAGGACTTTGACAAGCGTGATCACTTCGTCATTATGAACTGCGTCCGCCTCTGGAAGTGAGAGGCGGCTACCGCGCGGCGGAGTCCCACGCCGAACCTGCCGGAGCCCCCGAACCCGCCGGACCCCAGGAAGCGAGGAGGGCGAGCCCCGCGGCCACCGCGGCGCTGAGGACCACTGCTCCCAGCCAGAGCGAGACGGGCCAGCGGATCGCGTCCGTCACGGCGAACGCCACGAGCTGTCCCGTCCACAGGAGTGCCGCGACTCCTCCCGTGACCGCCGGCAGCCGCCTGCCCAGCCAGGCTGCCGGAAGCCGGGCCAGCAGCAGGTCAGCCACGACGGCGGCGACGGTGGCGCCCGCGGCTCCAGCAGCTGAGTACGTGTGGAAGCCCAGCATCGCGACGGGCAGCCACGCCGCCGCGGCCACCAGCAGGGTGACAACCCCGCGGACCGGACGCCTCGCCGCGGAGAGCATGAAGAGGAAGGGCGCGATGATCAGTGCGGTGGTCAGCAGGTAGCTGGCCAGGGTCACGACCACCGGCATCTCCGACTGGACGCGCCCAGGGCTGCCGAACGGCGTCGGCACAAAGAGGGCCGTTGGCCCCGGCCGGACGAAGGCGGAGACGTAGATGAGGAAGAACGCCCCCAGCCCGGTCATAAGTACGACGGCGAACAGCGCCGCCGGGGTCAGGGCCGGGTGATCGTCGGGGCTGGCTGAATGACTTGCCCGGGCGCTCCGGACCGCGGTGCCGAGGATGAGGAAGAGGCTGAAGCCCAGCAGCAGGTGGGTGGGGCTGACCAAGGCATCCAGCGAGACCTCGATGCCCAGGAGCTCGTGCCACAGCAGGTCCAGGCCGCCGGCGATGGCAAAGAGGATGAGCCCCACCACAGTTCCCCGGTAGCCGGGCGGGATGGCCCGCACCAGCGGCTGCCCCGGTGTCCGGTTCCGGAGGATTACGACGGCGGTCCACGCCGCCGTCGCCAGCATCCCGGAGTAGAGGGCGGCATGCCACGGGGTGAAGAACGTCTCCAGGCTGGGCAGGTTCAGGTGTGCCCAGCCGTCCAGGAAGACGGCCAGCACCAGCCACAGGCCCAGGAGTTCGGTGACCAGGTCGCGGGGTCCGTCGGTCCTGGTGTTGCGTGCAGTTTCGAGCATGATTGGCCACTTCCACGGAGGTGTTCGGTGAGGGGATGGCGCCTAAACCCGTGATGTTTTGTCAGCCGCAGGCTGCTTCCACAGCGCGACCGCCAGGACCGCGACCCAGAGCAGGAATGCCCCGATGCTGATCCGTTCGCTGATGCCCAGCACGAGGTTCGGTCCCGGGGCGGCCATGAACGCCACCATGCCCATCGCCGCGGAAGCGGCGAGCGAGGCGATCGAATACACGCGCATCCGGCCGTGGAACCCCGCAGCCACGAAACACATTGCCGCGACCATGAGGGCAAGCTGGACGTTGGTGGCAAGGATATGCATGGGAATGGAAGTATCGTCCCCCAGCGTCAGCGGGTACAGGGCGCCCATGATGTTCCACAGCCCGTACCCGATGAGCAGGCCGCCGGCGATGCGCAGGGCGCGGTTGCCGCGCACGGAGATCCAGAGGCCCACCCCGAACGCGGTGAACAGCACCGTGTAGAGCCAAGTGAAGGGGAGCAGAACGTCCCGGCCGGGGGAGCCGACGGCGAAGAGTTCGCTGACCATCTGCTCGGTGCGCCGGTACCCGTCCCATCTGGACGCCGCCACCACGTCTGTGGCAACCACGTACAGCAGCGATGACAGCGCTCCTGCGGAGAGGAGGGCTTTGCGGGTCACCTCATGGGGCTGACTTTCCTGCGTCGCGGCCCGCCTGCGCAGCGGGGGCTGGCGCTTGTCGATTGACATGTCCGGATGTCCTCAGAGTCCGCGGTCCGGCAGAGGTGCAGGGGCCCGCGGGCGTCCGCCCCAGCGCCTATCTGTCTTAAGCTTTGGGCCGGTTGCCGCAGGTTGATAGGGCCGAACGGCCTTGCCCCGCACCCGTATCTACCGCGGCATGTCCGGGGGACTGGGATAGGCTCCCTTGGGACCTGAACAGGCATTGCTTGGGACCGGAACAAGCATCAACTGTGAGGGTGGGGAATACGTTGGATCTGCTGGGCGGCCTGAGCCGCGACGAACTCCGCAACTTTTGTTGGATTGCGGCCGCCGGCTTCGCGCTTGTGGCCGGCCTCTGGCGTTGGCGCAGGCTCCACTGGACCGCGCTGGGAACCGTACTGCTCTTCGCGGCCCTCAACGCGGGTGCCGGGATCTACGTCCTGAACACTTTCCGTGACTCGCGCTGGTCGGCAGGGGGAGAACCGCCCCTGAGCGCTCCGTCGTTTTCCGAGACGCCGATCGTGGGGGAGTACTTTGGCCCCCTGGACTCCGCTCTGCAGGGCGTGGTCGGTGGGGTGAACGACTTCCTGGCATTCAAGCAGGCACTTCCCATAGCCATGGACTTCCTTGCCGTGTCCGGCTGGGCCCTGCTGCTCTCGTTCCCGCTCGCCGTTCTCGCCGCAGTCATTAGTTTTGCCATGGCCAGGCGCCGATCGGCGGATTTCGAAAAATACCGCACCAAAGTTGACCTGCTCGAAGATGAGCTTGAGCAGGTCAAGCGGCAGATCTCTGCAGCGGCGGTTAGCTGCCACTCGGAACTTCCCGCACAAGACGAAGCCACTTTTGCGCAACCCCGCCTTTCGGGCCGAGGGTGATCACATGTGGAGGCAGCGGCCGCTGTAGGTGGGTGGCACGCTGCTACAGGCGCTCGGCACGCATTTATTGGTGCCCCTAGGTTCTAACCGTCTGTATGGGGCGAACATATACCCTCCAGAACAGCAGAATGGCGGGGTGGTCAGCCATATCAGCTTGGACACCCCGCCATCATTGCTTAGGTTCTTACTTACTCCAGGTACTGCCCGAGCAGCTTGCGTGCGCTCCCGCTCCCGAGCCTGTGTTCTTGCCCGCGCTCTTTCCGTCAATAAGGATGTCGCAGCTAACAGATGCGCTCGGGTCGCTGAAATCGCCCGAAACGCTCAAGCTGGCGATATTGAATTCCTTGGATGTTACCGATTTATTCCAGTCAGCCGTGATTTTTTCGGATGACGAACCACCGGGAGTCCAATAGCTGATACTTGCAGGACCCGAGGTTGTGACGACATATTCAACTGTGTGCTCTGCGTTTAGTTCAGCATCGACCGCCTGCACGCCGGCACCTATTGCTGCTGTCATGACTCCGGCGATGATGAGGCTAATAATGCCAAGGACGGCGCCCGCGATTGCCATTCCTTTCTTCCTGTTCTTCAGAAAGAATGCAATGACGCCCAGCAGGATCGCGACTGGTCCCAGAAAAAAAGCTGCCATGCCGATCAAAGGAATGACGCTCAGGACTGCGGCAACAATGCCGACGACCAAGGCTGCTACACCCAGCCCGTTGCCCTGTTTCGGTTGTGGAATTGGAGCGTAACCCGTTGGTTGATACGCCTGTTGTGTTCCTGACTGACCCGTAAAAGTCGGGTTTTGGTGCTGACCGGACATGGTGTCCCCCTTCTATGCCTCAGTGAATGAACGTGGATCTGCGTAGCCAGAAATTATTCCAATACTCGGATACAGGTGCGACCTCAAGACTTCAGTTTTCTCGGCTGGAAGCTCAACGTTGAGCTTTCTGATAGTCGAAGGAAAAACTGAAAGATAACTCTCCTTCTTTCCTGGAATGGAATTCTGGTACAGCCGAAGCATAACCGGACGCGCGGACAATCTGCAGGCCTTGAGTAAAACCAAGGGAATTCTTGAGCTAAAAATGCCGACGTGGGTTATATGCTCCTACTCAAAAGGCTCGTCCGCGACGGAGCGGTGGCTGGCATTGGTTGATAGGGGACAAACATGCAGCGCTATAACCCTCCGAGTAACTGGCCCTCTCCGCCGAACGGATGGCAGCCACCTCCCGACTGGCAGCCCGATCCTAGCTGGGGCCCGGCACCGCCGAATCATCAATTTTGGGTCGATCAGCCACTGGAGGACCCGCACCCAGAGCAACGGGGAAAGGCCGTCACTATTACAGCCCTTGTCCTCGCTGGAGTTGCTCTGCTTCTCTGCTGGGTCCCTATCGTGAATAACGCAGTATTCTTCCTAGGCTTCATCGCCGTCGTTCTGGCCATTATCGCTCTGGTAATCACAGTTCGTGGGCGCTCGACGATGCGGGGAATGGCTATAGCATCGCTGGTCGTCGGCGTTTTTTCGCTTGTCGGAGTGCTTTCCACCCAAGCGCTCTATTCCTCGATGCTGGATAGTGTTTCGGATGCTGTCACCGGATCCGACGAGAACGTCTCTAAGGCTGTGGAAACGTCAGCGGCGAAGTCATCCTCCGGCTCAGACCCTGCAACGGCACCGACTGCCAGCACAGTCGCAGGCTCGGTAAGCCAACCGCTCGCTGTCGGCACGGTTGCGACTGTTGGAAAGGAATACCAGGTCGCAGTTACTTCGGTGAAATTGGACGCCAATGCGGATGTTCTGGCTGCTAATCGGTTCAATGATGCGCCAAAGGGACAATACATTCTTGTCGGCTTGACTGTTACTTACGTCGGATCCCAAGAAGGCACTCCCTGGATCGATTTGTCCGAAACCTTCGTCGGCACTGACGCCAGACAATACGACGCATCAGATTGCGATGCTGTCGTTGACCAGGGGGTTATGGATGTCCCTACGTTGGAGAACGGTGGCAGCGCCTCCTACCAGCTCTGCATGGACGTGCCGGCTGCCGCCATTGAAGGCGGCAAAATCTTCGTTGAGCAGTCCATATCATTCAACGATAAGACCCGTGTTTACTGGGCGATTCGGTAGGTCCCTGACGCGATCGGTTTGCAGCGCCAGTCGAACTTCGACAACATCGCACAGGTGGCCAAAGGTCCGCCAGTGACCGGATGATTGCCGACTCGGCACCGAGCGCACGGGCGCTGCAGCTGAAGTACACCTCGGGGGATCAGCATAGGTTCTGGGTGCCGTACTGGTTTGGTTGGGCGTCGGGTAGCACCCACGGCACACCTGTATCCTGAAAAGGCAGGTTGAATGGCTACAGCGGCCATCAACCGAGCTCGGTTCGCGGCCGGATGACGGTCCGGAATCCTGGACCGTAGCCATCCACGTCGTGGAATCATCGCCGCAATCGTCAGTCGCCGATCGGCTCCTCTGACGCTTGGAATGGATCCTTATCACTACCGAGACGCCAGCTCCCGCAGGAATCCCGACGTCGGCCCTCAACCCCGCGCCCACAGCCGCGGGGGATGATGCCGCCGCCGTGACCTGGGCCGAGGCCGGAGAGAGCAGGACCGCGCGATGGCGTTCGGCAAACGGCAGGCCGGCGCCGACGCGCGTCGAAGTGGTTACCGACTCCCTCACGGCCGATGATGCGATCCGGATGGCGTCACAGGGGATCGCGATGCTCTGGCACGGTGACTTCCACAACGCACGGCAGATCCTCAACGCCCTGGACCGCCGGGTCGGCGCCGGCAAGAGGACCACAGCAACTCCGGCCGAGAAGTTCTACCGGCACCGCCAGTCCCGCTCCCACCGTGCACGTATTCTCGGCCTCCTGCTGGTTCCGCTTGATCCGGGCCCGGTGGTGCCGTTGCGCCGCGCACCGGACATCCGGCAGGCCGCCGCCGAAGCGTACGGTGATATCGGCGAATCCTCCGTCGTGTCCCTGCATGAGCTTGTCGGGGCCATTGGCGCCCACGAGTGGCGGCGTAATGGCGTCCACGTCGATGCCCTGCAGGGCCGCATCCACCCGCACTACGGCACGTTCTTCCCCACCCGGAGCGAGTATGTGGATCTCGTCGCCGCCGCTGCGCTGCCCTCCGACACGTTGGCGTTCGACGTCGGGACCGGCACCGGTGTGCTCGCTGCCGTCCTCGCGCGCCGCGGCGTGCGCCGCGTGGTGGCGACGGACAATGAGCCGCGTGCCATCGCCTGTGCCGCTGAGAATTTCCGGAACCTCGGCGTCCAGGACCGTGCCGAGGCCGTCCTGACCGACATGTTCCCGCCCGGACGGGCGCCGCTGATCGTGTGCAACCCGCCCTGGATTCCGGCCACTCCGCATTCCAGCCTGGACAGCGCAGTCTACGACCCCGGAAGCAGAATGCTGTTCCGCTTCCTGAACGAACTCTCCGACCATCTTGAGCCGGGCGGGGAGGGCTGGCTTGTCCTCTCCGACCTGGCCGAGCACCTTGGCTTGCGGTCGCGTGAGGATCTGCTGGCCGCCATCGAGGCGGCCGGCCTAAAGGTAATGGAACGGCTCGACACCAAGCCAACGCATCCGAAGGCATCGGACCGGGACGATCCCCTGTTCGAGGCGCGCTCGGCCGAGGTCACGTCCCTGTGGCGGCTTGCTCCCCGATAGTCAGAACCTTCCGCCGTCGGGAATCACGACGGCGGCCCGCCCGCTGGGCCCGGTCCGTCCAACAGCGCGCTGGTGCTGCTCTGGGGCACCACCACGTGAACGGCGTTGCGCTGGACGGTAAAGTCGGCGGGCGTGGTGGTGGCGATCTCGCCGTCGAGGTTCACCGGCAGCGGCGGCTCGGTGACCAGCCGAACGTGCCGGCTTGTCAGGTGGTGCACCCGGTCGTGTTCGATGAAGCTTCCGTCCTTGAGCAGCCGTGCGATGCTCACATGCTCCCGGAGCGGACCCGCCAGGATGGCATAGATGTCCAGGAGGTGGTCATCGATCCCGGCGGTGGGGGAGACCGTGTTGCCGCCGCCGTAGTGCCGGCCGTTGCCGACCGCCACCTGAAGCAGGTTGTCCAGTTCCATCGGCTCGTGGTCGCCCTCGGGGAATTCGAGGCGTGCCCGGAACGGCTTGTGCCGGGCATAGGCCCGAAGCGTGGCGATGCTGTACGCCAGCGGCCCGATGTACCGCTTCAGGCGGGGGCTCAGAGCCTCCGTCACAGCCACCGATAGGCCCACGGACGCGACGTTGAGGAACGGCTCGCCGTTGGCCCGGCCGAGGTCGATGTCCACCACCTTCCCTTCGGCGACGGTGGCGCACGCCTCGGCAAGGTTGTTCGGTATCTCCAGCGTGCGGGCGAAGTCGTTGGCGGTGCCCAGCGGAAGAACGCCGAGCGCAACGTTGGTGCCGGCAACCCGGCCGGCGGCGTAGGACACGGTCCCGTCGCCGCCGCCGACAACCACCAGATCGTGGCCGTCCGCAAGAACCCGGTCAAGCGTCCCGGCCAGCTCGCCGCCGGACAGCACGTGGTGCACGGCTGAGATGGGCACGCCTGCTTTCCGCATCGTGTCCACGGCAAGTTCGTGTGCAGCTCCTCTGCGTGATCCGGCGTTGATGACGACGGCGGCAGAGCGGGCGTCCCGGGCAGCATTCATGAGGGCCATGTTAGGGCGGGGACCTGTGGGTTTCCTATGGCGGGAGATACATCCGAGGCACTCAGTCGTAGTCTCTCGGCCCGCGACGCCGGGGACCTTGGACTCTACCCCCGACGCCGGCACGAGCGTCCGATGGAACCATGACAGCTGGAACCGAACCCCGCACGCTCACAGGGTAGGGCGCGGCACGGTTCGGTTCGGCGAGGCAGTGAAAGGAAAGGCAGATGACCAGTACCGGTTCGTTCTTGATAGTTGTCGGTGTTGACGGTTCCGAATATTCCCGGGCTGCACTGGACTGGGCCATGGATGAGGCCCGGCAGCGCAATGGCCAGCTCCGCCTGGTCACAGCATGGAATAAGCCCCCGATGGCGTGGTATCCCGCTGTCCTGGAAACGGCGGCAGGTGAGATTGCGGCCGAAGAGTCCCCGGAGCAAGTCGCACGGGCACGACAGGGTGAGGCACTGAAGACCACCGCAGACGGAGGCGTGGCCGCGGCTGGGGAGCTGGTAGACACTCCTTCACCTGCTTCGGCAATTCTGGACGCCGCCAAGGACGCGGATCTTATTGTCGTCGGATCCCGGGGTCATGGGGGATTTCCGGGTTTGCACCTGGGCTCGGTCTCCACCCAGGTTGTCACCCACGCTCAGTGTCCTGTCCTGGTGGTTCACCGCAAAGCGTGATTCTCCTGGAGCTTGCTGCTCCGGGATGGCTGGCGGGCACCGTTAAGAACGCCGGAATCCCCGGGAAGATTGGCTCTTGCGCCTTCGGAAAACTAGGCGTAACACTGTTAATACGTTCTTCGAAAGAAGGACGGGAACGAACAACAGGGAACCTTGGAACACACTGTGGATCTGATCCGCGTGGTCTGCCGATGACGAGGCAGGAAACACCAGAATTCCCGCAAGTTCGGGAGATGATGTTCGTCATAACGGAATCAAAACAGTCGAAGCCCCTTCAGCCTTGCTGGTGGGGCTTCCCCTTTTTGCGTTCGACGGCGGCGAGGTCGTGTCGCTGTGGCGGCTTCTTCCCCGCTAGCCCGCCACGGCTGCCTTCGCCTCCTGCTTGGCCTGCATCCATTCGCTCATCCACGGGGCCCGGACGCTCGACGTGATCCGGCAGTCGGCCACGAAGGTCCCCTTCGCGCCGGCGTCGATCCAGTCCTGAAGCGCGGAAAGGTCCCCCAGTGAGCGGATGATCGCGGACTCAGCACCCAAAGCGCGGGCGATGCCGCTGAAGTCCACCTCCGGGATCAGCATCGGCTTTTCGGTCAGGCCCTGAGAGCCGTACTGGTGGATCTCGGCTCCGTAAGCGGCATCGTTGTAGATCACCACGATGGCGCTGCTCGCCGCCCCGATCAGCGATTCGAGGTCGGACAAGCCCATCAGGAAACCGCCGTCGCCCGAGGCCAGGACCAGGGTGCGGCCGTCCTCCAGCGCACGGGCTGCCCCGACGGCGCTGGCAAGGCCCAACCCGATGGCCTGGTAGGCGGTGCCCACCATCACCAGGTCCTGGGGCCGCGGGATGTTCCAGTACATGGGGGCCCAGCCGACGAAGTGCCCGCCGTCCTGGACCACCGTGCGGCGCTCCGGCAGCACGGCATCCAGCGCCGTGGCCAGGGAGCGCGGGTCCAGCCGGCCGTCCGGCGTCTCCGCTGAACCTGCGTGGTGGGCCGGTCCCTCGGCCAGACGCAGGACGGCCTCCGCACGCCAGGCTTCCGCGCGGCCGGCGTCCGCAGAGGCCGTGCCATCCAGCATCCGGAGGATGCGTCCCGTAGCGGACTTCACGTCTGCGCTGACGAACGTGTCCACCCGGGGGTGCGTCGGCTGCAGGGCGGCGTCGATCTGGATGACGGTGCTGTCCGGGCCGAGCAGGTGCCCGAACCGCATGGTGAAGGGGCTCAGGCTTGCCCCGGCCACCAGGACCACATCGGCCTCGCCCATGAGCCCGGCCGCGGTGTCGGTGCCGAAGCCGCCCGCGACGCCCAAGTACCCCTCGCCTTTGAGGAGGTTGAGCGCCAGGGCGGTTCCGGCGGTCAGTGCGCCGAGGCGGTCGGCGAGCTCCCGGAGCTCCGGGCCGGCGCCGGCGAGATGCGCACCGCGGCCGGCGAGGATCAGCGGCCGCTTCGCCCCAGCGAGCAGGCGGGCTACCTGCCCAAGGCCGCCGTCGACGTCGTCAATCACCGCCGGTGCCAGCGGCGCCGGAAGCGCTTCGTCCCCAGCCTCGAGTGCGGCGAGGTCATAGGGGATGGCAATCACGACGGCGGTGCGTTTGGTGAGTGCGTACTCCACCGCCTGCTGTGTGATGGAGCCCGCGGCGTCGCGGGTGACGGTGAAGGTGGCCGCGCCGAGTGCTGCGGCGATGGCTGCCTGGTCCACGTCCTGGGGCCGGGCGCCGCTGCTCGGAGCGTCCCCGGTGACCAGCACGACGGGGATTTGCGCCTGGACCGACTCGGCGAGGGCGGTGAGTGCGTTGGTGTAGCCAGGGCCGTAGGTGGTGGTGCCTGCGGCGAGGCGTCCTGACGTCCGGTAGTAGGCGTCGGCCGCGGCGATGGCGGCGCCTTCATGGCGGACGGCGGAGAAGCGGAGGCCCAGCTTTTCCGCGGCGTCCAGGAAGTAGACGTTTCCGTTGCCCATGACGCCGAAGACGTCGCTGACATAGCTGCTGAGAACCTGCGCCACGCGGCCGGAGACGGTAAGTGAAGTCATGCAGGAATCATGTGGGCTGGTTCACAGATAGGCAAGAGAGCGGAATTTGATTGGGATATTTGGCAGGCAAATGCAGGGATGAGTGAAAATTTGCCCACTTGTGGTGCGCATCACCCGTGTTTAGTGCGAGGGGCGGGATTCCTGCTCCGAGAGCCGGCTCAGGAGGCCGTCGTAGCGGGGCGGCATGAGTTCTAGTACGGAAATGGCCGTGCTGGTCCGCTGGATCCCCTCAATTTCCAGGATCTCGTTGGTGATGCGGTAGAGATCCGCCGTACTGCGGGCCACCACTTTGGCCATGAGGTCCGCGTCGCCGGTGGTGGCGTGCACCTCGATGACCTCCGGGATCGCGGCGAGCCCGTCTTCCACCGCACCGGTCCGGGTCTGGCTGATGGACAGCGAGAGGAAGGCCATCAGATCATAGCCGAGCGCTGCGGGATCCAGCCTCCGGCTGAAGGAGCGGAGGGCGCCGCTGCGCTCGAGCCGTGCCAGCCGGGCGTGGACGGTGTTCCGTGCGACGCCGAGGGTGCGCGAGAGTGCAAGGGCGCTGGCTTCCGGATCCTTGTCGAGGGCCAGGATGATCCTGCCGTCGAGGGAATCCAGGGTGCGGGGGTTCGGGATGGTCATATTTTCACCACGGTTACTAGAAGTTGAGCAGAAGTCCCAATGCTTTGAGGGTATCTTGCATTGTGTGGCGGATCACAATCATGATCAGTCCTCATGACCCGTGATCAGATCCTGACCGCACCGGACACCGCGCTTCCCGCCCTTCGCGGCGCGGTGGCCGGACTTCCGCCCTACGTTCCGGGCCGGCGCAGCGCCGGCGCGGACATTGCCGCCCTCGCCAGCAACGAAAGCCACTACGAACCTTTGCCCGCGGCCGCCGCCGCGGTGGCCGCAGCGGCGGGTACCATGAACCGCTACCCGGACAGTGCCGCCGTCGAACTCCGCGAACGGATTGCCAGTCACCTCGGCGTCACGGCTGACGAGGTCGCGGTGGGACCCGGCAGCGTCGGCGTCCTCCAGCAGATCATCACCGGCCTGTGCGACGCCGGGGATGAAGTGATCTTCGCGTGGCGTTCCTTCGAGGCCTACCCCATCCTGGTTGAGCTGGCAGGCGCACGGCCGGTCCGCATCCCGCTGGACAGCGCTGAGGGCCACGATCTCGAGGCCATGGCTGCGGCCGTCACTGCCCGCACGAAGGTGATCCTGCTCTGCACCCCCAACAATCCGACCGGCGTGCCCATCAGCCATGACCGCATCGAGGCCTTCCTGCAGTCCGTCCGCTCCGACATCCTCGTGGTGATCGACGAGGCCTATGTGGAATACGCCGAAGCGGGCAGCGGCCCCGATAGCCTGGCGCTCTACCGCCGGTTCCCGAACGTCTGCATCCTGCGCACCTTCTCGAAGGCCTACGGACTCGCCGGCCTGCGCGTGGGATACGCCGTGGCGGCGCCGGGCATCGCCGAGGGACTGCGGCGGACTGCACTTCCCTTCTCCGTGAGCGCGCTGGCCCAGAAGGCGGCCATCGCATCGCTGGACGCGGGGGAGGAGATGGAAGCACGCGTGGCAGCCGTCAGGAAGGAGCGCACCCGGATGGCCGCGCAGCTGGAAGCCCTGGGCTGGAAACTGCAGCCGAGCCAGGGCAATTTCCTGTGGATCCGTGCCGATGAACATTTGCTCGCGAGGCTGGTGGCCGCGTTCGACGCCGCCGGCATCATGGTCCGGGCGTACCAGGGCGACGGCGTGCGGATCACCGTTGCCGATCCCGCCTCCAACGATCTCGTGCTTCGGCTTTTGGAAGCGCACGCAGCCTCGACAATCGACTGACCCTTTACCAACCAACCGTTCCGCCTACAACCAGAGGACTCCCCATGGAACAACAGACAAAGACGTCTGGCCGCGCACTGGGCGCGGCACTCAAACCCCGCCAGCTGACCATGATGGGCCTCGGAAGCGCCATCGGCGCAGGCCTCTTCATCGGCTCCGGCGCCGGCATCCAGGCCGCCGGCCCGGCCGTGCTGATCTCCTACCTCGTGGCCGGAACCCTCATCATCCTGGTGATGTGGGCCCTCGGCGAGATGGCCGCCGCCAACCCGGACAGCGGCGCCTTCTCCGTCTACACCGCCAAGGCCTACGGGCCGGTGGCCGGTGCCACGGTGGGCTGGCTGTGGTGGCTGCAGCTCGTGGTGGTCATCGCGGCCGAAGCGCTCGGTGCGGCGGGCCTGCTGGCCACCATCTTCCCGGCCCTGCCGGTGTGGCTCGTGGCCTTCATCTTCATCGTGGTGCTCACCGCGGTGAACCTCACCAGTGTGAAGAACTTCGGCGAGTTCGAGTTCTGGTTCGCCCTGCTCAAGGTGGCGGCAATCGTCGGGTTCCTCCTGGTGGGCGCTGCCCTGCTCTTCGGCTGGCTGCCGGGCGTGCAGTCCCCGGGCCTGACCAACTTCACCGGCGCCGGATTTGCACCCAGCGGTTTCGCCGGGATTGCCACGGCCCTGTTTGTGGTGGCGTTCGCGTTCGGCGGCACTGAGATTGTTTCCGTGGCGGCAGCTGAGACGGCTGAGCCTGCCCGCAGCGTGAAGAAAGCAGTCCGGACGGTGCTGTGGCGCATCCTGGTCTTCTACATCGGTGCAATCTTCGTGATCGCGGCCGTGGTTCCCGTGGGTTCGGCGGGGCTGAAGAGCCCGTTCGCCGCGGTGCTGGATGCGGCCGGCATGCCCGGCGCGGCCACCGCCATCACTCTGGTAGCCGTCGCAGCGCTGCTCTCCGCCCTCAACGCCAACCTCTACGGTGCCTCCCGGATGGCCTACTCCCTCGCTGAGCGGGGCGAAGCACCGCGCATGCTCGCCTCGGTGTCCACGGCCCGTGTCCCGGTTGTGGCAGTCCTGGCCAGCGTCGCCTTCGGCGTTGTCACGGTGGTGCTGGAGCTGGCTTTCCCCGAAAAGGTCCTTCCCGTCCTGCTCAACATCGTGGGCTCGACGTGCCTGCTGGTGTGGACGTCAGCGCTCCTGGCCCAGCTCGCGCTGCGCCTCCGCGCCGACCGCGACGGGACGGAGCTTCCCCTGCGGATGCCCGGCTTCCCGTGGCTCACGGTGTTTGGTCTGGTCATCCTCGCCGCGATCTTCACGGTCGGCTTCATCGGCGAGGACTCCCGTCCCCAGCTCCTGAGCACGTTCGTACTCGTGGCGCTTCTGGCGGTGGCGAACTGGCTTTACCACCGGAACGGGAAGGTTGCGCCGGTCGTTGAGGCTTCGGATGGTGCCAAGGAGCCTGTACTCATCGACTGAATCAGGGGCTGCGGACACTTTCGTAGGTTCGGTGATCGCGGAGGGCGCGTCCGGCTTTGGCCGGGGCGCGCCCTCCGCGACTCGGTCGGGCGCGGCTGGTCGTCAAGAACGGACGCACGAACGTCGGGTTGCCGTAGGGGTTCTGTAAGTACCGCTAACCCTTCCCTTGCTAACGAAGCACGTCTGATCGGCCAGCGACTTGGGGTGGAATCGTACATAATTGTATTTGCCACTAAACGGGAGGCCCCTGCCAACGAACCTTGACGGGCGCGCACACGAGGTCGGCGCTGAGTTTGTCCAGCCAGGGCGGGACAGTGAGACATTTAAGGAGCCGTTATACGAAGTGGCTCGAATCAGGGAAAGAAGAAGATGTATGAGCGATCCGCGGAACAAGCTGAAATCAATGGGGAGATCGTTTATGGTTTCACTTGCTACTGCCGCCCAGGAGGTGCTGGGTCGAGATGCTGCCCTTAGTACCCTCAAGATAGATACCAAGAATAACGACTATAAAGATGTGATTGGGAAGCTAGCCTACGCGATCGTTGAGCTGCAAGAACAGGTTGCAGAGTTGAGGGCTGAGGTTGTGGAGCTACAGAAGGATTCAGGAACTGCTTAGAGGGAAAGAGCCGAAAGAGAAACCCCTGGTAGCGAACATACAGGAGCCGTAATGACGCCATTCGTACGAGATCCTGGGTGCTTTAGCAGCCGGCTTGGACGAGAGCCTTCAATAGGGCTGCGCCGAACTGAATGCGATCGCTAGAGTCCACCAGGCACTCGTTGTGGGCGCTTTGAGGAATGGGCAGAAGCTGGTCCTGAATGCCGAATTGTGCGCAGACTTCTTGGTAACCATTGTCGAGGCTGGCGTCTAAAGGCGGTGACACCGCAAAGCCCTCTGATAGACATCGAATACGTACGCCGCTCTTAACGAGGGTGATCCACCGCTCGTTCCACTCGTATCCAGTGAACCAAGGATCCTCGATCCTGTCACCAACCCCGCTTATTTTCCAGATCGCCAACAGATACGGGTCGCGGTAATTGCTGTTTCGCTGAGTCCGGTGGAGCATGCACAGTGAATACCCAAGGTCCGCATCACGACCAAAATAAATACCAGACCTGCCCTCGCGCATTTCGTCGTATTTCACGAGGTAATACCGCCAATCAAACCTGCCCTGTGTCTCATAGTCCTGGATTGCCTGTTCACGGAGGTTATTGAGCGCAGTTTCAACATCCCCTTGTTCTGCAACTGAGTCCAGAAGTTTCATGAAGGCCACCCGGGTGGCTGCCAGGGCGCTACGGCTACCGGTTCCAAGGACGCTCCTCCAGGCAGCCTCCGTGCCTCGCGCACCCACCCCGAACTGAAAGGACCGCTGTGCGCGGTCGCGCGGCCGCGCGTACGGGCCGGCTGCAAGCAGCGCGCCGGTTATCGAGGTCCAGTGTTCCCTTGAACGAAACAGCTCTGAGAAGGCCCTGGTGCGTCCGGGCAACGAATCAGCGTCAAGTTCAAAGGCCACCAAGGACCCTCTGAGGATGTCGTGGTCTTCCAGCTCAAACACCGTCGGGGTCAGATGCGGGTGGGTCTCCATGAAAGCGGCTTTGACAAGTTCGTCGTCAAACTGGTCACGATTAAAAGAGGTCGAGCCAGAGTGCAGGCCGTTGAGGGCTATGTCCTCGACTTCAGCCAGTAGGAGGGGCATGCGGTCGAGGCGTATTTCGTTTTCGGAGGCCTCAATAAGGTTCCTGATGATGCGAATCCGCCGCTTCAACGTGTCGTCCACTTCTGTGGAGTGTCCTGTCCGGTACGCCAGCACGGCGCAGAGCAGCAGCTGCTGGCCGAATGCGAACACGCGTGTTGCGCCCCGGTATTGGCCGTACGTGGTGATGCAGGACTCGAAAAGATTCGTTTTTCCGGCACTAAGGAAGAGCGGCACGGAACCGGCTGCTGATGTTTCTTGCCCCCCAGAAGCGAACAGTGCGGTGAAGTATGGTGCAGGATCACCTTCGGCCCAGGTGTCGAAGGCCTCGATAAGGTAACGGAGATGATCCTGGGCAGCTGGGTTGCTGGCGTCAAAGAGTGCCGGAGTTCGGGATTCGGTTGTCCCCGCTACAACCGTTCCCTGCTTCCATTCGCAAACCTCAATGAGGAAGGACAGGTAGTTGAGCAGCTTTCCATCGATCAGATCGTCGCTGCCCCTGTAGGCCCAGAAGACGTTTGCCCAATTGCCATCCATTTTATGCGCGAGCTCTTGCGTAGGATCTATCGGCGCTATCAGTGCTTCCAGACGTGCCTTGTAGTTTTCGAACCCGGTGAGGGGCTTTCCGCGCGAATTCATTCTGATATAGAGATCCGCGGGTGATCCCATTGCACGAATGGGTAGCAGGTGAAACGAGATCGCTGGAGCAGTGGCGTCTGTGAGACGCCGCCAAGCAGCGCCCAAGTCCGTTGCCGCAAAGCGTTCATGGATTGCAGTGATCATGGTTAGCATCGACTGGATGGTCGGATCATGCTGCCAGCCGTATTGAAACCACGATTGATCGCGGACCCACGAGGCAGGATCCTCGCATTCAGCAGGCGGAGGTAAGGCTACGAGCCGTTGGCAGAACAGGCGTGCACTCGGCCGGGTCGCGTAGTCGAAGGCAGTCCAGGTCTCTTGCTCCAGGGCAATTGAGATGCGGTGAGCCACATACCAGTGCAAAAGAAACAGAGTCGTGAGCCGTTGCTGCCCGTCTAACGGGCGAAATGCTTTATCGCCGCTGTCAACGTCGCCGTAGACGAAATCCAGGCCGATCCTGCCTGGGTTTTCACCCACGAGCGCGGAATAAAGAACCTCGAGGAACGAAGCACGGATTGCGGCGGTCGGCGCGTCCTCACGGCCCTGGGCGTAGTCGCGCTGGATCAGGGGAATTTCGATACGGGTTATTGGACCTGCAGAGTCAATGTCGCGGAGGAGGTGGGCGAAGGAAGTAACACGGCTTGTTTCACACATCTGTTGACCCCTCAGTCAAGTAAGGAGAAAGTACCTCGAGAATCGCGGCCAAGTATCCCTGACGGTCCGCTGGACCCCAGAAGTGCAGCTGTTGATTGGCGTCTGATGTGTAGTACTTCAGGAATACGTTCCGCGTGCACACCGGGATGTAGCTTCCCTTCTTATCTCTGCGAAGGACCTCGCGACGTTTGACTTCAAAAACAGAGTTGCTGAGTGCACTGTTTGCCCCGGAATCCAGAAGCGCAAGGTTGGTGATCGAATGCACGTCCAGGTCCGGCGCGCCGCCGAGTGCGTCGATTACCCTTGATTCAATCCGGCGGAACACACCCTGCGGCAGCTTCTGCATCGACAACGCAGCGTCCATTTCCTGTCGGAGTACTTCCCGCTCGTCCTCATCGAGTGAAGGCAAACCGGCGATGGCGTCACGGTGTAGGCGCAGCCATTCGGACCACTGCTCCTGACGCGTGAGCAGTTCAGCGTTTTGAGCGTGGACATGTTCCAGCGACCAACGGCCGGTTGCATGCGCGTGAAATGAATAGCGCTCTGATGAGTTGGTCTGACGGCGGACAGTCTCGACGTTCATGAGGAGCAGCGCGTGCTCGAGTCGATTGCTGCCCCGGCGCTCGTAGTTGAGATCGCGCACCCCGTCCGCGGAGAGAGCCAAACCTGTCCCGATCTGTTCTGTCAACAGATCATCGAACTCATGTTTCGTTCGGTCCCGCGACAGGTTCACCAGACTCCTGAGATTGTTCCCGGTTGCCACGAGAAACCCTACCCGGTGAAAGACATTCCGGTCCTCAAACCACCCGGTAATAAGCGAGTGCAGGTCTAGGACTTCGTCCCATGTTTCAAGAGGCTTCATCTGGATGCGGCTGCGAAGAGCATGGAACGTGTGAAAAATCGGTAGGTCTGTATTGACGGGGCCGGCCGCGAGGACATCCAGGAGCAGGCTGATGTGGGTGGAGTCGGACCGTACGCCCCCGGTCAGGAATGCCCAAAGTTCAGGGTTTCGCAGGTCGCGTTCGATCAAGTCCCATTGCGCCGCAATCTCAATGGAGCGACCACGTGTCGATGGAGCTTCATCGGCGTGCGTCAGTAACAACGCTTTGACGAGTTCAGCATCGGTGAGGGGAATTCGCCCGACATTCAACCTTGTGAATACTGCCGTCGAATCCGTGTCGGCTGGTGCCTCATACCAAATGATGCGGACGCTTTCGAAAAGGTACCCGTACACTTTGTTCGCAACGAATTGACGCCGTCCCTCATGGCGGTCAAACCACTCCCCGATGGTTCGGTAAGCGTCAACGACGTGGAAGGAGTCGATGTTGTCCTGACCTGTCACTGTTGAAGGATCCGCAAGGTATCCTCTCATCTCTTGTCGGGTCTCGTAGTCCAGGGAGAAACGTGCTGAGACATTCTGCAGCGATGCCTTCCTCATGAAGGCGAAGATCAGGTAAAGAGTTGTAAGTCGCTGCTGTCCGTCAATCAGTTCCCATCGCCCGTCAGGCAGTTCTTTGACAACCACCGGCTGAAGATAGTACGGAGCCCCTTGACTTTCCCAAATATCGTCGAGAAGACGCTTGACCTCGTGGGCGCCCCAACGGTAACCCCGTTGAAAGGCTGGCACCCAGAACGATTCTGTGACGTCACCCACGAACCGCTCGCGAAGCGCGGCATTGTTGATTTCTCCGGGCACTGAACTCCCCTTAGGTAAGTACACATCGCGTGCGATTCGTCAGCTGCTTTCCGCCGAGTCTATGACATGAGAATGATACTGCCAGCTATAGCGATAACTCCGGCGCATTGTTGATGACAAAGTTATTGAGCTGGCCAGCAGTCCGCGAAAACTGCCAAAAACCGCAGCTTATTAGCATGCCCCAAAGGAAAGCCAGAGACGAACCTTGGTTTTAGACCTTGGCACTATCGATGTTCCTAACCCCACAGGCCCACCCAACGCGCTTTGGAAAGTCACACGACTTAAGGAGCGTCTATCAGCATTCCGGCCTGCAGGTGCGTAGGGGCGAAGCAGGAGAGATGAATCGATGTCTATCGCAAAAGCAGGATCGACCCATGCCCGCTGAGGCAAAAGGCCGCAGCCCAGGGAGTAAGGCTTGCAGTTGCCTCCCAGCCTGAAGTGTTGCACTGTGCACCCTCAATATCTGGGCTGCTGGGATGTGCCCTGTTCAGGGAGAACAAGCCGACAATAAGTGCCATCGGCCGGACTCTCGCCTCCAGAGGATACGGCACCGAATCCGCTTGGCTTCGGACGCGGCTGCCGGCGAGTAGCCGGAAACACGTATCCAACCAGTCATGGCGCTTGGGCACCACCCTGAACTAAACCCATGAACATCGTCCGGTGCAGCACGTCCACGTGCTTCCGCGAGACGTCCACGGCTTCCTGGACATCGCCAGCACGCAGGGCCGCCACCAGCGCCACGTGGTCGCAGTTTGATTTGTGCAGCAGCTCGATGGGGTAGGGGATGAAATAGGCGTAGAGCTCCGCCAGCGTCTCGTGGTAAGCCTCGGCCGCCGTGCCCAGCCCTGACGCGGTGCCCACCAGTTGGTGGAACTGCTCATCGGCCTGGTGGTAGTCAGACCAGTCCGAAGACTCGGCCATGTCGCGTGTCAGCTGCTCGAGCTCGTCCAGCTGTTCAGCCGTGGCGTTGAGCGTCGCGTAGTGCGTCACGGCGCATTCGAACAGCAGCCTCCGGTCCACGAGCCGGTTCACGGCCTGGGACTCGGCCGGCGACGCGGAGAGTTCGGCCAGCACGCTCTGCGGAGGCTCATCCGCCACGAAGGTTCCGCCGGCCCGGCCCCGGCGGCGCACCACGACGCCCTGCTCCGCCAGGCTCGCTAGCGCGCGCCGCGCGGTGATCGGGCTGACCGACAGGCCCAGCGCCACATCCTCCTGGTCGGGCAGACGCTCGCCGGGTTTCAGCAGCCCCAGCGAAATCGCCATGCCGATGCGCAACCGCACGGCATCAATGGCGCTGCGGCGGTCGATGCCGGCCAGCCTCCCTGCGCCGATGGGCGATGTGTCGGCGGTGTCCTCCAACTGACGGGTCATATCCGCTACTTTACGGCCCATCCGCCCCTCTTCCCATAATTAGATCATTCTGATCTAATATAGTGCAGATCACATCCCCAACGTGGAGATAACCCATGCAACGCACTCTTCCCCTCATAGCAGCCCAGGCCCGGCCCCGGCTCATCGGTGAACCCGTCTCGGCCTTCGCGGACGAGATCAAAGCCGCCCTCGCCGCCCAGCCGCACAGCAAGCTCATCGTCTTCCCCGAACTGCACCTCTTCGGAGATCAGGACCCCGACCAGCAGCGCACCGAAATGCTCCAGGCCTCCGCCGAACCGCTAAACGGCCCCCGAGTCAAGGAACTCCGCCAGATCGCCGGGGACCTGGGCATCTGGCTGGTCCCGGGCAGCGTGTGCGAGCGCGGCCCGGAAGGGCAACTGTTCAACACCCAGCTGGTCCTGTCACCGGAGGGAGAGCTCGCCGGCTACTACCGGAAGGTCTTCCCCTGGCGCCCGTTCGAGCCCTATGACCCCGGCGACCGGTTCACCACCGTGGACCTGGCCGGCGTCGGCAGGGTGGGCCTGAACATCTGCTACGACGCCTGGTTCCCGGAGGTCTCCCGCCAGCTGGCCTGGATGGGCGCCGAAGTGATCCTCAACGTCGTGAAAACCACGACGCCGGACCGCCGCCAGGAGCTGGTGCTCGCCAAGGCCAACGCCATCGTGAACCAGGTCTTCGTCGTCAGCGTCAACTGCGCCGGTCCCACCGGTAAGGGCCTGAGCATCATCGTGGACCCGGAGGGCAACACCCTCGCCGAGGCCCCCGATGACGCACCCGTGCTGCTCATGGCGGAACTGGACCTTGCCGCCGTCGAGCATGTCAGGACGCACGGCACCGAAAACCTTAACCGCCCCTGGTCCCAGTTCCGCGACGGCGAAGACGCCGTCGAACTGCCCGTGTACCAGGGCCGGATCAGCCCGGCCACCTGGGCTCCCCAGACCTTCAACGCCTAAGGAACCACCCGTGACAACTTCACCCACCCTCACCCGCACGCTGAAACTGCCTTCGCTGGTCCTGTTCGGTCTGGCGTACCTGACCCCGCTGATCGTCCTGGGGATCTTCGGCATCATCGCCGAAACCACCGGCGGCGCCTCCCCGGCCGCGTACCTGGTGGCGATGGTCGCCATGCTGTTCACGGCGCACAGCTACGGCCGGATGGCCATCGCGTACCCCGTGGCAGGCTCCGCCTACACCTACGTCCGCCGGTCCATCGATCCCCGGGTGGGGTTCCTGGTGGGCTGGGCCATCCTGCTGGACTACCTCTTCCTGCCCATGGTCATCTGGCTCATCGGCGGCTCCTACCTGACCGCGCAGTTCCCCGGAATCCCCATCGCGGTCTGGATCGTGGGCTTCATCCTCATCACCACACTGCTGAACATCCTGGGCATCAAGGTGGCGGACAAGGCCAACTACGTGCTGATGGCGTTCCAGCTGCTGGTCATCGTGTTCTTCGTGGCGCTGTCCATCAGCAACGTGGTTTCGACGTCCGGCGCCGGCGGCCTGGCCAGCACCCAGCCGTTCTTCAACGACACCTCCAGCGTCGCCACCATCTCCGCCGGTGCCGCCATCGCCGCGTACTCGTTCCTCGGGTTCGACGCCGTCACCACCCTCACCGAGGAGACCATCAACCCGCGCAAGAACATGCCGCGAGCCATCATGCTCATCGCCCTGATCGGCGGCGGCATCTTCGTGGCCGTCTCCTACGTGACCCAGCTGGTCCACCCCGGAGGCGTGTTCGAGGACTCCGCCTCCGCGGCCAGCTCCATCGCCCTGCAGATCGGCGGGCAGCTGTTCGGCGCCGTGTTCCTCGCCGGCCTGGTGGTGGCGCAGTTCGCCTCCGGCCTCGCCGCGCAGGCCAGCGCCTCCCGCCTGCTGTACGCGATGGGCCGCGACTCGGTCCTGCCCAAGGCGGTCTTCGGCCGGCTCAGCGCCAAGTACCACACCCCGGTGGTGAACCTGATCGTCACCGGCATCATCGGCCTGATCGCGATCTTCCTGGACGTGGCCACCTCGACGTCGTTCATCAACTTCGGCGCCTTCACGGCCTTCACCCTGGTCAACGCGTCGGTGGTGTTCCACTACGTGCGCCAGCGCCGTGCCGGGCACCAGCTGAACCCCGTGTCCTACGTGATGGTCCCGGTGGTCGGAGCGATCATCTGCGCCTACCTGCTCTCCCAGCTGGACAGCAACGCGATTACGCTGGGAGTGTCCTGGCTGGTGCTGGGCATCGTGGTCCTTGCCCTGATCACCCGCGGTTTCAAGGCGGCACCGCCGGAAATGACGGCCCCGGAAAAGGCGACGGTTGAGGCGGCCGCCTGAGCCGGACGCCAGACTTTGGGCCGCCGTCTGAGCTGCGCTGGTGACAGAAGGGAAGGAGCAATCGTGAGGATAGCGCTCGGGCAGCTGGAGTCGGGCACCGACATCCAGGCCAACCTTGCCGCGATCGACCGGTTCACCGCCGAGGCCGCGCTCGACGGCGCCGCGCTGGTCGCCTTCCCCGAATACGCCACCTACGAGAAGAAAAAGGTGGACGCCACATTCGCGGAGGTTGCGGAGCCGCTGGACGGCCCTATCTGCCGGGAGCTCGCCAGCACCGCCCGCCGCCACCGCATCGCACTGGTGGCGGGCGTGGTGGAAACTTCGGACGAGTTGGGCAAGGCATACAACACCCTGGTGGCTTTCGGGCCGGACGGGGTCCAGTTGGCCGTCTACCGGAAGATCCACCTCTTCGACGCGCAGGGCTTCGGGGAGTCGACGTTCATCAAGCCGGGCCCGTCCACCAGCCCGGTGGTGTTCGAGTCCGGGGGAGCGCGTTTCGGCCTGATGACGTGCTACGACCTGCGGTTCCCCGAGCTGGCCAGGTCACTGTCCGACGCCGGCGCAGAAGTTCTGCTGGTCTGCTCGTCCTGGGTGCCGGGCACCCACAAGACAGAGCAGTGGCTGGCACTAAACGCGGCGCGAGCCATCGAGAACAGCGTGTACGTGGCAGGGGTGTGCCAGGCTCCGCCGGTCTCGGTGGGACGTAGTGTGCTGGTTGATCCTATGGGCGTTGTGGAAGCTGATTTGGGACTTGAACCTGGTGTTCGGGCGGTGGCTATCTCGCTGGAGACGGTGGTGCGGGTGCGGGAGGCGTTCCCGATGTTCCGGCAGCGGCGGATGTAGGCGGGCGGGCAAGCTGCACGGCCACCAGGCAGGCCGCAGCACCTCAGCTGAGCCGTTTGAGCAGCACGGGCATCGCACTAGAGGGGTTTCCACCTTTGACACCACTGGTAACTTGGCGGCCGCCTGCGTTCGCCCGAGTCACGGCTTCTCCGTAATCAGCGAAGGGAAACTTCGCCGTGACGGCCTTATTGTCGTGTCCCAGTTCTCTGAGCCGACGCCGTAGCGAGTCGTTCGTGCAGTGCTGGTTCATATCCTCAAAATGCCAGAGCAACCAGACTTCGAAACAAGGATTCGAGACGACCACGTCAATGTTGCTCGATGCCGCTTCGATTAGACATTGGCTCAGCGTCGCGTGTGCATCTACATCCACGATCACCCACGTCGAATCGTAACCGTCCTGATCCTCTCCACGAATCCGCTCAGCCTCCCGGAGTACATACAGGGGGTCTTTTCCAATGCCCTTGGTCTTGGCTGGACGAACCTGTACTCCAGTCGCATTAAGATACTGAAGTAGACCCTGCACATACTGAACCTCTGTTTTTATGCCCTCGGTGACGACTAATACTCGTTCTCTTGTTTTCCGACGCGGGCGATTCCGGCCAATTTCCCGTGACGATCTCATGCGTCCGCTGCTTCAGTTGGTTCATGATGGTCAGGACTTTCTAATTCATGGCGAGCACCGTTCTGCGCTGGCTGATGAATGAGATTTTCAAGGAATGACGGTGCAACAGACGGTGTAGCCCCATAGCGTCCATGGAGATAGCGGCGCGAATGATTCTCATCTTTGCGGGTTTCGAAATCACCCAAGGAATACAGTTCACTCATGCCCGCGTTATTCTTCTCCGCAAACCACACTTCTTCCGGATCGAGACGTACGTCCGACGAGGAGGACAAGAAGTACGTATCATGTGTCGTGAACACAAGTTGAGCGCCGAGGCGATTTGTTTTCTGATCCTTGAACATTTGAATCAGTACCTGTCCAAGCTGCGGATGCAGACTGGCATCGATTTCATCGATGAGCAAGACGCTGCCTTTTCGAAGCGCCTCCAGGGCAGGAACTGCCAGGGAAAGCCACGAAAGCGTGCCGGTGCTCTGGTCGACTGCTTCTAGAGCATAAAACTTCCCACCCTCACCTCGGTGCCGGAACGACAGGTTGCGAGAGACCTGCTCATATATGGGCTCCATATCTGGATCATCGCTGGCCGCCCCATCGTCCTCCCCTTGCGCAGTATTCGACCTCTTCTTGCTGGCCTCAAGCATCGCCCCGATCATCGACCGCACGACGTCCGGAATCTCGCGAGTAGCTATTTCGACTTCGCCGATACCGACATCTGCCACCTTGAGAAGAGTTACCAAATCGGCTACATCGATCTGTTCCGATGCCAAGCCTTCGATGATATTTCGCAGGCGCGACGTTCGGTCCTTTTCGTCAAATCGGGCAAGGGAGATTTCCGTTGTCAGCGCATCAAAAATCGGCCGCAACATAGGGTTCTTTGAAACAGCTGCACGCGAAAGAAAAAGCTCTCGGTCGCCAGTAAACTTTTCTATAGCGGCCAAGCCGCCTTTGAGGGAGCGACCGTAACGATATTTAACTTCTTCATCGGATGTTCGGTCGAAGAGTAAGCGTCTTCTTCCCGCTGGATAGTCATAAAGCCATTCGGAGTTGACGGATTTGGCGGACATGCTGAAGCCGTATTCGTACCGCACATCATCGATGACAAAATCAATGGCGTAATGGGATTGCTCGTCCCTTGACCCATCGTCGAGAGCGAACGCCTGATGCGGCAATCTGGATCTCTCGGACCATCTGGTCGCGGAGTGTCGCACAACCGCCAGCATGAAACTAAGAGCGTCTAAGACGGATGACTTGCCCGAGGCGTTGGCTCCGTAGATACCAGCAACCTTGAGGGTGTAGTCCGACCACGTCCCTTCGACCGGGCGCGTCGTCTTGAGCCGGGACTGCACCATGGTTAGCTCCGTGGCGTCGCGGAAGCTCTTGTGGTTCTGAAATCTGAATCGCAACAAGATCATGCACTAATAGTGCATCCTCAGACCGATTTTCGTCGAATTTACCCAGAATTCGATCGAAAGCAGGGGAGGGTATCGCGGACTTGACGTGCACCGCTACCGGACGATCCAGAGGCGGTCAGGATTGCGAGTTCGTACCGTCGGACAGAGAAACGACATCTGTAAAGGGTGGGCGAGCCCCCGTACAGCCGCAGTCACATCGGGTGTTCCAGTTCGCACGCAATTGGCTCCGATCGCCAAACCCGACAAGTTACGCAAGATATCCATGGTCTCCGATCAGGATTGCGCGGAGCTCCAGTTTTCAGCAGGCTCCGAACGACGGCAGCCCATTTCAGCTGCCCGGCCATTTGCTCCACGGTCAGGACGCGACGCTTACCGGCGCCGGTGCTGGGACGGAAAATACGCTGCTGGTCCACACGATCACACCGCCGGATTCCATGCCTGCGTCCGTGACAACGCCACCTTCAGCTCCCGGCCGCCGGCTTCCTCCAGCAACCCCGAATCACCAACAACGACCAGGAGGCTCCGTGCCCGGGACAACCCGACGTAGAGCTGCTCGGCAGCACGGTCCATGTCCTTGAAGCCGTTGACGCATAGCACCACCGCGGACCGTTCCAGCCCCTTGAAGCCTAGGACGTGGCCATAGAACTCTGCTTCACCGGCGTGGAATTCGCGCCAGTAGTCCTCCGTGGCGCCGCGCTCGAAGAAGTCCAGGTGCACCGGGTGCCGATCCTTGGTGGTGAGGAGGGCAATCTGGTTGTTGGCCCAGCCTTCTGCGATGAGGGCGTCCACGCAGTCTCCGGCGACGTCGAGGGCCTCGTCGGTGGGGCAATCCACCACCCTGACCGGTAAACCCGTGCTGCCGCGGGGAGTGAAGTGCTCGCCGGCAAAGGGCCTGAACGTTTCGGCGATCTTTCGGGTGTTCCGGAGGTTCTCGTCAATGTGGATGGGCACGAAGGTGGCCATGGGGCCGGACGTGAGGTCCGCCGTCCCGCCGCCCCAACGGCGGTAGACGTCCTGGCGGTCGTCCATGAAGGCGTACACCTCGCCGCCGTCGGGGTCCTTCGTGCAGGCGAGCAGCGCATCCCACCACAGCGGTGCGAAGTCCTGGGCTTCGTCGACGACGACGGCATCCAGCCGCTCGTGCGGCTCCATGCTTGCTGCCAGTTCCTTCAGCAGGCGAGGCATCTCCACATCGAAGTACTCCTGCCCTGATCCGTCCGGAACCCCCAGCCCGCGCACGTATTCGTGGAACTCGCCGGTGAACACGGGCTTGGCCTGGCGCCAGGTGGAAACACGGTCCTGCAGGTACTGCCCTAGCCCCTTGTTGTAGCAGAACAGGCCGACGCGTTTGCCCTGCCTGCTGAGCAGGCGGGCCTTCTCCACGGCCAGCCAGGTCTTGCCGCTGCCGGCGCCGCCGGTGAACCGGATCCGGGGGAGGGACCGGGTTGCTTGCAGCAGGACAGACTGACGCTCCGTGAGGTGGTCCTGGGCGTCTTCATCCTCCTGCGAATTGCCGGAAGGCCCGACGGCGGCGTCCAGGTTTCCGCTCAGCTTGCGGACGATGCGCTCCAGGAAGGCCGGAGCCAGCGGGGAGGCCCCGCCACCTTCGTTTTCTATCGCCCGGCGGACAAGCTCGGCGGGGGACTGGCTGTCGGTCTGGTCCAGGATGAGTGAGCGGGGACAGCCGGCCATGGCCCAGTCGTTGCGCACCTCCGTGTACGGCAGGCTCACCATGTAGACGCAACGGCTGCTCAGTCGTGAACCCAGCTGGTCCTCGAGCCAGTTCTTGAGAGCATGCAGCGAGCTTTGCGACTGCGCCACCGGGCTCAGTATCTTGCGCTTAGTGTTCCGGTCCGATTGGTACCACTGGCCGTCCGCGATGGTGATCTGGCCGCCTTTGACCTCGATCGCCGCCATCCCAACGTTGGGCCAGAGGACCAGCAGGTCAATTTCGTATTCTTTCCGTCCATCGCGAATGTGCACGGAGTGAGCCAGGACAACGTCGTCGGGAAGGCTTTTCTTCAGTGCGTCCCAGACGGCCTTCTCTGCCAGCTGTCCCTCGCCGAATTCCGGTTCCTCCGGTATGCACCTCATTGTTGCCCCCAAACAGTTGAACCGGCTGTCCGGTTTACGTTGAACCAACGTTAGCGGAGGGACTTGTGCATGGCAGTGATGGTGCTCCGCTAAGCCCTGCGATCCAGTTTCTGATGGCATGCTGAGGACGCTGCAATGAAAAAGTCGACTGGACCGCCGGCGGCAACCTGGGGAGCGTTTGTCAGGGTGCTGCCGGTGACGCTGGAGAAGCCTGTGGGCGAGTAGCTGCAACTGTTTACGGAGCAGTGTCTGAAGCAGCCCTGCTGCACCTCTGAAGACGCGGCGCAGCAACGGTGTCGCAGGCGCTAAAGCGACTATTCAACAACCTTGCGAGGCAGTACTGCACGTTCCGGCGGTGCGGCCATACCGTTTGGAAAACCTTGGCGTGTGGCGGCACCAATGGATTTATAACCCACCAGACGGAATTAGCGCCCATGTAAAGGTGACGAAGCTCCCGACCCCAAACTCTCCTCTCAGAACCGAGTCAGGATCTTAAACCCTGTCATGATTGCCGCCAACAGCAGCGGAATCGCCGCCGCGGCCCACGCTGTTTTTGTCTGTTTCGCCTCTCTGCGTTTGAGAAAACGAACTCGTGCACGCGCCACTTTTCCGGTGGCTTTGATTCCGGCAGTTTCCGGTGATAGCCAAGCCTGAAGCACGTCTTTAGAGATGGAAAGAAGCGGCACGAGCTGACCCAACCAGATCAAGGTGCCGATTCGTTCCAGCTCTTGCGCATTTCTCGTGGGTGTAGACAGCGCGGCCGCTGAACAAGGCCCCACAGCTGGTACGGCGATGCATTGCTCGACGATGTTTCGGTCATCCACATAGAGGGCCAGCGCAACGCCGTTAACAACGAACAGGATCGTGAAGATTACCAAAGCCGCAAAAGTATCGGTCTTCTGCTTCGAGGAGCCGTAGGGCACGACAGTCCAGACAGCAGCCAACGACACGGTGCAAAGTGTCAACCAGGCAAATCCTGCTACGAACGATCCTGCCTGTTGTTGAAGGTCGCTCAATTTCAGTCCTGACAGCACAGTCCATGCCAGTGACAAGATGCCAACGCTCAATACGATGTCGCGCTCGAAACTCCAGTGCCATCTCCGTCGGGTGGCGTGGCCCAAGGAACTCGGAAGCGGCCTTCGTGGGAAGCGAGGCCTTCCGGCATGGAACTGAGACCTTCTTGCAGATCTCGGCCGGGATTGATTCATTTTGAAAACCCTACCGGAACGTTCTTCTGCACGACGTCCGCAGTAAGCAGACGGATGCGGCGGAGCAACTGGCAAAAAGCGATGCAGCTTCTTGGCGCCCTCGCTGGCGTGCCACGGCTACCACGGCGCTTATGTTGATCAAGCAGCCTTCGGACAGGGCAGTCGGGGAAAAGCAGCGCCCACCAGAGTGGTCAAGTGATCTGAAGAACAACATTGTGGTAGCCATCTGTTTGAGCACTCCGCACGGATTTCCATTGAGCGTGGCCCTTAACGCCAGGTGGCGCTGAGCGCTGGTGCCGGCGCCCCCAGACCGACAATTATGTGGCGTCGGATTGGGGGTCGTCGTCCGGGTCGGTCGCTAGTGCCGCCGGCAGCGGAAGCCCGTACTTCTCGCACAGGAATCGGGTCTGGCAGTACCGTTGAGCGTCGGCTGCCACATTGCCGAGGATCGCGGAATTCATACCGGCACCGATGAGGGCGCCCACGTACGGTACGACCTTGGCGACGTTTTGAACTGGGACCCTGGAGCCGGACTGGCCCAGCTGTTGCATCAACTTCTCAAGCGTGGCCAGGAGACGATGGTCCGCGCGGAGCTTGTCTGACCACCTTACGCGTCCCCTGATTGCGTCGGCTGCACGTGCGACGTCACGCAACGGTTCTACTTTGGCCGCCTGCGCCATGAAAGACCGACGTACCAGACGTTGGATGAAGATCTGCTCATCGGGGTCTTTGGCGTCGTAGCCGTAGGAGTATGCGATGCGCGATGCAATAGACGTACTCAGGACCTGGATGACGAGGATGTCCGCTGTCATCGCGACAGGTATCCCGGCGACGGGGACCATAGCCAGCAGGCCCATGGCGCCACCTTCGAGCGCGCCAGCGGTCCGCCAAGTCAGGGTGTTGAACTTCAGCAGCCGGTCACAGACCTTGAGGTCCTGCTGCCGCAGTTCGGTGAAACTGTCGAGTTCGAAGCCTCGCTTGCGTGCGAGCTTCTCCACGCTCTTAGGGTCGTTAAGCTCCAAGGCCCAGTCGTTGACCAGCTCGAGCAGCGATGCCACAGCTTCGAGCGCCGGTCGCACAGCTGTGGTGGCGACTGCGTCCCCTGCGCGACGGATCGGTTCCTTGACTGCCTCCGGAACGGCGTCCGTAACGCGGTTCGCAGCATTTCCTGCGATTTCACCGGTGCGACTGAGCGCGGCACCCGCCCAGTTCGGCAGACCACGGCGGTTATTGCGGCGCTGCCAGTGCTTGTTGAGCGTGTCCCATACCTGCACCTCGTACGCGCTCATCGGGGTCGCTCCGTCGACGAATGGATCGGTGTGAATGCTCATTGAGGTTCTCCATTTCGACTGTGATCGCTTGGACCATGATGCCCTGCCGACCGTCGCGGTGGGAGAAGCAGCAGGGCGGGGGTCGATGTCCGATGTTGACTCGATGGCATCCGAGGTCTCGCAGTCTGCGTAGCGTTCCACCATTGCAGCGTCGCGCTGTTCCCGACTGAGTTCAGGAGTTGTTGTCATGGTCATATTCCTATAAGTTGGCCCAGACATTACTTGGCAACCGGTGGCATTGCACCGCCGGACACTCGTTCGACGGCACCATCGGTATCTCGGAGCACCCCCATAAACAGCGGATTCGGCCGTGCCCCAGACAGCACCCGCCGCACATCCTCCAGCACCTCCAGCGGAGACACCCCGGCAACCGAAGCCCCATACAGAGCAGTTACAGTCGGCGTCCGGGATTCCGCCCGGACACAGTGCAGCAGCACTGTCTTGCCCTCCGCGCGGTAGCGCTCGACGGCGGCCGCCGCCTCCCTGAGCACGAAACCGGCATGCGCGTTGTCCTCCTCAAAAGGAGAATCAACAACCCAGAACGTGGCGTGGTCTTCCACGGCCACAGCGGGAACATCCAGCGTTCCCAGCCGGCACAGCGACACCACTGCGTCGATCCCCAGTTCGGCCGCCCTCCCGAGCGAGCCGACCCCGCCCAGCCACACGCCGTCGTCGTGCGGGTGCTGGACCAGCGCGTCGGTGCGGCTCCACATGCTGTAGTCGTGGCGCTCGGCGCGCGGCCAGGACCCGGGCCGGCGGCCCTCGCCGCGGCCCAGCTCCATGCCGAGGACCATCAGGTCGCGGGCACGCAGACCCGGCCAGCCGTGCAGGTGCCGCCGCCATTCGAACGGCACCGCGGTGAAGCCGTAGGCGGCGCCCAGCAGTCCGCCGGCGATCGCGGCCACCGTATCGGTATCCCGGCCGCCGCGCACGGCCTCCTCCAGTGCCGCCCGCAGGTGGGCCGGACCGGACGCCGAAAGTCCGGCAAAGTGGATTGCACTCCACGCGCCCTGGAACGCCTCGACCACCCAGCCGTTGCGGGTGAAGTCGCGGGGCCGGGAACGCTCGGCAACATCGATACGCACCAGCCACACGGAAGCCCGATCGGCAGGCAGCAGCGGCAGGCCCGCCCGGACGTCGAGCCGCCCGGTGAGCACGGCGTTCCGGATGGCAATGCACCACAGCCCGCAGGCCTCCTGCGCATCCGGATCGGCATGGGTCAGGGCGCTCATCACACGAGCGGCGGCCATCAGTTCGGACGGATTCCGGTCCAGGTATGCGAGGGCCAGCGGGGCCGTGCGCATCAGCGAACCGTTACCGGCGCTGCGGCCGGTGCGGGCGTGGAAGTCCGCGGCGGCTGCGCTGAAGTCGGCCGCGTGAACCTTGCTCTGCCCGGCGGCGGAAGCCATCCGGCGGGCCGCCGCGATGACGGCGCTGGTCTGCGCGCCCACGTCCTTCGCCTCCGCAGCCCACGAAGTCCAAGCCCGGACCACCATGGTGAGAGCATCGGGGGAGGAGAAGCCGGCACCGGAGGAAGACTCCAGCAGCGCCTGGGCGATCGGGATGGCCATGGACGTGTCGTCGGTCCACTCGGCGGGCGCGAACCCGAACGGGCCTCCGCCCTGCATGGTGACTTCGGCGTCGTCCGGCAGCGGTGCTCCGAACTCGTAGCCGGCTCCGAGGGCGTCGCCCGCGGCCAGGGCAACGAGGACGCCGGCCGCGCGGTCATTCTGCAAAGGGTTCAGTTTCATGCCATCTCCATCAGGGGGTGTTTGGTGTTCCAGCCGGTCAGGTGCGCCAGCTGGGGGCGGCGCTGGGGGAGCGCGACGGCGATGCCGGCGGCGGTCACTGCTCCGGCGGCGCGGGACACGTTGCGGCTGCGGAGCGCGCCGTGGTCGCGGACCTCCATGGGCGCGGTGCCGCCGTCGAACGTTCCGAAGTCCATCGCCTGGACGCGGGCGGCGAAGTCGCGGGCTCGCTGGCCGGGCATCGGGCCGGATGCCAGCGCCTGGGGTGGCAGGAGCTCGAGGTCCAGCAGTGCCGCCTCGATCAGCTGGCGGTAGTGGCGGAGGAAGAGCGTGCTGGTGCCGAAGACCTCCAGGAGCAGCGGCTGCTGGCCGAGGCCGATCACCACGCCGCGCTGGCCTTCCAACGGCTTTGGTGCGTCCGCGGCGCTGAAGCGGTTCCGCTCCTCCTTGTCGTCCTGGAACCAGTCCATGTGCTGGAGGAGGGAGCTGGTGACGGAGGCGCCTCTGGCGTTGTCGAAGCGGCTGACCCGCTCCCAGATGCGGCCCTGGCGGTTGCCGCCGCGCTGCCCGCCGGGGCCGTTGGCAAGCTCGGACCAGACGTTGAGCGGCGCGCGTCGGGCCTGCCGGCGGTGGGTGGTTTGGCCGGCTTCCCAGCGGCCGGCTTCGACGCAGAAGGTGTCGATGTCGCGGGTTTCGCCCGGGCCGAGGACGACGTCGCGGGCACAGGTCCGGTGCTGCTGTCCGCCTTCGAGCAGCTCGCCTTCCAGCAGCAGCGCGGGGTGCGGGCCGTTGTTCGTGACGGTGAGGCGTTCGACCCGGGCGCCGCCGGCGAGTTCGGTGACGGCGACGTCGGCGTGGGTGCCGGTGCTGATGCCGAGGCCGCCGGAGCCGGAGGTCCAGACGGGGAAGATGCTGAGGGGGCCGAGCCTGCTGCCGGCGCCGACGTGGAGCTGCGGGACTTTCATGGGGACCTCCGGTTGATTTAATGCAATTCTGCGCTAATTAATCTCAGTATGCACCGCTTGCGTCTTTAGCGCAATACTGCGATAAATGGTGGTGTGAAGGATTCCAAGAACAGGTCTGCCCCGTCCCTGCTTGACTACCCGCGGCCGTCGGTTGCCGTGGACACGGCGGTGCTGACCGTGGCGGAGGGGAGCGTGTGTGTGCTGCTGGTGCGCCGCGCGGAGGATCACCAGCACGGAAAATGGGCCCTGCCGGGAACGTTCCTGCGCGAACGTGAGACCCTGGCGGATGCGGTGCTGCGCTGCCTGCGGGAGAAGGCGGGGATTTCGGGGCGGGTTCCGCGGCAGCTGCAGGTGTTCGACGAGCCGGGGCGCGACGACCGCGGCTGGGTGTTGTCCGTGGCGCACGTGGACGTGGTGCCGCTCGCGGCTCTGGGGGAGGCGCTGAAGTCCGACGGCGTCCGGCTGGCTTCCGTGACCGGGGAACCGGAGCTGATCGGCGGACTGCCCTACGGGCACGCGGACATCGTGGCGAAGGCGGTGGAGTGGCTGCGGGCTGCCTACGCGGAAGCCCCGGATCCTGGGGCCCTGCTGGAGGAGCCGTTCACGTTGAAGGATCTGCGCGCGCTGCACGAGGCGGTGGCCGGTCAACCGCTCATGCGGGACACGTTCCGGCGGTTTATGGAGCCGAAGTTGGTTGGGACAGGGCAGATGTCCGACGGGAAGCGGGGGAGGCCGTCGCGGTTGTGGAGAAGGCCCTAGATCCGTGTTGGCAGCGAGCACGAATCGACTATGGCCTTGGAGTTCGATCACGCAGTTATTTGTAGTGCTCGCGCCCCGTTGAGGATGCGGAGTCGGCCAAGAATGTTACAGAAGGGGATCCGGTCTGTGGATCAGAATTCGATTGTGTATAGGCAGAGAAATGCGCTGGCGTGGAAAGTTGTCAGCGAGCTCTGTCGTCGGGACAACAACTTGTACCTTGGACCGAAGGGCGGGGATGACAACGGCGTCGACGCCAACGCGCTCATGGTTCTGTCATCAGCTGGTCTAATGTACCAAGCCCGCCGGTACGGTCTCGGATTCGTGGCTACGAAAGGTGACATGGAGCTTCAGATTAAGTGGGATCGCGCGCAGCAGTTCAATAGCGCTCGAGACAGCTTTCCTGCGCAGTCCCCTCCCACCACGCCGCGAGCGCTCGGCTACCGAGTTATAGCGTCGCTCCTGGAGATCACTGCAACTGAAAGGGCCCGATGGATTGAGCGGTCCTTTGGAGGAGGGCCACTTGACCCCGATAGCGAATTTAGTCGTGGTCGTCTCAAGAATTGGGAAGGCGCCCGCAATCAGATCATCAAAGACAACTTGTGCATTGCCGAATTCGATAACTTTGGATGGGTAAAGACGGAACGCGGCCTGGTTGATTTGCGGGCAAGTTACAAAACGCTGGACAGAAGTCTCCATCGAGTAGTGCTGGAACACTTCGGTGGCCACTTGCTTTAGACGGTCGTTGAAGTGACTAACTTCAATTCCGATGGCGTTCAACACGTCACAATGGCCGCGGCCAGTAATTGAGTGTGCTGATATCACCGCGTTTTTTCGTGGGCGTACGGTAGCCGTACTTGCCAATTACTTGGTCGAACAGCGGACCATCTAGGACAGGATCGACCATAAATCCTCGCCGGCCGGAGTCGGCATCGTGCTCCCAGCTGTCCGGAATGATGCGGAAGAGACCGCGGGTGACGCCTCGGTGGACCGCCACGACATGATGAATGCCTTGCTCTTCGACCCTGGACCGGCTCAGCTTCCACCAGCAACGGACGGAATCGCCCAGTTCATTGGCATAGGCTGCCCGGTCAGTCGAATTGAGCCATTCCGTACGGAATCCGTATCCACTACGGACCGTACCGCCCGGCGAGACTTCTTCAAATTCCACCCACGGTTTGAGCGTGATGAGAAGAATCTGGGGAACGTTCGGCTGAAGGTCGGGAGCTCCGAACTCAGCGACTACGTTGGACAACGTTTCGATGCCATGGCCACGGGCCGACTCTTGTCGTTCATTCGTCAGCGCAGCGAGATGAGAAAGCGGTGTCATGCGTGGGCTCGATTGAGTCAGGAACGACGACAGGAGATCGATGGCGGCGGCTTCGACGTAAGTGTATTCGCTTCCCATGCCATGCCGAAGAATCCACACCTCTGGCTCCAGTCCCACGCTTCGAATGTCGTGGATGACCGCAGGAGATAGACGTAATTGCCGAGGTACTCGGCGACCTGTGTCAGGACCCGAACATCCATTTTCACAGCACTTCATTCCGTTCGTAGTCGTTGCCGGGGCTGTAGCCCAGCGTCGCGAGCGCAGCGTCGAGTACGCCCCGTACCTCAGCGGTTGCCCCAGCCCTAGTTTGTTCCGCGAGTGTCAAAAGCTGCTGTCGGAGTTGGCTTTCCTCTCTGGAGAGCCCGCGAGTGTATGCGGGAGCCAGCAGATAGGAGTGACTGTCCGTCGCGTAGGCCATCATCATGTCGAGGAAGATTTCGAGTTCCTTCCGGTCGCGGCCACAGCGGCCTGCGTCTCGTCCGCCCCGGAACCTGGTGCAGGAGCATTCCGGGCCATCGGCAGGATTTCTAGCTTCCCTTCCCACACGAGTTTTTGGAGCGGCTCATGAAAGAGCGACAGCACCGTGCCCATCTGGTGCTTCTTGGAGACCTCGGCCGGCAACGCACGCCTGACGTCGTGGACGATTTCATGGAAATGATCGTCGGCGAGGCCGAAACCAACAATTAGCAAATGATGCGTAAGCAAGTGGGCTTTGACTAAGGCTGACAAGGCGTCTCTGTTGCTGTTGTAGCTAAGGTAGTCATCCCGGGTGAGCACGATGCTTCCAGGTTGGCTGACTGATCCGTGCAGCTTAAGCAACCAGTTGTTGCCGACTGCAGGAACATTCTCCGGTAAGACGGTTCGCGGCCGCTGGGCATCAATGCAGGCAGTTTCGAAAAGTCTGTCGCAGTTGAGTGTGATGGCGCCAACAGACGGCAGGGTGGCAAGCAACGCCGGCGTCAACCCGTAGCGCGGCAGGTCGACAGCATTTGCTATGGCCTCTCCGAAGGCAGTTCGGGAGCCGTGCTGATCTGAATAGAGCTGCTCCAGAACGCCAGCTTGGTCGAGTACACCGAGAGCATCGAATGCGGCCTCTTGAGGGGCATCCAGATGGACGCCAGTCCTCAATTCAGCGAGGAGCTGTCCCCAGCTCGGTGCCCCAGCGCTGACGCTTACGCCGGCACCGAGGAAGGGCACCAGATGGCCCGCTCGGGCTATGCCACCAAGGTACTTGGCGCTTTCATGCAGTTGATCACCGAGGGAGGACCAAGTCGAGTAATCAGAGGCCTCGCGACGCAGCTTTTGGGCCAGGGAAAAGGCAGCTCTGTCTCGCAGCACCAGGACTAGGTCGACGACGTAGCGGGAAGCGAGTTCATTGCAGGCGTCGAGAATCGCGCACAGCGCAGCGCCGAGGTGGGTCCCGGCCCCTCCTCCGGCTGTACCGAAAAATGGCAACGCAAGGAGGCGCAGTGGACGCGAGCCAGACTCTGGAATGGCAGCCATAGCACTTCGCACGAATGCTTCAACCCTTACGGTGACGGCGGCCGGCGTCCAATTGCCGTCGTCCGGTACCGCAGCCATGATCGGCAGCGGAGCGTTAGGGTCCCAGGGCCGGATTGGCTCGGCCAGTGAAACACCATCATGGAAATCTGCAGAGGCCGAAGTAGCTGCGAGCTTCCGGAGCTCAGGATGAGCAACAAGCCAATGGTGCTCGATGCGGACGCGCGAGTCGGTAGGAAGCAGCCATGCGTCACACCTGAGGTTCAAGATGTCGGCCATGGCTACAAGAACGTGCGGTTGAGTCATATTGGCCTCAATCCTCGATGACGATTGAAGTTCCATCGACCCGCATCCAGACGCTGTCATTCGGCGTTCCAATCGAACCCATGATGGTCCGTCCAAGCCCGATGGTTCCCGAACGGGAGCCATTCACCCGCCAGAGAGCATCGACCCTGCGGCCCCGGTAACTCACCTCGAGATAACCATCTACTGCCGGCAATGCGAACTTCGACCGGGAAGGGACCCGAAGGTTAGAACCTGCCCGGTCTTTGTCGGTGATGACTTGGGACTCAATTCGCGTCCCCTTGCTCGCGCCGGCCTGGCTTGGGGACGTCGACCTTGCAGGACTGTGGCCACGTTCGGGAACCGATGCCAAGTCGGCGCGCGAGGCAGTTATTAGTGAACTCTCGACGCTCGCGCGCGTCTTTTTGTATCCGGCCATGCCATGCCGCTTCCTAATGCCCGCTTGCACCTCGATGTTTGCAAACGGGGCAATTCGCTCGGAGTCATAGAGGACTCTCCGAACGGACGGCGGTACGGTGGCTGCGAAAGTCTTCAGCAGCCGGTCCTCCGAGGACCTCGGTGTCTCGGTTTCCGCGTAGTGCACGAACAGTGACTCAAGATCGATGAGGGGCTTCAGCCACCATCCACCCGCGTGCGGCGAGCGTTGGCCAATGTGGGTGCCGTAGTACTGATGGACGCGCTTTCGCACGGACGTGCTGGCTAGACCGACGTAAAGAATGGCTGATTCCGGAATCCAAAAGGCACCGATTCGTTCGGCGAGACGCTCATTCGTTGCCGGCGCACCGTCGACGGTCACGGACGGGCAATCGATCCTAAGCGCTTCGAATGCGCCGAGGTCATATTGATATATCCCCATCCGGCCGACCGGATCGCTGAGCTCCGGGGTGGACGTCACGACATAAACACCAGGAAGATCCAACGGCACCTGGTCGCCCCACTGAACGACACCAGCCGGACGCAATCCGGACTTGTCGAAAAGTGCCCCCACTGAGATGGTCATTGGCTCATGCTAAATGACATCCCGCACAATACGGATTAGTGGGCTTACTCCGATTCAGCGGTGCCACAGTTGGAGAACGCCACCGACACGCCAGATGTCGGGGACTCTTTGTGCTATGGTCTTTTTCGTTGCTTCCAGAAAAAACACGCCGCATGACGGAAGTTTTCATGGATTACTACATGCGCGGGTGGCGGAATGGCAGACGCGCTAGCTTGAGGTGCTAGTCCTCGAAAGGGGGTGGGGGTTCAAGTCCCCCTCCGCGCACAAAGAAAACCCCCGGAAATCGGTTGATTTTCCGGGGGTTTTTTATTTACAGCGCCAAAAAGACAATCTCGTAAGGCATTTACCGAACTGTGTCCCCCGCCTGTTTTGTGGTATGAGCCGTCGCGGGGACTCCTGCCGGATGCTCGTGGTCACAGGCCACGTACGCGGGCTATGTTTGAACTAATCCGCTCGCAATAGCTGCCTAAATAGCTCAGGCTTTAGGGAAAGATCGCGGTGCTACCGTGCCTGCCAACCTTAGGTTGCCTTGGCAGGAAGCGCTTTTACGACGTCAGAGAGCAAGATGGCTCGCCCGATAGAGAATAGGTCACGCAACGAGTCGCGGCGAGACTCATGCTCCGTGCCTTCGTACTGCAACACCAGTTCGATGAATGTGGCTATGTCGATTGCAGAGCCACCGACACCTGTCTGTTCGATGATGTTGGACAGGCCACGGTTGATCGTCGGCTTCAGTCCGGCTGCGATGTACATAAAGAACGCCAAATCGTTCCCACCGCTATGTAGGTACGCCGGTATGTAGGTGTTGGTCATGACAGATTCAGCCGTATGACTGATCGAAAAGTCCTTGATCGCCTTGTTGTCGATTATGCCGGAGTACCCGGATGCCGGATCTTTTACCCAGATGTCCGGCTGGCGGCCCTGCTGGCCGACCTGCTCCGCTTCGAAGCCAAAGACTTTGCGGAACACTTCAGCAGTGGCCAGCTCAAAGTCGCGCGCTTCTTCACGGCCTTGATGGGCCATCTCGTTGAGCTTAGTCAGGAACGGTCCCAGTTCACCTTTGGGATGCAATCTCTGAAGTGTCGCCTGGACGAACGCCTCGTCGAAGCCCGTAATGTCTCTGATCTCTCGGACGACGCCTGCGTCTACGCCCGTGATGATCCGGGTCGTCGAAAGCTTCATGAATTGCGCGTTGACTTCCGACGCCATCACTGTTTGGAGAGTCACTGTGGTTTCGCGGGTCAGGTTTCGGTTGTCGCGCAATGCCCCGGGGGCCAGTCCGTAGGCGCGCTGGAACCTCGCCTCATCAGTGTGGTTTCGGAGCAGTGGCTTCGACTGGTACGTGCTCACGTAGTTTTGCGCCTTCTCCAGCTGGCTCGGTATCAAGCTGATCGACGACGGTCGGAGTTCCCGCTGGGTCAGCAATGTGTATTCCAACCAGTTCAGGGCGGTGTTGGCTACGTCGAGGAGGTGGCCGAATCGGTCGCCCGATCGTGACTGCTGCCAGCTGGTGCCGAATTTGTCGTCGAAGTCGGATTCGAGCGACGAGTCGCCATGTGTGCGGAACCTCAGGATCCTCTCGACAACGTCATCTACGCACTTCGGGTTGTTCGTCTCACCGTATGTAACGACGAGCTTGGCCGTCTCTTCCTGGGTCAAAATACCGCCCAGCTTCGGATGCAGGAGCAACTGGAGGATGAAGACGAATGGCCGGACTTTGAACCTAGGTGCCATCTCTTTTAGGCCCGGAGCTCCGCTGTACTGGAAGGAGGGGAACTGATTCTTTATGACCTGTTGCGTCAGCACGGGTATCGGGTTCGCCCCTTTGGCAAGCTCATCGCCGGCCAGAGTGGTATACAGCCTTTTGACCCCGTTCTGGTCAGTGCCGATAAACATGAGGCCTAGTGTCTTTAGTAACGCTTGATGCGTCCGGCCGCCACTTCCGGAAGCGTCACGACGTTCGCCGGGACGCTTGAGTCCAGCCTGTTCCAGCGCATCCTCGAAACTGAGTTGGGTCCCCTTCTGCCCGGCCCATTCCTTCCCAAGCGCTATTTTGACGCTGACTGCTACGAGCAACGGAACGCCCGTGAGCTTTCGGAAAGGCCGGGGGAACATCCAGTAATTCAACACGACGAGGCTACTCCTTGAAAGACGAGTCAACGCGGAAACACGGGGCCGGTGATTTTTCGGTGCAGAACTTCGAGGATCATCCGCACACCGTTGGCCGGAGCAAATAATGCCGGTCCACTTCCTACGCTCGCTTCCCCATTCTGCGCAGACGCGCTAGGGGAACCCGGTAATTAGCCCATTCAATTCTGTTGAGCGGACGATGCTCCCCAATGGTAAGCGCGAGTCCCCTGTCCTCGGAACTTGCGTCCCAGTCCGGGGCCTTATTCCGGCCGGAGCGGCCGGAATAACTGGCACCACATGCACCCGAACGTTCAGCTTCAGCTCCTCCTGCAACGGCGTTGCTGGCTTCTGATGGCGCCATGTTGTCAAGCCGCCCGTCGACAACGCTATGTCTCTTCGCAGCAGTTCATCCGGGGACGAATGAGATCGATGCGGGCCGCGGTAGTAAATGCTCTGAAAGCGATACAAGGCCAATTTAGCGAAATTTCGCCCCTGAAAGTCCATCACGAACATGTCGAAGTAATTTGAGGCCGTGACGTCAACTTCATCCCCCGTCTCCCCGGGTTGCAGGCGTCAGACCGCACGGCTCTGGGCGTACCTGACAAACGTGACCTTCCGCGCATACGTTCTGAGCTGTTGGCCATCAGGTCTGCAAAATGCCCCATCGGGTACGGGGAGGATAAGGGCCAAGTTCGCCCGACAGCTTGAGCGGCGATGGTTCACAGACGGAAGTCCGCCTAGGCTTGGTAGAAATGCTCTCTCACGACTCTGGTGGGCAACGGAGCTTACGGTTTCCCCCTGGGATGACCCTTCGGGACGCTTTGCGGGACTCCGCAACGATGACCATTACCACTTCACGATGATCATGTTTTCGAACCAACGTCTGCTCCAAGAGCTTCTTGACCGAATGATCTGTTGGTCAAGGGAAGTCCTGCTGACTATGCTGCAGGCGCTTGACGACGAGGGCGATTTCATCGACAGCGGGAAGAACCTTACGAGGTCATTTTTGGTAGACGACCTTCTTGATGGGCTATCGGCGAGTAAGCGCCCTCCCCGTAGCAGACACCGTCGGGACATTCAGGGCGCTGGCAGCGTCTCTATAACCTGACAACGACGTGGAATTGGTGCAGGGCAACGAGGGTGGAGAGGTGAGCCTTCTAGAACAGGCTCAAGTGCCTGATGGTGACGTCGACTCTGATTGCAACCTACTAGGTAATTTGCAATCAGAGGTTTTTGCGCGGCGACTCGCGTGTGTTTCTCGACACGACAGTCGGGCGCCGGAGCTCTCGTCGTCGGAGGCAGCTGCTAGACTGGCGCAGTCAGTCGAACATACTTTCGTAGATGCGATTAGACGCAAAGTTCGCAACGTACGCCCGTGGTGTGCGCTGAGCCTTTAGTTCCCAAGGGAGATGCAGTGAAGTACAGACTCGGTGAGTTATTTTCGGGCCCAGGCGGTCTCGCTTTGGGCGCCAAGCTGGCAGGAGTCAAGGTACCTGGACACGAAATCGTCCACCAGTGGGCGAGCGACTATGATCGCTCCACCTGCGACACCTACATCGCGAACATCCCGGGTGCATCCGCTGAATCGGTTCACTGCGAGGACGTCCGGACCTTTGAAACGCACTCACTACCTGAGATCGAGGGTTTTGCATTTGGGTTCCCCTGCAATGACTTCAGCATTGTCGGTGAGCAAAAAGGAATCGATGGCACCTTTGGACCCCTGTATCAGCACGGCATAAGCGTCCTGAAGTCCCACCAACCTCTGTGGTTCGTCGCTGAAAACGTCGGTGGCCTTCGAAGCTCCAATTCTGGCGATACCTTCGGGCTCATTTTGGGTGAAATGATCCAGGCCGGATATAGCGTTGTTCCCCATCTCTACAAATTCGAGCAGTACGGAGTTCCACAGGCGCGCCACCGGATTTTGATCGTGGGTATCCGAAACGATCAGGACGTTGAGTTTAAGGTCCCGTCACCGGCGCTTTACAGCCACATTGATGTTAGTTCCCGCTCGGCTATCGAACAGCCCCCTATTGCAGCTGACGCTCTCAATAACGAGCCTACAAAGCAGTCACCTGTGGTGCAGGAGCGATTATCCCACATCATGCCTGGCCAGAACGCTTTCACGGCAGATTTGCCGGAGCATCTCAAACTTAATGTGGCCGGTGCGACCATGAGCCAGATTTACAAGAGGCTTCGCCCCGATATGCCCTCTTACACCATCACGGGATCCGGAGGCGGGGGAACGCATGTTTATCACTGGTCGGAAAACCGTGCCTTGACGAACCGGGAACGAGCAAGGTTGCAGACATTCCCTGACTGGTACCACTTTCAAGGATCCAAGGAAAGCGTACGCAAGCAAATTGGCATGGCTGTGCCGGTGGAAGGAGCCCGCGTTGTTTTTGAGGCAGTATTGCGTACTTTCGCCGGGCTGGCTTACGATTCGGTGGAGCCCAATCTAATGAAGCGGGTTCCGGTCTTTTCGAGCTAAGTGCTCGACCTAATGGGGGTCCAATGTTTGCCACGGAGCTTTTCGAACGAGTCTTGATCCAGCCGCTTTTAGCCGGGGCTGACACCCTGACAATTGTTTCCGGCTACGCATCACCGGCCACGATCATTGAGCATATGAGTCGCATCAAGCGGGCCCTCGGTATCTCGGGTTCAGCATTGCCCAAGATGTCTATCGATCTTCGCATCGGCATGTTCGCGGCCGGCGGTACCACGCGGCCGGAGCACGACGCGTTCGTGCGTCTGACTGAACAAAGGCTCTTGGACGGAAGCCTGAAGGTTTCCTATTTTCCAGGGCCGCACGTCGTGCATTCCAAGGTGTATGTGTGGTCAGACAACGGCTCTCCCGTCGACGCTTTTGCAGGGTCGGCCAATTACACCAACCCCGGGTTTGGCCTGCAACGCACGGGACAGCAGAACGTCATGACCAACGTATATCCTGAGGTGGCAGCTGACTACTGCGAGTCCGGCGTGGATCTGTTGCTGTCCTGTTCCGACGTTGACGAAGCGACACGTGACCAGTTGCCCCTGCGTCATCAGCGCCCGTCCGAATTGGCTCTGGCGAGGTTGACTGAGCGTAGACCGGGGGAACTTTCAGGCGACCGTGAGTGGGTAGGCATTACACGTAGCTTGTCTCTGCTTAAGTCGAATGGTGATGACTATGCTCCCGGAGGCGGCATTAACTGGGGCCTGAGCCGTGGGCGGGCAAGCGAAGACGAGGCGTATATTTCTGTCCCATCTGCAATCGGACAGAGCGGATTCTTTCCGCCACGGAATGTAACCTTCGATATGGTGGGGGATGATTTGGAACTCCTCTCGGTAAGAATAGCCAGCGGCGACAACTCGTACGGGAAGGACCTAACAACTTCTGCGCCAAACTCGCACTTGGGGTCTTACATTCGCCGTCGTATGGGCCTAGCTTCAGGGGCGTTCGTTGGTAGGCAACAACTCGATCAATATGGGCGCTCGGACATCGACGTGACCTACCTCGGGAACGGTCAGTACGCTCTCGACTTCTCTGTGCACTAGTACAGGCTTGTGTTGCTACGCCCGCTGGCATTGGATTGAAACGGGCTGGGCCAGAGTTCTCGGCGGTGAAGCGCGACGGTGACGACACTGCCCGGGCTTCTGGGTTGGTCGGTACTTATAGTCAATGCACCTTCTACGTAGTTGACGGGTGTGGGTTGCGGCCCCGGTCCACGGACCGCAGGACGGTGGTATCCCACGATCACACCTGGTTCGGGCGGGACGGGCACAGTTCCTGGATCACCAATGGTTTATGGGTGGTCATGACCCTACGGTCGCCATTGAGTTTCCTCGCCCTTGCCACCCGGCGCCACGATGATTCCGAGGCAATATAGGTCCCCCGGTCCAGGGTCCGGTAGAACACTTGGGTCACGCTCAAATCCGCGGATTCATCGGTCAGAAACGCCTCGATATGAGCTCGTTCCTGGCCGCTGAGTGTCGCTGGCTGCACGCGTTCTTTCTGGACCGGGGTGCCGCATTCAAGGTCCGTGGCGCGGGGTTCCGTTACCAGGTAGGCCGGGAAACACCCATGACCTGGCACGCGGTCACCACGGTCAATCCGTCTGAGGCCTGCGACTGCTTCTTCTCGGATGGCGTCTGCAGCGGGGCCGGCTCCGCGCTCTCGGATAGTTTCTCCGAGACCCCGTGCGCTTTTTCCGTGGACTCCAACGCCGCCTTTAGAATCTCCTGACCGGTCCTTCGCCGCTTGCTCGGACGGGGCCGTGTAGACCGGCTTGAGCGCCTTGACGATCCCGTCGCGGTGCTGGCGTCCGGCTTAGCGGAAGCTGTTGCGCATCAGCTGCACAACGCACTGCTGCACCACCGTTCGCTCCCACGTGGTCGTGATCGCCACCGGCAGGCCCTTGAGCCCATCGCAGACAGCGATCAACACATCTTCCACACCCCGGTTCTTCAGCTCGGAGAACACCTGGAGCCAGAACCGGGCACCCTCACCGCCGTCGCCGGCCCAGATCCCCAGGATCTCCCGCTCCCCGTTCGCGGTGACGCCCATGACGACATAGAACGGAGTGTTGCGCACCTGCCCATCACGGACCTTGACTACGACCGCGTCCACGAAGAGCACCGGATAGACCGGATCCAGTGGACGGGCAGACCACTCCGCGAGTTCGCCAACAACCTTCTCCGTGATGCGGCTGATGGTGTCTTTGGAGACCTTGGCCCCGTAGACCTCCTCGAAATGCGCGGCGATTTCCCCGGTGGTCAGCCCCCGGGCGGACAGCGAGAGGACAATCTGGTCGATCCCGTCCAGACGCCGTTTCCGCTTGGGCACAATCACCGGCTCGAACGAGCCGTCCCGATCCCGGGGCACCACAATCTCGACCGGGCCGATCTCGGCCAGCACGGTCTTGGACCTGGTGCCGTTACGCATGCCATGCTCGTGGCCGAGGTGCTCGGTCAGTTCCGCTTCCAGCGCGGTCTCCAGCACATTCCTCGTGAGCTGGTTCAACAACCCCACCCGGGCCTACCAGGCTCACACCCTGCTCCTTGGCCTGCGCGAGCAACCGCTCCGCAAGCTCTTTCTGATCGATGATCTCTCCCGTCACAGGATCGATCATCACCCCTGCCATCTCGGCCGTGGACTCTGACACGGCCGTCCCCTTCCGGATCAGGCCGGACCCCCACACACCGTTTTTCTTACAGTCCCCACGGTCAGATCTCAGGTATTGTTCCCCCATGCCCACTGCGTAAGTTGGCTTACACGATGACGTCTAATTCGTTGACTGCACGAAGGACATCACAGTCCGAGGGGGATATAGGCAAGTGCAGGACGAGGTTCTGGTACCCGGGGTAGAACTGTTGGAATCGATGCGTTCGGTCGGGTACTCATTCGAATCCGCTATCGCCGACTTAGTGGATAACAGCATCACGGCTAAGGCCAAACGCGTGGACATTGTCGGCGATCCGGTAGAGGCAAAGTTCGTCACCATTACCGACGACGGCGATGGTATGGACCCGGCGACCGCCCGGGCAGCCTTGAGACTCGCAGGGTCTGTGGGGAACGGCGTGCGGGACAACGCGGACCTTGGGCGATTCGGTCTGGGTTTGAAGACAGCTTCGCTGTCTCAAGCTAGGCAACTCACGGTTGTTACGCGCAGGTCGGGAGTATCGACTGCCCTTCAGTGGGACATCGACCACGTGAAAGCAACGGGTCAATGGTCCCTTCAAGTCTTAGATGATGTAGAGCTCGAGGGTATTCCCGGAATAGAGACGTTTAGCGGGCGGGACTCTGGCACGCTAGTGGTCTGGCGGAACCTGGATTACCTCTTAGGGCGAGCGGAAGATGCGGAGGGAGTGATGGCCGAGCGGTTGTCCGGCCTGCGGGACCACCTGAGTCTGACTTTTCATCGGTTCCTTGAGGTGCATGCCGCGGGGCGCCTTCAGATCAGCGTCAACGGCCTTCTCGTTCAGCCTTTGGATCCGTTTTTGTCATCTAACCCTAAGACGCAACGGACATCTATGGAACGCATTGTTGTCGATGGGCACAAAATAGAAGCCACTGCTTTTACGCTTCCCCATACATCTGGAGTGACCCCAAAGGACCGCAAGCGTGCCGACTTGGGGGTCGACATGCGTGAAGCCCAGGGCTTCTATGTCTACAGGAATCGGCGCTTAATTTCTCACGGCCACTGGTATGGATTAGCGAAGCGAGACGAATTGACTAAGCAGGCGAGAATCCGAGTCGACCTGCCAAATTCTCTGGACCATCTGTGGCAACTGGATATAAAGAAGTCACGTGCTGAGCCGCCGCAGGTTTTTAAAACGCATCTACGCCGCATCCTCAGCGGCGTGATCGCAAAAAGCAAACGTGTACATACCTTCAGGGGGCGGAGGGAAACGGACAGAGAGATCGTCCGTATGTGGCTGAAGATTGTTGATCGCGACGGCTATCGCTACGAGGTAAACCAGGAACACCCATCGGTTCTCGCACTGTGCGACAACATTGATGCAGAGTCTAAGGTCACCCTAGCCCGCTTGCTTGCCGACCTTTCTGCAACCTTCCCCGTTTCAGACCTGTATGTTCACGCAGCCCAGAACGACCATCCCGTGCAAGTCACTGCCGATGCTGACGATGTACGTGCCCGACTGCGAGGCCTGCGGGACACTCACGCCTTTGCCGGCGCACCTGATCAGATTCTGAAGGTCCTGGCAGCAATCGAACCATTTGACCGTGTAAATGACCTAGAAACCCTTGTTGACGCCGTTTGGAAGGAAGATTCGTGATCGAGCTGGACGCTGAGAAGCGGAAACTGTTGCGTGCGCTGAATGGCACCATGGTCGATGATGAGACGATCGACTTAGACGAGGTGCGGGCGCGGGCTGTCGGTATGGCTCCATTTGTGTCAAAGGGGCTCGGCCCGGTGGATATCCAGTGGGTAGTCGACAGAGTTCTCGAGCTTCATGCCGTTGAACTCAAAATAGGTATTGGCGTCATCAACAAGTTGACATTCCAGCCTTGGGTCGAAATGCGGAAGGAGACAGTTCCCCGTGCCCGCTGGGACGCCTATGAGGAACTTCTCCTGCGGCGGGAGTGGAGCCCACGAGTTGTCGACAAATTGGATTCTCAAACTGACACAATTGTGGACTTAATGGGGGATCCCACAAAGGCCGGCGAATGGGCTAGAAGAGGACTGGCCATCGGGGAGGTGCAGTCAGGAAAGACGGCTACCTATATTGGAGTTCTAAACAAAGCCATCGATTACGGTTACAAGCTGATCATCGTAATCGGCGGTCATACTGAGGATTTGAGGCGGCAAACTCAGCGCCGGGTGGACTCCGATCTAACTGGACTTGACTCACTATTCATGAGCGAGAATATCGCTCAGGAGGCCACCATTCGAGTCGGTGTAGGCCAAATAAACGAAACTCTCCAGGCAAATGTACTGACTACGGCTCGCTCAGACTTCAATGCTGCGAGCAAAAGAGCCGGAGTAGTTGCTTTTGGAGACACGCCAACAGTGTTTGTCATAAAAAAGAACGCTAAAGTGCTCGCCAACCTCGCGGCATACCTGAAACGACAAGCGCCCCAAGGACAGCACACGCTACCATTGGTGGTCATCGACGACGAGGCGGACTGGGCTTCAATTAACACAAAATCGGAAGACGAGGTTGCGGCCGTAAACAAAGGCATACGCCATCTCCTCTCTGCTTCGTCACGCAATTCTTACATGGGTATTACGGCAACTCCTTTCGCCAACGTACTTATCGACGACGAAGTTGAGGACGATCTGTTCCCGCGTGACTATATCCAGTCACTGGAGAGTCCTTCTAACTATCAAGGGATCGAAACCTATCTTGGCGGTGAACCTGGTGCAACCAACCATCGCTCAATAATCACGGATGTATCAGACTGTCTTGAAGTATTGCCTTTCTCGCACAAACGCACGCGCGCCGTCGACGCCCTACCCGAAAGCATGCTGGAGGCGCTGTCGGCGTTCTATGTTGGCACGGCAATCCGGTTGACCCGCGAAGATGGACCACGTCCAGCCGCGATGATGGTCAACGTTTCGCGCTTCAACGACGTGCAAGCCAAGATAGCGAGCTTGACTGAACTCGCCGTGAGTGACATAAGCGCTGCCGTTCTTGCGGAGTTTGCGATGCCGGAGAATCGTGCCGAATCTATGGCCACTGGGCGCTTGCGCAGGGTGTTTGAACGCGAGTACTCACAGTCTGGAGTTATCTGGTCCGAGGTTCGTCCCCTTGTCATCGCCGTTGCCGAAGACATCCGTGTCGAACTTGTAAACGGTTTGACCATGGCCGGACGAAACAAGCGGCTGAGCGGAATGTCGCGCGATGCCCGTTTCGAGGAGTCCCTGAGACCGACAGTCTTTATTGGTGGCGACGTCTTGGCGCGCGGCCTGACGTTGGACGGACTGCAGATCAGCTACTATGTGCGCCGAGCAGGTGCGGCCGATACACTCCTCCAAATGGGACGCTGGTTTGGCTATCGGCCCCGCTATGAAGATCTAGTCCGAATCTGGATCGACGACGACGTTGTGAAACTCTTCAAGTACGTCGCTGAGCTCTCTGCGGACCTTCGTGCGTCGCTACGGGAAATGAATGCCCTTGAACTTACACCCAAGGACTTCGGCCTGAAGATGCGTCGACATCCTGAATCATTCATGATCACTGCCGCGAACAAGCAGAAGCATGGTGTGGCCTTCGAAGGCTTGATTTCTATACATGGAGCTACGTTCGAGTCTCACGTTCTGTCGTCCGATGCCGGGGATAGGGCACGAAATTTGGAGGCTGTGAAGAAGTTTGCTGTCGAAGTTCATGGATTGGGTCACGCAGAAGACCCCGAGTTGCGTTCCGGGCACCACCAGGTGTGGAGGTCAGTACCGGCGGACCTCATAGAGCGTCTCTTCACCAAGTTCCGTGGGTACGACCACGAACCATTCTTTGGTCGAGCTACGGGCGGGCAGGGGTTGGCCCAACTTGCGGCGTACCTCGCCGACGCTAAGAACGGCGATCTCTGGGACGTAGCATTCGTTAGCGGTAGCGGGGAGAATGCTTCGTTCGGCCCTATCACCGTCAAAAGTAGCGTTCGCGACGGTATTACTTCGGAGCACGGAGCCAAGGTGTTGCGAATGGGTAATAGGCGCGTGGCTGCCGGCAGTGACCTCAAGAACGTGCTCACAATTGAGCGTGTCCGGCAGTTGGAGCAGGAGTTGTCTGAGGACGAAAAAGTCACCGAAGGAACGATCGCCCGCAATGCCCTTGAACGTCCGGTCATCCTGATCTACGCAATTACTTCCCGATCCACGGATCTGGAAGAGTCGATATCCGAAGACGACCCGCTTGTCGCTCTCAAAGTAGCTTTTCCAGGACTAACCGCGGAAGAGGAGTTGCTAGAGCTGGAACAGGGGCATGGCGCCAAGTTCATTGTCAACAAGGTCTTCGCCCGAATTAACTTCGGCATGCCGACAACTGAGGACGACGACGAGGTCGAGGAATGAAAATTGAGGAGACGCTCGCTCGCGTGTTGGCGAAAGGCGACAACCAGATACTAGCCATAGAACACAGATGGTTCACCGTCTTTGCCCAGAATGTCGGAGGCCGTCCGGCGATTGTTTTGGAACTGCGCGAGGCTCTGCCACAGTTCGTTGACGGGGCCAAGGGATTCACAGTCTTCATTGACTCCCGGAACGATGGAACTAATTATTTACAAATCGCATCTACGGATAAGGGGCTCCGGCCGGCTTTTTCAGCATTATGTCGGCATCTACTTAGCGAAAGTAGTAAAGCTGCATCATTTCGCGGTGCTTTGGAAACATTCCTGAATGCCCTGGAGGGGTTCCGTAACCTTCTGGCGCGTCAGGTGGGTCGGTTGAGTGAAGAAAGAATCCGTGGCCTCTTCGCCGAGCTCATTATTTTGCGCCGCGTGCTCGAGTTGGGCATTGAACCAATCACAGCCCTCCGGGCTTGGAATGGCCCCTATGGAAACAGTAAAGACTTCATCTTCGTCTCCGGATACTGTGTAGAAGTGAAATCAGCACATCGCCCGGCGACTCGGGTGAGGATTACCAGTGTGGAGCAACTCGAGACTCCGGATATAACTTTACAGCTTGCCGTCGTTCCGATGGAGCGGGCTAACCCCAATGACGACGGTGCTATTGGTCTCACGTCGCTCATAGGCTCGCTGGCCGGGCAGCTGGGTAGTTCATTGGAAAGCCGCGAGTTGTGGGCGGATGCGTTGGACGCGATCAAGATCGACCTCACTGACGACTACTACGGCGAATGGTGGTTCGTGCCAACAGATGAACTGGTGTTCGACGTCCTGGGAGATTTCCCGCGCGTCAATGAGAAGTCGGTTCCTGCGGGTATCTCTGACGTGTCTTACAGTCTGGATCTTGGTGCGCTTGAGCATTACCAGAGCACGCTCAAGCTGGAAAACTAGTTGGAGCATTGGGGGCGTAATGAACGATTTTGAGAACGAGCTTCGCAACAACATTGCCTTGAGAGCGGCGGGAGAATCCGAATTCCAGCTGTATGCGTTTGCCGATGAGCTCGCGGAACGACTAGAGGCGGCAGAAGTAGTATTCGACGTCGCTGTCGAGCCGTTGCGTTGCACGGGGCGCCGTGGCCGAGTGTTGGAATTACTAGGTTACGCGGAGGACCATGCTGACGATTCCCTGGTTGTAATAGTGGGACTGCACTATGACGAGCCGGGGCGGGTCTTGACGATGACCGATGCAAAACGAATCTTCGCGTCGGGCGCTTCATTCCTCGAGCATGCGGCGGACGGCTGGCTGACTGAAAATCTGGAGCCAAGTTCCCGCGAAGCCGAACATGCCTCTTACTTCGCCCAGCAGTTGAAGCGTGCGGACCGTCTCAAGTTCATCCTCGTAACGGATGGGACTATGAGCCAGCGCATCAAGACCATCCCAACCAATCAGGTGTGTGAGAAAGCTGCGTCATACACAATTTGGGATGTTCGTCGATTTGAGGAGCTCTCGCTCTCCGAAAGCGGCCGTGACGAGCTTGAAATCGATCTCACGCGATGGGTGCCAGATGGTTTGTCTTGTCTCGTGGGAGCGCAGAGCGGCGAACACGCCAAGAGCTATTTGGCCGTTTTGCCGGGGAAACTGTTAGCCGAAGTCTTCCAAGAATTCGGAAGCCAGCTACTTGAGTCCAACGTACGTACGTTTCTGAGTGCGCGTGGCAAGGTCAACAAGGGGATCCAGTATACGCTTGCGCACGAACCCGAGATGTTCCTGGCCTACAACAACGGGCTTACGACCACAGCCACAGACATCGACGTAGTCACGTCGGCCGGCGGCGTAAGAATTCGTTCCATACGGAACTGGCAAATTGTGAATGGAGGGCAGACCACCTCATCACTGTTGTACTTCCTGAAGCAGCAGGGACGTGAATTGGACGACGTTTTCGTGCAGATGAAACTGGTCACCGTCGATGCGGATCAAGCCGGGAGTCTGGTCGCCAACATCTCTCGCTTTGCGAATAGCCAAAACAAGGTTAGCGAAGCTGACTTCTTCTCCAATAGTGAGTTCCATGTGCGACTTGAGCAGATCAGTCGACGGCTCAAAGCGCCCGCGCAGGAGGGTGAGCAGTACCAAACACGATGGTTCTATGAACGCACACGCGGGCAGTATGAAAACACTCGGAATGCTGGTTCCGCCACCGAGAAGAGAAAGTTCGACCTGGAGTACCCGAAGCGCCAGAAGGTGACAAAGACCGACTGGGCAAAGTATGCCTTCTCTTGGTCTCAGAAGCCACACCTCGTGAGCAGGGGGGCGCAGAGCAATTTCACGGCCTATGCCGTTCTGGCAGATAAGGCTTGGAGTGAAAGACCTGACGAATTCGGTGACGCATACTTCCGGGCTAACATCGCGAAAGCCATCATGTACAACGAACTCCGCTCAGCTATCGTGAAGGAACCGTGGCAGGGTACTGGCTACCTGGCCAACGTCGTGACGTACGCGATATCCAAGTTCTCATATGAGGTAGAGCGCCAGTTCCCGGGGTCGAAGTTCGACTTTGAGGCAGTATGGCTGCGACAAAAGCTGAGCAAGACAACACTAGGTGCGCTTGTAACCACCGCGCGCGCGATGCACCGCGTCCTGACGGATGAAAATCGGCCTCAGGACAACGTAACCCAATGGGCGAAGCAGGAAGCCTGCTGGAACATTGCAAAACTGGCGCGATTTGAGTTGCCAGACGACCTGGCAAGTGACTTGATCGCAGGGGTGAGCCTCAGTAGCCGTCAAGGAGAGGCACGAAAGCAACGCCGCATGGACACTGGCTTTGAGACGATCGAACGGATGCTCAACGTTGCGCCGCACGTTTGGGAGGAAGTCCTTTCCGAGGGCGGCCACGCAGGAGTGATCAGCCCCACAGACAGGGATATCATTTTGACGGTCGCGCGACGAAAGCTGGTTCCGACTGAAAGGCAGGCCGCACGTCTTCTTAGTGCACTGGAAAAGTGCGCGAGTAATGCACTTATCAGCCGCACGGACTTCTAAAGCGTTCGAAGAGTGCAAATTCGGGTAACCATGGCGCGCATCGAGCGACTGTTACTGCTCACATGGAGGGAAATAGGTGCAACAATATCTCGAGTAGTTTGCGGCCTTGATGTTCATCAAGCTGGATAACTTGACTGACTTTCGGTGCTGATGCCCGGTCATCGGATCCGTACGTGGCCAGATGCAGAATTCGCCCCCGCTCGGGGTCTTCCAGAACTTGATAAGTGCAGTCGACTTCGGTGCGGTTTAACCGCACCGCTGAGTGGCCGGGCTCTATGCTTCGAATTATCGCCATGACTCGAATGCTAAGCGCAGAAGGCGAATTTTCATATGTTGGACACGATCGCGAAGAAGGTTTTGAACTGCAATTTCCCGCCGCCACCTCCACCTGTACCCCGCATCCCTAAACTTTGTCACCTGCTCCGGTTCCGCGCCGTCGTCCGTCACCAGCTCCACGGCAGTGCTAGACGGGCCCAGGCATGGAAGGGCCGCAGGCTGAGCTTGGACGAATCCGCCAGCACGTACACGTCCCGCCCACGCCGGGCCATGAGCTCCTTGAGCCGGGTCTTGGCGTGATCGGCCTCGCAGATGCCGTCCTCGGCGGTGACGGCGTCCGCGCCTAGGAACACCCGGTCAAAGCTCATCCGCTCCAGCGCCGCCTCGGCCAGCGGGCCCACGAAGCTCTGGCTCAGGCTCCGCAGCCGGCCGCAAGGCAGTCCACCTCGATGCCCTCCGAATCGGCCAGTTCCTGCATGGTGTTGATGCCCGGCGTCGTCACGGACAGCTTCTCGAACCCCCGGAGCTCGTGGGCAAGGGCACCCACGGTGGAACCGGCGTCGAGCAGGATGTTCTCCCCGGGCCGGATCACCGACGCCGCCCAGCGGGCGATGGCATGCTTCTGCTCAAACGCCTCGCCCGTGCTCTGCCGCAGCGACGCCTCCGGGTGAGCTCCCAGCGCCATGGCCCCGCCGTAGGTGCGGGCCAGCCAGCCCTGCCCGTTCAGCAGCGCCAGGTCCCGGCGGATGGTGGAGGCCGTCACCTCGAACCGGGCGGACAGCTCCTCCACAGAGGCCAAGCCGGTGGTCACGGCAAGGTGGTAGATCTCCTCGCGCCGCGCATTTGCGCTCAGCATTCCCGGTCTGGCCGGTGCTGCACGGGGTTACCCGGTACCGCTAAACCGCTCAGGCGCTGTGTCATTTAGTGAGGAGGGACCCCATGCGCCGCTCTTGGGCAGGGTCTCGTCGATCTCGTGCCACCGCTCCCATGCTGCTTGGCGCGTGACTCCTAGAGAGGTTGCGATCTCCGCCCAGGAGAGGCCCGCCTTCCGCGCGTACTTCACGGTCACGAGTTCAGTGTTGTCACACGTCTGGCGGACTTGCTGTATCGCCATCAGGGTGGCGACTACCTCAGCCTTCCAACTCTGTGGGCTCGACATGGACGCACCAGTAGAGCGAGGTCCCTTCATGGCCCTATGTACGGTGGGGCCGCCGCTATATCTCGCCATGAAGTCAGCGTGCCCGTGCGCAGCTGTCTTGTCAAGGTACCTTGACAAGACAGCTGCGCACGGGGCCTTGCGGATCCGTGCTCAGGTGATGATTCCTGTACTAGTGAGGAAGCTGCTGTCAGTCCGGAAACGTACTGGATGAATGGCCAGGCCTGCCAGACGAGCAGGGACGCCGAGCTGGAACGCTTGCTTGCCCTTGGTGCCCGCCAGGCCGATGTCGGTCAGACAGGCGCCAAGCAGTGGCACGTCCTGTCTGACCCAGAGGGCAACGAGTTCTGCCTCCTGCGCAAGGGCTTGACTTCTGACCGGGCGGTGAAGCTAAACCAGCAGGTCCCCTCCCGTGTCGTTCATGCCCGCACGGAATGCCGCATACCGGTCATCGCGGCGACCCACCAATAGTCCTAGCGCTTCCACCGCGTGAAGATCCGCGGCACCCATATCCGTGGACAACCAGCGGACAAGCAGCTCGGCGTCCCCGACGGACCGCACCGCAGAGGCCAAAGCCACATCCAGCTGGTCCCGCAGCAGCTGGACCCCCAGAACACCCGACCTGCTGAGCAGGGGAGCGGTGTACGCCTCGAGCGCTTCGGCTACTTGCCCGTCGCGCAGCAGCCGCGGCACCCGCCCGGAATCCGTGCACCCGGCCAGCCCGGTAACCAGCCGGTACGGGTTCGACTCCACCGCGTCGCCCAGCATCGACCGGACCCGGAACATCTCCGTGCGGATGGCCTGCGGAGTGCCCGCATCCCCGTGCAGTTCATACGTCAGCTCCTCGGCGCTCCACCCCTGCGACCGGGAATCCAGCAGCGCTAGGATCTCTGCCCGGCGGCAGCGTTAGCGGCACCCGGCTGCCGTCGGCAAACACCGCGGCGAACTTGTCGCCGAGCACCTCCAATGACTCAACCGCAGCGCCGGGCTGGCGCACAACCTGCCGGGAGGCACGCACGGAAGACGCAACACCCAAGGAGGCAGCGCCGCCGACGTCCCCAGCAGGGACTCAGCCACCCGGACAGCGCACCGCGCCATCGCGGCGTGTCCGCGCTGTTGGTGTCCAGCGGCCCCGAGACGTCCAGTACGCCGAGCAGCCGGCCGGTGGCCGGGTCCATGATGGGCGCCCCGTGCAGGCCCAGTCGTGGTGGGTGCGGACCAGGTGCTTGGCGGAGAACAGCTGCACCGGCCCGGCGGTGACCAGCGCCTCGCTGACGGCGTTCAGGTCACGAAGCGCCGGCAGCACCTGCTGCAGCCGGTGCTCCCGCAGCAGCTCCAAGGACGTCGGCGGCGTCGTGCAGGTGGCGCGGGCTGTGCTGGTCCCGGCTGATGCCCAGGGCCATGCAGCGGCGTCACGAATCGGTTGGGCCTCGTGAGCCGATAAGCTCACGAGGTGTCTATGAGCGATGAGTCTAATGGGGGTCGGAGAGCCGCATGGCTGACGATGACGTGCAGTACGAGTTCAAGGAAGTGCGTGCGATACGCGGCACTGAAGGAAGGACGACAAGAAAGTGGCAGGAGTCCGGCTGGGAACTAGTCACCCAAGAGCCGGGCCCGTTGTTGCAGTCGAAGTTGACTTTCCGCCGCCCTAAGCCGAAGATGCCGTGGCGCCCAATGGCAGTGTTGGGCGGTGCTGTTCTGCTGGTGGCTGTCGTGGGTAGCATCGTCGGCGCGATTCAGGGAGGCGACGGCGCGCCCGAGGCATCCACGCCACCGACCGAGGCTGCGGTCGTGCAGAGCCAACAGCCGTCCGCAGAACCGAAAGCGCCTGAGCCCGCAGCAAAAAGCTATGCGTACCAAGGGCCGCCATATGAGATCGTCGCGATCGATAGAAATCAGGGCCCAGCGAAACTAAACCAGTACTGGGTATACACGAGCAAGTTGGACTATTCGTCGGATGCGTACAAAGACCAGATCAAAATGCTCATCGCGGATGTGGCACATGCCCAGGGCACAAACAAGTTCCTCGTGGAAGTCGTTACAGACAAGGAGATAGCCCAGGCAGAGTCGCCGTCGACGTACGAAAGCTTCGTCGAGGAGCATGGGGTGGGCTACGCCCTAAAAACTATTCCCCAGAAAGAAAAGACAGAGTGGGTCGCATCGTATACAGGCGGTTTTGACCCAGACTCCGGAGAAGCAAGCGATTCCGCCAAGGCTTTTGAAGTTGTTTGGTTCATCGCTGCGGACGCTAAAATCGAGAAGTGGCAGCCTGAAGCTGCGGGCTGATCCACTAAGAAACCGGACCGGTGAACAACGCAGCTTGGCGACGATCCCTCGCCGCAAATGTGGCGCGAACATCGAGGCTACCCTTGCTCCCACCTGACCGCCGCCACCTCAACCTCAACCCCTGCATCCCTAAACTTCCTCACCTGCGCCGGATCCGCGCCGTCGTCCGTCACCAGGGTCCACGGCAACGCCAGCCGCGCCCACGCATGAAAGGGCCGCAGCCCCAGCTTGGACGAGTCCGCCAGGACGTACACCTCCCGGCCGCGCCTCGCCATGAGCTCCTTGAGCCGGGTCTGGGCGTGGTCGGCCTCGCAGATGCCGTCTTCGGCGGTGACGGCGTCGGCGCCCAGGAACACGCGGTCAAAGCTCATCCGTTCCAGCGCAGCCTCGGCCAACGGACCCACAAAACTTTGCGAAAGGCTCCGCAGCCGGCCGCCCAGGCAGTCCACCTCAATGCCCTCCGAATCGGCCAGTTCCTGCATGGTGTTGATGCCCGGCGTCGTGACGGACAGCTTCTCGAAACCCCGCAGCTCATGCGCCAGGGCACCCACGGTGGAGCCGGCGTCGAGCAGGATGTTCTCCCCGGGCCGGATCACGGACGCCGCCCAGCGGGCGATCGCGTGCTTCTGCTCAAACGCTTCCCCGGTGCGCTGCCGCAGCGACGCCTCCGGGTGCGCGCCCATTGCCATGGCACCGCCATACGTGCGCGCCAGCCGGCCCTGGCCGTTCAGCAACGCCAGGTCGCGGCGGATGGTGGACGCCGTCACCTCGAACCGGGCGGACAGTTCCTCCACGGAGGCCAGGCCGGTGGTGACGGCGAGGTGGTAGATCTCCTCGCGCCTGGCATTTGCGCTCAGCATTCCCGGTCTCCTTCGCGTGGGCGTGCTTACCATGCTAGTTCCGGCCCCCACTAAAACAGTGCTGCTACACGGCCACGCTGGGCCGCGTGGCCATCTCCGCCGCCTGGTGCAGCGCCTCCACCATGCTGCGCGGATCCGCGATCGCCTTGCCGGCGATGTCAAAGGCGGTGCCGTGGTCCACGGACGTGCGGATCACCGGCAGGCCCACGGTGATGTTCACGCCGGCCTCAATGCCCAGCACCTTCACCGGGCCGTGGCCCTGGTCGTGGTACATGGCCACCACCAGGTCGTAATCGCCCCGGCCGGCCAGGAAGAACAGCGTGTCCGCCGGCAGCGGGCCCGTCACGTCGATCCCGGCAGCCTGCGCCGCCTTCACGCCCGGTTCGATCTTCTCCGCTTCCTCGCCCTGGCCGAACAGCCCGTTCTCGCCGGCGTGCGGGTTGATGGCGCAGACGCCGATCTTCGGGTTCGGGATGCCCGCCCGGACCAGGGCCTCATGCCCGCGGCGGATGGTGCGCTCCACCAGGTCCGGGTTGATCTTGCGGATGGCGTCCATCAGCCCGATGTGCGTGGTCACGTGGATCACCCGGATCTTGGGGGTGGAGAGCATCATGGACACTTCCTCCGTGCCCGTCAGCTGCGCCAGCAGCTCGGTGTGCCCGGGGAAGATGTGCCCGGCGGCGTGCAGCGCCTCCTTGTTCAGCGGCGCGGTGCAGATGGCCTGCACCGTCCCGGCCATGGCCAGCTCGCTGGCCACCCGGATGTACTCGTACGCGGCGTGGCCGGCCACGGGGGAGAGCTGCCCCCACGGCAGGTCCTCCGGCAGCAGCGCCAGGTCGATCACGTTCACCCGGCCCGGCGTGAACACCGCGTCCTCCACCTTCTCGATGGTCCGGATGTCCGCCTCGATGCCCAGGACATCCGCGGCCTGGCGGAGGCGCAGCGCGTCGCCGATCACCACGGGCCGGCACTCGGCGTTGCTCTGCGGATCCAGCACGGCGGCCACCACCACCTCCGGCCCCACCCCGGCGCCGTCGCCCATGGTGACGGCCACATAGGGGAGGGCGTCCTGCTCGGTCTTGCGTGCTGCTTCGGTGGTCATGTCTGCTCCAGATCGTTCGGAAGTCTTGCGGGGAAGGGTGTTGGCGGGAGCCTGCGCGGACCGGCCGCGGCGCTCCCGGATTTCGTCGTAAAGCTGTAGGAGGGCCAGGTCATCGCCGAAGCTGCCGGGCTTGGTGCCCACCAGCGTTCCGTCGTCGGCGCGGCTCAGCACCGCCCCGTGCTGCACGGCCGCGAGCGGTACCAGCTGTTGAAGGCCGACGGCGTCCAGGACTTCCCGGGCCGTCTCACCGCCGGTGAGGATGAGGTCAGCGCCTGTTCCCTTGGCTGCCTCGGCCGCGAAGCCGGACAGCGCCCGGACGATGCCCGCGGCCTTTGCCGGATCCACCTTTGCGGCGGCCAGGGTGACGGCCACGTTGCTCCCGGCCGCCAGGGCCTGCCGGACCTCGTCCAGTTCCGGTTGGTATGCGCCGGAGGCACCGGCATAGAGCGGGTGCAGCCTTATCACCGCGAAGCCGCGCGCTTCCAGCCGGGCCAGCTGCGCCTGTGCGGTTCCGGAGGCGGAGCCGACGACGGCGAGCACCGGCCTGGCGCCCACCTGCGGTTCCGCGGCGGCTGCGTCAGCCGGTGCCCCGGTCTGCGCATTTCGCGCAGTTTGTGCGGCCAGCCGCTGCGCGAGAACGTCAGCCGTTCCGCCCGTGCCCACCAGCACCACGCGGCGGCCGCCGGCGCTGAAGCCGAGCTCCAGCAGGGCATCCACCACATGCTCCAGGTCCCGCACGGTCTCGCCGTCCGCCACCACCAGTGCGGGCTGCCCGGATTGCAGCAGCCCGGCGAGTTTGGCGGGAAGCGCGCCGGACCGGACCGCGGCCAGGTCCAGGGTCCGCACCGAGGCCGGATCCTCCGGGCGGAGCAGGGAAGGAATGTCAGCAGGCGGCGCGGACAGTTCGGCCTGCCACAAGTCCGTCTGCGCCAGGGGAGTTCCGGCAACCAGCGGCTTGCCGTCGCGGACCGAACGCTGCAGCTGGGGGAGTGCCCCGGCAACAACGGCGTGGTATCCCAGCCCGGTCAGCGCGGCAATTTCGGCGCGCACGTTCCCGCGCCACAGCGAGTCGATCTTCTTGAAGGCCACCTGCGCGGCCGCAGCCACAGGACCGGAGAAGGCCTCAGCCACCAGCGACCCGGCAGCGGCCTCAGGAAGCCCGCGCGAATGCGTATCGGTGACCACCACATCGGTGACCTGCCCCGCAAAGGAGGCGCCGCCGTCGTGCGTTCCCGGAAGAACTGCCGTTCCCAGCGAAACCTGCGCGGACAGCCCATGCTGCACAAAGCAGTAGCCAACCTCGGCGGCGCCGGAGAAATCGTCGGCCTGCACATACACGGAAGCCACATTGCTCCTCTCGCGCTAGTAGTCGGTTGGGCCCCGCCAAACGCGGGACTGCATTCATCATGGCACGATTGCGCGAATCACGCTAGATGGGTTGCGCAATTCGCGCAGGAGTGGCAAAGTGATGGAGACAACATTCGGCGCAGCCAACCGGCAGGCCGCCGTCCCCGTTCTACCGAGAGGTCAACGATGACCGTTCTTCCTCAAGGAAGTGAGATTTCCCGCCGCCGGCTGCTGCAGTTCGGCGCCGCGGCCGGGTTTCTGCTGGGCACAGGAGGCCTCGCCGGCTGCGCCGGCCCCACCGGCCTGCCGGGACCCAGCACCCTGACCCTGGCCCTCAACCGGTCCCTGGTCAGCCTGGACAACAAGCTCAACCAGTTCGACGCCGCCGTCACCGTGCAGCGCTCCGTCCGCCAGGGCCTCACCGCCATCGGCCCCGAAACCAAGCCCGTCCTGGTCCTCGCGGACCGCTTCGAGATGACCGGCCCCACCGAATGGACCGTCCGGCTCCGCGACGGCATCCGCTACTCGGACGGCAGCCCGGTCAAGATCGAGGACGTGGCCACCGCCCTGAAGATGTACCAGCAGGTGCAGGGCTCCTTCGTGGCCGGCTTCTTCCCCGAATTCCCCGCCGTGGTGCCGGTGGATGACCGCACCTTCAAGATGGTGTCCAAGAAGCCGGTCCCCATCCTGGATTCGCTCATGAGCATGATCCTGATTACCCCCGCCGCGCAGAACAAGCCGGAGGAACTGCAGGACGGCCTGGGCACCGGCCCGTACGTGGTCACCAAGTTCAACCGCGGCGCCGGCACCTACAGCCTGGCCCGCAACCAGAACTACTGGGGCCCCGCCCCGCAGGTGGAGAACGTGGAAGTCCGCTTCCTCCCCGAGGAATCCAGCCGCGTCATCGCACTGCGCAGCGGCGAGGTGGACATCATCGACTCCATCACGCCCGACTCGCGCGAACAGCTCGCCGGACTTCCCGGCGTCGAACTTAAGGAAGCCTCCAGCCTCCGGCTGAACCAGATCTTCTACAACTTCCGCAAGCCCGCCGGCCACCCGCTGGCCGACGTCCGCGTCCGCGAAGCCCTCAGCTGGGCCATCGACGGCGAGGCGCTGGTGAAGGACGTGCTGGTGGACTCCGTCAGCGCGGCCGAAGGCGTCACGCCGTCCAGCCTCACCGGCTACCACAAGACCGGAACCTACACCTACGATCCGGCGAAGGCCAAAGCCCGGCTCGCGGAACTGGGCGTCAAGGACCTCACCCTCAAGATCATCTGGGAAACCGGCGAATTCGCCTCCGACACCTCCGTGATGGAAGCCCTGGTGGAGATGTTCGGCGCCATCGGCGTCAAGACCGAGCTGCAGCAGTTCGAACCCGGCGGCAACATCCTGGCCTGGCGCCAGGGCAAGCAGGGCGACTGGGACCTGCTGGGCAACGGCTTCAGCAGCCCCACCGGCCTGGCCATCACCATGATGCAGGGCATGTACGCCGGCACCCCCGAAAAGGAAAAGACCCGCGACACCTACCAGGGCTACGTGGTCCCGGACGTGCAGGCCAAGATCCAGGCCGCCTCCTCCGAGGTGGACCCGGCCCGCCGGCAGGAACTCCTGGCCGTGGCACAGCAGGCCATCTGGGACACCTGGCCCTGCGCCTGGGCGTTCGTCCCCAAATCCGTCCTCGCCCACCGGGAGCGGGTGTCCGGGATCAACCTGGCACCCACCAACTCCTACCCCCTCGTTGATGCCCGGCTGGAGGCCTAAGCCATGACGAACTACATCCTCAAGCGCCTGGGACAGGGCCTGCTGACCGTGTTCCTCACGGTGTCCACCGTCTTCGTCCTCATCCGCATGGCCCCGGGCGATCCCGCCGTCTCCTACGCCGGACCGCTGGCCACCACCGAACAGCTCGACGCCGTCCGGGAACAGTTCGGCCTGAACAAACCGGTGCTGGAGCAGTACTGGATCTTCCTGCAGCAACTGTTCACCGGCAACCTGGGCCAGTCCTACTCCTTCCAGGCCCCAGCCATGCAGGTGGTGGCCGAGCGGATGCCGTACACGCTGACCCTGGCCACTGCGTCCATCCTGCTCACCGCCGTCGTGGCCATCCCGCTGGGCGTGTGGATGTCCCGCCGGCCGGACACCGGCAAGGAACTCGGCGTGAACGTGCTGACCATCGCCGGGCAGTCCATGCCCGACTTCTGGACCGGCATCATGCTCCTCACCGGCTTCGCCGTGCTGATCCCCATCTTCCCGGCCTCCGGCTTCGCCACCTGGGGCGGGCTGGTGCTCCCCACCATCACCATCGCCATCCTGCAGATCGCCCTGATCTCCCGGATGGTCCGGCGCGAAATGACGGCCAACTTCGCCGCCCCGTACCTCACGGTGGCCCGCTCCCGCGGCGTCAAGAACTCGGTGCTCACGTGGCGCTACGCCATGGGCAACTCCGCCATCCCGGTGTTCACCGCCCTCGGCACCCGCTTCGCCGCCATGCTCAACGGCGTGGTGGTGGTGGAAGTGGTGTTCGCCTGGCCCGGCGTCGGCTCCCTGATCGTCCGTGCCCTCGAAACCCGCGACTACCCCCTCATCCAGGCAACGGTCCTCCTCACCGCACTACTGGCGGTGGGTGTCCAGCTGGTCATCGACCTCGCCTACCCGCTCCTTGATCCCCGCGTTCGTCTTGGAAAGGCGGCAACAGCATGAGCATCGATACGGCAACTCCCGCCGGCGCTTCGTCACCACTGCCGGCCGGGCAATCGGCCCGGCAGCCGAGCCCCAGCGCCGTCACCAAGGCGGACATCGCCAAGGCAGGCGCCACCCGCCGTCGTAATGCCGCCAAATGGAAGCTCATCGTGGGCACGGTCTGTACCCTGCTGGTGATCATCCCGATCATCCTGGCCCAGGTGCTGCCGCTGCCGGACGCCAACTTCCAGGACCTCTCCGCCCGGCGCCTGCCGCCGTTCACGGACGGGCACCTGTTCGGCACCGACCAGCTGGGCCGCGACCTCCTCTCCCGCGTGCTGCACGGCGGCCAGGTCTCGCTGACCATCGGCCTGCTGGCCGTGCTGGTCTCCGGCGCCATCGGCATCATCCTCGGCGCGGCCGCCGGCTACTTCGGCGGCTGGGTGGACACGGTGGTTTCGCGGCTCCTCGAGGCCCAGATGTCCCTGCCGCTGCTCATGATGCTGCTGCTGGTGGTGGCCCTGTTCGGCCCCTCCATCCCGGTGATCACCTTCGTGATCGCCATCGCCCAGTGGCCCGAAGTTGCCCGCCTCACCCGCTCCATGGTGCTGGTGGAACGCGAAAAGCCCTACGTCTCCGCAGCCCGGATCCTGGGCCTGCACCGGATCCAGATCCTGATCCAGCACATCATCCCCAACGTGATCAAGCAGGCCACCCTGGTGGTGCTCCTCCTGCTGGCCCAGGCCGTGCTGCTCGAATCCGCACTCAGCTTCCTGGGTGCCGGCCCGCAGCGCCCCTTCGCCACCTGGGGCCGCATCATCTCCGACGGCCAGGACTACATCACCACGTCCTGGTGGATGGTCACCCTGCCGGGCCTGGTGATCGTGCTCATGGTGGTGGGCGTGAACCTGCTGGGCGACGGCCTCCGCGACCGTCCCCGCCGCAAGAAGAAGGGTGCCTGACATGACCGCTTCCACTGTCACCGAACAGCCGAAGTTCACCGAACAGCCGCTCCTGGAGGTCCGCGACTTCCAGGTGGAACTGATCACCGACGCCGGCATCATCCGCGCCGTTGACTCCGTCAGCTTCAGCATCCACCGGGGCGAGACGGTCACCATCATCGGTGAGTCCGGTTCCGGTAAATCGACGACGGCGATGGGCATCCTCCGCCTGCTGCCCGAGGACCTTGCGGTGCTTTCCGGCACCGTGCTGATCGACGGCGTCGACGTCACCGCCGATCCCAAGGCGATCGACAAGGTGCGCGGCAAGACCCTGGCGCTCATCCCGCAGGACCCCATGACGGCGCTGAGCCCGGTCCACTCGATCGGCAGCCAGCTCTTCGAGGCCATCCGGATCGCCGGCGCCGCCTCCGCCAAGGACAAGGGCGCCCTGCAGGCCCGGGCCATCCGGCTCCTGGAGCAGGTGCACATCCCCACCCCGGAGAAGCAGCTGAAGAAGTACCCGCACCAGCTCTCCGGCGGCATGCTGCAGCGCGTTCTGATCGCCATCGCCCTGGCCAGTGAGCCGCAGCTGCTGGTGGCGGACGAGCCGACGTCGGCCCTGGACGTCACGGTGCAGGGCGGCATCCTGGACCTGCTGCTGGAACTGCAGGAACAGCGCGGCATCGGCATCCTGATGATCACGCACGACCTCGGCGTGGCCCGGCTGATCTCGGACCGCATCCACGTGATGAAGGACGGCCGGTTCGTGGAGTCCGGCGACGTCCAGCAGATTGTGGACCACCCCGCCACCGAATACACCCGGGCCCTGCTGGCCGCCGTGCCCGTCCTGGGTCCGTGGGACGAAACCCCCGCCGCCACCACCCTGACCACAACTGGAGCAAGCCATGACTAAGCCGTTCCTCGCCGTCGAAAACCTCGTGGTGGACTACCACGTGCCGGGCGGCACCTTCCGGGCCGTTGACGACGTGTCCTTCTCCGTGGACAAAGGCAAGACGATCGCCGTCGTGGGTGAATCCGGCTGCGGAAAATCCACCATCGCCAAGGCCCTGATGCGGCTGGTGACCCCCACCAGCGGACGTATCGAGCTGGATGGTACGGACATCGCTTCGATGAGCGAGGCGAAGCTGCGTCCCATGCGGTCCAAGTTCCAGATGGTGTTCCAGGATCCGTACGGCTCCCTGGACCCGCACATGACGGCACAGGAAATCGTGGCCGAGCCGCTGAAGCTGCAGGGCGTCCGGTCCAAGGCGGAACGGCACAAGGCGGCCGCCACGCTGATCGACCAGGTGGGCCTGCCCGTGGCGTCCCTGGACAAGCACCCGTCCGAGTTCTCCGGCGGCCAGCGCCAGCGGATCGGGATCGCCCGGGCCCTGGCGTCCAAGCCGGAACTGCTGGTCTGCGACGAAGCCACCAGCGCGCTGGACGTGTCCGTTCAGGCGCAGGTGCTGCGGCTGCTGAAATCCATCCAGGACGAAACCGGAATCACCTACGTGTTCATCTCGCACAACCTGGGCGTGGTGCAGGAAATCAGCGATAGCGTCATGGTGATGCAGCGCGGCAAGCTGGTTGAATACGGCTCCACCGCGTCCGTCCTGACCGCCCCCAAGGAGGACTACACCCGCAAACTCCGCCGCGCCGCGCTGGACCCCTCCACCATGACGGGCCTCAAGCCGCGGCACCTGGTCCGCTCCCTGGCGCTCGCCAACCAGGCGTAAACCTACTTTTCTGAACCAACGCAACCGCAAGGAATCAACGCATGAGCAAGCAGCCCGAAGGCGCCCAGGTGGACGGCCTGAAACTTCCCATCTCCCGGCTGGTCCTGGGGACCATGACGTTCGGCGACACGGTGGATGAAGCCACCGCGGGGCGGATGGTGGAGGAAGCGCTCGACGCCGGCATCACCACGATCGACACCGCCAACGCCTACGTCGGGGGAACCACCGAGGAAATGCTCTCCCGGCTCCTCAAGGGACGCCGCGGCGAGATTGTCCTGGCGTCCAAGGCGGGTATGCCGCACCCTGACCACGGCGAGCACTCGCCGCTGTCCCCGGCCGGGTTGCGCAACAGTGTGGAAGGCAGCCTCCGCCGACTCGGCGTGGACAGCATCGACCTGTTCTACCTGCACCAGCCGGACCGCCTCACACCCCTGCAGGACACGCTGGCCACGGTGGCCGAGCTGTTTGCCGAAGGGAAGATCGGCGCCCTGGGCGTGTCCAACTTCGCCGCCTGGCAGATTGCGGACGTCATCCACACCGCCCGTGAAGTGGGGGCGCCGCGGCCGGTCGTCGCGCAGCAGCTGTACAACCTGGTGGCACGCCGGGTGGAGGAGGAATACCTCGAATTCGCCGCCACCCACAACGTCCACACCATGGTCTACAACCCGCTGGGCGGCGGACTGCTCACCGGCAAGCACAGCTTCGACGCCAAGCCCACCGAGGGCCGCTACGGCGACTCCAAGCTGGCCGCCATGTACACCCAGCGCTACTGGGACAAGCAGCTGTTCGACGCCATCGGGGAGCTCTCCCGCATAGCCTCCGATGCCGGGGTTTCCCTGGCCGAGCTGTCGCTGCGCTGGCTCGCCTACCGTGACGGCGTGGGCTCGATGCTGCTGGGCGGCTCCAAGGTGGAACAGCTGCAGTCCAACATCGCCGCCGTGGCCAACGGGCCGCTGCCCGCCGACGTCGTGGAAGCCTGCGACGCCGTGGGCACCTCGCTGCGGGGCCCCATGCCCGCCTACAACCGCTGATTTTCTCACTAACTTCCTGAACCGACTGCTTCCCTGTACCGACTGCCTCTCTGAACCGACAATGACTGAAGGACTCTGATGACCTCCCAACTGGCCCTCGAATTCGCCCGCAAAATCCGCGCCCGTGAGCAGGCGGTGGGCTACTGGGCCGTGCTGGACGCGCCCGTGGCCACCGAACGCATCGGCCGGCTCGGCTACGACTACGTGGCCCTGGACGCGCAGCACGGCCTGCTCGGCTACTCGGGCGTGCTCAACGGGCTGATGGCCATCGACGCCGGGCACACCGCCGTCGGCATGGTCCGTGTGGAAGCCAACGACTTCACCGCGATCGGCAAGGCGCTCGACGCCGGCGCCGTGGGCGTCATCGTCCCGCTGGTCAACAATGCCGAAGATGCCGCCGCCGCCGTGGCCGCCGCCAAGTACCCGCCGCTGGGCGGCCGCTCCTACGGCCCCATGCGCTCGGCCCTGCGGATCGGCCCCAAGCCCGCCGACGCCAACGCCACCACCCTGGTGTTCGCCATGATCGAGACCCCCGAAGGCCTGGCCAACGTCAAGGAAATCTGCGCCACCCCCGGCCTGGACGGCATCTACGTGGGACCGTCGGACCTGGCGATCGCCGTGGGCGGGGCCTTCCCCGGGGATCCCGCCGTCGACGCCGAATTCAACGCCGCGCTCGAGACCATCGGCGAGGCCGCCGCTTCGGCCGGCATCGCAGCCGGCATCCACACCCCGGCGGGGGACGTGGCGGCCCTCCGGCTGAGCCAGGGCTACACCTTCGCCACCATCGCCTCGGACCTGACGCACCTGGAACAGATCGCGAAATCCCATCTCGACGCCGCCCGCTCCGACGCCGGAACCAAGGAGAGCTGACCCCATGACAAACACCACCACCGACGCGTACAGCACCATCACCCCGGACGGGACCGTAAAGCGGGCGGACGGGGCGGACTTCGCCTACCTCCCGGCCCCCACCGTGCAGAGCCACGCCGCCAACCTCCTCACCCTGCCGGACGGCCGGCTGGGCTGCGTCTGGTTCGGCGGCACCCAGGAAGGCGTGCCGGACATCTCCATCTGGTTCTCCACGCTGGAGCCCGGCAGCAGCCAGTGGTCCGAACCGCAGCAGCTCTCCGACGACTCCACCCGGTCCGAACAGAACCCGATCCTGTTCACCGCGCCTGATACTTCCCTCTGGCTGCTGTACACCGCGCAGAAGGCGGGCAACCAGGACACCGCCGAGGTCCGCCGTCGTACGTCAACTGACGGCGGCCGCACCTGGGGCGAGGTGGAAACGCTGTTCCCCGCGAACGAAACGGGCGGCGTGTTCGTCCGGCAGCTCCCGGTGGTGCTGCCGTCCGGCCGCCTGATCGTACCGATCTTCCGCTGCATCACCACGCCGGGGGAGAAGTGGGTGGGCAACAGCGACGACAGCGCCGTGATGATCTCCGACGACGCCGGCGCCACCTGGACCGAGCACGTGCTGCCGGGGAGCCTGGGCTGCGTCCACATGAACATCCAGCCGGTGGCCGACGGCACCCTGCTGGCACTGTTCCGGAGCCGCTGGGCGGACTCGATCTACGAATCCCGCTCCACCGATAGCGGCTCCACCTGGAGCGAGCCGGTCCCCACCGAGCTGCCCAACAACAACTCCTCCATCCAGTTCACGGCGCTCGCCGACGGCCGCCTGGCCCTGGTCTACAACCACAGCCGGGCGGAGGCTTCCACTGAGCGCCGGCTGTCCCTTTACGACGAGATCGACGACGACGGGCTGGCCGAGGAGCAGGGACAGCTCGCCGAGCCGGATGCTGCAGCTTTCTCCGAGGACGACGGTTCGCGGAAGGCCTTCTGGGGCACGCCGCGCTCGCCGATGACTCTGGCGATTTCCGAGGACTCCGGCCGTTCCTGGCCGATCCGCCGCAACCTGGATGTGGGGGACGGGTACTGCCTGTCCAACAACTCCCGCGACGGGCTGAACCGTGAGTATTCCTACCCGTCCATCCACCAGGGCCCGGACGGTTTCCTGAACATCGCGTACACGTACTTCCGGCAGGCCATCAAGTTCGTCCGGGTGGACCCGCAGTGGGCGTACGAGGGCACCACCACGCCCGGCGGGGACGCATGACCAAGCATGCGGTGGTCACCGGGACCAGCTCAGGGATCGGCAAGGCCATTGCGGAACGCCTGCTCGCCGACGGGTGGCGGGTGACCGGGCTGAGCCGGACCGAGTCTTCGCTGGGGGAGGGCTTCCGGTGGCAGCAGGCGGATCTCTCGGAGCCCGAGTCCCTTGCCAGCATTGTGGACGCCATTGGGCCGGCGGATGCGTTGGTCCATGCCGCCGGGTTCCAGCGGACCGCTCCCTTGGGTTCTCTTGACCCCGAAGCGTTGGCGGGAATGTTCACCGTCCACGTGGCCGCCGCCAGTGCGCTGGCTAACGCCGTGGTGCCCTCCATGCCCGACGGCGGGAGGGTGCTGCTGCTGGGCAGCCGCACCTCCACGGGGTCGCCGGGCAAGAGCCAGTATGCGGCCACGAAGGCCGCGTTGATGGGCCTGGGCCGGACGTGGGCTCAGGAGCTCGCGCCGCGGGGGATCACGGTCAACGTGCTCTCGCCGGGCCCGACCGACACCCCGATGCTGAACGACCCCGGCCGGGCAGCCACCCCGGTGCGGATGCCGGCCCTGGGTGCGCTGGTAGACCCGGAGGATGTGGCCGCCCTGGCCGCTTTCCTGCTGGGGCCGCACGGAAAGTCCATCACGGGCCAGAACTACGTCATCTGCGGCGGCGCCTCCCTCTAACCCCCAAACCCCCAACGCCCTCTCACTTTTCGGGCCAAACCGGTGAACCCTCTCTCACTTGGGCTTTAAGCGGCTGTTCCTTGCGAAGAGCGTGGGAGGACAGTTCAAAAAGCAGGATCCGTCCCTCCTCCAACCCGCCCTGGAATCGCACTGGGTCGACGACGCAGAGGTCCTCTACATCGGGAAAGCAGGTGCCGGAACTGTCGGCACTAGGGGACTCCGAAAGCGCCTTCAAGAGTTCGCTGACTTTGGCCGAGGGAAACCCGTAGGGCATTGGGGTGGGCGGCTGCTGTGGCAGCTCGCCGACTCTCAGTCACTGGTTGTTGCCTGGAAAGTATTGGAGGCGGCCGAGGTCGATTCCGCCGAAGCCGAATACCAAGCAGAGTTCATCAGCATTTACGGTCGTCTGCCATTCGCCAACTTGGTCCAGGCTCGGTTCAACGGGGTCCAGTAACTGGGACGATTCTTCGCGGCGTTCGCTGCCACCGATGCGAAGTGCTTAGATGTGCCGGTACCCGAGGTACTCGGTGACCTCGAGGACTGCGCCGGACGGGGGAGGTGCGTCCGGGTTCCAGGTCTTGCTGGACCTGCCTCCCGTGACGAAGGTGCCGAGCTGGTCTCCGTCCATCAGGAGTTCGCCGTCAGGTGCCAGCACCCGGAGGCCCGTGACGCGCTCGGCCTTGCTGCTGATGACGAACGAGCCGTCATCCGTGGCGATCTGAAGTTCTAGGCCGGCGAGTTCCGGGGTGCGGACGGGGCCAGACTGGAAGGGCACGCGGCTGGTGCGAAGGATGTCCTCGGCAAGGACCCTGAAATCGACAATCAGTGAGGCGAGACTTCCGTCTGCGGCCACACCCCAGTAGCACGGGTACATCCCGTCGCCGTACCCGCTTGAGACCACGGCCGCATCCGTCACTTCTCCTGCGAGGCCGAACATTGTGCCCGGTGTTCCCACCAGCAGTGCCGCTTGCTCCTGGAACAGCTCCTCGATGTGCTGGGCCTGGCATCCCACCAGCGACCCGGCGTCGAGGATGGCGACGTTCCCGGCGTCGACCCCCACACCTTCCGTGCCGTCAGTGAACTCGGCGGGGTGCCTGCTGACCGCTGGCGCCTCGGAGAGCCGCAGCCGAACGGCAACGGTCATCTCCGCCACGGTGGCGACGTCGACGGCGTACGTCCCCGGCATGATCCGCCGCGCCAGAGGGGCGAATCGCGCGTCGACAAAACCCAGGTCCAGGACCGCGAGCACGCCGGAGGCGCAGGTGAGTTCGCCAAGATGGACGACTTCGAGCTGCGCCGGGTTGCCGAACGGTACCACCACCCGGCCGGCTGCAAACAACCCCGGAAAGTTGAGTTCCAGATGGGGCGGCAGGTCGGGGAGCGCGGCTTCAGGTGTTGCACCGAGCAGGAGTGCCTCGGCGGCCGCCGGATCGATCAATGGTTTGCCGGGCGGGTCGAGGAAGGCCGAGAGGTGGGAGATCCGCCAGCCGTCATCGCCGCGCAGCAGCCGGTACTTGTAGTAGGAGGTGTTGTTCCCTGCGGCGTGCATGACCGAGCGGGCCGTCGCAGTGTCGCCGTCAACCTCGATGCCGGTGATTTGTTCGGCGTCCGGTTGGTGCGCGGGAGTGGAACTCAGTGCACCTTCCTGGCCGGTGCGCATCCCCGGCGTGCCATGGGTGGCCACCAGGTCCGCCAACTCGTTTGCCCACGCTTCGAACACGCCGGGGTCGAAAGCGAACATCCCCGGCGACGTGCCTGACCGCTGCCAGCTGGCGTGGAAATCGGCCACGAAGGCCTCGATTCTGCCGCGGACCTCTTCCTGAGTCATGCGACACACCCTACCTGCACATTCAGCCACGACAGACGGAAAAACGACGGCGGGGCGCTCAGCAAAATTCCTGGCCACCCCGCCGTCGTCGTACCGGTTTTTCAGTGCAGATCTTACTTGGCGACCAGCCCCGGCACCCCGTCCTGGATCGCGAAGGAGGCCTTCGTGCTCACAGCCGCACCCGGCGTCGTGACGTAGTCCAGCACGCGGAAGTCAGCAGTCAGCGCATCCTTCGTAATGCGGGTGTTCACGTAGCCGCGGTTGTCGTTGTAGAACTTCAGGTGCGGGTTCCAGGCCATGGTCGGGTCCGTCGTGGAGCCCGTCCCGTTGCCGGTGGAGGTAATGGAGGTGCAGACCAGTTCGGAGCCGACCACGGGGGAGGCGGGGTCCTTGTAGTCGACCTTGACGTCGTTGGCCCAGTTGCGGTGCACGTCGCCGGTGAGGACCACCGCGTTGCGAACGTTCGCGTCCACCCAGCCCTGGGTGATGCGGCGGCGGGAGGCGGCGTAGCCGTCCCACCCGTCCATGGAGACGTCGTCGATCTGGGGTGCCTGGGCGCGGTCGCGTTCGGCGAAAAAGACCTGCTGGCCGAGGATGTCCCAGCGCTGCGTGGAGTTCTTGAAGCCGTCCAGAAGCCACTTTTCCTGCTCCGCGCCGGTGATGGTGCGGTCCTCGGCGAGGCGCTCGCTGACGTTCTTGCGCCAGCCGTCGCCGGCGAGCTGGTCGTCACGGTACTGCCGGGTGTCCATCATGTGGAAGTTGGCCAGCTGACCCCACTGCAGCGTCCGGTAGATCTTCATGTCGGCACCCGCCGGCACGGACGAGGCGCGCAGGGGCATGTTCTCGTAGTACGCCTGGAACGCAGCAGACCGGCGCTGCCGGAAACGCTCGGTGGTGTCGTTCAGCTGGTTGGCGTCCTTGTTTTCCGGGACGTCGTCCGCCCAGTTGTTGTCCACCTCGTGGTCGTCCCAGACCACCAGCCACGGTGCGACGGCGTGCGCGGCCTGCAGGTCGGCGTCGGACTTGTACTGGGCGTGCCGCTGCCGGTAGCCCTGCAGGGTGGTGGTTTCGGGCCCTTCGTGGTCGCGCGGGTTGCCGCCGCCGATCACGTAGCTGCCCTTCTTGTACTCGTACAGGTAGTCACCGAGGTGCAGGACGAGGTCCGGGTGGTCCTGCGCCAGCCGGGAGTAGGCGGTGAAGTAACCGTGCTCGAACTGCGCGCAGCTGGCGAACGACATGGCCAGCGCCGCCGGCGTCTCATGCAGTGCAGGGCTGGTGAGGGTGCGTCCCACCGGGCTGATGTGCTTGCCGGCGCGGAACCGGTAGAAGTATTCCCGTCCCGGCCGCAGGCCCTTGAGTTCGACGTGCACCGAGTGGGCGGTTTCGATCCGGGCGTTTTCGACGCCGCGGGCTACTACAGCGCGCATGCCCGCGTCTTCAGCCACTTCCCACGCCACCGCGACGTTGCGGGAGGGCATGCCGCCCAGACCGTCCTCCGCTACGGGGTCAACGGCCAGGCGGGTCCAGATCACGAAGCCATCCGGCCACGGCTCGCCGGAAGCGATGCCGAGCATGAACGGATCGGTGCGGAGACCGGCGTCGTCCGCGGTTGACGTAGCGAGCGCGGCACCCGGCAGGGCGGCCACGAGACCGGCCCCTAGGCTGGCGGAAAGAAGGGATCTGCGAGAAATGTTTTCCATGCAGTCGACCGTAGGGAGGCTGGTTGGACAGGTTCTGAGGGAGATATGAATGGGCGGTTAACTGCGTGACAAACGTTGTCGAGGCGGCTTAGGTCCGGGATTTAGCTGTTGTTATTACCCACTGCCGCGGCCGGGATGCGGTTCCGAAGGGGTATCTTTGGGCAGGGGGGCCGTACCGGTCAAGTCCTACACCGGTGCCTGAGTTTGCCCGCGCCACGGCCGAGCAGCACCACGTCTCCGGTGTCAGCGTCGACAGCGATGTCGTCATCATGACTGAGGAGAGTGACTGGTGAGTAACGCCAGCGAATGGGCTGCCACGCTCAAGGCATTCCACGAGAAACAACTGGACCGTCCCCGCCGGGTTTACCGGCTCGGCCGCACCAAGGTCATCTTTTCGGGTGGCCATGCCGCTTGCACTGTGGGTGCGGCAGTAGCGGCATCAGCGTGGGATTTTCCCAGCTGGGCGTTTTGGATTGCCATCGCCCTCGGCTTTGTCGTGGGAAAGTTCCTCTTCCCGGTCCCTCGCAGCAGCGTAGCGAGCCGATATGGTTCCAAGGAGCTGGCCAGGAAATCTCCCGGCGATCTTGATTACATGACGCCGGCGGAGATCCGGGCCTACCAGTACAACGTCCAGTTCATTCAAAAGGGCGTTACCCCGTTGGCGCTGGGGACCGAAGAGGCTCTTGGCCGCCAGTCTGAGGCGGTCAGGACGGTGTCCCCGGCGGCGGGCGCTGACACGGGGTTGTTGGCTCACCTTTCCCTCGCGGATGTCAAAGAGTACGGGCGTACTGCCGACCGTCACGATCTGCTTGAACGCCGATGGCGCCAATACGAGATGGACCCTCAACTGCAGTTCGATTTTCCGGCCATGACTGATGCTTCCCTCCCCGCAACCTCGGCAATGATCAGGGCTCGGCACGCCGCTGGTCAGGAGAGAAGCACAGGCAACCCGGCCGGCTACAAGCTGGCTGTGGACAGGTTTTCGCAGACCCTGGCAGCAGCAGAACAGGCGGCAGGCGTTCCGTAGCAGGAGCAAAAACCACTGAATTACGACGGCGGCCGGCAGCAAAGCCGCCCGCCCGCCGTGTGGCACGGTTTCCACTAGCAAAGTGGTGACAGGTTCGGCCCGTGAGTAATACCTTGGGTTCATGCAAGGCACGGCCGCCGCCATACCGCAGCTCGACGGTGTGACCCACCGGTGGGTCGACGTGCGTGGGATAACCATCCATATTGCGGAGGCCGGCAGCGGGGAGCCTGTATTCCTGCTCCACGGATTCCCGCAGCACTGGTGGGAGTGGCACGGCGTCATTCCCCACCTGGCCAAGCACTATCGGGTGATTGCCGTAGACCAGCGCGGCTTCGGCTGGACCGACGCGCCCGGGAGCGGCTACAACTCCCGGACCCTCATCGAGGACATCGTCCTGCTCATGGGCGAGCTGGATATCCCGCGGGCGCGGTTTCTCACCCATGACTGGGGTTCCGTCGTTGCCCAACTCCTGGCGATGGAACGGCCCGACGTGGTCCAGGCTCTCGTTGTCACGGGCGCCCCGGACGTGCACATCAGACCGAACGCCCGGCTACTGGCGCTTTTCCCCAAGCTCTGGCATGCCTTCGCGGTCGCGGCTCCGGGAATCGGCCCACGCCTGCAGCGGAACGAAAAATTCATGCGGCACCTTTTCACGGCGTTCGAGCCCGCTGGCGGAGTGCCGGAGGAGGACATCGAGCTGTACCGTGCGGGGCCGTCCCAGCCCGCGAGGGCGCGGGCAGGCTCGGCCCTCTACCGCGGCACGATCCTCCCGGCCTTCATGGCCATCATTTTCGGGGCGTACGCCAAACGCGACTTCACGGTGCCGACCCTAGCCCTCATCGGTGCCAGGGAGCCGTCCGCGGCTCTTCAGGAGATGGGCCACCGGGCCGGACGCGGGGGCAACGTGACCACGGAGATCCTTCCCGGCGAGGGCCACTTCCTCGCGGACCACTGCCCGGAACTGGTTGCCGACAGGGCTCTGCGGTTCTTCGCGCAGGAGCGGGGCCGGAAGGCAGCGGGCGGATAACGGACTGCCGTCTGTGAGCTGAACGCCCGATTTGCACGTTTGTGCAGAGGCGCATGAGAGCTCTCTCAAGCGCAAAGTGCGAGCCAAACAGCTACTGACCAGTAACAACAGTCGGAATCGGGCGTTTTATGGGCGGGGAGAGGGCTCGGACGTGCGAGGCTTTTTTGCCGCACATTCGTGCAGCCCGGCTCAGGAGGAACGGCCCTGCTGCCTAGCATGGAAAACCGGCCGAGGCGTGGTGGCCACTGAGGACCATCACCGCCGGCCGCCCCCGCTGACACGCAAACAAAGAGGTTTCTATGTCACTCCTAGCAAGAACTCTGTCCATCGCCGCAGCCGCCGTCCTTGCCGGATCCCTGGCCGTTGCCCCAGCCCAGGCGGACACCCTGGACGTGGCCCCGCCGGGAGCCAACGACTGGTCCTGCAAACCCAGCGCCGAGCATCCGTATCCGGTCATTCTTGTGCCTGGAACGTTTGAGAGCATGGCGAAGAACTGGTCCACCTTGTCGCCGTACCTCAAGAGCGCCGGATACTGCGTCTTCGCCCTCAACTACGGCGAGACGAACGGCGTGTATGCCACCGCCCCGGTGGCCAACTCCGCACAGGAACTCGCCCCGTTCGTGGATGCGGTACGTGCCTCCACCGGCGCCAAGAAGGTGGATCTCGTGGGCCACAGCCAGGGCGGAATGATGCCCCGCTACTACATGGGCTTCCTCGGCGGTGCCAACAATGTCAATAAGCTCATTGGGATCGCACCCTCCAACCACGGCACCGAAGGCGTCATCGTCCCGCCGCCTGGCTTTGTCGCGGATCCGAATTACACCGGCCTGGGCTGTGCGGCCTGCGCCGACCAGCAGGCGGGCTCGGCGTTCATGCAGAAGCTCAACTCCATCGGCGACACCGTGGCTGGACCGTCGTACACGGTCATCTCGACTGTTCACGACGAAGTGGTTATTCCCCACAATAGCCAGTTCCTTAGCGGCTCGGCACGGCAGGTCACGAACATCACCATCCAGGACAAGTGCCCGGCCGATCTCTTCGAGCATGACCAGACGCCGAACGACCCGGTGGTGCACCAGATCGTGGCCCATGCACTGGGCAAGCCTTCGGGTCCTGCAGACCCGGCCTATCAACCCGCCTGCATCTAGCAGTCGGCTGAACCACTGACGCACGACGGCGGCCGGTACCAAACGCCGGCCGCCGCCGTCGATTCGTGTCGGCCCGCACTGGAGGCGTCGGCGGGGCTTCCTCGCCGAGGGTTTTCAACGGCCGTAACCGGGAAAATGTGAATTGCCTAAAGGCACTATCCAGTGGGTGAATTCTGCCGCAAGATAACTGAATGAAACAGATCCTGGTAGCTAGTTTCGCAGCAGTAGTCATGGGCTTCAGCGGAATTGCCGCAGCGGTCCCAAGCAATGCGGTTCCGAGTAACGCAGCCTCAGAGTCCTCACATATCGCGGGACAAATCATGGTCAAATTCCGCGACAATCGCGCGGCGGCCGGCGTGCTTCGCCAGCATGGGCTCAAGGAGGGCGCCGGCATCGGCAGCACAGGCGCTCAACTCATTAAGGTGCCGGCAGGCAAAGAATTGAACCTCGTCGAAGCCCTAAGCCGGAACCCGGCGGTTGAGTACGCCGAGCCGGACGAGATCGCTACCGCCGATACCGACGACACATTCTTCCCCCGCCAATATGCGCTGCAGAACGACGGCCAATCATTCACTAACACCCTCAACACGCTGACTGTCACCGCGGGCGATAACGACGCTGACGTGGACGCCGTCGAAGCATGGAGCATCACTAAAGGAGAGGACACACGAGTCGCCATTATCGACTCAGGCGTTGCAAATGACCACGAGGATATTTCGCAGAAGGTTGTTGCCCGGATGAACTTCAGTGGCACGGCAACCGGCGAAGACAAATACGGCCACGGCACCCACGTGGCCGGGATCGTTGCCGCGGTCGCGGGCAACGGCAAGGGTGTCGCCGGCGTGTGCCCGGAGTGCAGCATCCTGGACGCCAAAGTCCTCAACGACAACGGATCCGGTTCCAGCTCAACGATCGCCCAGGGCATTGACTGGGCGGTGGCCAATGGTGCCCAGGTGATCAACATGAGCCTTGGAATGCGCGTCTCGTCACGCACGCTCGAGACGGCCGTCAACAACGCCTGGAATCGGGGTGTGGTGCTGGTGGCCGCGGCCGGCAACGCCGGTACTCCGGCCCAGATCTACCCGGGCGCCTACCCCAACGTTATTGCCGTCGCTGCAACAGATAACACCGACAACAAGGCATCGTTCTCCAGCTACGGTGCCAAGTGGGTGGATATCGCGGCGCCGGGTGTCAACGTCTACTCGACCTTCCCGAACCACCCCTTCGTCCTGGGTACGCAGAACGGCCGGTCCATGGGCTATGACATCGCCAGCGGCACCTCAATGGCCTCGCCGATCGTGGCCGCCACTGCAGCACTTGTATGGAGCTCGCAGATCTGCACCACTAACGCTGACGTCCGCGCCAAGGTCCAATCAACCGCCGACAGAAAGCCCGGTACTGAAACCTTCTGGGCGAACGGCCGCGTGAACGCCTTCAAGGCCGTCGCAGGGACCTGCCCTTAGTCGCTGGAACGGCCCTCAGCACCACTACGGCAAGGGACCTACGACGGCGGGCTGGCCGCCGTCGTCCGTCCCTTCCGCCCGTTCCTTGATGCCGCGCAGCATGCCGATTTCCATGTAATGGTGGAACGGGTCAGCGACGAAAAAGTCGATGCCGCGGGCCAGCAGCAGTGCGCCCGGCACACGCTGAAGGACGAACGCGACGGCCTTGGTCAACACCGGAGCGTCGGAAGCGGCCCCCTGAGCCGCGGCACTGATGTATCCCATTTCGCGGTAGCGAACGATCAAGCGGGTGCGGTTCCCCGGGAGAGGCCGCAGCACGAATGCCTCTCCCGCCACGAGGTGCCGGTTAGGCTCAATCTCTGCCACGGTCGCATAGACGCCCCCGCCATATGGCACCTGGTCGCCGACCTTGAGATCCTGCAGCTCAGGGTGAATACGCCTCGCCGAGTGCTTTCCTTCGACGTACCGGGCGCGGAACATCGCCCGTTCCACGCGGTCGTGCGTGTAGAACCCGGCGCGGTAGATCCCCATTTGCAGAATCCAGGGCCACACGCGCTCCGGCGGCACATCAATGGTGATGGCCCGCGTACTCTGAAACGCCGGGCGCGGGACCCGGTCATCACCGGGCAAAGGCTCAACGGCTTCCTCGCCCTGCGTCCCCCATCGCAGCATCGCCGGACGCCACAACAGATAAGCCGCAACCTTGACGGCCACTACTCCGCCCAGAACCAGCAACTTCGTGCGGTTTGCCATCCCTATCACCTGCCTTGTGGTAGCAGCCGCCATACCCACACCCTGCGCGGGATCCCGCGGCCGGGGAAGTGCCGAAAGTCCCCGGCAGCCCGCCGTCGCGAACGGCCTTCCCATTCTTGTCAGCCCCACCCGCCGCGAGGAGACTTACTGTATGCCGTTCGCTAGCGCCGGCGGCGGTTTTTCGCCTCTCGGGGGCCGGCGCCCTCCTGGCTGGTCGGGGAAGTCGTGGATGCATCGGGGTTGCGGGACGAGTTCGTGGTGGTCAACGGGGACGCGGCGGGACGCCGGATCCGCATTCCGCATGGCACCTCCACCATCGGCAGCGGCGAAGGCTCACGGCTGCGCCTGCCGGTGTCCGGAGTCAGCCGCCGCCACGCCGAGCTGACTTCCCTGGACGGCCGGACAATCCTTACCGACCAACAGTCGCGCAACGGCACCTGGGTCAACGGTCACGAGATCACCTCGCCCACAGAGCTCGCCGACGGCGATGAGGTCCAGATCGGACAGGTGCTGCTCCGGTTTGTCGAAGGGACGCACGACGGCGGCGGCTCACCTCCCGAGGCGGCCGGCCGGCCGGAGGGCCGCAGGCCCGCCCCTGCCGCCGCCCGCAAGAAAGGTCTGGGCGCGGCGCTGGTCTTCGCGGCCGCGATCAACGTGGTGGGACTGATCGGCAACAGCCTGACCGCATTCCTGACTGAGCTGACACCGACGTGGACATGGTTCGTGACCCCGGCCATGGGCCTTGTTGTTGCCCTGGGCGGTGAGGCGCTGGATTACCTCAAGGACAAGGCGCAGCCGCCCCCCAGGCGGCCCAAACCCCAGTACCGGCCGTCAATGCGAGTGCAGCCGGCGCGGCCCGCGCGGCCCCTGAGGCCCGGCTACCCGGATGCCCACGCCGGGCCCTATGACAGCGGGGCGGCGTATCCGTCTGCGCCGGCTGAGGCTGCCCCGCGTACGCGTTCCCGTCCACTGATCGCCACGGTGCTGGTGACCTTGCTCCTGCTCGGCGGCGGTGGATGGCTGCTGGCAGCCGGGGCGAGTTACGCCGTCGGATATTTCTCGGGAAACGAAGAGGGGACCCAGCGGCTGGCACGCCAGGTGGTGACGGAAGCGCAAGGCGTCACGGTGACGGTGCTCGGCGTGCAGAGCACCGCCCACTTCACCCGGGTGGAGATCCACGTGCGTAACGGGACCGGCAGCTCCATGTCACTGCCCCTCTTCCACAACGCCATCCTCACCGGCCCGGACGGCACGACGTTCGACGCCGATGCGTTCCGCAGCAGCTGGCAGCCCGAAATACCGCCCGGGGGACAGCGCAAGGGGACCATCAACTTCGAGAGCCAGCTGCCTGACGCGGGCGGCACGGTCTCCCTCAGCTTCGTCACGGTGTTTATGCAGGGCTTCGACGGACCGCAGTCGATCACGGTCCCGGACATCCCGCTGATGCCCGTGGTAAAGCCGCTCTGAAAACCCGTGTACAGTAGAGACCGTTGTTGTGTTTGTATTTGGTAGTTCAGGCAGTACGCGGGGTCGAAAGTCCTCGTTCTTCTGAAGTAGCGGTTTTGAACACCCCACACCGGAGGACCCGAAAGTCGGGACAGTTCCTCCACCTTCACGAAGGACATAAATAATGGCTACTGGTACCGTCAAATGGTTTAACGCTGAAAAGGGCTTCGGCTTCATTTCCCCCGATGACTCCTCACAGGACGTTTTCGCACACTACTCTGCGATCAACTCCTCCGGTTTCCGCTCACTCGAAGAGAACCAGAAGGTCTCCTTCGAAACCGAGCAGGGCCCCAAGGGTCCCCAGGCCGTAAACATCCAGGCTATCTAATTTCTTAGATACCCGGGACCGTTTAGGTTTCATAAAGCAGGACCTGCCGATTGGCAGGTCCTGCTTTTGTTTAACCAGTTCTTGCGGGGACTGATGATTGCGAGAGCATCAACGCCAGAATTCCGTGAGCTGCCCGGCAAGGGCCCTGCCTTGCTCGTAACCCGCCCGGGCGGCGGGCGGGCGCAGCGACAGATCCATCGCATTGGCGCCGAACAGATGCTCGGAGCTGCTATCGGGGAAGATTGTTTCGACGCGGCTTCCGCGTGCGCGTAGTTCGTCGACCTGTGTTGCAAGATGCATGCCCCAGTCCGCCGGTGTCCGTGACCTGCCGCCGAACGGTGACAGCACCAGCACCCGTGCGTAGCCGGCTGCCAGATCGGCATTGTCGGCGTTGGTTCGGTAGCCGCCGTCGATGTACCCGCTGCTGCCGATACTGTAGGCGAAGCCGCTGGCGCAGCTGGCCGCGACGGCGTCCACCAGGTCGACGCCGCTGTGGCGGTCGAACACGACCGGTTCGCCGGTGTGGGCGTCGACCGCGGTGATGAGCACCGTCCGTTCCGGCCAGTGCTGGCTGGGCAGCCGGGCGGCGACGGTATCGCGCCACCGCGTTTGCCCGGAGCCGTCCGACGCCGCAGCCATTTCGAGCGCCGCCGCACCCATTCTGCGGCGCATATCGGCTGCATCCCCGGCGGCGGCGATGATGCGGCTCGTCCTCTCCATATGGTTCACCACCTGCCCAGCACGGGCGCGTCCGCCGTCGGATCCCGCCGGGGCGATCCGTTGCGGGAGAGCAGCGGAAAGGATGTCGGCAAGCAGCTGGGTGGGGCTCGTGCCGGTGATTTGGGCCGCGGCCGTCGATCCGGCCGAGGTGCCGATGATCAGATCAGCCTCGGTCACATCCAGCCCGGCTTCGAAAAGGCCCGCGACGACGCCGATCAGCCAGGCATTGCCTGTGGATCCGCCGCCACCGAGGACCAACGCCCGCCCAACGGAGGCCGTCGTTGACGTGGAGTTCAGGGGTGAAGAAGGTGTGGTGTTCATGGGAGTCGCCCTTCGCGAATTGCCTGTTTGGCGCTCCCGGCGGCGACTACTTCAGCCGCGCGATCGTGGACTGCAGGGGAGCACCCACTGTGGATACTGCGTTCATGGGACTCACCTCCTGCCGAAAGATCACGATCCACGAAAGCTACCATGCCCGCGACGCAGTGCGCCACAGGGATCGTGCCCGTCAGTCTCAACCGCCGTGCCGTTGCTTGAGGAACGCCTCCAGGGCGGGATTCTCGATCTCCTTCGCGAGCCACGGCACGGCCTGCACGGCCACCTCATCACCCAGCACTGCACGGTGGGACTGCGCCCGTACAGTGAACTCCCGCATTCCGCTCCGGCTGGCCAGCTCGGCGAGCTTCTCCACGAACTTTGACGCCCGCGGCGAGCCCATTGCTATGGCCACTTCCGCCGCCGTATCAAGCAGCCGGGCCGAGTACCAGAGGTACCACGGCTTGGGCTCCAACCCCCGGTCTATCCAGTGCTCGGCGGCGGCCAGGTCGCCGTGAGCGAGGAACAGCCGCGCCTCGGCACCGGCCGCCAAGGCCATGTAGCAGTGGTCACCGGCCAGATCCGCCATCACCCAGGACCGGTCGATCATGGCCGCGGCTTCCTCCAGCTTTCCGGCAGCCAGATAGGTCTCGCCCCGGACCCCGTCCACGAACGGCTCGAACGCCGTCCAGTGCTCCTCCGCAATCCAGACGAGGGCCCGGTCCAGGCATGCCGCTGCCTGGTCCAGTTCTCCGCGGAGCAGGTGCACCCTGCCGAGCAGTGCCTCGCTGAACGCCTGCTGCCGGCGGTTCCCGATCGATTTGGCCAGCTCGCCGGATTCGGTCAATGCAGTCACCGCCTCCCCGTACCTCGCCGTATCGGAGGCCAGCATCCCCTGGATCGCCAGGACCCTCGCCTGCTCGTCGGGGAATCCTTCAGAACACCGCGCTGCACGGACAAGTAGCCCAGTTCGCGGTACGCCGCGGCGGCAGTCCGGGAGGCGCCGTCGGGCCCTTCAGCCTGCAGCGCGCGGTGCAGGAAGTCCGCCACCTCCGCGCCGCGCCCGCCCGCCTGGTGGATCAGGGCGCCGGACAGGGTCACCAGGGATTCGGCGATCAGATGGGCGTCGCCGGTGCGCTGGGCGAGGACCACCGCGAGCCGCAGCTGATCGAGCCCCCGGTCCACGGCGCCGGCCCAGAGTGACGCGCCGCCCGCGTCGAGATAGGACCTCACCGTCGCTGCGGTGGCCGGCATCCCCGGGTCCGCCTCCGGAGCCGCATCGGACAGCGCCCGCCGGATTTCCGCGGGCAGCGGCAGCCCCAGCTCCTCGCGGTAGAGGTTCCCGCACTTGGTGACGTGCTCGCGGGCATGGCGGTGCTCGCCGAGGGCCACGAGCGCTTTGACGAGGACGGCGTTGCAGTCCGCGTGGAAGGGATCGCGCTGCAGTGCCAGTGATGCGAGCTCCGCCGCCTGGCCGGGAGCGCCCGACGCGAGGGCCGCCAGCGCTGCCTCGTAAAGAAGGGACTGGACCACGTTGTCCAGACGGTAGCGCTGGTCCGCCAGCCACGAGTCAAAGACCGGGGAATCGGCGAAGGTCAGCCCTTCCAGCAGTTGGCCACCGAAGCGTCGCGGATCAACGCCCGGAACTCCGGCGGAATCGACCACTTCCAGCGCATCGCAGCGCCACGGCGGTTGAAGTGTCAGCCGCAGGGGATCGCCGGCCACCGTTACGCCGTCGAGCGTCCGGCGCAGCTCGGACAGGTTCCAGCGGAGGGCGCCCAGGGGGTCTTCGGCATCCGGGAAGAGCAGCGATGCCGTGCGGGAGCGGCCGGTGCCGTCCGCCTGCAGCGCGAGGTAGGCCAGCACCGCCCAGGCCTTGCGGCCCCTGGGCTGCAGGGGAGTTGCGCCGGGGGACTCGATCCGGGGCGGACCGAGGAGCCGAATCCAGTTCTCGGCCATACGGCTCATGGTACGCCGCAGGCTCTCCGGCGTCTGCGGGGCTCACACGTTTGCTCACACGCCGGCCGGACACACTGAAATCACCCAATCCGCACACACTCAACCGAGGTGCAACACAATGGAACTGATCGGCATCCTGCTTCTTGGACTCTGGGTTCTCAGCGTCACCGTCCGCGCCGTCCTGACCGACGGCCGTGGCCACCTGCCTGACATCCGCTCCACTGCGCCGTGGACGGCAGGCAACCTTCCCAGTGCGCCATACGCATCGCCGCGGATCTAGCCGGGTCCGACAGCTTCACCTCTTAGGAAAAGTACGACGGCGGGAGGCCGGCAACCGATGCCGGTATCCCGCCGTCGTGCGCTGCTTCCGACGTTCGCGGCGTATCAGCCGGCCTTGAAATCAAAAACAAGCGACGCAGGGAGGGGGGCCCGCAGCATCTCAGGGGTGATGCCGTGAATTGCCTGGATCTTCTCCCCGAACCATTGATCGTGCGGATCGCCCGAGTTCGCGGCGGTCTGGAAGGATTTGGCCAGATCCTCGGCTTCGTGGAACAGGCAGGCAAAGTCCCCCTGCGGGGTCTGCATGAGGCTGACGACTTCCCGGGTCAGGCCCATCCGCTCGCGGGAACGCCGGTGGTCCTCCTTGCGGGGGCCCTCAATCTCCTCGATGAGAGACTTCCACTCGTCCAGTTTCCCGGGCAGAATCGGCGCGAACCAGGTGATGCATTCCATGACAGGTCCTTCCACGCAGTTGCTTCAGCCCTGATGCGGCGGGGGAGTCCAACCGCGGCTGTGCACCTGCATGCTAGTCCTGCGGAAAGACGCGGTACAGAGGCTTTGGATGGCTGGCCGGCTGTGGATAACTTCTCCGGGAAATCGTGACTTCCGCTAGCGTGGTCGGAACAGCAGGGCGCGGCCGACCGAGGGGATGAAAATGGCCGAAAGACTTCGCAGAACCCAGGCCACGGCTTGGACGCTGTGTGCCGTGGCGTTGCTGACGTCATGCTCCAATGACGGCCCGCCCCCGCCGCAGCTTCCGACGTCCATATCTGCGACTGCGTCCCCGGCAGCCGATGCCACAGTGCCGCCAACCGCTTCCCCTATTCCCGCGGGGGCCCACGGGCGTGCCCGGAACGTCGCCCAGCCCGTCATGCGGCCCAATGGCGGTGACGAATCAAAGGAAGGCCTGGAAAACTTCACGCGGTACTTCTTCGATCTGCTGAGCTACGGCTTCGAGACTGGTGATGTCGAGGACTGGCTCAAACTGACCGATCCGTCATGCAAATTCTGCTCCAACCTGGCAGGCGGAATTCGCGCCGGCTACGAGGGCGGAAAATGGCTTGGAGGCGCCAGGGTGTTCACCGAAAGCGTTGATGCGATGACGAAAGACGGGGTCCTGACCCGGAACGTCACGCTGCTGGTACGCCAGGAGGAGATCCGGTTTTTCAGCCCAGACGGGACTGAGACCCGCGCCCCCAAGGCACAGATCGAGCAGCCAACTGTGGTCTTCTTGAGCTACAGGGAGGGTGCGTGGTTCGTTGATGACATGGGGCGCCTGGCGGGGTAGCTCGGCAGCACGATCAGCCCTCGAGCACCAGGACCAGCTCCACGTCCACGTCATCTCCGGCGCGGATGCCGGCCGCGGTCCGGATGGCCTTCTTGACCGGGAGGACGTACGACTGGCTCTTGCTCTCCGGGAAGATCGACGTGGCCCAGCTGTTGCCCGCGATCGACGCCGTAACCTTCACCGAGCCGAATCCCTTGCGGAAGGGAGCGGCCTCGTCCTTGATCTCGTCCGCCAGGTCGGGCGGCAGCGTGATGAAGTGCCACCCGGATGCATCGGGGTAGAGCCACAGCTCGCCACGGAACGAGTACGTCGCAGTCACGATTTGAGTATGGCACCAGCAGGGGTTCCGGCAAGCCCCACCGGCGGTTAACACCCCCGCCATGATCGGTTCACCCGCCGCCGCAACGATAAGCAGCATGACTGCTTTCACCCGCCGAAATGTCCTCAAAAGTGCCCTTGCTGCCGCCGGTGCTGCCGCCGTCGTGCCCGCCGCAGCCTCGGCCGCGCACGCCACCAGCCCGGCCGGCGTCGCGCTGGTCCGCAACCGACTCACCCTCCCGTCCGGTATCTCCACCGGCGATGTGACCGCCGATTCCGGCGTCCTGTGGTCCCGCGCGTCAGGCCCCGGACGGCTGGTGGCCAACCTGCTCGCCGTGGACGAAGATGGTGTGCCGCTCCGCGGCGGCAGCGCCTTCCAGCGTGTGCTGCGGGGGAGCGCCGGCAGCGAAGCCACCGACTTCACCTCCCGGATCAACGCCGAGCACCTCCCGGCCGGCACCCGCTTCGCGCTCACCCTGCACTTCGAGGACGCTGACGGCAACGCCGGCGAAACCGCGCAGGGCTCCTTCAGCACCGCGCCCAGTCAGGGATTGCTCAGCAGCGGCCGCGCGTCCCGCAAACAGAGCTTCGTCTGGACCGGCGACACCGCCGGCCAGGGCTGGGGCATCAACGAGGAGATCGGCGGCATGCGCGGCTACGCGGCCATGCACGCCACCAAGCCGGACTTCTTCATCCACTCCGGCGACACCATCTACGCCGACGGCCCCATCGCCGCGCAGGTCACCGAGCCCGACGGGCAGATCTGGCGCAACCTGGTCACCGAGGAAGTTTCCAAGGTGGCCGAAACCCTCAACGAGTTCCGCGGCCGGCACCGCTACAACCTGATGGACCGCAACGTCAGCGCCATGTACGCCGAGGTACCGGTGATCGCCCAGTGGGACGACCACGAAACCCATAACAACTGGTACCCAGGCGAAATCATCACCGACGCCCGCTACACCGAACGCCGCATTGATGTCCTCGCAGCGCGCGGGCGCCAGGCCTGGCAGGAATACCAGCCCGTCTCCGGCCTCAGCACCCGGATTGGCGACGGCAGCACCGGCTTCGAACCCGCCCGCATTTACCGCAAGATCTCCCGTGGTCCCCAGCTGGACGTTTTCTGCCTGGATATGCGCACCTTCAAGGACCCCAACACCGACGGCAAGGAAACGCACCTCACCCACATCCTGGGCCAAGAACAGGCCGACTGGCTCATCCGCGAGGTCAGCAAGTCCAAGGCCACTTGGAAGGTCATCTCCGCCGATCTCCCGCTGGGACTGATCATCCCCGACGGCCCGGTGAACCAGGAATCCCTGGCCAACCGCGACGCCGGCGCACCCTTGGGCAAGGAACTTGAGATCGCAGGGGTGCTCTCCGCATTAAAGCGCAACCGGGTTAAAAACGTGGTGTGGTTGACCGCGGACGTCCACTACTGCGCCGCCCACCACTACTCGCCCGAGCGCGCAGGCTTCGCCGACTTCGATCCGTTCTGGGAATTCGTGGCCGGCCCTATCAACGCGGGCAGCTTTGGCCCGGGCGAGCTCGACGGCACCTTCGGCCCCGAGAGAGTGTTCTACAAGACCGGCGCCTACGCCAACCAGTCACCTCGCACCGGCGAAAACCAGTTCTTCGGCCACGTGGACCTCAACGAGGACGACGTCTTCACCGTCAGCCTCCGCAACGCCAACGGCACGGTTCTCTGGCGCAAGGAGCTTCAGCCGGAGCGGTAGGGGCTTCACCCCCGGTCAGTCCGCGATGTCCACCGACCGCCCTTCCGCGTCGCTGAGCCGGGCGGCGTCGAGGACCTCAAGCGTGTGGACAGCCTCGGCGCCGGGGACAGGTTCGGGCCCCTTGCCGGCAACGGCCAGCGCGAACTGCTCGTAGTAGGCCTGATAGGCGCCCTGCTCAGACGGCACTCGAACCTGGCCGGCCGCCGTCGTCAGCGTTCCCCAGCGGCTCTCGTCTTCGTAACCCCACACGGCGGGATCGTCCGCCGGGCGTTTGCCGGCCATTGCCGCCAGGGCCTGGACGTCGGACTGCTGGGACACGTAGCTTCCCGCGGAACCGAGCAGCCGCAGTTCCCGCGCGACCAGCCGGTTGCTCTTGGTGGCGGATACGTGGGACTTCACTCCGTTCCGGTGCGCGACGGTCACAAAGAAACCCGAGTCGGTGCGCCCGGCGTCCAGGTCCACCCAATCGAGCGTGGCATAGACGCTGGCGGCCGGGCCGAAGAGCCACAGTGCCTGGTCCACCAGGTGGCTGCCCAGGTCGCGCAGCAGTCCGCCCGCGGGGCCGGCTTCGAGGGTGTCCGGCTGGTCGAGGTCGAAGCGGGACTCGAACCGTGCCACCTTGCCCACTGCGCCGGAGTCCACCACGGAGCGAAGAGTCCGGATGTCCGTGTCCCAGCGGCGGTTGTGGAACACGTTGAGGATCACGCCGGCGTCCGCGGCCGCCTTCACCAGTTCGCGTCCCACCTCGGCGTTCGGTGCGAACGGCTTGTCCGCCACCACGTGCACTCCGGCCGCAACCGCCTCGAGCACCAGCTCGCGGCGCGTCTCCGGGGGCGTGGTGATGACTACTGCATCCACGCCGGCGGACAGCAGGTCGGTGAGGGAATCGTAGAGCGGCACGCCCGGGTACTCCTCCGCGGCCTGCGCACGGCGGGCGGGGGAGCGGGTCACGATGCCCGCCAGTTCCACCCCTTCCGCGGCCGTGATGAAAGGAGCGTGGAAGATCCGCCCGCCGAAGCCGAATCCAACGAGTCCAAGTTTCACAAGATCTCCTTCGTCCCCGTGAGGGTGTTTGTTCGCGCGTGGCGCACTTTGTCCTTATGTTAGAACAAAGTGCCTCGAGTGGGGAAGGTCTGGGAGATGAGGGGTCCGGGAATTTCCGTACCGGCGAGTAGAAACCGTGCTAGCACGGAAGTGCGGGAGGGGTGCCCGGATTCACCATGGATACATCGGAACGCGCGGGAAATACCGGCGAAACCGAAGCCTCAATCCAAGCCCGGAATCAACGGGCGGCACGCCTCATCCACTCGCATCTTTCCCCTCAGGAGTACCTTCATGTCCGACGCACCCACCACCAAGAAGTCCCACACCGTCCGCCGCAAGGTGGCCCTGCTGACCGCCATCGGACTCGGGGCGGTGGCGGCACCGTTCGCCCTTGCAGCCCCGGCCCAGGCAGCCGGCACCAACTACGCCTGCACGGTCACCCCGCTCCGGCCCGTGTTCGCCGGCCACAACTCCGCGGGCGTGAAGCTGGTGGACTACCAGATCCAGGTCCGCTGCAGCACGGACCGCTACGTCAACATCACCCAGCAGCGCTGGGAGGAAGACGACTGGCCCAACGGCGACGACCACCTGGGCACCTCCACGTTCAGCCGCCACCTGAACCAGTACAGCGGAACCGTGACCATCCACAACGTCCGCACGCTGGTGGACGGCGAGATCGGCAACGAGGAGATCTACCAGAAGGTCAGCTTCCAGGAAGGCAGCAACGGCGTGTGGTCGCCGTACACCGGCTGGTACACCAGCGGCGTCACTTCAATGTCGAACTGACGCCCTTCCCGGGGGAGCTGCTGCGCCGGCTCCCCGCAACGCCCAAGGCCCGGTTCCCCCAGCCGGGTCTTGGGTTGTTAACCCGGCCGTCCGCGCCGTCGTCGGGCGCTATTTGCTCCGGTGACGCCCCGCCCCGTCCAAAAGTGCGGGACACTGGAAGTCACACCACCACGAAAGCGGACCACACTTTGATGAATCTCCAGCAGGATGCCGACGGCTTTATCAGGATGAGCCGGCACTTCCCGGAAAAAGTCCGGATCGCCGTCACCTTTGCCGACGGCACCACGGAGGAACTCTCCGGCGGCAGGCTCAACAAGGCCTATGACGACGCCTTGGCCGAGTTCCGCGCCCAGAACCACCTGGATGCGAAGGGCTTCTCGCGGTCGCCGAAGAAGAAAACCAGTTCGGGAAACAAGATCGAGTTTGTCCCCGTCCACCCCGGCATGGGCGACTGACCCCGGCCGCACGTTCCCGGATCACGAGGAAGGCAGCCCATGGGACTGAACGGAGAACCGAGTACCGGACTGACGGACGCCGATGGCTCCGGCAGGCTCGACCCGCTGCTCTATCCGTGGGATCCGCCCGAGGCCTCGGGCGTTATGGGCCGTGCCGGCTTCCTGCCCCTGGACCTGGCGGACCTGGATGAAGCACTTGCGGACGCCAACGCGGCACCGCTGGAGTCCCGCTCCCTGGTGGTCTCCATCGGCTCGAATGCCAGCGCCGACGTGATGCGGCGGAAGTTCGCCGCCTACCACCAGCCGGTCAGTCCGGTCCTGCCCCTGGTCCGCGGGCAGCTCGGCAATATCGCGGTGGGCCACTCCGCCCACGTGAGCCGGGCCGGCTACATCGCCGCCGCACCGTACCCCCGGCCGGGGGAGTCCACCACCGTGTGGGTTTCGTGGCTGGACGAACTCCAGCTGCTGGCGTTGGACGAAACGGAGCCCAACTACCGGCGGATACAGCTCGACGGCGACGCCTGCCCGCTCGCGCTTGACCTCGGCGACCGTCCCGAGGACTTTTCGCTGTTCACCTCGCGCTGGGGCGTCCTGACCGATGGCGACGGCGGGACACTTCCTTTCGTGGATCAGCCGGCCCTGTTCGGGCTGCTTGCCGGAAGCGGTACGGGGGAGCAACTGGAAGCGGGGCAGTCCGTGTTCGACGGGCCGCCGGAACTCGTGGCCGAGCAGCTTGCCCTGCCGTCGGTCCAGGCGTGGGCCAAGGAATGGTTCAGCTCGGCCGGGCTGGCCGCGGCGGTGGACTTCGACGGGCTCTGCTCCGGATAGCCCGCGTCTACGGCGGCTTCAGCTGGCCGCGATGTGCTCCGCAATGTACTTGGCGTCGCGACCCACGCCGGCCACGATCGACGAACCATGTCCGGTCAGCCACGGCAGCCCCACGGCGTACAGGCCGGGGTGCTCGGTGACGCCGCGGAGGTGCCGCGGGTAGTTCCATTCGTCCAGCACCGGGATGTCCAGGATGCCGAAGTCCAGCCGGTAGCCGGTGGCCCAGATGACTGACGTGATGTTGGCAGCTTCGACGTTCAGCCGCGCCGGTTCGGACGGCAGCCAGTCGTCCTTGCGGGGCGGGTCAGCTTCCGGCGCCGTCATCCCGGCAGCAGCTATGTAGGCATCGAACATCGGCCGCATGCGCTGGTAGAACGTGCGCTCAACAACGCCCAGGCGCTCCGGAAGGTCGTCGCTGAAGGTGAGTTCGCCGTCGTCGGCTGCTTCCAGATGGCCGTGCAGACGGACGCCCTGGCGGCCGAGGTCGCGCAGGTGGATATCGTGGCCGCCGTCAGCGCCGGAAACCAGCGGGTTGCACATGAAGCGCGCGGCGGGGGAGGGCAGCTGCCCCACGGTGAGGCCGTTAAGCCCGTACTTGGGCCCGTGCTCGGCGAGCTGCATCATCCAGAAGAGAAGGTCCTGGCCGCGGTACCGGCGGGGCGCTTCCGGGCAGGAGGACACCGCCAGATGGATTTCCCGGCCGACGGCGAGCAGTTCCTCCGCGATCTGACCGCCCGACTGTCCTGTCCCCACGATCAGGACAGCCCCGTCCGGCAATTGCTCCGGATTGCGGTAGCTGTCGGTATGCAGCTGCAGGATGCGGCCCGGGAACTGCGCGGACAACGCGGGGATTTTCGGTTTCTGGTAACCGCCGGTGGCCAGCACCACGTGGCGTGCCCGCCAGGCGCCCTGGGACGTCTCCACATTGAAGCCGCCATCCTCCGCCGCTGCGATGCGCGTGACGTCCGTGCCGGTCCGAACCGGCGCGCCGATGGTCTCCGCATAACGCCGGAAGTACTCGATGAGGTCGTTCCGGGGCATAAAGGCCTCCGGTGCGGGGCCTTCGTACGGCATGCCCGGCAGCGTCAGTGAGAAGTTCGGTGTGTTCAGGCAGAACGCGTCCCAGCGGTCCTGCCAGGCACCGCCGAGGGCGGCACGCCGGTCCAGTAACTGATGTTCGACGCCGGTCCGGTCCAGCCAGTAGCTAGTGGCCAGGCCCGCCTGCCCGGCTCCGATAACAAGGGTGTCCAGCATCGGTCCCATGCAAAAACCATACGCCCGGCGGGGCAGGTTTCAAGGGGGTGACGGGTGCGCTCCGGAACGGGCCGGGAAGTGGCTGCCGGGGGGCTTGGATGGCGCCTGGACAGCGGCCTTCATGCCGGCAGCGCGAGCCGGCGTCCCGGCGTCGTACGTAATTTTTCCGCCGGTACAGCGGCTGACATCTGGTTTGCCTCCGCAGTCTGCAACAATGCTGGAGGTGTCCGGACGGCTCAGCGTCCGGCACCATCTGTTTTTGCGGCCGGACCCGTGGGGAAACAACCACCGTCCCGCAGTTTTGCGAGGCTCCCATCTGGTTTGAGACCGGTGTACGGGCGAAGGCGCTCGACGCCGGCCGCTTCGAGCTCGACGCCGTCAATGGGAGGCTCGGACTGCCCAGCCTGACGCTGTGGCCGCGGCCCTGGAATTACATGGTGACGACGATCGGGACTCCCTACCCCTAAGGAGTGGGTGTAGGACATAGACCGTACCTGCAGGTGCAGGCGCTGCCAGGGGACAGATAGCCGGGTGTGACCCACTCCATAAAAGTCCGACGGCGGCCACTTGGCCTTTTGGGGCGGTGAGGAGGGTTGGGTTTCCGTGTGTTTGCGGGGTTTTTGGTGGTGTGGGTGTGGTGTTGGGGGTGGATTTGTGCGGGGTCCTCTGGGCGTGTAAAGTAATTCGAGTCGCCGCCGCTGATGCGGAAAGATAGCGACCGACCCCCTTCTGAATGGCCTGAAAAACGGCGTCTTTACTGGCGTGCGGAAACCGGGTGGGGATCCTTCCTGTGGCGCTTGTGGTTGGCGGAAACGCCGGTTTGCAAAGCTTCCCGGGATCGGGTAAGTTTGGAAAGTTGCTCCGGAGCGATCCGCGACTGAATGGCCTGTTGGTCTGGTTGTGGTGGTGCCGGGTGTGTCTGTTGTTTGAGAACTCAATAGTGTGCCAAGTTTGTTGATACCAATTTTTTGTATTGAATTGGTTGAATTGACTGGATTGTCCACCCCGTGGATGGTCTGGTTTTTACAGCTGGTTTCAAATTTTGTGCATTGTGTGTATCCCGTTTTCCCGGGGGCGCATGGTGTGTCTGTTTTTGTTTTACTTCAACGGAGAGTTTGATCCTGGCTCAGGATGAACGCTGGCGGCGTGCTTAACACATGCAAGTCGAACGATGACCTCCAGCTTGCTGGGGTGATTAGTGGCGAACGGGTGAGTAACACGTGAGTAACCTGCCCTTAACTCTGGGATAAGCCTGGGAAACTGGGTCTAATACCGGATATGACTCCTCATCGCATGGTGGGGGGTGGAAAGCTTTTTGTGGTTTTGGATGGACTCGCGGCCTATCAGCTTGTTGGTGAGGTAATGGCTCACCAAGGCGACGACGGGTAGCCGGCCTGAGAGGGTGACCGGCCACACTGGGACTGAGACACGGCCCAGACTCCTACGGGAGGCAGCAGTGGGGAATATTGCACAATGGGCGAAAGCCTGATGCAGCGACGCCGCGTGAGGGATGACGGCCTTCGGGTTGTAAACCTCTTTCAGTAGGGAAGAAGCGAAAGTGACGGTACCTGCAGAAGAAGCGCCGGCTAACTACGTGCCAGCAGCCGCGGTAATACGTAGGGCGCAAGCGTTATCCGGAATTATTGGGCGTAAAGAGCTCGTAGGCGGTTTGTCGCGTCTGCCGTGAAAGTCCGGGGCTCAACTCCGGATCTGCGGTGGGTACGGGCAGACTAGAGTGATGTAGGGGAGACTGGAATTCCTGGTGTAGCGGTGAAATGCGCAGATATCAGGAGGAACACCGATGGCGAAGGCAGGTCTCTGGGCATTAACTGACGCTGAGGAGCGAAAGCATGGGGAGCGAACAGGATTAGATACCCTGGTAGTCCATGCCGTAAACGTTGGGCACTAGGTGTGGGGGACATTCCACGTTTTCCGCGCCGTAGCTAACGCATTAAGTGCCCCGCCTGGGGAGTACGGCCGCAAGGCTAAAACTCAAAGGAATTGACGGGGGCCCGCACAAGCGGCGGAGCATGCGGATTAATTCGATGCAACGCGAAGAACCTTACCAAGGCTTGACATGGGCCGGACCGGGCTGGAAACAGTCCTTCCCCTTTGGGGCCGGTTCACAGGTGGTGCATGGTTGTCGTCAGCTCGTGTCGTGAGATGTTGGGTTAAGTCCCGCAACGAGCGCAACCCTCGTTCCATGTTGCCAGCGCGTAATGGCGGGGACTCATGGGAGACTGCCGGGGTCAACTCGGAGGAAGGTGGGGACGACGTCAAATCATCATGCCCCTTATGTCTTGGGCTTCACGCATGCTACAATGGCCGGTACAAAGGGTTGCGATACTGTGAGGTGGAGCTAATCCCAAAAAGCCGGTCTCAGTTCGGATTGGGGTCTGCAACTCGACCCCATGAAGTCGGAGTCGCTAGTAATCGCAGATCAGCAACGCTGCGGTGAATACGTTCCCGGGCCTTGTACACACCGCCCGTCAAGTCACGAAAGTTGGTAACACCCGAAGCCGGTGGCCTAACCCCTTGTGGGAGGGAGCTGTCGAAGGTGGGACTGGCGATTGGGACTAAGTCGTAACAAGGTAGCCGTACCGGAAGGTGCGGCTGGATCACCTCCTTTCTAAGGAGCACCTACAAGCACCGTGCCTCATGTATGTGAGTGTGGCGGGTTTGTCAGGAGTAACGCCCGTTGCGCAGACGATTGTTCTGCGGCGGGTGCTCACGGGTGGAATATCAACAAATAGCGGCCGCTGGTTTTTTGCCGGCACCCAGTACGGACCTGTTCTTCGGAGCGTGTCCTGGAACGGTGCGGGTGAGGGGGCGGCGGTTTAGTGTTTGGCACACTGTTGGGTCCTGAGACAACAGGACCGGTTTCCGCGGCTTTGTGCTGTGGTTCCGGTACTTGTTTGTTTCTGGTTTCCTGGCTGCATCGATCGCATGGTTGCCTGGTCCCTTTGGGGCGGGTGTGTGTGGGGTGTGTGGTACGGGGTTGTTGTTTGAGAACTACATAGTGGACGCGAGCATCTTTTATAAGAAGCAATTTCCAAGAATATGAACCTGGATCTGGCTGCGCGTGATGATGGCATTCCTTTGGGGGTGTGGTTGTTGGGTGTGGTTGGTTTTCGTGGTTCTCTCGAAAATTAGTTTTTTGATCTTTTGTGGTCAAGTTTTTAAGAGCACACGGTGGATGCCTTGGCATTAGGAGCCGAAGAAGGACGTAGGAATCTGCGATAAGCCTGGGGGAGTCGATAACCGGACTGTGATCCCAGGGTGTCCGAATGGGGAAACCCCGCCAGGGGCGCGAGCTGCCTGGTGACCCGCATCTGAACACATAGGGTGCGTGGAGGGAACGCGGGGAAGTGAAACATCTCAGTACCCGCAGGAAGAGAAAACAATAGTGATTCCGTTAGTAGTGGCGAGCGAACGCGGATCAGGCTAAACCGTTCCATGTGTGATAGCCGGCGGGCGTTGCATGGTCGGGGTTGCGGGACTTTCCGTGCTGTCTCTGCCGGGACAGCGAGGTGTGATGTGCAGGCATAGGTGAACGGTCTTGAAAGGCCGGCCAGAGAGGGTGTGAGCCCCGTAACCGTAATGTTGTGTACCGCCTGGGAAGTATCCCAAGTAGCACGGGGCCCGAGAAATCCCGTGCGAATCTGTCAGGACCACCTGATAAGCCTAAATACTCCCTAATGACCGATAGCGGACCAGTACCGTGAGGGAAAGGTGAAAAGTACCCCGGGAGGGGAGTGAAACAGTACCTGAAACCGTGTGCTTACAATCCGTCGGAGCCAGTCTGATTCTGGTGACGGCGTGCCTTTTGAAGAATGAGCCTGCGAGTTAGTGTTACGTCGCGAGGTTAACCCGTGTGGGGCAGCCGTAGCGAAAGCGAGTCTGAATAGGGCGTTGCAGTGGCGTGATCTAGACCCGAAGCGAAGTGATCTACCCATGGCCAGGTTGAAGCGACGGTAAGACGTCGTGGAGGACCGAACCCACTTCAGTTGAAAATGGAGGGGATGAGCTGTGGGTAGGGGTGAAAGGCCAATCAAACTTCGTGATAGCTGGTTCTCCCCGAAATGCATTTAGGTGCAGCGTTGCGTGTTTCTTACCGGAGGTAGAGCTACTGGATGGCTAATGGGCCCTACAAGGTTACTGACGTCAGCCAAACTCCGAATGCCGGTAAGTGAGAGCGCAGCAGTGAGACTGTGGGGGATAAGCTTCATAGTCGAGAGGGAAACAGCCCAGACCACCAACTAAGGCCCCTAAGCGTGTGCTAAGTGGGAAAGGATGTGGAGTTGCGAAGACAACCAGGAGGTTGGCTTAGAAGCAGCCATCCTTAAAAGAGTGCGTAATAGCTCACTGGTCAAGTGATTCCGCGCCGACAATGTAGCGGGGCTCAAGTACACCGCCGAAGTTGTGGCATTCACATTTTATCCAAGCCTTTGTGGTTCAGGAGTGTGGATGGGTAGGGGAGCGTCGTGTGGGCAGTGAAGTCGCGGTGTAAACCAGCGGTGGAGCCTACACGAGTGAGAATGCAGGCATGAGTAGCGAAAGACGGGTGAGAAACCCGTCCGCCGAATGATCAAGGGTTCCAGGGTCAAGCTAATCTGCCCTGGGTAAGTCGGGACCTAAGGCGAGGCCGACAGGCGTAGTCGATGGACAACGGGTTGATATTCCCGTACCGGCGAAAAACCGCCCATGCTGAACAGGGGATACTAACTGCCCGAAGCCTGACCAATCACCCTTGTGGTGTGCGGTTTTTGGTGGAGCGCGGGACCTGATCCTGGGAGGTAAGCGTATTAACAGGTGTGACGCAGGAAGGTAGCCGAGCCGGGCGATGGTTGTCCCGGTCCAAGGATGTAGGGCGAACGGTAGGCAAATCCGCCGTTCATGATGCCTGAGACCTGACGGGACCCCCGTATGGGGGGATTCGGTGATCCTATGCTGCCTAGAAAAGCATCGACGCGAGGTTTTAGCCGCCCGTACCCCAAACCGACACAGGTGATCAGGTAGAGAATACTAAGGCGATCGAGAGAATTATGGTTAAGGAACTCGGCAAAATGCCCCCGTAACTTCGGGAGAAGGGGGGCCCCAACCTTGAACACCACACGCTGGTGGGAGGGGATCGGGGCCGCAGAGACCAGGGGGAAGCGACTGTTTACTAAAAACACAGGTCCGTGCGAAGTCGCAAGACGATGTATACGGACTGACTCCTGCCCGGTGCTGGAAGGTTAAGAGGACCGGTTAGCCGCAAGGCGAAGCTGAGAATTTAAGCCCCAGTAAACGGCGGTGGTAACTATAACCATCCTAAGGTAGCGAAATTCCTTGTCGGGTAAGTTCCGACCTGCACGAATGGAGTAACGACTTCCCCGCTGTCTCAACCATAAACTCGGCGAAATTGCAGTACGAGTAAAGATGCTCGTTACGCGCAGCAGGACGGAAAGACCCCGAGACCTTTACTATAGTTTGGTATTGGTGTTCGGAGTGGCTTGTGTAGGATAGGTGGGAGACGTTGAAGCCCGGACGCCAGTTCGGGTGGAGTCATCGTTGAAATACCACTCTGGTCACTTTGGACATCTAACTTCGGCCCGTAATCCGGGTCAGGGACAGTGCCTGATGGGTAGTTTAACTGGGGCGGTTGCCTCCTAAAAAGTAACGGAGGCGCCCAAAGGTTCCCTCAGCCTGGTTGGCAATCAGGTGTCGAGTGTAAGTGCACAAGGGAGCTTGACTGTGAGAGAGACATCTCGAGCAGGGACGAAAGTCGGGACTAGTGATCCGGCGGTACATTGTGGAATGGCCGTCGCTCAACGGATAAAAGGTACCTCGGGGATAACAGGCTGATCTTGCCCAAGAGTCCATATCGACGGCATGGTTTGGCACCTCGATGTCGGCTCGTCGCATCCTGGGGCTGGAGTAGGTCCCAAGGGTTGGGCTGTTCGCCCATTAAAGCGGTACGCGAGCTGGGTTTAGAACGTCGTGAGACAGTTCGGTCCCTATCCGCTGCGCGCGCAGGAAATTTGAGAAGGGCTGTCCTTAGTACGAGAGGACCGGGACGGACGAACCTCTGGTGTGTCAGTTGTACTGCCAAGTGCACCGCTGATTAGCTACGTTCGGATGGGATAACCGCTGAAAGCATCTAAGCGGGAAGCTCGCTTCGAGATGAGATTTCCATACACCTTGTGTGTGAGAGGCCCCCAGCCAGACCACTGGGTTGATAGGCCGGATGTGGAAGCGAGGACTAACGACTCGTGAAGCTGACCGGTACTAATAGGCCGATAACTTACACCACACACCACCCCGCAAACCCGACTTCAAAAGGGGTTTGCACCCAGGGGGTGGTACAAAGAAACAAGACTGCTTGCGTCCACTATGTGGTTCCCAACCAACAAACCCGTTGCGTTGCAGGAACAAAACACAACAAAATAACAACACCACAACTGCCTTAACACCGCAGAAAAGTTGTAACCACCAGATTTCCCACCACCACCCCCACGGGGCCGGCCGGTGCGGAGCAAGGGTTACGGCGGTCATAGCGTGGGGGAAACGCCCGGTCCCATTCCGAACCCGGAAGCTAAGACCCACAGCGCCGATGGTACTGCACCCGGGAGGGTGTGGGAGAGTAGGTCACCGCCGGAACACCATTCAGGTCGAGAGCCCCAACCACACGGTTGGGGCTCTCCCACTTTAACCACCACACACCACGCCGTTGCCGTCAGTCGAGCTCAGCTGGCCGGGTCGTACTGGAACTCCCGGACCTCTTGCGAGCAGCGGCAGGCGACGGCGATTTTCGCGGCCCACTCAAGTGCCGACTCCCGCGAGGGCAGCTCGAGAATGGTGTAGCCGCCGTTGGGCACCTTGTGGCCTGGGTACGTACCTTCGGTGACGCTTCCGTCACCGGCCACGAGAACCGGGTCCACGCCCTCATTGATCCCGCCGCCGAAGACGTAGACACCCGCCGCCTTGGCCTCCTCGATGACTGCATGTGAGGCTTCGACCACCGACTCGAAGTCCCCCTCGGGGATCACCATTGCCTCACCGGGGAACGAGATCAGGTACTTCGTCATTCGAGAACTCCTCTGCTCCGGCGTCGCCAACCGTCGCCTCGTCTCTGCGGCTCCGCCCTGGTGTCCAGACGATTATGGCCCCAGCCCCCGATAGTTGGTCAAGAGAGAGCGTCCGGGAAAAACCCGCAGGAAGTGAGAGAGCGTGCGGGGGCGGAACACCTGGTGCTCCACCTTCGTTGTACCCACGGGGCTTCGGGACGCCGGCCATCGGCACGCTCCATCAACGATTGCGAGACACTTCATGACGGCACGAACCATCGTTATCACCGGAGCGAGCGACGGCATCGGCGCTTCCGCCGCGCGGACGCTGGCCAAGGCAGGGGAGCGGGTGGTCGTCGTCGGGCGTTCCGCGGCGAAGACCGAGGCGGTGGCACGGGAGATCGGCGCTGACTACTTCGTCAGCGATTTCGCTGACCTGTCCCAGGTGCGCACACTGGCGGCACAGCTGAAAGAGAAGTACCCGCGGATCGACGTGCTGGCGAACAACGCCGGCGGGATCATGGGCAAGCGTGAGCTGACCGTGGACGGCCACGAGAAGACGTTCCAAGTGAACCACCTGGCGCCGTTCCTGCTGACCAACGAGCTCATGGACGTGCTGACGGCAAGCACTGCGACAGTCATCAACACGTCGAGCGCCGCCAATGCGTTCGGTCACGTGGACCTTGAGGACCTGGACGCAGCCGGCAAGTACTCCACCAACAAGGCCTACGGCACCGCCAAGCTCGAAAACATCCTCTTCACCACCGAGCTGCATCACCGGTACAACGCCGCCGGAATCGCCACAGCCGCCTTCCACCCGGGCGGCGTCGCCACCAACTTCGCCGCAGAATCGACCAGCTGGTTCCGTTTCGCCTATAAGACATTCATCAAGCGGTTCATGCTCACCCCCGATCAGGGCGCCGACACCCTCGTATGGCTTGCCACCACCACGCCGGGACAGGACTGGGTCTCCGGCGCCTACTATGCCAAGCGGGCGCTGGCCAAAGCCAACAAGCAGGCCTACGACGCCGGGCTGGCCCGGCAACTGTGGGACCGCAGTGAGGCGCTGGTCAGCAGTGACAAGATCGACCAGCGTAGCTAGACACTCAGGCCTCGAGGTGAACGCCCTGCAGCTCGTCAATGGCATCCGCCGAGCGGAGCAGCGAGAGCTCCAACCCTGATTCCGGTTCCGGATGGGAAAACAGATACCCCTGCAAGGAGTCGCAGTTCAGGTTGATCAGGTAACCGGCCTGGGCCCCGGTCTCGATTCCTTCCGCTGTCACGGTCAGGCCCAGGCTGTGGGCCATGTTGATCATTGAGTTCAGGATGGGCAGTTTCTCCGCTCCGGTACGGACCATGGACACGAAGGAACGGTCTATCTTCACCGCGTCCACCGGAAGTTCCTGCAACCGCCCCAGTGAGGAGTAGCCGGTGCCGAAGTCGTCCAGCGCCACACGAACGCCGGCATCGCGGAGCGTGTTGAGTTGCCGGATCACGTGCGCGTCGGGATCAAAGAAGACGCTCTCCGTCACTTCCAGGACCAGCTGCCGCAGATCCGCCGCGCAGGAGGCTGCCAGCTGCAAGACATTCTCGGCGAACTGGCAGTCCTTGAGCTGAACTCCCGAAATGTTGACGGCAACAGAGCGTCCGGGATCTTCAGCCAGCCAGGGCTGCAGCTCAATGAAACTGTGCCGCATGACCTGCATGCCAATGGCCGAGATCAGGCCGCTGCGTTCTGCGGTCGGAATGAACTGTCCGGGCGGAATCATCTCACCGTCGCGTTTCCACCGGGCCAGGGCTTCAAACTGCACCACGGCGCCAATTTTCGGCGAAATCACCGGCTGGTAGTGGACCATGATCTGCCCGGCGTCGACGGCAAGACGGAGGCCGGCCTCCATGTCCGTCCGCTGGACCAGCGCCGTCATCATGGCCGGTTCGAACCTCATGTACCGGTTCTTTCCCGCCGCCTTGGCTGCGTACATGGCGACGTCGGCCTGTCGGAGCAGTTCGGAAGCAGCCACCCCGTCCTGGCCCGCGGAGGCCAGGCCCAGGCTGAGGCTGGGACGAAGCATGGTTCCGTCGATCCACATGGGGACATTCAAGGACGCCACGATGCGCTCCGCCACAGCATCCGGTTCAGGGGAGCCGGTCAGCAGGACCACGAACTCGTCTCCGCCGAGACGGGCCACGGTGTCGTCAGGACGGACGCAGGACCTCAGCCTGCGTGCCACTTCGGTCAGCATCTCGTCACCGGCATGGTGGCCAAGGATGTCGTTGACTTCCTTGAAATCGTCCAGATCCAGCAGCAGGACATCCACGGTCCCGGCCGGGCCTTCCCGGAGCGATTCAGCCAGCTGGTCATGGAACAGCTTGCGGTTGGCAAGCCCGGTCAGGGGGTCCTGGAACGCCAGGGCCTTGAGCTGGGCTGCCTGCTCGGCCAGATCGGCCATGGCCCGCTTCGCCTGGTCCTGGGCAGCAAGCCTGGGGGTCACGTCGCGGAAGCTCCAGACGCGGCCCACCACCTTGTCCGCCACCTTCTGCGGACGGGAGTACCGCTCGAAGGTCCGTCCATCGAGGAACTCCAGAACGTCGTTGCTCTCAGCCAGCGGGTCGGCATAGAGCTCCTGCACTTTATCCAGGAACCCTTGAGGATTCTTCAGGAGCCCGAGCACATAGCCGATCACCGCCTTATCATCGTGCGTGGTCAGAAGCCCGCGGGGAATGCCCCACATGGACACGAACTGCTCGTTGACTCCGGCGATTTGGCCGTCCGTTCCGACAACGAGAATGCCGTCGGCCGTCGACTCAAGGGTGGCACTCAGCAGGGAGACCGCCTCCCGGAGTCCGTCGTCGGCCTCGTCGCGCGGGCGCGCGGCGCGGACCGTCACCGTCATGGACATTCCGGTCTGTGAGCGGAGCAAGGCGCAGGCCACCTCGCCGTGGATCTCCGTGCCGTCGCGTCGAAGGCCGTAGGCCTCAAACGGCGGGTTGTCAGCTGTGCCGCCGACGCGGCGCATGCCGTTGAACAGGCGTTGGAACCCCTCGCGGAAGCCCTCTGCCAGGATTGTCCGGTGGTCGCGGCCCACGAGCTCAGCGCGGGGGTAGCCGAACATGCGCTCCGCAGCACTGTTCATGAAACAGATCGTGCCGGATTCCCCGATGACTAACACGGCATCGGGCAGTGAATCGACGATGGCCTGGTAATCCCAGCCGGACACCGCCTCCGGTTCCTGGCCCTGCTGCGGCGCCATCACAGCACCCTAAAAAGAAAATGAGACCGCATGTGCTTCATGGAATGTCCTCCCCTCCGCACATCATAAAGGGCGTTGGGAAGAAGCGCTTGTCACATGGCAAATGACGTCAGTGCAAATGGAGACGACGGGCGCCGTGGCTCCCGGGCGGTCCATCCCCGCGGGCCTTGATCGCCCGCGCCAGGGCGTGGAACAGCTCCGCCGTGAACCGATACAGGCCAAGGGCTAGTGCCCGCACCCCCAGCAGGAGGAGTTGTACCAACCCCGCCACGACCAGGAGCAGCGCGGCGGGAATCAGGACTGGCAGCAGGGTCAGGAAAGCCAGGATGATGGCCGCAAGGTAGCCGGCGGCGTAACTGACGATCGTCGCCTGGTCCACCGGAACTTCGCCCCCAAACCTGATTGCCCCGCGTTCGGGGCTCGGCATGCCTTGCTTCTATAATAAGTACACTTAGAAGTCTGGACCAGAGGTGGCGAAAGATGCTTCCCTGCCGCGTGTGGGCACCGGACCCGTCCGCCGATCGCGTCCTCGGCCACTCACGCCGGACGCCAATCACGCGGTCAGCCGGGGACACGGGGTAGGCGACCAAAAACCCGTTTGGCAGTCTTGACGCTGATCACCGCGATTGCGGCGGCGCCACATCCAGCGGGGTCACGGCACCCGCAGCGAGCCCCGTCCCCAAGCCGCGGACCGTCCAGCCTTCCGCCTGCCAGGCCGCAGCGTCCAGCACATTGCGTGCGTCCAGCACCGTCCGCCGTCGTACCAGCGCCCCTGCATCCGCCGGCGACAGCGTCCGGTATTCGTCCCATTCCGTCAGCAGCAGCACCAGCTCGGCGCCCTCAAGCGCCCGGTCCTTGGAGGCTTCGAACCGCAGCTGCGGGTAACGCATCCAGGCATTGTTGATCGCCTTCGGATCCGTCACGGTCACATGTGCGCCGGCTTCTGCCAACTGCAGGGCCACGTCCAAGGCAGGGGAGTCGCGGATATCGTCCGTGTCCGGCTTGAACGCCGCACCCAGCACCCAGCACCGTCACCGTCCGCCCGGCCAGGCTGCCGCCGCAGAGCTCGCGGGCGATGTCCGCCGTCCTCGACCGCTGGCTTAGGTTGGTGGCATCCACCGTGCCCATCCAGTCGTCCACCGATCCCACACCCAGCGCCGCGGCCTGGGCCCGGAAGCTGCGGATGTCCTTGGGCAGGCAGCCGCCGCCGAAGCCCAGCCCGGCATGCAGGTACCGGCTGCCGATCCGCGGATCCAGCCCCATCGCCTCACCCAGTTCGGTGACGTCCGCGCCGGAGGCATCGCACAGCTCGGCCATCGCATTGATGAAGCTAACCTTCGTGGCCAGGTAAGCGTTCGACGCCGACTTGATCAGTTCCGCGGTGGCAAAGTTGCTCACCAGCCGCGGAATTCCGGTGCGCAGCAGCGGCTCGTAGACGGCATCCAGGGCCGCCGTCACACCGCGGCCGGCGCCGCTTGTCCGGTGGAACGCGGCAGCGCTGCCGCCCGGCACACCGTAGACCAGGCGGTCCGGCACCAGCGAATCCTTCACGGCCGTGCCCTGCCGCAGGAACTCCGGGTTCCAGCCGAGCAGCACATCCGGGCGCCCGGACAGGATGCCGGCCAGCATCTCGACCGTCCCCACCGGCACCGTGGACTTACCCACGACGGCGGAGCCCCGGCCCAGGTGCGGACGGAGGCTTTCGGTGGCGGCGAGCAGGTAGCTGAGGTCGGCGCCGCCGGACGTCTTGGACTGCGGGGTGCCAACACAGAGGAAGTGCACCTCGGCGCCGGCGGCATCCGCGAAATCCGTGGAGAACGTAAGCAGGCCCGTGGCCCGGCCATCATGGAGCAGCTCGTCCAGGCCCGGCTCGAAAAACGGTGCGAAACCGCGGGCCAGCTGCTCCACCTTGGCGGCGTCGACGTCTATGCCCACCACGGTGTGGCCCATCGACGCCAGCGTTGCCGCGTGAACTGCGCCAAGGTAGCCGCAGCCGATGACGGAAATTTTCACAGTATTGCTCCTCGTTGGGTTTCGACAGGCTCAACCACCGGGACTCGGGTGGTGCTGACAGGCTCAACCGCTCGTCTGGTGCCGGCAGGCTCAACCACTGCGTCACCGGCGATCACCGCGCGGTAATGGCGGACCAGCTCCGCGCTCAACGCCGGCCACGTCCGTCCCTGGACCGACGCGTGGGCTGCCGCGGCAAACGCGCGGCGCTTGGCGTCGTCGCCCATCAGGTCCATGACATGGGCACGCAGCCCGGCAAGGTCGCCCGGTTTGTACAGCCAGCCGGTGCGGGAATTCTCCACCAGATCCAGCGGGCCGCCACGGCCCGTGGCCACCACCGGCACACCCGATGCCATGGCCTCCTGGATGGTCTGGCAGAAGGTCTCGAACTCGCCCGGATGCACGAACAGGTCGAAGGACGCCACCGCCCTGGCCAGCTGCTCGCCGCCCAGGAACCCCGCAAACACGGCGTTCGGCAGGGCTTCCTGCAGCGACTCGCGCTGCGGACCGTCGCCAACGATCACCAGCCGGGTGCCCGGCACGTCGGCCAGCACGGCCAGGTCCTCCACCTGCTTTTCAACGGCCAGCCGGCCCACATAGCCGATGATCCGCTCGCCGTCCGGGGCGACGGATGCCCGCCACCCGTCGTCGCGCTTTCCCGGCGCAAACCGCGCGGTATCCACACCGCGCCGCCACATGTCCACCCGCAATACCCCGCGGCCGCGCAGTTGGTTCAGCGCGAAAGTGGACGGCACCAGCGTCCGGGAAGCCAGCAAGTGGATGTTCTCCACCCGGTTCCAGGCCCAGTTCTCCATGAACGGCACTTCGTAGCGCGCCGCGTAGCTGGGCACCTCGGTCTGGTAGATCGCCACCGTGGGAATGCCCAGTTGGTGGGCCGCCTGCACCGCCCGCCAGCCAAGCACGAACGGGGATGCGAGGTGGACAACGTCCGGCGCGTAATCGGCAAGGATTCTCTTGACCCGGTTCACACCGCCCAACGCCACCCGCACGTTCGTGTACCCGGCCAGCGGCACGGACGGAAGCCGGTGCACGAACGCGCCGTGCACCACGTCCAGGACCTCTGTGTCCTGTGTCGACGGGGCGATCACCATCACGTCATCGCCCCTCTCCTGCAGATGCTCAAGCACCCGAAGGATGGAGTGTGTCACCCCGTTCATCAGTGGCAGGAATGATTCAGCAACAATTGCGATCCTCACCCCTCCACGGTGCGGGCGGTGCGTTGCGCCGAGGGGGAGCGGGCATGACGGGCAAGGGAAGGTTGGGTTAACAGCGGGGCCCGGCAACTTCACAGGGCCCGGACGCTGCCCCTTGACACCCCCAGGCAGACAAGGGACAGCATCCGGACCGGCCTGATGATCAGCGGCCTGCCGCCGAACCCGCCCGGCCCATGGGGTCCGGCCAGTTGCCGATGCGGTCCTGCATGGCGTCGGGCCACCAACCGATGCGGGCGTTCATGGGGTCGGGCCAGTTGCCGATGCGGTCCTGCGTGGCGTCGGGCCACCAACCGATGCGGGCGTTCATGGGGTCGGGCCAGTTGCCGATGCGGTCCTGCGTGGCGTCGGGCCACCAACCGATGCGGGCGTTCATGGGGTCGGGCCAGTTGCCGATGCGGTCCTGCGTGGCGTCGGGCCACCAACCGATGCGGGCGTTCATGGGGTCGGGCCAGTTGCCGATGCGTGACTGGGCGGGTGCTGAGCGGACAATATCGGTGGCGCTGAAGAGCTGGGTGCTGACGGACATGACTTTTCTCCTGACTGAGTTTTGATTTCCGTACGCCGATGGCGTCGGTGGTGGCCATGTTCTGCCTGGAAAAGCGCAGAGGTGACCTGCTCAGTCGGGGGAAGACCCCGGATCAAATGACGGGCCCGCGGCGAGGATCAGGGCGGCGTCCGGCACGAGGCAGCGGCTGGCATCGTGCAGCGGATTCCAGAACCCGTCGACGTCGCCCGACGCCTCGGCACCGGCGCTGCCCGTGCCAGAGGACGCGGAGCCGGACTGGTTCTGGACGCCGGCGAATCGGAGCCCCGCGTCGCGCGCCGGTTCCTCGGCCGGCGTCGGCCCGGCGGAAACCAAGTAACCGACGGTTGCTGCCAGCACTCGCGCTCCGTGTGTATTCGCCAGGAACTGCAACGGAGAAAGCGCGCTCCTGACCAGCTGCGGAACAGCGGGGAATCCTGCGGGCTGCCCCGCGCCTGAGCGGGAGGCTGCCTCCACGCCGCCGGCAGCGGCCGCCGGTTGTGAGCGAACGTCCGACGCCGGAAGCCGGGTACCGCGTGAGTGACCGGGCACGGCCTTGTCCGGCTTCTGCCCTGGAACCTGGGGCGGGACCTGTGGCCGTGGAAGAGTGGACACCGGGTCCGTCGGAAATGGCACCGCCGGCACATGAAGGTCCGGCAGCGTGGACGCCAGGGAATCCACCACGGAGACGGTCTTGTCCACAGTGCCGGTCACCGTATCTGTGACCGTTTTGACGAGCGGCGCGGCCGGAAGCAGCGGAGCGGCCGGAAGCAGCGGAGCGGCCGTGTCCATCAAGTCGCTGACCACTTGAGATGTCCCGCTGAGCACAGGATCCACAACGTCCACGACGGTCTCAGCGGTGCGGACGGCCGGCAACGGCACAGTGACGGCGGGAGCTGGAACGTCCCGGACAGCCTGAACGGGAGGTTCGGGGGATTCCTGACCGGTGTGCGGCACCGCGGCCGGAACGATGTCCCGGACGAGCGATGCAGCGGCCTGCCCGATCCCGCCCAGCGGGTCCGGAGCGTCAGAGGCGGCATTCGCCGGGCCGGCGGCCAACGCCAGCCAGGAACCTGTCAGAACGACGGCGAGCAGGAGCGGGCGCACGGAAGACCGGCAACGATCACGGAAAGTACGCACCATCCAGATCACCCCCCAGAGGCAATGGAAAATCAGGATACGCCCGGAGCTGTCTGACCGTCCAGACCTTCGCGCTCGGCAGCTGAAACGGGGCGCCGTAAAATTGGTGTTAGAGGTGTTCCAGAGATGTCCGGGCCAATCGTCGTCGTCCTGATTTTCCTTGCCGTCGTTGCCCTGCTGGGGGTGATCGGCACGGTGGTGGTGGTCCTGCGCGACGGCCGCGGGATCCTGCCGCGGGAAGAGTCCGAGCGGCCCTGGATGGCGGGCAACCTGCCCAGTGTTCCGTACTCCATCTGGCGGTTCTGACCCAGGCTGGCGCCTGAAGCGGGACTCAGCGCCCGCCGTCGTGCCTTAACACCTCCGGCAGTTCGTCCACATAGACGGTCTGCGGCGGATCAAAATAGATCACCAGCACCTCGTCGCCCACTGCATACACGCTGGTCTTGTCGAACGGGTGGGCATGGAAGGCCATGGTGCCGCCGAGGTAGGGCAGCATGACTTCGCCGATGGTGCCCGGGCCGATGCGTCCGGTCACCCGGCCGATCTTGCCGGTAAGGCTACGGTCGACGTCCTTACGCATCAGGGGCTTTCGCCGGACGTTTGCCTTCCCGGGTGTTTCTCAGCGCCGAAGAGAGGGCCGGGAGGTAGTCGCCCACCTGGGCGAGGATGCCGCCGAGCATCTTGTTGACGCCTTCCCCGCCGTTGAGCACCGTCATCTGTCCCACGTGCGAGAACGGTTCCGCCGCAGCAGCGATGATGGCCGGCATGTTCTCGGCGAGCTGCTGCGAAATGACGGCGTCCTGGTTGGTTCCCAGGGCCTCGGCCCGTGCCTTGATGCCCTCCGCCTCCGCCAGCGCCTTCGCCTTGATGGCCGACGCGGCAGCATCACCGCGCGCCCGGGTGGCCGCGGCTTCCGCCTCGCCGGTGACCTTGGTCGCCCCTGCCGCGGCCGCAGCTGCGGTGGCATTTGCCTGCGCCTGGAGTTCCGTCCGGCGGGCGTTCACCTGGGCTTCGAGTTCGGTGCGGCGGGCCAGCGCCTCGGCGGCACTGATGTCCGCCGCCTTCTGGCCCTCGGCGTCCGTCCGCTTGGCGTAGGCCTTGGCGTCGGCGGGCTTGCGGATGGTGGTCTGGAGCTTCTGCTCTTCCCGGTCGGCCTCAAGCTTGGCCACCTCGGTTTCCTGGACCACCACCTGCTGCCGCGCGGTTGCATCCGCCAGCGGCCCCGCCTGGGCGGCGTTGGCCTTGGCCCGTTCGGCATTGGCCTGCGCCACGGACTGCCGGATGGCCGAAACACTCTGGGCATCAGCAATGAGCGCCGCTGCCTCCGCTTCCTTCTCCGCAGCCTCACGGTTCCTGGTGGCCTCGGCGATGCGGGCTTCCATCTTCACCTGGGCGATGTGCGGCTTGGCGATGTTCTGGATGTAGCCCGTGGGGTCTTGCAGGTCCTTGATCTGGAGCGAATCCACAACCAGGCCCAGCTTCTCCATCTCCACGCCGCTGGCGCTGCGGACCTGCGAACCGAGCTTGTCCCGCTCGCGGATGATTTCCTCCACGGTCATGCTGCCGATGATCGACCTCAGGTGCCCTTCAAAGACGTTATAGACCTGGCTTTCCATTTTGGGCTGCTGGCCCAGAAAGCGCCTGGCTGCATTTGCAATGAAGGGCGGGGCATCGCCGATTTTGTAAATAACAACACCCTCCACAATTACCTGTATGCCCTGCGAGGTAACACAGGAAACTTTGAGCTCAGTTTCGTTCAGCGTGAGTGACAGGGTCCGTACTGTCTGAAGCCCGGGAAAGACCAGCGCACCCTTGCCGGTGACAATCTTGAAGTCCATTCCGGCCCGTGTTTCCAAGGTTCCACGGGTCAATCCGGAGATGATCAGGGCCTCGTTGGGTTCAGCCACCTTCCACATCAGCTTTATTGCCACCCAGATAAAGCCGACGATGAGAACCGCGCCGATGATGGCGGCAATTAGCGGGAAGAATGCTGATAGATCCGGCATGGCCAGGTCCTTTCGAGGATGTGGATCAGGCATTTCGGTAAAGCCCCAATATTCCAGCTGGTCGTTCCTGGAAGGCCGGAATGCGCGTAATTCCGGACGGCTGGGCCAGCTGTTGTAGACAGTCTGATCGGCGCCTGCCGTGAAGTCCAGCAATTCGGCGGGACAGGGGGAGAAAGGCCCCTGTTGTGGTGCCCGCAGCTGTGGAAGGGTGGGACATGGGTCCGAGGTCTGATCCGGAGAGGACATTTGCCATGCGTGGAATTTCCGGATGGGCCCTCCGGGTCGCGTGGGAGACCTGGCGGGCTGAGCGCGGCGGGCCGGAGGCGTTCAACCGCCTGCAGCAGGCCCGGCTTTCGGCACTCGTGGAGTTCGCCCGGTCCGCCTCGCCGTACTACCGCCGCCTCTACCGGGATCTCGCGGACACGGTCAACGAGCCGGCCCAGCTGCCGCCGGTGGGCAAACGGGACCTGATGGCGAACTTCGACGACTGGGTGACGGACCCGCACATCACGTTGGCGAAGCTGAAGTCGGAACTGCTCTCCGACCTGTCACGGCTGGGCAGCCTCTACCGCGGGCAGTACCTGGTGGTGACCACGTCCGGCACATCAGGTGAGCCGGCCGTCCTGATCCATGACCGGTTCTCCTGGGTGATGGTGAACGTGGTGGTCCGGATCCGGGAACGCCGCAATCTGGTGAGGGCTTCGGAAGTGCGGGACTTCCTGTTCCGGGGGCTGCGGGCGGCGGCCCTCGTGGCGTCTGGCGGCCACTTCGCCGGCGTCGTTTTGACCGAAAACGCCCGACGGCGGGCCCCCGCCATTGCGCGGCGTCTCAGGGTCTTCTCGGTGCTGAGGCCGTTGTCCGAGCTGGTGGCGGAACTGAACACTTTCAAGCCGACCCTGCTCTTCGGCTATCCGAGCGCGGTGATCCAGCTGGCCGCGGAGCAAAAGGCCGGGCGGCTCAGGATCCGGCCCGTGCTGGTCATTTGTTCCGGCGAGAACCTGTCCGCCAGCGGACAGGCAGCCATCGAAGCGGCGTTCGGCTGCCGGGTCACCCAGCGCTATCTTTCCTCGGAGGTCCCGGCGCTGACCAGCCAGTGCCGGCACGGCGCCTTCCACGTCAATACGGACTGGTACATCCTCGAGCCCGTGGACGCGGACTACGCGCCGGTCCCGGCCGGCACCACCTCCCACACGGTGCTCGTCACCAACCTGGCCAACCGGGTGCAGCCGCTGATCCGCTACGACCTCGGGGACCGGGTCACGCTCGCCACGGAACCGTGCCCGTGCGGCAGCCCGTTTCCGGCCGTGAGCATCGACGGCCGGACGGGGGACCTTGTCTCCTTTGCGGCAGCGGACGGGAGCGCCGTGACAGTCCTGCCGCTCGCACTCGGCACGGTGATCGAGGAGACACCCGGAGTGCGCAGGTTCCAGGCCATCCGCACTGGACCGGGGAACCTGACGGTCCGGCTCGAGATCCTGCCGGGTGCAGCCTTGGCCGGGGTACGCACGGCGGTGACGGAGCGGTTGGACGAGTACTTCGCCGCCGTTGGCGCCGGACCGGTGGCGGTTGAGCATGCGGACGAGCTGCCCCGGCCGGACCGCAGCGGCAAGTTCCGGCAGGTCTGGTCCGTGCGGTGAGCTGACGGGAGGGGCGGGTGGAGCGCGAACGGACAGTTGCGGCCCCAAAAAGCGGGGCCGCAACTGTCCGTTCGCGCTGGATTAGTGGGCGTGCTCTGGCTCCGGGACCTGGGCCACCACAGGGTGGTCGCGGCCCAGGTTGCCCAAGGGTGAGGCGCCCTGCGGCGACCCCAGTTCCTCGAAGAACTCCACGTTGGCCCGGATGTAGTCGGCCCACTCGTCGGGAATGTCGTCCGAATAGTAGATCGCCTCCACCGGACACACCGGATCGCACGCTCCGCAGTCCACGCATTCGGACGGGTGGATGTACAGCGAGCGTTCACCCTCGTAGATGCAGTCCACCGGGCATTCCTCGATGCAGGCTTTATCCTTCACATCCACGCAAGGCTGGGCGATCACATACGTCATGGTGCGCTACACGCCCGTGTAAACGGTTTTGACCCAGGTGAAGAAGTCCAGCGCGGACTTTCCCTGCTCGCGGAACGTGTTGGTGGAGGAGTCCTTTACACCGCCGAACGGCACATTCAGGTCCAGGCCCGCCGTCGGCCGGTTGACCTTGACCACGCCGGCCTGGGCCCGCGCGGCGAAGTCGGTGGCGAGCTTCAGCGAATCGGTGCAGATGCCTGCAGTGAGGCCGTAGCGGGAGTCGTTGATCGCGGCCAGTCCGGCTTCATAGTCGGCCACTTCGAGGACCGCCACCACGGGCCCGAAGATTTCCTCGGTCACGGCGTCGTCGTCGAACGGCAGGTCCGTCAGCACGGCAGCCGGGAAGTGCAGCGGACGGTCCGCGTCGCCGTCGTGCGTTTCGTCCAGGATCCCGGAGCCGGCCAGCAGGGTGGCTCCGCGTTCGACGGCGGAACGCACCGCCGCGGTGTTCTGCGCGAACTGCTGGCTGCTCACCACGGCCCCCATCCGGACAGCGTCCGGACCATCAGCGTCCATGCCGTCACCGGGAGTGTACGCGGCGGCTTCCTCGGTGAGCGCGTCAAGGAACGCGGCGCGGATGCCCGGGGTGACGTAGACGCGGGAGGTTGCGGTGCAGGCCTGGCCGGTGAGACCGAACGCGCCGGCGGCCACCACTGTGGCGGCCTTGCGGGCGTCGGCATCGTCGAGCACCAGGACGCCGTTCTTGCCGCCCATCTCCAGCTGCACCCGGGCGCGGCGGGCGTTCAGGATCTCCTGCAGGCCCAGCCCCACGTTGGTGGACCCGGTGAAGGAGAGCCCGGCGATGCGCGGGTCGCGGGCCAGGGCGTCGCCCACCACGCGGCCCTTGCCGTGCACCACGTTGAACACGCCGGCGGGGAGTCCGGCGTCCTGCAGCGCCCGGGCCAGGTGCGTGGCGGAGAGCGGGGTGAGCTCGGCAGGCTTGATGACCACGGCGTTGCCGCTGATCAGGGCCGGGGCCGATTTCCAGGCCGGGATGGCGATGGGGAAGTTCCACGGCGTGATCAGCCCCACGACGCCCAGGGCCTCGCGGCGGGTGGTGATGGTGGTGTCCGGCAGGCCGCTGGGCAGCACTTCGCCGGTGGCGGCCCAGCCGAGCGAGCCGAAGAAGCGCAGCACGTCCGAGGCGCGCTTGACCTCGCCCTTGGCCTCGGCGAGGGTCTTGCCTTCCTCACGGACCAGGTCTTCGGCGATGGCGCTCTGGCGGTCGATCAGCAGGTTGCCGGCGGTGATGAGGATGGCGCCGCGGGAGGGGGCGGGCAGTGCTGCCCATCCCGGCTGCGCTGCCGCGGCGGCCGTGATGGCGGCGTCCACGTCCGCGGCGGTGCCGCTGGGGGAGAGTGCTGCGAGTTCGCCCGGGCGGGCCGGGTTCATCCGCTCGGTGTCCGCCTCGCCCAGCCATTCGCCGTTGATGAGGTGCCGGGCGGTGATGAGTTCGCGGCCGGTGGAAGTGGGGGTGGTGGCGTCGGTGGCAGTGGAAGTCATGGGGTTCCTTTGGGAATCGTGGGGAAGTAGGGGAGCTACAGGCTGCGGATAAGGCCGCCGTCGCAGCGGAGCGCGACGCCGGTGATGTACGACGCCGGGGCGCTGCAGAGGAACGCGGCGGCGGCGCCGAACTCCTCCGGCTCGCCATAGCGGCGGGCGGGGATGGTTTTGCGTGACTCGAGCTGGATGTCCTCAACGGTGGTGCCGCGGCGCTTGGCGGCGGCCTGGTCCAGTTCGGCCACCCGGTCCGTGGCGATCCGGCCGGGGAGGAGCATGTTGACCGTGACGGAGTCCAGGGCAACCTCTGCGGCGAGGGTCTTGAGGTAGCCGGCCAGCGCGGCCCGGCCGGTGTTGGACACGGCCAGGTTGGGCAGCGGGGCCACCACTCCGCTGGAGCCGACGGCGAGGATGCGGCCCCAGCGCCGCTCCCGCATGCCGGGAAGCACCTGGGAGATGAGCGCGTGGTGCGGTTTGACCAGGAGCTCGAATGCGGCGGCGATGTCCTCGGAGCTGAGCGTCGCCGCGGCGCCGGGCTTGGGGCCGGGACCGTTGAGCACCAGGATGTCGATGGGACCGAGGTCCGCCACGGTCTGTTCGACGGCGGACTCGATGCCTTCCGGCGTGGTCAGGTCCGCTTCGATGGCGATGGCTCCTGTGCCATACGCCGTGTGCAGTTCCGCGGCGATTTCCTTGGCGCGGTCGCGGCGGCGGCCGATGACTGCCACGCGGACGCCTTCGGCGGACAATGCGCGGGCAACGGCGAGGCCCAGGCCGCCGGTTGAGGCGGCCACGAGGGCGGTTTTTCCGGCGATTCCGAGGTTCATCAGTAACTCCCTACAGAGGTGTGTTCGTGGGTGGCAGCTGACTCAAGCGCAGCAGCAGCTTCCCGCAGGTGCGTAAGCATGCTGTAGCGCAGCTTCTCCGGGAACTCCGCGGCCGGAGCCCGGACGCCCGAATCCTTGATGAGTCCGCGCTTCCGCAGGCATTCCTTGCGGACGGCCAGTGCGATTTTGGCCTGCTGCTCGAAGTTGATCAGCGGCAGGTAGGGCAGCAGCTGGTCCCGCGCGGCTTCGTATCCGTCGCGCTGCCACGCCCGGACACAGGCAATCAATGCTTCGGGATAGGAGAAACCGGTCATGGCGCCCGCTGCGCCGGCCATCAGCTCGTCCAGCAGGCCCTGCCCGCCCAGCCCGCCGAAAACGGAGACCCTGCCCACCAGCGCGGCCGTCAGTTCTGCGATGGACACACTGGTGGGCGGCGCTTCGGCCTTCACCGCGACCACGAAACTGCACCACTTCACGACGGAAATGAGGGCCTGGGTGCTGATGCTGACGCCGCTGGCCAGCGGATAGTCCTGCAGGACCACCTTCGCGCCGGTGGCCCGGTGGATGGCGTCCAGGTGTGCGATCACTACTTCGGGCCTGGCGGAGTTGGCCTGTACCATCACAGCAGCGAGGCGCTCGCCGGCCACGGCCTGGGCCGCTGTAATCTCGTCGATGGCGGGCCGGGTGGCCAGGGCGGTGATGCCCACCACCAGTGGCAGGTCCGTGCATTCGACGGCGATTTCGAGCACCTGGCGCCGCTCCTCCGCGGTGAGGGCCGCGGCTTCGCCGAACACGCCGAGGACCGTCAGCCCCGTGGCGCCGATGGCTTCGTAGTGCTCCACCAATTCGGACAGGCTGTCCAGGTCCACGTCCAGGGTGCTGCCCTGGAAGGGTGTTGCCACCACGCCCCAGACGCCGGGCGCCAGGGAATCGCGTTCCTGTGGTTCGCGGGAATCCGTCCCGGTTGCGTCGTTCAGTGATCCAGTCATGGAATCCTCCTCGAAATTGTTGCGGGTCAGCGGCCGGGCCAGACCGGCGGCCGCTTTTCCTGGAAGGCGCGGACGCCTTCGGCTGAGTCCTCGCTGTCCAGCGCGGCCATCAGGGCCGGCAGCCGGAGCCCGCGGGCCTCCTTGGCGGTGAGGTGCCCGGTCTGCGTGACCATCTGCTTCACGGCCCGCACCGAGGTGGGGGCGCACGCAAGGATCTGGTCCACCCAGCGCTGCACCGCGGCGTCGAGCTCTTCTGCCGGGACCACCTCGTTGACCAGTCCCATGGACTGCATTTCCGCGGCGCCAGCCTTCCGGCCGGTCAGCAGCATGCCCATCGCCTGGGTGTACGGGATCCGGCGCACCAGCTGGTGGATGCCGCCGTCGAGCGCCAAGCGCCCCACCCGCGGTTCCGTGAGCCCGAACCTGGCATTGTCCGACGCCACCACGATGTCCGCGCCGAGCACGATCTCCATGCCGCCGCCGAGCGCGTAGCCGTTCACCCGGGCAATCACCGGCACATCGAGCGACGTGCGCAGGCTCAGCCCGCCGAAGCCGTTCGGGTCCAGGCCGGCCCAGTACTCCAGGCCGGTCTTGTCCACGGCGGAGGCGGACATGTCCGCCCCGACGCAGAACGCGCGGGTCCCGGCGCCGGTGATGACCACGGCGCGGACGTCGGAGTCCTGTTCCAGCTGGTCCCAGATCTCGTTGAGCCGGGCCTGGGCGGTTCCGTCGACGGCGTTGAGCACGTGCTGCCGGTCGATCACCACCGTGGCCACATGGTTCTCGATGGTCAGGGTGATCTGGTCCACTGCGTTCGAGACGGCCGTCTCCGCGGGAGCCTCCGAAATCGCGGTCACCGCAGGACCCCCAGCTGCTGCAGGCGCTCGATGGTCTCCTCATCGAAGCCGTTCTCCAGCAGGACCTCCACATTGTGCTCACCGAGGCGCGGCGCCACGCGCCGGACGGTGGGCGGCGTGGCGGAGAGCCGGATGGGCGCGTTGAGCATGCGCACGGTCCCGACGCCGGGGTGTTCGGCCTCCACGATCATGCCGTTGGCCTCGGTCTGGGCATCGGCCAGAGCCTGCTCCAGGGTGTGGACCGGGGCGTTGAGCAGCCCCTGGTCCTCCAGCTTGCCGGTCCAGTACTCGGTGGTGTTGGTGGCGATGCGCTCGCGGAAGATGGCCTGCAGTGCCGGCTTGTGCGCGAACTGCTGCTTCAGGTCCGCAAACTCGGGCCGCTGCGTAAGGTCCTCGTCCAGCCCGAGGGCTTCGGAGATGCGGGCCAGCGGGTCCGGGGTGAAACCGCCGACCATGCACACGGCGCCGTCGGTGGTTTCGAACACGCCGCTCAGGGGCATGGCGCCCCAGTTGACCTCGTAGCCGCGGTTGAGCTGCATGCAGGCCTCCTGCATCTGCAGGTGCAGCATCGAGTCGTACATGGTCACCTCCACCTTCTGGCCGACGCCGGAGGTTTCCCGGGTGCGCAGTGCCAGCAGGATGCCCTGCATGAGGTGCATGCCGGTGATGTAGTCGCACAGCGTGGTGGGGTAGATGGACGGCTTCTGGTCGTCCGATTCCCGCCGCCACATGACACCGGAGTAGGCCTGCGCGATCGCGTCCTGGCCGCCCTTGTGCGAGTACGGGCCGACGGGGCCGAAGCCGGTGCCGGAGGCCCAGATGATGCCGGGGTTCCCGGCCTTGAGTTCCTCGTAGCCGAAGCCCATCCGCTCCATCACGCCGGAGCGGAAGTTGCTGACCACCACGTCCGCGTCCGCCATGATGGCGTGCAGGACGTTTCGGCCTTCCTCGGTGCGCGTGTCGATGGAGACGCTGCGCTTGTTGCGGTTGATGGACAGGAAGATCGGGTTGTCCTGGCCGTCCTTGTCCGGGAACGAGTTCCGCGAGATGTCCCCGGCGCCCGGGCGTTCCACCTTGATGATGTCCGCGCCGTAGTCGCCCAGCATCTGCGTGCAGGACGGGCCCATGAACACCTGGGTGAAGTCCACGATCTTGATGCCGTCTAGCGGCAGCGGGATGGCGGTGGGTTCCGCCGCGGCGGCAGGCGCCGCCGTCGTGCGTTCCAGCTCTGTCGTTTCCAGGGTCACGGTGCTCATGCCGGAACCGCCGCATCGGCGTCGACAGTGGCGTTCGACGACGGGACGTCGCCCGGGTCGGCGCCGTGACGGCGCATGCCCTGCTGGATGTCCAGGGCGGACACGTCGCGGACCAGGACGTTGTTTTCGACGGCGAGTGCTGCGGCGACGCCGACGGCCTGGCCCATGGCCATGCAGGGCGGGATCTCGCGGGACATCTTCTGCGCCTCGGGGGTGGCGGAGTAGTGGCGGCCGGCGACGAGCAGCTGGTCCACTTCCTTGGGCAGCAGCGAGCGGTACGGGTAGTAGTAGTCGCGGCCGCGGGCCACAGTGTCGGCGAAGTGGCGGCGCTGCGTGACGTCGTCCTTGGTCATGACGTACTCGCCCTGCAGCAGGCGGGTCTGGCGGACGCCCATCTGCGAGGCGACGTCCAGCATGTAGCAGTTTTCGAAGCCGGGCAGGTTGGCGCGGACGTAGTCCACGGCCTCGGAGATCCGGTCGCGGGCGGCGAACTCGGCGGCGGTCATGTCCGCCGGGTCCGTGCCGTCGAAGCCGGTCATGTGCGGGGCGTTGCACCAGACCACGCCGTCGATGGGGGTCTTGAGCCACCACAGTTCCCATGCGCCGCCGAGGAGGCGCTTGATCTTGCGGTTGATGGCGCGGGCTTCCTTCGGGTTGGCCTGCTCGAAGGCTTCGGCGGCGTCCGTGTTCACGTTGCCGAGGCGGAAGACGAGCGTGGTGAGGTAGTTGTCCTTGGCGTAGCTGGCGCCGGCCCGGGAGGCGACGTCGATGTCGCCGGTGGTGTCGATGACGATGTCCGCCATGAACGCCTGCGGGCCCAGCTTGGTCTCGCAGATGACGCCCTTGATCACGCCGTTGTCCACGATGGGGCGGGAGAACCAGGAGTGCAGACGGAGGTCCACGCCGGCCTCGCGGACCAGGTCGTTGGAGACGCGCTTCCAGCCGTCCGGGTCGAAGGCCGCGGCGTAGCAGATGGGCTTGGGGTTGGTGTGGGAGTGGAAGTCGAAGGTGCCGTAGCGGCCCCACTTGTTCCAGAGTTCCGCGGAGGTCTTGCGGTCATCGGCCGGCGGTACGACGGCGAGTCCCAGCTTCTGCAGGCGCTCCACGTATTCGGACACGATGCCGGTGACGGTGATTTCCTGGCCGTTGATCATGTCGTCCAGCACCAGCACCATGCCGCCGGAAGCGAGGCCGCCGAGGGATGAGTAGCGTTCCAGCAGGGTGACCTTGGCGCCGGAGCGGGCTGCGGTGACGGCCGCGGCCACACCTGCGGGGCCACCGCCGACCACCAGGACGTTGGAACGGGAGATGACCGGGGCGGTGAGGTCCGCCGTCGTGGTGCTGAGTTCCAGGGAGTTGAACGTTGCGGGGGAGGTCATGGGGGAGTCCTTACTTTCCGACGAAGATGCCGTTGGAGCGGCGTGCGGCGAGGTAGAAAACGATGCTGAGGATGGAGAGAACGGCCACGTAGACCGGGAAGATCCAGCTGAGGTTCAGGGACTGGAACCAGACCAGCAGGTAGGAGGCGGTGCCGCCGAAGAGTGCGACGCCGATTCCATAGCCCAGGGCTACGCCCGTGCCGCGGATGTTCTTGGGCATCAGCGAGGAGCTGACCACGTTGTAAAGGGTCATGTTCAGCACCAGGACGATGGAGCCGCCGAGGAGGACGGCTGCGAAGCCGCCGATGCCCGGCTGGACGTAGAAGAGCATGAGGAACACGGACGGGATCGCCAGGATGCGGGTGATCAGGAACCAGCGGGACATCGACTTGCCGTCGGTCAGCTTGCCGATGATCCAGCTGCCTGCCACCAGGATGACGCCCAGGACGGTGGTGAGAGCGAAGACGGCGGTGGGGTCTTCCTTGAACCCGCTGCGGGCAGCGCTGGGAAGGCCGACGTTCCAGGCGTAGTTGTAGGCCTGTGCTGCGCCCACCACGAAGACGATGGCCAGGACGGAGAGCCAGTGCTTGCGGACTCCGGACCAGACGGCGCGGGGAGTGTTGCCGGCCATTTCCTCGGCCTTGAGGGTTTCCGGGAGCGAACGGCGGAGGTAGAGGACCACGAAACCGAAGAGTGCGCCGATGATGAACGGCACGCGCCAGCCCCACTCGGCCATGACGGCACCGCCCAGGACGAGGCTGCACAGGAAGCTGATCAGGGAAGCCAGCAGGATGCCGATGTTCACGTAGAAGCTCATCAGGCCGGCGACGTAGCCTTCACGGCCTTCGGGCGCCAGTTCCAGGGCATGGGACGTTGAAAGCGGGGCTTCGATGCCCGTGGAAATGCCCTGCAGCACCCGGCAGACCAGCAGGATGATGCCGGCCCAGGCGCCGATCTGCTGGTAGCTCGGCGTGACGGCGATGATCAGCGTGGTGCCTGCCATGAGCATGATGGACAGCAGCATGACGCGGCGGCGGCCCACGCGGTCGGCCAGGGTGCCGAGCAGGATCCCGCCGAGCGGACGGAAGGCGAACCCGACGGCGAACACGGCCAGCGCGTTCAAGGTGGCGGAGAGCGGATCGGTGTTGGGGAAGAAGTTGGGCCCGATGAAGGCCGAGAGGAGGCCGAAGACCATCCAGTCGTACCACTCGAGGGCGTTGCCGAGGCCGAGGCCCAGCAGGCCCTTGCGGACCTCAGGGGTGAATTTTTCGTGCTTGGTGCGGGAGGAGCGGGCGGGGGAGGGGGACGTGACGGCGTTGTCCGTCCCTTGGGGGTCTGTCGTTTGTGTGTCGAGCATGGAAGTGTCCTTACGCTGACGCCGTGATGGGCGTGGGAGGGTATGACGCAGGAACGCCTGTTGGACGAGGCGTTTCATGCGAACGATGCAAGGAGTGTCTGCGGCCACGGTTCGTGTCCGGACAGTTAGGGGAAAACGCTGGTGCCGGTTGGGGGCGGCAGGGTTACCACGCGTGTGGTGCGTTGACCCAGATGGCTACGCATACCTCTTCGTAGCTGTTTTTGTACCAGTGCGGGATCTCTGAGGAGTACGTGATGGAGTCGCCCTCCTCAAGGCTGTAGCAGACGCCGTCCAGGAAGACGTCCTTGCGGCCCGAGATGATGTAGCAGAACTCCTCACCGCTGTGGGTGAAAGGTGTGCCGCTGGTGTCATGCCCCGGGGGCGTGCTGATCCACTGCGCTTCGATGTTTCCGTCGCGGTTGGGGGTCAGCAGTTCGTGAACTGCCTCGCCCACCGACTCGCGGGTCACGTTTTTCAGGTTGCGTCGGTCCGACTTTCGAACGACGGGGGACTTGGATTCATCCTGGCCAATGAAGAACCTCCCTACCGGGACGTCCAATCCGTGGGCCAGCTGTGCCAGAGTGGTGAAGGAAGGGTTGGCCAAGCCGCGTTCGATCTGGCTGACGATTGCTTGGCTGAGGCCGGTGATGTCCGAGAGCTGGGCGAGGGTCATGCCCTTGGCCTTACGCATGGTGCGCACCTTGTTTCCGACGGTCGCCAGAAGTTCGCTGGTGGCCGGTGGGGCGGGTGTCTCGGTGGTCATTGCCGCATCCTTCGTTGGTGAGCTAACTCACACAACTATAGTGAAGATTTTTAGCGAGTCAATGATTTTTCTTGATTAAAGTGAAAATCTTTACAGGAGTGCGGTTTTTGGTGGTGGGCATCCGCCGCCGCCCGGGCAGCCGCCCCGGCCAGCCGGCGTCGTGCCCTTAACGCAAAAAGCTGGTGCAGCCGCCTGCGCCTACGCAGGGCAACTGCACCAACCGGTGGTTAAAACATTCAGATTGCTATGAAGCGTTCCTCATTAGCGGCTCCTTATGTCCCGGCTTACGCGATCCGGGTTACCTGCGGTCCTCGGCCAGATGCCTTGAGAGGATCCAGCCGGAGCCAATCATCAGCACGCCCAGCGCCATGAGGGTCCAGCTGTCCAGCGTGTTCAGCGACAGGAAATTGGCCGCCGATCCCACTCCGACACTGAGCCCGAAGATGCTGAGGACGATGTACAGCGCGCCAAAGCCCATAAGGAAGTTCCGGGCGCCCATTCCATTGCGGGACATTGCCCAGCCTGTTGCACCGATGACCAGCTGAACAATGTTCAGCAGCATCGACACCTGGAACAGGTTGAGGAACATGGCGTGCGAATCAGGCCCCAAGAACCTTAGTTCGCCGTACTGCTGGGTGATGCCCGGGATGAATGCCAGGACACCCGCCAACATCAGGACAATACCTACACCCATGCCAACGTTCTGGACGTCGGTACGCCCGAAGTGAACGCCATGTGCATGTGGCGATGCGGTAGTCATTTTTCTGCCTCCAACCACTGATTGCGGACAATCCAATTTTACGGCTGAGTAACGAAAAAAGCGCTGGGGGATGGGGAGTTCTGACCAGCGACAGGACGGTCCCGTTCTGCTGAACTGGCAGGACCATGAGCCTTGTGACACCCGTCCTCCGAACCCTGCTGGCCGTCGTCGTGCTTGCCTCAGCCGCGGGCTGCAGCGTAGCCGTGCCGGCCGGGACGGCGCCCGCCATCGGTGCGCTGAGGGTGGCCGACCCCGGAACCCTCAAACCCGGAACCCTCAATCCCGGCCCCCTCAACAGGGCCGAGCAGCTCCTGCCCAAGGTGAACGCGCAGCCGTGGGCTGCACCGTTGCCAGTGGTGGTGCAGTCTGCCGGCAAGGACATGCAGTGTTCCATCAGCGCCGACGCTGCTGCCTGCCACCTGCTCACGGATGTCGCGCCCCGGCCCGGTGACATCAAGGGCCAGTGCGCGGGGATCAGCGAGTATCACGGCGGGTATGCGGTGGTGACGCTCGACGGCGGCGCCCAGTACGGACTGTGCGGCAACGGAACCTCCCCGATGGAGGCGGAGGACGTGGCCGGACCAGCGTTCCCGGGCCCGTGGATCCAGGACGGCCAGACGGTGCGGCTGGGCAACATGGTGTGCGAGCGGGCACCCGGCGCCATGACCTGCGCGCATCTGCGGACGGGCCACGGCTTTATGATCGGCACGGACAACTACGAGCTCTGGTAACTCAGGGCTTTGAGCCTGTCGCACACGGGCCCGGGGCGCCGCGCGTGACACCATGGAACACGATGAAACTGCGCGCTGATCAGACCGGAGACCGTGGCATTCCCATGCCCTTGTGGCTGCAGGGGGCGCTCGAGTCGGCGCAGGCGGCGGTCATTTCCGCGCTGGTGGTGCTGGCGCCCATTGTCGCCGTATGGGCAACCGCCGGATTCCAGAACAACAACTTCGACGCCCTCGCCCGGCTTGGCGGCCAGGCCTGGCTGCTGATCCACGGCGTGCCGCTCCATCTGACCACTGTGGCGGGGGAAGCCGCGGCGCAGCCGGAATCGGGCACGCTGTCGCTGATCCCGCTGGGCCTCACGCTCATCCCGTTCCTGCTGGCGTGGCGGGCAGGCCGGCGCCTGGCCCGGGCTTCCTATACCGATCAGCTATGGCAGGCGCTGCTGGGGTCCTGGCTGGTGTATGCCGGCTTCGGGATGGCCACTGGCTTCGTGTGCCGCACCGACGACGTCGCCATCTTCCTGTGGTTCGCCGGGCTGATGCCGCTGGTCCCGTTCGGCCTGGGCATGGTGGTGGGTGCCCGGCGCGAAGCGGGGTCCTGGAGCCGGCTCATCGGCGTCGACGCGGTGGACTGGATCGCCCGCACCAGCCAGCATTCCCGCTGGGCCGGTTCCTACCTCGGCTCCGCGGTCAAAGCCGGCTTCGTGGCCCTGATGGCCGCGTTCACCCTGTCCGCCGCGCTGCTCGCGGTGGACATCTTTATCCACTGGGACCTGGTGATCGCCGTGTATGAAGGGCTCGACGCCGGCGCCATGGGCGGTGCCGTGCTCACCATCGCGCAGCTCGGCTTCCTCCCCAACCTTGCCATCTTTGCGCTCGCCTGGACGTCCGGCTCCGGCTTCGCCCTGGGCGTCGGCTCGCACGCCGGACCGCTGGGAACCGCCGTCGGTCCGCTGCCGTCCATTCCGGTGTTCGCCGCCCTGCCCTCCGGACCACTGGATTACGGCTTCGTGGCGCTGGTGGTGCCGGTCCTTGCCGGTGCACTGGCCGGCTGGTGGTTCCTGCGCGAAGGCGAAAACCACTTCGACGAATGGCTGTCCATCAAGGTCCGTTCCCGCTGGTTCACGGCATCGGCATCCACTGTCGTCCTTGGAGCGATCATCGGTGTGGCGGCGGGCCTGATGGCGGGAGGCCTGGCCTGGATGGCCCGCGGGTCAGCCGGGATCGGCCGCCTCACGGACATCGGCCCGGACCCGCTGGGCACCTCGCTGTGGGTGGCCGCCGAGGTGGCCATCGGCGTCGTGATCGGTTACGCGGCGGGCCCGTGGCTGGAACGCCAGCAGAAACTGCGTGAAGCGGACCTGGAAGTGTCCAAGCCGTAGGAGGTGCCGCCGTCGGGCGTTCCTGTCGGTTGGCTCAGCGGAACCGGGCTTAGCGGAGCTGGGCCTAGCGGAGCTGGGCGGGGAGGGACTTCTGCAGCTGCGTCTGGCACTGGGTCAGGGCCTGCTGGGTGAGCGCGCTGCGGGAGCACTGCTGGAAGTCGCGGACCTGGTTGAAGAACACCGCGGAAACCAGGATCAACAGCACCATCACCGCCGACACCACCAGCCCCGAGATGGTGCCGAAAAGGACCAGCTTGGATTCCTTGAGCCTGATGGCCCGGACCAGCACCATAACGCCGAGCACGATGCTCGCGGCCGTCAGGATGGCGGTCAGCCACACGTAGGTGACGTCCAGCTGGTAAACGAAGAAGGCGCCCAGGACGGCCACGATGAATGCACGGAACAGGTTGTGGGTCTTCGCCAGGGACGCCTTCGCGGCCTCGCTGAGGGGTTGCCGGGCCTGCTGGGGACCTGCGGAGTCGTTCGGGGGGTTCATGTTTTCCAGCCTACGCGAGCGGCCCCATAAGCTAGAGCCATGCGCATCGTTGTCCTCGTGTCCGGTACCGGCTCCAACCTCCAGGCCGTCATTGACGCCGTCAAGGCGGGCGAGCTGAACGTGGAGATCGCCGCCGTCGGCGCTGACCGGCCCGGGACCTACGGCGTGGAGCGTTCGGCGGCCGCCGGAATCCCGACCTTCGTGGTGGACTTCAAGGCCTACGACGACCGTGCGGACTGGAACGCGGCGCTGACCGAAGCCGTGGCCGCGTATGAGCCGGACGTGGTGGTGTCTTCAGGCTTCATGCGGATCGTCAGCCCCGGGTTCATCGACGCGTTCGGCGGCAAGTACCTCAACACCCACCCGGCCCTGCTGCCGGCCTTCCCTGGTGCCCATGGCGTGCGGGACGCCATGGCCTACGGCGTTAAGGTCACCGGCTGCACGGTGCACTGGGCCGACGCCGGTGTGGACACGGGCCCCATCATTGCCCAGGAAGCCGTGGCCATCCGCGAGGACGACACCGAGGAAACCCTGCACGAACGCATCAAGGTGGTGGAGCGCAGGCTCCTGGTCTCGACCCTGGCTCAGCTCGCCGCGGCCTAAGTCCCGTCCCTGCCCCAACTAGGTAGCAGCAGGTGTCGTTTTGACCGCTCAAAACGACACCTGCTGCTACCTAGTTGGGTCGTGGGTGTGCGGGCCTGTGGATAACTTCCTCGCCGTCGCACCATATTTGCCACCATGGGGCCATGAAGACTCCGCAGCCGCTGCCGCGGCCCCTTAGTTCCGCAGCGTTCACGTACCAGGAAGCGCTCGACGCCGGCGTGACCCGCCGTCGTTTACGGCACCGCTCGCTGGCCATGCCAAGCCGGGGGATCCGGCAGCCCCGTCAAAGCGGCGGTATCGGGCTCCAGGGGCAGGTCCGGCCGGTTACCTTGGTCACGGCATTCTCAGCAGCGTCCCACGCAACGGCGTTTACACTTTGGTCTTTCCCGGGGTTCCTGCCTGGCGCTGACGAGCCGATTATTCACATTTCCCGGCCGGACACGATGGCCATCCCCAGACGGGCCCGCGTGCGTGGCCATCGTGGCCAGTTCTTCGGGGACGAAATTGTCGCTCTCGACGGGCTGCTGGTGACCTCGCGGCCGCGGACCTGGCTGGATTGCTCGCGGAAGATGAGCATCAATGAACTGACCGTTGTGGCAGACCATTTGCTGCGGATTCCGCGGCCCGAATTCGAGGGCCGAACGGACCCGCACGCCACCATGGAGGAACTCGCGGACATGCTGGACCGGCACAAGGGAACTCCCGGCATCCGGAAGGCCCGCCTGGCGCTTGAACAGGCGCGCGTCGGAGCCGATTCGGCACCGGAAACCCGCCTCCGGCTGGCACTGGAGAACGCGGGATTGCCCGAACCACAATTGAACGTTCCGATGGAGCTGCGTCCCGGCGTGGTCCGTCAACCGGACCTGGGTTATCCGGAGCAGCGCGTGGCGGTGGAGTACGAGGGCGAGGGCCATTCGGAGGTTGCGCAGATCGTCCGGGACATCGCGCGCGAGGAGGATTTCGGCCGGGACGGGTGGGTGCTGGTCCGGATCTCCAAACGGCACATGGTCAATGATGCCCGGCCTGCGGTAGCGAAGGTCCGCTCGGCACTCCTCGGCCGCGGCTGGTTGCCCAAGTAGGTAGCAGCAGGTGTCGTTTTGAGACCTGAAAACGACACCTGCTGCTACCTAGTTGGGGGGAGAAGAAGGACCTGCTTACGTCAGGGTGCGCTGCTTGGTCTCGGGGGCGAAGAAGGCCATCCACAGCACCGACAGCAGGACCAGCCCGCCGGCCAGCGCGAAGGACGTCGCCAGGCCCAGCTGCGGCCACAGGACGGAGGCGAAAATCAGCGGACCGAAGCCAGCCCCCAGCCGGGAGAACGTCGATGCCCAGCCGAAACCCGTGCCGCGCAGGTCCGTCGGGTACAGCTCGGAGACGTATGTATAGAGCACCGGGATGGCCACCTGCACAATGAAGCCGAAGACCAGCAGCCAGAACACGGCGGCGGACGGGATATCCACCACGAACGCCACGATGACCAGCGTTAGCGCGGACAGCGGCCCGGTAATCGCCAGGATCCACTTGCGGCCCACCCGCTCAACCAGTACGGCGGCCACCACGACGCCCAGGAGCCCGACGGCGGCCATGGATGCCGTGGTGAGGAACGCCTTGTAATCCTGGAAGCCGGCGCCGATGAGGATCCGCGGCATCCACGTCAGGGACAGGTAGTAGACCAGCAGGATGCTGAAGAACAGCGACCAGGCAGCGGCGGTGACCTTCCAGTTGAAGCGCCAGACGCGGACCAGTTGGAGCCACGCACTCCCGGCGGAGAGCCGCGGCGCATCCTGAGCTTCCGGCAGGCTGTAGGCACGGGGCTCGGCGCCGGTGGCCTTGACCAGGTCGTCGATGACCTTGGCGGCCTCGTCGCGGCGGCCCTTGCGGATGAGGAACAGCGGAGACTCGGGCACGCTCCGCCGCACCCAGAACACCAGCAGGGCAGGCAGCACCATAACCAGCATGGTCAGCCTCCAGTCCGCGAACGCGGCAACCAGCCAGGCCGAGACGAAGCCGCACAACGCGGCGCCCACCGGCCACCAGCCGTCCATCGCCGTGAGGACCCTGCCGCGTTGCTTCCGCGGTGTGAACTCACCCACCAGGGCATAGTCCACTGGAATGCACCCGCCCAGGCCGAAACCTGCCATGAAACGGAACACGCAGAACCAGATGAAGTCGGGGGAGAAGGCACCCAGCACCGTGAAGAGGGAGAAAATCAGCAAGGTGGCCGTGAAGGCCTTCTTGCGGCCGATGGTGTCCGCGATGGTGCCCCAGGCGAACGCGCCCAGCGCCATGCCGACCAGGTTCGACGTTCCGATCCACGCGGCGTCGCCGGGGGACAGCGCCCAGTGGGTGGACAGCAGCGGAATGAGGATCCCGTTGAGCGTCACGTCCCAGGCGTCGAACATAAAACCAAGCCCGCCGATCAGGAAGATCCTGCCCTGGACCTTCCACCGCCACGGCAGTTCCTGGACCACCTGTTCGCCGTTGGGCACAGTGGTGTAAGTATTCATCTCGGCCTCCTGGGAAAACTCTACGTCGCAGCGGCGGGTCTGCGCGCGGCCTTCACACACCGGCGCGCAGGGAGGGCATCCGGCGGGACGCGATAAACTGGCCTCATCCCCACCAACCGCGGCACCCCACCGTGTCAAAAGACGGAGACCTTTGTGAGCTTTACGCAGCTAGACCGTGTTCCCATCCGCCGAGCCCTGATCTCGGTCTACGACAAGACCGGTCTGGAGGAGCTCGCGAAGGGCCTGCACGAAGCAGGCGTCAAGATCGTCTCCACCGGCTCCACCGCGAAGAAGATCGCCGCGGCCGGCATTCCCGTCCAGGAAGTCGAGGAAGTCACCGGCTCCCCGGAAATGCTGGACGGCCGCGTCAAGACGCTGCACCCCCGCGTCCACGGCGGCATCCTGGCCGACCGCCGCGTCCCCGCCCACATGGAAACGCTGGCCAGCATGGAGATCGAGGCCTTCGACCTCGTCGTCGTGAACCTGTACCCGTTCGTGGAGACCGTGAAGTCCGGTGCCGCGCAGGACGACGTCGTGGAGCAGATCGACATCGGAGGCCCCGCCATGGTGCGCTCGGCGGCGAAGAACCACGCCGCCGTCGCCATCGTGGTGGATCCCACGTTCTACGGCAACGTTGTCCGCGCCGCCGCTGAAGGCGGCTTCGACCTGAAGACCCGCCAGCGCCTGGCTGCCAAGGCCTTTGCACACACCGCCACCTACGACAACGCCGTGGCCACCTGGACCGCCAGCCAGTTCCTCGATGAGGACGGCGACGGCGTCATCGACTGGCCCGCGTACGCCGGCCTCGCGCTGGAGCGCTCCGAGGTCCTCCGCTACGGGGAAAACCCGCACCAGCAGGCCGCACTGTACGTGGACAAGGCCGCTCCCGCCGGCATCGCCCAGGCCGACCAGATCCACGGCAAGGCCATGAGCTACAACAACTTCGTGGACGCGGACGCCGCACTCCGCGCCGCATTCGACTTCGCCGAGCCCGCCGTGGCCATCATCAAGCACGCCAACCCGTGCGGCGTGGCCGTTGGTTCCGGCGACGCCGCGGACCCCATCGCGGATGCCCACGCCAAGGCCCACGCCTGCGACCCCGTCTCTGCGTTCGGCGGCGTCATCGCTGCCAACCGCACGGTCACCGCCGGAATGGCGCAGACCGTGGCCGGCATCTTCACCGAAGTGGTCATCGCCCCCGGGTTCGAACCGGAAGCCGTGGAGATCCTTGCCAAGAAGAAGAACATCCGGCTCCTGGCCCTGCCCGAGGGCTACGGGCGCTACCCGGCCGAAATCCGCCAGGTCTCCGGCGGCGTGCTCGTGCAGATTGCAGACAAGGTGGACGCCGAAGGCGACAACCCCGCCAACTGGACCCTCGCAGCCGGCGAAGCCGCCGACGACGCAACGCTGGCTGACCTTGCGTTCGCCTGGACCGCCTGCCGCGCCGCCAAGTCCAACGCCATCCTGCTCGCCGATCACGGTGCCGCCGTCGGCATCGGCATGGGCCAGGTCAACCGGCTCGACTCGTGCAAGCTGGCCGTGGAACGCGCCAACACGCTGGGTGTGACTGTGGAGTCCGACGTGGACGGCGCCGGCGGTGCCTCTAACGCCGACGCGAGTGGCGCCCCGCAGCGGGCCCGCGGTGCGGTGGCCGCGTCCGACGCGTTCTTCCCGTTCGCCGACGGCCTGCAGATCCTGATCGACGCCGGCGTCCGCGCCGTGGTCCAGCCCGGCGGTTCCGTCCGGGACGACGAGGTCATCGCCGCGGCCAACGCCGCCGGCATCACGATGTACTTCACAGGTGCGCGGCACTTCTTCCACTAGGAAGACGGACGGACCCAGCCACCGGCTCCGGTGGTTGAGCCTGTCGAAACCCTGACCGCGTACGACGGCGACCGCCCCCCGAAAGGGGACGGTCGCCGTCGTCGTTTATTCAGTTAGTCCGCTTCAGCTGCAGCGGATGGTCCGTCGTCAGCCTCAGGCGGGGGGAACCGGACCCCGCGCGGTTTCGCGCCTTCCATGCGCTCCGGCGTCCAGTAGGCGAGGATGTCCGCCGGCACCTGGCTGATCTCGCTGACGCTCACGGTTTCGTCTGCCGAAGTGCCGTCAGCCGAAGGGACGGGGGCGTCAGTTGGCGGACGATGCACTCGAGTAGGCCTGCTGGATGACGGAGCCCCAGTACGGCCCGTACATGACCGTGGACCGGCTGCCGTAACCGTAGCTGTTGATGGAGTTCTGGTATCCGCCGGAGCTGGTGCCGATGAACCACGGGCCGCCAGATGATCCGCCGGTCATGTCGCAGGGGATGCCCTGGGACTGGAACTGCGGGTTGTTGGGATCGTTGCTGGCCGGCCCGGTGCAGCTGACGAGTGAGGAACCGTCGAACGGCGCCGCTGCGGGATAGCCATAGGACTTGTACGTCAGGCCGCGGGCGGCATTGAACTGGACACCGGAGGCACCTACAACGTCTGCAAGGCTCTGGCCGTTGAGCGGAGAGACGACGGCGAAGCCCGTGTCGTACTGCATGTCGCCGGCCGAGCTCCACTGCGTGGGAGCGTACAGGGCCTTGGCTGCCCACTTGCCGTAGGGCGCGGCACCGTCCAGGTAGGCCGGGACGAAGATGAAGTTGGTGGCGAAGGCGCCCGGTCCCTCGTTGATGCAGTGGCCTGCGGTGGACACGGTGCTCTTGTTGGTGGACACCACGGAGTTACCGGAGCAGACGTAGTTGCTGCCGCCCAGGGTGAAGAAGACCTTGCCGATGTGGGACACCGGACTCTCATCGGTGTGCAGGGGTGCGGGTTTGCCGTTGCCTGCCTTGCCGGCAATCTTGGTGCTCGAGCCCTTTTCCACGGTTGCAGCAGACGAAGTGTTGCCGCGCTGCAGTGCTTTGCTGGCCAGTACGTCGCCCGGGACCGCTGTGCGCATGCGGTCAGGCGTCCAATAGTTGGCTGCACTTGAGCTGTCCACTGACTGGCTGGCAACCTGCCCGCCGTCCTGGGGAGACGGGGCCTGCGGGGATGCGGGAGCGGCAGTTGCCCCTGCAGCTGCACTGACGGCAAGCAGGGCGGCGGCGGACAGGCTCAGGAGGCTGGTGGCCAGAGTCTTCGATTTCGTCATGGGTGTCCTCAACAGAAGTTTGCGCCGGCCTCAGGTGGTGGCCGCCGCTGGTGGAGATCAACCTACCCACTGTGACAATTGTTGTAAAGAGATAGACGAGTTTCGTATTGGGGCTGGTGGGATGTGGTCCCCGTCTCTCCGAGGCCCTGTCAGTGCGACGGCCGGGGGTATGCTACGCGTCGCTGGACGCCACGATGGGCGCCGACGCGCCCTGCTCGGGTAAGTTAAGAATGTTGAAATAACGCCAGAGTTCCAGATGTATGTATACCTTCAGGAGACGCCCCACCAATGGCCAAGATTATTTATACCCACACTGACGAAGCGCCCATGCTGGCCACCTACTCGTTCTTGCCGATCATCGAGGCCTACGCGTCGACTGCCGGTGTGGAAGTGGAGACCCGCGACATCTCCCTCTCTGGCCGCATCATCTCCGTCTTCGGTGACTACCTCACCGAAGAGCAGCGGATCAGCGATGCCCTGGCCGAACTGGGTGACCTGGCAAAGAAGCCGGAAGCCAACATCATCAAGCTGCCCAACATCAGCGCATCGATTCCGCAGCTGAAGGCCGCCATCGCCGAGCTCCAGTCCCAGGGCTACGACCTTCCGGACTACCCGGACAACCCGTCCTCCGACACCGAGACGGACATCCGCTCACGCTATGACAAGATCAAGGGCTCGGCCGTCAACCCGGTCCTGCGCGAAGGCAACTCCGACCGCCGTGCGCCCCTTTCCGTGAAGAACTACGCCCGCCAGAACCCGCACTCCATGGGTGCCTGGACGCCGGAGTCCAAGACCAACGTGGCCACCATGGGCGCCGAGGACTTCCGCGCCAACGAAAAGTCGGTGGTCATCGAAGCTGATGACACCGTCAAGATCCAGCTGGTCAAGGAAGACGGCACCGTCAAGGTCCTGAAGCGCGGGTTCCCCGTGCTGGCCGGCGAAGTTGTTGACGGCACCGTGATGCGCGCCGCCGCTTTGGACGAATTCCTGGCAGCACAGGTTGTCCGCGCCAAGGAAGAGGGCGTGCTGTTCTCGGCACACCTGAAGGCCACCATGATGAAGGTCTCGGACCCCATCATCTTCGGCCACGTGGTGAAGGCCTACTTCGCCGAACTGTTCGACACGTACGGCGAGCAGCTTGCCGCCGCAGGCCTGAGCGCCAACAACGGTCTGGCCTCCATCCTGGGCGGACTCGAAGAACTTCCCGAAGACGTCCGCGAAGGCGTCCAGGCTGCCATCAAGAAGGGCCTCGCCGAAGGTCCCGCACTGGCGATGGTGGACTCGGACAAGGGCATCACCAACCTGCACGTTCCGTCCGACGTCATCGTGGACGCATCCATGCCCGCGATGATCCGCTCCTCCGGCCACATGTGGGGCCCGGACGGCAAGGAAGCCGACACGCTGGCCGTCCTTCCGGACAGCAGCTACGCCGGCATTTACCAGGTTGTCATCGACGACTGCCGCGCGAACGGCGCCTTTGACCCGACCACCATGGGCACCGTGCCGAACGTGGGCCTCATGGCACAGGCCGCCGAGGAATACGGCAGCCACGACAAGACCTTTGAGATCCAGTCGGCCGGCACCGTCCAGCTCGTGGACAGCAAGGGCACCGTCCTGATCGAACACCAGGTGGCCCCGGGCGACATCTGGCGCGCCTGCCAGGCCAAGGACGTGCCGATCCGCGACTGGGTCAAGCTGGCCGTCACCCGCGCCCGCGCCTCCGAAACCCCGGCAGTGTTCTGGCTGGACGAAGAGCGCGCACACGACGCCAACCTGATCGCCAAGGTCAAGGAATACCTCAAGGAGCACGACACCGAGGGCCTCCAGATCGAGATCATGTCCCCGGTGAAGGCCACGGCCTTCACCCTAGAGCGCATCCGCAAGGGCGAGGACACCATTTCGGTGACCGGCAACGTGCTCCGCGACTACCTCACCGACCTTTTCCCGATCCTCGAACTGGGCACCAGTGCCAAGATGCTGTCCGTGGTTCCGCTGATCAACGGCGGCGGACTCTTCGAGACCGGCGCAGGCGGATCCGCTCCGAAGCACGTCCAGCAGCTGCTGAAGGAAAACCACCTGCGCTGGGACAGCCTGGGTGAATTCCTGGCTCTCGCCGTCAGCTTCGAGCACCTCGCCACCACCACGGGCAACAAGCGTGCCCAGGTTCTCGCCGACACCCTGGACCGCGCCACCGGCACGTTCCTGCTCGAAAACAAGTCCCCCCGCCGCAGCGTTGGGGAACTGGACAACCGCGGCAGCCACTTCTACCTGGCCAAATTCTGGGCGCAGGAACTGGCGAAGCAGGCCGACGACGTCGAGCTTGCCGCCGATTTCGCCGCCGTGTCCGAGGCGCTGACCTCCAACGAGGACACCATCGTTGCCGAGCTGCTCGCAGTGCAGGGCTCCCCGGTGGACATCGGCGGTTACTACCACCCGGACGTTGCCAAGGTTGCCTCGGTGATGCGTCCGTCCGCGAAGTTCACCGAAGTGCTCTCCGGACTGGCCAAGTAGCCGGACCGGCCAAACAGAACGCCCCGCTTCCCATCACGGGAGGCGGGGCGTTCTGTTTGGCCGGCGGCCGCAGCGCTAGCGCTGGACGTGCTTGCCGAACGGAGGCTCGGTGGCCATATCCGGATCCGCGTTCACGGGCTGCTCCGTGGGCACGGCGTCGTAGCCCACTTCTTCTTCGAGGGGAACGGCGGTCGTGGCGTCGAGCGGAATTTCCGCCGTCGTGGCAGCTGTTGTTGCCGCGCCGGCTCCGGCTGCAGCTCCGCTGACTGCGCCATCGCTGACGCGGTCCCGCCACGCGCCGGTCTCCACTTCGCGTTCCTCGATGAACTTCTTGAAGCGTTTGAGGTCCGAGGCCACCTGGCGGGAATCAAGGCCCACCGCCGCCCCCACCTTTTCGACCGCGGAATCGGGCTCCCAGGCGAGTTCCACACTGACCTTCGTTTCGGTCGGGTTGAGCGCTTCGAACCATACTGTTCCGGCGTTGCGGGGCTCGTCGAGGCTCTCCCACGTCACGCGCTGGTCCGGCTGCTGGACGGTGATCCGGGCGTCGTATTCCCTCTTGACGCCGCCGATGCTGGTCTGGAAGTGCACTGTGGTGTCGTCGAGCTGCCGCACGTCGTCCACGCCGCTCATGAAGTGCGGGAAGTCCTCGAACTGGGTCCACTGGTTGTAGGCCTGGCTCAGCGGGACGCTTACGTTGATGGATTCCTGGACAGTTGCCATGCTTACATCACTCCTTCAGCTGGCGGGCCGGTGGCCCGCGGTTCTGATCTCGTTGCGGGCTTCATGGGCACGCTTAAACCAACCTAGCGACAATCGCGGCAAATAGTAAGTTTGCTGATGAAAAATTGCCGTAGGGCTGTTCGGGCGCGGAGGCCGACGACGGCGGGATTCCTGGTCGGGCCGTCCACCTCACCAAGCCGTCCACTCAGTTCCAGCCGCCGTTGCCGGCGTCAGCGGCCGGAGGCGCCCTTGCCTTTCTCGCCCTTTCCCGGGACTACTTGAGAAGGGGCGGGGACTTCGACGGCGGGAGCAGGGGCTGCCTTCGCAGCTTCTGCCGCCGCCGCATCGGCTGCTGCCTTGGCAGCGGCTGCCGCTTCCGCGTCGGCCTGGGCTTTCGCTGCCGCCTGCGCAGCGGTGAGGTCTGCCCGCACGGCTTGGACCGCCGTCATGATGCTCTGATGGCGTTTGAACGACACGCTGCCCTCGGCCGCTGAAGCGTCGAGCTGTGCCACGAGCTCGTCGAGCGACTTGAGTGCGCCGGATGTGTCGTTGCCGGCCGCAGACTGTGAAACAGTCAGGACCTTGGCCTGTAGTTTCTCCGCGGCATCCGCTTCAAGGTCAGGGGCCGTGGAACTGCAGCCGGCGAGGGCGGCCGAAAGCAGGCCGGCCGCGATGAGCGTCCGCCAACGGCGGGACGGCACCAGGCGAAGGTGGTTTTCTGCGATTGACGTCACGGTTCCACGCTCTTCTGTAGTTGCTCAAGGTGTTCGCCCAGCGTTCCGGTAACGGCAGGGTATTGAACAGGTTCCGGCGTGCTGGGCGTGTTGACGGTCAGAAGAATCAGGGCTCCCACTACCAGGAGGGCGAGCCCGGCTAGCGCAGCAGCTAGCTTGCGGCGGCCCGCGGCGCCGATGCGTCGGGTGATTCCGGCGCGGGGCGGGCCGTCTCCGCTGGCCGCCAGCTGAGCCGTTGTGCGGGCGGGGGCGGCCGGCACCGAATCCAATTCCTGCGTCGTGTCCGGGGCTACAAGCGGCGGCCGCGACGGCGGTGCGGGAAGGATGCGGGTGGGCTCCTGGGCCACCGCGCCGGGTATCGACTCAGGGGACACCAAGGCATGCCGGAGGGCGATCTCGACATCAGCCGCCGTCGGGCGGTCCATGGGTTCCAGCGCCGTCATAGAGCCGATCAGGCTTGCCCATTCTGCGGGAACATCGTCCGGGATTCCCGGGGCGCGGTGCAGGCGGGCAACTGCAGATTCAATGGCGCTGCCCGGATATTCCACGGCTCCCTTGATGCACTCAAGAAGCACGAGGCCCAGGGAGTAGATGTCGCTGGCCGGACCCAGGTCGGCGCCCCGCGCCTGTTCCGGGCTCAGGTAGGCGGCCGTTCCCACCATGGTTCCGGTGGCTGTTAGCCGCGTGCCGTCAACGATCCGGGCAATGCCGAAATCCGCCAGCTTGGGGCGCAGGGGTTCGCCGGGGCGGACCTGTACCAGCATGATGTTGGCTGGCTTGATGTCACGGTGGATGATGCCCAGATTATGGACGTATGCCAGGGCATCGGCCACCCCTGCTCCGATCACTGCCAGTTCATCCAGGGGCACTGGGCTATGCCGGATCCTGCTCCGGAGGTCCTGTCCCTCAATCAATTCCATGGTGAGGAAAGGGCGCGGTTCTTCAGGGACGCGGGAGTCGATTCCGGCGTCGAACAGCGTCACGAGGCTCGGGTGGTTCAGGGTGGCGAGCAGTTCTATCTCGGCTTCCTGACGCTTTAGCTCGTCCGCGTCGGCGGCCTGCGGAGCAAAGAGCTTCAAAGCGACGTCGCGGCCGAGGTTTTCATCCCTGGCCGTGTACACCGATGCCATGCCGCCGCGTCCGATGACGTCGCCAAGACGGTAGCGGCCGCCTAGGACCCCCGCCGTATCACTGGGCGAACTCTCCACGATGTCCCCATCCTTTTTTGCGTTCCCCTCGGAACGCGCTCTAAAGAATAATACGGGGACGGGTATGCATTTTCATAAGGGTGCTTGGTAGTTGACCTCCGCAATCGAAAGTGGAGCTGCCGGAGGTCCGGCGCGGAAGGCCCTGAGCGGCCTCCCGCGCCAGGCCAGTCCAGGGGCCCAGCTGACGTGGCGGGCAGGGCGGGGGTAATGGCCACACCCTGCCCGCCGGCAGCTTAGGCCGTCCTCCGCCGGGTCAGCGCCAGCATGATGGTCATGCCGCCGGTGAGCAGCAGAAGGGCCACGGTTACCAGGTCAAGGTTGGCTCCCGTGTTGGCGAGAAGGCTGGCCCCTTTGTTGGCGGGACCCGAGGCTGCCAACGCAGTGACTGAGGCGGCCGCCGGTGCCATATTCGTGCCGGGCAGTTCCAGCGGTGACGGACCTTCAGCAGCGGCCGCCGGAGGGGCGATTGCCGGACCGAACACCAACGGGGGCGTGGCCACCGGAGGCGTGACAACAGGCGGATTGACCACCGGGGGAGCCACTACCGGAGGAACGACCGTGGACGACGAGTCCCCGCCGATTCCAACCGACGCGCCGCCAACCGTGATCGGTGCGGTGACCGGTGCGACGACCTGGGTTCCGGAGGCGAGCCCGTCGGAACCGCTGGTGGTTGAACCGCTCGTGTTGGTGCCAGCCGGTGCGGTTCCCCCGGTGTTTTCGGTGGTGGCCGTTGAGTCACCCAGCAGGCCCAACGACGTCGTTCCTACCGTGGCGGGTGCGGCCACCGGTGCGATGACCTGGGTTCCGGAGGCGAGCCCGTCGGAACCGCTGGTGGTTGAACCGCTCGTGTTGGTGCCAGCCGGTGCGGTTCCCCCGGTGTTTTCGGTGGTGGCCGTTGAGTCACCCAGCAGGCCCAACGACGTCGTTCCTACCGTGGCGGGTGCGGTCACCGGTGCGATGACCTGGGTTCCGGAGGCGAGACCGTCGGAACCGCTGGTGGTTGAACCGCTGGTGCCGGTTCCTGCCGGCGAGGTGCTCCCGTTGGTGGTGGAGGTGGTGTCGGTTGCCGTTGAGTCACCCAGCAGGCCCAACGACGTCGTTCCTACCGTGAGGGGTGCGGTCACCGGTGCGACGACCTGGGTTCCGGAGGCGAGACCGTCGGAGCCGTTGGTGGTTGAACCGGTGGTGCCGGTTCCTGCCGGTGCGGTGCCCCCGGTGTTTTCGGTGGTTGCCGTTGAGTCACCCAGCAGGCCCAACGACGTCGTTCCTACCGTGAGGGGTGCGGTCACCGGTGCGACGACCTGGGTTCCGGAGGCGAGACCGTCTGAACCGTTGGTGGTGGCGGGGGTGGTGCTTGTTCCAGCCGGTGCGGTGCTCCCGGTGTTTTCGGTGGTTGCCGTTGAGTCACCCAGCAGGCCCAACGACGTCGTTCCTACCGTGGCGGGTGCGGTCACCGGTGCGACGACCTGGGTTCCGGAGGCGAGACCGTCTGAACCGTTGGTGGTTGAACCGCTTGTGTTGTTGCCAGCCGGTGCGGTGCCCCCGGTGTTGTTGGTGGTGGTGTCGGTTGCCGTTGAGTCACCCAGCAGGCCCAACGACGTCGTTCCTACCGTGACGGGTGCGGTCACCGGTGCGACTACCTGGGTTCCGGAGACGAGACCGTCGGAACCGCTGGTGGTTGAACCGCTCGTGTTGGTGCCCGCCGGTGCGGCGGTAGCGCCGGTGTTATCGGTGGTTGCCGTTGAGTCACCCAGCAGGCCCAACGACGTCGTTCCTACCGTGACGGGTGCGGTCACTGGTGCGACGACCTGGGTTCCGGAGGCGAGACCGTCGGAACCGCTCGTTGTATCCGCTGCACTTGCAGCGGTGGAGCCGAGGGCTAAGAGCCCGCCGGCAAAGAGGGTGCTGAGCAGCCCTCTGCGGATATTTGCGTGCATGGTGAAATCTCCTGAAAGTTGTTTGTCAGGCGCCGATGGCAGCCCGAATGGCCGTTTTCTGCGCAGGGTGCGCGCAGGGAAGGGCCTAACTAGTCAGGAGATGAACCGGGGTCGAAAGATACCGGCGCGGGCGAAGTCTGCAGGGGGCCGCTGACCGGGACTGCTTGGTTCAGCGGAACATCCATGTGAAAGTCGGAAAGCCAGGCGGCGCCGCCGGCTCCGCTGCCCGAAGACTGGCTGCTCCCCGACCCGGACCCCGGAAGAGCCGGCAACGCAGCGGCGTACGGTGTTTCGTCGGCGGGGAGGGGTGCTTCGAGGCTCGCGGCATGAGGAGTTGGCAGCGTCCGGGAATCTTTAGAGGCGGACACTACCGCTGATTTTGCTGGGTCGGCGGAGAGTTCGCGGGAACTTTCAGGCCCTGCACTAACGGGCACCACCAAAGATGGTGTGACATCGCCGGCGGTCCCACCCTCCCACTCAGACGGAGCAGGAACACCCGGCAGCAGCGCGGCACCGTTATCCGGAAGCAACTCAACACCAGTCAGCAGCTCACCAACCGGGTCCACTGCCGCGTCAAGGGCGGGAAGGGCATCGCTGGCTGCAGGCAATACCTGCTGGACTATTTCGACGACGATTCCGTCGGCCGCCTCGACAACCGGTGCCGTGATGGTGCCGACGCTCCCGGACGGGACGACCGTGTTCACCAGCGGGACAGCTTCAATCAGTTGGTCCACGGTGCCGGTTGCAGGGCCGGTGATCGGACTGAGAAGGCCGGCATGTTCAGTCGTACTTGGCTGGCCGGAAAGTGCTGCATCGACCGCCTCAGCCGCGCTCGGAGCAACGGAGGGAGCCGCGGCGGCAAGGGCGCCGGCGACGGGACGGACAGCGGCTTCGGTGACTGAGGACCCAGACGAGCTGACGTTCCCAAGCAATGAACCGGGATCTGATGCCGCGTCAGCGCTGGCGCCGGGGGCCGACAGGGTCAGCCAGGCTGTGGCTGCTGCGCCGGCAAAGAGCAAAGGTCGGAGCGCGCGCCATGACAAACGTTTCATGTGCAACACCCCCCGGCTCCTCGAAAAATCGACGATTGCCTACAGCCTAGGCACGACCAAGAGCGGGAGTCCAGAGGTTTAGGACAAATAATCCGGCGAATTGATTATTTCCCGTCCCTGCTAATCCGAGTTAATGGGCATCATTCGGGTAGCTCACGCCCAGCTGTGCACGGACACCGTCAAACAACCGCATGACATTCAACGAATCCTCAAGAGGCACGACGGGGCTCTCCGTGAGTCCTTGCTGGATGCATCTGGTGACCTCACGGAGCTCGTAAGAATAACCGCGGCCCACAACGTCGAAGTGTTCGGTGCGCGGTTCCGCCATGCCGACCCTGATCAGGATTTCCTTGGGATTGTTGATTGAGCCCATGGTGTGCAAATAACCCAGGCTTCCCGCGACGGTTGCTGCCCGCGGACCGTAGGCCATCAGCGACGATGTCAGCTGCGCCTGCGCGCCGTGGTGGTACCCCAGGGTCAACGCATTCTGGGTGTCCACGCCGTCGTCGTTCACTGATCCCGTGGCGCTGACTGTCTGCGGAAAACCCAAGGTGCCCAGGGCCCAAAGCAGGGGATACACCGTCAGGTCAAGGAGGGCGCCCCCGCCGTCCTTGAGTGCCCACAGCCGAGCGCTGGGGGAGTAGACAGCCGGGAAGCCGAGATCCGCGGTGACCCACTGAATTGTCCCGAGTTCCCCGGACGCCGCGAATTCGAAAGCCCGCTGCATGCTCGGCAGGAAACGGCTCCACATCGCTTCCATCATGAAAAGCTTCTTCGCACGCGCGAGGTTCACAAGTTCCGCGGCTTCCCGCGCGTTGATGGTCAGCGCCTTTTCGCACAGCACATGCTTGCCCGCCTGGAGGGCGGCCAACGCAACTTCGTAGTGCTGGGCGTGCGGAGTGGCCACATACACGACGTCCACGGAATCGTCGGCGAGGAGCCGCTGGTAGCCCGGCCCGCCGTCGTGGTCCCCGTACGCCCTGGCGAAGCCGTACTCGGCCGCGAAAGCATCAGCCGACTTCTGGCTTCTCGAGCTGACCGCATACAGCTCCGCATCAGCGAGAAGGGCCAGATCCTGAACCATCGACCGGGCGATACTGCCTGTCGCCACTACTCCCCACCGCAGGGTGCGTCCGGTGGAAGAACGGGGATCCTGGTCGGACTGGCTGAATAGCCACGGTTTCGCGATGGGGGCGCTCATTGTGCCATCCTCTCACCCGGCTGCGAGAGCGTTGGGGAAAACCCCGCAGGAAGTGAGAGAGGGTCCGAATATTTCGTGCGGAAAGTGCGAGAGCGTCCGGTTAAAAGCGGCAGGAGCTGAGAGAGGGTCCGGTTAAAAGCGGCAGGAGCTGAGAGAGCGTTGGGAAACGCCCTGCTCAGCTCCCGCCTGTGAGGGGAGCGTCCCGGCTACGCCGTGGCGGCCGCTGCCACCCTGGCGCGGGCGGGCTCCTCGGTCAGGCGGCCCTGTTGGAGCCGGAAGCGGCGGTCCGTCTTGTTGGCGAGCTGGCGGTCGTGGGTCACCACCAGGATGGTGGTGTTGTGGTCGCGGCTCAGCGAGCTGAGTAGCTCGATGATGTGTTCGCCGGTCTGCTCATCCAGGTTTCCGGTCGGTTCGTCGGCGAGGATCAGCTTGGGTTCGTTGGCCAGTGCCCGGGCAATCGCCACGCGCTGCTGCTCGCCGCCGGACAGGCGGTTGATGCGGCGCACGTGCTTCTCCGGATCCAGCTGCACCTGCTCCAGCAGCTCCTTGGCCCTGGCCAGCCGCACGGACTTGCGGACCCCGGCAAACTCCATCGGCAGCATCACATTGTCCACGGCGGACAGGTTGGGGATCAGGTTGAACTGCTGGAACACGAAGCCGATGTCGCGGCGCCGGTACTCGGTCAGCTTGCCGTCGGGCATGCTGGCCAGGCTGACGCCGTTGACCACAACGTCTCCGCTGGTGGGCTTGTCAAGTGCTCCCAGCAGGGACAGCAGGGTGCTCTTGCCGCTGCCGCTCTTGCCCACGATGGAGGCGAGCGTGCCCTGTTCGAGTTCGAAGCTGACGTCGTTGACGGGTTTGATGGTGCGGTCGCCGGACTTGAAGGTGCGGACGAGATTCTTGACTTGGATCATGGTTACTCTCCTCGGAGGACTTCGATGGGGCGGATGCGGGCGGTCAGGAGTGCAGGAACCAGGGCTCCGATGATGGCCACGCCGAATACTGCGGCGATGCCGGCGGCGATCACGCCGGGGGAGGCGCTCGCGGTGACGGTGGTCAGGAGCTGGGATGCCCCGCCGAACGGCCCGTTCTGGCCGCCCGGGAAGCCGGCTCCACCGCCCGGGAAGCCGGCCGCCCCGCCGGGCATGCCGCGCCCGGTGGTTGCCGCCGTCGTCGTACTGGTGTTGGAGCTGATCAGTGCGGAGGCGATGCCGCCGCTGGCGAAGGAGGCGACGGCGGCACCCACCACACTGCCGAGCGCCACGAGGACCAGCGCCTCCAGGACAAACTGGAGTCCGATGGTGCGGTTCGGAGCGCCGATCGCCTTGAGCACACCGATTTCACGACGGCGCTCGCGGACCAGCATCACCATGATCAGCAGGATGATCAGGCCGGCCGTGCCCAGCGCCGCGACGAACGCGATGAACGAGATGTTCTTGACGCTGTCCAGCGAGCTGACGGCGGTTTCGAGGTTCTGGCCCTGGGTGACGTCGGCCTTGTCGGTGCCGAGCGCGGCCTGCACGGCGGTCTTGGTGGAATCGACGTTTTCCAGGGTGTCTACCGTGACGATCATGGTGGACAGCTCGCCCGGCAGTGCGGCCAGGGTCTGGGCGGAGGGGAGGGTGACGTAGAGGGCGTTGTTGCCGAACGTGGTGCCGGCGTCGAACAGGCCGGCCACGGTGTAGGTCTTGTCGTTGATGGTGAACGTGGAGCCGACCTTCAGCCCGTTTTTCTCGGCGAGGGTGGTGCCCAGGAGCGCGTTGGTTGATTCGGCGGAGTAGTCGCCCAGGCCGCTGCCTTCGGTGATGGACAGGGCCTTGCCGGTGCTGTCCACCTCGGCGCCGATGCCCGTGGCGGTGATCGGGAGGCTGCGGACGGGCTGGGTGGCGCCGGTGCTGCCGGTGGTTCCCTCTGCTGCCTGGTTGCGGCTGCCGAGCGTTCCGGCATCGACGGCGGCGGTGAGGCTGGTGGTCAGTGTGGTGGTGTTCTGGCCGCCCGGTCCGCCCTGGCCCCCGCCGGGGCCGGCGCCCTGGGCCCCGCTTGCTTGGGTTCCGGCGGCGGACTGTGCGGCGGCTTGGGCTGCCGCTTCCGTGGCGTTGCGCAGCCGCAGCGCCTTGGTGCCGACGACGCTGGTGACGTTGGGTACGGCGGCTGCGGTGGCGGCCTGCTCTGCCGTGAGCGGTTCGCCGCCGCCTTCGAAGCCCTGGCCGCCGGCCGGATTGACGGTCAAAACGGTGCCCACGGATGCGTTCAGTTCAGCGACTTTGGCGGCAACCGCCTGGTTGGCCACCAGCATGGACAGGGCCAGGCCGATCGCGACGGCCAGCACTGCCACCACGGCCCCGGTCCGGACCTTGTTTCTGAAGGCATTGCCTATACTTCGGGCGAGGACGCTCACGGTACTCCTAGAATCTCTGGCCGGACGGAATGACCGGCTGCTGATCCAACAGTGGTGCGCGTGGCTGTGCGGAGAACGGGCCGAAGCTATGTTTGCGCTGTGAAGGGCGGCGGCAGTGGGCGGCGGCAGGGGGCGGGGCCCGGGGAACGCAAGAGCCCCGGCCCACCCTGTCGGGTGAGCCGGGGCTCTTCACTGTCCTGAGGAGCGCCTCAGCGCGGGACTACTTGGTGATCGGGCCGAGTACCGGATCGTCCACGTAGGCCGTCTTGACGTTCTCCTTGGTCACGATGACCGGATCCAGCAGGTAGGCCGGAACAGTCTTGACCGTGTTGTTGTAGGACTTGTCATCGTTGATCTCAGGCGTCTTGCCGGCCTGGATGTCCTTGACCATGGTGATTGCGTGCTCAACGAGCTTGCGGGTGTCCTTGTTGATGGTGGAGTACTGCTCGCCGGCCATGATGGACTTCACGGACTCAACTTCGGAGTCCTGGCCGGTGATGACCGGAAGCGGCTTGCCGGCGGCCTTGACGGACGTCAGGACCGCACGCGCCAGGGTGTCGTTCGGGGACAGGACGCCGTCCAGGGAAGCGGTGTTGTAGCTGCCGGTCAGCAGGGTGTCAGCCCTGCGCTGGGCGTTCTCTGCCTTCCAGCCCTGGGTGACAGCCTGCTCGAACGAGGTCTGGCCGGAGACAACCTTGAGCGTGCCGTCGTCGATCTTCGGCTTGAGGACACTCATGGCGCCGTCGAAGAAGACCTTGGCGTTGGCGTCATCCGGGGAACCGGCGAACAGTTCGATGTTGTACGGACCGGAAGGCTTCTTGGCCTTCATGCCGTCCAGCAGCGCCTGGCCCTGGAGTTCGCCCACCTTGAAGTTGTCGTAGGCCACGTAGTAGTCCACGTTCTCGGTGTTCAGCAGCAGGCGGTCGTAGGCGATGATGGTGGCGCCGGAGTCCTTGGCCTGCTTGAGCTGGGTACCCAGCTGGGCGCCGTCGATGGCACCTACGATGATGACCTTTGCACCCTTGGTGACCATGGCGCTGATCTGGTTCTGCTGCTCGGAGACGCCGCCGTTGGCGAACTGCACGTCAGCCTTGAAACCGGCTCCGTTCAGGCCGTCGTTGAACAGCTTCTCTGCCAGCACCCAGTTTTCACTGGTCTTCTGGGGGAGCGCGACGCCGATCGAGGAGTTCTTGGGGAATGCCTCGCCGCCGCCCGTGCCACCGCCTGTGGTGCCGGTTTCGGAGCGGCCGCAGGCTGTCAGCGCCAGTGCCGCAATAGCAGCGATTGCTGCTGCCTTTCCTGCTTTACCAATCATTTGCATTGCTTGGTTCACTTTCTATAGATGGTGTGCGGAGAATCGTGGGGGAGCGCTCAGGCTTCCTTGCGGATGATGTCCTTGGTTGCTGTCGTCTCGTCCGGCTGGAGCTCGGTGCTCTTGCCACCAAAGTTCTTCATCATCATGCCGATGATGGATTTCTTGCCCTGGGTCTTGTTGTAGACGTCGAAGGCGACGGCGATGAGAAGGACGAGGCCCTTGATGATCTGGGTGAGGTCCGCGCCGACGCCCAGGAGCTGCAGGCCGTTGTTCAGGACAGCCATCACCAGGCCACCAACGATCGAGCCGATCACGGTGCCTACGCCGCCGGTGACGGCAGCGCCGCCGATGAAGACTGCAGCGATGGCGTCCAGTTCCCAGCCGACGCCGTCAAACGGGCCGGAGGCGGTGGAGCGGCCCACGAAGATCATGCCTGCCAGCCCGGCAAGGACGGACATGTTCATCATGACCAGGAAGTTGACCTTCTTGGACTGCACACCGGAGAGTTCGGCTGCGTGCCGGTTGCCGCCCACGGCGTAGATGTGGCGGCCGACGATGGTCTTGGAGGAAATGAATCCGTAGATGAGGACCAGGACGGCCAGGATCAGGCCCGGGATCGGGAAGGAGGTTCCCGGGCGGCCCGTGGCGAACAGGTACGTGGCGTACAGGATGGCGCCGCAGATCAGGACGAGCTTGAGGATCATCACCCAGGCTTCGGGGACTTCAGCGCCGAGGGCATTGGCCCGGCGGCGTGAGCGGACTTCGCTGAAGATGACGTAGGCAACGGCCAGCAGGCCCAGCAGCAGGGTGAGGTTGTTGTATCCCGTGGACGGCCCCACCTCGGGGAGGTAGCCGGAGCCGAGGTACTGGAAGTCGTTGGGGACCGGGATGGTGTTGGACTTGCCGACGAACTGGTTGAAGCCGCGGAAAAGCAGCATGCCGGCGAGGGTCACGATGAAGGCGGGGATGCCCACATAGGCGGTCCAGAACCCTTGCCAGGCCCCGATCAGCGCCCCGAGGGCCAGGCCGAGCAGTACGCCGGCGTACCAGGGGATGCCCCAGTCACGGATGGCCAGGGCCACGGTGACGCCGACAAACGCTGCCACCGAGCCCACGGAGAGGTCGATGTGGCCGGCGATGATGACCAGCACCATGCCGATGGCCAGGATCAGAATGTAGGAGTTGCCGTTGAAGAGGTTGATGACGTTACCCGGGGTGAGCGTGCGGCCCTCGGTGAAAATCTGGAAAAAGACGATCAGTGCAACCAGGGCGAAGATCATGCCGAATTGGCGGGTGTTGCCGCCAAATAGCTTCTTGAGCGCGTTCATTGTTTCGGTCCTTGTGTCTGGAAGGTTCTGGAGGTATCCAGAAGGTCAGGCGGCGGTCTTGCGGGCGGATGTCATGAGCTTCATCAGGCTTTCCTGGCTGGCTTCATCCTTGTTCAGGACGCCGGTGATGGCGCCTTCGAAGATCGTGTAGATGCGGTCCGAGAGTCCCAGCAGTTCAGGCAGTTCGGAGGAAATCACGATCACTCCCTTGCCCTGGTTGGCCAGCTGCTGGATGATGCCGTAGATCTCGTACTTGGCGCCCACGTCAATGCCGCGGGTGGGCTCGTCGAGGATCAAAAGGTCCGGATCGGTGAACATCCACTTGGCGAGCACCACCTTCTGCTGGTTGCCGCCCGAGAGTTTGGCGACGCCTTCTTCCACTGAGGGCGTCTTGGTGCGCAGGGACTTGCGGTACTGCTCCGCAACGGTGAATTCCTTATTGGGGTCCACGATGTTGTGCTTGCTGATTTTCTTCAGGTTCGCCGCGACCGTGGTGGTCTTGATGTCATCGAGGAGGTTCAATCCCAGGGACTTGCGGTCCTCGGTGACGTAGCCCAGCCCGGCGTCGATCGCGTGGCGCACCGAGCGGAGGGTGATCTCCTTGCCGTCCTTGTAGATGTGGCCGGAGATGAACCTTCCGTAGGAACGGCCGAACACGGAACGGGCAAGCTCGGTGCGGCCGGCGCCCATAAGCCCGGCAAAACCGACAATCTCGCCGCGGCGGACGAAGAAGTTGGAGTTCTTGCAGACCAGGCGGTCCTGGATCTGGGGATGCCCCACGTTCCAGTCCTTGACCTCGAAGAACACCTCGCCGATTTTCGGTTCATGGTCCGGGAAGCGTGACTCCAGCGTGCGGCCCACCATGCCCTTGATGATGCGGTCCTCGTCCACGCCGTCGGCCTTCACGTCGAGGGTCTCGATGGACTTGCCGTCACGGATGATGGTGATCGAGTCCGCGATCTGCTCGATCTCGTTCAGCTTGTGCGAAATGATGATGGACGTGATGCCGCGGCCCTTGAGGCCCAGCATGAGGTCCAGCAGGTGCTGGGAGTCGGATTCGTTCAGGGCCGCCGTGGGCTCGTCGAGGATCAGGAGCTTCACCGACTTGCTCAGCGCCTTGGCGATTTCGACGAGCTGCTGCTTGCCGACGCCGATTTCCTTGATGGCGGTATCGGGATCCTCGCGCAGGCCCACCCGGGCGAGCAGTTCGGTGGACCGCGTCCGGGCCTCGGCCCAGTCGATGATGCCGCGTTTGGTGGGCTCGTTGCCCAGGAAGATGTTCTCCATGATGGAGAGTTCCGGGATGAGCGCGAGTTCCTGGTGGATGATCACGATGCCGGCCTGCTCGCTGGCACGGATGTCCTTGAACTGCTGGACTTCGTTCTGGTAGACGATGTCGCCGTCGTAGGTCCCGAACGGATACACACCGGACAGGACCTTCATGAGGGTGGACTTGCCGGCGCCGTTCTCACCACAGATGGCGTGGATCTCGCCGGCCTTCACCCGCAGGCTCACCTCGGACAAAGCTTTAACGCCGGGGAATTCCTTGGTGATGGAGCGCATCTCGAGAAGGATCGGATCGCTTTGCGTGGTCTGGGACGTCATTTGCCCTTACGCCTCCAATGCATGACTTCGTTGTCCGCCCTGCAAACCGCAGGGCCGTCTGATGAAAAAGTAAACTTGATCACAGCCGTTGTCGTCAAGTCTTTAACGCAACGGCCAGATAACGAATAGGTTCAGGAGCGGCGGATTCCCGCATGCTGGAAGACCAGTGCGGCGGCCCCGAGGGCCTCCGCGCGGTCCCCGAGCGAGGACATTGTCAGTGTTGTGGTCTCGCCGATGACGGGCACCGCGTGGCGCACCAGGCCCCGCCGGATGGGATCCAGGAGCAGGTCTCCCAGACCCGCCAGGGGGCCGCCCATCACAATGACTTCGGGGTTGATGAGGTTGGCCACGTTGCCCAGGGCCCGGCCCACCGCCAGGCCGGCGTCGTCGATGACACGAAGTGTCGCTGAGTCCCGCTCCAGTGCCTTGCGGACGATGTCCTCCGCGCTGAGCGGTTTTTCCTCACCGCGGCTGAGGAGCTCGATCATGGTGGTTGTGGAGGCAATGGTTTCCAGGCACCCCCGGTTCCCGCAGCGGCAGATGAGGCCGTGCTCGTGGATGGTGGCGTGGCCGATTTCGCCGGTGATGCCCACGTTGCCGTAGTACGGGGCACCGTTGAGGATCAGCCCGGCGCCAATGCCCGAACCGATCTTCATGAACATCAGGTTGCTGATGCCGCTGTGGGGTCCCCACGTGACCTCTGCCAGGGCGCCAAGGTTGGCGTCGTTGTCAATGAACACGGGGAAATTCAGGGTCTCTTCAAGGTAGTGCAGGATGTTGATGCCCACCCATTCGGGAAGGATGGCACCCTGCGCCACAGTGCCCGTCCGGCGGTCGATGGGGCCCGGGATTCCGACGCCGGCCCCTACTATGGCGCTGCGTTCCACGCCGCTTTCCGCCAGAAGTTTGGCAAGGAGTTCGACGGCGGCCCGGATGCCTTCGTCGGCGTGGTGGCCCAGCGGCAGCAATACGGATTCCTCGGCGATGATGTGGTAACTCAGGGTTGCCAGGACCACCCGGAGGTGCCGCCGCCCGAAGTCGATTCCCACGGCGACCGCCCCGTTGCTGTTGAGCCGGACGTTCAGTGCGCGCCGGCCGGAACTGGTGATCGGCTCCGTGGACGCCAGCCCGGCGTCCTGCATGATCTTGACGATGTTGGAGACAGTGGCGGTGGACAATCCGGTCTGCCGGGCGAGTTCAGCCTGGGTTGACGGACCGTTCAGCAGGCACTCGATGATCCGTTGCTGGTTCAAGTGCCTCAGGGCGGACTGTGAACCAGGGTTCTTGGTTCGGCTCCTCGTTGAGCGCGGTGATGAGGGCATGCAAAGAAGCGTGCACCATCTGCACCGTTGTAGTCAAGAAGTTAACGCAAGGCACCATTGCAGCACCCCCGCCGCACGCACGGACGTTCCGCACTGCGAGCCCCTGTTTCCGGGTGGAAATGCACCTACGGCACAGTCTGCACCCTCGCTACGCTGGTAGGAAGAGGCTGCAAGAAGAGGCGGCCCGCGTTCCCCGCGGGCATCCCGGAGACTATAGAGGTGGTAACGGTGCTGCTGGCACTCCTGCAGGCGAACGCCGCCGTACTTGATGTGGACGCCAACTGCGCGGCAGTTGAGGATGCGGCCCGGACGGCCGCCGCTGCCGGGGCGGAGGTGCTTCTCACTCCGGAGCTGTTTCCGGTGGGGTATGCGCCCCTGCGGGTCCGGGCGGGATTGGATCCCGCCAGGCTTCCGGCCATCCGCCGGACACTGGCCGGCATCGCGCGGAAGAGCGGGATCGCACTGGTGTACAGCCTGCCCGCCGTCACCGCGGACGGCCGGTGGCAGATCACCTCCACGCTGGTGGACCGCGAAGGGGCCGAGTTGCTGAACTACGCCAAGGTCCACTTGTTTGGCGCGGACGAGCGCCAGGCGTTCAGCCCGGCGGCTGAACCTCCCGCCGTCGTGGACTTCCACGGCATCAAAACGTCCATGGTGATCTGCTACGACGTCGAGTTTCCCGAAGCGGTGCGTGCCGCCGCGGTCCGCGGCGCAGAACTGCTCCTGGTCCCCACCGCCCTGTCCCAGGGATTCGACTCCGTTCCGCAGGTCCTGCTGCGCGCCAGGGCGCTGGAGAGCCAGCTGACGGTGGCCTACGCCAACCACGCAGGGGAGGAGGACGGCTGTGCGTTCCTGGGCGGCAGCGTCATCGCCGGCCCCGACGGCAGCCTCCTGGCCGCTGCAGGTCCGGCGCCCGGACTGCTGTACGCCGAGGTGTCCGCCGCCAGCGCCCGCGACGCCCGGGAAGCCGTGCCGTACCTCAGGGAGCGGAGGCCGGAGCTCTACTCGGACTGGGAGGGCGCAGCCTCGGTCGCGGGGGGAGATTCGTCCACGTACTGAAGGGCGAACCAGAGTTCCGCGCGGACCTGGGCCTGGTTGAGGTCGGTGTCCAGGAGTTCGGCCAGGGCGTTGATCTGGCGGCGGACACTGTTCCGGTGCAGGCCCAGCGCCTTCGCCGTGGCGTCCCAGCTCCCGTTCTCTCCCAGCCACGTCCGCAGCACCGCCAGCCGGGCGGCCCGCCGCTCGGGATCCTCCTGGCCAAGGACCGGTTCCAGCAGGCGTGCCGCCAGCATGGTTCCGGCTTCGCGGCCAAGCAGGCCGGCCACGGACCAGGTCACCTCGTCCACCCGGGCGCTCCGGCCCGTTGCCTGAACCCGGGCGCGTAGCGACGTCACCCGCCGGTACGCGGACGCGAGCGCCTGGAACTCGGTGGCATCCCCGATCACCAGGCGCCAGCCGAGTTCCTCCGCCTCGGCCAGCAGGGATTCGTCGACCTTGAGGCGGGTGATGGCGGCAAAACCGTAGTCGGTGATCTCCACGAGCTTGGTGTCGAACATCCGGCGCCACTGCAGGAGTTCCCGGACGGGACTGTCGCCCGCAGGGCCGCCGGGTTCGGCCTTCACGCCCTGGACCACCCGCAGGGGTGCCGAGCGCGTGGAGGAGATGCTCTGCGCCAGGAGGTCCTTGAGGCCGTTGATGTGCTTCGTGCCGCCGGAGGCCACGCTGTCCGGATGCAGCAGCAGCGCGGTCGCCAGCTGGCTGGGTGCCAGCGAGCCGCTGGTCCGCTGACGGACCAGCAGTTCCAGGAGCCCCACCACCGAGGACACCACGCTGTTCTGTGCCGGGGTGAGCGGTCCGGCCGAGCCCAGGATCAGGGCGCCGAGGTTGGCGTCGCGGGTGCTGCGGAGCGGGTGGCCGAACACCGTGGACGGCCGCGGGTCCTCGAGGGACTCCATCTCAACGCGGGGGCCGCTTCCGCCCAGCAGCCGTTTCAGCAGCGGCTGCAAAGCGGAAAATTCGACGGCGGCGGGCGGGTTTGCCCCTGCCCCGGCGGTTCCCGCCGGGGCAGGGCTGCCGCTGCTGTTGCCGCTTCCGCCGCCATCGGCCGCGGCCCGCGCGCGGATCCTGCCGTCGGCCCCGACGAACAGCGCCCAGACCGGAACCCGCTGCACCAGGGCCGCCAGGAGTTCGTGCTCCGGCCTGGCCGACAGGACCGCCCGCATCAGCTGCCTGTTGGTGTCCGCCAGCTGCCGGAACACCCTGGCGTTGTCCGACTCCAGCAGTTGCGAGAAAGCCAGTCCGATCGCCGCGAACGGAACAGTCCTGGGAAACTCCACCAGGGTCAGGTTGTGGCGCCGGCACGCCGCCACCACGGTGTCCGGCACGGCGTCGAAGTACGGTTCCAGCCCGAACCCCAGGGCCCCCACGCCGGCGCCCACCAGCCGCTGCACATACGCGTCCACCTTTCCCCCGCTGCCGCCCTCGCCGAGGAACGGCAGGCCGGCAGTGAGGATGAACTCGCCGTCGAGCAGGTAGGGCGTCGGATCCTCCAGCTCGCTCGGCTCCACCCAGCGGAGCATCCCGGCGCCGTTGCCGCCGTCGTGGAGTACTTTCAGCTCCGGCGGCAGCTTCTGCAGGAACTGCTCCAGCGAGACGAAGCCGAGCCGCTCGACCGCTGCCTCAGGCGCCAACGGGAGCACCGGCTTCCTGGTAGTCCGGGCACTCGTAGGCGCGCGGCAGGCGCGGGGCGATCCGGTTGATGATCTCGTCGCCGTGGCTGCCGATCGCCGCGCCCCAGTCATCGGCGCTCGCGGCCCCCGTGCGCGGATCGCCGAATAGCACAGCTGTGTCACCAACGGCCACGCCCTGTGCGTCCGGGCCCAGGTCCACCATGAACTGGTCCATGCAGACCTTACCGATTACCGGGACACGGCGGCCCCCGAGGAGGATCAGGCTGCGGCCCGTGATGCCCTTGGGGATGCCGTCCGCGTAGCCCAGCGGGATCAGCCCCAGGTACCGCGGCTCGTGCGTGATGGCCTGGTGCTCGTAGCTCACCCCGGTTCCGGCGGGCACTTTCTTCACCAGCACCACCGGCGCCGTGACCGTCAGGGCGGGACGCAGGCCGAAGTCGGCCGGAGCCAGGTGGTCGGCCGGAGCCAGCCCGTAGAACGCCAGGCCGGCACGCACCATATCGAAGGCGAATTCCGGCCGGTCAAGGATGTTGGCCGAACTCGAGACGTGCCGGAGAGCAGGTTCCAGGCCCGCCGCCCTGGCCGCGCGGACGGCCTCTTCGAAAGCCTGCACCGCCGCCAGGTTGGCCGGGTGCGCCGGAACGTCGGCCCAGGCAAGATGCGTCCAGACACCGCGCACGCGGAGCATGCCGTCACGTTCTGCAGCCCGGGCAGCGGCGACGAGTTCCGCCCAGTCCTCCGCCCGTGCCCCGCCGCGGCTCAGCCCCGTGTCCAGTTCAAGATGGACGACGGCGGGACGGCCCAGCTGGCGTGCGATGCCGGCCACGACGTCGAGCTGGGCGACGCTGCCCAGTGACACATCGACGTCGTACTCCAGCGCTTCCCGGATCGTCTCGCTGGAGGCTGCCGCGAGGTACAGCCAGGACAATACCGGTGCGGTGATGCCCGCCCGGCGCAGGGCAATCGCCTCATGAAGCTGCGCCGTTCCCAGCCAGTCCGCACCGGCCGACAATGCCGTCCGGGCGACGTCAACAAGTCCGTGGCCGTAGGCGTTGCCCTTCACCACGGCCATGAAGTGGGGTGCCGCCGAGCGCTGGCGGAGGGTCCGGATGTTGTCCGCGATGGCCGAAAGGTCAACGCTGACCTGTCCGGTCAGCGCCGTGTTCCGCATGCTATCGGTGTGTGCATTAAGTCTCATGCCAGAAGACTATAGGTCATTTTGCACAACGATGAGAGGTGGCTCACAAACCTAAGCTGGACCAGGGGAAAGCCGCTAACTACTCACGAACGGACGTCAATGATGACTGTGCCTACACTCACCGGCCGGCCGCCGGCAGCTGCCCGCCGTCCGGGCTTGGCTGCACAACTGCTGCGCCGCAAGCCGATCGGCCAGATGGTCAGCGAGGCCGACAGCGGTCATGGCGGCACCAAGCTGGTCCGCAGCTTCGGGGTCCTGCAGCTGACCATGATCAGCGTCGGCGCCACGCTGGGAACCGGCATCCTGGTCATCCTTGGCGAGTCAGTGCCGCTGGCCGGCCCCGCCATCTGGATTTCGTTCGCCATCGCCGGACTCGCTGCCCTGCTCTCCGCCGTGTCCTACGCCGAAATGGCCGGCCTGGTCCCGGTGGCGGGCTCCAGCTACTCCTACACCTACGCCACGATGGGCGAAGGCATGGCCTGGATCTGCGGCTGGTGCCTCGTGCTGGAGTACGCGGTGTCGGTGGCCGCAGTAGCCGTCGGCGCAGGCCAGTACGTCAACGAGTCCCTCGCGGTGTTCGGGCAGGTCCTGCCGGACGCCATCTCGCAGCCGCCCGGGGACGGCGGCATCATGAACATCCCGGCTATGGTCATCGTGGTCCTCGCGACGATCCTGCTGGTCCGCGGGGCCAGGGAGAGCGCCTGGATCAACACCGCGATCGTGGTGATCAAGGTGGGCATCCTCCTCTTCTTCTGCGCCGTCGCATTCACGGCGTTCAACGCAGGCAACTTCGAGCCGCTGCTGCCGATGGGCGCGGCAGGCGTCTCGGCCGCGGCGTCGACGGTCTTCTTCTCCTACATCGGCTTCGACGCCGCCTCCACGGCCGGCGAGGAAGCGCGCAATCCCAAGCGGGACCTGCCGCGCGCCATCATGCTCTCCATGGCCATCGTCACCACCATCTACGTCCTCGTGGCTGTCGCTGCCATCGGCGCCCGCCCCTGGGGCTGGTTCGACGGCACCGAGGCCGCCCTGGTGAAAATCCTCGAGGAAACCACAGGCCAGCCGTGGATCGCCCTGGTCTTCGCCGTCGGCGCCGTGCTGGCCATCGCCAGCATCGTCCTGACCGTCCTCTACGGCCAGACCCGCATCCTGCTCTCCATGTCCCGCGACGGACTCATCCCCAGGATCTTCGGCCGCGTCTCTTCCCGCACCGGCACGCCGGTTTCCGGGACCGTGATCGTGGGCGTCCTCGTGGCGCTTACCGCAGGGCTGGTTCCGCTCGGTGACCTGGCGGACGCCACCAGCATCGGCACCCTGTTCGCCTTTGCCCTGGTGAACGTGGCCGTCATCTACCTGCGCCGCAACCGGCCCGAACTCAAGCGCACCTTCCGTGTGCCGCTGTTCCCGCTCACCCCCATCCTCGGCGCGCTTATGTGCGCCTACCTCATGGCCAACCTCGGCGCCGACACCTGGGCGGTCTTCGGCATCTGGATGCTGGTGGGCCTCGCAGCCTACTTCGGCTACGGCCGGAAGCACTCCAGGGTGGCGGCCCTGGGCCACGAGGAATACCGTGAACTGAGCGGGCGCGAAACTTCACCACTGTCCACCCCCGAACCGATGAAGGCAGACCTTTCATGACCATCGCCACCGAACTGCCGGCCAACAACCCCGCCACGGCACCCGGCGCTCAGGCCGCGGCCACCGCGGACCGGGCAGCCGACGCCCCGATCACCATGCTGAACCCGGACTTCCCGTTCAGCTACGACCAGTATCTCGCGCACCCGGACGGCCTCGGCTCGGTCCCGCCCGAGATGTACGGTACCCAAGTGGCGGTGGTCGGCGCCGGCCTGTCAGGCCTGGTCACGGCCTACGAACTGATGAAACTGGGCCTCCGGCCGGTCCTGTACGAGGCCGACCAGATCGGTGGCCGCCTCCGGACTGCCAGCTTCCCGTCAGCTCCCGGCGTGGTGGCGGACCTCGGCGGCATGCGGTTCCCGGTGTCCGGCAAGGCGTTTTACCACTACGTGGACCTGCTGGGCCTGCAGACCCAGGACTTCCCCAACCCGTTGGCCCCGGTCACCTCCAGCACAGTGATTGAACTGGCGGGCCAGAAGCACTACGCGAGCACGCCGGCGGACCTGCCGCCGTTCTTCCGTGAAGTGGCGGACGCATGGAAGGCGGCAGTGAACGACGGCGCCCGGTTCAGCGAGATGCAGGACGCCATCCGGGCGCGGGACACGGACCGGATCAAGGAGATCTGGAACGAGCTCCTGCCGTTGATGGACGAACAGACGTTCTACGGCTTCATCGCGGCCAGCGAGTCCTTCAAGGAGGCGGGCTTCGCGCACCGCGAGGCGTTCGGGCAGGTGGGCTTCGGCACCGGCGGCTGGGACACAGACTTCCCCAACTCCATCCTCGAGATCCTCCGTGTCGTCTATACCGACGCCGATGACCAGCACCGGCTCATTGCCGGGGGAGCGCAGCGGCTCCCCGAGGCACTGTGGCAGCACGCGCCGTCGGGCATGGCCCACTGGCCGGAAGGGACGTCACTGGCGTCGCTGCATTCAGGTTCCCCGCGGGGCGCCGTGGACCGCATCAGCCGGGACGCCAACGGCGACCTGCGCCTGCGCGAACGCTGGGGCCGGGAGGCGAGCTATCCCGCCGTCGTCACCACGTGCCAGTCATGGCTGCTGTCCACCCGGATCCACACCGAGGAGGCACTGTTCCCCGCGGAGCTGTGGACGGCGATCGAGCGCTCGCACTACATGCAGTCCTCCAAGACTTTCGTAATGGTGGACCGCCCGTTCTGGAAGGACACGGATCCGGAGACGGGCAGGGATGTGCTGTCCATGACCCTGACAGACCGGTTGAACCGCGCCACCTACCTGCTGGACGACGGTCCGGACAAGCCCGCCGTCATCCTGCTGTCCTACACCTGGAACGACGACGCGCTGAAATGGCTGGCGCTCGACGCGGACCAGCGGGTGGAGCTCATGCTGCATTCCCTGGAGCAGATCTACCCGGGGGTGGACATTGCCAGCCACATCATCGGCCAGCCCATCACCGTCTCCTGGGAAGCGGACCCCAACTTCATGGGCGCCTTCAAGGCGAACCTGCCCGGGCACTACCGCTACCAGCAGCGGCTGTTCACGCACTTCAAACAGGACAAGCTGCCGGAAGCCCAGCGCGGGATCTTCCTGGCCGGCGACGACGTATCCTTCACGGCCGGCTGGGCCGAGGGCGCCGTCACCACCGGCCTCAACGCGGTGTGGGGCGTGGTGAACCACCTGGGCGGCCGGTCAGCCGCCGGGAACCCGGGACCGGGCGAGCTGCTGGACGCACTGGGGCCGATCAGCCTGGACTAGCCGCCCCTGTGGTCGAGCTTGGCGAAACCCGGAAGCGGGCCTAGCCTGCGTGGAGTTCCCGGTGCGCCTGCGCCAGTTCGCGGTAGTGGGCGGCGTTGCGCTTCACGCCGTCGAACTCCTCGTCGGTGAGTTCACGGCGGACCTTCGCCGGGACGCCGGCCACCAGCGACCGGGGCGGGATGACGGTTCCTTCGAGGACCACGGCGCCGGCGGCCACCAGCGAGCCGGCGCCGATCACCGCACCGTTCAGGATGGTGGCGCTCATGCCGATGAGGCAGTCGTCCTCGACAGTGCAGCCGTGCACGACGGCGCTGTGGCCCACGCTGACGCGGGCCCCGACGCTGCACGGGAAGCCCGGGTCGGCGTGCAGCACAACATTGTCCTGCAGGTTGCTGCCCTCACCCACGGTGATGGCGGCGGTGTCGGCCCGCACGGAGACGCCGTAGAACGCGCTGGCGTCCGCGGCCAGGGTGGCGTTGCCGATCACGGAGGCGCTGGGGGCGACGAAGACTGAAGGGTGGACGTCCGGGCTGGTGCCGGCGAAAGGATAAAGAGGAGCCATGTGCCCAGCCTAGGACACTGCTCCGGCCGGCATTCGGAAGCAGGCCCCCCGGGCTGACTTTGTGGCCTAGTGACGCCGCCGACGGGTCTCACTACCATGGGGCCATGGAACTACGGGGTTTTGGCCCGTCAGGGCTTCAGCTGCAAGGACTTCACCTGCGGACGGAGGGTGGCGGAGGGCCCGGCCGGTTCCGCCGGCTGATGGGGCGGATTGAGCAGCTGGAGGCCCTTGACCCGGCCGTCAGTGCGGCCGAGCCGCCGGCCGGCCGCCTGGTCCAGAACAGGCGTCTTCGCAGCTTCCTGCACGGCGATGCAACCGGAATACCGCTGCACGGCATCCTGACCGACGCACCGTTTGGCGCGTGGTTCATGGCCATGTACCTGGACCTGTACTCCGACCCGGGGGCGCAGCGGGCGGCCACGCGGCTAGTCGGCCTTGGCGTCATCACCGCCGTTCCCACCGCATTATCGGGATGGGCCGAATGGTCCTTGGCCGGCCGCGGAACGAAGCGGGTCGGCATCGTCCATGCCGGGCTGAATGGCGCAGCAGTGCTGATCTTCGCAGGGTCCTGGGCCGCACGGCTCCGTGGCCGGCGCAAGCTCGGTGTCGGCCTGGCGCGGGTCGGGGCTCTCGTCTTGATGGCAAGCGCGATGCTCGGCGGCTACATGGGCAGCGCGCGGCGGGGTGCTTAGGACAGCGCACGGCCCCCAACTAGGTAGCAGCAGGTGTCGTTTTGAGGGCTCATAACGGCACCTGCTGCTACCTAGTTGGGCTGGGCACGGGGAGTGCGGAGGACCAGGAACTGGTAATGCTGCGTCCAATGGCCCGCACCCGGCCCGGACTCCGCGCCCGTGCCTTCCGGCCACGTCGTGAACTCCTCAATCCGGCCGTGCCGGCCGAAGATCCGTTGGAGAGTCCCGTCGCTCCGGCGGCTGAAAAAGCGCGGCGGCTGGATCTCGTCTTCGGGGTTGAGGACCTCCTCATCGTCACCGGACCAGAGCCCGACGGCGATCAGCGCTCCCGGCGCGGCCACCCGCACGAGTTCCCGGACGACGTCGTCGATGTCCTTGTTGGGGATATGCAACAGGGTGCTCATGGTCCACAGTGCCGGGAAGGCGCCGTCGGCGAAGGGCAGGCTCCTCACACTGGCGACCGAGACATTCAGTCCCTTGGACGTCGCCAGCCGCACCTGCTCTTCGGAGATGTCCACGCCCGTGTAGTGGACGCCGGCCTGGACGAACTTCAGCCCGTCAATGCCCGCGCCGGAGCCGATTTCCAGCACGGCGTGCCTGCCTTCAGCCTTCAGCCGCGCAATAAACCGCTCCCGCTGCTGCCCCCGCTGCGGAGTCAGGGGATGCTCAGGATAAAGTACAGCGCGCTGGTTGTAGAACGCGGCCAGCCGGTCCTCGCCGCTGAGCTCCGGGGCTCCGGGGTCCTCCCCAGCCGGGGCCACGTCCTGCCCGGACCCTAGTTGAAGACGACGGTGCGGTTGCCGTCCAGCAGCACGCGGTGCTCTGCGTGCCACTGGACGGCCTGGGCCAGGGTGCGGCCTTCCACATCGCGGCCCATCTGTACGAACTGTTCGGCCGTGCGCCGGTGGTCCACGCGGATGACTTCCTGTTCGATGATGGGCCCCTCGTCGAGGGCGGCAGTGACGTAGTGCGCCGTGGCGCCGATCAGCTTGACGCCGCGGGCATGGGCCTGGTGATACGGCCTGGCGCCTTTAAAGGACGGCAGGAAGGAGTGATGGATGTTGATGGCCTTGCCGGTGAGCTCGGTGCAGAGCTCGTTGGACAGGATCTGCATGTAGCGGGCCAGGACGGTCAGCTCGATGTCCTGCTCCGCGATGATCTGGCGCAGCTGGTCCTCGGCCTGGACCTTGGTGTCCGCAGTGACCGGGATGTAGTGGAAGGGAATGCCGTAGAACTCCGCCAGCCCGGCCAGGTCCTGGTGGTTGGACACGATGGCGGGGATCTCGATGGGCAGCGTGCCGGAGCGCTGCAGGAACAGGAGGTCGTTGAGGCAGTGCGCCGACTTGCTCGCCATCAGCAGCGTGCGGACCTTCCGGCCGGCGGGGTTGAGGCTCCACTCCATGCCGAAGGCCTCCGCCACGGGCTGCAGCGCGGCGTGGACTTCAGCCTGGGACGCGTCGGTGGTGGCTTCGACGCGCATGAAGAACGTGCCGGTGGCGTGGCTTCCGTACTGCTGCGAGTCCGTAATATTGCAGCCGGCCACGAGCAATGCTCCAGCCACGGCATGCACGATGCCGGGCCGGTCCGGGCAGGAAAGGGTCAGAACATAGGCGGAGTTCAGCTGGTCTTCAGTCACGAAGAACAGCCTACCCGCGCCGGAGGCCCCGTTCTCGACGGTATTCAGGCGGGATGCACACGGTATTCAGACGGTACCCGGGAAGGTTTTGATAGGCTTATCCGGTCGCAACTGGCGTTGGATGGCTAACCATCAGGGAGCGGCACTGACGAAGACCACGGATCGTACGCCTGGGCCGAGGGTCATGTTTTGCCGGCCGGCAGTTAACCGCTGCCGATCCTCTTCGAAGTCCTGCCCGCAACCGGGTTTCCCCTCACCGGGTTTCCCCGTAATCAAGGGGGCAGGGCAACGTCACAGCCGGTAGCCTGACCTTAGCAGCGCCCATCCCTAGCCAGGAGTTCCACGTGACCACTTCTCCGACTTCCGTTAGCACGTCCGCCACCGTCAGCAACCTGCCGCTGGCGGAGCTCGACCCCGAGATCGCCGCAGTACTGGACCAGGAGCTTGGCCGCCAGCGCGGCACCCTGGAAATGATCGCCTCGGAAAACTTCGCCCCGCGAGCCGTGATGGAAGCCCAGGGCTCCGTCCTGACCAACAAGTACGCCGAGGGCTACCCGGGCCGCCGCTACTACGGCGGCTGCGAATACGTGGACATCGCTGAGCAGCTGGCGATCGACCGGGTCAAGGACCTGTTCGGCGCAGAATACGCCAACGTCCAGCCGCACTCCGGCGCCCAGGCCAACGCCGCCGCACTGTCCGCCATGATCACCCCGGGTGACAAGATCCTGGGCCTGTCCCTGGCTCACGGCGGCCACCTGACGCACGGCATGAAGCTCAACTTCTCCGGCAAGCTCTACAACGTGGCTGCCTACCAGGTGGAGCAGGACAACTTCCGCATCGACATGGACAAGCTCCGCGAGCAGGCCATCGCCGAGAAGCCGCAGGTCATCATCGCCGGCTGGTCCGCCTACCCGCGTCACCTGGACTTCGCAGCCTTCCGCTCGATCGCCGATGAAGTCGGCGCGCTGCTCTGGACCGACATGGCCCACTTCGCCGGCCTGGTGGCCGCGGGCCTGCACCCGAGCCCGGTGCCGCACTCCGACGTCGTCACCTCCACGGTGCACAAGACCCTCGCGGGACCCCGCTCCGGCGTGATCCTGGCCAAGCAGGAATGGGCCAAGAAGCTCAACTCCAACGTCTTCCCGGGCCAGCAGGGCGGACCGCTCATGCACGTCATCGCTGCCAAGGCCGTTGCCTTCAAGATCGCCGGCACCGCTGAGTTCAAGGAACGGCAGGAGCGCGTCCTCGAGGGCGCCAAGATCATCGCCGACCGCCTGAACCAGGCTGACGTCGCAGAAGCCGGTGTCTCCGTGCTCACGGGCGGCACCGATGTGCACCTGGTCCTGGTGGACCTGCGCAACTCGCAGCTGGACGGCCAGCAGGCCGAGGACCTCCTGCACTCCGTGGGAATCACCGTGAACCGCAACGCCGTTCCGTTCGACCCCCGCCCGCCGATGGTCACCTCCGGCCTGCGTATCGGTACTCCCGCCCTGGCCACCCGCGGCTTCGGTGCCAACGAATTCACCGAGGTTGCCGAGATCATCGCCACCGCCCTGAAGGCCGGCTCCGCCACCGACATCGAAGCCCTGCAGGCCCGCGTGGACAAGCTTGCCGCCGACTTCCCGCTGTACCCGCAGCACGAACAGTGGTGAACCCGTCCATGGCGCAGACCGCGAAGATCCTTGACGGCAAGGCTGCTGCAGCCGCCATCAAATCCGAGCTGGCCGAGCGTGTCGCGGCCCTGAAGGCCCGCGGCGTCACCCCGGGCATTGCCACAGTGCTCGTGGGCGCGGACCCTGCCTCCCAGCTGTACGTGTCCATGAAGCACAAACAGTCGGTGGAGATCGGGATGAACTCGATCCAGCGTGAGCTTCCGGCCGATGCCACCCAGGCCCAGGTCGAGGCCCTCATTGACGAACTCAATGCGGACCCCGCCTGCCACGGGTACATCGTGCAGCTGCCGCTGCCCAAGCACCTGGACACCGACGCCATCCTCGAGCGGATCGACCCCGACAAGGATGCCGACGGCCTGCACCCGACCAACCTTGGCCGGCTGGTGCTCAATGTCAACGGCGAGATCACTTCGCCGCTGCCGTGCACGCCCCGCGGCGTCATCGAGCTCCTGGAGCGCAACGGCTACAACCTCTCCGGCAAGCACGTCGTGGTGGTTGGCCGCGGCGTCACGATCGGCCGCACGATCGGCCTGCTGCTCACCCGGCGGGCCGTGAACGCCACCGTCACGCTGACGCACACCGGCACCGAGAACCTTTCGGAGCTGCTGCGGCTGGCGGATGTCATCGTGGGCGCGGCGGGTGCCAAGCACATCGTCAAGGCTGCGGACGTGAAGCCGGGCGCGGCGCTGCTGGACGTCGGCGTCACCCGTGAAACCGATCCCGAGACGGGCAAGAGCAAGGTCCACGGCGACATCGATCCCGCCGCTGCCGAGGTGGCCGGCTGGATTTCGCCGAACCCCGGCGGCGTCGGTCCCATGACCGTGGCGCTGCTGATGACCAACGTGGTCGAAGCCGCGGAACGCAAACTGGCGGAACGCCACGCCGGCGTCGCCTGAGTTGCACGGAATGCAGACAGGGCGCCTACTCCCGCGGGAGTAGGCGCCCTGCGCCGTTAAGCGGACGACGCAGGTAGGCCGCCGCCGCTAGGCTCGGAGTATGCCGCGCCGATTCCAGGGTCCGCCCACTGCCTTCCTGGTGATCGCCGTGGCCGTTGTCCAGGTCGTGGGCACGATCTTCGCCGCTGCCCGGCAGCCCGACCACCGGCCCCTGGACGTCCTGGCTTTCGTGCTGCTGCTTGCCGGCCCGGCCGCGTTGTCCCTGCGCCGGCGCCGGCCCGCCGTGATGTTGCCTGCGGCTGCCGCGGCGACCATCCTCTACCTTGCCGCAGGCTACCCTTGGGGTCCTGTCCTGCTGTCCCTGGCACTGGCCATCGTCTTCTCGGCGGCCGCCGGACGACGCTGGCAGACCTGGACCGTGGCCGGGACCTGCGCGGCGGCGCTGGCTGCCTTTTTTATGGCCAGCGGGGACGAAGGCGCCCTGATCCGCGCCGTCGCCGGGACGTCCTGGCTGGTGATCCTGGTGCTGCTGGGGGAGGGCGCCCGGCTCCGCCACGAGCGCGTGGCCGAAAGGCGGCGGCAGCGCGAGTCCCGGGAGCAGGCAGCCCGGGACGAATACCGGCTCGCCCTGGCCAGGGATATCCATGACGTTGTGGCGCATTCCTTGTCCCTCATTAACGTCCGCGCATCGGTGGCCCTGCACCTGGGGGACCGCGACCCGGAACAGTTCCGTCCCGCCCTGGAGGCCATCAAAACGGCCAGCAAGGAGTCCCTGGACGAAGTCCGCCAGCTGCTGGGCGTGCTCCGGGACGACGCACCGCTGCGCCCGGCCGCGGGTCCCGGGTTGCGGAAACTGCCCGAGCTCGCCGAGAACGCGCGGCGCACGGGACTGGACGTGAAGCTGGACATCCGGACGGATCCGGACACCGGCGGGCCGCCCGCCGCAGCCGAAGAGGCCGCCTACCGCATCGTGCAGGAGGCCCTCACCAATGTGGTGAGGCACGCCGGGGCCGGCCGCGCCGCCGTCGTGGTTGACGTTCCCGCCGACGGGCCCGACGCCGGACGCCTCACCGTCACGGTCGACGACGACGGCCGCGGAGCCGCCGGGGCACCGGAAGGCAACGGCCTGCGGGGGATGCGGGAACGCGCCGCCGCGCTGGGCGGCACAGTACGGTTCCTGCCGCTCAACCCGGGTTGGCGGGTCCAGGCAGTGCTGCCGCTGGGCAGCCACCCCAACGACGGCGACCAGAACGGGGACCGGGCATGATCCGCATCCTGATCGCCGATGACCAGACCCTCATCCGGGCCGGATTCCGCGCACTCCTGGATGCCGAACCGGACATGGAGGTCGTGGCCGAATGCGGCACCGGCGACGACGCCGTGCGGCTCGCTGCACGCGAGAGGCCCGACGTGGTGCTGATGGACATCCGCATGCCGCAGGGCGACGGGCTCGGGGCGACGCGCAGGATCCTGGCCGATCCGACGCTTCCCTGGACACGGGTCATCATCCTCACCACCTTCGAGCTTGACGAGTACATCGCCGAGGCTGTGCGCGCCGGCGCCGCCGGCTTCCTGGTCAAGGACACCGAACCGGAGGAGCTGCTCCGCGCCGTGCGCGTAGTGCACGACGGCGACGCGCTCCTTTCGCCGTCAGTGACGCGCCGGATCATGGCCCAGCTGGCCCTGCAGCCCCGCGCGCCCGGCAAGCCGTCCGATGCCGTGCTGGACCGGATCACCGAACGCGAACGGGAAGTGCTCCGGCTGGTGGGGGAGGGACTGAACAACGCCGAGATTGCCGGGCGGCTTTTCATCACGCCGCTGACCGCCAAAACCCACGTCTCCCGGATCATGACCAAGCTGCAGGTACGTGACCGCGCGCAGCTGGTGGTGCTGGCTTATGAGTCGGGCCTGATCCGCCCGGGCTGGAGCAGCTGAGGACTCCCTGCTGCCTCCCCGGGTAGTAGGGCGCGTGCCCCAAGTGCCTCCCGCCGCCGGACGACGGCGCCGGGCGCCGAAACCAGACTTGAAGCGGAGCCGAAATCCGGCCCGTTGAAAGTCTGGAGCTGACATGTTGACTGCAATAAGCACTGCTTTTGGGACCGTCCCCGCCCATGCGCCGTGGTACGACGGCGGCTTCTCGCCCTGGTTCCTGCTGTTCCCGCTGTTCTGGATCCTGGTGATAGGCCTGTTGATTTTCGTTGCCCGGCGCACGTGGCGGACCAACCATCGCTGGGCCGCCCGCCAAGGCGGCGAAGGGGTGCTCCGGGAACGCTACGCCCGCGGGGAAATCGATGAAACGGAGTACCGACAGCGCCTGCAGGTCCTGCGCGGCGAGGAAAAGTAGGCGGGTTCCGGCGGCCCTGATGCCGGGTCGCCGGGTCCGCAGCCGGGGTGACAAAATCGAATGGATTTTTTGAGATCGAACTCTTTCTTTGTTCGAACGTGCGTACTAACGTTGGGTGAGTGCCTGAACTTGTGTCCAACGAAGAACTCTCACGCAACCAATCCAGCAGCCAGACCCAGGGCGACCAGATGCAGTACGTCATCACCGCCGAAAACCTCACCAAGACGTACGGCGACGTCACCGCCGTCGACGGCATTTCGTTCAGCGTTCCGGCCGGTGAGGCCTTCGGCCTGCTTGGCCCCAACGGTGCAGGCAAGTCCACCACCATGAAGATGATCGGCGGCGTCTCCCAGCGCACATCCGGAAGCCTGTCCATCATGGGGCTGGATCCGGAAAGCCATGGTCCCGAAGTCCGCGCCCACCTCGGTGTTGTGCCGCAGCAGGACAACCTCGACGAGGAACTCAGGGTCCGCGACAACCTCCTGGTCTACGGCCGCTACTTTGGCCTGCCCATGAGCTACCTCCGGCCCAAGGCCGATGAGCTGCTGGAGTTCGCCCAGCTGACGGACAAGGCGAAGTCCAAGGTGGATGCCCTCTCCGGCGGCATGAAGCGGCGGCTGACTATCGCGCGGTCGCTGATCAACGAACCCCGGATCCTCCTGCTGGACGAGCCCACCACGGGCCTCGATCCCCAGGCCCGGCACATCCTCTGGGACAGGCTGTTCCGGCTCAAGGAGCAGGGCGTCACACTCATCCTCACCACGCACTACATGGACGAGGCGGAACAGCTGTGCGACCGCCTCATCGTGGTGGACAAGGGGCGCATCATGGCCGAGGGCTCGCCGGCCAGCCTCATCCGCGAGTACTCCACCCGGGAAGTCCTGGAGCTCCGGTTTGGATCGGAACGCAACGCCACCATCGGCGCTGAGCTCGAAGGCATTGGCGAACGGCTGGAGACGCTTCCGGACCGGGTGCTGATTTATGCGCACGACGGCGAGGCGGCCCTCGAGCAGGTGTCCGCCCGCGGCCTCCGTCCGGTCACGTCGCTGGTGCGGCGGTCGTCCCTGGAGGATGTCTTCCTCCGCCTCACCGGCAGGAGCCTCGTTGACTGAGCAGCCTTTGCCGTCGGTCGCGGACGCCGGCAGCCGCGGACCTGGCATGCTGCGCGCCCATTCGCCTGCCGTGTCAGCGGCCCGCGCCCGCCGCTGGGGAGCCTTCTACTATGCGGAGCAGGTCCTCCGCGTCATGAAGAGCTACGGCTGGACCATCGTGATGTACGGCGTGGGCCAGCCCGTGGCCTACCTGTTCGCCATGGGGGTGGGACTGGCCACCCTGGTGGACACCAACAGCGGCACTGCCTTCGGCGGGGTCAGCTACCTCGCCTTCATCGCCCCGGCGCTGCTGATCTCTGCCGCGGTCATGACCGCCGCCAACGAATTCACGTTCCCGGTGATGGACGGTTTCAAGTGGCGGCGGGTGTACTACGGGCCGCACGCGTCCCCGCTCACGCCTGAGCAAATCGCCGCGGGCCACATCATGGCCGTGACCCTCAGGTTCCTGCTGCAGTCCGCCATTTACTTCGCGGTGGTGGCGCTTTTCGGTGCGTCACCCAGCGGCTGGGGCTGGGTGTCCGTACTCGTGGCCACCCTCGCCGGGCTCTCCTTCGGCCTGCCGCTGATGGCATACGCCGCCTCCATCAAGGAGGACAAGGGCCAGTTCGCCATGGTGATGAGGTTCATTGTGACCCCCTTGTTCCTGTTCTCCGGAACGTTCTTCCCGCTTGATTCCCTGCCGCTCGTGGTGCGCTGGATCGGCTGGATCTCTCCGATCTGGCACGGCACCGAGCTGGGCCGTGTCTTCAGCTACGGCTATGACGAGTCGCCGCTGCTGACCATCCTGCACATCGTGTTCCTGGTCGGCCTCGCCGTCGCGGGATGGATGCTGACAAAACGCCAGTTCGTCAGGAGGCTGGGGCAATGAGCGTCCTGTCTCAAAGTCACAACCCGGGCGGCCACAGCGTGACCGAGGCGGCGCGGAACCGCCGTTTCGGGCCGATGTACTCCCGGAACGTCAGGGCGGTCATTGCCCGCGGGCTGATGGCAACGAAGAGCAGCAACTGGATGGTGATGCTCTCGGGCTTCTTCGAGCCGGTGCTGTACCTGATCTCGATGGGGGTGGGACTGGGCGCCATCGTGGGCGCCGTCCAAGGACCCGGCGGCCAGGAAATCAGCTACGCCGCCTACATTGCTCCGGCGCTCCTGGCCGTGTCCGCGATGAACGGCGCCGTGTACGACTCCACCTGGAACGTCTTCTTCAAGATGAACTTCGCCAAGCTGTACCAGGGAATGCTCTATACGTCGCTGGGCCCCCTGGACGTGGCCATGGGGGAGATCTTCCTGGCGTTGCTGCGGGGCCTGCTGTACGCGACCGGATTCACCGCAGTCATGGGCGTTATGGGACTGATCACCACGCCATGGGCCATCCTCATGATTCCGGCCTCGGTGCTGATCGCCTTCGGTTTCGCGAGTTTCGGCATGGGGATCACGAGCTTCATGAAGACCTTCCAGCAGATGGACTGGATCAACTTCGTGATGCTGCCGATGTTCCTCTTCAGTGCCACGTTCTACCCGCTCAGCGTCTACCCGCAGTCCATCCAGTGGCTGATCCAGGCGATGCCGCTGTGGCACGGTGTGGAGCTGCTCCGGCAGATCAGCGTGGGCATCTTCACCCCTGCCACGGCGATCCACGTAGGGTACTACCTGGTGATGATCGTGCTGGGGGTCATGCTCACGGCCGGCCGCCTGCGCAAGCTGTTCCTGAAATAACGTTCGCCCGGGGTGGAAGCGTCCATTTTCCGGCTCCGGCGTTTGAGACAATGGACCCATGCGAACTTTGGGTAACCCTCACTCTGCGTCCAACCCGGCCAAGGGCGGGTTCTCCATGCTGCGGATCAGCGGTCCGGGAATGATGGTGTTTGTCGTCGCCTTCGTTGTCGCCGTCATCTTCGCCGCCAACCAGAACGACGTCGTGGGCTGGGTGGTGGCGATCATCGCCGGCTTCTGGCTCGCGCTGGCAGCGTTCGTCGTTTTCAGCATCCAGAAGGCCGCCAAGAAGGCGACCGCCAAACTCAACGAAGCGCAGAACGCCTTCAACGCAGCCACCGGCCGGGCGCCGTCGTCCGGCAGCGCCGATCACGGCGGCACCCGTCTGGTGCGGTCGCGCAGCGAGGCCGACGAAGTCCGGGACATGAAGCTGGACCATTCCTTCAAGATCGTCCAGGTCCAGGTGCGCGTCGTCGAGCAGGAACGGGCCAAGGGCGAAGCCTCGGACCATGACACCATCCGCCGCGCACTGGAGACCATCGAAATCACGGCCACCAACGCCAGGGACATGATCAAGTCCTCCGGTGGCGCTGACGAACCCGTCAGCGGAACCATCATCGACTAGAGTGGAGCGGGTGATCTCGGCATTGAAGAAGGACCACCTTCGTATCGCATCAGTCAACGTCAACGGCCTCCGCGCCGCCTACCGGAACGGCATGGCGGAGTGGCTTGAGCCGCGCGATGTGGACATCCTCTGCTTGCAGGAGGTCAGGGCACCGGACAAGATCGTCCGCGAACTCCTGGGCGACGGCTGGTTCATCCTGCACGAGGAAGCCGAGGCCAAGGGCCGCGCGGGCGTGGCCATTGCGTCCCGTGAGGAACCGCTGGCTACCCGTTCCCACATCGGCGACGATTACTTTGCCACCGCCGGACGCTGGGTCGAAGCGGATTTCCGCGTCAGGGATGCCGCCGGAGCTGCCACCCAGTTGACGGTCGTGAGCGCCTATGTTCACTCCGGTGAGGCCGGGACCCCGAAGCAGGACGACAAATTCCGGTTCCTGGACGTCATGACCAGCCGCCTTCCGGAGCTGGCAAAGCACAGCGACCACGCCCTCGTGGTGGGTGACCTGAACGTCGGCCACACGGAGCTGGATATCAAGAACTGGAAGGGCAATGTGAAGCGCGCCGGCTTCCTCCCGGAGGAACGCGCCTACTTTGACCGCTTCTTTGGCGATGAGATCGGATGGAGGGATGTCCACAGGGGCCTGGCGGGAAACGTAGAAGGCCCCTACACCTGGTGGTCCCAGCGCGGCAAGGCCTTTGACACCGACACAGGCTGGCGCATCGACTACCACATGGCCACCCCCGCCCTCGCTGCTGCTGCATTTTCGGCAGTGGTGGACCGGGCGCCGTCATGGGACACCCGCTTCTCCGACCACGCCCCGCTGGTAGTGGACTACCAGCTCTAAGCCCGAAGGTTTTTCTCACAATGACTAGCTCGACTACCCCGGTGACCAAGAAGCGCATCCTTTCAGGTGCCAAGCCCACGGCGGACTCCCTGCATCTGGGCAACTACATTGGCGCCGTCCGCAACTGGGTTGACATGCAGGCCGAATACGACGCTGTCTTCTTCATTCCCGACCTCCACGCCATCACCGTGGATTTCGAACCGGTAGAGCTGGCCAAACGCACCCGCGTAGTGGCGGCCCAGTACATTGCGGCCGGGATCGACCCGGACAAAAGCATCTTCTTCGTCCAGTCGCATGTCCCCGAGCACGCCCAGCTCGCCTGGGCACTGAACTGCATCACCGGCTTTGGCGAGGCCTCCCGGATGACGCAGTTCAAGGACAAGACCCAGAAGTCGGGAACGGAGTCCGCAACACTGGGCCTGTTCGCCTACCCGACCCTGATGGCCGCGGACATCCTGCTGTACCAGACCGACCTCGTCCCGGTCGGCGAGGACCAGCGTCAGCACCTGGAGCTGACCCGAAACCTGGCCCAGCGCTTCAACACCCGCTTTGGCCAGACCTTCACGGTGCCTGAGGCCACCATCCTCAAGGCCACTGCCAAGATCTACGACCTCCAGAGCCCGACTGCCAAGATGTCGAAAACAGGCGGCTCGCCGCACGGATCCATCCAGCTCCTGGAGGATCCCAAGATCGCCGCGAAACGCATCAAGTCCGCCGTGACGGACACCGGAACGGACATCCGCTTCGACGCCGAAGCCAAGCCCGGCGTCTCCAACCTGCTCACCATCTATTCGACGCTGACGGGGAAGTCCGTGGCCGAGCTTGAGGCGGAATACCAGGGCAAGATGTACGGCCACCTCAAGAAGGACCTGGCCGACGTCATGGTGGACTTCATCACGCCCCTCCGGGACCGCACCAATGAACTTATGGCGGACCCGGCCGAGCTGGACAGGCTCCTGGCCCAGGGTGCCGAACGTGCCCGCGAAATCGCCTCCGTGACCCTCGGCCAGGTCTACGAGCGCATGGGCTTCCTGCCGTCCCTGAGCCTTGCAGGAGTCCGCTAGCCCCATGTCGTCCGCCAGCAAAGTCACTGCAAACGAAAACTCCCCTGCCTACCGCGGCGAGGGAAGATTCGTTGACGCCGATGATAACGCTGCCAAGGTCCGGGGCACTGAACCGGGTAGCCGCGAGGCCAGGACCGACGGGATGAGCGTCGGCGTCATCCTGGGGTTCCCGCCGGACATTGCCGAGGAACTGCGGCGCTGGCGGGCCTCTTTCGGGGACCCCATGGCCGGCGTCATCCCCGCGCACATCACGCTGGTCACCACCACCCCCACCAGGGACTGGGAAGCCACCCGATGCCACGTCCGCGAAATCGCGCGCAGGCAGGAGCCGTTTACCGTCACCATTGCGGGGACCGGCTCCTTCCGGCCGGTGTCCCCGGTGGTCTTCCTGAAGGTTGAAGACGGTTTTGGTGACTGCGTGAAGCTGCACGAACAGCTGCAGACCGGGCCGCTGGAACGGGAACTGCCTTTTGCCTACCACCCGCATGTGACCATTGCCCACGATGTTGCGCCGGAGAGCCTGGATGAGGCCGAAACGGTGCTGAAGGATTACCGGGCCACCTTCCCTGTGGTTAGCATGGGGCTGTACGAGCATGACATCAATGGCATTTGGCAGCTACGGGAAGAACTCGACTTTGGTATCGAAACTGACCACCCCCGAGGCGCGACCGGCCCCGACGGTGCAGGCAGCACAGGCGGCGCAGGCCGGGAATAATCCTCCGCTGCCCACGGAGCGCGCCCGGCTGAAGCTGGAAGTGAGCCGGAAGAAGGTCGAGTGGAGCAAGGCGCGCCGGTCAGGCGCCGGCCCTGTGGCCGGCCTGATGGCAATGTTCCAATGGCTGCTGGCACGGCTGAATGCCTTCCGTCCCATGCGCGCGTTCCAGCACTACAACCTGCAGCACGGGCCCCTCATGGCGGCCGGCATCGGTTTCAACATGTTCTTCTCCATCACCGGCCTGCTGGCCACCGGCTTTTCCGTGGCGGGGCTACTGTTGAGCGGCCAACCGGCGCTGCTTGACCGGATCGTCAGCAGCGTGGCGGCAAGCGCACCGGGTCTGGTAAAGGTTGACGGCGGCGACGGGCTGGTGGACCCGCAGGACCTGCTGAACCCTGCCGGCCTTGGCTGGACCGCGGTCATCGCTGCCGTCGTCACCATCGTGACCTCCCTTGGCTGGATAGCCGGAGTCCGGGAGGGCCTGCGGGGCGTGATGCAACTCGGTCCGCTGAAGATGAATCCGGTAGTCCAGAAGCTGCGGGACACCGGCACGTTGCTGCTGCTTGGCGTTGCGCTGGTGCTCAGCGCCGGCGCCTCCCTGATTTTCGGTACCGCAGCGGGATGGGTCACCGAGCAGCTGCAGTTGGATCCGGTGATGGCCTGGCCGCTGACCACGGCCATCAAGGTGGGCGTACCGCTCGCGTTGGGCTGGGTCACCGCACTGATCATGTTCCGGCTCGCGGCGGGGCTGAAACTTAGCCGGCAGGCGCTGTTGGAAGGAACCGTCCTGTCGGCTGTGGGTACCACCGTGCTGCAGATCTTCAGCACGGAGTTGCTTGCAAACGCCGGCCGCAACCCGATTCTGGCGCCGTTTGCGATCATCATTGGGCTGCTCATCTGGTTCAACCTGGTCAGCCAGGTCTACCTGGTCTCCGCGGCATGGTCCGCCATCCGCGACGAAGACCTGAAGAACGCCCCCGCAGCGAAGGCAACTGCCGGCTGGGGTTCGCGCCAGGTCCAGCCGGGTAAGACGCCGGTGGAGCGGGACCGGAAGGCTGCTAGCGTCCGGCGTCGAGGTACTGATCGGCCCACGCGGAAATAATCTTCGCGGCACGGGCGGCCTGGCCCTTGCCGGTCAGCAGGTGATCGCTGCCTTCCAGCGAGACGAAGCTGCGCGGGTGCCGGGCCGTCTGGAAGATGGTGCTGGCGTTCTCGATCCCCACGGTGTTGTCCGTGGGGGAGTGCAGCACCATCAGGGGTTTGTGCAACCGCTTGATGCAGTCGGTCAGGTCCGCGTTCTCCAGGTCCTCGACGAAGTGCCGGCGGATCTCCACGCGTTTGCCGCCGAGGTCCACTTCCGCGCTGCCTTCACTCAGGATCCGGTCCAGGGCCGCGTCAAAGACGTGGGCCACGTGCTTGGGCGAGAACGGCGCCCCCACGGTGGCCACAGCGTCGAGCTCCGGGATCTCCTTGGCTGCCGCCAGGACGGCGGCGCCGCCGAAGGAATGGCCCACCAGCAGGGAGACCGGCTTGCCTTCGGCCCGCATGAACTCAGCCGCCTTGACCGTGTCGGCCACCTTGTGGCTGAACGAGCCCTCGGACCAGTACCCGGCGGAATCGCCCAGGCCCAGGTTGTCGAAGCGCAGCATCCCCACACCGTTGTCAGCCAGCGCCTTGCACATCCGGGACGCCGACGGGCTGTCCTTGCCCAGCGTAAACCCGTGCGAGAACACACCCCAGCCCTTCACCGGTCCTTCCGGGACATCGATGATGCCGGAGAGCAATTCGCCGGTGGATCCTTCGAAGCTGACTTTTTCGGAGCGGGACATGGGGGACCTTTTCGTTTGGTGCCAGTAGATGGCCGTGAAACCACGACGGCGCCCCCACCTTAAAGGTGAGAGGCGCCGTCGTCGTACTTCTTTTGGTTCCGGTGGTGCTAGATCTTGCGGGACAGGATTGCCTGCTTGACTTCGGCAATGGCCTGCGTGACCTGGATGCCGCGGGGGCATGCCTCGGTGCAGTTGAAGGTGGTGCGGCAGCGCCACACGCCTTCCTTGTCGTTGAGGATCTCCAGGCGCATGTCGCCGGCGTCATCGCGGGAATCGAAGATGAAGCGGTGGGCGTTGACGATCGCTGCCGGGCCGAAGTACTGGCCGTCGGTCCAGAACACCGGGCAGGAGGACGTGCACGCGGCGCAGAGGATGCACTTGGTGGTGTCGTCGAAGCGCTCACGGTCCTCGGCGGACTGCAGGCGTTCCTTGGTGGGCTCGTGGCCCTTGTTGATCAGGAACGGCATGACTTCACGGAAGGACTGGAAGAACGGCTCCATGTCCACGATCAGGTCCTTCTCCACCGGCAGGCCCTTGATGGGCTCGACGGTGATGGGCTTGGTCGTGTCCAGGTCCTTCAGCAGGGTCTTGCACGCGAGGCGGTTGCGGCCGTTGATGCGCATGGCATCGGAACCGCAGACGCCGTGGGCGCAGGACCGGCGGAAGGAGACGCTGCCGTCAATTTCCCACTTGACCTTGTGCAGGGCATCCAGCACGCGGTCGGTGCCGTACATGGTCACCTTGAAGTCGTCCCAGGTGGCGTCCTCGGAAACTTCGGGGTTGTAGCGGCGCACGCGGAGGGTGACGTCGAACGTCGGAATCTCTCCGCCGCCTCCAATGTGTGCGGGCAGTTCGATCTTTGAGGCTGGCTCAGCAAGTTCGGCGGACATCTTAGTACTTCCTCACCATCGGCTCGTAGCGGGTAAAGACAACCGGTTTGGTGGCCAGGCGGATACCGGCAATTGCTTCTGCAGAGCCGTCAGCCGGGGCGTGGTCGTCCTTGTACGCCATGGAGTGCTTCATGAATTTTTCGTCGTCGCGGTCCGGGAAGTCCTCGCGGAAGTGTCCGCCACGGGACTCTTCACGGTGCAGGGCGGCAACCGTCATGACCTTGGCCAGTTCCAGCAGGAAGCCCAGCTCAACGGCCTCGAGGAGGTCCAGGTTGAAGCGCTTGCCCTTGTCCTGGACGCTGATGTTCTTGTACCGCGCCTCGAAGGACTCGATGTCCCTGAGGACCTGGTTCAGCGTGTCTGCGGTGCGGAACACCTGCATGTTGGCGTCCATGGTGTCCTGGAGTTCCTTGCGGATCACAGCCACCTTTTCGTCGCCGGTGCCGTTGCGGGCGATGTCCAGCAGTTCGATGGTGTACGCCTCCGGGTCGGCCGGGAGCTCCACGAAGTCAGCGGTCTTGGCGTACTCCGCAGCGGCGATGCCGGCGCGCTTGCCGAACACGTTGATGTCCAGCAGCGAGTTGGTGCCCAGGCGGTTGGAGCCGTGGACCGAAACACAGGCCACTTCACCGGCCGCGTAGAGGCCCGGCACCACGGTGTCGTTGTCCTGCAGGACTTCGGTGGTGATGTTCGTGGGGATGCCGCCCATGGCGTAGTGCGCCGTCGGGAACACCGGGACCGGCTCCGTGTACGGCTCCACACCGAGGTAGGTGCGGGCGAACTCGGTGATGTCCGGCAGCTTGGCATCGATGTGCGCAGGCTCGAGGTGGGTCAGGTCAAGGAGCACATAGTCCTTGTTCGGTCCACAGCCGCGGCCCTCGCGGACTTCGTTGGCCATGGAGCGGGCCACGATGTCACGGGGTGCAAGGTCCTTGATGGTGGGGGCGTAGCGCTCCATGAAGCGTTCACCCTCGGAGTTGCGCAGGATGGCGCCTTCGCCGCGGGCGGCTTCAGAAAGCAGGATGCCCAGCCCGGCAAGGCCGGTCGGGTGGAACTGGAAGAACTCCATGTCCTCCAGGGGGATGCCGCGGCGGAACGCGATGCCCATGCCGTCGCCGGTCAGGGTGTGCGCGTTGGAGGTGGTCTTGAAGACCTTTCCTGCGCCGCCTGAGGCGAACACCACGGACTTGGCCTGGAACACATGCAGTTCGCCCGAAGCAAGGTCGTAGGACACGACGCCGGCAACACGCTTCTGCTTGTAGGGCGTGCCGTCTTCGCGGACCGCGTCCTCTTCAACCGTCAGGAGGTCCAGGACGTAATACTCGTTGTAGAACTCCACGTTGTGCTTGACGCAGTTTTGGTACAGCGTCTGCAGGATCATGTGGCCTGTGCGGTCAGCCGCATAGCATGCCCGGCGGACCGGGGCCTTGCCGTGGTCGCGGGTGTGGCCGCCGAAGCGGCGCTGGTCAATCCGTCCTTCCGGCGTGCGGTTGAACGGAAGACCCATCTTTTCCAGGTCCAGCACGGCGTCGATGGCTTCCTTCGCCATGACCTCGGCGGCGTCCTGGTCCACCAGGTAGTCGCCGCCCTTAATGGTGTCGAACGTGTGCCACTCCCAGTTGTCTTCCTCGACATTGGCCAGTGCTGCACACATGCCACCCTGCGCCGCACCGGTGTGCGAGCGGGTGGGGTAGAGCTTGGTCAGTACTGCTGTGCGCGCGCGCTGACCGGATTCGATCGCGGCGCGCATGCCAGCGCCACCGGCACCGACGATGACGACGTCGTACTTATGGACCTGCATACCAGATGCTCTTTCTCTCAAAATTCGCTATAGAACCACGGGCGGGCGGAGCCCGCACCGTAAAACCGTTGACCCGCGCTTGCGGGCACAGCTGATCCCCGGGGAAAGGGAAGGTGCCGTTAGGCTGCGGGGCAGAAGCCGCCGGGCAGCGGGATCCCGTTGACGTCCACCGGGCACGGGTTGAAGGTGAAGATCACCAGGGTGCCCAGGATGATGATGACGGTTGTTGCGGCGTAGAGGACGATCTTCAGCCAGAAGCGGGTGGAATCCTTCTCGGCGTAGTCGTTGATGATGGTGCGGACGCCGTTGGTGCCGTGCAGCATGGCCAGCCAGAGCATGGCCAGGTCCCAGAACTGCCAGAACGGATCGGCCCACTTGCCGGCCACGAAACCGAAGTCAATGGCGTGGATGCCTTCGCCCACCAGGAGGTTAACGAACAGGTGCCCGAAGATCAGGACCACCAGGACAACGCCTGAAAGCCGCATGAACAGCCAGGCCGCCATTTCGAAGTTGCCCTTGGAGGCACCGCTGCGGCGGTACTTGGGGGCAATCAGGCCTGCGCCCGGCTTCGCGCCGTCTTTTCCGCTGCGGGGACTCTGAATGGTTGCAGTCATGGCTTAGTGACCTCCAAAGGCGAGGGAAAGGTGGCGGATGGAGAAGCCCACCATGACGATGACCCAGAGGATCAGGACCGTCCACAGCATCTGGCGCTGGTACTTCGCGCCCTTCTTCCAGAAGTCGACGGCGATGATCCGCAGGCCGTTGAAGGCATGGAAAACGATCGCTGCGACGAGGCCCGTTTCACCCAGGGCCATCAGGGGGTTCTTGTAGGCGCCGATCACGGCGGTGTATGCCTCTGGGGACACGCGCACCAATGAGGTGTCCAGCACATGGACCAACAAGAAGAAAAAAATCACTACACCTGTAATGCGGTGTCCAACCCAGGACCACATGCCTTCACGGCCGCGGTACAAGGTGCCAGCTGGTTTTGTCGGCACTGAATAAACCTCCCTGCAACACAGCGGCGCTGGCATGGGATCCACGCGGGGGGAACGCCTGCTGCGAGAGCACTCGTAAGCTCAAGCCTAAATCTAGGCTTCGCTCACAGCTTATTCAATTCAGGAACTTGTAGGTGACGCCTCCCCGCGCGGTTTTTGCGCATTTTTGAGACGAACGCCACATTGTGGCCTCCGCGGGGGCGCGGAGGGGCAGCGTCTGCCGGTATCCGCGCGGTGGTCGGCTAAAGTAGGCCGTGATGACTACAGACATAGTGACAAGCCGGAATTCACCGCTGGACCGTTTTATTGCGGTAATTCCTGCAGGCGGAGTGGGGACCCGCCTCTGGCCCCTGTCACGTGCAGCAGCCCCGAAATTTCTACACGACCTCACCGGTTCAGGCAGCACGCTGTTGCGGGCCACTTACGACCGCCTGGAGCCGCTTGCCGGTAAGGGCGTGCTGGTTGTAACCGGCGTGGCCCACCGGAGCGCGGTGTGCGGCCAGCTTCCCGAGGTCGAGGAATCCAACCTCGTGCTGGAAAGCGAGCCCAAGGACTCCGGCGCGGCCATCGGCCTTGCGGCGGCCATCCTGTACCAGCGGGATCCGGAAACCATCATGGGTTCCTTCGCGGCGGACCAGGTGATCAGCCCGGACGACCTCTTCCAGGATGCCGTGCGTGAGGCCATCTACACGGCTGCGTCCGGCAAGATCGTCACCATCGGCATCAAGCCCACGCACCCGTCCACCGGGTTCGGCTACATCCGTGCGGGCCAGAAGCTGGCCGTCGAGAACGCCCCGAGTGCGCAGGCCGTGGTGGAGTTTGTCGAAAAGCCCAGCGAGGACGTCGCCCAGCAGTATGTCGACAGCGGAGAGTACGTCTGGAACGCGGGGATGTTCGTCGCGCCGGTTTCGCTCATGCTGAAGCACCTCGAGCAGAACCAGCCGGAACTCTTCAAGGGGCTCACGGAGATCGCGCAGGCCTGGGACACGGATGAACGTGACGAGGTCACGGCCCGCGTCTGGCCCACCCTTCCGAAGATCGCCATCGACTACGCGGTGGCGGAGCCCGCCGCGGCGGCCGGGGACGTCGCCGTCGTGCCTGGCGCTTTCCGTTGGGACGACGTCGGGGACTTCGCCTCCGTGGGCCGGCTCAACAGTGCCAGGGAGGTGGACGATGTCACCGTTCTTGGCGAAGGTGCCCGCGTGTTCACCGAAAACGCCAGCGGCGTGGTGGTGACGGACACCAAACGCGTCATTGCACTGATCGGCATCAAGGACGTGGTCATCGTTGACACGCCGGATGCCCTGCTGGTGACCACCATGGCGAACTCCCAGCGGGTCAAAGCCGCCGTGGACGCGCTCAAGGCCAGCGGCGACACCGACGTCCTCTAAACCGGCCGCCAGCTTCGGCTCAGCCCAGGTCTTCCCGGCAGTGCGGGAACACCTGGGCTGAGCCTTTTCAGGCACGGGAGCCGGCTCCCGGATCCGTAACCTCCGACACTGATGCTGGTATTCGGAGCAGCCTCGCTAGAGTTGTTTCGTGCGCAATTACACTACTGAAGCCGAGCCCACCGCCCTCGTGGGGCCGTGGCTGGAGCCGCTGCTGCCGGAACTGATCGATTTCCGCCGTGACCTCCATGCGCATCCGGAGCTGTCCTTCAAGGAGTTCCGGACCACGAACAAGCTGGCAGACCGGCTCGAAGCGGCAGGGCTCAAGCCCCGCCGGCTCGAAGGCACGGGCCTCACGGTCGACGTCGGCGAAGGTCCCATTGCCACGGCACTGCGCGGCGATATCGACGCCCTTCCCATCATTGAGGAAACAGGTCTGCCGTTCGCCTCCAAGAACCACGGCGTCACCCATGCCTGCGGCCACGATGTCCACACCACCACCATGCTCGGTATCGCGCTGGTGCTGCACCGCATGCACCAGGAATCCCCGCTGGGCGGCACGGTCCGGATCATTTTCCAGCCGGCCGAGGAAACCATGCCCGGCGGAGCGCATTCCTGCATCGAGCAGGGCGTGCTCGAGGGCGTGCCGCGCATCTTGGCACTGCACTGCGATCCGCGCATCGACGTGGGCAAGATCGGGACCCGGATCGGTGCCATCACGTCGGCCTCGGACACCATCAGGATCGAGCTTTCCGGGCGCGGCGGCCACACCTCCCGGCCGCATCTGACCGAGGACCTCGTCTTCGCGCTGGCGCAGATCGCCGTCAACGTCCCGGCCGTCCTCTCGCGCCGGGTGGATGTCCGTAGCGGCGTCTCCGTCGTCTGGGGGCACATTTCGGCCGGCTCGGCACCCAATGCCATTCCCGGCACGGGCTACATGGCAGGGACCATGCGGTGCCTGGACCGCGACGCCTGGCACAGCGCAGGCGAACTCCTGGATGAAGTGGTTCACCAGGTGGCGGCGCCCTACAACGTGGACGTCCGGCTGGAGCACACCCGCGGCGTTCCGCCCGTGGTTAATTCCGAGCATGAAACCGCGCTCATCGAAGCAGCAGCCCGCGCCGAGATCGCCGAAAGTGCCGTAGTGCTTACGCCCCAGTCCATGGGCGGGGAGGATTTCGCCTGGTTCCTGGCCGAGCTGCCCGGTGCCATGATGCGGCTGGGCACCAAAACGCCCGGCGGCGAGGAATACGACCTTCACCGCGGCGACTACATCCTGGACGAGCGTGCACTGGGCTACGGCATCCAGGTCCTGACCGCGGCAGCACTCCGCACCATCCGCGACCTCTAAGCCCACCCTCAAAGCGCGAACGGACACTTACGCCCCACCCTTCAAGCGCGAACGTACAGTTGAGGCCCCGACCCCGGGGCCTCAACTGTACGTTCGCGCTTCTGCTGGGGCCGGAAGTGTCCGTTCGCACTCTCACCAAGTGCAGATAAGTTGTGCACAATCTAATTGTGCGATATCGTTTTATTCATGACCGACGCTCCCAGACTCAACGCCCCCCGCCTGAACCGGCAGGTGTGCTTCGCCCTCTACTCCGCGTCGAAGGCAGCCACTGCCGTGTACCGGCCCATGCTGGACCAGCTGGGCCTGACCTATCCGCAGTACCTGGCCATGCTGGTGCTCTGGGAGGAACAGCCCCGCAGTGTCCGCGAGCTGGGGGAGGAGCTGGGCCTGGACTCAGGCACCCTGTCCCCGCTGCTGAAGAGGCTCGAGTCGCTGGGGCTGGTGGAGCGCAGGCGTTCCACCGAGGACGAGCGCCGGGTGGAGGTCTTCCTGACGGACTCCGGTACTGCGCTCAGCGCGCGGGCCAACGCCATTCCGCAGCAGCTCGCAGACGCCGCCGGTTTGTCCGCGGCCGAGCTGGACCAGCTCCGGGAGACCCTGTCGAGGCTCACCGCGGCCCTCCACTCCTATCGCTAACAGATTTCCCCCAACAGAACGGAACCACGTGAAGACTCTTTACACAGCTGAAGCCCTCGCCTCAGGCGAAGGACGGGACGGAAACGCCCGCACCCAAGACGGCAAGCTGGACGTCACCCTCGCCAGCCCGGTGGAACTGGGCGGCAACGGCCAGGGCACCAACCCGGAACAGCTCTTTGCAGCCGGCTACGCCGCGTGCTTCCACTCCGCCCTGCGCCTGGCGGGCCGGAAGGAAAAGGCCGACCTCACCGATTCCGCAGTGGCAGCCAAGATCCACTTCGGCGCACTCGAGGGCGGCGTGGGCTATGGCCTGGCCGCTGAACTCGAAATCGCCCTCCCCGCCCTGGACCTGGCGACGGCGGAGGCCCTCGTGGCCAAAGCGCACCAGATCTGCCCGTACTCAAATGCCACCCGCGGCAACATCAACGTAGACATCAAGATCCTGGAGGTGGCCGCATGAGCGCCAACGCCGCAACCCTTCCCCTCACCACCCGCGAAATCCAGCTGGCGTCCCGCCCGCACGGCCGGCCCGTCCCGGAAAACTTCCGTCTGGCCGAATCCGACCTCCCGGAACTGCAGGACGGCCAGGTGCTGGTCCGCAACCAGTTCATCTCCGTCGATCCCTACATGCGCGGCCGCATGAACGACGTCAAGTCGTATTCGGCGCCGTTTGCGCTGGATGCAGCGCTCGACGGCGGTGCCGTCGGTGAGGTGATCGCGTCCCGTTCCGATGAGCGCAAGGTGGGGGACGTCGTCGTGCATTCCCTCGGCTGGCGTGAATACGCCGTTGTGGACGCTGCGGCCACGTCCCTGGCGCGCACCGACCTGGCCCCGGCGTCAGCGTTCCTCGGCGCCCTGGGCATGACGGGCCTGACGGCGTATGCCGGCCTCCTGAAAGTCGCCGAATTCAAGCCCGGAGAAGTGGTCTTCGTTTCCGGGGCAGCTGGAGCCGTCGGGTCGCTCGTGGGACAGATCGCCAAGGCGATGGGCGCTTCCAAGGTGATCGGCAGTGCAGGATCCCCGGAAAAGGTGGCCCGCCTGCTGGAGCTCGGCTTCGACGCCGCGTTCAACTACAACGACGGCCCGGTGGCCGCGCAGCTCGCGGCGGCTGCCGGGGAACGCGGGATTGACGTGTACTTCGACAACGTCGGCGGTGAACACCTGGAGGCGGCACTGTCCGCGCTCACGGTCGGCGGCCGCGTTGCCATGTGCGGCGCCATTGCGCAGTACAACTCGACGGAACCGACTCCCGCCCCGCGGAACCTCGTGCTGGCCATCGGCAAGCAGCTCACGCTCAAAGGCTTCCTGATCGGCGGCTACTGGCAGCACATGGCCGAGTTCGTGGGCACCGTGTCCGCCTGGGTGGCTGACGGCACCGTCCGCTATGACGAAACGGTGGTGGACGGCCTCGAAAACGCCCCGCAGGCGTTCATGGACCTCCTCGACGGCGCCAACACCGGGAAGATGCTGGTCCGGCTCTAGGAAATGGACATGACTTGCGGTACCGGCTACCGGTAGGTAACAAGTTCTCAACGATCTCCGCGTCCGGGTGCCCCTGTGGTACCCGGACGTGTTCCAGGCCACTACAGTAACTGTCATCAGTGCGCCTCGGCGCAGTGCTGCGAACCCATCAGTGAAAACAGAATTTCAGTGTGGAGCATTCGAAACGGACACTCATTGAACACCCGTCGTAGCGCCTATCTCTTTGTTCCTGGAGGAAAATTGAAGAACTCACTGCGTGCAACCCTCAAGCGCGGTTCAATGACCGGCGTCGCCACCGCCGGGGCGGCAGCTCTCCTGCTGACCGGCTGCGGGGCTGCCCCGGAAGCCGGCAGCAGCGCAAGCGCCACCGCAAGCGACTACACGGGCTGCATCGTGTCCGACTCGGGCGGATTCGACGACCAGTCGTTCAACCAGTCCTCCTACGAAGGCCTGAAGAAGGCTGAGAAGGACCTCGGAATCAAGGTCAACCAGGTCGAATCAAAGACCAACAACGACTTCGAGCCGAACCTCCGCGCCATGGTCACCGCAGGCTGCGACCTGACCGTCACCGTCGGCTTCCTCCTCGGCGACGCCACCAAGGCGCAGGCAACGGCCAACCCGGACAGCCACTTCGCCATCATCGACTTCGGCTACGAGACCCCCATCAGCAACGTCAAGCCGATCATCTACGACACCGCTCAGGCTGCCTTCCTCGCCGGGTACCTGGCTGCAGGCTCCACCAAGACCGGAACAGTGGCCACCTTCGGCGGCATCAAGATCCCCACCGTCACCATCTTCATGGACGGCTACGCCGATGGCGTCAAGTACTACAACGAGAAGAAGGGCAAGGACATCAAGGTCCTTGGCTGGGACAAGGCCAAGCAGGACGGCAGCTTCACCGGTGACTTCGAAAAGCAGGACAAGGGCAAGCAGCTGACCCAAAACTTCCTGGACCAGGGCGCCGACATCGTGATGCCCGTTGCCGGCCCCGTTGGCAAGGGCGCAGGCGCAGCGCTCAAGGAAGCAAAAGCCGCAGGCAAGGACGTCAAGCTCATCTGGGTTGACTCCGACGGCTTCCTGACCGCTCCGGATTACAAGGACCTCATGCTCTCCTCCGTCATGAAGCAGATGGGCGAAGCCGTTGAGACCGTTGTCAAGGAAGACAAGGACGGCAAGTTCAGCAACACGCCGTACGTCGGCACCCTCGCCAACGACGGCGTTCAGCTGGCTCCGTTCCACGCTCTGGAGTCCCAGGTTCCCGCGGAGCTGAAGACCGAACTGGATCAGATCAAGAAGGACATCGTTGACGGCAAGCTGAAGGTCGAGTCGGCAGCGAGCCCGAAGGCCTAACTTCCTCCGCAAAGCGCCACCACCCGGTTGGTCATTGACTTCCGGGCGGTGGCGCTTTTCGTTGGGCGTGAGCTTTTCCGAGGAGCGCTGCCCGCTCCGCCAAGGGCTGCAGGCACTAGGCTGGTGCTGCAGCCACATATCCCGTCCGGGCACATCTTCCGGACGCTTCGAGATTGGTCAGAGTTTTGAAACTTGAACTCAGAGGGATCACCAAACGCTTCGGTTCCCTTATTGCCAACGATCACATCGATGTGGTTGTTGAACCCGGGCAAATTCATTGCCTGCTTGGTGAAAACGGCGCTGGCAAGTCCACGCTGATGAATGTCCTGTACGGACTCTACGAGCCCAGTGAGGGCGAAATCCTGGTGGATGGCAAGGCCGTCACCTTCCGCGGACCGGGCGACGCCATGGCTGCGGGCATCGGCATGGTGCACCAGCACTTCATGCTGGTTCCCGTGTTCACCGTCGCGGAGAACGTGGCGCTCGGCGCAGAAACCACCAAAGCCGGCGGCTTCCTCAACCTGGATGATACCCGCCGCAAAATCAAGGAAATCTCCGACAAATACGGTTTCGACGTCGACCCCGACGCCCTGATCGAGGACCTCCCCGTGGGCGTCCAGCAGCGTGTGGAAATCATCAAGGCACTGGTCCGCGACGCAAAGGTGCTCATCCTCGATGAACCCACTGCCGTGCTGACACCGCAGGACACCGACGAGCTCCTGGACATCATGCGCCAGCTGAAAAGCAACGGCACCTCGATCGTTTTCATCTCGCACAAACTTCGCGAAGTGAAGGCTGTTTCCGACACCATCACGGTCATCCGCCGCGGCAAAGTGGTGGGCACGGCGGATCCCGGCGCGTCCACCACCGAGCTGGCCTCCATGATGGTGGGCCGCGCAGTGAACCTGACCCTGGACAAGGCCCCGGCGAAGCCGCAGGAAACCACGTTCCAGGTCAAGGACCTCACCGTGATCGCGCCCACCGGCCAGCATGTGGTGGACGGCATCAGCTTCGACATCGCCCGCGGCGAAATCCTCGCCGTGGCTGGTGTGCAGGGCAACGGCCAGACAGAACTCACCGAAGCCATCCTTGGCCTGCAGGAACGCTGCCACGGATCGATCCTGCTGGACGGCGAGGAGCTCCTGGGCCATAGCGTCAAGGAAGTACTCCGGGCCGGCGTCGGCTTCGTTCCGGAAGACCGGACCGTTGACGGGCTCATCGGCACCTTCTCCATCGCGGAGAACCTGGTCCTGGACCTCTACGACCAGGCGCCCTACGCCAAGGGCATCAGCATGAGCCCGGCCAGGATCCTGGAGAACGCCAAGTCCAGGATCGACGAGTTCGACGTCAGGACACCGTCCGGGGCGCTGGCCGCGGGAACCCTTTCCGGCGGAAACCAGCAGAAAGTCGTCATGGCCCGGGAGCTGTCCCGGCCGCTGCGACTGTTCATCGCCTCCCAGCCCACCCGCGGCGTGGATGTGGGATCCATCGAGTTCCTGCACAAACGCATCGTGGCTGAACGGGACCAGGGCACTCCGGTGATGATCGTGTCCACCGAACTCGACGAAGTCATCGAACTCGCGGACCGGATCGCAGTGCTTTACAAAGGCAAGCTGGTGGGCATCGTGCCCGCAGGCACCGGCCGCGATGTCCTGGGCCTGATGATGGCGGGACTTTCCCCCGAAAGCGCCCACGCGGACACGGCCCACCCCGGCAGCGCCCACACGCCCGTACAGACTTCCACCTCCGGTGCCGAAGGAGGCGACCATGAGTGAACAGGACCAGCCCAAACACGTGGCTGACGAAAACAAAACGGAAACCCCGGCTACCCGCTCACCGGAGAACGCAGCACCGGAGAACCCAGCACCGGAAACCGCAGCGCCCGGCCCCAAGACGCCGGGCGAAGACGCAGCCGCCGCCACCGCGCTGGACACAGCCGGCGGTGCGATGCAGCCCTCGGCCGTTCCCGTCTCGGCCCAGAGCGGCATTGTTCCGGGCGGTGCGGACACGCTGGTCCGGCGGATCTTCACCGGCAGCGGCATAGTGTCGGTGCTCGCCGTCCTGCTTGCCCTGATCCTGGGCGGACTTCTCATCGCCAGCACTGACAAACAGGTGGGTGCCACCGCGAGCTACCTCTTTGCCCGGCCCTCGGACTTCTTCTCGGCTGTCTGGAACGCTGCGACCCGTTCGTATGTCGCGCTGTTCCAGGGCTCGGTGTTCAATCCCCGCGGCTCCAGTGTCGCGGTGCAGTTTGCTCCGCTGATGGAAACCCTCACCATCGCAACCCCGCTGATCACGGCCGGCCTCGGCGTCGCACTGGCATTCCGCGCAGGCCTGTTCAACATCGGTGCGCAGGGGCAGATCATCATGGCCGGCATCCTCGCCGCCTGGGTCGGCTTTGCCCTGCACCTGCCGCTGGGACTGCACCTGCTGCTGGTCCTCATTGCCGGCATCGTGGGCGGTGCCCTCTGGGGCGGACTCGTGGGCCTGCTGAAGGCCCGCACCGGCGCCCATGAGGTCATCCTGACCATCATGTTCAACTACATCGCCCTGTACTTCCTGCGCTACCTGCTGAACACCCCGGCGTTCCAGCGGCCGGGGGAGTCCAACCCCATCTCGCCGATCCTGGATCCGAGCGCCGTGTATCCGCAGATCCTTGGTACGCAGTACAGGCTCCACCTGGGCTTCCTCCTGGCCATCGCCGCCACCGTTTTTGTCTGGTGGCTGCTCAACCGCTCCACGGTCGGCTTTGAATTCCGCGCCGTCGGGGCCAACCCCAAAGCGGCACTGACCGCGGGCATCAACGTTCCCCGGGCCACGGTCCTGGTCATGGCGATCGCCGGTGCCCTCGCGGGCATGTCAGGCGTGGCGCAGGTCGCGGGAACCGAAAAGGTCCTGACCGACGGCGTTGCGGCAACCTACGGTTTCGATGCCATCACCGTTGCGCTCCTGGGGCGTTCGACGCCGTGGGGCACCTTCGCCGCCGGTCTGCTGTTCGGCGCCTTCCGCGCCGGGGCTGTGCAGATGCAGATCCAGACAGGAACCCCCATCGACATTGTGCTCGTGGTCCAGTCACTGATCGTCCTGTTCATCGCGGCGCCGCCGCTGGTGCGCGCCCTCTTCGGGCTCAATCCCCGCAAGAAGAAGGCCGCAACGGCCGGTAAGTCCAAGAAGGCAGCCACCACCGGAGGTGCAGCATGAGCACAACAGCAACATCGCCCGTTCCGGGAAAGCCGCAGCAAGGCAAACCGCAGCCGGGAACACCGGAGTCGGCCAGGGAGAAAGCCCCCGCGGTTTCGGCAAAGCCCGTGACCTGGAAGGTGCCGGTCCTGCTTGCCGTGCTCGGCGTCGTCGCCTTCATCTTCTTCGGCATCATGGGACCCAACCAGACGGCCAAGTTCGGGATCTCCTCGAGCGGCGATTTCTTCCAGCTTCCAGCCATCGAAGTGCCCGCCTTCCTGGGCGGAATCGTCCTGTCGGTCCTGATGCTGGGCCTGGCCGGCTATGCCGTGTACCTCAAGACGAGGAACGAAGCCTCTCCCGGCTGGCTGCCGATCGTCTTTATCGTGCTGTTCGTGGCAGCGTTCCTGATCTGGGTGGTGGGCGGCGCCCGCACGCCGAGCATTTCGCTTGCCGGGCTCATCGCCGGTTCCGTGACCCTGGCAGTCCCTCTGGTGTTCGGTTCCCTTTCCGGTGTTCTCTGCGAACGCGTCGGCGTTGTCAATATCGCCATTGAGGGCCAGCTGCTCGGCGGTGCATTCACCGCTGCGATGGTGGCCACCCTGACCAAGAGCCCCTTTATCGGGCTGCTGGCAGCGGCCGTGGCCGGCGCCATTGTCTCCATGGTGCTGGCAGTCTTCAGCATCAAATACCTGGTCAACCAGATCATCGTGGGCGTGGTGCTCAACGTCCTGGTCTCCGGCCTGACGGGCTTCCTGTTCAGCACGGTGATGCAGGCCAACAAGGCCCAGTTCAACTCACCGGGCCGGCTGCCCATCATCGACATCCCTGTGCTCTCGAGCATCCCTGTGATCGGCCCCATCCTCTTTAAGCAGTCCGTGGTGGGATACCTGATGTACATTGCCGTCATCGTGGTGTGGATCGGCCTCTTCAAGACCAAATGGGGCCTGCGTGTCCGTGCCGTCGGGGAACACCCCCAGGCCGCGGACACCATGGGCATCAAGGTTAACGCCACCCGCTTCTGGAACGTCACCCTCGGCGGCGCCGTTGCAGGCATCGGCGGTTCCTTCTTCACCCTGGTGGCCATCGACAGTTTCACCAAGGAGATTTCAGGCGGACGCGGCTTCATCGCCCTGGCCGCGCTGATCTTCGGCCGCTGGAACCCGATCGGTGCCTTCTTCGCCGCGCTGCTGTTCGGCTTCGCGGACAACCTGCAGAGCATCGTGACCATTATCGGCACACCCGTTCCGAGCCAGTTCATGGCCATGCTTCCGTACCTGGTGACGGTGCTTGCCGTGGCCGGCCTCGTGGGCCGCTCCAGGCCGCCGGCCGCCAGCGGCATACCGTACGTCAAGGGTTGACGCCGGTGGAACTCAACACGGTGGACTGGGCGGCGCTCGAAGCGGCCGCCGTTTCCGCCATGAAGAACGCGTACGCGCCGTATTCGAAGTTTGCGGTGGGGGCGGCCGCCCTCACCGCGGACGGCCGGATCGTCAGCGGCTGCAACGTGGAAAACGCAAGCTACGGCCTGACCCTTTGTGCCGAATGCGCCCTGGTGGGCAACCTGCACATGACCGGAGGCGGCCAGCTGCGCGCCTTCTACTGCGTGGACGCCGGCGGCAACATCCTGATGCCGTGCGGGCGCTGCCGCCAGCTGCTGTACGAATTCCGGGCGCCCGACATGGAACTCATGACCACGCAGGGAATCAAGACAATGGACCAGGTGCTACCCGATGCCTTTGGTCCCCAACACCTGGAGGAACCCCGGTGACACAGAGTACTAAGACCAACAACAGCAACACTGAAGCGTTCGACGCCGTCGACATCATCCGCATCAAGCGGGACAAGGGCGTCCTGAGCCCGGCCCAGATCGACTGGACCATCGACGCCTACACCCGGGGCGCCATTGCCGACGAGCAGATGGCTGCCTTGAACATGGCCATCCTGCTCAACGGCATGGACCGCGCGGAAATCTCGCGGTGGACCGCTGCGATGATCGCCTCCGGCGAACGGATGGACTTCTCCGCCCTGCGGCGTCCCGACGGCGGCGTGAAGCCGACGTCGGACAAGCATTCCACCGGGGGAGTGGGGGATAAGATCACGCTCCCGCTCGCACCGCTGGTAGCCGTCTTCGGCGTGGCCGTTCCGCAGCTCTCCGGCCGCGGACTCGGCCACACGGGCGGCACCCTGGACAAGCTGGAATCGATCCCGGGTTGGCGTGCGGCACTGAGCAACGACGAAATGATGGCCCAGCTGCAGGACGTCGGAGCCGTGATCTGCGCCGCCGGTGCGGGTCTGGCACCCGCGGACAAGAAGCTCTATGCCCTGCGTGACGTCACGGGAACGGTGGAAGCCATCCCGCTGATTGCGTCGTCCATCATGAGCAAGAAAATCGCCGAAGGCACCGGCTCGCTGGTCCTCGACGTCAAGGTGGGAAGCGGTGCCTTCATGAAGGACGAGGCCCGCGCCCGGGAACTGGCCGAGACCATGGTGGCCCTGGGCAAGGACGCCGGCGTCAACACGGTGGCGCTGCTGACGAACATGAACACGCCTCTGGGCCTCACCGCCGGCAACGCCATCGAGGTGGAGGAATCAGTGGAGGTGCTGGCCGGCGGCGGCCCGGAAGACGTCGTCGAACTGACGGTCCGGCTGGCCGAGGAAATGCTGGCCTGCGCCGGAGTCCACGATGCAGATCCACGCGCCGCGCTCAAGGACGGCCGGGCCATGGATGTGTGGAACCGCATGATCGAGGCGCAGGGCGGGGATCCCCGCGCCAAGCTGCCCGTTGCCAGGGAATCCGAGGTCATCTACGCTCCGGCCGACGGTGTCCTCGTGGAGCTGGATGCCCTGGCGGTGGGCGTTGCCGCCTGGCGGCTGGGTGCAGGCCGCGCCCGCAAGGAGGACCAGGTCCAGGCCGGTGCAGGCGTCAGGCTGCACGCCAAGCCCGGTGCCATGGTCCGTGCCGGAGAACCCCTGATGACGCTGCTGACCGACACACCGGAGAAATTCGGCCGCGCCAAGGAGGCCCTGGAAGGGGCTGTTGTAGTTGCGCCGGAGGGCTCCCGGCCGGCGCAGAAGCTCATCATCGACCGCATCGCCTGATCCCGTGACCCTCCCCGGCCGGCTCCCTTCGGGAGCGCCACGGCCCGCCCGCAGACCGGCCGGGGAGAAAACGGGCGGCCCCGGCCGTTAGGAAACTGTGCAGGCTATCAACGACTTCATTCTCGCGGCGGCGGGGCAGCCCTGGGTACTGTTCCTGGTGCTGGCTTGCTGCGTGATCGACGGGTTCTTCCCGCCGATCCCCAGCGAGTCCGTGGTCGTTGGCCTGGCGGCCGTGGCAGCGACCGCAGACGTCCCCAATCCGTGGCTGCTGATGCTCGTGGCCGCGCTGGGTGCGTTCGGCGGCGACAACATCGCCTACCTGATCGGCCGCAAGGTGGGTACGCGCCGGTGGCGGTGGATGCGCGGGCCGCGAATGCAGACCGCCTTCCACTGGGCCGGGAATGAACTGAGGAAACGGCCGGCGTCCCTGGTGCTCGTGGCCCGCTTTGTTCCGATCGGACGGGTTGCCGTCAACCTGACGGCCGGTGCCACCCATTTCGCGCACCTGCGTTTCGTGGGCCTGACGGTATTGTCCGCAGCCCTGTGGTCCTCGTATTCAGTATCCATCGGGCTGTTTTTCGGGCAGTGGTTCGAAGACAACCACCTGCTGGGCGCCACCATCGCCATCGTCTGCGCGATTCTGCTCGGCATCATCGTGGACATCCTGATCAGCCGCCTCCGCGGCCGGTTGCCGGAGGAACCCGCAGAGGGGACAGCGGCGGGCCCCTGATCCGCTGCGCGGGCCGCCCTGGGCGCCGCCGGGAGACACATGACGGCGGGTGAGCTTTCGCGGCTTTAGCGTAGCGGATTATGCCGCCGCCATGGGACACTAAATAGCGATTTCCGTCACTTTATAGGAGCAGGGCCCCGCGTGGAATTTATCAATGAGGCAGTGCTCCATGCCGCAGGCCAATGGTGGATTTATCCCATCCTGCTGGTGTTCTTTTTTGTGGACGGTTTTGCGATGGTCGTCCCCAGCGAAACACTCATCGTGGCACTGTCGGCGTTTTCACGCCAAAGCGGTGAACCCAACCTCTGGATCCTCGGCGCCACCGCCCTGGTGGGTGCCATCGCCGGAGACAACATGGCCTACATGCTCGGCCGTAAGATCGGGCTTGAACGCTGGCGCTGGATGCGGAAGCCCAAGGTTCAAAAGGTCTTTGCCTGGGCCCACTACGAGCTGGAGAAGCGCGGCGCCGTCCTGATCTTCACAGCCCGATACATCCCCTGGGGCCGTGTGGCGGTCAACTACGTTGCCGGCACCACCGCGTTCCCGCACCGCAGGTTCTTCGTCCTCGATGCCTTTGCCTGCGTCACGTGGGTCGGTTACTCGATCGGGATCGGCCTGCTGGCCAGCTCCTTCCCGCTGCTGCATGACAACCCGCTGCTCGGGGCCGGCATTGCCGTGGTGTTCGCCATCATCCTCGGCGTCATCATCGACCACCTGCTTCGCTGGTGGCACAAGCGTCTGGGCCGCCACGATCATGTGGCATCCGGCCAGGAATCCAGCAAGGAATCAGCGGCAGAACAGGATGCGCGTGCCGAGCGGGAGGCGGTGGTGGAGATCGCGCCGTTGGCCGTTCCCGCCGTCGTCGATGTGGAAACGCGCCGCTGAACCGGCGCCGCCGCCAAAGCTGCCGCTTTCCGGGTGGCGCCGGACGCCGTCCGACCCTAAGGTTGGTACGTGACTGAGCCTATTCTTGACGCTGCCCCTGCCATCGACTTCGACCTCAAGAGCCTCCCCAAGGTATCCCTGCACGACCACCTGGACGGCGGCCTGCGCCCGGCCACCATCATCGAACTTGCCGAAGCCGTGGGGCACACCCTGCCTTCCACCGATCCGGTGGCGCTGGGGGAGTGGTTCCGCGAATCCGCAGACTCCGGCTCCCTGGTCCGCTACCTCGAAACCTTCGACCACACCATCGCCGTGATGCAGACCAAAGAGGGCCTCTTCCGGGTGGCCAAGGAATTCGTGGAAGACCTTGCCGACGACGGCGTCGTGTACGGCGAAGTCCGCTGGGCACCGGAGCAGCACCTGCAGAAGGGCCTGACGCTGGATGAAGTGGTCGAGGCCATCCAGGAAGGGCTCGACGCCGGCGTGGACGCCGTCGCCGAAACCGGCCGGGACATCCAGGTGGGTCAGCTCATCACCGCCATGCGCCACGCCGACCGCGGCCAGGAAATTGCCGAACTGGCCGTCCGCCACCGCAACAACGGGGCCGTGGGCTTCGACATCGCCGGCGCCGAGGACGGGTTCCTGCCGTCCCGCTTCCGTGATGCATTCACATACCTCGCCCAGCACAATTTCCCCGCCACGGTCCACGCCGGCGAGGCAGCAGGCCTGGAAAGCATCCAGTCCGCCCTCGTTGACGGCCGCGCCCTGCGCCTCGGCCACGGCGTGCGCATCGCCGAGGACATCACCGTTGAGTTCGACGACGAGGACGCTGACGCAGAGAGCGATGAAGCCGACGCCAACATCGGGATGGTCACCCTCGGCGAGCTCTCCAGCTGGATCCGCGACCGCGGCATCGCCCTGGAAATCTGCCCGTCCTCCAACCTGCAGACCGGTGCCATCGCCGGGTTCGGCGAAGGCATCGAAAGCCACCCGCTGGACATGCTGTACCAGCTCGGCTTCAACGTCACCATCAACACCGACAACCGACTGATGAGCGGCGTGACCCTCACCGATGAGTTCGAACTGCTGGTGGAGACGTTCGACTACGACCTCGACGACATCCTTGAGCTGACCCTCAACGCCGCCGAGGCCGCTTTCCTGCCGCTGGAGGAAAAGGAAGCACTCGTTGAGTACATCAACGACGCCTACGCCAATCTTGCCTAAGGACGATTCCGTCCCGGTGGCCTCCCTGGTTGCCGTGATCGCCGCCCTCCGGGAGCACTGCCCCTGGATGGGGGCGCTGACCCACGAATCACTGGTGGAGTACCTCCTCGAGGAGGCCTTTGAAGTAGCCGAAACAATCGAAACCGGCGCCGACGAGGCAGAGCTCCGGGGGGAGCTGGGCGACGTCCTGCTCCAGGTGGTCCTCCACGCCCGCCTTGCCGAGGAACGCGGCACTTTCGGTTTCGACGACGTCGTCCGTGGCCTCAGCGCCAAGATGATCCGCCGGAACCCGCACGTGTTCCGGCCCGACGGCTCGCTCCAGGACACTTTCCCGGCCAGTGTGGAGGAAATTGTCCGCACGTGGGACTCCATCAAGCGGGCCGAGAAGCCGGAACGCGGTGATCCTTTCGAGGGAATTCCGCAGGGCCTTCCGGCCCTGGCCCGGGCCCAGAAGTCACTGGACCGGGCGGCGAGGGCGGGCGTCACGACGGCCCCGCCTCTCACCGCGGCAGCTGACTTTGTCAGGAACCTGGACTCCGAGGAGCAGCTCGGCGAGCTGCTGCTCGCCGTCGTGTCCGCTGCCCGGACCAGGGGTTTCGACGCCGAACGCGCCCTCCGCGGGGCAGTTCGGCGGTATCAGGACAGCCACCGCCCCCTTCACCCTTCCACGCCCCGGACGGGATCATGACGTCCGGGTGCTGGATAGGTTTCCGTAACCTGCAACACTCTCGACTACGCTAGTCCCTGACGAGGACGTCGAGTTTTTCCGCTAGTTTCCCAGTAAATCGCTTCACCATAAGGAGCATATTCATGGCGCTTATCGATGCCATTCACGCCCGCGAGATCCTCGATTCCCGTGGCAACCCGACCGTAGAAGTTGAAGTCCTGCTTTCCGATGGCCAGATCGGCCGCGCAGCAGTGCCCTCCGGCGCCTCCACCGGCGAACACGAGGCCGTGGAACTCCGCGATGGAGACAAGGGCCGCTACCTTGGCAAGGGCGTCCAGAAGGCCGTCGACGCCGTCATCGACCAGATCGCACCGGCACTGACCGGTTTCGACGCCACGGACCAGCGCAGCATCGACCAGGCCATGATTGACCTGGACGGCACCCCCAACAAGGGCAAGCTCGGCGCCAACGCCATCCTGGGTGTTTCCCTGGCCGTGGCCAACGCCGCCGCAGCATCCGCTGACCTGCCGCTGTACAAGTACCTGGGCGGCCCCAACGCGCACGTCCTGCCCGTTCCGCTGATGAACATCCTCAACGGCGGCTCGCACGCCGACTCCGACGTGGACATCCAGGAATTCATGATCGTCCCGATCGGCGCCGAAACCTTCTCCGAGGGCCTGCGCTGGGGCGTCGAGGTCTACCACAACCTCAAGTCCGTCCTGCAGGCCAAGGGCCTCTCCACCGGACTGGGCGACGAGGGCGGCTTCGCGCCGAACCTGCCGTCCAACCGTGCCGCACTGGACCTGATCCAGGAAGCCATCAAGAACGCCGGCTACACTCCGGGCAAGGACATCGCCCTGGCCCTGGACGTCGCCTCCTCCGAGTTCTTCAAGGACGGCGCCTACCAGTTCGAGGGCAAGGCACTTTCCGCCACCGAGATGAGCGCCTACTACGCCGAGCTCGTGGCCGACTACCCGCTGGTTTCCATCGAGGACCCGCTGGACGAGAACGACTGGGAAGGCTGGAAGACCCTCACCGACACCATCGGCGACAAGGTCCAGCTCGTGGGCGATGACCTCTTCGTCACCAACCCGGCCATCCTGCAGCGCGGCATCGACACCAAGACCGCGAACTCACTGCTCGTCAAGGTCAACCAGATCGGTTCCCTGACCGAGACCCTGGACGCCGTGTCACTGGCCCAGCGTGCCGGTTACACCACCATCACCTCGCACCGCTCCGGCGAAACCGAGGACACCACCATTGCTGACATCTCCGTTGCCACCAACGCGGGACAGATCAAGACCGGTGCCCCGGCCCGCTCCGAGCGCGTCGCGAAGTACAACCAGCTGCTGCGCATCGAAGAGGAACTCGACGACGCCGCACGCTACGCCGGACGCAGCGCTTTCCCGCGTTTCAAGGGCTAGCATCCAAAAAAACAGCTGACCGGTGGCTATGGTTGAAAGACCATGGCCACCGGTTTTTGTTTGTGGTCCGCTTTTGAAGGAGTGTCATGGCCACCCGCCGTCCCAAGGTTCCCCGGGCTACGCCCGCGGCGCGTCAGTCAAAGGACGCCGACGACGGCGCTGACGTCATCCGCGCCGATTTCGGCGCGACGCGGCACCTGCCCGCGGCCGGGGAAGCGAAAACGCCCGCCGCGGATACACCCGCTGGGCGGGCACCCGCTGCGCAAGGAAAGTCCACCACCGCCGGACGGCTGGGGGCGTCGGTCAAGGCCGGGGTTGCCGCCGGCAAACAGGCGGCCCGCCGGCCTGCCGGCAGCCCGGACGGCAACAAGCAGCCCGGCCAATCCTCGGGGAGTGACGCCAGGCACGGGGCGGATAACCAGGATCCGGTGCCCGCCAAGGCCTTTTCCGGCCGGATGCTGGCGCTGGCCGTCGTCATGATTGCCATCACCATCATGCTGGCCCCCACCGTCAAGATCTTCATCGACAAAAGGGCCGAGATCGCGGCGCTGGAGGCGGATATCGCCGCCCGTCAGGCGGAGCAGGAGGGGCTGAAACTCCAGGTATCCAGGTGGCAGGACCCGAACTACGTGAAACAGCAGGCCCGCGACCGCATTAACATGGTTATGCCGGGAGAGACCGGCTACTGGGTGTTTGGCAGCGATCTGCCGGCCGGGACCGCCAGTGGCCAGGGCGGCACAGGATCAGCCCAGGACCCGGCCAACCTGCCATGGGTGGACTCGCTTTGGGAGTCCATCAGGCGCTCGGCAACAGACTAGAGGCGGTGCCCTCCGCCGGCTTTCCCACGGGTCAGCCTCCAAGGGCAGGAAGGCGGCCGCGCCAGTGGACCAGCATGCAGTAGGCGACAACGCCCCGGGCGGACACCCCGCAAAAAACGAGGCCCCGACCGTGCCCGGGTACAGCCACCCCTCCGCCCGCGACCTCGACGTCCTGAGCCGCCAGTTGGGGCGTCCAGTGCGCGACGTCGTCGAAATCCCCGCCCGCTGTGTCTGCGGCAACCCCCTCGTCGCGGCGACGTCCCCCCGGCTCAGCAACGGAACCCCGTTCCCCACCACGTTCTACCTGACCCACCCGGTCATCACCTCCGCCGTGTCGCGCCTTGAGGCCGCCGGCCTGATGAACCGGATGAACGAACGCCTGGCCGAAGACTCCGGACTCGCAGCGAGCTACCGCGCCGCCCACGATGCGTATCTGGTTTCGCGGGCGGAGATCGGGGAGCGGTCCGGCATTGGCGCCGTGCCCGAGATTGACGGGATCTCTGCCGGCGGCATGCCCACCCGCGTCAAGTGCCTTCACGTCCTGGTGGGCCATTCCCTTGCTGCCGGTCCCGGTGTCAATCCGCTGGGCGATGAAGCCCTCGAAGCCATCAGTGAATGGTGGACGGCGGACCGTTGCTACTGCGACGGTGCGTGGGACACCGGCGGAGAAGCGCCCTCGCAGGACCTCAGCCGGCACGGGCCGCAGGGCCTGCCCGAGATCGTGGGCCGTCCGGCACCCGTGCGCAATACGCAGAAGCACGCTGAAGAGAATCACGCTGACGAGAAAACCGACTCCACGGAGGCCGCCCAGTGACCCGAGTTGCCGCCATCGACTGCGGAACCAATTCCATCCGGCTCCTGATCGCCGACGTGGCCGGGAACGGGAGCAGCCCGAAGCTGACGGACGTCGTCCGCGAAATGCGCGTGGTCCGGCTGGGCCAGGGCGTGGACGCAACCGGAGAACTGGCCCAGGAAGCCCTGGACCGGACCTTCGCCGCCACGACCGACTACGCCGCGCTGATCCGCGAGCATGGGGCTGGAAAGGTCCGTTTCGTTGCTACGTCGGCCACGCGCGACGCCAGCAACCGGAAGGTATTCGTGGACGGCATCCGCGAAATCCTCGGCGTGGAACCTGAAGTGATTACCGGCGACGAAGAAGCCGCCCTGTCCTTCGCCGGTGCCAGCAGCGTTCTTCCGTCCCGCGGCACCGATCCCGTGCTCGTGGTGGATCTCGGCGGGGGAAGCACCGAATTCGTTCTCGGCGACGCCAACGGCGTCATCGCCGCCAAGTCCGTTGACGTCGGCTGCGTCCGGATGACCGAACGCCATCTCCGCAACGACCCGCCGTCTCCGGAGCAGGTTACTGCCGCGGAGGCCGACGTCGACGCCGCCATCAGCGAGGCGGGACTGGCCGTTCCGCTGGACCGCACCACCGTCGTCGTCGGCGTGGCGGGGTCCGTCACCACGATCACGGCCCACGCGCTCCGGCTGCCGGAATACTCGCCTGCGGCGATCCACGGCGCGGAGCTTCCGCTGAAGACCTTTGGCGAGGCGTGCACGGATCTGCTCGGGATGACCAAAGCCGAACGGGCCGGACTTCCTTACATGCATCCGGGCCGGGTAGACGTCATCGGTGCCGGCGGACTGGTCTGGCGGCGCGTTTTGGAACGCCTCGCCAGGGTAACGGAGGGAAGGATCACTTCGGCTGTCGCCAGCGAACACGATATTCTCGACGGAATTGCCCTGAGCATCAGCTAGGACGTGGCATCAGCTCATGACTTCGCACGTACAGCCGATTGGACCCGAATGACCAGAGCAACAACCCGCTGGGGCCGGATGGCCTCCGCCGTGACGGCAATTGCCCTGGCCACAGGCGGCCTGGCGACGTCGCTGGTCGCTGCACCGGAAGCCCGTGCCGATTCATGGCGGGACAAGCAGTACTGGCTGGCCGAGTCCGGCATCACCAAGGCGTGGGAAGTGTCCAAGGGCGCCAACGTCAAAGTGGCCGTCATCGACAGCGGCGTGGATGCCAAGCACCCCGACCTCAAGGGTGCCGTCGTCGGCGGCAGCGATGCTTCCGGGGCGGGCAGCGCGGACGGGCAGAAAAGCATCGGCTCGAAGCCCGAGCACGGCACCCTGGTGGCTACGATGCTGGCCGGCCGCGGACACCAGCCGCCGAAGTCCACGGCGAGTCCCGGCGCCACTCCGGCCCCGGGCCCCGACGGAATCGTGGGCGTGGCTCCCGAAGCGCAGATCCTGTCAGTGTCCACCTGGCTTGGTTCCCAGAACCCCGGGGGGAAGACGGACCAGGAACAGATTCCGGCGGCCGTCCGCTGGGCCGTGGACAACGGCGCGCGCGTGATCAACATTTCGCTGGGCAGCACCTCACCCGAATGGCCGCAGAGCTGGGATGCAGCGTTCCTCTACGCCGAGCAAAAGGATGTGGTCATTGTGGCCGCAGCGGGCAACCGGGTGGGCGGCAACGTCCAGGTCGGAGCGCCGGCAACCATCCCGGGCGTCCTGACTGTGGCGGGCCTGAACCGGGAGGGTGCCGCCAGCATCGATTCCTCCTCCCAGGGCATCAGCATTGGCGTGGCGGCACCGGCCGAAAACCTGATCGGCGGGATGCCCGGGGACGGCTATGCGGAATGGGCCGGCACGTCCGGCGCCACACCGATTGTGTCCGGCGTGGCGGCGCTGATCCGGTCTAAATGGCCGGAGATGACGGCCAGCCAGGTCATCAACAGGATTGTCACCACGGCCAAGGATGCCGGGGCGCCGGGGAAGGATCCCATCTACGGGTACGGCGTGCTGAACGCGGAAGCTGCGCTAAAGGCGGACGTGCCCGAAACGAAGGTGAATCCGCTGGGCACCGTCGCCGACTGGATCAGGATCCACCGCCGGGGCGAGGCAGCCGCAACCGCCCCCGCCGCTGAGCCCAGCGACAGCCCCACCAGTGCGCCGCCCACACTGCCGGTGGCCACGGTGCCGGTGGCTGAGGCGCCGTCCCAGCTGGACAGTGCCGTGCCGGCCGTGGTGGTCATCGGCTTCGGGCTGCTGTTCGTGGGCATCATCGGGGGCGCCGCCTTCCAGCTGCGGCGGGCCACCAGGAACCCCGGAAATGTGCCCGAGGAGCCCGAGACCGGAGTCCTTGACAAGGTGGACTCGAACGGAACGTAACGGCAACGATTTAGTTAGTGAAGATTTTCACAAACTACTGTATTCTTGAGTCATGGCAACAACCCCACAGCTCCAGGACCGTCCCAGGGTACTCGTCGTCGGCGGCGGGTACGTCGGCCTGTACGTAGCCCTCAAACTGCAGAACAAGATCGCGAATGCCGGTGGCATCGTCACCGTCGTTGATCCGCTGCCCTATATGACTTACCAGCCCTTCCTGCCGGAAGTTGCCGGCGGAAACATTGAGGCGCGCCACGCTGTCGTCTCACACCGTCAGCACCTGAAGCAGACGGAACTTATCCAGGGCCGCGTCACCTCGATCGACCATGCCAACCGGACCGCCGTGGTTGCCCCGTCCGACGGCGGACCGAACTTTGAGGTTCCTTACTTCGACGTCGTCCTGGCCGCAGGCGCCATCACCCGCACGTTCCCCATCAAGGGCCTGGCGGATAAGGGCATCGGCCTGAAGACCATCGAGGAAGCCGTTGCGCTGCGCAACAAGGTCCTCGAGCGGATTGAAGCCGGTTCCACCATCACCGATCCCGCGGAGCGCGCACGTGCCCTCACCTTCGTGGTGGTTGGCGGCGGCTTCGCCGGCATCGAGTGCATCACCGAGATGGAAGACCTCGCCCGTGCGGCGGTCAAAAACAACCCCCGCGTCAAGCAGGAGGAAGTCCGCTTCGTCCTGGTTGAAGCCATGGGCCGCATCATGCCCGAGGTCACGGCCAAGCAGGCCGACTGGGTTGTGGAGCACCTGCGCAGCCGCGGCATCGAAGTCCTGCTGAACACCTCGCTGGACAACGCCGAGGGCTCCCTGAAGCTCATCAACCTTCCGGACAAGACCCCCGCCCAGGAATTCGAAGCGGACACCCTTGTCTGGACTGCCGGTGTGCAGGCGAACCCGATGGTCCGCTCCACCGACTTCCCGCTGGAGCCGCGCGGACGCGTCCGCGTTCTTCCGGACCTGCGCATCGCAGGCGACGAAGGCATTGTTGAGAACGCCTGGGCCGCCGGCGATGTCGCCGCCGTTCCGGACCTCACCGGCAGCGGCCTGCCCGACGGCACCTGCGTGCCCAACGCGCAGCACGCCCGTCGCCAGGCCAAGCGCCTCGCGAAGAACCTGTGGGCCTCCCGCTGGGACAAGGAACTCAAGGACTACAAGCACAAGAACCTGGGCGCCGTTGCCGGCTTCGGCGAATGGAAGGGCGTTGCCAACATCAACCTCCTGGGCCGCATCGGGCTCAAGGGTCCGCTGGCCTGGCTGGCGCACCGCGGGTACCACGGCATGGCCATGCCTACGTTCGAGCGCAAGTTCCGCGTTATTTTCAACTGGATCCTGAGCTTCTTTGTTGGCCGCGACACCACACAGCTGATCGACCTGGAGAACCCGCGCGGAGCCTTCGTCTCCGCCGCCACTCCTGCTCCCAAGCCGGCTGCGGCTCCGGCCGCACCGGCGGCTGAGAAGCCGGCCGAATCCGGCAGCACCAGCGGTCAGAAGCAGACCGTATCGGCTGACACCAAGTAGCTGCGCAACTCCGTCAGCGGCGGCCGTTCCCCCGGGGAACGGCCGCCGCTGTTGTTTAATGGCTCAATGACTGGTGAAAAGGACATCCGGACCCTGCTGGCATCCATCCATCCCGTGCTGCGCGAGGGGGAATACGTCTATGTCCTGTGGCCGTACGGCCGGCCGCTCGTGCCGGGCATCGAAGCCGCCGTCCGGGAAGCTGAAGGGCTCACGGTGGTGCTGCCCCGGGCTGAAGCGGACAGGCTGGAGCTTCGCTACGACTTCGTTGCCGCCTGGATCACGCTTCAGGTGCATTCGTCGCTTGAAGCCGTCGGACTGACAGCCGCCGTCAGTGCGGCGCTTACCGAGGCCCGCATCAGCTGCAACGTCCTCGCCGGGTTCCATCACGACCATCTCCTGGTCCCGGTGGCCGACGCCGACCGCGCCCTGGAAATACTGCATGAACTGGCCGCCCGGAGCTCCGACCAGACGGCGCCCGCTCCCGCGCTCGTCCTGCGTACCGAACAGCCGGCGGACCGGCCGGCGATCCTGGAGCTGACGGCGGCGGCTTTCTCGGTCTCGCCCGCAACCGGGCTGCCCGTGGACGGCGAACCGGTGGAAGTGGGGCTGCTGAAGCAGCTGTTCGACTGTGACGAGTACCTGCCCGATTTCAGCATCGTTGCGGAACAGGACGGCGAAGTGGTGGGCCACGTGATCAGCACCAGGGGCTGGGTGGGGGACCTGGAGCTGCTGGGACTTGGCCCCATCGGCGTGGTGCCGCGGTTGCAGCGGCACGGCATCGGTTCGGCCCTCATCCAGGAAACCGTGGCCCGCGCCAACGCCGCGGGGGAGCGGGGCATCGCCCTGCTGGGCGGCCCCGAGTACTACTCCCGTTTCGGATTTGTGCCGTCGGTCTCGCTAGGCATCGACCCTCCGACTGCCGAGTGGGGAGACTCGTTCCAGGTGCTCCCGCTCGCCGTCTGGCCAGGTGGCATCCACGGGACGTTCCGGTACGCCGCACCCTTTGAGCGGCTCTGACGGGATACCATTGACCGGGCGCCCCAGTAGCCCAATTGGCAGAGGCAGCGGACTTAAAATCCGCGTGTTGTGGGTTCGAGTCCCACCTGGGGTACTACTTTTCTCCTCCATGCCCCGTGATTTCCCATATGCAACGACTGTTATAAGGATGTGACCATAGTCACTTATGTTCGCGGGGAAATTGCACTAGCTTGAATCTAAATCAGGTACACCTGGTAATTCGCATCAAAGGCCGTTCGCACCTTTCGATCGAGGAGACTCTCTATGATTTCACTCCCCCAGGCGGCGCCGCGTGTCGCTAAGCTGACAGCGCTTAGCATCGGCGTCGCCCTTCTGGCTACGGCTTGTGGCGGCTCGTCCACCCCGAGTTCGACAGGCTCAACCACTCCCGCAGCGTCAGGTATTGCCTGCCCGGCGCCGAGCGCTACCGGCAGTGCCACTACCGGAGCAGGCGCAGGCGGGTCGGTTCCGGCCTCAACCACCACAACCGACACACCGCTCAAGATTGGATCGCTCCTGCCGACAACGGGGTCGCTGGCGTTCCTCGGCCCGCCCGAAATTGCGGGTGTCAACCTTGGCATCAAGGAAGTCAATGACGCAGGCGGCGTACTGGGCAAGCCCGTCGAGGTGATCCACCGCGACTCCGGTGACACCAAGACGGACATCGCCACGCAGTCCACCACCGCGCTGCTCGGCAGCGGCGTCAGCGCCATTATCGGCGCTGCTTCCTCGGGCGTTTCCAAAACCGTTATCAACCAGATCACGGGCGCCGGCGTCATCCAGTTCTCGCCTGCGAACACGTCTCCTGACTTCACCACCTGGGATGACAAGGGCCTCTACTGGCGCACGGCACCTTCGGATGTGCTGCAGGGCAAGGTGCTCGGCAACTACATGGCTACCTGTGGTGCCCAGACCGTCGGCATGATCGTCCTGAACGACGCCTACGGCACCGGCCTGGCAAAGAACGTCAAGTCTGCGTTCGAAGCCGCCGGCGGCAAGGTCGTTGCCGAGGAGCTCTTCAACGAAGGCGACTCGCAGTTCAGCAGCCAGGTGGACAAGGTCATTGCAGCCAAGCCTGACGCGATTGCCCTGATCACCTTCGACCAGGCCAAGAGCATCGTCCCCCTGATGACCGGTAAGGGCATCAAGGCAACCCAGATGTTCCTGGTGGACGGCAACACGTCGGACTACAGCAAGGACTTCCAGGCGGGCACCCTGAAGGGCGCCCAGGGCACCATCCCGGGCACGTTCGCCAAGGACGACTTCAAGAAGAAGCTGCTGGCCATTGACCCGGCCCTGAAGGACTACAGCTACGCTGGCGAGTCCTACGATGCCGTCAACCTGATTGCACTGGCAGCCGAGGCCGCGAAGAGCACAAAGGGCACCGACATCGCCAAGCAGCTCAAGGCTGTCTCTGAGGCCGGCGAGAAGTGCAACGACTTCGCATCCTGCGTGACGCTGCTCCGCAACGGCAAGGACATCGACTACGACGGCCAGTCCGGTCCGGTGACCTTCTCCGATGCTGGCGACCCCACGGAAGCCTACATCGGCATCTACGAGTACCAGGATGACAACACCTACAAGCCGTCCAAGGAAGAATTCGGCAAGCTGTAAAGCCGACCCACCCTGGATAGCAGGAAAGCCCCCGTCCGGCCGGACGGGGGCTTTCTGTTGCCCGGGGGCGGGGGACGCGCCGCGGGGCGCGCAGAAGGGCCGCCACCGGACGGTGACGGCCCTTGCGCGGTTCCTGGAATGGCGCCCGGAGGGGCGGGGCTTAGACCTCGTCCGCCAGGGTGCCGAGGTATAGCTGGATCACCTTGGGGTCCTTCATGAGTTCCCGTCCGGTGCCCGTGTACGCGTCCTTGCCCTGGTCCAGCACATAGGCGCGGTCGCAGATCTGCAGGCAGCGGCGGGCGTTCTGCTCCACCATGATGACTGACACACCGGCCCGGTTGATCTCGTGGACCCGCAGGAAGGTTTCATCCTGCTTGACGGGGGAGAGGCCGGCCGACGGCTCATCGAGCAGCAGGACGGCGGGTTCCATCATCAGGGCTCGTCCCATGGCCACCATCTGGCGTTCACCGCCGGAGAGCGAGCCGGCCCGTTGGGCGCGGCGCTTGCCGAGTTCGGGGAAGAGGCTGGTGACGAAGTCGAACCGTTCGGCGAAATCCTTGGGCCGCTGGAACATGCCCATCTGCATGTTCTCCTCGATGGTCAGCGTGGCAAACACGTTGTTGTTCTGCGGGACGAAGCCCACGCCCTTGGACACGAGTTTGTTGGCTTTGAGCCCGGTGATGTCCTGGCCCCGGACCACCACTGACCCCGAGTGCACTTTCACCAGGCCAAACATGGCCTTCAGGAGCGTGGACTTGCCGGCGCCGTTGGGTCCGATGATGCCGATCAGTTCACCCTTGCGGGCCTCGATGCTGCAGCCGTTGAGGATGTTCACGCCGGGGATGTAGCCCGCCACCAGGTTGGTGACCTTGACGACGGATTCATCCGCTGCGGCTGGTGTGGCGGCCGCAGCCGCACTGGTGGCGCTCATTCGGTGTCCTTCTTCCTGGTGTCGGGCGTCACCGTGTCAGCGTCCGTTTCGGGGGCAATGACGTCGACGGCGATGATGCCGGCGTTCTCGGTGCCCACGATGGACTCTTCGTCGGCCACGAGCTCGGCGGCCAGTTCCTTGATGCCTTCGGCGTCGCCCAGGTCCACGTCGTGGTGGGCGCCCAGGTAGGCATCGATCACGGCCGGGTTTTTCATGACCTCAACAGGCGGGCCTTCGGCGACGATCTTGCCCTCGGCCATCACCACAACCCAGTCGGCAATGTGGCGCACCATGTTCATGTCGTGCTCGACGAAGAGCACGGTCATGCCTTCGGCCTTGAGGTTCTTGATGTGGTCCAGGAGGGACTGGGTCAGCGCCGGGTTGACGCCGGCCATGGGCTCGTCCAGCATCACAAGCTTGGGTCTGACCATGAGCGACCGCGCCATCTCGAGCAGCTTGCGCTGGCCGCCGGACAACGATGCCGCGTAGTCGTCCTTCTTCGCGTCCAGTTTGAACTTCTCCAGCAGGACGTTGGCCTGTGCCGTGATTTCCTTTTCCCGTCCGCCCCACATGCCCTTGAACAGTGCCTTGGAGAGCCGTTCACCGGGTTGTTCCGAACCGCCCAGCCGCATGTTCTCCATGACGGTCAGCTTGCCCATCACCTTGGTCAGCTGGAACGTGCGGACCATGCCCATCCGGGCCACCTTGTAGGGGGAGACACCCGCGAGGCTGTTGCCTTCGAACTGCCACTTGCCGGAGTTCGGCGTGTCAAAGCCGGTCAGCAGGTTGAACAGGGTGGTCTTGCCGGCACCGTTGGGCCCGATCAGCGCCGTGATTTTGTGCCGGGGGATCTCCAGGTATTCAACGTCGACGGCGTTGATGCCGCCGAAGCTGCGGGTGACGTTTTCTGCGACGACGATCGGGTCCCGCTTCTTGCAGCCGGGAGCTGTCTCGCCGGCCGCGATCGGCCGGGTGTCCGTCATGTAGTCAATCTTGTCGGTGTTTCCGGTGCTTCCCGTGCCGTTTGCTGTTGGCACATTGCGTTGCTCACTCATGCGAACGCCAACTCCTTCTTGTTGCCGAAGACGCCCTGGGGCCGGAAGATCATTAGCAGCATCAGGGCCACACCCACCAGGATGTACCGCAGCTGCCCGGCCTGGACCGTGTTCAGCCATGTCACGGCGCCGGATTCAATCAGGCCGTAGAGAATGCCCTGGGTGAGCGAAAGCACCACCCAGAAGATCATGGCGCCGACCACGGGGCCGAGTACCGTTCCGAGGCCGCCCAGCAGCAGGCACGTGTACAGGAAGAACGTCAGTTCAGTGCCGTAGTTGGCCGGCTGGACTGCGCCGCGGGGAAGGGTGAAGATCATGCCGGCGAGGGCGCCGAGCACGCCGCCGATGACCAGGGCCTGCATCTTGTAGGCGTAGACGTTCTTGCCCAGCGAGCGGACGGCGTTCTCGTCTTCGCGGATGCCCTTGAGGACGCGTCCCCACGGGCTCCGCATCAGGAGCCACACCAGGGTGCAGCAGATGATCACAAGCCCCCAGCCCACAACGCGGATAAAGAAGTCCCTGTTGTTCATACCGAAATAGGAACCTTCCGGGAACGGGTTCATGGCATAGAACCCGCCTTCGAAGGCGGCGAGGCCGTTGGCCGATCCCGTGACGGACGTCAGCTGGTTGGTGGTGACGATGTACCGGACGATTTCCGCCGCCGCGATGGTCACGATGGCAAGGTAGTCGGCACGCAGGCGCAGGGTCGGAATACCCAGGAGCAGGGCGAAGATCGCCGAGCAGATCACGGCGATCAGCAGGCCGACGAAGAACGGCACGCCGAACGTCAGGGTGGAGATGGCGAAGCCGTAGGCGCCGACGGCCATGAAGCCGGCCTGCCCGAAGTTCAGCAGGCCCGAGTAGCCGAAGTGAACGGCGAGGCCGAGGGCGGCAAGCGCGTACGCCGCCGTCGTCGGGCTGAACAGTTCACCGGCAGCGCTGGAAAATATGAATCCCAAGTCCATGGCTGTCTCCTAACCCACGCGCTCGCGACGGCCAAGGATGCCCTGCGGCCGGAACAAGAGGACAACAATCATGATGAACAGTGCTCCCACATATTTGAGGTCGGCGGCTAGGCCGAACACGGTGGTCAGCTCCACGAAGATGCCGACGATGATGGATCCGATCAGTGCACCGAAAACGGTGCCGAGGCCGCCCAGGGTCACACCCGCGAAGATAAGCAGCAGGATCTGTGAGCCCATGTCGAACGTGACGCCGGGCCGGTAGTAGGCCCAGAGGATGCCGCCGAGGGAGGCGAGCATGCCGCCGGCCACCCAGACAATCCGGATCACGTTGTCCACGTCGATGCCGGACGCTGCCGCGAGGGCGGGGTTGTCGGCTACTGCACGGGTGGCCTTGCCCAGGCGGGTCTTGAGCAGGATGAAGCCGATCAGCGCGATCACGACGGCACTGATGACCAGGGACCACAGGTTGTTGGGCGAGATGGACACCGGCCCGATCTGGATTTCGGAGCTCTGGGCGTACGGCAGCTGCTGGGTGGATCCGCCGAAGTAGAACTGAATGACGTAGCGGACTGCCAGCGCGAGGCCGATGCTGACGATCATCATGGGGACCAGGCCGGTCCCGCGGCGGCGCAGCGGCTTCCACAGCCCGGCATCCTGGACGTAGCCGAACAGGCCGCCGCCCAGCAGGGCAAGGACCACAGCCAGCCAGAACGGCAGGCTCATGGCATTGAAGGCGAAGACCAGCACGGCCCCGAACGTCACCATTTCGCCATGGGCAAAGTTGGTAAGGCCGGTGGTTCCGAAGATCAGCGAGAGTCCGACCGAGGCCAGTGCCAGCAGCAGGCCGAAGCTAAGCCCTGCTACGAGCCGGTTGAGCAGGTTCTGGCCGAAGTCCTGTTGCTGGACCACGATGCCTTTTCCGAAGGCGAAGATCACTGACAGGTTGGACGTCTGGCTGAACGTGACTTTTCGTGGATTTTCCTGGCCGTCGGCGAGCTTGATGCCTTCGGGGAGGGTGGATTCGTCGAGTTCCACTTCGTAGGTGCCCTGGACCGGAACTCCGATGGTCCACGAGCCGTTGGCGCCTGATTTTGCGGTCCCGGTGAAATCGCCGCTCTTGGCGGTGATCGTCACGTCAGCGATAGGTGCACGTGCATCGTCCCGAAGGAAGCCGCTGATGCTGTTCTGGAACTGCTGGTTCGACGGGGATGGTGTCGGTGAGGGTGTGGTGGCCTGCGATGCCGGGGCAACGACGAGGAGAATTGCCACGACGGCGGCAAATACAGCCCCCATCGTCTTCAGCAATCCGCCGCGCCGTCTGTGCGACAGGCCTCTCGGTGTGCTTCTCAAAATGAAAACCTCCACATGGGGGTGGACTGGGTTGCGCCTTTACAACCACTGCGAACGGTGCGGGGGACGTAGTCGTGGCGCCAAATATGCGGTAGTTAAACCGAATACCTTGTGATGTCAGTCACCCTGCTTGGGCTTATGTTACAGCCAGCGGGCATCAATGGAGCCTCGTGCAGGGGCGCCTAAGATAGCGATCGGATAACGACCGTGAAGCCAAACCTTCGAATCAATACAGTTCTGCTAAAGAAAACTTTTGTTGATTCTGAGTATTCCTAAACAGTCACTTCGACTTCGTGCCCGTGGGATCCGTCACAGCCTGGAGTAGCGCATGTCACGGTTGCGTTTCGGCTGGCGGGACGGGGGAACTATCCCTGCCTCTTGGGCGTGGGAATTGATACCTTGAACTATAAGGATCACCACCCACCCCCTTTATTTGGAGGACACCCGCAATGGCACTTGGCGGAAACCCGATCTTCAACGGAAAGAATTTCCGTGGAGCCACCCAGGCACCGCCTGTTCCGCAGGCTCAGTACGGCCAGAACCCCTACGGCCAGGCCCCGTACGGGCAGAACCCGTACGGCCAGGCTCCGGGACGCGCCCCCGGCCAGGTCATGGATGCGCAGGGCGGCTGGATGGCCCAGCAGCAGAACATGACCCATGACCAGCTGCAGCAGATGTACAACCAGCCGGCAGCCGGTCCGGCTGAAACCGGACGGATGACGTTCGACGACGTCATCATCAAGACCGCCGCCTGCCTCGGTGTGCTGGTTGCCGGCGCGGCGGTGACGCTCTTCGTGGGCATGTCGCTGGCCTCGCTGCTGATGATCGTCGGCGCACTGGGCGGCTTTGTGCTGGCCATGGTCAACACGTTCAAGAAGCAGCCTTCGCCGGCTCTGATCCTGGCGTACGCCGGGCTGGAAGGACTCTTCCTTGGCGGCCTGACCCGCGTGCTGGACACCATGTACCCGGGCGTGGGCCTGCAGGCCGTCATCGGCACGCTGTCCGTGTTCGCGGTGACCCTGCTGCTGTTCAAGAGCGGCAAGGTCCGCGCAACGCCCAAGGCCATGAAGTTCTTTATGATCGCCCTGGTCGGGTACGCCCTGTTCTCCGTGGTGAACCTCGTGATGATGGTGACCGGCCTGACGACGGAACCGTTCGGCCTGCGCAGCGGAATCATTGGCGTCGTTATCGGCGTCCTGGCCATCGGCCTGGCTGCGTTCTCCCTGGTGATGGACTTCACCAGCATCGAAGAAGGCGTCCGCAACGGCGCACCCGAGCGGTTCTCCTGGACCGCCGCCTTCGGCCTGACCGTGACCCTGGTCTGGCTCTACGTGGAGATCATCCGCCTTCTGGCGATCCTCCGCGGCGACGACTAGGGCGCTAGCCGGGCACGCGCCGTCGTGCCTTCAGCCGTCGTGCATTGATTCGTGCAGTAACTGGAATGAGCCCCGCCACACGGCGGGGCTCATTCCAGTTAACGGTCCTGCTTAGCTGAGCCGCTCGTAAACAACCGCCATGCCCTGGCCGCCGCCGACGCACAGGGTGGCGAGACCGAGCGTTGCATCGCGCTCCCGGAGACCGTTGAGGAGCGTTGTGGTCATGCGCGCGCCGGTCATGCCGAACGGATGCCCCAGGGCGATCGCCCCGCCGTGGACGTTGAGCCGCCCGTAGTCGATGCCGAGTTCGCGGGCGCTGGCCACCACCTGCACGGCGAACGCCTCGTTGAGTTCCACAAGGTCGATGTCGCCGATGCCCAGGCCTGCCCTCGCCAACGCCCGGCGGGTTGCCTCCACCGGCCCCATGCCCATGAGTTCGGGGGAGAGCGCGCTGACGCCCGTGGACACAATCCGAGCCAGCGGCTCCAGCCCGAGTTCCCGGGCGCGGTCATGGCTCATCACCACCACCGCGGCGGCGCCGTCGTTCAGCGGGCACGCGTTCCCGGCGGTTACCGTCCCCCCGCTGCGGAAGACAGGCTGCAGCGCGGCCACTCCTTCCAGCGTGACTCCGGCGCGCGGCGAGTCGTCCCGGTCCACCACCGTGCCGTCGCGGCGCGTGTACGGCGTGATTTCGCGCGAATAGAATCCCGAGGCCATGGCCGCCTCTGCCCGGTTCTGGCTGAGGACCGCCCATTCATCCTGCTCGGCCCGGCTGATGCCGTAGGTGGTGGCCACGTTCTCGGCGGTCTGTCCCATCGCAATGTAGATGTCGGGCATCCGGCCGCCGAGCCGCGGGTCCGTCCAAGGCGTGTTGGACGCGGCCCGCGCCTCTGTCCGGCGGCGGGCTGCGTCGAAGAGCGGATTGTGCGTGCCCGCATCAGTTTCCCCGGCCCCGGTCCAGTGGGGGTACCGGGAGACAGCTTCGACGCCGGCCGCCACAAAAGCGTCCCCCTCGCCCGCCTTGATGGCGTGGAACGCCATGCGGATGGTCTGCAGGCTGGAGGCGCAGAACCTGTTGATGGTTGCACCTGGGACGTTGTCCAGTCCGGCCAGGATGGTGACCACCCTGGCCATGTTGGAACCCGCTTCGCCGCTGGGTTCGGCGCAGCCAAGATAGAGATCGTCCAGGCCGGCGCCGGTCTCTCCACGGGGGTCGAAGGACGGGATCTTGTCCAGGGCCGCCGTCACCATCGCGGCGGCAAGGTCATCCGGCCGTTCATCCTTCAACGACCCCTTGAAGGCGCGTCCGATGGGGCTGCGGGCAGTGGAAACAATGACTGCTTCTGACATGCGCCCAGCCTACGCCCGGGCTACACCAGCCGCATCGCCCCGGCCGCCGGGGTAACGGTGAAGATCTCCGGCTTCCGGTACCCGGCGCGGGAAAAGGCCTGCTCGACGGCGGTGCGCACCTGCTGCTCCGCGGCCACCGGCGTCAGGGCAATCGCCGCTCCGCCAAAACCGCCGCCCGTCATGCGTGCCCCGATCGCGCCGCTGGCGCGGGAGGTGTCGACCGCCAGGTCCAGTTCCGGGCAGGAAATCTCGAAGTCGTCCCGCATCGAACGGTGGCTGGCATCGAGGAGGGGACCGATGGCGCCCGGTCCGGCCGAACCGAGGAGTTCCACGGTCTGCAGGACCCGGTCGTTTTCAGTGACCACGTGGCGGACCCGGCGGAACGTGACCTCATCCAGGAGGCCGCTGGCTTCGTCCAAATCCTCGACGCCAACATCGCGGAGGGCCTTGACGCCGAGCACTTCAGCTCCGAGCTCGCACGAATCCCGGCGCGACGCATAGCCGCCGTCGGCGTGTGAATGGGAAACCTTGGTGTCGATCACCAGCAGGACAAGGCCGGCCGGTTCGGTCTCGAACGGGACGAGGCGGACGCTCTGGTCCCGGCAGTCGAGGAAGACGGCGTGGCCCTTGGCGCCGCGCAGTGAGGCGGACTGGTCCATGATGCCCGTGGGGGCTCCCACGAAGTCGTTCTCGGCACGCTGGGTGGCCAGCACCATTTCCTCTGCCTTCAGCCCGGCGCCGGTCAGCTCGTTGAGGGCTGAGATGACGGCGCACTCAATGGCGTGGGACGAGGAGAGCCCTGCGCCGAGGGGAACGTTGGAGTCCAGCAGCAGGTCCAGGCCGGGCACGTTGATGCCGCGCTCCTGGAGCGCCCAGATGACGCCGAGGGGGTACTTGGTCCAGCCCTTGGCCTGCGGGCCCGCCAGGGATGAGGTGTCCGCCGTCGTCATGCCCTGGTCGCCGTAGGTGGACAGCAGCCTGAGTGTCGAGTCCGGGCGGACCCGGACAGCCACCCGTGCCGTCCGGTCGATGGCGAAGGGGAGCACGAAGCCGTCGTTGTAGTCGGTGTGCTCGCCGATCAGGTTGACGCGCCCGGGTGCCTGCCAGATGCCGTCCGGGTCGGTGCCGAAGGCATCCCGGAACCGTGCTTCGAGGTCGTTGCTGCTCAGGTCGCCGTTGCTGAGTGGGGCGGTCATGCGTGTGCGCCTTCCGGGAGTGGCTTGAGGGCTGATGCGGGAACTGTGACGGTGCGCAGCCGCTCCGCCACGAGTTCCGGGGTGGTGTCGTTAATGAAAGCACCCATGGCCGCTTCGGAACCGGCCAGGTACTTGAGCTTATCCGCAGCCCTCCGCGGGGACGTCAGCTGGAGATGGAGGTAGCCTGCCGGCCGCAGCACGTCATCGAGCGGTGCCTGGTGCCAGGCCGAGATGTAGGGGGTGGGCGTCGGATACAGCGCATCGAACCGCTTGAGCAGGTCCAGGTACACGTGCGCCAGTTCGTCCTTCTCTTCGCCGCTGAGCGCCGCGAGGTCCGGCACCTGGCGGTGGGGGACCAGGTGGACCTCCAACGGCCAGCGCGCTGCGAACGGAACGTAGGCGCTGAAGTTCTCGCCTTCCAGGACCATACGGCTGCCGTCTTCGCGTTCGGACCGCAGCAGTGAGCCGGTCAGCGTCTGCCGGCCGTCGGCGTCGTCGAAGAACTTCCGGGCTGCCGCCCCCATCACGGCTGCGCGGGGCGTGACGTACGGGTATGCGTAGATCTGCCCGTGCGGGTGGTGGAGCGTCACGCCGATGTCCGCGCCGCGGTTCTCGAACGGGAAGACCTGCTTGATGCCGGGCAGCTCGTTCAATGCGCCCGTGCGGTGCGCCCAGGCCTCGACGACGGTGCGGGCCCGGACTTCGCTGAGCCCGCTGAACGACCCGGTGTGCTCGGGGGTGAAGGACACCACTTCGCAGCGGCCGAATGCCGTGCCGGTGGTTCCCCAGCCGGCGTTGCCGGGAACCGGTCCGAGCGCGGGCCCGAGAGACGGGAAACGGTTCTCGAACACCACGACGTCGTAATCGGGCGCCGGGATCTCGGAAGGGTTGCCGGACGTGGTGGGGCAGATGGGGCACTGGTCCGCCGGGGGAAGGTGGGTGCGGCCCTGGCGGTGCGCAGCCACCGCAACCCATTCTCCGGTGAGGGCGTCAAACCTGACTTCGCCCGGCTCGCTCCTTGCCGGCAGTTCGCGGAGGTCGGGGTGTTCCTCCGGCCGGCGCGTGTTCTTTCCTGCCGAAGCACTATCCAACGCGGCATCGTCAGCCGAGGCAGCATCCGCCGTGGCGTCGTCGAAGTAGAGCAGCTCCCGGCCGTCGGCAAGGTTGGTGCTGGAGATGTGTGTCATGCGTCTAATCCTTTACGAGCGGGCGGCCATCGGAGCCCCGCCGTGGGTAAGGCGTGGCAGCAGGCACTTCAATTCTCCCACAAAACGATCAAAAAGAAATAGTTTCGAACAAAAGATAACAAGGGCGGGTGGGGATGCCCCAGGGCAGGTGAGGCGGCGCGGCCGAACAGGTACGGTTGTGCGCATGACTCCGAGCGCACCTCATTCCGGCCAGGGCGGCACCGCAGCCGCCGGCACCACCTCTGCCGCCGGCACCACCTCTGCCTCCGACACCACCTCTGCCTCCGGCGCTGGCGAGGGCGCGCCGCGCCGCTACGCCTCCGGCCGGCAGTACGAGCTCCGCCGCGGCGATGCCCTGGCCGTTGTCACCGAGCTGGCCGCTGGCCTGCGGCTGTATTCCCGCGACGGCGTCCAGCTGACGGAAACGTACGGGGACGGGGACATCCCGCCGGGAGCCACCGGAATCACGCTGGCTCCCTGGGCCAACCGGGTCGAGGACGGCGTCTGGTACCTGGACGGCAAGAAGCAGCAGCTGGACATCACCGAGGTTTCGCGCAACAACGCCAGCCACGGCCTGCTCCGGAACGCCTCCTACGAACTGGTGGATGAATCCGAGTTTTCGGTGACCCTGGAGGCGCCGATCTTCCCGCAGCACGGCTACCCGTTCCTGGTGCGGCACCGCGTCCAATACGCCCTGGCCGAGGACCTTGGGCTTGTTGTCCGCCAGACCCTGCTCAACGATTCCCAGGCATCCGCACCCTTCGTCCTGGGATCCCACCCCTACCTCAGGCTGGGGGATGTCCCTGCCGGGGACCTGGTCCTGACGGTGGGCGCCGGGCGCCGGCTCGTGGCGGATGACAGGCTCATACCCCGCAGCTCGGAGCCGGTCAGCGGTGACACGGATTTGCGGGGCGGACTAACCGTGGCCGAACTGGATATCGACGTCGCCTACACAGACCTGGAGTTCGACGGCGGCGTGGCCCGCCAAACGCTGCAGGCATCCGACGGCCGCAGCGTGAGCCTCTGGCAGGACGAGAGCTGCGCCTACGTCCACGTCTTCGTCACGGACCAGTTCCCCGGGAGGGCAAAAGCCGTTGCCATCGAACCCATGACCGGCCCGGCCAATGCGTTCAACAGCGGTGACGGCCTGCGCTGGCTGCCGGCAGGGGAGCAGTTCACCATGACCTGGGGCATCAGCGCCGCGCTGTAGCCCTCAGCAGTTTCCCATCGGAGCGCTGCTGGGGAAGTATTAGGCTATGACGCCAGCTGAGGACGCCGCACCGACCAGTAGCACCGACGCCGCGACCGGTCCCGCCGCCACCGCGGCCCCGTTGCGAGTGGTCACTGACCGCGAACTGGACCAGGACATTCCCTACGGTGTGCGGATCGCCGCCTCCTGGGCCTGGCGGCTGGGGTTGATCCTGCTTGTTGTTGCGGCGCTGATCTGGCTGCTGAGCAAGATCAGCTTCCTGATCATCCCCGTGATGGTGGCCGCCTTGCTGGCCGGCCTGCTGAGTCCCATTACACGCTGGCTCAAGGCCCGGCGAGTGCCCAACGGCGGTGCGGTGGCCCTCACCGTGCTGGGCTTCATCGGCCTGATCGGCGGTTCCCTTGCGCTCGTGGGCCGGCAGCTGGTCAACGGCTTCAGCGAACTATGGAGCGAGGCTCTGACCGGAATCCAGCAGATCCAGGGCTGGCTGGCGGACGGGCCGCTTCACCTGACGGCGGCCCAGATCGACCAGTATCTGAAGGAAGCCACGGATGCGCTGCAGAACAACAGCAGCAGCATCCTGAGCGGTGCCCTCTCCTTCGGAAGCACCGCAGGCCATTTTGCCGCGGGACTCATCCTTGCGTTGTTTGTCCTGATTTTCTTCCTCCTCGAGGGTGACCGGATCTGGGCCTTCCTGGTCCGGCTGCTTCCGAGGAAAGCCCGCGCCGCCACGTTCGGTGCAGGCCGGAAGGGCTGGGCGTCCATGGTCAGCTACGCCCGCATCCAGATGTTCGTGGCTTTTGTGGACGCTGTGGGAATTGGCGTGGGCGCCGCCATCATCGGTGTTCCGCTGGCGCTTCCGCTGGGTGTCCTGGTCTTTATGGGTTCCTTCATTCCCATTGTTGGCGCCCTGGTGACCGGCGCCGTAGCCGTGCTCCTTGCCCTGGTGGCCAACGGCTGGGTCAACGCGCTGATCATGCTGGGAATCGTGTTGCTGGTCCAGCAGCTGGAAAGCCACATCCTGCAGCCGCTGGTGATGGGCAAGGCGGTGGCCCTGCACCCGGTGGCCGTGATCCTGTCCGTGGCGGCCGGTTCCTACCTTGCCGGCATCCCCGGCGCGCTCTTCTCGGTGCCCATCCTTGCCGTAGCAAACTCGGCGATTCGATATATTGCTGCCAGAACGTGGGAACATGAAGGTGTGCTGGTGGCGGATGGCCCGGGTGTAACCGGGGACTCCGGAACCAGCGAAGACAACACCTTCAAGGATGTCTACCTTCCCGGTGCGAATCCGGGCCGCGGCAAGGGCGCCGCACAGTCAACGGGAACTCCCGCCGGACATTCCGGCCCGGACGCCCCAGCCGAATTTCCCAAAGGAGACTAGTTCGTGAAAACCCTCAATAGCCTGCCCGTCACGTTGGACAATGTCCTGGAGGCGCAGAAGCTGCTTGAGGGGATTATTACGAAGACCCCGGTGGAAACGTCCCGGGCATTGGGCAGCATGGTGGGCGGCGAGGTCTTCTTCAAGTGCGAAAACCTCCAGCGTGCCGGCTCCTTCAAGGTCCGCGGCGCCTACGTCCGCATGGCCAAGCTGTCCGCCGAAGAGAAGAAACGCGGCGTGGTGGCTGCTTCGGCAGGGAACCACGCCCAGGGCGTGGCGGTCGCAGCAAAGAGCCTGGGCATCAAGGCGCGCATCTACATGCCGCTGGGCGTGGCACTTCCCAAGCTGGCAGCCACCCGCAGCCACGGCGCCGAAGTGGTCCTGCACGGGCACAACGTGGACGAAGCACTCGCCGAGGCCCAGCGCTACGCCGATGAGACCGGCGCCGTGTTTGTCCACCCCTTCGACAATGTGGACGTGGTGGCCGGACAGGGCACGGTGGGGCTGGAAATCCTGGAACAGATCCCCAACGTGGACACCATCCTGATGGGCGTGGGCGGCGGAGGGTTGCTCGCCGGCGTGGCCGTGGCCGTGAAGGCGAGGGCCCGGGAGCTGGGCCGGGACATCCGGATCATCGGCGTCCAGGCCGAAAACGCCGCTGCCTACCCGCCGTCTCTCGCCGCCGATGCCCTGGTGCCGTTGAAAAAGGTCTCCACCATGGCGGACGGCATTGCCGTGGGCCGTCCGGGACAGCTGCCGTTCAGTATCATCCGGGAGCTCGTGGACGACGTCGTGACGGTCAGCGAGGATTCCCTCGCCCGGGCGCTGATCTTCCTGCTGGAACGCGCCAAGATGGTGGTGGAGCCGGCCGGCGCCGTGGGCGTTGCCGCCCTGATGGACGGCAAGATCGAAAACCCCGGCACCACTGCCGTGATCCTCTCCGGCGGCAACATCGACCCCATGCTGATGCTCAAGGTGATCCAGCGCGGTCTTTCCGCCGCCGGCCGCTACATGACCGTCCGGATGATGCTGGACGACCGCCCGGGTTCGCTGGCCACCATCGCCCGGATCATCGCCGAGAACGACGCCAACGTCACGGGCCTGGACCACACCCGGGTCGGCGGTTCGATCTCCATGGGAGACGTCTCGATCACCGTGAACCTGGAAACCAAGGGGCATGAGCACTGCGAGCAGGTCCTGGGTGCGCTCCGTGCCGAGGGTTTCCAGCCGATCGTGGTCCACTAGGGGCCATGATGCTGGACGCACAGGGGGGACGGCCGCAGACTGCAAGGCACAGCCCTGCCGCACGTGCGCAGGGCGGGCTGCTGGTCACGGGGCTGTTCGTCGTGCTCCTGTTTGCGATCGAGTTCGTCAACGCTGCCACGTTCCATGCACTGAACAGGACGTTCGGCCTCCGCCCGCGCAGCGCCGACGGACTCCTGGACATCCTTACCTTTCCGCTGTTCCACGCCAACCTCGGCCACGTGGTCTCCAACGCGCTGCCGCTCATCATCTTCGGCTTCCTCGTCTTTATGTCCGGACTCAGGGTCTTCGTCACCGCGGTGGCGTTCAGCTGGCTCGGTTCGGGCATGATGGTGTGGCTGATTGGCGGCTGGGGGATCACGGTGGGTGCTTCAGGCCTGGTGTTTGGCCTGTTTGCCTTCCTCCTGGTCCGCGGCTTCTTCAACCGCAGCTGGTGGCAGATCGCCCTGTCAGTGCTTTTGTTCCTCAGCTACGGCGGCATCCTGTTCGGGGTCCTTCCGGGCGTGGCAGGATTCGTTTCCTGGCAGGCCCACCTGGGCGGCGCGCTGGGCGGTGTTGCCGCCGCTGTGCTGCTGAAACCCCGCCGGCTGACGCGGGGACGCCTGGTGGCGGAGAACCAAAGCACATAGAACTCAGCGTTAACGCACGACGCCGGCCATCCCCGCGGAGGGGAGGGCCGGCGTCGTGCGTTAAGGCTTTGCCGTGGTTGGGGAGCTGCGGCTCCTAGCCTGCGTACGGCTTGGCGGAGAGGATCTCCACCGTGATGTCCTTGCCGTTCGGGGCGGTGTAGCTGAGCTTGTCGCCCTCCTTGTGGCCCACAATGGCGGAGCCCAGGGGTGACTTTTCGCTGAAGACGTCGAGGTCCGAGTCGCCCGCGATCTCGCGGGAGCCGAGCAGGAACGTCTCCTCGTCGCCGGCGATCCGGGCGACGACGATCATGCCGGGCTCGACGATTCCGTCGTCCGCCGGGGACTCGCCCACGTGGGCGTCACGGAGCAAAACGGTGAGCTGGCGGATGCGGGCCTCGATCTTGCCCTGCTCCTCTTTGGCGGCGTGGTATCCGCCGTTTTCCTTGAGGTCGCCTTCCTGGCGTGCAGCTTCGATCTTCTGGACGATTTCCGCCCGGCCGGCGCCGGAGAGGTGGTCCAGCTCTGCCTTCAGGCGGTCAAAAGCTTCCTGGGTAAGCCAAGCTGCAGTTGCGCTGTTGGTGGTAGACACGGACTTCTCCTTTTTCGTGGTCAAACAAGTTTGCGGTCAAACAAGTAAAGACCCCGCCACGGTGGCCACTTGTGGGACTCAGTAACCAGCTCAGCGGGGTAAAGGTATTTGATCCATTGTAGTCAATGCGGTGGACAAACCAAAGAACGCCTGCGGCGTGGGTCACACGACCCGGCCGGGAGTGTGCCTGGGGCCGCGGGCGGCTACTTCTCCGAGCCGGGAATCCAGCAGCTGTCCACAACGCCGGAAACAGACAGCGACTCCGTGCGCACCACGGCACGGTGGACCGTCGTTCGTCCGCCGTCGGGGGTGGCTTCGGCCGGGTTCGGCCCGATGTCGACCACTTTCCAGCCGACCACGGCAAATTTTGCGTCCAGCGCCTTGACGGCGCATTTGGCACTGGTTCCGGGATCCTTGGTGACCTGGAAATCGATCTCCGCCTGGGTGGCGTCCGTCGTGCTGTAGCCGATGTCCTTGAATGACACGGTTTCCGTGTTCAGGGAAGTGGAGATCCACGCCATGAAGCCAATGCCGGCAGCAAGAGCAGCGATTCCGATGTTGCGCTTGGCCTTGCGGGACAGGGCACGCTTTTGGCCCCCGTAACGATTGGCTAGGGTGGTAGTTGCCGGCGTCGAAATGGCCGGCCGATCCTCGGAAGTCACCGTTCCAGTTTAGTGTGGATCCGAACGGGATATTTCCGCGTCCCTCAGCCATAACCCGCAAGCCCAAATTCGAAGAAAGTGAGCCGTTTCAGATGACAGCGTCCGCAAGCCAGTCCAAGCCGCTCCGCCTGCTGGCCGTCCACGCTCACCCTGACGACGAATCGAGCAAGGGCGCAGCCACCATGGCCATGTACGCAGCGGCCGGTGTTGACGTCATGGTGGCCACCTGCACCGACGGATCCCGGGGCGACATCCAGAACCCGGCCATGGAGCACGAGCCGCACCCCAAACGCGACATGGCAGGCGCCCGCCGCCTCGAAATGGACAATGCCGCCCGCGTGCTGGGAGTCCGCCAGCGCTGGCTCGGCTTTGTGGACTCAGGGCTCCCGGAAGGCGACCCGCTTCCGCCGCTTCCGCCCGGCTGCTTCGCCCTCCAGCCGCTGGACGTCGCGGCGGCCCCGCTGGTCAGGCTGGTGCGCGACTTCAAGCCGCACGTGATCCTGAGCTACGACGAAAACGGCGGCTATCCGCATCCGGACCACATCATGGCCCACCGCGTGGCTGTCGAGGCCTTCGAAGCAGCCGGCGATCCGGAACGGTACCAGGGTATCGGCGAACCGTGGTCAGCCAGCAAGCTGTACTACGACCGTGCCTTCAGCCCGGACCGGTTCCGGGCCCTCCACTTTGCGCTCGAAGAGGCGGGACTGCAGTCCCCCTATGCCGAGCGGCTGGCGGCCTGGCTCGAGGCTGATGCCGAAGGCCACACGCCACCGGCACCGACGCACCCCACCACCACCCAGGTTGACTGCGGGGACTATTTCGAAGCCCGGGACGATGCGCTCCGTGCCCACCGCACCCAGGTTGATCCGCTGGGATTCTTTTTCGCCGTATCCCCGGACATGCAGCGCCGCGCGTGGCCCTGGGAGGATTACAGCCTGATCCAGTCGCGGGTGCCGGTGGAGCTGCCGGAAAAGGATCTCTTCGCCGGACTAAGATAGAACCACGCCATGTTCTATGCCCTGTAGAAGTCAGGGCCCTCAAGACGCTCCACAGAAGGTCTAACCGTGCATCACTTGCTCCTCGCCCTCGCGACAACTCCGGCGCCCAGCCCCACGCCGTCCCTGCGCCCGGGCCTCTCCGAAGACCAGGTGACGCCGGGCATGTGGGGCTTCATCATGACCGCGTTCTTCGTCCTGGCCACCACGCTGCTGATCGTGGACATGGTGCGGCGCATCCGCCGGGTCCGCTACCGGGCCCAGGTGGAGGAGGAGCGCCTGGCTGCACTGGCCGCCGGAGAGCAGGACACGCCTGAGGCTCCTGGAACGGACGCACCGCGAAGCGACGCCGCCGGCACGGGCGATGCTGCCGGCACGCGCGGGGGGCCGCTGGACGGCGCCGATCTCCGGACGGAACACAACGGTGATGAAGGCCGCGGACAACGCTGACGGCGCGGCCGGCGACGCCCGGCCCGGTGCCGCCAATGCGCTGGCCGGCGAACCTTCCGCCTACCTGAGGCAACACGCCGGCAATCCTGTTCACTGGCGGCCCTTCGGCGATGAAGCGTTCGGCTTTGCCGCCCAACGAGACGTTCCCGTGTTCCTGTCCATCGGCTACGCCGCGTGCCACTGGTGCCACGTGATGGCCCATGAGTCCTTCGAAGACCAGGAAACAGCGGACTTCCTCAACGCCAACTTCGTGGCCATCAAGGTGGACAGGGAAGAACGCCCGGACGTGGACGCCGTCTACATGGCCGCAACCCAGGCAATCAGCGGTGAAGGCGGCTGGCCGATGTCCGTCTTCCTGACCCCGGACGGACGCGCGTTCCACGCCGGAACGTATTTCCCGCCCCGGCCCATGCCCGGCCGGCCTTCTTTCCGCCAGGTCCTCGAGGCGGTCCGCGAAGCCTGGCTGGAGCGTCGCGAGGCCGTCGAACAGAACGCCGAGACGCTGGCCCGGGGAATGGCGGAAACGCAGCTTGCCGCCGCCGTCCAACTGACCGGAGCGCCGGACCCTGTGGACGCCGGGCTGCTCTCCGAGGCGGTCCGCGTCCTGGCCCGCTCTGAAGACACGCACGACGGCGGATTCGGCACCGCCCCGAAATTCCCGCCGTCGCCCGTGCTGGAATTCCTGGTCCGGCACGCCGCGGTGGCGTCCGACACCGCCGATGCCGCGAGGGACATGGCGGGCCGGACGCTGGCAGCGATGTCCCGGTCCGCCCTGTTCGACCAGCTGGACGGCGGCTTTGCCCGCTACTCCGTGACGCGCGACTGGTCCGTGCCGCACTTCGAAAAAATGCTCTACGACAACGCCCAGCTGTTGCGTGCCTACGTTCACTGGGTCCGGCTCGGAGGCGACGCGGTGTACACGGCGGAGGAGGCCGCGGACGCCGCAGCGCGCACCGCGGACTGGATGATCGCGTCGCTGGGCCTCGCCGGTACTGGAGACGGCCCTGGAGGGGGTTCAGGGCAGGCTGAGGCGTTTGCTTCATCGCTGGATGCGGACACCGTGGTGGACGGCCAACACCTCGAAGGCGCCAGCTACCTCTGGACCCCGGCGGAACTGCTGGAGATCCTGGGACCGGACGACGGTCCCGTTGTGGCGCGGCTGATGAACGTCGCACCCGAGGGCACCGTGACGAAGGCAGCTTCGCCGCTGCATCCCGGCCGCAGGCTCGACGGCGCGGAGCACCTCGTGTGGGCCCGTGCCCGGCCGCGGCTGCTGGCTGCCCGATCGGGCCGCCCCCAGCCCGCCAGGGACGACAAAGTGGTGGCCGGCTGGAACGGCCTGGCCGTCGCCGCGCTCGCTGAAGCGGGGGCAGTCCTCGGCCGGCCCGACTTCACGGCTGCTGCAACGCGAACGGCCGCCTACCTCGAACGGATCCACTGGACGGACGGCACCCTGGTGCGGGTGTCGCACGCCGAAGAGGCCCGCGGGATCGGCGGCCTGCTCGAAGACTATGCCTTCTGCGTGGACGGATTCCTGACCCTCTACGGCGTCACGGGAGATGCCCGGTGGTACCTGCTGGCCCAGGACATCCTGTTGGCTGCCTGCCTGCGGTTCGCCGCGGACGGAACCCTGGTGGACACTGCCAGTGAATCGTCCCAGGTGTTCAACGCGCAGGGGCAGCGCGCCGGCCTGGAGCCCTTCGACAACGCCACGCCGAGCGGTGCGGCAGCGTTCGCAGGCGCCCTGCTGAGCTATGCAGCGCTGTCCGGTTCCAGTGACCACCGGATCATGGCCGGCAATATCCTGTCGCTGCTGCCCCCGCTGGCAACCCGGGCGCCCCGGGCGGCAGGCTGGCTGCTGGCCACGGCGCAGGCTGCGCTGGCCGGACCAGTGGAGGCCGCCGTCGTCGGGCCTGACGGTCCGGCTCGTGCGGAACTCCACCACGCGCTGCTGCTGTCGCCCAGTCCGGGGCTGGTGGTAGCGCTGGCGTCCGACGCCGGGATCCCGGCTGCTGTTGGTGGCGCGGGCGCTGGAGGCGCGGGTAGTAGTGGCGCGCCCGCCGTGCCGCTGCTGGAAGGCCGGACAGCGGCGCCTGACGGCTCAGCGCAGGCGTTCCTCTGCCGCGGGATGGTGTGCGAACGACCGGTGGGTTCCGTGGCCGAACTGCTGGAGCGACTGGCGACGATGACCCGATGACTTCTTCGCCGCCCCCGGAGTCCGGGGCTCCCGGGAGCCGGCGCCCCTTTGACCTGGTCATTTTCGATTGTGACGGTGTCCTGGTGGACTCCGAGTCCATCGCCATCAGGGTGGACCAGCGCGTCCTCGCGGATCTCGGCTGGGAGCTTGGCCTCGAGGAGATCGTGGAGCGCTTCGTGGGCAGGTCCGAGGCACACTTCGTGGCGGAGACGGAGCGGCACCTGGGCATCAGGCTGGACGCTGACTGGGAGCAGAAGTACCAGCACTGGTACCGGACGGCCTTCGAACGGGACCTGGCGGCCGTTGACGGCATCGAGGACGCCCTGGCACAGCTGCGGCTCCCGCACTGCGTCGCCTCCAGCGGCACGCACGCCAAGATGCAGCGGACGCTCGGACAGACGGGGCTGCTGCCGGCGTTTGAAGGACGGATCTTCAGCGCCTCGGAGGTTGAACGGGGCAAGCCGGCCCCGGATCTGTTCCTTCATGCTGCCCGGATGCTCGGTGCGGAACCGGCCGGATGCGCCGTGGTGGAGGACAGCCTCTACGGAGTCCAGGCTGCCCGGGCCGCCGGAATGCACGTCTTCGCCTTTGGCGGGGGAGTGACGCCGGCGGCCCGGCTGGCGGGCCCGGGCACCACGGTGTTCCGGCACATGAGGGAGCTTCCGGACCTCATCTCCGCGGGCAGGCCCTAGGCAGGCCTGCCGAGCACCGCGATGGCGATGGCGATGAAGTGCGCGGCAAAAGCGAACACGGTGAAAGCATGGAACAGCTCATGGAAGCCAAAGTGCTGGTAGCTGAAGTTCGGCTTCTTGAGGGCGTAGAAGACGGCTCCGGCGATGTACAGGGCGCCACCAACGCAGATCAGGACTGCCGAGGCGATACTGGCTGCGAAAAAGTCCGGCAGGTAGAACAGGGAGCCGCAGCCCAGGGCGATGTAGATGGGCACGTAGAGCCATCGCGGAGCATCGGTCCAGAGCAGCCGGAAGAGCACCCCCAGGATCGCGCCGGACCAGATGACCCACAGCAGCAGCACAGCCTTGGGCCGTTCCAGCAGCGCCCATGCCAGCGGCGTGTAACTGCCGGCGATGACCAGCATGATGTTGGTGTGGTCGAGGCGCTTCAGGACGATCTTGACTCCCGGTGACCAGTTCCCGCGGTGGTACACGGCGCTGATGCCGAAGAGCAGCACACCGGTCACTGCGTAGACGGCGGAAGCAATCTTCAGGTCGGTGGTGGGGGCCAGCAGGATTAGGACCAGCCCGGCGGCAAAGGCCAGCGGAGCAGTGACGGTATGGATCCAGCCGCGCCATTTGGGCTTGATCGTCAGGAGCTCCGCGATGCGGACTGCAGCCTCGTCCATCGGCCCCGATTTCCGGCCGCGGCCTGCTCCCGCATCCGGTTGGGGAGTTTTGCTTTCCATGGCTCAAGAATAAACTACGTTCCAGTAAGTTACTTGTGAGTAACTATTGGGTCTGCTGGATTGGAAAGCCCTCGTGCACCGCGCTGCTGTTGCGGGCGGGTAGCCTAGGAATGCACTGCCGTCGTACATCAAGGAAGTCAGGTGAGTCTCCGGATGGAGTTGCCCGGGATCCTCTATGGCTTCTACGAGCGCAAGCTCCTGCGCTCGCTGGACAAGGACCGCATCCCCAAACACATCGGCGTGATGGTGGACGGCAACCGCCGGTGGGCCAAACAGTTCAACGCGCCCACCAGCCAGGGGCACCAGGCGGGCGCGGACAAAATTCATGAGTTCCTCGGCTGGTGCCAGGAACTCGGCGTCAAAGTGGTCACGCTGTACATGCTCTCCACCGACAACATGAGCCGCTCCGGCGAGGAGCTGGACCTGCTGATGGGCATCATCGCCAACACCCTGGACCGGCTGGACGAGGACGAGGACATCTCCGTGCACGCCATGGGTGCTCCGGAGCTGCTTCCCGATTACCTGGCCGAACGGCTCAACAATCTCACGGCGCGCACGCCGGCTCATGAAAAGCTCCACGTCAACGTGGCTGTGGGCTACGGCGGACGCCGTGAGATCGTGGACGCGGTCCGGGAGCTCCTCCACGATGCCGTGGCCCGGGGCAAGGACATCGGCAAGCTGGCGGACGACCTCACGGTCGATGACATTTCGCGCTTCCTGTATACCCGCGGGCAGCCCGACCCGGACCTGGTGATCCGTACGTCGGGGGAGCAGCGGCTGTCCGGTTTCCTCATGTGGCAGAGCGCCTACAGCGAGTTCTACTTCTGCGAGGCGCTCTGGCCCGCCTTCCGCAAGGTGGACTTCCTCCGGGCCTTGCGCGACTACGCCGGCCGGCAGCGGCGCTTCGGCTCCTGAAGCCGGCTCCTGAAGCCTGGCGGCCGGCAGCCCGGTACGGCGCCCGCTCATGGCCGGTTCACGCGGAATTCACGTGATCGCAACAAGAATCGCCGCGAAATAGTTTGGGAAACAAAGCGGCGGGGAATTACGTTGAATCCATTAGCAGGCACACTGCCCGCTAATCGGGGAGGCCAGTACATGGAGCGAACTTTCGCACCGGATGTATGGGAGGCCGGAACCGGCCTCGTGGCCGCTCCGCCTCACCTATAAATTATCCGGGCGTGCGCCCCGGGGCTGGAGTCGATGTGGCTATTTCTGAACAACTGCCCGACGTCATTTCCGACCAGGGAGAGAAAGCTACCTCTCGCACCGCGCGAGCCACCTCACAGACCGGAGCAGCGAGCTATGACGCTGCGGCCGGTCTTGCTGTATCCGGCAGCAGTGCTGCGGCGGATGACACCTTGTGGAGCTTTGTCATCGACACCTCGGTGTTGCTCTCGGACCCCCGCGCCCTGCTGCGGTTCGCGGAGCACGAAGTCATTGTGCCGATCGTGGTCATCACGGAGCTTGAGGGCAAGAGGCACGACCCCGAACTGGGCTACTTCGCCCGCAAGGCCCTCCGGCTCCTCGACGACCTCCGGGTCCAGCACGGCGGACTTGACCGGCCCATCCCGCTGGGCGAAGACGGCGGCACGCTGATGGTGGAAATGAACCATATCTCCACGGAGGTGCTCCCTGCCGGATTCCGTGGCGGGGACAACGACAGCCGCATCCTCGCCGTCGCCAAGAACCTCGCCAACGAAGGCCGGAACGTCACGGTGGTGTCCAAGGACCTGCCGATGCGCGTCAAGGCATCCGCCATGGGGCTCCTCGCCGACGAGTACCGCAACGAACTCGTGAAGGACTCCGGCTGGACCGGCGTGGCGGAAGTCGAGGCCAGCGAGGAGGACGTCTCCACCCTCTATGGCCACGAGCCCGTCTTTATCCCGGCCGCGGCAGAGATGCCCGTCAACACCGGACTGGTGCTGCTCTCAAACCGGGGCTCAGCCCTGGGACGTGTGGGCGCAGACAAGCAGGTCCGGCTGGTCAAGGGGGACCGCGACGTCTTCGGACTCCACGGACGTTCCGCGGAGCAGCGGCTGGCCATCGACATGCTGATGGATCCGTCCGTAGGCATCGTGTCGATCGGCGGCCGGGCCGGTACCGGCAAGTCGGCGCTGGCTCTCTGCGCCGGCCTCGAAGCCGTCCTGGAACGCCGCGAACACCGCAAGGTGATCGTCTTCCGGCCGCTCTACGCGGTGGGCGGGCAGGAGCTCGGCTACCTGCCGGGATCCGAAGCGGAGAAAATGAACCCCTGGGCGCAGGCCGTCTTTGACACCCTCGGAGCCCTGGTCAGCCAGGAGGTCGTCGAGGAAGTCATGGACCGCGGGATGCTCGAAGTCATGCCGCTGACCCATATCCGCGGCCGCTCGCTCCACGATGCGTTCGTGATCGTCGATGAGGCGCAGTCCCTGGAAAAGAACGTCCTCCTGACGGTGATGAGCCGGATCGGCCAGAACTCGAAGATCGTCCTGACCCACGATGTCGCCCAGCGCGACAACCTCCGGGTGGGCCGTCACGACGGAGTTGCGGCCGTCGTCGAAACCCTCAAGGGGCACCCGCTCTTCGGGCACATCACCCTCACCCGCTCGGAGCGCTCGCCGATCGCGGCACTCGTCACGGAACTGCTGGAAGGGGCGGAAATCTAGGCTCCCAGTTGGTTGCGCCGTGGCCGGGTTCGCCCGGCCACGGCCCTTCGCCGTCGCTTAGACACGTCGCATAGGGACCCGCTGCGGTCGCTGGGCGACCTTCGGGTCCGATGCGCCGCGATGCGCTCCTACGCGAAGGACCGCGACCGGGCTAGTGCGTCGGTCGCCCCACTAGCCCTGAATACCCAGGAACCGGGCCGTGGGTTCGTGGCCTTCTACCTTCAGGGTCCAGTCGGGGCGTTTGAAGGTGGCCGGGGTAACCCGGACCTTCTGGACGTCCTCCACCTTGCCGCCCCAGGAGGCCCGGGTGACGCCGTTCAGTTCGTAGCCGAGGGACCGGGACACGCCGAGGGATTTTTCGTTCCAGGCGGCCGCCTCGGATTCCGCGACGTCCGCTTTCAGGTAGTCGAAGGCATAGCTGACGACCGCGGCCCGCATCTCCTTGCCAAAGCCCTTGCCCTGTGCCGATTTCGTGAGCCAGGAACCGGTGGTGACGGTCTTCAGCGCCGCGAAATCCTTGGCCTCGACGTCCTGGCAGCCAATGAACTCGCCGTCGTGCCAGATGCCGAGCAGGAGCGTCCACTCCTGTGGCGACATGTTCCCCCGGCAGCGCCAGTACCATTGCGCCATGTTGGGGCCCAGCTCCTCTGCAGGGGACTCCGCCCAAGGCCGGCTGAATGGGCTGTGGCCGGGTTCGTGGACGCCATTCAGCGCAGCCTGCACCGCGGCCGGGATGTCCTCGTCACGGATGGGCCGGAGGGCCAGTCGGGGCGTGGTCAGGGTGAGGGCGGACGGGGGCCAGAAGGTGGCGGGCTCAGTCATCAGGGAAGCTTAGCCGGGGGACCCGCGGGCAGCCAGTCACACGCCCCGCGAGATATCCCAGCTGATGTGGCGGCGGACGTCGGTGAGGTTCATGGATTCGGCGAGGAACAGGTCATCAAGCATGTACTCGTCCACGCCGAGGATCCTGAGCCAGTGGCCGGGGGCCGCCGATTCGTTCTCCAGCGAGCGGCTCAACACGCAGACACCGGTGCCGATATCGATCCGGATCAGGTTCCGTCCCGGTCCGCACAGCGGCGCCAACGGGTCCGCCGGCCGGTAGGCGGCATTGGGAGTCACGACGGCTTCCAGGGCGGGGCGGCCCTGGTGGTCCACGGCGGTGATGGGGCCGAGCTCCACGGCGTTGGTGTTCGGGAATTCGATGGGTACGGGGGCATTGCCGGCGAGTTCCACCGGGTCCAAGGCCGCGGCAAAGCGGCCGTTTCCAAAGCACGGTTCGCCGTAGGCGGCCTCCGGGCGGCGCCGGACCAGTCCGCCGTCGTCATACACGGGGGTGACCAGCTGCGGAGGCAGGAGCCACGACTTCCTGGTGGAGCTGACGTAGAAGCCGTCTTTGGAGTCGTTGATGCCCGTGGTGCTGTGCAGCACCACGCCGGCTGCGGATTCAAGGCGGAGGGCGCCGGGCCGCCGCAGCCACGCACGCACGGTGTTGTCCGGGTCCGGGTTTTCGGCGCCCGAATCTGCGGTGTGGGGGGTTGCGGGGGCCGGCGCGGGGCGGTCCACATATTCGAAACGGAGGCTCTGCCACTTCCAGGGAGAGGAACGGCACAGGTTCCGGAACTTTGCGGCCATGTCCGGCGGCCTGGACTGCTGACCGGCTTCCCCCTGGCGCCTCGCGTCCCATGTCGACATATCCACAGTTTACGCGCGGGCTCAGCGGCGGGACGCGAAAATCCAGTAGCATCCGAGGGTGATCCAACGACTGGGCGAACTTTGGGAATCCACCCCGCTGGGGTTCTGGCTGGTCCTGGCGGCCTGTGCCTACTACGGCGTGATGGCGGTGCGGCTGACCGTCATCGACGTCAGGCACCACCTGCTGCCGAACAGGATTGTCTTCCCGTCCTACGCCGTAGGCGGCGTGCTCCTGTTGGCGGCGGTTGTCGCCGTCCTCGCTGCCGGTGCGGACGCCGCGGCAGTACCCGACGGCGCCGCCCCGCTTTTCGGGCTTCCGGGCGGACGCATCCTTGCCGGAGGAGCCGTGCTGTGGCTGTTCTACTTCATCCTGCGGATGGTTTATCCGCCCGGGATGGGATTCGGAGACGTAAAACTCGCAGGCGTGCTGGGCCTGTACCTTGGCTACCTCGGCTGGGGACATGTTTTTGCCGGGACCTTCGCCGCCTTCCTCCTGGGCGGGCTCTGGAGCCTGGGCCTGCTGGCTGCCCGCCGCGGAACCCTCAAATCGGACATCCCTTTCGGCCCGTTCATGCTCGCAGGCACTGCCGCGGCCATGCTGCTGCTGCCTGCGGCCTGAGGGGCTGCGCCAGCGGTGCTGCCGCTAGGCTGAAGGTATGCCAGCACCTGAATTCGTCCTCAAGCTTCGCGAAAAAATCGGCCATGATCCGTTGTGGATTCCTGCGGTTCGCGGGGTGGTCTTCAACGACGACGGCCACGTCCTGCTGGGCCAGCGCTCTGACAACGGACGGTGGGCGCTGATCTCGGGCATGCTGGAACCGGGCGAGCACCCTGCTCCCGGACTCGTGCGGGAGATCTTCGAGGAGACGGCCGTCGTGGCCGAAACGGAGCGCATGGTCTCGGTCGGCGTCGTGGGTCCGGTCACCTTCCCCAACGGCGACGTGTGCGACTTCCTGGATATTGTGTTCCGCTGCCGCCATGTGTCCGGTGAAGCACGCGTGAACGACGACGAGTCCCTGGCCGTCGGCTGGTTTCCGTTGGAGGAACTTCCGGACATCAGGCCCGGTGACCGCGAGTGCATCCGGCGGGCGCTGCTGCCCGAGGACGCCGTCCACTACGAACCCTGAGGGGCTCCCTGCTGCGGGAGCCCCTCAGGGCGGCTTCCTAGACTGAGGCGGACTGGCGTTCGGCCTCGAGGCGTTCTGCTTCCTCGCCACCCACAGCCTCGCCCCGGGCCACCATTCCGGCGGTGTCGGAGAGCGGGATCTGCTTCAGTGTCAGCGCGAGGATCAGCGCAATCCCGAGGAACGGCAGCAGGTACCAGAACACCGGTGCCAGCGAATCAGCGTAGGCGTTCACGATGGCGTCCCGGAGCTGTTCCGGGAGCTGGCTCAGGGCCTGCGGGTCCAGCGTCTGGGTGGACTGCGCTGCCTGGTCGGCGGAGGCGCCTGCCCCGGTGAACGCCTTGGTGAGGGATTCTGCCAGCCGGGACGTGAAGATGGAGCCGAACACGGCCACGCCGAGGGACGCACCCACCTCGCGGAAGTAGTTGTTGGTGCTGGTGGCCGTGCCGATCTGCTCGGCGGGCACCGAGTTCTGCACCACCAGGACGATCACCTGCATGATGGAGCCCAGCCCGGCGCCGAAGACGAACAGCTGGACGCAGATGACCCAGATGGGCGTGTCCGCTGTGAGCGTGGTCAGCCACAGCATGGCGCCCATGGTGAGGGCGGCGCCCAGAATGGGGAACATTTTGTACTTGCCGGTCTTGGAGATCCGGATGCCGGAGTAGATGGCCATGCCCATCAGGCCCGCCATCATGGGCAGCATCAGCAGGCCGGATTCCGCGGCGGAGGTCCCGGAGGACATCTGCAGGAACGTGGGGACGAATGCGATGGCCGCGAACATGCCCAGGCCAAGGGTGAAGCCGATGGCCGTCGAGTTCACGAAGATCCGGTTCTTGAACAGGCCCAGCGGGATGATGGGATCCTCGGCGCGGCGTTCAACCATCACAAAGGCGGCAGCGGCGAGTACCAGCCCGGCGCCGAAGGCCCAGGTCAGCGGCGAATCCCAGCCCTCGTCCTTCTTGCCGCCGAAGTCCGTGAAGAAGATCAGGCAGGTGGTGGCGGCGGAGAGCAGCAGCACGCCCAGGATGTCGATCCGCTTTTCGGCTTTCTTGTTCGGCAGTGTCAGGGTGAACCAGGCAATGGTGAAGGCCGCAACGCCGATGGGGATGTTGATGTAGAAAGCCCATTCCCAGGTGAGGTGGTCCACAAAGTAGCCGCCCAGCAGCGGTCCGGCGACCGCGGAGAGGCCGAAGATGGCGCCCAGCGGGCCCATGTACTTGCCGCGGTCCTTGGCCGGCACGATGTCCGCGATGATGGCCTGCGAGAGGATCATGAGTCCGCCGCCGCCCAGGCCCTGAATGGCGCGGAAGACCACGAAGCCCCAGAAGTCGGTCGCGAAGGCGCAGCCGACGGAAGCGAGGGTGAACAGGGCAATGGCCACGAGGAACAGGTTGCGGCGGCCCAGCACGTCACCGAACTTGCCGTAGATGGGCATGACGATGGTGGTGGCCAGCAGGTAGGCGGTGGTGATCCAGGCCTGGTGTTCCACTCCGCCGAGCTTCCCCACGATGGTGGGCATGGCGGTGGAGACGATGGTCTGGTCAAGGCTGGAAAGCAGCATGCCGGCGATGAGGGCGGAAAAAATGATCCAGATGCGTTTCTGGGTCAGCAGCAGCGGCTCGGCTGCCTTGGGACTGACGGCGGTGCTCATGGGCGTCCTTCTGCGGGTACGGGTTCTTCAAAGGGAAGGGAAAAGAGCTGGCGGGCGGCTGAGACGTTCATCAGCAACAGTTCCTGGTAAGTGCGGGTGTTGCCGTCGGAGAAATAGGCCATGCTGCTCTTGCGGGCGATGTTGCCTAACAGGACGACGGCCATCTGGACCACCGGGTGGCCGGGCTCCACACCTTCGCGGATGGCCAGGACCCGGGCGAACTCCGCCTCACGTTCCTCGGTGGCACCGATGATCCTCAGCATGAGCTGGGGTTCCTTCTTGATGACCCCGATCAGCTGCCGGGTCTCCTCTTCGGAGGCGGCCATGTTTTCGGACAGCTTCAACGAAAGTGCGATGAGGTCCTGGAAGAGCGTGGGGGAGATTTCGCCGGGCGCGGAGGACTCGCCGCCGCGGATGAAGCCCTCGATGACGTCGCCGGGAATTTCGTCGTCCACGTGGCCGAGGATGGCGTCTTCCTTCGTGGGGAAGTAATTGAAGAAGGTGCGGCGGGAAATGTCCGTCTGCTCGCAGACTTCTTCGACGGTGTAGCCGTTGAGCCCGCGTTCGGCGGTCAGCTTGCGCGCGACGGCGGTGATCGCCGCACGCGTTGCCGCGCGCTTGCGTTCGCGGAGCCCGCCGTCGCTTATTGCACTATTATTCACAAAGTAAAGTTTTGCACCAATCAAGAATTAGTGCAATTTTTGCGCGAGCGGACAGTTGGATCCCACCCGGCAGGGGCTGCCTTAAACGCCAGCGGCCGCCCACCTTCGCGATGAAGGTGAGCGGCCGCCGTCGTACTTCAGGAGGCGGTGGGGACTTATGCCTTGTGGGCCGGAGCCGTCATGGTGGTGACGTCCAGCGCCTTGTCGAGATCGGCTTCGGTGACCTTGCCTTCGCCCTCGCCGACGAAGCCAAGCTTCACGGTGGCCTGGCGGACGGTGAGGCCCTCGGCTACCGCGGTCTTGGCGATCTTGGCGGCGTTCTCGTAACCGATGTACTTGTTCAGCGGGGTGACGATGGACGGCGAGGCCTCGGCCAGGAAGCGCGCGCGCTCGACGTTGGCGGTGATGCCGTCGATCATCTTGTCGGCCATGACGCGGCTGGTGTTGGCCAGCAGGCGGACGGATTCGAGCAGGTTGGCAGCCATCACGGGGATGCCGACGTTCAGTTCGAAGGCGCCGTTGGTGCCGGACCAGGCGATGGCGGTGTCGTTGCCGATGACCTGGGCGCAGACCATGATGGACGCCTCGCAGATGACCGGGTTAACCTTGCCCGGCATGATCGAGGAACCCGGCTGCAGGTCCGGGATGGCGATTTCGCCGAGGCCGGTGTTGGGGCCGGAACCCATCCAGCGGAGGTCGTTGTTGATCTTCATGAAGGAGATCGCGATGTTGCGCAGCTGGCTGGAGGCTTCGATGAGGCCGTCGCGGTTGGCCTGGGCCTCGAAGTGGTCACGGGCCTCGGTCAGGGGCAGGCCGGTGTCGGTTGCCAGCAGTTCGATGACGCGCTCCGGGAAACCGGCCGGGGTGTTGATGCCGGTGCCCACAGCGGTTCCGCCGAGGGGAACTTCGGCCACGCGGGGGAGCGAGGCGTTGATGCGTTCGATGCCGTAGCGGACCTGTGCGGCGTAGCCGCCGAACTCCTGGCCCAGGGTCACCGGGGTGGCGTCCATGAGGTGCGTGCGGCCGGACTTGACGACGTCCTTGAACTCCACGGCCTTGCGCTCCAGCGATTCGGCGAGGTAGCCGAGGGCCGGGATGAGGTCGTTGATCAGGGCCGAGGTGGCTGCAACGTGGACCGAGGTGGGGAACACGTCGTTGGAGGACTGCGAGGCGTTGACGTGGTCGTTCGGGTGGACCACCTTGTCGCTGCCGGCGGCCTTCAGGGCGCGGGTGGCAAGTTCGGCGAGGACCTCGTTGGTGTTCATGTTGGAGGACGTGCCGGAACCGGTCTGGAAGACGTCGATGGGGAAGTCGCCGTCGTACTTCCCGGCAGCAACCTCATCGGCGGCGTCCGCGATCGCCTTGGCCAGCTCGCCGTCGAGCACTCCAAGTTCTGCGTTGGCCTGGGCGGCAGCCTTCTTGACCCGTGCGAGGGCTTCGATGTGTGCGCGTTCCAGGGTTTTGCCGGAGATGGGGAAGTTTTCAACTGCACGCTGCGTCTGGGCACGGTACAGGGCGTTCACGGGGACGCGGACTTCGCCCATCGTGTCATGTTCAATGCGGAATTCTTCAGTGGAAGTCATGGGGCTAGCTTAGGGCGATTGGCGGCGTTGGCTGAAACCGTGAAGCGCTTGAGTCGGGCGGCGGGCGGCCGCCCGCGCACCGGCGACCTAGAGTTCGCCGATGCCCGAAACGAGGTCCGCCCGGCCCTCTTTGAGGCTGTAGGAGAGGCCGATCACCGCCGCGCGTCCGGTCTCAATTGCGCTGGAAATCACACGGGAGCTGTCCACGAGGCGGTGTGACGTCTGCTTGACGTGCTCCACCACCATGTCGTTGACCTCGGTTTCGTTGTTGCGCAACGAGGTCAGTACGGACGGCGTGATCCGCTCCACGAGGTCGCGGATGAATCCCACCGGCATTTTGCCTGTCTCAACGGCGTCCTTGGTGGCACTCACGGCGCCACAGCTGTCATGGCCAAGGATCACGATCAGCGGCACACCCAGCACGCCGATGCTGTATTCGAGGGAACCCAGCACGGCGTCGTCGATGACCTGGCCGGCCGTGCGGACAACGAACGCGTCGCCCAGGCCGAGGTCGAAGATGATCTCAGCGGCGAGGCGCGAATCCGAGCAGCCGAAGATCACCGCGAACGGGTGCTGGTTCTCTACCAGCGAGGAACGGCGTGATGCGTCCTGGTTGGGGTGGGAGGATTCTCCGGCGACAAAGCGTTCGTTTCCTTCGCGCAGTCGCCGCCAAGCCAGCGCGGGAGTCAAGTAAGTAGCCACGGGGCCACTTTACGGTGAAGGTGCGGCCGAGGGTGAAACTGTGGCGGCAGCGTTACTCTCCATGGACTTCACGACGGCGTCTGCCAGGACGGCGAACTCGTCGAGTTGCGCGGTGCCGGTCAGGATGACGGTGGTGCCCTTGTGGACCAGGACCATGCTTCGCTCGCCCTTGCCGGTGTCGCGGAGTTCCCAGTCCAGGCCGCCGGCGTTGCGGCTTCCGGTGACCGGGGCATTGTTCGTCTGCTGAAGCAGCCAGGTCGGATTTGCCTGGGCAGTCTGGACCAGTCCGATGAAGGATTCCTTCGGTGTGAGGTATCCGACCTCCCACGTGGGCACGCCGCTGCCGGTGCCGGACTCCCAGCGGGCGTAATTCGGGCTGAATGTGTCGCCGGTCTCGGGGGCCACGGGTGTGAATCCCGCCACACCTGCGGCGTTCTGGGCCACGGCGCTGACATTGACGTTCGGGCGGTAGCCGTCGCTCTTGGGTGACGGGTTCATGAGGACGATGGGGAGGAACGCGGCGACACTCACCACCAGGGCGATGATCATGCCGATGACTGAGGCATTGGCCCTTTTCGCCGCCGCCGCGCGGATAACGGGCTTCACGACGGGTGCATCGGGGGTGCCGTTGGTGGCCGCGGGGAAGCCCGTGCTGGCCGTTTGGTTGTCGGGGGTGGACTTGTCCTGCGTTTCGCTCACGCTTCTATAGTCGCCCATGGGAATGCCGTTCTCACATTCCTGCAATTCAGGGGTGAGGAAACGCCGGGTATCACGGGCCGGTCATCCCATGACCTTCGGATGCTCTCGCGACTATGATCAGTGACAGAGGAATCACCGTGACGGACTGTACCGGCCGCACGGGTTCAATGATCGCCACTCGAAGAAGAGGTTCACGTGTCACCAGCGCCTATGACCCAGCAGTACTCCACGATTTCGCCGTCGCTTGCCGTAGGCATTGACGAACCGGACCGCAACCTTGCCCTTGAACTTGTGCGCGTCACCGAAGCTGCGGCAATTGCCGGCGGCCACTGGGTTGGCTTCGGCGACAAGAACAAGGCTGACGGCGCAGCAGTCGACGCCATGCGCTCCTTCCTGCAGACCGTCCACTTCAACGGCGTTGTGGTTATCGGTGAAGGCGAGAAGGACGAAGCTCCCATGCTTTTCAATGGCGAGCACGTCGGTGACGGCACCGGCCCCGAGTGCGACGTCGCCGTCGACCCCATTGACGGAACCCGACTGACCGCCCTGGGCATCAACAACGCCCTCGCCGTCCTCGCCGTGGCCGAGCGCGGCTCCATGTTCGACCCCTCCGCCGTGTTCTACATGGAGAAGCTCGTCACGGGCCCGGAAGCTGCCGACATGGTCGACCTGCGCCTCCCGGTCAAGCAGAACCTGCACTTAATCGCCAAGGCGAAGGGCGTGAAGGTCAACCAGCTGAACGTCATGATCCTGGACCGGGACCGCCACCGCCCGCTTGTGGAGGAAATCCGCGAAGCCGGTGCACGGACCAAGTTCATCATGGACGGCGACGTCGCCGGCGCCATTGCCGCAGCCCGCTCCGGTACCGGCGTGGACGCGCTCATGGGCATCGGCGGAACGCCGGAAGGCATCGTCGCCGCGTGCGCGATCAAGTCCCTCGGCGGCGTCATCCAGGGCCGCCTCTGGCCCACCAGCGATGACGAGAAGCAGAAGGCCATCGACGCCGGGCACGACCTCGATCGCGTCCTGTCCACGAACGACCTCGTCTCGAGCGACAACTGCTACTTCGCGGCCACGGGCATCACCGACGGCGACCTGCTCAGGGGCGTGCGCTACTCCAAGGACAAGGTCCTGACCCAGTCGATCGTCATGCGGTCCAAGTCCGGCACCATCCGCTTCGTGGACGGCGAGCACCAGGCCAGCAAGTGGGAAGGCTACGCCCGCAAGAGCTAGCCCTTCTGCGTCGCCCGCTTCATTCAGCGCGAACGTACACTTGAGGCCCCCGCCTAGCGGGGCCTCAAGTGTACGTTCGCGCTGTTGTTTGCCGTTCGGCGCTGGGCATCGCGGCCGCCCGGACCTTGTCGAGCAGGAACGGTTTGTCGCCGTCGAGATCCTCTTTGTAGACCCTGATTTCACGCCAGCCAAGCCGTTGAGTCAGGGCCTGACGGCGGACGTCGCTGCTGATCTGGAGCGGTTCGGCGTGGTGGCCCCCGTCGTACTGAAACGCGATCCGTTGCTCCGGGTAGGCCGCATCCGGCCACACCGCCGGCTGTCCCCAAGTGTTCCTGATGACGTAGTTGAGAACAGGTTCGCCGTAGCCGGAGCGGGCCAGGACCAGCCGCATCCGGGTCTCCTGAGGGGAGTCGGCGCCCACTCGTATTTCAGTGAGAGCCAGTCTTGCGGTCTTCATCCCGCGCATTCCCGGATGGGCGCCGACCATCCGACGCAGTTCGGCCACCGTACAGAGGCCATCCTTCGGCCGGGGAAAGTCAGGGCCATGGGCACAGACCAGCGAATCGCCAGCTGCGATGAGGTCATCGACGGTTATTAGCGACGCGAGGTCAAGCCACGTCCTCGCCGGCGAGGTGACCCGGACGCCGTCGTGCATCACAACCTCCCCTGCCTTGAACGTCAGACGGTGACCCACGACGTTGCGTCGCCGCGGCTTGCTGCCGTTCCGTTCCCTGGCAATATGGATCCGCCAGTCCTCCTGCATCCAGGCCGGCAAGGCGCACTCCCAGATGCGGCCTCCGGAATGGTGGGTCAGGACTGATTTGCTGTCCAGTTCCGTATAGGCACGGAGGCTTGCAGCCGGCCCGCCAGCGCCGCCAAATGGGACACGGATGCCCCGTGAAGGTATGGCGACGTCGGGTTGCCTCTGCCGCTTTCGGGTGACACCAAGGTCCCGGGCAGCAAGGTCAGTGAAGGAACCGGTGAGTAATTCCTGGGGCAGGCGCGTGACGGGCATGCTTCAGTCTGCACCGGCCAGTAACGCACGAAGACGTTATCCACAGGCCGGATTCCGGGCGATGCGCGAACGGACAGTTGGATCCCCAAACGGTGGGCCTCAAGTGTCCGTTCGCGCTCAGGGGGTGGGCCTTAAGTGTCCGTTCGCGCTCAGGGGGTGGGTCAGCTGCGGAGGGCGCGGAGCTTCTCCCGGGCCTTTCGGGCGAGCTGGTAGGCCCCGTAGCGGAGTTTCTTCACGGGCAGGTCCCAGGTGCCGGGGTAGGCGATTTCGCGCCCGCCGAAGGACTTCTTGAACGCCGTGAACCCGGCCCACTTGTGGTTCGGCTCGTCCTCCGGTGCCACGCCCCACAGGTCCACGTACTTCAGGCCCTTCTCCTTGGCATCCGCCATGAGCGTCACCAGCAGCGGAATACCCGCGCTGAGCTTCCGGTGCGCGTCATCCAGGGCTGCGTGCGCATACGTGCGGGTGTCGGCGGAGTCGTAGGCCAGGGCCGCGGCGATGGGACCGCCATGGCGCTCGGCGATGAACAGCGTGGCCGCGCCCGCAGGCATCAGGGAACGGGCCACCTGGCTAAGGTACTCATCGCTTTGCGGCTTGAATCCGCTCCGCTTGGCCGTCATGTGCAGGAAATTCAACAGCACGCGGATCTCGTCGGGATCCTGCGACGTCCGGAAGGTCACGTCCTTCTTGTGGATGTTCCGGTAGAGGTTCCGGTTCACGGGTTTCATACCGGCCAGGACCTCCTTGAAGTCCCGGTCCAGGTCCACTATCCAGCTCAGTTCAGGCTGCTGGTTGACGGGAGCCGGCCGCAGGCCGCGGCTGCGCAGCACTGTTTCGGATGCCGCGTTGTCGACCCCGGCGCTGACCGGCTCGATCCGGACGAACGCCGCACCGCACTTGCGGGCTAGTCCCACCAGGGCGGCCAACGCGGCGTCGAACGCTTCGAGTGATTCAGCAATAGGGCCGTACGGGGCGTAAAGGACCTTGCCGGCCGGATTTTTTTCCTCCACGGCGAGGAAACTCCAGCCGGGACCCGACTGTTCGTGCACCGTGCGCCCGAGGGAACGCTGGACGTCGGCCCACTGCGGGGTCTGCAGGAAATATTCCACCGGATCAAGCCCCTACGGCAGTGGTCACGGCGAAGGCCACGGCGGTCCCCGCGGAGCCCGCTGCGGGGTGGACGTTGACCGGTGCCTCGGCGGCCGGGAGGAAGGCACTCGCGCCGCGGTCCAGATGGAGATCGCCCTTGGGGGAGTCGAGCAGCACCGAGCCGGAGACCACGATGATCACTGCCGCGCCGGACTGTGCCAGCGGGACGGGGCCGCCGTCCGGTTCCAGTTCGATCCTTTGCAGCTGGAATTCACGGAACGGGGGCCGGTAGAGTTCCTGGCCCAGCTCAGACCTCTCTGCGGCAAGCATCGGCACGCCCACGGACTCGAACTCCACGGTTGCCAGGAGTTCGGGAACGTCCACGAACTTAGGCGTCAGGCCTCCGCGGAGCACGTTGTCCGACGACGCCATGACCTCGATGCCGAGCCCGTGCAGGTAGGCGTGGACATTGCCGGCCGGCAGGTACACGGCCTCGCCGGGCGCCAGCGAGATGCGGTTCAGGAGCAGCGAGATCAGCACGCCGGGGTCGCCGGGGTAGTGGCCGTGCAGGCTGACCACGGTGGACAGTTCGGTCTGGTACGGGGACATCGGCAGCCCGGCCTTGAGTGCCGCCACGAGTTCGCGCACGGCGTGCGAGACGGCGTGGCCGCCGCCGATGAGCCGGGTGAAGGCGGCTTTCAGGGCATCGTGTTCCACGGGGCCGGCGAGGTCCTCCGCGACGTCGAGGAACACGTGCGGAACCTCCAGCGACATCGCGCGCATGGACGCCGCCAGGTGCTCGAAGAGGGCACGCGTGGACGCAGCCGGGCGGAAGCCGCACAGCGCCTCGAACGGCGTCAGGGCGAAGATCATCTCCGGCTTGTGGTTGTCATCCTTGTAGTTCCGTTCGGCCGCGGAACGGTCGACGCCGGCTGCCTCCTCGCGGGCAAAGCCCGCCCGTGCCTGCTCCAGCGTCGGGTGGACCTGCAGCGACAGCGGGCTCTCGGCGGCCAGGACCTTGAGGAGGAACGGCAGGCGCGGGCCGAACTCCGCCACGCTGGCGCTTCCCAGATGGTGGTCCGGATCGGAGCTGATCAGCGCATCCAAAGCCAGCGGACCGCCGTCGGCCGCAACTGCCACGGACGGCGAGTCCGGGTGGGCGCCCACCCACAGTTCCGCTTCCGGACCGCCGGAGGCCTGCCTGCCCAGCAGGCCGGCAATTGCCGTGGTGGAGCCCCAGGCATAGGGCCGGAGGACATTCTCGATTTCGTACAAAGCCTGGTGTCCTTTATCTCAGTACAGCAGTTACGGCGGAAGGGGCGTGGGCGCTCAGAGCGGGCGGCACTGGCCGTTCGTGGCCACAAGGTCCCGGATCGCTTGCTCGTTGCCCTCACGCTTGAACTGGTTGAGCATCTCTTCGGTGATCGGCTCGCCGTCGGGAGTGGTGGTTACCGGTGTGAAATCCGACGACGACGGCGAGGGGGCCGGCTGTGTCAGGGGCGCCGCCGGTGCGGCTGCCATCAGATGGCCCGCCGCCGTTCCGGCCTGCACGATGCTGTCCCCGCCAGCGGGATCCCCGGCCGCCCCGGCCGACTTCCCGGACTGTGCGGCCAGCAGCTGGTCCACCTTCTGGTGGATCTGGTCGAAGTCCGGCACGGTGGAGAAGGATGCGTCGAAATCAGGCGGTCCGATGGTCAGCCGGCTGACTTCCTTGCCCTTGGCCTTCATGGCCAGGTCCACAAAGCTGCCGAGCTGGCTCGCGGAAATGTTGGAGTCCACCACCTTGGTGCCCGCGTTGGCGATGTCCTCGAACTTGGCGAGCAGCGTTGCCGGGTCCAGCTGCTTCAGCATGGCCTGCTGGACACACTGCTGACGCTGGATGCGGGCGTAATCGTCCACGAATTCGCGGGAGCGTCCGTACCAGAGTGCGTGGTAGCCGTTCAGGTGCTGCTCGCCGGCCGGGATCCAGCCGAGGGGCATGCCGTGGATGCCGTTGGCCTCGTCAACCATGTCCCCGCTCAGCGGCACCCAGCCGCCGGCCTTGATCCTGATGCCGCCCATGGCATCGATGAGCTTGGCGAAGCCGTCCATATCCACCAGGACGTAGGCCTGGACGGTGATGCCGAGCGTGCCCGAGACAGCCTCGAGGGTTGCCTGGGCGCCGGGATCGGCGACGCCGGGATAGAGGTCCGCGTGCTCGTTGGTCACCTCGGTGTTGATGGCGTTGATCAGGCACTCGTTGCCGCAGTCGTAGCCGTCCGGGTAGATCTGCCGCATCGGCGAGCCTTCGCTGAACTGTGCGTTCTGCAGGTTGCGCGGCACCGAGATGATGGCGGTCTGGCCGGTCTTGGCGTCGACACTGAGGACGGAGAGGCTGTCCGGACGGCGGCCCGTGCGGTCGTCTCCGGCGTCGCCGCCCATCATCAGGAAGTTGTAGCGGCCGTCCACGGGATCAATGGCGGGTCCGGCGGAGAAGATGCTGCCGATGGCGTTCCGGCTCACATTCAGCACATAGGCCGCGTAGCCCAGGGTGCCGCTGCTGAGCACCATGGCCAGGACCAGGGCGACGCCGACGATGGGCCGCATCCCGGGAGCCAGCAGGACCGGCCGGATGAGCCTGAGCGTATTGACGAACAGCGCGGCCCAGCCTATTGCGAGGGCGATGAGGAGGGCGATGATCAGGAGCGAAGCCACCGTGTTGGTGAGGATGCCGATCAGGAGCGTGCGGTTCACCAGCAGCAGCACCAGTCCCGCGATCGCCAGTGCCCAGGCGGCGAACGTCACCCGGAGGGCGATCCTTCCCAATTTGCGGTCGCCGGCCACGATCTGGGCGCTGCCGGGGACGAGCAGGGTCAGCAGCAGGAGGACGAACGCGCGTTTGGTCCTCACCGGAGCCGGGGCATTCGCCGGATGGCGGACGGGGTCCGTCAGTGCCGGTTGCGGTGCCTTGGGACGGGAGTGGCTAGTGGTCATCTGATTCCTAACGGCTGCCCCGGAGAACGACGTTGCCGTCGGAGAACACTTCGCTGACTTTGTGCCGCAGCGCCGCGCCCTTGCGGGTGGCGACGTCGTTGAGTTCCTGGGCGAACTCCACCAGGTCCTCGCGCAGGCGGACGGCCAGGTCGTCCGTGCCCGAGGCCAGCATCCGGACGGCCAGCAGGCCGGCGTTCCGTGCGCCCGCGATCGAGACAGTGGCCACCGGAACACCGGCGGGCATCTGGACGATGGACAGCAGCGAGTCCATGCCGTCGAGCGTCTTCAGCGGGACGGGGACACCGATGACAGGCAGCGGGGTGACGGATGCCAGCATGCCGGGCAGGTGGGCCGCGCCGCCGGCTCCGGCGATGATGACGCGCAGCCCCCGTTCGTGGGCCGTCTGGCCGTAGCGGATCATTTCGGTGGGCATCCTGTGGGCCGAGACCACATCGGCTTCAAACGGGATGCCGAACTCGGCCAGGGCCTCGGCGGCGGCTTCCATGACGGGCCAGTCCGAGTCGGAGCCCATCACGAGGCCAACGATCGGCGCCGCGGCGTCGGTTTCAGCCGGGTGGATTGCTGCTGCAGGCGTGCTCATGCGGTTTCCTCGGAATTCCCTGGTGCTGTTCGGGCCGGAGCACGGCCGTCCCTGATGATGTTGGCGACGGTGGTGGCACGCTGCCGGACGGAATCGACGTCGGAAGCGGCTGCGCCCACCAGATTGACGTGGCCGATCTTCCGTCCGGGCCGGACGGCTTTGCCGTAGCAGTGGATTTTCGCGGCCGGCTCGCTGGCCATGGCCAGCGGGTAGGCCGAGAACAGTTCCTGGTTGTCTCCGCCGAGGAAGTTCTTCATCACAACAACCGGCCCCAGGGCGTCGGTGGCGCCGAGCGGGAGGTTCAGTACCGCGCGCAGGTGCTGTTCGAACTGGCTCGTGACGGATCCGTCCTGGGTCCAGTGGCCGGTGTTGTGCGGACGCATCGCGAGTTCGTTGATCAGGAAGCCGGACCCGACGCCGGGGGTCTCGAAGAGCTCCACGGCCATGACGCCGGTGACGCCCAGTTCGTTGGCGATCCGGATTGCGGCGTCTTCGGCGGCCGCCGCCACCTCGAGGGGGATGTCCTGGGCGGGGGCGATCACTTCGTCGCAGACGCCGTCCACCTGGATGGTGTGGACCACCGGCCAGGCGCGGGATTCGCCGTCCGGTGTCCTCGCGACGAGTGCGGACAGTTCGCGGCTGAATTCCACCCTGGCCTCGGCCAGCAGGGGAGACATGGCCGCGAACCAGTCGTCGGTATCGGCGGCTTCCTCAGCCGAGCCGACAATGCGGACGCCTTTGCCGTCGTAACCGCCGCGGGGCGTTTTCAGCACCACCGGCCAGCCGGTCTGCTCGCCAAAGGCAACCAGGGCATCGACGTCGGCGACAGAGGCCCATGCCGGGTTCGGCAGCTCCAGCCTGTCGATGGCGGCGCGCATCACGAGTTTGTCCTGTGCGTGCACCAGCGCGTCGGGGCCGGGCTGCACGTTGACCCCCGCCTCCTGCAGCGCGCGCAGGTGGTCGTTCGGGACGTGTTCGTGATCAAACGTCATGACGTCGAGGCCCTGGGAAAACTCCAGCAGGGCGTCGAGGTCCTTGTAATCACCTACCGGCGACGTCGGCACGGCGGAGACCGCGGACACGTCTTCGCCCTCGGCCAGGACACGTAGTTCAAAGCCCAGGGCCGTTGCGGCGGGGGCCATCATGCGGGCAAGCTGGCCGCCGCCAACTACGCCTATTACTGGAAAAGTCACAAGAACCAGCCTACAGAAGTGCAGGGGAGTTCCGGGCTTCACCACCGTTTCGGCCCGGAATTTACGTTATTTAGAGCCGGCGGGAGGCTGGGCTGCCCGGCCCGTTCAGACTGTTTCCAGCTAACGGGCTAAAATGGGTACCCGGCCCTGTGGCCCGAAATCTCAGACGGCCATGGAGGGTCATGATTTACACACTTGCAGAACGTTTGCGCGGACTCGCCTCGCTTTTTTGGCGCGAGGTGGCCAAGTTCGGCGCCGTCGGCGGTGTCGCCTTCGTGATCGACAACGGCCTGACGTACTACCTGATGCACGGCCCGATGACTGACAGCGAGGCCAAGGCACGGTTCGTGGGCGCCTCGGTGGCCACGGTCTTTTCCTGGATCGCGAACCGGTTCTGGACGTTCCGCCACCGCCGCCAGGACAACGTGATCCGCGAATTCTTCATGTTCATCCTGATCAACGGCATCGGTATCGGCATCTCCACCGGCTTCACCGCCCTGGCCAAGTATTCATTCGGCATCACGGACAAGAACATGCTGTTCCTGGCCGGCGTGGCGGGTATCCTCGTGGCCACCGTGGTGCGTTTCTTCGCCTACCGGTTCCTCGTCTTCAACAAGGAACTGGACGAAGAGCCGTCGTTCTCGCATGACCACGAGATCATCGAACTGCACCACCACCAGGACAAGCACGCGGTCCGCGTTCCCGCGAACGACGAGCTGGCCAAGGTGCAGGATCCGGACCTCCCCGGCCCGCCCCGCAGCTAGGACGGCCGGAGCTGCGACGGCCGGAGCGGCTGGGGCCTAGCCTCCCTGCACGCGCTCGTCGTTGAGGAGCTTCTCGGTCACCGAAACGTCAGGGTGGACCAGGACGACCGAACCGCCGTTCTGCCACGCGCCCAGCGACTGGACCAAGGCCTGCTCCAGTCCGTCGCCGGCCCGGACCAGCAACCGCACACCGGTATCGTGCGTGGCGGCGAAGCCTTCCAGCAGTTCTGCGTGCGGATGCGATGTGCCGGCAGCCGACACGATGGCCCGCTGTGACCCTTCCGGATCCTGATGGGCCATAAAGACGTCGCCGTGCGAACGCACTTCGGCAGCGAAATCGACGACGCCGGGCGGCAGTTCGCCGGGCCAGCGCATGGCCAGCGCCGGAAGCGGAACTGCAATGACGGCGTCGAACCCGCCCTGGGGGTCCGCCTCCGGCGAGCCGGTGGCAAGGAGCTCTGCGTCAGCGGAGTCGAGGACCACTTCCATCCCGAGCTGCCAGGCGGCAAGGGCCAGGACCATCGACTTCCAGTGCGCCGGCAGGTCCAGCCGGAGCCGCATCCCGGGCTCGGCATCGAGTTCGTCCTGTAGCAGGTTGCTGGTTTTCGCGACCCAGTTGTCGAGGACCCGGCCGGACAATTCCACCCGTTCGGCGTCCGGTCCGTACCAGGTCAGCCGGGGAGAAGTGGAATGGCCGGACCGCAGTGCAGTCATCAAGTCGATCGCGGGGATGCTCATGCGAACATCTTGCCACGGTGCCTGCCTGGGCGGGAGGCCTGGACGGGAGGGTGGTATGCGGGGCTACGGGGAAGTGGCACCCGCCGAAGTGTGTGTGATTTGCGACACGTCGTTTTTGATCACTTTGATTGCCTAAATCACGATGGACGGAGGATTTCCCGGGATTCCCGGTAAATTCCCAGAAAACTAGTCAGTATGCTGTTGAAAGTCCTGTGTTGGCGGCGAGTCGTCCGAAAATTCATGGGCGTGGCGCGGCGGCGGATTGAGCACGAAGTTGATTATTATCCCGGCAGCCGCTTGACTCCCAACGACTTACACACGTGTAATTAGTTATCGAACGCCATTGCGCAGATACGGGCCACACAACCGAGTGTCCAGGTATTCAGTCAGGGGCAGCAACATCAGGAGGGACGCCATAATGGGGCAAGTTGAGCGTATCCATGAAGATGCAGTCGTCGCGGGTCAGGCGTCGGCAAAATACCGTTCGCGCGGTGTGCCAAGTGATTGGTATGTAGATCCGGCCGATCCGGATGCCGCCGAGCGGTATAACCAGAGCACCAACGATCTGCTGCAGGACCAGGCTACGGCCTTCCTGGCAGCACATGAAGCACTCCTGGCGGGCAACCCCGACCAGGACAACGATCTCCACGATCCTCCGATGGAACTGCAGACACTGCACTCGGAAACCACCGCGCAACCGGTCTGGATCGGGCTACCCTTCGAGCAGGACTTCGACGACGAAGGCGAGCTCGGCTGGCAGACGGACGCCTTGTGCGCCCAGACCGATCCGGAGGCATTCTTTCCCGAAAAGGGAGGGTCCACCCGCGACGCCAAGAAAGTATGCGGCGCCTGCAACGTACGCTCGCAGTGCCTCGAATACGCACTGTCGAACGACGAACGCTTTGGCATTTGGGGAGGCCTCTCCGAGCGCGAGCGCCGTCGGCTGAGGAAGCGAGCGGTCTAATTCTTCAAGTAGTACATGTCACCGCCGTTGTGGTCGCCCACAACGGCGGTGACTATCTCCCCAGAACCCTGGCGGCTTTGTCGGAGCAGACCCGACCCGTTGATGCTTTCATCGGCGTCGATACCGGCTCACGGGATAATTCCCTGGCCTTGCTGGACCAGGCGTTCGGCGAGGCAAACGTCACCACCTTCCAGCAGGGACGGGCCGGGATGGGGGATGCGGTCAAGGCCGGCCTGGCCGCCCTGGCCCCCCGAAACGGAGATCCCGGGGACAGCGTTCCCCAGGACAGTGTTCCCCGGGACAGCGACCGGCCGGCGGCCGACGCCGAATGGATCTGGCTGCTGCACGATGATGCCGCGCCCGCGCCGGAAGCGCTCGCCGAACTGCTCCATGCCGTGGAGCGGGCACCGTCGGTGACGGTGGCCGGCTGCAAGCAGCTGGACTGGCATGCCAGGCGCCGGCTGATCGACGTCGGACTTTCCACCAGCCGCTGGGCTGAACGGCTGACCCTCATCGAAGCGGATGAACTCGACCAGGGGCAGTACGACGGCCGCAGCGACACCTTCGCGGTCAACTCCGCCGGCATGCTGGTACGACGGGACGTCTGGGAGGAACTGGGCGGTTTTGACGCCGCCCTGCCCGGAACCGGGGACGATGTGGATTTCTGCTGGCGCAACCGCCTTGCCGGACACCGCGTGGTGGTGGTTCCCACAGCGCGGATGTTCCATGTGTCGCACCGGCCGCATGCGCTGGGGAGCGCCAGCGCAGCCCGCAAGGCCCAGGTCTACCTCCGCCTCAAGCACACCGTGTGGTGGAAGGTGCCGCTGCACGCGGCGGGGGCACTGCTGGGGAGCCTGTTCAAGCTCGTCCTGAGCATTGCCGTCAAGGATCCCGGCCACGGATTCTCCCAGCTCATGGCGACGTTTGTGGCGCTGGGCCGTCCCGCGGCGGTGATCCGCGGGCGCCGCGACGCAGCACGGACGCGGCGGATCCGCCGCTCGGTGATCAAAGGACTCCAGACCCCGCGGCGCGAGGTCTGGGCGCATCGGCGCTCCCTCATTGAAGCGTTGGGCTCCGACGACCAGGGCCCCGACTCGGCCAGAACCGATCCGCTGGCCGAACAGCCCAGCGGTGACTCCACGGACGACTTCGCCGCGCTGACCACCTCGGACCGCGGCTGGGTGGGCAACGGCGCCCTGCTGGCCGTGATCCTGACAGCGGCCGCCTCGCTGATCGGGCTTTCGGGGTTGTTCCGCGCCGAAGCAGTCTCCGGCGGTGGCCTGATTCCCGTTTCGTCGAAGGTCTCGGACATCTGGCACCACGCCACCAGCTGGTGGATCGGGCTGGGCGCCGGACTCCCCGGCCACGGCGACCCCTTCGCCCTCTTCCTTTGGGTTCTTGGCATTGCGGGCGGCGGGGATGCCAACAGCGCCCTGGCCTGGCTGCTGCTCCTGGCCATGCCGCTCTCCGGCCTCGCCGCCTGGTTTGCAGCCGGCGGCCTGACCACGCGGCGGCGGTTCCGCCTCGTGGCTGCACTCGTGTGGGGCGGGGCGCCCGCCCTGCAGGTCGCTTTGAACCAGGGGCGCCTGGGTGCGCTGGTAGCCCACATCATGATTCCGCTACTGGTGGTGGCCCTGCTGCGTGCCACCGGCACTGCCCGTGGCCAGGGCCGCTTTGCCGTGCCCGAACCGGGGGACCGCCGCTTCCTCGAAAAGCCTCCCGCCAAGCCCGGCGTCAACGGGATGCCATCGTGGACCGCCGCAGCTGCCGCCGGCCTGGCGCTGGCTGTGGTGGCAGCCGCGGCACCGTCGCTGCTGCTTCCGTCCGCCGCCGTGGTTGTCCTTGCCGGGATCCTGCTGGGCCGGCGCGGACGCACTGTCTGGTGGGCGTTGCTTCCGAGCGCAGCGCTTTTTGTTCCCTTCGGGTTCTCCGTCCTCGACCGCCCGCGGGCACTGCTGGCCGACCCCGGCGTGCCGCTCGGTTTTGATGGCGCGCCGTTGTGGCAGCAGCTGCTGGGACAGCCGTTGTACTTTGATGCCGACGGCGGTTTGGCCGGCCTTACGGTTTTCGACGGAACTGCCGTCCCGTGGGCGCTGCTCCTTGCCCTCCTGGTCGGTTTCCCGGTCGTCGCCCTGGCGACGGCGGCACTCTTTGTCCCCGGCAAGCGCACCCGCGTTGCCCGTGCCCTGTGGGTGGCCGCCCTGATCATCCTCGCGGGCGGCTGGCTCGCCGGCCACGTCGCCACGGGCGCCAGCGCCGACACGCTGGTCACGCCCTTTACGGGACCTGCCGTGTCTGCGTCCGGATTCCTGCTGCTGGGTGCCGCCCTGATCGGCGCCGACGGTCTGCTCGGCTTCGCGGAGCGGACAGCTGCCGCACCGGCCGCCCGCCGGATCGCTCTTAAGTGCATGTCTGTCCTTGCCATGGTGTTGCTCGTCGCGGGGCCCGTGGCCGGACTGAGCGCCTGGGCAGCCCAGAACCTGCTGCAGTCCGCCTCCGCGGCCGCAGCTGCCGGTGCTGCCCCTGAGACTGCGGGAACGGCCCCTTGGGGCACCCCTCGGCAGATTGCTTCCACCTCTGCCCGCACACTGCCCGCAACGGCCATCGACCGCGGCCAGGGACCGGAGCAGACCCGGACGCTGGTGATCGACACGGCTGAGGACGGCAGCTTCAACGCCTCGATCGTGAGGGGTGCAGGCACCACCCTGGACGGACTGTCCGCCATTGCTGCCGCCCGCAACATCATGGGCGACCCGGGCAAAGAGACCGTCAGGGATGACGACGCCGTTACCGCAGCCCTGCGCAGCGTCGTGGCCACCGTGGTCGCCGGCCAGGGCGTTGACCCGCGCCCTGAACTGGAACGCCTGGGGGCAGGCTTCGTTGTCCTCCGGTCCTCGGACACCGCCGCGCAGCTGACTGCGAGCCGGATGGATGCCGTGCCCGGACTGGTCGCCGTGGGGCAGACCAACGTCGGCTGGCTCTGGCGGATCAGCCCGCTCAACCAGCCTGTCATCGACGCCGCGGATGTCGCCCACCGGGTGCGCATCGTGGACGGTGCCGGAGCAGCGATAGGGCTCCTGCCCTCCGGACTGGAATCGGTTGATGCCGCAGTTCCGGAAGGGCCGGAAGGCCGGCTGGTGGTTCTCGCCGAACGTTCCGATCCGGGGTGGTCGGCATGGCTGGACGGCAGGCGGCTGACGTCCACAACGTCCGGCTGGTCCCAGGCGTTCACCCTTCCCGCCCAGGCCGGACAGCTCACCATCCGCTACGAAAACCCGTGGGCGGGGTGGACCGCCGTCGTCCAGGCCACGGTCATTGGACTGACCGTGCTGCTAGCCATTCCCATGCCCGCCCGCCGGCCGAACACCGGCCTCTCCCGCGATGAAGGCTCCCTGCGTAAGGAACATCAGCATGCATAAGGACGGGAACGACGGCGTGCCGCAGGCAGCGACCGCGGACCACGAGGCTGACCACGCAGGGGAAGCCGCGCCCGCGGCAGCACGCCTGAAGGGACTCACCGGCCGCGGGAGAGCTGTGCGCGGAACGGTGGCGGGGCTGGCCTCGGCAGTGGTCATCGTGGCTGCGGCCGGAAGCCTGGTGGCGGCGGCGTCTATGGGCCCGCAAAGCGCCGGCAGCCGCACGCTCGAAGCACCGCTGGCAGCAGTACCTGCGGGAAGCAACGTGGGGATCTGCCCCGGCCCCGCCCGCCTGTTGGAGGGCACCCCCGTGGGCACCGACCCGCAGTTCAGCCCGGAATCGGCCACCGCCAGGACCCTGGTCAACGGCGCAGTGCTGAGTACCAACGCAGGAGTGCTGCCCGGAAGCAGGCTTGCCGAGCTCAACGGAAATCCGCTGGCCGAAATCGCCAAGGATCCCGGAAGCCCCACCGCTGCCACCGCCCCTCCTGCGCTGCTGGCAGGGGTCGTGTCCGAACGCTCGGTGGATTCCGTCAGCGTCCTGAGCGCGGATGCGGCAGGCAACCAGCAGGCCACGGCCGGTGGAGTGATGAGTTACACCGCCACCGACGGTGACCTGCAGGGCCTGGCCGCGGCCGGCTGCCAGGCGCCGTCGAACGACCTGTGGCTTGTAGGTGCGAACACTTCACTGGGGCGGACCGCAGTACTCAACCTCAGCAACGCCTCCAGCACCCCGGCGACCGTCAGCCTGGACCTGTACGGCGCCGAAGGCCAGATCCAGGCCCCCGGCAGCCGCGGACTCCTGGTTGCGCCGGGAACCACCCGCTCCATCGTCCTGGCCGGACTGGCGCCCGGCCAGGCAAAGCTCAGCATCCACGCCCGGAGCGCCGGAGGTCCGGTCACCGCCGTGGTCCAGCAGAGCGTCCTGAGAGGGCTAACTCCCGGCGGCGTAGACTTTATTGTGCCCGGCGCGGCACCGGCGACGCGGCAGGTCATGTCCGGACTGGACATCCAGGACCCGGCCTCCGCCAAGGCACTCACGGCCAAACAAGGCTTTGCTGACGCCGCGGCGGCGCTGCAGATCGCCGTCCCCGGCCCTGCAGACGCCGTGGTGGAAATCAAGCTGTACGGCCGCGATGGTCAAAAGGCCCTGCCGGGCGGCGGCGTGGTGACGGCCAAGGGCGGATCCGTGACGGAGGTTTCATTGGCGGGTGTTCCGGCCGGCCAATACACCGTTGCGGCCAGTTCCGACGTGTCGTTCGCCGCTGCGGCGCGGGTAACCCGCGGCCTCAAGTCGGACGGCGCCACGGACTTTGCCTGGTCGCCGTCATCCGCCAGGCTCGGGAGCCAGCACGTGGTGGCGGTGCCGCGAGGTGGAGAACGCTACCTGGTCTTCGGTGCACCCGAGGACCGGGCCAAGATCACCTACACACCCATCCCTGCTGACGGCAAGGTCCGCAGTGCGGCCGCCGCGGACATCGCCGGCGGCACCACCGCAGTCATCAAGGTGCCCGCGGAGGTGGCTGATTCGGCGGTGCTGGGGTACGTCGTGTCAGCGTCCGGAGATGCTGCGTACGGCACAGTGCTGCTGGAGCAGGACGGGCGCGCGGATATCGGCGCAGTGGCGGTGGCGCCGGGCGCCGCGGGACAGGAACAGGTCGCGGTGAAGCTCGGCTACTAGCACCAGCCGGTGCCGGTGCTTAGTACCGGCGCCGGTAGACGGGGTCCAGTGTTTCCGGTGCCACCCCGAGCATTTCAGCGGTGCGTTCCACCACGACGTCGTGCACCAGGTCCTGGAGTTCCTCGCGGCTGGAGCAGGCGTTCTCGATGACCCGGCGGTAGAGCGTGATCACCGGACCTTCGCCGGCGGCGGCGGGCTCATAAAGACCCATCGGCGCGGGGGAGCGGTCCGCAACCAGCTGCTCCAGGCCCTGCGGGATCTCATCAACAGCAAACCTGACACCGTCCAGGGGCTTGCCCCAGATGTCGTGGAGACGCTGGGCGGAGTCCATGACCATCTCGTCGAAGCGGTCCGAACGGGTGCGGTAGCCCGGAAGCGTAGGCAGCATCAGTTCGCCGCGCAGGCCACGCCCATGGCGGTTCCTGCGGCGCTCCCGGAAGCTCTTCCCGCGGACTGTTGACGCGGGCGCGGCGGTGTCCGCCGGCTGGCCGGCTCCCGGGTCAGCCAACCGGACCGTAAAACCCGGAACGTGGTGCGATTGCTGCATACATTGACTCTAAACCCGCCGCCTGAAATACGCGACATAACTAGAAACGCCACACGGACCATCCCGGCAACTTGCGGCAGCACGGACGACACCACAGGACACTGCGGGCAGGAATGTACGGCACAACGGCCAACGGGGAGTAGTCTGTGATGTCGTGGGTGCTATTCGTCAATGTTCAAGGTCAGCCTGCCGTAACTCTGCGGTGGCCACTTTGACGTACGTCTACGCGGACTCCACGGCCGTCCTGGGGCCACTGGCCACGTACGCCGAGCCCCATTGTTACGATTTGTGCGAACAGCATGCCGGGTCACTGACAGTGCCGCGGGGCTGGGAAGTTTTGCGCCTGGCCATGCCGGCAACGCCGCCGCAGCCGGGGCCCGATGACCTGCTGGCCCTCGCTAACGCCGTCCGCGAGGCGGCCCTGCGACCGTCCGCCGCGGACCCTGCCCCGGGCCAGCGTTCCGCCCACGCGGCGCTTGAGGCCCCGCCGGCTTCGGAAGGCGCCCGGCGGGGACACCTGCGGGTCCTCCGCGAACCGTCCTGAGCCCGGCCGCGCCGCGAAGCTTGTACGCTGGAAGCTGCAAATCCATCGGCCACCGGCGCCTGCTGCGGCGCCCATCAGGGAGCATTCACCATGCCAAAGATCAGTCCTGACCTGTTGTCCGTCCTGCGTTGTCCCGTAACCGGCTCAACACTGGTGCAGGAAGGCGAAGAACTCGTCTCGACTGCCGCCGGTGCCTCCGGGGAGAAGCTGCGCTACGCCATCGAGGACGGCATCCCGCTGCTGCTGCCGCCGGAACTCGTCGCCGCCGCGAACGCCGCGGCGTCGGACCAGCATGACGGCGGGCACGGCACCGCGGCAACAAGCCCCGCGGCATCAAACCCTGCGGCCTCAGGGCCCGCCAACGCCGTATAGCTTCACCGCCGGCCCGAATAACCGCCCGGCCGGCCCATCGCCCGTCCGCTTGGCGTCGAACTTCCCATGGTTCGCCGAACGGACACGGACTTCCGCCGTTCCAGAATTTTCCGGATACAACACAAGGACTCACATGACTTTCGATTACAAGGTTGCCGACATTTCACTGGCTGAGGCCGGCCGCCACCAGATCCGCCTCGCGGAGCACGAGATGCCCGGACTCATGTCCCTGCGCGAAGAGTTCGGCGCCAGCCAGCCGCTCAAGGGCGCCCGGATTGCCGGTTCGCTCCACATGACCGTCCAGACCGCCGTGCTGATCGAAACACTCACTGCTCTGGGCGCCGAGGTCCGCTGGGCCTCCTGCAACATCTTCTCCACCCAGGACGAAGCCGCGGCGGCCGTTGTGGTGGGCAACGGCACGGTCGAAGACCCGCAGGGCGTCCCCGTCTTTGCCTGGAAGGGCGAGACCCTCGAGGAATACTGGTGGACCGCCGAGCAGATCCTCACCTGGCCCGGCGCGGACAGCAACCCGGACCTCGGTCCGAACATGATCCTCGACGACGGCGGCGACGCCACCATGCTGGTCCACAAGGGCGTCGAATTCGAAGCCCTCGGGTCCGTTCCGGCGGCAGCCGTGGACGAGTCCGATGAGGGGCGTGTCTTCCTCGATGTCCTGCGTGCCTCGCTCGCAGCGGATGCCCGGAAATGGACCCGCATCGGCTCCCGCCTGCTGGGTGTCACGGAAGAAACCACCACGGGCGTGCACCGTCTGTACCAGCTGGCGGAGCAGGGCAAGCTGCTCTTCCCGGCCATCAACGTCAACGACTCCGTGACCAAGAGCAAGTTCGACAACAAGTACGGCATCCGGCACTCGCTGCCGGACGGCATCAACCGTGCCACCGACGTCCTCATGGGCGGCAAAATCGCCGTCGTTTGCGGTTACGGCGACGTCGGCAAGGGTGCGGCGGAGGCCTTCCGCGGCCAGGGCTCGCGCGTCATCGTCACCGAAATCGACCCGATCTGTGCACTGCAGGCAGCCATGGACGGCTACCAGGTGGCGAAGCTGGAATCGGTCCTCAGTGAAGGCCACATCTTCATCACCACCACCGGCAACAAGGACGTCATCATGGCCGAGCACATGGCCGGCATGCGTGACAAGGCCATCGTCGGCAACATCGGCCACTTCGACAACGAGATCGACATGGCCGGCCTGGCCCGGATTCCGGGTATCAAGAAGGTGGAAATCAAGCCGCAGGTCCACGAATGGGTTTTTGACCAGGGCACCCCGGACGAACGCTCCATCATCGTCCTCTCCGAAGGCCGCCTCCTGAACCTGGGCAACGCCACCGGACACCCGTCCTTCGTGATGAGCAACTCGTTCGCAAACCAGACGATCGCGCAGATCGAACTCTTCACCAAGCGTGACCAGCCCGAAGGCGAACGGGAGTATGAAAAGCAGGTCTACGTGCTGCCGAAGATCCTTGACGAGAAGGTTGCCCGGCTTCACCTGGACGCCCTGGGCGTCGAGTTGACGGAACTGTCCAAGGAGCAGGCCGCGTACCTGGACCTGGACGTTGCCGGCCCGTACAAGCCGGACCACTACCGCTACTAAGCGCGCAGCCGCCCAGGCGGCCGTAAAAGCAGCATCGCGAGGGCCCCGGAATGACTTCCGGGGCCCTTCGCCGTGGCCTTCGGGTTGCCGGATACCCCGTCAACTCCAAGGAGCGTGCCCTATGCTGTGCCCATGATGACTGCAAAGGTCCCCGCGTCGTGACGGCAAGGGAACGCTGGACCACCGGCCGGAAGGCCTTTTTGCTTGGGGCGCTGTGCCTGCTGGCCGCCGGCGGCGGCGTTTTCGCCGCCGTGGCACCAGGGGCCGCCCACGCCGCCTTCGAATCCGAAGCGGGTTCCGCGGAGCGAACGACGCCGGGACTCGCGGCGCCGGTGGTGGCGCCGGTGCAACTGGCAGCGTCGCCGGCGGACGGCGCGCAGCAGGTAAATCCGGCAGCCCCGGTATCGCTGAAAGTCACCAACGGAACCATTGAACGCGTGGCCCTCACGGGCGGCGACGGCGCAGCAGTCGAGGGCAGCCTGAGCTCGGACGGTACGGGCTGGTCAGCCGCCGGGCCCTTGCAGTTCAACAGCAGCTACACCTACAGCTTTGTGGTGGCCGACGCTGCGGGCCGCAAGACCAACAGCACCCGCACGTTCACCACGGTGTCCACCGCCAACGAGGCGGATGCCGCGGTCTACCCGCTGGACGGAATGAAGGTCGGCGTCGCGCAGCCGCTGCAGATCACCTTCAGCGAACCTGTGCTGAACAAGGACGCGGTGGAGAAAGCCATCAAGGTCTCCTCGACGTCCGGCCAGGTGGGCGACTTTCACTGGTTCAGCGACAGCATGGTCCGGTACCGGGCCGAGAATTTCTGGGCGGCCAACAGCACTGTCACCATGGACCTGCAGCTTTTCGGGGTTGATTTCGGCAACGGCCAGATCGGAAACTTTAACAAGTTGGTCACGGTCCACATCGGCGACAAGAAGGTCGCCGTGGCCGACGCTACCGCGCACACCTTTTCGGTGAGCGTTAATGACAAGCCGGCCGGCACATGGCCGGCCACCATGGGGGACACCCGGTTCCCTTCGGCCAGGGGCTACCTCGTCTTCATGGAGAAGTACCGGGTGGAGCATATGTCTGCCGCCAGCATCGGGCTCAAGCCGGGCGACCCGGCCTACTACGGCGAGCTGGACGTCAACTTCGCCACCCGCCTGACACCCAGCGGGGAATTCATCCACCAGGCCACGGACTCCGCAATGCCGTACATCGGTGTCAGCAACCTCTCGCACGGTTGCATCGGCCTGGGCCCGGACGGCGCCCAGTGGGTCTTCGAGAACATGACCACGGGCGACGTTGTCCAGGTAGTCAACACCGAGGGTGAAAACGCCAACTTCGACGACGGATTCGGCGACTGGAACATCCCCTGGGCGCAGTACGCCAATTGATCCGTTCGGCATACGGTAAAATCGTCTGGTCACCGGTGAGTGCTGAACACCTCACTATCGCGCTGACGAAGGTATCAACTGAAGATTCAAGACGGTATTTGGGCTGATCACGGGCCTGTCGGGGGACATGGAGAAGGTCATGACTAAAGTCCACAATCGGAAGACCATGAAAATCCTGGGGATTGCCGCCATCTGCGTTGCGGTCGCGGCCGGCGGGATCGGCGTGGCCACGGCTCCCAGCTGGGCCGAACCCGTATTCCAGTCGGAGTCTTCCAGCCCGGTCCGCAACGAACCGGGGCTCGCGGCTCCTGTCGTCAAGGCAGTCGAACTCGGCGTAACCCCCACGGACGGCGCCGCGGGAGTCAATCCCGCCGTCGCGCCGTCCGTCAAAGCCGTCAACGGCACCGTGAAGGACGTCGTCCTGGCGACTGCCGACGGCGGTGCGCCCGTCAAGGGCACCCTCAGCGCCGACGGTTCCACCTGGACCGCTTTGGACCCGCTGGAATTCGACGCCGCCTACGATTACGCCTTCACGATTGTGGACCAGGCGGGCCGCGAAACGAAAAAGACCCAGACTTTCACCACGGTGGCAACGGCCAACGAGGCGGACGCCGCCGTGTACCCGCAAAACGGTTCCACCGTGGGCTCGGGCCAGCCGATTGAAATTGTCTTCTCCGAGCCGGTCCTGAACAAGGAGGCCATGGAGAAGGCCGTCACCGTCATCTCATCCTCCGGCCAGGCGGTCGCCTGGCGCTGGTACTCAGACCAGCGCGTGCGCATCCGTCCCGAAGCGTTCTGGGCCTCGGGCAGCCAGGTCACGGTGGACCTCAAGCTGTTCGGCGTCGACTTCGGGAACAAGATGGTGGGCAACGTGGACACTAAGGTCAGCTTCAAGGTCGGCCCGCAGCGGGTGGCCATCGTGGACGATGTCACCAAGACCATGAACGTCTACTTTGACGGCCAGCTGGTCCGGACGGCTCCCGTCACCCTCGGCGACGCCGAATGGCTCTCGCCCACCGGCTACGCCGTGATCATGGAGCAGGAGCGGCACTCCAAGTTCAATGCCGGAAGCATCGGCCTCAAGCCCGGGGACAAGGGTTACTACCCGCCGCTGACCGTCGAATACGCCAACAGGCTGACGTCGTCCGGCGTTTACGTCCACCAGGCCCTTGAATCCGCCTGGAGCTACGTCGGAAAATCCAACGTCTCGCATGGCTGCGTGGGGCTCCTGCCTGCGGATGCAGCGTGGTTCTTCAACAACATGAAGACCGGCGACGTGGTCCAGACCCTCAACACGGGCGCTCCGCCGGTGGAGCCGCTGGAGGGCTACGGCGACTGGAACATTCCCTGGGCGCAGTACGCCAAGCGGTAGTGCCCGCGGCCTACCGGCCATCCCGGCTGTAGGGGAGCCGGTCCAGCCGTTCCCCCACACCGGTGCTCCGCGCCCGCGCCCGGGTCAGCCGGGCCAGTTCCCGCTCGCGGCGTTCCACCAGGACGGCTGCCAGATACTCCTCCGGACCCGTACCGGCCGGCGGCGGCGGGGCAACACAGGCTGAAACCTCGGTGGCGAGGGACACCGCCATGGAGGCGCGCGACGCCGGCGACATCCGTCCCGCCTGGCGGATGAACTGCGCCGAGCGGCGGGCCACCGCGTCCGGTATCCGGCCGATATCGGCCAGCGCCGCCCAGGACCTCAGGTGCGGAGGCACGAACGGGACGAACGGCGGTTCGGTAGGCACCCGGCGGCGCAGGGAATAGGTTCCCGCCACCACGTCACCGAGCCGCTTGGATTTGTCATTGAACAGCGCGACGGCGATGGCCAGTCCGCCGAACGTCAGGTAGATCTCCAGGAATCCGATCAGCCCGCGGATCAGCGCGTGGCGGAAGCGGATGGCGCCGCCGTCGTCCCGGACGATCCGGAGCCCGGCCGCCAGCTTCCCCAGCGAGAGGCCGCGGGTGAGGGTTTCCACCGCCACCGGGAGGATCACGAAACAGAACACCACACTGACCAGGACCAGGGCACGTGCGGCCGCCCCGTCGAGGTCACTGTAGGCCGAGGAGATCACCGTCATCATCACGATGAGGAGGACGACGTTCGCAACAACGTCCAGGATCAGGCCCAGCGCCCGCGCAGCGAACGACGCCGGCCGGAGCTCCAAGACAACTGCTTCACCTGTGATGATCGAGCTCAAACCGGGTCCCCGTCCCCTACACGCCGCCTACGGACGCTCACAGTCTAATCCGGGGGCGCTAGGGTAGTGCCGTGGACATCGATGCGTTCTCCGCGGTCAACGGGGACAAGTGGGCGCGGCTCTACGTGCTGGCGTACAAGCGGCGCCTGGACGGAAGCGAGGCCGATGAACTGCTGCGCCTCTACCAGACCACCTCCGCCCACCTTTCCCTGCTGCGGTCGGTTGCCCCCGAAAGTGGTCTCTCGGCCTCCCTGTCGGCCACACTGGCCCAAGCCCGCACACGCTTCACCGGGGCCCGCTCCAACTTCATGGATGACCTCGCACGGTTCTTCGTCATCGCACTTCCGGCGGCGCTGTACCGGATCCGCTGGCTTACCGTCTGGTGCGGCCTGGCGTTCTGCCTAGTCGCGGGGGCGTACGCGTTGTGGATCGCCACGTCGCCCGATGCGCTCCGGGCCCTCGGTTCGGACGCAACCGTCAAGCAGTACGTCGAGCGGGACTTCGTCGACTACTACTCCGAGAATCCCGCAGCGTCGTTCGCCGGTGCCGTCTGGACCAACAACGCCTGGATCGCTGCCCAGGCGGTGGCGCTGGGCATTACCGGTTTCTGGGTTCCGATGATCCTCTTCAGCAACGCCCAGGGGCTGGGAATCGCGGCCGGGGTCTTCGCCGCCGTCGGCAAGTCCGATGTCTTCTTCAGCTACATCCTTCCCCACGGCCTGATGGAACTCACCGCGGTGTTCATTGCCTGCGCTGCGGGCCTGAAGATCTTCTGGGCCATGGTTTCCCCCGGACCCCGGACCAGGGGCCAGGCAGTGGCCGCGGAAGGGCGCTCGCTGATCACCGTGGCGCTGGGACTTGTGGTGGTGCTGTTTGTTTCCGGCCTCGTGGAAGGCTTCGTCACCCCCAGCAGCCTTCCGGTGTGGGCCAAGATCACGATCGGCGCGGCGGTCCTGGCTGCGTACTGGACGTATGTCCTGGTGTGGGGCAGGCGTGCCTATCGTTCCGGGGCCAGCGGCGACCTCGATAGCGCTGATGCAGGCTACACGGCGTTGGCTGCGTGAATACGTGGCGGAACGGGGTGGCACCTGCCGCCACGGAGTGCCTGACGGTAGGCTCATCTGGAGATAAGTAGCGTTGCCTGGCGGTGTCCGGCAACGCGGACGCCTACGGAAGTGAAACTGCAGTGACTGAAAAGACGCCCACCCCGCCGAATCGGCAGGATCCGCATCTGGATCCGGCCGACGACACTGCCGAGCCCGCCTTCGACTGGATGAAGCCTGCCGGCACTGGGGCAGGAACGGCGGCAAAAGCACAGGGAACAACCCCGGCCGGACACACGTCCCCTGTTCCGGGCACTGACGCAGGCAAGGGCCAGCCGGCAGCGTCCGCCGGCATCCCTGCCTCCCGGGCCGGGAGCCCTGCCTCCCAGGCCGGCACCCCTGTCTCCCAGGCCGGGAGCCGCGCCGACCGCAAGGCGGCGGAGTCCGCCGTCGAACCGGCCGCAGAGCCGCAGGGGAGGGGCACGCATTTCCGCGAACCCCTGCCCACTTCGGCCCTCCAGGTGCGCCCGCCGCAGGACGAGGTGGAACGCCGGAACGCCGAACGGGAGCTGGCGAACAACACCAAGCCCGTCCTGCCGCGCGTGATGCAGGTGCTGCTGGCTGTCTTCTACCCGCTGGTCCTCCTGGTCCTGGCCGTCCGGGCCGTCGCAAGTCCCCTGTTCCTCTGGGTTGAATACAACCGCCCGGGATTCCCCGGCGACGGCTACGGCTTCAGCGCCGATGACCGCATGACCTACGGGTCCTACGCCGTGGACTACCTCAGCAACTGGTCCGGCCCGCGGTATCTCGGCGAACTGGTGAACCGCAGCGGCGATGCGCTGTTCCAGGAAGGCGAAGTCAGCCACATGGCGGACGTCAAGCTCGTCATCCTGTCAACGTTCGGCGGCGGGGCGCTGCTGATCCTGCTGGGCATCATCGCGATCATCTACCTGCGCCGGCGCAGCACCGGGGGAGTCCGCCGCGGCCTCTTCGCCGGCTCCGTCGCCACCCTGGTGATCATCCTGGGGCTGGGCACTCTGGCCGCCCTGGGCTGGCAGCAGTTCTTCACCGAGTTCCACCGGATTTTCTTCGCCAACGGGACGTGGACATTCGCCCTGGACGACACCCTGATCCGGCTCTTCCCGGGACAGTTCTGGGTTGATTCCGGGATCGTTATCGGCGCACTGGTCCTGCTCGCCTCCGTTGCCACCCTGATCCTCACCTGGCCCACGCGGAAGCGCCGCGGCCTTGCCAGGAAAACGAACGACAAAGACACAGACGCCCAGGACGCCTCAGCCACGGACAGCGACGCCGGGACGACTGACCTCCCCGACGCCGCGCAGCGGCGCACCCGGGGAAACTCCGCGACGGTGTAGCGGACTCCGCAGAGGCATGAACACGATGAAGGCGACCGGCGCAGGCCGGTCGCCTTCATCGTTGTGTGGGCACATGCCGGGGTGTTGTGTGGGCGCATGCCGGGGGACCGGCCCGGGTCTAGCGGTACAGGCCGTTGATGTGGGCTTCGAAGTCGCGGACGACGGCGGCCCGCTTGAGTTTCAGTGACGGCGTCAGGTGACCTGACTCCACCGTGAAATCGGCAGCCAGCAGGACGAAGCTGCGGATCGATTCCGCCTTCGAGACCAGCAGGTTTGCCTGGTCGATAGCGCCCTGCACGGCTTCCCGGACCCGGATATCCGACGTTGCTTCGGCCACACCCATAACCGGAATCCGCTGGGCGGCGCACCAGTTCTCCAAGCCCTCCGGATCGAGGTTGACCAGGGCGGAGACGTACGGCCGGCCGTCGCCCACCACCACGGCCTGGGCCACGAGCTGGTGCTCCCGGATCTTTTCCTCGAGCGGCCCGGGTGCCACGTTCTTCCCGCCAGCCGTGACGAGGAGGTCCTTCTTGCGGCCGGTGATGGTGAGGAAGCCGTCTTCATCCAGCGAGCCGAGATCCCCGGTGCGGAAGAACCCGTCCACGAAAGCCTCCGCGTTGGCTGCCTCGTTGGCGTGGTAACCCTTGAAGACGCCGATGCCTTTGACCAGGATCTCGCCGTCGTCTGCGACCCGCACAGTGGTGCCTGGCACGGGGATGCCGACCGTGCCCACCTTGGTCCGCGACGGGGTGTTGGCGGTGCAGGGGGCGGTGGTTTCGGTGAGGCCGTAGCCCTCCAGTACGGGAATGCCGGCACCGCGGAAGAAGTGCGCGTCGTTGGAGCTGAGCGGGCTGGCACCGGAGACCGTGTACTTGACCTGTCCGCCGAAGGCCTGCCGGAGCTTGGGGTAGAGCAGCCGGTCAAAGACGGCGTGCTTGGCGCGGAGCATGAAGCCGGGTCCGCTGCCTTTTCCCCGGACCCGGGCATCGAGCGCCCTGGAGTAGTCGATAGCCACTGCGGAAGCGGCCGCGAAGAGCCGCTCCTTGCCGGCCAGGGCAGCCTTGTGGCCGGCACCCGCATAGACCTTCTCAAAGATCCTGGGCACCACCAGCAGGAAGGTGGGCTTGTACGAGGCGAGGTCCTCCAGCAGTTGGGCGGCGCTGGAGGTGTGGCCCAGGGTCACTCCGGCGCTGAGGCACACCACCTGGACAGCGCGGGCCAGGACGTGGGCGAGAGGGAGGAACATCAGTGTCCGGGCGCCCTCCTGCCGCAGGATTTCGGGCAGGAAGTCCACGATGTTGGTGGCCACCAGGGCGAAGTTGCCGTGCGTGATCTCGCAGCCCTTGGGCTTACCCGTGGTGCCGGACGTGTACACCAGGGAGGCGACGTCGGCCAGGCCTGCCGTGCTGCGGTGCCGCTCCAGCTCGGCATCAGTGACGCCGGCGCCGGCGGCGGCGAGGCTCGCCAGGTTCGGTGCGCCGCCCTCGTCGTCCATACGCACGACCGTCACCACAGCGTCGCCGAGCAGTTCGGAATGGGCCAGGACGCCGGCTACGAGCCCGGCCTTGGCAGGGTCCTCAACGAACACCCTGCGGGCGCCGGAGTCATGCAGGATCCACTCGACCTGGCTTGCCGAGGAAGTTTCATACACCGGAACGGTCACACCGCCGGCGAACCAGATGGCGAAGTCCACCAGGGTCCATTCGTACCGGGTCCCGGACATCACAGCCACCGTGTCGCCCGGCGCCAGGCCTCCGGCGATCAACCCCTTGGCAAGCGCCACCACCTTGTCCAGGAACTGCTGGACGGGGACGTCAACCCAGCCGTTGGGACCTTTTCGGGCATACACAGCGTGCGACGGGTCCTTGGCGTGCTGCCCCAGCAGCAGGTCAGTCACGTTGCTGCCCTGATCCAGCTCCACGAGCAGTTCAGTGCTTGCTTCCCTCACAGCCAGTCTCCCTTCCGGATCCGTGATGCGGTGTCCCGGCACCCTTGCCATACTGCCCTAGATCCAGGACGGCATCCACATCCTGAAGCGCCAGTCCTGGTACGGAATGATTTCCGCGGTCCAGATGGGGTAGAAGAACGCCGAGACCAGCACCGCTCCGACCACGAAGACTGCCACGAGGTACAGGCCGGAACGCCGGCGCCACAACGGGTCCGAGCGACGTCCGAGCACCAGCCCCAGGCAATATGTCAGGGCCAGGACCAGGAACGGTTCGAAGGACACGGCGTAGAACGTGAACATGGTGCGTTCCGGGTACATGAACCAGGGGAGGTAGCCCGCGCCGACCCCGGCGAGGATGGCACCGGCCCGCCAGTCCCGGCGGCCCGCCCACCAGAACAGCAGGATCACCAGCGCAACCGTGGCGCTCCACCAGATCAGGGGGTTGCCCACGGAAAGGATGGCCGAGGTGCAGCTGGCGACGTCGCAACCGGGGCTGCCCTGTTTGGGGGACTCATAGAAGAACGACGTGGGCCGCCCCATCACCAGCCAGCTCCAGGCGCTCGCCTCATAGGGGTGGTCGGAACTGAGCCCCTGATGGAACTTGTACGCTTCCAGATGGTAGTGGGCCAGGGACCGCAGCGGACCCGGGAGCCAGCCCCACTGGGCCGAGGGGTTGGTGTCGGCCCAATGGCGGAAGTACGCATCCTTCGACTGGAACCAGCCGGCCCAGGTGGAAAGGTACACCAGGGCGGCGACAGGCACGATGCTGATGAAAGCGGGAATCCCGTCCTTGATGATGCCGCCGCTGATCCAGCCCCGGATGCCTGCGATCCGGCGCGCGCTCAGGTCCCAGAAGACCGTGAGGAGCCCGAAGGCCGCCATAAAGAACAGCGCCGACCACTTGGTGCCCACGGCAAGCCCCAGGCAGACGCCCGCAGCAACGCGCCACCAGCGGATGCCGAGCCAGGGCCCGGACACGAGCTGGACCACGGAGGGCCTGCCGTCCGGCGCGGCGCCGGCCTGGCGCCCCAGCCTGGCCGCGAGCCGCCGTCGGCCGTCGTCGCGGTCCATCAGGAGCGCGCCGAAAGCTGCAAGGACCCAGAACATCAGGAAGATGTCCAGCAAGGAGGTGCGGGACATCACCAGGTGGTGGCCGTCCACCGCGAGCAGCAGGCCCGCCACGGCCCCCAGCGTCAGCGAGTGGAAGAGTTTCTGCGCGATCAGGGTGATCAGCAGGATGGACAGGGTCCCGGTCAGCGCGGCGCCGAACCGCCAGCCCAGCGGGTTGTCCGGGCCGAACAGCCACATTCCTGCCGCGATCATCCACTTGCCCACCGGCGGATGCACAACATACTCGGGCGAGGACAGGATGACGCCGGGGTTCCCTGCCACGAAGGATTCGTTGGCCTTGTCCGGCCAGCTGCGTTCGTACCCGCTGACCAGGAATGAGTAGCCGTCCTTGACGTAATAGGTTTCGTCAAACACCAGGCTGCGCGGATTCTCCAGGCGGACGAAGCGGAGGATGCCGCCGATCGCCGCGGTGATGACGGGGATGAGCCAGAACCAGAGCCGCAGCGACGGCGGATAGTCACGCCAGCTGCGGATGCCGCCGATCAGCCGCTCCTGCAGGGCGCCTTCGGTGAACGCTTCCCGCGGGCGGCGGATCCACCGCTGCCCCTCAAGGTTGCGTCCCGATGTCCCTGGGGCCGGCCGTGCTGGCTTGGCCGGATCGGCCGGGTCGGCCTCGACAGGAGGTACGGAGGTCTGCGTCACGTGCCCATGCTACCTTTTGGCGCTGGAAGAGCCTGCCAGCAGTAGGCTGGTCGTGTGGACCAACAACTCAGTACCTCCCCCGCGAGCAGCTCCGATGATGACGGCACCTTCGATGAGGCCTGGGCTCCGGCAGCCGAACCTGCGGCCCCCGCCGCGGAAGGGCAGCCGGGCAGGATTGTGCTGGCTGCGACGCCCATCGGAAACGTCGGCGATGCGTCCCCCCGGCTCGTTGAACTCCTCACCACCGCTGACATCGTCGCCGCGGAGGACACCCGGCGCCTGCACCGGCTGGTGCAGAACCTGGGGATCGCCGTTGCCGGGCGGGTGATCAGCTACCACGAGCACAACGAAGCCGCGAAAACGGCCGAACTCCTGGACCAGGTGCGGGCCGGAAAGACCCTCGTGATGGTGACTGACGCGGGCATGCCCTCCGTCTCGGATCCGGGGTTCCGGCTGGTAGAGGGCGCGGTGGCGGCGGGCCTGACGGTCACCGCGGTGCCGGGGCCGTCGGCGGTCCTCACTGCGCTGGCCCTCTCCGGGCTCCCGACGGACCGGTTCTGTTTTGAAGGTTTCCTGCCCCGCAAGGCCGGCGAGCGGGCTTCCCGGCTGTCCGAACTCGACGCCGAACGCCGGACCATGGTCTTTTTCGAGGCGCCGCACCGGCTGGAACCGATGCTTCGGGCCCTCCGTGAGCGCTTCGGCGGCGACCGCCCGGCCGCCGTCTGCCGTGAGCTCACCAAGACCTACGAAGAGGTCATCCGCGGCACGCTGGGCCACCTGCTGCAGTGGGCGGAAACCAACGAGGTGCGCGGTGAAATAGCAGTGGTGGTGGGCGGCGCTCCGGAGCGCGAGCCGGGCCGGACGGAGGACCACGTGGCCGCCGTCAACGGGCTTATTGCGCAGGGCATCAGGCTGAAGGAAGCCGTGGCCGCCGTCGCCGAGGACGCGAAAGTCAGCAAGCGGGAGCTCTACTCAGCGGTCCTGGCCGCCCGCTAGAAGCCGGGCTCGGGCCTTGTGCAGCTGCACAGCAAGTTCCAAAGTGCGTAGTGCGCCCATGCATAGACGCTCCGGAGCGGACGGCAGTACCGTGGCTGTAAAGCAGCCGAGAGCTGAACCCATCCCACACCCCAATTGCTGACGAGGGAGTCATCGTGACTGTAACTGCACAGCCCACTGTTACTGCGGAGCGCGAGAGCGAGCTGCTGGCCTCTGTTCCCACCGGCCTGCTGATCAACGGCGAATGGCGCCCGGCGGCGTCCGGGAAGACGTTCGACGTCGAAGATCCCGCCACCGGAAAGGTCCTGCTCAGCATCGCTGACGCCGGGGCCGAGGACGGCAAGGCTGCCCTCGATGCTGCCGTTGCCGCGCAGGATTCCTGGGCCAAGGTCCCGCCCCGTGAGCGCGGCGAAATCCTGCGCCGTGCGTTCGAAATGGTCACCGCCCGCGCCGAGGACTTCGCGCTGCTGATGACCATGGAGATGGGCAAGCCGCTGGCCGAAGCCCGCGGCGAGGTCACCTACGGCGCCGAGTTCCTGCGCTGGTTCTCCGAGGAAGCCGTCCGTGCATTCGGCCGCTACTCGGTGTCCCCGGACGGCAAGTCCCGCCTTCTGGTGACGAAGAAGCCGGTGGGGCCCTGCCTGCTGATCACGCCGTGGAACTTCCCGCTGGCGATGGCCACCCGCAAGATCGCCCCGGCCGTTGCCGCCGGCTGCACCATGGTGCTCAAATCCGCCAACCTGACCCCGCTGACCTCCCAGCTGTTCGCCGCTGTGATGCAGGAGGCCGGACTGCCCGCCGGTGTCCTGAACGTCATCCCCACCTCCACGGCCGGCGCCACGACGGGCCCGTTGATCAAGGACTCCCGGCTGCGGAAGCTTTCCTTCACCGGCTCCACCGAGGTGGGCCGCCGGCTGCTCTCGGATGCGTCCGAAACCGTGCTGCGGACCTCCATGGAACTCGGCGGAAATGCCCCGTTCGTGGTCTTCGAGGACGCCGACGTGGACGCCGCCGTGGCCGGGGCGATGCTGGCGAAGCTGCGGAACATGGGCGAGGCCTGCACCGCGGCCAACCGGTTCATTGTGCACGAGTCCGTCGCGGACGAGTTCGCGGAGAAGTTCGCCGCGAAAATGGGCGAGATGACCACCGCCCGCGGCACCGAGCCGGAGTCCAAGGTGGGTCCGCTGATCGATGCCAAGAGCCGGGACAAGGTCCACGAGCTCGTCACCGACGCCGTGAACTCCGGCGCCGTGGCAGTGGCCGGCGGCGGTCCGGTGGACGGTCCGGGCTACTTCTACCAGCCCACCATCCTCAAGGGCGTCACTGAGGGCACCCGGATCCTGTCCGAGGAGATCTTCGGGCCGGTCGCGCCGATCATCACCTTCGGCAGCGAGGACGAGGCGGTCCGCCTGGCCAACAACACCGAGTACGGCCTGGTGGCCTACGTGTTTACCAGGGACCTGAACCGGGGCATCCGGATGGGCGAACGCCTCGAGACCGGCATGCTCGGCCTGAACGCCGGCGTCGTGTCCAACGCGGCCGCCCCGTTCGGCGGCGTCAAGCAGTCCGGCCTGGGCCGCGAAGGCGGCCTGGAGGGCATCGAGGAATACCTGTACACCCAGTACATCGGCATCGCCGACCCCTACGCCGGCTAGTCCGGACGCAGTCCGGCCGGCAGGCTAACCCTGCCGCAGCCTCCGCAGGCCGTCGCGCACCGTCCGCCAGGACCGCGCGGCGGCCTGCGCCGGTATGGCGGCGGCCCGTGCGACGGCACGTAACGGGGCGGTGACGATGCGCCCCCACCGGTTCATGACCGACGGCGGCAGCCATTCCGCCCGGAGCCTGCGGGCCGGCCGCGAGTGCCTCCGCAGCGATGCCTGCACCACCGCCATCCTGTCTGCCGCGGAGGGTGCGGCGGCGCCGGCGGCCCCGGCAGTTCCCGCAGCCCCGGCAGCGGCGGCGCCGTCGGGCGTCCCGGCCGGCGGCCCGTACTGCTGGCGTTCGTAGTCAGCGGTCAGCGACGCAACCGCCCGGGCGCCGGCGTCGTCCGCATTGTCCGGCCCGCCCAGGGCAGCCGACGAGCGCAACCGGCCGGAGAAGTGCCGCGGAGTTTCGCTGAGGCCGGGAGCCAGTCCGTAGTCGGTGGCCAGATCCCGTAGCTCGGCCCAGGCTGCCGCGGCCGCGTTGCCCCCCGGGGACGGTGCGCGCCTGAGCCGTTGTGACCGCAGGCCGGTGCGGACCATCCGGGGCGATGCGGCGATCAGCGCAAGGACCAGGAGGCCGGCGGCGCCGTAGAGCGGGAGCGTCAGCGGGTGCCCTGCCTCACCGGCCGAATCCAGCCCGGGGAGCGGCGCGGGTGTTTCCGGTGTGGCACCCGGTGTGGCGGCATTGGACGGGATGAGGTCGTCGTTGTTTTCATTGGTGCCGGCGCCGCCCGGCGTGAAGGCCTGCGCTGCGTAGTCCGGCACCATGCCACGGGAAGGTGTGGGTTCGAATGCCACCCAGCCGAGTCCTTGGAAATACAGTTCCGGCCAGGCGTGCGCGTCCCTGGAGTCAACTTCGTATTCTGTCAGTGCGCCCTGCCCGGGAACCGAAACCGTGCCGCCCGTGGACCGGCCCGGTGCATACCCCACGGCGATGCGGCTGGGGATCCCTTCCAGCCTGGCCATCACGGCCATGGCCGAGGCGAAATGGATGCAATAGCCGCTCTTCTGGGTCAGGAAGTCCGCCAGAACGGAGAGCCCGTTGCCGTCGTAGCCGCCCTGCACGGGGGACTGCAGGGAATAGGTGAATTCGACGGAGCGCAGGTAGTTCTGGATGGCCATTGCCTTGGCATACGCCGTGCTGCTTCCCGCGGTCACCGTGTCCGCGGTGCTGCGCACGATGTCCGGCACGTTGTTGGGCGGCCGGATGAATTCCTCCGAGATCCCGCGAACCGCCGCCGAAGACCGGGACAACAGTTCGGGCGTGAGCCTGGGGGCGCTGGACTGCACAACGTACTGCTGGTTCCGTGAGTTGGTGTCCACGCCCTTGATGCTCAGGGTGGCCGGATCCCAGCTCCACCGCCCGTCCAGGCCGTTGACCGAGTCCGGAGCGTACGGCGCCGGCAGGTAGGGGCTGGTGAAACGCCCGGTATTGATCGCAGTGACCTGCCGGACCTGCTCGTCAGCGACGATCTCATACCCGGTGTCCATCCGCCCGACGCCCACCCGGCGGGACCCGTCACGGTCGTCCGGTGACCACGAATCGCCGTCGAACCGGTCCACGGTGACGGACCGCAGGTAAGGGGGCCTGCTGGCACTGGTGGCATAGGTGATGCGCCCGTCGCCGGATGGACTCCGCAAGCTGTTGCCCAGGCTGATCATGGGGTTGAGGCCGGTGGACGAACCCCACGGGTTGAGCCTGGAACCCTGCGGAAACGTGCCTTGGTCGAAGCCCGGAATGGCGAGGGGGAGGAGGAGCGTGATCACCAGCGCCATGCCCCCCGTGAGGGCCGCACGGCGGAACTGTCCGGGATTCCGGGCGGTGTCGGCCACGGTGCGGTCAGCCGGGGCGAACCACTGGCTGCAGGCAAGGATCATGAGGTAGCCGGCGGCAGCGGCCGCAAACGCCCACGGCCCGACGCTCTGCGGTTTGACCATGGCCGGTACCACCAGGACGGCCACGAGCCCCAGCCCGCTGGTTGCCGGAAGAGCCAGGGGCACCGCAAGGGCATCGACCAAGATGACCACCAGGCCCAGGACCGCGCAGGTGACCAGTACGATGCCGGCGTTCGGGGCCACGGGGGAGCTCTCGGCCAGGACGGTTTCGCTGGCCCGGCGCAGATACCGGCCCAACTGCTCCATGGTGTCCCCGGACGGAATGAACCCAGCGATGCTGAACCTGCGGAAGAACGTGAAGGTCAGGATGAAGACGAGCGCTGCGAAGCCGCCGAGCGCCACCAAGAAGGGTTGCGCCCGCAGCGACCTCAGGGCGGCCATGGCCAGGGCAACAACAAAGACTGTGGTCAGCACCGGAAGATACCAGGCCCAGCCCCGCAGCACTCCGTTCAGGGACAGGGCGGCGCCGGCGACGGCCAGGGCGACGGCAGCGGCCATGACCCAGGGCTGCGCGCCGACCCGGCGCGGCCGTGGAGCCGGCGCCGTGGCTGGTGCCAGGACCTCGGACGTGCGGCCGGTCCCCGGACCGGAGTGCCGCTGGGGAGTCATGGTCATCGGCTGACTCCTGTGGCGCGGCGGACGTCCGCGGCGGCCGTGGCGGCAGCCGCATCGCGCTGGTCGAAAGAGGACCACGCCGCTGCCACCGATGTGCCGGGGGTGATGGCCACGGCCCGCCAGCCGCCGGACCGCAGGACCTCAACGGCGTCGCGGCACTCTCCGGGATGGTCGGTGACGATGATCGCAAAGGCGTTGGCCCCGAACCCGGCGGCGGCGGACAGCGAGCGTGCCTCGGCTGCCTGCACGTGGCCCAGGATCGCCATGATGGGGCCGCGCTGGCGGTGGGCGGAAAGCTTGTCCATGAGCCGGTCGTCGAAGGCCCGCTGACCCGATTCGGGCGCTGCATGGTGCGCTGCATGGTGGGCGCCGGAGAGCTGGATGGCCGCCAGGCTCTCGGCGATGGACTGCAGGCCCGCGGACCCGGTGTATTCCTCGGCCTCCGGTTCCGGGGCGGAGGGGGATTGCAGGAAGGCCGCTTCCCCCGCGGGGTCGAGGAACCGCAGGGCGTAGTTGCGTTCGGCCAGATGGGCGCTCACCGACATGGCGGCCGTAACCGCCCATTCGAAGGTGTCGCTGGTGACCAGTTCGTGGCCGTCCTCACCGGACGTGGCAGAAAAGGCGGCGCCCGGTCCGCGCGCAAACGCCGACCACCGCTGGTCCAGGATGATGGTGGCCTCCGGCGTGGTCACGGATTCCTCTTGCCGCACCATCAGGGCCCCGTGCCTGGCGGTCGCGGCCCAGTGGACCCGGCGCATCGGATCTCCGTGGCGGTATTCGCGGGTCATGACGTCGTCGTCGCTCGGGTTTGCCCGGATGCGCGTGGCCGTGACGCCGTCGTTGCCGCGTGCGCCGGCAAGTCCCGTCGCGGGGAGTTCGACGGCGGCGGGCGTCACCGTCAGGGTGTCGCCGTCGTCGATTGCGTGGCGGTGCAGCGAAAGTCCAAAGGGATCGGTGAACTCGGCCGTCACCGGGCCAATGACGAACTGACCCCGTTTGCCGGACCGGAGGTGGTATTCGTAGCGGCTGGTCCCGCCGGTCGCCGAGCGTGACGGGAAACGGAAGGCCGGCGACTCACCGAACCGCGACGGGAGGCGTTCCTCCATGATGACCTGGCCGGTGGCCGGGCCGGTCCGGGCCACAGCGAGGCGCACGGTGGTGGTCGAGGACGTTTCCACACTGGCTGGGCTGAATTCCCGGTACACCTTGAACCGGGGCTTGAGGAGGCGTATCCCTGCCAGTGAAACCAGCGGGAGGACGATCAGCAGGATGCCGAGCGAGAGGAGGTCGCGCCTGCCCATGACCTGTGCTGCCAGCAATGAGACCACACCGGCAGCCAGCAACCCCCAGCCGCGAGTGCTGAAGAGATGCCGCGGGAGCCTGTCGGTGAGGGCCATCGTGGCGCCGTCCGCTAGCGGCTGTGCCGAAGGTCCGCGCCGCCGCGCGGGCTGCCGGCCCGGGAGGGGGCTGCGGACATTTCCTGCGGCACAGGAAGTTTGGCCAGGATGCTGCGGATGACACTGTGCGGGGTTTCGCCCGTGCTGGCGGCCTTGCGGTCGAGGATGATCCTGTGCGCCAGCACGGCTTCGGCAACGGTGACGACGTCGTCGGGCAGCACGAAGTTCCGGCCCTCCAGCGCGGCGGTGGCCTTCGCCGCCCGCAGCAGTTGGAGCATGGACCGGGGACTGGCGCCGAGGCGGAGCATGGCGCTTTCGCGGGTGGCGCGCCCCAGCGCCACGGTGTACTCCTTGACTGCCTGCGAAACGTAGACGCGCTGGACGGCGGCGATCATGCCGGCCACATCGGCCGAAGTGACGACGGCGGTCACCCGGGTCAGCGGCGAGGTCGCCTGGTGCGTCTCCAGCATCTCGATCTCCGAGTCCTTGTCCGGATAGCCCATGGAGATCCGGGCCATAAACCGGTCGCGCTGCGCTTCCGGCAGCGGATAGGTCCCTTCCCATCTCAATGGGATTCTGGGTGGCCACCACCATAAAGGGCTCGTCCAGCTTGTAGGAGTGCCCGTCCACTGTGACCTGGTGCTCTTCCATGCACTCCAGGAGCGCAGACTGGGTCTTTGCGGAAGCGCGGTTGATCTCGTCCCCGATGACAATGTTCGCGAACACGGCGCCGGGCCTGAATTCGAACAGCCGCGAGGCCTGGTTGTAGATGGACACACCTGTGACGTCCGAGGGCAGGAGGTCCGGGGTGAACTGGATCCTGCTCACCGAGCAGTCGATGGTGCGGGCGAGTGTCTTGGCGAGCAGCGTCTTTCCCACACCGGGAACATCCTCAAGCAGCAGGTGCCCCTGGGCCAGAAGAACCGTCAGGGCAAGCTTCGCCGCTTCGGCCTTGCCGTCGATGACCGTATTAATGGCTGACAGGATGCGCTCGCTGGCGGCGTGGAAGGCTTCGGCGTCCATGGCCGGCGGCCGGGTCCCGTTCAGTGGGTTTCCCGCCACTCCCGCACCGTCGGGGAAGACCTGCCCGTCAGGGAGGGCTTCATCTACTGTCGTGCGTCTGTGGGAGTCCATCGGCAGCCTTTCAGACCTGGGGAAGCCTGGCACGGGTTGGCAGGAAGTGCCGGCGCCCGCCGTCGGGCGTTCGCCCGTATGCCACCAGACTACTAACACAACTGCCGGGGCTAACAGAGAGTTCCGGTATTTCCCGGCAGGATCCGGGAAGCCCGGGAAGCTAGGGTAGAAGGATGAACACCCCGTTGACGCCAGCCCCGTTTCGCGTGCCCGGAAGCGACGGCTCCGGCCGGCAGGGCTATCCGCCCGCTCCCGAGCCGCTGCCCGTCCCGGTCATGGACAACCACACGCACCTGGACTTCCCCAACGCCGACGTGAAGGTGGAGGTGGCCGCCGCACTGGACGTTGCGGCGTCAGTAGGCGTGCAGGGAGCCGTGCAGGTTGGCTGCGACCTGGAATCCTCCCGGTTCACGGTGCAGGCCGTTGACCTGGACCCCCGCCTTCTCGGTGCTGTGGCCATCCACCCCAACGACGCCCCGGACTACGCCGCCCGCGGCGAACTGGAGGATGCGCTGGCCGAGATCGAGGCCCTGGCAGCGCATCCCAGGATCCGTGCCATTGGTGAGACGGGCCTGGATTTCTTCCGCACCGAGGGGGAGGGGCTGAAGCACCAGCGGTACTCGTTCCGGCGCCACATCGACATTGCCAAGCGCCTCGGCCTGACGCTGCAGATCCATGACCGGGACGCCCACGACGACGTTGTCCAGGTCCTGCGCGAAGAGGGCGCCCCCGAGCGGGTGGTGTTCCATTGCTTCTCCGGAGATGAACAGCTCGCCCGCACCTGCAACAACGAAGGCTGGTACATGTCGTTCGCAGGAACGGTCACGTTCAAGAACGCGGCCAACCTCCGTGAAGCACTTGTGATTGCCGACCCTGCCCGGGTCCTGGTGGAAACCGATGCGCCCTTCCTGACCCCGCACCCCTTCCGCGGCCGGCCCAACGCCAGTTACCTGATCCCTCATACGGTCCGTGCCATGGCCGAGTTGACAAGCACTGATTTGTCCGACATTTGCGCTCGGATTGCCCGGAATTCCCTGCAGGCGTACGGATCCTGGGACTGAGGAGAGCCCCGATCAGGGAACCCTCAGGAATACCAGGTATGCACAAAATCTTGGATGCTTTATAACGCTTCGGTTACAGTGGATAACTATTAGCCGGGGTCGGGGAAGGCCTTCGGATAATTTCGCTCAGTTCCGGACCTGCCGAGAGGCTGGTCTGCGGAGTCCTGAGCATGGCGGCGCACACGTCTGCTGCAAACATCCGGACCATGTCCGGAGTTGCCCTGAGGGTGTTTGCGTCGGTGGGTGATGTGCGTTTTTCCCCGTGCCCGGATGGTCCTAGAGTTACGGGCAATCGTGGTCAAGTTCTTCACTTCGGACGGTAAATTCAGTTTCGTCAAGGTCGGCGCCCAGCTGGTTGTGCTCTCGGCACTCGTGCTGGGCCTCGTGGCCTTCGTAGGCAACAACAAGACAGTCACCCTGAACGTGGACGGCAAAGTCAGCTCCGTCCAGACCTTCGGCGGGACCGTAGGCCAAGTGGTCAAGAGTGCCAAGGTGGAGCTGCAGGCCGCGGACCGGGTATCCCCGTCTGCGGACGCCCGCGTGGAGGATGGCTCGGTCATCAACGTCAATCTCGCCAAGGCCGTGAAGATCAGCCTCGACGGGGCAGAAAAGACCATTAACACCACCTCGGCCAATGTCGAAGGACTGGTCACGGAACTCGGCGTTGCCAGCGCCTCGGAAGTCTCCGTGCCGAAGGACGCCCAGCTTGCCGTTTCCGGTTCCTTTGTGGCCATCTCCACCCCCAAGACCGTCAGCATCCTGGCGGACGGCAAGGCCACCAAGGCGACCACCACTGCGGCAACCGTGGCTGAGGTCCTCAATGACGCCGGAGTAACCGTCGGCGCAGGCGACCGGCTGTCCCAGCCCCGCAACGCCCACGTCGTCAATGACATGGCCATCAAGGTGTCCCGGGTGGATTCCACCAAGACAGCCGCCACCTCCGAGGAGGTTCCTTTCGACACGATGAGTTCCGAAAGCGCCGATCTCTTCGTGGGCGAGAAGAAGGTCACCCAGGCCGGTGTCCCCGGCAAGGTGGACAAGAACTTCAAGCTCGTGCTGGTGGACGGCCGCGAAGCCGCCCGGACCCTCGTCTCCGAGACCGTCTCCGTCCAGCCCGTGACCGAAAAGGTCTCCGTGGGGACCAAGGAAAAGCCCAAGGCTGAAGCCGCCGCGAACACCGGCGCAGCAGCCCCCGCCATGATGAACGAAGCCATGTGGGACAAGATCGCGCAGTGCGAATCCACCGGCAACTGGTCCATCAACTCCGGAAACGGCTACTACGGCGGACTGCAGTTCGACATCCAGACCTGGATTGGTTCCGGCGGCGGGGCGTACGCACCCAACGCCAGCCTCGCCACCAAGGCGCAGCAGATCGACATCGCCAACCGCGTGTACGCACAGCGCGGCCTCCAGCCCTGGGGCTGCGGCTGGGCAGCGACCAGCTAGCAGTTACTGATCGTGTATCGCGGCAGCTGACCACCGCCGCGACGCAATAAAGGGCCAGGTCCGGAACGCCGGACCTGGCCCTTTGCCGTCCCCATGGCGACCCCTCCGAATACTGCCGCCTGGGACGGCAGCGCCGGCCGGCGTCGGACACGGCCGCCGCAGGCCGGCGGGATAGGATACCTAGGTGACTGAACCGACCCCCGCCGCCTCCGGCACCGCGCCCGCACCACTCTTTGGCGCCTCCGACGTCCGCCGGCTCGCCGAGGAAATCGGGGTCCGCCCCACGAAGACCCTGGGCCAGAACTTCGTGATCGACGGCAACACCATCCGCCGGATCGTCGCTGCCGCTGACATCCACGCCGACGAGACCGTCCTCGAGGTGGGTCCCGGACTGGGCTCGCTCACCCTGGGATTGCTGGACGCCGCCAAGTCGGTCGTCGCCGTCGAAATCGATCCGGTCCTCGCCGCCAAACTGCCGGGCACTGTGCAGCAGTGGCGCCCCGACGCCGCCAAGGATTTCCATCTGGTGCTGGCCGACGCCATGAGGGTCACGGAACTGCCGGTGGAACCCACTGCCCTCGTGGCGAACCTCCCGTACAACGTCGCGGTGCCGGTGGTGCTCCACCTCCTGCAGCACTTCCCGAGCCTCCGGCACGGCCTGGTCATGGTCCAGGACGAGGTGGCGGACCGGCTCGCCGCCGGCCCCGGGTCCAAGACCTACGGTGTGCCGTCGGTGAAGGCCGCCTGGTACAGCAGCATGCGCAAGGCCGGCGTGATCGGCATGAATGTCTTCTGGCCTGCACCCAAGATCCACTCGGGGCTTGTCGCCTTCACCCGCCGTGAGCCGCCGGTGACGTCGGCCACCCGCGAACAGGTCTTCGCCGTCATCGACGCCGCGTTCGCGCAGCGCCGGAAAACCCTGCGTGCCGCCCTGGCCGGATGGGCCGGAAGCGCCGCGGAGGCCGAACGTTGCCTGCTGGCGGCAGGTGTTGATCCCACTGCCCGGGGCGAAGTAATCGACATCGCGGCGTTCGCGCGGATTGCCGAAGCCCGTCAGGCCGCGCAGGGTTGAGTCGCAGGGGCGCTGCCGCATCGGGTGTCACCATGGGTGCGCATGCTTGGAGCCTGACGCTGCCATGCCATAGCTTGGACTCATGAACGCAGTGAGAGGGCGCTTTGCCGCGAGGACGGTCCGGGTCAAGGCTCCCGGCAAAATCAACGTCTCGCTGGATGTGGGCCCGCTGCGTGAGGACGGCTACCATTCCGTGGCCAGTGTCTACCTCGCCGTTTCCCTCTACGAGGAAGTGGCTGCCACCAGCACTCCCACGGAGGGCATTACGGTCAGCATCAGTCCGGCCAGCACGCTGGATCTGGCGGACGTGGACATACCGCTCGACGAACGGAATCTCGCCTACAAGGCGGCCGCCATCATGGCAGACGTGTCCGAGCACTCCACCGGTGTCCACCTGGAAATCACCAAGCGGGTCCCCGTGGCCGGCGGCATGGGGGGAGGATCAGCAGACGCCGCAGCCACGCTGCTCGCCTGCGACGCCCTCTGGAACAGCGGGCTGTCCCGTGATGAGCTCGCCCACCTGGCCGCAGAACTCGGGGCCGACGTCCCGTTTTCCCTCCTCGGCGGCACCGCGGTGGGACTCGGCGTAGGGGATGAGTTGTCTCCCGCGCTGGCCAAAGCGCAAATGGACTGGGTCCTGGTCACGGCCGACTACGGGCTGTCCACGCCGGAGGTCTTCCGCACCCTGGACCGCCTTCGCCTCGCCGAAGGCGTCACCGTGGAAGAGCCCGACGCCGTGGATCCGAAGATCCTGCAGGCGCTGCGCAGCGGGGACGCGGACGCCTTGAGCCGCGTCCTGGTCAACGACCTCCAGCGGGCCTCCATTGAGCTGGCGCCGGGACTGCGCGATATCCTTGGACTTGGCGAATCGTGCGGAGCGATCGCCGGACTTGTTTCAGGGTCCGGCCCCACCGTGGCCCTGCTCACGCACAGCCCTGCAGCGGCTGCCAGCCTCGCGGAGGACCTCGGCCATCACGGCCTGAACGCACTGGCCGTCCATGGACCGGTGCACGGGGCCCGCATCATCTCCGATACGCTCCTTTAGTACTTCCGACCCCGTTCGACCCTTTACGTTCGACGAATTTCCACCGAAGAAAGCAGTTCCCAGTGGCTCACCTGCTCGGCGGCGAGAACCTCACGGTCTCGTATGCAACCCGCACCGTCCTCGACGGCGTTACCCTCGGCCTTGAAGAGGGTGACCGGATCGGCATGGTGGGCCGAAACGGCGACGGCAAGTCCACCCTCATGCGCCTGCTGGCGATGCGCTCCACCCCCGATTCCGGCCGCGTGACCAAGCGCAGCGAAGTCAACATCGGCTACCTCGACCAGAGCGACGTGCTCGACGGCGACCTCACGGTCGGTGCCGCCATCGTCGGCGACCAGGCGGACTACGAATGGGCCCGCAACCCGCAGATCCGCGAGGTCATGGGCGGCCTGGTGTCCGACGTCGACTGGCACGCCAACGTACATGCCCTCTCCGGCGGGCAGAAACGGCGCGTTGCGCTGGCCAAGCTGCTGATCGAAGACCACGACGTCATCATGCTCGATGAGCCCACCAACCACCTCGACGTCGAAGGGGTCGCCTGGCTCTCCCGCCACCTCAAGACCCGCTGGCGCGCCAACCAGGGCGCCTTCCTGGTGGTCACCCACGACCGCTGGTTCCTCGACGAAGTCTGCAACAAGACCTGGGAAATCCACGACGGAATCATGGACCCGTTCGAAGGCGGCTACGCGGCCTACGTCCTGGCCCGCGCCGAACGGGACCGCTCGGCTTCGGTAATGGAAGGCAAGCGCCAGCAGCTCGTCAAGAAGGAACTCGCCTGGCTGCGCCGCGGCGCCCCCGCCCGCACCGCCAAGCCGAAGTTCCGCATCGAAGCCGCCAACGCGCTGATCGCCGACGTCCCGGAGCCCCGCGACTCGATGGCGCTGAGCAAGATGGCCACGGCGCGCCTCGGCAAGGACGTGCTGGACCTTGAGCACGTTTCCCTGGACTTCCTCGGTGGCGAAGCCGGCCAGAAGCTCTTCGACAACATCACCCTCCGCCTCGCACCGGGGGAGCGGCTGGGGCTGGTGGGCGTCAACGGCGCCGGCAAGACCACCCTGCTCAAGCTCCTCAACGGCGAAATCCAGCCCACCTCCGGCAAGGTCAAGCGCGGCAAGACCGTTGTTACCGCCGTGCTGACCCAGGAGGTCAAGGAACTCGACGACGTCAAGGACCTGCGGGTCATCGAAGTGATCGAGCGCGAAAAGCGGTCCTTCAATGTTGGCGGCAAGGAATTCAGCGCCGGCCAGCTGGTGGAACAGCTCGGCTTCACCAATGAGAAGCAGTGGACCCCGGTCAAGGACCTGTCCGGTGGCGAACGCCGCCGCCTCCAGCTCCTGCGCCTGCTCGTTGGCGAACCCAACGTGCTGATGCTCGACGAGCCCACCAACGACCTGGACACCGACACGCTCGCCGCCGTCGAAGACGTCCTGGACGGCTGGCCGGGCACGCTCGTTGTGGTGAGCCACGACCGCTACCTGCTGGAGCGCGTAACCGACCACCAGATGGCGCTGTTGGGCGACGGCAAGATCCGCGCGCTGCCGCGGGGCGTGGACCAGTACCTGGAACTGCGCGAAGGCGCCCTGGCCGGCTCCACCATCACAGGCGGCGGCAACCCCGTCATCGGCGCCAGCGGCAGCTCGGCACCCGCCGCCGAGGGCCCGGCCGGCCCCTCCGAAGCACAGAAGCGCGACGCCCGCAAAGCCAAGAACCGGATCGACCGCCAGCTGGGCAAACTGACCCAGCAGGAGGAAAAGATCCACGCCCAGATGGTCAAGAGCACCGCCGACAACGACTTCGACGCCATGGCAGACCTGAACAAGAAACTCAAAACCCTGGCCGAAGAACGCGAAGCCCTGGAACTCGAATGGCTCGAAGCGCTGGAAGTGCTCGGAGAGTAATAAGGGGGCCGGCCAGCAATGCGGGTGAGGGAGTTATCCGGCAGCGTGCGTCAAAGCGACGAAGGAGCAGCACGCAGAGGATGACTGCCTCACCGGGCGGCGGGCCTTAGTCCACGTCGGACCGGAGCTCGGGTTCCTTCTGCAGCCCCGTGAGGCCGTTCCAGGCGAGGTTCACCAGGTGGGCGGCCACGGCGCGCTTGTCCGGCGTGCGGCTGTCCTGCCACCACTGCCCGGTCATGGCCACCATGCCCACCAGCATCTGGGCGTACATGGCGCCGTCGGCCGCACTGAACCCGCGGCGGGCGAACTCGTCGGACAGGATGTGTTCCACCCGCGCGGTGACGTGGGAGAGCAGCGTGGAAAAGGCGCCTTCGGGCTGCGACGGCGGTGCGTCCCGCATCAGGATCCGGAATCCGTCCGTGCGGTCCTCGATGTACGTCAACAGGGCCAGTGCTGCCCGCTCCACCTGGACCCGTGGCTTGGCTTCGTCCGTGAGGGCGTCATTGATGGCGGCCAGCAGGATCCGGAACTCGTACTCCACCACCTGGGTGTAGAGGCCTTCCTTGGACCCGAAGTGCTCATAGATCACGGGCTTCGATACGCCCGCAGCAGCCGCAATTTCTTCGATCGTGGTGCCGTCAAGACCCCGGATGGCGAAGAGTCCGCGTCCGATGTCGATCAGCTGTGAGCGGCGCTGCGCACCGGTCATGCGGGGCCGGGGGATGTAACCGGGTGCCCTGACGGGCCGGCCGGGAGGGCTTCCGGCGCCAGCGGGCGCACCGTTGATCTTGCTCACCGTCCCATCATGCCTTAGGGATGCACCGGGCCCCGAGTCGCAAGTCCGCCGACCTTCGTGGCAGAATTGGTTCTCGTGCCACGGGGCTGCGGGTCCGGGCACGGTCCGCCCTGGTGTAATGGCAGCACCCCGGCCTTTGGAGCCGTGGAGTATAGGTTCGAATCCTATGGGCGGAACTGCCGCTGCGGACGGATCCCGGATCCGGAACAGACCGGCAAAGGTGTGAAAGTGCGCGCAACTGAGATCCACCAAGCAAGGAGAGCCTGTACGTGAGCCCCGAGACAACCGGCCCCGCCGCCGTCATCGTCCTAGCTGCAGGTGCCGGTACCCGGATGAAATCCCGGACGCCCAAGATTCTCCACGAAATCGGCGGCCTTTCGCTGGTTGGCCACGCCCTGCGTGCTGCCCGCACCATCGATCCCCGCCAGCTGGCCCTTGTGGTCCGGCACGAGCGCGACCTCGTGGCCGCGCACGTCTCCCGGCTTGATCCCGCGGCGCTGATCGTGGACCAGGATGAAGTCCCCGGCACCGGCCGCGCCGTGCAGGCGGCGCTGGAAGCCCTCGACGCCGGCGGACCGCTCAGCGGCACCGTTGTGGTCACCTACGGCGACGTGCCGTTGCTCTCGGCGGAGCTGCTTGCCGAGCTGGTCCTGATCCACGAACACGAACGCAACGCCGTCACGGTCCTGACCGCGGTCCTCGACGACGCGGCAGGCTACGGCCGGATCCTGCGGGCGGCCGACGGCACCGTCACGGGAATCCGCGAGCACAAGGACGCCTCCGACGAGGAACGTGAAATCCGAGAAATCAATTCCGGGATCTACGCCTTCGACGCCGCCGTCCTCCGCGACGCACTGGCCCACGTCACCACGGACAATGCCCAGGGCGAGATGTACCTCACCGACGTTCTGGGCATTGCCCGCGCGGCCGGCGGGCGGGTGGCCGCCGTGGTCACCAACGACCGCTGGCAGGTCGAAGGCGCCAACGACCGCGTCCAGCTCTCGGCACTCGGAGCCGAACACAACCGGCGCACGGTGGAGGCCTGGATGCGCGCCGGTGTGACGGTCGTGGACCCCGCCACCACGTGGATCGACTCCACGGTGACCCTCGCCGAGGACGTCCGGATCCTGCCCAACACCCAGCTGCACGGCGCCACGACGGTGGCGAGGGACGCCGTCGTCGGCCCTGACACCACGCTGACGGACGTCACCATTGGCGAGGGCGCCAAGGTGACGCGGACGCACGGCTCCGGAGCTGCGATCGGCGCGAACGCGAGCGTCGGACCGTTCACCTACCTCCGCCCGGGAACGGTGCTGGGGGAGACCGGCAAGATCGGCGCCTTCTACGAAACCAAGAACGTCACGATCGGCCGCGGTTCCAAACTGTCGCACCTCGGCTACGCCGGCGATGCGGAAATCGGCGAGGACACCAACATCGGCTGTGGCAACATCACGGCCAACTACGACGGCGAGCACAAGCACCGCACCGTGATCGGCTCCGGCGTGCGCACGGGTTCCAACACGGTCTTCGTCGCTCCGGTCCAGGTGGGCGACGGTGCCTACAGCGGAGCCGGCGCGGTGATCCGGCAGGACGTTCCCGCCGGCGCGCTGGCCATCTCGGTGGCCAAGCAGCGGAACGCCGAAGGCTGGGTCGTCTCGCACCGGCCGGGCTCCATCTCAGCAGTACTGGCCGAAGCCGCGGGGGCAACGGCGCCGGTCAGCGAAACAGCCGCGGCACAGCCGCCCCTGGATTCCTCAAGCACCCCGGCACCTACAGAAGAGGGCAAGCAATCATGACCGAAATTACGGCACGCGGCGAGAAGAAACTGGTTCTCGCCGCAGGGCGGGCCCACCCCGAGCTTGCGCGGGAGATCGCCAAGGAGCTGGGCACTGAACTGCTGCCGGTGGATGCCTACGATTTTGCCAACGGGGAAATCTACGTACGCGCCGGAGAGAGCGTCCGCGGCACGGACGCCTTCGTCATCCAGGCGCACCCGGCCCCGCTGAACAACCACCTCATGGAACAGCTGATCATGATTGATTCGCTGAAGCGGGCATCCGCCAAGCGCATCACCGTGGTTTCGCCCTTCTACCCCTACTCCCGCCAGGACAAGAAGGGCCGCGGCCGCGAGCCGATCTCCGCCCGTCTGGTGGCTGACCTGTACAAGACGGCCGGCGCGGACCGCATCATGAGCGTTGACCTGCACACCTCGCAGATCCAGGGCTTCTTCGACGGTCCGGTTGACCACCTCATGGCCATCCCGCTGCTGGCCGACTACATCCGCACGCGCGTCGCCGCGGACAACATCACCGTTGTCTCCCCGGACACCGGCCGCGTCCGCGTGGCCGAACAGTGGGCCGAGCGCCTCGGCGGTGCCCCGCTGGCGTTCGTCCACAAGAGCCGCGACCTCACGGTTCCGAACCAGGCCGTGTCCAAGACCGTCGTGGGGCAGATCGAAGGCCGCACCTGCGTCCTGATCGACGACATGATCGACACCGGCGGAACCATCTCCGGGGCCGTCCAGGTGCTGAAGAACGCCGGCGCCAAGGATGTCATCATCGCGGCGACCCACGCCGTCTTCTCCGACCCGGCTGCCCGCAGGCTCGCCGAGTCGGGTGCCCGCGAAGTGGTGGTCACCGACACGCTGCCCATCCCGGCTGACAAGCGCTTCGCGCAGCTGACAGTGCTGTCCATCGCACCGTTGATTGCCCGCGCCATCCGTGAAGTGTTCGACGACGGCTCCGTCACCAGCCTGTTCGACGGCAACGCCTAAGCCAGGGCCCACGCCAGCAGGGTTCCCTGAGCGAGCTTGCGAGCTTAGGGAGCTGGTGGGGATCCGAGCCCGCCGGCGTTGGGCCCCGTTTTCAGTAACAGGGCCCAACGCTGGTAGGCTGGTCCACGATACCTTGGCGAGGGAGAGCAGTCTCCGTTATCGACTGGGTCTGAATCTCCCTTCTTGAAGGGCCGGCCACGGGCCGCCCGGCGTTGAAGGTCGCAAACAGACCTCCGCCCTTGCTGAACACCCGTTTAGATTTCAAGGAGATTTACATGTCTGAGCAGAAGCTCGCAGCAGAAGTACGCACCGAATTCGGCAAGGGCTTCGCCCGCCGCGCACGCATGGCCAACCTGATCCCCGCCGTCATCTACGGCCACGGCGCAGAGCCGATCCACATCACCCTCCCGGCGAAGGCCACCACCCTGGCCGTCCGCACCGCCAACGCCCTGCTGACCCTGGACATCAACGGCGAACAGCACCTGGCCCTCGTCAAGGACATCCAGCGCAACCCGATCAAGCAGATCGTCGAGCACCTCGACCTCCTGACCGTCCGCACCGGCGAAAAGGTTACCGTCGACGTTCCCGTCCACCTCACCGGTGAACTGGCTCCGGGCAACGCCTACAACCAGGAAATGACCGTTGTTTCCCTCGAGGCCGAGGCAACCCACCTGCCCACCGCCGTCGAGGTCAGCATCGAAGGCCGTTCCGCCGGCGAGCACATCCACGCTTCCGACCTCGTCCTGCCGAAGGGTTCCATCCTGCTGGCCGACCCCGAGTCCCTGGTGGTCAACATCTCCGAGGCCACCGAGGTTTCCGACGAAGAGGCTTCCGAAGGCGCCACCTCCGAGGCTTCAGCCGAGTAATTCCGGCAGCCCGTTTCTCGTGGCCGGGTCCCTGTCGGGGCCCGGCCACTGCCGTATTAAAGCCCGTTTGCAACAACCCTAGGATTGACGAATGACTGACACCTGGCTGATCGTAGGCCTTGGCAACCCCGGCAGCGAATACAGCCACAACCGTCACAACGTCGGCCAAATGGTGCTGGATGAACTCGCGAGCCGGGTGGGCGGCAGTTTCAAAGTCCACAAGGCCCGCGCCCACGTCCTGGAGGGCCGGCTCGGGATCGGAGGACCCCGCGTCATCCTGGCCAAACCCATGAGCTACATGAACGTCTCCGGCGGTCCGGTGTCCGCCCTATCGAAGTTCTACGACATCGGTCCGGAGCACGTCGTGGCGGTCCATGACGAAATCGACATTCCCTTCAATACCGTCAAGCTCAAGATCGGCGGCGGCGAAGGCGGCCACAACGGGCTCCGGGACATTTCCAAAGCGCTGGCCACCAAGGACTACCTTCGGGTCCGCGTCGGAGTGGGCCGCCCGCCGGGCCGGATGGATACCGCCGACTTTGTTCTGAAGGACTTCGCCACGGCCGAAAAGAAGGAACTGCCGTTCCTCCTGGATGACGCCGCCGACGCCGTGGAGATTGTCATCAAGGACGGCCTTGCTGCCGCGCAGCAGAAATATCACACGTCGGTTTAGTAACGTTGCCTCGAAACCGCCTCTTTAGCGGTAGCCTGCGGGTGGGGGACTGGTCACGGTTGGTGCAATGCAATTGGTTAACCAGTTGCATAAAGCGGCCTAATTGTTTAGCCATACCTGCTATGGTAATTTTCACATTCAAGGTCTTGTTGCCTCGTTTGGCGGCATCGGAAAACTGAACACCCGACGGCTCAGCCAACTCGCATCAGCTGGAGCCACGAAGGTAGCGTGATCGATCGTGCTTGCATCACCAGGCTCTGAACATGGGGGGCTCCTGGAGACTGAACGCCGGGGCATGGGAGCCTCCGAGCGTCGTAAGTGGTCGTCTTTGGTCAGGCAGGACATCCAGGCGTCCGTCGTCTCCATCCTGTCTGAGAGCGAACTCCACGGCGTCGTAGTCGTCGGCGCGCAAGGCGTCGGCAAGTCCACTTTTGCGCGCGCAGTGGAAGCCAAGCTGGTGGGCAAGATGCATATCATCCACCTCCACGGAACCACCACTGATCCTGCCATTCCGTTTGGTCAACTGGCCTTTCTCGTGGCCCGGCTGCCCGGACATGTGCTGGAATCCCCGGGCGAAATCGTCCACGGCATTTCCCGGCTCATCCGCGAAGACGCCGCCGGGCGTCCGGTCCTGGTTGTGCTCGAAGACCTGCCGGCGATCGACAGCATGAGCACCGCAGTCCTGATGCACCTCATCCTGAGCGGCGCCGCGAAGCTCATGGTCACCGTTCGCAACGTGACGGACATGCCCGAAGACCTGATCCGGCTCCTGCGCAACAATTCGCTCGAAGAAATCCGGCTCGAAGTATTCACCAGGCCGGAAGTGAGCAAACTGCTTGCCGGCGTCCTGGGGCGTCCCGTGACTGCCACCGCCGCCAGTTCGCTGTACGCGGCGAGTGGCGGAAACCCGCTGGTTCTCCAGGCGATCGTGATTGAGCAACTGCGTTCAGGCAACCTCCACCTCGCCGGGAAAGTCTGGGCGCTGCGCGGGGGGATCAACCTCGCGGAAGCCGACGCCCTGGTGGACCTGGTCAGGTCCCGGTTGGCACGGGAAACCCCCAAGGTCAGGGAAGGCCTGGAGTGGCTGGCCCTGATCCGCCGGGTTCCCTTATTCGTCCTCCTCGATGTCCTGGACCCGGCCGTGGTTGCCGACCTCGAAAAGGCCGGGTATTTGCAAGTCGGTGAGACGGGCCGCCGCTGGGTGAGCCTGAAGGACGACTACGTCGGCGAAGTCATCCGGGGCTGGATGGACCTGCCGCGGCGCAAGGAACTCCACCAGCTCGTCGCACGGGTTGTGGGTGCAACCCCTGCCGAGATGGATGTCGAAGAGCTCCTCGGGTATGTCGCCTGGACCCTTGACTGCGGTGAGCCGGTGGAGCCGGCGTTCGCACTGGCCGCTGCCGCTGCGGCGAACCGGCTGTTCGACCCGATGTTCGCCTTGGAGGCGCTAGCGCAGATCCACGTCGGAGACCCGCACTGGGCTGAGGCCGCCCAGCAACGGGCCGCCGCCTACATGACGCTGGCCGAGCATGAGTCTGCCGTGGCGGTCCTCGAGGAGGTCACACCCGAGCAACTGGCTGAACTACCCGCGACCGCCTACGCGAGCTGCGTGCAGGATTTCTGCAGCGCGCTGCTCTGGGTCCACGGAGGGTACACGCGGATCGACGGAATCCTGTCGGCGGCCCGGCAGGAGCTGGCCCGGCGGGAAAGGGCATCCATCGGCAATGAGACGCCGGCCGACTTTGCCCGTGCCCACGAGCTGATCATGCTCGCCGAATTCGAGCAGATGATCCACCAGGGTGAATACGCCGCCGTCGCCGAAGACCTGGAACGGTCCTACAAAGAAGACGGCGACCCGCTGTACGTCCTGAACTGCGCCTGCCTGCTGACCATGGCGTGGGCGGTCATAGGCAGGGAGGCGGACGCCATTGCCCTGGCAGCCGAGATTCAGCACCGGATGGAACAGTCCAACGTGGCGCCGGGAATGCTGGCCTGGCAGGCCGAAGGACTGTTTGCCGCCCTGCTGTGCAGCGGCCAATGGGAGGACTGCGTCAGGATACTCACCGACGCACTGGACCAGAAGCCCAAAATCATGCAGTACCTGGGTGGGGCGGCAGAACTTGCGCTGGGTGTGGCCTACACCTATGCCGGACGGGCCGACCTCGCCATCGACACGCTGCTCGGCGCCCAGGCGCAGCTGGAAATCAGGCGGAGCTACTACGGACCGTCACTGGCCTGCTCAGCCCTGGCGTTCGCCTACGCCCAGGCCGGGGACATCCAGGAATCGCGAAACTTCCTCGACCTCGCAGCCCAGGAGGAACAGCATGTCGCCTGGTTCACCTCGTGGATGGCCGAGTTCTGCGTGCGGATGGCCAAGCGGTGGCTCAAGGATCCGGGTGCAAAGCAGAAGCTGATCGAGTCCGCGCACGAGGACATTTCCAAGGGGCGGACAACCACTGCCTCCATCAGCCTGTTCGGTGCTACGGTGCATGGAACGGAGGAAGAACTGGTTCTGCTGACCGAGGTGTCCTCCCGGAGGCAGGGAAAGATGGCCAGCGTCAACCGTCTGGTCGGGGAGGGGAGCAGAAAGAAGGATTCCAAACTCCTGCTTGAGGCTGCGTCACTGGCCCAGGAGCTGCACCTCGACGCGGTGGAGTCCAGATGCGTGGTGCTGGCGCTGGACATCGCCAGGGAAAAGGGGGACTCCCAGTCCGCACGGGCCGCCCAGCACCGGCTGGACCGGCTCGTGGAAACGCTGCCGGTGTTGCCGCTGATGCCGCACACGGTGGGACCGGAACTGACCGAACGGGAACGGCAGGTTGCCAGAATGGCCAGCCAGGGGTTGAGCAACAAGGAAGTCGCCAACCGGCTGCAGCTTTCCATTCGTACGGTGGAAGGCCATCTCTACCAGATCTTCACGAAAATGGGGATTTCATCGAGGAGTGAGCTTGAAGGAACCGCTCAAGTCTGACGGGAAGGCTTCGGGGCGGTCGCGCGCCGGGACCCGGCGCCAGAATGCTGATGATCCCTGGATAGACCGGGGGGACATGCTGTCCGCGGTCAAAGACGCCCTCGCATCGGACGACTGCTGGGCGGTTTTCGTCGTCGGCGACGCCGGATTGGGAGCGTCTTCGTTCCTGGCGCAACTGAATAGCGCCGGGAACGGCCGGCAGGCGGTCATGACCGTCCACGGAAGCCCGTCACTTTCACCGGTTCCGTACGGTGCACTTTCCCCGTACCTGTCTGATCTCTCAGTAGAGGACGTCACCTCCAAAGTGGCCGTCCTCAGGGCGCTGTGGGCGCACCTCGAAAGCGGCCGGAAGGGTCCGGGACCGGCCCTGCTGCTGGTGGACGACGCCCACGACCTCGACACCGCCACGGCCGAGATGATTTCCGAACTTGTCCAGGCCGGCTGGGCCAAACTCGTCGCCACCTGCATTCCGCGGCCCGGCATCCCCCAGCCCTTGCTCCGGCTCTGGCACGACGGCACTGCCGAACGGTTCGACATCGCCCCCCTCACCCTGGAACAGGGCCATCAACTGTGCGAGGCCCTGCTTGAGGGCAAAGTGCTCAACAGCACCTCGCGTGAATACTGGCAGGAGGCCGGCGGGAACACGCTGCTGCTCAAGACCCTGATCCGCGAGGCCCAGCGTTCCGGCGACCTGATCCAGCGCAACGGGGTCTGGCTCAACGCAGGTTCCTCCCATGTACGGACGCTGGAACTCACCGCCGTCGTGAAGGTCCAGCTCATGCGCATCTCGGCCGACGGCCGTGAGGCGCTGAACCTGATCGCGCTGGCGGAACCGGTGGACAGGACCCTCGTGGGAGAGATCGCGGGTGAGCCCGCCGTCAAGGAACTGCTGGACCAGCGTCTGGTGGTCCAGTCGGTGGACAGCGAACCGACGCTCCGGCTGGTCAGCCCGGTCTACGGGGAAGTGCTGCGCCGGATCGTTCCCGCGGCCCGAAGCCTCCAGCTGCACCGGGAGCTCGTGTCCCGGATGGAACTCTCCGCTGACAAACCCGAGTCCCTGCTCCGGATGGTTTCCTGGTCTTTGGACTGTGGAGCGGAAGTCCCCGCCAGGCTGCTGATCCGGGCCGCCGTGCTGGCCTGCAAGCTCTTCGAAAGCGAGACGGCCCTGCGCATCGCCTGGGCTGTCCGGGATCCTGAACTGCAACAGACGGCACGGGCCGTGATGGCCCGCTCGCACTACAACCTGGGGCACTACGACGAGGCTGCCGCCCTCTTGAACGTGAATGTGGACGCCGGCAGCGGCCTCACGCACATGGTGGTCAACAGCCTCTTGAGGTCCGCCACCCGGACGGCACTCGGGCAGCCCGCCTCTGCCATCGAGGAGGACGCCCGGCGCCTTCGCCTGTGGGGCGAAGAAGAGGCCGCTGCCCACCCCGCGGAGTCGGCCTCCATCCGCAGGCTCACGGCACGGCGGGCCTCCCTGGTGGAACTCATGGCGTACTCGCTCGCGGGCGACTACAGGCGGATGGGTCCCGGGCTCGATGACCTGCTGGCAGCCGACGCTTCCGCAGGGGAACCGGACGGCGCGCTCACCAGGTCGATGGCACTGGCCCTGCAGGCCGAACGGCTCTGTGCGCTGGGGTATCCGTTGCAAGGGCGCCAGCTCGCAATGGATGCCTACGGCCAGGTCCAGCCGCCGGACAACGACATCTTCTTCCTTCCGGAGTTCACTGTGGTGCGGCTCGTCGCCTGCGACCTGGCCGCAGGGGAGTGGGCTGAGGCCCAGCAACTCCTGGATGGCTACGCCCAGACGTCTTTCGGTTCCGCCATGGTTTCCTTCAGCGGTGCCTCATATGTCGTCATGGGCTACATTGCACTCCGGCAGGGGAAGCTCGCCGAGGCTCTGGAATTGCTGGTCACCGGGATTGAAGCCCTCCGCGACAGTGATCCCCAGCAGATGTTCCGGTTCTGCGCAGCCATGGCCTACTACGTGGCGGCGGCCCAGGGCTTCAAGGCCGAGGCCGACAGGCTGCGGTCGGACTATGAAGCGTGGGGCGAGCGCGGCATACATCTTGTGACAGCATTTGCGCGGGACTTCCTTGCTGCCGGTGAGGAACTCCAGGCAGGGAACGGATCCGGCATCGCGGCCCTGCACCGCAGCGCGGAGGAAGCCGCGCAACAGGGCGCAGGGTTCTTGGAACTGAACGCCCTCGCCCTGGCCATGAGCCTGGGAGACACCACCCGGCTGGGGCGTGTGCAGGAGCTGGCCGGCTCGGTGGAAGGCGCTTGGGCGGCGGCCCTGGCTGAATACTCCGCCGCGCTCGCCGATGGCAGCGCCGAACTGTACCTGCGTGCGGGGGAGTCGCTCTTCGCGGCCTCGGCCTTCCAGCTGGCCTCGGATGCCTATGCCGCAGCCCTGACCTCATTGGACCGGAGCCGGAACCGGGAGCTGGCAGCCATGGCCCGCGCCGGCATCGCCCGATGCAACGAAGAGCTGGGCCACGCCGGCAACGAAGCCCAGCCGGACACGGTGGCCCCGATCCTGACCAAGCGCGAACGGAACATCGTGGGGCTGGCGGCCACGGGACTCAGCGACCGGATGATCGCGGACAAGCTCCAGATCTCCGTCCGAACGGTGGAAGGCCACCTTTACCGTTGTTACCTGAAGCTTGGCATCGCGGGACGTGACGAGTTGGCTGCCGCCGCGGGCCTCGGAGAGGACCCGCCGGTTAAGGCCAAACCAGCACCCGGGAAATGAGTACTTGGACCGGGAGGTCCTACTCGGACGTGGCGCTCAAAACGGTGCGGCGACGGCGACTTGTTAACTATTTTGAAGCGCCCCGGGCGCACCTCTAGCCGCGTGTCAGCGCTGGATCCGCGGGGCCGCGTACCTTGGTCCGGTGACCAGGGGTACTTGCTTTCCAAGTACAGGTATCGGTCAAGCGCAAAATCGAGTACTCACTACTGGTGCCCGCGGGCGTGACAGCTGGTTAATTTGGGGTACCAGGAATCGCTCGTAAATACAGAGGTCTCACTCATGTTGACAGCTGATAATGTGGCCAGTTCACACGCCACCAGGTCCGCCGGAATGTCACGGGGCGCCGCATGGCCATTGATCGGTCGCAAGCAGGCGGTCAGCGATATTACCCGCGCCCTGGCGGAGTCAGCAGGGGGAGTGCTGGTGACCGGAACCTCGGGCACCGGAAAGACGTTCCTGACCACCCACGCACTCAAGCAGTTCCGTGACGATTCCCTGGTTGTGACACTTCGGTGCAGTGCCGCGCTGTCCCGTTCGCCGTACGGCGCCCTCAACATGTTGCTGAGCGACCTGGAGCCGGGATACCTCAACCACCCGGTGCTGGTGTTGTCCGGTCTGATGCGGCTCCTGCGGGAACGGGCCATGGGAAAGACTGTTTACCTCTTTGTCGACAACGCCGGCGAGGCTGACGAACTGACGGCCGTGACAATCGCACAGCTCGCCCGAAACCGCGCAGTGCGCCTGGTCCTGACCTGCTCTGATCCGTTGCGGCTGTCGGCAGAGATTTCGGGACTGTGCGACGGCGGGTTCCTGACCCGGGTGAACCTCGAACCACTCTCCTTCCGGGAAGCGGTCAGCTGGCTTGAAGAAGGCCTCAGTGCCAAGGTGTCACACTCTGCCGTCCAATCGCTCTGGGCAGCCAGCGATGGCAACCCGCACTACCTCAAGATGCTTGCAATGGAGCTGGCTGACTCCGGTTCGCTGGTGGTCCGGGACGGGGTGTGGGTCCTGACGGCCGATCACCGGGTCCATGGACGGGCCATCACCGACCTGATCGCCACCCGGCTGGGGCGGATGGGCGAGGCTGACCGGCGGATCCTGGAAATCCTCTCGCTGGCCGAGACCCTGCCGCTGGACACACTGCTGACGCTCGTGGCTGCCGACGACGTGGACGCCCTTGAGGAGCGCGGGGTCCTGGCGGTCGAGGACTCCCTGCCCCGCCGGGTCAGGATCCAGAGCCAGCTGGTGGCAGATGTGGTCCGCGAGAACGTTCCGCCCGGCCGGAGCAACGAGCTCCGCGAAATGGTCCTCCAGGCCGCCGCCCCCTCGCTCCGCACACCCGCCACGGAACTGCCGTTCGCAGTCTGGGCCCTCGACTGCGGCGCCCCGTTGTCGACCGAAGAATCCCTGTCCGCCGCCCGGCTCGCCAACAGGAGGCTGGATGCCGCACTCGCGCTGCGGTTCGTCCGCTCCATCCCGGGACACGATGCGCTGGCTGAAGCGGTGACCGAAGAGGTTGCGGCGCTGATGACCCTCGGCGAAGTGGAGGAGGCCCTGGCCGTTGTTCGGCGGCATCAAAAGTTGTCGCAGGCAGAGCCTGCGCTCGCCGAATCGATCGGCATACTGCTGGCGGAGAGCTCGGTGTTCCTCGCCACACCGGACGCCTGGCTCGAGGCCCCGGCGTCCCTGGCCAAGGCCCGGAAAGTCCTTTATGACGACACGTCCGGTCCTGCAGAGAGAATGCCGGCACCGGAGCTCAGGCGCATCAGGGAACAGCTCACGCTGGCCGAGGCTGAAGCCGCCGGCTACGCAGGAAGTTACCGGGACATGGCGGCAGACCTCACCGATTCCTTGAACAATGTCGAGTTCCACAGCCCGGAATTCAGGCTCCAGGCCGGCAGCTGGCTGTGTGAAGCGTGGGCCGTGACGGGACGCCAGTCGGATGCCGCCGAGCTCGCCGAACAGCTGAAGTTGCAGTGCCTGCGGCCTGAGATTCCTGTGGCCATCGCGCAGTCGGTGATCTCAAGGCTCCGCTTTGCGTACCTGGTGGCCGGCAGGTGGGATGAGGCGACCGAGACTCTGCCAACGGAGGACTGGCTCCCGTCATCCGTTATCTACCGGCGGTTCAGTGCCACTGAAATACCGGAAGCGATCTGCGCCTGCATGCAGGGCCGTGGACGCGACGGACTCGATCTGCTCGTTCCCGGCATCAGCCAGCTGCGCATCCAGGACAGCGACGGCATCCTGCCGCTGGCCTGTGCCGCGGCGGCCTACGCTTCCGCGCTGCAGGGCGAACGGGAAGCAGCACTTGCCTATCTTGCGGAGACGGAATCCGCTTCCAGGCGGAAAACCTGGAAGGTATCCCGGGCAGAAGGCTATTTCACGGCCCTTGCGCGGGCGGAACTGGACGGCTCGCGGACGGGAATTGAGCAGTTGCTCCGGATGGCGGAGGATGACCGTGCCGCCGGCAATGTCGGTCATGAGCTGCTGTGCCTGAGCTCGGCCGTCAGGCTGGGGGAATCCGATGCGGCTCCGAGGCTGCTGGACAGTGCAGGCGAAAGCCAGGGACCCTTCGCGGAACTGTGTGCACATTACGCCCGGGGAGTCATGACCCGTGAAGCCGACAATCTCATGGCAGCCGCAAACCTCGCTGCCAGGATGCACAATGACAGGTTCGCCCTGGACATCGCCGAGTCAATCCTGAACCTGGATCAGGCGCACCTCGAAAGGAGCCTGGTCCGGCAGGCCAAGCACCTGGCGGAAACGTGCCGCCGGCGGTTGCGGACGCCACAGGACGGCACCCACGACAGGCTCACCCTGACCGCCCGCGAACTCCAAATAGCGCAGCTGGCCGCCGCCGGGGCGAGTAATAAGAGCATCGCGGCCCAACTGCACGTATCAGTACGGACAGTGGAGGGACACCTCTACCAGATTTACGGCAAGCTAAAAATCGAAGAGCGTTTGGAGCTTCCGGTAGCCCTTGGCAGTACAGGAGATGACCAGTCATGACTGAAACCACCATCACGGCAGAGCGGCTGATTGGGCGATTCGGCATGGTTGCGTCGGTAGTCGACTGCCTCCTCGACGCCAACGGCCCCGGGGCGCTTATCCTGGGGGACGCCGGCATCGGCAAGACCGCCCTGATCAACGAAGTCGTCTTTGAGCTTGGCAGCCGGATCCGGCCCTTCTACGTGTACGCGGGTCCTTCGCTTTCCGAGGTTCCGTACGCGGCCCTTGCACCCTTGCTGACGGCTTTGACTCCCGGCCAGACAGACCAGCCGCGCGCAGTGCTGAAGGCGTTGGTAACGGAACTCAATCCGGAGAGCCTGCGGGACCAGTCGCAGGCCGTGCTGGTGGTCGAGGACGCCCAGCATCTGGACGACAGCAGTGCAGCGGTCATTGCACAGCTGGCCGCTGCAGAGGCCGCCAGGGTGGTTTTGCTCTGCCGCCCGCATCCTTCGGCGCCGCCGGAAGTGCTGTCGATGTGGTCGGAAGGGCTGGTGGACCGTTTCGAACTGCAGCCGCTAACCAAGGAAGAAGTGGACGAGTTGTGCACGCGCGTGCTTGGCTCGCCCCTCGTCCCCAGCGCCAGCGCCGTCTTGTTCAGGTCATCCGGCGGAAACCCGATGTTCCTGCTGGAACTGATAGCCCATGCCAAGTCCCGCGGCCACCTGCTCCAGCGAAATGACACCTGGGTGCTCCTCGGCGAGCCCGGAGCGGCCACCGTCCGGCTGATGGACCTGGTCCGGAACCAGATCATGCAGCTGAACCCCGAACAGCGCCAGGCCCTGGAATCGGTGGCGCTGGCCGAGGCGATCCCGCTCAGCGTCCTGCAGCGTGCCAGCGACAGCCACGCCGTCGATGAACTTAAGGAACTCCAGTTCATCGTGATCTCGGCCGACGCCGCCCGGCACGTCCGCCTCGCGCAGCCGCTGATCGGCGAAGTGATCAGGCAGCTGGTGCCCACCGCCCGCAGCGTGACCATCCGACGGCGGATTGTCGACCTTCTGGACTCCCGCCCCGAGACCCTGGACGGCAGGCTCCGGCACGTCACCTGGGCGCTGGAGTCCGGGGCAACCGTCCCGGACGCCGACATCCTCGAGGCCGCCCAGCTGGCGAACAGGCTCTTCATTCCCGACTACGTGGAACGGGTCGTGGGGGCGATCCGGGAGCCGTCCCTCAAACTCGCGGCACAAGTGGAGCTGGCCCGCGCCAAACTCTACGGGCGCGATCCCGTCGGAGCCGGCCTGTGCCTTGAGGGCGTGGTGGAACAAGCCACCGACCTGCGCACCGTCCGGCAGGCGTCCATGCTGGCGGCCCAGCTTGCAGCGGGCAAGCGCAACGGGCCGGAGGCCGTGCTGCGGGCAGCCGATGCGTGGGCGGAAGCCGTCTCCAGGCTGGAAGACGCCACCCCGGGGTTCGACACGACGGAGCTGGCCACCGCCCGTCTGGGTAGCAGGCTCCTTGCCCTGGAGGGCTACCAGGCAGCAGGACGCCATGTGGAAGCGGAGCCGGAACTCCAGGAAATCTGGGAATCCACGGACGACGACGAGTCCCGGCTTCTGGCCGGAACGCTGCTGGCAGAGTCGCTGGCACTGACAGGACGCTCCGTATCTGCGCTGCAGATTGTGATGGACGTCGAGGACATCCTCGCCGCCAGCGGGGACCGGCGGCTTGAGTACGCCGAGTTCGTGATGAGACGCTACCTGCTGGCGCTGCTCCATGCCGGTGAACTCGACGTCCTCGACGACTACCTGCAAAACCATATCGCCCAGGCGTCGAACTCCTTGATCTACTTTGGCGGCATGCTGCACCTCGCGGCGGGCACGGCCGACCTCCGGCGGGGCACCATCGGGGCCGCACTGCCGAAGCTGAGCCAGGCCGCCGAGGTGCTTCGCCTTTCCGACGCCGGCGGCGATTTGCCCGATGCGCTCGCGGCCACCGCATACGCCGCTTCCATCCTGAACCGGACGGACACGGCCACTGCGAACGCGAACGCCTACGACGCGCTGCTCTCAGACCATCGCCATGCCTCACTGCTGGGGCAGGCCTACACCGTGGCGGCGCGGGCCGAACGGGTCGGCGTCCAGGCAGCAGTGTCAAAGCTGATCGCCCTTGCCGATGCGGCAGCGACCTCCGGATTCCTCAGTTACGAAGTGGAAATCCTCTCCCTGGTGCTCCGGCTCGGGGACCTGTCCATTGTGCCGCGGCTGGCTGCGGCGGCGGAGGGCTGTGAAGGGCGGAGCGCGGAGTTCCTGGCCGCGTACTGCCGTGCCCTGGCGGCCAAGGACGTCAACCGCCTCGTGGAAATGAGCGATGCGGCAGCGCGGGACGGCCTGGACCTGGCGGCCGCGGAATGCGCCGGCCACGCCCTGCGGATCCTTGAGACCCGAGGCGACAAACCCAGGCAGTTCGAGGCCCAGAAACTCGTCAAACAGCGGAATGCGGCACTCAACAAAGCCGGTGCTTCGGCGGCCGAAATCCCGCCGGACCTGCACAAGCTGACCCGGCGCGAGCAGGAAATCGCGGCCTTGGTCCAGGCGGGAGCAAGCAACCGGGAAATCGCGCTCCAGCTGGGGCTGTCATTGCGGACGGTGGAAGGCCATCTCTACCGAATGTTCGCGAAACTCGGCATCAGCCACCGTGAGGATCTGGCTTCCGTGGCCTACGGTGCCCGCCATGCGGGCCTGCCCGGACCGGCCTAAGGCCCGTATTCCCAGGGCCACTCCCAGGACCCTGCCTAGGGTCACTCCTAGGACCCTGCCTTGGGCCGTGCCATCCCGGACTGAATAGCGCCTTCCAACGGTAGTCAGGCCACCGGCTACCCGTCGGAAGATTGCCCGCGCCCCGAAACCGGGGCGGCCGCCGCGTTCGCACCGCCCTCAAACGAGTATTCATGCGAGTGGTGGGGGCGGACCGGGCGGGTACCACCCCATTCCCCTCAGTGATGCACCCGCAAAGACGGGTAGAGCCCACTCGCGCCCCGGCAGGGGGTTGGTTAATACGCTGTAGCTTGTTGGGCCGCAGGTATCTATTGGGGAAAGTAGTGGGTCTCTAAATGCATCAATCAGCTGACAACTGGCCTTCGGAATTTCATGTGGCAATCCACCTGGAAAACTCCTCCAGGGCGACCAGCATCCCGCCGAAAGCGGGCACCCTATTCGAGCCGGCGACGAACCGGGCAGCGTCCTCTGAGACCGGGATCTGCCACCCGATGTCGCCGGCTTTCACACAAACGGGACAAATCGAATACCGGGAGGTCGGTTTAGCATGACACCGAACACCAAACTAAAGGCTCGTAAGGCCCAGCTGACCCGGGCCGAACTTCCACCGTTGCTTGAGGATTCCCGGGAGTGGCCGGAGAACGGGACAGGGGTGCCCGAACTGGCGCCCGAGGCCCTGGAATCTGCCGCAGCGGCGGACGATGCCGCCGCTCAGGATCACACGTTCACGTTCGACGTCGCGATAGTCGGACTCGGGTACGTTGGCCTGCCGACAGCGCTGGCCATCAACGCCTCCGGCCGGCGCGTCCTGGGACTTGACGTGTCGGAGAACAGGCTGGCTGTCATCCGGTCCCGGCAGGCAGACCTGCTGGACTCCGACAAGGTCCGGCTGGGCAACGCGCTGGAGGATCCTTCGTTCATGATCAGCACGGACCTGTCCCTGCTGGCACGGGCGGCGGCAGTGGTGGTTTGTGTTCCCACCCCGGTGGATCCGTACCTGGTGCCGGACCTCGGCATCCTGCGGGCGGCGTGCGCCTCCGTGGTGGAGTTCGCAGTACCGGGCCAGCTTCTGATGTTGACGTCCACCACCTACGTTGGCTCCACCCGGGATCTCCTGGCAGTGCCGCTGGCCGCCAAGGGCCTGATCCCCGGCACGGACGTGTTCGTAGCCTTCTCGCCGGAGCGGATCAACCCGGGAGTGGACGCTTTCTCGCATGAAGACGTCCCCCGGGTGGTAGGCGGAGTAACGCCCGCTTGCGGTGAGGCCGCCGCGGAACTGCTCCAGGCCAGCACCAAGCTGGTGCATGTGGTGCCGTCCGCAGATGTTGCCGAGATGACCAAACTTGTCGAAAACACGTTCCGCGCGGTGAACATCGCGCTGGCCAATGAGTTCGCGGATATTTGCCACGAGCTGGGCATGGAGGTCATGGACGTGATTGACGCGGCCTCGACGAAGCCATACGGCTTTATGCCGTTCACCCCCGGCCCGGGCGTCGGCGGCCACTGCATTCCCTGCGATCCGCACTACCTGCTGTGGCAGCTCAGGAAGGCAAGGGTCACGGCGCCGGTCATCGAGCACGCCATGGCGGGCATCGCCGGAAGGCCCCATCAGGTGGTGGAGAAGGCCCGCCGCATCCTCTCGGACCGTAACCACGGAATCAGCGGAGCCCGTGTGCTGGTTCTTGGCGTGGCATACAAACCGGACGTCGAGGACCTCCGCGAATCGCCGGCTTTGGAAATCATCGCCGCAATGGTCGCCCACGGCGCTGTAGTTGCTTACCACGATCCGTGGTGCCCCACGGCTCCCGACGGCCAGGGAAGTGCCCTCGAATCGCTGGAGGATCCCTCGGGCTGGGACGCAGACCTGGTCATCCTTCACACGAGGCACTCGGCCATGGACATCGAGTGGCTGCGCGACGCGCCGGCCGTCCTCGACACCACCTACCGGCTTCCGGCCGGAACCAATGTCACGAGGTTGTGAATTCAGGTTGTGATTCCAGCGGCCCCGCTGGGCTTCAAAAGAAAGTAGGAGACGTGAAAACAGCAATCACCGGCGGAGCCGGCTTCATCGGGAGCCATCTCGTGGAGCATCTCCTCGCGGCCGGAGACACAGTCACCGTACTGGATGACCTCTCGACCGGTCGCCTGGAGAACCTCCGGACGGTGATTGGCCACCGGAACTTCCACTTCGTGGAGGGCACTATCCTGGACCGCGCGGCGGTGGACAAAGTAGTGGCCGGTGCCGACCGGGTGTTCCACCTGGCGGCAGCAGTCGGCGTCAACCTCATCGTGGAGCATCCCCTGGAGAGCCTGCGCACCAACATCCACGGCACGGAAGTGGTCTTGGACGCCGTCCTGGAGTCCGGTGCCACGCTGCTCCTGGCGTCCACGAGTGAGATTTATGGAAAGAACACCTCGGACAGCCTGTCCGAGGAGTCGGACCGGATCCTTGGCTCAGCGCTCAAGTCCCGGTGGACCTACGCGGCGGCAAAGGGAATCGACGAGGCATTCGCGCACGCTTACTGGCGGCAGTTCGGCCTTCCGGTTGCCATCGTCCGGCTGTTCAACACAGTGGGTCCGCGGCAGACCGGCCGATACGGGATGGTGGTTCCGCGCCTGGTCAAACAGGCGTTGGCCGGCGAGCCGTTGACGGTTTACGGAGACGGACACCAGACGCGATGCTTCTCCTACGTCGGCGACATCGTCCCGGCCATCACCAAAATCTCGGAGGAAGAGTCCGCCTACGGCAACGCGTACAACCTTGGCGGCAGCTACGAGATCTCGATTTTGACCCTCGCACAGCGAATTGTGGAGCTGCTCGGCAGCGAAAGCCCCATCACCCTGGTGCCCTACGAACAGGCCTACGCGGAGGGGTATGAGGATATGCGCCGCCGAGTACCAAACAACAGCAAAGCGAAAGATCTGGTGGGCTTCGACCCCAAGACCACGCTGGACCAGATCATCCAGAACGTGGCGGCCGATCACCGCCCGGTGAAAGCACCCGACCCGCTCGGGTGGAAAGTCACGATGGCGGCCAACTAGCCGTCCGTGAGGTGCCGCGCCGGACGGGGGGCGGCAACCGTCAAAAGTTATGTGCACCTTCGACGAAAGAGTTGAGTTCCATGACGCTTCTGCATCGCTCTACTGCGGCCTCAGAGCCCCGGCACAGGGCCGAAAGGCCTCCCGGCCGGCGAAAGGCCCGCTGGCTGGCCGCCTCCACAACGGTGGCCCTCGCCGCCTCGCTGCTCGGGTTGACTGCCCCGGCCGCCAACGCTGTCGGCGAAACCGTCGTCACGCTGACGTTCGACGACGCCAACGCCGACCAGGTCGCCGCCGCGGACAAGCTGGTTTCCTCTGGCATGCGGGGAACATTCTTCCTGCCCTCCGGCTACATGAACCAAACGAACTACATGACGACGGCCCAGGCCCAGGCGTTGCAGGCCGCCGGACACGAGATCGGCGGGCACAGTGTCACTCACGCCGACCTTGCGGCGGTGGGGACCGACGAACTGGGCAGGCAGGTCTGCAACGACCGCGCGACGCTGATGGGTTACGGGCTGGACGTCCAGAACTTCGCCTATCCGTTTGCCTCGTCCAGCCCCACGGCCGCGGCCGCTGTCGCGGCCTGTGGCTACAACAGTGCACGCGGGCTGGGTGATATCCGGAGCAAGGTGGTGGGTTCGGAGACCTTCCCGTTCGCCGAATCCCTGACGCCGGGCGACCTCTACTACACGGGTGCCCCGGACCAGCTGGATGAAACGTGGACCCTCGCGGACATCCAGACGCTCGTCACCCAGGCGCAGGCCAACGGTGGCGGCTGGGTGCAGCTGACCTTCCACCACATCGGTACCGGCATCCTCATTGGATCGCCCGTCAAGGATCCGCTGACTGTCAGCACAGACACTTTCAACCAGTTCATCGACTGGCTTGCGGGGCAGCGGGACACCAACGTCACCAACCCGGTCCTGGTCAAGACCGTGAAGGAAGTCATTGGCGGTACCACAAAGCCGGCTCCGGCAGTTGTTCCGGCGCCGACCCCCCAAACGGCCGGCAACCTCATCAAGAACCCGAGCCTTGAAACTGCGGGACTCAACGGTTCGCTGCTCCCGCGCTGCTGGCAGGGAGGCGGCTACGGCACCAACACCAGGGCCTTCACCGCGGTGACGCCCGGCCACGCCGGCACAGCCACGGCTGCCCAGCAACTGGTGATTTCGGGCTACACCGACGGAGACGGCAAGCTGCTGCCTCAGCTGGACACCGGCGAATGCGCTCCGAGCGCGACCCCCGGGCACACGTACCTCGCCAAAGCCTGGTACAAATCAACCGGTGGAAATACGCAGTTCGATCTGCACTACAGAACGGCCGCCGGCTCGTGGACCTACTGGACATCGGGCCCGCAGTATCTGCCCACAAACAATGTCTGGACGCAGGTGTCGTTCACAACTCCGGCGGTTCCTGCCGGTGCAACGGCCATCAGCGTCGGCTTGAACATGCTCAACAACGGAACCTTGGTCACGGACGACTATGAACTGTACGACACGGTAGGCATCAAGACGTTCAGCGATGTTGCCGCCACCAACCAGTTCTACAACGAAATCAGCTGGCTCTCCAACAACCTGATCACCCAGGGTTACGCTGACGGCACGTTCCGGCCGGGAGCATCGATCAACCGGGACGCGATGGCAGCCTTCCTGTACAGGTTGGCGGGCAGCCCTGCAGTGCCGGCCAACGCACCGACATTCACTGACGTGACCCCCAGCAACCAGTTCTACAACGAAATCCGTTGGCTGGCGGCCCAGGGCATCACCACGGGCTACACGGACGGAACCTACCGGCCACTGGCTCCTGTGAACCGTGACGCGATGGCGGCGTTCCTCTACCGCTACAACGGCAAGCCCGCCGTACCAACTACCGCCCCGACGTTCCCTGACGTCACCACCGGCAACCAGTTCTACAACGAGATCCGCTGGCTGGCAGCGACGGCGATCACCACGGGGTACCCGGATGGTACGTTCCGGCCGGTCCAGCCGATCGGCAGGGACGCCATGGCAGCGTTTGTCTACCGCTACAACCTGAACTTCCCGAAGGGAATGTAGCCAGGTCCCGCACCGGTTGGACACTACGGGCGGCCGCGCAGCCGGGGAATCCCCCCGGACGTGCGGCCGCCCTCGCCGCTGTACGTGTACCGCAGGACTCTCTTACCGCAGGCTGAAGTTCATTGATTCGGGGGACCAGAGTGAAGGATCCAGGCTCCAAACGCCGCCGGTTCCGTTTCCGCTGCCTTGCTGCCGCCGTTCTGCTGCTGGCAATGGTGGCCACGGCGTGCACGCCTCCGGAGCCGGAGCAACGGTCTCAGGGGAAGTACCCCTGGCACACGAACATTGTGGCCACCACCTTCTGGGTGGGAGAAGTCTTTGACCCCAACGCCGCGGACGGCAGCCAGGTCTTCTCCACCTATGACTCGAAGTGGATGGACAGTTACGGCGGTTGTGACGGCCGGCTCACGTCTGACGGCTGTGAGACCGAGCCACGGTCAGGTTCCAACGGCTATGCGCCGGCCAACATGAAGCCGAAAGAGAACCCTTTCTACCTCGACCTGCCGTATGACGACATCAACAATGCTGCCGCCTTCCGGGAGCGGGCAACAGTCATCCCCTGGGCCAACGACGAAGGCTACAAAGGCCAGGCGACAAACCGCTCCTTCAGCTATATGAAGAACCGCTGGGTCAAGATCCGCAAGGACGGCAAGGAGTGCTACGGCCAGATCCAGGATGCCGGCCCGGGGGAGTACCAGGACAAGGAGTACGTCTTTGGTGCCAACGATGCGCGGCCGGCCAACAAGAAGTTCAACGGCGCCGGAATGGATGTTTCGCCTGCACTCAACGGCTGCCTCGGTTTCAGCACCCTCAACGGGGAAGCGGACAAAGTGGATTGGCAATTCGTGGATCAGAAGGACGTTCCGCCGGGCCCGTGGCTGGACGTGGTCACAACCAGCCAGGTGAAGTAGGGGCCCTTGCTCAATCCATCCGGCCAGGGAGTCCGGATCCCAGGAGATCGGAGAACCTGCTGGTTCCCTGGTCCACGCCGCTGCAGGTAAAGCTGGCGTTTTCCCCCTGCTCACTGGTGGGGCAGGTCGCGTCGCGGTTCAGCGACCACATCGACAGGCGCTGGATCTCCAAGCCCACGGCGTAGTCCTTCAAGTCGCGGGCGGCGTCCAGCCCGAAGATCTCGCCTGGCAGGTCGTTGCGGCCGATCATGGGGGTCAGCCCGATCTTCTTCCAAAGCTGTTCGCGGCTGAGGTTGATCCCGGCCCGCTGGTACACGATGCTCAGCTGGTCATGCGTGGCCTCCGCCGCAGCCTTGGCGGCGTCGAGCATGCCTTGCGAACTGCTCCGGCTGGCGCCGTAGTTCATGGTCATGATGTTGACGCCTGCCACTTGTACGCCGGCCTGGAGCATCTGTTCGACGGCGGCTATGCCGGCGTCGGTGAGTCCCCGCGGCGACGCCGGGAGAGTCAGCCAGACAGGGAGCTCCTTGCCGGACGAATTGCGGTCCCCCTGCAGCGCGGCCACCGCACGGGCCCTGCGTTCGCCGCCGGCCTGGTCCAGCAGGTCCGCGCCTTCCAGGTCGAAGTCGATGAAGGCAGGCTCGTAGCGCTCGATGACGTCCCGGTATGCGGTGCGGAGTTTTCCTTCGTCCCGGCATGTCGTGGCCAGTTCACTGTTCCGGGCCCCGCCAAAGGACACGGCCGCCGATCCGCCTCGGGAGCGAAGATCGGAAATCCGCTTCTCCAGGCCCAGGGCGGTGTTTGCCTCTTCGAGGCCGTAGGCGGGGCCCCAGCTGGCCACGCAAAGGTCCTGTGGGGAAGCGACCAGAAACGCCAGCACAACGTCCCTGGTGCCCGGCGTGGCACCCTCCTCGAAGGCGTAGGGCGGCGAGACCGTGACGTCGACGTACCCCGCGAACCAGGTGGGTTGCGCGGCGCCTGTGGCGAGGCCGGAACGCCAGGCCCAAAAAAAGATGACGCTGGCGAGGATGGTGGCTATGGCCAGTCCTGCCATAAGCGGTGACGAGGGCTGACGCAGCTGCAACCGCGGGCGGGCGCGGGATCCACCGGCAAGCGGCGTCTCAACCGGCTGCGGCGCCGGCTCCTTTTCGGCCTTGGCGGCCGGACCCGAGCCTCGGCTGATGGCTGACATCCGGTTCCCACGCCCCCCTCTGGTTTACTTAGTCACCATTTCACCACGCCACCCCTGCCGGTGGCTCCTATGCGCCTGCAGCTTCGGGTGTCTTCGGGTACGCAACGAGTACCGCACCGGGTAGAGGGCGAGTGGCGCCGGGCCCACCCGGCCCCTGACAAAGGTAAAGACGGGTAGGCACCACTCGTGCCGCAGGCCTCGCGGCTTAATAGGCTTTGGGTGTCGGATAGATACAGAGTTCCGGGGGAGAATCGGGTCTCAAAATGGGAATGGACGCACCTTTGCGGGCGAACGCACGCAACCATACCCCTGAACGGCAGTCCGTGACGGGCATGGGGGCACGAATGCCCGGGCCAGCGGAAACCGCCGGTGAAACCTCTCCCAATTCTGCCGACGCAGCTGCCGCGAGGCAGCCAGCCCTGGCGCGCAGGCCCGGGGCCCATGAACGGGGGTCGGTGGCGAACAAGCCTTTGAGACCAAGGCTTCCCCCCAGTCGTCACCGACCCCTTCAAGGTGTCAATTCATGAAACATTGCGGCCTGGGGGGATCCTCTTGCGGCCGGGCGATACGGATGTAAAAGGGGATATCTGTCATGAGCGAAAGATATGAACTGCCGGGGGAGCAGGGCGGTCCGCCCGGTTCCGGATTGACCAGGCAGCGGAAACGGACAACGCTCTGGGCAGTGTCGTGGCTGGCCGGGCTGGCACTGCTGACCGGGTCCGCCGCCCTGGCGCCAAAGGGCGGTCCGGTACCGGCCAAGGACGCGCAGGGGCCCCTGAAGAATTTTGCGGCGCCGGTGGATTCCAGCCTGGCGCTGACCACGGTCACACTGACGTTCGACGGCGGCAGGGCCAGCCAGTTGGCCGCCGCCCGGACCCTTCGAAGCCAGGGATTGCGGGGGACATTCTTCGTCAACTCCGGGTTCATGGGGGCGAAGGACTACATGACAGTGGAGGACCTGCACGCACTGGCCGCCGATGGAAACGAGATCGGGGGCCACACCGCAACCCTCGCCGACTTGACGGCGCTTGAACCTGATGAAGCCACCCGACAGGTCTGCAACGACCGCTCCAACCTCACTGACTGGGGCTTCAAGGTCACCTCCTTTTCCTACCCGTTTGCCGCGAAGTCGCCGGAGGCGAAGGCGATGGTTGCCGGCTGCGGGTACAACAGCGCACGCAGCCAGGGCGACCTCCGCAGCCGGCTGGGGTGCGCCGACTGCGCCGTGTCTGAAACGGTGAGGCCGGCCGACCCGTTCAGCACGAGATCGACGCCGGAGGTCGGTTCCGCGTGGACAATTGCGGATCTGCAGCAGTCGGTGATGGACGCTGAGACCACGGGAGGGTGGCTGCAGCTGGCCTTCTACGACATCGACGACAGCGGCAGCCCGCGGTCCGTCAGCCCGGCCCTCTTCAATGACTTCGTCTCGTGGCTGGTGACCCGCACGGACGAGGGCACCACGGCCATCCGCACGGTGCACGACGTCATTGGGGGAGGGGCCAAGCCCGCTGTTCCGGGACCTTCTGCTCCGCCTGCGCCGCCCGGCACCAACGCGCTGCGCAACCCGGGGCTGGAAACAGCCGGAAAGTACGGACTGCCGGAGTGCTGGCAGGTCTCCTCCTACGGCGAGAATTCACACGTGCTGAGCGTGATGGCTCCCGGCCGCACCGGCAGTATCGCGCGGCGGCTGGACGTTACCGGATACACGTCCGGGGACGCAAAGCTACTGCCTGTCATGGACCTGGGGGCATGCGCGCCAAGCGTCATCCCCGGCCACAGCTACACGCTGCGGGCCTGGTACAGCTCCACGGCATCCACGCAGTTCGAATTGTACTACCGCAACAAGGTTGGCACCTGGACCTATTGGACAGCCAGCCCTTGGTTTCCCGCCAGCGCCGCCTACCGGCAGGCTGAGTGGACTGCACCACCGGTGCCGGCAGACGCCGTCGGCATCAGTTTTGGCCTGAATCTGTTCAGCGACGGGGAGCTGGCTACAGATGACTACGAGATGTACGACACGGGGGCGCCGGCCGCCCCCTAGGCCCCGCCCGTTGCCAGTGCTGAGGCTCCACGGGCTCGAAAACAAGAATCGAGTCGATTCCCATGAGGTTCAATACTCCGGGGCAAATGCCAAGGAAGGTTGACGTGGGCCCTGCACCCCGCAGGATTGGAAAGTTGGCACAGGCCGCCGTGACGGTCCTGGGCATCGTGGCCCTTGCAGTTTCCGGTGTGGCTGCGCTGGCCTTTCCCGCCCAGGCCGCCGGCCCCACCGTGGTGTCATTGACGTTCGACGACGGCAATGCGGACCAGATGGCCGCTGCCCAGATCCTGAACAATTATGGGCTGGACGGGACGTTCTACATCACCTCGGGAGTCATCGGCACCCCCAACTACCTGACCGTTGCCAACCTCCAGAGCCTGGCTGCCAACGGCCACGAAATCGCCGGGCACACGGTGACGCACCCGGACCTCGTCACACTCCCCGCGGACGAGGCGACCCGGCAGGTCTGCAACGACAGGGTGAACCTGACCAACTGGGGCTTCGCCGTCACAAGTTTTGCCTATCCGTTCGCATCCTCCAACGCAACGACGGAAGGCATCGTGAGAAATTGCGGCTACAACAGCGCGCGCGGCCTGGGTGATATCCAGACCAGGTTCAGCTGTGCCGGCTGCGCCCTGGCCGAAACCATTCCACCGGCCAATGCCTACAACACCGCCGCGCCGGACCAGGTGGACAACAACTGGTCACTCGCCGATCTGCAGCGCTCGGTCACCCAGGCAGAATCGGTGGGCGGCTGGATCCAGCTGACGTTCCATCACATCGCAGCCTCCAGCGCGGATCCCCTGAACGTCACCCCGACCGTCTTCCAACAGTTTGCGGCCTGGCTGAAGGCCCGGCCCGCCACCACCACCGTGAAGACGGTCAATCAGGTCATCGGCGGAACAGTCAAGCCCGCCGTATCCGGCCCGGCCGTTCCCCCGCAGCCCACGACCGGCAACCTGGTCAAGAACCCAAGCCTCGAAACCCTGGTGGGCGGTGTGCCCCAATGCTGGCAGGAAGGCGGCTACGGCACTAATTCGCGAACGTTCACCACGGTGAGCCCCGGACGGACCGGGTCAAGGGCCGAGCGGTTGGTCGTGACCGGCTACGTCAACGGCGATGCCAAGTTCCTGCCGTCCCTGGACCTCGGCGGGTGCTCTCCGACGGCCACGCCCGGGCACACGTACACCCTGGGCGCCTGGTACAAGTCCACGGCAAACACCCAGTTTGCGCTCTATTACCGGACCGGCATCGGGTCCTGGGTGTACTGGACCTCAAGCCCGTGGTTCGCGCCCGCCACTACCTTCCAAAAGGCCAGCTGGACAACGCCGGCCCTGCCTTCGGGAGCCAGCGGCATCAGTTTCGGGCTCAACCTCTTCAGCAACGGCACATTGACCACAGACGACTACGAAATGATCGACACAGCGTCCTCGCCTCCGCCTCCGCCGCCACCGCCTGCGGGTACCAACCTGGTTCAGAATGCCAGCCTTGAAACAGCGGGCGCGGGTTCGACGCCGCAGTGCTGGCAAACTGCGGGATTCGGTACCAACACCGCAACCTTCAGCACCGTCTCGACCGCCAGGACCGGGACCAAGGCAGAGCGCCTCGTGGTGAGCAACTATTCCAGCGGTGATGCCAAGCTCCTGCAAACGCTCGACGCCGGATCGTGCGCACCGGCCGCCGTCGCCGGCCGCACCTACTCACTTCGCGCCTGGTACACCTCGACGACGGTGACGCAGTTCGCCGTGTATTACCGGAACTCGGCAGGCACCTGGGTTTACTGGACGTCCAGTCCCTGGTTCGCTGCGGCAGGTTCCTACACGCAGGCCGCCTTCACCACGCCCGCGTTGCCCGCCGGCGCAACCGCAATCAGCTTCGGGCTGAACCTCTTCAGGAATGGCACGCTCGTCACGGATGACTATGCCATGTACGACACGATTGGAGCACCGTCGCTGTGATAGCCGTATATATAGTCCTCGTTCTTGGAATCAGCACCATCTTCTGGTCGCTCGTGGGCTTGCTGCGCCTGGCCAATGAGCAGTACGTCCGGCATGTGGCGCTGGGCCCTCCGCTGGGCGGACGCATCCTACGGCTCCTGCAGCGCTGGCCGCTGGCCAACCGGCTGGGCTCCGGTGTCCACGGCGTCCACACGTTGCCAGCACCGCGGGCACACCGCGGGCAGATCCAGCGGGAGCATGGCCGGCACCGTGCCAGGGACCCAAGGATCCTGCCGGCAAATGTTGCAGTGCTCATTGCTGCGCATAACGAGGCGCTGGTCATTCGGGAAACCATCCGGGCCGCGGCGGCCCTGGTGCCGCTCCGGAACATCCACGTGATCTCGGACATGTCCACGGACGACACGTCAGCGATCGCCCGCTCCGCCGGTGTCAAAGTACTGGATCTGGAACCGAACAGGGGGAAGGCCGGGGCGCTTGCCGCCGGAATTGCCTATTTCGAGCTGTGCCGGAGATTCAAAGTGGTGATGTTGCTGGACGCGGACACCCGCCCGACCCCCGACTACCTGGACACCGGCCTGCCGCTTTTCCTTGATCCCTCCGTGGTTGCCGTGGCCGGCCGTGCCAGGTCCATCATGACGCCGCCGGCGCCCACGGTGCTGGGACGCTTCCTGGTGGCCTACCGGGAGCGGCTGTACATTGTGGTGCAGCTGCTCCTGAAATACGGTCAGGCGGCCAGGGGCGCCAACGTCGTCTCAATCGTGCCGGGCTTTGCCAGCATGTACCGGACCAGCGCCCTTGCCAAAATAAAGGTGCTGGCACCGGGCCTGGTCATCGAGGACTTCAACATGACCTTTGAGATCCACGCCAAGAAACTGGGACGGATCGCCTTCCACCCGTCGGCCGCCGTTGCCTACACCCAGGATCCGGACAATCTGCAGGACTACACCAGGCAGGTGCGGCGCTGGATCCTCGGCTTCTGGCAGACAGTCCGGCGGCACCGGCTGCAGGCCGGAAAATTCTGGTTCGTGCTGGTGTTCTACTGCATCGAACTGGTCATCAGCTGCATCTTCTTCGTCTTATTGATTCCGGTCTTCCTGCTCTCGCTGGTGGCATCGATGCAACTGCAGGCGTTCGGGGACAACGGCGAATCGTTCCTGTACCTGTCCGGCCTCATGCGTCCGCAGGACGTCCTGCTGGGTGTCCTGATACCGGACCTCACACTCACCGTCATCGCGGCCATTGCCCTCCGCCGACCGGCCATCCTGCTGATGGCGCCGTTCTTTCCGTTCATGCGGATCCTGGACTCGGTGATCTGCCTTATGGTCCTGCCACGGGCCTATACAGCTGCCTCATCGGGCGTGTGGGTCAGCCCGATGCGGCGTGTCCAGGGTGAAGTACTCGAGCTGGAAGAGGCCACTGCGGGCGCCGGCGTCACGCGTTAGGCGCCACCTATTAGCCGTCACGCGCTAACGAAAAGCGGCGCCCCTCCCGCGGGACATTGTGTCCAGGGGAGGGGCGCCGCTGCGTTCAGCCACGTGCTGCTGTTACCAGCTCACACCGGAGGTGGTGACGACATTCAGCCACGGGCCGGCGGGGACGTCTGCGCGGTCAACGAACCGCCACGAAACGTGATCACCGCTGCCGTCCAGTTCGGCGAAGCCGAGGCAGCCGTTCAGTGCAGGGGAAACATCCATTCCCGCGCCCTGCGTGCCATCGGCGGAGAAATCGGTGTTTGCCGGACGTGCGTCTGCGGCACCGAAGACGTAGTTTGCATCATGGTATTCGGAACCGCTTGAAGGACCGGCGTCCTCGATTTGGCCGTAGCAGACGTTGCCGTTCGGTCCCGTCATCTGCACCCAGCGGTTCTTCATGTAGGAGTAGCTGCCGTCCGCGCAGTGGTCAACACCGGTGGCGGCGTTGTCCGCGGCTGCCCAGGGGATGACCTGGCACCGCTGCTGGAAGACGACGCTGTCATTGATGTCGTCGTAGGGCAGGTCGAGGTAGAACGGGTTCTCCAGCGGGGCGGGCTGGTTCTTGGGGAAGTAGCCGTTGGAGGCGTCGCGTGCTTCGGTAGCGCAGGTGAACGATGCGCCGGTACCGGAGCTCACGCCGTCGCAGCCGCCGTAGATGCTGCCGGGGCAGCCTGAGGCTGAGGCGGGGGTGGTGCCGGCGTTGATGCCGGTGTGCTGGAAAGCCCACTGCCCGTTATACGTGGAGCAGACCTGGGATCCGTCGGCAAGGCTGGCGTTGAAGATTTCGCCGACCCAGAAAGTGGTGCTTACGACGTTGGTGTGCAAGGGGTACTTGCTGGTTGCCGGAGCGGCCGCGGGCACTGCTGCGGCCACTGCTACCGGCGCGGGAGCCGCGGCAGCAGGTTCGGGAGCGGAAACCGCAGCCGGTGCAGGTTCCTCGACGGGGGCCGCGGCCGGCGTCGTACTGGGTGAGGGTGATGCCTTCGGCTTTGCCGGCAACGCTTGTGCGCTGGCTGACGAAGGACTGGCGGAGGCCGACGGGCTGGGCGCCGATTGGGCGGCACAGCCGGCGGTCAATACTCCGATGAGGAGGATCAACACAGCCATGATTGGGGTGGTCATGTGTTTCATTTTTTTGGGATACATATTCTGTTGGGGACATTAACAGGGATGGCAGGGGCCCCATGAGGGCACGCCAAGTACGGGTCATGACCGCCAGATTGGCGCAGCGATGGCCGCGCCCAGAATCAATGCTGATAGTGAAACCAGCTAAGCCGCATACTCCCCAGAAGCAGCTAGCGGGACCGTCAAGAGACCCGAAGAGACCGTTAACACCCGCTCCACTTTACACGGATGCCTGTGAGTAGCCTGAGCGGGGCTGAGAGCGAGGGGCGGTCATATTCGAGTAGTCACCACTCACGCCAGCGCAGGCAGTGGATAGGTAGCGTGGAAGTTGCTAATGCCGGCAGGTGGGTTGGGGGCGGTCCGGATCTTCGCGCTCCACGGCTAAGGAATCGGCGCAACCATGGACGTTAGGGCAGGAAATCCCCCTTTCCCCCCGGTCATTCGGGTGGCTGAACTGCGGGCCGCAGTCACTGCCCTCACAGGATCCGAAATTTCAGGCGTCATCGTTACCGGTGCAGCCGGATCGGGCCGGAGCCGGCTCCTTGCCGCTGCGGCCGAGGCACTCTCAGGCCGGCTGACGGTCATTGTGCACAGCATTCCCGAGTCCTGCCGCCGGATGAAGTTCGGCATCGGCAGTGTATTGGCACCTTCGTTGCCTGCGGGTGCCAAAGTGTCGCCGCTGAACATTGTCCGCGCTTGCCGTAATGCGCTCCGGAGCCAGGACCCGGGGGCCAACGGAATCCTGGTGGTCCTGGACAACGTGGACCACCTCGACGGGACATCCCTGTGGGTCCTCAACCAGCTCCTCGCAGAACCGGACATCAGAATGCTGGCAAGCCACCGTTCCGACCGGCAGCTGCCGATGGAGCTGATGGAATCGGTGGTGGCCCGGCAACTGTCCATCGTGGCACTGGATGACCTCACGCTGGACCAGCTCCGGACGTTGCTCGAGTCCCGGCTCCCGGCCCCGCCCGTGCCCACCCTGGTGCGCGACATCCTTGCGGCATCGGGGGCCAATGCGCTAACGGCCAGCTGGCTCGTCGAGGAAGCCCTGGCGGGCGGCCGGATTGTGGAGCGCGGGGGCAGCTGCGCCATCGTCCATCCGCTGGACCCGTCGGAGTCACGCCAATTCGACCTGGCGCGTCGGCGGATCGAGGCACTTCCGCCGGAGCAGCGCCAGGTGGTCGACTTCCTGGCATCCGGTGATCCGGCGCCTCTGTCCAGCCTGGCCAGGGCGGTGCCGCCGGACGCCCTGGCCGCCCTGGAACGAGGCCATGTCATCCGGCTCCAGATCAGGAGCGACGGCGGGGCCGACGTCACCCTGAACCATGAAGCCGAGGCCAGTGCAGCCCGGCTCTTTCCGGGTGGGGCGGGGCCATTGGACCTGCGCAGCGAAACGGACCTGCAGGGCAGAGGTCACCGCTTTTCCGGCCGGCCGGGGGAGGAGCCGCTGTGGGATCTCTTTCGCCGGGTGGAAGCGGCGCTGGACGCCGGGGCAGCTGTTGCGGACCTGGACCTGCTGGCCGCGGCCACCGCAGCAAACAATCTCTACGACAGCGGCCGTGCCTTGAAAGCAGCAGAATCCGTCAAAGCACCCGAGCTCCGGTTGATGGCACAGACGGAGGCCGCCCGGGCCCTGTTCCACGCCCACAGGTACGGCCAGAGTGCCGACGTTCTCCGCAGCCTCGTGGAAACCACTCCCGCAGTGCTGAGCATGGAGTTTGCCCGGGCTGTCGCCCTGCTCCTGCAGGCACTGCTGCCGATGAATCCCGGCCGCGACGCCCTCCAATCCGTACTGGACAGTGCGAGGCGGCGGCTGACACTGGCGGCGGCTGCGTCCATTGGGGATATGGCCGCCGACACCTACCAAAACGCCGTCCAGGACGAGCTGGACGTCCTGCAGCTCTACCTGGAGTCGAGGGAGGGCAACTGGCCCAGCACGGAAGGGGAGCTGTTCCACCGGCTTTGCCCGGCCGGGTTCTGCGACGGCGGCAGTCCCGGTACGAGCGAGGCGCCGGGCACCCACGCCGGGATCCTGCTTCTGGCGCTGGCCTCGCAGGGGCTGTCCGCGCGGGGCAAGTCCGCTGACGCCGTCGAGCTTTCCACCCGGGCGCTCAACGCGGTGGAGCGCCTGCCGCGGTGCAGCGTCGACTTCCACTCCATGGTGCTTACGATCCATGCGTCCAACCTGGCCAGGTTCGGGCAGGGGGCCGACGCAGGGAGCGCCGAAAAGCGTGCCGGCCGCAACAGATGGATGAGCTACCCGGGCGGACCCCTGCAGCTTTTCCGGGCCATGATGTTTTGCCGGCATGCCGCCGCCGGCCGCACGCCCGTGCGTGTATCAGGTGCTGACGGCGGAACGTCCGGCGAACCGGACGACCTGCTGGCGCTCACCCTGGGCGCGCAGGCCACTGCGGAGTGGCTGACGTGGGACCTGGCGCAGCTGCCGGGGGTTGGACTGACTGGTGCACCCGCGCCGGCCGACGTCCGGGCAGAAGACGATCGGGCGGGGGAAGCCCTGGCAGTGGGAGTCCGGGCCGGGGACGACCGGTCTGCTGACGGCGACGTCGCGGCCAGGCTGGCTGACACGTACGCGGCGGTGGCCCGTCCGGCCGTTACCGGAACCGCCGGACCGCCCCAGAGGACGCTCCGGAAGCCGGCCAAGGCGTCCGGCGGCGCCAGGGGCCGCCGGGCACGGGAGCTGTTGAATCTCGGTGTCGCTGGACGGCCTGAAGGTACGGCGTTTGACCCCGCCGACGGGCTGCCGGATTGGCGGTGGTCGAGCGACGGGAACAGCGGTCCGGTGCCTGGCGAGTCCCTTGACCTGCTGAACGTTCCCGGCAGCCGGGGGCCAGCCGAAATGAAGCGGCCGGCCGCGGACCCCGCCAAGCTCTCGCAACGGGAACGGGAAGTGGCAGTGCTTGTCGTCACCGGGATGGGCAGTGCACGCGTGGCGGAAGAACTCGGGATCGCAGTGAACACAGTGAACGCGCATCTGCAGAGGATCTACGGCAAGCTGGGTGTTTCCCGCCGCCAGGAGCTCGCCGAACTCTGGCACAGCCTGGACGGCACACGGCAGTGACGCCGCGCGCATAAACGGCCCCGGGCCAATAGTGGGACAATTGAGGAGTAGCACCGCGGACGCAAGCGGTGTGCCTGCCCGTGGCGGCGAGCCGTCGGCAGGTCTTGCCTATCAAGGAGCTCCAGTTTGGTCATGGTATCCACTTCCGCCACCGCAGCCACCCAGGTCGCGCTGAGTGATGTCGAGGTCCTGCGAATTCGCAACGACTTCCCCGTCCTGGACCAGGAAGTCAATGGCCGGCCCCTTGTGTACCTGGATTCCGGCGCCACGTCACAGAACCCCCGAAGCGTGCTCGAAGCCGAGCAGGAGTTCTATGAACTGCGGAACGCGGCCGTGCACCGGGGTGCCCACCACCTTGCTGTCCAGGCCACCGACGCGTTCGAAGACGCCCGGGCCACCGTGGCCGGCTTTGTGGGTGCGGCAGAGGACGAACTGGTCTGGACCGCGAACGCCACCGCGGGGCTGAACCTCCTGGCGTATTCCTTCTCAAATGCCAGCGTCGGCACTGTCCGCGGCGACGCGGCCCGTTTCGCCCTCGGCCCGGGGGACGAGGTTGTGGTGACGGAGATGGAACACCACGCGAACCTGATTCCGTGGCAGGAACTCTGCCGGCGCACCGGTGCCACCTTGAAGTTCATCCCCATCGACGACGACGGCGCGTTGCGGCTTGAGGAGGCAGCGCGGCTTATCACGGAGCGAACCAGGATCCTGGCGTTCACGCACGCCTCAAACGTCCTGGGAACCATCAACCCGGTTGCCGAGCTTGTGGCGCTGGCCCGAGCGGCGGGCGCCCTCGTAGTACTGGACGCCTGCCAGTCGGTGCCGCATCTGCCGCTGGACTTCAAAGCCCTGGACGTCGATTTTGCCGTTTTCTCCGGCCACAAAATGCTGGCGCCCACGGGCATCGGCGGAGTCTACGGGCGGCGGGAACTGCTGAACGCCATGCCGCCGTTCCTCACCGGGGGCTCCATGATCACGACCGTCACGATGGAGAAAGCCGAATACCTTCCTGCGCCCCAGCGCTTCGAAGCCGGCACCCAGCCCATCTCGCAGGCCGTGGCGCTCGCCGCCGCCGCCAATTACCTCCACGAAACCGGCATGGAACGCGTCGCCGGCTGGGAGGCCTCCCTGGGCCAGCGCCTGGTCACCGGGCTGAGCGCCATTGACGGAATCCGCGTCGTGGGGCCGGCGGCAGGTGTGGAACGGCTCGGACTGGCGGCTTTCGACGTCGCCGGAGTGCACGCCCACGACGTCGGGCAGTACCTGGACAGTGTGGGGATCGCCGTCCGCGTCGGTCACCACTGCGCGCAGCCGCTGCACCGGCGGCTGGGTCTGACGGCCACCACCCGGGCGAGCACCTACCTGTACAACACCACCGAAGAAGTGGACCTCCTGCTGGAGGCTGTGGCCCAGGTCCGGCCCTACTTCGGCGTAGCTGGCTCGGGGGCCTCCAAATGAGCGCACTTGATGCCATGTACCAGCAGTTGATCCTCGAGCACGCGAAGTCGCGCAGCGGGGCCGACCTGACGGCTGACGAGGCCACGTCCATGCCTGACCAGCCGGGCGTGGGACAGTGCCATCAGCTGAACCCGGTCTGTGGTGACGAAATTACGCTTCGCCTGGAGCTGGAAGCGGCAGGAAGCCAGTCAACGGTGAAAGGCATCCACTGGCATGGCGACGGTTGCGCCATCTCAATGGCCTCGGCCTCCATCTTGAGCGAATTGTCCGAAGGTGCGTCGCCGGATGAACTGGGGGAGATGATCGGCCATTTCAGGGAGCTCATGCGCTCTCGCGGCCGGCTGGAGCCGGACGACGAGATTCTGGGAGATGCGGCTGCCCTGGCGGGAGTGGCGAAGTATCCGGCCAGGGTCAAATGCGCCATGCTGGCGTGGGTGGCTGCCGAGGACGCGCTGCGGCAGGCCGTAGCCACCGGCCGCTAGGTCTTGCCGGCTTCCGGGTGCTCGTCATCCGCAAGCGTTGAGTGGTGCTGCACATAGTCTTCGATCGCGTGCTCCGGGACCCTGTAGGACCGGCCGAAACGGACGGCCGGGAGGTCGTGCGCTTTGACGAGCCGGTACACGGTCATCCGGGACAGCCGCATGACTTCTGCGACCTCGGAAACTGTGAGGAAACGGGTATTTGAAAATCCTTCAGCGGCCACTGTTCTCAGCTCTCCTGGGACGTAGTTCAATCCTGAGGACGTACTTCAATCCTGAGACAAACGTCGCTGAGCCGATCGCCGATCTTACTGCCACTTTATGGCATGGTGAGCTTGATGTGAAGAGCGCACGGCAATGGGGATAAAGACGAGTAGTGACTACTCTAGTGGCGTGCCGGAGGGGCCAGTAGCCTCTAAATATGGTTGATAGCCAGGACGACATTGAAGTGCGGCAAACGCAGCACAGGATTCACAGGGCAGAAATTGTCTGCGTGTTGGCCCTCGTGGTGCTCACGGTGCTGACCATCATGGCCGGTTTCTCCGATTTTGTCCGGTAAATCCGCTCCGGTGATCATGCGGCGCGGCAAGATCAACCGGCTTAAAGTAAAGCTCCGGTAGGTGGGGACCCGCCGGAGCTTCGATTGAAGTGTCGAAAATTGAAGATTAGTGGGGAAATACAACAATTACCCACGAGATAAGCCCCAATAGGGTCAGTGCGAAATACAACGACCAATTTCTGCGGTCGATTTTACGGTGGCTACCGTGCCAAACCCGTTCCATATCTTGCGCGTCCATAGCAGAAATTTACGGCTTATCACGTTCAGATAACAGCGTGTTGTCCACTTCATCTACGCCCCCTCCTACTCCATTTGCCGGCCCGAGTACTCGGGTGGCCTGTTGCTGCCCGGTTGTGTCCGGATGAGACCACTTTCCGGCGGGCGGTTCCGCAAAAGACGGTAGTCTGGTTGCGCGCCAACGGCCCCGCGACGGGTCCGTCTCCGGCTGCGTTATGAGACAAGTAGTGGAAGAGGACCGTCAAGTGAAGTTCGTGGTGCAGGGCGATCTGGGCCAAGGTGCGTATCACGTCGGCGATGAGGCCATGGCGCTGGCCGCAGTGGACGAACTCCTGCAGCGGACCGGGGCAGCAGTTGTGCTGTTGTCCCGTGACCCGGCGCAGACGGCAGCGCTTTACGGCACCCGTTCCATAGCAACCATTGAATTTCCGTGGCCGCCCGAGGAACGGAGCGTTTACCTGGAGCGCGTCCGCCGGGCCGCGACGGGCGACCGCGGCGCGCTCCCGCCCGCCGACCCGGTGTGGGGCGTCATCGAGGAAGTGTCGACGTCCGACGGAGTGTTGATCGCAGGCGGCGGCAATATGAACTCCCTCTACGGCTGGCTGCTTTACGAACGGGCCGCCGTCGGCCTTATCGCCAGGGAACTTGGCAAGCCGCTGGTGGTGAGCGGACAGACGTTCGGTCCCACCCTGCTGCCCCAGGACCGGAAGGTGCTGCACGAGCTCCTCGACAGCGCGGCGCTGATCGGTGCCCGCGAACCTGCTTCCTACGCACTAGGTGTTGAATTGGGCCTCGGCTCGGAAAAGCTTGTCCGCGTCCTTGATGACGGCAGCTTCCTGCAGACCCGGCAGGACAGCCAATCGCAGAACGGCGAACCGCAGGACGGCGGACCGCAGGCTGCGGACGGCGGGCTTCTGGAGGGTGACCTTCCGGACCTTCCGGACCTTCCGGCGGACGGCTACATTGCTGCCACAGTGGGCCCGGATGCGTGGCGCGAAGGAACCCGCACTCTGGCGGCGTTCGCGGCAGTGCTGGACCGTGCGGCACAGCTCACGGGCCTTCCGGTGTACCTGCTGCCGCACATGGGGACGCTGGGGTCTTTGGATGCCGGGGCAGACCACGAATCCCACCGTACGGTGCTGGCGCACTCGCGCTCGGGACGGCTGGCAATGATGCCAGTGCTGCCGGTCCGCGAGGCCGCAGCGGTGACCGCGGCCGCCGCCCTGGTGATCACGAACCGCTACCACCCGGCCGTCTTCGGCCTGGCGGCCGGCGTGCCGGTGGTCGCCCTGGCCAACGACGCCTACTCCGATATCCGCCTCGCCGGTGCACTCGGGAACTGGGGGCTGGGCGACTGGGCACTCCCGCAGCCAAGCCTTACCCCTGGCGGCGTGGACGAAGCGGTGCTGGAGGCCTGGAACCGCCGCGACGAGATCCGCCGCCACCTGGACGGGCTCAGGCCCGGATTCGAGCGCTCCCAGGGGACATGGTGGGATGCCGTGGCAGCTGTACTGCGTGGCGGCGTGGGCAGCTACGCCGGGCTTGAAGACGCGCCAGCCCTTCGCGCGGTGGAATCCTGGTCCCGCCAGGCCGCGGAACAAAGGGAATTGTTCCGCACCCTGAGCCTGGGGATCGGACGGCAATGGACGGAGTGGGACGATGTACGGTCCCAACGCGATGTGCTCATCCACGAACGGGATGAAGCAATACGGGAAAGGGACAGAATCCTGCAGTCACGGACTTTCAAAGCAGCGAAATTGTTGGGCCGCGGCGCGGACGTTGCGCGCCGGCTGACCGGAAGGAAGCACTGATGGCCAGCGGCCGAGTGACGGTGGTGGTCCGGACCAAGAACCGGCCCATCCTGCTGAACCGTGCCCTGGAGAACATCCTGGGGCAGTCGTACCAGGATTTCTCCATCGTGGTGGTTAACGACGGCGGGGACCCGGCGCCGGTTGACGCGCTGGCGGACGGGTACCGCCACCTTCCCGCGGGGAAACTGAACGTCATCCACCACCCGCAGAGCAAAGGCATGGAAGCAGCCAGCAACGCGGGCATTGCGGCCGCAACGTCTGAGTACATCGCCGTGCATGACGACGACGACCGGTGGCATCCGGATTTCCTGCTCAAGACCGTGCGGCTGCTGGACGGAAAAGCCGCCGCGCAGGGTGTCGCCGTCAGGACGAATGTGGTGTACGAGGAAGTCCGTGACGGTGCGATCGTGGAGACGGGCTCCTTCGCGTACTGGCCGGATCTTCAGGCCATCACGCTGACAGACATGCTGCGGATCAACCGGATCGTCCCCATTTCCTTCCTGTACCGCCGCTCCGTCCATGACCACATCGGGTTCTACAACGAGGAACTCGACGTTGTGGGGGACTGGGAGTTCTACCTGCGGTTCCTCCAGGCGTACCCGATGGAACTGCTCGACGACGAGCCGCTGGCCTTCTGGTGCCAGCGCCCCGAAGCCAGCGGAGACATGGGGAACAGCGTCATTGCCGCCGCCGCCGAACACGCGAAGTTCGACAGCCTGGTGCGGGATGCCTTCCTGCGGCGCGAAGCCGGGAAGACGGGGGTGGGGTACCTGCTGTACCTGGCCCAGCTGAGCGGGCAGCAGGAGGAAGCCGCAGCCGAAGCACGGGTTCTGGCTGACCGGGTGGTCTCCACCCTGGAGGACCTCAACCGGCGTATTACGGCACTGGAAGAGACGCTGGTCCGCCGGACCAGCGTTTTCGAGTTCGTCGGCCGGCCGGTGCGCGTCGCAGCGCGGCTTTGGAAGTCGCGCAGGCAGGTTTAGGCCGTTCCTTCCGGCCGGCAGGGCGCCGGCCGGAAGGAACGAAACTGACGTTTCGCTAGCTGACGAGGCCGGCGATGCCGATCGCCGCTGTGGCTGCGCCCAGCACCATCGAAACGGACACCAGGACCACGTGCACCGTGAGGAACCTGGTCGCCTTGCCGGCTGCGTCACGGGCCCGCGGATCCTTCATTACCCTCTTGAGGAACTGGGGCCAGACCACCAGTGACCAGACGCCGGCAACAATCAGGACCCAGGCGAGGGCAACGGGAAGCTGCACGGGATTAGTGGCTTTCCAGCCAGGCCTGCGCCTGCTGGGACTGGATGTTCAGGGCCTTGCCCACCATGGGCTCGGCTGCATCTGCAATCTTGCTGCCCAGGAACGGAACAGAAGACGTCACGTTGCCTTCGAGCTCGACGCGGGTGCTGCCGCCGTCGGCGACAAGCCGCTGCACGGCGCTAACGTCCAGGGGGGCACCGGCGATCTTCAGGCTGATGCTGCTCTGCCGGGAGCCGCCGGCGGCGGGGGCTTCCCACGTCTCCAGCTGGGTTACCTTCAGGCTGTCGCCCACGAACTTGCGGGCAATCTCCGGCAGGCGGGTGGTGGGCAGGGTGCGCACCGAGGTGGTGCTGAACGCGCCGGCAAGATCGCCGTCGACCTTGAACGATTCAAGGGTTCCGCCCACCAGTTCACTGGTGTGGCGCTGGAAGTCTTCGTTGGCGAACACAGCGGTCACGCGGTCGACGCTGTGGGGCAGGGTGGTGGAAGCACTCAGTGCCATTGTTCCTCCATTGGGTTGGGGGTATGGGGCATCGGTTTTTTGCCTCCCACATCCTATGTGCTGGACGCCGCGGACTCCGATTCGGCCTCTGCCAGTTTTTGCGCAGCGGCCGTGATGTTGTGCGACATGGCGGGAAAAATGACGCTGTGGAACGGCAGGACGGCCAGCCAGTACAGCTTGCCGCTGAGGCCCTTCGGGAAGAAGATGGCGCGCTGCCGGTAGCGGCTGCCCGTCCCGTCAGGCTCCACCGATAGCTCCAGCCACGCACGGCCGGGGGCGCGCATCTCCGCCCGCAGCCGCAGCAGCCGGCCGCGCTCGATCCGCTCGGCCCGCCACCAGTCCACCACTTCGCCCTCGGCGAGCAGGTGCGGGTGGCGGCGGCCCCGGAGCAGTCCTGCCCCTCCGGTGAGCTTGTCCAGCCAGCCGCGGACCCGCCACGCCAGCGGCAGGGAATACCAGCCGTTGCGGCCGCCGATCCCCTCAATGATCGTCCAGACGAACTTGGGATCCACCGGGCTGGAATAGCTTCGCTCGTCCACGTACACGCGGTGTCCGGCCCATTCCGGGTCGCTCGGGAGCGGGTCCGCGTCCGCTCCGGCGCTGGCCCACGTCGTTTCCACCTGGGCGTCGCGTTCCTTGCCCAGGGCGAGGGACACGGCACGCCGATACGGTGTCAGTCCGCCCTCGGGCAGCGGTATGTAGCCGTCGATGTCATGTTCCCTGGACACGGCGTCGTGCTGGAGCGATTCGACGAGGGGCAGGGACATGGACAGCGGAATGGGTGTGGTCAGGGCAACCCACATGCCGGCGAGTTTCGGTGCGGGGATGGGCAGCGCGAGGACCACGCGGTACGGCAGGCCGGCCTCGGCGGCGTACTCCTTCATCATGGCCGCATACGTGAGGACCTGGCGGCACCCGATGTCGAAGGTGCGGTTGATGTGCCCTTCCAGGGACGCCGCCGCGACGAGGTAGTACAGGACGTCCCTGACGGCGATCGCTTCGATGCGGTTCCGGACCCAGCTCGGGGCCGGCATGAGGGGGAGGGTCTCTGAAAGGTGCCGGATCATCTCGAACGATGCCGACCCGGAGCCGATCACGACGCCCGCCTGGAAGACGACAGCGTCCACCGGACTCGCGAGGAAGACTTTGCCGACGGCTTCCCGGGAACGCATATGCGTTGACAGCTTCGCGCCCTCGGGGTGAAGGCCGCCGAGGTAGACGATCCTTTCCACTCCGGCGTCGGCCGCCGCCTTGGCAGCGGTCTCCGCCATCGCCTTTTCCTTGGCCTCGAAGCCGGCGCCGGCCGCCATTGAATGGACCAGGTAGTAGAGCACGTCGACGCCATCCAGCGCTGCCCGGAGCATGCCGCCGTCGTCAAGGCTGCCTTGGATGACCTCCACCTGTTCCAGCCATGGCACACCGGCAATCTTGGCGGGAGTCCGGACGACCACTTTCACCGTGTGCCCCGCCTCAAGGAGCCGGGGGACCAGGCGCCCGCCGATATAGCCGGTGGCGCCGGTGACGAGCACGGTTTTGGGGGTGCCGTTCATGTGGATCTCCTTGGAACGAAAGCGGAGTGCGTCGATGCACAGCCAGCTTAGCAATCCAAGTTTTTCTAAAGGCCGCTGAACAAGGCTGGTCCTTCCAATGAACCGAGCGACCACGTTGAGGGGGGAGCCGGGATGAACTCGATGGAGGAAAAGGTCATGGCTAAACATCGCAAGTCCCGAAAGGGGGACGGCATGCCCCATCCACAGGGCTCAGCGGCCGGCATGACTCGCAAAGTCACGGCCGGCGCGCTGGCCCTTTTGATCGGGGCGGGGGTTGTCCCTTCCGTTCTGGCACCAGCTGTCTCCGCGGCCCCGACGGGCCAGGGATTCACACTCAATGCCGGCGATATGCGGTTCATTCTCAAGCAGATCAAAATCGCCGAAAACCATGCGACCAAAGAGGACGCGCAGGGAAATGATGTTGCCGGCCAGCCGCTCCTGGGCGACGGTCCAAACCAGATCGCCAGCCCGCTGCTGCCGTACGGCCTGCGGACTGTGGACGGCACCGACAACAACCTCGTAGCCGGCCAGGAAGACTTCGGCTCGGCCAGCCGTGAGTTTCCCCGGCTGTCGGACCCCGAATGGCGTACCTCATCCGGCGGGCAGAACTACGAGTCCGTCAATACGACTGTCACGGACAACGGTCCGCGCTTCGTCAGCAACGTGATCGTGGACCAGACCGTCACCAACCCGGCGGCCGTCGCCGCGGCAGGCAAGGCCCACCGCACGGTGAATGACAGCCCCACCGCCGTCCCGTGTGTCAGCGACGGCGTTCCGGAGAACTGCGTGCCCGCGGGAGAGACCCTCGACATCCCCAACGTCACCACCGACTTTGGCCTTTCCCCGCCGTACAACGGCATGTTCGCGCTCTTCGGCCAGTTCTTCGACCACGGCGTGGACTTCACCAAGAAGACCAAGAACTACGTCATGATGCCGCTGGCACCGGACGATCCGTTGTATGTCCCCGGCGGACGCACCAACTTCATGCTGCTCAACCGTGCCGAGAACCAGCCAGGCCCTGACGGTGTCCTGGGAACTGCCGACGACGAGCAGAATGGCACCAACACCGACTCGCCGTGGGTGGACCAGAGCCAGACCTACGCTTCGCACTCATCCCACCAGGTGTTCCTACGCGAATACACCCTCAACGAAAACGGGGACCCCCTCGCCACGGGAGAACTCATCGAGGGCGAACCGGGCGGCATGGCAACCTGGGCCCACATCAAGGAGCAGGCCCGGACGATGCTCGGGCTCGAACTTTCGGACGTGGACGTCGCCGACATCCCGAAGCTGGCCACCGACCAGTACGGCCGGTTCCTGCGCGGACCGAACGGGCTTCCGCAGTACCAGACCGCAACCGGACGCGTTGAAGGGAACCTGGCCGCCCCGGTGGCGCCGCCGTCGAACGTTGAACGGATCGGAATCGCCTTCCTGGACGACATCGGGCACAACGCGGCACCGTTCAACTCACAGACCGGCGCCCCGCTGCAGCCGGACGACGACGCCGACGTCAACGGCGTCAACGAGCCGCGGCCGGCCGGCCGCTACGACGACGAGATGCTGGACAAGCACTTCATCGCCGGCGACGGCAGGGTCAACGAGAACATCGGCCTGACGGCGATCCACCAGGTGTTCCACGCGGAGCACAACCGCCTGGTGGGGTACATGGAGGAGCTCCTCACGTCGCAGAACCTCGACCTCAACGAGTGGAAGCTTCCCAACGGGCAGTGGAACGGTGAGCGGCTGTTCCAGGCGGCGCGCTACGTGACGGAGATGGAGTACCAGCACATCGTCTTCGAGGACTTCGCCCGGAAAATCCAGCCCGGCATCAACGGCTTCAACGTCTTCACGCAGTCCGACACCGGCATTGATCCCGCGATCAAGGCGGAATTTGCCCACGCCACCTACCGGTTCGGCCACTCGATGCTCACCGAAACCGTCGACCGCAAGCTGAACGACGGCACCGACATCGGGATGCCGCTGCTGGACGCTTTCCTGAACCCGCCGGCCTACTACCAGAGCACTGCCGGCACGCTGAATCCCAGGCAGGCCGCCGGCGCAATCGCCATGGGAATGACGGACCAGGTGGGCGCCGAACTCGATGAGTTCGTCACCGACACACTGCGGAACAACGTCCTGGGGCTGCCCCTGGACCTTGCCTCGCTGAACCTGGCCCGGGGCCGGGATACAGGTGTCCCGTCCTTGAACAACTTCCGCACCCAGTTGTACGCGCAGACAGGCGAGTCTTCGCTGAAGCCATACACCAGCTGGGTGGATTTCGGCCAGAACCTGAAGCACCCGGACTCCGTGGTCAACTTCATGGCCGCCTACGGAACGCATCCGACGATCACCGCGGCGGTGTCCATCACGGACAAGCGGGCAGCTGCCCAGCGGCTGTTCGACATGGACACGGCCGACCCGGCCACCCCCGCGGACTCCTTCGATTTCGTCAACAGCGCCGGAACCTGGGCCGCACAGCCCACCGGCCTGGACAGCGTCGATCTCTGGGTGGGCGGCCTGGCCGAATACCAGAACCTCTTCGGCGGCCTGCTGGGATCAACGTTCAACTACATCTTTGAACGCCAGATGACGGACCTGCAGGACGGGGACCGGATGTACTACCTGTCCCGCACGTCCGGGCTGAACCTTCGCACGCAGCTGGAAGGCAACTCGCTCGCGGAACTCATCATGCGCAACACGGATGCGGAGGCCCTCAAAGCCGATGTCTTCGGCGTGGCGGACTGCGAGTTCGAGCTCAGCCGCATCACGGCCGGCACCGGTAACTCCGTAGCCGACGACCTCGCCTCCGTCTGCGACGAGTCCGCGCTCCTGATGCGGATGTCGGACGGCACCATCCGGTACCGCGTCAGCAACACCGTGGACCGTCCGGGCCTCAACGCCCAGTCCACGTTCAACGGCACCTCCCTCGGGGACCGGATCTGGGGCGGCATCGACAACGATACGTTCTGGGGCAATGACGGCAACGACGTCATCGAAGGCAACGACGGCGCCGACAGTGTTCTTGGCGGTGACGGAAACGACCGGATCACGGACTCGCACGGCGACGACGTGCTCAAGGGCGGCAACGGAAACGACGCCATCGACGCCGGACCAGGCCTGGACATCATCATGTCCGGTGAAGGCCACGACTTCTCCAACGGCGGCCTCAACGGCAACGAAACCTTTGCCGGTGAAGGGAACGACCTTGTCCTCTCCGGCGACGGACCCGACGCCGTGTTCGGCGGCGGCGGCGATGACTGGCAGGAAGGCGGCAATGCCAACGACCTGCTGCAGGGCGACAGCGGCGCACCGTTCTTCGACGACATCAACGCTCCGGGCCACGACGTCCTGATCGGCGATTCCGGCGAAGACGACTACGACGCTGAAGGCGGCGACGACGTCATGGTGGCCGGTCCCGGCATCGAACGCAACCACGGTGTCTTCGGCTTCGACTGGGTCACGCACGCACGGTCGGTCGAACCCGCCGATTCGGACATGCGCCAGATCATCGTCGACGGGCCGAACGCCCTCAAGGACCGCTTCCTCCTGGTCGAGGCCCTCTCCGGCTGGGACAAGGATGACGTGCTCCGCGGCGATGACGAAGTGCCGTCCGTTCCCAACACCGAGGTCAACGTCGAAGGCCTGACCAACGAACTCGATGCTGCCGGCATTGCCCGGATCACCGGCCTGGCAGAGCTGCTGCCCGCGGGTGCCACCACCTTCGGCGCCGGCAACATCATCATCGGCGGTTCAGGCAGCGACCAGATCTGGGGCAACGGGGCCGATGACATCATCGACGGCGACAAGTGGCTCAACGTCCGGCTCAGCGTCCTCGACGCACCGGATGGCGCCGAGATCAGGACGGTCACTTCACTGACCGAACTCCAGGCCGGCATCATGGCCGGGACCATCAATCCGGGCAATGTGCGGATCGTCCGGGAAATCCTGTCCAGCCCTGGCGATGCGGACATCGACACGGCCGTGTTCTCCGGAGCCCGGAATGAATACGCCATCACCACCGCCGGGGGAGTCACCACCGTGGCCCACACCGGCGGCACCGGCGACGACGGCACGGACCGGATCACCAACGTTGAACGGCTGCGGTTTACCGACCAGACCGTAAACCTGGTTCCGGCCGTAGTCCAGGCACCGGCGGCGCCCCTGATCGGGACGGCTGTTGCGGGCAACACCACGGCAACAGTGGCGTTCACGGCTCCCGCCGGTGAGTTCCCGGCTGACTCGTTCAGCGTCGTCGTCCGCACCGGCAGCACCGTGGTCCGGACCATCGACGGGGTACCCGGCAGCGCCACCAGCCACCAGGTCACCGGGCTGAGCAACGGCACGGCGTACAACTTCCAGGTCCGGGCGGTCAACGCAGGCGGCAACAGCCCCCTGTCGGCGGCATCGAACGAGGTGACCCCACGGGTACCGGCCTTCGTTCCGCCGACGGTCTCACCGTTCGCGGATGTTTCCACCACCCAGCTCTACTACCTGGAGATGGCGTGGCTGGCGGACCAGGGCATTTCCACCGGCTGGGTGGAGGCCAACGGCACGGTGACGTACCGTCCGCTGCAGTCCATCAGCCGTGATGCGATGGCAGCCTTCCTCTACCGGGCGGCCGGCTCGCCGGCGTTCACTGCTCCGGCGGTGTCACCGTTCGCTGATGTGTCCACCGGCCAGCAGTTCTACAAGGAGATGGCGTGGCTGGCGGACCAGGGCATTTCCACCGGCTGGGTGGAGGCCAACGGCACGGTGACGTACCGTCCGCTGCAGTCCATCAGCCGTGATGCGATGGCAGCCTTCCTCTACCGGGCGGCCGGCTCGCCGGCGTTCACTGCTCCGGCGGTGTCACCGTTCGCTGATGTGTCCACCGGCCAGCAGTTCTACAAGGAGATGGCGTGGCTGGCGGACCAGGGCATTTCCACCGGCTGGGTGGAGGCCAACGGCACGGTGACGTACCGTCCGCTGCAGTCCATCAGCCGTGATGCGATGGCAGCCTTCCTCTACCGGATGAGCACCAGGACGGCCGGCTAGCACCGACGTTCGCACAGCAAACAAAAGCAGGCCCCGGTCCAACCGGGGCCTGCTTTTTGCATCCAATTCGTCACTCCTTTCCCACTCCGGGTACTACTCGCTCAGGGGTAACTCCATTAACTCCAATTACTTGGCAAAACTGCCGGGTACTCCTGTGGACCTCATCCCTACTACGTGGATTCCGTAACGGTCTTACCTGTCTTTATGCGCCATGAAAAAACAGGTATATCGATCCCTTGGACGTCCCCATTTGCCGTGTCACGGTGGTTTGGAAAGCCGGAGCAAGCAGCATCGCACTTTCTGCCTGCTCCCACCGGAAGACGCGCGCTAACTGCTTGGCCTGACAAATGGAGAACATCGTGGGGACAACTCCTGAATTATCAAAGTCAATATCTGTTCGTCTGTTCGGAATGTTCGACGTGCGGCGCAATGGAGTTCCACTGGCGACCTCCGACATTGGCGGATGCAAACCGAGGCATATTTTGGAATTACTGCTGCTGAACTTAGGCAGCCCCGTATCGAAGAGCCGGATCATTGAAATTCTTTGGGGTGCCAGGGCCGGCACCGGAACAATCGCGACGCTGGAGAGCTACATCTGCGGCATCCGCCGCGCCATCCAGCCGGGCGACACGCGGAACGGTCCGCTCCGCACCGCCAACAGCGGCTATGTCCTGGACCCGGAGCTCGTTGACCTGGACCTCTCGGCGTTCCGCCGGCTGGTACAGGACGCCGGTCAGGCGGCTCCCCGGGAAGCCTATGCGATGCTGACGGAGGCCCTGGAGCTATCCGCCGATCCGCTGCTCGGTTCAGAGCTGGCGTCCGACTGGGCCGATGAAGCCCGCATTCGGCTCGGCGCCGAACGAGTGGCGGCACAGGTCCGGACCGCAGAAACAGCTGTCCTGCTCAACAGGCCCGCGGAATCCGTCCGCTGGGCCCAGGCGGCCGTGGCGTCCGAACCCCTCAACGAACGGGCCTGGACCGTCCTGGTAACAGGCTATGAACTGTCCGGACTTCCGGTTGAAGGCCTGTCCGCCTACGCGCGGTGCCGAAGGATCTTCGACCGGGACCTGGGCTGCGCACCGGGACCCGCGCTGCAGGCCGCACACCTGAGGCTCCTGCGCCAGCGCGCCGAGGCGGACGTGGAGTTGTCCGAAGTCCTGGCCGCCCTCCTGTACCTGGGGGAGTCAATGAAAGGACACCGGCACGCACCGGAGGCCGGACCGGACGCCCTGCTCACCCGTGAGAATGCCGGACGGATCCTTGACTCCTTCCTTCAGCGCGCCAGGGCGGCCGTCTGACACCGGCCCGTCCATGGTCGAGGGCAACTAGGCCCACGCAGGCTCCGCCGTCGCGGTAGGCTGGGAAGACCCGGGATTCTTGCGAATTTCGGGTTTTCGTGTTGCCTGCTTTCCCGTGATCATTTCAGGAGCTTCTGCCATGAGCCTCAACGGCCCGTCACTCACAGGCCTTCGCCGCGCGCTCGCCGGAGACACAACGTTTGCCCGCGTGCAGGCTGAAGCGTCCCGGGGTTTCGGAACCCGCAGCGAGGATTACCAGATCAGCGCCCCGGCAGGCCTCCGCGCTGCCCTGCTGGCCGAGATGTCTGACGGCCTCGCGGCCCTGCATGCCGCCGAAGGCACTGCCGCAGTTGGAAACCACGACGGCGGCACGCCCCTGGTGCTGGCCGTCACCGCCACCGGCCGTGAAGCGGAGGACCTCACTGCCGCGCTGCGGGCCTTCCTGCCGGCCGATTCCGTGGCCGAGTTCCCTAGCTGGGAGACCCTCCCGCACGAACGGTTGTCCCCGCGCTCGGACACCGTGGGCCGCCGCTTGTCCGTATTGCGCCGGCTGGCCCACCCTGAATCTGTTGCCGGAGGACCGCTCCGCGTGGTGGTGGCTCCGGTCCGCGCCGTGGTGCAGCCGATCGTGGCCGGCCTGGGCGACCTGGTGCCCGTGACCCTGAAGGTCGGTCAGGAGGCCCCCTTCAGCAGCGTCGTCAAGAGCCTGGCCGACGCCGCCTACGCCCGGGTGGACATGGTGTCCCGCCGCGGCGAATTCGCCGTCCGCGGCGGCATGCTGGACGTTTTCCCGCCCACCGAGGACCATCCCATCCGGGTGGAGTTCTTCGGCGACGAGGTGGACCAGATGCGGTGGTTCGCCGTTGCCGACCAGCGCTCGCTTTCCTCGCCCGGCCTGCACCACCCCACGGAACTGCACGCCCCGCCGTGTCGCGAAATCCTGATCACCCCGTCCGTGATGTCCCGGGCCGCGACACTGAAGACACAGCTGCCGGCCGCCGCGGACATGCTGGAAAAGATCGCCGGCGGCATCGCGGTGGAAGGCATGGAATCGCTGGCTCCCGTCCTGGTGGATGCCATGGTGCCCTTCGTCGAACAGCTGCCCGCCGGGTCCATCTCCGTGGTGATCGAGCCTGAAAAGGTCCGCACCCGCGCCCACGACCTGGCCGCGACCAATGAGGAATTCCTCGAAGCTGCATGGTCCACGGCGTCCGACGGCGGCACGGCTCCGCTGGATCTGACGTCCGCGGCCTCGGCTGCCCTGCATTCGGCCAGCTTCCGCTCCCTGACGGAGACCCGCACCGCGGCCCTGGGGCAGGAGGTTTCGTGGTGGTCGATCACCTCGCTGGCCACCGACGAAGAGCTGACCCCGGACATCAACGTCCTCAACCTGCACGCCCGGGAACCCCGCGGCTACCAGGGCGACGTGGCGGAGATGATGGAGTTCATCGGCTCGAACGTCCGGGACCAGTGGCGCATTGTGGTTGTCACGGAAGGTCCCGGCCCGGCCCAGCGGCTGGCTGAACTGTTCCATGACGCAGACATCCCGTGCGCCCGGGTGGACTCGCTGGATGACGAGCCGCAGGCGGGCATCATCGAGGTGACCACCGCCGCCGTCGGACGCGGCTTTGTGCTGGACGGCCTCAAGCTTGGCCTGCTGACGGAAGCGGACCTGCTGGGACGCACGTCCGCCGGTTCCACCAAGGACATGCGCCGGATGCCGTCCAAGCGCAGGAATGCCGTGGATCCGCTCCAGCTCGTGGCCGGGGACTCCGTGGTGCACGAACAGCACGGCATCGGCCGGTTCGTGGAGCTGATCCAGCGCCGGGTGGCCGGTGGCGGCGACGGCGTGCGCGAGTACCTTGTCCTGGAATACGCCCCGTCCAAGCGCGGGGCGCCGGGCGACCGGCTTTTTGTGCCCACCGACCAGCTGGACCAGGTCACCCGCTACGTCGGCGGGGACACCCCGGCGCTGAGCAAGATGGGCGGCGCGGACTGGGCCAGCACCAAGTCCAAGGCCCGCAAGGCCGTCAAGGAGATCGCCGGCGAGCTGATCCGGCTGTACTCGGCCCGGATGGCCTCCCGCGGTTACGCCTTCGGCCCGGACACCCCGTGGCAGCGCGAGCTGGAAGAGGCTTTCCCGTATGTGGAGACGCCGGACCAGCTGACCACCATCAATGAGGTCAAGGCCGACATGGAGCGCGAGATCCCGATGGACCGGCTGATCTCTGGTGACGTGGGCTACGGCAAGACCGAGATTGCCGTCCGGGCCGCGTTCAAGGCCGTTCAGGACGGCAAGCAGGTCGCTGTGCTGGTCCCCACGACGCTGCTGGCCCAGCAGCACTACGAGACGTTCACCGAACGGTTCTCCGGCTTCCCGCTGGTGGTCAAGCCGCTGTCCCGTTTCCAGAGCGGCAAGGAGGCAAAGGAAACCGCCGACGGCGTTAAGGCAGGTTCCGTGGACGTCGTCATCGGCACGCACCGGCTGCTGTCCAAGGACTTCGGCTTCAAGGACCTTGGCCTGGTGATCGTGGACGAGGAGCAGCGCTTTGGCGTCGAACACAAGGAAGCGCTGAAGAAGATGCGCACCAACGTGGACGTCCTGGCCATGAGTGCCACGCCGATTCCCCGCACCCTGGAAATGTCCCTGACCGGGATCCGCGAGACCTCCACCCTGGCAACGCCACCGGAAGAGCGCCACCCGGTGCTGACCTATGTGGGCCCGTACACGGACAAGCAGACCTCCGCTGCGGTCCGGCGGGAACTGATGCGCGAGGGCCAGGTCTTCTTCGTCCACAACCGGGTGTCGACGATTGAGCGGACCGCCGCCAAGATCCGCGAGCTGGTGCCCGAAGCCCGCGTGGAGGTGGCCCACGGCCAGATGTCCGAAAGCCGGCTCGAGCAGATCATCGTGGACTTCTGGGAGAAGCGCTTCGACGTCCTGGTGTGCACCACCATCATCGAAACCGGCCTGGACATTTCCAACGCCAACACCCTGATCGTGGACGGCGCGGACAAGTACGGCCTCTCCCAGCTCCACCAGTTGCGCGGACGCGTGGGCCGCGGCCGCGAACGCGCCTACGCGTATTTCCTGTACCCCTCCGAGAAGCCCCTGGGCGAGGTGGCGCTGGAACGGCTCAAGGCCGTGGCCACGCACAACGAACTCGGCGCAGGCATGCAGCTGGCCATGAAGGACCTCGAAATCCGCGGCGCCGGCAACCTGCTGGGCGGCGAACAGTCCGGCCACATCCAGGGCGTGGGTTTCGACCTCTACATCCGCCTGGTGGGCGAAGCCGTGGCGGACTTCCGCGGCGAGGCCGAGGAGAAGGCCGCCGAAATGAAGATCGAACTGCCCGTCAACGCCCACCTGCCGCACGACTATGTGCCGGGCGAACGGCTGCGCCTCGAGGCCTACCGCAAGCTCGCGTCCGCGCTCACGAACGAAGCGATCGACGAGGTCCAGGCCGAACTCGTGGACCGCTACGGCGAACCGCCGCTGCCGGCGCAGAACCTGATCGCCGTCGCGCGGTTCCGGGTGGGGGCCCGCGAAGCCGGGCTGTCCGACGTCGCCCTGCAGGGGAACTTCATCAAGTTCTCCCCGGCTCAACTGCCCGAGTCCAAGACCATGCGCCTCAACCGCATGTACCCCGGTGCGCAGTCCAAGCCCGCCCTCGACGCGGTGCTCATTCCCAAGCCGAAGACCGCCAAGATCGGCGGCCGGGACCTGCAGGACGCCGAGATCCTGGAGTGGGCCAACGGGGTCATCCGGAACATCTTCTCTGACGCGCCGTTGGCGGTGAAATAAAAGAATGATGGGAGGACATCACGCCGCGTCGGGAGCCGCGGCGTGGGTAGCCATTGCCTCAACGGGGCCGTACACCCTGGGCTGGTACCCGCTGGACGCCACCGGAATCCTGATCGGCGGCATGGCGACGGCCGGAACCGCGCTGGTGTGCGACTGGGACCACCGGCACAGCACCGTCGCCAATTCGCTGCCGCCGCTCTCGAACGTGATTGCCGTCGGGATCGAAAACGCCAGCGGCGGCCACCGGCAGGGAACGCACTCGGTACTGGGGGCGGCCTTCTTTGTGCTGCTGGCCACCATTGCCGGGCAGATCCAGCTGCACACGGACTGGGGCCTGCTGTCCGTGGGCGCCGGCCTGCTCTGCATGTTCATGATCAATATCGCCGCCAAGGCCCTCAAACTCTTCCCCAAGTCAGGCTTTATCAGCAACTGGCTCTTTGCCCTGACCATGGCCGGCCTCGTCACCTGGTTCGCGCCGGATCAATGGACCTGGCTGCCGGTCTCGATGCTCACCGGGGTGGTGGTCCACATCGTCGGAGACATGATCACCACCGGGGGAGTCCCCCTGCTCTGGCCGATCGTGATCAAGCCGCCCAAGTTCCTGCGGAAGCTGCCGGTGCTGAACGACGTCTGGAAGGCCAACGGGGCGTTTTCCATCCCCCTGCTGGGGCGGGCCGGCTCCCGCCGCGAGTGGCTTGTGCTGATTCCGGTGAGCGCCTACGCCATGGTGGGGATGTGCGTGGCCGCGTGGGCGCTGGCCAAGGCGCATTACCCGGCCGCGCTTGCCCTCGGAAGCACCCTGGTCAACAGCCTGTTCGGCGCCGGCTAGCCGCACCATGCAGCCAGCGGCGCAGCCGGACGCTTAAACGGCCGGCTGCTAAGCGGCTGGCTGCTAAGCCGCCGCCCCGTTTAAAGAGCTGAAGCCCCCGGAAGATCCGGGGGCTTCAGTCGCTTAATTTCGAAGGCTTAGTGCTCGCCGGCCGAATCCGAACGGCCCAGGATGGTCTGCGGGATCCAGAACGCTGCCGCAAACAGGCCCAGGCAGACGGCCATCGGCCACGGGTTGCCGAGCGTGAGGAAGGACAGCGAGTAGATGGAGCCGAGGAACAGGACCATCATGACCGCGAAAACGGCAATGCTCCCGGCAAGGCTGTTCTCGTTCTGAGGGGTCTTGGGGCTATCAACGGTCTTGGACATTCATTCCTCCTCGGCCCCGCAGGGCTCAAAACGCCCCGAAGGGCTCAAAAACTGTGGCGTTTCCGGATCTGGTCAGTACGCGGACGAACCCTGTTCACCCTTGACGATCGCAATGCCGGAACTGGCGCCAATACGTGTTGCACCTGCTGCAATCATAGCCTGCGCGTCAGCCAGTGAACGCACGCCGCCCGAGGCCTTGACGCCGACATCCGGGCCCACCGTGCGGCGCATCAGGGCCACGTCGTCAACAGTGGCCCCGCCGCCGTTGAAGCCCGTGGATGTCTTGACGAAGTCAGCCCCGGCCTCCACCGCCGCCTCGCAGGCAAGGACTTTCTGGGAATCGCTGAGCAGCGCTGTTTCGATGATCACCTTCAGGATCGCGTCGCTGCCGTGCACAGCTTCGGCGACGGCCCTGATGTCATCAACCAGCGCGCCTTTGTCATCGGCGCGGGCGGCTGCGATGTTGATGACCATGTCCACCTCGTCGGCCCCGTCCAGCACAGCGCCGCGGGCCTCGAAGGCCTTGACGTCGGTGGGCGTGGCTCCCAGCGGGAAGCCGACCACCGAGCAGGTCAGGACGCCGGAGCCCTTGAGCGCGGTGCTGACGGTCTTGACCCACACCGGGTTCACGCAGACGGACTTGAAGTGGTATTCGGCGGCTTCGGAGCAGACTTTGAGGATCTCCGCCTCACTGGCCTCCGGCTTCAGCAGCGTGTGGTCGATGAAGGAGGCGATTTCTCCGTGTCCGGTGGCCCCGGGTGCGGTGACTCCCGCAGCGGTGGCGTCAGGTGTGCCGGCCGCGCTGGCTTCGTTGCTCATGGTGGTCCTTCCTGGTGGGCCTGCCGGGCCTCGTGGGCAGCAGGCGCCGTTTTCTTCGTGGCTTCTCAGGTGACCATCTTGCCACAACGACGCTAGGCGGCAGCCTGCACAGGCGCCTGCAGAGTTGCCTGCATGAGCTGGTCTGCGCACGCCCCCGCCGCGGAGCCTGAGGCCACCAGGAGGCCCAGCCGGACGCCGTCGTACGAGGCGGCGTCGCCGATGGCCCAGATTCCCGGGACGGAGGTCCGGAAGTCCTGGCCGATCACGATTCCGCCGTTCGCAGCCGTCTCCAGGCCGGCACTGGCCGCCAGGCCGTCCCGAGCCACCCGCTCCTCGGCCAGGACCACCAGGTCGCCGTTCATGCTGCTGCCGTCGTCGAACACAATCCCGGCGGCCGGGAGCACGGAACCGGCGAGCGTCGGAACCACGGCGGCCGGCCGGAGCGTGGTGCGGACGGGCCTCACCCCGCGGGCGCGCAGCACCGCTTCGGCCTGGCCCGCCTCCGGGCCGGTTCCCACCAGGATCCCCAGCGGCCGCCGGCCCAGGACGCGGGTGACTTCCTTGACGGCGTCGCCGATGCGGGCGGCGTCGTCGATGGTGGAGTAGCTGAGGCAGCGGCCGGCGCCGTCCACGGGAGACAATGCCGGGGCGGAGCCGGTGGCAATCACCAGCTGGTCGTAGCTGAATTCCATGCCGTCAGAGGTGGTCACCACACGGTTGGCCGCATCGATGAAGCTGGCCGGCTGGCCGAAGCGGATCGAGACCTGGGGGAGCGCCGCCAGTTCCAGGAGCTCGGACGGGGCGTCGTCGCGGTTGCTGAGTACGGTGATGCTGCCTGCGAAGCGGGACCCGTCCAGCTTGCCCACCAGGGCACGGGCAGCAGGTCCGGCTCCGGCGATGACCACGCGCTGAACAGGCGGTGACGCCTGGAACGAGGCGGAGGAGGGAATGGACGGTGCCGAGGCGGACATGTGAAGGCCCTTTCGCTGGTGAGGCCTTCGTTTGGCCCCGGTTGGTGATGAAACCCAGCGTAGGCTTCAGGTTTTTCGAGGGTGTTTCCCGGTTGTTGCCGGAATGTCCCTGCCCGTTCCACGATGTTTACCAGCCGGCAACAAACGTGTACTTTCGATGTGTCCTGCCTCACAGTCAGCTCGCGTCCGGCCCTGCCTCCCGGCGTTGCCACCAGTCTGCCTCCCGGACCCTTGCCGCCTGCGGGGAGCGCTTAGCCATACCGGCGGAAAGCCTCGCGAAGCCCCCGGGCTGCAATGGTTGCGAGGACGCCGGCCCTGCCTCCGGGGCCGTGGACGCCGGCCGGTTCCACGGAGGCGATCAGGGCCGCGGCATCGGCCAGCCCCATGGTGACCGGCACATCCAGCAGTGAACCCACTGTCAGGCGGGCCTGCCTGGTGTCGTCCCAGGCGTCCGGGCCGGGATCGTCGTGGAAAACCCGGGCAAGGGACAGGCGGTGCCAGGCGCCGCCCGCACGAACGGAAGCCCGGTAGATCACTGAGTCGCCGCGGACGTCCACCCGTCCGCCGGCGAGGAAGATCCGTGGACCGAACGGTGCGTAGTCGAGGAACCCTGTGAGCCGGGCCGCTGCGCCTGAACCGTCGAGCGGCAGCGCCACCGTGATCGTCAGGCGCACTTCCTCATCGGGTGGGCCGTCGCCGTCGCCTGCCCAACCGCCGTCCCCGCCGTCGCCGTCCCCGCCGTCCTGGCCGACAAACCGCTCGGTGAAGCGGATGCCTGCCGGAGGTTCCACCATCGCAGTGCAGGATGCATCCTTGGGCAGGCCCTCGGCAGTCATGTCCTTGAGGTAGCTGCGGGCATCCCGGTACCCCATGCCGATCAAGGTGTCCGCGTCGATCCGGTTCAGGTAGAACTCCGGATCCAGCGGCAGGGGATTCTCTGGCCTGACAACGTGGAGGATGAAGTCCCTGCCGGCAGCCTTCGCGGCCTCGAAGTCGGCCAGGAGGGCGCCCATGGCGCTCATTTCGATCATGTGGACGTACTGTTCCAGCGGGCCGTCGCCCCAGTAGCCGGTGTTGCCGATGCACCAGACAAGCCACACCTCGTCCGCCCCGCGACGGAGGGCTTCGGCCACGTTGGCGTCGCGGACCCAGACCGCGTCAGTCCAGATCTTCCCGTCGCGTCGCAGCGGCGTGAGGAAAATGGGCAAGGACATTCCGGCTGCCATCAGTCCGGCATCGATGTCCCGCGCGTCGATGGCATGGCAGAGCTTTCCGGTAAATTCAACCACGTTGAAGGTGCCTTCGACGGCGCCCGGCAGGGCTGCCCGGCGCCGGATCTCGCCGTCGTCGATCCCGAGGGCCGGAAACACCTTGCCGAGCAGGCCGTCCGCGTCGCCGATGGCGGGCAGCGACCACGGCCCCTTCGCGTAGTCGCCGAGCGGAAGTGCCGAGCCGAAGTCCTTGACGTTCACGCCGGACCAGTTCCGGCACATGTCCTCGGCAGGCACCCCGGACAGCAGCATGCCGGCTGTCAGGATGCCGCCGGACGTCCCGTCAATGTGGTCGAAGTGCAGGCCTTCTTCAGCGAGCGCGCGGACCACGCCGGCCTGCCAGGCCACCCGCATCCCGCCGCCGGCCAGTACCAGCGAGCGTTTCACGGTCGTGTCCCCGGTCCGGTTCCCAAGCCGCTTCCAGGGCCCGTTCCGGACACACGGGGACCGCTTTCCCAGTAAATCCGGCGAAGGTAGATCAGGCAGATCGCCGCCGTCGCAAGGTCGAAGACCGCCACCGCCAGCGCCACCGGCGCAAAAACACCGTTGATGACCCCGATCGCGACGGCGGCGCAGGCCCCCGCCTTCTGCACGCCGGACCACAGCAGCACCTCGGCCGCGGGCCGGGGGCGCAGCAGCGTGTGCAGCAGGAGTCCGCCCACCACCACCATGAACATGCCCACGGTGCCGAACAACTGGCGCGCCGCCGTCGTCGGCTCCGCCCCCAGCAGCTCAAGGACGGCGCCGCCGAACGGTATCTGGACAGCACCGGAAAAGACGGTGACGACGGCGATTGCTGCCAGGACGGCGCGCAGCGGATCCGCCGCGATCCAGGCGCCGACGCCGGGAACAGCCGCCCCGGACGGGCGGGCAATGCCGCTCATGCGAACGCCTCCCACAGCCGGCCCCGGTCCACCAGCAGCCAGACGATGGCCAGCCAGGTGAGTGTGGAGACGTAGAAGCGGATGTCGTTGAGCAGCATCCACCGGCGCAGCAGGGAACGGAGTTCGGCGTCGTCGGCGAAGTCCCCGCCCCGGATCCTGATGTTGACGGGAATGATCATGGCCTGGCCCACCACCGTGAGGACGATGATGCCCAGCAGGCAAAGGACCGCGGGGACAATCCGGACCGTGCCCCACCCCGTCCAGACCAGAATGATGCCGGCGATGAACATCGGCGGCACCACCACGGTGAAGAACTTGGTGGCCTGGCGGGTGGGGATGCCGAAGTGCATGTCCACGTTGCCGCGGTCCAGGGACTCCCACGTGGGGTAGAGGAAGAACTTCAGGACCCACATGGTGCCCACGTACATGGTGGCGCCGAACAGGAAGTACAACGCGTTCAGCAGCAGCAGCCAGTTCACGGCGCATCTCCGGTGCCGGAACCGGTGCCGGCACCGCCGGACGTGCCCTGGGACGTGCGTCCCCGGTCCGGCGCGGGCAGCCATTCCTGGCCCTGGCCCAGGCCGACGACGGACTCCAGCGGGTCGCCGCCGGGGATCCGGGCGGCCTCCTCCGCGGTTGGTGCGGTCAGGAACCACGCCTCGTAGTGGTCGTCCAGCACTCCGCGGGCTTCGGGAAGATAGGCGGTGAACACGGGTTTTTCCGCCGGCTGGAGGGTTTTGAGGACGGCAACGCCCGGCGCGTCACCCAGCACCAGCCGGGCCTTGGCATTGCCTCCCAGTGCGATGTCCCCGGTGGCTTCGAAGTAGATGTCGGACTTCATCAGCATTCCGCGGAAGGCGCAGTAGTTGGAGGCGGCCAGCTTCAGCGGGATGCCCATTGGCCCGGGGCGTTCAATTTCGACGAAGCACCCCAGCCTGCCGGCGTCGTCGTACTGCGCGGAAACGGTTGAATCGGTGACCACGAAGTCCAGGCTGGCCCGGTGCTTGGGCATGCCCCAGATGCCTTTGCCGCCCTTGACCGAGATTTCGGTGCTGACAGGTAGGTCCACCACGTACTGGCCGAGCCCGAACGTCTTCTGGAATACCAGCGGCAGGAGCGGGGGCGCCGGCCGGGAACCGTGCGTGACGGCGATCGCCAAGGAGTATTCAATGTATTGGCCGATGTCCGTCGATTTGTAGTTCACCACGGTGACCACCAGCAGCCCCTTCCCGCTGAGGCTGAACGGCCGGAGCTCCGTGCCGGGCAGGACGGCCGCGGCGGCGCGCTTGTTGATGGGGAACGCCGCCATCAGCACCGGGGAATCGTCCGAATTGACGGGCATGGAGTATTTGATGCCGTCCACCGTGGCATGGTGTCCGCGCAGGCGCTCCTGGCGGTGCGGCACCGGGGAAGGCGCCAGCCGCAGCAGGGATGCAGCCAGTCCGATGAGTCTGTTCATCTGTTCAGCTCCTTGAGGATGACGGGATAGGTGTCCGCCCAGGCGCGGACTCCAAAGAAGACGTCCAGGTGCCCGTAGCCGGACAGCAGGTGCAGTGAGTCCTTGCCGGGACGGTGGCCCTGAAAGAAGCTGAAAGTCCGCTCCTGGCTTTCGGGCAGGAAGCAGCGGTTGTTGCGCCCGGCCAGGAAGGAGAACCTGGCGTCCGTCTGCGGCGCGTCGGCCAGGAAATTCGCGGGCAGTTCCGGGTGGTTTCCGGCGGCCACCATGCGCCTGGCCAGTACGCTGCGGCCCATCTCGGACAGGAAGGTGAACGGCACTTCCGCGAACTCGCCGCTGATCCAGTTGTGGGTGGCCTCATCCAGGTTCTCGTGTGACCAGAGCGCTGGCCGGCCGCTGCCGTACGTGAAGCTGACCAGCCGGCACACCAGGTTGTTGCATTCATGGTGGGTGGCCTTGACCATGGACCGGAGGATCCGGGAGAGGTACCCGTTGGACTTGTAGCCCCATGCCGGCGACAAGTACGGAGTGAACGGTTTCAGCAGCTCGGCCAGGTACGTGATCTTGACGATCGACCACAGCGGGATCACCGGGTGCAGGGATACGGCGTTGGAGACCACCGTGTCCACCCGGGGGAGGAGCCCGGCCACGGCCGCCATGGTGAAGGACACCGAGCCCTGGCAGTGGATGACCGCCTTCAGCGTTTCGGCACCGGTCGCGCCCAGGACATAGTCGACGGCGGCAGGGTGGTCGTACACCGCTGCGTCGCCCAGGGTCCACGAGAGGGGTTCAAAGTCGATCGAGGCCCGCCAGTTCAGCAGCCAGACGTCCCAGCCGTCTTCCAGCAGGGCATCCACCAGGGTACGCGGCAGCGGCGGCCGGAAGAGCTCGGCCCGGACTCCGGCCCCGTGGACCAGCAGCACCGGCCCCTTCTCGGGCGCTCCGGCGTCAGGAGGCACGGCGGAGGTGATGTGCACCAGGGTCAGCGGCGTTCCGTCGCCGGCCGGAAAGGGGATGACTTCCGTGACGTGGTCCGCCCGGGTGATGGTGCGCGGGTTGTTCATGGCGGGAATCCCTCCCTGGCGATGGTGATCGGCGGTTCGAAAAGCCGCAGCGGCGGCAGCCCGCCGGCCGGGACCGGGCGGAGGCCGCCGTCGTCGTTCCTTTCCACATCCCAGTCCCGGCAGATCCGGTCCACTGCCACCGGATAGACCGTCAGGTTGCCGTCCGGGGCGATCCGGATCCGCAGGAAGCCCTTGTGGTCTTCGATGGCCTGCCCGGACATGGCCCACGAGGCCACTTCGCCGCTTCCCGTGCCCAGGATGAAGAAGGCGAACGCTTCGCTGCCGGCCGCGTAGCCGGTGGCAAACGTGAAAGTGAGCACCAGTCCAAGGGTCAGGAACGGCGGCAACCCGGCCGGCCAGGGAAGGAGGAGGACGACGGCGATCCCCGCCCCGAGCGCCGACAGTTGCCAGAGCGCGCCCCGGGCAACAGTGAACCCGGCGCCGTTTTCCCGCGGATCGCGGTTGAGTCCGAGCGCGGTGCCGAGGGTGGCCAGCAGCAGAAGCAACAGCAAAGGCACGCCGAGGAACGTCAGTGCCAGCAGCATGGTGTTGCCTGTTTTCAGGGTGGCGAGGCTGTCCGGGAAAGAGAGTCCGCGGAACGCGCTGAACACGGTCCAGAGGGTCAGTGCCGCCAGCATGTGGGCGACACCAAGCGCCGAGCCGAACCCCGGATTACGCACCGGAAGCCAGAACGGTGAGAGCGGATTGGCGAGGCGTCCGCGGAACTGACGGGACTCCGCCCGTCCCGGGAATGTCCCCGGAGCCAGGACGAAACGGCGGCCCCGGGCAGGCTGGTGGTCCGCCGTATTGTGGGCAGGCTGGTGGTCCGCCGGTGTGTGGTCCGCCGGTGCGGGTGCCGGCCGGTGTCCGGGAAGCGTGAGCTCCGGCGGCAGCCACCCGGCGTCCGCCAGGAAGGCGCCGCCCAGGCCGCAGGTGATGAGCTGGGTCCGGCCCGGGTCGGCCCCGGTCCGGTTGTCGGCGGTTGAGCCAGCGTCCCCCGGCAGTTCCCCTGGCAGTTCCTCGTAGCGCGAATAGTGGTGCAGGTCCCCGGTGAGCCACAGCCGGACGGAGGCGCCGGTTTCCTCGAAGATCCCGGCGCGGCGGTTGAATCGCCGCCGAAGGTAGTCCTGCTCGAAGAAATGCACCTGCCGGAAGGCGTTGGCGTTTTGCGTTTCCCGCACCCAGTAGGGGGCCGCAACGCAGAGGATGACGGCGTCGCCCGGCAGAAGCCTGGTGGTCACCGTGTTGTAGAAGTAGTCGAGCTGCGGTTCGTCGATGTATTGGCCCAGCTGGCTGTCCAGCCCCACGAGCCACCAGCCGGGAGCGTCGTCCCCGCCGGTGAGGCGGAGGGCAAAGTAGCTTCGCGTCTGGATGGTCCGCCAGCCGCCGATGTTCCGTTGCCGGGTGAACAGCCGGATGAAGGAGGTCAGGCCGTCGTACCAGTCGTGGTTGCCGGGGAGGGCCAGCAGCACGCCGGCGCGGCCGGGGGAGCGGCCGCCGGGAAGCGCCGTCCGGTAGGGACCCACCATGCGGTCCTCGTACGCGGCGGGCGATGCCACCGGATACACCTCGTCGCCGCCCAGCACCAGCACCTTCCCGCGGCGAAGCTCCTGCCCGTCCACCTGCAGCGACGCTTCCGCCAGCAGCGAGGCCACCGTGTAGGTGGGGTCGAAGCCGTCACCCAGGTCAGCCGTGAAATCCAGCCACAGGTCTTCGGCCCCGGAAGACCGTTCCGTCCCAGCGGCGCCAGCCTCCGCGGTGTTAGCCTCCGCCGGGCTAGCCGCCGCACGGGCATTACCAGCACCGGCATTACCAGCACCGGGCAGGCCAAGGCCGCGGACCACCGGCTGCGCGGGCTGGCCCGCGACAGGCAGGCGTTCCAGGTCCAGCTCGTAACGGGGAAAGCCGCCCTCCAGTTCGCGTTTGTCACCGAAATCGGCGAAGACGGACGCGAGGACAACCCGCACGGCGGTCCTGCCCAGCTGGGCCGGTGCCAGCCAGCGCACAGCGTCCCGCGGAGTGAAGCCAAGTCCGTTGCTGTGCTGCGCCAGCTCAGCCCGCTTCATGCCGCGCCGCCCTTCATTGCCGGCCGGTGACCTTGCCGGTGACTCTGCCGGAGTACACCTGCCACAGCTCACCCAGGAACACCTTTCCGAACGCCGCAAGGGCGCTCGCAGGCGACGGGCCCACCGCCCGGAAAGTGGTCAGTTGCCGGGTGAAGTCCCACGGCCGGATGTAAAGCACTCCGGCCCCCGCCACGGCGGCAGCGGACGCGGCGGCGTCAGCAGTGGCCGCTGTGGCAGTGGCAGCGGCGGTGGCTGTGTCCGGCGGCGGAAGGTGCCCGCGGAGGACGGTGACGTACAGCGTGGTGGTGTCAGCCCAGACGTCGAAGCCTGCGTCGTTGCGGACGTCCTTGTGGCCCACGAAGGTGAGCGGGGTGCCGCCGGGATCCCGCAGCCAGAGACGGTAGAGCATCTTCCGTCCGGCCGCATCAGGACCGCCGTCCTTGACGAAGAGATTGAACCAGCCGCGTTCCACCGGAAGGCGGCCGCCGAACTGGTCCGCCAGGACGTAGCCTTCCGCGGTGGCCGGATGGAGCGGATCACGGACAAACGCGTCAATATCCGGGGCCGTGATGGTGAGCTCGAACATCATCCGGCGGCTCCGGTCACGGCCCAGGCCGCGGCCCTTCTCGGGGTCCGACACGCCGGCGCTGAACCACCCGTGCATCTGTTCGGTGAAGCTGACCGACGTCGGCCCTGTTTCGGCCAGCTCCGTTTCCTCTTCGATTTCGGCCTCCTGCAACGCCTCGCTTTCGGAAAGCACTCCGGCATCTTCGCCTCCGGCATCTGCGCCTCCAGCATCGCCGGGCCCGGGCCCGGGGCCGGGGCCGGCGCCGGGCAGCCCCAGCGAACGGCTGCGGGTGCGCGGGACCAGCGTCCTTTCCTCCCGGGGTGCCTTCGCACCTTTGGTGGCGTCCGGCACCAGGGCGCGCGGCGGCCCGCCGTCGTAACGCCCGCCCTCGAACGGCTCGTTGGAAGCGCCAGGCCGGACACCGGCGTCATCCAGGCCGCCCCGCTGCCGGGCGCTGCCGGTTCCCTGCAGGATCCGGCGGCAGGCCCGTTCGGCAAAGGCGGCGATGGTCAGGGCGGGGTTGGCTCCCACCGGCCCTGGCATCGCGGCGCCGTCCACCACATGGAGCCCGGGGTAGCCAAACACCTCACCGTACGCGTCGCACACGCCATCGCTGCTGTTCCGGCCGGCCGGGGCACCGCCGAGCGGATGCACGGTGATGACGCGTTTGCTCCACCACAGCGGGTTCTGCTTGAAGCTGCCGCCCAGTTCCCTGGCGATCGCCTGCATGGTGGCCTGCATCCGGCCGAAGTACGCGGCTGAGGTGGCCAGGGTCCAGTTGATGGCCAGCCGGCCGCCCTGCAGGGTCATGACGCCGTCCGGGATGTCCCGCCCCATGCCGAGCAGGGGAACCGACGACGCCGAGAGCCGGCCGTCTCCCAGGGCGGCGGCCAGATCGGCGGAGATGTTGGATCGCTGGGCCTGGAAGAGCCGGTCCTTGAGGAGCTGCACCATCACTTTGCCGGCGCGCTTGGCCACCTGGCGGAACTGTCCCGTTTCCAGGAGCCAGTTCATGAACGAGGGGTACCCGGCGTCTTCGATGTAATAGCCGCGGCCGTCACCGCCGTCGGTGGAATCGGGCGTGCGGATGGCCGTGGTGATTACCGGCCCGATGCTGCCCGAAAGGGTGCGTGTGACGCCGTCGGGGTCCTGGGCATCCAGGACGAAGCCCAGCAGGTCGCCGTTTCCGCTGAACCGTGTACCCAGTGCCGGGCTCAGCGCAGGCAGCGACGCGCGGTTGCGCAGCAGCAGGAACGTGGTGCCGAAGGTGCCGGCGGCCAGGATGAGCCGGCGGCAGAGGATCACCTGTTCCTCCAGGAGCCCGGGCCGGGCGTCGGCAGGATCGTGGACGACGTAGCGGACCTCATAGCCGCCGGCCGGGAGGGGGCGGATGCCGCGGACGTCGTGGTGGGTCCGGATGTCCGCTCCGGCAGCCTTGGCCGCGGACAGGTAGTTGTGGTCCAGGGTGTTCTTGGCGCCGGTGTTGCAGCCGATGTCGCATTCCCCGGACAGGGTGCAGGTGGTGCGCACGGTCCCGTCGCCGTGGACGCTTCCGTACGGTGCGGGCGCCAGCACCCGGTTCCTGGCGGGAGCCTCTCCGGGGGACGCGGCAAACGTGACGGCGATGGGCGGCCGGGTGATGCTGAGTCCGAGCGCGCGGGCGGCCGTTTCCATGGCCAGGGTCTTCGGCGTGTCCTGATAGGGGTAGGGCACGGGCCGGAGCATGGCTTCGGCTGCCTCGTAATAGGGGTCGAGGTCCTGCCTGCTGAACGGCCAGCTTTCGTAGCCTCCGCCGGGCACGGGGGATTCCTGGACGAACCACTTTTCGTCCTTGCGCAGCAGCACGTTCGCATAGATGAGTGAGCCGCCGCCCAGTCCGCTGGAGACGATTCCTTCGAGGCCGCGGAAAGTCCAGGCGTCAAAAAGCCCGTAGAGGCCCTTGTCCGGATCCCAGAAATTCCGGCCCATCTCGGACGGCGTCCTGGCGAAACTCCCGGGCGGATAGGCCTTGCCCCGTTCCATCAGGACCACCGACTGGCCGCCGGCCGCCAAACGGTAGGCCGCTACCGATCCGCCAAAGCCGGAACCCACCACCACAGCGTCCACAGACTCCGCGGGATCGTCGTCGCCCTGCACCACCGGTTCCACGCAATTCCCCTCGGAAGAGCTGAATCGCCGAACGCCCCGGCAGCCGGGCACCCAAGGAGTGCCCAAGCGGCCACGGGGCGGTCAGACGCAAACCATAGCGACATGTTCCCACCGCGGACCGGGTCTGTCCACGGACGGGAAAGTGCGGAGCCTTGCGGGGACGTCCGGCAGGAACCGCTAGACCCGGATCCGGTACCCGCGCTTAACCACGGTTTCCACCATCCGGCCGTCCGGCAGGGAGGAACGCAGCCGGCTGACAGTCATGTCCAGGGCGTGCACGGAGCCACGCAGTTCGAGCAGGTCGGAGAGCGATTCGCGGGACAGGACCGCGCCCTCGGCACCGAGCAGCGCCCGCAGGAGCAGGAGCGGTGCCGGTGCCATTTCAACAGCCTCCCCGTCGATCCGGAGCGACCGTCCGCGGAGCTCCACGTTGCCGGACCGGGTGTCCAGGCGGCGCACATGGTTCAGGGCAAGGTGTTCGCAGACCAACCGGATCAGGGCACCCATCCGGAAGCGTTCCGGAACCAGCGGCGTGATCCCGGCGTCGATCAGCGGCTGCGCGGTGATGGGGCCCACCACCGCGGTGGTGACCGTGGTTTTCAGGGCGTCGACGAGCTGCTTGTAGAGGCCCATCTCGTGGGCTGTGCTCCACATGGCATCGACGGCGGGCGCACTGGTGAACGTCAGCACGTCCAGGTTGCCGCTGCAGACGGCCTCGATCAGGCGCGGAAGTTTGTCCTCGCCGTCGGGCTTGACCCAGCGGTAGGGGGTGACGGTCAGGACGGTGGCGCCGGACATCCTGAGGCGCTCAAGCTGGCGGACGTCCGTGTAGCCGTGCAGCTGGACGGCCACCGTCTTGCCGCGGACGCCTTCCTTCAGCAGCATGTCCACCAGGGTGGCCGTGGTTTCGTCGCTGCTGATCCCGACGTCGGCAAGCCCCGCCGCCCGGACGGCGCCGCGGGCTTTGGGCCCGCGGACGAACATCCGGCAGGCCGCGAGGGTCTCCAGCAGTTCGTCGCCGATGCCGGACGCGTCCGCCGCCTCGCACCAGCGGCGCATGCCGTAGGCGGTGGTGGCGATGCAGAGGTCGGGTTTGGCGGCAATGATGGCCCGGGTGTCGTCGATAAGCCGCATGTCCTCCTGCACCGGTGCGATCTTGAGCGCAGGTGCGTGCAGCACCTCGGCTCCGCGCCGCTCCAGGGCCTCGATCAGGTCCTGGGAACGCCGGTGCGACGTCACGCCGATCCGGAATCCCTCCAGGGGCGAATCGGGGCCGTCGGCAGCAGGGGAGTCCTGCGGGCCGGGGCCGGAAGCGGGGGCAATAGAGTTCATGGCGCTCATGGGTTTTCTTTCACGATTCCATCAGTGACGCTGCGAGGCGGTCGAGATCAGCCGCCGCCTCGGCGTGCCCGCGGTTGGCTTCAGCCACCCGCACCACCTCGCCGATGACCAGCACAGCCGGGTTGGTGCAATCGGCGGCCGCTTTAACAATCGTACCGAGCTGGGCGATCGTGGTGCGCTGGCCGGGGCGGTAGCCGCGTTCGACGACGGCCATCGGCATGTCTGCCTTCATGCCGGCGCGGCGGAGGCCGGCGGCCAGCTGGTGCAGCGTTCCGATGCCCATGAGGACCACAATGGTCCCGCCCAGGCCGGCAAGGTGCGTGAGCTCCTTCTCAGTCAGCGGTGCGTGGCCGGACACCACGGTGAACATGTGGCTGACCTCGCGGTGGGTGACCGGGATGCCGGCCGCCGCCGGAACGGAGATGGCGCTGGTGACGCCGGAAACGACCTTCACCGGAACGCCGGCCGCCACACAGGCGGCAACTTCCTCGCCGCCGCGGCCGAAGACGTAGGGGTCCCCGCCCTTGAGGCGGACCACGTTGTTTCCGGCCAGGGCGCTCTGCACCATGAGCTTTTCAATGTCGCCCTGGCTCACTTTGTGGTGGCCGGGCTGCTTTCCCACATCCACCAGCTCGGCCGAGGTCAGGAAGGGCAGCTCCTGGTAGGGGGCCAGCCGGTCGTAGAACACGACGTCGGCATCGCGCAGCGCCTTGACAGCAGCAACGGTCAGCAGCTCGCCGACGCCGGGGCCGCCGCCCACCAGGGTCACGTGCCCTACTGCTCCCGCAACCGGTTCCACGGCCACGGGGATGCCGGTGGCGCGGCAACGGTCCAGCAGCGCGTCCCAGCCGGGCTGGCCGTCGTCGACGGCAGCCACAAGGAACGGACGTTCGGGCAACGGCCCGTCGTGGCTCGCACCCTGCGGTGTGCTGAGGCGGGAGACGACGGCGCCGGCAGCCTGGTAGCGGCGGACTGCCTGCCGGGCGGCGTGGTCGGATCCGGTGACCAGGACTTCACGGCCCGTGAGATCAATGCTGAGCTGCATGCCTATACCTCGTTCTTGTCGAGTTTCGGAGTGGAGGGACGCATCGGGATGGTGGCCCCGATGAGGACTTTCCCCTTCTCTTCTGCCGTTGCCGGGCGCATCTGGCCGCGCTCGTCGGAGACAAAGGTGATGGAGTCGTCCTTCTGGTCCGGGGCGTTGACGAAGGAACGGAACCGGCGCAGGCGCTCGGGATCCTTCAGGGTGTCAGCCCATTCGTCGATGTAGGTGTCGACATGCTTTTCCATGGCGGCTTCGAGGTCTGCGGCGATTCCCAGGGTGTCCTTGACCACCACATCCTCGACGTGCTTGATGCCGCCGTCGAGCTCTTCCTGCCAGCGCGCGGTGCGCTGCAGACGGTCGGCGGTGCGGATGTAGTACATGAAGTACCGGTCGATGTACTTGATCAGGGTTTCGTCGTCGAGGTCCTTGGCCAGCAGCTGGGCGTGGGCGGGGGTGGCACCGCCGTTGCCGCCGACGTACAGGTTCCAGCCGTCGGCCGTGGCGATCACGCCGACGTCCTTGCCGCGGGCCTCGGCGCATTCGCGGGCACAGCCGGAGACGCCCATCTTGAGCTTGTGCGGGCTGCGGAGGCCGCGGTACCGGAGCTCGAGCTGGATGGCCATGGCCACCGAGTCCTGGACGCCGAAGCGGCACCAGGTGGAACCGACGCAGGACTTCACGGTCCGCAGGCTCTTGCCGTAAGCCTGGCCGGATTCGAAGCCGGCGTCCACCAGTTCCTTCCAGATTTCCGGCAGCTCCTCCAGCCGGGCGCCGAACATGTCGATGCGCTGGCCGCCGGTGATCTTCGTGTACAGGTTGTACTTCTCGGCCACGGCGGCGATCACGCCGAGCTTCTTCGGGGTGATCTCGCCGCCGGCGATGCGGGGGACCACCGAGTAGGTGCCGTCCTTCTGCATGTTGGCGAGGGCGCGGTCGTTGGTGTCCTGCAGCGTTCCGCGGCCGGCGTCCAGGACGTAGGCGCTGTTCTGGCTGGCCAGGATGTTGGCGATGGTCGGCTTGCAGATGTCGCAGCCGGCGCCGGTGCCGTACTTGGCCATGATCTCTTCGAAGGAGGTCAGTTCCAGGACCCGGATGGCGTCGAACAGTTCCTGCCGGGAGAGCTCGATGTGCTCGCAGAGTGCCTTGGAGACCTCGACGCCGGACTTGGTGAGTTCGGTTTCCAGCAGTTTCTTGAGCATCGGCACGCAGGAACCGCAACTGGTTCCGGCGCGGGTGCAGCCCTTCAGCTCGCCGAGTTCCTGGACGGGTGCATTCCCGTCGCAGGCGCCGCAGCCGTTGACAGTGTCGCGGATGGTCCCGGCAGTCACGTTGTTGCAGGAACACAGGATGGCGTCGTCCGGCAGTTCCGTCTCCGGGGCCTCGCCGCCGCCGGCAGCGCTGAGGAACGCGCCCGGCTCGGCGGGAAGTTCGCGGCCCAGGAGCGGGCGAAGGCTCATGTACGGTGAGGCGTCGCCCACGAAGATGCCGCCCAGGAGGGTCTTGGCATCGTCCGTGGTGACGATCTTCTGGTAGACGCCGCGGGCAGGGTCGGCGTAGACGATCTCCAGGGCGTGTTCCGTGCGGGCGAAGGCGTCGCCGAAGCTGGCAACGTCAACGCCGGAGAGCTTGAGCTTGGTGGCGGTGTCGAAGCCGGGGAAAGTTGCGTCGCCGCCGTGCAGCCGGTCCGCGACGATTTCGGCCATGGTGTTGGCCGGGGCCACCAGGCCCAGGCACATGCCGCCGAAGTTGGCGACCTCGCCTATGGCCCAGATGCCGGGAACCTGGGTTTCGCAGCCGTCGGTGATGACGACGCCGCCGCGCTGGCCGAGATCGAACAGCTGCTCCTCGCCTTCAGCGGCGCGGAAGAGTTCATCGCGCGGCTTGACGCCGATGGCCACGACGACGATATCGGCGGGGATGATGCGGCCGTCCGCCATCAGCACTCCGGTAACCTGGCCGTCTTCGGAAAGTACTTCTGAGGGGAACACGCCGCCGTGGACGGTGAAACCCTTGGCTTCGATCAGGCGGCCGAGCGCCTGGCCCGCGCCTTCGTCGAGCTGGGTGTTCATGAGCCACGGGGCGCCGTTGATCACAACGGGGGTTGCGCCGAGCTGTTCAGTGCCTGCAGCCGATTCGAGGCCGAGGAGGCCGCCGCCGATGGTGACTGCGTTGATCTTGCGGCCGAGCTTCTCGGTGAGTTCGGAGATCGCCTTGTTGATGGCCCACACGTCCTCGAGGGTGCGGTAGACGTGCACGTGCTCCGCGCCGGGGATCGGCAGGCGGGCGGCGTCCGAACCGGTAGCCACCACCAGTTCGTCGAATTCGTAGGTGTTGCCGGCTGCCGTCTCAACGGACTTGGCAGCGTGGTTGATCTTGATGACGCGTTCGCCGGTCTTCAGGGCCAGGGCATCGTGGTCCCACATGGAAGCGGCGCCGAGGGTGAGGTCCACGTCGCTGTCGGTGAGCGCCTTGCTGAGGGCCACCCGGTCGTAGGGGAGGTGGGCTTCCTCGGTGAGGACCGTGACATGCCAGCCTTCGAGGCCGCGGGCATGCATTGCGTCCGCAAAACGGTGGGCCGCGGGGCCGCCGCCGGCGACGACGATGCGGCGCGGAGTCTCGGTGCTTGAAGTCTGTTCGGTCACTGTGGGCCTTTCGCATGGGGCGCAGCGGTGATCTGCGACCATCTCAATCGAGGTGTCCATCCAGACTAGGTACGCGCAGTTTCGCTTCAGTTTCCCTTATGTTTCGTGAACTTAACTTCTGCATCACGAATGGATTTCCGGGCAGGTGAGTTGCCTTTTACGTGCCGGACACATTGACTGCACGCCGCCGAAACACCGCAGCCCTAGCTTTGAGATGTGGCCGCGTTGGCGGTCCGGGCCCGGCTGCCGTTCCAAGGAGCGCCGGGCGGCACGCGATGCGAGAGGGGTCGGAAATGACCGCAGTACTTGAACTTGAAGACCAGAGCACCGGCGTTGCGACGGGCTGGAACCGCGTCTGCGCCGTGGAGGAACTGGAACTGGCCTGGGGCGAGGCTGCATTGATCGCCGGCCGCCAGGTGGCATTGTTCCGCACGGCGCCCGCAGAGGTGTTCGCCGTGGCCCAGGAGGACCCCGCTACTGGCGCCCATGTGATGGCACGCGGCATCGTGGGCTCACGCGGAACCCGCCAGACCATTGCGTCACCGCTGCACAAGGAGGTCTATGACCTGGAGACCGGCGAGTGCTTCGGCACCGCAGAGCTCCGCCTCCCCACGTTCCGCACCCGTGTGGTGGACGGCTACGTCGAGGTTGAGCTCTAACTAGGGCCCAACCCGAGCACCAGGGCCCTGACTAGAGCCCCAGGGCTTCCCGAACGTCTCCCAGAACGCCGTCCAGGGCTGCCCGCGCCGCCTGCCGCGCCTCGGGCAGTTCCGCAGCTGAACCCACGCTGCGGACAACTTCGAGGTAGCACTTCAGTTTCGGCTCAGTGCCGCTGGGCCGGATGATCACCCGGCTGAGGTCCTTGGTGAGATAGAGCAGGCCGTCCGTCGGCGGCAGGTTTTCGCTGCCTTCGGCCAGGTCCTTGAACGTTTCGACGGCGGATCCGCCGAAGGATTCCGGCGGGCTCACCCGGAGCCGGTTCATCATGGCGTCCAGCAGGCCCAGGTCCGCGACTCGGATGCTGAGCTGGTCGCTGGCGTGCAGCCCGTGCACCAGGTACAGCTCGTCGAGGGTATCGAAAATCGTCTTGCCGTCGGCCTTGGCCGCGGCCGCAAGTTCCGCGATGAGCACTGCGGCGGAGATGCCGTCCTTGTCCCGGACCAGTTCCGGGGCCACACAGTAACCCAGCGCTTCCTCGTAGCCGTAGAGCAGGCCCGGAACGCGGGAGATCCACTTGAAGCCGGTCAGTGTCTCTTCGTGGGCGTACCCGGCCGCGGCGGCAATCTGCGCCAGCAGGCGTGAGGAAACGATCGAATTAGCGAAGACGCCGCGTGCCGCAGTTTCGCGGCCGGCGAGCCTGGCCGCAATGTGTGCCCCCAGCAGCGCGCCCACTTCGTCACCCCGAAGCATGCGCCACGCACCCGTGTCCGGATCCTTGGCGGCGACGGCTGCCCGGTCGGCGTCGGGGTCGTTGGCCAGCACGATGTCGGCGTCCACGCGGGCTGCCGTTTCCAGGGCCAGGTCAAGGGCACCGGGTTCCTCCGGGTTGGGGAAGTTCACGGTGGGGAAGTCCGGATCCGGCAGGGCCTGTTCCGACACCAGCGTGACGTCGCCGAATCCTGCCGCCTGCAGAACGGCAACGGCCGTCTCGCCGCCCACGCCGTGCATGGGGGTCAGGACGATCTTCAGGTCCCTGGCCGGGAACTGCGCGGGCAGGGCCAGGGCGGCCACCGCTGCCTCGTAGTCGGCGGTGATGGATGGGTCCAGCACAGTCCAGCCCGCCGGGGCGAGCGTGATGGAGTCCAGGGTGCCCACGCGGTCGATTTCCGCGGCGATCAGGGCGTCGTAGGGTGCCACGATCTGCGCCCCGCGCCCGCTTTCCTCCACGGCGTGCCGGCCGAGGTACACCTTGTAGCCGTTGTCCTGCGGCGGGTTGTGGCTGGCTGTCACCATCACGCCGCCATCGCAATCCAGGGCCCGGACGGCGTAGGCCAGCAGCGGCGTCGGCAGCGCCTGCGGCATCAGGAAGGTCTCGATTCCCGCAGCCGTGAACACCGCGGCGGTCTCCTCCGCGAAAATGTCGGAGTTGTAGCGGGCGTCATAGCCGACGACGGCGCGGGGCCGGGTGCCCGGCGAGGCTTCCGCGACGGCGGCGGTCAGGAACGCAGCGAAGCCTGCGGCCGCGCGCCGGACGACGACGCGGTTCATGCGGTTGGGACCGGGGCCAAGCTCAGCGCGGAGGCCTGCGGTGCCGAACTGCAGCGTTCCGCTGAAGCTGTCTTCAAGCTCCTGGCGGGCTGCAGGAACCCCGTCCGAGGAAAGCTGGACGAGTTCTGTCAAAGCGGCGGCAGTTGCGGGATCCGGGTCGTGGGCGGCCCAGTCACGGGCGGCGCTCAAGAGCTGCGGAAATTCGGCATCGGAAGACGTCATAGGAACAAAGCTATCGCCTAACGACCCGGATGCGATGCCCGGCATGCGCAACCCGGAACCTTGACAGTAAATTTTCCGGACACGTAATGTCTGAAAAATGAAGATGGGGCAGGGGGTTGAGTGGTCGCTGCACTGCTGCGTCAACATGTCCTGGGCCCCCGCCGGGGAAGCCGTAAACAGTGCCAGGCTGGCGGAGCTGTATCAGTTGCCCGCGGCGTACCTGAACAAGCAGCTTCAGGCACTGGTCCGCGCCGGTATCCTGTCCTCCGTATCCGGACCCCGCGGCGGGTTCCACCTGGCGCAGCCTGCGGAAAAGATCACCGTGCTGGACGTTGTCCTTGCCATTGAAGGTCCGGAACCGGCGTTTCGCTGCGAATCCATCCTCGCGAACACGCCCGGCGCAGAGCCCGGCGAGGACTACCTGCGCAGCTGCCTCGTGTCGCAGACCATGCGGCAGGCCGAGCTTGTCTGGCGCCAGACGCTGTCCCGGCAGACCATCGCCGGCATTGCCGCCTCGGTTGAGCGGAAGTTTCCCGGCTCCCGGAAGGACGTACTCCGCCGGCTGATGCCCGCCAGGAAGCAGTAGTCAGAGCTTGGCGATGATTTCGGCGAGCAGCTTGGAGATGCGCGGGCCGGCAGCCTGCCCGGCTTCCAGCACTTCCTGGTGGCTCAGCGGCACCGGGCTGATTCCGGCGGCGAGGTTGGTCACCAGCGAGATGCCGAAGACCTCCATGCCTGCATGACGGGCGGCGATGGCTTCGAGCGCTGTGGACATGCCCACCAGGTCGGCACCGATCCGCTTGGCATGCTGCACTTCCGCCGGAGTCTCGTAGTGCGGTCCGGTGAACTGCGCATAAATGCCCTCGTCGAGGGAAGGGTCCACTTCGCGGGCCAGTCCGCGGATCCGTGCAGAGTAGAGATCTGTCAGGTCAACGAAGGTTGCGCCTTCCAGCGGGGACGTGGCGGTGAGGTTTATGTGATCTTTGATGAGCACGGGTGTGCCGGGAGCCCAGTCCTCGTTGAGGCCGCCGCAGCCGTTCGTCACCACCAGGACCTTGCAGCCGGCCGCGGCGGCGGTCCGTACTCCGTGAACCACGGCGCGGACGCCCTTGCCTTCGTAGTAGTGCGTCCGGGCGCCGAGCACCAGGGCGCGCTTGCCTTCCCGGGTCAGGACGGAGCGGATGGTGCCTACATGGCCCTCCACCGCCGGCGCATGGAAGCCGGGCACTTCGTCCGCGGACAGCGTGGCTGTGGTCTCGCCGATCAGGTCCGCGGCGTCGCCCCAGCCGGAGCCGAGCACCAGCGCGACGTCGTGGCTGTCCACGCCCGTCTCCTCGGCGATGTAGTCGGCGGCCGCGCGGGCGGCGTCAAAAGGGTCCGTGTTCAGGAATTCTGTATTACTCACTGGTACAAGTTATCGTGCCCGCGGCGCCCTGCCCAGCAGTGGCGCAGGTCCCTTTTATTGGTGTGCGGCGCCGCATGGGTAGAGAATGGATCTTTGTGACTACGCATCCGGATTTCAGCTCACCTCGCATCGCAATACTCGGCGGAGGGCCCGGCGGCTATGAAGCCGCCATGGTGGCCGCCTCACTGGGGGCGCAAGTCACCATCGTTGAGCGGGCGGGCCTCGGCGGCTCGGCGGTGCTTACCGACGTCGTGCCTTCCAAAACCCTGATCGCGACGGCGGACCTGATGACCCGCGTCGGTGAGGCGGGGGAGCTGGGAGTGAAGTTCGACGTCGACGGCGGCGATTTCGCCCCGGTGATGAGGGCGGACCTGAAGCACATCAACGACCGGCTGCTCAACCTTGCGCGGAAGCAGTCCGAGGACATCAGGGCAGGGCTGGAACACCAGGGCGTGCGCATCCTCATCGGGTCCGGCCGGCTGCTGGACAGCCACACCATCGAGGTCCTCACTGCTGAAGGCACCGAGACGGTGGAAGCGGACACCATCCTGCTCGCGGTGGGCGCCCACCCGCGCGAACTTCCCACCGCCCGGCCGGACGGCGAGCGGATCCTGAACTGGGCGCAGATCTATGACATGGACGAGCTCCCCGAGGAACTCATCGTGGTGGGCTCCGGCGTTACCGGCGCGGAGTTCGCGTCCGCCTACAACGGCCTGGGCTCCAAGGTCACCCTGATTTCCAGCCGCGACCGGGTGCTGCCGGGCTCGGACACCGACGCCGCAGAGGTCCTGGAAGGCGTTTTTGAACGCCGCGGCGTAAAGGTGCTCTCCCGCTCCCGCGCGGAAACGGTCGAGCGGACGGACGACGGCGTGGTGGTCACCCTGGGTGACGGCTCCAAGGTCACCGGCAGCCACTGCCTGGTCTGCGTGGGCTCCATCCCGAACACGGCAGGCATCGGCCTTGAGGAAGCCGGCGTGGCCCTCACCGAAGCCGGACACATCAAAGTGGACGGCGTCTCCCGCACCACGGCACCGAACATCTACGCGGCAGGCGACTGCACCGGCGTCCTGGCCCTCGCCTCCGTCGCGGCCATGCAGGGACGCATCGCAGTGGCCCACTTCATGGGCGACAGCGTCACCCCGCTGAAGCTGCACCAGGTGGCCTCCAACATCTTCACCTCACCGGAGATCGCGTCGGTCGGCGTGTCCGAGGCGGAGATCGACTCCGGCAAATACCAGGGCGACGTGATCAAGCTGTCGCTGCGCAGCAACGCCCGAGCCAAGATGCGCAACCACCGCGACGGCTTCATCAAGATCTTCGCCCGCAAAGGCTCCGGAACCGTGATCGGCGGCGTGGTGGTCGGCCCGAACGCGTCCGAGCTGATCTTCGCGATTTCCATCGCGGTGACGCAGAAACTGCACGTCGACGACGTCGCCAGCACCTTTACGGTGTACCCGTCACTCAGCGGTTCCATCTCGGAAGCGGCACGCCGCCTGCACGTGCACATGTAGCGTCCGGTGGTTGAGCCTGCCTAGGCAGGTGCGGCCCGGATGGTTTCCGCGGACTCTGCGGAACGGGACATCCGGGCTGCCGCCAGGTACACCAGCCCGGTAATCAGCGGGATCACGCTGATGGCGGAGAGTGACACTATTCCAGCGAGGCTCCCCAGGGCTGAGAAGGCTATCGGGCCGAGGCCGAGGGCCACGAGCAGCCAGCCCGCAGCGCCCGTCCGTTTCAGGCCCAGGACTGCTGTGGGTAGGGCGAGCACCAGGATTGCGACGGCGCGGACGGGGCCATTGGCGTTCTCGAAGGCGCGCCACGATGCGGAATCCACGGCGAACCACATCCCTGCCACCACCAGCAACGCGGTCAGCACGGCCAGCGCCGGTGCAGCCCACCCGGGACGAAGCCAGGCAAGCACGGCCAGCGCGGCCAGCGGAACAGCCCACGAGAGGACTATCGTGAGGCCTTCGGTGCCGCCTGGATCAGTCAGGGCGTAACCGCTGATGAACAGGCCGGCGAGGACCGTAAACGCGGCCATGATCGCTGTTGCCGTCCACATCAGTGCTCTTGCCTGGGCGGATCGGTCCAGCTTCCGCAGGGAGACGATGCCCATCACGGCGGCAACCACGATGAGTGCGGCCGCGGCCAGGAAGATCGTGACGGCGAACATGGCAACCCTCCCTTGGACCCACGGACTCTAGCTTCCATGACACCCCTTGCCCCTTGTGCAGGGCAAGGGGTCCAAGGTCCCTCTAAAACCTCGTGCGGGCGTCCCTAGCGGATGACAGCGAGAATGATCTTGAGGGCGTCCTCCGGCATGGTGCCCGGAACGTTGCCCAAAGAAGCGTTGTACATATGGCTGCCGGTGCAGACCTGGGCTTCATAGACACCAGCCTTTTCCGTGGCGGTCCAAGCGGACCACCCCCGTTCGCGGGCGAGGGCCTCGACGTGTGTCACCCCGGGAGCCAACGCACTGTACGTACAGCTGGCGGTCAGCAACGCCTGGATCTCGTCGGCCTCTGATAGTTCCGCAAAAGTCAGCACGGCAAACGGTCTGGTTTCGTCACCGGCTGCTTCAGAATAGGCGCAGCCGCTTGAGTCCTGGGGCTCCGGGGCTTCGCTTTCGGGCTCATAGCGTGACAGCCCCGGAAAACGCGCCAAATATATCTCTCCGGCCGCGCAGAAGTCCGGCACCGGAAGGCCGGACGAGGGAAGGCCGGAGGGAGGACCCGCAAGGGGGCCGGACGTTTCCGGCGACGCGGCAACGGTGGCAGTAGCCTGCTGGACACCTGGTTCTGTACCGGACGCAGCCGGCCCCGCCACTGGGGCGGCGCACCCCGAAGCCAACAGTGTCCCTGCAGCCAGAACGCCCCACGCAGCCTGGTTCACTGCACCCCCAACCCTCGATGATGGTTCAGGCTAGCAGGCGGGGACACAGGAGCGGCAGGGACCCCCGCGGGCCCCTGTCGCTTCACGTCACGTCAGGCGGCTGTTGCCGCCTGGAAGTGTTTTTCGATGATGTCCTTGATGTCGGAGTGGCAGCCGCCGCAGCCGGTGCCCGCGCGGGTGGCTCCGGAAACCTCGGCCACGGTGGAGCACCCGTCAGTAACGGCGTCCTGGATCTTGGTTCCGCTGACGCCGGCGCACCGGCACACGGTGCGCGCCGGGTCGGTGTTGGCAGCGGCAGCCAGCTGGTCCGGGCCGTCCAGCCGCAGCAGCAGCGACCTGTCGGCCGGGAGTTCGTCGCCGCGCTCAAACAGCGACACCAGCTCCGCCGCAGTGCGCGGCATCCCCACGGCCACGAGGCCTTCCAGGACTCCGCCGCGCGTGGTCATTTTGACGTAGCGGCCGTGTTCCGGATCCGCCCACTGCGCAATCTGCAGACGCGGGCGGCCGTCGACGGCGCCGGCCGTGAGTACTTCCTCGTCCCACGGTTCGGCGGCGTTGTCGCCGGCCACGGCCATGTTCAGGCCGCGTGCCTTGAGGACAACGACGCCCGGCTTCTCCATCGGGAGTTCCGGCAGGGCATTGGCAACCTCCGCCGACGCGGCCTCACTGCCGCCTTCAGCCGATGCCTCGGCTGATCCCTCGGCAAGAAGTGTCAGGTACTCGGCGAGCCACTCGGCCTGCCGCCAGCCGGGTCCCACCAGGCCGGACGGGCCGGGGGCGGTGCGGCAGTCGCCGCAGGACGGATCCGGGCAGCGGACTTCGGCGCAGTCGCCGATCGCGAAAATGTGCGGCTCGTGGTGTGCCCGCAGCTTGTGGTCCACCAGGATGCCCGTGGCCGTGGACAGCCCGCAGCCTTCGGCCAGTTCCACGCGGGGCCGCACGCCGCAGGACAGCACCAGCAGGTCGCCGTCGATCGCTGAACCGTCATCGAGCAGCAGGGCGGAGAATCCGCCGTCGGGAGCGTTGTGCTCAAGGCCGGTGGAGCGCGCGTTGCCGGCCATCCGGACGCCGCAGTTGCGCAGGTTCGCGGCCAGCACCGCACCGCCGCCGCGGTCGATGTTGCGGCCGAGCGGGTGCGGTCCGTTGTGGACCACGGTCACGGTAGCGCCTTCCTCGGCGGCAGCCAGCGCCGTCTCGAGTCCGAGGACGCCGCCGCCCAGGACAACCACGCGCTTGCCGCCGGAAACGGCCGAACGAAGCACCTCGGCGTCGCGCAGGTCGCGCAGGGCGGTCACGCCGGCGGGCAGCACGGGGTGGGCCGGGTCCGGGTTGAGGCCGGTCAGGTTGGGAATAACCGGACGGGAGCCGGTGGCGAACACCAGGCGGTCATAGTGCGGCGTGGTGCCATCGGTGAGGATCACCTGCTGCCGGGCGCGGTCCACGCGGCGGACGCGGACGCCGAGCCGGACATCCACGCCGTCGGCGATCAGCGCAGCGGCGTCGGACAGCGCCAGCGCCGCGGCCGTGGTGCGCCCGACGCCGAGGTCGGCCACGAGCACGCGGTTGTATGCGGCGTCTGCTTCCTCGCCGATCACCGTCAGGCGGGCGAGCCCGCTGCGAACTGCCGGCAGCAGTTCGTCGATCAGCCGTGCGGCAACCGGACCAAAGCCAACAACTACAATCTGCTCACTCATGAGGCCTCCGATGCTTGAAGAACGCTGTGCTGAAGTCCGTTTGCGGCCGCCCGGACCCATACTTTGTTGAATTTGAACTCGGGCATCCCGGAGATGGGATCCGTGGCGGCCTCCGTCAGGCGGTTGGCGCTCTCGAGCTCCGGGAAGTGGAACGGCAGGAAGACCGTCTCGGGCCGGATGGCCGTGCTGAGTTCGGCCCGGCAGAGCACCTCGCCGCGCTCGTTGGCCACGGACACGAATGCCCCGTCGGTGATGCCCATGGACGCGGCCGCGGCAGGGTGGATCTGCATCTTGGCCTCCGGCTGGGATTCCAGCAGCTCGGACACGCGGCGGGTCTGCGACCCGGACTGGTAGTGCTCTAGCAGGCGGCCGGTGATGAGCGTCATGGTTTTGGCACCTGTGAGGTCCCGGCTGATATCCCTGGCGGGATCTGCAGCAGGAGCACGACGGCGGCGGGGCGCCACCGGGGTCATGACCGCCTTGCCGTCGGCGTGGGCGAAGCCGTCCAGGAACAGCCGAGGCGTGCCGGTGCTTCCCGCAGGGTAGGGCCAGTACGCGGCCTCGCCGCGGTCCAGCATGGCGTAGTCGATCCCGGAGTAGTCGGCGAGCCCGCCGGCCGAGGCCAGGCGAAGTTCCTCAAAGACCGTCTCGGGGTCCTCGCTGTAGGTGGACGGGGCGTCGAGCGCTTCGGCGAGCCGCGCCATGATCCAGAGTTCGCTGCGGGCCCCGGCGGGCGGCTGCAGGGCACGGCGGCGGCGCAGGACGCGTCCTTCGAGGTTGGTTAGCGTGCCTTCCTCCTCGGCCCATTGAAGGACCGGCAGGATGAGGTCGGCTTCGGCGGCCGTCTCGGAGACGAAGAAATCGCAGACCACCAGGAAGTCCAGGCTGCGCAGGCCGGCAATGACCGCATTGGCATCGGGGGAGGCCACCGCGATGTTCGAGGCGTGCACGAAGAGGCAGCGGACGCCGTCGGGCTGTCCGAGGGACTTCAGGAGCTGGACGGCGGGGAGGCCGGGGCCGGGAATCAGCGCTTCCGGTACGCCCCACACCCCGGCCACGTGTGCACGTGCGGCGGGGTCGGTGATCTTGCGGTAACCGGGGAGCTGATCGGCCTTCTGGCCGTGCTCGCGGCCGCCCTGGCCGTTGCCCTGGCCGGTGAGGGTGCCGTAGCCGCTGCGGGCGGAACCCGGCAGGCCGAGCAGCAGGCTGAGGTTGATGGCAGCTGTGGCGGTGTCCGTGCCGTCCACGTGCTGCTCCACACCGCGGCCGGTCAGGATGTAGCTGCCGCCCTTGGTGGCACCGTGGGCCAGCCTGCGGGCCGTCTCGCGGATCAGGTCCGCGGGCACGCCGGTCAGGGACTGGACGCGCTCTGGCCAGAAGGCGTTGACGCTGCGGGAGAGGGCTTCGAAGCCGCTGGTGCGCGCCTGGATGAAGTCGGTGTCCGCCAGGCCTTCGTGGATCACCACGTGGGAGAGGCCCAGGAGGAGGGTGAGGTCGGTGCCGGGCAGGGGCTGGAGGTGCAGGCCGCCGCCGTCGGACGTGAACGCCGCCGTGGCGGAACGGCGGGGGTCCACCACAATCAGCCCGCCGGCGTCGCGTGCGCCCTGGAGGTGCTGGACGAAGGGCGGCATGGTCTCGGCAACGTTGGAGCCGAGCATCAGGATGGTGCTGGCACCGTCGAGGTCTGTCAGCGGGAACGGCAGGCCGCGGTCGACGCCGAAGGCGCGCATGCCGGCGGCGGCGGCGGAGGACATGCAGAACCGGCCGTTGTAGTCGATCCGGGACGTGCCCAGGGCGAGCCGGGCAAATTTGCCCAGCATGTAGGCCTTCTCATTGGTCAGGCCGCCGCCGCCGAACACGCCGACAGCGTCCGCGCCGTAGCGGGCACGGGTGTCATTCACGGCTGCGGTGATGAGCTTCAGTGCGTCATCCCAGCTGACGGGGCGGTGCACGCCGTCGGAGCCCTTCAGCATGGGCTCGGTGACACGTCCGGGGTGGCTCAGAAGGGACGCTGACGTCCACCCCTTGCGGCAGAGTCCGCCGCGGTTGGTGGGGAAGTCGCGGCCGGAAACTTCGAGGACGGGTCCAGCCGGGGCGGCCACGCTCTGGGCGGATGGAGCCGGCACGGGGTCTGACCCCGGCTGGACAGCCGGGGTCAGAGCCGCTGGGGACTTCAGCGTCATGGCGCACTGCAAAGCGCAGTAGGGGCAGTGCGTGTCGGCGCTTGTGGTCATGTTAGACGTGTCCCATCGCATTTCGGTTGGCATTGCGGATGTAGCAGCCCCAGCAGACCACCAGCATCAGGACGTAAGCCCCGACGAAGCCGTAGAAAGCGGGGGTGTAGGAACCGCTGGCCGTGTTGGAGGCGTTCAGCACCTGCGGGATGACGAACCCGCCGTATGCGCCGATTGCCGAGATCAGGCCCAGGGCGGAGGAAGCCAGTCGCTGGGTCTGCACCGTGCTGGCGCCCTTGCGTGCTGCCCGGCTGTTGGTGGCAAAGATGATGGGGATCATCCGGTAGGTGGCGCCGTTTCCGAAGCCGCTGGCGGTGAAGAGCATCAGGAAGAGGACCAGGAAGAGCCAGAAGTTCTTCAGCGGCAGCGTCCAGATCATCGTGAGGGTGATGACGGCCATGGAAGCAAAGGCTGCGACGGTCATGCGGGCGCCGCCCATGCGGTCCGCCATGCGGCCGCCGTAGGGGCGGGCCAGGGAACCGACCAGCGGGCCGAGGAAGGCCAGTGAGAGAGCCACTGTGCCCACGCCGATGGAGGAGAAGGCGGGGAAGTAGTCCTTGATGAGCTTGGGGAATACACCGGCGAAGCCGATGAACGATCCGAAGGTGCCGATGTACAGCAACGCCATGATCCACAGGTGCGGTTCCTTCAGCGCGGCGATGGAGCCTGCCACGTCACCCTTGGCGCTGGTGAGGTTGTCCATGTACTTGTAGGCGCCGAACGCTGCGAGCAGGATCAGCGGGACCCACATGAGGCCTGCGACCGGAAGGTTGACGGTTCCGGCGGCCAGGAGCGTGATGGCGATCGGCACAGCAAGCTGTGCGACGGCGGCACCCATGTTGCCGCCGGCGGCGTTCAGGCCCAGGGCCCAGCCCTTTTCACGGGCCGGGTAGAAGAACGTGATGTTGGCCATGGAGCTGGCGAAGTTGCCGCCGCCGAAGCCTGCAAGTGCTGCCACCAGGAGCATGACACCGAACGGAGTCTCCGGGTTGGAGACGCACATTGCCAGTCCAATGGAGGGGATCAGGAGCAGCAGGGCCGAGACGATGGTCCAGTTGCGGCCGCCGAACTTCGGAACCATGAACGTGTAGGGGATGCGGAGGGTGGCACCCACCAGGCTGGGCATGGAGATCAGCCAGAAGATTTCAGAGGTGGAGAATGTGAAGCCTGCCGCGGGGAGCTGGACCACCACGATGGACCAGAGCTGCCAGACGACAAAGCCGAGGAATTCGGCGAAGATGGACCAGTTCAGGTTGCGCCGGGCGATGGAGCGGCCCTGGGTTTCCCACTGCTCCTTGTTCTCGGCATCCCAGTTGGCGATCCAGCGACCGGGGCGGACTTCAAGGGCGGGGGCGTGAACGGTGCGGGTAGTGCCGGGCTGTGCGCCGGCCTCTGCCGTGCGGTCAACAGTCACGGTGTACCTCCTTCGGGGGTTTGTTGTTCTTCAAAGGTAGGGAGCCCGCGTTTCGTGAAGCGTCGCCGTTTGTTAACGTGCTGTGAAGTTTGCCTATCGGGGCATTTGTGACGGCGTGAGGCGCAATTAGTGAGACGAATCGAAAAGTCCGCATAGTGGACTGTTTGTCCAGTCGCTGGACAGCGGGAACTATTATTGAGAGATACGTATCCCTTAGCCGGGCAGTCTTTTGGGGCACCCGTCCGGTTTCTCACGAAAGCGTTACTACATGTCATCCACTGCCACCTCACCGCAGCCGGGGTCAGCCAAGCAGGTTAACTCGCGCGGGCGCGTGATCGTCGCCAGCCTCATCGGCACCACCGTTGAGTTCTACGACTTCTACGTCTACGCCACGGCCGCCGTGCTCGTATTCCCCAAGCTGTTCTTTCCCGGACAGAACGAGACCACCCAGCTGCTGAGCTCCTTCGCCGTGTTCGGCGTCGCGTTCATTGCCCGCCCGCTCGGATCGATTGTCTTCGGCCACTTCGGCGACAAGTTCGGCCGCAAGGGCACCCTGGTGGCATCGCTGCTGACCATGGGTATCGCCACGTTCCTGATCGGCTGCCTCCCCACCGCACTGGTTCCGGGCTGGGGCTTCTGGGCTCCGGCGCTGCTGGTGGTCATGCGCTTCGCCCAGGGCCTGGCCCTCGGCGGGGAGTGGAGCGGCGCAGCCCTCCTGGCCACCGAGAACGCCCCCGCCAACAAGCGCGCCATCTACGGCACGTTCCCGCAGCTGGGTGCACCCATCGGGTTCATCATTGCCAACGTCATCTTCCTGGTGGCCAGCTACACACTGTCACCGCAGGCGTTTGAAGCCTGGGGCTGGCGCGTTCCGTTCCTGCTCAGCGCCGTCATGGTGATCATCGGACTCTACGTCCGCCTGAAGCTGATCGAGACCCCCGCCTTCACCAAAGTGCTGGAATCCAACGAGGTTGCCAAGCTCCCGCTGGCCCGCGTCTTCAAGACCAGCTGGCGCCCGCTCATCCTGGGCACGTTCATCATGCTGGCCACGTACGTGCTGTTCTACCTGATGACCACGTTCACGCTCACCTACGGAACACGCCCCGCCACGCTGGATGCCGCCAAGGCGGCCGCGGAAAAGGCAGGGAAGCCGATGAGCGAGGCCGCAGCGGCCGCGTTCGTCCCCGGCCTGGGCTTCACGCGCAACGACTTCCTGTGGATGCTGATTGCCGGCGTCGTGTTCTTCGGCATTTTCACCCTGGTCTCCGGCCCGCTGGCTGAAAAGTACGGCCGCCGCAAGATGCTCATCGGCGTCACCGCCGGGATCTTCGTCTTCGGCATGCTGTTCGTGCCGCTGTTCAGCGGCGGCTTCGTGGGCACCATGGCCCTGCTGATCCTCGGCTTCACCCTGATGGGCCTGACCTTCGGTCCCATGGGCGCGCTGCTTCCGGAACTCTTCCCCACCAACGTCCGCTACACGGGATCAGCCGTCAGCTACAACGTCTCCAGCATCCTGGGTGCTGCCGTGGCCCCGTTCATTGCGGTATGGCTTTGGGAGATGGCGAAGGGCAGCCCCGTGCTGGTGGGTGTCTACCTCAGCGCCATGGCCGTGCTGACCCTCATCGCCCTGTTCCTGAGCAAGGAAACACGGGACCTGGATTACGAGAACAACGTAGCCTGAGCCGTTTCGCCCGCAACAAATGCCCGGTGCCCCTTGGGGGTACCGGGCATTTTGTCGTTTCCGGCGCTACTTTGCGTAGCGCTCCACGAAGTTGCGGAGGATCTTCATCGGTTCCGTGGCGGTGAACTGCCGGGCGTCATTCATCAGCGTTTCGGCCGATTCGGGCGGGAAGTAGCCGGCATGGCGGTAGATGTCGATCCTGGTGACCAGCCCTTCCGCATCCAGTTCGGGGTGGAACTGGGTGGCGTACAGGTTGGCCTTGATCCGGAACATGTGCACCGGGCAGGCCGCTGAACTGGCCAGCAGTACCGCGTGGGAGGGGAGGACGGTGCAGCCTTCCTTGTGGCCGGTGAAGGCCGTGAAGCTTTCCGGGAGTCCGCGCAGGAGGGGATCCTGCAGTCCTTCCGCCGTCAGTTTGATGGTGGTGCCGCCCAGCCCCTCGCCGTACGTCCTGTCGATGACTGCTCCCTGGTGCAGGCCGAGTGTGCCGACACCGTAGCAGGCCCCCAGGAACGGGAAATCGGCCGGCACAATACGGTCCAGCAGCAGGCGCAGTTCTCGCTCCACCCGGTGCTGGGCTGCGCTTTTGTGGTCCGCGGGGTCGCTGGATGTAAAGGGGCTGCCGCCCACAATGACGCCGGAGTAGGCGGAGAGGTCCAGCTCCGGCAGGGGCCCGGCTTCCATCCGGATGCGCCGGAGTTGGGCGGGCTCAAGGCCGCCGTAGCGCAGGTAGGCTTCGTATTCTTCCTCGGCCGCCCTGTCCTCGGCGCGTGATGCAAGAAGGAGAAATGGCTTCACACGCTAAGTCTGCATGCAGCCGCCCCCGGGCGCCATGGGCGCGCCGGGGGCGGCTGGTAATGCTGTGGTACGAGCTGAAAGGTGAGCAGGCGGGTTCAGTCCTCGATCGTGGCGATCACGGCACCGGCGGACACCGTCTCGCCCGCGATGGCGGCCAGGCCGGTGATGGTGCCGCCCCGGTGCGCCGTGAGCGGCTGCTCCATCTTCATCGCTTCGAGCACGACGACGAGATCACCTTCGGCAACAACGTCGCCTTCGGCGACGGCCACCTTGACGATGGTCCCCTGCATGGGGGAGGTCAAGGCGTTGCCGCCGGCGGCTGCAGCCGGCCCGCCGGAGCGGGAGCGCTTCTTGGCCTTGGCCGGCTTGGCCGGGCCGCCGCCGCTGCTGAACGAACCGAGCGAAGCTGGCAGCACCACCTCAAGGCGCTTGCCGCCCACCTCGACGACGACGCGCTGGCGATCGCCGGCGTCGGGCGCTTCACCCTCGGCGCCGTTCGGCGTCCACGCCGGAATGTCGTTGACGAAAGCCGTCTCAATCCAGCGGGTGTGGACCTTGAACGGTCCTTCCGCAGGCGCAAAGTCGGGGTTGGTGACCACAGCGAGGTCGAACGGAATGACGGTGGGAATGCCCTCCACCACCATCTCCTCCAGGGCCCGGCGGGAGCGCTGCAGTGCCTGCTCGCGGGTGGCGCCTGTGACGATCAGCTTGGAGAGCATCGAGTCGAAGTTGCCGCTGATGACATCGCCCTGCTCCACGCCGGAGTCAATCCTGATGCCGGGTCCTGTGGGGTTTTTCAGCGTGGTGATGGTGCCGGGGGCGGGCATGAAGTTGCGGCCCGGGTCTTCGCCGGTGATGCGGAATTCAATGGAGTGTCCCCGCACCTCCGGATCGTCGTAGCCCAGCTTTTCGCCGCGGGCCAGCCGGAACTGTTCGCGGACAAGGTCGATTCCGGTGACTTCCTCGGAAACGCAGTGCTCCACCTGGAGACGGGTATTGACCTCCAGGAAGGAGATGGTGCCGTCCTGGCCCACCAGGAATTCGCAGGTTCCGGCACCGAGGTAGCCGGCTTCCTTGAGGATGGCCTTGGAGGACTCGTACAGGCGGCGGTTCTGCTCTTCGGTGAGGAAGGGTGCCGGGGCTTCTTCCACAAGCTTCTGGTTGCGCCGCTGTAGGGAGCAGTCGCGGGTGGAAACCACCACGACGTTGCCGTAGGCGTCCGCGAGGCACTGGGTTTCGACGTGGCGCGGGGCGTCCAGGAAGCGCTCGATGAAGCACTCTCCGCGGCCGAAAGCAGCGACGGCCTCGCGGACGGCGGATTCAAAAAGTTCGGGGATCTCTTCGCGGGTGCGGGCCACCTTGATGCCGCGCCCGCCGCCGCCGAAGGCAGCCTTGATGGCCACGGGCAGTCCGAACTTGTCCACGAACTCGAGGATTTCCTCGGCTGATTCCACGGGGTCGGCCGTGCCGGGGACCTGCGGAGCGCCGACCTTTTCGGCGATGTGCCGGGCCTGGACCTTGTCGCCGAGGGCGGAGATCGCCTCCGGGGACGGGCCGATCCAGGTGATGCCGGCGCCGATGACCATGGCCGCGAACTGGGCATTTTCGGCCAGGAAACCGTAGCCAGGGTGGATGGCGTCAGCGCCGCACTCGTGGGCGACCTCGATGAGCTTTTCCATCACCAGGTAGGACTCGGCGGCAGTGTTGCCGCCCAGCGCGTAGGCTTCGTCCGCCAGGCGCACGTGCAGGGCGTCACGGTCCGGGTCGGCGTAGACGGCCACCGATGAGATGCCTTCGTCGCGGGCGGCGCGGATGATGCGCACTGCGATTTCGCCGCGGTTGGCGATCAGGACTTTACTCAGCCGCTTGGAGCTCGTCAGGGCGGCACCTGCGTGGCTGGGGGCGGTGGACTGCTCTGGACTTGCGGACTGCTCCGTATTTGCTGACAAGGCGTCTCCTTCTTTCCTTCAGGGAGCCTAGCGCGATTTTGAGGGTTCCGCCGATATTACTTGCGGATTCCGCGTGTAAAGCTCCGGTCCTTTGTAGGGAAGCTACAAAGAGTTGCGAATTGGCTCACTCAGCGCGGACTTCTGCGGGGTCAATGGCGCCGCCGGTCCACAGCTCGGTAATGCCCACCTGCGCCTGCCCCAGCAGGGCGCGGAGGGTGGAAATGGAAAGCCCGACGACGGTGTGCGGGTCGCCGTCGACCTTGCGGATGAAGGCCCCGCCGTAGCCGTCGATCGTGAACGAACCGGCGCACTGGAGCGGCTCGCCGGTGGCGATGTAGGCATCGATTTCGTCGACGCCCATATCCATGAAGTGGACCTCCGCGGAGGTGACGGAGCCCAGGGTGGCGCCCGTGCCGGTGCCGGTGCTGGTGTCGGAACCGGATTCGGCGTCGGCGTCGTCGTCCGGCTCGGTGTCGCGGCAGTCCACCAGCCAGTGGCCCGTGTGCAGCACGCCCATGGCGCCGCTCATGCGCAGCATCCGCTCTTTGGCGACGTCGGCCGTGTACGGCTTGCCGTGTGCCTCTCCGTCGAACTCGAAGACGGAATCGCAGCCGAGCACCAGTGCACCCTCCGCCTCGGGCAGCGAGGCCACGGCCTCCGCCTTGGCGCGGGCCAGCAGCAGGGCGGTGTCGTGCGGGTCCGTCACGCCGTAGCGGGCCTGGACCGCGTCTTCATCCACATCGGAAACCAGGATCTCGTGCCGGATGCCGGCGTGGCTCAGCAGTTTGGTGCGTGCGGGGGACTGGGAAGCAAGAATAAGGCGGGTCACCGGTCCAGCCTAGTTCCCTCTGAGTCGCATTGTCGCTCGGTCTTTTCGCTTAGGTCTTTATCGCTCGTCTTATTGTCGGAGGTCGGCGGGATAGTGGGTTCATGGACGGGAAACACGGACCGAAGAGGGCGCCAGAGATGGCCGAACGGAAAGAAGTCAACCTTCCGCGCGTGGTGGAGGTGTGCAGTCTCGCGCTTCGACAGATTACTTTGCCTGGGGCAGTGGAGAGCTATTCGAATTCGTTCGGCGGCTGGACGAGGTGGGCTCCGCCTTGGCTACTATCGGGACGCGCGCCCAAGTGGCGGTTGTCCTGAGCCGACCCCGCATAGGCCCATGCGGGGTCGGGACCTCACCGGCTATTAATGTCAGAGCCCAGAGAGACACTTGAGCCATGGACGGTCTTGGGGGAACTGAAGAGACGCCGGCACTGGCGGCGGGGTGCGGTTGCGCTTGCAGCTGTGGTCAGGGGCCGGCATCGCAGGACCCGGCCTGGGGGCCGGACGGTGTTCCGTCCGGGGACGGTGGTGCAGGCTTGATCGATGAGATCCGGGCGTTGGAGGATCGGAAGTCTGCGTTGGCTGCCCGTCAGGCCCGGTTGACGGTGGCCTTTGATCTGCTGCAGCGCCGGGCGCAGTCGATTGCCGGGGTCCCTGCAGACCAGCTCGGGGCGGGTGTCGGGGCGCAGGTGGCGCTGGCCCGGCGGGAGTCTCCGGCGAAGGGGAGCCGGTTGCTGGGTCTGGCGAAGGCTTTGGTGACGGAGATGCCGCACACGCTTGCTGCCTTGGAAGCGGGGCAGTTGAGTGAGTGGCGGGCCACGTTGCTGGTGCGTGAGACGGCGTGCCTGTCGGCGGACGACCGGTGTGCGGTCGATGAGGAACTCGCGCCGGATTCCGGGGCGCTGGCCGGGTCCGGTGACCGGGCCCTTGTTGGCGCGGCCCGGGCCGCGGCGTACCGGCTGGATCCGCGCTCTGTCGCGAAACGTGCTGCGCATGCTGTGACGGAGCGGCATGTGAGTCTCCGTCCCGCCCCTGACACGATGTGCTATCTGACGGCCCTGTTGCCGGTTTCGGCCGGTGTTGCGGTCCATGCTGCGCTGACCCGGCAGGCTGATACTTTGCGTTCGTCCGGGGACATCCGCTCCCGCGGGCAGATTATGGCGGACGACCTGGTTGAACGCGTCACTGGCACACCGGGCGGGATCAGCGGCATCGAAATCCAGCTCGTGATGACCGACCGCACCCTCTTCCAAGGCGACAGCGAACCTGCCCGCCTGCCCGGCTACGGTGTAGTTCCCGGCGGCTGGGCCAGGAGCCTTGTTGGCCCGGCCGGAGCGGCGCCTGCAAATTCCGAGCCCGACGCCTCCGTGTCCAAGGCTTCTGTGCCCGCCGGATCCGTGCCAGGCGCTGTGCCCTCAGAAGCGGCAGCTGACCAGGCGTTCACCACCTGGATCCGCCGCCTGTACACAGCCCCGGGCTCGGGTGAGTTGGTGTCGATGGACTCCCGGGCGAGGCTTTTCCCTGCGGGGCTCCGGCGGTTCATCGAGGCCCGCGACGACACGTGCCGTACCCCGTACTGTGATGCTCCCATCCGGCACCTGGACCATATCGTTCCCTGGCACGGCGGTGGCGCTACAACGGCGGGCAACGGTGCCGGGCTCTGCGAGGCCTGCAACCACACGAAGGAATCGCCGGGCTGGAGAGCACACCCGGCCAACGCACCAAACGCACCCGCCGGAACGAGTGTTCCCGGCGGGACGAGTGGTCCCGGCAGGGCCAGGCATGGCATCCAACTGACAACTCCCAACGGCCACACCTATCACTCCACTGCGCCGCCGCTGCCGGGGAGTCAACGAGGCAGCCCGGCCACAGACCCCGGCCATCCGGAAGAAATCCGCTACCGAGAAGATTCCAGTCGCCGGAAAGAGCTCCGCCACCACGCCAAGGTTCACCGACGTGCCCTCCGGTCACGGCGTGTTGCTCCACTCGCGGCCTAACCCTGGCACGGTCCCACAGAACGCGGCACGGAGAACAAGGCCCACAGAACATGGCCCACAGAACATGGCCCACAGAACATGGCCCACAGAACATGGCCCACAGAACATGGCCCGCACAAACAGGCCGCCCGCCGATCAGTTGATCAGCGGGCGGCCTGTGGCGGACTAGGGGAGCCCGGTCAGCGTGCGCCGACTTCTTCCGGTTCCACCTCGGCGGCCGGCGCAGGTTTGCGGAGCTTCGCACCCTCCACATCCACGTCCGGCAGGATGCGGTCCAGCCAGCGCGGCAGCCACCATGCCTTTTCGCCGAGCAGGTACATCACGGCCGGGACGATCGTCATGCGGACCACGAAGGCATCAATCAGCACGCCGAAGGCCATGGCGAACCCAAGCGGCCGGACCATGTTCAGGTGCGAGAAGATGAAGCCGGAGAACACGCTGACCATGATGATCGCGGCCGCTGTGACCACCGCGGCCGCGTGACTAAAGCCCGACCGGACGGCGTGCTTGGCTGATTCCCCGTGCATGAACGATTCCCGCATGCCGGAGGTGATGAACACCTGGTAGTCCATGGCCAGCCCGAACAGCACGCCGATCAGGATGATCGGCAGGAAGCTCAGCACGGCACCGGGATTTTCGACGCCGAACACCGCTCCGAGCCAGCCCCACTGGTACACAGCCACGACCGCGCCGAACGCTGCGGCGAGCGAGAGCAGGAAGCCTCCGGTGGCCAGCAGCGGCACCCAGATGGAGCGGAACACCAGCAGCAGCAGGATCAAGGAGAGACCAACTACGATCGCCAAGTACGGCGGCAGTGCGTCACCGAGTTTGGTGGAGACGTCGACGTTGCCGGCGGTCTGTCCTGTGAGCCCGATGCTGACGCCCGTGGAGTCCTTGATCTGGCCCTTTTCGGCACGGAGTTCGGAGACCACCTGCACGGTGCTCGCGCTGGCCGGCCCTTCATTCGGAATGACTTGGAACACCGCGGTGCGGCGGTCCTCGCTCAGTGCCAGCGGCACGGCGGCGGTGACATTTCCGGTTTCGCGCAGAATGTCCGCGACATCGAACTGCTTGGCCTGCGCCTCGGCGTCGCTGAGTCCTTCGGGGAGGTCGCCCACCACAATGATCGGGCCGGTCATGCCCTCGCCGAAGCTCCGCTTGGTGACGTCATAGGCCTTGAAAGCCTGCGAGGCGACCGGCTCGGAACTGGCATCCGGCAATGCAAGCCGGAGCTGGCTGGCGGGCAGCGCCACCACACCGAGCAGGACGACTCCGGCCAGCAGGGCCAGCCACGGGTGATTGGTGACCATGCCGCCCCAGCCGTGGCTGCTGCGGTATTCGTCCCGGGTGCGGTCCTCGGTTTCGTGCCCCGGGGCGGCGTTGTGCTTCTCCGCCTTGGCCCAAGCACGCTTGGAGATCAGCTTCCGGCCCACCAGGGAGAGAACAGCGGGGGTCAGGGTCAAGGCAACGACGACGGCGACGGCCACTGTGGCGGCCGCGGAGAGACCCATAACTGCCAGGAACGGAAGGCCGGGGACCACCAGAGCAGCCAGCGCGATGATGACGGTCAGTCCGGCGAACATCACCGCGTTGCCCGAAGTACCGGTGGCCAGGGCCACGGATTCCTCGGCATCCATGCCGGTCAGCAACTGGCTGCGGTGCCGGTTGACGATGAAGAGCGAGTAGTCGATTCCCACTGCCAGGCCGAGCATCAGCGCCAGCATGGGCGAGATGGAACTCATTTCCGTGGCACCGCTCAGGGCGATCGTTCCGCCCACACCGACGGCCACGCCGACGACGGCCATCAGCAGCGGAAGCCCGGCGGCGATCAGGGTCCCGAGCATGACCACCAGGACCAGGGCCGCAACGGCGATGCCGATGATCTCGGCGGTGCCAAAGAGTTCGGAGATGTCCTCGCTGATTTCCTTGCTGGGCAGGGCAGTGACGTTGGCGGCCGAGACCTCCTTGACGATGTCCTGGACTTGCTGGCGGACGTCGGGCGTCAGGCCGTTGATGGAGGTCCTGAACTGGACCTGTGCGATTGCGGCCTTGCCGTCCTCGGAGACGAAGCAGAGGCCCTTCGAGGCTTCCAGCTGGCGGGCGCCAAGCGCAAGCTTGGCTTCGCCCGCTTCCAGTTCCTTAGTACCGGCGTCGAGCTTTGCCTGGCCTTCGGCGAGGGCTGCTTTCTGCTGGCCGAGCTGTGCCTCGATCGCGGCAGCCGGCAAACCGGCGGCCGCCATCTGCTGTTCTGCTGCTCCCAGCTGTGCCTTTCCGGCGGCAAGCTCGGCAGTGGCCTGGTCCAGCCGCGCCTTGCCGGCCGCGGACTGCTCCCTGCCGGCGTCGAGATCTGCGACAGCCTTGTCCAGCTGCGCCTGGGTGGCGAACGGATCGACTGTTCCCTGGACATCGGGAAGGGTCTTGAGTTTCGTCAGCGCAGCAGTGACCGCATCCCTTCCGGCCCGGCTGAACCGGGCGTCGTTGGCTTCGAACACCACGCTTGCCGAGCCGCCGGAGGAGGAGGGGAGCTCCTTCTTGAGCTTGTCCGCCATCTGCTGCGTTTCGGTGCCGGGGATCTGGAAGTTGTTGGACAGTGTGCCGTGGAAGGCGGCGGCAGACCCGCCCACGGCCACCAGCGCTGCCAGCCAGAGCGAAATGACCAGCCAGCGGCGGCGATACGAGAACTTGCCGAGGCGGTAGAGTAAGAGGGCCATGTCAGTGCCGATCTGTGGAGAGGTTGGCGGTGGGCGTAAAGCCTGAGCCAAGGAGGCCCATGGCGTCGATCAGGAGCTGGCGGAGCCTTGCAAGCGACGTGGCGGAGAGGTCTGCGCCGCGCTCGGCGAACCAGACGTCCATGGCGGCTTTTCCGCAGGAGATGATGGACCCCGCAAGCGCGCGCAGGTAAAGCTCGTCGAGCTCCTCGCCCGTGGTCCGGGCGAAACGTTCGCGGGCCGCATCGATGATTTCCGCGGTGCAGTGGTCCCACGCCTCAAGTTCGGAACGGTTGAGCTGCGGATTGGACTGCGCCAGGCTGTACAGCTCGGCCATGGGGGCCACCGTCATGGGGTCGGCCAACTGAACCAGGGCAGCCCTCGCCGACTCAAGGATGGGCTCGTCGGCGGGCCGCAACCGGAACTGCGCCAACGCGTTGTCCAGGAAGCCGTGGGTCACGGAGGCCAGTGCCGCCTCGGTGCTGCTGAAGTAATTAAAGAAGGTGCGCCGCGATATCGCTGCGGCGTCAGCGATGTCCTCCACCGTGAAGTTTCCGGGCCCCTTGCTGCGCAGAAGCTGCAGGGCGGCATCGGTAATGGCCTGGCGTGTTGCGGCTTTGTTGAGTTCCCGGCGCGAGGGCGGCGGCGGTTCGGCGGTTTCACTGCGCGGCGGGATGGCTGGCGCATTCTGGGTGGGTGGCACGGCATTACACTACGTGCATTTTTACACTCTGTGCAAGTTTCTCAGAATGTCCGATTCACAGCTTCCTAACAGCTTCATGACAGGTCTTCCATAAGTGGATGCCGCAGCCTTGAGGAAGGTAGGCGTTCTGTACCTGCCACCAGAAGTAGCCGCGCTGCTGCGGCAGATCGAGGAGACGTGCCATGACAAGCAGAAAGAAGTTGGGCCTCGGCCTGGGCGCCGCTGCCCTGGTTGTCGGGGCCGGGATCGGCGTCAGCGGAATTGCGTCCGCAGCCACCACTCCGACGCCCACTCCGTCAGCCAGCGCATCGGCCGGTGCCAACACCGACGGCCACGACCGCGGCCACAAGGGAGGCCGCCACGGGCACGAAGGGGGCGTGCAGGCATCGGAGCTGGCGGCCAAGCTCGGTGTTGACGAGGCAAAGGTCACGGAGGCGCTGAAGGCGTTCCGCGATGCCAACAAGCCGGCCACACGGCCCGCCGAGGGAGAGAAGCCGGACCGTGCGGCCAGGGAAGCCGCCTTGGCCAAGTCCCTCGCGGAGTCGCTCGGGATAGAAGAATCCAAGGTCACCTCCGCACTTGAGGAGCTGCACGCCGCGGAACGGTCCGAGCGCGCAGCGGCCCTGAAGTCCCGGCTGGACAAGGCTGTCGCGGACGGCAAGCTCACCCAGGCGGAAGCCGACGCCGTCACCAAGGCCGTGGAAAACGGCGTGATCGGCGGCGGCGGCCGCTAGGACGTCCCACCACATCAGCGCGAACGTACAGTTGAGGCCCCAAACCCGTGTGGATTTGAGGCCTCAACTGTACGTTCGCGCTTCGGCGACGAAGCGGGTTACGCCTTGGCGTCCGCCAGCTCGCGTTCGTCCCGTTCAGTTGCCGGAGCGGCCGCCGTCGGATCTGCACTGGCGGAGTCGTCCGCGAACGGGTCGCCGTTGCGCGGTGCGTTGTACAGCGCCTCGTCCAGGATGCCCTGGCGCTTGGCCACGATCGTGGGGACCAGCGCCTGCCCGGCGACATTGACCGCAGTGCGGCCCATGTCCAGGATCGGGTCGATCGCCAGCAGGAGGCCGACGCCGGCCAGCGGCAGTCCCAGCGTGGAGAGCGTCAGGGTCAGCATCACGACGGCGCCGGTGGTGCCGGCCGTCGCGGCGGAGCCCAGCACGGAGACGAGGGCGATCAGCAGGTACTGGCTGAAGTCGAGCTGGATGCCGAAGAACTGGGCTACGAAGATCGCGGAGATGGCCGGGTAGATCGCGGCGCAGCCGTCCATCTTGGTGGTGGCGCCCAGCGGTACGGCGAAGGAGGCGTAGGCGCGGGGTACGCCCAGGCTCCGCTCCGTCACGCGCTGGGTCAGCGGCAGGGTGCCCACGGACGAGCGGGACACGAAGGCCAGCTGGACAGCGGGCCAGACGCCGGAGAAGTACTGCTTGACGGACAGCCCATGGGTGCGGACCAGGACCGGGTAGACCACAAACAGGACGAGGGCCAGGCCGACGTAGATGGCAAAGGTGAACTTGCCCAGCGACCCGATGGTGTCCCAGCCGTAAACCGCCACGGCGTTGCCGATGAGGCCCACAGTGCCCAGCGGGGCGATGCGGATGATCCACCACAGCACCTTCTGGATGACGGCGAGGGCTGAGGCGTTGAGGTTCAGGAAGGGCTCGGCGGCCTTGCCCACCTTCAGTGCCGCCACGCCGACGGCGATCGCGATCACCAGGATCTGCAGGACGTTGAAGCTGACGGACGTGCTCACTGTCGTTGCAGCGTTCGCGCTTTCCGTCACAGTGGAACTGGCGCCGAGGCCGAGGAAGTTCTTGGGGAACAGGCCGGTGAGGAAGGCCCACCAGTCACCGGACTTGCCGCTGTACTTGGCTTCCTGGGTAATGCCGGTGCTGGCGCCGGGCTGCAGCAGCACACCCAGGCCGATGCCGATCAGCACCGCGATCAGCGATGTGATGGCGAACCACAGCAGCGTGTTCCAGGCCAGCTTCGCAGCGTTGGAGACCTGCCGGAGGTTCGAGATGGAGCTGACGACGGCGGTGAAGATAAGGGGCACCACGGCGGTCTGCAGCAGCGAGACGTAGCTCGAGCCGATCGTCTGCAGGGTGGCGCCGAGGGCATTGGGGCTTGCCTTGGTGCTGCCCGTGTACTTGGCCAGGAGGCCAAGGCCCAGGCCCACGATCAGGGCGGCAATGATCTGGAAGCCGAACGAACCGGCCCATTTGGGCAGCCGGAAGCCGGTGTTTCCTGCGGGGGAGGGAGTGCTGGTTTGAGTGGTCACCCGAACACGCTAGGCCGCACAAAATACAGCTTCCACTCGACATTGAGAAATATTACGCGGCCCCATTCGGCCATCACGCTCACATGCAAGCAATTTCGGCGCCAGGCCAGCGTTTTATGAAGTTATTCCCAGGTCCGGTGTGGCAAACGTCTCGTGAACGGACCGGAGGGACGGGCATCCGGCAGCGTGCGTCCAAACGAGGAACGAGCGAGCACGCCGAGGATGTCCGTCCCTCCGGGACGTTGCAGCTGTCCCTCCGGGACGCAGCGTCGAGACCGGCCTTACCCCAGCAGCGCGCGCTTCAGCGTGTCGAGCCCCACGGAGCCGACGTTGAGTGCCTTGGTGTGGAAGGCCTTCAGGTTGAAGCCGGGGCGGGCTTCGAGCTCGGCGCGGATCTGCTCCCAGAGGCGCTGGCCCACCTTGTAGGACGGAGCCTGGCCCGGCCATCCGAGGTAGCGGGCGAATTCGAAGTTGAGCTGGCCTTCGCTGATCGCGAGGTTCTGCTTCAGGAAGTCGTAGCCCTTGTCCGGCGTCCAGGTGCCGCTGCCCCAGCGTTCCGGCACGTCGAGCTCCAGGTGCACGCCGATGTCGAACACCACCCTCGCGGCCCGCATGCGCTGCATGTCGAGCATGCCCATGTGGTCGCCCGGGTCCTTGAGGTACCCCAGTTCCAGCATCAGCTGCTCTGCGTACAGCGCCCAGCCTTCGCCGTGGCCCGAAGTCCAGCAGACGTTGCGCCGCCACTTGTTGAGCAGCTCCCGCCGGTAGATGGCCGTGGCGATCTGGAGGTGGTGCCCGGGCACGCCTTCGTGGAACACCGTGGTGGTTTCGGCCCAGGTGGTGAAGGTGTCCTCGCCCGCGGGCACCGACCACCACATCCGGCCCGGCCTGCTGAAGTCGTCCGAAGGTCCGGTGTAGTAGATGCCGCCTTCGTCGGTGGGGGCGATCAGGCATTCGAGCGTCTTCATGATGTCCGGGATCTCGAAGTGCACGTCGGCCAGATCCGCCACAGCCTTGTCCGAGAGGCCCTGCATCCAGGCTTTGAGGGCGTCGGTGCCTTTGAGCTGGCGCGCGGGATCGCTGTTCAGGATTTCCTTGGCTTCCGCCACCGAAGCGCCGGGCCGGATCTCGTTGGCCACGCGCTCCTGTTCGGCGATGAGCCGTTCCAGTTCCTGGACGCCCCAGGCGTAGGTTTCGTCGAGGTCCACCGTCGCGCCGAGGAAGGCCCGGGATGCCAGCGCGTACCGGTCCCGGCCCACAGCGTCCTTGGCCGGTGCCGCGGGCAGCAGTTCGGCGGACAGGAAATCCGCCAGCTTGAGGTACGCGGCGCGGGCCGCGGCGGCGCCGTCGTCGAGCCTTGCCTGCAGTTCCGCGGAAAGCGGACCGTCCGCGGTCTTGGCGCCGGCGGCCATCTTCGCGAAGAAGCCGTCCTCGGCCGCGTATCTGATGGCCTGCTCGACGACGATGGACACCTGCCGGGAGGCGGAGACCTTGCCCTGTTCCCTGGCGTAGCGCAGCGACTCGATGTAGCCGTCGATCGCGCCGGGGACGCTGTGGGCGCGCCCGGCGATGTGCTCCCAGTGCTCCGTGGAATCGGTGGGCATCAGGTCAAAGATGGCACGGATGTCCTGCGCCGGCGAGGCGATGTTGTTCAGGTCCGCGGCATCCCAGCCGGATTCGTGGATTTCCAGCTGCAGCCCCAGCCGTTCCCGCATGGCGTCGAGCGTGACGGCGTCAACGTCGTCTACAGGCTCCAGCCCGTCCAGTTCGCCGAGGGCCTTCCGCGCCGCAACCATGAATTCTTCGATTCCCGCAGGCGAGAAGTCCTGGAATTCCGTTTCGTGGCCGGGCACGCCGAGCGTGGTGGCGAAGCTCGGGTTGAGCCTGATCAGGGTGTCCGTGTAGGCGTCTGCGACGGCGTCGATGGCTGTGTGGGGGCGCGCTGAGGCTGCGGTTTCGGTAGTCACCCCACGAGACTAACGGGGCGATCCCAGTTATGAAAGACTCACTGAACTTTTCGGTGTGTCAGTTCCCGGGCGCTGCGGTGATGCTGCGGCCAGACGGCAGCTGCCGGCCTTAGCCGCGGCTTCGCTTCCACGCGCCCGGCCCCGGGGTGGGGGCCAGCCGCAGCTGCTGCCGCCGCACCCAGTGGCGGACGCTGGGCTTCGCATCGCCTTCGGGCGCGGCATTGCCGAGGGAAAGGACGACGGCGGTGAGCGCCGCGAGTTCCACGTCGGTCGGTTCGCCCTTGACCACCGAGAACAACGGTTCCCCGGCTGCTGTTTCAGGTGATGGTTCGTTCCCGGCCGGTGAAACGGCCGGGTGCGCGGCGGGCTCCACTTCCGGGGTCACAGCGGAATGTTCCCGTGCTTCTTGGCGGGAAGGCTGGCGCGCTTGTCCCGCAGGGCACGCAGGCCCTTGATGATCTGCACCCGCGTCTCGGACGGCGCGATGACGGCGTCCACGTACCCGAGCTGGGCGGCCTGGTACGGGTTGAGGAGCTCCTCCTCGTACTGCCGGATCACCTCGGCGCGCTTGGCCTCGACGTCACCGCCGGCCTCCGCCACCGCAGCAAGCTCGCGGCGGTACAGGATGTTGACGGCGCCCTGCGCGCCCATGACGCCGATCTGGGCCGTGGGCCAGGCCAGGTTCAGGTCGGCGCCGAGCTTCTTGGAACCCATCACGATGTACGCCCCGCCGTATGCCTTGCGGGTGATGACCGTGAGCTTGGGGACGGTGGCCTCGGCGTAGGCGTACAGGAGCTTGGCGCCGCGGCGGATGATGCCCTGGAACTCCTGGTCCTTGCCCGGCAGGAATCCCGGCACGTCCACCAGCGTGATGATGGGGATGTTGAAGGCGTCGCAGTGCCGGACGAAGCGCGCGGCTTTTTCCGACGCGGAGATGTCCAGGGTGCCGGCGAACTGCATGGGCTGGTTGGCCACGATGCCGACGGTGTGCCCCTCGATGCGGCCGTAGCCGATCATCACGTTGGGTGCGTAGAGGGCCTGCATCTCCAGGAAGTGCCCGTCATCCACGATCTGCTCAACGACCTTGCGCATGTCGTAGGGCTGGTTGGCCGAATCCGGAATGAGCGTGTCCAGGGCGAGGTCGTCGTCGTCGACTTCCAGGTCCTGCTGGTGCTCCAGGACCGGAGCTTCGGCCAGGTTGTTGGAGGGGAGGAAGTCCAGGAGTTCACGGACGAACTCGATGGCGTCCGCCTCGTCCGAGGCCAGGTACGTGGACGTGCCGGTGGTGGCGTTGTGCTGCCGCGCTCCGCCCAGGGTCTCCATGTCAACGTCCTCGCCGGTGACGGTCTTGATCACGTCCGGTCCGGTGATGAACATGTGCGAGGTCTTGTCCACCATGACCACGTAGTCGGTCAAGGCAGGGGAGTAGGCCGCGCCGCCGGCGGAGGGGCCCATGATGAGCGAGATCTGGGGGACCACTCCGGACGCGTGGACGTTGTTGCGGAAGATGTCCGCGAACATGGCCAGGGAGGCCACGCCTTCCTGGATGCGGGCGCCGCCGCCGTCGAGGATGCCCACCACAGGGCAGCCGTTGCGCAGCGCGAATTCCTGCACCTTGACGATCTTCTCGCCGTTGACCTGGCTGAGCGAGCCGCCATAGACGGAGAAATCCTGGCTGTAGACGGCCACGGGGCGGCCGTCCACCGTGCCGTAACCGGACACCAGTCCGTCACCCAGGGGCTTCTTCTTCTCCATGCCGAAGGCTGTGGAGCGGTGGACGGCCAAGGCGTCGAACTCGACGAACGATCCTTCATCCAGGAGGAGGTCGATGCGCTCGCGTGCCGTGTTCTTCCCGCGGGCGTGCTGCTTTTCGATGGCTTCGGGGCCGGATGGCTGCTCGGCACGCGCCTGGCGGTCGCGGAAGTCTGCAATCTTTCCCGCAGTCGTTGTCAGATCGTGGCTCATCAAGTGTCTCCGGCTCTGTAGCTGATTGTTCGCTGTAGCTGATGGTCGCTGGCCCTGTGTCGCGACGGCGCTTAAGTAGCTTCCGCACAAAAACAGGACCCTGTTGGCTAGTCTAGTGACGCTATTGGCCGGGACCGCTGTAGAAAACCTACAATTTTCTGCCGTCGGGTGACGCCGACCGTTATGTTACTCACCGGTAACATACTTCGGCTAGAGTGTCCTTATGACTTCAAGCAACGATGCTTCGGGCACCGCCGCAGGGCCGTACCAGGCCGCCGGTTCCCTTCAGGGACGCACCATTTTGATGTCGGGCGGCAGCCGCGGCATCGGCCTCGCCATTGCGCTCCGCGCCGCGCGCGATGGCGCCAATATCGTGATGATGGCCAAGACCGGCCAGCCGCACGCAAAACTCGAAGGCACGGTCTTCAGCGCCGCGGAACAACTGGAAGCAGCAGGCGGCCGGGCGCTCCCGATCGTCGGCGACGTCCGCAATGACGACGACGTCGCCGGGGCGGTTGCCGCCGCCGTCGAACGGTTTGGCGGGATCGACATCGTGATCAACAACGCCTCCGCGATCGATCTGTCCAAAACCGACGCCGTGGACATGAAGCGCTACGACCTGATGCAGGACATCAATGTCCGGGGAACCTTCCTGCTCTCCAAGCTCGCACTGCCGGCACTTCGCCGCTCAGTAGATGCCAATATCCTGACGCTGTCACCGCCGCTGAACCTGGATCCCAAGTGGGCAGGCATGCACCTTGCCTACACCATGGCCAAATACGGTATGAGCCTCACCACCCTCGGCCTGGCCGAGGAACTCAAGGAAGACGGCATCAACGTCAACTCGCTCTGGCCCTGCACGCTGATCGACACGGCTGCCATCCGGAACATGCCCGGAGGCGAGAACATGGTCAAGGCAGCCCGCGGACCGGAGATCATGGCGGATGCGGCACATGCAGTGTTGACGGGAAGCAACCTGGCGGGCGGGGCGGGCCGGCGGAGCGGCAACTTCTACACGGACGAACAGGTTCTCACCGCGGCCGGCGTCACCGACTTTTCGCCGTACAGCCTCGGGGCGCCGGAGGGCCGGCTGGTCCCTGACATTTTCCTCTGAGAACCCGTCCGCCCGCCGCCGGAGCCGCGCCAACTCGGTAGGATTCAACTATGGACGCCCCACAGCCCGCCGACGGCCAGGACCCGATCACCCCGCAGTCTCCCGCTGCCCGCGTTGGACTCAACAGGAACGAACTGGGCAGTGAGGATTTCCTGGCTGCCAACGGCATAGCGCAGCTCACCGTGGTGGATTCAACAGGTTCCACGAATGCGGACCTCCTGCAGGGAGTGACCGTGGATCCCCGTGCCTGGCCGGACCTGTCCGTCCTTACCGCCGAGCACCAGACCGCCGCCCGCGGCCGCCTGGACCGGCACTGGGAGGCGCCGCCGCTGAGCTCCGTGTCCGTGTCAATCGTCCTCCGGCCGGTGAACGCCGAAGGACGGCCGCTGCCCACGCACAGCTACTCCTGGTTCTCGCTGCTCGCCGCCCTTGCCCTCCGGGAGGCCCTCCTGGAAACGGCAGGGATCCCGGCCGAGATCAAGTGGCCCAACGACGTCATGGTGCGCGGCCGGAAAATTGCGGGCATCCTGGCCCAGCTCGGACCGATGGGGGACGGCACTGTGCCGCCTGTGATCCTGGGCACCGGGCTTAATGTGACCCTGACTGCCGAGGAGCTTCCCGTCCCGACGGCCACATCCGTGCTGCTGGAAAACGCCCGGACAGTCGACCGGACCGCGCTGCTCAAGAGCTACCTGTCGCGCTTTGCCGCGCTGTACCGCAATTTCTGCAATGCCGACGGCGACCCCGCCGCCGGGATGGCCGGCGGACCGTCGCTGCACAAGCGCGTGGAATCGGTCATGTCCACCCTCGGCAAGCAGGTGCGCGCACAGCTGCCCGGCGACCACGAGATCATCGGCCATGCCTCCCGTCTGGACGAGTACGGCTCCCTCCTGGTGGTGGACGCCGGCAAGCACGAGCATGTGGTGACGGCCGGCGACGTCGTTCATCTCCGCCCCTGGACCCCGCCCGGTACCGGAACCGATACGGGAACCGGCACCGCGGAAAGCGGATATGCGTAAAGAGCTCCTGCCGGGTGAACAGGTCATCACTGTTACCCGGCCGCAGCCCCGGAAGCTCTTTTTTCCGGGGCTGCTGTTCATCGCCGGACCCGCTGTGGGCGCCTTCGCCAGCGCTTGGATCGTGAGGGGCGAGCCGGCCAGGCTGGTTCCGCTGATCTCCGAGGAATGGACTATTTGGCTTGTCGCAGTGTGCGTCGGCGGTGTTGCGTGGATACTGTTGGGATACTGCCTGCCGCGGCTGCTCAGATGGCACGCCACCCAGTACGTGCTGACGAGCCGACGGATAATTGCCCGTTACGGTATGTTGCGCAGGCGGGACATGCAGATCCCGCTCGCGGCGGTTCATCATGTCGGTGTCAGTCAGTCACTGTGGCAACGCATATTGCGTTCCGGGAATATATCGTTGGATACCGGACACGGTGCCGAGTCGGTCATCCCGGATGTTCCGGAAGCTGTGAAGTTCCGGAACTTCGTTCTCGATGCCATCGATGAACTGCCGGCCGGAGTGATCTACGAGGCGGACCGGTCGCAGGACATTGCCGGGGACATGCCGCGGTACCGGCCGTGGGATAGGGGAGAGACGTGGGATACGAGAGAAGGTGGAAGAGATGAGCGCTGAGAATGCCGGACCCGTGGACAACACCGGAACCGTCGACCAGGCGGAGCCGTCTGAGCTGCCCTCTCCGCCGGACGCCGTAGTGGAGACCGCCACCCTCGAAGCCGCTGTCCTGGAAACGGCCACCCTGGATCCGGTTTCATTGGAGGCACCGGTATCCGTGGAGCCGCCCGTTTCCTTGGAGGCGCCGGTGCTTGAGGTATCCCCGCTTGGAACATCCGTGCTCGAGTCGTCGGTGCCAGGCGACCCTGCAGCCACCCCGGCATCCGCCCACCAGCCGATACCCCACGACCCTGCCCAGTATGACCCGTCTTCGCCGGGATCGTCCTCGAGTGAAGCTGCTCCCACGGGAACCCTTTCTGCCGAACGGCTCGCCGCGAAGGCGCTGGAGGCCCGGCTCCTGGGCGGTGAGCGCAAGCTGCGCCGCCGTGAGGTGGCGGCCGGTGCCGGGCTGTCGCTGCTGTCCGCCCGCAAGCTGTGGCGCGCCCTGGGCTTTCCCAACCTTGGCGACGAGGATGTTGCCTTCACCGAACGCGACCAGGCGGCACTGTCCACCGTGGTGGACCTGGTCCGGGCGGGAAAGCTCACCGAGGAGGCGGCTATTTCCGTCACCCGGGCCATCGGGCAAATGACCGACCGCATGGTGGTCTGGCAAATTGAGGCGCTTGTGGAGGACATGGTGCACCGGCAGGGTGTGCCGGACGCCGTCGCCCGCAAGAGGCTGGTCAACCAGTTGCCGTCCCTGGTGGATGCACTCGAGGAAATGCTGGTTTACTCCTGGCGCAGGCAGCTCAACGCCGGGGTCCAGCGCCTTGCCGTACGGGCCGAGGCCGGACTGCAGGCCAGTGAAGAGGGCCGCGAGGGCGACGAGGATGACGCACCGCTGCCGCTGGCGCGGGCCGTAGGATTTGCCGACCTGGTTTCGTACACCAGCCTTTCGCGTCGCATGAACGAGAAGACCCTGGCGCAGCTGGTGCAGCGCTTTGAGAACAAATGCGCCGAGATCATTTCGGTCGGCGGCGGACGGCTGGTGAAAACCGTGGGGGATGAAGTCCTCTATATTGCCGAGACACCGGCGGCGGGTGCGGAAATTTCCCTCGCCCTGTGCCAGGCCTTCACCGAGGATGAAATCCTGCCCCAGGCCAGGGTGGCCATGGTGTGGGGGAGGATCCTGTCGCGGTTGGGCGACATTTACGGTCCCACCGTTAACCTCGCCGCGCGGCTGACTGCGCTGGCGGATCCGGGCACCGTGCTGGTCGATTCGATGACGGCCGCTGCGCTCGAACACGACGAACGTTTTGTGCTGGTCCCGCAGGCGGCCGAAGAGGTTCGTGGCTTCGGTGAAATACACCCCGTCCTGTTGCAGCGCGGCAGTGGCCGGGGACTCGTCCTGGACTGATATCCACCCGTATTGCTCCACCTGCGTTCCCCGGACTCCCGCATCAGCGGACGGAGGAGCGGGTTTCTAAAATTGATGGTCTTATGACATAGTCGGATTGACCCGGTATGTCGCTTTATGGGGCCTTAGCGTGCCCGGAATGCATTTTTGTGGGGGAAAACTGGCAATGAAACGGCTACTTCGATCCGTGACGCCCAAATCGGAACGGACGCCGAGTTATCGGCGTGCCGGGATCCTCCGCGGCACGGTTTTTGCGGTGGCCGGTGCTGCGTTGGTGGCGGGTGCGGTGATTTATCCGGGGTTTAAGACCACTGAGGTGGAGTTGAACGACGGCGGTGTGTGGGTGGTGAGTAAGGCCAGGAATGCTGTTGGGCGGTTGAATTATCCGTCGCGTGTGCTGGATGGTGCGGTGACTCCGGCGAGTACTACGTTCGATATCCTGCAGAATTCCGGTGATGTGTTTGTCGATGATGAGACCGGTTCGACGTTGAATCAGGTGTCGCCGGCGAATATGCAGTTGGGCGGGGATAAGCAGTTGCCGGGTGCGGCTGAGGTGAGTTTTGGTTCCGGGGTTATTTCGGTGACGGATCCGGCCAAGGGCAAGGTGTGGGCGTTGTCGCCCTCGACGGTTAATGGTTTTTATGAGGAGTCCACGGAGCCGGTGCTGGCCGGTTCGGAGGGCCTGGTGTCTGCTGTGGGTGCGGATGACCGGATTTACAGTGCTGATCCGAAGACCGGTGCGGTGACGGTGACGGTGGTTGATGCCAATGGTGTGGTGACTTCCACCGAGTCCTCCACGTGGGACGGGTTGAAGGGTGCGGGGGATCTGCAGTTGGCTGTGGTGGGGGATCGGCCGGTGGTGCTGGATGCCGGGCGGGGGAAGTTGTTCCTGCCGGGCGGGCGTGCGCTGGATGTGGCGGATGCGCAGGAGGCGAAGCTGCAGCTGTCGGGTCCGGAGTCGGATGTGGTGGCGGTGGCGACGCGGAAGGCGTTGTTGAAGCAGCCGTTGGATGGGTCGACGGCGAAGACGGTGTCGTTTGGTGGTGAGGGTGTTCCGGCGGCTCCGGTGCAGCTGGGCGGGTGTGTGCATGCGGCGTGGTCGGGGGCGAATAAGTATGTCCGGGACTGTGTGAATGATGCTGATGATAAGAATGTTGAGGTGCCGAAGGCGAGTGCGTCGCCGTCGTATGTGTTCCGGGTGAACCGGGACCTGGTGGTGCTGAACGATGTGAATTCGGGCAATGTGTGGCTGGTGAACCAGAACATGCAGCTGGTCAACAACTGGGACGACGTCATCCCGCCGCAGCAGACCTCTGGTGATGCCGACAAGGACTCCGCGGATGAAGTCCAGCAGACCGTGCTGCCTGACCGGACCAAGCCCAACAGCGCGCCGGTCGCCAAACCGGACACCTTCGGCGTCCGCGCGGGCAAGACCGCCATCCTCCCCGTCCTGGACAACGATACGGACCCCGACGGCGACATCCTCACCGTCCGCGCCCCGGACGCCATCAGTTCCGGCGTCCTCGCGCCGATCTACGGCTCCACCGGTTTCCAGGTCAGCGTGCCGGCCGACAAGACGGGCTCCGAGACGTTCAAATACTCGGTGGACGACGGCCGCGGTCTGAGCGCCTCCTCCGACGTCACCCTCAACATCATCCCGCCGGGGGAGAACTCCGCCCCGCGCCAGAAGCCCAACCGGAACACCACCCTCGTGGTGCAGTCCGGCAAGACCGTCAGCCAGAACCTCCTCACGGACTGGACCGACCCGGACGGCGACGACCTCTATGTGGTGAGCGCCAGCGGCAGCGACCCCCGCGACCAGGTCAGGGCACGGCCGGACGGCCTGCTCAGCTTCCAGGACGCCGGCTCGGAACCCGGCCGCAAAGTGGTCACCGTGACGGTGTCCGACGGCCAATCCACCGCCGAGGGCAAAATCACCGTGGACGTCCGTGCACCCGGTGCGCTTCCGCCCATAGCCAACGCGGACCACATCGTCGCCGTCGCCGGCGTGGACACCGTCATCGCACCCCTGAAGAACGACTCGGATCCGCAGGGCGGAGCCCTCCGGCTTGCCCAGGTCGCTCCGGACGGAAACTCCACCGCCACCATGGGCGCGGACCAGCAGACCTTCACCTTCAACTCCGCGGCCCAGGGGGCCCACTATGTGTCCTACCTCGTGACCAACGGTCCGGCCAGTGCCCAGCAACTGGTCCGCGTGGATGTGGTTCCCGGCAACGGAGACGGCGCCCCCGTTGCCGTCCGCGACACCGCCCTGCTGCCCAGCGGCGGCAGCGTACTGGTGGACGTCCTCGGCAACGACTCGGACCCCTCCGGCGGCGTGCTGGTGGTCCAGTCCGTCACGGCCGCCGACGGCCAACCTGTCAGCGCGTCAGTCCTGGACCACTCCGTCGTCAGGATCACCGACATCCGGGCGGAGGGCCAGCTCAACGTCAAGTACACGATTTCCAACGGCAAGGCCTCGGCCGGGGGAGACATCGCGGTGCTGGTGGTACCGGCCCCGGCCAAGCTCCAGGCTCCGCAGGCCAAGCCGGACGAGGCCTCGGTCCGGACCGGCGACGTGGTCACCATCCCGGTACTGGAGAACGACACCGACCCCAACGGCGGCAAGCTCACCCTGGAACCCGAACTGGCGCAGAAGCCGGACGACGCCGACGGCCGCATGTTCCGCTCCGGCGGCACCCTGCGCTTCATCGCCGGGGACGTGCCCAAAACGGTCTATGCCATCTACAAGGTCACCAATGAATCCGGGCAATCGGACTCCCAGCAGGTCACCATCCGCATCCGTGCCCGCGACGACGAACGGAATACCCGTCCCGAGCCGAAAAACCTGACCGCCCGCGTCGTCGCCGGAATGGTGGTGCGGATCCCCGTGCCCCTGGACGGCATCGATTCCGACGGCGACTCCGTGCAGCTGATCGGCGTGGATAAAGCACCCGCGATGGGAACGGCCGTGGTCAAGGACGGCTACCTCACGTTCACCGCCACGGGAACGGCTGCCGGCACAGACACCTTTACCTATCGTGTCCGGGACCGGATCGGCGCGGAAAACACCGGCACGGTGATTGTGGGCATTGCCCCGCCGGAAGCCACCAACCAGAAGCCCATTGCAGTGGACGACGCCGTCGACGTCCGGCCCGGCCGCCAGATCGCCGTGGACGCCCTCAGCAACGACTCCGACCCCGACGGGGATCCGATCAGCCTGGTCACCAACGCTTTTGAGGCCCGCCCGGAGCTCCGCGTCGAGTCCGCCGACGGCGGCAAGGTGCTGCTCACGGCGCCCGGCGCTGCCGCGAACGAGAGCGTCAGCTACAAGGTCCAGGACGACAAGAAGGCCCAGGGGAGCGCAGTGATCCGGGTCCGCGTCAGCCCTGACGCCGCCCTCAAAGCCCCGGTCGCCCAGGACGACGTGATCACCCAGGCCGAGACGCTGGGGAAGTCCGCCGTCGACGTCCCTGTCCTGAAAAACGACTCCGACCCCGATGGCGTCGCCGCCGACCTCAAGATCAGCCTGCCGGACGGCAACCCCAACGCGCGCGTCGGAGGTGACGGCAACGTAGTGGTCAGCCTTGCTCCCGCAGACCAGCTGGTCCCGTACACCGTCACCGACGTCGACGGCCAAAGCTCGACGGCGGTCATCTGGGTTCCCGGACAGGGCGAACAGCACCCCTCACTGGCACGGACCGACGTCGTGGAAGTCATGGCAGGCAAGGAAGCCACCATCGACCTGAACGAGTACGTCCGGGTCCGGGACGGACGCAGCCCGCGGATCACCCAGGCGGACAAAGTAAGCGTGCAGGGGGCGGATGCCGGGAACGTGATTGGCGGCAACGGAAACGTCCTGCGCTACGCGGCGCTCAAGGACTATGTGGGGCCCGGCTCCCTCACCTTCGAAGTCACGGACGGTTCCGGTCCGGACGACCCGCAGGGCCTGAAGTCCACCCTGACCATCATCACCCGGGTGGTCCCGGACCCCAACGCCAACCACGAGCCAACCTTCAGCGGCACCGACCTCGACGTGCCCCTGGCCGAAACCGCAAGCCTGGAACTGGGCAACCTGGCCAAGGACGTGGATGACGGGGACCAGGAGAAGCTCAAATTTGAGCTCGACGGGACCCTGCCGGAAGGCTTCAACGCAACCATCGAAGGGCAGACGCTCAAGGTCGGTGCCGAGTCCAGCCTGACGGCAGGCCGCAAGGGGACCATCCCGCTCAAGGTGACAGACGGCCGCTCCGGTTCCGTAAGGGCCGCGGTAACTGCCACCGTCGTCGCCTCCAACAGGCCCCTTCCTGCCGCCAACGACGACCTGATCGACAAGGCCAATGCCGGCCGGACCGAGACCATCAACGTCCTCGCCAACGATTTCAACCCGTTTGGCGAAACCCCGCTCAAGATCATCTCGGCCACAGTCGAAACCGGCTCCGCTGCCGGTACTCCCGCCGTAGCCGGGGACTCCATCACGGTCACGCCCGCCGAAGGATCCAAGGGTGTCATGGTGATCCGCTACACCGTGCTGGACAAGACCGGGGACCCCTCGCGGCAGGCCAGCGGCCGCGTGCGCATCACCGTCCGGGACAAACCGGACGCCCCCTCGGCGCCGTCCGCCACCGACGTCCGCAGCCGAACCGCCGTACTCAAGTGGGCTCCGCCGTCGGACAACGGCGCGGCCATCAGCAAATACACCGTCACGTCCAGTGGCTTCAGCCAGGACTGCCCCACCACCACCTGCACGCTCAGCGGCCTGACCAATGACGTCAAATACGTTTTCACCGTCACGGCCACCAACGAAGTCGGCGTTTCAGCAGCATCGGCGGCATCCAACGAAATCCGGCCGGACGAGAAACCGTCCCCGCCGGAGGCACCCACGGTCAAAGCAGGGGACAAGGACATGGTGATCGCATGGCCCGCGGCGAAGACTGAAGGCTCAGCCGTCAAAAGCTACAACCTGGAGATCTCCCCGCCGCCGGCCAGCGGTATCGCGGTGAAGAACGGGGTAACCGGCTTGACCTACACGTGGCCCGGCCTGACCAACGGCGTGCGCTACAAGGTCCGCGCCCAGGCTGTCAACGACCTTGGCCCGTCCGAGTGGGGGATCTACTCTTCGGAGGACAACCCGGCCGGCGTGCCCGCGGCTCCGGCGGCACCGACGTCGGCCGTGGCGTCGGCGGTGGGAAGCACCAACCAGCTGCGCGTGAACTGGTCCGAACCCGACACCAACGGGGACGCCATCAAGAACTACTACGTCACCATGAGCGGAGGCGGCGGCGCACCGCAAACGCAGGCCATCGCGGGAACAGTGCGCACCGCCAACTTCACGGCGAACAACTCCGAAGCTGACTACACCTTTACGGTCCAGGCCGAAAACAAAGCGGGGAAAGGCGCCGTCAGTCCGCCGTCGGCGCCCCGGCGCGCCACCGGCAAGCTCGGCCAAGTCTCCGGGGTGAGCGCCACCGCGGCGGACACCGGGGGAGCAGGGCGGCAGGTGACCATCAATTTCAAGGAGCTGACCGCCGCCGAACGCAACGGCTCGGCCTACGGCGAGGTGAGCTACAGCTACAACGCCAGCACCGGCCAGAACGGTCCGATCAAGCCCGGGCAGACCGTGGGCGGCTTCACCAACGGCGCCCAGACCGCCATTACGGTGATCGCGCATTCCACTGTGGCGCCCAGCTCGGACGCCAGCGCCGCAGCCGGCGCCACACCGCACGGTGCGCCCGGTACGCCCTCTGCTTCAGGGCAGAACGGCGGGCAGAACCAGAAGTCGCTGAGCTTCAGCTGGACTTCACCGTCGACGGCGACGAACGACGTCGCCTCCACCCGGATCAACATTGACGGCCGGGGCTGGGAAACCGTCGCGGCATCGGGAAGCCGGACGGTGAACACCGGCGGCTTTGACGAACCGCACTCAATTCAGGTGCAGACCGTGAATTCCGTGGGGACCGGCGGAGCCGTCGCCCAGGCGACGGCTCGTTCCGGTCCGGCGAAGACGAACTGGGACACTGCGGTCAACGGTTACCGGACGTGCACAGACGCGCCTGCCTCGGGGCAAACCTCCTGGCGGTCGCCGACGAATGCGGAGCATACCTGCGATGGTGTCATCCGCAACTATCCCTGGATCTACGGCTCCGGTCCGTCCTTTACCGTCAACTGCTTCATGTGGCGCACCGTGCCGGACGCCCGCGGCACCTACAAGTGGTACCGCATCAATTCCCATTCCGACGGCCGCTTTGTGGGCCGCACCATCCAGGTGGGCAACACCACCCTGGGTGAGCCCGAGAGTCACGGCATCCCGCAATGTTGATGACGGGCGTATCCGCAGGTCAGGCCGCCGGGGAGAGCTCCCCATCGCGGTCCGCCGGAGGGTTGGGTAGGCTGTCGCGGGAAACAGAGAGCCCGGTACCGGGTCTTTGGAAACGCTGCCCTGGGGGCGGCTGCGATTTTGAGGGATTTGAAGACTGGTGACAACTCTGTTCGGCAAGCTGGGTCTCAGGGAACGCCGCAGGAAGTTGGTTTCGGGCACGGTTTTTGCGGTGGCCGGTGCTGCGTTGGTGGCGGGTGCGGTGATTTATCCGGGGTTTAAGACCACTGAGGTGGAATTGAACGACGGCGGTGTGTGGGTGGTGAGTAAGGCCAGGAATGCTGTTGGGCGGTTGAATTATCCGTCGCGGGTGCTGGATGGTGCGGTGACTCCGGCGAGTACTACGTTCGATATTCTGCAGAATTCCGGTGATGTGTTTGTCGATGATGAGACCGGTTCGACGTTGAATCAGGTGTCGCCGGCGAATATGCAGTTGGGCGGGGATAAGCAGTTGCCGGGTGCGGCTGAGGTGAGTTTTGGTTCCGGGGTTATTTCGGTGACGGATCCGGCCAAGGGCAAGGTGTGGGCGTTGTCGCCCTCGACGGTTAATGGTTTTGATGAGGAGTCCACGGAGCCGGTGCTGGCCGGTTCGGAGGGCCTGGTGTCTGCTGTGGGTGCGGATGACCGGATTTACAGTGCTGATCCGAAGACCGGTGCGGTGACGGTGACGGTGGTTGATGCCAATGGTGTGGTGACTTCCACCGAGTCCTCCACGTGGGACGGGTTGAAGGGTGCGGGGGATCTGCAGTTGGCTGTGGTGGGGGATCGGCCGGTGGTGCTGGATGCCGGGCGGGGGAAGTTGTTCCTGCCGGGCGGGCGTGCGCTGGATGTGGCGGATGCGCAGGAGGCGAAGCTGCAGCTGTCGGGTCCGGAGTCGGATGTGGTGGCGGTGGCGACGCGGAAGGCGTTGTTGAAGCAGCCGTTGGATGGGTCGACGGCGAAGACGGTGTCGTTTGGTGGTGAGGGTGTTCCGGCGGCTCCGGTGCAGCTGGGCGGGTGTGTGCATGCGGCGTGGTCGGGGGCGAATAAGTATGTCCGGGACTGTGTGAATGATGCTGATGATAAGAATGTTGAGGTGCCGAAGGCGAGTGCGTCGCCGTCGTATGTGTTCCGGGTGAACCGGGACCTGGTGGTGCTGAACGATGTGAATTCGGGCAATGTGTGGCTGGTGAACCAGAACATGCAGCTGGTCAACAACTGGGACGACGTCATCCCGCCCAAGAACCAGTCCGATGACCAGGACCAGGAATCGGCGGACAACAACACCATCAACATCCTGCCGGACCGGACCAAGCCCAACCGGCCGCCGGAAACCAAGGCTGACACCGTCGGCGTCCGGCCGGGGCGAACCACCATCCTCCCCGTCCTGGACAACGACTCCGACCCCGACGGTGACGTCCTGACGGCGTCCGTCGGGGGCTCCGGGCCCGCTTCAGGCACGCTCCAGAACATCTACGGCGGAACGGCCTTCCAGATCACGGTTCCGGCCGACGCCAAGCCCGGCTCCGAAACTTTCAGCTACAACGCGGCCGACGGCCGGGGCCTGTCCGCCGGCGGGCAGGTCTCCCTGAACGTCGTGGGTCCGGACGAAAACAAGCCCCCCGTCTTCAAACGCGGCGAGCCCACCACCATGCTGGTGGAGCAGGGGAAGACCGTCAGCCAGAACATCCTCACCGACTGGGCGGACCCCGACGGCGACGACCTCGTGCTGCTGGACGCCAAGGCAGACAACGAGCAGGACCAGGTCAAGGTCCGCCGTGACGGGCTGCTCACCTACCAGGATTCGGGGGCCGCACCCGGCAAGAAGACGGTCACGGTGTCCGTGTGGGACGGCCGCGACACCACCACCGGACAGGTAGTGGTGAACGTCCAGCCGCCGGGCGCCCTCGCGCCGGTGGTCAACGCGGACCATGTCACGGCCGTCGTCGGCCAGGACCTGGTGATCGCGCCGCTGAAGAACGACGTCGACCCCAACGGCGGCGCCTTGCGGCTCGCCCAGGTGGAAGCCTCCGGACCGGCCGAACTCGGCCCCGTCACCGACGGCGGAACCTTCACGTTCCGCAGCGAGACTGCCGGCCCCGTGTACCTGACCTACATCGCCAGCAACGGCCCACAAAGCAGCCAGGGACTCATCCGCGTGGATGTGGAGTCCGGCAAGGACACCGGCGATCCCGTGGCTGTCCACGACGTGGCGCTGATGCCTACCGGCGGAAGCGTGCTCCTGGACCCGCTCGCCAACGACTCCGACCCCTCCGGCGGCGTGCTGGTGCTGCAGTCGGTCCAGCTTCCGGAGAACACCACGGCATCGGTGAGCGTGATCGACCACAGCGTTCTTCGTATTACTGACGTGCTGGGCACCAAGGAACCGTTCACTTTCCAGTACACGATGTCCAACGGACGGAAGTCCGCCACCGGCAGTGTCTCCGTGGTGCCGGTGCCGGCGCCCGCCGTCGTCGAAGCGCCCCAACCGAAACCGGACGAAGTAAACGTCCGCGTGAACGACGTCGTGACCATTCCAGTGCTGGCCAACGACACCCATCCGCAGGGCCAGAAACTGACTGTGGACCCGGTGCTGCCGCAGGCAGTACCGGCGGAGGACGGCAAGAGCTTCGTCTCGGAAAACACGCTGCGCTTCATCGCCGGGTCCCAGCCCAGGACGGTCCGTGCGATCTACAACGCGGTCGACCCGCAGGGCCAGAAGAGCGCCGCGGCCGTCACCATCCACATCCTGCCGCTGGAAGGCGCCGAGAACTCCCGTCCGCAGCCGAAGAACCTGACGGCAAGGGTGGTGGCGGCTGGCTCGGTCCGCATCCCGGTGGAACTGGACGGGATCGATCCCGACGGCGACTCGGTGCAGCTGACCGGAATCGACAGCACCCCCAACATGGGCACCGCGACCGTCGGCAGCAACTTCATCGACTTCACCGCAGCCGGCGACGGCGCCGGCACGGACACCTTCCGCTACAAGGTGGTGGACCGGCAGGGGGCCGTCAATACCGGCACAGTGACCGTGGGCATTGCCCCGCGGGGCGACGCGAACCAGAAACCCACCCCCGTTGACGACGACGTCCAGGTCCGTCCGGGGCGCCAGATCGCGGTGGACGCGGCGGGCAACGACACAGACCCCGACGGCGACCCCATCGGCATTGTGGCCGACGGCATCGAGGCGCCCGCGGAACTCCAGGCAACCGTGAGCAAGGCCAGCGGACGAATCCTCCTGCAGGCTCCGGCGAGCGAGGGCACCGTCAACGTCCGCTACACGATCGTCGACGACCGCGGAGCGTCGGCCCAGGCCACCATCCGGGTGAACGTCCGCGGTGACGTTCCGCTCCAGGCACCCATCGCACGGGACGACCGCGTGACCTCCGCGCAGACCCTGGGCAAGACCGCCGTTGATGTGCCCGTACTGAAGAACGACGAGGATCCGGACGGCGTGGGCGAGAACCTGAAGATCGCCACGGAGGCCACCACCGCCCGGCCCGGCACCGACGGAAACATGGTGGTGGAGCTGACCGAGCAGCCACAGCTGATTCCGTACACGGTGGAGGACGTGGACGGCCAGAAATCCACCGCCATCATCTGGGTGCCGGGCATCGGCCAGCAAGTGCCGACGCTTGCCAAGGACGAGGTGCTCGAGGTCGTTGCCGGCCAGTCGGTAACGGTCGACCTGAAGGAATGGGTGAAGGTCCGCGACGGAAAGTCCCCGCGACTGACCCAGACAGACCGGATCAAGCTCATCGGATCCGACGGCGGCGACCCTGTTGCCGGCAACGGCACTGCGATCAGCTACACCGCTGGCCAGGACTATGTGGGGCCCGGCTCCATCAGCTTTGAAGTCACGGACGGCACCGGCCCGGATGATCCGCAGGGCCTGAAATCGACCCTCAGCATCCGGACCAAGGTCCTGCCGGACCCGAACCGGAACAACCCGCCCACCCTGCTGGGAAGCTCGGTGGACGTGCCGAAGGGGGAGTCCGCGGAGCTGGACCTTGGCCGGCTGACCTCGGACCCCGACCGGGACGACGTGGACAACATGAAGTATGAGCTGGTGGGCGACGGCCCCGCCGGCTTCAACGCCCGCATTGACGGCAAGGTCCTCAAAGCGTCAGTCGACGGTGCCATGGCCACAGGCACTGGGGGTACCGTGCAGGTCAGGGCAAAGGATCCCCGGGGACTCGAGACCACTGCCGCGTTCCAGCTGGCCGTTATCTCTTCCAACCGGCCCAAGCCCGTGGCCAGTGACGACGTTGAACCCAACGCGGCGGCGGGCAAGACCGTGTCCATCAACGTGCTGGCAAACGACTCCAACCCGTTCCCGGAGACGCCGCTGAAAATCGTGGAGGCCGGCGTCGAAACCGGACTCGGCAACGTCGAGGTGGCTGGCGGTGACGTGAACGTGACGCCTGCTTCCGGTTTCACCGGAACACTCGTGGTGGCCTACACCGTGGAGGACAAGACGGGGGAGACCTCCCGGCATGCCACGGCGCGCATCCGCCTGACGGTCAAGGACAAGCCGCTGGCCCCGGCCACGCCGCAGGCGCAGAGCGTCGGCGATCAGACGGCCTTGCTGAACTGGACCGCGCCGGCGGACCGAGGCTCACCCATTACCAGGTACACGGTCTACGGCGAGGGCGGCTACAAGCAGGATTGCCCGGCCAACTCGTGCACGCTCACGGGTTTGACCAACAACACCAAGTACCACTTCCAGGTGACTGCCACGAATGAGTTCGGCGACTCCGACCGGTCCCCGGCTTCGGCCGAAGTCCGCCCGGACGTCAAGCCCGACACCCCCGTTGCCCCTGTGCTGAAGTTCGGGGACAAGCAGCTCAGCGTGACGTGGACGGCGCCGGCCAGCAAGGGCTCGCCCGTCAAGTCCTACGACCTGGAAATCTCACCTGCTCCGGCCGGGCAGAACGCCCAGATCCAGAACCTGACTTCGCTCAGCTATGTGTGGAAGGGGCTGCAGAACGGCGTTTCCTACAAGGTGCGTGTCCTCGCGCGGAACGATGCCAAGGAACCCTCCGAGTGGAGTGCCTACTCCGCCGCGGAAATCCCTGCCGGCGTCCCGGTTACTCCGGCCGCTCCCAGCGCGGCAGCGGCGCAGTCCGTCGGTACGCAGAGCCAGCTCAGGGTGACCTGGACGGCGCCGAACAACAACGGCGATGCCATCTCGGCGTACACACTGACCACGCTGAGGGGCGGGGCCGTCGTCGCCACCCAGCAGGTCGCCGGGACGTCGCAGAACGTCACGGTGGACAACTCCGAGTCGGGTTACACCTTCACCGTGTCGGCCACCAACAAGGCGGGCACCTCCGGCACGAGCGCGCAATCCGCGGCCGTCCGGGCGGTGGGCAAGCCGGACATGGTGGGCAAACCCACCGCGGCCCTCGTCGACACCGGCGGAGACGGCGGGAGGATCGATGTGAGGTTCCCGGTGTTGACCGATGCCCAGCGCAACGGATCGACTCCTGGTGAAATCACCTACAAGTACCGTCTGACGTCGGGCGGCGGCAGCGGAAACATTGCTGCCGGCGGAGCAGTCGTCCCGGCTGCCAACGGCACGGATACCGCCGTCGTTGTGTGGGCCGTTTCGTCCCGCAGTTCCACGGCCGGTGACGCAAGCCCTGCGTCCAACACCGTCAACCCTTACGGGCTCGCCTTCGCGCCGACCGTGACGGGCAGCAACAGCAGCGGCGTCGGGGACAGGACCGTTTCCTGGAACTGGAACCAGCCCAGCGGCAACGGCAGGGCCGTAACCGGCTACCAGTACAGCTTGGACGGCGGAGGCTGGCAGGACACCGGGCAGCGGTCGTTCTCGAAGACCGTCGGCTTCAGCGAGACGCACACACTGCGGGTCCGTGCCATCAGCGCGGGCCAGGCGGGGCGCATCGGCAGCGATACCTCGCGCAGCGGGGCGGAGCCGCCACCGCCGGCACCGACGTCGTGGGACATCAGGGCGACCCCGGTCAGGACCTGCACGGAGGCGAATAGCAGCACGAACAGCTACCGGAACACTAACCCGGACCAGTGCCTCAGCCCCGGACGGTGGTTCGACACCGGCTATACGGCGCAGGCCGACTACTACGTGCAGTGGGGCACCAGGATCTGGTACCACCTCACCTCAGGAGCCGCCAGCGGCAACTTCGCCCGCGGCGACACCACGTCCCTGGGCACAAACCCGCCGGCCGGCATGCCCAAGCGGTAATGCCGGGGTAATCAGGGCCCAAGCAAACAATTAGACTAATCGCTGGACGAAGCGGGCATCGGCCCGCCGCGTCAGCCGACACCCGGAAGAGGATTGACCCATGACCATGACAACTGAGCAGGCCGACTGGTTTGCAGGAACGTTCGAGAAGCTCGTTGCCAACGTAGGACAGGCCGTGCTGGGCAAGTCGCACGTCATCCGCCTGACCTTCACCGCCATGCTGGCCGAAGGGCACGTGCTCTTCGAAGACGCGCCGGGTACCGGCAAGACCTCACTGGCCCGTGCCCTGGCCGCCACCGTGCAGGGGTCCAATAACCGGATCCAGTTCACCCCGGACCTGCTGCCCTCGGATGTCACGGGTGTCACCATCTACGACCAGAAGACCCAGAAGTTCGAGTTCCACAAGGGACCCATCTTCAACAACATCGTGCTGGCGGACGAGATCAACCGGGCCTCGCCCAAGACGCAGTCCGCCCTCCTGGAAGTCATGGAGGAGTCACGGGTCACGGTGGACGGCACAACCTATGAAGCCGGCCGTCCGTTTATGGTCATGGCCACGCAGAACCCGATCGAGCAGGCGGGTACCTACCGGCTGCCCGAAGCCCAACTGGACCGGTTCCTGATCAAAACGTCCATCGGGTACCCGGACCACGCGTCCACGGTGCAACTGCTGGGAGGCGCCAACCTCAAGGACCGGTCCAAGGAGCTCTCCGCGGTCATCACCACACAGGCGGTGGCTGACATGGCCGACCTCGCTGCCACCACGCACGTGGACACCGCCGTGCTGGAATACATTTCACGGCTGTGCGAGGAAACCCGTAACGCCCCCGAGACCCGGCTCGGAGTCTCGGTCCGTGGAGCACTGGCCATGGTCCGGGCGGCAAAGGTCTGGGCTGCGAGCCAGGGACGGAACTTCGTCCTGCCCGACGACGTGAAGGACCTCGCCAGCGTCGTCTGGACGCACCGTTTCGTGATGGACCCGGAAGCGGAATTCTCCGGTGCCACCGCCGAAGCCGTATTGGCCCGCGTGCTGTCCGACGTCGCTGCCCCGCAGCAGCGCGCCGCCGTCTAGCGGTGCCCGCCCACCATTCCGGCACATCCACCGCGCGAACAAAGGCACAGATATGTCCAGCAGCACTCCGTTGACCCGGCTTGCTGACCGCCTGAAAAGGCCGTTTTCCGGTGACGGGAAGGCCTCACGCCTGCACCCGGCCGCCATGTGGTCCGAAGCCGTCAGCACGGCGGGCCTGGTGCTCGCGCCCGCCTGGTCGAAAGTCCGGGAACTCTGGCTGACGTATGCCTGGCCCGTCCTCTCGGTGGTCAGCGTCCTCGGCTGGTCCGTCCTTGCCGCCTCCATCCTGCTGTGGAGCGTCGGCCAGGCCTACGGCTGGCAGGAAGCAAAGGCCGCCGCGGTGGCCGCCTTCGTGCTGTTCGTCCTTGCCGTCGGATTCATCCTGGGGCGCTCCTCCTACGGCGTGGTGCTGGACCTCGCCAGGACCCGGGTGGCCGTCGGCGACAGTGCTGTCGGCAGCATCGCCGTCTCCAATACCTCCGCGCGTCCCCTCCTGCCGGCCGCGCTGGAGCTTCCCGTGGGAGCAGCCACCGCCGTCTTCCACCTGCCGCGGATGAAACCCCAGCAGGTCCATGAGGACCTCTTCACCATCCCCACCGCCCGGCGGGCCGTCATTGTAGTTGGTCCGGTGCGCTCCGTCCGGGCCGACCCCCTGCACCTGCTGCGGCGCCAGGTGCTGTGGACTGAGCCGGAGGACCTCTACGTGCATCCGCGAACCGTAGCCCTGGCCGGTTCCGCCGCCGGCTTCATCCGCGACCTCGAAGGCATGCCCACCACGGACCTGTCCAGCGCCGACGTGTCGTTCCACGCCCTCCGTGACTATGTGCCGGGCGACGACCGCCGCCACATCCACTGGAAGACCACCGCGCGGACCAACAAACTCATGGTGCGCCAGTTCGAGGAGACGCGCCGCGCCCACCTCGCCATTTCGCTTTCCATCAACACGGACGAGTATGACTCCGAGCACGAATTCGAGCTCGCTGTTTCCGCCGCCGCGTCCATCGGCCGCCAGGCCATCCGGGAGCAGCGCGAACTCGACGTCCTCACCCAGAAGGGTCCGCTCCGCTGTGAGACCGGCCGGAACATGCTCGACGACATGACCAGGATCGTGGGTTCGCCGATGCGGAAGACCGCCGTCGACCTTGCCCGGACGCTGGCGGACACCGTCCCGAACGCTTCGGTGGTTTTCTTTGTCGTGGGCAGCCGGGTCACCCCGGCCCAGCTCCGTTCGGCAGCGGCTTCGGTGCCGCCGGGAGTGCGCAGCCTCGCCGTCCGCCTCGAGACCGGCGCCGCGCCGGCCCGCGCGAACATCGCGGACCTGACCGTCCTGACGCTGGGGGACTTGTCCGACCTCGCCATCATCCTGAGAAAGGCGGCTGCATGAGCTCCGCGCCCGCATTCCGCCCGCGCCGGCAGCCCGCGCAGTCGCGGACGTCCGCCTTCAGCGACGGCCAGCCGGCCTGGCATTTCGCGCTCGACGCCGGTGCCCTGGTGGTCCTGCTGGGGCTTGGAGTCCTCGGCTTCAGCCTCAGCTTTGGCGGCGACCCCTATTATCTGATCGCCGGATTCGGCGGCATCCTGCTGGGCCTGGGCATTGCCGCGGCCAACGCCCACTTCAGGCTCGGAGCCCTCATCACAGCCGCGGCAACGCTGGGCGCCTACCTGGTTCTCGGAACGCTGTTTGCCGTGCCCGATGCCGCCGTCGCCGGCTTTGTTCCCACTCTCGAGTCACTGCGCACCCTCCTGCTGGGCGTCGTCTTTGCCTGGAAGGACATGCTGACCGTGGGTGTGCCGGTGGGAACAGCCGGCGGAATGCTCATTGTCCCGTTCCTCAGCGCCCTCATCACCGCGCTGGCCGCAGGACTGATGACCTGGCGGCTGAAGAGCCCGTACTGGCCGCTCCTGCCGGTGCTGGTGCTCTTCGTGACCGGTATTGCCTTCAGCACCAACGCCGGCTTCCTGAACGTGGAGCGCGGAGTCTCCCTGACGGTGGTGGCGGTGGCCTGGGCAACCTTCCGCCGCGACGCACACCGGCGCAACGACACTCGCAAGGTGTCCGTCAACCGCCCGGACGCCGATGCCGCCACCGCACGCCGCGCCAAGGTCCGCCGGCTGGGATCCGCCGCGGGCGTTATCGCGGCCTGCGTGGCCATCACGGCGGTGGCGTCGCCGCTCGTTACGGCCAGCGATGACAGGACGGTTCTCCGTAACACGATCGTTCCGCCGTTCGACCCGAAGGACTACATCACCCCGCTGGCGAGCTTCCGTAATTTCGTCAAGGACAAGAAAGACGACAACCTGTTTGTGGTGAGCGGCCTGCCCCGGGACGGGCGCGTCCGCCTGGCGGCCCTGGATGCCTTCAACGGCACCAACTACAACATGGACCCGGATAGCTCCGGCAATTTCAGCAAGGTGGGGGATGCCAAGTCCCTGAACACCCTGGCCGACTCCGACGGCGTCGTCCCCAGCAACGATTACACGCTGGATATCACCATCGAGGACTACCAGGGGTACTTCCTGCCCGGCGGCCGCCGCACTACCGGAATCAGCTTCACCGGGGAGTCTTCGGGAGCCGCCTCCGGACTCTACTTCAACTCCGGAACGGACACCGCTGTGACCACGAAGGGCCTCACGAAGGGCGATGCCTACAGCGTGCAGGTATCCGACCCCGCGAAGCTGGAACACGGCCAGCTCACTCAGTACGACTTCGCCAAGGTGGCGCTCCCGGACGCCCAGGAAGTTCCGCCGGTGGTCGGTTCGCAGGCCAACGATCTGTCCGCCGACGCCCCCACGGCGATCGACCGCGTCCGGCAGATCGAGGCGCATTTCCAAAAGAAGGGCGCCTTCAGCAACGGCCTGATCGACGAAGGCCAGCTGCCCAGCGTCTCAGGGCACGGCTCGGCACGCATCCGGAGCCTCCTGACCGCCAAGCAGATGCTGGGCGACGACGAACAATACGCCGTGGCGATGTCCCTGATGCTACGGCACCTGGGCATCCCGTCGCGGGTGGTGATGGGCTTCTACCCGGATCCGAAGAGCCCGGAAAACGGCGCCGGCGAAGTGAAAATCACCGGCAAGGATGTACACGCCTGGGTGGAGGTGGCGTTCGACCGTGTCGGGTGGGTCTCCTTCGACCCCACCCCGCCCAAGGACAACGTGCCCATTCCGCCGGATCCCGAGAACAAGTCCAAGCCCAAACCCCAGGTCTTGCAGCCCCCGCCGCCGCCGCAGGAACCCGCCGACCTGCCGCCGGACTCTTCCCCGGACGCCCTGGACGCCGACGAGAAGAAGAACAACCCGTGGCTGTTCTGGGGACCGATCCTCACCGCAATCGGCATTGCCTTGATCCCCGTCGCCATCCTGGCGCTGCCGCTGCTGCTCATCGCACTGCTCAAGAGCCGTCGCCGCAAGGCCCGGTTCTCCGACGGGCACCCGGCCCAGCGGGTGGGCGGCGGCTGGAATGAAGTGGTCAGCCTCGCCACGGACATGGGTGCTGCGCTGGACACCCGCGCAACCCGCCGGGAATCCGCCGTCGTCCTCGGTGAAGCTTTTCCTGCGACTGCCGGAACCACCACCTTGCTGGCGCGGCGCGCCGACGCCTCCATTTTCGGCGCCGGCCAGCCAAGCGAGGCGGAGGTCCAGGAGTACTGGACCATTGTGGACGGCTCGCTGAAGGAAATGACCGCCACCGTGGGATTCTGGCGGCGCCAGGCTGCGCGGTTCTCGCCGCGGTCACTCCTGGCTGACGGCCGGACAGCGCTCAAGCTCAAGGGACCCCGGCTGGTCCGGACGGCCAAAGCAGAGCCCGCGGGTAGGGTGGACGGTGGCTCCGGGCCGGACACATCCGGTCCGGCCACTGAACAGACCGTGCTGAGGCGCACCCTACGAGAGAACCGCAACGAACCATGACGCATGACGCCGAGCGCTGCCAGCGCTGCCAGCAGTTAATACGTCCCGGAGCGGCGTTCTGCCCGTCCTGCGGCGCGCCGCTCAGCAACCGGGCCGCCCGCAATGACCGGAACATCGACCACTCGCAGCGGGAGCTGATGGAGCGGGCCGCCGCGCACGGCGGCCAGATTCCCGGTAGTATCCCCGTAGCGCACGCCGGGGCGGAAGCCGCCGGGCCGGGCCTCCGGGGACAAACTGTGCCTGGACTAGCGGTGCAAGGACAATCGGTGCCCGGGCAAGCGAGCCAGGGGCAGGCGGTCCGCGGACAAGGTTCCGATGGGCAGGGTGCCCCCGGACGGGGGGTATTTGTGCAGGACGGCCGCTTGGCCGGCGTGCAGACGCACGGCTCGCACGTACAAGGGGGAGGTACCGGAATGGGCGGCAAACTGGACATCGTTCCCGCAGCGGCAGGACGACGGCTCGGCGCCGCGGTGCTCGACTGGGTGGGGCCCGCAGCGGTTCTGGTGGTGATGCTGACCATCGGGTTTGCCAGCATCACCCGCACCCAGAGCGGCGGCTTCATCATTTACGACACGGCCATGCTGGTGCTGCTGGGCAGCATTGCGGCGGGCATCGCCGTGGTTTACACACTGGTTCTCCTCGGAATCGAGGGCCGCTCCGGCAACACCATCGGCAACCAGCTCATGGGTATCCGCAGCACGGACCAGGACGGCTATGCCCCCGGCGCCGGAGCCCTGTTCCTGCGGGGCCTCATCACCGGGGCCGGCCTCCTCCTGCTGGTTCTTGCCACGGTGCTCGTGGTGGTTTTCAAATGGTTCGGGGCCGCGCTGTGGATCATCGCGCCGCTGGCCGTGCTCGCTATCGCCTGGGCCTTCCTCGTGGTGGTGTCCAACTCCTGGGACAAGAACGCCAAGCTCAGGGGCTGGCACGACAAAGCGGCCAAGACGCTCATGTTCGATGTCAACGCCGGCCGGAACCCCGTAGCCACCGGAGGCATCCAGGGCCCGTACAGTTTCGCGCCGCTGGACCTCCCGCCCGTGCAGCAGGTGTCATCACCGATTGCGGGCGCAGCCGTCAGGCCGGGCCAGACGGTCACCGCGCGGGCCGCGGAACCGCGCCAGGGTTTCAGCCAGCCTGCCGCCATCCCGCAGCCACCCCTTAACCCGAACCAGTGGCAGCCCCCGGTGGCCCCCGCGCCCGTCTCCGTCCCGGCACAGGTACAGGCCCAGCCCCAGGCCGCGCCCGTCCCGACACACTTCCAGCCGGCACCCGCGCCGGCGCAGACCAAGCCCCTGCAGGACCCGGCGCCCCAGGCCCCGTCCCAGGCCCAGGCCCCGTCCCAGGCCCCGGCCCCGGCCCAGGCCTGGGCCCTCCACCCCGACGACGACCACGACCGCACCCAAATGCGCGGACAAACCGTTCCGGTACCGGTGGCCGTGCTGCGCATCAGGCTCGATGACGGCCGCGAATTCCAGCTTGACCGGACCGCGCTCATCGGCAGGAACCCCAGCGGTTTTCCGGGCGAAGACGTCGCACAGCTGCTGGCAGTGGCGGACCCCGGCCGTTCCATCTCCAAGACCCACCTGCACCTGCGTGAGGACAACGGGGGAGTCTGGGTCACGGACCGCAACTCCACCAACGGCAGCGCCGTCACCACGCCGGACGGCATCCGCACCGCCTTGCAGGCCGGAGAGCCCGCCTTTGTACGACCAGGGTCCACCGTCCACTTCGGTGACCGCACCTTCCACCTAGGACAGGCATGAATTCCCAGCAGGCAGCCGCCACCTCCGAAGCGGGCCGGGAGCCCGGACTCCAACTGAGCTGCGGCTACGGCACTGACCGCGGCCTGCGCCGGGAGCTCAACGAGGATTCCTTCATCGCCTCCGATCCCGTGTTCGCCGTCGCTGACGGCATGGGCGGCCATGAAGGGGGCGAGATCGCCAGCGGAATCTGCGTCCGGACCCTTGCCGGAATGCCGCAGCTGGCTACGGGAGAGCGGACGGCCACGGCCGCCCTCGTCCAGCAGTACCTGGTCAGCGCCGATGAGCGGATCCGCACCGCCACCGGGTCCCGGGCAGGCACTACGCTCGCCGGCGTGGTGCTGGTGGAACAGATGGGTGTCCCGTACTGGCTGGTGGTGAACATCGGAGACTCGCGGACCTACCGGCTGAGCCAGGGTGAGTTCGCGCAGGTCAGCGTGGACCACTCGGAGGTCCAGGAGCTCGTGGACTCCGGTGAAATCACCAGGGAGCAGGCTGCCGTGCACCCGCGCCGGCACGTGGTGACCCGCGCCCTGGGAACCGGTGACGAAACCGAGGCCGACTACTGGCTGCTGCCCGTCGAGGAAGGCGACCGCATCATGATCTGCTCGGACGGGCTGAATGCGGAGCTCACCGACGATCACATGTTCCGCATCCTGAGCACGGTGGGCCACCCCCAGGATGCCGTGGACGCCCTCATCCAGGCGGCGCTGCGCAGCGGCGGACGCGACAACGTCACCGTGATCGTTGTGGATGCCAAGAACGTGATGAACGACGCCGGAACAGACACCGCGCCCCGGCCCGCCGCGGGCGTCGAGGACGAGGATACGCTTCCCCGCACCCAGATCCTGGACAGTGCCGAAGTGCAGGACAGCACTGAAGTGGATACCGAGGAACTTCCCGAGGCCTCCGTTGCCGTGCAGCCCGCGGATTCGCCGGAATCCGCTGGGCTGGCCACTGAGCCGGACGCAGTTCAGGGTCAGGAATCCGTGAATGACGCTGGCACCGACGATGAGGGCCGCCGCGATGGTCTCAAGTAGCTACACCCCGGGGACCTGGCTCGGGGTAGTCCGGGCCGGGACCGCCGTGCTGCTGGCGCCCGCGACTCCGCCCGCGCTCGTGGACTCCCTGTGGGAGCTGCTGGGCGGCGAACCTGAGGTCCACGACGTGCTTCACGCGGTGACCAGCGCCTCCGCGGGCTCCCTGGCGCAACTTCCGTGGTTCGGCATTGTGGACATGCGGGATTCGCTGCGGGTGTTCCTCCGCGGCGACATCGAGCTGACAGCGCACCTTGCGGCAGGACCGGTGGAGTTGAACGGCAGTGACGTCACCACGTGGACCGAGCGCAGGCTCAGCGAACCGGAATGGTACACAGTCACGGTTCCGGGGGACGCTGCCGGCGCTGCCGAACTCCCGCTGGGGGAGGGGGTCGTCCTGCTGCAGAGCCTCACGGTGGGCCGCGTTGCGGGCGCACTGCCTGCCCCGGCCGCGGTCGCGGTGCTCAATCAGGTACCGGTACCCCAACAGGTGCCCGTGCACCACGAAGAACCGGCACCCGAACCGGCACCCGAGCCGGTCCCCGTACCGGCACCCGAGCCGGTCCTCGAACCCGTCCACGACGTGCCTGCTGAACACGGTGCGTCGGCCGAGACGGTGATGGGCCTTCCCGACGACGACCTCGAGTACACGGCCGCCGCCGCGCCCGGCACGGAAGAGGCCGGCACGGAAGAGGCCGGCACGTCCGCGCCCGGGGCCTCCCCGGAGGCGGACGGACAGGAACCCGTTGCTGCGAACGAGCTGACCGGAAGCTACGACCACCTGTGGGAAAAGACCGTCATGCGCCGCATCGAGGATGCCGCCGTCCGGGACGAGCCTGAAGAAGAGCCCGCAGTGGAAACGGAAAACCCGGAAGGCGCCCCCGACGGGCAAGGCGAATCCCCTGCAGCAGCCGCGCCCGAGCAGCTTCCTGCCGCTGAGCCGGCCGTTCCTGCGCAGCCCTTCGCCCCTGCGCAACCGCTCATACCCGCCGGGCACGGCGGGCTGATCGACTCCGTCCCCTGGAACACCGGCGGTGAGCAGCCCGCGCGGCCGTCCGGGCCGCCGTCGTTCGCTCCCGCATCCGCTTCACCCCTGTCCGGTGACATGCCGGACTGGGGCAGCCCGTCGGCAGTGCCTCCGGTGCCGGAAGGCGACCACGACGGCGAAACGATCATGAAGAGCGACCTCGCCGGACTCGGGACCACCCCCCAACTGCAGGGCGCGCCGGGCGGAAGCGACCCGGCCACCGGCCCCATGGTCCTGGCCCGCGTCTGCCCGCAGGGCCACGCCAACCCGCCGACGCATTCGCAGTGCGCCGGCTGCGGCATGGCACTGGCGTCCGACGCCGTGCAGGTCCGGCGGCCGCGGCTGGGCCGCGTCCGGGTGTCCACCGGCGAACTGATCGACCTGGACCAGTCACTCGTGATCGGCCGGCAGCCCTCGGTGTCCCGCGTCCAGGGCGGCGGCATGCCCCGGCTCGTCCAGGTGGCAAGCCCCAGCGGCGACATTTCCCGGTCGCATATTGAGGTCCGGCTGGAAGGCTGGCATGTGATGCTGTGCGACCTCAAGGCCACCAACGGAACAGTCCTGGTCCGGGAAGGCCAGCCGCCAAGGCGGCTTGCCCAGAACGAGATGGCCATCCTTCTTGACGGTGATATTGCAGAACTCGGCGATGATGTGTCGCTGCGGTTCGAGGAGATTCTATGAGTTCCAAGCGGCCCGTAGCCCCGCCGCCGCCGATTCCCGGCTTCACGTATGTCAGCCTGCTCGGTTCGGGCGGGTTCTCCGACGTCTACCTCTATGAGCAGGACAGGCCGCGGCGAAAGGTGGCCGTCAAGGTACTCCTGTCGGACCTGAAGACCGAAGGTGCCCGGCGACGCTTTGAATCCGAAGCGAACCTCATGGCCCAACTGTCCTCGCACCCGTACATTGTGACCATTTTCGAAGCGGAGGTCACCGAGGACGGACACTCCTACCTGGCCATGGAGTACTGCTCCCGGCCCAGCCTGGACGTCCGCTACCGCCGGCAGCGGTTCAGCGTGGACGAAGTCCTGGCCGTCGGGATCCAGGTGGCGTCCGCCGTCGAGACCGCCCACCGTGCCGGCATTGCCCACCGGGACATCAAGCCGGCCAACATCCTGGTGACCGATTACAACCGTCCGGCGCTGACCGACTTCGGCATTTCCGGCACCCTCGGCAGCGACACCGACGAAGACGCCGGGATGTCGATTCCGTGGTCCCCGCCCGAACAGTTCCGGGACGGCCCGGTGGACGGCGTGATGGTGGACGTCTGGGCCCTAGGTGCGACGCTCTACACCTTGCTGGCCGGACGGTCGCCGTTCGTGCTGCCGGGGGCCGACAACTCCCAGCGTGAACTGATCTCCCGGATTACCAACTCGCCCGTGCCGCGGCTGGGGCGGGCGGATGTTCCCGAATCGCTGGAGCTGGCGCTGTCCACGTCGATGGCCAAGTCGGCCGCGTCCAGATACTCCTCGGCCCATGCCTTCGCGTTGGCGTTGCAGCGGATCCAGGCGGAACTGAACCTGTCCGTCACCCCCTTCGAGGTCCTGGAGGACGCCCACGCCGAGGACAGCCACCCGGACGACGGCTTCGAAGAGACCCGTGTCCGGAGCATCGCCTCCGTGGACCCCGACCAGACAGGACACGCCCCGACGTTCCCGGCGCGGGTGCGTCCGGCGGCTCCTTCCGCGTTTACGCCCGTCGTGCCTGCGGCACCGGTCGCTGGTCCCGCCCGCGGTCCGGCACCCGGCCCTGTCCCCGGACAGGGGGCCCGCCCGGAGCAGCACGATGACTGGTCGCAGGGCACCATGCTGCGGGGGAGCGTCGCGGCGGAGTCGCGGCCCGGCGGACCTGGCGACGCCGACATCGCCGCCACGGTCAACAGGCCGCAGGCCGTGCAGGAAGCGTCCGCGGAAGCTCCGGTTGACCACAGCAAGCGCAACCTCTGGCTGGCGGTGGCCGGCGGCGCGGTCCTCGTCGTCGCCGTGATCCTGGGGCTGGTGCTGGGGGCGTCCCGTCCGGAGCCGGTTGTTAAACCCACGGAGAAGGTTTCTGCGCCACCGCCGGACGCCTTGGGTGACGGCTCTGTTCCGAACGTGACCAACCTTGTCGGTAAGTTCACGGAATCGGGGAAAGCCCGGTTCACGTGGACCAACCCGGACCCCAGGCCCGGGGACAGCTACAAGTGGCAAATGTCGACCTCTGCGCCGGGGGAGGGTTTCCAGGCCACCAAAACACCGGAGGCGGAGGTTACTCCCGGCCCGGGGAAATTTGCCTGCATCTGGGTGATGATCGTGCGCAGCGATGGGTCGGCATCTCCCATGGGAGACGACGCGTCGTATGAGTGTGCCCAGTGATAGTAAGCATTGCCCTTTGAGGAGGCACGGAATATGGGGGATCTAGCAGTAGATTTCTGTGGCGAATGGTACGAGCCGTCGGACGAGGACGTCTTCAGCATCGGACGCGAGGGCGACCTGGAAGTCGATGATAACCCGTACCTGCACCGGCGGTTCCTCCAGATCGCCCGCTACGACGGCATCTGGTGGCTCAGCAATGTGGGCAGCATGCTCTCGGCGACGGTGGCGGACGGAACCGGCGGGATGCAGGCCTGGCTCTCGCCCGGCGCCCGCATCCCCCTCGTCTTCAGCCACACCAACGTAATTTTCACCGCAGGCCCCACCACCTACGAGTTTGCCGTCCACCTCAAGACGCCCTCGTTCCGGCAGGAGGCCCCCGAAGACGAGAGCGGCGGGGATACAACCATCGGACCGGTCGTCTTCACCGACTCCCAAAAGGCGCTGATCGTTGCCCTGGCCGAGCCCATGCTGCGGCGGGACGGCACAGGGTTCAGTGCCATCCCGTCATCGGCGTCTGCCGCCAAGACCCTGGGCTGGGCACTGACCCGGTTCAACAGAAAGCTGGATAACGTGTGCGACAAACTGGACCGCGTCGGCGTCGCCGGCCTCCGCGGCGGCGGCGGCAAGCTGGCCACCAACCGGCGCGCGCGGCTGGTCGAACACGCCGTGACGTCGCACCTTGTGACCGCTGACGACCTGTACCTGATCGAAAAAATGAGGGGGGTCGACGAAGGGTGAAAATCCGCCTGACACTGCGCCGGGACCCGGCCGACGCCAAAGACCTCGCCGTAACCGTGGACGGCCTGGCAACTGTGGCGGACATCGCCACCCAGCTGTGGGCCGCCGATCCTGAACGCCGGGGCACCCGGCCGCCGGAGAACCTGTCGCTCTGCATCGATGAAGCCTTCGTGGCCGGCGGGATGCGCGGCAACATCCTCAACCGCACGGACAACCTGCTGGAATCGGGGCTCCGGCCCGGGTCCATAGTTTCGCTGACCCAGGTCAGCGAGCAGTTTGCGGCACCGGGCGCCAACCGCGGACCCGCCGCTGCGACGCTCCGGGTGTTGTTCGGGCCCGACGTCGGGCAGGAATTTTCGCTGCCCACCGGCACCAGTTACATCGGCCGGGACCGGGACGTCGACATCCGGCTCTCGGACCCCATGACCTCCAAGCGGCATGCCCGCGTCACGGTGGGGGAGACCGTGGAAATCGTGGACACGAATTCCGCCAACGGCCTGATCATGGACGGGCTGCCGGTCACCCGGGCAACACTGAACTCCTCAGACACGGTTACCCTGGGCGACACGACCGTCTCCGTGGTGGGCCTTGGCCACCACGGCGGCGCGCCGACGTCGCCCTTGGTGGACTTCAACCGCTCGCCCCGCGTGGTGCCGCGCTTCGCCCCGCCCAAGCGGGTGCTGCCGGCCGGGCCCAAGCGCCAGGAGCACCACCCGTTCCCCTACATCATGCTGATCGCGCCGCTTATGATGGGCGCCGTCCTGTTCGCCGTCACGAGCAACATTTTGTCCGTGCTCTTCATGATGATGATGCCGCTGTTCATCATCGGCCACTACGTGGACCAAAAGATGCAAAGCAAGCGGGAACGCAAGGAACAGCTCAAGCAGTTCCGCGAAGCCATGGCGGCTTTCCGCAAGGACATCACCGAGCTCCAGCACATCGAACGGTCCGTGCGCCTCCAGGAAGCACCCTCCGTCAGCGACACCGTGGATTCCATCTACAAGCTCGGACCGCTGCTCTGGACGCACCGGCCGGAGCACAACGGGTTCCTGGGCCTGCGCTTCGGGCTGGGGACCGCGCCGTCCCGCATCCCGTTCGAAGAGCCCGGCAACAACGAAACCGAAGCCGAGTACATGCAGGAAATCCAGGCCTGCCTCAAACAGTTCCGGGACATTGAAGGCGTTCCCGTCGTCTCCCAGCTCCGCTCCGCCGGCGCCTTCGGGCTCGCAGGTTCACGCGGCCTCGTGGACGACGTTGCCCGCGGCATGGTCCTGCAGACCGTGGGGCTTCATTCCCCCGCCGAAGTGGTGGTCACAGCCATCACGTCGGCCAAATCGAGGGAACGCTGGAACTGGCTTCAGTGGCTGCCGCACGTCGGCTCCGGCCACAGCCCGCTCAGCGGCGACCACCTCGCGGCCGGACCGGCCGGCGGCTCCTCGCTGCTGGCCCGGCTCGAGGACCTCATCGACCAGCGCGAAGCAGGCGCCCGGACACCGCGCCCCGTGCCGCGGCCCGGCATCAAGGGAGAGGACGGCGACATCCCCGGACCCGTGCTGCCCTCCGTCCTGGTTATCGTCGAAGACGACGCTCCCGTTGACCGCGGACGGCTGACCAGGCTGGTGGAACGCGGCCCGGATTCGGGTGTCCACGTCATGTGGGTGGCCACCAGCGTCCAGTCCCTCCCGGCCGCGTGCCGCGACTTCATGGTGGTGGACGGCGACCACGGAACCACCACCGGCCAGGTCCGGCTTGGCCGGCACACGTACCCGGTGAGCTGCGAAAGCCTCGACGCCGAACTGGCCGCCCAGCTGGCCCGGATGCTGTCTCCCGTGATCGACGTGGGCAAACCCGTGGACGACGACTCCGACCTTCCCCGCGCGGTGTCCTACGTGAGCCTGATCGGCAAGGACTTCATGGACAACCCCCAGGCGGTGGCGGACCGCTGGAAAGAGAACAACTCCGTCCACGCCACCGCTGTCGCAAACCGCAAGGACAACGGCACGCTCCGTGCCCTGGTGGGATCCAAAGGCATCGAAGCGCTGTACCTGGACCTGAAGAACGAGGGGCCGCACGCGCTGGTGGGAGGCACCACCGGCGCCGGAAAGTCCGAATTCCTGCAGTCCTGGGTGATGGGCATGGCCGCCGCCTACAGCCCGGACCGCGTGAGCTTCCTGTTCGTCGACTACAAGGGCGGTGCCGCCTTCGCCGACTGCCTGCACCTGCCCCACACCGTGGGGCTGGTGACGGACCTCTCCCAGCACCTGGTGCGCCGTGCGCTGACGTCCCTGCGGGCGGAGCTGCACTACCGGGAGCACCTGCTCAACCGGAAGAAGGCCAAGGACCTGCTGGGCCTCCAGCGGGAGGCGGACCCCGAAGCTCCGCCCTACCTCATCATCATCGTGGACGAATTTGCCGCCCTGGCCACCGAAGTCCCGGAGTTCGTGGACGGCGTGGTGGATGTTGCCGCCCGCGGCCGGTCGCTTGGCCTGCACCTGATCCTTGCCACCCAGCGGCCCGCCGGCGTGATCAAGGAAAGCCTGCGCGCCAACACCAACCTCCGGGTTGCCCTGCGCATGGCCGACGAGGACGACGCCACGGACATCCTCGGCGTACCCACCGCGGCCTACTTCGACCCGTCGATCCCGGGCCGCGGCGCCGCCAAGACCGGGCCCGGCCGGATCCAGGGCTTCCAGACCGGCTACGCGGGCGGCTGGACCACGGACAAGCCGCAGACCCCGCAGATCGACATTGTGGAGATGGCCTTCGGCTCGGGACCCAGCTGGGCCGCACCGGCGCCTGAGAAGCCGGTGCGGGAGGAGCCTGCCGGGCCCAACGACATCGCCCGCATGACGGCGAACATCATCAAGGCAGCGGAGGTGCTGTCCATTGCTCCGCCGCGGAAACCGTGGCTCAACGAGCTGGCCAAGACCTACGATTTCTCCAAGCTCCCCAATCCGAGGACGGACGAGCGCCTCCTCCTGGGCGTGGCGGACGACCCCGCCCGCCAGGACCAGCCCACCGTCTTCTACGAGCCGGACAAAGACGGCAACATGGCCATCTACGGAACGGGCGGCTCGGGCAAGTCAGCCGCCCTGCGGGGCATCGCCATCGCTGCTGCGGTCACCCCGCGCGGAGGCCCGGTCCACGTCTACGGCATCGACTGTGGTTCCTCCGGACTGAAGATGCTCGACGGACTCCCGCATGTGGGCGAGATCATCAACGGAGACGACGTCGAACGCGTGGGCAGGCTGCTGCGGTGGCTGCGCGACGTGGCAGACGACCGCGCCGCCCGCTACGCCGACGTCCGGGCCTCCACCATCGTGGAATACCGGAAGCTGGCCAACGATCCGGACGAGAAACGGATCTTCATCCTGGTGGACGGCATGTCCAGCTTCCGCGAGGCCTACGAATACAGCCGCCTGTCCGCCCTGTGGGACATTTTCCTGCAGCTGGCAACGGATGGACGGCCGCTGGGCATCCACCTGGTTGTCACCGGTGACCGCCCCAACTCCGTCCCGGCGTCGTTGCTGGCTTCCATCCAGCGGCGCCTGGTCCTGCGGCTCTCCTCCGAAGACGACTACATTTCGCTGGACGTGCCCAAGGACGTCCTGAACCAGGCTTCGCCCCCGGGCCGCGGCCTGCTGGGAACGCACGAGGTCCAGCTTGCCGTGCTCGGCGGCGACTCGAACCTGGCCCTCCAGGCCCGCGAAGTCCACAAGCTCAGCGAAGCCATGCTGCGCCAGGGGGTGGAGAAGGCGCCCCAGATCGAACGCCTGCCCGAGCAGGTGGACCTGGACATCCTTCCCGCCGGAAGCCCGGACCTGCCGGTCATCGGTGTGGACGACGAGACCCTCCAGCCGGCCGAAATCATGGCCAAGGGACCGCTGCTCGTGGCGGGTCCGCCGGGTGCCGGCCGCACGGTGGCACTGGTCACCATGGCCTATGCGCTGCGCCGGTCCAACCCCGGTACCGAGCTGATCTATATCGGCTCCCGCAGGTCCGCCGTCGCATCGCTGAAGGTCTGGAACCGGACGCTTGTCGGCGCTGACGACGTCGAAGAGGCTATCGACGCGCTGGTGGACCACTCCTCGGAGAACCCGGGCCGGCTTGCCATCTTCATCGAAGGCCTGACCGAGTTCACTGACACGGGCGCCGAGTCCGGCATCGAGCAGCTGGTCACCACGTCCATCAAGGCCGACCAGTGGGTGGTGGGCGAGTCCGAGACCTCCACCTGGTCCTCGGCGTGGTCACTGTCGCAGCCGTTCAAATCCGGCCGGCGCGGACTGCTGATCAACCCGGGAGACATCGAGGGCGACAGCCTGCTCAGCACATCGCTGGGCAAGATCAGTTCCGACTTCATCCCGGGCCGCGGCTACATCGTGGGCCGCGGCAAGGTCCGCAAGCTGCAGATTGCGCTGCCGCCGGAAAACCGCAGCCAGGCCGATCCGGACCTGAGCCGGGCCGGAGCGGCGAGGTGAGCGGCACGGGAAGTGCCGTATGGGGAGCGGTGCATGGGGAGCGGTGCCCATCGACGGAACCTCGGGCCGCGGGATAGTTTCTAGGTAATGGATCTTCCGGATGAGCCGGAGGCCGCTGGGGATGCCGATCGGATCGGATCCGTTGACTGAAGGAGAAAACTAATGGCTATTTGGGGTGCAGACATTGTTCAGCTCAAGGCGCTCGGAACCAAGCTTCAGGCTGGTTCGTCGGAGCTTGAGAAGCAGAAGTCGCTGCTGACGAAGGCTCTCAACGGCACGGACTGGAAGGGCCCGGACGCGGAGAAGTTCCGCAGCGAATGGTCCGGTTCGCACGTGACGGCGCTGGCCAAGGTGGCGCAGGCGCTGGAGGAAGCCGGCAAGCAGGCAACCAAGAACGCCGCCCAGCAGGAAGAGGCTTCGCGCTAGGAACGCCCGGCCCTTGTAACGCCGGAAGAGAGGCCCCGGACGCACCATTGCGTCCGGGGCTTCTGCGCGCCGGGAGCCAGACATTGTCGGCGATCTAAGGCAGGATAGGTCTGTGAGCACAGGGAACACGGCAGCAGACACGGAAACGCAGGACACCACCGCGGCAGGTACAGGGCAGGAAAAAGTCCCCTCCGGCGCAGTGCGCGAGGAATACGAAAACCTGGTCGAAGAGGTCCGCAAGCACCGCTTCGCGTACTACCAGGAGGACGCGCCTATCATTTCGGACGCTGACTTCGACGAACTCTTCCGGCGCCTCGAAACCCTGGAAGCCATGCACCCGGAGCTGGTGGCCAACGATTCGCCCACCCAGGAGGTGGGCGGCGAAGTGTCCGCCGCCTTTACCGCCGTCGAACACCTGCAGCGGATGTACAGCCTCGAGGACGTCTTTTCCCTCGAGGAACTCGAAGCCTGGATCGCCAAGGCGGAAGCATCCGTCGCCAAACTCGGAAACGGCACGGCCGGACCCGCCTGGCTCACCGAACTCAAGATCGACGGACTGGCAGTGAACCTGCTCTACCGCGACGGCAAGCTGGTCCGCGCAGCCACGCGGGGAGACGGCTACACCGGCGAGGACATCACCCACAATGTGCTGACCATCAAGGAGATCCCGCAGCAGCTGACCGGCGGGAACTACCCGGCTGAGATGGAGGTTCGTGGCGAGGTGTTCATCCCCTCCAAGGCCTTTGCCGAATTCAACGAAGCGCTGATCGAGGCGGGCAAGGCGCCGCTGGCCAACCCGCGCAACGCCGCCGCCGGTTCGCTCCGGCAGAAGGACCCGGCAGAAACCGCCAAGCGCCCGCTGCGCATGTACGTGCACGGCATCGGCGCCCGCGAGGGGCTGGATACCGTCAGCCAGTCGGACACCTACCGCCAGCTCGCCGAGTGGGGCCTCCCCACCAGCCCGTACTTCGAGGTTCTCGGCAGCCTCAAGGAAGTGCTCGACTTCATCAAACGCTACGGCGACAAGCGGCACAGCCTCACGCATGAGATCGACGGCATCGTGGTCAAGGTGGACGACTTCGCCACGCAGCGCGCGCTCGGGTACACCTCGAGGGTGCCGCGCTGGGCTGTGGCCTACAAGTACCCGCCGGAGGAAGTGCACACCAAGCTCCTGGACATCGCAGTCAACGTGGGCCGCACCGGCCGGGTCACCCCCTTCGGCATCATGGAACCGGTCAAGGTGGCCGGATCCACCGTGGGAATGGCAACCCTGCACAACCAGGACGTCGTCAAAGCCAAGGGCGTGAAAATCGGCGACATCGTGGTCCTCCGGAAGGCCGGGGACGTCATCCCGGAGATCGTGGGCCCGGTGCTTGCGCTCAGGGACCAGCAGGACCCGCCGGTGCGGGACTTTGTCATGCCCACTGAGTGCCCGTCCTGCGGGACTCCGCTCGCCCCCGGGAAAGAGGGCGACGTGGACATCCGCTGCCCCAACTCGCGGTCCTGCCCCGCCCAGCTGCGCGAACGCGTCTTCCACGTTGCCAGCCGCGGTGCCTTCGACATCGAGGCCCTGGGCTGGGAAGCCGCGATAGCCCTGACCCAGCCGGCCGAACCCGAAACGCCGCCGCTGACGAGCGAAGCCACGCTCTTCCGGCTCACCCGAGAAGACCTGGCCGACGTCCGGATCCGCCGCGAGAAGCGGTCCAAGGGCGTGGCCACCGGGGAATTCGAACTCGTGCCGTACTTCTACAGCAAGGGCACGGCCAAGTCGCCGTCCAAGCCCACAGCCACTACGGAAAAACTCTTCAGCGAACTGGAGAAGGCCAAGACCCAGCCGCTGTGGCGCGTCCTTGTGGCGCTGTCCATACGGCACGTCGGGCCCCGGGCGTCACGGGCGCTCGCCACGGCCTTCGGCTCGATGGACGCCATCCGCCAGGCCTCGGAGGAGGACCTCGCCCACGTCGACGGTGTGGGCCCGGTGATCGCCGCTGCCCTGAAGGAGTGGTTCGCCGAGGACTGGCACCGTGAAATTGTGGACAGCTGGGCCGAAGACGGTGTGCGGATGGCGGATGAGCAGGACGAATCCACTCCGCGAACCTTGGAAGGCCTCACCATCGTGGTGACCGGAAGCCTCGAAGGCTTCAGCCGGGACGAGGCCAAGGAAGCTATCCTCATCCGTGGCGGCAAGGCCGCCGGATCCGTCTCCAAGAACACCAGCTACGTCGTGGCGGGCGAGAACGCCGGCACAAAACTGGACAAGGCCGAGCAGCTCGGTGTGCCGGTGCTGGACGAGGACGGCTTCCGCGCGCTCCTGGCGAACGGCCCCGCAGGCCCGGAAGGTGCCAACGACGCGTCGGATGAGGCCCACAACACCGGCGCAGCGGAAGACCACCAGGAAGCGCCGTCGGAATGAGCATCACCCCCGCCGACCTGCTGGAGGTGGCAAAGACGGCTGCCGCCGCCGGGGCCGCCGTGCTCGCCACCCGCAACGCCGAAGCCCTGGACGTCAGCAACAAGGGAGCCTCCGGGGACTGGGTCACGGCCTTCGACGTCGCCGCCGAGAACGCCGTGCGCGAGGTGATCAACCGCGTCAGGCCGCAGGACACAGTCACCGGCGAGGAACACGGCACCCTCAGCCGGGCCAATCCCAGCGGATACCGCTGGTCCATCGACCCGCTGGACGGCACCACCAACTTCATCCGAAACATCGTCTACTACGGCACCTCAGTGGCGGTGGCCGATCCCGACGGCACCTGGCTGGCCGGCGTCGTGAATGCCCCGGCACTGGGCCGCGTCTACTACGCCTCGCGCGGCGGAGGGGCGTGGCTGGAGGAGCGAGGGCAGCGGACCCAACTCACGGGTCCCGTTCCGGGCCGTGCGGGTCAAATCCTGGCGACCGGTTTCAGCTACGATCCCGGCATCCGTGCCGAACAGGCCGAGGCCCTCGGCGGGTTCATGGAGGGTTTCGCCGACATCCGCCGGCTGGGCTCGGCTGCGCTGGACCTGTGCCTTGTGGCCGACGGAACCCACGATGCCTTCGGCGAACGCGGGCTCAACGAGCACGACTTTTCGGCCGGTGCGCTCATCGCCGAGGAGGCCGGATGCTGGGTCCGCCGGCCGCGCCTCACGAGTCCCCTGGACGGCGGACCGTCGGACGATGAACGCCTCGCGGCGTGGACGTGCGCCGGGACCCTTGAGCTGTCGGGCAAGTTCCCGCTCTGAGCCACCCGCCGTGAGGGGCCCGTTCCGCGCATACTGATAGTTCAGTCACGGAAAGGGCCTTTTCGGGCGGCCCGGGTGTTGCCGGCGACTACCATGGATAAGTGCATTCGCAGATCCTCATTCGCCCGGCCGTCCCGGCAGATTTCGACGCCGTGGCCCGCATTACGCGGGACGCCTACCTCGCCGCGGGCTACTTCGCGAGTGCCGACCACCCGTACATGCAGCAGATCCAGGATGTCGCCACACGGGCACGGCAGGCCACCATCTGGGTAGCCGAGCGGGCGGGGCGCATCGTCGGTTCGGTGACTCTCGCCGTCGCCGGTGAACCGTTTGCGGACATCGCCCGGCCGGACGAACTCGAATTCCGCATGCTGGTGGTGGATCCGTCGGTGCAGCGCAGCGGCGCCGGCAAGGCCATGGTCGAGGCGATCATTGCGCATGCGAAGTCACTGGAAGGGGTCAAGGCCGTGGCGCTGACCACCGGCCGCACCTGGGAAAGCGCCCACGGGCTGTACCGGAAAACAGGCTTCCAGCGCGTTCCCGAACGCGACTGGTTCGTGTCGGACACCGACATAAAGCTGCTGGTTTACCGGCTCGACGTGTAGCCGCCCTAAAGTGGTGCCGACTCCAGGCACCATCGAAAGGCACACCCATGCGCAAGACATTCGGCTCCGGCTCCTCATGGGAGCAGACCCTCGGCTATTCCCGGGCCGTCCAGGTGGACCACACCCTGTACATTTCTGCCACTGCGGCGAGCGGTGACAACGGCATTGTGGGCGAGGACTTCTACACCCAGACAAAGTTCATCCTGGAAAAGCTTGGCGCCGTCCTGGCAGAAGCCGGGTTTGCCTACGAGGACGTCGTGCAGTCCAAGCTGTACCTGACGGACATCAGCAAGTGGGAAGACGCCGGCCGCGCGCACGGTGAAGTGTTCGGCGAGATCCGCCCCACGCTGTCCCTGGTCCATGTGCTGCCGTTCCTCGACCCCGAAATGCTCGTCGAAATCGAACTCGTGGCCCAGAAGAGCGCCAGCTAGCCAGCTCCCCGCAAGGCGGAACCGACATCCTCTGCGTGCTCGCTGGTCCCTCGCTTAGACGCACGCTTCCGGATGCCTGTTCCGCCTTGCGGCATTCGGCGGTTAACGTGCCGCGTCGGGGAATTATTTGGCCGGCAGTCCGTAGCGGTGTTCCGGGCGGCCGGTGGTTCCGTAGCGCAGCTGGATGTCGACGGCGCCGTCGTCGGCCAGCGAGGACAGGTACCGCTGGGCGGTGGCCCGGGACACCCCGACGCGTCCGGCCACTTCGGCCGCCGAGTACTGCTCACCGGGTTCCAGCGATTCGAGCACTGCCGCCTCGGTGGCGGAGCGCGGCTTGGCGGACGGGGTGACGTCCCCCGGGATCAGCGAGCGTTTGGCGCGTTCCACCGTGTCCTGGTCCAGCGCACCCGGCTGGGCCAGGATCCGCCGGTACCGGGCATAGGAGCGGAGCTGCTGCGACAGGGACTCGGCCGTGAACGGCTTCAGCAGGTAGCCCAGGGCGCCGCGGCGGAACGCCACCCGAAGTGACGCCGCGTCCGACGCCGCACTCAGGATCATGGTGTCCACGTCCAGCTGCCCGAGCAGGTCAAGGCCGGACGCGTCCGGCAGGTACACATCCAGCAGCACCAGGTCGGGGCGCAGGCTGTGGATGGCCTGCAGCGCCAGCGACGCCGACCCCGCGGGCGGGAGTGCCATGAAACCCGCCACCGAATCCACGTAGGCAGCGTGCAGCTTGGCGACGTGGAAATCGTCATCCACAATCAGCACCCTGAGATCTTCAGGCATGGTTGTCCTCTCCAACTGTGTTCTTGGTCGCGGTTCCTGCCCCTGGCCCTGTCCCCGGCCCGGACGTGTCGGCGGTGGTCCGCGGCAGCGTCGCCATAAACACGGCGCCCGGGCCGCCGGGGGAGCCGGTTTCCAGGACCCGAACGTCCCCGCCGCGCCGCCGCGCGAGCTGCCGGGCGAGGGCCAGCCCCAGTCCCTGCCCGCCGCCGGCACGGGCCGGCCGTGCCGCCGTCGTGAATCCCTCGGCGAACACCGCGTCCGCCACGGCGGCGCCCGCCCCGGTTCCGCTTGGCGAGCCCGCGCCGCCCGGCGGGACAGCGGCCAGGCCGTCGCCGGAGTCCGCGACGACGATGTGCAGCGTGCCGCCGTCGGGCCCCGGTTCGTCCAGCAGTTCCACTTCCACCCAGCGCTCCGCCGCGGAGCCGGCGACGGCGGCGTTCACGGCGTTGTCGATCAGGTTCCCGAGCACCGTGGTCACGTCCTGCGGCTCGGTGACCTGGCCGCGCACCAGCGTTTCGGGGCCGATGCGCAGCGTCACGCCGCGTTCGTCCGCCTCGACGCCCTTGGCACCGACGAAGGCCTGCAGGTACGGGTCCTGTAGCAGTTCGGCCTGGTCCACCGGGAACTTCAGCGGACCGGTGGCGGCCAGGCGCGCCAGGTAGTCGCGGGCCTGCTGGTGCTGCCCGATGCTCATGAACCCGGCAATGGTGTGCAGCTGGTTGGCGAATTCATGGCGCTGCGCCCGCAGCGCCGTGGACATGGTTCCCACGGCATCCAGCTGGCGCGTCAGGTGCTGCAGCTCGGTGCGGTCGCGGAGCATCACCACCCAGCCCAGGTCTTCCTGCCGGTGCAGCGCCTTGCGGGCGCTGGCCACCAAGACGCGGGCACCGGCGATGACTTCGACGGCGTCGGCCTCGGCCGCGTCCGGCAGGGTCAGCGCCTTCAGCTGCTGCGGCACCGGAGCCTGCTTCCACGGCGTGCCGGCAAGGTCCGGCTGTCCCAGGAGCCTCTGCGCGGCGGCGTTGAAGACGCTGATCCTGCCATCGGCCGAGACGCCGATCACGCCGTCGTCAACGCCTTGGAGGACGGCCACCTGGTCGTGGACCAGCGTGCTGATCTCCTCCGGTTCCAGGCCGAGCGTCAGCCGCTGCAGGCGGCGACGCAGCAGGAAGGAGGCCAGGATTCCGGCCAGCAGCGAGCCGGCGGCCGTCAGCGCAATGGGCGTGATGTCGCGGGCGAGGCTCTGGACCACGTTCTCGGTGGAATACCCCACGCTGACCTCGCCCACCACGGTGTCCGAGTCCGGCGCGAAGACCGGTACCTTGGCCCCTGCCGAGGGTCCCAGCGTTCCGGTGTTCCGGGTGGTTACTTCTTTGCCCGAGAGGGCTTCGGAGGGATCCGTGCTGACTTTTTCGCCGAGCCGTTCGGCGTCCGGGTGGGCGAGCCGCAGGCCGGTTTCATCCGTAATCACCACAAACAACGCCCCGGTGCGGGTCCGGGCCCCCTCGGCCACCGCCATCAGGGGGCCGGCCAGCAGCACCGGCGCCGGGGGAGTGCCCGCCTCGCGGCTGATGGCCTGGACCTCGCGGCGGACCGCGGGATCCGAGGCGACCGTGCGGGCCAGGGTGAGCGCCTGGTTTTCGGCTTCCCGGCCAAGCCGCTCGTAGGTGAGCCACGCATGCACGGCGCCGCTGAGCAGCACAACGAGCAGAACCACCCCGAGCTGAAGCAGCAGGGTCTGGGTGGAAAACCGCAGGGGCTGCCTCGGTGCCGGACGCTTCATTGCCCTCCTGAGGGGTTTTGTGACGGAGCGGGGGTGCTGAGCTAAATGAGCAAAATGCTCCCAATAAGCAGTATGCCAATCAATTGAGCCAAAGGCACGGCCGTGACGCGGGCCACTCTAACGTCTGTAGTGCGCATCACACCGGAGTGGTGCCATTGACTGACAAAGGAGCCGGCCGTGCTGGTATTACTTGGATTCGCCATGATCGCGGTATTCATGGTGCTGATCATGACGAAGAAGTTGACGCCAGTGCTGGCGCTGATCATCGTCCCCACCGTCTTCGGGCTGTTCGCCGGGGCCGGACTGGGCATCGGGGACATGGTGCTGGACTCCATGAAGTCCATGACGTCCACCGCCGCGCTGCTGATGTTCGCCATCATCTACTTCGGCCTGATGATCGACGTCGGGCTGTTCGACCCGCTGGTGCGGTTCATCCTCCGCAAGCTGGGCAACGACCCCGCCAAGGTGGTCCTGGGCACCGCACTCCTGGCCGCCGCAGTGTCCCTGGACGGCGACGGCTCCACCACCTTCATCCTCACCACCGCGGCGATGCTGCCCATCTACCTCCGGCTGAAGATGAGCCCCGTGGTCCTCACCTGCGTCGCCGGCCTCGCCAACGGCACCATGAACATCGTCCCGTGGGGCGGCCCCACCGCCCGCGCCGCCAGCGCCCTCAAGATCGACGTCAATGACGTCTTCGTCCCCATGATCCCGTCGCTGATCGGCGGCCTCGCCGTCGTCCTGGTCTTCGCCTGGGTGCTCGGCCTGCAGGAACGCAACCGCCTCCGCGCCACCCAGCCGGAAATCTGGGGCGTGCCTGATACCGCTGAAGGGTTCGACGGCGGCAGCACTGCCGGCGGTTCCGGAACCGGCGGCGGACGCAAGGGTCCCGGCACCGTTCCCGCAACGGGCGGCCCCGCAGACCTCTCCCCGGCAGGATCCTCCGTAGCAGTCCTCGAGCGCACCGAAACCCCGCTGGACAGCACTGCGGACGACCGCGATTCCGCGATGGCGGGCACCGCCCTGGATCCGAACCGCAAGACCCTGCGCCCCAAGCTGCAGTGGTTCAACCTGGGCCTCACCGTCGCCGTCATGGGCATGCTCATCGCCGACCTCGTGCCCCTGCCTTACGTGTTCATGGTGGGCTCGGCCATCGCCCTGCTGGTCAACTTCCCGCACGTCAAGGACCAGGGTGCCCAGCTCGTGGCCCACGCACAGTCCATCGTGGCCGTGGTCAGCATGGTCATGGCCGCCGCCGTCCTGACCGGTGTCCTGACCGGCACCGGAATGGTTGAGGCGATGTCCGCGTGGCTCGTGCAGATCATCCCCTCTGACATGGGACCGCTCATGGCAGTCATCACCGGTGTACTGAGCATCCCCATGACGTTCTTCATGAGCAACGATGCCTTCTACTTCGGCGTACTTCCCGTGCTGAGCGAGACGGCCGCGCACTACGGCATCAGTGCCGCCGAGATGGCGCGTGCCTCCATCACCGGCCAGCCGTTCCACATGCAGAGCCCGCTGGTCCCGGCAATCCTGCTCCTGGTTTCCCTGGCCAAGGTGGACCTGGGGGACCACCACAAAAAGGTGCTGTGGCGCAGCGCCGTCGTCTCCCTCGTAATGCTCGGTATTGGAATGCTGACGGGAGCCATCGGCATCGGCTAGGGTAAAGCTGCCTGCGGCTGCCGGCTGCTTGCAGCCTGGCTTCTTGCGGCAGGGCCGCAGGTCAGTGTTGCCCGTCTGACGCCCGCTGGGGGTCGTCAGGCGGGCACACTGTTGCAACGTAGACTATTGGGGAAACCAAAACTACATTGCAGGGGAGATCCATGGCTGCGATCAACCGCGACGACGTCGCGCATCTCGCGCGTCTCGCGCACATCGAGATGAGTGCTGAAGAGCTGGACCGGATGGCCGGCGAACTCGCCGTCATCGTCGATTCAGTGAAGTCCGTAAGTGAAGCCGCCGGTGATGATGTCCCGGCCACGTCCCACCCGATTCCGCTGACGAATGTGTTCCGCGAGGACGTTGTGGGCCACACCTTCACAGCCGAGCAGTCCCTGAGCGGCGCCCCTGACGCATACGAAGGCCGCTTCAAGGTTCCGGCCATCCTGGATGAGGACTGATACATGACTGAGAACAACGTTCTGATCCGCCTCTCCGCCGCCGCGCTCGCCGAAAAGCTCGCGGCCGGCGAGGTCACTTCCGTAGAAGTCACCCAGGCCTACCTGGACCGCATCGCAGCGGTTGACGGCGGACCGCGGGGCGTCCACGCCTTCCTGCACGTCAACACCGAGGAGGCGCTCGCCGTCGCCGCAGAGGTGGACGCCATCCGCGCCGCCGGCGGCGCGGCAGCTGAAGAGCTCCATGAACTCGCCGGCGTGCCCATCGCCGTCAAGGACCTCATCGTCACCGTCGGCCAGCCCACCACGGCGGGCTCCAAGATCCTCGAAGGCTGGCACAGCCCGTACGACGCCACGGTGGTCAAGCGCCTCCGCGACGCCAAGATGCCCATCCTGGGCAAGACCAACCTGGACGAATTCGCCATGGGGTCCTCCACGGAACACTCCGCCTACGGCCCCACCCGCAACCCGTGGGACCTGGACCGGATCCCGGGCGGCTCGGGCGGCGGCTCCGCTGCCGCCGTCGCCGCTTTCGAAGCGCCCCTGGCCTTGGGCACGGACACCGGCGGATCCATCCGCCAGCCCGGCGCCGTCACCGGCACCGTGGGCGTCAAGCCCACCTACGGCAGCGTGTCCCGCTACGGCGCCATCGCCATGGCCTCCTCGCTGGACCAGATCGGTCCGGTCTCCCGCACCGTGCTGGACTCGGCCCTCCTGCACCAGGTCATCGGCGGCCACGATCCGCATGACTCCACGTCCCTGCCGGACCCGCTGGAGGACCTCGTTGCCGCCGCACGGACGGGCAACGTGGATGGCATGAAGATCGGCATCATCAAGGAACTCCACGGCGAGGGCTACCAGGCCGGTGTGGAGAACCGCTTCAACGAATCGCTCGAACTGCTCAAGCAGGCCGGCGCGGAAATCGTTGAGGTGTCCTGCCCCAACTTCAAGTACGCGCTGGGCGCCTACTACCTGATCATGCCCTCGGAGGCTTCCTCCAACCTGGCAAAGTTCGACGGCGTCCGGTACGGCCTGCGCGTGCTGCCCAAGGATGCGCCGCTCACCATCGAACGCGTCATGGGCGCCACCCGCGCCGCAGGCTTCGGCGACGAAGTGAAGCGCCGCATCATCCTGGGCACCTACGCGCTCAGCGCCGGGTACTACGACGCCTACTACGGCTCTGCCCAGAAGGTCCGCACCCTGATCCAGCGGGACTTCGAGGCTGCGTTCGCCCAGGCCGACGTGCTGATTTCCCCGACGGCCCCCACCACGGCCTTCAAGCTCGGTGAGAAGCTGAACGACCCCCTGGCCATGTACCTGAACGACGTCGCCACCATTCCGGCCAACATGGCCGGCGTCCCGGGGCTGTCCCTGCCGGGCGGCCTGGCGGATGAGGACGGGCTTCCCGTCGGCATCCAGCTCCTGGCCCCTGCCCGCCAGGACGCGCGCCTGTACCGCGTAGGTGCGGTGCTTGAATCGCTGCTCGAGGCGCAGTGGGGCGGCCCGTTGCTGGACCGCGCCCCGGAGTTGGCCGCTTCGATCGAAACCCAGGAGGCAAAATAATGAGCACTGACGCAACCCTGAGCTTCGAAGAGGCCATGGAGAAGTACGATCCCGTCCTGGGGTTCGAGGTCCACGTGGAGCTCAACACCAAGACCAAGATGTTCTCCTCCGCCCCGAACGTCTTCGGCGACGAGCCCAACACGAACGTCAACGAGGTGGACCTCGGCATGCCGGGCGTGCTGCCCGTGGTGAACAAGACCGCGATCGAGTCCTCCATCAAGATCGGCCTGGCGCTCAACTGCAAGATCGCCGAGACCTGCCGCTTCGCCCGGAAGAACTACTTCTACCCGGACACCCCGAAGAACTTCCAGACCTCGCAGTACGACGAGCCCATCGCGTACGACGGCTACCTGGACATTGAACTCTCCGACGGCACCGTGTTCCGCGTCGAAATCGAACGCGCCCACATGGAAGAGGACGCCGGCAAGCTTACCCACATGGGCGGATCCGCAGGCCGCATCCAGGGCGCGGACTACTCCCTGGTGGACTACAACCGCTCCGGCGTTCCGCTGGTGGAAATCGTCACCAAGCCGATCCAGGGTGCCGGCAGCCGTGCCCCGGAACTGGCCAAGGCCTACGTCGCCGCGGTCCGCGAGATCGTCAAGAACCTCGGAGTTTCGGACGCGAAGATGGAGCGCGGCAACGTCCGCTGCGACGCCAACGTGTCGCTGCGCCCGCACGGCCGCGAACGCTTCGGCATCCGCTCGGAAACCAAGAACGTCAACTCGCTGCGCGCCGTCGAACACGCCGTCCGCTACGAAATCCAGCGGCACGCCGCCGTCCTGGACTCCGGTGAGCCGGTCATCCAGGAAACGCGCCACTGGCACGAGGACACCCGCTCGACGACGTCGGGCCGGGCCAAGTCCGACGCCGATGACTACCGCTACTTCCCGGAGCCGGACCTGGTTCCGATTGTGGCTTCCCGTGAATGGGTGGAGGAACTGCGCGCCACCCTGCCCGAGCCGCCGGCCGAGCGCCGCAAGCGCCTGCAGGCCGACTGGGGCTATTCGGACCTGGAATTCCGCGACGTGGTCAACGCCGGCGTCATGGATGAGATCGAGGAAACCATCGCCGCCGGCGCCACGGCCACCGTGGCCCGCAAATGGTGGATGGGCGAGATCGTGGGGCGTGCCAAGAACGCCGACGTCGACCCCGGCCAGCTGGGCGTCAAGCCCGAAACCATCGTGGAACTGAACAAGATGGTGGAGGCCGGCAAGATCAACAACAAGATGGCCGCCGAAGTGCTCGACGGCGTGCTCGCCGGCGAAGGCACCCCGGCGGAGATCGTGGAGAAGCGCGGCCTGGCCGTGGTCTCCGACGACGGGCCCCTCCTCGAAGCCATCGACGCTGCCCTCGCCGCGCAGCCCGGCGTCGCGGACAAGATCCGCGGCGGCAAGCTGCAGGCGATCGGTGCCATTGTTGGTGCCGTCATGAAGGCCACCCGCGGCCAGGCCGACGCCGGCCGCGTCAAGGAGCTGATCCTGGAGCGCCTCGGCGTCGAAGGCTAAGTTCCCTGATTTAACCCAACTGGGTCGCAGTTAATGTCGTTTAGAACGCTCATAACGACATCTACTGCGACCCAGTTGGGGTTTAAGGGGAGGGCCGGGGCTACGGGGAGACCAGCCCGGCCATGATGTCCTCCAGGGCCTCGCACACCATCATCACCGAGGTTCGCTTGAGGTTTTCCGGCCTGGCCAGGATGTCGATCCGGCGCCGGGTGCTGATGCCCTGCAGCGGCCGCAGCACGATTTCCGGGTTCAACACAGGCCGCGCGGTGTGCCGGGGCAGCAGCCCGATCACGCTGCCCGTGGCCACCAGCCCGGCCACGGTGGAATAGTCGTTGATCCGGTGGACGATGTTCAGTTCCCTGCTGGACACGGCGGCGACGGCGGACAGCACGTCCGCGGGGGAGTAGCCTGTGTGGCTGGTCACCCATGGTTCGCCGACGACGTCGTGCGCCGTGAGCGTTTCCTTGCCCGCCAGCCGGTGCCCGGCGGACAATGCCACGTCCAGCGGTTCGTGTGCGAGCGGGATGACGGCCACCCGTTCCTCCGGCCACCGGGGGCTGTGGTCCATGCGGTGCGCCAGGACGAGGTCATACCGGGCGGTCAATGCGGGGAAGTCCTGCTGGGCGACGTCCTCGTCGGAGAGCAGCACTCGTGGCTTGTCCGGCGAGTCGAGCAGCCGTGCCAGCGGAGCGAACAGCGCCTGCCCGGCGCTGTGGAAACCGCTCACCGTCACCGGCGCCACCGTGGAACCGTGGTAGGCCCCGATCGCCATCCGCGCATCGGCCATCGCGCTGACGACGGCGGCACCGGCGTCGGCCAGTGCCTGGCCGGCTTCGGTCAGCACCAGGTTCCTGCCCTCCTTGCGGGTCAGCGGCACGTCGACGCTGCGCTGGAGTGCAGCCAGTTGCTGGGATACGGCGGACGGGGTGACCAGGAGCGTTTCGGCCACCGCTTTGACGCTGCCAAGGGCGCCGAGTTCCCGGAGCATTTCCAGCTGATGGATTTCCATGCCCCGAGTCTATTGCTTAGCGAAACCTAAATCGTCGATTGAGAAGAATTCGGTTGTGCTAATGCTTCTTTGTGGTTCTAATGAAGGGAGCCAGCCCGGACACACCGCGGGCACCGCACGACGCAACACCGAGAGTTAGGAAGCCAATGAAGGCTCTGTACAAAGCCGGCGCACACGCCGGATTTGAGCTGGTGGACCGCCCCGAGCCGGAAACCGGCCCGGGCGACGTAAAGATCCGCGTGATGACCACCGGGATCTGCGGTACGGACCTTCATATCCAGTCCTGGGACGCCTGGGCGCAGGGCATGATCGAGGCGCCCCTGATCGCCGGCCACGAGTTCTACGGCGAAGTAGTGGAAATCGGCGAGGACGTCCGCGACGTCAAGGTAGGAAACCGGGTCTCCGGCGAAGGGCACATTGTCTGCGGCATCTGCCGGAACTGCCGCGCCGGCCGGCGGCAGATGTGCATCCACACCGTGAGCGTCGGCGTCCAGCGTGACGGCGCCTTCGCCGAATACGTGGTGATCCCCGAGACCAACGTCTGGGTCCACCAGGATCCCTCCGTCACCCCCGAACTGGGCGCCATTTTCGATCCCTTCGGCAACGCCGTCCACACGGCCCTGAGCTTCCCGCTCGTGGGCGAGGACGTGCTGATCACGGGCGCAGGGCCCATCGGCCTCATGGCCATCGCCGTCGCCCGCCATGCCGGAGCCCGGAAAATCGCCATCACCGACGTCTCCGCCCCGCGCCTGGAGCTGGCCCGCCAGCTGGGCGTGGACCTCGCCATCGACGTCTCGAAGATGCGGGTCAAGGACGCCCAGCGCGAACTGGGCATGCGCGAAGGCTTCGACATCGGCATGGAAATGTCCGGCCACCCCACCGCCCTGCCGGAGATGATCGACAACATGAACCACGGCGGCCGGATTGCGATGCTGGGCCTGCCGAGCCAGTCCATTGATATCGACTGGGGCAAGGTGGTCACGCATATGCTGACCATGAAGGGCATCTACGGCCGGGAAATGTTCGAGACCTGGTACGCGATGAGCGCCATGCTGTCCTCCAACCCGGTGCTGCACGCCAACATCTCGGCGGTGGTCACGGACACCCTGCCCGCCACGGACTGGGAGAAGGGCTTTGAGATTGCCCGCGCCGGCGTGGGTGGCAAAGTGGTCCTCGACTGGACCGTCTTCTAGCCCGCACCGCCCGGCGCTACAACCCCACGAATTCACCCAGCTGAGGAGCAACCCCCATGTATTCAGCCATCAAGGACCAGCTGCAGAACGAGCTGGACGAGATCCGCACCGCAGGCCTGTTCAAGACCGAACGCCACATCGACTCGCCGCAGGCCAGCCACATCACGGCCGGCCAGATCGGCGAGGCCGGGGCCAACGTGCTCAACTTCTGCGCCAACAACTACCTGGGCCTGGCGGACCACCCGGACATCATCGCCACTGCCAAGGCAGCCATGGACGAGCGCGGCTTCGGCATGGCCAGCGTGCGCTTCATCTGCGGCACCCAGGACCTGCACCTGGCTCTCGAGGCCCGCGTCTCCAGGTTCCTGGGCACCGAGGACACCATCCTGTTCTCCAGCTGCTTCGATGCCAACGGCGGTGTGTTCGAGTCCCTCTTCGGGGCGGAGGATGCCATCATCTCGGACGCCCTGAACCACGCGTCCATCATCGACGGCATCCGGCTCTGCAAGGCCCAGCGGTTCCGCTACGCCAACCGCGACATGGCGGACCTGGAAGCGAAACTGATCGAGGCCACCACGCAGGGGAAGCCTGCCCGCCGCAAGATCATCGTGACGGACGGCGTGTTCTCCATGGACGGCTACCTGGCCCCGCTCGAAGCCATCTGCAACCTGGCCGAGAAGTACGACGCGCTGGTGATGGTGGACGATTCGCACGCCGTGGGCTTCATGGGATCCACCGGCGCGGGCACCCCCGAGCACGCCGGCGTGGGCCACCGGGTGGACATCTACACCGGCACGTTCGGCAAGGCACTGGGCGGCGCCTCCGGCGGCTACGTCTCCGGCCGCGCCGAAGTGGTGGCCATGCTCCGGCAGAAGGCGCGCCCCTACCTGTTCTCCAACTCGCTCGCGCCGGCCATCGTCGCAGCGACGCTGAAGGCACTGGACCTCGTGGAGAACTCCGCCGAGCTGCGCTCCACGCTGTTCGCCAACGCCGAGCTGTTCCGGACCCGTATGACGGAAGAAGGTTTTGAGCTTCTGGACGGCGAGCACGCGATTGTGCCGGTGATGTTCGGGGACGCCGTGATGGCGGCGAAGGTGGCGGACCGGATGCTCCAGCACGGCGTGTTCGTCACCGCCTTCAGCTATCCCGTGGTGCCCAAGGGGGCAGCCCGGATCCGGGTCCAGCTCTCCGCAGCGCACAGCGCCGAGGATGTGGAGGCGTGCGTCAGGGCGTTCGTGGACAGCCGCGACGCGGTGGGAGCCTGAGGTACTGACGTGACGTCCTGACGGGTGTAAGGATGTAGTCATGTCAGCAAATTACGATGTGGTGATTGTGGGCGGCGGCATTGCCGGGCTGTCCCTGGCCTCCGCCCTGGCCGGTAAATGCAGCGTGGCGCTCGTGGAGGCCGAACAGTCCCTGGCGTATCACACGTCGGCCCGTTCGGCCCGGCAACTGATCCCCAGCTACGGCCCGGTGGTGGTGCAGGAGCTGACCCTCCGCACCCTTGGACTGATCGCGGCGCGGGACGCGGAACTGCAGGTTCCAGTCCTGTCGCCGCGCAGCTTCATGCTGATCGGCGACGAGGACTCGGTCCGGGAAGAAGCCAGCGGCCACATGCACCGGATTTCCCATGACGAGGCCCTGGCGCTGTGCCCCGTGCTGGATCCCGGATTCTTCACTGCCGCCGGCCTGGACACCGGTTCGTTCGCCTGCAACGCGCCGGTGCTGCTGGAGGACCACAGGCAGCGGGCCGAGGCGGGCGGTGTGGACATCATCACCGGCGCCAAGGTCCATTCCGCACAGCGGCTGGGTTCCGGCTGGGAGCTCGGGGCCGGCCAGGAAGCATTCGAGGCCGGCGTAGTCGTCAATGCCGCCGGTGCCTGGGCCGATGAACTGGCCGTGATCAGCGGCGTGGAGAAGCTCGGCCTCCAGCCGTACCGCCGCACCGCGGCGATTGTCGACGTCGAACGTTCCCTCCCGGAGTCCTGCCCCATGGTGGCGGCGGCGGACGAATCGTTCTACTTCCGGAAGGAAGGCGACGACGTACTGATTTCGCCGTCGGAATCCGTGCCGAGCGGCCCCGAGGACGCAAAGCCCTACCCGGGCGACGTCGAGGCGCTGGTGTCGCGGCTCAATGCGGTGACCACGCTGGGCATCAGGAACGTGAAGTCCGCGTGGACCGGCCTGCGAACGGAAGCCGCCGACGGCGTCCCGGTAGTGGGGTTCGACGCCGAAGCCACCGGATTCTTCTGGCTCGCCGGGCAGGGCGGCTACGGTTTCCAGACGTCGTCCGGCATCGCGGAACTGGCTGCGGAGCTGATCCTGGCCGGCCCGTCCGTGGGTCAGCGTGCCTGGGGCGAGGAAGCCGGGCTCAGTCCGGCATCCCGGACAGCGGCGGCCCTGGCCGCGACCCGCTGGTCCATCCGGCACTGAAGAATGGACTCATGAGCACCCTCATCACCAACATTGCCGAGCTGATGACCCAGGACGCGGAGCACCGCGTCCTCAAGGATGCCGCCGTGGTGATCGAGGGGGAGCGCATCTCCTGGATCGGACCGTCGTCGGCGGCCCCGGCGGCTGACGATTCCGTGGACGCCGGAGGCCGCGCCCTGCTCCCGGGCTGGGTGGATTCGCACACGCACCTGATCTTCGCCGGCGACCGCACCGCCGAGTTCGAGGCGCGGATGGCCGGCGAGAGCTACAGCGCCGGCGGCATTGCCGTGACCACGGGCGCCACCCGGGAGACGGGCGACTTCGACCTCACCCGGCTGGCCCTGGGACGCGTGGCCGAAGCGGTCTCGCAGGGAACCACCTACCTGGAAACCAAGACCGGCTACGGCCTGGACGTGGAGAACGAGGCGCGCAGTGCGCGCATCGCCTCCACCGTGGCTGACGAAGTGACCTACCTCGGCGCCCACCTGGTCCCTGCCGGCGCCGATGCCGACGACTACACCGACCTGGTGTGCGGACCCATGCTGGCTGCCGTCCGCCCCTACGTCAGCTGGGCGGACGTGTTCTGCGAGCAGGGGGCGTTCAACGAAGGACAGTCGCGCCGCGTGCTGCAGGCCTGCAAGGAAGCGGGACTGGGGCTGCGCGTCCACGGCAACCAGCTCGGCGAAGGACCCGGCGTGCAGCTGGCAGTGGAGTTCGGGGCGGCCAGCGTGGACCACGTGAACTATTTGTCGGCCGCGGACGTGGACGCCCTGGCGGGCAGCTGGTCCGGGTGGCAGGGCGCGGGCAACGGGCTCGCCGCCGGCGGCAGGGGGACCGTGGCCACGTGCCTGCCGGCCTGCGACCTCTCCACCCGCCAGCCGCTGGCTCCCGGCCGCGAACTGCTCGACGCCGGCGTGCCGGTCGCCCTGGCCTCCAACTGCAACCCCGGCACCTCCTACACCAGCTCCATGGCGTTCTGTGTCACCACCGCAGTGCTGCAGATGCGGCTAAGCGTCCACGAGGCCGTCCGGGCCGCCACATACGGCGGCGCACTGGCGCTGCACCGGGAGGTGGGGAACGACGTCGACGGCGAACGGGCGGTGGGGTCGATCGCCGTCGGCCACCGTGCGGACCTGCACCTGCTGAACGCCCCGTCCGCCACCCACCTGGCCTACCGGCCGGGCATCCCGCTGACCCACGCCGTCTGGCGTGCAGGCGTCCGCGCCCGCTAGGGTGCCTCAGAAGACCATCGGCGGCGCATCCAGGACGGTTTCATCCACCCGGCGGTCCACCCACTGGCTGAAGGGCTGGTCCAGTTCATACTTGCCCACGCGGGTGCGCACCAGGGTCCGCACTTCGGCGTTGTCCGGGTTGTTCAGTGACTCAAAATACTCCACGGACCAGTGGAACCAGCGCATGCAGAACAGCCGCATGGTGAGCCCGTGCGTCACAAAGAGCGCGTTGGGGGCGTAGTCCGGCCTGGCCCAGTGCCGGTGCAGGGTTTCCATAAAGGAGGAGATCCGGTCGTAGACATCCGAGCCGGATTCGCCTTCACGGAACCGGTAGAAGAAATGGCCGTACGCGTTGCGGAGTTCCTTCTGGTCCTCGATGTCCCCGGCGATCTGGAAGTTCGCCCAGTCCTGCTCCCGGAGCCGGGGCTCCTCGATGACCCGTTCAATGAGCGGGCCCAGGTTGAGCGCCTCGAGGGTCTGGTAGGCCCGGAGGTAGGGCGAGACGTAAACGCACACCTGCTGCCCGTCCAGCTCCCGGCGGATCTGCTCGCCGGCGGCCTGCGCCTGTGCCACGCCGAGTTCCGTGAGCGGTATCCGGTAATCCGGCACCCTGTTGTAGATGGAGGTGTCGGCGTTGGCGGCGGACTGGCCGTGCCGGATCATGATGATTTTGTCGGGCGCGCTCATAAATTCCTAGCATAGGCCCCGGGCCGCAGGGCTTCAGGGAGGCGGCGGACAGGAAAGAACCAGCAAGTGCAGGCAAGATAGGAACATGCTGGTTCCCTCCCGCCGTCGTCTGCGGATCGAAGTCTGGATTGTCCTGGGTCTGTCGCTGGGGCAGTCCGCCGTGTATTCGGTGGTGCAGCTGCTCGACAAGCTGACGCGGGCGCCCCTGGCGGAAGGTACGTCCACCCTCAACCGCTCGCAGAGCAGCCGCGAATACTTCGACCTGACCTACCAGTTGCTGGACATTATGTTCGCCCTGGTTCCGGTGGTCCTGGTCATCTATTTCCTCACCGAACACCGGGGGGCGGGGGAGTCCGGCGCTTCGGCGTTCCGCAAACTCGGCTTCAACTTCGTCCGACCGGGGAAGGACCTGTTGCAGGGGCTGGGCCTGGCAGCGCTGATCGGCATCCCGTCCCTGGGGCTGTACGCGGCCGGCCGGGCCCTGGGCATCACCACCGCCATCATCCCCAGCGCGCTGGATGCGTACTGGTGGACCATTCCCGTGCTGATCCTCTCCGCAGTGCGGCACGGGATCGTCGAGGAAGTCATTGTGGTGGGCTACCTGCTGGACCGGCTCGGGAAGTTCGGCTGGAGCATGCCGCTGGCCATCTTCGCCAGTTCCATGCTCCGCGGCAGCTACCACCTCTACCAGGGATTCGGCCCGTTCATCGGCAACGCTGTGATGGGCGTCGTGTTTGCCTGGATCTACACGAAGACCCGCCGCGTGATGCCGCTGGTGATCGCCCATGCGCTGCTGGACATCGTTGCGTTCGTCGGTTTCAGCCTGTTCGGCAAGGCGATCGGGCTGGGTTAGGCGATCGGGCCGGGTTAAAAGGATTCGGCCGCTATCGGTGGGTGGCGTCGTTGGCACCCGCTGATAGCGGCCGAAGATCGGGGGCAGCAGGCTGCCGGGTGGTCCCTTGGGGGACCACCTTGTGGAACAGGGTCAGATGGTTACTGCCCCGGAGGCGGTCTCGAAGGTGACTGAGAGGATTCCGGGCGTTCCCTTCGGGGCGACCCATTCAACGGCCACATCCTCCAGGGGCTTCTCCACCGGTTGGCCGAGCCATTCCGTGACGCGTTCGGCAGAGCCGGCGATGGTGAGGCTGGACATCTTAACGTTGCTCGGGTAGGCGTTGGACGGGTGAAGTTCCGGGTCGCCTTCCCACTTGAGCATGTACGGAACCTGCGGGTCTGCAATGAGGCCCAGGATGCCGATCTGCTTCCAGACGAGTTCGCGGCCGTCGGGGAACTTGCGGTTGCCGTTGACAGCCGAGCGGCCGAGGCGTTCTTCGAACGGTGCCAGGTCGTCCACTTCGACGCACCAGCCCATCCAGCCGCCGCCGGCTGCGGAGCGTGCCCGGACAGCCTGCCCGAACGGAGCCTTGTCGGAGGCCGGGTGGTCCAGGACCTCCACCACCTCCAGATACTTGTGCCCGGCGAGCGGGATAATCATGTTGCGGGTGCCAAAACGGGGGTGTACCCCGCCCTTCACGGCTTCGACGCCGAGGGCGGTTGCAATACGTTCGGTGGTGGCAGCCAAGCCATCTTGTTCACAGGCGTAAGAGACGTGATCCATGCGCATGCCCTCATCTTGGCACTTTGTGATGGAGCTCTCAGCTAAGGGTGGCCTAACCAAGATGGGATGTCATCGTTGACCCGCACAAGGCCCGTGAAATCACGCCGCTGACGTCCTTCGTCACAAAGCTGTTCACAGGCGATCCGCCCTTCCTAGACTGGGCCCAGGTCATGAGCGCCAGCATCGAGCCCCGGCTTGCTGGCCGGCAACCCTCGTTCCGCGGTGGGGTGCCCCGGGTGAAGACCTGGCCTGCCGGCAACCGCCGGGCGGCAAGCGCGGCACCAGTCCTGCCAGGGCATGTCCAGTACGGCATGTCCGGCACGGCCGAGGTGCCCTTCCTTAGAAGGAGCTCCCAGATGTCCAACGCATGGTCATTCGAAACCCGCCAGATCCACGCCGGCCAGGTGCCGGACAGCGCCACCGGTGCCCGGGCACTGCCCATCTACCAGACGACGTCGTTCGTGTTCCCGAGCGCCGAAAGCGCCGCCAACCGCTTCGCGCTGGCCGAGCTGGCGCCCATTTACACCCGCATCGGCAACCCCACCCAGGATGCGGTGGAACAGCGCGTTGCCAGCCTGGAAGGTGGCCTGGCGGCGCTGCTGCTCAGCTCGGGCCAGGCTGCCGAAACCTTCGCCATCCTTAACGTGGCCGAAGTCGGCGACCATGTGGTGGCCAGCCCCAGCCTCTACGGCGGAACCTATAACCTGCTGGCCCACACCCTGAAGAAGTTCGGCATCTCCGTGACGTTCGTCGAGGATCCGGACAACCTCCAGCAGTGGAAGGATGCCGTCCGGCCGAACACCAAGCTCTTCTTCGCCGAGGTGGTCTCCAATCCGCGCCAGGATGTCCTGGACATCGAAGGCGTGTCCCGCGTTGCCCACGAGGCCGGCGTCCCGCTGATCGTGGACAACACCTTGTCCACGCCGTATCTCATCCGGCCGCTGGAATGGGGTGCCGACATCGTGGTGCACTCGGCCACGAAGTACCTCGGCGGGCACGGCAGTGCCATCGCCGGAGTGATCGTCGACTCCGGCAACTTCGACTTCGGAAAGGACCCGGAGAAGTTCCCGGGCTTCAACACGCCGGACCCCACCTACAACGGCCTTGTCTACGCCCGCGACCTCGGGGCGGGCGGTGCCCTGGGCGCGAACCTTTCCTACATCCTCAAGGCCCGCGTCCAGTTGCTGCGCGACCTCGGTTCGGCGGTATCCCCGTTCAACGCCTTCCTCATCGCCCAGGGGCTGGAAACCCTGAGCCTGCGCGTGGAGCGGCATGTTGCCAACGCGGTGACCGTCGCCGAGTGGCTGGAGTCCAGGGACGACGTCGAATCCGTCGCCTATGCGGGCCTGCCGTCCAGCCCCTGGTACGAGCGCGGCCGCAAGTACGGACCCAAGGGCACCGGTGCGATCGTGTCCTTCAACATCGCCGGCGGGGCCGAGGCGGGCAAGCGATTCGTGGACGCCCTGGAGTTGCACTCCCACGTGGCAAACATCGGCGACGTGCGCTCCCTGGTCATCCATCCGGCGTCGACCACGCACAGTCAGTTGACGGCGGAGCAGCACGCCGTTGCCGGCGTGACCCCCGGCCTGGTCCGCCTCTCGGTGGGGCTGGAGCACATCGACGACATCATCGCCGACCTGGATGCCGGTTTCCGCGCCGCCAAAGGCGACTGAGCACTATGACTCCCGGCGTCCACGACGCCGGGAGTCATATTGATGTCACATTCTTGGCCATTGCGGCGACGCATTTCGTAGACTCTTTGAAGGTCATGAGTGCCAGCGACAGCCCCGGCTTGCTGGCCGGCAACCCTCCTTTCGCGGCGGGGTGCCCCGGGTGAAGACCTGGCCTGCCGGCCAGTTGGCGGCGGGCAAGCGCGAAGAAGAGGTCCTCAGATGACGATTGCCGTCACCCGCAGCGGTGTACCCGAAACAAATGTCCACGGAGTAGAAACGAACGCGGAAACGAACGCGGATAAGAGCACAGGCGCCAGCACGGCGGAAACCCGGACAGATATCAACACAGTGGACACCAGCGCCCCTGACGGCACCGTCAAGTTCCTCAGCGTTGGCGGGCTGGAACTGGAGGCCGGCGGCTTTCTTCCGGACGTGACGCTCGCCTACGAAACGTGGGGCACGCTGAACGCGGACCGTTCCAACGCCGTGCTGGTGCAGCACGCCCTCACCGGCACCACGCACGTCACCAGGGGTGCCAGCGACGAAGAAGGCTGGTGGGAACAGCTTGCCGGCCCCGGCGCCCCCGTTGATACGGACAAGTACTTCGTGGTCTCCATCAACATCGTGGGCGGCTGCTACGGCTCCACCGGCCCGTCCACCCCGGCCCCGGACGGCAAGCCCTGGGGTTCGCGCTTCCCCCTGGTGACCCTGCGGGACACGACGGCGGCCGAGTCCCGGCTGGCGGATGCACTGGGGATCGAGAGCTGGTACGCGGTGTTGGGCGGCTCCCTGGGCGGAGCCCGGGCGCTGGAATGGGCCGTGAGCTACCCGGACCGCGTCCGGCGCTGTGCCGTGATATCCATCGGCGCCAGCAGCACGGCCGAGCAGATCGCCTTTGCCCAGGCCCAGACCCTCGCCATCCGCCAGGACGTCAACTTCAACGACGGCGATTACTACGGCGGCCCGGAGCCGGAAGCCGGCCTGGCCCTGGCGCGCAGGATAGCCCACATCACGTACCGGTCCGCGTACGAGCTGGAGACCCGGTTCGGCCGCAATGCGCAGAGCAGCGAGAGCCCGCTCGAAGCGGTGTCGCTGGGGGGCCGCGGCCGCTACCAGGTGGAGAGCTACCTCGACCACCAGGGCACCAAGCTGGTCCGGCGCTTCGATGCCAACAGCTATATCGCCATCACCGAAGCGCTCATGAGCCACGACGTGGGCCGCGGGCGCGGTCCGCTCAAGGACGCGTTGGCACGGGCCACGGCCGAGTTCTTTATAGCCGCCGTGAATACGGACCGGCTGTATTTTCCGGCGCAGTCCTATGAACTCGCGGCGGCGCTCCCGGGGGATGTGCCCGTGCACGTCATCGAAGCGCCCATCGGCCATGACGGCTTCCTGACCGAGATCGGCCAGCTCAGCACGCAGTTGCGGCAGAACTTCTTCGCCTAGGCCGCGCTTCTTCGCATATCGCCCGTTGGCCCAATGTGCATTTTTGCAGAGCAGTCCTGCAGAAAATGGCGTTGAGCCTGCGGCAATGTGAGTCCATACTCTAGGGGACCGGCGCGCGTTGGTGGTGCACATCACACGCGGCCGCTACGGAATGGTCCACATGGCGTCGACGGAGACGCCGAAGGAGTTCACAAATGAGCACGCAAGACTCCGCCGCAAGGCGCGTAGATGAGACTGACGTCAAGGCCTCCGGCCTGAAGAAGGTGGTGACGGCCTCGATGGCCGGCACTGTTGTTGAGTGGTATGAGTTCTTCCTCTACGCCTCGGCGGCAACACTGGTTTTCGGCAAGATGTTCTTCCCCAATTCCGGCACGGAGCTGGACGGGATCATTGCCGCCTTCGTCACGTACGCGGTGGGCTTCGTTGCCCGTCCCATCGGCGGCATCGTTTTTGGCCACTTCGGTGACAAGTTCGGCCGCAAGCAGCTGCTCCAGCTGAGCATCATCCTGGTGGGCGTCTCCACCTTTGCGATGGGCTGCCTCCCCACTTTCGCGCAGATCGGCTACTGGGCTCCCGCCCTGCTGGTGTTCCTGCGGTTTGTTCAGGGCTTCGCCGTCGGCGGGGAATGGGGCGGCGCCGTGCTGCTCGTGGCTGAACACAGCCCCAGCAAGTCCCGTGGATTCTGGTCCAGCTGGCCGCAGTCCGCCGTGCCCATGGGTAACCTGCTCGCCACCGGCGTGCTGTTCACGCTGTCCTCCACGCTGTCCTCGGCCGACTTCCTCGGCTGGGGCTGGCGCGTCGCCTTCTGGCTGTCCGCAGTGATCGTGATCGTGGGCTACTACATCCGGACCAAGGTCCAGGATGCCCCCATCTTCCTCGAGGCACGCAAGGAAGTCGTCGTTGAGAACAAGGGCTACGGCGTGGCAGAGGTGTTCCGCCGGTACCCGCGCGGTGTCTTCACCGCCATGGGCCTGCGGTTTGCGGAAAACATCCTTTACTACCTCGTGGTCACGTTCTCCATCACTTACCTGAAGGTTGTGGTCCAGACCGACACGTCCAGGATCCTCCTGCTCCTGCTGGTGGCGCACTTCATCCACTTCTGCACCGTGCCGATGGTCGGCAAGCTTTCGGATGCCTTCGGCCGCAAGCCCGTCTACATGGCCGGCGCCATCCTCGGCGGCACCTGGGGCTTCTTCGCCTTCCCGATGATGGACACCAAGAATGACCTCGTCATCCTCGCCGCCATCACCATCGGCCTCCTGTTCCACGCACTGATGTACGCCGGCCAGCCGGCGATCATGGCTGAAATGTTCCCCACCCGGATGCGCTACTCCGGCGTGTCACTCGGGTACCAGGTCACCTCGATCGTTGCCGGCTCCCTGGCCCCGATCATCGCCACGGCGCTGCTGAGCAACTTCAAGTCCTCAGTCCCGGTGGCGTTCTACCTGCTGGGCGCCTGCCTGGTGACGCTGGTGGCGGTGTACTTCCTCAAGGAAACCCGGGGAATTTCACTGCATGATGTCGACGCTGCCGACGCGCAGGGCACGGCGGACCTGCTGGCCGCGTCCAAAGTCTCCGCCAGGAAGTAGTTTCGATGCGTGCAGCAGTCCTTTACGCCGCTTTCCCTGCGGGCACCAGCTATACGGAAGTCCGCCCGCTCGTGGTGGAGGAACTTGAGCGGCCCGAACCCCGCGCCGGCGAACTCGGGGTGGCCATCACCTACTCCAGCCTGTGCCATTCGGATCTGTCGGTGGTGGACGGATCCCGGGTACGGCCGCTGCCCATGGCGCTGGGGCATGAGGCCGTGGGCCGGGTCGTGACAGTCGGCGAGGGAGTGGCGGGCGTCTCGGCGGGGGACCATGTGGTGCTCGTCTTTGTCCCCAGCTGCGGCGACTGCCGCGCGTGCCGCTCCGGCCGCCCGGCCCTGTGCCACCGTGCCGCCGAGGTCAACGGCTCGGGTGACCTGCTGCATGGGGAGGCTCTGCTGCGGACACAGTCGGGGGAGCGGATCAACCACCACCTCGGGGTATCCGCCTTTGCTGACTACGCAGTGGTGGCGCGTGAATCCGTCGTGGTGATCGGCGACGACGTCCCGGACACTGTCGCTGCCATGTTCGGCTGCGCCGTGCTCACCGGCATGGGCGCTGTGCTGAACACCGCGGCGGTCACCGCCGGTCAGTCGGTGGCCGTCTTCGGTCTCGGCGCCGTTGGGCTGTCCGCAGTGATGGCGGCGTCCCTGGCCGGTGCTGCCTCGGTCATTGCCATCGACCCCAACGAGGGCAAGCATCAGCTGGCCCTGGACTGCGGTGCGACGGCAGTGGGAACTCCCGACGACGCGGCGCGCCTGGTCGCTGAGGCGACCGGCGACGGCGTGGACGTCGCCGTTGAGGCGGTGGGCTCCCCGGGGGTGATCGGCTCGTGCCTGGACCTCGTCACCCGCGGCGGCGCCGTCGTCTCGGTCGGGCTGCCCAAGCCCTCAGCGGAACTGACCGTGGGAGCGCTCCAGTTCGCCGGTGCGGGGAAGCGGCTTCTCGGTTCGTACATGGGGGATGCCGTGCCGGAGCGCGACATTCCGCTGTACCTTGACCACTGGCGCGCCGGGCGGCTCCCGGTGGAACTGCTCCACACGGACACGCGGCCGCTCGCGGAAATCAACGAGGGCCTCGATGCCCTGGCGGCCGGGAAAGTGGTTCGCCGGCTGTTCCAGGCGTAGCTAAATGCCAGGGCCCGCTGTCAGGCTGCCAGGATGTCCTGGCGGCCTGACACCTCCGCTTTGAGCGCTTCCACCACCGCCCGGACGGACGCGGAGCGCAGTGACTCCGGACGGGCCACCGCCCAGATGGGAAGCTGCCGCTGGAACAGCTCAGGCAGCACCGGAACAAAGTCCGGGTTGTCCGCCACCATGAAGTTCGGCAACAGGCCGATGCCCGCGCCGCAGCGGACCGCCTCCACCTGGGCGAAGACGCTGGTGGCCTGGAAGCTGGATTTTGGAGCGGGCAGCTGCGAAGACCGGTGCCCCAGCTCCGCCACCTGCAGCGCCGACTCGACGTAGGAAACAAAGCCGTGTGCCCTGATGTCGTCGAGGGCGGCCGGCAATCCGCGGGACCGGACGTAGCCCGGACTCGCGTAGAGGCGCAGGAAGTAGTTCGTGAGGAACACAGGCTGCATGGTGGTGACCTCCATCCGGCCCACCACCACCTCCAGGTCCACGCCGGAACGGTTCTGGCTGACCTTGCGGGTGGCGCTGAGTATCTCCACATTCAGCAGCGGATTGTCCTGCTGCAGGCGGACCAGTGCCGGCGCCACGAATTCCGCCCCGAAGCCGTCGGACGTGCTGATCCTGACCAGGCCGGACAACGAATCTTCGCCGTTGCTGAGGGCGCCGGTCAGGGAGCCGAGCGTTGCCTCGATCGCCTCGGCGGCGGCAACGGCCTGGCTGCCCAGTTCGGTCAGTTCCCAGCCGTGCGGGCTGCGCTCCAGCGTCCGTCCGCCCAGCTGCTTGTCCAGCGCCATGACCCGCCGGGAAATGGTGGTGTGCGTTGTGCCCAGGGTTTCCGCCACCGCGTTGAACCGGCCCAGCCTGGCCACTGTCAGCAGGATCAGCAGGTCATCCGGACTCGGCAGCCGGTTCAAATCCACTTTTTCACTTCCACCCTTATCAATCTGCGGAACGGCTGTTCGGAGGTGTGTGCATCAATGCACATACCGTCTGTATTTTTTCCCCTTGATTGCACTGTAACAGGGTGTGATGGTGGACACGGAACTTCCAGCAATTGGGCTGGTACACGAAGCAAAGGAGCTTTCGCCATGGCAGTTATCGCCTGGATCGGTCTCGGAAACATGGGTGGGTCCATGTCGGCAAACCTGGCTAAGGCCGGTCACGACGTCCGCGGGTTCGACCTCAATCCCGAGGCGGTGGCGGCTGCCGAAGCAGCCGGTGTGAAGCCCGTGGCCAGCATCGCCGCGGCCGTGGACGGCGCCGACGTCGTCTTCACCATGCTGCCGAAGGGCGAGCATGCCCGTGCCGTCTACCTGGGCGAGGACGGCGTCCTGGCCCATGCCGACACCAGGACCCTGCTGGTGGATTCGTCCACCATCGATATCGCCTCCGCCCAGGCATTGCACGACGCCGCCGCTGCCGCCGGCTTCCGCTTCGTGGACGCCCCGGTCTCGGGCGGGATGAGCGGCGCGAAGGCAGGGACGCTGACCTTCATGATCGGCGGTGAGGCGGGCGCCGTGGCCGACGCCACCGAATACATCCGTCCCATGGCCGCCAACATCATTCCCACCGGCGGCGCCACCACGGGGCAGGCTGCGAAGATCTGCAACAACCTGATGCTCTTCATCAACCTCGCTTCCACCGCCGAAGGTGCAGTACTCGCCGACCGCCTCGGCCTGGACAAGCAGGTCTTCTGGGACATTGCCTCGGTGTCCTCCGGCGACAGCTGGGCGCTGCGGACCTGGTACCCGGTGGCGGGCGTCGTTCCCACTGCTGCCTCCAACAACGACTTCGCGCCGACGTTCACCACCGAACTGGCGAACAAGGACATCGGCCTGGCCATCAGCGCCGCCCGGGACACCGGCACTCCGCTGGAAATCGGCGAGCACGTGCAGACGCTCTTCCAGCGACTCATCGACTCCGGGCAGTCCGGCAAGGACTGCTCCATGATCATCAAACTCGTCGACGGCTCGTTCGAGTCCTCCAACTAACCGCAGCCTGCTTCACGAATAGGACTTTCCATGGAACGCATTCCGCACTTCATCAACGGCGCCCTGATTAGCGACGCCGAGCGCTTCGGCCCCGTCTTCAACCCCGCCACCGGAGCACAGGACAAAGAGGTTGCCCTCGCATCGGCCGCACGCGTGGAGGAGGCCATCGCTGCCGCCCAGGCCGCCCTGCCGGGCTGGCGGGCCACGAGCCTGGCCAAGCGCACCAACATCTTCTTCCGGGTCCGGGAACTCCTCACGCAGCGGAAATCCGAGCTGGCCGCCATCCTCACCAGCGAGCACGGCAAGGTACTTTCCGATGCCGAAGGCGAGATCTCCCGGGGCCTCGAAAACATCGAATTCGCCACCGGGCTCTCCCACATGCTCAAGGGCGAACGCTCGGAGCAGGTTTCCAGCGGCGTGGACGTCCACTCAGTGCGCCAGCCGGTCGGCGTGGTCGCCTGCATCACCCCGTTCAACTTCCCGGCCATGGTGCCGTTGTGGATGATCGGCAGTGCGCTCGCCTGCGGCAACACCGTCCTCCTCAAGCCCAGCGAGAAGGACCCGTCGTCGGCTGTTTTCATCGCCCATGTCTTCGCGGAGGCGGGACTGCCACCCGGCGTCCTCAATGTCGTCCACGGCGACAAGGAGGCCGTGGACGTACTGCTGGAACACCCCGGCGTCAAGGCTGTCAGCTTTGTCGGGTCCACTCCGATCGCGCAGTCCATCTACAAGCGTGCGGCGGACCACGGCAAGCGCGTCCAGGCACTGGGCGGCGCCAAGAACCACATGGTGGTCCTGCCGGACGCGGACCTGGACATGGCAGCCGACGCCGCCGTGTCAGCGGCCTACGGCTCGGCGGGGGAACGGTGCATGGCGGTGTCCGTGCTGGTGGCGGTGGGCAGCATTGCCGACGACCTGGTGAAGGCCATTTCCACGCGCATGGCGGACCTCAGGATCGGTCCGGGCACAGACCCGGCGTCGCAGATGGGTCCACTCATCACGAAGGAACACCGGGACAGGGTCGCGTCCTACGTGGCCGGGGCAGCCGAGGAAGGCGCCACGGTTGTGGTGGACGGGCGCGAGCAGGCCTTTGACTCGGACGGCTTCTTCATCGGGGTCAGCCTCGTGGACCACGTCAAGCCGGGTATGAAGGTGTACGACGACGAAATCTTCGGGCCCGTGCTGTCGGTGGTCCGCGCGGACAGCTACAGCGACGCCGTCAAGCTGGTGAACGACAACGAGTTCGGCAACGGCGTGGCCATCTTCACGCGCGACGGCGGCGCGGCGCGCCAGTTCGAGTTCGACGTCGAGGCCGGTATGGTGGGCATCAACGTGCCCATCCCGGTACCGGTGGGGACGTTCTCGTTCGGCGGCTGGAAGAACTCGCTGTTCGGCGACACGCACATGTACGGACCGGACAGCATCCGCTTTTACACCCGCGGAAAAGTGGTAACCACACGCTGGCCGGATCCGTCGACGTCGGTGATCGACCTGGGCTTCCCGCAGGTGGACTAGCGCAGTCCCTGTCTGGTCACCGTCACTTTCTTCGAGATGAGACGCACCCATGAGCCTGTTCTCCCGCAAGTCCCGCAGCGCCGATCCGTACCTGCCTGAACTGAGCATCATGCAGGCTGACAGACTGCGTGACCTGTCCGTCGCCGCCCTCGGCCGCCTCGGCGTTTCCGCCGTAGCGGCCGGGGACCATCTGGCCGCATCGCACAACCACCAGTACGGGCTGTTTGCTGTTGGACGAAAGGCCGCGCAGCTGCCTGAACGCGAGTGGCCGGGCATGGTCGAGCAGCACTTCGGCGCAGTCATCGGGGACGCGGCGGGACGTTCGGACATAGCGCCCGAGGAAATCCTCGGCCGGGTGTACCCGAAGTTCATTTCCCCGGGAGTGCTTGCACACTCACAACAGAGTGATCCTTCCCTGTACGCCTACGCCCGCGACGTCGCGATGGTCCCGCTGCTCGTGGCACTGGACTCCCCGGAGTCCGTCACCTACGTGGCATCAACCAAGGTGGAGGCCGCCGGCGGGGCCGGCATCGTGTGGGACGCTGCGTTGAGGAACCTGATCGCAGACGGTCCAGGGCACGCGGAAGAGATGCGTTTTGACGACGGATCGTTTCTGGTTTTCGAGACCGAATCGGTCTACCAGGCCTCATGGCTGGCCTACCCGGACAAATTCGTGGAGTTGCTCGGATATAACCCCGGACCACTCGGCGCACTGCTCAGCATCCCGGCGACCAATATCCTGTGCCTGCATCTGGTCACCGAGGCCACCACCATCAACGACATCTCGGCCATGCTCCGGGTCACCGGGCTGATGCAGGCCCAGCACCCCTCCGCGCTCAGCCCGCTGCTGTACTGGTGGGATGGCTACAGTGTGCAACCGATTTCCGGCCACGACGGTGAAGACGTCCACCTGTTCGTCCCCGACGAGCTCGCCAGCATCCTCTAACACCAGTGCGCACGGCTGGCGCCGATGCGGGATCTGGAGGACTTGAAATCAGCCGCGGCCTCGATGCAGGCCCGCTCCTCGGTGGCGTTCGATGTCCAGCAGCGCCGTGCGCAGGCTGAGTCCGGGCTGCCTGCTGATGAACTGGGCAAAGGCGTCGCGGCTCAGATCGCTTTGGCCCGCCGTGAATCTCCGGCCCGCGGCGGCCGGCTGCTTGGACTGGCGAAGGCCCTGGTCACGGAGATGCCCCACACCCTCAGGCCCTGCGCACCGGCCAGATCAATGAGTGGCGCGCCACGCTGCTGGTGAAGGAGACTGCCTGTTTGTCCGCGGCGGACCGGTGCGCCGTCGACGAAGAACTTGCCGCAGATATTGGGACCCTTGCGGGCGCGGGCGACCGGGCCATTATCGCGGCAGCCCGGACGGCGGCGTATCGGCTGGACCCCCACTCCGTGGTGAATCGTGCCCGCCGGGCCGTGGCGGACGGGCATGTGAACCTTCGCCCTGCACCGGACACCATGACGTACCTGACCGCCCTGCTCCCGGTCACCGCCGGCGTGGCCGTTCATACAGCGCTTACCCGGCAGGCCGATGCGCAGCGCTCGGCGGGAGACAGCCGGTCCCGCGGACAAATCATGGCTGATGACCTGGTCGAACGCATCACGGGGACACCTGGCGGGATCGCGGGGATTGAAATCCAGCTCATCATGACCGACCGCACCCTGTTCCAAGGCGACAGCGAACCGGCGAGGCTTCCGGGCTACGGTGTGGTCCCCGCCGGGTGGGCCAGGGAGATCTGTGTCCAGGACCAGAGCCAGGGCCACGCTCAGAGCCAGGGCAAGGCTCAGGGCCTGAGCTAAGACCGTGACCGGCCGTTGAACGTTTGGCTGCGGCGGCTCTACACCGCCCCGTGCACTGGAGAGTTGCTTGCCATGGATTCCCGGGCAAGGCTCTTCCCTGCCGGTCTCCGCCGCTTCATCCAGGCACGCGATGGCACCTGCCGCATGCCTTACTGCGATGCGCCGATCCGCCACCACGACCACATCGTCGCATGGCAGCACGGCGGGCCCACGAGCCTTGGCAACGGCAACGGCAGCGGGCTCTGCGAATCCTGCAACCACACCAAGGAGTCGCCAGGCTGGCACGCAGAACCACGGCCAGGTCCTCGGCACACGCTTGAAATCCATACTCCGACCGGGCACAGCTACCAATCCACGGCGCCTCCACTGCCCGGGACAGCGTTGGGCGGGACATCGCCGCCTACGAACCGACGCCAGCTGCTTCACCGCGCCAAGATTCTCAAACGCTCCCGGCCAAGGGGGCTCGCTGGCTGCCAGAGGACAGGCTGCTTAAGGGAACCGGCGGCCCGAAGGGAAACGTCAGCGCCGGGGGTAACGGGAAGGGGCGGCTAACCCTTCATGATCTCGTCACGCCGGGTCATGTATTCCTCCATGGCGATTTCGCCGTTGCTGTACTGCTGGTCAAGCTCCGCCAGTTTCCGCGCGCGGAAACCCTGAGGGGCCGACGGCGGCGGGGGAGTAACCGGGGCAGACGGCTGGTGGCGTGACTGGTTGGCCGGATACTCGGGGCTGTCCTCGTACGGCACCTGTCCGGGGCCGCCGGGGGCAGGATAGCCATTGTTCTGGCCGCCGGGGGCAGGGTATCCGGGGTTCTGGAAATCCTGAGCCGGATATCCGGGGTTCTGGTAGGGCTGGTCGAGCGGGGGCTGCTGACCGCCGCCGCCGAGCTGCCGGAAGCCGCCGCCGAAGTAGTCCTGCTGGGTGTAGCCGTCACGCGGCTGGTTGTTGGGCCGGCCCGGCTGCTGGCCAGGAAACTGGTTCGGGAACTGCCCGGGGAACTGGCCCGGGTACTGTCCGTAATCCTGGTTCCGGTTCCTGCCCCGGACGGACTTCCGGTACATACGCATGGCGAAGGGAATCAGGAACGACAGGATGATGATCCAGAAGAACACGTTGCTCACAGTGGAGGGCCTCTCAGAAGTGTCCCTTCAGTTTAACCCCCGGCAGCCAACCTGCCCTGTCTGAGCATTGCCGTCTGAGCATTGCCGTCCGTTCATGGCCGTCCGATCAATTTCCGTCCTGTCGGATCCGTCTGATCATTTCCGTACGGCGGGCATGCCCAGGAACCGTCCGTAGGCGGCAACAGCTTCATCGATCGCACGATTGCCGGGCCGGCCGGGATCGGAGCGGGTGCGGATATCCAGCTCACAGCGTCCGCCGGCCAGGTCATGGCGCCACGAACCGATCATTCGGCCGTCGCCCAGCACCACATGCATGGGCGTGTCGCGCTCAGGCAGGGCAGGGGCGGTGCCGCCCAGGAAATACCGTGACCGTGAATAGCCCATGACGTATTCGTCGTAGCACTGGATCAGGTCGATCCTGGGCTCGTCGCCGGTCTCCGCACCAGCCGCGGGTATCGCAGCAGGCCCGGGCGCGGCGGAACTGAAATAGAACTCCAGCCCGTCCAGTGCCGAAGCGGTGAGGACTCCGGGATCGGCCTCCAGCACCAGGCCCAGCCCCAGCCGGACATCAGTCACTGTGAGCCCGGACCAGTCGGCACAGTCCTTGACCGTGGCCGGACCGCGGCTGAGGAAATACCGGCGGACAAGTTCGGCCAGCGCCTCGGAGCGGTCATCGTGGCCGCCGGCTGTTGCCGGAACACGTTCGTCGAAGAGCGCGTAGGTCTGCTTGAGCGCGCCGCCGGTGCTGCGCACGGGTATGCCGCTGGTCAGGACACCACTGATCTCGGCGTGCATGATCAGGTAGGCGAGCCCCAGGCCTTTGGCCGGGAATCCGTGGCGCTGCAGTTCGAGGGCGAGCTGCTCACGGGTTCTGTGGGCGCCGCCGGCAACGGCTGCGGCCAGGATCCGGGCGCTTCGGGATGCGGCTTCGGCGTCGATGCCGGTCTGGCGATACATGCCCCCGTTACCCTGGTGCAGCCGGGGCGCCGAGAGCATCAGCAGCCAGCGAAGGTCGTCCCGGTGTACAAAATGCCAGGTGGGCCGGAGGATATGGGTCCGGAGGATCCGGCCGTCGGCCACTGCCTGTTCGACGTCGGCAGCAGAGGCTCCTGCCGTGCGCTGCGCCAGCGACCAGCGGGCGTACGGGAACTCCTGCGCCTGGACGGCGAGGAGGTTCTTCAGCGCAGCCTCGGCGGAAACCGCGCCGGGACGGCGGAGCTGCTGCTGGCTGAGCCGCAGCCTGACGACGTCGTCAGCGTCCACCTGCGCCTACTTCCGGTCGGACTCGAGTCCCGCCGCCCCTAGTCCCGCTGCCCCTAGTCCCGCTGCCTCGCCCGAGCCCAGCGGCATTCCGGGCCCGAAGACGGGACCTGGCGTGGGGCGCTTGGCCGTGATGCCGTCCCCGGATGACTGGTGCCGGAGCCGGCGGACAACCCACGGAACGAAGTATTCGCGTGCCCACACCAGGTCGCCGGACCGCGCCTCCCGCCAGCTGCGCTGGGGGAGGGGCTTGGGGGAGAGCGGCTCCAGGGTGTGCTGGATGTTCAGTGAATCGAGCACCATCGCCGCTATGGTGTGGTGGCCCAACGGCGAGAAGTGCAGGCGGTCCTGGTCCCACATCTGAGGATCGCTGAGCTGGCGGAGCGACCACATGTCCGCGATGACGGCATCGTGCCGGGCGGCCACAGTGCGAAGGTTTTCGTTGTAGATGGCGATCTTGCTGCGGACCCTGCCCAGGACGGACGAACCGGTGTCCGGGCCGTTGAACAACACCACGGTGGCGCCGCCCAGGCTGAGGATATGCACCACAGAGTCCAGCTTTTCGGCCAGCGCATCAGGGTCGCCGCCGGGCCGGATGAGGTCGTTGCCGCCGGCCGAGAGGGTTACCAGGTCCGGCTTGAGGGCCAGGCACGGTGCCAGTTGCTGGTCCACGATCTGTTCCAGGAGCCGTCCCCGCACGGCAAGGTTGGCGTAGGCAAAATCGCTGTGCCCGCGGCTCAGTTCCTCGGCCACGCGGTCCGCCCAGCCACGGTGCCCTCCGGGACTTCCCGGTTCCGGGTCGCCGATGCCCTCGGTAAAGGAATCGCCCATGGCAACGTAGCGGCCCCAGGGGTGGCTATCAACAGTGTCCTGCGGGTTCGGAATGGCTTCAGTTTCGCTCACGCTTCCATCCTGCCTCGTAGGTAACAAGCTACGCCACCGTAGGTTGTTACCCGGAGGTAACTGCAAGAATGGAACCCATGACTGAAGCCGACGTTTCCACTGCCCCTGTTGTCCTGTGGTCCACTCCTGACGATGAGCGCTCGGGTAAGCCACTCCTGGTCCTGCTGCACGGCTACGGTGCCAACGAACAGGACCTGCTCAGCCTTGCGGATCTGTTGCCCGGTGATTTTGCGGTGGCGTCGGTCCGCGCCCCCATCGCCATGGGCCCGGGGTTCACCTGGTTCCCGCTGACGGACTCCGCCGACTATTCACTCGATGCCGTTAAGGATGCCTCCGCCTTTGTGCTGGACTGGCTCGACGGCGTCAAAGGTGACCACCCGTCCGTCACGTTGCTGGGGTTCTCCATGGGAATGGCGATGGCCACCACGCTGCTGAGGCAGCGCCCGGCGGACTTCGCCGCCGTCGTCGGGCTTTCCGGCTTTGCGGTGAACGCCGGAGGGGACCCGACGTTCCGGGACGACGAACTGGACGGCAGCGTCCCGCTGTTCTGGGGCCGCGACCAGCAGGACCCCGTCATCACCCAGGACAAGATCGAATACACCATGGGCTGGGTGCGGAAGCATGTGAAGCTGACGAAGGTCCTCTACACGGGGATGTGGCACGGGATCAACCAGCAGGAGATCGGCCACGTTTCAGAGTTCCTCACCCACGAGGTGCTGAAGAAGTAGTCCAGCGCAGCAACGGCTAGGAACCGGCGGGAGTCAGAATCCGCACGGTCCGGCCGTTCACGGTGACCGTGTCGCCGTGGTGAAGCTGCCGGCCGCGGCGGTCGTCGATGTCGCCGTTGACCTTGACCAGTCCGTTCTTGATCAGCTCCGTGGCCTCAACGCCGTCCTCCACGAGGCTGGCCAGCTTCAGGAGCTGGCCCAGGCGGATCATGTCGTCGCGGATGGGGATGTCTTCGATTTCCGGGTTGCTCATACAAGCAATGATGCCTGACGTAAGGTGAATCCAGTGACCCATGCACCCCGTCTGCCCCTCCTTGCAGGACTGCCGATTGCCGTAGCCGCCGGACTCGCCATCCCCGTCCAGGGCCGGATCAACGGCGCACTGGGCGCCCGGCTGGATGACGGCATTGCCGCCGCGGTAGTGAGTTTCACCACCGGACTGATCGTGATGGTCCTGGTCTCGCTGGTCCTGCCGCGGGGACGCCGCGGGCTCGCCCAGATCCTTCCTGCGGTCCGGGAACGCCGGTTTCCCCCGATCTACGTAATGGCCGGCGGCATCGGCGCGTTCTTTGTGTTCGCGCAGACCTTCACCGTTGGCCTGCTGGGCGTGGCGCTGTTTACGGTAGCCACCGTCACCGGGCAGACGCTCAGCGGGCTGCTCGTGGACCGGCTCGGGATCGGCCCCGCCGGCAAGAAGTCCGTCACCGCCATCCGCGTCATCGGCACAGTGCTGACCATCGCCGCCGTCGCGTGGGCCGTGTCCCCGCGGTTCGGGGGTTCCGGCACCGGCTCCGGTGGCGCCGGCACCGACCCGGCGCAGCTGCTCCTCCCGGTGCTCCTGCCCGTTATCGCCGGGTTCCTGATGAGCTTCCAGCAGGCCATGAACGGCACGGCCACGGTGCACTACGGCACCCCCATCGCGGCCACCTTGGTGAACTTCATCTCCGGCGCCACGGTGTTGTGGCTGGCCCTGCTGATCAAGCTGGCGGTCGCCGGGCCCGGCAACGGGCTGCCGGCCGAATGGTGGTACTACCTCGGCGGTCCCATGGGCTGCGCGTTCATCGGGCTGGGCGCACTGCTGGTCCGAAGCCTGGGGGTCCTGGTCACCGGGCTGGGCATGATCGCGGGCCAGTTGCTGGGGTCACTGGGCCTGGACCTCGCCTTTCCCGCGCCCGGCACGGTGGTGGCCCTGCCCACGATCCTCGGCACCGTCCTGACCCTCGGTGCGATTGTCCTGGCCACCCTTCCGTGGCCGCGCGGCGCCCTCAAGCGGCAGCCGGGCCGGTAGGCTAGGACACGCAGCTTCCTGCACATCTTTCCTTCGTACCGCCCCGCCCGGCAACCAGCCGGGTACAGGGGCCTAGAAACCGCGCGGACCGCACCCAGCGGCCCTGTAGAAATTGGAGTTCCCCATGGCAGCAAAATCCGTTCTCGACCAGGTCATCTCCCTCTCCAAGAGGAGGGGCTTCGTTTTCCAGGCCGGTGAAATCTATGGTGGCTCCCGTTCTGCCTGGGACTACGGGCCCCTCGGCGCCGAGCTGAAGGAAAACATCAAGCGCCAGTGGTGGCAGTCGGTAGTCCGCGGCCGCGAGGACGTAGTGGGCCTGGACTCTTCCGTGATCCTGCCCCGCCAGGTCTGGGAAGCCTCCGGCCACGTGGAGGTCTTCTCCGATCCGCTGGTGGAGTGCCTCTCCTGCCACAAGCGCTACCGCGCCGACCACCTCGAAGAAGAGTACGAGGAAAAGAAGGGCCGTCCGGCCGAAAACGGCCTGAAGGACATCGCCTGCGCCAACTGCGGCACCCGCGGCGAATGGACCGAGCCCCAGGAATTCTCCGGCCTGCTCAAGACCTTCCTCGGCCCGGTGGCCAGCGAGGAAGGCATGCACTACCTGCGCCCGGAAACCGCGCAGGGCATCTTCGTGAACTTCAACAACGTGCTCACCACCTCCCGGAAGAAGCCGCCGTTCGGCATCGGCCAGATCGGCAAGTCCTTCCGCAACGAGATCACGCCCGGAAACTTCATCTTCCGCACCCGTGAGTTCGAGCAGATGGAAATGGAATTCTTCGTCGAGCCGGGCACGGACGAGCAGTGGCACCAGTACTGGATGAAGGAACGCATGGACTGGTACACCGGCCTGGGCCTCAAAGCCGAGAACCTGCGTTTCTTCGAGCACCCGCTGGAGAAGCTGAGCCACTACTCCAAGGGCACCACGGACATCGAATACCGCTTCGGCTTCCAGGGCTCCGAGTGGGGCGAGCTTGAAGGCATCGCCAACCGCACGGACTTCGACCTCTCCACGCACTCCAAGGCTTCCGGCCATGACCTGAGCTACTTCAACCAGGCCACCAACGAGCGCTACACCCCGTACGTGATCGAACCCGCCGCCGGCCTGACCCGCTCCTTCATGGCGTTCCTCATCGACGCTTACACCGAGGATGAGGCCCCCAATGCCAAGGGCGGCGTGGACGTCCGCACCGTGCTCAAGCTGGACCCGCGCCTGGCCCCCGTCAAGGCCGCAGTGCTGCCGCTGAGCCGCAACGAGGACCTGTCCCCGAAGGCCAAGGCCCTGGGCACCCAGTTGCGCAAGAACTGGAACATCGACTTCGACGACGCCGGCGCCATCGGCCGCCGTTACCGCCGCCAGGACGAAATCGGCACCCCGTTCTGCATCACCGTGGACTTCGACACCCTCGAGGACCAGGCCGTGACCATCCGCGAACGCGACACCATGAGCCAGGAACGCGTCTCCCTGGACAAGGTGGAGGGCTACCTGGCCGCGCGGCTGATCGGCGCCTGAGCATGGCCATCGAATACCGCGAATGGCGCGAGGGCGACGACCTTGCCCTGCTCGAACTCTGGGGCGGCCCGGAGACCGAACAGGCACGGCAGTTCCGCGGCACGCTCGCGCCCTCGGGCAACTCGCCGTGGCGCCGCTGCATCGTGGCCGAGGACGTCGTGGACGGCGTGGCCATCCCGGTCGCGGCGGCAGTGGTCCACGAAGCATCGCTGCACCCCGAACGCCTCTGGATGTACATCGAGGTCGCAAAGGACCACCGCCGGGCCGGCGTTGGCTCCACCCTGCTGACCATGCTCCGGCACGAAGCCGGCCAGGCGCCGTCGGGCGTTTCCAGGCTGCGGACCAAGGTGGAGCCGGGCACGCCCGGCGCCGCGTTCGCCGAAGCTGCCGGCCTGGTGCCGATCCAGCGTTCACGCCTGGTCGTGGTGGCACCGGGGGCGCTCAAGCTGCCGGTCTTCGGCGACGGTTCGGAGGCCGCGGCGTCCGAACAGATCGAGGACCTCGCCACCGGTTCGGTGGAGCTCAGCGACGTGGTGGGCCGCTACTACACGGCCGTCCACACCTGGGACAGCCCCGGCGAGCTCAGCATCGGCACCGTGCAGCGGCTGTTCCTCGACGAACTCAGCGGGGCGCACGGCGCGATCGTGCTCCGGGCACCGAAGGCCAGCGCCTTCGGCCAAGGCGTCCCGGCCAGCAGGAAGGGACGGCTCGAGGCCTTCGCCATCAGCTACGCGGAACTTGTCCCCGGCGGGGAGAGCGCGGCGGGCGGCGAGGGGTCCGCGTCGGGCCAGCCCACGGATGTGTTCGTCGGCCACGATCCGAAGCTGTCCGACGATGAAGCCCGGGCCGCGATCCGGGACCTGCTGGCGCTCATCGCGTTCCAGCACCCCGTGGTGCTGGAACTGGACGATTCGATGACTGCCCTGCGCGCCGTCGTCGAGCCTTTGCTGGACAGCGGCACGGCCAGCCTCCGGGGCAGCGAAACCCTGGTGGTTTCCGACCCCGCCTAGGCACCAACCAACTGACCCGCAGCGGGCGCCGTCGAAATCGGCGTCAGCTGCGGGTCAGCGTGGTTTAGGGCCAGCTACTTGGGGATCACCGGAGGAACGAAGTCGAACGTCATTCCCAGCAGCCACACCAGCAGGAGCACCACGGGCAGGTGGAACACGAACTGCAGGAACGTGAAGCCCACCAGGTCACGGGCCCGCAGTTTGAGCACGGCGAGCAGCGGCAGCATGAAGAACGGGTTGATCAGGTTGGGCAGCGCCTCGGCGATGTTGTAGATCTGGACGGTCCAGCCCAGGTTCATGTTCACATCCGTCGCCGCCTGCATCAAGTACGGCGCCTCCACGAGCCACTTCCCGCCGCCGGAGGGCACAAACAGTCCCAGTAGGGCCGTGTAGAGGGCAATCACGACGGCGAACGCACCGCCGCCGCCGATGTCCGAGAAGAATTCGGCCAAATGTGCCGACAATGACATGCCCCCGTGGCCGGTGGCCTTCGTGAGGATGGCGGCCATGGCTGCGTAGAGCGGAAACTGCACCAGTATGCCTGCGGTCGCCGGGACCGCTTTGGTCACTGCCTGCAGGAAGTTCCGCGGCGTCCGGTGCAGCACCAGGCCCAGGATGAGGAACACGAGCAGGTAGCCGTTGAGGCTGCTGACCACGGTCAGGAACGGCTTCGTGAGGAACTGGGAGACCAGCCAGCCCAATGTCAGGATCCCCGCCAGGACCGGCAGGATCACGCTGTATTCCAGCCATTCCCCGGGCCGGGACCGCGGCTCGGGTTCGCTGGGTTCGTCGTCGAGGTCCACACCGAGATCCGCGGCCGTGCGCACCGCCGCGCCGCGCGGAGCCGAGAAATGGGCGATCACCGTGGTCAGCGCCATGAGGATGGCCAGGGTGAGCAGCGACTGCCAGGTGAAGATGGTGGTGCCGAAATCCAGGACCCCGGTGATCTTGAGGAGGGCAGGCGGCAGGGAAGCTGCGGTCGCCTGCAACTGGGCGGCCGACGATGACAGCCCCAGCGCCCACACGGCGCCCAGGCCCATGAAGGCGGCCGCACCGAGCGCCCGGTAGTCCACGGACAGATCCTTGCGCCGCGCGATGGCACGCGCCAGCAGGCCGCCAAAGATCAGGCTAAGGCCCCAGTTCAGGAAGGACACGGACATCGACAGCATCGCCACGAAGCTCACGGCGGTCCGGGCGGTGGACGGGACCAGCGCGAGCCGGTCGATGAGCTTGGCCACCGGGGGAGAGGTGGCCACCACGTAGCCGGTGAGGACCACCATGGACATCTGCAGCGTGAATGCTGTGAGGTCCCAGAATCCGTTGCCGAAGGAATCGGCGATGGATTGCGGTGAGGCGCCGATCGCGAGGGCAGCTACGGCTATGAGGACCACGCCGGCCAGCGCGAAGATATAGGCATCCGGGAACCACTTTTCCGTCCATGCCGCCAGCCTTTGGGCCAGGCGGGCCAGGCCGCGTTCGTCGATCTCGCTTCTTGTCAGGACTGTGTCTGCCACAGGAAGGATCCCTCTCCATTGAGTGTGTGCAAATGTGCTTGCGTACCCATGGAGCCTAGCCAAGGCCCGGCTCTGCCTGCCTAAGCGCGCCGCCCACCCGCGCGCCGGGGACCCTCCGCCTTATCCAGCCGCTGGCGTTCGGCGTCGGTGGGAGCACCGCCGCCCAAGTGCGCCGGCATCCACCAGGCGCCGGGCCGGGGCGCGAGCGGAAAGTCCGCGATGGCGGCGTCGATTCCGGCCTGCAGGATGCTCCGCAACCGTTCGGTGGCAGGCTGGGCGTCACGAACGGGATCGGGCAAATCCCCCGGCAGCAGGGGCTCGCCCACGTGGATCCGGACGGGCGCGCGCCAGGCGCGAAGCGGTGAGAACCCGTGGCGGCGGGTCATCAGCCGGTGCGCTCCCCACACCGAAACGGGAATGATCGGCACGCCGGCTTCCGCCGCCATCCTGACGGCTCCGGTTTTGCAGTCGCGGACCGTGAAGCTGCGGCTGACGCCCGCCTCGGGAAGGACGGCGATGTACTCGCCCGCGTGTAGTTTCACGACGGCGGCGTCATACGCGCCGCTGCCCGAACCGTACGGAACCATCACATGCCCGGCAGCGCTGATGGCCGGACCGGCGAGCCAATGGTCGGCCGCGCCCTGGGTCACCAAGTAGCGCAGCTCGGCCCGGTTGTGGTTCCACAGGAGCATCTCGGCGAAGGCAAAATCGAGGTAGCCGAAATGGGTGATGGCGACGACGGCTCCCTCGCCCGGCACCACCTGGCGCGACGGACCGTTGAGCGGCCCCGGCGGCGGCAGGTGTTCCCGGCCCGTGACGATGACGCGGATCCGGAAGAACCGGCGCAGCGCCAGTCCGGTCCCTACGATGAAACGGTAGAAGCGGTCATTGGGCTGCGGCCGCCAGGCCATTTCAGCGCCTGCCCGGCTGACCGCCAGCCGAACGGCGAGGCGGCCATGGGATAAAGCCCGACGTCGACTCGACGTATTCCTTGTAGCCCGGCCGGGCGGACATCGCCTTCTCCGTGAGCGGCTTCCCGGTCTGGCCCGCGAGCGCCCAGACCATCAGGGCCGGGGACAGGATGGTCAGGATTCCGGGCCAGGAGTCAGCGGCAACCAGGAACAGGCCGGTCCAGACGGCGGCGTCGCCGAAGTAGTTGGGGTGCCGGGTGTACCGCCACAGTCCCGTCTTGAGCACTGTTCCCTTGTTGGACGGGTTCTTCTTGAACTGTGCGAGTTGCCAGTCACCCACCGTTTCGAACACGAAGCCGATGACCCACAGCAGCACACCGAGGAGGGCAACCCAGCCCACGGCGCCGGTGGCGAACATCCCCACCTGAACCGTCAGGGACACGAAGAACATCACAAGGCCCTGGGGAAGGTAGACACGGCGCAGTGCGTACACATCGCGGGAGCCCGGGGCATCGCCCAGCATTGCCTCGTAACGGGGATCTTCATGGCCGCCCCGGGCGCGCCAGCCGATGTGGGTTCCGAGGCGGAGGCCCCACACGCCCGTCAGCAGCAACAGCAGGAGGCGCCTGCCGTCGTCGCCTGTTCCGGCGGACAGCAGCCACGAGGCCAGGGCGACGGCAACGAAGCCGGGTCCCCAGGCCACGTCCATGACGGAGTGCCGCCTCTGCGCCACGGCCACGGCGAAGGTGACCGCCAGGACACCCGCCACGGCCAGCGCCGTCCAGGGCAGGCTGGCCAGGAATTCGTTGACGGGAAATCCGGCCATGGTCACAACACCACCGGAATGCCGTGGGCGGCGCCGGCGGGCAGCAAGGTATCCAACCGTGCCGTATCGCCGTCGAGTTCCATACCGGTGTTTTCCGCGAACGACTTGAGGACGAAGCCGGTTGCCAGTGTGTGCCACAGCCGGACCTTGCGGAACATGAAATGGCCTGCCCCGGCCAAGGAGACGTAGCGCATCTCGTCGGCCAGATCCGCTGCCCGCCGCGCAAATTTCAGCGATTGGGCCGGGCTGGTCCAGCGGTCCCGGGAACCGTGGACAATCAGCACCCTGCGGCCGGCCACGTTTTCGGCCGGTGTCTCGGCGCTCAGCCAGGGGGCCAGGGCCACTACGGCACCCACCTGGGGATCGTCGGCGGCGCAGATGGCGGTGAGTCCGCCCATCGAGTGCCCCAGGAGGTAGACGGGCACTCCGGGGTGCTGCGCGTGGATCCGGGCCAGCGCCCAGCGGGCATCCTGCAGCGGTGACATGTCCGCGCCGTTCCAGCCGCGCACGCTGTTCCGCAACGTCCAGACGGCCAGTCCGTGGCTGCCGCCGGCGCGGTGCAGATGCTTGGCGAAGGGCACCATGCGGGCAGGGCTCAGATGTCGGGCTTCCACCGGCTCATAGCTGTGCGAACGGCCGCCGTGCAGGACCAGGGCCACGCCGCGGGTAACGCCCGCCGCCTCGCGCACCGTTAGTACGGGCTTGTTGTTGCCTTGGTCATTCCTGCGATTACCCATGCGGGCCTCCAGACTCCTCGTCCTACATTTATAAACCCAAGGGTCCCGGCAATCCTTCCAACCGGCCCTTACGGGATCACAATGGGCATTCGGAGCCGCCGGGCCGGAAGATTGCGTTCGCTCCTGAAATCCCTTGACGGCGCCTGCCGAGAGGAGTAGGCCGGACGCGTAAGCTCCGGTCGTTAGCCCGATGGGATGCGAAGTGGGCGGCCGGATCCGAGGTCGAAGAGGATCGGCGGTACTGGAAATGAACGCAACATCGCTCGATGCCCTGCGGGAACAGGTTCGCGGGCAAGTGGTCACACCGGATGACGCGGACTACGACAATGCCCGCGCCGTCCACAACGGAATGATCGACAAGCGCCCCGCTGCCGTGGTGCGGGTGTCCCAGGTGGCGGACGTCATCGCTGCCGTCAACTACGCCAGGGACAACGGCATGCCCGTCGCCATCCGGGGCGGCGGGCACAGCGGGCCCGGGTTTGGCACGGCGGACGATGCAGTGGTCGTCGACTTTTCCGCCACCAGGGGCGTCCGGGTCGATCCGGCCGGCAAGACGGCCAGGACCGAGGCCGGCGCGACGTGGGCCGACTTCAACCACGCCACCCACGCCTTCGGGCTGGCCACCACCGGCGGCATTGTCGGTTCAACCGGCGTATCGGGGCTGACCCTCGGCGGAGGGATCGGCTACCTGGACCGGAAATACGGCCTCAGCTGTGACAACCTCCTCTCCGCCGATGTCGTCACGGCGGACGGGAAGTTCCTCACGGCCAGTGAAACCCAGAACGAGGATCTTTTCTGGGCGCTGCGCGGGGGCAGCGGGAACTTCGGCGTCGTGACGTCCCTGGAATTCCGCCTGCATCCCGTGGATATGGTCCACGCCGGCATCATCATCTACCCGCTGGAGCACGCCGAAACCGTAGCGAAGTTCTACCGCGAGAACATCGCGGCGGCCCCACGCGAGTTCGGCGCTTTCCTCGCCTTCCACCAGGGACCGCCGGTTCCGTTCCTTCCCGAGGAGTGGCACGGGAAGCCGGTCTGCATCGTCGTGGGTATGTGGACAGGCGACCCGGCGGAAGGACCGGCCCGCTGGCAGCCGTTCCTCGATGCCGCGCCGGTAGCGGGGTCCATGGTGGGGCCGATGCCCTACCCGGCCCTGAATTCTGCCTTTGACGGAATGTATCCCAAGGGGCTCCTCGCCTACTGGAAGGCGGCCTTCCTCACGGAACTCAACGACGGCGCCATCAACGCCCATGCGGAGTTCGGAAAACGGGTGCCCAGCGTGCAGACCGCAGTGCACATCTATCCGATTGACGGAGCCGTGCACGATGTGGGGATTGCGGACACAGCCTTCCCCAACCGGAATGCCAGGTTCTCCCCGGTCATTGCGTGCCATTGGGCGGACCCTGCCGAAAGCGAGGCGAACATCGCCTGGGTGCGGGACTTCGCGGCGGCGCTGCAGCCCTACTCCGAGACTGCGGGCTACATCAACTTCATGGACGGCGATGACTTGTCCAAGGTCGCGGAAAACTACGGACCCAATTACGGCCGCCTGCAGGAGATCAAAGGCAAATACGATCCGGGGAACCTGTTCCGTGTCAACCAGAACATCAAGCCCCAGTAAAGTGCAGGCATGAGGTTTTACTGCTGATGGGTGCCGGACATTCCCACGGTCACACAGATCATTCGGATCCGACACCCGGGGCCCTCGCTGCCCGCAAACGGGCCAACTGGCTTCTCGCGGCGGTATTGATTCCGCTGACGCTCCTGACCCTGGCGGCCATGGCCATGATGTGGCCGTCCGGGAACAAGGAGGACCTGAAGCTCGCCAGCCCCTACGCGGCAGCCCCGGGCGTGACGTTCGACACCGGTAAGATCCAGCGGGTGGTGGTGGAAAGCTGCATCCAGGGAAGCGCAGGCCAAAACGCCACCGCACAGCCCGGCACCGGCCAGGACGCCGCCCAGCAGGGGAGCGAGTGCACCTTCGCCTTTACCGAGCCGGACAAGGGCGGCAACCCGGTCAAGGTGGTGATCAACCCGGACGTGGTGAAGTCCCACGGCGTCAAGGTGGGTGACGACATCCGGTACCTGAACCTGTCCAACGCGCAGGGCGCATCGGCGGGCCAGGGCGGAGCACCGGCCTACATCTTCGTGGACTTCGTCCGCACCCTGCCGATCATCCTGCTGGCCGTCCTCTACGCGGTGGTGGTGATCGCCGTGGCGCGCTGGCGCGGTCTGCGGGCGCTGATCGGCCTCGTGGGAGCCTACGGGGTGCTGGTGACGTTCATGCTGCCCGGGCTGGTGGAAGGGAAGCCGCCCCTGCTGCTGGCCCTGGTGGGATCGACTGTGATCATGATCGGCGTCCTCTACTTCGCCCACGGCTTCTCGGCCCGCACCTCCACGGCGTTGCTGGGCACCATGTTCGGCCTGGGCATCACGGCGCTCCTCGCTGCCTGGGCCACGGACGCGGCCAACCTGGCGGGCGTGGGAAGCCATGACGCCGCCACGCTGGCGAACATCTCGGACAACATCTCCATTTCCGGCATCATCCTGTGCGGGCTGATCATTTCCGGACTTGGCGTGCTGAACGACGTCACCATCACCCAGTCGTCCGCGGTGTGGGAACTGTACGAACTCGCGCCGGAGACCAGCGCCCGCCAGCTCTTCTCCTCAGCCATGCGGATCGGCCGCGACCACATCGCCTCCACCGTCTACACCATCGCCTTCGCCTACGCGGGCGCCGCCCTGCCCATCCTGATCATCGTGATGCTGTACGACCGTCCGCTCGGCGAAGCACTGACCAGCGCCGAACTGTCCGAGGAAGTCATCCGGACCCTCGTCGGGTCCGTGGGCCTGGTGCTGGCCATCCCCGTTACCACGCTGATCGCGGTGCTGGTGGTCAAGGCCACCGGGATCAGGCAGGCGTCCGTCCCGGAAACAGGCCGCACCTCTTCCGGACGGGCACCCGTAGCGCCCGACGACGTCGGGGACACCGGCGCGCTGGCGGCGGCAACGGAGTTCTCCCGCAGCGGCCGGACGCGCGCGGCCGGCACCCCTGAAGCCCGGGACAGCTCCCGGGATCCCCTGCCCGGCAGCCGGCGGGCACGGCGGGCCGCGGAAGGGGAGTAGCAGGGGGAGGACTGCAACTTAACCCGTGTTTTCGGCCGCCGGCTCGCCGGTTTGGCCGGCTTTGAGACGATTTGCCCGGCTTTGAGACAATGAACGGGTGACTGTTGTAGCAACGCCTCCCGCCCCTAAGCTGGAACTCCCGCCCCTGAAGCTGGGCCCCATCACGGTGGACACCCCTGTGATCCTGGCTCCCATGGCGGGCATCACCAACTCCGCCTTCCGCCGTTTGTGCCGTGAGTACGGCGGCGGCATGTACGTCGCGGAGATGGTCACCTCGCGTGCCCTCGTGGAGCGCACCCCCGAATCACTGCGCATCATCTCCCACGACCCCGACGAGAAGGTCCGCTCCGTCCAGCTCTACGGCGTTGACCCCGTGACTGTGGGCCAGGCCGTCCGCATGCTCGTCGAGGAGGACCGGGCGGACCACATCGACCTCAACTTCGGCTGCCCCGTGCCCAAGGTGACCCGCCGCGGCGGCGGCTCCGCCCTGCCTTGGAAGATCGACCTCTTTACCTCGATCGTGCAGACCGCGGTGAAGGAGGCCTCCAAGGGCGGCGTCCCGCTGACCATCAAGATGCGCAAGGGCATCGATGAGGACCACCTGACGTACCTCGACGCCGGCCGGATTGCCCGCGATTCGGGCGTCGCCGCCGTCGCACTCCACGGCCGCACGGCCTCCCAGTTCTACTCCGGCCAGGCCGACTGGTCCGCCATCGCCCGGCTGCGCGAGGCGCTGCCGGACATTCCGGTGCTGGGCAACGGTGATATCTGGTCCGCCGAGGACGCGGTCCGCATGGTCCGCGAGACCGGCGTGGACGGCGTGGTGGTGGGCCGCGGCTGCCAGGGACGCCCGTGGCTCTTCGGCGACCTGCAGGCCGCGTTCGAAGGCAGCGACAAGCGCCACAAGCCCAACCTGCGGCAGGTCGCCGAAGGCGTGTACCGCCATGCTGAGCTTATGGTCGAAACCTTTGGCAACGACGAAGGCAAAGCACTCCGCGAAATCCGCAAGCACATGGCCTGGTACTTCAAGGGTTACGTCGTGGGCAGCGAACTGCGGACGCGGCTGGCCCTGGTGACCAGCCTGCAGGTCCTGCGCGAAACGCTGGCCGAGCTGGATCAGGACTCCCCGTACCCCGGCGTCGATGCGGAGGGGCCGCGCGGACGTGCCGGTTCCCCGAAGAAGCCCGCGCTGCCCAAGGACTGGCTGGTCAGCCGGCAGATGGACGCCGACCAGACGCGCGACATCGCCGCTGCGGAACTGGACGTCTCAGGTGGCTGAAACCCGGACCACCGCGCCCGTGCTGCCAGGCTACGAAGCCCACGACTCCGCCCGCTGGGTGGAGGAACCGCCCAAAACCACCTACCGCTCCGACTTCGAACGGGACCGTGCACGGGTCCTGCACTCGTCCGCGCTGCGCCGGCTCGGCGCCAAGACCCAGGTGGTTGCCCCGGACACTGACGACTTCGTCCGGACCCGGCTGACGCACAGCCTGGAAGTGGCCCAGGTGGGCCGCGAACTGGGCCGGACGCTGGGCTGCGACCCTGACGTCGTGGACACCGCCTGCCTCAGCCACGACCTCGGCCACCCGCCCTTCGGGCACAACGGTGAATCCGCCCTGAACGAGATGGCCCACGCCATCGGCGGCTTTGAAGGCAACGCCCAGACCCTCCGCCTGCTGACCCGGCTGGAACCCAAGGTCCTGGCCGCGGACGGAACCCCGGCCGGGCTCAACCTGACCCGGGCCAGCCTCGACGCCGCAGCCAAGTATCCGTGGTCCGCGCTGAACGCCCCGGTGATCCACGGCCAGCGGACCAGCAAGTTCGGCGCCTACGAGGACGACCTGCCCATCTTCGACTGGATCCGCCAGGGCGCGCCGGAGCGCAGGTCATGCCTCGAAGCCCAGGTGATGGACCTCGCGGACGATATCTCCTACTCGGTCCACGACGTCGAGGACGCCATCGTCGCCGGCCACTTCCAGCTGCGCTGGATGGACAACCCGGACCACCGCGCCCGCGTGGTGGGATACGCCAAGCAGTGGTACCTGCCGCACAACGACCCCGCCGCCATCGACGCCGCCCTGGCCCGGCTCGAGGCCACCGACGTTTGGGTGCGCGAAGCCGACGGCAGCCGTAAGGCGATGGCCGCACTGAAGAACATGACCAGCCAGCTGATCGGCAGGTTCTGCCAGAGCGCCCTGGAGACCACGCGGGCCGTCTACGGCCCCGAAGACCTGACCCGGTACAACGCCGAGCTGATGGTGCCGGACGATACCGTGATGGAAATCGCAGTCATGAAGGGCCTGGCCACCACCTTCGTGATGACCACCGAACACCGCCAGCCCATCTACGAACGCCAGCGCGAGGTCCTGCACGCCCTGGTGACGGCGCTGAACGCCACCGGAGACCGCCACCTGGAACCGATGTTCGCGGCTGACTGGAGGGACGCACCCGACGACGGCACCCGCCTTCGCGTCGTCATCGACCAGGTCGCCTCGCTCACCGACGGATCCGCGCTGGCCATGTACGAGCGGTTGGTGGGCAGCCTGCCATCCCTTTGGTAAGGACTAGGATGGCTCTGTGGCCGGGCTGATTAAACGCGAAGATATTGACGAAGTACGCCAGCGCACGGACATCAAGGAAGTGGTCGACGGCTACGTGACGCTCAAGGGCGCCGGGCTGGGATCGTTCAAGGGCCTGTGCCCCTTCCACGACGAGCGCTCGCCGTCGTTCACTGTCCGCCCCCAGGTGGGCAGGTACCACTGCTTCGGCTGCGGAGAAGACGGCGACGTCATCTCCTTCGTCCAGAAACTGGACCACACCTCGTTCCATGAGGCCGTGGAAAAGCTGGCCGCCCGGATCGGCTTCGAACTCCGCTACGAAGACGGCGGCACGGGCCCCAACCGCGAGGAAGTGGGCAAGCGCCAGCGCCTCCTGGACGCCCACAAGGTGGCTGACGAGTTCTTCCGCGCCCAGCTGCTGACCCCCGGGGCCGCCGAGGGCCGCAACTTCCTCCACGGCCGCGGCTTCGACCGTGCCGCCTCCGAACAGTTCGGTGTGGGCTACGCCCCGCAGGGCTGGGACGCGCTGCTCAAGCACCTCCGCGGCCGCGGCTATACCGATGCTGAGCTGAAACTCACAGGCATGTTCTCGGAAGGCAACCGGGGAATTTACGACCGCTTCCGCGGCCGCCTGATCTGGCCCATCCGCGACATCGCCGGCGACACCATCGGCTTCGGCGCCCGGAAGCTCTACGAGGACGACCAGGGCCCCAAGTACCTCAACACGCCGGAAACCACGCTCTACAAGAAGTCCCAGGTGCTCTACGGCATCGACCTCGCCAAACGGAACATCGCCAAGGATCGGCAGCTGGTGGTGGTGGAGGGCTACACCGACGTCATGGCCTGCCACCTGTCCGGAATTACGACGGCGGTGGCCACCTGCGGTACCGCGTTCGGCGCCGACCATATCAAGATCGCCCGGCGGCTGCTGTCCGACGACGGCACCGGGGGAGAGGTCATCTTCACGTTCGACGGCGACGCCGCCGGCCAGAAGGCCGCCCTCCGCGCCTTCGAGGAAGACCAGAGATTCGTCGCGCAGACCTACGTCGCCGTTGAACCCACCGGCGCGGACCCGTGCGACCTGCGGCAGGCCCGGGGTGACTCGGCGGTGCGGGACCTGATCAGCAGCCGCCGTCCGCTGTTCGAATTCGCCATCAGGGCAACGCTGAAGCGGCACAACCTGGACACGGTGGAAGGCCGCATTGCCGCGCTCCGGGAGTCCGCTCCGGTGGTGGCCCAGATCCGGGACGCGGGCATCCGCCCCGCCTACGCACGCGAGCTGGCAGGCTGGCTGGGCATGCCCGTGGAAGAGGTCAGCCGCGCAGTGGCCGTGGCTGCCAAACGTGCCGCCCAGGGCGAAACGCCAGCCGGCAACGGTGCGGGGCCGCAGCGCGCCGGTGCCGGAACCGGGCCGTCCGCCGGGCAGCCCGGACGCCCCGCCCAGGGTGCCGCGCCGGGCATTGCCGAGCTCCCGGCGTCGGGCGTGGTGCCGTCCTTCAACCGGCCGGACCCCCGGGACCCTGTGGCTTCCATGGAGCGGCAGGCGCTGGAGGTGGCGCTTCAGGAGCCCTCCATGCTTGCTGGCGGGACCTGGGACCGGTTCAGTGCCGCGGGGTTCAGGACCCCCGCCTACCAGGCCGTCCACGACGCCATGCGCGCCTCCGGGCCCGGGCTGACCGGCGATCCGGTGCGCTGGGTGGAGCAGGTGATGAACGAGGTGCCGGAGCCGCTCCGCCCGCTGGTCTCCGAGCTGGCGGTGGTGCCGCTGCCGGCAAGCAACGCGGAAGGCGTGCTCAGGTACTGCCGCGACATCCTGGCCCGGCTGTTCGAACTGCAGATCACCAGGGTCAAGGCGGACAAGATGGGGCAGCTTCAGAGGCTGGATGCCTCGGCGCACCCGGAGGAGTTCCAGCGGCTGAACCGGGAACTGATGATGCTGGAAATGGAGCGCCGTTCACTGCGTTCCGATGCCTAGCTTCGGCTCAGCCCGCTTGCCGATTTCACTTCCTGACGGGGGCTTGCTAGGCTAGTACCCGCTTCATTCCTCCTTAGCTCAATTGGCAGAGCATTCGACTGTTAATCGAAGGGTTGCTGGTTCAAGTCCAGCAGGAGGAGCGCACAGTCCCCGTTCCGGGTCACCGGGACGGGGACTTTTTTATACCCGGGAGGGGTATTGGGCTGCGCTGCCGGAGCCGATTTCACATTGGGGCAAAACCTTTGCTAATGTCATACCTGCTTCATTCCTCCTTAGCTCAATTGGCAGAGCATTCGACTGTTAATCGAAGGGTTGCTGGTTCAAGTCCAGCAGGAGGAGCGGACAGGCCCCGCGGCCGGCGAACTGTCGGCTGCGGGGCCTTTTTTATTGCGGGTTAGTCAGACGAAGTCCATCTCCACCTGCAGGAAGCGCTCCGCCTCTGCGATGGCGGCCCGGAAGGCCTCGTCCTCGGTGGGTGACTTCCGCGGCTCGCGCGGGTGCCATTCGTGCGGCGCTGAGTGCACCCTGGTGAAGCCGCTGTTGGGCGGGGCGTAGAAGATGCCAAACCGCTGTACAGGCCATTCAGGGGATGTCTCAGGGGCCACCAGGAGCGCGGCGTTGAACGCCGGGTTGAACCACTGGGCGATGGGGCGGCGCCGGTCCTCCGTGAAGAGCCCGGCGGCATACAGCGCTGCCGACTGCGGGCTTGTCTGGGAGCATAGCCGTTCCCACCACAGGGGCAGGATGCCGGCGTCGTCGCAGCGCTGCCATGTGGCCGGAAGGGGCGGGTGATGCTTCTGCCAATCGGGCACAGAACAACTTTATCGCGCGGGCAATTGCCGGAACAGGGCCACTCAGCCCGTGCCCTGCCTCTGGAGGAGATTGCCCGCCGGGGCGTTCGTCAGGGCCGGTTCCACGGACCGGGGTTGACCCGGAAGAGCAGCGCGGAGCCGGCGATCGCCCCCAGGATGATGCCCATTGCCGGGTTCCCCATCGCCCGGCCGGCGAAGTAACCGGCGACGCCGCCGATCACCGCGCCGAGGAACAGTCCCCTGCGGTTGCGGTGCGGTCTCTTGGCCATGGTTCCAGCCTACCGGGGTGGATCGGGGGCACTCGGTGGATGGCGAGAGCTCAGTGGATCGAGGGCACTGTGCGCGGGCGCACCACCAGCCACAGGGCAGCCGCTGCCAGCAGGATGCTCGTGGCCTGGACCCCGCCCATGACGGTCGCCGAGATGTCGCCGAACCAGCCCACCACGGGGGACACGATGCCGGCCATCATGAACGTTGCCGCTCCCAGCAATGACGCCGCGGTTCCGGCCTGGGCGCCGTGCTTGGACAATGCCAGGACCTGGACGCAGGGGAACGTGAAGCCAGTGCCGAGGATGTAGAACCAGAGCGGCACCATCACACCCCAGAGCCCGAAGCCGAGCTGGTCGAAAATAACGATCAGCACGGCCATCACGAACATCCACGCCGTCGAACAAGCCAGGATCCATTGCGGCGGTACGCGCCGGATCACCCGGGAGCTTGTCTGCACGCCGGCCACGATGCCCAGCGAATTGATGCCGAAGAGCAGGCCGTACTGCTGGGGCGTGAACCCGTAGACGTCCTGGAACAGGAACGGGGACGCGGACAGGTAGGCGAACAGGCCGGCGAAGTTCATGCCGCCCAGCAGCAGCAGGCCCACGAAGATCCGGTCCGAAAAGAGCAGCTTGTAGCGCTGGCCCGCCGTCAGGCCTGACGTGCCCCGGAGCTCGCGGGGGAGCGTTTCGCGCACCAGGAGGATGGCGGCAATAATCACCAGCGTGCCGTAGCCGGCCAGGAAATAGAAAATGCCCGGCCACGGCATGATCAGCAGCAGCTGGGAGCCGATCACGGGCGCCAGGATCGGAGCCAGGCCATTGACCAGAGCCATCCGGGAGAACATCCGCACCATGGCGTACCCGGTGAAGAGGTCCCGCACCATGGCCATGGCCACCACGCCGCCGCCGGCCGCACCGATGCCCATCAGCACGCGGAAGAGTCCCAGGGTGGCAAGGTCCGTGGACAGCGCCGCGCCGAGCGAGGCGGTGATGTGCAACGCGGTGGCAAGGATCAGCGGGAGCCTCCGGCCGAACTTGTCGCTCAGCGGCCCGACTACCAGCTGTCCCAGGGCGAAGCCGATGGTGGTGCCGGTCAGCGTGAGCTGGACTTCCGCCTCCGACACCCCGAGGCTCGCCTCCAGCGCCGGAAAGGCAGGCAGGTAGAGGTCGATCGTAAAAGGGCCCAGTGCCGTCAGGGCGCCGAGCAGGAGGATGTACAGGAGTTTCCGGTTGCGGCTCAGGGAGTCGCCCGGATTGGCGGGAATGCTCACAGGGACCAATCCTAGGGCCCTTGGATCATACTTTTACAGCGTTGGAGGGCGCGCCACGGCTTATTACCCGAAGGAGGTGCCGAAGCTGAATGATAGTTTTGACAACGGGGAGTGTGTGAAGCCGCGCAGGCCCCCGGAATCCACCGGAATCCGAATCAAAGATGGAACCAGTTAGGCGGGATCGATGAGCGGACGACACAGCGGCCGGACAACAGGCGGACTGAGTATTGCGGCGCTGCCCAAAACTCTGAGGCTTGTTGCCAAGCTGGCACCACGGCAGCTCAACGACGAAATCGCGCTCGCGAAGATCGAGATCAAGCGCAAGGGCATCCAGGTCGGGGTGGCTGCAGCGTTTTTCGCCGTCGCACTGGTGTTCCTCGCCTTCCTCGTCACCGGGCTCATCGTGGCGGCCATCATGGGGCTCGCCACCATCATGCCGGCCTGGCTTGCAGCCCTCCTGGTGTGCGCCGTGTTCCTTGTCATCGCCCTCATCGGAGCCCTGATCGGAATGCGCAAATTCAAGAAGGCCATGCCGCTGGTGCCCGAGGAGACGATCCGCGGCCTCAAGCACGATCTCGGCATCGTCAAGGAAGGCTCGGAATTCAACCCGGCCGTCCTGGATCCGGCCTCCGACGAGGCCAAGGCCGCCAAGGCCGCCAAGGCCGCCAAGGAAGCGAAGGCAGCCCGGGAGAAGGCGGAGAAGGAAGCCAAGGAAGCGGCAAAGCCGGACCTTGGTCCCGCCCCCACCGAAGCTGAACTGAAGAGCCGCCTCGACAAGCGCCGCCGGCACCTCACGGGCGTCCGCGACGAGCTCGGCGAGGAGCTTGACGTCAAGACCCAGGCCCAGCTCCTGCTGGGTGCCGCCGAAGTGCAGCTGAAAGCCGGCAAGGAACGCGCGGGCCACCAGGCTGAATCCCTCAGCCGCTCTGCCTCCAGCCTCCTGAACCGCGCCGGCGAGAGCGAGCTGGGAACCCGCTGGAAGCCGCTGGCCGCCCTGGTCGCATCGGCCGCCGTCCTGGCCGTCCTTCTCCGCAAGCTCCTCAAGGGCTAGGACTTACCGGCACTGCCCAGGTAGCCGTAGCGGAAGGGAAGGAGGTGGGGGATGAAGTTCATTAATGCAGGTGCGCGTCCGGGCCAGCGGCACGTAGACAGTGACGCCGTCTTCACCATCCCCAACATCCTGACGGTGGTCCGCTTCATGGGTGTGCCCCTCTTCATCTGGCTGGTCCTGGGGCCAAAGGAGTACGCACTGGCCACGATCGTGCTGGTGGTCATGGGCAGCACCGACTGGGTGGACGGGTATATCGCCCGCCGCTTCAACCAGACCTCCAGGCTGGGCCGGATCATGGATCCGATTGCCGACCGGATGGCGCTCATTGCCGTGGCCGTCACCCTGGTGATCGCCGGCGTCGTGGAATGGTGGTACCTGACCGCACTGGTGGTCCCGGACGCCATCCTGATGGCCGTCTCGCTGTACTACTTCCACAGCCACCCGGACCTCCCGGTCAGCCGGATCGGAAAGATCCGCACTGCGCTGCTCCTGGTGGGCACCCCGTTGCTGGTGCTCGCCAAACTTCCCATCCCGCTGACTGACGTCTACTTCGTGGCGGCATGGATCTTCCTCGGCCTGGGACTGCTCGGCCACTGGGTGGCCGGCTACAACTATTTCCGCGCCATCATCCGTAAGGGCCGGCTCAGGATCTCGAACGACGGCGGACGCGGCTGATGGTCTGGCTCGCCGTCTTCCTGGCGGTGCTGGGCGCATTTTGCCTGGCCATCGGTGCGCAGCGCCAGGGCAGCGCCGTCAAGGCGGACACCGGCGGCCTTGCGCTCAGCTCGCACGGCCTCCTGCGGCTGATCCGCAATCCGCGGTGGGTTTTCGGGCTGTTGCTGCTGTGCGCCGGCATGGCGATGAACGCCGTCGCCCTCGTATCGGCGCCCCTGACGGTGGTGCAGCCGATCGGGGCCATCGCCCTGGTGATCACCACAATCGTCAATGCCAAGGACCAGGGACTAAGCATCAACCGCGCCACCGTGGTGGCCATCTCGGCGTGCGTCACCGGCTCGGCCGTCTTCGTCCTGCTGGCGGTGAACGTGACCCAGGAAAACCATCACGTAAGTTTCGACGACGAACTCACCATTGTGCTTCTGCTCACCCTTGCGGTGGGCCTCTTCGGCACGCTGGCCCTGGTGTTCAAACACCGGATGAGCGCCTTCATCTACATCCTCGGGGCCGGAGTGCTGTTCGGTTTCGTGGCAGTGCTGACCCGCATCATCGGCAAGCACCTGCTCGACCCGAACGGGCTGGCCCTGCTCAACGTGCAGTGGTATTCGGTGGTGGCGATCGCCGCGGCGGGCGGGCTGGGTTCATGGTTCGTCCAGTCGGCGTACTCCGGCGGGCCGCCGGATCTTGTTATCGCCGGGCTGACGGTCATCGACCCCATTGTCGGCATCGCCATCGGCATCGCCATCCTCGGTGAACTGCGGCCCGATGTCCACGCCGTGCTGGCGATTGCCATGGGGGCGGCCGCTTCCCTTGCTATCGTGGGGGTAATCGCCCTCTCGCGGCACCATCCGGAAGTGACCAAGCGCAAGAAGGACGCGCGCAAGGCCGCAGGGCGGGTGTCTTAGGGCGGGTGATACCCAGACTTCACCAGAAGTCCCGGCGCTACTGCGCCGAGGGACAGCCGGCCGCCACAGCCAGCGCTGACCGCACCGTGACCACCAGGAGCTCTCCACGTGACCATGCCCGACAGCCAGCAACCACTCACCATCCTGATTGCTGCGGACACCTACCCGCCCCACGTCAACGGAGCCGCTCAATTCGGATACCGCCTGGCCAAGGGCATGACGGCACGGGGACACGACGTCCATGTGCTCGCGTGCCGGCCGGACAAGGGCAAGAGCTTCACCGAGTTCCGCACGGAGGGCACCGTGCACCGGATCCGCTCGCACTCAGTTCCCACGCACGAGTATTTCCGAATCACGTTCCCCTGGGAGATCAAGAAGGAGATCAGCCTCCTGTTTGACCGCGTCAAGCCGGACGTCGTGCACATCCAGAGCCACTACATGATCGGCGAACACGTGCTCTACGAAGCCGAACGGCGCGGAGTGCGGATCGTGGCCACCAACCACTTCATGCCGGAGAACCTGAACCCCTTCCTGCCGTTTCCGCAGTGGTTCAAGGACATCGTCGGGCGTATCTCCTGGAAGGACATGGGCAAGGTCATGGGCCGGGCCGACGTCGTCACGACGCCGACGCCGCTTGCCGCCAAGGCCATGCACCAGCACGCCTTCCTGCGCAAGGTCCTGCCGCTCTCCAACGGCATCGATTCGGCCGCTTATGAACTCCGGGAGGGCGAGGTGATGGAGCGCCACCCGCACCCCACCGTGCTGTTCGCAGGCCGCCTTGCCGAGGAGAAGCACGTCAACGTCCTGATCGATGCCGTGGCGAAGACTCCTGCCGAGTTGAACGTCCACCTGGAGATCGTCGGCGGAGGCGAGGTCCGCGCTGCCCTGGAAGCCCAGGTGGCACGGCTCGGGCTGGAATCGCGGGTGAAGTTCCTGGGCCTGGCCAGCGACGACGAACTGCGCGAGGCCTACATCAAGGCAGACCTGTTCTGCATGCCGGGAACCGCCGAGCTCCAGTCCCTGGTCACCCTGGAAGCCATGTCGGCATCAACACCGGTGCTGCTGGCGGACGCCATGGCGCTGCCGCACCTGGTGCGCGACGGTGAGAACGGTTACCTCTTCACGCCCAACGACAGCGACGACCTCGCCGCGAAGATCACCCGGGTGCTGAAGCTCCCGGCCGAGGATCTTGCGGCGATGGGCAAGGCCAGCCGCTGCATGGTGGAGCCGCACAGCATCCAGGGGACCCTTCAGACGTTTGAAGACCTCTACCGCGGGGCCACCTACGACGACAAAGTGGTGTAGTCCCCGGATGGGTCATCCCGCTGCGCCGCCGGCCGCCGGAAGGCTGGTGCGCAAATCAGGCCGCTACTATTGCTAGAGTGTTTTTGCCCCGGAACTGCGGAGGCTCCCTGCGGAGCCGCGAGTCCGCCAGTCCGCGGGGCGCACGGGGCTATAGCTCAGCTGGTTAGAGCGCGGGACTCATAATCCTAAGGTCCTCGGTTCAAGTCCGAGTAGCCCTACCTCCACGGGAGCCGTGGCCGATGTGATGACATCGGCCGCGGCTCCCTTTTTGCTGTCCTGCGCTTGCCCGGCACCTCGCCCTGCGGTATGTTACTCGTGAGTAACTTAACCGCCGGTGCGACGTCCGCGCCCGTGGTCGCTGCTGATCACACGTGAAGGAACAACATGTCCAAAGCTGCAATCGACATCAACAACCTGCCGTACGCCGATGGCGACTTCTTCGCGTTTGAGCAGCTGCTCAGCGGCAAGGAGCAGGACCGGCTGGCCGAGGTCCGGGAGTTCCTGGCCCGCGAGGTCAAGCCGATCGCCGTTGACTGCTGGAACCGGGCCGAATTCCCGATGGACCTGATCCCCAAGCTTGCCGAGATCGACCTCGTCAGCCCCGTCCGGCGCCAGGGCTACTCCAACCTCTTCGCCGGGATCCTGCACGCAGAGGCAACCCGCGCGGACACTTCCATCGCCACCTTCCTGGGTGTGCACGACGGACTCTTCACCGGCTCCATCGAGGCCCTCGCTTCGCAGGAACAGCAGGAAGCCTGGCTGCCGGACATCTACTCGCTGAAGAAGATCGGCGCCTTCGGCCTCACCGAACCGCTGGGCGGTTCCGATGTTGCCGGCGGCACGCGCACCACGGCGCGCCGCGAGGGCGACAGCTGGATCCTCAACGGCGCCAAGCGCTGGATCGGCAACGCCACGTTCTCCGACTGGGTGGTCATCTACGCCCGCGACCTCGCGGACAACCAGGTCAAGGGCTTCCTCGTCGACACCACCACCGAGGGCTACAGCGCCACCAAGATTGAAAACAAGATCTCGCTGCGCACCGTCCAGAACGCCGACATCACGCTCGAAAACGTCGTGGTGCCGGACTTCTTCAAGCTTGCCAACGCCAACAGCTTCCGGGACACCAACAAGGTCCTGAAGGTGACCCGTCTCGCCGTGGCCTGGCAGGCGGTGGGCCAGCAGCTCGCCGCCTTCGACGTCGCCCGCCGTTACGCCGTGGAACGAAGCCAGTTCGGCCGTCCGATCGCATCCTTCCAGCTCGTCCAGAACCAGCTCGTGCAGATTCTTGGCAACGCTGTCAGCTCCATGGGCATGATGGTCCGCCTCTCCCAGCTTGAAGACGCCGGCGAGGCGAGGGATGAGCAGTCGGCCCTGGCCAAGGCCTTCACCACGGCACGGATGCGCGAAAGCGTGGCCATCGGCCGCAGCCTCCTCGGCGGCAACGGCATCGTCACGGACTTCGAGATGGCAAAGATCTTCTCCGACGCCGAAGCGATCTACTCCTACGAGGGCACGCATGAGATCAACACGCTGGTGACGGGTCGTGCAATCACGGGGATCTCAGCAATCGTGTAGCCGGTCCGGCCGGCCGTTCGCCGGCCGCCCGCCGCTGGTCCGCCGCGGCCCTTCATCCTGAGCCCCCTCCACCAACGGGAAGCAGGATGGAGGGCCGCAGGTCTGTCACCAGGGAGAGCGGGTTGAGGTACTCCTCGCCCCGCCGCACTCCCCAGTGAATGCACGGCAGTGACGCGCAGTGTCCCAGCACCACCGTCCCGACGACGTCGCCCTTCGACACCACGGCCCCGGCCGCCAGGCTGCTTTCGACGGGCTCGAAACTGCTGCGCAGGCCGTAACCGTGATCGATGGTGATCACGGGCCGGTCCACCACGACGCCCACGAAGCTGACGGTTCCTGACTCCGGAGCGGTGACCGGGCCGCCGTCGGCCGCTGCCTGCAGGTCCACCCCGCGGTGCCCGCTCAACCACGGCTTGTCCGGGGGATCGAACGCGCGGAGTACGGCCGGCCTGGGTGCCAAAGGCCAGTCCCAGGTGTCGGGGGCGGTGGTGCCGGGGGCTGCGGCAGCGGCAGCGGCAGGCGTGACCCCTGCGCCAACTGTGCCCGCTGCGCCAACTGTGCCCGCTGCGCCGGCGGAGGGTGTGATGGCAGAGACGGAGAGCAGGGCGGCGGCCGTGATGGCTCGGAATTTCATGCCTCCAGCCTGTTGTCCCGATGCTGCGGCAGGAAGGGGTTTCCACCGCTATGTGGACAAGGCCGCGGTCCCGGAATTGGTCAGATTCGGGGGAGCTGCTGTAGTACACTTGACGGAGCAGTTTGCTGTGCCCTCAACTATGCCCGGCTAGCGGTTCAAGCCACTTTTGGTCGCTTGGTCCTCAACGCCGTTTAGTCAGCACGTCTCATTCAGAGGTGTGGGGGAGCAGTGGCTGACTACGCGTATCCAGCCCTCCACAGACGAAGCCTGAAACTTCTGCTGCGGGGGACTGTGCCTCCTGCGGTCCGTGCCTAGGCCCGGATGGGAAGCGCAGTGGATGCCAGGAGCAATGCCCATCCCGGGCGAAGCTAATCAACCGTCAACTATTGGCAGGGTAAGAGAGCCAGGGGCTCTCTCATGAATGACCTGCCGGAAGGAGCGTCGGCATGCCCGTCGTAACTATGCGCCAGCTGCTTGACAGCGGCGTCCACTTTGGACACCAGACCCGTCGTTGGAACCCGAAGATGAAGCGATTCATCTTCACGGAGCGCAACGGCATCTACATCATTGACCTGCAGCAGTCACTGTCCTACATCGACCGTGCCTACGAGTTCGTGAAGGCCACCGTTGCACACGGCGGCACCGTTCTCTTCGTCGGCACCAAGAAGCAGGCTCAGGAATCCATCGCCGAGCAGGCCACCCGCGTCGGCCAGCCGTACGTCAACCAGCGTTGGCTCGGCGGTATGCTGACCAACTTCCAGACGGTCTCCAAGCGCATCCAGCGCATGAAGGAACTCGAAGAGATCGACTTCGACGACGTCGCCGGTTCCGCTTACACCAAGAAGGAGCTGCTGCTCCTTCGCCGTGAACTCACCAAGCTGGAAACCAACCTTGGCGGTATCCGCAACCTGACCAAGGCACCGTCCGTGCTCTGGATCGTGGACACCAAGAAGGAACACCTCGCCGTTGACGAGGCCAAGAAGCTGAACATCCCGGTTGTTGCCATCCTGGACACCAACTGCGATCCGGACGAAGTCGACTTCCCGATCCCGGGCAACGACGACGCCATCCGCTCCGTCAACCTGCTGACCCGCGTTGTTGCCGACGCCGTTGCTGAGGGCCTGATCGCCCGCAACCAGCGCGCAACCGGCACCACGGAAGCACCGGAAGAGCCGCTGGCCGAGTGGGAGCGCGAGCTCCTCGAAGGCAACAAGGCTGAAGAGGCTGCCGCTCCGGCCGCCGCAGAAGCTGCTGCTCCGGCTGCCGAGGAAGCCCCGGCCGCTGCCGAGGCTCCCGCCGCAGACGCGGACAAGTAAGACAAATAAATCCGGACTCCCGGTGCTGCCAGCAGCGCCGGAACTGCTGACAGGATGGCCGCTCACTCGGTGAGCTGCCGTCCTGTCAGTCCGTACACCACATAAAATTTCTAGACAGAGGGGTTCACATGGCGAACTACACTGCCGCTGATATCAAGGCTCTGCGTGAGCGCACTGGCGCCGGCATGATGGATGTCAAGAAGGCTCTTGACGAAGCCAACGGTGACGCCGAAAAGGCCATCGAGATCATCCGCATCAAGGGCCTGAAGGGCGCTACCAAGCGTGAAGGCCGCTCCACCGCCGAAGGCCTGGTTGCTGCCAAGGTCGCCGGGGGCGTCGGCGTGATGATCGAAGTCAACTGCGAGACCGACTTCGTTGCCAAGGCTGACAAGTTCATCCAGCTCGCCGACAAGGTCCTGGCCGTTGCAGTCGAGTCCGGCGCTGCCGACCTCGAGACCCTGCTGGCCACCGACGTTGACGGCAAGCCGCTGTCCGAGGTTGTCGTCGAAGAAGGCGCCATCCTGGGCGAAAAGGTTGTTGTCCGCCGCATCTCCCGTATCGAGGGTGCAACGGTCGACGCTTACCTGCACAAGACCTCCAAGGACCTCCCGGCCCAGGTCGGCGTCCTGTTCGCTGTCGACGGTGAAGGCGAAGCCGCCGCCACCGCAGCGCACGACGTCGCCGTCCACATCGCCGCGATGTCCCCGAACTACCTCTCCCGCGAGGATGTTCCGGCCGAGCTCGTCGAATCCGAGCGTCGCATCGCCGAGGAAACGGCCAAGGCTGAAGGCAAGCCCGAGGCTGCAATGACCAAGATTGTGGAAGGCCGTGTTACGGGCTTCTACAAGGGCGAGGTCCTCCTCGACCAGGCATTCGCCAAGGATGCCAAGAAGTCTGTCGCGCAGGTCCTCGAAGAGGCCGGCGTCAAGGGCACCGCGTTCACGCGTTTCCGCGTCGGTTCCTAGTTAGGCACGCAAAGGGGTGGTCACTTCGGTGGCCGCCCCTTTTGCATGCAACCGCTGCCTTAAGGGCTGCACCTATGGCCGGGGGGAATGACACCTTTGGCCATCCGGCACGATAACCTAGCTCAGAGCTCATTTACGGGAAGGCACCATGGAAACCGTCAACAATTCTGTCCAGTCAGAGAAGAGCCGGCGTCGCGTCCTCCTGAAACTCTCCGGCGAGGTCTTCGGCGGCGGAAAGCTGGGCGTGGACCCGGACACCGTCCGCGGAGTCGCCAAGCAGATCGCCGCAGCAGTACCCGACGTCGAGGTTGCAATCGTTGTGGGCGGCGGTAACTTCTTCCGCGGCGCCGAACTGTCCCAGAGCGGCATGGACCGGTCCCGCGCCGACTACATGGGCATGCTGGGTACCGTGATGAACTGCCTCGCCCTGCAGGACTTCCTGGAACAGGCCGGCGTCGAGACCCGCGTGCAGAGCGCCATCACCATGGGCCAGGTGGCCGAGGCCTATATCCCGCGCCGCGCCATCCGCCACATGGAAAAGGGCCGCGTCGTGATTTTCGGCGCCGGTGCCGGGCTGCCGTACTTCTCCACCGACACCGTGGCTGCCCAGCGTGCGCTGGAAGTCCACGCCGACGTCGTCCTGATGGCAAAGAGCGGAGTGGACGGCGTCTACACCGCCGACCCCAAGAAGGATCCGGGCGCTGAAAAGCTGGACCGGCTGAGCTACGACGACGCCCTGCGCCGCGACATCCGCGTGATGGACCAGACCGCCATGACCATGTGCAAGGACAACAACCTCACCATGGTGGTGTTCGGCATGGAAGGCGAAGGCAACGTGACCCGGGCGATCCGCGGAGAGCAGCTGGGCACCGTAGTCACCCCCTAGCAACAGCTAGGATGATTTGAGGAAGGCCGGCCCGCAGGGCGGGCCGCAAAGACGGAACGAACCGTGCATTCCGGCCAGCCGGAATGCACCAATTTCTGAGGAGAGACCGTGATCGAAGAGACCTTGCTCGAAGCCGGGGACAAGATGGACAAGGCAGTCGAGGTAGCCAAGGAAGACTTCGCCTCGATCCGGACCGGCCGCGCCACGCCAGGACTCTACAACCGGGTGCTGGTGGACTACTACGGTTCACCCACCCCGCTGCAGCAGCTGGCATCGTTCGCCGTTCCCGACGCGCGGACCATCCTGATCACCCCGTTCGACAAGACGGCCCTCCGCGACATCGAGCGGGCCCTCAGCGACTCCGAGGTGGGCGCCAACCCGTCCAACGACGGCAACGTCATCCGGATCACCATTCCGGAGCTGACCAAGGAACGCCGCAAGGAATACGTCAAAATCGTCAAGGCAAAGGGCGAGGACGCCAAGGTGTCCATCCGGAACATCCGCCGCAAGGCCAAGGAAACCCTGGACAAGCTGGTCAAGGACGGCGAAGCAGGCGAGGACGAGGGTGCGCGCGGCGAGAAGGAACTCGACGCCATGACCAAATCGCACGTTGACGGCATCGACGACCTGCTCAAGCGCAAGGAAGCCGAGCTGCTCGAGGTCTGATGGATCAGGCACAGCAGGCGCCCGGACCCAGGGTCCGGGCCCGGGGGAAGCAGCGCTCCAACCCAACGCCCAAGGCCGGCAGGAATCTTCCGGCCGCCACCGTGGTGGGTCTCGCAATGCTTTTCGCCGTCTTGGGGGGTCTCCTGTTCCTGCCGCTCGGATTTGTGCTGGTCACCACCACCTTCGCGGTGTTCGGTGTCTGGGAGATCTTCCGTGCCCTTGAAGTAAGCGGTACCCGCCTGCCCATCGTTCCCGTGATGGTGGGCACGGTGGGAATGCCGCTGGCCGCCTACTTCGGCGGACTGGAGAGCCTGCTGTTTGCGCTGTTGGCCAGCAGCGTGGCGGTCCTGCTGTGGCGGACCATTGAGAGCGCCGCCGGATCGGCCCGCAGCATCTTTGCCGGCGTCTTTACGCTGGCCTGGGTGCCGTTCTTCATCAGCTTTGCGATCCTGCCGCTGCACGGGGTGGGCAGCGTGACGCCGGTGGGCCTGTGGCCGGGCGGCGTGATTCCGGCCGGCGCATGGCAGATCGCCACCATGCTCCTGCTGGTCGTTTCCAACGACACCTTCGGCTACCTTGTCGGCGCGTCCTTCGGGAAGCACCCCATGGCGCCCAAGATCAGCCCCAAGAAATCGTGGGAAGGGTTCGCCGGATCCATCGCCGGCGCCATTGCCGTGGGTGTCCTGGCCTGCATTTTCCTGCTGGACAAGCCCTGGTGGGTCGGCGTGGTGCTGGCCGTGGGCATGGTGGCCGCGGCCACCATCGGCGACCTCTCCGAATCCATGGTCAAACGGGAACTCGGCATCAAGGACATGAGCAGCATCCTGCCCGGCCACGGCGGCGTGATGGACCGCCTGGACTCAATCGTCTTCGCCTCGCCGGCAGCGTTTATCCTGTTCACAGCTGTTTCGGGAGCCTGAGGCATCCTGCCCGGCAACAGATCCGCACCTTAGACTGGTGCGGAGCAAAACAGCTGAACAGCACTGAAGGAAGCAAAGTGACAGTGGACATTCAACGGCAGATACCTGCGTCATTTGACCGCGTGCAGCGGAATGAATACGGCTACAACGCCAAGCAGGTGGATGAGTTCCTCCAGCGGGCGCGGGTTTCGTTCGAGAATCCGGGAGCGGCCGGCCAGGCCATCAAGAGCGCCGACGTCCGGGCTGTCTGCTTCGATCCTGTCAAGGGCGGCTACGCCGCGGCCGGTGTGGACGCGGCCCTGGACCGCCTGGAGGACGCCTTCGCACGGCGGGAGCGGGACGAGCTCATCGGCGCCCGCGGCGAGGAGGCCTGGCTCCGCGAAATCGGCAAGCTGTCCGGGCTGCTGCGGGGCAGGCTGCACCGTCGCGACGGTGAGCGCTTCCGCCGGCCCGCAGGCAGCCGGGGCCGGAGCTACAACACCGTGGACGTGGACAACCTGTGCCATGACCTCATCGGCTACCTTGAGGAGGACCAGCCGCTCAGCGTCGACAATGTCCGCCGCGCGGTCTTCCGTCAGGCCAAGGGCAAGGACGGTTACGAAGAAACCCAGGTGGACGCGTTCCTGGACCGCGTGGTCGAACTCATGGCAGCCATCGACTGACAGCTTCTTCGGCGGCCCGCAACGTCCTTAGCGGTCGGAGTGTCCCTGCCGTTCGGTGGCCAGCGGTCGTTCCGGCGTGTGGAGCCTGGTCATCACCTTCGTGAGCGTCCTCGGCACGCGGCCCTTCGTGGCACGGGAGACCAGGACCATCACGGCGAACGCCGCAGGGACTGTCCAGGCCGCCGGCTGTGCAAGCCACTGCGGCATCGCGGCGCCGGACGCCGCCGGACCGGACAGGGCGCCCGCAACCAGGGCGCCGCCGCACAGCACGCCGCCGGTCACCATCCCGGCGATCGCTCCTGCGTCCGTGAGGCCGCGCCACCAGATCCCCAGCAACAGGGCTGGGCAGATTGTTGAGGCCGTGAACGCGAACACGAGGCCCACGCTGCCGGCCAGGGCCAGGGAATCGGTCATAAAGGCAAAGCCCAGGGGAACGGTCGCCGAAATCAGCGCGGCCAGGCGGAAGCCGCGGACGCTCCCGCCGAGGACATCCTGGCTGATGACGCCTGCGAGCGAGACCACGAGCCCCGAGGTGGTGGACAGGAACGCCGCGAACGCTCCCGCCACCACGAGTGCTGAGAGCATGTCCCCGGCCGCGCCGCCGATCAGGCGGCCGGGCAGGAGCAGGACCAGCGCATCGGAGCGTTCGCCCTGGGCCAGTCCCGGGGCGAACATCCGCCCGAGCAGACCGTACGCGGTGGGAAAGAGATAGAACACGGAGAGCAGCCCCAGCACGATCAACGTGGTGCGGCGGGCCGACTGCCCGTCCGGGTTGGTGTAGAACCGCACCAGGACGTGCGGCAGACCAAGCGTGCCAAAGAGCAGCGCCACCAGCAGCGAGATGTTCTGGTAGGGCCCGTTGGGGGCCAGCCCGGTGGGGTTCGTGTTGGCTTCGGCCAGGGCCGGTGTCCCGTTGCCCGCCAGCACGAGGGCGATGAACACAATGGGCACGGCCAGGGCTGTGAGCTTCAGCCAGTACTGGAAAGCCTGCACAAAAGTGATGGAACGCATCCCGCCCGCCACCACCGTCAGGCACACCACAATGACGACCGCCACGGACCCCACCCAGGACGGCAGTCCGGTGGTGATGCGGATCGTCAGGGCGGCGCCGTGGAGCTGAGGCACAATGTAAAGCCAGCCCACCACCACAACCACCAGGCTGGTCACGCGGCGGACCGCCCGGGAATCCAGCCGCACCTCGGTAAAGTCCGGGAGCGTATAGGCGCCTGATCGCCGCAGCGGAGCGGCAACGAAGAGCAGCAGCATCAGGTATCCCGCGGTGTAACCGATGGGAAACCAAAGCGCATCGGTACCGGACAGCAGGACCAGTCCCGCCACGCCCAGGAAGCTCGCGGCAGAGAGGTACTCGCCGCCGATCGCGGACGCATTCCACCAGGGCCGGACCGTCCGGGACGCCACGTAGAAGTCGCCGGTGGTGCGTGAAATCCGCAATCCGTAAAACCCGATGACGGCGGTGGCCACGGAAACACCAACCAGCGCCGCGATGCCCACCACCGGGTTCACCGCCGCCTCACCTGTCCTCCGCCAGGTCCCGGTACCGGGCCTCGTTGCGGCTGGCCGACCGGATGTAGAGCCACGCGCTGAGGCCGATCACGGGGTAGATCCCGGCACCCAGGAGCAACCAGCCGAAGGGGATGCCCGCGATGGTGGCCTCCGCGAGGCCCGGCACCAGCCCCAGCATGAGGGGAAAAGCCAGCAGGATCAGCAGGAAGCCGGCGGCCACCACCAGGGACAGGCGCAGCTGGGAACGGATCAGGGACCGGACGAACACCTGGCCCACGTCGGATTCCTCGGCGGCCACGCGGGAGTCCATCACCGGTTTGGCCTCGGAGCGCGGCGCCGTCACCTTGACGCGGGTCATGCCTGCGGCCGGATCCGGGTGGCTTCAAGTTTCTCCCGGACCGACGGCAGGTGGCGGCGGCTGATCGGCAGTTCGGCACCTGCCACGGTGACCGTGGGCCGGGCGGCGGCAAGCTTCATGTGGCTGACGTGATTGAGCGCAATGAGGTAGGACCGGTGCGTGCGGAGGAAGCCGGCCTCCGCCCACTGCTGTTCCAGGTCGGCCAGCGGGACCCGGATCAGGTAGCTGGCGTCCGCCGTGTGCAGCCGGGCGTAATCGCCCTGGGCCTGGACGTACGTGACGTCGTCGCGCCGGATCATCCGGGTGGTGCCGCCGAGGTCCACCGTGATCATTTCCGGCGTTGCGGCGCCGTCCTTCATGAGTTCACTGATGCGGCCCACCGACCTGGCCAGGCGCTCGGCGCGCACGGGCTTCAACAGGTAGTCGACGGCGGCGAGTTCGAACGCTTCCAGCGCGCAGTCCTCGTCCGCGGTCACGAAGACCACCGCCGGGGGCTTGCTGCTCCGGGAGATGGCCCGGGCAATGTCCAGGCCGGACAGGGCGGGCATGTGGATGTCCAGGAACACCGCGTCCACCGTCTCGGCATCGAGCACACGGAGGGCCTCTGCGCCGGAAGACGCCCGGTGGATGGCGCCGATCCGGTCGTCCCGGCCAAGCAGGAACGCCAGTTCCTCGACGGCGGGCAGCTCGTCGTCAGCGACGAGGACGTTAATCATGGTTCTAGATTATCCCTGTGTGCCGGATGGCGCTTTCACGCATCGTGGTGGGGCTGCGACTTGGGCACGCGCATGGTGATCAGGGTTCCCTCCCCGGGTGCCGTCTCGATGACCAGGCCGTTGTCTTCGCCGTAGACCTGGCGGAGCCGGGCGTCCACGTTCCGCAGCCCCACATGGTCCCCGTCGCTGTGCCCGGCCAGCATGGACCGCAGCTGTTCGGGATCCATCCCCACGCCGTCGTCCTCGATGGTTACTTCCGCGAACGCCCCGGAATCGTTCGCCGCAATGGTGATGTGGCCCGGACCCTCCTTGGCCTCCAGGCCGTGCCGGACCGCGTTTTCGACGAGGGGCTGCAGGCTGAGGAACGGGATCACGGTACTCAGCACCTCGGGGGCGATCCGCAGGCTTACCTGCACGCGGTCGCCGAACCGGGCGCGTTCCAGCAGCAGGTAGCGGTCGATGCAGCGGAGCTCTTCGGCGAGGGTGGTGAAGTCCCCGTGGCGGCGGAAGGAGTAGCGGGTGAAGTCGGCGAATTCCACCACCAGTTCCCTGGCCCGCACGGGGTCGGTGTTGATGAAGGACGCGATGGCGTTCAGGGAGTTGTAGATGAAGTGCGGGCTGATCTGGGCGCGGAGGGCCCGGACCTCGGCCTCCATCAGGAGGGTGCGGGAGGCATCGAGTTCGGCGAGTTCAACCTGGGCAGCCACCCAGTCGGCCACTTCGCCGGTGGCCCTGACCAGGCCGGCCCCTGCGGACGGCGCAAAAGCCGCCACAACGCCCACCACACGCGCGCCGGCCTTGATGGGGGCAATCACCACTGCGCGTTCGACGTCGGGCGTGATCGGGCCGGAGGCGGTGTCGCCGGCGAGCATCTGCAGCTCGCCCGCCGGGATCACCGCCGTGTGGCCGCCGTCAAGCACCTTGGCGGCGAGGCCCATCAGGGACGGTTTCAGTTCTTCGGCGGCGCCGTCCCAGGCGAGCACCCCCGAGGTGTCGGTGATGGCCAGGGCATCGCAGCCCAGGATGCTGCGGAGCTGCTTGCTCGCTTTCGCCGCGCCCGCGGGGTTCAGGCCGGTGCGCAGGTGCTGGCCGGCCCGGGAGGCCGCGTGCAGGGTCTTGTAGGTGGCCCGTTCCGCGTCGGTGCCGAGCTCCCGGAAGGACCGGAGGACCTTCAGGCCCACTCCGACGACGACGGCGATCGCCATGGCGATCACGGCGATCGCGGCGGCGGTGAACAACGGGGAGTCCGGCATGGTGCCCAGCGTAGCCTGCCCGGCGTAGCCGCGGTGCACCGTTTGGCGCAGCATCAGGACCGCTGAGCGACGGCCCCGCGGGCTTCTCTGGAATGTAAGCACCGTCACGGGGCACAGTGATTGCAGTCACATTGGCTGGGACTGTCTGTGGGGGACAGGGGCAGCAGGTGTGGACGGCAAGTCTCAATGAGGAGGAATGATGGGTAACGATGCCCCAACTCCGGACGCAGCGGCGTCCGTGGACTTCAAGCAAGTCCAGTCGACCAAGCAGTTCCAGGAACTGCGCAAGCGTCACCGCAGCTTTGTCTTTCCGATGGCCGTTGCGTTCCTGCTTTGGTATTTCGCATACGTCCTCCTGGCCGACTATGCGGTCGGCTTCATGTCCACGAAAGTCTGGGGCAACATCAACATCGGGCTGATCCTGGGCCTGCTGCAGTTCGTTTCCACGTTCGCCATCACGGGCTGGTACGTGAGCTACTCCAACCGGCGGCTCGATCCCATCGCGGCAGAAATCCGCCACGAAATCGAGGGCCACGAGTTCGATAAGGAAGGCAACAAAATCAGCGGGGTAACCAAATGACGCTTATGATTCCCGCAGCCGTGGACGTTGCGGACCTCAAGGAAACCACCCTGCTGAACATGGGCATCTTCGGCCTGTTCGTGGCCGTCACCATGATCATCGTGATCAAGGCCAGCCGCAACAACAAGACGGCGGCAGACTACTACGCCGCCGGACGTTCGTTTACCGGCCCGCAGAACGGCACCGCCATCGCCGGCGACTACCTCTCCGCCGCCTCGTTCCTGGGCATCACCGGCGCCATCGCCATCAACGGGTACGACGGCTTTATGTACTCCATCGGCTTCCTGGTCGCCTGGCTGGTCGCCCTGCTGCTGGTCGCCGAGCTGCTCCGCAACACCGGCAAGTTCACCATGGCCGACGTCCTCTCCTTCCGCCTCAAGCAGCGCCCCGTGCGCATCGCGGCAGCCATCTCCACCCTCGCGGTCTGCTTCTTCTACCTCCTGGCGCAGATGGCCGGCGCCGGCAGCCTGATCTCCCTGCTCCTCGGCATCAGCGACTGGGGCGGGCAGGCCCTGGTGATCATCGTCGTCGGCGCCCTGATGATCATGTACGTCCTGATCGGCGGCATGAAGGGCACCACCTGGGTCCAGATCATCAAGGCCATGCTCCTGATTGCCGGTGCGGCCGTCATGACGTTCTGGGTCCTCGCCATCTACGGCTTCAACCTCTCCGACCTCCTGGGCGGCGCGGTGGAAACCTCCGGGAATCCGAACGTCCTCAACCCGGGCCTGCAGTACGGCAAGACCGAAACCTCCAAGCTTGACTTCATGTCCCTGGGCCTGGCCCTCGTGCTCGGAACCGCGGCCCTGCCCCACGTCCTGATGCGCTTCTACACGGTTCCCACCGCCAAGGAAGCCCGCAAGTCCGTGGTCTGGTCCATCTGGCTGATCGGCCTGTTCTACCTGTTCACCCTTGTCCTGGGCTACGGCGCTGCGGCACTGGTCGGCGCTGACACCATCAAGGCTGCCCCGGGCGGCGTGAATTCGGCCGCACCGCTGCTGGCGTTCCACCTCGGCGGGCCGCTGCTGCTCGGCTTCATCTCCGCGGTGGCCTTCGCCACCATCCTGGCCGTCGTCGCAGGCCTCACCATCACCGCGGCGGCATCGTTTGCCCACGACATCTACGCCAGCGTTATCGCCAAGGGGAAGGCCGACGCCGACACCGAGGTCAAGGTGGCGCGGCGCACCGTGGTGGTCATCGGGCTCCTGGCCATTGCCGGCGGCATCTTCGCCAACGGCCAGAACGTGGCGTTCCTTGTGGCCCTCGCCTTCGCGGTAGCGGCATCGGCGAACCTGCCCACCATCGTGTACTCGCTGTTCTGGCGCAAGTTCACCACCCAGGGCGCAATCTGGAGCATGTACGGAGGGCTGGGCTCGGCGATCATCCTGATTGCCCTGTCGCCGGTGGTCTCGGGTGCCAAGACGTCCATGATCCCGGGCGCCAACTTCGCGATCTTCCCGCTGAGCAACCCCGGCATCGTCTCCATCCCGCTCGCGTTCTTCCTGGGCTGGCTCGGTTCGGTGCTGGACAAGAAGCTGGAAGACACCACCAAGCAGGCCGAAATGGAAGTGCGCTCCCTGACCGGCGTAGGTGCCGAGAAGGCCGTGGACCACTAGCCCCTGCGGGTTGAAACGAAAACAGGAGCTTCCGCGAAAACCGCGGGAGCTCCTGTTTTTGTGTCTGAACCTTGTTTTGTGTCTGAAACCCTGGGATCAGGCCTTAGGCCGGAGTTTGATGTTGATCATCTTCATGTCCTTGTTGCCGTCGAAGCGGTAGGCCAGATCCACTTCCTTGCCGTCGCAGCTGATGACCCCGGCGACGTCGGCAGCGTTATTGCCGTTTTCCGTGCTGACCTTGAGGTCGTTGTAGCTCGGTTTGCAGGTACCGTCCAGCTCGAGGCTTTGGACGCCGGCCGCGAATTCTTCCTTCGAGAGCTTGTCCTGCAGGGCCGGGTCGAGGAAGTCGTCGTAGGCGGCATCGGTGTCACCGGCGATGACGAGCTGCGTAAAATCGTCCGCCAGCCCTTTGGCCTTGGCAGTAGCGCCGCCCACGAGGTTAACCAGCAGCGCCACCCCCACGACGGCGAGGAGCACGACTCCGCCGACGATGCCCAGGATGATCCACAGTTTCCTGCGGTTCCTGGCCGGCGGCTGCTGGCCAGGAGCGCCGTAAGGCCCGGGGACGGCAGGGGCGCCGTACGGGGAGCCTTGGTACTGCGGATGCCCGCCCTGCGGCGTTCCGTACTGCGCAGTTCCGTATTGCGGGTGCCCGGCAAGCGGATCCGTGGACGGCGGCGGTCCGTACTGTGGCTGTCCGTGCTGCGGCTGCCCGTAGTCGGGAGTCCCGTAGTGCGGAGTCCCGAAATGCGGAGCGGGCGGCTGCTGGCCGGAGGGCTCATGCGGCGGAAGGGGCGGCTGTCCGGGAACTTCCGGTTGGGGGACGCCCGGCTGCGGGGTGCCTTGCTGCGGCGCGGCGCGCGGCGGGACGGGAGGCGGCTGCTGCCGCCGACGGCCCCCGCCGGGGCCCGGTTCGGCAGGCTGGTACGGTTCCTGAGGATTGCTCAAGATCAAGCCTTTCCGGCAGCCGGCCTGGCCACTGCCTGATTGCACGGGCCGTTCACGGCCGCGATTCATTCAACTGCACCCAGCCTATAACCCCGCGCCCATAGCCCGGGCCCGCGTTACCCCTCGGCGTAGCCCCGCTCGAGCAGCGGCTGGACCCGGAAGGGGATCAGCTCTCCCATGGCGAGGGCGGTGTCCGTCCGGTCCACTCCTTCACAGGCCAGGATCTTGCCGTTGATCCGGAAGAGGTCCTCGGCGTCCAGCGCCACCACCCGCAGCAGGAGGTCGGCCGAACCTGTCAGTCCGTAGCCTTCCAGGATTTCCGGGATGCCGGCGAGATCCACCGCCAGCTGGCCCAGTTTCTGCTGCTGCACATGGACGGAGATGAACGCCATCAGCGGGTATCCAAGTGCGGCCGGACTGATGCGCCGTTCGAAGGACAGGAAGACGTGCTTCTTCTCCAGCTGGGCCAGCCGGGCCTGCACGGTGTTGCGCGAGAGCCCGAGCTTCTGGGCCAGAGCCACCACTGTCCGCTTCGGGTCCTTGGCGAGGGCGGAAAGGAGTCGCGTGTCGGTGCCATCCAAAGCTTGCATAATGCGCAAGATTAGCACGACGGATACCGCACGGGCAGTGCATTCTGCTCAGTATTATCTATGGTGGTTGTACCCAATGAGCATTGTGAGTATCGTCACAATTATCCGGGGCAACGGCGCCCGGGCGGCTGGCGTGCACGGGGATCACGAGTTTCCTGAGCGCCGGTGACACGACGTATGAAGGTTGCGTGCAACTGTGTTTACAGACGAGTTGGGTCAGGGCGGCAACGCCGCCGGTGGCCCGGACAACAGTGCAGGACATCACAGCGGGACGGGCGAGAGCCGGGTCCAACTCATCACCCCGGGGGGTGAACGCGTCAGCCATCCGCAATACGACGCCTGGGTCCGGGATGTCACTGATGAGCAGCTGGGTTCCCTCTATGAGGACATGGTGGTCATCCGGCGGATCGATACCGAAGCCACCGCCCTCCAGCGGCAGGGGGAACTCGGCCTGTGGCCGCCGCTCCTGGGGCAGGAGGCCTCCCAGGTCGGTTCCGCGAGGGCTCTCCGCGACGATGACTTCGTGTTTTCCAGCTACCGCGAGAACGGTGTCGCTTACTGCCGCAGCGTGGACCTGGCCGACATCCTCACGGTGTGGCGGGGCAACGCGTCGTCGGGCTGGGATCCGTACACCGTCAACATGGCCACTCCGCAGATCATCATCGGAGCCCAGACCCTTCATGCCACCGGCTACGCCATGGGCATCCAAAATGACGGCGCAGACTCCGTGGCCATTACGTACTTCGGCGACGGCGCCACCAGCGAGGGTGACGTCAACGAGGCCATGGTCTTCGCCGCCAGCTTCCAGTCCCCGGTGATCTTCTTCTGCCAGAACAACCACTGGGCCATTTCCGAGCCGGTCCGCCTGCAGTCCCACATCAGGATCGCCGACCGTGCTTCCGGGTTCGGGATTCCCAGCGTCCAGGTTGATGGCAACGACGTGCTTGCGGTGATGGCGGCCACCCGCGAGGCAATCGAACGGGCACGCCACGGCGGCGGACCGACGTTCATTGAAGCGGTCACCTACCGGATGGGTCCGCACACGACTGCCGACGACCCCACCCGGTACCGGGATGCCAACGAACTGGAAGACTGGGCGGCCAAGGACCCGATTGCCCGGGTGAAGGGCCTGCTGGAACGCAAGGGACTCCTGACCGAGCAACTCGAGGCCCAGGTGGCTGCCAAGGCCGACGCCGTTGCCCGGGAGCTGCGGGCCGGTTGCATCAACATGCCGGATCCCCAGCCGCTGGACATCTTCAAGCACGTCTACAGCACCCCCAACTCCTGGCTGGACCGCCAGGAGGACCACTACTCCCGTTACCTGGCTTCCTTCGGCGATCCCGAGGGTGCCAACTCTGAAGAAGGTGCTCGCTGATGACCCAGATGACCTTTGCCCGGGCAATTAACTCCGGCCTCCGCAAGTCCCTCGAAAACGACCCCAAGGTCATCCTGATGGGCGAGGACATCGGCACGCTCGGCGGTGTGTTCCGCGTGACCGACGGTCTGCAGAAGGACTTCGGCAAGCACCGCGTGGTGGACACCCCGCTCGCCGAGTCCGCCATCATGGGCACCGCCGTCGGCCTTGCCTACCGCGGCTACCGGCCGGTGGTGGAAATCCAGTTTGACGGGTTCATCTATCCGGCGTTCGACCAGATCGTGTCCCAGGTGGCCAAGCTCCATTACCGTACGCAGGGCCACGTCAAGATGCCCATCACCGTGCGCGTCCCCTTTGGCGGCGGCATCGGTTCCCCGGAGCACCACTCCGAGTCGCCGGAGGCGTACTTCACCCACACGTCCGGCCTCCGCGTGGTCAGCGTCTCCAACCCGCAGGACGCCTACACCATGATCCAGCAGGCGATTGCCAGCGACGATCCCGTGCTGTTCTTCGAGCCGAAGCGCCGCTACCACGACAAGGGCGAAGTGGATGAGTCGATCGATCCCGCCACCGCGCTGTCGATGGAGAAGGCCCGTGTGGTGACCGAGGGCAAGGACGTCACGCTCGTCGCCTACGGCCCGCTGGTCAAGACTGCCAAGGACGCCGCCCTGGCCGCTGCCGACGAAGGCGTGTCGATTGAGGTCATCGACCTGCGGTCGCTGGCGCCCGTGGACTTCGCCACGCTGGAGGCCTCGGTGCGGAAGACGGGACGGCTGGTGATTACGCACGAGGCCGGGCAGTCCGGCGGGCTCGGTGCCGAACTGGCCGCAAGCATCACCGAACGCTGCTTCTACCACCTCGAAGCCGCCCCGGTCCGGATCACCGGCTTCGACGTCCCGTACCCGTATTCGAAACTTGAAATGCATCATCTTCCGGGTCTGGACAGAATCCTTGACGGTGTGGACCGTGCCCTGGGCCGTCCCAACTCCCTCAGCGGGCTGGAAGGATGAGCGCCGCCATGATCAAGGAATTCAGGCTCCCGGACCTCGGCGAAGGGCTGACGGAATCGGAAATCCTCAGCTGGAAAGTGGCTGTGGGCGATACCGTGGCGTTGAACCAGGTCATTGCTGAAGTGGAAACGGCCAAGGCCGTCGTTGAACTGCCGTCACCGTTCGCCGGTGTGATCACCGCCCTCCACGAACAGCCGGGAACCGTGGTGGAAGTAGGTAAGCCGATCGTTTCCTTCGAGGTTGAAGGTGACGACGGCGGGCCGTCCACCGGCGGCGGCCAGGCTCCGGCCGGAGCCGCCAAACGGGAACCCAACCTCGTGGGGTACGGCGCCGTCGTCGAAAGTTCCGGCCGTCCGGCACGGCGCGCCCGTGCGTTCGCTGCGCCGGTCGAAACCGCGGCCCCGGCTGCCCCGGTGGTTGAACCGGTCGAAACCCGGACCCCGGCTGCGCCGGTGGTTGAGCGGGTCGAAACGCCGGCCCCTGCCGAACGCCCGCGGTCCACGCCGCCGGTTCGGAAACTCGCCAAGGACCTTGGCGTAGAGCTCACGGCAGTGACCGGCACCGGCACCGGCGGGCTGATCACACGCGACGACGTGCGGAACTTCGTTGGCGGGGGAGACCTCCCTGCGGCTGCCCGGGCCCTGGCCGGAGCGGGAGAGGGAACCGCCGCCGCGGGCGGGCGCGAAACGCGGACGCCGATCAAGGGGGTCCGCAAGCTCACGGCCGCGGCGATGGTGTCGAGTGCTTTCACGGCACCGCACGCCACGGAATTCCTGACCGTCGACGTCACGCCCACCATGGAGCTGCTGGCGCGGCTCAAGGCAAGCCGGGCCTTTGAAGGCTTCAAGCTGACACCGCTGACGCTCGTGGCCAAGGCGCTGCTGATTGCCCTCCGCCGCCAGCCGTCGCTGAATTCGCGGTGGGACGAAGCGAACCAGGAGATCGTGCAGTTCAACTACGTGAACCTTGGCATCGCCGCGGCCACCCCCCGGGGACTGACCGTGCCGAACATCAAGGACGCCGACCGGATGTCCCTGACTGAGCTGTCCACGGCGCTCACGGCGCTGACCGAGACCGCCCGCGCGGGCAAAACCAGCCCGGCCGAGCTCTCCGGCGGCACCGTCTCCATCACGAACATCGGAGTTTTCGGCATCGATGCCGGCACGCCGATCCTCAACCCGGGCGAAGCGGCCATCCTCGCTATGGGCGCCGTGCGGAAGATGCCCTGGGAATACAAGGATGAAGTGGCCCTCCGCCAGGTCATGACCCTGAGCCTGTCTTTCGACCACAGGCTGGTCGACGGCGAACAGGGGTCACGCTTCCTGGCGGATATCGGGGCAATCCTGGCGGACCCGGGCATGGTCCTGGCCATGGTCTAGTCTGCCGACCTCGGCAAACCGACGCCAGCAAAACTGCCGGCCGCCCCTTCCGAACGGAAGCGGCGGCCGGCAGTTTGATTCTGCGGCTGTCAGCTGAGCGGCTGAGGCGTCGCCGCCACCAGCAGGGCGGCGAGGGCCATGCTTTCCAGCAGGGGGCGGGCCGACTTGACCGCGACCCGCCGGCCATGGCTGCGGACCGAATGCGGTGTCGAGTTGATAAGGCCGAAGGCGGCGTGCGCGCGCATCCGGAGTTCGGCGGTATCGGTGCCCGTGTGCAGTGCCTGCAGCACCTCAACCCACAGCTCCACGTAGTTGCGCTGCAGGGTGCGGACCTCGGCCTGGTCGTCGTCGGAGAGGTTGCTGAAGTCGCGGTCCTGGACCCGGATGACGTCGGGATTGCTCAGGGCGAAGTCCACATGGAACTGCACCAGGCGGGCCAGTGCCGCGGCGGGATCACCGGCGTCTGCAACCACCCGGCGGCCGCCGTCCAGCAGTTCCTGGCTCACGCTGAGCAACAGTGCCCCGAGGACCGCCTGCTTGCCCGCGAAATGGCGGTAGACGGCAGGACCGCTGACCCCTGCCGCGGCACCCAGGTCCTCCAGCGAAACGCGGTTGAAGCCGTTGACGGCAAAAAGGGTGGCAGCGGAGGACAGCAGCGCCTGCCGCCGGCTTTCCTTCGCCTGGCTCCTTTGGGTCATTTGGCTGTTCTGGGTTGTTTGGACCCGCTCGCCCGCCGGGCTGCCGGGACCGCGCTCGATGATCGGCACATTTCCTCCTTGGAACTGCAAATCCTAGCAATGCGGGCGCGTGTTGGACATCACAGTTAATAGAGACTAACCTAAATCTCAGTTATGCGGTACTAACCGAATCGCTCAGGACGGCCTTGCCAGGCGTCCGGGAACGGAAGCAGTCAATGGAGACAATCGCCAGCCTGGTGGACACCGGCAGCGCCGCCTACGCCGCGAACCGCGAGGCCCAGCTGGGGCTGGCCCGCGAGCTAAAGGAACGCCTCGCCACAGCAGCGCTCGGCGGCCCGGAGAAGTCCCGGGAACGCCATGTGGCACGCGGCAAGCTGCTGCCCCGTGAGCGCATCGACCAGCTGCTTGACGACGGCAGCCCCTTCCTCGAGATCGCGCCCCTCGCGGCGAACGGCATGTACAACGATGACTCGCCGGGGGCCGGTGTCATCGCCGGGATCGGCCTGGTGCACGGCCGGCAGGTGCTGGTCATCTCCAACGACGCCACGGTCAAGGGCGGCACGTACTACCCGATGACGGTGAAGAAGCATCTCCGGGCGCAGGAAATCGCCCTGGAGAACCGGCTGCCCTGTATCTACCTCGTGGATTCCGGCGGGGCGTTCCTGCCCAAGCAGGACGAGGTCTTCCCGGACAAGGAGCACTTCGGCCGGATCTTCTTCAACCAGGCGAAGATGTCCGCGGCCAAAATCCCGCAGATCGCCTCCGTGATGGGCTCCTGCACGGCCGGCGGCGCCTACGTCCCGGCCATGAGCGACGAAACCGTGATCGTCCGCAACCAGGGCACCATTTTCCTGGGCGGCCCGCCGCTGGTGAAGGCCGCGATCGGCGAGATCGTCACGGCGGAGGAACTCGGCGGCGGCGACGTCCACTCGAAGATTTCCGGCGTCACTGACCACCTGGCCGAGAACGATGAGCACGCCCTCCAGATCGTCCGTGACATTGTCTCCACCCTGCCGAAGCCGGCCGCGCCCGTCTGGGACGTGGACACCGCCGTCGAGCCCGCGGCTGACCCGGACGAGCTCTACGGAACCGTCCCCACCGACGTGAACGCCCAATACGACGTACGCGAGGTGATCGCGCGGCTGGTGGACGGCAGCCGTTTCCACGAATTCAAGAAGAACTACGGCACCACCCTGGTCACCGGTTTCGCCAAGCTGCACGGACACCCGGTGGGCATCGTGGCCAACAATGGCGTGCTGTTCAGCGAGTCCTCGCTCAAGGGCGCCCACTTCATCGAGCTCTGCGACCAGCGGGGCATCCCGCTGGTCTTCCTGCAGAACCTCTCCGGCTTCATGGTGGGCAAGGACTATGAACAGGGCGGCATCGCCAAGAACGGCGCCAAGATGGTCACCGCCGTCGCCACGGCACGCGTGCCCAAGCTGACAGTGGTGATCGGCGGCTCCTTCGGTGCAGGCAACTACTCCATGTGCGGACGCGCCTATTCGCCGCGGTTCCTCTGGATGTGGCCGGCGTCGCGGATCTCCGTGATGGGCGGCAACCAGGCCTCCGGCGTCCTCGCCACCGTCAAACGCGACCAGTACGAGGCCCGCGGCGAGGAATGGTCGGCCGAGGACGAGGAAGCCTTCAAGGCCCCGATCAAGCAGCAGTACGAGGACCAGGGCAGCCCGTATTACTCCACCGCGCGCCTCTGGGATGACGGCGTCATCGACCCCGCGGACACCCGCACCGTCCTGGGACTGGCGCTCGACGTCGTCTCCCGCACCCCGCTGCCGGAGACCTCCTTCGGCCTTTTCCGGATGTGACAGCCATGACTACTCCTTCAACTCCCCAGCAGCCGGCGCCGGCCGCGAAGCCGCTCTTCGGCACCGTCCTCGTCGCCAACCGCGGCGAGATCGCCTGCCGTGTGATCCGCACCCTCCGCGACCTCGGCATCCGGTCTGTGGCCGTCTACAGCGACGCCGACGCCGGTGCCCGCCACGTGCGCGAAGCCGACGCCGCCGTGCGCATCGGCCCCGCCGCGGCAGCCGAGAGCTACCTCAAGATCGATGCGATCATCCAGGCGTGCCGCGAGAGCGGAGCCGATGCCGTGCACCCGGGCTACGGCTTCCTCAGCGAGAACGTCGACTTCGCCCGCGCCCTGGAGAAGGCGGGCATTACCTTCATCGGCCCCGGCGTTGAATCCCTCAACGTCATGGGGGACAAGATCCGGTCCAAGAACCACGTGTCCGGCTACGGCGTGCCCGTGGTTCCGGGCATCGCCGAGCCGGGCATGACTGACGCGCAGCTGATCGACGCCGCCGCCGGAGTGGGCTTCCCGCTGCTGATCAAGCCGTCCGCAGGCGGCGGCGGCAAGGGCATGCACATCGTGGAGCGCCCCGAGGACCTGGAAGCCACCCTGGCCACCGCCCGCCGGGTCGCAGCCAGCGCTTTCGGTGACGACACCCTGTTCCTGGAACGTCTCGTGACCACGCCGCGCCACATCGAGGTGCAGGTCCTCGCGGACAACCATGGCAACGTCATCCACCTGGGGGAGCGCGAGTGCTCCCTGCAGCGCCGCCACCAGAAGGTCATCGAGGAAGCCCCCTCGCCGCTCCTGGAATCCCTCCCCGACGGCGCCGCCGTCCGTGCGCGGATCGGCGAGGCAGCCTGCAACGCGGCCCGCAGTGTCCACTACAGCGGTGCCGGCACCGTCGAGTTCCTGGTCTCGGACAACGCGCCGGACGAGTTCTTCTTTATGGAGATGAACACGCGACTGCAGGTGGAGCACCCGGTCACCGAAATGGTCACCGGAATCGACCTGGTCGAATGGCAGGTGCGCATCGCCGCCGGCGAGGAACTCACCGTCCGCCAGTCCGACGTCGTTCTCAACGGGCACTCGGTGGAGGCGCGCGTCTACGCCGAAGTCCCGGAACGGAACTTCCTGCCGTCCACCGGGACTGTGCTGCAGCTCGACGAAGTGCCGGGCCCAAGGCAGCGCCCCGGCGCCCCCGCCCGCAACGAAGTCGAGACAGCAGGTGGCCGCATCCGGGTGGACTCGGCCCTGTTGGAGGGGCTGGAGATCTCCTCCAGCTACGACCCCATGGTTTCCAAGGTCATCGCGTGGGGGCAGGACCGCACTGCCGCCCTGGACACCCTGGACCGCGCGCTTGCCGACTACACGGCACTGGGCATCGACACCAACGTCGAATACCTGCGCCTGCTCATCAACGACGCCGACGTCCGCGCCGGGCGCCTCGACACCGGCCTGATCGAACGGAAGATGCCGGACTTCAGCTTCCGGCGCGCGGGCGACGCCGAACTTATTGTCGCCGCCTTGTACGCCCTGGACCAGGCGGAAGAACAGCTCCGGAGCGGACCTGCGGCCGGCCCGTGGCGGCGCCGCAACGGTTGGCGAATCGGCGCCGCGGCGCCGCGGCGGATCAGTCTGGGAACCTCCGACGGCGGCGTCGCCACGGTGGAGGTGAGCCGGCCTGCGGCAGGGGAACCGGCCACTGTGCGCGTGAACGGAGGGCCGCAGCTCACGGCCCTCCTCCAGTACCCGGGTCGCCAACGTCCGGTGCTCACCCTCAACGGCGAAGTCAGCAGGTATGGGCTTGTACCGGTGCACACCGGTCAGCCCGCCCAGAGCTGGCTCGAGCCCGATCCCCGCGTCCTGTCGGAAGTCTTCCTCGGCAACGACGGCTGGTCCTGCCGCCTGGAAATCCTCACCCGCGAAACCCGGCTGGCACGGGTTCTGGCGGCGATCGAACGCGAGGAAGGCGCGGCTGATCCGGCGGTGCGCTCGCCGATGCCGGGCACCGTGGTGTCCGTCTCCGTCAGCAACGGCGACACCGTGCAGGCCGGCCAGGTCCTGGTCTCGGTGGAGGCGATGAAGATGGAGCACCAGCTCGTGGCGCCCCTCGACGGCACGGTCCACATCAGCGCCAGGTCCGGTGACCTGGTCAAGGCAGACCAGGTGCTTGCCACGGTCCACCCCGCCGAACTGCCTACGGCGGAGAACGCAGCCGAGGACGCGGTGGAGGAATCCGTCATCGCCATGGGCGCGGCGGACTAGCACCCCCGCTTCAACACCAAATACATCAAACAGACCCGATTCACAGTTCAGACAAGGAAGTCCCAACATGGCTGATTTTGAGCTCAGCGAGGAATACCAGGACCTCAGCAACACCGTCCGCGAATTCGCCGACGAAGTGGTGGCGCCGGTGTCCGCCAAACACGACGAGGAACACAGCTTCCCGTACGAAGTCGTCAAGCAGATGGCGGACATGGGGCTCTTCGGCCTCCCCTTCCCGGAAGAGTTCGGCGGCATGGGCGGGGACTACTTTGCCCTCGCCCTGGCCCTGGAGCAGCTGGGGCGGGTGGACCAGTCCGTGGCCATCACGCTGGAAGCCGGAGTTTCACTGGGTGCCATGCCCGTGTACCGCTTCGGCACCGACGCCCAGAAGGAGGAGTGGCTGCCGTCGCTGGCCTCGGGCCAGGCGCTCGCCGGCTTCGGCCTGACGGAACCCGAAGCCGGTTCCGACGCGGGCGGAACGAAGACCACAGCCCGGCTCGAAGGGGGTGAGTGGATCATCAACGGCAACAAGGAGTTCATCACCAACTCCGGTACGGACATCACCAAACTGGTCACAGTCACGGCCGTCACCGCAAAACACGAGCGCGGGGACGGCAGCATCAAGAAGGAAATCTCCACCATCCTGGTGCCCACCAGCACACCCGGATTCAAAGCGGAGAAGGCGTACAACAAGGTGGGCTGGAATGCCTCCGACACCCACCCGCTCACGCTCAAGGACGTCCACGTGCCGGAGGCGAACCTCCTGGGCGAGCAGGGCCGCGGCTACGCGAACTTCCTGTCCATCCTGGACGAGGGCCGCATCGCCATCGCCGCCCTGGCCACGGGAGCGGCCCAGGGCTGCGTGGACCTGTCGGTGAAATACGCGAAGGAACGCAGCGCGTTCGGGCAGAACATCGGCAAGTACCAGGCCATCGCATTCAAGATCGCCCGGATGGAAGCCCGGGCCCACACGGCACGGCTTGCCTACTACGACGCCGCGGCACGGATGCTTGCCGGGAAGCCGTTCAAGACGCAGGCGGCCATCGCTAAGATGGTCGCAGGCGAGGCAGCCATGGACAACGCGCGGGACGCCACCCAGGTGTTCGGCGGCTATGGCTTCATCAACGAATTCACCGTGGCGCGCCACTACCGCGACTCCAAGATCCTTGAGGTCGGCGAGGGCACCACGGAGGTCCAGCTGATGCTGATCGCCCGCGAACTCGGCCTTTAGCTTCCCCGTCGGGGAGCCACCAGGGGCCCGAACCAGCGCGTGTAACCAGGAAGGATCGATGATGATTGACAAGGTTGTTGCCAGTGCCGAGGCCGCCGTTGCCGATATCCCCGACGGCGCCTCGCTCGCCGTCGGAGGCTTCGGGCTGTGCGGCATCCCGGTTGCACTGATCGATGCCCTCCACCGGCACGGGACCACGGACCTGGAAACCGTCAGTAACAACTGCGGGGTGGACGACTGGGGGCTGGGCATCCTGCTGAAGGACGGCAGGATCCGCCGCACCGTCAGCTCCTATGTCGGGGAAAACAAGGAGTTCGCCCGCCAGTACCTCTCCGGCGAACTCGAGGTGGTGCTGACCCCGCAGGGGACGCTCGCGGAGAAACTGCGCGCCGGCGGCGCCGGCATCCCGGCGTTCTACACGCCCGCCGGCGTCGGAACCCAGGTGTCCGACGGCGGCCTGCCGCAGAAGTACGACGCCGACGGCAGCATCGCGATCGCCTCCGCGCCCAAGGAAGTCCGCACGTTCAACGGCGCGGACTATGTGCTGGAGGAGTCGCTCACCCCGGATTTCGGACTCGTCCACGCCTGGAAGGGCGACCGGCACGGAAACCTCGTATTCCACGCCACGGCCATGAACTTCAACCCGCTGTGCGCCATGGCCGGCCGGATCACCATCGCCGAGGTGGAGGAACTGGTGGAGCCGGGCGAACTGGATCCCGAACACGTCCACGTTCCCGGCATCTTCGTCCAGCGGGTGGTCCTCGCACCGCAGGGCGAGAAGCGCATCGAAAAGCGGACGGTCGCAGTGTCCGCCGGCGCCGCCGGAGCACCAAAACAGGTAGCAGAGCAGGCAGGAGCATAGCCGTGGAATCGATCAACACGCCGGGCGCCCCGCCCCGCCCCGAAGCCGTCCGCCACGAGTACCGGCCGTCCGCCGTCGGACATCCCGAGGGCACCAGCCCCGAAACGAAAGGCTGGACCCGCAACGAACTGGCCGCCCGGGTGGCCCGCGAACTCCACAACGGGCAGTACGTCAACCTCGGCATCGGGATGCCCACGCTGATCCCCAACTACATCCCGGCGGGTATCGAAGTGGTCCTGCACTCGGAAAACGGCATCCTGGGCGTGGGGCCGTATCCCGCGGAGGACCAGGTGGACCCGGACCTGATCAACGCCGGCAAGGAAACCGTCACCGTGAACAAGGGGGCCGCGTTCTTCGACTCCGCGACCTCCTTCGGCATGATCCGCGGCGGCCATGTGGATGTGGCAGTGCTCGGCGCCATGGAAGTGGCGCAGAACGGCGACCTGGCCAACTGGATGATCCCGGGCAAGATGGTCAAGGGCATGGGCGGCGCCATGGACCTGGTGTTCGGGGCCAAGCGTGTGATCGTGATGATGGAGCACGTGGACCGCAGCGGCAAGCCCAAGATCGTCCAGCAGTGCACGCTGCCGCTGACCGGCAAGGGGTGCGTGGACCGCATCATCACCGACCTCGCCGTGATCGACGTCGTCACCGAAGGCGGTTCCTCCCGCCTGGTGCTGCGCGAACTGGCCCCCAACGTGACAGCCGAGGAAGTCGCCGCGGCCACGGGGGCGGAACTCTTCGAAGAAGACCAGGAACTGACCGTATGACCAGTGCTGAGCCGGAACAGAGTGCTGAGGAGGCTTCGACGGGCTCAACCACCGCCGGCCCGCGCGTCGTCGAACAGCGGGGCCTCTACTTCGAGGAACTGGAAGAAGGGGTGGTCTACGCGCACCGCCCGGGCCGGACGGTGACCGAGACGGACAACGTCCTCTTCACCACCATGACCATGAACACCCAGGCCCTGCACCTCGACGCCGCCTGGAGCGCCGGGCAGCCGTTCGGGCAGCGGCTGATGAACTCGATGTTTACGCTGGCCACCGTGGTGGGGCAGTCCGTCCCGCAGCTGACCCAGGGAACCATCATTGCCCAACTGGGACTGACCGACGTCTCGTTCCCGCACCCGCTGTACCACGGCGACACCCTGTACACGGAGACGGTCATCACCGGCAAACGCCTGTCCTCGTCCCGTCCCGGGCAGGGAATCGTGACCATGCGGCACACCGGCCGGAACCAGGACGGCGTGGTGGTGGCGCTGGCCTCGCGCAGCTGCCTGATGTGGACGCGCGAGGCGCACGAAGCCGCCGAAAAGAGGACAATCTAAGCATGACTTTCCTGATGGGTCCCGCCCTGCTCTTCTGCCCTGCCGACCGTCCCGAGCGCTACCAAAAGGCCGCAGAGCGTTCCGACGCCGTGATCGTGGACCTGGAAGACGCCGTCGCCCCTGCCGACAAGCAGCGCGCCCGCGGCGCCATCCTCGCCCAGCTCGGCGCCACCGGCGACGTCCCGGAACTGGATCCCAGCCGGACGATCATCCGGATCAACCCGGCCGGCACGGAGGAGTTCGAAAAGGACCTGCACTGCCTCAAGCACACCCCGTACCGGCATGTGATGCTCGCCAAGGCCGAGAACGCCGGCCAGCTGAAGGCGCTGGAGGGCTACAGCGTGATTGCGCTCTGCGAGACGGCCGCCGGAATCATCAACGCCGCCGCCATCGCCGCCGAACCCAACGTGGTGGGCCTGATGTGGGGTGCCGAGGACCTGCTCGCATCGCTCGGCGGTACCTCCAGCAGGAACGACGACGGCGGGTACCGGGCAGTGGCGCTGCACGCCAGGTCAACAGTGCTGCTTGCGGCGGGGGCCTTCGGCAAGGAGGCCATCGACGCGGTGTACGTCAACATTCCGGACCTGGACGGGCTGGCAGCCGAGTCACGCGACGCCGTCGCCTCGGGGTTCGGGTCCAAGGCCTGCATCCACCCCAGCCAGGTTGCCGTGGTCCGGGGCGCCTACGCTCCCGCGGAATCCGACGTCGCAGCCGCCAAGGAACTCCTCGAGGCCGCCGCCGCCGCCGGGAGCGGCGTGTTCCAGTTCAACGGAAAAATGATCGACGGCCCCATCCTGAAGCACGCGGAATCCACCCTGCGGCGCGCCGTCCGCTAGGAACGCCCCGCAAAGCGCAAAGCGCAAAGCCACAGGCCGGGAGTCGTTGGACTCCCGGCCTGTGGCTTTCCATGATGCTCCGGCCCGATAGAGCCGCAGGGTGCTAGCCGGCCTTCACCGCCAGCACCGGGCAGTCCGCCTCGAGCAGGATCCGCTGGGACGTGCTCCCCAGGATCAGTTTGCCCACCGGGGTGCGGCGGCGCAGCCCGATCACAATCAGGTCGGCGTTGTGCTCCTCCGCGGCGTCCAGTACCTCCGCGGCCGCATCGTGCCCGCGGACCGGCTGCTTGATCACGTGGTCAATGCCCTGCGTCGCGAGCCGGTCCTCGATGCTCTGGATCTCGGGCTCCTGTGCGTACCGGTTATCCACCAGCGCATCACCCTTGGACGAGTTGATGACCAGCAGCCTGCTGTTGCTCTTCCGCGCCTCGGCGATGGCCTGGGCCAGTGCCGCTTCGCCCTCGGGGGTCGGGACGTATCCCACCACGATCGTCATGGTTGCTCCTTGTTTCTGCTGGATGGTTCTGCTGAGTGCGGGTAAGGGGCGGGCAAAACGCCCGGCGGCTGTTCAGTCGCTGTACTTGTTCAGTCGCTGTAGTCGGCTGCGCCGGAGTTGGCGGGAAGCAGCGGGCGGCGCCCCGGGCGGGCCTTGCGCCAGAGCCGCATCAGCAGCGGCCAGAGGAGGATGACTGCCACGATGACGTAGATGCCGACGGCGATCGGCTCGCTCCACAGCCCGGCCGGATTGCCGGCGCTGAGCTGGAGGGTCTTGCGGAGCTGCCCCTCGAGCCGCGGCCCCAGGATTACGCCCAGGATCAGCGGCAACACGGGGAGTCCGAAGCGCCTCATCATGAAGCCCAGCGCACCAAGCACCAGCAGGATGACCAGGTCGAACGCCTGCAGGTTCACCGAGTAGGCGCCCAGCGTGGCGAAGAACAGGATCCCGGCGTACAGGTACGGCCGCGGGAGCTGGAGGAGCTTCGCCCACAGCGGCGCCAGCGGAAGGTTGATGATCAGGAGCAGCAGGTTGCCGATGAACAGGCTGGCAATCAGTGCCCAGACCAGCGGTCCCTGGCTCGCGAACAGCTGCGGACCGGGCTGGATGCCGTAGGACGTGAATGCTGCCAGCATGACGGCGGCAGTCGCGTTGGTGGGCAGGCCCAGGGCGAGCATGGGGGTCAGCGTGCCCGCAGCCGCGGCGTTGTTCGCCGCTTCCGGCCCGGCAACTCCTTCGATGGCGCCGTGGCCGAATTCCTCCGGGTGCTTGGAGAGCCTTTTCTCCGTGACGTAGGAGAGGAACGTGGGGATCTCGGCGCCGCCGGCGGGGAGTGCTCCGAACGGGAAGCCGAAGGCTGTACCGCGGAGCCACGGCTTCCAGGACCGCTTCCAGTCCTGCTTGCCCATCCACGGGCGTCCCACCGGAATGACGTGCAGGGGCGTGCGGCGCAGGTGCGCGGCCACCCACAGGGCTTCACCGACGGCGAAGATGGCCACGGCCACCACCACGATGTCCAGGCCGTCCGCCAGGAGCGGCATGCCGAAGGTGAGGCGTTGCTGGCCGGTGACCGAATCCATGCCCACCAGGCCGATCGCCAGGCCCAGGCCCAGGGCCGCGAAACCGCGCAACCGGGAAGAACCCAGCACGGCGGTGACGGCCAGCAGGGCGAGCACCATGATCGCGAAGTAGCTGGGGGAGCCCAGGCTGACGGCGAACTGGACCACGATCGGCGCGCAGACGGCGAGCAGCGTGGTGCCGATGGTGCCGGCAACAAATGAACCGATGGCGGCGGTGGCCAAAGCCTGGGCCGCCCTGCCGGCTTTTGCCATCTTGTTGCCTTCGATGGCGGTGACCACCGACGAAGACTCACCGGGCGTGTTGAGCAGGATGGACGTGGTGGAGCCGCCGTACATGCCGCCGTAGTAGATGCCCGCGAACATGATGAAGGCGCTGGTGGGCTCCAGGGCATACGTGACCGGGAGCAACAGGGCCACGGTCATTGCCGGGCCGAGGCCCGGGAGGACACCCACGGCCGTACCGAGGACCACGCCGATGACGGCGTAGAGGAAATTCATGGGGGTCAGCGCGGTGGCGAAACCATCCATGAGGGAGGAGAAGACGTCCATTAGAGAATCCCTTCCAGCAGGCCGGCGGGCAGTGCGATGCCGAGGCCCAGGAAAAAGCCGTAGAAGGTCAGGATGGACAGGGCCAGGGAGATGAGGCCGTCACGGACATAGTGCCGTCCGCCGAGGGCCCACACGCTGCCCCAGAACAGCACGGTTCCGGAGATCACCCAGCCGGCCCAGTCGATGAGCAGGATATTCGCGATGAAGGCGCCCACCAGGGGGAGTACCGTCTTCCAGTCGGCGGGGTGGGCCAGGTCAACGTCCTCGCCGCCTTCCGCCTCGCCCTTGCCGCCGCGCAGCACGTTCACTGCCAGGAGCACGGCGCAGACGACGAGCAGGCCGGCCACGATGAAGGGGACTGTCCTGGGACCCACGGGGTCCGACTTGGAATAGGGTGTCGCCAGGCCGTTGGCGTCGAGGAACACCATCACCCCGGCCGCCCCGAGCAGGAGGGCGACCCCCAGCTCGGAGCGGCCTTTGAGCCGTGAGGCCAGCGTTGGTGAAGAGCTCACGCCAGGCCAAGCTTCGTGAGGACGTCCGCCACCCGCTTGTCCTGCTCGGTCAGGAAGGTCTTGAATTCGTCACCGGTGACGAAAGCGTCGGTCCAGCTGTGCGTCTTCAGCGTCTCCTTCCAGGCCTCGGTACCGTGCATCTTCTCGAGGGCTGCGATGAGGGTTGCCTTGTCGGCGTCGCTGATTCCCGGAGGGGCAACGATGCCGCGCCAGTTGGTGAACACCAGGTCGATGTTGGATTCCTTCAGCGTGGGGGCGTCAACGCCGTCCAGCCGCTCCGCGCCGCTGGTGGCGAGCACACGGACTTCGCCCGATTCAATCTGCTTGAGGTACTCACCGGCGCCGGAGGCCGCGAAGCCGAGCTTGTTGCCGAGGATGGCCGGGAGAAGGTCTCCGCCGCCGTCGTAGGAAACAAAGTTGACCTTGGTGGCGTCGATTCCCACTGCGCCTGCGAGCTGCATGGGCAGCAGGTGGTCGGGGCCGCCGGGGGAGGAGCCGCCGCCGACAGCGATGGAGCCGGGATCGGCCTTCCACGCCTTCACGAGGTCGTCGATGGTTTTGTACGGCGAGTCCTTGCTGACCATGATGGCGCCGGGCTCTTCAATGAGCTTGGCCAGCGGAGTGGTGTCCGTCAGCTTCGATGCTGACTTGTTGGTGTAGCTGGCGCCCACCACGCCCAGGCCCATCAGCATGGTGAGGTCGCCGTTGCCCTTTTCGTTGACCACGCGGGCCAGGCCCACGGTTCCGCCGGCGCCGGCGAGGTTGAAGACTTCGGTGTTGGTGGCGATCTTCTCGTCGTCGAGAACCTTCGCGGCTGCGCGGGCGGTGGTGTCATAGCCGCCGCCGGGCGTGTTGGGGACGAGGATCTGCAGCCCGGTGACGGGGCCGGCGGCAGCGCTGGAGCTGCCGCTCGTGGAGCTCTTGCCGGTGGCACCGCAACCGGTGGCCATCAGGGCGATGCCGGCGGCGACGGCGGCAATGCGCAATGCGCGGATCTGGCGCATGGTGTTCCTCTTCTCAGTAAAGTTCTTGGTCAAGCTGGTCAGCAAAACTGACTGGTGCATTTGATGCTAGGTGCGTAAGTGAGCGGCATCACTCTTGTGTACGCAGAGAAAGTTAAGTTCATTTCGTTCACGTTTCCGGCGCTCAACCGGAGCTCCTGCCAGTCTCACGGCGGGGCGGGCCGCGCATCCGCCCGGCAGGGCGCGCTGGGGTATAGTTCCGGTACCCACCCACCAGAGGAAAGAACCACAGTGACTCGACGAAGAGGAATGTCCCTCGCCGGGCAATATCTGGTCCTCCAGCTGCTGATTGTCCTGGCCGTCCTCGTCGCCGTCGTCGCGATCTCCCTCGCCCAGTCCGCAGCAGCGTTTGAGCGGATCGAGGGGCGCCGTGCCCTGTCCGCCGCTGAAGCGCTGGGCAGCAATCCCGCCGTCAGGGCGTTGCTTCCCTCCGCCGAACCGCGCGGCAGTGCGGCCCTGTCCGCGGTCGCGGAGTCGGTCCGCACAGTGTCCGGGTCCGCGCAGGTGGCGCTCGCCCGGACTGACCGTACCGTGGTGGCGTCGTCGGATCCCGGACTTCTCGGCCGTCCGCTGGAACTTGGCCCGAGCAGGGTGATGGAGGGCCGCGCCTGGACGGGCGTGGTGGGCGGAACAGCCACCCCGGTCCTTTCGGCCCACGTACCGGTCCTTGATGATTCCGGGAAAATGATCGGCATCGCGTCCATCAGCCGGAACTACCCGTCCACGTGGGAGCGGCTGGGGGACGCGGTGCCCAACCTGCTGACCTACCTTGGAGTGGCCAGCGTCCTGGGGGTTGCCGGCTCCCTGCTGCTGGCCCGCAGGGTCAAGCGGCAGACCCTTGGCATGGAGCCCAGCGAAATCTCGGGCCTGGTGGAGAACCGCGAGGCGATGCTGCACGGACTGAAGGAGGGGGTGGTGGCGCTGGACCTCCACGGCCGGATCACGGTGGCCAACGACAGTGCCCGGGCGCTGCTGGGCCTGCCCGCGGACTGCGTGGGCAAGGACCTTGCCGGCCTGCCCGTTGAACCTGCGCTCAAGGAAGTGTTGACAGGCGAGCAGCCCGGACAGGACCAGATGGTGCTGGTGGGGGAGCGCCTCGTGGTGCTCAACCGGGTGCCCATCCGGTCCAGGGGCCGCGTGATGGGTTCGGTTGCCACCTTGCGCGACCGGACGGAGCTCTCATCCCTGGAACGCGAGCTCGGGGCAACGCGTACTGCCACGGACACGCTCCGGGCGCAGGCCCACGAATTCGCCAACCAGCTGCACGTGATCTCGGGCCTGATCCAGATCGGCGAGTACGATTCCGTGGTGCAGTTCGTCAACGGCGTCACCGTGGACCGGACACGCCTCAACGACGACGTGACCAGCCGCATCCAGGACCCGGCGCTCGCCGCCCTGCTGATCGCCAAATCCAGCCTCGCAGCGGAGCGTGGCGTGCCATTGCAGCTGGATCCCGGTTCGGTGCTGGCGCCGGTGGGCGATGAGCTTTCCCGGGACCTGGCCACGGTGGTGGGGAACCTCGTGGACAACGCTCTCGACGCCGTCACGGGAGTCGCCGAAGGGGCCGTCCGGGTCCGCGTTGAGGACACTCCCGAGGAAGTGGTGGTGACGGTCCGGGACACCGGCCCCGGCATTGACGGGGCAGCGGCCGATGAGATTTTCCGGCAGGGGTTCAGCACCAAGAAGCCCGGCCCGGCCGGCGGCCGGGGCTTTGGCCTGGCGCTCTCGCGCGTCGTCTGCCGGCGGAGCGGCGGCGAACTTACGGTGGCCAACGACGGCGGGGCCGTGTTCACCGCACGGCTCAAGCGGGCGCCGTTGAAACGGACGCCCGCACAAGGGGTGCCGGCTACGGGAAGGGTGGCCGGGCCATGATCAACGTCCTGATCGTCGACGACGACTTTATGGTGGCCAAAGTCCACGCCGGGTTCATCCAGCGCACGCCGGGATTCGCCGTCGTCGGAGTTGCGCACACCGGAGCCCAGGCCATGGCGGAGACCGCCCGGCTGCAGCCCGACCTGGTCCTCCTGGACATCCACCTGCCCGACATCAACGGCCTGGACCTCATGGCCAGGCTGCGGGAAGCGGCGCCGGAACTGGACGTGCTGGTGATCAGCGCCGCCCGCGAGGTGGAGACCGTCCGCCGCGCCCTGCGTGGCGGGATTGTCCACTACCTGATCAAACCTTTTTCGCAGGCGGACCTGCAGGAACGGCTGGAGCACTACCGCAGCGCCTACCAGGGACTCGACCTGTCCAAGGACGTGGCCGAGCAATCGGACGTCAACCGGGTCTTCGGGCTGGAAAGCGCGGAACGCGCCGAACGGACGGAACCGCGCCTGCCCAAGGGCTGCAGCCCGGAAACCCTCAGCCGTGTGGTCGCTGTGCTCGAGTCCGCCGGGGCGGACTTTTCGGCCGCCGAAGTCGCGGACCTGCTGGGCACATCGCGGGTCAGCGCCCGCCGGTATCTGGAATACCTCCACGACGAGGCGAGGGTCGACGTCCGCCTCAAGTACGGTGCCGGCCGTCCGGAGCGCCGTTACGCACTCAAGTCAGCGTGACCCCGGCGGCAGGGACAGCGGCGGAATGGCCTCGTAGAGCAGGGTCCTGATCCATCGCTGGCCCGTTTCGCGGTATTCCGCCCGGGTCGCGAAGCGGTACAGGTAGCTGTGGACGCGCACCCAACGCGGGCGGGCGCCGTCGAACGGGTCCTTGCGCAGGAGCCGCAGGACAGCTCCGTCGGCTTCGAGCAGCTTGGCCAGGAAGGCGTAGAACCACTCCTCGTGGACGGTGCGCAGGGGCAGGAACCACATCAGCCAGTCCAGCCGGAGGTGGTACGGAGCCCACTGGCGCGGCAGCCGGCGGACATCGCCCGGCTTCCCGCGGAAACCGTACTCGCGCCAGTCTGAACCGTCGTCCGGTTCGTCGTCGAGCGTGCCTTCCACCACAATCTCGATCCGCAGTTTGGTCACCGTGCCGAACGCCCCGTAGGTGTTGACCAGCTGCCACCGGTTGAAGCTGGCGTTCATCAGCTGCCGGTGCTGTAGCAGGTTCCGGACCGGCCAGTAGCTGAGCACCAGCAGAAGCACCGTTACGGCAAGCACGACGGCGAGCCACCACACCGGGGTCCGCGCACCGCCGTCGGCGGCACCGTAGGTGTGCCAGTCCAGCGGAATGACGGGGAGCACGGCGTGCGCCACCGGATCGCTCACTGCGGCGAAAGCCAGCAGGATTGCCATCCAGTTCAGCCAGGCGAAGTTTCCGCTGGCCACGAGCCACAGCTGGGTGAAGACGATGATGCCCGCGGCGATGCCGGCCAGCGGTTGCGGGGCGAAGAGGAAGAACGGCACCACCAGCTGCGCGAAGTGATTGCCCAGGACCTCCATCCGGTGCAGGGGCCTGGGGAGGAGGTGCGCCTGCCGGCTCAACGGACCGGGCATCGGCTGGGTCTCATGGTGGTAGTACAGGGCGGTCAGGTCGCGCCACTCGCTGCCGCCGCGGATTTTGATCATGCCGGCGCCGAACTCGAGCCGGAACAGCAGCCACACCAGCAGGATCAGGATGGTCCGGGGCGGCGGTGTCTGGTCCGAGCCAAGGAAGGCCACCGTGAAGCCGGCCTCCAGGAGCAGCATCTCCCAGCCGAAACCGTAAAAGGTCTGTCCCACGTTGACGATCGACATGTACAGCAGCCACAGTGCCAGGAAGGCGATCATCGGCAGCCAGGGCGGTCCCAGCTGCGGAAGTCCCAGGACGAGCGTGGCCGAAACGGCCATGCCGCACCAGCAGACGAGCCGCAGGAGGCGGTCCGAGTAGCGCCACAGGAACAGGCTGGGCCGGCGGCGCCGCCGGAAGCTGTCCAGGTAGTCGGGGACCGGGAGCAGCCCGCGCTCGCCGAGCAGCGCCGGGAACTGGTTGCGGCAGGAGAGGAACGCCACAAGGAAGATCGTCGCGACGCCGCGCTGCAGCACCTGCCGGGCAAATTCATACTCCGGCGCGTCGAACCATGCGGCCCACTCCACGCTGTTCACGTTACGCCTGCCGCGCACGGCGTCAATGACCCCCGGTACCTGCCCGCCGGAACGTCCGCCGGAGCGTCCGGCGGCGGCGGGACGGCCTGCGTGCGGGATACTTAACGGATGCAGCCACGCAGAATCGTTCTCCTCGGATCCACCGGTTCCATCGGCACCCAGGCGATTGACGTCGTCGACGGCGCCCCGCACCTTTTCGAGGTTGTGGCACTGAGTGCAGGCGGCGGGAACCTGGACCTCCTTGCCCGCCAGGCGGTCCATACGAAGGCCAGGGCCGTCGGTACGGCCAGCGGCGATGCGTCCGCCTTGCAGGAACTGATCGACGACGCCGCCCGCGCGGCCGGGGTGACCGGCTACCGCCCGGAGATCATCACCGGCCCGGACGCCTCCACCAGGATTGCGGAAATCGGGGCCGACGTGGTGCTCAACGGCATCACCGGCTCGATCGGCCTGGCGCCAACGCTGGCGGCCTTGAAGTCCGGCGCCACGCTGGCGCTTGCCAACAAGGAGTCGCTGATCGTGGGTGGCGCCCTCGTGAAGGCTGCCGCCCGGGAAGGCCAGATCGTCCCGGTCGATTCAGAGCATTCGGCCATCGCGCAGTGCCTCCGGTCCGGGACAGCCGACGAGGTGGACCGGCTCATCCTGACGGCCTCCGGCGGACCCTTCCGCGGCAGGACCCGCGAGGAGCTCCACAACGTCTCGCCGCAGGATGCCCTGGCGCACCCCACCTGGGACATGGGCCTGATGGTCACCACCAACTCCGCCAGCCTGGTGAACAAGGGCCTCGAGGTGATCGAGGCGCACCTGCTGTTCGACATCCCGCTGGACCGCATCGACGTGGTGGTGCATCCGCAGTCCGTGGTCCATTCCATGGTGCAGTTCGTGGACGGCTCCATCATCGCCCAGGCCTCGCCGCCGGACATGCGCCTTCCCATCGCCCTCGGGCTGGGCTGGCCGGACCGGGTGCCGAAGGCAGCCGCGGCGTGCGACTGGACCCAGGCGACCAGCTGGACGTTTGAACCGCTGGACACTGAAGCATTCCCCGCCGTTGGCCTGGCCAAGGACGCCGCCAAGCAGGGGAGCACCTACCCGGCCGTGTTCAACGCCGCCAATGAAGAGGCCGTGATGGCCTTCCACGCCGGCCGGATCCGGTTTACCGACATTGTGGATACCATCGAAGCGGTGCTCAGCGAACACCCAGGATCTTCCGGGCTGACAGTGGAGTCCGTACTGGATGCTGAAGCGTGGGCACGAGCGCGCACCCACGAACGTTTAGCAGTGAGCAGTCTCTAGGAAGCAGCAGATCTCAGCATGAGTCCCGTCATTCTCTTTATCCTCGGTGTCGTCTTTGTGGCGATCGGCATCGCAGTCTCCATCGCGCTGCACGAGGTGGGCCACCTCGTTCCGGCCAAGCTGTTCAAGGTGCGGGTCACCAAGTACATGATCGGCTTCGGCCCCACCCTGTGGTCCAAGCGCAAGGGGGAGACCGAGTACGGCATCAAGGCGATCCCGCTGGGCGGCTACGTGTCCATGATCGGCATGTACCCGCCGAACAAGGACGACGGCACGGTGCGTCCCTCCAGCACCGGCATGTTCCAGACCCTCGCCACCGAGGCGCGCTCCATGGCCCACGAGGAAGTGGGACCCGGCGATGAGAAGCGGGTCTTCTACCGGCTGCCGGTGTGGAAGAAGGTCATCGTGATGCTGGGCGGCCCTGCCATGAACCTGCTGATCGGGGTGGCGCTGACGGCCGTGCTCCTGATGGGCTTCGGGATCAGCACCCCCACCACCACCATCGCGGACGTCTCCAAATGCCAGGTCAAGGCCGGGGAAACGGTGGACCCGGATTCCGCCGACTGCAAGCTCACTCCAGCAGCTGCGGCGCAGCTCAAGCCCAACGACACCATCACCTCCTTCGACGGCAAGGCGGTGACCAGCTGGGAGGAACTGACAGGCTGGATCCGCGCCTCCGCGGGACGGGAAGTCAGCATCACGGTGGTACGCGACGGTTCGCCCGTCACCACCACTGTGACGCCGGTGCTCTCGGCGCGGCCGGTCATCGGCGCCGACGGGCGGCAGGCCGCCGATTCGAACGGGACCCTGCAGTACCAGGAAGTCGGTTTCCTGGGGATCGGTGCCCAGACCGCCCTGGTGGCCCAGCCGGCGTCGTCCGTGCTGCCCATGGCGGGGGAAAACATCCAGCAGGTTGCCGGCGTCGTCCTGAACCTCCCCGCACGGGTGGTGGGCGTTGCCAAGGCGGCCTTCAGCGAAGAGCCCCGCGATCCCAACGGGCCCATCAGCGTTGTTGGTGTGGGCCGCGTGGCCGGTGAAGTTGCCGCCATGGAGCAGGTTCCGCTGCAGTCCAGGCTGGCCGCCCTGGTGGGATTGCTGGCCGGACTGAACTTCGCGCTCGCGGTGTTCAACCTGGTCCCGCTGCTGCCCTTGGACGGCGGCCATGTTGCCGGCGCGCTGTATGAAGGAGCCCGACGGCGGCTGGCCAAGCTGTTCGGCCGGCCGGACCCCGGGGCGTTCGATATCGCCAAGCTCCTGCCCGTGACCTACGTCGTGGCTGCCCTGCTGATGGGCATGAGTGCCCTCCTGATCTACGCGGACATCGTCAAGCCCGTCAACCTGTTTGGCTAATCAGCCCATTCCGGCTTGGATTCCATAATCAGCTCTTTTTGACTGATGTTAATAAATCAGCCGAAAACGATTGATGTTTGGAAATCAGTCGATTATGTTTGCGGTATGTACGTTCTCACCATCGACCAGCGCGGCAGCACCGGGGACCGGGACCGCGTTCCCGGCCTGCTTGCCGAGCTCCACCGGAAGTCCACAGCCGGCCGGTTCGAACGTTCCGTCGGCGACGAAGTCCAGGGGGTGGTGGAAAAGCCTGCGGAAGTGGTGGACATCGCCCTTCATTGCCTGCGCAGCGGCCAGTGGTACGTGGGAATCGGAGTGGGGGCAGTTGACCTCCCGTTGCCGGCCAGCCCGCGGGAAGGATCCGGTGCGGCGTTCGTCGCCGCCCGGCTGGCAGTGGAAAAAGCCAAGTCCGCCGCCGCCCATGTTCCCTTGTCCGTGATTCCCGGCGGGCTGCGCCGCGGCGGTGCGGCGCCCCCGGAGGCAGGAACCGGCATCAGGGCCTGCGCGAACGCCGAGGCAGTCCTCCGGCTGATTGGCCGGCTGGTGCAAGACCGCACGGAGGCCCAGTGGAAAGTGGTGGACACCCTCCGCGCACTGCAGCAGGACGCGTCAGTCAGGCACGGCAGCCAGAAGCTGGCCGCAGCAAAACTCGGAATCACGGAGCAGTCGGTGAGCCGCGCCGTCCTGAGGTCCGGCTGGCAGGAAGAATGGGCGGCGAGGCCCGCCGCAGAGATGCTCCTGGCCGTGGCCCATGACGCCGTGCTGGAAGGAAACAGGTGAACGCCCTCTGGATTACCCTCGCCCTGCTGACGGCTGGTTTCGCCGGCTGGCCTGTCACCGCGCTGGTGTTCCGGTTGGCCCGGACCATCGACGACAAGGCGGACGCGGCCACGGCGGCAGAAGACCGCGCCGCCCGGGACCGTGCCGCCGACGAAGCTGCCAACGACCCCGCCGCCGATGTCACAGTGGACCGGGCCGCCGCGGACAGTGAATCAGCGGGCCGGGAAGCCGTCGACGGCGAGATCACCGTAGCCGGAGACGTGGCCGCAGACGCTGCCGGAAAGGTGCCTGCAGCGGCGGGCGCTCCGCCGGCACCAACCACACGGATCCTGCGCGGAGGAGCCATCATCGGCGTCCTGGAACGGCTGGCTGTGTGCCTGGCCATCCTGACGGGGCAGCCCGTGGCGATCGCCTACGTCGTGGCCATCAAGGGTCTGGGGCGCTTCGCGGAACTGAAAGAGACTCCTGTTGCTGCAGAGAGGTTCATCATCGGAACGCTGTCATCCATGCTGTGGGCCGCCGGAGTCGCTGCCCTCGTCAAGATCCTCTTCCTTAGCTGAACCGGATACATACTCCGGCGGGCAGGGCGATAGGGTATCCGTATGACTGTTTTTGCTGTTGAGTACGTATACGCCGCTGAGTCCACCGAAGCACGGAACGCCGCCCGCCCGGCACACCGGGAATGGACCGCTGCCCTTGCCGGTGAAGGCGCACTCCTGGCCAGCGGGCCTTACGGCGACGGAGCCGGTGCCCTGCTGATCTTCAAGGCCGCCGACGAAAACGCGCTGAACGGGATCCTCAAGCAGGATCCTTTCGCTGCCGCCCAGGTCATTGCGGGCACGCGCACCACGGAATGGAACCCGGTGACCGGCCTGCTGGCCGAGCACGCCGCTTAACCCGCCGGAACCACCCCACCATCGATACTTCGACCTAAATAGGAGTCCACGTGACCTCGGTCAGCCTGGGAATGCCGTCAGCACCGCCACCCGTCCTCGCACCCCGCAGGAAAACCCGCCAGATCAAGGTGGGCTCGGTGGGCGTCGGCTCGGATTCGCCCATCAGCGTGCAGTCGATGACCACCACGCCCACCACGGACATCAACGCCACGCTGCAGCAGATTGCTGAGCTGACGGCCTCGGGCTGCGACATCGTGCGCGTGGCCTGCCCGTCAGCGGACGACGCCGAGGCGCTGCCGATCATCGCGCGGAAGTCCCAGATCCCCGTCATCGCGGACATCCACTTCCAGCCCAAGTACGTCTTCGCCGCCATCGAAGCGGGTTGCGCGGCGGTTCGCGTCAACCCCGGCAATATCCGCAAGTTCGATGACCAGGTCAAGGAAATTGCCCGTGCCGCCAAGGACCACGGCACGTCCATCCGGATCGGCGTCAATGCCGGATCGCTGGAGCCCGGAATCCTCAAGAAGTACGGCAAGGCAACTCCCGAGGCTTTGGTGGAGTCGGCTGTCTGGGAGGCATCGCTGTTCGAGGAGCACGGCTTCCACGACTTCAAGATCTCCGTGAAGCACAACGACCCCGTGATCATGGTTGCCGCGTACGAGATGCTGGCCGAGCAGGGCGACTGGCCCCTTCACCTGGGCGTCACCGAAGCCGGGCCTGCCTTCCAGGGCACCATCAAGTCCGCCACGGCCTTCGGCGCCCTCCTGTCCCGGGGAATCGGCGACACCATCCGTGTTTCCCTTTCGGCTCCTCCGGTCGAGGAAATCAAGGTGGGCAACCAGATCCTGCAGTCGCTGAACCTGCGTCCCCGCAAGCTCGAAATTGTTTCCTGCCCCTCCTGCGGCCGCGCCCAGGTGGATGTGTACACGTTGGCCGAGCAGGTGACGGCCGGCCTGGAAGGGATGGAGATCCCGCTGCGTGTTGCCGTGATGGGCTGCGTCGTCAACGGACCGGGCGAGGCCCGCGAAGCTGACCTGGGCGTCGCCTCGGGCAACGGCAAGGGACAGATCTTTGTGAAGGGCGAGGTCATCAAGACTGTCCCCGAGAGCGAAATTGTTGAGACACTGATCGAAGAGGCCATGAGAATCGCTGAAGAGATGGGGGAGGCCGATGGCGAAGATGCTGTCAAGGGTAGCCCCGTGGTTAGCGTCTCGTAGGGAGACCGCAGGATCCGGTATCTCAATCCGGGTCCTGTCCGGTCCGGACACTGCCACGCTGCGGGAGTTGGCCAGGAGGGACGTTGTAGCCAACGTCTTCATCCTGTCCCACCTGGCGGCCACGGGAACAGCCGCGCCCACCATGGGCGGGGCCAGCATCTTTGGCGTGTTCGACGGCGACACCCTGGTGGGTGCGTGCTGGGCCGGAGCGAACCTCGTTCCGGTGCAGCTGGACCCGGACCTTGCCGGGCTCGTGGCCGAGCACGCACAACGCTCCGGCCGCCGGTTCGCTTCCATCTTCGGCCCCGCCGAAACGGTCCTGGCCATGCATGAACAGCTGGAACAGCTGGGGCAACCGGCGCACGAGGTTCGCGCGGACCAGCCGCTGATGACCATCGCAGGCCCGCCCGGCGTGCCCGCTAACACGGAGCTGGGTGTCGGCCAGCTCGCCGACTTCGACAGGATCCTGCCCGCCTGCGCCGCCATGTTCGAAGAAGAAGTGGGATATTCGCCGTTCCTGGGCGGCCGCGAGTTTTACAGCAGGCGCGTGGAAGGCCTCATCAGGCAGGGCCATTCCCTTGTCCACCTCGATGGGGACGGCCAGGTCATGTTCAAGGCCGAACTCGGCGCCGTCACCCCTGAGGTGACCCAGGTCCAGGGCGTCTGGATGAACCCCTCCTTCCGCGGCCTCGGACTCAGCGCCGGCTACATGGCCGCCGTCGTTATGCTGGCGCAGAAACTGGCGCCCATCACCAGCCTGTATGTCAACGACTACAACGCCCGGGCGCGGGCCACCTACGAGCGGGTGGGCTTCCACCAAGTGGGCACCTTCGCTACAGTTCTGTTCTAGCTGGCCCCAACGGCCGGCGTTCGAACTTATTGGGGGATAAATGAATACGTCCGTTGTGCGCTTTTTCGGGGCTTCTGCCCTCCTGGTGCTTGGCCTGTCCGCCTGCGGCGGTCCTGCCGCCCCTGCTGGCGCCGGGGCGTCCCCGGAAACGTCCGCCGCATCTGTCACCCCCAGCCCCACGCCAACGGAAGCGGCATTCACCATGCTGACCTCCGAGGAACTCGCGGAGATCGCCGGAGCCGTGAAGGACTCAGGCAGCGTACCCCTCTCCGTCTTGCCTGCCGACAAGGTTTCGCAGGCGCTCGACCAGATGATGTCCCTCATGACCGACGTGCAGGTGGAGCCGGCCGAGTGCAATTCCATCGCCACCGGGACGGCGATCAAGCCGGACAGCAACACCACCATGGCGGTGGGTGCCTCCACTTCGTCTACGGCGGAACTCACCCAGACGCTCTCCCTCGTGTCAGGCGTGGCGAAGGAAGAACTGGACCAGACGCTTGCCCGTCGCAGCAGCGAGATCGAAGACTGCAGCAGCATCAGCATGAACATCCAGGGAATGTCCATGACAGCCGAGACCACCCGGCTTGACAGCGGTGCCGGCACCGAGGGCGCGATTGCCATGCAAACGGACGTCACCTTGCCTACAGGCGGAACCCAGAGCACCGTGATGGCCTTCGCCGTCAAGGGCGGAGTCCTGATCTCGGCGCAGGCCACAGGGACCGGCGTTACGGAGTCCGACCTCGCGGCTGCGGAAGCCATGCTGGACCAGGCAGCCGCCCTGATCGACTAGCGGAACGGCCGCCGGGGAGAACGCGGTAACACAGAGTCAACTGTCGAAAACTGCGTGACGACTCTTGTAATGGTGCCGTGAATCACATAGGTTCTTCCTAGCCGCGCCGATGGGGTGCGTGCGGTCTCAGGGGGAAATCAGCAGATGGCACTGGACGTTGACCTTCCCAGCAGGCACGCCTAGCGCTTCCTCCGGACTTCTGGGTCCGACGGGCCGTAAGAGCCACGCCAAAACAGGATGACCAGCCGGCAACGGCCAGGGGCTTCCTTTCAGTTCTGGCGTGGCTCTTCTCCGTCCGGCGCGGGAACGCGCGGGGGTGAGGGGCATTGGCTCCGGCGGCCGGGAACCCGGCACCCGCCGCGCCACGGTAGATTAGTACCCAGACGAATTTGCCCAGCCCGTCATCTGAACAGGCACCTCCCAAGAAACGGATTCCTACCCGTGGTCCTTCGACTATCCAAGCTGTTCCTGCGCACCCTGCGCGAAGATCCCGCCGATGCCGAGGTGGCGAGCCACCGGCTCCTGGTCCGTGCCGGGTATATCCGCAGGGCAGCGCCGGGCATCTACACCTGGCTGCCGCTTGGCCTGAGCGTGCTGCGCAAAGTGGAGAAAGTCATCCGCGAGGAAATGACCGCCATCGGCGCCCAGGAAGTCCACTTCCCGGCCCTCCTGCCCAAGGAGCCCTACGAGGCCACCAACCGGTGGACCGAGTACGGCGAGGGCATTTTCCGGCTCAAGGACCGCAAGGGCGGGGACTACCTCCTGGCGCCCACGCACGAGGAAATGTTCACCCTGCTGGTCAAGGACCTGTACTCCTCGTACAAGGACCTTCCGCTGAGCATCTACCAGATCCAGAACAAGTACCGCGATGAGGCCCGGCCGCGCGCCGGCCTGCTGCGCGGCCGCGAGTTCATCATGAAGGACTCCTACTCGTTCGACGTCGACGACGCCGGCCTGGACGCGAGCTACAACGCACACCGCGCCGCCTACCTGAAGATCTTCGAGCGCCTCGGCCTTGAAGTGGTTCCGGTGGCCGCCACGGCAGGTGCCATGGGCGGCTCCCGGAGCGAGGAGTTCCTGCACCCCACCGAGATCGGCGAAGACACGTTTGTGCGCTCCGCCGGCGGCTACGCGGCCAACGTGGAGGCCGTGACCACCGTGGTGCCCGCGGAGATCGACTTCACCAACGCGCCTGCCGCAGAGATCCGGGACACCCCGAACACTCCCACCATCGACACGCTCGTGGACGCAGCCAACCAGCTGGTTCCCCGCGACGAGAACGACGGCGGCGCCTGGACGGCCGCTGACACGCTGAAGAACGTCGTCCTCGCCATCACCCTTCCCACCGGGGAGCGGCAGATCGTCGTCATCGGCGTGCCCGGTGACCGCGGCGTCGACCTGAAGCGGGTAGAGGCCAACATCGGCGCCTACCTGCCGGTCGCCGGCGAGATCACCGTTGAGGCCGCCGGCGAGGAAGACCTTGCCCGCAACCCCCTGATCGTCCGCGGCTACCTGGGCCCCGGCATGTCGCTGAGCGCACCGCTCCTCGGACTCGAAGGTGCCGCCAAGCTCCTGTACCTGGTGGATCCCCGCGTGGTCAGCGGCACCGCCTGGGTCACCGGCGCCAACATGGCCGGAAAGCACGTCTTCGGCCTCGTGGCCGGCCGCGACTTCGGCTGGGACGGCGTGATCGAGTGCACCGAAGTGCGTGCCGGCGACGAGGCCCCGGACGGATCCGGTCCGCTGGAGACCGCCCGCGGCATCGAGATGGGCCACATCTTCCAGCTCGGCCGCAAGTACGCCGAAGCCCTTGAACTGAAGGTCCTGGACCAGAACGGCAAGCAGGTGGTGGTCACCATGGGTTCCTACGGCGTCGGCGTTACCCGCGCCGTCGCGGCCCTGGCCGAATCCAACCACGATGCCAAGGGCCTGGTCTGGCCCCGCGCAGTGGCTCCCGCCGATGTCCACGTCGTGGCTGTGGGCCGGGGCGAGGAAATCTTCGCGGCGGCCGAGAAGCTCTCGCTCGAGCTTGAAGCCGCAGGCCTCGAGGTCATCTACGACGACCGCCCCAAGGTGTCCCCGGGCGTCAAGTTCGGCGACGCGGAGCTCGTCGGAGTGCCCACCATCCTGGCTGTTGGCCGCGGACTGGCGGACGGCGTTGTGGAGATCAAGGACCGCCGCAGCGGTGAGGCGGAGAACGTGGCCGTGGAGAAGGCCGTTGACTATGTGGTCAACGCCGTCCGCAGCAAGTAACCCTGCACGGCTGAAGGAGTGATCTCGGGATTCGAGTCGCTGGAGCCCGCCACGCTGATCCTCATCATCGTGGCGGGCTTCGCCGCAGGGTGGATTGACGCAGTGGTGGGCGGCGGGGGACTGATCCAGCTCCCGGCGCTGCTGCTGGTGCCGGGCATCAGCCCGGTCCAGGCTCTCGCCACCAACAAAATGGGTTCCATTTTCGGGACCACCACCAGCGCCGTGACGTACTACCGGCGGGTCAGGCCGGACCTGCGGACCGCCATACCCATGGCAGTCATTGCGCTGGCCGGGAGCTTCGGCGGCGCGGTGCTGGCCGCCACCCTGCCGGCGAGCGTCTTCAAGCCCATCATCGTTGCGGCGCTGGTGGCCGTCGCGCTGTTTACGGCGTTCAAACCCAACATCGGCGACCTGACCTCGCTCCGCCACGACGGCCGGACCCACTACGTGGTGGCCTGCCTCATCGGAGCGGCCATAGGATTCTACGACGGCCTGATCGGGCCAGGGACAGGTTCATTCCTGATCATCGCGCTGGTGTCCGCGATGGGCTACGCGTTCCTCGAGGCCAGCGCCAAGGCAAAGATCGTGAACATGGCCACCAATGCCGGTGCCCTGATCTTTTTCCTGCCGCACGGCTCGCTGCTCTGGGGCGTGGGGCTGGTGCTGGGACTCGCCAACATGGCGGGCGGCTACCTCGGGGCGCGGACCGCGGTGAAGCAGGGCAGCACCTTCATCCGCAACGTTTTCCTCGCCGTCGTCGGCGCCCTCATCCTCAAGCTCGGCTTCGACATCTGGCAGGACACCTTCGCCTAGCAGGCTAGCCGACGGGGATGCGAAAGACCCTCCCGGCCGGGAGGGGCGCGGGCGTACCATGCTCCTATGTCAACAGGGGACGAGCCTTTCCGCGACGCCTTGGACGCAGCAGCCGGGCACGCCCGTGAATGGCTGGCAAGCCAGCAGACCCGCCGGGTAGGGCCCCGGGCCACGGCAGGGGAGCTGGAGGCCGTCTTCGGCGGCCCCCTGCCCCGGGCCGGCATGCCGGCAGAAGAAGTGATCGACTATCTCGCGGCCGAGGCGGAACCCGGCCTGATGGCCATGCCATCGGGCCGTTTTTTCGGCTGGGTCATCGGCGGCACCCTGCCCGCCGCCCTGGCTGCGGACTGGCTGGTCAGTGCCTGGGACCAGAGTTCCATGCTCCGTGCCGCCACGCCCGCCACGGCGGCCCTCGAGGCCGCAGCCGGGCACTGGTTCCTGGAGCTGCTGGGCTTGCCGGAAACGGCCGACGTCGGTTTCGTCACCGGCGCGACCATGGCCAACTTCGCCGGCCTGTCCGCCGCCCGCTGGCGCGTCCTCAAGAAGGCCGGCTGGGACGTGAACACCGGTGGCCTTGCCGGCGCACCGGCACTGCGCTGCATAGTCGGCCAGGAACGCCATGACTCGATCGATCTCGCCTTGCGGTACCTGGGCCTGGGAAGCCCCATCGTGGTGCCTTCGGACCGGCAGGGCCGCATGGATCCGGCGGAGCTGGACTGTGCACTGGACCGCGCCGCCCTGGACCGCTCCGGCCTGGACCGCACCGGTCCGGACCGCGCCTTGGTCCCGGCATCGGACGGCACCGCCGTGTCAGCCGCCCCGCCGATTGTGTGCCTGCAGGCCGGGAATGTGCATTCCGGCGCGTTCGATCCGTTCCTCCAGGCAATCACCGTCGCGAAGGCACATGGCGCCTGGGTGCACGTTGACGGGGCTTTCGGACTCTGGGCGGCTGCGGTGCCGGAACTTGCCGCCCTGACCGCAGGCCTCCACCTTGCTGACTCGTGGGCAACCGATGCGCACAAGACACTCAACGTGCCCTACGACTGCGGCATCGTGGCTGTGCGGGACACGGAGGCGCTTGAGGCCGCCATGAGCGTCGACCCCAGTTACATCATCCGGGATGCCGGCGCGGCAGCGGATCCCTTCCAGACCGTCCCGGAACTCTCCCGCCGTGCGCGCGGCGTTCCCGTGTGGGCGGCGCTGAAGTCCCTTGGCCGGGATGGCGTTGCGGCGCAGGTGCGCAATCTGGCGAGCCGCGCTTCGCAGTTGGCGGAGCAACTGTCGGCGCTGGACGGCGTGGAAATACTTAACGACGTCGTCTACACACAGGTCTCGCTGGCCTTCGGCGATGACGCCACCACGCGGGCCGTGACGGCCCGGATCATCGAGGACGGGCTGGTGTGGATGTCCGGTTCCCGCTGGCAGGGGCGGGATATCCTGCGTCTTTCAGTGAGCAACTGGACAACGGACGACGCCGACGTCGAGGCAGCCGTCGCGGCCGTGCGGAAAGCGCTGGCAGCAGTTCGCGGCTAGGCCCGGCCGCTGAACCACAGCCGCCTAGCCCGGCCCTGCTTCACCCGGGGCCGGGAGGTCATGCGCAGCTGGCAATCCGTCCAGGGTGCGTCCGGCCAGCGTGCTGGCCACCCAGAGCGAACGGGCCAGATCGCCGCCGTGATGGGGACGCGAGGCATAGGACAAGGCGTTCTCAACTTCGCGGGCAAGGCTCCACTGCCGGGCCGCCTCGGCATCCAGCCCGGCCGCCTCGCTGAAGTCGCGGCACCTCTCCAGCAGTCCCCGCCGGGGATTAGAGCGGGAGAGGTCCCGGATGCGGTTCCACAAGAGCGGGGCCACGGAGAACTCTGCCTCGCCGATCATCGGCTGCGGGTCGATGGCCGCAAAACCGCCCTGCGGCCGGGCCAGGATGTTCAGGAAATGGAAGTCCGTGTTGACCAGGACGTCGGTACCGGCGCGGCGGCCCACGGCTCCGCGCGTCTGGCAAACTTCCAGGGCAGCCTCCAGCAGCCAGCGCGGAAATGGCCGGCCGAGCTGCTCCCAGTCCGCCGGAAGATCATCGCTCCACTGCTCGGCGCGGGCCGCCACATGGTCGAATTCCTGCCACTCCGGGCGATGGTCCGGCCTCAGGCCCAACTGCCGTGTCAGCCCGCCCCAGACGGCTGCGGCCGCATCGAGCGGAACGTCCTCAAGGGAACGGCAGGCGTCCAGCCTTTCCAACAGCATGGAACACGTCCCGGCGTCGGATTCCAGGAGCCGCACCGCGCCGTTGCCGTCCCACAGCCGGAGGGCGAAACGCTCCACCCGGGCTTCGTCGTGCGGGTAGGCAACCTTGAGGACTGCGGGGGTGCCCTTCCGGGTTACCGGGACAACTACGGCTCCGTGGCCGTTCCAGGGGAGCTCACCGGGCGCCAGATCCACCTCAAGGTCCCACCGCTCCAGGCGTCCGCAAATCAGTCCCTGGAGTGAACCCAGCCACGCGCGTCCGCCGCTTGTCCTGCCGTACCGGCGGCTCAGGTCAGGCGGGATGGGGACATCGGCGAGTGCTTTCATCGGATCCAGCGTAACTGCTGGCCCGCCGGCAGTTGGCGGAAGGTCAGGCGACCACGCCGCTGGCCCCCAGCAGGTTGCCGATCCCGAAGGTCGCGATGAGGGCCAGGGCACCGCCGAGCACCACCCTGAACGCAGCCTTCGACTTCGAGCCTCCGCCGATCCATGCTCCGAGGGCGCCGGTCAATGCCAGCGCCACCAGCACTGCCGCGAACGTCAAGGGGACCCGGATCTCCTCCGGCGGCAGAAGGATTGCCAGCATGGGGAGGATCGCTCCGATCAGGAACGCGATGGCGGACGCGAAGGCGGCATGCCACGGGCTGACGATGTCGGTCTCATCGATGTGGAGTTCGGCGGAAAGGTGCGCGCCGAGGGCGTCGTGGGCGGTGAGTTCCTCGGCCACCGTGCGGGCCGTGGCGGCGCTGAGGCCCTTGCCCTGGTAGATGGCGGCGAGCTCCTCGAGCTCCTCCTCGGGCTGTTCAGCCAGTTCGCGTCTTTCTTTTTCGATGAGCGCCTGCTGGCTGTCCTTCTGGCTGCTGACGGATACGTATTCGCCCAGCGCCATCGAGATGGCGCCACCCACGACGCCGGCCGCACCGGCGATCAGGATAGGGCCTGAGTCCGTGGTGACGCCTGCCACGCCCACCACGATTGCCGCGACGGAGACGATGCCGTCGTTAGCGCCCAGAACTCCGGCACGCAGCCAGTTCAGGCGATGGGCGATGTCGTTGTGGTGCGGTTCGTTTTCATGCTGCGTTGCTGCTCCCGCGATGTCCATGGGTATAGCAAACCATCGGCCACCGCGGCCTGCCAGTAATACAAGGCTAAGAAAGGTAAGGCACGCTTAGGCGAGGCAGGTTCTATCCGGCGTCCGACGGCGCAGGCGACGCCCCCGGCGCTGTCGATTCCTGCGACGGGCTGTCCTCCGGGAGCTCCGGAAGCTGCGCTGTATCCACCACGATGCCCGGCAGGGGACCAGGGTCGGAGCCCCACAGTACGGCGCGGTTGGCGGCGGCGAGAAGGCCCGAAATGGCCCATTGCCGCGTGCTCCCGCCGCTCAACGCCACCAGGTCCCCGTAGACCGGAAGGGTTCCTGCTTCAAGGCTTCCCAGCCCGGCGGCGGGGGAAGCGAGGAATGAGGGGCCGAGGGTGTACCCGGCCTCCCGCGGCGGAATATCCACGCACAGGGCGCGGCTGAAGGCCTCGGCTTCGGCAAGGACCGATTCATGCCGGGCCAGCAGCGCCGACGCCGAGCCGGCGGCGGCTCCGTCGAGGCGGGCAAGCGCCACCTGGTAGCCGTAGATCGTTTCGGCCTCGGTCTTGACAGTCATCGCCAGCGCTGTCTTCGGGGTGGCCGATCCTCCAGCCGGATCGGACTCGGTGGTGGCTGGCGGGCAGGAACCGCCCGCTGTTGGCGATGCGGATGCCGACGACGGGGCCGGCGGCTCGGTTGTCGGTGAAGCGGCTGCCGGTGAAGCGGCTGCCGGTGAAGCGGCTGCCGGCGAAGCGGCGGGGGACCCTGGCGCCGCCGGGGCAGCTGCCCCCAGCGCCGGTGCCAGCGAGGCCGCCTGAAGAACCTGGGCGGTGCCGACGGCGGCCAGCAGCCGTGCCATCCCGCCGTCGGACGCTGCCGCATCCTCGAGGCGCTGGCTGCCGCTGGCGGACAACGCCGCGACGAGTGCCGCGGGGGAATCCGCACCCTCGGCCGGTGCCCCCTCGGCCTGCGCCGTCGGAGTTGCGGTGGCCGTGCCGGCTCCCGATGCGGAAGCAGCACCCGTGGCCGACGCGGACGGTTCCGGACCGGTCCCGGTCAGCGCCCTCGCCTGGGTTGTCAGCAAAGTCACAGTGCGCAGCAGGGCCTGGCGCTCGGCGCCGGAAAAGGAGTCAGCCATTTTCCTTCCCGCAAGGCGCAGCTGCGTCGTTTCGGCAAGCGCGGAGGCACGTGCCCGTTCGGAAAACGCGGGTTCCGGCGCCTCCTGCGGAGGTCCGGGAGTCAGGGCCAGCCCCAGGCTGATGACGAGTATGGCCAACGATGCCAGGATGCCGTACCGGAAATAGTGTGCCGGCCGGGGTTTTTCCTTGGTGTCGTCTTTCACAACAGACCATGTTGTCATGCCCGGCAGCAAGCGAGTGCACCACGGTGGCCATAAAATGGCTACGCTAGTACACACAACATCATCTAGCGGGAGGCGGCCGGCATCGTGAGTAATGCAGAAGCCACGACTTCATCAGACCGGACCGGGACGGGCAAGGCTGAGGCCGAATCCGTGCACAACCCGGAAGCCGAGCGCGTCCGGGCGCTGCTGGAACCCTCGGTCCAGGCAAACCGGCTTTACCTGGAGGACGTATCCATTCAGGTTGCCGGTGCAAACCGTGTGGTCCACGTAGTGGTGGACCTGCCGCAGGAGGAGACCGGCGGAGTAAGCCTTGACGTTATTGCCGAGATTTCCAAGGAGCTCTCCGGCATCCTGGACAGCGACCCCAGCTACGACAGCCGCCCCTACGACCTCGAGGTTTCCTCGCCCGGCGTGGGACGGCCCCTGACCGAACCGCGCCACTGGCACCGTGCCCGCGGCCGCATGGTCAAGGTGAACGTCATTCAGGGCGAGAACCTGACCGGCAGGATCCAGGCCGTTGATGAGGACGGCGTGACACTGATTCCGGAGATCGCCGCCAAGAAGGGCATGAAGCCCAAGCAGGGCGAGCCGGAGAAGATTCCTTTCGACAGGATCCGCAATGGAAAAGTCGAGATAGAGTTCAGCCACCTCGATGAGGTCGGTCTGGAAGATGAAAACAATGGACCTTCTGAGGAGGCCTGATGGATATTGACATGAGCGCACTGAGACTTCTGGAGCGTGAGCGTGAAATCCCGCTGGACCTCCTGATCCCCACCATCGAGCAGGCGCTGCTGGTGGCGTACCACAAGTCTCCGGGAGCCTTCGAGAAGGCCCGCGCAGAGCTGGACCGCAAGAGCGGCCACGTAACCATCTGGGCAACCGAAATCGACGACGACGGCGCCCCCATCGGTGAGTTCGAGGACACCCCGGCCGGGTTCGGCCGCATCGCTGCGAGCACGGCACGCCAGATCATCCTGCAGCGGCTGCGCGACGTCGAGGACGACAACGTCCTGGGCGAGTTCAAGGGCCGCGAGGGCGAACTTGTTGCCGGCACCATCCAGCAGGGCAACAACCCGCACATGATCCAGGTGAACCTTGGAACGGTGGAGGCGCTGCTGCCCCCGCCCGAACAGGTGCCCGGCGAGAAGTACATTCACGGAAACAGGCTTCGCGCCTTCGTCATCGACGTGCACCGCGGCACCAAGGGTCCGTCCATCACGTTGTCCCGCTCGCACCCCGGACTGGTCCGGAAACTCTTCGAGCTGGAAGTTCCGGAGATCGCCGACCGTTCGGTGGAGATCGTGGCACTCGCCCGCGAAGCCGGGCACCGCACCAAGATCGCTGTCAAGGCCAACATCCCCGGCATCAATGCCAAGGGTGCCTGCATCGGTGAAATGGGCTCGCGTGTCCGGGCCGTCATGACCGAGCTCAACGACGAAAAGATCGACATCGTTGACTTCAGCGAGGATCCGGCCAGCTTCATTGCCAGCGCATTGTCGCCGTCAAGGGTGAATTCCGTCACCATCACGGATGAGGCGACCCGCTCCGCACGTGTGGTGGTGCCGGACTACCAGCTGTCGCTTGCCATCGGCAAGGAGGGCCAGAACGCCCGCCTGGCCGCCAAGCTCACCGGCTGGCGGATCGACATCGTCTCCGACGCCGCGGTTCAGCGCGAAAACTAGCCCGCCGTTGCGGAGGGCACCCTCGGACTGTCCCGCCCGGTTTCGACCCGTCGTTTCGGGGCCGGGGCACCTGAGGGGCTAGAATAGACATTGACCGTGCCTTATGGCCGGTATCCGTGCGCCTTGAGCGTGCCCGCAGAACCTGCGTTCCTTTGGAGCGCAGCACCGGCGGGCGGGTTCGGGGCGGCAGATTTGTAAGGGCAGGAAGATACTCACCGTGGCGCACACGCAACACTTTGAGGATCAGCCGCAGCGTACCTGCATCGGATGCCGGAAGAAGGGTCCGCGGTCTGAGCTACTCCGGCTCGTCGCCGAAGGCAGCGGTTCCGCCGCTGTCGTGGTGGACGAACGACGCCGGATGGCTGGCCGGGGTGCTTGGCTGCACTCCAGCGAAACGTGCCTGGCGCTGGCTATCAAGCGGCGTGCGTTCGGACGTGCCCTCCCGGGCACCACCGGAATTGCCGCCGTCGAGCGCCGGATAACGGCAGGCACGCAAGCCGTGGACACTCCGGTGGCCGCAGCAACAACCGTCCAACCTGAAAGCGGGTCAGAAAACTGATGGAAACCCGATGAGTTCCCAGCGATGAGTGCGCAACGATGACAACTTTGTTGCGCTCTGCAATGGACCTTTCAGCTGCACTCGCGGCGGAGGTCCGCAGTAAGAAGTAGACGGTTCGTGCCTGGCTCGGTGCGGACCGAGACAGGAGAAATGTGGCCAAGGTCCGCGTACATGAGCTTGCTAAAGAGCTCGGTATTACTTCCAAAGATGCAGTAACCAAACTGCAGGAACTGGGCGAATTCGTTCGCTCCGCCTCTTCCACCATTGAGGCCCCCGTTGTGAGGAAACTCCGCAACGCCTACCCCGCCGCCGGCGCTTCGAAGTCCGAAGCTCCCGCTGCAGCGCCCAAGGCACCCGCCAGCCCCTCGGCTTCCCGTCCGGCCCCCGCGCCGGGCCCGGCAGCTCCGAAGGCTCCGGAACCCAAGGCTGAAGCTCCGGCCGCAGCCCCGGCCCCGTCGGCGCCTGCTCCCGCTGCAGCCCCTGCCCCCGCAGCCCCGGCTCCAGCAGCAGCTGCGCCGGCAGCCCCGGCCGCACCGTCCACCGGTGCTAAGCCCGGCGCACGCCCGGCCCCCAAGGCTGAAGCTCCCGCGGCCCCGTCGCGCTCCGGCGGCCAGGGCGGTTCGGCACCGCGTCCGGGCGGTCCCCGTCCCGGCAACAACCCCTTCGCCACGTCCCAGGGCATGCCCCGGGGCCGCGGCGGCGACAACGAACGTCCGCCGCGTCCGGGCAACAACCCGTTCGCGCCTTCCCAGGGCATGCCCCGTCCGGGCGGAAGCCGCACCGAGGGCGAACGCCCCGGCGGCCCGCGTCCGGCAGCCGGTGCAGGTGGACCCCGTCCGGGTGCTCCGCGTCCCGGCGGCACCCAGGGTGCACGTCCCGGCGCTCCGCGTCCGGCCGGTGCTCCCGGTGCACGTCCCGGTGCAGGCGGCGGAAACCGTCCTACTCCGGGCATGATGCCTAACCGCACCGAACGTCCCGCACCCGCTGGTGCAGGCCGTCCCGGCGGCGGTGGCCGCGGCCCCGGACGCCCGGGCGGCGCACCGGGTACCGGTGGTGCTCCGGGTGCCGGTGGCGGTGCTCCGGCCGGCGGTGGCTTCGGCAAGGGCGGCCGCGGTCGCGGTGGCACCCAGGGTGCCTTCGGTAAGGGCGGCGCAGGCCGTGGCAAGCAGCGCAAGTCGAAGCGTGCCAAGCGTCAGGAACTCGAGCAGATGAGTGCTCCGTCGCTGGGTGGCGTAAGCGTGCCCCGCGGCGACGGCAACACCGTTGTCCGGCTCCGTCGCGGCTCGTCCATCACGGACTTTGCCGACAAGATCGAGGCGAACCCCGCTGCACTGGTGACCGTACTCTTCCACCTCGGCGAAATGGCCACGGCCACGCAGTCGCTGGATGAAGAGACCTTCGCCCTGCTGGGCGAGGAGCTTGGCTACAAGCTCCAGGTCGTGTCCCCGGAGGACGAGGAGCGCGAGCTGCTCAGCACCTTCGACATCGACTTCGACGCAGAGCTGGAAGCCGAAGGCGACGAAGTACTGGAGGCACGTCCTCCGGTTGTCACCGTCATGGGTCACGTGGACCACGGTAAGACCCGCCTGCTGGATGCCATCCGTAACTCCGACGTTGTCGCGGGCGAACACGGCGGCATCACGCAGCACATCGGTGCTTACCAGATCACCACCGACCACGAAGGCATCGAACGCAAGATCACCTTCATCGATACTCCGGGCCACGAGGCGTTCACCGCCATGCGTGCCCGTGGTGCGAAGGTCACCGACATCGCCATCCTGGTGGTCGCAGCGGACGACGGCGTGATGCCGCAGACCGTTGAGGCCCTCAACCACGCACAGGCGGCCAACGTGCCGATCGTCGTGGCTGTGAACAAGATCGACAAGGAAGGCGCCAACCCGGACAAGGTCCGCGGCCAGCTGACCGAGTACGGACTGGTTCCCGAGGAATACGGTGGCGACACCATGTTCGTGGAGGTCTCTGCCCGCCAGAACCTCAACATCGACGAGCTGCTCGAGGCAGTCCTGCTCACCGCAGACGCTGCCCTGGACATGCGCGCCAACCCGAACAAGGACGCCCGCGGTATCGCGATCGAAGCCAACCTGGACAAGGGCCGCGGTTCCGTGGCCACCGTCCTGGTCCAGTCCGGTACGCTGCACGTCGGCGACACCATCGTGGCAGGCACGGCCCACGGCCGCGTCCGTGCGATGTTCGACGACGACGGCAGCGTCCTGACCGAGGCCGGCCCGTCCCGCCCCGTGCAGGTGCTGGGTCTGTCCAACGTCCCGCGTGCAGGCGACACCTTCTTCGTGACCGCTGACGAGCGCACCGCCCGCCAGATCGCCGAGAAGCGTGAAGCAGCCGACCGCAACGCCGCCCTGGCCAAGCGCCGCAAGCGCATCAGCCTGGAAGACTTCGACCAGGCCGTCGCCGAAGGCAAGATCGACACCCTCAACCTCATCCTCAAGGGTGACGTGTCCGGTGCCGTGGAAGCCCTCGAAGACGCGCTGCTCAAGATCGACGTCGGCGAAGGTGTCCAGCTCCGCGTTATCCACCGCGGTGTCGGTGCGATCACGCAGAACGACGTCAACCTGGCAACGGTCGACAGCGCCGTCATCATCGGCTTCAACGTCAAGCCCGCCGAGCGTGTTGCCGAACTGGCAGACCGCGAAGGCGTGGACATGCGCTTCTACTCCGTCATCTACGCAGCAATCGATGACATCGAGCTGGCCCTCAAGGGCATGCTCAAGCCGGAGTACGAAGAGGTCCAGCTTGGCACCGCCGAGGTCCGCGAAGTGTTCCGTTCCTCCAAGTTCGGCAACATTGCCGGTTCCATCGTTCGCTCGGGTGTTATCCGACGCAACACGAAGGCCCGCATCAGCCGCGACGGCAAGATCATCGGCGACAACCTCACCGTTGAGACGCTCAAGCGCTTCAAGGACGACGCAACCGAGGTCCGCACGGACTTCGAGTGTGGTATCGGCCTTGGCTCGTACAACGACATCAACGAAGGCGACATCATCGAGACCTTCGAGATGCGCGAGAAGCCGCGCGTCTAGGTTGTCCTAGCGTTACAGGTGCGGGGCCGTTGGGTTTTTCCCGGCGGCCCCGCCCCTTCGCCGGATGGTTTTCGATCTTCGATCGCAAACCATCCGGCTCCGATAGGCCCGATGCCACTCCCTGGCCGCCGGAAAAAACCCAACGGGAGTCCGTCGTAGACTCGCCTTTAGTGCGTGGCAGATAACTGAAACGTGCGACGCAGCCCAAGTGGCCGTCGTCGTACATCCAAAATTTTTAGGAGTGGAAATGGCTGATCCCGCACGGGCTGCCAAGTTGGCGCAGCGGATTAAGGTTGTTGTTGCGGAGGCGCTGGGCCGGAGGGTGAAGGATCCCCGCCTGGAGGGCGTCACCGTGACCGATTCGCGCGTCACCAATGACCTGCAGCACGCCACGATCTACTACACCGTCTTCGGGGATGAAGTGGCGCACGCCGATGCCGCCAAGGGCCTGGAGAAGGCCAAGGGCGTTCTCCGGCAGGAAGTGGGCCGCAACATCACGGTCCGGCTGACTCCCACCCTCGAGTTCGTGGCTGACCAGATCCCGGTGAATGCCTCCAACCTCGAAGAACTGCTCCGTGCCGCCAAGAAGCGCGACGCCGAGGTTGCCGCCCTGGCTGCCAGCGCCAAGCACGCCGGCGACGCCGATCCTTACAAGAGCGACATTCCCGAGGATGTCGAAATCGACGAGGACGACTTCGACGAAGAGGACGAAGACCTCATCGACGACGAAGAAATCAACGAAGACGGCAACAAGTAGGACGTCGCATGCATGATTGTGGCCGGACCCGGAAGGGGTCCGGCCACTTTTGTGTCCAGGGAGCGGCCTCAGTGGCGGGAGTGGCCGTCCAAGTCAATGGACACCAGTTTGCCGTCGGGCGCCTGGTTCGGCGCCGGGAGGGCATCCGTGCTTGCGTACAGCTTGGAATCCCTGATGGAGACGTCGGCCGTGAGCTTGCCTGTCAGGACAGTTCGCTGCCCGTCGTCGCCGTTAATCCTGAGCACGCCGTTGCCGAACAGCGACGCGACGTAGATGTCGCCGTCGTCGTCAAGTGCCAGCCCGGTGGGGGAGAGCGCGTCGTCGGCAAATAGCCTAACCCTGCCGTTGTCCGGGTTGACCTTGTAGACGGACCCGGGTGCGCCAAGCCGCGGATCTTCCGGTCCGCCGGGAAGCGTGGTGACGTAGAGCCACCCGTCGGGCCCGACTGCCACGACCGTGGGCACGGGTTCAAATGCATACGTCCGTCCCACAACACAGTCCGGCAGTTGCAGTGCAGCCGCAACCTCCGCAGTGATCCGGTAGGGCTGGGGCGGCAGGACGGCGACGGTTTCCGTGTCACCTGAACGGAGGTCCACGGAGACCACGCTGTTGGCTCCCGCATCGGCCACATAGGCCGTGCGGCCGGACAGGGCGATCGAGTACGGATGGGAATCCACGTCGCCTGTGTACGAGGCGGGCGGCATGCCTGCGGGCAGCTGCGCGGCGCACTCAGCCGGCAGGTTGCGGAAACCGTAGCGGGTCCCGCCGTCGGCGTTTTCGTTCGACTCCAAGGAAGCGAAGTCCCCGAATGTCCACTGCGTACCGTCATCGCTGATGGCCCGGATATGGCCTGCCAGCGGCCGGTCGTCCATCGGGCCCGCGCCCTGGCTTTCCAGCAGGTACAGTGTGGACCGGCGCTCCGCGGTGCCCGCCACGTCCCAGTCAGGAGCCGAGTAGACGGTGGACTTGCTGCCGTCGGCGAGAACCCGGGTCAGGCGGCCGGCGAATTCTCTCCAATGGCCTTTGATGAGTATCAAGAGCCTTGAGACCACGGATTGGCTACCGCAATGAACGGCCGCCCCCACTGCCCATATTCTAATTCCGGGTGTTCGGCGCCGTCGATGGTCCCGTCGATGGTCACGCAAACTGCCGGGTCCGGCTCACCGGAAAAACAGGCCGGCTGGCTATGATCGGAGCATGGATGCCCAACCTTCAGCCGCCGATATCCAGGATTTCCTGGGCCAGGCCATCAACCTCGCCGTTCAGAATGTGGCCGACGGCGGCGGACCGTTCGGTGCGCTGGTGGTCACCGCGGACGGAAAACGCCATTTTGGCGTCAACAGGGTCACCCGGGATAACGACCCCACTGCACATGCCGAGGTTGTTGCCATCCGCACCGCGGCGGCAGAATCCGCCAACTTCGATCTCAGCGGGGCGGTGCTCTACGCAAGCTGCGAGCCCTGTCCGCTGTGCCTGGCGGCTGCGTTGTGGGCGCGGATCGGCCGCGTGTATTTTGCCGCGGACCGGCACGGTGCCGCGGCAGCCGGGTTCGACGACGCCCTGTTCTACGAATATTTTGACGGCACCCGCCCGGAACTGATGCCGGTCAGCCAAACCGATGTCCCGACGTCGAACGTCCCTTTTGACGCGTGGCGGGACAACCCGGACCGCACTGAATACTGACCTCGGCGTGGGGGTTCGGGCCTGCTGGAGCGGCGGGACCTTCGACTCTATCCGGCAATGGTCGGCAGGCGTCCGATTAAGCCATGACCTCAGGTGCGGCTGGAAGGCAGCGCGGAGCAGTGGACCCGCGACTCATCAGGTGCCCCGGCTGCGGGAAGACAAACAGGATCCCGGCAGCTGCTCCCGGCCGTCCGCGCTGCGGCAACTGCCGCCACGACCTGCCATGGATTGTCGACGCCGGTGACGCTGACTTCAAACACATCGCCGAGCAGTCCACCGTGCCTGCCCTGATCGACTTCTGGGCCGAGTGGTGCGGCCCCTGCAAGTTGGTCAGCCCCGTCCTGGACCAGCTGGCAACCGAGAAGGCAGGCCGGATCAAACTGGTCAAAGTGGACGTGGATAAGGCTCCCGGGCTCTCCGCGAGGTTCGCAGTCCAGGCCATCCCCACGCTGATGGTGATCGTCAGCGGAATGGTGATTGCCCGGCAGGCGGGCGCCGCGCCGGCGCCGGCCCTGCGGACCTGGCTGGAGCACGCGCTTTCGTCCACGCTGAGCTGAGCAGCGCTCCGGTCCCGGCCCCAGTCGTTGCTCAGCAATCTGCAGCACATTCTCGGCACCATATTCGGCACACGGAGGAAGCCATGACAGAGATACTGCGCTACGAAGTCGGATCCGGCATGGTCCTCGTCGAAGCAGAGGAAAGCAGCTTCGGAGTGGAACACCCTTCGCGGGACGACCAGGGGATCCAGGACACCGGGCGCAGGCTTGAGGATGCCCTCGCGGCCATCCGGCCGGCAGCAAAAGCCGCCGCTGACGTCCTGGCGGACCTGGCGCCGGAACATCTGGAACTTCAGTTCGGCGTGAAATTAGCGGGCGCGGCAGGGGCCATCATCGCCAGGAACGTTGCCGAGGCCCACTTCATTGTCAGGATGTCATGGACGCCCGAGCAGGCGCCGCCCGAGGAGGAAATCGAATACTGAAGGCCCCTGCGGCCCAGGTGTATCGAACTTTGTCCGCGGCTATGTCCGCGACCGGCGGCCGCCGCGCGCCCCCAGGCCGCCGAGAAGCGGCGATCCCATGCCCAGCAGGAAACCGAAGTCGTACCAGTTGCCGGCCCTCGCGTTGTTGTAGAAGGGGAACTCAGCCCATGCGCCGAAAACGTGCGCAATGAGCACGATCCACGCCGTAAAACCGTTCCAGAAGCCCCACAGCAGGTCCTGCCACCACATGATGTTCCTCTCCGGTGCCGCCCCTCCGGTCAGACTAAAGCGCGGACAGCGTCCGCACTAGGGACTCATTGCCCCACTTGGACGCTGTTCCCGCGGGAATCGCGGTTCGGCCGCAGCACGCGGGGCGTCAGTCCTTGGACGTGCAGGTGTCAGCTCCTGGATGGCAAGCGGCCAAGGCCCTCCACGAGTTCAGCCTGCGCGCCGCAGAGCGCAATCCGGATCCAGCCTTCGCCAATGGAACCGAAGGCCGTGCCGGGTGCGAAGGAAACCCCGGCGTCGGCGAGGAACTTTCGGACCCAGGACCGCACATCGCCGCCGCTGACGTGGGATACATCGGCCCAAAGGTAGAACGCACCCTGCGCCGAAAGGAACGGAATGCCCTTGGATGCCAGCACTGCCGAGGCTGCGTCGCGGTTGGCCCGGTAGTGGGCGTGCGCATGGCCCACGTAGTCCTGCGGCCCCTCAAGCGCGGCGAGCGCGGCGTACTGGGACGGAGAGGCGACGCAGGAAACGATCGACTCCATCACATTGTTCATCTTCCGCTCCAGCCCGGGCGGGCAAATGAGCGCGCCGATCCGCAGCCCCGTCAGTCCGTAGGTCTTGGAGAGCGTCAACGAAGTGAAGACCCTGGCCTCCCCGGGGATGTCGCTGTCGAAACGGGCGGGGCTGACATGGGGGACATCGTAGGTGAACGCCTCATAGCATTCGTCGGAGATGATCCAAAGGTCGTGGCGCCGGGCCAGGTCAACGAGGCCGCGGGTGAGGTCGCCGCCAAGCACCGCGCCCAGCGGGTTGGACGGCGAGTTCAGGATCAGCACCTTGGTCTGCGGCGTGATGAGGGCCTCGATGTCCTCGATCCTCGGCTGGAAATCGTGTTCCGGGTACAGCGGGTAGCGCACGGGGACAGCGTGCAGCAGCCGGCTGGTCATGGCGAAGGTGGGGTAGCCCGGATTGGGGATCAGGATTTCGTCGCCGGGGGAGAGCAGCAGGCTCATGGCGAAGTGGAGGCCCTGCTGTGCACCGTCCACGACGTAGACACGTTCGGACCCGACCTCCACGCCGTTGTGCTCACGGAACCTCGCGGCGAATGCCTCGCGGAGGGCGGGGATTCCGGCATTCGGTGTGTAGTTGGTTTCGTCGCGGTCCAGGCATGCCATGCCGGCCTCAAGGACGTGGCGGGGGACGGCGAAGCCTGGTTCGCCGATGCTCAGCACGATGGCTCCGGGGGTGGCCCACGCGGCTTCGGTGATCTCGCGGATCTGGTTGACGGGGAAGTCGTGGACATGGGCGGCAAGCTCGGGCATGTCTGCCATCCTAACGGCCCGCTGCCGGCCGCCCGCGGGACCCGGCCGCCCGCCGTCGTGCGAAACGGGAGCGCCGCGGGCGCGGATATACTGGGAGGCGTGCTTTCTGGACTGGTGATAGTTGACAAGCCGCAAGGATGGACCAGCCACGATGTGGTTGGACGGATGCGGCGGCTGGCCGGTACCCGGAAAGTGGGGCATGCCGGCACGCTGGATCCCATGGCCACGGGTGTCCTGGTCCTTGGGATCAACAAGGCCACGCGGCTGTTGACGTACATCGTGGGCACGTCAAAGACGTATACAGCCACCATCCGCCTGGGCGAATCGACAGTGACGGACGACGCCGAAGGCGAGGTGGTCAGCAGCCAGTCTGCCGCGGCGGTCACCGAGGAAGCCATCCGGGCCGGCGTCGCAGCACTCACCGGCGAGATCCAGCAGGTGCCCAGCAGCGTGAGCGCCATCAAAGTCAACGGCGAACGCGCGTATGCCCGGGTCCGGTCCGGCGAAGACGTGAAGCTTGCTGCACGGCCCGTGACCATCCACCGTTTCGATGTCCATTCGGTCCGCCCGGAGCGCGAAGGCGAGGTCCTCGACGTGGACGTCACCGTGGAGTGCTCGTCCGGAACCTACATCCGGGCCCTGGCACGCGACCTGGGTGAGGCGCTCGGGACGGGAGGCCACCTGACGGCGCTGCGGCGGACCCAGGTAGGCCCCTATACGCTGGACCAGGCCCGGACACTCGAGCAGCTGGCAGAGGAACTGGAAGTCCTGGAGATGTCCCGGGCGGCGCGGGCGCTCATGCCGAACCGGGAGCTCAGCGAGGATGAAGCCACTGAAATCTCCTTCGGCCGGCGGATAGCGGCGGGCGCGGCAGCCGGAACGCCGGACGCTGCTACCGCCGACAATCCCGCCGCCGCTTTCGCGCCCGACGGCTCGCTGGTGGCACTGCTGGCCGACGCCGGCGGCTACGCCAAGCCGGTGCTCGTCTTTGCCCCCAGCAACGAACGGCCCGGCAGCGACGAGCGGGCCAAGTAGCGTGGACGCGTACTTTTACATCATCCTGGCCGTCGGCCTGCTGTCCACGATCGTCTGCGCCGTGGCGGGGATCATGAATAAAGCACCGAACGACGCCACCATCCTGTCCGTGGCCGCCGTCGAACTGGCACTTCTGGTTTACCTTGTCGGCTCCATCGTCCGCGTTTCGTCGGGAGAACAGATGGCCGGGGAACCCTGGGAATTCTGGGGCTATTTGATCACTGCGCTGATCCTGCCCGTTGGCGCCGTGTACTGGTCCATCCTGGAACGCACCCGGTGGAGCAACTTTGTCCTGGCTGCCGTGGGCGTCACAGCCCTTGTCATGGCCGCCCGCATGAACCAGATCTGGTACTGAGTGGAAGAAGCACAAGACGTGACTCCGCAAACCCCCGTCAACAAGACCGACGCGGCACCAAAGGCCCAGTCCAAGGACACCCGGAACACCGGGCCCGGGCGGCTGCTGATCGCCGTCTACGCAGTGTTCGCCATCTCCGCCACGGCGCGCGCCGGCTACCAGATTCTCACCAAGTTCAACGAGGCGCCGCTTGCGTACCTGCTCTCGGCGTTCGCGGCACTCGTCTATGTCGTCGCCACGATCTCCCTGGCGAGGCCGGGCAGGACGTGGTTCAAGGTGTCCGTGGCGGCCGTCCTCGTGGAACTGATTGGCGTGGTGGTGGTCGGAGCGCTCAGCATTTTCGACTCCGTCAACTTCCCGCACGAGACCGTCTGGTCCCTCTTCGGCCGCGGTTACGCATTTGTCCCGCTGCTGCTTCCCATCCTTGGCCTTGTGTGGCTGTACAGGCGGCGGCCGTCAGTGAATTCACCGTCAGCAGGGTCACGGTCGGCCTGACACAGCGGCCGTAAATTGTCGGACCCTCGCGGCAGAGTTATCCCATGGAGGTCTTGGGGGAACTCACAGTTGCAGGAGGGCCGTTGCGGTGGGCGGCATTGCCCGCCGCCGCTTCTGCTGTCCGGTTCTCTTCCGGTCCGGGCCTGCGCCGCCTGCCCGCCGGAGCGCAGCCTTCTCAGGCGTTAGCGTCCGACGGCGGCGGGTCCGGTGATGTCGCCCGGATCCTTGCGCTGCTGGGTGCTTTGAGTTCGACGGCGCTCACCGACGCTGCGGGGATGGGCTTCCGCGAAGCGGCTGACTTCGCGGCGATTGTCGAGGGTATTGCCCGGACGACGGAATACCTGCAAGTGGTTGCCGCCGGGTCCGTGGACCGGACCCGGCGGGAGGCCTCTGCTGCTGCACGGGCTGGCTCGGGGTCCGGGGTTGGTTGGACCACCGGGTGGGGTGAAGCGACCGCCGTGCACGGTCCCATCGACTGGGCCACCAGCGAAGCGGACACCAGCCCAAACGACACCAGCCAGGCTGCCAAAACGGCAGTGAGTGGCGAAGCTTCGGTCCCCGCGGAACCGGACCCTGCGGACGACGGCTGCCGGAACACCACCGAGTTCCTCCGTGCCCGGCTGCGGATCGGTGCCGGCGAAGCCCGCCGGCGGCTCGCCCTGGCCGAGGCGGTCCTGCCCCGCACCGGCATCACGGGACACACCCAACCACCGGAGCGGCCCGAACTCGCCGCCGCCGTCGCAGCCGGGACCGTCGCGTCCCGCTCCGCGACCATCATCACCCTCGCCCTGGACAGGGTCGGCCACCACGCGGATGCGGAAGTTGCCGGCCGGATGGAACACGCCTTGACCCGGGCCGCGGTGGAGCACGACACCGACTTCGTCGCCCGCGTCGCCAGGCAATGGACGGAGGCGATCGACCAGGACGGGTCCGAACCCACCGACACCGAACTCCGGCAACGTCAGGGTGTGTTCATCCGCCAGCCCCGCCGGGGACTCCAGCGGATGGAAATCTTCGCCACCACCGAGCAATCCGAGCACCTGCTGACGGCGATGAACACCGCCACCAACCCCCGCACCCAACCGGGTGAGGGCAGCGCCGGCGACAACAGCACCGGCGCCTTGGATGATCTGGACCAGCGGACCCGGCCGCAGCAGCTCCTGGACGGCCTCGTCGGCGCGGTCAAAGCAGGCCTGACCACAGGCGGCCTTCCTGCCGCTGGAGGGCTCCGGCCCCAGGTCATGGTCACCATCGACTACCGCGACCTCCTGGCCCGGCTGGAGAACCTCGAACACGGCACCGGCATCCCGGGGACGGGCTTATTCACGTTCACCGGCCCCGTCACCGCCGCCACCGTCCGCAAGATCGCCTGCGACGCCGACATCATCCCCGTCCTCCTCGGCAGCCAGGGGCGCATCCTCGACATCGGCCGCACCACCCGGGTCTTCCCGCCGCACATCCGAAAAGCCCTCGCCGCCCGCGACCAAGGCTGCGCCTTCCCGGGCTGCACCATCCCCACACCCTGGTGCGAAGCCCACCACATCACCTACTGGTCACACGGCGGAACCACCAGCACAGACAACGGCACCCTGCTCTGCAGTCACCACCACCACCTGATCCACAAAGAGCAGTGGCAAATCCACGTCAAAACCGGGATCCCCTGGTTCATCCCGCCACCCCACATCGACCCACGACAAATCCCGCGAAGAAACAACTACTTCCGACTCGAGTGAGGCGGCAGCGGTTCAAACCACGCGCTGTCGAGATCCCATGACGACTGCACGGGCCCGCCGCCCGGCCGGCATCCCGGACTACCGGAAGAGGGCGAACATCCTCAGCGGTTCCGGCCTGAAATCCGAGCCTTCTGTGAATCCGAGGGCCTCGTAGAACGCGCGTTGTCCAGGTTCGTTGTCCGTGATGAGCACCGTCTGCCGGACATGCCCGTACCTGGACTGGATGGCTTCCAGCATGGCCCGGCCGGCGCCGGAACCTTGAACTGCCGGGTGGACCAGGATGTCCTGTACGTAGCAGATGGTGGCGTCGTCCGAAATTCCGCGTGCCAGGCCGACGAGCTTTCCTGCCTCATTGCGGCAGGTCACCACAAAGCCTGATCCCTGGAGCGCGCGGAGGAGTACGGCGGGTTCAGCTGTGTAGCTGGTCCAACCCACGGATTCGTACAAGGCAATGACTTCCGCGTCGCAAAGGTCGCTGCTGTCGTGAACGCTGAACTCTGGCATCGGACCAGTGTTACATGGCCGAGGTTTGCAGCAGCAGGTCGGGGCAGTCTCCGACGGCGGCAGATTCAGCCGGGTGCTATCGTGGCAAATCGCGGTGCGCCGGCGTCAACGGACGGCAGAGTGCCGAGCAAAATAGGGGGAGCAGCCCGTGAAATCCATTCCGCCAATTCCAGCCCGGGTTCTGTTCTACGGCGTTACGGGTAGCGGCAAGTCTTCGGCCGCCCACGCTTATGCCGCTGCCTCCGGGCTCCCGGAGTTTTCCGCGGACGACGACATTGGCTGGCTTCCCGGCTGGCAGCAGCGCAGCGTCGAACAGCAACGCGAGATCGCAACGGACGTGGCGGCCCGCGATTCCTGGGTCCTGGACAGCGCCTACGGCGTTTGGCGCGACATCGTGGTACCCTGGGCGGAACTAGTCGTAGCGCTGGACTATCCCCGCTGGCTGTCGCTTGCCAGGCTGACCCGCCGCTCGGTACGCCGAGTCATCACCAGGCAGCCCGTCTGCAATGGAAACGTAGAAACGCTGGCGAGGCTCTTTGCGAAAGACTCGATCTTCTACTGGCATTTCAACTCATTTGCCAGGAAAAAGCGGGTCTTCAGGGCATGGCAGGCCGATCCGGACATGCCGCCGGTGCTGGTGTTTCGCAAGCCCAGGGAACTGGACAACTGGCTGACACAGGTGGCAACAGCCACGTCAGGGCCCGTGGATGCCACCGGAGAATCCGCCCGGCCCTAAATCCGGACCAGGCACGATGATGCTCCCGCACCACGATGGTGCGGGAGCATCAGGCCGCCAGGCTATTTCTTCCCGAAGAGCCCGCCCAACAGCCCGCCGAGCCCGCCGTCGTCGTTCTTTCGCTCCTCGGCGCGCTCACCGGTCTGGTCCTGGGTGCGCTCACCGGGGAGGTCGACGTCGATCAACTCGCCCGGAACGGGCGCACCGCCCTGCTGGATCGGCTGCCCCAGCGGACCCGTCGGAGCCTGCGGGGCCGGAGCCTGCGGGGCCGAGTCGTTGACGGTCTCCGGTACTACCGCATTGCTGGACTGCTGCCCGCCTTGGGCGTCTCCGCCGAAAATGCCCCCAAGGATGTCGCCGAGTCCGCCCTGCCCCGCGGCGCCGCCCTGCGAAGCGCCGCCAAGAATGCCACCCAGAATGCCGCCGAGATCGATGCCCCCGGGTCCGCCAGTGTTGCCGGAAGAGTCGCCGCCCGCAACGCCACCCGCATTCCGTCCGCCGAGGATCTTGTTGGCGAGGTAGGACATCACGATCGGCGCGAGAATGGGCAGGAGTTTCCGGACGAGGTCTCCGCCAACGCCGCCCAGGTTGGCCGTCCCTGCGAGCTGGCTGGCCACTTGGTCCTGCTGGCCGCCGAAAACATGGCTGACAATCTTCTCGCCGTCGGACGTGTCCACCTGCGAAACGTCCACACCGCCTGCAATGAGCCCGTCCTGGTGCTGGGCCAGTGCCGACTCCAGGGAGGCCGCACCCTCCGGCGCCTGTGCGTTGCTCTGCATGCCCGCAAGGAGGGTGGGCACCGCGGCCTCCACGGCGGCCTGGGCGGACTCCCGGTCCGTGCCTAGCAATCCGGCAATCTGGTCAACAGGAATCTGTTCCAAAATCTCGCGGATGTCAGTCATAGGACTCTCCTTCAGCCCGGCGGGCAGCGCGGGCATCGTTGGCTGCGGCGCGCAGTTGCGTCGCCGGATGCTGCCCTTGCATCCTAGTCCCGGGCGGGAGGCCGGGGAAGGAAAGGACGGGGCGGCGGAAGCCGGGGCCGGCATCGGCGTCGGTTAGCACAGGCAAATGCGGGTAATCTAGGAGAGTTCCGGGCCCGGCGCGGTTTTCGGACGAGTCAATGGCAGGCAGTAAAAGGCGAGGTTGATGGTCCACATCTGGAACGATCCGTCCGAGGTCCCCGCGGACTTCGGCCCTACCGTTGTCACGTTCGGCAATTTCGACGGGGTACACCGCGGGCACCAGCAGGTACTTTCCCAGCTGATCCGCACGGCCCGCCTCAACGGCGCGCGCGCTGTCGCAGTGACATTTGACCCCCACCCGGCACAGGTGCACCGGCCCGAGTCCGCACCGGAGCTCATCATGGGCCTCGAGGACAAGCTCGTTGCCCTCGGCGAGCTGGGGTTGGATGCCGTCCTGGTCATGAAATACTCCCTGGAGCTCGCCAGCCTGACACCTGAAGAATTTGTCTCCGGGGTCCTAGTCGACAGCCTCAAGGCCAGCCATGTGGTGATCGGCCATGACGCCCGCTTTGGCCGCGGCAACTCCGGCGACCTGTCCACCATGCAGGAACTGGGGGAGAAGTTCGGCTTTACCGTGCAGGTCATCAGTGAGTTCGGCTCCGAAGGGTTCCCCATCCACGACGACGGCGGTGAGGACCGCCGTTGCTCGTCCACCTGGGTGCGTGAGGCGCTGCGGGACGGAGACGTCACCACGGCGGCTGCCGTGCTGGGCCGCCCGCACCGGATGCGCGGAGAAGTGGTCCACGGCGCCGCCCGCGGCCGTGCGCTGGGTTTCCCCACCGCCAACCTGGCCTCCGAAGCCAGCGGCTACATCCCGGCCGACGGCATCTACGCCGGCTGGCTCGTGGACCAGGCCGGCACGAGGTGGCCGGCTGCCATCTCCGTGGGTTCCAACCCCACGTTCGACGGCGTGAGCCGGCAGGTCGAGGCACACGTCATCGACCGCCCGGAAGAACCGGTTGAGAACTTCGATCTGTACGGCCAGACAGTAGTGGTGGAGTTCGCGGCACGGCTGCGGGGCATGGTGGCGTACCGTGGGCCGGAAGCGCTCGTCGAACAGATGCGCCTGGACGTCGTCCAGGCCCACGACATCCTGTTCCGGCGCTGACCCCAGTCACTGGCAAGGAAGGCACCGCTGTGTCCGTTGAGAAGAACACGAGGAAACTGGAAAAGGACATCGTCCGGGATTTCAGTTCACGGATGAGCTACGCGTCGTACTTGCAGCTTCCCACACTGCTCAGTGCGCAGCAGCCGGTCAGCGATCCGGAGCACCACGACGAACTGCTCTTCATCATCCAGCACCAGACCACCGAACTGTGGCTGAAGCTGGTCCTTCACGAGCTGCGCAGCGCCGCGGCCTGGCTCCGCAGCGACGACCTCGGCTCCGCCCTGAAGGCGATTGCGCGCGTCAAGCACATCCAGAAGACCCTGACTGAGCAATGGTCCGTGCTGGCCACGCTGACGCCCACCGAGTATTCGCAGTTCCGCGGTTTCCTGGGCAACTCCTCCGGATTCCAGTCCAGCCAGTACCGGGCGGTGGAGTTCGTCCTCGGCAACAAAAACCGCAAGATGCTTCCCGTGTTCGAATCCGATCCCGAGGCCCACGAGCAGCTGCGCCACGTCCTTGAAGCGCCCAGCATCTACGACGAATTCCTGGCGTACCTCAACCGCCAGGGCTTCGCCATTCCTGCATCCCTGCTGGAACGCGACGTCACCAAAGCCCACGAATTCTGCCCCGAACTCGTCCCCGTGTTCAAGCACATCTACGAAAACGCGGCGGACAACTGGGGCGCCTACGAGGCATGCGAGGAACTCGTGGACCTGGAAGACAACTTCCAGCTGTGGCGGTTCCGGCATTTGCGGACGGTGCAACGGACCATCGGCATGAAGTCGGGCACCGGCGGCTCCAGCGGCGCCGCGTTCCTGCAGAAGGCCCTGGAACTGACCTTCTTCCCAGAACTTTTCGCCGTCCGGACGGAGATCGGCCAATGAGCACGGTTCACGGGACCCAGGACGCCCTGCTGCAGCGCGCCGTCGAGCTTGATGCCGCGGACCCGCTGGCCGGCTACCGCGACCACTTCGTCGGAACCGACACTGACCTGTCCTACCTGGACGGAAACTCACTGGGCCGCCCGCTCAAGCGGACCGTCACGGACATCAGCGCCTTTATCCAGGAGAACTGGGGCGGCCGGCTGATCCGCGGCTGGGACGAGGAATGGCTCGCCCTGCCGGAAGCCATCGGCGACCAGCTTGGCCGGGCGGTGCTTGGCGCGGCTCCCGGGCAGACCATCATCGCCGACTCCACCACCGTTGTCCTCTACAAGCTGGTCCGCGCAGCCCTCGCCGCCGTCAAGGACCCCGCCAGGACCGAAATCGTGCTGGACACGGACAACTTTCCGACGGACCGCTACCTCCTGGAAGGCATCGCCCGCGAAGAAGGACTGACGCTGCGTTGGATCGACGCCGATCCCGCCGCCGGCGTAAGCGTAGACCAGGTGCGGGAGGCAACAGGGCCGTCCACCGCCGTCGTGGTCCTGAGCCAGATCGCCTACCGCTCCGGCTACCTCGCCGACCTGCCGGCCATCACCGCTGCAGTGCACGACGCCGGCGCGCTGGTGGTGTGGGACCTGTGCCATTCGGCGGGGTCGGTGGAGATCGAGCTCGACGCCGCCGGCGTCGACTTCGCCGCCGGCTGCACGTACAAGTACCTCAACGGCGGGCCGGGCTCCCCGGCCTTCGCGTACATCAACGCCCGCCACCTGCCCGGGTTGAGCCAGCCGATCTGGGGATGGATGGGCCGCAAGGATGCCTTCGAAATGGCCGCCGGCTATGAGCCGGCTCCGGGGATCCGCGGATTCCTCAGCGGAACGCCGGCAATTTTCGGCATGATCGCCATGCGCGGCACCCTGGACCTGATCGAAGAGGCCGGCATGTCCGCGTTGCGGGAAAAGTCCCGGAAGCTGACGGCGTATGCCCTCGAACTCCATGATGCGTGGCTGGCTCCTGCCGGCGTGCAGCTGGCCACGCCGCGGGAGGCGGAGCAGCGGGGGAGCCACATCACTGTGGACCACCCGGACTTCCGCCAAATGACAGCAGAGCTCTGGGCCCAGGACGTCATCCCGGACTTCCGCGCTCCGCAAGGCATCCGCATCGGGCTGTCGCCGCTGAGTACATCCTTCACGGAGGTCTACCGCGGCGTTGCCGCGATCCGCGATCTGCTGGCGCGCGCGTAAGGGGCCGCCGTAGGCGGCCGCGGGGCAGGTTTCGACAAGATTGCGGCCGGGCCGGTAAACTAAACGTTGGATCCGGCTGCAGTCCGTGGCGGCTGGCTCTTGTCATGTAATGGAATCCCCGAATTTGCGGGGATTTCCGCGCAGGCACACCCGGCAGTGAATTACTGATTCGGGCCTCACGGCACATCTCTAGGAGTTATTGTGGCACTTGACGCCGCTGTAAAGCAGTCCATCATCAAGGATTTCGCAACGTCCGAAGGCGACACCGGTTCACCGGAGGTCCAGGTTGCAGTCCTGACTCAGCGGATCAAGGATCTCACTGAGCACATGAAGGAGCACAAGCACGACTTCCACACCCAGCGCGGTCTGCTGGCCATGGTTGGCCGTCGCAAGCGTATGCTCACCTACCTCAAGAACACTGACATTGCACGCTACCGTGCGCTCATCGAGCGCCTCGGCCTGCGCCGCTAGTCAGCTCCAAGGGGCGGCCCATCCCACCCGGACGGGCCGCCTCCTGCAGTACAAAAACTAAACAGGAGGATCAACCGCATCACGCATTCGCGGTCCTCGGTAGTGATTCCCGGGAACGGCTTCGAAGAGTGAAGCCCGGCCCGTGGGTCTCGATCGATGACCGGGTGCAGTGCAGGCCAGTAGACAGATGCTGGACTGGGTTGATGCGGCTGGACTTCCGTTAACCAAGAAACGGAGGTGACTCTCTTGGAGGGTCCCGAAATCCAGTTCTCAGAAGCCGTCATTGACAATGGCCGCTTTGGCAAGCGTGTAATCCGCTTCGAAACCGGCCGTCTTGCCAAGCAGGCAGCCGGCGCAGCCATGGTGTACATCGACGAAGACACCGCGCTGCTGTCCGCAACCACCGCCGGCAAGCACCCGCGTGAAGGTTTCGACTTCTTCCCGCTGACCGTTGACGTCGAAGAGCGTATGTACGCCGCCGGCCGCATCCCGGGTTCGTTCTTCCGCCGCGAAGGCCGCCCGTCCACCGAAGCCATCCTGGCTTGCCGCCTCATGGACCGCCCGCTGCGTCCGGCCTTCATCAAGGGCCTGCGCAACGAGGTCCAGATCGTCGTCACCGTCCTGGCGATCAACCCGGACGAGCTCTACGACGTCGTGGCCATCAACGCCTCGTCCATGTCCACCCAGCTCTCCGGCCTGCCGTTCTCCGGCCCGATCGGCGGCGTCCGCGTTGCCCTCGTGGCTGACGAGCAGGGCTCGCAGTGGGTTGCGTTCCCGAAGCACTCGCAGCTCGAGAACTCCGTATTCAACATGGTTGTAGCCGGCCGCATTGCCGGTGACGACGTCGCCATCATGATGGTTGAAGCCGAAGCGACCGACAACTCCTGGAACCTCATCAAGGAACAGGGCGCCACCGCTCCCACCGAAGAGGTTGTTTCCGAGGGCCTCGAGGCTGCCAAGCCGTTCATCAAGGCACTCTGCGACGCCCAAGCCGACCTGGCTGCCCGCGCCGCCAAGCCGACCGTCGAATTCCCGGTCTTCCTCGACTACGAGGACGACGTCTACGCCGCTGTTGAGGCTGCCGCTGCTGAGAAGCTTGCTGCTGTCTTCCAGATCGCTGACAAGCAGGAGCGCGACACCGCTTCGGACGAGCTCAAGGACGAAGTCACCTCTTCGCTCGCCGGCCAGTTCGAGGGACGCGAGAAGGAACTGTCCGCAGCGTTCCGCTCGGTGACCAAGCAGGTTGTGCGCCAGCGCATCCTGAAGGACCAGATCCGCATCGACGGCCGCGGCCTGACGGACATCCGCCAGCTCACCGCCGAGGTCGAGGTTCTGCCCCGCGTTCACGGTTCGGCTATCTTCGAGCGCGGCGAAACCCAGATCATGGGTGTCACCACGCTGAACATGCTGAAGATGGAACAGCAGATCGACTCGCTGTCGCCGGTAACGCGCAAGCGCTACATGCACAACTACAACTTCCCGCCGTACTCCACCGGTGAGACCGGCCGCGTGGGCTCGCCCAAGCGCCGCGAAATCGGTCACGGCGCCCTGGCCGAGCGCGCGCTCGTGCCCGTGCTGCCGTCCCGCGAGGAATTCCCCTACGCCATCCGCCAGGTGTCTGAAGCCCTCAGCTCCAACGGTTCGACGTCGATGGGTTCCGTCTGCGCCTCCACGCTGTCGATGCTCAACGCCGGTGTGCCGCTGAAGGCTGCCGTTGCCGGCATCGCCATGGGCCTGGTTTCCGACCAGGTTGACGGCCAGACCCGTTACGCAGCACTCACGGACATCCTGGGCGCCGAAGATGCTTTCGGTGACATGGACTTCAAGGTTGCCGGTACCTCCGAATTCGTCACGGCCATCCAGCTGGACACGAAGCTCGACGGCATCCCGGCCTCCGTTCTGGCCGCCGCCCTGAAGCAGGCACGCGAAGCCCGCCTGCACATCCTCGAGGTCATCAACTCCGCGATCGACACCCCGGACGAGCTCTCCGAGTTCGCTCCGCGTGTCATCGCGGTCAAGATCCCCGTGGACAAGATCGGCGAGGTCATTGGGCCCAAGGGCAAGATGATCAACCAGATCCAGGAAGACACCGGCGCGGACATCTCCATCGAGGACGACGGCACCGTGTACATCGGCGCCACCAACGGCCCGTCCGCCGACGCCGCACGCTCCGCGATCAACGCCATCGCCAACCCGCAGGTTCCGGAAATCGGCGAGCGCTACCTGGGCACGGTCGTCAAGACCACCACCTTCGGTGCCTTCATTTCCCTCACCCCGGGCAAGGACGGCCTGCTGCACATCTCCGAGCTGCGCAAGATCGCCGGGGGCAAGCGCGTGGACAACGTCGAGGACGTCGTCTCCGTGGGCCAGAAGATCCAGGTCGAAATCACCAAGATCGACGACCGCGGAAAGCTGTCCCTGTCCCCGGTTATCGCCGAGGAAGAAGGCGCTGAAAGCGCTGAGACCGTCGAGGCAGCCGCAGAGTAGTCTGCAACGCACTTCGTAGTCCAAGCACGACGGCGGGGCCGGTGGATCATCCACCGGCCCCGCCGCCGTTAAGCCGCCCCGCCTCGTAAAACCGGGCCCGTCCGCACCGCGCCCCTCCATGAGGTTCCGGGCGAGTGGTCCGCTGGTACGATGGCAGGCAGATTTGGCACCGTTTTCCTGAAAGGCCTTGATGACTGTCGTACCCCTGCCGCTGGTGCAGAACCATCCCGGAGACACCCTGATCCACGGAGCCGACGGCGGGTCCGTTGTTCGCCGGTCCGTGCTCCCCGGCGGTGTGCGTGTACTGACGGAGGCAATGCCCGGCCAGCGCTCCGCGACCATCGGTTTCTGGGTGGGCGTGGGTTCGCGGGACGAAGCCCACGGCCAGCACGGTTCCACCCACTTCCTGGAGCACCTGCTGTTCAAGGGCACCCGGCGGCGCACCGCCCTGGAAATCGCCTCCGCCTTCGACGAGGTGGGCGGGGAGTCCAACGCCGCCACGGCGAAGGAAAGCACGTGCTACTTCGCCCGGGTCCTGGACACTGACCTGCCGATGGCCATCGACGTCATCGCGGACATGATCACCGGCGCTGTCCTGGATCCGCAGGAGATGGAGCAGGAGCGGGACGTCATCCTTGAGGAAATCGCAATGGACAGCGACGACCCCACGGACGTCGCCCACGAGCATTTCGTCGCGGCGGTGTTGGGAACCCACCCGCTGGGACGCCCGATTGGCGGGACCCCGGAAGCCATCCGGGCCGTTGCCCGCGATTCCGTCTGGGACCACTACCGCCGCTACTACCGTCCGGACGAGCTGGTCATCACCGCCGCCGGCGGGCTGGACCACGACGTCGTCTGCGGACTTGTGGTGGAAGCGCTCCAGCAGGCGGGCTGGGCGCTGGAGCCCGGTGCCGCTCCCGTAGAAAGGCGCTCCACCGATCGGGCCGAAATTTCCGGCACGGCCGGACTCCATGTGGTGAAGCGGCCCGTTGAGCAGGCGAACATCATCATGGGGTGCCCCACGATCGTTGCCACGGACGGCCGCCGCTATGTCATGAGCGTGCTCAATGCGGTGCTGGGCGGCGGCATGTCCTCCCGGCTGTTCCAGGAGGTTCGCGAGAAGCGCGGCCTGGTGTATTCCACATACTCCTTTGCATCGTCTTACGCCGATGCCGGCTACTTCGGCATGTATGCGGGGTGCACACCGTCGAAGGTCCGCCAGGTGATTGAGCTCCTGGGCGCCGAACTGGACAAGCTGGCAGAGCACGGCATTTCCGACGACGAACTCAAGAAGGCCGTGGGCCAGCTCTGCGGCGGGATCGTCCTGGCGCTCGAGGACACCGGATCGCGGATGTCCAGGCTGGGACGGGCCGAGCTCGTGTCCGGCGAATACCAGGACATCGAGGAGACGCTCCGGCAGATCAAGAGCGTCACCGTGGAACAGGTGCGCGAGCTGGCGCGGGAACTGGCTGCAGCGCCCCGGACGGTAACGGTCGTGGGTCCGTTCGAAGAAGGCGAAACCTTCGGCCTCTAGGCCGGGCCCCTGAAACTGGACAAGTCCACGCGCGGGCGTGATGATGAAGCCGGGGCCACACTGGAGGAACTATGGACCGCCTGCACCCGGGGACTGCACAGCAAGAGCTGCACGCTTTCCTCGGGCATTGGACCGGGACCACACGCATCGAGGCGACGCAACGAAGGCCTGCACGGACAGCAGCTGCTGAATTGACCTTCGCCACGGCTGCCGGCGGGTATGCGGTGCTGCAAAGCTACCGCCACACAGAAAATGACGGGATCCGTTTCGAGCGGCATGGCATGTTCACCATGGACGCCGACCACCCGGACACTGTCTGGTACCACGTGGACAGCGTGGGACTGCCGCGGGAAGCCCCGACGCGCTGCAGCCTGCACAACGGAGTACTCACCGTGGAGCGCCGCAACGGACGGGACACGTCCCGGCACACCTTCCGGGTGGACGACGGCGTGCTGACGCACACTTCCGAAGTCCGCCTTGCGGACGCCGCGGCCTTCACTCCTTTCATGACCTCCGTCTGCCGCCGCACATGAGGCCCCTCCGGTAGCCTTAGCCTGCTGACTCCAGGATCCGGGTTTTCGGAGCACCTTGGAGGGCAGGGGCCGCCGCGGGGGAATTCCACACCTTTTGCTGAAGGCTGGCCAGCAGGGCCTCGGCCTGCTCCCGGCTCCCCAGATCAAGCTCAACCACTACGTAGTGCGGATCGTCCACCGGCCGGCTGATCCGGTGCGCGGTCACGCCCGAAGCCGCGCGGTTTACCGGATCCCGGTCGAAAGCCGACTTCCACAGGCTAAAATCCTTGATTCCGTGCTCTATCTGCAGGGTGTACATCACAGACTCTCCTTCCGGTTGGCTGTCCCGTGGTTAGGGATGCTTCACGCTAGGCCCGGCCGGTCGGAGCGCGGTATCCCAGAATTCTGGGCGTGTCCGCGGGCCATACTGTTTCCATGACCACGAATTGGGCGGTGAGCCGGAGCCTGGACAGAATTGGAGGGCTCTGCCGTGAGTCCTTGGAGGACCACGGCTTGCGGGCAGCGCTCTTGGCCGAGCTGGGCAGCATCGTTCCGTTCAGGTGGTTTGCATGGCCCCTGACCGACCCCGGGTCCTGCACCGGCATCTCACCGATGGCGCGCACTCCCTGCCCGCAGGAACTGCCCGCCCTGATCAGGCTGAAGTACATAACGGCACCAGGCCGCTGGACGTCGCTGCTGGCGGGCGGCCGGGCTGCAGTGACGCTGCGAACGGCAACCGGGGGAGACCCGGTGCGAAGCCCGCTGTGGAACGGTGTCCTCCGCCGGTACGGCGTAGCGGACGTCTTGTCCGCGGTGTTCGCCGACGGCCACGGCTGCTGGGGCTGGCTCGACCTGTGGCGGACGGCCGACGACGGACCATTCACCGAACGCGAAACGATGCACCTGGCAGCGGCGGCGCCCGTCATCGCGGCGGGCCTGCGGCGAAGCAGGGCAGCGCAGATGCGGCGGGATGCCCAGACCCGCCGCGACCCGCCGCCGACGTTCGGGCTGCCCCAACAAGCGGTGCTCACACTGGACACCGAGCTGACCGTAACAAGCCGAAGCGCCTCGGCCGGCGACTGGCTTGGTCTGTTGCAACCGGGCCCCAGCCCCTACGAGGCCATACCGGCCGAGGTCTACAACGTGGCGGCCCAACTCCTGGCCGTCGAGGCCGGGGTGGACTCCCACGCGGCGTCCGCCAGGGTCCCGATCGGCCTGGGCCGGTGGGCTGTCCTGCGGTCATTCCGCCTGGATGCCGGAACAGATCCGGCAGCGAGGCTGGCTGTGACCATCCAGGAGTGCCCGGCAGGGGAGAGGCTCGACGTCTTCGCCCGGTGCTTTGGCCTGACGCCGCGGCAGCGCAGCATTCTTGAGCTCGCCGCGGGCGGACTGGACACTGCGGCGTTGGCAGCAGCCCTGGGCATCAGCCCTTACACGGTGCAGGACCAGTTCAAACTGGTTTTTGCGGCATGCGGGGTACGGAGCAGGAACTCCTTGCTGGCTTTGGCCCTCGGCACCGAACACGGCCGTCACGTCGGGCCGCCGAATCCCTAGCCGCTGAATCCCTACCCGCCGGCAAACGGCGGAAGCACGTCCACCACGTCGTTCGGTCCCAGGACCACGGACCGGTCGCGGACGGCCACTTCGTTGAGCAGGAAACTGCTTCGCGAAAGAAGCCTCCCAAGGGGAGGCGTGCCGGCGGGCGGAGCCGGCCGGTCGACGTCGAGCACGGCGCTTAACAGCGATTCCATGGTGGAGCCGGCCGGAAGCTCAAAGCGTTCCTCTTCCACCCCTGCCGCCGCGCGCGCGGCAGCGAAGTAACGTACGTTCAATGCCTTAGCCTCCGATGGCGCTCATGCTGCGGTCCGGCTGGACAAAGTCCGGGGCGTCCAGTCCGACGTGGTCCATGCCGTGGGCCTTGGGCTTGAGCCACATGGCGTCCTGCCAGCGTTCGGCGAGCTGCTGGTCAGTGGCGCCCTCGCGCAGCAGCCCCAGCAGATCGAATTCTTCGCGTGAGAACAGGCAGCTCATGATCTTGCCCTCGGCCGTGATCCGGGTGCGCTTGCAGTCCGAGCAGAACGGCTCGGTGACAGAGGCGATGATTCCGACCGTGCCCAGCACGGGGCCGGTGGCGTCAGCGGATCCCGGCGTCCGGCGTCGTACCTCGAAGCGTTCGGCCGGGGCGCCGTCTCGGTCCCTGGGATCGGCGCTGAGCACATAATCGACGGACAGGAGTTCGCGGATTTCGGCGGCGGTGACCATGTTCCGGCGGGTCCACCCGTGGTCGGCGTCCAGCGGCATTTGTTCAATGAAGCGGAGTTCGTACCCGCGGTCCAGCGCCCAGGCCAGCAGGGACGGGGATTCGGCGTCGTTGATTCCCCGCATCAGCACGGCGTTGAGCTTCACGGGACCGAGTCCGGCTGCCCACGCGGCATCCACGCCGGCGAGGACCTTGTCCAGGAAAGGCCTGCGGGTCAGTTTGGCGAACGTTTCCTCGTGCAGGGAATCCAGCGAAACGTTGATCCGGGAAAGTCCGGCGGCTTTCAGCCCCGCTGCCTTCTTGTCCAGGCCGACGGCGTTCGTGGTCATGGAAATCGGCAGCTGCGGGTGGGCCTTGCGCAGGGCGGAAATGATGTCGAGCAGGTCAGCCCGGACCAGGGGTTCGCCGCCGGTGAGGCGCAGTTCGCGCACGCCCAGCAGGTCGACGCCGATCCGTACTATCCTGACGATTTCCTCGGCGGACATCACGGCCTGCTTGGCCAGCCACTCGAGGCCTTCGGCCGGCATGCAATAGGTGCAGCGCAGATTGCATTTGTCCGTCAGGGACAGCCTCATGTCCGTGGCACGGCGTCCGTAGCGGTCCATGAGGCCCGCAGGCGTGCCCGCCGGCCGCGACGGCACCACCGGATCCGAACCTGCCCCCTCCCGGGGTTGCGGCATACCAAGCTGAACACTCATAAATTCAGGCTACGCCACGTTGGGGCCAACCATCACGCCCGTGACACCGGCGGATCTCACGGAATCCCGGCGGATCGCCACTGAAGCCGGAAAAGGCGCCCCGCGCGAGTGCCCCGAACCTATGCTGGAGTAGTGAACAAGTCCCAGTCGGCAACAGTCCGGCTCCCGGCGGCCATGCCGGCAACAGCCGCGGCAAGGTGGGCCGCTGCCGCCGGTGTTGTGGCCGTAGCCGCGGGAGTGGTGGTCGGCGAGCTTGTGGCGGCCCTCGTGAGCCCGGCGCTGTCGCCCATGACGGCCGTTGGCGGTGCCGTGATCGACGCCGTTCCGCCAGCCGTCAAGGACTGGGCGGTCTCGGCGTTCGGTACCGCGGACAAGTTGGCGCTGCTCGTCGGCATGGGGCTGGCCATTGCGGCGCTGGCTGCACTGGCCGGCCTTCTGGAATGGCGCCGCCGCTACGCCGGGTTTGCGGTCATCTCCATCTTTGGCGTTGTGGGCCTCGTGGCGGTACTGGGCCGCGCCCAGGCGTCCGGCAACGCCATGGTGCTGCCCCTGCTTGCCGCGGCAGCCGCAATCCTGGTGCTCCGGTGGCTGATGTCGCGCCTTCGCGACTGGGACGCGGCTTCAGCCGCCGTGCCAGCGCCTTCAGCGGCCGTGCCAGCGCCCCCGGCGGCCGCGGCGTCACCTGCCCAGGCCGGCCGGCGCCGGTTCCTGCAAGCACTTGGCGGAGGGGCCGTCGTCGCGGCCGTTGGCGGAGGGCTTGCCGCAGCGTTGCGAGGAGCCGCTGTCGGAGTCAGCGAATTCCGCAGCAAGCTTGCCCTGCCGGCCGCCGCGTCTCCGGCTCCGCCGGTTCCGGCGGGCGCTGCGCTGAACCTTGACGGCATCAGTCCGCTGGTGACTCCCAACCGGGACTTCTACCGGATCGACACCGCCCTCACGGTTCCGGCAGTGGACCCCGACTCCTGGGTCCTCAAGGTCACGGGCATGGTGGAACGGGAGATTGAACTGGATTTCGCCACGCTGCTGTCCAAGCCCATGATTGAACGCCACGTGACCATCGCCTGCGTCTCCAACGAAGTGGGCGGTGACCTGATCGGCAATGCGCTGTGGCTGGGATGGCCGGTCCGCGACCTGCTGGCCATGGCAGGGCCGCGGAGCGGTGCGGACATGGTGCTGTCCCGCAGCAAGGACGGCTGGACGGCCGGCACACCGCTGGAGGTCCTCACCGACGACCGCGATGCCCTGATCGCCGTCGGGATGAACGGCGAGCCGCTGCCTCTTGAGCACGGCTTCCCGGTGCGGCTTGTGGTGCCGGGCCTGTACGGCTACGTTTCCGCCACCAAGTGGCTCACTGAGCTCAAGGTGACCAGGTTCGCTGACGACGTCGGCTATTGGACGCCCCGCGGCTGGAGCGAACGCGGACCCATCAAGACGTCCTCGCGCATCGACGTTCCGCGCTCCGGCCGCCCGGTTCGTGCCGGAACGGTGGCCTTCGGCGGCGTCGCGTGGGCCCAGCACACCGGCATCGGCAAGGTGGAACTTCGCGTCAACCGCGGCCCCTGGCAGGCGGTGGAACTTGCGCCCGGCATATCCCGGGACACGTGGTACCAGTGGCAGCTGTCGGTGCCCCTGACGCCCGGGCAGTACGAGATCCAGGTCAGGGCCACGGACCTGAACGGTGCACCGCAGATCGAAGAGCGTGCCCGGGTGGCTCCGGACGGCGCCACCGGATTCCACACCATTAGAGTTGACGTGACGCCGTAACGGGCCGAACGTTTCGCGGGAACGACCGCAGCGGCGGAACGCCGCAGTGAACCCGACGCCGCAGTGAACCCGACAACGCAGTGAACCCGACAACAATGCCCGGACCAAGGTAAGGAACGCATGCACCGCACCGACGACGGGCATCAGGCCCGCACTGTGGAGGCCCACCGCGACACCGTGCGGGAGCTGCTGGCCCACCTCCCCGGAACCGGCCGAACCGAAGAACTGCCGCTCCTGGCGGCGCTGGGGCGCGGGCTGGCTGTGGATATCCCTGCTCCCGTGGACCTGCCGCCGTTCGACAACTCCCAGATGGACGGCTTTGCCGTCCGCAGCAGTGACATTGCCGACGGCGGGGCGAACCTCACGGTGGTGGCGCCCATCCCGGCCGGTGCCACCGCGGCCGCCCTGGAGCCGGGCACGGCCGCCCCCATCATGACCGGCGCCATGATTCCCCCCGGAGCCGACGCCGTCGTGCCCATTGAGAGGGCCGTTCCCGATTCCTTCCCGGACCCCGGAACGGCGGCCACGGTCCGGCTGCCGGCAACGGAGCCGGGCACCTACGTCCGGAACGCGGGCAGCGATATCCGCTCAGGGGAGCTGGCGCTCGCCGGCGGAACGTTCCTGGGCCCGGGCCAGCTGGGGCTCCTGGCGGCACTGGGCGTCACCGGGGTCAGCGTGCACCGGAAGCTGAAAGTGCTCCTCGCCACCACGGGGGACGAAGTGGTGGAACCCGGCGGCCGGCTGGCACCCGGCAAGATCTACGACGCCAACGGCACGCTCTTGGAAGCAGCCATGAGCCAGGCCGGGCTGGATGTCCAGCGGGCAGCGATCTCAACGGACAGTCCGGAGGAACTCGCCGCCATGCTGCGGGAGCGCGCCCCCCACGTGGACCTGATCGTCACCACTGGCGGCGTCAGCAAGGGCGCCTACGAAGTGGTCCGGCAGGCCACGGCGGACCAGGACGTGGAATTCCTGCATGTGGCCATGCAGCCCGGCGGCCCGCAGGGAATCGGGCGGTTCGACGGGGTTCCGTTCATCGGCTTCCCGGGTAACCCGGTCAGCTGCCTGGTCTCCTTCGAGATATTCCTCCGTCCGGTCCTCAGCTCATTGTTCGGGGCGCCGGCGCCGAGGCCAGCCATCCGGGCCCGGCTGGCGGGGCCGGTGGAGTCACCCGCGGGCAAGCACCAGGTCCGGCGCGGAACCCTCCTGCCGGACGGCACGGTCCGGCTGGAAGGGGGCGCAGGATCGCACCTGGTCCATGCCCTCGCCAGCTCCAACGCCCTCATCCATGTCCCGGTGGGGACTTCTGCGCTCGCCGCGGGCGCAGAAGTGGAAGTATGGACGCTGTGAACACTGAGGACAATGCTGCCGGGCTGACGCATCTGCGCAGTGACGGAACAGCGCAGATGGTTGATGTTTCCGGCAAGGCCGAGACCACGCGGGAGGCCACAGCCACCGCCACGGTCCGCACCACCGCGGAGGTGCTCGCCCTCCTGGGCGCGGGCGACCTGCCGAAGGGCGACGCTTTGGCGGTGGCCCGCGTCGCAGGAATCATGGCCGCGAAGAAGACCCCCGAGCTTATCCCGCTGTGCCATCCGCTGCCCATCTCCAAGGTCACCGTTGACTTTGAACTGGGCCGCGATTCGGTCATGGTGCTGGCCACCGTCAAGACACGGGGCGTGACCGGCGTCGAAATGGAAGCCCTCACAGCAGCATCGGTGGCGGCACTGAGCGTCTACGACATGATCAAGGCAGTGGACAAGCACGCCGTCTTGACCGATATCAGGGTGCTGGCCAAAAGCGGCGGCAAGAGCGGGGACTGGACAGCATGAGCAGCTTTGGACAGCAGCCCGAACCGCACCGCCACGGAGAGGCCACCGGCCGGAAGGCCGGCGTCGTTATTGCCTCCAACCGGGCCGCTGCGGGCATCTACCGCGACGAAACCGGACCGGTGATCACCGACTGGCTGACGGAGCACGGCTTCGAGACGTTCCCGGCCATGGTGGTGCCCGACGGCGAGCCCGTGGGCGCCGCGCTGCGCGCCCTCCTCACGCAGCACCCCGCGGTCATCATCACCAGCGGCGGGACCGGACTCAGCCCCGATGACCTGACCCCTGAGATGACGGTGCCCCTGCTGGACCGCGAGATTCCGGGGATCATGGAGGGTATCCGGCAGGCCGGCCTGGCGAAGACGCCCATGGCGATGCTGAGCCGCGGACACGCGGGCGCGGCGGGTCGGACGTTCATCGTCAATCTTCCCGGATCACCCAAGGGAGTCATGGACGGCCTGGGCGTGCTTGATCCGGTCATCACCCACCTGTGCGACCAACTGGAAGGCAGCCATGAGCACTGAAACCGGATTCGAGATCGTGAACGCCGTGTTGAGCGCGGAGCCCATCTCCGTGGCGCAGGCTATCGCCGCTGTGGAATCGGACACGGCGGGCGCCGTGGTCAGCTTCAGCGGAGTGGTCAGGAACCACGACGGCGGCAAGCCCGTTGAGCGGCTCAGCTACAGTGCGCATCCGACCGCCCACCAGGTGATGGCCGACGTCGTTGCCCGGCTGGTGGCCGAACATGCGGGCGACGGCGGCGAAACAGTGCGGATCTGGGCCGCGCACCGGGTGGGCATGCTGGAAATCGGCGACCCCGCACTGGTGTGCGCCGTGTCCGCCTCGCACCGCGGCCAGGCGTTCGACGTGTGCTCGGAGCTCGTTGACCGGATCAAGGCGGAGGTGCCCATCTGGAAGGAACAGTTCTTCAGCGACGGGACCGTCGAATGGGTCGGGGCCGGGGCCTAGTAACCTCCCGTCCCGGTTCATCCGGGCGGCGGGCCCGACGGTAGGGTTAAGCCCATGACCGAACAACTTGCCGTCGCCGTCCTGGGCGCGAACGGGCGCATGGGCGCCGAGGCCGTGAAAGCCGTGGAAGCGGCCCCCGACATGAAGCTCGTAGCGGCCCTCGGACGCGGTGATTCCCTGGAGCAGCTGGTGGACGCCGGCGCCCGCGTTGTGGTGGACCTGACGGTCCCGGAAAGCACCGAAGCGAACGTCCGCTTCGCCGTCGAACACGGCATGCACGCCGTCGTCGGCACCACCGGCTGGGACGCCGGCAGGCTCGGCGAACTTGAGGAACTGCTGGGCCGCAGCGCCGGCGTGGGCGTCCTTATTGCCCCGAACTTTGCGCTCGGTTCCGTGCTGGCGTCGGCGTTTGCCGCCAAAGCCGCCAAATACTTCGAATCGGTGGAAGTCATCGAGCTGCACCACCCGGACAAGGTTGACGCGCCCTCCGGCACCGCGGTCCGCACCGCACAGCTGATCGCAGCCGAACGCGCCGCCGCCGGCATCGGCGCCAGCCCGGACGCCACCACCACCGAACTGGCCGGTGCCCGCGGCTGCGATGTGGACGGCATCCGCGTCCACAGCGTGCGCCTCCGCGGCCTGGTGGCCCACCAGGAAGTCCTCCTCGGCGGCCCGGGGGAGCAGCTGACCCTGCGCCACGACTCCTTCGACCGGGCTTCGTTCATGCCCGGCGTGCTGCTGGGCGTGCGGAACGTGGCCGGCCACCCCGGACTGACCGTGGGCCTGGACGGCTACCTGGACCTCGGGGTCTGACGGCAATGGGCAATGTCCTCACCGGACTGAAGAAGAACCGCACCAAGATCTGGGTCGGCGCGGTGACGCTCCTGCTGGTCTTCTATTTGGTGGTGTCCTTCCAGCGGTCCGTGCTGCTACTCACCGACCCTAACCCTGTGGCGAAAGCCATTGGCGCCGCCTACCTGGTCCTGCCGGCCATTGGCGCCTGGGCGCTGGTCCGTGAACTGCTTTTCGGCGCCCGGACGGAACAGATGGCCAAGGTCCTTGAAGCCGAAGGCGGCCTGCCGGTCGACAACCTGCAGCGCACACCCGCCGGCAGGATCGTGCGGGAATCGGCAGACGCCGAGTTTGAGAAGTACCGCACCGAAGCCGAAGAAGCGCCGGACGACTGGCGCTCCTGGTTCCGGCTGAGCTGCGCCTATGACGCCGCCGGCGACCGCAAACGCGCCCGGGCATCCATGCGTGATGCCCTGAAGCTGTTCCGCGGGGGCAACAAGACCGCCTAGCGGATTCCCGCCCGCTGGTAGCGGCCCACCTCGCTGGCGGCGTGCGCCACCCATTCCAGCGGGCCCCTCCAGTTCAGTGCCGCCAGCGAGCCTCCGATGAGGACGGCGGTCAGGGCCTGCGCCGCATAGACACCTTCCGGTGTCCATCCCGCCGGCAGCGGCTGCAGGTACATGGCGGCCACCAGGCACACATGGGCCGTGTACAGGGTGAGGGTCATGGCCCCTGCGCCCCGCAGGGGGAGCAGGAGGTCCAGCGCGAGCCAGTCGCCCAGCCTGCCCAGCAGCAGGCAGGCGCCCACTACGGCGGCGGCGACGGCTGACGTGTGGAGCAGGTCCAGCGATGTGCCCGAATGCGGTGCGCTGCTGGCCAGCCACCACCAGGAGCCCGATTGCTCCACCCCGGCAAGGTTCACCTGCAAAAGGCTGTCCAACGGGTAGCGGGGGTCCGCGAGCTGGGCCTGCAGCGCCTCCTTGCCGCCCCACGCATCCATCGTCAGCACTCCCAGCCACTTGGCCAGCACGGCCACCACGGTGCCGCCGGCCAGCAGCAGCACCTGGACGGCCATCCTGGTCAGTGCCAGCCGGCCGATCACCAGCCCGATCAGCAGGTAGCTCAGCCATTGCAGGACCGGGTAGTAGCCGGTCAGGAAGATGTCCCCCAGCAGGCGCCCGGGAGTGGTGAGATCGTCCCAGTTGGGGTTGTGGCCCAGCTGGAGCGGCGGGGTAGGGGCAAGCAGCCACGGCCGCAGCAGGTAGGCCAGCACGGGCGAGCCCAGCACCCAGCCGGCAGCCAGTGCGCAGAGCGGCTTGATGCTGAGCCCGATGAACGGGAGGACGCACAGGAACAGAACGGCGTAGTGGACCAGGATCACCGCGACGTTCACTTCCAGCCCGCCGAGGAAGAGCCCGACGACGGCGATCACCAGGGCGCGCAACGCTATGCCTCGGCGTGCGCCGCTCAGCTCCGGGCCCTGGGGCGGATGCTGCTTTCCGGTGGACAGGGCGAGGCCGATCCCGGCCAGGACGGCAAACAAAGCGGCCGCCCGCCCCGAGAAAGCCAGCCCAATCCACGTGGGTGTCAGCTGCGCATTGGCTTCGAACGTGGGAAGCAGGTGCGTGGCCATCATGCCGAGCAGCGCCAGCCCCCGGGCAGCATCGATTCCGGTGAGTCGGGTCGTCTTGGTGGTGCCTTTGGCAGTCCGCGAGGGTGAAGCAGTGCCACGGGAGGTCATGAGCCGATCGTCTCATATCCGGCTGAAAGCCCTTGCGTTCGAATATATGTTCGAATACCATCGATCCATGAACAATGCACCGGAACGCCAAGCGCATGAAGGCAGGGCACCTCAAAGCAGGGCGCATCAGGACGCTGCTGCGGGCCCGCTCAAGGCGATGAGCCCGGGTGTGGTGGACTATCTCTTCCGCCAGCTTGTGGCGGGAGAACCCGCCGAGGATGTCCAGTGGGGCAGTGAAGGTGTCGCACTCTCGGCCCAGCCGCCCGGCGCCGAACTGGCGCGCAGGCTCTCCGAATGTGACGTTGATGCCCTCACGCCCACGGAACTCTTCCACTACGTCCGGGCCGCCCAGCGGCTGGCTACGTGGGCAGAGTCGCTCCGGGAAGACGCCGTGGGCCGCTACTGCGGCGCTCCCCGGCAGGGGCCCGTCCGCAGCCCCCAAGAGTGACCCGCCCGGGCCGAATTTGACGATCGTCACGCCGCCGCCATTGTCCTAACAAGGCGGGGACAGGGTAACGTTTTTCCTATGGCTGAGACTTCCGCGAATAACCCTGCATTTGGCACCCTCCTGACCGCAATGGTCACGCCGTTTACTGAGGACGGCAAAGTGGACTACCAGCAGGCGGCGGAACTGGCCGTGAAGCTTGTCGATGACGGCTGCGACGGACTGGTCGTCACGGGAACCACGGGCGAAACCTCCACCCTCACCGACGAGGAGAACGTGGGCATGTTCCGTGCGGTCAAGGACGCTGTCGGCGGCCGCGCCGCGATCATCGCCGGCACCGGAACCAACGACACCGCACACTCCGTCCACCTGTCCAAGCAGGCAGCCGAGGTCGGCGTCGACGGACTGTTGATCGTCACCCCGTACTACAACAAGCCCAGCCAGGCCGGTGTGCGCGCCCACTTTGAGACGATCGCCTCCGCCACCGACGTTCCCGTGATGCTCTATGACATCCCCGGCCGTTCCTCCATCCAGATTGCTCCGGAGACGATGATCCGCCTCTCCGAGCACCCGAACATCGTTGCCGTCAAAGATGCCAAGGCCGATTTCGCCGCCGCCACCCGCGTTATGGCGAACACCGACCTCCTCTTCTACTCCGGGGACGACGGACTGACCCTGCAGTGGATGGCGCTGGGCGCTGTCGGGCTCGTGGGCGTCACCACGCACGTTGCCACCCGCCGGTTCCGCGAGCTGATCGACGCCGTCAACGCGAACGACCTCGGCACCGCGCGGAAGATCAATTTTGAACTTGAACCTGTTATCCGGGCCACGATGACCCGCGTGCAGGGGGCCGTAGCGGCCAAGCAGATTCTTAAATGGCAGGGAGTCCTGCCCAACTCGGTTGTCCGTTTGCCCCTCGTGGAGCCGGACGAAGCCGAGATCGCAATCATCCGCGAGGATTTGGCGGAAGCAGGAATGGTCTTTTCCTGATCGGCAAAGACCATCCCTGCTTTCGCCCGGAAAGTAGAGCACTATGACCCAAACCGCCCTTCCCGGCCTTGTTACGCCGCCGAAACTGCCCAAGGACACCCTGCGGATCGTTCCGCTCGGCGGCCTGGGGGAGATCGGCCGCAACATGACCGTCTTCGAAATCGACGGCAAGCTGCTCATCGTCGACTGCGGCGTCCTCTTCCCGGAGGAAACCCAGCCCGGCGTCGACCTGATCCTGCCCGATTTCTCCTACATCGAGAACCGCCTCAATGACATCGTTGCCGTCGTCCTGACCCACGGCCACGAGGACCACATCGGCGCCGTTCCCTACCTGCTGCGCCTGCGCGCCGACATTCCCCTGATTGGCTCCCGGCTGACGCTGGCACTCATCGAGGCGAAGCTGCAGGAACACCGGATCAAGCCGGTCACCCAGATCGTCACCGAGGGACAGGTGCAGAAGTTCGGCCCGTTCGAATGCGAATTCGTGGCCGTCAACCACTCGATCCCCGACGCCCTCGCCGTGTTCCTCCGTACCTCCGGCGGCACCGTGCTGCACACTGGCGACTTCAAGATGGACCAGCTGCCGCTGGATGGCCGCATCACCGACCTTCGCCACTTCGCCAAGCTGGGCGAAGAGGGCGTGGACCTCTTCATGTCGGACTCCACGAACGCCGACGTGCCGGGGTTCACCACCGCCGAGAAGGAAATCGGCCCCACCCTGGACCGTCTCTTCGGCCAGGCCTCCAAGCGCCTGATCGTCGCCTCCTTCTCCTCGCACGTGCACCGGGTCCAGCAGGTCCTCGACGCCGCAGCCAACCACAACCGCAAGGTTGCCTTCGTGGGCCGCTCGATGGTCCGCAACATGGCAATCGCCGAGAAGCTTGGCTACCTCGACGTGCCGCCGGGCATCCTCGTCGACATCAAGAACATCGACAACCTGCCGGACAACCGCGTGGTGCTGATGTCCACCGGGTCCCAGGGTGAGCCGATGGCGGCACTGTCCCGCATGGCCAACGGTGACCACCGCGTCGTCGTCGGCCAGGGCGATACCGTCATCCTCGCCTCCAGCCTGATCCCGGGCAACGAGAATGCCGTCTTCCGGATCATCAACGGCCTGCTCAAGCTGGGCGCCGATGTCATCCACAAGGGCAACGCCAAGGTCCACGTCTCCGGCCACGCCGCGGCCGGGGAACTGCTGTACTGCTACAACATCCTCGAACCGCTGAACGCCATGCCGGTGCACGGCGAGACCCGGCACCTGATTGCCAACGGCAAGATCGCCCTCGAGTCCGGCGTGCCGGACGAAAGCATCCTGCTGGCGGACAACGGCACCGTCATCGACCTCCGTGACCACCAGGCCGACGTCGTAGGCCAGGTTGAAGTGGGCTTCGTCTACGTTGACGGCTCCAGCGTTGGCGAAGTCACCGAAGCTGACTTGAAGGACCGCCAGACCCTCGGCGATGAAGGCTTCATCTCCATCATCACCGTGATCCACCGCGCCACCGGCAAGGTGGTCTCCGGACCGGAAATCCACGCCCGCGGCGTGGCTGAGGACGATTCCGTCTTTGACGAAATCATTCCCAAGATCAATGCTGCCCTGGAAGAGGCCGTGCTTAACCACACGGACCACACCACACACCAGCTCCAGCAGGTTGTCCGCCGCGTTGTCGGCACCTGGGTCAACCGCAAGCTTCGCCGCAAGCCCATGATCATTCCGGTGGTGCTTGAGGCGTAAGCGCCCGGGATTGTTCGACGGGGCCCTCCCCGCAGGAAAGTGAGCCTTCGGGCCGCCGCCTGCGGGGGAGGGCCCCGTCGTTTAAGCCGCGTGGGTCCGGCCCGACGACACCGTGCTGCCGCCTTCCCCTCCGCAACATGCATCCCGGAACGCCCCGGAAATCCGCGGTTTTTTGCCCGGCTTCGGGTACCGTGGCGGGTATGGCGACACGTACCTCCTCCGCGCCTAGAGGCAACTCAAGCGGCAAGTCAGGCAGCTCAGCGGGCAGGGGCTCCGGCTCCGCTGCGTCCAAAACCAGCCGGACCGGAGGATCGTCGGGCACGGCACGGACCCGCCAGATGGCAGCTGTCGAGCCCCGTCAGCCGTGGCTCGTGCGGGTGGCCGCAGGTGCGTGGCTCGGCATCGGGCACGTCGTCGGCGGCGGCGTCCGGCGGATCGGCCATGATGTCAGCGACCTCGCCCCCGAGGACCGCCGGGACGGGGCAGCCCTCTTCAACCTTGCCCTGGGCGTATTCGTGGCGACCTTCGCCTGGTGGGGCTTCAAGGGATGGTTGCCGGACACCGTGTTCGCGATCGTCAACGGCACCTTCGGCTGGATGTCCCTGCTGCTGCCGCTCATGCTGTTCGTCTGCGCCTTCCGGCTGTTCCGCCAGCCTTCGGACGGGCGCGGCAACAACAGGATCGGCATCGGATTCCTCATCATGACCTTCGCCGGCTGCGGCCTGGCCCACGTCATTGGCGGACAGCCCACGGTGACGGACGGTTTCGACGGCCTGCGCCAGGCCGGCGGCATGCTCGGCTTCCTGGCCGCCTCGCCGCTGGCAGCCCTGCACACGGCCGTGCCCGTGGCCGTCTACAGCCTGCTCGCCTTCACGTCCGTCCTGATTGTGACCGCCACCCCGTTCGGCGCGATTCCCCGCCGGATCAGGGACGCCTACGAGCACCTGATGGGCATCGACCTGCAGGAACCCGGCGATGGCCACGACCGCAGTTACCTCTACGAAAACGCGGGCCAGGCAGCGCCGAAGAAGAAGCGGCGCAGCCGGCTGTTCGGCAGGGACCCCGAGACTGACCCCCGCCTCGAAGGGTATGTGGGCGACGAGGCCTTCGAACATGCCGTCATTGACGACGACGACCCGGCCGGAACCGCCGACGGCACCAAGGCAGGTGGCAAGGCTCCCCGCCCGGCACCCGGCGTGCGCCGGCCCACGCAGGCTGAAATCGCCGTCGAAAAGATCAAAGCGGCCCAGGGTCTGGGCACCAGGGATGCCAACGGCGAGCATGCCACCGAGGCCATCCCGCTTGTCACCCCGGGCATGGTCGCCGCCGGGTCCCTCAATCCCGCCGCACCCGCGGGTGCAGCCGGCGCCGCAGCCGTTGCCGCGGCCGCGCAGGTCCCCTCGCGTCCGGTCGCCCCTGCGCCGCTGCCCACGCCGATACCGCAGCGCACGGAGCAGCTCTCCCTGGCCGGCGATGTGACCTACACCCTGCCGTCGTCGGATGTGTTGACTCCAGGCTCCATCCCCAAGGAGCGCACGGAAGCGAACGACGCCATCGTGGCGTCCCTTACCGACACCCTGAACCAGTTCAACGTTGACGCGCAGGTCACCGGTTTCAGCCGCGGGCCGACTGTCACACGGTACGAAATCGAACTGTCCGCAGGCACCAAGGTGGAGCGCGTCACCGCGCTGTCCAAAAACATCTCCTACGCCGTCGCGTCCAGCGACGTCCGCATCCTCAGCCCCATTCCCGGCAAGTCCGCCATCGGCATCGAGATCCCCAACACGGACCGCGAGACCGTCTCCCTTGGCGATGTGCTCCGCAGCCAGAACGCCCGCCGGACGGACCACCCGATGGTGATGGGTGTGGGCAAGGACGTCGAGGGCGGCTACGTCGTGGCGAACCTCGCCAAGATGCCCCACCTGCTCGTGGCCGGTGCCACCGGTGCCGGTAAGTCCTCCTTCGTGAACTCCATGATCACCTCCATCCTCATGCGGGCCACCCCGGACGAGGTCCGTATGGTCATGGTGGACCCGAAGCGTGTGGAACTCACGGCGTACGAAGGCGTGCCGCACCTGATCACACCCATCATCACCAACCCCAAGAAAGCCGCCGAAGCGCTGCAATGGGTGGTCCGCGAGATGGACGCCCGCTACGACGACCTCGCGAACTACGGCTTCAAGCACATCGACGACTTCAACAAGGCCGTCCGCGCCGGGAAAGTCCACCCGCCCGTCGATTCCAAGCGCGTCATCAAGCCGTACCCTTACCTGCTGGTGATCGTGGACGAGCTCGCCGACCTCATGATGGTGGCCCCGCGCGACGTCGAAGATTCCATCGTCCGCATCACCCAGCTCGCCCGTGCCGCAGGCATCCACCTGGTCCTGGCCACCCAGCGGCCCTCCGTTGACGTTGTTACCGGCCTGATCAAGGCCAACGTGCCGTCCCGGATGGCGTTCGCGACCTCCTCCGTCACCGACTCCCGCGTGGTGCTGGACCAGCCCGGCGCCGAAAAGCTGATCGGCCAGGGTGACGCGCTCTTCCTGCCGATGGGCGCCTCCAAGGCAATGCGTGTGCAGGGCGCGTGGGTCACGGAGTCCGAAATCCACAAGGTGGTCGAGCACGTCAAGGGCCAGCTCAAGGCCGTCTACCGTGATGACGTCGCCCCCGAGGCGGAGAAAAAGCAGATCGACGACGACATTGGAGACGATCTGGAGGTGCTGCTGCAGGCCACCGAGCTGGTGGTCACCACGCAGTTCGGCTCCACCTCCATGCTGCAGCGCAAGCTGCGCGTCGGTTTCGCCAAGGCCGGCCGCCTGATGGACCTTCTCGAGTCCAGGGGAGTGGTGGGCCCCTCCGAGGGCTCAAAGGCGCGCGACGTGCTGGTAAAACCCGACGACCTTGCCGCCGTCCTTGCCGCCATGAAGGGCCAGGAGGCACCGGCGTCGCCCGATTCCCAGACGGCGGCGCTGAGCGACAATGCCAACGCGAACATCGCCCAGGGCGGCTATGCCGAGGACCTTGTGGCGGCTGACCTGGACAACCGCACCCAGAACGTTGAGTACTACGACGGCGCCGACGGCAACTCCGGCGACGACGAAGACGGGTCCGAGGACGCCTGGTCCCTCACTGGACGGTAGCCTATGAGGGTGACTAGCACTGAAGCCGACAGCTCAGGCTCCGCCTCCGGGATCTGGAACCTTCCGAACATCCTGACGATGCTGCGGATTGTCCTGGTGCCGTTCTTCGTGTGGTTCCTCATCGCGGACGCGCCCGGACTCGACAGCCAGAACGGCCTCTGGCGCTGGGCCGCGGCCCTGACGTTTGCGGTTGCCATTTACACGGACAAGCTCGACGGCGACATCGCCCGCAGCAGGGGACTGATCACCGATTTCGGCAAGATCGCCGATCCGATCGCGGACAAGCTGCTCACCGGCTCCGCCCTGGTGATGCTCTCGCTGCTGAACGAACTGCCGTGGTGGATCACCGTCCTGATCCTCGCCCGCGAATGGGGAATCACGGCACTGCGGTTCTTCGTCATCCGGTACGGCGTCATCCCGGCGTCGCGGGGAGGCAAGCTGAAGACTGTGGTGCAGACCGTTGCGATCCTGCTGTACGTGGTCCCGCTCGCCTCACTGGCCCCGTGGCTGGGAGTGTTGGCTTTCCTGGTGATGCTGGCGGCCGTGGCCATCACCGTCTGGACAGGCGGCCAGTATGTTGTCGAAGCGCTCAAGCTGCGCGCGAACGGCCGGCGCGCAGCCAGCCAACGCGTAAAAGGAGAGCTGCCATGAGTAACCTGCACCGCATCGCCGAACAAGCAGTCAACGGTGCCATTGGCCGCGGACTGACCGTGGCTACCGCCGAGTCGCTGACTGCCGGCATGGTGGCGGCGGTCCTCGCCGATACCCCCGGCGCCTCGGGAATGCTCCAGGGCGGCGTGGTGTCCTACCAGAACTCAGTCAAGGCGGACGTGCTTGGCGTACCCGCCGAACTGCTCGACGCCGTCGGATCAGTGGACGGCGATGTCGCTAAGGCGATGGCAGCCGGGGCGCGACGGGTCTGCGGAGCGGACATCGGTGTGTCCACGACGGGTGTCGCCGGGCCGGAACCCCACGGCGGCAAGGCCGTGGGGACAGTGTTCGTCGGTGTCGCCACCGCGGACGGCGCGAGGTCGTTCGGCTACGTTTTTGAAGGCAACCGCGCGGACATCCGCGGCCAGGCCTGCGCGGCTGCGTTGGAGCGGCTGCTGGAAGCCCTATCTTCCGAGGCTTACCCGGCGTAAAGTTGCCGGGAACAAAATTTGATTCCTAATAGTTGTTACATTGTGTCGCTTCCGAATATGGGAGGCGCCTAGGATGAGTAAATAATTATGGTTCGCCTGATGAGGGCGGACCTGACGTACGAGGGAGCAAGGCGATACAGATGGTAAAGCAGCCCGTATCCGTAAACGGCGTTGTCCGCTGGAAGGATGTGGGCCTCGCCGATCAGGCAAAGAGCGAACAGAAGGAGCGCAAGATGGTAGTACTTCGTCACGAAATCGGTGATGTTCTGCGCGACGTTCGCCAGCGTCAGGGCCGAACCCTCCGCGAAGTGTCACATAGTGCCCGGGTATCCCTGGGTTACCTCAGTGAAGTGGAGCGCGGCCAGAAGGAAGCCTCTTCGGAGCTGCTGTCTTCGATCTGCTCGGCCCTGGACGTCCCGTTGTCCAGCATGCTCCGCGAAGTGAGCGACCGCGTTGCCGTCGCTGAAGGCGTTGCTGTTCCGGATACCGTCCCGCAGGAATTCTCGCAGCGCTACGGCCGTGACCTTGACCGCGAACTCACTACCGACCTCTCTGACGAACTGGCCAAGGGACTGCTCTCGGGCGCCCGCTGACCGGCTCACGTCAGAACCTAGTCTTTACGCGTGACACGAAGGGCCTCCGGCTAAGCCGGAGGCCCTTTGTTGTTGCTTCGCCGTTGTTACTTCGCCTCGTCCTTCGGGAAGCCGTCCCGCTCATACGTGGCGTTGAGCTTTGCCATGTAGGCGGCAAGGGTCTGCAGGTCCTCCACCGGCCATTCCCCCAGCCGTTCACGGAAGACTTCGCGCCGGGCATCCTGGACCTGGTGCATCTTCTCCTCGCCCTTGGGCGTGAGCCGGATGGTTTGGGCACGGCCGTCGAGCGGGTCCGCTTCCTTGGACACCAGGCCGATGCTCTCCAGGAATGCGATCTGCCGGCTGACTGAGGGTTTGCCCACTCCGATGCATGAAGCGAGTTCCGTGAGCCTGATGGGGCCTTCCCTGCGGATGACGGTGAGCAGGCCATAGGCTGCCGGTTCCATGTCCGGGTGGACCTGCCGCGAGAGTTGCTGGGAGATGGAGCGTCCGCGGCGCCAGAACAGGCTGATCTGGTGCTCTACGGTCCGCAGGGCCGCGTCGACGCTGTTTTCGGTGGCCCCGGAATCAACGGGTTCCACAGCTGGGTTGCTCATGGCAACCATTCTATTGGCCGCAGGGGTGAGAGACTTTATCGGTGCGAATCAGCGACTTTTGGCGGCTAATGGACGATGAGTTCGGCGCGGGGTACTCCCGGGTCCTCAGCAGCTCACTGGTGCTGGCAGGCGTAGGCAGCCGGACAGCGGACCAGGCGCTGGCGGCGGGAGTCCCGCCGCGGCAGGTATGGCTCGCGATCTGCGACGTGCAGGACGTCCCGGCTGAGCGGCGGCTCGGCAGGGACATCAAGCCGTCCCGGAACTGAGCGTCCGCCGCCTGACACGCCGCAGGATTGTTCGAATATCTGTTCGGGTCGGGCTATGCTTTTTGCAGACCGTTTTCCACATACGCAATGTCATCCGGCAAGAATGTCGGTGGGTGCCGTTAGCGTCGGTGATGACAGACAAAGGGCCGGTCAGGCCACTCCACAGCGAGAAAACTAGAGGTGTGAACTATGGCGGCAGCCCCGGATCGTCAGAAGGCGCTCGACGCAGCGCTTGCACAGATCGACAAGCAGTTCGGCAAAGGCTCCGTCATGCGGCTGGGCGATGAAGTACGTGCTCCCATCGAGGTAATCCCCACGGGCTCCATTGCCTTGGACGTTGCCCTCGGAATTGGCGGCCTGCCGCGCGGCCGCGTCGTGGAAATCTACGGCCCGGAATCGTCGGGTAAGACCACCGTGGCCCTGCATGCGGTCGCGAACGCCCAGCGGCAGGGCGGCATCGCAGCGTTCATCGACGCCGAGCACGCACTGGATCCGGAATACGCCGCCAAGCTGGGTGTGGATACCGACGCCCTGCTGGTTTCCCAGCCGGACACCGGTGAGCAGGCCCTGGAAATCATGGACATGCTGATCGGCTCGGGCTCCCTCGATGTCATCGTCATTGACTCCGTGGCAGCCCTCGTGCCCCGCGCGGAAATCGAAGGCGACATGGGCGACAGCCACGTGGGCCTCCAGGCCCGCCTGATGAGCCAGGCGCTGCGTAAGATCACCGGCCGCTTGAGCCAGACCAAGACCACCGCCATCTTCATCAACCAACTGCGCGAAAAGATCGGCGTCTTCTTCGGATCGCCCGAGACAACTACCGGCGGTAAGGCACTGAAGTTCTACGCCTCCATCCGTATCGATGTCCGCCGCATCCAGACGCTGAAGGAAGGCGCCGACTCGGTGGGCAACCGGACCAAGGCGAAAATCGTCAAGAACAAGATGGCCCCGCCCTTCAAGATCGCCGAATTCGACATCATCTACGGCCAGGGCATCTCCCGTGAGGGCGGCATCATCGACATGGGCGTCGAGCACGGACTGATCAAGAAGTCCGGTTCGTGGTTCACCTACGACGGTGACCAGCTGGGCCAGGGCATGGAGAACTCCCGCCGCTTCCTGCGGGACAACCCGGAGCTGGCCGCCGAACTGGAGCGCCTCATCAAGGAGAAGCTGGGCGTCGGCGTCAAGCCGGCTGCGGCTGAAGCCGAGGCGTCGCCCAAGCTCAAGGCCGTTGACGGTTTCTAGGGGAGACCGGTCCGGCCGGACCGGGCCCAGCGGGGACCGGGCCGGGTTCTCCCGGGAGCCGGAGGCCGAACTGGACGCTGAGCCGGACCCGGCCTCGGTGGCGCGGGCCATTGTGTTGCGGCAGCTCACGAGCTCGCCCAAGAGCAGGCTGCAGCTTGCCCGCAAGCTCGCCGAACGCAACGTCCCGGAGGATGTGGCCGAGGCCGTCCTGGACCGGTTTGAAGAAGTCCGGCTCGTCGATGATGCGGAGTTCGCGGACATGTGGGTCCGGAGCAGGTCCCAGACCCGGAAGCTTGCCAAGGGAGCGTTGCGCCGCGAACTCGCGGACAAGGGCATCGAGGCTGACATTGCGGCACGGGCCCTGGAGCAACTCAGCGACGAAGCGGAGGAGTCCGCCGCACGCCAACTCGTCGAACGCAAGCTCAAAGGCTCTGTGGACCTCAGCGACCGCGCCGAGCGGGACAAGGTCACGCGCCGGCTGGGGTCAATGCTGGCGCGGAAGGGATACCAGCCCTCCCAGGCTTTCCGGATCGTGGGGGAGGTCCTCGACGCTGCCGCCGGTGAACCGGCGGCGGCAGACTTCCTGTGAACCGGTACCCTTAACAGGTGAGTTTGACCATTCCTTCCCCAGCGTCCGGCACCAGTACTTCCGCCAGCATCGAGGCAGCACCCGCGGCTGCCCCGCCGCGCACCTATCAGGTGCGCACCTTCGGCTGCCAGATGAACGTGCACGACTCCGAGCGGATGGCCGGCATGCTGGAAGACGCCGGCTACGTGCCCGCGTCGGGCGAGCACGCGGACGTGGTGGTGTTCAACACCTGCGCCGTCCGTGAAAACGCCGACAACAAGCTCTATGGCAACCTCGGGATGCTCGCGCCGGTCAAAGCGGCCAACCCCGGCATGCAGATCGCGGTGGGCGGCTGCCTGGCCCAGAAGGACCGCGAAACGATCCTGAAGAAGGCCCCCTGGGTGGACGCGGTCTTCGGCACCCACAACGTCGGCGCGCTGCCCGCACTCTTGGACCGCGCCCGGCACAACAACGAAGCGCAGCTCGAGATCCTCGAGTCGCTGGACGTTTTTCCATCCACGCTCCCCACGAAGCGGGACTCGGTGTATTCGGGCTGGGTGTCCATTTCCGTGGGCTGCAACAACACCTGCACGTTCTGCATCGTTCCTGCCCTGCGCGGGAAGGAAAAGGACCGCCGCCCCGGCGACATCCTCGCCGAAATCCAGGCACTCGTCGATGACGGAGCGATTGAAGTCACGCTCCTGGGCCAGAACGTGAACTCCTACGGGGTGGAATTCGGCGACCGGCAGGCCTTCTCCAAACTGCTGCGTGCCTGCGGTGAAATCGAAGGCCTCGAACGGGTCCGATTCACCAGCCCGCACCCGGCCGCCTTCACTGACGACGTCATTGACGCCATGGCTGAAACCGCCAACGTGATGCCGCAGCTGCACATGCCGCTGCAGTCCGGCTCGGACAAAGTCCTCAAGGACATGAAGCGCTCATACCGCTCCACCAAGTTCCTCGGCATCCTGGACAAGGTCCGGGAACGGATTCCGCATGCCGCCATTTCCACCGACCTCATCGTCGGGTTTCCCGGTGAAACCGAAGAGGACTTCCAGGCCACGCTTGATGTCGTCGAGAAATCACGTTTTGCGACGGCGTTCACCTTCCAGTACTCCAAGCGCCCCGGTACCCCCGCAGCGGACTTGCCGGACCAGCTTCCCAAGGCAGTGGTGCAGGAGCGCTTTGAGCGCCTGACGGCGTTGCAGGACCGGATTGCGGCCGAGGAGAACGCCCGCCAGCTGGGCCGCCGGGTCGAAGTCATGGTCACGGCGCAGTCGGGCCGCAAGGCGGAGGAAACCCACCGTTTGTCGGGCCGGTCGCAGGACCAGCGCCTCGTGCACTTCTCGGTCCCGGAAGGTGCGGAGACACCGCGCCCCGGCGACCTCGTGACAGTCACCATCACCGAAGCCGCGGCTTTCCACCTGGTCGCGGATCCGGCCTCGGCGGCGGACTACACCCTGCGCCGCTCGCGTGCCGGTGACGCCTGGGACAGGTCGCAGGCGGACTCCTGCGGTGTGCCGGTTCCCGGCAGCGGTTCCGGCGGGAACGGCGCCAAGAGCGGCGTGTCCCTCGGTATGCCGGCGGTCCCCGTCCGCCGCGGCTAGGCAATGATCAACCCTTCCGCGGACGCTCGCGGGGCAGAGAACGCTGACCTGCCCTCGGCGGCTGACCGCAATACCGGTTACCCCCGTCCTCCCGTCATCGCGGTGGTTGGCCCCACCGGATCCGGCAAATCCGACCTCGCCGTTGCCCTGGCACTGGCCCTCGACGGCGAAGTGATCAACGCGGACGCCATGCAGTTCTACCGCGGCATGGACATCGGCACTGCCAAGATCACGGCCGCGGAGCGCAGGGGAGTTCCGCACCACCTCCTGGACACCCTCGACGTCACCGAAGAAGCCAGCGTTTCGGATTTCCAGCGGGAGGCGAGGGCCGCCATTGCAGAGATCCAGGGGCGCGGAAAGCGGGCCATCCTGGTGGGCGGATCGGGCCTCTACGTCCGGGCCGCCCTCGACGTGCTCGAATTTCCCGGCACGGATCCGGCTATCCGCGGCCGCCTGGAAGCAGAGCTGGCGGACACCGGCCTGGCCCCGCTGCGCACCCGGCTGGAAGCGGTGGACCCGATTTCCGCCGGTCGCCTGGGTGACGCCCGCAGGGTGGTCCGGGCCCTGGAGGTCTTCGAACTGACAGGGCGTCCTTTCAGCTCCTTTATGCCCGTCCGGGAGTACTTCCAGCCGACGGTGCAGATCGGGCTCGAAGTGGACCGTGAGCTCCTGAAGGAGAGGCTGGCCCGGCGCGTCCACGCCATGGTTGCCGGCGGACTACAGGCCGAGGTGGAGCGGCTGGACGCTGCGGGGCTCCGAAACGGCAAGACGGCGTCCCGCGCACTGGGCTATGCCCAGTTCCTGAAAGTCCTCGACGGCGAATGGGATGCCGGCCAGGCCACGGAAGACACCATCACTGCCACGCGGAAATTCGCCCGGCGGCAACTCACATGGTTCAGGGCGGATCCGCGCATCAACTGGCTGGACTGGCAGGACCCGGACCTCGTGGCCAAAGCGGCGGCCCTCTGCGGCTAAGGACGCCCCCCGTCAACCGGTAACCTTGATCCATGGACGAAACCCTTGCACCCGCCCCTGACCGCACACTCCAGGGGCTGAGCGGCCTGGCCTTCTCCAAGGGCCATGGCACCGGCAACGATTTCGTGCTCGTTGCCGACCCCGAAGGTACCTGGCCGATTGCGCCCGAGCAGGTCGCGGAACTCTGTGACCGCCACCGCGGCATCGGCGGTGACGGACTGATCCGGGCCGTGCCTTCGCGTTTCCTCCCGGAGGGGCGGGAGCTGCAGGCAGTCCACCCGGATGCCGAGTGGTTCATGGACTACCGCAACGGTGACGGATCCCTGTCGGAAATGTGCGGCAACGGCGTCCGCGTGTTTGTCCACTTCCTCATCGCCGAAGGACTTGTCCGGCTCGGCACCGGCGATGCCCTGACCATCGGCACGCGCGGTGGCGTCAAGACGGTGGTGCGGACCGAAAACGGCTACGCGGTGGACATGGGGCCGTGGGAATTCATCTTCCCTGGCGAGGCCACCGCACGTGCCATGGACTCGCTGGTGACCGCGGACGGCCTGGAAGTGCCGCGCCCTGCGTTGTCCGTCAGCATGGGGAACCCGCACACCGTGGTGGCCCTGGCCGAACTCAGCGAACTCGAGGCCACACAGCTCTTCAAGGCACCGCACGTCGATCCGAAGCCGGCGAACGGCACCAACGTCGAGTTTGTCGTCCCGTCCGAGCCGATGGTCCACGACGGCGTCGGCACAGTCACCATGCGGGTCCACGAACGCGGCGTGGGGGAGACCCAGTCCTGCGGCACCGGCGCCTGCGCAGCAGCCGTCGCCATCCGGCACTGGGCCGGGCAGGGCGCGCCGGATGCCTGGAACGTGAACGTGCCCGGCGGCGTCGTCGGCGTTAAATTCTTTGCGGGCCCGGAAGGCCACGAACATGTGGAACTCAGTGGTCCCGCAGTGATCGTGGCTAGCGGGACGCTTTCCTGACCCGGATGATCCTGAAGGACTTCGAGGTGCTCTCGCGGGTGACGGTGAAGCTGCTGTCCAGTTCAGCGGCCAGCCAGCGCTGAAGCGAGTCGGAACCAAGGTTCTTCTGGACCACCAGCCAGGCGGATCCGCCTGCAGCCAGCCGGGGCAGCCACAGCAGCAGCAGGGAGTGAAGCTCGTCCTTGCCGATCCGGATCGGCGGATTGGACCAGATCGTGTCGAACAGGAGGCCGGGATCAACGGCGTCGGGCAGGCTGGCCGTGACGTTGTCCAGTCCCAGCAGGCCGGCGTTCTCGTTGGTCAGGGCGACGCAGCGCTCGTTGACGTCCACGGCGTAGACGTGCGCGTGGGGTGCCCGCAGGGCCATGGTCAGCGCGATGGGACCCCAGCCGCAGCCGATGTCCAGCAGGTTGCCCTGGGGTGACGGGGACGGCACGTCGGCCAGTAGTACGGCAGTTCCCTTGTCGATGCCGTCGGGGCTGAAGATGCCGCTGGACGTCTGCAGCCTGCGGGTTTCACCGGCAAGTTCCACGGTTAGCGGTTTGCGGGTGAACGGCCCGGCAGGCTGGGCGCTGAAATAGTGTGCAGACTCCATAACTCGCCAGATTAGTTGCCCGGCGCGCCGATGGGAAACGAGGACTGGAACGGGGCACGGAAACCCGTCTGCTAATGTTTAATCCATGTTCTTGATCTTTGAGTAGCCGGCACGGGCACCGCCCGTCCCGCAGCGACGCAGGTATTCACCTTCCGCTCAGTGCGCCGTCACGCCGTGATTGTCCGGCAGAACGTCCCGCCCGTACTACTTGGAGTCCAGCAATGCTGATCGTCTGACCATGCGCCCATCCGAAACGCGCACCCACCGCAACGCCGCCTGCCTCGCACGTCGTCGCCCCGCATACCGTCCGTACCGCCGCCCGCTGCGCCGCAGCCGCCGGCACTCCAGGAGCCCGAATGACCAATAGTCGTCAGCCCAGCGCGAATACCGCCCCGCAGACAAACAATCAGCATTATTCTGAAGGTGTCGAATCTTCAAAGGAGAACATGACCAACCAGCCCAACACCGGATCAGATGCAGCCTCCCAGGACATGAGTCCTGAGGAAATCCAGGCCGTCATCGACCGGATTCTGTCCAAGGATGTCCCGGCCCGTGCCGCCCACTCCGCCCCGGAAAGTTCGCGCGGAGTTTTGGGATCGGCCCAGGCGATTTCCCGCCAGGACAGCGAACACAGCATCTTCGACGGGGACCAGCAGGACCTTGAGGAACGCCGGGCCCTGCGCCGTACCGCCGGCCTTTCCACCGAACTCGAAGACGTCACCGAAGTTGAATACCGGCAGCTGCGCCTCGAACGCGTGGTGCTGGCCGGCCTCTGGACAGAAGGCACCCTCGCCGACGCGGAAAATTCGCTCCGCGAACTCGCTGCCCTTGCCGAAACAGCGGGTTCGGAAGTCCTCGACGGCATCGTCCAGCGCCGCGCCAAGCCTGACCCCGGTACCTTCCTCGGCTCCGGCAAGGCCCAGGAGCTCAAGGACATCGTGATGTCCACTGGTGCCGACACCGTAGTGGTGGATGCCGAGCTGGCACCGTCACAGCGGCGCGGACTCGAGGACATCGTGAAGGTCAAGGTCATCGACCGCACCGCCCTGATCCTGGACATCTTCGCCCAGCATGCCAAGAGCCGCGAAGGCAAAGCCCAGGTGGAGCTGGCGCAGCTCGAGTACCTCCTCCCGCGCCTGCGCGGCTGGGGCGAATCCATGTCCCGCCAGGCCGGCGGCCAGGTGGGCGGCGCAGGCGCCGGCATGGGCTCCCGTGGCCCCGGTGAAACCAAAATCGAACTGGACCGGCGCCGGATCCGCACCAGGATGGCCAAACTGCGGCGCGAAATCGCCGCAATGAAGCCGGCGCGGGAAACCAAGCGGGCCAACCGCCGTCGTAATTCCGTGCCGTCCGTAGCCATCGCAGGGTACACAAACGCCGGAAAGTCCTCGCTGCTGAACCGGCTGACCGACGCCGGGGTCCTGGTCGAGAACGCCCTGTTCGCGACGCTGGATCCCACCGTCCGCAAAGCGGAAACAGCCGATGGCCTGGGCTACACCCTGGCGGACACCGTGGGCTTCGTGCGGTCCCTTCCCACCCAGCTGGTGGAAGCGTTCCGCTCCACGTTGGAGGAAGTGGCCGATTCGGACCTCATCCTGCACGTGGTGGACGTCTCGCATCCCGATCCGGAAGGCCAGATCGCCGCGGTCCGGGCAGTGTTCAGCGAAGTGGACGCCCGCAAGGTCCCGGAGATCATCGTGCTGAACAAGGCCGACGCCGCGGATCCCTTCGTCGTGGAACGCCTCAAGCAGCGCGAACCCCGCCACGTGGTGGTCTCCGCCCGCACCGGGCAGGGCATCGCCGAGCTCCTGAAGGCGATCAGCGAATCCATTCCGCGGCCCAGCGTCAAGATGGAACTGCTGATTCCCTACAACCGCGGGGACCTGATCAGCAAACTCCACGAAACGGACGCCGAAATCCTTCGCCTGGATCATGAGGAGGAGGGCACCCGCGCCCTCGTCATGGTGCGCGAAGGGCTCGCCGCTGAACTGGAATCCTTCATCAGCAATGTCTGATCCCGGGGCCGGAGAAACCAGCGGCTCCGCCGGCGAGGAGTTCGTCATCGAACTTCTCGACCGGGCAGTGTCCGGCATGGGCGGACAGAGCCGCAGCGGCCAGCACGAGATGGCCAGGCAGGTGGCGCGCGCTATCGACAGCGGCGACCACCTGCTGGTCCAGGCCGGCACCGGCACGGGCAAGTCCTTGGCATACTTGATTCCGCTGATTGCGCATTCACAGGTCAGCGACAAACCCACTTTGGTGTCCACTGCCACCCTGGCCCTGCAGACCCAGATCGTGGGCAGGGACCTTCCCCGGCTGCTGGAAACCATCACCCCCGCGCTGGAGCGCCCCGTTAAGGTCGCGCTCGTCAAGGGCCGGGCAAACTACGTCTGCCGGCACAAGCTCGACGGCGGGTTCCCCTCCGAAGAGCCTTCGGAGGGACAGCTCTTCTCCCTGGGCGAGGACACCAGCGTCCCGCACTTCGCCGCGTCCTTGGGCGGTCCGGCCTCGCAGCTGGGCAAGGAAGTGGTCAGGCTCCGGGAGTGGGCTGAGAAAACGGCCACGGGGGACCGGGATGAACTGATGCCGGGGGTGACGGACCGTGCCTGGCGGCAGGTGTCCGTCACGTCGATGGAATGCCTGGGCGCGCAGAAATGTCCCATGGCTGCCGAATGCTTCAGCGAACTGGCCCGCCAGGACGCCGCCGAGGCTGACGTCGTGGTCACCAACCATGCCATGCTGGCCGTCAGCGCCTTCGAAGGCCTGGCAGTCCTGCCGGAGTACGACGTCGTGGTGGTCGACGAGGCGCACGAGCTGCAGGACCGGGTAACGGGAGCGGTCTCCGGCCAGCTGTCCGTGGCCATGGTCCACGCCGCCGCCTCCGGCGCCCGGAAAAATACGGGAATCACGGTGGATGCACTCAATAACGCTGCTGCGAACCTTGAACTGGCCATCGCCGGAGTCCCCAGCGGCCTTCTGCCCAACGGCCTCAACGACGAACAGCTCGACTGCGTCGACCAGTTGCGGGAAGCCTGCCGCGCCGCCCTGTCCGACTCCAAGGGGGACAGCGCCAACACGGCCGACGGCGGACGCCAGCTCGCCCGGTCGCGCCTGATGGTCATCCTTGAGCTCTGCGAACGCCTGATTGCCGCGCGGGAAAACCGCGAAGTGGTCTGGTTTTCGCGAAACAGCACCTTTGACCCGCAGCAGGGCTACTCCCAGCCGGACGATGCGGCGCCGGCCCTGATCAACATTGCACCGCTGAGTGTGGCTGGAAAGCTCCGTGACGGGCTCTTTGCGGGCCATACAGTGATCCTGACCTCGGCCACCCTCGCCATAGGATCGGCCTTCGAACCCGCCGCCGGCGGGCTCGGGCTCGTGGGACAGGGCGCACCCAGCTGGACCGGAGTGGACGTCGGGTCCCCTTTTGACTATCCCAAGCAGGGAATCCTCTACGTGGCCAGCCATCTGCCGAAGCCCGGCCGGGGGACATCCCCTGAAGCGCTGGATGAGCTGGAGAAACTTATCCGGGCCTCGGGCGGCGGGGCACTGTGCCTCTTTTCGTCGCGGCGGGCCGCCGAAGAAGCGGCAGAAGCCATGCGCCCGCGGCTGGATGTCAGCATCCTGTGCCAGGGCGAATCGACCATGACCGCACTCGTGCGGCAGTTCGCCGACGAACCGGACACCTGCCTTTTCGGCACCATGTCCCTGTGGCAGGGTGTTGACGTCCCCGGCGGGTCATGCCGGCTGGTGGTCATCGACCGGATTCCGTTCCCGCGGCCGGATGACCCGCTCATGACGGCACGCTCCCGGGCCGTGGCCCAGGCGGGCGGCAACGGCTTCATGTCGGTATCGGCCACCCACGCCGCGATCCGGCTGGCCCAGGGAGCAGGCCGGCTGATCCGCTCCACGGGCGACAAAGGTGTTGTGGCCGTCCTGGACTCCAGGCTGTCCACGGAGCGTTACGGGGGCTTCCTGCGGGCTGCCCTGCCACCGTTCTGGCCCACCACTGATCCGGCCATCGCGGTTGCGGCGCTGAGCCGGCTTGCACAGGCTCCGGCAGAGGCCGCTTCCGCCTGAAGGAGTGCGCTGCTACAGCGAGCGAAGGACCGAAACGACCTTGCCCATGATGGTGGCGTGATCGCCCAGGATGGGTTCGTACTGCGTGTTCTGGGGCAGCAGCCAGGTGTGGCCGTCCCGCTGGCGGAACGTCTTGACTGTGGCTTCATCATCGAGGAGGGCGGCAACAATGTCGCCGTTGGCGGCGTCGCTCTGCCGGCGCACCACAACCCAGTCGCCGTCGCAGATCGCCGCGTCGATCATGGAATCGCCGGACACCTTCAGCATAAATAGCTCCCCGTGGCCCACCAGTTGCCGTGGCAGCGGCATCAGGTCCTCGACGACCTGGTCAGCCAGGATCGGGCCGCCGGCAGCGATCCGCCCGACCAAGGGGACCATGGCCGTATCCGTTGCCGTGGCCAGTTCGGAAACAGACAGGCCGCCGACGGTACGCAGCCGGGCAGGCTTCTCCACGCCGGTGATTTTGGCCGTACCCTCGTCCAGGGTCAACGGCATCAGGACTTCCATGGCACGCGGCCGCTTGGGGTCGCGGCGGAGGTAGCCCAGCTTCTCAAGCTGCGAGAGCTGGTGGGTGACGCTGGAGAGGCTGGCCAGCCCCACGGTGTCGCCGATTTCACGCATTGACGGCGGGTAGCCGTTGTCGTTGACGGAGCGCTGGATCGTTTCCAGAATTTTCTTCTGACGTACTGTGAGGCCCTTCGGCTTCGCTGATGACTGCTGGCTCCGCTGCGTAGCCCTGCCGCCGGTGGCTTGTGCTGCCATGTTCGCCAACGCCTTTCCGTTCTCCCCGGCCTCCATCGCTGCAGGTGCCGGGAACTTCCGGCCTGAAATGTCAGACCCTGCTGATCAACTGCAGAAGTGGTTGTTCTGTAGCTCAAACGTAGGCCAGCCCCACAGGTTTTTCAAACATTTGTTCTAGTGAGTCTCGACAATGTTCGTTAATAAGTGCTAGAACAGAACCAGTAAAGTTCGAATATGTGTTCTAGTCGCAACGCTCCTTCGGTTCTATGTTCGAAAACCGGAACGGGCGGTCGCCGGCTTCAGGAACACAGCGGGCAGCACAGTCAGGTCCAGGAGGGCTCAGTTCATGTCAGTTACAAGCGCTATTCACGGTTCGCGTCATGATGGTTCGGCCAAGCAGGGTTTGGGACACCACGGCCCGGAATCTCCCATGCTGGGCTTCAACTGGGAGGAACGCCCGGTCGTTAAGGCGGCGAAGACCAGGTCCTCGCAGCCGCCCCTCCGACTGACCCGCCGCGGGCGCATTGTCCTGGTCGGGATTCCACTGATCCTGCTGTCCGTGCTCCTGATCTCGCTGGCCGGCTTCCTGAACTCGCCGGCGAAGGCCGCGGATTCCGCAACCGAGCTGTCCTTGACTCCCACCGTGTCGGTGACGGTTCAGCCGGGGCAGTCCCTCTGGGAGATCGCCGGGTCCGTGGCGCCCGAACGTGACCCGCGGGACGTCGTGGCCGACATTGTCCAGCTGAACAACCTCGACGGCGGCAGGGTCATGCCGGGGCAGCAGATCTTTGTCCCTTCAAACTAGGGCGCCAGGACTCAATCCAGCCCGTCAAGACCTGCTTGAGACCGGGAGGTGGCGTCACAGTTTCGGCGGCCCGGCCACCCTCACTTAAACTGTTGAAGTGACTGACCAGCTAGAGCGACTGAACCGACTTCCCCTCCGGACCAACCTTCGGGGCCTGAGCCCGTACGGTGCGCCGCAGCTGGATGTTCCCATCCTGCTCAACGTCAACGAAAACACCCATGGCGTTCCGGCCGATGTCCTCGCCGCCATCTCCGAGGCCGTGACCGCTGCCGCGGCGGGACTGAACCGCTACCCGGACCGGGAGTTCACCGAACTGCGTGAGCGCCTGGCGGAGTACCTGGGCCACGGACTGGGCGCTGAGAACATCTGGGCCGCCAACGGGTCCAATGAAGTGCTGCAGCAGATCCTGCAGGCGTTTGGCGGGCCGGGGCGTACCGCCCTCGGATTCCCGCCCACGTATTCCATGTACCCCCTGCTGGCAAGCGGCACCGACACGGGCTACATCGTCGGCCAGCGTGCGGACGATTACGGCCTCAGTGCTGAGTCGGCGGCCCGTCAGGTGCGGGAGCTCCAGCCCAACATCGTTTTCCTGTGTTCACCGAACAACCCCACCGGCACGGGCCTGGGGCTGGACGTGGTGGAAGCCGTTTACGCCGCGGGCGAGGCCAGCCAGACGGTCGTGATCGTCGATGAGGCCTACCACGAGTTTGCGCACGACGGGACGCCCAGCGCCCTCATCCTCCTGCCGGGCCGTGAGCGCCTGATCGTGTCCCGCACCATGAGCAAGGCCTTTGCCTTGGCCGGTGCAAGGCTCGGCTACATGGCGGCCGCCCCCGAGGTTACGGACGCACTGCGGCTCGTTCGGCTGCCGTACCACCTGTCCGCCATCACGCAGGCGACCGGCCTGGCAGCCCTGACACACCGCGAAGCCCTCATGGCCGACGTCGAGGACATCAAGCGGCAGCGCGACCGGATCGTCACGGAGCTGACCCGGATGGGACTCAAGCCTGCCGCTTCCGACTCGAACTACGTCTTCTTCGGCGGGCTCGAGGATCCCCACCGCGTCTGGCAGGGACTGCTGGACGCCGGCGTCCTGATCCGGGATGTCGGAATCCCCGGCCACCTGCGCGTCACGGCAGGCACTGAGACGGAAACCACAGCCTTCCTCGAAGCCCTGGAACTGATCCTGGCCGGGCAGCCCAGCGTCCCGGCCTAAACTTGAGTCAGACCCCGGTTTCCCAGGGAGCCGGTTCCGCAGACTTGCACACAGACGGTATTTCTCCTTACATCCAAAGGACACAACACATGAGCACCACCGGATCCATTGCTGCCGAGGCCCGGACCGCCCGTATGGAGCGTTCCACGAGCGAATCATCCGTGCTCGTCGAGATCAACCTTGATGGCACGGGCATCTCGGACATCAGCACCTCGGTTCCGTTCTACGACCACATGCTGACCGCACTGTGCAAGCACTCGCTCATCGACATGACCGTCAAGGCGACCGGTGACATCCACATCGACGTCCACCACACGGTGGAGGACGTCGCCATCACGTTTGGCGAAGTGCTTCGCACCGCGCTGGGCAACAAGGCCGGGATCCGCCGTTTCGGCGAAGCCACCGTACCCCTGGACGAAGCCCTGGCCCATGCCGTCGTCGATGTCTCGGGGCGGCCCTACCTGGTGCACGGCGGTGAGCCCGCCGGGCAGGAATACCACCTGATCGGCGGCCACTTCACCGGTTCGCTGACCCGTCACGTCTTCGAGGCGATCACCCTGCACGCCGGTATCTGCCTGCATATGAACGTCATCGCAGGCCGGGACCCCCACCACATCGTGGAAGCCCAGTTCAAGGCCTTCGCGCGTGCCCTGCGCGCCGCCGTGGAGCCGGACCCCCGCGTGGAGGGCATCCCCTCCACCAAGGGTGCGCTGTGACCGGGCCGATCCTCCAGGACGGGGCAATCCTGGATCCGGCCGGAAACGCCAAGCCGGCGTCACCCGAGGGCAAACCCACCGTCACAGTCCTGGACTACGGCTCCGGCAACGTCCGCTCGGCCGTCCGTGCGCTGGAGCGTGCGGGCGCCGAGGTCATCCTCAGCGCCAAGCCCGAGGACGTCCTGAATGCCGACGGGCTGCTGGTCCCCGGCGTCGGAGCCTTCGAAACGGTCATGCGCGAGCTCAAGGCCGTGGACGCCATCCGGATGATCGGCCGGCGTGTCGCCGGCGGCCGTCCTGTCCTCGGCATCTGCGTGGGACTCCAGGTGCTGTTCGAGGCCGGCGTCGAGCACGGTACCGAAGCCGAGGGCATGGGGGAGTGGCCCGGCAAGGTGGAACTGCTGCCCGCCGAGGTCGTACCCCACATGGGCTGGAATACCGTGAAGGTTCCGGAAGGATCCCGGCTCTTCGAGGGCGTTGAAAACGAGCGCTTCTACTTCGTCCACTCCTACGGTGTGCAGCACTGGGACTTCGACGTCATCCAGCCCCGCATGGCGGCGCCGCTTGTCACCTGGTCCGAGCACGGCGCACCGTTCATCGCAGCCGTGGAGAACGGGCCGCTGTGCGCCACCCAGTTCCACCCGGAAAAGTCCGGCGACGCCGGCGCCCGACTCCTCCGCAACTGGGTCAACAGCCTGCGCCACGGCAAGGCGGCCGCCACGGAAGCCGCTGCCGCGAGCAGCGGACCGGCCGCCTAGATGTGGTCCATAGTCCTGATGGGCCTCGCCGGCCTGCTGGTTGGCGGGGCGCTGTCCTTCAGGCAGCAGCACAAGCCGCTCTGGACCCGGGTCGTTTTCTACGTTCTGGCCGGAATGTCGCTGCTGGCCGCATACCTTCTTACCCTGCCGGCCAACTAGCCGGGCCCGCACCCCTGCCTGTTCACCACAGCTTCACTACAACCTGAGGACCTGAAGATGACCACCGAAACGCCGCTGCCCGTCCTGGAACTGCTGCCCGCCGTCGACGTCGTGAACGGCCAGGCGGTCCGCCTGGTCCAGGGCGAGGCCGGCAGCGAGACGAGCTACGGCACGCCGCTGGAAGCTGCGCTCAACTGGCAGGAACAGGGCGCCGAGTGGGTGCACCTGGTGGACCTGGATGCAGCCTTTGGCCGCGGATCCAACGCCGAACTGCTCCGCGAAGTGGTGGGGCGGCTGGACATCAACGTTGAACTGTCCGGCGGCCTGCGCGACGACGAATCACTCGAAAAAGCCCTGGACCTCGGCGTCGCCCGGGTGAACCTGGGCACGGCGGCCCTGGAAAACCCGGAGTGGACTGCACGGGCCATCGACCGCTTCGGTGACAAGATCGCCGTCGGCCTCGACGTGCGCGGAACAACACTGGCGGGCCGCGGCTGGACCAAGGAAGGCGGCGACCTGTGGGACGTGCTGGCACGCCTCGAGGAAGCCGGCTGCGCCCGCTACGTGGTCACGGACGTCACCAAGGACGGCACCCTGCAGGGCCCCAACGTTGAGCTGCTCCGCCAGATGGTGGAGAAGACCGGCAAGCCGGTGGTGGCCTCCGGCGGCATCTCGAGCCTGGAAGACCTCAAAGTGCTGCGCTCCCTCGTCCCGCTGGGCGTTGAAGGTGCCATCGTGGGCAAGGCCCTGTACGCCGGTGCCTTCACGCTGCCGGAAGCGCTTGACGTAGCAGGCCGCCGCTAGGCCGGCAACCACCATGGATCAGCGACCTCCAGCGGAACAGCGCCCCCCGGCCCCCCGGCAGTTGCCCGGCCACATCGCCGCTGCGCTTGCCGGCTCAGGCGGGGCCACGGATTCCGCCGGCCAGCCCTGGGCCGGCCGAAGCCTGGCCGGCGAGGATGCGAAGATCCACAACTTCGAGGACGACGACGGCACGGCCGATGCCGGTTACCTCGCCGCTGTTGACGCCCTGCGCTCCGCTGCCGGCAGTGAGGCTGCGGTGGTTGCGTCCCTGGCCACTGCCCGGGTGTTTGTTCCGATCGTTGCCCAGCTGGCCGAAGAGAGCGACCACGGGACGCACGACCATACGCTTCACGGGGACAAGCAGGCGGACATGGCGCTCGTAACGCTGAAAGCACCGGACGGGCGGACCGCCCTTCCCGTCTTCACGTCGGCAGCGGCATTGGAAGCGTGGCACCCGCAAGCCCGACCGGTGGCGGTGTATGCCGCCAGGGCCGCACTGTCCGCCGTGGCCGAAGGCGCCGAACTCCTCGTGCTGGACCCCGGTTCCGAATACACGTTCGTTGTCCGCCGGCCGGCCGTCTGGGCACTCGCCCAGCAGCAGGAGTGGCTTCCGTCCTACGCAGATCCGGAACTTGCGCGCGCCATGGCGGATGCAACGGCCGGCTATCCGCCGGTAAGGCGCGTGGAACTCGAGCCGGGCGGCGGTGTCGCGTCGTCAACAGCCGGCGGTGCGGTTGTCCCCGGCGGCGGTCCCGGCCCGGAGCTGCGTGTCGTGCTGTACCTGGCAGACGGACTGGACGCGGCGGCCGTCCAGGCAGTAGTGGCCGGACTCAACACCGAGTGGTCCCGGAATGCGGTCTTTGCCGAGCGGGTTGATTCGATAGAGGTAAAGTTGCAGCGCGCAGCAGAGTAGCTGACGGCAGGCGGGTCACATCCCGGTCCTGCCGTCGGCAGGATGAAGGACGTAACCCGTGAATTTCGCTCTCTACAAGGAGCTTCTTGCAGTCAGGCCCATCAGGCGGCTGCTGACCGTCGGAATGATAGCCCGCATACCGCATTCAGCGGCCGGGGTACTGCTGACCCTGCACATCGTCCTCACCCTGGGCGAGGGGTATGCCGCCGCCGGTGCCGCAGCAGCGGTCATGACCATCGGCATCGCCGTCGGGGCCCCCTGGCGCGGCCGCCGGGTGGACACCGTCGGCCTGCGCAAAGCACTGATTCCTTCCGTCGTCTCCGAGACCGTCATCTGGTCCGTGGTTCCGCACGTCTCGTACGAGTGGCTGCTGGCGCTGGTCTTCGTCGGGGGACTCCTCACGCTGCCCATCTTCAGCGTGGTGCGCCAGTCCCTGGGCGTGCTGGCAAGCGGGGAGCAACGGCGGACCGCCTTCGCGCTGGATGCGATCGCCACGGAGCTGGTGTTTATGCTCGGCCCCGCGGCCGGCGCCATCGTGGCCACTGCCGGATATTCGGTGGCAGGACTGACGGTGGTGGGTGTGTGCACGTCCGTGGCCGGCCTGTTCCTGATGTGGTTCAACCCTCCCACGCGCAGCGCGGTGCCGGATGCCGAGTACGAAACGGACCAGCAGGAAGGCGCGGAAGTGGCGGTCGTCGCCGCGGCTCCGGCGCACCTGCAGGAGGCTGCTGCCGAACTTGCTCCGGTGGCGGCCGGTGAGCTCCGCCGCTCGGGCCTGCGGCACAGGGTGGCACACAACTTTGCCTGGTTGACCGCCGCGGTGGCGGCGGTCTTTGCCGTGGCCGCCGGGGCAGGAATGGTCCTGAGCGGCACCGACGTGGGCATTGTTGCCGCTCTGGAGACCGGCGGACACCAGGCCGAGATCGGCCTGGTCTTCGTCTTCTGGTGCGCGGCTTCCGTTGTCGGCGGGCTCCTCTACGGCGCCATGCACCGGCCGGTTTCCCCGATCGTCCTGTTACTCGGGATGGCCGCCCTCACCATCCCGATGGGCTTCGCCCGGGACACGCTGACCCTGTGCCTGCTGTCGCTGCTGCCAGGGTTGCTGTGCGCGCCGGTCCTTTCCTCTGCCTCGGAAAAAGTGGCCGAGCTCGTGGAGGAGGGCCGCCGCGGAGAGGCCATGGGTTGGTACGGGTCTGCACTGACCGCGGGGGTGGCCCTCGGCGCACCGCTGGCCGGTGTCTTCATTGATGGAATCGGACCGTCCGCCGGATTTGTCTCGGTAGGAGCTGCGGGTGTTGTCCTTTGCCTGTTCGGCCTGGTGCTGCTGCGCCACCGCCGCCGGCGCACCCTGGCCGCCTAGAGCGGGACCGGCTCCCGCCTGATCCAACGACAGGATCGCGGCCACCGGCCTGATGCGGTGACGGCGCTAAATCTTCGGGCCTCAAACGACGACGGCGGCGGGCAGACCCCGTTGGTCCGCACGCCGCCGTCGATATGCCGGTTGAAAGCCTGGATTGGCTCCTAGTTGACCGGGCCGGTGTACTTTTCCCCCGGGCCCTTGCCCGGCGCGTCAGGAATGATGGACTCTTCGCGGAAGGCCAGCTGCAGGGAGCGAAGTCCGTCGCGCAACGGACCGGCGTGCTGGGAACCAATTTCCGGAGCGGCAGCAGTCACGAGTCCGGCCAGGGCGGTGATCAGCTTGCGGGCCTCATCCAGGTCCTTGAGCTCCTCGGCATTGTCCTCGGCGGCAAGGCCGAGCTTGACGGCCGACGCGCTCATCAGGTGCACAGCGGCGGTGGTGATGACCTCGATGGCGGGAACCTCGGAGATGTCCCGGATCTGCTGCGAGACCTGCTCCTGGCCGTCCCGCTGACCGGCGGCGGGCTCGAAAACGTGTGAATTACTGTCTGAAGTGCTCATACTGGTAAGCTTGTCACAGACCGACTGAATGTCGTTATTTTGCTATGTGAAACTCGTAACCGCCGATGTGCAGTTTTTGGGGTTCCTTCGGTAGGATTGACTTTCAGTTTGCAAGCGGAGTTCTCTCCCACCCGCGTCAGCCGATTTCCCGGAAGTAGTTTCCCGCGGAAGCAAGGTTGCCGGGTACCTGGTCGGGCGGTCCACAGCAGCGTCAGTTGCGTGGAACGCGTACAGCCTCCCCGGAGGCGGTGTACATCCGATCTTCGAGGCCTTCGATTGCTCCGGCAATTGGGGGCCTTCTCTATTTGCCGGTGGAGTACTCATCTCAACCACAGGAGTTCTAACATTAGCGAGCCAAGAATCAATGAGCGTATCCGCGTCCCCGAGGTGCGGCTGGTCGGCCCTGCAGGTGAACAGGTAGGAATCGTCCGTATTGAGGACGCCCTGCGTTTGGCTGCCGAGTCCGACCTTGATCTCGTTGAAGTTGCACCGCAGGCCAAGCCTCCGGTGTGCAAGCTGATGGACTTCGGCAAGTACAAGTACGAAGCCGCCGTCAAGGCACGCGAGGCCCGGAAGAACCAGACCAACACGGTTCTGAAGGAAATCCGTTTCCGGCTGAAGATCGACACCCACGACTACGAGACCAAGCGCGGCCACGCCCTCCGCTTCCTCGGCGCCGGGGACAAGGTCAAGGCCATGATCCAGTTCCGCGGCCGCGAACAGCAGCGTCCGGAAATGGGCATCCGCCTGCTCCAGCGCTTTGCTGACGATGTCGCCGAAGTCGGCGTTGTCGAGTCCAGCCCCCGCATCGATGGCCGCAACATGGTCATGGTTGTTGGTCCGCTCAAGAACAAGGCTGAGGCCAAGGCAGAAGCCCGCCGTGCGACGCAGCGCGCCGAGGCCAAGGCCCAGAACGAAGCCAAGGCCAGCGGCCGGGTGGACGTCAGCCGCGACCAGCCCGCCATGACGCAGTCCCTTGCGGACCTGCTTCCTGAGGGTTTTGCCGTTACGACTGAAGAAGCAGCACCCGAGGCGAACACTGAGGCCGCGGCTTCAACCAGCGCCGAGGCACCTGCGGAATCGGTTGCGGCCCCGGAAGCAGAAGCCCCGGTCAAGGAAGCTCCGAAGCAGGAAGCTCCCGCTGAGGAAGCTCCGAAGCAGGCAGCGCCCGTCAAGGAAGCGCCTAAGCAGGAAGCTCCGAAGCAGGCAGCACCCAAGCAGGAAGCTCCGAAGCGCGAAGCCCCCAGGGCAGCGGCAGCGCCGCGTCCTGCGGTAAGCAAGCCCGCTGTGGCCAAGGCGCCGGTTGCACCGAAGCCCGCAGAGGCTGCCCCCGTGGCGCCGAAGCCGGCCGGGGTTCCCGCACCGCCGCCCAAGCCGGTAGCCCGGCCTGCGGCACCGAAGCCTGCAGCACGACCTGCTGCTCCCAAACCGGGCAGCAAGAAGACTAACTAGTTCAAAGCTGTGCGAAGCATCGCCTGAGCACAGCAAGCAACCAGCACGCCGCCCGCAGGGGTGGCTGCACGAAAGACTGCAGACTTGTCTGCGGATACGTAAGGAGATCGGTTCCCATGCCGAAGATGAAGACCCACAGTGGTGCTAAGAAGCGCTTCAAGCTGACCGGCAGCGGCAAGCTGCGTCGCCAGCAGGCCAACCGCCGCCACTACCTCGAGCACAAGTCCTCCAGGCTGACCCGTCGCCTCGCCGGCGACAAGATCGTCTTCAAGGGCGACGCCAAGGTCATCCGGAAGATGCTCGGCATCTAAGTTCCAAGTTCTCTGACTGTTGCCACCTGGCAGCGGTCAACTACCAAAAAGGCTTCTCAGGCCAGCCGGTTGTACCGGCAGTAGATGCTTGGGATCAGATTTTCGAAGGAGTACGCACGTGGCACGTGTGAAGAGGGCGGTCAACGCCCACAAGAAGCGCCGGGTTATCCTTGAGCGCGCCAAGGGCTACCGTGGACAGCGTTCACGCCTGTACCGCAAGGCCAAAGAGCAGCTGCTGCACTCGTTTGTGTACAGCTACGGCGACCGCAAGAAGAAGAAGGGCGACTTCCGCCGCCTGTGGATCCAGCGCATCAACGCTGCTTCCCGCGCCAACGGCCTGACCTACAACCGTCTGATCCAGGGCCTGAAGGCCGCTGAGGTCGAGGTTGACCGCCGTATGCTGGCCGAGCTTGCCGTTTCTGACGCCAACGCCTTTGCTGCGCTGGTACAGATCGCCAAGGACTCGCTGCCTGCTGACACTTCCGCGCCGGCCGTCTCGGACGATGCCGCCCCGAAGGCCAAGGCTCCCAAGGCGAAGGCTGCAAAGAAGCCGGCCGCCGAAAAGGCTGCCAAGTAGCATTCCGCAGTTCAGGGACCGGTGGCAATAGCCACTAAAGTTCTTATATGAACGAAACCGGGCGCCCGCAAGACTTTCCACTCTCCAACCCCCGAGCTGATCGGGTGAGGGATGTGGCAAAGCTTGCAGGGCGCCCGGCCCGTTTAAAGCGCGGGCAGTTCCTGGCCGAGGGCCCGCAGGCGGTCCGGGAGGCCCTGGTGCTCCACCGGAAGAGGACTGCCGCGGGGGAGCCGGGCGTGGTCCACGAAGTGTTCGCCAGCGAGAGCTGCCTGGACCGCTATCCCGAGTTTGATGAACTCGCCGAGGGCGTCAATGCCCGGCTCGCTACCGACGAGGTGCTTGCCGCGATGGCGGACACCGTCAATCCCCAGGGCATCATCGCCGTCTGCGCCTTTGTGGATGTGGACCTCAACGCAGTGCTCGACGCCGGTCCACGGCTTATCGCCGTGCTGTGCCAGGTGCGGGACCCCGGAAATGCGGGCACCGTGCTGCGGGCAGCTGACGCCGCCGGAGCCGACGCCGTCGTCCTGACAGCCTCCAGCGTGGACATATACAACCCCAAGGCCGTCCGCTCCACCGCGGGCTCCCTGTTCCATCTCCCCGTGGTGCTGGGAACGGACCTTGCCGACCTGGCCGCCGCCTGCCGCGAACGCGGCATCGGCATCCTGGCCGCCGACGGATACGGCCAGCTTGACCTTGACCAGCTCCAGGATGAAAACGCGGCACGGAGGCTGGGTGCCTCCGGCACAGCCTCCGTGTACGAGCTGGAGCGGCCCACGGCATGGTTGTTCGGCAACGAGGCACAGGGGCTGACCGAGGCTGAACTCGCACTGGCGGACCACCGGGTGGCGGTACCGGTCTACGGGGCCGCGGAAAGCCTGAACGTCGGCACGGCGGCAACGGTGTGCCTCTACGCGAGTGCGCGTTCGCAGAAGCGGGCCTGAACGCCCGTACGCGGCTGGGCAGAACCCGGCTTCAACGAAAAACGGCCTTAACGCAACAGCGGGGCCCGCCTTCCGGTGGGCCCCGCCGTCGTACTCCTCACTGTCAGGCACCTGGTGCCCTCAGTGGTGGTGGGTGAATTTATGAGGTCTTGCTGCGGCCGGTGATGAAGCCGTAGATGCCGGCTACTACAAGGCCGCCGACGATGGCGAGAAGCCAGGAACCGAGGTTCCAGAATTCCATTTTGCCGCCGCCGAACAACAGGTCGCCGATCCAGCCGCCGACGATGGCGCCGACGACACCAAGCACGAGGCTGGTGACCCAGCCGCCGCCGACCTTACCAGGCATGATTGCCTTGACGATTGCTCCTACAATGAGTCCGAGAATGATCCAGCCAAGAAAGCCCATGTCTCCTCCTACATAATCGTCGGAACTCACTACGGGTCCCGATTATGTTCAAGCTAACACAGGTGTGTTTCCTTGTCAGCAGGCTTATTTTCAATGTTTTTGGTGTCGTCCGCTGTGACCCGTGGTGTGTCCGGGAGCGGCGGGCAGGTACCGTGATCCTTGCGGGCATCAGCATTGCGCGGTGATCGCACCTGCAATTTTCCGGCAATCCCTGAAGAGGTGAAGCTCACTTGGCTGCAAATGGCGGTACCAAGGCGATCGTCGCGGCTCTGGCTGCAAACCTGACCATCGCTGTACTGAAGTTCGTCGCGTTCATCCTGACGCTGTCGTCGTCAATGCTGGCCGAGGCCATCCACTCCGTTGCCGACTCCGGCAACCAGGTCCTCCTGCTGGTGGGCGGCAAGCGGGCCCAGCGTGCCGCGAGCCCCGAGCACCCCTTTGGCTACGGACGCGAACGTTACATCTACGCGTTCATCGTCTCGATCGTGCTGTTCAGCGTGGGCGGCCTGTTTGCACTGTACGAGGCGTGGGGGAAGATTCAGCACCCGCACGCCATCGAAGGCGACTTCTGGTGGGTACCGCTGGCCGTGCTGATCGGTGCGATCGTCGCTGAGTCCTTCTCGTTCCGGACGGCAATTGCTGAGTCAAACCGCATCCGCGGCAAGCAGAGCTGGGTGCACTTCGTCCGCAACGCCAAGCAGCCGGAGCTCCCCGTCATCCTGTTGGAGGACCTGGGGGCTCTGCTGGGCCTGGTGTTCGCTTTGTTCGGCGTGGGCCTGACGCTGATCACCGGCGACGGCATCTGGGACGCACTGGGAACGGCGATGATCGGTTTCCTGCTGGTTGCCATCGCCATCGTCCTTGCCCTCGAAACCAAGTCGCTGCTGCTCGGGGAATCCGCCACCAAGGCGGACGTCGCCAGGATCAGCACCGCGCTTGAGGCCGACGGAACCAGGATCATCCACCTGAAGACCATGCACCTGGGTCCGGAAGAACTGTTGGTCGCTGCCAAGATCAGCGTCGGCGCCGCGGCCACCGGAGCGGAGATCGCCACGGTCATCGACGACGCCGAAAAGCGCATCCGCGAGGCCGTGCCCATTGCACGGGTGATCTACCTTGAACCGGACCTGGTGCGCGCGAGCGTCTGATCCGTACTCCGGGGTTTGCACCCGCACGGGGCCGCTGGACCGAACCCTGCCCGGGCAGGTTAGGACACCAGTGGCCTTTTGCGTTCCAGCAGGCCGCTGATGACGGCAACGCCAAGCCCAAGAACGGCCAGTACGGCGCCGACGAGTGCCGGTGCAACGTAGCCCCAGCCCCAGGCGATGACCAGGCCGCCGAGGAAGGCGCCGAGCGCGTTGGCGACGTTCAAGGCTGCGTGGTTCAGCGAGGAGGCCAGCGACGGGGCGTCGGGGGAGGCATCCAGCAGCCGGGTCTGCAGGGCGGGTACCAGCAGTGAGCCGGCACCGCCCACCACAAACACCATCACGAAAGCGGACCACGGCCAATGGACAGCTACGGCGTACACCACCAGGGCGGCGGCGATTCCTGGCAGCACCCAATAGATGGTGCCCATGACCGACTTGTCCGCGATGCGGCCGCCCACGATGTTGCCGGCCACCATGCCGAGTCCGTAGAGGGCCACCACCAGGGGGAGGAACGACGCCGGGATCCCCGCCACGGACGTCATGGTGTGCGCGATGTAGGTGTAGGTGGCGAAGAACCCGCCGAAACCCACGATGCCGATGAGGATGGCGAGCCACACCTGGAGCCGCTTCAAGGCGCCAAGTTCCCGCCGGATGCTGGCATCCGGGTGCGCTTCCTGGAACGGGACGAACTTCCAGAGCATGGCAAGTGTCACCAGCCCGATCACACCGACAAGCACGAACAGCAGGCGCCACCCGAACGCCTGGCCCAGCCAGGTGGCGAAGGGAACGCCGATGACGTTTGAGATGGTCAGGCCGGCCATCACCATGGAAATCGCCCAGCCCCGCTTTGTCGGTGCAACCAGCGAAGCGGCAATGACGGCCGCCACGCCGAAGAACGCTCCGTGGGGCAATCCGGCCGCGAACCGGGACACCAGCATGGTGCCGTAATCCGGAGCGATGAATGACGTGAGATTAGCGAGGCTGAAGAACAGCATGAGGCCCAGCGCGAGGTGCTTGCGGGGAAGCTTGGCGCCGACGGCTGCCAGGAGCGGCGCCCCGATCACGACACCGAGCGCGTAGGCCGAGATGAGGTGGCCCGCTTCCGGAGTACCGATGTTCAGGCCCTGTTCCACCTCCTTGAGCAGCCCCATCATGGTGAATTCGGTGACGCCGATGCCGAATCCGCCCATCGCGAGGGACACGATGGCCAAGGCGACGTTGCGGGGTCCGGCCTTCGGCTTGACGGGGCTGAGGGTGGGCGTGAAGGTCATTGGCCTGCTTTTCGAAAGTTCTGGTTCATCGGGGATTCAGTCAGCGCGAAGCATAAAATCTGATTACTGCAACATTGGAGGAGGCGGCCGTATTCCGGGTCACCGGTTCCTGGGTGACTGCCGTTCCGGGACGACGCCGGCGGAACCGGCCACCACCATTGTCCCCCATAGACTGTTGCGGTGACTGGACTCATCAATGTAGTTGGCGGAGCTGTTGTGGATTCCCTGAGTGCCCCGGCCCGGCTCCTGGTGGCCCGCCGGACGGCGCCACCGCAGTTCGCCGGGATGTGGGAGTTCCCGGGCGGCAAGGTGGAGCCGCTCGAAGCTGCCCAGGATGCCCTGCACCGCGAGCTCAGGGAAGAACTGGGCATTGGCGTCCGGCTGGGCGCTGAGCTGCTGGCGGAGTCCGCTTCCGGCTGGCCGCTCAATGCCAAGGCCACCATGCGCGTCTGGTTTGCCGAGATCGCGGACGGCGAACCCCGCCCGCTGGAAGACCACGACGAACTGCGCTGGATCAGCTTGACGGAAAGTGGCGAAGCTCTCACCCTTCCTTGGATCCCGGCGGATTTCCCGATTGTCCGGGCCCTGCTCGCTGCAGTTGCCGGTTCAGAGCGGGTTCCGCTGGATTCGTGAAATTATCCGAGTGCTGAAACCCGTTTCTGCGGAATAAATTCGGATTGGGCGCCTTCAATGGCTTCTTGGCAGAATTCTTAAGTTGGGTGCGGACGTTGTCCGCACCCGCTTTTGCGGACAATCGTTCCGCGAGGATTTGAGCCATCACAGGGAGCCCCATGATTTCCGTAGAACGGGTGTCGAAGAGCTACGGCTCCGGTGAGACGGCGGTTCGTGCGCTCGACGACGTTTCGCTGGCAGTCGGACGCGGTGAGATCTTCGGCGTCGTCGGGCAAAGCGGTGCCGGCAAGAGCACGCTGATCCGCACCATCAATTCGCTGGAGCGCCCCGATTCGGGATCTATCGTGGTGGATGGCCGCGACGTCACGTCCCTGACCGGTGCCGGGCTGCGCAGCGCCCGGCACAACATCGGCATGATCTTCCAGCACTTCAACCTGCTCAGCAGCCGGACAGTGCAGGCCAACGTGGAGCTGTCCCTCGAAATTACCGGAGCGGGGCGCGCCGCGAGGCGGTCACAGGCCTTGGAGATCCTCGAGCGGGTGGGCCTCCACGGAAAAGCGGCCGCGTATCCGGCGCAGCTGTCCGGCGGTCAAAAGCAGCGGGTCGGGATTGCCCGTGCGCTGGCTTCCAAGCCATCCGTTCTGCTCAGCGACGAGGCAACATCCGCGCTGGACCCCGAAACCACCACCCAGATCCTGGACCTCATCAGGCAGCTCAGCAAGGACATGGGCCTCACGGTGCTGCTCATCACGCACGAAATGGACGTGGTCAAACGCATCTGCGACGCCGCCGCCGTCATGAGCGAGGGCAGGATCCTGGAACAGGGGCCCGTGGAGCAGTTGCTGACCACCGAGAAGTCCTTGCTGGGCCATGCGCTCTTCCCGCTCGGCGACATACCGGAAACGGACAACACCATCATCGAAATCACCTTCACCGGAGCCACCTCCGACAGTCCGGTCATTGCGCGGCTGGCCCGCCGGCACGGCATCGACGTCGGGATCCTCGGCGCGGCCGTGGAAACCATCCATGGCCGGCAGACCGGCCGCACCCGGCTGGAACTGCCGGGCGAACCATCGGCGGTTGCCGCCGCAGTGGCCGATCTTCGGGCCCAGGGACTCTTTGTGGAGGTCGTTAAATGATTGACCGCGACGACCCGTACTTCTGGCGCGACCTGTTCGAGACGATTCTCAAGGGCACCGGCGAGACGTTCTACACCGTGGGCTTCAGTCTGCTGTTCACGGTGGTGTTCGGCCTGGCCGCCGGTGTCCTCCTCGTGACCACCGAGCCCGGCGGACTCCTCGCCAAGCCGTTCGGCAGCAGGATCCTCGGCACGGTCATCAACCGCCTGCTGGACGTGGCAGTGAACATTGGCCGGTCCATCCCGTTCATCATCCTGATGATTCTGCTGATTCCCTTCACCCGCCTGGTGGTGGGCTCCTTCATTGGCGCAACAGCCGCGATCGTGCCCCTCACCATCGCCGGCATCCCGTTCTTCGCCCGCCTCGTGGAGATCGGCATCCGCGAAGTTCCCCGGGGGCTGATCGAAGCCGCCGAATCGCTGGGCGCCACCCGGTGGACCATCCTGACCAGGGTGATGGTGGCCGAGGCCGTTCCCGCCCTGGCGCTTGGGCTGTCCACCACCGTTGTTGGATTGATCGGATACTCCGCCATGGTGGGTGCCGTGGGCGGCGGCGGGCTCGGCGACGTTGCGTTCCGCTACGGTTACCAGCGCTACAGCCCCGAGTACATGTTCGGTGTGGTGATCCTGCTGATCCTGCTGGTGCAGGTCTTCCAGTCCCTCGGCAACTTCGCCGCACGCCGCCTCTCACACCGCTAGCGGCTCGTCATCCGGCCGTAAAAACGCGCCGGTGCTCCCTCCTGTTTCATACCCCGCCCAACTTAACTTCCCCTCATGATCCATTCCGCGAAAGAGTTCCAATGTTCCGATCACACGTCCTGAAAGCCGCCGCAACCGGAGTAGCCGCCATACTCGCCCTGTCTGCCTGCGGCGCCGGCACCTCTGCCGGATCCGCCGAAACCATCAAGGTGGGTGCCCTGGCCGTGCCGGCCGGCGACATGCTCAAGCACGTCCAGCGTGAGCTCGCCCCCAAGGAGGGCCTCACGGTGGAGTACAAGGAGTTCAGCGACTACAACACGCCGAACCCCGCTGTAAGCGACGGCGATATTGACGCCAACCTGTTCCAGAATTCGACCTTCCTGGAAACCTACAACAAGGCTTCCGGCAAGAACCTCGTGAGCGTCGGCAAGGTCTACCTGCCCCCGATGGCCCTTTACTCCAACGACATCGCCAGCCTGGAGGCCCTTCCCGACGGCGCCTCGGTGGCGATCCCCAACGATCCCACCAACGAGTCCCGCGCGCTGAAGCTGCTGGCGTCGAAGGGGCTCATTGAAGTCACCGAAAACCCGATCACGCTCAAGGACGTCAAGGCGAACCCGAAGAACCTGGCCTTCACCGAAATCGAGAACGCCAGCCTTCCGCAGGCGCTCAATGACAAGGACGCCGCCATTGTGACGCTGGCCTTCGCCCTGCCCGCCGGGTTGAGCGCCGACAAGCAGCTGCTCGTGGAGGGCAAGGACAGCGCGTACTACAACGTCCTGGCGGTCAAGGCAGAGATGAAGGACGACCCGCGCGTGCAGAAGCTCTTCAAGATCCTGACGTCGCAGGAGATGAAGGACTTCATCAACACGAAGTTCAAGGGCCTGGTCATCCCGGCCAGCTAACCGGCAGCAGCCCGCCAGCAATTCCGGCCCCCGGCCCGGACACTCAGGCACGCACACCGGCTCCGGCCCTGCCCATGGCAGAACCGGAGCCGGAAGCGTTTAACCCGCAGGGATGGAATGCCGGGTCAGAAAAGCGTGGGCTGGGCGGATTCCACACCGGAATTCGCGCCGGGCCCGGTACGGGCTTCGGGGATGCTGCCGGCGGGATACTGTGCTTCTTCGTCCCTGGCGTCCTGGGCCAAGTCGCGGTGGCTGAAGCCGTGCGAACCCGAAAAGCCGTGCCGGGCCTTGAAGTAGCGGATCCGTCCCGCGAGCCATTCGCGGTACTCCTTGGAGGCGTAGGATCCTGTGCCGTACAGCCTGCGGTAACGGCCCGCCAGTTCGGGATGGCGGGCGGCGATCCATTGCATAAACCACTCGCGGGTGCCCGGCTTGAGGTACAGGGCGCCGGCCGTCACACCCGTAGCGCCTGCCGCGGCGAGCGAGCCGAAGAGTGAGTCCAGGGCGTCGTCGCTGTCGGAGAGCCACGGCAGGATGGGCATGGCCATGACGCCGCACGGCAGGCCGGCTTCGCGCAGCCGTGTGACCAGCTTCAGCCGCGCCCTGGGACCCGGCGTTCCGGGCTCCACGGCCTCCGACAACTGTTCGTCGGTCATGGCCAGCGAAATACCGATTCCGACCGGCACCTGGGCAGCGGCGTGCTTCAGCAGCGGGATGTCCCTGGCCAGCAGGGTCCCCTTGGTGAGGATGGAGAGCGGCGTCCCCGAATCGGCCAGCGCACGGATGATGCCGGGCATCAGCTGATAGCGCCCCTCGGCGCGCTGGTACGGATCGGTGTTGGTGCCCAGGGCCACGTGGTGATGACCCCAGGACGGCTTGGCAAGTTCCTTCCGCAGGACATCGGCAGCGTTGATCTTGACCACCACCTGGCTGTCGAAATCCAGGCCGGCGTCAAAGTCCAGATAGGTGTGGCTCTTGCGGGCAAAGCAATAGACGCAGGCATGGCTGCAGCCGCGGTAGGGATTCACGGTCCATTCAAAGGGCATGCGCGAACCGGCTGCCACTTTGTTGAGCACCGATTTGGCGGTGACCTCATGGAAAGTGACCCCGGCAAATTCGGGGGTTGAGACAGAACGCACAAGCCCGGCCAGCGGCAGCAACGCGTCAGCGGCTGGGGCGGCCGCTGACGCGTTGCCTGCGCTGTTGCCTGCGTTGTTGCCCGCAGGCGCCGGCCGGAGTGCTTGTGCGTCCCATCTCATGGTTACTATTCGAAGGTATGTTCGAATGGAAGTCAAGGTCCCTGGTTAACCGTGCGGGTGGTCTTGCTACGCTGGGCCCATGATTCTCCTGACCGGGTTCGAACCGTTCGGCGGCGAAACCACCAACCCGTCGTGGACCGCCGCGGCGGCCGCTTCGGAAATCCTGCGGGCCGAGGGCCATGCTGTCGCTGCCCTTGAACTGCCGTGCGTGTTCGGGCAATCCGTCACGGTGCTGGAGGATGCCCTGCGGCGCCATAGCCCTGGGCTGGTGATCTGCGTAGGCCAGGCCGGCGGACGGCCGCGGATTTCCCTGGAGCGGGTCGCCATCAACTGTGACGACGCCCGTATCCCGGACAATGCCGGAAACCGCCCCGTGGACGAGGAAGTGGTCCCGGGTGGCCCGGCAGCCTATTTCAGCTCACTGCCCGTGAAGGCGGCGCTGGGGGCACTTCGGGCAGCCGGGATCCCCGCCGAGGTTTCCCAAAGCGCCGGCACCTACGTCTGCAACCACATTTTCTATGCACTGATGCACTCGCTGAACACCGGAGTGGGCGCCTCCGCAACGAGGGGCGGATTCATCCACGTCCCGTATGAGACCAGGCAGGTGCCCAAAGACGGCGGTACGCCCTCGCTGCCCGCAGCCGTGATGGCGGAGGCGCTCGCCGTCGTCGTCCGTACCGCCCTGGCCACCACGGCGGACGTCAAGCTGTCCGCCGGCACCGTCCACTAAAGCGGCACTGTCCACTGAGCCGGCACAGTCCGCTCACCTGCCGCGGCGCTCGCAGGCAGCTGCGCTAGCTGTGGTCGCGAAGTTCCCAGACGACGCCCACTGTCGCCGACACGCTCGATTGCCCGGCCTCAATCCCTACGGAGTCTGTGGCCATGGCCCGCTGCATCTTCGCCACCGGAATCGGAGCCGAGGCCGCGGGCTGCTGGGTGACGGAAACAACCGGTCCGAGTTCCGTGCCGGCCAGCGAGGCAAACTGCGTGGCCGTGGCGAGGGCATCCTGCCAGGCGGCTTCGCGTGCCTGCGCCGTGACTGCGGCCGGATCTGCGAACCCCAGCTCCAGTCCGTTCAGCCTGACATCGTTGCCGCCTGCGGCCACCGCCGCTGCGATGACGTCCGAGGAACCGGGAACATCCCGCAGCCGCACGGCCAGGACACTTGAGGCAACGTACCCCGTCACGGTCTGGCCCTGGCCCTCTTTCCACACCACGTCCGCCCGGACGTTGAGGCCCGAGGTGCTGATGTCCGGGTCCGGTACGCCGTGCTCACGCAGGACCGCCGAAATCGCGGCCGCGGCCCTGCCTGCCGCCGCATACGCAGCGCCCACGTCCTCCCGGCGGCATTCCACGCCGATGGAGACGCTCAGTAGGTCGGGCACAGCTTCGGCAGTGCCGGAGCCGGTTACTGTGACGGTCCTGGCGAAGTGGGTCATCTCAAGCCTCATTTCCATCGGGAGCAGCGTTGCCCTTGCGGCGTTTGCTTCTGCGTGTGCCTGACCGGGGGTAGTAGCCGCCGGCCTCCAGCCCGGCCAGGCGTTCAAAAACGTTGGCGGACCCCGGGTTGCCCGTCCGCAGCTGCGACCACCCGGCCGCGATGAAATACAGGGGAAGGAACGGCAGGCCCAGGCACCAGGCATACTGGCTGCTGTGCCGTTCCTCGTGGCCCAGCAGAACCTTGTTGGACAGCGCCTCCGTCGCCTCCGCCCGGAACAGCACCACGTTGCCCACCGTGAACGCCTGGGCGAAGGGGAGCCGCCACCGGTACCCAGTGGCGATCAGCAGGCCGCCCGGACCGGTGCGCACAGCCGTCCGGGCGCACCTGGCCAGCAGCAGGCCCAGGAGCGTCGTTGCATTCAGCAGGTTGGCGATCTGCCGAAGCCGCTGTCCGGAGGTCATGAGGCCATGGTAGCGGCAGGCGGTAATCCCCGTCCCTCCCGCTGTGCGTCCCTGCGGGGTCCCGCCCACCTGCCTGCGGGGGCGTCACGTCCGTGCTCTGGCGCGTCCAGCGTGGCGCGTTCAACTAGACTGGGGGAGAGTGCCCGCCGGACGAATGCCGGCGAGCCCTGCCCTTTGTCACTTCATACGGCTCCTCGAAAGGGCCGTGCGGAACGACAAGCCAGTGACGGACACGCTGCCGGTGGACCCGAATGCAGCTGGACAGCTCGCTGGCGAGACCCGACTCGTAGCTAAGAACAGTAGATGACTGAAACTTTGCCGGGCGCTGCCATCCCGAACCCTCTGGATGAAGCCGCCATTACTGCCGCCGTAGACCACGCCGTTGCCGCCATTGCCGCTGCCTCCACCCTTGACGAGCTCAAGGCCGTGAGGCTGGCGCACACGGGCGAGAAGGCGCCGCTGAGCCTTGCCAACCGCGAAATCGGCGGCCTGGCAAAGGACCAGAAGGCCGCCGCCGGAAAACTCATGGGCGCCTCCCGCGGACGCGTCAACAAGGCGCTCGCGGACCGCACCGCCGAGCTCGAAGCTGAAAACGACGCGCGGATCCTCGTCGAAGAGACCGTCGACGTCACGGCCGCTCCGCGCCGCCGCCGTGCCGGTGCGCGCCACCCGCTCTCCACGCTGCAGGACCGTGTGGCGGACATCTTCGTGGGCATGGGCTGGGAAATTGCCGAAGGCCCCGAGGTCGAATCCGAGTGGTTCAACTTTGATGCCTTGAACTTCAAGCCGGACCACCCGGCCCGCGAAATGCAGGACACCTTTTTTGTGGAGCCCCCCGAGGCCCACCTGCTGATGCGCACGCACACCTCGCCCGTGCAGGTCCGCTCCATGCTGGAGCGCGAAGTGCCCATCTACGTGCTGTGCCCGGGCAAGGTGTTCCGCACCGATGAACTGGACGCCACCCACACGCCCGTGTTCCATCAGTTCGAGGGCCTGGCCATCGACAAGAAGCTGAGCATGGCGGACCTCCGCGGCACGCTGGAGCACTTCGCGCGGCAGATGTTCGGCGACGAGGCCCAGATCCGCCTGCGCCCCAACTACTTCCCGTTCACCGAGCCGTCCGCGGAGCTGGACATCTGGCACCCGGGCGCCAAGGGGGGTCCGCGCTGGATCGAGTGGGGCGGCTGCGGCATGGTCAACCCCAATGTCCTCCGGGCAGCCGGCATCGATCCGGACGTCTATTCAGGTTTTGCCTTCGGCATGGGCATCGAGCGCACCCTCATGTTCCGCAATGAGGTAGGCGACATGCGCGACATGATCGAAGGCGATGTACGTTTCAGCGAGCACTTCGGGATGGAGATCTAACAGTGCGTATCCCACTTTCCTGGCTGCGTGAGTTCGCGCAGGTACCGGCCGGAGCAACGGCCGAAGACGTTATGGCAGAACTGGTCAAGGTCGGTTTTGAAGAAGAGGCCGTCCACCGCCCCACGGACGCACTCCGCGGTCCCGTTGTGGTGGGCCAGGTCCTGAGCCTGGTCAAGGAACCGCAGACCAATGGCAAAACCATCAACTGGTGCCAGGTCCGCGTGGTCCCCGAGGGCCAGGAGCAGACCCTCACCGGCAAGGGCATCGACCCCTCCGGTGTCCAGGGCATCATCTGCGGCGCCCACAACTTCGTGGAGGGCGACAAAGTAGTGGTCACCCTTCCCGGCGCCGTGCTGCCCGGAGACTTCCACATCTCAGCGCGGAAGACGTACGGCCACCTGTCCGCCGGCATGATCGCCTCCGTCCGTGAGCTGGGCATCGGCGAGGACCACGACGGCATCCTGGTGCTGTCCCGGATCGGCCTGGACCCGGAAATCGGGACCGACGCCATGGAACTCCTGGGACTCTACGACCAGGCCGCCGAGATCAACGTGACGCCGGACCGCGGCTACGCGTTCTCCATCCGTGGCGTGGCCCGCGAGTACGCCCACGCCACCGGTACGTCCTTCACGGACCCGGCGTCGAAGGTGCAGGCGCCGGCTGGACTGGCCGGCGGCTACGGCGTGAAGCTCAACGACGACGCCCCGATCTACGGAAAGCCGGGCTGCGACCGCTTCGTGGCCCGCACCGTCCGCGGCGTCGACGCCACCAGGCCGACGCCCCCGTGGATGGTCTCGCGCCTCAGGCTGGCCGGCATCCGCTCCATCTCGCTGCCCGTGGACATCTCCAACTACGTCATGCTGGAACTCGGCCAGCCCACGCACTGCTACGACCTGGACAAGCTGTCCGGCGACATCGTGGTCCGGCGCGCGGTTGCGGGGGAGAAGATCACCACCCTGGACGACAAGGAGCGCACGCTCGACGTCGAGGACCTCCTGATCACCGACAGCTCCGGAGCGATCGGCATCGCCGGCGTGATGGGCGGCGCCGCCACGGAGGTGAGCGATTCGACGTCGAACGTCCTGGTTGAGGCAGCTCACTTTGACGAGGTGTCCATTGGCCGTTCCCGCCGCCGGCACAAGCTGCCCTCCGAAGCGTCCAAGCGTTTCGAGCGCGGTGTTGACTGGCAGGTTGCCGGCATCGCCGCGCAGCGGGTGGTTGATCTCCTGGTCGAGCTCGCCGGCGGCACCGCCGATGAAGCCGGCACCGACGTCGGCACTGCGCCTGACGCCGTCACGATCGAGCTGCCGGCGGCTTTCGCCGCGGCCCGGATCGGCATCGACTTCACCGAAGAGCAGATCGTCACCTCGCTCGAGGACCTCGGCGCCGCCGTGGTGAAGCACGACGCCGGCTGGACGGTCACTGCCCCGAGCTGGCGGAACGACCTGGAAACCAAAGAGGACCTCTCCGAGGAAATCGCCCGGCTGGTCGGCTACGACAACATTCCCGCCACACTGCCCGTGGCGCCCCCGGGACGCGGCCTGACGCGTGTGCAGCAGCAGCGCCGCCGTCTGGTGCAGGCCCTGGCCGATGCCGGGCTCACCGAGGTCCTGGCCTACCCCTTCGTGTCCAAGGCCGCCAACGACACCTTTGGCGTGGCCGAGCACGGGGCAGAGCGCAAGGCCGTCAAGCTGGCCAACCCGATCAGCGAGGAACAGGGCTACCTGCGGACGTCCATCCTGCCCGGCCTGATCGAGGTGGCCAAGCGCAACCACTCGCGCGGCTTCCGCGACCTGTCGGTCTTCGAAGCCGGACTCGTGTTCCTGCCGGGTGACACGGTGGGAACGCCGTCCATCCCGCCGCTCGGCGTCAAGCCCTCCGATGAGGTACTGGACGCACTGTACGACGGCGTCCCGGACCAGCCGCTGCATATCGCTGCGGTCCTGACCGGCCATGACTCGCCGGCGGCCGCCGCCCACACGCCGCGTGCCTGGGACTGGGCCGACGCAGTGGACATCGCCCGCCTCGCCGGAGACGTCCTCGGCGTCGAAATCGTGGTCAGCCAGGGTCAGCACCAGGCCTACCACCCGGGACGCACAGCCCAACTGTCGCTGCGCTCCGGTGACGTTGTGGGCTACGCCGGTGAACTGCACCCCAAGCTGCTGGCCGCGCACGACATGCCGGCACGTTCGGTGGCGCTCGAGTTCAACGCAGACGCACTGTTCGAAGCGGCAGCCGACGTCATCGTCGCGAAGCACATTTCCGGCTTCCCGGTGGCCACCCAGGACGTTGCCCTGGTGGTCCCCAAGGAGATCCCGGCGGACGACGTCCTGGCCGCCCTCCGCGAGGGCGCCGGCGAGCTGCTGGAAGACGTGGCACTCTTTGACGTGTACGCCGGAAAGGGCATCGAGGACGGCAAGAAGTCGCTGGCCTTCGGACTCCGCTTCCGTGCGGCGGACCGGACGCTCACGTCGGACGAAGCATCAGCCGCCCGTGAGAGCGCCGTAGCGGTTGCTGCCGAGCGCTTCGGGGCCGTTCAGCGCTAGAGCGCTCAGCGTTCAACTGTTCGGCCGTTCAAGGCTAAGACCGGAAGGGCGGGCCATGGCATCACACCTTGTTGTGCGTGCCTGCCCGCCCTTCCGCGTCCCCGGGCAGGATTCCGCGCCGGCGGTTGCGGCCCTGGAGCGTGAAGCCCTGCAGTTCCTGGACCCGCCGGAGCTGGAGCGAGCCCGCGCCATGATGCCCGCGCCACGGCAGGACTTCCTTGCGGCCAGGCTGGCCCAGCGGCTGTTCGCCGCAGAACTGCTGGGCGTGCGTGCCCGGGACCTGACGGCCCGTTACCGTTGCCCCCGGTGCGGCAGCGGTCCCGGTGTCACCCACGGGATGCCCGGATATGAACTGGCGGGGCTGCGGGCGCCCCTGCTGCTGAGCCTGTCCCGGGCGGCCGGCTGGACCCTGCTGGCAGCCGTGGCGGAACCGGGGCCGGAACAGCGGCTGGGCGTTGACGCCGAGGATCCGCAGCGGCTGGACTTCGACGGCTTCGACGCCGTGGCCCTGACCCCGGCCGAGCACCAGGCGATTGCCCCGTTGCGGGGGAGGGCGCTGCTGCGCGAGCGTGCCCGGCTGTGGGCGCGCAAGGAGGCCTTCCTGAAGATGACCGGAGAGGGCCTCAGGCGGCGGCCGGAGACCGTTGACGTCCTTAACCGGGCAGGTGTCCGGGACCTGGCCCCCGCCGAGTCGGGGCTGCCGGACGAGCTGGTGGCCGCCGTCGCCCTCGGATGACGTGTTGGCCTACCGCACAGGCAGGGCAGGCAGCGGCTCTTCGAACAGCCAGGGGTGCAGCAGGGCTTCTGAATCAATTCCGGTGACACGGTCCGCAGTCTGGATGAACCCGGCGGTGGAGACGGATGCGTGGCGGTTGCTTGCGGCCCAGTCGTGCAGCAGCGCAAAGAAGGCGAGGTCGCCGCACCGGATCCGGAGGGCATGCAGCGCGAGGGCGCCGCGTTTGTACACCCGGTCATCGAACATCAGCTCGGGCCCGGGGTCACCGACCATGAGGTCCTGGTTCCCGGCGTCGAGCTTCCGCCAGGCGGCTGCGGCGCGGTCCGCTACGCTCATGACTCCGGCCGCCTCGGACCAGATCCACTCCGCGTAGCAGGCGAACCCTTCGTGCAGCCAGATGTCCCGCCAGGACGCGACGGTCAGGGAATTGCCGAACCACTGGTGGGACAGTTCGTGGGCGATCAGCCGCTGTGCGTTCCAGTCCGGGGTGAGATGGTTGGGGCCCACGATGGACAGTGTCTGGGCTTCGAGCGGAATTTCGAGCTCGTCCTCTGCCACCACCACCGTGTACTCCTGGAAGGGATAGGGGCCGAAGCTGTTGACGAAGGTGCGCATCATCTCCGGCTGGCGTGCCAGCCCCCGGCGTGCCGCGTCGGCCAACGAGGCAGGCACAGCCACATGCTGCGGGACGCTGCCCGGAACCGACGTCGTATCCAGGGTCAGGACGTCATACCGGCCGATCTGCACCGTGGCGAGGTAGGTGGCCATCGGCTCGGCCTGCTCATACGTCCAGGTTTCCCGGCTGGAGCCTGATTTTCGGGAGATCAGCAGGCCGTTGCAGACTGCCCGGTAATTGGCATCCGTGGTGACGGCGATCCGGTAGCTGGCCTTGTGCTGCGGATGGTCGTTGCAGGGAAACCAGGAGGCGGCGCCGTTGGGCTGGCCCGCCACCAGCACGCCGTCGGTGAGTTCCTCCCAGCCCACTTCGCCCCAGAGGCCCCGCCGTGGAGACGGATTTCCCTCATACCGGATGTCCAGGGTGAAGCGGTCGCCCGGGAGCAGGGCCGCGTCGGGAACGATCACCAGCTGCTCGGCCCGCTGGCTGAACCTGCGCACGCGTTTGCCGTTCAGCGACACTTTGACGGTGCGCAGCCCCGCGAGGTCCAGGACGACGGCGGATGCCGCCCGGTCCGCCTCCGCGTGCAGGACGGCCTGGCCGTTCAGCCGGTTACTGGCCAGCTTGTAGTCAAGGTCCAGTTCGTACCGCGTGACCCGGTAGGCGTTTGTGCCGTGCCCGGGGACGTAGGGATCCGGGGAGCCGGAGGGCTCGTCGGGCCGGCGTGGGCCGCCGGGACCGGCTGGTGCTGCAAAACTCATAAACTGGCCTTCGTATTGCGGATGGTCGGAGCCGGGCTGGCCGTGCGGGAGCTACTTGAGCCGCCGGGCCGGCACTGCCGGGCCCGCCCAGGGGCTGACCGGATTGCCCATCCAATACGTCGCTGCCGGAACTGTTTCCCCGCGCATGACCAAGGATGCCGGGCCCACCGTGCCGCCCTTCGCGATGCGTGCCCGCGGGAGGATGACGCCATGTGGGCCCATGGTGGCTCCGTCTTCGAGCGTAACAGTGTCAATGCTCATGATCCGGTCGTGGAAGAGGTGGGTCTGGACGACACAGCCGCGGTTGACCGTTGAACTTTCGCCCAGCGTGACAAGGTCCGCTTCCGGCAGCCAGTAGCTCTCGCACCACGTGCCGCGGCCGATTTTCGCACCGAGCCCGCGCAGCCACCACACGAGGGCCGGAGTACCCGAGGCCGAGCGGGCGAACCACGGTGCGCTCACCATTTCGATGAAGGTATCCACTACTTCGTTCCGCCAGATGAAGGAACTCCACAGGGCATGCTCGCCGGGCTTGATCCTGCCCACCAGCAGCCACTTGGCGGCCACCGCGCTGGCGGCGGCTGTGGCACCGGCGATGAGGACCACGATGCCGCCCAGCAGCGCCGCGATACCGTAGCCCCACGCCGAAGCGAGCCAGTCGAACGCGAGCATGACGCCGGCGGCCAGGCCGACGGTGAGCACCACGGGAATGAACCGGCAGAGTTCCCACAGGGCGCGTGCCAGCTTCAGCCGCAGTGGAGGCTGGAACGTCAGGGTGTTGTCGGTGGCGATAGCCGTGCGGCGCAGCCGGACCGGGGGACTGCCCAGCCAGGAGGTGCCTGATTTGGCTTTGGCAGGAGTCGCGGACAGGACAGCAACCAGCGAGTTCTTGGGCACGCTTCGTCCGGCCCCCGTCATCCCGGAGTTGCCCAGGAAGGAGCGCTTTCCGATCTTGGCGGGGGCAATCCTCATCCAGCCGCCGCCCAGTTCGTAGGAGGCCACCATGGTGTCGTCCGCGAGGAAGGCGCCTTCGCCCACGGTTGTCATTTTGGGGAGCAGGAGGACGGTGGAGGCCTCCACGTTCTTGCCCACCTTGGCCCCCAGCAGGCGGAGCCAGACCGGGGTGAAAAGGCTGGCGTAGATGGGAAACAGGACATCCCGGGCCAGGTCCAGGACGCGTTCGGTGGCCCACACCTGCCAGCCGATCCGGCTCCGCACCCTGAAGTAGCCTTCCTTGAGTCCGACGCCCAGCAGGCGGGTGGTGGCAAGGATCAGCAGGAGGTTGGCGGCGAACCAGGTGAGGGCCGCCAGCGGCAGTGAGGTAAGGACCTGGGGGAGGGCGGCCGTCAGCGATTCGCTGCCGCGGATGAACAGGAACACCACGAACGCCCCGGCGGCTGCGGACAGCAGGGGGATGGTGGCCAGGACCGCTGAGGCTGCAGCGAACGCCGCGAACCATAGCCGCCCGATCAGCGCGTGCGCCGGCGGCGTGTCCGGCCATGCCTGTTTGGCCTTGCCGATCCGCTCGGCGGGGGAGCCGGACACCAGTTGCCCGGCCTTGACCTTTCCGAGGACCGCCGATCCCGGCTCCACCTGCGCCCCGGCGCCGATACTGGCTCCGGGCATGAGGGTGCTGCGGGCACCCACGGTGGCACCCGCTCCGACATGCACCCGGCCGATGTGGACGGTATCACCGTCGATCCACCAGCCGGAGAGGTCCACCTCAGGTTCGATGTTGCTGCCGCGCCCCAGCGAAAGCATTCCGGTGACCGGCGGCAGCGAGTGGAGCTGGACATCATTGCCGATTTTCGATCCGAGGGCCTTCGCATAGTAGGGCACCCAGGGGGCACTTGCCAGGCTGATGGCGCCGGACAGGTCCTGGATCTGCTCCGCCAGCCATAGCCGCAGGTGTACCTTGCCGGACCTGGGGTAGGTGCCGGGAACCACGCGCCTCAGCAGGGTCCTGGCGGCAAGCACAGAGAGCGCCATCCGCCCGGCCGGGCTCACGAACACCAGCCACGACGCCGCCACCCACCACCAGGAAACAACCGGAGCCGCCGTGAAGCCGGCGAAGGCCGCCAGGAGGTTGTTGGCCACCATCACGTAGGTCAGCCAGCGCATGCCCACCAGGATGTGCAACGGGACACCCATCAGTGTCTGGAAGACCTGCGATTTCAGGGCCGTGGGGCGGACGTTCCGTTCCGGCGCCGGCCCGGCTGCCCCCTCAGGCAATGACTGCCGGGCGGCATCGATGAGCGCGCCCACGCGGGGTGTGGCGTAAATGTCGGCCACCGTGATGGTGGGGTAGCGGACACGCAGGGCAGACACGAGCTGTGCTGCGGCCAGGGATCCTCCGCCGTGGGCAAAGAAGTCCGCGTCCAGGCTCGACGCCGGTGTTCCCAGCACGCTGCCCCACTGCTCCACGATCCAGCCGGCGTCGTCCGGCAGGTTCAGCGGGGCGTTGTCCGCGTCGGCCGCCCCTGCTCCTGCCAACGGCCAGGGCAGGGCATGGCGGTCAACTTTTCCGCTGGTTTTGGTGGGCAGGGACTCCACCACGGTCAGGAGCGGGATGAGCGCGGCCGGAAGGCTGGCCCCCAGCCGTTCACGGGCGGCGGCCAGGTCGATTTCCGCGGTGCCCGCAGGCGCAAGGTAACCCACCAGGATCTGGTTCCCGGCCGCCGTCGTACGGACAGCGGCCGCTGCGCCGGCAATATCAGGCAGCGCCTGCAGCGCGGCGTCGATCTCACCGAGTTCAATGCGCCGGCCACCGAGCTTCACCTGTTCATCCGCGCGCCCCATGAACACGAGGCCGGCCGCTTCGTAGCGGACCAGGTCTCCGGACCGGTACGCCCGGGCCCAGCCGAGGGACGGCATCGGCGCGTACTTTTCCGCATCCTTGGCGGGGTCAAGGTACCGGGCAAGCCCCACCCCGCCGATGATCAGCTCACCCACCTCGCCCTCCGCCACCGGGACGCCGGAAGAATCAACCACGGCAAGGTCCCAGCCATCGAGCGGCAGGCCGATCCGGACGGGCCCGGGTGTGCCAAGCGGTGCCGCGCAGGCCACCACTGTGGCTTCGGTCGGCCCGTAGGTGTTCCACACTTCCCGGCCGTCGACGGCGAGCCGCTCCGCGAGCTCCGGCGGGCAGGCCTCGCCGCCGAAAATCAGCAGCCGCACGTTCTCCAGCGCTTCGGCCGGCCACAGCGCGGCGAGGGTGGGCACCGTGGACACCACGGTGATGCCGTGGCTGATCAGCCACGGACCGAGGTCCATTCCGGTCCGGACCAGGGACCGGGGAGCGGGGACGAGGCAGGCGCCGTAGCGCCAGGCCAGCCACATCTCTTCGCAGGAAGCGTCGAACGCCACGGATAGTCCGGCCAGGACCCGGTCCTGGGGACCGATGGGTTCGTCCTGCAGGAAGATCCGGGCTTCGGCATCCACGAAGGCGGCCGAGGACCTGTGCTGCACGGCGACGCCCTTGGGTGTACCTGTGGAACCGGACGTGAAGATCACCCAGGAGTCGTCGTCGGCCTGGGGCATCCGCGGGTGCGGGAACGGCCGCGGACGCTTGCTGTCCGTGACGATCTCGCCGTCCGCCCGGACGATGGCGGCCACGCGGGCCTCGCTGAACACCAGCTTGGCACGCTCATCGGGATCATCGGCATCCACGGGCACGTATGCCGCCCCGATCAGCAGGATGGCCAGGATCGACACGTAAAGCCTGTTGGTGCCGGAGGGGATCCGCACGCCGATCTTGTCGCCGGCGCCGAGGCCCGCGAGATGAAGCTCACGCGCCGTGGCCCTGACTTCCGACATCAGCTGGGCGTAACTCAGGCGCCGGCGGCCGTCGTCCAGGGCCGAGGCTTCCGGATATGTGCGGGCCGTCTCCTCGAGGATGTCGATCAGCGTCCGCTCGGGCGGCGCCGCGGCGCCGCCCGGCAGCTGCGGCAGATACACGTTCCGGACGCCTGGACGGGCAGTGCGTCCTTCCGTGCTTCCTTCCCTGCTTCCTTCCGTGCTTCCTTCCAGGAGGCCGGTCTCTGGCGCCGGCGCGGTTCCGGGAGCTTGCGGTAGTTCAGTCACGGGGTGATTCTTTCCGCACAAGATGAACAAAAGGTGTCGCAGTTCGCCGGAGGTTCACGCCTTGTTTACCGGATCAGGGGATTTGGCCGGATCAGGGGACGAGGATGATCTTGCCGGTGGTCCGACGCTGTTCCAGGTCGTCGTGTGCCCGGGCAGCGTGGGCAAGGTCGTAGCGGCCGCCGATCCGGACCTTGAGGCTCCCGTCTGCAGCTGCTGCGAAGACCTCGTCCGAGCGCCAGCGGCGTTCCTGGGCGTTGCGGAGGAAGTGGTTGATGGTGGGTCGGGTCAGGTACAGCGAGCCGCCGGCGTTAAGCCGCTGCGGATCGAACGGCGGAACGGGGCCGGAAGCGGCACCGAAAAGAACCAGCGTGCCGCGGACGCGCAGCGCGGAGAGGGAACCGTCGAACGTGTCCTTCCCGACGCCGTCGTACACCGCATCCGCTCCGGTGCCGTCGGTCAGCTCCCGGACTTTGGCGGAGAAGCCCTCGTAGGGGATGACATGATCGGCGCCGGCTTCGCGGGCCAGCTTCGCCTTGTCATCGGTGGAGACGGTGGTGACGACCCGGGCCCCCTTAGCCTTGAGCAGTTGAATGGCCAGCAGTCCCACGCCGCCGGCCCCGGCGTGGAGCAGGATGGTGTGGCCGGGTTCCACCCGGAACGAGGAATTGATCAGGTAGTGCGCCGTAATTCCCTGGAGCGGGAGGGCGGCAGCGGTGAAATCGTCCACGCCGCGGGGGACCGGCAGCGCTTTGTCCTCGTCCACCAGGATGTAGCCGGCGTAGCAGTTGGCGCCTTCGGCGGTGGCCACGCGGTCGCCCGGGGAGAACACGGTGACGCCGTCGCCGATTTCCTCCACGGTGCCGGCTGCCTCGGAACCCGGGGTAAACGGATAGGCCACTTTGTAAGTGCCGCTGCGCTTGTAGGTGTCAATGAAGTTCACGCCGGTGGCTGACACCTTGACCAGCAGCTGGCGGGGACCCGGTACCGGGCGCTCCACCTCGGCCAGTTCCAGGACGTCGGGTCCGCCTGCCTGGCGGGCCACAATTGCGTGCATCATGTGTCTCCTTCCCTGGGCTGGGATTTCCAGGCCCGGATACAGGAACCATCCTAGGGACACCGCCGCCAACGACGAAGTGACGGCCGGTAACCGGCCGTCACTTCGGGTCAAACGTGGATCAGGGGGTTCGCCCCGTAAGCGGCTGGGCGCCGGCGGCGGCGCCTAGTAGCGGCGGGTCACCGTGGCCATGGGGCACTCGAAGTGCCGCCCGGCGCTGAGGCCCACGTCGTTGAGGTAGCGGACGATGATGCCGTAGGACTGCAGCAGGGTGGTCTCCGTGTAGGGGACCTGGTGCTTGGCGCAGAACTCCCGGACGATCACGGCGGCCTTGTCCAGCTGCGGGCGGGCCATGTCCGGGAAGAGGTGGTGTTCGGCCTGGCGGTTGAGTCCGCCCATCAGGATGTCCATGAAACGGCCGCCGGAGATGTTCCGGGAAGTCAGCACCTGGCGGCTGAAGAAGTCCACGCGGCTGTCCGCCGGCAGGACCGGCATGCCCTTGTGGTTCGGGGCGAAGGAAGCGCCCATGTAGAAACCGAAGACAGCGAGCTGGACGCCGATGAACGCCAATGCCATACCCCACGGCAGGAAAGTGAACGTGAGGACCGGCAGCAGGCTTAGGCGGGCCAGGAGGATCGGGAGTTCAACCCAGCGGTGTGTGACCTTTGCGCGGCGGAAGACGAACTTGACCGAATCGATCTGCAGGCCGAGGCCCACCAGGAACAGCAGCGGGAAGAAGAACCAGCCCTGCTTGCGGGTCAGGAAGGCGAACCGTCCCTTCCGGTCGGCCACCGCTTCGGTGTGGAAGGCGATGGGTCCGGGCGCGATGTCGGGATCCTTGGAAATGACGTTCGGGTGGTTGTGGTGGGCGCCGTGCTTCTGCTCCCACCAGGAGTAGCTCATGCCGGCGACTGACGTGGCCAGCAGCCTGGCGGCCCAGTCGTTGGCGCGGCGGGAGGCGAAGATCTGGCGGTGCCCGGCTTCGTGCGCCAGGAAGCTCAGCTGCGTGCAGAGGATGCCGATGGCGGCGGCGATGAGGAGCTGGAACCAGCTGTCACCGATGAGTGCGAAGCCGAACCAGGCGGCCGTCATCAGGAGCACCAGGACGGAGAAGACCGTGATGTAGAACCCGACGCGTCGTTCGAGCAGGCCGGCGGCCTTGACGGTCTTGAGGAGTTCGGAATAGCTCAGGACAACCTGGTTGGGCTGCCGGACACGCGTCTGCGGGCGCTCCGAAGTAGTGGTGGGGGTCATGGACTCGGGGCCTCGTAACTGTTACGGGCAACGCTGCAGCCGACATTCGGACCGCGCGGTCAGGATCACCCTTCTCCAAGCATACGCTGACGCTCGCAATGCGGGCTTGACGCGAGCGTGAGCGTGAGCGGGGATCAGCGCTTGAACGGGCGCAGGTGCCAGCGCATGCATAAATATCGGGTTCTATGCATAGTCTTGCTGTATAGTCGTTTCCATGACTATTTCTGTTGCCGTTTCCGGTGCCAGCGGTTACGCCGGCGGTGAGGTGCTTCGCCTTCTGGCCGGGCACCCCGACGTCACCATCGGCGCCATCACAGCACACAGCAACGCCGGTTCAAGACTAGGCGAATTGCAGCCGCATCTCCATGGTCTGGCCAGCCGCATCCTTGAAGACACCACGGTGGAGAACCTCTCCGGCCACGACGTGGTGTTCCTGGCGCTCCCGCACGGGGCGTCTGCCGAGATCGCGGCCCAGCTGCCCGACGGCACGGTGGTGATCGACGCTGGTGCGGACCACCGGCTGGAAGATCCCGCAGCCTGGGAAAAGTTCTACGGCTCCGCGCACGCCGGAACCTGGCCCTACGGGCTCCCTGAGCTGCCCGGCCAGCGGGAAAAGCTCAAGGGCGCCAAACGGATCGCCGTACCGGGCTGCTACCCGACGTCGTCCCTGCTGGCCCTTACGCCCGGCTTCGCCGCGGGTCTCCTCCAGCCCGACGACGTCGTGATCGTCTCTGCCTCGGGCACCTCGGGTGCCGGGAAAGCCGCGAAAGTGAACCTCATTGGCTCCGAGGTCATGGGGTCGATGAGCCCCTACGGCGTGGGCGGCGGCCACCGGCACACCCCCGAGATCGAGCAGGGCCTGGGCAACGCCGCGGGCGAAGCCGTGACGGTGTCCTTCACGCCCACCCTCGCGCCGATGAGCCGCGGCATCCTCACCACGGCAACCGCCCGGGTGAAGCCCGGTGTCACGGCGGCAGAGCTGCGCGCCGCCTGGGAAGAAGCGTACGACGACGAACCGTTCGTGCACCTGCTCCCCGAAGGCCAGTGGCCCGCCACCAAGTCCGTGCAGGGCTCCAACCACGCCGTGATGCAGCTGGCTTTCGACGCGCACACCGGCCGCGTTATTGTCACCTGCGCCATCGACAACCTGACCAAGGGGACGGCCGGCGGCGCCGTGCAGTCCATGAATATCGCCCTTGGCCTGGCGGAAACCGCCGGCCTCAACCTGCAGGGAGTTGCCCCGTGACCGTTACCGCCCCCAAGGGATTCCGCGCCGCCGGCGTTAAAGCCGGCCTGAAGGCGTCCGGGAATCCGGACCTTGCCCTGGTTGTCAACGACGGCCCCTCCAAGGCCGCAGCCGCCGTGTTCACGTCCAACCGCGTGGCCGCAGCACCGGTGCACTGGTCCCGCGAGGTGGTGAAGGACGGCCGGGTCGACGCCGTGATCCTCAACTCCGGCGGCGCCAACGCCTGCACCGGCCCGCAGGGCTTCCAGAACACCCACACCACTGCTGAAAAGACCGCCGAAGCCCTGGGCGTCTCGGCCACGGACATCTTTGTCTGCTCCACCGGCCTGATCGGCGAGCAGCTGCCCATGGACAAGATCATCCCGGGCATCAGCGCCGCCAACGCCGCCCTCAGCGCTGACGGCGGCCCGGCCGCGGCCACGGCCATCATGACCACCGACTCGGTGTCCAAGGAAGCCGTGTTCACTGGCAAGGACGCCGAAGGCAACGAATACACCATCGGCGGCATGGCCAAGGGTGCCGGCATGCTTGCTCCCGGGCTGGCCACCATGCTCGTGGTCATCACCACCGATGCGGAAGTCCAGCCGGAAATGCTCGACGTCGTCCTCCGCGATGCCACGCGCGTCACCTTTGACCGGGCGGACTCGGACGGCTGCATGTCCACCAACGACACCGTGGTGCTCCTCGCTTCCGGCGCATCCGGGGCCGTGCCCTCGGCCAAGGACTTCGGTGCCGGGCTGACGCAGGTCTGCGCCGAACTGGCCCGCAAGCTGATCGGCGACGCCGAGGGCTCCAGCCATGACATCGCCATCCGCACGTTCAACGCGGCCAGCGAGAAGGACGCGGAGATCGTGAGCCGGGCCGTGGCCCGCTCCAACCTCTTCAAGACGGCCATTTTCGGCAAGGACCCCAACTGGGGCCGCGTGCTCTCCGCCGTCGGCACCACTGACGCCGCGTTCGAGCCGGACCAGCTGAACGTTTCCATGAACGGCGTGCAGATCTGCCGGAACGGATCCATCGGCGAGGACCGCAGCCTGGTGGACCTGGAACCGCGGGAAGTCCTTGTTGAGATCGACCTCCAGGCCGGCGACGCCGAGGCAACGATCTGGACCAACGACCTCACGCACGACTACGTCCACGAAAACAGCGCCTACTCCAGCTAGGCGAAGCACCCACCTTCCGGGGAGACACATGAGCACCCAGACACGCGCGACCACATCTATCGGCCCCGATACAACCAAAGCTGCCCAGGACAAAGCCGGCACGCTGATCGAGGCCCTGCCCTGGATCCAGCGCTTTGCGGGCACCACCATGGTGATCAAGTACGGCGGCAACGCCATGGTCAACGAAGAACTCCGCCGTGCTTTCGCCGAGGACGTCGTGTTCCTGCACCATGTGGGCATCCACCCCGTGGTGGTCCACGGCGGCGGCCCGCAGATCAACTCCATGCTCAGCCGGCTCGGCATCGAGTCCGAGTTCAAGGGCGGACTGCGCGTTACCACCCCCGAGGCCATGGATGTTGTGCGGATGGTCCTCACCGGCCAGGTGGGCCGCGAACTGGTGGGCCTGATCAACTCGCACGGCCCCTACGCCGTCGGCATGTCCGGTGAAGACGGCGGCCTGCTGCGTGCCGTCCGCACCGGAACCGTCGTGGACGGCGAAGAAGTGGACCTGGGCCTCGTCGGCGAGGTTGTGGGGGTCAACCCGGAAGGCATCGTTGATATCCTGGCGGCCGGCCGGATCCCGGTGATTTCAACCGTGGCCCCGGAGATCGCCGACGACGGCTCCACCACCGGGCAGGTGCTCAACGTGAACGCGGACACCGCGGCGGCCGCCGTCGCGTCCGCCCTGGGCGCGTCCAAGCTGGTCATCCTGACCGACGTCGAGGGCCTCTATGCGAACTGGCCGGACAAGTCGTCGCTGATCTCGTCCCTGACGGCGTCGGAGCTGCGCGAGATGCTGCCGAGGCTTGAATCGGGCATGATCCCCAAGATGGCCGCCTGCCTGAAAGCGGTTGACGACGGCGTGGAACGCGCCCATATCGTGGACGGCCGGCTGCCGCACTCCATGCTGCTGGAAACATTCACCACCGCGGGTATCGGCACGCAGGTGGTCCCGGACGAGGAAACGAACGCATGAGCCAGATTGAAAAGTCCCCGGTAGTCGAGCTCGTCGAAACCAAGGGCCACCCGACCGGTGCCGAGTGGCTGAACCGGTACTCCTCGTCCCTCATGGGCGTTTTCGGCACCCCGCAGCGTGTCCTGGTCCGCGGCGCCGGATGCCTGGTCTGGGACGCCGACGGCAAGGAGTACCTGGACCTGCTGGGCGGCATCGCCGTGAACGCGATGGGCCATGCCCATCCGTTCGTGACGTCGGTGATCTCCAGCCAGCTGGCCACCCTGGGCCACGTCTCCAACTTCTTTACGAGCCCCACACAGATCGCGCTGGCCGAGAAGCTGCTTGAGCTCACCAAGGCGCCGGCGGGGTCCAAAGTGTTCTTCGCCAACTCCGGCACGGAAGCGGTGGAGGCGGCGTTCAAGCTGGCCCGCCGCAACTCCGGTGCGGAGGCGCCCACCGGCACCTCCGGAAACGGCACCGCCGGCCCCGGCAGCGTCGTCAAGCGGCGGACCAAGATCATCGCGCTCGAGGGCGCCTTCCACGGACGCACCATGGGCGCTTTGGCACTGACCGCCAAGGCTGCCTACCGGGCGCCGTTCGAACCGCTTCCCGGCGGCGTTGTCCACATCCCGTTCGGGGACATTGACGCCCTGCTCGGGGAAATCGACGAAACCACCGCGGCGGTCTTCCTGGAACCGATCCAGGGTGAAGCGGGCGTCCGGCCGCTGCCCCCCGGCTACCTGCAGGCAGCACGCGAGGCCACGACGAAGGCCGGCGCGCTCCTGATCCTAGACGAGGTCCAGACCGGCATCGGCCGCACGGGCACGTGGCTGGCCAGTGAAGACGCCGGGATCGTCCCGGACGCCGTGACCCTGGCCAAGGGCCTGGGCGGCGGCTTCCCGATCGGGGCGCTGGTCACCTTCGGCCCTGAGACGTCCTCGCTCCTCACGGCCGGCCAGCACGGCACCACCTTCGGCGGGAATCCGGTGGCAACGGCCGCGGCACTGGCCACCCTGCACGCCATTGAAAGCCAGCGCGTCCTGGACAACGTCCGCACCGTGGGCGAACTCCTCCGTTCCAAACTCGCCGACGTCGACGGCGTCACGGAAGTGCGCGGCGAAGGCCTCCTGATCGGCTTTGACCTGGACGCGGACATTGCCCCCGCCGTAGTGACCGCAGGGCTGGATGCCGGATTCATCGTCAACAGCCCCGGTCCGCGCACCATCCGCCTTGCCCCGCCGCTGATCCTGACGGCCGAACAGGCCGACAGCTTCATCCAGGCCCTGCCCACGCTCCTCCAGACCGCAAAGGATGCCCAGTGACCAGCTCCGCAACCACCCGTCACTTCCTCAAGGACACGGACCTCACGCCGGCCGAACAGGCCGAGGTCCTGGATCTCGCGGTCCGCATGAAGGCTGCGCCCTACAGCGTGCAGCCCTTTGCCGCCGCGGGCAGCGGACGCAAGACCGTCGCCGTCATCTTCGATAAGACGTCCACCCGGACCCGGGTGTCCTTCGCCACCGGCGTGGCCGACATGGGCGGAAACGCCCTCATCATCAATCCGGGTGAGGCGCAGATCGGCCACAAGGAATCGGTGGAGGACACCGCCAAGGTCCTCGAGCGCATGGTCTCCACGATCGTCTGGCGCACCGGGGCGCACTCCGGGCTGGTGGCCATGGCCGAGAACTCCAAAGTTCCGGTCATCAATGCCCTGTGCGATGACTACCACCCCTGCCAGCTCCTCGCCGACCTGCTTGCCGTCAAGGAACACAAGGGCGAGCTCAAGGGCCTCACCATGAGCTACCTGGGCGACTCCGCCAACAACATGGCGAACTCGTACCTGCTGGCCGGCGTGACCGCCGGGATGCACGTGCGCATTGCCGGACCGGACGGCTACCTGCCGGCCGCGGACATCGTCGCTGCCGCGGAGGAGCGGGCCGCGGAAACGGGCGGTTCGGTGCTGATCACCACGGACGCCGCGGAAGCCCTTAAGGGGGCCGACGTCGTCGCCACCGACACCTGGGTTTCCATGGGACAGGAAGCCGAGAAGGAAGCCCGGCTCCAGCTGTTCCGCGACTATTCCGTGGATGAAGCGGCGATGCAGCTCGCGGCGCCGGACGCCGTCGTGCTTCACTGCCTGCCGGCGTACCGGGGCTATGAGATCTCCGCGGGGGTCATCGACGGTCCGCAGTCGATCGTCTGGGATGAGGCGGAAAACCGCCTGCACGCCCAGAAGGCGCTGATGGCGTGGCTCATGCACCGGTCGGGGCTGGCCTTCGTCGACGGTCTCTCGCCCGTTGAAGGAACCGGGGAGAGCACGTTCTAGTGTCCACCAACCCGTCGGTACCGGGCGCGAGCCCGGCCACCAAAACGGCCAGGCTGGCGCGGATCACCGCGATCCTGACCGGTGAATCCGTCCGTTCGCAGGCAGAGCTTGCCGCGCTGCTGGCGGACGACGGCGTCCAGGTCACCCAGGCCACGCTTTCCCGCGACCTCGTGGAACTCGGCGCCGTCCGGGTCCGCGGCAAGGACGGCGTGCTGGTGTACGCCGTTCCGGGGGAGGGCGGGGAGCGTGCAGCCAAGGCCGGAGTCACCCAGGAGATCCTGGATGCCCGGCTCGCCCGCCTGTGCGGCGAACTGCTGGTGACGGCGGAGGCCTCGGCCAATATCGTGGTCCTGAGGACCCCGCCGGGCGCCGCTAACTTCCTGGCACTGGCGATCGACCACTCGGTGATGCCGTCCATCCTGGGGACCATCGCCGGTGACGATACCGTGTTGCTGGTCACGCGGGACCCGCTGGGCGGAGCGGACGTGGCCGCCCGCTTCCTGCAGTTTGCCGAAGAAGCCGGCCAATAAGCTTGAAGACAACCAAGAACCAAACAACTAAGGAGCATTTGAAGTGACTGAGCGTATTGTGCTGGCCTACTCCGGTGGCCTGGATACTTCCGTAGCGATCGGCTGGATCGGTGAAGCGACCGGTGCCGAGGTGATCGCCGTTGCGGTCGACGTCGGACAGGGCGGCGAGTCGCTGGAGACCATCCGCCAGCGTGCCCTGGGCTGCGGCGCCGTCGAGGCCTACGTGGCGGACGCGTCCGACGAGTTCGCCAACGAGTACTGCATGCCCACGCTGAAGGCCAACGCCCTCTACCAGGGCCACTACCCGCTGGTTTCCGCGATCTCCCGCCCGGTGATCGTCAAGCACCTGGTCAAGGCCGCCCGCGAATTCGGCGCCACCACCGTGGCCCACGGCTGCACGGGCAAGGGCAACGACCAGGTCCGCTTCGAAGTGGGCATCCAGACCCTCGGGCCGGACCTGAAGTGCATCGCCCCCGTCCGCGACCTCGCCCTGACCCGCGACAAGGCCATCGCCTTCGCCGAGGAAAAGGGACTGCCGATCGAGACCACCAAAAAGAACCCGTACTCGATCGACCAGAACGTCTGGGGCCGCGCCGTCGAAACCGGCTACCTCGAAGACATCTGGAACGCCCCCACCAAGGACATCTACGACTACACCGCCACCCCGGAATTCCCGCCGGCACCGGATGAAGTCACCATCTCCTTCGAAGCCGGCGTTCCGGTAGCGATCGACGGCGTCAAGGTCACCCCGCTGCAGGCCATCAAGGAACTCAACCGCCGCGCCGGCGCCCAGGGCGTGGGCCGGATCGACGTCGTCGAGGACCGCCTCGTCGGCATCAAGTCCCGCGAGATCTACGAGGCCCCCGGCGCCATGGCGCTGATCACCGCGCACAAGCACCTCGAGGACATCACGGTGGAGCGCGAGCAGGCCCGCTTCAAGGCCACCGTGGGCCAGCGCTGGGCAGAACTGGTCTACGACGGCCAGTGGTTCTCCCCGCTGAAGCGCTCCCTCGACGCCTTCATCGAAGACACCCAGAAGTACGTCTCCGGCGACATCCGCATGACCCTGCACGGCGGCCAGGCGATCGTCAACGGACGCCGCTCCGAGACCTCGCTCTACGACTTCGACCTCGCCACCTACGACACCGGCGACACGTTCGACCAGTCGATGGCGCGCGGCTTCATCGAACTGTGGGGCATGTCCGCCAAGGTTGCCTCCGGCCGCGACATCCGCGTCGCAGGAAAGTAAGAATCGGTGGTTGAGCCCGTCGAAACCAAGAAGGCAGAAGCCACCAACACGGGTGCGCTGTGGGGCGGCCGGTTCGCCGGCGGCCCCGCCGACGCCCTCGCGGCGCTGAGCAAGTCCACGCACTTTGACTGGCGGCTGGCCCGCTACGACATCGCCGGGTCCAAGGCGCACGCCCGCGTGCTGCACAAGGCCAGGCTGCTGGACGACGCCGAGCTCGAAGGCATGCTTGCTGCGTTGAGCCAGCTGGACGAGGACGTCGCGTCCGGCGCCTACCTGCCGGCGGAGTCCGATGAGGACGTCCACGGGTCACTGGAACGCGGACTGATTGAGCGTGCCGGTACCCAGCTCGGCGGCAAGCTCCGTGCGGGCAGGTCCCGCAACGACCAGGTGGCCACGCTGGGGCGGATGTTCCTGCGTGATCACGCCCGGATTGTTGCCCGGGGTGTCCTGGCCACGATCGACGCGCTGGTGGACCAGGCCAAGGCGCACCATGGTGTGGCCATGCCGGGCCGCACGCACCTCCAGCACGCCCAGCCGGTCCTGCTCAGCCACCACCTGCTGGCGCACGCCTGGGCGCTGCTGCGCGATGTGCAGCGGCTGCAGGACTGGGACAAGCGCGCAGGGGTTTCGCCGTACGGTTCGGGGGCCCTCGCGGGCTCCTCGCTGGGCCTGGACCCGGAGGCCGTGGCGGCGGACCTGGGCTTCTTCTCGGCCACGCACAACTCGATCGACGGCACCGCCTCGCGCGATGTCTTCGCCGAGTTCGCCTGGGTGTGTTCGATGATCGGGGTTGACCTCTCCCGCGTGTCGGAGGAAGTGATCCTGTGGGCCACGAAGGAGTTCTCCTTTGTGACCCTGCATGATTCCTATTCCACGGGGTCCTCGATCATGCCGCAGAAGAAGAACCCGGACGTTGCCGAGCTCGCGCGCGGCAAGGCCGGCCGGCTGATCGGCAACCTGACCGGGCTGCTGGCCACGCTCAAGGGCCTGCCGCTCGCGTACAACCGCGACCTGCAGGAGGACAAGGAGCCGGTGTTCGACGCCGCCGACACCCTGGAGCTACTGCTCCCGGCCGTCTCGGGCATGATCGCGACGCTGAAGTTCAACACGGAGCGGATGGAGTCCCTGGCACCCCAGGGCTTCGCGCTGGCCACGGACATTGCCGAATGGCTGGTCCGCCAAGGCGTTCCGTTCCGTGAGGCGCACGAGCTTTCCGGAGCAGCGGTCAAGCAGGCGGAAAGCCGGGACGTTGAGCTGTGGGACCTGACGGACGAGGAATACGCCGCCATCTCAGAGCACCTGACGCCGGAGGTCCGTACGGTCCTGTCCACGGAGGGGTCGCTCAACAGCCGCAACTCCCAGGGCGGCACCGCACCCGCCGCCGTCGAACGCCAGCTGCTCGCCCTCGAGGGCGAGCTCGCCGGCGTGCGGGAGTACGCCGGGTAGCAGTCAGACGCTCTCTCACTTCCTGCCGCTTTTGGGCCCTCGCTCTCTCACTTTCCGCAAGAAAGTGAGAGAGCGTTGGCGGTTTTCGCGCAGGAGCTGAGAGAGCGTTGTGCGTTAACCGCCGGGCGCGCCCCGCTACGATGGCGCCATGAGCGAATCCTTCCGCCGGTACCTCCGCGCCCTGCCGGATTTCCCCGACAACCTGCCGGATTTTGACCCCGCGGTTGCCCCTGCGGACCCGGCCGAGCTGTTCCGGCAATGGCTCGGGGAGGCGCTGGCCGCCGGGGAACGCCAGCCCCATGCGTGCAGCGTGGCCACCGTGGGAGCCGATGTCCAGCCGTCGTCCCGGATGCTGATCCTGAAAGACATCGACGACGACGGCTGGCACATCGCGACGTCCCGCACCTCACGTAAGGGCCAGGAACTCGCGGCGACGCCGAACGCAGCGCTGAACTTCTACTGGCCGCTGCAGGGCCGGCAGGTCCGGGTGGCCGGCCCCGTCGTGGAGCTGTCCGCGGAGGCATCGGCGGCGGACTGGGCCGCCAGGCCTGCGGCGGACGGCAGCGGGAACCCGGACTGGCAGGTCTATGCGGTCCAGCCGCACGAGGTCGAGTTCTGGCAGGCCCGGCACGACCGCCGCCACGTGCGCCACCGCTATGGCCGCGGCCAGGAGCCCGACCTGCGTTAACTGAGATTAACTGTCCGCTACGATGGCGGGTATGACCGCAATCACAACGGACGCGCTGCTCGCCGAACTCCACAAAGCCGCCGACGTCGTTGCCTCCCAGGCCGGCAAACTCACCGACGAGGACGTCCCGGCATCCTCCCTGCTGCCGGGCTGGACACGGGGCCACGTGCTCGCGCACCTGGCCGGTATTTCGAACGCGATGGCCCGGCAATTGGAATTCGCCGCCCGCGGCGAAACCGTGGAACTTTACGACGGCGGCCAAGAGGGCCGCACCAAGGCCATCGAAATGGCAGCCGGCCACAGCCTGGCGGAACACCGGGCCGATCTGGATTCTGCGCTGGAGCGCGCCATGCGTGCCTTCGATTCCTTGGACGCCGGAGCCTGGCAGGTTCCGATTTCCTACCGCGGGGGAGTGGTGCAGGACGGCGGGTTCGCGCTTTGGCAGGAACTCGTGATCCATGCCTCGGACCTGAACACCGGCCTTGGCCCGGAAACCTGGAGCCGGCCCTTCTGCGAGCACCTGTTCGATTTCCTGGCAGCCCGGGTGCCGGACGGGCAGCGGTTCGTGCTACAGCCCCTCGGCCTTCCGCCCGTGACCATCGGCACCGGAAACCGGTCCACCGTCATCAACGGAATGCTGACGGACATCGCGGCCTGGCTCGCGGGGCGCGAACCTTCCCTTGGCAGCCTGCGGGCGTCTGCTGCCGCCGACGGCGTGGATCTTCCGGCGTTGCTGCCCTGGCCCTCGGGCGTTCCGGCCAGCAAGTAGGCCGAGCACCAAGTAGGGCCGGCCGACAGGTTGGCCCCCCGGCCGCCGCCACCGGTCCCGTCAGCCCTTTTCGCGTCCCAGCAGGCTTTCCTTAACAGCGAGTCCCCACCTGAATCCGCCCAGCGTTCCATCTGTGCGTACCACGCGGTGGCACGGCACGAAGAGGGCGGCCGCGTTGAACGCGCAGGCACTCGCCGCAGCCCGGACGGCCCGGGGGTTTCCGGACAGCTCCGCGTATTCGGTGTAGGTGACAGGCCGTCCCGGGCTCACCGTGCGGAGGACGTCCCAGGCATGGCTGCGGAACGGCCCCGATTTCTGCAGGACGGGCACCCGCATGGCCGGTGCCGGATCGCCGTCGTAGAAAGCCTTGACGGCGTCGGAGATTTCGCCCAGGTCCGTGACGGCGACGAATTCATCCGGCAGCAGTTCGGGATGGATCTGTCCGGTCAGCTCCGCAGTCTCGGCAGTCCAGCCGGAGGCCAGGACGGCACCGTCGCGGGCAATGATCGTGAACGGACCGTCCGGAGTGGATATGGTCAGAAGTTCGGCTTTCATTTCTTCACTTTCCTGGGTTAAATCTTCGGTTTGAACTTCGGGGCTGAATCGGCGGCTTAACTCTTCAGGGTTAAATCTGCGGTACGGCGGACAGCTGACGGCGCCGACGCCTGCCGGGCCCGCCTGGGCTTCGGGCTGATGGCGGCCGCCCGCCAAAGGTGCATGGTGGCATATGAACGCCAGGGGCTCACTTCGGTGAAGTCCGGTGTGCCGGCGCCCGCCGGGTTGCCGGCGCTGAGGGCGAGGATGCCGTTGCGGACAGCCGCGTCATTGGCCAGGAACACGTCCGGCGCACCAATCACGCGCATGGCGACGTAGCCCACGGTCCAGGGCCCTACGCCGGGCAGTGGAAGGAGCTTTGATTGCAGGCCGGCGAGGTCGTCCCCGTAGCCGAAGTCAAGGTCACCGGCGGCCATGGCACTGGCTGCGGCCCGCACGGAATCGATCCGCCGTTGGGGTCCACGCAGCAGGCCGAAACCCGGGTCGGCAATCTGGGCAGCTGTGGGAAAGAGCCGGTGCAGTCCGTCCGCGGGCGCCAGGCTCTCGCTCCCGCAGGCAGACAGCTGGGTGAGGGCGGTCCGGGCAGCCGCGACAGTGATCTGCTGGCCGATCATGGCCCGGATCAGCAATTCCTGCGGATCCACGGCCCCGGGCATCCGCATGCCCGGGAAGGTCTTGACGGCAGGGGCCAGCCGCGGATCCGCGGCCAGTGCGCCGTCGATGGCCACAGGGTCGGCGTCGAGATCCAGGAGGCGGCGGACCCGGCTCAGCAGTGACGGCAGGTCCCGGAGGTCCACCGCACCAATGGTGAGGACGAGTGGCCGCCCCGGGGCGCCGGCGTCGTACGTCACGCCAAAGCGGGCGTCAGCGTGCGGGAGCCGCAGGGTCCTGGCGTAAGAGGATGCGGTGCCGGCCTCAATCCCGGGAATGGCCCGGACGGCAAGGAAATCGAAAACGCCTGGGTCGAACGGTTCACGGTAGGGCAGGTTCAGTGTCAGCGCCGTGGTCGCGGCGGGCGCCCGGTGGGCGGTCCCCCGGAGTGCGCTGCCCCGGAGTGCCGTGCCCCGGAGTGCCGTCGGCGTCATGGCGAAGACCTCGCCGATGGTTTCATTGAACTGGCGGACGCTGCTGAACCCCGCTGCGAACGCGACATCGGCGAGCTTCATCTGCGTGGATACCAGAAGCGTCCGGGCGGTCTGGGCCCTGCTGGCCCGCGCCAGCGACAGGGGACCGGCGCCCAGTTCGTGGCTGAGGATCCGGTTGAGCTGCCGGGACGAGTAGCCGAGCCGCGAGGCGAGCCCCTCCACGCCGTCGCGGTTGATCACGCCGTCGTTGATGAGCCGCATCGCCCGCCCCGCAATGTCGGAGCGGATGTTCCACGCCGGCGTGCCCGGAACGGCTTCCGGCAGGCACCGCTTGCACGCCCGGTACCCGGCATCGTGGGCCGCAGCGGAGGTTTCGTAGAACGTGACGTTCTCCGCCTTCGGCGTCCTGGCCGGGCAGGAGGGCCGGCAATAGATGCCGGTTGTCCGGACAGCGGTGTAGAACTGCCCGTCGAAACGGGTGTCGCGGGCGTCGATTGCCCGGTAGCGCTGCCAGAAGTCCATGGCTCCATCCTGTCAGGTCCCCGCAGCGGGGGCTAGCGGAAATCGGACACGGCCGTGGAGGCCCTGGTGCGGCGGCGCTTTGTCAAAGGCTTTGTTAAAGTCAGTGCATGAGCAGCAGGCCGCCGCGCCCCGGACACGAACACGCCGTGCGGCAGGTGCTGTCCGGGGACGCCCGGCACGTGGCGCCCCTGGTGCTTGGCGCTGTACTCACCCATAACAGCCCGGAGGGTGCGGTTTCCGTACGGATCACCGAGGTGGAGGCCTATCTGGGCCCCCATGACTCCCCGCACCCGGACCCCGGTTCCCACACCTTCCGCGGACAGACCGGCCGCAACAAACCCATGTTCGGCCCCGCCGGGCACCTCTACGTCTACTTCACCTACGGCATGCACTATTGCGCCAACATTGTTTGCGGACCGCCCGGAACGGCGTCGGCACTGCTGCTGCGGGGCGGGGAAATAGTGGGCGGCGAGGAGCTTGCCCGGGCCAGGCGGCCGACGTCGAAGTCCTCCAAAGACCTGGCCAGCGGCCCGGCCCGGCTCGCCACGGCACTGGGACTGACGACGGCGGACAGCGGGCGGGACGCCCTCGGTGAACCGTTCAGGCTGGAACTGCCGGTGGCACGGGCACGCGACATCAGCACCGGGCCGCGCGTGGGGGTTTCGGGTGCTGGCGGCAGCCATGCGTATCCGTGGCGGTTCTGGCTGACCGGCGATCCCACCGTCTCGCGCTACAAGGCAGCGAAAGTGCGCCCGGACCGCCCCGAGGCCGCGCCCGGATCGTGAAGAATGGCCTCCACCGGCATAGGGTGGATGCGTGAATCTAAGCGAGCCGGGCCAGGCCAGACGAAACGTTCCCGTGGACCAGCTGATCAACAGCCTCTGCGCGACGGTGCCGGACTACCCCAAACCCGGAATCATTTTCAAGGACCTGACTCCGGTCTTCGCCAACGGTGCCGCCTTCCACGCCGTCGTGGACGCCCTCGTGGAGCCGTTTAAGGGCCAGTTCGACGCCGTTGCCGGAGTGGAGGCCCGTGGCTTCCTCCTGGCGGCCGCTGCTGCCTACGCCACCAACACCGGCGTGATTACCGTACGCAAAGCCGGCAAGCTCCCCCGCAAGGTGATCTCGGAGGACTACGCGCTGGAGTACGGCAGCGCAACGCTGGAACTGCACACCACCGACCTGCCGGCCGGAAGCCGGGTGCTGATTCTCGACGACGTCCTTGCCACGGGCGGCACGCTCGGGGCCGCGACGCGGCTCTTTGAGCGCTGCGGAGTGCACGTTGCCGGAGTGGGCGTGGTCATGGAACTCGGCGAGCTTCGCGGCCGTTCGGCCCTGAGCGGCCACCGCGTCCGCTCGCTCATCCGGATTTAGCGTCGGCCCCGCCGGGCCGTTGAAACCGGGCCGTTGAACCGGCGCCGGTGAACCGGCGCGGGTGTGGACCCGGCGGCCGATGCGGGGAGCGGAAACCCGGGGAACTGAATTGTTTCAGGCGCGTTCAACAAAATGGTTGTAGAATGGACGGTCTGTCTTTTGCGATAGGGGAAAGTCTCGATGCTCGACGCTGATTTGGCCCATGAACGGGACTATGTTGCGGGACTGTATGCCCGCCTTGATGAGTTGCGCGAGGAAAAGCGCACTCAGCTAGCCCAGGTCCGCCGTGCCGGAGCCGTGGGAACAATGCAGAACGTTTCCGAACGGGACGCGTTTGCGGCCCTTTATGAGGACCGCCTGGCGCAGTTGGACGCCGTGGACGACCGGCTGGTTTTTGGCCGCCTTGACCTGGACTCGGGGGAGGCGCAGTACATCGGCCGTATCGGCCTGACGACTGATGACCTCCAGCGGCTCATGGTTGACTGGCGCGCGCCCGAAGCCGGGCACTTCTACCAGGCCACTGCCTTCGACCGCCAGGGCGTGCGCCGCCGCCGCCACCTGATTCTGCAGGGCCGCGAGGTCAAGGCCATTGAAGACGACGTCCTGGACGCCGACATGCTGGCCGACAACGAATCCCTGCAGGGAGAGGGCGCGCTGCTGGCCGCCCTCAACTCCAAGCGCACCGGACGCATGTCCGACATCGTGGGCACCATCCAGTCGGAACAGGACCGGATCATCCGCTCCTCCATCTCCGGCGCCGTCGTCGTCCAGGGCGGCCCCGGAACAGGCAAGACCGCTGTTGCCCTGCACCGTGCCGCGTACCTCCTGTACACCCACCGCGACCGGCTCAAGACGGCCGGTGTGCTCCTTGTGGGCCCGTCGTCGTCCTTCATGAAGTACATTGAGCGCGTCCTGCCGTCACTCGGCGAGACGGGTGTGGTCATGGCGAGCGTCGGGCGGCTCATGCCGGGCATCAATGCCGTACCGGAGCAGGAAGCGGACGTCGCGGCCGTCAAGGGACGGCTGGACATGGCCGAGGTCGTGGCCAATGCGGTGTCCAACCGGCAGCGCATTCCGGCCGAGAACCGGATCCTCGAAGTGGACGGCCGCAAGCTGGTCCTGACCCCGCGCCAGGTGCGCCGGGCCCGGGAGAAGGCCCGCGCCACCCACAAGCCGCACAATGAGGCGCGCCTGACGTTCGTGAAGATCCTGCTGCGCGAGCTGACGGAACAGATGACCGAGCTCGTCGAGGCCGGCAGCATCGGCAATAACGCCGACCGCTCGTACCTCGCCGAGGACGTCCGCACAGCCCGCGATGTCCGCATCGCGCTGAACCTTTGCTGGATGCCGATGACGCCGGAGAAGCTCATCTCCGAGCTGTTCAGCAAGCCGGCCATCCTCGAAGCCTGCACGCCCCAGCTGACCGATGCTGAACGTGCGCTGCTGGCCCGCCCTGCCGACAGTCCCTGGACCGAGGCCGATGTGCCGCTGCTGGACGAGGCCGCCGAACTGCTGGGCGAGCTTGATCCCGCAGCGGGGCGTGGCCTGGCCCAGCAGGAGCACGACCGCGCCCGGGACATCGCCAACGCCAAGCAGACGCTGGTGAACATGGAAACCGCCGGGGTGGACGTCCTGATGACGGCCGAGGAACTCGTGGACCAGAACCAGGAGCGCGAAGCGCGGCTCACCGCGGCGGAACGGGCCACCAGCGACCGCACCTGGGCGTTCGGGCACATCGTTGTCGACGAGGCCCAGGAACTGTCGCCGATGCAGTGGCGCCTGCTGGTCCGGCGCTGCCCGCTGAAGTCGTTCACGATTGTCGGCGACATCGCCCAGACCAGTTCCGTGGCCGGGGCCAAGTCCTGGCAGAGCGCGCTGGAGCCGATGTTCGGCGACCGCTGGCAGCTCGAGGAACTCACCGTCAACTACCGCACGCCGTCGCAGATCGCGGAGGCAGCAGCCAGGATGGCCACTGCCGCCGGACTGGTGATTTCGGCTCCCAAGGCTGTCCGGGAGGGACGCTGGTCGCCGATCATTGACCGCGTGGAGGACGGGGCAGTCGTCAGCCGGCTCGTTGAGGTCCTTCCGGATGAACTGGACGCGCTCGACGGCGGCCTGCTTGCGGTGATTGCCGACGGAGAGCTCCTCCCGCAGGCCACGTCCGCGCTGCGCGCCGCCTACGGCCGCCGGGTCGGTACCGGTGCCGGCAGCTACGAGCAGGACATTGTGGTCATCAGCCCGCGCGAGGCCAAGGGCCTGGAGTTCGACGGCGTAGTGGTGCTCGAGCCGTCCATGATGCTCAACCACGAACACGGACGGGTGGGGGACCTCTACGTTGCCATGACCCGGCCCACCCAGCGGCTGCGGCTCATCTCCGCCGCTCCGGTGCCGGCAGGCATCGAACGCTGATCGCGGCGGTACCCGCTGGGTCCCGGCTGGAACTCGGCTGGCGGGAGGACCGGATTATTCCGGCCTCCCGCCGGTCCGGAGGCACTGTCACGCAACGCTCATTTGACGCCTGCGCAGCGCTGGGGACCGGCCAATCCTGCTAACTTAGATCACGTGTCCCAACTAAATGATCTCGAGTCCCAGCAGAACGATCCGACCTTTGCCAACATCTGGCAGGAGCTCAACTGGCGCGGCCTGGTCCATGTGTCCACTGATGAAGTGGAACTGGAAAAGCTGCTCGCCGGGGACCCGATCACCTATTACTGCGGATTCGATCCCACCGCTCCCAGCCTGCACCTGGGCAACCTCGTGCAGCTGCTCCTTATGCGCCGCATCCAGCTCGCCGGCCACAGGCCGCTGGGCCTGGTTGGCGGATCGACGGGCCTGATCGGTGACCCGCGCCCGACGGCGGAACGTACCTTGAACACCAAGGACACAGTTTCCGAATGGGTCGGGTACCTCCAGGCACAGGTCCGCCGCTTCCTCAGCTTTGACGGCGAAAACGCAGCCAGGATGGTTAACAACCTGGACTGGACCGCTCCCTTGAGCGCCATCGACTTCCTGCGCGACATCGGAAAGCACTTCCGGGTCGGCACCATGCTCCGCAAGGACGCCGTCGCCTCCCGCCTCAGCTCGGATGAAGGCATCAGCTACACCGAGTTCAGCTACCAGATCCTGCAGGGCATGGATTACCTCCAGCTCTTCCGTGACTACGGTTGCGTGCTGGAAACCGGCGGCTCCGACCAGTGGGGCAACCTCACCAGCGGCACCGAACTCATCCGCAAGGTTGAGGGCAAGCACGTGCACGCGCTGGGCACGCCGCTCATCACCAATTCGGACGGCACCAAATTCGGTAAGAGCGAAGGTAACGCCATCTGGCTCGATCCGGAGATGTGCAGCCCGTACGCGTTCTACCAGTTCTGGCTGAACACGGCCGACGCCGACGTCGCCGCTCGATTGAAGGTGTTCACGTTCCTGACCCGTGCCGAGATCGAGGCCCTGGAAGTTTCCATCGCGGAACGCCCCTTTGCCCGCGAAGGCCAGCGCCGGCTTGCGTTCGAAGTGACCTCCCTGGTCCACGGCGTGGAAGCAACGGAAAAGGTCATCGCCGCTTCCGCTGCCCTGTTCGGCGGCGGGGACCTTGCGGCGCTGGACGAACGGACCCTCACGGCTGCAACCGCCGAGCTGCCCTCGGCCCGTGTTGCCGCTGATGGCCTTGGCATCGTGGATCTGCTCGTGGCCTCCGGGCTCTCGGACAGCAAATCGGCTGCGCGCCGGACCGTGGGCGAAGGCGGTGCCTATGTCAACAACACCAAGGTGACCGATCCTGAAGCGGTCATTCCGGGCAGTGAACTTCTGCACGGACGCTACCTGCTCCTGCGCCGCGGGAAGAAGAACCTGGCAACCGTGGAAGTGGCAGCCTCCTAGGGCTGGCAGCTTCCAGGACGTCAAATGCACGCTCCTTTCCGGCCGATTTGCGGGGCCGGGGAGGAGCGTGTATTGTTTTCTGAGTCGCCGCCGCTGAGTGGTGACAGACCCCCTTCAAATGAAAAGCAATTCTTTATGCGCAAGTCGCAGAAATGAAAAATTGCTTCATATTTTGCTGGGCGGATTCACTCCACCAAGTGAACTTCGGAAGAATAACCGGATTTGCAAAGTGGAAATGAATGAAATAAGCTAGAAACATCGCAGCGAAGAAATGATAACAAAGAATTCATTGGAATTCAAGTAATTGTTTGAAAAGTATTCGAATGTGTCTGTTGTTTGAGAACTCAATAGTGTGCCAAGTTTGTTGATACCAATTTTTTGTATTGAATTGGTTGAATTGACTGGATTGTCCATCCCGTGGATGGTCTGGTTTTTACAGCTGGTTTCAAATTTTGTGCATTGTGTGTATCCCGTTTTCCCGGGGGCGCATGGTGTGTCTGTTTTTGTTTTACTTCAACGGAGAGTTTGATCCTGGCTCAGGATGAACGCTGGCGGCGTGCTTAACACATGCAAGTCGAACGATGACCTCCAGCTTGCTGGGGTGATTAGTGGCGAACGGGTGAGTAACACGTGAGTAACCTGCCCTTAACTCTGGGATAAGCCTGGGAAACTGGGTCTAATACCGGATATGACTCCTCATCGCATGGTGGGGGGTGGAAAGCTTTTTGTGGTTTTGGATGGACTCGCGGCCTATCAGCTTGTTGGTGAGGTAATGGCTCACCAAGGCGACGACGGGTAGCCGGCCTGAGAGGGTGACCGGCCACACTGGGACTGAGACACGGCCCAGACTCCTACGGGAGGCAGCAGTGGGGAATATTGCACAATGGGCGAAAGCCTGATGCAGCGACGCCGCGTGAGGGATGACGGCCTTCGGGTTGTAAACCTCTTTCAGTAGGGAAGAAGCGAAAGTGACGGTACCTGCAGAAGAAGCGCCGGCTAACTACGTGCCAGCAGCCGCGGTAATACGTAGGGCGCAAGCGTTATCCGGAATTATTGGGCGTAAAGAGCTCGTAGGCGGTTTGTCGCGTCTGCCGTGAAAGTCCGGGGCTCAACTCCGGATCTGCGGTGGGTACGGGCAGACTAGAGTGATGTAGGGGAGACTGGAATTCCTGGTGTAGCGGTGAAATGCGCAGATATCAGGAGGAACACCGATGGCGAAGGCAGGTCTCTGGGCATTAACTGACGCTGAGGAGCGAAAGCATGGGGAGCGAACAGGATTAGATACCCTGGTAGTCCATGCCGTAAACGTTGGGCACTAGGTGTGGGGGACATTCCACGTTTTCCGCGCCGTAGCTAACGCATTAAGTGCCCCGCCTGGGGAGTACGGCCGCAAGGCTAAAACTCAAAGGAATTGACGGGGGCCCGCACAAGCGGCGGAGCATGCGGATTAATTCGATGCAACGCGAAGAACCTTACCAAGGCTTGACATGGGCCGGACCGGGCTGGAAACAGTCCTTCCCCTTTGGGGCCGGTTCACAGGTGGTGCATGGTTGTCGTCAGCTCGTGTCGTGAGATGTTGGGTTAAGTCCCGCAACGAGCGCAACCCTCGTTCCATGTTGCCAGCGCGTAATGGCGGGGACTCATGGGAGACTGCCGGGGTCAACTCGGAGGAAGGTGGGGACGACGTCAAATCATCATGCCCCTTATGTCTTGGGCTTCACGCATGCTACAATGGCCGGTACAAAGGGTTGCGATACTGTGAGGTGGAGCTAATCCCAAAAAGCCGGTCTCAGTTCGGATTGGGGTCTGCAACTCGACCCCATGAAGTCGGAGTCGCTAGTAATCGCAGATCAGCAACGCTGCGGTGAATACGTTCCCGGGCCTTGTACACACCGCCCGTCAAGTCACGAAAGTTGGTAACACCCGAAGCCGGTGGCCTAACCCCTTGTGGGAGGGAGCTGTCGAAGGTGGGACTGGCGATTGGGACTAAGTCGTAACAAGGTAGCCGTACCGGAAGGTGCGGCTGGATCACCTCCTTTCTAAGGAGCACCTACAAGCACCGTGCCTCATGTATGTGAGTGTGGCGGGTTTGTCAGGAGTAACGCCCGTTGCGCAGACGATTGTTCTGCGGCGGGTGCTCACGGGTGGAATATCAACAAATAGCGGCCGCTGGTTTTTTGCCGGCACCCAGTACGGACCTGTTCTTCGGAGCGTGTCCTGGAACGGTGCGGGTGAGGGGGCGGCGGTTTAGTGTTTGGCACACTGTTGGGTCCTGAGACAACAGGACCGGGAGGGAACTTCCGGTACTTGTTTGTTTCTGGTTTCCTGGCTGCATCGATCACATGGTTGCCTGGTCCCTTTGGGGCGGGTGTGTGTGGGGTGTGTGGTACGGGGTTGTTGTTTGAGAACTACATAGTGGACGCGAGCATCTTTTATAAGAAGCAATTTCCAAGAATATGAACCTGGATCTGGCTGCGCGTGATGATGGCATTCCTTTGGGGGTGTGGTTGTTGGGTGTGGTTGGTTTTCGTGGTTCTCTCGAAAATTAGTTTTTTTGATCTTTTGTGGTCAAGTTTTTAAGAGCACACGGTGGATGCCTTGGCATTAGGAGCCGAAGAAGGACGTAGGAATCTGCGATAAGCCTGGGGGAGTCGATAACCGGACTGTGATCCCAGGGTGTCCGAATGGGGAAACCCCGCCAGGGGCGCGAGCTGCCTGGTGACCCGCATCTGAACACATAGGGTGCGTGGAGGGAACGCGGGGAAGTGAAACATCTCAGTACCCGCAGGAAGAGAAAACAATAGTGATTCCGTTAGTAGTGGCGAGCGAACGCGGATCAGGCTAAACCGTTCCATGTGTGATAGCCGGCGGGCGTTGCATGGTCGGGGTTGCGGGACTTTCCGTGCTGTCTCTGCCGGGACAGCGAGGTGTGATGTGCAGGCATAGGTGAACGGTCTTGAAAGGCCGGCCAGAGAGGGTGTGAGCCCCGTAACCGTAATGTTGTGTACCGCCTGGGAAGTATCCCAAGTAGCACGGGGCCCGAGAAATCCCGTGCGAATCTGTCAGGACCACCTGATAAGCCTAAATACTCCCTAATGACCGATAGCGGACCAGTACCGTGAGGGAAAGGTGAAAAGTACCCCGGGAGGGGAGTGAAACAGTACCTGAAACCGTGTGCTTACAATCCGTCGGAGCCAGTCTGATTCTGGTGACGGCGTGCCTTTTGAAGAATGAGCCTGCGAGTTAGTGTTACGTCGCGAGGTTAACCCGTGTGGGGCAGCCGTAGCGAAAGCGAGTCTGAATAGGGCGTTGCAGTGGCGTGATCTAGACCCGAAGCGAAGTGATCTACCCATGGCCAGGTTGAAGCGACGGTAAGACGTCGTGGAGGACCGAACCCACTTCAGTTGAAAATGGAGGGGATGAGCTGTGGGTAGGGGTGAAAGGCCAATCAAACTTCGTGATAGCTGGTTCTCCCCGAAATGCATTTAGGTGCAGCGTTGCGTGTTTCTTACCGGAGGTAGAGCTACTGGATGGCTAATGGGCCCTACAAGGTTACTGACGTCAGCCAAACTCCGAATGCCGGTAAGTGAGAGCGCAGCAGTGAGACTGTGGGGGATAAGCTTCATAGTCGAGAGGGAAACAGCCCAGACCACCAACTAAGGCCCCTAAGCGTGTGCTAAGTGGGAAAGGATGTGGAGTTGCGAAGACAACCAGGAGGTTGGCTTAGAAGCAGCCATCCTTAAAAGAGTGCGTAATAGCTCACTGGTCAAGTGATTCCGCGCCGACAATGTAGCGGGGCTCAAGTACACCGCCGAAGTTGTGGCATTCACATTTTATCCAAGCCTTTGTGGTTCAGGAGTGTGGATGGGTAGGGGAGCGTCGTGTGGGCAGTGAAGTCGCGGTGTAAACCAGCGGTGGAGCCTACACGAGTGAGAATGCAGGCATGAGTAGCGAAAGACGGGTGAGAAACCCGTCCGCCGAATGATCAAGGGTTCCAGGGTCAAGCTAATCTGCCCTGGGTAAGTCGGGACCTAAGGCGAGGCCGACAGGCGTAGTCGATGGACAACGGGTTGATATTCCCGTACCGGCGAAAAACCGCCCATGCTGAACAGGGGATACTAACTGCCCGAAGCCTGACCAATCACCCTTGTGGTGTGCGGTTTTTGGTGGAGCGCGGGACCTGATCCTGGGAGGTAAGCGTATTAACAGGTGTGACGCAGGAAGGTAGCCGAGCCGGGCGATGGTTGTCCCGGTCCAAGGATGTAGGGCGAACGGTAGGCAAATCCGCCGTTCATGATGCCTGAGACCTGACGGGACCCCCGTATGGGGGGATTCGGTGATCCTATGCTGCCTAGAAAAGCATCGACGCGAGGTTTTAGCCGCCCGTACCCCAAACCGACACAGGTGATCAGGTAGAGAATACTAAGGCGATCGAGAGAATTATGGTTAAGGAACTCGGCAAAATGCCCCCGTAACTTCGGGAGAAGGGGGGCCCCAACCTTGAACACCACACGCTGGTGGGAGGGGATCGGGGCCGCAGAGACCAGGGGGAAGCGACTGTTTACTAAAAACACAGGTCCGTGCGAAGTCGCAAGACGATGTATACGGACTGACTCCTGCCCGGTGCTGGAAGGTTAAGAGGACCGGTTAGCCGCAAGGCGAAGCTGAGAATTTAAGCCCCAGTAAACGGCGGTGGTAACTATAACCATCCTAAGGTAGCGAAATTCCTTGTCGGGTAAGTTCCGACCTGCACGAATGGAGTAACGACTTCCCCGCTGTCTCAACCATAAACTCGGCGAAATTGCAGTACGAGTAAAGATGCTCGTTACGCGCAGCAGGACGGAAAGACCCCGAGACCTTTACTATAGTTTGGTATTGGTGTTCGGAGTGGCTTGTGTAGGATAGGTGGGAGACGTTGAAGCCCGGACGCCAGTTCGGGTGGAGTCATCGTTGAAATACCACTCTGGTCACTTTGGACATCTAACTTCGGCCCGTAATCCGGGTCAGGGACAGTGCCTGATGGGTAGTTTAACTGGGGCGGTTGCCTCCTAAAAAGTAACGGAGGCGCCCAAAGGTTCCCTCAGCCTGGTTGGCAATCAGGTGTCGAGTGTAAGTGCACAAGGGAGCTTGACTGTGAGAGAGACATCTCGAGCAGGGACGAAAGTCGGGACTAGTGATCCGGCGGTACATTGTGGAATGGCCGTCGCTCAACGGATAAAAGGTACCTCGGGGATAACAGGCTGATCTTGCCCAAGAGTCCATATCGACGGCATGGTTTGGCACCTCGATGTCGGCTCGTCGCATCCTGGGGCTGGAGTAGGTCCCAAGGGTTGGGCTGTTCGCCCATTAAAGCGGTACGCGAGCTGGGTTTAGAACGTCGTGAGACAGTTCGGTCCCTATCCGCTGCGCGCGCAGGAAATTTGAGAAGGGCTGTCCTTAGTACGAGAGGACCGGGACGGACGAACCTCTGGTGTGTCAGTTGTACTGCCAAGTGCACCGCTGATTAGCTACGTTCGGATGGGATAACCGCTGAAAGCATCTAAGCGGGAAGCTCGCTTCGAGATGAGATTTCCATACACCTTGTGTGTGAGAGGCCCCCAGCCAGACCACTGGGTTGATAGGCCGGATGTGGAAGCGAGGACTAACGACTCGTGAAGCTGACCGGTACTAATAGGCCGATAACTTACACCACACACCACCCCGCAAACCCGACTTCAAAAGGGGTTTGCACCCAGGGGGTGGTACAAAGAAACAAGACTGCTTGCGTCCACTATGTGGTTCCCAACCAACAAACCCGTTGCGTTGCAGGAACAAAACCACAACAAAATAACAACACCACAACTGCGATAACACCGCAGAAAAGTTGTAACCACCAGATTTCCCACCACCACCCCCACGGGGCCGGCCGGTGCGGAGCAAGGGTTACGGCGGTCATAGCGTGGGGGAAACGCCCGGTCCCATTCCGAACCCGGAAGCTAAGACCCACAGCGCCGATGGTACTGCACCCGGGAGGGTGTGGGAGAGTAGGTCACCGCCGGAACACCATTCAGGTCGAGAGCCCCAACCACACGGTTGGGGCTCTCCCACTTTAACCACCACAACCCACCCCCACTCCCGGAACGTGCACCCCCAGGGCAACCCACTCCCAGATCCTGCGTCGTTCTGACGAACCCTCTCGCAGATCCTGCGTTGTTCTGACGAACCCTCTCGCAGATCCTGCGGTGTCACGGCCAACCCTCTCCTACCACCCGCACCGACCGGCCACGCCGGCCAGGCACCCAACCCCAGCCACCGCCGTCGAACCCCCATGATTGAGCGTCGGGTTGGAACCCGCAGGAACTGAGAGAGCGTTGCCGGGGCGGGCACGAAAGGTGAGAGAGCGTTGGTGGGGGAGGAGCGTCCGCTGCTCAGGGATTTCCCCCGCGCGGAGCGGACCGGAAGCCGTCCGTGCCCAAACGCCGAGTTGGGTTCGAGGTCCTTGTGAGGCTTGCCACGGCAGCGGCTCATGGGGCCGGGGCAGTTAGTTCGTGAGCGGTGACTCGCCTAGAATTGCATGAGATGTACGGACTTCGAAGCGCTTTATTTCGGGTTGCGTAGGATAACGAAACACGGATAAGAGCGGCTGCGATTGCGCCAGTGGTCGGCTCACAACAGGAGGAATCCAACATGGCTGAGCACAACGGCGGAAATCGAAGCGGAAAAGACCGCGGCAGTTCCGGAAGCGGCCGGCCCTCGGGCGGCGGCCCCTTCCGCCCATCGAATAACTCAGGGGGCGACCCCCGCGGATTCCGTGCCAGGGATGACCGAGGTGAGCGTCCGTCGCGCGAAGGTGGCGGAGAGCGCCGCAGCTTCGGTGCCGGTGGTGGCGATCGTGACCGTGACCGTAAGCCTTTCGGTGCCGGCGGCGATCGTGATCGTAAGCCCTTTGGCGAGCGTCCGTCGCGCGAAGGTGGCGGAGAGCGCCGCAGCTTCGGTGCCGGTGGTGGCGATCGTGATCGTAAGCCCTTTGGCGAGCGTCCGTCGCGCGAAGGTGGCGGGGAACGCCGCAGCTTTGGTGCCGGCGCCGGCGACCGTGACCGCAAGCCGTTCGGTGAGCGTCCGTCGCGTGAGGGTGGTGGAGAGCGCCGCAGCTTTGGTGCCGGTGGTGGTGACCGTGATCGTAAGCCGTTCGGCGCCGGCGACCGTGACCGTAAGCCTTTCGGTGATCGTCCGCGCCGTGAAGGCGACGGGGAACGCCGCAGCTTTGGTGGTGGTGACCGTGATCGTAAGCCGTTTGGTGCCGGTGGTGGCGACCGTGACCGTAAGCCTTTCGGTGATCGTCCGCGCCGTGAAGGCGATGGCGAACGCCGCAGCTTTGGTGGTGGCGATCGTGATCGTAAGCCGTTTGGTGCCGGCGGTGGCGACCGTGACCGCAAACCGTTCGGCGACCGTCCGCGCCGTGAAGGCGATGGCGAACGCCGCAGCTTTGGTGGCGGCGACAACCGCAAGCCTTTCGGCGACCGCCAGGAACGCGCTCCCAGGAGCTTTGACCGAAGCGAATCAGGCCCCCGCGACTTCGGACGCGACCGCCCCGAGGACCGCCCTGCACGCGTGCCCAACGCCCGCGACCTGCGCAGCGCCAACCGTCCGGACCGCGAGCGTTCTCCCCAGATCGACGAGGACGTCACGGGCCAGGAGCTGGACCGCGCCACCAAGCACGAGATCAAGACCCTCGAACCCAAGAGCGCTGAGTGGGTCGCACGCCACCTGGTGATGGCCGGCCGCCTCATTGACGAAGAACCGGAGCTTGCCTTCCAGCATGCCCTGGCCGCCAGCCGGCGCGGCGGACGCCTGTCCGCAGTGCGCGAGGCAGTTGGCCTGACCGCCTACGCCGCAGGCCACTACGGTGAAGCCCTCCGAGAGTTCCGCACCTACCGCCGGATCAGCGGCTCCAACGTCCACCTGCCCGTGATGGCGGACTGCGAACGCGGCCTGGGACGTCCGGACCGTGCCCTTGATGTGGCGCGCTCGGAGGAAGCCAACGACCTCGACGCACCCGGCAAGGTTGAACTGGCCATCGTGGCTGCCGGCGCCCGTACCGACCTTGGCCAGCTCGACGCTGCCGTGGCCGAACTGGAAATCGCCCAGTTGGATATCAACCGCGCCTTCTCCTACAGCCCCCGGCTGTTCCGCGCTTATGCCGATGCTCTCGCGGCAGTGGGCCGCACGGAGGAATCCGCAAAGTGGCAGCGCCAGGCCGTTGTGGCCGAGAACGCCCTCGGCCTTGGCGAGGATGAGGAACCTGACATCATCGACCTCGGCTGGGACGAGGAAGAAGAAGCCCGCGAAGAAGAAGCACGGCGCCGCCTGCTTGCCCAGCAGCAGGCCGACAGCGCTCCGGCCGCAGCGCCCGGCGTTCGTGACGAGAGCCAGTCGGCCGTCGTCGAGGCTGCGGCCTCGGACGCTGCCGCATCAGACGCCGCTGCCTTGGACGAAGGCTCCGACGATGCGGAAGGTGACTACTTCGAATCCGACGACGCTGAATCGGACCAGGACTCCGTCGAAGCGGACGAACTCGAAGACGGCACCACCGAAGACGCCGAAGGCGCCGCCGAAGACTACGCCTACGATGCCGGAGATGCCGATACCGCAAACCCGGACCGCGAAAGGGAATAACTGCCCATGAGCGGTGCTTCATTGATCTCAAGGTTCGACGCCCTGCTGTCGGACCTTGACGGAGTCGTCTACGCCGGTCCCCACGCCATTCCGGGAGCTGTCGAGGCCCTGCGGCAACTGGCAGGTATCGACGTCGGACTTGGCTACGTGACCAACAACGCCTCACGGACGCCCGCGCAGGTGGCAGCCCACTTGCGCGAGCTTGGCGCTCCCGCCGAAGACGAGCAGGTGGTCAGTTCCTCGCAGGCTGCCGGCGAGCTGCTCGCCGGCCTCCTTCCCCCCGGCGCAAAAGTCCTGGTGACAGGGAGCCCGGCACTGGCGCATGAGGTGGAACTGGTGGGACTGACCCCGGTCCACAGCGCCAAGGACAATCCAGTGGCCGTGGTCCAGGGATTCAATCCCGAGATCGGCTGGAAGGACCTCGCCGAGGCCTCGTATGTCATCGCCGGCGGCGCCCTTTGGGTTGCCACCAACACGGACATGTCCATCCCGCAGGCCCGTGGCATTGCTCCGGGCAACGGAACCCTGGTGGCTGCCGTTGCGGCGGCCACCGGACAGCGGCCCCTGGTGGCCGGAAAGCCGGAGGCTCCGCTGTTCCGCACGGCCGCCAAGCGGCTGACCTCCGACCGGCCGCTCGTCGTCGGCGACCGGCTGGACACGGACATCCTCGGGGGGAACAACGCCGGCTTCGCCACCGTGGCAGTGCTCACCGGCGTCGACACCAGGGAATCGATCCTCGCCGCCCGCACGGCCGAGCGGCCGGACTACCTCATCAATGACCTCAGCGATCTGTACCGCCCGTACCCCGCGGTGGAAGAGCACGACGGCGGCACGTTCCGCTGCGGTGCGGCCTCCGCGGTCGTACGGGGAGAAGCGGTCCACATCAGCGGGCTTCCCGGTGACCTGGACTCGTGGCGTGCGGCCTGCTCGGCGTGGTGGACGGCAAATCCGCAGGAAGACGCTCCGCTGGCACCGGCCATCGAATGGCTGACGCACTAAGACGACTCACTAGACTGGGAACATGACCGAGCTGAACAACATTCCGGACGCCGGCAGCGGCGTGAGCCCGGTCGGAGACTCTGCCGTCGACGCCGTCCTGGACCGCCTGGCCGGCATTCCGGGCCTGCCCGTTGCCGCGCACGCCGAGGCGTATTCCGCCCTCCACGATGCACTGCTGGACGCACTCAACGATGACGACCCGTCGGCTGAAGGCGACGCCTGAGGATGGCAAGGCTTGATCAAATGCTCGTCACCCGCGGGCTGGCGATGTCCCGCACCCATGCCGCGCGCCTGATTGCCGAAGGAAAAGTCAGTTCAGACGGAACAGTCCTGGCCAAAGCCTCCGTCCAGGTGGACGATCTCACGCCCCTGGACGTTGCCCATGACGGGCAGGACACCTACGTCAGCCGGGCCGGCCACAAACTGGCCGGGGCCCTGGACGCCTTCCCGGACGTCACTGCGGAAGGAAAGCGCTGCCTGGACGCCGGAGCCTCCACCGGCGGCTTCACTGAGGTCCTGCTGAGGCGCGGTGCGGACCATGTGGTGGCGGTCGATGTCGGACACGGCCAGCTGGTTCCGCAGATCAGGAACGACCCCCGCGTGTCCGTGCACGAAGGCCTCAACGTGCGCTACATGGCGCCGGACGCGATCGGCGGTCCCGCAGCGCTGACGGTTGCTGACCTGTCGTTCATCTCGTTGACCCTGGTCCTGGTGCCGCTGGCGGCATGCACGCGTCCCGGCGGCGACCTGGTCCTGATGGTCAAGCCGCAGTTCGAGATCGGCAAGGACCGGCTGGGCCGCACGGGCGTGGTGAATTCCGAGCGTGAACGCAGGATGGCGGTGGAAAAAGTCGCCAATGCGGCGCTGGACGCCGGGCTTGAACTGCGCGGCCTCGCGGCGAGCCCCCTCCCCGGCCAGGACGGAAACGTCGAATACTTCCTGTGGATAAAGCGCAGGATCACCTCAGACTTGCCTAAGATCGAAGAGCGGGACGCAGCCCTTGCTGCGTTGCTCGGAACAATCTGGCCGAACCACTAGAAAGCGGAACCCGATGAGCAGGCGTGTACTGGTCCTTGCCCACACCGGCCGCGAGGAATCACTGAAGGCTGCCTGGGAGGCATGCATCCAACTGCATGCTTCAGGCATTGTTCCCGTGATGCAAAAATCCGAACTCGAAGACATGGAAGGCTTTTTCGGCCGGCTCGATGACCCCGTGGAGATCCTCCATGACCACATCCAGCTCGCCGACGTCGAGCTTGTCATGGTCCTCGGCGGTGACGGCACCATCCTCCGTGCCGCCGAGCTGGTCCGGGAAGTGGACGTGCCGCTGCTGGGCGTCAACCTGGGCCATGTGGGCTTCCTCGCCGAGAGCGAGCGGGCCGACCTTGCCCAGACCGTGGAATGGATCGCCAGCCGCGACTACACGGTGGAAGAGCGGATGACCATCGACGTCCAGGTCTGGGTCCGCGGACAGAAGATCTGGCACACATGGGCGCTGAACGAGGCCGCCATCGAGAAGGGCAACCGGGAACGGATGCTTGAGGTGGTCACGGAAGTGGACGAGCGTCCGCTGACCTCCTTCGGCTGTGACGGCGTGGTGATGGCAACGCCTACCGGCTCCACGGCCTATGCCTTCTCCGCCGGCGGTCCGGTGGTGTGGCCTGAGGTGGAGGCCCTGGTGATCGTTCCCATCAGTGCCCACGCGCTCTTCGCCAAGCCCCTGGTGGTCTCACCCCGGTCCAGGCTGGCTGTGGAGGTCCTGAACCGGACCGATGCCCAGGGTGTGCTCTGGTGTGACGGCCGCCGTTCCGTTGACCTGCCGCCGGGCGCACGCGTGGAAGTTACCCGCTCGGCCACGCCGGTGCGGCTCGCACGGACGCACCAGACACCGTTTTCAGCGAGGCTGGTCCGGAAGTTCCAGCTTCCCATTCACGGCTGGCGCGGGCCCATGCCCCAGTCCGAATCCATCCACACCGGGCCCGTGCCCATCATCCGTACCCCCAGGCCGATGGTGCCGCCTGCGGGTCCCCGGCACACCGGGACGTCCGAGACTGATCCGACGACTGCGAAGTGAATCATGCTTGAAGAACTGAGAATCCGCGACCTCGGCGTCATCACCGACGCAACCCTCCCGCTCGGCCCTGGCCTCAGCGTGGTGACCGGCGAGACCGGCGCCGGCAAGACCATGGTGGTCACCGCCGTCGGGCTCCTGCTGGGTGCCCGCTCCGATGCTGGCGCGGTCCGCAGCGGCGCGAAGAGCGCCTCGGCGGAGGCCGTCCTGAAGTTGGACGCAGGCCACGCCGCCGTGCACCGCGCCCGGGAAGCCGGCGCCGACGTTGAAGAGTTCGACGGCGGCGCCGAGCTGATCCTTGCCCGTCGCCTGGGGGCGGACGGACGCAGCCGTGCGTACCTTGGCGGGCGCGCCGCCCCGGTGGGGGTCCTCGCGGAGATCGGCGAAAGCCTGGTGGTGGTCCACGGCCAGTCGGACCAGATCAGGCTTAAGGGGGCAGTTGCCCAGCGGGGCGCCCTCGACAAGTTCGCCGGCGACGCCCTGGCAGGCCCCCTGGACACGTATCAGTCGCTGTACAGCCACTGGAAGGCCAGCCAGGCGGAGCTGGACACGCTGCGCGGTGCTGCACGGGACAGGCTCCGGGAAGCGGAATCGCTGCAGATTGCCCTGGCGGAGATCGATGACGTGGATCCGCAGCCGGGCGAGGACGAGTCCCTCAAAGCGGAGGCCGTGAAACTGGCCAACGTGGAAGAACTCAGGATTGCGGCAAATACCGCGCACCAGGCGCTCATCGCGGAGGACTATGGCGACGAGGGCGACGCCACCACCCTGGTGGACGCGGCGAAACGGACCCTCGAACATGTGGCCGAGCACGACGCCGAACTCGGGGCGGCAGCCGCCCGCCTCGCGGAGGTCGGTTTCCTGCTGAACGACATCGCCACGGAACTGGCAAGCTACCAGGCAGGGCTGGATTCAGAGGGGCCGGAACGGCTCGCGGAAATCGAGGACCGGCGGGCTGCCCTGGCCAAGCTGGTCCGAAAATATGCCCCCAGCATCGACGAGGTCCTGGTATGGGCGGAGAATGCACGCGTCCGGTTCGACGAACTCCAGGACGACTCCACCCGGATCGAGGCGCTGGACGCGGAGGTTGCCCGGACCGAGGCTGAGCTGAAGAAAGAGGCTGCGGCCATCAGCAAGGTCCGCGGCAAGGCCGCCAAGGACCTCTCGGCACGGGTCAGCGCCGAGCTGAAGGCCCTGGCCATGGCCGATGCGACCCTGGTGATCACCATCGAACCTGCCGCCCAGCTGATGCCGTACGGCGCGGATGAGATCTCGTTCCTGCTCCAGCCCCATTCCGGAGCGCCGGCACGGCCGCTGGGCAAGGGTGCCTCCGGGGGCGAGCTTTCCCGCGTGATGCTGGCCATTGAAGTGGTGCTGGCTGCTGTGGATCCGGTGCCCACTTTTGTGTTCGACGAAGTGGACGCCGGCGTGGGCGGGCGGGCCGCCGTCGAGATCGGCCGACGGCTGGCCATGCTGGCACAGCATGTGCAGGTCCTGGTGGTCACGCACCTGCCGCAGGTGGCCGCGTTCGCGGACCAGCACATCACCGTCACTAAAACATCGGTCAGAGGGGCCGACGGCGGCACCGCCACCGGGTTCACCTCAAGCGACGTGCGGCTGCTCGACGGCCCCGAAAGGGTCAAGGAGCTGGCCCGGATGCTCGCCGGCCAAGAGGATTCCGAGACGGCCCAGGCCCACGCCCAGGAGCTTCTGGACGACGCCAAGCTGCTGCCGCAGAGGGCCTGAGAACACTGCGAGACTGGTCACATCCGCCGGACCGGTCAAGCACCCGGAAGCCGCCGTCCCCTGAGCAGGCTTGATCAGGAGGGGACAGCGGGGGAGACTGAAGCATTTGGGGAATCCGATTTTCGACCCGTGGAAGGCTCAATTGATGATAGGCTCGAATTCCGTGGTGCAGCGATCAAATTCCCGTGTAAATTCCCGGTTCCCGGGCTCGTCCAAGACGACCAAACACATCTTCGTCACCGGCGGTGTGGCGTCCTCGCTAGGCAAGGGACTGACGGCTTCGAGCCTCGGCCACCTGCTGCGGGCACGCGGTTTGTCTGTAACAATGCAGAAGCTCGATCCCTACCTGAATGTGGATCCGGGCACGATGAACCCCTTCCAGCACGGCGAAGTCTTCGTCACTGACGACGGCGCCGAGACTGACCTGGACGTCGGCCACTACGAGCGCTTCCTCGATGAAAACCTCGAAGGGTCGGCCAACGTCACGACCGGCCAGGTCTACTCCACGGTTATCGCCAAGGAACGCCGCGGCGAGTACCTCGGCGACACCGTCCAGGTCATCCCGCACATCACCGATGAGATCAAGCGCCGGATGCGCCTTCCTGCCGAAGGCAAGAATGCGCCGGACGTCATCATCACCGAGATCGGCGGAACCGTCGGCGACATCGAGTCGCAGCCCTTCCTTGAATCCGCCCGCCAGGTCCGCCAGGACATCGGCCGCGGCAACGTCTTCTTCCTGCACGTGTCCCTGGTCCCGTACATCGGGCCGTCCCAGGAACTGAAGACCAAGCCGACGCAGCACTCCGTTGCCGCGCTGCGCTCCATCGGCATTCAGCCCGAGGCGATCGTGATCCGTTCGGACCGCGAAGTCCCGCAGGCCATGCGCGACAAGATCGGCCGCATGTGCGACGTCGACATCGACGCCGTGATCGGCTGCCCGGATGCCCCGAGCATCTACGACATTCCCAAGACCCTGCACTCCCAGGGCCTGGACTCCTACATCGTCCGTGCACTGGACCTGCCGTTCAAGGACGTTGACTGGACCAGCTGGGACAGGCTGCTCGAAGCGGTCCACAACCCCAAGCACGAGGTGGAAATCGCCCTGGTGGGCAAGTACATCGACCTGCCGGACGCCTACCTCTCCGTCACCGAGGCCCTGCGCGCCGGCGGTTTCGCCAACGACACCAAGGTGAAGATCCGCTGGGTCCCCTCGGACGAATGCGAAACGCACGAAGGCGCCGTCAACTCCCTGGACGGCGTGGACGCCATCTGCGTGCCCGGCGGCTTCGGCATCCGCGGCCTCGAAGGCAAACTGGGCGCCCTGAAGTACGCCCGCGAAACCAAGCTGCCGGTCCTGGGCCTGTGCCTGGGCCTCCAGTGCATGGTCATCGAATACGCCCGGAACGTGGTGGGCCTCGAGGGCGCATCGTCCAGCGAATTCGAACCGGACTCCAAGTACCCGGTCATCGCCACCATGGAAGAGCAGCTGGACATCGTGGACGGCAAGGGCGACCTTGGCGGCACCATGCGCCTTGGCCTCTACGAAGCCAAGCTGGACGAAGGCTCCGTCATCGCCGAGACCTACGGCACCACGAAGGTCAGCGAACGCCACCGCCACCGCTACGAGGTCAACAACAAGTACCGCGACCAGATTGCGGCGAAGGGGCTCGTGTTCTCCGGAACCTCCCCGGACGGCAAGCTGGTGGAGTACGTGGAGCTTCCCCGCGACGTCCACCCCTACTATGTGGCAACGCAGGCGCACCCCGAGCTCAGCTCACGCCCCACCCGGCCGCATCCCTTGTTCGCGGGCCTGGTCAAGGCTGCGCTGGATCACCAGAAGGGCGGGGACCTGCTTCCCGTCGCTAACGGCGCGGAAACGAAGAGTGCGGAAGTAACCAGTGCGGAAGCACCGGCCGGGGCCGGCGGCTCCGTCCGCAAGGTTTCGGCCAAGTAGTCACCAACTAAATCAAAGGACGGCGCGATGCCCGGTATGTCTGAAACCCCCAATGCTGCACGGCAGGTTTCGGATGCGCCGAGCCCGCGCCGTCTTTTGTCGTCCCGGAAGGTGTACGAAGGCCGCATCTGGGACGTTGTCAGCGACAGCTTCCAGCTCAGCGAACACGGCGACGAGCTGGTCCGCGATTACATCGACCATCCGGGCGCGGTGGCCGTCCTGCCCATGAACGAAGCCGGCGAGGTGCTGCTGATGAAGCAGTACCGGCATCCCGTGGGCATGGACCTGTGGGAGATCCCGGCCGGGCTGCTGGACGTTGAGGGTGAGGACTTCGTCGTCGGCGCCGCCCGGGAGCTGGCCGAGGAAGCGGACCTGGTGGCCGGGACCTGGAATGTGCTGGCGGACTTCTTCAACTCGCCCGGATCCTCAAGCGAGGCCATCCGCATCTACCTCGCCCGGGACCTCAGCGATGTGCCCGATCACGAACTGCATGTCCGCACGGATGAGGAAGCGGAGATCGAACTGCACTGGACGCCGTTGGAGGACGCGGTCGCTGCAGTCCTGGAGGGCCGGCTGCACAACCCGTCCGCCGTCGTCGGAATTCTTGCCGCAGCGGCGGCCCGCGCAGATGGCTTCGAGCACCTGCGCCCGGGGAACGCACCCTGGCCCGCCCATCCCAGCCAGCGCTGATGGGCAGCACCGTCACTCCCGCGCCGGAACGTGCCGGTGCCGAACAGGCGCAGGCGGCGTCCGGCGCGGAAGCGGCCGTCCGGCCGCGCAACGCCATAGACCGGGCAGTGGGCGACTACCTCCAACACATGGGCGTGGAACGGGGGCTTGCAGCGAACACGCTGTCCGCCTACCGCCGCGACCTGTCCCGCTACGCCAACTACCTCGCGGCGTGCGGCCCGGACCGGCCGGGTGACGTCACCCGCCGGCACGTCACCGGGTTCGTGCAGGCATTGTCCGACGGTTCCGACGGCGGGACTGCCCTCGGTGTCAGGTCTGCGGCGCGGACGGTCGTGGCGGTCCGCGGGCTCCATAAGTTCTGGGCACTTGAGGGAATCACGACGGCGGATCCCGCCAGCGACGTCCACCCGCCCATGCCGGGCAAGCGCCTTCCCAAGGCGATCAGCGTCGATGAGGTCACCAGGATCCTGGAAGCGGCCGGCACGGACACGGCAACAGGCCTGAGGGACCGGGCCCTGCTGGAATTCCTCTACTCCACCGGCGCCCGCATCAGCGAGGCGGTGGGCCTGGATGTGGACGACATATCGCTGCAATCGGAGCTGGCCGGCCCGGCGATTGTCCGGCTGTTCGGCAAGGGATCCAAGGAACGCCTGGTGCCGCTGGGGTCCTACGGCGCACGTGCCCTTGACGCGTACCTGGTGCGCGGGCGGCCTTTGCTTGCCGCCAAGGGCAAGGGCACGCCGGCGCTCTTCCTGAACGCCCGCGGCGGCCGGATCAGCCGGCAGAGCGCCTGGACCATCCTCAAGGCAGCCGCGGACAAAGCCAACATCACCAAGGACGTCTCGCCCCATACCCTGCGGCACTCCTTTGCCACCCACCTCCTGGAAGGCGGCGCGGACGTCCGTGTGGTCCAGGAACTCCTGGGCCACGCCTCGGTGACCACCACGCAGGTCTACACGCTGGTCACGGCCGATACCTTGCGGGAGATCTACGCCGCCGCCCACCCGCGGGCGCTGGGCTGACCTCTCAGGTCAACACAGCTAGTCTGGGTCCATGACTTCGACCCCCGTAACACTCTGCTTCCTGCTCCGGGACCGGCCTGACGGGGGAACGGATGTACTGCTCGGCCTCAAGAAGACCGGCTTCGGCAGGGGCAAGATCGTGGGGCTGGGCGGTCACGTGGAGCCGGGAGAGAGCCACGCCGAGGCGGCCTGCCGGGAGGTTCAGGAAGAGTCCGGCGTCACAGTGCTCGAGCGGGATCTGCACCCCGCCGGCGTTGTGGAGTTTGTCTTCCCCCACCGGCCGGAATGGAACATGCACACCACCTTGTTTACCGCCCGCCGGTGGCACGGCGAACCGGCGGAAAGTCCGGAGATAGAACCCGAATGGTTTGATGCGCTGTCGCTGCCGGTGGACCGCATGTGGCAGGACGCGGACCACTGGCTGCCGCCGGTGCTGGAAGGCGGGACCGTGGACATCGTGGTCACCCTCAACGCCGACAACGAAACCGTCGCGTCTTCAGTGAGCGTCCTGCGGAACCTGTGAGCACGACGCACGACGGCGGCCGGTCACCTGAAAAGTGACCGGCCGCCGTCGTGCGCTCCCAAAGTCCTGCGCACGCAGTCCTGGGGAAAGGACCTGAGGGCCTAGGAAAGGTGCCGCTCTTCCACGCCGTTGTACTCGCTCAACGGACGGATCAGCGAGTTCGAATCCAGCTGCTCCATGATGTGCGCAGTCCAGCCGGTGATTCGGCTGGCAACGAACAGGGGAGTGAACGTATCAGTGTCGAAGCCCATGAGGTGGTAGGTGGGGCCGGTGGGGTAGTCGAGGTTCGGCTTGATTCCCTTGGCCTCGTCCATTGCGGTCTCCAGCCCGTTGTAGAGGCCCAGGAGTTCCGGACGGCCGTAGTGCGCGATCATCTTGTCCAGCGCGGCCTTCATGGTGGGGACGCGCGAGTCGCCGTGCTTGTAGACACGGTGGCCGAAGCCCATGACCTTCTTCTTCTGGGCCAGGGCGTCCTCCATCCAGGCCTTGGCCCGGGCGGCGGCTTCTTCCAGGGATTCCTCCGGCCTGATGCCGATTTCGTCGAAGGTGTGCATCACGGCTTCGTTGGCACCACCATGGAGTGTTCCCTTGAGGGCGCCGATGGCGCCGGTCACTGCCGAATGCAGGTCCGACAGGGTGGACGTGATCACGCGGGCCGTGAACGTGGACGCGTTGAAGGAGTGCTCGGCGTACAGAATCATGGAGACATTGAACGCGTCGACGACTTCGGGGACAGCCTCCTCGCCGAACGTCATCCAGAGGAAGTTGGCGTCATAGCCCAGGTCATCGCGGGGCTCCACCAGCTCCAGGCCGTGGCGGCGGCGCTGGTCATACGCTACGACGGCCGGCATCGCGGCGAACAGATCCATAGCCTTGGCCAGATTGGCTTCCCGGGAGGAATCCTCGGCGAGCGGGTGCCGTGCGCCCATGACCGATGCAGCAGTCCGGCAGACGTCCATCGGGTGGGACGTGATGGGCAGCGCGTCGATCACCTGCTTGACCACCGGATCCAAAGCGCGGCCGGCACGTTCCTTGGCCGTGAACTCGGCCAGCTGCTCCGGCGTGGGCAGTTCACCGTTCCAGAGCAGGTAGGCCACTTCCTCGAAGCTGCACTTGGCTGCAAGTTCCTGCACCGGGTAGCCGCGGTACAGCAGCGAGTTGGTGTCGGGGTTGACCTTGGACACCGCGGTGTAGTCCACCACGACGCCGGCGAGGCCCTTTTTGATCTCATTTTCAGCCATGCTGAAACTCCTTCGTTCCTTATGCTGTGTGCCGGCCGGAGCCGGAAGTCCGGATGAATAGGGGGTCAGTTGGTGCCGGGAATCCTGAAATTGAAGACCCCGGTGTCAAAGCGGTTGTAGGCCTCGTAGTCCACCAGGTCATACAGCCGCGCACGGGTCAGCATGCTCTCTACCTGTGCCTCCTGGGTGCCGTCGGACTTGATCGATTCCAGAGTACGCTCAGCTGCCCCCATGGCACTACGGAGCAGGGTGACCGGGTAGATGACCATGTTCACCCCGACGTCCTGCAGCTGCTGCACAGTGAACAGCTCGCTCTGGCCGAACTCGGTCATGTTGGCGAGGATGGGCACGTCCACGGCGTCGCGGATGGCCTGGAACTCGCCGAGGTCCTTCATGGCTTCCGGGAAGATGGCGTCCGCCCCGGCCTCGACAAGTGCCTTGGCGCGTTCCTGTGCCGCTTCCAGACCGTCCGTGGCGCGGATGTCGGTCCGGGCCATAATGAGGAAGTTGGGGTCGCGGCGGGCGTCGGCTGCGGCGCGGATGCGTTTGGTGGCAGTGTCCAGGTCCACCACGTTCTTGCCGTCCAGGTGGCCGCACCTCTTGGGGTTGAACTGGTCCTCAATGTGCAGGCCGGCCAGGCCGGCGTTCTCGATTTCCTGGACGCTGCGGGCCACGTTCATGGGCTCGCCGAACCCGGTGTCCGCGTCCACGATGCTGGGCAGGTCCGTCATCCGGGCGATCTGTCCGGCCCGCGTCGCCACTTCGGTGAGCGTGGTCAGGCCGATGTCCGGCAAGCCCAGGTCGTTGGCCAGCACGGCGCCGGAAATGTAGACGCCGGCGAAGCCCTTCTCCTCGATCAGCCGCGCCGAGAGCGGGTTGAACGCGCCGGGGAACTGCTGGATGGTCCCGGACGCCAGGAGTTCGCGGAACCGGATCCGTTTCTGCTCCGGCGTGACCTTCGAGTACAGCATCAGAAGAGTCCCTTCGGAGCGTCGGCGAGGTCGATCACGCCGTCGGCTGCCTTGATGTTCAGCTGGTCCAGCTCTCCGGCTGCCAGTTCCGGAAGCCGGGCCGCGGCGGCGAGGAAGCGTTCGATCTCCTCTTCGTCGACAACACCGGCGGCGAGGGTACGGAACTTGTTGACGTACTGCTCCCGGGCGAACGGCCGTGCGCCGAGCGGGTGGGCGTCGGCCACCGCGATTTCGTCGGTGATGACGGTGCCGTCGGTCAGGGTGATCTCCACCGATCCGCCGAAGGCCTTCTCCGCGATGTCCAGGGAGTGGTAGCGGCGGGTCCATTCCGGGTCCTCCACCGTGGTGACCTTGTGCCACAGCTCCACGGTGTCCGGGCGCGCTGCCCGCTCCGGGGCGTAGGAGTCCACGTGGTGCCAGGCACCGTCCTGCAGGGCGACCGTGAAAATGTACGGGATGGAGTGGTCCAGGGTTTCCCGGCTGGCCGTGGGGCTGTACTTCTGCGGGTCGTTGGCGCCCGAGCCGATCACGTAGTGCGTGTGGTGGCTGGTTTTGATCAGCACCGACTTCACATTGGCCGGATCGGTGGTTTCCGGGTGCTCCTTGTTCAGTTTCCGGGCGAGGTCGATCCAGGCCTGGGCCTGGTACTCGGCGGAGTGTTCCTTGGTGTAGGTGTCCAGGATGGCACGCTTGGCCTCGCCGGGCGTGGGCAGCGGCACCATGTAGGAGGCGTCGGGGCCGTCCAGCATCCAGGCGATCACGCCGTCTTCGCCTTCATAGATCGGCACGGGGGAGGTCTGGCCGCGCATGGAGCGGTCCGCCGCCTCGACGGCCATCTTCCCGGCGAACGCCGGTGCATGCGCCTTCCAGGTGGAAATCTCGCCCTTGCGCGACTGGCGGGTGGCGGTGGTGGTGTGCAGCGCCTGGCCGACGGACTGGAAGATGGTTTCGACGTCGAGCCCCAGGAGGGTGCCGATGCCGGCGGCGGCGGACGGGCCGAGGTGGGCTACGTGGTCGATCTTGTGCTTGTGCAGGCAGATAGCCTTGACCAGGTTCACCTGGATCTCGTAGCCGGTGGCGATGCCGCGGATCAGGTCCTGTCCGCTGGAGCCCACGTGCTGGGCGACGGCAAGGATCGGCGGGATGTTATCTCCCGGGTGGGAGTAGTCCGCAGCCAGGAAGGTGTCGTGGTAGTCGAGCTCGCGGACTGCGACGCCATTGGCCCAGGCGGCCCATTCGGGGGACACCCGCTCGTGGATGCCGAAGACTTTGGATCCCTTGCCGCCGGTGGTGGGTCCGTGGGTCAGGGCCTGGGCGCGGGCGGCAACGATGGGGGCCCGGTTCAAGGAGGCGATGGCCACCGAGGCGTTGTCGATCACGCGGTTGATCACCATGTCGGTGACGTCGTCGGTGACGGCGACGGGATCGGTGGCAACCTTGGCGATCTTGTACGCGAGCTGGTCCTCGCGGGGCAGGTTTTCCTCGCTCTTGTAAACGCGGACGTGGTGTTCCTTGACCATGGTGCTCCTTCTAGTGAGGTGTATGCGTGACTTTGACGTGGGAAAGGCTTCGGTGCAGATGCACGGTGGTGGCCGCCTCGGCAAGCCGGGGGTTGCCGGCGGCGATGGCCTCGGCGATGGCGGCGTGCTCGGCGGCGGCAGCCGTGAGCCGCCGGGCGTCGTCGGCGGCCAGGCGGCGGACCCGGACCAGGTGCACGCGAAGGCTGCGCATGGCCTGGGCAAGGTAGGAGTTGGAAATCGCGGCATCGATGGCCGCGTCGAGGCGGCCCGCGAGCTCGTAGTACGCGTGGAGGCCCGGCCCGCCGCCGTTGATCAGCTCCGGGGCCTGGAGGAGCTCCAGCCTGAGCTGCTCGAAGGTGGCGGGATCGCCGCGTTCGGCGGCCAGTGCGGCCGCCTTGCCTTCGAGGGTTTCGCGCAGTTCGAACAGCTCGTCGATGTCCTCCAGCGAAATATCGGTGACGACGACGCCGCGGCTGCCCGCCGTCGTCGTCAGTCCCTCAGCGGTGAGCCGGCTCAGGGCCTCCCGGAGAGGGGTGCGGGAGATGCCGAGCCGCTCTGACTGCTCCACTTCGGCAAGTACCGTCCCGGGCAGGAGGCGCCATTCGATGATGTCGTCGCGCAGTGCCGCGTAGGCCCTATCGCTGGCGCGCATCCCTGCCTCCTTCGTTGGTTGACGCTCCTCAGTGTATACACAGACGGCAGTTTTGCCCAGCAATTGCCCTAGAAAATCAAAAGTGCTTCGAATTTGTATACATAGACCCTTGTGCGCGCTTCCCCGGCCGGACTAGCATGGCTCGCATCACAATGTCGTGGACGGGATGCATTTCATGGTTACCAAGAGGTATCAGGACAGCTACGCACAGAGCCTGGAGAACCCCGAAGACTTCTGGCTGGATGCCGCCGGGAAGATTACCTGGTCGGTGCCGCCGCGCCGTGCCCTGGATTCCAGCCGGGCACCGCTGTACAGCTGGTTTCCGGACGGCGTTCTTAACACGTCGTACAACGCCCTCGACCGCCATGTGGAGGCCGGGCGGGGCAGCCAGGATGCGCTCATCTACGATTCCGCGATGCTCGGGACCCAGCAGCGCTTCAGCTATGCCGAACTCACGGAGCTTGTGGCACGTTTTGCCGGCGTCCTCCGGGGCCGCGGGGTCGGCAAGGGGGACAGGGTGGTGATCTACATGCCCATGATCCCCGAAGCCGCGATCGCCATGCTGGCAACTGCGCGGCTGGGCGCTGTCCATTCGGTGGTCTTCGGCGGCTTTGCGCCCAAGGAGCTGGCGGCCCGCATCCGGGATGCCGCTCCGGCCGTGGTGGTCACGGCATCCGGCGGCATTGAGCCGTCTCGCCGGATCGAATACCTCCCTGCGGTCGAGGAGGCCCTCCGCCTGGCCGGAACTCCGGAGCTGCCGGTGATCGTCACCGCACGGGACGGCTTCACCTCCTCAGCCTCGGACCATGGCTGGCTGGACTGGGAAACCGAGATGGCCGCCGCGGAACCGGCGGCTCCGGTCGACGTCAAAGCCACCGACCCGCTCTACATCCTCTACACCTCGGGAACCACCGGCACGCCCAAGGGAGTGGTGCGCGACAACGGCGGCCATGCCGTGGCGCTCAGCTGGACCCTGGAAAACATCTATGACATCGGCCCGGGAGACGTCATGTGGACCGCCTCGGACGTCGGATGGGTGGTGGGGCACTCCTACATCGTCTACGGTCCGCTGCTGGCCGGCGCCACCACCGTCCTTTATGAGGGAAAGCCGGTGGGAACTCCCGACGCAGGTGCCTTCTGGCGCGTGATCCGGGACCACCGGGCCAATGTCCTGTTCACCGCGCCCACCGCGCTGCGCGCCATCCGGAAAGCCGACCCCGAGGCCAAGCTGCTCCAGGACTACGACTTCTCCAGCCTGCGGACGCTCTTCGCGGCCGGGGAGCGGCTCGACACCGATACCTTCCACTGGGCCACGAAGTCGCTGAACGTCCCGGTGGTGGACCACTGGTGGCAGACCGAGACAGGCTGGGCCATCTGCGCCAACCCGCGGGGACTGGAAGAACTCCCGATCAAGGCGGGATCGCCGAGCGTCCCGATGCCGGGCTTCAAGCTCACCATCGTGGACGGACTGGGGGAGGACGTCGAACCCGGGACCGAAGGCAACATTGTGCTCGGGCTCCCGCTTCCGCCCGGCACGCTGACCACGCTCTGGGGCGACGACGACCGCTACATCTCCTCCTACCTCCAGGCGTTCGAAGGTTCCTATGCAACCGGAGACTCCGGCTACCGGGACGAGGACGGCTACGTGTTCGTGATGGGCCGCACCGACGACATCATCAACGTTGCCGGCCACCGGCTGTCCACCGGCGCCATGGAGCAGGTCATCGGCCAGCACCCCGCGGTTGCGGAGTGCGCCGTGATCGGCCTGGCGGACCCGCTGAAGGGCCAGCGTCCCAGCGGCTACGTGGTGCTGAAATCGGGTGTGGAGGTGGCGGAGGACGTCCTGGTCAAGGACCTGATCGCGCTGGTCCGCCGCGATATCGGGGCCGTGGCGGACTTCAAGCACGTGGCAGTGGTGGATGCACTGCCCAAGACCCGCTCCGGCAAAATTCTCCGCAAGACCATGCGGCAGATTGCCGACGGCGAGGAGTACGTGGTGCCGTCCACCATTGAGGACGCCGGCGTGATCGACCAGCTGATCGGAACCCTTCGCCCCGCCACGCCCCGGAACTAGCGCCCCGCAACCAGCAGTCAGCTCCGGTTCCAGCGGTACTCGTTCTCCGGCCTGCCCGGTGCGCCGTAGCGGGCTGTCCGGGAGACGGTTCCGGCATCCGCAAGGTACTCAAGGTAGCGCCGGGCCGTCACCCGCGACATCCCGAGCGCATCCATGACCTCCGTGGCCGAGACCGCCTCCGCCTGCTGCTTCATGAACTCCTGCACCGCGTCCAGGGTCGACGTCGACAGGCCCTTGGGAAGGGGCAGCTCGCTCGGCGCCCGCAGGCTCGCAAACGCCTGGTCGACGTCGCTCTGTGACGCTCCCGACCTGGTCCCGCCCGGGCCTGCGGCGAGCTGCTCGCGGAACTGCCGGTAACTGGCCAGCTTGTCCGCGAAAGTGGCGAAGGTGAAGGGTTTGATGAGGTACTGGACCACTCCGATGGACACGGCACTGCGCACGATGTTCAGCTCACGCACGGCAGTAATCGCGATGATGTCCGGCAGCAGCCCGGAGGCCCGCATCCGCCGCGCAATGTCCAGGCCGTGGAGGTCGGGAAGGTTCATGTCCAGCAGGACGAGTTCAATCGGGTTGCCTGCCGCGGCGAATTCAGCCAGGAGGCGCAGCGCGGACTGGCCGTCCGGGGCCGTGCCGGCCAGCGAAAAGCCGTTGAGCCGCCCTACGTAGGCGCCGTGCGCTGCCGCGGCTACCGGTTCGTCCTCAACGACGAGAACTCGGATGTCGCTCATGGTGTCTCCTTGGTGGTGCCCGCTGCGGGGAGGAATATGTGGAAGTGCGCCCCGCGGGGATTCGTGATGGCCATGGTGCCGCCCAGCCGGTGGACGGCCTGCCGGACCAGGGCCAGGCCCAGCCCCCGGCCATACTTGCCGGGGGCCTTGGTGCTGAAACCGTGCCGGAACACATCATCCACGGCATCGGGGTCGATTCCGCGGCCCGAGTCCTCCACCGTGATCTCAACGCCCCGGGCTCCCGACTCCACGGACAGCTCAACCCACCTCGGTGCCGGGGCATCCGCCGCCGCATCGATGGCGTTGTCCAGCAGGTTGCCGAGAATGGTCACCAGGTCCTGCACGGCCACACCGGCCGTCCCCGCCGTGCTGTTCGCCTGCAGGCCCAGTTCAACACCGCGTTCGTGTGCCTCGGCGGCCTTGCCCATAAGGAGTGCGCCCAGCACCGGCTCCTCGATGGCACCCACCATCTCGTCGGTGAGCTGCTGGCTGAGCTCCAGGTCCTTGGTGGCAAAATCCAGGGCCTCGTCGGACCGGCCCAGTTCCATCAGCGACACGATGGTGTGGAGGCGGTTGGCGTGCTCGTGGGTCTGGGCACGCAGGGCATCCGACAGCGTGCGCATGGTTTCCAGTTCGCTGCCCAGGGACTCGATCTCCGTGCGGTCGCGGATGGTTGCCACGGTGCCGAACACCGCCGGGCGCTGCCGGCCGGCCGACGACGCCGGTCCCACCGCCGGACCCTGGTTGATCACCAGGACGCGGGGACCGGCCAGGTGAATTTCGTCCTGCGTCGTCCGGCCGGATTCAAACAGGTCCTTCAGGCTGGGTGCCAGGGGGAGGTCGCTCAGCAGGAAGGCGTCGGCGGGATCGCCCCCGGATGGCCGAGGGGCAAGCCCCAGGAGCTCCGCGGCCTGGTCGTTGTACATCACCACCCGCCCCTTGGGGTCGATCAGGATCACCCCTTCACGGACGGAGTGCAGCACGGACTCGTAGTAGGCGAACAGCTGGGCGAGCTGTTCGGGTCCCCAGCCCCGGGTGACATTGCGCAGGTACCGGCCCAGAAGCCAGGACGCCACGGAGCCGCCCACCAGGAGGGCGAAGGCGATGGCCAGCAGGGCCGGCAGGCGCCCTGAAATGGCAACGTCCACCGTCCGCACTGTCACGCCCGCGGCCACGAGGGCCCTGACGTTCCCCGACTGGTCCTTGACCGGCGCAATCGTCCGCACCGACGGACCCAGCGTGCCGGCCGTGATTTCCGTGAATACCTGCCCGTTCAGGGCGGCATCTATGGACCCGATATACGGCTTGCCGAGTTCCTCGCTGCGCGGGTGCGTCCAGCGGGTCCGGTCCGGAGCCATGATCGTGATGAAATCCGCGTCGGCATCGTCCATAACGTCCAGTGCGTAGGGCTGCAGCACTGCGGACGGGTCGGCCGACCCGGCAGCCTGCAGGACCAGGGGATTGTCGGCAATGGCCGTGGCAACACCGGACATCCGCCGTCCGGCTTCGTCGTAGGCGTGGTCCCGGGCATCGATAAACGTGGCGGTCCCAACTGTTGCGGTCAGGGCGAGCATAAACAACAAATGCGCCACGAACAGCCGGCGCGCAATGCTCCATTTGTGCCTCATGCAACCCTTCCACGACCAATATGAACGCAACGGTGAGCCAGGTCACGCCATGCCCAATGATGGATATCACACCGGACGGACGTGTGGAGCCCAGAGACTGTGCCGCAACGTCTTCCAGATTATCCATAAGGAGACACATCATGGCTTCTCAACGAGGAGAGTCAGCTGCGCCCGTCAAGGCAAAGCGCAAAGGACTCGACAAGTCGCACTACCTCTACATCGCCGTCATCGCCGCCGTGATCCTCGGCGCCGTGATCGGGCTTCTGTTCCCGGAGGTCGGCAAATCACTCAAACCGCTGGGCGACGGCTTCATCAAGCTGATCAAGATGATGATCGCTCCGGTGATCTTCTGCACCATCGTCCTGGGCATCGGCTCCATCGCGAAGGCTGCCACCGTCGGCAAGGTGGGCGGCCTGGCGCTGGGCTACTTCATCGTCATGTCCACCTTCGCGCTGGCCATCGGCCTCGTGGTGGGCAACCTTATCCACCCGGGTGAGGGCCTGAAGCTGACGCCCTACGATCCCAACAAGAAGGCCGCCACCGACAGCACCGTTGACTTCCTGCTGGGAATCATCCCGGGAGATATTCCGGTGCTGCCCACGCTGCTGGCAGCGATCCTCGTGGGCTTTGCCCTGCAGAAGATGGGTCCGCAGGGCGCCCCCATCCTCAAGGCCATCGGCCACGGCCAGGCCCTGGTGTTCCGCATCCTCATCATGGTCATGTGGCTGGCGCCCGTCGGAGCTTTCGGCGCCATCGCCGCCGTCGTCGGTGCCACCGGATTCCAGGCAATCGTCAGCATGTTCACCCTGATGCTTGCCTTCTACATCACCTGTGCACTGTTCATCGTGATCATCCTTGGCGGCCTGCTGCAGGTTGTGGCCGGCGTCAACATCTTCCGGCTCATGAAGTACCTGGCCCGCGAATACCTGCTGATCTTCTCCACGTCCTCGTCCGAAGCAGCCCTGCCGCGCCTTATTGCCAAGATGGAGCACCTGGGTGTTTCCAAGCCGGTTGTCGGCGTCACCGTTCCCACGGGCTACTCCTTCAACCTTGACGGCACGGCCATCTACCTGACCATGGCGTCCCTGTTCGTGGCCAACGCCATGGGCACCCCGCTGGACCTGGGCGCCCAGATCTCCCTGCTGGTCTTTATGATCATCGCTTCCAAGGGTGCCGCCGGCGTCACCGGCGCCGGCCTGGCCACCCTGGCCGCAGGCCTGCAGGCCCACAAGCCCGAACTGCTCGGCGGCGTCGGCATGATCGTCGGCATCGACCGCTTTATGTCAGAGGCCCGCGCCCTGACCAACTTCACCGGCAACGCCGTGGCCACGGTCCTGATCGGCACCTGGGTCAAGGAGATCGACGGCGGCCAGGTGGAGCGTGTCCTGTCCGGCGAAGAGCCCTTCGACGAGCAGACCATGATCGCCGGCCACCACACCGAGCAGGAAGCTCCGGCTCAGGTTCCCGCCCGCGCCTGAAGCGCCTGCCCGGACCAACACCCGTAGCTACAAAGGAACCGCCCGTGCAGGATCATCCTGCACGGGCGGTTTTGTGTGCCGCCGGCCTCAACCTTCGACCTTTACCAGAAGGTAAAGGCTCAGGCAAGGGCGCGTGTCAAGTTCCGTTGAATCACGGATGCGGCGCTGTAACCTTGGTGGGAAGAACCATAGGCGCTGAACTTTCAGCGGCAGGACATCAACGTCATCGAAAGTGTGGATAGATACGTGAGCAGCGAGCAGGGTTCAGCAACTCTGGAAGGCACCGAACTCGATCTGGAAGACGCCGTCATGGGTCCTACCGGGCGCCCCTACCGCGAATTTCCCGAGCCTGCGCCGCTGTCGTCCCACGGCCCCGCGCGTGTGATCGCGATGGTGAACCAGAAGGGCGGCGTCGGCAAAACGACCTCCACTATTAATCTGGCCGCCGCGCTCGCCGAATACGGGCGCCGTGTCCTGCTGGTGGATTTCGATCCCCAGGGCGCACTGTCCGCGGGCCTCGGCACCAATCCGCATGAACTGGACCTGACGGTCTACAACGTCCTGATGGACCGCAAGGTGGACATCCGGGACGCCATCCAGCACACCGGCGTCGAGAACGTTGACCTGCTGCCGGCGAACATCGACCTCTCCGCCGCGGAAGTGCAGCTCGTCAATGAAGTTGCCCGCGAACAGGTGCTGGACCGGGCCCTGAAGAAGGTTGAGGACGACTACGATGTCGTCCTGATTGACTGCCAGCCCTCACTGGGGCTGCTGACCGTCAACGCCCTCACGGCGGCCCACGGTGTCATCATTCCGCTGATCTGCGAGTTCTTTGCACTCCGGGCCGTGGCCCTGCTGGTGGAAACCATCGACAAGGTCCAGGACCGGCTGAACCCCAGGCTCCAGGTGGACGGAGTGCTGGCCACCATGTACGACGCCCGCACCCTGCATAGCCGCGAGGTCATCAGCAGGCTCGTGGAAGCGTTCGGGGACAAAGTCTTCGAGACCGTTATCAAGCGCTCCATCAAGTTTGCCGACGCCACCGTGGCCGCGGAACCCATCACCAGCTACGCCGCCAACCACATCGGCGCCGACGCATACCGCCGCCTGGCCAAAGAGCTGATTTCGCGCGGCGGCGCGCCCTAGCCATAGCCGTGGCACTGGCAGTCACCCCGCAGACGGAGCCATCGAAGAAGGCCGGCTTCGAAGTGCGGCTGGCCAACTTCACCGGTCCCTTTGACCTGCTGCTCGGCCTGATCAGCAAACATCAGCTGGACATCACCGAAGTGGCCCTGGCCACCGTGACTGATGAATTCATCAAGTACATCAGGAACCTCCAGCAGCTGGGCGAGGAGTGGGCGCTGGACGAGGCCAGCGAATTCCTGGTCATCGCCGCCACGCTCCTGGACCTCAAGGCCGCCCGGCTCCTGCCGGCCGGCGAGGTCGAGGACGATGAGGACGTCGCACTGCTCGAAGCGCGGGACCTGCTCTTCGCCCGCCTGCTCCAATACAAAGCCTTCAAGCATGTGGCCGGGCTGATCAACACCACCCTGGAGCTGGAGGCCCGCAGTTTCCCCCGGCAGGTTGCCCTGGAGGCACAGTTCGCGGCATTGCTGCCGGAGCTCGTCTGGCGGCACACTCCCGGACAGTTTGCCGCCCTGGCGGAAGCCGCGCTGGTGCCTAAGGAGGCGGCGCCGAGCGAAGTCGGCCTGGCGCACCTGCACGGCAGCGCCGTCAGCGTGAAGGAACAGGCCGAAATCCTGGGACTGAAGCTCCAGGCCGGAAGGCCGTTGTCCTTCCGGGCCCTCACCGCCGACGCCGAATCAACGCTGGTTGTGGTGGCGCGCTTCCTGGCGCTGCTGGAAATGTTCCGGGACAAGGTGGTCGGCTTCGACCAGATCCTTCCCCTGGGCGACCTGACGGTGCACTGGACGGCGGGAACCAACGACTGGAACAGCGAAAATCTGACCGAGGAATACAGCGAGCAATACGAGGAGGAGACTTGAGCGACACGACGCCGGATCCAGCCGCCCGCGGGGAAGCGGACACGGGAGTGGACGTCGCCGAACTCCCCGGCGGCGCCCGCGCCGCCATCGAGGCAGTGCTGATGGTCATCGACCAGCCGGCCACCGCCGTCGAGCTGGCCGCAGGACTCAACCTGACGGTGGGCGCCGTCGAGCAGTTGCTCGCGGAACTTCAGCGCGAGTATAACGGCTATACTGTTAATGCCCCGGACTCGGACGTTGCCGCTGTGATCAACACTTCTGGCCACAAATCCAGACCCCGGGGTTTTGAATTGCGGAATATCGCCGGAGGCTGGCGCATCTATTCCCGCGCGGATTTCGCTGATGTCGTAGGCGGATTCGTGCTGGAAGGACAGACAGCCAGGCTGACGCAGGCGGCGCTGGAAACGCTCGCCGTCATCGCTTACCGCCAGCCCGTATCAAGGGCCAGGGTGTCTGCAATTCGAGGAGTTAATGTTGACTCTGTCGTGCGGACGCTGATGCAGCGGGGACTGATCGAAGACTCGGGGACCGATCCCGAATCCGGGGCCATCCTCTACCGTACGACGTCGTATTTCCTGGAACGCATGGGAATCGGCTCGGTGGCTGAGTTGCCGCAGCTTTCACCCCATCTTCCGGGGCTTGAAGGCATCGAAGAGTTCTACGACGCCGGAAGAATGTAGGCACATTTACGCCTGCGCACGAGTATCCACCAGGGCGGACTTAATCCGCCCGGCTGGCTAGGGTTGTCGGGAGACAACCATCGCCGGCCACCATAACGAAGGACGGGTCATGACACAGGCGGGACGCCAGGGTTCACCACGTAACAGTTCGGGACGCAACAGCGCCGGACACAATAAAGCCGGACGCCCGGTACAGGGCGGTGCCAGCCGCGCAGGCGGCGCCGCCGGCTACAAAGGAGGCGGCGACCGCCCCTTCAAACGCCCCAAGCCTCGCGAAGAGGCCTTCATCGATCCGGACCTGCAGGGTCCGGCCGGCGCACCGGCAGACCGCCCGGCAGCAGCTGACTGGAAGCAGGGCAAACCTGCCGCCCGGAAGCCCGGTTCACGGAAGCCCGGCGCCGGCAAGGAGCCCGGCACGCCCGGCGCCCTCAAGCCCAAGCCGCGGTCCGCGTCAGCCAAAACCTTCGGTACGCGCGCTTTCGGCGGCGAACGGTTCGGGCAGAACCTCGGCCCCGTCCGCAAGCCTTCGCGCAAGCGCGGACCCCGCGGCGATGTTCCGCAGTCCGAAATGCACGACGCCGACGGCATCCGCCTGCAGAAGGTCATGGCCTCAGCCGGCGTCGCTTCACGGCGCGTCTGCGAGGAAATGATCTCCGAAGGCCGCGTTGAAGTGGACGGCAAGGTGGTCACCGAGCTCGGCGTCCGCGTCGACCCGAAAACGGCAGTGATCCACGTTGACGGGCTCCGCATCCAGCTGGATGAAAACATGGTCTACATGGTGTTTAACAAGCCCAAGGGCGTTGTGTCCACCATGGAGGACCCGGACGGCCGTCCGTGCATCAGCGACTTCGTCCGCAACACGCACGGCGAACGCCTTTTCCACGTGGGACGCCTCGACGTCGCCACCGAAGGACTGCTGCTGCTGACGAACGACGGCGAACTCGCCAACCGTCTGACGCACCCGTCCTACGAGGTACCCAAGACGTACCTGGTCCAGGTCCGCGGCCCCTTCCCCCAGGGAATCGGCGCGCAGCTCAAGGCCGGTGTTGAACTGGAGGACGGGTTCGCCTCGGTGGACTCGTTCAAGCTGGTGGACTCCACGCCGGGCCACGTGCTGATCGAGGTTGTGCTGCACTCGGGCAAGAACCGCATCGTGCGCCGCCTCTTCGACGCTGTGGGCTTCCCGGTACTCCGGCTCGTCCGCGTCAAGGTGGGCCCCATCGGCCTGGGAGACCAGCGCCAGGGGAGCATCCGCAACCTCGGCAAGCAGGAAGTCGGCCACCTGCTGGCATCCGTAGGGCTGTAGCTTATGTCTGCCTTTCACGCCCACGGCCGCGGGCACCTGAACGGCCCGGTAGTGGTTATCGGAACCGGGCTGCTGGGAACCAGCATCGGTCTCGGACTGCGGGGGCGCGGCGTGTCCGTGTTCCTGTCCGACCCTTCGCCCACCAACCAGGCTGTCGCCGTCGATATCGGGGCAGGCCTTCCGTTGTCGCGCCTTGGCGACGAGCAGCCTGAACTCGTTGTGGTGGCCGTGCCCCCGGACGTAACGGCGGACGTGGTGGAAAGCTCACTGGCTGACTACCCCGCGGCAACGGTGGTGGACATCGCCAGCGTCAAGGCCGGCATCCTGGCCGACCTTCGGGGACGCGGCGTGGACCTCGCCCGATACGTGGGAACGCATCCCATGGCAGGCCGGGAAAAGTCAGGCCCCGTCGCGGCCCGCGGTGAGCTTTTTACCTCCATGCCGTGGGTGGTGTGCCCTTCCGGGGAAACGTCGCCCGGTGCCCTGCAGGCCGCCCGCGCCCTGGCGACCGACCTGGGCGCCGTGGTCACGCAGTTCGGCGCCGAAGAACATGACCAGGCCGTGGCGCTCGTGTCCCACCTTCCCCAGGTGATGTCATCGCTGGTGGCCAGCCGGCTGCAGGGCACGCCCATGCACGCGCTGTCCCTGGCCGGAAACGGCCTGCGCGACGTCACCCGGATCGCGGCGAGCGATCCCACGCTGTGGGTGCAGATCCTGGGCGCCAATGCGGGCCCGATGGTGGACATCCTGCACGGCGTGCGTGACGACCTGAACCGGCTGATCGGGACCCTTGAGGACCCGGCAGCCCCCGGCGCACGCCTGGACCTCGCGCAGTTGATCAGCGAGGGCAACGCCGGGCAGTCCCGCATTCCGGGCAAGCACGGCGGACCTCCGCAGGCCTATTCCTGGCTGACCGTCCTGGTGGACGACAAGCCGGGACAGATCGCCCGCCTCCTGACGGAGATCGGCGAAATCGGGGTCAACCTCGAAGACCTGCGGCTGGATCATTCCTCCGGGCAGAATGTGGGCATGGTGGAACTGTCGGTTTTGCCCAACAAACATGATCTGCTCATCGAAGCACTCAACGACCGTGGATGGCGGGTACTGCAGTAATGACACAGGAACTCATCGATACCGTGCCCATGCTTCGCCAGGGCAGGCCGCTGGTCGTCGCCATCGACGGACCGTCGGGGTCCGGAAAATCAAGCGTCAGCAGGGAAGTGGCACGGCGGCTGCGCCTTGCCTACCTGGACACCGGTGCCATGTACCGTGCGCTGACCTGGTACTGCCTGGACCAGGGCATCGACCTGACCGACGCCGCGGCCATCGAGCAGGCCTCCGAGGACCTGCCGCTGGACGTCAGCACCACCCCGAACGAGGAATACGTCCGTGTCGGCGGCACGGACGTCACCGAGGCGATCCGGGAACCGGCCATCTCCTCGGCCGTCAGTGCCATCGCCACCACCCTCGGTGCGCGGAAGGAACTGGTGCGCCGGCAGCGTGAGCTGATTGAGGTCCACCACCGCCGCATCGTGGTGGAAGGACGCGACATTACCACCGTCGTCGCTCCCGGCGCCGAAGTCCGCATGCTGCTGACCGCCAGCGAGGAAGCCAGGCTCCGCCGCCGGGGCGTCCAGCTGGGCGGAACACAGAGCGCAGAGCAGCTGGCCGCCCAGGTCACGCAGCGCGACGCCAAGGACTCGACCGTCGTCAACTTCACCACCGCGGCGGACGGGGTGGTCACCCTGGACTCTTCGGACCTGGACTTCGACGGCACCGTCGACGCGGCCCTGGGAATAGTCAACAAGGTGTTGAACCGTGACTGACGCAGGCGGCCGGACTCCGCTGACCCTTCCGGCGGCCCGTCGCGACCTTCCGGGCGCCTGGACCATGGCCTGGAGCCGGCCGGTCGGCTGGTTCCTGGACCACATCGTCTACCGGACGACTGTCCACGGCCGGCAGAACGTTCCAACCGGAGGTCCCGTGATCTTCGCAGCGAACCACATCAGTTTCCTGGACGGACCGGTGATGTTCGGCGCGTCACCGCGCCCCATGCACATCCTGGTCAAGAAGGAAATGTTCAAGGGCTTCCTGGGACGGGTCCTCACGGCCTCCGGCCAGCTGCCGGTTGACCGCTCCGGCGATCGCGCCGCCCTGCAGCTGAGCAAAAAAGCGCTCGACGCCGGCCGGTGCGTCGGCATCCTCCCCGAAGGAACGCGGGGGAGCGGCGAGGCCTCCAGCATCAACAACGGGGTCGCCTGGCTTGCGCTGAACTCCAGCGCGACGGTGGTCCCCGTCGCGATCCTGGGAACCAGGATCGCCGGCGAACACCTCGACGCCGTTCCGCGGCCCGGCCGGCGGCTGCACGTCAGCTTCGGCGAGGCCGTGGATATCGGGCGCAGGCCCGGCGAGACAGGGCGTGCTTCAATGGACAGGGCGGGAAATGAGATCCGCGCTGCCCTGGCACGGCATGTCCAGCAAACGATACAAATCAGCGGGCAGCCTTTGCCCGGCGCGGATTCCCCGCAAGAACGTCATGAAGAAGTAGCCGGGACGCCGGCAGATCACCACTAAGGAAAGTGCAATGAGCGATACGACTCAAGCCTCCGGCAAATTTGGCGCCGGCGAAGACGAATACACGCCCACCGGCACGGACCAGGTGGCGGAGCATCTTGCTGCCCTGGACGATGACGAGGCAGAGCTTCGGGCCGCCTCCCTCCGGGCCGGCCTGGACGACTACGAACTGGACGAGGATGACGCCGCCCTCCTGAGCGGCCACTACGACGACGAGGACTTCGACGGTCCGGTCAAGCTCGACCCGGTCCTCGCGATCATCGGCCGGCCCAACGTGGGCAAGTCCACCCTGGTGAACCGCATCCTCGGCCGCCGCGAAGCCGTGGTGGAAGACACCCCCGGTGTCACGCGTGACCGTGTGATGTACTCGGCCACCTGGAACGGCCGGAACTTCACGGTGGTGGACACCGGCGGCTGGGAACACGATGCACGCGGCATCCACGCACGCGTCGCGGAACAGGCCGAGATGGCCGTGGAACTCGCGGACGCCGTGCTGTTCGTCGTCGACTCCGCCGTGGGCGCCACCGCCACGGACGAAGCAGTCGTGAAGATGCTCCGGAAGTCCAAGAAACCGGTCATCATGGTGGCCAACAAAGTGGATGACTTCGCCCAGGAAGCCGACTCGGCAACGCTCTGGGGCCTTGGCTTCGGCGAGCCGTACCCGGTCTCGGCGCTGCACGGCCGCGGCGTGGCCGACCTCCTTGACCACGTCATGGACACCCTGCCCGAGTACTCCACGATCGAAGGCCTCGAGCGCTCCGGCGGCCCGCGCCGCATCGCCCTGATCGGGCGTCCGAACGTGGGCAAGTCCTCGCTGCTGAACAAACTGGCCGGTTCCGAGCGCGTTGTCGTGGACAACACCGCCGGCACCACCCGCGACCCGGTCGATGAGTTCATCGAACTCGGCGGCCGCACCTGGCGCTTCGTCGATACCGCGGGCATCCGCCGCCGCCAGCACATGGCACAGGGCGCAGACTTCTACGCCTCACTGCGCACGCAGAGCGCACTCGAAAAGGCGGAGGTCGCCGTCGTGCTCCTTGCGGTGGACGAAGTGCTCAGCGAACAGGATGTCCGCATCCTGCAGCTGGCCATCGAATCCGGCCGCGCCCTGGTTCTCGCGTTCAACAAATGGGACCTGCTGGACGACGAACGCCGCACCTACCTGGAGCGTGAAATCGAGCAGGACCTGGCGCACGTTGCCTGGGCGCCGCGCGTCAACATTTCCGCGCTGACCGGCTGGCACAAGGACCGGCTGGTTCCGGCGCTGGACACAGCACTGGAAAGCTGGGACAAGCGCATCCCCACCGGACGCCTGAACGCGTTCCTCGGAGAACTGGTGGCCGCGCACCCGCACCCGGTTCGCGGCGGCAAGCAGCCCCGCATCCTCTTCGGCACCCAGGCCTCCAGCCGTCCGCCGAAATTTGTGCTGTTCACCACCGGGTTCCTGGACCCCGGATACCGCCGGTTCATCACCAGGCGCCTCCGCGAAACCTTCGGTTTCGAGGGAACGCCCATTGAGGTCAACATGCGTGTTCGTGAAAAGCGCGGCAAGAAGCGTTAATTACGACACACCTCGCCGGTGACACCCGCAAAGTGTCACTTGCACCCTCCGGAATCGTGTAAGCTTTTGGAGGTGGTTCGGCCGGACTGCTGAGGTAAAAATCCCGGGGTAACCCAGGAGGACAACCGAGGCGGAGAACGGCGGAACTAACGGGCTGTAGCGCAGCTTGGTAGCGCACTTGACTGGGGGTCAAGGGGTCGCAGGTTCAAATCCTGTCAGCCCGACCAGCATGAACAACCGCTCCGTATCCGGGAAATATCCCGGATACGGGGCGGTTTTTCTATGTGCAGGCCCGGACCGTTTCGCCGCCGGGTTTTTGCCGGCCGCTATTTCAGGAAGCGTGACGTGCGCCGGTCCGCAAGGATCTTGCCGCCGGTCTGGCAGGTGGCGCAGTACTGCAGCGCCCGGTCGGCAAATGACACTTCCCGGACCGTGTCCCCGCAGACGGGGCACTCCTGGCCCGTCCGGCCGTGGACGCGCATGGTACTCCGCTTGGCGTCCTTCAGTTCGTTCGGCGGCTTGCCCACGGCCTCGGTGACGGCCGCGACCAGAACGCTGTGGATGGAGTCGTAGAGGACACGGACGGCCTCCGGGTCCAGGGACTTTGCGATGGCGAAGGGGGAGATCCGGGCCGCGTGCAGGATTTCGTCGCTGTACGCGTTGCCGATCCCGGCGATCACCCCCTGATTCCGTAACAGTCCCTTAATCTGCTGGGTGCTTGAGGCAAGAATCTCGGCGAAAACGTCCAGGCTGAACGAGGCGTCCAGCGGATCGGGGCCCAGGGTGGCGATGCCGGGAATCGCTTCCGGATCCCTGACCACATACAGGGCAAGGCTCTTTTTGGTGCCTGCCTCGGTCAGGTCGATGCCGAGATGGGTTTCGCCGCCGCCGGGGTCCGGCCTGACGAACTCCAGCCTCGCCGCGATATATCCCTTGCCGCGCGCCAGCACGGCGTTCGACGGCGAGTCCGTGTACCGCAGCCAGCCGGCCTTGGCCAGATGGAACGCAAGGAAGATCCCGTCTGCCTCCAGGATGATGAACTTACCACGGCGCTGCACGCCGGAGATGGTGCGCCCCTCCATCGCCGTATACGGCGGGTCTGCGGTCTTGAGGACTGCAAACGACACCACCTGGATTTTCGTCAGCACGGCTCCGCGAAGCCGGGCGCCCAGGAAAGCGCTCAGCCCGGCCACTTCGGGAAGTTCTGGCATGTCACTACTGTGCCACAAGGGTCCGACACGGTACTCCCTGCGGGGGATGTTGGTATGCATATACTTTCAGCGGCGGCTTGTTCTGCAGACCTCCGTTGACATTGCTGATTGACCAACATTCCTGGTTGACCCGATGAAAGGCCCCTGATGAGCAACATTCCCGAAGACCTGTCCTACACTGCCGAACACGAGTGGGTGACCGCCCCCAACGCCGACGGCGTGGTGCGGGTAGGCATCACCGATTTTGCCCAGGACGCACTGGGCGACGTTGTGTACGCGCAGATGCCTGAAGTCGGCACCAAGGTGACGGCAAACGAGGTCGTGGGCGAGGTTGAGTCCACCAAGAGCGTCAGTGACATCTACGCCCCGGTCAGCGGCGAAGTCGTCGCCAGGAACGAAGCCCTGGACACCGATTCGGCGCTCATTAACAGCGATCCCTATGGTGAAGGCTGGCTGATTGAGGTCAAGCTCGCAGAGGCTGATGCAGTGGAGTCCCTGCTCAGTGCATCGGAGTACGAACAACAGGTAGGCTAAAGATAACCGGCTTGGAGGTCCGGCTGTTGAGGGATTGACAGCCGGACGACACGCCGTAGTACCGGATCTGCCAGGCTTTTCCGGAGGGCACGCGTTGTTTGCAGGGGGACATCTGCAACGGAAAAGGAGGACTCCATGGTTGGTCACGAAAATAGCCACAGCGGTGATGATTACGGCACGGGCGGAGTGAAAGCTTCGGAGACCACCTCGATCCACCTCACGCCAATCCGTGACGAGCCGACCATCGCGCGCAAGCTCGCTCCGGAAGAGCGGGTGGCCGTTGAAGCCCTTCCGTTCGGTTCGGCACTCCTGGTGGCCCACAGCGGCCCCAACACCGGTGCACGGTTCCTGCTGGACTCCGACGTCACCACCGCCGGCAGGCACCCGGACGCGGACATCTTCCTGGACGACGTCACGGTATCCCGCCGCCATGTCGAATTCCGCCGGACAGCGCGGAGCTTCGAAGTGGTTGATACGGGCAGCCTCAACGGAACCTACGTCAATCACGACCGCGTGGACAGCGTCGAACTCAAGTCCGGTAATGAGGTCCAGATTGGCAAGTTCCGTCTCACTTTCTACCTCAGCCCTGCCCGCGCAGCAGGCAACGTCTGATCCCCGGGGTAGCTGCCTGTGGCACTGGCACAACCGGAACGGCGCGGATCCCAGGTCCTGAACATCGGGGAAGTACTCGCGCAGCTGAGCGACGACTTTCCCGGGATGACTGCGTCCAAAATCAGGTTCCTGGAGGAAAAAGGCCTGATCAACCCGCAACGCACTCCCGCCGGCTACCGGCAGTATGCGGACACGGATGTTGAGCGGCTCCGATTCGTGCTGGCACTCCAGCGCGACCAGTACCTTCCGCTGAAGGTCATCAAGGACTACCTCGACGCCATCGACCGCGGCGAACGCCCCGAGAACCTTCCGCCCGGCGTCACGGTCTCCCCGCGAATCGTCTCGGACGAGCTCGCCAGCGAACTCCAGAACAAGGTTCGCAGGCTGAGCGAGGATCAACTTCGGGCCGAGTCCGGAGCCAGCGTGCCGCTGCTGCGCTCCCTCCTCGAATTCGGCCTCATCGGCCACGTCAACGGCAAGTTCGATGAACACGCCCTGCAGGTGGCCCGCGCATGCGTCCAGCTGGAAAGCCACGGCCTCGAACCTCGCCACCTGCGTCCCTTCCAGGCCGCCGCGGAGCGGGAGTTCGGGCTGGTGGAGCGGGCCGTCGCGCCGCTGACCTCCCGCAAGGACGCTGCATCCCACGCCCGTGCCGCCGAAGCGGCCCGGGAAATAAGTGATCTCTGCCTGACGCTGCACCGCGCCCTGGTGCAGGACCGTATATCGCGAATGGATATCTGATGATTGAAGTCGAGATCGTGGGTGTGAGGATCGAACTGCCGTCCAACCAGCCGCTGGTGCTCCTGCGGGAAATCCACGGCGAACGGCACGTGCCCATCTGGATTGGCACCCCGGAAGCCAGCGCCATCGCCCTGGCCCAGCAGGGTGTGGTCCCGCCGCGGCCCATGACGCACGACCTCCTGATCGACGTCGTCGAAACGCTGGGCCACTCCATCGTCAGCGTGAACATCGTCGCCGTCGAAGACAACATCTTCTACGGACAGCTGCAGTTTGAAAACGGCACCACCGTCAGCTCCAGGGCTTCGGACGCCCTTGCCCTGGCGCTGCGGGCCAAGTGCCGTATCTGGTGCGCCGATTCGGTGATGGACGAGGCCGGGGTCCGGATCACCGAGCACGATGAAGGCGAAGACACAGAGCCGGGTCCCACTGTGGATGAGGAACGCGAACTGCGGCGCTTCCGGGAGTTCCTGGACGACGTGGAGCCGGAAGATTTCGACGGCTGAGATCACGTTAAGGTTAAAGTTGAGGATGAAACTTTCGACACGCCCCCGAAATGGGGCCAGCATCTTTGACCTTGGGGCGCGTCGGGCCTAACGTCGAAGTATCAAGTTCCCATTGCATACAACAGCCGCGCAAGTCACACTGGAATGTGCAGCCCCGGCTGAATTACACGGATGAATTTCAGATCTGTGTTCGCTGTTGCTGCGACTTCCCTAGGGGAGCATACGACGAGGAGGATCCACGTGAGTCCGAAAGGCGAAGCGGGCGAGCTAAAGCAGGCGTCAACGGCTGGCGTAGCCCTGCCTGCGAGCGGCGCCCAGGGCCTCCTCTTCACGGAGGACCTTCCCGTCCTCGACGAAGACGCGGGCTACCGCGGACCCACCGCCTGCAAGGCCGCGGGCATCACCTACCGCCAGCTCGACTACTGGGCACGCACGGGCCTCGTTGAGCCTGCCGTGCGGGGCGCCGCCGGTTCCGGCTCGCAGCGGCTCTACGGTTTCCGCGACATCCTGGTGCTGAAAGTGGTCAAGCGGCTGCTGGACACCGGAGTATCACTGCAGCAGATCCGTTCCGCCGTGGAGCACTTGCGGGAACGCGGCGTTGAGGACCTCGCCCAGATCACTCTTATGAGCGACGGCGCGAGCGTCTACGAGTGCACGTCCGCGGATGAGGTCATAGATCTGGTGCAGGGCGGCCAGGGCGTCTTCGGGATCGCGGTCGGCCGGGTGTGGCGCGAAGTGGAAGGCAGCCTCGCGGCTCTTCCCAGCGAACACGTCGTCGAGCAGCCCTTTCCGGATGACGAGCTCAGCAAGCGCCGGGCAGCCCGGAAGACCGGCTGAGCCCGTACCGTATCGATCCGTACCTTAACGATCAAAGCCAAAAAGAATGGCCGCCTTCCCTCGGGACGGCGGCCATTCTCATGCAGCCGTGTGTTCAGGCCGTGCGTGCTTCGACGCCGCTGACCCGCTAGCGGAGGCTGCGTTCCCGGAGGGCTGCGGCCGAATCCGCGCCGTTGGAGGCCAGGAGGTTGTCGAGGAGCGTGTTGAAGAGGCTGGCCGCGTTCTTTGCGGAATCCCCCGGCCAGTGGTGCACGGAATGCGCCGCACCCTGGATCTGCTGCCAGTTTGCCTGCTCCGGAATGTGCGGGGTCAGCAACAGTTCACCGAACATCGACTGCATCTCCGTGAGCCGGAAGGCGTGCTCGGACGAACCTGAGCGGACGCGGTTCGCAATAATGCCGGCGGGGGAGAGGTTCGGGGCGAACTCCTGGCGGAACAGCTGGATGGCGCGCATGGTGCGCTCCGTGCCGGCCACGGAGAACAGGCCCGGTTCGGCGACGAGGGCCACTTTGTCGCTGGCGGACCACGCCATCCGGGTGAGCCCGTTCAGCGACGGCGGGCAGTCAACCAGGATCAGCTGGTACTTGTCCGTGCCGGCGAGGACTGCCGAAAGCCTGCGCAGGTCCCGGCGGCCCAGATCCGGGCGATCGTAGATACCCGTATAAGCGGAGCCCACAGCGACGTCCAGGACGGCGGGCCGGGCACCGTTATAGTTTTCCCGGGCCACCCAGCTGCTGGTGACGACGTTTTCCGACAGGCGGGCGCGGCGGGGACTCTTGAGCATCCTGCCGATGTCCAGCTGGTCATCCGGCTGGACGCCCAGTGCCGTGCTGGCATCCGCGTGCGGATCAAGGTCCACCACAAGGGTGGGGATGCCGGCGGCCAGGGCCGCAGATGCCAATCCGGTGGTGACGGAAGTTTTGCCGACCCCGCCTTTGAGGCTGCTGATGCTGACTACTTGCACTTGAAAAACCAATACCTAACGCCGGTTGCCGTGTTGGGGTAGTGCCGGCTCCGGCTCCCCGGAGCGGAGGGCGCGCGTAAGCGCCCCCGACTCATCATATGTTGCCGAGGTGTCGAATCCCGTTTCATCGGGCGGCTGTGCGGCGCATCCCACGCGCAGGAGGACACCGGTTGCCGGATTGGCCTGCCTAAACCGGCCTGCATGACGGATAATTCTGTGATGGTCGACACAATGATTTGTGTTTCCCCGCGCCCGTCTTACACACTGTGACCACTTACCGATACACCCGCGATGATGCAGGAGAAGTATGTTTTCCAAGATTCTGGTGGCTAACCGCGGCGAAATCGCGATCCGCGCCTTCCGTGCCGGCTACGAGCTGGGTGCCAAGACTGTCGCCGTGTTCCCCAATGAGGACCGTAACTCCATCCACCGCCAGAAGGCTGATGAAGCGTACCTGATCGGCGAAGAGGGCCACCCTGTCCGGGCGTATCTCGATGTGGACGAAGTGGTTCGCGTGGCCAAGGAGGCCGGCGCCGACGCCATTTACCCCGGGTACGGCTTCCTGTCGGAAAACCCGCGTCTGGCCCGGGCCGCCAAAGAGGCCGGCATCACCTTTGTTGGTCCGCCGGCCGAGGTCCTTGAACTGGCCGGAAACAAGGTGGCTGCCCTCGAAGCAGCACGCGCCGCCGGTGTTCCCGTCCTCAAGTCGAGCCAGCCCTCCAAGGACCTGGATGAGCTGATCGCCGCCGCAGACGTCATCGGCTTCCCCATTTTCGCCAAGGCCGTTGCCGGCGGTGGAGGCCGCGGCATGCGCCGTGTGGACACCCGTGAGGCTCTCCCGGAAGCGCTGCAGGCTGCCATGCGCGAGGCTGACGCCGCGTTCGGCGACCCCACCATGTTCCTGGAGCAGGCCGTTCTCCGCCCCCGCCACATCGAGGTCCAGATCCTGGCCGATGCCGAGGGCAACATCATGCACCTCTTCGAGCGCGACTGTTCCATCCAGCGCCGCCACCAGAAGGTCGTGGAAATCGCTCCGGCGCCGAACCTGGATGAGGGCATCCGCCAGGCGCTCTACCGGGATGCCGTGAAGTTCGCCAAGGCGCTCAACTACGTCAACGCAGGCACGGTGGAATTCCTCGTGGACACCGTCGGCGAACGCGCCGGCCAGCACGTGTTCATCGAGATGAACCCGCGCATCCAGGTGGAGCACACGGTCACCGAGGAAGTCACCGACGTGGACCTGGTCCAGGCGCAGCTGCGCATTGCGTCCGGCGAAACGCTCGCTGACCTTGGCCTGTCGCAGGAAACCGTCCAGCTCAAGGGCGCCGCACTGCAGTGCCGCATCACCACCGAGGATCCGGCCAACGGCTTCCGCCCCGACGTCGGAAAGATCACCGGTTACCGTTCCGCCGGCGGCGCCGGTGTACGGCTCGACGGCGGCACCGTCTACTCGGGTGCCGAGATCAGCCCGCACTTCGACTCCATGCTGGTCAAGCTGACCTGCCGCGGCCGCGACTACCCCGCAGCCGTCGCCCGGGCCCGGCGCGCCCTGGCGGAATTCCGCATCCGCGGCGTATCCACCAACATCTCCTTCCTGCAGGCCGTCCTGGACGACGCGGACTTCATCGCCGGCGATGTTGCCACCAACTTCATTGACCAGCGCCCGGAGCTGCTCAAGGCCCGCGTCTCGGCGGACCGCGGCACCAAGCTGCTGACCTGGCTGGCAGAGGTCACCGTCAACAAGCCCAACGGCGAACTGACGGTCCACTCGAACCCTGCGGCCAAGCTCCCCGCAGTGGGGGACACCCCCGCCCCCAAGGGTTCACGCCAGCGCCTGCTCGAGCTGGGTCCCGAGGCCTTCGCCAAGGCACTGCGCGACCAGAACGCCGTCGCCGTCACCGACACCACGTTCCGTGACGCCCACCAGTCGCTGCTGGCCACCCGGGTCCGCACCCGCGACCTGGTGGCAGCCGGCCCTGCCGTATCCGCGCTGCTTCCCGAACTGCTGTCCGTGGAAGCCTGGGGCGGTGCCACGTACGACGTCGCCCTGCGGTTCCTCGGCGAGGACCCCTGGGACAGGCTTGCCGCGCTGCGCAAGGCACTGCCCAACATCTGTTTGCAGATGCTGCTCCGGGGCCGCAACACCGTGGGCTACACCCCGTACCCCGAGGAAGTCACCGAGGCATTCGTCAACGAGGCTGCGGCAACCGGCATCGACATCTTCCGGATCTTCGACGCCCTCAACGACGTCAACCAGATGGCTCCGGCCATCCGCGCCGTCCGCGCCACCGGCACCGCCGTCGCTGAAGTTGCCCTCTGCTACACCGGCGACATGCTCAACCCCGACGAAAAGCTGTACACGCTGGACTACTACCTGGAGCTGGCGCAGAAGATCGTCGACGCCGGCGCCCACATCCTCGCCATCAAGGACATGGCGGGGCTGTTGCGTCCCGCGGCCGCTGCGAAGCTTGTGGCGGCTCTGCGTGAACGCTTCGACCTTCCGGTCCACCTGCACACACACGACACCGCAGGCGGCCAGCTGGCCACGCTCCTGGCGGCAGTGGATGCCGGGGTGGATGCGGTGGACGTCGCTTCGGCGTCACTGGCCGGAACCACCAGCCAGCCCTCGGCATCCGCCCTGGTTGCCGCCCTGGCCCACACGCCCCGCGATACCGGCCTGGGCCTGGCCGAGGTCAGCTCGCTGGAACCCTACTGGGAGGCAGTGCGGCGGGTGTACGCTCCGTTCGAGTCGGGCCTGCCGGGTCCCACCGGCCGGGTCTACCAGCACGAGATTCCGGGCGGCCAGCTCTCCAACCTGCGTCAGCAGGCCATGGCCCTGGGCCTCGGCGAACGCTTCGAAGCCATCGAAGACATGTACACGGCGGCAGACCGCATCCTGGGCCGCCTTGTGAAGGTCACTCCGTCCTCGAAGGTGGTGGGCGACCTGGCCCTGCACCTCGTCGGCCTCAATGCCGATCCCGCGGACTTCAACGAAAACCCGCAGAGCTACGACATCCCCGATTCCGTCATCGGGTTCCTGTCCGGCGAACTGGGTGATCCTCCCGGAGGCTGGCCGGAGCCGTTCCGCACCAAAGCCCTCCAGGGCCGGAGCATCAAGGTGCGCGATGCCGAGCTCAGCGCACAGGACAGCGCCGCCCTGAAGAGTGATTCCAAGACCCGCCAGCAGACCCTCAACCGCCTGCTCTTCGAAGGCCCCACCAAGGACTACCTGAAGAGCGTGGAGACCTACGGCAACCTGTCCGTCCTGGACACCCGCGACTACCTCTTCGGGCTCCAGCGCGGAGCGGAGCACGAGATCGAGCTCGAGAAGGGCGTCCGCCTGATCGCCTCCCTCGAAGCCGTGTCGGAGCCGGACGAGAAGGGCATGCGCACTGTCATGTGCACGCTCAACGGCCAGTCCAGGCCAGTGGTGGTCCGCGACCGTTCCGTGGTCAGCAATGTCAAGGCAGCTGAAAAGGCCGACGCCAGCCAGCCGGGGCACGTCGCCGCACCGTTCGCCGGAGCGGTGACGCTCACGGTCAAGGTGGGCGACGCCGTCAATGCCGGCGACACCGTTGCCACGATCGAGGCCATGAAGATGGAGGCCTCCATCACGACGCCGGTGGCGGGCACCGTTGGACGCCTCGCGGTCGGCGCCGTGGAACAGGTCCAGGGCGGAGACCTGCTGCTCGTCGTCGAGTAACCCTCGCACACACAAAAGGGGCCTCCCGCCGGGAGGCCCCTTTTGTGTTGTCCGGGCTAGTGCTGTGTTGGGCTAGTGCTGGCCGGACGGCTCGGCGCGGGCCGGCCTCGGTGCAGCGTACATTTCCCCGATGACCGACTCGAAGTCCTTCATCACCTGGGCCCGCTTGACCTTCATCGAAGGCGTCAGGTGGCCGGATGCCTCGGTGAAGTCGGACGGCACAATCCGGAATGACTTGATGGCTTCCGCCTGGGATACCGACTGGTTGGCGCGGGTGATGAGGTCCTGCACGGCCGCCTTGACCACGGGATGTTCCGCCGCCTCGGCAAGGGAGGTGGTGGTCGGCAGCCCGTGCCGGTGCAGCCATCCCGGCAGGGCTTCCTCGTCGAGGGTCACCAGGGCTCCGATGAACGGCATATTGTCGCCCACCACGAGCACCTGGGAGACCAGGGCATCGGCCCGGATCTGGTCCTCCAGCAGGGCGGGGACGACGTTCTTTCCGCTGGCCGTCACGATGATTTCCTTCTTGCGGCCCGTGATGGTCAGGAAGCCGTCAGCGTCCATTTGTCCGATGTCGCCGGTGCGGAACCAGCCGTCCACGAACGTGTCGGCCGCGAGGTCCTCGCGCTTGTAGTAGCCGCGCATCACGCAGACGCCCTTGGCGAGGATCTCGCCGTCGTCGGCGATCTTCACCGCATTGCCCGGCAGGGGAGCGCCCACGGTGCCGATCCTGATCAGCGACGGGGTGTTGACCGTGATGGGCGCGGTGGTCTCGGTCAGGCCGTAGCCTTCGAGGATCTGCATGCCGATGCCCTGGAAGAAGTGACCCAGGCGTTCGCCCAGCGGGCTGCCGCCGGAGACGGCGTGGGCAACCTGGCCGCCCATGGCCGCGCGCAGTTTGCTGTAGACGAGCTTGTCGAAGAGTGCGTGGCGGAGCTTGAGGCCGAGGCCGATGGAGCCGGCCTGCCGTGCCCTCGAGTAGGCGATGGCAGTGTCGGACGCCTTGTGGAAGATGGCGCCCTTGCCGCCGTCCTCAGCCTTCGTCAAAGCGGAGTTGTAGACCTTTTCGAACACCCGCGGCACGGCCAGGATGAAAGTGGGCTTGTAGCTTTGCAGGTCCGGCAGGAGGTGCTTGATGTCCGGGGTGTGCGCGACGGTGACGCCGGCGGCTACGGCCAGGACGGAGATGAACCGGGCGAACACATGGGCCAGCGGCAGGAACATGATGGTCCGTGCCTGCTCGTGGACGATGCCGGACAGCGACGTGGCCAGGGCGTTTTCGGACAGCTCCACGAAGTTGCCGTGTGTCAGTTCGCAGCCCTTGGGCCTGCCGGTGGTGCCGGAGGTGTAGATGATCGTTGCGACGTCGGCGAGCGAGGCAAGGCTGCGGCGGGCTTCCAGGTCCTCATCGGTGACGGCGGTTCCTGCGGCACGGAGTTCGTCCAGCCCGGCGCCCTCGAGCTGCCAGACGTGGGCGAGGGAAGAGAGTCCTTCCGAGGTGGCGGCCTGCCGGATGATGTCCTCATGGTGCGCGGATTCGCCGAACGCGGCCACGGCACCCGAGTCGCCTAGGTTCCAGGCAACCTGGCTGGGTGACGACGTTTCGTAGATGGGAACCGAGATGCCGCCGGCGAACCAGATGGCGAAGTCCACCAGGGCCCACTCGTAACGCGTGCGGGACATGATGCCCACGCGGTCGCCCGCCGCCACTCCGCTGGCCATGAGTCCCTTGGCCAGGACGCGGACGTCGGCGACGAAATCGGTGGCAGTGATGTCCTGCCACTGCCCGGCGGCATCGAGCCGCGAATACAGGGACGGGTTCGAGGCCTTGGCGGCCTGCCGCAGCACCAGGTCGGTGATGTTGGTTTCGGGGGGTACATTCACCAAGGGCGGAACACTGAATTCGCGCACGATAGCTCCTTTGTTATCCATAGACCCGCAGGGGGTACTGCTAACACTAGTACGCCCGTTGCGGAGGTGTGTCCTGTTTCACCTACTGGCGAGTAACTTTACGGTTAACGGCCGGAAACCCGCCAATCCGGCCCGCCGCGAGCCGTGTCCGGAGCCGCTTCACGCAGCGCCCGGCCACGCGGGAAAACAGGGCCCGGGCAATAGAATGGGGAACCATGCACACACCAACACCCGGCGACCTGCCCAGACCCTACCGACGGACGGCCTCCTGGCGGCGCCGGAAGCCCGCCGGTCAGGACGCGCTGGCCGCAAGCCAGGGCTTTCGCGAGCATCTCCGGCTGGGGCGCAAGGGGCTGGCAATCGGTGTGGACATCGGCGGTACCAAGGTCGCTGCAGGCGTAGTCGACGCCGACGGCAGGATACTCAGCCAGGCCAGGCGCTCGACGCCCGGGAACGACCCCCGGGCAGTGGAACAAGTGATTGTGGAACTGGTCGAAGAGCTAAGCCAGGGCCACCGCATCTGGTCGGTGGGAATCGGCGCCGCCGGCTGGATGGACCTCGACGGCGGGACAGTGCTGTTCAGCCCCCACCTCGCCTGGCGCAACGAACCGCTGCGGGACAACCTCCAGCGCCTGCTGCGACGCCCGGTCCTGCTGACCAACGACGCCGACGCCGCGGCCTGGGCCGAATGGCGCTTTGGTGCCGGGCAGGGACAAAACAGGCTCGTCTGCATCACCCTCGGCACCGGGATCGGCGGCGCCATGGTGATGGACGGCCGGGTGGAACGCGGACGCTTCGGCGTTGCCGGCGAATTCGGCCACCAGATCATCATGCCCGGAGGCCACCGGTGCGAATGCGGAAACCGCGGCTGCTGGGAGCAGTATGCCTCCGGAAACGCCCTGGGCCGTGAAGCCCGCGAGCTGGCCGCCGCCAATTCACCCGTCGCGCAGGAACTCCTCAAAGCCGTGGACGGACAGGTTGACCGGATCACCGGAGTCATTGTGACGGAACTGGCCAAGGCGGGCGATCCGACGTCCAGGGAGCTCCTGGAAGACGTCGGGGAGTGGCTGGGACTGGGGCTGGCCAACCTGGCTGCCGCGCTGGACCCCGGGAAGTTCGTGATCGGCGGAGGCCTGTGCGATGCCGGCGAGCTGCTGGTGGCACCGGCACGCAAGGCTTTTGCCCGGAACCTGACCGGGCGCGGGTTCCGCCCGGCGGCGGAAATCGCCCTGGCCGCCCTGGGCCCCAACGCCGGGCTGATCGGCGCCGCGGACCTGTCACGGGTCAGCAGCCGGATGCACGGCTAACCGGGCGATCAGCAGGCTAAGCGCGGGGCACTAAACCCGCGCGCCGTCGTCGTGCTCGTCCTTTTCCTGCGGCAGCTGCATGATCAGGTAGATCACGGAGACGACGAATGCGGCGACGATTCCCAAGATGGCCATCAGCGGCGCCGACCGCCAGAACATGGCGGCCAGCACCAGGGCGACGGGACCGCCCACGGCACCCAGCCAGGCGAGCATGGTCAGGGGATCCGTGCCGGCCAGGCTCGGCGGTTCCTCAGGTACGAACGGTTCGTCGTCGTCGGCGTCGTAATCCCTCGGCCCGCCGGTTGCCTCCGTCTCAGCTGTGCCTCCGTGGTCCGCCCCCAGCTGCGGTTCGCGGACGGCGGCCTGGCGTTCAGACGCAGAGGGCTCCGTCGGCGCGGCTCCGGACAGGCCCAGCGGATCGAAGTCGCGGAAGGGCCGTTTGGCTGGCTGGCTGCCCTCGACGGCGTCACCGGTGCCGTCAGCGGCCGGAGTGTCGCTGCCCTCGAGCCGGGCCACTAGGTCGAGCCATACGGCGTCGTCCTGGTTCGCGCTCTGGTCGGAGGAATTGGAGTCGGATCGGGTCATCGGCCATGTCCTTCACGGCTAGCGGGGGACGGGTCCAGGTTTCCCGGAACCACGGCGCGGATAAATTCCGCGGTCCCGCTGAAAATCTCTGCGGCATCGTTGTCCAGGGTGGCCACGTGGTAGCTGTTGCCCAGGGTGCTCAGCTGGAGCGTGGCATGGGTGAGGCCGCGGCGCAGCGCCACGATGCTCGAATCCGACACGACGTGGTCCACCGTGGAACGGAACACCCGGACCGGTGCAGTGATCCGCGGCAGCAGCCGCCGCGTGTCCCTGAACAGTTTGTTCAGTTCGTGCGCCGCCGCCACGGGTGTCCGCGGGTAGGCGCCCTCGTCCGTATTCGGCTTGAGGATGTCGTTCGCGATGGCTGGAGTGCTTTTCAGGACCAGCTTCAGGACACCGGCCAGCGGCGCCCGGGGATCATCAATGACCAGGCCCGGATTGACCACGATGGCACCCGCCACCGGACGCTGGGCTGCCACCCTCAGGGCGAGTGCCCCGCCCATGGACAGGCCGGCCGTGAACACATGGTCGCATTCGGCCTCAAGCTCCAGGTACGCCGCGTCGTAGGCGGAATACCACTGCTGCCAGCGGGTCCTGGCGAGTTCCTGCCAGCTGGTCCCGTGCCCCGGCAGCAGCGGCATCCGCACCGCAAAGCCGGCGTCGGCCAGTGACTGGGCCCAGGCCCGCACACCGTGCGGGCTTCCGGTGAAGCCGTGGGACACGGCAACGCCGATCGACGGGCCGTCTCCGGTAAAGGGGGAACTCAGGGGGCTGTGGTCGGCGGCGATGCTCATGATGTCTCCGAAGGTACGTGGTGCTGCGCGTGCTCATGGAAGAAGGAGGACGAATTCCGGAAGATCACGGGGGCATCGTTGTCCAGGGTGGCCACGTGGCCGCTGTTGGGCAGCGGCACCACGCGAAGCGAGGCCGACCCCAGCCGCCGCCTGATCAGCTCAAGGGACGACGGCGGCACAACGTCGTCGGTGTCCGATTTGAAAACCAGAACCGGCGCCGTGACGCGGGGCAGTCCACGGCGGGCGGCGGCAAACAGCTTCTTCAGCTGGTGGACGGCGGCCAGCGGCGTCTGCGAATAGTCGCCGTCCTCAGTGGTGGCCGCGGTGGGGTTGGCTTCCACAATCGGCAGCGTGGTCTGTTGGAAGTACTTCAGGATGCCGATAATACGGACTCTGCGGTCGTAGAAGCTGAGCCCGGGATTGACCACGGCCACACCGGCAACGCGATGGCGGGACGCCGTGCGCAGGGCGACGGCGCCGCCCATGGACAGCCCCGCGACGTAGCAGGTGTCAGTCCGGCCGGCGAGCTCAAGGTAGGCGGCTTCGAAGGCACCGGCCCAGTCCCGCCAGCCCGAGCGGGCCAGCTCGCGCCAGTCAGTCCCGTGCCCGGGCAGGAGCGGGACTGAAACGGCGAACCCCTGCTCCGCCAGGTGCAGGGCCCACGGCATGACGCTGAGGGGACTTCCCGTGAAGCCGTGGCAAATGGCGACGCCGATCCGGGCATTGCTTCCGTGGCCGGGGTAGCTGAAAGCGGCAGGCACAGTCGGTTTGCTGCTTTCTCTCATGTGCCCATCGTGTCACCATTCACCACAAATCTCACTAGAGTAGGGTTGCATTGAAGTCCTGGCCGGGCCCGACGAAGGGGCGGCCAGACGCCTTCCGGAGAGGTACACCACGTGTTTTATTGGTTCATGAAGACGTTCGTCCTGGGACCGGTGCTAAAGCTCCTGTTCCGGCCCTGGGTCAAAGGGCTGGACAACGTCCCGGCCGAAGGCGCAGCCATCCTGGCGTCCAACCATCTGTCGTTTTCCGACTCCATCTTTATGCCGCTGATGGTTCCGCGTCCCGTGGTCTTCCTGGCGAAGTCGGAATACTTCACCGGCACGGGCCTCAAGGGCCGGCTGACTGCACTCTTCTTCCGGCTGACCAACCAGCTGCCCATGGACCGGTCGGGCGGCGCGGCCTCGGCCGCTTCGCTGAACGCCGGAATGGACGTCCTCTCGCACGGTTCGCTGCTGGGAATTTATCCGGAAGGAACCCGCAGCCCCGATTCTCGCCTGTACCGCGGCAAGGTGGGTGTGGCAAAACTTGCCCTGCAGGCCCGGGTTCCGGTGATTCCCGTCGCCATGATCGGCACGGACAAAGTCCAGCCGATCGGTAAGCGGATGCCGAACATCCGGCGCATCGGCATGATCTTCGGCGAACCGCTGGACTTCAGCCGCTACTACGGCCTGGAGGAAGACCGGCTGATCCAGCGTTCCGTGACCGACGAAATCATGTACGAACTCATGCGCCTCTCGGGGCAGGAGTATGTGGACGAATATGCGGCAGTCGTCAAACTGCGGCTGGCGGGCACACCCGCTGACGGCTCAGGCAGCGCCGGCGGCCCGGACGTATCCGGCGGCTCGGACGGATCCGGAGGGGGCGCCGGCCCCGCGGAACCCGACAAAGCGTGACGCCGGTTCTGTGACGGTGGTTTGGGGCGAATGACGGTTGCGGTGCGTAAACGCCGATCCGGGAACTAGTCTTGTAGTGTGACTGAGCTATCCGCAAAACCTGCCTCCCTGCTGACCAGTACCGCCCAGAGCGGCGCCGCCAACTATCCGGGACTGGACCACTGGCGGGACCTGCCGGTTTCCCAGCAGCCCAGCTGGCAAAACAAAGAGGTCTTTGACACGTCCGTGAAGGAACTTTCCGTCCTTCCGCCGCTCGTCTTCGCCGGCGAGGTGGACATCCTCCGCGAACGGCTGGCCGCTGCCGCGCAGGGCAAGGCGTTCCTGCTCCAGGGCGGGGACTGCGCCGAAACCTTCGAGGCCGCCACGGCGGACAAGATCAGCGCACGGGTCAAAACCATCCTGCAGATGGCCGTCGTCCTCACCTACGGCGCGGCCATGCCCGTCATCAAAATGGGCCGGATGGCCGGACAGTTCGCCAAGCCGCGTTCCTCCAACGATGAAACGCGCGACGGCGTCACCCTCCCGGCGTACCGGGGCGACATTGTCAACGGCTACGATTTCACGCCGGAATCCCGGGCCCACGACGCCGGCCGGATGCTCAAGGCGTACCACACGTCGGCCTCCACGCTGAACCTCATCCGGGCGTTCACGCAGGGCGGCTTCGCTGACCTGCGCCTGGTTCACCACTGGAACAAGGGCTTCACCGAGAACCCGGCCCACGCCCGCTACGAGTCGCTGGCACGCGACATCGACCGGGCCATCAAGTTCATGGCGTCCTGCGGCGCGGACTTCGAAGCCCTGAAAAGGGTCGAATTCTTCGCGAGCCACGAGGCGCTGCTGCTCGACTACGAGCGCGCACTGACCCGCATCGATTCCCGCACCGGACTTCCGTACGACACCTCGGCCCATTTCCTCTGGATCGGCGAACGCACCCGCGAACTGGATCACGCCCACGTCGACTTCCTGTCCCGCGTCCGCAACCCGATCGGCGTCAAGCTGGGCCCCAAGACCTCCGGCGACGACGCCCTGCGGCTCATCGACAAGCTCGATCCGGACCGCGAACCCGGACGGCTGACCTTCATCACCCGGATGGGCGCGGGCAACATCCGCGAGAAGCTCCCCGCCATCGTCGAGAAGGTCACGGCCTCCGGCGCGCAGGTTCTCTGGGTCACCGATCCCATGCACGGGAACACTGTCACCTCGCCCAACGGCTACAAGACCAGGAACTTCGACGACGTCATCGACGAAGTCCGCGGCTTCTTCGAAGTCCACCACTCGCTGGGCACCATTCCCGGCGGCCTGCATGTTGAGATGACCGGGGACGACGTCGCGGAGTGCCTCGGCGGTGCCGACCCGATCGACCAGGAAGCCTTCCTGGACCGCTACGAATCGGTCTGCGACCCGCGCCTGAACCACATGCAGTCCCTGGAGATGGCCTTCCTCGTCGCAGGAGCCCTGTCCAAGCGCCCCTGATCCGACTCGGACGCGCTGATTGACTGCGCTGATTAATCACAAAGCTCCGCCCGGCTGGAACCAGCCGGGCGGAGCTTTTTAGTGGGTCCAGGTCAGACGACGGTGAGGGTGATGAGTGACCCTTCGGGCACCTGGGTGTCCACCGGATCCTGGTCGCGCACCGTTCCGAAGAAGCCGCCCAGGATGTTGTTTACCCGTACCTCGAAGCCGAGCTTCTCCAGCGCCTTGCGGGCATCATTGGCCTGCTTGCCGATGTAGCTGGGCACATCCACGAGTTTGGGTCCCTTGGAGACCGTCAGGGTGACGGTATCGCCCCGGGTCAGGGTGCCGGAGGACGGGTTCTGGGCCACGACGGCGCCCTTGGGGACCTTCTTGTCGTTGACCGTTTCGGGGGAGATTACTGCCTTCAGTCCGGCCGCCTCAAGCGCCTTGACTGCAGCGCCCTGTTCCTGGCCGCGCACATCCGGGACGGCAATGGGCTCCGGCCCCTTCGAGACAGTGAGGCTGATGGGCGTGCCGCGGCGGGCGGGGGTGCCCGCCGCCGGGTCCTGGGCGAGGACGGTTCCCGCCGGACCGGTTTCGCTGTAGGTCTCCGTGACTTTGCCCAAGGCCATCTCTGCCCCGTTGAGCTGGGTCTTGGCCTCGTCCAATGACTTGCCGGTCAGTCCGGGAAGCGGAAAAAGTTGGGGGCCCTTGGACACGAAAAGCGACACCAACTGGAACTTGCGGATTTCCCGCCCTGCCTCAGGTTCGGTGCCGACGACGAGCCCGGCCCGGATATCGTCGTCGAAAACATCCTTTGTGGTGGACTGGAACCCTGCAGTGCCGAGCAGTTGCTGGGCCTCGGCCACCGTCTTGTTGGCTACCCGCGGAATGGTGCCGGGGGAGCCGGGTCCCATGCCGAAGAACCAGCCGGCGCCCGTTGCGAGCAACGCGGCGATGACCAGGATGATGATCCACAGGATGCCTCGACGGCGGGGACTACCTTCGCGAAGGGACCGGACCGGCGTTGACGCAGCCTTCGACTGTGCCTTGGCGGCGTCGCGGTCCTGCTTGCGCTGTGCCCGCTTACTCAATGGAACCGCGTCGTCCGGCCCGTCGTCGCCGGCATCCGCGAAGTCGGATTCCGTTTCCGGCGGGGCCGCCAGGGCGCCAAACCGGCCCGTCCGCCCGGGGGAAGCAGACAGCACCGTGGTGGGATTGCTTTGGCGGGTGATGATTTCCGTCGGATGCTGGCCGGCGGACAGGACCTCCGTGTGGTCGTGGCGCTCAGGGGGCCGGGCCGCGGCGGGTCGACCTGAGGGCGGGTGGGCGGGAGGCCGCAGCCCGGCCGGAGAATGGGCGACGGCGGCGATAGCCGCCGGGGGCTGGAGATCCAGTTCCGCGTCGGTCAGGTTGGTGCGGATGTGCCTGAGTTCGGACAGCAGCGCATTGCCGTCCACCGGACGCTGTTCAGGGTCACGCGCCGTGCACCACTGCACCAGCTCGTCCACCTCGGCAGCCAGCCCCGGCACAACCGCCGAGGGGGCCTGGACGGAGGAGTTTACGTGCTGGTAGGCCACCTGGATGGGGACCTCGCCGTCGAACGGCTGCTTCCCGGTGATCATTTCGTACAGCATGATGCCCACTGAGTAGATGTCGCTGCGGGCGTCGGCCTGCCTGCCGAGCACGAGCTCGGGGGACAGGTAGGCCACGGTGCCGATCAGTGCCCCGGTGCTCGTCGAGGTGGTGACGGCACGGGCCAGCCCGAAGTCGCCCACCTTGATTCGGCCGTCGTCGGCGATCAGGACATTTTCGGGCTTGATATCGCGGTGGATCAGCCCGGCGGAGTGCGCCGCTCCGAGGCCTTCCACTACTGGGTCGATCAGCGCCAGGGCCAGCCGCGGAGACAGCGCACCCTTCTCCTTGATGACGTCCCGGAGGGTGTGGCCTTTGATGTACTCCATGACCAGGTAGGCCGTGTGACCGTCGCTGCCCTGGTCCAGGACGCCCACCACATGGGCGTGGGACAGCTTGGCCGCGGCCTTTGCCTCCCGGCCCAGCCTGTCCAGGAAGTTTCCGTCGTTGACGAGGTGCGGATGGAGGACCTTGAGTGCGACGTCGCGCTCAAGACGCTGGTCCGTGGCCAGGTAGACAGTGGACATTCCGCCGCGCGCCAGCCTGGACTGAACCCGGTAGCGGTTGTCCACCAGGGTTCCAACGAGGGAGTCCGACACTTTTTCCTGCACCTTACGATCCTAAGTGCTACACGGAAACGGGCCCGAATCGACATGCAATCCGGACCCGTATCGTTACCCTCCCGGCACCCGCCTTTGCGGTGCCGTTATGGTTCTAGCCGAAGTTCTTCTGATGCGCCTTGATGGCTGCCACGTAGGCCTTGGTGTCGTCGAACATGCCGTTCTTGCTGACGGAATACTGGCCCTGGTAGTAGCCGGCGATGGCGTGGTCCAGGTCCTTGCTCGTGCGGATCAGCTGGCGAATGATGGCTACGCCTGCGGTTGCATTGTCATAGGGATCGAGCAGGTTCAGTTTGCGGCCCACCAGGTCGGAGGCCCATTCGCCCGACGTGGGGATGACCTGCATCGTGCCGATGGCGTTGGCCGGCGAGACTGCGCGCTGGTCGAAGCCGGACTCCTGGTAGGCGAAGGCAAGGGCCAGCGAGGGGTCCACGCCCATCCGACGTGCCGTATCGGCGACGATCGACTTCATCTGTTCCCGAGTGGGTACGGGAGAAGCGTTGAGCAGGGCCTTGTTCTGGTTGGCGGAAGAGACCACGGCGGCGGGGTAGGTGAAACCAAGGAAGGAGCTCGGCACCAGGGGAGTGACGCTGGCAGCCGGCTGGATCGAAGCGCCGGGGATGACCAGCTTGTTGCCGGGGTAGATAACGCTGGACAGGGTGAGTTTGTTCGCCGAGAGGATGTCTGAGAGCTTGACGCCGTGCTTTGCGGCGATGGCGGACAGCGTGTCCCCGGATTTCACCGTGTAGGAGCCCGAACTGGGGGCGGGGGCCGGAGCAGGAGCCGGGGTGGCCGCGGGGGCCGGGGCAGGTGCCGGGGCGGAGGACTGGCCGCCGCCGATCTTGATCTTCTGGCCCGGGTAAATGATGGAATTCATGTTGAGGCCGTTCCAGCTCAGCACCTCTGACAGCTTCACTCCGTGGCGCGCGGCGATGGCCCCCAGGGTGTCACCGGACTTTACGGTGTAGACACTTCCGCCGGACGTGGCGGGCGCAGGGGCCTCGGGCTTCGCCACCGGAGCGGAAGGCGCCGGGGCTGACCCGGTCAGTTTGATCTTCTGGCCCGGGTAAATGATGGTGTTGGGCTGCAGGTTGTTCAGCTTCAGGATGGCATTGGTGTCGAGGCCGTAGCGGCCCGCAATGCCGCTGATGGTGTCACCGCGGGCAATGGTGTACTCAGCCGGAGCGGACGGCTGGGCGGGCCGGAGGGAGGCCGGGATTGAGGTGGAGACCGACGCGGCCGGAATGACGCCCGCCTTGAGGGCGGCTTCCTGGGCCTGCATCGCGGCTGCCAAGGTGGCAGGAACAACCCGCGGACGGGCTTCCGCGGCCGCCGGCTGGGCGATGGCGAGAGAGGACAGGACGACGGCCGGAAGGGCGGCCGTGGTCGCCGCAATCATAGGCAGGCTCGGCCTGGGGTGCTGCTTTGGCGATCGGGGCGTCGTCATGGGAGTGATCCTCTTCTCAGCGGCGAATGCTGTCGGTCAGGCCGTTGTTACGAATGGTACTAGTGTTACTAAAGTTAGCGTTGATGCAAATGTGATCTATGTGAATCTCTCACGAATTGCTGATTAGCACAAGAAATGTATGGCATCTCTTATATGCCTTTTTTCGGAGTGTCGATTTACGCCTTCCGCCCGCCTCATTGCGCTGACTAGGCGCAACAGTGCACCGCGTGGCAATCTTGATCCGTGAGTACTGTAGAAAGCCTTGTAGGCGAATGGCTGCCCCTGCCCGACGTTGCAGAAATGATGAACGTCTCCATTACTAAGGTCCACGGTTTGCTGGACGAAAAAGCACTGGTGGCATTGAGGGTCGGTGAACGCCGCATCAGGTCGGTGCCGGCGGACTTTATGCAGGACGGCCATCCGGTCGAGAGCCTTAAGGGGACCATTGTGGTCCTGTCGGATGCAGGGTATTCCGACGAGGAACTCGTCACGTGGCTTTTCACCCCGGATGAATCACTGCGTGGCCGTCCGATTGACGCCCTGCGTGAAGGCCGGAAGACGGAAATCCGCCGCAGGGCACAATCCCTCGCCTGGTAATCCCCGCCCGGCAGTACCGCGCGGTTATTCCACGCGCGGTGGCCGCGCCCCCCGAAATCAGGAGGCGCGGCTGACGGTGGCCTCGGCGAGTTTCCGCAGGGCCGTCTTGGGAAGGTCTTCCAGTGGAAGCATGTCCAGTTCGCTGAAGGCGGCGCGGCCGAATTCCTCAATCAGGACTTCGGTGGCCTGGAGCGCACCGCAGTCCACGATGATGCGGCGGATTTCCTCCACATCATCGTCGGACAGGTCCGGGCTTCCGAGCTTTGCGTCGAGGAAGCGGGACTCCTCCGGGGACGCCTGGTCGAGGGCGAAGGCCACCAGGACCGTCCTCTTTCCCTCCCTGAGGTCATCGCCCGCCGGCTTTCCGGTGGTCACGGGATCGCCGAACACTCCCAGCACGTCGTCCCGGAGCTGGAACGCTTCGCCCAGCGGCAGCGCGAACGCTGAGTAGCCGCGGAGGAGTTCATCGGACGCTCCGGCCAGGGCACCTCCGAGGGCGAGCGGGTGCTCCGTGGAATACTTCGCCGACTTGAACCGGATGATTGACTGGGCCCGGCTGACCGCTCCGGCCCGGTCGCGCATGGGACCTGCGACTTCTTCCAGGATGTCCAGGTACTGCCCGGCCATCACCTCGGCCCTCATCAGGTTGAAGATCAGCCGTGCCTGGCTCCCTGATGCTGCCGCCTGGCCGATGTCCGTGAACGTTTCTTCACTGAACGACAGGCAGAGGTCGCCGGTCAGGATGGCTGCGGCATGGCCGAACCGCTCACTGTCCAGGGCCCAGCCCTGGTCTTCATGCAGCTGGCTGAAGCGCCGGTGGACGCTCGGTCCGCCGCGCCGCGTATCGGACCGGTCGATGATGTCATCGTGAATCAATGCCGCCGCCTGGAAGAGCTCCAGTGCCGATCCGGCAGTGATCACCTCATTGGCAGCAGCGTCCCCGCCTGCGCCGCGCCACCCCCAGTAGCACATCAGCGCACGCAGCCGCTTTCCGCCGGTGACCAGGTTGGAGATGGACCCCATCAGCGGATCGATGTCCTGGGAAATGGCGGACATCACGGACTGGCGGGTCGCCAGGAAGTCATTGAGCTTGCCCGCGACAGCGGCTACGTAGGCCGTCTGCTCCAGGCGCAGCTGCTCCGCGACCGTCACTTCGCGGACTCAGCTGCGACGTTGGCGCCGATGGTGAACGTGGAGACCCCGCCGGTTTCCACCACTGCGATGTTCACGGTTTCGTTGTCACCGCGGAGGAAGTCCTTGGACGCGACCGCGCCCACGTTCTCGCCGGGCACTGCTTTGAAGCCTTGGGCTTCAAGCTCTTTGGTGTAGAACGCTACGACGGCGGCAGCCGGGGAGGTGATGTTTCCCACCAATGCCGCTGTTGCCGGAGTGGAGGTCTTGTCGAAGCTGCTGGACACCACCTTTGCCCCCGGCATCACGGGCAGCAGTTTCTCGGGGAAGCCGGCCACCAATGCGCCGACGGCGGCGGTGGTTCCAGGGGAGGCGGTGGGGCTCGCGGGGGCGGTGGCGGATGCCTGTCCGGTGACGGAAGCTGAAGCGCTGGCAGTCCCGGTGGCTGTGGCGCCGGGATTGGCCGGGGTGCACGCCGCCAGGGCCAGCACCGCGCCGGCCACGATCACGGCGCAGCCCGCAGGCTTGAGCTTTCCAATTACCTTCACAGGGACATTCCTCCTGGTGTTGACGCCGGATGCAGCCTCCAGTTTAGTCAGTACCACGGCATAGGATTGAAGACGTGGGGTCGGAACAGGATAAACAGCAGCTCGAAGCGACCCTCCGGGAGCTCCGGCGAAGCAGCATCATGCATGTGGACATGGACGCCTTTTTCGTCTCCGTGGAGCTTCGGACCCGGCCCGAACTTCGCGGCAAACCGGTGATTGTGGGTTACCCGGCGGAGCGTTCGGTGGTGCTGTCCGCGTCCTATGAGGCCCGGAAATTCGGGGTCAAGTCGGCGATGCCCATGGCAATAGCGGCGCGCATGTGCCCCTCGGCCGTCATTATCGAACCCCGGCACAAGCTCTACTACGAGGTTTCCGCCCAGCTCATGGCCATCTTCGGGTCGATTACGGAGCTGGTGGAGCCGCTGAGCGTCGACGAGGCCTTCCTCGACGTCGGCGGAGCAATCCGGCGGCTGGGCAGTCCGCGCGAGATCGGCGGGATCATCCGCCGGCGCGTGCACGAGGAACTCGGCATCACGGCCTCCGTGGGCATTGCGGCCAGCAAATTTGTCGCCAAGATCGCATCCACCCGCTGTAAGCCGGACGGGCTCCTGCTGATCGGGCCGGATGAGACCGTCGCCTACCTGCACAGCCTTCCCGTCAACGCGCTGTGGGGCGTGGGGGCGAAGACGGGCGAGGTGCTGGCCCGCATGGGAATCCGGAGCGTGGCCGATGTCGCCGCGACGCCGCCGTCGGTACTGAAGAAGCTGCTGGGGGCGTCAGGGGAGCACGTCTACAGGCTGTCGTGGGGGATTGATCCCCGTGCCGTAACCCCCGTCCGCCTCGAGAAGAGTATCGGCGCCGAGGAAACGTTCGCCGTTGATACAGCCGACGACGCCCTCCTGCACCGTGAACTGCTGCGCCTGTCCCACCGGACCGCCGAGCGGCTCCGAAGCACGGGGATGGTGGCGAGGACCATTTCCCTCAAGCTCCGCTACACCGATTTCTCCACCATCACGCGCAGCCGGACGGTGCACGCCCCGGTCGACAGTGCACAGCTGATCTACGCCGTGGCCGTTCAGCTCCTGGAATCGCTCGGTCCGCGGGCCATGACGGTCCGGCTCGTCGGCGTCCGGGCCGAACAGCTTGAGGAAGCTGCCCAGACTTCGCTCCAGCTGAGCTTTGACCGCCGCGACGACAACTGGCGGGCCGCGGAACAAGCACTGGACAAGGTGGCGGCCAAGTTCGGCTCGAAATCGGTGCTCCCGGCGCGCCTGATGGACCCGCACACGCCCGGAGAGTGACCGTTCCGCCGCGCCGGAGTGTCTTTCAGAACAGGGCGCAACAAACTATCCTTAGATATACATAGATTTCGAACGTCTGGACTTACCGAACACCCTGCTGAACAGGTCCGCCGTCCGAATGCGTGGAATCCGGCCTTTCGTTATACGGTGGCCGGGAACCTCCCGCGCATGCCGGACGTTAGTGGATTGACAACACAGGACCAGGGCAGGTCCGGACGTTGGCCGACTTAAGGAGGTCGTGATGCCGCTCTCGGAGCACGAACAGAAGCTGCTCGAGCAGCTGGAGAAGCAGCTGCACGAGGACGATCCGAAGTTTGCCAATTCAATGGGATCGGATCCGGGCCGCAACTGGTCCACGCGCCACATCGTGATCGGCGTGCTGGCCACACTGGCCGGTGTCCTCCTCCTGCTGGTGGGCGTATCACTTCAGAGCATTTTTGTTGGTGTCCTCGGATTTATCGTGATGGGAGCCGGAGTCTATTTTGCAACGATGCGCAGCTCCGCCGCCGGCAAAGCGAAATCAACCGGTGGCAAGAAAACCGGCAAGGGGCGCAGTTCGTTCATGAGCGGCCTTGAAGAACGCTGGGATGAACGGCGCCGGGGTGAGCAGCAATAACCCGACCGTGACAGCGTTCAGCTAACGCTCCACTTCGCACCACCTGCCCCTGGCAGACCTGCAGAAAGACCCGCCGCGGCGGGTCTTTTGCTTTTAACGGCCGGCGCTCGCGGACGCGACGCCGTCCGGTCCGTGCCGTCCGCCGTCGTGCTGTTCTTCGCGCCCCTCCAGGCGCCGATATCCCTCCACTTTCCACCACCCGCCCAGAACCCCGGATTTCCGGGGCGGGATTTGTCCAAACCCGGGACGAATCTTCCGTGTCGCGTTGACTGTGGAGCGATGTGGAGTAAAGTGGAGCAGGTAAGAGGGTAGTGGCAGCACAGGGGACGTGCAGCTCCTGACGACAGACAGGCGGGTGGCCATGTTTCTTGGCACTCACTCACCGCGTCTGGACGAAAAGGGGCGGATCATCCTCCCAGCGAAGTTCCGTGAGGAACTTGCCAGCGGACTGGTTCTCACAAGGGGCCAGGAACGCTGCATCTACGTCTTCAGTGAGCGGGAATTCGAGCGGATTCACGAGCAAATGCGGGAGGCGCCCATCTCCTCCAAGCAGACTCGTGACTACATCCGGGTTTTCCTCTCTGGAGCCTCGGACGAGGTACCTGACAAGCAGGGGCGCGTGACTATTCCTCCCGCACTCCGGGCATACGCAGGTCTTGGCAGGGAGCTCGCCGTTATCGGCGCAGGCTCCCGGGCAGAGATCTGGGATGCCCAGGCCTGGAACGAGTACCTGGCAGAAAAGGAAACCTCCTTCTCTGAAACCGACGACGCCATCCCGGGAATCTTCTGAGGCCCGGAAGCGACGACGGCAGCGTTTCTTGAACGAGATCTCCAGCCGCCCATCCGAACGTTTTCCTGGCTCACTTCCCCGGAGCCAGGCGGACGTTGGGATAGGCGCGGATGGGGATCTGGCTTAAGAACCGCACCGAGGACCAGCCAGGCCCAGCAAGGCAAACAGAGGCACGAAAGGACGAAGGTATGAGCGATCCCAACCAGCCAAAACCCACGTCCGAACGCCATGTACCGGTCCTCAAGGACCGGTGCATCAATTTGTTGGCCCCTGGCATCGAGGCGGCCCGCAGCCGGGGCGAGACGCCGGTGGTCATCGACGCAACCCTGGGAATGGGCGGTCACTCCGAAGCCCTGCTCCAGCGGTTTCCGGACCTTCACCTCATCGGAATCGACCGCGACGAAGAAGCCCTGGCCCTGGCCGGCGAGCGTCTGAAGCCCTTCGAAAACCGCTCTGACCTGGTCCACGCCGTCTACGACGAAATCCCGGACGTCCTCCGGGACCTTGGCGTCGGGGAAGTCCACGGCGTCCTGATGGACCTGGGCGTATCCTCCCTGCAGCTGGATGAGCGCGAACGCGGTTTTGCCTATTCTTTTGATGCGCCCCTGGATATGCGCATGGACACGAGCCGGGGCCAGACGGCCGCGGACGTCGTGAACAACTACAGCGAAGAGGACCTGGTCCGGATCATCCGCAAGTGGGGTGAGGAAAAGTTCGCCGGCAGGATCGCTAACCGCATCGTGGCTGCGCGCGCAGTCAAGCCGTTCACCACCACGGGTGAACTGGTCGACACCATCCGCGCGGTGGTTCCGGCAGGGGCGGCGAAGACCGGAGGCCACCCGGCCAAACGGACCTTCCAGGCCCTGCGGATCGAAGTCAACGAGGAACTCGACGTCCTGGAACGTGCGGTGCCTGCCGCTGTGGACGCCCTCGCGATGGGGGGCCGCGTCGTGGTCATGTCCTACCACTCGCTGGAGGACAAAATCGTCAAGAAAGTCTTCCAGACCGGATCCAAGTCCTCCGCGCCGCTGGGCTTCCCGGTGGAACTGGAAGAACACAAGCCCGAACTCAAAACCCTGACTAAGGGCACCGAGGTGCCCACCGCCGATGAAATCGCCGAAAACCCACGCGCAGCGTCCGCCCGGTTGCGCGCAGTTGAACGAATCAGAGCCAGGAGGGCCGCATGAGCACCGCCGCTGCCAAGAACTTCCCAGTCGTGTCCGGCACGGCGGCCCGAGCCCTCACAGGCCTTAAGCCTTCCGGTGGATCCGAGCGGAAGCTGCGGACCCCGCTGTCCGTGGTCCGTTCGACCCCGCGCAAGCGCAGGGCTCCTTTTGTTGTGCTCTGCTTCGCACTGCTGGCGGTCGCCCTCATGGCGGTCCTGGTTTTGAACATCTCGGTTTCCACAGCGCAGTACCAGCTGGTGCAGCTCAGGAGCAACCAGTCCACCCTGACGAAGCAGAACCAGGACCTGACACAGCAGGTCCAGAACTTCGACGCTCCCCAGAACCTGGCCGCCCGGGCCTCGGAACTGGGCATGGTGGCTTCCACCGGCAAGGGGCAGATCGACCTCTCCACACTGGTCGTCAGCGGCACACCCAAACCGGCAGTCAAGGGTGACAAGCCCGGAGCCATCATTGCAGCGCCGGCAGTCGCCGGGCAGCTGACGGTGGTTCCTCCCGCCACTACCAAGGAGCCACTGGCCGTCCGCAAGCCGGCGCAGGAGGCCGCTTCGGCGCCGGCGGCAGCAGCTGCCCAGGCTGCCGCTGCCGCGAAGCCGCCGGCCGCCGCGAAGCCCGCGGCCGATCTCCACGGCGGATCCGTTCCGGCACCAAAGCAGAAGACGCCGGGCAGTAACTGACAGGACTGACCACCAGTAAGCAAGCAGCAAGGACTCACCGTGGCGCAGAGCACCGGCAAGAAAACAACCGCAAAAGTGCCGAACGCCACCAGGAGGCTCCGCCTCGGCTTGGGTATGATGCTGGCGCTGCTGCTGGTGGTCGGTGGCAAACTGTTCATGGTCCAGGGACTGGACATCGGCGGAATGGCTGAGGCCGCGTTGAACAACCGCCTGACGCCGATCGAGCTCCCCGCCGAACGCGGCAGCATCCTGGACGCCAACGGAACTGTCCTCGCCAACAGCGTCATCCGCTACAACGTAGTGGTGGACCAGCGCGTCAACACCAAGACGGAGTCGTTCAAGCGACTGGACACGGTGGGTGACAAGGAAGAGCTCGTCACCGTTTCCAGGGACAAGGGCATCGAGGAACTGGCCGCCGTGCTGGGGCAGGACCCCGCGGACGTCAAGGAGGCCTTGACGGGGGAGAAGCCCTATTACATCGTGGCGAAGGACCTCAAGCCCGATATGGAGGACCGGATCTCCCAGCTGCAGATCCCAGGCATAGTCACCGTAGGCACCAGCAAGCGCGTTTACCCGAACGGCTCTGTCGCCGGCGGGATCGTCGGTTTCCTGCAGGACGGAACAACCGGGCAGGCGGGCTTGGAGCAGACCCAGGACGAGGTCCTCAAGGGAACTCCCGGCAAGCGGCTCTTCGAAATCGGCGCCGACGGCTTGCGCATCCCCGTCGGCGTGGACGAACTGACGCCCGCCGTCGACGGCAAGGACATCCGCCTCACCCTCAATTCCGACCTGCAGTACTTTGCCCAGCAGGCAATCCAGAACCAGTCGGACAAGCTGAGCGCCGAATGGGGCGTCATCATCGTCCAGGACATCAAGACCGGCAACATCATCGCCATGGCAGACACCAACGCCCCGGATCCCAACGACCCCGGCAAGGTGGCCGCCAAGGACCGCGGCGTACGGTCAGTGACGGCCGCATACGAACCGGGTTCCGTGGAAAAGATGATCACGGCCGCCGCCGTGATCGAGGAGGGCAAGTCAAGCCCGCTGGACAAGTTCACCATCCCGCCGTCCTACGTGGTGGACGGCCAGGTCTTCACCGACTCGTTCGATCACGGGACCGAGGAACGGACCCTGGCCGGGATCCTGGGCTGGTCGATGAACACCGGAACGGTCATGGCCGGGCAGCGGCTGACCAAGGAACAGCGCCACGACTGGCTGCAGAAGTTCGGCATCGGCGAAGCCCCCGACATCGGGATTCCCGCCGAAGCCACCGGCATCCTCACCCCTGCTGACCAGTGGGACGGCCGGCAGGAGTACACCGTCCTCTTCGGCCAGGGCGTTTCGCAATCCACCCTGCAGACCGTCCGCGCCTACCAGTCGATTGCCAACAACGGCGTGATGCTCCAGCCGCGCCTGATCGACAGCTACATCAGCCCGGACGGAACCGAGGAAAAGGTCCCGGCGAAGGAGAGCCGTCAGATCGTGTCCAAGGAAACCGCACAGCAGGTCCGGGACATCCTGGAGAGCGCCGTGACCGAGGGGCAGATCAAGGAAGCAGCAATCGACGGCTACCGCGTGGGCGCTAAAACCGGAACGTCCCAGTCGCCGTGCGACGACGGCAAATCCGGGTACTGCGGCTACACGGCCTCCATGGTGGGAATGGCGCCGATGGACGATCCGCGGTTTATTGTTGAAGTTGTCCTGCAGCGCCCCAAGGGCAGCATCTACGGAATCACCAATGGTCCCGTGTTCCGCTCGGTGATGAGCCAGGCGCTGCGGACGTACAACGTTCCGCCGTCAACGGGCGAGCCGGTCAGGCTGCCCCAATACGTCAAGTAGCACGTCCACAACATCGTACGCATCAGGGGATCTTCCCCTACGCCCGGTGTGATCCACTAGCACCAACGGAGATCCACTTGTCAGAGCACCATGCCCCAGACAGTACCGACGAAACGAGCGGTGCGGTTCCCGGTTCCGGGTTCCGGCCGTCCGCCGTTGCCGCGGTGCCGCTGGGAATCATCGGCGAGTCCGTCGGCGTTGTCGTTCCCGGGGCGTCCAGCGCCATTCCGGTCACCGGGATCTCCCTGAACTCCAGGTCCGTGCAGCCGGGCGACCTCTACGTCGCCCTCCCGGGCGCCACCCGGCACGGGGCGGACTTCGTGTCGCAGGCCGTTACGGCAGGCGCTGTTGCGGTTGTCACGGACGACGACGGCGCCAGGCTCCTTGCGCTGTCCGCTGACACTCCCGTGCCGGTACTCGTCGTTGACAAGCCCCGGAGCGCGGTGGGCGGGCTCGCTGCGCTGATCTACCAGAGCCGGCCCGATGGCGGCGCTGTGCCCTCGCTGTTCGGCGTCACCGGCACCAACGGCAAGACCACCACCACCTATTTCATCAACTCCCTGCTGCAGGCCCTGGGCCGCAAGACCGGACTGATCGGCACCATCGAGATCCTGGCCGGCGGTAAGCCCATTCCCAGCCTGCTGACGACGCCGGAGTCCACCGACATCCACGCACTGCTGGCCCTGATGCGGGAACGCGGCCTCGACGCCGCCTCCATGGAGGTTTCCTCGCACGCTGTGTCGTTCCACCGCGTGGACGGTGTGCAGTTCGACGTCGCCGGGTTCACCAACCTGACCCAGGACCACTTGGACCTGCACGGCACCATGGACGAATATTTCCAGACCAAAGCGGAGCTCTTTACACGCCCCCGCGCCAAGCAGGCGGTCATCACCGTGGACGACGACTGGGGCCGCCGCCTTGCCGCCGGTGCCGCCATTCCGGTCACCACCCTGGCGACAGTCCCGGGCATTGATCCCGCAGCATCCGGCGCGGACTGGGCCGTCACGGACACCGCGCCCCGGGGCCTGGGTACGGCGTTCCGGCTCCGGCACCGTGACGGCACGGAACTCCGCGTTCACACGGGGCTTCCGGGCAGCTTCAATGTTTCCAACGCCGCCCTCGCAACCGTCATGGTGCTGGCCAGCGGAGTCGCCGCAGAGACGCTGCAGTCAGCGCTGGACGCGGCCGACCCGTTCACCGTGGCCGTCCCCGGGCGCATGCAGCTCGTCTGCACCGCCCCGGCCGCCGTCGTCGACTTTGCCCACAACCCTGACGCCCTGCAACGGGCACTGGAAGCAGTGCGCTCACCCGAGCCCGGCTCGAAGGTGATTGTGGTCTTCGGAGCCACCGGCCAGCGCGACCAGGGCAAACGGCCGGCGATGGGCGCCATCGCCGCCCGGCTGGCGGATGTGGTGATCATCAGCGATGACGACCCCCACGACGAGGACGCCGCTGCGATCCGCGCGGACGTCCTGGCGGGCGCGCAGGAGGCCAAGGAAACCGCCGGCCTTGGCTGCACCATCCTGGAGTCGTTCCCGCGGGACACGGCGATCAGGCAGGCTGTGGAGATGGCGCAGGCGAAAGACACAATCCTCGTGGCCGGCCGCGGCCATGAAGTATGGCAGGAAGTCAAAGGCGTCAATCTGGCGCTCGACGACAGGGTGGAGCTCCGCGAGGCCTTGACAGCCCGTGGATTCACCGTTCTGAATGACGAGCGGATAGAGTCCTAGACCGAGATGATTGCATTTACTGCGGCGGAAATTGCCGAAATTACAGACGGCCGCCTTGCCGCCGAACCGACCATCACGCCCACGGCAGTGGTCACGGATTCCCGGGAAGCCACGGAGGGGTCCCTCTACGTGGCGAAGCCCGGGGAGACTGCTGACGGCCACGACTTCATCGGAGCAGCCTTCGAACGCGGCGCTGTCCTTGCCCTGGTGGAACGGGACGCTGCCGATCACTCCGGCACTCCCTACCCCTCCATTGTGGTGGAAGACGCGGTCCTCGCCATGGGCGCCCTGGCCGCCGAATCCGTGCGCCGGATCCGGGCCCGCCGCGAGGCCGAAGGCTCGGAATTCACGGTAATCGGCATCACCGGTTCGGCCGGAAAAACCACCACCAAGGACCTCCTCGCCGGAATCCTTTCCGCCGAAGGCAACACCGTCTCCCCCCAGGGTTCCTACAACGGCGAAGTGGGAGTTCCGCTGACCGTATTCAAGGCCGGATTCGACACCCGTTACCTTGTGATCGAGATGGGTGCCACCGGGGTGGGCCACATCCGCTACCTCGCAGACATGGTCCGGCCCGAGATCGGGGTGGTCCTCGGCATCGGTACCGCCCATGCCGGGGAGTTTGGCGGCGTCGACAACATCGCCGTTGCCAAGGGCGAACTTGTAGAAGCCCTCCCGGACAGCGGGACCGCCGTGCTCAACCTCGACGACGGCCGCGTCGCCGCCATGACAAGCAGGACGAAGGCGAACGTCCTGGGATTTTCCGCGCAGGCCGCAGATGACGTACCGGCTGCCGGACTGCGCGCCGTCCACGTGGAGACGAATGCGGCAGGAAATCCCGAGTTCGAACTTAACTTCCCCGGCAACGCCGCGGGGCACCAGGTCCGCAGCCGGCTGATCGGTGCGCACCATGTCACCAACCTCCTGGCAGCAGCCGGTGCAGCCTATGCCGCAGGCATCCCGGCGGAACGGATCACCGCGTCGCTCAGTGCACAGACCGCAGCCAGCCGGTGGCGGATGGAACGCACAGAGCGGCCTGACGGCGTCACCATCATCAACGATGCCTACAACGCCAACCCTGAATCGATGCGCGCCGCGCTGCGGACGCTGGCGGACCTGGGCCGCGGACGCCGCACCTGGGCCGTGCTGGGCGCCATGCTGGAACTGGGCGACGAGTCCATCCGGGAGCACATGGCAGTGGGCACCCAAGTGGTGCGGCTCAACATTTCCCGCCTGGTGGTTGTTGGCCGCGAGGCGCGTTCGCTCTACGTTTCCGCCGTCAACGAAGGCTCATGGGGGGACGAATGCGTCTTCGCGGAGTCCGTGGACGAAGCCTACGATCTGCTTCAACGGGAACTGGAACCCGGCGATCTGGTCCTCTTCAAGTCCTCCAACAGCGTGGGACTGAGGCATCTGGGGGATCGGATAGCATTACCCCCACAAGTCCGAGCAACCGCCAATGAAGGGAGCGAGTCGCTGTGATTGCACTACTCATCGGCGCCGGGCTGGCCCTGCTGTTTGCATTGGTGGGAACTCCGCTGTTCATCCGTCTGCTGGTACGGAAGAGCTACGGCCAGTTCATCCGCGACGACGGACCCACCTCCCATCACACGAAACGCGGCACGCCCACCATGGGCGGCACCGTGGTGGTCTTCGCGGTCCTGCTGAGCTACGCGCTGACCCACCTCATCATGTGGATGCTGAATCCGCGGTCAGCCGGACCGTCGGCCTCCGCGCTCCTGCTGCTGTTCCTGATGGTGGGAATGGGCCTCGTGGGCTTCCTGGACGACTTCATCAAGATTTCCAAGCAACGCAGCCTTGGCCTGAACGCCAAAGCCAAACTGGTGCTGCAGGGCGCCGTCGGCATCATTTTCGCCGTCCTGGCATTGAACTTTCCCAATGCGGACGGAGTCACTCCCGCATCCACCCAGATCTCCCTGGTGCGGGACATCCCGTGGCTGAACCTTGCCTTCGGCGGCACCGTCCTGGGCGCCATCCTGTTTGTCCTGTGGTCCAACCTGATCGTCACTGCGGCCACCAACGGGGTGAACCTCACCGACGGTCTGGACGGACTGGCTGCCGGGGCATCGGTCATGGTGTTCGGCGCGTACACGCTGATGGGAATCTGGCAGAGCAACCAGGCCTGCGGCTCGCCGCGGCAGGCAGGCGGCGGCTGCTATTCCGTCCGCGACCCGCTGGACCTGGCACTGCTTGCAGCAATCCTCAGCGCCGCCCTGGTGGGCTTCCTGTGGTGGAACACGTCTCCGGCGAAGATCTTCATGGGCGACACCGGCTCGCTGGCCATCGGCGGCGCCGTCGCCGGGTTCGCCATCCTGTCCCGGACCGAACTGCTGCTCGCCTTCATCGGCGGACTGTTCGTCTTGATCACGCTTTCGGTGATCATCCAGGTGGGCTACTTCAAGATCACCAAGGGCAAGCGCTTCTTCAAAATGGCGCCGCTGCAGCACCACTTTGAACTCAAGGGCTGGGCGGAAGTCACCGTGGTGGTTCGGTTCTGGATCCTCGGCGGACTCTTCGTCGCCGCAGGCCTTGGCATCTTCTACGCAGAATGGGTGGTCCTGCTGTGAGCAGTCCAATACCTTCGCCGCTGGCAACGTCCCCCCGGCTCGAGAACCTGGTGAGCTGGGACTCCGACTGGACCGGTCTCCGTGTGGTCGTGACGGGCATCGGCGTGTCCGGCTTCGCTGCCGCGGACACCCTGATTGAACTCGGTGCCCGCGTGGTGGTGGTGGACGCGGCCACGAGCCCGAAGGCCCGCGCCCAGGCGGACACGCTGAAGATCGTCGGCGCCGTGGATGTGCTCCTCGGCGAAGACGCCGTGCACACCATGCCGAAGATCGACGGCCAGAAGCCGGACCTGATCGTGACCTCGCCGGGTTGGCGGCCGGACCAGGCCCTCCTCGCGCTGGCTGCCCGGACCCACATCCCGGTCTGGGGCGATGTGGAACTCGCCTGGCGGGTGCGTGAGCGGAAGGGCCGCAAGACCGCGGACTGGCTGACCATCACCGGAACAAACGGGAAGACCACCACCGTGGGCCTGACCGAATCCATGCTGCAGGCCGCCGGGCTCAAGGCCATCGCCGTCGGGAACGTGGGCACGCCCATCCTCGACGCACTGCGCGACCCGGTGGAGTACGACGTCCTGGCAGTCGAGCTGTCGAGTTTCCAGCTGCACTGGAGCCACTCCGTTTCTCCGGTGGCAAGTGTCTGCCTCAACGTCGCCGAAGACCACGTGGACTGGCACGGATCCTACGCCTCGTACCTGGCCGACAAGGCCAAGGTCTATGGGCAGACGCAGAAGGCGTGCATCTACAACGCCGAGCAGATCGAAACCGAACGCATGGTGGAGGATGCCGACGTCGTGGAAGGCTGCCGCGCCGTTGGATTCACCACGCTGACGCCGGCCATCAGCATGCTCGGCGTGGTCGAGGGCCTCCTGGTGGACCGCGCCTTCATCGCCGAGCGCAAGGACAGCGCCGCTGAGCTGGCCGCCATGGCGGACCTCGGTCCGGTGGCCCCGCGCCACATGGTGGCCAACGCCCTGGCAGCGGCCGCGCTGGTCCGGGCGTACGGCGTGGAACCACAGGCCGTCCGGCAGGGACTGAAGGCCTACATTCCGGGAGAGCACCGGATCCAGCTCGTTGCCCGCCACAATGATGTGCTGTGGATCAACGACTCGAAAGCAACCAACCCGCACGCCGCGGCGGCGTCCCTGTCGGCGTTCAGCAACGTCATCTGGATTGCCGGCGGCCTCTCCAAGGGTGTCAGCTACGACGATCTGGTCAAGGAACAGGCATCCCGCTTGAAGGCCGTTGTCCTGATCGGAGCTGACACGGCACCGCTCTCGGACGCCCTCAAGCGACACGCACCGGATGTCCCCGTGATCGGGCGCAGCAAGGGCGACACTGAAAATGTGCAGTCTGCCGAAACGGACGACGCCGGCACGGTGCCCTCGCCGATCTACGGGGAAACTGTGATGGCCCAGGCCGTAGCCGCGGCAGCGCAGCTGGCCTCTCCGGGGGACACTGTGCTGATGGCCCCGGCGGCTGCTTCCATGGATCAGTTCTCTTCCTACGCTCACCGTGGCGATGCCTTCATTGAAGCTGTCCGCGGGCTCGTGGAAGGGCAGGCTCAGACCGGCGAGGAGTAACAATGGTCAGCACGCCCACCCGTGCCCCGGCTGCCAAGCAGCGGGGTGCCACTCGGCTTCCGCCGGCTTCGCGGACAGGCAAGGCCGCCGGGACCCGGCCGCCGTCGCCCCAGGCTACGGCAGGCGGGACTGCCCGGTCAGGGCATGTGCCTCCGCTGGCCAGGCTACGCGGCGGCTACCGAAGCTTCTGGGCGAAGCTGGAAGGAACCGGAAAGTCACGCAACGGTTCCACCTACTACCTCATCCTGGGTTCCACCCTCGCGCTTACGGCCATCGGCATCATGATGGTTCTCTCCGCCTCCAGCGTCGAGGCCATTGCCGCCGGAGAGTCGCCGTACACGGCAGCCCTCAAACAGGGCATGTTCGCCGCCATCGGGGTGTTCCTGATGTTTGTACTCTCGCGGGTTAACGTCGTCTGGCTTAAGCGCCTCGCCTGGCCGGGGATCGCCGGCGCCTATGTGCTCCTGGTTCTTGTGCTGCTCATCGGCACCAGCACCAACGGCAACCAGAACTGGATTGAATTCGGCGGCATCACCTTTCAGCCGTCAGAAGCGTCGAAACTGGCCCTTGCACTGTGGATGGCCACGGTGCTGGCCGTCAAGGCCAAACTGCTCCACCGCTGGCAGCATGTGGTGGTCCCGGTCCTTCCCATTGCCGCCGGCATCATCGGCCTCGTCCTGGCCGGAAATGACCTCGGCACCGGCATGATCATCATGATGATCATGGCCGCAGCCCTGTTCTTCGCCGGCGTCCCGATCTACATGTTCGGCATTGCGGCTCTGATTGCCGTGGCCGGTGCCGGGTTCATGGCTGTCACGAGCTCGAACCGGATGTGTCGGATTACCTCGTGGTGGACCGGAAATTCCTGCGGCGAAGGCATCGACGCCAACTATCAGTCAACCAACGGCCTGTACGGACTGGCCTCCGGGGGCTGGCTCGGGGTCGGCCTGGGGCAGAGCCGGCAGAAGTACAGCTGGATCCCGGAAGCCCATAACGACTTCATCTTCGCGATCATCGGCGAGGAACTCGGGCTGGTGGGCACCGTCGTCGTACTCATCCTCTTTGCCATCCTCGGTGCCGCAATCTACCGCGTCGTGGTGGCGCAGGAGGACCTGTTCCACCGTGTGCTGGCCGGAACCATCATGGTGTGGCTCCTGGGCCAGGCCACGGTCAACATGTCCGTGGTCACCGGGCTCGTCCCTGTCATCGGCGTGCCGCTGCCGTTCATTTCCTATGGCGGTTCGGCGCTGCTGATGTCGCTGTGTGCCGTCGGCGTAGTGTTGTCGTTGGCCCGGGAACAGATGGCGCCCAGCGTCCAGCCCAAACGGCTGCTCAAGTTCCGCACCAAGGGCGCGCGCCCACACACCTCACGAAAGCGTAAATAGCACTTAATGAATGCCGAGTCTTTGTCAGTAGTCCTTGCCGGCGGCGGAACAGCGGGCCACATCAGTCCGCTGCTGGCCATTGCGGCCGCGTTGCGTGACGCGCGTCCGGACGTGCGACTCCTGGCCGTGGGAACGCCCAGCGGGATGGAAACCAGGCTGGTCCCTGCAGCCGGCCTTGAGCTGGCCACCATCGACCGCGTGCCCTTCCCGCGCAGGCCCTCGCTGGACCTGCTGCGGCTCCCCGGACGGCTGGCGGGCGCGGTCAAACAGGCCGGAAAAATCCTCGACGACGCCCATGCCGACGTTTTGGTCGGCGTTGGCGGCTACGTCTGCACACCGCTCTACCTCGCGGCCCGGCGCCGCCGGATTCCCGTCGTCATCCATGAAGCCAACACGCGGGCCGGCCTGGCCAACAAGGTGGGCGCCCGGTTCAGCCATCACGTCGGCGTAGCCTTCGCCGGCACGAAACTCCGCGGGGCGCGCCACGTCGGCATGCCGATGCGCAAGGAAGTATCCGGGCTGGACCGTGCCGGCTCCCGGCAGGCCGCACGTGACCTGCTGGGGCTCGACCAGGACAAGCCCGCGCTCATCGTCACCGGCGGCTCGTCCGGTGCGCAGAGCATCAACCGGACCATCGCAGCGTCCGTGGAAGCACTGGCCAAGGCCGGCATCCAGACACTCCACATCACCGGCAAGGGCAAGGGGGTCCTTGACGGCGACGGCAAGCCCCTCGCCGCGGACGGCTACCGGCAAGTGGAGTACGTCGACGGCATGGAGAACATCTACGCGGCCGCCGACCTGCTGGTGGGGCGCGCAGGAGCAGCCACCGTCTGCGAAACCGCGGCCGTAGGTGTCCCGGCGGTGTTCGTCCCGCTCCCGATCGGCAACGGCGAGCAGGCCCTCAACGCCGCCGGGCCGGTAGCGGCGGGAGGGGCGCTGGTGATCGACGACGAATCATTCACGCCCGCATGGGTCAGCAGTGAAATCATCCCCTTGCTGTCGGATCCCGCCCGCCTGGCGAGGATGGCAGCCAGCGCCGAAGCCCTCGGCATCCGAAACGCAGACCAGCGCATGGCTGGCCTTGTCCTGGAAGCGGTAAGCAAATGACCACGCCCACAGCAGCAACGGGCACCCAGAGCCTTGAATCCCTGGGCCGCGTGCACTTCATCGGCGTGGGCGGCGTGGGCATGTCCGCCGTGGCCCGGATCATGGTGGCCCGCGGCGTCCCCGTGACCGGCTCCGACGCCAAGGACCTGCCCGTCATGGCGGACCTCGCCGCCGCCGGCGCGGGCATCCATGTGGGGTACGCCGCGGGCAACCTGGGTGCGGCGCAGTCCGTGGTGGCGGGCTCCGCCATCCGCGCGGACAATCCGGAACTCCTGGCCGCGCGTGACGCCGGGCTGCCTGTGCTGCACCGGTCCGAGGCACTGGCGGCGACCATGGCAGGCGACCGCGTGGTCACGGTGGCCGGAACACACGGGAAGTCAACCACGACGTCGATGATCACCGTGCTGCTGCAGGGCGCCGGCCTGGACCCCACGTTTGCAATCGGCGCCAACGTCCCGGCACTGGGGGTCAACGCGGCCAGCGGCACGTCGGACATCTTCGTTGCCGAGGCCGACGAATCCGACGGATCGTTCCTCAACTACCGTCCGCACATTGCCGTTGTCACCAACGTGGAACCGGACCACCTCGACTACTACGGCACCGCCGAGGCCGTCTACGAGTCGTTTGACCGCTTCACCGAACTGCTCCCGCCCGACGGCGTCCTGGTGGCCTGCGCCGATGACCCCGGCGCACGCGCACTGGCGGAGCGGACAACGGAACGGGGCAACACCCGGGTGGTCACCTACGGCACTGCCGAAGATTCGCAGCTGAGGCTGCACGACGGCGGACCGGGCGACGTGTGGGTATCCACCCCCGCGGGAAAGTTTGCGCTGGAGCTCCAGGTTCCCGGCCGCCACAACGCCCTCAATGCTGCCGCGGCATTCGCCGTGGCACTCGAGCTGGGCGTCGACCCCGGCCCCGCCTCCGGTGCCCTGGCCCATTTCTCCGGAGCCTCGCGGCGCTTTGAATTCAAAGGCGAGGGACGGGGTGTCCGGGTCTACGATGACTACGCCCACCACCCCACGGAAGTCCGGGCGGCGCTGGCTGCGGCACGATCCGTCGCCGGGAACCACAAGGTTCATGTACTCTTCCAGCCGCACCTGTTCTCCCGCACACGCGAGTTTGCTGCCGAGTTTGCCGAGGCGCTCAACGCTGCAGACACCGCTCTGGTGCTGGACATCTATCCTGCCCGCGAGGATCCCATTCCCGGGGTCAGCAGCCAGCTGATCGGTGACCGCCTCTCCGGGGGCGGCCGGCTCGTAGCTGCCGACGAGGCAGTCCGCGCCGTCGTGGCCAACGCTGCGCCCGGGGACATTGTGCTCACCGCCGGTGCCGGCGACGTCACCGCCTTCGGCCCGCTGATCGTGGCGGCACTAGCGGCAGAGGCGCCGGATGCCTAGCACGCGCCGGCCCACGTACAAGACGGGGGCACCCGCGGGCAAAGGCAAGGCCGAACCGGGAAACGGCCGCGCGGACGTGATTTCCGCGTCCAAGCCCGCGCCCGCGGCGGAAGGCGCATCAACTCCCGACCGCGCCACGGACAATGTGCTGTCCTTCCCGGAGCCCAAGGGCAGGCGGATCCGGCGGAACATCATCCTGGCGGTGTGCATCGTCGCTGCACTGGTGGCCGGCCTGCTGGCGGCCGCCGTCTATTCGCCGGTGTTCGCCGTGCAGACGGTGTCCGTGGACGGAACCAAAATGCTCACGCCGCAGCAGGTCCAGGACGCCCTCGGGCCGCTGCGCGGCAAGCCGCTGCCGCAGGTTCATGACGACGAAGTGAAGCAGTTGCTGCAACCGCTCGTGCAGGTCAGGGACGTGACCACGGAAGCGCGGCCGCCGTCGGTCTTGGTGGTCCACATCCATGAACGCACCCCGGTGGCCCTGGTGAAACAGGGGGAGGTGTTCCAGCTTGTTGATGTTGACGGCGTGCAGCTCGGCACCACCCAGGATCCGGACAGCATCCTGCTACCGGTGATCGACGGCGGGGCAGGGGTGATCGGCAAGGATCTTTTCAAGGCCATCACCGCGGTGCTGGCCGCGCTGCCTGCCGACGTCCTCGCCAGGCTGTCCGATGCGTCGGCGAAATCCGTTGACGCCGTCGAACTCAAACTTGTGGACGGACAGACCATTGTCTGGGGCAACGCGGGGGAGAAGGAACTCAAAGCCAAGGTGCTCGAAGCCCTGCTGAAGGCGCCGGCCAACCCCAAGAATCCCGTCCAGGTCTACGATGTCAGCGTGCCGCGGCATCCCGTGACACGATAGTGGACGGCCTCCCCGCGCAAGCAGCGGGACAGGCATTCACCTGCGCTCTGGGACCGGCGGGCCGGCAGCCGTCATCCACGGCGATTTCCGCTCTATTTAGCGGGTATTCCAACGACACGCGGATCAGGTCATTGAATGTCTCAGGCATAGGAAATAGCGTCACAGCATGAGTTACTTGACATAACTATAACCTTCAAGTCGAAGGTTAAGGTTGGAACTTTCAAGCACGACTCCATCAGTTTTCGCAATAGGACACGAACAAGGGACACGTAACGTGGCAGCTCCGCAGAATTACTTGGCCGTCATCAAGGTCGTCGGCATCGGCGGCGGTGGCGTGAACGCAGTCAACCGCATGATCGAAGTCGGTCTCCGCGGTGTCGAATTCATCGCAATCAACACCGATGCCCAGGCTCTGCTCATGAGCGACGCCGACGTCAAACTTGACGTCGGCCGCGAGCTGACGCGTGGTCTCGGAGCCGGTGCAAACCCGGAGGTCGGCAAGCAGGCGGCCGAGGACCACGCCGACGAGATCGAAGAGGTCATCCGCGGCGCGGACATGGTCTTCGTGACCGCTGGCGAAGGTGGCGGCACGGGTACCGGCGGCGCACCCGTCGTGGCCCGCATTGCCCGTTCGCTCGGCGCGCTCACCATCGGCGTTGTCACCCGCCCGTTCACCTTCGAGGGCCGCCGTCGTGCAGGTTCCGCCGAGGCGGGCATCGACGCCCTCCGCGACGAAGTCGACACCCTGATCGTCATCCCCAACGACCGGCTCCTGTCCATCAGCGACCGCAATGTCTCGGTCCTGGACGCCTTCCGCTCCGCCGACCAGGTCCTGTTGTCCGGTGTCCAGGGCATCACCGACCTGATCACCACCCCGGGCCTGATCAACCTCGACTTCGCAGACGTCAAGTCCGTGATGCAGGGCGCGGGTTCCGCGCTGATGGGCATCGGCTCGGCACGTGGAGAGGACCGTGCCGTCAAGGCCGCGGAACTCGCCATCGCTTCACCCCTGCTGGAGGCTTCGATCGACGGCGCCCACGGTGTCCTGCTGTCCATCCAGGGCGGCTCCGACCTCGGACTCTTCGAAATCAACGAAGCTGCCCGCCTGGTCCAGGAAGTGGCGCACCCCGAAGCCAACATCATCTTCGGTGCCGTCATCGACGACGCCCTCGGTGACGAGGCCCGCGTTACGGTCATCGCGGCCGGCTTCGACGACGTCAAAGCCACCTCGCCGTCCATGGACCAGTCGCAGCCGCAGGCTGCCCCGCAGCGCCCCGCTGCGCCCGCCTCTGCTCCTGCCCCCTCGCAGGCGCCGTCGCAGCACGTTCAGCCCGTACACGCCGGCATCGGAGCTTCGGGTCTCAGCAACTGGGGTCAGCAGCGTCCCTCTGCCGTCCCCGCCGACTCAGGCTTCGACGTCGACCTTCCCTCGGTAGTGGAGCCGGACCTTTCCGGCAGCCGCTCGGACGACCTGGATGTCCCGGACTTCCTGAAGTAGGTACTTCCGGAAGCAGGCATTGGCAGGACGTTTTATCAGCTCGTCAGTTAGCGGTGTTTTGATTGTTTTGGTGGCGAACCGAAGTCCGGCCCGGCGTCTGGGTGGCATTCACTGACGCCGGGGCCGGAAACCTCGCCCTCCACGTGGGGGACGATCCGGCTGAAGTGCGCCGCCGGCGTGAACTCGTTGAGGCCGAAGCAGGCCTGGCGGCGGGCGGCTTCCAGTACATGAACCAGGTGCACGGCAATACCGTCGCCTTTATCGGAGACGGCGACGGCGACGGCGAGGCGGCCTGCCCGGCCGCGCCGACCGCTGATGCGATGGTGTCTTCCGGTCGTCCGCTTGCCGTCATGGTGGCGGACTGCGTCCCGGTCGTCCTTGCCGGGACAACATCGGGGGGACAGCCGGTCCTGGCAGTTGCCCATGCGGGCCGTCCGGGTGTTGCCAGCGGTGTCCTGCCGGCAACGGTGGAGCGAATGCGCGCCGAGGGGGCCGAAGACATCCGGGCCTGGATCGGCCCGTCAATCTGCGGATCCTGCTACGAAGTGCCGGAAGGCATGCGGGACGACGTCGCCGCGGCCGTTCCTGCCACCTGGACCACAACTTCCTGGGGCACCCCCGGCCTGGACCTGCCGGCCGGGGCGCGCAGCCAGCTGGAAGCCTGCGGGGTCGTCGTGGAGTATTCCGGACCCTGCACCCTCGAAAACGACAATCTGTTCTCCTACCGCGGGAACCCGGCCACGGGCCGGTTCGCCGGATTGGTGTGGACCGGTGAGTGAACCCCGGGAGGTAACAGCCGCCGACGACCCCCGCCTGCTCCAGATCCAGGGCCGCCTGGCCGCGGTCCGGGGGAGGATTGCCGCCGCCGCGGAAGCCGCCGGCCGGCAGGACAACCCGCCGAAGCTGATCGTCGTGACCAAATTCCACCCTGCCGACGACGTCCGCAGGCTGGCTGCCCTGGGAGTCACCGACGTCGGTGAGAACAGGGACCAGGAAGCGTCAGAGAAAGCCTCAGCCCTCGGCGAACTCGGACTGCGCTGGCATTTTGTGGGGCAGCTGCAGAGCAACAAGGCCAAGTCCGTGGTCCGGTATGCCCATGCGATCCATTCCGTGGACCGGCCGCAGCTGGCAGCCGCCCTTGCCCGGTCCGTGGCCGCCGAGCAGGAGCGGACCGGCCGGGGTCCGCTCGAGTGCTTCATCCAGGTCAGCCTCGACGAAGACGCCGGAAGCCACCGGGGCGGCGCCAGCCGCTTGGAGGTACCGGGCCTGGCCGACCAGTTGGCGGGGTCGCCGGGGATTGTACTGGCAGGCCTGATGGCAGTGGCTCCGCTGGGTTCGGATCCGGAGGCGGCGTTCGCCAAACTGGCCGAAATTTCGGCGCATCTGCTCAGGGACCACCCCTCGGCTTCGGGGATTTCCGCGGGCATGAGCCAGGATCTGGAATCCGCCGTCAGGGCGGGTGCGACACACCTGAGAATAGGCTCGGATATATTGGGTTCGCGTCCTGCGTTGCGGTAGCGTCAAAGTATTGGAAGAGAATGGCGGGGATTCCAATACTGTCAAGTCAACTCAGCGGCCCGCTTACGGACACGATTAGGAGTCGACCATGGCTGGCGCTCTGCGCAAGACAATGATCTATCTTGGGCTCGCCGATGGCGATGAACACTACGAGTCTGAGCACCACACACCGCACAAAGACGAGGACGATTCAATGGAGCATGACCGCGAGGAACGCCGGGCGCCGGCGCCCGTCCGCGAGGTCGCCCGCGAAACGCCGACTCCACACGCCGCCGAAGAGGAATATCGCGCACCTGTGACACCTATCAAGCGCGCGGCCTCGAGCCGCGAAGAGACCACCGGACTCCGCCAGATCACCACGATCCACCCGCGGTCCTACAACGATGCCAAGCTGATCGGCGAAAGCTTCCGTGACGGCATCCCTGTGATCATGAACGTCACGGACATGGGCGAAGCCGATGCCAAGCGCCTGGTCGACTTCTCCGCCGGCCTGGTGTTCGGCCTCCGCGGCAGCATCGAACGGGTCACGAACAAGGTGTTCCTGCTCTCGCCGTCGTACATCGAGGTCATCGGCGATGACAAAAAGGTCAGCGAGACCCAGGCCAGCTTCTTCAACCAGAGCTAGCTCCGGAGCCGAACGGATGCCAGGCAGGACACCTGTCTGGCATCCGTGCTGAAATAGATAAGAATGGCAACAGGAGACTGCGGGATCCGGAATGAACATGGAGATATGAGTTAACTCATGGGAATTGTTTTCGGACTTATCTATATCGCTTTATTATTCGTTTTTGTGGCATTAATCATCCGGCTGGTCTACGACTGGGTGCAGATGTTTGCCCGTGAGTGGCGGCCCCGGGGTGCGGCACTGGTGGCGGCCCACACTGTCTATTCCGTCACAGATCCGCCGCTGAAGGTGCTGAGGCGCCTCATTCCACCCTTGCGCCTGGGCGGGATTTCGCTGGATCTCGGATTTTTGCTGTTCTTCATAGCCATCAGCGTGGCTATGGCAATCGTGAGGAATCTCGCGTAATTTTCATTACAGCTTGCGGCGCAGTAGCAGGACGGGAAACCGCCATCCACGGCATCGCGTAGAATCTCCGGTTTGACACCTCAGTGTTGAATTAGAGGAACCAGACCATATTTAGGTACCGTAGTTTTGACGGCCGGAAGGCCTACTGACTAACTAGACCAACGAGGTGACCAGATGGCTTTGACGCCAGAAGACGTTGTCAACAAGCGCTTTCAGCCGACCAAGTTCCGCGAAGGCTACGACCAGGACGAAGTTGACGACTTCCTGGACGAAATCGTCGTCGAACTGCGCCGCCTGAACCAAGAGAACGACGAGCTTCGCAAGAAGCTTGCCGAGAGCGGCTCAGGCACGCCCGCCAGCTCCGCAGTAGCGGCGCCGGTGGTGGAGAAGGTCCCCGCCCCGGTCAAGGCCGAAAAGGACGAAGCCAGGGCCAAGGCGGAAGCCGAAGCCAAGGCCGCCGCCGAAGCCAAGAAGAAGGCTCCCGAGCCGGCAGCGGCCCTTGCCCCGGTTGCCGCTCCGGCCCCTTCCGCGGTCAACCCGACCGCGGAGTCCGCCGCAGGCCTCCTGGCCATGGCGCAGCAGATGCACGACAAGCACGTCGCCGACGGTCAGCAGCAGAAGGACAAGATCATCGCCGAAGCGCAGATCGAAGCCAGCAGCCTGGTCAACGACGCGCAGGAGAAGTCCCGCAAGATCCTCGGCGCCCTGGAACAGCAGCGGTCCGTCCTGGAGCGCAAGGTGGAACAGCTGCGCGGCTTCGAGCGCGACTACCGCTCACGCCTGAAGGCATACATCGAAGGTCAGCTCCGCGACCTGGATGCCCGCGGTTCCGTGGCTGCGCCGGAGGTTGGCGACGGCAGCCCCGCCGTTTAGCAAGTATTCTGAAAGCCGGTGGCTGAGGACTCCTCGGCCGCCGGCTTTTGCCATTAACCGCTACCGGCGCTGCCAGCAGCGGGCACCAGCAGTTTCCCTCCAGTCCCGGGACTGGCTCCTGAATGAAAGCTTTATGACTGACGAAACAGCACCTGCCGCAGCGCAGCCAGCAACGACGCAAGCCCGGCCGCGAAAGGCGGTCCTGCTGACGCTCTTCGCCGGCTTCGCTGTTTTCGCCTACGTCTTCGACCAGCTCACCAAGCTGTGGGTCACCTCCACGATGGTGGAGGGGGAGCGCATCCCGGTGCTGCCCCCGCTGCTGCACTGGTACTACATCAGGAACTCCGGGGCAGCGTTTTCCATCGGCGAGAATGTCACCTGGGTTTTCACGATCATCATGGCCGGCGTCTCCGTTGCCATTCTTTTCCAGCTTCGGAAACTTGGTTCCGCCTGGTGGTCCCTGGCGCTGGGCCTGCTACTTGGCGGTGCCCTGGGCAACCTCACGGACCGGCTGTTCCGGGAGCCGTCCTTCGCCATGGGCCACGTGGTGGACTTCATCCAGCTGCCCAATTTTGCGATCTTCAATATCGCCGATTCCGCTGTTGTCTCGGCCGTCGTGATCATCTGCCTGCTGACGCTTCGCGGTATTTCGCTGGACGGTTCACGGGTCCAGAAGCCGGCGGAGGGCACCGATGCCTGAGAAACTCACCGTTCCCGAAGAGCTGGCCGGCACCCGCGTCGATGCGGGCCTCGCCAAGCTGATGGGCATATCCCGGTCCCAGGCGGCCACCCTGATCGCCGAGGGCAACGTCAGCTCCGCAGGCAAAGCAGTGGGCAAGTCCCTGAAGCTGGCCTCCGGCACCGTGCTGGAAGTCGTTGTCCCGGAACGGCGGGACCCCCTGGAAGTCGTGGAGGAAGTTGTGGAAGGCCTGAAGGTACTGCTGGACGATGAGGACTTCGTCGTCATCGACAAGCCGGTGGGTGTGGCCGCCCACCCGTCCCCGGGCTGGGTGGGACCCACGGTGGTGGGGGGACTGGCCGGTCTCGGTTACCGGATTTCGACGTCGGGAGCACCCGAGCGGGCGGGCATCGTGCACCGCCTCGACGTCGGCACGTCAGGTGCCATGGTGGTGGCCAAGTCCGAACGCGCCTATACGGCGCTCAAACGCGCCTTCAAGGAGCGCACAGTGGACAAGGTGTACCACGCAGTGGTCCAGGGACTGCCGGATCCCCTGGCGGGCACGATCGATGCACCCATCGGCCGCCACCCCGGCCATGACTGGCGCTTTGCCGTCATCGAGGACGGCCGGGAATCCGTGACCCACTACGAGGTCCTGGAGGCCTTCGGTAAGGCGTCGCTCGTGGAAGTGCACCTGGAAACCGGCCGCACCCACCAGATCCGCGTCCACTTTTCGGCCCTGCGCCACCCCTGCGCCGGTGACCTGACCTACGGAGCCGATCCGCGGCTTGCCGCAACCCTGGGACTGACCCGGCAGTGGCTCCACGCCCGGCAGCTCGGGTTCGACAGCCCCAGGACCGGAGAGCGCGTGACAGTCACCAGTGAGTACCCGCAGGATCTTGCGTATGCACTGGAAGTTCTGGCCTCCGGGGACGCCTGAGCCGGAACTGTCCCTGCCCGGCACTAGAATGGTCCGGTGACTTCCAGCAATGACTCGTTTGTCCATCTCCACAACCACACCGAGTACTCGATGCTGGACGGCGCCGCCCGGCTCGGTGAGCTCTTCGATGAAACCGAGCGTCTGGGCATGCCCGCGCTGGCCACCACCGACCACGGCTACCTCTTCGGCGCCTTCGATTTCTGGAAGCGGGCCACGGACAAGGGCATCAGGCCGATCATCGGCGTCGAAGCCTATGTGACTCCCGGGACCGCCCGCGGGGACAAGAGCCGCGTCCGCTGGGGCGAGGAAAGCCAGCGCAAGGACGACGTCTCGGGCGGTGGCTCCTACACGCACATGACGCTGCTGAGCTACAACAACGTGGGCATGCGGAACCTGTTCCGGGCCTCGTCGATCGCCTCACTGGATTCGGTCTTCGGCAAATGGCCCCGACTGGACCGCGAGCTGCTGAACACCTACTCCGAAGGGCTCATCGCCACCACCGGCTGCCCGTCGGGTGAGGTCCAGACCCGCCTGCGGCTCGGCCAGTACCGCGAAGCGCTGGAGGCTGCTGCAGAGTTCCGCGACATCTTCGGCGCGGAGAACTACTTCTGTGAGCTCATGGACCACGGCCTGGATATCGAGCGTCGCGTCACGGGCGACCTTCTGCGCCTGGCCAAGGAGCTGAACCTGCCGCTGGTGGCCACCAACGACCTGCACTACACGCACGAGCACGATGCGAAGGCGCATGAGGCCCTGCTGGCCATCCAGTCCGGATCCACCCTGCTGGAGCCGACCTACGACAACGGCGGTTCCCGCTTTGCCTTCTCCGGCAGCGGCTACTACCTGAAGTCACCGCAGGAAATGCGCGAACTGTTCCGCGACCACCCCGATGCGTGCGACAACACGCTGCTGATCGCCGAGCGCTGTGAAGTCTCGTTCAACACTGGGGCCAACTACATGCCCCGGTTCCCTTGCCCGGAGGGGGAGGACGAGACGTCCTGGCTGGTCAAGGAAGTGGATAAGGGACTCCAGTACCGCTATCCGAAGGGCATCCCGGACAAGGTCCGCAAGCAGGCCGACTATGAGCTGGAAGTCATCACCTCCATGGGCTTCCCGGGCTACTTCCTCGTGGTGGCAGACTTCATCAACTGGGCCAAGAACAACGGCATCCGCGTGGGTCCCGGGCGTGGCTCGGGTGCAGGTTCCATGGTGGCCTACGCCATGCGCATCACCGACCTGGATCCGCTGCACCACGGCCTGATCTTCGAGCGCTTCCTGAACCCGGACCGCGTTTCCATGCCTGACTTCGACGTCGACTTCGATGACCGGCGCCGCTCCGAAGTGATCGACTACGTCACGCGCAAGTACGGCGACGAACGCGTGGCCATGATCGTCACCTACGGCACCATCAAGACCAAGCAGGCCCTGAAGGACTCCTCGCGCGTGCTGGGCTACCCCTTCAGCATGGGCGAGACGCTGACCAAGGCGCTGCCGCCGGCCGTGATGGCCAAGGACATTCCGCTGGCCGACATTCAGAACAAGGAAGCAAAGCGCTACGGCGAAGCCGGTGACTTCCGCCAGCTGATCAGCACCGACCCGGAGGCCGCCAAGGTCTTCGAAACGGCGCTGGGCATCGAAGGCCTGAAACGGCAGTGGGGCGTGCACGCCGCCGGCGTCATCATGTCCTCGGACCCCATCATCGACGTGATTCCGATCATGCGCCGCTTCCAGGACGGCCAGGTCATTACGCAGTTCGACTATCCGACGTCCGAAGGCCTCGGCCTGATCAAGATGGACTTCCTCGGCCTGCGGAACCTGACGATCATTTCGGACGCCCTGGAAAACATCAAGATGAACCGCGGCATCGATCTGGACCTCGAAACCCTGGAACTCGACGACACCGCGTCCTACGAGCTGCTGGCCCGGGGAGACACCCTGGGCGTGTTCCAGCTCGACGGCGGCCCCATGCGTTCGCTGCTCAAGCTGATGAAGCCCGACAACTTCGAAGACATCTCCGCGGTGCTGGCCCTGTACCGGCCCGGTCCCATGGGCGCCAACGCCCACACCGACTACGCGCTGCGCAAGAACAAGATCCAGGAAGTCATCCCGATCCACCCCGAGCTGGAAGAGCCGCTCTCCGAAATCCTCGGCGGCACCTACGGGCTGATCGTGTACCAGGAGCAGGTTATGGCCGTGGCGCAGAAGCTCGCCGGCTACACCCTGGGCCAGGCCGACATCCTGCGCCGCGCCATGGGCAAGAAGAAGAAGTCCGAGCTGGACAAGCAGTTCGCCGGCTTCTCCCAGGGCATGCAGGACAACGGCTATTCCATGGCCGCGGTCAAGACCCTCTGGGACATCCTGCTCCCGTTCTCCGACTACGCCTTCAACAAGGCGCACTCGGCCGCCTACGGTGTGATCTCTTATTGGACCGCGTACCTGAAGGCGCACTATGGGCCGGAATACATGGCTGCGCTGCTGACCTCGGTGGGCGACGACAAGGACAAATCGGCGATCTACCTGAACGAATGCCGGCGCATGGGCATTACGGTGCTGCCGCCCGACGTCAACGAGTCAGCCCTGAACTTCACCCCTGTGGGCAACGACATCCGCTTCGGCATGGGAGCGATCCGCAACGTCGGCGTGAACGCCGTCGAAGCCATGGTGGCGGCGCGGGAAAAGGAAGGCGCGTACACGTCCTTCAAGGACTACCTCATGAAGGTCCCGGCGGTGGTGTGCAATAAACGCACCATTGAATCGCTGATCAAGGCGGGGGCGTTCGACTCCCTGAACCACCACAGGCGCGCGCTTGCCATGATCCATGAAGAAGCCATCGACTCAGTCATCACCCTCAAGCGCAACGAAGCGATCGGGCAGTTCGACCTTTTCGCCGGTTTCGACGAGGCCGAATCCGAAGCGTCCCTGAGCATCGAAATCCCGGACCTTCCCGAGTGGGAGAAAAAGGACAAGCTCTCCTTCGAACGCGACATGCTGGGCCTCTATGTCTCGGACCACCCGCTGCAAGGCCTCGAAGGGCTGCTGAGCCAGCACGCCGACCAGTCCATCACCTCGGTCATCGCCGAGGACGGCCCGCACGACGGCGCCATCATCACCATTGCGGGCATGATCACCTCCCTGAGCCGGCGGATCGCGAAAGCCAGCGGCAACGCCTATGCCCGCGCGGAAATCGAGGACCTGGGTGGCTCAATCGAGGTCATGTTCTTCGGCCAGGTGTACGGTCCCATCGCGTCCGTGCTGGCCGAAGACCTGGTCGTGGTGGTCAAGGGCCGGCTGCAGCGCCGCGACGACGGCGCAGTCGCCCTGAACTGCATGGAGCTGTCCGTCCCGGACCTCAGCGAGGGCCTGAACGGGCCGCTGGTGATCACCATGCAGACGCACAAGGCCACAGAGGCTGTGGTGACGGAGCTTGGCGACGTACTGCGGACCCACCGCGGCAATTCGGAAGTCAGGCTGCACCTGCAAGGCGACACAAGGGTGGAAGTGATGGCGCTTCCGGTGCACCTGAGGGTCAACCCGAGTCCATCACTGTTCGGCGACCTCAAGGTGCTCCTCGGGCCCACCTGCCTGGACAGCTAGTTGCCCGGGCAGCCAAAGCGCCTGGACATCCGGTGACCCCGGCCCCGGCACAGGGTTCTCGCCGGGGCCAGCATCGACGTCGTCGTCAACAACGCCGCAGTGGGCAGCAACCAGAGGACACTGGCGGCAGTAGACCCGATTCCCTCGCGCACCTCCTCGACAATAACGTCGCGGGCGCCGTCAGGGTGACCCGGGCGTCGCTGGCCGGGCTGCTCCGCCCGGGCGCAGGCGGCCGCCGGCCCGTCGTGGTCAACGTGTCATCCCGGCTGGGATCGGCAGCGCTGCAGGCGAACGGTGAATTCGCCGGCTTCGGGACGAGCTACGGCTACCGGCTCAGCAAGGCCGCGCTCAACATGCTCACGCTGAGCCTGCATGAGGAGTTCGGCGCGGACTTGGACGTATGGTCCGTGCATCCGGGAGCACTGGCCACCGGGATGGGACGAAGCGGAGCCTCTAAGGAGCCTGCGACGGCGGCCAGCGAGCTGCTGCGGGAGCTTTCCGAACCGGGTGGTACCAGTCCGCGGTTCTTCGAACTCGGATCGTCCGCGCCGCTGCCCTGGTAGGGCGCTAGATTTCGTAGTCGAGCGGGACGGGCTGGCTGTAGGCACCGGAGTGGTACAGCAGGGGAGAGCCGTCCTCGCCCACCTGTCCTTCCACGACTTCCACCACAACCACCGCGTTGTTCTCGAAGGAGAGACGCATCTGGATCTTGCCGATCAGCCATCCAGCGACGTCTTTGAGGACGGGCACATCGTGCGGTCCGAGTTCCCAATGGTCTCCCTCAAACCGGTTCTTGGTCCGTGCGAAGCGGTCCGCCAGTTCCTGGTTCTCCAGGCCAAGCATGTGCACACCGATGTGCGTGGTGTTGGCGATGGCCGGCCACGAACTGGAGCTGCGGGCCATGTTGAAGGTAAAGCGCGGCGGCTGAGCGGACAGCGAGGCCACTGACGTGGCCGTGAATCCGTACGGGACGCCGTTGTAGTTCACTGTGATAATTGCCACGCCGGCCGCATGCCGGCGGAACATCTCCTTGAACGTGCCTTCGAAGGCTGCGTTATCTGAGGTCACTGTGATCTAACTCCCTGCTGAAACTAATCCGGTTTGTCCTGCATGCCAGCGTATGGGTGCCCCGGTGCCGTCCGTGACTTGGTTACCTGCCGCGTCATTTGTTGAACGGCGGTGAACGTTTGTTAATGTTTGTTTCATGAAACAGCCATCAGGCACCGGCCCGGCTCCGCAAAATCCGAGCCATCCCGGGGACGCCGGACTCCCTCCCGCCTATGGTGAACTTTACCGCGGTGACGGGGGTTCGTGGCGCGTGCCGGCAGTCATTGCCGCTGCCGGGATCCCCGTCGGACTTGCGTGGTGGCTGCTGGCGCCCGGCGGCCTGAACCTGCTCTCCGGCGACCCCTCGTTGGCCACCGGAACGAATGCGGAAGGCTGGCTTCCCCGGGACCTTGTGCTGGCTGGCCTGTTCCTGTTGGCAGGCTGCGTCACCGGCTTCCTCCTCGACGGAAAACGAACCGGAGCCCCTGCGCCACGGACCGTACTGCTCGCCGTGATCGGCGGTGCGCTTGGCGCCGTCATCGCCTGGCAGGCAGGGGTGCTGGCGGGGCAGTGGTGGGGCCCGGCTGAAGATACCGCCCCGAACGCCAGCATTGCCTTCTCACTCCGGTCCTTCGCCGTCCTGGCCATCTGGCCGGCAGCGGTGGCCATTTCCGTCTTTGTGGCCAACCTGCTCAGCCTCCTGGGCAAACCACGTAAAATGGGCGGGTGACTATTTCTCCGGACAGCCCCGCCCAGATCACCGCGCCGGCCGTCAGCTACCGCACCATTGACCTGCGCGGCCAGAGGCTCTCCCTGGCCGAACTCCGGGCGGCTGTTCCCCGGGCCCGGCACCAGACCATGGCGGACGCCGAACAGAAGGTCACCGACATCATCACGGCGGTCCGTTCCCGGGGCTTCGCCGCGCTGAGCGAGTACGCACAGGCGTTCGACGGCGTCGAGCAGGCACACCCGCGGGTGCCGGGCGCTGCGTTGCAGGAGGCGCTGGAGAAACTGGACCCCGCAGTGCGGGCAGCCCTGGAAGAATCCATCAGCCGCGCACGGAAGTTCGCTGACCGCCAGCGGCCGGCAAACGTCGACGTCGAACTCGGTGAAGGCGCGGTCGTGAGCCAGAACTGGGTGCCGGTTGGCCGCGTCGGGCTGTACGTTCCCGGCGGACTGGCTGTTTATCCTTCGTCGGTCATCATGAACGTCGTCCCCGCACTGGCGGCAGGGGTGGAATCCATCGCCCTGGCCTCGCCTCCCCAGAAAGACTTCGGCGGACTCCCGCACCCCACCATCCTGGCCGCCGCGGCGCTGCTGGGCATCGACGAGGTGTACGCCATCGGCGGTGCCCAGGCCATCGCGGCCTTTGCATACGGTGTCCCTGCCGAAGACCCGGCGGCAGCCCTGGATCCGGTGGACGTTGTCACCGGGCCGGGCAACATTTTTGTGGCAACGGCCAAACGGCTGGTCAAAGGCGTTGTGGGCATCGATTCCGAGGCGGGCACCACGGAGATCGCCATCCTTGCCGATGGCAGCGCCCGCCCGTCGCTGGTGGCGGCCGACCTCATCAGCCAGGCCGAACACGATCCGAAGGCGGCGTCGGTCCTCATCACGGATTCCGAAGAGCTCGCTGCGGCCGTCCGGGCCGAGCTTGACGTGCAGGCTGCTCTGACAAAACACTCTGAGCGGGTGCGGGAAGCCCTGTCCGGGCCGCAGTCCGGCGTGGTGCTGGTGGACGACCTGGACCAGGGAATCGCGGCCTGCAATGCCTACGCCGCGGAACACCTGGAGATCATGACGGCGGACGCCCCGTCTGTCGCTGCGCGCATCCGCAACGCGGGGGCAATCTTCGTGGGGGATTACAGTCCGGTCAGCCTGGGGGATTACTGCGCAGGGTCAAACCACGTGCTGCCGACGAGCGGCACGGCAGCCTTCTCTTCCGGCCTCAACGTCACCACGTTCCTTCGTGCCATCCAGGTGGTCAACTACAGCAAGCCGGCCCTGGAAAGGGTCAGCGGGCACATCGTCAGCCTCGCAGGGGCAGAGGACCTGCCGGCCCACGGCGAGGCCGTGACGGCGCGGTTCACCGGCGATGCCTAACCACTACATGTAGTAATTACAGGCTTGTGATTCGGCTACATGTAGTCGTAAACTGATGTGGAAGAATATTCCGGCCAAAATGTTTTCCGGCCAGGGAAGGAAGCAACGTGTATTGCCCGTTTTGCCGCAACCCTGATTCCCGCGTGGTGGACAGCCGGATGGCCGATGACGGCTCCGCGATCCGCCGCCGTCGTCAGTGTCCTGAATGCGGCCGCCGCTTCACGACAGTGGAAACCACCAGCCTCACGGTGATCAAGCGCTCCGGCGTCGGCGAACCTTTCAGCCGCAGCAAAGTGATCAACGGGGTGCGGAAAGCATGCCAGGGCAGGCCCGTGACCGAAGACGACCTTGCCATGCTGGCGCAGGAGGTCGAGGAAACGATCCGCGCGTCCGGCGCTGCGGAAATCGACGCCCATGAAGTGGGCCTCGCCATCCTTAGCCCGCTGCAGAAGCTGGACGAAGTCGCCTATCTCCGCTTCGCGAGCGTGTACCAGGCGTTCGAGTCCCTTGAGGATTTTGAGACCGCCATTGCCATCCTTCGCCATGAAGCGGAAGTCGAAGCCAAGGCGGCCAAGGGCAAGAGCTCCGAGAAGAGCCCCCTCTAGACTCCGGTGGTGGCAGCGGAGGGGAAGCCGAAGCCACCACCGGCACCACGTGCTGTACCAGGGACCTGCCGGCGCCGCTGTTGCGGAGCCGGCAGGTCCGCCTATTTGGCCAGTTTGTGCGTCAGCGCAACCTCGATCGCGGCGCCCACGATGCCAGCGTCGTTCTTGAGCTCGGCCGGGACGATCTTTGTGCGCAGCTTCATGTGCGGCAGGTATTCGTCGGCGCGCTTGGAGATTCCACCACCGACGATGAACAGCTCAGGGGAGAAGAGGAACTCAACGTGCGAGAAATAGCGCTGGAGTAGCACGCTGTACTCGGTCCAGCTGAGGCCGTCGCGTTCGCGGGCCACGGCGGAAGCCTTGCTCTCGGCGTCGTAGCCGTCGATTTCCAAGTGCCCTAGTTCGGCGTTCGGGACCAGCTTGCCGTTGAAGATGAAGGCCGAACCAATGCCGGTCCCCAGCGTGATCACGAGGACCGTGCCGGAGACGCCCTCACCGGCGCCGTAGCGGGCTTCGGCGAGCCCGGCGGCGTCGGCGTCGTTAATGACCTCCACGGGGCGCCCCAGGCGTTTGGTCAGCAGGGCGTCAATATCCGTGTTGAGCCAGGACTTGTCGACGTTGGCTGCGGAATGGACCACACCATGCTGGATGATGCCGGGGAACGTCACGCCGATGGGCGAATCGGGAGCCGGCGCATCCGGCCGTGCGTCGAGCTCGGCGACCACCGCGGCCACCGTTTCGGCGACCGACTCGGGCGTCGCCGGCTGCGGGGTGGGAACGCGGAAGCGGTCGCCTACGAGTTTGCCCTTCTTGAGGTCGACAATGCCGCCCTTGATTCCGGTGCCGCCGATATCAATACCGATCAGCGGTGCGTTCTTGGTTGACTTGTCGTCCTTCTTGGCCAATGTGATTCCGTTCGTGGCTGTGGGCGGGAAAGGGTTAACTGGGCAAATGTGCCTGCCGGCGGCGCCGGGCGGGGCAATCAGGGCAGGGTGAGGACTTCTGCGCCTGATTCGGTGACGAGCAGGGTGTGCTCGAACTGGGCGGTGCGCTTGCGGTCGCGCGTCACCACGGTCCAGTCGTCGGCCCACATGTCCCACTCCACCGTACCGAGCGTCAGCATCGGTTCAATAGTAAAGACCATGCCGGCTTCCATGACCGTGTTGTAGGCGGGGGCGGCATCGTAGTGCGGAATGATCAGGCCGGTGTGGAATGCTTCGCCGACACCGTGGCCGGTGAAATCCCGGACAACGCCGTAGCCGAAGCGCTTGGCGTAGGACTGGATGGCGCGGCCGATGACGTTGATTTCACGTCCGGGGGCCACCGCCTTGATGGCACGGTTGAGGGATTCCCTGGTCCGTTCCACCAGGAGCCGGGACTCTTCATCCACGTCGCCTACAAGGAACGTGAAATTGGTGTCGCCGTGGACCCCTCCGATGAAGGCGGTGATGTCGATGTTCAGGATGTCGCCGTCCTGGACCACCGTGCTGTCCGGTATTCCGTGGCAGATCACCTCGTTCAGCGACGAGCACAACGACTTGGGGAAGCCCCGGTAGCCAAGAGTCGACGGATAAGCATGGTGGTCGACCAGGAACTCATGGCCGATCCTGTCCAGCTGGTCGGTCGTTACGCCGGGTTCGATGTGCTTGCCGACCTCGACGATTGCCTGGGCCGCGATCCGGCTGGCGATCCTGATCTTCTCGACGGTCTCGGCAGACTTCACCTCCGAGCCCGTGAACTTCTCCGGACCCGGTTTGCCCACATACTCAGGGCGGGGGATAGACGCCGGGACGGGCAGCTGCGGGCTGATGGTTCCGGGGACCAGTGTGCCGGTGGGTGCAGTCGAGGCAAGAGAAGGCATAGATTGATCATATAAGCAGGCGTAGAAGCCCATGTAACGGAAAGCCGGATCGGAACACGATGTAGCCCTACGTTACGTGGATCACTTTCGGCGGGCGTGGAGCCTGCATAATGCGAGGAGCAACGATGACCGAGTACTGGTACAACGTCAAAACCCACGAGGTGGAGGAAGACGCCATGTCCGATTGGACGCAGCTGATCGGGCCCTACAAAACGCGCGAGGAAGCAGAGCACGCGCTCGAGAAGGTCAAGACGCGCAATGAAGCATGGGAAAAGGGCGACGAGGACTGACCGTCTGCGAGAGTTAGTACACTTCCGAGTACCGGACCGGCCGGTACCGCAACGAGGAGAGTCATGGCCGAAATCAAGCCAGAATACACAGGAGAGTGGCGGTTCGACCCGACGCATACGCGCATCGGCTTCTCCACCCGCCATGCAATGGTCACCAAGGTCCGCGGAGCTTTCAACGATCTCGAAGGCTCGATCACCGTCGACGCGCAGAACGTTGACCGCTCAAAGGTGGCGCTGACTCTTAAGGTAGCGAGTATTGACACCCGCAACGCCGACCGCGACCAGCACCTGCGGACCAACGATTTCTTTGACGCTCCCCGGTTCCCCGAGATCACGTTCCTGAGCAACCGCGTGGATCAGGTTGACGAGGGCCACTTCATTGTCAGCGGAGACGTCACCATCCGGGGCGTCACCAAGGAGATTTCGATCCCGATCGACTTCATCGGCGTCGAGCGGGACCCGATGGGCAACCTTCGGGCCGGCTTCGAAGGTTCCCGTCGCATCGACCGCCAGGATTTCGGGCTCAAATGGAACACGGCCCTGGACTCCGGCGGCGTGCTCGTGTCGGACAAGATCACCCTCGAGTTTGAAGTGTCCGCCATTAAAGTCGGTGACGGCGCCACACCGGCCGCCGAATAGGGGAAATCCCGGCCCCGCAGCTTTGTTAGAACGAATGCTCGGGGCCGGGGAACTGGCCGGTCCGCACGTCCTCGCCATACGCCTTGGCCGCGTTGCTCAGCGACGTGCGCAGGTCAGCATACTGCTTGACGAACTTGGCCATCTTCCCGCCTCGAAGCCCCGCCATGTCCTGCCAGACCAGGACCTGTCCCGTGGTCGTGTTTCCGGCGCCGATGCCGACGGTAGGAACCGAAATGGCAGCATCGACGGCCGCTGCGGTGGCGGCGGGAACCATTTCCATCAGGACGCTGAAGGCGCCGGCTTCGGCGAGGGCGACAGCGTCGTCGATCAGCCGCTGCGCGTCATCGCCGCGGCCCTGGACCCGGTAGCCGCCCAGCGAGTGCTCGCTCTGGGGGGTGAAACCGATGTGCGCCATGACCGGAATACCGGCCTGGACCATGGCCCGGACGGTGTCCGCGTAAAACTTGCCGCCTTCAATCTTGACGGCATGGGCGAGGCCTTCCTTCAGGAAGCGGACGCCGGTGGCTACGGCCTGCTGAGCTGAAACTTCGTAGCTTCCGAACGGAAGGTCCGCGACCACCAGGGCCCGCTTGGCCGACCGGGCCACGGCGCGGCACAGCGGAAGCAGCTCGTCCACAGTGACCGGGAGGCTGGTTTCGTTGCCGAAGACGTTGTTGGATGCGGAGTCGCCGACAAGGAGCACTTCAATGCCCGCTTCGTCAAAGATCTCGGCAGTGTACTGTTCGTAGGCTGTGAGCATCGCAAAGTGCTCACCTTTTTCCTTGGCCTGCTGCAGGTGGTGGATCCGGATCCGGGCCGCGGGCTTCCTGACGGTGTCCGACGGCGTTGCGGCCGGCCCCGCGGGACCGTTGCCGTAGGGAGCAGGTACTTCTGCGGACATGCTGGAATCGGAGCTGTTGCTTGTGGCCATGGCTAGAGCGTAATGCGGTACTGCGCGTCCTAGCTACCGGGCGCCGGGCCGTAGCCGGTGAATCGCGTCACAAACGCAGCGCCCGGGCCCGGTCGCGGCGCCGCCGCCGGGCGCCGCGGGCCGGTGTGCGTGTTAACGCTGTGTTACGCGGACCTCCGGCTCCAACATTCCGCGCGAATGATTAGTAAAGTGAATCGTGAGCTGCCGCCGGCTCTAGCGAATACAGACCCGGGGCATCAATACGTTGATCCGGAGAAGAGGCCATCATGGACCGCCAGCAAGAGTTTGTCCTGCGGACAATCGAAGAGCGCGACGTACGGTTTGTGCGTCTGTGGTTCACGGACGTCGTGGGTTCACTCAAGTCTGTTGCGCTTGCCCCCGCTGAAGTTGAAGGCGCCTTCGAAGAGGGCCTTGGCTTCGACGGCTCCGCGATCGAGGGCCTGGCCCGGGTGTTCGAATCGGACATGCTGGCACAGCCGGACCCCTCGACGTTCCAGATCCTGCCGTGGCGCGGTGAGACCGAACAGACCTCGCGCATGTACTGCGACATCCTGACCCCCGACGGCGAGCCCTCCGCAGCGGACCCGCGCAACGTCCTGAAGCGCACCCTGGCCAAGGCCGCCGACATGGGCTTCACCTGCTACACGCATCCCGAGATCGAGTTCTACCTGCTGAAGTCGCAGGAGCCTGGCCCGGACGGTTCACCCGTCCCCGTTGACGAGGGCGGCTACTTCGACCACGTCCCCGGCGGCGTCGCGCAGGACTTCCGGCGCACCGCGGTCACCATGCTGGAATCCGTGGGCATCTCGGTGGAGTTCAGCCACCACGAGGCCGGTCCCGGCCAGAACGAGATCGACCTTCGCTACGCGGACGCCCTGCAGACTGCGGACAACATCATGACCTTCCGCACCGTCATCAAGGAAGTGGCCCTGCAGCAGGGCACCTACGCCACCTTCATGCCCAAGCCGTTCACGGCGCACCCGGGCTCGGGCATGCACACCCACTTCTCGCTCTTCGAAGGCGACACCAACGCGTTCTACGAAGCCGGCGCGGAATTCCAGCTGTCCAAGACGGCCAAACAGTTCATTGCGGGCATCCTCAAGCACGCGCCCGAGTTCACCGCCGTGACCAACCAGTTCGTGAACTCCTATAAGCGCCTGTGGGGCGGCGGCGAAGCCCCCAGCTACCTGAGCTGGGGCCACAACAACCGTTCCGCCCTGGTGCGAGTTCCGCTGTACAAGCCCGGCAAGGGGCAGTCCGCCCGCATCGAGTACCGCGGCATCGACTCCGCGGCCAACCCTTACCTGGCATACGCCGTCCTGCTCGGCGCCGGCCTCAAGGGCATCGAAGAGGGCTACGAGATTCCGGCTGCCGCCGAGGACGACATCTGGTCGCTGAGCTCGGCCGAACGCCGCGCCATGGGCCACGATCCGCTCCCCGCGAGCCTGCACGATGCCATCAGGGCCATGGAGGATTCCGAGCTTATGCCGCAGATCCTCGGGGAACAGGTCTTCGAGTACTTCCTGCGCAACAAGCGCGCAGAATGGCAGGACTACCGCCTCCAGGTGACGCCCTACGAGCTGCAGCGAAACCTCGGCATTCTGTAGGAGGCTGCGGTGAGCCTCGCCCGTCGCCTGATCTCCGCCGGTTTCAGTGACCTGGAAAAGGGGGAGCGGTTCCTTGCTGCCCGGGAACTGGAAGGGATCGACCAGGAGGCTTTGTTCGCGGGCTTCCACCTGGCCGCCAACCCGGACACCGCCCTGCAGTCGCTGGTGCGCCTGATCGAAAAACATCCCGATCTCCGGAAGCTTGCTGCTGCGGACATCGACACCAGCGAGCCGCTGTACCGGGTCCTGGGTGCCTCGGAGGCGCTGGGTGAATTCCTGATCCGCCATCCGGAGCACCTTGACGCCTTTGACGTGGTGGCAAGCCCGGAGCCTGCGGCGGCGGATGCCGGGGAACTCAGGGCGCGTCTCCTGCGGTCCGTCCAGGCCGACCCGAAGGCGCGCAGGCCGGTGGCGGGGCTCTCCGGCCCGGAGGCCTACGTGGCCCTTCGCACCGCGTACCGCAGAGGCGTGGTTGACCTGGCGGTGAAGGACCTGTGTGCCGCCGACCCGCTGGACTTCATGCCCGCGGCCGGTGCCGAACTGGCGGATCTTGCCGGTGCTGCCATCGAGGCGGCGCTGGCAGTATCCCGGGCCGAGGCAGGCGAGCAGTTCTCGGCATCCGAAGTCGCCGAAGTGGGTCTCGCCGTCATCGGCATGGGCAAGTGCGGTGCCCGCGAGCTCAACTACATTTCCGACGTCGACGTCATTTATGTGATCGACGCCGGCGAGCTGGATGATGCCCGCGCCAACACGATCGGGACGGCCCTTGCCACCGGGATCTCGCGGGCCATCATGTCCATCGGCCGGGAGCCCGGCCTCTGGGAGGTGGACGCCAACCTGCGGCCGGAGGGCAAATCGGGACCGCTGGTGCGGACGCTGGCGTCGCATCAGAGCTATTACGCCCGCTGGGCCGAAAGCTGGGAATTCCAGGCCCTCCTGAAGGCCCGGACCATTGCCGGGGACGCGGAGCTGGGCGCCCGGTACGAGGCCGCCGTCCTTCCGCTGATCTGGGGTTCGGCGAACCGCGAAGGATTTGTGGAATCCGTGCAGGCCATGCGCCGGCGCGTCACGGACAACATTCCCGCGGATGAGGAACAGCGCCAGATCAAGCTGGGCCGCGGCGGCCTGAGGGACGTCGAATTCACGGTTCAGTTGCTGCAACTGGTGCACGGCAAAGCCGATGAATCCCTCCGGCACAGGGACACCACTTCAGCCATCGCCGCGCTCTCGGCCGGTGGCTACATCGGCCGGACGGATGCCGCCGAATTTGACCACGCCTACCGGTACCTCCGGCTCCTGGAACACCGGATCCAGCTCTTCCAGCTGCGCCGCACCCATCTGATGCCGGTGAGGGAAGACGCCCTGCGCGCGCTGGCGAAGGGCGTGCTGGGCCCCTTCGCCCGGGAACGCCCGCACCCTGATGCGCTCCTGGCCGCCTGGCAGAAAACCAAACGCGCTGTCAGGGAACTGCATGAACGCATTTTCTACCGGCCCCTGCTGAACACCGCCGCCAAGCTGAGCAGCGAAGAAGCGCGGCTCACGCCGGAGGCCGCACAAGGCCGCCTTGCCGCCCTCGGTTACCAGGATCCCCGGGGCGCCATGAGGCATATCGAGGCACTCACGGCCGGGGTCAGCCGGCGTGCGGCGCTGCAGCGCCAGCTCCTGCCCATCCTGCTCGGATGGCTCGCCGACGGCGTGGACCCCGACGCCGGGCTGCTGGGTTTCCGCCGCGTCAGCGAGGCGCTGGGAACAACGCACTGGTATCTGGGGATGCTGCGGGATTCGACGGCGGCGGCCGAGCGGCTCTGCCATGTCCTGTCCAACTCGCGCCTGATCGCCGACCTCCTGGAGGTGTCTCCGGAATCGGTGGCCTGGCTGGGGACGGACAAGGAGTTGGCTCCGCTGGGATTCGAGGCCCAGTGGCTCGAAATCACCTCGAAGATGTCGCGGCATGAGGACCCGGAAAGCGCCATGCGGCTCATCCGCCTGATCCGGCGCAGGGAAATCCTGCGGGTCGCCATTGCGGACAGCGCCGGGCTGCTGGACCAGGACCAGGTGGGTGCCGCCCTCGCGGACACGGACCGCGCAGCCGTGCTGGGCGCCCTCCGGGTCGCCGAAGGCATCGTGGGTGCCTCGGGTCCCCTGAAGACACGTGTCCTGGTGGTGGCCATGGGCCGGCAGGGCGGCCGCGAAATCGGTTATGGCTCCGACGCGGATGTCATGTACGTGCACCGCGGGCTGCCGGGCGTTCCCGAGGAAGAAGCGCAGAACCAGGCCGCGCAGATCGTGGGACACATTTCGAACCTTCTGACCCAGCCCCTCAAGCCCGCCATCCTGGCCGAACGCGTACTGATGGTGGACGCCGACCTGCGGCCCGAAGGCAAGAGCGGTGCCATGGTCCGCTCCCTCGATTCCTACGCAGAGTACTACCGCCGGTGGTCGCTCGTGTGGGAAGCCCAGGCGTTGCTGCGGGCCCTGCCCATCGCAGGGGATGACGACCTGGCAGCGGACTTCGTGGAGCTGATCGACACCATCCGCTATCCGGCGGAACTGTCGGACAAGGACGTGCGCGAAATCCGCCGCGTCAAAGCAAGGGTGGAAGCGGAGCGGCTGCCCCGCGGCGCGGATCCCGCGCGGCACCTCAAACTGGGGCGCGGCGGGCTTAGCGACGTTGAATGGCTCGTGCAGCTGCTGCAGCTGCAGCACGCCGGCAAGCACCCGGAACTGCGGACCGCATCCACGGTGCCGGCGCTGGAAGCCGCAGCTTCCCTCGGGTTCCTGGAACGGGACGAGGCGGAACTCCTCCTCAAGGCCTGGCACCTGGCCAGCCGCATCAGGTCCGCCAACGTGATCTGGACCGGCCGTGCCTCCGACCTGCTGCCGTCTTCCCGCAGGGACCTGGAAGCCGTCGCCCGCTGGTGCGGTTACCCGCCAGGCAACGCGGCCACGCTGGAAGAGGACTACCTGAGGCTCAGCAGGCGTGCCCGCGGTGTTTTCGAAAGGGTTTTCTACGGGCAGTAACCGGGCTGGTTTTCGGCGGTGGCACGTCATCGCGGGGGCTGACACAGGGCGGGCCGGATGCTATTTTGAGCCAATGGCCACGCAACTCTTTCTGAATCTCCCCGTCAAGGACCTGAACAGGTCGGTCGAGTTCTTCACCGCGCTCGGCTTTTCCTTCAACCCGGATTTCACCGACGAAAATGCCACCTGCATGATCATCAATGACGGCGCCTACGTCATGCTGCTGGTGGAAGGCTACTTCAAGACGTTCATTTCCAAGGGCATTGCGGATACCGGCAGCACCGCCGAAGCGATCGTGGCATTTTCCGTTGACAGCCGTGAAGCTGTTGACGACACGATCCGGAAGGCGATGACCGCTGGAGGTGCGCCTTCGCAGGAGGCCCAGGACTACGGGTTTATGTACAACCACAGCTTCCAGGACCCGGACGGCCATCTCTGGGAGGTCTTCTGGATGGACCCTGCCGGGCCGCCGGCTGACGCCCAGACGCCATAGCTTCACCCCGCCCTGCCGGCGGCCGCGGCACCGGCCAGAGGCACGACGCCGGCCGTCACCCGAAAGCTGGCGGCCGGCGTCGCGGGTTCTGGGTAGGCTCGATCCATGTCTGAATCCGTTTGGCTTATCGCCCTGAAGAACCTCGACGACGACGCCAGGGCCATCAAGCTGGGCGAGGTCGCGGGACTGGAACTGGGGGAGGACCAGCGCGACTTCGCCGGTGATCCGCTGCGCATGATGCTCGTGGCGCTGGAGGAGGATTCACGCTTTCCCTATGTGGTGGACTCCGGCGGAGAAGCCGTCGGCGTATTCACGTTGCAGCGCGGTGCGGCGACACTGGCGGGCTGGGAGGATGATCAGGCGGTGTGGCTCTTGCGCGGCTTCCTCATCGACAGGAACCGGCAGGGCAGGGGACTCGGCACCCTTGCGGCCGCAGCAGCGGTCAGGGAAGCAGCGAAACTGACGGTAAGGCTGGGTGGCGGAGAGGCCGGCGTCGTACTGTTAGTCAACGAGCGCAACCCGGCCGGCCAGGCCGCCTACCGCAAAGCCGGATTTGAAGACCGCGGACAGTACCTCGGCGGCGACGCCGGACCGCAAAGGACCATGTACCGGTCCTTCTGAGCCTTCGTGCCGGCACTGCGACGAGTTGCGCCGCCGAACGTTCAGGGTGTCGAAGGGATCGCAACACTCGCGGCGTACCGGGTCATGAACGCTGCCATCGCATCACGGTTGACCTCCCTGTGGGCTCCGAAGGATCCATCCGGGTAACCTGTGGTGATCCGCTCGGCGGCGAGCCACGAGATCTCCGCAGCAAACTGGCTGCCGGCGGGGACATCCGAGAATACAGAGGGAGCAAGGCTGATGTTAGGGCTGCCGTCGAAGCGGTACAGGAAAGCGGCCATTGCATCGCGGTTGACGTTGTCTGCAGGGTGGAATCCGCCGTCGGGGAATCCGCGGGTAATGCCGGTCGATGCCAGCCAGCGGATCTCGTCGTAGAACTGGCTTCCGGCGGGAACATCCGGGAAAGTCGGTGCGTCCGCAGGGACCGCCGGATTCCCGGCCAGGCGGTAGAGGAAGGCCGCCATGGCATCCCGCTTGATCCCAGTCAGCGGCCTATAGGTTCCGTCCGGATATCCCTCCGTGATACCGGTGGAGAACAACCAGGCTATCTCGCCGTAGAACTGGTTGTCGGCGCGGATGTCCGTGAAGGAAGGTGCCACGATCATCCCCACATCGATGCCGCTCGCGATCCCGCCGGCCGCTACTGTGATCGGCTTCGGGAAACCGCCCGGTCCCCATTCGCTGTACCACTGGTCTGTGGTGCCGCTGGTGCCGCCCAGGAATTTCACTGTGTAGGTACCCGCGGGGAGGCCGGTCAATTCATACGTTCCCTCCACCCGCACCTGGGTTTGTTTGACAATTGCGTGGTTAGCGGAATACGCCTGTACGCTCACCGGGCTGTAAGGCGTGCCGGACGGGGCGAAAATGCGTCCCACGATGGCTGCCGGTCCCACACCCGGTGTCAGCCCCAACGGCGGGACGTTAGAGGGTTTATCCCGGCACATGTTGGTTTCCGCTTCGTTGAGCTGGGTCATTAGCGCCGTGTACTCTGCCTCGTCGACGCTGAGATTCCACCGGGCCTTGATCCAGACCCACTCGGTTGCGTATTTGCAGTGGACTCCGTCGTGCGGCGGCCACCATCGGGCCGGGTCGGCGGATCCCCGCTCAACGTTTGTGTCCTTGGTGGTGACGTAGAGCGAGATGTTGCCAACCAGGTCGTTCGCGAAGTCCCGGCGCTGCTCCGGCGTCCAGGCCCACGCCCCGGACAGCCAGGCTTCCTCCAGCGGCACAGTGTGGGCCACATCGAGCAACGCCTGATCACCCGTGACCACGCGGTCCCACTGGGAGATCCATTGTGCCGTGGCCACAGTGCAGGGTCCTGCCATCGTTGGACCCCCCGCACTGGCGATCAGGACATGCTCGCGGGTGTTGCAGCCGTCGTCTCCCATTGCCGGATAGTCATATGCGGTTTCCTGGTACGCAGGACCGCCCGGCGGGCGGACGGTCAGCGAACTCAGCAAAGCACGCGCGGTGGTGAGCGCCTGCGGAGGGGAACCGTACACGGGCGACGCCACGCCGATTGGAATGGGGCCCCCCGCCTCGGTGGCCAGCCCGACCATCGTAGCCAAACCGGCGGACCCCGCCGGTCCGCTTGCGCTGAAGGTGAGGAAGAAAGCCGTCACCATTGCCATGCATGCTCCGGCCCGCTTCATGGAGTCCCCCAAACCTCGCGTATCCCTATACCGTCCCCGGAGCATATAGAAGGAGTCCCGGCATTCGTAGAGTGGGCGCTACTGGCATACTGGTTGCCCTCCGCGCGCGGCGGGCTGCTGTTACTCGTCTTTCGACACAAAAAAGTCCGCACGTGCTGCCGTAGCAGCACATGCGGACTTTCTGCGGACTAAGCGATGGTTAGGCCGGGGGTCTGACTAGACGCCGTAGTAGAGCTCGAACTCGTAGGGGTTCGGGCGCAGGGACAGCGGGCGGATCTCGTTCTCGTACTTGTACTCGATCCAGGTGTCGATCAGGTCCTGGGTGAACACGCCGCCGGCCTGGAGGAACTCGTTGTCCTCGGCCAGTGCGTCCAGGGCTTCCTCGAGGGTGCCCGGAGCCTTGGGGATGTCCTTGGCTTCTTCGGCGGGGAGCTCGTAGAGGTCCTTGTCGATGGGAGCCGGGGGTTCGATGCGGTTGCGGATGCCGTCAATGCCGGCCATCAGCTGGGCAGCGAACGCCAGATACGGGTTGGAGGAGGGGTCCGGAGCGCGGAACTCGATGCGCTTGGCCTTCGGGTTGGAGCCCGTGATCGGGATACGGATACCGGCGGAGCGGTTGCCCTGCGAGTAGACCATGTTGACCGGAGCTTCGAAGCCCTTGACCAGGCGGCGGTACGAGTTGACCGTCGGGTTGGTGAAGGCGAGGACGGCGGAGGAGTGCTTCAGCAGGCCGCCGATGTACCAGCGGGCCATGTCGGAGAGGCCTGCGTAGCCCTTCTCGTCGTAGAACAGCGGCTCGCCGCCGTTCCACAGCGACTGGTGGCAGTGCATGCCCGAGCCGTTGTCACCGAAGACCGGCTTCGGCATGAAGGTGACCGACTTGCCCCAGGCGTCGGCGGTGTTCTTGATGACGTACTTGAACTTCTGCAGGTCATCAGCCGCGTGGGTCAGCGTGGTGAACTTGTAGTTGATTTCAGCCTGGCCGGCGGAGCCCACTTCGTGGTGGCTGCGCTCGACCTCAAGGCCGGCTTCGTCCAGGGCAACACACATGGCGTCGCGCAGGTCGGCCTGCTTGTCGGTGGGGGAGACCGGGAAGTAACCGCCCTTGACGGGGGTCTTGTAGCCCAGGTTTCCGCCTTCTTCTTCGCGGCCGGTGTTCCAGTGGGCTTCTTCGGAGTCGATCTTGTAGAAGCTGCCCTGCGGGGAGGACTGGTACTGGACGTTGTCGAACACGAAGAACTCGGCCTCGGGAGCGAAGAACGCGGTGTCGGCGATGCCGGTGGAAGCGAGGTAGGCCTCAGCCTTCTCGGCCACGCCGCGGGGGTCGCGGTGGTAAGGGTCACCGGTGCGGGGGTTCACGATGGAGAAGTTCAGCGCGAGCGTCTTCTCCATGCGGAACGTGTCCAGGAATGCCGTGGTGACATCCGGGATGAGCTGCATGTCGGACTCGGCGATGCCCTGGAAACCGCGGATGGACGAACCGTCGAACAGCTGGCCGTTGATGAAGAAGTCTGCATCAACGCTCTTGGCCGGCACGTTGAAGTGCTGCTGCACGCCAGGAAGGTCGGTGAAGCGGATATCGACGAATTTAATATCTTCGTCCTTGATGAACTTGAGGACTTCGTCCGCAGTCTTGAACATCTATGCTCCTTACGCATAAGTAATAACTGGCTGGAAAGCCATATGGTCCAGCGCAATCCGACGGCGCGAAAACACAAAAGTGTCCCCGCTCCCAGCTCGCTAGCAACTGTTACCACCCTAGGGACACGGGATTTCCCGTCCGTGTCCGCTATGTTTCCGGCAGGTTACAGAACCGCCTGATATGTAAACGCTATACGGTGTCCACACTGTGGTCCATCCGCATCCATACTGTGAACTTAACTGCGGGACCCGTGCAACGGATAGGCTTGATCCGTGGTTGATCGTAAAGATATAGGTTCCTGGCTCAGCGGGCCGGATACGTCCGGCATTTCCAAGTACCCGGGGGAGCGCCTCGGCCTGCCCGAGGCAGGCCCCGGCTCGATCGCCCGGGCCGGACGCCGGATCCTTGCCATCTGCATCGACTGGGGACTCGCGCTGCTGATCAGCAACTACGCGTTCGGCGGGGATCCGTGGGGCACGCTTGCCGTGTTCGCCATAGAGCAGATCCTCCTGATCGGCACCCTCGGCTACAGCATCGGCCACCGGCTCCTTGGCATCCACGTAGTCCGCCTGGGCGGCGCTCCGGCCGGACCGCTCGCGGCGCTGGTCCGCACCATCTTGCTGTGCCTCGTGATTCCGGCGGTCATCTTTGATCCGGATCACCGCGGCCTGCACGACAAGGCGATGAACACCGTCCTCGTCCGTAGGTAGCCGGTCCGGCTTAGACGCCTGCGGTGACGTTATCGCGCTGCTCTGCCGGCCTGCTGCCCGTCGGCGTCAGGTAGCCGCGCTTGCCCGCCCACCGTTCGAAGAGGACGGTGGCGAACGGCAACACCGCTGAGAAACCGGCGAGGAACGCCACCAGGAACGGCCACCGCTGCAGGCGCCACAGGGCAAGCGCCGCCACTCCATAGGCGATGAACAGTGCGCCGTGAATCGGTCCTGCAATCTCCACGCCAAGCTCGGAGGTCCGGGCAATCCATTTGAAGTACATTCCGGTCAGGAGGGCCGCCCAGCTGAAGGCTTCGGCCACGGCGAGGACCCGGAAGAGCCGGATAACGGTGGATTTCGAGGGCAGTTTCACGGTACTCCGGTTTCTCTGGGGGCAGTGCGGTTTTGCTACGGGGGTGCGGGGCTGACAAAGCCGTGAGTACGGCTGACCGGCTCAAAACAAACGCCCCGGCGCCGGCTGATGACCGGTTCCGGGGCGTTGCCAAGGCTGCTAGCGGCCGCGGGCTGCTTTGCGGTCCGGCCGGGCCTTGTAAGGATCGATTCCCTTGGGGATGGGGAGGCGGTTTCCGAGCGAGGAAATCCGCTTCGACACCGCGCTCACTTCGAGCTTTGTGAGTTCCTTGTCCAGCTTGTTCATCTTCTTGGCGACCTGGCTGAGGGGGGTCTGGCCTTCGCCGCGGCCGGTCTCGATCACGTGGACGGTTACGTTGGGCAGGATGCGGGCGAGGCGCTTGCGTTCGGCGTCGACGAGCGGCCGGACCCGGTGGGTGGGGCCTTCGCTGACGAGTACGACGCCGGGACGGCCGATGGCGCGGAAGACGGCGTCCTGGGTCCGCGGGTTGACCGCAACCGGCTGGTCCTCAGTGATCCAGCCGCGCTTCAGGGTACCCAGTGCCGCGCCCGAGGCTCCGGGCTGGTTCTCAATCTGGGCAAACGCGGCCCGCTCAGCGCGGCGCGAAAGGATGAGGGTTGCGGCCAGCAGGCCGAGGGGGATGCCGATAATCAGGCCCGTGATCCAGTTTTCCAGGAGGAAGCCCACCAGGAAGCTGACGGCGACGACGCCCAGGAAAGCAAGCAGCATCATCCAGACCACCATGGGGTCGTGGCGGCGCGTCATCTGGAAGACTTCGTTGATCTGCTTCAGCCTGCTGGGCTTCTTGACCTTGGCTTCCTTCGGCTTGCGAGAGAAGAGGCCACGCTTCGGAGCGTCGGAGGCTGCCGGAGTCGGTTTGCTGGAATCAGGGGAATTCGCCATAGTGCCTTAATTCTACGTGATTTATGCCTGAGGGCCGGACGCCGGATTGCTCCGGTGCCGGCCCTCAGGCGTAAATGTTACGAAAGGTCCTAGTGGTGTGCCGCGATGAGGGAGCTGGCTTCCTGGCGGGTGCTGCCGGAGCTTTCGATGTGCGCGAGTTCGGCCGGGATCTCCCAGCCCTTCTTGCGCATCGCGGTGGCCCAGAGCCGGCCGGCACGGTAGGAGGAGCGGACCAGCGGGCCGGACATGACGCCGAGGAAGCCGATTTCCTCGGCCTCGGTGGCGAGGTCCACGAATTCCTGCGGCTTGACCCAGCGGTCCACCGGCAGGTGGCGTTCGGACGGGCGCAGGTACTGGGTGATGGTGATCAGGTCGCAGCCGGCCTCGTGCAGGTCCCGCAGGGCCTCGGAGATTTCCTCGCGGGTCTCGCCCATGCCCAGGATCAGGTTGGACTTGGTGACCATGCCCAGGTTCCGGCCCTGGGTGATGACATCCAGGGACCGGTCGTAGCGGAACGCGGGGCGGATGCGCTTGAAGATCCGCGGCACGGTCTCGACGTTGTGCGCGAAGACCTCGGGCTTGGAGTCGCAGATCGCCGCGATGTGCTCGGGTTTGCCGGAGAAGTCCGGGATCAGAAGTTCGACGCCGGTGCCCGGGTTCAGTTCGTGGATCTTCCGGACCGTTTCGGCGTAGAGCCAGACGCCCTCGTCGGCGAGGTCGTCGCGGGCCACCCCGGTCACGGTGGCGTACCGGAGCTGCATGGCCTGGACCGAGCGGGCCACCTTGGTGGGTTCGAACATGTCCACCGGGGAGGGCTTGCCGGTATCGATCTGGCAGAAATCACAGCGCCGGGTGCATTCGGAGCCGCCGATCAGGAACGTGGCTTCCTTGTCTTCCCAGCACTCGAAGATGTTCGGGCAGCCGGCCTCCTCACACACCGTGTGCAGGCCTTCCTTCTTCACCAGGTTCTTGAGCTGGACGAACTCCGGGCCCATCTGGACCTTGGCCTTGATCCACTCCGGCTTACGCTCCACCGGGGTGGCCGCATTGCGCTGCTCAATACGCAGCATCTTCCGGCCTTCTGGTGCCAGTGTCACAGTAGAGCTCCTTCGGGGCTTGAAACGAGTGCTTCTTCGTGCTTGCGGAATTCGGCCACGACCTGGTCCGCGATATCACCGGGGGTGATGGTCCTGCCGGCTTCAAGGGACATCGTGGTGACGCCGGCGTCGGTGATACCGCAGGCAATGATCTGGGCATACGGTGCCAGGTCGTTGCTGCAGTTGATGGCGATGCCGTGCATGGTGACCCCGTCGAGGACGCGGATTCCGATTGCGGCTATCTTCCGGTCCGGCCCTTTGCTGTCAGCCTTGATCCAGACGCCGGCGCGTCCCTTGATCCGCTCCGCTTTGATGCCGTAATCGGCCATGACCGCGATCATCACGGCTTCGAGCCGTTCGACGTAGTCGCGGATCCCTGACCGGTTTTTCAGCTTGAGGATCGGATAGGCGATCAGCTGGCCGGGACCGTGCCAGGTCAGCTTGCCGCCGCGGTCCACCGCGACGACGGGGGTTCCGTCGAACGGCCGTTCGTGGTCTTCTGTGAGCTTGCCAGCCGTATATACGGCGGCATGCTCAAGGAGCAGGACTGTGCTGGGTGCCTCAGCTGCGACGACTTTGTCATGGAGTTCGCGCTGGATGTCCCAGCCCTTCATGTAATCAACGAAATCCGGAGCAAGACCCAGCGTGGAAAACTCAAGAGTCATGGCATCCAGCTTAGACCCCGTCCGCCGTCGTGCCTGATTCTGTGCTTAACCTCTCACTGCACTGCCTGTGGATAACTTCTGCGGAATTCTGCCGATTCCGCTATTCCTTGGGTATGGAGAAATGCGATGAGGTCGGCACGGTTCCGGACGTTCCCGGCTATGAGGTGGTGCGTGAACTCGGCCGGGGCGGAAGCGCCAGCGTGTGGCTTGTCCGGGACGAGCAGACCCTCCGGGAGTTTGCGGTGAAGTGCTTTGACGCCGCGGAAAGCCGTTCGTCGTCCGCGGACGACGGCGGTGTCCCCGGCAGGGAGGCGCGGTTCACGGCCGACGCCGTGCGCCGTGAACTCAGGATTCTTTCCGCGCTGGACCACGGCCACCTGGTACGGGCCCATGATGTGGTCGGGCTCCGAGGGGGAGCAGGCGGGGGCCTGGGGCTGGTCATGGATTACGCGGCAGGCGGCTCCCTGGCCCAGCTGGTCACCTGCCGCGGTCCGTTGAGCATCGGGGAAACAGTGACTGTCCTGACGCCCCTGGCCCAGGCACTGGCGTACCTCCACGGTCAGGGTTTCATGCACTCGGATGTTTCGCCGGGCAACGTGCTGTTCACCGCCCACGGCAAGCCCCTGCTGGCGGACCTTGGCGTGACGCGCATGGTGGGTGACGCCGCGGATCCTTCCCCGGCCGGCACGGCCGGTTTCCTGGACCCGGCGCCGGTGGATGCCCTAAGGGCAGGGCTGCAGCCCGAGCGGGACGTCTATTCGGCCGCAGCCGTCGGCTGGTACTGCCTGACCGGCAAGCCACCGGAGCCCGGCCCGGAGCGACCGCCCCTGTCACTTCTGGTTCCCGGCGTTCCCGCCGCCCTCGCTTCCGCGCTGGAGGCGGGTCTGCGGGAGGACCGGCGGGGACGGCCGACGGCCTTGGAATTTGCGGCTGCCGTCTACCGCAGCGCGGACGCTGCCCCCGTGGACCTCGCCGGCGCGGTCCATCCCACGGTCCTTCCCCAGCTGCTGACCCGCCGCAACGTCCCGCCCTCCCGCAACGCGCGGGGCACGGCGAAACTCCGTGCCCTGCGACGCCGCCTCGGGCGCCGCGGTGGTCCCTTCAGCCGCCGGGGACGCGTCGCCGGCCGGCATGCCGGGGGCAAACGCCGCCGGATTGGGGCCCTGTCGGCAGCGGTTGCCTGCTCGGTCATCGTTTCCGCGTGGTTCCTGGCCGGGCCGCAGCAGGTCGCATGGCAGGGAGCCGAGCCGCAGTCCGTGCACACAGCGGCGGCGCCGTCGCCGGACGTCCGGCCCGGGGCGGCAGGAAGCCCCGTTCAGGCGGAGGCCCGTCAGCGGGCTCTTTCGCAGCGGCCCGAGGAGGCGGTGCGCGGGCTGGCGGAACTAAGGTCGGCTGCGTTGAGCTCCGGGGAACTCGGGCTGCTGGACGAGGTCAACCTGGAGAACTCCCCGGCTGCCGCAGCCGACGCCAAAGTCAGCGGGAAGCTCAGGGACACCGGCCATGTCCTGGCCGGCTTCAGCACCACCGTGACCCGCGCCGAGGCGGCACCCGGCGGTTCGGATGCACGGGCAGTGGTGGCCATCACCGCAGTCAACTCCGAATATCGGGAGACCGACGCCGGCGGAAATGTCGTGGCAGTGGAACCTGCCGGTCCGGAGCAGCGGCTTCGCCTGGTCCTGGTCAGTTCCGGCGGGCGTTGGCGGATCCAGGAGATCCTGCCCGAGGCCTAGCTTCGGAATGCTTAGTCCCGGCCGGTTGCCCACGCCGCTGCCTCGGACAACGAGGGATGCTGCCACTCGAACCCGGCCTCGGCCAGCAGGGCGGGCTCCATGCGCTGGCTCCCGAGGAGGAGCTCATCGGCCAGTTTTCCCATGACCACCCGCAGCACCGGCGCCGGCACCCGGAGGAGGGCCGGCCGGTGGAGTGCGGCGGCAAGCCTTGCCACCAGGGCATTGACGTCGGCGGTCTCCGGCGCGCAGAGGTTGACCGGACCTGACAAGGGGGCTGCGAGCAGGAAACTGAAAGCCGAGGATACGTCCGGCAGCGTGATCCACGGCCAGCACTGCCTGCCGTTCCCGAGGGGACCTCCAAGGCCGAGCCGGAGCAACGGCAGCAGCCGTCCCAGCGCGCCTCCCGACCGGCTGAGGACCACCCCCGTCCTGGGCGTCACAACACGGACGCCCGCCGGAGCCGTATGCGCCGCTGCCTCCCACTCCCGGCAGATCCGCGCCATGATGCCGGAACCGTTCGGGGCGTGTTCGCGGAGAACTGCAGCCCCGCTGTCCCCGTAGTAGTTCGAGCCTGACTGGCTGATGAAGACCTTGGGCGGCTGCCCTGTTTTCGCCATCGCCGCCGCCAGCGTGTGCGTGGGATCCAGCCGCGACCGGAACAGCTCGTCGATCCGTCCCCGGGTCCACGGCCGGTCCCCGATCCCGGCCCCTGCCAGGTTGATCACGGCGTCCGCGCCCTCAAGGTGCGCGGGATCAAGCTGCCCGGCTGCCGGATCCCACTGCAGTTCGCCTGGAGTTGCCGGTGCCCGGCGCACCAGGCGGATGACCTCATGGCCGCCCTCGCGCAGGTGGGCGGACATGTCGGTTCCGATAAGGCCTGAGGCGCCGGCCATGATGATTCGCATGATCCATCTCACCATGCCCGGCACGGCGGTGGAACCTCCCGTCCGGCCCACTGGACTTTGACTATGATCTAACGATGACCTCTTCGAGCTACTTTCGTTTCCCGCATCTGCACGGCGATCTGGTCACCTTCGTGGCCGAAGACGACGTCTGGATTGCGCCCCTGGACGGAGGCCGCGCCTGGCGGGTTTCCTCCCTTCAGCTGCCGGCCCGCAACCCGCGCTTCACACCCGATGGCAAGCGCCTCGTGTGGACGGTTGTGCAGGGAACAGCGCCCGAGGTTGTCACTGCGGAGGTCGACGGCGGAGGCTACCGCCAGCTGACCTACTTCGGCCATGCGTCCACCCGGGTCAAGGGCTTCACCGCGGCCGGTGATGTCCTGGTTACGAGCGCCTTCCGGCAGGCGGAAAGCCGTCACACGCACGCCTACAGTGTTCCGCTGGAGGGAGGCTGGTCTGAGGAACTTGCGTTCGGGCCGGTCGAGTCCGTGGCCTTCGGCCCGGAGATCGGCGACGAACGCCCCGTGGTCGTAGCCAGCGTCCTCTCCCGAGAGCCGGCCTGGTGGAAGCGGTACCGCGGCGGCACCGCCGGCAAGCTGTGGATCGACGCCGACGGCAACGGCGAGTTCGAACGCCTTGTTCCCGAACTGGACGGCAACCTTGCGGATCCCATGTGGGTTGACGGGCGGGTGGCTTTCCTCTCGGACCACGAAGGCTACGGGAACCTGTATTCAGTGCTGCCGAACGGCACCGGGCTGCGCCGCCACACGGACCACGAAGACTTCTATGTGCGCCACGCGGCCACGGACGGCAAGCGCGTGGTGTTCGAATCCGCCGGCGAGCTCTGGCTGGTCCCTGACCTGGACTCCGACGCAGTAAAACTCAACATATCGCTCGGGTCAGCCTCGCAGGGGCGGAGGCCTGCACTCCTGAAAACCGCCAGGCACCTTGGCGGCGTGATTCCGGACCACACCGGTTCCTCAAGCGCCGTCGAAGCGCATGGCACCATCCACTGGCTCCGGCACAAGGACGGGCCGTCGCGGGTCGTTGAAGCAGCGCCCGGTGTCCGTGGCCGGCTGCCGCGGCCCCTGAGCGAGGGCCGCATTGCCTATGTGGCCGACCACGACGGCGCGGAAGCCCTGTACATCAAGGAGATTGCTCCGCAGGTGGCCGGTGCGCAGGCAGCGGCTGCCGCCCGGCCCCAGCGGCCCGCCGGGCAGGACACCGGAACGTCCCTTCCGAAGCCCGTCCCGGCCGCCGGGATGAACACCCCCGGCGTGGCATCACCCGCCGTTGACGGCGGCAGTGACGTGGCTGGCGGGGCGCCGGAAGACGCGGTCGTCCCGGCCGGGGGCGCCGGTGCCGGGCCTTTGCAGAAGATCGATTTCCCCAAGTCCACCCGGGCAAGCGCCATGGAGGCCAGCCCCGACGGCCGCTCCCTTGCCGTGGGAACGTCCTTCGGCGATGTCTATCTGGCCGACACCCGGAGCGGCACCATCAAGCTCATCACCAGCATCGGCGAGGGCACCATCGACGGCCTGTGCTGGTCCCCGGACTCCGCGTGGCTCGGCTGGTCCGAACCGGTCACGTCCTTTGGTTCACGCAGCCGGCTCCGCATTGTTAACGTGGACGATCCGGAGTTCCGGATCATTGATGTCACGGACGGACGCTTCCGGGACGCCTCGCCCTCGTTCACGCCCGACGGCAAATTCCTGGCGTTCCTCTCGAACCGGAGTTTCGACCCCGTATACGACGGACACTCCTTTGATTTGTCCTTCCCCAGCCCCATCAAGCCCTACCTTGTGGCGCTTGCTGCCGACACGCCGTCGCCGTTTGGTCCCTCGGTGGACCTCTCGGACGGACCGGACGGCGCCTCCGCGGAAGGCGCCGAAGACGGCGCCGGTTCTGCGGCGCCTGCCGTCCGCGTGGACGCAGAGGGCCTGGCGCATCGCGTCATCGGAGTGCCCGTTCCGCAGGGCAACTACTCGGCGCTCGAGGCGACGCCGGGCGCTTTGCTCTGGCTGGACAACGCCCTTGCCGGCGTCACCGGCGACGGCCGGGCCAGCACCGACGACAAGGACACCGCCCCCAGCCTGGTGCGGTTTGACATGACCAGGCGCAAGACGGCCACCCTTGTGGACGCCCTGGACAGCTACCGGGTGTCCGGCGACGGCCGGAAAGTGGTTTTCCTGCACGACAAGCAGATCCGGGTGGCGCCCGCCGATGCCAAGGGCGACGAGGATTCGGGGCAACTGGTGAAGGTGGACGTCAGCCGCATCCGCGTGCTCCTGAATCCGCTGAGCGTCTGGGGCCAGGCGTTCGACGAGGCCTGGCGGCTCCAGCGTGACTTCTTCTGGACCGAAGACATGGCAGGCCAGGACTGGGAATCGGTACACCGCCGCTACCGTCCCCTGGTGGACCGGCTGGGCTCGCACGATGACCTGGTGGACCTGCTGTGGGAACTCCATGGGGAACTGGGCACGTCGCACGCGTACGTTCGTCCGGCAGCAGTCACCGAAAACGGCAGCAACGGGCAGGGCCGCCTGGGCGCGGATCTGGCCTTCACCGGAACAGGCTGGGAAATCACCCGCATCCTGGCGGGGGAGTCATCTGACCCGCTCGCCACGTCACCGCTGACCAGGCCGGGCGCAGACGCCAAGGCGGGGGATGTCCTGCTCGCAATCGACGGCGTGGAACTGTCCGAAACGCTGACGCCCGCCATGCAGCTCGTGGGCGCCGCCGGAAAGGCCGTGGAACTGACCCTGCGCAACGGCGCGGCCCACGGTGAGGCGGCAGGCAAGCAGCGCCGCATCGCCGTGGTGCCGGTCAAGGACGAGGAGCGTCTGCGGTACCAGGAATGGGTGGCCGGCAATCGGCGGACAGTGCGTGAAGCGTCCGGCGGAACGTACGGTTACCTCCACATCCCGGACATGCTCGCGAACGGCTGGGCGCAGCTCCACCGCGACCTCGACACCGAGACCGCCCTGGACGGGCTGATCGTGGATGTCCGGCGCAACCGGGGCGGGCACACGTCCCAGCTCGTTGCGGAACTCATCGGCCGCAAGGTGACCGGATGGAGCATGCCGCGCGGTGAAAGGCCCCGGACGTACCCCCATCACGCGCCGCGTGGACCGGTGGTCATCCTGACGGACGAATTTGCCGGCTCGGACGGGGACATCATCACCCAGGTGTCCAAGCTGCGCGGGATCGGACCGGTCATCGGCACCCGGACCTGGGGCGGTGTGGTGGGCATCGACAACCGTTTCTCGCTGGCGGACGGAACCGGCGTGACGCAGCCGCGGTACGCCACCTGGTTCAGCGGCGGCGTGGGCTGGGGCGTCGAGAACTACGGTGTGACGCCGGACATTGAGGTGACGTTCCCGCCGCACGCCTATGCTGCCGGCAGGGATCCCCAGCTCGAGTACGGCATCGGCGCCCTCAAGGAAATGATCCAGGAACTTCCCACGGACCGCCCCCCGCTCCGTGAAGGCTACCGGCGGCTCCTTCCGGCGCCCCTGCCTGCCCGCACCGCCAAGGACTGAACCGGCCAGTTGCCGGGGACGACGAAGGCCCCGCCGCTTCCTGGTGACAACCAGGAAGGGGCGGGGCCTTTGCCGTGCGGCGGTGCGGCATCCCCAGGAGCGGCCGCACCCCTGCAGCCTAGGAAGCGGCGAGCGTCGCGTCCATGGTGATGTCGATGCTGGCCAGGGCACCGGAGACAGGGCAGCCCACCTTGGCTTCCCCGGCGATCTTCTGGAACTCTTCTTCCGAAATGCCCGGGATGGTGGCGTTCACCGTCAGGTGGCTACCGGTGATGCCCGTGCCCGGAACGAAAGTGACATCGGCCTTGGTGTTGATCTCTTCAACGGTGAAGCCGGCCTGGCTCAGCGCCAGGCTGAACGCCATGGAGAAGCAGGACGAGTGCGCGGCGGCGATCAGCTCTTCGGGGCTGGTCTTGCCTTCCGACTGTTCTGCGCGGGCCTTCCACGTGACGGCGTAAGTACCCAGCCCGGAGCTGTCCAGCGTGGTGTTGCCGGACCCCTCGAACAGGTCGCCGTTCCATACGGTGTGCGCGGTGCGTATTGCTGCCATATCCACTCCTCAGCTTAGATTCGATCCGGTCCGGGCTTCCGCCCAGACCTTCCGCATCAATCCTATGGATTCAGGAGCCGCGGCGCACGGGCTGTCCGCTGTCAGAGGATTATGACCGTCTACACTGGCGCAATGGAAACTCAACGCCGAAGGGATCCTGCCGTGGTGGCACCGCAGGCCAGGATCGCGGCCATCATGGTCAATGCCGTGAACGCGGAAGAGCTTGCGGCATTTTGGGCTGCGCTGCTGGGAACCACGGTCTCCGCCCGCTTTGACCAGTTCGTCTGGCTCAAGCCGGCCGCCCCCGGAGCCCCGCAGCTTGCCTTCCAGGAGGTCCCTGACGCCACCCAGGGCCGGCGGCGGCTGCACCTTGACGTCCACGGACCGGACCCGGAGAGCCTGCGGGCCCACGCTGAATCGCTGGGAGCCGTGTTTGTCGAAGGGCATGACATCGGCGACTTCCACTGGGACGTGATGCATGACCCCGAAGGAAACGAATTCTGCATCGCCAGCGACTGACTGGCCGACTCAACCTGCCACCGGACTACCGCTGGCCAGCCACAACGACGACGGCGACCCTCCCGGCCAGGGAGGGTCGCCGTCGTCGTTGGCGCAGTGAGTTACTGCCGGAGTTGCGTTACTGCCAGAGGGTGGCGATGGCAACGTTCAGCAGCGCCAGGCCGCCCACGCCGTGGGCCAGTCCCTTGCTGATCGGCTCGTCCTTCTTGTATTTGCGGCGGCCCATGAAGGCGAGGACCCCGACCGCCAGCGCGATGGCGAACTTGATGCCGAGCTTGAAGTAGTTCGCCTCCATGTCCAGTGCCGGGATGAGCCCCATCATCACGATGCCCGTGATGATCTGCAGGGCTGCGCCGTCGAATTGCCGCGGATGCACGGTGGGCTTTTTCATGTTGCCGATCCAGATGCCGACAATCATGGCTGCGCCGACGATGTGCAGGAAGACCATGATGTTGTAAACGATGTCCATGGGCCCAGTCTAGCCAGACGGTTCTACGCTACGTAGTAAGCCCCGCGGAAGCTTTGGAGACGATTCGGTAACCAAAAACGACGGCGGTGCGGGCCTTCCGGTGGTTGCCCACCGGTGCCTGCACCGCCGTCGTTGTTTGTTGCTGGTTACAGCCCCAGGTCCGCCTCGAAGGCGCCGGCCTCAAGGCGGGCCTTGAGGGTCTGCAGGAAGCGTCCTGCGTCGGCGCCGTCCACCAGGCGGTGGTCGTACGTCAGGGAGAGGTACATCATGGAGCGGATGGCGATCGAGTCGTCGCCGTTTTCGTCGGTGACCACCACGGGGCGCTTGACGATCGCACCGGTGCCGAGGATGCCCACCTGCGGCTGGTTGATGATCGGGGTGTCGAACAGTGCGCCAACAGAACCGATGTTGGTGATGCTGAACGTTCCGCCGGACAGCTCGTCCGGGCCGATCTTGCCGTCGCGGGTGCGGCCGGCGACGTCCGCGATCTTGCCGGCCAGGCCGGCAAGGTTCAGGCTGCCGGCGTCGGAGATGACGGGAACCAGGAGGCCCTTGTCCGTGTCAACGGCAATCGCCAGGTGCTCGGCGTTGTGGTAGGTGATCTCCTGCTTGTCTTCGTCGTAGGCCGCGTTCACCTTCGGGTGCTGCTTCAGCGCTTCGGCGACGGCCTTGGCGATGAACGGCAGGAAGGTCAGCTTCACGCCGTTCTGGGCCTGGAAGGAGTTCTTGGCCTTGAGGCGCAGCTTGGCGATCTTGGTCATGTCCACTTCGTGGACCTGCGTCAGCTGCGTGGAGACGTCCAGCGACTCACGCATGCGCCGGGCGATGACCTGGCGGATGCGGGGTGCCTTCTGCACGGTGCCGCGCAGGGAGGACTCTGCACCTGAAGCCGGTGCAGCCGCTGCGGACGGGGCCGGGGCTGCGGCGGCGGGAGCTGCCTTGGCCTCGGCGGCAGCGAGCACATCCTGCTTGCGGATGCGTCCGCCAACACCGGTGCCGGTCAGCGAAGCGATGTCCACGCCCTGCTGGTTGGCGAGCTTGCGCACCAGGGGAGTGACGTAGCCGGACTCGGCTGGCGCTGCAGCTTCCGCGGCAGGAGCAGCAGCCGGGGCCGGGGCTTCCTGCTTGGGCGCTGCCGGTGCTTCTTCCTTGGCAGGCGCTGCGGCCGGGGCCGCGGGTGCTGCTGCGGGAGCCGCGGCGGGTGCTTCCTGCTTGGGAGCAGGAGCTGCCGGTGCGGCAGCCGGAGCGGCTGCGCCGGAGCCGATGACGGCAAGGACGGAGCCTACCTCGGCGGTCTCGTCCTCGTTGACCCGGATCTCCTGCAGGGTGCCGGCAACCGGCGACGGGATTTCGGTGTCCACCTTGTCGGTGGATACCTCCAGGAGCGGCTCGTCAACCTCGACGGAGTCGCCCACGGCCTTGAGCCAGCGGGTGACGGTGCCTTCGGTGACGGATTCGCCGAGCGCCGGAAGGGTTACTTCGTGGCTTTCGCCGGAGGCTGCGGGGGCTGCTTCGGCAGCGGGGGCCTCAGCCGGGGCAGGCGCCTCGGTGGAGGATGCTTCTTCGGCGGGTGCTTCTTCGGCTGCGGGGGCCTGCTCGGCCGGGGCGGCCTCGGCGGGGGCAGCTGCTTCGGATGCGCCGGCGGAACCCGAGCCGTCACCAATGCGGACGAGCGGAGCGCCGACTTCGGCGGTCTCATCTTCGGCGACGAGGATTTCCTCAATCACGCCAGCAATCGGAGAGGGGATTTCGGTGTCTACTTTGTCGGTGGAAACCTCGAGCAGCGGCTCGTCCACCTCTACCCGGTCACCTACCTGCTTGAGCCAGCGGGTGACGGTTCCTTCGGTGACACTCTCACCGAGGGCGGGCAAGTTAACGGATTCAGACATGTCGTCCCCGTTCTCCTTATTGATCTTTAGTGCGGATGATTGCTGCCGTGTTCGAGCTTAGTGCACCCTGCGGATCATGCCGGGTGCACTAAGCCCTGTGGTAAAGCGGAAGTACTAGCCGTGGAGGGCTTTGCCCGCGAGGGCAAGGTGGGCCTCGCCCAGGGCCTCGTTCTGGGTCGGGTGGGCGTGCAGGAGCTGTGCCACGTCCTCCGGGTAGGCTTCCCAGTTCACGATCAGCTGTGCTTCACCGATCTGCTCGCCCATGCGGGAACCGATCATGTGGACGCCCACCACGGGGCCGTCCTTCTGGCGGACCAGCTTGACGATGCCGCCGGTGCCGAGGATGGAGCTCTTGCCGTTGCCGGCGAGGTTGTATTCCTGGGTTTCGACCTGGTCGTCGCCGAACTTTTCCTTGGCAGCCTTTTCGGTGTAGCCCACGGTGGCGATTTCAGGCTCGGAGTAGGTGACCTTCGGGATGTTGACATCCTCGACGATGACCGGCTTCAGGCCTGCGATTTCCTCTGCAACGAAAATGCCCTGCTGGTAGCCGCGGTGGGCCAGCTGGACGCCCGGGACGATGTCGCCCACGGCGTAGACGTTGCCGACGCCGGTGTGCAGGCGTTCGTTGGTGATGACGAAACCGCGGTCGATGGTGATGCCGGCTTCTTCGTAGCCCAGGTTGGCGGTGACCGGTCCGCGGCCGACTGCTACCAGGAGCAGGTCGGCTTCGAAGGTCTTGCCGTCAACGAGGGTGACCTTGACGCCGTCGTTGTTCTGCTCAACGCCCTGGAAGAACACGCCGGTGGAGAACTTGATGCCGCGCTTCTTGAATGCACGTTCGAAGTTCTTGACGATCGCGGCATCCTCGTTCGGAACCAGCGACGGCAGGCCTTCAACGATGGTGACGTCCACGCCGAACGACTTCCAGACCGAAGCGAACTCGACGCCGATCACGCCGCCGCCCAGGATGATCGCGCTCTTGGGGATGTAATCCATGGTGAGGGCTTCGTCGGAAGTGATGACCTTGCCGCCGATTTCCAGGCCCGGCAGGGTGCGGGAGTAGGAACCCGTGGCGAGCACGATGTTCTTGCCCTTGTAGGCAGTGCCGTTCACGACGACGGTGTCGGTGCCCTGCAGTTTGCCTTCACCTTCGATGACGGTGATGCCCTTGGACTTGATCAGGCCCTGCAGGCCCTTGAACTTGCCGGCGATGATGCCGTCTTTGTAAGCGTTGACTGCGCTCATGTCGATGCTGTCCAGCGTGACGTTGACGCCGTACTTTGCGGAATCGCGGGCGTGGTCGGCGAGCTCGGCCGAGTGCAGGAGGGCCTTCGTGGGGATGCAGCCGTTGTGCAGGCAGGTGCCCCCGAGTTTCCCCTTCTCCACGAGGCCTACAGTGAGGCCCAGCTGAACTGCACGGAGTGCCGTGGCGTATCCGCCGCTGCCACCGCCGAGTACCAGGATGTCGAATTCTTGCGCAGTTGCCTGATCGGCCACTTAGACGCTCCCTCGCGTGAACGATGACACGAGAGTACGCATCATCTGGTCTTGGAACTTGCTCTGCCGTGATTATGCCAGCAGGCCGGTTCTCTTGCATTTGTGACTACCGCAGTTCACCTTAGCGAACCACTTATCCATGCTCCACCTTGTCACGGCGTTTGTGGAGCGCTTGTGTCGAGTGTCACGCGGCTTTGTGGCGGACGGATCATGGCCCGCCACAAAGCCGCGAACGACCTCACCGGCCCCGCGGAGGGCGGTGAGGCGAAACCCGTTACGCGGAGGCCGCCAGGACGTCCTCGACGTAGGCCACCAGGGTGCGCACGGTGCAGCCGGTGCCCTGCTTGGGGGTGTAGCCGTACGGGCTGCCGTTGTTAAAGGACGGGCCGGCGATATCGATGTGGGCCCACGGGATCTGCTCGCCGTCCTTGCCCTTGCCGACGAATTCACGCAGGAACACGGCAGCGGTCATCATGCCGCCGTGGCGCTCACCGATGTTGGCCAGGTCCGCCACCTCGGAATCGATGCTGGCGCGGAGCTCTTCCGGCAACGGCATCGGCCACACCAGCTCGCCGGCGCGGTCCGCCGCGGCCTTGAGCGGTCCCGTGACGCTGTCCGAGCCCATGACGCCCGCGGTCCGGTTGCCCAGCGCGATCAGCTGCGCACCGGTGAGGGTGGCGACGTCGATGATGGCGTCCGGGTATTCCTGGCTGGCGGCCACGATGCCGTCGGCCATGACCAGCCGGCCTTCGGCATCCGTATTAAGGACCTCGACGGTCTTCCCGCCGAACATGGTGAGGACGTCCGCCGGGCGCTGCGCCGCGCCGGAGGGCATGTTTTCAGCAATGCACAGCCATGCGGTCACCTTAACGGGAAGGCCCAGGCCCGCGATTGCCAGCACGGTGTTAAGTACGACGGCGGCGCCGGCCATATCGCTCTTCATGTCACCCATGCCGAGGGCGGGCTTGATGGAAATTCCGCCGGTGTCGAAGGTGATGCCCTTGCCCACAAGCGCGATCTTGGCCGCGGCCTTGGACGGGGCATATTCCACCTTGACCAGCCTGGGCTGCCGGGTGGATCCCTTGCCGACACCCATGATCCCGCCGAAACCCTCCTTTTCGAGGCGCTTTTCGTCCCACACAGTGACCTTGACCGGCAGGCCCTTGGAGAGTTCCTTGGCGGCGTCGGCAAAGGACGCGGGGAACAGGTGGCTGGGGGGCTGGTTCACCAGCGAACGGGTCGCGTTGACTGCTTTCCCGATGAGGGCGGAACGGTCCAGCAGGGGCTGCAGGTCCTTGTCGGCGGCGAAGTCCGTGAAGATGACGACGTTCTTCACTGGGTCCTTGCGGCCGTTGGCAGCTGAACGGTATTCCGTGAATGAGTACGAACCCATGGCCGCGCCTTCGGCGACGGCGGCGACGTCGGCGAGGGACGCCGTCGGGAGCGCCAGCGTCACGGTGGTGAGTCCGGCAAGCTGCCGGACAGCGGACCCGGCGGCGCGGCGCAGCGCCTCTTCGGCGAGCTTTCCTCCGGCGCCGGGTTTGCCGACCCCTGCCAGGACCAGGACGGCGGCGCCGGCTTCCGGAAGCCCGGGCAGCCTGTGGACCTGGTCGGCCGCGCCGGTGAGGCCAAGAACCTTCAGGGACTCCGCGATGGCCTCGGCGGACTTGGCCGTCAGCGGGTTGTCCAGCAGTACAGGTCCGTCGGGACCCTGCGCCACTCCAATGACCAGTGCGTCCGTGGGCGACTTCTTAACGTCACGCGCAATGACGCTAAGTTTGATTTCAGTATTCTTGACCACGAGGATCAGTCCTCAATTCTCTGTGATTTTCGGCAGGATGCGCATGTTGGGCGCCCCGCCATGGAACAGGCCGTCGTCGGCTTGAGACGCAACCCGGTGTCTGCCAGGCCGTCCGTAGGGCCAGTTCCGATCGTAGTCTCTCCGTCCCGGTCGCGTTGAATTTGATGAGACCTGCAGCACATTGCCGCTGCGCGCGCCGGACCCGGAATGCATCGGGCGGCCGGTGCGTTGTAGAAAATATCCGGCGGACCTGTGCGGACCACCCCACCCAAAGCGCTGCCGACCCCCGCCTCCGCCGCCACCTCGAAAGGAACACGCCGTGCTTGAACGGATTTCCGGCTCCCTGCTGGACCCCGACGCTCTCTTTGTGAGCAATGCCGAGCTGTTCGACGACCCGGCCCTCCGCGGGCTCAACCTGGTGATGGGCTTCACGGGATTCGCGGACGCGGGCCACGTGGTCAAGCAGATCACTGCTGAATTGCTGGACATCCTCGACTCTGAGGTGGTGGCTGTTTTCGACGCCGACCAGCTCATCGACTACCGCTCGCGCCGCCCGCACGTCACCTTCGTGGAGGATCACCTCCAGGACTACCAGGCCCCCAGCCTCGCCCTGTACCGGCTGGTGGACGGACTGGGCAAACCCTTCCTGTTCCTTGCCGGCTTCGAGCCCGATCTCCAGTGGGAGCGGTTCGCCCGGGCCGTTGTCCGGATCGTGGAACATCTCGACGTGAACCTGGTGACCTGGATCCATTCCATCCCGATGCCCGTTCCACATACCCGGCCGGTGGGAGTCACGGTCCACGGCAACCGACCCGAACTCATCGAGGGCATCTCCGTCTGGAAGCCCACAGTGGAAGTTCCCGCCGCGGTGGGCCACATCCTGGAGTTGCGCCTCACCGAGGCCGGCCGCAATATTGCCGGCTACGTCATCCACGTGCCGCATTACCTTGCGGACGCCGAGTACCCCAACGCGGCCGTGGCCGGGCTTGAGTACCTTGGCGCGGCCACCTCGTTGATGCTTCCCACTGACCGCCTGCGGGAGGCCGGCCGCGAAGTCGGGCGCCAGATCGCCGAGCAGCTGGAAGCCTCCGAAGAAGTGCAGCAGGTGGTGTCGCGCCTGGAGACGCGCTATGACGAGAAGGCTGAGGGCACCGTCCGCCGCTCACTGCTGGCTGATGAAAACGACGAACTGCCGAACGCCGACGCGCTCGGCGCTGCCGTGGAGGCGTATCTCGCCCGGGAAGAGCCCCGTCAATAAACCAGGGAAGGCCCCCGTCAATAAATAGGACTTATCCAGCCAGCGGGCATAATGGAGACGTGACTGCACCGCGCGCCTGGCTCATCTGGACCGTCGGAATTTTCGCGTATCTGGTTGCGGTCAGCCAACGCACATCCTTTGGCGTCGTGGGCCTGGAGGCAACCGAGCGGTTCCATGCCACCGCAGCGGAGATCTCCTTCTTTACCGTGCTGCAACTCCTGGTCTACGCCGGCCTGCAGATCCCGGTCGGCGTCCTCGTCGACCGGCTGGGGTCACGGACCATGATCGCCGGGGGAGCCGTCCTCATGGGACTCGGCCAGCTTCAGCTGGCCTTCGCGGACAACATCCCGGGCGGCGTGCTGGGACGGGTACTGGTGGGCGCCGGGGACGCCATGACGTTCATTTCGGTGATCCGGTTGATCCCGCTGTGGTTCGCCCCGGCCAGGGTGCCGCTCATCACGCAGCTGACAGGAATGTCGGGCCAGCTCGGCCAGCTCTTCAGTGTGGTCCCGTTCGCGATGATCCTCCATTCGGCCGGCTGGACCCCCGCATTCCTGACGCTGGCAGCCATGTCAGCGCTCGCCGTCGTCCTGGTCCTGGCGGTGCTGAAGGACCAGCCGCCCGGGCACCCCCGGCCGGACACAGGCCAGGGCCTCAAGGCCACCGGCATTTCACTCTCCCGCGCCTGGCGCCAGCCCGGCACCCGGCTGGGGCTTTGGAGCCACTTCACCATCCAGTTCAGCGGCACGGTGTTCGCCATGACCTGGGGCTACCCGTTCCTGATCTCCGCCCAGGGCCTTAGCGCCGGGACCGTGTCCGGCCTGATGGCCATCTACGTCGCCGCTGCCATCGCAGCGGGTCCGCTGATCGGCAGGTTCGTCTCCCGGCACCCGCTCCGCCGCTCCACCATGGTGCTCCTCATCGCAGGCACTACGGCTGCGGCCTGGGCCGCCGTGCTGCTCATGCCCGGCCGTTCTCCGCTGTGGATGCTCGCCGGGCTGGTGGTGGTGCTGGCCATCGGAGGGCCGGGATCCATGATCGGCTTCGACTTCGCAAGAACCTTCAATCCTGCCCACCGGATCGGAACCGCCACCGGAATCGTCAACGTCGGCGGCTTCATTGCGGCGCTCGTGGCCATTTACCTCGTAGGCGTCGTGCTGGACGTGCTCCACGCCACCGGGTTCTCGCAGGGCGAGCTCTACGGCCTCGACCCGTTCCGGATCGCACTCAGTGTCCAGTTCGTGCTGATCGGAATCGGTTCCGCGGCGATTATCTATACCCGGCGCAAGGTGCGGCGGCAGATGGCGGCCCAGGGCGTCGTGGTGCCGCCGCTGCTCAAAGCCCTCGCGCAGCAGCGCCGCCGCAACCTGGAACGCCGCCGCGCCGAGTAGGGCTGTTTCCACATAGCGCTGAAAAGCTATTAACGCGGGACGCCGGCCGTTCCAGTCTGGATACATGACACCTCCAGAACGACTGACCATCACCGGCCCCGAGGACATCCTGGGCTTCATTCCACATTCCCTCGGCTACTGGCCGGCCAACAGCCTGGTGGCCATGACCATGCAGGGAAAGCGGCTGGGTGCCACCCTCCGCGTCGACCTCCCCGACCTTGATTCGGATCCGGGACTGCTTCGGTTTGCCCGTACCGTCAGGGACTACCTTGACGCGGACCACGACGCCGACGGCGCCCTCCTGGTGCTCTTCAGCGAGGAAGGATGGATGGACGGGTCGGGCGGATGGCCCGGTGGTGTCCCCGCCGGGGCGCCGATGGAGGGGACACTGGCGAGGCTGCTGGCGGCTCTGGAGGTCGAGCTGGAATCATCCGGGCTCCCGGTCCGCGACGCCTGGTACGTCGGCGGGTCCTTCTGGCGGAACGCGTACTGCTTCGATCCCGCCTGCTGCCCGTTTCCCGGCCGCTCGGTGGATGAGATCCGGGACAGCCGGCTCAACGCCGAGATGGTGTTCCGCGGGAGCAGCGTGGGCGAGGACCCCTCGTCCGCGGGCGCCTTGCCCGCGGCCGCGGACGCTGATGCGTGCGTGCTGGAATCGGAACAAAAGTGGTCCACTGAATTTGCTCCGCTCCGGGGGAGTTGCGCCCAGTTCGCCAAGATACTGGACGTGTGGGGGTGCGTGCTGGCCGACGGAGGGCAGGGGCACCTGCCGGCCGAGCTGTCCGGGTATCTCCGGGCTTCCCTGCGCATACCCCATTGGCGGGACGCCGTGCTGGTGATGAGCGCGGCGGGACGGCCGGCCGCGGAACAGGGCGCGGAGGACTTCGGGATCTTCGCGCCGGACGCAGGCCTGCGGGTGGTGTCACCTCCTCCTGGCGCTTGGTCGGCACCCGGACCGGCGGAAGACATGCCGGACGAGGGGGCATTCCCGATTCCCGGGTACGGGGAGGTGCTTCTGGGGCTGGCACCGCCATCGCCCCGCTGGGACCGGATGAGGGCACTGGAGCGCGTGCTGCAGCAGCTCGGCACGGCCGGCGGGGGAGAAGGCGGCGCTGCATCGCTCACGGGACGGGCCTGGATTGAGTGGTGCCGCGGCAGGGGGTCGTTCTCCCATGCCCTGCTGGACCGGGCCGTCGCGGAGCACCCCGGATACCGGCTCGCGGAACTGCTGTCCGAACTGGTCGGCCGCGGGACGCTGTGCGGATGGGCCGGGCGCCGTGACGCGGCCTGGCAGAAGTTTGAAACGGATGCGGCCTAAGGCGGCACCGCATACTGATGCGCCGGGCGGGGAGAGAGGCCGGTCCGCCGAAACATTCGGCCCCGGCGGCGGCACTGAGGGGCCGATTCGGAAAATCATGAGACAATGGATGCCGAGACCCGGTTGGGTCCGTGAATCAAGTGCATGTAGTGATGCCCGGAAACGGGAACATTACGGCCGCTCCGGCAGTTCTACTTAATGGCTCTGCTGGCCGCGATCGCACCTGATGTGAATCACGGACTTGACAGGGTCATAGTGGTGTTGCCCGTATGGTGATTCCACAGACCGCCGCTAGAAAGGTTTTCTGTGACCCCGTCTTCCGCCAAGAAGGAACCCGCCGACCAGGCCGAATTGTCCCCTGAGGAGAAGAAGGCGGCGACGAGCGCCAAGCGTGCCGCCACGCGCGCAGCCAATAAGGCTGCGGCCGCCGAAGGCGGCGCCCCGGCAAAGCCCGAGCCCAAGAAGCGCGGACCCAAGCCCGGCGCCAAGGCTGCCGCCGAGGCTGCCGGAAAGTCCGACGACGATGCAGAGGACGTCGAGCTGGACGAAGATCTGGACGACGTCAGTCCGGATCCGTCAGAGCTGAGCGAGGAAGAGGCCGCCAGCAAGACCGGTGCCGCCGCCACCGGCACAGGCTTTGTCTACTCCGACGCCGATGACGACGATGCTCCGGTCCAGCAGGTCATGTCGGCCGGCGCCACGGCCGACCCCGTCAAGGACTACCTGAAGCAGATCGGCAAGGTTGCCCTGCTGAACGCCGAGCAGGAAGTGGACCTTGCCCTCCGCATCGAGGCGGGCCTGTTCGCCGAAGAGAAGATCGCGGCGGACGACGGTTCCATGGATCCGAAACTCAAGCGCGAGCTCGAGTTCGTCATCCACGACGGCAAGCGCGCCAAGAACCACCTGCTGGAGGCCAACCTCCGCCTCGTTGTTTCGCTCGCCAAGCGCTACACCGGCCGCGGCATGCTGTTCCTGGACCTCATCCAGGAGGGCAACCTGGGCCTGATCCGTGCGGTCGAAAAGTTCGACTACACCAAGGGCTTCAAGTTCTCCACGTACGCCACCTGGTGGATCCGCCAGGCCATCACGCGTGCCATGGCCGACCAGGCCCGCACCATCCGCATCCCGGTGCACATGGTGGAAGTCATCAACAAGCTGGCCCGTGTCCAGCGGCAGATGCTGCAGGACCTTGGGCGCGAACCTACGCCCGAGGAGCTGGCCCTCGAACTGGACATGACACCGGAGAAGGTTGTCGAAGTCCAGAAGTACGGCCGCGAGCCCATCTCGCTGCACACGCCCCTGGGTGAGGACGGCGACTCGGAGTTCGGTGACCTCATCGAGGACTCGGAAGCCGTGGTTCCCGCCGACGCAGTCAGCTTCACGTTGCTGCAGGAGCAGCTGCACTCCGTGCTGGACACCCTGTCGGAGCGCGAAGCCGGCGTTGTGGCGATGCGGTTCGGCCTCACCGACGGACAGCCGAAGACTTTAGACGAAATCGGCAAGGTCTACGGCGTCACGCGTGAGCGGATCCGCCAGATCGAATCGAAGACGATGTCCAAGCTGCGGCACCCGTCCCGGTCCCAGGTCCTGCGCGACTACCTGGACTAAACAGCAGAAACACATACGTGAGGCCCCGCCGTACGGCGGGGCCTCACGTATGTGTGGATTTGTCTGGGTCCAGGGCAAAACGAACAGGGCCCCTCCGAACGGAGGAGCCCTGTTGCTGTCAGAGAGTTGCCTAGTCCACCGATACCGGCGGCTTCTCGTGAAGCCGGCCCGTCTCGTCGTGCCAGTCGGAGCTCAGCGGCTTAAGCGTCGCTTCGACTGCCCGCGCGTGGTGGCCGCAGAAGAGCAGCTCCCCGCCGGAGGACTCGAGAACAACCCGGACGTACGCCTGTGCTCCGCAACGATCGCACCGGTCCAGTGCGTTGAGCGTGCGGTCCGCAACTGCTGTTGTCATTTCGGCCTCCTTAGTAGATCTGTACATCTATATAACCAGCATTCGTAGCAAAACCATGACAAGGATGGATCACTTTCGCTGTGCGCGTATCACCATTCCGTAACGGGTACTGCAGGATGACGCCGATGTTGGAGTGGCTGGCAGGGGTCCCGGCGCGGGCCGACTAACCTAGGAAGAGCGTCAAAAGCCTTAGCTGTTCCGTCACTGAAGGAGTTCACAACCCGTGGCACCAAGTTCTGATTACACTGCCCGGCACCTGTCTGTACTGGAAGGCCTCGAGGCCGTCCGCAAGCGCCCGGGCATGTACATCGGTTCCACCGACTCCCGCGGCCTGATGCACTGCCTGTGGGAAATCATCGACAACTCCGTCGACGAGGCACTGGCCGGCTTCGGCCATGACATCCAGATCATCCTCCACGCCGACAACTCGGTGGAGATTCATGATGACGGCCGCGGCATCCCCATCGACGTTGAGCCCAAGACCGGACTGACCGGCGTCGAGGTCGTCTTTACCAAACTGCACGCAGGCGGCAAGTTCGGCGGCGGATCCTATACGGCGTCAGGCGGCCTCCACGGCGTCGGTGCCTCGGTGGTCAACGCGCTGTCCTCCCGGCTGGACGTGGAGGTGGACCGCGGCGGCAAGACGTACAAGATGTCCTTCCGCCGGGGCGAACCGGGGCGGTTCAAGGACCCGGGGACCAAACCCGATCCGGCGGCGACGTTCGAACCGTTCGTCAACGACTCGGTCCTTGACGTGGTGGGCAAGGCCAAGCGCGGCGTCACCGGCACCCGGATCCGCTACTGGGCGGACCGCCAGATCTTCACCCCGGACGCCAAGTTCTCCTACGAGGAACTGGCCGCCCGGGCCCGTCAGACGTCCTTCCTGATCCCGGGCCTGAAGCTGACCGTCCGGGACCAGCGCAGGCTTCCGGGCACTCCCGGCGAGCTCGCCGGCCACGAGGAAGTCTTCCACCACGACGGCGGCATCTCCGAGTTTGTCGATTTCCTTGCTGCCGATCCTGCGGTCACGGACACCTGGCGGCTGCACGGCTCGGGCAAGTTCAAGGAAACAGTCCCTGTCCTGGACGAGCGGGGCCACAGCCAGCTGGCCGAAGTGGAACGCGACTGTGAAGTGGACGTGGCGCTCCGGTGGGGGATCGGTTACGACAGCACCGTGCGCAGCTTTGTGAACATCATTTCCACCCCCAAGGGCGGCACGCACCAGTCCGGCTTCGAGCAGGCCCTGGTGAAGACGTTCCGTAAGGCCGTGGAAACAAATGCCCGCAAGCTCAAGGCCGGCAACGACAAGATCGAAAAGGACGACATCTTCGCGGGACTGACCGCGGTGCTGACGGTGCGCCTGGCCGAGCCGCAGTTCGAGGGCCAGACCAAGGAAATCCTCGGCACGTCCGCGGTCCGGGCCATCGTCGCCCGCGTGGTGGAGAAGGAGATCAATGCCAAACTGACCTCCGCCAACCGCAATGACAAGGCGCAGTCCGCGCTGCTCCTGGAAAAAATCGTCAGCGAGATGAAGTCCAGGATTTCCGCGCGTGTCCACAAGGAGACGCAGCGCCGCAAGAACGCGCTGGAGACATCCTCGATGCCCACCAAACTGGCGGACTGCCGCACGGATGACGTGGCCCGCTCGGAACTGTTCATCGTGGAGGGAGACTCCGCGCTGGGTACTGCCAAACTGGCCCGCTCCTCGGACTTCCAGGCGCTCCTGCCCATCCGCGGCAAGATCCTCAACGTTCAGAAGGCCTCGGTGGGGGACATGCTGTCCAACGCCGAGTGCGCCGCGCTCATCCAGGTGGTGGGCGCCGGGTCCGGGCGCAGCTTCGACATCACGGCGGCACGTTACGGCAAGGTGATCCTGATGACGGACGCCGACGTGGACGGCGCCCACATCCGGACACTCCTGCTCACGCTCTTCTTCCGCTACATGCGGCCCATGATCGATGAGGGCCGGGTGTTCGCCGCAGTGCCGCCGCTGCACCGCGTGGAGGTGATCAACGCCGGGCAGAAAGCCAACGAGATGATCTACACCTACTCCGAGGCTGAACTCCACGTGCTGCTGGCGCGGCTGGCCAAGGAGGGCAAGCGCTACAAGGAGCCCATCCAGCGTTACAAGGGCCTCGGTGAAATGGACGCGGAACAGCTGGCGGAAACCACCATGGACCCGCGCCACCGGACCCTGCGCAAAGTGGGGATCGAAAACGCCAAGCAGGCTGAAGAGACCTTCGACCTGCTGATGGGCTCCGACGTCGCGCCGCGCAAGGACTTCATCATCGCCGGTGCTGCGAGCCTGGACCGGGAGCGGATCGACGCCTGAGGCCGGCGGCCGGGGAACACCCGGCCGCCTGGCCTGTTAGCCGAGCAGCCCCGGGACTATCAGCAAAGCGGTGGGCACCGCCAGCAGCAGCAGGCAGCCCGCAAGGACCAAAGCCCTCAACGGGGCCGGCAGCGGCTCCTGGGGGGACAGCAGCCGGCGGACCCGGGACATGGTGGTGCCTGCCGAACTCGCGCTGCCCGGCGAACCCTGGAGACCGGCGTCGACCATTCCGGCCGCGCTGATGCCGGCCGTGCCGATGCCGGCCGCGCCGGCTTCGCCGGACGGCAGGTCGCCGCCGTTAAACGCCACGCGGCCGCCGGGGACGCCGGCGGGACCGCTGGCAACGATGGCGATGGCCTTGATAAGTGTTGCCTTGCTTTCGGTCTTCAGGGCGACGTCGTCAGCAAGCATTTCGATCAGGGTGCTCACGGATTCCTGGGCAAGGCGGGTGGTGGGCAGCCAGGGGAGGGCCTGGCGCCAGGCCGCGAATGCCCACAACAGGAGGTGGTGGCGCTGGCTCAGGTGGGCGTTCTCGTGGATGAGCACGGCGCGGAGTTCTGCCGGCTCCAGCGCAGCCATCAGGCCGTCGCTCAGTACCGTGACGGACCGCGCGCCCCCCGGAAGGCAGTAGGCAACAGGCGAATCGTGGTTGATCACCACGGTTCCCGGACCGTCCGTGGACGGTGACGCCAGGAGGGCAAGGAGTTCGCGGTGGCGCCGGCGCTGCCGCTCGATCCGGTAGTAGGTCAGCAGCAGCGTAAAGACGAGGTGTGCCGTGAGGAGCGCCGCCGCGGACAACGCGAAGAGATGCCAGAAACCCAGCGCGGTGGTGGGGGCATTAAATAGGACCATGCCGGCCAGCCCGCGCAGGCCGGCCAGGAGGTTGTCGCCGATCGGCTCGAGGCCGTAGACCAGCATGGCGCCGATCATGGACAGGCCGCCGGCAAGGGCGATTGCCTGCCAGAGCAGCATGGCCGTGAACGGTGACCGGGCCGGCCATTGCGCGCGTGAAAGAAGGATAGGCACCGGCCATGCCAGGACTATCGCCAGGACCGCCAGCAAATATGAGGTCCAGAACATGCGCTGTTAGTTGTGGCCAAGCAGTTTGCGCAGTGTTTCGGCTTCACTTTCGGTGACGGAGCCAATAAAGCGTGCAAGTACGGCTTCGCGGTCCGGCGCCGAGCCGAGGACCTCGTGCATGAGTTCGGCCGTGTGGTCCGCCCTGCTGGAAACAGCCTGGTAGCGGTGCGGACGGGTGCCGCGTTCGCGCTCCACAAGCCCCTTCTTCTCCAGGCGTGAAAGCACGGTCAGGACGGTGGTTACGGCCAGATCCTTGCCCTCGTGGCCGGCCGTGCCGCCCTGGGCCTGGGTGCTCTGCGCCAGCAGGTCCCGCAGGGTGTTGGCGGTGGCCGCTTCCTGGCCTGCCCAGAGCAAATCCATCACTGCCCGTTCCAGTTCACCAAGACTTGCCATTCCGTACATCCTTCTTAAAGTTCCGATCCGCGAAGCCGGGGCGGCCTTCGCGGAGCGCAGTTGAATACTTAGGTTCTAAATTTACCTCTTTTTGCAGTTTCTTTCTACATGAGGTAGAACAATCGGCGCGTCGCGCCCTTGCCAGTGGGTCCGGCCGGTGGAACTGTTGGTTACAGTGCTCGCCGAAAGTGTTCTACACTCTGTAGAAGTTAGTCTTCTACGCAGCGTAGAAGACTTGGACTGATGAAAGCCTAGCCAAAAGTAGGGACTGCCTTGGACGCTTTGGAAATCGCACGCTGGCAATTCGGAATCACCACCGTGTACCACTTCATGATGGTCCCGCTGACCATCGGGCTGGGCCTCGTGGTGGCAGTCATCCAGACAGTCTGGTACCGCACCGGCAAACCGGAATACCTCCGCATGACCAAGTTCTGGGGGAAGCTGTTCCTCATCAACTTCATCATGGGCGTCGCCACCGGCATCGTGCAGGAGTTCCAGTTCGGGATGGCCTGGAGCGAGTACAGCCGCTTCGTGGGCGACGTTTTCGGGGCGCCGCTGGCGCTTGAAGCACTCCTCGCCTTCTTCGTGGAGTCCACCTTCCTGGGACTCTGGATCTTCGGCTGGAAGCAACTCAAGAGGGGCGTCCACCTGGCCTGCCTCTGGATTGCCGTGATCGGCTCGGTGTTCTCCGCGTACTTCATCATCGTGGCGAACAGCTGGATGCAGCATCCCGTCGGTGTGGAAATGATCAACGGGCGCCCGGTCATGACCGATGCCTGGGCCGTCTTCACCAACAACACCGCCCTCGTTGCAGTCCCGCACACCCTCTTCGGCGCGCTGGCCGTTGCCGGAGGCTTCCTGCTGGGCATCGCCTGGTACCACCTGTGGCGCCGCCGCCATGACGGCATCGACACCGTGGGCCCCGACGGCAAGGTCATCCCCGGCGAAGCCGACATCCCGGGCCGCGACAAGGCCGACTACAAGGTCTGGATCACCTCGCTCCGGATCGGCGCCGTCGTGGCCATGATTTCCTTCGCCGGAACCGCGCTCACCGGCGACCTGCAGGGCAAGCTCATGTTCGAACAGCAGCCCATGAAGATGGCCGCGGCCGAGGCTGCCTGCCACGACGGCACGGGCTTCTCCGTCCTCAGCGTCGGCAACGTCGGGTCACAGAACTGCGACGAGATCGTGGCGGTCATCGAAGTACCCGGAATCCTGTCCTTCCTGGCCAAGGGCGACTTCACCACGGAGGTCAAGGGCGTCAACAGCCTGCTGGACCAGTACAAGGCCGACTACGGAACGCACCTCCCGGACAACCCCATCTACGGTGACCGTGCGGGGCAGGAAATCGAGTACGTTCCCGTCATGGAGGTGACCTACTGGGGCTTCCGGATGATGATCGGCTTCGGCGGCCTCGCCGCCCTAGCCGCCCTCGTGGCACTCTGGGCCACCCGCAAGGGCACCGTGCCGGCCTCCCGCGGACTGATGCGGCTCGCCGTCGTCGGCATCATGGCGCCGTTCGGCGCCAACGCCGCCGGCTGGATCTTCACCGAGATGGGCCGCCAGCCGTTCGTGGTGGCACCCAACCCGGACCCCAGCGGGATCGACCAAGTGTTTATGTTCACCGCCGCTGCGGTCTCACCCGGCGTTTCCGCAGGAGAACTGCTCACCTCCCTGGTGGTGCTGACCGCCGTGTACGCCGCGCTGCTGGTGGTGGAAGTGAAGCTGCTGGTGAAGTACATCCGCGGCGGCGTGGTTTCCGCAATGCCCGAACTCGCCCACGCACCGGCCGGTGAAAACGAGGACGCCACACCCGGCCCCGGTGGCCCCGGCAAGCCCGGCGGCTCCGACGACGTCCTGGCATTCGCCTACTAAGCGCAGAGGAAATTCGACCATGGAACTGCTGCCCACCATCTGGTTCATCGCCATCGCGGTGTTGTGGACGGGATACCTCTTTCTCGAAGGGTTCGACCTCGGCGTCGGCATGCTGATGAAGCTCTTCGCCCGCAACAACACCGAACGCCGTGTCCTGCTCAACACGATCGGCCCGGTCTGGGACGGCAATGAGGTCTGGCTGCTGACCGCCGGCGGAGCGACGTTTGCCGCCTTCCCGCTCTGGTACGCCTCCCTGTTCTCCGCCCTGTACCTTCCGCTGCTGCTGGTCCTCGTGGCACTCATCTTCCGCGCCGTGGCCTTCGAATACCGCGGCAAGGTGGACACGGACCGCTGGCGCGCGGTGTGGGACTGGGCCATCGCGGCCGGATCCCTCGTGGCTGCCTTCGGCGTCGGCGCGGCGCTGGCACTGACCACCACCGGGCTTCCGCTCAACGCCAACGGCGACCGTGAGGGCGGACCGTTCGCCTGGTTCAGCGGCTCCGCCGTCCTGGGCGGGCTCGCCGTTGTGTGCTTCTCCCTGCTGCACGCGCTGGCGTTCCTCGCCCTGAAGACCGACGGCGATGTCCGGCACCGCGCCCGGAACTGGTTCGTCCGGCTCCTGCCGGTCCTCCTGCTCCCCATCGCCGGCTGGGCCATCAGCGTGCAGCTGCTCAGCGGCGAAGCCTGGACCATCGCCGCGGTTGCCGCGGCAGTTGTGGCCGCGGTGTTCGCCTGGCGGTTCGGCCGGAACGGACTCGAAGGGAAGGCGTTCCTGTCGCTCGGGGTGTTCCTGCTCCTGGGCAGCGCGTCGATCTTCGGCGCAGCCTTCCCGGTGGTGCTTCCCTCCACCCTCAACCCGGACTTCAACCTGACCATCTCCAATGCCTCATCCTCCGACTACACCCTGGGGCTCATGACCATCGTGGCGTGCGTGGGACTGCCGCTGGTGCTCGCTTACCAGGCCTGGACCTACTGGGTGTTCCGCCGCCGGGTCAGTGCCGCCCACATCCCGGAAGCCCACAGTTTCCTGCCCGCCATCGCCGCCAGGGCGCTGGCCCCCAAAGACTAGGACCCCATGAGACCGCAGTTCCCGGCCCGACCCGCAAACCGGCTCGCGCTTTATTGGCTGGGCTTCCTTGCCGCCCTCAAGGCATTGTCCCTGGTGCTGATGGCGCAGGCGGTCGCCTCGGTCCTGGCCGGGCTGGTGTCCCAGAACCCGGCGTGGGCGGACCAGCTGGGCTGGGGTCTGGCCGGTGTGGTCCTCCGGTCCCTGACGGTGTGGGCGCAAGGGGTGGCCTCGCGCCGGGCGGCCCTCGGGGTCAAGGAGGAACTGCGTGCAGCACTGCTCGAACGCGCGCTGCGGAACGGCACACGGGCGGCAGGCCCGTCTGACGGCGGTTTGGCGATCCTCGCCACCAGGGGCCTGGACGCACTGGACAGCTATTACACGCAGTTCCTGCCCGCCCTCGTCAACTGCGCCGCCATCCCGCTCCTGTTGGGCGTCCGGATCCTGTTCGCCGATTGGGTCAGTGCAGTGGTGGTCGTCCTGACCGTACCGCTCGTGCCGGTGTTCATGGTGCTGATCGGCCGGTACACCGAGGACCGGGTCCGGGCCGCGCAAACGGCTTTGGCCCGGCTGTCGGGCCACATGCTGGAACTGGCCAAAGGGCTGCCCGTACTGGTGGGCCTGGGCCGGGCCAGCGCCCAGCGGAAGGCACTCGAGGACATTTCGGAGCAGTACCGCTCCCGGACGATGGACACCCTGCGGACAGCCTTCCTTTCCGCGCTCGCCCTCGAGCTCATCGCCACGATTTCGGTGGCCGTAGTGGCCGTCTTCATCGGCGTGCGCCTGGTCCACGGCGACATGGCACTCGAAGCCGGGCTGCTGGCCCTGATCCTGGCCCCCGACTGCTATCTGCCGTTGCGGGAACTGGGCACCGCCCACCACTCAAGCGACGACGGACGTGCCGCCCTGGCCGAGGTCACCGCGGTCATGGATGCGCCGGAGGTCCGGCCGCTGCAGCCCCAGAATGACGGCTCGCAGCCGCACAACGGTTCTCTTCCGCTGAATGGCTCACGGCCGCAGGGCCGCCGGCATCCCCTGAACGGAGCGTCCGACGGCGGTTCGGGACTTCCGGCGCTGACCGTCAGGAATCTGACGGTCACGTACGGCGGGCGGCTGGAACCTGCCGTCGGACCGCTCAGCTTCGACGCGCCCGCAGGGCTGATCACTGCCCTCGATGGGGCCAGCGGGGCAGGCAAGAGCACCATTCTGGGCGTCCTGGCGGGAATCGTCGGAACCGGCGGCGGTGCAGCGGTGAACGGCCGGATCTCCGGGTTCTCGCCGGCGGACGTCGCCTGGGTGCCGCAGCATCCCGTCATGGTGGAGGCCAGCGTGCTGGCCGAGGTGACGCTCTACCTGGCGGGCGGCGCTGCCGGCACGGGCTCCGCCGCTGCCGCCACCGAGAAGGCCAGGGCCTGCCTTGAGGCGGCGGGAGCCGGGCACCTGGCTGCGAAGCACCCCGCCGAGCTCAGCCCGGGGGAGCTCCGCAGGGTTGCCCTGGCGCGCGGCCTGGCCCGGATCGAGGCCGGTGCCACCCTGCTGCTGCTGGATGAGCCCACGGCGCATCTGGACCGCGAATCCGCCAACGTGGTCAACGGCTCCATCCTGAAGCTTCGCGGCCGGGCCACTGTGCTGCTCGTGGCCCACGACCGCCTCACCAGGGAACTGGCGGACCACGTAGTGCCTGTCACGGCCGGCTCCGCACTGCGACGGCCGGCCGCAGACGCCGCCCCGTCACGGCTTTCCACGGTTCTCCAGGCTCCGGACGCGGGACTGGATGCGGCACAGGCGACCACGCAGGCGACCACGCAGGCGACGACGCGGGCGGCCGGGCGGCCTGCCGCAGCGGGTACCCGAGGCCGGGCCGAGGGTCCCGCGGGGGGCCGGACGCACAACACTCCCGCCCGGATCTTCAGGCTCCTGCGGCCCGAGTCCCTCAAGTTCGGCGCGGCCGGCGTCGTGGGGGTGCTGGCGGCCCTGTTCGCCGTCGCCCTCGCAGGATTGTCCGGCTGGCTCATCATCCGTGCCAGCGAGCAGCCGCCCATCCTCTACCTCCTGACCGCCATCGTGGGCGTGCGGTTCTTCGGCATCGGCAGGGCCGTCCTGCGCTACACCGAACGGCTCCTGCTGCATGATGCAGTCTTCGCCTCGCTCACCAGGCTGCGCGGCCGGCTCTGGGATTCCCTGAGCCGGCGTGCCCTGTCCCTGCGGCGGCTGCTGCAGGGCGGAAATGTCCTGGGAACGGTGATTGACGACGTCGACACGGTCAGGGACCTGCTGCCCCGGGTGGTCCTGCCGCCCGTGACCGCCGTGGCCGTAGGCGCATCCGCCGTCGCGGCCACAGCCCTCCTGCTGCCCGCGGCGCTGCCCGCGGTCATCTCAGCTGCCGTGGTTTCCCTGGTCGCCGCGCCGGCCGCGGCACTCCTGGCAGACAGGATGTCCGCACAGGCCGAACAGCGGCTCCGCTCAGGGGTCCTGCGGGACATCGCCGCGGCGCTGGACGCGCGGGCTGAACTGCACGCCAACGGTGTTGCCGCACCAGTCCTGTCCGCCATCGGCGTTGCCGATAAGGAAGCAACAGCCGCCTCGCAGCGGTCGGCGTGGGCCGAAGGGCTGGGCCAGGCGCTCACCGTCCTGGCCTGCGGTACCGCCGCCCTGGCCACTGCCGTGCTGGCCGGCCCCGAGGTGACGGGCGGATCCGTTGCCCCGGCCACGGCCGCCGTCGTGGTCCTGCTGCAACTGGCGCTGGTGGATCCGTACGCCGCCATCACGACGGCGGTACGCCAGTACCCGGCGCTCCGCCTGGTCCTGGACCGGATCAGCGAGGCCGGCGTTCTGGAGGCCTCCGAAGCCGAAGGCGCGGACGTTCCTGCCGGAGTCACACCCGCTGCGGAAGCCGCTGGACGGAACGGCGGGACACCCGGACTGGAACCTGTTGCCCAACGCCCCGGCGCGCTGCCCGGCATCGAGCTTGAGTCGCTCTCCGCCGCCTGGCCCGCGGGCCCGGAAGTCTTCAGCGCTGTTTCCGCGACGGCGGAACCCGGCCGCTGGCTCGCCGTGACCGGAACTTCGGGCTCCGGAAAGTCAACCCTGCTGGCCGTCCTGCTCGGGTTCCTGCCGCCACGCTCCGGCCGCATCGCCGTCACCGGACGCGCCGCCTGGTGTCCGCAGGAAGCGCATCTTTTCGACTCCACCATCCGCGGCAACCTCCTGCTCGGCCGGCCGGAAGGCAAAGACGGCGACGCCGGTCAGGAAATCGCTGAGGCCCTGGCAGCCGTGGGGCTGGAGCCGCTGCTGCGCCGGCTGGAGGACGGCGCCGACACCCGGATCGGACCCGGCGGCGCTTTCCTCAGCGGCGGGGAACGCCAGCGGCTCGCGGTTGCCCGCACCCTCATGACCGGGGCCGACGTGATCCTGCTGGACGAACCCACCGCGCACCTGGACGCCGAGGCCGGCCGGGAAATGCTTGCTGACCTTCGGCGGGGTCTCGCCGGGCGGACCGTGGTCCTGGTGACCCACAATCCCGACGACATCGACCCGGCAGACCGCAGGCTGGACCTCGACGCAGGGGCGCGGGCCGGCGTCGGGCATGTACTGGCGCGGGGCGGGGCCGGCAGTTAGCCTGTTGGCATGCTGATCAACGATGCTCCGATGCCCGGATCCTGGCGGGACGCACTGGCCGGCGAGGGACTGGCCTGGCGTCCGGCCGACGAACCGGACATCGCGGCGTGGGCTGCCCTGATTGCCCGGACGGCCGAGGCGGAACGGCCGGTGTGGTTTGAACGGGCCGCCGACCTTGAACAGGTCCTGCAGTCGGCGAAGAACCATCCGGCCGCCAACACCCTGCTGGTGCTGGACGGCGGGTCCGTTCCCCGGGCCTATGCGCGCATCACGAAAAACCCGGACGGCGACAAGGCCTACGGTTTCGGCTGCGTCGACCCGGCCTGGCAGCGCCGGGGGATCGGCACGGCGCTGCTGGGATGGCTCAGCGAGCGGACCCTCGAGCGCTTCGCGGAAGACCCTGGGGCGGACGACGGCGGCCCGGAAGGCAGCGGCACAAAAGGCAGCGGCACGAAAGGCAGCGGCCCGGTGCCGCGGCTGCGCGTCCACATGGAGCAGCAGCACGAGCACCAGCAGCGGCTGCTCCGCCGGAACGGATTCCGCGTGGTGCGCTATTTCAACGAGATGCACCGGCGCCTGGACGGCGTTCCGCTTCCCGAAGTGCGGCTCGATGACGGGCTGGAGCTGGCCACCATGCGGCCGGAGCTCACTGAGGAGGTCCGGCTGGCCCACAACGCAGCCTTCCGTGACCATTGGGGAAGCGAGCCCCGGGATGAGGAATCCTGGGGCTTCACCGTCAACGATCCGCAGGCCAGGCCGGACCTGAGCGCAGTGGTCCTGGACCGCAGCTCCGGAATCGTGGCAGGCTACCAGCTGGCCAGCCACGACCCGGACAGCGCGGTATCCCGGGGGTACAGCGAGGGGTATACGGAACTGCTGGGCGTCCGCCGCGAGTACCGCGGACGAGGGGTCGCCCGGGCCTTGCTGGCCGATGCGATGCGGCGCTTTGCGGCGGCGGGGATGGACCGCGCCTCCCTCGACGTCGATTCAGAGAACCCCACCGGCGCGCTCGCCCTCTACGAAAAGATGGGGTACACCGCCGTCAACCGGAGCCTGGCGTGGGACAAGGAACTCGCGCCGCCCACCTGAAGCAACTGAAACCCGCCTGGCTTAGCGCGCCTAGGCGTCGACGTCGTGCAGGTGATGGACGACGTCGTGCAGGAAGTACTGCGCGAGGGTCATCACCGTGAACTCCGAACCGTTGCTCCGAAGGCCTTTCCGGCCCCACTCGTCCTCGTGCACGCCGGCGAACGATGCCGCGATCTGCTCGCCCTCGGCGGTCAGTTCCGCACTGACGATGGCGGGGTCGGCATTGGCGTAATCCTGCTCCACGGCGGTCTTGTCCTGGTCCCAGTTCTCGAACCGGGCATCATCGGAAGTCAGCATCAGGTTCAGCCGGCGGTCGAAGAGGCTGAAGACGTCCCGGACATGCGATGCGTACTCCAGCACGGACCAGGTGGCCTCGTCCGGTCGTTCAGCGACATCCGGCCGGCGCAGTGCCGCCCGCCAGCGCGGCAGCATGTTCGTGACGCTGCCGGGAACCGTGGCCGGAGTGACCGTTGAGGCGTCGAATCCGCAGTCCGGGCATACCCTGGTCAGCACCCAGGTCCAGTCTTTTTCATCGGGGATGATAGGCATGCCAGTAGTCTAGGCCCAGGTCATGCTGGGCCCAATGGCGTCCACGGCCTGCGACAGCGGGATGCCGGAACCGTCCCGTCGGCCATGCTCCTGCGGGAGCGACCGCGCCACCCCTGCCAGCGAGGACGCCTTAGCCGGACCGTGTCCGGCCCATGCAATGAGCAGGGTATCTTCGCCCTTCAGGAACCGGTGTGCCCGCACTCCCGCAGTGGCCCTGCCCTTGGCCGGGTACTCCGCGAAGGCCGTCACCTTCCCGGCCCCCGGAGCCGTGCCCGGCAGGGCGCCTTCGGTCCCGGAAACAGTCACGACGACGGCCTCCTCGTCGCCGGGGGCAACGGTTCCGAAGAACAGCACTTCGTCCCCGGCTCCCAGTTTGATGCCCGCCATGCCGCCCGCGGTGCGGCCCTGCGGCCGGACATTGGCCGCGGAGAAGCGCAGCAGCTGCGCCTGCTTGGTGAGGAACACGAGGTCGACGTCGTCCGCCCCGGCAGGCTCAACGCCCACCACGGTGTCCTTGTCCTTGAGGGCAATGACTTCCCAGTCCTCGCGGTTGAGGGGGTAGTCGGGCTGCACGCGTTTGACGATGCCCTGCGCCGTCCCGATCGCCAGGACTGTATCCAGCGGGGCGAAAGCGACGAGCGTCTCGCCCTTCAGCAGCGTGATGAAGTCCTTGGCAGGCACGCCGCCGGCCAGGTTGGGAAGCCCGGACATCGGCGGCAACACGGGCATGTCCATGACCTGCAGGCGCAGCATCCTGCCCTGGGAGGTGACTGCCGCGATCTCGCCGCGCGCGGAGGTCTTCACCACGGACCGGAAGACGTCGTGCCGTGACCGCGGACCGGACTCGGCCAGCGGTTCCTGGTTTGAGGTCCGGGCGATCTGCCCGCTGGCGCTCAGGATGGCCCAGCAGGGATCGTCGGCTATTTCCAGGGCGAGCGGGGCCGCCTTGCCCTTGCCGCCTGGCGCAGCGGCCAGCGCGGCAACGGTGGGGGAGACCGCCTCGGATTCAAGCAGCACCGTCCGGCGGGGAGTGCCGTACTTTTCCGCGATGTCGCCCAGTTCGTCGGAGACCAGTTCACGCAGGCGCTGGTCCGAGCCCAGGATGGCCTCGAGCTCCGCGATCTCACGTTTGAGCTGGTCCTGCTCTTTTTCGAGCTCAATCCGGGAATACTTGGTGAGCTGCCGGAGCCGGAGCTCCAGGATGTAGTTCGCCTGGATTTCGGTGAGGTCGTAGATGGACATGAGGCGTTCACGGGCGGCGGCAACCTCGTCGGAGGACCGGATGATCTGGATGACCTCGTCGATGTCCACGATGGCGATCAGGAGGCCCTCCACCAGGTGGAGCCGGTCCTTCTTCTTTGCCAGCCGGAACGCCGTGCGGCGCCGCACCACGTTGATGCGGTGGTCCACGTAGACGGAGAGCAGCTGCACCAGGCCGAGCGTCTGCGGCTGGCCGTCCACCAGCGTCACGTTGTTGATGCCGAAGGAATCCTCCATCGGCGAGAAACGGTACAGCTGCTGGAGCACTGCGTTGGGGTTGAAGCCGTTCTTCAGCTCGATCACCAGCCGCAGCCCGTGCTTGCGGTCGGTCAGGTCCACGATGTCGCTGATGCCGGTCAGCTTCTTGCCGTTGACGGCGTCCTTGATCTTCTCGATCACCTTCTCCGGGCCCACCATGTAGGGAAGCTCGGTGACCACCAGGCCGGTGCGGCGGGCGGACAGCTGCTCGATCTCCACCTTCGCCCGGGTCTTGAACGAGCCGCGGCCCGTGGCATAGGCGTCGCGGATGCCGTCCAGGCCAACGATCCGGCCGCCCGTGGGCAGGTCCGGGCCGGGCACGAACCGCATGAGGTCCTCCAGGGTGGCCTCGGGGTTCGCGATCAGGTGCCGGGCTGCGGAGATGACCTCCACGAGGTTGTGCGGGGCCATGTTCGTGGCCATGCCCACGGCGATGCCCGTGGCGCCGTTGACCAGCAGGTTGGGGAATGCCGCCGGCAGGACATCCGGCTGGGTCAGCTGGTTGTCGTAGTTGGGGACGAAATCCACCACGTCTTCGTCGAGGTGGTCGGTGAGGGTGAGCGCAGCCGCCGCGAGGCGGGCCTCGGTGTACCGCGGGGCTGCCGGGCCGTCGTCGAGCGAGCCGAAGTTGCCGTGGCCGTCGATCAGCGGCAGCCGCAGCGAAAAGTCCTGCGCCATGCGGACCATGGCGTCGTAAATCGCGGTGTCGCCGTGCGGGTGCAGCTTGCCCATGACCTCGCCCACCACGCGGGCGCTCTTGACGTGGCCGCGGTCAGGGCGCAGGCCCATTTCGCTCATCATGTAGAGGATGCGCCGCTGCACCGGTTTCAGGCCGTCACGGGCATCCGGGAGGGCCCGTGAATAGATGACCGAATAGGCGTACTCGAGGAACGAGCCTTCCATTTCCGACGTGACGTCGATGTCAACGATGTTCTCGGTGTAGTCCTGGACGGCGTCCCCTGCCGGGGCGGAACTTTGGCGGCGGGCCATGGGGCTGGTGGATCCTTAACGGTTTACTGGCGAGTTTTAGCTAGGCTAACCCTATGGTGGATCAGCCCGGGGACGGCGTATATCCGGAATATTGGGAAGCCGATGTCGTTCTGCGGGACGGAGGGACGGCTCATCTGCGCCCGATCCACCCCTCAGATGCCGACGCCGTGCAGGCTTTCCATACCGGCCAGTCGCAGAAGTCCATCTACATGCGGTTCTTCGCCTTCAAGGCGAGGCTCTCCAGCAAGGAGCTGAAGCGCTTCACGGAAGTGGACTACAAGGACCGGGTGGCGCTGGTGATCACCATTGGCGGTGAAATCCTGGGCATCGGCCGCTACGACCGGCTGACCGATCCCGAAGAAGCCGAGGTTGCCTTCAATATAGCCGACGCCCACCAGGGCCGCGGCATCGGATCCATCCTGCTGGAACATCTGGCCGCCGCCGCACGCGAAAACGGCATCCGGAAATTCAGCGCCGAAGTGCTGCCGGAAAACCGCAAAATGCTGATGGTCTTCTCCGACGCCGGTTACGACGTCAAGAGGCATTTCGACGACGGCGTGGTGAGCCTCGAGTTCAACATCGACCCCACGGAAAAATCCCGGGCCGTGATGGAGTCACGTGAGCACCGCGCGGAGGCGCGCAGCATCCAGGAGCTGCTGGCGCCGTCGTCGGTCGCGGTGATCGGGGCCAGCCGCAAGTGGGGCACCATCGGCTACCAGCTGCTCGAACACATCATCGAAGGCGGCTTCACCGGGCCGGTCTATGCCATCAACCCCGAGGCGCTCGAACTTGCCGGGATGCTGTCCTTCGCAAGGCTCTCCGAGGTACCGGACCCGGTCCGGCTGGCCATCATCGCCGTCCCCTATGAGGAAGTCCCCAAAGTGGTGGCGGACTGCGCGGCCGCGGGCGTCAAAGGCGTTGTGGTGGCGACGGCCGGGTACGCCGACGACGGTGAGCGCGGGCTTGCCCGGCAGCGGGAGCTGGTCCGCCAGGCCCGCTCCAACGGGATGCGGGTGATCGGCCCCGCATCCCTGGGCATCGTCAACACCAACCCGGCCGTGTCCCTGAACGCCTCCATGGCGCCAAGCCTGCCGCGCCGGGGCGGCCTGGGACTCTTCAGCCAGTCCGCCGCCATCGGCGTGGCCTTGTACGCCGCCTCCAGCCGGCGCCGCCTGGGCCTTTCCACGTTCCTGTCCGCCGGCAACCGGGCCGACGTCTCTGGCAACGACATGATGCAGTTCTGGGAAGACGACGCCGACACCGCCGCGGTGGGGCTTTACCTCGAATCCATCGGCAATCCGCGCAAGTTTTCCCGGCTCGCACGCCGCCTTGCCCGCACGAAGCCCGTCATCGTGGCGAAATCGGACTCGATGGGCCTGCAGTTGCCTCCGGGGCATGCGGTACGGACCACGCAGGCGCCTGCCGGCGCCCTGGACGCGATGATGCGCCAGTCCGGCGTGATCCGGGTGGAAACGATCGAGCAGCTGATGGACGTGGCCCAGATCGTCGCCGGCCAGCCGCTGCCGGCCGGGGCGGACATCGCCGTGTTCAGCAACTCCCGGGCCCTCGGCAAAGTGGTCGCGGACAGTGCCGCCGCCAACGGGCTCGGCGTTGAACGGATCGTCACCGACGTGGACCTCGACGCGGGCATGTCACTGGCGCTGCCGGCCCTCCGGGAGAGCCTGGCCGGGATCCTTGCCTCGGACTCCATCCACGCTGTCGTAGTGGCGCTGCTGCCGGCACGGGGCCTCACTGTGGAGAAGATTGCCGGCGTCCTCGCGGAATGCTCCGCCGCGGCCGGAAAGCCGGTGGTTGCCGCCTTCACCGGAATCCTGGACCCGTCCGTCTATGTTGAGGGCATGGTGGGCGCGGACCCGGCGGGGGCTGGACCTGTCCACGCCGTGGGCGCCGAATCCGTACCGTGCTACTCCAACCCCGGCGCCGCCGTCGCAGCGCTCGCCGCCGTGGTCAAATACGCCGAGTGGGTGGAACGCGACCAGGGCCTCTTCGCGGAGCCGGAGGGATGCGACCCCGAAAGCGTCCGGGCCGAGCTGGAGGACCTGCTCCATGACGTCCCCGGCGAACAACTGGTGCAGCTCGCCCCGGCCAAGGCGGCAACGCTGCTGGCCCACTATGGCATCGACGTGGTGCCCTCCGTGGGCTTCGAGACACCCGACCAGGCTGTTGCAGCCGCTGAGCGGCTTGGCTGGCCCGTGGTGCTGAAGACCACCGATCCGACCCTGCGCCACCGGCTGGACCTTGGCGGTGTGCGGCTGGACATCCAGGACGCCGAATCGTTGCGGCGCAACATCGTCGAGATGCACCGCGCCCTGGCGCCCTACGGCTCGCCGTCCATGGAAGTACAGATGATGGCTCCGGTGGGCCAGGCGTGCACGTTCCGGGCCATTGAGGATCCGTTGCTGGGCCCGGTGGTTTCCTTCGGACTGGCCGGGGACGCGGTGAATTTGCTGGAGGACTGGGCCCACCGGGTTCCGCCGCTGTCCGGCGCCGATGTCCACGACTTCATCCGTGCGCCGCGCGCGGCCAGGAAACTGTTCGGCTACCAGGGCCTTCCCGCGGTGGATGTGGCCGGGCTGGAGGACCTTGCCGCGCGGTTGACCCGGCTCAAGGACAACCATCCCGAAATAGCGCTGGTCGAGTTCAACCCTGTCCTGGCCGGGCTTCGCGGCGTATCGATCCTGGCCGCTGATGTCCGGATCGCGAACGCCGCCCAGCGGACAGACAGCGCCCGCCGGGCGATGCGCAGCTAGCCCGCCCCGGGCGCACAGTTAGCAAGTGCCCAGTCGATCTGTGAAAATGGAGTAATGAGCCCCCAGCCTCCCACGTCGAAGCCGCACGCACCCCGACCCGGTCACCAGGCCTCGCACGGGCATAGCGCACATGACCACGGCGTCCAGGGCCAGAGCCTGGAAGGGGCGCTCCAGCAGGCAGGCTTCTACCCCCGGCTGGTGGCCGACGTCGTTGATGACGCCCTGGACGGGCGCGACTGCATGGCGCACCTTGTGCATCTTGAAACGCATTTCGACCGCGCGGAGGTGCGCCGCCACATCACTGTGCTGGTGCTAACGGACGACATGCTGGTCATCGCCCACGTTGACGACCAGCAGCTCGACGAGGCCGGCGAACAGATTGTCGCCCAGATTTCCACCGAGTCAGTGCCGGTGGCGCAGATCCGTTCCGTAGTGCTGAGCTACATGTACGCCCAGCCGCAGAACTACAAGCCCTCCGATCCCGTGCGGGAACTCACCCTTTCCATCGCCTGGTCCGGCGGCCAGCGCCTGGACATGGGGCCGGCCAGCTGCGGGGATCCCCAGTGCGAAGCGGACCACGGTTACAGCGGCACCATCGCCCAGGAGGACATTGTGCTGCGCATCAGCGCCGAAGCCGACGGCCTGCAGGCCGTCCAGGACGCCAAGCTGTTCGCCCGCGCGCTGCGCGCCGTCAACACCGGTTCGGCGCCCCTGCCGCACAACGGTCCGGTGGCCGCGCCACGTCCGCGCACCGGCGTTTTTGGAAACCGCCTCAGCCGCGGGCACCAGCGCTGAGATGATTCCCGGAAACAATGCTGAGCCGTCAGCCCTCGCCATCGCCGAGGGTGCCCCCGTTCCTTCACCGATGCCCCCGGCGCCTGCCTTCGGCCAACGTTCCATCGCCGAAGTACTGACCAGCGCGGCAGCCAGCCTGGGGATTGAGGGCTTCGAGAACCGGCTGAACCTGCCCGCCGCCAAGCGGGTGTGCGTTGTCCTCGCCGACGGCCTGGGCCGCGGCCTGCTCAAACAAAAGTCGGCGCACACGCCCTTCCTCCGGTCCGTGATGCAGCAGGGCCAAGGGGCGGTTCCGGTAGCGCTGGACTCCGCTTTCCCCTCAACCACTGCATCCTCCCTCGCCAGCTTCGGAACAGGGCTCCCGGCCGGCCAGCACGGAATGGTGGGCTATGACGTCCTCGATCCCGGGCAGGACAAGGTGGTCAACATGCTGGGCAACTGGGATGCCGGCGTCGACCCGCTCGAGTGGCAGCCGTTTCCCACGGTGTTCGAGCGCGCCGCCGCCCACACCGACGTCACCACCATCAGCCTTCCGCAGTTCGGCGCCTCGCCCATGACCCAGGCCGCCCTCCGCGGCGGCCGGTTCATCGCCGCCGGTACTCCGCATGCCAGGACTGCTGCCGCGGCGGAAGCCATGCTGGACGCCGAAAGCTCCCTGATGTACTTCTACGTCAACGACCTGGACAAAGCCGGGCACCGCTACGGCTGCCAGTCCGCCCAGTGGGAACACCAGTTGGAAGAACTCGACGCAACGGTTCGCCGGCTCAATGCCACGCTTCCGCCGGGGACCACCGTCCTGTTGACGGCGGATCACGGCATGCTCGACGTCCCGGAGTCGCAGCGGTTCGACTACTCCGCGGAACCGGCCCTCATTGCCGGTGTGCGGCACACAGCCGGGGAGCCGCGCATGGTCCACCTGTACTTGGAGCCCGACGCCGGTGAACAGGACCGGGCACGGCTGATCGAGTCGTGGCGGGAGCGGTTTGGTGACAGGATCTGGGCGTTCACCCGCGACGAGGCAGTGTCCGCCGGACTCTTCGGCGACGTCCGGCCGGAGGTCAGTGCGCGCATCGGCGACGTCATGATCGCCGCCCGGGACGCCCTCGCGCTCTACGACACGCGCCGCGTCCGCTCCACCGCCCTGGAGGTCGTCGGGCAGCACGGGTCGCTGACCAAGGCCGAGCGGGAGGTTCCGCTGTTGTACTTCCAGGCCCAAGGCAGAAAGGGAGCGCGTGGCTGAACTCGTCTTCTTCTCAGGAACGATGGACTGCGGAAAATCCACGCTGGCCCTGCAGATGGACCACAACCACCGGGCCCGCGGCCGCGGCGGCGTCCGGTTCAGCCGCAACGACCGTGCCGGCGGTGCAAGGATCTCCAGCCGGCTCGGGCTCGAAACGGACTGCGTGGAAGTCCTGGACTCCACGGACTTCTGGGACGAGGTCATCCAACGCCGCACCCGCGGCCTCCGGGTGGACTACCTGATCTGTGACGAAGCCCAGTTCTACTCACCGCTGCAGGTGGAACAGCTCGCCCGGATTGTGGACGAGATCGACGTCGACGTGTTTGCTTTCGGGATCAGCGCCGACTTCCGCACCCGCCTCTTCCCGGGGTCGCAGCGGCTCATCGAGCTGGCGGACCGTGTCCAGGTCCTGCAGGTGGAGGCACTGTGCTGGTGCGGACGCCGGGCCACCCACAATGCCCGCACGGTCGACGGCGTGATGGTCACCGAAGGTGCGCAGGTGGTGGTGGGCGACGTCGACATGGCCGGCGACCAGGCCTCCACCGGCGCGGCGGACCACGCCCCCGTGGTGGGCTACGAGACGTTGTGCCGACGGCACTTCATGCGGCGGGTCACCGCCCACGGCGCCAACGTCATGGCCCAGCAGGACCAGCTGCTGCCGTTCGAGGTGGACGCCTGCCTGTGGCACGGTGCCGGAGAAACCCGGCCCGGCTGACCCGCTACGCCGGGCGGTTCAGTCGCCGCGTGCGCCGAAAACTATTTCATCCCAGCTCGGTACGCTGGAACGCTTGGGTTTGGACGGCTGCCGTTCGGGCTGCTCCGCGTCCCGGTCGTTTCTGGGGGTGGCCGGTGCGTCGTCCCGGGTCCGGCGCGGGCTCCCTCCACCCAGCAGTTCATCCAGCCCCACGTTCGGAGCGGATTCGCGGTTCCAGCCGGTCTGGCGGGGGCGCGCCGTTTCCCTGACCGGAGCAGTTTCCGCCGCGGCGGCTTCATCGCCGTCCGGGCTGGCGGCAGGTACCGCCGGCGTGCTGCCGGAGTCTTCAGCGGACGCTTCGTCCGGGTCCGTCACCGGACGCAGCGGGGAGGCCACGATGGTGATTTCGCGGGTTTCCGTGCTGACGCCGTCGTGGAGTTTCAGCCGTTCATCGTCGTCCCCGGTGTGCCGGGGAGCCAGGCTGAGGCGGGACAGCATTGACGCGCGGACTTCACGCTTGCGGGTGAACGAGTCTCCCTTGGCGGCCGGGGATTCGGCTTCTTCGCGGCTTTCCGTCCCCGTTGCGTCGTCGTCGGAGTCGGGCTCCGCTACCACTTCGGAGGGCCGGGGGTGGGCCGCCGGAACACCGTTGGTGAGCAGCAGTGCCAAGGCGTCGTCGGCGTCCTCGTCCACACCGAGCCGCTGTCCGCGGCGTGAGCGCAGCATCTCCAGCAGGCCGTCCGAGTCCTTGCCGGGCTGGCCGGATGCCGTCCGGGCAGCGGCCGCCTCGGCGTCGGTCTCAAAGTCAAACGGGCGGTCGGACACTGCCGACAGGCGGCGGGCAGGCACAGGACCGTCGAGCGGTTCCAGCTCGCTGAGCTGCTGTGCCCAGCGGTTGGCGTTCTGCAGGGATTTCCGGGCGGGACTGAAAGTCCACATGGCGGGCGGTTCCTCGCCGATGCTGGTGTGCGCGCCGGTATTGGTTTCGAAGCGAGCCACCACGGTCCAGGTGCCGTCCGGGCGCCGCCAGGAGTCCCACTCGACGGTGGAGGATTCGATGCCGTGGGCGTTGAGGCGGTGTGCCACCATGTCGCCGAGAGTTGCCGGGTTGTCGCCGAAGGCGGAGCGGTAGACGTCATGGCCCGGCGCAGGGGAGGCCACCTCGATTTTTCGCGCCTGCTGTGCCACGTAGTCGCGCTCGGCAAGTACGGGGCCTTCATAGCGCTGAACCTTGGCCAGGGGGATGCCCGAGAGTTCCGAAACCTCCGCGGCCGTGGCGCCGCTTCTGATGCGCGCCTGGATGTCCCGCGGGGACATGGCAACAGGCGCAACTGCAGCGGCCGCTTTCGCCGGAGAGCGGCTGGCCGCGAGCCGAAGGGCTTCGTCGATCGGCAGCCGGAACATCTCGCCGCCGGTGCCGCTCAACAGGAGATGCTCCCCGTCGTCGTGGACGCCTACAAGCCGTAGATCCTGCATACAAATCCTCCACCCTGGCATTACTGACATTCGAAACTCTGCCACTCGGCAGTCGCAATTCGGGGGAGGGGAGAGGGCGCGCCGCAATATTCCAGGGTTTTCCAGTCGTCAAGTGCGTTTTTACTGCTTCCGGCCTACGGCGGGCGGGCCCGGCCGGCACCCGCCTCGCACAGACCACGCTTTCCCATGCCGCGCAGGGAAAAATAGGCGCCTGAGTCGGGCACAAAATGAGTCAAGCCAGCGTTGACATCGGTGAACCGGCCCGGGGGACCAGCCCGGCGGACGATGTCCGTCCCGAAGAGGCCACCGGCGCCCGGCCATCCAACCGAAAAATCGGAGTGTGAACAGAAGATAATGGCGACAGACTACGATGCGCCGCGGAAATCAGAAGAGGACCTGAACGAAGATTCCATCGAGGCATTGAAGACCCGCCGCGTGGACAAGCCAACGGCAGTGGTGGATGAGGACGAAGCCGAGCTGGCTGAAGGCTACGAACTCCCGGGGGCAGACCTGTCCGGCGAAGAACTCCTGGTCCGCGTCCTGCCGGCCCAGGCTGATGAATTCACCTGCTCGTCATGCTTCCTGGTCCGTCACCGCTCGCAGATCGCCCGGGAAAAGGACGGTTTGCTCTTCTGCAAGGAGTGCGAGGGCTGACAGCGGCGCCCTAGGCGCGGGTGAGGGCGGCGGTCAACTGTGCCGGGTGCCGCGTGGAGGTGAGCCAGTAAGGCGTGGGGTCGGATGGATCCGTGATGTCGATCCTCACCACCGGGTCCACCCAGCCCCGGATGCAGAGGTATGCCAGTCCGTTCAGGCGTGTGCCGCGTTCCGCCGTCGCCTCCTTGCCGGTGAACGGTGTCACGGTCCCTATATAACGACGCTCGATGGTGGCCCGCCCCACTTGGAGCGTTTCTGCCGTCACCGTTATCGACGGCGTGGACAGGATCAGCAGCACCGTGATGATGCTGAACAGCACCAGTGCCGCCGTGATGCCGGCCGCCATGCTGATCGGAGCAAACACGAGGATGCCTGCGCCGGACAGTCCGGCTGCGACGAGCCAGATCCAAAGGTTGGGGTGGAGTTTCTCGCTGTACAGAACGGCTGTTCCGCGGGGTGTGCTGTTGGGGGCAGGCACAGCTGCACTAGATTCCGGCATAGGCCCAGCTTTCCACTTTTTCCGGGGTATTTCACCTTGGCCCGGTAGCGGCCGCTGCCCGCGGCGGCCAGGCCGCGGCTAGGCCAAGGTGCGCCGCTCGCGTTAGAGTAAATGACTGTGACTGAAGAAACTGCAGCCGTGAGTACTTTGCCGCCGAACTCCCTGGAAGGCAGCGCCGCGGCCTACGGATCGCCCACGCTGTCGGTCCAGCTGAAAATGCTCGACGCCGGCCTCGAAGCCCCGTCCTACGCGCACCCCGGCGACGCCGGTGCGGACCTTCGCGCCCGCGAGGACGTAGTCCTTGAACCAGGCGAACGCCGGCTGGTGCCCACGGGGGTTTCCATCGCCCTCCCCAACGGTTATGTCGCCCTCATCCACCCCCGGTCCGGGCTGGCCACCAAGCATGGCCTGACAGTGGTCAACGCCCCCGGGACCGTGGACGCGGGATACCGCGGCGAGATCGCCGTGACGCTGCTGAACACGGACCGTGAGAAGGCCATCGAGCTGCGGCGCGGCGATAGAATTGCACAGATGGTCATTCAGCGCGTGGAGTACGCACAGTTTGTGGCCGTTGCGGAATTGAGCGACTCGGTCCGCGGTGACGGCGGCTTCGGTTCCACCGGCGGATTCGGTTCCGCCGCCGGGTTCGGAACACCGCAGGCCTAGCCGCGGGCGCTGCCCGGCTCAGCCGGTGCTGCATGACTTACCGCGCGGCCCACAGTGGCACGGCGGGAATTGATCACTACTAAGGAGACAAACCCGATGGTTTTTGGGCGTGGCAAGAAGGCCAAGAAGGACCAGGCGGCAGAGACCGCGGAAAGCCCGGAAACTGCAGGCTCCGTTGCCGAGGAGCGCACTGGCCGGGCAGCCACGGGGCCCTTTGACGTCTCCGAAGTCGACAGCACTGACGGCTACGTTGACCTGGGAGCCCTCCTGATTGCTCCCCGGGAAGGCCTCCAGCTCCGTCTCGAGATCGAGGAAGCCACCCAGCGGGTTGTGGCTGTGACCATGGACCTCGACGGGTCGAGCCTCCAGCTCCAGGCCTTCGCCGCGCCCCGCACCGAGGGGCTCTGGGACGAGATCCGTGAACAGATCGGCCAGTCCGTGGGAAGCCAGGGCGGCCAGGTCGAGGAGATTCCCGGCGTTTTCGGTACCGAACTGGTGGCCAAACTTCCGGCAGGAACGGCCGACGGCGCGGGCGGCTACCGCGTGGCCCGCTTCATCGGCGTCGACGGCCCCCGCTGGTTCCTCCGCGGCGTGCTGGGCGGCGAAGCTGCCCTGGACCGCGACGCCGCGGCGAACCTGGAATCGCTGTTCCGGCAGATCGTGGTGGTCCGCGGCGAGAGCCCCATGCCGCCGCGTGACCTGCTGCAGCTCCGCCTGCCGAAGGATTCCGCTCCCGCGCCGCTGCAGGGCGCACCCGAGTTCGAGCAACCCGAGCGCGGACCGGAGATCACCCAGATTGGCTGACCCGGCCGGCGAATATCCGCAGCCCGAACTTTCCATCAGTGGATTGCCGGACCGTGGACGGGTGCTGTGCCGTGGCTTCATCGAGTCCGTGACCTACGTACCGGCCGCACAGGTTGCCAGCTTCACCGCGATCATCACGGACCACGACCTGCCGCGCACCAAGGGAGGCGCTGCCCCCGCCGCGGTGGAACCGGCGTCGGCCCGGAGGCCCGGAGGACCCGGCCGGCGCGACCGGCTGCGGGTCGTGTGGCTCGGCCGGCGTCGCGTTCCCGGCGTCGACCCCGGCTGCGAACTCCGGCTGGAAGGCATGCTGACGTTGCGCGACGGGCTGCCCACCATGTTCAACCCCCGCTACGAAATACTGTCCCGCCAGGAGAACCAATGACGCCGTCCGAGACTCCGGATCCCGCTGCCGGACCGGCCGCATCCGAACCGGTCAAACCACGGCCCGCGCCCGAGCCGCCGTCAGTGGCCGACCTCGCGGAAGGCTACGCGGTCAAGGCCGGCCTGCACCGGACCAAGGACGGCAGCATCGATGTGCTGAAGACCGCCGGCGGCGTCCAGGGTATCGCCGAGAGCATCGTCCCCGGACTCACCTTCCTCGTAGCCTTCACCATCACCCGCGACCTCACCCTGTCCCTGATCGGGGCCCTTGCCGCGGCCGCAGCCTTCACCATTGCCCGGCTGGTCCAGCGGCGTCCGCTGACCCAGGCGCTGGCCGGGATAGTCGGCGTCGGAATTTCGGCGTGGCTGGCGAACACCACCGGGAAGGCGGAGAACTTCTACGTTCTGGGGTTCTTCACCAACGCCGCCTACATTGCAGGCATGGTGGTGTCCATAGCACTGCGCTGGCCCATCGCCGGCCTGCTGTTCGGTTTCATCAGGAACGAGGGCCTGGAGTGGCGCAAGGACCCGGCCCGGGTCAGGGCCTACCGCCTGGGCACGTGGGTCATCGTGGGTGTCCTGGTGCTGCGGCTGCTGGTACAGGTGCCGCTCTACCTCCTCGGCGAGCAGGGCCTGAACGGCCTCGCCACCACACGGCTCCTGATGGGCGCCCCGCTGTACATCCTGGGCATCTGGGTTGCGTGGCTCATCACCAAGCCCGACCGTAGCCGCCCGAACTAGCCGTCGAAGCCGTCGTCCTCGGGAGCCTGCTGCTCCCGGGGCTGGGCGGCGGCCGGGTGCCCCTCGTCCTCCTGTGCACCGTCCGTGTCCCGGTCCTGCTGTTCAGGCGACAGCAGCGCCCTGAGCTGGTCTTCGGCAGCAATGGTGGTGACGAAAAACAGTTCGTCCCCGCCGTCGAGCACATCGTCCCGGCTGGGCGTGATGGGGGCCTGGTCCCGGAGGATCGCCACCAGGGTGGAGTCCTCGGGCCAGTCAATGTCTCCCACGGTGGTTCCGATGACGTGCGAGTCGTGGGGCACGGTGAACTCGACCAGGGACGACACCCCGGTCTGCAGCGTGAGCAGCCGGACGAGGTCGCCGATTTCCACCGCTTCCTCAACGAGGGCGGTCATCAGCTGCGGGGTGTTGACTGCGACGTCCACGCCCCACGAATCATTGAACATCCAGTCATTCTTGGGGTTATTGACGCGTCCCACCGTGCGGCCGACGCCGAATTCGGTTTTGGCCAGCAGGGACACCACAAGGTTCACCTTGTCATCACCCGTGGCTGAAACCACCACCTCGGCGTCCTCGAGCTTGGCGTCCTGGAGCGTGCTCAGTTCGCACGCGTCGCCCACCAGCCAGTGCGCCCCGCGGAGCCCGCTGCGGCCGATCACTTCCGGTTTCAGGTCGATCAGCAGGATTTCGTGTTTGTGGGCAAGAAGCTCACGGGCGATCGAGGAACCGACGCTGCCTGCCCCGACGATGACGACTTTCACTTACTGCTCCTTGGGGGGTTCTTTGGCAAGAATGTGGCCTACCTCGGCGCTGCGGTCCACGCGCAGCATGGCGTGGACGGTGTCGCCCTCCTGATAGGACGTGCCGGCGGCCGGCAGCATACCTTCGCCAAACCTGGTCAGGTAGGCAACCCGGATTCCGGCCGCCTTCTCGATCTGGGCGACGGAGTGCCCGATCCACGCCGGGTCGAGGTCGATTTCGGCCAGGACCAGCCGGCCGGAGGGCTCACGGAAGTCGCCGGCGAGGTGCTGTTCGGGCAGGATCCGGCGCAGCACCTGGTCCGCGCTCCAGCGCACTGCCGCGACCGTGGGAATGCCCAGGCGCTGGTAGATCTCGGCGCGGCCGGGGTCGTAGATCCTTGCCACCACGTGCGGGACGTGGAACGTTTCGCGGGCCACCCGGGTGGCCAGGATGTTGGAGTTGTCACCGCTGGACACGGCCGCGAAGGCGTACGCCTCACTGACGCCGGCCTGTTTCAGGGTCTCCCGGTCGAACCCGACTCCGGTGACCTTGCGACCGGAAAAGCCGGTGCGGAGCCTGCGGAAGGCACGGTCGTCCTGGTCGATAATGGCCACCGAATGGCCCGCATCCTCGAGGGTGTGCGCAAGCGTAGCTCCCACACGCCCACATCCCATGATCACGAAGTGCGCCACCCGTGCCTCCTCAGTCTTTTTCCTGTTGCTGCGTAAGACTCTACCGGCCGTCGGCGCCACTCGGCCCGGTGGCCGCAACTTCCCGCCCGGCGGCCTCACCGGCGGCCGCGGGGGCGCCGCGGAGTGGCCCCGGGGCGAACAGCCACATGCCGTCATGACATCGCGTCCGAATCAGACTAGCTTTGTGGAGTGCTGACAATATTGAATGCCGTGAAGCGGGTGCTGGTGGGGAGGCCCTTCCGGAACGACCGGCTGGCCCACACCCTCCTGCCGAAGCGGATCGCGCTTCCGGTCTTCGCCTCGGATGCCCTGTCCTCTGTGGCCTACGCGCCCGACGAAATCCTCCTGACCCTGGCACTGGCGGGCGTCAGCGCGGTTGCCTTTTCACCATGGGTGGGCCTCGCCGTCATGGTGGTGCTGCTCACGGTGGTGGCGTCCTACCGCCAGAATGTCCACGCCTACCCGTCCGGCGGCGGCGACTACGAAATAGCCAACGTCAACCTGGGCAAGTACGCCGGATTGACCGTGGCCTCAGCGCTGCTCGTTGACTATGTGCTCACGGTTGCCGTCTCGATGTCCTCCGCGGCAACCTACCTCACCGCAGCGGTCCCGGCGCTTCACGGCCAGCAGGCACTGATTGCCACCGTGGGCGTGGTCATCCTGGCGCTGGTAAACCTGCGGGGCATCAAGGAAGCAGGCAGCGTCTTTGCCGTTCCCACCTACATCTTCATGGCGTCCATCCTGGGCATGACCGCCGTCGGCGTCTTCCAGGCGGCAACCGGCCAGCTCGGCGAGGCCCCGTCCGCGAACTTCACGATTGTTCCGGCGGCCGGGTTCGACGAGGGGCTGGTGGGGCTTGCCGGCGCCTTCCTGCTGCTCCGCGCGTTCTCCTCGGGTGCCGCGGCCCTGACCGGCGTGGAAGCCATCAGCAACGGCGTTCCGAATTTCCAGAAACCCAAGAGTAAGAACGCCGCCACCACGCTGCTGCTGCTGGGTGTCATCGCTTCCGCAATGCTCGCCGGCATCATCTACCTGGCCAACGCCACCAAGGTGCACATTGTGCTGGACCCGGCCACGGAATTCCTGGTCAACGGGCAGCCGCTGCCGGAAGGCTACATCCAGAGTCCGGCCATCAGCCAAATCGCCCAGACCATCTTCGGGCCGGGTTCGGTGCTGTTCTACATCGTGGTGGCCGCAACCGGCGTCATCCTGGTTTTTGCCTCGAATACAGCCTTCAACGGTTTCCCGGTCCTCGGATCCATCCTCGCGCAGGACGGCTATCTCCCGCGCCAGCTGCGCACGCGCGGTGACCGCCTGGCCTTCAGCAACGGCGTGCTGGCCCTCGCCGCAGGCGCCCTGGTGCTCATCCTGGCCTTCAACGCCGACGTCACCAAGCTCATCCAGCTCTACATCGTCGGCGTTTTCATCTCCTTCACGGCAAGCCAGCTGGGCATGGTCCGGCACTGGGGGCGCGAACTCAAACTGGCACGGGACAAGACCGTGCGCCGCCGGATGCTGAAGTCGCGCACCATCAACATGATCGGGTTCGGCATGACCGCCCTGGTCCTGACCATCGTGCTGATCACCAAATTCGAGCAGGGGGCATGGATCGCGCTGCTTGCGATGTTCGTGCTCTTCCTCATCATGTGGAGCATCCGTGCGCACTACGACAACGTGGCCAAGGAACTGGCCGTGGACGAGGACTCCTCCCCGCGCGCCCTTCCGTCCCGGGTCCACGCCGTGCTCCTGGTGTCCCACGTCCGCAAGCCCGTCCTGCGGGCCCTGGCCTATGCGCGCGCGTCCCGGCCCTCGCGGCTCGACGCCATCACGGTGGATATCAACTCCGAAGAAACGGCCCACACCCTCGCGGACTGGGAGAAGCTCGAAATTCCGGTGCCGCTGACGGTCCTCGCCAGCCCGTACCGGGAAACGGTGACCCCCATCATGGAATACGTCAAGAACATGCGGCGGGATTCGCCCCGCGACCTCATCGTGGTCTACATCCCCGAGTACGTGGTGGGTAAGTGGTGGGAACAGCTGGTCCACAACCAGACCGCCCTCCGCATCAAAACCCGCCTCCACTTCGAGCCGGGTGTCATGGTGGCCAGCGTCCCCTGGCAGCTGAAATCGTCCGAAGAAGCCAAGAAATTGCAGGATATCCAATGAACCCCGAGACCCAGACCCGCACGCATGCCGAACTTGTGGTGGAGGTCGGGCCGATAGCCCACGGCGGCCACTGCGTGGCCCGCCACGAAGGCCGCGTGGTGTTTGTCCGGCACGCAATTCCCGGCGAAAAGGTCAGGATCCGGCTGACGGACGCCGGCGAGGACTCCAAGTTCTGGCGCGCCGACGTTGTGGAGGTGCTCGAAGCGTCACCGGACCGCGTGCCCCATTTCTGGCACGTGGCTGATTCCCTGCGTGCCTGGTCCCACGGCCACCCGCCCGTGGGCGGCGCCGAACTGGGCCACGTCTTGCTGGAACGCCAGCGCAGCCTCAAGGCTGAGGTCCTGGCGGAACAGCTGAAGCGGCTCGCCGGCGTCGAACATCCGGCTGTGTGGGCGGACCCCGCCGGCCGGGAGAACATCGTCGAAGCTGTGGGGGAAGCTGCGGCGGCCGACGGCACCCCCGGCGCGGCAGGCCTCGGCTGGCGCACGCGGGCAAGTTTTGCCGTGACGCCCGCCGGGAAGCTGGGAATGCATGCCCACCGTTCCGATCAGGTCATTGCCATCCGTGAGATGCCCCTCGCCGTGGCCGGAATCAACGAGCTTAAGCTCTGGGACGCCGACCTCCAGGGCGTCGAGCGCGTGGAAGTGGCAGCCCCTGCCAACGGATCGCGCCCGCTGGTGCTGCTGGCCCCGTCCGCAGGCACCCGCGCCAAGCGCCTCAGCGGCATCCTGGCGCAGCTTCCCGACGACGTCTCCGTGGCCAGTTTCGATCCGGCCAAGGGCGAGGTGCTGCAGCTGCGCGGCCGCACCTGGGTCCAGGAGACCGCCGCCGGACACGAATACCGTGTCACGGGGGAGGGCTTCTGGCAGATCCACCGGGACGCGCCGGACACCCTCGTCGGGGCGGTCAAAGGATTCCTGCACGACGGCGGATACCTTGAGCCGGGCGCGGTGGTGGCCGACCTGTACGCCGGTGCGGGCCTTTTCACCGCAGCCCTCGCCGACGCCGTCGGTGTCACCGGTTCGGTGCTGTCCGTTGAAGGTGCCCCCGGCACCAGCCGCGACGCGCGGAAGAACCTCCACGGGGCGCCGCAAGTGGAGATCGTGCAGGGACGCGTGGAACGTGTGCTGCGCCAGAAACCCCGCAACTTCGACGCCGTCGTCCTTGATCCGCCCCGCGCCGGCGCGGGCAAAGCCGTGGTCAGCCAGTTGATGGCCGCGGGGCCGCGGGCGGTCGCCTATGTGTCCTGCGATCCGGCGTCGTTCGCCCGGGACCTGGGGTACTTCCAGCAGGGCGGCTGGTCGCTCGCAGGGCTGCGGGCGTTCGATCTGTATCCGCACACGCACCACATGGAGACAGTGGCGTTGCTGACGCCCCCGGCCTGATGTGACTAGGATGGGCGTAGTAGTCCCACGTCGCGCGCCGAATTCTCGGCTGACCCCATGCTCTTTTGTATGACCTTGTACTAATTAGGATGACCTAACTAGCAAGCGGTCTACCGCGCGACAAAGATGAAACTGTTGCGAGAGGAGTCCTGCGATGAGCATTGTGGACAGCTTCGGTTCAAAAGGCAAACTTAATGTAGCCGGTACCGAATACGAAATTTTCCGGTTGAACTCCGTTGAAGGTGCAGAAAACCTTCCGTTCAGCCTCAAGGTATTGCTTGAAAACCTGTTGAGGACCGAGGACGGCGCGAACATTACGGCCGATCACGTCCGAGCACTGGCCGGTTGGGATCCCAACGCCCAGCCCGACACTGAAATCCAGTTCACGCCGGCGCGCGTGATCATGCAGGACTTCACTGGCGTGCCCTGCGTTGTGGACCTCGCCACCATGCGTGAGGCCGTCAAGGAGCTCGGCGGTGACCCCAAGAGGGTCAACCCGCTGGCTCCCGCCGAGATGGTGATCGACCACTCGGTGCAGATCGACGCATTCGGTAACTCCGGCGCACTGGAGCGCAACATGGAGATCGAATACCAGCGGAACGGGGAGCGCTACCAGTTCCTCCGCTGGGGCCAGACCGCGTTTGACGACTTCAAGGTCGTCCCGCCGGGAACCGGCATTGTGCACCAGGTCAACATCGAGTACCTGGCCCGCACCGTGATGACCCGTGAAGTTGACGGCGTTGTCCGGGCCTACCCGGACACCTGCGTCGGCACCGACTCGCACACCACCATGGTTAACGGCCTGGGCGTGCTGGGCTGGGGCGTTGGCGGCATTGAAGCCGAAGCTGCAATGCTGGGCCAGCCCGTGTCCATGCTGATCCCGCGTGTCGTGGGCTTCAAGCTGACCGGATCCATCCCGGCCGGCGCCACCGCCACCGACGTCGTCCTGACCATCACCGAGCAGCTGCGCAAGCACGGTGTTGTGGGCAAGTTCGTGGAATTCTACGGCGAAGGTGTGGCGGCAGTGCCGCTGGCCAACCGCGCCACCATCGGCAACATGAGCCCGGAGTTCGGCTCCACGGCCGCCATGTTCCCGATCGACGACGTCACCCTCGACTACCTGCGCCTCACCGGCCGGTCCGAAGAGAACGTTGCCCTCGTGGAGTCCTACGCGAAGGAACAGGGCCTCTGGCACGATCCTTCCAAGGAGATCAAGTTCTCCGAGTACCTCGAGCTGGACCTGTCCACGGTTGTTCCCTCCATCTCCGGCCCGAAGCGTCCCCAGGACCGCATCGAGCTCACGGATGCCAAGGAGCAGTTCCGCAAGGACATCCACAACTACGTGAGCATCGAAGACGGCAGCGTCGACGAGTCCCTGGAAGAGTCCTTCCCGGCCTCCGACCCGCCCTCCTTCACCCACGCCGATTCCCACACCACCGAAACTGCGCGCGTTGAGTCTGCCGCCAACGGTGCCCATGGGCGTCCGTCCACCCCGGTGCACGTTGTCACCGCGGACGGCCGCGAGTTCGAGCTGGACCACGGCGCGGTCTCCATCGCCTCGATCACGTCCTGCACCAACACGTCCAACCCGTCCGTGATGCTTGCTGCCGCACTGCTGGCCCGCAACGCCGTGGACAAGGGCCTGGCCGCGAAGCCGTGGGTCAAAACCTCCGTGGCTCCGGGCTCCAAGGTAGTCACCGACTACTACGAGAAGTCCGGCCTCACGCCGTACCTGGAGAAGCTCGGCTTCTACATCGTGGGCTACGGCTGCGCCACCTGCATCGGCAACTCCGGCCCGCTGGACGCCGAAATCTCCGAGGCCATCCAGGCCAACGACCTTTCCGTCACCGCGGTGCTCTCCGGTAACCGCAACTTCGAAGGCCGGATCAACCCGGACGTGAAGATGAACTACCTGGCCTCCCCGCCGCTGGTCATCGCCTACGCCCTGGCCGGAACCATGGACTTCGACTTCGACACCGATGCCCTCGGCCAGGACGAAGCCGGAAACGACGTCTTCCTGAAGGACATCTGGCCGAACCCGGTCGAGGTCCAGCAGGTCATCGACTCCTCGATCGACAAGGAAATGTTCGCCCGCGGCTACGAGGGCGTCTTCGACGGCGACGACCGCTGGAAGGCACTCGACACCCCGGCCGGCGACACCTTCGCCTGGGACGAGAAGTCCACGTATGTCCGGAAGCCCCCGTACTTCGAAGGTATGAAGGCCAAGCCGGAGCCCGTCACGGACATCACCGGTGCCCGCGTGCTGCTCAAGCTCGGCGATTCGGTCACCACCGACCACATCTCCCCGGCCGGTTCCTTCAAGTCGGACACCCCGGCCGGCCAGTACCTGCTGGCCAACGGTGTGGAGCGCAAGGACTTCAACTCCTACGGCTCGCGCCGTGGCAACCACGAAGTCATGATCCGCGGCACGTTCGCGAACATCCGCATCAAGAACCAGCTGCTCGACGGCGTCGAAGGTGGCTTCACCCGCGACTTCACCCAGGCGGACGGTCCCCAGGCGTACGTTTACGACGCCGCCCAGAACTACCAGGCAGCCGGCACCCCGCTGGTGGTCCTGGCAGGCAAGGAATACGGCTCCGGCTCATCCCGTGACTGGGCTGCCAAGGGCACCGCGCTCCTGGGCGTCAAGGCTGTCGTGGCCGAAAGCTACGAGCGCATCCACCGCTCGAACCTGATCGGCATGGGCGTCCTGCCGCTGCAGTTCCCGGCCGGCGAATCAGCCGCGACCCTGGGCCTGAGCGGCACGGAAACCTTCGCAGTCGAGGGCGTCACGGCCCTCAACGAAGGCACCACGCCGAAGACCCTCAAGGTCACCGCTACAGCTGAAGACGGCTCCGCCAAGTCCTTCGACGCGGTCCTCCGCATCGATACCCCGGGCGAGGCGGACTACTACCGCAACGGCGGCATCCTGCAGTACGTGCTGCGCCAGATCTCCGCCAACTAGCGGCAGAGGTCACAACCGGCACCACCCAAAAGCCCCGGACTGTCACCGACAGGCCGGGGCTTTTGCGTGGCGGCCATCGCTCCCTGCGTCCGGCCCGCCGTCGAGGCGTTAGAGTTAAAAGGCATGTCTACCACCCGAAGGAGGCCCCGTTGGGAATTTTGGACACCATCCGGAATCCGCAGGACCTGAGCAAGTTGACCGAAGAACAGCTGACCCAGCTGGCTGCGGAGGTCAGGAGTTTCCTGATCGGCAACGTGTCGCAGACGGGTGGCCACCTCGGACCGAACCTCGGCGTTGTGGAACTGACCATGGCCGTGCACCGTATTTTCGATTCCCCCCGGGACAGCATTGTCTTTGATACCGGGCACCAGTCGTATGTCCACAAGCTCCTCACCGGACGCCAGGACTTCAGCACGCTCCGCCAGGAAGGCGGCATGTCCGGCTACCCGGACCGTGCGGAGTCCGAGCATGACATCGTGGAAAGCTCCCACGCCTCCTCTTCGCTGTCCTGGGCCGACGGCATCTCCCGCGCCCGGCAGCTGACCGGCGACGGTGACCGCTACGTGATTGCCGTGGTGGGCGACGGCGCCCTCACCGGCGGCATGGCCTGGGAAGCGATCAACAACATCGCAGCGGACAAGAAGCGCCGCGTCGTGATCGTGGTCAACGACAACGGCCGTTCCTACGCGGCAACCGTCGGCGGCTTCGCCGACTACCTGGCATCCCTGCGTCCCACCATCGATTCGTTCCGCGCGGCCCCGGCCTACGAGGGCACCCTGGACTGGTGGAAGCGGAAGCTCCAAAACGGCGGACCCGTGGGGCAGTTCACCTACCGGAGCCTGCATGCCATGAAGAAGGGCATCAAGGACTGGTGGGCGCCGCAGGGCATGTTCGAGGACCTGGGCATGAAGTACATCGGCCCGGTGGACGGACACAACCTCCAGGCCATGGAGCACGCCCTCTCGACCGCGAAGAACTACGCCGGTCCGGTCATTGTGCACGCGATGACCGAAAAGGGCCACGGCTACGCGCCGGCACGCGCGCACGAAGCCGACCAGTTCCACGCCGTCGGCATCATCGATCCCGAAACCGGGGAGCCCACCGAGGCGGGCGGCGCCCAGTCCTGGACATCGGTCTTCGCCGACGAAATCGCCGCGATCGCCGATGAACGCCAGGACATCGTGGGTATTACCGGTGCCATGCTCATTCCGGTGGGCCTGCACAAATTCGCCGCACGGCACCCGGAACGCGTCTTCGACGTCGGCATCGCCGAGCAGCACGCGCTGACCTCTGCCGCCGGCATGGCCTTCGGCGGGCTCCACCCCGTCGTCGCCGTCTACGCGACCTTCCTGAACCGCGCCTTCGACCAGCTGCTCATGGACGTTGCCCTGCACCGGGCCGGCGTCACCATCGTCCTGGACCGCGCCGGCGTGACAGGGCCTGACGGCGCCAGCCACCACGGCATGTGGGACATGGCCATGGTCCAGATCGTCCCGGGGCTCCACCTGGCAGCGCCACGCGACGCCACAAGGCTCCGCGAAGAACTCCGCGAAGCCGTGGCCATCAAGGACGCGCCCTCTGTTGTCCGCTATTCCAAGGGCAGCGTAGGCGCCGAAGTGGAAGCGCTGGAGCGCCTGGGCGACGGCGTGGACGTGCTGGCCCGCCGTCCCGCTGGCTCCAGCGAAAACGACGTGCTGATCGTGAGTGTGGGCGCCATGTCCGAGCTCGCACTGGATGTCTCCAACCGGCTGGGCGCCCAAGGCATCAGCTCCACGGTGGTGGACCCCCGCTGGCTGCTGCCGGTCCGGAAGTCCATCATTGCGCTGGCTGCCCGCCACCGCCTGGTCATCTGCATCGAGGACGGCGTCCGCGCCGGCGGTGTGGGTTCACGCATCCGGCAGGAAATGCGCGCCGCGGGCGTTGACACCGCCCTCAACGAGGTGGGCCTGCCGGTGGAGTTCCTGGACCACGGCACGCGTGCGCAGGTGCTGGAACGGGTCGGTTTGACGGCCCGCCAGATCACGCACGACGTCGTTGCCCAGGTCCTGGGGACCAAGGTGCCTTTCGCCCGTCCCCTGCCCGGCCAGGAACACCCGACTACGGGTAGCCTGCCAAAACTGTGATCCCGCACGAGGCCGAACCTCCCGGGGACCTGGCACCGGGAGACCTGGTGGTGGCGCGGAACCGCAAATGGGACGGTGGCGCGCACTGGGTGGTACCGGGCAGCTACCTCGGCGCCGACAGCCATGGCTGGTGGATCTTCCAGCCCAAGGGATCGTTCATTTCGCGGCCCGGAGCGGCTTTCCACGCCCGGTCCGACGCGGTCCTGCTTGTTCCGCGGACCGGCGACTACGTGGCGACGTTCTACGACGACACCTACCCCGGGGACTTCCGGGTGTACGTGGACCTCGCCGTGGGCCACGGCTGGAACGTCCTCCGGCCCGGCACGCTGGAGTTCCACGTGATCGATATGGACCTGGACGTCATCCGGTCCGTGACCCGTGGCGTCTACATCGACGACGAAGACGAATTCGCCGAGCACCAGGTGCGTATGGAGTATCCGCGGGACCTCGTGGACCGCATGCTCCGGGAGACAGAACAGCTTTACCAGGCCGTGAAGGCACAGCAGGCACCGTTCGACGGCACAGACGCCGAGTGGTTCAGGAGAGGACGGGCATGAGCGGAATTATCAGGGTCTACAAACGAGACGACGAAGGGGTCCTGCTGTTCCGGGAAGCCTGGTTCGATGAGGACTACAGCCAATTCGTCATGAACCACGGCGTGGTCGGGCACCAGAGCAAGACGGACGAAACGGACGTCGCCGATGCCGGAGCCGCCGAAGGCCTCATGGACGCCTTCGCGGTGCAGTGCGCCGAGGACGGCTACGCCGAGATTGCCGACGAAGAGCAGTTCTGGGTGGTTGCGCAGTACGCACTGAAAACCAAGGACGGCACCGACCGTGACCGCTACCTGGAGGAAAAGGCCAAGGACGCCCTCATCAGCCACCTTGCCTGGCGCGGACTCGGCACCGTGGAGCGGTCAGAATTCGGCGATGCCAAACTCAACATCTTTTGCCTCTGCCCCGACGTCAACAAGGCCGTCAATGCCATCAAAGTCTGCATCCGCGGCGAGGACCTGGACTTCACCAAGCTCAGCATCGGGGCTGCGCCGTTCGGGGCACCAGAGGCCTTTAAGCTGAAGCACTCGCCGAAACCGGCTTCGGGCTTTACTCTCTAAGAGGGGGCAACCGACTGACTGGGAGGCAACCGCTATGGCGCCAAAATCCGTTCAACCAGGCCACACCCCGATTCCCCGCGGAATCGGCGCGCCTGCCCGCCGGGCCATGGCCCACGCGGGGCTGGAAACCTTGGAACAGGTGGTCCAGTACCCCCAGCGGGAATTGTTGAAGTTGCACGGAATGGGCGTCAAGACCATGGCACAGCTCCAGGACGCCATGGACGAGCACGGACTCGAGTTCCCCGCCACCTGACACGGCTTCCGGCCTCCGGCCACGGTCCGGACGCAGCCCCGAAGGGCTGCGTCCGGACCTGTATTGCGGCCGTTATAGGCTGAATTCATGACTGAATACCGCCGCCTTGGAAAATCCGGATTGACCGTCTCCGTTGTTGGCCTCGGCTGCAACAATCTCGGCCGGGCCAATACCGTGACGGAGTCGCAGGAGGGGACCGACGCCGTCGTGCATGCCGCCCTGGACGCCGGCATTACGCTCTTTGACGTCGCGGACACCTACGGCCGGGAGCCCGGACTCAGCGAGACCATGCTGGGCAAAGCCCTTGCAGGCCGGCGCGGTGACGCTATTGTGGCCACGAAGTTCGGCATGGACATGCGCGGAGCCAACGGCAACGACTTCGGGGCCCGCGGATCACGGCGCTACATCGTCAAGGCCGCCGAAGCCTCGCTGCGGCGGCTCGGCACCGACTGGATCGACCTCTACCAGTTCCACACCCCGGACCCGCTGACGCCCATCGACGAGACACTTGCCGCCCTGGACGACCTCGTCACCAGCGGCAAGGTCCGCTACCTCGGGCACTCCAACCGGGCCGGCTGGCAGGTGGCCGAGGCCGAATTCGTTGCCCGCGCCCGCGGAGGTTCTCGCTTTGTGTCCACCCAGAACCACTACAACCTGCTGGACCGCCGCGCAGAAGCCGAAATCACGCCCGCCGCAGAAGCCTACGGCCTGGGCGTGCTGCCCTACTTCCCGCTGGCCAACGGACTGCTGACCGGCAAGTATGCGCCCGGCAAAGCTCCGGAAGGCTCCCGCCTCAGCCACACCCGCACCAACCTGGTCCACGACGCCGACTGGGACCAGCTGGAGAAGTTCAGCGCGTTCGCCGCAGAGCGCAACCTCACCGAAATTCAGGTGGCGTTCTCCTGGCTGGCGGCCCAGCCGTCCGTCAGCAGCGTGATCGCGGGCGCCACGAAGCCGGAACAGGTCCGCGAGAACGCCGCCGCCGTGGCCTGGGTGCCTGCTGCCGACGAACTTGCCCGGCTCGATGAGATCTTCCCCCGTGCGCCCAAGGTGGCACTCTTCTGATGCATTCAGTCCTGATGGACGTGGACACCGGGATCGACGACGCCCTGGCCCTGGTGTACCTCCTGTCCCGCCCCGAAGTCCGGGTGCATGCCATCACCTGCACCGCAGGAAACGTGGGCGCCCGGCAGGTGGCGCTCAACAACCTGGCCCTCCTGGAGCTATGTGGCAAGCCGGGAATCGAGGTGGCCATCGGCGCTGAAGTGCCGCTGGAAATCCCGCTTGTCACCACTGAGGAAACCCACGGGCCGCAGGGGATCGGCTACGCGGAACTGCCGCCGCCCGCACAACAGATCTCGGCCCGGCACGCCGTCGACGTCTGGGTGGACGAGGTGCGCAAGCACCCCGGCGAGATCACCGGACTCATCACCGGTCCGCTGACCAACTTTGCCCTGGCCCTCCGCCGGGAACCGGACCTGCCGCACCTGCTCAAGGGGCTGGTGATCATGGGCGGCTGCTTCTACTACCAGGGCAACACCACCCCGACGGCAGAATGGAACGTTTCGGTCGATCCGCACGCCGCGAAGGAAGTGTTTGCCGCCTACCGGGGACTCCCGGAGGACAAGCTGCCGGTGGTGTGCGCGCTGGAGACCACCGAACTGATCGAGATGCGGCCCGAACACCTGCAGCGCCTGGCCGAGGCCGCGGGCGCCGGTCCGGAACCCGTCCTTCCGGACCAGCCTGAGGGGCTCCGCAGCACATCCGGAAACCCCTTGGTGGCGTGCCTCTCGGACGCCATCCGTTTCTACATGGAGTTCCATCGGCTCTACGACCAGGGCTTCGTGGCCCACGTGCACGACGCTTTCGCCGCCTGCGTGGCGGTGGGGCGGACGGACGTGGCCACTGCGCTGGCCACGGTGGACGTCGAAACCGTATCCCCGCTGCTGATGGGCACCACCGTGGCGGACTACCGGGGGCTGTGGGGCCTGCCGCCCAACGCCCGGATTGTGATGTCGAACAATCCGAAGCAGTGCTTTGATGAGCTCATCGAATCAGTGGGGGCGCTGGCAGGGCGACTGCCCTAAGATGGTAGCTGCGCCGAGGTGACATAGGCGCACGTTTGCCGATCCCGGTACCGGTGTACCCAAGTCCGTGTACCCGAGGAACGCAGCCCACAGCCAAAGGAACAGCCATGTCACAGCAATCCCGGACCCTGCCCGCCCCTGGACAGGCGGCGGTCCGCAACCGCCGCCTGCTTGAAATCCTTGGTGCGGTGTCCATTGCGGCAACCTTCATTTTCCTCGTCCTGACGCAGCCCGCGGACATCACCAACGGGTTGGCGGGCGGATCCACCCTCGTGGCCCTGGGCGGTTTCCTGCTGGGAGCCATCCTCCTGATCATCGGTGTGCTCCCCACCCTCCCCACCTCCACACTCGTGCTGATTCCGGTGGCACTCGTCCTCAACATCGCCCTCGGGCAGATCATGGGCTCCACCGGACTGCCGTTCTACTTCGACGCGATCGGCACAGTGCTCATTGCCGTCCTGGCCGGTCCGGCCGCCGGAGCCGCAACGGGCGCCCTCAGCAGCGTCGTGTGGTCCTTCATCAACCCCACCGTGCTGCCCTTCGCCGCCGGTGCGGCGCTCATCGGTTTCCTGGCGGGCCTCGCCGCCCGCTACGGGCTGTTCCGCCGCTTCTACCTGGCCCCGGTGGCAGGCTTCGTGACGGGCATCCTGGCCGGCGTCGTCTCCGCACCGATCGCGGCTTTCGTCTTCGGCGGCACCTCCGGTGTCGGGACCGGCGCGATTGTCAGCGCTTTCCGGGCCATGGGCGATACCCTGCTGGCGGCCATCACCAAGCAGGCGCTCATTTCGGACCCCATGGACAAGGCCATTGTCTTCGCCGTCGTCGCGATACTGGCGTACGCGCTGCCGCGCCGGACCACGCTGCAGTTCGCCTTCGTCCGCCGCTTCAACGTGCTCGCAGGCAAGAAGCGGGAAGCGCCGGACGCCTGATTCCGTGCCTGCCCGACTGAACCCTCCCGCCGCGCCCAACCCCCTGACCGCACTCGCCGCTGCCGTCGCGGCCGCAGCAATCACGACGGCGGTGTCCAGCTGGGCCGTTTCCCTCGCCGTTGCCCTCGCCTGCGCGATGCTGGCAGTGCGGTCCGGGGTGGCCGGCCGGCTGGCGCCGGCGGCCGCGGTGATCCTGGCACCGTTCTGGCTGTCGCTTCTGGTCATGCACGGGCTGTTCTTTCCCGAGGGCAGGACGGTCCTGGCGGACTGGGGCGCAGCCAGGGTCACGGCGGAGGGCCTGGGTTTCGCGCTGGACATGGGTGCGCGGACGGCCGCATACGTCATGGTCTTCCTGCTCTTTTCGTTCACCGTCCGTGTGCCGGACCTGGTGGCGGTGATGGCGGCGCGGCGCGTGCCCCCGCAGTTCGGCTACGTCCTGGCATCCACCCTGACGCTGGCACCGGCCATCAGCCGAAAGCTGGCGCGGATCCGGCAGGCCCAGGAATCCCGGGGACTGGTGCTGGGAGGCGGACCGCTGCGGCGGCTGGCGGCCGCCCGGCTGCAGATGGTTCCGCTGGTCCTCTCGCTCATCGAGGATGCCGGTGAGCGGGCACAGGCGCTGGATGCCCGGGGCTTCAACGGCAGCCGGACCCGCACCAGCTACCGGGACGTGCCGGATACTGCTGCCCAACGGGCATTCCGGGCCGTCGCCCTGCTGCTGGCCGCAGCCGCGGTGGCGCTGCGGCTCTCCGGACAGTGGCCCGAGCTCCCGGGGTTCCCGCTCCAGGGGTTCGCAATGCTGTGGCCAGGCGGAGTGCCGGGATGAGGAGTGTGGCCCTGCTCGAGGCCCGGATTGAAGCCTTCAGCTATCACGGCGAGGACGCGTCCGTTCTCCACGACGTCGAGGTTGTTGCGGCACCGGGTACGCTCACTGCCGTGCTGGGCGGTTCCGGCAGCGGCAAGTCCACCCTCGGCCGGCTGCTGGCCGGCTGGCTGTCCGGCGGGAACTCCGGACAGTTCAAAGGCAGCCTGCACCTGCGTACTTCCGACCTGCGTGCTTCCGACCTGTCTGATTCGGGCAGGTACGCGGCACCGGGGGACGGCGGGCCCCTCGTTTTTCACGGCACGCCGGACGACCCACGGATTGACGCGGCCCTCTGGTCCGATCAGGTGGGGTTCGTGCCGCAGGATGCCGCAGCCCTGTTGTCCACCGTGGGGTCCACAGTGGCCGAGGAGCTGGCGTTCGGCCTCGAGAACCGGGGCATGGACAGGACCTTGATGCACGCGGAGGTGTTGCGTGCCGCCGAATCCGCCGGACTGACCGGGCTGCTGGAACGCGATCCGGCCACCCTCTCCGGCGGCGAACTGCGGCGGCTCGCGGTGGCCTGTTCCGCCATGACGCGCCCCGGAGTGCTGGTGCTCGATGAACCGCTGGGCTCGCTGGATGCCGCAGGCTCAGCCTCGGTGCGTGCGCTGGTCCGTCGGCTTCTGGACGCCGGCACCGCCGTCGTTGTCCTGGGCCAGGCCGTGGACGACCTGGCGATGTCAGCCACCCGCTGGCTGGTGCTCGACGGCGGCACGGTCACCGCACGCGGCACCCCCGGCGAGCTGGCGGGCAGCCCCGCGCTGCTGCAGTCCGGCGTTGTGGTTCCCGCGCCGGCGGACGACGGTTCCGGCCTGCGCTGCCGGACCGTTGACCGGCAGTTGGCCGCTGCCGGTCCCGGAACGGAAAATCCCGCTGCTGCCGTCCTGGAACTGGACCGTCTCAGTTTTGGCTACCCGGCAGGCAGGGGAAAGACGGGTCCGGGCGGGCTGGGCGATCTCAGCCTCGCAGTGGCTGCCGGACAGGTCGTCGCCGTGACGGGTCCGAACGGAGCCGGCAAGTCAACGCTGCTGAGGCATCTCAACGGCCTGCTCCGCCCAATGCGGGGGGCCGTCCGGATCGAGGGCAAGGACATCGCCGGCATTCCGACGGGGCGTGTGGCGGACCGGGTGGGCCTGCTCTTCCAGCATCCGCGGGACCAGCTCTTTGAGCGAACGGTACTGCGCGAGGTGCTGTTTGGCCTGGAGCGGAAGGTCGGTGCGGCGGCGGAAGCGGCCGCGCGGGCGGCGCTGGCCGCCGTCGGACTCGGTGACCAGCTGGCGGCCCATCCGCATGAGCTTCCGGCGTCCCGGCAGCGGCTCCTCGCCCTTGCCACGGTCCTGGCCCGGGAACCGGTCCTCATCGCCCTGGACGAGCCCACCGTGGGCCTGGACCGCCACGGCCTCGAACGCCTGGATGAGGCGCTTGGCGCGGCGGCCGAGCGTGGTGCAGCCGTCGTTATGGTCACGCACGAGCTCGCCTATGCCCGGGCCACGGCCCACCGGGTCCTCGAACTGCGGGACGGCACGCTCCGGGAGGTTTGAATGTTGCCGGGCACTCCGGCCCTACGGCCGCCTCTGTCGGCCACCTAGGCTTACCGCTATGAGTTCAACGCCCCCGGTGCCGGTCGTCACGGACAAGCCCGCACCCGTGACGGCTGCCATCAGGATCCTGCTGATCGTGGGCATCCTCGGAACGCTGTTGGCGGGTGCAGGGCTCTTTTTCCTGTTGGGAATGCTGGGTATGGTGAGTCTGCGGACCGCGGCGCCGGGCCTTGCCATGTGGTCGGTCGCGTTCCTGGTGAGTGTGGCCGATATCGTAGCCGCACTGGCACTCCGTCGCGGGAAGCGGGGCGTGCGCCCCGTCATCGTGGGATTTCAACTGGCGGGCCTGGCGATGCTGGGGTTCAGCGTGGTGGCCGGGTGGGCGAGCCAGACCCAACCCGGGGCTCCGGGCGTGGGCCAGATGCTGGTGATGTTGCTCGGTGTCCTGGCGTCATCGGGCCTGCCGTTCGTCTTTGGCCTGGTGGCAGCGGGTCTTCTCTGGGCGCCGTCTGCGAGGGCCTATTTCAACCCCGATACGGCCACAGTGGACTGACGTCTCGTTCACACGCAGCAGCACCGAACGCAGAAACGCCGCCGCCCGCACCGGATAAGGTGCGGGCGGCGGCGCCGTCGGTTGGGCAGTGGGGGTGGACTGCTGCCCCGTGGCCCTAGGCCGGAACTGCCGCGGAGGCTACGCCGGGAGCGAGGAACTTCCTGCCGTTGACCCGTTCGGAGGCCCCGACGCGGTCCAGGTAGGGGGTGATGCCCCCGAGGAACATCGGCCAGCCGGCTCCGAGGATCATGCAGAGGTCGATGTCTTCCGGACCTGCCACCACGCCTTCTTCCAGCATGAGTCCGATTTCCTCCGCCAGCGCATCCTGCGTGCGGCGGAGGACTTCCTCCCCGGTGGAGGGGGAGGTGCCGAAGGACAGCAGCGCCAGCGTGTCGGCGGGGATGAACGGCTTTCCGTCCGGTCCCTTTTCCGGCACCCCGTTCTGCAGGGCCCAGATGGATTTTACGCCGTTGTCGATCAGCTTTTGCAGGTTCTGCGAAACGCTGAAGCGGTCCCCGAACGCGGCATGCAGGGATTCCTGCACGTGCTGCGCCACGGGCAGGCCAACCATCGCACCGAGCGTAAACGGCGTCATGGGCAGCCCCATGGTCCGCAGCGCGTTGTCGGCCACGTCCGCCGGAGTTCCCTCGTCGAACGCCGCGGTCACTTCGCCCATGAGGCGCAGCAGGATGCGGTTGACCACAAACGCGGCGGCGTCCTTGACCAGGACGGCGGTCTTCTTCAGGCCCTTGGCAAGTTCGAACGCGGTGGCCAGCACGGCGTCGTCGGTCTTTGGCGCCCGGACGATCTCCAGCAGCGGCATCACGGCCACCGGGTTGAAGAAGTGGAAGCCCACCAGACGCTCAGGGTGCTTCAGGTCCTCAGCCATGGCAGTGACAGACAGTGAGGACGTGTTCGTGGCCAGGATGCACTCGGGGGAGACAATCGCCTCCACCTCCGCGAACACCTGCTTCTTGACGTTCAGTTCCTCAAACACGGCCTCGATGACGAAGTCGGCGTCGGCGAACGCCGCCTTGGAAACCGAGCCCGTCACAAGTGCCTTGGTGCGGTTGGCGGCGTCAGCACTGAGCCGCTTCTTCGCGAGCATCTTGTCCACTTCGGCGTGGACGTAGCCCACACCCTTGTCCACGCGGTCCTGGTCGATGTCCGTCATGACCACCGGCACCTTCAGCTGCCGGGCGAAGAGCAGCGCCAGCTGGCTGGCCATCAGGCCTGCGCCCACCACGCCCACCTTGGTCACCGGCCGGGCCAGCTTGCGGTCAGGTGCCCCCGCCGGGCGCTTGGAACGCTTTTGGACGAGGTCCAGGAAGGCGTACACCGTGGAGCGGAATTCGTCGGTCTGCATGAGTCCGGCCAGGGTCTCGCATTCGAGTGCTGCCGATTCCGTCTGGCTCATGGTCCGGTTGGCCTCCATGATGTCCAGCACTTCGGCCGGCGCGGGCGAGGCATTGGACGTCTTGGCCTCCACGAAGGCCCGTCCGGCGGCAACGGCCGCCGTCCAGCGGCCGGCAACCTCCGGATCGGAAGGCTCGACGGCGTTGGGCCGCTTCGGGGCGACCTCGCCGGAAATGACGTCGGCCGCCCAGGCGAGGGACTGCTCCACGAAGTCGGCCGGTTCGAACATGGCGTCGGCGATGCCCAGGCTGAAGGCCTGCGGACCGGTGAGCGTCCGGTTGTTGCTGAGCGGATTCTCGATCATCACCTTGACGGCGTTCTCCGGTCCGATCAGCCTCGGAAGGATGTAAACGCCGCCCCAGCCGGGCACCAGGCCGAGGAAGGCTTCGGGAAGCGCCAGGGCACCGGCGCCGGTGGACACCGTCCGGTAAGTGGACTGCAGGGCGATCTCCAGGCCGCCGCCCAGGGCCACGCCGTTGATGAAGGCGAAGCTGGGCACGCCCAGGTTGGCGAGGGTGGCGTAGACGTCGTGGCCGAGCTGCGCCATCCAGAGTCCGTGGTCCCGGTGGTTCAGGGACTTCACGGCGGACAGGTCCGCGCCGGCCACGAGGTAATAGGGCTTGCCGGTCACGCCGACGCCCACAATCTCGCCGCGGGCGGCCCGGTCCTTGAGGCCCTCCAGGACCGTACCCAGTTCCACCAGGGTATTCGGGCCCAGCGTGGTGGGCTTGGAGTGGTCAAAGCCGTTGTCCAGGGTGATCAGCGCGAACGTTCCCGGGCTCGGCTTGCCGGCGGCAGCCGGCAGCTCGATGTCCTGGACATAGGAGTGCGTGACGGCCTCGTCAGGGAAAAGGTCGGCAAGCTTGCGGAAATCGGCGGCGCTCATGCTGCTGCTCCTTCAGTCTGGGTGATGGCGGGATCGGTGCTGGCGGTGTCATCGGCGGGCGACACGGCGCCGCTGTAGTCTGTGTATTCCGAGTGACGAGGGTTTTCCCAGATGACGGTGGCGCCCATGCCCAGGCCGATGCACATGGTGGTCATGCCGAAACGGACCGACGGGTCCTCCTCGAACTGGCGCGCCAGCTGGTTCATCAGCCGCACTCCGGAGGAGGCCAGCGGATGCCCGACGGCGATCGCACCGCCGTAGCGGTTGACGCGGGGATCGTCGTCGGCAATGCCGAAGTGGTCCAGGAAGCTCAACACCTGGACGGCGAATGCCTCGTTGATTTCGAACAGCCCGATGTCCGAGATGTCCAGGCCTGCGTTCTTCAGCGCCTTTTCCGTGGCGGGGACCGGTCCGATGCCCATGACTTCGGGCTCCACGCCGGCAAAGGCGTAGCTGACCAGGCGCATTTTCACCGGCAGCCCAAGCTCCGCCGCGGCCTCCGCGGAGGCGAGCAGGGCCGCCGTCGCGCCGTCGTTCAGACCGGCGGCATTGCCGGCGGTCACCCGGCCGTGGGGGCGGAAAGGCGTGCGCAGCGCGGCAAGGTCCTCGAGGGAGGTTCCCGGCCGGGGCGGTTCGTCAACGGTGTTGACCGTCCAGCCCTGCCCGGGCTTCATGGTGGCCACCGGCACCAGGTCCGGCTGGATCTGGCCCTTTCCGTAGGCCGCCGCCAGTTTGTCCTGGGATGCCACGGCGTAGGCGTCCGTGCGGTCCTTGGTGATGGCCGGGAAACGGTCGTGCAGGTTCTCGGCGGTGTTTCCCATGTTCAGGGCGGCGGGGTCCACGAGGCGCTCGGACATGAACCGCGGATTGGGATCGGCGCCCTCGCCCATCGGGTGGTTGCCCATATGTTCCACTCCTCCGGCGATGACGACGTCGTACGCTCCGAAAGCGATGCCGCTGGCAGTGGTGGTGACGGCGGTCATCGCGCCGGCGCACATGCGGTCCACGGCGAAGCCGGGGACGGTGCGGGGGAGTCCGGCCAGGAGGGCCGCCGTGCGGCCGATGGTGAGCCCCTGGTCGCCGGTCTGGGTGGTGGCGGCTACTGCCACCTCGTCAATTCGGTCGGCCGGGAGGGAAGGGTTGCGGCGCATGAGTTCGCGGATGCACTTGACCACGAGGTCATCGGCGCGGGTTCCGGCGTAGATGCCCTTTTCGCCCGCGCGGCCGAACGGGGTGCGGACACCGTCCACAAAGACGACGTCGCGGACGGTCCTGTTCCTTCCACTGCTGTGGGTTCCGCTGCTTTGTTCTCCGCTGTGGCGGGGCTGGCTCACGTGATACTCCTCATCGAGACATTGGTGCCGGACGCGCGCCAGTGGCAGCGGCAATCCGGGCGGCATTGATTCCAATGTTACTCGTGAGTAACTTAGCTGGCAAGGACCCGCGCGACGGTTGTTGTCCGGCCCCGGCGGGCAGGTCGATGCGGCCCGCCGAGTGAGGTCCGGGAAGCCTAGCTCGCGGTTCCGGGCGCGGCCCGGGGCTCCTTCGGTTCCTTGGGGGGCAGCGGCTGCGGATTGAGGAAGGCGGCAGTGATCAGGGGGGCCGTCAGCTCGATCTGCCACGGCCGGGCACCCAGTTCGCTGAGCTCTTCGGCGATCGCCTCTTCGTTGAGCTCCGCCGGCGGACGCCATGCCACCCGGCGGAGGAAGTCGGGCGTGAGCAGGTTTTCGACAGGGAGGTTCAGTTCGTCGGCTTTGTCCTGGAGCAGCGGCCTGGCGGTCGTCAGGCGTTCGGCCGCAGCCGGGTCCCTGTCCGCCCAGACGCGCGGAGGCGGCGGAGCATTCGTGGGCAGGTGCAACGGCGGCAGTTCCTCCATGCTCCTGGCTGTCGCGATGCACCGCAGCCAGCGCGGAGCCTCGCGCTGCGCGGCACGGCCGTGGAAGCCCTTGGTTCCCAGCAGCTGTGGAACGGTGGTGGGCATGGCCTTGGCGGCTGCCACCAGCGAAGAGTCGGGGATGAGCCGGCCGGGAGCGACGTCGCGCTTGCGGGCCAGGGAGTCGCGCTCCAGCCACATCTCACGGACCGCCGCCAGCTGCCGGCGGTCCCTGATCTGGTGCAGCCCCGAGGTCTTGCGCCAGGGATCCACGCGCGGCGGGGCGAGTCCGGCCGCGAGGATGGCGGCGAACTCCTGTTCGGCGAATTCAAGCTTCCCGTCGGCCTGGAGCAGTTCGATGAGTTCCTCGCGCAGTTCGGTGAGGACCTCAACGTCGAGGGCCGCGTAACGAAGCCAGGGTTCCGGGAGCGGACGGGTGGACCAGTCGGCGGCTGAATGCTCCTTGGCGAGGCCGAAGCCCAGGAGTTGCTCGATGACAGCCGCGAGACCCACCCGCGGCAGGCCGGCAAGCCGCGCGGCCAGTTCGGTATCGAAGAGTTTGTGGGGCCACATGCCAAGCTCCGACAGGCACGGAAGGTCCTGGCTCGCCGCGTGCAGGATCCATTCGACGCCCTCGAGGGCGTCGTTGATGATCCGCAGGTCCCCGAAGGGTTCCGGGTCGATGAGCCACGTTCCCGAGCCTTCGCGCCGGATCTGGACGAGGAAGGCCCGTTGCCCGTAGCGGAAGCCCGAAGCGCGTTCCGCATCCACCCCTGCCGGGCCGGTCCCGGCGGCAATGGCGGCCGCGCAACGCTCCAACCCGGCCGGGGTTTCAATGACTAGCGGCACTCCGTCGCGGGGGGAATCCAGGTCGATGACCTCGGGGACCAGACTGTCGAAGCCTTCCACCGTGATGTGGGGAGTAATGTCAGCAGCCGGGACGCCGGCCGTGGTGTGTTCCGGATTTTGAGGGGTCATGATGCCTTCAGTTTACCGACATCGCGCTGCAGGGCGTCCCGCCGTGGTCCGCCATGGTCAGTTGCGCCGCCTGCGGGGCAGGGCGGATACGCCCTCGGGCAGCGGCGGGAGCCCGGCGAAGGTGCAGACCATGTCCGACCACGCCTCCAGATGGGAGCGGATATCGGGCCCCGCAGGGGTCCAGGACGCCCGCAGCTCGATGTCGATGGAACCGGGCCTGTCGGCGAGGGTGCCGAAGCTTTCAGACAGGATCCGGGTGGCTGTTCCGCCCGCCGCACGGTAGGGCGCGTTGTGGTTCTCCAGTGCCTCCACGAGCCAGGTCCACGCAACCGAGCCCAGCATTTCGTCGTTGCCCATCTCCGCCTCCAGCTGGGCACGGATGTAGGTGACGATCCGGAACTCGCCGTCCCACACCGCCGAGCCGTCGGGATCGTAGAGCAGGATGAACCGTCCGGTGGCGAGTTCCTCGGCGTCCTCACCGACGGTTCCTGCGGCCCGCACCAGTGCGGCGGAAACCGGTCCGTGCACGGCGGCGGGGGCCGGCCCCGGAACAGGGCCTATGACCTCCGCGCCCAGGGCCACTGCGAAGGGGGCCAGCCTGGACGGCGCGGGGATCTCGTCCAGGTGCAGCTCACCGCGGCACCGTGCTTTTCGTAGGGATTCCAACGCGGTAAGGAACTCCGCGGGAACCTGGGCGAGTGCGTTCACATTGGCAGGTTACGCAAAAGGTGGCGTCGAACCCGGCAGGCTCGCCGCCCCGTGCGCCCGCTCAACGGGCCGCCAACTCCCGCTTGATGGCAGCGACAAACGAATCCACGTCCTCTTCACTGGTGTCGAAGGAGCACATCCAGCGGACTTCCCTCGCAGCTTCATTCCAGTCGTAGAAGCGGAAGGATTCACGCAGCCGGTCGGCCACGCCCTCGGGCAGTACGGCGAACACGCCGTTGGATTCCGTCTTCTGCGTGGGTTCCACGCCGTCGATCCCGTCCACGGCAGCGCGCAGCCGGGCAGCCATGGCGTTCGCGTGCCGGGCCGACCGCAGCCAGAGGTCGCCCTCGAGCATCGCGATGAACTGGGCGGACATGAACCTCATTTTGGAGGCCAGCTGCATGTTCATCTTGCGGAGGTAGACCAGGCCGTGCGCGGCGTCGGGGTTGAGTGCCACCACCACCTCACCGAACAGCAGTCCGTTCTTGGTGCCGCCGAAGGAGAGGATGTCCACACCGGCGTCGCGCGTGAACGCCCGGAGCGGCACGTCGAGGTGGGCTGCGGCGTTGGCCAGCCGGGCGCCGTCCATGTGGAGCTTCATGCCCTTGGCATGGACGTGGTCCGCGATGGCGCGGACCTCCTCCGGCGTGTAGCAGGTGCCCAGTTCGGTGGTCTGGGTGATGGAGACGGCCAGCGGCTGGGCGCGGTGCTCGTCGCCCCAGCCCCAGGCTTCCCTGTCGATCAACTCGGGGGTGAGCTTTCCGTCGGTGGTGGGGACCTGCAGCAGCTTGATGCCGCCGATCCGCTCCGGGGCGCCGTTCTCGTCCATGTTGATGTGCGCCGTCGACGCACAGATCACTGCGCCCCAGCGGGGGAGCAGGGACTGAAGTGAGAGGACGTTGGCGCCTGTTCCGTTGAAGACGGGGAAGCATTCGATGCCGGCGCCGAAGTGCTCCTCCATGAGCACCTGCAGCCGAGCGGTGTAGTCGTCTTCGCCGTAGGAGACCTGGTGCCCCTCATTGGCGGCAGCCAGGGCAGCCAGGACTTCGGGGTGCACGCCGGAATAGTTGTCCGAGGCGAACCCCCGCACGGCAGGGTCGTGGAGCCGCGCCGCGGTGGCGGCAGGGGCAGTTTCAACTGTGGTTGTCATCGCTTTGGTCACGCTTTCAGTCTAGGGATGTGGGCCGTTATCGGCTAAGAACCAGCCGCCGGCCGTTCAGTTCCGCCGCCGGGGTGGTAAAAAGTCCGACGGCGGCAGCCGCCAGGTCCGAAACGTCGGTGAAGCCGGGGAAGCTGCGTTCGGGGGACCGGGCACGCATCCCGGCGTCCACGAGGCCTTTTGCCACGAAGATGACGGCGGCGCTGTGCGTCCCCTTGCTGAAGCCTTCGGCAACCGCAAGGGTCCATGCCTCGGCGGCCGCCTTCGCCGCAGCATAACTCGCACCGGACGCCGTCGGGGTTGCAACGGCCGTGGAAGTGACCATGGCGAACCGGCCGGCCTCCGAGGCTGCGAGGTCGTCGTAAAACACCCTGGTGACATTCCGCACGGTGGTGAGGGCGCTGCGTTCCAGGAAGTCCCAGTCCTCGTCGGTCTGGTCGGTGATGCCCTGGGCGCCGCGCCAGCCGCCCACCAGGTGGATGACGCCGTCGATCCTTCCGGCAGTGGCGGAAATGGTGGCGTGCAGCGCCCGGACGTCTGCCAGGTTGGCGAGGTCGCAGACGAGGGGGATGACGCCGTCGCCCGCTTCCGCGGCGGCAGCCTCAATCCGGGGACCGTCCGAACCGACCGTAAAGACCGTATGGCCGGCTTCGCGCAGCGCGCGTGCCGTGGCGATCCCGGACGGCCCGCTGCCGCCCGTGACCACCACGTTCAAGGGGCGTCCGGCACTCATCCGGCGTTCATGGCCAGCGTGTTGATGCCGGTGCCGGTGGCTGAAGAACCGGTGATGCCGGCTGTTGATTCGATGACGGGGCGCATCTTCTTTTCGAGGGCTTCATAGAACATCGACAGCGGGAATTCGTCATCGAGCACCTGGTCCGTCAGGCCGCGGGGCGGCCCGGCCAGCGGCAGCGCGTCCGGACCCTTGGCCCAGACGGAGGACGGGTTCGGCGTGACGGTCCCGGCGATCAGTTCGTACGCGGCCAGCCAGTGGGCCATCTTGGGGCGGTCGATGGAGCGCCAGTAGAGCTCCTCGATCCTGGCGCCGAGTTCCACCACGACGTCGGCAACTTCGTCCCAGTCGATGCTGAGCTTGCTGTCGGTCCAGTGCAGGACGCGGTGCTGGTGCATCCAGGCGAACAGCAGCTGTCCGCCGAGGCCGTCGTAGTTGCGTACGCGGCTGCCGGTGATGGCGAAGCGGAAAATCCGGTCGAAGATGACGGCGTACTGGACCAGCTTGGCGTGCCGGCGTGCTTCCGGGTCCGCCTCCTCGTCCTTTTCGATCTTCACCGATTCGCGGAAGGCCGTCAGGTCGCAGCGGAGTTCCTCCAGTGAGTACAGGAAGTACGGCATGCGCTGTTTGATCATGAAGGGATCGAAGGGGAGGTCGCCGCGCATGTGGGTGCGGTCGTGGATCAGGTCCCACATCACGAACGTTTCCTGGGTGAGCTTTTGGTTCTCCAGGAGCTCGGCGGCTTCGGCGGGGAGCTCCAGGCGGGTGATGTCGGCAGCAGCTCCGAGGACCCGGCGGAAGCGGGCTGCTTCCCGGTCCGCGAAGATGGCACCCCAGGTGAACGTCGGGGTTTCCCGGACCGCCACGGTTTCCGGGAACAGCACGGCCGAGTTGGTGTTGTAGCCGGGGGTGAAGTCCAGGAAGCGGATGGGAACGAAGAGCTTGTTGGAATACTCGCCCTCCTCGAGTCCGGCGATGAACTCCGGCCAGATGACCTCGATCAGGACTGCTTCCACAAGGCGGCTGCTGCTGCCGTTCTGGGTGTACATGGGGAAGACCACCAGGTGCTGCAGCCCGTCGATGCGGTGCTGCTGCGGCTGGAAGGCGAGCAGCGAGTCGAGGAAGTCCGGCACCCCGAAGCCGTTGGAGGCCCAGCGGCCGAAGTCGCTCACCAGGAGCTCGAGGTACCGGGAGTCGTGCGCAAAGGACGGAGCCAGCGCTTCCACGGCCGCGCAGATGGTGCCGACGTGCGCGGCAGCGGCTTCGTGGTCAGCGGCGTCCGGGACCGAGCCGTCCTGGGCCTGCAGGGCCTGGATTGCCGTCGCGGCAGCTTTGAGCCTCACCCACTCGGGGTGGTTTGCGGTGAGCGGAGCGTGTGCGGTGAGAGCGGTCGTGGTCATCGTCGGCGATCGCCTTTCTGGGTTGCTTGGAGCTTCTACGGCGAGCGTAGCAAGCAATCAGAGCTCCTAATGCAAAATTAGCCCGAGCATAAGAAAGACTGGTGCAAGTGGTTGAGCAGACCCGCCCCAGCCATAGCGGGGGCGGGTCCTTGCAGAGACGTCTGGCGGCGCTTACTTTTCGGCGTCGTCCGCTGAAACGAGCGTCAGCGAGACGGAGTTGATGCAGAAGCGTTGGTCCGTGGGTGTGCCGTAGCCCTCGCCCTCGAACACGTGGCCCAGGTGCGAATCGCAGCTTGCGCAGCGGACCTCCACACGGTCCATGCCCATGGTGCGGTCATGGATGTAGCGGACGGTTCCGTCTGCGAGCGGTGCCCAGAAGGACGGCCAGCCGCAGTGCGAATCGAACTTCTCATTGCTGGTAAACAGTTCGGCTCCGCAGGCGCGGCAGTTGTAGACACCTGCCGTGTGGGTATCCGTGTACTTGCCGGTGTAGGGGCGCTCGGTCCCCGCCTGCCGGAGCACCCGGTACTCCTCCGGTGTCAGCTCCTGCCGCCATTGCTCATCTGTCTTTTCAATCCGCGGAGTGCTGTTTTCCGCGGCGGATCCGTCGCCGGGAACCTGGACGGGCGCGACTTTTGGCTTGTTGCTAAAGATGCTCATGGTTTCAACAACGCTCAGGAGTCGCCGATAAATCCCGAACCGGCATACAGGTGCAGCACGGGAAGTCCCAGCTGGTCCTGGGCCTTGTTGGCCCAGTCGGTATGGAAGGTGTCCGCGATGGCATGGGGGCGTGTGATGACGACCGCCTGGCCGGCGCCGACTTCCTTGACCTTGGCCACCAGTCCTTGCACGGCCCCGCCCTCCACCACTTCGCCGGTGACGCCGCCGCCGATTCCGGCCAGCGCGTTAAGCGATACCGCCAGCGTTTCGGCGGCGGCAGCGCGTTCGGTGGCGGGATCCGGGGCATGGGAAGTCAGCTCCCGGAAAGCTTTGGCGACGTCCAGGAGGGACAGGTTTTCGAGGAAGTCCACCAGCAGGTGCCGTTCCGTGTTGGCCGGCACCAGCACCAGGAGGGGCGCGTCACCCCCGTCCACCAGGCGTTCGATGTTCACGCGGTCGTCCGCACCCAGCGGCTCTTCTGTCAAAATGACGATTGGATCGCTCATGACCCCAGCCTAGTCCCGGCCTGACCTTCCCGCACGGATTTCGTCCGGGCCTCCGGCCGCCGGCGGTGTGCCCGAATATGATCGGAGGGCCGGCAGCAGTAAGAATGGATCCATGGCATCAATTCCGGGGCTGCGCCCGGCCACTCCGACGAATCCGCCCCGTGCCTTGGACCGGGTCCAGGGCACCCCCGAGGCGGGCATGTCCGCCAGCGCCAAATGGGCCGTGGGCGGCGTAATCGCCGGAGGTGCCGCCGCGGGACTGCTGGGTGCAGGGTCCTCTGCCCTCGCCCTCTATTTCGCCCGGCGGGTCATCACGCCCGTGCGGGTCCGGGATGAGAACCAGGAAGTGCTGGCTGTCATCCGGGCCGCGGACGGACTCCAGGTCATCCTTGCCGCCACCGAAGACACCACGGTTGAGGGCACCTACGGGCTGATCTTCGACGGCGGCCGCGGGCACGCACGGATTGGCAGGATCCTTTCGTACTCACCCGCGGAACGCACCGTCCTGCGCGAGGTCGAAGCAGTCTATTCCGGCGACCTCACCACCGCCCGCCGCGGCTACTGGAGCGGGGCTTCCTACCCGGACCCGGCGTCCATCGGGCTGCCGGTCGAGGACGTTGAAGTCGACGTCGAGGGCGGTGTTGCGCCGGCGTGGCTGGTGCGCGCGCCGGCGCCGTCGGACATCTGGGCCATCATGGTCCACGGACGCGGTGCAAGCCGGCAGGAATGCCTACGGGCGCTCCGGCCGGCACAGGTTCTCGGCATGACCAGCCTGGTGATTTCCTACCGCAACGACGGCCTGGCGCCTTCGGCCCCGGACGGGCGCTACGGCCTCGGGTCCACCGAATGGCGCGACGTCGAGGCAGCCATCACTTTCGCCGTCGCCAACGGCGCCAGGGAAGTGGTGCTGTTTGGCTGGTCCATGGGCGGCGCGATCTGCCTGCAGACGGCCGACCTCTCACGGCACCACCACCTGATCCGGGCGATGGTGCTCGATGCGCCGGTCATCGACTGGGTGAACGTGCTGGCGCACCATGCGCAGCTGAACCGCATCCCGTCCGCCGTCGGGCGGTACGGGCAGCTGATGATGGGCCACCGCCTGGGCCGGCGGCTGACGGGACTGGCGGCGCCCGTGGACCTGAAATCGATGGACTGGGTCTCCCGCGCCGTGGAACTCAGGACTCCCACACTGATCCTGCACAGCGTTGACGACGAATATGTGCCCTACGGGCCATCGGCCACCATTGCAGAAAAAAACCCGGAGATGGTCACGTTCGAGTCGTTCCAGGACGCCCGCCATACCAAGGAGTGGAACGTCGATCCGGAGCGCTGGGAAGGCCTGGTCACCGCCTGGCTGCGGCGTCAGTTGGCCCCGCGGGCCAACCCGGGCTCCCGCCCCCGGAAGTCCGTGCCGTCCGGAACGGACGCTAATATGACAGACGCTAGCGGTCCGGAGTAGCTTTCGGGCCTGTGCCGATGCGGGCGGTGATGGCGCCGGTGAGCCGGACTAGGTGGTCCGGGTCCAGTTCGATGTCCAGCCCGCGCCGGCCGCCGGAGACCAGAATGCTTTCCTGGCCCAGGGCGCTCTCGTCCAGGACGGTGGGCGAGGGCTGGCGCTGCCCCAGCGGTGATATTCCGCCCAGTACGTACCCGGTCCTGCGCTGCGCCGTGGCAGGATCCGCCATGGCGGCCTTCTTGGCGCCCAGTGCAGCCGCGATTGCCTTCAGGTCCAGGTTGCCGTGCACCGGGACTATCCCCACCGCGAGCCTGCCGTCGACGTCCACCATGAGCGTCTTGAAGACTTTTGCGGGATCCACGCCCAGCACTTCCGCCGCTTCCATCCCGTAGCTGGCAGCCGAGGGATCGTGGCTGTACGGATGCAGCACGAAAGGAACGCCGGCCGCAGCAAGTGCTGCTGTAGCCGGCGTTCCCTGTGAAGCCTGTTTGCGCGCCATATGGTGCCCGGGCCTTCCGGCCTAGGCCTTCAGTGCGGCGGAGGCAGCCACCTTGCGCTTGATGCGTCCCAGCATGGCCGTCATTCCCCGCATCCGCAGGGGAGTGATGGCGCGGGTGAGCCCCAGCAACTCGGGCATGTCATCCGGCACCGAGAGGATCTCCGGCGCCGTGAGGCCGTTGAGTCCTTCATAGAGGACACCGGCGAATCCGCGGGTGGTGGGTGCTTCCGGCGGCGCCTTGAAGTACAGGCGCACACTGTCCGGGGAACCGGCGTCGTGCTTTTCCGTCTCAATGGTCAGGAACAGCGGCGACTGGCACTCAACTACCTGCTCTAGAAGCTCCGGGTGGTCCTTCAACCGGTCCGGAAGCTCGGGGAGACCCTGGGAGAACTCCAGTAGCAGTTGCAGCCGCTCGGGTTCGGTCAGGGCCTGGAAGTCGTCAACTATTTCCGCCAGCGCGGCGGGAAGGGCTTGGGTATTCATCAAGTCCAGTTTACGCCGGTACCGTGCCGCGTTCGGTTCCCTTGGTGATGGGCACGCGGACGGCGTTGCCCCATTCGGTCCAGGAACCGTCGTAGTTGCGCACGGTCTCGAAGCCCAGCAAGTACTTCAGGGCGAACCAGGTGTGGCTGGAACGCTCGCCGATGCGGCAGTATGCCACGACGTCGTCGCCCTCCTTGAGGCCGGCCTCGCCCAGGTACAGGGTCTCGAGCTCGGCCCGGTTGCGGTACGTGCCGTCGCCGGCTGCCGCGCGTGCCCAGGGGATCGAGGCGGCCGTGGGGATGTGGCCGCCGCGCAGGGCGCCTTCCTCAGGGTAGGCCGGCATGTGGGTGCGCTGGCCGCTGTATTCCTCGGGGGAGCGGACGTCGATCAGCGGCTTGCCGAAGTGCGCCAGCACGTCTTCCTTGAAGGCTCGGATGGGGGCATCGTTGCGCTCCACCTCCGGGTATTCGGCGGGGGAGGGGACGGTGACGTCGGTGGTCAGCTTGTGGCCTTCGGCGATCCATTTGTCTCGGCCGCCGTCAAGCAGGCGGACGTCTTCGTGGCCGAAGAGGGTGAAGACCCACAGGGCATAGGCGGCCCACCAGTTGGACTTGTCGCCGTAGATGACCACGGTGGAATCGCGGGAGATGCCCTTGGCGGCGGCCAGGGCGGCAAACGCTTTGCCGTCGACGTAGTCGCGGGTGACCTCATCGTTCAGGTCGGTGTGCCAGTCGATCTTGACGGCGCCCGGGATGTGGCCGGTTTCGTAGAGCAGGACATCCTCATCGGACTCCACCACTACGAGCTTGCCGTCGGCGACGGCACCGTTTTCAATGGCCTCTGCGAGCCATTCGGTGGACACAAGGCGTTCCGGGTTCGCGTACTCGGCGAACTTTTCGTTCTGTTCAACGGGGTAGGACACAGGGATGGCCTTTCACTGAAACGGTCAGGGGACCCATGCCACCGGGAAGCGTCGCTGCGGCCGGGCCAGTTCCAACACTAGCCACGGGCCGGCACTTATGCGCCCCTGCGTTCACAGAGGGAAATATGGCCTTGGTCACGTGTGCGCACCGCGTAATGGGGCCGGTGCCCCATTGCCGGTATCCTTTCTGGGGACACGAGACCAGCAGAACGGACCACCTTGGTACAGATCGAACAGCTCTCCGCGCGGACACCGTCGGTTTCCGTGGATGAACTCCTCAAGGGTTTTTATCCCTCCCCGCGGTTCGGAGAGGTTTCCTTCGCAAGCTACCGGCCCGATCCGTCGCAGCCGAGCCAGTCCGGGGCGGTCACGGCGCTGCAGTCCTTCGCCACCGGCGTTGGCGCCAACGGAAGCTCCGGACTCTTCAAGAAGCTGTTTGGCAAGAAGGACAAGGACAGTTCCCGCGCCGGCATCTACCTGGACGGCGGTTTCGGCGTGGGCAAGACCCACCTGCTGGCCTCGCTGTGGCACGCGGCTCCCGGCCCCAAGGCCTTCGGCACCTTCGTCGAATACACCAACCTGGTGGGCGCGCTGTCCTTCCGCAAGACCGTTGAGGCGCTCAGCAGCTACAAGCTCGTGTGCATCGACGAGTTCGAACTCGACGACCCGGGGGACACCGTCCTGATGTCCCGCCTGATGCGCGAACTGGCCGATGCCGGCGTCAAACTGGCGGCGACGTCGAACACCCTTCCGGGTTCGCTGGGTGACGGACGGTTCGCCGCCGTCGATTTCCAGCGTGAAATCCAGGTGCTGGCAGACCAGTTCGACGTCGTCAGGATCGACGGCGAGGACTTCCGCCACCGCGGCCTCCCGGCAGCGCCGGCTCCGCTGAAGAACGCAGACCTGACGCACCACATGCAGGCGGAGTTCCATGGCAAGACGGTGGCCCGGGATGATTTCAAGACCCTCATCAACCACCTGGCGGGCGTCCACCCCAGCCGGTACCGGCAGCTCCTGGCCGGCATCGAGGGTGTTGTGTGGCGTGATGTGGAAACCATCACTGAGCAGGCAGTCGCCCTTCGGTTCGTGGTGCTCGCGGACCGGCTCTATGACAAGGACGTTCCGATCCTCGCCAGCGGGGTTCCGTTCGACCAGCTCTTTACCGAGGAAATGATGACCGGCGGCTACACCAAGAAGTACTTCCGTGCGGTGTCGCGTCTGACGGCCCTCGCCCGGGAAGGGCAAAACCACGAACCGTCATAGCCTTAAACGTTGCCCTTAAACGCTGCGCTTAAACGCCAAAGGTGCCGGCGCCGCCTCACGGCGGGACCGGCACCTCGCTGACGTTCCTGGGTTAGAGGCCCTGCTGCCGGGGTTCACCGGTTACAGGGGGCTCTCCGGCGACGGGAGGTTCTTCGACCGGAGCCGGGTGCGGCTTCGGGTCGACCTTGTCCACGAGGCCGGCTGCGCCTTTCTGGACGGTATCGATCTTATCGGCGTACTTTCCGCCGGTCTTTGAGTCGATGAAATCACCGGCTTTGCCGATGCCGTCCTTGATGGCCTGTTCATTGCCACCAACCAGTCGCTGAGCCTTGCCCTTTAGATCGTCAAGAATACCCACGGGCACCTCCCTTCTGTCGCGGAGCCAGATCGCTCCTCCGCTTTCGATCCTAGCCCGGGACCCCGGGTGTGCCAAGGGCACGCGCCGCGACCTGTCTAGGGTCCTGATGCCCTATTTGGGTGCCCACGACATTTTTGGCCCCGGAATCCGGGCAAGAAAAAAGCAGCTCCGGAGAGCTGCTTTGTGGTGGGCGATACTGGGATCGAACCAGTGACCTCTTCCGTGTCAGGGAAGCGCGCTACCGCTGCGCCAATCGCCCGCACCGGAAGGATCCGGAGTGGAATTGTAAATAACAGAGCGGACGACGAGATTCGAACTCGCGACATCCACCTTGGCAAGGTGGTGCTCTACCAGCTGAGCTACGTCCGCATTTAGTCCATGCCGGCTGGGCCGGTGGTACTGGATCAAGCAAGTTTCCTTGCTTTGGTGGGCGATACTGGGATCGAACCAGTGACCTCTTCCGTGTCAGGGAAGCGCGCTACCGCTGCGCCAATCGCCCAAATGTTCTCCGGGATGAACCGGATACCAAGGTTTTCACCGAGGTGGGTACGGGATTCGAACCCGTGTATACGGCTTTGCAGGCCGCTGCCTCGCCTCTCGGCCAACCCACCGTGTAAGCCAGGTTCCTGGGAACCTTTGCCATGACAGTGTCCTGCGAGCGGACGACGAGATTCGAACTCGCGACATCCACCTTGGCAAGGTGGTGCTCTACCAGCTGAGCTACGTCCGCATTATTGTCAGCATTTCCGTGCCGCATTCGGCATTTCCTCGCGTTCCAACGAGTAAGAACTCTATAGGAGGTTCGGGGAACTTACAAATCGGCGCCTTGTCCTCGGCGCCCGATGCCCTTTTTTCCTTGGAATCTAGGGGATAAAGCTAATGACAGCCGTGTAATTCGACGGTTCGTTTCGGCGTCGAGGGGCTCGATTTCCAAATGCCGCCAGGGTGGGCTAGCATTCAATGGCATTGGGGCGATTGGCGCAGTGGTAGCGCGCTTCGTTCACACCGAAGAGGTCACTGGTTCGAACCCAGTATCGCCCACCAATGAATGGCCCGTTCCGCTGAATCAGCGGGGCGGGCCATTTCGCTTTCCGGCCACGTCTCCTGCCGCCGGGTAATCCTGTCAGCCCTTCATGAAAGAGTGTTTGCATGACTGATCCACTCCTTGCCCACGCCACGGACTACGGGCGGATGTATGCACGCTCGACCTCCGAGTCGTTTTCCGTGCCGTCCATTACCACCGTCATCGGCCAGCAGCCGCACGGCCTCGACGGCTGGTTCGGGTACATGGGGGCAAACAGCTTGGCCAGCGATCCGCTGCTTCCCGGGATCCTGGGGAGCCCCGCAAAGGTCCGCCAGGCGGTCAGCCGCGCTGCCAAGGCAGCGGAAACCTACCGTGACGATGCTGCCCGGCGAGGCGACCGGGTGCACAACTACTGTGAACAGGTTGCGCTCAGGGCCCTCGGGCGGCCGCATCAGATGAAGGAAACGCGGGAGGCGCTGGCAGCCAACGGCGAGGAAGGCTTTGCGGCGCGGTTCGATGAGTGGTGGGAACTGTTTGGCGTGGAGCCCGTCGCACCCGAAGTCACCGTCTGGAATAAGACGGTGGGCTATGCGGGCACCCTGGACCTTGTAGCCAGGATCAACGGCAGGACCTGCATCATTGATTACAAGACCAAGGGCACATCCCGGGACGGCACGGTCAAGCCGCTGGACGACAAAGTGGTGATGCAGCTGGTGGCCGGAATGAAGGCCGAGGAAAGCCTTGTTGATCCTGTCGCCGGGGAGTGGGAGCCCTGGCAGCACGGCGAATCCCCGATCCTGCTGGCGGTCGCCATCGGGGAGACGGAGGTCCGGCCGATGCGTGCCAACCCGGAGGTGCTCAAGCACCATTGGTGGAAGTTCTGCGCCCTCCGGCGCGTCTGGGAGATGTCGGCTGACACCGTCAGCGCCGGAACAGCCCTGCTCCCGCTGGCGCCGCCGCCGTTGCCTGTGGCAGCGCCCGCACTGCAGGCTGTGCCCGGCAGGTAGCCGGCCAACTAAACTGGACTGGATCCCGTACAGCTCACCCAGCACCACCGAAGGACAGATTGCACATGGCCATTTTGAGTATCCGCATCATCGGCGACCCTGTGCTGCGCACAGTTGCCGATCCCGTGACGGAATTCGGGCCGGAACTCGCAAAGCTCGTCGCCGACATGACCGAAACCATGGAAGACGTGGACGGTGCAGGACTGGCCGCACCCCAGATCGGCGTCAGCAAGAGGGTCTTCACCTACCGGATCGGCGGAGTGGAAGGCCACATCATCAACCCGGTGCTGGAGAACAGCGACGACTTCCAGCCCGATGAAGTGGAAGGCTGCCTCTCCATACCTGGCCTCGGTTTCCCGGTCCGCCGGCACCGCGCCACCCGGGTTACCGGCGTCGACCTGCACGGAAACCCCGTCACGGTGGACGGCGAGGGCATGCTGGCCCGCTGCTTCCAGCACGAAACGGACCACCTGGACGGCATCCTGTTCACGGACAGGCTCGAGGGCGAAGACCGCAAGGCCGCCCTGCGTTCCATCCGCAACGCCAACTACGACGCCATTACCGAGCGGACGACGTCGAAGCGGGCCAAGACTGTCGGCTCCAGTTTTGGCGGCGGCAGCTTCGGCGGCGGCAGTTTCGGCGCCGCCGAGTGAGGGTCCTGTTCGCCGGGACGCCCGCTGTCGCGGTCCCCTCCCTGGACGCTTTGGTGCAGGCCGGCTTTGACGTCGTCGCCGTCCTGACCCGTCCGGACGCTCCGATCGGACGCAAACGCGTGCTCACGCCGTCGCCCGTTGCCGCCCGCGCCGCCGAACTCGGCATCGAGGTGATCCATGCGGCGAAGGTGGACGCGGACGTGACGGCAAGGATTGCCGCCACGGCACCGGATGCCGCGGCCATCGTCGCCTATGGCGGCCTCATTCCGCGCGCCGCGCTGGACGTTCCGCGGCACGGCTGGATCAACCTGCACTTCTCCCTGCTCCCCGCCTGGCGCGGCGCCGCGCCCGTGCAGCGCGCGGTCATTGCCGGCGACGACATCACCGGCGCCGTCACGTTCCTGCTCGAGGAGGGGCTGGACACCGGCCCGGTCTTCGGCACCCTGACCGAAGCTGTCCGTCCTGACGACACCTCCGGGGCACTCCTGGAACGGCTTTCCCATAGCGGCGCCGTGTTGCTCGCCCAGACTCTTTCGGCGATCGAGGCCGGACGGGCGGTTGCTGTTCCGCAGTCGGGGGACGTGTCCCTGGCGCCAAAACTGGGCATCGACGACGGCCGGATCGACTGGCACCAGCCCGCCCTTGCCATCGGGCGCCGGACCCGCGGGGTCACGCCCGAACCAGGGGCGTGGACCACACTGGAGGGGCAGCGGGTCAAACTCGACCCCGTTGTACTCAGGGCCGGGGCGCCGGCGCAGAAGCCGGGACAGGTGCTGCTCGACGGCAAGAGCGTTTTGGTGGGGACAGGTTCCCATCCCGTTGAGTTGACGCGGATCCAGCCTTCGGGCAAAAAGATGATGGCCGCCGCCGACTGGGCGCGCGGACAGGCAGCACTGGAAGGCGTGGTATTCGAATGAGTGAGTCCGGAACGGGCGGCAGCAGCCGCGGCAGGACCCCCCGTCAGGGGCGAACAGGCGGCGGCGGGCAATCCGGCGGATCCGGCAACAGCCGCAGCGGCAGCCAGCGGGATGCCCAGGGCAGGGAACGCAACCGTGGCCCCAAGCGGAACTTCACCGAGAATGCCCCTTCGCAGCGCACCCGGCGTGCCGACCCGGCCCGGCTGGTGGCGTTTGAAGTGCTGCGTGCGGTCGCGGCGGAAGACGCCTATGCCAACCTGGTCCTGCCGGCCCGGATCCGCCACCACGGCCTGGACAAGCGTGACGCCGGGTTTGCCACCGAGCTGAGCTACGGGGCGCTTCGCGGCCAGGGAACCTATGACGCCGTCCTGGCCCGCTGCGTCGACCGGCCGCTGGACCAGCTGGATCCGGCCATCCTGGACGCCCTTCGGATCGGCGCCCACCAGCTGCTGGCCATGCGCGTACCTGCCCACGCTGCCCTGGACCAGACCGTGGGACTGGCGCGCGCGGTCATCGGGGCCGGCCCGTCGGCCCTGATCAATGCCGTCCTGCGCAAAGTCTCAGCCCACACCCTGGACGAGTGGCTGGAGCTTCTCCTCAGCGACGAGCAGGACGAAACCCGGGTGGCGTCCATCCGCTACGCCCACCCCGAGTGGATTGTCCGCGCCCTGCGGCAGTCCCTGGTGGCACACGGACGCCCGGTCACCGAAATCAACGAACTCCTTGAGGCGGACAACGCCGCACCGGTGGTCAACCTCGTCGCCCTGCCCGGGCTGGGAAGCCTTGACGAAGCACTGGAAGGCGGAGCCACTGCCGGCGAGCTGGTGGAAGGCTCGGCCCTGTCCAGTGGCGGCGACCTCGGCCGGCTGGCATCGGTGCGGGAAGGCAGCACCAGGGTCCAGGACGTCGGCTCGCAGCTGGTTGCCCGCGCCATGGCAGCCGTGGACCTGGCGCCGGCTCCGGAGGCACAGTCCGCCGGCGAAGGCGGCGAGAAATGGCTGGACCTCTGCGCCGGACCGGGCGGCAAGGCGGCCCTGCTGGGTGCCCTCGCACGGCAGCAGGGTGCCACCCTGCTGGCCAACGAACCCGCCCCGCACCGTGCCAAGCTGGTACGGCAGGCCCTGGCCGCCGTCCCGCATGAGGTGTGGCATGTCCGCACCGGCGACGGCCGCGACGTAGGTACTGAAATGGCGGGTACCTTCGACCGCGTGCTCGTCGACGTTCCCTGCAGCGGACTCGGCGCCCTCCGGCGCAGGCCCGAATCGCGGTGGCGACGCACGCCCAAGGACCTCGCGGATCTGGGCCCGCTGCAGCGCGAACTGCTGAAGTCGGCACTGGACGCTGTCCGGCCCGGCGGCGTGGTGGCGTACGTGACCTGCTCGCCGCACCCCGCCGAGACCACCGCGGTCGTAACCGATGCGCTGCGCAAGCGCGACGACCTGGAACTGCTCGACGCCGGTGCTGCCCTGGACAAGGTGAGCCTGTCCGGCCACCTGGAGGCCGGCCATGACCTGACCGCCCAGCTGTGGCCGCATGTCCACCGCACGGACGCCATGTTCCTGGCACTCATCCACAAAAAACCCTGATCCCTCAGCCTTCAGTGAAAGGAGCCGACATGGCTCAGTGCTGCATCAACCCCAGCATTCTCTCCGCCGACTTCGTCAACCTTGAGGCAGAGCTGCGCAGAATCAGCAACGCGGATGCCGTCCACGTTGACGTCATGGACAACCACTTTGTGCCGAACCTGACCCTTGGCCTGCCCGTGGTGCAGCGCATCCAGGCCGTGAGTCCGGTGCCGCTGGACGCGCACCTGATGATCGCCGACGCCGACCGCTGGGCGCCCGCTTACGCGGACGCGGGACTCGCGTCAGTAACGTTCCATGTTGAAGCGTCGATCGCCCCCATCAAACTGGCCCGGGAACTGCGCGCGCGCGGGGCCAAGGCCGGAATGGCGCTGCGCCCCGGGACGCCGGTGGAGCCCTACCTGGACATGCTGTCGGAACTGGACCTCCTGCTGATCATGACCGTGGAACCCGGTTTTGGCGGCCAGTCCTTCCTCGACCTGACGCTCCCGAAGATCAGGCGTGCCCGCGCAGCGATCGACGGCTCCGGCACCGGGGTAGCGCTGCAGGTGGATGGAGGCATCACCGAGGAGACCATTGTCCGGGCAGCCGAAGCCGGCGCCAACGTGTTTGTTGCAGGCTCCGCGGTGTACGGCGCGGAGGACCCCGCGACGGCGATTGACCGCCTTCGGGCAGCCGGCTCGCGCCCGGTTTCAGCCGGCTCCGGCTCTGTTTCGCAATCATGACGGAGTCTGACGGGAATACACGGACCAGTCACTCAGTTGTGACAGAATAACAACACACACTACGTGCTCCGGGGTCGGTGTAAGTCCGAACCGGCGGTGACAGTCCGCGACCCGCGAGCCGGCACAGATCCTTTTGGGGAACTGGTCCGGCGGACGGTTGAACCGGTGAAATTCCGGTACCGACAGTTAAAGTCTGGATGAGAGAAGCACGTACAGCTGTTACTGCACTGCCCTTTCGGCGGTGCGGTATTGCGCTGTCGTATACCCCCGGAGCCAACTCGGTTTCGAGGGAAGGAACGACGAACGCTTTGACGCCGCAGACAACAGCGCCGCAGACTACGGACCAGTTCAGTGCTGCCGAGATCGACGCCATGGAGGCTGCCCTCGCCGCAGCGCTCCACGGTCCCCGCGGGGCAAACCCGCTCGTGGGCGCCGTCGTCATCGGATCCGATGGACGGCAACTGGTGACCGGTTACCACCGTGGCGCCGGTACGGCGCACGCGGAGGCCGATGCCATTGCCCAGGCCGGCATGAAGGGCATCGACCTGGCAGGATCCACCATGGTGGTCACCCTGGAGCCCTGCAACCACTGCGGACGGACCGGGCCATGCGCCCAGGCAATTATTGACGCCGGCATCGCTTCAGTGGTGTACGCCGTGGACGACCCCCACGATCCTGCCGCCGGCGGAGCCGCAACGCTGCGCGCCGCGGGCGTCCGCGTCCGTTCCGGCCTCTCCGCCCGCGCCGCCTACGAGCTGAACCGCCGCTGGTTTGAAGCCGTGTTCGGCCAGCGCCCCTTCGTCACCCTCCACATTGCCCAGACCCTGGACAGCCGCATCGCGGCGGCTGACGGCACCAGCCAGTGGATCTCCAGCCCCGAATCCCTCGCCGACAACCACGGACTCCGCAGCCGGGTTGATGCCATCCTGGTAGGCACGCAGACGCTCCTGGTGGACAACCCGCGGCTCACCGCCCGGGATTCGTCCGGCCGGCCGGCCGGCAGCCAGCCGCTGCGCGCCGTCATGGGCCTCCGGGGAATTCCCGACGACGCCGCCATCCACGGGGATGACGGCCGTGTGCTGCACCTGCCCACCCGGGACCCGCACGAAGCCCTGGCCCGGCTGTTCGCCGCCGGGGTCCGCCACGTCATGGTGGAAGGCGGGTCCAGCATCCTGAGCGCCTTCCTCGCCGCCGGACTCGTGGACGAACTGATCGTCTACCTCGCGCCCACCCTCCTCGGGTCCGGCACGGCAGCCCTCGGCGACCTCGGCATCAGCACCCTCGCAGAGGCCCAGGCCTGGGACTGGGACCAGGCATCAGGGGGAGCCGTTCAGACCCTCGGCCGGGACCTGCGGCTCCACCTCTTCCCGGGCGACACCGTAGCTGCGCACACAGTATCCGCGCATACCGAGCATGCGCCTGCCGAACAGGCAGCCGCCCCGGAACTGATTTCATCCCTCACCAGCTCACCCGAATCCTTACCGCACCGCACCGGCGCGGGCACCGCCACAGGAGGCAACTGATGTTTACCGGAATTATTGCCGAACAGGGCAGGGTCCTGTCCGTAGAACGCGACGGCGCCGTCAGTGCCACGGTGCGCCTCCATGCGCCCACCAGCACAGAGGGATTGGCCCTGGGAGGCTCGGTGGCCGTCAACGGAGTATGCCTGACCGCTACGGACATCGACGGCAAGGACTTCAGCGTCGACGTCATGGGTGAGACCCTGGTCCGCAGCACCATCGGCGAGCTGAAGGCGGGCGACACCGTCAACCTGGAGCGCTGCGTTCCTGCCGGCGGGCGCCTCGACGGACACGTTGTCCAGGGCCACGTGGACGGGGTGGGCGAGCTCCTCGAGCGCGAAGCACTGGGCAACTGGGACCGCCTGCGGTTCGGCGTGCCCGTGCGCCTTGCCCGCTACATCGCCGAAAAGGGCTCCATCGCCGTCGACGGCGTCTCCCTCACGGTCACTGCCGTCAGCGATGCGTCGGAACCTGCCCCGTGGTTCGAAGTGGGCCTCATTCCCACCACCCTGGCAGACACGGGCCTGGGGGCGAAGAAGTCCGGCAGCAAGGTGAACCTCGAAGTCGATGTCCTGGCCAAGTACACGGAACGGCTGCTCGCCTTTGCCGGGGGCGCCGCCACCGGCGCTGACGCCGCCGCTGCTGCAGCCGGAGCGGGGGAGTCCAAGTGAGCCAGCTCAAGAACACGCCCCGACCCGGTGCCACTGCGGATGTCCTGTCAGGCAACACGCTCCTTGACCCGATCGAGGACGCCGTCCGCGCCATGGCGGCCGGCCTTCCGGTGCTGGTGGTGGACAATGAGGACCGCGAAAATGAAGGCGACATCATTTTCGCTGCCCAGCACGCCACTCCCGAGCTGATGGGCTGGACCGTCCGCTACAGCTCCGGGGTCATCTGCGTACCGCTCGACGGAGCCCGGGCTGATGCCCTGCTCCTGCCGCCCATGGTCGAGGTCAACGAAGACTCCAAGGGCACGGCCTACACGGTGTCCTGCGATGCCGCCCTTGGCGTCAGCACGGGAATTTCCGCGACGGACCGTGCACTCACCGCCCGCGTACTGGCAGATCCCGCCAGCCGGCCGGAATCGATCACCCGTCCCGGGCATGTTTTCCCGCTGCGGGCCGTTAACGGTGGAGTGCGTGAACGCCCGGGCCACACCGAAGCGGCCGTGGACCTGTGCCGGCTTGCCGGCCTGGAGCCGGTGGGCGTGATCGCCGAGGTGGTGTACGACAACGGAGAAATGATGCGCCTGGACGGACTTCGCGGCTTCGCTGCTGAGCACGGGTGCCCGCTGATCTCGATCGAGGATCTGGTGGCATACCTGGAAACAGCAGAGCCGGGCGGACCGGTGGCAGCGCCGGCAGGGAACGAGGAGATGCGATGACGGCTTCAGAGGCACGAAAAGACGTTAAGGCGGGGCGCCGGCCGCACCCGGTCAGCGGCGGACCCGTGGTCCAGCTGCCCAGCGAATTCGGGGTCTTCGTGGCCCAGGCCTGGACCGACCTGGTGACAGGAATCGAGCACCTCGCCGTCAGTTCGCCCATTCCGCCCGTGGACGGCAAGGCGCCGCTGGTGCGGCTGCACTCGGAATGCCTCACCGGCGACGTTTTCGGTTCGTACCGCTGCGACTGCGGCGAACAGCTGGCGTACGCCCTTGAGAAGATCAGCGAGGAAGGCGGCACGCTGCTGTACCTGCGCGGACAGGAAGGCCGCGGCATCGGCCTTGCCAACAAGATCAAGGCGTACGCCCTGCAGGAAGCCGGCTTCGACACCGTTGAAGCCAACGAGCAGCTGGGCCTGCCTGTGGATGCCCGCTGCTACAACGCCGCCGCGCAGATCCTGGCCGAGCTCGGACTGCACGAAGTGCGCCTGCTGAGCAACAACCCGGACAAGCAGAACCGGCTGGCGGACGCCGGCGTCACCGTCGTCGAAATGGTTCCCACCGAGGTGCCCTCGCGCGAGCAGAACATCCGTTACCTGCAGACCAAAAAGGACCGGATGGACCACCGGCTCGTCCTGGACAGCCAGGACGCTGAACCGGTGGCCGCGTCGCCGTCGGCCGGCCAGGCGCCATACCAGCACGAACAAGACTGACTCAAGCACCAAGACCGATTTCAGCACCAAGACCGACCCCAAAAGAACGAACCAGGAGACTTTTAGATGAGTGGACACGGCGCGCCGGAGATTGACCTCACCACCCTTAACCCGGCGGAGACGTCGCAACTGAAGCTGGCCATCGTGGCCGCGAGCTGGCACACCCAGATCATGGACGGGCTGCTGGACGGCGCGCTCCGGGCCGCAAAGGACGCCGGAATCAGCGAGCCCACCGTCCTGCGGGTGCCGGGCAGCTTCGAGCTCCCCGTGGCAGCAGCCCGGCTCGCCAAGCACTTCGACGCCGTCGTGGCGCTCGGCGTCGTGATCCGCGGCGGAACACCGCACTTCGAGTACGTCTGCGAGGCGGCCACCATGGGACTGACCGACGTCAGCGTCAACACCGGCGTCCCGGTTGGCTTCGGCGTGCTCACCTGCGACACCGAGCAGCAGGGCCTGGACCGCGCGGGCCTGCCGGGCTCGAAGGAAGACAAGGGCCATGAGGCTGTCACCGCCGCGCTGGCCACTGCGGTGACCCTGAAGCAGTACAGCTAGCCGTTCCACTGCCTGCTCCGGACCTGTGCATTACCTCACATCGGCGCCGTCATGGAACGGCCCGACAGGCGGGGTCAGGCCCGGAGCAAGTAGGCTGGAGGGCGTGAAGAATTTCGAGACGCTGTTCGCAGAACTGAGTGAGAAGGCAGCCACCCGTCCGGCAGGCTCCCGCACCGTCGCAGAATTGGAGTCCGGAGTCCACGGCATCGGCAAGAAGGTCGTGGAGGAAGCCGCCGAAGTGTGGATGGCTGCCGAATACGAATCCGATGAGGCCGCCGCCGAGGAGATCTCCCAGCTCCTGTACCACCTGCAGGTTCTGATGCTCGCCAAAGGCCTGACCCTGGAAGACGTCTACAAGCATCTGTAGCCATGCTGAGCGTGGCCGATTGCCTGTAACCAAGACTTCCTAACCCCAGAAAGACCCCCATGCTGCGTGTTGCCGTCCCCAACAAGGGATCCCTGTCCGAAGCGGCTTCGGCCATGCTGTCCGAAGCCGGCTACCGCCAGCGCCGCGATACCCGCGAGCTGGTCATGGTGGACCCGGACAACGACATTGAATTCTTCTTCCTGCGCCCGCGGGACATCGCTGTTTACGTCGGACGCGGAACGCTCGACGTCGGCATCACCGGCCGCGACCTGCTCCTGGACGCCGAGGTGGAGGCTGAGGAACTGCTGCCCCTGGGCTTTGCCGCCTCAACGTTCCGCTTCGCCGGCCCGGTAGGCGACTTCAGCAAGGTCGAAGAGCTCGAAGGCAAACGCCTCGCCACAAGCTATGACGGCCTCCTGCGCGGCTACCTCGCCGAGCGCGGCGTCAACGCCAAGGTGGTCCGCCTGGACGGTGCCGTCGAATCGTCGGTGCGGCTCGGCGTCGCGGACGCGATTGCCGACGTCGTCGAAACCGGGAACACGCTCAAGGCCGCCGGAATGGAAATCTTCGGCGAACCGATCCTGAAGTCCGAGGCCGTGCTGATCCGCCGCACCGGCCAGGAAGGCTCCGCAAACGGCACGGCCAAGGAAATCGAAGTCCTGATCCGTCGCCTGCAGGGCGTGCTCGTAGCCCGGCAGTACGTCCTGATGGACTACGACATCCGCAAGGAACTCGTCGAGCAGGCTGCGGCCCTCACGCCGGGCCTGGAATCACCCACCGTCTCGCCGCTGCGTGATTCGGAGTGGGTTGCCGTCCGCTCGATGGTTCCCAAGAAGGAAACCAACAGGATCATGGACGAGCTCTACGACCTCGGTGCCCGGGCCATCCTGGTCAGCAGCATCCACGCCTGCCGGATCTGAGCCGGCCCGTCACAGTGCGGTCCGTTTCCAACGGACGGGCACCGCATCTCCCAACAGCGAATCACCAGGAGAAATCATGGCTGTAGCAGTGCGCGTAATTCCGTGCCTGGACGTTGACGCCGGCCGCGTGGTCAAAGGCATCAACTTCGAGGGCCTCCGGGACGCCGGCGACCCCGTGGAGCTTGCGCACCGCTACGACAACGGCGGGGCGGACGAACTGACGTTCCTGGATGTGACGGCCTCATCGGGAAACCGCGAGACCACCTTCGATGTGGTCCGCCGCACCGCCGAGGAAGTCTTCATCCCGCTCACCGTCGGCGGCGGCGTCCGCGGCGTGGCCGAGGTGGACAAGCTCCTGCGCTTCGGGGCGGACAAAGCGTCCATCAACACTGCCGCCGTCGCCCGGCCGGACGTCATCGACGAAATCACCCGGCACTTCGGGTCCCAGGTCCTGGTGCTGTCCCTGGATGCCCGGCGCACCCGCCCCGGTTCCGAGCCCACTGCGTCCGGCTTTGAAGTCACCACGCACGGCGGCCGGCAGGGTACCGGGATTGACGCCATCGAGTGGGCACGCGAAGCCGCGGACCGCGGCGTAGGCGAAATCCTGCTCAACTCCATCGATGCTGACGGCACCAAGGACGGCTTCGACATCGAACTCATCCGCCTGGTGCGTGCGGCGGTCAAGGTGCCGATCATCGCGTCCGGCGGTGCCGGCCGGCCCGATCACTTCCCGCCCGCCGTGGCGGCCGGTGCGGACGCCGTCCTGGCGGCGTCGATCTTCCACTTCGGGCCGGTGGACATGATTTCGCAGGTCAAGACGGCGATCCGCGAAGCAGGCTTCGAAGTCCGCTAGTCCCTACAGTCCGACTTCGGCTGACTGCAGGAGCGCGACGGCGTCCGGCTGGCCTTCGAACGTCACCAGCGCATGGCGGGTGCGGCCGTGGGCGTGCATCAGCAGTTCGCCCGGTTCGCCCACGATGGCCACCGATACGGGAGCACGTTTGGCCACATGCCGCGGACCGGAAGGACGCACCAGCACGATGCCCAGGTCCACGCCGCGGTACAGGATGGCTGCCCGCTTGACGAGTTCATCCCACAGGGCATCGGAGTATTCCTCGTCCAGTGCCCGGGGAGCCCACCGGTCCACGGCGCGCCGGACGTCCTCGGTGTGCACGAAGTACTCGATCAGGTTGGAGCTCTCGGCCAGGGCCCTGATCCTCAGCGGCGACAGGGCCGGGGGACCGGCACGGAAGGCGTTGACCAGCCGGGTGTAGTCCTCGGAGGTCTTGAGTTTGGCGGCCAGCTTCGCAGTGGCCTCGTCGGAGGCTCTTGCGAGGCTTTTGATAATGAGGCCGAGCCCCACACCGGCCTTGCGTTCGCGCAGGTAGAGGTGCGCGGCGAGGTCGCGTGTGCGCCAGCCCCTGCAGAGCGTGGGGGAGTCAGGACCGGCCGCCAGCAGGGTTTCGGCCAGGACTTCTCGGGACGGGTCGACGAAATGCATCACTTGTGAAACTAGCACGAGAGGCCGCGAGTTGCGCAGTGGAAGTGCCGCCGATTTTGACCCTGATCGTCACACTGCGGTGAGGCACTAGACTTGGTCTGATGTCTGAGCAGCCCGCCCCCGCCCCCGTGCCCGCCCTTCCCGCTGAAGTGGCGGACGCCCTCAAGCGCGACAGCGCAGGCCTCGTGGCCGCCGTCGTGCAGCAGTTCGACACCAACGAAGTGCTCATGCTGGGCTGGATGGACGACGAGGCGCTGCGCCGGACGATGACCACCGGGAGGGTGACCTTCTACTCCCGCTCCCGCCAGGAGTACTGGCGCAAGGGCGACACCTCCGGCCACGTGCAATGGGTGAAGTCCGTTGCGCTGGACTGCGACGGCGACGCCCTGCTGGTCCGCGTCGACCAGGTTGGCGCAGCCTGCCACACCGGCACGCGGACCTGCTTCGACGGCCGCGGGCTGGCCGTCGTTGCCGGTGACGCCAGCAGCGCAGGGACCGCCGGCTAGCACCGACCAGGCAGGTCTCCGGCGCAGGCGCCGGGCACCCCACCACACGATTCAGGCACCACTTAAGAACAGGCGGAAAACCATAGCCATGCAGGACCTTGGAATCATCAGCCCGGGCCTCGAGGAATTCCGGGAGCTCGCCAGCCACAGCCGTGTCATCCCGGTCCGGCTGAAGGTACTGGCCGACGCCGAGACGCCCATCGGGCTCTACCGCAAGTTGGCCAACGGCCAGCCCGGCACGTTCCTGATGGAGTCCGCGGCCGTGGGCGGCGCCTGGTCGCGCTATTCCTTCATCGGCGCCAAGTCGCGCGCCACCCTGACCACCAAGGACGGGCAGGCGCACTGGCTGGGCGAGCCGCCGGCCGGCGTGCCCGTGGACGGGAACCCGGTGGATGCCATCAGGGATACCGTCGAGGCCCTGCGCACCGACCGCTTCGACGGCCTGCCGCCGTTCACTTCGGGCCTGGTCGGTTTCCTCGGCTGGGAAACCGTGCGGCACTGGGAGAAACTCACCAGCCCGCCCGAAGACGACCTGGAACTGCCGGAACTGGCCCTGAACCTGGTCACCGACATGGCAGTGCACGACAACATGGACGGCACCGTCCTGCTCATCGCCAACGCCATCAACTTCGACAACAGCTCGGAGCGGGTGGACGAGGCATGGCACGACGCCGTGGCCAGGGTCAAGGCCCTCCTTGCCAAGGTCAGCACGCCCGTGGAACAGCCCATTTCCGTGCTGGAACCCGCCGCACTGGACTTTGCCTCCAGCGTCCAGGAACGCTGGAACGAGCCCGACTACCTCGCCGCCCTGGACCGCGGCAAGGAAGCCATCGTGGACGGCGAAGTGTTCCAGGTGGTCATTTCCCGCCGCTTCGAAATGGAGTGCGGCGCCGACCCGCTGGATGTCTACCGGGTGCTTCGGAACACCAACCCCAGCCCGTACATGTACATCTTCAGCCTCGAAGACGCCGCCGGCCGGCAGTACTCGATCGTCGGCTCCTCCCCGGAAGCCCTCGTGACCGTCACGGGCGAGGAAGTCATCACCCACCCGATTGCCGGCTCGCGTCCCCGGGGGAAGACCGTGGAAGCGGACAAGGCCTTCGCCGAGGAACTCCTGGCCGACCAGAAGGAACGCGCCGAACACCTCATGCTGGTGGACCTGTCTCGCAACGACCTCTCCAAGGTCTGCGTTGCGGGCACAGTGGACGTCACCCAGTTCATGGAGGTGGAGCGCTTCAGCCACATCATGCACCTGGTTTCCACCGTGGTGGGCAAGCTCGCCCCCGCGGCCAAGGCGTACGACGTCCTGAAGGCAACCTTCCCCGCAGGGACGCTGTCCGGGGCCCCCAAGCCTCGCGCACTGCGGCTCCTCGACGAATTGGAACCGCACCGCCGCGGCATCTACGGCGGCGTGGTGGGTTACCTCGACTTCGCCGGCGACATGGACATGGCCATCGCCATCCGTTCCGCGCTGCTCCGTGAAGGCCGGGCCTACGTCCAGGCCGGCGGCGGCATCGTCGCCGACTCGGTCAACCCGACCGAAGCCCTTGAGACGGTCAACAAGGCTGCCGCGCCGCTGCGCGCCGTGCACACGGCCGGGTCCCTGCACAACATCACGGCCGAGTCTGTGCCGGACGCGGCGGACGCTACCCGCATGGATGCCGCCAGCCCGGATGCCGCCGGTCCCGCTGTCGCCGGTCCCGCCGCGGCGGGCAGCTGATGGGTGTCATGGAAGACGGCATCACCGACGACGGTGTCACGGCTGGCAAGACCGGCCGGCCGGCAACCAAGCGCCCCGGCGCTCCGGTGTGGGCACGGAAGTCCACGCTGGTGCTGATCATTGCCGCCATGGCACTGGCGGTCTTCGGCACCACCACCCAGACATGGCTGACCGTGCATCTGGACCCGGCCCAGCTGGGCCAGGCCGTCAACAGCCAGGACGGCCTCCAGGTGCAGGGCAGCAAAGCAGCCACAACCGTCACCGCGCTGGCACTCGTGGCGTTGGCTGGCGGTCTTGCCGCCTCGATCGCGGGCCGGATTGCGCGCTGGATCATTACCGCGATCATCCTCCTGGCCTCCGTTGGCATCGTGACCGCCGCCGTTACGGTGATGGCAGACCCCCTCGCGGCCGCTCAGGGTTCGATCGCGGCTGCCACCGGCATTACCGGGAGCAGCGTCCAGGTGAGCGCTTCGGCCTTCCCTGCACTCGCCGTCGTCGCCGGTGTCCTGCTGGGGCTGGGAGCCTTGCTCATCATCCCGGCCGGACGCCACTGGAAGACGCGGACGAAATATGACGCCGCAGGGGCTGGCGCTGCCGGCACGCCGGAAGGTCCAGCGGACGAGATCGACAGCTGGGACAGGCTGTCGCGGGGCGACGATCCGACGTAGGCGGCCCGCTGCCGTCCAAGCCGCCGATGTCCAAGGCACCGCCAAAAAATGGCAGAATGTAAGCAGTATTCATCCTGAGGAGATTTCCATGAGCAAAGCCACTGTTTCCGCATCCAAAGCCGCTGCTGCCGAAAGCGTCTACACCGGCGTCGACCACAGCGCAGACCTCGGCCACGGCAACAGCCCGGCGGCATGGACGTGCGTGATCGTTATGCTGGTGGGCGCGCTCATCGCGGCCATCGCCTTCGTCATTGCCAGCACCCCGATCTTCATTGGCGGCGCCGCTGTAATGGTCATCGGCCTGCTGCTCGGCTGGATCATGCGCAAGGCCGGCTACGGCGTGGACGGCAGCAAGCTGAAGAACTCCGGCCACTAGCAGTGACTGTTCTCGACGACATCAATGCCGGTGCGCGTGAGGACATGGAGGCCCGCCGGCGCCTGGTGTCCCTTGCCGAACTGAAGGACCGTGCCGCGGCGGCAGCTCCCGCGCGCGATGCGTGGGCTGCCCTCGGCGGGGATTCCTCGCCACGGAACCAGCTGAAGGTCATCGCGGAAATCAAGCGGCGCAGCCCCTCCAAGGGCGATCTGGCGAGCATCGCCGATCCAGCTGACCTCGCGGTCCAGTACGCCGACGGCGGAGCTTCCGTCATCAGCGTGCTCACCGAACAGCGCCGGTTCAGCGGGTCGCTTGCCGACCTCGACGCCGTCCGAAAAGCCGTGGATGTTCCGTTGCTGCGCAAGGACTTCACGGTTGACGAATACCAGATCTGGGAAGCCCGTGCGCACGGCGCGGACCTGGTCCTGCTGATCGTTGCATCGCTGAGCGACGCCGAGCTTCGCGATTTCAGCCAGCTCACCCGCGAACTGGGCATGAACGCGCTGGTGGAGACGCACACGGCGGAAGAGATCGAGCGCGCCGTCGCGGCGGACGCCCGGATCATCGGCGTCAACGTCCGCAACCTCAAGACGCTCGACGTCGACCGCTCCGTGTTTGCCTCCCTCGCCGGCGGCATCCCTCCGGAAGCGGTCATTGTTGCCGAATCCGGAGTCCGCGGCGTGGACGACGTCAGGCATTACGCCGCGAGCGGCGCCAATGCCGTGCTGGTGGGCGAAGCGCTCGTGAGCGACGCCACCCCGCGTGAGCGGATTGCCGAATTTACCGCTGCAGGGGCGGAAGCCATCGCAGCACGGGTCTGATGACCGGGGCGCCGGCGGCAGCCTGCTGAAGCCGTGCGCCACCCGAAATTTCTTTATGAACAGTGGAACAGGATGGTGAGACCGATGGTCGACGCGCCAACAACCGGCTCTGATGAGGGCACCGCGGACGCATTTCTGCAAGGAGACCGGTCCCTGCGCCACGCGCCGGGCCCGTACTTCGGCTCCTACGGCGGGCGCTGGATGCCCGAATCCCTCATCGCGGCCCTGGACGAACTGGAAGACACCTTCGAGAAGGCCAAGGCCGACCCGGATTTCGTCGCCCAGATCAAGGACCTGAACAAGAACTACTCCGGCCGCCCGTCCCTGCTCACCGAGGCCAAGCGCTTCGCCGAGCACGCCGGGGGAGTGCGCGTGTTCCTCAAGCGCGAGGACCTCAACCACACCGGTTCGCACAAGATCAACAACGTGCTGGGCCAGGCCCTGCTCGCCAAGCGCATGGGCAAGACCCGCGTGATCGCCGAGACCGGAGCCGGCCAGCACGGCGTGGCCAGTGCGACGGCCGCTGCCCTGCTGGGCCTCGAGTGCGTGGTCTACATGGGCGCCGAGGACTGCCGGCGCCAGGCGTTGAACGTTGCGCGCATGGAGCTGCTGGGCGCCACGGTCATTCCGGTGACCAGTGGATCGCAGACCCTCAAGGACGCCATCAACGAGGCACTCCGTGACTGGGTGGCCAACGTTGACCACACCCACTACCTGCTCGGCACGGCCGCGGGTGCCCACCCGTTCCCGGCGATGGTGCGGTACTTCCACGAGGTCATCGGCGAGGAAGCCCGCGCCCAGATCCTGGAACAGGCCGGACGCCTTCCGGATGCGGTCTGCGCCTGCATCGGCGGCGGCTCCAACGCGATCGGCATTTTCCACGGCTTCCTGGACGATCCTTCCGTCCGGATCTACGGCTTTGAGGCCGGCGGCGACGGCGTGGACACCGGACGCCACGCAGCCACCATCACCCTGGGCAAGCCGGGCGTGCTCCACGGCGCACGCTCCTACCTGATGCAGGACGACGACGGACAGACCATCGAGTCGCACTCCATCTCGGCCGGCCTGGACTACCCGGGCGTCGGTCCGGAGCACGCCTACCTGGCGGACATCGGACGCGTCAGCTACGAGCCCATCACGGACGCCGAAGCCATGGACGCCTTCCGGGTCCTGTGCCGGACCGAGGGCATCATCCCGGCGATCGAATCTGCACATGCCCTGGCCGGCGCCATCAAGGTGGGCCAGCGCCTCGCAGCCGAAGCTGCTGCCGAAGGCCAGGCCGCGGACAGCAAGATCGTTATCGTGAACCTCTCCGGCCGCGGCGACAAGGACGTGGCCACGGCCGCTGAATGGTTCGACCTGCTGGACAAGGATTCCGTAGAGGCCGAGATCGGCAAAGAAGGGGAACAGCTGTGACCGGCGTTCAGGACATCACCAGCACCAGCAAGTCAGCAGCCGCCATTGACAAGGCACGCGCTGAAGGGCGCGCCGCCCTCATCGGCTACCTTCCCGCCGGCTACCCCAGCGTGGAGGAGACCATCGCGGCCGGCATCGCGCTGGCCGAGAACGGTGCCGACCTGATCGAGATCGGGATCCCGTACTCCGACCCCGTCATGGACGGCCAGGTCATCCAGGCCGCCACCACCGAGGCCCTTGCCAAGGGCTTCCACGTCCGCGAGGTCTTTGACGTGGTCCGCGGGATCACCAGCAAGACCGACGCCGCCGTCCTGGTGATGACCTACTGGAACCCGGTGGTCCGGATGGGCGTGGACGAATTCTCCCGCAGGCTCGCCGAAGCAGGGGGAGCAGGCCTGATCACCCCCGACCTGATTCCGGACGAAGCCTCCGAGTGGATGGCCGCCTCGGACAAGTACGGCCTGGACCGTGTGTTCCTCGTGGCGCCGTCGTCCTCGCCGGAGCGCATGAAGCGCACGGTGGATGCCAGCCGCGGCTTCGTGTACGCCGTGTCCATCATGGGCGTCACCGGGGCCCGGTCCTCCGTCAGCGATGCTGCGGAAGGCGTCGTGGCAGCAGCGCACGCTGCAGGGGCCGAGCGGGTGTGTGTAGGCCTTGGCGTCTCCAACGCCGGCCAGGTCCGCGAGATCGCGGCCTACGCTGACGGCGTGATCGTGGGTACGGCGCTCGTCGCCGCCATCCGCGACGGCGGCGTGGATGCAGTTGCCGCCCTGACCAAAGACCTCAGCACCGGCCTGACCAGGGAAGAAGCCTAAACAATGCAGACTGTCCTCCACGCGGCGGCCATGCTCCCCGCCAGTATTCCGAGCCCGGACTGGTCCGGGTTCGATATCCCGCTGCCGTGGGGGTCGCTGCGCATTCACGCGTACGCGCTGTGCATCCTGGCCGGAATCGTGGTTGGCCTGTGGCTGACGTCGGTCCGCTGGGCCAAGCGCGGCACTCCGGAGGGCAGCCTGTGGGACATCGCCATCTGGGCCATCCCGTTCGGCATCATCGGCGGCCGCCTCTACCATGTGTTCTCGTCCCCGGACGCCTACTTCGGGCCGGGCTTCGACGGAACCGGTGACCTGTCCCTGATCCCGCAGATCCAGCGCGGCGGCCTGGGGATCTGGGGAGCTGTCCTGCTCGGCGCGGTGGGCGCGTGGATAGGCTGCCGCCGTGCGGGCGTCAAGCTCACTGCCTTCCTGGACGCCGCCGCCCCCGGGCTGCTGCTGGCCCAGGCCGTGGGGCGCTGGGGAAACTACTTCAACCAGGAACTGTTCGGCGCGCCCACCACGCTTCCCTGGGGCCTCCAGATCGACGCCGACAACGCCAACTTCCCGGCAGGGATGCCGGCGGACACGCTCTTCCACCCGACGTTCCTCTATGAGTCCCTCTGGAACATCGCGGGCGTGGTGATCCTGCTGGCGCTGGACCGGAAGTTCAACTTCCGCCGCGGGCGGCTGTTCTGGCTCTATGCCATGTACTACACGCTGGGCCGGGTCTGGATCGAGGCCATGCGGATCGACGACGCAGAACAGATCAGCCTGTTCGGCATCACCACCCGCCTCAACGTGTGGACCAGCATCGTGGTGTTCCTCGTGGCGCTGATCGTGTTCGTGGTGCTGGGGCTCCGCAAGCGCGATGAGCCGGACACCGCGTACCTGCCCGGGCACGTCCCGGCCGACAAGGACAGCGACGCCGGCGTCCGTGAGGACGGTGAGTTGGCGACTGTTCCGGCGGACGGCAAAACCATCCGGCATGCGGACAAGAGTGTCTCAGATAGTGAGTCCCGTGGTAATCTCCCTGATAACCAAAGCGGTCCGGGGCACACTTCCGCCCCAACTGAAGCGGTGAAGGAACCAGCTGTCGGCACCACGCCCGCAAAGGGCGGGCAGGCAGCTGAAAACTCCGTTCACCAGGACTCCGGATCCGCGCCGGACACTGACCGCACCAAGTAGTCAGGGCCGGCAAACCGGGCAGCAGGGCTACCGCCCGCACCGCCCGTTCCCACAGCGTCGTGGCACCAGGGCCCCTTCCCGTCAGCACAGAGCTGCTGCCGGGTCAAGCCCAGGTCAGGGCCTGCGTAACTGTTAGTTCAGCAGGCCGGGCTGACCTACAATTTCCAGTAAGTAACACTTTGTTGTGCCCATCACACAGGCACCGCGAGTGGGGCCAACGTTGTCCCTTCCATACGCACGATCAGGAGGAAGGACGTCTCCCATGACCCAAACTCTTCACAGCCCCAGTTGGTCCGAGCCGAACCAGCCGGCCGCCGCCATGTCGCCGTTCAAACGGTTCGCGGCGCTGCCGGAGGCCAGTGGTCTCTATAACCCGGAGCAGGAGAAGGACGCCTGCGGCCTGGCCATCATCGCCACGCTCCGCGGTGAGCCGGGCTACGACATCGTCGATGCCGCCCTGACTGCGTTGCGCAACCTCGAGCACCGCGGTGCCGTGGGCGCCGACGAAGGAACGGGCGACGGCGCCGGGCTGCTCATGCAGATCCCGGACGAGTTCTTCCGCGCCGTTACCGAGTTCGAGCTTCCGGCGCCCGGGCAGTACGTGGCAGGTACGGCATTCCTGCCGGCCGAGCAGCGTGAAGCCGACGCCGCCAAGGCAGGCATCGAAGGCCTCGCAGCCGACGAAGGCCTCACCGTCCTGGGCTGGCGTGAAGTCCCGATCGTGGCCGACCTTGTCGGTGCCATGGCCCGGGCCTGCATGCCCTACTTCTCCCAGCCGTTCTTTGCCTCAAGCACCGGGGAAGTGCTGGAGCGCAACGAACTCGACTCCCGTGCCTGGCGCATCCGCAAGCGTGCCCAGAACAAGTTCGGCGTGTACTTCCCGTCGCTGTCCTCACGGACCATCGTCTACAAGGGCATGCTGACCACGGCCCAGCTGGAGCCGTTCTACCCGGACCTTTCGGACAAGCGCTTCAAGACCAAGCTCGCGATCGTCCACTCGCGCTTCTCCACCAACACGTTCCCGTCCTGGCCGCTGGCCCAGCCGTTCCGCACCATCGCCCACAACGGTGAAATCAACACCGTCAAGGGCAACCGGAACTGGATGCGTGCGCGCCAGTCCCAGCTGGCCAACCCGCTGCTGGGCGATTCCCCTGAAGAGCTGTACCCCATCTGCACGCCGGGCGCCTCCGACTCCGCGTCGTTCGATGAAGTGGCCGAGCTGCTCTGGCTCTCCGGACGCCCCATCACGCACTCGATCATGATGATGATCCCCGAGGCCTGGGAAAACCACGCCACGATGGATCCGGCCCGCAAGGCGTTTTACGAGTACCACTCCCTGCTGATGGAACCGTGGGACGGCCCCGCTGCCGTCTCCTTCACCGACGGCAGCCTGGTGGGCGCAACGCTTGACCGCAACGGCCTCCGCCCCGGCCGCTACTGGATCACCGAAGACGGCCTGGTGGTGTTCGCCTCCGAGGTGGGCGTCATCGACGTCGAACCTTCCAAGGTGGTCAAAAAGGGCCGCGTCTCGCCCGGCAAGATGTTCCTGGTGGACACCGAAGCCGGCCGGATCATCGACGATGAAGAGGTCAAGGCCGAAGTCGCCGCCGCCAACCCGTGGGCGGAGTGGGTCAAGGACAACCTGATCGACCTCGACGAGCTGCCGGAACGCGAGCACGTGGTGCACACGGCCGCGTCCGTGAACATCCGCCAGCGGACCTTCGGCTACACCACCGAGGAACTGAAGATCCTGCTGGGTCCGATGGCCCGCACCGGTGCCGAGCCCCTGGGTGCCATGGGTTCCGACACCCCGGTGGCCGTGCTGTCCAAGCGCCCGCGGCTCCTCTTCGACTACTTCGTGCAGTCCTTCGCGCAGGTGACCAACCCGCCGCTGGACGCCATCCGCGAAGAGCTGGTCACGTCGCTGATGTGCGCCATCGGCCCGAACGGCAACCTGCTGGACACCAAGCAGGTCCGGCAGCCGCAGGTTTCGCTTCCCTTCCCGGTGATCAACAACGACCAGCTCGCCAAGATCGCCAACATCGAAAGCCCGGACGGCGACAGGATCGCCATGAAGGTCCGCGGCCTGTACCGCCCCGAAGGCGGCGAAAACGCCCTGCGTGCCCGCCTGACCGAAATCTGCGAGCAGGTTTCCGGCGCCATCAACCGCGGCGTGCAGTATGTGGTGCTCTCGGACCGTGACTCGAACGCCCAGTGGGCGCCCATCCCGTCGCTGCTGCTGGTCAGCGCCGTGCACCACCACCTGCTGCGCAGCGCCAACCGGACCAAGACCGCCCTGGTGGTTGAAGCCGGCGACGTCCGCGAGACGCACCACGTGGCCGTCCTGATCGGCTACGGCGCCTCCGCCGTGAACCCGTACCTGGCCATGGAATCCGTGGAACAGCTCATCAGCACCGGTGATGTTGTTGGCGTGACTCCGCAGGACGGCGTCTACAACCTGATCAAGGGCCTCGGCAAGGGCGTCCTGAAGATCATGTCCAAGATGGGCATCTCCACGGTTGCCTCCTACACCGGGGCGCAGACGTTCGAAGCCCTTGGCCTCGGCCAGGAACTGGTGGACGAATTCTTTGCTGGCACCCACTCCCAGCTCGGCGGCGTCGGACTCGACGTCATCGCGGCTGAAGTGTCCGCCCGGCACCAGATGGCCTACCCGGAAGGCGGCATCGAGCAGCCGCACCGTCCGTTGCTCGGCGGCGGCGAGTACCAGTGGCGCCGCGACGGCGAACCGCACCTGTTCAACCCGGAGACGGTCTTCCGGCTGCAGCACGCCACGCGTGAACGCCGCTACGACATCTTCAAGTCCTACACCCGGGGTGTGGACGACCAGTCCGAGAACCTCATGACCCTCCGCGGCCTTTTGAAGTTCAAGACCGATGCCCGTCCGGCGGTGCCGCTTGAGGAAGTGGAGCCTGTCTCCAGCATCGTCAAGCGCTTCTCCACGGGCGCCATGAGCTACGGGTCCATCTCCAAGGAAGCCCACGAGACCCTGGCGATCGCCATGAACCGGCTGGGCGGCAAGTCCAACACCGGTGAAGGCGGCGAGGATGTGGACCGCCTGCTGGACCCCGAGCGCCGCTCGGCTGTGAAGCAGATCGCCTCGGGCCGCTTCGGCGTCACGAGCCTGTACCTGAGCAACGCCGACGACATCCAGATCAAGATGGCGCAGGGTGCCAAGCCCGGCGAAGGCGGCCAGCTGATGGCGCAGAAGGTGTACCCCTGGGTTGCCCGGACGCGCCACTCGACCCCCGGCGTCGGACTCATTTCCCCGCCCCCGCACCACGACATCTACTCGATCGAAGACCTTGCCCAGCTGATCTATGACGCGAAGCGCGCCAATCCTTCGGCCCGGGTGCACGTCAAGCTCGTTTCCGAGGTGGGCATCGGCACAGTTGCCGCCGGTGTCACCAAGGCCAAGGCCGACGTCGTACTGGTTTCCGGTCACGACGGCGGTACCGGCGCCTCGCCGCTGAACTCGCTCAAGCACGCCGGTGTTCCGTGGGAGCTGGGTCTCGCAGAGACCCAGCAGACCCTGATGCTCAACGGCCTGCGCGACCGCGTGGTGGTACAGGTAGACGGCCAGCTCAAGACCGGCCGCGACGTCGTGATCGCCGCGCTGCTCGGCGGCGAGGAATTCGGCTTCGCCACGGCACCGCTGGTGGTGGAAGGCTGCATCATGATGCGCGTCTGCCACCTGGACACCTGCCCGGTGGGCGTTGCGACGCAGAACCCCGAACTGCGGGCCCGCTTCAGCGGCAAGCCGGAGTTCGTGGTCAACTTCTTCGAGTTCCTGGCCGAGGAAGTCCGCGAAATCCTCGCGGAGCTCGGTTTCCGCAGCATCGAAGAGGCCATCGGCCACGCCGAAATGCTGGATACCCGTGAGGCGATCAACCATTGGAAGGCCGAAGGGCTGGACCTGGACCCGATCCTGCACGGACTCGAGTTCGACGACGACGCCCCGCTGCGCAACCTCACCGGCCAGAACCACGAGCTGGACAAGCACTTCGACCAGCGGCTCATCACCATGGCCGCCGAGGCGCTGACCGACCGCAGCCCGGTGAAGATCGCCGTGGACGTCATCAACACGGACCGCTCCGTGGGCACCATGCTGGGCCACGTCGTCACCAAGACGTTCAGCACGGATGTCCTGGCGACGGACACGATCGACATCACGCTGACCGGCACCGCCGGCCAGTCGCTGGGCGCCTTCCTGCCCGCCGGCATCACCCTGCGCATGTTCGGAGATTCGAACGACTACGTGGGCAAGGGCCTCTCCGGCGGCCGCATCATCGTCCGTCCGGACCGCACCAACGTGTTCCAGGCCGAGAGCAACGTCATTGCCGGCAACGTGATCGGCTACGGTGCCACCAGCGGCGAGATGTTCCTGCGCGGCCAGGTGGGCGAACGCTTCCTGGTCCGCAACTCCGGCGCCACCGCGGTGGTCGAAGGCATCGGCGACCACGGCTGCGAGTACATGACCGGCGGCCAGACGCTCATCCTCGGACGCACCGGCCGCAACTTCGGTGCGGGCATGTCCGGCGGAACGGCCTACGTGCTGGACCTGCGGACCACCCGCGTGAACAAGCAGGCGCTGGAATCCGGCGAACTGCAGCTGCGCGAACTGGACGCCGAGGACCGCGACATCGTCCACGGCCTGCTGGTCAAGCACGTCGAGGAAACCGAATCCCTGCACGCGCAGCGGCTGCTGGAGAACTTCGATGACACCGCAGCCCGCATTACTAAAGTCCTGCCGCGCGACTACGCGGCCGTATTGCAGACACGTCTCGACGCGATCGAAGAGGGCCTGGACCCCGATGGCGAAGAAGTATGGTCTCGAATCCTGGAGGTGACCGGTGGCTGACCCACGCGGATTTCTTAAAGTACGTCAGCGTGAAACCCAGCCGCGCCGTCCCGTTCCCGTCCGGATCATGGACTGGAAAGAAGTGTACGAGGCCCAGGAAAAGGGTGTCCTGAAGAGCCAGGCCGGCCGCTGCATGGACTGCGGCGTGCCGTTCTGCCACCAGGGCTGCCCGCTGGGCAACCTGATTCCCGAGTGGAACGACCTCGTGTGGCGGGACAAGGGCGAGGAAGCGATTGAGCGGCTGCACGCCACCAATAACTTCCCCGAATTCACCGGCCGGCTGTGCCCGGCTCCCTGCGAGGCGTCCTGCGTGCTGGGGATCAACCAGCCCGCCGTGACCATCAAGCAGGTCGAGGTCTCCATCATCGATGAAGCCTTCGACAACGGCTGGGTCAACCCGCTGCCGCCGACCCGCCTGACGGGCAAGACGGTCGCCGTCGTCGGTTCCGGCCCCGCCGGACTCGCCGTGGCGCAGCAGCTGACCCGCGTGGGCCACACTGTTGCCGTCTACGAGCGCGACGACAAGATCGGCGGCCTGCTGCGGTACGGCATCCCCGACTTCAAGATGGAGAAGGAACAGGTTGACCGCCGCCTCGAGCAGATGAAGGCCGAAGGCACCCGCTTCCGGACCGGAGTCGCCGTCGGTACCGACGTGACCTGGGAGCAGCTCCGCCGCCGGTACGATGCCGTGGTGGTTGCCACGGGCGCCACCGTGCCGCGCAACCTGCCCATCCCGGGCCGCGAGCTTGAAGGCGTGCACTACGCCATGGATTACCTTGTCCCGGCCAACCGCGTGGTGGCAGGGGAGCAGGTTGAAAACCAGATCCACGCCAAGGGCAAGCACGTGGTGATCCTGGGCGGCGGCGACACCGGTGCTGACTGCCTCGGTACCGCCCACCGCCACGGTGCCGCCTCCGTGACAACGCTGGCGATCGGCAAGCAGCCGTCCGTGGAGCGCATGCCGAACCAGCCCTGGCCCACGTTCCCCACCCTCTTTGAGGTTGCGAGTGCGCACGAAGAGGGCGGCGAGCGTACGTACCTGGCTTCCACGGTGGAGTTCGTCGGCGAAAACGGCAAGCTCACCGGCGTGAAGGTTGCCGAGACCGAGTTCGTGGACGGCAAGCGCCTCCCGAAGGCCGGCACCGAGCGGATCATTCCTGCGGACCTGGTGTTCCTGTCCCTGGGCTTCACCGGTGCGGAGCCTGCCGGCATCACCGAGCAGGTCCACGCCGAATTCGACGGGCGCGGCAACGTGGCCCGTGACGGTTACTACATGACCAACACCGAGGGTGTGTTCGTTGCCGGCGACGCCGGCCGCGGCCAGTCGCTTATTGTGTGGGCCATCGCCGAGGGCCGCGCCTGCGCGGCAGCGGTGGACAAGTTCCTGATGGGAACCACGATCCTGCCTGCCCCGGTTGCCCCGACCGACCGGGCGATCGCCGTTCTCTAGTCACAACTCTGCAGTCACAATCGGGGGACCACGGAAGTTCACCTGCGGTATAACTCCAATCCAGAAACACACCAATAGGGTAGGTATATGAGACGCGCAAAAATCGTGGCAACGTTCGGACCGGCTATTTCCAGCTTCGAGAACACCCTCGCAGTTGTTGAAGCCGGCGTGGATGTTGCCCGCATGAACATGAGCCACGGCGACTACTCGGTGCATGACGTGACGTACGAGAACGTCCGCAGGGCATCGAAGCAGCTCGGCAAGCCCGTAGCCGTCATGGCTGACCTCCAGGGCCCCAAGATCCGTCTTGGCCGCTTTGTTGACGGTCCGCACGAACTGGCTGTTGGCGACATCTTCACCATCACCACCGAAGACGTTCCCGGCACCAAGGACATCTGCTCCACCACGCTCAAGAGCCTGACCGACGACGTCAACGTCGGCGACGCCCTGCTGATCGACGACGGCAAGGTGGCCCTTCGGGCCATCGAGGTCGACGACGTCAAGGTGGTCGCCCAGGTGACCGTCGGCGGCTTCGTTTCCAACAACAAGGGCATCAACCTGCCCGGTGTTGCCGTCAACGTTCCCGCGCTGAGCGAAAAGGACGAGGACGATCTGCGCTGGGCCATGCGCCGCGGTGTGGACATGGTTGCCCTGTCCTTCGTCCGCGACGCCTCGGACATCAAGCGCGTCCACGAAATCATGGACGAAGAGGGACGCCGCGTTCCGGTCATCGCCAAGATCGAGAAGCCGCAGGCTGTCGACCAGCTGCACGAGATCATCGACGCGTTCGACGCCATCATGGTGGCCCGTGGCGACCTCGGCGTGGAGCTCCCGCTCGAAGAGGTGCCGATCGTCCAGAAGCGCGCCATCGAACTGGCCCGCCGCTGGGCGAAGCCCGTCATCGTGGCCACCCAGGTGCTCGAGTCCATGATCGACAACCCGCGCCCCACCCGTGCAGAGGCTTCGGACTGCGCCAACGCAGTGCTCGACGGCGCCGATGCAGTGATGCTCTCCGGCGAGACGAGCGTGGGCAAGTACCCGATCGAAACCGTCAAGGTCATGGCCCGGATCATCGAATCCACCGAGGTCCACGGCCTCGAGCGCGTCCCCCCGCTGGGCACCAAGCCCAAGACCCGCGGCGGCGCCATCACCCGTGCCGCCGTCGAAATCGCCGACCAGCTGGACGCAAAGTACATCTGTGCTTTCACCCAGTCCGGCGACTCCGCACGCCGCCTGTCCCGCCTGCGTCCGGTCAAGCCGGTCTTCGCGTTCACTCCGGTGGAGCACGTGTGGAACCAGCTTGCACTGACCTGGGGCATCCAGCCGGTCCTGGTTCCCATGGTGGACCACACCGACGAAATGACGGCCCAGGTGGACCGCAGCCTGCTGGAACTGAACCTTGTGGAGGACGGTGACCTGGTGGTTATCGCTGCCGGTTCACCTCCCGGAAAAGCCGGTTCGACCAACTCGCTGAAGGTGCACAAGGTGGGCGACCTCGCCGACTCCACCTTCGCTGGCGAAGCTACCAGCAACAAGGAAAAGCTCGGACCCTGGCCGGAAAAGAAGAAGAAGGCCTAGTACGTCACCTGCGTGCGGCGAAAGCCGCACGCAGAACAAAAGGGAGGATCTCCGCCGGTTGGCGGGGATCCTCCCTTTTTTGTCTTGATTTGTCTTAGACCCGCGGCCTACCGGTGGCAGGAGCCCGGCAGGCCGCCGTCGGGCGTTACCTACCGGGCTGCGGAGGTTAGTTGACCTGGTTGATGATGGTTTCGGCGACCTCGCGCATGCTGAGGCGGCGGTCCATGGAAGTCTTCTGGATCCAGCGGAAGGCCTCGGGTTCGGTGAGGCCCATTTTGGTGGTCAGGAGGCTCTTGGCGCGTTCTACGAGCTTGCGGGTGGCGAACTGCTCCTGGAGGTCGGAGACCTCGTTTTCGAGCGCCTTGATCTCCTCATGGCGGGACAGTGCAATCTCCAGTGCGGGGATCAGGTCCGCGGGCGTGAAGGGCTTGACCACGTAGGCCATGGCGCCGGCGTCGCGGGCACGCTCCACCAGTTCCTTCTGGCTGAAGGCCGTGAGGAGCACTACGGGGGCGATGCGGGCCTTCACGATTTTCTCGGCGGCCGAGATGCCGTCCATGACCGGCATCTTGACGTCCATCAGGACGAGGTCAGGCTTGAGTTCCTCGGCAAGCTGGACGGCCTTCTCGCCGTTGTCCGCTTCGCCGATGACGTCATAGCCCTCGCCACGGAGGATTTCGATGATGTCCAGGCGGATAAGGGTCTCGTCCTCGGCGACAATAACGCGGCGCGCCGGCTGGCTGTTGGGGTTTGACTCCGTCTGTTCTGACACGGGAACTCCTTGAAAGGTACGGCGGGAACTAGTCCATCTTAGTTGTGCCCGCTGTTGTACTTGGAACTGCTTGGGTTCGTTGCGGCTTCACTGGCGCGATTCTGGAATTCAGCCTATCTGCATGTAGAGTAATTTCGCGCACTGGAAGCGATCGCGTTGCTCACAACACAGCCGTGAGCCTAAGATTGTTACTCCCGTGTAATCCGCGCCCGAGTGGCGGAATTGGCAGACGCGCCGCACTCAAAATGCGGTATCGAAAGGTGTGTGGGTTCGAGTCCCACCTCGGGCACGCATAATCCCTCGTCAGAGGGATTTTTGCGTTAATGTGTGGACATTGACCCGGCATGGGTCCCTCTGAAGCTGGCCGCGGTCGGTGCCTGGCGCCGCGGTTGCCTGTTCGTTTGTGTGGGTGGCGGGGTCAGGGCTTCTGGCTAGTGGGCCCTCCGCTTGCTGGAATCTGGGGGGGTGTGCCGTCCTATCTTGCTGTTCCGGTGGCCAGTTGTTGGCCCTCACTCATTCATGGTCAGGAGTTGTGGTGACGACATGACGATGCTGAATTTTAATCGAGGATCTTCATCGGACGGCCGCTTGCTGCGAGCCACGCAAAGGGCGCTCATTGCGTGTTTGTCCGGTCAAAGGAGGCGTGCACATTGTGCACACCTTTGTGCACGGGCGGCCTGTCATCCTGACTGTGGTACTTTCGTCCTGGCTCTGCCTTCACGTGTTCATGCAGTTCTCTGTTCCGGTCGACATGCCTTTACGGCCCGGATCATAGGTACCTGTGGGACGTTCCTGTCATCGGGCACCTTTCATGGCATATCTGTTGCCGGCGCACGATCCTTCGACAGAGTTAAGGTGTGTGGGATCCGGACTCTCCTTCCGGCGGCGGTCCCGATTTCTTGATCCGTCCTGGCCGGTCCGTGGTGGACGCGCGCCTGTCGTTTTGCTCCTATGCATGGGGTCAGCGCCGTTCCTAGCCGGAAGGGCGTCCGGCGCAGACCTTTGCCGAATACGACCGGCTGCGGCGCCCCTCAGGTCCGGGCCGGCCACCGACGGTCATTCCGCTGAACGGGGCGACGAGCACGTCGGTGGCGCTGGCGGCGCTGACGGCGCGGTCGGCCATTGCCGGCACCTGGATGTGTCTGTCAGATGTGTGCGTCGTTCTGATAAACGGAGTCACCGCTGGGTTGAGGGTCCGGAGTGCAACTTGGGGCATTGGGAGCGATTCAAGGTTTCGTGAGGAAATAAGCGACGGGGGAGCGCCGAGCGAAACTTTGGATCGTGAGCGGCGCGTAGCACCCTGGTTGCGCGGAGGATCCGCCCAGCGATGATGTGGATCAGAACGACAACTGTGACATCAAGCTGAACGTCTCCGACGAACCCTTGACCTGGCATCTTTGGGAGACGCCCATATCCTGCCTGTGTCGTAAGTGCCGTCAGGGACGACTAAGTTGTCAGGTTGCGGTCTAAGACTGTGTCTAGTCCTCGTCAGCAAAGAAGAATTTGACCCTATTCGGACGACCCCTGGTCACCCGCCTGACGTCAGGTTGGGGTGTACTCCAACTAGGTTTGATCTTCCGGCGTGCAACGCCTCCGAGTGAGGCTGATCGTTGGGTGAGGAGGGCAGCCAACCCTGATTCTTCAGTCTTCTGGAGACTGAATGACGGTCGGTGGCGTGGCATCGCTCCCAATTACTACTTCTAATAGCCCAGGTGTTGCAACGGCCCTGGACGCCAAGCCGTCACAATGGCTCTGTTGTCGACCGTTACCGACACCCGCTGCGCGATCGTCCGCATTTGTGATGTCGCGGTCCTGTGCGTGGATACCCGGAGCGTGGACGTCATCGTCTTACGCGACGACATTGTGGGCGCCGTCGACCCGAAGATTTTCTTCACCGTGCCTTAGTAGAGCATCTATTCAGCCAGCAGGCGTTAGTGAGACAGCAGGGTCCAAAGACTGGATCTTTAAGCGTCCCGTTGCTCTTCGGGACTTGAGTGGTCCGTGACGCGGTTGATCCTTTCGGAGGGCCGTCAATAAACTGCCTGTTCCTCAGGGCGCACGTAAGGGCCGCTATAGAAATTACGACGAGGATATGGTCCAGGATCAGGGACGAGTCATGCTGCAGATCCTGACGGGCAGGTTAAATATTCGGCACGAATGGCATGTCGAACACGCCGAAGACGGCAGTGTCTACAAGCGCTGTCGACGCTGCAGCAAGGACGATGATGAACGCACCAGAGGAGGGGGCAACTTCAGCCATTGGGCAGGCGGGTGAAACGAGGGCAGCATCTGGTTCTGATCGGCGCCCAGTCTGCCTGCTCGGTGTACCAGGGGCAGGCTCCCGGCCGCCCGCGGTACCTTCGCCAGACTCGATGGCCTTGTAGCAGTGGACCAGGACTCCTCCGAGCTTGACTTCACGCTTCAGCGGCTTGCTAAGCCCAATGAGCTCCAGATAGTGGACGCCGTCAAGCATGCCTCGTTAGAACTGTGCCGATCGTTGACTCCCTGCCCTAAGGGCATTGGATCAGTGATCGTCCGTTGTCTCCGTCAGGTGAGCTTCGAGGACATCGCGGACCCTGGTCCACTCGTGCGGGCCGTAGCGGTCATTGTTGACGTGATGGAGCTCGGCCTCGCCGTTGAACATGCTGACGAAGTACTGCATACCCTGCCATGCGGGGAAAGCCTGGTCTTTGTCCTTCGACAGGTGTCGGCCGATCCTGCTCATGGCAGCTAAAATGCCGGTGGTACCGGCCCATTGCAGGGAGAAAGGTGTCCTCGTGAGGTCGGTCATCGTCCGGGCGATACTACGCGCCGTGACGCGGTCGCCGGCTATCTCGACGACGCGGGGTGCGTCCTCATCGAGGGCGACAAGCGCGACGACGCGAGCGACGTCGTCCTTGGTCGTGAAGTCGAGAATCTGGTCCGGTGAGGACCAGAACAGCACCCGGTGACGCTTGAACGAGATCATGGGCGCCTGCCCGGTGAGCATGTCGGCGAACGCCCCGTTCAGTACGGAAGTCACGCGAATTGGGGCGGCGTCCAGTTCGGCCGCGAGCTCGCGACGGAGCTCGAAGTTGCGGTTGCTGCCCGGGGTGATCCGGCGGTAATCCGCAGAGTAGTCGGACGGGATGAACCGTGCCACCCCTGCTTCGACGGCGGCCGCAAGGAGGGCGCGCTGCGCGTCGACGATGACTGGACGCGCACCGCTGATGGTCGAAATGACGGTTTCGACGCCGGACAGTGCTGAGGCGAGGCCGGCCCGATCCGTGTAGGCGACCTCGTGGACTTCCACGCGATCCTCCCTACCGTAAATGCCTTGGGCCGTCCCGCTTCCGGGGCGTGTCAGGACCCGGACGAGGGTGTCGCGGCGGAGGAGTTCGCCAACGACGCGGCGGCCGAGGTCTCCAGTGGCTCCGGCGACGAGGACGGTGATAGTAGTGATGATGTGCTCTTCTCGCTAGGGTTTGTCGGTGCGGCGCCGGCGGGAGAATTGGTGGGAGCGCCACCGGTTGCCCGAATGCAGGCGCGGTCTCGCACAGCGATGCCCGCAGCCGCCCCGAGTGGGCCAGGCCGACGCCATTCGAGCCTAGCCCTCATGCAGAAACAGTACTTGGCACCGGGAAGATGGCCGACCTTTAACTTCAAAAAGGCTCAACGGCTAGATGCCGAAATGGGAGCGGTGGCTTTCGCTGAGCGGTGGTTGACGGAATCTACGCTGAGCGCGTTGACTCATAGAAAACCTCCGCTTAGCGGGATATGTTGCCTCATTTGAAGACCTCCGCGTAGCGGTCTGGTTGTCGGTGGTGGCGTTCTTGGGCTATGCCCGTTTTCATGGAGCTAACGATGGCCCAGCGGCAGGCCGTGACGAAGAAGAAGGCGCTGGCATATCAGGGCGTGTCCCGGAAGGCGAAGTCCCGGATCCTTCATGAGCTGGTCGGGTTGACCGGGTGGCACCGCGATTATGCCCGGGCGGCCCTGCGGGATGCCCTGGTCCTGAAGATCGCCAGGCACCGGCCTGGCAGGACGCCGGTATACGGGCCTGAGCTGCTGCCGGCGCTGAGCAGGTGCTGGGGGTGCTCCGGGCCCCGGCAGGGAAGCTTCTGGCCTTGATGCTGCCCGTGCTGGGCCGCTGTTGCGCGCCGAGCGGGAGCTGGCAGGGGAACGGGCGAGGATGGTCCAGCGGGGACGGTCCCATACCAAGCCGGGCACGCTGCTGAAATCGCAGATCCCGATCCGCACCTGGGCAGAATGGGACGACGCGGTCGCGGGCTTCGTGGAGATCGACCTGGTCGGTCATGAGGGCGGCAACAACGCCGGCGAGTTCTGCTTCACCCTGACAGTGACCGACATTGCAACTTTGAATCGTGAGCGGGGCGGAGCGCCCTGGTTGCGTGGAGGACCCGCCCAGCGATGATCGGGATCAGAATGACAAACAGCGAAGTTGCTTCTGGTCGTTCATGGAAGTGGGGGAATGGAGCGGCATGACGCCTCCGTTCAGTTGGCGAAACCCAGAAGGCAAGGATGCAAATTTCCATCCCCAGCCTGAGCTGCAACTTTGAGGCCGACGTTGCGTTGTTCCGCGAGGCCGTCGAAATGACCCTGACCCAGGGGCGTGATTAGTGCGGGCTTCGTCTTCCGGAGCCACTGGGCACGGGTATCAGAAGCATCGCGGGGGAGTGACGTGCTCGTTGGTGGCCTTCTTCGCTGCTCACTGCCGCCGGAACTGATCCGAGCCGTAGACGTGCGGCGGTCTCCCGTGTCCTGGTGAGCGCAAACAGCGCCGCCGCAGAGAAGTACATGAGATGGAACGCCGGCGCGAACAAGTTGCCGGTGTCCTTCACCAGATCTGGCTGATAGGGGGAGTGGTTCAACCGAACGGGAAATGGCCACCTTGTGCGTCACTCTGACGCCGTCACAGCGCGCAGCCGTCGGAAGAGCTCAGACATCACCGCGCCCGTGAGCGCACGCGCTGGGCAGGAAGACCAGGAACAATGCAAGGTCCGGGGACCAGACGTCGCACACGTGCATCAAGGCGGACACCGGAATCAGCAAGGACGCGCGTAGCCCGTTCGTTCTCCACGATCGTCTGCGCGCCTCGCATCGGTGGAAACGTCTGCAGAACCCGCATCAGCCAATCCGTAACGGCAGGGCCTCAGGGCGCGCCAAAGCTGTGCGAGGACTTGATGGACGCCGCGAGGTCGGATCGGAAGAAGGCCAACACTTCCGCAGCGCCTGCCGCGTCGCTGGAGGATGTCGCGACAGCACCCGCGAAGACCGTGCTGATCGCGCAGTCGGCGGGGAGGACGCCGAGGATGCGCACGCCGGGCTGCCCCACCAACTCGCTGAGCTGCTGCAGGCCGAGATCGACCTCGCCCTCGGCGAGCAGGCGCGCCACGGGCACGCCTGGACGGGCCTGCACCAGCCGGTCGCGGACCTCATCGGTCATGCCCCAGTGGTCGATCATTCGCAACAGTTCGGTGCCGCTCGGACCGGTGGAGTATCCGATGCGGGATGCCGTGCGCAGGGCGCTGCGAAGCTCATCGGCATTCGCAAAGGCCGTGCCTTCGGAACATGTGGCTGCATCGGCGCTACGTGTGGGCACGCCTACGGCGACCTCCGACAGTACGATCGGGGCGATGGTTGCCGGATCGACGTGCCCCTCGGCAGCGAGGCGTTGGAGAGCGTCCTCGGCGAGGAACACAAGGTCGAACGGCTCGCCGGCGGTCACCCGCCGGGCGGCGTTCACTCCGCCTTCGGATTCGAGCTGCAGAAGCGGCAGCCCCGCCCCGGCTGCAGCTTCAGCGAGGTCGGCGAGAACTTGGCGGGTGGCCATCGACGAGATCGCCCTCATGCGGCATCCTCGAAAGTCTCGGCGTCTACTTCGGCAGCAGAGGCTGGCGCATATCGCGCGCCAGAGATGGTATCCGTGCCAATCAGCTCGCCGGCCCGCGTCAGCAGCGCGCCGTCGACAGTGATGTCGGCCGCCGCCATGTTCTCACGCAGGTGCGCGACGCTCGTTGTTCCCGGGATCGGCAGAACGTGATCTCCGCGGGAGCGCAGCCAGGCCAGCGCGAGCTGTGCTGGGGTGCAACCGGCCTCCGCAGCCAGCTGACGCCAGGAGGCCAGCAGCGCCGCATTCGCACCCCAGTGGTCGAGCTGGAAGCGCGGCATGCCGCGGCGGATGTCGTTCTGGGACAGCTCACCTGGGTCCTTGATTGCATCGGCGAGGAAACCCCTTGCGACCGGCGAAAACGCAACAAGAGTCACGCCGTCCTCGCGGGTGGCGTCCAGCATGCCAAGCTCGGCATTGCGACTCCACAACGAGTACTCGTTCTGCACGGCCGCGATAGGGGTGACTGCCTGCGCCTCGCGCAGTCGCGCGACCGACACCTCGGACAGGCCGATTGCGCCGATCTTGCCCGCGGCGACCATCTCGGCCAACGCCCCGACGCTATCGCCGATCGGCACTTTCTTGTCCCACCGGTGAAGGTAGTACAGATCGATGTAATCGACGCCAAGGCGGGTCAGCGAAGCATCGACCTGTGCGCGCAGCGTATCGGGACGTCCATCGATGACTTTCACGCCATCGACGGACGCCATCCCGCACTTACTCGCCAGGAAGACCTCATCGCGGCGCCCCGCGATCGCAGCACCTACAAGCTCTTCGTTGCGGCCGCCGCCATACAGTGTTGCCGTGTCGAGCATCCCGATGCCTTCATCGAGAGCGGCGCGCAGCATCGCCAGCCCCTCGTCACGGGAAGGGGGGACGCCGTACGCGTGGCTCAGCGACATACAGCCCAGACCGGTGGGTGGTAGCCTCACGCCAGCTGCTTCTCAAGCGAGCCGAGAACTCGGTAGCAGTCGATCACCTGGCGAAGCGACGAATTCGGCTCGCGTCCCTCGCGGATAGCAGAGATGAATTCACGATCCTGCAGCTCAATACCGTTCATGCTTACGGCGACATGCGACACGTCTATCGGCTCCTCACGGCCGTTGTAGAGATCGTCGTAACGCGCGATGTAAGTCTCGGTGTCGCCGATGTAGCGGAAGAACGTGCCGAACGGGCCGTTGTTGTTGAACGACAGCGACAGCGTACAGATCGCGCCCGACTCGCTCTTGAGCTGGATCGACATGTCCATCGCGATGCCGAGTTCGGGGTGGATCGGGCCCTGGACCGCGTTCGCCTGCACGATCTTGCCTGCCTGGTAGGCGAACAAGTCGACGGTGTGCGCGGCATGATGCCACAGCAGGTGGTCCGTCCAGGACCGGGCCTCGCCCTTCGCGTTCGTGTTGCTGCGGCGGAAGAAGTACGTCTGCACGTCCATTTGCTGCACGTTGAACTCGCCCGACGCGATCCGGTTATGTACCAACTGGTGCGAGGGGTTGAAGCGGCGGGTGTGGCCGACCATTGCGACGCGATTGGATGATTCAGCCGCCTCAAGCGCTGCCTCGGCATCCGCGAGCGAGTCGGCCAGCGGAATCTCGACCTGCACGTGCTTGCCGGCGGCGAGTACCGCCTGGGTCTGAGACGCGTGGAGCCCCGTGGGCGTCGCAAGGATCACTGCGTCGACGTCGTCGCGCTCGAGCACGGCGTCCAGGCCGACAACGGCGTTCTCGACGCCGTATTTCTCGGCAACTGCCCGGGTCGGTTCGGGCCGCGTGCCGCTGACGACGGTCACCTCGGCATCGGGGATGTTCATCAGGCCGTCGAGATGTTTCATGCCGAAGGCGCCTGCGGCGCCGACGACGGCCACACGGATCTTGTCAGTCATGGGGGCTCCTTAGTTGCGGATGCGGATGCGGTCAGTCGGTCGGGTTCGTGAGAACAAGGTGGCCGACGGCGGTGTTCGACGCCGGCACGTGGTAAAAGCGGTGGTTCACCTCGGGGCTCTCGCCTTGGAACTGATCATCCATCGCACCGCGCGCGATGAGCCAGTCGACCAGCTCGATGCCCTCGGAGCCGGCCTCGTCGACGTACTCCATGTGCTGCCATTCTGTCAGGCCTACGGGGTCGGCGATGAGGTGGTCAAGGAATGCGTTGTCCCACTCCTCGTTAATGAGGCCGGCGCGCGGGCCCTGCAGCTGGTGGCTCATGCCGCCGGTTCCCCAAATTTGCACATTGAGCGGCTCGCCGTCCCACTTGTCCAGCGCACGGCGGAGCGCACGCCCGAGTTCGTAGCAGCGACGTCCGGACGGCACCGGGTACTGCACCACGTTTACGGCGAGGGGGATGACCCTGACGGGCCATTCCTCGACATCGCCATACACGAGCGACAGCGGCACCGTAAGCCCGTGGTCCACGACCATCTCGTTGACGAGCGTGAGGTCGAAGTCATCCTGGATCACGGACTGGGCGATGTGTGCGGCCAACTCGGGATAGCCTTTGACGTCGGGCACAGGGCGGGGGCCATAGCCCTCGTCCGCGACCGGGTACTCCGCGCCGGTGCCCAGCACGAAGGTGGGGATGATCGACGAGTCGAACGCGGTGGCGTGGTCGTTGTAGACAAGGATCACGACGTCGGGGGTGTTCTCCTTGGCCCACTTGCGGGTCCACTCGTAGCCGCTGAACACCTTCTTCCAGTAGGGCTCCTCGGTCTTGCCGTGATCCATCGCCGCGCCGATCGCAGGCACGTGCGAGGTGAACAACGCAGACGTGTACTTCGCCGGCGCATCGGGGCGCATGACCTCGGACTTCTCGGCCGGCGCGGGAGGGGTCCATCCGTCGAGATCCTTCAGCCGCACACCCTCGGGGCGACGGCCACCGCCGATCATCATGTCGCGGTAGGCGGCCTCGCTCATGCCGGTCATCGAGCCAGCCATCTGCTGGAAGCTCAGGCCGTGCGTGGCGCCGATCTTGCTGAGGAAGTAGATGTTGCCGCCCTCGGCCATCATGGCGTTCAGGTCCATGTCGAGCACCGCCTGCCGCTGGGCGGGGCTCAGCGGCCACTCGTCGAGATAGGCCTCGCGGTCGGCGAGGTAGCGCTCGCGGTTCTCGGGCTTCATCAGCGACATCGAGAACTGGTTGAGGTGGTAACCCTTGCGGGCCATCTCAGCATCGAAAATGATGGTGCCGGGTACGTCTTTGTACGGTTTGTCGAGCGTCATGTCATACTCCTTCGGGCCAGTAGAGGCGGGCGGGATTGTCTACGAGCAGCTTGTGCTGCAGTTCGGGGGTCGGTGCGATGTGCGGGATGAAGTCGACCAGGAGCCCGTCGTCGGGCATGTGATCCTTCAGGTTCGGGTGCGGCCAATCGGTGCCCCAGAGCACGCGATCGGGGAACTCCTCGACGACGCGACGCGCGAACGGCACGACATCGGTGTACGCATTTTGCTCGCCGTCGAGCGCGCGCGGGCCGCTGCTCGAGAGTCGCTCGGGGCAGGAAACCTTGGTCCAGACGTTCGGGTTTTCCCGCATGAAGCGCAGGAACAGCTCGAACTCGGGACCGTTCGGGTCTTTGGTCACGTCGGGGCGACCCATGTGGTCGACGACGAGGTCGGTGGGGATCGCCGAGAAGAAGTTGTACAGCTCGGGCAGATCCTCGGCCTCGAAGTAGATGACCACGTGCCAGCCGAGCGGGGCGATCTTCGCGACAATCGCGTCGAGCGACTCGGTCGGCACCCGGTCGACCAGACGCTTTACGAAGTTGAAGCGCACGCCCCGGACGCCGGCGGCGTGCAACTCGGCGAGCTCCTCATCGGTCACGTCGCGGCGAACCGTGGCGACACCGCGGGCGCGACCCTCGCTGCGCTGCAGCGCGTCGACGAGGGCGCGGTTGTCGGCACCGTGGCAGGTGGCCTGCACGATCACGTTGCGCTCGAAGCCGAGGTGGTCGCGCAGCGCAAACAGCTGCTCAGCCGAGGCGTCGCACGGAGTGTACTTGCGCTCCGGCGCGTACGGGAACTGCTCACCCGGTCCGAAGACGTGGCAGTGCGCGTCCACCGCGCCTGCGGGCACGCGGAACGTCGGAGTCGAGGGCCCGTCGTACCAGTCGAGCCATCCGGGCGACTTTTCGAAGCCGCCGCTTGTGTCCCCGTGCGCCATAATGCTCATGCCTCCACGTACTCGAGGCCGGCCTTGGCCAGCGGCTCGCGCATGTTGTAGATATCGAGGCCCAGCACGCCGTCGCGGAACTGCTGACGCTTGGCCTCCTCGTTATCCTCGCGCTTCTGGCTGGCGTCTGCCACCGCTCCGACAAGCTCGCGCGGGACAACCACGACGCCGTCGACATCGGCCACGACCACGTCGCCAGGGTTCACCACGGCGTTCGCGACCACTACGGGGATATTCACCGATCCGAGGGTCGCCTTGACGGTGCCCTTCGAGTTGATCGCGCGAGAGAATACCGGGAAGTCCAGCCTCTCGAGGTCGGCGACGTCGCGCACGCCGCCGTCGATGACGAGGCCCTTGCAGCCGCGCGCGATGAGCGAAGTCGCGAGCAGCTCACCGAAGAAGCCGTCTTCACTCTCGGTGGTGCAGCCGGCGACGATCACGTCGCCTTCCTGCACCTGCTCGGCGGCGACGTGGAACATCCAGTTGTCACCAGGCTGCAGCAGCACCGTCACGGCCGGGCCGCATAGCTTAGCGCCGGTGTAGGCCGGCCTGATATAGGGGCGCAGGAGCCCGACTCGCCCCATCGCCTCGTGGATAGTGGCGACGCCGAACTGCGAAAGCCGTTTGACGTCCGCGGGATCCGGACGTTCGATGTTGGTGCGGACGATGCCGAGGTTGTTCAGTCGCATTTGATGGTCCTTTCAGAGTCCGCGCGCATTAAGGGCGCGGTCAAGCCGTGGGTAGACACGGCGGGCGTTGGCTTCGAACACCTGCGCGCGCTGCGCGTCGTTCAGGTTCGTGGTGGCGTCGACGTACCGCTTGGTGTCGTCGAAGTAGTGTCCGCTGCGCGGGTCGACGTCGCGGACGGCGCCGATCATCTCGCTCGCGAAGAGGATGTTGTCGGTCGGGACGACCTTGGTGAGAAGGTCGATGCCCGGCTGGTGGTACACGCAGGTGTCGAAGAACACGTTGTTCAGCAGGTGCTCCTCGATTTCGGGCTTGCCCAGCGCCATTGCGAGCCCACGGAAGCGCCCCCAGTGGTAGGGAACGGCGCCGCCGCCGTGAGGGATCACGAGCTTCAAATCGGGGAAGTCGCGGAACAGGTCGCCCTGGAGCAGTTGCATGAACGCGGTGGTGTCGGCGTTGAGGTAGTGCGCTCCGGTCGTGTGGAAGGCAGGGTTGCACGACGTGCTGACGTGCACCATCGCCGGGATCTCGTATTCGACGAGTTTCTCGTATATCGGGTACCACGAGCGATCGGTCAGCGGCGGGGACGTCCAGTTGCCGCCGGACGGGTCGGGGTTCAGGTTCACGGTGACAGCGCCGAGTTCCTCGACGGCGCGAGTAAGCTCGGCAACGCTCGTCGCGGGATCAGCACCGGGGGACTGAGGGAGCATCGCCCCCACCAGGAAGCGTTCGGGGTAGAGCTCGCTGACGCGGGCGCACAAGTCGTTGCAGATCCGGGCCCAGGTCTCGCTCACAGCGAGGTCTCCGATGTGGTGCGCCATGAACGAGGCACGAGGGCTGAAGACTGTGACGTCGCTGCCGCGCTCGTTCATGAGCTTGAGCTGGTTGGCCTCGATGGTCTCACGGACATCGTCATCGCTGATGCGCAGGGTCGCAGGGTCAGGAGCGTCCGCGCGTCCTTCAGTGAATGCGATCTGCAGATCACGCCAGGCTCCGAGCCGTGTTGGAGCTGTGGTGTAGTGGCCGTGGATGTCGATAATCACGCGTGTCGTCCTTGTCACTAAGTGTTAGCGGTGCGAGTAGCTGCACTTCGTTGGATCAGTGCTGCCCCAAATCGACTCTAGGGGTGTTCGCCACTGTGGTCCAATAGATATGCAAAGACAAAGCCATTGATATCATCTATGGCATGACGTTCACCGACCTCAACCAGCTCCGGACATTCGTCACGCTCTACGAGCTGCGCAGCGTCACGGGCGCCGCCAGGCGCCTACACGTGACACAGCCCACGGTCAGCTATTCCCTGAAGCGGCTCAGGGAGCGGTTCGGCGACGAGCTGTTCCGTCGCGAAGGGAACGACATGGTGCCGACCGCGAAGGCGACGCAGTTGTTTGGGCCCCTGCACAACGCCCTGGCACAGATAGACGCGACCGTCATGGGATCGGACGTGTTCGAACCGACCGGATTCAGCGGCGAACTCGTCCTCGGACTCACCTCGATCGGTGAACAGACGTTCCTCCCACCGATCATGACCGCCCTCGGGCGGGTCGGCGCCGATCCGCGGATACAGGTAGAACGGCTCGATTCGGACGAGGTTGAGAGCGCGCTAATCCGCGGCACCATCGATCTGGCACTTACCGTGTCGCGGATCGCCACACCGCGGCTGTGGAGGACGCACGTTCGTTCGGTCGAATACGTGGCGCTGTCGTCAGGGTCGCATCCACTGCCAGGGACCGGGCCTGACATGTTCGAGGGGAGGCGCTTTGTGCGGGTTTCCGCCCGTGGCGGGCATGTCTATCCCGTTCAGGCGCTGACCGAACACGACTTGATGTCCCAGGTCGTGCTGACCATGGAGGAATACGGCACCGTGCCTGCCGTGCTCGAGGCGACAGATCTGGTCGTCCTGCTGCCTCGACATGTAGCGGGGGTGTTCTGCGGCTGGTTCCCCCGCCTTCGCATCGCCGAGCTGCCCTGGCCCGCGCAGAGCACACCGGTGGAGTTGTATACGCGGCGCGAGGCCAGCCTCTCGCAGGCGCAGCGATGGTTCCGCTCGCTGGTGCTTGATGCGGTTGCGGCGGATGAATACAGGTCGTAGTCGCTACACTCTGCGGGCGTCTCAAGCTTGGACGGCCCCCTCATGCCGCATCGGTTCGGCCGTAGAGGTCGGTGGGGACGGTGCGACCCGGCGTCGCCACTCGCTCTTGAGAATCGGTTGGATCTTAGGCCAACTCATCGACGCTGCGCGGGCAGAGCAAGTCAGGGCTCCCAATGCCGAGAGCTCAAGCGGAGACTAGCGTTTCGTCCTGTTCCAGCTGGCCTTACCCGGAGCGAACGGGCTACGCACGTGGATCGACCACGACGAGTGCGGGTGGATCGTCAGAATCGCGTGCTCCCACCAGGCGCGGGCTTCGTCTGAGAGCTCCGGTAGCACCGCATCCTTGTCGGCGTCGTCTTCCGGGCGGGGACGCAGCGCCTTCCAGACCAGCTGCACCTCGGGCGCCCCGGTCGGGATCCCGTCGACGTCGATCACGGCACGATCCCACGGCAGCTGCAGGCGTGGGTCTCGACGGTAGACCCAGACGCGATCCGTGCCGTCCTCGACGTCGATCTGCAGTACCCATGCGCCCGTCGCGTCGTCGTGGATACGGACCGGCTGCAGATCGGCATCCATATCGGCCTTTGCCCAGGGGATCACGTCGTCGCCGGACGGAACCCAAGCGCTAAACGGCGCCGGAATGTCATGCACCAGCCGGGGCAGGTCGGCAGCCGTCGTGCTGACATCGGTATTGTGGTGCTCGCGAATGCTCGTGCCGAGCCAGTGGTCGAGTGCCACCCCTCCGGACAGCCACCAACGCGCCGAAGAGGGTCCAAGCAGCTTCGCCACGACTCGTGGGGGCAGGGGTTCCCAGCGCGTCGCGAGGGTGGGTGCGGATGATGCCATGAACCAAGGCTACCCGTGCGCGGCGGTGGTTTGTCGAAATGGCAATGGGATCGCCCCCCGGTGGTACGTCTTCCACTGGCCCAATAACACCCCGGCCGAACGGGCCAAGCTCACCGAAGTGGAGATCAAGGGTCCGAGTTCGGATCCTGTGATGTACTGGTTCGCTGCGAGTCGAGTATTCGGACGTTGGAGCCTAGCGGGGAGCCCAAACCCGAAATGGCACCACTGACCGCAACCACGAACCCATGCACATGTAGTAGACGCAGGAAAATCGACGCAGATCCATGCGCGGTCCCGCCGCTGGCCGACAGAAACCTCCTCGGCAGGTAACGAATGCCCTTCAGGCCCTCCCCCTGCCATCTTCAGACGCCGATAACCGGCCATATTTTCGACGGCCAGTTGAGGGATACGCCGGTAGTGTCAGGGTTGAATCCGAGACTACTCCAGCCATTGTCAGAACAGCAGAATCGGGCCCAATTCTGACGCCTAGTACACCCCAACCTGACGTCAGTTAGGTGTGTATTCCAACTTTGTTTGATCTTCCGGCGGGCAACGCCTCCGAGGGAGGCTGATCGTTGGGTGAGGAGGGCAGCCAGCCCTGATTCTTCAGTCTTCTCGAGACTGAATGACGGTCGGTGGCGTGGCTCGCTCGCACCTCTCGGCGCCCATCTTAGTGCTGGGCATCAATTGCCTCCCCAGGCAGCGATGGCGCGCTCGACATAAGTCGAGACGCTGGAGCGTATGTCGGTTCCGGGGTTGAGGAGCCACTGTAGACCGATGCCGTCCATCATGGCGGTGAGTAGCCGTACCTCGACCTCGATCTGCGCAGGGGAGAGGGGGGCGATATCCCCGGCCTCGACGGCTTCGCGCAAATGCGCGGCGAGGGTAGCCAGATTCGTGGCGTAGCGCTGGGTGATGAATGCGTGACCGGGGTGGGCCGGGTTGGACGCCTCGGCTGCGATGGTCGTGAATAGCTCGAGCAGCCCGCGGTAGTTCTGGTGGGCGGCCATGACATCTGGCAGCCGCCGGAAGTAGTCCAGTCCGCTGACGTCGGTGAGACCGTTCTCTACGGTCCGCCGGTCCCATTCCTCCAGCACGGCTGTAAGCAGGCCTTCCTTGCTGCCGAAGTGCTGGATCAGCGTTGCGTGGTTGACCCCTGCCTGCTCGGCGATGGTGCGGATGGAGCCGCCGGCGAAACCGTATTCGCCGAAGACGTCCATGGCGATGCCGACGAGCTGCTCGCGCCGGCGGATCCCTGTCCGGTAGGGGCCCCGTGTTCTGGTCTGCGCGCTTTCTTGCATGTCACTACTTTCTCATGACCATTGCCGAAATATAACCATTCGGTTAGTGTTTAAGTTCGAACACGCCCGTAGCCGCACGGGACGTCCCGACTGACCGCTGCACGTGTCAGCCCAGTCGCGAAGACTCGCAGATGGGAATCCTTGAGATGAAGTACTCCGTTCTCGGCCCGACCGGCGTGCGTGTGTCCCGCATCTGCGTGGGCACTGCGACCTTCGGCGTGGCACCGAGCGCACACGAAGCTGATGGAGTCGTGGGAGCAGCCCTGGATCTGGGCATCAACTTCTTCGACACCGCTGACGTGTACGGTTCGACCCCGACGTTCGACCGGCCCGGGGCCCCGCCCGCCTCAGAGCGCGAGTCCGCCGAGGAGATCCTCGGCCGTTCCCTAGCCGGCCGGCGGGATGAGGTGGTGCTGGCCACGAAGTCGGGGGAGCGGAGGTTCGATCCGGATGCCGGTCTTTCGCGCCGGTACATCATTCAGCAGGTCGAGCAGAGCCTGCGTCGGCTGCGTACTGACCGTATCGACCTCTATTACGCGCATTTCCCGGATCCGAACACGCCGCTGGAGCAGACACTTGCCGTCTACGACGATCTGATCCGTCAGGGGAAGCTGCGTTACGTCTCGCTGTCCAACTATCCGGCGTGGCAGGTGACCGAGTCGCTGTGGATCGCCGATGACCGTCGGCTGGTGTCCGCTCCCGTGGCCGCGCAGGTGATGTACAGCCTCCTGGACCGAAGCGCCGAGAAAGAGTTGACCGCCGCGTGCGTGCGGTTCGGTCTGTCGATCATTCCGTATGCGCCGCTGCACGGTGGCCTGTTGGCCGACCTGTCGGTCCTGGACCGTGAGATCGCCGGGGGCAAGCGCTACGGCGGCCCCGGCTTTACTGCGTCCGAGATCGCGGTCGCCCGCAAGCTCGACCGGCTGGCCCGCGAGTGGGGACTGGGGATGCAGCAGGTCTCGCTGGCCTGGCTGCTGTCCCGTCCGGCTGTGGCATCGGTGATCGTGGGAGCCGAGACCGTCGAGGAACTCCGCGCCAACGCCGCCGCAGCAGATGTCGAGCTCACCCAGGAACAGCTGGATGCGGTCTCGGCGCTGACTGCCGGGACCAGGCCCTGACCGGAAGATACGAGGAACTCTGATGAAGTACTCACTCCTTGGCCAGACCGGTGTCAGGGTCTCGCGGATTGCGCTGGGCACCGCCACCTTCGGGGTCGCCCCGAGCGCGGACGACGCCGACCGGGTCGTCGGTGCTGCGCTGGATCTTGGCATCAACTTCGTCGATACGGCCGACGTGTACGGCAACATGCCCGTATTCGACCGGCCTGGAGCCAAACCTGCCGCGGAGCGCGAACCTGCCGAGCAGATCCTCGGGCGTGCCCTGCGCGGACGCCGTGACAAGGTGGTGATCGCCACCAAGTCCAACGGCATCGTCGGGCTCGGGGTCAATGACCGGGGGCTGTCACGCCGGCACATCATCACCCAGGTCGAGGAGAGTCTGCGTCGCATGCAGACCGACTACATCGATCTCTACTACGCCCACGACATCGACCCGGACACCCAGCCGGAGCAGACGCTGGCGGTCTACGACGACCTGGTCCGGCAAGGCAAGATCCGGTACGTCGGGCTATGCAACCATCCGGCTTGGCAGGTCACCCGCGCGCTGTGGATCGCTGATGACCGCCGTCTGCAGGCTCCCGTCGCCACACAGGTGAAGTACAACCTCATCGACCGGGCCGCCGAGCGGGAGCTCGCACCGGCGTGCGAGCAGTTCGGCCTGTCGATCATTCCCTACGCCCCGCTGCATGGCGGACTTCTCGCCGACCTGGCGGTCCTGGACCGTGAAGTCTCCGGCGACGAACGATTCGGCGCACCGGGGTTCACCGCGGCGGAGATCTCCTTGGCCCGCGAGGTGGATCGACTCAGCCGCGAATGGAGCTTGCGCCCGTACCAGGTAGCCCTGGCCTGGCTGCTGTCCCGCCCCGCCGTCGCCTCGGTGATCGTGGGGCCGGAGACTGTCGATGAGCTTCGCGCGAACGCCACCGCCGCGGACCTCGTGCTCGCGCCGGCCCAGTTGGATGCCCTGACGGCTTTGGCTATCGAACCACCGGCCTTCCACCATCGCGCCGGGGACGGGCCGCTCAAGCCGACCACCGCAGATTCGATCGTCTAATCCGACATTTCTTCGAACCTTTCATGACCACCAAACAGTAAGGAACCAACCATGTCCCGCGCCGATCAGAGCACCGCCGACTTCCTCACCGAATACTTCGCAGTCATGGAGAAGAAGGATTACGCACGTCTCGCCGGCTACTACGCCGACGACATCACCCTCACCTTCGCCAACGCACCGACCGTCAAGGGCAAGGATGTCGTGCTGGCGCAGATGGCTGCGATCGGCGGCAAGGTTGAATCTCTTGCCCACCCGTTGATCAACGTCTGGCAGGAAGAAAACGGCGTGGTCGTATTTGAGATCGACAGCGCCTGGCGGTTCCTGGACGGCGTCGAAGTAACAATCAGGGCATGCTCGATCTTCACCATGAATAACGGGAAGTTCACCGATCAGCGCATCTACGTCGACAACAGCCCCATCAACTCCTACCTGGGGGGCACCGGGAGTCACTGACATGAAACACGGTCAGGAAGCAGTCCTCGAGTACGTCCGTGCGCAGGTTTCGGGTGTGGTCTTGGAATCTGGCCCCTGATCCGTTCCTGGGCGTTGTTGTCACGGAGAAGGTCACACTGCTTGGCATCATTATTGATGGTCCACAATGGCGCCAGCCCCGGGGACGTTTCCCGCCTTCTGTGACAGGTTATCTGCTGCATTCATCTGCCGTAAGTCTTACCGAGGTGTAGGTTGAGCAATTTATGAATTCTGTAACTTGGTCGGGCTGCTTTGTCGCTTCCGTATCGTGACGGGCGCGAGCCCGGGGCGTATGATTCGGTTCTCGGAACGCCGCAAGCAGTCAGAAGGTGGAAACAATGGAGCTTGACGAGGTCGTCGGCCGGTTTCATCAAACGATGAATGCGTTCGCTAAAGGAGACCCGGAACCCGCGAAGGCCATTTTCTCCCACGGCGAGGATGGGTCGCTTGCGAATCCCTGGGGTCCTCCGGTCGTGGGCTGGGATCGGGTGTCCAAGGCCCTCGATTCAGCCGCTGCCCGGTTCGAGGATGGACGTGTCACTGCTGTGGATTCCCTCACGAGGCACGTCACTTCCGATCTCGCCGTCTTCCTCGATATAGAACATTGGCAAGCCAAGCTTGGAGGAGGCGACGAAGTATCGCAGTTTGATTTGCGTGTAACGAGCGTCTACCGCCCCGAGGGTGACACGTGGGCACTGGTGCATCGCCATGCCGACCCTGTCATCACAGCGCGCCCCCCGGACGCTGTCCTATAGCGCACCGGACTCATGCCGTCCGTTCCACTCGTGGGCTCAAAAGGGGATCAGACCTGCTGGCTCCGTATTCTGGAGGTCAAGCCATCGGCGCATGATGCCGTGACTCCATGGACTGAACGACTTTTATCTGGGCAGCTGACTTGTTCGTCGAAGTGTTGTTTCGATTCCTTGAATCCGCCTCTCGCGGGGGTAGGGGGGGAGTCGTCCGGTTGAGCAGCCAACAACCAGAGGCATCAGAGTCCGCGTTCGCCGCGCCCGCGATGAATCCGACGACTCCGGCGCCGGGCCCGAACACGGTCCGCCTCATGGCGAGACCCAGCATAACGGCAGCCCCAGCGAGCAGGAGGCTGACAGCGTGCGTGCCACCTGCATAGAGGGAGACCACTAGAGCGGCGAGAGCCGGATCCTCCAAAGCGATGCCGAAGACGGGAAAGACCAATCTCCCGTGCACTATAAGCAGGACGAAGTTGACCGGAATGACAGCCGCGAATACGCCGCAGCCGAAGTCCACCCACGGCCTGTCGGGTCCTCTGAGGCCGCGATACAACGCAATCACAGCCGGGACCAGCAGGACAGTGGCCGCGAAAAACGTCTCATCGACCCAGACCAGCGTCAACTCGTGCGAGGAGCGCCAGACTTGAATTTCCTGGCCTGTGGAGGGAGGGTCGCCGGCGATCGATTCAAGGACTGACTTGGCTAGGAACATTGCTCCGGCGAGCAAGAGGGAGAAGCCGCCGAACCGGTGGTCTGTCAGGGCCCGTTTGTCATGCATGCTAAACCTGACTATCGGGTATCCATGACGCGGACGCCGCGCGGTCAGGCTGCAGGCGGGTGTCATGCTCCGGTGCACACTGAACGCGGCCCAATGTTCCCTGCCTCTCAGAGAGTCTTCCCGTCGGCGCGAAATTTACTGGCCCATCTTTCAGCGTAGCGAGGGCCGCTGGACGCCTGAAGGGACATAAGTCCTGACCTGGGTGGCGACCGGCAAATGTCTCTGTTCCTCAAGCGTTGCACTTCGGCTAGAAGAATTTGTCGAGCACGGTCCTGATGCCAGGAGCAGCTCCATTTTCGGCCCCCAGACGGGCTATTGCGCTAAAGAACCCAGCCATGGTTGCGCGCCGAAAAGCGCGGGCCTTGTCGCCCTCGACTTCGGCCGGGATGGAGGCCCTGACCTTGACAAAGCCGGCGTCGCCCTGCAAACGCCATCTGTGTAACGCAGGCAGTCAGCCCCTGCCCAACGGGTCCTGCTCAAGAAACACGGAACTCCGCTTTAGGCTGTCCTTGGCCGTGCGAAAATATCCACCGTGACGCCTGGCTGGCAGGCAAGTCGCAGGACTGTAAGGAAGCATGATGACTCAAGCAAAGGGGCGTCGGGCCAGGGCGGGATCTATGCCGGTTGACCCGAGCAGATTCGTCCTCATCGACCGGCCAAGTAACTCATCGCTCCGGCGAGCGGTAATCGTGGGATGGCTCCTCTCGATAGGAGCGGGAGCCACCATTGCATCCTGTGCCGTGCTCCCGTTCAACCCGGAGGTGCAGAGCCTCTACCTGATTGCTGCCATCATCGGCGCTGCCGTGGGCAGCGTTATTTATGTACGGACGAACCTGCGCGACGGGAGGCGCCGGCGCGAAGACTTTGTCCGGTCAGGCGGCGACCCGACCGATATGAGCGACATGATGTTCGGCATGATGCGCGGGAAACGGTCCGAGGAAGGCAAATGGGTAGTCCCCGAGCAAGGTTCCGGCGACTATCAGGGCATCTAACTTCCACGCAGGGGAGGCCTTTTGGGACGGGGACTTACCGGGACCGAGAATCGAAGTCGAGGTAACCATGGATATGAAACCGGAAGTCGGCCAACCCGATGCGGGACCCTGGCAAGCCCAGTCATTGAAAGGCTTGGTGCGGCGGTTACTGCCGGCAGCAGGACAACGTCCGGACCGCCCCTGGATTGTAGCGGTAGATGGAAGGAGCGGGTCAGGCAAGACGACCCTGGTCGATCGTCTACTGGCTCAAGTGCCCGACTCAGCTGCTGTGCACACGGACGAGGTAGCGTGGCATCTCTCCTTTTTTGACTGGGCCGATGAACTCCGTGCCGGTGTCCTCGAACCCCTTCTCAAAGGCGAGGCAATTTATTACCGTCCGCCGGGCTGGGTGGCCCGGGAACGTCCAGGTGCCATAGCTCTACCCGCCGGGCGTCCCGTGGTGTGGGTTGAAGGGAGCGGGTCATCACGCCAAGCGCTCTCCGACCTCATTGACCGTTCCATCTGGGTGCAGTGCGACAACCTTGAAGCCCGGCGTCGCCTCCTGGCACGTGATGGCCAGGAAGAAGGAGACCTGCACAGGGAGTGGGAAGAACAGGAAATTCCCTTCCTTCTCGAAGACCGGCCCTGGGAGCGCGCTACAGTGATCGTGGCCGGAAGGCCGACCCTGCAGCACGATCCGAAAACCCAAGTAGTAACCGCTCAGCCGACACCAGCATGCACGGAGATCACCTAACCCACTGCCAACTCCGCCCTCCACTCAAGTGGCCAGGGGCCGCGCATTAGGCAGGGCAGTGGCGTGACCTCGGAGGTGCAGTGCGTAGAGGGGAACGATGAGCGCACCCTCGTGCTCGAACTGTCTGGCGGGAACACGCAGGTGGTCGTCGCCGAACCGGCGGCGTGAAAGGACGGTGCGCGCCGGATCGCAGGACAAGTGCTGACGGAGCAGGAACGGGTGGATCTGTTAGGAGCTCGGCCGTACTCCCCGGCATGCCGCGATTAGCCGCAGGGTCATTGGCCTTTCGGGGCACCCCGAAGACTCCGAGACCGCCCTCGTCGACGAAGGCCTAGACGTGGCAGAGCCGGACCGATGGGCCATCGCCAGATGGCTTAAGAAGATGTCCCCCCAGCCCGGCCTTGGGGGCGGCCGGGTTTGGCGGGACGGTTCACCCCTTATCAGAGCGCACTCTCGCTTTGTGCGGGACCCGGGCCGGCGCTCAGCAGCTGGGGGAACGGTTAGCAGGCAACGAATACGGCAGCTTCCGGACACTAAGGGCATGCCGAACAGATCGTCTATGCCGGCGGCGCGGTATTGACCTGCAGCTTGGTCAGGCCGGGCTGTGAGCATGACGAGAGGGCAGCGCTGGATTCCTGATACGGCGGCCCACTTCCCGCCCATCAAAATCGGGCGACTCGTAATCAAGTGATCACGTCGGGACGGGGGTCGCCCACTGGCACCAGCTGGTGGGCCAGCGTTCACCGTGTACCGGAGGCCAGCAATGGGCACTGCTACACTCTGCTCATGATCGGGCTTCCCTTCGCGGGAGACGGGGTGGTGCACGCCGCCGTGTTAGGGCTGGGAATCCGTGCAGCCCTGCTGTTCCATGCATATGAGAAGCTCCGGCGCGGCTTGTCCGACCCGCGGCTGTGGCCCATTGCCGGTTTCGCTGTCGCCTTTGGGGCCATCCGCTCCAGGGTCCTCAAGTGGGATGTTTCCCGGCAGGTCTCCTCGGCGGACTGGTGGGGCAACGGCGACCGCAGCATCCTCACGGGCCTGGTGGGTGCGTGCGGTGTCCATTTGGGTAAACGGCTGACAGGCTACCGTGAATCCATAGGGGATTTGCTTCCTCCGGCGGTCGCCTTGGCGATGGTCCTCGGACGGGTCGGCTGTCTCCTCACGGAACTGCCTGGCACTCCGACCGGGGGAGCATGGGGGATAGCGCGCACTCCCGGGCAGGCTGCGACGGTGGGCGGACCGCCCGGGGTAGGATTCCAGCCGTCCATTGCCTATGAAATTGTGTTCCACATGGCCGCGTTCGAGCTGATGTGGCGATTTCGTGACCGCCTGCCCCGTCCTGGCGACCTCTTCATCTGCTACGTGACTTCCTACGCCTTCTTCCGGTTCGGTGTCGAATTCGTCTGCGGCAACGAGGTGCTCTGGCTGGGGATGAGCCGTCCGCAGTGGTTCCTTCTGGGGATTTTCCTCGTGCTGTTCTGGCGGATGCCGCGGGTCTTCGGGAAATCACTCCGCCCCAAGTTGGAAGGAAGAGTGGCATGAGCGATGACAACCCCGAAGAGGCTTGGAGCCCACTGCCACCGCCCCGAGAAGAGGAACCGCCCCCGGAACCGAGACGTGGCTCCATACTGCTCGGAATCTTGTTGGGGACTACTGCCCTTTATGCCCTATATTTCGGGACAACCAGGGGCATCGCTCCGGATGAGGGCTATAAGACCTTCCTCGCCGGGCCTGCAGCGTTAATACCAATCGGCGCCTATCTGGCGATAGCCGGTGCCCTGGCAATCCGGCCACGCACCTCCCGATGGGGTGCGGGGCTGTTGATTGGTCTGGGAGTCTTCATTCTGCTCGGCGGCGGCATCTGTGTCATGGCCCTCTCGCAGATGAGTAGGAGGATATGAATCCGTCACCGTACTTTTCCCGGTAGGCGCTGCCCGGCACCGGCCAGCCGCTGCGCGGTGACCGCATCCACAGGTCTGTCACTGCGTTTTGCCCCCGCTGCCACGAGACCAACCCGCCGCTCGCCCAGGCGCGGCGCCTGTCCGGGGTACTGCTCATCCGGGATGATCGCGTGTGGCTCGAACGCGGCTGCCCCGACCACGGCCTGGTGCGCACCCTCTACGACGAATCGCCGGAAATCCTGCGCTACCTGGAGCAATGGCAGGCGCCCACCAAACAGCCTGCATCCTGCTGCAGGACATCATCGAGCACTGCAATCTGCGCTGCCCCAGTTCCGGGGCCCACATGTTGAAGGCAACCATATCGCTCGGTTGCCCGTTGCCGGCTTGGCCGCACCCACGACGGCTGCCGGATTACAGTGCCGGAGAAGGCCCCGTCACCGTGCGGTTAACCGGACAGGTTCTATGGGAGTTCGACGGTCGCGCAAACGAGCCTAAATCCGGCCATGAAGTGCCCCGGCACTCTGCCCGGATCAGGGACCGGCTGGAAGACACTTCTTTGGTTGTTTCACTCTGGAAGGAGATAGTGCTTTTCCGGTGGTCCGCAGACACATCGTGCCTTTCGTATCCGAGGTGATCGTTCATTTCCGCTTTCAGTGCGGTCTCCGGAACGTTCTTCGTGAGCCGGTTCAACAGCCCGTCAGTGCCGGCGAAGTCGGTGCTCTGCTCCCTGGGCCAGGACCTTGCGCTAGCTCTTGCTGATACACGTCAGTCGCCATGGGATCCAAGGTGTCGCCCATGATCAGTTCTCCCCTCCAAGCAACGCCCGGCGTGTCAGGCCACCTTGGATCCACCGCTATTCAGGCAGTCCTAGCCAGCTAGACCCACCAGAACATCAGGGCCCACCACGCGGCGTTGTTAGTGGCGTCCTTCGGTTCTTCCTTCGGTGTTGTTGCCGTGCTGTCTCGTGTTGTCTCCGTCTTCTTCGAGGCCGGCGCTTGTTTTGGGAACAGCTTCCTGGTCGCCAGGTAGAGTCCGGTGACCATGACTGCAAAGCCGGTCAGGCCGATGGTGAGGTTGGCCACGGGGTTCGGGAGTGCGAGTCCGAAGAGTAGAAGGGTGATGCCGGCAACCGTCGTGAGTACTCCGCCGACGATGAGGCGGATGGAAGAGGTGGGGCCCGGGGCGGTTTCTATTGTGTGGGCAAATTGGGGGTCGTCTTCCTTGAATTGTTTCTCCAGTTGCTCCAGCATTTGTTGTTCTCGTTCAGTGAGTGCCATCAGGCGGTCCTGCCCTGGGCGCGTGTCGGGGCTGTGGATGACTTTCCAAGGGCGTGGGACCGTGGGGCGGCGAGCCGGCGACTACGGGTTCTGTTTGATTGGCGGTTAGTCATGGGGGTCTTCTCTCTCGCGTTCTTCGTGTTCTGTGCGGCCAGGTCGGGATAGCTGATGTAGCGGGGGATTTTCCCGGTACCGGGAGCGGGGGTTGGAGGGGTTTACGCTGATGGCTGTTGGGCTGGTCGGCCGTAGGTCTCCAGGAGGCGGAGCCATATCTCGCTCACTGTTGGGTAGGCGGGGACAGCGTGCCAGAGCCGGTTCAGAGGGACCTCGGAAACGATGGCGATGGTTGCTGCGTGCAGCAGTTCGCTGACATCGGGGCCTACGAAGGTCATGCCGAGGATGACCTTTCGTGCTTCATCGACGACCATTCGGGCGGTGCCCTTGTAGCCCTCGGCGTGTAACCCGGCACCGGCGACGTGGCCGATTTCGTAGTCGACAACCCGTATGTCGTAACCGGCTCTAGCCGCCGCCTGGGCAGTAAGACCTACGGAGGCGATCTCGGGGTCTGTGAATGTGACCTGTGGTACCGCGGCATGGTCAGCTGTTGCCACGTGGCGTCCCCAGGGGGCGTCCATCACGTCCGCCCCGGTTGCCCTCGCGGCGGTGACGTCCCCGGCCGCGCGTGCCTGGTATTTTCCTTGGTGGGTGAGCAGCGCGCGGTTTGTCACATCGCCGGCGGCGTACAGCCAGTCAAGGCCGGGAACCTGCAGGGTGTCATCGGTTTCTATCCAGTCGCCTGGTTTGAGACCAACGGTGTCGAGGCCGATATCCCGGGTGTTTGGTGTGCGTCCGGTTGCGATGAGCACTTCCTGGGCTGTGATGGTCTGGCCGTCACTGGTTTCGATGGTGACGCCGGTGCTGCCGCGGTGGACGCTGCTGGTTTTGGTATCGAGGAGCAGAGTCACTCCCTGCTCACGGAGGGCCGCGGCAACCAGTTCTCCAGCGAACGGTTCCATGCCGGAAAGGAGACCGCTGCGGGCAATCAGGGTCACTGTGGTCCCGAACCCCGCGAAAGCTGTCGCGATTTCCGTCGCGACTACGCCGCCGCCGATGATGGCGAGGCTTGCCGGGACCGTTTTGATGCTGGTGGCTTCCCTGCTGGTCCAGGGCCGGGCGGCGTCCAGTCCCTCGATGTCCGGTAGGAATGCGGCTGAACCCGTGGCCACGGCGACGGCGTGCCGGGCGGTGAGTTCCGTCGTCGAGCCGTCCGCGGCGGTGACGGTGACCTTTTTGGTGCCGGTGATCCGGCCATGCCCGCGGATCAGCCCAATCCCGGCGCTGTTGAGCCATTGGACCTGTCCGGCGTCGGACCAGTTGCTGGTGTAGTAGTCCCGCCGTGCCAGCACAGCTTCGACGTTCAGCTGTCCGGTAATGGCTTCGGCCGCGCCGGGAAGCTGCCGGGCTGCGCGCAGTGCCTGAGCGGAACGCAGCAGTGCCTTTGAGGGCATGCAGGCCCAGTAGGAGCACTCTCCGCCGACGAGTTCGTTCTCTACGATGAGGGCGGTGAGGCCGCCCTGGACGGCGCGGTCGGCGATGTTTTCACCGACTGCACCTCCGCCGAGGATGATCAGGTCGTACTCTGCGGTACTGGCCGCGCTCATCGTCCGGGCGCCCGGGTGAGGACTTCCTGAAGGAACCAGCCGTTGCCGTCCGGGTCGCTGAAGGAGGCGAAGGAGCCGTAGTCGGCCCGGTCGGGGGAGGGGCCGCTGACGCGGTTTCGTCCGCCGGGCCTGTGGAAGAGCCCGTCGGCGTCGTGCCAGACTTCGCTGATGTCGATCCCGCGGGTGTGCAGGTCTGCCTGCGCGGCGATGATGTCTTTCACGATCAGGTGAAGGTTCTGGACCGAGCCTGGTGTTGAGTCGGTGACGCCTGTGCCGAAGATGATCGACATCTCCGAGCCCGGAGGGGTGAGTTGGATGATTCGCAGTTCGTCGCTGATGTTGAAGTCGGCGTCGAGGCGGAAACCGGCCTTCTCGTAGAAGTCTTTGGCCCGGTCGACGTCTGTGACGGGGAGGACGAGGACTTCGAGCTTGAGCTCCAGGGCGGTGGTTCCTGCGGCCTGCGCTTGGGCTGTTGTGGCTTGCGTGCTGCCGTTTCCGCCGGGCCCGTTGAGGCTGTAGCCGGCGTCGGCCAGTGTCCGGGTCATGTGGTCCGCGTACCAGCTGGGCCATTCGGCGTCGTGGACGCCGCCGAGGATGTCGGCTTCGTAGACGCCGTGGTCGGTGGCGGCGTGGTCGAGGGCGTTCTTCAGGATTTCCGTGGCGGGGATGGACATTTGGTGCTCCTTGGTGGGTTGTTGTCTTGCGGGTGGGTGGGTGTCAGTTGGCGGGTCGGAGGTCGTGGAGGTCCAGGAGGATGGCGGCGAAGCTGTGGATGGCGTTGTTGTCCTTGTCGCGGAGCAGGACCCGGCGGCGGGTGGGAGCTGTCAGCCCCTGGAAGTCTTTGTGCTCGGAGGTGTAATGGGCGACTTCCGCCCAGCCATTGACTTCGACGTCGTAGTCCATCCGCCGCTGCAGTCCGGTTTCGGAGTCGAAGTAGTAGGTCTGGACTGTGCTGTGGCTGTGGATGGAGTCCGGGAAGGTCACCTCGAGCCGCCGCCACGTCTCGCCGTCTTCGTCCCAGGGATCGATTTCACGGGTCTGGACTCCGGGGAGCGTGAAGAGCAACGGTTCTGCGAGATAGGTCCAGGTGGCGTAGGAAATGAAGTAGCCCATCTGGGTCGGTGACCACTGGGTGTCGCCCTGGTAGTCGGCCATGCTGCGGCGGGGCTCCGAAAGGCTGTCCACAACTGTGCCCGCACCATCGGTGATGGTGACCAGGTCCCGGACGGCGTCAAAGTGCAGGGTCCGTCCTGGCCCGAAGGGCGTGATGCTGATCCGCTGCCGGGCGAGGTCCGCTGTCACGGTTACATCACCGAGCAGGTCCGGCTGGCCTTTGAAGGGCCAGAAGACGCCGTGGACGCGGACCTTCGCCGAGACACTTGGGGCTCCTTCCCAGGGCTGTGCGCTGCCGTGCTTGGCCAAGACAAATTCAAGGAGGTCGTTCATGGTCTTCTCTTTCGTGGTTTTTCTGCGTGACGTAGTGCTGGAGGGGGATGGGCAGCTGGGATCAAGTCGAGGTCGACGTGTGCTGCCAGCCGCCCGGACACCGGTATCAGAGTGGGATCCGGGGAAAGGGCGGTGTTAGTGGGCGTCGAGTTTGGAGAACAGGCCGGTGAAGGTTCCGCCGGCGGCCGAGAGTTTTTCGAAGAATGCGCCGGCTTGAGGTGTGGCGACGGCCCGGGAGGCTGATTCGTAGTTGGGGAAGTAGAGGTCCAAAGTCCGGTGCGCCGGTGTTGGTGTGCAATCCTCCTTGGGCCAGACTTTGGCCGACTCGACCCGGATTAGTTCCGGCAGGTCCTTGGCCAGGGTCAGGAGTGCGGGGACGTGGTGCTCGAAGCTTTCCGGCGTCTTGGGGTTGTTGATGATGAGGGTGATTTTTGTCTGCATTCTTTTGTCCTGGTGGTTGGGAGTGGGTTGGAAAAAGGAGGGGTTAGTTCTTTGCGAGGAATGCCAGGACTTCAGCGGCGAATTCGTGCGGGTACTGGAAGAGGAATCCGTGGTTGGCGTTCGGGTAGATGCTGAGTTCGGCGTGGGGGATGTGGCCGGCCAGAAGATAGGAGTTGGGGGTGGGCACCATGAGGTCGTTGTCGCCGTTTGCCACAAGGGTGGGGGCTTTGATGGAGGCCAGACGGGTCAGTTTGGCTGGATCCTGGATGCCCCATTCGATGATCGCGGCGGCTTGTGCGTCCCGGGCTGCCAGGGAAACGTCGGCGTCCCGGCCCTCGGTACGGGTAAAGATGCGGCTGATGAATTCTTCGCCCCTGACTCTGCTTTCGGTCGATGAGTTGAAGAAGAGGAAGTGGATGTCGCCGGCGTCCTGCACATCCTTCAGGGCGTGTGCCCTTGGTTCATCTGTCCAGCCGTGCATGTCGCGTCCGCCTTCGGGGCCGGTGCCGGCGAGGATGATGCGGCGGACCAGGTGTGGGCGCTGCAGGGCGACCTCCTGGGCCACGAAGCCGCCGATGGAGAAGCCAAACAGGTCGACCTCGTCCAGGCCGAGGGCGTCGATGAAGCTCAGCGCATCGCGGCCGAACTCCTTGAACGTGGCAGGTGTCGCGCCATTGGAGAGTGCCACTCCGCTGGCATCGAACAGGATGACTTCCCGCTCGGCGGCGATGCTGTCAACAAGAGCAGGATCCCAGCTGTCGAGATTGCCGCGGAAATGCTGGAAAAACACGATGGGTGTGGTTCCGGTTTTGCCGAAGCGGCGGTAAGCGTACGTTGTAGCGTTGCTTCCCCTGATGGCGAGGTTGGGGGTTGTGTACTGGGACATGGAAGAGCCTTTCGAATTTGCAGTAGACCGGTCGTCTAGTGATGGAGCAGAAAGTGTGGTGAAAGGGGAGGAAAAGAGCTTGGCGTCAGGGTGGGGCCTGCGCCTAGGCCAGGATGTCGGAATAGACGGTTTCCAGGAACCCGTCGAGCGGCGTCCGTGAACGGGTCAGTTTGGAGCGTGCGACGGCGCCTTCGAAGCTGGCGATGATGAAGCCGGCGAGCCGCTGCGGATCGCTGCGATTGGCGATCTCCCCTTCAGTTTGTGCTGCAGCGATGGCCGCCGCAAGCTTGTCTGTCCAGAGTTCCAGGGACTGTTCGACTACCGCTGTGACGGCCGCGCTCTGGGATGGCATTTCGTTGGAGAAGTTGCCCAATAGGCAGCCTCGCTGGAAGTTCTCGGCTTCCGCCATTTTGGTGATGTAGGACAGATGTGCCCGGATCCTTCCCAGGGGAGATGCCTGCGCCGTCTCGAGCAGCTCATACTTGATGGTTGCCTCGTAGAGCCGCACAGTTTCAACAGCGAGGGCTTCTTTGCTTTCGAAAAAGTGATAGAAGGAGCCCTTGGGAACTCCGGCCGCTCTGGTGATGTCCAGGACGCCGGTTGCCGAATAGCCGTTTGCGTGGAAGAGATCCAGTGCGGTGCTGGCAATTCGTTCCTTGGTGTCCGTGCTCATCTCTTGTCCTTTGCTCGGGGTGATTACTCGAGAATAGACCGGTCGTCTAGTAAATGCAATACCCCTCCTGAAGATTTGCAAGGATTGGGCCTGGTGAAACAGATGAGGACCGGATGGGCCGGGGGCGGGTCGGATCTACTTCCCGGCATGTTTCCTTTGGGGGCATTGGCCCCGGCGGATTCCTAGGTGTTCTGCCCGGCGTCCTGCGGGTGGACCTTTTGCCCCCGCCCGGTGGGCAAATGAGCCAGATTCCAGTCAGCCGCGAGAATTGGGTGATGCCTGCTCCCGGCTCGCGAGGTCGTGGATGAGTGGCGGAAGGAGTTGCCCTTGTTCCGCTTTGCAGGTTTCGTCCGCGAAGACTGCTGCAGCCGCGGTGGCTTCGTCGATTCATCGAACCTGTTCCGGAAGCTTAGGGGAGTGCGGCACAGGGCCGCCGGGCTAATCCGCGTCGCGTGCTGCGCGGCCCGGGCCCCGCCCGCGGCCCGCCTTTGTCCCCGCGGGCCGTGGGCGGGCACGCAGGGCTGATCTTTGGACCACCTGATGCAGCGCCCGTGCGTGTCTAAAGCCGGGGTCTCCGGCCTGTGCAGAGCAGCGGAATAAGCCTGACTGTCTGCCGGCCCCCTGCCCGCTGTCGCTGCAGGTGTTGACGGCTGATGTGATGGGCGATACAGTTCATCGGGAGTTATACGAATAACTCACAAATTATCTAAGGCCCAGGGAGGTACCCATGGCTGGATCGCGGCCGAAGTCTGGACCGACGATGCATGATGTCGCGGCTGCTGCCGGGGTTTCGCAGGCGACAGTGTCGTTGGTGTTGAATTCGGCTTCCGGGTCGCGCTTCTCCGAGGACACCCGCCGGCGGGTTCGCGAGGCTGTGGATCGGCTGGGGTACCGCACCAACGCACACGCCAAGGTTCTCCGCGACGGGGTGGCCGGCATGATCGGCTTCATTGGCGACACCGTAGCCACCACTCCCTTCGCTGGGGCCATTATCGAAGGGGCGCAGCAGCGGGCCTGGGAAGACGGGCTCCTCCTGCTGGCAGTGAACACTGGCGGCGACAAGGAGCTCGAGGCCGCATCCCTGGATGCCATGCTTTCCTACAAGGTAGCCGGGGTGGTTTACGCCGCCATGTATCACCGGGTGCTGGATGTCCCGGAGGCTCTGGCGGGTGTGAAGTCGGTGGTGCTGAACTCCCAGGACCGGGCGGGGCGATTCCCGAGCGTCGCCCCCGACGAAGTAAAGGGCGGTTACGCAGCAACTCGCCGGCTGCTGGCGGCCGGGCATTCCAAAATCGGGCTGATCAACATCGAGACCTTGGAAAGCGGGCTGCCTGCTGCTGTCGGCCGTTATGAGGGCTACGCCAAGGCCCTTCGGGAGTCGGGCCTGGACGTGGACCCGGATCTGGTGCGCTTCGGTGGGGGCGGCGAGGAAGACGGGTACCGGTACGCGATGGAGCTGCTGACCGGTACCAAGCAGCCAACCGCAATTTTCTGCGCCAACGACCGTGGCGCCTGGGGCGCCTATCAAGCGGTTTCGGATTTAGGTCTGTCCATCCCTCGGGACGTCTCTATTGTGGGTTTCGATAATCAGGCAACGCTGGCACCATTCCTGAGGCCGGGCCTGACCACGTTTGAGCTGCCATTCGTCGCCATGGGCCGGCGCGCGGTGGAACTTATTCTCCAGGACGCGGAACCCGATGGCCGGGTCGAGCTAATGGACTGCCCTCTGATTGAACGTAACTCAGTGACCCATCCTAAGGAGATGCCATGAGCCGCACCATCCCGGCCCGACGCGGGCGTCCGTCCGCGGCATTGTCGCCGCAACGAAAAATTTCTGTTTCGCTTCGTCTGAAGAGGATTTTTCGGGCGTGGCAGTTATACGTATTACTAGCCCCGTCCCTCATCTATATCGCGGTTTTCAAATACTGGCCGATGTACGGCGTGCAGATCGCCTTCAAGAACTACAGCCCCGCTGCCGGGTTCACGGACAGCCCTTGGGTGGGTCTGACGCACTTCGTCCGGTTCGTGAATTCGTACCAGTTCGGCCAGGTTCTCGGAAACACGCTGTGGATTGCGGTACTTGGCCTGCTGGTGGCTTTTCCGATCCCGATCATCCTGGCGTTGCTGGTAAACCAGCTCCAGAGTGAGAGGTTCAAGAAGTTCACCCAGACGGTGCTCTATTCCCCGGCATTCATCTCCACCGTGGTGGTGGTGGGCATCATGTTCGTGGTCCTGTCCCCGAGGTCGGGGCTGCTGAACAACGCCATCCAGTTGGCCGGCGGCGAGCCGATCTTCTTTATGGGTTCCGCGGAGTGGTTCCGTCCCATCTACGTCATCTCCGACGTCTGGCAGAACGCCGGATTCTCCATGATCGTGTATCTGGCTGCCCTGGCGGCCATCGATCCTGCGCTGCACGACGCGGCAAAGGTCGACGGCGCCTCGAAGCTGCAACGCGTCCGGCATATCGACTTACCGGGCATCATGCCGGTGGTAACGATCCTGTTCATCCTTGCCATCGGAAACCTGCTCAACGTCGGATTCGAGAAGGCACTGCTGATGCAGACCCCGCTGAACCTCTCGAGCTCGGAGATCATCCAGACCTACGTCTATCACGCGGGTCTGCAGCAGGCCCAGTTCAGCTATTCGGCCGCCATCGGCCTGTTCAACTCCATCCTCAACCTGGCGCTGCTGCTCTTCTTCAACACGGTGGCGCGCCGGGCCAACCAAGCGACCCTGTGGTGATGCCAAAATGTCCCTGACAACCAACCCCCGTACTACCGGCAGCCCCGCACGGGCCGTCATCCAACACCGCCCCCGGCAGACGCTGAGGGACAAGTATGGAGACCGTGTCTTCAACGTCACCGCCACGGCAGTGCTGCTGCTGTCGATCCTGGCCGTGGTCTACCCTCTTTACTTCATCGTCATCGCCTCGGTCAGCGATCCTAACGCTATCTACGAGGGCAAGGTCTGGCTGTTTCCCTCGGGCGTGACGCTTGAGGGATACCAGCGGATATTCGCGGACAGCCGGATCTGGAACGGCCTGGGCAACACCCTCATCTACACCGTCCTGGGGACCGTCATCAGCGTGACCACGATCCTGTGCGGCGCCTATGCACTGTCCCGCAAGGACATGCCGGGTCGGAAAATCCTGATGCTTCTGTTCGTCATCACCATGTTTTTCGACGGCGGCCTCATCACCAAGTACCTGGTCGTTCGGGACCTGGGCATGCTGAATACCGTCTGGGCCGTGGTCCTTCCCGGTGCGGTCGGGGTCTGGAACCTGATCATCGCCCGCTCCTTCTTTGAACACACCATCCCGAATGAACTCCGTGAAGCGGCCCAGATGGACGGCGCCACGGACTTCAAGTTTTTCTTCAAGATGGTCCTGCCGCTGTCCAAGCCCCTGATCATGCTCATGGTCATGGTTCATGTCGTGGCCCAGTGGAACTCGTTTTTCGACGCCCTGATTTTCCTTAATGATGACTCCAAATACCCGCTGCAGCTTGTGCTGCGCAACATCTTGATCCAATCCGATGTTTCATCCACCGGCACCACCGGGGGAGACATCCAGTCCTATGCGGCAGCGCAAAGGATCGCGGAGCTCACCAAGTACGCCATGATCGTCGTCTCGAGCCTGCCGCTGATGATTGCCCTGCCATTCATGCAGAAGCACTTCACCAAGGGCGCCATGATCGGCGCCGTCAAATAGGGACCCTCCCCTCGCACCACCGGTCCCCGGGCACCTGCCGAGGGCCGGCAAAACACACCTCAGAAAAGGAATGACCATGGCAATCAGCCGAAAATACGCCGTCGTTGGCGCCCTGCTGGCCGGAACGATGACATTCACCGCCTGTTCCGGCGGCCAGTCCGGCTCTCCGGAGGTCAAAGACGCCTCCGCTGACTTCGGATTCCAGGCAACAGGCTTCCCGATCGTCAGCAAACCGCTGACCCTGAAATTCTCGGGAACCAAGACGGCCCTTGCACCGGACTACAACACCATGACCGTGGTGAAGAACTGGGAAAAGGACACCAACATCCATGTCGACTGGCAGAATCTGCCCGAGACCGTGTTCAAGGAAAAGAAGAACCTTATCCTGGCCAGCGGGGACCTTCCGGATGCGTTCTTCAACACGGGCCTGACGGACGCAGAAATCGCCACGTACTCCGCGAGCGGCACCTTGATTCCGCTGGAGAACCTGATTGAGAAAAACGCGCCCAATCTCTCCAAGCTCCTGGCGGCCCGTCCAGACATCAAGGCAGCCATCACCTCCTCGGACGGGCACATCTACTCCCTGCCCTCCATTGAGGAGCTCGGCCTCGTCCAGTTTCCCAACGAAATCGCCATTAACACCGCATGGCTGAAAAAGCTCAACATTCCCATGCCCAAGAACATCGCTGAATTCCACGACGCCCTGCTGGCGTTCAAAACCCAGGACGCATCCGGGACCGGCAAGACTATCCCGCTGAGCTTCATGCCCGGTTCCTGGTGCGGCGACATCGTGGACCTGATCGCCGCCCTCGGCGGAGTCCCGGACAACATGGACCACCGCATCGTCCAGGATGACAAGGTCATCTTCACCCCCACGCAGGACGGCTACAAAAAAGCCATCCAAACACTGCACCAGTGGTACCAGGAAGGCCTGATCGACCCCGAGTCCTTCTCCCAGGACGACAAGGCCTACCTGGCCAAGGGCAAGGCCGCCACGGAAAACCTTGGCTCCTTCGTCTGGTGGGAAGTCCCCGAAATGGTCGGCGCGGACCGCGCCAACAATTACTCCCTGGTCCCGGTCCTCGAAGGCGTGGACGGCAAACGGATCGCCAGCCAGTCCAACAACCAGGAGATCGCCCGCGGAGCCTTCGCCATTACCGGGAACAACAAATACCCGGCTGCGACCATGCGCTGGGCCGACAACCTCTATGACCCCATCCAGTCCGCCCAGGCCAACTGGGGACCGATCGGTGAAACCCTGCAGAAGGACGCCAGCGGGCTGCTGACCCAGATGCCGGCGCCGGCCGGAACCAGCGAAGGCGAGCGCCGACAGAAAGTCGCCCCCGGCGGACCGAAGGCCAACACCGCGGAGAACTTCACAACCGTCGTCGCTCCCGAGCCGCGCGCCGCGGAACGCCAGAAGACGGTCAACGAAAACTACAAGCCCTTCGCCGGCAACGACGGCTACCCCTCGGTGGCACTGTCCACCGAGGAACTCCAGCAGATCACCAGCATCGAGACCGACACCACCTCCCTGGTCAAGCAGAACATCGCCAAGTGGATCGTATCCGGAGGCATCGAGCAGGAATGGGACGGTTACGTCACCCAGCTCAAGAACATCGGAGTCGAGAAAATGATCGAGGTCTACCAGCAGGCCTACGACCGCTACAAGAAGAACTCCTAGCCACCGACACGGCGGGGCAGGCCGGTTCATCACGCGCCGGCCTGCCCTGCCGTCCGGAACCCCGCACCGGGAAATTCCCAAACGCACCAGCACAGAATCGAGATCCGACCCTCATGACTGCCGTGACCGCCACAACGGCCGATACCTTCCGGCCCGCCCTGCACTATGCAGCCCGGAATACCTGGCTCAACGACCCCAACGGCCTGATCCACCATGAGGGCGTCTACCACCTCTATTATCAGAACAACCCGCGGGACAACGTCTGGGGAAACATGTCCTGGGGTCACGCCACCTCAACGGACCTGTTGACCTGGACTGAGCACCCGGTAGCCATCGCCTGCGACGAATTTGAAGACATCTTTTCCGGCAGCATCGTCTTCGACCGGCACAACACCAGCGGCTTTGGCACCGGATCAACGGCTCCGCTGGTCGCCGTCTACACCAGCGCCTACAAGACCCCTTCCGCGCTCCACGGCGTCCAGGCCCAGTCCCTGGCCTACAGCCTGGACGGTGGCTACACCTGGACCAAGCACCCCGGCAATCCCGTACTGAACCGTGGGTCAGCCGACTTCCGCGACCCCAAGGTCATCCGCTACGAATCCGACGCCGGAAGCTACTGGGTCATGGCGGCCGTGGAAGCCCAGGATTTCGAAGTCGTCTTCTACAAATCCCACGACCTCAAGTACTGGGAACTGCTGAGCAGCTTCGGCCCGGCCAACGCCACCGGCGGGGTCTGGGAATGCCCGGACCTCTTCCCGCTGCCTGTCGACGGTGACCCGGAAAACCTCAAGTGGGTCCTGACAGTAAACCTCAATCCCGGCGGCCCCAACGACGGCTCGGCCGGACAGTACTTCGTCGGGGACTTCGACGGGACCACGTTCACCTCAGACACCACAGTCACCGACGGCCTGCAGGACCCGGACCGCCTCGCCGAGTACCAGTGGCTCGACTGGGGCAGGGACTACTACGCCGCCGTTTCATTCAGCGACGTTCCCGACGGCCGAAGGCTCATGATCGGCTGGATGAACAACTGGCAGTACGCCAACGAGATCCCCACCTCACCATGGCGCAGTCCGATGTCCCTGGTCCGTGAAGTGTCTCTGCACAGCGTCGAGGGGAGCTGGCGGCTGGCCCAGCTGGCCGCCGGGGAGCTGGCTCCACGCGCCGGGCAGAGTCCGTCATTCAGCCTCGCGGCAGTCGAAATATCCGAGGGGCAGCGGGTCCTGGACGGCGCGGCCGGCAGCGTCCAACGCATCGAGTTCACCGCTACACCGGGAACGGCCGAGGAATTCGGGCTGATTGTCCGCGGCGAGGGAGCACAGGGAACCCGCATCGGCATTCGTCCCGCGGAAGCGCTCATCGTTGTCGACCGCAGGGAGTCCGGACACACGGACTTCCACGAATCTTTCGCGTCCCTCGACGCTGCCCCGATCCGGGCGACAGACGGTGGCTATGAAATCACCGTCTACGTGGACCGCTGCTCCGTCGAGGTTTTCGCCCAGGGAGGCCGGATCACCCTGACCGAGTTGATCTTCCCGGCCGCCACCAGCACCCAGGTCTCGCTCTACGCCAGCGGGGGCACAGCAACTCTCACTAGCCTGAATGTAACCCAATACGCATAACGGTCCCCAGCCTGCCGTGGAAGCGGCAACCGCCGCCGCGGCCTGCGCGGCCGGCAGCATGAACGCGCCACCTCCTTGCCCGAACCCGGCAGCACACCGCCTGAAGAAAGACCTGACATGCACTATCTCGAGTCCGGCGGCCCGTCCCGGCCGCTCCTGGACGTCGTCGTTGTCGGCGAAGCCCTCATCGACGTCGTCACCTCGCCCGAGGGGACCAGCGAGTACCCTGGCGGGTCACCCGCCAACGTTGCCTATGGGCTTGGCCGGCTCGGCATCAACACCGGTCTGCTGACCGCCATCGGCGACGACGAACGCGGCGCCGCCATCGAACGGCACCTGCACAGTGCCGGTGTGACGCTCCTGCCCGGCTCATACTCCTTGGGAAGAACCGCCTCGGCGACCGCGACGATCGCCCCGGACGGGTCCGCCAGCTACGACTTCGACATTACCTGGGCCCTGGAACCGGTCGCCCCCGCCTATGTCCCGAAGGTTCTTCACACCGGTTCGATCGCCACCTTCCTGGCACCGGGCGCGGACGCGGTCAAATCCCTCCTGCAGCAGAGCCGGCATGAGTGCACAATCACCTATGACCCCAACATCAGACCCGCCCTGCTCGGCAGCCACGCCGAGGCCATATCGATCTTCGAAGACCTGGTTCAGCTGACCGACGTCGTCAAACTCAGCGATGAGGACGCCCGTTGGCTCTACCCGAGGAAGGACCTGGATGGCACCGCAGAGCACCTCCTCGGGCTCGGCGCCCAGCTGGCAGTCATCACCCAAGGTTCACAGGGTTCACTCCTGGCCACCGCCGCGACACAGCTGAATATCCCATCAGTGACATCCGGGGTCGCTGACACGATCGGCGCCGGCGACTCATACATGGCAGCCCTGATCCTAGGACTTATCACCCGCGGCACCGACGGTCTAGCCCCCGCCGTCCTGGAGCAGCTGGGACGCACAGCCTCCGTGGCCGCCGCCATCACCGTGCGCCGCCCGGGCGCCAATCCGCCGACCTTGGAGGAACTCAGGAACCATTTGCAGCCGGCTTCCTAGCCTGGGTCACAAGTCCATCCTTCAGACAATTCAAAAATCCGCGGGCGCTGCCTCCGGCCCGGAAGCCGCCGCCAGCGTCTGTCTCCGAAAGGCACTACGAGCATGGAATACCGCAAACTTGGCTCCTCCGGCATGTACATAAGCGAACTGGCTTATGGGAACTGGGTCACCCACGGCGAGCAGATAGAACAAGACGCGGCCACTGCCTGCGTCCGTCAGGCGCTTGACCTTGGCATTACCACCTTCGACACCGCCGACGCCTACGCAGGCAACCGCGCGGAGATGACGCTCGGTGAAGCGTTGGCCGATGTGCGGCGCGAAAGCGTCGAGATCTTCACCAAGGTGTATTTCCCCACCGGCGACGGCCGGAATGACCGCGGGCTGTCCCGCAAGCACATCATGGAATCCATCAACGGCTCCCTGAAGCGGCTGCAAACCGACTACGTGGACCTCTACCAGGCCCACCGCTACGACTACGAGACACCGCTGGAAGAGACAATGCAGGCCTTCGCCGACATCGTCCGGGCCGGAAAGGCTCTTTACATCGGCGTCTCCGAATGGACGGTGGACGAAATCCGCGCCAGCGCCGCCCTCGCCCGGGACCTTGGCATTCACCTCATCTCCAACCAGCCCCAGTACTCCCTTCTCTGGCGGGTCATCGAAAAAGAAGTCGTGCCCGCCTGCGAGGAACTGGGTCTGGGACAGATCTGCTGGTCACCCATGGCCCAAGGCGTGCTGACCGGAAAATACGTTCCCGGCCAGGCAGCCCCCGCAGCATCGCGCTTCACAGGAGAGGACGGCAAACTTAAGTCAGACAATCGCTACCTGACCGAGGACATTCTCACCCGCGTCCAGCAGCTCAAACCGCTCGCCGCGGACGCCGGCCTGTCAATGCCGGCACTGGCCGTCGCCTGGGTACTGCAGAACCCAAACGTATCGGCGGCCATCGTCGGCGCCTCCCGCCCTGACCAGCTCATAGACACCGCCACCGCAGCGGGAGTGAAACTTGACCCGGCCCTCCTGGCGCAGGTCGATGACATCATGGATCCCGTCGTTGAACGGGATCCCGCCAAAGTGGAATCCTTCACAACTCGTCCGTGAAACGAAACAAGTCCCCATCGTCGAGGATGTGGCAGACGGTCGTGATGGACACATTCTGCTGCATCTGCACGTTTGCGACGCGTCTTAGCTTCATTTTCATAACGACTTCGCGTGTATGGGCAGGCGCCCTTGATGATGGCGATCCCCGGGGGTTTCGCCAGGTCTGGGTGCACAGAGACTGCCGTTTGGAGCCCAGCATGGCGATGACTGGGACCGGACAGGGATATGCCAGAGCCTGCAGCGGACGGCAGCGTGCCCGATTCCCTGGAGATGGCGCATAAGGGGGTTGAGGCCCGCACGGTCCAAGCCACGCCGTCGTTGACGGACTGGGCGACATGACCAGTTCCGGCTGTCACGAACTTCTCTACTTTTCCGTCGCCTTCCTGTGGACACCCGGGGGGGTGGTCCGGATTTGGTCGCGTCCAGCATGCCGTCCAGCGAGCTCTGGCTTCCTTCGGTCGTCGAAGACGAATTCGGGGTGATCTGACTGGGCTGGTCGCCCTAACGAGCACTACCGCCGTCGACGTGAGGCCGGCGACTGGCACGCGGCCGCCCAACGGAATCGCCTTAACCGCTTCCTGGGCCAGCTCTACCACTGCCTCCAGCCCCGGATGCACTTCGACGAGGCCGGAGCCTTCGTGCATAAGATAGCCGGCTCCACTGGATCGGTGCCGGCCAGCTAGAAGGGAATGGACAGTTCCCTGATGTGAATTCGGCGGCTCCGCGTTTGATGAGCGCCCGGGCGTAGATTAGGTCCGTGGCTAAAAACAGCGCTTTCGGAGAGTACCTGCAGGCGCGCCGAAAGCTTGTCCGGCCGGAAGACGTCGAACTGCGCAGCTACGGGCGGCGCCGGGTTCCTGGTCTTCGGCGTGAAGAGGTTGCCGGCATCGCGGGCATCAGCGTGGATTACTATGTGCGCCTGGAGCAGGGGAAAGACCACCACCCATCCCCGCAAATACTCGACGCTCTCGCACGCGCCCTGCGCCTGGACCCGCCCTCAACCATCCATCTGCACCGGCTCGCGCGACCGGTCCTGCAGGTCGCGGCCAGTCCCGCGCCGGCCGGGGTGGCGGAAGGCTTGTCGTATTTGCTGGTCACGTTGGCCCATGTTCCTGCCTTTGTTCAGGACCGCTTCATGAACGTCCTCGCTGCCAATCCGCTGGCCGTTGCCCTGTCCCCGAGAAACGAACCGGGCACGAACGTGCTGCGGGCAGCATTCTTGGATCCCGCCGAACGGGAGCTCTACAAGGACTGGGAACACGTCATGGAAGACGCGACCGCGGGACTCCGCGCAGCTGTGGGGGAGCGCATCAACGACCCGCAACTCGAGGCGCTGGTCGTCGAGCTATCAGAGCGCAGCGCCTACTTCCTCCAGCTTTGGGGGCGCCACGATGTCCGCCCCAAGGTGGCGGGCAAGCGTCTGCTGCATCACCCGGTGGTGGGCGAACTCGAGCTCTTCCACGAAAAACTGGCTGTCACCGGAACGGACGGTCACCTCTTGGTCATTCACCACGCCGAGCCCGGCAGTGCCTCCGAACGGGCGCTGGAGCGCCTGGCCCGGACACTCCCGGCCTGACCTGAACCCTCCACTAACGGCGGCTCTGAATCACCCCCCGATGGTAGCCCCGGCATTCATATGAATCACAGGGTTCTGGCTGCCTGATTCCGGCGGCAGCACACTGAATCTCGGAGCTTCCCAAGACCCCCTCCGTCCTTCAGTTTTGCAGCCGAAGGACTCCGGGCGGCTCCTATGAAAAACGCTTCCCGACCTGCCGAAAGAAGACCAACCTCATGGCAAGAATCACCACCGGTTTCGGATTCAGCTCCACCACCTCCGATGTCACCGAGGGCATCGACTTCACCGGAAAGCGCGTCATCGTCACTGGCGGCGCTTCCGGCATCGGAATCGAAACAGCCCGCGCGTTCGCCAACATCGGTGCCGAGGTCACCTTGGCGGTGCGCAACGTCGAGGCCGCAACGCCAATAGCGCAGGAATTGCGCGAGTCAACAGGTAACAACAGCATCTTCCTGGGCAGGATGGACCTCGCCGACCTGTCCACCATCACCGAATTCGCCGACGAGTGGACCGGCCCGCTGCACGTGCTGGTCAACAACGCCGGCATCATGGCACTGCCCGAACTCGAGCGAACCCCGGAGGGCTGGGAAATGCAGTTCGCCACGAACCATCTGGGCCACTTTGCCCTCGCCCAGGCCCTGCACGGAGCCCTCGCCGAGGCAGGGAACGCCCGTATCGTGTCCCTAAGCTCCAGCGGACACCTGTTCTCCCCGGTCATGTTCGATGACCCGCACTTCAACTTCGTCGCCTATGACGCCTTTGTCGCCTACGGGCAGTCCAAGACCGCGTCAACCCTGTTCGCAGTAGGCGTGACCGCCCGCTGGGCCAAGGACGGCATCACCTCCAACGCCGTCATGCCCGGGGCCATCGCCACCAAACTCCAGCGCCATACCGGAGGGCTGCGGACCCCCGTCGAACGCCAGAAGACCCCCCAGCAGGGTGCGGCGACCACCTTGTATGTGGCGACTTCCCCGGAGCTGGAGGGTATCGGCGGACGCTACTTTGAGGACGTCAACGAGGCCCGCATCGTGGACCGCCGCGGCCCCGACTACACCGGAGTGGCACCCTATGCGCTCGATCCGGCCAACGCCGAGCGGCTCTGGGACCTCTCGACCGAACTCCTTGCCCGGGAGACGGTGTGAAAACCATCAAATCCTCCACGCTGAAAGACAATGACATGACCGGCAGCACCGCCACACCCGAGGCAACACCAACCACATTAGCGATCACCCCGGGCGCTGCCTCGGAGCTGAGTGTCGGCTGGGTCGGCCTCGGAGACCAAGGTGCCCCCATGGCACGGGCCATCGCCGAGGCAGGCTTCGAACTGAACGTATGGGCCAGGCGCTGGCGACGGTCCAGCCCGTCTTGGAGGCGTTCTCCAAGAAGGTCTCCCACATGGGCGCCGCCGGGTCGGGGCAGACCGGAAAACTCATCAACAACGCCCTGCTGATGATGAACCAGAAGAACGTCCAGGACATCCTCGCCTTGGCAAGCAAACTGGACCTTGACCTCGGAGCCCTGACGGACCTGCTGCTCTCCGGAACCGGCCGCAGCTTCGCCCTCGAGGCACTTACCGGTGCCGTTACCACCACCAACGCCGACCACCTCAACGTCCTGCAGATCATCGACATGGACCTCTTCGCCGAGGCCATGACAAGCCTCGGCCAGGACATCGCCGCCATCGACGACTACGCACGGGCCGGCGCCAGCGGCCTGCCCTTCGCCGCCCACTTGATCGCCAGGGTGCCTCACCCCTAGCCGAAGAGCGCAACGAACGAGGAAAACGTGGGTGCCTCAACGACCACCAAAAATCCAAGCCAGCTCATTCGACTTGACGTCTAAAGACCGTGAGATGTCTTTTCTGAGGGAAGAACTGAGACCGGCCCCACGGGTCCGGCCTCAGCCCTTAGAACGGTCATCGCCTCGCTCGGGCTGTTAAAGCTCCTCGGACGATTTCCGTCGTGACGACTCCGGAGGATTGGCCGGCCGCCGCCCCGCGATGACCCGACCGCTGATTGGGAGACGCGACGTGATCGCCGGATAAGGACACTACGGCGCGGTTATCTGCCGGGCTCCAACCCATCCGACAGACTGGGGGCTGTTTTGGTGCACCTATGGCCCGGTATTGACGCCGGCAACGCCCATCATCACTGCGTCGTGATCGACGCCTACGGAAACCGTGTGCCCTCACAAAGAATCCCCAACGATGAGGCAGCCCTGCTCGAGCTCATCGCGAACGTCCTGAAACTGGGTGACGGAGAGGAGGCCCAGTTTGCCGGCCGCGTCAGCGGGGTATCAGCAGGCTGATTTGTGTCCTGATGTCCTGTACCAGTGCTTCAATTTCCAATCCAGCGTTCACACTTGCGGCCATGCTGACAAACATGATCGCCGAGATGATGCGCGCCGTCGTCGCGGCGTCACCCACGCCGCCCAGTTCGTCCCGGTCCAGTATGGCGGCAATGGCCTCCTCGGTTTGCCCAACGATGGATAGTGCTGCGCTGTGGTGTGGCTCCGTAGGGTCGCCGAAGACCATTTCCCGCAGGTAGAAGCGTCCGTTGTCGATCTGGGTTCGGTTGCACTCCACGATCGGCCGCACGACGGCCATCACCGCACCCAGGGCATCCCGGATGGTTTCAGCATCCGCCCGGCCCCGCTGGAGAGCTTCGGCGTAGTTGGCGTTCTGAACGAGGAGGAGGAGTTCTCCCTTGGTTTTGGCGTAGAGAAAAAGGGTTCCGGTGCCGATGTCGGCTTTGTCGGCGATCTGCTGGGTGGTGACGTCCTCGACCCCGTATTCGGCGAACAGCTCCGTGGCTGCGGCCGTGATGCGGTCCAGCTTCTCCTGCTTGTTCCGCTCGCGCCGTCCGGGCGGCTGGGATGTGACAGGCATGTGGGTTCCTCTGGACGTAAACTGACTGGACTCAATAATGAGTATATCGAAGCTGCGGAGACCGGGCCCTCCGGTCGGCGCCCCTACTCTTTGTAGTGGGGGAGGATCCGGCCACTCTTGACGTACGTCAGTGCTGCTTCAACGTCATAGGCATGGATGGCAGAGACCACTGGCTTCAGTTGATGCGAGAGGTTGCGGACGGTAGGGCTGCTAAGGAATGCGGCGCGGGCTGCCGGTTCGGCGAATCCCAGGATGATTGATGCGTGGAAGCGTTGGTCCGCCGGGTTGTCGTGGGCGACGCGGGGTGTGTCCCACATCTTTTTAATCCATGGCATGAATGACTGGGTGCGCAGTTCCTTTAGCATCCCAGTATCAGCCAGGGCAGGAACAAGTTCCTTTTTCACGGCCCGCCGGAATTCACCTGGGCGGACACCGGGGCGGCGGCGGAGGTAGATGACCGTGCGAGCCCCGACAGTCTCTGCCGGGGACGCGACGTCATACCAGCGTGAAGTGTTCGGCGGGCCGGCGTAGAGAAGGGTGCGGCGGAATACGTTGACTTCGTCCTTGTAGGCCAGGGCGGTTTGCTTGCGCCCCTTGAGCGGCGAAAGCGCGGATTGGAAAGTGACTTCCGCGATGCCGTCGATCTTCCGCTCTGCAGGGATGGCGGTCTCCACGCCTGTGGTTGCGGGCCATAGGCCGGGGTTGTGTTCGGCGAGGTGGATCTGCCGGTACTCCTCCAGCCCTGGTGTGGCGGCGATGATGCCCGAGTGCGGGCCCTTCCAGTAGTCCATGCCGGTTTGGCGCGCCTGCTCGGTGCGCACCCAGAGCAGGACGGAGGACGTGAAGTGCTTTGTCACCTGCGGTTGGGCTGTTGCCGGTGGGGTGCCCATGGGTGCCTTCCTATCGCGAGCGTTGTGGTCAGGGGGCGAGGAATTCGACGACGGCGGGTGCGAACGTGGCGTGGTACTGGAAGATACCACCGTGGCCGGAGTCGGGGTAGATGATCAATTCGGATCCCTTGATGCGGTGATGCAGGTCCTCAGAGAGCACGGAAGGCACCATGCGGTCGTTGTCGCCATTGGCGATCAGTGCGGGCTGAGTGAGGATGGACAGGTCCGACGGGGCCGAACGGCCGAACTTCTGGATTGCCTTCAGCTGCGTCTGAAATGCCCGGGTGCTGATTGGCTTGTCACGGTTCTCGGTTCGTTCCTGCAGGCGTTTGATGAAGGCTTTCGCGGCGGGTTTGCCGGTGGCGTTCCGGTTGAAGAACAGGAATTCCTTGGGGTCGGACCGGGTCAGGGTTGCCCGGAGGATGTCCCGGTAGGTGGTGCCGACGACCTTGTCGATGTCCTTACCTCCGCGCGGACCGGTTCCGGTCAGCACGAGCTTGCGGACAAGATCGGGATGTTTGATGACCAGGTCCTGGGCGACCATGCCGCCCAGGGAGAAGGAGAAGACATCAATCGTGTCGAACCCGAGGGCCTGGATGAAGGTGTAGGCGTCGTCGGCCATTGCTTCGATACTGTCGGGAACTTGTCCAGTGGAAGCGCCGACGCCGGGCTGGTCGAAGGTGATGACGTGGCGGTTCCTGGCAATGGGGTCGATGATACGGGGGTCCCAGTTATCGAGGGTGGCTGCCAGGTGCACGAAGAACACGACGGGGATCCCGCCCTTCGGCCCAAGCTCGCGATAGGCGTAGCTGACGCCTCCGGCGGTAATGGTGCTGGCAGGTGCCTTCGCGTACGAGGTGACGACTGGCTCGTTTGGGGCGTCGATGTTGTCCATGACGGTTGTTCTCCTGTGTTCTCTGCGTGAAGAGCGGGTATCGGCGGGTCAGCCGGTGACGGTGAGCACTGCTTTGCCCCGGAAGCCCCCTGCGGCCAGGGATTGCAGTGCCTCTGGAGCCTGGCCGAAGGTGAAGACCTTCCCTACGACGGGGCGTAGCACGCCGGCGTCAACCAGGGCGCTGATTTGACGTAGTTGGTCGCCGCTGGCCCTCATGAAGAGAAACTCGTAGCTGACGCCGAGCTTCCTGGCTTGCTTCCTGATCTTGCTGCTGAGCCCTGTGATCACAAGGCGTAGCAGGGGGTTGAGGCCTGCTGTGCGGGCGAAGGCCGGATCGGGCGGGCCGGCGATTCCAATCGCCTTCCCACCGGGCTTGAGGATGCGCAGTGATTTCTGCAGGTTTTGCCCTCCGAGGCTGTCGAGCACCAGATCGTATCCGCCCAGGAGTTGCTCGAAGTCCTGGGTGCGGTAGTCGATGACGACGTCGGCGCCGAGGTCCCGTACGAACCCGGCGTTGGAGCTGCTGGCGGTGGTTGCGACGGTCGCGCCGAGATGCTTGGCGAGCTGGATGGCGATGGAACCGACTCCGCCTGCGCCGGCATGAATGAGAACTTTCTGCCCTGGACGCACGTTGCCCTGCTCGACGAGGGCCTGCCATGCGGTAAGGGCTACCAGTGGCAGCGATCCGGCCTCCTCCATGGTGGCCGATTCGGGCTTGAGCGCAAGGTCTTCCTCCGCAATGGCAACGCGTTCAGCGAACGTGCCGATGCGGTCCTGGTTCGGACGGGCATAGACCTCATCCCCGGGCTTGAACCCCTTCACCTTTTCCCCGACGCTCAGCACGGTGCCGGCTACGTCGTTGCCGAGGACCAACTGGAGCTTGTAGGGAAGGATCTGCTTGAACTCGCCCAGGCGGATCTTCTCGTCCAGCTGGTTCAGGCCGGCAGCGTGCACCTGCACCAGCGCGTCCCGCTCGCCGACGGTCGGTTCAGCAACCTCGGCTTCGCGCAGCGGTTCCTTGTACTTGGTGATAACGAATGCCCGCATGCCGCGATGCTCCTTCTAATTAAAGTGACTCTAGTCAATTATGACTATACTCAGTTAATTGGTAAGCGTCAATGAAAAGTGCCGTGATGATGGGTTGACCCCATCACCACGGCACGGCAGCTGTTGCTAAGACTTGCTGGGCGCAAGTTGGGGGTAGAGCGCCTCGATGGGGGCGCTGAGTCCGGCCTTGAGCTGCACGGACGTCTCGTCGGCGAGAACTTCGTACTCGCCGGCTTCGAGGGCATCAAATACCGTGGTGACCAGATCGGCCGGGTCCATCTTGGGGTCGGTGGCATGCGCCGCCATCGCCGTGTCGACGTAGCCGACATGGACTCCCACCACGTGTACTCCTTCGGCGGCGAGCTCCAGGCGCAGCGAGTTCGTGGCCGACCAGAGGGCCGCTTTGGTGGCACTGTAAATGCCGCCGACGGCGTACCAGCTCATTGCGGAGTGGATGTCGATGATTGCGGATGTGTCCTTGGCTGACAGGATCGGCGCGAACGCGCGGGCGAGGAAGAGCGGGCCGAGGAAGTTTGTCTCGACGCTGGTCCGGATTTCCGCGTCGGTGTGGGAAAGGATGCCGGGGGTTGCAACGGATGCTCCAGCGTTGTTGATCAACACTGTGACGTCGCCCGCAGCCTCGACGGCGGCCCGTATTGAGGCCGGGTCTGTGATATCGAGGGTCAGTGGGACGATGCGTTCGTCCTCCCAGGTGCGGGGGGTGCGGGCGGTGGCGTAAACCTTGCTGGCGCCGCGTGCGAGGGCTGTGTGGACGAAGTGGGTTCCGATGCCGCCGTTTGCGCCGGTGACGAGGACGACTGCTCCATTGAGTGAGTGCATTTCACGAACTTTCTTGTGCTGATTTCCATCCACGCCGGTCGGCCCGGGTGGTGTGGTGCGGGATTAGGCGTGGGCAAGGGCCGGGTAGTCGGTGTATCCGGTTGCCCCGCCGCCGTAGAGGGTGTTGGGATCCAGCTCGTTGAGCGGGGCGTTTGCGCGCAGGCGCTCAACGATGTCGGGATTGGCCAGTGCGAAACGGCCCAGTGGGGCCACGTCCGCAAGGCCGGCCGCGACGTCGTCGGCTATCTGCTCGCGGTTGCGTCCGTAGCGGACGACGAGCACCGCCGTCGGCCAAATGTTCCTGAGGGATCGGAGCAGTTCGTCGTCGCCTACATGGTGAAGGTGCAGGTATGCCAGGTTCAGGGTCGCGAGCTCGGCTACCAGGTGCCGGTACTGGGCGTGCACCCTCTCGGTGTCGCCCTCGTTGATGCCACCCAGTGGCATGGCGGGGGAGAGGCGGATACCCACCCTGTCTGCGCCGATTTCATCGGCCAGGGCCTGGGCGAGTTCGATCACGAACCTCGACCGGTTTTCTATTGATCCGCCGTACGCGTCGGTGCGGTGGTTTGCGTTGGGGGAGAGGAACTGGTGCAGGAGATAACCGTTCGCTCCATGGATTTCAACTCCGTCGGCGCCGGCTGCGATGGCCGATGCCGCCGCGTGGCGGAAGTCAGCCACGGTGTTCTGGATATCCTCCGTGCTGAGCTCTCGTGGTGTCGGCGTTTTCTGGGGTCCGGTCGGCGTGAGAATATCCTGGTCTGCGGAGATCGCCGAGGGCGCCACGGGCTGACGGTGATGAGGAGTGTTGTCCGGGTGGGACATGCGGCCCGCGTGCATGAGTTGGATGAACACCGCCCCGCCGCGGGCGTGAACTGCTTCGGTGACGCTTCGCCAGCCCTCGACATGCTCGGGTGTGTAGATCCCCGGTGTGTTGGCATAGCCCTGTCCGTCTGCCGACGGCTGGGTGCCCTCGGTGATGATCAATCCCAAGGAGGCGCGCTGCCCGTAGTACTCGGCCGCTAAGTCGCCCGGCGCGCCATCAGGGCTGGAGCGGTTTCTCGTCATGGGTGCCAGCGCCAGCCGATGGGATAGGTCAAGGCGGCCAAGAGTAAGTGGTTGCCACAGGGCGGAAAGGGTCACGGGATAGTCCTTTGCGTTCGATGTATCAGAGCATCACCGCCGTCCAGCCGTAGTTCGGCCGCCGTGGACGCTAAGACCTGCTAATGCGTCCGCACGTTGGTGACTACACTCATAACTGAGTGTGCTCAGGATATATTCCCATGAGAATCAGAAGGGCAAGAAGCGATCGGTTAGAGGCTTGGTTCTGTCCTTTTTGTATGTCGTGGGTCCAAAGAATCTGCGGGAAAGCTACCTGGGCTCCAGGGTCAGCAGCCGCAAGACTTGCGAACGATGAGATCGGTGGTGAGGAGCTCGATCCCGCCTCCCGGATCTTCCGGTGACAGGGCGGCTGCAAGAACCCTCTCTGCGATCCGATCGATGGGCTGCCGCACTGTGGTCAGCTGGGGCCAGCTGAATTCCGATTCAGATGTTCCATCGAACGAAACAATGGCAATATCCTCCGGTATGGACAGGTTGGCTTCGTGAATGGCGCGAAGAGCGCCCACCGCCAGTAGGTCGGAGCTGGCGAAGATCGCTGTCGGCGGCTTTGGCAACGCCAGCAGCCGGCGGGTCGCTTCGTACCCGCCCTGACGCGTGAAGTCGGTGAGCTCGGCCGGCCCCTCAGGCAGGCCCGCCTCGTTGAGGGCCTTCTTCCAGCCATTGTGTCGCGGGTCTGCGCGTGAAGGGTCAATGTCCCTACCCACCAATATGCCGATATCCCGATGCCCGTGTCCGATCAGGTGCTGGACGCCCAGGGCGGCGCCCTGTTCAAAGTCTGTACTGATGATCGGTATGCCGTGCACGATGCTGGACTGGTCGATGAGCACACGGCGAATGCCTTGGACCTGCATGGCGGCGACTTCACTGGGTGGCAGAACTGTCGCGAGGATGATCGCGTCAACCTGCCGGGATACGAGATTGACTGTGTTTTGCCGCTCGGTCTCCGCGTCGGTGCGGGAGTTCGCGGTCAGGAGGGCATAACCGCGGGTGGCCGCCGCCTGCGCGATAGTGTCCGTCAGCTCGGCGAAGTACGGGTTGGTGCTGTCCGGGACGATGATCCCCAGAAGCCGGGCGGAGCCCATGGTCAGGGCGCGGGCAGTTGCGTTCGGCTGGTACTGAAGCACCTTGATGGCCTCCCGCACGCGCTCTGCTGTTGCCTTCGCCACCGGTTTGGGGCCGCCGTTGATCACATAACTGACGACGGCGGTACTGACGCCCGCGTAGCGGGCGACGTCAGTTCGCGTGACTTTCCCGGAACCCGCCTGTGTCTGCACACTTGCCATCGAGAACACCTTTCACCTCATTGTTGAACTCAGTCTACCCGGGTGGACTTCCTTAAATGCACATACTTGCTCTAATTTTCGGCACCTAGGTCACCTCTTGCACGATTGAGTCTACCCGCGTAGACTCGCATTGTGCCGCTGAGAAGTGACCCTCCTCACGCCCCCGCCTGACGATATCCAGGCATCGAAACGCTTCCATAAGTTCCACATTTCCAAGAGGAATCAATGATGATGACCATTCCAAAGTCCCGTCGCACGGCGGGGATCATTGCGGCCGCAGCTGCCGTTTCCGTAGCAGCCCTGTCACTGACCGGCTGCGGCGGACCGGACACCGGCAACGCCGGCCCATCCGTCGAAGCGGGATCCGGCGAAGGCACCATAAACGTCTGGGCCGTTGATGGTCAGGCAGCCGAGAATGACGCGTTGAAGAAGATCATCTCCAACTTCGAAACGTCCCAGAACAAGATCAAAGTGAACCTCAAACTCTTCCCCTCGGACCAGTACACCAAAGCAGTCAACTCGGCAGCCCCCGGCGACCTGCCGGATGTACTCGACTTCGACGGCCCTACACTGGCCAGCTTCGTCTATAACGGCAAGATGGCACCCCTGAAGGGCTCCGTCTCCGGGGAAACGCTGTCCAACCAGACGGACTCCATCAAGGCGCAGAACACTGTGGACGGCGCCGTGTATGGCGTGGGCATGATGAACGCGGGTCTGGCCCTGTGGGGCAACAAGAAACTCCTGGATTCTGCAGGTGTCACGTATCCGACCACTCCGGAAGAAGCCTGGACGGCTGAGGAGTTCACCGGGGTCCTGGATAAGCTCGCGGCCGTCGTCCCCGGGGGAAAACCGCTGGACCTGTCCGAACAGTATGGCTTCGCTGGAGAGTGGGGAACGTGCTGTTCTGCCGGGCCGGTCATCTGGTCCGGTGGTGGCACGATGCTCAAGGACAACAAGGCCGTCGGAGCTTTGGACTCCGACGCCAACGTCAAATCGCTGACGACGCTCGCGTCCTGGAAGAAGTACACCGATCCGAACGCTGACGGCCTGGCATTCCCGAACGGGCGGGTTGCGCTGAGCTGGGTGGGGCATTGGACCTACCCGACCTACAAAGCCCTTGGCAGCGATTTGGTGTCCATTCCCTTGCCCAACTTCGGGAAAGGAACCAAAACCGCCTCCGGTACCTTCGCATGGGGCATGGGCGCCACCAGCAAGAACGGCACCGCCTCCGGGAAGTTCCTTGACTTCCTGATGTCCGACGAAAGCGTACGCATCTACACCGACGCAAACGGGGCCCCGCCGGCGACCAAAACGGCACTGTCAGCTTCAAGCCTTTACGGCCCCGGCAAGCAGTTGCAGCTGCTTGGCGACCAGCTGAGCAAGGCGTGCGGACCCGAAGAACAGATCACCGAGACGTGTGTCAGCGTCACACGGCCCGTGACCGCCGGTTACCCCATCGTGACGGATCAGGTCGGCAAAGCAGAGGCCGCCATCTACTCAGGCAAGGACGCCAAGGAAGCCCTGAGTGCCGCAGCCCGCGCCATCGACCAGAACTTCGCCGACAACGACGGATACAGGAAATAGACCTCCGCAGCAGTCCGTGCCGCCCCAGCGAGGGGCGGCACGGACCGCCGGACTCGCTCCCAGCGAAAGCCTTCATCATGACCACTCAAACGCAAAAGATCCCGTCCCCCGCAGCGGCCCCGGCCAAGCGACAGTCATCGGCCATTCTGACCGGGCACCGGTTCGCGGGCCCGCTGTTCGCCAGCCCGGCACTGATCGGCCTTGCCATCTTCCTGGTGGCACCGTTCGTGCTCGCAGTCGTACTGTCCTTTTACCGGGTGCAGCTCAACAGCCCACGGCCCGCACGGTTCATAGGATTCGAACAGTACACACGCCTGTTCACCGATCCTGACCTGTCCGCAGCCTTCGGCCAGGCACTGCTGAACAACTTCACCTTCGCCCTCATTGTTGTTCCCGTACAAACGGTTCTGGCCTTGGGCCTGGCTGTACTGGTCAACCGCAAGCTGCGCGGGATGGTGGTCTTCAGGACGTTCATCTTCATGCCCTTGGTCTTCCCGCTGGCCCTTACCGCGGTGATCTGGCGGCTTATCTACTCCCGCGGAGATGAAGGCCTCCTGAACGCCATCCTGGGGCTCTTCAGCGGGGGCGCTTTGTCCAGCCACGACTGGCTCGGCAGTCCCTCCACGGCACTTGGTTCCATCATTGTCATGTCGATCTGGCAAAGCGTGAGTTTCCAAATGATCATTGTCCTGGCCGCCCTGCAGAGCGTTCCCACCGAACTTTACGAAGCCGCATCGCTGGACCGGGCCAACAAATGGCAGCAGTTCATCAACGTCACTGTTCCCGGCATCCGGAACACCCTGATCTTCGTTGCGCTCATAACGACCATCTTTTCGTTCAGGCTGTTCGACCAGGTGTACCTGCTGAGCCGCTCCGGCAGCGTTGACCGTGGTTCCACCGAGACCGTCATGACGCAAATCATCAACACAGGGTTCGACAACAACAACGTGGGCCAGGCCGCTGCCATGACTGTCATTTTCATGCTGATCATTACCGTGATCGCAATCATCCAACGCGCCGCCGTGCGCCAGCGAGGAGGGGTCTGATGACGATGGCCAAAACCATGGAGCCAACCCGGCGATCCAGCAGCATGAAACGCACCCGTCGCTGGCAAACAGCACTCCATTACCTGATCCTGACCGTTGTCGCGCTGTTCTTTTTCCTGCCCGTCTACTACCTGATTGTTGGCAGCTTCCGGCCATCCTCGGAGGTTCTGAGCGGACTGAGCGGCTTCGTCCCAACCAACCTGTCCTTCGACAACTACGCCGGCGTTTTCGACCACCTCAATTCAGATGCCACCGGCTACTTCGGCCAGTTCGCCCTGGTATCGATCATCGTCACCACAGCCGTGGTTGCCGGCAGCCTGATCGTGAATTCCATGGCGGCCTATTCGTTCGCGAGGATGAAATGGCGCGGCAAGAAGGTGCTGTTCCTGCTGGTGATCATCCTGACGATCATCCCGTTCGAAGCCGTCGCTCTTCCCTTGTACTACATGTTTTCGGGGCAGCGGGACACTGTCGTCATCCAGGCGATCCCGTTCATAGCCAACGCGTTCTCGATCTTCCTCTTCTACACGTTCTTCCTGGACGTCCCAGGCGAAATCGAAGAGGCCGCGAGGCTCGATGGGGCCGGGCCGTTCAGGACGTTCTTCCAAGTCATCGTCCCCATCACCAAGCCGGCATTCGCCACAGTGGCCATCCTGACCTTCCTGGCTCAGTGGGGATCCTACCTGTGGCCAGTCCTGATGGTCTCAGACCCGACCGCCCGGCCACTGCCGTTGGCCATCAGCATCTTCCAGAACCAGCAGCCTCCCGAATGGGGCCAAGTGCTTGCCTTCGGCACGATGTTCATCGTCCCGGTCCTGGCGGTCTTCCTGATCTTCCAGCGCTGGTTCGTCGCCAGTATCAGCAGCTCCGCCATCAAGGGCTGACGCTCTGCGTCGACCCAACCGGCCCACCTCAACGAAAAGAATAGGTGCACTACTTTGGCCTTCAGCCTCAAAGACTCATGGGTATGGGACTTCTGGATCGCCGACGACGGCGACACGTTCCACATGTACTACCTCCACGCCCCCAAGAGCCTGGGAGACCCGGCCCTGCGGCACCGCAATGCCCGGATCGGGCACGCCACCTCACAGGACCTGATCACGTGGGAACCCCACGGCGTGGTCCTGCAGCCGGATGATCCGGAGGCGTTCGACGCAACCTCTACCTGGACGGGCAGCGTGGTCCAGGGCCCGGACGGGATGTGGCGGATGTTCTACACCGGCGCGCGCTTTTATGACACCCACAACATCGAGGCCATCGGTGTTGCAACGTCCCCGGACCTTTACACCTGGACCAAGCAACCCGCCGTCGTGCTTGAACCTGACCGCCGCTGGTACGAACGATACGGTGACAGCAGCTGGCCGGAAGAAGCATGGCGGGACCCCTGGGTGTTCGCCGACCCGAACGGCGAGGGCTGGCACATGCTCATCACCGCCCGCGCGAATGAGGGTGGGGACGATGACCGCGGCGTCATCGGCCACGCAGTATCACCCGACCTCTCATCCTGGGAAGTCAGGCCACCCCTCAGCCAGCCAGGCTCCGGATTCGGACACCTCGAGGTCCCCCAAACCGTAGTGCTGGACGGCAGGACCCTTTTAGTGTTCTCGTGCGGCGTGGATACGCTTTCCGCCAAGAAAGCCGCAGGGTTCGACGGCGGCGGCATCTGGAGCCTCGAAACCCACCATCTCAGTGGTCCCTTCGACGTCGCATCCGCCGCCGTAGTCACCACGGCACCGCTCTATAGCGGAAAACTCGTCCAGGACAGGTCCGGCCAATGGCTCATGATGGCCTGCCATGACGCCAACAGCGATGGCACGTTCGACGGCCTGGTGTCCGACCCCGTGCCGGTCCATTGGGATCCCGCACGCGGAAGCCTGACCACCGCTGCAACACCCAGGAACTCATGAGGACTTCAATGCCGACCCGCAACCCAGGTGCGATCCTGCACCTGGCAGCAGGTGGAGTGTCGGTGGTACTCGACGCCACGAACAGGCAATTACCGGCAATTGTGCACTGGGGAGGGCAACTGCCCGTGCTGACTGCCGAAGAAGCCAGAACAATGGTAGGAGCCAGCACTCCCGTCACGGGTTCCAGCACCATCGACGTCCCACCCCGGCCCGGCCTCCTGCCCGGACAGGACTCAGGCTGGATGGGGCGCCCAGGACTACGTGGATCCTTCGACGGCATTGGGTGGTCACCGAAATTCCAGGTCCACACTGTGGCCCTAAACGGCGCACCAGTGACCGGGTTCGCATCCGCCGGAGCAGGTCGGGTGCTGGTCGGCGCAATCGACGACGCACAACGGCTGCGCCTTGACCTGACATTGGACCTGCTTCCCGGCGGGCTGATGCGCAGCCGGGCGAAACTGACCAACCTGCACGAAAAAACGTACGCGGTCGACGATGTCTCCCTGGCCTTCCCGATTCCTGCTGAGGCAACGGAATTATTGGATTTCGCGGGAAGCCACAACTGTGAACGGGTTCCGCAGCGCGGAACCCTGCGCACAGGGACGCACCTCCGTGAGAATCGAAAGGGCCGGACCGGCTCTGACAGTGCCTTCATACTGCACGCCGGAACTCCTGGATTCGGATTCGGCAACGGCGAAGTCTGGGCCGTCCACACGGCATGGAGCGGAAACCACCACCATTTCGCCGAACGCTTTTTCGGCGATCAGCTGCTCGGCGGCGGAGAACTGCTCCTTCCCGGCGAAGTCCGGCTGGGCCTCGGTGATACCTATCAGAGCCCCTGGGTTTACGCCTCCTACGGGACGGGTCTTGACGCCATCGCCAAACGTTTCCATGCCCATGTGCGGAGCCGCATTTCTCCGGTCTCCGCAGATCGCCCCGTGACCCTGAACGTGTGGGAAGCCGTCTACTTCGACCACGAAGAAGAAAAACTCATCGACCTGGCGGAACGTGCTGCTGCCGCCGGCGTTGAGCGCTACGTGCTCGACGACGGCTGGTTCGGTTCGCGACGCGACGACACCTCAGGGTTGGGGGACTGGGTTGTCTCTCCGGATGTGTGGCCGGCCGGACTGCACCCGCTGGTGGACCGCGTCCACGAACTGGGGATGCAGTTCGGGCTATGGTTCGAACCCGAGATGGTCAACCCGGACAGCGATGTGGCCCGCGACCATCCGGAATGGATCATGGCGGCCCGCTCCGACTGGCCCGTTGAATCGCGCAGCCAGCAGGTCCTCAACCTCGGAATCCCCGAGGCGTACGAGCACGTCAAGACGCAGATCCTCGCGCTCCTGTCCGAATACAAGCTGGACTACATCAAATGGGACCACAACCGGGACCTCATCGAGGCCGGAAACCAGCTGGAGGGCGGACGTCCAGGTGTGCACCGGCAGACCCTGGAGTTCTATGCGCTGCTTGAGGAAATCCGTTCGGAGCATCCAGGGCTGGAAATTGAGTCATGCTCTTCCGGCGGAGCCCGCGTGGACCTCGGCGTTCTGGAGCACACTGACAGAGTCTGGGTGTCGGACAACATCGACCCCCACGACCGGCAGGCAATGCTCCGCTGGACCACGCAGCTGCTGCCGCCCGAATACTTGGGATCACACATTGCATCAGGCCGTTCCCACACCACTGGTCGCCAGCACGACCTCGCGTTCCGCGCAGGCACCGCCGTCTTCGGCCACCTCGGTGTCGAATGGGACCTCACCACCGCCACCGACAAGGAAATCGACAGCCTGCGCCGGTGGATCTCCTTCTACAAACAAGAACGCGGCTTGCTGCTCAGCGGGGACGTGATCCGCATGGACGGTCCCGATTCCAAAGTGGTGGTGCACGGCGTCGTCAGTCCTGATCGCTCCGAAGCGATCTTCGCGCAAGCGGCCCTGGACAGCCTTTACCCGGACCCTGCCGGGCGCCTCCGCTTCCGGGGACTTGACGCTGAGGCGAGGTACCACGTGGCACCAGTCTTTACCGGGCCCACACCATCCGGACTGGCCCCGCCGGAATGGTGGGGCCAGCCGAAGGCCGCCGGCGTGCACATTGAACGGACGTCCCTGCGGGCAGCCGTCCAGAATGGCGTCAGTTTCCCGGGCGCCGTGTTCGCAGGCAGTTCGCTGGAAAAGGTTGGTGTCGCGTCGCCCAGAATTCACCCCGATCAGGTGGTTCTGTACCGGCTTTCCAAAGTCGCCTAAGCCAGTCACTCACGGAAGTGCGACGGCGGCACTCACCTGAGTGCCGCCGTCGAAGCGCGCCACGCGTGCCGAACAGCGGCGCGTGGTCGAGGACGCCGGTGATGGAGCTAAGCGGCGAGATTGGCGTGTCGACAATGGTCACTTTGGGCCTCGGACTGGGTCGTACATGGGTCGGATCGGGCGCGGATTCCGCATGGATCCGGGAGTTCCCAGTGTTTGCAGGGGGAATGCAGTTCGAGTCCCACCTCGGGCACGCATAACCCCTCGTCAGAGGGGTTTTGCTTCAAAATTGTCAGCATCTGGCCCGGCACGCTGCGGGAATTTCGGTCTGGGCCGGCGTTAGGTTTGAGTATGAAATCAATCGTGTACCGTGCCACTGGCGATCCGTCTGTTCTCGAGCTCGTCGACCGCGAGATCCGCGACCCGGGGCGTGGGGAGGTGCGCGTAAGGGTCGTGGTGTCCGCCGTGAACCCCACCGACTGGAAGTCGCGTCGCGGCGCCAAACCGGGTGAGCCTTTGCCCTTCGCGGAGGTCGTGCCGAACCAAGACGGCGCCGGCGTAGTGGACGCCGTCGGACCCGGCGTCGAACGTTTCCACGTCGGTGACCGGGTTTGGCTGGCCCTGGCCGCCTACCAGCGTGCCGACGGCGGGACAGCCCAGGAATTCGCCGTCCTGCCGGCCGAGAGGGTCTTTCCGCTGCCGGAGAACGCCGGGTTCGACGTCGGCGCGAGCCTGGGCGTTCCCGCGATCACCGCCCATCGGGCCCTGACCATCGCCGAGGACGGCCCGCGGCGGCTGCACCCGGGAGCCTTGGACGGCAAAGTGGTTCTGGTCGCGGGAGGGGCCGGCGCCGTGGGCCATGCGGCGATCCAGCTCGCCAAGTGGGCCGGCGCCGTTGTGATCACGACCGTGAGCGGACCGGCGAAGGCTGTGCTGGTCACGGCTGCCGGCGCCGATCACGTCATCAATTACCGGGAAGCCGACGCGGCCGCGGAAATCCGCCGGATCGCTCCCGACGGAGTTGACCAGATCGTGGAGGTGGCACCTGCGCAGAACGCGGATCTCGACCTGGCAGTGATCCGCAATCGCGGCTCCGTCGCCGTCTACGCCAACAACGGCGGCGACTCGATGAGCCTGGACGTCCGCAGGCATTTCAGCCTCAACGTCCGCTACCAGTTCGTGCTGCTCTACACCGTAGGCATGGCGGCGGTGCAAGCCGCCGCCGAGGATATCAATGCGGCCGTCGCCGACGGCGCCCTTCCGGTGGGCGAGGCCGCAGGCCTGCCGCTGCATCGCTTTGACCTGGCTGACACGGCTGCGGCCCACGCGGCGGTGGAAGAGAGCATCGTCGGCAAGGTGCTGATCGACGTGTCAGCGGGCTAGCCGATCGCTCATCTTTCGCCTCGGCGGGATCATCAGGCCGAGCAGCCAAGGGCGCTCGATCTGGCAGAACCCTGTGCTGAACCGACTGCCCTTTGGTGTCTCGACGTCTATGACGAGCGCGTTGTCCGAGACGCGCCCTGTCTCCAAGCGGGCCTCGCCGGCACCGTCATTGTCGGCGTGTATGTTGGCCTCACTATTGCAGGGATTGAGAGGGCGGCGCACATTGAACATTACTGACCTGGCTGCGTCGGATGTCGGACGGAAAATACGCATCGTGGGTTTCGGGGGTGGATTTGAAATCCACGGTATCTTGGAACGGGTCACTTATGAATGGACCGTGCCTCACCCTGAGCAGTGGGGGTCCTCGCCGGAGATAGCGTCAGTCGGTTTAACTGTTAGCGGGTGGGAAGCGACCCTACCCCCGACAACGACCTGTGAACTCCTGACGGCTAAGGTGACCGACGGTCGGACTACGGAATAGCAACGTAAAGAGAGGGGCCCGATCCAGCAATGATTCGGGGCCCTCGGCCGCTTGGAAAATGGATGGAGGCCCCGCGGCGGCGGGACCTTCATCGTCATCAGCGCTGACGCTGGATTCGGAGAGTAGCACGGTCAGTTGAACTAAAAACTGCTAAAAACATGGTGCAGACGACTCCTGACATGTCGTGCGGACGACTGCAGACAGGGCAGACGGCGGGCCAATTCTGCTGATCGCTGCAGATGGGCGCACCATCGAAAAGCCCCCGATCCGGACGCAATGCGTCAGTTGGGTGCGTCCGCAAGCACACCAGGTGCGGCTGATCCGGTTGCTTGCTGCGCGAGCCGCGGGCTGAATCAGGGGTAGCGTCCCCAGGGCCTAATTTTCAGCATTGTCAAATGCGCTGCCGGCTCTTAGCATGACACCCTGGGGAACCCGTCGAGAGTATCTCTATATGAATCAGGGGTTTCGAATGAAGAAGCCAAGAGGGCGAACTGTTGTTCCGGCCGGATACGTGCCGTACTCGTCCGGGGTTGGCGTGAGCTAAGCCAGCGGTACAGCAATGCATTCTCAAAAACCTCCCAGCCCAGTGACGTGATCGCGCCGGGGAATGGTCTATTCGTTTGGCGCCTTGCTGACTAAAGGGAAACAGCCTGGGAGCCACATCGCCAAAGCTGACATGTCTTCGGAAGTTCCCGCCAGGGCATTGCCAAGAGATCAGAGATCCACAGTGAAAAACCCAGCAAAACGGATTGGCCTACTGTTTAGCCTGGTTGTCACCCTCTTGCTGACCGTGGGTGCGGCCCCAGCTGCTGCCAAACCAGAGTCGTGTTTTATATTTCAGTACATTGCCCAGCAGCATGTCCACGGCGGGTGCTGGGCAGGAACCGGAGAATTCAAGATCTGGGCTCAGTGCCATGAACGCTGGGGTCACGTTCATCGCGAGAGCGCTTGGGTCGCAGCCGGATTCCCGAACGCTGCTGATGTGAGGTGCGCGGGAAGTCTTTACCGCTACGGCATGGTCAAACGGAACTAATTAGCTTCGGACCGTTCTTTTCGCGCCACCTGAAAACTCCTAACCAGGCGGGCTTGCGATTAAGAACGCGGTGGCGGCCGGATTGCGGCGAAGATGCGATCGCATCAGACCGCCCATTGTGGGCACACGTCAGGCGACGTCGGGAGGAGACCACCCGACGTCGCCTGAGGTGCGGCATGTTGTGTGTCAGAGTTCGCTCGGTGCTCCGGGGTCGCCGACGGCGGGGTCGATTCCGTATTTTTCGAGGACCTTCTTAATAGTGCCGTTTTCGCGGAGCTTCTTGATGTCCTCGTCCAGCGCCTTGCCGAGCGAGTCGTTGTCCAAAGCCGACGGAAGCATGACTTGGCCGACCGCAGCAAATTGAGGGACATTGGCATTCGGCTTCACATCCACCACGGTTGCACCCTCGATGGGGGCATCTTTGAATCGGTAAGTGGCGGAAGCAGAGGACGCCACCAGGGCGTCGATACGGCCTGCTTTGAGGTCGCCGTAGATGGATTCGTCGTCCTGGTAGATTTTGAACTTGTCCCCGAGCCACTTTTGCATGCTGGCGTTCCAGAGGTTGCCGGCCACCGAGCCGATCGTCTTGCCCTCAAGATCGTCGCTTGTGAGGCCCTTCGTGGAGACGATTGCCTGCGGGTCGCTCCATAGGGGTGTGCTCATGTAGACAATCTTGGTCCTCTCCTTAGTGCGGAGCCAGTTTCCCGATCCGATGTCGACGCGCTTTGACTGTACGGAGGGGATCACCGCTCCCGCACCGCCCGAGGTGCTCACGGTGACTTTCAGGCACTCGAGTTTGGCGATCTCGTTGATCAGGTCCCCTTCCATGCCGGTGACGCTGTCGCCGCTCAGGATGGTGGCAGGAGCATAGTCGTAGCTGGCGACTGTGAGTTCGCCCTGGGTAAGGGTCTTGAGATCCTTGTGCGCCGGGGTGCAGCCGCCCGAGCCGCTTACGGCTTCGCTGCCACCGCAAGCGCTCAGGGATAGGACGAGCAGGCCGGCGGCGGTACCTGCGGAAAGCGCGCGCACGAGTGTACGACGAGATCGTGACATGGTTTCTCTTTCTTTGATGGGGTGCTGGGGCTTTGATGGGGTGCTGGGGCAAACCCCGGGATGATGTAACGGAACGGGTCAGTTGCGTTGCAGGTGGCGGCCGAGTCGCTGTTCCAAGAGCCTCACAAGGCCGAGGAACACGAGCGTCAAGGATCCGTAAATCACTGCGGTCAAGGTGTAGACGCTGAGGTATTCGAACGTGATGGAGCCAATTTCGAATGCCTTGGACATCAATTCGGGCACCGCGATGACAAAGGCGAGTGCACTGCCCTGAAATACCAGGACTGCGAGACCGGCCAACGGCGGGGTGGAAATCCGCAGTGCCTGCGGCAGGATGATGAACCGGAATCCCGTCCAGCCGCGGAGCCCTGAGGTGAGGGCCGCTTCTTTTTGTCCCAAGGGCACTGCGGCAAGTCCGGCGCGGAAGTATTCCGAGGCGTATGCGCCGGTATTCCAGGTCAACGCGATAATCGCGGTGGTCAGGGATGTCAGGGTGATGCCGGCATCCGGAAGGCTGAAGTACAAGAGGTACAACAGCACAAGGGCCGGCAAGCCCCGTCCAATCTCAACGAAGAAGAAGGAGATCCACTGCAGGGGTGCGAGTTTCGCCGCTGCCATCACGGCGAACAGGAGGCCGAGGGGGAATCCGAAGAGCAGCGAGAGTCCGGTCAGCTGGAGGCTGACAAACAGACCCGGTGTGAGGTTGGGCAACCAGCCGAGCCATTGCGTGAGGATGTCCATTACGCCACTCCGATCTTCCTGCGCAGCGTGAGGTCGACACGTCGGGCCACGAGGGCGACGACGAGGCTGATCACGATGTAGAGCGCCCCGGCAACGACGAAGGAAAGCAGGCCTTCGTGCGTCTGCTTCGCGCTTTGCTGGGCGTAGTAGGTGATCTCACGCACTCCGATGGTTGACGCCAGGGCGGAGTCTTTGAGGAGCCCGATGCCGTACGTGGCGATCGCGGGCAGCGCGACACGGAAGGCCTGCGGTGTGATGATGTGTGCCACTGTGGTGACCGGGCTCAGCCCGAGGGCGTGGGCAGCTTCCCGTTGGCCGTCGGGGATGCTGAGCAGTCCTGAGCGGTAGATCTCGGCCATGAATGCCGAGGCGATGATGGAGAAACCTATTATCGCGGCCTGGATGGTTGACAGCCGCAGCGAGTACTGGGGCAGGCCGAAGTAGATCAGGAACAGCCAGGTGATCGGCGGGATGACGCGGACGAAGTTGATGTAGAGGGTGGCAATGGTGCGGATGATCGCGATGGGTGAGCGGGCGGCGCCGACGAGCACCAGGCCGATGACGCCTCCGATCAGGAGTGAGGCGCCGGTTACGTAGAGCGTGAGTCCGACGCCTTGGGCAATCGAGGTCAGGAGTTGGGTAATCATCGCCGTCTCACCTGTCCAGCACGGCCTTGAGGAACTGCCGGGTGCGTTCGTTTTGCGGGTCCGACATCACCTGCTCGCTGGGTCCGATTTCGAGGACGCCGCCGTTGCCCATCACCATGATGCGGTTCGAGACGTCGCGGGCGAAGTGCATTTCGTGGGTAACCACTAGCATGGTCATGCCCTCGTCTGCGAGGTCCCGCATGACGGCGAGTACCTCCAGGCCGATCTCGGGATCCAGGGCGGAGGTTGGTTCGTCGAAGAGCATGACCTTGGGTGAGAGTGCCAGAGCCCGGGCGATGGCGATGCGTTGCTGTTGCCCTCCCGAGAGCCGGGCCGGGTACGCCATGGCCTTTTCAGGAAGTCCAACCCGCTTGAGCAACTTGTTGGCAACCTCCTCCGCCTGTTCTTTGCTTGAGCCCAGCACCTTTCGCTGGGGCAGGGTGATGTTCTCCATCACGGTCAGGTGAGGGAAGAGATTGAAGCTTTGGAACACCATTCCGGTGACTCGCCGGAGGTGGTCCAGGCTCGCCTTGTCCGGCAATTTTCCGCCGGCAACAACGTGGGCTCCGCCAATCGCGATCGTGCCTTCGCTGGGGGTTTCCAAGTAGTTCAGGCATCGTAAGAACGTGCTCTTGCCGGCGCCTGATGGGCCGATGATCGAGACTACTTCGCCTTCGGCCATAGAGAGATTTACATCCGACAAGACCTGGACGACTCCATATCGCTTGCCAAGCCCGGACACCTCGACCGTGCCGGAGAGCGCGGTTGGGGGAGCTTTTGTGCCAAAACTTAAGCCCATTTTTGGTTCCTTCGATTAACTGACGCATACAACCCGCACTCATGGACGGAGCGTTGATGTGAACTGGGCCGCAGGTGCTTGTGGCCCTAGTCACACCTAAAGCATACATCCTTGTATGATTAAGGCAATAGCTTTTACGATGATTGCGCGGTCGTACCTGTTGTTACGCCGGTGAGGATGTCGTGGCTGACGCGTCTGGCCTCCGAATACGCCCCATGCGTACCGGCCGTCTCGGAGGAGTAGTCGCCTGCAAAATGCAGCGTGCTGGCAACCGGAGCCTGGAGCAGCGGAAGAGCGGCGGCCCGGGTCGGTGTCAGCAACGAGAAGCAGTGCTGCCACGACTGGATGCTGGCCCCGAGGATGTGCCCCCGTAGTTGCGGTGCCACAGTCAGGAATTCCTCGATCCACTGTTCCAGGACGCCTGAGGTGGGGTCGTTGGCTTCCGGGATGTATCCGGCCGAATTGCCGTAGCAGACAAATTGGGCCTTTCCGTCCTTGCGTCCCGGCCTCGGATTGATTACCACGTCGAACATTCGCCCGGCGGTTGCGATGAACGACCAATCGTCAATGCCGGCCAGTTCCGGTGCGCTGATGTCCACAACAACGCCAAGCTCGGTGGAGCCGGGTGTCTGCACGGACTCCAGGGCCTGGCTCTTCCATTCCGGCAGCCGGACCATTCCGGCAATCCGTGGGGCAGGAACCGCCATAATCACGTGCCTCGCGGTCACATCCTGGGTTTCGATGGCGGGCCCCGAGCCTTCATCAGGCCCGGCCGCAGAGATTCTTGCGCTCCACAGTCCATCAACATCCTGGTGAATGAAGTCCACGCGGTGATGCATTCGCACCTCGGTGCTTTGCAGGGCGTTGGCTAGTGCGGCGGGAATGGCCTGCATGCCCTTCAGGCAGACCATCCGGTTCTTCTTCTCCCGCACCAGATAACTGGCAAAGTACCTTAAAGCGTAGGTCGCGCTTAGTTCTGAAGGATGAGCTACCGAGCCGCCCCGGATTGCTGCGGTGAGAATTTCCTGGACGTTTTGGGGTAGATCGCTGATTCGCGACTGGGCGGATTCTTCGCCAAAGCCCGGCGTGGCCGGACGAAGTTGTCCATCCACAGTGTTCGCGTAGTACTCCGAACTCGCCCGCTCGATGAACGCCCGGAGGCCGTTTCGCGACTCCTCGTCGAGCGGGAGTCGCTCAACCAGGTCATCGTGGTCGGTCGCTACGATGGTTGTGCCGTTGGTGTGGATCCCAAATGTCGTCGGTTCGAAGGGTTCCAGGGCTACGCCCAGTTCCACTGCCAACTCATGCGAAGCCGTGCCGGTGTACACGAACATGGCACCCATGTTGACCGGTTCCCCGTTGATGTCCACGGTCTTTGCACGCCCGCCAAGCCGGCCTGTTTCCTCCAGGATGATCACTTTCTGGCCTGCACGCTCAAGGTTGTAAGCGGCGGCCAGCCCGGCGGGGCCTCCACCAATGATGGCGACATCGTACATTTGCTCTCCTTTGGGAGTTGGTTGGGGTGCGGTCCGGGTGATCGATAGGACCCTTCGGTCTCCATGATTGGTCGCACCTTCGATGATGGGAATACCAACGCGGGGAAGTGGTGCAGTATTGAGTCTTTGAGTCAGGCCATGGGCCTAGACTTGCCGCATGGGAAGTGCAAGCGATCGCGCCGAACTCAAACGTGCCGTTTTGACGGCGCCACTCTGGATGCAATCAACCAAAAGTTCCAGTCGCCATGTTGCTGAAGCTGTCGGCCTGAGCCAATCGTTCGTGGCGCGGACCTGGCAGGAGTTCATGACGCCCGACCAAACAACCAAGTCGATTAGTGCCATGCTGGCGGAGCGGCAGATGGTGTTGGTTGGATTCGCCGTGGGACCGTCGGGCTCCTGCCTCGTCCTGAGTCCCTCCCGCGCGTCGCGTGCACGGTACCCGGCCGGTCTGTCAGCCAGCAGCAAGAGACGACTGCGGGCGGTGCTGGCTGCGGATCTGCTTCTGGGTGTCCCCCCGGATCGTGAAACCACGGGCCACAGCCAGGACCTTTGGATGTCGCTGGAATCCGCAGGGCATAGCCTTACCGAAGCCATTATTCTGGTGAGCGGCAGTTTTGCAGTACCCGCCGGCGCGAGGCCGGCAGCGCACCTGGCCGATGCGTGGCAATGGCAGAGGCTGCTAGCTGCCCTTGACCTCCTGCCGGAAGTGCCATCCGGGACGCTGTTGGCGGACCTGGAGGCGCGCATCCGCCGGTGGTTCCAAGGTGGGCGGACACCCTTCGCATGGACGGTTGATCGCAAAGAGTCCACCTCTATGGGTTCAAGTTCGGCCGAAGTCCTGCGGGCCGGGAATTTATTGGCCGAGGGTATTCTTTCGGTAATTCGCCAGGGGCTTGTCGACGGAACCTTCTCCGGCGAGAGCGAAATTTCGATGGGGGAATTGGGCCGTTTCCTGGGCGCACCCGTGCGGGACATTCGAGCTGCTGTTCGCGCGCTCACCGAGGATGGGTTGGTTACCGCCGCCAGGTCAGATTCCGTGGTGGTGCGAGTTCCTTCCCTTGATGACGTCGCGGAGACCTACATGGCCCGGCGTGCTTTGGGAGCGATCGTAGTTCGGGCGGCCAGTCGTTGGAGTCCCGAAGGGCGCTCCCGAGTCAGGAATCACCTGGATGAGCTGGGCGATTGTGCTCGGCGCAACGATATAACCCGGGCCCATTACCTGGATATGGATTTCCAAATCGCACTGTTTGAGGCATCAGGCCTGAACCGAATACCGGCAATGTTGGAGACGCTTACTAAGCAGGCATTCATGAACTTTGCAGTCCTCGGGGCACGATACGCATTTTCACCACAAACAATCCTTGAACAAAACACGGAAATCTTTGAATCGATCGATGCGGCGGATCTTCGAGGAGCCACCTTGAGTTGGCAGAACAAAATGGATGACAGCCTCAACTACATGGCCCAGCACATCGCCGCCATGAATGCTGTGAATCAGGGCAAAGGACTGAACCGAAGCTAACCCCTCGGGGAATTTCGCCCGTCATGGCGCTGGGCAAACGCGCCGAGGTCGTGGTCGATCACTCCATAACGGGCCTCTCGTGCCGCGAGTTCTGCCTCCGTTTCCACCACATGTTCCCGTTGCAGTTGAACGGCAGGCTGGAGCGCGGGCTCCGTGGGCCTTGCGGCGAATCCGAACGATGTTCTCCGCCGCCACTGCACTGCCCGTGTAGAGGACCAGCGTCTCAGGGCCGAGTCCCCCTTCGTGCACATGTCCCAAGGCCATGTCCGTTGTTCCTCGGCCACCGCACCGCAGCCGGCCCGGCGCTCACAAAGCGGGAACACGAGAATGCGGGTCTTGTCGCCGAGGTTGCAGCAACACGGACATCGCCGCCGAGCTTGTGGTCTCGCCACGCACGGCCGACGGCCATGTCGAGGGCATCCTTGCGAAGCTGGGTTTCACGTCGCGCACGCAGATAGCGGTCTGGCTCGCCGGCCAGACCGGGCCGGGACTAGTGGCTGCTCTCTGACCTGGCTCCTTGTAGCGGATTTCGGCTGTGACGCCCGGCAGCCCAAGGGGGCGGGAGCGCCGAAGTCGATGTAGGTGCCCACTGCCAGACCTCCCGTCCGCGAAGACCCCGTTGAGGCTGGAAGAGATGGCGTCAGCTCCGGTGAAGGGCCGCGTCCAGGGTGTACATGTCACGCACCTTCTTCCGGCCGCATGGTCAACCTAAGATGCTGCTCAATCAAGAATTCCATCTCGCTTCGGCTATGGCGCTCCGCAGCGCGGGCTGCAACATCCCCGTCCCGGCCCTTGATCGCCTCGACGATCGCCATATGCTGTTTGACCAGTTCGTCCGCGCTGCCCGAGTGATCCGGCATGCCCCACCATAGCGTCATAAGTTCGGCCTCAAGTTGGAGCGCCGCCGAGGTCAATCTGCTGGATTGCGCGGCGATACTGATGGCGACGTGAAACCGACTGTCCATGCGACGCCGGGCCCGTTCCTCCACGGTATTACTGTGGTGACCTACCAAGGCTTCCAAATGTTCAACATTCTGAGGATCTGCCCGTCTTGCGGCTAGTCGGGCAGACATTGCCGCGATGGCCGCACCGAGGTCCCCGAGGTCCCGGAGCGATTCCGTGCTTGTTTTTCTGAGCTTGTGCTGCAACTGACTGTCGGAAAGTTCTACTTGGCGGCGGATAACGCTCCCGCCGCTGCGGCCGCGGCTGGTTTCGATGAGGCCCTTGGCCCGGAGGGCGGCCAGGGACTGGCGAAGGGTGATCGGCGAGATGCCCAGTTCTCCGGCAAGGACGGATTCCGTTGGCAGCCGATCACCCTCGGTCAGAATGCCCATCAAGATTGCAGTCTCGATCTGGTAGGACACTTGTTCTGCGCGGCCCAGCCCTTCCGGTTCGCTGCCGCGCAACAGCAAGAGCAGGTCCAAAGCGCGAGTGGAGATAGCCATACTTTGCATCTAGGGGAACCGTCCTGCCACTCATCAACGGGAGCGGGCCGCAAGCACGCTTTCCTATTACATTGAATTTTTACATATTCAAAGTTGTTTCGTAAGCACCCAGCCCAGCTACTCGGACCAAACGTTTTCCTCACATAGGAAATGGGGTTTCGTGTGTCGACGACGCACGCTTGCGGTCCTCGGGTGGGCACAAACTGGTTTAGATGAGGCCTTCTGCGGGGGCTTTTGACGGCCGCGGCCGGACTCAAGAATGATGAGGGCCGTCGCTACCTCAAGTGACAGGCCATCAACGTGATACAGCCTGCGGAGCCGTGGCCTTAAGTCCCTTAGAACAGCGGCCAGGGTACCGCCGGCATCTCACCGCTCGGAGCCGGAAACCGCCCTGCCCGGCGCAACCGGGCGCAGCGCGCGGCGAGCGATGCAATTTCTTCGGCGCTGAGCAAGTCCGCCAGTTTTTGGCCCAGCCCACCGTGGAGTCCTTCACTGACACGATCGATGCCCTCGCGTTCCTCAGGGGTGAGGGCGTCTCCTATCCATCCCCACAGCACCGTGCGCAGCTTGTGGTCACGGTGAAAGGTGAGCCCATGGTCCACGCCGTGCCGGTGTCCGTCCGCCATGGCAAGAATGTGATCGCCCTTGCGGTCGGCGTTGTTGACCACCATGTCGAACACCGCCATGCGCCTGAGCGCCGGCGAGTCTTCGTGAACGAGGGCGACCATCCGTCCGGTCTCATCACGTCCCTCGAGGACTTGCTTCCAGCCCGTCTCCGGCACCTGGTCCGCCGCGACCAGGTTCACCGCGCTTTGGGCGGGGTCTTGCTCCTGCCAGAGCTGCACCATTCCTTCGCCCAGGGGACCATCGCGCAGCCAGGTGCGCGGCACGACGTCCCAGCCGAAGGCCTGCGAGACCAGGTAGGCGGCCACCTCCCGGTGAGCCAGGGCGCCGTGGGGAAAATCCCACAGCGGACTTTCGCCAGCTATCGGCTTATAGACGACCATCACGTCGCCGATGTTCCCCAAAAAGGTGGCGTTTGACGCCGTCGTGATGCGGCCGGTGAGCGTCAGCTCGGCGGTCACGAGGTCCGGCGCCGGCATCAGACCTCGGGAAAGGTGCAGGTGTGTCCGTCGGCGTCTATGGGGTAACCGCAGAGCGGGCACGCCGGACGCCCTGCGCCCACAATCTCCCGGGTCCGCTTGGCGAATGCGCGGGCCGTGCCGACCGGCATTCGCACCAGCAGCATTTCGGGCTCGTCAGCGCCGTCATCATTTAGCGATTCGTCGTTGTCATCGGCATCGACATCGGTGATGGGGTAGGCCTCTATTACGACCTGGGCAGTGGTTGGGTCCCAACCTAGGCTTATGGCGCCGGTACGGAACTGCTCCTGAACGGCCTCGAGCTGGTCATTGTCGACAAGTTCAATGGGAGTGCTTGTGGGAACGCTGAAGGGGTTGCCCTCGACCGTGATGAGCTGGTCGAGAATTTCGTCGATCTTCTCTGCGAGCAGGGCCGACTGCTGCTTCTCCAGGGCAATACTCACGATTTGCTTACCGGCGCGCACCTGCAGGTAGAACGTGCGCGCCCCCGGAAGGCCAATGGTGCCGACGACGACCCGATCAGGCCAGGCAAACTCGTGAACACGTGTAGGCATGTCAGTATTCTAGGCACATAAGGTTCATGGCGCCTTCTGTCCTGCACCGCCGCCCACCGGCGCATCGCCAGAGTGGATGCCTGTCGACAGCCACGACAGATCACCCGCGTCGGTGTTGGTCGCGTAGACGCTCGGCCGACTAGCGCCGTAGCTCACGATCGATACGGAAGCTGGGCCCACGTGAATTCGCTGGAACAGGTCAAGGTGCATGCCGAGCGCGTCGGCGAGGATTGACTTGATGATGTCGCCGTGACTCACCGCGACCCACACAGCCCCCGGCCCGTACTCGGCTTCGAACGCTGCATCGTGGCGTCGAATCGCTGCCACAGCCCGAGCCTGCATCGCGGCCATGGATTCACCGCCGGGAAAGACGACGGCGGACGGTTGCGACTGCACAACCGGCCACAAATCCTCGGTCGCGAGATCACTGAGCGTGCGGCCTTGCCACTGGCCGTAATCGCACTCGGTGAGATCGAGATCGACCGGCGCGTACGGCGTGCCTGCCTGGCGGTCGAGGATGAGTTGGGCGGTCTGCTGACAACGCTCAAGAGGGCTCGACACCACCCCGACCACGGGCACGGCCGCGAGCCGGTCCCCGGTCAGAGCCGCCTGTTCGAGCCCGATCTGGTCCAGGCTGACGCCGACGGCCCGCCCGGCCAGCAGTCCAGAGGCATTGGCTGTGGTGCGGCCGTGCCGCACGAGAATAACTGTCGCCATGCACCCAGCCTAACCACAGGCTCGATGGGTGTGTGAACCGTACCGGGGCGCCCGTCGAACAGGGAAATGTTCACGTGAGGGCCCCTCGGCGGGCGACATGAGCGGTTCCGGCTGGGGAGGTGTTCTCTGCTTTTCAGTCGCTTCCCTGTGGCCTTCACGATGTGGTCAGGGTCAGCTCCCGTCCTGCATGCCTTCCTGGGTTTCCGTTCCTTGCAGTGGCTCTGGGCGGCCCTCTGTGTGGCATGGCCCTTTGTCATTTTCAGGGCGTTGATAGGCAAGTCAAGACTTGCCTATAGTGGTTCCATGGTCGATGTCTTCCGAGCTCTCGACGATGAGACAAGACGTCTCGTCCTCGATGAACTTCTAGCGCACGACGGCCAAACCCTGTTCGAGATTTGTTCCGCGCTCACGATGGGGCACGGCATCAGCCTCACGCGACAGGCGATCTCGCAACACCTAGGCGTGCTCGAGTCGGCCGGCCTCGTGGTGACGGAGAGGCGAGGACGTTCCAAGTTCCACTACTTCAACCCAGGGCCACTCGCCGAGATCAGGGAGCGATGGCCCACCAGAAAGAGGACCGAAAAATGAAAATTGCCCTAACGAGCCTATTCGTCGACGATCAGCGAGCAGCCCTTGCCTTCTACACCGAGGTGCTCGGCTTCACGAAGCGCCATGACATCCCCCTCGGTGACAACTTCTGGCTCACCGTCGTGTCGCCCGACTCGCCTGACGGTCCGGAGCTGCTTCTGGAGCCCTCGAGCCACCCTGCCGTGAAGCCTTATCGGGATGCCCTTGTCGAAGACGGCATCCCACTCGCTCAATTCGCCGTCGACGACATCGAGGCCGAGCACGCCAGGCTGACCAGCAAGGGCGTGGTGTTCACACAGCCACCGACTGACATCGGCACCGCTGTTGTGGCCGTCTTTGATGACACCTGCGGCAACCTCATCCAGCTCATCGAAATGAAGCCGGCCACCTGATCTGATCGCGGAGCTGTCGCCAGCACGCGAATCTCCTTGGACCGCCCGGCACATCATGAGCAAGCGGACCACCGGCCCAAGCGGCTCCGGAGCTGACGGGGGCATCAGGAGAAGGTCAATGGCATAGTTGTTCCATCCGAAACGGAAGGCGGCCCGGTGTCCTATCCATTCCAGCTGACCTTTGACTGCCATGACATCGAGACAATGGCGCGGTTTTGGACGGTGGCCCTCAGCTATGACCTCCAGGAACCGCCGGAAGGATTTTCGAGCTGGGCGGAATTTGCCACGAACCAAGGCATCCCGGAGGAGCTGTGGCGTGTTGCTCTCGTCGACCCTGCCGGCAAAGGCCCCCGCCTGTTCTTTCAGCCGGTTCCCGAAGGAAAAAGGCGAAGAACCGGGTACATCTGGACATCAGCGTCAGCCAGGGCGGCGGGTCACAGTGGGAGGGACGCCGACTTGCCCTCGCCCACGCCGATCGCTGTGTGGAGGCACGCTGACGGACTCGACGCGGCAATGAGGAAGAACGTTAGAGGCAAGGAACGCTGGTTCAGGCTCGCCTTGGTCGAGCGGTTGCTTGCGGGCGAGTCCGCCCCGTTTCTGGCAGTGCAGGCCGCTTTGGCCCGCGGGGTCGAATAGCGCCGTCGGCTTTCCGGGCGGGCCAGCTGTCGAAAGTGCTGGCCGCGGCACCGCGTGCAGTGTCAGGATGGGAGACACGACAGACGCGCAGGCCAGAGGAGGCTCGTGGATGACTGAGGAAACGACAGCCGCACCCGAAACGGGATACGCGTCGGTGAACGGGCTCCGGATGTACTACGAGCTGCACGGCGACGGCGGCACGCCCCTGTTGCTCCTGCACGGCGGGCTCTTCGACATCGAGCTGCAGTTCGGCGCGCTGATCCCGAGCCTGTCAGCCGGGCGCCGCGTGATCGCGACGGATTTCCAAGGGCACGGACGCACCAACGAACCGACCGGCCGCTGGGCACTGCCGATCTGGCATCCGATGTCATCGGGCTTCTTGAGCACCTCGGGGTCGGGAACGTCGACGTGTTCGGTTTCAGCGTCGGCGGTGCGGTCGCGCTTGATCTTGCCATCCGCCACCCGGGACTCGTTCGCAAGCTCATCGTGTCGTCGGTGTCGTTCCGGCCAGAGGGTGACCGTGGCGGCAACGCCGAAGCGGTTGCGGAGCTGACGGTGGACATGATCGCGGGAACCCCGATGGAGAAACGCTACCTCGCCGTGTCGCCGCATCCCGACCGCCAGCACCTGCAGGGTCTGCTCGACAAACTCGCACGCTACGGCGCGGGGGAGAGTGGATGGAGCGACGACGAAATCCGCGGAATCGCGGCCCCGACACTCTTTACGGTCGGCGACTGCGACATGGTTAAGCTCGAGCACGCGGTGAAGTTCCTCCAACTGCGCGGGGGAGACGTGAACGGGGACTTCGAGGGCGTGCCTGCATCGCAGCATGCGGTGTTCCCTGGCACAACCCATTTCTTCGGGCTCGCCCGGACTGAACTCGTGCGCGACGTCGTGATCACTTTCCTCGATGCACCCGCGCCAACCGGCTGGGCCGATCGGTGAGGGCTGCGCCACGAACGTTGGCAGAGTCTCCGCACCCCGCCCGGACTGCCTCTTAGGAGGGGCGGCCCACCTTCGACACCCGCCAAGAGCTCCTTCCGAGGCCCGCGACCTGGGACATATGGTCGCAGCGCTGGAAGGGCCAGTGCCCGAGCCGGATCAGCCGGCCACGGATTGGCGGCCAACCAGGGGGCAGGCGAAGTCAGATCTACGTCGGGCTCCGGGGAACCTCCGGGAATCAGCGCCGGCGGACCCACAACATTTGTCAGCGGTCCCGCGTGCTGTGCTCGGCGGGTGTGCTGTCCCGTGCGTTCCCGAGGCGTCCTAGGGTCTTCGCAAGTCAGCACATACAAATGGCAAGGGGAATATATCTCCTTTCCATTTTCAGAATACAGCGCGCCGGGGGGCTTGCCGCAAGGCCCCTCACATCGACGAAAATGGTTGGCCGCGGCAAGAAAATCTTGCGGAAATGCGGACTGCATTGGGCCGTTCAGCGCGGGAAAATGATTTGGGGTTTATATGTTCGACGTGATCATTAGCGGCGGCGGGCCGACAGGGATGATGCTGGCCAGCGAGCTGCGACTCCACGACGTGGACGTGCTCGTGCTGGAGAAGGATGCGGAGCCAGGAACCGCCGTCCGTTCGCTCGGCCTGCATCCGCGCAGCATCGAGATCATGGACCAGCGCGGGCTACTGGAAAGGTTCCTCGCACACGGGCAGCAGTATCCCGGTGTTGGCGGCTTTGCCGCGATCGACAAACCCCGAACGGCGAACCTGGACACAGCACACGCTTATGTCCTCGGCATCCCCCAGCCGGTCACCGACCGCCTGCTGGCCGAGCGCGCCGGCGAGCTCGGCGCCCAGATCCGCCGCGGCTGCGAGGTGACGGGTGTTGAACAGGACAGGGACGGGGTGAACGTCGGGCTCGGCGACGGCACACAGTTGCGCTCACGCTGGCTGGTCGGGTGCGACGGCGGACGCAGCCTGGTGCGCAGAATACTCGGCATCGGCTTCCCCGGCGAGCCCGCCAAGACCGAGTGGCTCCTCGGCGAGGTGGAGGTGACCACGCCGCCGGACGAGCTCGCGGAGGTGGCGGGCGAGGTACGAAAGACCCACAAGGGGTTCGGCATCGGCCCCACCGCAAACGGCCTGTACCGAGCCGTCGTGCCGGCGGCGACGGTGGCCGAGGACCGTTCGGTCCCGCCCACACTGGAAGAGTTCCGGACGCAGCTGCGGGCGTATGCGGGAACCGACTTCGGCGCCCACTCACCACGCTCGCTGTCCAGGTTCAGCGACGCCACCCGGCTTGCCGAACGATATCGAGTGGGCCGGGTCCTACTCGCTGGCGACGCAGCGCACATCCACCCGCCCTTGGGAGGGCAGGGTCTGAACCTCGGCATCCAGGACGCCTTCAACCTCGGATGGAAACTCGCTGCCGAGGTCAACGGGTGGGCACCGGAAGGGCTGCTGGACAGCTACTACACCGAGCGTCACCCCGTCGCCGAAGACGTGCTGACCATCACCCGCGCCCAAAGCGAGCTGCTCTCCACCGAACCCGGCCCGCAGGCTGTGCGCCGGCTGCTGACCGAGCTGATGGACTTCGAGGACGTCCGCCAATTCCTGGCCGAGAAGATCACCGCGATCGGGATCCGCTACAACTTCGGTGAAGGGCCCGAGATGCTCGGCAAACGGCTGCGCGACATCCCGCTCTCACGGGGCCGTCTCTACGAGCTGACCCGCGAAGGCCGCGGGCTCCTACTGGACCAGACCGGAAAACTCTCCGTGACGGGATGGACGGACCGGATCGACCACGTCGCGGACGTCAGCGGAGAACTGGACGCACCCGCGGTCCTGCTCCGACCGGACGGCCACGTCGCCTGGATCGGCGAAGACCAGAACGACCTGCTCCACCACCTGCCGACATGGTTCGGAGCCCCCTCGGAGGACGCAGGGAGGATGTCGCCGGGAGGATGAGGTGCACTAACCGCCAGCGAAGGGCGGCAGCACGTCCACCACATCTCCCGCACTAAGCGCCGCACCGCGGTCCCGCAGTGCGACCTCGTTCCGTAAGAACGTGCTCCGGGTGATGACCTCAGCCAGCGAAAGAGCGGGGCCAGCCGCTCCCGCCATTCCGCGGTCGACGGTCAGCATGACTGCGATGAGTCCGTCCAGGGTGGTGCCGTCGGGAACATCGAGGTGTTCCTCTTCGACGCCTGCCGCTGCGCAGGCGGCGGCAAAATATCGAACGAGCATTCGTCTTATCCTCCGATGGCGCTCATGCTGCGGTCAGGCTGCACAAAGTCTTCAGTTCCAAGACCAGCGTGGTCCATGCCGTGCGCTCGCGGCTTCTTCCACATGGCATCCTGCCAAAGGTGCATGAGTTCGTCGTCCTCCGCACCAGCCCGCAGGAGCGCCAGGATGTCGAACTCCTCCCGTGAAAACAGACAGCTCATGATCTTTCCCTCAGCCGTGACGCGGGTACGCCGGCAGTCCGAACAAAAGGGTTCGCTGACTGAGGCAATGATCCCTACGGTTCCCAGAACAGTTCCGGACGCTTCGCCGGTAGCCGCGTGCCGTCGTCGTACTTCAAACCGTTCGGCCGGCGCGCCGTCCCGCTGGCGGCGATCCCGTTCCAGGACAAACTCTGCGGACAGCAGGGCGCGTATCTCAGGGGCCGTGATCATCCCGTGCTCAGTCCAGCCGCGTTGCGCGTCCAGCGGCATTTGTTCGATGAAGCGCAGCTCAATGTCTCGCTGCAAGGCCCACTCCAACAACTCCGGGGCTTCCTGGTCGTTGACACCGCGCATCAGCACTGCGTTGATCTTGACCGGTCCAAGGCCCGCAGCGCGGGCTGCCTCGACGCCGGCGAGCACTTTACCGAGGAACGGGCGCCGGGTCAGTTGGCTGAAAACCTCCTCATGCAGGGAGTCTAGGGAAACATTGACCCGGGTAAGCCCGGCCTCCTTGAGCGCCTCCGCCTTCTTATCGAGCCCGACGCCGTTGGTGGTCATGGAGATGGGGAGCTCGGGATGACGCGCCCGAAGTGTGGCGATGACCTCGACGAGGTCCGGTCTGACCAGAGGCTCTCCTCCAGTGATTCGGAGTTCCCTCACACCCAGTCGCTCGACGCCGATGCCCACGATTCTCTCGATCTCACCTGCTGTCATGACGGCTTCCTTCGGCAGCCATTGCATGCCATCCGCCGGCATGCAGTAGGTGCACCGGAGGTTGCATTTGTCTGTCACGGACAGCCGCATGTCGGTTGCTTGGCGGCCAAAACGGTCCAGCAACTTCGAAGGCAGTCCGGCCGGCCGTGATGTAGGCGCGGGCCCCTGGCTATTGTTCCTGGCCAGGCGCAGTACTGGGATGCCCAGTTGAATGGTCATGGGTATATGGCTGATGCGGTGTGGCCGGTGCAGCCGCCGTCAGCGGGAACCGAGGTCGCTGTCAATATACGAGCCGGGGCGGTTGTCGTTGTCGTGGCGGCAGTTGCAGCCCCCATCCAGCTGCAGCCGAACGGTCACTGGACTTGAGGACTGCAACTGGATATCCACAAACTCCTTCCCGTGGCTGCTGATCCGGAGAGTCTGTTCTTGGTCGTGGAGCTGGGACATGTAGATAACCTTTGCTGTGCGTTGGAGGTGGGTGTGCCCGGGTGGCACGGGCCAGGAAGCCGCGTGCCACCCGGCGGTTGGGACTGGTGGTGGTTTTAGTTGTTGTTGGGGTTTGTGTGGCGGGTCTGGACGGTGGGGATGCTGCCGGTGTGGGTGCCGCCTTGGTGGGAGTCGGGGTCCGGGCAGGTGTCGGCGCAGTCGTGTTTTGTGACGAGGTCGAATTGGATGCCGCCGTGTTGTTCTACGCCGGTGCGTATGGCGCGTTCGACGACGGATGTGGCCAGGCGTCGTCGGAGGGAGAGGGGGTCGCGTCGGAGGTCTTTGGTGAGGGCGAAGCAGAGCAGGAGCATGACGATGATGAAGGGTAGTGCTGCGACGATGGTGATGCGTTGGAGGCCGGCCAGGGCTTCGGAGGGTTCGTCGCCGCCGGCGAGCAGCATGACTGCTGCCACGGCGCCGGTGAGGGTGCCCCAGAAGATCACTACTCCGCGGCGGGGGTGTTCGGCGCCGTTGGAGCTAAGTGATCCCATCACGATGGATGCGGCGTCGGCGCCGGTGATGAAAAAGATTGCTACCAGGATCATGGCCAGCACGATGACGGCGGCGGTGAGCCAGCCGGGCATGCCAAGGTTTTTGACCAGGTCGAAGAGTGCGCCGTCGAAGTTCACGGACGGGACGCCGTTGACTGTTGTTACCAGTCCGGGGGTGCCTGTTTTATCGGCTTCCTGTTGGACGTGGAAAGCGGCTCCGCCGAAGATGCCGAACCAGATGACGCTGACGACGCTGGGGACCAGCAGGACGCCGGTGACGAACTGGCGGATGGTGCGGCCGCGGCTGATGCGGGCGATGAAGAGTCCGACGAAGGGCGTCCAGGAGATCCACCAGGCCCAGTAGAAGATGGTCCAGCTGGTCATCCAGCTTCGTAGGGCCTCATCGCCGACTGCTTCGGTTCGGGAGGACATTTCGGCCAGGTCGCGGGCGTAGTCGCCGACGGCGGAGGGGATCAGGTTGAGGATGAACAGGGTGGGGCCGGCTACGAAGACGATGAGTGCCAGGACGACGGCCAGGACCATGTTGATGTTGGAGAGCCACTGGATGCCGCGGCTGATGCCGGAGACGGCCGAGGCGACGAAGCATAGGGTCAGGACGGCGACGATTGCTACGAGCACGGGGGTGCCGATTTCGCCGAACCAGCCGTTGGAGGTCATGCCGCTGCCGATCTGCAGGGCGCCCAGGCCCAGGGATGCGGCGGTGCCGAACAGGGTGGCGAAAATGGCCAGGATGTTGATGAACTTCCCGATGGGCCCTTCGACCCTCCTGACGCCGAAGAGTGAGGTGAAGGCGACAGAGATCAGTTGCCTGCGGCCCAGGCGGTAGGTGCCGTAGGCCATGGCGATGCCTACGACTGCGTACATGGCCCAGGGGTGCAGTGTCCAGTGGAAGATGGAGGTTGCCATGGCGGTCTGGATGGCTTCGGGGGTCCGTCCGTTCACGGTTCCGGGCGGGGGAGAGATGTAGTGGTAGAGCGGTTCGGCTACACCGTAGAACATCAGGCCGATGCCCATGCCGGCGGCGAACATCATCGCGACCCAGGAAACGGTACGGAATTCGGGTTTTTCGCCGTCTTTGCCCAGCGGGATGTTGCCGAACTTGCCCAGGGCGAGCCAGAGGACAAAGACGACGAAGAGCGAGGCCAGGAGCATGAACAGCCAGCCGGTGTATTCCATGACCCAGTTCAGGGCAACGGTCGAGGACGAGGCGAGGCTGTCGCGGCCGACAAATCCCCAGACCACAAAGGCGACGGCGATGGCGCCGGTGATCCCGAAGGTGACCTTGTCGAGAACGAGCTTATGGTTCCGGCGTGCCGAAACGGCTTGCTCGGTCCTGGCAGAACGAAGCTCGCCCAGGATCTGTTCGTATTCCTCAGAATCCGGCAGGCCCCCCACGGCTCCGTCCACCGGATCGAGGACTGCAGGGCTGGTGCCTTCACCCGCAGGGACATCCAGGACTGTTGTGGTGTTTCGCGTACCTTCGGGCTGTTCGTTGGGGGGAGTTGCTGCGAAAGAGCTATCGGCAGGCGACTCTTCGGGGGTGGAGAATTTTAAGTCACGGCTTGTAGCCATGAGCGAATCCTTTGCTCGGGGTTGATGGGCATGCGGTTAAACATGGCCTTGAGTGGGAGGAAGCCCCCAAGCCTCCAGTCGATCGGCACGGATCAGCACAATTCCTCGGATTAGTTACTGAGGTAGCCGTTCGGGTCCAGGACGTACTTCGTGGCGGCTCCGGCATCGAATTCCGCGTAGCCCCGAGGGGCATCCTGGAGTGAAATGGCCGTGGCATTGACTGCCTTGGCGATCTGGATCCTGTCATGCAGGATCGCCATCATCAGCTGCCGGTTGTATTTCATCACCGGGCATTGGCCGGTCGCGAAGGAAAGGGACTTCGCCCAGCCGGTGCCCAGGGACAGGGATAGGCTGCCTTTCTGGGCTGCTGCGTCCGCGGCACCCGGGTCCCCGGTGACATATAGGCCGGGAATGCCCAGGGACCCGCCGGCAGCCGTGAGGTCCATCAGCGAATTGAGCACGGCGGCGGGCGCCTCCTGGGCCCCGGCACCGTGTCCTCGGGCCTCGAAACCGACCGCGTCGATACCGGCATCGACCTCCCGGACGCCGAGAAGCTGCTCGATCTGGTCTGCCGGATCGCCCATGGTCACATTGACGGTTTCGCAGCCAAAGGATCGGGCCTGGGCCAGGCGGTCCTCATTGAGATCCCCCACGATGACCACGGCGGCCCCCAGCAGCTGCGCGCTGGCCGCCGCGGCAAGCCCTACGGGACCGGCCCCGGCAACATAGACGGTGGACCCGACGCCGACACCTGCCGTGACGGCCCCGTGGAAACCGGTCGGGAGGATGTCCGAGAGCATGGTCAGGTCCATGATCTTTTCCAAAGCTTGGTCCCGATCAGGGAACCGCAACAGGTTCCAGTCCGCGTACGGGACCAGGACATACTCCGCCTGCCCGCCGACCCATCCGCCCATGTCAACATAGCCGTAGGCGGACCCGGGGCGGTCCGGGTTCACGTTCAGGCAGATTCCGGTCTTGCCTTCCTTGCAGTTCCGGCAGCGCCCACAGGAGATATTGAAGGGGACCGAGACGATGTCCCCGACCTTGATGAACTCGACGTCGGGCCCGGTCTCGATGACTTCCCCGGTGATCTCGTGCCCCAGGACGAGACCGGCCGGGGCGGTCGTGCGGCCACGAACCATGTGCTGGTCCGAACCGCAGATGTTGGTGCTCACGGTGCGCAGGATGACCCCGTGCGGGACCTTCCGGCCGACATTGACGGGATTGACGCCGGGTCCGGCCTGCAGTTCAAAGGTGGGAAACGGGGTATCGATGATTTCCACGATCCCCGGTGCCTTGTATGCAACGGCTTTGTTACCTGACATTGAATGGCTCCTATGGGTTGGCGATCGAACCCCACAGTGATACTGGTCGCATCAGACTGTCTGTGAGGTAGTTGTCATGCTGTCCGGCCTAGAGCAGCCGGAAGCGGCTAGGCATCGATCACCAAATCGGTCTGCGCGGTGGAGCAGCAGGGCAGGAACTTGCCTGCAGCGATTTCCCGTGCCCGGATGCCGCCCTGGTGGTTCATCTCGACCTCCCCGGAAAGCTTGACCACCTTGCAGGAGCCGCACATGCCCTCCTTGCAGTTCGCGCCGATCCTGACGCCCGCACGCTGGGCCACCCCGAGGATGTGTTCGGTGGGGTCGATGCGCACGTTGATACCGGTGCGCATGAAGGACAGGGTGAGGCTTCCCGTTCCGACCGTGTCGAAGCTCGAGGCATCGGGGGACCCGGCCCCCACGTCCGCAGTGCCCTCGGGGTTTTCGAAACCTGATGCGTCCGAGTCGACTGTTTCCAGCGGGAGCCCCGTGGCCTGCAGGGTTCCCTCGGAGTCGTAGCCGGGCTCGTAGAGCCCAAACGCGCTGGGCTGGCTTTCATAGTAGTCCTCGGCGGATTCGGCGATTTCCTCGGCGATTTCCTCCGCGATGTCCGTCGCAAGCGCGATCTCTGCCTGGTATTCAAGGAGCGTCTGGCGATCTCCCGTGAAGAACTCCATGTATATCGAAGTGTCATCGACGCCGACCTTCTCCAGGAGCTTGGTGGCGGTGTTAAGGTAGCCCTCGGGGCCGCAGGCATAGACCTGGCGGCCGTTGGCATCAGGGGCCACGTAGTCGAGCATGGCGGCCGTTAGCCTCCCGCTGAGTCCGTCCCACCCCTCGGGTTTGCTCCGGTCGCCCAGGGAGTAGTGGACCTTGACGCGCGAGTCCACGGAGGCGATGTAGGCCAACTCCTGATGGAAGGCGAAATCACCGGCCGCCGCTCCGTGGTAGAGAACCACGACGTCGGCGTGCCCGGGCAGGGAGTGGATGGTCCGCACCATGGACATGATGGGAGTAATGCCCGCGCCGGCGGCCAGCAGGAGGTAACGCGCCCGCCGGTCGGCATCGGGCAGGTGGAACGCCCCGACCGGTCCGAGCATGTCGAGGACGGTGCCGGGTTTGACGTTCTCATGCACCCACGGTGAGACCAGCCCGGCGTGATCGCGTTTGACGCTGATGCTGAAGGTCCACGGCTCCGTGGGCGAACTGGACAGCGAATAGCTGCGGTCCACCGGATCCTGGTCCTCGCCGTTCACGGGAAAGGCGACGTTTACGTACTGCCCCGCCCGGAACGCCAGGGGGGCACCGTCACAGCGGCGGAACACGAAGGTCATGATGCCGCCGGCCTCGGGAACGGTCTCCACACATTCGGCCATGAACTCCTGCGGGTGCCAGGGGCCCAGTGCGCGGGCGGCGCGGGCGGGTGCCTCGGTGCTGCCCATGACCCTGTTCCACGGCATCTCAAGCCCGCGAATGCGCTGTGGTTCCTGGATCACCGTCTCAGTGAGGAGTTCGGTCATGCCAAGTGCTCCTGTACACGCTGCACGTACCAGTTGATGAATGCTTCTACCTGGTACTCGCTCTTCATGTACGGGCCGGGTTCGTAGGCGGGGCTGCCGGCACCCTTCTGGCACAACTCAACGAACGCCTTGTCCTGCAGGTTTGTCTGCTTCCAGGTGTAGGTGAGTTTGTCCAGATCGTAATCGACGCCCTCTTCGGCGTCGTCAGCCACCAGCCAGGTGGTGCGTACCAGTGACTGGTGTTCGTTGATGGGGAAGACGCCGAACGTGATGACGTGGTCCCCGAGGAAATGGAACCAGCTGTTGGGCTGCAGGTGCATCGAGCAGCGGCCGAGGCGGAAGTCCGGCAGGTCGCCGAGCAGCTTCTTGGAGAGCCGGCGCCCGTCGGCCGAGAACGATTCACCCTCACCGTCGAGTGATTCCCGCGAGATGCGTATTCCCGCGATGCGGGTGTCAAGCTCCTCGACTACCTCGTAGGGCAGGCCGTAGCGGCGGCAGCGCTCTTCAAGGGAGGACTGGGCTTCCTTGTTGCGGTCCCACACCTCCTCGAGGTGGGGCGGAACCAGTCCCTCGGTCAGGCCCCACGTCGGGAAGAGGGAGCAGGCGAGCTCAGGGTGGCCGTCGCAGTGGTAGCACTCACGGTTGTTCTCCATGACGAGCTTCCAGTTGCCCTCTTCGATGATGTTCTGCTGGTAGGCGATCTTCGTCTTCGACAGATCGTGGGGGGCGAGGTAGGGCTCGAAGATCTTGGAGGTCTCGTCGAAGTCGGCCGGCGGTACGTCCGCAATGCAGACGAAGATGAGTCCGGCGACCACGCGGCTGTGTGCGCGCTTGAGGGCGAAACAGTTCTTGTCGAACTTCGCTTCTCCCGGTGCGGAGGCGTGGATCAGGTCGCCGCTGGGCGAGTACGTCCAGGAGTGATAGCCGCACACCAGGTTTCCCGTTGAGCCGGCGGCTTCGGTCAGGACGCGGGCGCCGCGGTGGCGGCACACGTTGTGCAGGACGTTGACGTCGCCGTCGTCGTTGCGCAGGACGATCAGGGAGTAGGGCCCGTAGTCGACGGTGACGTAGTCGCCCGGCTCCGGCAGTTCGGCGACGCTGGCGGCAAAGATCCAGTGCTGGCCAAAAATGGCCTCCATGTCGATCTTGAAAATGGTCTGGTCCGTGTAGAACGGGGCGTCGAGGGAATATCCCTTGCGCCGGAACTCGAACAGCCCGGCGATTTCCGCCAGCTGCTCGGCGGGCAATGATGACACGAGTTTTCCGCGTGAATTGAGGGGCAAGACTGGAGCAGACATGTGTTTCCTCCCGGGAGGTTTGGATAAGTGTGCGAATCGTGGCGACCACGGCTGCGTGGGTGCGAGCGGCGTTGTCGAAAACCTTGTAGTCATGAGATTAGAGATCATTGATCCGCAACAAAAGCGCAAAATTTGGAAGATATCTGTGCACAATAGGTGCATGATCGATGCGAGACTCATCACACTTCGGGTGTTCGCCCGGTGCGGCACCATCGGCGCAACCGCGGAGCTCACGGGCTACTCGCCCTCCGCCGTCTCCGCGCAATTGCGGGAGCTCCAGCGCGTGCTTGGAATGCAGCTGCTGACGAAGGACGGCCGTGGGGTGCGGCTGACCGCCGCGGGCCGCTATCTCGTGTCGGGCTCGGACACCCTCATTGCGGAGTGGGAGAGCCTGCGCGCCGCGGCCATGGAGGCTGGCGACCAAATGCCGGCCCGTTTTGGCCTCGGCGGATTCTCCACGGCTGCCGCCCAGCTGCTCGCGCCGCTGGCCGCCACCCTGCGCTCAACACGCCCCCAGCTGGAGGTGCAGGTACTCGAGGCAAACCCGGCCCGCTGCTTCGACTTGCTGGTTGCCGAGCGAATCGACCTCGCGGTCATCGTCGCCATGCAGTCAGACACCCATGCTGAGGACGATCCGCGCTTCGAGCAGACCGTCCTGCTCGACGATCCCCTGGATGTGATCATCCCCTCCAACCATCCCCTGGCATCGCGGGAAACGGTGACGCTCGAAGAATTAGCGTCGGAACCCTGGATCACCGAGGCCGTCGGGTCGACCTACCATTCCCTATTCACCGCGGCGTTCACGGCAGTCGGGGTCACACCGCGGATTGCCCATGAGGCCGTTGAATGGGAAACCCAGATCGCTTTCGTTGGTGCGGGGCTGGGCGTGGGGCTGCTGCCGCGACTGGCACCCCTGCGTAGTGCCGAAAACGTGGTTCGGCTGCGCATCACTGGCAAAGGGAAGCCCGCGCGCCGCATTGTCGCTGCGGTGCGGAGGGGCAGCATCGCATCGCCCCTGATCCAGGAGTCGCTCGACATCCTGCAGGTCAGAGCCAAACGGATCCTCGCCGCCCGGCCCGAAGACGATCTCTGAACGGCCCAACGCCCCGCCCTCCGTATGTGGAGGGCGGGGCGTTGGTGTTTGGCCCGCTGCTTAGCGTGGTGGTGGTTTTAGTTGTTGTTGGGGTTTGTGTGGCGGGTCTGGACGGTGGGGATGCTGCCGGTGTGGGTGCCGCCTTGGTGGGAGTCGGGGTCCGGGCAGGTGTCGGCGCAGTCGTGTTTTGTGACGAGGTCGAATTGGATGCCGCCGTGTTGTTCTACGCCGGTGCGTATGGCGCGTTCGACGACGGATGTGGCCAGGCGTCGTCGGAGGGAGAGGGGGTCGCGTCGGAGGTCTTTGGTGAGGGCGAAGCAGAGCAGGAGCATGACGATGATGAAGGGTAGTGCTGCGACGATGGTGATGCGTTGGAGGCCGGCCAGGGCTTCGGAGGGTTCGTCGCCGCCGGCGAGCAGCATGACTGCTGCCACGGCGCCGGTGAGGGTGCCCCAGAAGATCACTACTCCGCGGCGGGGGTGTTCGGCGCCGTTGGAGCTAAGTGATCCCATCACGATGGATGCGGCGTCGGCGCCGGTGATGAAGAAGATTGCTACCAGGATCATGGCCAGCACGATGACGGCGGCGGTGAGCCAGCCGGGCATGCCAAGGTTTTTGACCAGGTCGAAGAGTGCGCCGTCGAAGTTCACGGACGGGACGCCGTTGACTGTTGTTACCAGTCCGGGGGTGCCTGTTTTATCGGCTTCCTGTTGGACGTGGAAAGCGGCTCCGCCGAAGATGCCGAACCAGATGACGCTGACGACGCTGGGGACCAGCAGGACGCCGGTGACGAACTGGCGGATGGTGCGGCCGCGGCTGATGCGGGCGATGAAGAGTCCGACGAAGGGCGTCCAGGAGATCCACCAGGCCCAGTAGAAGATGGTCCAGCTGGTCATCCAGCTTCGTAGGGCCTCATCGCCGACTGCTTCGGTTCGGGAGGACATTTCGGCCAGGTCGCGGGCGTAGTCGCCGACGGCGGAGGGGATCAGGTTGAGGATGAACAGGGTGGGGCCGGCTACGAAGACGATGAGTGCCAGGACGACGGCCAGGACCATGTTGATGTTGGAGAGCCACTGGATGCCGCGGCTGATGCCGGAGACGGCCGAGGCGACGAAGCATAGGGTCAGGACGGCGACGATTGCTACGAGCACGGGGGTGCCGATTTCGCCGAACCAGCCGTTGGAGGTCATGCCGCTGCCGATCTGCAGGGCGCCCAGGCCCAGGGATGCGGCGGTGCCGAACAGGGTGGCGAAAATGGCCAGGATGTTGATGAACTTCCCGATGGGCCCTTCGACCCTCCTGACGCCGAAGAGTGAGGTGAAGGCGACAGAGATCAGTTGCCTGCGGCCCAGGCGGTAGGTGCCGTAGGCCATGGCGATGCCTACGACTGCGTACATGGCCCAGGGGTGCAGTGTCCAGTGGAAGATGGAGGTTGCCATGGCGGTCTGGATGGCTTCGGGGGTCCGTCCGTTCACGGTTCCGGGCGGGGGAGAGATGTAGTGGTAGAGCGGTTCGGCTACACCGTAGAACATCAGGCCGATGCCCATGCCGGCGGCGAACATCATCGCGACCCAGGAAACGGTACGGAATTCGGGTTTTTCGCCGTCTTTGCCCAGCGGGATGTTGCCGAACTTGCCCAGGGCGAGCCAGAGGACAAAGACGACGAAGAGCGAGGCCAGGAGCATGAACAGCCAGCCGGTGTATTCCATGACCCAGTTCAGGGCAACGGTCGAGGACGAGGCGAGGCTGTCGCGGCCGACAAATCCCCAGACCACAAAGGCGACGGCGATGGCGCCGGTGATCCCGAAGGTGACCTTGTCGAGAACGAGCTTATGGTTCCGGCGTGCCGAAACGGCTTGCTCGGTCCTGGCAGAACGAAGCTCGCCCAGGATCTGTTCGTATTCCTCAGAATCCGGCAGGCCCCCCACGGCTCCGTCCACCGGATCGAGGACTGCAGGGCTGGTGCCTTCACCCGCAGGGGCGTTGGGGGGAGTTGCTGCCAAAGCGTTGTCGGCGGGCAACTCCTCGGGAATTAAGGGTTTTAAGTCATTGCTTGTAGCCATGAGCGAATCCTTTGCTCGGTGGATCATGGGCTTGCGGACGTAAACAGGGGATTGAGGGGTGAGCCGGGGGAAGATTGGGGGCTTCCTCCGATTCAAGGATCATGATGATGCCGTCGATGATCAGCACTTCGTGGGCGCCTGCCGGAAGTTGGCCCGGGGGTGCATCCGGTGCTCCGGTGCGGAGGTTGACCTGCGTGTAGCTGGCACCCGACCCGGCAGTGCTCCACATGGCCGTCAACCAGTGAGGCATCCAGGCGCTACATGGGTCAGGGGGCTGTTCCGTATGACTCAACGAGAATCGCACTAAGCAACAGATTGCGCTTGGTAATAACGGATGTCAAGGGTTTTGGCTGATTTTCCGGGAATCTTGACGGGAAGCGGTGGCCCGACGCGCTGTTCCATATCGCGAAGGTTGTTGCGCATGAAGCGTCTGCTCCACCCCCGGGCCTGGGCGCCAGAAAGCAGGGCACCCCAAAGGTGGGGTGCCCTTCCGGTAGCTGCGGACTAGCCGATCTTGTTGGCTGCCTCGGCGTCGGATTCTGTCTGGCCGGCGCCGAGGTTGGCGCGGAGTTTGGCGCCGAGGTCGGCGTCGACGTTGGTCCAGTACTGGATGGCGCGTTCCTTGATTTCGGGGGTTTTGACGCCGCCGACTGCGCCGGTGATGGTGTCCAGCAGGCGGGCCTTGGCGCCGTCGTCGAACACTTCGCGGTACAGCGTGCCGGCCTGGCCGAAGTCGCCGTCTTCTGCGTGCAGGGAGTGCGCGGAGAGCGTCAGCTCGCCGTCGTTCTCCCAGCCGCCGCCGGCGACCGCGGGCTCAACGGCGGCGGGGCCGCCGACCGAGTTCGGGGCGTAGACCGGGACGGAGGGGGCGTTGAAGTGGTAACGTCCGGCGCCGTCCTGGCTGTAGTTGTTGACCTGGTTCTTGGGCTGGTTCACCGGGATCTGGGCGTGGTTGGTGCCCACGCGGTAGCGGTGCGCGTCGGCGTAGGAGAAGATGCGGGCCTGCAGCATCTTGTCCGGCGACGCGGCGATGCCCGGCACGAAGTTCGAGGGCGCGAAGGTGGCCTGCTCGATCTGCGCGAAGTAGTTCTCCGGGTTCCGGTTCAGTTCCATGGTGCCGACCTTGATCAGCGGGTAGTCCGCGTGCGGCCACACCTTGGTGAGGTCGAACGGGTTGAAGCGGTAGGTCTTGGCGTCCTCGTAGGGCATGACCTGGACGTGCAGGTCCCAGGAGGGGAAGTTGCCGGCGGCAATGTTTTCCTGCAGGTCGCGGATGTAGAAGTCCGCGTCCGACCCGGCCAGCTCTTCGGCGCGGTCGCCGGTGATGGTCTTCACGCCCTGGTTGGACTTGAAGTGGTACTTGACCCAGAAGCGCTCACCCTCGGCGTTGATCCACTGGTAGGTGTGCGAGCCGTAGCCCTGCATTTCGCGCCAGGAAGCCGGCAGGCCGCGGTCGCCCATGAGCCAGGTGACCTGGTGCGCGGACTCCGGGGACAGGGTCCAGAAGTCCCACTGCATGTCCGCGTCGCGCAGGTGGGTGCCCGGGAGGCGCTTCTGGGAGTGGATGAAGTCCGGGAACTTGATGCCGTCGCGGATGAAGAACACCGGGGTGTTGTTGCCCACGAGGTCGTAGTTGCCCTCGGAGGTGTAGAACTTCACGGCGAAGCCGCGGGGGTCCCGCCAGGTGTCGGGGGAGCCGTTCTCGCCGGCGACCGAGGAGAAGCGGATCAGCATCTCGGTCTCGACGCCGGGCTGCAGGAACGCGGCCTTGGTGTACTTGGAGACGTCCTCGGACGCGGTGAACTTACCGAACGCGCCGCCGCCCTTGGCGTGCACGACACGCTCCGGGACACGCTCGCGGTTGAACTGGGCGAGCTTCTCGATCAGGTAGTGGTCGGTCAGGATGATGGCGCCGTCAGCGCCGACAGCCTTCGAGTGTGCATCGGACGTGACGGGAGCACCGGACTGTGTGGTGGACACGGCGGGCGCAGAGATGTTCAAGGTCATCTTTCTCCTATGTTTCTATTTCTTGCGAGGGACGTTCTGAAGGAAGTTGTTGGACTGCTCCGACCCATTCCACGGTGCCGTCTGCGAAGAATTGCTCCTTCCAGATCGGCACGCGGGCCTTGATGCGGTCCACAAGCTGTGAGCACACCTCAAATGCCTGGCCACGGTGGGCTGCTGACACTGCACAGACCAGTGCAGGATCACCCACCTCCAGCATCCCGACGCGGTGGGCGGCCCAGATGCGGACCGGCTTGTCGGCCTTCCCGGCATGCTCGGCGACCAATTCCGCCACGACTTCGGCCATGATGTGGTGTGCCGTGGGGTGGGCCGAGTAGCTTAATCTGCTGACGGCCATGCCGCCGTCGTGGTTCCGGACAACTCCGCTGAAGCTGACAACGGCCCCGGCTTCGTCGCCCTGGACGGCGGCTGTGGCCCGGTCCACGGAGATGGGGTCTTCGCTGAGCTCGGCGAGGACAACATCAAACCCTGGCATGGGTTACCTCGCGGGCCACATTCTGCCGACGGCTCAGCCTTTCGTGGCCGGCGTAGACGTTCAGGCTGTGTCCCCGGCTGAATCCAACCAGCGTCACTCCGGTCTCGACGGCGAGGTCGGCGGCCAGGCTTGAAGGCGCGCTCACCGCAGACAGGACAGGAATGCCGGCCATGGCGGCCTTCTGGACTAGTTCGAAGGACGCGCGCCCGGACACCTGGAGGACGGTGCCACCCAGAGGCAGCAGATTTTGGCGCAGCGCCCATCCCACCACTTTGTCCACAGCGTTATGGCGCCCCACATCCTCCCGGAGACAAAGCAACTCCGGGCCGGCCCCATCCACCTTGAACAGGCCGGCCGCATGGACGCCGCCCGTCTTGTCGAACACCGCCTGGGCCTCGCGCAGCCGCTCCGGCAGTTCGGCGAGGACATCCACGGGAATCTGCAGCGGGTCCTTGGCAGGATCGAAGGGAAGGGTCTTGCGGACGGACTCGATCGATTCTGTCCCGCAGATGCCGCAGGAGCTTGAGGTGTACACATGCCGCATGGTGTCAGGCATGGGTACATCAGGCCTCAACTGGGCGTCGACCACGTTATATGTCCGTTCTCCCCTGGCATCGCCGGTGCAGAAGCGCAGTGATACCAGTTCGGAGTTGGAGCTGATGATGCCTTCCGAGACCAGGAACCCGGCCACCAGGTCAAAATCGTCCCCCGGGGTCCTCATAGTGACAGCGAAGGAGCGGCCTCCGATTCGGATTTCCAAGGGCTCCTCAGCGGCGAGTACGTCTTCCTTGAACCGCACCGTGTATTCGGTGCCGGAGCCGTCCAGGTTGAAGCGGTGGATCTTGCGGCGCTGTGTCATGCGGGCCATGCGGTGCTCCGTGCTCGGTTGCCGGTGGAAGGGATGGTTTCTTTCGCCTGCGTCCAGGGGAGCGGGAGCACAGGAACCTGCTCGCCGGACTGGACTCCGGCAGGGGGAACGGCCATGACGCCGTCGGCCCAGGCCAGTCCACGCATCATGCCGGGCCCCGTATGCGAGGCGGGGAAGGCAAGTCCCTCGACGAACGTGCAGGGAATCAGGCGGGTACGGCCGGGGCACGGATCAACGTCAGCCGCGGAGGTGACCTGTCCAACGGCACTCAGGGGCCTGCCTCCGAGTGCCTCCATCAGCGGTGCACCCATAGTGATGAGCGCCATCATTGCTGCCAGGGGGTTACCGGGCAGCCCGACGACGAAGCGGCCGTCCGGGAGCACGGCCAGGACTGCCGGGTGGCCCGGCCGCATGGCGATGCCATCCAGCAACAGCTGTCCGCCGAGGGCAGCGATCGCGGCGCGAAAATGATCTGTCCCGGAACAGCCGGTTCCGCCGGTGGTTATGGTCAGGTCCGGCAATCGCCCGGGGAACGCGTCAGTACCGCCAAGTGCCGCGAGCCACTCGGGGTAGGAATCCCCGATCCGCAGGGAGCCGGCAGGTGTGCCCCCCAAAAGGGAAATGACCGTCCCCAACTGCGGACCAAAAGTGTCCCTGACACGTCCTGGTTCCGGAACGCCTGACGTGACCACTTCGGAACCGGTCAATACGATGCCGACCGCCGGCTTGGGCTGCACCAGCAGGTTGTCGTGGCCAGCCACGGCGGCGAGGGCAATGTGACCCGGGTTCAGTGTTGTGCCGGCCGGGATCAGCACCTCACCGGCAGCAGCTTCCTCGCCCGCGGGACGAATGTGTTGGCCCGGGCCCGGCTCGCCTTCCTTTGCGTTGTCATTGAGCCGCAGGAGAAGGCTGCCGTCGGCATTCTGGTGGATCTGGCCACTTTCCTTGCGGAGTATCGACTTGGCGCCGACAGGTACGAGTCCGCCGGTGGCTATGACGCTGGCACTTCCGGGGCGCAAAAAAGGTCCGGGGCCGGCAAGGATCCACGGACCGCCGCCGTTGATGGCCCATCCGTCCATGGCAGACGAGTCGTAATGGGGGAGTTCTTGCAGGGCGGCGACAGTGCGGGTGAGCGTGTGGCCTGCTGCCAAGGCGAGCGGAACCTCCACGGGCGCGAGCGGGACAGCGCAATCGAAAGCCAACTGCCGGGCTTCCGGCCAGGTGGGAGACGGATGTCCGGGGGGCCGCCACGCAGGGCGCAACTCCGGACTGCTGCCGCTGGTGGCGGTATCTTGGGCCAGCAAGGCTGCCCCTTTCCTGAAGGTAGCGGTTCAATGAAACGTACGGGCCGGGGACCGCGAAGGTGCACCATGTGGTGCTTCCCCCGCAGTCCCCGTCAGCTGGGGTGCTACGCCTTGACGTATCCATTCGGGTTCAGCACGAACTTTGTTGCCGAGCCGGCGTCGAATTCGGCGTAGCCGCGGGGCGCATCCTCGAGCGGTATCGCTGTGGCGTTCACTGCCTTGGCGATCTGCACCTTGTCATGCAGGATGGCCATCATCAGCTGGCGGTTGTACGACATGACGGGGCACTGGCCGGTGGTGAACGACAGGGACTTTGCCCATCCGGTGCCCAGTGACAGCGACAGGGAGCCGTGCTTGGCGGCCTCGTCAATTCCACCGGGGTCGCCCGTGACGTACAGGCCGGGGATGCCCAGGGCCCCACCCGCGGCGGTAATGTCCATGAGGGAATTCAGCACGGTGGCCGGGGCCTCGTGGGATGTGTCCTTTCCGTGCCCACGGGCTTCGAAGCCCACGGCGTCGACACCGCAATCCACTTCGGGAACACCAAGGATCTGTTCGATCTGGTCCTTCGGATCCCCGTTGGAGACGTTCACCGTCTCGCACCCGAAGGTTCGGGCCTGCGCCAGTCGCTCTTCGTTCATGTCGCCGACGATAACGACGGCGGCACCAAGCAACTGCGCACCGACGGCGGCGGCGAGGCCAACCGGGCCGGCGCCGGCAATGTACACCGTGGACCCGACGCCGACGCCGGCAGTGACGGCGCCGTGGAACCCGGTGGGGAAGATATCCGAGAGCATGGTCAGGTCCATGATTTTTTCCAGGGCCTGGTCGCGGTCGGGGAACCTGAGCAGGTTCCAGTCGGCGTAGGGGACCAGCACGTATTCTGCCTGGCCACCCACCCAGCCGCCCATGTCCACATAACCGTAGGCGCTGCCCGGACGATCCGGGTTGACGTTCAGGCAGATGCCGGTTTTGCGCTCTTTGCAGTTCCGGCAACGGCCACAGGAGATGTTGAAGGGTACGGAGACGATGTCTCCCACCTTGATGAATTCCACATCCGGCCCGACTTCCACCACCTCGCCGGTGATTTCATGGCCAAGGACGAGGTCCTTTGGTGCAGTGGTGCGTCCGCGCACCATGTGCTGGTCCGAGCCGCAGATGTTGGTTGTCACCGTGCGCAGGATGGCACCGTGGGGTACTTTCCGGCCCACGTTGGCCGGATTGACGCCAGGCCCGTCTTTGAGTTCAAACGTCGGGTAGTCGGTAGTGATGATTTCGACGACACCGGGTTCCTTGTAGGCTACGGCTCTGTTTCCTGACATGGACACTCCTTTGGCTACGGGGGATGGTGTGGGTTGGTGCCGGGCTTGCCATATCGGATTGCCTTGCACTGGTCCGGCAAGTTGCCGGCGCTGCCCCGTTGCCCGAGAGTGGTGCTTCGATGAGGATACCTCCCCAGGTTTCTGGCCACCGAAGCACCGTTCACGGGAACGGGACAGCTAATCCTTCGCGAGGACGAAGGCTGCCAGTAGCAGGCCGGGCGTATTGACTGACGTTCGTCCGGCATGCACGGACTGATATTTTTCTTTGATCAGCAAAGATATATCAGTGCCATCGTATGGCAGCCACAGGGGCATGTCCAGAGATTTCTTATCGGCCGTGGATCAGGCTCAGGGCCTCGGCCCGGGCGGCCGGCAGGCGCAGTTCACCGCGGACTGCCGACGTGATGGTCTTTGCCCCGGGCTTGCGGACGCCCCGCATTGACATACACAGGTGCTCGCACTCGATCACCACGATGGCGCCCAGCGGCCGCAGCGCTGTGACCAGCGCGTCGACAACCTGGGTGGTCAGCCGCTCCTGGACCTGGGGCCTTCGCGCAAAGACGTCCACCAGCCTGGCAAGCTTGCTGAGGCCGGTCACGAGTCCCTCGGCGGAGGGGATGTAGCCCACATGCGCCACGCCATGGAACGGCACCAGGTGATGCTCGCAGGTGGAGTAGAACGGGATGTCCTTGACGATGACCATTTCACCGTGTCCGAGGTCAAAGGTCCTGTCCAGGACGGCCAGGGGATCCTCATGGAGCCCGCCGAACATCTCGGCGGCGGCCCGGGCTACACGGGCCGGGGTGTCCGCCAGTCCCGGCCTTTCGGGGTCCTCCCCGATGGCAAGGAGGTATTCGCGGACAGCCCGTTCCACCCTTGGCCCGTCCACGCCCTTCGTGACGGCCGCTTCGGTCGTCAGGATAGAGCTCACGCTTCGGCCCCCTCAAGCCGCACGATAACGGACTTGGACGTCGGCGTACCGCTGGTGTCGGCTACGGAGTCAAGGGGCACGAGGACGTTGGTTTCCGGGTAGTAGGCCGCCGCGCAACCCTTTGGCGTCGAGTATGAAACGATGCGGAAGTTTTCGGCCCGTCGTTCGGTCCCCTGGAATTCGGAGATGAGATGGACCATGTCCCCGGCCGTGAACCCTAGCTCAGTAATGTCGTCCGCGTTGATCAGGACAACGCGGCGACCGCCGTGGATGCCGCGGTAGCGGTCATCCTTGCCGTAGATGGTGGTGTTGTACTGGTCATGGGATCGCAGGGTCTGGAGGACGAGCCGTCCTGCGGGGACCTTGATGAATTCAAGGTCGTTGCCAGTGAAGTGGGCCTTGCCCGAAGCAGTATCGAACTTCCTTGCGTCCCGGGGCGGGTGGGGAAGGACGAACCCGCCAGGGTTCCGGATCCGCTCCTCGAAGTTCTCGAAGCCACTGAGGACCGCTTCGATGTGTTTCCGGATGATGGAGTAGTCGTCCTTCATGGCGAGCCAGTCGGCTTTGGGGGTATTGGGCAGCGGGAGGTTGTCGCTGCCGGTGAAGATCTTGCTGGCAATGTTGCAGACAATGGCCACTTCGGAGTGCAGGTGCTCACTTGCGGGCTTAAGCCGTCCGCGGGAGGCATGGACCGCACTCATGGAGTCCTCCACGGTCACCCTCTGGTCGCCGGTGCGCTGGGTGTCCTTCTCGGTGCGTCCCAGCGTCGGAAGTATCAGCGCACGTCGACCCGTCGATACGTGGGAGTGGTTCAGCTTCGTAGAGATCTGCACGGTCAAGCGCGTGTTGGCCAGCGCCTGTTCCGTGACCTCGGAGTCCGGGGCCGCCCGTACGAAGTTTCCGCCCATGCCGATGAAGACGCGGACCTTGCCGTCCCGCATGGCACGGATAGCGGCGACGGTGTCGAAGCCATGCGCCCTGGGGGAGAGGAAGTGGAACTCGTGGTCAAGCCTGTCGTGGAAGCTCTCCGGCATCTTCTCGAAAATCCCCATGGTCCGGTCGCCCTGGACATTGGAGTGGCCGCGCACGGGGCAGACACCGGCCCCGGGCTTGCCGATGTTGCCTTGCAGAAGCAGGACATTGACCACGTCGCGGAGGGTGGGAACCGAGTGCTTGTGCTGGGTCAATCCCATGGCCCAGCAGACGATTGTGGCGCTCGAGGCCAGGAGGCGCTCGCCTGTGGACTTAATTTGTTCCAGTGTCAGCCCGGTGGCTTCGACGATGTCGTCCCATTCCGCTTTTTCCAGGTAGCGCAGGTATTCGTCGATGCCAACGGTGTGGTCCTTGATGAACTCGTGGTCCAGCACGGTGGGGAGGCCGGGGGTCTTGCGCCCTTGGGCTTCGGCTTCGAGAAGGTATTTGCCAAGCCCCTGGAAGAGGGCCTGATCGCCGCCGGCGCGGATTTGGAGGAAGTCGTCAGTCAGTTGTGTGCCCACCACCATGCCGGAAATGTTCTGCGGGTTCTCGAACCGCAGGAGCCCGGCTTCGGGAAGCGGATTCACGGAGATGATGACGGCGCCGTTCTTCTTCGCCTTCTCGAGCGCACTGAGCATGCGCGGGTGGTTGGTCCCGGGATTTTGACCCGCCACAAAGATAAGCGACGCCGTCTCCAGGTCCGTGAGGCTGACGGAGCCTTTGCCGATGCCGATCGTTTCCACCAGGGCCGAGCCGGACGATTCGTGGCACATGTTGGAGCAGTCGGGCAGGTTGTTCGTTCCGATGCCGCGAACGAGGAGCTGGTAGGCGAAAGCGGCCTCGTTCGATGTCCGCCCGGACGTGTAGAACACTGACTGGTCGGGGTGCTCCATGTCCTTGATCTCCCGGGCGATCAGCTCATAGGCGTCGTCCCATTCGATGGGCTTGTAGTGGGTTGCGCCTTCGTCGAGGACCATCGGATGAGTCAGCCGGCCCTGCTGGCCCAGCCAGTAGTCGTCGCGCGTCTTCAGGTCCGCAATGGAGTGTTGCGCGAAGAATTCGGGCGTGACACGGCGAAGCGTGGCTTCTTCGGCCACTGCCTTGGCGCCGTTCTCGCAGAATTCCGCAGCGTTGCGCTTTTCGTGTTCAGGCCAGGCGCAGCCCATGCAGTCAAAGCCGTCAACCTGGTTGACAGCCATGAGTGTCTGGATGCTGCGCAGCGGGCCCATCTGCTCAAGGGAAATTTTCAACGCATTCGCCACAGCCGGAAGGCCGACAGCAGTCGTTTTGGGCTTGGTGAGGGTCAGCTTTGACTCGTCGATATTCTGCTGGGGGGCTTTCGAAGCCATGTGATCTTCCCTTCAGATCTTGGCAGGAATCAGTGGAATGGAGGTGCTGCCTGGGGCCGGCGTCATGGCTGGCTGGAGTGTCCGCAGATCTTCTGGAAGACCAGGCACGCGGCCGAGGTCGTTGAGGTGAGGAGTACCTGCCGGAGGGTGACATTTTTTAGATCGGATATTGATATATCAGTTCTAGGAATACTATGTACAGGAGGCCTTCGCGTCAAGGCTCAGCCGTGCATTGGGAGGAGACTTGGATATGGCAAGCGGTGGAGAACTACCGTCGGATGTTGGGGGTTCCTTCCTGCCACCGAGGCAGGAGGAGGAGTCTTTCGCCGACTTCGCCTACAGGGTGCTCTGTGATGAACTGATCGTTTTGGACATCAAGCCTGGCGAACCTTTGAATGACGAAGTGATTTCCAGGCGGCTCGGGGTGGGGAGGACACCCATCCGGGAGGCCATGAAGCGCCTTGAAAGCGACCACCTCGTGGTGGCGTATCCCCGCCGGGGAACATTCGCCGCAGGAGTGGACATCACGGATCTGGCTGAAATTTCCGAAATCCGGCAGCTTTTGGAGCCTGCGGCCGCAGCGCGGGCTGCCCGGATGGCATCGCCGCAGCTCCGGCAAGAGATCAAGGAATTTGCCAAGGAAGTGGGGGAGCTCCTGCCGGTAATGCACTCCCAGCGGGACCTGATGCGTCTGGACATGCGCGTGCACCGGATGATCTACCGGGCCACAGGGAGCCGGCACCTTGAGGATGTCCTGATCCGATATGACAACCTGGCGACGCGGATCTGGAGCCTTGTGCTGGAGAAACTTCCTCCGGTATCCGAGCATATTGCCCAGCACATTGAGCTGCTCGAGTGCATCGCGGCAGGTGATTCCGAAGCTGCTGCGCGGCTGACGACCAAGCATGTGACGGACTTTGAGAACCTCATCAGGGGCGTCCTATAGCCCATTGGCAGGACCCAGCCTTCGTGCCCGCGCAGATCGCATGGACCTGAGCGGGCACGAGGACAAACTGGGCCTAAGCGGCGCAGGGGCTGCCTGCTGTGGATCACACGGCTGTTTCCCGGACCAGGGCACGCGACTGTTCCCGCGCGGCCTCAGTGGTGTGCAGCAGAAGGAGGGATGTGGTGACTGAGCCGACGCCGCCCGGCACGGGTGTCAGCGCCCCGGCGATGCCCCGGACACTGGCCTCGTCCACATCCCCCACGAGGGACCCGTCGGGAAGGACGTTGGTGCCGACGTCGATCACTACGGCCCCGGACGAGATATGGCCGCCGTTCAGCAGGCCGGTGCGCCCGGCGGCGACCACCACGACGTCGGCCGTCTTGGTGTATTTCTCCAGCGCCCCCGACCTGGAGTGGCAGACGGTGACGGTGGCGTCGCGTTCCAGCAGCAGCAGGGAGAGCGGTTTTCCGACGACGGCGGAACGTCCAATCACGACGACGTTCCGGCCGGCCACCGGGATGTCGAAGTGGTCAAGGATCTCGGTGACGGCCCGTGCCGTGGCAGGGGCGAACGAGGGCTGGCCGACGGCGAGGCGGCCAAGGCTCAGAGGATTCGCGCCGTCGATGTCCTTCTCAGGGGCGATGTGCTCAACCAGCGCATCTGCATCGACGCCGGGAGGCAACGGCGTCTGGAGAATGATGCCGTTGACGGACGGCTCGGCGCTGAGGTCTTTCAGGACTGAAGCCAATGCCTGTCCTGTCGCGTCGTGGCCCAGGTCCACGATCCGGCAAGTGATCCCCGCGCTTTCCGCGGCCCGTTCGATGGACCGCACATACCAGTGCGTGGAGCCGTCGTTCGTGGCCACAACCACGGCAAGGGCGGGGCGCAGACCGTCAGCTTCGAGGTCCCTGGCTTCGTCGTGGGCCTTGAGCTGAATGAGCTTTGCCAGGTTTCGTCCTGAGAGGAGTGTGGTGCTCAACCGAGAATCCTTTCGCGCACGCGCTTCACGAGCGAGTCTGCTGCCAGGACGACCTTGTCCTCAATGCCATCGGTCTGGTCAGCCAGCCGGGAACGTGCTTCGGTGTCCTTGATGGCCACCACATTGATGTCGATGTTTACCCGTGCAGTGGTGGCGGCTGCCCGGGCAGCGTCGACGGCGGCGGCGACGTCGCTGATCACGTTGGCATTGGCCACCTCGAACAGCTCCGTGGCAAGATCCACGACGGCACCGGCAACGAGGATCAGTTGAGCCGGTGTCTTCGCGGCCTGAACGAGCGCGTCCTGGATGGACGCTGTCCGGGCAGCTTTGAGGTCGTCACTACCTGCGGGGAGCTTGTACGCGTCAATCACGCCTTGGAACGCGTGCTGGTCGGCGTCCGCGAGGCGCAAGGCCTGGGCCACCAGTCCGTCGGCGCTGCTGATGATCCTGGTGACGAGTTCGGTGTGCTGTTCGTATTTCGGGCCGGTGGTGTACCTGGCCACCATGGCGACAAGTGCCGCCCCCTGGGCGGCGTGGAGTGCCGCGGCTGCGCCGCCGCCCGGGGTGGGTTCGCGGGAGGCAAGCCTGGCGAGGTAGTCGTTTATTGTTTCTGAACTGATCATGTGTCTTCCTGGGCTGAAGCTCTGCTCGACTGGCCTGGCATGGGACGGACGAAGGAAAAGCAGCGGCCCGGACTCTGGTTGCGAGGAAACGAGTCCGGGCCGCGTGCCTTTGAACGGCCGGCGGCTGTTAGCCGCGGAGCCGGGTCATCGTGGGGTCGTACAGTGGATCGGCCGTGACCGTGGCTTGGATGCGCCGTCCGAAGTACTCGATCTCGACCGAGTCACCAATGGACACAGCGGCCGGGAGGTACGCGTAGGCGATCGGTTTGGCGACCGTGTAACCGTATGCGGCACTGGTGACGTAGCCAACTGCTTGGTCCTTGTAGAAGACCGGTTCCTTGCCCAGCACTATGCTCCGGCCGTCGTCGACCGTCAGGCAGCGCAGGCGGCGGGCGGAGTTCTCCTCGGTCCGGCCTTCCAGTGCTGCCTTGCCGACGAAGTTCTCCTTGGTCATCTTCACAGCGAAACCGAGTCCCGCTTCCAACGGGTCGTGCTCGGTGGTCATGTCGGTGCCCCACGAGCGGTAGCCCTTTTCCAAGCGAAGCGAGCTGAACGCGGCGCGGCCGGCAGCGATTACGCCGAACGGCTGCCCTGCTTTCCACAGTGCGTCCCACAGGCGCTGTCCGTTGTCCGCGCTGGTGTACAGTTCCCAGCCCAGCTCGCCGACGTAGGACAGCCGCATGGCAGTGACGGTGACGCCGCCGATGACAACCTTCTTCGCCCGGAAGTAACGCAGGCCGTCGTTGGAGAAGTCGTCGCTGCTGACCGTGCTGATGAGGTCCCGGGCGAGGGGTCCCCACAAGCCGATGCAGCAAGTCCCGCCGGTGGTGTCTCGCACCTGGACCCAGTCGCTGGCGGTTCCGCTTTCCGTCTGGTGGCGTGCGGCCCGCTCAAAGTAGGCCGTGTCGATGTTTCCATTGGCTCCAAGCTGGAAGGTGTCTTCGCTCAGGCGGGCCACGGTGATATCGCTTCGGATCCCGCCGGCGTGGTCCAGCAGGAGGGTGTACGTGACGGCGCCCGGCTTCTTGGCCATGTCGGCGGTAGTCAGCTCCTGCAGCAGCTTCAGGGCTCCGGGGCCGGAGACCTCCAGGCGCTTGAGCGGAGTCATGTCGTACATGGCCACCGCAGTGCGGGTCTTCCAGGCTTCGGCGGCGGCGATGGGCGAGCTGAACATCCCGGACCAGGCGTCACGTGCCGGCGGCTGCCATTCGTCAGGCATCTCCTTGAGCAGTTCGGCGTTGGCTTCGAACCAGTAGGGACGCTCCCATCCGCCGCCCTCCAGGAAGTACCCGCCCAGCTGCTTGTGGCGTGCGTGGAACGGGCTGACGCGGAGGTTGCGGGGGGAAAGCTTGGGCTGGAGCGGGTGCATGACATCGTAGATTTCCACGAAGTTCTGCTGGGACGTTTCGCTGACGTATTCGGGGGTCAGCTGGACCTCTTCGAAGCGGTGGATGTCGCAGTCACCAAGATCAATGCTGGACTTGCCGGTGGTCAGCAATTCAGCAACAGCGCGGGCGATGCCGGCCGAGTGGGTGACCCACACGGCTTCGGCGACGAAGAAGCCGTCCAGCTCCTTGGACTCACCCACCAGGGATCCGCCGTCGGGGGTGAAGGAGAAGATGCCGTTGAAACCGTCCTCGATTTCGCTTTCGCGCAGGGCCGGCAGGATCTGCTTGGTGGCCTCCCATGCCGGGAGGAAGTCCTCCAGGGTGAAGTCGAGGCGGGAGGGCATGTTGTGGTCGCTGATGGTCTCGGGTGCGAACGTGCCGAGCTCGTCAAGGTCCACGGGCATGGGGCGGTGGGCGTAGGAACCGATGCCGTAACGCTCGCCGTGCTCGCGGTAGTAGAGGTCCTGGTCCTGGTGCCGCAGGATCGGCAGGGAGGCGTCGTTGGGCAGTTCGTTCTTGCCCTTCTGTGCGGGGACCGGAGTGGTCTTTACGTACTGGTGGGCGAGCGGGAGGAGCGGGACTGACATCCCGATCATTTCGCCGATCTTGGCACCCCAGAAGCCGGCGCAGGAGACCACGATGTCGGCAGGGATGGTGCCTTCGGAGGTCTGGACACCGGTGACCCGGCGGCCGGACTGCTCGATGCCCGTCACCGTGGTGTTGCCCAGGTACTTGACGCCCGCGGCTTCAGTGCGCTTGATCAGCAGCTGGACGGCACGGGCAGCACGGGCCAGGCCGTCGCTGGGAACGTGGAGACCGCCAAGGATGTCTTCCTCGTTCAGGAGCGGGTAAAGCTCCTTGCACTCGGCGCGGGTAAGGATCTTGCCGTCGATACCCCACGCGGCGGCATAGCCGAGCTTCCGTTTCAGATCGGCGAGGCGTGTCTCGGTGGTCGCGATCTCGAGGCCGCCCACCTGGTTGAAGCAGCTGACGCCGTCCTCGGTCAGGGACAAAAGCTTCTCAACCGTGTACTTGGCGAAGAGCGCCATCGACTTTGAGGCGTTGGTCTGGAAGACGAGGCCCGGGGCGTGGGACGTGGAGCCGCCGGGCATGTTCAGGGGTCCCTGGTCCAGTACGGTGATGTTGTTCCAACCCCGCGCGACCAGTTCGTCGGCCAGGTTCGTCCCGACGATTCCCGCTCCAATAATGACAATGCTTGGTGTCGAAGCCATGTGGTTTCTCCTGCTGATTTTCGTGTGTTGTCTTGTTGATGGGGTGGTCGTGCTTAACGGAACACAACAGTGCTGGTTTGGTCCAGCAACACACGGTGTTCGCAGTGCCATCGCACGGCGCGGGACAGTGCCAGCGCTTCCGCGTCCTGCCCGACTGTTGACAGTGCGGTGGGACCGTAACTGTGGTCCACCCGGATGACTTCCTGCTCGATGATTGGACCTTCATCAAGTTCAGCAGTCACGTAGTGGGCTGTGGCACCTACAAGCTTGACGCCGCGGTCGTACGCCTGGTGGTACGGGCGGGCTCCCTTGAATCCAGGAAGGAAGGAGTGGTGGATGTTGATGGCCCGGCCCTCAAGGGACCGGCAGAGGTCATCGGAGAGCACCTGCATGTACCGGGCCAGCACAACGAGGTCGATGTTGTGCTCGTCGACGAGGTCCAGCAGGCGCTGTTCGGCGTCTGCCTTCGTCTCGGGGGTCACCGGGAGGTAGATGAAAGGCAGTCCGGCGGCGTCGGCCATGGCCCGGTGGGTTTCATGATTGGAAACCACGAGGACGATGTCGCCGCCAAGGCTGCCGCCGCGCCACCGGAAGATCAGGTCGTTCAGGCAGTGGCCGAACTTGGACACCATGACCAGAATGCGCTGCTTGGTCTGGTCATGGAAGCTGAACTTCATGTCGAAGCGGTCCGCAATGGCGCTGAACTCCTCCTCCAGCCGCTCCGGCGTGTACTCGGGGGAACCCGAGAATGCGGTGCGCAGGTGCAGCGTCTCGCGGAGGCCGTCGTCGAACTGCTGGTGCTCGTCGATGTTGAAGCCACGCTCGAAGAGAAAGGTGGTGACCGCCTGGACAATGCCGGCACGTTCGACGCACGTCAGTGTGAGTACGAACTTTTGGGCCTTGTCCTGCGCGCGGGGCTCGGTGAGAGTCAGCGTGCTGGGTGATGAGTCTGTTGCCACTATGGTCATGTCTCCTCCTTTAGGAATTTACGTTAGATATATTCTTGGATCAAGTACTGATATATTAGGTTTGGGAATCAGCGTATACTGGTCAGTGGGCGAGGTCAATAGCCTGTTTGGCTTGAATGGAAAGGGGCAAGATTATGGCAGCTGAAGCGTTGGCGATTGTGGAAGATGCGGTCAAGAAGTCATTGGCGGACGTGGCGTACGAGCGCATCCGCGACCGGCTGCTGATGCTTGACATCAAACCCGGCGATCTCCTGTATGACGACCACCTCGCCAAGGAACTCGGTATGGGGCGGACTCCAGTGCGGGAGGCTTTGAAGCGGCTTGAGCTTGACCGCCTGGTGGTTTCGTACCCGCGGAGGGGTACTTTTGCCACCCGGGTGGACGTGACCGACCTTGCCTTCATTTCAGAAATCCGGACGCAGCTTGAACCTCTCGCAGCTGCACGTGCTGCCCGGGTGGCCACGGAGCGGCAACGCGAGCAGCTGCGGGCTGTGATGCGGGCTGTTGAATCCTTCGATACCCGTGCGGCCTCGGTAGTTGAAACCCTGCGCTTGGACGCGCGCGTACATCAAGGCATCTACGCGGCTGCGGCCAATCCCCACCTGGAGGACATCCTGATCCGGTACGACAACCTCGCCACCCGCATCTGGTGCATGGTGCTGGATCGCCTTCCCGATCTTTCCCGGCACGTGCATGAGCACCTGGACCTGCTCGGCGCTGTGATTGCCGGCGATGAGGCGCGGGCCGCTGACCTGGCGAGAGTCCACGTCAGCGGCTTTGAGGACGCCGTCCGCAAGGCGCTCTTCAGCTGATCTGAGCCCCGCGTTTGCCCGTGTTACCAAAAGCGCGGCCCTTAGGGCCGCGCTTTTGGCGTCTCCGGGAAGGGCTGAAAATCTGTTGACACCCATCGGCCTCGATAGCATACTTGAGTCACGAAACTAATATATCAACAGGATATTAGATAGAAGAGGAGATAAAGATGGTCGACGTTCTGACCCGTACGCTCGCAGAGACCGATCCTGCGATCCACGCAGCCGTTCAGCAGGAGCTCCTGCGACAGCAGGACACGCTGGAGATGATCGCCTCCGAAAACTTTGCGCCGAGTGCCGTCATGGAGGCACAGGGTTCGGTCCTGACCAACAAGTACGCCGAGGGCTACCCGGGCAAGCGCTACTACGGCGGCTGCGAGCACGTTGATGTGGTTGAGCAGCTGGCCATCGACCGTCTTAAGTCATTGTTCGGCTCCGAATTCGCCAATGTGCAGCCGCACTCAGGCGCCCAGGCCAACGCAGCGGCGATGTTCGCCCTGATCCAGCCCGGCGACACCATCCTGGGGTTGAACCTCGCGCACGGCGGCCACCTCACCCACGGCATGAAGATCAACTTCTCCGGCAAGCTCTATAAGGTGGTCCCGTACGGAGTCGGCGAGGACACCATGCTGATTGACATGGCTGAAGTCGAGCGCCTGGCGGTTGAGAACAAGCCGAAGCTCATCGTTGCCGGCTGGTCTGCCTACTCCCGCCAGCTCGATTTCGCCGAGTTCCGCCGGATCGCGGACCTCGTGGGCGCCTACCTGATGGTGGACATGGCGCACTTCGCCGGCCTGGTGGCCGCAGGGCTGCACCCCAACCCCGTTCCCCACGCCCACATCGTCACGAGCACCACCCACAAGACCCTCGGCGGTCCGCGCGGTGGTGTGATCCTGACCAACGACGCCGACATTGCCAAGAAGGTCAACTCCGCGGTGTTCCCCGGCCAGCAGGGCGGCCCGCTGGAGCACGTCATCGCAGCCAAGGCCGTGGCCTTCAAGCTCGCTGCCGAGCCGGCATTCCGCGACCGCCAGGAACGCACCCTGGAAGGCGCCCGCATCATTGCGGAACGCATGCTGTCTGCCGACGTTGCAGAGTCCGGCGTGACTGTCGTCAGCGGTGGCACCGACGTGCACCTGGTCCTGGTGGATCTGCGGAACTCGGAACTGGACGGCCAGCAGGGCGAAGACCGCCTGCACCGGATCGGTATCACCGTGAACCGCAACGCCGTGCCGTTCGATCCGCGCCCGCCGATGATCTCTTCGGGCCTTCGTATCGGCACGCCGGCCCTGGCCACGCGTGGTTTCGGGAAGGCAGAATTCACCGAGGTCGCTGACATTATCGCCGCAGCACTCAAGCGCGAATTCAGCGACGAGACCGCGGCGGAACTCCGGCAGCGGGTCGAAATCCTGGCCGGAAAGTTCCCGCTCTACCCCAACCTTTCTTCTGACGCGAACGAGGTGGCATGATGGCCGATCTGCTTCCGGAGCACCCGGATTTCCTTTGGCGTAACCCGGAGCCTAAGTCCTCTTATGACGCGGTGATTGTGGGCGGTGGCGGGCATGGCCTGGCTACGGCGTATTTCCTGGCGAAGAACCATGGCATGACCAACATCGCGGTCCTGGAAAAGGGTTGGCTGGCCGGCGGTAACATGGCCCGGAACACCACGATCATCCGTTCCAATTACCTTTGGGACGAGAGCGCGGCCATCTACGAGCACGCCCTGAAGCTCTGGGAAATCCTGCCCGAGGAACTCGAGTACGACTTCCTGTTCAGCCAGCGCGGGGTGATGAACCTCGCCCACACCCTGGGCGATGTCCGCGAGAGCATGCGCCGGGTGGGTGCGAACCAGCTTAACGGTGTGGACGCGGAGTGGCTGGACCCGAAGCAGGTCAAGGAACTCTGCCCGATCCTGAACATCAGCGATAACATCCGTTACCCCGTCATGGGCGCCACCTACCAGCCGCGCGCCGGCATCGCCAAGCACGACCACGTGGCCTGGGCCTTCGCCCGCAAATGCGACGAACTCGGCGTGGACATCATCCAGAACTGTGAAGTCACCGGCTTCATCAAGGACGGCAACCGCGTGGTGGGTGTCAAGACCAACAAGGGCACGATCAACACCGAAAAGGTGGGCCTCGCAGCCGCCGGGCACAGCTCGGTCCTGGCCGAAATGGCCGGTTTCCGGCTCCCGATCCAGTCCCACCCGCTGCAGGCACTGGTTTCCGAACTGCACGAGCCGGTCCACCCGACGGTGGTGATGTCCAACCACGTGCACGTGTACGTTTCGCAGGCCCATAAGGGTGAACTGGTGATGGGCGCGGGCGTGGATTCCTATAACGGTTACGGCCAGCGCGGGTCCTTCCACGTGATTGAGCACCAGATGGCCGCCGCGGTTGAGCTGTTCCCCATTTTTGCCCGGGCGCATGTGCTGCGGACCTGGGGCGGGATTGTGGACACGACCCTGGATGCTTCCCCGATCGTGGGCAACACCCCGGTGGAGAACATGTTTGTGAACTGCGGCTGGGGCACGGGCGGTTTCAAGGCGACCCCGGCTGCCGGGCTGACGTTCGCGCATAACATCGCCACGGGTGCCCCGCACAAGCTGAATAAGCCGTTTGCGCTGGAACGTTTTGAAACCGGTGCCCTGATCGATGAACACGGCGCAGCCGCCGTCGCCCACTAGCACCCAGAAAGAAGACGCACATGCTGCTCATCTCCTGCCCCAACTGCGGCTCGCGCGACGAGACCGAATTCCACTACGGCGGCCAGGCCCACGTGGCCTACCCGGAAAACCCGAACGACCTGACTGACCGCGAGTGGGCCGAGTACCTGTTCTACCGCGATAACACCAAGGGCACGTTCGCCGAGCGCTGGCTGCACAGCACCGGCTGCCGCCAGTGGTTCAACATGCTCCGCGACACCGTCACCTACGACATCCAGGCCGTCTACCCGATGGGCGCGCCCCGGCCGGACAACGCCGGGAAGCCGACCGCCGAGACGGGCACGGCCAGCCTGGCCGCGGACAGCACCACCACCGGCACCGCGGCGCCGAGCATCTCGGGCACCAGCATCGCCCCCACCAGCACCGGAACCGGCACCCACGCCAGCACCGGAACCGGCACCCACACCAGCACCGGAACCGGCACCAGCACCGGCACTATCGCCCCGGAAGGAGCAACCAAGTGACTTCCCAGAACGCCCGCCTCGCCGCCGGCGGACGCATTGACCGCACCATTTCCTGGCGTTTCACCGTGGACGGCGAGGAGTTCACCGGCCATCCCGGGGACACGCTGGCCTCGGCCCTGATTGCCAACGGCCGGATCTTGGCCGGTAACTCGTTGTACGAGGACCGCGCCCGGGGCATCATGTCCGCCGGCGTGGAGGAATCCAATGCGATGGTGAAGATCTCCCCGCGTTTCCCGGGCGATGTTGCCGAGTCCATGCTGCCTGCGACCACCGTGACCCTGGTGGACGGGTTGAAGGCTGAACTCCTTAACGGCCTGGGCAAGCTGGACCCGGACGAGGACCGTGCGGAGTACGACAAGAAGTACGTCCACACCGATGTCCTGGTGATCGGCGGCGGCCCCGCCGGCCTGGCCGCAGCCCGCGAGGCCGTCCGCACCGGCGCCCGCGTGATCCTGATGGACGACCAGCCCGAACTGGGCGGCTCACTCCTGTCCGGCTCCACCGCCCCCGGGCTGGCTGAGACCATCGAAGGCAAGCCGGCCCTGGAATGGGTCGCGGATGTTGAGGCCGAGCTCGTCTCCGGCGCCGAATGCACCGTGCTGAACCGCACCAGCGCTTTCGGCGCGTATGACGCGAACTACGTCATCGCGGTGCAGAACCGCACCGACCACCTGTCCAGCCCGGCCGCACCCGGCGTCTCCCGCCAGCGGATCTGGCACGTGCGTGCCCAGCAGGTGGTGCTGGCTCCGGGCGCGCATGAACGCCCGCTGGTGTTCGAGAACAACGACCGGCCCGGCATCATCCTGGCCTCCGCTGCCCGCAGCTACCTTAACCGCTACGCCGTCGCCGCGGGGCAGCGCGTGGTCATCAGCACCACCAATGACAGCGCCTACGCCCTGGCCGCTGACCTCCGCGCCGCCGGCGTCAAGGTCGCCGCCGTCGTCGACGCCCGCCCCGCCCTGACCCCGGTGGCGGCTGCCGCCGTCGAGGCCGGCACCCGGGTGCTGATCGGCAGCGCCGTCGCTGACACCTCCTCCTCTGCGGCGGACGGCCGCGTGGAGAGCGTCACCGTCCGGAGCATCAACGACGACGGCGAACTCACCTCCGGCGTTGAAGAGATCGCCTGCGACCTGCTGGCCGTTTCGGGCGGCTGGAGCCCGCTGGTGCACCTGCACTCCCAGCGCCAGGGCAAGCTGCGCTGGGACGACGAGCTCGCCGCGTTCGTGCCGGGCACCGTGGTCCCGAACCAGCAGACCATCGGTTCGGGCCGGGGCAGCTTCGAACTCGCGGACGTCCTGGCCGAGGGCATCTCGGCCGGCGCGTCGGCCGCCATCGCCGCGGGCTTCGAATCCGCCACGCAGCCGTCCCCGCTGGGGGAGCCGAAGGCGTCCGCGCCGACCCGGCAGCTGTGGCTGGTCCCGGGCCAGGCCGGCACCCCGGATGACTGGCACCACCACTTCGTGGACTTCCAGCGCGACCAGTCCGTGGCCGATGTCCTCCGCTCCACCGGGGCCGGCATGCGCTCGGTGGAACACATCAAGCGCTACACCTCGATCAGCACCGCGAACGATCAGGGCAAAACTTCCGGGGTGAACGCGATCGGTGTGATCGCCGCCGCGCTCCGCACCGCGGGCGAAGCCTCCCGCGGCATCGGCGACATCGGCACCACCACCTACCGGGCACCGTTCACCCCGGTCGCGTTCGCGGCCCTGGCCGGTCGCCAGCGCGGCGAGCTGTTCGACCCCGCCCGGGTGACGTCCATCAACCCGTGGCACGTTGCCAAGGGCGCCCTGTTCGAGGACGTGGGACAGTGGAAGCGGCCCTGGTACTACCCGCAGGCCGGCGAGGACATGGACGCCGCCGTGCTGCGCGAATGCGCCGCCGTCCGGGAGTCCGTGGGCTTTATGGACGCCACCACCCTGGGCAAGATCGAAATCCGGGGCAAGGACGCCGGTGAGTTCCTCAACCGGGTCTACACCAACGCGTTCAAGAAGCTCGCCCCGGGCTCGGCCCGCTACGGTGTGATGTGCGGTCCGGACGGCATGATTTTCGATGACGGTGTGACCCTGCGCCTGGACGAGGACCGGTTCTTCATGACCACCACCACCGGTGGTGCCGCGAAGGTCCTGGACTGGCTGGAGGAATGGCTGCAGACCGAATGGCCCGAACTGGATGTGCACTGCACCTCGGTGACCGAACAGTGGTCCACCATTGCCGTCGTCGGGCCCAAGTCCCGGGCGGTCCTGGCCAAGGTGGCCCCGGAACTCGCCGCCGACGGCGGGCTGGAAGCGGACGCGTTCCCGTTCATGACGTTCCGCGAAACCACCCTCGCCTCCGGCGTGCAGGCCCGGGTCTGCCGGATCTCCTTCTCCGGTGAACTGGCCTACGAAATCAACGTGCCCTCCTGGTACGGGCTGAACACCTGGGAAGCGGTGGCCGCGGCCGGGGCCGAATTCAACATCACCCCGTACGGCACCGAAACCATGCACGTGCTCCGCGCCGAGAAGGGCTACCCGATCGTCGGGCAGGACACCGACGGGACCGTCACCCCGCAGGACGCGGGCATGGAATGGATCGTTTCCAAGGCCAAGGACTTCATCGGCAAACGCTCCTACACCCGCACCGACGCCAGCCGGGAAGACCGCAAGCACCTGGTCAGCGTCCTTCCGGTGGACGGCACGCTCCGCCTGCCGGAAGGCACCCAGCTCGTGGAAAAGGGGATCAGCACCAGCCCCGCCTACGGCCCCGTCCCCATGCAGGGCTTTGTCACCTCCAGCTACCACAGCGCCGCCCTGGGCCGGTCTTTCGGACTGGCCCTGATCAAGAACGGCCGTAACCGCATCGGCGAGTCCCTGGTGGCTGTCGCCGGTGGCCAGCTGGTCGATGTTGTTGTCGCCGAAACCGTACTTTTTGACCCCGAAGGGACCCGCAAAGATGGCTAACACCCCAGCACTGACAGGCATCAATGGACTCCGGGACATCCGCCGCAGCCCCGCCTCGCACCTGGCCCCGGCACTGGAGACCGGCTCCGTCCCCGGCAAGGTTATCCTCGCCGAAGGCCCCTTCCAGACCATGGCCGGGGTCCGGGTGGACCCCCGCTCCGAGGAAGGGGCACGGATCGCTTCCGTGACCGGCGGACTGCCGGCACGCTGCGGCGAGGTCGGCGGCACCGGGCAGGTCAGCGTCCTCTGGCTCGGACCGGCGGAGTTCCTCGTGGTCGCCCCCGAGCAGGCCCACGACTCCCTCGGCGGTGACCTGATCCGGGCACTCACCGAAGCGCTGGGCGGCGCCCCGGGCCAGGTCGTGGACCTCTCCGCGAACCGCACCACGTTCGAACTCTCCGGCCCGCGGGCCCGGGCCGTCCTGGAAAAGGGCTGCGCCCTGGACCTGCACCCGCGCAGCTTCACCCCGGGAACCGCGCTGAACACCGAGGTGGGCAACATCCCGGTGGTCCTGCAGAAGACCGGGGAGGAAAGCTTCAGGCTCTTCCCGCGGGCCTCGTTCGCGGACTTCCTGGGCCGCTGGCTCCTCGATGCAATGCGCGAGTACGCCTCGCCCGAGGTCCCCTAAATGGCCCTCAGCGTCCTGGACCTGTTCTCCGTTGGCATCGGGCCGTCCTCCTCACACACGGTCGGCCCGATGCGGGCGGCGAAACTGTTCGCCGACGGACTCAAAGGCGACGGCCACCTGAGCTCCACCACCCGCGTCCAGGCAGAGTTGTTCGGATCGCTGGGTGCCACCGGGCGGGGCCACGGCTCGGACAAAGCCGTGGTCCTGGGCTTCAAGGGCCTGGACCCGGAAACCGTGGACACCACCACCGCGGACGACCAGGTCGCCGCCGCAGCCCTCGACGCCGAACTCATGATCGCCGGAACCCACCGGGTGGACTTCAACTGGGACGAGGACGTGGTCCTGCACCGGCGCAAGTCCCTCCCCGCCCACCCCAACGGCATGACGTTCCGCGCCCTGGACCACACCGGGGCCGTCCTCAGCGAACGGAGCTTCTACTCCATCGGCGGCGGCTTCGTCGTTGACGGGGACGCCGACGCCGGGGACCGTGTCGTTGCCGACGCCACCGTCCTGCCCTACCCCTTCAGCACCGCCGACGAACTCCTGGCAATCTGCCAGCGCGAGGGCATGTCCATCTCCGACGTGATGCTCGCCAACGAACTGACATGGCGGACTGAAACGGAACTCCGCGAGGAGCTGCTGAAGCTCTGGGCGGTCATGCGCGAATGCGTGGACAACGGCTGCGCCGCGGAAGGAATCCTTCCCGGCGGCCTGAACGTCAAACGGCGGGCGCCGTCGCTATTCAAAACCCTGACAGCGGACACCGGCGTGACCGACCCGCTCCGGGCGATGGAATGGGTGAACCTCTACGCGCTGGCCGTGAACGAGGAAAACGCCGCCGGCGGGCGCATCGTCACCGCCCCCACCAACGGCGCCGCCGGAATCGTCCCCGCCGTGCTGCACTACTACACCAAGTTCGTACCCGGCGCCAACGACGACGGGGTAGTCCGCTTCCTCCTCGCCGCGGCCGCCGTCGGAATCCTCTTCAAAATCAACGCCTCCATCTCCGGCGCCGAAGTAGGCTGCCAAGGCGAAGTAGGCTCCGCCTGCTCCATGGCCGCCGCCGGACTCTGCGAAGTCCTCGGCGGAACCCCCGAACAAGTCGAAAACGCCGCCGAAGTCGGCATCGAACACAACCTCGGCCTGACCTGCGACCCCGTCGGCGGACTGGTACAAATCCCCTGCATCGAACGGAACGCCATCGCCAGCGTCAAAGCCATCAACGCCGCACGACTCTCCCTGCACGGCGACGGAAGCCACAAAGTATCCCTCGACAAAGCCATCAAAACCATGCGTGAGACAGGAGCGGACATGAAAACCAAATACAAAGAAACCTCCCGCGGAGGCCTCGCCGTCAACGTCATCGAGTGCTGACCTGGTGAGGTAGCCATAGCCCCGGGTGTCAAGATCCACCCGGGGTTTCTGCCGCAAACATGCCTGGCTTAACAGGCGTCCTGCTAGCCTTCGTTTCCCAGTTTGGCTTGTTCCACGAGTTCAGTCAGCCACGGCCGATATCCACGGTGGAAGACTATTCCCTCTGGCAGGCCCTGCACGGAAGGTTCTGAAGCCGTGACGTCGATGGTGATCCGGCCTGCCGCCATGGGCGCGTTGGTGATGTGCAGGTCGCCGTAGGAGTCCGGGAGCGCCGGGTCCATCCAGAATCCGCCCCGGGAGATATGGGCGTCGTACCGCATCAGGCTCGTCACAAGCATGATCGGTGTCGTGGCCGCCCAGGCCTGTGGAGAGCATGCAGTGGGATATGGCACGGGCTCGGCGACCTGCTCGCGGCTGAAGCCGCAGAACAGCTCCGGGAGTCGGCCTTCGGTGTAGTCGGCTGCTTCGAAGAGGGCGGTTGAGATCCTCTGCGCCTCTTGTACAAAACCGTAGCGCATCAGGCCGGCGGCGATGACCGCGTTGTCATGCGGCCAGACCGAGCCGTTGTGGTAGCTGGCGGGGTTGTAGGCGCCCATGTCACTGGCGAGGGTTCGCACGCCCCAGCCGCTGAACATTTCGGGGGACATGAGACGTTCAGCCACCTTCGGGGCTTTGTCTTCATCGACGATGCCGTGCCACAGGCATTGGCCCATGTTGGATGCGCACGCATCGACCTGCCGTTTCTTGCCGTCCAGAGCGATGGCGTAGTAGCCGCGGTCAGGCATCCAGAACTGTTCGTTGAACCTCTTCTTTAACTGTGCGGCGTCCTCCGTAAGCCGGGCCGCCAAAGCCGAGTCACCGGCGTCGTACGCCATCCATGCCCGGGACAAGAACGCAGAGTAGGTCAGGGCCTGGACTTCGCAGAGCGCGATGGGCGGCTCCGCCACACGCCCGTCGGCGAAGTTGATTCCGTCCCAGGAGTCTTTCCAGCCTTGGTTGATGAGGCCCTGCTCGTTGAGCCGCTCATACTCGACAAACCCGTCACCGTCCTTGTCACCGTATGTCCGGATCCAATCCAGTGCGCGGTCGGCGTGGGGCAGCAGCGCGGAAATGGTGTCCTTGGCAAAACCCCAACGGCTCACGGACGCGAGGGTCATCACGAATTGCGGGGTCGCGTCGACGCTGCCGTAGTAGACGGACTTGCCGCCCAGGGAGAGCCCGCTGGACACGCCGAGCCTGACCTCGTGCAGGATCTTGCCCGGCTCCTCCTCGCTCATCGGATCCACCACACTGCCTTGCCGGTCAGCCAGTGTCTGCAAGGTCCCGAGTGCCAGTGACGGGTCCACCGGTAGTGCCATTTCCGAGGCCCAGAGGGAGTCCCGGCCAAATAGCGTCATGAACCACGGTGCGCCGGCGGCCACCACGATCCGCTCCGGGTGGGCGGGGTCCTCGATGCGGAGGGCGCCCAGGTCGTCGTAGCTGCGACGAAGGGTCCGCTCGATGGAGCGGTTACCCATGTGCAGTTTGGGAATCTTCGCGACCCATTCCTGGCGGCGACGGTCGCTGGGAGAAACCTCACCTGGAACCGGACGAACGAACGGTGCCACGCGGCCGGTGCCGTCGACGGCGGGCACTACGTTCACCCGGGTGCTCCAGTGTCCGCGCGCCGGAACGACCACCCGGTAGGTCAGGGCCTCCGGGGTGACGTCTGCGCCACTCGCATTAACGACCACGCCCTTGCGGACGTCCTGCCAGGCTGCCTCAATGGTGAGTGAGTCGCCCTCCGTTTGGCGGACTTCCTCCCACCGCCGCTGGACACGTGCCTCCTTGACTTCAAAGAGGTCCGCGAAGTCCGATTCAACGTTGAAGGTGACCACACAGTCGGTTTCGTCCAAAGAGTAGTTCCGGATGGTGATCTCCTCCGTGATCCCTGCACCCACTTCCCGCAGGCGCTCCACGATCAGGGGGCTGTCCGCGTATCCGTCGGACCGGGGAACGCGGCCGATAAACAAGGCCCGATAGGGTTCCATCGTCGAAGCTGTCAGCGCCTCCAGCGGCTGCCCATTGATTGCCAGGTTCCAGCGCGACAGGATGCGGGTGTCCTCGTAGAAGACACCGTGCGGATGTTCCGGGTGGATGTCGCCATTGGCCAACGAAATACAGAAGGATGAACCCTCCACCAAAGTAACCGTCCCGGACCCTACGGGCCCAGCAGCCGTGTCAGCATTCCATCCAGCCATCCCCGCCTCCTCAAACGGCTCAAGACCGGGGCGACGGCACGGGCTCTAGGTGGAACCGTCGATCGCCGCAGTACTCCGTTGGATTGACGCTACGCCTCTACGGGGTTTGATAACAGGCACTGTGGCCTTCCAATCTTCGGCTGGCCCTGCCGGGGTGCTGACGAGAGGCTGCCCCACCGTGATCCGGGCACTGGCGTAGCTACCGCCGAGAGTTGTTTCCAAGGAAAACGACCTCTCATAAAAAGTGTAAGCCGACGTCCCGGATTGGGCTGGAGTATCAGCTACCTGCTCTTTCTGCCCGGTCACACCCCTTTTTGAAGGAAAAGCCGGCGAGGCTCGCACCGCCCTTGCGTCATTAAGGTCGCTCCCGGGCCGGTTGGCGTGGCCTCCGGGCCGGTAATTCCCGCGGGCGCGTTTGGGGGCTGTCAACCGCATGACTGGAGGCGTACTCTAAACGGAATTCACCTCATGACAAGACGTATTGGAAGGGGTACAGGCAGGAATGAGCCTCAAGGACGAGTGGGACCGTCTCGATTCCGAGACCCGGACCTGGCTTCTGGAAAATCCGGGATGTCTGGTGGTGCCCCGTACTGTGTCTGCAAAAATCAGCAAGGAAGCCCGCAAGGACTTCGAGTGTGATCCGCACGGGCAGATTGTGCTTTCGCGGGCCGATCACGATTTCATCCGGGAGAAAGCGGAGGCTGCCGGAACCATCCGTGTTCCAGCGACCGACTATCAGTTTTTCGACACAGCAGCTGTTCCCGTTGTCAGGAGAGCGCCGTCCGGAAGGCATGCCGCGGCGTCACCGGACGATGGTGAGTAGGAACAGTTAAGAGGGCGTTCTAAACCGCCGGCGTTCGTCATAGACGAGGTCGTTCAGGAGGCCGGTTCAATGAGTTCCGGCCCGTCGTTCCGGACGCTGTTCACCCGGTCGCTAACGACGCGCGGAGTAAGAACCGGCTCCGGGATGCCATTCAGGAGCTGCTGCACGGCATCTTTGTCGGTCGTTCCAGGGTTTAGCCAGTCCGCGTACATGGCTGGAGGGACGATAACGGGGGCGCGGTCGTGGACGTGCCCGAGCGTGTCATGGGCCGTCGTGGTGAGGACCGTGCAGCTGAGGAGCCAGCGCCCGGGATCGTCCTCGGGCAGAGACGGGTCCGGCCAGAACTCGTAGAGGCCGGCGAAGGCGAGGACGTCGTCCGTCTCGGAGTAAAGGTAGTTCGGGATCTTCTTCCCGTCCTCGGTCTTCTGCCATTCGTAGTAGCCCTCCGCGGGAATCAGGGCTCGGCGCTTCACGGCTGCTTTGCGGAACGAGGGCTTCACCAGGATGGATTCGCTCCGGGCATTGATCAGCCGAGAGCCGATCTTGAGGTCTTTGGCCCAGGACGGGACCAGGCCCCAGCGGGCGATCAGCAGCCGCCGGTCAATAGCGCCCTCGTCCAGCCTTTCGGCGATGATCGGAACGTCCTGTGTAGGGGCCACGTTCCAGCTCGGCGCGGGCGGGGTGCCCTCGATTTCCTTGGCATCAAACTTCGAGAGAAGATCCCCGGTCGCCTTTGACATCACGTATCTGCCGCACATGCGCCCATTCTGCTACACGGGAGGGTGGCCGGAAATCCCTCAGGCGGCGAACGGAACCAAAGTCTATGACGCCTCCGGTTGAGCGGCGTGAGTGAGCGCTACCTGTTTCCCCGCCGCGGGTTTCCATCGCGTACTCGCGTACTCGCGCTTCGTGCTTCCATCCGGTCGGCCCTGCCATATGGGCTTTCGGCTCTCTATGAATCTGCGTTCCGGCCCGCTTTGAGCCACAAAGTATCGCCGTCGACCCGGTCCAGCTCATCCGAGGCGAAGTAGCCGTGCCCGGCCAGGAAACCGGACCTGTTGACCTTTACATAGCCGATCCGCAGGAGCCTTTCTGCAGCGTGCCGAGGCAGGCTGGAGGAAACAGCAAAGCTTTCGATCACGGTGTTGGCGAGGCCTCCTGTTTCCGGGTCAGTCTGGCCGTCTGAGGTCACTGCCTCCGGGTCACCCATTTTCAGGTCCTCGACTTTGCCAATCTTCTTCCCGTCAGATGCCACGACGTGCATTCCTTCATGCACCTGCTCCATGATCTCCATGACATTTCTCCCTCGTGCACGAAATCCCGGAAAGTACAACAAGTTTAAGTCTGCCGGGTAGCCGGCGGCCATAGCCTGCGGCAGCACCGAACGTGCCTCCGGACAGGACCGCGGGTGGGCAGCAGTTTCAGTTGGGGGAGGCAGGCCGGTCAGGGCGAGCCAGGTCGGCCTGGATCGCGCGGATGATCGTGGCGAGGATGCCGGACGAGAGCAGTCCTGGACCCAGCGGACCGGCGGAATTTTCACCTAGCGGCGGCAAGCGTCGAAGCGCAGACCGGGCTTCGTCAGTCATGTGCTCGAGTTGCCACCGGACTTCGTCGTCGACCGTCCCGGGTCGATGGGGTGCTGCCAGCCCGGCCGCTTTCGCGGCATAGGCGGCGGCGCCCAAGGCGTGCGCTCCCATGTGGGCGACGGCTGCGGCTTGCGTGGCAGACCGGGCGGCAGCCACCGCAGCAGGGCTGTCTACCTCTCCTGCGGCACGGCCGGCAACAAACCGCCGGCGGATCTCGTCGGCGGCACTGAGCTCACCGCGGGCGAAGGCCCGGGCTCGGGCGATCGCATCACGGGGGCGGCCATCTGCCGGCGCCTCTGCCTCAAATAAGGCCACGACCCGCTCAGCGCAGTCGGCTGCCCAACTTGCGACGACGCGGCGCTCGGCCTCACTTAGCGTCTGCGGAGAAGCCATATCAGTACCCTACACACGGCTTCCGGCCCCGACCCTGGAACGGGCCGTTTTCCTCAGCGATAGCCAACGGCTCTCCGCTGCCCCGCGCCGTACTCAACCGCAGGGACGGACGACGGCGGACCCGCCTCCCGCATTGCTACAGTGAGCCCATGAGCATGGCTGAAGGGGAACAAAACCCGCCGGACGCCCGGGCAGGGGCCCTGCCCAACGGCGCCGTCGGCGTCGGTCCGGCTGCTGTTGCGCCCGTAACTGGGAGGGTCCGGAATCCTGATTCCTTGCCACCTGTTCCGCCCTCTGTCCCGGTGGCTCAGCGTCTGCCTGCCTGGCTGATCCGGAATCCGCTTTATGCAGGCTGGGTTTGGACCGGTTTCTGGGCGTTGCTGATCGTCGTTGACGAGTTCGTGGACCTCGCCGGCTGGACCTGGTACGTGCTGGTGGGGATGGCGGCCCTGCCCACACTGGCCTGCACTGTGGCCGTGCTCCATGCGACCCCGCGTCGCTACCTCAAGCCCCAGAAGGAATCGGTGCTCGCGCACTTCTTTGTCCGGTTCCTCGCGCTGACGGCCGCGTTTCTGGTGTGGGGCCTCTCTGTCGTGGCCAGCGCCTCGATTTCCACAACGGTGCAGGCACTGGCCGGGAACTCGGAACGTGCCGTGACGTCATTGGGGTTCAATCTGCTCCTTGCGGCGGTCCCGCTGGTTGTGTCGGTGTTGTGGATGGCGCTTATCGTGCGCTGCGCGTGGTTCCTGCGCCGTCTCCGCGGGTGGCGGCAGATCCCGGAAGAGTCGCGGCTGCCCAAGAGGTTCCTGCGGCATTCGCCCCAACTCCGGCGCGTTGTGGTGGGTCTGGCCCACCCGGGCCTGCTTTTGGTGGCTGGGCTTGGCACGTCGGTTCTGGCGCTCTTCCTCAGTGCCGTGGAACTCACGCTCAACCTGATTGCCTGAGGACCGGCGGCGTCCCGGGAGGCGTGAGGAATAATGCTCTCCATGACCAGTAGGGAGATCGGTAAGAGGGAAGCCCAAGAGCCGGCCACGCACGCCGGGGCAGATGCCGATGCTGCCGCGACGCTGCCGGAAGCCATGACCGGCAGGGCCAGCCCCGCGAAAGCGGCGGTCGGAGACAAGCCGGTCTTCGCCTATATCGCCAGCCTGCCGCAGCCGCAGCGCGGCATCGCCGAAGCGGTCGATGCGCTGGCGGCGAAGACGCTGCCCGGCCTCCGGCGCTCCGTGAAGTGGGGCATGGCTTACTACGGTGTCGGCGACGGATGGTGTTTCAGCTGCGGCGGCTTTGCCGGCCATGTGAAGCTCATGTTCATCAATGGTGGGGCGCTCGAGCCTGTACCGCCGGTGACACCGGTCGGGATGGGCAAGTCGACGCGGGGCGTGGAGCTCGAATCCATCGAGGACATCGACGAACGACAGATTGCGGCGTGGATGAAGCAGGTCGCGTCCGTGCCGGGTGTCGGGGGTAAAAGGCGTTGAACCCGAGTTAACCTGCCTTCTGACCCCTTTGGCCGCCCCAATCGGGGCCTCGGACTTGACGTCTCCTGACCGGGTCTTGCGGGGGCTATGCGGTGATCCGGAATTCTGCCTTCAGCATCCCGGCGTCGCGGGAGTTCTTGCCGACCAGGAGCTCAAAGACACCCGGTTCGACGACTCGGTGGCCGTTTTGGTCCACGAGGGAGCATGCGGAGGCCGGGAGGGACAGTTCGACGTCGACGGATTGTCCGGGCCCGACGCGCACCCGCGTGAACGACTTCAGCTCGCGTTCTGCCCAGGTCACACTGGTGACGACGTCGGTGACGTAGGCCTGGACGGTCTCGATGGCAGGCCGGTTTCCGGTGTTTCTGAGGGTTACGACGGCTTGCACTGTGTCGTTAGGAGTAACTGATTCGTTGAGGATTCGGAGCCCGGAGTATTCGATGGTGGTGTAGCTGAGGCCTTCGCCGAATGCGAACAGCGGGTCTTGGGACAGGTCTGCGTAGCGGTCGCCGTGCTGGCCCCGGATTTGGTTGTAGTAGATCGGGAGTTGACCGGCGTGGCGTGCGAAGGAGATGGGCAGCCGGCCGGTCGGTTCGATCAGCCCCAGGATCAGTTCCGCGACGGCCCGGCCACCCATCATGCCGGGGTTGAACGCCTCGATGATGGCTGCGGCGTCGAGGACGGACCGCGGCAGGACCGAGGGCTTTGATTGAACGAGAACGACGACGACGGGAACGCCGGTTTTGATGAGGCGGTCCACAAGCTCGATTTGGCCGCCTTGGAGTTCCAGGGTTGCCGTCGATTTGGTCTCGCCGGCCAGCGCCACGGTGTCGCCGATGACGGCGACGACGTAGTCGGCGTTCCGGGCAGCCTGGACCGCTTCCTGGAGCATGGCCTCATCGGTCCCGGCTGCCAGGAACATCGGAGGCCGCGGCTGTCCGTCGGCGTAGGTGGGTCCTGCCGGGTCCGGCACGAGCCGCCCGATGTCGGCCCCTCGGGCATGGGTGACGGTCCAATCCTCCGGCACGGCTGCGCGGAACCCGTCGAGCACGGTTGAGGTCAGGTGCCTTGGGTGACCGTCAGGCAGCCAGTTGATTTGCCCGGAGGCGCCGGCCCAATCGCCCAGCTGTGCGTGGGGGTCATCGGCGTTGGGACCGATGATGGCAATCGTTCGTGGCTCGCCGGAAATTCCGGCCCTGACCGTGCCCGACGGGACCAGACCGCCGTCGAGCGGCAGCGTGCCGTCGTTGGTGAGAAGGACGAGCGAGCGTCGGGCCATTTCCAGGTTGACTGCGGCGTGCTCTGCGGAGCCGATGACCTTGGCCTGCCGGGCCGCGTCCGGGATGCGGGGATTCTCGAACAGCCCGAGTTCGAATTTCAGTGTCAGCAGCCGGCGCACGGCGTCGTCGATCAGCCGCTCGTCCAGATCACCGCGCCTGACGGCCTCCTGCGCTCCTTCGAAGAACTGCGGCGTCGTCATAACGAGGTCGTTCCCGGCTTCCACTGCGACGGTTGCTGCCTGGACGTCGTCCTCGCAAACCTTCTGTTCCCACACCATGCGCCCTACATTGTCCCAGTCGGTGACCAGCGTGCCGGTGAATCCCCACTCGCCCTTGAGGACGTCGTTGAGCAGCCACTTGTTGGCTGTCACGGGGATTCCGTCGATGGCCTGGTATCCGAGCATGAAGGTGCGGCACCCGGCTTCCACTGCTTCCTGGAATGGCGGCAGGAACCACGACCGCAGTTTCCGCCGGCTGATGTCCGCCTCGCTGGCGTCCCGGCCACCCTGGGTTTCTGAGTATCCCGCGAAGTGTTTCGCGGTGGCGAGGATGGCGGTGGTGTCTGTGAGTCCGTTTCCCTGGTAGCCGCGGATCATGGCTTTTCCGAGGGCGCCGATCAGGTGCGGATCCTCGCCGAAGGTCTCGTTGACCCGGCCCCAGCGTAGGTCACGGCTGATGCAGAGGACGGGGGAGAAGGTCCAGTGCAGCCCGGTGGAAGCGACTTCGACGGCCGTGGCGCGGGCTCCCTTTTCCACGAGGGCAGGGTCCCAGGTACTCGCCATGCCAAGTTGCGTTGGGAAGATAGTGGCTCCGGGCCAGAATGAGTGGCCGTGGATGCAGTCGTCTGCCATCAGCAGGGGGATCTGCAAACGCGTGGTGAGCAAGAGTTTGCGTGATTCCATAATGCGTTCGGGGGAGGCGTGCAGGAGTGATCCGGCCAGTTTGCCGAGCACCAGGTCCTCGATGTTCCCGCGGGCGTCGAGCTGCAGCATCTGGCCCACCTTCTCCTCCAGCGTCATCCTGCCCAGCAGGTCATCAACCCGTTCCGGGATGGGCAACGCGGGGTTGGTGTAAGGAGCGGTGCGGAGGTCGCTCTGCGGTGTGTTCACGGGGATTCTCATTTCTTGGTTGCTGCGCGGCAGTGCGTCAGAGGATGTAGGTCGTCAGAGGATGAAGGTCAAGGTGCGTCGGCCGGTGTCGACGTGCTCGGTGGTTCCGGAAGCGGTAGCGGGAAGGTTCAGCACGGCGGCTACGGGGGCGGAGACTGTCACCTCCCGGCCGGAAGGCGTGCGTTTCCACGCCACCGTGACCAAGCCCTGGGGGGTGGGGACGGTTCCTTCGGCCCACTCCAGGTCGCTCGGTGCCGGGTCGATGGCAACGCTTGTGAAGCCTGGCGCTGCCGGTGACACGCCGAGGATGTAACGCGGGAAGTGCTGCAGCGGCACGCTGCCCCAGGCGTGGCAATCACTGCGCAGGCTTACCGTGTCTTCTGCCCAGGTCGTAAGGTTTTGAGCCAGCATGTCCTCCCAGGGTTTCCAGTCCACGCTGTAGTGGGCGCCGGCAAGCCGGAGGGCATCAAAAAGGTCCAGTGCGGTGGCGTAGGAGCACGGAGCAAGGCGACTGTCCGCCACGGCCCTGCGGAGCAGGTCCGCGGCCGCAGCGCCCTGCACAACTCCGGAGAGGACGGCCCACATCTGGGCGTGGACGCTCTGCGGTGACCCGCTGTCCGTGTCTAGGTAATAGCCTGTTTGCTCGTCCCAGGCAGGCCCGTCCGCAATCCGGCGGGTCACGGCGTCCGCGCGGGAGGTGTACTCCTCGGCGAGTCCTGTCCGCCCGCAGAAGTCCGCGATGGATGCCGCTGACTTCAGGGCGGAGATGTACATGAATGTGGCTATGGTGTTAGCCCGGCGGGGTCCCAGATCGGGGACGCCGCGGCTGGCCCGCCAGGCTTCTGTCCAGTCAACGAAGTTCCACAGAATACCGTCGCCCTCGGCGGAGATGATGAATCCGTCGGGGGACAGCCGGTCGTCAAAGTAGCCCAGGACGGCGTCTATCCTGCCGATGAACCGCTCGGTGAAGGAACGGTCGCCAACGAAATCGACGTGCTCTGCGACCATCCTGATCCAGTAGAGAGAGAAGCCGGGGATGAACTGGGGCTCGACACAGGGGGAACGGCTTTCGGTCAGCCCGGTCGGGCTTCCGGAGGCCGCGAAGTCCCCGATGGCCCGCCTGATGAGCCGGTCATCAGCCGACAGGTGCAGCGAAAACAGTGCCTGAGAACGGGTGTCCATGGCGTATTGCAGCTGTTCATAGAACGGGCAGTCCTCGAAGGTTTCATGCATGCAGTTCAGCAGGGTCCGAACGCTCACGTCCCACAGCTGACGCTGCACATCCGAGGACGATGAGAACGAGCCCGTGACGTCGAGCGGATAATGCGTCCGGGTGAGTTTCAGGGATTGCAGCCGGAGGGGCGCGTCCGTCGTGGTGATTCTGAGCCGCAGGTACCGGAAGGTCCTGAACCAGAAGGGCGAGAATACTTCTGGGGCGTTCGGGGTGCCGGTCCCCGCGAAGACGTAGTGGTCCGGGTCCCCGTAGAGGTCACCGGTGACGTGATCGGTGCGGTCTGCTTTCCGGCGGAGCCAGGGTATGTCAACGGGGAGCTGTTCGTAGCACTCGGCCGCCGTGAGCTGCAGCCGGGCGCCGTGGCCCGCTTCGACGGCAATGGCCAGGAACGCGGTCATCAGGAACCCGGCGTCCACATCAACGCTAACGTCTGAGTTGGGCGGGATCTCCACCGTGTTGCCGCTGAGGAGCCGTGTCCAGTCAAGTCCCGGGTCCGAAGTCCTGGTGACGCCGATGACCGGCACGGGGGCCAGTGTCAGCTGCGGTATGGGCCGTGCTGCAAGGGGCGGCCTGGGTGTTGCGATGAACGGCTCCTGGCTGTCCAGCGCGGGGATCCGCCAGGCGGCGTCATTGAAACTTCCGCTGAGCCAGCCGTGCTCGCTGACGGCCCCATCCACTGTTTCCTGGATGCCGAGGAAAAGAGTGTTGCGGCCCTGATGGAACCGACGCCCCTTCACCGGCCGGCATTTCCAGGCCGTCGGAACCGAAAGGTCCGTTTCCCCGACGATTCCCCTGACCAGCAAACCGGGCCTGCCCGTACGCTGGACCGACGCGTTTCCGAGGGACGTCGGTGAATACGTCAAGACGTCGATCCCGATGATGTTCTCACCGGCGACAAGGAAGGAAGCGACGTCGACGGCATCGGCGAACCACGTCCGGCCGGAAGGCTTGGCGGGGCCGGCGGCGACAAGTGCGCCGTTGATGTGCAGCCGGTAGCGTGAGTCGGCGCTGATATGGAGCCATGCCGGGCCGGCTACGGGGGAATCGACGGCGACGCGGGAACGGAACCGCATGGACGATGCGACACCGTCGCCGGGTACCCCATCGGGGCCCGCAGGCAGTTCGAACCACGGACCGCCCAGATCCTGCTTCGTAACGACGTGCTCTGTTTGAACCACTGGGAAGCTTTTCATTTCTCATCGACGTTTCTTGGGGTTGCCGGTTGGTCGGCAAAGGGTGAGTAGCGAGGGGCGGCCATGGTTGATGGCCGCCCCTCTGCCGGTCCTATTTCAGTGCGCCGGTAAAGGCTTCCTGCATTGAGGTCAGGACGTCCTTCGGGGCCTTGGATCCGCCGAGCATCTCCTGGACACCCGTCAGGTGAAGGTTCTGTACCTGGGGTGACGGCCAGTCAACGTCAGGGAACGGAACAGTCTTTCCTTCTTCGACGAAGGGAACCTCGAGCCTGTTGACGTCGTTGGCCTCGATCACGCCTCCGGGAGCCACGCCGAACTTGTCGGCGTTCATGGCGCTGCCTTCTTTGCCGGCCAGGAATTCGAGGAACTTTTTCGCGCCGTTGGCGTTTTTGGCTTTGGCGTTGACGCCCCAGCCCACTCCGAGTCCGAAAGCCAAACGGGTGTCGGCTGCTGTGTCGGTTGCCGGAAGGGGCGCCAGCTGGATCTTCAAATCGGGATTCGCTTTTGTCATGGAGTTGCCCATTGTCGAAATCTGGATGGCGCCGAGGGCGCGGCCGTCGGCCACCATGGCGGTCTGGCTGTCCACTGAGGTGCCCAGGGCGTCCTTGTTGAAGCAGCCCTTGTCGTACATTTCCTTGTACTTGGTCATGGCGTCTGCCCAGCTGCTGTCCTGGAAGGTGGCTTCCTTGTTGAGTTGCTTCTGGTTGAAGTCCGGATCCTTGGCGTAGACGTCCGTGGCCGCCAGGGCGTAGGTGACCAGCTGGGTGACCCATTGGGTCTGTGCGCCCAGGGCATAAGCCACCTTGCCGGCCTTTTGCGCGTCGGCGCACAAGCCCAGGACTTCGGCGTAGGTTGTGGGGATCTTCAGTCCGGCGTCCTGCAAAGCCTTGGCGTTGTAGACGCCGCCCAGGGTGTTGGCCGTGGCCACGTCGGTGAACATGTACCTCTTGCCCTCGTAGCTGGTCGGGGCAGTGGTGGACCCAGGCTGGCCGGAAGCCCAGCTTTCGCCGGACAGATCCGCGAGGTAGCCGTTCTTGGCAAGGGTGCGTACGGCAGTGGCGTTTCCGCTGCCAGGGAAGACGTTCAGGACGTCGGTGGCGGTTCCTGCCGAGAGGCGGGTGCCCATCTGCTGGTTGTAGCTGTCCGTGGGGATGACCGTGTATTCGATCGTCAGGTCCGGGTTGAGTTCGTGAAACTTGTCGGCGATTGCCTTCCACTTCTCATCGGAGCCGGACAGCCGGGCCACGGTGACTGTGCCGCTTGAGCTGGCTGCAGGCGGGTTTGAGGAACATCCGGTGAGCGAGATGCCGACGGCGGCTATCACCCCGATGGCGGTGAGGACATTCTTGTGACGCATGATTCTCCCTTGAAAGGCATGGGTTGGGGGGTGTGGACGGCGGGTGGTGCTGGTTGGGCGGGGATGTTGCGTGCGTGCTGCGCTCAACCCTTCAGACCTCCTGCGAAGCCCTTGATGATGCTTCGCTGCAGGAGGAAGTAGAAGATCAGGAGGGGGACGACCCCGATGATGAGGGCGGCGAAGATCGTTCCCCACTGGTTCACGTACTGCCCGGTAAAGGAGTAGATCGCGATCGGGATGGTGTTCGTTCCGCTACCCGAGAGGTAAAGGAGAGGGGTAAAGAAGTCGTTCCAGACATGGATTGTGTTCAGGATGACGACGGTGCCTGTGATGGGGCGCATCAACGGGAACACGACCTGCCAGAAGACCCGGAACGGGCGTCCGCCGTCCAGGGTGGCTGCTTCCTCGAAATCAAGGGGAAGTGACCGCAGGAACTGAACGTAGAGGAAGATGGAAAAGGGCATCTGTGCACCGACGTAGATGATGATCAGACCCCAGATCGACCCGATCAGTTGCAGGTCCCGGAAGGTCGTGTACAGCGGGATGAGCGCCAGCAGGCCGGGGATGAGCAGCCCGCCCAGGAAGAACGCAAATGTCAGCTTGGACCAGGTCCGGGTTATGCGGGCCAGCGGGTAGGCTGCGGAGGCGCTGATCACGACGATCAGGAAAACTGACACGACGGTGATGACGATGTTGTTGACCATTGCGGGCCCCAGTCCTCCGCTGACCCATGCGGTGACGAAGTTGTCGAACGACGGGTTCTGGACGGGCGCCAGGGACGTTGTTACGCCTCCCGGCTTAAGGGCGGTGTTCAGCAGTACGTATACCGGGGCCGCGAACAGCAGGGCGACAAGGATCATGACGACCTCGAGGACGCCCGTCTTCAGGGTGTAGCGCTTCATTTGTCTTCTCCTCGGCGGAGCAGGGTGAACTGGATGATGGAAGCGATCGCGACGAACGCGGTCAGGACCAGCGTCAGGGCGGTGCTGTATCCGAACAGCTGGAACTGGAAGGCGTCCTTGTAGGCGATAGTGCTCAGGCTTTCGGTGGCGCTTCCCGGCCCGCCCTGGGTCATGATCAGCACCTGGTCGAACAGCTTCAGGCCGCCGATGAGTGACAGCATGAGGTTGATGGTCATGGACGGAGCCAGCAGGGGCCGGGTGATGTTCCAAAAGGTCTTGAAAGACCCGGCCCCGTCGAGGCTGGCGGCTTCGTAGATGTCCTCCGGGATGCTTTGGAGGCCCGCCAGGAAGATCACCATGGAGTATCCGGCAAACTGCCATACCACTACGGAGATAATTGCCGGCAACGCCAGTTGGGCGTTTCCGAGCCAGTCCTGGGCCATGAAGTCCAAGCCGATCGCTCGAAGGGCGATGTTCAGCGCCCCTTGGGGGGCAAGGATGTACTGCCAGAGGTTTGCCACAACGAGTGGCGTAACCACCGCCGGTGCAAAGAACAGGACCCGGAGCCAGTTGCGGGAGCGGATGGCGGAGTTGACGCCAAGCGCCAAAAGCAGGCCGATGAAGTTTTGAACCACCGTGATGCCGAGCGCGTATAGGGCGGTGTTCATGATTGATGCGCCGGCAGCGGAGTCCCGGAAGACGCGGAAGAAGTTGTCCAGTCCGACGAAGTCGAAACGCGGAGACAGCCCGTCCCAGTCCGTCAGTGAGTAGAACGCCCCGCGCCAGCTGGGGATCACGACAACCAGGGTGAACAGCGCCAGCGCCGGCAGCAGGAACCACCACGGCGCCCTTGTGCCGACGCCTGCCCGGCGTCTGCTCGGCCGGGCAGGCCGGGGCGGCTGGGGTGTCGTGGAACGGCCAGGGTCCCCCGTGCGGGGGTCTGCGAGTTCACGTTGGGTCATCGCATTTTCCATTCTCTTCGTCGAGGACGTCTCCGCCTCTGGCGGAGGTGAAACCCACCGCTCTGAAACGTTTCAGAGAAAGTTGCGCGGCCTGAGCTTCGGCTCTTCGCGATGGGGGTGTCCGGTGTGATGTTCCAGTAATACGTTCTACGAAGATGTAAGCACATTCTCGCTGAATCCGTGTAGTACGTTATACACTTTTTATAGCGTAGATCACAACATGGCGATCTGCCAAGGGGTCGTCGCTACTTATGCGATAAGAAGGGGTGATCACCATCAACGCAGCTCAAGGAGGCGCGATGAGCAGGAGTTCCGTGACCAAGCGGCCCACGATCGTGGACGTTGCAGCCCACGCGGGTGTTTCCACCGCCGCCGCGTCCAAAGTGCTTCGCGGCGCCTACGGTGTTAGCCCGGAAATGAAGGCCAAGGTGCAGGCTTCCATGAAGGCACTCGGATACCGGCCGCTGGCCTCCGCCCGTGGCATGCGCGGCCGAACGTACACCGTGGCCGTCGTCGTCGCGGACCTGCACAACGAATTCTCATCGCTGCTCGTCGAAGGCATCAGGCGGGAGTGCGAACGGCAGAAGTACCGGCTGCTGGTGGCTCCTGCGGGCTCGGGCAAGGACGCCCAGGACCGCATGGTCGAAGACCTGATCGACCGGGCAATGGACGGAATCGTCCTGATTTCCCCCCTCGGCACCGACGCCGAGCTGGAGGAACTGGCCAAGAAAATCCCTGTTGTCGTACTCGGCCGCCACGGGGCCAGCCCTGAGTTCGATTCCGTCGCCGCCGACGACTTTGCCGGTGCGAACCTCGTAGTTGACCATCTTGTGTCCCTCGGGCATCGGCAGATTACCTACGTCAACCACACGACGACCGGAACGAACGACGCCAGGCTCCCTGAGGAGGTCCGCGTCCGCGGGTATGTCGATGCGATGATCCGTCACGGCCTGGGGGACGCCATTGACATCATCCAATCGCAGTGGAGCCAGGAAGGGGGCGAGGAATCGGGCCGGTTGATCCTGTCCCGGAAAGAGAGGCCTACGGCTGTGTTTGCCGGCTGCGACGTTGCTGCGTTCGGTGTCCTGACGGCACTGTGGAACGCGGGCATCCGGGTGCCGGACGAAATATCCGTGGCGGGCTTTGACAACATCTTCACCACGTCGCTGGCGCCGATCTCGATGACTACGGTCGATCAATCAGGCCTCAACATGGGTTCAACCGCCGGACGCCTCCTGCTGGAGCGTGTGGGCGGCAGGGCCGAGGCCGTGAACAGCAGCGTGCTGCCGGTCCTGGTGCCGCGCGGGACCAGTGCGGCGCCCCTGGTTGAGGTGGGTAAGGGCTAGGTCCGTCGCCGGGCTGCTTCGGCAATGCGCTCCGCCGCCTGCACCACCAGGTTGCCGTGGTCCTTGCCCGGGGACTCAGAGACCCTGGCCAGCGGCATGGCGAGGCAGACTGCGGCGATGATTCCGTCGTCGGTGCGCACGGGGGCGCTGACGGAGCCCAGGCCGGGCGTGCGGGAACCTATCGATTCAATCCAGCCCCTGGCGGCCAGTTCTGCCAGGGCATCCTCCTCCGCGGCGAGGAGCCGGCCGCTGGACCCTTGGGGGAGGGGCAGCCTGGAGCCGGGAGGCAGGGTGGCGCGGAGTTCGTGCCGGCTGTCGACGCTAAGCAGGCACACGCGGTCGTCCCCCCGGCGCACCCACAGCTGTGCTGTTTCGCCGGTCTGGTCGCGGAGGTCGTTGAGGGCGGGTATTCCCGCATTTTCGAGAGCTGACCTGACGAACCGGTCCCCGAGCCGGAACGCGCCGCCTTCGGTTCGGCGGAGGAAGCCGTAGTCGGCGAGTTGCAACGCAAGGCGGTGCGCCGTCGACAGCGACAGGCCGGTGCGCCGGGACAGCTCGCTGGCCGACGCCGAGGACCGGCCCACGGCATCGAGGATGGCGGCGGCACGTTCGAGCGTGCGGTTGGGTCCGTTGGTGTCGCTAGAGGGCATGTGGCCAGCTTATGGCGTCGCTAGCCTTTGGCTGCCACGGACTCAGCCATGAACTCGGCCACCACTTTTTGGGAGATCGCCACGTCCAGGACGTAAACGCCTTCCTGGCGGGACCCAAGCCACTCCTGCAGCTGGCCAAGGTCGGCCAGGGTGCGGGCCTTGGCGCCCTGGGCGCCCAGTGCACGCCCGACGGCGGCGAAGTCCACTTCGTCGATCAGCATCGCCTGGTCGTGGAGTCCCTTGGCGGCGTACTGGTGAAGCTCCGCTCCGTAGGCTGAGTCGTTGAGCACCACCACCACACCTTTTCGGGTGGCCCGGAGGAAAGTCTCGAAGTCGGCGAGCCCCATCAGCCCGCCGCCGTCGCCGCTGACCAGGACGGTGGTGCGCTCCGGTCGGGCCACCGAGACGCCGGCCGCGGACCCGAAGCCCAGGCCGATCGATTGGAAGGCGGTGCCCACCAGCACCATGGCGTGCGGGTCCGGCACGGTCAGGTACATGGGCGCCCAGCCGATGAAGTGGCCGCCGTCCATGACCACAGAGCGTTCGGCCGGGAGGATGCGGTCCAGTGCGGCCACGACGGCACGCGGGTTCAGCCGTCCATCCGGTCCGAACTCGCCCGGGTCCTCGCTGGGTACGGAGGACCGGAACTCGGCCCTGGATACCTCCGGCACGTGGTCACGCCAGGTGGAAGACGAGGCGGTGCGGACGCGCTCCAGCAGGCCCTCGATGAACGGGAGAATGTCCGCCCGGATGTACTCCGCCGCCGGCTGTCCCGGGTCCGGTTCGTTGTCCACCCGGACAATTTTGGTGCCGTCCGGGAACAGTGTTCCGTAGCGTGTTTGGAAGGTGTTCAGGCTGGCTCCCACCACCAGGACGACGTCGGCCTGGCGCGCGACGGCCAGGCGGTGGCTGCGGGTGAACCCGCCGGCAATGCCGAGGTCCCACGGGCTGTTGAACGCGTTGGCCGCCATGACTGATGTCATGTAGAGCGCGCCGAGCCGGTCTCCCACGCCGCGCAGGGGTTCAGCCGCCTGTGCCAGCAGGACGCCCCGCCCTGCCAGGATCAGCGGCCGTTCCGCTGGTGCGAGCAGGCCGGCGACTCGGTCCAGGTTTCCCGGTTCTGCGGGCCACGCAGGCTTTGCCGGCAGGGGCTCGAGCGGTTCCGGAACCGAAGGCGGGGCGGTGGCGAGGTTATAGGGAATGGCCACGATCACGGGCTGGACGCTCTGCAGTGCGAGGTCGAACGCGCGGTGGGTGATGGCGGCGGCGTTGCCCGGGCCGGCCACCAAGGTCACTACACCGACTGCCTCTGCTGCCTTGGCCTGATCGACGTCGAAGGGTCTCTGGCCGGTGGACGGCGCGTCTCCCACCACGAGGACCAGCGGGATGCGGGCCATCCGCGCCTCGGCGAGGGTGGTGTACGCGTTGGTGAAGCCGGCGCCGTAGGTGGTGGTGGCGGCGGCAATGCTTCCGGTCGCCCGGTGGTACGCGTCCGCCATGGCCACGGTGGCAGCCTCGTGCCGGGCCGATGTGAAGGGAAAACCCCGGCGTGTGAGCCGGCTGATGAGGTGGGCGTTGCCGTTGCCCATCAGGCCGAACAGATGTCCGGCCCGCTCCGCTAGGACGTCCGCGACGACCGCGGATACGTGGCCTTCGTCCGGGAGGGCGGGTGCGTCGGTTGCAGGTTCTGTGCTGGTGATGATCATGGTTTCCTTCATGTTCCTGGGTTCGGGCAAGGCGCTAGCTGCCGGACGGGACCAGCCGGGCGGCGCCGCGGTGCTTCCTGGTGAGCTCGAGGTAGGTGGCGGCGTTTTGGCTGCAGTGCTTGATTTCTTCGGGGGTGAGCGGGCGGCGCACCTTTCCGGGGACGCCTGCCACGAGCGATCCCGGCGGGACCTCCATACCTTCGAGCACCAGGGCGTTGGCTGCGATCAGGGAGCCGGCGCCGATGACGACGCCGTTCAGGATCGTCGCATTCATTCCGATCAGCGTCCGGTCCCCGACGGTGCAGCCGTGCAGCACGGCCCCGTGCCCCACGCTGACCCTGCTGCCAACGCGTGCCGGGTAGCCCGGGTCGGCGTGAATGACGGCGCCGTCCTGGATGTTGCTGCCGGCGCCGATGCTGATGTCCTCCATGTCCGCCCGCACCACGGCGCCGTAGAAGATTCCGGTGCCGGCACCTATGGTTGCCGAGCCGACGACGACGGCGGTGGGGGCTATCCACGCATCTTCCGAGAGTGCGGGGTTGCGGCCGTCGACGGCCAGGATGTGCGAGGTCATGGGTTTTCCTTTGCTGGGGTGGAGGGGCGGTGCCCCGCGGAAGGTGCGGGGCACCGCCGTCGTAATTCCGTGGTGCCGGGTGAACCGGCAGTTAGCCGAGGAACGGGACGATCAGGGAGGTTACGAAGAGGACCAGCGCACCGCCGAGGCGGTTGGTTAGGGCCGCGAATGGCATGAGGTGCATGCGGTTCGCCGCGCTGAGGACCGCCACGTCACCGCTGCCGCCGGTGTCCGCCATCACCAGGCCGGGTGTGATGGAGGCTTCGACGAAGTTGAACTTGACCAGCCATCCAAGGATGCCGGAGGTCAGGGTGGCGATGACGACCGTGCAGATGGTCAGGAGGATGAACAGCGGGTTGCTGAGCGAGGCGAGCACGTCGGTGATGTCGATGTAGGTGAGGCTGACGCCCACCAGGAGTGCGGGAACCAGGACGGCGCCGATCAGGTCGCCCCAGTCCGCGGTGGAGTCCTCGACGTCCTGGGGGAGCAACCCGAAGATCTTGACGGCGGCGGCGGCGATGATGGCCCAGGCGTAGGGGTGCAGCCCGGGAAGGAATCCCGCGGCGAGGTTGCCGAAGACAAAGAGGCTGCCGGCGATGAGCAGGCCCTTGCCCAGGGCGATGAAGGAGGAGGTGTCCCGCTTCGGAGGCAGGGTGAGCTCGTCCGAGCGGCCTTTGATCCGCAGGAGCTGGCCGTGCCCGTTGAAGCCGACGAAGAGCTGCTTTTTGCGCTTGCCCAGTCCGTTATAGACGCCGGCGATGAGGATGCAGACGACATTGGCCATGACCACGGCGGACATGAGGTCACCCATAAAGGTGGCGGAGTCACCGCCGGTGGCGGAGGCGTACATCTCGGACATCGGCAGGGCGCCGACGCCCAGCCCGCCGGCCATGATGGGTGCGGCGACAAAGAGGATCCCCTCGATGAACCCAAAGCCGGTCAGGGCAGCGATGAGCCCCACAAGGACGAAGGTGGCGATGAGGCAACCCACGATGGGCACCGCGAAGCGAGGTCCTGCCTTGAGCAGGAGCGCCCGTGGCATGCCCAGGATGGAACCGGCGATGATGCCGACGACGAAGAAGTCCAGGAAGCCGTGGCCGTCGATGAAGTTCTGCACCACGGTGACCAGGTTCCCGGGCATCAGGCCGAGGAAGGCCAGGGTGGCGGGAGCGAAGGTGCACAGGACGGTCGGCAGCCCGAAGTCGCGGACCACGGGGAACAGGTTCCCGGTCCAGATGAACAGGCCGCCGAGCAGGATGGTGGTGGCAAAGCCGGCCACCATCGTGTCGGGGAGGTTGCCGGTCAGGGCGGCGGTCAGGACAAGGCCTGCGAGGACGAGGTACAGCGGGGCGGGAAGGCTGGCGATGCGGAAGCCTTGCCGGCCGGGATAGTGGGTCCCGGGACGTGGGCCAGCGGTCCGGGTCACCGGGTGTTCGATGCCCCCGGCGGGGCCGGGGGAGGGTTCGTTCATGGCCGTGTCCGTTGGTTCGGTGGGAAATTCCGTGGTGCGCGGGCTTGTAGACATCTTCGTCTCCAAAACGGTGAGTAGGAATTGTTAGCGGGAATGTTGTGCGGTTGGGGGTTAGCGGGCAGGGTCCAGCAGCCCGGCGGCGGGGGAGCGCAGGAGGATCCCGCGGGCGAGCCTGACCGCTTCAGCGAGGCGGTCCTCGCTGATGCCGGTTTCGTGGCCTTCGGCGTGCAGGTGCCTGACCAGTTCCTCGGTGGCGATGTTGCCGTGAGCGCCGGGCGCGAACGGGCAGCCGCCGTAGCCGCCGAGTGCGGCGTCGAAACGGACGACGCCGGTCCCCGCCGCAGCGCTGGCGGTGGCCAGTGCCTGGCCGTGGGCGTTGTGGAGGTGCAGGTAGTAGGTCAGCTCAGGTTCGGCGTCGCGGACTGCGTGCAGGCTGGCCATCACCCGCGCGGTGGGAGTGGTGCCCAAGGTGTCGGCCAGCCCGACGTCGGCGATTCCCATGTCCTTGAAGGCGCGGACCACACGCAGCAGGTAGCCGGGGTCGATGCTGCCCTCGAACGGGCACGTGAAAGCAGTGGAGATCCCGGCGAAAAAACGGACCTCCGGGTACCGGGAAACTGCCTCGCTGATGCCGGCGAGGGCGTCTTCGATGGCCTGCCCTGCGTTGGCGTTGCTGTGCGCCTGGCTGGCGGAGGTGACCACCTGGATATCGGTTGCGCCTGCGGCCACGGCCCGGTCAATGCCCTTTCCGTTGAGCGCCAGGCTGGTGAAGGTCACGCCGTGAACTGCGGGCAGGATGGAAATGATGTCGGCGGCGTCGGCCATCTGCGGCACGCGTTTCGGGTTGACGAAGGACGCCGCTTCGATGCGTTGGAGCCCTGCTGCGATCAGGGCCTCGGCGATTTCGAGTTTGTGCGCTGTTGACACAATGACCGGTTCGTCCTGGAGGCCGTCGCGCAGGAAGACGTCGGTGATTTCCACCTTCATTTAGCGCACCCCCTGCAGTCCGAGCCCGGCAATTTCGCCGGCGGTCATGCCGGCAAGTTCCTGCAGGACCTCTTCCGTGTGCTGGCCCAGATCAGGCCCGACCCATTTGACGCGGCCTTCGTGTCCCGGGATCTTGGGGACAACTCCGGGGAAGCGGATCAGCTCGGGTTCGTTGTCGATGACCACTTCGTGGGTCTGGATCATGTCTCGGGCAAGGTAATGCTTGTCCACGGCGATGCTGGGTGCGTCGTAGACGGGACCCGCGGGGACCCCGGCGTCGTCCAGTTTGTCCAGCACTTCGGTCAGTGGCATGCTGCCCGTCCAGGCGGAGATGGCACCGTTCAGTTCTTCCTCCCGGGCGCCCCGGGCCTCCGTAGCGAGCAGCGATCCGTCCTCGGCCAGGTCCTCGCGGCCGATCGCCCGCATGAGGCGGACGAACACGGAATTGGAGTTGCCGCCGATGACCACCTCCAGGTTGTCCTGGCACAGGTAGGAGCCGGTTGGTACGACGCCGGGCAGGGCGCCGCCGGTGCGCTGCCGGACCATTCCGTACGCGTCGTAGTCCGGGACCAGCGACTCGAGGAGGCTGAACACGCCTTCGTAGAGGGCGACGTCCACCACGTTGGAGCTACCGGCCCGAAGTCCGCGGGCCTTCTGGAACATCAGCATGAGGGCACCGATGACCCCGTACAAACCGGCCACGGTGTCGCCGACGCTGGCCGCCGCACGCCCAGCGGGACGGTCCGGTTCACCGGTGATGTACCGCAGGCCGGCGAAGGATTCCGCGGAGCTGCCAAAACCGGCGCGGTTTTTGTACGGTCCGGTCTGGCCGTAACCGGAGATCCGCACCATCACCAGGTCCGGGTTGAGCTCCTGGAGCACCTCCGGGCCGAGCCCCCACTTCTCGAGGGTGCCCGGACGGAAGTTTTCGATGACAACGTCGCACTGTGCCGCGATCTTCTTGACCGCTTCGCGTCCCGCCTCGGAACGGAGGTCCAGGGCCACCGACTTCTTGTTGCGGCCGATCGTGCGGAACAGCATGGAGGTGGTGCCACGGGTCTTGCGCCAATCCCGCAGCTCGTCACCGCCCTGGGGCTTTTCAATCTTGATGACTTCCGCACCGAAGTCCCCAAAAAGCCGGGCGGCGAACGGCGCCGCGATAAAGCTGCCGAGCTCCAGCACACGGATGCCCTGGAGCGGGAGGGAGTTGCCCTCCAAAGAAAGTTCCTGCGTCATGTGATTCCTGCCTGCGTCTTTGAGTGCAAGACTTCCCACTCAGTGGGAGATGCTTGTCATTGGGCGGATAGACGATAGCAGGGCAATGTGACCGGTGCAACACCTTGGCCGAACGTGATGTAGCGGTTGGGAGGACCCGAATTGGGCTGGGCGTAGGGTGGAAGTGAGACAAAGGAGCACTTCATGAAGAAAATCCTCATGGTACTGACCAGCGTTTCCGAGATCGGCGATACCGGAGAGAAGACCGGCTACAACGTGGCCGAAGCTGCACATCCCTGGAAGGTCTTCAAGGATTCCGGGCATTTCGTCGACTTTGCGTCCATCCAGGGCGGCCAGCCCCCGCGCGACGAGGTGGACTCGGAAGATCCCATCCAGGTTGCGTTCACGCAGGACGAAACCACGCGTGCCGGCCTCTACAACACAGCCCGGGTGGACGTCGTTGATCCCGGCCAGTACGACGCCGTCTACCTCGTGGGCGGGCACGGCACCATGTGGGACTTCCCGGACAGCAAGGGCTTGCAGAACCTCGTAGCCAATGTCTACAACGCCGGCGGTTTGGTGGGCGCGGTCTGCCACGGACCGGCGGGTCTGCTGAACGTGGAACTGGCTAACGGGCTGCGACTCGTCGAGGGCAGGAAGGTGGCCGCCTTCACCAACGAGGAGGAGGTTGCCGTGGGGAAGGACAAGGTCATCCCGTTCTCTTTGGCTGACCGGCTTGAGGAACAGGGCGCCACACACGTCTCCGCTGATGTCTTTCAGGAGAAGGTCGTAGTGGACGACCGGCTGGTGACCGGCCAGAATCCGGCGTCAGCCGCCGGCGTGGCCAAGGAAATGGAAAAGCTCTTCGCAGAGCTCATCCACCAGGAAAAAGCCGAGGAACAGCACGACGCGGAGGCCTTGCGCGCCGAGAAGGACGCCGACAAGAACGCCAGGAAGGCTGCTGCGGCAGGCACCGAGCACTAACGCCCGCAGCCCACGGACCAGTAGCCCACGGACCAGTAGCCCGCTGAAGAGCCAGGTACGTTTTGCCGGCGCGGGAGCTGTGTGCTCACCACCCGGCGGTACCCGGGGCACCCTTGAACGGCCCAACGATCTGCCGGGTGATCCAGCCGCCGTAGAAGTTGCCTTCCTGGGCGGTCACTTGCTCGCCGTTGACCTCGCAGGAATCCATGGAACCGGGGTAGAGGGCCACCCGGGTGCTGAGCGCCTCGAAGCCACGGGTGGGTTCCGGGTAGGTCCATCCGGCACGGGGAGCAGTGACTCCGCCGGCAACAACGTCGAAGTAGTGCGCTTCTCCCTTGAACTCGCAGAAGCTGGTGCCTCCGGCCGGGACGAGTGCGCCGGCCGGGAAGGCGTCCATTGGCAGGTAGTAGACAGGCGGATGACTGGTCTCCAGGACGCGCACTGCGTCGGTGGTGTCGGCAATCACCTGCCCGCCAAGCCGCACGATCACCCGTTCGGAGCGCGGCTCGACCCTCGGCGGCCGCGGGTAGTCCCACACCGATTCCTGGCCGGCCAGGGGTTTGACGGGCTGGGGACGCCGAAAGAAGCCGGATAAACCCTGAGGAGGAACCATGTTCCTATGGTGCCATGTTCCGGTCCCGGTGTATCCGGGGCCGGTACTGGCCGTTATGGCAGCCCGTAGACCCTTCGGGCGTTGTCCCGCGCGACCAGCTCCACCACGCGGCGGGCATCGGCCTCCGACCACTCGTCGTCGTCAATCCACCGGCCGAAGACGGCGGTGATCGCGTTGCGCCACAGCCGGGCGCCGAGGTAGTGGAGTTCAGCCGGGCCGATGGCGTCGGACGAGTAGAGGATCTTAGTGAACGGGGCGAGTTCGAAGGAGCGCGCGATGAGGCTCCGGCTCCGGACCCCAAGGTGGTTCACCGCCAGGCCGACGTCGAGGTAGACGTTGTCGAAGGCCTGGGCCAAATAACCCGCTTCACGCTCAAACGGGTAGCAGTGCAGGAGCAGGACCGGGACCTTGCTGGCCTCCACCGACCGGAGGAAGTCGAGCAGAAGCAGGGGGTTGGCCCGGTCAAGGTCCAGCTCCCGGTCCCCGAACCCGACATGGAGTTGGAGTGGAAGCCCGAGGGAGATCGCGCAGTGCAGGCCAAAACCGATGAGGGTGGGGTCATCAAGGCGCACCGCCCCACCGGACTCGATCCGCTGCCGCCACAGCTTTGCGGACTCGGCGACGTCGCGGTCTGCCGGCGGCCGGCTGAGGTCATGATTGAAGCCGGCCCGGTAGGCAAGAACCGACTTTGCCCCCACGACAATAGGGGCATGGCTGGCCAGCAGTCCGGTGAACGCGTCCACGTAGCCGCCCGGATCCTGGTCCGATTGGATCAGGGTTTCGGCGAGGGTCTCCAGTCGTACGATCTCGTGGACGGTGGCCCCGGCAATTTCCGCCATCCCTCGTGGATCGAGCATCCCAGCGGTCTTGAATCCCGTATCGATTAGCCAGTGGCTCACTCCCGCAGCCCGGGTCATCCGTCGGCTGATTTCCAGTTCGCCGAGTTCGCTGCGGCGCCGCCAGTAGAGCTCGGCCGTGACATGCCGGGGCAAGTCAATGATCTCGGCGCACCAGCGGCGCAAGGCGAACCCCAGCTGGGATTCATAGGCCGCCGAAGGTTCGGCGAGGAGTTCGCTGTTGCCCTCGTTGAGCGAGTTCTGAAAGCGTTCCTCGTCGCTATCGGCCCCGTACGCGCCGTGCACGTGATGGTCGATGAGCCGCACGTCTTCGACAAACCCGGCGAATGACTCCGTCATCAGATGGACCAGGCCAGGCGGAAGAGGGCGCCGAGTTCCTTGGGGTCCTTGGTCCCGTGCGCCTCCTGCTCATGGCGCCGCACCGCCACCGTGGTGTCCACCACCTCGTTGCCCAGCAGCCTTCGGGCGTACGCGGAGTTGTCCAGAGACGTGATGATGGCCGCGGGCGAGTCCGGGACGGTGCCGATCCCTGCGGCGTCCCTTTCCGCCGCGGTAAGACGGGTTGGGTCGCCGGGAATTTCATTGGGCAGGCTGCTGCCGCTGGTGATGCCCTCGAGCGCGAGGGACAGGATGGCGGCAGTGGCCAGGTAGACGTTGGCGGACGGGTCGATGACCTTGACTTCGACACTGGCACCGTGCGGGTTGCTCACACCGCCCTCGACGAAACGGACGGATGCTTCACGGTTTTCCAGGCCCCAGCACAAGAACGCGCCGGACCATGCCCCGGGTGCGAGCCTCATGCCGGACAGGATGGAACCGGTGAGCAGTCCCTGCACCTCCGGAAGCCCTTGGATGATTCCGCCGATCGCGGCTCCGCCCTCTTCGGTGATGCCGTGCGGACCGGAACCGCCGCTGAAGAGGGGTGTTCCGCCACGGGAGAAGGAGAAGTGCTGGTGGGCGCCATTGCCGACCGAGCCCGGGAAAGGTGCGGGAGAGAAGGAGGCCTGCAGCTTGTGTGCACGGGCGACCCTGCCGACAATGATCTTTGCCAGCACTGCGGTGTCCGCTGCTGCGAGTGGATCCTTCGGGGCAAGTGAAAGCTCAAACTGGTTGCGGCCGTATTCCGCGTGAAGCTGCTCAACCTGGGCACCCGAATCGTTCATGGCAGCCACCAACTCAGCCAGGAACTGCTCCCGGTCCAGCAATCCGGTGAGTCCGTACGGAGCCCAGGGGGCGTCGTCGAGCGCTGTGCCGTCGGCGGCGACAAGCACGAATTCCAGCTCGTGGCCCACGAGAGCGTGATAGCCGGCGTTCCTGACCCGCTCCTGGACGCGGGCGAGCGCGCCCCGCGGACAGGCCGGATCCCGGCTCCCGTCCTGGAGGAACATGTCAGCGGGTGCCCACGCCAGGCCGCCTCCGAGGCTGCGCAACGCGTCGGGATCGATCCTCAAGCGCAGATCGCCAACGGCACTGATGCTGTCCGTGAAGGCGATTTCGCCGTCGATGCAGAACACGTGCCAGACCGGAGCGGCACCCATGCCGGCCCTGTGGAAGGCGTCGACCCGGGCCGCCGGGACGCTCTTGGCAAGCGTGATTCCGGCCGCGTTCACCATGGATCCTAAGACCAGCCGAACGCCAGCCTCATGTAGCCGGTCCGCTTCCGGATCCGGGCCGGTCGCGTCGAGAGCAGGGAAACCCGAACCATCGCTCATAGGGACATTCTGCACCTTCTGTCCAGCGCCTAGTGGTGGCGACGGCAGCCAACCACCGTGGCCGACATCCGGTCCACGATGTAGGCGACTGCAGCACCACCGGTGTAGGCCAGCAAATCCGCGGTGCCGAACGTGGTTCCAAGGACCAGCCGAAGGAGTGGCCAGGATTGCCCGAGCTCGGCAGGAAGTCCAGTGAGCTGGAGGAGCTCGATCATGGCACAGACAGTAAGGGCAGCGGCAGCAATCAGTGCCTTGGACTTCGACGGAATCACGATTGCCACGAGAACATAGACCATTACCGCGTACAGGCCATCACCCGCAGGACCTGTCCATGCCGCATCGCTGAAGGTGCGAATGCTCAGCCCAAGCACAACGCTCATCAGCCCGGCAATGCACAGCCAAGCCCGTCTTGTTATTGAGCGCCCCGGTTCGACGGAATCGCTCATGGCCCCAGCACCGCCGCTGTTCCCAGCCAGATCATTGCCCAAGCCCCCATTGTCGAATCTGCACTTTCCATCCCTGATGCGGATCCACGGGAATCAACGCGTTCAGCCTAGCTCAGGGCCTTGCCTAGGTTCACGGGCCGGCAGAAAGGGAGCCGTCCTGCCGGGATGTCAACGGCCGCCCGGGCCCGGGAGGTCCTGTGGCCCTAGTCCAACGGGACGCCAAAGGACAAGACTGAGTCATGGAACAGGTTCAGCACATGAGCGCTGAAGAACCGGCGTTGTCTGTCACCACCGTTTTTGCCAGTCTTTCTGAGCTGAGGGACGCCCCCGGCTACAGCCCGAAGGCGATCGCCGAACGGCTCATTGGATCGTTGGGCGCGGACGCCGCGGCACCGCTGCTGGGGGTCAGCGAAGAGCTCCTGGGCCGCTGGGCATCTGCCCAGGATGCGCCGGACGTGCATGGCAGGCTTCAGTTGGCGGACCTCGACGCCCTGGTAGGTCATCTCCACGGTGCTTTCACGCCTGCCCAGGCCATGGTCTGGATGTGCAGCCACAACGCGCAACTGGGATCCAAGCCAATCGATGTGTACCGCATCCAGGGGTCAGGCCCGGTGATCGGGGCCATTCGTGCCCAGGCGAAGGAAGCCTTCGGCTGACCGCATGTGCTGTCAAGCACCATCCGATCCGTACGGACGCGTGATCGCCTCCAGGAAATGCCCGTCAGGGTCCGCGAAGTAGACGCCGCGTCCACCGTCGTTGTGGTTGATCTGCTGTGGGCGGGACCGTCCCGGGTCCGCCCAGTAGGGGACGTTCTCGGCCTGGATCCTGGCGAAAATTCCGTCGAAGTCCTCCTCGCTGACCAGGAAGGCGTAGTGCTGCGGGGAGATCGGCCGGTCAGTCGTGGCGAAATCGAGGGTCACTCCGTGATCCAACGCAACGGTCACAAAGGACCACATGGCCTGGGGTGCCGGCAGTCCAAGCACGCTGGCCAGGAAGCTTGCCGAGCGCTGTTTGTCCGTTGCATAGACGATGGTGTGGTTGAAAGCGACTGTCATGGAGACCTCCTCGGGTGATTTTGTCTGTAACCATCTCGTCCGGGGCACTTCTCAGGTTTCAGGAGCGCCGGCTTCTTCCTTGAAAGTCTGGTCAGGCCTTGGCGACCGGCAGCACCAGCAGGTAGCCGGTCGGGATATCGGTGCTCCAGCGCCGCGGTTCGCGGACGACGAACTGCGTGGCCAACTGCTCGGGGGTGAGCAGGCTGTTGGGCGCCGGGGACGGTCCCCACTGCACGCCGCCGTACGGGTAGAGCGGATCTTGGACGCGGATTCCGGTGACCGAGAACTCCGGGAACTGGTCGGGATCGCCGAGGGATTCGAAGCCGCTCATCACCGATACGTGGCGGCCGCGCCACAGGACCAGCCCGACCGGCCGGTCCGTCTCGGCGATGGCACGCGCCGCGGTCCGCAGCGCTTCGCCGTAGTCAGCGACGCTGACGACGGCGTACGGCCCCATTCCGAGCTCGTTCAGCACCTGCGCCCAGCCCAAGGGGTTGGCACCGTTGAACGAGTTGAACGACCGTGCCCGGGCCATCTCCCAGAGCTCACCTTGCTGGGCACTGTCGGTCCACGTGCCGGCCCCTGCGTCGTCGATGAGGTTGTGCATGATCTGGATGCTCGCCGCCACACACCACTCAAACGTGTACTGCGGGACGAAGTCCCCTTCCCGGTAGAGGTTGAGGGCGAACGCTTGGGGCACCGGGGGCGGCGTGGGAATCGATGTCGGGGCCGGGGACGGGGTCAGCCGGGGAACGGGGACGTCGGCGGGGGCGGCTGGCGGGGCTGAAGAGGTCTGGATTGGTTGACCGGTGGTGGTCTCATCGAGTCTGGTCGCGGGCGTACAGGCCGAGAGGAGGGTCGCCAGGATGACTACCCAGATCAGAAGACGACGGAGCGGGGCACCGATCATGATCGGTCCAGTTTATCGCGATGAGGCGGAATTGGGTCCTGCAGGGATGGCACGCATGGCCCAGGCACCGGATCAGATGTCCGCCAGAGTCAGGACTGGCGGCGAACTTCCATCGATGTCCAGTACGCCGAGTTCCTTCGCAACCGCCGCGGCGACGAGCACCTGGCCGGTGCGCGACATCAGGTTCGGGTCGCGGAACAGCGCGTTGATCACCCGGCCGATGAACTCGGGGCTTTCGCTGGTGGAGAGATCGAACGCGCCACTTTCCGCCGCTGCCAGAACCGCCTCGGTTCGCACCAGGCCGGGGTAGAGCGCAATGACCGGTATATCGAACGGCTTCAGCTCGACCGCCATATCGGACGTCATCTTGTCCGTCGCCGCCTTGGCGATGCCGTAGATCGTGTTGCCGAGGTGGCGCTGCGCCGCCCAGAAGCTGATGTTGACGATTAGGCCTTGGTGCTGCGTTGTCATCATGCGCGCCGCGTGCGCCGAACAAACAAACGCCGCTCGGACGCCGGCGTCCATCATGCCGGACCAGCGGTGCATCGGCTGTTCCCAAAACGGGGCGGTCCACGTAAACGCGCCGCCTTCGACCATCTTCTCGTAGCCGCCCCAGGCGCAGTTGACCACGAGGTCGAGGGAGCTGCACTCGGACCGGATCACGTCAAAGACACTGACCGTCTCCTCGTCGCTGAGATGGTTGCAGCGCACTCGCCGCACCTCCCTCGGCAGATCCGCCCGGTCGATCGAGCGCCCCGTGCCATACACACGAAAGCCCGCTGACAAGAGGCCCAGCGCGACCCCTCGGCCTACCCCTCGGCTCGCGCCAGTCACAAGCGCCACGTATTCCGTCTGCGCTTCGGTGCGATCACCATCGTTGGTCATGCGACGCGGCCCCTGCCCACCCTCAAACCTTCGATTTCCACGATACGCGGGGCCTGAGTCCCCGGGCCAGCAATATGGACTGGACGAAGAATCACGTCCCCCGTTGGTTACTTTGTGCTTCGGGCGGTGAAGCCAGGTTGCGTTGCGCGTCGGTGCGTTTCGTTCCCGGTTGAACGGGGTGCGGGGCGGGTGGTTGGTTTGGGTGACCGGCCTTGAAAGGGATAGAACATGACCGAACATTTTGATCTCACCCCGCAGCGCCTGCGTCACGTGCTGGGCCATTTCGCCTCCGGGCTGACGGTGGTCACGGCTGCGACGGAGAACGGCCCGGCCGGGTTCACCTGCCAGTCTTTCTCCTCCCTTTCCCTGGATCCGGCGCTGGTGACGTTCAGTCCGGCCCGCAGTTCCAGCACCTGGCCGCTGCTGCGGGCCGCCGGCCGGTTCACGGTGAACATCCTTCCGGCCGGGCACCGGCATCTTGCCGCGCAGTTTGCCCGTTCGGGCACCGATAAGTTCGCCGGTGTGGGGTTTTCGGTGTCGCCGCTGGGTAATCCGGTGCTGGATCAGGCCCTTGCGTGGGTGGATTGCGAGCTGTACCGGGAGTACGACGGCGGCGACCACACCATTGTGGTGGGGTCGGTCCGTGCCCTGGGTGCACGGGACGGTGCCGGGCCGCTGCTCTTCTTCAAGGGCGGCTATTTCGACGGCGTGCCGTCCCGGGCCGGGCAGCTGGAAAGCGCCGCATGACACGGGCCAAGTCAGGGACCCGCCGGCTGCGGCGCCGCCCTGAGCAGCCGGCCGCCGGCACCACGACCAGTGCTGGCATTCATGGCCTCCGGGACAGCGTCCCGGACCACCCCGCGCAGGACTGGTCCGGCATAGAGGTGGGGGCAACCGTCCACGTCATTCCGCCCGCAGGGTTGCCATACCTCGGCCGGGTGGATGCCAAGACGCCCGACTCCGGAATTGCCTGGGTGGTGAGCCTGGAAGGCTCCGGCCGCCAGATGCATGGCAAGCGCGACGGCGTCCGCCTGCACTCTGTCCCGAGGCCGCCGTGGTGACACTCGGGTGCCCACCTTCTTCGTTGCTGCCTAAGCCGGCTGCTCGGGTTCGCCCAGCGAGAGCATCAGCCGGTTCGCCCAGTTAAGAACGCACTGCCATGGATCACGTCGGCGAGCTCCAGCGGATCCAGCCCCTCATCCTGCAGGGCCTCGACGTGGGCCGGAGTGAGCCGCGGGGAGTCTGCGCCAGTGCTGCCGCTGCCGCCGCCACCGCATTCCAGCGAGCCCCGAGGTCCGCCGAGGTGCCGTCGTCGAGAAGTCGCTGGACGTCGTCGTGCCGGTCCGTGTGAGGACGTCTTGCATCACCCTAGAAGCGCAAGGGGCCGGGGCTGAAGTTGTCTGACATGTACTGTCACTGCGGTTCGCACGGCGCAAAGCGGGGTCATTTTCCGCAACGAAAACGCGGTTCCGGGACGGGGAAGAGAGGACGTTGGCGAGTGCCAACGGGCACCAAAATGGGGGCATACCGGCCACAGAAAGCCCGCCCGCCACGTTCTATCCGGCGACGGGAGGCACAGGCCTCGCCAGGTTCCTAGAGGACGCCGGCTGTGGAGACGAGCTGCGCCCGACCCTCCTCGAGCCGGTACGCGACGCCGACCACCGCGGCGGAGTAATTGTCCACCGCGTCGAAGATCATCCGTGAACTGTCCATCAGCCGGCGCACGGTCTGCTTGACGTGCTCGACCACCATGTCGTTGACGTCCGTTTTGTCCTCACGGATCGACCTCAGCACCGACGGTGTGATCCGTTCCACCAGGTCGCGGATGTGGCCCGGGGGCGACTCTCCGGTTTCCACGGCTTCCTTCGCGGCCGTGACGGCGCCGCAATTGTCATGACCAAGGACGACGATCAGCGGGACGTTGAGAACCGAGACCGCGTACTCCAGCGAGCCGAGAACGGCGTCATCGATCACGTGCCCGGCTGTGCGCACCACGAAAACGTCGCCGAGGCCGACGTCGAAGATGATCTCCGCGGCGAGTCGGGAGTCCGCACAGCCAAAGATGACTGCGAACGGATTTTGGGTGTTCACCAGCTCGCTGCGGCGGGAGGCGTTCTGGTTCGGGTGTAGCGAAGCTTCCGTGACGAAACGCTCGTTGCCGTCAAGCAGCCGCTGCCATGCCTCGTAGGTGCTGATTCTGCTGCTCACCCTACTTACTGTAAAGGGGCGTGCCTGTAGGGGGCGCGCCGACCCACAGAGCGCCGACCCACAGAGGGAGGTCCGCTTCCGGGTGGTGTGCGGGACGGGTTGGGGGAAGGCTGAACGCGGGGGTTTGGCTTAGCCCATCCCGGCCGGCCCCGCCCAGGCGCCGCCGGCGCCGGTCCCGCCACCGCCGCGGTCGTCATCCCTGCCGCAGCGCGTGCAGCGCTTGTATCGGCCCCCGTCCTCGGTGTGCTCTTCGTGCCAATCGTGACGGAGATTCAATTTGCACAGCAGGGCCCTGAGCATGGTCTGCTCCGATCTGAGGCTCGCCCACTATCCCCATTGCCAAGGCAAGTCTAGGAGCGCCACCGCGGCCGCCGCCAGTGCATGCCAGTACTGGCCGGCTCAGGTCAGATGATCGAAGTCTCCTCGCGCCCACGCGTTGTGCCTTTGCGCAGAATCATGCAGAACGGCCCTGGCTCCGGACGCGATTGCATTGTTGAAGTTGCCGTAAATCCGGTCAAAATCGAGGTCTTCCAGCTGCGCGGCGATGCGCAGGGCCACCGCGCCGGAAAGCGGCAAATGATTCGGGTAGCTGCGCATGAACGCGATAGAGCGGCGGTCCGGATTCGGAAACACGCTGTCACCGGTTAGCAGGACTCCTCTGCCGCCGGCTCCTGCAGCCCACTGCGCCACCGCGCTGCCGGGGAAGTGCCCACCGGTCTGGTGGAGGGTCAACCCTTCGGCGACACTGTGAATGCCCGCCCAGTATTCGATCATCGGATCATGGCGGCCCAGCCATCGCCGGTCTGCCTCCGCCACAAGGACCGGGACGCCACCGAGCCGGTGCGACCACTCGACCTGCACGCCGAACATGTGCGGATGGCTCGCGGCGATGGCCAGGACCGGGCCTCGCTCGAGCACAGCCTTCGCAGCACTGTCGTCGACGTATCCGACCGGATCCCACAGCAGCGAACCCTCCGGTGTCACCACAAGCTGGGCAGTCTGGCCGATCCCGACTTTTGGCTCCGCCCGGATCCCGAAAAGTCCTGGCTCGTTCTCCTTCAGCGATAGCTGCTGGCCTTCCTGCGCCATCGCGTCCAGCGTGAGCCATTTTTGTCCGTCCTCGGGCACGTACTGCCGTTCATCGGCGCAGATCGGGCAGAGCGCCGGGGCAGGTTCGTCGCGTTCGACGGCGCAGGTTGCGCAGATCAGCATGGCTGGTCCCTTCCAAACGTCCTGTGTCCTGCTCGCCGCCTTCTTCTCCGTCGGCCGCAGGCTCGAGTGCCCAGACTATGGCACGCGAAAGTCTCCAAGGAAGAGAATTCCCCACACAAAAGACGGACCTGGCCACAGCGAGTAGATTGATGGCATCCGCTGATTTGAAGGCCTTGGGTCGGCGCACCGGGTACGTTGGGCAGGGGATCTGGATGAGTCGGCCGTTCCGAATTGATACTCACCAGCACATCGTTCCGCCTGAGTATGCGCGGTGGCTCAACGAGAAGGGCATCCGCCCGGGCGGCCTGCGCCTGCCCTCGTGGTCGGAGCGCTCCGCGTTGAAGTTCATGGACAGCCACGATGTGCAGGCGGCCATCCTGTCCCTGTCCACCCCCGGCGTCTACCTCGGGGACGCCCTGGAGGCGCGGCGGCGTGCGCGGGAGGTCAATGAGTACAGCGCGGACGTCGTAGCGGGCCGGCCGGAGCGATTCGGGTTCTTCGCGACACTGACGCTTCCGGACGTGGACGGCGCCCTGGCGGAGGCGGAATATGCCTTGGACAGCCTGCATGCGGACGGCGTCGTGTTGCTGGCCAACAACGACGGCCGCTACCTGGGCGATCCGGACTTCACGCCTCTGCTGGAGTTCCTGCACCACCGGCACGCCGTAGTGTTCGTTCACCCCGGCGAGCTCCCCGCTCCTGCGGTGCCTGGCATACCCACCTTCGCCGCGGATTTCTTACTCGACACCACCCGCACTGCTATCAGCTTGATCCTGTCCGGTGCGATGGAGAAGTACTCGGGAATCAAGTTCCTCCTGGCCCACGCGGGCGGCTTCGTGCCTTACATCGCCTTCAGGATCCTGCTCACGATGCTTAACCAAAAGGAGTTGGCCTTCAGCGCGTTGGCAGCGTTGATAGACGAGAAGCAATCAATCCTGCGGCGGTTCTACTACGACGTCGCCCTGTCTGCGAGCCCGTCGGCGCTGCCCAGCCTGCTCGAGGTAGCTGACCCTGGCCGCATCACGTACGGCACTGACTTTCCCTTCGCCCCGTCGATGGCGGTCGGGTTACAGAATGCGCAGTACGAGAGCTACCCGCTTGACCCCGTCCGGCGCGCAGCGATAGACCGCAACAACGCCGAGGCCCTGTTTCCCCGGCTGAAGGGTACCGGCGGCTAAATCGACTCCAGCAACGGGCGAGAGGCTTGTATTACTTAGCTGCGCAATTACACTGAAGCGCACATGGATGCACCCTTTAGCCGGGGAATTGCCGAGGCGAGCCCACCGAACCGGAGGATAGACGATGGCCGACCACCCGACAGAGGCTCGAAGCTTCACCCTTACCCGAATTTTGGCGGCATCGCGGCACGCCGTCTTCACGGCTTGGACCGACCCTGAGCACCTCGCCTGGTTCTACAACCCCGACATGCCCATGCCCGCCTCTCCCGTTGAAGTGGACCTGCGCGTTGGGGGTACCTGGAAACAGCAGATGGTCGTCAATCAAGACCGTAGCTACCCTACCGGGGGGACGTACCTGGAGATCGTTCCGGACGAACGACTCGTCTTCCGGTGGGGAGCAGCCGGCGGCTGGCCGGAACTCGACGGCGGGAACGAACTAACCGCCCCCATCGTCACAGTCCAACTCGCCGACGTCGGCACAGAAACGGAGCTCGCCCTCACGGTCCGGTTCCCCGGGCACCTCGGCATCGAGGAGGTGCAACAACTTATCCACGGCGGCACTCGAGAGGGTTGGGACATGACCCTGGACCGCGTCAAGGAGAGTACCGCCATCACCACCCGGAGAGCTGGACGCATGGCCGGGCCTCAGGTCTATGTCTTTTTCCCGGGAACGGCACGGGAAGCACTGAATTTTTACGCGGATGTTTTCGGTGGCGAGCTTTCCCTGTACACCTACGAGGACTTCGGCAGGAGCGACGGCGCACCAAACGCCATAGCTCACGGAGTACTCAGCGGCCTGGTAGCCCTGGCGGGATCGGATGCAGCCGAAGGCCAAACAACGGTCCGACTCGAAGGCATCATGCTTTCGTTACTGGGAACCGCCGAGCCGGCAGTCCTCCATGAGTGGTTCGACAAGCTCTCCGTTGACGGGTCCGTGATCGATCCCCTCTCACCAAAGCCATGGGGCGCATCGGACGGCCAGGTCGTTGATCGTCACGGACTCCACTGGCTTGTCGGATACGAGCCTGCGGCGTGAGCCGCGCACAGTGATGCCCTAGTCGCCTCTGTTTGTTGGCCGCCGGTAAACGCGCACGCCATCGCTGTGCAGAAACAGCGCGCGGCCCTTTCCGCCGTTTTGCTCAAGCCAGAGGACGCTGCCGTCCAGTGCGAGCATGTCGATGCGGCCCGACGCTATGGCCTGTCCGTGACCGTGGATCTCCACTTCGTCGGCCCGGGACAGCTTGGACCAGTTGGCCACTGGTTCAGGTGCCGGGGATCCGGTACGCGGTTTGGCGGGACGATGGCGGAAAGCCATGGGATTTCTCCTTGGTCGAGGTGGGCCGGGATGTCTTGTCTGGAGATCGATGTGGAAGGAGGCAGGGTGGCCCGTGGCCACCCTGCCTCCTTTGCGTGCTGCGCAGTTCTCGCGCCCGAATTTCGGGTTACCTGTTGCGATGGTGTGCGGGAACCGCAGCACGCGTGCCGGATGCTGAGTCCGGCGGTCTGTGGGACGGGCCGGGTCCTGTCACATGATGCCGGTGGGTACCAGCAGGACCCAGGCCAGGGCCGGTGCCACCAGCACTACGCCGCCGGCATAAGCCATCAATTGCTTGTAGACGCGCTGCCGGTCGTCTTCCCGGGCGTTGGCGACCACCAGCGCACCGTCGGTGGAGAACGGCGAGACATCCACCACCGTGGCAGCGATGGCAAGTGCTGCGACTGTACCGGAGGCGCTCAGCGAGCTGGTGGCCAGCAGCGGACCGGCCAGCGGAATGAACGCGGTCAGCAATGCCGTGGAGGACGCGAAGGCGGAGCCGACGCCGATGACGTAGCAGAGGACCAGTGCGACCAGCAGCGGTGCGCCCAGTGCCAGGGCCTGCTCGGCGAGGGTGTCGATGACGCCTACGTGCTGGAGCAGCGAAACGTAGGTGATCATGCCCGCCACCAAAAGGACTGTGGACCAGGAAACGCCACCAATGAAGGTCCGGTGTTCCTTGATGTTGACCAGTGCCAGCAGGAGTCCTGCGGAGAGGGCGACGAACCCGATCGGCATGTGGAAGCCGAGGGTGCACACCAGCATGACCGCAATCAAGGACAGGGTGAGGATCTGCTGTCCGTGGGGCCGGCTGGTTCGGGCGGTGTCGACGTCGGCCTGCTGGCCGCCTGCGCCGTCGCGGAGGCGGCCGATCAGGGCGAACAGGACGATGGTGAGGACGGAGAGTATGAGGTTCAGGGCGAAGCTGGCGGTGAAGAGCGCACCTTGTGAGATGGGAAAACCGTTCTTAAGGGCGATGTCATGCACCAGCACACCGGCCACGGACAGCGGGGAAAAGCCGCCGGCGTGGGCTCCGTTGATGATGAAGGCGCCCATCAGGACGGGATGGATGCGGGACTCGTAGGCAAACCCGATGGCTGCCGGTGCCAGCAGGGCGACGGCGGCCGGCGAGAAGGTGCCCAGTGACGTCAGCGCGGCAGCGATCAGGAAGAACACCCAGGGGAGCAGCATCGTTTTGCCCCTGACCATGCGCACGCAGGACTGGACGATGATGTCGATGGTGCCGTTGCGCTGGGCCATGCTGAAGAAGTAGGTGACCCCGATGATCGTCAGGACGATGCTGGCGGGGAAGTCCTTGAGGATTTCCTTGTCGGTCATTCCAAGCATGAAGTAGCCGACGCCGAAGGAAGCGACCAGCCCCATCACCCCGATGTTCAGCGGCCATTTCGTGGCGACGACGAACATAACGACGAGGATGACGAGCGGGATGATCTGGATTGCGGTCATGGTGTGCTCCGGTTCCGAGGTGGGAGCCGGATTGAAGATGTCACCCCCCAGCATGAGGGCAATCAACGCCAGGATCGCGAAACCGGCGGCCACCGCCACCAGTAGGATACGGCGGCGACGGGTTGGACGCCCGGGACCCTCGTCCCGGGTCTCGGCCGCAGCGGCGGCGGTGCGGTGCTCAGTTTTGGTCATGATGGTCTCCTCAGCGAGTGGCTCCCGCGAGGGAAGCAGCGACGGCGCTGCCGGGAACCTCGGGGAGATGGATGATGGTGGTGGCGATGGTGCGGGCCGTGCGGTCGACGCCGACAAGGAGCGTCCCGTTGTGCTCCTGGCTCCACGTCTCGATGACTCCGGCAGGCGTGCGGAGCCGGAGTGTGCTTCCCGGAGCGTCGCCCGTGATGCTGTGCAGCACGGTGCCGCGGGTGCGGGCCGCCAAAGTCAGTGCGATGCTGCCGGTGATGGCCAGCGCCGGGTGGGGCTTGCCCATGGAGAGCATCATGACGTTGACGTCGCAGGTCTGGTCTGTTGCCTCAGGGGCGGCGGCGATGGCGAGTTTGGGGATCGCCCGCGCCGCTTCAGCAGTGGTGGCGGCCAACCCCATCCGCACCGCCGCCTGCCGCCGGAGCTGCTCCAGGGTGTCCAGCTGCAGCTCCAGGCCGGCGCCCCAGCTGTCGTACCGGGCCGGGTCCAGGCCCAGCTCCTCGGCGCGGACAATCACCACGGGCGCTCCGGCGTCGACCATGGAAACCGTCCAGCGGGTTCCCCCTGCGGTGATGGTGTCGGTGGCCGCACCGGTGGGCAGCAACGCACCGGTGGTCTTGCCGCCAGGGTCCTGGAAACCGAGCCCCACGGGGTGGCCGGGAAACGGCACGCCGGGCATCCGCGCGTCAGGAACGCTGGCCAGAGCGCCGCCGGGGGTGGCCACGCGCTGGACGATGATCTGGTTCGTGTTGGTGTTGCGGGTGACGATCCGGGTGACGTCTCCGCTGGGGAGCACCCACCCCTTCTCGATGGCGTACAGGCCCACAACGGCTGAACCGTTGCCGCAGTTGCTGCCCCAGTCCACGGCTGCCTCTTCGATGCCCACCTGGGCGAAGGTGTACTCGACGTCGACGTCGTCGCCGACGGGCCGGTGCAGGATCACGGCTTTGCTGGTGGTCGAGGTTGCCCCGCCTACGCCATCGATCTGGCGGGGGTCGGGACTGCCGAACAGCCGCGGCAGCAACACGTCCAGGCTGGTGCCGCCCTCCTGAAGGTGCTCCGCTTCGAACACCCAGCACTTGCTGGTGCCTCCGCGCATCCATTGCGCTTCGATCTTCATGGTGGTTCCCACTTCTCCTCGTGCCTCAGATTTGGATGAGGACCTGAAAAGAGATTGAGCCAGATCACAATTTTAGACAATGTTGGATTTTCGAAGGGGGATGTAGAGTTACTTAATTCATTGCCAGCACAATGGCCTGTTCCCGAAGTTCCGTGCTCCGCGTCCCGGAAACTGCACGGGTATCCCGGGTTGAAGCGGCCTCCCGGCAGGGAATGAACCAAATTTGCAGAAGGGTGAAGCGTTGCTAAACGACGAGAAGCAGGATTTGTTCGACATACGGCGGCTGGCGCTGCTGCTTGAGGTGGTGGAGCAGGGGTCCATCACGGCCGCGGCCGAGCTAATGATGTACACGCCCTCTGCCGTCTCGCAGCAGTTGCGCAAGCTTGAGCAAGAGGTGGGGCAGCCTCTGCTCAACCGCCGCTCCCGCGGTGTGGTGCCCACCGAGGCCGGCCAGGTGCTGGCCGGCCACGCCCGCAAGATCGTCTGGCAAATGCAGGCAGCCCGGTCAGACCTGGACCAGATCGCCGGCCTGAAACGCGGGTCCCTGACCGTGGGCACCTTCCCGACCTTGGCCGGATCCTTCCTGCCTATCGTCATCCGGACGTTCAAGAAGCGCTACCCGGCCATCGGGCTTTCCCTGCGCAGCGCCCGTTTTGATGAACTCGTGGCGGATCTCCAGTCCGGAGTCACGGGGCTGTGCCTGCTCTGGGACTACCCCTGGAACCCGTTCCAGGACGATTCCATCCGCGTCACGGAGGTCTTCCGGGAAAGCACAGTGATTCTGGTGGCCCGCAGCCACAGGCTTGCCGACCGGGAGCAAGTGAGCATGGAGGACCTGCGCAACGAGTCCTGGATCGTGCGTGCGGAAGCCCACCCCGTGGTGGAGGTTCTGCAGCGTTCCGCCCACGATGCCGGGTTCGAACCCGAGATCGGGTTCCTGGCAAACGACTACCAGGAGGCCCAGGCCATGGTCAGCGTGGGAATGGGCGTGGCCATGGTGCCCAAGACCGCCGTGGCGCTCCAGCATCCTGACGTCAAGGTGCTGAGCCTTGGTTCCGCCGCCCCGCTGCGGCGGGTACTGCTGGCGCAGCGCGAGGACAAGGTCTACGCTCCGGCCGAGGTGGCCTTCCACTCCACCCTGCTGGAAATCGCCCGCGAACGGGCCGGCGACTACCTCTAGCCATTCGGTCAGGACTCAAGGGGTTGGCAGCCGAAGATTCGGCACCTGCCTGCCCAACGCCGCGGCCCGGCCGTACCATGGAAGCAGATATTTGCGCGGGGTTGCCAAGTTCGCTGAAAAGGACCCGAGACGTTGCCATTCGAAACACTGCCGGTAGTCGACATCTCCCGATTGAACGCTGGCCCGGAGGAGGCGTCGCAGTTCCGTGACGAACTGCGCAACGCGATGCATGAGGTCGGTTTCCTGTACCTTGCCGGCCATGGCATTCCGCAGGAGCTCACGGACGCCATGCTGGATGTGTCCCGCCGCTTCTTCGAGCTGCCCGAGGGGCAGAAGCTTGAGATTGAGAACGTCCATAGCCCGCAGTTCCGTGGTTACACGCGCGTCGGCGGAGAACTCACCGACGGCGCAGTAGATTGGCGCGAGCAGATCGACATCGGAGTTGAGCGCTCCGCGGTGGCCCCGGGCCCGGGCGTCGCGGACTACTGGCGACTCGAAGGGCCCAACCTGTGGCCGGAGGCGCTGCCGGAAATGCGGGGGATTGTCGCCGAGTGGATGGAACGGCTGAGCGCAGTCTCGTTGACTCTCCTGCGGGCCCTGGCGGTATCCCTCGGGGCGCCCGAAGACGCTTTTGACGACGCCTTCGCTGCCCGGGCCTTCCCCGTCCTCAAGGTTGTTCGGTACCCGGGGTCATCCCACGACGAACCCAAGCAGGGAGTGGGCTCCCACCGCGACGGCGGGGTGCTGACGCTCCTTCTGGTGGAGCCGGGCAAGGGCGGCCTTCAGGTCGAATACCAAGGGACATGGATCGACGCACCCCAGGTGCCCGGAACCTTTGTGGTTAACATCGGCGAGATGCTGGAGCTGGCCACGAACGGCTACCTTAAGGCGACCCTGCATCGGGTGATCTCGCCGCCTCGCGGCACCGACAGGATCTCCCTCCCCTTCTTCTACAATCCGGCGCTGGATGCGAGGATGCCGCAACTGGCGGTGAGCCCAGAGTTCCAGGCCAAAGCCCGCGGCCTGTCGGTTGACCCGACGAACAGTCCGATTCTGGAAACCTACGGGGACAACGCCCTTCGCTACCGCCTTCGGGCGCACCCGAACGTCGGTGGGGTGCACCACGCGGACCTGCTGACAGGCTGACGGCGCCCGTCCCTAGCCCGCCGCCCGTGCCGGCGTTTCGGTCGCCGCATAAGTCGCCGAGACCCGGCGGTAGACGGGAGTCAGGAACGCCAGCAGCGCGGCCGCGATCATGACAATCCCGGCGACCAGGAACACTAGCGCGATGCCGCGGGACGTGCCCTCGCCCAGCAACGGGGCCAGCTGCGCGGCGCCTTCAGAGGACCGCGCGTACGGGATGATCCAGACCTGGGCGATGGGCGCGATCAGGAACGCGGTGATTGGCGCTGCCGCGGACTCGAATGCCATGGCGAATCCGAACACCCGGCCTTGCCGGTGCAGGGGGACCACTTGCTGGATGACCGTCTGCTCGGCGGCCTCCACGAAAGGCACCAGGACCAGGTAGAGCCAGATGCCCGCGATGTACAGCCATGCCCACTCCCGCAGCGTAAACACCGCACCGAGTACACCCATCAGGATCACGGCGATGAGCATGGAACGCAACGGGTTGGACCCCAGGCCAAACTTTCCGATCAGTGCGCCACCGACGATGAATCCGGTGGCGCCCAGCGCGAAGTACGTCCCCCAAAGCTCAACGGGGAACATCTCGAGGCCGTAGGGATCCATCAACGCCATGTACACGCCGCCAATGAAGTTGTTGAACGTCGAAAACAGGATGAGCGCGAATAGCCCGGAGATGGCCAGCACGGCGGCGAGGGCGCCGCGCAGGTCGAATCCGCCGTGCGCGTCCGTGGCCGCTGCGCGCACCTCCTCGGGCATGCGCAGCGTGATCAGATGTGCGAATGCCAGGGCTGTGAGCGCCAGGGCGACGACGATCGTCCAGCCCATGCCCAGCAGCCCCACTGACAGCCCGGAGAGTACGGACGTGACGATGAACATCAGCCCCTGCACCATGCCCACCAGCCCGTTGGCGTTCGCTCGCCGATCCGGCTCGATGAGGATGGTGACCGTGGTGGACAGGGCGATGTTGCGCATGTTCTCCACCACCGCGCCAACCAGGATGACCAGCGCGAAGAGCCAAAACCACGGCTGCGTCAGGTCCAGCATCCAGGTGGCCGGTGTCAGCAGGAACATTACCCCGGACAGTACGAACATCATCAGCGTGAAGCCGGCGGCGAAACGCATCACCTCCAGCTTGCGGTAGCGGTCCACGAAGGTGCCGAAGCTGATGCTGGAAAGGGCGATCAGCAGCATGTACGCGCCGCCGATCACGCCGGTGGCGATCACGTTGCGCGTTTCCAGATACACCCAGAACGTCAGGGCGAACCAGAGGTAGCTGGTAGTGATGTTGGCCAAGGCGGTGTTCGCCAGGATGCCGGCGAAGGTCCGGGACCGCTGTTCCGGGCTGCGCAAGGACGTGTCGACGGCGCCGTCGGGAGCCGCAGCGGCCCTGGACGGGGCCGGTTCCTGCTCGGTCATGCGTCCCATTTTACTGACATCCGACTGCGGGGGACATGGCCGCCGCTGCGCTTTAGAAAAGTGTGATGCCGGTGAGTTCGGCGAGTTTAGCAGTGAGTCTGTCCTGGAACGTCGCGTCGGTAGCTTCCGGCGCCGGCAGGCGCTGCCGGCGGTGATACCAGTAACGGCCGGAGACCAGGGCGTCGGGGTCGTTGCTGACAGCCAGCCAGGCCTGGGTCTCGTGGCCCTTGGCCAGATCGTCAGGGGCGCCGGCGCCGCCCATCCTGGTGGGTACCCAGCCGGGGTCGACGGCGTTGCTGAGCACCGTGGGCCAGTGGCGGGCCACCGACGCGGACAGTCACTGCCCGGGCGTCGGCTGGACGCAAGCCCACGTGACGTATGGACTCGAGGACCAGCGGGCGGTCGGCGGGGTATCCGCTGTCAATGAGCATGAAGCCGGTTTCGTCTCGGACCACGATCCAGTTCGAAGCCGGTCCTTCAACGAAAAAGACGCCGGGTGCCTGCTCGGAAACGTTGCCTGCGGGGTGCCATTCATTGGCTCGGACGTGCACGGCTACATCCTAGCCGCCGCGCAGCAAGTGCTACAGCGATGGGGCGGGGTCCGCCGGGAAGCAGGCCAGTGCCGTGGCGTGGGCCTGCCGCAGGGCCTCCTTGACGGGCAGCTTACGATGTTCCTTCGACAGGATTTCCACACCCCAGGGACCATCGAAGCCAATCGCCTTCATTGTCCTGATAAACCCGGTAACGTCCTGGTCGCCCTGTCCGCACAGGCGGCGGTTATAGCGTGTGTCCTCAAAGAGGGAGCCCCTGATTTCGGCGTCCGCGTCGTTGAGTTCCACGCCGAAGATCTGTTGGGCCTCAAGGCTCCGGGACAGCTCGCCAAAGGTGGTTCCGGCACGGAAGACGTGCCAGTAGTCGACGACGAGACCGCATTCGGGCATGTCCACCTTTCGCATGAGCTCAGCAGCCGCCGGCACGCTTCCGACCATCGAAAACGGCATCGGTTCAAGAGCAATGCGGGTACCGCGCATCGCGGCCTCAGCTGTCAGGCGCCGGAGTGGTTCCACCAGGAAGTCGATGTCATTCAGCGGCGTGCCGATGGAAGTTCCTACTTTGATGAATCGGGCACCGAGCGTTTCGGCCGCATCAAGAAGGAGATCGAATTGAGGCCGCCAGTGGTGGACGAGGCTCTCGTCCCACCAGCCGCTCAGGAGTTCCACCTCAACATGGCGGAAGCCGGCGTCGTCAATGAGCTTCCTGAGGGCCGGGAAACCCAGCGTTGATCGTGCGGCGGCCAGGTCGTCGTGGGCCAGCCCAAAACCGGTCCACCCTGTGGAGGAGAGCGCCTCCAAACGATGAGTGATAGGCACGGGGCTTGTCTCCGGGACTTGCAGCGGCGCAACGTCGCCGGCGCTCGTCCAGCACGATGCGACAAGTTCCGGGGGATAGGTGCTGGTCATTGTTCTCCTTTGAAACAAATGAGGGCCGCCGCCCGATCTGTTGTGTGCGTTCCAGTATCAAACCACAAAGCGTTGGAACGGTCTACAGAATTATTGGAACGGTCTATTGACTTCATGAATCCCAGCATTCTAGAGTTGGAGCGTTCCATTCAGAGAGATGGATCACATCCGTTCACAACATTAGCGACCTCCGTATTCGCTCCATGCCCGGCATGCGACCGAAACGTTCACGACGGTCGAAATTGCGCGAATCAAAGGAGATTTCACGTGGCAAAATTCACTTGGCACCGGGGCGTTATGGCTCTCGCCGTCGTTCCGCTGCTGGCGTTGGCGGCGTGCTCAAGCGGCGGCAAGACCGAATCGGGAAGCGCCGGGGCCGCCGGCGCCGTAGCTGACACACCGCGCCTCAAGATCGCGATGATCACCCACGCTGCAGCCGGGGACACGTTCTGGGACATTGTCCGCAAGGGCGCAGAAACCGCTGCAAAGAAAGACAACGTGGACCTGCTCTACAGCGGAGACGGGGATGCCGGCCGCCAGGCACAGCTTGTGCAGCAGGCGATCGACCAGAAAGTGGACGGCATCGCAGTGACGCTGGCGAAGCCGGATGCACTAAAGGATGTCGTCCAGAAGGCACTCGCTGCCGGGATTCCTGTGGTGAGCTTCAACGCGGGCGAGGACCAGTACAAAGCACTGGGAGTCATGGCCCACTTCGGGCAGAGCGACAAGCTCGCCGGTGTCGCGGTGGGCAAGCGCCTGGCTGCAGAGAGCGTCAAGAACCCTATCTGTGTGATCCAGGAACAGGGCCACGTAGGGCTTGAGAACCGTTGCGCCGGCATCAAGGAAAACGTACCCGGGACGGAAATTGTGTACGTCAACGGTGCTGACATGACATCCGTTTCCTCAACTGTTACGGCCAAGCTGCAGTCGACTCCGAATGCGGACGCGATCGTCGGTCTTGGCGCTCCGTTCACGTTGACCATTGTCAAAGCCGTCAAGGAGACGGGCAGCAAGGTCAAGGTCGCGTCCTTTGACCTGAACGCAGATCTGGCCAAGGCGGTGGTGGATGGAAGCGTGGACTTTACCGTGGACCAGCAGCCCTACCTGCAGGGCTACGGCACCGTTGACGCCATCTGGGCGCAAAAAGTCGGTGGTTTCACCGTCGGCGGGGGCCAGCAGGTCTATACCGGCCCCGCCATTGTTGACAAGACCAACGCAGCGGACGTCTCCAAGTTCGCGCAGGCCGGCATCCGCTAGCTCACAGGCACACCTGGCTGCGGGAAGACCGGTCCCGGTTCTCCCGCAGCCAGACCAACAAGGAGTTTTTCCATGACACAGACGTTAGCCAAGCCGGCACCGCTGGCCGCAGATGAGCGCATAGGGCGCCGCAGCCCTCTTCAAAATCTGCTGGGCCGCCCGGAAGTCGGCGCCCTGGTGGGTGCCGTTGTCCTGTTCGTTTTCTTCTCCCTCGTATCTACCACGTTTATCCAGCCGAACGCTTTTGCCACTGTCCTGTATGGCAGCTCCACGATCGGGATCATGGCGGTGGGCGTGTCACTGCTGATGATCGGCGGCGAGTTTGACCTCTCCACCGGCGTGGCCGTCATTTCGTCCGCCCTGACGGCGTCGATGTTCAGCTGGTTCTTCAGCGTGAATGTCTGGGTGGGTGTGTTCCTGGCCCTGGCGGTGTCACTCACCATCGGTTTCATCAACGGCTGGATCCTGGTGAAGACCAAGCTGCCCAGCTTTATCGTCACGCTGGCCACGTTCCTGATGCTGACCGGCCTGAACCTGGCCCTGACCCGCATGATCTCCAACGGTGTATCGTCCCCGTCGATCGCGCAGATGGATGGCTTTGCCTCGGCCCGGGCGGTCTTCGCTTCGTCGGTGAACATTGCCGGTGTTGAAGTGAAGATCACCGTGTTCTTCTGGATCGTCCTGGTGGCCGTGGCGTCCTGGGTGCTGCTGCGCACCAAGGTGGGCAACTGGATCTTCGCCGCCGGCGGCGACGCCAACGCCGCCCGCGCCGTGGGTGTTCCGGTCAAAGCCACGAAGATCGGTTTGTTCATGGCGGTCGGTTTCTGCGGCTGGGTCCTGGGCATGCACAACCTCTTCGCGTTCGACGCCGTGCAGTCCGGTGAGGGTGTGGGCAACGAGTTCCTCTACATCATCGCCGCGGTGATCGGCGGCTGCCTGCTGACCGGCGGCTACGGCTCGGCGGTGGGCGGCGCGATCGGCGCGTTCATCTTCGGCATGGCCAACAAAGGCATCGTGTACGCGCAGTGGAACCCGGACTGGTTCAAGTTCTTCCTGGGCCTGATGCTGCTGCTGGCCACCATCGTCAATCTCATCGTCAAGCGCCGCGCGGAACTGAAGTAAAGGGGCCTCCGAGAACATGAATGCCAAAGAGATCGACCAGCAGACCCTGCTGCAGAACGAAACGGACCCGCTGACCCACACCCCGGTGCACCTGCTCGCCCTGGAAAAGGTCGGGAAGAACTACGGCAACATCGTCGCGCTCAGCGATGTGACCATGGCCGTGGACAACGGCCGCGTCACCTGCGTCCTGGGCGACAACGGCGCCGGCAAGTCCACCCTGATCAAGATCATCGCCGGCCTGCACCAGCACGACCACGGCGTCCTGAAGGTCATGGGGGAGGACCGGAAATTCACCTCCCCGCGTGACGCGCTCGATGTCGGCATCGCCACCGTGTACCAGGACCTCGCCGTCGTCCCGTTGATGCCGATCTGGCGGAACTTCTTCCTCGGCTCCGAACTGACCTCCGGGTTCGGGCCGTTCAAGAGCCTGGATGTGCAGCAGATGAAGGACATCACCAAGCATGAACTGGCCGAGATGGGCATCGACCTCCGGGACGTGGAGCAGCCCATCGGCCAGCTCTCCGGCGGTGAACGCCAGTGCGTCGCGATCGCCCGCGCCGTGTACTTCGGCGCGAAGGTCCTGATCCTGGACGAACCCACCGCGGCCCTGGGCGTGAAGCAGTCCGGCGTGGTGCTGCGCTACATCCTGCAGGCCCGCGACCGCGGCCTGGGCGTCATCTTCATCACCCACAACCCGCACCACGCCTTTCCCGTCGGTGACCGGTTCCTGCTCCTCAAACGCGGCAAGTCCATCGGCTACTACGACAAGAAGGACATCACCCTCGACGAGCTCACCGCGCAGATGGCCGGCGGCGCGGAACTGGCCGAACTCGCCCACGAACTCGAACAACTCGGCGGCCACAGCGACGTCGTGAAGGAAGTCCAGGCCGAAGTAGCCGACGTTGCTGACGCGGCGTACGAAAGCACCTCCAGGCGCCACTGAGCGCAAACGTTCACAACCAGATGGAGCAACCATGCACATGCTAATTGCCGGAACATGGCGCGGTGCTGCCGACGGCAGGACCGAGGAAGTCCGCTCACCTTTTGACGGCCGGGTCATCGATACGGTCCCCGTGGCTACAATCAACGACGCTCAGGCCGCCCTGGACCAAGCAGAGATCGGTGCGCATTTGCAGCGGTCCACTCCCGCACACGAGAGGGTGGACATCCTTCTCCGGGCAGCTGCCCTGGCCGACGAACGCGCCGAGGACATCGCCCAGACCATCAGCGCGGAAACCGGGAAGCCCATCACGGAGGCACGCGGTGAAGCCGGCAGGTCCGGGAACATCATCCGGCTTGCTGCCTACGAAGGGAGCCAGCTGTACGGCTCCACCCTTCCCCTGGATGCCAACGCCGGCACCGGGCTGGAGAAGATCGGCTTTACGCTCCGGCAGCCTGTGGGCATCGTCGTCGCCATCACGCCGTTCAACTACCCTGCCCTGCTGGTGCTGCACAAGATCGCCCCGGCGCTGGCTGCCGGCAATGCCGTGGTGCTCAAGCCGGCCCGCGCAACGCCTCTCACGGCCTTGAAGCTTGCCCAGTGTTTCGTCGACGCCGGTCTCCCGCCCGAAGCGCTGTCCGTCCTCACCGGTCCCGGCAGCACCCTCGGCGACGTCCTGGTCACGGATCCACGGGTACGGAAAGTCTCCTTCACCGGTTCCACCGCCACAGGAACCCGCATCAGCTCGATCGCCGGCGTGAAGAAGCTGTCCTTGGAACTGGGAGCCTCATGCCCCGTCATCATCCTCCCGGACGCGGACATTGAACTTGCCGCCACTGCCGTGGCGGCGGGCGGTTTCATCAACGCCGGCCAGGTCTGCATCTCCGTGCAGCGCGTCATCGTCGACCGCCGCGTCGAAGCTGACTTCCTGGATGCTCTGGTCCCGAAGGTCGAGGCGATCACCGTCGGCAATCCTAAGGAAGACGACACTCGGCTCGGATCGCTGATCTCCGAGGAGGAAGCCTCGCGCGTGCACGCATCGATTGCGGAGGCCCGCCATTCAGGTGCCCGGGTCCTCACCGGCGGTGACCGTGACGGCGCGGTGGTGACTCCCGCCGTCGTTGCCGGAGTCGACCCGGGGTCGAACCTGAGCCGGAACGAACTCTTCGGCCCGGCGGTCGCCGTTACCTCCGCACAGGACATCGAATCCGCCATCGCCTTGGCCAATGACAACGACTACGGTCTCGGCGCCGGGATCTTCACCAGCGATATCGCCGGAACTGTCCGGGCCATGCGGCAGATCGATGCTGGAAACATTCACATCAACTGGACGCCCCTGTGGCGTGCCGACCTCATGCCCTACGGAGGACTCAAGGGCAGCGGCATCGGCAAGGAAGGCGTCCGCTCCGCCGTGCAGGAAATGACCGAAGAGAAAACGGTCATTCTCCACGGACGCCCCTGGTAACCCCACCGACTTCTGGATAAGGCAATGACCACTAACTCGCAGACCATCCGACTGACCACCGCCCAGGCGGTCGTCAAATACCTGTCCGTCCAACACTCCATTACCGATGGTGTCCGCCGCCGCCTCGTGCCCGCAGCCTTGGGAATCTTCGGGCACGGCAACGTGGCCGGCCTGGGCCAGGCCTTTGACGAATTCGCCGATGACATGCCGTTCATCCAGGGCCGCCACGAACAGTACATGGCACACATTTCGACGGCGTACGCGAAGGCGAGCCGGCGGCAAGCCGTTCTGGCCGTGACAGCTTCGATCGGGCCCGGTGCCCTGAACCTGGTCACCGCGGCCGGGCTGGCAACCGTCAACAGGCTTCCACTCCTGCTGCTGCCGGGTGATACTTACGCCACCCGCCACCAGGGTCCGGTCCTGCAGCAGCTCGAGCACCCCACCGAAGCGGACGCCACCGTCAACGACGCCTTCCGCCCGGTCTCCCGTTTCTTTGACCGCATCACCCGTCCGGAGCAGCTCCTGACCGCGCTGCCCCAAGCGATGCGCGTCCTGACCAGCCCCACCGACACGGGCGCCGTCGTCCTTTCCCTGCCCCAGGACGTGCAGTCCCACGCCTACGATTTCCCCGCTGAATTCTTTGCGCCCCGGGACTGGAAGATCCGGCGTCCGCTGCCTGACCCGGCGGAAATCGCGGAAGTGGCCGAACTCATCCGGGTGGCTGAGCGTCCGGTGATCATCGCCGGCGGCGGCATCCATTACTCGGACGCACACGCTGCACTGGAGGCGCTGGCAGGACACATCGGAATTCCGGTCGTGGAGACTTTCGGAGGCAAGGGCGCCGTGACTAAGGACGAATGGTGGCAGGTGGGCGGCGTGGGCCTGGAGGGCAACTTCGCCTCCAACACCCTCGTCAAGCAGGCCGACCTGGTCCTGAGCGTCGGGACCCGGCTCACGGACTTCGCCACCGGTTCGCAGTCGATCTTCGAGAACGCGGACGTCCGCTTCGCATCCTTGAACATTGTGGACGCCGATACCCGCAAGCAAGGCGCCACCGGCATCCTCGCCGACGCCAGGCTCGGCCTGGAATCGCTGACCCAGGCACTGGAGGGCCACAGCACCACGGAAGCCTGGCAGGAAACGGTTCACACCGAAAAGGCTAAGTGGGCACCCATCCGGTCCACATGGCTCGACGCCGACACCCCCTTCCGTCCGGAGGACCACCCGGACGCGCCGGTTACCGGCGCGGTCCTGACCCAGCCGCAGTTGATCGGAATCATGCAGGAGCATGCACGCTCCGGCGACACAGTCATCGCCGCCGCGGGAGGGCCTCCGGGTGACCTGCAGAAGGTATGGGACGCCACGGGCAACCGCAACTGCCACCTGGAATTCGGGTTCTCCTGCATGGGCTACGAAATCGCCGCCGGCATGGGCGTCCGGCTTGCCGAGGGCAACAACGAGAACCGCGTGGTGACCTTCATCGGCGACGGCACCTTCCTGATGGCGCCCACCGAAATCCTCACCGCAGCCCAGGAAGGCCTGAACGTCACGGTCATCGTCTCCGAAAACCATGGATACCAGGTCATCCACCGGCTGCAGATGAACCGCACCGGAAAGGAATTCGGCAACGAATTCCGCTACCGCACCACCGGTGGCAGCGTAGCCGCAGAGGACGCCCCGAAGGCCCGGCTCGACGGGGACTACCTCAAAGTCGACCTCCGCCAGATCGCCGAGGGCCTGGGCGCCCTGGCCATCCGCGCCACAACCGCAGCGGAGGTGCGCGAGGCGCTGAGCTCCACCCGCGACACCCAGGGACCGGTGGTCATTGTGGTGCCAACAGTTCCCCACGTCGACCTGCCCGGCGGCGATGTCTGGTGGGACGTAGCCCCGGCAGAGGTATCCGACCAGGAATGGGTCAACACCCTCCGTGCCGACTACGAGCAGGCACGCGGCCGCCAGCGGTGGTTCGGATGAGCAACGGACCACTGAACGCAGGGCACCTGCGCCGGCGCCTCGCCGAAGGCGAAGTTACCGTCGGAACCTTCGTGGGAATGTCATCGGCCACCGCCGCAGAAGTATGCGCAGCTGCCGGTGCGGACTGGGTGCTGATCGACCTTGAACACGGCTCCGGCGGCGAAGACGCGGTCAGGGACGGCGTTGTTGCGGCCGGAAGCTACGGCGTCCCCACCATCGTGCGGGTTGAATCCGGCGACCGCATCCGGATCGGGCGTGTCCTTGACCAGGGCGCGGCCGGGATTATGGTTCCACGGCTGGCCACCGTCGGCCAGGCCGCGGAATCGGTGCGGCACATGCTGTATCCGCCCCGCGGGGACCGCGGCGTGGCCACCTACAACCGGGCCTGCCGCTGGGGCATGGACCGCCGGACGCTCACCACACCGGACCAGGAAACCCTCGGCATCATCCAGATCGAAACGCTAGAGGCGCTGGACTCCGTCGAAGACATCGCCGTCCAGGAGGGAGTCGACGTCGTCTTCGTCGGACCCCTGGACCTCTCCTACGCACTCGGTGTCCCGCTGCAGCTGGACAGCAACGTCTTCCAGGAAGCCCTGCAGCGCGTCGTCTCCGCGGCTCAACTGCACAACAAGGCGGCGGGGATCCTGGCGGTGGACGGTGTGGGAGCCGCCAAGTACGTCCGCCAGGGCTTCCGGTTCGTCGCCATCGGCTCCGACTCAACCATCATGGCGGCGGCGTTCCGTGACGCCTTCGACACCGCCCGCAACTGACCAACACCTCAACGAAAGGCAACAACGTGACCCTAGAATCTCGCACCATCGGCGTCGGCCTCATCAGCGTCGGATGGATGGGCAAGCTCCACTCGCGCGCCTACCAGGCCGTACCGTACGTCTACCCCGAGCTCGGCCTCAAGACAAAGCTCGTCATCGCCGCCGACACTGAGCCCAGCCGGGTCGAATTCGCCCGCGATGTCCTCGGGTACGCCGAGGGCACCGCCAACTACCACGATGTTCTCAACCACCCCGACGTGGACGTCGTCTCCATCTGCGCGCCCAACTTCCTCCATGCCGAGATCGGCATCGCAGCCGCCCAGGCAGGAAAGCACTTCTGGATCGAAAAGCCGGTCGGACGCGGCTACCAGGAAACAGCCGCCGTACAGGAAGCTGCCGTGGAAGCAGGCGTACTGACCACGATCGGCTACAACTACCGGCACGCCCCCGCGGTGGAACACGCACGGGAACTCATCGCCGCCGGACGCCTCGGGCGGGTGACCAACGTCCGGACGGTGTTCTTCTCCGGATACGCCTCCGAGCCCAACGGTGCCCTGTCCTGGCGCTTCGACCGGAAACTCGCCGGCACCGGCGTGTTGGCCGACCTGTTCAGCCACGCCACCGACCTGTGCCAATATGTAGTCGGACCCATCGCTGAGGTCACTGCGCTCACCAGCACGGTCTACACGCAGCGGCCAAAGCTCGCCATGGGTTCCGCAACGCACTTCGCAGTAATCGAAAACGGTGAAATGGGAGAGGTCGAAAATGAGGACTACGCAGCAGCGCTGGTCCGCTTCGGCCCGTCCGCCCGCGGTGCAGGAGCCGTCGGCACCATCGAGTCGTCCCGCGTCGCCGTCGGCCCCGAATGCGGCTACCAGATCGAAGTCTACGGAACCGAAGGTTCCCTCAAATGGGACTTTGAGCGCATGAACGAGCTCAAGGTGTGCCTGGGGCGCAGCAACCAGGAACAGGGCTACACCACAGTCAACGCCAGCCCGCGCTACGGCGACTACGCCCACTTCCAGCCCGGCCCCGGCAACAGCATGGGCTTTGACGACCTCAAGGTCATCGAAGCGAAAAAGTTCCTTGTGGCCGTCGCGGGTGGGGCCCAGGAAAACTCCAATATCCACGACGCCGCGTCCGCGGCCGCAATCGTCAGCGCGGCCGAAGCATCCTCCATCTCCGGTCAATGGCAGAAGATCGAGGAAATCCACGGCACCACGGCAGCGCGGGTGTAGCGATGGCGACTGCATCCGCTCGGCGGCCAACGATCAAGGACGTGGCCGAACGCGCCGGCGTATCCAAATCCTTGGTCTCACTCGTCCTGCGCGACTCACCACGCGTCAGTGACGAACGCCGCCAACGGGTGCTCAAGGTTGTCGAAGAGATGGGCTTTGAGCTGAACCTCGCAGCCCGGTCGCTGGCAACACGGGACAGCGGAACCATCGGCGTGCTGGTCAGCGACATGCACAACCCCTGGGCTTTCGACGTAGCCGACGCAGCCCGGACCGTGCTGGAAGAAGCCGGACACACCGTCCTCTTCAGTGCGGTCACGGCGGCCGGCAGGGGAGTGGACCAGTCCATCCTCCAGGCGTTTCGGGACCTGCGTGTCGCTGGCCTGCTCGTGGTCGGAACGGTGCCGGACAAGGCACCGTTCAACCGGGCGGTTTCCGGGGGAGCGGTGGTCTTTGCCGGCGGCGGCCCGGACTACATCGACACCGCAGATGTGGTCCGCAGCGACGACGCCCTCGGCATGACTCTGGTGGTCGAGCACCTGATCGCCCAGGGACACGAGAACATCGTGCACCTTGGCGGGCTGGGCGGCTCCGTGGGCCGGGCACGCGTGGACGGTTACTCCGCCGCCATGGAAGAACACGGGCTTGCCCGCCACATCCACGTCGTCGACGCCGACTTCTTCCAGGAGTCCGGATACGTCGCCGCCCAAAGGGCCCTCAGCTCGTCCCGTTCCAGGCACCAGCGCCCCACAGCGCTGGCCTGCATCAACGACCTCGCCGCTTTCGGTGCCATGACGGCTGCCGATGAACGGGGCGTCGAAGTTGCCATCACCGGATACGACAACATCGCGTTGGGTGCCATGCCCCGCCTCGGGTTGACCACCGTCGACCCGGACAGCTCCGGCATCGGCGTCGCCGGCGCGAAAACGCTCCTTCAGCGCATACAGGACCATGACTTTGGCGGCGGCTTCGTCCACCAGCCGATCGTCCCCCACTTGGTCATACGCAAGTCCAGCCTCCTCGGCATCTAAACCACTTCACACCCATTTCGTCACCCCGCGGGCCTCCCATGCCCTGGCGGGCGTGCACCTTCACATCTTCAAGGATGACGATGGCTTCCATAACCACACCCCAAATAGTTGTAGCTCTCGGCAACGTAGAAGCCGGACTGGTCGAACCGTTACTGGCTCCGCACCAACAAATGATCCACAACCCCACGGAGGAGGACCTGGCGCGTGCAGATGCCGCCATCGTCCGTGCCGCCTACCACGTGGACCGCGCGCTCCTGGACCGCATGCCCGCCCTGAAGGTCATCGCCCGGACCGGGGTCGGCACCGACCTCGTCGATGTCGCGGAGGCAACCCGCCGCGGCATCCCCGTAGTCATCACGCCCGGAAGCAACACAGCGTCCGTCGCGGAAGGTGTCTTCTCCCACCTCCTGGCCCTTGTAAAGAAGCTGTCGGCGCTAACGTCGCTTGTCCGAAGCGGCCGCTGGGAGGAAAGGTCCACCGTGGCCGTCGGCGATTTGGAGGGCTTCACCCTGGGCATCATCGGATACGGCCGCATCGGGCGGCGCGTCGCCCGAATCGCCGAGGCCTTTGACCTCAACGTCCTCGCCTTTGATCCGTTCGCCGACGTCCCGGCCGGAATCCGCTGCGAATCGGTGGAGGAATTGCTGGGCCGGAGCGATTTCGTCACCCTGCACGTGCCGTTGACCCCGGAAAACCAGAACATCATCAATGCCGAACGACTCGCTTTGATGCCCGCAGGGGCCATCCTTATCAACTGCAGCAGGGGCGGGCTCGTCGACCTGGACGCAGCTCATGACGCACTTCTCTCAGGGCAGCTGGCCGGCATCGGCTTGGACGTCTACGATCCTGAACCCCCGGCCCACCACCCCGTCTTTGATCACGAGAACGTGGTCCTGACGCCCCATCTCATGGGTTTTACCCGGCAGGGCATGGTTCACACAGTCCGCGACGCTGCCCGGGGCGCCGTGGACGTCCTGGCGGGCAGGCCCCCGGCAGCGGTGGCCCGGCCATGACGGCGCCGCCTCCCTCACCATCAATCAGCCGCAACCAGCCGCAGGCGAATCATCCGCCCGCGGAAAATACGAAAGGACCAGCACGCATGTCCGCTAACCGACCACTCAAGGTTGCACTCTTCGGATCCGGCCGAATCGGCCACGTCCACGCCAGGAACATTGCAGACCACCCTGACCTGGAACTGGCCTGGATCGCCGATCCGTTCATCAAGGGCGCCCAGGACCTGGCCGCCGCCACCGGGGCGCAGGCGGTCGAAACAGCTGATGAGGTTTTCGCGAACCCTGACCTGGATGCCATCATCATCGGGTCACCGACGAGCACCCATGTTGACCTGATCTCCCGGGCCGCGGCCGCCGGCGTGGCGGCCCTCTGCGAAAAGCCCATCGATCTCGACATCAACCGTGTCCGTGAGTGCCGGGACCAGATCCGCGGCACGAGCAGCCCGCTGATGCTCGGCTTCAATCGCCGCTTCGACCCGAATTTCGCGTCTCTCCGCTCACGGGTTGAGGCCGGCGAAATCGGCCGCCTGGAACAGCTGACCATCATCAGCCGGGACCCGGCCCCCGCGCCCAAGGCGTACATCGAGACCTCCGGCGGAATCTTCCGTGACCAGAGCATCCACGACCTGGACATGGCCCGTTTCTTCGTTCCGGACATCATCGAAGTCTCCGCCACCGGTTCCAACCTGTTCTGCGACTACATCGAAGAGACCGGTGACTTCGACTCGGTGGTCATCAACCTGCGGGGACGCGGCGGTGAGCAGATCACGATCATCAATTCCCGCCACAGCGCCTACGGCCATGACCAGCGGCTGGAAGCTTTCGGCAGCGAGGGACTCCTGACGGCCGGCAACATGGCCCCCACCACCGTGCGCAAGTACAGCGCCGCGGGCACCGAAGAGTCCGACGCCTACCTGCCGTTCTTCCTGGAACGCTACGGCCAGGCCTACCGCAATGAGCTTGACAGTTTTGTCCGGGCAATCCGCGGAGGAACCATCTGCAGCCCCGGTTTCGACGACGGCGTGATGGCCCTGGTACTGGCCAACGCCGCAGAGGAGTCCGCCAGGTCCGGCCGCGTGGTCACCATCGGGAAGGAGTAGCGAATGAACAGCCCCCTCCTCGCGGACAAGGTGGTCCTTGTCAGCGGCGGCACCCAGGGCCTCGGGGCCGGCATTGCCCGCCGGGCGGCAGCCGAAGGCGCGGCCGGAGTGGCCGTGACCGGCCGGAACGCCGGTTCCGGTGAACAACTGGCCGCCGAGCTTGAGCAGTCGGGCGTCGCAGCCCGCTTCATCAAGACCGACCTGGCCGACGTCGAGCAGGCACGCCACTCGGTGCTGGAAACCATCAGCACCTTCGGACGCCTCGACTGCGTCGTCAACGCGGCCGGCCTCACCACCCGCGGAACCATGCTCGATACAACCCCGGAACTCTTTGATGCGCACATCGCAATCAACCTGAAGTCGCCGTTCTTCATCATGGCGGAAACGATCAAGCACCTCCGGGAGCGCGGAGCTTCCGGCAGCATCCTGAACATCATCTCCATCGCCGAACTCGGCGGCCAGCCCTACCTGGCGCCCTACGTGGCGGCGAAAGCCGGCCTGGCAGGCGCCACCCGGAACGCCGCCCACGCGCACCGCTGGGACAAGATCAGGATCAACGGCCTGGACATCGGCTGGACAGCCACCGACGGCGAGGAGGAGACCCAGCGGAAATTCCACGGCGCAGGGGACGACTGGCTGGAAAAGGCCAACGCCTCGGTGCCGATGGGCAAGCTCGGACAAGTGGACGAGATCGCCGAATTTGCAGTTTTTCTCCTCTCCAGCAGGAGCGGAGTGGTCACGGGCTCGGTCATTGACTGGGATCAGAACGTACTTGGAGGATCAGATTGAGCATCATCACCAGCCGCCTCGCCGCCGCCCCCATCTCCTGGGGTGTGTGCGAAGTCCCCGGGTGGGGGCACCAACTGGAGGCAGACCGGGTCCTGTCCGAAATGACCGCCCTTGGCATCACCGCGACGGAATTCGGCCCGGCAGGTTTCCTGCCGGAGGAAGCAGCCGCTCGCGCCGAGGTCCTTCGGCGGCACAACCTGCAGGCCATCGGAGGATTCTTCCCGATCATCCTGCACGACGCCGCCAAGGACCCGCTGAAGGCGGTGTCGGCCGAACTGGATGCCTACCAGGCAGCAGGAGCCAGCATCATGGTTTTGGCCGCGGAGACCGGCGTCGCCGGCTATGACCAGCGCCACGAGCTCGACGCCGCTGGCTGGCACCTGTTCGGACGGAACCTTGACACCATCGTCAAGGCCGCCGCCGATCAGGGCATCCAGGCAGTAGTGCACCCCCACGTGGGCACCATGATCGAAACGACGTCGGACGTCAACCGCGTCCTGAACGACACGGGGGCGAACCTGTGCCTTGACACCGGACACCTCCTCATTGGCGGGACGGACCCCGGGCAGCTCGTCCGGGACTATGCCTCACGCATCGGACACACCCACCTCAAAGACGTACGCAAGGCCGTCGCCGAGCGGGTGCAGAAGGGTGAAATCTCCTACACGGACGGCGTCAAGACCGGGATGTACGTCCCGCTTGGGCAGGGAGACGCCCGGATCTCCGACATCGTCCTGCACCTCCTCGAGGCTGGGTATGGGGGGTGGTTCACGATGGAACAGGACACCATCCTGGAGGCGGCACCCGAGGGCGAAGGGCCCGTCCGGGATGTCCGGCAGTCCGTGGCGTTCCTCCGGACGTTGGAAGCCGGGCTCACCACATGAGCGCGGTGCGATGGGGCGTTCTCACCACTGCCCGGATAGCCCAGGACCGGTTCCTACCGGCAATGCAGAAGGCCCGAAACGCGACCGTCGCAGCGATCAGCAGCCCGAACGGCCGCGCCGGCGAGGTCGCTGCCCGGTTTGGCATCCCGGCCGTGTACGCATCACACGAAGACCTGCTGTCTGATCCGGCAATCGAGGCCGTCTACCTTCCCTTTCCGAACGGTTTGCACGCTGAATGGATCATTGCAGCAGCCGAGGCGGGCAAGGACATCCTGTGTGAGAAGCCACTGGTTTGCAGCCTTGAAGATTACGCCCGCGTCGTCGAGGCCTGCAGCCACAACGAGGTGAACCTGATGGAAGCGTTCATGTACCGTTTCCATCCGCAGCACCAGAAAGTCCGGGAGTTTATCGATGCGGGCCGAATCGGTGACGTTGTCTCGATGCACGCGCGTTTCCACTTTGTGATGAACCGCGCCCCGGGAGAGGTGCGCCTTCAGGCGGGTCTTGAAGGCGGTGCCGTCAATGATGTGGGCTGCTATGCCATCGACATCATGAACATGGTCATGGGGCGGGCGCCGGTGAGCGTTTACGCCAAAGGAACCAGCCCGGCGGATCCTGTTGAGACCACCGTCGCCGCGATCCTGGACTACGACGGCGTCATTGGAACCTTGGACTGCGGCTTCGAAGGACCCCGCACCAACACGTTCCAGGTCATCGGCACCAAGGGGCAGATCACGCTCGACCAGGCGTTCGACCCGATGCCCGGAGACCCTGCACGGGTGACGGTTTCGCTTCGGGACGGCAGCAGCGAGGTCTTCGATATCAACGAAGACCAGTTCAAAGTCGAAATCGAACGGTTCAGCACGTGGGCGCGCAGCTCCGGGCACGAGGTCATTCACCGGGAACTGACCGAACAAAATCTGGCCGTCCGGCTCGCCATCCATGAATCCCTTGCCGCAGGACTCCCACGGAACGTCGAACCGGTACATGCCGTGGAACACCACTTACTTCAGGAGCAATAGCAATGACCGTCATCAACCACTTCATCAGCGGATCCGAAGCCGCCGGAACCGGTACGGACACCAAACCCGTCTACAACCCCGCCACCGGCGCCGTCACCGCAGAACTGCGGCTGGCCAGCCGGGCGGATCTTGACGGCACCGTCGCGGCGGCAAAAGCCGCCGCCGTCAGCTGGGGCGACATTTCCCTGGCCAAGCGCACCGCGGTGCTGTTCAAGTTCCGCGAACTCGTCGCCGCCCACGTGGAGGAGCTTGCCCAGCTCATCACGGCCGAGCACGGCAAGGTCCTTTCCGATGCCAAGGGCGAGATCGGCCGCGGCCTGGAGGTCATCGAATTCGCGTGCGGTATCCCGCAGCTGCTTAAGGGAGAGTACTCGGACCAGGTCTCCACCGGCATTGATGTGTTCTCCTTCCGTGAGCCCATTGGCGTCGTCGCCGGCATCACCCCGTTCAACTTCCCGGTCATGGTGCCGCTGTGGATGGCTCCGATGGCCATCGCCACCGGCAACGCCTTCATCCTCAAGCCCTCCCACCGGGTCCCTTCTGCGGCCATGCTGTTGGCCGAGCTCTTCAAGCAGGCGGGACTGCCCGACGGCGTATTCCAGGTCCTGCACGGTGACCGCGAAGTGGTCTCAGGCCTCCTGACGCACCCGGACGTAGATGGCATCTCCTTTGTGGGTTCCACCCCGGTTGCCAAGCACATCAATGAGGTAGCAACCGCGCACGGTAAGCGGGTCCAGGCTTTGGGCGGCGCGAAGAACCACGCGATCGTCCTTCCCGACGCCGATCTCGACAACGCCGCGGACCACCTGGCTGCCGCGGCGTTCGGTTCCGCCGGTCAACGCTGCATGGCCATTTCCGTTGCCGTTGCCGTCGGCGATGCCGCCGATTTGCTGGTGAAGAAGGTCGAAGAACGCGCCGTGGCTGTGAGGGTCAGGAACGGCACGGAACCGGACGCCGATATGGGACCGGTCATCAGCTCAGAGTCCAAAAACTTCATCATCAAGACCATCACCGAAGCGGAGGCCGCCGGTGCCGCCATGGTGGTGGACGGCCGCGACCTGGTGGTCCGCGGCCACGAGGAAGGCTTCTGGGTCGGGCCCACCGTGATCGACCACGTCAAGACCGAAATGACCGCCTACACCGAGGAAATCTTCGGCCCCGTCCTCGTCGTGGTCCGGGTGGAGGACCTCGAGGAGGGCATCAGGCTCATCAATGCCAACCCCTACGGCAACGGCACGGCCATCTTCACCTCCTCCGGCGCAGCGGCCCGGAAGTTCCAGCGTTCGGTTGATGTCGGCATGATCGGCATCAACGTGCCGCTGCCTGTGCCGGTGGCCTACTACTCCTTCGGGGGCTGGAAGGCCTCGCTCTTCGGTGACAAACACATCTACGGCCCGGAAGGCGTGTCCTTTTACACGCGGGGCAAGGTCGTCACCTCCCGCTGGCCCGAAGCGAGCCACGCCTCCGGGGCGTCGTACAACTTCCCCTCCAACTGAACGGATCCCGGCTGCGCTGACATGGCCAGCGCAGCCGGTCCCGTGACGGAAGGGACCCCGGGCATTCCGCCCCTATCTTGTCGCACCTGCCGCACCGACGATTGACGGAGAAGGACATGCGCGAAGGGAGGCACCGCGATGCAGTGGGATCTGGGACTCCAGGGCCTGGGGTTACTTGTGGCACTGTCCCTTGGGTTTGGCCTCATCACCGCGCTGGCCGTCGGCAGGGGAGCGGCACGCCGGCTGTGGTCCATGGCGATCGTAGCCGTCGCTTGCTTCGGCGTCGAGCTGATCACCAGCGAGATGTGGTTTGGCTGGGCCACCCAGGAGGAACTCCAGCCGAACATCGACGGGCTTTCTTTCGACGAGGTGCTCCTGTCCGGAGCAGTTACGACCGTGCTTGTGGTCCTGGCCGCGAGGCTCCTCCCGCGCAGGGCTTGAGCCGCTCCCGGCACGTTCTTTCCCGCGTCTCCCCGCGCTCTTGACCTTGCCGCTGCGTCAACCTTTAGAGTCGGATTATAGGACGGACCCACGGAGGGGAGGCGCGCATGGACTGGTCGATCCAGGAGATCGCCAGGATCGCCGGCACCACAAGCAGGGCGCTGCGGCACTATGACGAGATCGGCCTGCTCAAGCCGAGCCGGATTGCCCATAACGGGTACCGGCACTACGACCAGGAAGCTCTCCTTCACCTTCAGCGGATCCTGTTGCTGCGGGAGTTGGGCCTTGGGCTGCCGGTGATCGCCGACGTGCTTAGCAACGAGTCGGACGCCGCTACGGCCCTGCGTGGGCACCTGAGATGGCTTCGGCACGAACAGGAACGGCTGAGCCGGCAGATTCTGTCCGTCCAGAACACTATCGAGGCAGTAAACGAAGGTAGGGAACTCATGGCAGAGAACATGTTCGACGGCTTTGACCACACTCAGTACAGGGAGGAGGTGGAGGACCGTTGGGGCAAGGATGCCTACGCCAGCAGCAATGCCTGGTGGCAAGGAATGGACGGTGCGGAAAAGGCGGAGTGGAAGCAGCGCTCGCAACAACTCGGAAGCGACTGGATCGCAGCGGCCGGCAAGGGCGTCGCCCCGGACAGCGACGAGGCGCAGGGGCTTGCACGGCGGCAGGTGGAATGGCTCCGGGGTATCCCCGGGACCCCGGCGTCAGCGCCGGGCGGTGACCTGAAAGGCTACGTGCTTGGCCTCGGCGAAATGTACGTTGCCGATCCTCGGTTCAGCGCGAATTATGGCGGCGAGTCCGGGGCCGGGTTCGTGCGGGAGGCCCTTCGCGTGTATGCGGAAGCGAACCTGTAAGCGCACACCAGTTCTCCGAACGCGCTCCTAGTTATCGTGTTGCCGACGTACCATCGCTGTAATCCAGGCGGGCGCGAACGGAGACGTGCAGTTCGGCGGAGTCGGGTAGTCCTTGAGCACTTCCAGTCGTTCACCGATGCCGATGGCACGAGCGCGAAGTTCAGCATGCTCAATCCCGATTTGGGCCAGGCAGTGGTTCATCGCCCACTGCAGGCGATCCGGGGCTTCTTTCATCTCCGCTTCAATGACATCGAGCAGCCCTGCGAGGTCGAGGCCCTCGGGCTTCTTCGCCACGCGTTCGGTGGTCAGCGCCCAGCCGGCGCTCGCGACCACTGGATCCGGATCAGGGGACCAGGCGAGGCGCAGATCCTCGGCGTGAGCGCTCTTCTTCACGACGTAGTTCACAAGCCAGTCGTGAACCTTGGGAGTGCGGGCCGCCCGCAGCATGACGTCCAGCTCGTCACGGTCAAACGCCTTCGGGCGGCAGATCAGGATCGCCAGCAGCCTCGCCGCGGTGTTCTCCGTCCGCCAGAGCTCGCGTGCGAGTTCCTGCTGCGTCTTCAGCCGCTTCGCGAGCCCGCGCAGTTTGCTGAGATTCACGCCGTGATCGTCACCGTGTTTCTCGTTCACCTCGCGGGCCCTCGGGTCCTCGAGCGCGTCCAGCTCCGCCATTACTTCGGCCACCGTCGTCTCTGCCAAGTCAGCCTCCTGTCCGTCGCGTGTGGATTTAGCCTACTTGGAAGCAGCGTCAATTGAGGCTGGTGAATAGTCTCGGAACGGAGTGAGTAATTCGAGCTCCGGTTGCGTTCCACAGGTTACTGACAGGAAGAAGGACGTAATGCCCACCCCCAAACATGCCGAACTCGCTGACGCCCGTGACCGTGCCCTTGAAGTGCGGGCGCTCTATGAAATTCTTGAGCGGCGCCTGAACGGAAAGGTCTGGTCGGACCACGAGCTCATGCTGGGGTTCTCGAACGACGTCGGGTACATCGGCAGGCTCCTTCTCGCTCACGAAGGCACCTGGGGCATTGACGGTGACCCCGCCGCGGAGCTTGAACATAAGCTTTCGGAATCGCTCTGGTGGATCTTCGTTCTTGCTGATCGTCTCGGCATCGACATGACCGGTGCCTTCAACACGACGATGGACACGATCCAGGCCGGCCTTGAAGGCGCCGTGGAGGGCTGAATGCCGGTTGGCCTGGGCGCACAGCTGCCTGTGCAGTACGCCTAGGGCGGCGACCGGCGGGCGGGCGCCGTGGTCCGGTAGTGGCTGCGCAGTCGGTATGCCACCGTGAAGATCCACGCCATCAGCGCAATGAGCAGGACGCGCTGCACCAGGCCTTTCCACTCGAACAGTCCGCTCTCGACCTGCTGGCTGATCTTGAGCACCACAATCCCGACCGTAAGGACGACGCCTGTAGCCAGCGTCCATCCCGACAGTGGGCGCCAGAACGGATCATGGCGAAAGCGCCGGTAGAAAACGAAGCAACTGATCGGCGCGAACGTGAAGACAATGGCGCCGAAGACTCCGTGCACGACCCCTTGGATGCTGGATTGGCCGAACATCGCCGAGGGGTCGGTGGTGAACGGTCCCGACGCTATCAGGCTGACGCCGATGCCCTGTATCAGCGCGGGGCCGGTTCGGGACGCGGCGCCCGTGCTGAAGTGCGCAGAGAGGCCGACGCCGAACGCCAGGATCAAGGCGCCGGTCAGTACGAAATTGAGGATCTGAACCCAGCCATAGGGGCCAAGCGACAGCTCGCTGACGAACATCCGAGTCGGGGAGTATCCAGGGTACAACCACCCGTAGACGGTGAAGACGGACACGAATAGGAATGCACCGATCATTCCGGCTGCGGCGAACCGTCTGATGCGCCGTTCTGCGTCCGCCGTCGGACCGGGAGCCGTCCTGAAGATCACAAGGGAAGCCTAGTACGCCAGGAACCTGGCCGTACTTGGGAGCGGCCCTTTACGAGCCGGCTCGCGCGGATGCGTGCGGCAGGACGACGTCGTCCGCGGTGTTGGCCGCGGAGGGGTAGAAGACAACGAGGAGGCCAAGGCCGATTGCCGCGCCGATAAGCTGCGCCACGATGAAGCCGGGAACGGATGCCGGTGCGATACCGGCGAACGTGTCACTGAAGATGCGCCCGACTGTCACGGCCGGGTTGGCAAACGACGTCGACGACGTGAACCAGTACGCGGCGCCGATGTAGGCGCCCACCGCCGGTGCGGCAAGTGCGCCCCTTTTAGTCGCCGCCAGGGCGAAGATCAGCAGGATCAGCCCGGCGGTCGCCACGACTTCACCCAGCAAGTGCCCCGGGGTAGCCCGCTCCTTGGCGGACAAAGACGTGCCCACCTCAAACATTGCGTTCGCGAGCACACTGCCGCTGACCGCACCCACAGTCTGCGCCACGACATAGGTGCCGAGCTCCGGCAGGGTCAAACCGGTGCCGCCGCGCCGGCCCAGGACCCAGTCGGCGAGGGAGACGGCAGGATTGAAATGCGCACCGCTTACGGGCCCAAACACCAGGATCAGCACGGTCAGGCCCAGCACAGTGGCGGTGCTGTTCTGGAGCAGCTGCAGGCCAACGTCGCCGGGGGAGAGTTGCTGTGCGGCGATCCCGGAGCCGACGACGATCGTCACAAGCAGGCCGGTGCCGAGTAGTTCGGCCACGGCGCGGCGCCAGAGCTGCGGCTGGTTGGAAGTCTTGGTCATATCCAACAGCTTGACCGAAAGATTTAACTCAGTCAAAATTGGATCAATGTGTATTGAGGGAAAAAGCCCGTTTCAGGCGAGGGTAACCAAGTATGCGGCCCTGGCCGATCCCGCGCGCCTGCGCATCGTCGATCTGCTGACCCTGGGGGACTTTGCTCCGATGGAACTACAGGCCGAACTTGGGATTCCCTCGAATCTGCTGTCCCATCATCTGCGCACACTGGAAGTGGCCGGGCTGACCACCCGCCACCGGTCCGAAGCTGACCGGCGACGCAGCTACGTTCGGCTTGCGGCCGGCGCCCTGGAGGGCCTGGTGCCAGCGGCTGAACATGGAGCACGCCGGGTTCTTTTCGTCTGCACACGCAACAGCGCCCGGTCACAGCTGGCCGCCGCGCTCTGGCAGCATGTCAGCGAAATCCCCTCGGCATCGGCAGGAACACACCCTGCGGACCGCATAGCCGAAGGCGCCATCGAGGTCGCCCGTCGTCATGGCTTGGATCTCGCAGACCACACCCCGCGCAGCCTGGACCTGGTGGCGGGGGAGGGAGATTTCGTCGTCACGGTCTGCGACAACGCCCATGAGGAACTGACCGGCCTTCACGGTGTCCACTGGTCAGTGAGGGATCCGCTTCGCCTGGGCACCGACGAGGCGTTCGAAAATGCCTTCGCGGACTTAGCCCGCCGCGTCAACGATCTGGCACCTCGCGTGCGTGCCGCCTGATTACTACGAAAAATCATCAATCCATGGCTGAACGAAACTACTTCAGGAGAAACCCCGTGAGCACCGAAACCGCCAAGAAGCCCTCCGTCCTCTTTGTCTGCGTCCACAACGCCGGGCGCTCCCAGATGGCCGCCGCATTCCTCACCACCCTGGCCAAGGGTGATATCGAGGTCCGCTCCGCCGGGTCCCAGCCCGCTGACAAGGTTAACCCTGCCGCCGTCGAAGCAATGGCGGAACTCGGCATCGACATGTCTGCCGAAATCCCCAAGATCCTCACTACCGAGGCCGTGAAGGAATCCGATGTGGTGATCACCATGGGCTGCGGCGACGAATGCCCGTACTTCCCCGGCAAGCGCTATGAAGACTGGGTCCTCGAAGATCCTGCGGGCCAGGGCGTGGACGCCGTCCGCCCTATCCGCGACGAGATTAAGACCCGCATCGAGGGCCTGATCGCCTCGCTCCTCACATAACCGCCTGCTCCTCCTGTAAAGCAGGGATCGCTTCCCCGGATTCGGCTCACAAGGGGGCCTTTAGGCACAACGCCAGGGCACAATCCCGGCCTACGATGAAGCATGCCCGCGACAGGGAAATTGGAAGTGGAACGAAAGTTCGACGTCGGAGCCTCCGTTGCGCTGCCGGCATTGACGACGATCGCCGGAGTGGACCGCGTAGGAACGCCATCGGATCAGAATCTCGACGCAGTGTATTTCGACACCGCGACGCTAGCGCTTGCGGCCCGCGGGATTACCTTGCGCCGTCGTACGGGCGGGAATGATGCCGGATGGCATCTGAAGCTGCCGGTGGCCGCGGGCGAACGGCGCGAAATCAACGAGCCGCTGAACAAGGACCCGGACTGCGTACCGGCACGGTTGAAGGACCTGGTGCTGGCCCATACCCGAAACCAGGAACTGGTTGCGGTGGCACACCTGACAACCCGACGTACGGCTATTCCCCTGATTGCAGCCGACGGAACCGTCCTGGCCGAATTCAGCGATGACCGGGTGGAATCCCGGATGCTCCTGGAACCGGTTGACAAGGCCGCCTGGCGGGAATGGGAGATCGAACTGATCGACGGGCACCGGAAACTACTGGACGCCGCAGATGTGGTGCTCGCCCGCGCCGGCCACCTGCCTGCGGAGCTGCCCTCGAAGCTGGCACGGGCGCTTGGTGCCCGATATCCGGCTGGCACCGGCCCGGCGCCCGAGCCTCCGCGCACTGGCGACGCGTCAGCGGTGTTGCTTTGGTACATGAATGCACAGGTCGAGGCCCTGAAGACGCACGACCCCGGGGTGCGGGAGGGGGCGCCGGACGCCGTACACCAGCTCCGTGTGGCAGCACGCCGGATGCGGTCCGTGCTCGCAAGCTTCCGCAAGCTGACGGATAAGGGGACCACGCAGTTTCTGCGTGGAGAACTCAAATGGCTGGCCGGGGCGGTGGGCGCGGCACGGGATCTGGAGGTCATGCGGACCCATTTGAACGACCTGATCAGCGCCGAACGGCCGGATCTGATCAGTGGCCCGGTGAAGCAACACATCGACGACCAGCTTGGGGCCGCCCATGAGGCTGCCCTCGCCGAAGGCCTCGCCGCCATGACGGGCGACCGGTACTTTCGGCTTCTTGATGCCCTGGATGACTTCCTCGCCTATCCGCCGCTGGGCGGACCTGCCGACAAGAAGGCCCCGGGGACGATAGCCCGGCTGGTCAATGCAGATAGGAAGCGTCTACGGCGTGCTGTGAAAGGCCTCAAAGAAATACCGGATGACGCGTCACCCGACGCTGCGCTGCATGAGGTCCGGAAGAGCGCGAAACGCCTCCGCTACGCAGCCGAAGCAGCCCTGCCAATTTTCAGAAAACGGTCTTCCAGGCTCGCCCGTACCGCTGAAGAAATCCAGACAATTCTGGGTGACCATCAGGACAGTGTCGTCATCCGGGAGAAGTTGCAGTCACTGGCCGCCGAGTCCGGGGAGGGCGGCAACGCAAACGCATTCACATATGGCCGTCTCCACGCGCTGGAACAACTACGCGGCGCCGAAGCCCGCAAACGGTTCTTCCGGGTATGGCGTAAATCCCCGCCCAAGCCGCTTCACTGAAACGGACCCGGTTGAGACGGCTCGGGGGCGAATTCTCGATGAAGCCGCGCCCTGGCCTCATGCTCGATGAGGGTAGGGATGAAGCTCCTGATTCGCCCGCCCGCCAGCGACTCGTACTCTTCGTCGACGATACGCGCGATGTGCGTCCGCTCCGCTTCCGGAAAGCGCGCTGACAGACGGTCCACGACCGAACGGACTATGGCTTCTTTTTCCGCTTCGCTCACTCCGCCAGTGTCGCCCCGGGGCGGAACGGGCGTCAACCAATCCCGCAGAGATGACGGGGCACGCCGGCGAGTTCCGGTTGCCCGGTGGATCATTTGCGGCGCGGTGCCGGGGCGGCGCTCAAAAAGGCAGTCAGGCGTCTGCCCCGGCGGCGCCTTCCAGCGTGGAGGGGGCAAAGATGGCTGCGGCGACGTCGTCGCGGAGGTAGTACTGGCGTCGTTCCAGCGGTTCGAGGCTGCCGCGGACTATGTAGTAGCCGCGACCTTCACCGGGTCCGCCGGCGGCACGGTCAATGGCATCCAGCATGTCCGGCTCCAGCAACTGGCCCGGGCCACGCTCCTGGAGTTCCGCCAGGTCGTCAGGCCGGAGGGAGCTGATGAGCCCCTGAATATCTGTCATTGTCCGCATCCCAGCCGGCACCGCTGGACCATAGTGTGGTTCCCCCGCGGGCGTGTCCGGGGGTGCCTTGACCGGTTGCGTCCATCCCGATTGTAGGACCCCGCGATCGGCCCTGCCAGACCTTGTTTTCGTGGAACAGACGAGCTATGCGTTCCGCCCGGCCGGCAATGTGGGCCTCTGTTATGCGGGGGTGAGCGGCCGCAAAGCGGGTCCCCGGACTTGCTCACCGAAAGATCGCCCTGCGTTCATTCGGCGTTCGTCCTCGTCCCGGATGCTGTCCGGACGATCCCTCATGGAAAGGTCACAATGACGCTTCGCCTGCCCCGCGCCCTGCCGACTTTACGCACCGTCACAGGCCGCTTTGTGCTGTCACCGTTCGGCGCCGGCGACATCCAGGCGCTGGCCCATATCCTCGCTAATGACGATATCTGGGCCACGGGGTTCGGCGATGGGCACCGCCGTCCACTAACGCACGACGAGACGGTCCGCTTCATCAGCCGGCGCCATGAAGGGCTCCGGATCTTTGCGGTGCACTACACTGGCCTGCCCGGCGGTCCGCTCCTCATCGGCACCACCGGCGTTACGGAAACCCATGCCCCGACGGAGCGCGTAAAGATCGGCAGGACCATCATCAGCCCGGCGTTCTGGGGCATGAAAGCCAACCTTGAGGTCAAGCTGGCGCTGCTCGACTGGTTGTTTTCCCACGGCGCAGGGCGCGTCGAATGCGATGTGGATCCTCGAAACCACAGGTCCATTTCGTCCCTCCGACGGTTCGGGTTCACTGTCGAAGGCACCCGCAGGCGTTCCTCGCAGCGGATTGACGGATCCTGGCGGGACATCGTCGTGCTGTCGTTGCTTACGGAGGAGTGGTCCGCGACCAGGGCCAGGGCGGTCCGTGCCCTGGCAGAATTGCACGTTGCGCCGCTGACGCTCTGATCATCCGGGGCGTCTGCGGACTGAACTGCCGCCAGATGCACAGCGCCCGTAGAAACACCGCGAAAAGCCTAGGTCTTAGCTTCGTTTGTCGGCGTGCCGCTCGCCTGCATTTTGGGCGCGTGGGGTGATCGCCGGTAGCCCGTCGGACTGGTGCCGTAGACCCTGGAGAAGGCGGCGCTGAAGGTGAAGGCGTTGCTATAGCCCACCTCTTCTGCGATGACGGCGGTGGTGGCAGTGCTGGAGGCCAGCCTGTCGGCGGCAAGGGCCAGACGCCATTGAGTGAGGTACGCCATCGGCGGCTGCCCGACTGCGGTGTGGAAGCGGGCGGCCATGGTGGCGCGGGAAACGTGTGCCCGCCGGGCGAGCTCGGCAACGGTCCAAGGTGCCGACGGTAGCTCGTGGAGGAGAGCCAGCGCGCGGGCAACAACTGGGTCGCGGGTGCCCGCTGCCCAGCCTGGGGCCATGCCGTCGGCGCGATCTGCAGCGACGCGCACCAGGTGCAGCAGTAAGAGGTCAAGGACCCGGTCCAAGGCGGCCGCCTGCCCTAACCCGAAGTGGGTGAGTTCGCGTTCGAGTACCTTGCGGAGTGCCGGATCGGTGTCGTGTTCATCGAAGACAGCAAAGACGGGCAGGCCTGAGGCGACCAGTTGCCCGGCCGCTGCCGACGACTGGTACGTGCCGATCAACAGGACGGTTTGCCCGCTGGGGCTGTTACCCCAGGTTCGTAGCCCGTGCGACATCGTGAGCTCCAGATGCTCTCCTGCGGGCGTCCGGCAGGATTGTCCGGCGTCAATCACCACCGTCGGCGCCCGGCCGGGCTTGTCGGTGACGCTGTAAGGGGCCGGGCCGCGGACAGTGGCCGCCTGCCCGGGGCGAAGGGGGCAGGGTTCGCCTCCTTCGACGGCGATCCATGCCTGTCCGCTGATCGCGACGATCACGGTCAACGCGGCCCTGTCTTGAACGTCGATGCAAAAGGGCGGATCCATAACAACGCGGAGGGCGAACGCGGCCTGCGCCCGCGGCCCGGTGAGGAACTGTGACATGGGATCCATACCTGACACAATAGACGATTGCTTATGCTTTATGGATCATGGAGCATTCATCGTCCAGGCAGGGCCGGGCAGGCTGACTGGTATGACTCAACAAAGCCTCGCTCCCATTCTTGTCACCGGCGGAACCGGCCGTACCGGCGGCCGGCAGGCCCGCCGTCTCCTTGACCGCCGTATACCGGGGATAGACGGTTCCCGCCGCGAGGGGGCTCCCTTTTATTGGCACGATTCCGGCACCTGGCCTCGGGCACTCGACGGCGCTAGTGCCGCCTACCTCTGCTACAGCCCGGATCTTGCTCTTCCGGGGGCGTCCTTGGTGATCGCCCGTTTCGTTGAAAGCGCCGCCGAAGCGGGCGTCCAGCGGTTGGTGCTGCTGTCCGGACGCGGCGAAGACGGGGCAAGGGCGGCAGAGCGTTCCGTGCAGGGTCCCCGTCTGCTCACCCTCAACGATGTTGCCGCCGAATTGTCGGCAGCGACAGGGAGGCGGATCGAATTCTTGCCTTGCAGTGGAGGCGAATTTGGGACAGATCTGGCCAATGACGGTGTTCCCGGGACCGCCGGCACCGGCATGTGGGCCGCGCCCGCGAAAGCGGTTCTCCGGTGAACGGCTGGCTGTCCTTGGTCGCCGGGACCGGCTCCGTAGTTGCGGGCGGGTTCTACCTCGCCTTCTCCACCGTGGTGATGCCCGCCCTTCGAAGGCGCCCGGCGAAGGAATCCATCGCGACGATGGTCTTCATCAACCACATGGCTGTGCGGCCACCGTTCATGATCGTGTTCTTCGGCACTGCGGCGGCCTGCGCGGCGGTCGCCGTTGTCGCCGCCGCGGACCCGCTGACGAGGTCACCCATCCAAGTCGCCGGTGCAGCGGCCTATCTGGCAGGGTGGGCGTCCACCATGGTGGTGAACGTGCCATTGAACAACCAGCTGGCCAATGCCGTAGGCGATCAGCCAGGCCAGCAGTGGACCACCTACGAGCAATCCTGGACTCCGGCCAACCACCTTCGCGCCGCCCTCTCCTTCGCTGGCGCGGCCGGGCTGCTTGCCTCCGTGCCACATCCCTGAACGATCGGCGCCATGGCCAAGAACGCTCGCCCAGCGACCGACGGTCGCCCGTGGCGGGCGCTGGGTTCCGGGCGGCGGTAGTCTAGGGCGCATGGAGATGCGCCTTGAAGTTGTTCAGGTCCCGGTAGCCGATGTCGACAGGTCGAAAACGTTCTATACGGAGAAGCTTGGTTTTGTCCTCGACCACGACGTTGAGTACATCCCCGGAATGAGGGTGGTCCAGCTGACCCCGCCGGGTTCGGCCGTTTCCATCGTGATAGGTACGGGGATGACCAGCATGACGCCCGGCAGCCTCGAAGGGTTGCAGCTCGTCGTGCCGGAGCTGGGTACTGTGCGCACGGAACTTCTTCGCCGCGGCGCCGATGTCAGTGAAATTCAAGACATGGGCGGCGTGCAGTTTGCCTACTTCGGGGACCCGGACGGAAACCGCTGGGTCATTCAGGGCGCCACGCCCCAGGACGTCAGGGATGCCCACCTGGATGGGTAACTAAACAGAATCAGGACCGGACGCCGATTAGTGGCCTCCGGTCCTGATTGTCCCTATTCATTGTGTTAGGTCTCAGGCCAGCCATAGTGACGTCCGTGTGAACGGCACCGGCCGGGGTCCCTTTAGTGCGCTGCTGCGTAGCGCTCCATCACATCAGCCTGAATACGGCCCCGGGCATTCACGGGGATGCTGTTTTCAATAGCCCACGCGCGGACAGCCTTGGCGTCTTTGAGGCCGGTGCCGGGTCGTCGCGCCGGCCTGGCGCGTCCTGTGGTCTTTCTCGCGACGGCGGTGTACTTATTCAATGCCTCACGCAGTTCGGCGGCGTGGACGTTATTGAGATCAATCTCATATTCGGCAGCATCGATGGAAAAAATGATTGTTTCATTCGCTTCGGAACCGTCGAGATCGTCTTCAAGCGTGGTTATTACTCGTTTTGCCATGCCGGTTAGGTTATCACTCGTCATTGATAATAAATCCGGTATCAATATTGCTTAATTCACGAAATGCCGTGATTGCCTGAAGTAATTCAACGCTGAATAGGCTGCTGTGAATATGCTCCTGCTCCCCGCTGAGGGGGACACCTTCGGGGCAGGGGGCGCTACTCGAGGGTCGGCCGCCGTCGTTGCTGTTTTGTCGCCGAACGCTGTTCTTTTGCGGCAAGGCGCCGACGATTGGAACCGCGTGTGGGTTTGGTCGCCCGGCGGGGAGCAGCTTCGGGGGCAAGGGCGCTTGCCAGGATGTCGGAAAGTTTGGCCAGGGCGATCTCCCGGTTGCGCAACTGGGACCGCTGCTCGGAGGCGGTTACCGTGACTACCCCGGCGATGAGCCGCCGTGCGAGCCGCGTGACCAGTATCATGCGTTGGTCGTCCGAAAGCGCCGCAGAGTTCTTGACGTTCCACGAGAGTTCGACGCGGCTGTCCGAGGTGTTGACGTGTTGGCCGCCCGGGCCGGACGAGCGGGAGAACCGCCAGCGGAGTTCAGGCGCGGGAATTGTGAGCGCGGGCGACACCTCCAGATCCATGCAACAAGCGTTGCACAAGCCGGGCGTGATCGAAGCCTCGACGTCGGGCTGCCTGGTCCGATGCGACTCGCAGGCGATGCCGAACTCGCTTTTGTTGCCCGCCAGGGGCAGGAGACAGACTGGTCTTTCTGGTTATAGGCTTGGGTCAAAGTTCGCTGCAGCCGGGGAGGGAGATTCTCATGACGGTCAACCGTGTGGATGACCAGCCGGTTCTGCGGGAGCCGAAGGAGGGCGACCGCACGTGGGTCAGCCACCGCCCCACAGCGGACGGCCCGGTCAGCGGTCATTGGCTGGTCTACAGTGCGGAGACCGGCATCTGGCACTCCGAAGCCTGAACGTGGCGGGACGCTGCCGGTCCGGCCGATCCTGACCTCCATGGTTGCGGGTAAGCCCGTTACCCCACGTGGATGCGCGGCCGGCGGGCGGGATCCGGTTCGTGCTTCCGGATGATCTCCCGCACAACCGGTGGAGTGTCGCCGCGGCCCAGGAGCAGGTAGCGCATCAGGTGGGCGAGCGGGTTGCCTTCGGACCACTCAAAGTACGCGTGCGGGATGACGCCGGCAGTGTCCCGGAGGGCCAGGAGGATCGCAGCGATGGCGTTGGGGGCTGCAGGACTTTCGACCCGCAGGATGCGGTGTCCGTCCACTTCGACGCCGTGCACGTCCAGGGTCCCGCCGAAGTTGGAGGGGTCGATGATGTCGATTTCAAGGAAGATGACGTCTGCAGTCCCGGGGACAGCGTTCTGGCCCCGTTGTTCGTATTCCTTTTCGGAGTATTCCCGGTTGTCACCGGTCTGGCGGCGGTTGGCGATCAGGTTCAGGGCGCCGTCGTAGTCCAGGGAATCGGCGATGAAGCGGCGGGTGTTCTCGTCAAATCTGATCAGGTCGGCACGCAGCTCCGTGGTCCGCGCGACACGGGAAACCAGCGAGATGGCGATGATGCCCAGGATAAAAAAGGCCGAGATGGTCAGGCCATCGGGCTTCTCGATGACGTTAGCGGCCAGCGCGTAGAGCAGTATCAGGGACAGCAGGGCAAAGCCTGCCCCGGCCCGTCGGTTGCCCCGGCTGAAGGCGGAGATGGTGACGGCGATGGATCCTGAGACCATCATGGCCAGGATGCCTGTGGCGTAGGCGCCGGCCTGGGCGTTGACGTCTGCGTTGAAGCCGATGGTTATGAGGATGCTGACCGCCGTGTAGACGATGACCACGGGTCGGACCGCGCGTCCCCATTCGGGGGCCATGCCGTAGGCGGGGAGGTAGCGCGGGACGATGTTGATCAGGCCGGCCATGGCCGAGGCGCCGGCAAACCACAGAATCAGGATGCTGCTGATGTCATAGACCGTGCCGAAGCCGTTTCCCAGTTGCTGGTGGGCCAGGTAGGCCAGGGCTCGTCCGCTGGCCTCGCCCCCGGGCTCGAATTCCTTGGCCGGGATCAGGACCGTGGTGACGAAACTGCTGCCCAGGAGGTAGACGCTCATGATGGCAGCGGCCGCTGTGAGCAGTTTGCGGGTGTTCCGCACCCTGGCGGTGAGTCGTTCCTCGGCGGTCCTGCCCTCGGCGGCCACCAACGGCATCATGCTGACGCCTGTTTCGAACCCGGACAGGCCGAGGACCAGCAGCGGGAAGGCAATGACGGCAGGGCCCACAATGTCCCCGAAGCCGCCGCGTGCCGACAGGTCCCCGGTCCACGCGGACAGGGCTTCGGGATCGCTGATGACGGTGGCCACGCCGGTGATGATGACCACGGCATTGAGGAACAGGAATAATGCCACCAGCGGAATGGCCACCACAACGGCCTCGCTGAAACCCAGCAGGAACACACCGCCCAGTATCAGCAGGAGGACCACGGTAATGAGGACGGCCTGTCCATCGAGGAAATCCGGGAGATAGGGGTTTTCGAGCATGTGCACAGTGGCATCGGCCGAGGAAAGCGTGATGGTGATGATCCAGGAAGTTGCCACGAATCCCAGGAGGACCAGGACGAAAATCTTCCCCCGCCAGAACGGCAGGAGGCTTTCCAGCATGGCAACCGACCCTTGTCCGTGCGGGCTTTCGCGGGCCACCCTGCGGTACATCGGCAGCATCCCCAGAAGCGTGAGGGCAACGATCAGCAGGGTGGCCAGCGGCGACAGCGCGCCGGCGGCAAGCGCGGCGATGGCCGGCAGGTACGACAGCGTGGAGAAGTAGTCAACGCCGGTCAGGCACATGACCTTCCACCATGCCTGGGGAGTGGTGTGGTCTTCGGGGCTCTCCGGACCGATCACCGGCTGGACCTGGTGCTTGAGCAGCCACCGCCCCAGAGCGTTTCCCGTATCGGTCGGTTGTCCCGGCCGGCGGACTTCCGCGGGAATGATCTGGCGGTCTGTACCGCTCATTTGCGTCTCCTAGGCTCGGCCGGCGCAGCACATTGACCTGCACCCATACTTCGGCGATTCAACCTATTCCGGGACGGGAGGGAAAGGGCGGTTTTGTCCGATTCCTTTACGCTTTCTTAACGCCGACGGCGCCAACGCACTCAGGCAGGCCGGCAGCCTATGGCTCCTGCACTTCTTCGATCCAGCGTGCCAGCGCCTTGACGTCGTCAAGGCCTATGTTGTGGCCGCCCGGGGATCGTACGCCCACTGTCTTTGCGCCTGACTCGTCGGCTAGGTAGCCCCAGGTGTGCTCCAGCAGTTCGGCCGGTATGACTGAGTCGGCGTCGCCGTGGGCAACGAACATGGGCACGTCCTGCAGCCGGCCCGGCGTGGTGGGCACTCCGGCGTCGAAAGGCAGGGTTCCGCGAAGGATTGCCGCGCCCGCGAAGCGTTTCGGATCGTCGAGGACCAGGCCTCCGGCGAAGGCTGCGCCGCCGCTGAAGCCCACGAGGATCACTGGCCGCGGAGCAGGCGCGATAGTTTCCAGCCACTCCTTGAACCATGCCATGGTCTCGGCCAGGGATTCGGCTACGGGGCGGCCGATGCCGCGGTTGGCGAACCAGGCAAACCCTGGGCCTTCCGCCAGCGGTGCCCGCACCGCTGCGTAACTCGGACCGATAGGAAGGTGGGCGGCCAAAGTGATGATGTCCGTTTCGCGCGACCCGCGCCCGTGCAGCAGGATCACAAGGGCCTTGCCGGCATCGTCCGGCGAATGCCATGCAGTGGTCGGGTCAGGCAGCTTGCTCAAGCTACTGCCCCGGTGAGGTCGATGAGCGGTAAGGCGGGTTTGCTGAAGTCGAGGGGACGGGTGTCCATGGTGGCTCCTGTTTCGCTACTGATGCGATCCACAAAAGGATTGCTTTACGCTTCAACTAAGCCCATGCCGTGTTCTATTCCCGTGTTCTATTCACGCGGCTTTCAGCCGTCGGGTGCACTAAGGAAGGCCCGGGTCCAGATCGTGGGCGCGGTGCGGGACCGCCAGCGGAACATGGACCGGGGCAACGACTTCTTCAACCCCTAGGTCGGCGGGTTGTGTCACCTTCCCAGATGGGGTGCTGCGCGGACGTGCGTGCGTTGGCCTTGCTTTCCGATGAGGCTGAGGAATTCGACGGGACCGGCGCCTGTGGCGCCGAACCAGTGCGGGGTGCGGGTGTCGAACTCCGCGGCCTCACCGGGTTTGAGGATGAGGTCGTGTTCGCCGAGAACAAGGCGCAAGGTGCCGTCGAGCACGTAAACCCAGTCGTATCCGTCGTGGGTCCGTAGCTGCGGGTCCTGTTCGTCCTTGCCTGCCGGGAGGATGAATTTGTAGGCCTGGATGCCGCCTGGCCGGCGAGTCAATGGCAGGATCGTCGACCCGTCTGCGCTGGCGACGGGCCGCAAATTAACGCGGGGGTCCCCGGTCGGTGGCGCGTCGACAAGCTCGTCCAGTGTCACCCCGTGGACGCGGGCCAGCGGCAGCAACTGCTCGAGAGTGGGTCGCCTCAGGCCTGCTTCGAGCCGGGAGAGCGTGCTGGCGGAGATCCCTGTCTGTTCCGCCAGGTCCGCGAGCGTTACGTCCCGGCGGAGCCGGAGGCGCTTGAGCCGGGGTCCGACAGCGTTGAGGGTGTGGTCTACGTCGCGGGTCATGCCCCGATTTTGCCATTTGGCAATGTTGCTTGCACCTTCGCCGCCTTGTTGGGCACGATCGACGGTAAAGCTTGTATCAAATCGAAAGGGATTCGGCGTGGACCAGACGGCACATGCGTTCGGCAAGGGCTATTGGGAGAGACACTGGGAACAGGTCCACGATGCTGCGCCTGGAGGCTTGGGCGCGGGCAGCCCGAACCCGTATCTCGCACAAGAAACGGACGGCCTGACGCCGGGTACGGCGCTGGACGCCGGATGCGGGACGGGGGCGGAAGCCATCTGGCTGGCATCTCGCGGATGGAAGGTCACTGGAGCCGATATTTCCGCCGCTGCCCTCACCCACGCAGCCGCGAGCGCAGCCAAGCAGACCGTGGCCACTGGGGTGACCTGGGTCGAGGCGGACCTGACCATCTGGGAACCGGGAGGCCTTTTTGACCTTGTGACCACCAATTACGCCCACCCCGCGATGCCGCAGCTGGCGTTCTACCGGCGTATCGCGGACTGGGTCGCGCCGGGAGGCACGCTGTTGATCGTCGGGCACCTGCACGACCCCTCCTCACCGGGACACGGAAACCACCCTCCCGCCGAGGCCACCGTCACGCTCGCGGACATCACCAGGGGCCTGGACCCTGCCATGTGGAGCCTGGACAGTGACCGGGTACAGACGCGCACAGTCGACGGACCCGGGGGCCACGGCGCGTCCCTTCGCGACGTCGTTGTCCGGGCCACCCGGCAGTAAACCCGCCTGAGACCGCGTCCAGGTAATCCGCGGCCTCGGGCAGTGGCAATAGCGGGGCCGCCTACACAAGCGGCCACGGGTAGCGTTCCCCGGCTTCGGGCTTGTAGACCGCATACGCCGAGTCGTCCCCGGAGGAAACCCGGACGAAGAACGCCGCGTTGCTGCCCCGGGGGATGCGTCCCGGCAACTCGACGCGGCCGTCGGTGAGCAGTGTCAGTTCCCGTCCGGACACCGTCTGCTTCCGTTCACCGCGCCCTCAGCCCGTTCAAGGGTTCCAGCGTCGAATTCACCATGAGGACGGAAGGGGGCCGGCCCTCGCCGTAGGAAATGACCGTGACCGAGCCCGGGCTGATGACGATCCGCTGGAAGTGGTCCAGCTGTGTACCGAAGGCGTGGGCCACGGCCGCTTTGATCGGGTCGGCATGCGAGAAGCACACGACGACGCCCCCGGCGTGGGCGGAACGCAGCACCTCAAGTGCTCCGACCATCCGCTCCTGCATCTCCGCGAAGCTCTCCCCGTCGGGGAAACGGAACGTTGACGGGCTCTGCTGTACGGTCTGCCATTCCGGCAGGAACGCCAGTTCGGCGAGCGCGGCGCCGGTCCACTCGCCGAAGTCGCACTCGATCAGGCCGGCGTCCTGGTTCACGTCACGCCCGGTGGAGGCTGCCGTGGGCTCTGCAGTTTCGCGCGTGCGCTCCAGGGGGGAGGAGTAGATGGCGTCGACGGCAAGACCCGCGAGCCGTTCCGCGACCCTTACTGCCTGGGCGCGGCCGCGCTCGGAAAGATGCAGCCCCGGTGCCCGTCCCGGCAGTACCGTGCCCGTGGTCGGCGTCTCTCCGTGGCGCACCAGAAGCACGAGGGTGCCCGCCGGTCCCGGGGATGGAGCGGGCGGTGCCGAAGCCGTTGCTGCAGTCATCAAAATCCAGCGTAGGCCGTGGCACGGACCCGCGGGTGAAAAACCGGGGGAAATTCCCTCGATTCCCCGCACGGTGGAGGTCTACGGTAGAGAGGTGACTGATCGTCCCGACATCTTCACCGTTGGCGAACTGCATGCCGCCGGCCACGTCCATAAGGACTTGCGCCACGAGATCCGCGGCAACCTTCTCGCCGCGCTCGCCGCCGGCCGTGATCCGTGGCCGGGGATGTACGGTTTCAGCCGGACCGTCCTTCCCCAGCTTGAGCGCGCTTTGATCGCCGGGCACGACGTCGTCCTGCTGGGTGAGCGGGGACAGGGCAAGACGCGTCTCCTGCGAACCCTGGTCGGGCTGCTTGACGAGTGGTCGCCGGTGATCGAGGGCTCGGAACTGAACGAACACCCCTTCGAACCGATCACGGAACACTCCCGCGCCCGTGTGCTCACCGAAGGGGACCGGCTGCGTGTTGCCTGGCGCCACCGCTCGGAACGGTACGTCGAGAAGCTGGCCACACCGGATACTTCCGTTGCCGACCTCATCGGCGACGTCGACCCCATGCGCGTGGCTGAAGGCCGGCGGCTGGGGGATCCCGAAACCATCCACTACGGCCTGGTTCCGCGCTCCAACCGCGGCATCATCGCCATCAACGAACTGCCCGACCTCGCCGAACGGATCCAGGTCGCAATGCTGAACGTGATGGAGGAACGCGACATCCAGATCCGCGGCTATGTGCTGCGGCTGCCCCTCGACGTGCTCGTCGTCGCGTCAGCCAACCCTGAGGACTACACCAACCGAGGCCGGATCATCACGCCCCTGAAGGACCGCTTCGGCGCCGAGATCCGCACGCACTACCCGATAGAGCTCGACGACGAGGTGTCCGTCATCCGGCAGGAGGGGCGGCTGGTGGCCGATGTCCCGCCCGTCATCCTCGAAATCCTCGCCCGCTACACCCGTGCGCTGCGGCTATCCCCGGCCATCAACCAGACCTCCGGAGTTTCGGCACGGTTCGCCATCGCGGGCGCCGAAACCGTCGCCGCAGCAGCGCTGCGCCGGGCCAGCGTTCGCGGCGAGGACGAGGCAGTCGCGCGGATCATCGACCTCGAGCCCGCCGTCGAAGTCCTCACGGGCAAGATTGAGTTCGAGTCCGGCGAAGAAGGGCGCGAACAAGCCGTCCTCGACCACCTCCTGCGCACTGCCACGGCGGAAGCCGTGCGGGCGCACTTCCACGGCATCGATCTCGGTCCGCTCGTGGCCGCGCTCGACGGTCACCGGACCGTGACCACGGGGGAGCATGTCACGGCGCGGGAGTTCCTTGAAAACCTGCCGTCCCTTGACTCGTCCGGGCTCTACGACGAGATCAGCGGGCGCCTCGACGCCAGGAACGACGGGCAGCGCGCCGCCGCAATCGAACTTGCCCTGGAAGGGCTCTACCTCGCCCGGCGGATCTCGAAGGAGTCCGACGACGAGGAGACGATCTACGGCTAGGGGATAGGCGGCATCATGAACGCTCACAGCCGGTCAAGGTATGGCCGGTACAGGGGAGGACCCGACCCGCTCGCACCGCCGGTAGACCTGGCGGAGGCGCTCGACGCGATAGCCGAGGACGTCATGGCCGGTTACTCGCCCCGGCACGCCCTGCAGGAGTACCTCCGGCGCGGCGGCCGCCACCGGGAAGGTCTGGACGACCTCGCCGGCCGCGTGCAACAGCGCCGGAAAGAACTCCTGAGCCGCCACCGCCTGGACGGCACCCTCAGCGAGGTCCAAAAGCTGCTCGCTTCCGCAGTGCTGGAAGAGCGCAAGCAGCTGGCCCGTGACGCCATGATGGATAGCACCGACCGCGCACTCAGGGAGATGCAGCTGCAGAACCTGCCCTCGTCCACGGCGGCAGCGGTCAACGAACTCGCCTCCTATGACTGGCAGTCGAGCACCGCACGGGAAGCCTTCGAGCGCATCAAGGACCTGCTGGGCCGTGAGGTCCTCGACCAGCGGTTCGCCGGCATGAAGCAGGCGCTCGAGAACGCCACAGATGCGGACCGCGCAGCTGTTAACGAGATGCTGCGGGACCTCAACGAACTGCTGGACAAGCACCGGCACGGCGAGGACACCGACGCGGACTTCCAGGAGTTCATGGCCCGGCACGGCCATTTCTTTCCGGAGAATCCGCAATCCGTCGAGGAGCTGATCGACGCACTGGCCCGGCGCGCCGCCGCGGCCCAGCGCCTCCTGCAATCCATGTCCCCGGAGCAGCGCGATGAGCTGATGCGCCTGTCCGCCCAGGCGTTCGGCTCACCCGAACTCATGGCCCAGCTCGATCAGCTCGACTCCAGCCTGCGCGCCCTGCGCCCGGGAGAAGACTGGAATGGCTCCGAACGCTTCGAGGGTCAGGAAGGGCTCGGGCTGGGCGATGGCACGGGCGTGCTTCAGGACATCGCCGAACTCGACGAGCTGGCCGAACAGCTTTCCCAGTCCTACAACGGATCTCGCCTTGATGACCTGGACCTGGACGCCCTGGCCCGCCAACTCGGTCAAAAGGCCGCAGTGTCGGCACGTACCCTCGCCGAAATCGAGCGGGCCATGCAGGACGGCGGCTACCTGCGGCGCGGCGCCGACGGCGACCTCCGGCTGTCCCCGCAGGCCATGAGACGGCTCGGCAAGTCACTGTTGCGGGACACCGCCAAGCAGCTGTCCGGCCGGCAGGGGCGCCGGGACACACGTGTCGCCGGGGCAGCCGGCGAGCAGACGGGATCCAGCCGGCCGTGGGAGTTCGGCGATGCCGGGCCGTGGGACGTGACACGCACCATGACAAACGCAATCCGCCGGACCGTGGCCGAGGGCGGCGACCCGGGCCGCGGATTACGGCTGGGCCCGGGCGACATCGAGGTGACCGACACGGAGGCGCGCACGCAGGCCGCCGTCGTCCTCCTCGCCGACGTATCGTTTTCGATGGCCGCCGAGGGGCGGTGGGTGCCGATGAAGCGCACCGCACTCGCCCTGCACCATCTCGTCTCCACCCGGTTCCGCGGGGACCGGCTGCAGCTCATCACGTTCGGCCGCTACGCGCGGACCATGGACATTGGCGAACTCACGGCCCTGGCGTCACGGCGGGAGCAGGGAACAAACCTGCATCACGGCTTGCTGCTGGCCAACCGCTTCTTCCGTCAGCATCCGTCCATGCAGCACGTCCTCCTCGTGGTGACCGACGGGGAGCCGACAGCGCACCTGTTGCCGGACGGGGACTCGTGGTTCGACTACCCGCCGGCCCCGGAGACCATCCGGGTCACGATTGCCGAACTCGACCGCCTTGGCCGCGCAGGGACCCAGGCCACGTTCTTCCGGCTGGGCGATGACCCGGGCCTCGAGCGGTTCGTCCAGCGCATGGCGCGCCGAATCGACGGCCGGGTGGTGGCGCCGGAAACCGGTGACCTCGGGGCTGCCGTTGTGGGGGAGTACCTCCGCGCTCATTTCCGCGGCCGTCCCTTCGACGACGCCGACTGGGCCTCATAGCCCAGAGTCCCGTTCCGCCGTCATCAAAGCCTTGCACTTGTATAGTTGTATACAAGTACAAAAGGTGGAGGTTGTCAGTGGTCGAATCACAGTCCCGGAATACCGGAGCGCATCTGGTCTACGGAGAGCTGAAACGCCGGATCCTTAACCTGGAATTGAAGCCGGGTGAGCGGATCTACGAACCCGCAATGGCGACGGAGCTGCAGGTGAGCCGGACGCCGCTGCGGGAGGCGATCCGGCGGCTGATCTCGGAAAGCCTGCTGGAACAGCAACCCACAGGAGGCGTGCTCGTCCCGATCCTGGACGAACGAGCCATCGCCGAACTGTACGGCGTGCGCGCGGCACTGGAGTCCCTGATGGCCCGTGAGGCATGCGCCAAAGCGACGCCGGCCGACATCGCGAACCTGGAAGGGATCGTGGAACGCAATGCCGCCATGGTGAAGTTCGCCGACGAAGCCATGAGGTATGGAATGGCGCTGCACACCGCCATCGCGGACATCGCCGGAAATTCCTGGGCGCAGAGGTTTCATGACCAGGTGTCCAGCCAGATGGAACGCTACCGCCACTTCACCAACAGCACGCAGGAACGCCGCGACCAGGCTCTCGCCGAACACCGCATCCTGGTGGAGGCCCTCGCTTCGGGCAAACCGGAAGCAGCCGCCAGGATCGCTTTCGACCACGTCGCCGGCGCCCGGGACGCCGCGGTGCGCGCCGTCTCCGGCGCCGCCCCCGTCATCCCGTGATCGGTGAACTGGGCCGCCGTTCGGCGCTGGCACTTCTCCTTCATTCGACGCTGATCCAAGCCGTGACGTTCCTGGTCCGGCCGGCAACCACTTACCGGGCGCTGGAACTGGATGTGCCGGGATATGCCCTCGGCCTCCTCGCGGCCAGCTACGCTGTTTTTCCCTTGCTGCTGGCTGTCCCCACCGGCGCCCTCGTGGACCGGTTAGGCGAGCGGCGGCTGATGGTGACCGGATCCGCCGTCGTGCTTGGCTGTTCCGTCTTCCTGCTGTTCTGGGGGACAACAGTCCCGGCGTTGGTTATCGGCACGGCGCTGCTTGGCGCAGGCCAACTGGCGTGTGTGGTGGGGCAGCAGGCCGTCGTGGCGAACAATGCCGTGGCGTCAGGGCTTGATTCCGCCTTCGGATACCTGACCTTCGCGGCGTCTCTGGGGCAGGCGCTTGGCCCGCTGGCTATCTCCGTGGTGGGCGGTGCCTCTGTCCGCCCGGACACCCAGGCAATCTTCTTCCTCTCGGCCGGCATGAGCCTGGTTCTCTTCCTCACCACCTTCGTGATCTCGACGAAGGCCGCCGGCAGGAAGTCCGCCGTCACGGCAACGGGCAGCTCGCAGGGCAGTGTTGCCTCGCTGCTCAGGACGCCGGGGCTGGTCCGGGCGCTGGCAACGAGTGCCACGGTGCTGGCGGTGGTGGACCTGACGGTTGTCTACCTGCCGGCGCTCGGAACGGAGCGCGGCTTCAGTGCAGCCACGGTGGGCCTCATGCTCGCGGTGCGGGCCGTGTTCTCGATGGTTTCGAGGCTGGGGCTCGGACGCCTGTCCCGGAGGTTCGGCCGGGGGCGGCTCATGGTGTCAAGCCTGGCGCTCTCCACCGTCGCGCTGGGTGTCGCGGCGATTCCGATGCAGGAGTGGCTGCTCTTCGGGGTGATGGCCGGGCTGGGTCTGGGGCTGGGCATCGGCCAGCCGCTGACGATGTCCTGGCTTTCGGCCCAGGCCCCGGACGGCCAGCGCGGAAAGGCCCTGGCCCTGCGCCTTGCCGGGAACAGGGTGGGCCAGGTGGTCCTGCCCAGCGCCATCGGGGTTGTGGCGGCCGGGCTCGGGGCAGCCGGCGTCTTCCTGGCGTCCGCGGTTGTTGTGGGCGGAACGCTCCTGCTGGTCCGCGGCGTCCGCCTGGACGACTGACAGGAGCCCCGCCCAATCCCCGTTGGTTACTTTGTGCTTCGGGCGGTGAAGCCAGGTTGCGTTGCGCGTCGGTGCGTTTCGTTCCCGGTTGAACGGGGTGCGGGGCGGGTGGTTGGTTTGGGTGACCGGCCTTGAAAGGGATAGAACATGACCGAACATTTTGATCTCACCCCGCAGCGCCTGCGTCACGTGCTGGGCCATTTCGCCTCCGGGCTGACGGTGGTCACGGCTGCGACGGAGAACGGCCCGGCCGGGTTCACCTGCCAGTCTTTCTCCTCCCTTTCCCTGGATCCGGCGCTGGTGACGTTCAGTCCGGCCCGCAGTTCCAGCACCTGGCCGCTGCTGCGGGCCGCCGGCCGGTTCACGGTGAACATCCTTCCGGCCGGGCACCGGCATCTTGCCGCGCAGTTTGCCCGTTCGGGCACCGATAAGTTCGCCGGTGTGGGGTTTTCGGTGTCTCCGCTGGGTAATCCGGTGCTGGATCAGGCCCTTGCGTGGGTGGATTGCGAGCTGTACCGGGAGTACGACGGCGGCGACCACACCATTGTGGTGGGGTCGGTCCGTGCCCTGGGTGCACGGGACGGTGCCGAGCCGCTGCTCTTCTTCAAGGGCGGCTATTTCGACGGCGTGCCGTCCCGGGCAGGGCAGCTGGAAAGCGCCGCATGACACGGGTATGGGCATGATCGGGGCACTTACCCGGAGGATCCAAATGATCTGCGGCGAGGAGCTCTCCTTGCTGCGCCGGCAGATGTACGCACTTGCGTGGCAGGACATCCACGACGGCGCCGTTGAGGGCGCCGCTACCGCCATGGCACGCAAGCCGTCCTGCGCGAACCAGGGCGTCAGCGTTGACGTCGTGTGCTTCGCCCGGCGCCCCGACGCGGAGGACGCCACTGTTTTCGTGATTTCCGTGGCGATGCAGGTTCATCCGGACCGCCCTCCCGGTGAGGTGTACTGGGAAGAAGCCGATGCCTGGGCGCTGGCAGTCGCCGGCAATGAGTGGTTCAGGGTTGAACCCCGCGGTGGCCTGGAAAAAGCAGGCAGCCGGATTTTCCATTACGCACTGGCCGAGGAAGCGCCGGCTTACGGCCAGGCGGTGCCGCTCCACGAAGTGACGCTGGGGGGTTCATCGACTCCCTGATGAGTACCCGGCCCCGCCCTCACGCCAGCCGCGCCACACTTCGGCGTGTGGGCCGCAGTGCGGCGCCGTCGGAAAAGAGTTGCGGGGTTGCCTGCTGAATCCGCTGGACATCCTCAAAAACGCCCCGCAGGTGCAGCCGCAGGGAGCTGTCGGCGTCAGCCAGGTTCTTGGCTTCAAGGGCATCGACAACCGCGGTGTGTTGTTGGATCAGGGTTGCTATGGGCCTGGTGTCCAGAAGGCTCAGGCGGCGTGCGCGGTCGAGGTGCGCTTTGGCGGAGTTGACGGCGGCCCAGGCGGATTCGTGCCCCGCAAGCCTCAGAAGTTCGCGGTGGAAATCCTCGTCCAGCCGGAAGAACTCATCCACATCGCTGGCGGCATCCGCGTCCGTTTGGCTCTTGAGTATCACGCGTAGTCCCGCAATCCCCACTTCGTCGACCGTCAGGTCGCGCAGGGACGCGCATTCAATGGCCTCGCGGACAAACTGAGCCTCGGATACCCGCCCCAGGTCCACGAGCGAGACAAAGGAACCGATCTGCGGGTAGACCTGCACCAGTCCCTCCTCCCTGAGCAGAATCAGGCTTTCCCGGACCGGCGTGCGGCTGACCCCCAGTTCCTGTGCGAGCTCGTTCTCCGAGAGCGGTTCACCCGGAGGCAGCTGGAGGGAAATGATGCGACGCCGCAGCGTCTCCAGGGTCTGGTCACGCACAGAGAGCCGCGGGGACTGTCCCTTGCCGGGTTTATCGGATGCCATGCCCCCAGTCTATTCTCTTGACACACTAGAATGGTAGTGCTTGTATGGTAGTTAGTTAGCGAGGTGCCGCCGGTCACAACAACCCACCGCCGGCCTTCTTCCTTTCACTCACCCCCTTCGTTTTTCATCGCCTGCAAAGGAGCACCAGATGACTGAGAGCATCGCGCCGCCCACCGCCCGGCCGGAGACCAAACCCACCAAGGAACTGGCAAAGGTCGCAGTGTCCGGATGGCTGGGAACCGCCATGGAATTCATGGACTTCCAGCTTTACTCCCTGGCAGCAGCCATCGTCTTCAACAAGATCTTCTTCCCCGACGTCAGCCCGGTCATTGGCCTGATCGCCGCAATGGCCACCTACGGCGTCGGCTACGTTGCCCGTCTCGCCGGCGCCGTCTACTTCGGCCGCATGGGCGACAGGATCGGCCGCAAGAAGGTCCTCTTCATCACCATCGCGCTGATGGGCGCGTCCACAACCCTGATCGGCGTTCTCCCCACCTACGCGATGATCGGGATCTGGGCCCCCATCCTGCTGGTTGCACTGCGGCTGGCACAGGGCTTCGGCGCCGGTGCCGAGATCGCCGGTGCCACGGTCATGCTGGCCGAGTTCGCCCCGGCCCGCCGCCGCGGCCTCATCTCCTCCCTCGTGTGCCTCGGCACGAACTCCGGGACGCTCGCCGCCTCGGCACTCTGGGCGCTTCTGGTGAGCGCACTGCCGGAGGACCAGCTGTTGAGCTGGGGCTGGCGCATTCCGTTCCTGTTCAGCTTCGTCCTGATGATCTTTGCCGTGTGGGTCCGTCGCTCCCTCAAGGAAAGCCCGGTGTTTGAACAGCGGGCCGATGTTGTGGACGGCGTGGCACTCTCCAAGCGGGAAATCGTCGCGGCGGACGAACTCGCCACGACCAGCACCATCGAAGCAGCCCTGCACCAGCGCAAGGGAAAGGCCTTCCTGATCGCCCTGGGCCTGCGGTTCGGGCAGGCCGGAAACTCGGGGCTGGTCCAGACCTTCCTGGTGGGCTACCTCGCTACTGTCCTGCTGGTGGACAAGAGCGTGGGCACCACCGCCATCGTGTACGGGTCGCTGCTTGGCTTCCTCACCATTCCCGTCATGGGCATGCTCGGTGACCGCTTCGGCCGCCGGCCCCTCTACCTGGTGCTCAGCACGCTGACCGCCCTGTTCGCCATCCCCATGATGCTGATGGTCACCAGCGGAAACACCACACTCATTACCGTCGCCATGGTCGTCGGCCTCAACCTCGGCGTTCTCAGCCTCTTCGCCATGGAAAGCGTCACGATGGCCGAGTTCTTTGGAGCCCGCACCCGCTTCACACAGCTCGCCCTGGCCAAGGAAATCGGCGGGATCCTCGCCACCGCCATCGGCCCGCTGCTGGCTGCGACCCTCACCGCCATCACCGGGCACTGGTGGCCGCTTGCTGCGATGCTCATCGGCTACTCCCTGATCACCCTGGTCTCAGCCTTCGTAGGGCCCGAAGTCCGCGGCCGCGACATGGTCCGCCTGGAAGACGCCGTATGAAAGCCGTCGTAGTCCACGGAGCGAATGACCTCCGCATCGACGACCGGCCCGAGCCCGTCGCCGGACCCGGTGAAGTAATCATCGACGTCGAGTGGGGCGGGATCTGCGGCTCGGACCTCTCCTACTGGCGCCACGGGGCCTCCGGGACGGCGGCGCTGAAGTCGCCGCTCGTCCTCGGCCACGAGGTCGCCGGCCGGATTGCCCGGCTGGGCGCCGGGGTCCGGAACCTCGACGTCGGCCAGCCCGTCACGGTACATCCGGCGGAACTGGTGGGGGACGGCATCATGCCGGACCGCCTGGCCGGCCGCACCAACCTGTACCCGCAGATCAGGTACTTCGGATCCGCAGCCTTTGACCCGCACACCGACGGCGGGTTCAGCGAACGCAAGCTCGCCAAGGCAACTCAGATCCGGCCGCTGCCCGACGGCGTGGACACCCTGCACGGTGCGCTTGCCGAGCCGCTGGCCGTCGCCATGCACGCGGTCAAGAGGGCAGGATCGCTGACCGGCAAGGACGTCCTGGTCAACGGGGCCGGGCCCATCGGCTCGCTTGTGGTTGCCGCGGCCCGGTTCGCCGGCGCCAGAAGCGTCATTGCCGCCGACATCAACGACTCCGCGCTGCAGATTGCGAAAGCCATGGGCGCGGACCACGTCGTGAACGTCTCCGGCGCGGGCAGCCTCCCGGAGGACATGGAACTGGTGTTCGAGGCCTCCGGCATCCCTGCGGTGCTGGGCGGCGTCCTGCGCGCCACGGCCCGCGGCGGAACGCTCGTCCAGGTGGGCAACCTTCCCGGCGCGCCGGCCCCTGCAGCACTCGGGGACCTGGTGACGCGGGAGATCACGTGGATCGGCTCGTACCGGTTCGTTGACGAAATCAGCGACGCCCTCCAGGCCACGGCAACGGGGCTGGACGTCTCCCCGGTCATCACGCACACGTTCGGGATCGACCAGGCAGCCGAGGCCATGCGCGTCTTCGGCGATCCGGCGTCCGGAAGCAGCAAAGTCATGCTGCGGCTCTCCCCAACTGAGTAGCGGCAGGTGTCGTTTTGTCGGTTCAAAACGACACCTGCTGCGACCCACTTGCACTCATCCCACACATCTGAAGGACCAATCAGTGAAGATCACCGACGCACGGGTAGTGGTTTCGTCTCCCGGACGGAATTACGTCACGCTCGTTATTGAAACCGAGGACGGCATCACCGGCATCGGCGACGCCACCCTCAACGGCCGCGAGCTGGCCGTGGCGTCCTACCTCTCGGAGCACCTCTGCCCGTTGCTGATCGGCCGCGACGCGCGCCGGATCGAGGATGCCTGGCAGTACTTCTACAAAGGCGCTTACTGGCGCCGCGGACCGGTGACCATGACGGCGATCGCCGCCATCGACGTCGCACTCTGGGACATCAAGGGCAAGGCCGCCGGGATGCCGGTGTACGAATTGCTGGGCGGTGCCGCCCGCGAGGGCGTGATGGTCTATGGGCACGCCAGCGGCTCAACCCTTGAGGACCTCAGCGCCGACTTCCAGCACCACCTGGACCTCGGCTACAAGGCGATCCGTGCCCAGGCCGCGGTGCCCGGTCTCGAGAAGACCTACGGAATCGCTCCGGTGGACGGCAAGCTCTACGAGCCGGCCAGCGGCAACGTCCCGCAGGAGGACATGTGGGAAACCACCTCCTACCTGGACTTCGCACCTAAGATGATGGCCCACGTCCGCGAAGAATTCGGCTACGGGGTGCACGTCCTGCACGACGTGCACCACCGCTTGTCGCCGATTGAGGCCGGCCGCCTGGGCGCGTCCCTGGAGGAGTATCGGCCGTTCTGGATCGAGGACCCGACGCCGGCCGAGGACCAGTCGGCGTTCCGCCTGATCCGCCAGCACACCACCACGCCCATCGCCGTCGGCGAAGTGTTCAACTCGATCTGGGACTGCCAGCAGCTGATCACCGAGCGGCTCATCGACTACATCCGGACCTCCGTTTCGCACGCGGGCGGCATCACGCACCTGCGCCGGATCTTCTCCCTCGCGGACCTCTACGGGGTGCGCTCCGGATCGCACGGTGCCGGGGACCTCTCCCCGGCCTCGTTCGCTGCCGCCCTGCACGTGGACATGAGCATCCCGAACTTCGGCGTCCAGGAATACATGGGCCACCGGGAGCCGGCCAACGAGGTGTTCACCACCTCGTACACCTTCAACGACGGCTACATGCACCCCGGGGACGTCCCCGGCATCGGCGTAGAGTTCAACGAGGAAGCTGCCGCCCGCTTCCCCTTCGACCCCAAGTATCTTCCTATCAACCGGCGGCTCGACGGATCGGTGCATGACTGGTGAACGGCGCAACACGCGAAAGCGAAAACCAGCCCTTCGACGTCGTGGTGATGGGGGAGATCCTCGTTGAGGTGGCCACCGACGTGGCGTTCGGCCACGGCGTGCCGGCCCGGCTCGGCATTTCCGGCGACGCCTTAAACGTCGCCGCTGCAGCCGCCGCGGCGGGAGCGCGCACCGGGCTGCTGGCAGTGCTGACCGACGACGACCTCGGGCAGGCGATCGCCGCCCGCATCGCCGAACTCGGCATCTCCACCCGCCTGCTGATGTTCAGGACCGGACAGCAGGGCGTCTACCTGGTGCACTCCGATCCCGAAGGCCAGCGCGAGTTCTCCTATGCCCGCAACGGAAGTGTGGGCTCCAGCCTGGGACCCGACGACGTCGACCCGGCCGTGTTCGCGGCCGCCGGCGCCGTGGTGGCAGGCGGGATCGCATGTGCCATTTCCGAATCGTCCCGGTCGGCGGTCTTCAAAGCCGCCGATCTTGCCAGTCGCTTTGTGTTCGATCCCAACTTCCGCCCCCGGCTGACGTCCGCTGAAGACGCGACAGCGACACTTCTGCGGCTCGCGCCGCAGAGCCATCTGGTGACCCCGTCCTTTCCCGGCGAGACCACGGCCCTTCTAGGCTCCTCCACGCCGGCGCAGGCGGCTGCAAAACTCCTCGGCCTTGGCGCCACCAACGTGGCAGTGACCTGCGGCGCAGAGGGAATCCAGCTGGAAGGCGAAGGCCTGGACAGCACATGGATCGACTCGATCCCTGCCCCGGCGGTGGTGGACCAGACCGGCGCCGGCGACGCGTTCGTCGGCACCCTGACCGCCCGGATGGTGCTCGGCGATAGCCTGCCCGAAGCAGCCCGGTTGGGTGCTGCGGCGGCGTCGCTGGTGGTGGGCGGCAAAGGCGGAACCGGCTTCATTCCCACCCTTGACCAGACCCGTGCCCACGCGGCCGGCGCCGCAAAAGGAGAACTGACATCGCACGCCTAAGCAACGCCGCGCTGGCAGCCGCAGGCACCCGGAAAGTACTGCTCCCGCGCGAAGGCCTTCGTCCCGGCATCGTCCATCTGGGACTCGGGGCTTTTGCCCGCGCCCACACCGCGGTCTTCACCGAAGATGCCATGCTCGCCACCGGATCATCGGACTGGGGGATCGTTGGCGTGACCCAACGATCGGACACCGTCGCGAGGCAGTTGGCGCCGCAGGACGGCCTGTTTACGGTCGCTGAACGGGGAGGCGGCGCGGCCCCGCTCCGGGTGGTGTCCAGCATCGTGGAAGCCATCTCGGGCAAGGACCACCCCGAAACGGTGGTGGATCGGATTGCCGCACCCACCACCCACGTGGTGACCCTGACCGTGACCGAGAAGGGCTACCGGATAGATCCGCACAGCGGGTCCCTTAACACCGCCGACCCCCAAGTACAGGCCGACCTTGCCGGCCAGCCGCCGCAGACGGCCATCGGGCAGATCGCCCGCGGCATCCAGAAGCGCGCCCGCACCGGCGCAGGCCCGCTCACGGTTATGTCGTGCGACAACCTGCCGGGCAACGGCCAGTTGACAGGATCCCTCGTCCGCGCATTCGCCGCCGCCCTTCCGGACGCCGAATCCGGGCCGCTGCTCGCCTGGCTGGACGCCAACGTGTCCTTTCCGTCCACCATGGTGGACCGGATGGTGCCGGCCACCACCCACGGCGACCTTGACGCCGTCGAACATGAACTGGGCCTGCGGGACGAAGCCGCCGTGGTGGCCGAGCCTTTTATGCAGTGGGTCATCGAGGACAACTTTGCGGGCGTCCGGCCCGCCTGGGAGAAAGCCGGCGCACTCTTCAGCACCGACGTTGCGGCCTGGGAAGCAGCCAAACTGCGCCTGCTCAACGCCAGCCACTCCATGCTGGCCTACCTTGGACTCGCCACCGGGAAGGCGACCATCAGCGACGCCGTGGGGGAGGACGCGTTCCGAACAGCCTGCAGCCGCATGATGGCGGAGGACGCGCTGCCCACCATTGGGCTTCCGCCAGGGCTGGACGGTGAATTGTACTGCGCACAAGTCCTGGAGCGGTTCGCCAACCCGGCGCTAGGACACACCACGGCTAAGGTGGGCAGCGACGGTTCCCAGAAGATCGGGCTGCGGCTCCTGACTACGGTCCGTGCCACCCTCGACGCCGGACGCGAACCACGCTGGGCAGCACTGGCAGTCGCCGCCTGGATGCACCATGTGGCCTCCACCCCGGAGGCGGAGCTCAACGATCCGCTGGCGGCCGGGCTCCACGCTGCATTGCCGGTGATGCGCTCGGCGGAAACTGTGGTGCCCGCGTTGCTGGGCTTCAGCAGCATCTTCGACGGCGAACTCGCGGCCCATCCCGGATTCACCAACCTCCTCCTTCACTGGTACCGCATCATCGACACCCAGGGCCTGGGCGGCCTGAGAAATGAGATCAACCATGGCTGACGCCACCAGCGTCCTGCACGTTTCACCGGTCATTCCGGTGGTCACTATCGAGGACCCGCAACACGCTGTTCCGGTGGCCCGGGCACTGGCCGACGGCGGCGTCCGCATTATCGAACTCACCCTCCGAACCGAGAGCGCCCTGACGTCGCTGAAGCTCATTGCCGAGGAAGTGCCTGAGATCCTCGTGGGGGCTGGGACAGTGCTGACTCCGGGCCAGGCCGATGCCGCTGTCTCCGCCGGTGCGCAGTTCCTGGTGAGCCCGGGCGTTACCCCGTCCCTGCTGGACCATCTGCTGGCGCTGGGTGTGCCCGTCCTGCCGGGAGTTGCCACCGTAGGCGAGGTCATGGGCGTCCTGGAACGCGGCCTGACGGCCATGAAGTTCTTCCCCGCAGGACCGGCCGGCGGCCCCGACTATCTCGCGGCCATCGGGGCACCCATACCGCAGGTGCAGTTCTGCCCGACAGGTGGCGTCAGCCTTGGCTCCGCACCTAAATACCTTTCGTTGAAGAATGTCGCCTGCGTGGGTGGCAGCTGGCTTACGCCACGCGGGGCAATCGAGAAAGGGGACTGGCAGCAGATCACCACTCTCGCGCGGCAAGCTGCCGGACTGCGGGACGCTGGCGGCGCGCGGGACGCTGCCGGACTGCGGGACGCTGGCGGACCGGGCCAGAACTAGGCGGCAGCGGACCCAGCACCTACTCGAAACGCACGGCGTTCCAGTCGAGGATGCGTGGCTCCGCGAGACCCTCCGTGACGAACGGATCTTCGGCGATGAACCGCTCGGCATCCTCGCGGGAGCTGAAGATGCCCATGGACCCGGCGGCGGGATCCGTCGTTTGGAACGGGCCCAGCGCGATGAGTCCGCCGCCGGCTGCGCGGAAGGCCTCGTAAAAGGCCTTGTGGCGGGGGAACGTTTCCATCAAGCGCGAGCGGTCGGTCCCTGCACGCACGCTGTACATCACGACGAATTCCATGTGGGTGATCCTACTCCGGGCCACGGCCCGGACTTCGTGCCTACCGGACCGGGGTGTCGGCGCCCAGGGCAGTGCGTGCCTGGAGGATGGCCTGTTCCACATCCTCGTTCAGGTGCCCGGTGGGCAGCGAGCCGAGTTCGCCGCGGAGCAGTCCGACGTCCTTCAGGAGGAGGTCGTACTGGACGTCGATGAGGTTGTCGCTCATCCAGCTCTGGCCGGTGGAGACGCCGATGACTTCGAAGAGGTTCTTCGCCGGCACGCCGTGTTCGGCCGCGAGGTTAAGCATGCGTGCTGTGGCGGCCAGGTTGTAGGTGGCCAGGGTGTTGTTGAGGAGTTTGACCAGGGCGGGCTGGCCGTAGGATTCCATCCGGAAGACGCGGCCGGAGATCTCGGCCAGCAGCGCGTCTTCGGCGTCGGTGGGGGCGGGCCCGGCCAGGAAGATGGTCATCGAGCCCTGACGTGCCCCCTGGGGTCCCCCCGAGACCGGGGCCTCGAACGCGCGCCAGTTCTCCGGGGCGGACGAGAAGATTCCGCGGGCATCGGCGGGGGCCAGCGTGGTGTGGACAAAGACCGTCAACGGCTGCGCCGTCTGTACCTTGAGCGCCTCAAATACTGACGAGACCTGGTCCGCGAGCCGCACCGCGATGTGCACACTGTCCACTGAGGACCAGTGAACAGCTGCCATGTCGCTGCCGGCAGGCGACTTGTTCTCCGCCGACCATTCGCGGATGCGTTCCTGGTTGAAGTCGTAGCCATAAACCTCCTGTCCCAGTTCGGCCAGGTGGGCGCCGATGTTTCCGCCGATGGGTCCGAGTCCTATTACCAAATGCATGAACGTTCCTTAGGGGTGATGAGGGAAATGCGGGGATGGGCTAGTCGGTGGATTCAGGGGCCATGCCGCGCTCCGCCATGACCTCTTTGAGCTGGGTCAGGGCGTTGAGCACGCGCGGGAAGCCAATGTAGGGCCGCGATCTGCATCGGCGTCGGCCAAGGCCTCGCCGTCGTCATGGAAAACGTTTCGTAGCGGCATTAAGGCATACTGGGCATGAGTCTTAGGGACCGTCAGCTTTCGGTTGACGGGTCCCTGTCTGACAGGCGGATCGAGCTTTGCTTGACGAAGTTCCGTCTGGTAGGTCCCTGAAGAAATGAACCAATGTCGGTTCGCCCGGCCGCGGTACAGCGGTCCGGGCTTTTTGTATGGATGAGGGAGAGTGAACGTGACACGTATTGGCATTGTGGCCGAGTTGGGTCGCGAGACGAGGGTGGCGGCAACGCCTGCCACCGTCGGGCAGTTGTTGGGGTTGGGCTACGAGGTTGTGGTCGAGAAGGGTGCGGGGGAGTCCGCGTCATTCCGTGACGACGCCTACGAGGCGGCGGGTGCGCTGATTGTCGGCGCCGATGACGCGTGGGGCAGTGACGTGGTGTTGCGGATCAATCCGCCCACCGAGGAGGAGATCGGCCGGCTGGCCGACGGCGCCACGCTGATCGGTACGCTGAGCCCGGCGCTGCGTCCGGAACTGGTGGAGGCACTGGCCGCGCGGCCGATCACGGCGCTGGCGCTGGATGCCGTGCCGCGCATCTCGCGGGCGCAGTCGATGGACGTGCTGAGTTCGATGGCGAACATTGCCGGGTACCGCGCCGTGATTGAGGCAGCCCACGAATTCGGCCGGTTCTTCACCGGCCAGGTGACTGCGGCGGGCAAGGTTCCGCCGGCCAAGGTCCTGGTGGCCGGTGCCGGTGTCGCCGGGCTGGCCGCGATCGGTGCTGCGTCCAGCCTCGGTGCGATCGTCCGTGCGACCGACCCGCGGCCCGAGGTGGCCGACCAGGTGAAGTCCATCGGCGGAACCTACCTCAAGGTCGAGGTGGAAGAAGAGATGAAGTCCGCCGACGGCTATGCCAAGGCCACGTCCGAGGCGTATAACCGGCGCGCAGCCGAGATCTATTCCGAGCAGGCACGGGACGTGGACATCATCATCACCACGGCCCTGATCCCGGGGCGTCCGGCGCCGAAGCTGCTCACGGCCGAGGACGTGGCCGGCATGAAGTCCGGCAGCGTGATCGTTGACATGGCTGCCGGGCAGGGCGGGAACGTGGAAGGCTCGGTGGCCGGGGAGCGCGTGGTCACGGAGAACGGTGTGGTGATCCTTGGTTACACCGACCTCCCGGCCCGGTTGCCGGCGCAGGCGTCCCAGCTGTACGGGACGAACATGCTGAACCTGCTCAAGCTCCTGACGAAGGAGAAGGACGGCCAGCTGCGGATCGATTTCGACGACGTCGTGCAGCGTTCAGTGACCGTGGTGCGCGACGGGGAGAAGACCTGGCCGCCGCCGCCGGTCCAGGTCTCCGCCGCACCGACGGCGCAGACGCAGACTACAGCCGCGGAAGGCACTGCGCCGAAGAAGAAGGAAGGCCTCAGCGCCGCCGGCAAGGCCGGACTCTTTGCCGCGGGCATCGCCGCGTTGTTTGTGGTCAACACGGTGGCGCCGGCTCCGCTGCCGCAGCATTTCACGGTGCTGATGCTCTCGATCGTGGTGGGCTTCTACGTCATCGGGAAGGTGCACCATGCCCTTCACACCCCGCTGATGTCGGTCACCAACGCCATCTCCGGGATCATCGTGGTCGGTGCCCTGCTGCAGGTCACCTCCGAGAACCCCGTCATGCAGGTTCTCGCCGCCGTCGCGGTCCTGCTGGCCAGTATCAACATTTTCGGCGGGTTCGCTGTCACCCGGCGGATGCTCGCGATGTTCTCCCGCGGTGACAAGGCACGTTCATGAGCGCCGTACCCGAAACCGCAGCAGGAATCCTAACGAGGAGCTTTACCGTGTCCGACACCGTCTCCGGTCCGTTGACCGCCGACTCCATCGCGGGGGCGGCCTACATCGTCGCGGCCCTGCTGTTCATCCTCAGCCTTGCCGGGCTGAGCAAACATGAAAAGGCCCGGGCAGGGGTCATCTACGGCATTGCCGGGATGGTCATCGCCCTGGCGGCCACCGTCTGGCTGACCGTGCAGGGCGCCTGGGGCACGGGCCACGGCCTGACCGGGCTCATCCTGCTCCTGGCCGCGGTACTGGTCGGCGGCGCCATCGGACTCTGGCGCGCCCGTGTGGTGGAGATGACGGGCATGCCCGAACTCATCGCCCTGCTGCACAGCTTCGTTGGCCTCGCCGCGGTACTCGTCGGCTGGAACGGGCACCTCGAAGCCCCCGGGCTGTCCCCGGACCTGATGGCCGTCCACCATGCCGAGGTCTTCATCGGTGTCTTCATCGGCGCGGTGACCTTCACCGGCTCCATCGTGGCGTTCCTGAAACTCTCGGCCCGGATGAAATCCTCACCGCTGATGCTGCCGGGGAAGAACGCCATCAACCTCGGCGCCCTCGTCGCGTTCGTCGCCCTCACGGTCTGGTACGTCAACGACTCCCAGCTGTGGCTCCTGATCGTTGTCACCATCCTCGCCCTGGGGCTGGGCTGGCACCTGGTCGCCTCCATCGGCGGCGGGGACATGCCTGTGGTGGTGTCCATGCTCAACAGCTACTCCGGCTGGGCCGCGGCAGCCGCGGGCTTCCTGCTCAACAACGACCTGCTCATCATCACCGGCGCCCTGGTGGGCTCCTCCGGTGCCTACCTGTCCTACATCATGTGCAAGGCCATGAACCGGTCCTTCATCTCCGTGATCGCCGGCGGCTTCGGCATCGCCGCTCCCACCACGAATGGAGACACAGACCACGGCGAGCACCGCGAAATCACGGCCCAGGCCACCGCGGAAATGCTGGCCAACGCCTCGTCCGTCGTCATCACCCCCGGCTACGGCATGGCCGTCGCCCAGGCCCAGTACCCCGTCGCCGAACTCGCCCACCAGCTCCGCGAACGCGGCGTGAACGTCAGGTTCGGCATCCACCCGGTGGCCGGCCGCCTGCCCGGACACATGAACGTGCTCCTCGCCGAGGCAAAGGTCCCGTACGACATCGTCCTTGAAATGGACGAGATCAACGAGGACCTAGACGGGACCTCGGTGGTCCTGGTGATCGGGGCGAACGACACCGTCAACCCCGCCGCGGCCGAGGACCCGTCCAGCCCCATCGCGGGCATGCCCGTACTGCGGGTATGGGAAGCCGACAACGTCGTGGTGTTCAAGAGGTCGATGGCCGCAGGCTACGCCGGCGTCCAGAACCCCCTCTTCTACCGCGACAACTCGCAAATGCTCTTCGGCGACGCCAAAGCCCGCGTCGAAGACATCCTCCGCGCGTTCTAGCAGGGAACCGTTCCGGGATGGTCGTGCAATTGCCGCCGAAGTGGCAGACTGCGGCCATGACTATGGAGCAATGGTGGCCGCGGCTGAAGCCGTCGGCCAGGGAATGGCTTATTGCGAACAACGGTGACGCGGTTCCGGCGGAGATGGTCACGGAGATCACCAATGCCGGAGGCGACGTTGCCGGCGATGCATGGTGGGTTGGTCAGAACGGTCCGTCGGGGTTCTATTTCTCGGACGAGGCCGTCGACTGGATCGAGGCGGTCGCGAACGGCGAAACGCCCGAACCCCGCTGACAACGGGTCCGGGGTTCACCGTACGCGCGGCGCCTGGGCGCCGCCGCTCACTGCATCATCACTACCGGTAACAGCACAAAAGGGCAGAGTACGACGGCGGGGAGCCCCCGCCGTCGTACTCTGCAGTGAGGCGCCGATGCAGCCCGGCCGCAAGCGTCGGGTCAGGAGCATCGGGCCAGGACGAAGACGTCCATATAGCCAGCAAAGGAATACCGAATGACGAGAATGCTGATTATTGGTCCGCCCGGTTCCGGCAAGGGAACGCAGGCGGAACGGATTTCCGAACGCCTCGGCGTGGTGGCGATCTCAACCGGCGACATCTTCCGCGCCAACGTCAAGGGCGGCACGCCGCTCGGCGTTGAGGCCCGGAAATACATGGATAACGGAGACTTCGTGCCGGACAGCGTCACGAATGAAATGGTCCGGGACAGGCTCAGCCAGGACGATGCCACTGAAGGCTTCCTGCTGGACGGTTATCCCCGCACGGTGGCACAGGTGGAGTACCTCGACGGGATCCTCGCCGCTTCCAGCCAGGCCCTCAGCGTGGTTCTCCAGCTGACAGCGGACGACGAGGAACTGGTTACCCGCCTGCTGGGCCGGGCCAGGGAAACCGGCCGGAGCGACGACAACGAAGGCGTCATCCGCCACCGGCTGGACCTGTACCACCAGCAGACGGAGGCCGTGGTGGCCAAGTATGCGGAGCGCGGGATCCTCACCCGGGTGGACGGGATCGGCGGAATCGAGGAAGTCACGGACCGGGTCCTGGGCAGCATAGACGACGTGCTCAGCGTGCCCGTCCGCGGACTGTAGAACAGCAATGAAGGGATGACGACGGCGGTTCCTCCGCCGTCGTCATCCCGCCTTTTTGACCCTGCTAAGCCGGTTAGCCGCTCAGCCGCTCACTGCGTGCCCGAGGCCCTTGATAAGGCGGGTTATGGCGTCTTCGGCGGTAGGCACCGGGCCAAAGACTTCGCGTTGCCGGCCGGTGTCTGCAACGTAGCGGCCGGACTCGAACCAGGCGGCCATGGCTCCCATGTCCTTGATCATGGGGTTGACCGGCCCGAGCGCCGAACCAGCGGCCCGGATGAGCCTGCCGGGGATGGTTCGGACCCGGATGCGCCTGCCGAGGAGCCGGCCCGAAATGTCCGCAACGTCCTGCATGCTGACAGGCCGGTCCCAGCCGATATCGATGCGCTGCCCCTCCACTGCGGGCAGATCCGTGGCGGCGGCCAGGTAACCGGCCAGGTCGGATGAGAGTACGAAAGTCAACGGGACCCGGGCGGACCCGAGCCAGGTGAGGCGCCCTTTGCTGAACGGGTCCCCGCCAAACCGGGTGACCTGGTCCAGGAAGGCACCCGGCCGCAGCGCGACGAACGGGACGCCGAGTTGCTCGAGCCGGTCCTCGGCCAGCTTCTTATGCCAGAAGTGCGGAACTTCCGGTGTCTGGTCACAGGTGAGGATGCTTGTCAGCACGAACCGGCGCACGCGGGTCCGGCTGGCGGCTTCGGCGAGGTTGCTGTTCCCTATGGTGTCGATCTGCGGGGAGTCGCCTTTGCTGTGCCGTGTATAGCCGGCCGCCGAGGTGACCACGCTATCGGCACCGTCCATCGCGCGGACCAGGGAGTCAAGGTCCATCATGTCGCCCCGGGCGATGGTGGCACCGGCAGCTTCGAGGCGTGTGGCGTCGGAGCCCGGACGTACCAGGGCACGGACCTGCTTTCCCGCTGACAGCAGCTGCCACACCACCTGGCTTCCGAGCATGCCGGTGCCGCCAACCACAAGCACAGGTCCAACGCTTGTCATGGTCGCCTCCGGTGACGTGGGGTGAAGCGGGGTGAAGCGGAACGGGCGGACACCCTGGGTAAGGCAAATCTACTCAGGCCGGGGGAAGCCGCAAGTGGCGCTGCGAAAGGACGCCCCAGGGCTGCAGGCTAGACTCTGATCGGGCTGCCGGGAGGCGGCCCGCAGATTGCACAGCAGCGGGCACGTACCGGAGAAGGAGCCACGATGGCGGGAGGCAGCAGCGAACCCGGCAGAACCGTGACCTCGAAGGTCCTGTCCATCCTGGAAGCCTTCGAAAAATCCCGGGGTGCCCTCAGCCTGACCGACATCGGCCAAAAATCCGGCCTGCCCCTGAGCACCGCCCATCGGCTGGTCAACGAGCTCACGGACTGGGGACTCCTCTCCCGTGAGCCCAACGGCCGCTACCAGCTCGGCATCCGCCTCTGGGAGCTCGCCCAGAACACCGGGCGGCAGCTCCGGGACGCCGCCCGGCCCTACGTTCAGGACCTCTTCTCGCTCACCGGTGAAACCGCGCACCTGGCGGTCCGGGCCGGGCATGAGGTGCTGTACATCGACCGCGTCTACGGCTCCAAGCGGGTACCCCGCGCCGGCCGGGTCGGCGGCAGGCTGCCCATGCACGCGACCGCCGTCGGCAAGGTCATCCTCGCCTTCGAGGAGGACTGGGTCCGGGACGCCTACCTGAACCGGCAGCTGGAGCGGCATACCGCGCACACCCACGTGGATCCCAGGAAGCTGGCCGAGGAGCTGGCCCAAATCCATGAACAGGGCTACGCCACCACCCTGGAGGAAGTCCGGCTGGGCTCCTGCTCCATCGCCGTCCCGGTTTTCCATACCGGCAGGATCGGGGCATCGATCGGCCTTGTGCTGCCCACCACCCAGGCCGCCACGATGACCCGGCACCTGCCCGTCCTGCGGGGCATCGCCGCCCAGATTGAGCGGGCCACAGCCCGGATCCCGCTGGAGACGCTGCTGGGCAGCCATGACGGCACGGACTGAGCCGTCCCCGGCCTGCGAGGGCTGAAACAAACTGGTTTCCACTGAGTGGAAGCCGATGCTGTCGGCTGCTGGTGATCGGGGCCACACTGGTGAACAAGAACCCCCGGCAGGCACTGACGCCGCCGGCGGGACCGAAAACCAAGGAGCCCAGATGTCATCGTCGACTGAAACGGCCGGCCGCTGTCCCTATGGCCACGGCGCCGAAGCCCCCGCCGGGCACCACGGCTACGAGCCGTTCCAGATGCAGGATCCCTTCCCCGCCTATGCCGAACTCCGGGCCGAGCAGCCCGTCATGTTCGACGAGCGCGTGGGCCTCTATGTCGTCTCCCGCTATGACGACATCAAGGCCGTCTTCGAGGACTGGGAGACCTTCTCCAGCGAGAACGCCCAGGCCCCCGTCCGCGAACGGGGCGCCGCCGCGAAGAAGATCATGGACGACGGCGGCTTCACCGCCTACTCCGGCCTGTCCGCCCGCCGCCCGCCGGAACACACCCGCATCCGCGCCGTGGTCCAGAAGGCCTTCACGCCCCGCCGCTACAAGGCGCTGGAACCCTTCATCCGCCAGAACGTCGTCGAACTGCTCGAAAGGATGCTGGCCCGGCCGGAACGCCGGGGCGACATGGTCAAGGACCTCGCCTACGACGTCCCCACCATCACCATCCTCACCCTCATAGGCGCGGACGTGTCCCAGGTGGACACGTTCAAGCGCTGGAGCGATTCCCGCGCCGCGATGACCTGGGGCGACCTCTCTGACGAGGAACAGATCCCGCACGCCCACAACCTCGTGGAGTACTGGCAGGAATGCCAGCGCCTCGTTGCAGAAGCCAAGGAGAAGGGCGGCGACAACCTCACCGCGGACCTCGTCAAAGCGCAGCAGGACGGCGCCGACATCTCGGACCACGAGATCGCCTCCGTCCTCTACAGCCTGCTCTTTGCCGGCCACGAGACAACCACCACGCTGATCTCCAACGCCCTCCGCGAACTCCTGGCCCGCCCCGAGCAGTGGCAGCAGCTGGTGGCGGAGCCCAAGAAGATCCCCGCCGCCATCGACGAGGTCCTGCGCTACGCCGGGTCGATCGTCGGCTGGCGGCGCAAGGCCCTCAAGGACGCTGAAGTGGGCGGTGTTGCGATCGAAGAAGGCGCGCAGCTCCTGCTCCTGATGGGCTCCGCCAACCGCGACGAGAACAAGTTCACCGACGGCGAGAATTTCGACATCACCCGTCCCAACGCCCGCGAGCACCTCTCGTTCGGATTCGGAATCCACTACTGCCTGGGCAATATGCTCGCCAAGCTCCAGGCAAAAATCGCCCTTGAAGAGGTGGCCCGGCTCGCCCCGGAGCTGCGGCTGGAGGAACCGGAAGCCATCGCCTTCCGCGAGAACCTCTCCTTCCGTGTCCCCGAGACCGTCCCCGTCAGCTGGAAGGCCTGAAAACGATGCACAGCAACGAATACGTCCAGTTCTTCGACGGCGGCGTCGAACCGAAGCTTGAAAACCTCGGCGGCAAGGGTGCCTCCCTGGTCACGATGACTGCGGCCGGCATGCCCGTCCCGCCGGGCTTCGTGGTCACCACGGCGCAATTCGACGCCTTTATGGAGGAAGCCGGGATCACCCGGCATATCCATCAGCTGCTTGCCGGCCTGGACCCCGAAGACATGGGCCAGGTGGACAAGGTCTCCGCCGCCATCCGCGAGGACATCTGCTCCCGCCCGGTGCCGCAGGTCCTGCGTGAGCTCACCATCACCGCCTACGAGGCCCTGATGTCCCGCTTCGACGCGCCGGTCCCGGTGGCCGTCCGCTCCAGCGCCACTGCCGAGGACCTTCCGGATGCCTCCTTCGCCGGCCAGCAGGACACCTACCTCTGGCTCGACGGCGTCAAGGCCGTCACCGAGCACATCCGGCAATGCTGGGCCTCGCTGTTCACCTCCCGTGCCATCATTTACCGGCTCAAAAACAACATCCCCAACGAGGGCCTCTCGATGGCCGTGGTGGTGCAGAAGATGGTCAATGCCCGCGTCTCCGGCGTTGCGATCACCATGGACCCCACCAACGGCGACCGCTCCAAGATCACCATCGACTCCTCCTACGGGGTGGGTGAAATGGTGGTCTCCGGCCAGGTCACCCCGGACAACATCATGCTGGACAAGGTCACCCTGGCCGTCATCTCCGAACACCTCGGGGACAAGCACGCCGAACTGGTCCCGGACGCCGCGGCCGGCCGCCTGGTGGAGCGGGAAGTCGACGCCGAACGCCGTGGACGCCGCAGCCTCACCGACGCCGAACTCAGCGCCGTCGCGCAGATGGCCAAACGCGCTGAGAAGCACTACAAGTGCCCGCAGGACATCGAATGGGCCCTTGATACGGACCTGCCCGACGGCGAAAACCTGCTCCTGCTCCAGTCCCGGCCGGAAACCGTGCACTCCTCCAAGCCGGCCACGCACACCGCCCCGCAGCCGGTCGTCTCCGGCGGCTACTTCAGCGGATTCAGTGCAGGCACGCTCAAGCCGTCCGTCTAAGCGCCAGAACACCCACCAGGCTCCACCCCACCCAGGCTCACCGTCGAGCCCTCTTGAAAGGACCGCCATGTCCCTGAAGTCCTTCCCCAAGCCGTCCGAGCTCCCGGTCCCCGCCGGCGCAGAGGGCTGGGAAAAGATCTACCCCTACTATCTGGTCTTCCAGGACAAGCTCAAGGAGCAGGAGGACGCCAAGTTCTGGTTCTGCGACAGCCAGCACTGGCCCACCGTGTACAAGCCCTTCGAAACCATCGGCGGCGAATTCGCGGTGAAGTGCCTGGGCCAGTACAACGCCCGGCACCTGATGATCCCCAACGCCAACGGCATAGAATTCCGCGTCCACCTGGGCTACCTCTACATGTCGCCGATCCCGGTCCCCGAGGACCAGATCGCCGCCCGCGTGCCCCTGTTCGAACAGCGCGTGGGCCACTACTTCCAGAACTGGGACCAGCTGCTTAAGCAGTGGCACGTGAAGGTCAAGGGCACCATCGACGAAATGGAAACCATCTCCTTCCCCAAGCTCCCGGACATGGTCCCGATGGAGGACATCCTTTCCGGCAAGGGAAAGGACGGGTCCGAAAAGCTGCTCGAAAGCTATGACCGCCTCATCCAGCTCGCGTACCAGAACTGGCAGTACCACTTCGAGTTCCTGAACCTGGGCTACATCGCTTACCTGGATTTCTTCAACTTCTGCAAGCAGGTCTTCCCCAACATCCCGGACCAGTCCATCGCCACCATGGTGCAGGGCGTGGACATGGAACTCTTCCGGCCGGACGACGAGCTCAAGCAGCTCGCCAAGCTCGCCGTCGAACTGCAGCTGCAGGGACACTTCGGCAACACGGACGACGTCGATGCCACCTTGGGTGCCATCGCCGCCGCACCGGGCGGGGAGCGCTGGATGGCGCAGTATGAAGGTGCCAAGGACCCGTGGTTCAACTTCACCGTGGGCAACGGGTTCTACGGCCACGACAAGTACTGGAACGAGCACCAGGAAATCCCGCTCGGCTACATCGCGGACTACATCCGCCGCGTGGACGAAGGCCAGGAAATCATGCGCCCGGTGGAAGCCCTGATTGCCGAGCGCGACCGCATCATCGAGGAATACCGTGAGCTCCTCGAAGGTGAAAACCAGGCCCTGTTCGATGCCAAGCGCGGCCTCGCTGCCACCGCCTACCCGTACGTGGAGAACCACAACTTCTACATCGAGCACTGGACCATGGGCGTTTTCTGGCGCAAGATCCGCGAGCTCTCCCGCATGATGCACGCGGAGGGCTTCTGGACCCGGCCCGACGACCTGCTGTACCTGGGCCGCAACGAGGTCCGGGACGCACTCTTTGACCTGGTCACCGGCTGGGGCGTTGGGGCCAAGCCCATCGGCCCGGACTTCTGGCCGGAGGAAATCGAACGCCGCCGCGGCATCGTGGACGCGCTCAAGACCGCGCGGCCGGCCCCCGCGCTGAACACGCCGCCGGAGTCCATCACCGAGCCCTTCACCCGGATGCTCTGGGGCATCACCACCGAGCAGGTCCAGCAGTGGCTGGGCGCCGGCGAAGCGGTGGAAGGCGGCGGCCTCCGCGGCATGGCGGCCTCGCCCGGAGTCGTGGAGGGCCTGGCCCGCGTGGTCACCGACGCCGACCAGCTTTCCGAGGTGCAGCAGGGCGAAATCCTTGTCGCCACCGTGACGGCCCCATCGTGGGGCCCGATCTTCGGCAAGATCAAGGCCACCGTCACGGACATCGGCGGCATGATGAGCCACGCTGCCATCGTCTGCCGCGAGTACGGCCTTCCGGCCGTCACCGGCACCGGGTCGGCGTCCACCACCATCAAGACCGGCCAGCGGCTCCGCGTTGACGGCACCAAGGGCACCGTCCAGATCCTCGACGCGCTGGTTCCCGAGGCCGGAGAACCCGAACTCCTGGCCGCCGGTCCCGGGGCGCACTCCCACAGCCACAGCCATGTCTGACGTGTCCATGCCCGACGTCCCCATGCCCGAAGCAGGGAAGACCGTCCTCATCACCGGTGCCGCGGGCGGGCTGGGCCGGGCGTTCGCGCTCGGTTTCGCCGGCCGCGGCTACCGGGTGGCGGTGGCCGACATCAACCTCGAAGGCGCCGAGCAGACGGCGAAACTGGTCCGCGAAGCCGGCGGCGAAGCAGCCGCCTTCCCGGCCGATGTCACCAGCGTGGAGTCCACCGAGGACCTCGCGAAAAGCTGCGCCGACTTCGGCAACGGAAGCATCGACGTCGTTCTTAACAACGCGGCGGTGTACGCGGGGGTGACCCGGAGCCCGTTCGAGGACATCGACCCGGCCGAATGGGACCTGGTGATGAACGTGAACCTCAAAGGCCCCTGGCTGGTGACCCGCGCCGCGAGCCCCTACCTGCCCGAGGGCGGGCGCGTCATCAACCTCTCCAGCGCCACGATCTTCAGCGGCTCGGAACAGTGGCTGCACTATGTCGCATCCAAAGGCGGCGTGGTGGCCCTGACCCGGGTCATGGCCAAGGAACTGGGCCGGCGGGGGATCACGGTCAACGCGATCGCCCCCGGCTTCACGCTCACCGAGGCCAGCTACGGGCTGATGGAGAACGCCGAGAACTACGGTGTGGACCGCGGAGCGATCAAGCGGGCCAGCCAGCCGGAGGACATCGTGGGCGCGGCGCTCTTCCTGGCCGGGCCGGACAGTTCCTATTACACCGGGCAGACCATGGTGGTCGACGGCGGCCGCCAGTTCATCTGACCCTCACCTTTAGCCAACATTCCGCTTTCAACCCAAGGAGAACCAATGCCAACGGTTCATTTCACCGACGCCGAGGGCGAAGTCCGCGACGTCCAGGGCAATCCCGGCGACTCCGTCATGGAAACCGCCGTGCGCAACGGCGTCCCCGGCATCGTGGCCGAATGCGGCGGATCGCTGTCCTGCGCCACCTGCCACGTCTTTGTCCGCGAGGACTGCCTGTCCAAGCTTCCCCCGATGGAGGACATGGAGGACGAGATGCTCTACGGCACCGCCGTGGACCGCGAGGACAACTCGCGGCTGTCCTGCCAGCTCCGGCTGACGGACGAGCTCGACCTGTTTGTCACCACCCCGGAAACCCAGGTGTAGCGATGGGCACGCACACTGCCGAGCAGCCGGCACCCGTCGCGGCCGGCACCGGAACCACCGCAGTTCCCACGCGCACGGGCCTGCTGATCATCGGCGCAAGCCAGTCCGGTGTCCAGCTCGCAGTCTCCCTCCGCGCGCTCGGTTTTGACGAGCACATCACCCTGCTCGGCGACGAGGACCACCGCCCCTACCAGCGCCCCGCCCTCTCGAAGGAGTTCCTGCAGGGGACGGTGGAGAGCGAATCCCTGATCTTCCGTTCGAACGAGTACTGGGCCGAACACAACGTTGACCTGGTCAAGGGCGAATACATCGTCAGGATCGACAGGGACGCCGACGGGTCAGGGGTCGCGCACGCTTCCTCGGGCAGGCAGTTCCCCTTCAAAAGGCTGGCCCTCACCGTGGGTGCCCGCGCCCGGAAGCTGGAGATTGACGGCGGCGACCTCGACGGCGTGCTGTACCTTCGCAACGCGGACGACGCCCTGGCGCTCAAGGCCCGGGTGGGGGACGCGAAAGACGTCGTGGTGATCGGCGGCGGGTTCATCGGGCTCGAAGCCGCATCCAGCCTGCAGAAAATGGGGAAGAACGTCACCGTGCTGGAATTCGGTCCGCGGCTGGTGGGCCGCGCTGTCGGCGAGGAAACCGCCGAGTACTTCCTGCAGGCCCACCGCGCCCGCGGCCTCGACATCCGGCTGAACACGAGTGCCGCGCGCTTCAGGGCGGCCTCCGCCGAAGGTGACAAACAGACGTCAGTCGCCGGCGTCGAACTCCAGGACGGCACGGTGCTGCCCGCCCAGATCGTCCTGGTGGGCATCGGGGTCATCCCCAACACCCAGCTGGCCGAACAACTGGAGCTGACTGTGGACAACGGGATTGTCGTGGACCGGTTTGCGCTGGCTTCGGACGGCACCACGGTGGCGATCGGCGACTGCGCCAACATGCCCAACCCGGTGCCCGGCTCGGAACCCGGCGAACGGATCCGGCTCGAAAGCGTCAACAATGCGATCGAGCACGCCAAAGTTGCTGCGTACTCGCTCACCGGGCGGCGCGAGGAATACGCCGGCATTCCGTGGTTCTGGTCCAACCAGGCCGACCTCAAACTCCAGATCGCCGGGCTTTGCAACGGGTACGACCGCACGGTTCTGCGGCGCGACGAGGAACGCGGAAAATTCAGCGTCCTCTACTACCGGCAGGGCCAGGTCATCGCTGCGGACTGCGTCAACGCCCCGCTGGACTTCATGGCCGTCAAGAACGCCCTCGCCAAAGGCCGGAACATCCCCGCCGACGCCGCCGCGGACCCGGCAACACTCCTCAAGACGATCACCACGGACAGCTAACTCCACCCAGACCGTAAGCCGGCCCCTCCCGAAGGAGCATTATGACCACCCCCAAGACCCCGGTTGCCGAGGCCGGTACTGAAGCCGTCACCGACGTCGGCACCAATCCCGCGGCCAAAAACCAAACGGCAGAGGACTTCGCAGCCGCGTACCCGGTCCGCCCAGTTCCGGCACCGGGACCGGTGGACACCGCCCCGATCGCCACCACCCCGGCGGCGCTGGATGAACTCGACTCGCTCTGGCGGGCCGTGGTGCACGAGACCCGCACCCGCGGCAACGACATCCACCTGCCGATCTCCCTCGCTTTCGCCGAGCGGCTCTGCCGTGCCTACCCCGAGGCCGACGCCGAGCTGGTCCGGGTGGCCACGCTGCTGCACGACACCGGCTGGGCCCACGTGGACGAGTCCCGCATCATCTCCGAAGGCTTCGCGGGGGACTGGCGCAAGGCCACCATCCGCTACGAACACGAGAAGCAGGGCTGCGACGTGGCCCGCCGCGTGCTCCCGGGCCTGGGTTACGGACCGGACTTCATCGAGCGCGTCTGCGCGATCATCGACGGCCACGACACCCGCCCGGTGGCCCATTCCCTGGAAGATGCGCTGATGCGCGACGCCGACCGGCTATGGCGCTTCGACCAGGCCGGAATTGCCCTGGCCTCCACCTGGTTCAAGATGGACCCGGCCACCTACACAGACCGGCTGGCCGCGGAAATCGTGCCGGAACTCATCACGCAGGCCGCCCACGACATGGCCGCCGCCGACCTGAACCGGTCCACCGCCCTGCTCAAGACGGCGGTCATCCGATGACCGCTGCAACGCAGGACGTCCCCGCCCTGGCCGCCCGTGCCGCGCTGAACCTGCCGTACACGCATGTGGACGATATCTTCATCGACGGCGCCTGGACCCCGGCACGCGGCACCGGCCGCAACCCGGTCATCGATCCGGCCACGGGCGAAGTCTGGGGATCCGTCCCGGACGGAACCCCCGAAGACCTGGACGCCGCCGTCGGATCCGCCCGCCGGGCTTTCGACGACGGCGAATGGCCGCGGCTGACGCCCTCCGAGCGGGCGGCGTACCTGCTGCGCATCGCCGAGGAAGTGGAGAAGCGCGCCGAAGAACTCTCGCTGACGAACACCCGCGAGAACGGATCGCCGGTCTCCGAATCCGCCGGGGCCGCCGCCAACGCCGCAGGCATCTTCCGCTACTTCGCCTCCCTCGCCGGTTACCTGGAACGCGAGGACGTCCGGGCCTTCCCCAAAGGCGGCGGCGAATCCGTGGTCCGGCGCGAACCGATCGGCGTGTGCGCACTGATCGCGCCCTGGAACTTCCCGATCAACCTCGTGGTGATCAAGCTGGCGCCGGCGTTGCTGGCCGGGTGCACGGTGGTCATCAAACCGGCGTCGCCCACACCCCTGTCCCTCCGCGTGATCATTGACGCCGTTGCCGCCGCCGGAGTTCCGGCCGGCGTCGTCAACCTGGTCACCGGCTCCGGCCGGCTGGGCGACGCGCTGGTGAAGCACCCGGCCGTGGACAAGGTGGCGTTCACGGGTTCCACTCCGGTGGGCCGGAAAATCGCCGCGGCCTGCGGCGAGCTGCTCCGCCCCGTGACCCTCGAACTCGGCGGCAAATCCAGCGCGATCGTGCTGCCGGACGCGGACCTGGACGCGATGTCCGAGGTTCTGATCCGCTCCTCCATGCGCAACACCGGGCAGACCTGCTACATCTCCACCCGGATCCTGGCGCCGGCCAGCCGCTACGAGGAAGTCGTGGACATGGTCACCCGGACCATCGCGGCGGGCAAGCAGGGCGACCCGCTGGACCCGGACACCGTCTTCGGACCCTGCGCCACGGAGTCCCAGTACAAGACCGTGCTGGAGTATGTGGAATCGGGGCTTGCGGAAGGTGCCCGCGCCACTACCGGCGGGCGTGCCGCAGCGCTGGGCGGCGGGCTCGAGGGCGGGTACTTCGTGGAACCCACCGTGTTCGCCGACGTCACTGCGGACATGCGCATCTCCCGCGAGGAAATCTTCGGCCCGGTCCTCTGCATTTTGAAGTACGACGACGCCGGCGGCAGCGTTGAGGAGGCCGTCGCACTGGCGAACAACACGGAGTTCGGCCTGGGCGGCCTGGTCTTCGGCAGCGACCCTGAGGCGTCCCTGGCCGTGGCGGACCGGATGGACACCGGCTCGGTGGGCATCAACTTCTTCGCCTCCAACCATGCGGCACCCTTCGGCGGCCGGCACGACTCCGGACTGGGCACGGAATACGGGATCGAGGGACTCAACGCGTACCTGAGCTACAAGTCGATCCACCGGCGCGCCAAGCCCTAGGTGGTGACGACGAGTTTTCCGCTGACCCGGTTTTCCTCCATGTCCGTGTGCGCCTGGACGATGTCATCCAGCGTGTACACCTTGCCAATGGGCGCCACCGCCGTGCCGTCGCTGACCGCATCCAGGAATTCCTGGAGCACTGCGGGCGGCAGGTCCGCGGCCCCGCCCGTGTAGGCGGTCAGCCGGACGCCCCGCGGGATGTAGTCGATGGGATAGAAATCGGGAACGATCCACTGGTTGGAAAGCATCCCCGTGAAGCAGACGACGCCGTGCATCCGGGTTGCCTGCAGCGTGTCAGGAAGCGTCGGGGTGCCCACGAGCTCCAGGGCGGCATCCACGCCGTCGGGGAAGAACCGGCGCACCGCGGCGGCCAGGCCGCCGTCGTCGATGAGCACATGGTCGACGCCGATCGCAGCGAGTGCCTGGCGCTTGGACTCGTCGCGGGTGGACGCCAAGACGGTGAGTCCGCGGCGCTTGGCGAGTATTGCTGCCGCCATGCCGACCGATGAGGTCCCGCCGCGGATGAGCAGGCTTTGGCCGGGCTTGGTGTCGAGCCCGACGGTGAGGGAGCCGTGGGCGGTCTGCAGCATCTCCGGGATGGCGCCGATCGTTGACCAGGGCAGTCCTGACTCGAAGGCAATGACCTGGCCGGCGGGCACACAGGTGTACCCGGCGTAGCCGCCGTCGAACACGCGGCCCATCCCGCCCATGAGGGTCACCACCTTCTGCCCCGTGCGGAATTCCCCGCCCGGGGCGTCCGCCACTTCTCCGACGGCTTCGATCCCCGGCACACGCGGAAAGGTGACCCCTTCGGCCAGGCCCAGGCGGGTATGCAGTTCCGAGCGGTTCAACCCGAAGGCACGGACCCGGATGAGGACCTGGCCGGGCATCGGCACGGGGATGGGTCGTTCCCGGATGTCCAGGGCCTCGGCGGGCCCCGGACCGTCCAAAACAACCGCCCGCATGGTGCCGCTCATTCTCCGGCCGCCTTCGGGGCGGGTGCCGGCCGCTGTGCGGTGCGCACACGTGTCAGGAGGTCCAGCAGCGTGCCGGCGTCCCTGGTGGTCAGGGCCGGAGTGAACCAGTTGGCAAGTTCGGCCTCCACCACTTTGCGGCCCCGCTCAAGAACTTCGGCCCCGGCCGGGGTGAGTACAAGGAGCGACGAACGGCGGTCGCCGGGGTTCATGCTGCGCGAGCAGTATCCCGCAGCTTCCACCCGGTCGATGAGCTTGCTGGCGCCGCCCACAGTGATTGCCAGCGCCGATCCTATGTCGAAGACCCGGCAGGTTCCCAAGGAGGCGATGACCGCCATGGCCTCGTACCGGCCGAGGGGCAGGCCGCACTCCGAGCGCAGGCGGACGTCAACGGCGTCCCACAGCTCGGTTTCAAGCCGCGTTAATGCGCTGAACAGGGGATAGAGGCCGGCGGGGTGGTCCCTGGTTTCCATGGCTACACCGTAGCAAGTAGTTTCCATGGAAGCTACTTCCTTGGATTGCATATGGCTGCAATCAGGTTTCGTCCAGCCGGACCGGGGATAATGGGATGACGTGCGGCGCCCGGAATCAGGTCCGGCGGCCGGAAAAATCCAACAAAACCGAAACCGCGGAGGTCATTTGGCGTTGCTAGCTGAAGAAACGGTAGGGACGGCCGCGGAGCCGGCTGCCGGGCATGCCAGTAGGCATTCCGGTGGTCAGGCCGGCGGTCAAAGCACGCTGCGCCAGAGGCTGGACGGGCTGGATGTCCTTCGCGGAGCCGCCGTCGGGGCCGTTCTCCTTGGACACTCCTGGCCCGGGCTTTTCCAGGGCGCCGGCATTGTCGGTGTCATCGTCTTCTTCGTGCTGAGCGGCTACCTGATCACGGGCGTGCTGCTGCGGGATATCGAACGGCACCGGAAAGTCCGCTACGGCCGTTTCTATGCGCACCGGGCCTTCCGGCTGTTGCCCGCACTCATTTCCTTCCTTGGCGTCTACGCCATCGTGGAACTGACGGCCGACGTCCTGGGGGACCGTTCCAAGGGAATCATCGGCTACACCCTCCTTGCCGGTTTCGGCTATCTCAAAGACCTGCCGCTTCCGTTCGATGTCAGCATGGCCATCGGACCGCTCTGGACGCTAGCGGTGGAGGAACAGTTCTATCTGGTCTGGCCGGCGCTGCTGGTGCTCGCCCTGCGGAAGAACCGTCAATGGCGGCTGATCCGCTGGTCTGCCGCCGTCGTCATCTCGCTGATGACAGCCAGTGTGCTGGGGATGCTGATCCTGGCCCCGCACCTGCACTCCCTGGTCTACGCACTTCCCACGACGTGGGGCCTCGGGCTGATCGTCGGTTCGGCGCTGCGCCTCTACCGGGTCCGGGTGTTCCGCTGGTTCTCCGGCCCCCGGCTGAGGCAAGCGGGCCTCTTCGGGTCGATCGTCGTTCTTGCAGCATTGGTGTTCTTCCCCAAGGCCAACGAATCTCCGGCCTTCTTCTTCGTGGGAGGCCCGCTGGCCATGGTTGCCGCGGCTGTCCTCGTGGTGCTGGCCGCTTCCCGTTGGCAGGTGATGCCTTCCTGGACGCGACCCCTGCAGCTTCTGGGCACCATTTCCTACGCCGCGTACCTCTGGAACTATGTGGTCATTCTCTGGCTCAACGGCGGATCCACAGCCGACCTGCCGCCGTTCGTGTCCGTGGCGGCCATCCTGCTGACCCTGCTGGTGGCGGTCATCAGCTGGCATACGGTCGAAAAGCTGGGACGCATCGGGCGGGATCGCTTCGACGCGTTTTATGAGGCCAGGGCCGGCTCCCGGCCTTGATGGGCCTTGGGTCACACTTTTGGGATGCGGATCGCGGATCCTCTAAGGTTGATGCCCGATGCTAGCTTTTGATGAAACGTCCGATCAGCCAGGGTCCGCGCAGCCGCGCGGGCCGGTCTTTGTCGATCAGTCAGGGCGGCGCCTGCGGCTGGTGAAGCTTCTGGGCCTCGGGTCCCTCGGGCTCGTGGCGGCGTACGTCGTCCTCCTTTTGGTGGCGTTCATCGGCGGGTCCAATGTCGCCGCGCCCTACCTGCCGCTGCCTCCCGCCGCAGCTCCCGCGGCCCATGACCTTCCGTCTTCGCCTCCGGCACCGGCGTCCAGCGAGGCCGCGCCCCCGGCCCCGCAGGCTGTGCCGGCCGGGCCCGCGGCACAGACCGCATTCCAGGCGCCCGCAACCGGGCCAACGGCCGTTCCGGTGACGCCAGCGGCTGGTGGAACGGACACTGGTACTGCAGTCCGCAAGGCGCCTCCGTCGGAGGCCGTGACAGAACCCGCACCCGGAACGGAGCCGGCGGCGCCAGGCAAGAGCGGGACGGCGCCGGGCCAGGCCACGCGTCCGTCGGCGCCGCCGCAGCCGTAAGGGTGAGCCGCCCCGTCAAGTCCGGTCCCGTCAGTGTCAGGGCTCACTGGTTCGTCCTTATCGCTGTCCTCTTTGCCCTGGGCGTTGCCCTCGCGGTGCAGGGATACATGCACCACCTCGCCGGGATCGGCGATGACTCCGTGCCGTCGAGCACCTCGGCGGGTAGCGTGCCGGATGCCGTCTCCGGTGGCGGCCCGGTGGTCGACTCCCGCGGCGGGGCGGTCCGCACCGTGACTCCGCCGGACCATACGCTCGCGCTGACGTTCGACGACGGACCGGACCCCGCCTGGACACCGCAGATCCTCGACGTCCTGCGGAAACACCACGTTCGTGCGACGTTCTTTGTGGTTGGTTCGGCGGCGATCGACAACCCCGACCTCATGCGCCGCATCATTGCCGACGGTCACGAAATTGGTGTTCACACGCTCACCCACACAGACCTGGGCACGGCTCCGTCGTGGCGGCGCGACCTCGAAGTCCAGGGCGCCCAGGAAGCCATCGCCGGAATCACCGGCCACGCGACCTCGTTGTTGCGTCCGCCGTACAGCTCCGGGAACGATGCGATCAACGACAGCACCTGGTCGGCCATGCGCACGTCGGCGGACGAGGGCTACATCACGGTGCTGAGCACCGTCGACAGCGAGGATTGGCGGCGGCCGGGGGCCACGGCTATCGAGCAAAATCTCGCCCTGTCCGGCCCGCAGGGGCAGGTGCTCCTGATGCACGACGGCGGTGGTGACAGGGAACAGACCGTTGCCGCGCTCGATTCCGCGTTGTCGCGTTTCGCCGGGCAGGGCTATCGCGTCACAAGCGTTGGTGACGCGATCGGTATTGACAGCATGCGGGAGGCGTCCGCCCCGGAACAGATGACCGGAACGGCGTTCGTGCGGGGCATCCAGTTGAGCGACTTTGTCGTCACCGCCATATCGTGGGGGCTCGTTGCGGCAGGCCTCGTGACGCTGGTCCGGGCATTCCTTGTGGTCGGGTTCGCGGCCCGCCACAGCAGGGCTGCACGGCGCCTGCAGACACTCAGCCGGGGCCGGCGGCGGATGGACGTGCCGGTCAGGCCGGAGATCACGGAACCCGTGAGTGTGATTGTCCCCGCTTACAACGAGGCCGTCGGGATTGAAGCCGCGGTCCGGTCCATCGTCGCTTCCACCCATCCCGTTGAGATCATCGTGGTGGACGACGGCTCAACCGACGGGACCGCAGGCATCGTGGAAGCCCTTGGCCTGCCGGGCGTCACCGTCATCCGGAAGGAGAACGGGGGCAAGCCGTCCGCCCTCAACGCCGGGCTTGACGCTGCCAGCCACGACCTTGTGGTGATGGTTGACGGAGACACCGTCTTCGAGCCGGACACGGTTCGTGCCCTCATCCAGCCTTTCGCTGACCCGCGCGTGGGGGCCATTTCGGGTAACACCAAGGTGGCCAACCGCGGCGGCATCCTCGGCGCGTGGCAGCACATCGAGTACGTCGTCGGCTTCAATCTGGACCGCCGGCTGTTCGACGTCGCCGAGTGCATGCCAACCGTACCCGGGGCCATTGGTGCCTTCCGCAGGGACGCCCTCCTGCGGGTCGGCGGAGTCAGCGACGACACGCTCGCCGAAGACACGGATCTCACCATGTCACTGTGCCGTGACGGCTGGCGCGTCGTCTACCAGGACGACGCGCGGGCCTGGACCGAGGCCCCTGCCACCCTCGGCGCCCTGTGGCGCCAGCGGTACCGCTGGTGCTACGGCACATTACAGGCAATGTGGAAGCACCGCGGCGCGGTGGTGCAGCGGGGAGCGGCCGGCAAACTCGGCCGGCGCGGGCTCGGCTACCTGCTCGTTCTCCAGGTGCTGCTTCCCCTGTTCGCCCCTGTGGTCGATGTCTTTGCTGTCTACGGACTGATCTTCCTCGATCCGCTCCGGATCGCGGCACTCTGGCTCGTCTTCCTGGTGGTTCAGATGCTCATGGCCACGTATGCGTTCCGGCTGGACAAGGAACGGCTCGGGCCGCTGTGGACGCTACCACTCCAGCAGTTCGTCTACCGGCAGTTGATGTATCTGGTGGTAATCCAGTCCGTGGTCACCGCGCTGGCGGGCGTGCACCTGGGCTGGCACCGGATGGAGCGGTACGGCAGCCTGCGCGTCCCTCCCGCCGCTGAGGGTCAGGCGTAGCCGGAACCGTCCGTGGAGGCTGGCACAGGGAGTAGGGTGTGCCTTAGTCGACGAAGGAGTCAGCGTGAGCTACAAATACCGAACCGTCCGCGTTCGCGGCACCGAACTGGTGGGAACCATTGCCCGGAAGCATGGCGGTGCGCCCGAAATTTTCGAAACATCCAAGGACGCGAGCACGTCAGTGGTTCCGGTGTTCTTCGAGGCAACGGGCGAGATCAGGTTTTTCGACAGGACCGTGCTGGAAGACGTCGCCGCGCCCGCCCACTAGACCCCGTGGCCGCCGGCACATAAGCCGGGGTGGACGCATGCCAGGGTGGACGCAGGCCGATGCGCCGAGCATGATGAAGCCGTGACTCCTGACGATCCTGCCCGCAGTGAGCCGCCCCGCCGGGCGACTCCCGCCGACGCCGCAACCGTTGCCCGGATGCTCCATGATTTCAACACCGAGTTCGAAACACCCAGCCCGGGCATCGGCAAATTGACGTCGCGGGTGGCGGAGTTGCTGGCGGGGGAGGACATCGTGGTGCTGCTCGTCGGCGAACCGGCAGGCGGACTTGCGGTGCTGAGCTTCCGCTCCAACGTCTGGTACCCGGGGCCGGTCGCGATCCTCGACGAACTGTACGTGCGGCCCGGCCTGCGGGGCCGTCGACTGGGCAGCGCACTGCTCGCTGCCTCCTGCGAACTGGTGCGCGGCCGCGGCGGCGCATTGCTCGAAATCAACGTCGACGGCGAGGACACGGACGCGCGCCGGTTCTACGAGTCCCGCGGGTTCACCAACACCGAACCCGACGGCACGGAGCCGATGCTTTATTACTACCGGGAGCTCTGAACGGCTGCCTGCGCGCCAATCGGATTCTCAACGAAGCGTTTCCATGTGAGGATCAGGTATGCCCCACCGCCTGATGCTGCTGGACACTGCCTCCCTGTACTTCCGCGCCTTCTACGGTGTGCCGGACACGATCCGCCGCGCCGACGGCACGCCGGTGAACGCTGTTCGCGGCTTGCTGGACATGATCGCCCGGCTCACCGCCGACTTCGAAGCGACGCATCTCATTGCGTGCTGGGACGATGACTGGCGGCCGCAGTGGCGTGTCGACCTCATTCCCAGCTATAAGTCGCACCGGGTGGCCGAGGCCGTGGCCGGTGGCCCCGACATCGAAGTGGTGCCGGACGCGCTGGAGGCGCAGATCCCGATGATCCGGAAGGTGCTGGAGCTGGCCGGCATCGCCGTCGTGGGCGCTGCTGAACACGAGGCCGACGACGTCGTCGGCACCTACGCCAGCAATGCCGGCTTGCCGGTGGACGTGGTCACGGGCGACCGCGACCTCTTCCAGGTCGTCGACGACGACCGCAACGTGCGCGTGATCTACACCGCGCGCGGCATGAAGAACCTAGAAGTCGTCACCGACGCGGTCATCGTGGGCAAGTACCGCGTGCTGCCCGAGCAGTACGCGGACTACGCAATCCTTCGGGGTGACAGCTCCGACGGGCTGCCGGGCGTGGCCGGCATCGGTGAGAAGACGGCCGCGTCACTGCTCGGGGAGTACGGCACCCTCGACCTGCTGCTCGAGGCGGCGACGGGTGCGGAAAGCGGGCTGTCCGCGTCCGTGCGGGCGAAGCTCGCAGCGGCGACGGACTACCTGAAGGTGGCTCCCGCCGTCGTGAACGTAGTGCGCGACCTCGGGCTGCCGACGCTGGACGAGGCGGGCGCCCGGTTGCACCCCGTCGTCGGCGATCCGCGGGCCGACCTTGAGCGCCTGGCCACCGAATGGAACCTCGGAGGTTCGGTCAAGCGGCTCCTCGACGCGCTCGACCAGCGTCACTGAGGGGCCAGGTCCATAGTGGTCAGGCGCAGCCAGAGCCACAGCCGCTTTTGCGGATCGTCGAGATCGAGGTTGAAGTCTTTTACCAGCCGTGCAACCCGGTAGCGCACGGTGTTGTTGTGCACGTGGAGATGTTCCGCCATCGCCGACATGCTTCCATTGGAAGCCAGATATGCCCTCAGGGTGTCCAGATATTCGGTTTGCTGTAAGGCATCGTGGGCCTGGATCCTGCTGATGTCGTCCACGTCGGAGAGTCCTGTTTCGGCGATGAACGCACCGATTTTCAAGAGACTCAGCGGGACCCGGTAGTCCTCGAACAACCCGGCGGCGGGGGATTGGGCTCCGCTGGAGCGCGGGGTTTCCGCCTGCAGGCGGACCATGTACTGCAGGGTTTGCAGCGCCTCGGTCCGGGATCCCGGGAGGTCCTCCACCCGGGGCGCGATGCCCCCCACGGCCGCGACCAGCGGGTGGGAGCTGATCGTGTGGGCGTAGGCACCGATTTCCTGGACCAGACGCCGGTGCGCCGGCCCGGGGGCGTTTCCTTCACAGGGCAGCAGGGCGTAGACCACCGAGTCGATCAGGGCGCTGTGGCTGGTGTTGAAGTGGATCTTGCAGACCGTGGTGACGAGGTGCAGCAGCCGCTGGATCTCACGCACGGATTCAAGGCTTCCCGTTTCGGGCCGGACGATGGAGAACGCTGCGACAGCGAGCCCGCGGGCCGCATCGAGCCCCAGTTGGGCGGCAGCAAAGGAGGCGTGCGCGGGGTCGTCCACCAGCGTGCGGATGAGGTCCCCGTTCCGGCGTTCGCCGAAGTCCGACGCCGAGCGGGCATGGAGCATATGGAGGCCTGCCAGTGGTGCCATCCTGTCGAGCGCGTTCAGGGCCGCCTCCCGTTTGTCATTGCCGGGATCGATGATCCAAATGGAACCGAGCAGTTCACCGCCCGCCCTCACAGCCAGTGCGAGCCGCGGCATTTCATCGCCGATTCCGGGGATCAGAACCGCTCCCGCGGACGCATAGACGGTCTTGAAGTCCGAGTCGAAGGCCGGCGGTTTGACCTCCTGCAAGGAGAGGGTAGTGACGCGGCGCAGTTCGTCGACGGGCTGTCCCGGCAATGTCGAATACCCCAGCACCCGTCCGAGCGGATCCACGATGCTCGCCGCGCCGTTGGTGATCGACGCGGCGGCGTTGGCGAACGCGTAAAGGTCGCCGAGCCGGACTCCGGAGACTGAATCGGCGGCTGCCCCCATGACTGATGCCCTGGCCAGCGCCACCAGTCGCGTCCAGTCCACGTTGTCGGGTGCCACCAGCACGGCCAGGCTGTGCCGGTCCGCGGCGGAACGCAGCTGTTCCAGGGGCGTCCCGTGGGCTTTGACGATCACGGCTGCGGCGTTGCTGTTAGAGGCCCGGTGCAGCAGCTGGTCGAAAGCTGCCGAGCCTCCGGTCAGGCCGACGGCCAGGATGATGCGGTCATCGACATTCATCCATTCATCGAGGGGATCGTACATGAGGACGTCCGAGACCGGATGGCCGAGGTTCTCCGGTGTGGGGTTGGCATGCACCAGATCGGCCTGCATCAGCTGGATGCAGTCCGACAGGCGTACGACGGCGCCCTGAAGATCGCCCTCCGTCAGGCCCGATTCCTCAATTTTCATATCTGGAAGTTATCACAAGAGGCCACACGAACTTCTAGGAGATTTCACATATGGACGGTGCGAGATCTGCGTCACCATTGGGAAAGGAAGTGACAAGGAAGTCCTTCATTGAACCCAGAGGATCAGCAATGAAATTCAAAGACATCAGGGCGCTGGCAACGGTCCAGGGGCCGGCCCGGACTCCCTCGGAGCGCCTGTCCCGGCGCTGCTACAGCGTAGAGGACATGCGGAGACTGGCCGCGAAGCGCCTGCCCGGGAGCATTTATGACTACATCGAGGGCGGCGGGGAGGACGAGGTGTCCCTGCGGCGCAACCGCTCATCCTTCGACGACTGGTCCTTCCTGCCCAAGTGGGGATCGGTGGAGAACCTGGACCTCAGCTCAAGCCTCCTCGGCGGACCGGTCTCGATGCCGCTGACGCTCGCCCCCACCGGCGGCACCCGGCTGTTCCACCCGGACGGGGAGAGCGCCGTCGCCCGCGCCGCAGAGGAAGCCCGCGTCCCCTACGGCCTGGCACACCTGAGCACGACGCCGATGGAACAGGTGAGTGCCGCCGCTCCCGGGCTGCGCCGCTGGTTCAACATCGAACCCATGGCGGACAAGGCCGAGCTGCAGGCTGTCCTGGACCGGGCCGCGGCGGCAGGCTACGAAGCCCTCCTGGTCAATGTCGATTGCCGGGCAATCGGCCACCGCGAACGTGACTACCGCAACGGGTTCACCGCGCCGCCGTCGATCAAGCTGAAAACGGTTGTGGAAGGAGCGCTGCACCCCCGGTGGGCCCTGGGGTTCCTGGCCCATGACGCGATTGCGTTCCCCAACCTTGACGCCGAAATCCCCCAAGGCCCCCTGTCCAGTACGCCTGACATGTGGCGGACGCTGCTTGCCGGTTCTTACGAACCCACCGACTGGGATGACATCCGGGATCTGCGGGCGCGCTGGAACGGCCCCATCATCCTCAAGGGAGTGGTGAACCCCAACGATGCCGTCACTGCGGCCGAGATCGGTATAGACGCCATCCAGGTCAGCAACCACGGCGGCAGGCAATTGGATCACATGGCCGCGCCCCTGGATATGCTCCCGGACATCGTGGACAGGGCGGAAGGACGGCTTGAAATCATTGTCGACGGCGGCATCCGCCGCGGCTCGGACGTCATCAAGGCCATCGCCCTCGGCGCCGACGCCTGTTCCATCGGCCGCCCCTACCTGTACGGCCTGGCAGCCGCCGGCCAGGCCGGTGTTGCCCACGTCCTGAAGATGTTCCGGGCCGAAATGACGCGAACCATGATGCTCCTCGGAGTGTCCACGATCCAGGAGCTTCGGCTGGAAGGCCGGGACCTGATCCGGCACCGCAACGCACCCTTTGCCCGCACCTCACCGGCCCCGGAAGCCAGCCACGGGCTGGAAGAGATGAGTATTCCCTCATGAAAACTCCCATATCCCCGCGAATCCAACGCACCCGGCCCGGCCTGCCCGCCGCCGTCGTCATTTCCGCCCTACTGCTGGCCCTCACGGCCTGCGGTGCGCAGGCGCCCGCGTCGTCGACGTCCGACGGCGGGCAGGCTACCGGCGTCCCGGCCCTGGCGGTCAACGAGGCGGCCGCAAAACTGCTTCCGGAATCCATCAAGGCAACTAGGGTCCTGCGCGTCGCGATCCCCACCAACGAACCGCCAACGCAGTTTTACCGCGAAGGCACCCAGGAGATGACGGGCACCAACCCCGACGTCGCCCGGCTCATCGGGGAGACCCTGGGCGTGAAGGTGGAGATCCAGGTGGCCAATTTCGACTCGATCATCCCCGGCCTGGCCGCCGGCCGGTACGACATGACCGTCTCGTCCATGACCCCCACGGCGAAGCGCATGGAGGTCCTGGATTTCGTGGACTACATGCAGATGGGCAATTCCATTGCCGTGCCCAGCGGCAACCCGCTGGGGGTCAGCAGTGAAGGGTCCCTGTGCGGTAAGAAGGTGGGCCTCCTGACGGGTTCCTACCAGCTCGCCGTCAATGTCCCCGCCATCGATGAAGACTGCACCGCCGCCGGCAACGGCACGATCCAGCGGAGCGAGTTCCAGGACACGCGGCAGGCCATCTCGGCGCTCACGAGTGGACGCCTCGACGCCGTCCTCGCGGATTCACCCATTCTCGACTTCGCTGCCTCGCAGAACCCGCAGCTCGGGATCGCCTCGAAATACGACTTCACCCCGGTCGGGGTCGGGATGCCCAAGGACTCGGGCATGGTCAAAGCAGTCTCCGCAGCGCTCGATTCCGTGATCAAGAGCGACTCCTATCTCAAGGTGCTCGGGAAGTACGGTCTTGAGTCCGCCGCCATCACCGACGCCCGCGTCAATTTCGCCCAATAGGACGTGAACACCATGCAGCAACACTCAATCCCTGACACCAGGCCGCAAAGCCCCGCGGCGTCCGCGGACTCGATCCCGGTGGTGCCCCTCCGGCACCCCGTCCGGTTGGCGATCGCCGTCGTCCTCATTCTTGTAGCCCTCAGCGCGGCGTGGGATGTGGCCGTGAACCAGCGGTACCACTGGGACGTCGTCGTCTCCTATCTCTTCGCCCCGCAGATCCTGGCCGGTGCCGGGCTGACCATCCTGCTCACCGTGGTGTCCATGACGGCCGGCATCGCCCTCGGCACGGTCCTGGCGGTGATGCGGCTATCGAAGAACCCGATCCTGAGCACCATCAGCAGGGGCTACATCTGGTTCTTCCGCGGCACGCCACTGCTCGTCCAGCTGATCTTTTGGTACAACATTGCCGCCCTGTACCCGGTGATCGCCTTCGGCCTTCCCTTTGGCGGCCCGTCCGTGGTCGTCGGATCGGCGAACGTCCTCATCTCCCCGCTGACAGCCGCGCTGCTCGGGCTCGCGCTGAACGAAGCAGCCTACATGGCCGAAATCATCCGCGGCGGGATCGGATCCGTGGACAAGGGCCAGTACGACGCTGCCCGGGCCCTGGGGATGAACGGCGGCCAGCTGATGCGCCGGGTCATCCTGCCCCAGGCGATGCGAGTGGTCCTGCCGCCCACCGGAAACCAGGTCATCTCCATGCTCAAGGGCACCTCCCTGGTCAGCGTCCTGGCGATCTCGGACCTGCTGTATTCGGCCCAGATCATCTACGCCACCAACTACCAGACCATTCCGCTGCTCATCGTCGCCAGCCTGTGGTACCTGCTGATGACCACCATCCTGAGCTTCTTCCAGACCAAACTCGAGCGACGGTATGGCCGAGGCTTCGACGCAGCCCCGCGCCGGCCGCGCCGCGCCAAGGGACCTGCAAACGTCCCGACACAGACAAGGACCGCATGATGAATACCGCGATGGTGGAAGCCAGGGGAGTCCGCAAGAGCTTCGGCTCAACGGAAATCCTGAAAGGCATTGACCTGAGGATCGAACGCGGGTCCGTGACCTGCCTGATCGGACCGTCCGGCTCGGGGAAGACCACCTTCCTCCGGTGCATCAACCACCTGGAAAAGGTCGACGCCGGACGACTGTACGTGGACGAGCACCTCGTCGGGTACACCGAGCGCAACGGACGTCTCTACGAAATGAAGGAAAGCCAGACCGCGCGTTCACGGCTGAACGCGGGCATGGTCTTCCAACGGTTCAACCTCTTCCCGCACATGACCGTGCTGGAGAACATCGTGGAAGCACCCGTCCATGTGCTCGGCCGGCCCCGGAACGAGGTCACCGCCGAGGCGCAGGCGCTGCTGGACCGGGTCGGGCTCGGCAACCGTGGGCACTCCTACCCGCAGGAACTCTCCGGCGGCCAGCAACAGCGGATCGCCATCGCACGGGCGCTGGCCATGAAACCCAAGCTCATGCTCTTCGACGAGCCAACGTCAGCCCTCGATCCGGAACTCGTCGGCGAGGTGCTCGACGTCATGAAGTCCTTGGCCGAGGCCGGGATGACCATGGTGGTGGTCACCCACGAACTCGGCTTCGCCCGCCAGGTCAGCGACCAGGTGGTCTTTATGGACCAGGGCGTCGTCGTCGAAAGCGGGCCCCCGGAGCAGGTCCTTGGCTCACCCCAGCACGAACGCACCCGGGCCTTTCTTTCCAAGGTCCTCTGAGAACATCACCAACACCGGCCGGCGCCACGACGCCGGCCATACCGAAGGAACGATTTCCATGTTTCGACAGCAAGTAACCACAGACCTCGCGCCCAGCCCGGCCGGTCCCTACTCCCAGGCCATCGCCGCCAACGGGTTCCTCTTCACTGCCGGCCAGACACCACACGACCCAGTCACCGGTGAGACCGTCGGCATCACCATAGAGGAGCAGACCCTCCAAGCGATGAAGAACCTTGCCGGCGTCCTGGCAGGGCACGGACTGGACTTTTCCCACGTCGTCAAAACAACAGTGCATCTGCACCACCCCGGCCGGGATTTTCCCGGGTTCAACGCCACCTACGAAGGGTTTGTCGAAACCCCCTACCCGGCACGTACCACTGTCGGTTCGTTCCTGGGTGACTTCCTGGTCGAAATCGACGCCGTTGCGGCGATTCCCTAGCCCGTCGGGGCCGCGGCGGTGCTGTTCCGCACCACCAGGCGCGGGGTCAGAACTTCGGTGCGCTGGGGCAGGCCCGGGTCTGCCATGCGCTCGAGGAGCAGGCGGGCGGCGCGGATGCCGACGTCGCGGCTTACGGGGTCCACGCTGGTCAGCGATAGATGCCGGATTCCGGCCAGGTAGGTGTTGTCGTAGCCGACGAGTGAAAGCCGGGAGGGGACGCTGATGCCGTGGTCATCGGCGGCTGAGAGCGCTCCGACGGCGAGGACGTCGTTGGTGGCCATGACCGCGGTGGGGGTCCGGCCGCTGTCAATGAGGCCGTTCATTGCTTCGAAGCCGGAGTGTTCGCTCAGGTCTGTCTGCACTACGCGGATGTGATCCTGCAGGCCGTGGCGGGCCATCGTGTCCCGGTAGGAGCCCGCACGCAGTGCGGCTGACCCGGTCGGGGCCGTGAGGTAGGCGATATCACGGTGGCCGAGGCTGATCAGGTGTTCGACGGCGGCGCAGGCTCCGGCAACGTCGTCGTTGGTGACGAGGTCCGCAGAGGGAAGTTCGAACGTGCGGGTGCCGACCACGACGGTCGGTGTGTGCGCAGTGGCCCGCAGCAGATCGTCGTCGGGCTGGACGTCGCCGGCAATGATGAGCCCGTCCACGCGGAGATCCATGAACGCTGACACCGGGCTCTCATCGGGCCGGGCCAGATAGGTGGGATCACTGAGGACCATCCGCAGGTTCTCTTCCCCGAGTACGCTCTGCAGGCCGTCGAGCAGTTCCACGAACCAGGGATTAGCCAGGTCGTCCAGCAGCACCCCGACAATCCGGGTGCGGCCGCTGGCAAGCCAGCGTGCCGCGTTGCTGGGCCGGTAATCGAGCTCGGCGATGGCCTCGGCAACTGCCTGCTTCTTTTCAGCGCTGACCTTGGGGGAGCCGCGCAGCACGAGCGACACCAGGGCACGGGAGACGCCGGCCACCCGCGCTACGTCGTAAATAGTGGGGCGTTTCGCCGCTTCCTGGTGCTTCAATTCACTCCCCGCCGATCCGCCGCATTCTGCACGTAAGCGTATCGCGGCCGGGGCGGCTGCCTGCCGCCCCGGCCGCGATCGTCACAGTGGCCTGGCTATGGAGACGGACAAACTGTTACTAGGCGCCGGCCTTTGCGCCGGAGGCCACCGCGGGCGTGATGACGGGAAGGCTGCCGGTGCGGAAATGCACCTCCAGTTCTTCCAGCGACTGGCCCTTGGTCTCGGGTACGCATTTGGATACGAAGACCAGGGAGGCGACGTTCACCAGGACGAAGACCGCGAAGGTTCCCGTGGAGCCCAGTGCCACAACGAGGATCGGGAACAGGAAGGAGATGCCGGCATTGACAGTCCAGAGGGCAAAGACGGCTATCCCCATGGCAAAGCCGCGGATGGCCATCGGGAAGATCTCGGAAAGGAGGAGCCAGACGCAGGTGCCGATGAAGCACTGCACGAAAGCGACGAACAGCATCATGGCGGCCAGGATGGTGTAGCTGACAAAATCCGACTGCGGCAGCATGAAGACGACGGCGAGGATCGCCTGGGAGGCGACAACGCCGGAGAACCCGATGACCAGCATGCGGCGCCGGCCGATGAAGCCGAGCAGGTAGATGCCAAGCACGGTCATCAGCACCGAGGTCACCCCCACGGCGACGGTGGCTACCAGGGATGCGCTGACTCCCAGTCCGCTGCGTTCCAGGATGGTGGGTGCGTAGTAGTTGACCGTGTTGATGCCGGTTGCCTGCTGGACGACGGCCAGCCCGATGCCGATCCACAGCAGCTTGCGCATCCACGGATTGTTTTTCAGGTCACGCCATGCGTGGGACCGTTCGGTCTTTGCAGTGGTGGCGGATTCAACGATTTCCTTGTATTCGAAGTCGGCTTCCTCGGGGCTGCGGCTGAGGTCAAGGATGCGACGGCTGTCCGCAAACCGTTCCCGGATCGCGAACCAGCGGGGCGATTCAGGCAGGATGAGCATACCGATCAGCAGGGCGATTGCGGGGATGGAGGCCACTCCCAGCATGAGGCGCCAGACCTCGGGATCGTGGATCAGGGTGTCAAGAAGGGCGTTGATGGCGAAGGCGAGCATCTGGCCGGTCACGATCATCAGTTCGTTGATCGTTACCATGCGGCCGCGCAGGTGTGCCGGCGCCATTTCTGCCAGGTAGAGGGGGCAGGTGACGGCTGCGGCTCCAACGCCGAGGCCCAGGATCACGCGGGCCACCACCATGAATCCGACGTTCGGTGCAATCGCGCAACCCAGGGCGCCGACCAGGAAAAGCAGGGCGCAAATGAGGAGCGTGCCGCGGCGGCCGAGCGTGTCGGCCAGCCGGCCGCCGCTCAGCGCGCCGACCGCAGCACCCGGGAACAGCAGGGCGCTGACCACGGTGGCTTCTTCGACCGGGCTCATGCTCAGTGAATCCTGCATGTAGAGCAATGCGCCCGAGATAACCCCGGTGTCGTAGCCAAACAGTAGGCCGCCCAGGGTGGAGATGACAGTAAGGCGGGTCAGATACCCGCGATGTTTGGATCCGGGCTTGTTTCCCGGTGCGATGGGGTGTGCTGCGTGCAACGACATTGTTGACTTCCTCAGATCGTTTGGCCCGTCCAACTGGACCGTCGGTGGGGGTCCCGGCGAGTGCGCCAGGTCACGTGCTGCCACCAACGTTAGAGCGCTCTAACGAAAGAGTCAAGACTTTGTACTGACATGAGGTCAAAGGGTTGGCATTCTGGATGGTCTTGTGGTGCATCGTTTCGTGGGCCAGTCTTATGGGACATCAGGATTTCCATAAGGCCCTGATGGGTGAAAGTTCGCATGTGCGCATGAGAAGGTCGCTGTGGACGGAGACATTGAACTGGAAATCACCTCCGGTTCCCGGAGAGGCAACTATTCTGTCCGAGTTGTCCACGCGCCTTCGGGAGGTGAAACTTCCTCCAGGATTCGGCTGGATGTCGATGCTATCCTTGCTCGAATTTCTGATTTGGAAGCGACTGTCCTCGCGTCGGCGGTCTCTGCCCGACGCACAATACCTATTTCGGAACAACCCCTGCATGACGTGGGCGAGAAGATGTTTAATGCCCTATTTACGGGCGCCGTAAAGGGAACATATCGGGCAAGCCTGGGCGCAGCACAGAATAGTGGTCACCCGCTGCGGGTGGTACTCAGGCTGGGGGCCCCGGAGTTGGTGGCACTGCCGTGGGAGATGCTCTATGACCGAGAAACCGAATCTTACCTCTGTCATGAGTTGCCCTTGCTCCGACGCGTCCCCGCGGCCGATTACAGCTATCGTCCACTGGCCGTTGAACCGCCACTGCGAATCCTCGGCGTTGTCCCGGCGGTCCGTGACTTGCCAGCACTCGACACTGAGGCCGAGAAGGAAAACCTCACAACGGCACTTGCTGAGCCGATTTCTGCCGGGTTAATCGAGCTTCGCTGGGTGCCTAACGCTACCTGGGATGGGATCCAGTCCGCGTTGCTGGACGGGCCATGGCATGTTGTGCATTTTATTGGCCACGGGGACTACGACGTGGTCAGGCAGGAAGGCCTTCTTGCGCTGGAATCTGCCACAGGGCGATCATCCATGGTCGAATCGTCACGTCTTCTGCAGCTACTGAGGGAAGCGGAGCCCACACCGCGCTTGGTGGTACTCAATTCCTGTTCCTCAGGGGAATCGGGAAAGGATGATCTCTTCTCTGGAACTGCCGCGGCTCTGGTCCGCGGAGGAATCAGTGCTGTGGCAGCCATGCAGTTCACTGTTACAGATAGCGCCGCAATCGCCTTCTCGCGAGGCTTCTATGGCGCCCTCGCTCACGGCCGAGACATCGATAGGGCTGCCAATAGCGGACGCAGATCGATAATGGGGCTAGGAACTTTTGAATGGGTAACCCCAGTACTGTATGTACGCGGTGATGCTACACGGCTATTCAATCTCACCGGGGTGACCTCCGGCGCGGGTCTCATCCCTCCAGCTCCGACGAGTTCTCCAATCGACCACGGTACAGAAGAGCCGCGGAAATTGGCCTTGTACGAGCGAGCGCTTTCGTCGCTTCGCGAGAAGCAATATCCAACCGCCATCAGTCTGCTGGGTGACTTGCTGACGCTCGATACGGAATTCCGCGACGCAGCTGCCCTTCTGGCCGGCGCCCGACAAAGCCAGGAGTTCGTCGACATCTACTACGCTGCCCGCCAAGCCCAAAACGTCGGGGATTGGGCAGTTGCAGCGCGGGGATACGAACGCATACAGGACGACCCGGACTTCCAGGATGCTGGTCCCCGCCGTGAATCATGTGAGCGACGACAACGGCTTGCGGATCTGCGCAAGCTGATGTGGCAGCACGCCGAGATGGGTGACTGGCGCTCAGTCCTTGCCCTTCACCGGGATTTGGTGGCTTTGGATTCATCAGCCACGGATCCAAGCGGACTTGTTAGTCGTGCCCACAAGGAGATCATTTATGCGATGGCACGTAAGGCTGAAAGATCGGGGCGCCTGACGGAGGCCGTCGGAGGATACAAAGAAGTTGTTCGATTGGATCCGGGATTTCGTGACGCCATGTTCAGGCTTAGACGGTATAGGCCCTTTGGTGAATAATCACGTTGCCTGGATGCATGTCAGCGAGCCGCAACTCGAGGAAGCTGCGGCCCGTCTGGGCCGTGCCCTGCGCAAGCAGGTGAAGTAGGGCGCGGCAGAAGGCAGCGGAGGCGGCGGCGAGCGGGGACAATGGAGGCAAAGCCAACGAAACGAGAACACCATGAGCACGCTCAAAGAACGCCTCCACGGCGATGTTGTGATCCACATGAAAGACCGGAACAAGGTGGCGTTGACCACGGTGCGCAACGTCCTGGGCGAGATCGAGACACGCGAGAAATCGGGAAAGACCCCGATCGAACTGGACGATGCCCAGATCACCGGGCTGCTCCAGAAGGAAGCCGCCAAACGCCGTGACACCGCGAAGATCTACACGGAAGCCGGCGAGACTGAGCGGGCCGCGGCGGAAATCGCCGAAGCCGAGATCATCGAGGCGTACCTGCCCAAGGCTCTGACCCGTGAAGAGGTCGAAGCGATTGTTGACGAGGCAATCGCGGCGCTGAAGGCCGACGGCCAGGAACCGTCCATCCGGCAGATGGGCGCCGTGATGAAGCCGGTCACCGCCAAGGTCGCGGGACGGTTTGACGGCAAGACCGTCAGCGAGATCGTCCGGAGCCGCCTCGCCTGATGCCGTAGCGGAGCGTGCCGCGGATCCGGCAGCATCTGCACTGGTGCACGCAGGCTAACCGGACGAGAATGGGCTCGTGCTCCTACCTCGCCCTAGCGGGGACGTCAACGCGATGAGCGCCGGCGCCCGAAAGATTCAGCGCATCTATCTGACGTTGACGCTGGGCAATACCGTTGCGGCGTCGTTCATCTGGGGCATCAACACGCTCTTCCTGCTGGATGCCGGGCTCAGCAACCTCGAAGCCTTTGCCGCCAACGCCTTCTTCACGGTGGGCATGGTGCTGTTCGAGGTGCCCACCGGAGTGGTGGCGGACGGTTGGGGGCGCCGTGTCTCATTCCTCCTCGGCACGGTCACCCTCGCCGTCTCCACCTACTTCTACTACCTGCTCTGGCAACTGTCGGCCCCTTTCTGGTGGTGGGCGCTGGTGTCGGTCCTGCTCGGCCTGGGCTTCACCTTCTTTTCGGGGGCAGTGGAGGCCTGGCTCGTCGACGCCTTGCGTTTCGAGGGCTATGAAGGCGGGATGGAGGCGGTGCTGGGCCGCGGGGTGATGGTTTCCGGGGTTGCGATGCTCGTCGGCTCGGTGGCCGGGGGCGTGATCGCCCAGGTCACCAACCTGGGCGTCCCCTTCCTGATCCGTGTGGGCGTGCTATTGGCCATGTTCCTGGTGGCGTTCCGCCTTATGCACGACGTCGGGTTCACACCCGAGCGCTCGGCCGGCCCTTTGCGGGCGGTCCGTACCGTGCTCGCCGCCTCCATCGAGAACGGTTTGAAGAACCCGCCCGTGCGTTACGTGATGCTGGCCGGGCCGTTCAATGCCGGCGTCGGGATCTATGTGTTCTACGCACTGCAGCCCTACCTCCTCGAGCTTTTCGGGGACCCGCGCGCCTACTCCGTGGCGGGGCTCGCCGCGGCTGTTGTGGCCGGGGCCGAAGTTCTCGGCGGCTGGCTGGCGCCCCGGATCCGACGCCTTGTCCGCAAGCGCACCACCGTGCTGATGATCAGCGTCGGATTCGCTGCAGTGATTTTGGTGGTCCTCGGGTTCACCCGCGTGTTCTGGGCGGCCCTGGCGCTGCTGACCCTCTGGGCGGTGGTGGACGCCGCGGGCGTTCCCGTGCGGCAGGCCTACCTGAACGACATGATCGCCTCGAAGCAGCGGGCTACGGTGCTTAGTTTCGATTCGCTCATTGGTTCAAGCGGCGGCGTGGTGGTCCAGCCGCTGCTTGGCCGGGCGGCCGACGCCTATGGATATGCGGCCTCGCTGGCAATCGGCGGCGCAATCCAGCTGATTGCCGTACCGTTCCTGGTAGCGAGCCGCCGGCAGGGATCCCCGGCCGATGCGGCCAACGCCCCCGACGGCAAGGCCGAGTTGTGAACCCCCGTATCGATCACGTGGTCATCGCCGCCGATTCGCTGGAGCAAGGCGCGGCATGGTGCGCAGCAACGTTCGGTGTCCGGCCCGCCGGGGGCGGCAAGCATCCCTTGATGGGCACCCACAACCAAGTCATGGACATCAGCAGCGAGAACTTCCCCGGCTGCTACCTCGAGGTCATCGCGATCGATCCCGATGCGCCGCCGCCGGGGAGGGTCCGCTGGTTCGGGCTTGACCGCCCGGAACTGCGCGAGGCCATCCGCGACTCGCCCCGGCTGGTGCACGCAGTGGCTCGCACGCACAAGATCGAGACGCTCTGTCAGGACCTTGCCAAGCTTGCCCTCCACCCGGGCGAGCTGCTCACAGCTCAGCGGGAAACCCCCTACGGATTGTTGAAGTGGCGCATCACGGTCCGCGACGACGGCCGTCTGGAATGCGCGGGCGCACTGCCCAGCCTGATCGAATGGCACGGCGAACATCCGTGTGCCCACCTGCCGCCCACGCCCCTCTCGTTGCGGCACTTGGTGCTGCGCGGCATCCCGCTGCAGGCTGCCGACATGCTCCGGCTTCCGTCCGTTGACAATGACCCGACCGATGGAACCATCCCGCCCGACGCCGTGCAGCAGTCGCCGCTCACCGCGACGCTGGCATCCCCCCGTGGCCCTGTTGTCCTCGACGGGTGGCACATCAGGGGCTAAACGCCCGGCCAATCAATTGAGTGTTGAGTGTCACTCCGGGCCGGAGTAACGTGGCGATCACCCCACTCCGCACCACCCTGACTCGGGAGTCATCATGCCTAAGGTGAGACGTCGAATTGCCGCCCTCACGGCGGTCCTGGCCATGAGCGTGACGGGCGGCGCCGTCATGAACCCTGCGTTCGCTGATCCGCGGGAGGTCAAGAAGGAGCCCACCGCCACCGGCTACGGCGGCGCGGTCAGCACCGTTGACCCGGACGCCTCCGCGGCGGCGATCGAGGTGCTCCGCAAGGGCGGCAATGCCGCGGACGCCGCCGTCGCCGCGGCCGCGACACTGGGGGTGACCGAGCCCTACAGTGCAGGGATCGGCGGGGGCGGCTACTTCGTCTTCTACGATGCGAAAACGGGTGAAGTCGGCACCATCGACGGCCGGGAAACCGCGCCGGCTAAGATGCCCAACGACGCCTTCATCGACCCCGCGACAGGCAAGCCCTACCCCTTCACCCCCGAGCTCGTCACCAGCGGCGTCTCCGTCGGCGTCCCCGGCACCCCCGCCACGTGGGAGCGCGCGCTTGAACGCTGGGGCACCCTGGACCTTGGCGACGCCCTCGAGCCGGCCATCGATGTGGCCACCCGCGGCTTCGTGGTGGACGAGACCTTCCGCCAGCAGACCCTCGACAACGAGAAGCGCTTTGCGGCGTTTACGTCCACGAGCAGCCTCTACCTCCCCGGCGGCAGCGCGCCCGCCGTCGGCAGTGTCTTCCGGAACCCCGACCTTGCCGCGACGTATGAGCTCCTCGCGGACGAGGGGACCGATGGCTTCTACGAAGGCCCCGTGGCGGACGAGATCGTCGCCGCAGTGAAGGCGCCGCCGAAGACCGCCGGCACCACGCTGCCCGTCCCGGTCGGCCACATGACGACGAAGGACCTGGCAGCCTACGAGGCCCTGGACCAGGACCCCACGCACGTGGAGTACCGGGGCCTGGACGTATTCGGCATGGCGCCGTCGAGCAGCGGCGGCACCACCGTGGGCGAGGCGCTGAACATCCTGGAGCCTTTCAACCTTTCGGAGATGGGCAACGCCAACGGCAAGAACCCGGCCGCCCTGCACCACTACCTTGAGGCCAGCGCCCTGGCCTTTGCTGACCGGGCGAAATACGTGGGCGACCCCGCCTTTGTGAACGTCCCCACCGACGAGCTCACGGACCCGGTGTTCGGGAAAGAGCGCTCGTGCCGGATCAACCCGGCCAAGGCTGCTTCGAAGCCCGTCGACCCGGGGGACATCTCCTCGTACGACGGCGCGTGCCCGGCCGCCGCTGCAGCGCCCGCCGCTGAGACGGATACTGAAAACATCTCCACGACCAACCTGACGGTCGCGGACCAGTGGGGCAACGTAGTGGAGTACACCCTCACGATCGAGCAGACCGGGGGATCCGGCATCGTGGTGCCGGGACGCGGATTCCTGCTCAACAACGAGCTGACGGACTTCAGCACCGTCTACAAGGAGGACGACCCGAACCGCATCCAGCCGGGCAAGCGCCCGCGTTCCTCGATGTCGCCCACCATCATCCTGAAGGACGGTGATCCGTTCCTGGCACTCGGTTCGCCCGGCGGATCAACCATCATCACCACCGTCCTCCAGACAATCCTGAACCGCGTGGACCTGGGCATGGACATCTCGGAGGCCATCGCGGCGCCCCGCGCTGCCCAGCGGAACACGGCAAAGGTCACGGCCGAGCCCGGCTTTATCGAGGCCTACGGTGAGCAGCTGAAACCGTTCGGACACGAATTCACGCCATCGGGCGACGCCTTCACATCGGCGGCGGAAATCGGTGCTGCCACTGCCATCGAGTTCAAGCCGAACGGCCGCATGGTGGCCGCTGCTGAACCGGTGAGGCGCGGCGGCGGCTCCGCGATGGTGGTCAGACCTTCGCGGTGAGTTCAGCCGTACCGGAGGCCGACGACGGGAGTGAGACCCGCCGTCGGCCTCCTATTTCCTGGCTATATCCGGGAGCCCGAACAGCGGCCATAATGGCGGTATGAACGCTGGGAAGACCCAGGGACGGCTGTTGATTTAGCCGCGACGCAGGCCTCCCCGGCACCGTCCCGGACCATCCAATACAGCCGGGAGCCGGCGGGAGCCGGCACAGCCGCCCCGCAGGCACCTCCTTCGGGGCGGGCATCTCGATCGCTTCAAACTAGGAGAATTCGACATGCTCAAGGACAGTGAAGTCGCCGCGGTCCTCCCTGCCAAGGACATCGCCCGGGCACGTGACTTCTATCGGGACGTCGTGGGACTGGACGATCCGGAGGTCATGGACGCCGAAAATTTGATGTTCCGCTGCGGCAAGGGAACAGCTTTCCTGCTGTACCAGTCCGACAACGCGGGCACCGCAAAGAACACCCAGCTGGGCTGGATGACGGACAACCTCGAAGCCGAGGTCGAAGAGCTGCGGGGCCGCGGAGCTACCTTCGAGGAATACGACTTCCCGGGCCTGAAGACTGAGAACGGCATCGCCACCTTGCCCACAGGCAAGGGGGCCTGGTTCCTGGATACGGAGGGCAACATTCTCAACATCTTCCAGCGCACATAGTTCGAAGCTGTGGCCCCCGGCAGCACAAACCGGGGGCCACCTGCATGTTCGCCGGGCGGCTTCACTGATCGCCGCAACAGGCTCGATTCAAGCCGTTGACCGTGGTGATGGGCCGGAGGAGACTTTGTTTTGGGGGGTACCACTTCGAAGGGAGCCGCAAAATGTCGTGGCGTTTAGAGGGTACGTATTTCGAGAATTGCAACTGCGATATGGTCTGCCCGTGCGCGACCTCCGGGTTGACCGTACCGGCGGATAACGATCGTTGCCAGGTGGCACTGGCCTTCCACGTGGACACCGGCGACGTTAACGGCGTCGACGTCGGCGGCCTCACCGTCTGCGTCGTCGCCGACACACCCGCCCTGATGGGTGGCGGAGGCTGGAAGGTCGGACTCCTGATGGACGCAGCCGCCTCAGCCGGGCAGGCCGAGGCGCTGGGCGCGGTCTTCGGCGGACAGCTTGGCGGGCCGATGGAGAATCTGGCCGCCCTGATCGGTGAGATGGCCGGCATGGAGTCCCTGGAGATGGCCTACGCCAACGATGGGCGCCGGCATCGGGTCAGGATCGGCAGTGCCGTGGACATGGCGGTCGAGGACTTCGTGTCTCCCATGGACCGCACGGAGCTCGGGGTGAAAGTCAGCGGGATCGGATTTCCTGCCGACACCTTGGCAGCCGGCACCGCCAGCACCGGCCGCGTCGATGTGTTCGGGATGACCTGGGACAACGCCGGGAAGAACTCCTTCTCGGCCCCCTTTGCCTGGTCGGCATAGGTGCCGGGCCCGAAGCCGGTTGTTCAGGCAAGGAGGCCCGTCGCCTGCAGCCAGGCCTTGATGTCTGTTGCTGCGCCGCGCACTTCCTCGCCTTTCACCGCGAGGCCTTCGGCAATCGTTGCACCCGGGTAGGACTCCCTGTAGTCACGGGGCGCCGTGCCGAGTCCGCTCATGGCATGGGTGGTGACGGGAAAAACAGTCTTGCCGGTGAAGTCGTAGCTTTCGGTGAACGTGGCCATGATCATCGGTGCCCTGACGTTCCAGATCCCGCTGGCCAGGATGACCGAGCCGTACTGGTCGATGGCTGGCAGGGGGTTGGCGATCGCGGGACGGGCGTCCCCATTTTGTTCGCGGACGTTCCGCGCCACGGTGGCGTCGTACCCGTCCGGGTAGGGGTCTGCCGCCTCGATGCGGTACATGTCGCAGGGAACCAGCGCGCTGATCATGCCAGCGAGCACTTCGGTGTTGCCGACGTCGAGGTTTGTACGGCCTCCGTAGTAGTAGTTCTCGCCTGCCCGGGAGAAGTAGGCCAACAGTATGCGCCGGCTGCTCTGCGGGGGACCGGCTGGCGCCTGTGATGGCGTGGAGGCCACTGTGGTGTCTCTTCCTGGAGTGCAGCCTGCTGTTCCGACGGTCAGCAGGGCTCCGGTCAGGCCGGCGGCCGCCCCGCGAAGGGCGGACCGCCGGCTGATGTTCAACAGAGGGGTGCTCATGGGTGTCCTGCGTTAGCTGTACCGGCGCCCGCCCAGCCAACTGACCATGGCCGGGTCGCGGTGGTCGAAGAAGAGGCTGGCACCGGTGTCCAGGGCGGTGATCTGGTTCATCTGCTCATCGGTCAGGGTGAAACCGAAGACGTCGAGGTTCTGGGCCATGCGCTCCGGCCGGACGGATTTGGGGATCACGACGACGTCGCGTTGGATCATCCAGCGCAGCACCACCTGCGCGACCGACTTGCCGTGGGCAGCCGCGATAGCGCTGAGGACAGGATCGGAAAAGAGGTTGTTCTTGCCTTCGGCGAACGGCCCCCAGGACTCGATCTGGACCCCGCGCCCGCGCATCAGTTCCTGATCGGCGGCCCGCTGGTGGAAGGGGTGGGTCTCGATCTGGTTCACTGCCGGAACGATCTCGTTGTGGTCGATCAGGTCCACCAGCCGGTCAGGGTGGAAATTCGAGACACCAATGGCACGGGCCCGGCCTTCCTTGTTCAGGTCCTGCATGGCGCGCCATTCGCTGTAGTAGTCCCCAAAGGGCTGGTGGATCAGGTAGAGGTCCACGTAATCCAGGCCCAGCCGTTGAAGCGAGTTATGGAAGGAGCGCCGACTGTCGTCATAGACGCTGCCCGCGGGTGCGTGCTGGATCCAGAGTTTCGTCGTGACGAACAGGTCCTCGCGGGCGATGCCGCTGGCTTTGATGGCCGCGCCGACGGCTGCTTCGTTACCGTAGGACGCGGCGGTGTCCAGATGCCGGTATCCGGCGGCCAGGGCCGCTTCGACCGCGGTCTGGGTTTCCTCTTCGGCGATTTGGAAGACACCAAAGCCCAGGATCGGCATTTCGACGCCGTTGTTGAGGGTGACACTTTTCACTGAGATTCCTTAGCGTTGTTCGGTGGAGTTAGCGGGTGTGTTTGGACTGGGCGGCCTGGTATTCGAGCTCCGTGACGGGTTCCAGCCACGTCGCGGTTTGACCGGATTCGTGCTCCACCAGGGCCAGGTGGCACATCAGGCTGTCCTGCGTCGCGCCGTGCCAGTGTTCCTCCCCGGCCGGGGTGTGCACGGTGTCTCCGGCACGCAGGAGGATGACCTCACCGTCTCGGTTCGCCACCAGTCCCATGCCGTCTGTGCAGTGCAGGGTCTGGCCGACGGGGTGCGAGTGCCAGTGTGTGCGGGCTCCGGGAGAAAACCGCACCATGGCCGATCTCAGGCGGGAGGGCTGTTCGCCGGCATGCAGCGCGTTGAGGTACACGTCGCTGGTGAATTTATCGGCGGGCCCCTTGGACGTGGGACCGGGAACTGCGAGATGCACGGTGTGCTCCTTGGATAGGCGTGAAGCTGCTGATTCAAGAAAACCAGTCCCGTTGCCCGCGTGGGAGTCTCTGCTGTGCGGTGTACTGGCAGTTCCTGTTAGGGCGGCCCTTCCCGCCGTAGCGTAGAGGCATGGACACTACGAAAGACGTCCGCGAGTTCCTCAGGAGCCGGCGGTCGCACATCACCCCTGCCCAGGCAGGGCTGCCCGCCTACGGAGGAACCCGGAGGGTGGCCGGACTCAAGCGCGAGGAAGTGGCCATGCTCGCCGGAGTGAGTACCGAGTACTACGCCCGCCTCGAACGCGGAAACCTGCGCGGAGTGTCCGAGTCCGTTCTCGACTCCCTCTCCCGCGCCCTGCAGCTCGACGAGGCGGAGCGCGCCCACCTGTTCGACCTCGCCAAAGCCGCCGCTCCGGCCCCGTCATCCGGTGTCCGGCGGGCACGGACTGAACTGCGCCCCAGCATCGAACGGCTCCTGGCCGGGATGACCGGAACGCCTGCCTATGTCCGAAATTCCCGCATGGACGTCGTGGCCGCCAACAACCTCTGTTACGCCCTCTACACGGACATCCTCAGCCCCGCCACCCTGCCGCTGAACCTGGCGCGGTTCATGTTCCTGGACCCGCGTTCCCGCGATTTCTTCGTTGACTGGGAAACCCTCGCCGACGACTTCGCCGCGGCCATGCGCGCCGAATCCGGCCGGAGTCCGCGTGACCGGGCCCTTAACCACCTCATCGGCGACCTCGCCGCCGGCAGCACCGAGTTCTCCACGCGATGGGCCCGGCACAACGTCCGCTTCCACCGCACGGCCCGCAAAACCATGCACAACCCTCTGGTCGGCGACATCGAACTCACCGGCGACGCCCTCGAGCTCCCCGGCGAAGGACTGACACTGATCGCCTACACCGCCGAGGCCGGCAGCCACGCCCAGGACCAACTGGATTTTCTCGCCAGCTGGAGCACCACCAACAGCAGCACCAGTGAACCCTCGGCAGCTAAACCGCCAGCGGGATGATCAGAAACGGTAGCCTGACAGCATTGACCGCACGCTGCCTATGCCGAAGGATTCCTCCATGCGCCTCGCCATCCTGGACGATTACCAGTCTGTCGCCCGGGATTACGCGTCCTGGGAGCAGCTTGCCGCCGACGGCGTCAGCGTCACCTTCTTCGACCGGCCCCTGAAGGACGATGCCGACGTCGTCGCCAGCCTGCGCGGCTTCGACATCATCATCGCCATGCGGGAACGGACCGCGTTCGGCCGCGAGCGGCTGGCGCAACTACCCGGACTCAAACTGCTGGTGACCACCGGGATGGCCAATCAGTCCATCGACATTCCCGCGGCGGAGGAGCTGGGCATAGCCGTCTGCGGGACCGGCGGTTCTCCAACCGCAGCCCCGGAACTGACGTGGGCCCTGTTGCTCGCGCTTGCCCGGAGCATACCGTTTGAGGACCGGCGCCTCCGGGACGGGCACTGGCAGTCCACCGTGGGATTTGAGCTCGCAGGAAAGACCCTGGGTGTCCTGGGCCTGGGCAAGATCGGGCGCCGCGTCGCCGCCTACGGACAGGCGTTCGGCATGGACGTCATCGCCTGGAGCCCCAACCTCACGGCCGAGGCGGCCGGCGAGGTGGGCGTCAGGAGGGTCAGCAAGGACACACTCTTCCGGGAGTCGGATGTGGTGTCGGTGCATGTGCGGCTTTCGGAACGCTCGCGGGGCGTTGTCGGCGAACAGGAACTCCGTCTCCTGGGAGCCCGGGGCGTGCTGCTCAACACCTCGCGCGGGCCCCTGGTCGACGAAGACGCCCTCATCCGGGGGCTGCACGAAGGCTGGCTCGGCGGGGCAGCGCTTGATGTCTACGACCTCGAGCCTCTGCCCGCGGGCCACCGGCTCCTGTCCGCACCACGGACTGTCCTGACACCACATCTGGGCTACGTCACGGAGCAAAGCTACCGGGAGTTCTACGGCGGCGCGTTCGAAGACGTCACGGCCTGGCTCCGGGGAAGTCCTGTCCGGCTGCTGACTGCCCTGCACCGCTGATGACGGAACGAACCGACGTCCGCGCCGCCCTGCTCGGCGGAAAGACGTTCCGAAGCCTGAGCGAGCAGAAACTTTCTCCCAAGGAAGAGAAATTTGAGCGGGCACGGCAAACCCTGGGATTCTTCCTCGCGCCGGCTGCCTCGGTCACCTTCGCGCTCCTCCCGATGACGATGGACCGGACACAGCAGCTCCTGGCCGCGGTTCTGCTGGGCGTGATTGTCCTCTGGATCTGTGAGCCCGTCCCCATCCCCGTCGGAGGCCTGCTGGGAGTGGCCGCCGTGGTGATACTCGGCGTCGCTCCGGCCGCTGACGTCCTGGCTCCGTTCGGGTCGACGACGATCTTCACCTTCATCGGCGCGTTCATCCTCGCCCAGGCGATGCTCAAACACGGCATCGCCCAACGGCTTGCGTTCGCCGTGCTCTCCCTCCCCGGCGTGGCCACGTCCACCTACCGCGTGATCATCGCCTTCGGCGTCATCACCTGCCTGCTGTCCGCGTTCGTGTCCAACACGGCAACCGTGGCCATGCTCATGCCCACGGCACTGGGCATCCTCGCGGTCATCGGCCAGCTAATGCAGGACCGCGGCATAGTCAGGGCCGACTTTGACCCGCTGCGCCTGCGGGTCGGTGCGGCATTGATGCTGATGCTGGCCTACGGCGCCAGCGTCGGGGGCCTGCTCACGCCGGTCGGTTCACCGCCCAACCTCATCGGGCGGGGACTCATCGAGGAGGCCACCGGGGAACGCATCTCCTTCGCCCAGTGGACAGCTGCCGCGGCCCCGCTCTGCCTGGCCATGTTCGCGGTCCTGGCCCTGGTCATGTTCCTGCTCAACAAACCGGAGGTCCGCCGGATCGAGGGCGTCGAGGAGTACATCCGCGAACAGCGGACCGCCCACGGCAGGATGTCCAGGGCTGAAGTGAACACCCTGATCGCCTTCGGCCTCACCGTCACGCTCTGGCTGCTGCCGGCCGCGGCCGGGCTTGTCACAGGGACGGACTCTGATGTCTACGTTCTGCTGGACGACCGGCTGGACGAGGGCATCGTGGCCGTTCTGGGGGCTTCCCTGCTCTTCATCCTGCCCACGAACTGGAAGGAACGCCGGGCCACGCTCAACTGGTCGGACGCCGCCCGGATCGACTGGGGCACCATCATCCTTTTCGGCACCGGCATCATCTTCGGCTCGCTCCTCGCCGCCACCGGGCTGGCGGAGACCATCGGCACCGCAGCCTCCCGGAACCTGAACGTCACTAACGTGGTCGCGGTTACCGCTTTCTCCGCCATTCTGGCCGTCCTCGTCTCGGAGACGACCAGCAACACAGCATCCGCGGCGGTGGTGGTGCCCATCGTCATTCCGCTGTGCACCGCCATGGGGCTGGATCCGTTCGTGCCCGCCCTGGCCGCCACCTTCGCCGCCTCCTTCGGGTTTATGCTGCCTGTCTCAACACCGCAAAACGCGATCGTGTACGGTTCCGGCGCGGTGCCGATCATCAGGATGATCCGCACCGGGCTGGTCTTCGACATCGCCGGTGCGCTCCTGATCATCGGCATCGTCCCGGTGATGGTGGCCATCACCGGGATCGGCCGGTAGCCCGGTGCACGGGCCGGCGTGGGGTCACCGGAGGGTCGCGCCGATGTCCTGTCCGATCCGGCGGAGCAGCGCCGCCGACAACTCGGGGTCCTTCGACGAGTCCTGGTCGGTGTACTCGGCGAGCGTGTAGACACGGGCCAGGGCCATTTCCTGCCACCGCTCCCGGGGGAGGAGGGAGCGTCCGGCGACCGCGATGATGGGCCGGGTTCCTGAGCGGCGGGCGACGGCGGCGGGCAGCTTCCCGGCCAGGGTCTGTTCGTCGATGCTGCCCTCGCCCGTGATGACGACGTCGCAGTGCTCCTTGCGGGAGTTGAAGTCCAGCAGGTCCAGGAAGTAGTCCGCACCGGATACCTGCGTTGCTCCCAGCAGGAGGCAGGCGTAGCCGATTCCTCCGGCACTTCCGGCCCCGTCATGCTCTGCCCTGGACGCAGCGTCCTCGAAGCCGGCTGAGGTCATCCTGCTGACGAAGTGCTCCAGGCCCTTGTCGAGCAAAGCGACGTCGTCAGGTCCGGCACCCTTCTGGGGGCCGAACACTGCCGGTGCGCCCTGGGCGCCGAGCAATGGATTGTGGACATCGCTGGCGACGATGAGCTCGGTGTCCGCCAGTTCGGGGAGGGCAGTCCGGCGGATGGAGTGGATCCGGGCCAGCGCGCGGCCGCTGCCGTAAAGCTGGCGGCCTTCCGCGTCACGGAAGCTGTATCCGAGGGCGGTGAGCATTCCCATGCCGCCATCGGTGCTGGCGCTGCCGCCCAGGGCCAGCACGATCCTGTCCGGGTTCAGGCTGAGGGCGAACAGGACTGCTTCGCCGAAGCCCCTGCTGGAGGCATCCAGCGGCTCCAGCTTTCCGTCGGGCAGGAGCCCCAGTCCGCAGGTGTTGGCAACCTCGACGACGGCGGTGACGCCGTCGAACGCTATGCTCGCCGGCACATGCTGGCCGGTCGGCCCCGCCACCGTATAGTGGCGCCGGGTGAAGCCGGAGGCGACGGCGGCGTCGACGCTGCCGTCACCTCCGTCGGCCAGCGGGAGCAGTTCGCAATGGACCGTCCCGACCCCCGCCCCGGCCGAGGCACGTAGTCCGGAGGCCAGGGCCTCGGCCACCTCGCCGGCAGTAAGGCTGCCTTTGAACTTGTCGGGAGCGATGAGCGTTCGCACGGTCTTCGGGGCGGTTGCGTTGGTCATGTCAGATGGATTCCGAGTAGGCGGGGCGGCGGTCGGCAGCATTCACGTCGGTGGTGTGCTTCGGTGCATGGTGGCCATATTCGGTGAGGTCGTCGTCGAGGTCGGTGACTTCGTCGAGGTGGACGGGGTCTTCGGCAGGCATGGGCTCGACGGATTCGCCGGCGAAGACCCGCCGGGCGCGGTCCGCGTCAAGGGTGCGGTCCCACCAGGCGATGAAGAGTGTGGCGACGGCGTTGCCGGTGAAGTTCACCAAGGCCCGGCATTCGGACATGAACTTGTCGATGCCGAAGATGAGCATGATGCCGGCTGCCGGGATGGTGCCGATCGTGGTGAGCGTGGCGGTCAGCGCGATGAAGCCGCCGCCGGCCACGCCCGCTGCGCCCTTGGAGGTGAGCAGCATGACCGCGAGGAGCCCGAGCTGCTGGCCGACGGTCAGGTCCGTGTTGGTGGCCTGCGCGATGTAGAGGGCGGCAAGGGAAAGGTAGATCGCGGCGCCGTCGAGGTTGAAGCTGTAGCCGGTGGGGACGACGAGTCCGACCGTTTCCTTCTTGACGCCGGCATGCTCCAGCTTGCGCATCAGGCCGGGGAGGGCCGGTTCCGCGGTGGAGGTGCCCAGGATGAGCATGTATTCCTCTTTGAGGTGGCGGATCATCGTGAAGATGTTCAGCTTCAGGAAGGCCATCACCGATCCCAGGATGACCACCACGAAGAGGATGGACGTGACGTAGAAGAGCGCGATCAGGCCGCCCATGCTGGTCAGGGACGAGACTCCGTACTTGCTCACGGCGTAGGCCATCGCGCCGAAAGCTCCGATCGGGGCGGCCTTCATGATGAAGCCCAGGATCTTGAACATGACCCCGGTCAGGCGCTGCACGCCGTCCAGGACGGGGGCCCCGACCTTGCCCATGGCGTTCAGGGCGATGCCGAAGACGACGGCGATGAAGATGATCTGGAGGATGTCGCCCTCAACGAAGGGCCCGATGATGCTGTTGGGAATGATGTGCGTAAGGAACTGCCACCATTCCTGGTGGGCGCCGGCGTCGATGAGTTTGGCCGCGGAATCCGAGGTCTTGATGCTGCTGGCGTCCGCGTTGACGCCGTCGCCGAGGCGGAAGATGTTGATGGCGACCAGGCCGAAGATCATGGCGAAGATGGTGCCGACCTGGAAGTAGGTGAGGGCCTTCAGCCCTGTCATGCCGACTTTCTTGAGGTCGGCGACGCTGGCGATGCCGCCGACGATCGTCAGGAACACGATCGGGCCGATGAGCATTTTCATCGAGTTCACGAAGGTGGTGCCGATGGGTTCCATGGCGATGCCGACCGTGGGGGCGAGCCAGCCGACGAGGATGCCGATGAGGATGGCTGTCAGAACCCAGAAGTACAGCTGCCGGTACCAGCGGGTTTTTTGTGGCTTGTCCTGCGCTGACGGCTTTTTGGCTGGGGCCGCAGCGCCGGCGGTGGTGATGTGTTCCATGATTCCTACCTCGTTGTGGAATGTAGCTGGAGGGTGCTTGTTGTGTGAGAGCACGACGGAATGGACGGCGGCGGTGTGGTGAACCGCCGTCCATTCCGGGCCGTGCCTGACCGCCGGGACGGAGCCGGCTGGTCGCGAGTCCTGGCTAGACGGCAGCCAGGGTGTGGGTGAGGGCTTCGATGATTGCCTCGGTGACGTCGTCGGTGTTGGCGTCGCCGCCGACGTCGCGGGTGAGAAGTCCGGCGGCCGTGGTCTGCTCAATGGCGGCTTCGACCAGACGGGCTTCCTCGTGCAGGCCGAAGTGGTCCAGCATCAGGGCGGCGCTGGCGATTGCGCCGATCGGGTTGCTGATGCCTTTGCCGGCGATGTCCGGTGCGGAACCGTGGACCGGTTCGAACATGGAGGGGAAGCGGCGCTCCGGGTTCAGGTTTGCGCTGGCCGCCAGTCCCAGGCTGCCCGCGAGTGCCGAGCCCAGGTCCGAGAGGATGTCGGCGTTCAGGTTCGATGCGACCACAACGGAGAGGTCTTCCGGCTTGAGGATGAACTTGGCGCTCATAGCGTCGACCAGGACGCTTTCGGTGGCCACATCCGGGTAGTCCAGGGCTACGCGCTGGAAGGTTTCGTCCCAGAGGACCATGCCGTACTGCTGTGCATTGGACTTGGTGACGGACGAGACCTTCTTGACCGTGCGGGTCCGGGCGAGGTCGAAGGCGAAGCGCATGATGCGCTCGCAGCCCTTTTCGGTGAACAGGGCCGTCTGCAGGGCCACCTCGTTGCCCGGGCCGCGGCCGCTGAGGTTGCGTCCGCCGAGGCCGGCGTACTCGCCTTCGCTGTTTTCGCGGACAACGACCCAGTCGAGTTCGGTGTTGTCGGCCTTGCGGAGCGGGGACTGGATGCCCGGAAGGAACTTCACCGGGCGGATGTTGGCCCACTGGTCAAAGTTCTGGGTGATGTTCAGGCGGAGGCCCCAGAGGCTGATGTGGTCCGGAACGTTCTCCCATCCCACTGCGCCGAAGTAGATGGCGTCGAAGTCCTTGAGGGCTTCCAGGCCTTTGGGGTCCATCATCTGGCCGGTCTTTTCGTAGTAGCCGCAGCCCCAGGGGAACTCGGTCCATTCGAAGGCGAACCTGCCGTTGGAGTTGGCTGCCAGGGCGTCCAGGACGCGGCGGCCGGCGGAGACAACTTCCTTGCCGACTCCGTCTGCGGGGATTGAAGCGATGCTGAATTTCTGGGTGGCGCTCATGTGCCTACCTCCTCGTTGAGTCTGTTAGCAGCGTCACACTGCCTTCCTCTTCAAGTAGAAGGCTTGGGTGTATTCGGCGTCCAAGACCAAGATTCGATACGGCAAATAGGCTGAGCCTATTGATCGGCGTGCAGTTCCGCGACCTCCAGGAAGGCGCGGGCGGCCGGTGTCAGGTCTTCCTTCCGGCTCAGGATGGCAACATCGAGGTGGGACACGGGTTCGATGAGAAGTGTCCGCAGCCCGGCCTTGTGGGCCGTCGGAGCCCAGGACGAAGGCATCACCGCATGGCCCACACCGGCAAGTACCAGCGGCAGGATCGAGGTCCGGTGCGCCACCTCGACGACGATCTCCACGTTGACGCCGTGCGCCAGCGCGTCGTCCACGAGCCAGCGCATCAGCGATCCGCGCTGGCTGGCTATCAGGCGGTGCCCGCCGAGGTCCTCCCGCTGGATCGCCCGTTCCCGGGTTGAACGTATCGGCCTGCGGGTTCACGATCAGGATCAGGGGCTGGCGTTCGAGCTCCAGGACCTGCACCCCCGGGACCCGGATGGGCGTTGAGGAACCGGCCAGTCCAATTTCGGTGCTGCCGGTTCGGACCGATTCAATGACTTCCTCGGGTGTGAAGGCGGCGCTGACGTTGAGCCGGACCGAGGGGTGCAGCCGGGTAAAGCCGGCGATCATCGAGGTCAGCGGTTCGATGCCGGGGGAGGGCATGGTGATGATGTCCAGCCGGCCGCTGCGCACGCCCCGCAACGCTTGCACCGCGGACTGCGCAGCGTCGAGGTCCCGCATCACCAGGCGTGCCGGCCCTACGAGTTCCTTGCCGGCCTCGCTGAGCACCGCCCGGCGGCCGATCCGGTGGAAGAGCGGCACGCCGAGGTCCTTTTCCAGGCCGGCGATGGTCTGGGACAGTGAGGGCTGGGCGATCAGGAGGTGCTCTGCCGCGCGGTTGAAACCGTCATGGTCAACAACGGCCAGGAAGTACTTCAGCTTTCGTGTGTCCACTCCGGCCCTTTCGCGAAATTTGGTCCTGACAGCCTACGCCCGTGACAATCGACCATGCCGTATCCGCAGCTCAGGCTCAATGCCGTTGCCCTCGAAAACAATATCCGTGTCATGGCGTCCTGGTGCCGGGAGCGGCAGGTGGACCTTGCCCCGCACGTGAAGACCACCATGTCCGCGCCGATCATCAGCCGCCAGGTGGCGGCCGGGGCAGCCGCCGTCACGGTTGCCACCGTGGACCAGGTCGCTGCAGTGCTGGGCTGGGGGCACCATCATGTCCTCATCGCCAACGAGGTGGTCGACCGGGACGGCCTCAGCCGCATACGGGCGTGGCTGGAGGAGGACCCCGGGCGGGAAATCCGCTGCTTCGTGGACTCCGAGGCGGGCATCAATGCCGCGGCGCAGGTGTTCACCGCTGCAGGGAACGTCCCCCTTGAGGTGATGCTCGACGTCGGGACGCCCGGCGGACGCACGGGGGTCCGCAGCCTCGGGGAGGCTGTCCGCCTCGCCGGGCTGGTCCGCGCCGCGCCGGGACTCAGGCTCGTTGGAGTTGCCGGCTACGAGGGGGTGGTGCCCAACAGTCGTGCGGAGGACACTGTCTCGGCCGTTGACCGGCACTGCCGGCTGGTGCGGCAGGTGTTTCTGGACGTGGCCCCGTACTTCGAAACGGCAGCCCCCGTCTACTCCATGGGCGGATCGGCTTTTCCGGACCGTGTGGTTGAGTTCCTGCCGGAACCCGGCCAGGTGCCGGGAACGCGGAGGCTCCTCCGGTCCGGCTGCTACGTCACCCACGATCACGGCACCTACGCCGGTGTCAGCCCGGTGCCGGGCCTGTTGCCGGCCTTGACCGTCCGCGCCGCGGTGCTGTCCACCCCCGAAGACGGGATCGCCGTCGTCGGCGCCGGCAAGCGGGACCTGCCTTACGACGCAGGGCTGCCGGTGGTCCTGGCGGTCCACACCGCTGACGGTGCCCCGAAGGGCGGGGCAACGGCTGTGGTGCGCAACCTCTATGACCACCACGCAGTCCTCACCGGCGTGACCGGCCTGGACGTCACCGACCTGGTGGACTTCGGCATCTCCCATCCCTGCTCCGCCTTCGACCGCTGGCCCGAATACGTTGTCACCGACGGAGACGGACGGGAGATCGAGGTGTGGCACACGGATTTCCACCGGTCCTCCCTGATGGCGCCGAGGCGGTAATCAGCCGGCGATGACGCTTCCCAGGTTCCGGTACTTGGCCAGCCGCAGCGGCAGCAGTTCGCCGGGACCGGCGGCCGACAAGGTGGCGAGCTCGTACTCGATGGCCTGTCCCATGCGCTGGCAGAATCCTCTTGGCTCAAGCGAGGCGTCCCCGTGTTCGGCACGGTTGTGTTCCGCACGGTTGTGTTCGGCGTCGCCCCGTTCGTCCACGATGTGTTCCACCAGGCCGTTCCTGTAGAGGGCCGCAACGTTGACGCCCTGCGCCGCGGACATGGCCGGGGCGAAGCCGGTGTTCCGGTGGACGATGGCGCTGGCGCCTTCGGGCGGCAGCGGCGACAGCCACGCGTGCTGGGCGGCGATGGTCCGGTCTGCGGGCAGAAGTGCCAACGCCCCTCCTCCGGCCCCTTGGCCGAGCAGGACTGAAACGGTGGGGGAGTTGAGCCCGATCATGTCGTGCAGTGACCGGGCAATCTCTCCGGCCAGCCCGCCTTCCTCGGCCTCCTTCGACAGCGCTGCGCCGCCCGTGTCTATGACCGTCAGCAGCGGCAGCCCCAGCTCCTCAGCCAGGCGCATGCCGCGGCGCGCTTCCCGGAGCGACGCCGGTCCCATCGCCGTCTGCCGCGACGGCCGGGGCCGGGTGTGGCCGATGACCACGCAGGATTCCTGGCCGAAGCGCGCCAGGGCAAGCTGCAGGCCGGGGTCCTTTTCCCCCTGCCCGGTGCCGTTGAGGGGCAGCACATCGCGGGCGCCGTAGGCGAGCAGCTGGCGGAGGTCCGGTCGGCGGGCGTTCCGCGAGATTTCGATCGATTCCCAGGCGCCGGCGTCGGACGGCTTGACGGCCAGCGTGCGCGGCGGCGCGGGCCGCGGGTGCGCGCCCGGGACCAGGATGCTCAAGGCGCGGTCCACGACGTCGGACAGTTGCCAGGGCGGGACCACCGCATCGATCAGGCCCTTGTCGAACAGGTTCTCAGCCACCTGGACGTTCTCGGGAAACGGTGTGCCGTGGAGGGCCTCATAGACCCGCGGTCCGAGGAAGCCGAGCAGGGCGCCGGGCTCGGCCACGGTGATGTGGCCGAGCGATCCCCAGGACGCCATGACCCCTCCTGTGGTGGGATGCCGCAGGTAGACGAGGTAGGGCAGCCCGGCCTGGCGGTGGGCGCGGACGGCAGCGCTGATTTTCACCATGGAGAGGAAGGCGATGGTGCCTTCCTGCATGCGGGTGCCGCCGGACGCCGGGCCGGCCAGGAGCGGCAGTCCCTCGCGTGTTGCCCGTTCGACGGCGGTGACGATGCGTTCCGCGGCTGCGAGCCCGATGGATCCGGCCAGGAAGCGGAACTCGCTGACGATGACAGCTACCCGCCGGCCCCGGATGCGGCCTTCGCCGGTGAGGACGGATTCGTCCACGCCGGTTTTGGCGCGGGCGGCAGCCAGTTCCTGCCGGTACTCGGGGCCGGGAGCGGGGTCAAGCACCGGCGTGTCCCAGCTCCGGTAGGACCCCGGATCGAGCACAGCGGTGATGAGTCCGGCGGCGTCCAGGTGTTTGGCCGGTTGTTCTGTCAGCATGGTCATCGGCTTTCCTTCTCCATCCGGGCGGGTGCGCTGACGGGTTCCGTTCCGGCTGTCCAGGTGGCGGCCAGTCCCAGCCACTGCCGGATCTGATCGCCGTCCTGGTCCAGAAGGGGCGGGGCCGTGTGGGTGGTGAGGGTCGTTTCGTTGGTGTCGGCGGCGGTGAAGAACCGCAGCGGCGGACCGGGCAGGCTCACGGTGCCCAGGAGCTTGTGCTCGACGTCGATCACCAGGCCCTGCGAATGGACCTGGTCCCAGGCGTAGACCTCGTCCAAGGTGCGGACTTTGCCTGCCGGAATGCCGGCGTCGTTGAGCTTGGTGAGCAGCTCCTCGGCTCCATAATCGGAGAACGCGTTCTCCACTTCCTCGATGACCTTCTCGCGGTTGCGCACCCGCTCCGCGTTGCTGGCGAACTCGGGCCGGGAGGCGTCGATACCGAAGGTCGAAGCGAAAGTGTTCCAGAGCTTCTCGCTGCCGACACTGATCTGGACCCGTCCCTGCCGGCAGTGGAACAGGCCGTAGGGGGCGATGGAGGGGTGGTGGTTGCCCTGGGCCTTCGGAACTTCGCCGGCCACTGTTGCCCTGGTGCCCTGGAAAGCGTGCACCCCGATGAGGGCGGCCAGCAGTGAGGTACGCACAATCTGCCCTTGCCCGGTCCGTTCGCGCTGCAGCAGCGCCGCGAGGGTGCCGAACGCGCCGTACATGCCGGACAGGAGGTCGGCGATCGGAACGCCCACCCGCTGGGGGTCGTCCGGTCCGGAGCCGGTGAGGGACATCAGTCCGGCCTCGCCCTGCAGGATCTGGTCGTAGCCGCTGCGCCGCGATTCCGGCCCGTCGTGACCGAAGCCGGTGATGGACAGGATCACCAGTGCCGGGTTCAGCGCGTGCATTTCCGCGGCGGAGAAGCCCAGCCGGTCCAGCACGCCGGGGCGGAAGTTCTCGATGACGACGTCGGCGCGTTCCAGCAGTTCGCGCAGCACTGTCCGCCCGTCGTCGTTCTTCAGGTCCAACGCGATGGATTCCTTGTTGCGGTTGCAGGAGAGGAAGTACGTGGCCTGCGGGTCGTCTTCTGGGCCGACGAACGGGGGACCCCAGCCGCGGGTGTCGTCTCCGGTGCCGGGGTTTTCCACCTTGATGACCCGGGCGCCGAGGTCGGCCAGCATCATGCCCGCGTGCGGGCCGGCCAGGGCGCGGCTCAGGTCCACCACGAGGATGCCCGAGAGGGGCCCGTCGGTCCGGAGCGTGGATTCAGTGCTCTGCATGGGATTCCTTCTGTTGCTCATCGATTTCTGGGTTGACGCCTGCTGGATGTCCGGCGGACTACAGCCACCCCGGAACCACCATCACCAGCCAGGCGATGGCGGGTCCGGCCACGACGACGATGCCGCTGTAGGCCAGGATCTGCTTGTAGAACTTGTCCTTGTCCACGTCTTCGGGCGCGTTGGCCAGCACCAGAGCGCCGTTGGTGGAAAACGGGGAGACGTCAACGATCGTGGAGGCCACGGCGAGGGCGGCGATGACCCCGACGGCGCCGATCTCCCCGGAGGCCAGGAACGGCACCGCGAGGGGAATGAGCGCCGCCAGGATGGCGGTGGAGGAGGCGAAGGCCGAGACCACGGCGCCGATGTAGCAGATCAGCAGGGCCGCGAGCAGCGGCATGCCCAGCTGCGCCACGCCGTCGGACACGAACTTGATGGTGCCGGCTTCCTCGAGGACGCCCACGAAAGTGAGCATGCCGCAGAGGAGCAGGACAGTGGACCAGCTGATCTTGTTGACGGCGCCCTTCTGGGCGGCGGGGGAGACCAGGGCCAGGACCATGGCGATGGTGATGGAGACGAAGCCGACGTCAACCTTGAATCCCAGCGAAATCACGGCCAGGGCGATCAGGCCAAGAATGGTGACCAGCTGGGGAACGGAGGCGCGGGGGGTGCCCGCCGGCTCTTCGCCGGCCCCGGCTGAACCGTTGGTGGTGCTTTCCGCGGAGTTGCCTGATGTGCCCTTGGAGGAGACGCGGGCGGAGGAAATGTCGGTGCCCGAGCCCTGCAGGGTGACGCCGGCGGTCCGGGCCCCCACGCTCATGGCCATGCGCTTTTCGGCGGCCTGCTCCACGAATCGGCCTCCTGCGGAGGAGCCGGCCTTGTTTCCGCCGAGAACGATGAACAGCACCAGTGCAATGGCGAGGTTGAAGACGAAGCTCGCCAGGAAGATTGCCATGGGGCTGGCTTCCAGTTCCGTCTTGGCGATGATGCCGTTGACAGTGACGCCGTAGACGGCGATGGGCGAGAAGCCGCCGGCCTGCGCCCCGTGGATCACCATCATGCCCATCATCAGCGGGTTGATTTTGTGCCTGGCCGCGAAGCTGAGCGCTATCGGGGCGATGATGGCGACGGCGGCCGGCGAGAGTGCGCCGACAGCAGTGATGACGGCGGTGATGGCGAACATGATCCACGGGATCAGGGCCACTTTGCTGCCCACCAGCCGCACGGCGCCCCGGACCATGAGGTCAATGGTGCCGTTGTTCTGCGCGATGGCGAACAGGTAGGTGACGCCGACGATGGTCAGGAAAAGGCCGCCGGGAAAGTTGGCGAGGATGTCGTTCGTGGACATCCCCAGGACAACCGAGCCCAGCAGGAATGCCCCCACAAAGGCCAGGGCACCCATGTTGAGCGGGAGCACAGTGGCCAGCAGGAACATCACCGCCAGGATGATGATGGACAGGACAGGAGCGGACATCGTTGTTCCTCCGGATCGATCGTTGGGGATTTAATTGGCTTAGTGGCCTAGCCTCCTAGACACTAGGTGTCTCTGTCAATAGTTCTCCGGTACCCTTGGGTTTGAGGACCACGCCGAAAGGATGCAAATGGCAAAGCAGGCGGCAGCGCAGCAGATCTCCCGCGTTTCGCGGCCCAGGCTCTATGAGCAGCTCGTGGAGCAACTCATGGAGTTCATCGAGGCCGCCCAGCTGGGCCCGGGCGATACTCTTCCGGCGGAGCGCGAACTGGCCGAGCGGCTGGGGGTGTCACGCGCAACGCTGGCGCAGGCCCTGGTGGCCCTTGAGGTGCTGGGAGTCATTGACGTCCAGCACGGCACGGGGGCGGTGCTGGTCTACCGCCCCAATGTCCCGTCGGTGATCAAGGGGCTGCGCGAACATCGGAACCGGTTGCCGGAGATTGTGGAGGCGCGAAGCACGCTTGAGGTCAAGCTGGCCGAGCTGGCAGCGGCAAGGCGCAGCGATGATGACATGAAAGCCATCGACAAGGCGCTCGACGTTATGGCCGGGGAGGTGGCCTCGGGCGGCCGGGGGGCGCACGGGGACGAGTTGTTCCACCAAGCCGTGACCGCTGCCGCCCACTCCGCGGTGCTGGCGCAGCTGATGACTTTCATTGCCGGAATGGTGCTCGAAACGCGGCTTGAGTCACTCGGCCAGCCGGGACGTCCGGAGCAGTCCCTTGCGTCGCACCGCAAGATTGCCGACGCCATCAGGGCCCGGGACTCCGCGGGCGCTGCTGCCGCCATGCTGGAGCATATCGACCTCGTGTCCGATGTGGCGCTGCTGAAGAACTCCTAAGTCGGCCCCGTGGCGGGCGTCTAAAGCCGGCTTCGATAAGGATGCAACATACTTGCAGGTTCAAGTAACCGCCTGTACGGTTAACTTCAACCTTCAAGTAATTTGCCCCCTTACCGAATGCTGAGGCACCAGATGACCGTTGTGTCCGAGACCCGCATGCCGGCGGCCACGGCACCATCCGCGGCCGCCCTGCGCAGCAGGGTCACAGTCCCTTTGCGCTTTCCCGATGGCTACACGGCCACGGCCGAGGTGCTGACATTCCACGGGCTGGCCGACGGAAAGGAGCACCTGCTCCTGGCCCTGGGCGCGTGGGAGCAGGCGCTGTTGGACCCGGCACGGCTGGACCCGGCAGGGCCGCTGGTCCGCCTGCACAGCGAATGCCTGACCGGAGACGTGTTCGGCAGCCAGCGCTGTGACTGCGGTCCGCAATTGCGGGAGGCGGTGGAAAAGATCAGCGCCACCGGAGGATTCCTCCTGTACCTCCGCCAGGAAGGGCGCGGCATCGGCCTGTACTCCAAGCTCGACGCCTACGCCCTGCAGGACACCGGCCTGGACACGTACGAAGCCAACGTGGCGCTGGGACACGGCGAGGACGAGCGCGACTACACCGCTGCCGCCCAGATGCTGGGTGCCCTCGGCGCCACGAGCGTCCGCCTGCTCACCAACAACCCGGACAAGGCCGCACAGCTCACCGCCCTCGGAATCAGCGTTACGGAGCAGGTTCCCACCGGGGTCCACCTGTCGCCGGCCAATCACGCATATCTGGCCGCCAAACGGGACCGCACCGCACACACCCTCTTCCTCCCGCAGCCGGCAGTCCCAAGCCACGACGAGATGCTGGCCCGTGTTGATGCCCTGATTCCACGCCTGCGGGAGCGCGCTGAGGAAACCGAGCGAATCCGACGGATTCCGGAATCCACGATGGAGGATTTGAGGGAGGCCGGCGTCTTCCGTGTCCTCTCGCCCAAAGCTGTCGGGGGCTACGGCATGGGGGTTGAAACATACGTCGAAGTGGTGCGCCGGCTCGCGCGGGGATGCCCTTCCACGGCGTGGACGGTAGGACACCTGATTGAGCACGTCTGGATGCTCGCCCGCTGGCCCCGCAAGGTTCAGGACGAGGTCTTCGCCAACGGGGCGGCGCCCCTGGCTGCCGCCACCGGCGCCCCGGTGGGGGCAGCTACCAGGGTTCCCGGCGGGTACGCCATCTCAGGCCGTTGGACCTTCGCCTCGGGAGTCATGCACTCGGAGTGGGCCCTCCTTGCCGTGCAGCACGGGGACGTCCGGCTGCAATGCCTCGTTCCGGTGTCCGACGTCGAACTTCTGGACGTGTGGCACACGGCGGGGTTGCGGGGCACCGGCAGCAACGACGTCCGGGCAGACGAGCTTTTCGTACCGGACCACCGGGCGCTTGACTGGGCCCTCCTGGGCGCAGCGGACAATCCGGGCAGCCGGATCCACCCGGACCCGATCATCCATACCCCTATGGCCACACTTCTGAACCTGGTGGCGCCCGCCGCCGCCCTGGGAGCTGCGGAACACGCCGTCGAGATGTTCCGTGAGCGGGTCCTGGTGCGCAAGGTCAAGAACACGCTGGAAGATCGTCAGGCCGATTCCCCCCTCGCGCAGGCGCGGTTCTCGCACGCCTACGGGCTCGTTGCCACGGCCCGGCTGCAATGGGAGGAAGCCATCCGGGTGGTCACTGCTTCCTATCAGCGACGGCCCATGACCATGACGGACCACGAGCGGGCCGCCTACCGCCTGTCGCTGGGCCTCAGCGGCGAGGCGTCGGCCGAAGCAGTCCGCGTCATCATGGCGGGATCGGGCGGAAGCGCGCACCGACTTTCGAATCCGCTGCAGCGGATCCAGCGGGACGTCGACGTACTGCTCAACCATCCGACGTTGACCCTGGACCCGATTCTTGAGCAGGCTGGCCGCGGGCTGCTGGGCCTCGGGTTTACTGTTCCCGCGTTCTAGCGATTGAAGCTCGGCCCGGCCCGGCGTAAAGTCCATCGGACCACGGAAGCGAGGTGTCGATCATGGGGCAGCTGATTGTCCAGGAATTCGTTACCGCAGACGGGTTCGCTGCCGACGCGAATAACGAATTTACGGCCTACGAGATGCTCGAAGGTGGCACGGCCGAATTCGACCGGAGCCAGGTGGCGTGGCTCGATACCGTCGACGCGATGGTGCTCGGGGCCGCGACCTACCGGATGTTCGCTGAATTCTGGCCCACTCCGGCGTCCGATGGTGAGGTTATCGCGCCAGTACTCAACGCGTTGCGCCGCTTTGTGTTTTCCCGGACGCTGAAAAGTGCGCCGTGGGGCAACCTCCCCGAAGCCACCGTCGAATCCGGTGATGCCGTTGAGGCAATCCGGCGCATCAAAAGCGAAACCGTGGGCAGCGTCGTGCTCTGGGGCAGCCTGACGCTAGGTGAAGCTTTTTTCAAGGCCGGGGAAGTTGACGGGGTGCGGCTCGTGGTCATGCCCGTCGCGATCGGCGCCGGGCGGGGTGTGTTCCCTGCCGGCCAGGATCCCGCCCTCCTGCGCCTGCTGAGCGCAAAGACGTACGACGCCGAGCTGGTTGAGCTTGAATATTCCCTGCGAACCGCCGGAGCTACTGCCCCAGGACGGGGAGCAGCTGGCGGTTCCTGATCCGTGACTCGCCGAACTGGAGCACCAGCGGCTCGACTTCCCACGATTTGCCGCTCCGCGCCCTTGGGGTGCCGACGGCAACGTGCGGTGTCCAGTGCGGTGACCTGAAGCCGAGGGCGCGGGAGCTGAGGATGAAGTCATCGACGTTGTCCACCAGCAGCCCGTCCAGCAGGTCATGGAGGGCCTGGACAAGTGAAACCTGGTAGTCGTGGACCCGCTCCGGGACGTCGATTTCGAGACATGACACACTGCCGCCGCCCAGCACGATCAGCCGTTCGGTGCTGCTCGAAAAGGCTTCCAGGACCGGCAGTCCGTGCAGCCAGGCAACCGTGCTGCGGGCGGCGGCCGAAGCGCTCGTGTAACCCCTGGTCCACTCCGAGACGTCCTGGCAGAAGTCGTCGAGCACGCCGAGGTGCAGCAGGGTCATATGGAGTCCCCGCGGCCGGCGCAGGGCGCGGACGTATCGGCCGAGTTCTTCGTAGTCGGAGGGGCCGGAACCTACACTGACCACCGGAGCTTCCACCGTGATGCGTGCAACCGGGTACATTCCAGGCCCCTCCTGACCGCGCTAACAGCTGGCTGTGAATGCCATTATCCGCCTGCGTGCTCGACTTCGGGCTCAGCCCGCAAGCGGGCGCAGAGCCTCAACAAGGGGAGTGGTGGGCCGCCCGGCCAGCCGCGCGAGGTCGCCGGTGGTCTGGGCCAGTGCACCGTCCCGGATGTTGCCGTCCAGTGCTGCGAGGAATCCTGCCGTTGCAGGGTCAAGCCCGGCAGCCTCCAGGGCGCTGACGTGCTCTGCTGAGCTCACGGGCCGGTAGCTGACGTTGCGCTCCAGCACCGTGGAGAACGCCGATGCCAGTTCCCCGAAGGTCCAGGCGTAGTCGCCGGACAGTTCGTACACCTTGCCTTCATGGCCGGTTGTGGCCAGGACGGCGGCGATGGCTGCGGCGTAGTCCGCCCGGGTGGCGCTGGCCACGCGTCCCTCACCCGCGCTGGCCAGCAGCGTGCCGGTCTCGCGGGCGGTGAGCAGGGCTGTGGCGTAGTTCTCCGTGTACCAGCCGTTGCGCAGGAAGGTGAAGGGAAGGCCGCTGGCGCGGATGGTCTCTTCGGCCCTCGCGTGGTCAGGGGCCAGGACGAGCTCGGTGGTGTCAGCGGCCAGGACGCTGGTGTACAGAATGTGGGCAACCCTGGCCCGGACAGCTGCGCCGATGACGGTTTCGTGCTGGGTCGACCGGTTCTGGATGTCGCTGCCGGAGATGAGGAGGAGGGTGTCGCCTTCGTTGAGGGCGGCGTCAACGGTGGCCTGATCGTCGTAATCCACCGTCGCGGTTGTGACGCCGTGAGCCGCCAGTTCAGCCAGCTGCTCAGCGGACCGCCCTGCGGCCACGATCTGCTCGGCCGGTACGCCGCGGCCCAGCAATTCCTTGACGACGAGGCGCCCCAGCTGGCCGGTGGCTCCTGCAATGACAATGGACATGAGATTCTCCTTGATTACCTTGTTGACCGGAGCCTTGTTCGTGCGGCTTCCGCTATGGGCAACTGCCCCCGAACGGGAACAATTCCGACGCCGGATGATGCACTTTGAAGTGCAATAGGCACCTTCAGGTAAGTAATGGAAAGGGCAGCGCCGGTATCAGGTGCCCTGCGCTTCAACCCCTGGCGGCAATCTCTTCCACTGCCTTCGACAGTGCGGCCATGGATTCGGGGCCACCGTGTCCCTCGTCTTCGATGATCACAAGCTGGCTTGATTGCCATCGCTGTTGCAGCTGCCATGCGGTGACCGCGGGACCACTAATGTCGCGGCGACCATGGATGAGGTACCCGGGAATACCGTTGAGCTGGTGTACACGAGGAACGATTTCCTGACCGTTAGCCAGGAATCCGTCATGGGCCCAGTAGTGCGTCACCAGGAGCGCGAACGTCATCCGCTCCCGCTCGTCTTCGAATAGCACACCAGGGCGCCAGTTGGGGTCCAGGGAAATGTGCGTGGACTCCCAGCGGTCCCAGGACAAAGCGGCACTGCGAGCGTCGTCGCGGTCCTTCCCGGCCAGCCGGCGTGCGTAGGCCTCGACTAGGCGTTCACCCGGCTTTGCCTTGGCTGCATCCGAGAAGTCCTTCCAGGCTTCGGGGAATATCCGTCCAACATCTTCGGTGATCCATTGGATCTCGTCGCGGCTTGTCGTTGTCACCGCGGCCAGGGCGACACCGAGGACCCGATCCGGGTGCTGGAGGGCATAGGCCAGCGCGAGCGTGCTGCCCCAGGAAACGCCTGTGACGATCCACTTCTCAATCTCCAAGTGCTCGCGCACCGCCTCAATGTCGCCGATCAAGGCCTGAGTAGTGTTCTCGGACAGGTGATCCAGATCGTCCTGGACAATCGGAGTGCTCTTGCCGCATCCGCGTTGGTCCAGGCCGATGATCCGGAAGCGAGTCGGGTCATGCCGTTTACGGTAACCCCCTTGTCCAAGGGAACCACCGGGTCCGCCATGCAGGTAAAGGACCGGGGTGCCTTCAGGTTCTCCGGTCGCTTCCCAGTAGATTCTGGCATGGGGCACGTCCACCCAGCCGCTCCGTGTCCTGGTTCGCATGGTCATCACTCCTCTGCTGCCACGATGTCCAACACATGCGCATAGTTCTGCTGGAGAGTCGGTATCCCCGTGGTTAGGCGTCTGTTGGCGACGGACACCACTGAAACGGCGGTGTTCCGGGTGACGCGGACGCACGGGTCGCCTTCCACCACCACTTCCCAGTGCGCGCCCGGAACGGTGTGGGTGAGAAGGTCACCGTAGAACATGCCGATGGCGCGGACCAGCTTGGCCAGAGTGGCCCGGTCAGTGCGGCCATCCATGAGGCGGTCGACCGCGGCGAGGCCCTCTTTGGAGCGTGGAAGCTCCTTCCCGAGAGAACGGAAGTGGGCCAGGAGTTCGTCGTACCCACCAACGTTCGTGGGAGGAATGGCAGGCGCGGCCGGTGCGGGTTTGTATTCCGCGTAGCGGCGGGGAAGGCCAGCCGGCAGTCGCTGCAGAGGTTCGTCGGAGTCGCCGCGGTCCGTCATCTCGAAAGGCTACGCTCGTGCTAACCGGATCGGGAACCTTTTCGGGTCCTGCGGACACTACAAGGCATGAGGCTAATGGGGGAAACCGATGAAGAGCTGTGGCGTGAGTGCACCACCGGCAACGCCGACGCATTCGGGGCCCTGTTCGACAGGCACGCCGACGCGGTCTTCCGGTACTGCCTCTCCCGGTGTGGTTCCTGGCACGACGCCGAGGAACTCGTCTCGATCACCTTTCTGGAGGCGTGGCGGCAGCGGGACAGGCTCAGGCCGGAGAGGGACACAGTCCTTCCGTGGCTGCTCGGGGTAGCAACGAACGCGAACCGCAACCGCGCCAGGGGGTCCCGGCGACACGCTGATTTCCTAGCCAGGCTGCCGCACTCGGATCCCCGGCACGGCGGACACGAAGCAGACCATGCGGAGGCGGTTGCTTCGAGGCTCGATGCTGAACGTGCCGTCCGCGAACTGCTCGAGACGACCGCGGGACTGAACGACGGCGAACGGGACGTCGTTGTCCTGTGCCTGATGAACGGCATCGGCCAGGACGAGGCCGCCAGGACCCTCGGCGTACGGACCGGGACAGTGAAATCGAGACTGCACCGGGCACGGGCCAAGCTGGCCGCCATGAACCGGGACCCGGAGCCCGTCGAACAACTCGACACGACTACCGTTGAAGCGAGGCTGTCATGAATCTGTCTGAAGTGACCTACCCGAAAGACACGAAATACCGCGTCCAGAACCTCCTCGTGCAGGAAGCGCGGCGGAAGCCGAACCTTTTCCGCCGTCCCCGTCGAACCCGTTTGTGGCTCACAACAGCGGCCGCCGCTGCGGTTGTGGCACTGGTTGCGGGAGACGTCGTCGGGCTCGCCGGCTGGCGTGGCGGAGCGACCGCGCAGGCCGCAGAAGTCCTCAACAATGCGGCGGAGACGGCGATTATGACAGCTGATCCCGTCGTGAACCCGGGCCAGTACCTGAGGGTCAAAAGCACCAACGTCTGGGGCAGCGCGTCCACCGAGGCTGATGGTTCCACCTACGAGTGGCTGGACACGGAAAAACTTGATTTGTACATTCCGGCCGATCCCGCTGATGAGTGGGTGTGGGTGCGATCAGGGCGGGTACCCACGACATTCTTCGACGCCAGGACCAAGGAATACGTCGAAAAGAACGACTTCAACCCTTTGCCCGAGCTGCTGCGCGCACCCAACGGATCCTTCTATGGAAGCCCCGGCGGGTGGGTTCATACTGACATGTCCGCGCTTCCCCGCGACCCGTACCGGCTGCTGAACAGCATCTACAAACAGACACTGGGGAAAGGCCAGTCCGTCGACGGCGAAGCGCTGGTGTTCATCGCCGACCTCCTCAGGACAGGTGTTGTGCCGGCCGACCTGCGTGCCGCCCTCTACAAGGCCGCGGCCATGATCCCGGGCGTGACCATCACGGAAAACCAGGCAAATCTGGACGGCCGCACCGGTATCGCCATCGGACGAACTGAGGAGGGCCCGTCCAAGACGCGTCAAGAGATCATCATCGACGCCGCAACCGGGCTCCTGATCGGTGAACGGGCCATCCTTACTGAGCCTCAAGGATCCATGCCGGCAGGAACCGCCATCGGCTGGACCGCCATCGAAACATCTGTCACCAACACGGCACCCTGAACCGTGTGGCCGTAGTCTCTGGCTGTGAAACAAATCCTCATAGACCAGGTAATTGACACCGACTACGGACAGCTTGACCTGGTCTGGACTGAGGACGGTGGTTTCGATGGAGACTTTGACCGCTTCTTCGCAGGCCAGGTCAATGGCCTGGTCGGCGCATCCGACGCGGCTGGCGTGTATCTCAACCTCGCCCGCAGGTCAGGGGGCTCGTCGGTCCGCATCGTCCTGTCGGATGAGCCGCCCGCGGGTGAGGATGCCTCCTGGGAGGACGTCGTCGAGGTTTCCTTCTACCTTCCCGCAACCCGACATCATTGTGCGCACGGGGACCGAGGACGGCCGATACTGGCACAACGAGCTAGGTCGTCGTCGCTGAGGTCAGCCTTGACTGCCGGGCCGTAGTCCCGGCCGCAACGGCCACGGGCGCCAGCCGCCGGCCACTTCACGCAAACGGTTTTCCGCGTCCCGGAGGCGCACGGCGTCGACCGGACCGGGTTCACCGCTCCCGCTTTCAGATCCGGAGCCGTCCACCGCGGTCAGCGCGTATTCGCTCCATTTCCGGCTGCCAACCGGGTAGCGTTCGCGGTAGCCGCCCGCCGCCACGGCAAGCACCAGCATCTCCATCCGGTCAGCCGTGGTGCCGGCCGTTTCGTCGCAGGCATCGCAGCCGCAGACCGGAAACGGGAAGTCATGCAGCATACCGGCATGGATCAGAACCCCCGGATACCCCGTGAACACAAACGTCAGCGGCGCAGCTTCGGCGCTGCGCGGCGTGACCTTGACAGCCTGCAGCACCTCGCGGGCCTTCATGAGCACCTCCCCGGCATGGACCGGATCGCTGTCGACGTCGACGTCGTAGGCGGCAGCCAAGTGATCGATCAGGGCCGAGGCCATGGCGTGCAGTCCCGCGAAGCGCTCCGGATGGCTGTCGACGCTGTAGGACTCCGGTGCCGGACCGTCGGCGCCCCACTGCCGGCCGTAGGGAATCAGTACACCTTCCGGTGAGTAATACGCCGTCGTCGGCAGTAGCGGCCGGACATAGCGCGGCTGGCCTGCCAACGGCGCAACCGGCGGAATGTGCGCGGGCGGAACCGACGGTGATTCCACCTCTTCCTCAGCCCAGTCCGACAACGCCGTCACGAGGCCCGCTACGGACTCGACGTCGGCGCTGCGCAGCGCCACGAGCAGCCGACCGACGTCGAACTGCCTCTGCCGGTTTCCCACGAGGGGAGAGCTGCCTTGCGACGCAGTCCACCGGGCGTCCGGCCTGAGCCCCGCGATGGTGTTTCCGGCGAACACGGCTGCCGCGGCGCCCACGGCGCTGTCACGATCAATCTCGGCAGCCCATTGGTGCAGGCACCACAGGAGCCTCGCAGGGTCCACGGCAAGCTCCTCCGCCTTCACGCCATGGTCGGCACAGAACCCGATGAACGCGGAGTAACCTGCCAGATGCCGGACCTCGGCATCACGGCCCGGCCCCTGCGCATACAGTGCCCCGCTGCGTGAGACCGGTTCGGGCAAGCCGGTGGCCGCACCCTCGAACAAATCCTCTGTACGCCCCATATCGAGATCCTAGCCCCGGACCAGGCGACGAACGGAGGCGTGCCTGAGGAAGCCGGTCTACCATAGGCTCCTCGACGTCGTTCCGGCTCCGGGACAGCCACAGCCGGACGCGAGAACCTGAAGGGGAGGCGGCCATGCCGTACCGCATGGGCAGGCGTGTTTCGGCTTGCGCCGGCGTGGCTGCGGTCATTGTGTCCGCGTCGTTGTCTGCTTGTGGGGTTTCCCCGGGGAACGGAGAACCGCCCTGCCTTCCGCCCGCCTATTCGGTGGCCCCGCCCAGTGCCAGGGCGGGCGACCCGGTGACGGTCCAGGCGCCGGATGCTGACTGCAATCCCCGGTACGGCAAGGACGCCCGCATCCAGGTCACCCTCACGGATGCGGCCGGCATAAAGGTCATCAACACCACGGCCCCCATGACAGACGGAGGCGCCTTCACTTATACGTTTGTTGTCCCGGCGACTGCAGCTGCCGGACCTGCTGCGGTGGAGGCGGTGCCCTACGGCGTTGATTGGTGTGATGATACCGGCAGGAACAACCGCGCCGGCGGAACCGGGACTACCCTCGAACGAACGTCGTGTGCCGCACGAACAGAGCCCCTAACCATCGTCCGCTAACCACAACGGAAGGGCGCATCAATGACAGCCCGCAACACACGTTCCGCCGGTGCCCCGTGCCGGGTGGACACATTCCAGCCCGATCCCCGTGCTGCCATGGACTTTTACGGCCCGCTCTTCGGCTGGAGTTTCGACGATCCAGCGCCGATGCCGTCCGGGCTCGTCGGCGACTACTTCACTGCCCGTCTCGGCGGGCGGCCGGTGGCCGGAATCGGCCAGGCTCCGGCGTCGTCCCGGCCGTCGTGGAACACCCACATCCGCGTCGAAGACATCGGGCTGAGCCTCGTCCGCGCTGAGCAAGCCGGCGGCAGGCTCCTGGCCGGGCCGTTTGGCGCTGGCTCGGGAGCCGCCCTTGCCGTGGTGGCCGACTCCACCGGGGTTCCATTCATCCTTGAGGAAAGCGGCCGGGGCGACGAAGCCGTGCTGGCCGATGTCCCGGACTCCTGGGCGATGAGTTCGCTGCACACTACGGATATTGAAGCAGCAGCGTCGTTCTACGGCACCATGTTCGGCTGGGAACTCGATTCCGTGCCGGACGCCGGCTTCGCGCTCTGGCGCCTTTCAGGTGACGTCGTTGCCGCCGTGACGGCCACCGACGGCGTGACAGTCCCTCCGCACTGGAGCGTCAATTTCGCCGTCCGCGACGCGGACGCCCTGGCAGAGCACGCCGCCGCCCTGGGCGGCACCATCCTGCTGCCGCCGATGACCACGCCGGGGTTTCGCAACGCCGTGATCGGCGACCCGCAAGGCGCGTTCATTGCGGTCAGCGCACCGGCAGGCTGACGCTTCCTGTTTTCGATTGGAACAATCCCGGCCGCGAGAGTGGGCACAATGGAGGCGTGACTTCTCCGCTCCTCCCGCCAGCCGCCGGACCCAACCCGCCCTTCGCTGTGGACGCCATCGGCGCGGGCCTGGCCTTTGCCGCGTCGCTGGGGGAGCTGGCGGACGCCCTGCGTTCCGGAGGACCGGGCGGGACTGCCGTGGTCCAGGCACCTCCCGGAACGGGCAAGACCACCCTCGTTCCGCCATTGCTCGCCAACATCGCTTCCACCGGGTCCGTCCCCGCACCGGCCACCGCCGGACGGAATGCCCGGAGCCCGCGCGTGGTGGTGACCCAGCCGCGCCGTGTCGCAGCACGGTCGGCGGCACGACGGTTGGCGGCCCTGGATGGCAGCCGGCTCGGGGACCGCATCGGCTACACGGTACGCGGCGAACGGGTTTGCGGGGCGGGCACCCTGATCGAGTTCGTCACGCCCGGCATCCTGCTGCAGCGGTTGCTGTCAGACCCGGGACTGGAGACAGTGGACGCCGTGATCCTCGATGAGGTGCACGAGCGCGGGCTGGAGACCGACCTGCTCGTGGGCATGCTCGCCGAGGTCCGTGAGCTGCGCGGCGACCTCATGCTGGTGGCCATGTCCGCCACCCTGGATGCGCCGCGCTTCGCTGCCCTGCTCGGGGCGGGAAACGGCGGGAACGACGACGGCGGCCCGGCCCGCGTGGTCGACTGTCCTTCCGCGCTGTTTCCCCTGGAAACCAGCTGGGCCCCCGCTGCCGTCGCGCGGCTGGATACGCGTGGAGTGACCCGGGCGTTCCTGGACCACGTGGCGGACACCGCGGCGGCATCACATGCCGAGGCCCTCGCGGCGGACGCAGACGTGGACGCCCTGGTATTTGTGCCCGGCGCATGGGAAGTGTCGTATGTCGCGGCCCGCCTCCGCAGCCGGGCGGATGCCGAGGTGCTGGAGCTCCACGGCCAGGCAAGCCCGGCAGAACAGGACCGTGCAGTGTCGGGGCGGGAACCCGGCGGGCGGGCCAGGATCATCATCTCTACGGCGCTGGCCGAATCCTCCCTGACCGTCCCGGGAGTCCGGCTGGTCATTGATTCCGGACTGTCCCGCGAGCCCCGGCGCGACACGAACCGCGGCATGTCCGGGCTGGTAACCGTGTCCTGCTCCCGCGCCTCTGCCGTGCAGCGCGCCGGACGCGCAGCACGCCAGGGCCCCGGCCGGGTGGTCCGGTGCTATGACCAGAAGACGTTCGGAGCAGCCCCTGCCCACCAGGTCCCGGAGATCGCGGTGGCAGACCTGACCGGAGCAGCTCTGGTCCTGGCTTGCTGGGGATCACCCGGCGGGCGCGGCCTGGCCCTCCCTGACGCCCCGCCTGTGGCGGCCATGGAGGAGGCTGTCGAGGTCCTCCGCGAGCTGGGTGCCGTAGGTCCTGACGGTCTCGCGACGGAGCTGGGCAAGATTTTGGCGCGGGTTCCCGCCGACCCGCGCCTGGCCCGCGCCCTGTTCGAAGGCGCCGCAAGCGCCGGCCACCGTGCTGCGGCTGAGACCGTCGCCGTCGTGGCCGGAGACCAGCGCGCTCCGGGCGCTGACCTGACCCGGCTGCTGGCCATGCTGCGTTCGGGCAGCGATCCGGCGGCCCGGCGCTGGAAGGAGGACGTCCGGCGGATGGAAGCGATCGTCCGCACCGAAGGCGCCGCCGTCGGTAAATCCCAGGCCGTGCCTCAGGTGGCCGGCGCGGAGGCCGTCGGGTTCGTGGTCGGCCTCGCTTTCCCGGACCGCGTTGCGCGCCGCGTCCCGGGTGCGGGGGAGCGGTATCTGCTCTCGTCCGGAACCCGGGCCGGCCTTCCGGCAGGCAGCCCGCTGTCAGGACACGAGTGGCTGGCGGTCGCTGAGGTGTCACGTGCTGAAGGCCGCGATGCCGCGGGTACCGGCGCCGTCATCCGTTCCGCGGCTCCACTGTCGGCTGACACGGCGGAGGCTGCGGCCCGGCATCTGATGAGTGAAACCGTGGAGGCCGGATTCGACCAGGGCCGGGTCAAGGCCCGGCGCGAGCGCCGGTTGGGTGCGATCCCGCTTTCCTCGACGCCGGTTCGGCCGTCAGCCGCCGAGGGCCGCGCAGCCGTTGCCCGGGCGCTGGCGAAGGAAGGGCTGGGAACCATCGGATGGTCGACGGCGGCGGACGCCTTGCGCCGCCGCCTCGCGCTGCTGCACCGGGAATTGGGCGCACCCTGGCCGGACGTTTCCGAGCACGCGCTGCTGGCCCGCCTTGACGACTGGCTGGCGCCCGAACTCGAGGTGCTCGCCGGCGGGAAGGCCACAGCCGGCATCGACCTCACCGATCCGCTGCGGCGGCTCCTGCCGTGGCCCGATGCCGCCCGGCTGGGAGAACTGGCGCCGGAGACGCTGGAGGTGCCGAGCGGTTCGCGCGTGAGGATCGATTATCCGGACGCAGGGCACGACGACGGCAGGCCGGTGGTGGCGGTCAAGCTCCAGGAATGCTTCGGCTGGGCAGAAACACCGCGGTTGGCGGGCGGACGGGTCCCGGTCCTGTTTCACCTCCTGTCACCGGCGCGGAGGCCCCTTGCGGTGACGGATGACCTCGCGTCGTTCTGGTCCGGACCTTACGCGCAGGTGCGGGCTGAGATGCGCGGCCGCTACCCGAAGCATCCCTGGCCGGAGGACCCCTGGACGGCCCCGGCCACCGCCCGGACCAAGAACAGGATGTAGTGCTGACGCAGGCAGCCCGGCCTCAGTCGACCGTGATGCGTATCCCGGCCACAGCCCCGGTCCAGGGACCGCCGGGGTCCTGCCGCGTCAGATGGACTCCGACATATCCGGGCTGGAGTTCCACCACCTGGGACAGCACTCCTGAGCAGTCCAGAACGAGCGCCGGCAGCTCCGGACCGGTCCGCGGATCCTGGGAAAGTGAAATCTGGACGTCGTCGAGACCCACACAAGCCGCCGTGACCGTGTGCGCACCCGCAGCCTTGACCGTGGCGGTCTTGCTGAAGCCCACGCCTGGTCCGTCGGCCGGGCCGGACTCGTCAAGAAGCACAGACCCGGCCGCCAACGAGAGACGCTTCTTCAGCTCGGCGTAATTTCGCGTTTCGATGTCCAGAATCTCCGGGCCCTTCGCCGGGACGGACGGCGCAGGACGGCCGCTGAAAACGGAAGCGGCTGTTGGCGGGGGATTGGCGGCGTCCTCGTACGCACAGCCGGCCATCAACACACTCAGCACTGCCAGCCCCGCGGTACAGCGGCCCGGCCCCGTTCCCCCACGACGCGACATGGGCCGAGTCTACGGACAGTTCGCTCATCGGCAAGGCAGGCCGGTCCGGTTTCTTACGGATTCCTTAAGGGCAGGAGGCGAAGCTTGTCCTGGCGGCAACCGTCCGCCGTGCCCAGAAGGGAAGTGGCCCATTGACCGAAGTCCACCGAGTCCGAAACGAACCACGTCCGGTAAACACAACCGGCACAGGCCAGGCGGCAGCCCGTCGTGGTCTGCTGGAGCTTCCCCAGGTTCGGCATTGGATCATTTCAGCAGTCCTCCTGGCCGCCGCGGTTCTCGCGCTGGGTCTGACCGTGCAATCGCTTCCTGGGGAGAGCGCCGTTGAACTGGGCGTTGACCAGGACCTCAGCCGGCACCATGCCGCCGTCCTGACGGTTGCAGCGATGGTCCTGAACGTGGCCTTTGGTCCTGTTTTCGGTCTGGTTGCCATTGTTCTGATCGCCCTGGCGGTGCTCCTGGTCCGCAGGTCGTTGGTGGATGCGGCCACCTTCGGTGTGTTGGCGGCGTCGGGGTGGGTGGCGAGCGAATTCTTCAAGCTCCTTGTCCGGCGGGACCGGCCCAACCCCGGCATGTTGTTCGACCCACTGGCACCCGAAACCGGCTCCGACAGCCTCCCGAGCGGCCATGTCTCGTTCGCCATCACCCTTGCTTTCGCCCTGTATTCCCTGGCCCGCGGGACACGCTGGGCGCGTACGGTGGCCGCCCTGGGTGTGGCCCTGGCCCTGGTCGTTGCGTGGTCGCGGGTGTATATCGGGGTCCATTACCCGTCTGATGTGGCTGCATCGTTCCTCGCGGCCGGCGCCGTCCTGATACTGCTCACGGGGCTCTGGAACCGATTCGCTGGCCGGATGTTTCAGCTTTTGCGCATCAACACAGCAACCCCGCAGCAACTCTCCTGAGGAGGTCCCTGTGAATATTCTTCAGGCACTTACCGGCTCCCCGGCCTTCGACGCTTCAGCCGGCGTTCTTTCCCTTTTTGACCCGGCAAGCATGCTGCAAGGCATGGGACCGGCGGCCATTGGCGTGATCGCCGCGATGGTCTTCGTCGAATCCGGAGTCCTGTTCCCTTTCCTGCCCGGGGACTCGCTGCTGTTCACCGCCGGGCTGCTGCACCAACAGCTGCAACTCACCCTGCCGGTGCTGATCGGCGTCGTTACGGCGGCGGCAGTTGGCGGTGACCAAGTGGGCTACCTGCTGGGCCGCAGATTCGGCAGGCGGTGGTTCACAGATGATGCCAGGGTGCTGAAAACTGCACACCTGACCCGGACTGAGGAATTCTTCGACCGCCACGGTGGGCCGGCCATCGTGCTGGCCAGGTTCGTTCCGATCGTCCGCACGTACGCACCCCTGACCGCCGGCATCGCCCGCTACGGGTACAAGGCCTTCACTGCGTGGAACATCATAGGTGCGCTGGTCTGGGCCGCCTCCGTGACCCTGTTGGGCTCCTGGCTCGGCCACTTCGAAATCATTGCCCGGAACATCGATGTGATCGCCATTGCCATGGTGCTTCTGTCCGTGGTGCCGTGGGGAGTGGAACTTCTCAAACGGCGCCACAAGTCCCGGGCCACGGAAACGGACGCAGCCGGGGACGAAATGCCTGCGAGGGAACCGGCCACGGAAGAATAGCCATTATGAGTTCAACAGAGGATGTCCCTTCCCTGCTTCTGGTCGAAGACGACGCCGTCCTGGGACCGCTCGTGGCCGAGCTCCTTGGCATCGACTACCGGATCCGCCTTGTTGCCAATGGCAGGGACGGCCTTCACGCCGGTCTGACTGAAGTGTGGGATGTGATGATCATCGACCGCGGGCTGCCTGGCATGGACGGCGTCGAACTCATAAAGGCCCTGCGTTCGAAGGGCATCACCGTTCCGATCCTCATTTTGACGGCCCTCGGTTCCACGCAGGACAAAGTCGACGGGCTGGACGCCGGTGCCAACGACTACATGACCAAGCCGTTCGACGCCGCGGAACTGAACGCACGGCTCCGCGCATTGACCCGCAGCTTTACCCTGCCCCGGACATCACTCGGCATCGGGGATTGGGAGCTGGACACCGCTTCCAGGTCCATCCGCTCGGTGTACGGGCCACTGGTTTCGCTCACTGCGAAGGAGACCGAACTCCTGGCCGCGCTGGCCAGCGAGCCGGAACGGGTCTTTACCCGCGTCGAACTGATCACATCCCTGTTCCAGCCCACTGACCAGCCCGGCGTCATCGACACCTACGTCCATCACCTTCGCAGGAAGATCTCCAAAGCGGTGGTCCGCACCGTCCACGGTGTGGGCTACCAGATCGGCGACGCCCATGAATGAGGCGAACATGAATGAGACGACGCCCCCCGGCGACAGCCCCGACCATGCCACTCTCCGAACGGCCTCGCTCAAAGTGGCCCTCCGGATAAGCGCAGCATGTGCAGTGATGGTTCTGTGCCTGCTCTCCGGAGCCGCCCTGTACCTGATGAACCAGCTGGCCCACCCGGAACTGCCTGGTTCGGGAGCGCCCGCGGCGGACTATGCCTATCTCGACGCGAAGGACCTGCTCAAAGCCCTGATCATGGCGGGCGCCGCCGGGATAGTTCTTGCCGGGGGCATCGGCTGGGCAAGCGCACGCAGCGCCATCCGGCCATTGGCGGACGCGCTGGCATTGCAGCGGAGGTTTATCCAGGATGCCAGCCACGAACTGCGCACGCCCTTGGCAATCCTGGATGCCCGGATCCAGCTCGCCCAGCGCGACGCTGTCCCGGACTCGACGGAGGGCCGGGCACTGGACCGGATCCGTGGGGACACTGCCGCATTGACCAGCATTGTCAATGAACTCCTGCTGGCCGCGACCGGGGCTCCACCGGAACCATCGACCGAACCGGTTGACCTTACCGCCATCACTGCCTCCGTGGCCGAGAGCCTTCAGCAGCTGGCAGGACAGCGGGACATCAGCGTCGTGGTCCGCAGCGATGGCCGGCCCCTGGCCCGGATTGACGAGGGCAGCCTGCGCCGGGCCGTGCTTGCGCTCGGCGACAACGCCTTGGCCCATACGCCCGCCGGCGGCCGGATCACGCTCACGGCGTCAGCTGAGAAGCAACTCGCGGTAATAAAGGTGGCGGACACCGGCACCGGCGTAAGCGGGGTGGACCAGTCTCGGATCTTTGATCGATTTGTCAGGGCGCAGAGCCCGCAGGGCGCGCAGCGGAGCTTCGGCATCGGACTGGCTCTGGTCCGTGATATCGCTACCAGTGCCGGCGGCACCGTACAGATCGCACGGACCGGGCCGGACGGAACCACCATGCGTTTGGCGCTCCCATTGGCCGGAAAACCGAATTCGCCAATTCCGGGATCCTTCTGAAAACTCTTGACCGGCGATACTTACCGATATATCGTTAAGTATCGCCGATGGTCGGCGACCGTAATATACAAAGGGGGATGCCCTCATGAGAGGCATTCACGACAAATTTTCAGACAACGGCCCGGAACGTGGACGTTTCGAGCGCGGACGCAGCCGGCGCGGACCCCACGGGCACGGCGGTGGCGGCTTCGGGAAGGGATTCGGCGCGGGTTTCGGCGCCGGCTTTGGGCCGGGATTCGGGCCGGGTTTTGGACCGGGCGGCCCGCGCCGGGCGAACAGGGGCGATGTCCGCTCCGCGATTCTGTCGCTCCTGGCCGAGGCCCCGTCCAACGGGTACGGCCTCATCAAGACAATCACGGAGAAGACGTCCGGCGCGTGGCGTCCGAGTCCGGGTTCGGTGTACCCGACGCTGCAGCAGCTCGTCGACGAAGAGCTCATCACGCCCGTCGGTGAGGGCCGGCGCACCGAATTCACACTCACCGATGCCGGCACGGCGTACGTGGCCGAACATGCCGAGGAACTGGGGAACGCGTGGAACACCGATCCCGAGGGCACCGGACCCGCCTTTCACCAGAGCGTCGGCAAGCTCATGGGCGTCATCCACCAGTTCCGGGTCGCGGCCACCGACGAACAGCGTCTGGCCGCCGTCGAAAAGATTGATGAAGCCCGCCGGGCGCTGTACCTGATCCTTGCGGAGTGAACCCGGCAAGGACCCGGAGTGCCATGTGAGGTAACCGATACACACCGGAAACCTTGCGTCGTTGCCGCGAAACATTGCACCGTTAGGCTCATTCCTACTTGGACACAGCGGTCCACGCAGCGAACGGAAGGACACACCATGATGACTCTTTTGAGCACGTTGACACTCTCCCTTCATTCCGGCTGGAAGGACAAGGACCCGCATGCCGGCGGTGCGGGTTCCATGGGCGCTTTCCCGAGCGGGCAGCTCTCATCCACCCCCTGGGAAGGGTGGTGGCACGACGAACCCTAGCCCCGGAGGCCAGGCCCAGCATCTCCCTCTTGAAGTTCAGTCGCTTCAGGGTGTCGAATCGTCTTACAGAGGCCGCATGGCGGCTCACGACTAAGACGCCTGGAGTTGCTCATGTCGGTAAAAAGCTCAAATGGCCGGTCCAAGAGCCCGGCCCGCGGCACCTCTGATGCCCGGCGGGCGGACGCCTCCGCCGGGGCTCCCGCCGATTCGCCGGAGAAGGTCCGCAACGTTGTCCTCGTAGGCCACTCCGGTGCGGGCAAGACGATGCTGGTGGAAGCGCTGCTGGCAGCGACCGGCGTCATCTCCCGGATGGGATCGATCACGGACGGGAACACCATCAGCGACGCCGAACCCTCCGAGGTGCACCAACAGCGCTCCGTGGTGCTGTCCGTTGCCCCGCTGGTGGTGGACGGCATCAAGGTCAACCTGCTCGATACGCCGGGCTACGGTGATTTCACCGGCGAACTCCGCGCCGGGCTGCGCGGAGCGGACGCGGCTTTGTTCGTGGTCTCGGCCATCGACGGCATCGACGCTGCCACCACGGCGCTCTGGGCCGAGTGCGACCAGGTCGGGATGCCCCGGGCGGTGGTGATCAGCCGGCTGGACCACCCCCGGGCGAACTTCGAGGCCACGGTTGCCGCCTGCCAGCGCTCCTTCGGCGACTCGGTGGTGCCGGCCTACCTCCCAGTGCGCAGCGGCGACGCAACCACCGGGCTCCTGGGCCTCCTCACGCAGACAGTGTCAGACTATTCCGCCGGCTCCGCGGCTCCGCAGGTACGCGAAGCCACCGCGGAGGAGCTCACCGCGGCCGAAGGTGCCCGCGGCACGCTCATTGAGGGAATCATTTCGGAGAGCGAGGACGAGACCCTCATGGACCGCTATCTCGGCGGTGAGGAGATCGACGTCGGCGCGCTCGTCAGCGACCTGGAGACAGCCGTCGCCGGGGGAACTTTCTTTCCGGTGCTGGCAACGTCTGCCGAAACGGGCCTCGGTCTGACCGAACTGCTGGAAATGCTGACCCGTGCGTTCCCTTCCCCGCTGGAGCGCAGCGTGCCGCAGGTAACCGGCCTGGCCGGCGAACCGGCCGCGCCGCTGGAGTGCGATCCGGCGGGCCCCCTGGCCGGCGAGGTCGTTCGGACCACCATCGATCCGTTCCTTGGCCGCGTCTGCCTGGTGCGGGTCTTCTCCGGCACGCTGCGGGAGGATTCCGCGGTACACGTCAGCGGCCGGGGGCTGTCCGAGCGGGGCCATGAGGACCACGACAGCGACGAGCGGCTCACCCACCTTTACTCCCCGGTGGGGTCCAGCCTCCGGCCCGTGCCCTATTGCGTGGCGGGGGACATCTGCGCGATCGCCAAGCTGGCGAATGCAGAGACCGGCGACACCGTGTCCGCCAAGGAGGCCCCGCTGCTCGTTGTTTCGTGGGACATGCCGGAGCCGCTGATGCCCGTCGCGGTGGAAGCAGCAACCCGCAGCGACGAGGATGCCCTCGCCAAGAGCCTGGGGAAGGTGGCCGCCGGAGACCCCACGCTGCGGGTTGAGCGGAACCCCGAAACCCACCAGCTGATCCTCTGGTGCATGGGTGAAGCCCACGGCGAAGTGGTGCTGGACAGGCTGCGCGAGCAGGGGGTCAAGCTGCAGACCGTCGACGTGATTACGCCGCTGCGGGAAACGTTTGCGGCGCCGGCCATGGGCCATGGACGCCACGTCAAACAGTCCGGCGGCCACGGCCAGTACGCCATCTGCGACATCGACGTGGAGCCCCTCGACCGGGGCGCAGGCTTCGAGTTCGTCGACAAGACCGTGGGCGGGGTCATTCCGGGGCAATACATCGGTTCCGTGGAGAAGGGCGTCCGGGCCCAGATGCAGAAGGGCGTGTCAGCCGGGTTCCCGGTGGTGGACATCCGGGTGACGCTCACCGGCGGCAAGGCGCACAGCGTCGACTCCTCGGACGCGGCGTTCCAGGCAGCAGGTGCGCTGGCATTGCGGGAGGCGGCGGCTGCTGGGCGGATCCAGCTCCTCGAACCCGTCCTGGCCGTCACCATCAGCGTCGCTGACGACTATGTGGGGGCGGTGATGAGCGACCTCTCGTCCCGCCGCGGCCGGCTGACCGGAACCGCCGCGGCCGACGGCAGCGGTACCGAGATCAGCGCGGAGATCCCGGAGCAGGAACTGCTGCGCTACGCGGTGGAACTGCGGGCACTGACAGCCGGTACCGGCCGTTTCCGGCGCACGTATCTTCGCCACGAGCCCGTACCCCCGAACATGGTCCACACGGCCCCAAGGCAGTGAGTTTCCAGCTTCAGGAGCTGTGTGATCTCAGATAGGCCGCGACCGGGGCCGCCACGGAGGCGCCGATCTCCCCGGCGTCGCGCTTCTTGCCCGCAACCGCAAACGAATGGTCGCCGCCCTCGTACCAGTGGAGCGTGGCTGTGGGCCCGATCCGGGCCACCACCCCTTCCAGGAGTTCCGGGGTGGCAAAGGTGTCCCGCGTTCCCTGCATGAACAGCATCGGAAGGGTGAGCCCGTAGAGGTGCTCATCGCGCAGTTTCTCCGGTTTGCCCGGGGGATGCAGCGGATAGCCGAGGTAGACCAGGCCGGCCGCCGGCATTCCCTCGGCGACAGCCATGGACGCCATCCGTCCGCCGAACGACTTGCCGGCCGCCCATACCGGACCGGCGTCGGAGTGCGCAGCGGCCCTCGCGGCGGCATCCTCCATGACGGCCCGCCAGGTGGCTATTGCCAGGGGCGGGCGGTCCGGGAACTTCCGACCAGCCTCGCGGTAGGGGAAGTTGAAACGCAAGGTGGCGACGCCGTCGTCGTTCAACGCGTTGGTGAACCCGGCCATGAACGGGTGCTCCATCCCGGCGCCGGCCCCGTGCGCGAGGACCAGCGTGGCGAACGGGTTCTCGGGCCGGGCGTAGAGACCGGAGACCTGGAGATCGCCGACGCTGATGGTTACGGGGGACTCGGATACGGGCATGACTCCATCATGCCGGATCAGTGCCTCTCAACCACGGACCGGTGCCACCCGCAGCCAGCGGAATTCCTGAGGCCTGAGGCTGACGCCTCCATCGATCCGCACCGGATTGCCGGTCATTAGATCGACTGCGTTGCCCTCAAATCCGGACAGTGTCTGCGCCGTGATGCTCTGCGGTGAGTCGCTGAAGTTGGCGAGGGCCAGGACGAGGGATCCTTCGCCTGGCCGCTGGTAGCCCAGGACGCCCCGGTTGTTGGTATTGAAGGGAACCAGCCGGGTCCCGGCAAATTCGGGAGTGGAGCCCCGCACGGAGATCAGGGTGCGGAGTCCTTCGAACACGGCGCCTTCGGGCGTCGTCCGGTCGTGGCGCTTCGCGTACCTCCCGCCGGGGTAATGGGGACGGTGCACCCACCTGCTGTCCGTGCCGTGGCCTTCTTCGAGGGCGTAGCCGTAGTCATTGAGCTGCCCCACTTCATCGCCAAGGTACAGCAGGGGGATCCCGCCGGTGCTGAAGGCCACCGAGTGGGCGAGCAGGATCCGGTCAACCGCCTGGCCCGCGCCGTCTTCCAGGCCGCAGAGCGACGCCGTCGTGCCGGAGATGCGGCAGTCGCCTGTCCGCGGGTTGTCCTGGAAGGGAACGCCGCGGGCGAAGCTGCCCGGAAAGCGGTTGACGTAGAACGAGTTCAGGAAGCGCCGGTGGTCGAAACCGTTGATGCCCAGCTCCGCCGCGTCCTCGTCCGCGAACGTCCAGCCGATGTCATCGTGGCTCCGTACGTAGTTCACCCAGGACGTCCCGGCCGGGATGTTGTGGCGGCGCTCGAGCGCCTGCGCCAGCAGCGACACGTCGCGGGTGGCCATCGCTTCCCAGATCAGGGCCATCTGCAGGGGGTTGTAGGAAAGCTGGCACTCAGCGGGGTCGATGTACAGCGCCACTTCGTCGGGGTGGACGATCGCCTCGGACTTGAACAGCAGCGACGGCGCGGCGAGACGGCAGACGGCGTTGAAGGCCCGCAGCAGGGTGTGGGCCTCCGGCAGGTTTTCGCAGGGCGTGCCGAGCTGCTTCCAGATGAAGGCCACGGCGTCCATCCGCAGGATGTCCACCCCCTGGTTGGCCAGGAAGAGCATCTCGCCGGCCATGGCCCGGAAGACGTCCGGGTTGGAGTAGTTCAGGTCCCACTGGAAGGTGTGGAACGTGGCCCACACCCAGCGGCCGTCCGGCATCTCGATGAACGATCCGGGGTGGTCATCCGGGAAGATCTCGCGCACGTCCTGCTCGAAGGCGTCCGGCATGGTGCGGTCCGGGTAAATCCAGTAATAGTCGCTGAACTCCGGGTCGCCCGTGGCCGCGCGCCGCGCCCACTCGTGTTCGTCCGAGGTGTGGTTGAAAATGAAGTCAACCACCAGGCTGATGCCGTTGGACCGCAGTTCGGCGGCGAGGTCACGCAGCTGTTCCATGGTCCCGAGCTTCGGGTTGACGTCACGGTAACTGGAGACGGCGTAGCCGCCGTCGGAATGCGGTTCCGGCGCCTGGAACAGGGGCATCAGGTGCAGGTACGTGAGGCCGAGCTCTTTGAAGTAGGGGATCCGGGCGCGCACTCCGTCAAGGTCCCCGGCATAGCGGTCAACGTAGCAGACGCCGCCCAGCATGTTGTTCGAGAGGAACCACCCGCTGTCGTGCTCCCGTTCGGCATCAAGTGCCTTGAGTTCAGCCGGGCGGTCGTTCCAGGACCGGGCAGTCTGAAGCACGAGTGCCGTCAGCTGGTCCTGGAAGTCCGGCCGCGTCCCGTACAGGGCATGGAAGAGCCGGTACAGGTCAGGGAAATGGCGGTCGAAACGGCGGCGGAAATCGGAGCTGTCCTGCCCCTTCGGCAGAAGGTCCGCCTGCGCGCCCAGGGCGCTCAGTGCGTGCTGCCACAATGCCTGGTCCACACCTGCGGCTTCAACCATGGAACGGGTCTCCTTCGACGATTTCCCGGGCACCGGTGGCGGCAACCGGCCAGTTCACATCCTGACAGACCCGCAGGCGCGTGCCCAGTGAGCGGGCCCAACTTTCTTCCATTCGGACGCCAGCTACTGACGGAGCGGGGCGCGCGGGGTAGGTTGTCACCATGGCGAGCGAATCCACCACCCTCACCGTTGACGGGCCGAACGGTCCCCGCGAGATGCGGATCTCGAGTCCCGGCCGTGTCCTGTGGCCGGAGCTGGGCCTGACCAAGCTGGACCTTGCACGCTACCTGGCGGACGTGGGGGACGCCTTCATCGCGGCGAACGGCGGCCGGCCCGTCGCGCTGCAGCGTTTTTCGGACGGCGTGGAGGACGAGCAGTTCTTTTCCAAGAACCCGCCGAAGGGCACACCGGACTTCATCCGGTCGGTGAAGGTGGTGTTCCCGAGTGCGCGCTCGCATCCCATGCTGGTCCTGGACGAACCGGCCGCCGCCGTCTGGGCCGCCCAGATGAACACCGTGGTGTTCCACCCCTGGCCCTCACTCGCCGAAAACACGGACAACCCGGACCAGCTGCGGATCGACCTGGACCCCCAGCCGGGAACGGACTTCGACGACGCGATCCCGGCGGCGCTGGAGCTCAAGGACGTGCTCGCGGAAGCCGGACTCACCACATTCATCAAGACCTCGGGCAACCGCGGACTGCACGTCTACGCCCCGGTGGAGCCGACCCGTGAGTTCCTGGACGTCCGCCATGCCGTCATCGCCGCCGCCCGTGAACTGGAACGGCGGATGCCGGACAAGGTCACCACAGCATGGTGGAAGGAAGAACGCGGCGAACGGGTGTTCGTGGACTTCAATCAGGCCAACCGCGACCGCACCATAGCCGGCGCCTACAGCCCCCGTGCGCTGGGCCACGCCCCGGTGTCCTGCCCGATCAGCTGGGACGAACTGGAGAGCGCCGATCCGAAGAATTTCACCATCCTCACCGTCCCGGACCGGCTAAAGACCGTTGGAGACCCGTGGGCGGACATGAAGGATAAACCCGGGAAGATCGACGTGCTGCTCGAATGGTGGGAACGCGACGTCGGCTCCGGCCTCGGGGAGCTGCCGTTCCCGCCGGATTATCCGAAGATGCCGGGCGAACCTCCACGGGTTCAGCCCAGCAGGGCGCGCAAGAAGGACTGAGCCAGCCGGAGAGGGCGTCCGCGGCCGCCTGCCCAAAGAAGGCTGCCGCAGGCGCCCGCCCGGTTTTCAGGCGAGATGGCGGCTACTCGAACCGGGACGGGTCACCCATGCCCCGCCGCACCACTTCCGCCGATCCGCCGGAGAAGTCAATGACCGTCGTCGGCTCCGCCCCGCAGTCGCCGGAATCAACCACCGCGTCCACTACGTGGTCCAGCCGTTCCTTGATCTCCCAGCCCTGGGTGAGTGGTTCCTCCTCGTCGGGCAGCAGCAGCGTGCTGGAGAGCAGCGGCTCACCCAACTCGGCCAGCAGCGCCTGGACCACGGCGTTGTCCGGGATGCGGACACCAACGGTCTTCTTCTTCGGATGCAGCAGGCGCTTGGGCACTTCCTTGGTGGCCGGAAGGATGAACGTGTAGCTGCCCGGCGTGACAGCCTTGATGCTGCGGAACACGTCGTTGTCGATCTGGACGAACTGGCCCAGCTGGGCAAAATCCTTGCAGACCAAGGTGAAGTGGTGCTTGCTGTCGAGCTGCCGGATGGACCGGATGCGGTCCAGGGCGTCCCGGTTTCCCAGCTGTGCACCAAGGGCGTAACAGGAGTCGGTGGGGTAGGCGATCAGTCCGCCAGTCCTCACCAGCTCCACTATTTGTCCGATCGCACGGGGCTGGGGATCGTCGGGGTGCACGTCAAAGTATCTGGCCATGCCCTGAGCTTATGGCCCGGCGCTGATTTCTGCACGGAGGGCCGCGCCTCCGAGGTGTAGGCCGAACCGTCCCCTATGCAGTCACGCAGGACTCGGGCAACATATGAAGTGTTCCAAGCCCGGGCGGCCACCGGATCCACGGTTGGTCCGGGTATCGACCGGCACGAGAGGACACCCGACCATGACCACGACACTTAATCCTTACCTGGGCTTCAGGGACAACGCACGGGACGCCATGACCTTCTACCAGTCCGTATTTGGAGGCGAACTGGCACTGAGCACCTTTGGCGATTTCCATGCCAGCGAGGACGCGTCGGAGCAGGAGAAGATCATGCACGGCATGCTGACCACCGAATCCGGCCTGGTGCTCATGGGCGCCGATACGCCCAACGGCATGAGCTTCAACCCCGGCGACAACTTCTCCGTTTCCCTCAGCGGCGAGGACGACGCCGAACTGCGCGGGTACTGGGAGAAGTTGTCCGACGGCGGGACCGTGACGGTGCCCCTTGAGCAGGCGCCGTGGGGCGACACCTTTGGCATGTGCACGGACAAGTTCGGCGTCGCCTGGCTCGTGAACATCGCGGGTCCCAAGCAGTAGCCGGACCCAGGCAGCAGCGGGACCGGCTGCGGGAGGCGTTCGGCGCCTACTTCCTGGCGACGAAGTAGGCGTTGAACGGATCCTCGTCGAGCTCCTTCACCTCAACGGTGCCGAAGCCCGCAGCCCGCACCATGGACTCCGCCAGCTGCACGCCCCACACCGTGCCGAGCCCGTCCCCGTCCTGCGCCAGGGAGACGGACATGCAGTGGAACGTGGAGATCGCGTAGAGGAACGTTCCCCACGGCAGCCCAACATTGTCGGCAACGTTGCTGGAGGCCTTGATGTCCACCATGAGGAACGTGCCGTCCGGGCGCAGCGCCTGGTGGATGTTGTGTAGCACCTGCGCCGGCCGGGCCTGGTCGTGGACGGCATCGAAGACGGTGATGAGGTCGAAGCCTTCCACGACGTCCAGGGCGGCTGCGTCCAGGATCTCGAACCGGGCGTTTCCCAGTCCCAGCCGTCGGGCTTCCGCCCGTCCCGCCAGCACGGCATCCTCCGAGAAGTCGTAGCCCGTGAACCGGCTCGCGGGGAAGGCCCCGGCCATGAGGTTCACGGCGTGGCCCGCTCCGCAGCCGATATCTGCGACGTCGATGCCCGCCCGCAGCCGGTCAACGCAGCCGGCCAGCGGGAGGATGGCGGACACCAGGGAAGCGTCGTGGACTGAGCCGCTGTCACTGGCCTGGATGTGCATAAAATCCGGATAGTCCCCGTATCCCAGGCCGCCGCCCGTGCGGAACTTCTGCGCTATCCTGCCGGCCACCTCACCCATCAGCGTGACGTACTGCAGCATGCGGGCCAGGTTGTCGACTCCGGGCCCGGAGACGGACGGAACGAGCGCGGGGTCCAGCCGGTAGGTTCCGGCAGCGTGTGGGTACCGGGCTGGCCGGTACTCCACGAAGCGGGCCGTCACCATGCCGCCGAGCCATTCCCGGACGTAGCGTTCGTTGAGGCCCGCCGCATCCGCAATCTGCTCGCTCGTGGCCGCGGGCAGTCCGGCCATCACATCGAACAGCCCCGTCTGGTGGCCGACGCTGGCCAGGAGGGCTGCGGAGCTGTCGTTGAGGATGCCGAGCAACCGGGCTGCGCCGGCCTCAACGGCGTCCTCTGTCACTAACCCGTCGTCCCACGCGGTCTTCCCGGCGCCTGTGTGGAGGTTGGTATCGGTGGTGGTCATCGTTCTTTCCTTTCGGTCGGCGGACGTCCCTGTCCGGCTACTTCGAAAGTACTTTCGAGGCGGCAAGCCCCGCGTCGGGCGGATGATGCAACTTTCGCCGGGGGCATGGGGCGAATGATGCAGGGGTTCCCGCGCGCGGAGCGGTTAAGGCAACCAGCGCACGACGACGACGGCGCCCGCCCGCCGCCGTCGTCGTGCGTTGTCCAGTTGTTGTTGCCCTCAGTCAGGTGATGCCGTGCTCCCTGGCCCAGCCCGCCGCGGCGGTCCGGGTGGAGACTCCGATCTTGCCGAAGATGTTCGCGAGGTGCCGCCCCACTGTCTTTTCGCTGATGACCAGGGCTGCCGCCACCTGACGGTTGCTGGCCCCCGTGGTGATGAGGGCCAGCACCTCGCGTTCACGGGCGGTGAGGCCGTTCCTGTCCCTCCCGCCGGTGCCGGCTGCTGCGTCGCGCTCCAGCCGTTCGACGTCGGGGACAGCGCCGAGCTGCCGGTAGATGGCGAGTGCGGTGGCGACGTCGGCGTCGGCAGCACCGGCCTGGCCGAGGCTGCGGCGGGAGCTGGCGAGCAGCTCATGGATCCGGGCCGTGCGGTAGCGGGCCCGCTGCGCCCGGTACGTCCGGGCGGCGGCTTCCAGCAGGGGCAGTGCGTCGCTGCCACGGCCGGCCGCCAGCAGGACGTCGCCGCGGGCCTGGCATGCCCACGCACGGAGGCCCGCAGAGGCGAACCGGGCTGCCGTCCGCTCCAGCTCCGACGCGAACGCCTCGGCGAGCGCCGCCTCGCGCTGGTCCAGCGCCAGCTCCGTGGCGGGCAATAACAGCCTGGCCCGGTCCAGCAGCCGGCTCTCGCCCAGGGCGGCGCGCAACTGGTTGAGCGCCAGTGCGCTGTTGCCGGCAGCATAGTGGAGCAACGCCTCTCCCGGCTGCGGGTCGACTCCGACGCCGCGTGCCCGCCCGAAAGCGGCCAGGGCCCCGGCAGCGTTGCCGCGAAGCCGGCGCACCTCACCCAGCTCGTAGTAGCCGGCGCCGGCCATCCAGCCGTGCGCATCCACCAGGTTGTCGCTCGAAGCGCCTATTTCCCGTTCAACCTCATCCCAGCCGCCTTCGGCACTGACCAGCTGCAGCTCGTGGATGCGCGTCACGCCGGTGTACACAAAAGTGGCTGACTGGTCCGCGGTCCAATGCTCCAGTGCGCCGGTCCAGGCCCGCATCCTGGCCAGGTCCCCGAGCTGGTGGCACAGGTGGATGACCGTGCAATAGATGTCCCCGGCCCACACGGGGGCAACGTCCCCGGCAAGGACCGGCAACATGGCCTCGTCCAGTTCGTTGAACCCTTCCTCGGTCCGTCCGGCACGGACGCCAGCCAGGCCAGCCAGCACGCGGGCAAAGCATCCCAGGGTGGGATCCGACTGCCGGCCGGCCATGGCCTCGAGTTCGGTTGCAGCCGCCCTCGCCGGTCCGGGATCTTCTTCCAGGTCCAGTGACATTACGGATTGGAGATAAAGCAGGTAGCCCTGCTCGGGGCCTTCGGGCAGATCCTGGAGCAGGCGCCGCGCCCTGTTGAGCCAGCCGGAGGCAACCATCAGGTCCCCTCGGGTTCCCCACTGCAGTGACAGGATGATCGCCTTCATGGCCGCGGCCGGCCGGTCTCCTGCACCGGCAAGGCCCCTGTACAGTTCCTCGGCCACGGACAACGATTCGGGAACGCGGCCCAGCCACCACATGGCGTCGGCCAGGGCGTCCAGGTCCGGTAGCGCCAGGCCGGTGGTCGTCCTGGCGGCGAGCAGCCCGTTCCGTGCCGCGGGCCAGTCCCTGCGGGCGTACGCCGCGCGGGCGCTGGTTATTGGATCCTGTTCAGCCATACGACGTCTCCAAGGGGTGGGTCCAGCGTACTGCCGTGCCGGGACTGCCGGATAGGCGCGGGGAACACCGGGGCAGCTATGACTTTCGGCCCTACGTGGCCTCCGGGAAGAAGCGGAAGCTAGGAGATACTTCCCGGTTACGGGAACGCTGCCCGACGGGAACAGGGAGCACCATGAGAGACCGACACCCGCAACTCCGGTTCCTCGGAGCCACGGACAGCGTGACCGGTTCGAGATACCTGGTGGAAGCAGGCGGGAGGCGCATCCTGGTGGACTGCGGGCTCTTCCAGGGCTACAAGCTGCTCCGGGACCGGAACCGGGTTCCCTTCCCCGTCCAGCCGCGCTCCATAGACGCCGTGCTGCTGACCCATGCGCACCTTGACCACACCGGCTATGTCCCCGCCCTGGTCCGGGACGGCTTCGCGGGGCCGGTGTATGCCACCGAGGGCACCACTGAACTGTGCACGCTACTGCTGCCCGACAGCGGGTACCTGCAGGAAGAGGAAGCCAAATACGCCTACCAGCGGGGATCGTCCCGGCACAGCCCGCCGGTACCGCTCTACACCGCCGCGGACGCGGTCAAGTCGCTCGACAGTTTCCGCGAACAGGGATTCGATGCCCCGTTGGAACTGGGAGGGGGAATCTCGGCCACGTTCCTGCCGGCCGGCCATATTCTGGGTGCTGCCCAGATCCGGCTCGAGGCGGGCCAGCACTCCGTCCACTTCACCGGGGACCTCGGCCGCACCGATGACCCCCTGATGTTTCCTCCCCGCGGGCTGGGTGCCGCTGACATCCTGGTGACGGAGTCCACCTACGGAAACCGCAAGCACTCCAGCCTGGATCCGGAACTGCAACTGGGGGAGATCATCACCCGCGTGGCGAAGAAGAACGGCGTCATCATGATTGCCGCGTTCGCTGTGGGACGGGCGGAGACGCTGATGCTGCACCTGGCCCGGCTCCGCAGCAAGAACGCGATTCCGGACATCCCCGTGTACCTCAACAGTCCCATGGCCATCGACGCCTCCGGGATGTACCAGCGCCACCCGGATGAGCACCGGCTCAAGCAGCGGGAATACGAGGACATGTACAAAGTGGCCAAGATGACCCGCACCGTGGACGACTCGAAACTGCTCAATCTCCGCGGCGGCCCGATGGTGATCATCTCCGCCAGCGGCATGCTCACCGGTGGCAGGATCCTGCACCACATCGCCGAATACGGATCAGACCCGAAGAACGCCATCGTCCTCAGCGGCTACCAGGCGGGCGGAACCCGCGGTGCCGCGCTCGCCGCCGGTGAACGGCAGCTTCGGATCTACGGTGAGGACATCCGCATCCGGGCCGAGGTGATCCAGATGGAGAGCCTGTCAGCGCATGCGGATGCCGACGGGCTGATCGAGTGGATGAAGGCGGCCGAACGGGAACCACGGATGACCTACATCACCCACGGCGAGCCGGAGGCGTCCGACGCCCTCCGGGTCCGGATCAAGCGGGAACTCGGCTGGCGGGTACGCGTCCCGGAGTACCTCGAAGGCATCTCCCTCGAGGACCCGACGTGACCACCGGAAACCTGTCCGGCATGAGCATGCCGGACGAGATCCGGTCCCTTGCCCGTCCGCTTACCGGTCTCAGGGACCTCGACGGGCTGGTCCACAAAGCCGGCTCCGGCCGGTTTGTGGCCATCGGCGAAGCATCCCATGGCACCCATGAGTACTACACCGTCCGTGCCCGCCTGACCATGCGGCTGATCGAGGAGCAGGGGTACAGCTGGATCGGAGTCGAGGGTGACTGGCCGGACTGCTGGCGGATCAACCGCTGGGTTCGGGGACAAACCGGGCTGGACTCCGGGGTCCACGCGATGCTCGCCGGGTTCGAGCGCTGGCCCACCTGGATGTGGGCGAACGAGGAAGTGGCGGGTTTCCTTGACTGGCTGCGCGGCTGGAACCTGGAGCGCCCCCTGGCCGAACGCGTTGGCTTCTACGGCCTGGACGTCTACTCGCTGTGGGATTCCCTACGGGAAATCATCGGCTGGCTCCAGGGAAACGAGCCTGACGCCGTTCCTGCGGCCATGCGCGCATGGCAGTGCTTCCTTCCGCATCACGAAGACCCGCACCAGTACGCGTGGCGCACCAGGCTGGTCCCGGAATCCTGCGAGGCGGACGTCGTCGCCCTGCTCGCCGAGGTGCGGACCCGGGCCCTGTCGCTGCGGGACCATGAACCACGTGTCGAAAGTGACGAGGCCTTCGACGCCGTGCAGAACGCCGTGGTCGCCGCCAACGCCGAGCACTACTACCGCATCATGGTGCAGGGGAACCGCGAGTCCTGGAATGTCCGGGACCATCACATGGCGGACACTGTGGACCGGCTCAGTGCACATCTGGGCCCGGCATCCAAGGGCATCATCTGGGAGCACAACACCCACGTGGGGGATGCCCGGGCCACCGACATGGCGCGGGACGGGCTGGTGAACGTGGGCCAGCTGCTCCGCGAGCGCCATGGGACCGAAGGTGTGACCCTCGTGGGGCTGGCGTCGCATGCGGGAACAGTGATGGCTGCCGATGAATGGGGCTCCCCGGAACGGGTGCTGAAGGTACCGGAGGCGCGGGCAGGAAGCCACGAGGAACTGCTGCACAAGGCGCTGGGCGCACCGGCTTTGCTGGAATTCGGCAGGGACAGGTCCGGGCCATGGCTGTCGGCCTGGTTGGGGCACAGGGCCATCGGCGTTGTCTACCGGCCGGCCAGTGAACACGGGAATTACGTCCCCACCCGGATGGGAGGGCGCTACGACGCACTGATCTGGCTGGAGCAGACCTCGGCACTTCGGCCGCTCCATCACGAAGCTGCACCACACGAGCCGGAGTTCGAAACGGAACCCACCGGCTTCTGAAATTCCCGCACGCGGCGCATTGTTGGGCGGCGTCTTGCCGGGCAGCGTCTTGCCGGGCGGCGTCTTGCCGGGCGGCGTCTTGCCGGGCGGCGTCTTGCCGGGCGGCGTCTTGCCGGGCAGGACGTTGCGTCAAACAGGGCGCCGCATCAGCAGGACGGCCGCGGGAACGTACCAGAGCAGCGGCACCAGCCGGAGCAAGGTGGTCAGCCAGCCCATGGGGGCCAGCGGCCCGCTCTCCGGAATCAGAGACAGTGCGGACAGGAACGAGGCTGCCGCCGCACAGGCGGCGATCCAGCCCAGGACCACGGGGGATGCCTTCATCCGCAGCGACACCACAGCAATGGCGGTGAACATCACCCCGGCGGGCAGGTTCGCCAGCGCAAGCGTGACGAGGCACAGATCGGCGACGGCGGCTGCCACGCCCGGTGCCACCGCGGCCTGCGACGGCAGCGTCAGCGTGATCTGGGCAGCCTGGCCCAGGATGTTCAAGCCAGCGCCCAGCACGCCGGCGGTGAACGCGATGCCAGCCAGCGTCCCGGGGCCGCCTTCCTTGCGGTACAGGTACGAACGGACATAGCCCAGGAACCAGATGAGGGCCGCTGAACTGAACACAAAAAGCATGCTCTGGGCCAGCACCGGCGTCCGGTTGGCCAGCAGGAACGCCGCGTAGCCTGCGTCGGAGGCGGTTGGCCACGGCCCGGTGAGGAGGACTTCCATGGATCCGCCCGCTATGCCGAGCGCTGCCGACATCAATCCGGCCATGCCGCCCGAGATCCGCAAGCGCTCGCCGTCGGCAGCAAAAGCTGCCGGGTCCCGCCGGAGGCGGGTCATGTGTTTCCCCTGGCGGCCAGCAGCCGGTCCATTACCAGCCCGGTCACCAGCGCCATGCCGGCCGCCATCAGGATGGCGGCCGCGACACCAATGGCGATTACCGTCGTCGGCGGCTGTCCCTCCTGCCATAGCGGAGGTGCGACGGCGAAGAACAGTCCCAGCCCGACGCACCATGCGAGGGCGTTCCCGGCCACCCACCGTCCGCTGCGGGCGACGTGCCGGCGCAGTTCCGGCCACTGCGCCAGGCCGATCGAACAGAGGAGCAGCAAGGCTCCGGGCACGGCGACGGCGAGTTGCAGGACCGGCGGCCAGGCCTGCCATTGTGCTGCGAATGTACTGGGGGCAAGACCGATGAGCCAGGCCAGCGCCGCGCCGGCAGCGGTGCGGACGGTCCACGACCGCGTACGGAGCCCGGGCAGCTCCCGCTTCAGTACGTGTGCCTGGGCAAGTCCCAGGACTGTGCCTTCTGCGACGCCCGCCACGGCCAGCCACGCCAGGGCGCCGGCCGTGTCCGGAATGATCACAAAGACCGCGACGACGGCGGGAGCCAGGAAGCCTGCACTCTCACCGAGCGTGACCCACAGGAACCAGCGGCGAAGGAACGGCTTGGGCCGTGCGGGGGCGGCCGGGTCCGCCCGGGTGTCCTCCATGGGGCTGACGCTACGCGCGGGGCTCAGTGGCCGGTGAGGGGCTTAAGGCCCTAACCCGTGCCTCTGCCCCCGGAGCACACTGAAGGTGTCAGCGGCCATCGGCGTGCTGATCCGAAAACGCGATGGAGAAGAGCAGGATTCGAATGAGCAAACCAATCGTCGTCGGCATCAACGGCTCCGCGGGAAGTGAGGCCGCAATGTCGTGGTCGCTGCACCGGGCAGCGCAGCTGAAGCTCCCGGTCATTGCAGTCCATGCAGTGGACGACCGGTGGATGTCGCCGGACTTCCAGTATCACGAACTGATCCGGGAATCAGGCATGGAGCTGCTGAGGCAGGTCCAGGAGGATGCCGCCAAGAAGGAACCCGACGTCGCCGTCGACGTGCAGTTGCGGCATGGCAGCGCAGGCTCGGCCCTGAAGGACATGTCCAAAGAGGCCGCCATGGTGGTCATCGGCTCGCACCACCGCCACTGGGCCGACGGGGGTCCCATGACGGACCGGGCCCTTCAGGTTGTTACCGCGTCGGACAGCCCGGTGGCAGTCATACCGCAGGCCCAGGGGCCGCAGGGACGCGGCGTTGTTGTCGGCGTGGACGGTTCGGAGGAGTCCCTTCAGGCGGTGGCGTTTGCCGCGGCGGAGGCCGACCGTGAAGGGGATGAGCTGACGGCCCTGCTGGCATTCCGGCGCCCCGCCCGCTGGGTCCAGAGCGGGATGCCTGCGAGCGGCCTGGCTGAAGTCATTGAGGAAGAGGACAAAATCGTGCTCGCCGAATCAGTCGCCGGGCTGCGGGACAAGTACCCGGACCTCGTGGTGAACCAGGTGCTCGACAAGGACACCGATCCGGCCAAGGCCCTCGTGGAGGCCGCCGCGAACGCGCGGCTCCTGGTGATCGGCAGCCGCGGGCGCGGCGGGTTCAGCCGGCTGCTGCTCGGTTCCACCGCCCACGCGGTCCTGCTGCGGGTCCCGTGCCCCACGGTGGTCACCCGGGTGCACAAGATCAAGCACGAGGAATAGCAGGCACCCCCGGTACACAAAAGGTGGCCCCCTCCGCGGAGGGGGCCACCTTCATGTCCGGAACCGGCTGCCGGGGTACTAGATCCACTTGGGTGCTGGCGGTACCTCGGGCAGGCCAGTGCTTGTTGCTGTCACGCCGTGGGTGCCGCGGCCGGTGGCCCATTGGGTGATGGCAGCGAGCGGGCCGGAGACGACGAGCGGTGTTTCGGCGTTGGTGTCGCCGAAGGTCATGCCGCCGGGCTGGTCGGTGACTCTGATGAGCAGTCCGGTGTCGGTGCCGCGGGTGTGCCAGGCGCCGGTGATGTCCGCCAGTAGCCGGGCCAGGACCGGTGCGGGGATGTCGGTGAACGTGGCGCCGTTGTCCAGGTCCACGGCGTGGACCCAGACTTCGCGGGTGCGCATCCACACTGTCTCTTCGGCCGGGACGATCCGGCCCTGGGCTGTTTTGACTTTGTGGTGCCAGGCTTCTTCGGGGAGGTCCCGCCATTCGACGTTCAGGTGCACGGCGGAGTGGTCGAACAGGTGCCGCAGCGCGATCGGCGGCAGGGTCGCGCCGAAGTTGATTTCGTGGTCCCGCACGGACGTGGAGGCGTACATGGGCGTCTCCACGCCGGTGGCTGCCCACTCGATGAGCCGCGCGATGGCCCGCGCGTTGTAGCCGATGTGGGCTGTCACGTGCCGCCGGGTCCAGCCCGGCAGCAGCGAATCTCCGTCGAGTTCCGCGTCCGGGAGCTCGTTGAGCTTGCGGGCGAAGAACGCTGTGCCCCGGCGTGCCTGCAGCAAACCCTCGAGCAGGACCGGGTCCGTGGTCCGGTCGTGGCGGGCAACCATCAGGCTTCCTTGACCACGCGGTTGGTCAGCTGGCCCAGGCCCTCGATGGTGGTGACCAGGATCTGGCCTTCCTGCAGGTAGCGCTTGGGGTCCTGGGCGTGGCCCACACCTCCCGGGGTGCCGGTGGCGATCACGTCGCCGGGGTTCAGCGTGATGATCGTGGAGATGTAGGAGACCAGGAATTCCGGGGTGAACACGAGGTCACCGGTCGGGGTGGACTGCTGGATTTCGCCGTCCACGGCCGAGGTCATCAGCGGGCCGGCGGTGAATTCATCCTGCGTGACCAGGGCGGGCCCGAACGGGGTGGAGTTCTCCCAGGTCTTGCCTTGGAGCCACTGGATGGTGCGGAACTGGTAGTCGCGCATGGACACATCGTTCAGCACGGAGTACCCGGCGATGTGGTCCTTGGCGTCGGCTTCGCTGATTCGGCGGCCCTTCTTGCCGATGACGACGGCGAGTTCGGCTTCCCAGTCCACGGTGTCGGATTCCTGCGGCAGGGCCAGGTCGTCGTTGGGGCCGATCAGGGATTCCTGGTACTTGGCGAACAGGGTGGGGTACTCGGGGATTTCCCGCCCCATTTCCTTGATGTGGTTGCGGTAGTTGTGGCCCACGCAGATGATCTTGCCCGGGAACGGCACCACGGGGGCCAGGTCCGCGCCCTCGGCCGGGTGGGTCGCGCCGGTCGCGGCCTTCGCGGTCGCTTCCCAGCCTTGGGTGCGGAGCAGTGCCCCGACGTCGGCGAACCCGTCGATTTCGGTCAGGGTATCGCCGTCCTGGCGGACAGCTACGGTGTTTTGGCCGGTGCCGGTGCGGAGGGTGAGGAGTCTCATGCGTTCTTGCGTCCTTCGATGTAGGTGCGGTTGAAGTTCAGTCGTTCAAAGATGGGGGCGTCGCTGAAGCGGAACAGGTCAAAGGTTGCGTTCGAGTCAGCGCCGGCCTGCAGGGACCATTCGGCCCAGGACGGGACCACGAAGAGGTCGCCCTTCTCCAGGGTCCTGACCTCGCCGTTCAGGGTGGCGGTGCCGGAGCCCTCGAAGACCTGCCAGACGCTGGAGCCGACCTCGCGGACGACTTCGGTGGTGGCGCCGGCGCGGAGGCGGTGGAACTCGGCCCGGATGGTGGGCATCACGTCCCCGCCGGTGGTGGGGTTGGTGTAGCGGACCGCGGCGTGGCCCTGGGACACGGTGGCCGGGTGGCCCTCGTCCTCCAGCAGCAGCTGCTCGGTCAGCGCCCGGTCGGTGTATTCCCAGCGGTACGCGGCGATCGGGGAACTGGTGGTGTCATCCAGGCCCGAGAGCGGCCGCAGCCCGGGATGGGCCCAGAGCCGCTCGGAGCGGGAGATATCCGGGGTGGCCTCGTCGGTGACGCGTTCGGTGCCGAACTCGAAGAACCCGGCGTCGGCGTAGTGCACGAACGGGATGTCCAGGCCGTCGATCCACGCCATCGGCTCATCGGTGTCGTTGTGGTGGCCGTGGAAGTTCCAGCCCGGAGTCAGCAGGAAATCGCCACGCGACATCCGCACCGGATCCCCGTTCACCACCGTCCACACACCCTCGCCCTCAACGACGAAGCGGAAGGCATTCTGCGAGTGGCGGTGCTCCGGAGCGGTCTCGCGGGCACCGAGGTACTGGATCGCAGCCCACAGCGTCGGAGTCGCGTACGGCGTACCGGCCAGTCCCGGGTTCGCCAGCGCAATGGCCCTGCGTTCCCCGCCGCGGCCCACCGGCACCAGGTCACCGGCACGGGCCGCCAGCGGGTACAGGTCGCTCCAGCGCCAGACGTGGGGGACTGCCTTCGGGGAGGGGACCATCGGCATCAGGTCCGCGATCTCGGTCCACAACGGGATCAGGTTCTCCCGGTCGAAGTCCCGGTACAGCTGCTCAAGCTGCGCGGCCTCCTCCGGTGTCGGCTCCGGCAGGGCGTGGCTGGCGGCCACTGATTCATGAGTTGTGTTCTCGGCGCTGATGGACACAGGTGCCTCCTCGGTGAGTGCGGAACAGTTCGTTGGCGTGTCTCGACTCTACGGAGGGCTGCGCTGTGAGCTCCAACATATTCTGCTGGTCAGAATTACTAATCCGGGTCGGCCGGATTGGCCGCGATGTCTATCTCCAGCTGACGGCAGGTTTCCCGCATCGCGCGAACCAGCCCGGCGTCGAACACCCTGCGAAAACGAGTCGCCGGAGTGGCGACGCTGAGGGCGCCCACCACTTTTCCGTGACGGTTGTGCAGGGCGATCCCCAAAGCGCTCACGCCCTCCTCCGTGCCTTCGAAATTGGCGGCGAAGCCGTTGCTGCGGATGGACTCCAGCTCGCGCAGGAACCCCGGGTACTCGGCGTCCGGGATGGTATCGCCGCCGATCTCGGCGTTGTTGCTGCGGAAGAGCTGGTCGATCATGGCGGGTTCCAGTTCGGCGAGCATGGCCTTGCCCCCGGAGGTCTTGTTGGCGGGCATCACCGTCCCCTGCCGGTCGCCAACCCGCAACACATTGTTTCCTTCCACGGTGGCCAGGAAACGCACTTTCGTGCCCACCCGCACCATGAGGTTGACCGTCTCGTTCAGCTGCGCGGACAGCAGTTCCATGTGCGGCTGGGCCAGCGAGCGGAGCAGCCGGGTCCAGCTCAACCCGGCGGGGCCGACGCCCATGGCCGGGCCCGGCACGTACCGGCGGGTTTCATCCTGCACTGCGAACCCGCGGTAGACCAGCATCGCCAGGAGGCGGTGGGCGGTGGACGGAGCAACGGCCAGTTCCTCGGCTGCGTCCTTGAGCCGCAGCGCTCCTCCATCGCGGAGCAGTTGCAGGAGCTGCAGCGCATTGTCCACTGCCTCGATGGAATACGTGGGCCGCTTCTGCACGGGTTTCCGGACTGACCTGGAGGCTGGTTTGGCTGCTGGCTCTTTCTGCACATCAGAATTGTATTGTGGTTCACCTCCAACGGCCATGACAGTAGTGGCATGAATCACACACCCTCCGCTGCAGTGCCGCAACGGTCCTCGCAGGGGGCTTCCGCCCCCACAACCGCTGATGGGCCTGCATCACGGTTTTCGAAAGCTTCGGCCGCCGCCGTCCTCGTCTGCTGGCTACTGGTGGTCTTCGATGGCTATGACCTCATCGTCTACGGGACTGTCCAGTCCTCACTGATCACCGAGACGGGCTGGGGCCTGAACAAGGCCACCGCCGGGACCATCGGGTCCATGGCGTTCCTCGGCATGATGATCGGTGCGATCTTTGCCGGCCGGATGGCCGACTCGTGGGGCCGCCGCCGCACCATCCTGGGCTGCGCCGTCGTCTTCTCCATCTTCACCGTCCTCTGCGCCTTCGCTCCGAACGCCGCCGTTTTCGGCGCCCTGCGGCTCCTTGCCGGCATCGGGCTCGGCGGCCTGGTGCCGTCGGCGAACGCCCTGGTTGCCGAACTCGTTCCCACTAAATGGCGGTCCACCATCGCCACCTTGATGATGTCCGGTGTCCCGATCGGCGGATCAATCGCCGCGCTGGTCGGCATCCAGCTGATTCCGGCCTTCGGCTGGCAGTCGATGTTCCTCGCGGCAGTCCTGGCCCTGGTGATCGTGGTGCCGCTGGGACTGAAATACCTCCCGGAGACACTGACCCCGGTCAGTGCAGCAGAAAAGGCCGCACGGAAGAACGCGGGAAAGGGCTCCGCAGTCCGGGAACCGTCCGGTTTCTCTTCCCTGCTCCGGGCACCGTACCTGGGGGTCAGCCTGCTGTTCGCACTGGCGACGATCGCCACCCTGTTCGCCTGGTACGGACTCGGCACCTGGCTGCCCAACCTCATGCAGCTGGCCGGTTACAACCTGGGCTCCGCCCTGACTTTCGCCCTGGCCCTCAACCTGGGTGCGGTGGCCGGTTCGGTCATTACCGCCTGGGCCGGGACCCGGTTCGGTCCGATTCCGACGGCGATCGCTGCCGCCGCCGTCGCGGCGGGTGCGCTGGTGGTACTGGTTGCGGGACCGCCTGTCACCGTGGTCTACCTCATGCTGGTCCTGGCCGGCGTCGGCACCCACGGCACACAGTGCCTGATCATCGCCGCCGTCGCGAGCCACTATCCCGGACACCTGCGGGGCACCGCGCTGGGCTGGGCGCTCGGGACAGGCCGCATCGGCGCCGTCGTCGCACCCCAGGTGGGCGGCCTCCTGCTGGCCGCCGGAATGGGCGTCAATTCCAACTTCATCGCCTTCGCCGGGGCGGCCGCCATCGCAGCGGTACTGCTGGCCGCCGTCGGACTCAAACTCAAGTCAAAACTTTCCACCCCATCCTCACCTACAGGAGCTATCAATGTCTGAGCACGCCACGTCCACCGATGTCCTGTCCACTGACGTCCTGGTCATCGGAGGGGGAATGGCCGGACTGGCCGGAGCCCTCGCGCTGCGTGAAAACGGCGCCCACGTCACCCTCGTGGAACGTGCCCCCGAATTCGGCGAAGTGGGCGCGGGCCTGCAGATGGCCCCCAACGCTTCCCGTGTCCTCCGCCGCTGGGGCCTGCTGGAAAAGGCGCTGGAAATCGGTGTCCAGCCCAAGCACCTGGTGTTCCGCGACGCCGTGACCGGCGAGGAGCTGACCCGCCAGACGCTCGGCGCGGAGTTCGAGGAACGCTACGGCGCCCCGTACGTCGTCATCCACCGCAGCGACCTGCACCGCGTCCTTCTCGAAGGCTGTGAAGCCGCCGGCGTGACGCTGGTCAACGATGTCATGGTCGAGAGCGTCGAAACCGTCAACGGCCGCGGCGTGGCGCACACGGCCGCCGGCGTGGACTTCGAGGCCGACGTCGTGATCGGCGCCGACGGGCTCAAATCCACGCTGCGTCCCCTCGTGGCCAACGACGAGCCGGTCCCCTCCGCCTACGTGGCCTACCGCGGCACTGTGCCGATCACCGAAAACACCCCCAGGACCGACCTCGAGGACGTCATCGTCTACCTTGGCCCGGACTGCCACCTCGTGCAGTACCCGCTGCGCAAGGGCGAGCTGCTGAACACCGTAGCCGTCTTCAAATCCGCTTCCTTCGAACGCGGCGAAGAGCAGTACGGCGGCGTCGACGAGCTGGAGGCAGCCTACAAGGACTGCGTTCCGGCGGTTCAGGACGCACTCAAGAACCTGGCCACCGGCATCCGCTGGCCCATGTACGACCGCGACCCGATCGAAAACTGGGTCGCCGGCCGGATGGTGCTGATGGGCGATGCTGCGCACCCGATGCTCCAGTACCTCGCCCAGGGCGCCTGCCAGGCGCTTGAGGACGCTGCTGTGCTGCAGGACGCCACCGTAGGCACCGTCTTCACGGCCGACGGCGTCAATCCGGCAGCCTGGGACGGTGCGATCCAGGAGTTCAACACCATCCGCGCCGGCCGCACCGCCCGGGTCCAGCGCACCGCCCGCGTCTGGGGCGAATCCTGGCACGTCTCGGGGCTGGCCAGGACGCTGCGCAACCTGCTCTTCAAGAGCCGGAAGGACAACGACTACCAGTACAACGACTGGCTGTACGGCCAGTCCGGCGACGGAGTTCCCGCGGTCCGGGATGCGGCAGCGGCGGCGAAAGTCCCCGCCTAGTCTTATGCCCCGGCCCTAGCGCTGCACCCTGGGAAGTGCCGGACACGTGAGCGTGTCCGGCACTTTTCCGTTGGCACGGAAGCCGTTGCCCGCCCCGCCTGCCGTCGGTAACGTTTTTTGTGGAGCCCCCTTGGAGGACGTGGAGCTCCCGGAGGAAAGGACCCCGGCGTGAGGAATGTCTCCCTCTACCTGGACGTGGACGGCGTGATCTGCCCGTTCGGGGCGGCCGGCACCACGGACTGGGGGAGCCGGTGGCGAATTTCCGATGCCGGCCTGCTTGAAGTGGCATACGCCGGTGAGCTGGTGGAGTCCCTCAATGCCCTGTCCCGGACACCCGGCCTCCGATGCGTCTGGCTCACCAGCTGGGAGGAGATGGCACCGGACTATTTGTGCCCCGCGATCGGCCTTGCCGGGCAGGAATGGCCTGTACTGGCCAGTAATGGACTGGCCAGCGGCGAAGGATGGTGGAAATTGCGGGCACTGCAGCGGGACATCGAGGCGGTTGCTCCGGACCGCGCCGTCTGGATCGACGACCAGCTCGATTACGAGGCCGAGGCCCAGGCATGGGCTTCCGTCCTTGGCCGGCGGCTGCTGCTGGTTTCGCCGCAGCCCAGGCGCGGATTGTCCCGCGCTGAACTGGAGGCGGTGCGGGCATTCCTTTGACCGCCGGTTGTTTTGTCCTCACGGCGTTGACGCGTACGATCGATAGGGTTTCAAGCCCCTTCCGAACAACACCACCTGAACTTCCGGCAAACACCGGGGTAACGCTGCGTGCGGACGGGGCAAAGGGGAAGTGGAACTGCTGACCGTCGACTCTGCAGATTGGGCAACAGGTGGAAATCACCTTCATGGTGGCGCTGGTTATAGCGCTGGCACTTTTTTTCGACTTCACCAACGGGTTTCATGACACCGCAAACGCAATGGCCACGCCTATTGCCACCGGTGCCATCAAACCCAAGACGGCGGTTGCCCTCGCAGCGGTCCTGAACCTGGTCGGAGCCTTCCTTTCCACCGAAGTGGCCAAGACTGTTTCCGGCGGAATCATCAAGGAAGGGTCCGACGGTATCCAGATCACCCCGGACATCATCTTTGCCGGCTTGATGGGCGCCATCCTGTGGAACATGATCACGTGGCTTAAGGGACTCCCGTCGAGTTCGTCACACGCCCTTTTCGGCGGCCTCATTGGCGCGGCGATAGCCGGCATCGGCATTCATTCGGTGAACTTTGAATCCCTCATGCAAAAGGTCATCCTCCCCGCAATCTTCGCTCCGGTCATCGCCGGCGGCGTGGCGTACGTCTGCACCCGACTCGCGTACGCGCTGACGTCCCGGCATGACCCGGAGACCGGCAGCAAGCTCACCCAGAAGCGTGGTGGTTTCCGCACCGGCCAGATCTTCACCTCCAGCCTCGTAGCACTGGCGCATGGAACCAACGATGCGCAGAAGACCATGGGCATCATCACCCTGGTACTGATTGCCGCCGGAACGCAGCAGCCGGGCTCCGGTCCGCAGTTCTGGGTCATCGCAGCCTGTGCATTCGCCATTGCCATCGGTACGTACGCCGGCGGCTGGCGGATCATCCGCACCATGGGATCCGGGCTTACCGACGTCAAACCCGCCCAGGGTTTCGCCGCCGAAGCCAGCACGGCCTCGGCGATCCTCGCTTCCTCGCACCTGGGCTTCGCCCTGTCCACCACCCAGGTGGCGTCCGGATCCGTCATCGGCTCGGGGCTGGGCCGCAAGGGCACCTCGGTGCGCTGGGGCACCGCCGGCCGGATCGCCGTCGGCTGGCTCTTCACGCTGCCCGCCGCCGGGATCGTCGGCGCCCTGACCGCCCTGCTGGTGAAAACCGGCATCGTCGGTGTCATCATTGCCGCCGTCGCCGGAACCGGCGCAGTGCTGTTCATGTTCGTGCAGTCCCGGAAGTCCCATGTTGGCCACCACAATGCCGTGGAGGTCGAGGAAGCAGGGCAGGCCGTCCGCTTCCGCAAGAAGAAGGCACTGGCCGCCAGCCGCGCCCACAAGCTGAACGGTGGAGACAAATGAAATGGTTGGAACTGGTCCAAGTGGCGGGCGCCACGCTCCTGGCGGCCGTGACGGTGGTGGTCCTTTACTCCGTCGGAGTCCGGTTCACCGCGATCGCGGGTGACCCCGAGCAGGCCGCGCCGCGTTGGATGAAGTCGCTGGCGTACGTCTGCTTCGGACTGTGCGGGCTCGCGGTGCTGTTCGGCCTGTACCTGATCATCCCGTACTTCAGCAAGTAGCGGCGGCCCGGCCCCGCGGCTGGAACGCAAGGTGCTGCTCTGGCGGATATCGCCCATCGGGGGAATAGTTAACACTGTTTCAGCGTGTTTGGTCCGGCCCCGCAGCCGGCCGATGCCGGGAGTCATCCCGAAGGGTTCTATCCAGGCCGGTTCCCCCGCCGGGAACCGCGAGCAGGTGGGTCTGTCATGCACAGTCAAACCGTGGCAGCGGCCGGGCTGACAGCCGGTCAAGCCGGCCGGCTCCGAGGCCGACGACCACGCCGGCTTCAGGTCAGGCTGCCGGGAACAATGGCGGCCCTGGGCCTGCTCTTCCTTACCAGCGGATGTGTCATCCCGCCTTCCCCGCCTCCTGGCCCTGGAACAACAACGACGACGGCGCCGGCTTCCGCTGCCGCGTCCGGCACCACATCGACGGCCTCCAGCAACGCCCCGCCGACGGTTGCCCCGTTGCCCGGGCCCGGCGACGGGCCTCCGCCCGCTCCGGGCGCCGTCGTGATCCGCTGGGTGCCCATCGGACCGGCCGCGCCCTCCGACCCGCCGGAGGGGACTCTGTACGAACTCCTGCGGAACCGCGACTGCGCCGGCCTGCGCGAGTCGACCCTCAACACGGCATTTCCTGAAGTGTGGACAGCTGCGGAGGCCACCTGCCAGGCGCTGGCCACTGATCTGCCCGGGGACTGGGACCGGGCCAGGTCTGCGCTCTCCGGCGTGGCGGGCCTGCCGCCCGAAAGGTGCTGGGAAATCAAGGTCACGGAATCCCTGCGCCAGGCCGTGGACCTCCGGGCCGCCCACCCGGGAGTCCGGCTTCAAGTGGATTCAGCAGGAGTGGGCGATGACTGCCCCCGGCAGCTGACAGGATTGACTGTCCTTGACGGGCCATTCGCCGGCCAGCCCGTCCCCGCCGTTTCCGCCGCCGGCGGCACCCAGGTGCGGCTGGAAGGGTTCTTCGTGAACGTGGACAGAATCCTGGTGGACGGCACTCCGATCGACAACGGCGGCCAGCAGTTCGGCCCGCAGTTCGGTCCGTTCGTTTTTTCCGCCCCTCCGGCCACAGGAACGTCCGCTGTCCGAGTCACCGTAGAGGCCACTCCGCCGGTTTCCGGCGCGGCAGTGCTGGTGTATTCCGACCAGTCTCCGCCCGGTCCCGGCCCCACCCCGACTGCACCGCCCACGTCAGGCCCCGCCACGACCCCGCCGGCGTCCGCGCCGCAGTCCGCGCCGCAGTCCGGGTCGACAACACGGCTGACGGAACCGCAGCCATGAGCGGCGAACCGGAGGCGGACCCCCGCTGGAAGCGCGCCGTCGACATGCTGGCGGTCATCGGCCCGCCTCTAACCATTGCCACCGCCCTGCTGGTCTACTTCGGCTGGGCACGGACTGATGCCCAGGCGAAGGCGATGGGACTGGACGTCAGCCTCTTCGGCTACACGGTGCAGGATTTCGTGCTCCGCAGCATCCCGTCGTTGTTCATTCCGCTGGTCTGGCTGCTGCTTGTCGCTGTTGCGTGGTTATCCCTGGACCGGTTCCTGGCCGGACACCTCGCCGCCGGCAGGGTGGCGGGGATCCGGCGGCTCGCGGCGGTGATTCTGTTTGTCGGCCTGGCCTGTGCAGCTGCCATGTGGCTGGTGGTGATCGTCCAGCCGGAACGCACCGTGCTGTTCGTGCCCTACATCATGGCCGGCGGCGTGCTGCTCGCGGCCTGGGGCCTGAGTCTTTGGCGGCGGGCCGCGGAAGCGTCCGGACGCAGCCTGGCCGCACTGTCGCGGGGGTCCGAGAAGACGCTCGTGTTCTGCCTCGTGACCCTGCTGCTGTTCTGGGGCACCTCCGATTTTGCCCAGGCGCTGGGACGGGGGCTGGCGGTGAGCTATGAGGAACGGTCCGCGCTCCTGCCCACGGCCGTGGTGTACAGCAAGGACCGGCTGGGCATTAGCGCGCCCAACGTCCGCGAACAGTCCAGCGGAACAGCGGAACATCCCGTGTACCAGTACAGCGGCCTGCGGCTGTTGGTGGTCAGCGGCGGACGCATATTCCTGCTCAACGAGGGCTGGACGCTCCGCAGCGGCAAAGTGGTGGTGCTCCGCGATGATCCCGGCATGCGCGTGGAGTATGGGAACCCCGAGTCCAAATGACTAGGCTGGGCCCATGTCCAGTCTCCAATATTTTGTGGCCTCGTCACTCGACGGATTCATTGCCACGTCCGACGACGACCTGGCATGGCTCCTCCAGTTCGACGGGTTCGAGGGCGGCCGGGAAAGCTACGAAACGTTCATGGCCGACGTCGGCTGCATCGTGATGGGCGGCGAAACGTATGCCTGGCTCATGGAGCACGAGCCCGGCAACTGGCCCTACCCTGACACCCCGAGCTGGGTTTTCACGCACCACGAACATTCCGCGCCGCGGGGAGCGGACATCACGTTTATCCGCGGCGACGTCCGCGAGTTCATGGACGACTTCGCGGCGGAGGCGGCCGGCAAGAACATCTGGCTGGTGGGAGGGGGAGAGCTCGCGGCCCAATTCGCCGACGCCGGCCTGCTGGACGAAATCATCGTTTCCATCATCCCGGTGGTGCTGGGTTCGGGTAAGCCTGTGCTGCCGATCAAGACCGGCCCCACCCGGCCGTTGGAGCTGGTGGCGTCCAAGACCATGGGCAGGGGAATCGTGGAACTGCGGTACCGGCTCGGCTGAAACCTGCCCGGCTGACGGGCCCGGTTAAGGGAAGTCAGGGGGCGATGTCCCGGATCAGGTTGGTGATGCGGGCAGTGGAAAGCCGGCGGCCCTGCTCGTCCGTCATCACGACCTCGTGAGTGGTGAGCGTACGGCCCAGATGGATGGCCGTGCAGGTTCCTGTCACCGTGCCCGCGGCAATGGCCCGGTGATGGGTCGCTCCCACCTCGATCCCCATAGCCTGCCGTCCCGGACCGGCATGCATCCCGGCAGCGAACGAGCCAAGGGTCTCGGCCAGCACCACGTGGGCGCCCCCGTGCAGGATCCCGGCCACCTGGGTGTTGCCTTCAACCGGCATGGTGGCCACTGTGCGTTCGGGGCTCATTTCGAGGAAATGAATCCCCATCTTCACCACCAGCGCCCCGACGCCGTATTCGCCGAGCCACTCATGCATTTCTTCGGGGACGCCGGCGGCTGCCAGTTCGTCGGCGAACTGTCCGGGCGTGAAATTGTCCATCATGGGAACTAGGCTGGCACCTGTGAGTGAAACTACCAAACCGGCCCCTGCCCCTCTTGCTGCAGGCACTGCAGCAGACGTCCTACCCTCAACTGAGTCCGCCTCAGTGGCTGCGGCCAAGCCCGCCCGCAAAACCACACGTACCGCGGAGCCGGTTTCCGCCACCGTGGCCCCCGTGATTCCCATCACCGACCAGCCCCGCCTCCTGGTGCTGGACGGGCACTCCATGGCGTTCAGGGCGTTCTTCGCCCTGCCTGCGGACAAGTTCTCCACCGCTGCAGGGCAGCACACCAACGCGATCCACGGTTTCACCTCCATGCTGATCAACCTGATCAAGGAGCAGCAGCCCACCCACGTCGCCGTGGCGTTCGACGTCTCCGATGAGACCACCCACCGTAAGGCCGAGTACAGCGAGTACAAGGGCGGCCGCAACGAGACGCCCCGCGAGATGAGCGGCCAGATCGACCTCATCGACAAGGTCATGGGCGCGTGGGGTATCAAGACCATCAAGATGCCCGGCTACGAAGCGGACGACATCCTGGCAACCCTCGCCGCCATGGGCGAAAAGGCAGGCTACGAAGTGCTGCTGGTCACGGGCGACCGCGATGCCTTCCAGCTGATTACGGACAACGTGTTCGTGCTCTACCCCAGGAAGGGCGTGAGCGACATTCCCCGCCTGGATGCCCCTGCCATCCAGGAAAAGTACTTCGTCACCCCGGCCGAATACTCCGACCTCGCCGCCCTGGTAGGGGAGTCGGCGGACAACCTCCCGGGGGTGCCCGGCGTCGGCCCCAAGACGGCCGCCAAGTGGATCAACCTCTACGGCGGGCTGGAAGGCGTGCTGGAACACCTCGACTCGATCGGCGGCAAAGTTGGCGACGCCCTGCGCGAGAACGTGGAGTCCGTCAAGCGCAACCGCCGGCTGAACAGGCTCCACACCGACCTGGAGCTTCCCGTGACCCTGGACGACCTGGCCGAGCCGCGGCCGGACCAGGCCGCCCTGGAGCAGTTGTTCGACGAGCTGGAGTTCAAGACCATCCGCACCCGCCTCTTTGCCCTCTACGGGAGCGACGACGTGGACCTCGCCGAACGGGAAAGCCTGGACATCCCGGAGTACGCCACGCCGGCCGGAGCAGCCGAGCTGACCGCGTTCCTGGCGGCAGGCGCCGGGCACCGGTCCGCCCTCGCCGTCGACCTCGTTCCGGGACGGATCGGGGAGGACGCCGCCGCGCTGGCAATCGTCCGGGACGGAGCGGCCGCCTACATCGATCTGTCCACCCAGGACGCCGAGGCCGAAAACGTCCTGGCGGCGTGGCTGCGCGACCCGGAAGCGCCCAAGGTGATGCACGGTTTCAAGGCCGCCCTGAAGGCCCTGACGGCCCGCGGCCTGGAACTTGAAGGGGTCGTGGACGACACCTCGATTTCCGGCTACCTCATCCAGCCCGACCGCCGCACCTACGAGCTCGCGGAGCTGGCGCAGCACCACCTCAACATCGAAATCTCTCCCGCCGTTGCGAAGGCCGGACAGCTGGAGCTGGCGTTCGACGGCGATGACTCGGCCGCAGCCGGCGAACTCGTCCACGCCGCCGCCGTCGTCCAGACGCTCAGCCGCTACTTTGAAGCGGAGCTGAAGGAGCGCAAGGCGGAGGAACTGCTCTCCACCCTTGAGCTGCCGGTCAGCAGGGTGCTGGCTGACATGGAGCTCGCCGGCATCGCGATCGACATGCAGCGGATGGATGAACAGCTGGCTGACCTGGCCAAGGTGATCGACAACGCGCAGGAGCTTGCCTTCGCTGCCATCGGCCACGAGGTCAACCTGGGATCGCCCAAACAGCTGCAGACCGTGCTCTTCGAGGAGCTGCAGCTGCCGAAGACGAAGAAGATCAAGTCCGGCTACACCACCGACGCCGCCTCGCTGAAGAACCTGCTGGAAAAGACCGGGCACGAATTCCTGGTGCAGCTGATGGCGCACCGCGAGTCCTCGAAGCTGCGCCAGATGCTGGAGTCGCTCAAGAAGTCCGTGACCGAGGACGGCCGGATCCACACCACGTACGCGCAGAACGTCGCCGCCACCGGCCGGATCTCGTCCAACAATCCCAACCTGCAGAACATCCCCATCCGCAGCGAGGAGGGCCGCCGGGTCCGTGGCATCTTCGTGGTCAGCGACGGCTATGAATGCCTCCTGTCCGCGGACTATTCGCAGATCGAAATGCGGATCATGGCGCACCTCTCGGGCGATGAAGGCCTGATCCAGGCGTACCGGGACGGCGAGGACCTGCACCGGTTCGTCGGATCGAACATCTTCCACGTCCCCACCGACCAGGTCACCAGCGCGATGCGTTCCAAGGTCAAGGCAATGTCCTATGGCCTTGCCTACGGCCTGACGTCGTTCGGGCTCTCCAAGCAGCTGGAGATTTCCGTTGACGAGGCACGCACGCTGATGAAGGAATACTTCGACCGCTTCGGGGCCGTCCGCGACTACCTGCGCGGCGTGGTGGACCAGGCCAGGATCGACGGTTACACCGCCACCATCGAGGGCCGCCGGCGGTACCTGCCGGACCTCACCAGCACGGACCGGCAGCTGCGCGAAAATGCGGAACGTATCGCGCTGAACTCACCGATCCAGGGCTCGGCGGCAGACATCATCAAACGGGCCATGCTGGGCGTTCACGCGGAGCTGAAGGCCCAGGGCCTGAAATCGCGCATGCTGCTCCAGGTCCATGACGAACTGGTGCTTGAGGTTGCCCCCGGCGAACGGGAAACGGTGGAGAAGCTGGTCACCGAGCAGATGGGCTCCGCCGCGGACCTCAGCGTGCCCCTGGACGTCCAGATCGGCGTCGGCCCGAGCTGGTACGACGCCGGGCACTAACAGTTTCAGGACGCGCAGGACGCCGCCAACCCGGCGTCCTGCGCGGTGATTCATTCCGTTCAAGGGGGAGCAACACGTGGCAGACAAGTACGAGATCCGTCGTTTCAGGGCAGCCGAGAAAGGTGTGCCCGGATATGAGCAGGGAACCGAGTGGATCCAGGCCGTGGGCTTCGGATTCCACGACACCCGCCGGAACGACGACTACGTGGACAAGATCATGGCCATGTACCGCACGGACGGACGTGAGCTGACCGGCGTCTACCAGACGGGTGCAGTGGCCCAGCATGCCTTGGGTGCCAGTATCCCGGTGGCAACATTCGGCACACTCCGGCGCGACCTCAATGTGGGCTACGGCCGCCAGCTCCTCACACACATGGTGACGGCGGTGACCGTGCGCGGAACCCACCGGCGCCAGGGCCTCCTGCGCCGCATGATGACCGAAGACCTTACCGCGGCGAAGGCGGACGGCGTGGCCATTGCGGCGCTGACCGCTTCCGAGGGCTCCATCTACGGCAGGTTCGGCTACGGCGTGGCTACGTTTGAGCGCAGCATCAAGGTGGATACCGGTCCACGGTTCGACCTCCGCCACCGGCCTTCCGGCACAGTGGAGATCGCCGACCGGAAGGTGCTCCTCGAACTGGCCCCTGAAGTGTTCGACCGCGTGCACCGCCACACTCCCGGTTCCATCGTCCGGCAGGATGCCTACCGGCAGAACGTCTCGGGAACCGTGGGCCGCGACGGCAAGGAAGACGAGGCCATCAAGTGCGCGCTGCATTACAACGCTGCCGGTGCAGTGGATGGCTACGTTGCCTATAAATTCGCCGGCTGGGACACCAAGCCCTACACGGTGGAAGTCGTGGACCTTGTGGCAGCAACGGATGATGCCTACCTGGAGCTCTGGCAGTTCCTGGGCAGCATCGACCTCATCCAGCGTGTCAGCTGGGCCGACGCGCCGGTGGACGATCCCCTGGTGTGGGCGCTTGCGGACCCGCGCTGCGTCGAAGCCTCCGACCACCGGGACATGCTCTGGCTCCGGATCCTGGACAGCGTTCAGGCGCTCGGCGCCCGCCGATACTCCTCAGACGGGCGGCTGGTCCTGGCCGTCGAGGACGCCCTGGGATTCGCCGGCGGAACCTTCATCCTGGACGTCAGCGCCGGTGAGGCCAGTGTTTCGGCAGCACCGGCCGGGGTGCAACCCGACCTGTCGCTGGACGTGGCCGATCTCGCCTCCATTTACCTTGGCGCCGTGTGCCCGGTGACATTGAAGGCGGCGGGACGGATTCAGGAACACGCGTCCGGTGCCGCACTCCGGGCACGACTCATGTTCGCCGTCGAACGCGCACCGCACTGCCTGACGCATTTCTAAAGCGGTTTCAGGCCGCCATTCCAGCCCCTGCCGCTTTGACCGGCGTTGGAGGGTACGACTAGAATAAAGGGGCGTGTACTACGTGCGCGTATCTAGAATCCACAAATCAGGATGAACCTGGCAGAACCATGCGTTCTGCCATCATCCGCGCACTCGTCAATACGGGTGGGCGGCGGTCCGCCTGACCGACTAACTATCCACAACGGAGCCCCTACTACATGACCATCACCTCCACCGAGAAGCCCGGTACCCCCGTAGTCGCGATTAACGACATCGGTACCGCTGAGGACTTCCTCGCAGCAGTCGACGCCACCATCAAGTACTTCAACGACGGAGATCTCGTCGAAGGTACCGTCGTCAAGGTCGACCGCGACGAAGTTCTGCTCGACATCGGTTACAAGACCGAAGGTGTCATCCCCTCCCGCGAGCTGTCCATCAAGCACGACGTTGATCCCGGAGACGTCGTCTCCGTTGGCGATCAGGTCGAAGCCCTGGTGCTCACCAAGGAAGACAAAGAAGGCCGCCTGATCCTCTCCAAGAAGCGTGCTCAGTACGAGCGCGCCTGGGGCGACATCGAGAAGGTCAAGGAAGAAGACGGTGTCGTCACCGGTACCGTCATCGAGGTTGTCAAGGGTGGTCTTATCCTCGACATCGGTCTGCGCGGCTTCCTGCCCGCATCCCTCGTCGAGATGCGCCGTGTGCGCGACCTTGCTCCGTACATCGGTCAGCAGATCGAAGCCAAGATCATCGAGCTGGACAAGAACCGCAACAACGTTGTGCTGTCCCGCCGTGCATGGCTCGAGCAGACCCAGTCCGAGGTCCGCTCCACGTTCCTCAACAAGCTGGAAAAGGGCCAGGTCCGTCCCGGCGTCGTTTCCTCCATCGTCAACTTCGGTGCCTTCGTGGACCTGGGCGGCGTAGACGGCCTGGTTCACGTTTCCGAGCTGTCCTGGAAGCACATCGACCACCCGTCCGAGGTTGTCGAAGTTGGCCAGGAAGTCACCGTCGAGGTTCTCGAAGTCGACCTGGACCGCGAGCGTGTTTCCCTGTCGCTCAAGGCTACGCAGGAAGATCCGTGGCAGACCTTCGCCCGCACCCACGCCCTCGGCCAGGTTGTTCCGGGTAAGGTCACCAAGCTGGTTCCGTTCGGTGCGTTCGTTCGCGTCGAAGACGGCATCGAAGGCCTCGTTCACATCTCCGAGCTGGCAGTCCGCCACGTGGAGCTGGCTGAGCAGGTTGTCTCCGTTGGCGACGAGCTGTTCGTCAAGGTCATCGACATCGACCTCGAGCGCCGCCGCATCTCCCTCTCCCTCAAGCAGGCTAACGAGGGCGTTGACGCCGACAGCACCGAATTCGATCCGGCTCTCTACGGCATGGCCGCTGAGTACGACGAAGAGGGCAACTACAAGTACCCGGAGGGCTTCGACCCGGAGTCCAACGAGTGGCTTGAAGGCTACGAGAACCAGCGCGCGGCCTGGGAGCAGCAGTACGCTGACGCCCAGACCCGCTGGGAAGCACACAAGAAGCAGGTTGCCCAGCACGCTGCCGACGACGCTGCAGCTGCAACGTCCGGTGACAGCGACTCCGGCACCACCAGCTACTCCTCCGAGCCGGCTGCAGCCGAGACCGGTGCAGGCACGCTTGCTTCGGACGAGGCTCTTGCTGCTCTGCGCGAGAAGCTGACCGGCAACTAATTTCCCGGTTCGCCCCGGAGGTAATTCCGGTGGCACCAGGCAGTTAGCACGCTGAAGGTGGCCGTCCCCGAAAGGGGGCGGCCACCTTTTCGTTTACGCCGGCAGCGTTGCCTAGCCCAACAGCCGGTCGGTCGCAGGGTCCGGGTTTCCATCAAAGTACCTGTCGAGGACCTCCTGGAACACGGGCTGGTCCGGAGCGGCGCGCAGGAAAAGCGTCATGGAGGACTGTAGCTTCCGAGCGTCAATCCCCCCGAAAATCCGGACGGCGCTGAGTCCTGTGTGGCCGGCAACGGCCCGGGTGCAGTCGAACAGCCGCGGACCAAGCACGGGGTGGACCACGTAGGCCTTGGCCTCGGCCAGCGACGAGATGGCGTACTTCCGGGAGGTGGGGCTCTGCCCGAGGCCGGCGATCTGCGGGAAGATGAACCACATCCAATGGCTCTCCTTGGATCCCCTGGAAAGTTCGTCCAGGGCCCGCTGATAGGTTCCGCCGGCGTTCTGGGCCTGCATGAAGCGTTCAAGGTCGAAGGGATCTTCCACGCTGCCTCCTCTGCTCAGCTGGACGCTGTCCATCCATCCAACCACCGCCCAGGTCCCGTGGCGAGGCCTGGGTTGCGGCGTCAGCGAAGGTGGATTCGCGCCGTCACCGCTGGACTGACACCGTCCCCGGCCAGTTCTGCCCCGGCGGAGCGGAGGAGTGCCTGTGCAGCCGTGTTCCCGGCGGTGGTTTCGGCCTGCAGCACGGTGGCGCCGGCGCCCACGGCCACAGCGCGGACGAGCCTCAACGCCTCGCGGCCGATGCCCCGCCCCCGGAAGCTGCGGCCCAGCCACAGCCCGGTTTCCAGCGACGCCACCCCCGACGGCGTGGTTCCGGTGCGCTTAAGCCGGATCGAGCCGGCCACCCGGCCGCCAACACTGACGGCCCAGGATTTCTGGCCTGCCCGGCTGTTGAGGCCGGCCGCCGCGGCACGGTGGTAGTCGCGGAACCAGCTGATCCGCTCATCGTTCCAGCCGGAGGTGGCACCCAACGGGGGAGTGACCTCGTCGGCAATGGCGTCCGTGAGGGCGAGGTTCAGCAGCGCAGCCAAAACTTCCTCGTTGACGTCGAGCAGCTCCACATTGCCCGTTCGGCTGGGCGATTGTTCAGAAGGGGACATCGATCCATTCCGTTTCTTCCGGGCGGAGGACGGCGCTGCCGGCTGTCAGGGACGCAAGCCGTGCGGCGGCCCGGTCGAGTTCGTCAGGCTGGTCGGCCAGGGCCACCCTGAGAACAGTCGTGCTCGCCCCGTAGCTGGTCTCCGCCATGACATAGCCGGCCGCACGGAGGTCGTTTTCCAGCCTTCCGGCGGCGGAATGCCGGACCTCGACGGAGCAGATCCGCAGCCGGCTGCGCCGGACCAGCGGTGCCAGGTCCAGCGCGGAGGAAACCGACTCGGAGTAGGCGCGCACCAGCCCGCCCGCACCGAGGAGGATCCCGCCAAAATAGCGGACGACGACGGCGGTGACGTCGCTCAGGTCAGTGACCCCGGGCGCTGTTTCCCGCCGGAGGAGGGCCTCGAGCATGGGGATGCCGGCGGTTCCGGACGGTTCGCCGTCGTCGCTGGAGCGCTGGACGTCGCGGTCCGGTCCCAGAACGAATGCTGAGCAGTGGTGCCGGGCGTCGTGGAACTCCTTGCGCAGCCCTGCCACCAGGTCCCTTGCGCCTTCTTCCTCCCCGCTGCGCCGCATCACGGTGATGAACCGGGACCGTTTGATCTCGAGTTCATGGCGGAAATCCGGCCCGGCCGCGAGGGTGGTGTAGGCGGTAGCCCTGCTTTCTTGCTCATGCACCGCCCAAGTCTAGTCCGGGCGTGGTGCCGCGAGGTGGGTGAGCGGTGGCTGGGCCCACACCGCCAGGGTTCCCTGGGCGAGCGTAGCGAGGTCAGGGGAGCGGTGGGTGGGCCCACGCCGCCAGGGTTCCCTGGGCGAGCGTAGCGAGGTCAGGGGAGCGGTGGGTGGGCCCACGCCGCCAGGGTTCCCTGGGCGAGCGTAGCGAGGTCAGGGGAGCGGTGGGGACTACTCTGGTGGGGTGCTGAAGATCGGGTTGACGGGCGGCATCGCCTCGGGAAAGTCAGTGGTAGCCTCGCGTTTGCGCGAACTGGGGGCCGTCCTGGTCGACGCCGATGCCCTCGCCCGTGAGGTCGTCGAGCCGGGCACCCCCGGACTGGCCCGCGTGGTGGAAGCCTTCGGGGCGGACATGCTGGCTGCGGACGGCGGGCTGGACCGGGCCCGGCTCGGCGCGCTGGTATTCGGCGATCCGGACAGGCTCGCGGTGCTCAACGGCATCGTCCATCCCCTGGTCCGGGAGCGGGCCGCCGCGATGATTGACGCCGCCCCCGGCGGCGCCGTCGTCGTACAGGACATTCCCTTGCTCGTGGAAACGGGCCAGGGCAGCAATTTCCATCTCGTGCTGGTGGTGGATGCACCCGATGAGGTTCGGGTCCGGCGCATGGTGGAACAACGGAACATGACCGACGAGCAGGCGAGGTCGCGGATGGCTGCGCAGGCCGCCAGGGACGACCGCCTGGCCGCCGCGGACGTGGTGCTGGACAACTCCGGGAGCATTGATGAACTAAAAGCTGCCGTTGACGGGCTGTGGACCCGGCGGCTGGCCCCTTTTGCGGACAACATCAGCAAGCAGCGTCCGGCGCCGCGGACGGGCGGGCCGGTGCTTGCCCCGGCGGATCCAACGTGGGAAGCGCAGGCCGTTCGCCTCGCTGCCCGGCTGGAGGTCGCGGCTCCTGCGGACATCGTGGCCGTGGACCACATCGGCTCCACCGCCGTACCCGGACTTGACGCCAAAGACATCATTGACCTCCAGTTGACCGTTGCGGACCTTGCGACGGCGGACCGGATCGCGCCGCTCCTGGCCGCGGCGGGCTTTCCGCTGTGGCCGGGAGTGTTTGCCGACAGCCCCAAACCGTCGCACCCTGATCCGGCTGTCTGGGCCAAGCGCCTTCACGGCAACGCCGACCCCGGCAGGCCGGTCAACCTGCACGTCCGGCCCGCTGGTTCGCCCGGCTGGCGGTTCGCTCTGTGTTTCCGGGACTGGCTCCGTGACGACGCTGCGGCCAGGAGCGACTACGTGGCGGAGAAGCGGAGGGTTGCCGCCCTCCATAGCGTGGACAAGTCGACGGCGGGCTACGCTGCAGACAAGGAAGCATGGTTCACGGAGCATGCCGCCGGCCGGATGGACGCGTGGGTGCAGCGCACCGGCTGGCAACCGCCGTCGTACATAACGGCGCCGGCAACGGGTACGGCTGCCGGTGCGGCGACCGCTGCCGCTGCCGCTGCCCCTGCCGACGCAGTCAGCGGTACTGCCCAAAGCTGAATCGGGGCACGTTGTCAGAGCCCGGCGGTAGATTATATTCATGAGTCTTGCCCAGCAAATCAACCGTGTCGTGGCTCCGTTCGAGGTCATCAGTGAATTCAAGCCGGCGGGCGACCAGCCGGCCGCCATCGCGGAGCTGACTGAACGCATCAAGAACGGCGAAAAGGACGTGGTGCTGCTTGGCGCCACCGGTACCGGCAAAAGCGCGACGACGGCCTGGCTCATTGAGCAGGTCCAGCGCCCCACGCTGGTGATGGTGCAGAACAAGACCCTCGCCGCTCAGTTGGCCAACGAATTCCGGGAACTGCTCCCGAACAACGCCGTCGAGTATTTCGTCTCCTACTACGACTACTACCAGCCGGAAGCCTACGTGGCGCAGACGGACACCTTCATCGAGAAGGACTCCTCCATCAACGAGGAAGTGGAACGGCTCCGCCACTCCGCCACCAATGCCTTGCTGACCCGCCGCGACGTGATCGTGGTGGCCACTGTGTCCTGCATCTACGGCCTGGGCACGCCGGAAGAGTACATCGCCGGAATGGTCACGCTCCGCAAGGGGGCGGAGATGAACCGTGACGACCTCCTCCGGAAATTCGTCTCCATGCAGTACGCCCGCAACGACATGGACTTCCACCGCGGCACGTTCCGGGTCCGCGGCGATACCGTGGAAATCATCCCGATGTACGAGGAACTGGCCATCCGGATCGAGTTCTTCGGCGACGAGATCGAAAACATCCACACCCTGCACCCCCTCACCGGCGAGGTGATCCGGGACGAAGAAGAAATGTACGTCTTCCCGGCCTCGCATTACGTTGCCGGACCGGAACGCATGGCCCGCGCCATTAAGCGGATCGAGGACGAACTCGCCGAACGGCTGCAGGTCCTGGAAAGCCAGAACAAGCTCGTGGAAGCCCAGCGGCTCCGCATGCGCACCACCTACGACCTCGAAATGATGCAGCAGATGGGTTTCTGCAACGGCATCGAGAACTACTCCTCACACATTGACGGCCGGGCCCGCGGAACAGCGCCGCACTGCCTCCTGGACTACTTCCCGGACGACTTCCTGCTGGTCATCGACGAGTCCCACGTGACGGTGCCTCAGATCGGCGCCATGTACGAGGGCGACATGTCCCGCAAGCGGAACCTGGTGGACTTCGGCTTCCGCCTGCCTTCCGCCATGGACAACCGGCCGCTCAAATGGGACGAGTTCCAGGAGCGCATAGGCCAGACTGTGTACCTGTCCGCCACCCCGGGCAAGTACGAACTGGGCAAGTCCGACGGCTTTGTCCAGCAGATCATCCGGCCCACCGGCCTGATCGACCCCGAGGTGGTGGTCAAGCCCACGAAGGGCCAGATCGACGACCTGCTGGGGGAGATCAAGACCCGCACGGCGAAGAACGAACGTGTCCTCGTCACCACCCTCACCAAGCGGATGGCGGAAGACCTCACCGACTATCTGCTGGGCCACGGCGTGAAGGTGGAGTACCTGCACTCCGATGTGGACACGCTCCGCCGGGTGGAGCTGCTGCGCGAACTGCGGATGGGTGTTTTCGACGTCCTCGTGGGCATCAACCTGCTCCGGGAAGGCCTTGACCTCCCCGAAGTTTCGCTGGTGAGCATCCTGGACGCGGACAAGGAAGGCTTCCTACGGTCCTCAACCTCCCTGATCCAGACCATCGGCCGCGCCGCCCGTAACGTGTCGGGACAGGTCCACATGTACGCCGACCGGATCACCGATTCCATGGCGCACGCGATCGACGAGACCAACCGGCGCCGCGCGATCCAGGTGGCCTACAACACCGAAAACGGCATCGACCCGCAGCCGCTGCGGAAAAAGATCGCGGACATCACGGACCAGCTGGCCAAGGAGGATGCGGACACCCGCGAACTGCTCGCCACGGCAGGGAAGACCCGGGGCAAGGGCAAGGGCGCGTCCACCGTGCGCCAGGACGGCCTGGCGGCTGCCCCGGCGGAAGACCTCGTGGGCCTGATCGAGCAGCTGACGGAACAGATGCACGCCGCAGCCGGCGAACTGCAGTTCGAACTGGCCGCCCGGCTGCGCGACGAAGTGGGCGAATTGAAGAAGGAACTGCGGCAGATGCAGGCCGCCGGCCATGCCTAGGGTAAAGTTGTTGTCACGTAGGGGAGTATCCCAAGCGCTACGATCGTCAACACGCACGGCATAGATGCCCTGCCGGGCGTAGCGGGCTGCCGTTTCAGCACCAAGTGCGCAGGCAAGCCGGAGAGACTTACACCGCATCTCTGTACCCTGCGAAAGGCATCCCTGTGCTCGAACTACCCGTCTGGTTCGAGGTCGGCTCACTCGTCGTCCTCGGCCTCATCCTCCTCATTGACCTGCTGCTGGTTGTCCGGCGACCGCACGAACCTTCCATGAAGGAAGCCGGCCTCTGGGTGGCGTTCTACGTCTCCCTGGCCCTGGTCTTTGCGGGCGCCATGTTCGCCTTCACTGGCCCGGAGTACGGCGGGCAATTCGTTGCCGGCTGGGTGACGGAATACAGCCTCAGCATCGACAACCTCTTTGTCTTCATCATCATCATGGCCCGCTTCTCCGTGCCCCGTAAGTACCAGCAGGAAGTGCTGATGGTGGGCATCATCATCGCGCTGATCCTGCGTGGCATCTTCATCCTGCTGGGCGCCATCGTGATTGAGCAGTTCAGCTGGGTGTTCTACATCTTCGGCGCCTTCCTCCTCTGGACCGCCTGGAAGCAGGCCCAGGACGAAGGCGAGGACGAAGAGGACAAGGAAAACCCGCTGATCGCGAGGCTCCGCAAGGTGATCCCGATGTCGGAGAAGTTCGACGGCGGCAAGCTGCGCACCACGGTTGACGGCAAGAAGGTCTTCACCCCGATGCTGATCGTTTTCGTCACGATCGGCCTGACCGACCTGCTGTTCGCTGTCGACTCCATTCCGGCGATCTTCGGCCTGACGCAGAGCCCGTTCATTGTCTTCACGGCAAACCTCTTCGCCCTCATGGGCCTGCGCCAGCTGTACTTCCTGCTGGGCGGCCTGATGAACCGACTGATCTACCTGAAGCACGCTCTCTCCTTCATCCTGGCGTTCATCGGCGTCAAGCTGGTCCTCCACGCCATGCACGTCAACGAACTTCCGTTCATCAACGGCGGCCACCACATCGAGTGGGCCCCCGAGATCCCCACGTTCGTGTCCCTGGCTGTCATTGTGGGCACCATCATCGTCGCCGTGATCGCCAGCCTGGTGAGCTCCAAGGCTGCACAGGCAAAGGTGGACGCCCGCCTCGAAGAGGACGCCCGCAAGAGCATGAGCGACGCCGAGTAGCCTCCGCACCGTTCCACGTTTCTGCTAGCAACCCCGGTCACATCGCTGACCGGGGTTGCCTGCGTCTGACGGCCCTGTTTGTCCCGGCACGGGCGGGGCTATGCTCTAGTGATGGCAAACACTTCCGGGGCAAAGCCCGGGGTGCGCCACGATCAGCGGCGGCCCCTGCAACGCCAAACCGTCCAGCGGCGCACCGTCATCCTGCTGGGGTCGGCGCAGCTGCTCAGCGGAATCGGCACCGGGGCCACCGTTTCCATCGGCTCACTGCTCGCGGTGGACCTCTCCGGATCCAGTGCCTGGGCAGGCTCCGTTTCCACCGTGATGACCCTCGCCGCCGCCTTGTCGGCGCTGCCGCTGGCTTCGCTGGCAGACCGCCGCGGCCGCCTGGCGGGGCTGGTGACAGGTCTTGCGGCGGCCCTCGCCGGTGTCGGATGCATCGTGGTTTCCATCGTCTCCGGCAGCTTCCTGTTGCTGCTCCTGGGCACCGCCGGAGTGGGACTCGGCACGGCATCAAACCTGCAGGCGCGCTTCGCGGCCGTGGACCTCGCCGATGACGAGCATCGCGGGCGGTCCCTGTCCGCCGTCGTCTGGGCCATCACCATCGGCGCCGTGGCAGGACCCAACCTCATCCAGCCCGGCGCCGTAGTCGGCCAGGCAGTCGGGCTCCCGCCCATCGCCGGGCCCTTCATCATTTCCGCGGCCGGGCTTGTGCTGGCCTGCGCCCTGCTGCTCGCCGGGCTCAGGCCCGACCCGCTGCTGTTCGCCCGGGAGCTCGCCGCCGCCGGCCGGCAACCGGCAGACAACCAGCCCGCCAGCCAGCATCACACCGGCCAACATCAACCCGGCCAACAGCCCGCCAGCCGGCAACCCGCCGTCGCACGCCGGCGCGGCGCCCTTGCCCGGGGATGGCGTGCTGCCCGCGGCTCACCGTCCGCCATCCTGGCGTTGGCCGCCGTCGTGGGCGCCCACGCCGTCATGGTCGGGGTGATGTCCGTGACGCCCCTCCACCTGCAGGAACTGGTGGCCGGCCCCGGCGCGGCCGCCCACGCCGGCCACACGGCCTCCGGCGACGTCCTGGTGATCATTGGCTTCACCATCTCGCTGCACATTGCCGGGATGTTTGCGTTGTCGCCCGTGATGGGGTGGCTGACGGACAAGGCGGGACGAAAACAGACCGTCGTCATCGGGTTCGCCCTGCTGGTCGCAGCTGCAGCCGTGGCCGGGGCCGGCCAGCGGTCAACCACCGCCGTGGCTGTGGGACTGGTCCTCCTGGGACTCGGTTGGTCCGCCGCCACCGTCGCCGGCTCCACCCTCCTGGCGGAAAGCGTCCGCCAGGAGGAAGGCGTTATGGTCCAGGGCGTTTCGGACATGCTCATGGGAGCAGCAGGCGCCGTAGGGGGCGCGTCCTCCGGCCTCATCCTCAGCTGGGCGGGTTACTCCGGACTCAACGTGGCCGGAGGCGTCGTTGCCGGCGTCGTGCTTGCCGCGGCCGTGATGGCCCTCCTGCCCGGACGGGCAGGAGACCGGGTGGCCCCGACGGCCGGCGGCCGCTCAGCTGCGGACTGAACGCACCATTCCCAGCAGGCGCCCGAAGATGCCTTCGCCGTCGTCCGCAATGCCGTCATGGTGGAATTCCGCAGTCTCCCAGACCTGGAGTCCGCGCACGGCAGACGCCGTTTCGAGGGATAGGTCCCGGTCGACGTAGATGTCCTCGCTGTACACCGCGGCGGCAACGGGGACGGTGTTGGCGGCAAGCCGTTCCGGGTCGTACAGCGGTTTCCAGTCGGCCTTCTCAGCCAGCAGCCGTGCAACATTCCGCAGCGGACGGAGCGCCGCGTCCTGCTCGAAATACCAGGGATAGACCATTTCTCCGGTCAGCAGCGGCTCGGCGGCGTCGGGGCGGAACTCGGGAAAGTCCTGGAGCACCCGCAGCGCGGCCCAGTCCGTGGCTTCGCCCTGGCCGTAGATGGACTCGTGCATGAGGGCGTACAGCGGGTTCCCGGCGCGGGTGACAATGCCGCGGACCTGCTCCAGGAAGGAGTCAGAGAGGCGGTCGCCGTCGGGCGTGGCCACGAAGGCGTCCTCCAGCAGGTGGTGCAGGGTGTCCACCCTGGTGTTCCCGCCCAGGAAGGACCCCACCATCTGGAAACGCTCTACGGTGAGCCGCTGGCCGTCGGGCAGGTGCTCCTCTGTGTCGCGGAGGTGCCGGGCAATCCGGCTGACCGCGGCACGGTCCTCCGGGTAGGACTTGAAGTATTCGGCGTTGCGGGCGGCCACGCGGCGGTAGGTGGCCTGGTACACCCTGTCGGCAGGGCCTGCCAGCGGCCCCAGCCCGCCGGTGATGAGCGCCTCGCGAAGTCCCTCCGGTGCAAAGGAGAGGTAGGTCAGGGCGCAGAAACCGCCGTAGCTTTGCCCGTAGATGGTCCACGGGCCGGACCCGAGGGCATGCCTGATCGCCTCGGCGTCTGCCACAATCGAGTCCGCCCGGAAGTGGGTCAGGTACTCCAGCTGGTCGGCGTCGTTTCCGCGGAGCGGGAGCGTGTTGCGGTCGATCGGGGCGGACAGCCCGGTGCCGCGCTGGTCCAGCATGAGGATGCGGAAGTCCCTGGCGGCGGCTTTGCTCCAGCCGCCAAGGGAGGGAAACCGGTTGCCCCTGCCGCCGGGGCCGCCCTGCAGGTAAAGGAGCCACGGGAGGTCGGCGGCGGCCTCCTCACTGTGGTCCGCGGAGACGTACTCCCGCGCAAACACCGTGACCGTCTCCCCGGTGCCGCCGTTGAAGTGGTCCAGCGGCACCTCAAAGAAGTGCTCCGCCGTACGCATTCCGCGGTACTCGTGCCGCGCCTTAACCGTGTGCGGAACAGCCGGCACGTCGGCGGCGGCGGCAGCCTCCAGCATTCCCACGGCGGCCAGGCCGGTCATCGGAAGATCAGCCAAGGACGTGCGCCTCACGGGCGGTCCCGAACGAGTCGAGGGCTTCCCCGGTCAGCCGGAATGTTGACCATTCCTCCATGGGGAATGCGCCGAGTTTCTTGTAGAAGTTAATGGACGGTTCGTTCCAGTCCAGAACGCTCCATTCAACGCGGGCATAGCCGCGTTCGACGGCGGTGGCCGCCAGGTGCTGCAGCAGCGCCTTGCCGTGGCCCTCGCCGCGCGCCTCCGGAGTCACGTACAGGTCCTCGAGGTAGATGCCGTGGACGCCTTCCCAGGTGGAATAGTTCAGGAACCACAGCGCGAAACCCCGGATCTCGCCGGATTCGTTTTCAGCCATGGCGGCAAAAACCCTCGGGTTCTCGCCGAACAGGACGCCGGCGAGCATTTCCGGTGTGTTCCGGACGGCGTCGGGTTCCTTCTCGTAGACAGCCAGTTCGTGGATCATCTGCAGGATGACGGGGACATCTTCAACGGTGGCGGGCCGGATTACACTCATCATTCGAGTTTACTAGCGACTACAGCCGGTTCACGTCGGTCACCCGGACCACTGCCGTTCCGGTTTCGTCAGACGCCGCCAGGTCCACCTCCGCCGAGATCCCCCAGTCGTGGTTGCCTGCAGGATCATCAAAGATCTGCCGGACCTTCCACATCCCCGGCTCTTCGGTGATGATCAGCAGGCCCGGACCGCGGGCGTCCGGTCCGGTGCCGATGTCGTTGTGTTCGTCAAAGTAGTCGTCCAGGACGTCCTCCCAGCGGTCGGCGTCCCAGCCGGCGGCGGCGTCGAGTTCGCCGAGTTCCGTGGCCGCCTCGTCGGCGAAAAGCTCCACGCGCCGGAACATCTCGTTGCGGACCATCACGCGGAACGCCCGGATGTTGGACGTCAGCGACGGCGGCGGGGGCGGGGGAGCGTCGTGCGGGGTCGGTGCGGCGCCGGAGGTCAGCTCCTCCCATTCGTCCAGGAGGCTCGAATCGACCTGCCGGACCAGCTCGCCCAGCCAGGCAATCAGGTCCTCGAGGTCCTCCCGCAGGGCGTCCTGCGGAACAGTCTGGCGCAGCGCCTTGAAACCGTCGGCGAGGTACCGCAGCACAATGCCCTCGGAACGCGCCAGCCCGTAGAACTGGACGAATTCGCCGAAGTTCATGGCCCGCTCGTACATGTCCCGGACCACGGATTTGGGGGCTAGCTCGAAATCGCCGATCCAGGGCGCGGCCTTCCGATAGACGTCGAAGGCCTCGCCCAGGATTTCCGCGAGCGGCTGGGGGTAGGTGACGTCTTCGAGCATGGCCATCCGCTGGTCATACTCAATGCCGTCGGCCTTCATGGCGGCGATGGCTTCGCCGCGGGCCTTCTTCTGCTGCGCAGACAGGATCTGCCGGGGCTTTTCCAGCGTGGATTCGATCACGGAGACGACGTCCAGGGCGTACGACGGCGACTCCGGGTCCAGGAGCTCCAGCGCCGCCAGCGCGAACGGGGAGAGCGGCTGGTTCAGCGCGAAGTTGGCCTGCAGGTGGACGGTGAGCCTGACGGTCCTGCCATCGGGGCCCTGTTCCCCGGGCGGAATCCGCTCCACCACGCCGGCGGCCAGCAGTTCCCGGTAGATGCCCAGGGCCTTCTTCATCAGCTGCAGCTGGGAGCTGCGGGGTTCGTGGTTTTCCGTGAGCAGCCGCCGTGCGGCCTTGAAGGGGTCGCCGGGCCGTTCCATCAGGTTCATCAGCATGGCGTGCGTGACGGTGAAGCTGGAGGTGAGCGGGTCCGGGACGGAGTCCACCAGACGGTTGTAGGTGGGTTCGCCCCAGGACACGAAGCCCTCCGGCGGCTTCCGCTTGACCACCTGGCGGAGCTTCTTCTGGTCATCCCCGAATTTGGCAGTGGCCTTGGCCATTGCCTTGACGTTTTCGATCACGTGTTCGGGAGCCTGCACCACCACCGTGCCGGCGGTGTCGTAGCCGGCACGGCCTGCGCGCCCCGCGATCTGGTGGAACTCGCGCGAATTCAGCAGCCGGGTGCGGACGCCGTCGTACTTGCTGAGGGCAGTGAGCAGGACGGTGCGGATGGGCACGTTGATGCCCACACCGAGGGTGTCCGTCCCGCAGATGACCTTGAGCAGGCCGGCCTGCGCCAACTGCTCCACCAGCCGGCGGTACTTGGGCAGCATGCCGGCGTGGTGCACGCCGATGCCGTGCCGCACCAGCCGGTTCAGGGTCTTGCCGAAGCCGGCCGCAAAACGGAACCCTGCAATGAGTTCCGCGATCTTGTCCTTTTCCTCGCGGGTGCAGACGTTGATGCTCATCAGGTTCTGCGCGCGGTCGATCGCCTCGAGCTGGCTGAAGTGGACCACATAAACCGGGACCTGTTTGGTGGAGAGCAGCTCCTCCAAGGTCTCGTGGACCGGCGTCTGCTCGTAGTAGTAGTGCAGCGGAATCGGGCGTTCAGCAGAACTGACGGTCGTCGTCCGGCGCCCGGTCAGCTCGGTAAGGCCGGTTTCAAAACGGCTGACATCACCCAGCGTGGCGGACATCAGCAGGAACTGCGCCTGCGGAAGCTCCAGCAGCGGTACCTGCCAGGCCCAGCCTCGCTGGGGGTCGGAGTAGAAATGGAACTCGTCCATGATCACTGCGCCCAGGTCCGCCCCGGAGCCCTCGCGCAGGGCGATGTTGGCGAGGATTTCAGCGGTGCAGCAGATAATGGGGGCGTCCTGGTTGACCCCGGAGTCACCCGTGATCATGCCGACGTTTTCGGCCCCGAAGATCTCGCACAGGGCGAAGAACTTCTCCGAGACCAGGGCCTTGATGGGAGCCGTGTAGTAGCTGCGGTCGCCCCTCGCCATGGCCTGGAAGTGAGCGGCGATCGCCACCAGGGACTTGCCCGAACCCGTCGGAGTAGCCAGAATGACGTTGTCCCCGGACGCCAGCTCCATGATGGCTTCATCCTGGGCGGCGTAGAGGGACAGTCCGCGGCTTTCCGTCCATTCGACGAAGCGGGTGTAGAGCTCGTCCGGATCATGGTCCGTCCCGCTGGAGGTGCGTTTGGCCGGGACAGGGAGCTGCTCAACGAGTTTCATTGCTTTCAAGCTTAGTGCCCGCCGCCAATGGGTGGTTCTTCCTTGGTCGCGGGGCCGGGCCGGGCTAGGCTCGGCCTGACGGCAACAGCACGAGTCATTGGAGGGCGTCTTTGAAGTGGGATCCTGCGAAGTACGTGGAGTTCGGGAACCATCGCGACAGGCCGTATTTTGACCTCACCGCGCGGGTCCTTGCCGAGAAGCCCCGCCACGTGGTGGACCTCGGCTGCGGACCCGGAAACCTGACGGCCACCCTCGCAGAGCGCTGGCCCCAGGCCGACGTGGTGGGAATAGACTCCTCCGCCGAGATGCTGCGTCAGGCAGCGGCCCAGGCACGGTCCGCCAACCTTTCCTTCGCGCTGCAGGACATCACCGAATGGATGCCTTCGGACCAAACCGACGTGGTGGTGTCCAACGCCGCCCTCCAATGGGTCCCCGGCCACCCCGCCTTGCTGGCCGTCTGGCTCGAGGCGCTCAAGCCCGGCGCCTGGTTCGCCCTGCAGGTTCCCGGAAATTTCAGGTCGCCCTCGCACGTGCTGATGAGGCAGCTCGCCGAGTCCGTCCGCTGGAAGGATAGGCTCGGCGGCATCCTGCGCCACGACGACGCCGTGGCCGAACCCGCCGGGTACCTGAACATCATGCTCGACGCCGGCTGTGAGGCTGACGCCTGGGAGACCACCTACCAGCAGGTGCTCCACGGACCGGACCCGGTGCTGGAATGGGTCAGGGGTGCAGGGCTGCGGCCCGTACTGTCGGCGCTCGCTCCGGCCGAGGCGGCGGAATTCGAGGCCGAATACTCGGAGCTGCTCAGGGACGCCTATCCTGCCACCGCCCATGGCACCGTTTTTCCGTTCCGGAGGATCTTCGCAGTCGCGCGGAAACGGGGCTGATATGCCGTCCCGGCGGGGGGAGGTGCGGTGCTCCGAGGCATGATGCTGCGGCTGCTCGCCGAGCATAAGCCGGTGGTCCTGGCCATCGTGCTGCTGCAGCTTGTCCAGACCACGGCCAACCTGTTGCTGCCCACGCTCAATGCCGCCGTCATTGACGACGGAATCGTCAAGGGGAACACGGACGTTATCCTTCGGCTGGGCGGCTGGATGGCGGGAATAGCCGCCGTCCAGGTGGCGGCTGCCCTTGTCGCAGGGTACTTCAGCGCCAATGTGGCGATGAAGCTCGGCCACCGGCTCCGCCAGGAACTCTTCGCCAAGGTCCAGTCGCTCTCCTCCCAGGAGGTTGGCGCGTTCGGCGTGCCCAGCCTGGTCACCCGTGGCACCAATGATGTCCAGCAGATCCAGGCACTGGCCGTGCTGGTCTTCACCATGCTCGTGGCAGCTCCCGCCATGGGAATCGGCGGAATCGTGCTGGCCCTCAACCAGGACGTGGTGCTGTCCGGCATTGTGGTGGCCATCATTCCGGTGCTGGTGCTCATCATGTTCGTCATCGTGCGCCGGCTCGTGCCCCTGTACCGGGAGGGCCAGGTCCTGATCGACCGCATCGGCAGGGTGTTGCGGGAGCAGATCATCGGAGCCAACGTCATCCGTGCCTTCGTCCGCCAAGCACATGAGGCGCACCGCTTCGCCGTCGTCAACCGTGAACTGACCCGGAACAACCTGCAGTCTGCTTTGCTGGTGGCAGCGATGCTGCCGCTGATCATGATCGTGGTGAACCTGTCGTCGGTGGGCGTGGTGTGGTTCGGCGGCCACCGGATCCAGGCCGGGGACATGCAGATCGGTTCGCTGACGGCCTTCATTGCCTACATCCTGCAGATCCTCATTGCCATCATGATGGCAATGTACGTGCTGATGACGGCACCCCGCGCCGCGGTGTGCGCCGAACGGATCCAGGCCGTGCTGGACACCCGCCCCGCCATCGCGGATGCACCGATTTCCCGGGCCGGGCTGCCCCACGCGCGGCGGACTCCCGGTGGCACGGTGGAATTCCGCAACGTCACTTTTGCCTACCCCGGAGCGGAAGCACCCGTGCTGGACCGCATCAGTTTCACGGCCTCGCCGGGCACAGTCACCGCCATCATCGGTTCCACCGGCAGCGGCAAGACAACGCTGCTCAACCTGCTGCCCCGGTTCCTGGAAACCACTTCCGGAGAGGTCCTGATCGGCGGCCACAACGTCAAGTCACTTCCCGTCCATTTCCTCCGGGACAGCCTGTCACTGGTGCCCCAGCGTGCCTACCTCTTTTCCGGGACCGTGGCCGAGAACCTGAGGATAGCGGCCCCGGAGGCCAGCGACGCGGACCTCCTTCGTGCGCTCCGCACCGCCCAGGCGGAGGACTTTGTGCGCGACCTCCCGGACGGGATCCATAGCCCCGTGAGTCAGGGCGGAACGAACTTCTCCGGCGGGCAGCGCCAACGGCTGTGCATCGCCCGCGCACTGCTCCGGGACGCTCCCGTATACGTTTTCGATGACAGCCTCTCGGCGCTGGACTACGCCACGGACGCCCGCCTCCGCCAGGCCCTCGTCCCGCTCACGCACCGGTCCACCGTCATCATCGTCGCGGAACGCATCGCCACCATCCTTGACGCCGGACTCATCCTGGTGCTGGACCAGGGGAGGCTCGTTGCCCAGGGGACGCATGCCGAACTCATGCGCACCTCGACGGTCTACCAGGAAATCGCCGCCTCTCAGCTCGCGTTGGGAGGCCGGCTGTGAGGACTGCCGCCACAAAAACCACACCGACGACGACGGCGGTGGCCGGAGCGGGTGCCGGAGCCTGGGCCACCGGGAGGCGGCTGCTTGGACTGCTGCGGCCGGTTAAGTGGCGCATGCTCGCCGCTGTGGTGGCCACCTGCGCGTTTGTGGCGCTCAACGTGTCGGCCCCCAAGCTGCTGGGTGACGCCACCGACGTCGTGGTTGAAGGTGTTTTTGGAGGGACCTTCAACGAAGAGCAGCTGGCCGCACTGCTGCTGGTGGTCGCGGTGATGTATATCGGTGCGTCGGTGTTCAGCTGGGTCCAGGGAGCGGTCACCGCCATGGCGGTGCAACGGGTGAGCTACGGGTTGCGGGCCGCGGTGGAGGACAAACTGGCGAGGCTGCCGTCCGCGCATTTCGACGAGCAGCGGCGCGGCGATGTCCTCAGCCGCGCAACGAACGACGTCGACAACATCTCGCAGGCCATGAACCAGTTGCTGAACCAGCTGATCCTGTCGGTGCTGATGCTCCTCGGCGCGTTGTCCATGATGTTGTGGCTTTCGCCACTGCTGGCGGTCATTGCCCTTGTGACCGTGCCGTTTTCCACGGTGGTGACGGTATTGATAGCCCGCAAGTCCCAGGTTCACTTTTCCGAGCAGTGGACCACCACGGGTGAGCTCAACGCGCACCTGGAGGAGTACATCACGGGGCACGAGGTGCTCAAGGCTTTCGGCCGGCAGGGCATGGCCACCGAGATCTTCACCAACAGCAATGACCGGCTCTTCCGGACCAGTGCACGTGCCCAGTACGTTTCCGGCGCCGTGCAGCCGCTCCTGGTGTTTGTTTCAAACCTCAATTACATTGCGGTGGCCGTGGTGGGCGCGCTGCAGGTCACGGCAGGTGCCATGACCATCGGCGGGGTCCAGGCCTTCATCCAGTTCAGCAGGCTTTTCAGCCAGCCCATCGGCCAGATCGGCGGCATGCTGACCCTGATCCAGTCCTGCATGGCGTCGGCTGAACGCGTGTTCGCCCTGCTGGACGCGCCGGAGATTCCACGCGACGGAGCCGGGCAGGACCCGGCAGGACGGGCCGGGCCCGGCCAGCACAGGGCCGACCCGCCCGAAGCCGACCCGCCCGAAGCCGACCCGCCCGGGGCCGGTCCGGCCGAAGGCGCGCCAACGGACGGCGTCACCGTTGGCGCCACCGGCGGCCGGGTAGTGTTCGACGCTGTCACCTTCGGCTACAGCCGTGACGTTCCGGTGGTCGAGGAATTGTCCTTCACCGCCGAGCCGGGGCAGACCGTCGCGATCGTGGGCCATACCGGGGCGGGCAAAACCACCATGGTGAACCTGCTCATGAGGTTCTATGAGCTCGATTCCGGCCGGATCACCATTGACGGCGAGGACATCACCGGGCGCTCCCGCGATGAACTGCGCTCCCTGATCGGGATGGTGCTGCAGGACGCCTGGGTGTTCAGCGGCTCCATCAGGGAGAACATTGAATACGGCCGTCCCGGCGCGAGCGAGGCAGACATCCTCGAAGCCGCCGAAGCCACCCTGGTGGACCACTTCGTGCGGGCCCTTCCGGACGGCTACGCGACCGTGCTCGGCAACGACGGAGACACCCTGAGCCAAGGCCAGCGGCAGCTCATCACCATAGCCCGCGCCCACCTCGCCGGACGGAGCATCCTGATCCTGGACGAGGCGACGAGCTCCGTTGACACGCGCACGGAAGTGCAGATCCGGCAGGCCATGCAGCGGCTGCGGCGGGGACGGACCAGCTTCGTCATCGCCCACCGTTTGTCCACTGTGCGGGACGCTGATCTAATTCTGGTCATGGACCACGGACGAATCGTAGAGCAAGGGAACCACCAACAGCTGCTGGCAGCCAACGGCCATTACGGCAGGCTGTACGCCGCACAGTTTGCCGGCGGGGAAGAGACCCCGAGCGCACCGGAGTCCGGCCGGTGAGCGGCGCGCAGGAATTTCCGGGGACCTGGAAACCCAACCAGGGCAGTACAGTGCCCCTGTTCGAACAGCTGCGGCTGAACATCATCGAGCGGGCGGACAGCGGCACCCTGGCACCCGGGACGAGGCTGCCCGCCGTCCGCAACCTTGCCGCGGCACTGGGCGTCGCGCCGCACACAGTGGCCCGCGCCTATAAGGAGCTGGAGGCGGCAGGAGTTGTCGCCACCCGCGGCAGGCACGGAACCATCGTCTGCGCCAGGGACGAGGCCTGGACCTCCCTGACCGCGGCGGCGGCCGAATTCGCCACGGCGGCAAAGGCGCAGGGCGCCAGCTTCGCGGAGGCAGTGCAGCTGCTGGCGGCCGCGTACGACGCCGAATAGGCGCCCTCAATAGAAATTCGAAGAAGTTTTCGATTAGCATTAGTGGGTGCCTAAAGCCGTAGCTGAAGAACCAGCCGTTGATGCCCGCCCCGCCGTCGTCCCCCTGAACCAGGGAAAACCGGCGCGCCCTGACCTTTCCCGGCTCGTGGTTAAGGGGGCCCGGGAGCACAATCTGCGGAACGTGGACCTGGACCTTCCACGGGACTCAATGATCGTTTTCACCGGCCTGTCCGGCTCCGGAAAATCGTCCCTGGCGTTCGACACGATCTTCGCCGAGGGCCAGCGCCGCTACGTCGAATCCCTCTCCGCGTACGCCCGGCAGTTCCTGGGGCAGGTGGACAAACCGGACGTGGACTTCATCGAAGGGTTGTCCCCGGCGGTTTCCATCGACCAGAAATCGACCAGCAAGAACCCGCGGTCCACGGTGGGCACCATCACCGAGATCTACGACTACATGCGCCTGCTCTGGGCCCGCGTGGGCCGTCCGCACTGCCCCATCTGCGGGGAGCAGGTGGCCAAGCAGACGCCGCAGCAGATCGTGGACCAGCTGCTGGAACTGCCGGAAGGCACGCGCTTCCAGGTCCTTGCTCCCGTCGTCCGCGGGCGCAAGGGCGAATTCGTGGAGCTCTTCAAGGAACTCACGGCCAAGGGCTATTCACGGGCCAGGGTGGATGACAAGCTGATCCAGCTCAGCGACCCGCCCAAGCTCGGCAAGCAGTTCAAGCACACCATCGAAGTGGTGGTGGACCGTCTCGTGGTCAAGGCGGGCATCAGCCAGCGCCTGACCGACTCCGTCGAAACCGCACTCGGCTTGGCCGAGGGCCGCGTCCTTGCAGAGTTCGTGGACCTCGAAGCGGACGATCCGGAACGGGTCCGGGCATTCTCCGAGCACCTCGCGTGCCCCAACGAGCACCCCCTTGCCATCGACGAAATCGAACCCCGCTCGTTCTCCTTCAACAACCCCTTCGGCGCGTGCTCCGCCTGCAGCGGCATCGGCACCAAGCTGGAAGTTGACGAGGAACTCATCATTCCCAACGGCGAGCTCTCCCTGGGTGAGGGTGCCATCGCACCCTGGTCGCTGGGCACGGCCACCAGCGAGTACTGGAACAGGCTGCTGTCAGGGCTTGCCAAGGAGCTCGGCTTCTCGATGACCACGCCGTGGCAGAAGCTGCCCAAGGACATCCGGCAGACCGTCCTGCACGGCAAGGACCACAAGGTGGTGGTGCAGTACCGCAACCGCTTCGGCCGTGAGCGCAAGTACAGCACCGGCTTCGAAGGCGTCATCCAGTACGTGCACCGCAAGCACGTGGAAACCGACTCGGACTCGGCCCGGGACCGGTACGAAGAGTACATGCGGCAGATTCCGTGCCCGGCCTGCAACGGCGCCCGCCTCAACCCGGCGTCGCTCTCCGTGCTGATCAACGGCAAGTCCATTGCCGAGGTCGCCGCCATGCCCATGCGTGAATGCGCGCACTTCCTGGACACCCTGGTGCTGACCGGCCGTGAAGCCCAGATCGCCCACCAGGTCCTGAAGGAAATCCAGGCGCGCCTGACCTTCCTCCTCGACGTGGGGCTGGAGTACCTGAACCTGGAGCGTCCCTCCGGCACCCTGTCCGGCGGCGAAGCGCAGCGCATCCGGCTGGCCACCCAGATCGGTTCCGGCCTGGTGGGTGTCCTCTACGTCCTGGACGAACCGTCCATCGGCCTGCACCAGCGGGACAACCGGCGGCTGATTGAAACGCTTACCCGCCTGCGCGACCTCGGCAACACCCTCATCGTGGTGGAGCATGACGAAGACACCATCCAGGAAGCTGACTGGGTGGTCGACATCGGACCCGGTGCCGGCGAACACGGCGGCCAGGTGGTGCATTCCGGTTCGTACAAGGAACTCCTGGAAAACACGGAGTCCCTCACCGGCGACTACCTTTCCGGCCGGAAGAAGATCGAAATCCCCACGAAGCGGCGCAAGTACGACAAGAAGCGTGAGCTGAAGGTCATCGGGGCCAGGGAAAACAACCTGGTCAACGTGGATGCCGCCTTCCCGCTGGGCCTGCTGACGGCGGTGACCGGCGTCAGCGGTTCCGGCAAGTCCACGCTGGTCAACGAAATCCTTTACAAGGTGCTGGCCAACAAGCTCAACGGCGCCAAGCAGGTGGCCGGCCGGCACAAGGCCGTGCAGGGCCTGGAGCACCTGGACAAGGTGGTGCACGTCGATCAGAGCCCCATCGGCCGGACCCCGCGTTCCAACCCCGCCACGTACACCGGTGTGTTCGACAACATCCGGAAGCTCTTCGCGGAGACCACCGAAGCCAAGGTCCGCGGCTACCAGCCCGGGCGGTTCTCGTTCAACGTGAAGGGCGGCCGCTGCGAGGCCTGCTCCGGCGACGGCACGCTGAAAATCGAAATGAACTTCCTGCCGGACGTCTATGTGCCCTGCGAGGTCTGCCACGGCGCACGGTACAACCGGGAAACCCTGGAAGTCCACTACAAGGGCAAGACCATCGCAGATGTCCTGGACATGCCCATCGAGGAAGGTGCCGAGTTCTTCGCCGCATTCACCCCGATCGCCCGCCACCTCCGCACGCTGGTGGATGTCGGCCTGGGCTATGTGCGGCTGGGGCAGCCCGCCACCACGCTGTCCGGCGGTGAAGCCCAGCGCGTCAAGCTGGCCGCGGAACTCCAGAAGCGGTCCAACGGCCGCAGCATCTACGTCCTGGACGAGCCCACCACGGGCCTGCACTTCGAGGACATCCGCAAACTCCTCATGGTCCTCCAGGGCCTGGTGGACAAGGGCAACACCGTGATCACCATTGAGCACAACCTCGACGTCATCAAGAGCGCGGACTGGATCGTGGACCTTGGGCCCGACGGCGGTTCCGGCGGCGGACAGATCATCGCCACCGGCACCCCTGAACAGGTCGCGAAATCGACAAAGAGCTACACGGCCTCGTTCCTGGCGGAGATCCTCAGCTAGCAGGAGACCCTAAGTGCGCTGAATGGCTGGAGCTTGCTGATCCGGCGGGAAGAAGTATTCCCGCCGGGGCATGCGAGTTTCAGCCATTCGCGCACTTGTGGGAAACTAAGCCGGTGACCCTTTCAACAGTGCCCGTGATCTTCGACCTGGACGGCACTCTTGTCGATCCGGCGGGGGGAATAACGGGCGGAATCTCCGCGGCCCTTACCCAACTCGGCATCAGGGTCCCGGCCCAGGCCCAACTGGACGCGATGATCGGTCCGAAGCTCAGCGACTCCCTCCTTCATATCGCGGGAGTTCCGCAGGAGCAGCTGGCGGAGGTCATCCGCCTGTACCGGGCGCACTACCTCGAGACCGGCATCGCCCAGAGTCGCTTGTACCCCGGGATCCAGGAAGTCGTCGAAGGCTACGCCGCCGCGGGCCGTCCGATTGCCGTCGCCACGCAGAAGCCGGAAGGGCTGGCACGGATCGTGCTGGAACACCACGGCATCGCCGCTTCCTTCCGCTTCATCCGCGGTTCGGCGGCCGATGAGGCCGCCCACACCAACGCCCCGCGCGGAAAGACCGAAATTATCGCCGCCGCCATGTCGGATCTCCGCACGCAACACGCCGTCATGGTGGGGGACCGCGCCCAGGACGTAGCCGGCGCCATGGCGAACGGCCTGGACTGCATCGGCGTCAGCTGGGGATTCGCTCCCGACGGCGAGCTTCATGAGGCGGGCGCCGTGACTATCGTGCACTCCACAACAGACCTCGTCGCGGCGGTTGAAAGCATGGACGCCGTACGCGCCGCAGCCCTAAGCGAGGTGCGCAACGATGGCACTGTTTGATGCAATCCGCTGGACCACCCGCACCTTGATCTCCGGAACCTGCCGTCCCACTGTCATCGGGCTGGAGAACGTTCCCAAAGAGGGCCCGTTCATCGTGGCGCCAAACCACCTCTCCTTCCTGGACAGCGTGATCGTGCAGGCGCTCATGCCACGTCCGGTGGCCTTCTTCGCCAAGGCCGAATACTTCACCACGGGAGGCGTGAAGGGGAAGGTCATGAAGTCCTTCTTCGAATCCGTAGGCTCCATCCCGGTGGAGCGCGGGGAGCAGGCTGCGAGCGTGGCTGCGCTCAAGACGCTGCTGGACATCCTCGAGGCCGGGAAAGGCATCGGCATCTACCCGGAAGGCACGCGGTCCAGGGACGGCATCCTCTACCGCGGCCGCACGGGAGTCGGCTGGCTGGCCCTGACCACCGGGGCCCCCGTCATTCCGGTCGGCCTCATCGGTACCGAGAACCTCCAGCCCGCCGGGCAGAACGGCGTGAAGCCGCAGCACTTCACCATGAAAGTGGGCGAGCCGCTGTACTTCGAAAAGACCGGACCGGACCACTCACTGCCGGCCCGGCGCCAGGTCACGGACCGCATCATGGACGCCATTGCAGAGCTCAGCGGCCAGGAGCGTTCCACCAGCTACAACCAGAGCAAGGTCGCGGAGTAGCCCCTCGGACCGCGGGCCCTGGCCCGGCCTCCGGGCGTAAGCCTGACGGAGTAAGCCTGACGGCGGAAAGATCACTGCAGGGGAGTTCTCTTGTCCGGAAGACCCCTGCAGCGTCAGTAGACTTGAATCGTGGCAGATCCAGCTAGTTACCGACCCCAAACGGGTGAGATTCCAACCAACCCGGGCGTGTACCGCTTCCGGGATCCGCACGGCCGAGTCATCTATGTCGGCAAGGCCAAAAGCCTGCGGTCCCGCCTGAATTCGTACTTCGCCAATCCCGGAGGACTGCTGCCCAAGACGTACGCCATGGTCCACGCTGCCAGCAGCGTGGAGTGGACCGTCGTCGGAAGTGAGCTTGAGTCGCTCCAGCTGGAGTACACCTGGATCAAGGAATTCAAGCCCCGGTTTAATGTCGTCTTCCGCGATGACAAAACCTACCCGTACCTTGCCGTCACGATGGGGGAGAAGTTCCCCCGCGTGCAGGTGCTGCGCGGGGAACGCCGCAAGGGCACCCGCTACTTCGGCCCGTACACGGCCGGAGCCATCCGCGAAACCATGGATACGCTGCTGCGCGTCTTCCCGGTCCGCAGCTGCAGCCCCGGCGTCCTGAAGCGGGCGCAGGCGAGCGGGCGGCCCTGCCTGCTCGGCTACATCGACAAATGCTCCGCGCCGTGTGTCGGCCGGGTGACGCCGGAGGAACACCGGGCACTGGCGGAGGACTTCTGCTCGTTCATGGGCGGCGAAGCCAAGCGCTTCATCGGGCGGCTGGAAAAGGACATGGCTGCGGCTGTTGCCGAGCTTGACTACGAGCGTGCCGCACGGGTCCGGGACGACATCATCGCCCTCCGGAAGGTCTTCGAACGCAACGCCGTGGTTCTCGCGGAGGACACTGACGCCGACATCTTCGCGCTGCATGAGGATGAGCTGGAAGCGGCCGTTCAGGTGTTCCACGTCCGGGGCGGGCGCGTCCGCGGCCAGCGCGGCTGGGTGGTGGAGAAGGTCGAAGACTTCACGACGCCGGACCTCGTGGAGCACCTGCTCCAGCAGGTCTACGGCGAAGAAGGCGAAACGCAGGGGCGGATGCCCCGCGAAGTCCTGGTGCCCGAAGAGCCGAGCAACGCCGCTGAACTCGCCCAGTGGCTCGCCGGGCTGCGGGGCGCGAAGGTGGACATCCGGGTCCCGCGCCGCGGCGACAAGGCAGCGCTCATGTCCACAGTGCGGGAAAACGCCGAGCATGCTCTGAAGCTGCACAAGTCGCGCCGGGCCGGAGACCTGACCAACCGTTCCCTGGCCCTGCAGGAACTCCAGGAAGCCCTGGACCTTCCTGTGGCGCTGCTCCGCATCGAGTGCTTCGACATCTCGCACGTGCAGGGGACCAACGTGGTGGCCTCCATGGTGGTGGTGGAAGACGGCCTTCCCAAGAAGTCCGACTACCGCAAATTCTCCATCACCGGCGCCGCAGCCACGGACGACACCGCAGCCATGCACGATGTTCTCACCAGGCGATTCCGGAACTACCTCCAGGAGCAGGAGGCGCAGGCGGAAGCAGCGAAACTTCCCGGCCACCAGGCCGCGCCTGAGGCCCTGGCCGTCGCTTCCATGCAGGACACCACCACCCCCGCCCCGCGCGCAAAATTCGCCTATCCGCCCAACCTGGTGGTGGTGGACGGCGGCAAGCCCCAGGTCAATGCGGCAGCGCGTGCCCTGGCAGAGCTCGGGATCGAGGACGTCTACGTGGTTGGGCTGGCCAAGCGCCTTGAAGAGGTCTGGCTCCCGGACAGTGATTTCCCGGTGATCCTGCCCAGGACGTCCGAAGGCCTCTACCTGCTCCAGCGCATCCGCGATGAAGCCCACCGCTTCGCCATTACCTTCCACCGCCAGAAGCGCGGCAAGGCCATGACGGTTTCGGCCCTGGACAGCGTTCCCGGCCTGGGCGAGGCCAAGCGCAAAGCACTGCTGGCACAGTTCGGTTCCGTCAAGAGCATCCGCACAGCGAGTGCGGCGGAACTGGCCACGGTCAAGGGCATCGGACCCTCGCTGGCTGACGCCATCGTCAGCCATTTCAGCAGCGGTGCCGCGGCCTCGGGTACGGAAGTGCCGGCAATCAACATGACCACCGGCGAAATCATTGAAACTTAGCTAGGGTAAGGACCTGAAGCGGAACGCGCGGTTGCGTCGAATTACACAGCAGGAATGGGGCATTGCTCATGGCAGAGTCAACGGCAGGATCCGAAGCGGAACAGGACGGCATGACGCCCGTCAGGCCCGTTGAAGCGGAGCTGCTCGTGGTGACGGGTATGTCCGGGGCAGGCCGCAGTACCGCTGCGGACGCCCTTGAGGACCACGGCTGGTACGTGGTGGAAAATCTTCCGCCGCAGATGCTCGGCACCCTGGCTGAGCTCGTGTCCCACGCCCCGCAGTCCATTCCCAAGCTCGCTGTGGTGGTGGACGTCCGCAGCAAGGCGCTGTTCACTGATATCCGGACCGCGCTGAAGACCCTTGAGGCGAGCGGTGTCATGTTCCGCGTCCTGTTCCTGGACGCCAACGACGACGTCCTGGTCCGGCGCTTCGAGCAGGGCCGCCGTCCGCACCCGCTCCAGGAAGGCGGGCGGATCCTCGACGGCATCGCCGCGGAGCGGGAGCTGCTGCATGAACTCCGCGATTCCGCGGACATTGTGCTCGACACGTCCGAGTTCAACGTCCACGCACTGGCCACCGCCATCACCGAGCTCTTCAGCGAAACCGGCCCCGTGGCCCTTCGGCTCAACGTCATGAGCTTCGGCTTCAAGTACGGCCTGCCGGTGGATGCGAACTTCGTGGTGGACGCGCGCTTCATCCCGAACCCGCACTGGGTTCCGCAGCTCCGCCCGCACACCGGCCTGGACAAGGACGTCAGCGATTACGTCCTTGAGGCCGAGGGGGTCAAAAGCTTCGTGGACCGCTACGTCCTGGCGATCGAACCCGTCCTGGACGGCTACCGCCGGGAGAACAAGCACTACGCCACCATCGCCGTGGGCTGCACCGGCGGCAAGCACCGGTCGGTTGCGGTCGCCATGGAACTGTCAAAGAAGCTCGCACAGTACCCCCGGGTCACCGTGACCACCACGCACCGGGATCTGGGCCGGGAGTAATGGGACTGCTTACCGGGCCGCTGCCCCTGGTTCCGCCGGCCGGGGGGACCATCGGCGGGCAGTTGGACAAAGGGCCGTCCGTCGTCGCCCTCGGCGGGGGCCACGGGCTCTCCGCTTCGCTGTCCGCCCTTCGCCTGCTCACCTCCGACCTGACCGCCATCGTCACAGTAGCGGACGACGGCGGGTCCTCCGGCCGCCTGCGCGAGGAGTACGGCGTCCTCCCGCCCGGAGACCTCCGGATGGCACTGACGGCCCTGTGTGACGACACCGACTGGGGCCGGACCTGGCGGGATGTCATGCAGCACCGCTTCAAGCCGGGTGCAGGCCGCGGCGGTTCCCTCGACGACCACGCCATGGGCAACCTGCTTATCGTCACCCTCTGGGAGCTGCTCGGCGACACCGTCGGCGGCCTGAAGTGGGCCGGAGCGCTGCTCGGTGCCCGCGGACAGGTCCTGCCCATGTCCAGCGAGCCGCTGACGATCGAGGGCGAAGTCCGGGTTCCCGGTCCGGACGGGACGTCCACCCTGGAAACGGTCAGGGGCCAGGCCAAGTGCGCGGTGGCGGGTTCGCTGGAGAGCGTCCGGCTCCTGCCGGAATCGGCCCATGCCTGCGTCGAAGCCCTGACGGCCATCGAACTGGCTGACTGGGTCATCCTCGGCCCGGGGTCCTGGTACACGTCCGTGCTGCCGCACCTGCTGCTGCCCGAGATGCGCCAGGCGCTGTCCGATACGCCCGCGAGGCGGTGCCTCACCATGAACCTGGCCACGGACACCAAAGAGACCTCCGGCATGTCCGCCGCCGACCACCTGCATGTGCTGCGCAGCTATGCGCCCGACTTCAGCATCGACGTCGTGCTCGCGGACCCCGTGTCCGTGCCGGACGTCGAGGAGTTCAAGCGGGCCGCCGGGATGCTCGGTGCCGAGGTTGTGTTGGGTAAAGTAGGGGCGTCGAGCCGCCGTCCGATCCACGACCCCCTGCGTCTGGCAACGGCGTACCACGATATTTTCGGGAACAGTTAGGAAGGTGCCATGGCACTGACATCATCAGTCAAGGAAGAACTGTCCCGCCTGGACATTAAGAAGTCCTCGGTCCGCAAGGCTGAAGTCTCCGCAATGCTGCGATTCGCCGGCGGACTCCACATCATTTCGGGCCGGATCGTCATCGAAGCCGAGGTGGACCTCGCGTCCACGGCGCGCCGGCTCCGGGCTGCCATCGCGGAGGTCTACGGCCACCAGAGCGAGATCATCGTCGTCTCCGGCGGCGGGCTCCGCCGCGGCAACCGGTATGTGGTCCGCGTGGTGCGGGACGGCGAAGCACTCGCCCGCCAGACCGGGCTGCTGGACGCCCGCGGCCGTCCCGTGCGGGGGCTGCCCTCGGCAGTGGTCAACGGCTCCGCCGCCGACGCGGAAGCCGTGTGGCGCGGGGCGTTCCTTGCCCACGGCTCGCTGACGGAACCCGGACGCTCCTCCGCGATGGAAGTGACGTGTCCCGGACCCGAATCGGCGCTGGCGCTGGTTGGGGCGGCCCGCCGCCTGGGCATCCAGGCCAAGGCCCGCGAAGTCAGGGGAGTGGACCGCGTGGTGATCCGGGACGGCGACACCATCGCCGCCCTGCTCACCCGAATGGGCGCGCACGACGCCTTGATGGTCTGGGAAGAACGCCGCATGCGCAAAGAGGTGCGGGCCACGGCCAACAGGCTGGCCAACTTCGATGACGCGAACCTGCGCCGCTCGGCGCAGGCCGCTGTTGCCGCCGGGGCCAGGGTGGACCGCGCTTTGGAGATCCTCGGTGACGATGTTCCGGACCACCTGAAATACGCCGGTGAACTGCGTGTTGCGCACAAGCAGGCCAGCCTGGACGAACTCGGCCGGCTGGCGGACCCGCCCATGACCAAGGACGCCATTGCCGGCAGGATCCGCAGGCTCCTGGCGATGGCGGACAAGCGCGCCCTGGACCTGGGGATTCCCGGGACCGAGGCCAATGTGACGCCGGAAATGCTGGACGAGTAACGGCACCCCTAGAATCAAGACCGGGTAACGGAAACCCGCTAAATTTCCGGGTGACCAGTCATCCGGATGCACAATCCGAGAGTTAGCAAACCGGACAACCCGTCCACGACAATGGAGGATTTTGTGACCGAGTACGTACTGCCTGAACTTAGCTACGACTATGCAGCGCTGGAGCCCCACATCTCCGCCCGCATCATGGAGCTGCACCACAGCAAGCACCACGCTGCCTACGTGGCCGGCGCCAACAACGCGCTGGCACAGCTGGCTGAGGCACGCGAAAAGGGCGACTTCGCCAACATCAACCGCCTTTCGAAGGACCTGGCTTTCCACACCGGCGGCCACGTCAACCACTCCGTGTTCTGGAACAACCTGTCCCCGGACGGCGGCGACAAGCCCGAGGGTGAACTGGCCGCGGCCATCGACGATGCCTTCGGTTCCTTCGACGCCTTCCGTGCGCAGTTCAGCGCTGCCGCGCTCGGCCTGCAGGGTTCGGGCTGGGGCTTCCTCGCCTACGAGCCCATCGGCGGAAACCTCGTCATCGAGCAGCTGTACGACCAGCAGGGCAACGTTGCACTCGGCACCACGCCGCTGCTCATGCTCGACATGTGGGAGCACGCCTTCTACCTGGACTACGTCAACGTCAAGGCTGACTACGTCAAGGCATTCTGGAACATCGTGAACTGGGCCGACGTCGCCAAGCGCTTCGACGGTGCACGCAAGAACGCCACGGGCCTCATCACCCTCTAAGCGTGACAGGCACGACACCCACCTGTAACAAACTTCACATTCAGGCCGTTTAGGACCGAATCGTGGAAGGACGGCCCCCGCACTTGCGGGGGTCGACCTACTTAAACGTAAGATGGATCACGGAAGGCGGTTAGCCTTCAGCAATGTGGCTGGTCGCCCTCCGATCTGGTAATCATCTCTGCCCAATGGCGTGCGGGATCTGTTAGTTGGCTTGAACGCCCGCTCAACTAGTTGTGCTTCTACAAGCACCAAGGAGACTGAAAAAGTGACGACCCGTATTGGTATCAACGGCTTTGGCCGTATCGGCCGCAACTACTTCCGCGCAGCACTCGCACAGGGCGCTGACCTCGAGATCGTTGCAGTCAACGACCTCACCAGCCCCGAGGCGCTGGCCCACCTCTTCAAGTACGACTCCGTAGGCGGCCGCCTGAAGGAGACCATCGAGGTCAAGGACGGCAACATCGTCGTCAACGGCAACGTCGTCAAGGTCCTTGCCGAACGCGATCCCGCCAACCTCCCCTGGGGCGAGCTGGGTGTTGACATCGTCATCGAGTCCACCGGTTTCTTCACCAAGGCTGCTGCCGCGAAGAAGCACATCGACGCCGGCGCCAAGAAGGTCCTGATCTCCGCCCCGGCCTCTGACGAGGACATCACCATCGTGATGGGCGTGAACCACGAGCTGTACGACAACGCCAAGCACCACATCATCTCCAACGCTTCCTGCACCACCAACTGCCTCGGCCCGCTGGCCAAGGTGGTCAACGACGAGTTCGGCATCGAGCGTGGCCTGATGACCACCGTCCACGCCTACACCGCCGACCAGAACCTGCAGGACGGCCCGCACAACGACCTCCGCCGTGCCCGCGCCGCTGCCATCAACATGGTCCCCACCTCCACCGGCGCGGCCAAGGCAATCGGCCTGGTCCTTCCGGAACTCAAGGGCAAGCTGGACGGCTACGCCATCCGTGTTCCCGTCCCCACCGGTTCCGCGACGGACCTCACGGTCACCGTTTCCCGCGAGACCACCGTTGAGGAAGTCAACGCAGCGCTGAAGAAGGCGTCCGAGTCCGAGGCACTCCAGGGCTTCCTGACCTACACGGATGAGCCGATCGTCTCCTCCGACATCGTCGGCGACCCGGCGTCGTCGATCTTTGACTCCGGTTTGACCAAGGTCATCGGCAACCAGGTCAAGGTTGTTTCCTGGTATGACAACGAATGGGGCTACTCGAACCGCCTTGTCGACCTCACGGAGCTCGTCGCATCCAAGCTGGGCTAGGGTTAGACACATGACATTCCACACCCTCAACGAACTGATCGCTGATGGTGTCCGCGGGCGGTACATTCTGGTCAGAAGTGACCTGAATGTGCCGCTCGACGGCTCTGAAGTGACTGACGACGGCCGCATCAAGGCCTCCCTGCCAGTACTGACGAAGCTCACGGACGCCGGTGCCCGCGTGCTGGTCACAGCCCACCTCGGCCGCCCCAAGGGCGCCCCGGAAGAAAAATACTCCCTCAAGCCCGCCGTGACGCGGCTGGCTGAGCTGGCGTCCTTCAAGGTCGCCCTGGCCGGGGACACCGTTGGTGCTTCGGCCAAGGAGCTTGCCGCTTCGCTGCAGGACGGCGAAGCGCTGGTTCTTGAAAACGTCCGTTTCGATGCCCGTGAGACCAGCAAGGACGACGCCGAACGCGGCGCCTTCGCGGACGAACTGGTGGCATTGACCGGGGATAACGGCGCGTTTGTGGATGACGCCTTCGGCGCCGTCCACCGCAAGCACGCCAGCGTGTACGACGTCGCCACGCGGCTGCCGTCGTACCAGGGCGACCTCGTGCACACCGAGGTCGAGGTGCTGCGCAAGCTCACCACGGAGACCCAGCGGCCCTACGTCGTCGTGCTCGGCGGTTCAAAAGTCTCGGACAAGCTTGCCGTCATTGACAACCTGATCGGCAAAGCGGACACCATCCTGGTAGGCGGCGGAATGCTGTTCACCTTCCTCGCGGCCGAGGGTCACAAAGTGGCCGGCAGCCTGCTGGAAGAAGACCAGATCCCCGTGGTGCAGGACTACCTGAAACGGGCGGCGGACGCAGGCACCGAGTTCGTTGTGCCCACGGACGTTTTAGTCGCGGCCAAGTTCGCAGCGGACGCCGACCACGAGACGGTCAGCGCTGACGCTATCGAGAGCAGCAGCTTCGGCGCACAGGGCATCGGCCTGGACATCGGACCCGAATCGGCAGCAGCCTTCGCCAGCCGGATCAAGGGTGCCAAGACCGTGTTCTGGAACGGCCCCATGGGTGTCTTCGAATTCGAAGCATTTGCCGGCGGCACCCGTGCCATCGCGCAGGCGCTTACTGAAGCGGATGCCTTCACTGTGGTGGGCGGCGGCGATTCCGCAGCCGCCGTCCGTACGCTGGGCTTCGCTGACGACCAGTTCGGCCACATCTCCACGGGTGGCGGCGCCAGCCTGGAGTACCTCGAAGGCAAGGAACTGCCGGGACTCAGCGTCCTGGACCGCTAGATCCTCCAGCCGGCAGGGCGCCCCGCTGAAATAGCCGGGGCCCTGCCGGCTGTTTCCATCACCAGCCCCTTTTTTGGACAAGCACTTTTTGGAGAACACGTGACAACGTCAACGAACGGCAAGTTCGACCGCACGCCCCTCATCGCCGGCAACTGGAAGATGAACATGGACCACGTCCAGGGCATCACCCTGCTGCAGAAGCTGGCCTGGACCCTGTCCGATGCCAAGCATGACTACAGCCGCGCGGAAGTTGCCGTCTTCCCGCCCTTCACCGACCTCCGCGGCGTCCAGACCCTGGTTCAGGGTGACGAACTGGAGGTTGTCTACGGCGGCCAGGACCTGTCGCAGTTCGATTCGGGTGCCTACACCGGTGACATCAGCGGCCAGTTCCTCAACAAGCTGGGCTGCAAGTACGTCCTGGTGGGCCACAGCGAACGGCGCACCATCCACAACGAGTCCGACGAAGTCCTGAACGCCAAGGTGAAGGCCGCCTTCCGCCACGGCGTCACCCCGGTGCTCTGCGTCGGCGAGGGCCTCGAAATCCGACAGGCCGGAACGCATGTCCAGCACACCCTGGACCAGCTCCGTGCCGACGTTGAGGGCCTTGGCGCTGAAGAAGCTGCTGAACTCGTGGTCGCCTACGAACCCGTCTGGGCCATTGGCACCGGTGAGGTTGCCGGACCGCAGGACGCCCAGGAAATGTGCGCAGCCATCCGCGCCGAACTCGTCAGCCTCTTCGGTGACGAGGTAGCCGCCAAGGTCCGCCTGCTCTACGGCGGTTCGGTCAAGGCCAACAACGCCGCGGCCATCCTCAACGAACGCGACGTCGACGGCGTGTTGGTGGGCGGGGCCAGCCTCGATCCCGCGGAGTTTGCTAATATTGTCAGGTTCGAGAGTCACCTGCTGACGGATTAGTCCGGACACAGGCGTGACCCCCGCAATCATCAACTTCTGAAAGGCCGTCGTGGACGTTCTTCATGTCATTCTGCAGATCCTCCTGGGCATCACCAGCCTCCTGCTGACGCTGCTCATCCTGCTCCACAAGGGACGGGGCGGCGGTCTGTCGGACATGTTCGGCGGCGGCATGAGCTCTGGCCTGAGCTCGTCCGGCGTGGCCGAGCGCAACCTCAACAGGTTCACGATCATCCTCGGCGTCACCTGGGGCGTTGTTATTATCGCGCTCGGCCTGCTGATGCGCTTCTCCGGCGGCGGCGACTCCTAGCAGCCGCTTTTCCGGACGAAATCGGGACCGGGAATTTTCAAGGAATTTACACATTCCCGGTACTAACGGCCCTGCCGCCGTCGGGAACTCCGAATTACACTGTGGCTGTTGGTGTCCAAATACCGGTCAGTCGAGTAGCCAGGAGTTCCCGATGGTGCATGCTGCTTCAGGGTTCCGGGGAACCCGTGTGGGGGCGTCCGAGGGGTCGGCCCCCAAAATTCAGCCAAACGACGTCGTCGGTGAACGCTTGCCGCGTATTCGTGTTTCCTATTGGTGCGCCAAGGGACACGAGACGCGGCCAGTTTTCATTAAGCTCCCGGAAGACCAGATACCGGCGGTCTGGGACTGCCGCCGCTGCGGAGGCCTGGCATCGCGGGACGAGACCCGGGTCGAGCTCCCGCATCATGCGGAGGAGGGCTACAAGAGCCACCTCGAGTACGTTAAAGAGCGGCGCTCCAGCCAGGACGCCGAAGACGTGCTGGCTGGAGCGCTGGAGCGGCTAAGAGCCCGCGGGACCTTTACGGACTAGCTGCTCGGGAACCCTTGCGGCTGCATTCTCATCGATCAGCCACAGCGTCTGTGACCGTCCGGCCGGCCCTGCCGCCGGAACCTGAACCGGGTTGGCGCCGGCCAGGGCGAGCCCCACGGCGCCGGCCTTGTCCTCGCCCGCAACAACCATCCAGACTTCGCTGGCCGTGTTGATGGCACGGAGGGTCAAGGAAATCCGTTCGGGCGGCGGTTTCGGCGAATTCCGGACCCCCACAACCGTGAGCTCCTTTTCCCTGATGCCTGCCTGCTCAGGGAACAACGAAGCCACGTGGGCATCCGGACCCACACCAAGAAGGACCACGTCGAACCGGGGAAGTGCCCCCGGGTTCTCGGGACGGTCATCGGACATGTCCGCAGCATGCTCCGCCGCGGCTGCCTCGGCAAGGCGGCGCGCATAGTCAGCGGCAGCCTCCTCCGGCGTGGCGAAGTCGTCCGTTGAACCCGGTTCGTGCACCCGTTCCGGGTCAACCGCTATGCGGGACAGCAGGGCCTCACGGGCCTGGAGCGTGTTCCGGTCGTTGTCGGTGCCGCCGACGAATCGCTCGTCGCCCCACCAGAAATTCACCTTGGACCAGTTCACGGCCGGAGCCGCCGCGGAGTCGGCCACCGCCTTGAGCGTTCCGATCCCCACAGTGCCGCCTGTAAGCACCACCGTCGCCTCACCGTGTTTGTCCTGGACGTCCACGAGCTTGGTGATGAGCCGCGCTGCGATGGCCGCCATCAATACGGATGAGTCGGGGTGGATGCTTACTCTGGGATCAGCGCTCACTGGGACGGACACTCCTTAGATTTGTACGGGGCAGTCCAATAGTAATCACTTCACCGAACACTTCGTCGGGATCCAGGCGGCGGAGTTCTTCGGCGAGGCAGTCCCGCAGGCTGCGGCGCGGCAGCGAGATGCGCTGCGCCGGCTGGCCCGGCTGGGTCAGTTCCGCTACGGACAGGCCGGGTCGGAAGAGCTGGACGTCGCCGCTGGCGCGGCTGAGCCGGACGCGGCGGATCCCGGTTCCGGCGGGGTCGGCCACGATGGTCACGGGCGCGTCCAGGGCCAGTGTCAGCCAGGCTGCCAGCAGGAGGGTGCTGGGGGAGTCCGAGGCGCCCTCGACGGCGACGGCCGTCACGGGTGAGGAATCCACCTGGTCCAGCACTGCCGCGAGCTGGATCCGCCAGTTGGTCAGGCGGGTCCAGGCGAGGTCGGTGTCGCCGGCCTTGTAGGTGTTGCGGATGTTATCGAGCGCCTTTTGCGGGTCCTCCTCGTTGGCCGAGTCGGTGATCCGGCGGTGCGCTATCCGGCCGATGGAGGTCTCACATGCGCTCTTCGGCGCACCGTGCGGCCACCAGGCCACGATCGGGGCGTCCGGGAGCAGCAGCGCCGCGACGAGGGATTCGCTTTCCTCGGCGAGCTCGCCGTATCCCCGCAGCACGATCACTTCGGAGGCACCGGCGTCGCCGCCCACCCGGATCTGCGCGTCCAGGCGTGTCGGGGCCTGGGCTCCGGCGTCGGCCAGGACGATGATCCGGCAGGGGTGTTCCCGGCTGGCTTCGTTGGCCGCTTCGATGGCCTCCTCTTCGAGCCCGGACTTGGTGACGACCACGAGGGTCAGCACCCGTCCGAGCGCGATCACGCCGCCCTGCTCGCGCAGGGACATGATCTTCTTGGAGATGGCTGAGGTTGTTGTATCGGGAAGATCTACGATCATGGCCTTCTCCAGGTTCGTCCGTCACGGGCCAGCAGCTCATCGGCCGAGGCGGGCCCCCAGCTTCCGGGGGCGTAGGGCTCGGGCTGTTCGCCCAGGCTGGCCCAGTACTCTTCAAAGGGATCCAGGATCTTCCAGGACAGTTCCACTTCCTGGTGCCGCGGGAACAGCGGCGGCTCACCGAGGAGCACGTCCAGGATCAGCCGCTCATAGGCTTCCGGGGACGATTCGGTGAACGAGTGGCCGTAGCCGAAGTCCATCGTCACGTCGCGGACTTCCATCTGCGTGCCCGGGACCTTGGACCCGAACCGGATCGTTGCGCCCTCATCGGGCTGGACCCGGATCACCACGGCGTTCTGGCCGAAGTCATCCTCCCCGTGGTCGCGGAAGAGCAGGTTGGGGGCGCGCTTGAATACGACGGCGATTTCCGTCACCCTGCGTCCAAGGCGTTTGCCGGCACGCAGGTAGAACGGCACCCCGGCCCAGCGCCGGGTGTGGATGTCCACCCGGACCGCGGCATAGGTTTCCGTCGTGGAGTCGGCGGGAATGCCTTCCTCCTCCAGGTACCCGAGCACCTGCTCCCCGCCCTGCCAGCCGCCGGCGAACTGCCCGCGCGCCGAGTGCGTGGACAGGTCGTCCGGGAGCTTGACCGCGGCCAGGACCTTTTCCTTCTCGGCCCGCAGGTCATCGGCGTTGAAGGAAATGGGTTCCTCCATCGCCGTGAGCGCCAGGAGCTGGAGCAGGTGGTTCTGGATGACGTCGCGGGCCGCGCCCACACCGTCGTAGTACCCGGCCCGGCCGCCGGTGCCGATGTCCTCGGCCATGGTGATCTGGACATGGTCCACGTAGTTCGCGTTCCACAACGGTTCGAACAGCTGGTTCGCGAACCGCAGCGCCAGGATGTTCTGGACCGTTTCCTTGCCCAGGTAATGATCGATCCGGAACACCGCATCCGGCGGGAACACGGACTCCACGATGTCGTTCAGCTGCCGGGCCGACTCGAGGTCGTGCCCGAACGGCTTTTCGATCACCACCCGCCGCCACTTATCACCCTCGGCCTGCGCCAGGCCATGCTTGGACAGCTGCCGGCAAACCTGCTCGAACGCCTTCGGCGGGATCGAGAGGTAGAACGCGTGGTTCCCCCGCGTTCCGCGCTGCTCGTCCAGTTCATCGATCGTGTCGCCGAGCCGCTCAAAGGCGTCATCGTCGTCGAACTCGCCCTGGACAAACCGGATGCCCTCCGACAGCTGGTTCCAGACCGCTTCGTCAAACGGGGTCCTGGCGTAGGCCATCACGGCCGCCTTGACCTCGGCGGCGAAGTCCTCGTTCTCCCACTGCCGCCGGGCGAAGCCCACCAGGGCAAAACTCGGCGGCAACAGCCCCCGGTTCGCCAGGTCATACACGGCAGGCATGAGCTTCTTGCGGGCGAGGTCGCCGGTCACTCCGAAGAGGACCAGCGAGGAGGGCCCGGCAATGCGGTTAAGCCGGCGGTCCCGCGGGTCCCTCAGCGGGTTGCGGCCCCGCCCAGCAGATTTCCTGCTGCCGATTTCAGTTTCTGGCATGGTTGCTTCGGTGCCTTAGCTTTCAGTGTGGGATGCTGCCTGGCCGGCGAGCTCTGAAACAATGTCCTGCAGCTGCTTGACGCCGGCAGCGCGGTCCGTGAGGTGCAGGCGGAGGACGGGACGGCCGTGTTCGGTGAGAACCTGCGCGTCGCCGGCTGCCTGCGCCGAGATCAGTTCACCGAACGTGAACGGCCGCTCCGGGATGGACAGGTCCGTGGGGGAGTCGGCAGTTACCTGCAGGAACACGCCGATGGCGGGTCCGCCCTTGTGGAACTGGCCGGTGGAGTGGAGGAAGCGCGGGCCCCAGCCGAACGTCACCGGACGCCCGGTGGCTGCCGCGAGCTGGTCGCGGACCCCTTCGAACGGGGCGTATGCGAGCCGGTCGAAGTACGCCTGGACGCTGAGGTAGCTGTCGTCGGCAAGCTGCGAGAGCAGAGCGGAGACGGCCGCGGACGCCGTGGAGGCGTCACCCAGCCAGTCGCCGCCGCGGACCTCGATGGCGCCGTCGACGAAATTGGCGGGGGTCGGCTCGGGCTGTGCGTCCAGCAGGCCGCGGGCCGCAATCTTGGCGGCCTCCACGTCCGGCTGGTCGTACGGGTTGATGCCCAGAAGCCGGCCGGCCACCGCCGTGGCGAATTCCCATACCATCATCTGCGTGGCCAGGCCGCCGGCAATGGCAACCTCGTTTTCGCCGAGCTGCACGTCGTCGGCGTCGGCCGCGACCAGGCGCACCACCAGGATGTCAGCGGCACCCGAAGTGACCTCCGGTGCCGACGGACCGGCCACGACGGGCAGGACGCCGGTGCCGAGCTTGCCGGTGGATTCGGCGATGAGCTGTTCTGCCCAGTCGGCGAAGCCGACGATGCCGGATCCGTCTTCCGCAATGACGATCTTGTTGCGCAGCGGGCTGGTGCCGCCAAGGGCCGCTCCCAGGGCGAGGCCGATGTTCTCGGGTGCGTCCTCGTTGAGGATTTCGGCTGCCTCTTCGGCTTCATCCAGGAACGCCTGGATGTCCACTCCGGCCAGGCCGCAGGGGACCAGTCCGAAGGCGGTCAGTGCCGAGAAGCGGCCGCCGACGTTGGGGTCGGCGTTGAAGACGGCGCGGTAGCCCGCCTCCCGTGAGGCCTTGTCCAACGGTGAGCCGGGATCGGTGACGATCACGATGCGGCTCTTGGCATCGATGCCGGCGTCGGTGAAGGCCTGCTCGAAGATCCGACGCTGGGAATCGGTCTCCACGGTGGATCCTGACTTGGACGAAACCACAATCGCGGTTTCGGCAAGGCGGTCCACCAATGCAGCACTGACCTGCTCCGGGTCGGTGCTGTCAAGCACAGTCAGCTCGACGCCAGCGGTGCCCGCGATGACCTCAGGTGCCAGCGAGGAGCCGCCCATGCCGCAAAGGACAATACGCGTTACGCCTTCGGCCTTCAGTGCATCGCGGAGTTCCAGGATGCCGCTGACCAGCGGCTGGGAGACGGTGGCCGCCTCCACCCAGCCCAGCCGGATAGCGGATTCCTGTTCGGCGTCCGGACCCCACAGGGTATGGTCCTTCGCGAAAATCCGGGTGGCAATGCGGTCTTCCAGCAGTGCTGGGAGGTGCTGCTCAAGTGCCTCGCGGGCTGCGCCGGTGGCGTCGTAGCTGAGTGTGCTCATGATGGGTTAGGAAGCCTTCCGTGCAGAGGCCAGGGCGCCTTCGACGTCACCCAGCAGTTCCTTCCAGCTGGCCACGAACTTGTCCAGGCCTTCCGACTCAAGCAGCGCCACGACCTCGTTGTAGGAGATTCCCAGTGCGTCGAGGGCGTTCAGCGTCGCATTTGCGTCGTCGTAGCCGCGGGTGACGGTGTCGCCGGTGACGACGCCGTGGTCAAAGGTGGCATCGAGGGTCTTCTCCGGCATGGTGTTGACCACGCCGGGTGCGACGAGCTCCGTGACGTAGAGGGTGTCCGGGTAGGCCGGGTCCTTGACGCCGGTGGAGGCCCACAGCGGACGCTGCGGCAGGGCGCCGGCTTCGGCCAGCAAGCCCCAGCGTTCGGTGGAGAAGAGCTCTTCGTAGACCTGGTAGGCCAGGCGGGCGTTGGCCAGTCCGGCCTTGCCCTTGAGTGCCTTGGCCTCGTCGGTGCCGACGGCGTCGAGGCGCTTGTCGATTTCGGCGTCCACGCGGGAGACGAAGAAGGACGCGACCGAGTGGATCTTGGAGAGGTCGTGGCCGTTGCCCTTGGCCTGCTCCAGGCCGGACTGGAAGGCGTTGATGACGGCGCGGTAGCGCTCCAGCGAGAAGATCAGGGTGACGTTGACGCTGATGCCCTCAGCCAGGGTGGCCGTGATGGCTTCGAGGCCTTCGAGGGTTGCCGGGATCTTGATCAGGACGTTGTCCTTGTTGACCTTCTTGTAGAGGTGCTTCGCTTCGGCGATGGTGCCGGCGGTGTCCCAGGCGAGGCGGGGGTCCACTTCGATGGACACGCGGCCGTCAACACCCTTGGTTGCGGCGGCGACGGGCGCGAACAGGTCGCAGGCGTCGGCAACGTCGGTGGTGGTGATTTCGAAGACGGTCTCTTCAACAGTGGCGCCGGCCGCTGCCTGGGCTGCGATCACGGTGTCGTAGTCGTGGCCGGTGGTGATGGCGGCGTGGAAGATCGACGGGTTGGTGGTGACGCCAACGACGTTCTTCTCTTCGATGAGCTTGCGCAGGGTGCCGGTCTGCAGGCGGCCGCGGGAGAGGTCGTCAAGCCAGATCGAGACGCCGGCGTCCGAGAGCTGCTGGGTGGGGGTAGTCATGTCATTAACTCCTGGAAATCATGGGTTCCGGGGGACCTGGGTCCCCCGGAACCGTGGTGTTGGATCAGTTGGCGAGACCTGCGAGGGATTCCTTCGCGGCGGCGGTGACTGCTTCGGCGGTGATGCCGAATTCCTGGAAGAGGCGCTTGTAGTCGGCGGAGGCGCCGAAGTGCTCGAGGCTGATGGAACGGCCGGCGTCGCCAACGAATTCCTTCCAGCCCAGGGCCAGCCCGGCTTCCACGGACACGCGTGCCTTGACGCCGGCCGGGAGGACGGCCTCGCGGTAGGCGGCGTCCTGCTTGTTGAACCACTCGACGCACGGCATCGACACCACGCGGGTGGGGATGCCTTCGGCCTGGAGGGCTTCGCGGGCGTTCACGGCCAGCTGGACCTCGGACCCGGTGCCGATCAGGATGACCTGGGCGTCCGCGGTCTTGCCGTCCTTGGACGCTTCGGCCAGGACGTAGCCGCCCTTGGCCACGCCGGTGACAGCACCGAAGGTGTCGCCTTCGGCGTCGCCTTCGCCGCGGGCGTAGGTGGGGATGTTCTGGCGGGTCAGGACGATGCCGGCCGGGTTCTCGTGGTTTTCGAGCATGACCTTCCAGGCTGCGGCGACCTCGTTGGCGTCACCGGGGCGGACAACGTCCAGGCCCGGAATGGCGCGCAGGGAGGCCAGCTGCTCCACCGGCTGGTGGGTGGGGCCGTCTTCGCCCAGGCCGATGGAGTCGTGCGTCCAGACGTACAGGGACGGGACACCCATCAGCGCACCGAGGCGGATGGCCGGGCGCTGGTAGTCGGAGAAGATCAGGAATGTGCCGGAGAACGCGCGGGTCTTCCCGTGGAGGGCGATGCCGTTCACGATCGAGGCCGCGGCGTGCTCACGGATGCCGAAGTGCAGGACCCTGCCGTAAGGGTTGCCCTTCCACGCATCCGTGGAGCGGGAGACCGGGATAAATGACGCCGAACCCTCGATGGTGGTGTTGTTGGACTCCGCGAGGTCGGCTGAACCGCCCCACAGTTCCGGCATGACCGGGCCGATCGCGTTCAGGACCTTGCCCGACGCGGCGCGGGTGGAGACATCCTTGCCGGCTTCGAACACCGGCAGGGCGCCGTCGAGCTCGACGGGCAGCTTGCGGGCCTCGACCCGTTCCAGAAGGGCTGCACCCTCCGGGTTCCCGGCCTGCCATGCTTCGAAGGAGTCCTGCCATTCGGCGCGGGCGGCTGCACCGCGGTCCACAACAGCGCGGGCGTGGGCCAGCACGTCCTGGTCAACCTCGAACGTCTTTGCGGGGTCAAAGCCCAGCACGTTCTTCAGTGCCGCGACTTCCTCGGCACCCAGGGCCGAGCCGTGGATCTTGCCGGTGTTCTGTTTCTTCGGGGCCGGGTAGCCGATGATGGTGCGCAGCGACACGATCGAGGGCTTGGAGGTCTCCGCCTTCGCGGCGATCAGGGCGGCGTACAGTTCCTGCACGTCTTCCTTGTATTCGCCGGTCTTGGTCCAGTCCACACGCTGGACGTGCCAGCCGTAGGACTCGTAGCGCTTGAGGACGTCCTCGGTGAAGGCGACGTCGGTGTCGTCTTCGATGGAGATGTGGTTCTCGTCGTAAACAACAACAAGGTTGCCGAGTTCCTGGTGGCCGGCCAGCGAGGAAGCCTCGGAGGTCACGCCTTCCTGGAGGTCGCCGTCGGACGCAATGACCCAGATGGTGTGGTCGAACGGGGACTCGCCGGCGGGAGCGTCGGCGTCGAACAGGCCGCGTTGGCGGCGCTGGGAGTATGCGAACCCGACCGAGGAGGCCAGGCCCTGGCCCAGCGGGCCGGTGGTGATCTCCACACCGGCGGTGTGCTTGTACTCCGGGTGCCCCGGTGTCAGCGAACCCCAGGTGCGCAGCGCCTTCAGGTCATCGAGTTCCAGGCCGTAGCCGGAGAGGAACAGCTGGATGTACAGAGTCAGTGACGTGTGGCCGGGAGAGAGGATGAACCGGTCGCGGCCGATCCAGTCCGGGTTCTTCGGGTCATGGCGCATCAGCTTCTGGAAGAGAAGGTACGCGGCCGGTGCAAGGCTCATCGCGGTGCCGGGGTGGCCGTTCCCTACTTTTTCGACCGCATCCGCGGCCAGAATGCGGACCGTATCAACGGCTCGCTGGTCCAAACTGGTCCATGACAGTTCTTGCTCTTCCAAATGTGGCACGAAAACCGGGCCCCTCTCTGTGCTGACGGCAGGTGGTACGAACAGGCCGGAGCGGGGGCACGCATGTTGGTGCCCGCTGCGGTTAGTACCAGCCGTTCACCATTGAAACGTTGATCTTCATTCAGTCGCGTTCGAGATTCCGGGAATGCGCATTCCATTGGCATTCCTTGCGTGCTGATCTGCAGACAGCTTAGCCCCATTCCAAGGGCTGGTCAGCGTGTATCTCACTAAGTGGACTGATTTTCCTTATATGAATCACCGAGGGCGGCGGGCGCCGTGAGGATCGGTTAACCTGGCGGAATCATGGGGGCTTTGGACGCCCGGGAGCCACGGTATGATATTCGGAGGCCACCGCCGGAGGGAGCGGGCCCGTTTTGGGCCGCCGCCGCTGCGAGAACCAGCCGGACTGAACAGCCAGACAGAACAGAGTGACTGCCACCGTGAGCACAACAGATACGCCGCTGAACGCCTCCCGGCTCCCCGGAAAGATCGGGATAGCCCGCAAAGCCAAGGCGTACCTGGCCCTCACGAAACCGCGGGTCATTGAACTGCTCCTCGTGAGCACGCTGCCTACCATGATCTACGCCGAGCGCGGATTCCCTTCCATCGGCCTGATCCTGGCCACGCTTGTCGGCGGTGCTTTCGCGGCAGGCAGTGCGGGCGCCTTCAACTGCTACCTCGACCGTGACATCGACAAGCTCATGCACCGGACCGAGAACCGCCCCCTCGTCACCGGAGAAGTGACTCCCCGCGAGGCGCTGGTGTTCTCCTGGCTGCTGGGGGCCGCCGCAATCGCGATCCTCTGGTTTGGCGCCAACCCGCTGTCGGCCTGGCTCGGCCTCGGGGCCATCGTCTTTTACGTGGTCATCTACACCATGATCCTTAAGCGCCGCACGCCCCAGAACATTGTCTGGGGCGGAGCAGCCGGATGCTTCCCGGTGCTGATCGCCTGGGCCGCCGTGACCAACACGGTCGAGTGGCCTGCCATCGTCCTGTTCATGGTGATCTTCCTCTGGACCCCGCCGCACTACTGGCCGCTGTCCATGCGCTACGGCGAGGACTACCGCAACGCCAATGTGCCGATGCTCGGAGCAATCGCCGGTGCAAAGGTCGTCTCGGTCCAGGTGGTCCTGTACGCGTGGGCCATGGTTGCCTGCTCGCTGCTGCTGGTTCCTGCAGGCGGGGCGGGCTGGGTCTATACCGTCACCGCCGTCGTCGCCGGCGCCTGGTTCCTGTACGAATCGCACGCCCTGTACAACCGGGCCCAGGGTGGCGACGTCTCCAACAAGGGAGCCATGAAGGTGTTCCACGGTTCCATCAGCTACCTGACCCTGCTCTTCATTGCACTGGCCGTGGACCCCTTCGTGGGTTCAGCCATCATGGGCTAGGTTTCTCTCCCACTTCCACTTCCCGCCGGTCAACCCCGGACCCTCTCTCACTACCTGCCGCTTTCTCCCGGACCCTCTCTCACCCCAAGGTGAGGGAGGGTTCTGTCGTCCGGCCATGAGTGCGAGAGGGTCGTCGAAAGACCGCAGGAAGTGAGAGAGCGTCGCCGAAAAGACCCCAGGAAGTGAGAGAGCGTCGCCAGGTGCGGCGGGGCAAAGAGAAGCACCCCGGTCCTTACGGTCCGGGGTGCTTCTCGGGGCTGAACTGCTTAGGGGGAGGCGTCTTATGTGACGGCCTCGTGCCACAGCACCGCCAGTTCTTACTTGGCCGGGCTGAACCGTGCGATGTCCGCGGCGTTCGTGGCGGCGCTCATGAGCAGCGCGGCGCCCAGCATGTGGGCGCCCACCAGCAGGGCGGGAATGCCGTTGTAATACTGCGTGAAGCCGATGGCCGCCTGCAGCACAGTGACTCCGAGCAGCAGCAGCACTGCGGTGCGGAAGGGGCCTTGGATCCGGTCCCGGAACACAAGGAACACGCCGAACAGTGCTCCGGCGGTGACGAGATAGGCCGGCACGGCGTGGATGTGGGAGAAGAGGTCCCAGTCAAGGCCGTTCCTGGGGGCGTCCGCATCGCCCGCGTGCGGTCCGGCGCCCGTCACCACCACGCCAAGGGTCACGGCGACGGCGGAGAACAGGGCGACGGCGGCCATCACCGGACGTGCGGCTCCCGGGAGGGCGGGAAGTCCGACGGCGGGGAACCGTCCCGTACGGCCGTACACCCTGTTGACCAGCAGGGTGGCGATAACAACGAGGGCCATCGAGACCAGGAAGTGCAGACCCACAACCCAGGGGTTGAGCTGGGTGAGAACCGTAATGCCGCCGATGACTGCCTGTGCCGGGATGCTGGCCAGCAGGCCCAGGGCCAGCAGGAACAGGTCCCGGCGCTCTTTGCGCAGGTTCCACAGGTACACCAGCATCAGGACTGCGATTGCGGCCAGGGCGAACGTCAGGAGCCGGTTTCCGAATTCGATGAAGCCGTGGATGCCCATCTCCGGCGTGTTGACCAGTGACACGTCAGTGCAGCGGGGCCAGGTGGGGCAGCCGAGTCCGGACGCGGTGAGGCGGACCGCGCCGCCGGTCACCACAAGCACCGTCTGCCCGATCAGTGACAGGACGGCCAGCCGTCGGACGGTCGAGTCGACCGTAACGGGGAGCTTGGACGTCATGCGTCCGAGGATTTGGGGGAGGCGCGATGCCGTACTCACGGTTTTCTCAATTCCACTTGAACCAACGAATGGCCGCTGCGCCGGCGATAGCCGTCCAAAGCAGCAGGATTAGGGTGGCGCCTCCATTGAAGGTGCCGGCGAGGAAAGCGTCCCTCAGGGCCTCGCCCAAGGCGCCGGAGGGCAGGAAGTGCACCAGTTCCCGGGCCGGGCCGGGCAACCGTTCGGCCGGCAGGACGATGCCGCCCAGGGCTCCGAGCAGGATCCACAGGAGGTTGGTGATGGCCAGCGTCGCCTCAGGCCGGACCGTACCCGCCACCAGCAGCCCCAGGGCTGTGAAGGCTGCCGCCCCCAGAACCAGGAGCACCAGCGCCGGGAGCCAGCCCGCCGTCGTCGGCTTCCAGCCGAGCACAAACGCCACCGCGCCCACCACCACCACCTGGAGGACCAGGACTGCCAGGACTGCCAGGATCTTGCCGGCGATCAGGCCCGTCCGGCCCAGGGGAGTGGTGGACAGGAAACGCAGCACCCCGTAGCGCCGGTCAAAGCCGGTGGAGATGCCCTGGCCGGTGAAGGCGGTGGACATGGCGCACAAAGCGAGGATGCCCGGCACCGCAACATCAACCCGGGTGCCGCCCAGGCCGTCCAGCAACGGGGTGACGGTCAGGCCCACCAGGGCAAGCAGCGGCAGGACGACTGCAAGGATGAGTTGCTCGCCGTTCCGCAGCATCGTCAGCGCCTCGTACCTGCCCTGCAGCAGAATGCGGCGAACAAGCGGGGCAGGAGCGCTGCCGAGGACCCGGCTCATCGGATCTCCCTTCCCGAAATATCCAAAAATACGTCTTCCAGGCTCCGTGCCTCCAGGCTCATGGACCCGGGCATGATGCCGTGCGCGGCCCACCAGGCTGTCAGCGCTGCCAGGTCTTCCGGTGTCAGCGCGCCGGTAGCGGCGTAGCTTCCCGCCCTGGTTTCGCGGACGTCGACGGCGGCAGGCAGCACGCCCGTGAAGTCCAGTCCGGGCCGGGCCTCGAAAAGCAGTGTGCGGACATGTTCCTGCGCGGCATCCGTGCTCAGGTTCCGCATCAGCAGCTGGGCCACTGTTCCTTCGGCCACGTTCCTGCCGGCGTCGATGATGTACACGTAATCAGCCAGGCGCTGGGCGTCGTCCATGAGGTGGGTCGTCAGGATGATTCCCATGCCGGCGTCCCGCAGCTCCGAAATCAGTTCGAAAACGAGCTGGCGGGACTGCGGATCCAGTCCTGCGCTTGGTTCGTCCAGGAAGAGGACTTCGGGGTTTCCCACCAGGGCCGCAGCCAGGGCAAGCCGCTGGCGCTGCCCGCCCGAAAGGCGCCGGACGGTGGTCCGGCTAAAGGTGTCAATGCCCAGCCGTCCGATCAGCTCATCGACAGGCCATGGATTCCGGTACATCCCGGCGATATGCTTCAGGAGCGGGATGGGACGGGCCGACGGCGGCAGCCCGCCGTCCTGCAGCATGACACCCACCCGGGAACGGAGTGACGCCCCTGCGGTGTCCGGGTCCTGGCCCAGCAGGGTGACCGTCCCGCCGGACCGCCGCTGCAGGCCCTGCGCACATTCGATGGTGGTGGTCTTGCCGGCACCGTTGGCCCCCAGCAGGGCAGTGACCTGTCCGGGTTCGGCGGCGAGGGAAACGCCGCTGACCACCCGGAGCATCTTGCCGTCAAGGGAGGCCAGCGGGCCAACGTCCTTAATGAGTCCCTTAATGGACAGGACGGGAGAATCGGGAGATCGCACCAAAGCATTCTACGGGATGTAGTAGGCGCACCACCCGACGGGATGTGACCGAAGGTCAGCCTCGCCTTACTAGTACGGGGGAGTAAATTACGACATGATTGTGTTGTGTATTCCATGAGCACTCGACTTTCTGCGCCCCGAACCGGGTCCGCCGCGCCAGGTGGCGCCGCCGGCCCGTTCCGGCCCGGGAGTTCTTCGCCCGCAGGCCGGCAGCCCGCCACGCCGCACACGCTGCCGGCGGACTCGGACGAACGCACCCGCGACCGCGTCCTGAATGCGGTGCTGGAGCACGGTCCGGTCAGCGCAGCTGAACTCGGCGACCTGCTCGGCTTCACTCCCGCGGCCGTCCGCCGCCACCTGGACCACCTCTCCCGCAGCGGTGTCATTGAAGTCAAGCGTGTGGCGAAGGCAGGGGCCGGCGCTGGACGCCCGGCGAGGCGCTACGTCCTGAGCACGCAGGGCCAGTCCACCCTCGGCGACGACTACCTCGACATTGCCGGCCTGGCCCTCCAGCGCCTGGGGGAAATCGCCGGACCCGACGCCGTTCGCGAGTTCGCCGTCGAGCGTTTTTCCGACATGGAGCGCCGCTACGCGCCGGAGATCGAGGCCGCCGGACCGGATATCACCGCACGGGCGCAAGCTCTTTCCGCCGCGTTGAGCCGCGACGGCTTCGTGGCCTCCGCGGCCTCCATCGAGGCCAAGGCGCCGCTCCCCGCTGCGCTCTCCAGCGTCCAGCTGTGCCAGGGGCATTGCCCCATCCAGCAGCTTGCCACCAAGTTCCCCGTGTTCTGCGACGTCGAAACCGAAGTGTTTTCCCGGCTCGTCGGCGTTGACGTACGGCGGCTGTCCACACTGGCACGTGGCGGACACGTCTGCACCACCCACATACCTACAGGCCGTCCGGCCAAGGGGCCTGCCGGCTCCGGACACACCACGGACAGCCTGGGCGAAGTATCCAACCATCTGCAAGAAAGGCCGTGATGACGGACCAACTATCAGAGAACAAGGTTGCTGAAACTACTGTGATTTCGGAGATTCTGGAGAAGAACCCCGAGCTCCACGGTATTGGCACCTATGAGTACGGCTGGGCCGACAAGAACGATGTCGGAGCCAACGCACGTCGTGGCATCAACGACGAAGTTGTCCGGGACATTTCGGCCAAGAAGAACGAGCCGGAGTGGATGCTGGATCTGCGTCTGAAGGGCCTGAAGTACTTCGACCGCAAGCCCATGCCCACCTGGGGTGCAGACCTCTCGGGCATCGACTTCGACAACATCAAGTACTTCGTGCGCTCCACCGAGAAGCAGGCCGCCACGTGGGAGGACCTCCCCGAGGACATCCGCAATACCTACGAGAAGCTGGGCATTCCGGAAGCCGAGCGCAGCCGCCTGGTTTCAGGCGTCGCAGCACAGTACGAGTCCGAAGTTGTGTACCACCAGATCCGCGAGGACCTGGAACAGCAGGGCGTCATCTTCCTGGACACGGACACCGCGCTGCGCGAGCACCCGGAGATCTTCCAGGAGTACTTCGGCACCATCATCCCGGTGGGCGACAACAAGTTCGCTTCGCTGAACACGGCTGTCTGGTCCGGCGGTTCCTTCGTGTACGTCCCCAAGGGCGTCCACGTGGACATCCCGCTGCAGGCTTACTTCCGCATCAACACGGAAAACATGGGCCAGTTCGAGCGCACCCTGATCATTGCCGACGAGGACTCCTACGTCCACTACATCGAAGGCTGCACCGCGCCGATCTACACCTCGGACTCGCTGCACTCCGCCGTGGTGGAAATCATCGTGAAGAAGGGCGCCCGCGTCCGCTACACCACCATCCAGAACTGGTCCACGAACGTGTACAACCTGGTCACCAAGCGCGCCATCTGCGAAGAGGGCGCCACCATGGAATGGATCGATGGCAACATCGGCTCCAAGGTGACCATGAAGTACCCGGCCGTCTACCTTGTGGGCGAGCACGCCAAGGGCGAAACCCTGTCCATCGCGTTCGCCGGCGAAGGCCAGCACCAGGACACGGGCTCGAAGATGGTGCACATCGCACCGAACACCAAGAGCTCCATCATCTCCAAGTCCGTGGCCCGCGGCGGCGGCCGTGCCGCTTACCGCGGCCTGGTCCAGGTCCGCGAAGGCGCCAAGCACTCGGCCAACACGGTCCGCTGCGACGCCCTCCTCGTGGACACGATCAGCCGGTCGGACACGTACCCGTACATCGACATCCGCGAAGATGACGTCCAGCTGGGCCACGAGGCAACTGTCTCGCGCGTTTCCGAAGAGCAGCTCTTCTACCTCATGTCCCGCGGCATGCGCGAAGACGAAGCCATGGCGATGATCGTGCGCGGCTTCATCGAGCCGATCGCCCGCGAGCTGCCGATGGAATACGCCCTCGAGCTGAACCGCCTCATTGAACTCCAGATGGAAGGATCCGTCGGTTAATGACTGCCGAAACTGTTACTGAAAAGGCCCGCATCGGGGCGCCTTCCATCGCAGGCTTCACCGAGGAAGGCGAGGGACTGGTCGCCGCCAAGGTGGACCACGGCCACAATCACGGCGTGACGGTGATGTCCTCCCGCGCCGAACGCCTCACGAGCTTCAATGTCGCCGACTTCCCGCTGCCCACGGGCCGCGAAGAAGAATGGCGCTTCAGCCCGGTCCGCGGGCTTGCCAACCTGCTCTCCGACACCGCGACGGATCTTGATCCCGCACCGGCCGCCGACTTCACGGTCGACGCGCCGGAAGGGTATGTCCGCACCCCGCTGGCTGCCGGGTCGGCACCGCGCGGAACCGTCCTGGTCCCCGCGGACCGTGCCGCCGCCGTCGCCTCCGCCAACACGGAGGAGGCGCTGCACGTCGTCATCCCCGCGGACGCCGAACCGGCCGAGCCGCTCCGCATCCTGGTCCACGGCCGGGGCGCCGGCCACCGCTCCAACGCACACTACGTGCTTGAAGCGGGCGCCAACTCCCGCAGCGTCGTGATCCTGGAGCACACCGGTGCCGCCGACCACAACGGCAACCTGGAAGTCATCGTCGGTGAAGGCGCCAAGCTCACCGTGATCTCGGTCCAGCTCTGGGAAGACGACGCCAAGCACCTCGCGCAGCACGACGCGCAGGTTGGCAAGGACGCTGTGTACAAGCACATCGCCGTGTCCCTGGGCGGATCCATCGTGCGCCTGAACTCCAACGTCCGATTCTCGGGCGAGGGCGCCGAGGCCGAGCTGCTGGGCCTCTACTTCGCCGACGCCGGACAGCACCTGGAGCACCGCTCGTTCGTGGACCACAACGTGGCCAACTGCAAGTCGAATGTGCTCTACAAGGGCGCCCTGCAGGGCAAGGACGCGCACACCGTATGGGTGGGCGATGTCCTGATCCAGAAGCAGGCCCTGGGCACCGACTCGTACGAGAAGAACCAGAACCTGATCCTGACGGACGGTTGCCGCGCGGACTCGGTTCCGAACCTGGAAATCGAGACGGGCCTTATCGAAGGTGCCGGGCACGCAAGCTCCACCGGGCGTTTCGACGATGAGCACCTGTTCTACCTCATGGCCCGCGGCATCCCCGAGGATGTTGCCCGCCGCCTGGTGGTCCGCGGGTTCCTCAACGAAATCATCCAGAAGATCAACGTTCCGGCACTCGAAGAGCGCCTGACCGAAGCTGTCGAGCGCGAGCTCGCCGCGAGCGAAAACTGAAACGGGCAGGCCGGAACGCATGAGTGAACAGCCCAAGGGTGAACTGGTATGCAATGCCAACGACATCCAGGTGAAACAGGCGCTGCGCATCCTGATCGACGACTACCCCGTAGCGGTCGTCAAGGATTCGATGGGCGACATCCACGCCATCGGCGACACCTGCTCGCACGCGGACATCTCGCTGTCTGAAGGCGAGGTTGAAGGCTGCGCGATCGAGTGCTGGGGCCACGGCTCACAGTTCGACCTGCGGAACGGCCAGCCGCTTCAGCTTCCTGCCTACGATCCCGTGCCGGTCTTCGCCGTCGAGCTTCACGGTGACGACGTCTACGTGGACGTGACCAATGTTCTGAACGGCGCCACGGTCAACAACTACTGAGCGCCCGGCTTCACAAGACTTACGAACGAAAAGAAAGAAGAGCATGTCAACTCTTGAGATCAAGGACCTGCACGTCAGCATTGAGACCGAGCAGGGCACCAAGGAGATCCTGAAAGGCGTCAGCCTGACCATCAGGACCGGTGAGACGCACGCCATCATGGGCCCCAACGGTTCGGGCAAGTCCACCCTGGCGTCAACCATCGCCGGCCACCCGCGCTACAACGTCACCAGCGGTTCCATCACGCTGGACGGCGAAGACGTCCTGGCCATGTCCGTGGACGAGCGCGCCCGCGCCGGCGTCTTCCTGGCCATGCAGTACCCGGTGGAGGTTCCCGGTGTGAGCATGACCAACTTCCTCCGCACTGCCAAGACCGCCATCGACGGCGAAGCGCCCAAGCTGCGTACCTGGACCAAGGACGTCAAGGCCGCCATGCAGAAGCTGCGCATCGACGCCGACTTCACCCAGCGCAACGTCAACGAAGGCTTCTCCGGCGGCGAAAAGAAGCGAGTGGAGATCCTCCAGCTTGAGCTTTTCAAGCCGAAGTTCGCCGTGCTGGACGAGACCGACTCCGGCCTGGACGTCGACGCGCTGAAGGTCGTCTCCGAGGGCGTCAACCGCGCCCACGCAGAAGGCAACATGGGCACGCTGCTCATCACGCACTACACGCGGATCCTGCGCTACATCAAGCCTGAGTTCGTCCACGTTTTCGTCGACGGCCAGGTAGTCGAAGAAGGCGGCCCGGAACTTGCCGACCGCCTCGAAGAAGAGGGCTACGACCGTTACGCCAAGGGTGCCGGCGCAGCCACCATCTCTGCAGCCGACGCTGCAGTCCAGGGCTAGTTAGGACAACGCCATGACCGAAATCAAAGCGGCCCGTACGGGCCTCGAAGATGTCGAAGAGGCACTGAAGGACGTCATCGACCCCGAGCTCGGCGTCAACATTGTTGACCTGGGGCTGCTGTACGGCCTCAAGTACTCGGACGACGACGGCGCCCTGCTGATCGACATGACGCTCACCACGGCGGCGTGCCCGCTCACGGACGTCATCGAGGAGCAGGTCGGCAAGGCCCTCGACGGCGTCGTGGACGAATGGCGGCTGAACTGGGTGTGGATGCCGCCATGGGGTCCCGAGCGGATCACCGAAGACGGACGAGACCAGATGCGGGCCTTGGGCTTCAACATCTAACAACGGTTAAACCCCCCGTTAAATAACGACGGCGGCCGGTTACCTTCCCGGGGAAGGTAACCGGCCGCCGTCGTACTTTTCTGTTCAGCTAGAGCGCGGCGGCACTGAACGTATCGCACTGGTTGATGTCGCCGGTCTTGTAGCCCTGGTAGAACCATCTCTGCCGCTGTTCGCTGGAACCATGGGTCCAGGCCTCCGGTGAAACGCGGCCGGTAGCTGCCTTTTGGATGCGGTCATCACCAACGGCGGAAGCCGCGGAGAGCGCATCATTCAGGTCCTGCTGGGTCAGCGGCTCAAGGAACGGCTGCCCGGTTTTGGGATCCTGCTGGGTGGTGGCGTGCCGGACCCAGAGTCCGGCGTAGCAGTCCGCCTGCAGTTCGACACGGACGGCACCCGATTCGGGACCCTGCGGATCCTGCTGGGCGCGGTCAAGGTTGCCCAGGATGTTCTGGACGTGGTGGCCGAACTCGTGCGCCACCACATACTCCTGGGCCAGCGGGCCGCCGGACGATCCGAAGCGGTCCACCAGGTCCTGGAAGAAGCCGGGATCGAAGTAGGCGGTGGTGTCAGCCGGGCAGTAGAACGGACCCACCTCGGAGGTTGCACCGCCGCAGCCGGTATCCGTGGCCTGGCTGAAGATCACCGTGGTGGGACGCGGGTACTCCGTCTTGTACTGCGCAAGGTACGCCGGCCAAAAAGCGTTGAGGCTGTTCACCGTGCCGGTGATGCGGCAGTCCAGCCGCGCGTCGGCGTCGGCGCCGGACTCGCAGGCCGGTGCACTTCCCGTGCTCTGCGGCTCCTGAACCGTCCCGGTCAGGCCTTCCAGCAGCTGGGGATTGATGCCCAGCAGTGCGGCCAGCAGCAGGATGATTCCGCCCCCGATGCCGCCGCCGATCTTGGTTCCGCGGCCCATGCCGCGGCGGTCCTGGACCTGCGACGGATCCAGCTGGACATTGTCGTTGAAACTCATATTGTCACAATAGCCGGAGCGGCCCGTTCCGGACCCGTGGACGCCGGTAAAGTTGATCCGATGCCTTTCCTCAACAGACTCCAACGCTGGGCCGACGACCGCCCCGACGACACCGCCGTCGTCGTGGCCGGCCGGCACCTCAGCTGGGCCGCCCTCCGGGACGCCGCCGCGGCGCGGGCAGCGGACACCGGCAAGGTGACCGTGCTTGCCGAGGCGAACTCGGTCGACTTCGCCGTGTCCTTCGCCGCCGCGGTGGCCGGCGACCGGCAATGTGCCGTCCTCGACCCCACCTGGCCGGCGCAGCTGCAGGCCGAGATCGTTGCCCGGCTGCACGCAGAACCCGGCACACCTTCGTCGGCAGAGCTCCGGGACGGCAGCCCGGATTCCGTGTTCCTCATTGGCCTGACGTCCGGCACCACGTCGGTTCCCAAGGCGTTCACCCGGTCAAGGCGATCGTGGCAGCTCTCGTTCGACGCCTCCATCGAATTCTTCGGACTCACTCCACAGGACAAGACGCTCGCCCCGGGTCCGCTGGCGGCCAGCCTCAACCTGTATGCCCTGTCCGAGTGCCTCTACGCGGGCTCGGAATTCCACACGCTGGAATCCTTCGACGTCGGCGATGTGCACGCCGCCATCACCCATGACGGCATCACCCGGCTGGTCCTGGTGCCCACCATGCTCCGGCTGCTCAGTGAACGCGGGCTGGCCGGCTGCGTCGATGCTTCCGGCATCACGTCCATCATCTGCGCGGGGTCCAAGCTGGATGCCCGGACCCTGGAGGCCGCGCGGCGCTGGGCACCCAGGGCCACCATCTTCGAGTACTACGGCGCCTCAGAACTGAGCTTCGTTTCCGGGGTTGCGCTGCGCTCCGGCGCCCCGCTGGACGCGGGAGGAACGGGCATCGGGAAGCCCTTCCCCGGCGTCGAAGTCCGGATCATGGACGACGGCGGCGCCCCGCTTCCCGACGGCACGGACGGCAACATCTGCGTGCACAGCGGAATGGTCAGCAACGGCTACCTCTGGGGCGACGACGGGCAGGCGCTGCGCTGTTTCGACGGCTGGTACACGGTGGGGGACCAGGGGTACCTGCAGGACGGCGAGCTTCACATCCTGGGTCGCCGGGCGGACATGATCATCACGGCGGGAAAGAACGTCTACCCGCATGAGGTGGAACTGGCCCTCGCGTCCGTCCCCGGAGTGGCTGCCGCCGTCGCCTCGGGCATGCAGGACGATGTCCGCGGCCAACGCGTCGTGGCAGGCGTGGTCCCCTCCCATGGGGGCATCACGGAAACCCAGCTGAAGGCCGGCCTTGACGATGTCCTGCCCCGGGACAAACGGCCGTTGCAGTATTTCGCACTGACCGAACTGCCTGTGACGGACCGGGGGAAAGTCAGCAGGCAACTGCTGCTGGACTGGATTGAACGCGGAGACACAAGGGTCCGCCGCCTTGGCTGAGCCTGCTGCTGCGCAGATGCCCGCCGACGGCTTGCCGCCCGGACAGTTGCCGCCCGACCGCCAGCCGGTAGTCATCGCCGCCCTGCGGACTCCCATCCGCAGGGTCAACGGAGCGTTCAAGGATCTCAGGGCCCATGAGCTGCTGGCGCCCGTGCTTCGTGGCCTCCTCGACCGGACAGGCCTGCCGGCAGGCGCAGTGACGGACGTCGTGACCGGCAACGCGGTGGGAGGCGGCGGCAACGTTGCGCGCCTGGCTTCCCTGGAGGCGGGCCTGCCCGTCAGCGTACCGGGCGTCACCGTGGACCGGCAGTGCGGTTCCGGGCTCGACGCCATTGTCCTTGCAGCGCGGCTGGTGGCAGCCGGAGGCGGCGGCGCCTACCTGGCGGGCGGGGTCGAAAGCATCAGCACCGCTCCGCTCCGCGCGAACAGGGCCGCCGACGGCAGCCCCGAGTTCTTCCGCCGGGCGCAGTTCGTGCCCCTTAGTTACGGTGATCCGGACATGGGCGCCGCAGCGGACAATGTGGCTGCCGCTTTCGGCATCAGCCGCGACCGCCAGGACCGGTTTTCCCTGGAAAGCCACCGGCGCGCGCTGGCCGCAGCAGCGGCCGGCAGCTTCACCGGCGAGACGGTTCCGGTGCAGGCCGTGTCCGGAACCGTGGCGTCCGACGACGGCCCGCGGGCACGCCTGACGGCCGCCCTGATGTCCCGGTTCCCACCCGTTTTCGCCGAGGGCGGCACCGTCACCGCCGGTAACTCCTGTTTCGACGCGGACGCCGCCGCCGCCGTCGTTATTACTTCCGTGGAGCGCGCACGGGAACTCGGGGCAGCGGACGGACTCCTGGTGCTGGGCACAGATACCGCGGGCGTGGACCCCCGCGTTCTGGGCATGGGTGCAGCCGCGGCGGCCGGCCGCCTGCTGGCGCAGCAGGGTGTTACGGCCGCGGATATTGACCTGGTGGAATTCAATGAGGCTTTCGCGTCTCAGACCCTCGCGTGCCTGGCTGCCCTTGGTATCGACCCGGAGCGGGCCAACCTCGACGGCGGTGCGCTGGCCCTGGGCCATGCGTACGGAGCGTCGGGCGCCGTTCTGGTCACCAGGCTCCTGGCCCAGGCCCGGGAACCATCGCCCGCCGGCAGCCGGGCCGGCTCCCTGGCTCTGGCCATGATCAGCATTGCCGGGGGAATGGGCACCGCCGCCCTGTTCCGGTATGAACGGCTGGACGAGACCCGCCGCGAGTAACACGCCGCCTGTAAGACAGGCCGCCGGCCGGCGGGCCGGCGGCTAGCGTCGCCCGTCGTCGCCCGGCGTGCCGTTATCCTGCGTGCCCTCGTCTTCTTCGTGGTCGTCCTCCGGGCCGGGTTCGCCGAGGCCCCGGGCCGCAAGGGCGTCGCCCGTCTGGCGCGCATAGGCCACCGTGGTGATGAAGACCGGCAGCACCAGTGCCCGGGGGTTGCGTTCAAGTCCGCGGGCACGGGCTGAATCCCTGACGTCCGAGTAGGCTCCGGCGATGAACGGAATGCTGCGGAGCATAATCGCAATCGTCAGCGCGAACCGTTCGGGGTCCGCACCAAAACGCCGGAACGGGACCGCCAGGGAGACGACGCCGTCGAGCAGGCGCTGCATCGGCGTGGTGGCGGTAAGTATCGACGCGGCCACCACGCAGACCAGGACGTTCAGGACGATCCGCGCCGCAACCGGACCACCCAGTTGCCACCACTGGAACAACCCGATGGCCGCCAGCACCGGCAGGATGGGCCTGACTGCCCTGAACAGGCGTGCCGGACCTGCACCGCTGGCGAGGAACGCCAGGCACATCAGGGCCAGCGCCCCCGCGGCAACCACCCAGTCCACCACCAGGAACGACGCCATGCCGCAACCCACCACCAGGAGGAACTTCAGCCAGAGGGGCGCCCGGTGGACCAGCGACGTACCCGGAACGTAATTGACCAGCAGGAATCCGTGGCCGCTCACGCGGACTCCGTAGTGTGTGGCCAGGACGCGGCGCCCACCGGCGGCAGGCCGGCGGCGGACAGTGCCCGGTAGTGTTCGACGGCGGCGTCAGCACCGCCGTCGAACACCACCTGTCCTGATTCCACCACCAGGACACGGTCCATGTCCCTGGCCAGCTCGAGGTCGTGGGTGGACATCACGATCTGCTGGCTGAGGCCCGCGATGGTCCGGCGGAGGAGTTCGCGGTTCCGGAGGTCCAGGAGGGTGGACGGCTCGTCCAGCACCAGGACCGACGGCTCCACTGCCAGCACGGCAGCGAGGGCCATCAGCTGCCGTTCGCCGCCCGAAAGCTCGTAGATGCTCTGGTCCGCCAGGGCCAGCAGCCCGAAGCGGTTGAGGATCGCCGTGGCGGCGTCCCGGCGTTCCTTCGGGTTCCGGACGGAACGCCGCAGGGAGAGTTCCACGTCCTCCCGGCCGGTGGGCATCACCAGCTGGGAGAGCGGGTCCGTGAACACAAACCCGACCTTCCGGCGCACGGCGCGGACCGATCTGACGGTATCGTCGCCGTCAACCGTCACCGTTCCATGGCTCGGCGCGACCAGTCCGTTCAGGAGCCGCAGGAGGGTGGACTTCCCTGACCCGTTCGCGCCGATCACGCCGATCCGCTGTTCGGTGAGGTTCAGCGAGATTCCGTCCAGCAGCGTTTTCGGCTCAGGATGTCCGTCCACCGCCACCCGAACGTCGACTCCGTCCAGAAGAATGCTGCCCATGCTAGTTGCCGGCCTTGCCCTTCCGTGCCGAAACCGCCCCGTTGTTCCGGACACCGGCACGGCGGATCAGGAGATCGGGGAACGCTTTGTGCAGGGCGAGTGCAATAGTGACGGCGAGGACATTCTTGATGATGTCGCCGGGATAGTACGCAAGGTCAAGGAGGAAGGCTTTGGAAAGGTCCAGCTTGCCGTTGACCATCATGCCCAGCACGCCCAGGCTGTGGACCAGCACGATGCTGCTGGCCATGGCCGCGGCGAAGAGGAACAGGCCACGGTACTTCACGGTGCGGCGGAGGACGATGGTGGTCAGCCAGCCGACGGCCAGGGCGGCCAGCGGGAAGGCGATGATGTAGCCGGCAGAGGGGCCGGCGAGGATCCCCAGGCCGCTCCGGCCGCCGCTGAAGATCGGCAGTCCGGCGAGCCCAAGCAGCGTGTACAGGCCGACGGCGGCGAACGCCCGTCCCGGGCCAAGCGCCATGCCCGTCAGCATCACCGCGAGGGTCTGCAAGGTGATGGGCACGCCGAGGCCGCCCACGGGGATGGCCGCAATGAGCGCGGAGCCGGCCACGAGGGCGGCAAAAACGGCGATGAGGCCCAGGTCGGTGGCGTTCCAGCGGTTCCGGGCTGATGTGGCGTCGGGTTCATGGCCTGGATTAGTGCCGGAAGCAGCCTGGTTGGTGACGGCCTTGTCAGTGTGGGTCATGGGGAAGTCCTGTCGGTCAGTGCAAGTGCGATGCAACGGGGAGGGGAAACTGCCCGCGGGCAGCCTTTTCCCCTCAATTCCGACGATACGTCTCCGGCCGCAGCCCTTTTTTGTAGGGGATCCACTAATGGAAGGCGCCGGCTCTGGACGGGGTGGCCAACGCAGCGGTGCGGCGGGCGCCGGGCGGGCTATGCGCTGCAGGTCTTCCGGGACGTGCGGTGCCGGTAGACTGGTAGAGGCCGTTCTCTCGGCCACACTGCCCCGGCCCCGCCCAGACTCCATCCGCTGTGCCGTGGCGTTCCCTGTTGTGAAAGGCCTTAGCTGCATTGATTACCGTCCAGGATCTCGAATTGCGCGCCGGCGCCCGCCTCCTCATGGATCAGGTGAGCTTCCGGATCGACAAGGGAGACAAGATCGGCCTCGTGGGCCGTAACGGTGCAGGCAAGACCACGCTCACCCGCGTGCTGGCCGGTGAGGGACTGCCCGCCGGCGGCAAGGTCACCCGCAGCGGTGAGATCGGCTACCTTCCGCAGGACCCCCGCACGCCGGACATGGAGCAGCTCGCCCGCGACCGGATCCTGTCCGTCCGCGGCCTGGACGTTGCCGTCGGCAAACTCCGCCTGGCCCATGAAGAAATGGCCAGCGATGACGCCGCCGTCCAGCGCAAGGCGATGAACCGTTACGACCGGCTGGAATCGGAATTCCTGGCCGCCGGCGGTTATGCCGCCGAAGCCGAGGCGGCAGCGATCTGCTCGAACCTGGCACTTCCGGACCGCCTGCTGAACCAGCCCCTGAAGACACTCTCCGGTGGACAGCGTCGCCGCGTCGAGCTCGCCCGCATCCTCTATTCGGATGCCGAGACCATGCTCCTCGATGAGCCCACCAACCACCTCGATGCGGACTCCATCGCCTGGCTGCGCGACTTCCTGAAGAACCACCAGGGCGGCCTGATCGTGATCAGCCACGACACGGAACTGCTCGAAGCAACCGTCAACAAGGTCTTCCTGCTGGACGCCAACCGCGCCCAGATCGACTTCTACAACATGGACTGGAAGCGCTACCTCCAGCAGCGCGAAACGGACGAACGCGCCCGCAAGCGGGAACGCGCCAACGCCGAAAAGAAGGCCCAGGTCCTCTTCGACCAGGCCAACAAGATGCGGGCAAAGGCCACCAAGGCCGTGGCCGCGCAGAACATGGCCAAGCGCGCCGAACGCCTGCTCAGCGGGCTGGAGGCCGTTCGCGAAAACGACCGCGTGGCAGCCCTGCGCTTCCCGGATCCGTCTCCCTGCGGCAAGACCCCGCTCACTGCGGACGGCCTCAGCAAGTCCTACGGATCGCTGGAAATCTTCACCGATGTGGACCTGGCGATCGACCGCGGCTCCAAGGTGGTCATCCTTGGCCTCAACGGCGCCGGCAAGACCACCCTGCTGCGGATGCTGGCCGGAGTCGACAAGCCCGACACCGGCGAAGTGATTGCCGGGCACGGGCTGAAGGTGGGTTACTACGCCCAGGAACACGAGACGCTCGACGTCGACCGCACCGTCCTGCAGAACATGCGCTCCTCCGCGCCGGACATGAATGACGCCGAGGTGCGCGGCATCCTTGGTTCGTTCCTGTTCTCCGGTGACGACGTCGATAAGCCTGCCGGCGTGCTCTCGGGCGGCGAGAAGACCCGTCTGGCCCTGGCAACCATCGTCGCGTCAAGCGCGAATGTGCTGCTCCTCGATGAGCCCACCAACAACCTGGACCCCGCCAGCCGCTCCGAGATCCTGGGCGCGTTGCGCAACTACACCGGCGCCGTCGTCTTGGTAAGCCACGATGAAGGTGCCGTCGAAGCGCTGAATCCCGAACGGGTTGTCCTGCTGCCCGACGGCGTCGAGGACCACTGGAACGAAGACTACCTGGACCTCATTACGCTGGCTTAGGCCGGTGGGTGCGTCCGCTCTGCTGCGCCTGGTGACCCCGGGCCTCAGCGGACCGGCATCTCTTCCGCGCCGGTGATCCTGCGCAGGTCCTGGTAGGTGATGGAGAACATCGAGTTGTGGTCTCCCGCACCTGCCCAAAGCAGCTCGTGCGTTTTGAGCGACTCGTCCAGCAGGGTTTTGATCTTCTCCGGGTGGCCAACCGGGGCCACTCCACCGACTTCCTGCCCTGTGTGCTGCAGGACGAACTCGGGGGAGGCCCGGCGGATCCTGCCGGTGCCCAGTTGCTCGGCGACCTTGCGGACGTCCACCCTGGCGGCGCCGCTGGCCAGAATGAGCAGCGGGGCGCCGTCGACGTCGAACACCAGGCTGTTGGTGATCGCCGCGACGTCGCAGCCCAGTGTGGCGGCGGCAGCTGCCGCCGTCGGGACCTTCGAGTCGAACACCGTCACGGTGTCGTCGGCGCCCAGCGCGGTGAGGGTGCGCTTGACGTTGGCCACCGGTTCGGGAATCGTGTCGAAACTCATCGGTTAGTACCCCTGGGCGTCCAGGATCGCGTCTTCCTCTTCCTCCGCCGTCGGGTTCTTCCGCTTGCGGGGTGCCGGGCGACGCCGGTTCGCGGCCATGGCGTACTCGGGCGTCCCGTCCTCGGCAGCGTCCTGCGCGTCAATCTCCGCATTGCGTGCCTGCTGACGGGCCGCGTACCCGAAGCCAATAAACATCAGCACGCCGAAAGCGAACCACTGCAGCGAATAGGACAGGTGTGTTCCTTCTTCCACGGAGGGCTTCGGGAAGGGGTACGGCATGGTGGCAACGGCCGGCGTTTCGGAGGCCAGCTGCCCGTACGCGCCCGTTAGCACCGGGTAGCCCAGCTGCACGGAGTAGGCCGGAAGATCGATGGAGGCCAGCTGCCCGTCGGGAGCGCCGCGCTGCAGCTCCGGCTCACCGGGTTTCAGGCGGACCACCACGGTGACATCGCCCGACGGCGGTTCCGGAATCGAATCAGGACGTCCTGGAGTGTTGTTCCCGATCGGGAGCCAACCGCGGTCCACAACAACCGTCTGTCCGGTGGTGAGCCTGAAAGGGACCACCACTTCGTAGCCGGGCTGGCCGTTCAGCGGGCGGTTCCGCACCACTCGCTGGCCGCCCACGTCGTAGCGGCCCTTCAGCTCCACCTGCGTCCACTCCTTGTCGGCGTCCAGCCGGGAGAACTGTGTTTCGGCAGCTGCGAAGGGCAGGGGAGTGGCCGAGTAGTTCGACGTGACCCGGTTGATCTCCGCAAGGGTCTCCGCCCGGCGGTCCATCTGCCAGCGGCCCAGGAACACGCAGGCAGTGGCAAAGATCGCAGCCAGCAGGAGGTAACCCAGCCATTTGCTGGAGAAGAGGAAACGGTACATTCAGCTGTCCTTGCCGGGCACAGCGGCAAGATCGAGCGGCAGGGTCTCTTTCCAGAGGCCGCGGGTCTGCAGGTAATCTTCCAGCCACAGCCGGTGCTCCTCGCAGGCCAGCCAGACCTTGCGGCGTTCGGGCGTGTGGATCTTCGGATTGTTCCACAGCAACTGCCAGGCGGCGCCGGTCCGGCAGGCCTTCCTCGAGCACATAGGTGCAGCCGAGTCCGCAGGCCCGGCATCGCCGCCGGCAAGGTCAAAAATGTTCATGAAGCTGCCCGTTCCTGGCCGTCGTTATCGTCTTCATCCTCGTCCTCGATGAGTTCGCCCTGCAGCACCGTGGGCCCTTCGTCCGCGTCAACGGCCGGGAATTCCGGTGCTTCGAGCTCCGCCAGCGGGGCGGCGTCAAGCAGGTGGTCGCTGTGAACCTCGGCTTTGTCGCTCCCGTTGGCGATGACCACGGCAATCCACGGCAGGAACACGGCGCCGGCAATCGGGAGGACTTTGAACCAGCCATCGACAACAAACACCAGGATCAGGCACACCATGCGGATGCCCATCGCCACGGCGTACTTGATCATCCGCACGCGCATCTCTTCCGAGTGGGCACTGGCGGCATCCGTGATGCTGTGAACCTCGGCGTCACCGGAGACGGCGTCCGGTTCACCGGACGTCGAAGGTCCGGGTCGTTTTGCAAGTGTCACGGCTGTTTCTTCACGCTCCCAAGGCTTAACCCAATTCTCTCACCCTCACCAGTGCCGCCCAAACGGAGGCTAAGATCGGAGGCAGTAAAAATCCCGCCCCTCACCGCGGTGCCCCATGCCGCAGAATCCCGGAGCAAACTATGACTGAAGTAGCATCGACCGGCCGCAGCGTCCTGATTACCGGTGGAAACCGCGGCATCGGACTGGCCATTGCCGAGGCCTTCCTCGCCAACGGTGACAAGGTTGCCGTGACCTATCGCAGCGAGTCGGCACTCCCGGAGGGCATCCTGGGCGTCAAGGCCGATGTCACGGATGAGGCATCCGTGGACGCCGCCTTCGCAACGGTGGAGGCTGCACACGGTCCGGTCGAGGTGCTGGTGGCCAACGCTGGAATCACCAAGGACACCCTGCTGATGCGCATGAGCGAAGACGACTTCACATCGGTCATCGACACCAACCTGACCGGCGCCTTCCGCGTCATCAAGCGGGCTTCCAAGGGCATGATCCGCATGCGCAAAGGCCGGGTTGTGCTGATTTCCTCAGTTTCAGGGCTATACGGCGCCCCGGGCCAGATCAACTACTCCGCCTCCAAGGCCGGCCTGGTGGGAATCGCCCGCTCGCTGACCCGCGAACTCGGCGGCCGCGGCATTACGGCCAACGTCGTGGCCCCGGGATTCATCAACACCGATATGACGGCGGAACTCCCGGAAGCCACCCAGAAGGACTACCTGTCCAAGGTGCCGGCGGGACGTTTCGCCGAAGCCGCTGAAGTGGCGAACGTGGTGCGATGGATTTCAAGTGATGAGGCGTCCTACATCTCCGGTGCCGTTATTCCCGTTGACGGCGGACTGGGCATGGGCCACTGACCCTTCGCACCCTTCCGGCGCTGCTCCGAGCCCTGGCCATGAGGGGACCTTCTGCCCATTACACCCCGCTCCCGCGGGTGTGTAATGGGCATACCGGCCGCGGCCTTTCCCGGCCGGCCAGAATCTGCAGCGAACAACACTAGGGAGCTATCATGGCCGATCTCAACAAGTGGGCGCCGTCGGACGTTCTGGAGCCGATCCGGCGGTTCCTTGAAGGAGACCTGACGATGCCGTCAATGCGCGTGGAACAGTTCATGGACGGAAACGCGCTCGTGGTGAGGGCGGAGCTGCCCGGCATTGATCCCGAGAAAGACGTGGACGTCTCGGTGGCCGACGGCATGCTCCACATCAAAGCGGAGCGCGAAGAAAAATCCGAACACAAGGGCAAGAGCGGCTACCGCTCGGAGTTTCGCTACGGCTCACTCTCGCGCAGCGTCTCGCTGCCGCCCGGAGCCCGGGAGGAAGACGTGACGGCCTCCTACAAGGACGGCGTCCTGGAAGTCCGCGCGCCGGCGGCCGAACAGGCTCCGGCAACCGGGACGCGCAAGATCCAGATCGACCGCAGCTGAGCAGCCGCGCGGCTTCCGTTGCCGGTCGGCCTATCGGGTACGGTCGGGCCGACGGCGACGGAAGCCGAGCGCACCTGTCAGCAGCCGGGGCAGGTGGCCGCATGCAGCCCAGTAGGCCACACCTGCGCAGAGCGAGGCGGCCACTGCCAGGGCCTGGCTAATGTCTGAAAATGCCGGGTAGACCAGCCAGTGGACCAGGTAGATGTGCAGCGACGAGCTTGCCAGCAGACCGGTGAGGCGTTGAACTCCGCGCGGTACGGGGATGCTCGGCAGCCAGATCAGCACGAGGATTCCGGCGAGGAGGGTCATTTCGCGGGCCGGATTTTCGAAGAATCCGGGAATGCTGAGTGCCGCGATGACCGATGCCGTGCAGCGGTGGGCCCAGGTCCTGGATCGGGCAACGGCCCATCCCAGGGCGAACAGCCACAATGCCGGTGCCGTGTTGGGGACTCCGGGATCGACCAGGTCGTAGCGCGTCGTGAGTCCTGCCGCCAGGAGGGCCAGCGGAAAGAGGATCGGGAAGCGCCGTTCCGCCTTGTCCACCCAGGGGAGCGCGAGCAATGCGGTCATCCCCAGCAGCAGGTATACGAGGACTTCAACAAACCAAAAATGCCACTGGGTGGTTACTTCTTCGGGCCCGATGACGGCGTTGAGCAGGACGATATTCGCCAGGCTATAGCGGTCTGTGAGCAGGTAGGCCACTGTGATGAAGGCAACGCTCGGGACCACCACGCGGGATAGGCTGCAGAGCTGCCGCTTGATGCGCGGAACGCGATCTCCCGTCAACTGGAAGCGGGCAAAATTGAATCCCGCGACCGCCATCAGCACGTGCGCCATCCCGGGCCAGCTGAACAGTCCGACATGCGTACCGGTGATCAGGATGATCGCCACCGCACGCAGCACGATGCTCGTATCGGTGGGGGCGAACCAGCGCCTTCGTGCGGGCTGATCCGGAGTGCGGGCCTGCGGTTCCAAGTCCCGGACCGGGGTCACATGCCAGTTAGGCGGAAGGTGTCCGAGCAACTGCTCGAGTCGCACGGACGCCGCCACATAGGACAGTGAGTCTCCACCGAGTGAGACGAACGTATCGCCGCCGGTCACGTCTGTCCGCTCGAGCGTGGCTTCGAAAATCTTCCTGACGCTGTCCCGGCCGGTCTCCTCCACCGGAGCGACGGACGGCTCCGCCGGGACGCGCTCCTGGTGCGGGATGGCCAGGATTCCCTGATAGTCCACCTTGCCCGAAGCGAAGCGGGGAATCTCCGGTACGCCGCAGACCTCCAGCGATGCCCGCGGCAGGCCGATGCCCTGTGCCAGGACTTTGGCCACTAGCTGCAGGTCGTTGGAGCCTTTAACAGCGACGACGAGTCCTTCGTCCGTGCCGGCACAGGCAGCTTCCATACCGAGGTCCGCGAGGATGCGTTCGACCTGCCCCAGGTCGACGCGGAGCCCGACGATTTTCACGAACCGGCTGCGCCGGCCGACAACCTCGTACAGGCCCGAGGAATCCAGTCTGGCCAGATCGCCCGTGCGGAGCTCGTGCACGGTCCGGCCCAGCGCGAGATCCTCAGGACTCTCCGCGTACCCGAGCATCACGTTCGGGCCGGTGTAGACAAGTTCGCCCTCCTCCAGCCCGGGAACAGGGTCGATGCGGAAGCTGCCGCCCGGGACGGGAATTCCGATTGCGCCGGGGCGGCTGGCCGCCAGGCCTGGAGGAAGGTATGCCATCCGGGCGGTGGCCTCCGTCTGTCCGTACATTACGAAGAGCTCCCAGCCGCGCCGCCGGCCCTGCTCGGCATAGCGTTCCACTGTGGCGGGCGCCAGCCTGCCGCCTGCCTGCGTGATGTAGCGGAGGCTGGGCAGTTCCATGTCGGCGAACCCCACGCGGTCAAGCAGTTCGAAGGTGTAAGGGACCGCCGCGAACGATGTGACGCGATGGCGGCGGAACAGCTCCCAGAAACAGGTGTCCACGACAGACAGGCCCGTCAGGACAAGGCTGGCTCCGCGCAGCAGGTAGCTGTTGATCACGGACAGCCCGTAGCAGTAGGACATGGGGAGTGTCGTTATGGCGCGGTCGTCCTCGCCGATGCCGAGGTAGCCGGCGATGGACTCAGCGTTGGATTGGAGGTTGGCGTGGGAAAGCCGGACAAGTTTGGGGGAGCCCGTGGAGCCTGACGTACTCAACAGCAGCGCCAGGTCGGGGTGCAGCTGGTGCCGGGTTCCTTCCCGCCGCTCGTCCAGCACGTTCTGTCCGTCGGCACCGGATCTGAGGATGACATCGGGGTCGTAGGCGGCCACGAGGGAGTCGAGGGCAGCAGGTTTGTCCTCCGGGAGAAGGATCAGAGGATGGCCACCGGCTAGCGCCGCAAGGTACCCGACGACGGAGGCGACGTCGTTGCTGGCAGTCAGGGCCACGAGCCGCCGCGTGGTTCCCAGCCGAAGCAGCAAAGCCTCAACGCGTTCGGCAAGCTCCCGGTAGGTGATGACGGACTCTGCCGTAACGATCGCCGGCCGTTCACCTCGGCGGGCCAGTTCAGCAGCGAAGGGCACCCGCGCAACGTCGGCCCGAAGACTCAGGGAGGCAAGAACGTCGGCGTCGGCCGGATATGCGTCAGCGCGCCGACTATGGATGAGGGCCATGGATTTCCTAGGTGATTTAGGCTTACCTAACTCCGGAACTGTACAGCCTTGAAGCGGTAATTAAGAAACTAAAACATGCCCTATTTCTCCAGACCCTTGGCTAATGCTGGCCGCGCAACATCGGAGGAGGCAGTCAGCCCGCTTCCCGGCGGGCTTCGCCAAGCCACTCGGCCACCTCGTCGTCGAGGTCGGAAAGGAAGCGCAGCTCCAGATGGTGCATCCACACGCCGGGGGCCGGGCTGACCACTTCCTTGAACCGGGCCGAATCTATGCGTCGCGGCAACGCTATCGACAGAACGGCGGGCACGTCGGACCTGATGTACCTGGCCGGCCACCACAGGTAGGCAAAACCGCGCCGTCCGCGGAACGCCACCTGGCTTTTTGTAGCGGTCATGGTCGACGGCGGGTACGCCGCCAGGATGCCCTCCACCCGCCGCAGCATCTCCAGGCCCAGCGGGGAACCGCGGAAGACCTCCTCCGGGGTGGACTTACCGGCAGCGCCCCGGGTCATGGCGCGGCACCGGACGGGAGGCCCTTGGCTGTCATGGCGGCGAGCCTACGCCGGCCCGCGCGGCCCGGCAACGGCATGCGCCTCACCGCAACTATCCCGGATCCGCTTCTTTGTTGACGTTGAACAACTGGATTCTTCCCATCCGCTGGCATGATGGATGGCAGACCGACAGATTTTGGACGTTTGGAACAAAGGAGCTCGAATGGGATTGCTGGACAACAAGACTGCCATTGTGACCGGTTCATCGAGGGGGATCGGCGCTGATGTTGCCAAGCTCCTCGCTGCCGAGGGTGCCGCCGTCGTGGTGAACTACCGTCAGAAGGCGCCGCGCGCCAATAAGGTTGTGGCCGAGATCGAGGCCGCCGGAGGCCGTGCCGCAGCGGTCGGCGCCGACCTCACCACGCAGGAAGGTGTCCAGGCGCTGGCCAGCGCGGCCATGGAGAACTTCGGCTCACTCGATGTCCTCGTCCTCAACGCCTCCGGCGGCATGGAGTCGGGCATGGAAGAGGGCTACGCCCTGAAGCTGAACCGGGATGCCCAGGTCAACATGCTCAACGCTGCCGTGCCGCTGATGCGTGAAGGCTCCCGCGTGGTGTTTGTCACCAGCCACCAGGCCCACTTCATCGATTCAGTCCCCACGATGCCGGAATACGAGCCGGTGGCACGCAGCAAGCGCGCCGGAGAGGATGCCCTGCGCGCCCTCATCCCGAACCTTGCAGAAAAGGGCATTTCCTTCGTGGTGGTTTCCGGCGACATGATCGAAGGAACCGTTACGGCCACGCTGCTTGACCGCTCCAACCCGGGCGCCATCGAGGCCCGCCGGGCCGAGGCCGGCAAGCTGTACTCCGTGGCCGAGTTTGCCGCGGAAATCGCCAAGATGGTGACTGCCGACGTCGAAACCGGCCACACCGAGTACGCCGGCGGCGCCGACTACTTCGGCAAGAGCACCGGCCAGGCAGGCTAGGACCCTCAGCGCCAGTCCGCCGAGATGGCACGTCGCCGCAATTGTTCCCAGGAACATTGCGCGACGTGCCATCTCGCGGTTAATGCCTCAACCGGTTAATGCCTCAGACCCCGGCGATGTGCCGCACGGCGTCCAGGTAGGGCATGTTGACCACTGCGTCCGCGACTGCGCGCACCGCCGGTTTGGCGTTGAAGGCCACCCCGATCCCGGCGGCTCCAAGCATGTCCAGGTCGTTGGCGCCGTCGCCCACGGCGATGGTGTGCTCCAGGGGGATGCCCTCGGCCGCAGCCCACTCGCGGAGGTACTTCTCCTTCGCCGCACGGTCGATGACCGCGCCCAGCACTTTGCCCGTCAGCGCGCCGTCGACAATTTCCAGCTCGTTGGCGATCCAGTGATCCATCCCAAGATCTTCCGCGATGGGGCGGAGGATCTGGTTGAAACCGCCCGAAACGACTGCCACGGCGTGACCTGCCGCCTTGAACGCCGCCACCAGTTCCGCTGCACCCTCGCTGAGTTTCACCTCGGCCCGTACGGAATCGACGACGGCGGCGGGCAGGCCCGCGAGCACGGCCACCCGGGCGTGCAGGCTCTGGGCGAAGTCCAGCTCGCCGCGCATGGCAGCTTCCGTGACCGCTGTGACCTCTTCCTTCTTCCCGGCGTAGGCGGCCAGCAGTTCGATGACCTCCTGCTGGATGAGCGTGGAATCAACATCCATGATGAGGAACTTGCGGGGCGCCTCCCGGAGGGCTGCCGGGACGATCGCCGTGTCCATCCCGGTGAAGCCGGCAGACGCCACGTCGCGGCGCAGCGCGGCGATCTCGGCAGCGGTGCCGGATTCCACGGAGAAATCCACCGTGTACACCTCGAAGCGGTGGTCGCCGCTGCGGGATTCTGCGGCGAAGGAAGCGCCTGCTCCGGTCAGCAGGGAACGGAGGTGTTCCAGTTCCGGAGGGGACATTTTGACGCCGTAGCTGACCGCAGTCACGTTCGAACTCATGGCTGCAATCTTAGCCAGCGCACTCCCGGCACCCGAATTCGTTTCGTTCCGCCCTGGTGCAGGCTCCGCGCGTGGTGTATCAGTTATCAGTCGCGCCGTGTTTTGTCCTAGTGTCTACTCCTATGAGTGATGTTCTTGAAATGGCTGCCGTCAGCGTTGTCCGCGGAGCCAAAACGCTCCTCAACAAAGTGGACTGGCAGGTCAAAGAAGGCGAACGCTGGGTAATCCTCGGACCCAACGGCGCGGGCAAGACCACTCTGCTCCAGATTGCGGCGGCACGGCTCCACCCCACCAGCGGGATGGCTGGCATCCTGGAAGAGATGCTGGGGGCTGTTGACGTCTTTGAACTCCGGCCCCGCATCGGCCTGTCCTCGGCGGCCCTGGCCAACCAGATTCCCGAGCAGGAGAAAGTCCTCAACGTTGTGGTCACGGCCGCGTACGGGGTGACCGGACGCTGGCGCGAAGGCTATGAGAAGGACGACGAACGCCGTGCATTCCGGCTCCTGAACGAGTGGGGGATGGGTCCGCTCCTCAACCGTGCGTTCGCGTCCCTGTCCGAAGGCGAACGGAAGCGGGTCCAGATTGCCCGCGCCCTGATGACAGACCCGGAACTGCTTCTCCTGGACGAGCCTGCGGCAGGGCTGGACCTCGGCGGCCGCGAGGACCTGGTGCACCGCCTCAGTGAGCTGGCACGCGACGAAACTGCCCCGGCCATTGTCCTGGTGACCCATCACCTCGAGGAAGTTCCGCCGGGCTTCACCCACGCGATGCTGATGCGCGATGCCGGCGTTGTGGCGGCCGGCCCCATTGCCGACGTCCTGACTTCCGAGCACCTCAGCGAGACCTTCGGCCTGCCGCTCGACGTCACGGTCAACGCGGGACGCTACGCCGCCACCGCACGCCGCTGACCCGGCTGGCCTTCCGAGCGTGGAGTTACTCAACGGCGTCTTCATCTTCTTCGCGGGGCTGTGGGCCGGAACCATCAACAGTGTTGTGGGTTCGGGCACCCTGGTCACGTTCCCCGTGCTGATTGCCCTGGGCATCGCCCCGGTGACAGCATCCATCAGCAATGCCATGGGGCTGGTGGCGGGGAATGCCGCGGGCGCCTGGGGGTACCGGAAAGAACTTGCGGGGCGCGGCAGGCAGTTGCTTCGGCTGTTGCCGGCATCCCTGCTGGGCGGCATCAGCGGCGCCTGGCTGCTGCTGCACCTGCCGGAGAAGGTGTTCCACTACGCCGCACCTGCCCTGATTGTGCTCGCCCTGCTGATGGTGGTCTTCCAGCCCCGGCTCCAGCAGTGGGTGCGGAACCGGGAGGCGAACCCCGAGCACGCGATCAACGACAAACGCCACGGCGTGCTCCTGATCGTCCTGGTGTACCTGGCCGGCGTCTACGGCGGCTACTTCGTCGCCGCGCAGGGCATCCTCCTGGTGGGCATCCTGGGCGTGTTCATGACGGGAACCATCCAGAACGCCAACGCCATGAAGAACATCCTGGTCCTCGGGGTGAACATCGTGGCGGCGGCGTCTTATCTGCTGTTCGCATTCGGGCGCATCAACTGGCCGGTTGTGGGCATTATCGCGGTGAGTTCCCTCATCGGCGGCATCATCGGTTCCAAGGTGGGCCGGCGGCTTTCCCCACCGGTCCTGCGCGGCGTCATCTTCGCATTGGGCCTCGTGGCCCTGGGGTTCATGATCGCGAACCTGTTCAAATGACCGGCACTTGCCCCGGTGCATCACCCGTCCCGATGAAATGACTTCCAGTGACTTTCCACTACCTCGAATCCGCTGATGATCCCCGGGTGTCCGACTACACCCGGCTCACGGACGTGCACTTGCGCAAGGTCCGGGAACCCGCCGAGGGGATGTACATCGCGGAATCCTCGCGCGTGCTCCGGCGCGCCCTCGCTGCCGGCCACCGGCCGCGTTCCTTTTTCCTTGCCGAGAAGTGGCTGGAGGACCTGACCGACGTCTTTGACCGGTTCCCGGACGTCCCGGTGTTTGTCGGCAGCGCCGCGCTGCTGGAAGACATCACCGGTTTCCACCTGCATCGCGGCGCCATGGCGGCCATGCACCGCCCGGCACCCGTGCCGCTGCCCGAACTCCTGGCCGGTGCACACCGGGTGGCGGTCCTCGAAGACATCGTGGACCACACGAACGTGGGTGCCATCTTCCGCTCGGCAGCCGCCCTCGGCGTGGACGCCGTGCTGGTCTCGCCACGGTGCGGGGACCCCCTGTACCGGCGCAGTGTCCGCGTGAGCATGGGTACCGTGTTCCAGGTTCCTTGGGCCCGCCTGGAGTCGTGGCCGGACGATCTCAAAGTCCTCCGGGAGCAGGGTTTCACGGTGGCAGCCATGGAACTCACGGGAGATGCCGTGGACCTCGATGAACTGGCCGCCCGCAACCCGGACAAGCTCGCCCTGGTGCTGGGCACCGAAGGTGCGGGCATGAGCCCGGAGACCCTCGCCGCCGTGGACCTCGCCGTCAAGATTCCCATGCGGGCGGGAGTCGATTCGCTCAACGTCGCGGCGGCTTCCGCCGTCGCGTTCTGGGAACTCCGCCCGAAGGGCTGACCCCGGTTCGTACCGGGAGCCTCTTTAGGCTAGGATTGAGTGTTGGTCCGGGCACCTGATGTTATTGATGTTGTTCCGCACCTTCATCCCATTCATACCTGGCAGCTGGCAAAATCCAGTTGTGCGAACGAAGGTCCAATTATGAAGTCTAATACTCACCCGAAGTACGAAGCTGTTGTTTTCAACGACCTGGCTTCCGGCGTCAAGTTCCTGACCAAGTCGACTGTGTCTTCCAAGAAGACCATCGAATGGGAAGACGGAAACACCTACCCGGTCATCGACGTCGAAATCTCCTCCGAGTCCCACCCGTTCTACACGGGCAAGCAGCGCATCATGGACTCCGCAGGCCGCGTCGAGCGCTTCAACGCTCGCTTCAAGGGCTTCGGCGGCAAGAAGTAATAACTTCTCCCCAAGGCAGTTGGAAAAGCCCGCATCCTCCGGAATTCCGGAAGGTGCGGGCTTTTGCGTTGGTGGGGCAGGATGGGATGCATGACATTCCCTTCTTTTGAGACCGGCGCGGCGGACGGCACTCACGACGACGGCGGCCGGCGCCACGGTGAGTACAAGGTCCCGGGCGGCAAGCTCGTGGTGGTGGATTTCGACGTCGTCGGGGGCCGCCTCGCGCACGTTTCCGTCAGCGGTGACTTCTTCCTGGAACCCGATGAAGCGCTGCTGGACATCAACCACGCCCTGACGGGACTACCGGAAACGACTGCGGCGGCGGACATCTCCGCCGCCGTGGCCGATGGCCTCCCCGACGACGCCGTGCTCTTCGGGTTTTCGGCCGACGCCGTGGCCGTCGCCGTCCGCAGGGCCCTGGCGAAGGCCACCGGCTGGGCGGACCACCACTGGAATGTCATCGCGCCCTCGGTCCTTCCGACCCACATCAACGTTGCCCTGGACGAGGTGCTCACTGAGGAAGTGGGGGCAGGGCGCCGCAATCCAACCCTCCGCTTCTGGGACTGGGAGGAACCGTCCGTGGTGATCGGCAGTTTCCAGTCGGTCCGCAACGAGGTCCATCCCGAGGGCGTGGCCCGCCACGGCATCAGCGTGGTCCGGCGGATCAGCGGCGGGGGAGCCATGTTCATGGAAGCAGGCAACTGCATCACCTACTCGCTGTACCTGCCCCAGACCCTTGTGGACGGCATCAGCTTCGCTGATTCCTACGCCTTCCTGGACGCCTGGGTCATGGCTGCGCTGAAGAAACTGGGCATCAGTGCCTTCTACGTGCCGCTCAACGACATTGCCACGGAGCAGGGCAAGATCGGCGGTGCCGCCCAGAAACGGCTGGCCAACGGCGGCATGCTGCACCACGTCACCATGAGCTACGACATCGACGCCGACAAAATGGTGGAGGTCCTCCGGATCGGCAAGGAGAAACTCTCGGACAAGGGGACCGCCAGTGCCAAAAAGCGCGTCGATCCGCTGCGCCGCCAGACCGGGCTGGCCCGGACGGAAATTGTTGAGGCCATGATGGATGTGTTCAGCGGCCGGTACGGGGCCACGCCCTCGGTCCTCACCGAGGCCGAACTTGCCGCCGCCCGTGACCGCGTGGCGGCGAAATTCGGCACCTCGGAATGGCTGCACCGGGTGTCCTAGTAATGACGTCGATTGCTCCGCAACTGCCGTTATGAGCGGCCTAAACGGCGGTTACGGAGCAATCGACGGTGCTTTCGCGGCTGCTGCCTGTGCCGTGAGGGAACGGTGGAGGTGGCTCCGCTGCTCGATGACGATCCGGCGAAGCGCCCGTGGAGCGTCCGGGTGGCCGGCCAGCCAGTTGTCCGTCCGGACGATCACGGGGTGGGTGGCCGGATCGCCCCCGTCCAAATCCTGGCCTGCCGGATAGAGCCCGCGGACAATCCGGCTGGCGATCTCGATGCTGCGCTCCGCCCAGACGTTCTCGAGGCACTCGAAGTACGGTTCCACAAACGGGTCCAGCAGGCCGTCCGGGGCCGTGTTGAATCCGGCAATCGTGGCGCTGAGCAGCTGGTTGGAGAGGGCGCTGCCTGCGACGGCGGCATCCCAGGCTGCGGCTTTGACCGCCGCCACCGGGCGGGCGGCGAGTGCCGTGGCATGGCCCGCACGGCCGGATGCCGTGGTGTCACGGGAAAGTTCGGCGTCGAGTTCGGCCTCCGTTGCCTGACCGTTGGCCGCCAAGGCATGCCACAGGCTCCAGCGGAGCTCGGGGTCCACGGCAAGGCCTTCGATGACCGTTGTGCCGTCCAGGATTCCCCTCAGCAGGTCCAGGCGGCCTGCCGACTGCCGGCTGGCGGCGGCGAGGGTCCTTGCCCAGGCGAGCTGGTGGTCCGAACCCGGCCGGGCTGCGGCAAGTTCCCCGGCAGCCGCGTCCAGGAAGCGGCGGCGCACCGTATCCCGTTCCGAAACCGGGACATAGCGGTCGATGGCAGTCGACGCGTTGCCCAGCACGTTCAGCAGGACGCCGATGCCGTTCTCGGCGGCGCCGAATTTCTCCACTGCCGCAACGTAGCTGTCCGCCGGTGCCACACCGTCGCGGGCGGCATCCCAGAGCGCCGTCCAGCAGAGCGCCCGGGCCATCGGGTCCTGCAGGGCTCCCAGGGACGCACGCGCGGTGGCTTCGGAGCGGAGATCAAGCCGCACCTTCACGTAGCTGAGGTCGTCGTCGTTGACCAGGAGGAGGGCGGGCACCGGCTTGCCCTCCAGTTCGGGAACCAGCGTGCTCTGGCCGGTCAGGTCGGTTTCCACGCTGTCCGTGCGGACCAGCAAACCGTCGGCGTCGAAATCGTACAGCCCGACCCGAAGCCGGTGCGGCCGCAGTTCCTGCCGTCCGGTGACCGGGTCCACTGCCTCCTGGACGAGGGCAACCCTGCCCAGCACGCCGTCGTGCTCATCGATTTCTGCCGTGACGGTGGAGATCCCTGAAGTCTGCAGCCACTGGCGGGCCCATGCCGCCAGGTCCCGGCCGGACGCCTCGCCGAGGGCGGCGAGCAGGTCCGCGAGTGTGGTGTTGCCGTACTCGTGGTCCCGGAAATACCGGCGCGAGCCGGCGATGAACGCCTCGAAGCCGACGTAGGCCACCAACTGCTTCAGCACGGACGCGCCCTTGGCGTAGGTGATGCCGTCGAAGTTCTGCTTGGCCGCTTCAAGGTCGGGAATGTCGGCGACGATCGGGTGGGTGGTGGGCAGCTGGTCCTGGACATAGGCCCACGCCTTGCGGTTATTGGCGAAGTTCACCCAGGCCGTGTCCCAGTCCGTGGCGCGGTCCACGCCCAGGGTGCCCATGTAGTCGGCGAAGGACTCTTTGAGCCAGAGATCGTTCCACCACTGCATGGTCACCAGGTCACCGAACCACATGTGCGCCATTTCGTGCATCAGGGTGTTGGCGCGTGCCTGGTACTGCGAATCAGCGGCGCGGGACGTAAACACGTAGTTTTCGGTGAAGGTGACCAGCCCGGGGTTTTCCATGGCGCCGAGGTTGTATTCGGGCACGAACGCCTGGTCGTACTTGCCCCAGGGGTAGGGGTAGTCGAAGAGGTTGTTGAAGAATCCGAGGCCCTGCTTGGTGAGCTGGAACAGGTGCGCGGTGTCGAAGGATCCCGCCATGGAATTGCGGCAGTAGAGGGCCAGCGGGATTTCCAGCGCTGTGCCGTCCTCAAGGGTTCCGCTCCAGTGGTCCTCGGCCTTGAAGTACGGCCCAGCCAGCACGGTGGTGATGTAGGTGGACATCCGCCGGGTCGGTGCGAAGTCCCAGCGGCTCGTTGCGGGATCGCTGGTCAGCTGGGTGCGGTTGGCCTCTGTGCCGTTGGAAGCGACCTGCCAGTCGGAGGGAGCCATCACATGGAACGTGAATTCCGCCTTGAGGTCGGGCTGTTCAAAGTTGGCGAACACGCGCCGGGCATCAGCCGGCTCGTACTGCGTGTAGAGGTAGCACTGGCCGTCGGCGGGGTCGAAGAAGCGGTGCATTCCCTCCCCGGACGTGCTGTACAGCGCCGTCCCGGTGACGGTGACCTGGTTTTCGGCCTGCAGGTTGTCAAGCCTGATACGGGATCCGTCCACGACGTCGGCGACGGACAGCCCCTTTCCGTTCAGGAACACGCTGTGCACGTCGCTGCTGATGAAGTCCAGGAATGTGGAGCCGCCGGGTTCCCGGGCGGAGAAGTTGATTACGCTGCGGCTGGTGTAGCCGGTGACCTCCGGATCCTGCGCCGTGCGGACGTCGAGTGAAACGTCGTAGCTATGGGTGGTGATCAGGGCTGAGCGATTTGCCGCTTCATCGCGTTGCAGGTTCTCATTCGACACCAAGCTATTGAATCATGGCGCAGGCGGTTCACCGGTGCCGCGTCGGTGCAGCGGCTTCGGTGCAGTTGTCCAGGCGGGACCTGGTCCGTCACGGCTGAACGATCAGCATGGCGGCCCCAAGGCCCAGGGCGGCGATCAGGAGCCACGCCGCGAGGGCTGCCAGCAGGGCCCTGGCGCCGGTGTGGAGCAGGGTTTGCACCCGCACCGCCGAACCCAGGCCGAAGAGCGCCGTGCCGAGCAGCACATCCTGCACGGCTGCTGCGGCCTCCAGCCAGCCGGGGGAGAGCCAGCCGGTGGACCGCAAACCCACCATGGCCACAAATCCAATGACGAACAGCGGGACGACGGGCGGCATCCGCAGCTCGGCGCCGTCGGTTTCGGAGGCCGGGCCGGCCGGCTCCGCACCTGCCAATCCATCCGGTCCGTCACCGTTCCGTCCGGCGCCGTTCCGGGTTTCGCGGCTGATGGCCGACCGCTGGTGGATCCCTGCGGCGGCCACCATGGGGGCCAGCAGGATCACCCGCGTCAGCTTCACGACGACTGCGATCGCCAGGGCACCGGTGCCTGCGGTCTGTGCGGTGGCCACCACCTGGCCGACGTCGTGCACCGACGCCCCGGTCCACGCACCGAACACTTCAGGGGTGAGCTGCAGCGGGTGCAGGAGAAGCGGCAGCACACCGATGGCCAGGGTGCCGCACAGCGTGACCAGCGCAACCGGCAAGACGGTGTCCACGTGGCGGATCCTGCGGACCGCAGCCATGGCGCCAATGGCGGAGGCTCCGCAGATCGAGAACCCGGTGGCGATGAGCAGGGAAGCATCGCGGGTCAGGCGGAACATCCGGGAAATCCCGTAGGTTCCGGCGAAGCTCACCAGGACCACCCCCGTGATCAGCAGCAGCGACTGCCAGCCGAGGCCCAGGACGTCCAGGACGCTGACTTTCAGTCCGAGGAGCACAATCCCGGCCCTCATCAGGTGCTTGCCGGCGAAGTCGAGTCCCGGACGAGCCCGCCCCGCCGTCCAGGTTCCGGTGCCGGGGAGGTTGGCAGAAAGCAGGCCAAGCACGACGGCGACGGTCATGGCGGGCAGGGCGGGCACCATTGCGTGTACGGTAAAGGCCACCCCGACGGCGAAAACGGCAGTGAGCAGTCCCGGCAACAGGGGTGGGATCCGTGCGGAGATCCGCCCGTGGGGGGCGGCGGGGAGTCTGGGCAATGGCACTCACCTACCTTGCCGGAACAGTGCGGAAAAACACGAACCGGCCGGGTGGCTTCAACACGCCCCAATGGGCATCAGTAATGAATTCGAAACAAAAAGGTGGTTGGCTAATGACCATGTCTGACCTATTCCAGGATTACTCCGAGGCCGCCGGCCGCACCGGCGCCTACGACGAGATGTTTGCCCCCGGCCAAGAAGCCAGGAAGTCCTACGGACAGGTCGCGGGTGCCCTCCGGGAACTTTCCCTCACCGATGTCACGGCCCGTGCCGATTCGATGGCGCGGACCTTCCTGGACCGCGGTGTCACCTTCGACTTCGCCGGGGAGGAACGTCCGTTTCCCCTGGATATCGTCCCCCGGGTGATCCCTGCCGACGAGTGGACCGTGCTGGAGAAGGGCGTAGCCCAGCGGGTCCGTGCCCTCGAGGCCTTCCTCAACGACGTTTACGACAAAATGACGGTGGTGGCCGACGGCGTCATCCCGCGCCAGCTCGTCACCACCAGCGCCCATTTCCACCGCCAGGTCCACGGCTTCGAACCGGCCGGCGGCGTCCGCGTCCACATCTCGGGGATCGACGTCGTCCGCGACGCCGCGGGAACCTTCCGGGTGCTCGAAGACAACGTGCGCGTCCCCTCCGGAGTGAGTTACGTGCTGGAAAACCGCCGCGCCATGGCCAAGGGCCTGCCGGAGGCGTTCGGCCAGCAACTGATCCGTCCGGTGGAGGAATACCCCCGCCGCCTCCTGTCCGCCCTCCGCAAGACGGCACCGTCCGGCGTGGACGACCCCACCGTAGTGGTCCTCACGCCCGGCGTGTTCAACAGCGCGTATTTCGAGCACACCCTGCTGGCCGGCCTTATGGGCGTGGAGCTCGTGGAAGGCCGCGACCTCATCTGCCGCGGCAACAGGGTCTACATGCGTACTACCGCCGGCGAACAGCGCGTTGACGTCATCTACAAGCGCATCGACGACGACTTCCTCGACCCGCTGCAGTTCCGCGCCGATTCCATGCTTGGCTGCCCCGGACTGGTCAATGCGGCCCGCGCCGGAGGCGTGACCATTGCCAATGCCGTCGGCAACGGCGTGGCCGACGACAAGCTCGTCTACAGCTACGTGCCCGACCTCATCCGCTATTACCTCAACGAAGAGCCCGTGATCGCCAACGTGGACACCTTCCGGCTGGAGGAGAAGGAAGCGCGCGAGCACGTTCTGGACAGGCTGGATGAACTGGTGGTAAAACCGGTGGACGGCTCCGGCGGCAAGGGCCTGGTCATCGGGCCCGACGCATCGAAGGAAGAACTTGAGGCGCTGCGTAAGCGCGTCATCGCCGATCCCCGTGGCTGGATTGCGCAGCCGGTCCTGCAGCTGTCTACGGTTCCCACCCTCAGCGGTGATAAGTTTGGCCCTCGGCACGTCGACCTGCGGCCGTTCGCCGTCAACGACGGCGACGAAGTCTGGGTGCTCCCGGGCGGACTGACCCGCGTGGCCCTCAAGGAGGGTTCGCTGATCGTCAACTCCAGCCAGGGCGGCGGGTCCAAGGACACGTGGGTGCTCTCGGACTCTCCCGAGGTTCCGGTGGAGCTCCTGCCCAGGCCGTCCATCACCGTCCGCGAGCGGGTTTCGGTGTGGCCGGTCGAAAGCAACTGGCGCGACCGCCAGACGGAGCAGCAGCAGTGAGCCGCCGCCGTCGGGAGCTCACCGCACCAGTTTCCCTATTTATGTACATGCAGATTTCGGACCCGCAGGAGGTAGCCGCGAATGCTTAGCCGTATTGCTGAGTCCCTATTTTGGATCGGCCGCTATGTGGAGCGGGCTGACGGTACCGCCCGCATCCTGGACGTCCACCTCGAACGCCTCAACCACCTGCCCACGGAGGAACGGGACAATGTGGCCCGGGAACTCCTGGCTGTTATGGGAGCCCGGCCCGAGAGCGACGAATTCGGCCTCGAGGAGCTGCTCCACGCTCTCGCCTACGACAAGCAGAGCGCCACATCGATCGCCGGGTCGCTGGGGGCTGCCCGCGAAAACGCGCGCCGTGCCCGCGAAACGGTTTCCTCCGGGCTTTGGGAAAGCCTGAACACCACGTACTACGGCCTGAACCAGCACCGCAAGGATGTCGTCGGCACCTACCGGTTCTGCCACTGGGTGCTGGAGCGCACGGCCATGGTCAGCGGACTGGCGGACACCACCGTCAGCCACGACGACAGCTGGTTGTTCCTGGCCCTGGGTCGTTCCCTGGAGCGTGCCGACATGACGGCACGCATGCTTTCAACCCGCGACGTGCTCTCCGCGGGCATGTCATGGGTCAATATGCTCCGTTGCGCGGGGGCATATGAGTCTTTCCTCCGGACCCGCAGGGCCGCCTTCGGGGACCAGCATGCCGCAGAGTTCCTGCTGCTGGACCGCCTGTTCCCGCGTTCCATCGTCTACGCCCTGCGTGATGCTGACGAGTGCCTGGCGAAGCTCGACCCTTCCGCCCAGCGTGTCGGTTTCATCAACGACGCACGCCGGATCGTGGGCCAGGCCCGCACCTTCCTCGAGTTCCACCGGACGGACGACCTCATGTCCGAACTGCCGGAGCACATGGAGCGCGTCCAGAAGGCTGTGTCGCAGGCGTCCGACGCCATTTCCCGTAAGTACTTCAATCAGGCGGACGAACTGGCCTGGGTGGGAGAAGTTTCATGACCCGGCTGAGCATCATCCATAAAACCGGCTACAAATACAACAAACGCGTCACGCTCTCGTACAACGAAGCCCGCATGACGCCGTTGACGGATCCGCAGCAGGTGGTGCTGGAATCGTCCATGAAAGTTGCGCCGTCGCAGGCTGCCATCAGCAGCTACCGCGACTACTGGGGCACGCGCGTTACGGCCTTCGACATGCAGATGCCGCATGAGTACCTGGAGGTGGTCTCCACCACGACGGTTGAAGTCCACCGTGCAGAGCGCGTCCCGGCGGAGGGTGACATCGTCTCCTGGGACGTGCTGCAGGCGCCTGAGACGCTCAACCAGTTCAGTGACTGGGTCCCGCAGTCCCGGCTGAGTGGTCCCGGAGACGAAGTCCTCGGCATCATTCCGGGAATCGTCGAAGGCAGGAACCCGCACGGGTCCGCCATGGCCATCTTCGAATGGATGCGCGGCGAGATGACGTACATGAAAGGCTCCACCGGCGTCACCACCAACGCCGCGCAGGCCTGGGGGCAGCGCCAGGGCGTGTGCCAGGACCTGGCGCACCTCGCGATCGGGGCGCTGCGCAGCTGCGGTATTCCCGCGCGGTACGTCTCCGGTTACCTTCACCCGCGTTCGACGGCGGACATCGGCGAAACGGTTGCCGGCCAGTCGCACGCGTGGCTGGAGTGGTGGGACGGCGAATGGCGCAGCTGGGACCCGACCAACCACAAACCGGCCGGCGACTTCCACGTCACCGTGGCACGCGGACGCGATTACCGGGATGTGCCGCCGCTCAAGGGCATCCTGTCAGGCGGCGGAGGGTCCGCGTTGAACGTGAGCGTGGAAATCACCCGCCTGGCCTAGCCAGGCACCCCTTGCGGGCCTATTCGTACCCGGACCGGGTGGCGTCATCCAGCGGCGTCCACCAGGTCAACGGGGGAGTGACCTTGAAACGGCGGCCCGTGACTGTGTCCGGCGTAATCCGGACGAAGTGCTCTTTCTTGCCGGCCTGCCAGGGGAAAAGCAGCAGTCCCACGGTGTCCAGAACCTCCTGCTGGTTCTTGACCGGGGCGGCCTGTCCCTTGATCACCACGCTCCAGGCGATGCCGCTGTCCGCGTCCACGCCGTCGGCCTCCACGGCCACCGGAGTGTCACCGGTGGCAGCCTGCAGCTTGGTGCCGTCCGCCGTGCGGAAGACGAGGGTTCCGTGGTCCACCTTGTAGTTGATGGGGAAGATGTCCGGGTGGTCGTCCACCCAGACGGCCAGCCGGCCCACTGAGACGCTCCGCAGCAAGCGCCAGCATTCGTGATTGTCAAGGTTTTCGACTTCGTGCGGATGGTCAGCGCCCGGTTTAGGATCAGTGCTCATGACGCCGAGCCTAGGCGAGGGAACGTCCGGAAAGCTAGGGCCCAAGGTCCCTGCCGCCAAATCGACAGCCTCACGCCATGTTGAATGCCTTAACGGTATTCTGGCCTCACGACGCCGGAGCGGACGGACGCGGTCAGGAGTGGTTTGTGGATAAGCATGCCGATGGCGACGGCCCCGAGCGATACACCGCGGCAAGCGGCACCAGGATCGAAGACCTGCTCAAGGACTTTGTGTCCCGGGCCGGTGAGCTCCTCCAGTTCCAGGAGCGCATGGGTGGCCTGCTCGAAGCGGTCGTGGCCGTTGCCGAGGACTTGAGCCTCGACGCCGTTCTGGAACGGGTTGTCCAGTCCGCCTGCCAGCTATTGCGCGCCCGTTACGGGGCCCTGGGTGTCATCGGGGATGACCGCGCCCTCAGCCACTTCATCACGGTCGGGATCGACGGCGAACTCGCAAAGCACATCGGCCCCCTCCCCACCGGCCATGGCGTCCTGGGATTACTGATCTCCGACCCCCGGCCGCTACGGCTTCATGACCTGCGGACCCATCCCGAGGCCTACGGCTTTCCCGAACACCACCCGCCCATGCAGTCATTCCTTGGCGTTCCGGTCCGGGTGCGGGACGTCGTCTTCGGAAACCTGTATCTAACGGAAAAAGTGGGCGGCGGCGACTTCACGGTGGAGGATGAAGAGCTGGCCGTTGCCCTGGCGGCCGCTGCCGGCGTCGCCATTGAGAACGCCCGGCTCTACGACGACGCCAGGCGGCGTGCCCAATGGCTTGAGGCGTGCATGGATGTTGCCGGGCTGATGCTGGGGACCGATCCGGCCCACTCCGCCGGACTTGGTCCCATCGCCGGAAGGGCCCTTCGGGAATCCGGATCCAAGCTGGCCCTGATCGTGGAGCCCGCTGCGGGCGGCGACGGCTACGTCGTCGCCGGGGCCGATGGCGAAGGTGCAGAGCTGTTTTCCGGCCTCCCGCTGTCCTTGGACTCGGATGCCCTCCGGGGCGTGCTCGAAGGCGGCGACCCCCTTCTCGTGGACAACGCCGCCGACGTGCTCGAAGTGCTGGGGGATACCGTTGCCGGACCGCTGCTTGCAGTGGCACTCAGCACCCAGGGCGCCCACCATGGCCTGCTCCTCCTCGTCCGGGACTCCGGGGCGGGCCCGTATGGCCGGATAGATGTGGAGATGGGTGCTGTTTTCGGGTCCCATGTGGCGCTGGCGCTGGAACTCGCCAGGGTCCACCGGCTGCGGGAAGAATTGTTGGTTTATTCGGATCGCGACCGTATTGCCCGCGACCTTCATGACCTCGTGATCCAGCGGCTCTTCGCCGCCGGCCTGAGCGTCCAAAGCCTGAACCGTTTCACGAAGGAAGGGCTTGCGCTGGACCGGATCCGCGCCATCACGGGGGAGCTCGATGAGGCCATCCGCAGCCTCAGGGACACCATCTACTCGCTCAGGACCGGCAACGGCGACACAGAGTCGCTCAGCGCCCGCCTCCGCCGCGTCACCCGGAGCGCGGCCAAATCCATGCACTTTACACCCGGACTCATCCTGGAAGGACCGGTTGACTCAGTCCTTCCTGACAAGGCCGAACATGTGGTGGCCGTTGTTTCGGAGGGGCTGAGCAATGCCATCCGCCATTCGGGAGCAGACTCGATCGAGGTGTCCGTTTCTGCCCTGGACGGCATGATGACTGTCCTGGTCACGGACAACGGCAGCGGGTTCAATGGTTCCACGAAGCGCAACGGCCTCAACAACATGGAGGAGCGCGCCAGGATATTGGAGGGAACCTGCACCATCACCGGCGCACCGGGCAGCGGGACAAGCCTTGAGTGGTCGGTTCCGCTTTAGTGCCTGTGCCCGTCTGTAGTGCGTGCTGCCTCTAATGCCTGTGCCCGTCGGACTCGCTGCCGGCTGAGTGGGCTGTGGACGAATGCGCCGCAGCGGAGTGCCCTGAAGGCGACGGGGCCGGCATGGAGCTGTTGGCAATGTACACCGCAGCCTGTGTCCGCCGTTCAAAGCCAAGTTTTGCCAGTAGCGAGGACACGTAATTCTTGACGGTCTTCTCCGCCAGGAACATTTCAGCGGCAATCTGCCGGTTCGTCAGGCCGCCGCCCACGAGTTCCAGGACGCGCCGTTCCTGCGGTGTGAGCCCGGCTATCCTAGGGTCCACCTGCTGGGGAGTAACGAGGCTGTCGACGACGCTGGCCGCCACGCCGTCGTCGAACAGCGACTCACCGGCCGCCGCACGCCGGAGTGCCCCGATGAGGTCCGTGCCGCCGATTTCCTTCAGGACGTAACCGCGGGCGCCGGCGAGTACCGCGCCCCGCAGTGCCTGCTCATCGTCGAAACTCGTCAGGATCAGGCAGTTGAGGTTCGGGTCCACCGACCGGACGTCCCGGCAGACTTCGATCCCCGTGCCGTCCGGAAGGCGGGCGTCGAGCACGCTGACGTCGGGGTGCAGCGCCGGAATCCGCCGCGTTGCCTCGACAGCAGACCCTGAGCTGCCCACCACCTGGAAACCCTCGCCCTCCAGGAGCTCCTGCAGCCCGCGCCTGACAAGTTCATGGTCATCGAGGATGAACACACGGATCAGGTCGGTATGCACGTCCTGTGCGGTGGGAACCTGGTCTGCCCGAGGAATCATGGTCCTCCTGTCCGGCGGCCGGAGCTGCCATCATCGGTCCGCAACCGGCTTGCGGTGCTGTGCAGATCCCATTATGTCTCTCCGGACCCGGTTTCCCTCATCCGGCTCTGCCATTCTCGTTGACGCCTCCGGACGCAACAAGGGTCCTTGGACCCACAGCGGGCATGACTTTAGGCCCTAGCACCGGGCGGTTCCGGCACACATCCTTGAAGAACCCCTGCCGCTCCGCGGCCGGGTTCTACGCGCGACAGCCCTGCGAAAGGGAACGACATGAATGAGGCCAGGGACGTCCGTACCATCGTTGTCGGAGTGGATGGGTCGGACGCGTCGGTGGAAGCCCTGAAGCGGGCGCAAGGCCTTGCGGGACAACTCGGAGCCCAGGTTGTGGCGCTGGCGTGCTGGGATTACCCGCCGGTATACGACGGCTACGTGGCCATGGGAATCAACGACTTCGATGTCCGTGCCGGGGAGATCCTGAACGACGCCGTAGCCAAGGCTTTCGGGCCGGAGACGCCGCCGAACGTCGAGGCCCGGCTGGTGCAGGGGCGCCCGCGCCATACCCTCATCGATGCCAGCCGGACTGCGGACATGCTGGTGGTCGGCCGTCGCGGCCACGGCGGCTTCGGCGGCCTGCTACTCGGGTCCGTAAGTTCGGCCTGCGTTGCGCACGCGCATTGCCCGGTCCTGGTAGTGCACACGCCGGAGAAGCATTGACGCCCCGAACGCAGGCGCTGCCTACTCGAAAGCCGCGCGCCGGGGATCGGAGAGCCGGGTGTTCCACAGGTCCGGCTTCTTGACCTTGAACCGCCGGCCCGTCAGGGCCTTTGGCGCCACGCGGACGTAGTAGTCCTTGTCGCCGGGCTGCCACGGTTCCAGGAAGAGGGCATCTACCTCGTCCTTTTCGTCCTGGGTCTCGATCAGTTCGGCTTCGCCGCGGGCTACGACGCTCCAGGCCTTCTCTTCATGGGCGTCATAGCCGTCGATTTCGAAGGCCACGGGCTTGGCGGTCATGGCGGCCCACAGCTTCGTCCCGCCGGCGGTTCGGAAGACGATGCTGCGGCGCTGGAGCACGAAGTTCACCGGGAAGATCTCGGGGTGGCCGTCGACGATGAGGGCGATCCTTCCCACCGTTTCCGTGTCGAGCATGACCCAGCACTGGTCAATGGACAGCTGGCCTTCGGGCGGCGTCATGTTGTTCATGTAAACCCACGTTACGGTCCCGCCGCCATGCCCATTAGGGCCATAGGGCCCCTAGCGGCACCACGACAGCCTCTGATAATGGACAGGCGCGTTGTGTCCCCCCGCCGGCGTTATGGCGCTACGGTCGTTGTGGCGCCTACCAGGGGCTGGGCTTGTAGTCCTTAAGGAAGACGCCGTACTGGTCCTCGCCGTTTTCCCCCATGACAATCGGGTCGTAGACCCTGGCTGCACCGTCCACGAGGTCCAGCGGCGCATGGAAGCCTTCCTCCATGAGCCTGACCTTGGTGAAGTGGGGCCGCTCATCGGTAATCCAGCCGGTGTCCACCGCGGTCATCAGGATGCCGTCGGCATCGAGCATTTCCTGCGCGCTGGTCCGGGTCATCATGTTCAGCGCGGCTTTGGCCATGTTCGTATGGGGGTGGCCCGGGCCCTTGTAGGCGCGGGAGAACTGGCCCTCCATGGCGGAGACGTTCACGATGTACTTCCGGTGCGCGGTGGACCGCTTCATGGCTGCACGCAGCCGGCTCACCAGCAGGAAGGGCGCCGTGACGTTGCAGAGCTGCACCTCGAGCATTTCCAGCGGATCCACTTCGTCCACCACCTGGGTCCAGCTGTTGATCGTGGCAAGATCCGGGACCAGTCCGCCGGCGTCAATGGCCGTGCCGGAGGCAATGCGCTCCAGCGATGCCGAGCCTGTCGAGAGGGCAAGGGAGGTGATGGCGTCCCCGGCCAGGACCGGGTGCTCCATGACGCTGCTGGCAAGGGCGAGCGGGTGCTTGTCGTGGGCATGGCCGAACGTCACCAGTTCCGGGCCGCCATTGGCTGCCTCAAGGGCTGCCGGCAAGGGCTCGTCCTCGGCATCAACCAGGGGTTTGTACGCGTTCCCGGACCGGCGGACTGTCTGGGCGGCGTTGTTGATGATGATGTCCAGGGGACCCGCAGCATCGAGGGAGTCGGTCAGGGCCATCACCTGGGAGGGATCACGAAGGTCAATGCCCACAATCCGGAGCCGGTGGAGCCAGTCCCCGCTGTCCTCCATCGCCGCGAAGCGACGTGCAGCATCCTTCGGGAACCGTGTGGTGATCGTGGTGTGCGCGCCGTCGCGTAGCAGCCGCAGGGCAATGTACATGCCGATTTTCGCGCGTCCGCCCGTCAGCAGCGCACGCCGGCCCGTGAGGTCGGTGCGCGCATCACGCTTGCTGTGGCTGAATGCGGCACATTCAGGGCACAGCTGGTGATAGAACGCGTCAACCTGCGTGTAGTGGTTCTTGCAGATGTAGCAGGGGCGGGACCTGATGAGGTGCCCGGCCACCTTCCCCGTCGCTGAGGGTTCCAGCTTGTTCCCGCGCGTTTCGTCGTCGATCCGGTCGGGTGCAGCCGTGGCCGTCTGGGCGATCACTGCCCGGTCCGACTCCGCGATCAGGTCGCGTTTGGTGACCCGTCGGTGTCGTTTGACAGCCTTGAACATCTTGCCGGTGGCGCGGCGCACCGAGACGTAGTCAGGGTGTTCCTCGTCGTAGGCGTGGATGGTGTTGAGAACCTTGAGGCAGGCCTGGATGTCCTCAGGCGTCAAATCGGGGGTGTTCATTGGTCCAATTTTACAGCCTGGGAATCCTACGGCCTGCCGTCAGGTTTCGGGGGACAGGGATCCGGTCCTAGTCGGCGACACTCACACCCAGTGTCGCTGCGTGGGCTTCACCCAGTTGGGTCACGGATTCCCGTGCGGCCGGGTAGTTTTCAGTGGCCGCCTTCACTGCGTTGGGCACCTGGTGAAGGTTGGCGGCTGACAGTGCGCGTTCGGCCTCGTCCGGTTCAGGAACTTCCTGGCCCTTGGACAACACGGTGATGCCCGAATCGGTGACTTTGAATCCGCGGGCGCGGTCGCGCTCCGGGTCCAGGCCGATCGCAGCACCGGCAGGCACCTTGACGTTTTTGTCGATGATGGCGCGGTTGACCACGGCGCCCTCGCCGATCTGCACCTTGTCCATCAGGACCGAATCAACCACCCGGCTGGACGTTCCCACGTAAACGTCGTTGGACAGGACTGAACCCTCCACGATGCCCCCGGAGATCACCACACCGCTGGCCACGATCGAATCGAGTGCCGTACCCACGGTGTTTCCCTTGCCGCGGACGAACTTTGCGGGCGGGGAAATGCTCTGCCGGGTGTAAATGGGCCATTCCGAGTTGTACAGGTTGAAAACCGGCATCGGGGAAATAAGGTCCATGTGCGCATCATAGAAGGAATCGATGGTGCCCACGTCGCGCCAGTAAGTGCGGTCCCGTTCGGTGGAACCCGGAATGTCGTTCAGCGTGAAGTCATAAACGCCTGCTTCGCCCTTGTTGACGAAGTACGGAATGATGTCGCCGCCCATGTCGTGCTTGGTGTCCAGGCGCTCGGCATCAACGTGCAGGGCGTCCACCAGTGCATCGGCATCGAACACGTAGTTGCCCATGGAAGCCAGGAACTGCGTCGGATCGGCGGCCAGGCCCGGAGTTGAGGACGGCTTCTCCACGAAGGCCGCAATCTTCTGGGGATCGTTCTGGTCCACTTCGATGACACCGAACTGGTCGGCCATGTTGAGGGGCTGGCGGACGGCGGCCACCGTGGCCTTGGCGCCGCTGGCCACGTGCTGCTCCACCATCTGCGCGAAGTCCATGCGGTAGACGTGGTCCGCGCCAACAACGACCACAATGTCGGGGTTGGCGTCATGGATCAGGTTCAGGGACTGGTAAATGGCATTAGCGCTGCCAAGGAACCAGCTCTTGCCCACACGCTGCTGCGCGGGGACGGATGCAATGTAGTTTCCCAGCTGCGTGGACATTCGCCACGTTTCGGAAATGTGCCGGTCCAGGCTGTGGGATTTGTATTGCGTCAACACCACAATCTGCAAGTAGCGGGAATTCACGAGGTTGGAAAGTGCAAAGTCAATCAGCCGGTAGCTCCCGGCAAAAGGCACGCCGGGTTTGGCCCTGTCCGCCGTCAATGGCATCAGACGGTTGCCCTCGCCGCCTGCGAGGACAATAGCCAGGACTTTCTTATTCAACGGCATGGTGGTCGCTCCTGTACGCCTTCGTATCTTTCCCCAATAGTCCGGCACGCCCGGACCCCTTCACACTAGAACAGATACGCCGTAAGGACTACCTTGGGTATCGTGCGAATAGACATTGTGACTAAAGAGTTCCCGCCCGAGATTTACGGTGGCGCCGGGGTCCATGTGGCTGAACTAAGCCGTGTGCTGGCCAAGCATGTGGATTTGCAGGTGCGGGCCTTCGGGGCGCCCCGGGATCCCGACTATCACGGGGCGAAGGTGACGTCCTACTCCGTTCCGGAGGATCTGGGGGCCGCCAACGCCGCCGTCCAGACGCTCGGGGTCGATCTGCGCATCGTGCCGGACATCGCGGGGGCAGACCTTGTGCATTCGCACACCTGGTACGCCAACATGGCGGGCCACCTCGCCTCGCTGCTGCACGGCATTCCGCATGTGTTGAGCGCGCATAGCCTGGAGCCGCTCCGGCCGTGGAAAGCCGAACAGCTTGGCGGCGGCTATGCCTTGTCCTCCTGGGTGGAAAAGACCGCCTACGAGGCCGCCGCTGCAATCATCGCCGTGTCCGAGGGGATGCGGCAGGACATCCTGCGCAGCTACCCGGACGTGGACCCGGCCAAGGTCCGCGTGGTGCACAACGGCATCGACGTCGAACTCTGGCAGCGTGACGAGGCAGATGACGCCATCCGCGCCCTGGGCATCGATCCGGCGCTGCCCAGCGTAGTTTTCGTAGGCCGCAACACCCGCCAGAAGGGCGTTCCGTACCTGCTGCGTGCCGCAGCCAAGCTGCCGGCCGATGTCCAGCTGGTCCTGTGCCTCGGCGCGGCGGACACTCCGGAGCTCGCCGCGGAAACTGCCCGCCTGATCGAGGAGCTGCAGACTCAGCGCAGCGGAGTTGTCCTTATTGAACGGATGCTTCCCCGCAACGAACTGATCCAGGTCCTCAGCCACGCAACCGCCTTTGCCTGCCCGTCCATCTACGAGCCGCTGGGCATCGTGAACCTGGAGGCCATGGCCTGCGGTGCGGCCGTGGTGGCCAGCGCCACCGGCGGGATCCCGGAGGTTGTCCGGCACGGCGAAACCGGACTGCTGGTGGATCTCGAGCAGGTCACCGACGGCACCGGAACCCCGCTGGATCCGGAGAAGTTCGTCAACGAATTCGCAGCCGCCTTGACCGAGGTGGTGTCCGATCCGGAGCGCGCCCGCGCCATGGGACAGGCCGGCCGCCGCCGCGCGGAGGAGCACTTCTCCTGGGACTCCATCACGCAAACCACCCTTGAGGTGTACCGCTCGGTCCTCGCCTAACGCGGTCCTTGCCCAAAAGGACTTAAACGACGACGGCGCCGCCCCCGCTTAAGGGGGCGGCGCCGTCGTGGTTTCCTGCCGGCGTGAGTTTTACCTAGCGGCGCGGAGGCTTGGAGTCACGCGCCTTCTTCGCAAGAAGGACTTTCTCGTCAACGGGGGCCTTGCCGTCGGCGCGCTGCGTACGGAAGTACGCCCGTGCTTCGTCCTGCCGTATCTGCTCAGCGCCGGTCGCAATCGCCGCCCGGAGATGTTCCGGTCCGTACCCGAAGGCATCCACCAAATCCACGGCGTGCGGCCGGATCTTGACCAGAAGCCGGTTGATATAGTCGCCCACCGTGCGCGCACGCTGCATCGACAGCCGCCCGTTCATGAGGTACCAGGACAGGTTCTTCTCGATGAGCGAGAGTCCGAACAGGTCCCGCAGCCAGGTCAGCACCCGCCTGGTGCCCGGGTCCTTCACGTTCGCCAGGGCCTCGGTGAAGGCCTCCCACTGCAGTAGTTCCGCATGTGCCTGCGCCGCTTCGATGAGTTCGTGCTGGTGCTGGTTGAACGCCTCGGCAGCCTTCTGCTGCGGCAGTTTGTTCGTCCCCTTCAGTGCGGCACCCGCTTCGGCAACCATCGTCTGCACCCGGTCGGTCAGCAGCAACCGCTGGGTGCCCTCGTCCCGCAGCGCGATGGCAGCCTTCTGGACGGAGCCCGTGTCGGCCACGAACTGGGCTACCTGGCGAAGGCCCGTCCGGTGGACCGCGGTCCCGGCGGCCTGGCTCACCACGTAGCGGGCCAACACCCCGACGTCGACGTTGCGGAATTCCTTGGCGTAGTCCGCCAGGAGCCGCTTGGCCACCAGCTGGAGCAGCACCGTGTTGTCACCTTCGAAAGTGACATAGACGTCCAGGTCGGCGCGCAGGGATGCAAAGCGGTTCTCAATCAGGAACCCGGCGCCGCCGCAGGCCTCGCGGCATTCCTGGAGCGTGTCGAGGGCATGCCAGGTGCTGAGCGGTTTGAGCGCGGCGGCCAGGGTCTCGAGGTCCTGGCGGTCCTCGTCGGTGTCGTGGGCGCCTGAGAACACGTCGTCGAACTTCTGGAGCAACTGCTCGTGGGCAAAGCCTGCGGCGTAAGTCGTGGCAAGACGGGTGAACAGCCGCCGCTGGTGGCGCTGGTAGTCGAGCAGCACCTCCTCGTCAGTGTGCGATGAAGCGTTGAACTGGCGGCGTTCAGTGGCGTACTGGATGGCGGTCTTAAGGGCGATCTTGCTGGCAGCCACCGCAGCACCGTCCAGCGAGACCCGGCCCTGGACCAGGGTTCCCAGCATGGTGAAGAAACGGCGGCCGGGGCTGGCGATGGGAGAGGTGTAGGCGCCGTCGGTGTCAACGTTGCCGTAGCGGTTGAGCAGGTTGGTCCGGGGGATGCGGACGTTGCTGAAATGCAGCCGGCCGTTGTCGATGCCGTTCAGGCCGCCTTTGACGCCGTCGTCCTCACCGCCGACGCCCGGCAGGAATTCCTTGGTTTCCGGATCCCGCAGGTCCACGTAGAAGGCGTGGACTCCGTGGTTGACGCCGCCGGTGACCAGCTGGGCGAACACCACGGCGCCAAGTCCGTCTATGGCGGCGTTGCCGATGTAGTCCTTCCATGCGGCACGGAACGGTGTGTTGATCACGAATTCCTGCGTGGCCGGATCAAAGGTCGCCGTGGTGGCAATGCTGGCAACATCTGAGCCGTGCCCGGTTTCCGTCATCGCGAAGCAGCCGGGGATGTCCAGATTCATGATGCCGGGCAGCCACTTGGCATGGTGTTCCTCCGTGCCCAGGTGCATCACAGCCGAACCAAACAGGCCCCACTGGACGCCAGCCTTGATTTGCAGCGACGGATCGGCCGTGACGAGTTCCTCGAACCCGGCGATGTTGCCGCCGTGATCATCGGAACCGCCCAGCGACGCGGGAAAGGCGCGGTGGACGGCACCGTTGTCCACCAGGTACTTGAGCTGGCCGAATGTGCGCTTCCGGTGCTCCGTATGGGTCAGGCCCTCCGTCTTGTACAGTTCGGGGCGGCCTGCCAGCTCGCGCGAATGCAGGCGGATCCGGGCCCACTTGCCCAGGAGCTGCTCACCAAGCGCAGCGACGTCGACGGACGGCGTCGCGTCGGCGCGGTGGTGTGCGCGGGCGGCGGGGCGGCTTGCCTGGCTGGCGGGGCGGTCAACTACGTCAGTCATGTCGATTCCTTCTTTGGTTCTGACAATTCACTAGGGGTCGGATTGAGTGGATCCAGGACTTCGAGTTCCGGGGCTATCCCGACGCACAGCCAGGCCGTGATCTGGCGGGCCATTGTTTCCTGGTCGGGTTTGTTCGTTGATTCCGGCGTGGCAAGCCACTGCTCCCCGGCGTTCCGGACGAGACCGATCGCCGCCGTGGGCCAATACCCGATCACGGCTTCTTTGCCTGCGCCGAGGTGTTCCCGCATGGGCCGGGCGATCATGTCGCGGACTTCTTCGAAGAAGTGGCCAAGGGCGCCGGCGGCGGCCATTCCTCCGGTGGTCGTTCCCGGCTCGCCCGCAGAGTAGGTGGTAACGAAGGTGTAGACGTGGGGGCTGGTTTCGGCCATTTGAAGGTACGCGGAGACCATGGCCAGAAGCCCTTCCCGCGGCGTTTGCGCACTTTGCGCGGCTTCCTGGATACGGCGCTGCATCTGGCTGAGCACTACCTCGCCCACTGCTTGCTGCAGCCCGGCCTTGTCGCCGAAATAGCGGTAGAACACGGACTTTGACGTGCCTGCTGCGGCCGCGATGTCCTCCATGGAAGCGTCGCTCCCCAGGGCATGGACCGCCTTTCGAGCCGATTTGATCAGTTCGCGCCGTCGCTCCTCACGGTGCGACTGCCAGCGGGCAGCGCGTCCGTCGACGGCCGTGCCGCTTGCGGAAATACCGCCGGGGGAGTTGCCGTCCCGGGGCTCGGGAGGATCAACGGGGGGAATGTTCACGATACTCAGCGTATCAGGTACGCTGGGTATCGGTAATCAGAGTTCAGCAAAAGGAGACAGCACATGTCCTTTACCGGACAGTCCGCCACCGGACCAGAGGAATCATCCACCAGCCAAGCGGCCACACATGGACGGGGCTCGTTGCGCAAAGCTGTGGTGGTCGGCGGAAACCGGATTCCGTTCGCGCGGACCGGCGGCGCCTACACCAAGTCTTCAAACCAGGACATGCTGACGGCAGCCCTGGACGGCCTGATTGCCCGTTTCGGCCTTCAGGACGAGCGGATCGGCGAGGTTGCCGCCGGCGCAGTGCTTAAGCACTCCCGCGACTTCAACCTCACCCGGGAGGCAGTTCTGGGCTCGGCACTCTCCGCGGAAACTCCCGCCTACGACCTCCAGCAGGCATGTGCCACAGGACTCGAAACGGTCCTGGGCCTGGCCAACAAGATCAAGCTTGGACAGATTGATTCGGCGATTGCCGGTGGCGTCGATTCCGCGTCCGATGCGCCGATTGCCGTGAGCGAGGGCCTGCGCGAGGTGCTGCTGGACCTCAACAGGGCCAAAACACTGCCCCAGCGGATTCAGGTCCTGAGCCGCCTGCGTCCCAAGGACCTGGCACCCGACGCACCCAACACGGGGGAGCCCCGGACCGGACTCTCCATGGGTGAGCACCAGGCGCTCACCACCGCACAGTGGAAGATCACGCGGGAAGCCCAGGACCAGTTGGCGTACAACAGCCACCGCAACCTCGCCGCCGCCTACGATGCAGGCTTTTTCGACGATCTGCTCACGCCCTATCGCGGCCTGACCCGGGACTCGAACCTCCGCGCTGACACCACCTTGGAAAAGCTGGCGACACTCAAGCCCGTCTTCGGCAAGAACCTCGGAGCCGAGGCAACCATGACAGCGGGCAACTCCACGCCGCTCACCGACGGAGCGTCCACCGTGCTGCTTGCCTCGGAGGAATGGGCGGACGCCCACGAACTGCCCAAACTCGCCACGGTGGTCGACGGCGAGGCGGCCGCCGTCGACTTCGTCCACGGCAAGGACGGTTTGTTGATGGCGCCGGCATTCGCAGTGCCGCGCCTCCTGGCCCGCAACGGCCTGACGCTCGATGACATCGACTTCTTCGAGATCCACGAAGCGTTTGCCGGCACCGTCCTCAGCACCCTGGCCGCCTGGGAAGACGAGGAATTCGGGCGCACTCGCCTGGGCCAGGACGGGGCGCTGGGCAGCATTGACCGGTCCACCCTGAACGTCAACGGTTCGTCACTGGCAGCGGGGCACCCGTTCGCTGCGACCGGCGGCCGGATCGTGGCCTCCCTGGCGAAGATGCTCCACGACAAGGGCCGGGTGGACGGACGTCCGGCCCGCGGCCTGATTTCCATCTGCGCTGCCGGCGGCCAGGGCGTCGTCGCCATTCTTGAAGGATTCTAAGGAGGCCGGCGTGACGGACAAATACACCCAATTCGTAAGCCATGGAATCGGCAAGGATGTTGCCAGGAAGTTGGGCCTGCCGCAGCCGGTAGTGCTCCGGCGTCACCAGCCGGGACAGCCCCTGGTCCCCGGTCCGATCCTGGTCCAGGGCTCAAGTGACGGCGCCGACGAACTGGCGGCCGCCCTTTTGTCCTGGGACCTCGACGTCCGCCGGCATGCGGTGCCCCGGGAAAAGCTGGGCGCCATCATCCTGGTTCTGGACGAACTGTCCCGCCCGGAGGATCTGGAACGGCCGGTCCTCGCCGCAGCGGCGTCCATCCGGGATTTGTCACCCAGCGCCCGGGTCGTGACGGTGTCCCGGACTGCGGCTGGTGCGCCGGGTCCGGCGTCTGCCGCAGCACGCCAGGGTGTGGACGGGCTACTGCGATCCCTGGCCAAGGAGTTGCGCGCCGGCGCCACGGCAAACGGCATCGTCCTTGCGGACGGGGTAACCACCACCAGTCCCAGCGCCCTGGGAGCACTGCGGTTCTTCCTCTCCGGCCGGTCGGCTTTCGTCGACGGCCAGTTCCTGACCGTCGCCTCCGGGGAGGGGACGCTGCCGGCCGATCCGGACAAGCCGCTGGCCGGAAAGGTCGCAGTCGTGACCGGTGCCGCCCGCGGCATCGGCGCGGCAATTGCACGCACGCTCCACCGGGACGGCGCTACCCTGGTGGTTGTTGACATTCCTGCCGCCGGCGACCACCTGGCCGCCGTGGCCAACGAGGTCCGCGGCACGGCACTGCAGCTCGACATCACCCGGGAGGACGCCGGGCAGCGGATCATCGACCACGCCGTGGGCAGGCACGGGCGCCTGGACATTGTTGTGCACAACGCAGGCATTACCCGGGACAAGTTGCTGGCCAACATGGATCCGGACCGCTGGAATTCCGTCCTTGCCGTCAACATCGCCGCCCAGCTGCGCATCAATGATGCCCTGCTGGCCTCCGAGCATTTCCGCAACTCTCCACGGATTGTTTCGGTTGCCTCCACCAGCGGTATCGCAGGCAACCGCGGTCAAACCAATTACGCGGCGTCGAAAGGCGGCGTGATGGGCATGGTGCGCGCCACGGCACCCCTCCTGGCGGAACGCCACGGATCCATCAATGCCGTTGCTCCGGGCTTCATCGAAACCGAAATGACTGCCCGGATTCCGTTTGCCACCCGCGAAGTTGCCCGGCGCCTGAACTCCCTCCAGCAGGGCGGCCGGCCCGGAGACGTCGCAGAGGCGATCGCTTTCCTGGCGAGCGATGCCGCCGGCGGCATTACCGGCGACGTGCTGCGGGTGTGCGGACAGAACCTGGTGGGCGCATGACCGGTGCCCAGCCCGTGATCCTCGGGGACATGCCGTCGTTATCCAAGCTCTATGTGAATGCCGCGGCCACCGCCGCACGGCGCCGGGTGCTGGGCACTGACGCGGGGATCACGCTTCCACCCTGCGGGCATGAAGTGAGGGGGGTGACGGCCGAGGTAGGAAACCTCACCGCCTACCAGCATCTGGTGGGCGAGACGGCAAGCGACATTCTGCCTGCCGGATTCATTCACGCCCTGGCGTTTCCGGTATCCATGAGCGTCATGAACCGCGACGATTTTCCGCTGCCGCTGCTGGGAATGGTGCACTTGGCCAACAGAGTGGAGCAGCACGGAGCCATCCTGTTCACTGAAGCCCTGGACATCACGTCTTGGGCAGAGAACCTGGGCGGCCACCGTGCCGGCACGCAGGTTGATATCGTCGCGGTGGTCCGGCGAGCCGGTGAATCCACGGTCCTTTGGAAGGGAACTTCCACATACTTGGCCAAGGGCGTCTTCCTCCCCGGCATCGACAAGCCCTCAGCACCGGCTGAACCTGCGACGTTCTCAGCGCCGGATCCCACGGCGCTGTGGCAGTTGGGGGTTGACACGGGAAGGGCCTACGCGGCCGTGTCCGGCGACTTCAACCCCATCCACCTGAGCGTGCTCTCGGCCAAAGCCCTGGGTCTACGGCGTTCCATAGCGCACGGCATGTACCTGGCCTCGCGGGCACTTGCCGACGTGGGCGCCGTGAAGGGGGAGTCCTTCCGCTGGGATGTGGCGTTTGAAGCGCCGGTGTTCCTGCCGGCACGCGTCGCACTGGACATCAGTTCGGTCAATTCCCCTTCGGGGGCCTGGCTGCGCTCCGGCTACGCCGCATGGAATCCGCGGTCCGGCCGCAGGCATTTCACGGGCAGCGTAAGTGCGCTATAGCTCAGGACTGCCCGGCCGCGACCACCCGGAGGATCCGGTGGAGATTCAACACGATTGATTCGGCGGCGCTGGGGGCATCCGGGTTGACGTCATCGGATGCCATCCGCTGTGCCAGTGCGTCCACGGCCGTTTTGGCTGCCTCAATCAGCTCGTTTTGCTTTTCCGGATGCTCGTCTTCCATGGACCGCAGGACCTCGCTGACCGCGGCCAGTGCATCGGCCAGCGGCTCGCTGTAGGGCAGCGGGATGACGAAGGGCACGTCCTTGTCCCAGATGACATCGGACAGCACTTCGGTCATGTCCTGAATGTGGAAGGTCACGCTCTCAAGGCCCCGGACGTTTTTGTAGTCACGGTCCAGATCGTGCGGGTGGAGCCGGCGCCGTGGATTGACCTGCCGGCTTGCATCGGCCTTCTGGACGGCGGCCCTGACGGCCCGGGCGGATTGGGCGAGCTCCTCCGAACGCACTGCCCAGTCGGCGTGTTCGGGCGGCCATTTTTCCCTCAGCGCTTCGCCCATGTCCGACAGCTGCTTGGCGAGCGCCCAGCGGAGTTCGGCGAGGCTGAGGGCTGCGGCTTTGAAGTGCAGCGGCGGGAAAACCAGCATGTTGACCGCGATACCCACGGCGACTCCGACTCCCATCTGAACCAGGTAGCCGAAGGAGAAGTCGTCCGGGTTGTTTCCGCCCACCAACAGGACGAGCAGGGCCGCCGTCGGAATCCAGTCCCGGCCGGCCCCAAGTCGGGGCAGCCCGGCCAACAGGACCCCGAGCCCCATAAAGATGGCCACGGTGATTGGCGAGGGATCGCTGACGCTGACCAGCAGGAAGGCCAGGCCGATGCCCATCGCGAGCCCCACCAGCGTCTGGACGCCCTGCTTCATGGAACCCGACACGTTCTCGTACATGGCGACCAGCGCGCCGAGCGGGGCGTAATACGGGTACTGGGCCGCGGCGCCGGGCATCAGCGGAGCAATGAGGAAGGCGAGGCCGGCTGCCAGGCCTGCCTTGGCGGCCAGCTGAAGCCGCGGACTGGACAAGGCAACGGCAACGCTGTCCGTCAGGGATTGCCGTATATTGCCGACCCGCGAAGGGGTGGCCTCGTCCTGCTGTTTTGAAGTAGCCATCTGGCCCCACCATAAAGGTGTCCGGAGACTGCTACAAGTGGATAAACCTACTCACGGGTAGGCACTGGGGCCGTGGCCCGATCGGTGGAGGCGGCCGCCTGACGGACCGCGTGGGCCAGCCGGTGTGCGCGGCCCGGGGTCCTGCCTTCCTCCTGGGTTCCAGGCACGTAGCCGAAGGCGAGGTCGTAGGCGGGGTCCGCAAAGCCCAGCGCGGCACTGGCACCTTCGTGGCCGAACGCGCGGTGGCTGCCGAAGTTGCGGCTGGGGTGCGGCTTCATAAAGACAACAGCAAAGGCATTGTCGAGCCCGGACGCACGGTCCAGCCCCCAGACCTGTTCCTCGGACATGGTCCTGATGGTTTCCGGTGACAGGAAGGCCGGACGGCCCTCGACGCCTGTGGTGGCGGCGGCGTATAGCCGCGCCAGGCCCTCAGCCGATCCCACCCCTCCGGCACTGCTCATGCCGTGTTCGCGAATGACTCTCTGGTTGGGCAGTTCCATCACCATGCTCACCGCCGCATTCCCGTTGAGGCCTTCAATTCCCAGGGGATCCAGCCACGGCTGGCCGGGATCGAGGGTGTACAGCACGTCCCGGTAACGGGGCTCCTGCTCCGCCGGGAGCCCAAGGAAAAAGTCGACGCCGAACGGCAGCCGGATGCGTGAAGCGTACAGCTCCTGGAGGGTACTGCCGGCGACGCGGCGGCAGAGTTCCTCCATGATGATGCCTATGGTCAGGGCGTGGTATCCGAACGTGGAGCCCGGCCGCCACAGCGGCGGCGATGCCGCCAGCTTTCCGGCCGCATCCGCCGTCGTGAATTCACTGAGCGCGAATCCTCCTTCCACCCCAAGCAGCCCGGCCCTGTGGGAGAGCGCCTCGCGGACTGTGATGGTGTCCTTTCCGTGGGCGGCGAATTCGGGCCAGTAGTGCGCCACCGTGCGGTCAAGGTCCAGCAGTCCGTCCTGGACCAGGAGGGCGATGACGAACGCACCCGCACCCTTCGAGCAGGAGTAGGTGCCCGTGATCGAGTCCGCTGCCAGGCGCGGCCCGCCGCTGAGGTCGAGCACTTTCGTGCCTGAACGGTAGGCGGCAAGCTGCGCGCTGTACTGCGGGTCATCGCGGAGGAACGAATCAAACAGGTCCCGGACGGCTTGGTATTCGGGCGCGGCAAAGCCTGACGAAAGTTGCATGGGACAACCCTAGCGGCGCGCCAGGATCACTTCCGGTCAGCGTGCACCGTGTCCCGCGGCAACTTCCTCGCCGCGGCGGACGGGACCGGGAGCCGTGCCGGCACCGAACGGGCGGCCGCCAAGGGCCTCGCGGCCGTGGGCTGTCAGCCATCCTGCCAGGTCCGGCCCCTGCGGGACGATTCCGGTGGGGTTGATGTCCTCGTGGACGATGTAATAGTGCTGCTTGATCTGCACGAAATCGATTGTGTCGCCGAATCCTGGTGTCTGGAACAGATCCCGTGAGTAGGCCCACAGAGCCGGCATCTCGCTGAGTTTCTGCCGGTTGCACTTGAAGTGGCCGTGGTAGACGGCGTCGAAACGGACCAGTGTGGTGAACAGCCGCACGTCCGCTTCGGTGATGGTGTCGCCCACCAGGTACCGCTGGCCGGCAAGGCGTTCCTCCAGCCAGTCCAAGGCGGTCCACAGGCGCACGTACGCGGCGTCGTAGGCGTCCTGCGAGCCCGCAAAACCGCAGCGGTAGACGCCGTTGTTCACCTCAGTAAACACCCGCTTGTTGACCTCGTCGATCTCGGTCCTGAGGTGGGCGGGGTAGAGCTCCGGGGCTCCGGGCCGGTGGAACGCCGTCCACTCGGTGGAGAAGTCCAGCGTTATCTGCGGGAAGTTGTTGGTGACCACGCCGCCTGAGCGTATGTCAACGACGGCCGGCACCGTAATTCCACGGGGGTACTCCGGGAACCTCTTGAAATAGGCGTCCTGGATCCGCTCAATCCCGAGGACTGGATCAACGCCGCCCGGGTCCAGGTCAAAGGTCCATGACCGCGCGTCATGCGTGGGACCGGGCTGTCCCAGGGAGATGGCATCCTCCAGCCCGAGCAGCCTGCGGACGATGACTGTCCGGTTCGCCCACGGGCAGGCACGGGCCGCGATCAGGCGGTACCGTCCGGCTTCCACCGGCCAGCCCGGCTCCCCGTTCCGGCCCGGCGCGCCATCCCTGGTGATCCGGTCCTCGATGTAGTTGGTGTCCCGGGTGAATTCTTCACCGCCGGTGACGTATGCGCCCTTGGTGCTGAAGCCGGGGTCGGAAGAGTGATCGGCCGCGGTGCGGGAAACTGAAGTCATACGTCCACCCTATTGGCTCAGTAGTGCCGCAAACACCCGGGCCATGGGCTGCCACGCCACCCACCACGAACCGGCGACCACTGCGGCGAAGAGCAGGATCCAGACGGCCGCGGGGACCGACGTGGCCCGGTAGAGCAGATGCGCGTCGGATGTGGGCAGCCTGTCCCGCCGCCGCAGGTGCAGGTTTGACAGTTTGGCCAGGTCGCGGACGGCGGCCACCAGCAGGGCGAGGCCCAGCGCAATCACCACATGGCCGGTGAACTGCGGCGGGACGAAGAGCACCAGGAGTGCGCTGCCCGCGACTGCTGCGGATGTGATGAGCAGTCCCATGGCGTTGCGGATGAACAGGAACGAACCCACCAGGATCAACGTGCCGACGGACATCGCCGCCGGTCCCCAGCCGTTGAAACCCGACCACACCATGGCCGCCCCCACCACCCCGGGTACGGGGTAGCCCCAGAAGGTGGACCAGACCGCGGGGAAACGGCCCCTGCTGTAGGTGGTGGTGGTCCCGGAGTGGTCCAGGCTCAGCCTGATGCCGCCCAGGCGCTGCCCGGACATGAGGGCAGCAAACGCATGCCCGAGTTCATGGGTGACGGTGGCCAGCAGCCCGAAGTACCGCCAGGAAGCCCGGGGGAGCGACAACACCGTGGCAAGCACCACCACAATCAATAGTTCTGTCGCCGTCACCTGCGGCGCGGGCAACTGGGAGAAGCCCGCAACGATCCGCTCCCATAAAGGGCCGGCTACATCCGTCATCGCTTCGGACCTGACGTGCCGTCGGCGTGATCGATGCAATAGGGCGTCCAGGGGCGGGCTTCGAGCCGGCCTTCGGCAATTGCCACGCCGCAGATTTCACACTGGCCGTAGCTGCCGTTTGCTATCCGGGCAAGGGCAGCCTCAACCTGCGCAAGCGTGGCGCTGCTTTGCTTCATCAGCGCTGCAGCCTGCGAGAGTTCAAAGGCAATGGTGGCGCCTTCCGGATCATGCTCGTCATCGACGTTCGAGTTCTGGCGCGCGGCGTTCGCGGCGGTGATGTCGGCACGAAGCGCCGGCAGCAATGTCGTTTTCCGGGCGCGCTCGGATTCAAGCAGGATCCGGAACCTCTCGACGTCGACCATAGTATTCAAGGCTAGCCCGGCGTGGGGGCGGAGCCTAAAGGGCGCAGGTTTTTCGGGCCATAAGACCCCTCACCGCCGGACCGTGCGTACGTAGAGTGAAATTGCGAATAGTCAGTAACCGCCCGGTGAGGGGCCGCCCGCCGGACGGCAGGCGCGCACGAGACCGGGAGGGACCATGAACCATCCGTCAGAGAAGGACCAGGCTGCGGAGAACGAAGCACTGGAGGCTGTGGAAAGGCACCACGCGGGCATGCTGAAACGCCTCACAGCCCTTGTTACCGCTTTGACGAACTCGGTGGAGAACCGCGACGCCGGGGGCGAGCATGATGCGCACGAGGTATTGCTGGAGTGGTGCGAAAACGAGCTGGTGCCCCATGCCCTTGCCGAAGAAGGTCCCCTCTATGGCGGGCCCCGGAAAACGGCCGAAGCGAGGCTGCTGGTTGAAGGCATGCTGGCAGAACACCAGGTGATCGTGGCTCTCGTGGAAGAGTTCCGCGGCGCCCGGGGCGTGGCCGCCGCCGTAGCAGCGGGCGCCATTCAACGCATCTTTGCCCTGCACCTGGATAAAGAGAACAGGCTCCTGATGCCATTCGTGGTGTCATCATCCGATCTGTCCCTGGCCGAAGCCGTCTCCGGGCTGCACGAGCTCGTGGGGGAGGAACACGCGCACCACCCGGGGAGTGCGCATCACTAGGACCGCGGACGCAGCAGCACGAAAATACGTGGCGGCGGTGTCCTTGCCGAAGCCCGGCGACCCAATAGAGTAAGGGCCATGGCGGATGGAACGGGACAAGAAACCACACGGATGGCCGATGAACTGCTGCGTCAACTGGCGGCTGCCCGCGGCGTGAGCACTTCCTTCCGCGGCTGGGATGGCCAAGAACATCCCGTCGCTGCCCGCACGCTGCACGGCGTGCTGGCCGCGCTGGGGGACCGAACCGGGACAGTTGATGACCTCCAGAACGCCCTGCGCGGTGCAGAACAGGCGTCGTGGCGGCGTTTCCTCCCGCCGTCGGTCGTTTCGAGGGAAGGCCGCGAAATCCACGTCGCCGTCCATGTCCCGCACGGAACACCGGTCAGTGTATGGGCGGTAACCGAGGACGGGCGCCGCGTGGACGCCGAGCAGCGCGAGAACTGGGAGGAGCCCCGGGACGTGGACGGCACGCTCACCGGGCAGGCGTCCTTTGCCATTCCCGGTGATCTGCCCCTGGGCTGGCACACCCTGCATGCAGACGCCGGCGGGGACCTCGCTGAGTGCGCCCTGGTCATTACGCCCGAGCGTCTGGACACCACCCGGCGCCTGGCGTCCGAACGGCAGTGGGGGCTGACAGCACAGCTGTATTCAGTCCGGTCTTCCCGCTCATGGGGCATCGGCGATTTTTCCGACCTTGTGGACCTGGCCGCGATTGCAGGAAAGGACGGCGCGGGTTTTGTCCTGGTGAATCCGCTGCATGCCGGGGAACCATGCCCGCCCATCGAGGATTCGCCGTATCTGCCCACCACCCGCCGTTTCTTCAACCCGCTCTACATCCGCGTGGAGGACGTGCCCGAGTACGGATACCTGGACAGTGCATCCCGGGCAGGTATTGAGGAGAACGCGGCGTTGCTCCACACCGCCAATACGGCGGACGGCCTGCTGGAAAGAAACGCCAGCTACAAGGCCAAACTCGAGGCCCTTGAACTCATTTTCAAGGTCCGCCGCAGCCCCGGCCGTGTCCGCCTGTTTGAAAATTTCTGTGCAGCGGAAGGCAAAGGCCTGGATGACTTCGCCCTGTGGTGCACCCTCGCGGAACGGCTTCCGCCGACGGCGCCTGAGTGGTCCGGCGAGGCACTGTCACCGGACACCCCGTACTGCGACGCCGTGCGGCGTGAGCAGGCGGACCGGCTCGAGTTTTACCGCTGGTTACAGTGGATCTGCGACGAGCAGCTGGCCACCGCCCAGCGGACAGCGAAACAATGCGGGATGGCCATCGGCGTCGTCCATGACCTGGCCGTGGGCGTCAAGACAACCGGAGCAGACGCGTGGATGCTTCGCGGCGTACTCGCCCAGGGTGTGACGGTCGGCGCCCCGCCGGACGTCTTCAACCAGCAGGGTCAGAACTGGACCCAGCCACCGTGGCACCCCGGACGGCTGGCGGCGGCGGGGTACAAGCCGTACCGCGACATGCTGCGGACAGTACTCCGCCATGCAGGCGGCATCCGCGTGGACCACATCCTTGGACTCTTCCGCCTCTGGTGGATCCCGGAAGGGGCCGGTCCGGCCGAGGGCACGTATGTGTACTACGACCATGAAGCCCTCATCGGCATCCTGGCCCTTGAGGCCCAGCGGGCTGGTGCGACCGTCGTCGGGGAGGACCTCGGCGTGTTCGAGCCGTGGGTGCGGGATTACCTCATGGAGCGGGGGATCCTGGGCACATCCATCCTGTGGTTCGAACACAATGATTCGGGTCCGCTGTCCCCGGAGGAATACCGCCAGCAGTGCCTGACCAGCGTCAACACCCACGATCTGCCGCCAACGGCGGGCTACCTTGCAGGGGAGCACGTCACGCTCCGCGAATCACTGGGCCTGCTGCTGCGCCCCATCGAAGAGGAACGGGCTGAGGCAGCGGCCGAACAGGAGTCCGTGCTCGCCATGGTGCGCGAACGGGGGCTACTTCCTGATCCGCCGGGCGGTGTCCAGCGCACCGTCGAGGCGCTGTATGCCTTCACGGCCCTGACACCGTCCGCCTTGCTGGGTGTAGCCCTCGTGGATGCCGTCGGGGAGACCCGTACGCAGAATCAGCCGGGAACGGACGCGGAACACCCCAATTGGCGCATCCCGCTTGCGGGGCCGGACGGTCCGGTACTCATCGACGACCTTCCGGAAAACAGCCGCTTCAATTCTTTGGTTGGAGTGGTCCGGAACGCGCTGAGGCCGTCCGGCTAAGCCCGCCAGGTATTACTTAGCGTTCCGGAGCTTACTTAGCGTTCCAGGGCTTACCTAGCGTTCCGGGGCCGGCGGATGGCCGGGGTCACCCCTTGCCGGTCCCAGGATCCGTAGTGCCTCATTCTGCGACTCAACCTCCGCGGCGCGCAGGGTCTGTCCGCGCATGAAGCCGGCGCCGGCCAGCATCTGGCGCAATTCCGAAAGCGCCCTGGGTGTGGACACCCCGATGTGCGCCATGGCATGGCAGTTGGCGCAGAGCGGCACCAGGTCTGTGACGGGATCCAGCAGGTAGTTGCTGTCCAGCATCGAAACCGGGACGGTGTGGTGGACGTCGATGAAGTCCCTGCCGGCTTCGCCGTACACGATTTCAAAGGAAAAGCCGCAGGCCGCGCAGCTCGTCCCGTAGTGGGCGATGCAGGCCCGCCGGGCCTCGGGATCCCGTTCGTACCGGTTCACCACAACGGTACTGACGGCCCATGAAGGGTAGCTCCCCGGCAGCGGAAAGGTCGTCTCCGGAATCGGCGCCGGGCCCTCCAGGCGCCAGAGGTCGCGGATCCGGGCCTCTGCGGCCGGGTCCATGGCCTGGCCGTTGCGGAGGTCGTCCCACACCACTGCGGGGAGGTTGACGCTGAGGAGCTCCGGCCCCAACTGGTCGCCGAGTGGAAGAAGGGAGTCGAACGCGACAATAAGCCGGTACGACGGCGTGCCGGCAACCTCGGAGCGCGGCCCGGCGCAGGGCTCTGCTGATATCACCACACCGTGCCCGAGCAGGCCCCGCCAGTGCTTTCCCCGCAACAGCAGCCAGGCGTCTGATCCGGCGGCGGCGATACCTGCCGCGCCGGCAACGCGCCACTCTTTGTGGGACTGCCCGGTTTCCTGCACCTGCTCGACGAGGGACGTGTAGTTCCAGTCGTCCTCGCGGTCCTGGTTCCACACCAGGAAGATGGCTGTCATGCACCTATTCTTTCAGGGCCACCGCTGATGGGACCCGATGGGCCTCCGAAGCGGCAAGTCACCCGCTGACGGTGCGAAGCCAGGTCAGTGCCTCTTCCTCGTCCGTGAAATATTCGCTGGGACAGGCCGGCAGCGGGAGACCCAGCAGTCCGTGGGCAATGACGCGGTCCACGGGAGTACTGCCCAGGATGGCGAAGGCACTGACGGTTACCGCCGAGCTGTACACGCTGATCGCTTCCCTGCTGACCGAGCCCACACCTGTGATCTCCAGCAGCACGCCGCCCCGGATGCCCCCGGTCAGCGCCAGCAGTTCCTCGCGTGTGCGCCTCCCGTCTTCCTCGGTAATCCGGGCGCTGGGCCGGAGCCTGATCCGCGATATGCCTTGGCTTACCCGGCCCACGCTGACGTTGGCCCCGATGTTGTGTGTCATTGACTCCCCCAAATGGGCAGTCCCGAGTGCAGCCGGACGGCTGCATTTCCCCCGGCGTTTCAGGGCCGGGAAACCTGCCCCGGCGTCAATCTAACGGGGCAGGCCACCGTTGTCCATCAACCACGCAGGTGGCCGCCGCGCATCATGTCCGGGGGAGGTGGTGGTGCTCCAGTACGTAGTCTGCAATCGCCATCGCGGAGGTCGCGGCGGGGGAGGGGGCGTTCCGAAGGAGCGTCACCAGTCCCATTTTCTGGATGGCAAAGTCGTCGAGGAGGCTGCCGTCCAGTGACCATGCCTGGGCGCGCACGCCGGCGGCGGTCTTCGCCGTGAGGTCATCCATCTGAAGGTCAGGGATAAACCTGCGGGCCTGCTGGAAGTAGAGCGGCTTGAGCAGTGACGCGGCGATCTCCTTGGCCCCCATTCGCCAGTGTTGCCTTGCCAGCGCCAGGGCGCCCGGCCACATGATCGACGCCGCGGTGTCCCTGAAGGACACCTTGTTCCAGCCGTAGCCCTCGCGGGCCAGGGCGGGGACGGCGTTGGGTCCCACATGGATGGTGTCGTAGACGCCGCGGGTGAAGTGGACGCCCAGGAAAGGAAAGCGGGGGTCCGGGACCGGGTAGATCATCCCCCTGACGAAGTGTTGCTTCGCCGCCGACAATCCCCAGTACTCTCCGCGGAAGGGCAGGATCCTGGGAGCCGGAGAGGCCCCGGCGAGTCCGGCGACGACGTCGGACTGCAGGCCGGCGCAGACGATGAGGCGATCGAACACAAAGTCGCCGTGGGTTGTTGCGACGCGGACCTCGCCGCGCCCCGGGGTGATGGCGACAGCTTCATGCCCGAACATGATCCGTCCGCCCGCGGCCCGGATGTCATCGGCCATGGCCTCTGTGATGGCCACAAAATCCACGACGGCGGTGTGCGGCGAATGCAGTGCCGCAACCCCCGCGACGTGGGGTTCGACCTCGCGCATCGCGGCGGCACTGAGACGCCTCAGCCCGGGCACGCGGTTGGCCACGGAGCGGCTTTCAATGTTTGCCAGGGCGGGAAGTTCGTCCTCCGTGAGGGCAACGACCAGTTTGCCCAGTTCCCGGTAGGGGAGATTCCTATCACGGCAGAAGTCACGTGTGAGGACCCGGCCGCGTTGGCACAGCCGGGCCTTCAGGGAGCCCGGCGCGTAGTAGAGGCCCGCGTGCACTACTCCGGAATTGTGCCCGGTCTGGTGCGCGGCGACCCGCTGTTCCTTTTCCAGGACGGTGACGTCCGCGAGCCCGCGGCTGCTCAGGGCGCGTGCGATCGCGATGCCGACGATGCCCCCGCCGATGATGCCTACGCGTTCAGTCATTGATACCGCCTTCCGACACGTTTCCTGACTGAATCCCGCTCGGTCAAATCCAGGCGTCCCGCCGCAGCGGCGGTTCGGTTCCGCCGGGGCGTTGTACGAGCACCTGGTTCACGCCGGTCAGGCCGTCCTCGAAGCCCAGGGCACTGGCGGCCATGTAGAGTCTCCAGATCCGTGCCCGCCCGGGGCTGGTGGCGCTGACGGCCTCATCCCAGTGCTGCTCCAGGTTTCGCACCCACGCCCGGAGGGTCAGGGCGTAGTGGCGGCGAAGCGCTTCGACGTCGAGCACCTCGAGTCCGCCGGACTCCAGCGCACCGATCATGTCCGCGAGGCTGAGCATTTCGCCGTCGGGAAAGACGTAGCGGGGTATGAACGAGTCCGGGTCCGGGCTTGTCGGACCCGCGTTCCAGGAGATGGCGTGGTTCAGGAGCCGACCGCCGGGACGCAGCAGTCCGTGCAGCTGGGATACGTAGCGGGAAATCTGTTCACGGCCCACGTGCTCGGACATGCCAATGGAGCTGATCGCATCGAACGGGCCGTCGTCCACGTCACGGTAATCCTGGACCCGGATCTCCACGCGGTCAGTCAGGCCGGCGTCGGCCACGCGTTTGCGGGCCAGCCCCGCCTGTTCGTTCGAGAGGGTAACGCCCACGACATCGACGCCGTAGCGCTGGGCTGCGTGGAGGGCGAAGCTGCCCCAGCCGCAGCCGACGTCCAGTACGCGCATGCCGGGCTGCAGTCCGAGCTTCCGGCAGACCAGGTCGATCTTGGCTTCCTGGGCGGCTTCCAGGCTGTCCGGGCCGCCAGGATCGTCCGTTGGGTCGTTCCAGACAGCGCAGGAGTAGACCATTGAGGGACCCAGGACGAGGGCATAGAAGTCGTTGCCCACGTCGTAGTGATGCGAGATCGCTGCGGCGTCCCGGCTCTTGGAGTGGCGACTGCCGTGTCGGTGGATCTTGGATTCCTCCGGTGGCGGGGCAGGATTCGGACCAATTGCGCCGACCCTGACCGCAGTCTTGGCGAGTGTCCACATTTCCTTGACCGTCAGCGGAGGAAACGGCCCGGGCTCGGCGAACTTACCGGCGGAGCTTAGCGCCGCGAAGCTGGCGAAAACGTCCCCCGGCGCGTCAATGTCCCCGGCTACATAGGCCCGGCTGAGGCCCAGTTGCCCGGGCGACCAAAGGATGCGTCGCAGTGCCCGTTTGGAGCGGAATTCGAGGACCGGGGCGTCCTGCGGACCTGCCTCCGAGCCGTCCCAGGCGCGCAGCCTCAGCGGGATCCCTTCAGTGCCGAGGACTACGGCCAGTGCTTCGGCCAGCCGTGATGCCACACCCGTTGTCTTCGCCATGTGCATTGCCTCTCATCCAAACTGAAACTGCTGCCTGCCCGTTCCTCATCCGTGGTGGCGTGAGCTCCCTGCCGGGCCCACCCACCTGTGGTTGTTCAATCTATGGTGCAACCCCCGCCGGTGTCATGGGCCGAACGACACCCCATGAGCCTGGGTCCAAAAACTGTCGACCTGCGCGCAAATTGGGAGGAGGATAAAAGGGCAGTCACTATGAGGAGGTCAGGGATGTGCTATCCGTATAACAAGGACTTCCGGAGGGACATTCGGAAAGAGGACTCGCGGGAACCTGAGAAGCAGCCCGAGCCCCGCGTGGAGGCGAAGGACTTCAAGTTCTGGGCCTTCCCCCGCCGGGAACGGAAGTTCACAGGTTCAGAGCCGGTGGTGGACCGCACCCCCGAGAAGGTCTAACGGAACCTGGGCAAAGAAGAAAGGCCCCGCGTTGCGGGGCCTTTTCCGTGGGCACTGGTTTCGTGGGGCTGCGGCCTAAAGGTCTTCCTTGGAGAGCGCCTTGGTCTCCGCCGGGGTGGACCGGCCCAAACGTTCGTCGAGTGCAACCCGCAGCCTTGCCGCGGCCACCTGGACCCTGTGCTCCGAAGGGGTCAGCTGCCTATCGCGGGCAGCGGAGACGTGACGGGGTGTCCGCGATTTCTTTTGTTCCGGTGTACTGGTACTCATGGCGCTCCCTCCTCCGTTCGGTCCGTGCTCGTTGTTCCATTGTCGCCGATTGGTTCCGCGGAGTCCACGGCGTCGGCATCCTCGTCCCACGTGCCGTCGTCGCCGTTGGCCTCGGTCACCGATTGCCACGCAATGTCCAGCAGCTCAAGTTCTTCTTCCCGCGCGAGGTCGCTCCGCGCGAGTACAGCAAGTGAGGCCAGGCCAAGGGCCTTGGCATCCTCGTCCCCGTCGAGGGCCTTGTCCAGTGCCCACTGCGTCCGTTTCCACCACTCGGCCCGGTCGTCAGCCCGTGTTCTTTGCCTCAATACCTGCGCGTCCGCCACAGCTTTTTGCCGCAGGGTCCGCCAGCCGATGAAGGCGGCAAGGACGGCACCGGCCAGGACCGCCAGCGGTCCCAGTGCGGCCACTATCTGCCACCACTCGGCAGGGGCAGAAAGTGCAGCTTCAAGGGGGGCGGGGGACAACGTCACATGTTCAGCGTAGGCCTTGGACGCCGGCCGGGCCTGCATTAAGGAAGCTGCCGCCGCGAGTCTCACGGTCCGTCGCACCATTGGCCGGTACCGTTATTTTGGGGGTGGATGACATGGAGAACGGCGTTACGGACCGGCTGTGGGACAAGGCCGTGCAGGAGTTCATTGCCGCGTGCCGGCAGGAGAACCTGAGCGACATCACGTTGAACCACAAAGCCTTGGACAACGGGCAGCAGGTCCTGGCCGTGTCCGCGATGTATCTGTCCAGGAAGGACCGCAGCGTGCCGGTCGGTTTCCGATGGACGGCTTCAAAGTCCGGCCCCCGGGCCGAAGTCTACGTCGGTAAAGCAAAAGCCCCCGCAGGTCTGGAGCTGGACGGACTGTTCAGGCTGGCGTTGCGGGCCGGCCTGTGGAAGGAGCGGCGACATGTCGCCTTTGCGCTCCTGGCGGTCACGGACATTCACTCAAAGGCCGACGGCGTCCGCGGCCGCCTGGAGCTTGAGTACCTGAAGGTACTGGCCGGCGAAGGATCAGTTGCACAGGCGCGGGAGCTGACCCTGCAGACACTCAACGATCTCGCGTACCTTTACGGCGCCCGCGCGGCCTACAGCACGCCCTAGGGTCCGCCCTGGGCTTTTCGCGGGCGGCGACACTGGGCCGACTGACTGCTGTGACGGGCGCCACCCCCGCTCCTGCAAGGTCAGTGCCCGCTGCGGAGATAACCTGAGCTGGACGCCGTACCAATGAAGGACAAGACGATTCCACGCCGCAGTTCCAAAGCACTGACCCTTGTGACCGCCGTTCTACTCGTAGGAGGCCTGGCCGGCTGCGGCGCAGCGGAATCCGCCGGAACTGCAATTGCAGAAGTCCTCCGCAGCGCCGCGCCTTCTGTTGACGGGAAAGATCCGGCCGCACGGCCGGCCATGAACCCCGATGACGTTGCTGCCGCCGTCGCCCGGCTCGCTTCCCTTCCGGTGAAGGGGCGCGCACCGAAGACCGGCTACAGCCGCGACCGGTTCGGGCCCGCCTGGGCTGACACGGACCACAACGGCTGCGACACACGCAACGACATCCTGGCCCGGGACCTGACCGGGGAGACGTTCAAACCCGGCACTCGTGACTGTGTCGTTGCCACCGGAACCCTGGCGGACAAGTACACCGGCAAGACCATTCGGTTCGTCCGGGGCGCGGACACCAGTTCGGCGGTCCAGATAGACCACATCGTTCCGCTGTCGCTTGCCTGGCAGACCGGGGCGCAGCAGATCAACGACGGCCAGCGCCAGGAGTTCGCGAACGATCCCCTGAACCTCATGGCCGCCGACGGTCCTTCCAACATGGCCAAATCCGACAAGGATGCCGCCACCTGGCTGCCCCCGAACAAGGCCTTCAGGTGCGAATATACGGCCCGGATCACCGCAGTAAAGGCAAAATATAAGCTGTGGGTCACCCAGCCCGAGCATGACGCGATCCAAGGCATCCTGGCCGCCTGCGCGTGATCCCGGCGATGGGCCTGTCCCGTCACGGTACTTTTGACTCTGGGGATCGTTGCCCCTGAGCACCACACTGGTGCAATGAGTGTGGTCCTGACGCTGATTCCCCCGGTTGAACCCAACGCGGGCGCCAACCGGGCCTTGCGTCCGGACCGTCCCCGGATCCGCCTGGTGCTCGCAGCCTTCCTCATAGTCGGGGCGCTCGTGCATCTGGCCGGCAAGGCACGGGCGGGGCTCGCCTGGGAACCCGGAAAGGATCCCCATGCCCAGTGACCTGCCCTGGGCGGCTCGACTCGGGGTCACGCTCGTGGCCGTGTCCGCCCTGCTCCTCGCAGGGTGCTCCCGGCCTCCGGGCCAAAGCGGGCCGTCGTCATCGGCTGCGCCCTCGTCCGGCACGGGCAGCCCGGCCTGCAATCTCATTACCCCGGACATCGCGGCGAAGGTCGAACCCGGGCTGATCCCTGTGGGCCAGAACAGCCCGGCAAGGCCGCCCGGCAGCAAGGCCTACCTGTGCACCTATTCCAGCAAGTCAAAGGAGGGAGGCCTGACGGCACTGTCAGTGGCACTCACGTCCCCCGCTTCGGCCGCCGACATCTCCAGAGCCAAGTCAACGGCCGACTGCTCACCCGTCACCGGCATCGGCGACTTCGCATGCCTGCAGTGGACGGGATACTTCCGAGGTGAGGCCGGTGGCGCCTCCGCGAACGTCGTCCTCATGGCTGTCCGGGGCAACGAGACCCTCGAGATGCCCTACGTGGCTTCACCGCCCATGCCTGGTTCCGGCGTCCCGGACGGCGACACGATGGCCCGCGCGCTCTCGCAGGCAGCAGTGGACGCCGGCTGGGGCAACGGCACGGCACTCAGCGTCCCCTCCGCTCCGCCGATGGGTTCGACGCGGTAAGCCGCATCGGGATGCCTCCGTGCGGGCTGGCTTCCGTCGCTGACCTGTGCGAGGAGTTCCGCTAAAGAACCCGGCGACACCGTCCCGTTCGGCGCGCGCTACGAGGCGGAGTCGGCGCTGCGTTTCACTGGACGCTCGCCCGCACCGCCGTCCCCTTCGGGTCCGTTCTTCTTTTTGCCGAACGGCAGCGCCTTCACCAGGGGGCCCACAACTGCCATGACGACGAGGCCCCAGGCGATACCGAGGACGGCCGAGCACAGAGTGTTCACGAGCCAGGCCAGAAAGCCGCCTGCCACAGCGATCCCGGCGAAGGGGTGCTCGAGGACATGGACCAGGTCGTAGGGCGCGTGCCAGCCGAGGTCGTATGCTCCCTGCAGCATGATGTGCCCGCCGACCCACAGCATGGCGACCGTCCCGACCACGGTTATCGCTCCCAGCACCGAGGGCATGCCCTTGACGAGCAGCTCGCCGACGCGCCGGGATCCTGCGGAGTCCCTGGCCGCCAGGTGCAGGCCGACGTCGTCCATTTTGACGATGAGTGCGACGGCACCGTACACCGCCACCGTGATCAGCAGAGCCACGACGACGAGGATGAGCGCCCGGACCCACAGGGACTCGGCGGCCACCTCGTTCATGGAGATGACCATGATCTCGCAGGACAGGATGAAGTCGGTGGTGATGGCGCCCTTGATGACAGTGGCCTCCGCCGCAGGTCCCCGTTCGACCGCCGGGGTATCTTCTTCGGCGGAGTGGTGGCCGCGGAGTTTGTGCCAGACCTTCTCGGCACCCTCATAGCAGAGGTAGGTGCCACCCAGCATGAGGATGAACGGGATGGCTCCCGGAAGGAAGGCACTGACGGCCAGCAATGCCGGCAGAATGATCAGCAGCTTGTTCCGGAGCGATCCCCAGAAGATCTTCTTGATCATCGGCAGTTCACGGGAAGGGTCCGCACCGGATACGTACTGCGGGGTGACGGCGGCGTCGTCAATCACTACGCCGGCGGCCTTTGCCCCGGCCTTGGCGGCGCCGGCAGCGACGTCGTCCACGGAGGCGGCCGCTATGCGGGCAATGGCTGCGATGTCGTCCAGCAGGGCGACAAGGCCGCCGCTCACTGGGGGCTCCCGGACGGCTTGAGGTTGGGCTGCTGGGCATGGAGGCCTCGGTCGAGGCGCGTGATCGGCATGCAAAGATTATATGAGGGCTCACCGGGCAGGGCAGTGCCGGCGTACCGGGCCTGGAACCTGTAGGCGTAGGCGGTCCCCTCTTCGACCGTGACAGCCGGCCCTTTCTCCTCCTCCCGCACCGTCAGTTCGGCGGCCAGGAGTAGCCCCGGTTTTGCCGCCCGGCAACTGCTTGCCAGGTCGTTGGCTTCCTCTGCCTCGCTGGATCTGTCGCGGCCGGCGTCGCTGACACTGTCAGTGCCCGGGGCCCACATGTTTCTGACATATTAGTGCGCTGTCAAAGGCAGCTGGGGCTGCGTCGAGGCGCTGGCGGTCAGCGTCGCGGCGAAACCCCTCGCACCTGTCGCTCATCCATCACAACGTGGTTGGCTACGGGGTTCGCGTGGTTGGAGACAGAAAAAAACCCCCGGAATCCTTGGATTCCGGGGGTTTTCCCTTGTGCGCGGAGGGGGACTTGAACCCCCACCCCCTTTCGAGGACTAGCACCTCAAGCTAGCGCGTCTGCCATTCCGCCACCCGCGCAGGTGGTAATTCGGAGATTGTTTCCGCCTTTCAGCGTTTTGGATTTCTCCGAAGCAGCGAGAAAGACTCTAGCACGACTTTTCGGGAAACAAATAATCGAGGGTTGGAGGGGGCTTGTGGGTAGGCTGAAACCAGCAATCAGGCCGCCCCCACGAGGAGTGAAACATGACTGAAGTACGCCCCGAGGATGAAGTCGTCAGGATCTGCCAGGAACTGATCCGGATCGACACTTCGAACTACGGCGACGGAACAGGACCGGGGGAGCGCGCGGCCGCGGAATACACCGCCGGCCTCATCACCGAAGTGGGGCTGGACGCGGAGATCTTCGAATCGGCACCCGGCCGCGCGAATGTTGTCACCCGGATTGCGGGCGAGGACCCGTCGGCCAGCGCCCTGGTGGTTCACGGGCACCTGGACGTTGTACCGGCACTCCGGGAACAGTGGTCAGTGGATCCCTTCGGCGCGGAACTCAAGGACGGCTTGATCTGGGGCCGCGGAGCCGTGGATATGAAGGACATGGACGCCATGATCCTCTCCGTCATGCGGAATTTTGCCCGGACCGGGCGCAAACCCAAGCGCGACCTGATCTTCGCATTCTTCGCCGACGAGGAGGCCGGCGGAACCTACGGCGCCCGCTACGCCGTCGATAAGCGCCCCGAACTTTTCGACGGCGCCACCGAGGCGATCTCTGAAGTCGGCGGCTTCTCCGCCACCATTGGCGGCCAACGGACGTACCTCCTGCAAACCGCGGAAAAGGGTCTCTCCTGGCTGCGGCTGGTGGCCCACGGCCGTGCGGGCCACGGTTCGCAGATCAACACCGACAATGCGGTGACACGCCTCGCCAGCGCAGTGTCACGTATCGGCGAGTACAAGTGGCCGGTGGAGTTGACGCCCACCACCCGGCAGTTCCTTGACGGCGTGACGGAACTCACGGGCGTGGAATTCGATCCGGACGATCCGGACAAGCTCCTCAAGGAGCTCGGAACCGTGGCGCGCTTCGTGGGCGCCACGCTGCAGAACACCACCAACCCGACGCTCCTCAAGGGCGGGTACAAGCACAACGTCATTCCCGAGTCGGCCGAGGCACTGGTGGATTGCCGGACACTGCCGGGCCAGGAACAGCAGGTGCTGGAGATCGTCAGGGAGCTGGCCGGCAAGGGCGTCGAGGTTTCTTACGTCCACAACGACGTTTCGCTCGAGGTGCCCTTTGCCGGAAACCTGGTGGACTCCATGATCGACGCCCTGCACGCCGAGGACCCCGGCGCCAAGGTCCTTCCCTACACGCTGTCCGGTGGTACGGACAACAAGTCCCTGAGCAGGCTGGGTATCACCGGGTACGGCTTTGCCCCGCTCCAGCTCCCGGACGAGCTCGATTTCACCGGCATGTTCCACGGCGTGGACGAACGGGTCCCCGCAGACTCACTCAAATTCGGCGCCCGGGTGCTGGACAGGCTGTTGACCACCTACTGAGCCCGCCCTGTTCCCAAAGCCACAGAAAGCTGAAGTAAGCCACGCCATGACACCGGACCAGATCCTCACCGAGCCCCTGCTGGAACGCATCCGGGCGCGTGCCGCACGCTACGACCGGGAGAACGCCTTCTTCACCGAGGATCTGGAGGAACTCGCCGCAGCGGGATACCTCAAGATGTTTGTTCCAGCGTCCGACGGCGGTCTGGGCCTTGGGCTGGCAGATGCAGCTCAGCTGCAGCGGAGGCTTGCGACGGCGGCCCCCGCCACCGCGCTGGCGGTCAACATGCACCTGGTGTGGACCGGCGTCGCCCATGTGCTGGCAGCCCGCGGCGATTCGTCGCTGGACTTTGTCCTCCACGAGGCCGCGCAGGGGGAGATCTTCGCGTTCGGAAATTCGGAGGCCGGCAACGATTCGGTGCTGTTCGATTCACGGACGGCGGCCACCCCGCATGCCGACGGCAGCTACAGCTTCACCGGGCGGAAGATCTTTACCAGCCTCTCTCCTGCGTGGACCAGGCTCGGGATCTTCGGCAAGGACATTTCGGCCCGGGCAGGCGAAGGCGAACTGGTCCACGGATTCATCGCCAGGGACACCGCCGGCTACGAGATCCTTAGCGACTGGGACACCCTGGGCATGAGGGCCAGCCAGTCGAACACCACGGTGCTGGACGGCGCGGTGGTGCCCGCGGGCAGGATCTTCCGGAAACTTCCCGTGGGACCGAACGCGGACCCCTTGATATTCGCGATCTTCGCCTGTTTCGAGACCCTGCTGGCCGCTGTCTACACCGGCCTGGGAGAGCGTGCACTGGAGTTGGGCGTCGACGCCGTCAAACGCCGGACGTCCTTCAAGAACGACGGGCGGAGCTACGCGCAGGATCCAGACATCCGGTGGAAGGTGGCGGAGGCCGCCATGGCGATGGACGCCCTCTATCCGCAGCTGGCCGAACTCTCCCGCGATGTTGATGGCCTGGCCGATCACGGCGGCCAGTGGTTTCCCCGGCTCGTTGGCCTCAAGGTCCAGGCCACGGAAACTGCGCGCACGGTGGTGGACCTGGCAATCCGGGTCTCGGGAGGCTCCAGCTACTTCCGGGGGAGTGAACTCGAACGGCTCTACCGCGACGTACTGGCCGGGATTTTCCACCCTTCGGACGACGAGTCGGCGCACAACACCGTGGCCAATGCCTGGCTCGGGCCATTGGAGACCCCGTAGCACCGCCCGCACTCTAAAGCGCGGGCACCGATAACCGGCACCTGCTAATCGGGGCGCTGGACGCTATACCGTCCGCTGGACCTGGATGACTTTCCGGCGGAGCCAGAAGCGCCGCCCGCCACCCAGATAGAGGACGCTGCGCTCCAGTTCCCACTTGCCGTATTCGGAGTGTTCAACCAGGCGCCGCCGGGCTTCCGGCAGCGAATCCTCAGGGCTGACCGTCAGTACGAGGTACTCGTACTGCCTCGCGTAGTCCCGCTCCCGCTGGACTGAACTGCTCAGAAAATGTTCTTTCATTGCTCTCCATTTTCGTCCATTTCCGACTAACGTGAAGTCATGAGCATCGATCCGCGTGTCGCGCTTCAGTCCCTGACCACAGCCCTTGAAGAACACCTGATCGCAGCCTCCGCACGGCGGGGCGAGGGAGACCCAACGGTCGAAGCGGCGTTCTTTGCCGTTGCTGATGCCTTCGAAGTCTATGACGATTCACTCTACGAGGCCTATGGCGAAGTGACTCCGCTGGAGGTTATCGACGATGTGGATGACGACGACGATGAGCAGGATGCCGAGGACGACGAGGACCTGGAAATCGTCCAGGACTGACCAGTAGCCCGGCTCCGGCCGGACTCCATGCTCACAGGCCGGACTGCCTACTCCGGCGCGGAAACGTCTTCCAGCGCCCGGGCGATTTCCGCAGGAACGTGGGTCAGTTGTGCGTCCAGGATCTCCTTGAGCTGCACGGGGGACCTGGCACCCACGATTGCGGTGGCCACGCCGTGCTGCGACAGCAGCCAGCTCAGGGCAACATCGACCGGTGACCGGCCGAGTCCCCGCGCGGCCATCGCCACGGCCTCAACAATCCTGGACGCAGGCTGACCCAGATACGGCTCCACGTAGCTGGCCAGCCGCTTCTGTGAAGCCCGCGAATCCGCCGGAATGTGTCCGCGGTACTTGCCGCTCAGCACTCCGCGGCCCAGGGGTGCCCAGGCAAACAAGCCCAGGCCTGCGTCCTCGATGGCCGGAATCAGCTCGGATTCAGGCTTCCGTTGCAGCAACGAGTACTCCGACTGGCTGGCCACCAGCGGGAAGCCGGCCACCGCGGCAGCCTTGGCCGTCTGCCAGCCTGTGAAGTTCGACACACCGGCATACCGGGCGCGGCCCGTGCGCACGGCAAATTCCAGGGCCGACAGCGTCTCCTCCAGGGGGACGTTGGCATCCCATGCCTGCGCAAACCAGATGTCGACATAATCGGTGCCGAGCCGGGCGAGGCTGGCATCGAGCCCGGACAGCATCCCGTTACGGGAGGTGTCTACGCTCCGCCGGCCGTCCGACGTCGAAATTCCCGCCTTGGTGGAAATCACGACTTCCGAACGGGAGACGACGTCGCCCAGCATGGACCCCAGGAGGGCCTCCGCCTGGCCGTCTGCGTAGGACGCTGCAGTGTCGATCAGGGTTCCGCCGGCGTCAACGAACGAACGCAGCAGCTCGGAGGCGTCCTGCTCATCCGTCTCCCGTGCCCACGACATGGTTCCAAGGGAGAGTGAGGACACGCGCAACCCACTGTTGCCGACATAACGCTGCTGCATAGCAGTTAGCTTACGGGGATTCACCCTGCTCCATGACGTAGGGTCTATAAACGTGAACTGGTTTGAAGCGGCCCTGCTGGGTCTTGTCCAAGGGCTGACCGAATTCCTCCCGATTTCCTCAAGCGCCCACCTGCGCATCGTCGGTTCTTTCCTTCCCAATGCGGCGGACCCGGGAGCGGCGTTTACGGCCATCACGCAGCTCGGAACCGAGACCGCCGTGATCATCTACTTCTGGCGGGACATCGTCCGGATCGTCAAGGCCTGGTTCGGCTCCCTGACGCGGCGCGTACCGTCGAACGACCCGGATGCCCGCATGGGCTGGCTGGTGATCCTGGGCAGCCTTCCCATCATCGTCCTCGGCCTGATCTTCCAGGACCAGATTGAGTCAGTTCTCCGCAGCCTCTGGATCGTGGCCACCATGCTCATCGTTTTCGGCCTGATCCTCGCCGTGGCGGATGCTGTAGGCCGCCAGGAACGCGACCTGACGAACCTGACGTACAAGCACGGCATCCTCTACGGGTTCGCGCAGGCCATGGCGCTCATCCCCGGCGTGTCGCGGTCCGGCGGAACCATTACGGCCGGCCTGCTGATGGGATACACCCGCGAAGCAGCGGCCCGGTATTCGTTCCTCCTGGCCATTCCGGCAGTGTTCGGCAGCGGCCTCTACCAGCTGTACAAGGTCGTCTCCAAGGAAGGGATCACGGGGCCCTACGGCCTGCCGGAAACAGCTTTGGCCACCGTGATCGCCCTTGTGGTCGGCTACGTCATCATCGGCTGGTTCCTGAAGTTCGTCTCCACCCGCAGCTACCGGCTCTTCGTCTGGTACCGCATTTTCCTGGGCCTGGCGTTGTACTTGCTGCTCGGTTTCAATGTCATCAGCGCCTAGCACTAGGCTTGGTCTGTGAAATCCTGGATCTCCCGCCCTGTCCCTCAGCTCCCGGGCCGAATGCCCGCTGTTCGGATTTTCGACACCGCCGAGGGGGCATACAGCACCCTTGCGGCGACCGGTGAGCAATCACTTTATGTCTGCGGAATCACCCCGTATGACGCCACCCACATGGGGCACGCGGCCAGCTATGTCGCCTTCGACCTGCTGAACCGTGCGTGGCGGGACGGCGGCCAGCGCGTCGCCTATGTCCAGAACGTGACCGACGTCGACGACCCCCTGCTCGAGCGGGCAACCGCCACGGGCGTGGACTGGCGCGACCTGGCCGCGAGCCAGATCGATCTCTTCCAGACCGACATGGCGGCCCTCAACGTCCTGGCGCCGGACCACTACGTGGGGGCAGTCGAGTCCATCCCGGAAATCGTTCCCGCGATCGAACGCCTCCTGCACCTGGGCCTGGCCTACCGCGTCGCCGGCACCGCCGGCGAGCCGGACGGCGACGTCTATTACGACGTCGAGGCCGCCGGCAAGCAGTCAGCAGAGGCCGGTGCCTGGACACTGGGATCGGTGTCGGGACTCTCCGAAACCGAGATGCTTGAACTCTTCGCCGAACGCGGCGGGGACCCCGGCCGCGGAGGCAAGCGGCAGGCCCTGGACCCGCTGCTTTGGCGCGTGGCCCGCGACGGCGAACCCAGCTGGCCCGGCGGCGAACTGGGGGAGGGCCGGCCCGGCTGGCACATTGAATGCACGGTCATCGCGCAGAAATACCTGCCTGCGCCGTTCACCGTCCAGGGCGGCGGCTCAGACCTGATCTTCCCGCATCACGAAATGGGCGCGGGCCACGCCTATTCACTGGCCGGGGTTCCCCTGGCGCAGCACTTCGCCCACGCCGGGATGGTGGGACTCGACGGCGAAAAGATGAGCAAGTCCAAGGGAAACCTGGTGCTCGTGTCCAAGCTCCGGGCTGCCGGCGAGGAACCCGCGGCCATCCGCCTCGCAATCCTGGCCCACCATTACCGCACTGACTGGTCCTGGACCGACGCCGGCTTCGCCGAAGCGAAGGCCAGGCTGGAGGAGTGGCGCAGTGCGCTGGCCACGGCCCCGGAAGGATCAGCCGCCGCCCTTATCGCCGAAATGCGGGCCCAGCTCGCGGACGACCTCAATGCCCCCGGCGCGCTCTCGGCCGTGGACCGCTGGGCCGCCGACGCGCGGAAGCAGCAGCTTGCCGGCTCGCCGATGGACCAGGCGCTGGTGAGTGACGCCGTCAACGCACTGCTCGGCGTCGAACTCTAGACCCCGCGTCTGATTTCAGACCCCGCCAGGCCCTACTGCTTGTCCTTGCCGCGTCGCTTGAGGTACCGCTCGAATTCGCGGGCGATCGACTCCCCGCTCGCTTCGGGAAGGTCCGCGGTGTCCTTGGCCTCTTCGAGTTGCCGCACGTAAGCGGCAATCTCCGGGTCTTCGGTGGCGAGCTCGTCCACCCCGCGCTCCCAGGCGTCCGCCTCTTCCGCAAGTTCGTGCGTGTCGAGCGGCACCTGGAGCAACTCCTCAATCCGGTGAAGGAGGGCGAGCTGCGCCTTGGGCGAAGGTGCCTGGGCGACGTAGTGCGGCACTGCAGCCCAGAGGGACACGGTGGGCAGCCCGGCCAGCAGTGCCACTTCCGAGAGCACGCCGACAATGCCCACCGGGCCCTCGTACTGGGACGCCTCCAGGTTCATCCGCTCCCGCAGGGCGCTGTCGTCCGTGGACGTGCTCACCGGGATCGGACGGCTGTGGGGCACGTCGGCGAGCAGGGCGCCCACCAGGATGACGTAGTCCACGTGCAGCGCCTCGGCATGCACCAGCAGCTCAGCCGTGTAGGCCCGCCACTTGTAGGACGGCTCGGTGCCCTGGACAAAAATCACATCGACGTTCGCGTCCGGGGCACTGGCCTTGTAGATCCGCGTGGACGGCCATTTGATTTTGCGTTCCCCGGATGAGGTCCGGCGGATGGTGGGCCTTGTGAACTGGAAATCGTAATATTCGTCGGCGTCTATCGAGGCCACCTTCTTGCCGCCCCACAGTTTGTTCAGGTAGCGCAGGGCGTCGCTCGCGGCTTCACCGGCATCGTTCCACCCCTCGAAGGCGGCGAGCATTACAGTGATGCGCTGGCCTTCTGGCACGGGCTGCAGCAGCCGTTCCGGCTCGGGCGTGGCACCCGGTTCGCTGGTGTCTCCGTCGAAGCTATTCATTTCTTCACCCTACGTCCAAGACCCCGCCGGGTGCATGGAATGAAGCGCCACAAATCTTCGGCGGGCCGCATCCGGACCGCGGCAGCGCCGGGGTGTCCTGCAGGATATTCGCCAAGGGCGTAGTGCCGGCCTGCTGCGGATGTCAGCACCGTAGACTTGGAGCCATGCGATCCTCAGCCTCCCAGCCCCTTCTCAAAGCCGCTTTATGGGACATGGATGGCACCATCGTCGACACCGAACCGTACTGGATCGAAGCCGAGCATGCGCTGGTCGCAGCCCATGGCGGGCAGTGGTCCCATGCCCAGGCGATGCAGCTCGTGGGACAGTCCCTGGTTTTCTCCGCCGGTGTCCTCCAGAAGGCCGGAGTGAAGCTCGAGGCCCGTGAGATTATCGATTCACTGACGGCCCAGGTGGTCAGCAAAGTCCGCAAGTCCGTTCCGTGGCGGCCCGGGGCCCGCGAACTGCTGGACCAGCTTCACGCGGAAGGCGTCCGGTGCGCTCTGGTGACGATGTCCGAGGGCCCCCTGGCGCGCGAGGTGGTCGCGGCACTGCCGAAGCCCTACTTCGAATTCCTGGTCACCGGGGACACCGTCACGCACGGAAAGCCCCACCCGGAGGCATACCTCAAAGCAGTTGAACTGCTCCAGCAGGAAGACCCGGCGCTCACCGTCCACCACTGCGTGGCGCTGGAAGACTCGGCACCGGGGGTCGCGGCCGCCATGGCCTCCGGAGTGGCCACTGTGGCCATCCCGCACATCGTTCCGCTGCCCGCCGACCCCGCCAGGGCAACATGGCATTCCCTGGAAGGACGCACCGTGAGCGACCTGCAGCAACTGGTGGCCCGCCGGGCCGACTTCCCGGCCGACTTCCCGGCCGGGAACATCGGCCTGGAGGATGCAACCGTCCGGAGCCACGGCCTTGACTGAACCTACACGCGGCGCGGACCCGAAGGCACCCAACGGCCGCAGGGAAGGCATCTCACTGGGCCGCATCGCGGGGATCCGGGTGGTCCTGGCATACTCGTGGTTCATCATCGCCGCGTTCACGGTGATCGTCTACGGGCCGGTACTCGAAGGCCAATACCCGGACATGGGCATCGCCGCCTATTACGTGGCCTTCGCGTATGCGCTGCTCCTGCTTATCTCAGTCCTGGTCCATGAGCTTGCGCACGCCCTGACGGCCAAGATCTTCCACTGGCCCACGGAAAAAATCGTACTCAACCTCTGGGGCGGCCACACCCAGTTCGAGGGCTTTACCGCCACGCCCGGACGCTCGGTGCTGGTGGCCATGGCGGGGCCCGCTGCGAACCTGGCACTGGCCGGCGCCGGCTGGCTGTATATCCTCGCCGCGGACCCCTCCGGCGTGGTCGGCATCTTGTCCAACATCTTTGTCTGGGCGAACATGCTCATCGGCATCTTCAACGTCCTGCCGGGGCTGCCACTGGACGGCGGCCGCCTCGTGGAGTCCGCCGTCTGGAAAGCCACCGGCAGCCAGGAAAAGGGCACCGTCGCCGCGGGCTGGGCGGGCAGGATCATCGTCATTGGCCTCGCGGTCTGGTTCGTCCTGCTCCCGCTGGCGCGCGGTGACCGCCCAGACGTGTCGCTGATGCTCATCACGGTGCTGGTGGGCAGCTTCCTCTGGATGGGGGCCTCGGCTTCCATCCAGCACGGACGGCTCCGCAGCCGGCTGCACCTGGTGAACGCCGCCGCCCTCGCCGACCCGGCCGTTGGAATCCCGGAATCATCCACGGTGGCCGACATCCTCCGGCTGTCCCCCCAGGGAACTCCGGTAATTGTCCTGTGCGGACCGGACGGGCGGCCCGCCGGAGTCGTCTCCGATGTCGCCGTCGCGTCCGTCCCTGCGGCGTCGGCAGCCGTGACGCCGGCCACCGCGGTTTCGCACGCCCTTGGCGCAGGCGCCTACGTGCCCGAGTGGTCCCAGGGGCAGGAACTCGTGCAGTTCCTTGCCCAGCTTGAAGGCCAGGAGTACGCAGTGGTCGATCACCACGGCAGAGTGACCGGCCTGCTCCGCCAATCCGCCGTAGTGACCGCCATTACAGGCAAGGAAATGCGCCGCAGCGGGCGCGCCAAGGCGCAGAACCGGTAGAGTTACCTGCCGGTCGTGAAATACCGGCGCCCCGGGCCCGGCGACTGATGCCGGGCCATCCTGATGCACGGCCACACAGGTTTACAAAAGCGAGGAATATTCCATGAGCAGCGAAACTGCCGCCAACAACATCACGCCGGTCGACACCGCAGACGCCGCCGGCACCACCGGGGCAATGCCGGTGGGTGCTGCCCGGCGTCGCGGACCGTTCCGCGAGGGCGAACGTGTGCAGCTGACTGACGAGCGCGGCCGGATGAACACCATCACTCTGGAGGCCGGCGGAGCATTCCACACCCACCGTGGCTTCCTCAACCATGATGAAATCATCGGCAAGGTGGACGGGTCCGTGGTCACGAACAACGTGGGCCAGCAGTACCAGACCCTTCGGCCGCTGCTCTCGGACTTCGTCCTGTCCATGCCCCGCGGCGCTGCCGTGGTGTACCCCAAGGACGCAGGCCAGATCGTCACCATGGCGGACATCTTCCCCGGCGCCCGCGTGGTGGAGGCGGGCGTCGGTTCAGGCGCGTTGTCGATATCGCTGCTGCGCGCTGTCGGAGACAACGGCTACCTGCACTCCTTCGAACGGCGTGAGGAATTCGCGGACATCGCCCGCGGCAATGTGGAAACGATCTTCGGCGGCCCGCACCCCGCCTGGAAGATTTCCCTCGGCGACTTCCAGGAGGAAGTGGTTCGCAGCGAAGCTCCCGGTTCCGTGGACCGCGTGGTGCTGGACATGCTGGCGCCGTGGGAATGCCTGGACGCGGTGGCCACGGTCCTGGCCCCCGGCGGTGTGTGGATCAACTACGTGGCAACCGTGACGCAGCTGTCCAGGACGGCGGAGGCCATCCGTGCCGACGGCCGTTTCACCGAGCCCGATGCCTGGGAATCCATGGTCCGCGGCTGGCACCTGGAAGGCCTGGCGGTGAGGCCGGACCACCGCATGGTTGCCCACACGGGCTTCCTGCTGGTCACGCGCAGGCTCGCGGACGGTGTCACCGGCATCTCGGTGAAGCGGCGGCCGTCCAAGACGGACTTCAACGAAGAAGACGTCAATGCCTGGACTCCGGGCGCCGTGGGGGAGCGGCTCGTTTCGGACAAGAAACTCCGCCGCGCCGCCCGCGATGCCATTGCCGGAACCAACGTGAAGGACGATCCGGAGGTCACGAACTAGTCCGTATTTCGGATGTCTCCCGCAGTACCCGGCTTCTTGGGGCTATGGTCTTAATAGAAGCGCAGGAAGGGGCTGATGCATGATGGAAACTCCGAACAACGACTCCTCATGGACACCGGACGAGGCCGCAGGGGCTGTGGAACCTGAGAATGCCCGCTATGTGGCCAACGAACTCTCAGTTGCAGACCGGCAAGTGAACATCCTCCGGGACAAACTGCGGCACATAGACCGCCAGCTTGCTGCCGCGACGCAGAACAATTCAAAACTGGTGGGCATGCTGGAAACCGCGAAGGCGGAAATCCTGCGTCTTAAGAACGCCCTGGACCAGGAGGGCCAGCCGCCCTACAGCTTTGGCACCATTCTGCAGCTGAACCCTAAACGGCAGCCCACTGCCGGCAACAGCGGGCAGGCCGCGACGGAAGAATCGGTGGACATCTTCAACGCCGGCCGCAAAATGCGCGTGGGGGTGAGCCCGCTCGTGAACATGAACCAGCTAGCCGTGGGGCAGGAAGTCCTCCTCAACGAAGCCTTGCTGGTGGTGGCCGGCCTCGGCTACGAACGCGCCGGAGAACTGGTCACGCTCAAGGAAATGCTGGGCACGGACCGTGCCCTGGTGGTGGGCCGCGCTGACGAGGAACGCGTCATCCGCCTCTCGGGGGCACTGATGTCGGAGAAGCTCCGCGTCGGCGACGCCCTGTCCATCGATTCCCGGACGGGGTATGCCCTGGAGAAGGTTCCGCGCTCCGAGGTGGAAAACCTGGTACTCGAAGAGGTCCCGGACATCACCTACGAGGACATCGGCGGCCTGGGCCCGCAGATTGAGCAGATCCGGGATGCCGTCGAGCTTCCGTTCCTGCACCCGGACCTCTACCGCGAACACGGCCTGAAGGCTCCCAAGGGAATCCTCCTCTACGGTCCGCCGGGATGCGGCAAGACGCTGATCGCCAAGGCGGTGGCCAATTCACTGGCCGCGCGGGCAGCGGAGCGGACCGGGAACGTGGACCTCAAGAGCTACTTCCTCAACATCAAGGGCCCGGAACTGCTGGACAAATACGTGGGCGAAACGGAGCGGCACATCCGCCTGATCTTCTCCCGTGCACGGGAGAAGGCATCGGACGGCAGCCCCGTCGTCGTGTTCTTTGACGAGATGGACTCGCTGTTCCGCACCCGCGGCACCGGCATTTCCTCCGACGTCGAAACCACCATCGTGCCCCAGCTCCTGAGCGAGATCGACGGTGTTGAACGCCTGGACAACGTCATTGTCATCGGTGCGTCCAACCGCGAGGACATGATCGACCCGGCCATCCTGCGCCCCGGCCGGCTGGACGTCAAGGTCAAGATCCAGCGTCCGGATGCGGAAGCCGCAGCCGACATCTTCTACAAGTACATCACCACGGACCTGCCGTTCCACGAGTCCGACCTCGCCGAACACGGCGGCGACGTGCAGGAAACCGTCGATGCCATGATCCAGCGCACCGTTGAAGCGATGTACTCCACCGAGAAGTCCAACGAGTACCTTGAGGTGACGTACGCCAACGGGGACACCGAGATGCTCTACTTCAAGGACTTCAACTCCGGCGCAGTGGTGCAGAACGTCGTGGACCGTGCCAAGAAGTACGCCATCAAGGACCTCCTGACCACACAGCAAAAGGGCCTTCGCATCGACCACCTGCTGCGCGCCGTCGTCGACGAATTCCGTGAACATGAGGACATGCCCAACACCACCAACCCGGATGACTGGGCACGCATCTCAGGCAAGAAGGGTGAGCGCATCACCTACATCCGCACCATCGTCCAGGGCAAGGCAGGACAGGAGCCCGGTAAGTCCATCGAGACAATGCCCAACACGGGCCAGTACCTGTGACGGCCCGCAGCGGAGGAGCACCGGGCAGCCCGCTCCCTGCAGGCGGGGCAATGCGGGTGATGGGATCAGAAACCGAATACGGCATCCACGCACCGTCGGCGCCCGGCGCCAACGCCACGATGATGTCCGCCCGGGTGATCCAGGCCTACGCCCAGCTGACCCGCCAGCGGGCCGCCGGCGGCGCGGAAACCCGGTGGGACTACACCGACGAGGAACCGCTGCATGATGCCCGCGGCTGGACCCTGGAAAGGAACCAGGCAGACCCCAGCCAGCTGACGGACCAGCCGCCGGTTCTGGATGCCGAGGCGGTGGCACTGGCCTACGGACGGGAAGAACTGGAGCAGGACGGCGAGGACGAAACCGGCTCGCTCCTGATGAATATGGTGCTGGGCAACGGCGCGCGCCTGTACGTGGACCACGCGCATCCCGAATATTCCAGCCCCGAGGTCACGAGTCCCGCGGACGCGGTCACATGGGACGCTGCCGGGGACGTTGTGGCACTCTCCGCGGTGCGCAGGATGGCAGCCGACCCGCAACTGCCGCCGGTGAACCTCTACAAGAACAACACCGACAACAAGTCGGTGTCCTACGGCTCGCACGAGAACTACCTCATGCCGCGCGTGGTCCCCTTTGGCGACATTGTCCGCGGGTTGACGCCGTTCTTCATCACGCGCCAGATCATGTGCGGCGCCGGCCGCGTGGGCATAGGCCAGGACAGCTCCCGCCCGGGGTACCAGATCAGCCAGCGGGCCGATTTCTTCGAGGCGGAGGTGGGCCTGGAGACCACCATCCGCCGGCCCATCATCAACACCCGGGACGAACCGCACGCCACGGCGGACAAGTACCGCCGGCTGCATGTGATCATCGGCGATGCGAACCTCAGCCAGGTGGCCAACTACCTGAAGTTCGGCACCACAGCAATGGTGCTCAGCCTGATCGAGGCCGGGCTCGCTCCGCGCGTCGAAGTCCACGAGCCGGTGGCTGCCCTCCAGGCCGTCAGCCACGACACTTCCCTGACGGCCACCCTCCGGCTTCTGGATGGACGACGGGTCACGGCCCTGGACCTGCAGTGGATCTATTACGAAGCCGCCGCGAAGCTCGCCCAGGACACGGGAGTGGGCGATGCCGTGGACGGAGACGGACATACCCACGCCCTCCTGGAACGCTGGGCGGCTACACTGACTGATCTCGACAGCAACCGGCCGGCCGCCGCCTCCTCCGTGGAGTGGCTGGCCAAGCTTTCCCTGCTGGACGGATACCGGCAGCGGGACGGACTGGAGTGGAACGACGCCCGGCTGGGGCTGGTGGACCTGCAGTGGGCAGACGTCCGGCCGGAAAAGGGGCTCTACCACCGGATGCTTGCCAGGGGCCGCATGGACAGGATCGTCGACGACGAAACGATCGCGCGTGCGGTGACGGAACCGCCGTCGGACACGCGCGCGTTCTTCCGGGGGCGCTGCGTCAGCAGCTTCAGCAAAGACGTTGTGGGCGCCAGCTGGGACTCGGTGATCTTCGATGTCCCCGGCCACGGACGCCTCCAGCGCGTGCCCACCCGCGAGCCGCTGAGGGGAACGGAGGCCCTCACCGGAGGCCTGTTCGCGAGGCACAGGGACGCCGGATCGTTCCTGGCCGAATTGCTCGGACAAACTCCGCCTCCGCCACCGGCATAAAGCACCCCACCACGGCAAAAGGCGTGGCAATATGGGGCTTACAGGATGTCCCCTCTCATCGGGGACGGATAGAAGGAGAAGGAAATGGCAGGCCAGGAGCAGCAGCAGCCGCAGTCACGCGATGACGAATTCGAAGACGACGCCCCCGCCACGCCGCCCGCATCCGGGGATGCCCAGGCATCGGCAGCCACCCAGGGTGTGGACGATCTTCTGGATGAAATCGACGGCGTACTCGAATCCAATGCCGAAGAATTCGTCCGGGCCTTCGTCCAAAAAGGCGGCCAGTAGGGCCCAGGCTGCCCTCGCCTGAACCGGAGGGACGGCAGCCCGGACGGCCGAAGAGACGTTGACCCACCACGTTGAAGGAGTGCATCAGTGCAGGACACCACAGCCAACCAGGTAGCTGCCAACGCGACGTCATCATTCACTGAACACCTCCAACGCAACAGGCCCGGCTTACTTCCCTTCAATCAGCCGTTGCCTGCCGTTTCGGCCGGCGCCGGTTCACAGCCGCTGCAGGTGCCGCACGCCACCACCATCGTCTCGCTGACATACGGCGGCGGCGTCCTGATGGCCGGCGACCGCCGCGCCACGATGGGGAACATCATCGCGAGCAGGCACATTGAAAAGGTCTTCCCGGCCGACCGGTACTCGGTGCTGGGAATTGCCGGCACCGCAGGCATCGCCATCGACCTGACGCGGTTGTTCCAGGTGGAGCTGGAACACTACGAAAAGATCGAAGGAACGTTGCTGAGCCTGGAGGGCAAAGCCAACCGGCTCGGCGCGATGATCCGCGGAAACCTGCCCATGGCCATGCAGGGCCTGGCCGTGGTGCCGCTCTTCGCCGGCTTCGACCTGCCGGCGGGCACCGGCCGCCTGTTTTCCTACGACGTCACCGGCGGACGATATGAGGAGCAGGAACACCACGCCGTGGGTTCCGGTTCCATGTTTGCCCGCGGAGCCCTGAAGAAACTCTGGCGGCCTGGACTTACCGAAGCCGAAGCGGTCGCTGTGGCCGTTGAAGCCCTGTACGACGCGGCCGATGACGACTCGGCAACCGGCGGGCCGGACCCCGTCCGGCAATTGTGGCCGGTTGTCTACACCGTGGGCCGGACAGGCGCCAGGCGCATCCCCGAACATGATCTGGCGGCCGTGGCCGGCACCATCATCGAGGCCAGAACTGCTGCACGGCGGGAGGCCTGATATGACTCAACAGTTTTATGTGTCGCCCGAACAGCTGATGAAGGACCGTGCGGATTTCGCACGGAAGGGAATTGCCCGGGGCCGCTCCGTCGTGGTGATCAGCTGCGAAGAGGGGATTGCACTCGTTGCGGAGAATCCGTCGCCGTCGCTGCACAAAATCGGGGAGATCTACGACAAAATCGCTTTCGCCGCCGTCGGGAAGTACAACGAGTTCGAGAGCCTGCGCCAGGCGGGTGTCCGGTACGCGGACGTCCGCGGCTACTCCTATGACCGGGAAGACGTCACCGCCAGGGGACTGGCCAGCGTCTACGCGCAAAGCCTCGGCGCCGTGTTTACGGCCGAGCAGAAGCCGTTCGAAGTTGAGCTCGCTGTGGTGGAAGTCGGCGGCAACTCGGCGGACGACCACCTGTACCGGCTGACGTTCGACGGGTCGATCGCCGACGAAAAGCGCTTTATTGTGATGGGCGGCCAGGCCGACAAAGTCGCCGAAACCGTCGAGGGCGGGTGGCAGCGGGAATTGAACTTCGCCGGTGCCATCAGGCTCGCTATGAAGGGGCTCGTCACCGACAAGGAGGCCGGCGAATTGCCGGCGTCAGCCTTGGAAGTGGCGGTACTGGACCGCGCCTCAGAGAGCACCCGGGGATCCCGGCGGGCTTTCCGGCGCCTCGACGACGACGAAATCGCCGCCCTGTTGTCTGAGGAGAACTGAAATGGACAAGCGAATTTTCGGCATTGAAACCGAGTTCGGGATCTCATACTCGAGCCCCGACTCGCGTCCGCTCGCACCTGAGGAGGTGGCACGCTACCTCTTCCGCAAGGTGGTCAGCTGGGGACGATCATCCAATGTCTTCTTGACCAACGGTTCCCGGCTGTACCTCGATGTGGGGTCCCACCCCGAGTACGCAACCGCCGAATGTGATGACCTGGCGCAGTTGATCGCCCATGACCGCGCAGGCGAACTGATCCTGGACGACCTCGTGGACGAGGCACAGGAACGACTTGCCGCCGAAGGGTTCAATGGCACGGTCTACCTCTTCAAGAACAACACCGACTCCGCAGGCAATTCCTACGGCAGCCATGAGAACTACCTCATACCCCGCCGCGGAGAATTCTCGAGGCTGGCGGAGATCCTGATTCCCTTCCTGGTGACACGCCAGCTGATCGCCGGTGCCGGAAAGATCCTCAAGACCCCGCACGGTGCCACCTTCGCTTTTTCACAGCGCGCGGACCACATCTGGGAAGGCGTTTCGTCGGCCACCACCCGGTCGCGTCCCATCATCAACACCCGGGACGAGCCTCACGCAGACGCGGAATTCTACCGCCGCCTCCACGTGATCGTGGGTGACTCCAATATGTCCGAAACCACGGCCCTGATGAAAGTCGGCACCGTGGACCTGATCCTTCGGATGATCGAGGCGGGCGTGATCATGCGGGACATGCGGATGGAGAATCCGATCCGCAGCATCCGCGAGATCTCCCACGACCTCAGCGGCAGGGCGCTCATCCGGCTTGCCAACGGACGGCAGTTGACGGCGCTGGAGATCCAGCGCGAGTACCTGAACAAAGTGACGTCGTTCGTCGCCGAAAACGGCGCACACAACCAGCACGTGCCCCTCATCCTGGACCTGTGGGAACGGACGCTCACTGCCATCGAGAGCGGGGACACCAGCACGATCGACACCGAGATCGACTGGGCCATCAAGAAGAAGCTGATGGACAGCTACCGCAACCGGCACGGACTCGGCCTGGACGCGCCGAGGATCGCCCAGCTGGACCTCACCTACCACGACATTTCGCGCACGCGCGGGCTCTACTACCTGCTGCAGTCCAGGGGAGCCGTCCGCCGGGTGGTGGACGACACAGCCGTCAAAGACGCCGTCGATGCGCCGCCGCAGACCACCCGCGCCAAGCTCCGGGGCGACTTTGTCCGCCGCGCCCAGGAACTGGGCCGCGACTACACCGTTGACTGGGTGCATCTGAAGCTGAACGACCGGGCCCACCAGACCATCCTGTGCAAGGATCCGTTCCGCAACGTGGACGAGCGGGTGGACGCCCTGCTGGACTCTATGGGCTGATACCCAGCTTCAGGGGCTATTCTGGATGGGGCCGTTTATCCGGCCCCGACTGCGTTGCCGCGCGCACCACTCGCGGCAACGCATCCATCTTGCCCCGACGAAAGTTCTTACGTGCGCCGACTACTAGCAATTCTCATTCCCGGACTGCTGCTGATCACCGCCTGCGGCGGATCGCCTGCAGCCCCGGAACCCACCAGCCAGTCTGCTGGCGAGACCGCCAAGCTCGACTCCCTGAAGCTTACGGACAACGGGGACAAGAAGGCACCTGGCGTCGAATTCGACAAGCCCCTGGACGTGAAGGAACCCACCGTGAAGGTGGTCACCGAGGGTACCGGAGAGCGCCTGAAGGCCAACCAGATCGCCGACATCTCCATCCTCGCCGTCAGCGGCAAGGACGGCAGCACGCTCGAGGACACCTTTGCCAAGGACCCCGAGCCGCTTGAGCTGAACGACGCCCTCAAGACCGGCAACGCCGTGATCTACAACGCCTTTGTTGGCGCCAAAATCGGTTCGCAGCTTGCCCTCGCCGTGCCGGGCCAGGCCGCCCAGGGAGGCACCGAGGCCGGCCCCACGCAGCTGCTTGTTGTGAAGGTGCTCGCCGCCAAGGATGCCCCGAAGGTGCTGGACAAGCCGGAGGGTGAGACGGTCACGCCGCCCGCCGGACTGCCGACCGTCAAGGAAAACGACAAGGGAATCCCGGAGATCTCGGTCGACGGTGTCAAGGCACCGACAGCCCTCGTCTCGCAGGACCTAATCAAGGGCACCGGTCCGGCCGTCAAGGAAACCGACACGCTGACCGTCAACTACGTGGGCGTCACCCTCAACGGCGGAACCAAGTTTGATTCCAGCTTCGACCGCGGCGAAAAAGCCAGCTTCCCGCTGACCGGCGTTATCAAGGGCTGGACCCAGGGCCTCGCCGGCAAGACCGTGGGTTCCCGTGTCCTCCTGGTCATCCCGAAGGACCTCGCCTACGGTGACGCCGGACAGGGTGAAGCCAAGGGCGATCTGGTGTTCGTCGTCGATATCCTCGGCGTCAAGTAAGCCACCCAACTTCCAAGCCAACCCAAACCAAGAAGGAGCAAACATGTCATTTGGACAGCGCAATTTCGACCGCCAGAAGCCGGAAATTGACTTCCCCGAGGGGGATGTCCCCACCGAACTGGTGATCACCGACCTCATTGAGGGCGACGGAGCCGAGGCCAAGCCGGGCGACACCGTCTCCACCCACTATGTCGGAGTCGCCTGGTCCACCGGCGAAGAATTCGACGCGTCGTGGGGCCGCGGTGCGCCGCTGGACTTCCGCGTTGGCGTTGGCCAGGTCATCCAGGGCTGGGACCAGGGCCTGCTGGGCATGAAGGTCGGCGGCCGCCGCCGCCTGGAAATCCCCTCCGAGCTCGCCTACGGTTCCCGCGGTGCCGGCGGAGCGATCGGACCCAACGAAGCACTGATCTTCGTTGTGGACCTCGTCGGAGTCCGCTAAACGGACGACGGCCCGGCACCAGCCGGACACGCCTAGCAAGCGCGGTAACAATCGGAAGGAAATTTCCGTTTGTTGCCGCGCTTTCGGCGTTAAGGCGCAACGGCTTTAGTAACGTAGCCAAGGTGTCCGCCTCACGTACAGAACGCCTCCTGAACCTGCTCATCGCGCTCCTCAACACCCGCTACGGCCTGCGGCGCAGTGAACTGCGCGACAAGGTGTACCACGACACGAGCAGCAGCGAGGTTGCCTTCGGCCGCATGTTCGAGCGGGACAAGAGCGACCTCCGCCAGTTCGGCTTCGACGTCGAAACAGTGATGGACCAGGGCTGGGGCTCCGACGATCCCGCCACGACGCGCTACCGCATCGGCAAGGAGTCCAACCGGCTCCCCGACGTCAGCCTCACCTCCGCCGAATGCACAGTGCTCATCCTGGCGGCCCAGCTCTGGGAGCAGGCCGCACTCGGATCGGCGGCGCAGGACGCCATGCGCAAGCTGCAGGCGGCCGGCGGCCTCACGGAGGCCGAACTCCCGGCCGGCGTTCAGCCAAGGATCAAACCCGCCGGCCAGGCCTTTGAGGACCTGATCAGGGCGATGCACGCCCAGCATCCCGTCAGCTTCACCTACCTGGCCGGCAGCACGGGCCGTGAAGAGGCCCGGACCGTTGAGCCCTGGGGCCTGGGCAGCCGCTTCGGGCAGTGGTACCTGGTGGGCTTTGACCGGGCCCGTCACGCGAAGCGTTTCTTCCGGCTCTCCCGTTTTACGTCCGCCGTAGCCGTCCTGGACAAGGACCACTACATGCGGCCCCAAGGCTTCAACGTCCGGCTGGAACTGGACTCCCTGGCCGAACTGCCGGTGCAGTCCGCGGTCGTGGACGTGGCCGAAGGCAGGGTGCTCGGCCTGCGCAAGCGCGTCACCGCAGCCGCCGCACACACCCCGCCGGACATGCCGCTGGACGCGCCCGACGCCGGGTGGGACCGGCTCAGCGTCCCTTTCCGGGATGCTGAGGTGCTGGGCGAGGAACTCGCCTCCTACGGGCCCAACGTGGTGGTCCGTGCGCCGAACGAACTGGTATCGGCAGTCCGGAGGAGGCTGCAGGCTGCAGCGGACTTCGCGGCGTCTCCGGCGCCCACGGTCGCCTTCTCGGAAGCTGCCCCGGCGAAGCGCCCGCGGAAGCGAACGTCCGAGGACCAGCTCAAGCGGATGCTTCAGCTGGTCCCGTTCCTGGTCCACAACCAGGGCCTGCACATCACTGAGGTTGCTTCCAGTTTCGGCGTGACCAGGAGGGAACTGGAAGACGACCTGCGGATCCTGATCTGCTCCGGCCTGCCCGAGGGGTACCCGGACGATCTCCTGGACATTCAGTGGGAGGACGACCACGTCTACATCACCCAGGACCTTGACCTCAATCGACCGGTCCGGTTCACGGTGGACGAGGCATGCGCACTCCTGACCGGCCTGGAGACCCTCAACGGCCTGCCTGAGCTCGCAGAGGGGAGCGCCCTGGAGTCCGTCACGGTGAAACTGATGGCGGCCGCGGGGGAGGAGGGCCTGAAGGCAGCATCCATCGCCGGACCGCAGGTGGGTCCGGCGAATTCCGCGGACCTTGCCACGATCCGGCAGGCCATTGCGGACGGCCGGCAGTTGCACCTCACCTACTTCTCCGCGCAACGCGACTCCATGTCCGAACGGGACGTCGACCCGCTGCGGCTCTATTCTCTGGACAACACCTGGTACTTCGAGGCCTACTGCCACAGCGCACACGGGCTCCGGAACTTCCGTCTGGACCGCATCGAGAGCCTGGAACCGAACGGCCGGCCCGTGACCGAAGCGGCGAAGCCCGCAGAGGGCTTCCCGGTGAAACTCTTCACCCCGAACGACGACGACACTCTGGTCACCGTGGAACTGGCGCCACAAGGCATCGGACTCGCCGACGACTACTACTCGGAGCGGACGGCTCCGCTCCCCACCGGCGGTCTCCTGGCCGAAATCAGGTTCGGCAGCACCGGGTGGCTACCGACGTTCGTCGCCCAGCACGGCGGAGCCGTCCGTATCCTTGCGCCGGCCAGCCTGGCTGAGGCTGCCAGTGACTGGATCGGCGCGGCTTTGGCCCGCTACGGCGGCTAGACTACTCAGCATGCCTTGGTGGTCTTGGATCCTGATCTGGATAGCGCTCGTAGCCGTTTCCCTTCTTTTCTATGTGCTGTTGGGAATAAGGCTGTTCAGGCAATTCATGGCCACGGCCAGGGACCTGGGCGCTGCCGGTGAACGCTTCGGCGCACCGCTCGCCAACCTCACCGACCCTGCATCGTTGCCGGGCCAGGCGCCCGACGGGGAGCACGGCCCGGGACGCCACCCGGTGGCCGGTTCAGCGGTTTTTGCCTCGCCGATGCAGATGAGACATGATTACCTCACGTCCAAATCCTCCCGCAGGGATGAACGCCGCCGCCGGCGCGTTCAGCGCAAAGCGGACCGTGGCCAGCTCCAGGCGCTGCGCGACATCGATTTCGGTTAGACGTAGGATGTATTTCGAGGAAAGGACTTCCAGTGGGACGACTCTTTGATGGCCCTTGGCCCATCGTCATTATTATCATCGTGGCTCTGCTTCTCTTTGCTGCACCCAAGCTTCCGGCCATGGCCCGCAGCCTCGGCCAGTCAATGCGGATCATCAAGTCCGAGGTCAAGGAAATGAAGAACGACGGCAAGCCCGAGGCCAAGGACGGCACGGACCCGGTTGAAGGCAAAATCGTCAACCACCCGCAGTCCCGGCCGCAAAACGGTGACTCCGGCAGCGCCGACGGAACCGACGTTCCGCCGTCGAACCGCGTTTGACCTGAAGTGGCACTGACGAAGGGCCGTAAATCCAACCCTGAGGGCCGCATGGCCCTGATGGACCACCTTAAGGAGCTCAAGAACCGGCTCATTAAGTCGGCCATTGGACTCGTCATCGGCGGCATCGGGGGCTGGATCCTTTACGACCCGGTATTGAGCGCCCTGAAGGAACCCGTCGATCGGATTGCCGAGACAACCGGCGGCACCTCTTCGGTGAACTTCTCGAGCATTGCGTCGCCGTTTGACTTCAAACTGCAGCTTTCGCTGCTGATCGGCGCCGTCATCTCGAGCCCCATCTGGATCTACCAGCTGTGGGCCTTCATCACACCCGGCCTCACCAAGAAGGAACGGCACTACACGCTCGGCTATATGGCCGCAGCCGTGCCGCTCTTCCTTGCCGGCGTCTGGGTTGGCTGGATGGTGACGCCGCAGGTGGTGCGCGCGCTGACCCAGTTCACGCCTGCCGGGTTCTCCAACCTCATCGATGCCCGCGACTATGTCGACTTCGTCACCCGCATGGTCCTGTTCCTTGGGCTCGCGTTCCTGGTCCCCGTGGTCCTGGTCGGCGTCAACATGGCCGGCATCATCAGGGGCGAGACCATCCTGAAAGCATGGCGCATCACAGTCTTCCTGGTGTTCGTGCTGGCCGCCGTCGCGGCGCCGGGAGCGGACGCACTGTCCATGTTCCTGCTCGCAGGCCCGCTGCTTGCACTGTTTTTCGCCGCCATCGGACTCTGTATCTTCAACGACCGGCGCCGGGACCGTAAGGCTGCGAAGATCGCCGCCGAAACTGACGCGACGGCCGACGTCGCGACGCCCGGCTCGGAACTGGGGAAACTGTAGCCCCTCGCCCACTAGGCTGGAAGTATGTCCTCCACAACCGGGCCACAGTCGCCATCCGAACTCTATCGGGCCAGTGCCGAACGGACCGCAGAAGCCAACACCTACCTCGGCGCGTTCGTCCGCACGCTGGATTTCGAACTCGACGATTTCCAGCGCCAGGCCTGCAAATCCCTGCAACAGGGCAGGGGAGTGCTGGTCGCGGCCCCCACCGGTGCCGGCAAGACCATCGTGGGGGAGTTCGCCATCTATCTGGCACTCCAGCGCGGCCTCAAGGCCTTCTACACCACCCCGATCAAGGCGCTGAGCAACCAGAAGTACTCGGAGCTGGCGGACAAATACGGCGCGGAGAACGTTGGACTCCTGACGGGCGATACCAGCATCAATGGCGACGCCCCGGTTGTTGTGATGACAACCGAAGTCCTGCGGAACATGCTCTACGCGGATTCAGACACCCTGGACGACCTCGGCTTCGTTGTCATGGACGAGGTCCACTACCTCGCTGACCGGTTCCGCGGCGCCGTCTGGGAAGAAGTCATCATCCACCTGCCGAGCGAAGTCCAGGTGGCTTCGCTGAGCGCCACAGTCTCCAACGCCGAGGAATTCGGTGCATGGCTTGACACTGTCCGCGGACACACCGACGTCATTGTTACCGAGCACCGGCCGGTGCCGCTCTGGCAGCACGTCATGGTGGGACGCGAGATCGTGGACCTCTTCGCGGGCGAAACCACCTTCGATGAAATTGCCCCCGAAGGGGAATCGAACCCCGGCGCAACGGCCATGACGGCCAACGTCGCCCTCGAACGGGGATTTGAAGTGAACCCGGACCTGCTGGCGATGGCACGCACCGAGAGCCAGATGAATTCACGGGCCCGCTTCGGCCATGGCGGCCGCAGCCAGCGTCGCCAGCAGAACCAGCGCGGCGACCGCTCCCAGGCGGGCCAGCAGAGTGCCGTCCGCAAGGCCAGCCGCCCCCAGGTCATCGCCAGCCTGGACCGGCAGGACCTGCTGCCCTCCATCACTTTCATCTTCTCCCGCGCCGGCTGCGACGCTGCAGTGGCCCAGTGCGTCGCGGCAGGTTTGTGGCTGACCACCGAGCGGGAACAACAGATCATCGCCAGCCGCGTTGACGAAGCAGCACAGGACATCCCCTCTGACGATCTGGACGTCCTCGGATTCTGGAGTTGGCGGGATGGACTCCTGCGTGGCCTGGCAGCCCACCATGCAGGAATGCTCCCGACGTTCAAGGAAGTCGTGGAGAAACTCTTCGTCGAAGGCCTGGTCAAGGCGGTCTTCGCCACCGAAACCCTTGCGCTGGGTGTCAACATGCCGGCACGTTCGGTGGTGCTCGAAAAGCTGGACAAGTTCAACGGAGAAGCCCACGTTGGCATCACCGCCGGCGAGTACACCCAGCTCACCGGCCGCGCCGGACGCCGCGGCATCGATGTCGAAGGCCACGCCGTGGTGCTCTGGCAGCCCGGGACGGACCCCACGGCAGTGGCAGGCCTCGCATCCCGCCGAACCTACCCCCTGAACTCGAGCTTCCGCCCCACGTACAACATGAGCATCAACCTCCTGGCGCAGTTCGGCCGGCCGCGCGCGCGGGAAATCCTGGAATCCTCGTTTGCCCAGTTCCAGGCGGACCGTTCCGTGGTTGGCCTGGCCAAGCAGGTCCGAAGCAGGGAGGAATCCCTGGCCGGCTTCCAGAAATCCATGACCTGCCATCTCGGGGACTTCACCGAGTACTCCCGGCTTCGGCGGGAACTTTCGGACACCGAAAACGCCGCCTCCCGCAGCACCTCGAAGGCCCGCAAGTCCATTACCGAGGACTCCCTGAGCAGGCTCCTCCCCGGCGACGTGGTGGACGTGCCGACAGGCAGGGCACCCGGCCTGGCCGTGGTGCTCGGCTCAGACCACAACTCCCGCGAGCCGCGCCCCGCCGTGCTGACGCTGGACAACCAGTTACGCAGGATTGGCATCCACGACCTTGAAGGACCCATCACCCCGGTGACCCGGGTCCGCATCCCCAAGTCGTTCAACGCGAAGGTGCCCAAGTCGCGCAAGGACCTGGCGTCGTCGGTGCGCAACGCCATCCGGGAAAACCGTCCCCCTGCGCCCGGCAACACCCGCAACACTGATTTCGGCAGGGCGGCGGCCCTGCCGGACCAGGAGAAGCGGATTACCGAACTGCGGCTGGCCCTGCGGTCCCATCCCTGCCACGGGTGCAGTGAACGCGAGGATCACGCGCGCTGGTCGGAGCGCTGGTTGAAGCTTCGCCGCGAAACGGACGGACTGATCCGCGAAATCCAGGGCCGGACCAACACCATCGCCAAGACGTTTGACCGCGTCTGCGACCTTCTCTCCAGCTACGGCTACCTCGAAACGTCCGATTCGGGAAGGGTGTCCATCAACGCCGACGGCCAGAAGCTGCGCCGGATCTACGGCGAAAAGGACCTCCTTATTTCCCAGTCCCTGCGGCAAGATGCGTTCAGCGACCTCGACGCCACCGAAGTGGCGGCCCTGGCGAGCGTGCTGGTTTTCCAGGCCAAGCGGGAAGAACGCGGACTGCGGCCCCGGATGCCCAGCGTGTCGCTGGAGACCGCCGTCGACATCGTCGTCCGGGAATGGTCCATGCTGGAGGACGCCGAGGAGGAGAACAAGCTTCCGTTGACCGGTGAACCGGAGCTTGGCCTCGTGTGGCCCATCTTCAAGTGGGCCAAGGGCAGGCACCTCCAGGAAGTCCTCAGCGGCACGGACCTGGCAGCCGGCGACTTTGTCCGGTGGGTCAAGCAGGTCATCGACCTCCTGGACCAGCTGGCAAAGATCCCCGGCCTGGATCCGAGGCTCTCACGGCTCTGTTCGGAGGCCATCATCCTGGTGCGCCGCGGCGTGGTCGCCTACTCCACCGTGGTGTGACCCCCACCGGACCCGTCCGCAGATTTTCCACTACTTCAAGGCTGCTTAGGAGCACCACACAACATGACTGACGCACGGGCGGACCAGCCGGCCGGAGAACGCAAAGTGACGCTGTACCGCAATGGTTCCGTCTATACCGCTGCAGACCCGTTTGCCACCGCCATGATGGTGGACGGCGACACCGTGGCGTGGGTCGGTTCAGAGCAGGCAGCCACGTCCATCGCCGATTCGTCGATGGACATCGTCGACCTCCACGGCGCACTCCTGGCGCCCGGATTTGTTGACTCACACGTCCACCTGACTGAAACGGGCATTGCCCTGGACTCACTGCAGCTGGGCGGAGTGCGCTCGGCCGCCGAACTCCTGGACGCTGTGGCTGCCTCCGTTGCGGGGTCGTCAGCCGATGCCGGCGCCACCGTCCTGGGCCATGGGTGGGACGAGAGCAATTGGTCCGACCCGGCCCTGCCCAGCCGCGAGGAACTGGAACGCGCGGCGGGGGGCCGGCGGGTCTATCTTTCGCGCGTCGACGCCCATTCCGCACTGGTCTCTTCCGCCTTGGCCGAAGCAGCAGGCCTCGCCGGGCTGGACGGATACTCGGCCGGCAGCCAGGTGAAGCGGCATGCCCACACGTCGGCCAGGCTTGCAGCGCGGCAGCTGCCGGACGGGGACCTGCGGAACTACCAGTCCCGCGCCTTGGCCGAAGCCGCCGCAAACGGCTACGTGGCAGTGGCGGAAATGGCCGCGCCGCATATCGGCAGCGCCGCAGACCTGCGGATTGCAGCCGGTTGGAACGGCCCGGATGCCCTCGGGAAGCCGACGCCTGAGGTCCTCCCGTACTGGGGCCAGCTGGCCGGGTCCGAGGAGGACGCCCGCGCTATCCTGGACGGCCTCGGCGCCGCCGTGCGCGGGCTCGCCGGGGACCTGAACATTGACGGTTCCATCGGGTCCCGGACTGCCGCGCTCAGGGATGACTACAGCGATGCTTCGGGAGAGCGCGGCAGCCTCTACCTGTCCGTTGACCAGGCAGCCGCGCACTTGGCCGCCTGCTCCCTGCTGGGCATCCAAGGGGGCTTCCACGTCATCGGCGACGCAGGACTCGACGCAGCCCTGGACGCTCTGGACCGGGCGGCCGCGGAAGTGGGGGAGCAGCGGGTCAGGGCCGCCGGCCACCGGTTCGAACATGTGGAAATGGCCGACGCCGACGCAATCGAGCGGCTGGCCAAATACTCAGTGACGGTCAGTGTGCAGCCGGGATTCGACGCCGCATGGGGCGGGGCCGGCCGTCTCTATCAGGAACGGCTGGGGCACCGGGAACGCGGGATGAACGCCTTCGCATCGTTCTATGCCGCAGGAGTTCCCATCAGCTTCGGCAGCGACAGTCCTGTCACTCCGCTCAACCCTTGGGCCAGCGTCCGCGCCTGCCTCGAACACAGCAATCCGGAGCAGCGCATCTCAGCGCGGGCCGCGTTCCTTGGCCACACCAGGGCCGGCTGGCGGGCAGCCAAATACCGCAACCCGATGGCCGGCCAGCTGGTACCGGGCGCGCCGGCCAGTTTCGCCGTCTGGGAAGTGGAGGAACTCATGGTGCAGGTTGCGGACGGCCGGGTTCAGTCCTGGAGTACGGACCCCCGGGCGCGCACACCGTTGCTCCCGGCACTGGACACCGGTACCGATCCTGTGTGCCTGCAGACCGTCCGGGACGGACGGGAGCTGTTCACAAACGGCTCCCTGCGGTCATAGACCGTAAAGCTTACCGGCGCGCCGTATGCTCCTGACCTGCAGGTATGCCTAAACCTGCAGGTCAAACCCGGGTTGACACTGCCGGGGCTGTCCGTAGCATTGAGTCGCAACGGACGGAACCAATAGTCAAGGGGCTCCGTCTGGCCGCGTGACCCGCCAGCAGGATGCCCAGCCGGACCTGCCGTCGGGCCAGACCGTGGCAGTCCCGGGGGCAGGTCCACTTCGCAGCAGAAAACAGTTCCGCCGAGGCACATCGCATCCGGACGCAACTGGCCCGAGGCATGTGGACCTGCCCGCGGCCCGCCCGCGTGACGCGCCCCATCAGCGCAAACTCCCTATAATGGTGACTTGCGCCTTAAAGCCCTCACTTCTATCTGGCTTCCTGGCGCGTGACCGCTCCCATCAAGGAAAGGGCCCCGCTGTGCGTGTCCTCACCATCATCCCCACCTATAACGAGCTGGAATCGTTGCCCAAGACACTCGCACGCCTGCGTGCAGCCGTCCCGGCTTCCGATGTGCTGGTGGTGGACGACAACAGCCCGGACGGCACCGGGCAGCTTGCGGACGGCATCGCCGCGGAGGATAACCAGGTCCACGTTCTCCACCGCCAAGGCAAGGCCGGCCTGGGGGCGGCCTACATTGCCGGCTTCAAGTGGGGGCTGGAAGCCGGGTACGACATCCTGGTGGAAATGGACGCCGACGGATCCCACCAGCCCGAGCAGCTGCAGCAGCTCCTGGACGCCGTGGAAGAGGGCGCAGACCTCGCCATGGGCTCCCGCTGGGTGCCGGGCGGCAGCGTGGTCAACTGGCCGCTGTACCGCCAAGCCATCTCACGGATCGGCAGCACCTACGCCCGGCTTATGCTGGGCATCAAAATCAAGGACGTCACAGGCGGCTTCCGCGCCTTCCGGCGGACGACGCTTGAGAAGCTCAACCTCGACCAGGTGGACTCCGTGGGCTACGGATTCCAGGTTGACCTGGCCTGGCGGGTGGCCAAAATGGGCCTGAAGATCGTTGAACGCCCCATCACGTTCGTGGAGCGGGAACTCGGAGCTTCCAAGATGAGCGGCAATATCGTGGTGGAAGCCATGATCAACGTCACCAAGTGGGGACTCACCGCCCGTTGGCGGAAGCTCACCGGCCGCGGTTCGGCTGCGTCCTAGGCCACCGGTGCTGAACGTCCGGCACTAGCCGGACACAAGAAAAGGGCCGGGCCCGTAACCTCTCTGATGAGGTACGGGCCCGGCCCTTTGCGTTCTCGACTTCGCGGGACGCTTGGCTAGGCCGAGCGGCGTTCGCCGCGGCGTTCGCGAAGGATCGTCAGACGGTCCTCGAGGATCTGCTCGAGCTCAGGCAGTGAGCGGCGTTCCAGGAGCATGTCCCAGTGCGTGCGCACGGCCTTCTCGTTGCTGTTGACGGGGCGTTCGCCGTCAACGAGCAAGGCTTCCTTGCCCGTCTTCGAAACCCACACCGGGGGAATCTCGGCTTCGGAAGAGAAGGTAACGAAGACCTGCTCGCCGTCCTCGCAACGATACTCAACCCGCTGGCGCGGAGCCGGCTCAACACCGGATTCGGTCTCCATGCTCTGTGCGCCAAGACGCATGCCCCGAAGGCTGCGATCGCTCATGATTTCTCCCTTTGGTCGGTTCGCGGAGCGAGGCTCCGCGCTAGCCGGGGCAGCTCACGCCTCGGACTACTGTTTGCACTGCCCTGCATCAATAGACACAACGCTTTGCCAAGCTTGATTGTTCCAGCAGGTCTGAACCAGCCGGACAAATATCCTATTATACGGGCTTATTTCCCGGCGCGTAAAGCCGGACCCTGCCGCAGGCAAAAGCGGGGGAGGCGCCCGCAACGCGGACGCCTCCCTGGCCAATGCCGGACGCGGCTGCCTAAAGAGGCTGCCGCGGGTCCCCGGGCTGCGTGCCCCCGTGCTTGGCGGCGGTTCCGGCACCAGTGCCGTCGTCCGCGTTGGTGCCACTTCCGCCGTCGAAGAGACCGCCGGTGCGGGAGTCAGCATTGTTGCCTCCGAGGACATTGCCGATGCCCTTCAGGGCTTCTCCGACTTCGCTGGGGATGATCCAGAGCTTATTGGAGGAACCTTCGGCCAGCTTGGGCAGTGTCTGCAGGTACTGATACGCCAGGAGCTTGTTGTCCGGGTTGCCCTTGTGGATTGCGTCGAATACTTTCTGGATGGCCTGGGCTTCGCCGTCGGCACGGAGGATGGCAGCCTTGGCATCACCTTCGGCTTTCAGGATGGAAGACTGGCGCTGCCCTTCCGCCGTGAGGATGGCCGACTGCTTGGTGCCCTCAGCCGTCAGGATGGCTGCGCGGCGGTCGCGCTCGGCACGCATCTGCTTTTCCATCGAGTCCTGGATGGAGTGGGGCGGATCAATGGCCTTCAGCTCCACACGGGAAACCCGGATGCCCCAGCGTCCGGTAGCTTCATCCAGGACACCGCGGAGCTGGCCGTTGATCTGGTCGCGTGAGGTCAGCGCCTCTTCGAGGTTCAGGCCGCCAACAACATTTCGGAGCGTGGTGGTGGTCAGCTGTTCCACCGCCTGGATGTAGTTCGCAATCTCGTACGTGGCCGCCCTCGCGTCAGTGACCTGGAAATAGACCACGGTGTCAATGGAGACGACGAGGTTGTCCTCGGTGATCACCGGCTGCGGGGGAAATGACACAACCTGCTCGCGAAGGTCCAGGAGCGGCAGGAGCCTGTCCACGAAGGGAATCAGGATGGTGAGGCCCGGGAGCAGGGTGCGCTGGTACTTACCGAGCCGTTCCACGACGCCGGCGCGGGCCTGCGGGACGATTCGCACCGACCGGACCAGCACTATTATTACGAACGCAACGAGAACCAGCAGCACGATTGCGACTGCGATATCCATACATCACCTATTCCCCAGTTATGTGCCTTGCTATGTTCGCGGCGGCGGTTCGCCGCGTGCCCGGCGCCGGTGGCGGCTGCCGGAAAAATGTTCCTGCCTGCTGGTGCTGCTGGTCCTACTGGACGGCCGTCTCCGGCTGTGGCGCCACCACCGCGGTGGCTCCTTCGATGGCCGAAACCACCACCCGCTGCCCGGCGTTCAGGACACCGTTCTCCGAGCGTGCGCTCCAGACGTCGCCGCCGATCTTGACCAGCCCGGAGGAGGTGCTGACGGTTTCCATAACGAGGGCGGACTCGCCGATCAGCCGGTCGATGTTGGTCCGCTGATCCGCGGGCCCCTTCTTCAGGTGCTTCAATGCAACCGGACGAACGAAGACCACCATCAACAGGGAAACAACGCAGAAGACCACGATCTGCAGCCAGAAGTCGGCACCGGCGAAATCAGCCAGCAGGCCGGCCAGCGCTCCGCCTCCAAGCATGATGAAGAACAAGTCCAGGGTGAGCATTTCCACCACAGCAAACGCCAGGAAGACGGTGAGCCACAGTGCCCACCAGTTCTCGCCAAGCCATTCAAACATGCGTTCCCCCTTCGTCCCCGGGGCTGCGGACGCAGGCCCTCAGTAACTGTGCTTCCATCCTAGACCGAAGCTGCGGGGCGCAGGAGGGGACCGTCAGGCACGGTCGGAAAGTAGTCAACTCGTTATGAGGCCGCCTACTTCCGGGGTTCAAACACGCTGATTCGGAACCGGGCCGAGACCTGAGTGAGGGGCGGCAGCCCGGCGATGATGGCGTCCAGCGCTGCCGGGTCCAGATGGTGGCCGGCCGGCCCCATCAGGGCCAGGTTGCCGACGTCGGCCGGTTCAAGCCCCAGATCCAGGTCCAGCTCCCGGGTGGAGCGCTGGGCAAAATGTCCTCCGAGGGAGGCGGCAAGCCGTTCCTCCTTGGCCGGCTCGATCCCGAGCATGCCGGTCTGACCCGCTATTTCGGCAAGGTGGCCGGACCGCGGGGTCACCACAATCAGCCGCCCGCCGGGGCGGAGCACACGGGCGAATTCCGCGGCGTTCCTCGGCGCGAAAACCACCGTGACGACGTCGACGGCGGCGTCCGCGACGGGAAGCGGCTGCCAGACGTCGCTGACCAGGTTGACGGCGTCTGGATTCATCCGGGCCGCACGCCGCAGCGCGAATTTGGAAATATCGAGGCCGATGGCGGACGCAGGGGCGGCCGCCAGCAGGGCATTCAGGTAATGTCCGGTTCCTGTTCCGGCATCCAGCACCGCAGCGTCCGCCCCGCCCAGCGCGGGGGCGGCTAGTTCCGCGACCGCGTCGGCCAGTGGCCGGTAATGCCCGTTGGACAGGAAGTCGAAGCGGGCGGCCACCATGGCCGCCGTATCGGCTTCGAAAACAGTGCCCTTGCCCACCAGCAAGTTGAAGTAGCCCTGCCTGGCAGCGTCAAAACTGTGGCCTTCCGGGCACGCCAGCCGGTTGCCCCGGAGGCCCAGGCTGGTTCGGCAGACGGGGCACAGGAGCAAACGGGCGGCGTCGGGAAGCATGCACCCCATCCTAGGGCCGCGGCGGCAGCACCCTTCCCGGCGCCCAGCTGCCGGAAACTCCCCGACCCGGTGCAGCATCCCCGGCGCAGCATCCCGGTGCGGCATCGCCGGCGGCGTGAGGTATTTCACAGGTCATGCGTGAGCCGTTAGGCTCACAGGCGTGAAGCCTGAACATCTGCCCCTGCTGAAGTCCGTTTCCGCCCCCGCCGTCCACCCTGACGGCAGCCGGGCCGTGGTTTCGGTGGTCCGCCCTGATTTCGACGCCGACACCTACGTGGGCCAGCTCTGGACTGTGCCGCTGGATCCGGAGAAGCTGCCCCGCCGGCTGACCCGCGGTTTCCGCGACACCTCCCCGGCCTTTTCTCCGGACGGGCTGGTACTGGCCTTCCTGCGCGCAACGGCGGGCGGGAGTCCGCAGCTTTATGTCGTGGAGGCGGCCGGCGGCGAACCGCAGGTCCTCACCAACGCCAAGCTCGGCGTCTCATCCTTTGCCTGGTCTCCCGATTCGCACAGCATCGTCTTCGGTGCCAGAACGCCCGACGACGGCCGGTACGGCACCCTGGACGGCGTATCCGCAGGTGCTGAGGATGCAAGGCTGATCACGGACTACCAATACAGGATGAACGGCGTCGGGTATACGGCGGACAAGCCCCTTCAGCTCTTCATCGTGGACGTCCCGGAACTGGACGACGAGCCCCGGGTGCCGCCCGTTGGGCGGGCCCTGAAGAACCGCAAACCGGCAGCGAAAGATCCGGCGGGCTCCGGTCCGGCAGCAGACGCCGAAGCCCACGAAGCCGCCGATGCGGCGGCGGGCGACCTGCTCCCGGCCCCGCGGCAACTGACCTTCGCCGCGGCAGACCACTGCGGTGAATCGTTCAGCGCCGACGGACAATCCGTGTACTTCATTGCTGCCCTTCACGAAGGCAGTGACCGGGACCTGGAAGCCGGCGTGTACCGGGTGGCAGCCTCGGGCGGTGAGCCGGAATCCGTCAAGGCCGCCAACAGCGGGCGCCAGACGGTCGGTACCGCGCGCCAGTCCAAAAACGGGAAGTGGCTGTTCTACACCGCCCAGGAACTCGGCGAGTCCGGGCAGGACTTCGTGGCACGGAATACGGCCCTCTACGTCATGCCGGCCGAAGGCGGCGAAGCCACCGTCCTCAGCGACGTGGAAACGATGGACCTCACCGAAGGCGCCGGGGGATTGGAGCTCCGCGGCCCGGATTCGGTACTCCTCCTGAACAACGCGCAGGGAACCGTGGAGCTGCTGGAGTTCGGAGCAACAGGCAACCACTCGCTGCTGGTCCACGGAGACCGGGTCGTCACCGGCGCTGCGTCCGCTGGCGGCTCGCTGTTCGTAAGTTTTTGCGACGCCGCCACAGCAGGCGATGTCGCGGCGCTGGAGGACGGCCAGTTGAGGCTGTTGACGGATTTTTCAGCCGAACTGCGGCTTCGGGCCGAGATTATTGAGCCCCGGGAGCTGACCTTCGATGCGGCGGACGGCTACCAGGTCCACGGCTGGCTGGTGCTGCCGCCCGGAAAGGGTCCGCACCCCGTCCTGCTGAACATCCATGGTGGCCCGTTCTCGCAGTACACCGTGGCACTGTTCGACGAAGCCCAGGTCTACGCCGCGGCCGGCTACGCGGTGCTCATGTGCAACCCCCGCGGCTCTGCCGGTTACGGCCAGGCACACGGGCGTGCCATCAAGGAAAAGATGGGAACCGTGGACATGCAGGACGTCCTGTCCTTTCTCGACGGCGCCCTGGCAAAGTTCCAGGAGCTCGACGGCGGTGCGCTCGGGATCATGGGAGGTTCCTACGGTGGCTACCTCACGGCGTGGACCATCAGCCAGGACCACCGCTTCAAAGCAGCCATCGTGGAGCGCGGATTCCTCGATCCGGTGAGCTTTGTGGGCTCCTCGGATATCGGCTGGTTCTTCGGTGGCGAGTACACCGGCACCTCAGCTGAACAGATGGCCGCCCAAAGCCCCATGGCCACCATCCGCACCGTCCGCACGCCGTCGCTGGTCATCCACAGCGAAGACGACCTCCGCTGCCCGGTGGAACAGGGCCAGCGGTACTTCACGGCGCTGAAGCAGCAGGGCGTGGACGCTGCGTTCCTCGTCTTCCCGGGCGAAAACCACGAGCTTTCCCGGTCAGGTACCCCGCACCACCGGAAGCAGCGCTTCGAGGAAATCCTTCGCTGGTGGGCCCGCTACCTGCCCACCAAGGCCAACCCCTAGTCCGCGGCTTCGTCCGGCAGGAAACCCAACTCCTGCCGGGCACGGTCAATGTCCGGGTGGGCCCACCGCGCACCGTATTCAGCGTTGTTGCTGAGGGAGCGCAGCTCAGCCTTGTCGATGTAGAGCACTCCCTGCAGGTGGTCAGTCTCGTGCTGGACGATACGCGCCTGCCAGCCGGAGAAAACCCGCTGCAGCGTGGTGCCGGTTGCGTCGGTGAAGTCGAGGCGCACTGATTCGTGCCGCGACACCACGGCCTGCAGGCCCTGCAGCGACAGGCAACCTTCGTAGAAAGCCGCTGCGCCGGTCCCCACCGGTGCATAGCTCGGGTTGATGACCGCAAAGAACTCCAGCGGTGTCCGGTTTCTGACGGCGGCAATATCGGCGTCGACGTCGTATTCGTCCTCGAGGACAGCGAGCTGCAGGGGAATGCCCAGCTGGGGCGCCGCCAGTCCGACACCGGGCGCGTCATGCATCACCTCGCGCATCAGCGCGACGAGCGCCGCGAGTTCGGCGCTGTCCAGCTGGCCGTCGTACGGTGCAGCTTGCTGCCGGAGCACCGGATGGCCGGCCTGCACAATGGACGGAAGCACCCCGGCTGCGAGGATCTCCTGGACTGTTTCCCTGATCCGGGCGTTGCTGAACGGGGTGGGGTTTGCGACATGAAGCATGGGAAAAGCCTAGTGCGCCGGGCAGGCCGCCGTGACGAACGCGTGGATCCGGCCCGTCAGGTCGGCACCGGCGGGAACCTTGAACACACCGCGCCGTCCGCCCACATCGAGGCGCAGTGGCAGCAGGGTTCCCACCTTGTCTTCAGCGACGGCATGCGGATCGCAGCGGGCGGGGCGGAACCGGAGACGGAACTCACCGGGGCTCCCGCCGGCAACAACCGTGATTCCGCGCGGCCACGGAGCGTCCGGGGCTTCGGCCAGAAGGGTGGTGCCCTCGATGCTTTCGATGACCAGGGAACGCGGTGTTCCGGCTTCGGCCGCGCGGGGCGTCACCTGAAGGCGTACGACGGCGGTCCGGCCGTCCGCCGCGACCTCCAGTTCCGGGGCGAGATTTATCCGGGCGATGCGCCCGGCGTCCTGCGCGAGGCAGAGTTCAGAGCGGTTCCGTGCCAGGACTCCGAAAGGGTCCGCTGCCGGCATTTGCACGTCACTGGTTGTGGAGCCCTGGCGGTAGGAGACCTTCACCTGCGCCGGTGCCGCGCCGGCCGAGGGGGCTGCGTCAGCATCCGCCCCGGGGCTGCCGCAGGAGGGCGCCGGCAGGGTGGCCGGCAGGCTCTTTGTCTGACCCGGCGGCACCTCCGTGCCCTCCGGCTTTGCCCGCCAGGATGTGCCCGCCGGGAACAGGGAACTGGACATGTCAGCGCTGAAGACCGTCAGGGACACGGACGAGGTGTTGCTGACCTGGATCTCGATGATCTGGCTGCCGTAGTTGTCCCTGAACTGGTTGAGTTCCGCAGTCAGCGGAGCGGCCCCTTCCGCGTCCGGGCTGCAGCCCCGCAGTGCCGTAACTGCCACCGCAGCAGCCAGTACGACGGCGGCTGTTGCCGGCCACCGTCGCCTCGCTTGCGCTGCGCCGTCCATGCCAGCAGTCTAAAGGCCCCGTTGAATCCGGGCGGCGGGCTATGGGCTAGCCTCGTTCCATGAACGAACAGACCCCGCTCGACTGTGTCCTTGGATTTGTCCGCGCCATTGAGGCCGGCGGCGGCGCGGCTGAAGTGGACAGCTTCCTGGCCGAGGACTTCACGCTGGTTGAGGCGCCGCACGTGCTCGCGCCGGAAGGGTCCGTGCGCAGCCGTGCGCAGGTGCTGGCGGGGGCGGACCAGAGCCGTCAGGTGGTGTCCGGTCAGCGGTTCGACGTCCGGCGGACCACGTGTGAAGGAAGCCGCGTGGTGCTCGAGGCGGACTGGTCGGCCACGCTGCTGATGAACCTTCGATACTGGGACGCCGGCGATACTATCCGGGCCCGGACCACATCTGTGTTCGAGGTCCGCGACGGACGAATCACCAGTCAGGACAGTTACGACTGCTATTACACCGCTGAACTGCGCTAGTGCATGGTGAAACGGGCGGCCACGCGTGCATTGACCGCCGGCACGCCCGCGGCACAGCCGATGAGCCTGTTCCGGACTGTCCACCACGGACGCTGCAGCGGCCTGCCAAGCGCCATGTTGATTTCGGCCTGGCGGGCAGCCGTCGCGGCCGCCCGCAGCCTGTGACCTTCAAACGACCGGAAATCCCTCTCCCGTCCGGTCCGGGCCAGCTGGCGGAGGATGAACGGCACCAGGTCAGCAGCATCCAGCCAGCCCAGGTTCATGCCCTGGCCGCCGATAGGGCTGATTTCGTGGGCGGCGTCTCCGATGAGCGTGACCCTGCCGTGGACCATGCGCTCCACCATCCGGGTACGGGCGCCGAAGCTGCTCAGCATCGAATTCGTGCCGGCGTCGACCGCGACGCCGGTCCGCTCCAGCACGATCCGCGCCAGGCCGCCGGGAGTCGACGCCTCCGGATCAGCTCCAGCAACGGCCGGTGCGCCCGGCAACCTGGCCACCCAACGCCGCTCTCCGCCCGGCAGCGGAAAGGACTCCACGATGCCGGCGGCTTCCAGGAACAGGGCTGCGTCCGGGCCGAACGCGGTGCTGTCGGCGAAGTCTCCCATCAGGTACCTGTCGCGGTACACCTTCAGCCGGGCGGGGGCCTCCAGCAGCTGGCGGACAGTGGAATGGACCCCGTCCGCGGCCACCGCCAGGGAAGCATGAATCCTGGATTCCCCGCCTGCGGTGAGGACGTCCACCGCAACGGAGGAACCGTCGTCGTGCATTCCCGTCACGGTTGCGCCGCGGAGAAGCGCCCCGCCGTCCAGCTCCCGGACGCGCCGCTCCAGGGCGGCTTCCGTTCTGGCCTGCGGCACGGATAACACGAACGGGTAGCGCCGGGACACGGAGTCGAAGGACATTCCCGCCAGCTCCACGCCGCCCCCGATGGCAACACCGCGGCGGATCCGGACGCCCTCGGCTATTAGGCCGGATGCTACGCCGACGCCATCGAGGGCCTCCAGCGACGGGGGATGGATGCCGATGGCGCGGGAGTGGGTGTTGGGCTCCGAGCGCTGTTCCAGGATCCGGACCGACATCCCGTGCTGCAGCAGAAGGGCTGCCAGGAACATCCCCACCGGGCCGCCGCCCACCACGACGACGTCAAGCACCGCTATCGGTCCGGTCCAGGGTGAGCAGATTGCGGAAGGGGAAACGGGGCGCAACGGCCCAGCCCGGGGGAGCGGACGCCTTCAGTTCCGCCGCCGTGTAGCTGCGGCGGATGGACGTCAAACCGTCGTCCCTGATGAAGGAACCGGGAAACGGCCATGACACGGCGTAGAACAGCGCGTACGCGGCGGTGCTGCGGCGGATGTCGTTGTGGAGGACCGGGCCGCGGGACAACATGGCCGATTCGGCGAGGAACTGCGGAAGTTCAGCCGTGTCCAGGTGGTGCAGGACGTGATTGGACACCACGGCATCGTAGCGCCGCCCCTCGGCTACCAGTTCGGCAGTTGACGCCTGCCGGAACGTCACGCCGTCGACGCGCCTGCGGCGCAGGGCGAACTCGAAGGCCCGCCGGTCCGGATCAATGGCAGTGATCTCCACTCTTCGCCGGTCCCGGGCCGCCCACGCCGCCAACATCAGGGGCACGTCCCCGCCGCCGCAGCCGATGTCCAGCAGGGTGGTCACACCGGTGGGTGACAGGACGGGCCGGAGATGGGTCCGGTAGATTCCGCGCCACCCGGCAATGGCCCGGTTCACTACGGGAAACTGCGCGTACGTGCGGTCCAGCCGCGCCGGATCACAGCCGGGACGGTCCATTTGCTCCACAGCGTGGACGTCCCGCTCGCGCAGCCATCCCGGGCCGGTCATCAGGCGGGCCGCCATCAGAGGAGCGACGGCTCAGTCCGTGCTGCAGCCTGCTGCGTTGCCGTGGACTCCTCGGCTGCCCCGGGTGAAGATCCTGCCAGCGGTGCACGCACCTTGGTGAACATCGCCGTTTCCACAGTGAGGCCCGGCCCGAACGCCATTGAACAGATGCGTTCGTCGCCGTCCTGCGGCGGGAGTCCGGCAATGTGTTTGAGGACAAAAAGCACCGTGGCACTGCTCATATTGCCGAATTTGCGGAGGGTTTCCCGCGCAGGAACCAGCTGCTCGTCCGTGAGCTCAAGCCGGGACTGCACCTTGTCCAGGATGCTCCTGCCGCCGGGGTGGATGGCCCAGTGGGTGATGTCCCGGTAGGGGAGTCCCCGCAGGGATTCATCGCGCGCAAGCAGTGGCTCCAGTGCCCCGATGATGTGGTCGTCGATGATGTGGGGGACGTAGTTGCCCAGCACCATCTCGAACCCTTCGTCGCCGATGTTCCATGCCATGGATTCCTCGCCCACCGGCGTGAGCACGGTTTCGAAGTGGTCCAGCTGCAACAGGGGCTCTCCGTCGGTGATGTCCCTGGCCGAGACGACCGCGGCGGCGGCCCCGTCCGCAAACAGCGCCGAGCCCATGATGGTGTCGGGGTCGTTGGACGTGCGGACGTGGAGCGAACAGAGCTCGGCGCAGACCACCAGGACAACGGCGTCGGGGTCTGCCTCGCAGAAGGATTTAGCTGCACGCAAGGCCGGAAAAGCCGCATAACAGCCCATGAAGCCGAGGTGGTAGCGCTGCACGGCCGGGTTCAGGCCCAGCGCACGGACGATTTTGTAGTCGGGACCGGGGTTGAAGAAACCGGTGCACGAGACCGTCACCAGATGGGTGATGTCGGCTGCCTCGACGCCGGCGCAGGCAGCAAGTGCTGCTTTGGCAGCCTCCACGAAGAGCTTGGTGGCTTCGCGGCCGAAGATGTCGTTCCTGACCTTCGTACTGGGGCTCAGGACCAGGCCGGTATCGGGGTCAAAAAACTGCGGATCGTCGGCACGGCTGTCCTTGGTCAGCTCCGTGACGGCGGTATGGCGGGTGTCGATGGCGGCGGAATCAAAACAGGTGTTCACGAGCCGCGACCCCAGCCTGGTCAGCCCCGGCTGGGCGGCAAACACATCACGGGCCTCGGACTGAATGAGTACGGTGGGCGGGACAGCAGTTTCCAGGGATCTCAGGTAGACCGTCATGGTTCATTCTCAGTGAGCTTTCGCCTTAAGACAATGGTGGTTACCATACGGTAGGAAGCCCGGCGGGCTCCTCGGAGCTGGTTAGATTGAGCCAGGTGACCGCCCGGCGAATGCCCCGCAGGCGGCCCCGATGAGCAGATGGAGACACGATGACCATGGCCACCACGTCGGACCCGCAGTTGTCCGCGCTGCATGTAGCCGACACCCATGACCTGATCCGTGTGCAGGGCGCACGGGAGAACAACCTCAAGGACATCAGCCTGGAGCTCCCGAAGCGCCGCCTGACGGTTTTCACGGGCGTCTCAGGATCGGGCAAGAGCTCACTGGTCTTCGCCACAATCGCCGCCGAGTCGCAGCGGATGATCAATGAAACCTACAGCGCGTTCGTGCAGGGCTTCATGCCCAACCTGGCGCGGCCCGACGTCGACTTCCTCGAGGGCCTGACCACCGCCATCATCGTGGACCAGGAGCGGATGGGCGCGAACCCGAGGTCCACAGTCGGAACGGCCACCGACGCCAACGCAATGCTGCGGATCCTCTTCAGCCGCCTGGGCAGCCCGTACGTTGGCCCGCCCACGGCTTACTCCTTCAACGTGCCCACCCGCAAGGCAAGCGGCGTTATGTCCACCGACCGGGGCGGCCGCGTCGAGAAGAGCGTCGTCAGCCAGGCCGTGTACCTGGGCGGCATGTGCCCGCGTTGCGAAGGCATGGGCAACGTCAGCGACATCGACCTCACTGCTTTGTACGACGAAAACAAGACCCTCAGCGACGGCGCCCTCACGGTTCCCGGCTACTCGATGGACGGCTGGTACGGCCGGCTGTTCGAGGGAGTCGGCCTGCCCATGGACAAGCCGATCTCCAAGTTCACCAAGAAGCAGCTCGACACGATGCTGTACGCCGAGCCCACCAAGATCAAGGTCGAGGGCATCAACCTCACCTACGAGGGGATCATCCCCAAGATGCAGAAGTCGATGCTGTCCAAGGACCCCGAGGCGATGCAGCCGCATGTGCGCCGGTTCGTCGAGCGGGCGGTGACGTTCCAGACGTGCCCCGACTGCAACGGCACGCGGCTGACCAGGGACGTCCTGACCTCGAAGATCCAGGGCAAGAACATCGCCGAACTCTGCGAGATGCAGATCACCGACCTTGCCGACTGGATCCGTGACCTCAACGAGCCCTCGGTGGCACCCCTGCTCAAGGGGCTGCAGCACCTGCTCGATTCCTTCGCTGAAATCGGCCTCGGCTACCTCTCACTCAACCGGCCGGCCGGAACGCTGTCCGGGGGAGAGGCCCAGCGGACCAAGATGATCCGCCACCTGGGCTCGTCGCTGACCGACGTCACCTATGTCTTCGACGAACCGACGATCGGCCTGCATCCGCACGACATCCAGCGCATGAACCGGCTCCTGCTGCAGCTGCGCGACAAGGGCAACACCGTGCTGGTAGTCGAGCACAAGCCGGAGACGATCGCCATCGCGGACCACGTCGTCGACCTGGGGCCGGGCGCAGGCACGGCCGGCGGAACGCTTTGTTTCGAAGGAACCGTCGAGGGGCTGCGGGGGAGCGACACGATCACCGGACGCCACTTGGACGACCGGGCGGTCCTGAAGGACACCCTGCGTGCGTCTGCCGGCAAACTCGAGGTCCGCGGCGCATCGAAGCACAACCTCCAGGACGTGGACGTCGATGTCCCGCTTGGCGTGCTCTGTGTCGTCACGGGCGTTGCCGGCTCCGGGAAGAGCTCACTGATCCACGGCTCTGTTGCCGGCCGCGACGGCGTGGTGGTCATAGACCAGGCAGCCATCAAGGGCTCGCGCCGCAGCAACCCCGCTACCTACACAGGCCTGCTCGAGCCGGTCCGGAAGGCGTTCGCCAAGGCCAACGGCGTCAAGCCGGCCCTGTTTAGCTCGAATTCTGAGGGGGCCTGTCCCGCCTGCAACGGCGCGGGTGTCATCTTCACCGAACTCGGCGTCATGGCCACGGTCGAGTCGCCCTGCGAGGACTGCGAAGGCCGGCGGTTCCAGGCATCCGTCCTGGAATACACCCTGGGCGGCCGGAACATCGCGGAGGTGCTGGAGATGCCGGTGACCGAGGCGACGGCGTTCTTCGATTCCGACGACGCGAAGGTCCCGGCTGCCCATAAGATCCTCGCGCGGCTTTCCGACGTCGGGCTCGGTTACCTCAGCCTGGGACAGCCGCTCACCACGCTGTCCGGCGGCGAGCGGCAGCGGCTGAAGCTGGCCGTCCAGATGGCCGAGCAGGGCGACGTGTACGTCCTCGACGAACCGACCACCGGCCTCCACCTGGCCGATGTCCAGCAGCTGCTGGGTTTGCTGGACAGGCTTGTCGACTCCGGCAAGTCGGTCATCGTGATCGAACACCATCAGGCAGTCATGGCGCACGCTGACTGGATTATCGACATCGGCCCGGGCGCCGGGCACGACGGCGGCAGGATCGTTTTCGAGGGAACGCCGGCGGAACTCGTCGCGGGCCGTTCGACGCTGACCGGTGAGCACCTCGCGGCCTACGTGGGAAGGTGAGCGGCCCGCATGGGCTGGCTCTGAATTCATCCCCAGGGTCAGCCATGGAGTCATGGAAGAACGACCGGGTGGGGTCGGCGATCGCAGGGGAGAATCCCACCGTTATGGCACACCTTAGTGGCGGCTTTGCGGTAATAGGTGACGTCCAGTGGCTCCCTGGTTACTCGGTGCTGATCACAGACCGGGTCTGCGTAGACCGCCTCACTGATCTGCCTCGTGCCGAACGCACAGCATATTTGAGCAGCGTCGACATTTTGGCCGAAGCCGTTGAGATCGCGTGCGCGAAATTGGACTCGGCGTTCCTTCGCGTCAATATCGAGATCCTCGGGAACACCGATCCATTCCTGCACGCGCATATCTGGCCGCGGTACCAATGGGAACCACCTCAATTGCGGACCAAACCGGTGTGGCTATACCCGGGCAGCAACTGGTCAGACCCGGCTGCCGCGCTCAGCTCCGCACACGATCCCTACAGGTCCGCAATCACAAGGAAAATCCGGGAACTCGCCTCCAAGATGCGCCCGGCAAATGTCCGGAAAACCCCACCATGAGCCAGCCACTTCCAGCCTTAGGTAAACGCCGATAATCTACATTATGTAAAGTAAAGCAATGATTATTGCATCTGATGCACGATCACCCCTCCTCCGCCCATTGCCACCCTGTACCGCATCTCTTGTAGTAGAAATAAGCCCGTGACCTGCGGAAACGCCGTGCGAATGGCCAGCCGGAGGTACTGCCGCTGGCCGACGGCCCCACCAGTGCACCAACATCACCATCGGATTCCGACAGGCCAAGACCGTGCCAGTTCTCACCCAGGGTCAGCGGCTCGCCATGCTCAAAGCCTGCCTCACAGAGGACGTCGACACCCTGCCCTATAGGGTCGCCGCCACTCTCCTACTGCTCTACGCCCAGCCAGTCGTGAAGATCGCCGCCATGAAAAGCACCGACGTGATCCTCACGTCAGATGGCCTGCGTCTGTCACTCGGCGACGGAGATCCAGCGCCCGTGCCCGAACCTTTCGCCTCACTGCTCGCAGAACACCTGGCAGCACGCCCCAACATGCGCACAGGCATCAGCTCAGGCAGCGAATGGCTGTTCCCCGGATACCGGCCCGGGCAGCACATCCACCCCAACACGCTCATGATTCGTCTCAGAGAAGTCGGCATCGATCTCCTGGGTGCACGCAACGCATCCCTTCGCGCGCTCGTGAAGGAAGTGCCCGCCCCGCTCGTGGCCGAAATGCTCGGCTACAGCTACCAAGTCACTCAGAAGCACGCCGCAGCAGCGGCGAGTCCGTGGGCGAACTATGCGCCGGAACGGCCAGCGCCAGATTCTGGAAAGATGTCTTCGTGAGCACCAGCGCCGCGCACGCAAGCGCGTTCTATAGCGAGATTCTCCACCATCAAGAAGTGTGGACTGTTCGTGACGCAAATGGCTTCCCGGCACCCGCTGGACCCGACGGTCAGAGAAGCATGCCTTTTTGGTCCCGTCCTAGCCGTGTCGAGCGAATCGTGGCTTCGGTTCCTGACTACCGCGACTTCGACGTAGTATCACTGCCGCTACAGCAATGGAGGTCGAACTGGCTCCCGGGCCTCCAGGGCGATGGCATTTTGGTTGGATTGAATTGGTCTGGCACCCGTGCCACCGGGTTTGACGTATCCCCTGACGCCGTCCTGGAAGCTCTTGCTTTTCTGGAGAGAGCTGAGGATTGAGTCTGATTAGTTCGAAAACGAATAATCACCGAACCCGATTGCAGAATATGCAGATTAGGACCCCGTGATTCGCCCCTCCCCATCCAACCGATAAGTGCAGTTCCCGCGTATGAGAAAGCCGATGTTGCATCTGATGCATCCAATGGGGCCTCGCCAAATGCGCGGACTCCGAGGCCTTCATCTCCTAACGTGCCCAAACTTTCAAGACCTGCTCCTTCCGGGCGGCCCTTCGAGAGACATCCCCTATCACTATCTGAGCGTCCTCCTGTATCCCGATGCGGAAGAATGTACCCCCCTTTGTGTCGCTGACACGGCGGGCGGATGCAGGTACGATGCGTTCAGCACTGACGGCAGTTGATCAGGGATCAGTGCATGCACTGATGGCTTGGGGAACACAGTGAAGCGGATTGTCGCAATTGTCCTGGCGGCGGTACTGGTCGTGGGGCCTGTTGCGTTCTTCGTAATCCGGTCCGCAGAGGACAAGGTCACCGACGATATGCTTTCCCGCGCCGGACGCTTCGCCATCCCGTCGGACTGGAAGCTGACCGACGAGACTGTCCGCCCGGAGCGGTTCATGTGCATCAGTACGAACCCATGCCCCAGCCTCTCCCGTCGCTGGGATACCGGGAAAGAGCTCACCGATGACGACATCAAGGCAGTGTTCTCCGGGCTTGGTTTCGAGATGAAGTCGGAAGGACCGTGCAGGCGACAGTCCAACGTCATCGGCAGCAGCCCTATCTGCATTTTGAGTGGAAGCGATGGCGAGTTCGAGTACTCCTTCAACGTCTTTAGCCCTGCCCCAGGGGCACCTCAGCGTGTAGCCCTGGCCGCTGAGCAAGCGCCCTGAAGCTTGGGAAATCTTTAGGATTCTTTATCTAGTCACTGGATAAACTAGCCGGCACTCTGAGACCATTCAGGCCGCGTCGGTTGCCTTGAGCCGCCGAACAAGGCGGCAATTCCGTTCAGTAACCGTGGGGGTAATACTGTGCGCTCAAAAACTCCTTTCCACCTGACCGTTCCAGGTCTGGCTGCTGCCATCGCCGCAGTCACGCTGACGGTTCCGCCAGCTTCCGCCGCGGATCCTGTCGCTGATGCCTGCGCAACGGTCGAAACAGTGTTCGCTAGGGGATCAGGACAGGATCCAGGCGACCCTGAAGCCAACAACTTCCAGTTAGAGATCAAGGAGCGACTTACCCCTACAGCGACTATCCACCAGTACGAACTCGGCGATGGAGGCATCGACGGGTACTCCTACCCTGCTGTTCCCGTCGGCATGGACAAGGGCCTGGAATCCCTGTGGAACACTGTCGGGGCAGGGATTACCGGCGGTGGCGGGTCCACCTACGGCGACAGCGTCACCGAAGGTGTTGACGAGTTGAATGCCTATCTTGGCAAGCGCGCAGCCGCCTGCCCGGACGCCCTTTTCGTGCTCGGCGGTTGCTCCCAAGGTGCCCAGGTCGTGGGCGAGGCTGGTCGCCAACGCCTCGGCGCTTCTTCACATCGGCAAGTCCCCCGCTTGACGGCTATCCCACAGCTCCGCTGAACGTCACTGCCACACCGTCGCTGACGCCGGCGATGTCAGCAGCGTCCAAGTGACGTGGGAATCCTCCGACCCGCTGGTGAACCGGAGGGTCCTCACCGTCGACGGCATCCCTGGCAGACTGGTGGACGCCAGCGTGCGGACGGCAACAATCACCGACGTGCGCCGGACCGAAGATGTTGAGATCGGAGTGATCGGTTTCACCGAGGGCGGCGGAATGGGGCTGCCGACAAGGGTGATTCTTCCCGCCAGGAGCGGCTTTGCCATCAGCGGGTTCCTGGCGCCGGTCGATCCAGCACCGGCAGTGAACGTCATAACGGCAGGGCGGTCGGTGCCGATGAAGTTCAGCCTGGGCGGAGATTTCGGGCTGAACATCCTTCAGGCAGGCTCGCCAACCTCCGTTCCGGTCACCTGTGACACGGGCGCACCCGTTGCGGAGGTTGAGACGATAACAACTGCCGGTTCGAGCAGCCTCTCCTACGACGCTGCCAGCGGGACGTACAGCTACGTCTGGAAAACAGATAAGGCGTGGGCCGACTCCTGCCGGATGTTCCAGCTGGTCCTGACGGACGGAACCAAGCACACAGCCGTCTGCAAATACCGCAGCTGACCCTAGCTAAATCGGGCGCCCCGTACCTCTCCGGCGCGGGGCGCCTTTGTGCCTATACCTCTGCGCGGCAAGAGCCTCGCGCCCCAGCCCAGCGGAGTCACGACACGGTTCTGTCAGCGCCGGGATCAGTACTAGAACGAATATGCACGGTTACCAGTAAGAGAAAATCGCCGGACCCCTCAGACTGTGCGTTCGTCGACGATCCGGTCTATTTCGTCGTCGTCAGGGCACGGCTGATCATCGATGGGACATGGCCCCGGTCCCAGTGGCCGCCCAAAGACTTCCATGCACATCGAGCACAGGATCTGCGGATCACGGGCAATCGTCATCTCCGGTTCCTCATAGCCGCACATTGCCCGCCGCCAGTCCAGATCCCGGCAGCAGACAATGTGGACCACTTCGTCGGGATCCTCGCTCCAGTCGTACTTGACCTTCCAGGCCGGAGCGCGGCGCGTTTCAGTCGCCCCGCCCTCGGCCAGCGTCGCAGGCTTTGCAGCATCGCCCTTCGTTTCCGTCATCGCGGTCCCCCTCCGTTGATGTTGGGCAGGAATCCCTCCTGCGCTCAACCGATGCTTGCGGCCTCGTCCAGGGTGTGTGGTTGAAAGTGTTCCAGCAACCCGCGCATGGCTTCATATCCTTGCGTGAAGGCATCCGAGGCGCGCCATATTTCAACCTGCTCCAGCGATTCCCACGGGCCCGTGCTGATGAACCTGTTCGGAACGTCGCGGTCGTGCATCAGGACGGCTTTTGCCCCCGGGAAATCCTCCTGTGTCTTCCTGGCAAGATCCCGCCAGGCCTGCACAAAGTCATTTTCCCTGCCGGGCTTCACCAGCCAGATTCCGAGAGTGTAAACAGACATCGCGAATGCCTCCATTCAGGTCAGGGTAGGTATTCCCGATTATCGTCCGGCAGTCCCGGGCCGGGTAGGGCCGGATGGCACGTGGCCCACTCCCCTGCCCGCTCCCCTGTGCCGGGCCCGCTCAGGTTCCGTCGTAAGCGGCCTGGAGTTCGGCGATCTCAAGCTTCCGCATGCCCAGCATCGCCTGCATGGCCCGCTGCGAACCGTCAGGATCAGGGCCGCCCAGCAGCTGGCCCAGGACGGACGGCACCACCTGCCAGGACACTCCGAATTTGTCCTTCAGCCAGCCGCACTGGCTTTCGGTGCCGCCCGCCGTCAGCGCGGACCAGTAGCGGTCCACTTCTTCCTGCGAGGAGCAGTCGATCACGAAGGAAACAGCTTCGTTGAACGTGAAGGCCGGTCCCCCGTTGAGCGCCAGGAATTTCCGGCCCTCGATTTCGAACTCAACGGTCATGGCCTGGCCCGCGGGTCCGGGTCCGCCCTCGCCGTAACGCGCCACATTGAGGATTTTGGAGCCGTCGAAGACCGAGACGTAAAAGTCGGCGGCCTCCTCGGCCCGGGCATCAAACCACAGGCAGGTGGTGATCTTCTGGGTCACGGTGTTCCCTCATTTCGGTGGCAGCGCCGGAACGGATTCCCGACGGCGACGCGTCAGTCGCGTTGTGAGCCTAGCCGTGCGTGATGCCCGGCACAATGGCCCGTCAGCGCCTGGCCGTGCCCGGTTATCATCGAGTATGTCCGTCGCTGACGCCCTCCTCCAGTTCGCCCTCGTGGCTGCCCTGCTGACCATAATTCCCGGGCTGGACACCGTCCTGGTGCTGCGCACGGCAATCAGCAACGGCCGCGCTCCTGCATTTGCTACGGCGGCGGGGATCTGCACCGGCACCATCGCCTGGGGAGTGGCCGCGGCATTCGGGGCGTCCGCGTTGCTGGCGGCTTCGGAGGCGGCCTTCACGATGCTGAAGGTTGCCGGCGCCTGCTACATGGCGTGGCTGGGGGTTTCAATGTTCATCAGGACTTTCAGGGGCGGCCCGGCACTGCCATCGGCATCGTCGCAGGGCGGCCCGGGCGCCAGGAGCGCCTGGCTGGCGGGCGTCACCACCAGCCTGCTGAATCCCAAAGTCGGCGTCTTCTACATGGCCATGATCCCGCAGTTCCTGCCCCAGGACGTGCCGCCCCTGCTCATGGGGGTGCTCCTCCCCCTCGTCCATAACGTCGAGGGCATGCTTTGGTTCGCGGGCATCATTGTTGCCACGCAGTATGCCCGGCGCTGGCTGCAGTCCCCTACGGCGGGCAAAGCCACTGACCGCATCGCCGGCGTCGTACTTGTGGCATTTGCGGCGAAAATCGCGGCCAGCAAGGCCTGATTCTTCCATGGAAACCAAACGCTAGTGCGGCAGCTGGCTGACCAGTCCGACGGTATTGCCCTCACTGTCGCGGATGAAGGCCATCCACTCGTCGGTCCCGGCGGGGCCCAGCCGGTCATCCGTGTGGCTGAAGATCACACCGGGTTCAGAAACGATTTCCACTCCCCTGCTCCGGAGCCGCGCCACCGAGTCCCTGACATCGGGCACCGCCAGGTACACCAAAGCCGACGGCGCTCCGGACTCGAGCAGTAGCCGGACGCCGTCAAGGTCAAAGAACAGCAGACCGGGCGGGTCGAATACGGCACGAGCCTCCGCGCCGAGCAGCGCGGCATAGAATTCCGCGGCCCGGTGGAGGTCGCTGGCATGTTGCGCGATCTGGACAAGTCTCATGCTGCCGTCCGGGGTTAGCTGGCGGTGACGAAATACGGTGAAGGGAACGGATCCCCGGTCACAGTGTACGGCCGGCCCGGGAGCCCGTCAGGTCGAACCGGCCGGAAACCGGAACTACTGTTGGAGACATGCCTTCCCGCACCAATCCACGCCCCGTCCGCCCTGCCGCAAGAAATGCCGTGCTCCTCGCCGCCCTTGCCGATGCCGTCCTCATCCTGGCCTTTGCCGCCATTGGCAGGGACGCCCACCAGCGCGGAGACGTGATCATCGGGGTCTTCCTGACCGCCTGGCCGTTCCTGGCAGGCGCGGCCATCGCCTGGCTTGCGATGCGCCTGTGGCGTGCGCCGCTGCGCATCTGGCCCGCGGGCGTAACAGTGTGGCTCGGCGCCGTCGTTCTGGGCATGGCGCTGCGGGCAGTGACCGGGCAAACAGTGGTCCTGCCATTCATCGTCGTTGCACTGCTGAGCCTGGGCACATTCCTTGTTGGCTACCGCCTGATCGTGGCCGGATTCCGGCGGCTGGCGGGGCGCCGGCAGCACAGCTGAAGCACCCCGGATGTACTAGGCTGGCACCAACAGCAACGCCTGCCGTTACCGCAACGGCGCACCCATCCGAAAGGTCAAGAGTGATCACCGCATTCGTCCTGATCAAGACAGACGCCTCCCGCATTCCGGAGACGGCAGAGGAAATTTCGGCGATTCCGGGCATTAGCGAGGTCTACTCGGTAACCGGGGAATGGGACCTGATCGCCGTCGCCCGGGTGGCGAAGCACGACGAACTGGCGGACGTTATCGCGGACAAGCTCTCGAAGGTTCCCGCGGTGGTGCACACCACAACGCACATCGCATTCCGCGCCTACTCCCAGCACGACCTGGACGCCGCCTTCGCGCTGGGCTTCGAGCAGTAGGCCCGGCGCCTTCCTAGCCCTGGGTAAGGGCAACCCACTTTTCCAGCACGGCTGCTGCGGCACCTGAGTCAATCGACTCTTCCGCACGCTTCAGTGCAGCCGCCATCCGGTCGGCCAGCGGACCTTCGGCATGGACGTCGAACGCCACCAGCCCGGCCGCGGCATTCAGCAGGACGGCGTCACGTGCCGGACCTGCCTCCCCGCGCAAAACAGCACGGACGACGGCGGCATTTGCCGTGGCGTCGCCGCCACGAAGCTCCTCCACCGTTGCGGGACGGATTCCCAGAACCTGCGGATCGAACGTCTGCTCGATCACTTCACCGTGCCTGATCTCCCAGACAGTCGACGGCCCGGTCGTTGTCATCTCATCCAGGCCGTCGCTTCCCCGGAAGACCAGTCCGCGGCTGCCGCGCTTGGCCAGCACGCCGGCAACCAGCGGCGCCATCCGGGCGTTGGCCACGCCAACCGCCGAGGCCTGAACCCTTGCCGGGTTGGTCAGCGGGCCCAGGAAGTTGAACGCCGTGGGGATGGCAAGTTCGCGCCGGGGTACCGCTGTGTGCCGAAACGACGGATGGAACACCTGGGCGAAGCAGAAAGTGATGCCCGCCTCTTCGGCGTTTCGGGCCACGCGATCAATGGGAAGGTCCAATCGGACGCCGAGCGCCTCCAGCACATCCGCTGAACCCGATGACGACGACGACGCACGGTTGCCGTGTTTGACCACCTTCGCGCCGGCTCCCGCGCAGACGAGGGCGGCCATGGTGGATATGTTCACTGTGTTCAGCTGGTCACCGCCGGTGCCCACAATGTCGAGCTTCTCGCCCCCGATATCGATGGGGTTTGCGTGGTCCAGCATGGCTTCGACCAGTCCGGCGATCTCATCCACCGTCTCGCCTTTAGCCCGCAGCGCCACCAGGAATCCGGCGATCTGCGCCGGGCTGGCCTCACCGGACATGATGGTGTCCATGGCCCATTCCGTGTTCCCGGCCGTCAGGTCCGTACCGTTGATCAGTGCCGAAATGAGCCGGGGCCAGGTGTTGCCGGCCGCCTGTGCAGATGCCTGTGAAGTCACCTCCTGATGCTATCGAGGCACCTGCCCCGATGACCAATGTGAACCGGTCCGGGAACTTTTCCGCGCGAATTCGCGTCTTTGTAGAAAAAGTCCGCGCAAAAGGCGGTTTGCGTTGGGCAGGAGGAACTTTTACAGACATAATGTCTATGTGACATCTGCGACCCATGCCCCCAGTACCCCGGCGCACCCGACGCTGAACCGCCCGAATATGGTTTCCGTAGGAACCGTTGTCTGGCTGTCCAGTGAGTTGATGTTCTTCGCCGGTCTCTTCGCCATGTACTTCACACTCCGTTCGACGTCCGGACAGATGTGGGCTGAAGAGACAGCCAAGCTCAACTTCCCCTTTGCGCTCGTAAACACGATCGTCCTCGTGGCAAGTTCTTTCACTTGCCAGATGGGCGTCTTCGCCGCTGAGCGGCTCCAGCCGCGCCGCGCCGGCGGCCCCCTTGCATTCACGCGTTGGGGGATGAACGAATGGTTCACCCTCACGTTCATCATGGGTGCCTTCTTCGTTGCCGGCCAGGCGACCGAATACGCCATGCTCGTCTCGGAGCATGTGTCGCTCTCGTCGAATGCATACGGCTCGGCCTTCTACATGACCACCGGCTTCCACGGCCTGCACGTCATCGGCGGCCTCATCGCCTTCCTCTTTATCATTGGCCGTTCGTTCGCCGCCAAGAAGTTTGGTCACTTCGAAGCCACGTCCGCGATCGTCACCTCGTACTATTGGCACTTTGTCGACGTCGTGTGGATCGGCCTCTTCCTGGTCATCTACGTCCTCAGGTAGCCCCGACTTGACTCTTTTTCTACAAGAGGCAGAATTTCAAGAAGCGGCTCCCGGAGCCGACGCACGATCGAAAAAAGGAACCACCACGTGAAGGCACTCTCGCAGAAGCGACGTCACCCACTGGCAGCCATTGCGCTGCTGCTGATGGGCCTCCTCCTCACTGGTGGGCTGTACGCCGTTGCCACCACCGTCAACGAGGCCAAGGCTTCCACCACCAGCTTCAGTGCCAATGACACTGAAGAAGGCGGGAAGCTTTTTGCCGCTAACTGCGCCACCTGCCACGGCATGGGTGCGAGCGGAACCAAGGACGGACCCTCACTTGTAGGCGTCGGTGCTGCCGCCGTTGACTTCCAGGTAGGCACCGGGCGCATGCCCATGCAGATGAATGGCCCGCAGGCTTACAAGAAGCCCGCACAGTTCAACGACGAACAGACCCACCAGCTGTCCGCTTACGTCGCTTCGCTCGGACCCGGTCCGTCCATCCCCGAAGAGGGCCTTCTCGATGCCCAGGGCAACGCTGCCGAAGGTGGCGAGCTGTTCCGGGTGAACTGCGCGATGTGCCACAACGCAGCGGCCGCCGGCGGCGCGCTCACGCGGGGCAAGTTCGCTCCTGCCCTCGCAGATGTATCCGAAAAGCACATCTACGAGGCCATGGTTACCGGTCCGCAGAACATGCCGGTCTTCAACGACGCAAACGTCACCCCTGAAGGCAAGCGCGACATCATTACCTTCCTGAAGCAGATCGAAGCCAACGGTTCACCCGGCGGAGCCGATCTCGGCGCCCTGGGCCCGGTTTCTGAAGGCCTGTTTGTCTGGATCGCCGGCCTGGGCGTCATTATCGCCTTCACCATCTGGCTGACCTCCCGGACGTCCTAGCAACGTCCGCAACTGTAAGAACTCCTGCTGACGAGTCAGCAGTATGGAATTGAAAACTAACCCGGCACCTGCCGGGACGAGAGAAGGATGAGGCGAATTATGGGCAACCATAGTGACGGCAGTCCGAACCACTCGGGCACCGTAGCTACGGCTGGTCAGAATGAGGTGGAGAAGTTCCAGGATCCTGGAATTCCCCCGCATCGTTTGCGCCTGGCTGACACGGACCCGAAGGCCGCAAAGCGTGCAGAACGGCAGGTTGCCGTCCTCTTCGGCAGCTCAGTCGTGGGCACCGTGATCTTCCTGGTGGCGTACTTCGCCATCGATCTTGGACCCGACTCCACGATCGCCACCATCCGGCTGCAGAATGCCCTGCTGGGCATTGGCACCGCCTTTGCCATGCTTGGCATCGGCACCGGCATCGTCCACTGGGCCAAGGCCCTTATGCCGGACCATGAAGTATCCGAAGAGCGCCATGCCATCCGCACCGAGGACGACCGCCAGGCGGCTGTCCGCATCGTTGATGACATCGTCGAAGAAACCGGAATCAAGCGCCGGCCGCTGATCCGCAACACACTCCTCGGCGCCGTGGCGCTGGCTCCGCTGCCCGCACTGGCCATCTTCGGCGACCTCGGTCCCCGCCCTGACGACAAGCTTGCACACACCATGTGGGCCCCGCAGGAAGGCAAGCTCAAGCGCCTCACCCGCGACCCGGACGGCACGCCCATCAAGGCCTCTGACGTCACGATCGGCTCTGCTTTCCACGTGATTCCGGAAGGCCTGAACGAACTCCACGAGGGCAAGCTGAACGAAAAGGCCAAGGCCGTCGTCCTGCTCATGCGCCTGAACCCCGAGTCCCTCAAGCCCTCCGCGGGCCGCGAGGACTGGAGCTACAACGGCATCGTTGCCTACTCGAAGATCTGCACCCATGTTGGTTGCCCTGTTGCCCTTTACGAGCAGCAGACCCACCACCTGCTGTGCCCGTGCCACCAGTCAACCTTCGACCTGACTCAGGAATGCAAGGTTATCTTTGGCCCGGCAAGCCGGCCTCTCCCCCAGCTGCCCATCGCAGTTGACGCCGAGGGCTACCTGGTCGCTACGAGCGACTTCAAAGAACCCGTAGGACCGAGTTACTGGGAGCGTGATGAGCATGAGCGCAACATCAACAGCTAATGCCCCCGCCTTCGTCGCCAAAACCAAAGGCGGCCGCATTACCGACTTCGTTGACCAGCGCGTTGGCGGTTCGGGAATTCTCCGTGAGTTCGGCCGCAAGGTCTTTCCGGACCACTGGTCGTTCATGTTTGGCGAAGTTGCCCTGTACTCCTTCGTCATCCTGCTGCTCTCCGGCACCTTCCTGACATTTTTCTTCGATCCGTCCATGGCGGAGACGCACTACGACGGTTCGTACACTCCGCTGAAGAACGTCGAAATGTCCGTTGCCTACAGCTCTTCGCTGGATATCTCCTTTGATGTTCGCGGCGGTCTGTTCATGCGCCAGGTGCACCACTGGGCAGCACTGCTGTTCGTGGCCTCCGTATCCGTGCACATGCTGCGCGTCTTCTTCACCGGAGCGTTCCGGAAGCCCCGCGAACTGAACTGGGTGGTGGGCGGTGTCCTGCTCATCCTCTCCATGGCAGCAGGCTTCACCGGCTACTCACTCCCCGATGACCTGCTCTCCGGCAACGGCCTGCGGATTATCGACGGCGTCATCAAGTCGATCCCCGTCATCGGTACCTACATCTCGTTCTTCCTCTTTGGCGGCGAGTTCCCCGGTACTGTCATCATCAGCCGGCTCTACATGCTGCACATCCTCCTGGTTCCGGCCCTGATCCTGCTGATGATCGTCATCCACCTGTTCATGGTGGTTGTTCACAAGCACACCCAGTACCCCGGCCCGGGCCGCAACGACGGCAACGTCGTCGGCTACCCCCTCGGCCCCGTTTACGCGGCCAAGGCCGGCGGCTTCTTCTTCATCGTGTTCGGTGTCGTCGCGCTCATGGCAGCGTTCTTCACCATCAACCCGATCTGGAACTACGGCCCGTACGACCCCTCACCGGTTTCGGCAGGCACGCAGCCTGACTGGTACATCGGCTGGGTGGACGGTGCGCTCCGCCTCATGCCGGGCGTCATTGGAGACTTCCACTTCGAGTACGTCATCTTCGGCCAGGTCCTGACCTTGAACGTACTGCTCCCGGCACTGGTTCCCGCCGGTCTGGTCTTCACGGCACTGTTCATGTACCCGTGGATCGAACGCTGGATCACCAAGGACGACCGCGAGCACCACGTCCTGGACCGCCCGCGCAACGCTCCCACCCGCACCGCCATCGGCATGGCCGGCTTCACGTTCTACTGCGTGATGTGGGCCGCAGCCAGCTCCGACCTCATCGCCACGCACTTCCATGTGGCACTGAACGACGTCACGTACTGGCTGCGGGCGCTGTTCTTCATCGGCCCGGTCATCGCTTTCATTGTGACCAAGCGTGTGGCACTCGCCCTCCAGCGCAAGGACCGCGAAATCGCCCTGCACGGCCGTGAAACCGGACGTATCGTGCGCCTGCCGCACGGTGAGTTCATTGAGGTCCACGCACCGCTGGACGACTACAAGCGCTACAAGCTGGTTGGCTTCGAGTCACCGGTACCGCTGCCCGCGGTTCCGAACGAACACGGCGTAGTAACCCGCAAGGAAAAACGCCGCGCAGCGCTCTCCCGCTTCTTCTTCGAAGACAGGGTTGCTCCGGCCTCCCCGGCTGAGCTCGAGGCGGCCCATGGCCACCACGGCCAGCACGAAGTCGAATCGGCCGAGGCACAGAAGACTCTGAGCCACTAGGGCGAAATTGCAACAGAAGAGGCCCGGTCCGCAAGGACCGGGCCTCTTCTGTGTTCCCGGGCCTCTCCTTTGTTCCCTGGGGCTGTGTTCCCTAGGGGTGTGTTCCCTGGGGGGTGTGTTCCCTAGGGGTTCCGGTAGCCGGAGGCGTAGTTGCGGGTAGGCCGCACGCCCGGACGCTGCAGCGGGACCCACAGCTTGTAGCGGTCTGCCCGGTAGTACGACACGGAGTAGTCCACCATCGAACGGGCAACAAAGGCGTGCCGCTGTATTTTGAGCAGCGGGGATCCCACCTCGACATTAAGCAGCCTTGCCGTGGACGGTGACGCTGCCGTGGCCTCAATCATGTCCTCGCCCCACTCCATGACCAGCCCGAAGCGTTCGCTCAGCACGTTGTACAGCGACGTCGGCGGTTCACCGTCAAGCAGCCCCGGCACGCGATGCGCGGGAATGAAGTTCTCATCCACGCTCATGGGCTCACTGTCGGCCAGGAGGAGGCGCCGGAACCGCACCAGGGGTGTTCCCTCATCCAGCTGGAGTTCACGGGCAAGGAAGGCACTCGCGCTGATCTGTTCGAAGCTCAGCACCTTCGCTGCGGGCACCATGCCGCGGCGCTGCATTTCCTCACTGTAGGACGTGAGCTTGACCTGGAGGTCCAGCTTTGGTTTCCGGACGAACGTCCCGAGACCCACGACCCGTTCGATGACTTCCTCGCCGACAAGGGCGTCAATGGCCTGGCGAACCGTCATCCGGGCCAAGCCGAAGCGTTCGGCAAGGTCGCGTTCCGAAGGCAGCGAGGACCCGGGCGGGCACGACGCCGCGATGTGGGCCCTCAGGAGCTCCCGCAGCTGGACGTAGATGGGTGTCCCGCTGGTGCGGTCGATCTCCCCCACCATCCTGCTCGCATCAGAGGCCGGCATGGCAGCGTTTCACATCAACATTCATGCTTTAAGGGTAGGGCACCGGCAGGGCAGGTCTAGACCACCGCTTCAACGGTTTCAGTGACTCCGTCCGCCGCGGCTACGCTTGTCCAGGAATGAAATCATGACGGACGAAGCCCGTCGGAACAAAGGAGTCCTGTTGCCAGTGCGCAAGGCGATCGTTCAATCACCAATAGGCCTGCACGCACGGCCGGCCGCCGTCTTCGTCCGGGCCGTCACCGATTCCGGGCTGCCGGTCCGCATCGGAAAAAAGGGCATCGTGCCCGTGGACGCCCGGTCCCTGCTCGAGGTGATGACAGCCGACTTCTACTGCGGCTGTGAAGTGGAACTGTCGGTTGACCCTGATGCGCTCCCCGCCCGCTACAGCGTCGAATCCGCCGAGGCTGCACTGGAAGGCCTGACACTCCTGCTGGAGGCTGACGCGGCCGCCTAAGGGCTTTACAGGACCTCTCGACCGGGCAGTCCGCGGACGGCTATCCCGAGACCGCTGCCCGGCAAGACGACAAAACGACGACGGCCCCACCAAATGGTGGGGCCGCCGTCGTTGTCAGTACAGGCTGTAGGACCTAGTGCGCGTGGTCTCCGCGGCTGTATTCGTAAACCCAGCCAACGAGGGCGACGACTGCCAGGCCACCGGCAATGAAGGTGACCCAGAAACCGATCGCCAGGCCGAGGAAACCGCCCGCGCAGGAGAGGCCCAGGACCAGCGGCCACCAGCTCCAGGGGCTGAAGTGGCCCTGCTCGCCGGCACCTTCGTGGATCTCTGCGTCGTTACGGTCTTCCGGACGCATTCCCACGCGCCTGCCGGTGAACCCGAGGTACGCACCGATCATGCCGGCCAGGCCGCCCACAAGCAGGACGCCGAGGATGCCGACCCATTCAGTCCAGTTGGTCAGGAATCCGTACACCACGGAGACCGGCACGAAGAAGAAGACTCCGGCTCCAAAAATCCATGATTCGATCTTCACTTGGCGGTGTCCTTCTGATCTGCGTTGCCGAGCACGGCTGCTGCCGGTGCCGGTGACTCAACGGTGTGCGACTGTGCGAGCTCCGGGTGATGGAGGTCCAAGGCCGGACGCTCCGAGCGGATGCGGGGCAGCGAGGTGAAGTTGTGCCGCGGCGGCGGGCACGAGGTGGCCCACTCGAGGGAAGCACCGAAGCCCCAGGGGTCATCCACCTCTACCCGTTCGTTGCTGCGCCAGGTGATGTACACGTTCCAGAAGAACGGGATCAGCGAGGCGCCCAGCACGAACGAGGAAATGGTGGAGAACTGGTTCATCCAGGTGAAGTTGTCCTGCGGCATGTAGTCCGCGTAACGGCGCGGCATGCCTTCAACGCCCAGCCAGTGCTGGATCAGGAAGGTGCCGTGGAAGCCGAGGAACAGGAGCCAGAAGTGGATCTTGCCCAGGCGCTCGTTGAGCATCTTGCCGGTCCATTTCGGCCACCAGAAGTAGAAGCCGGCGAACATGGCGAACACCACGGTGCCGAACACGACGTAGTGGAAGTGCGCCACCACGAAGTAGGAATCCGAGACGTGGAAGTCAAGCGGCGGTGAAGCCAGGATGATGCCGGTCAGGCCACCGAACAGGAAGGTGGCCAGGAAGCCGATGCTCCAGAGCATGGGGGTTTCGAACGTGATCGACCCCCGCCACATGGTGCCGATCCAGTTGAAGAATTTCACGCCGGTGGGCACTGCGATCAGCATGGTCATGAAGGAGAAGAACGGCAGGAGCACCGAGCCGGTCACGTACATGTGGTGGGCCCACACGGTGACGGACAGCGCCGCGATGGCAATCGTTGCGTAGACAAGGCCCTTGTAGCCGAAGATCGGCTTGCGGCTGAAGACCGGGAAGATCTCGGAGACGATGCCGAAGAACGGCAGCGCGATGATGTACACCTCGGGGTGGCCGAAGAACCAGAACAGGTGCTGCCAGAGGACGGCACCGCCGTTTTCGGGGTCGAAGATGTGTGCTCCGAAGCGGCGGTCGGCACCGAGTGCGAACAGGGCAGCTGCCAGCGGCGGGAACGCCATCAGCACCAGGATGGCCGTCACCAGGGTGTTCCAGGTGAAGATCGGCATGCGCCACATGGTCATGCCGGGGGCACGCATGCAGATGATGGTGGTGATGAAGTTGACCGCACCCAGGATGGTGCCGAAGCCGGAGAGCGCGAGGCCGAAGACCCAGAGGTCACCGCCGACGCCGGGGCTGAAGGTCGTGTTGGACAGCGGCGCGTAGGCGAACCAGCCGAACGACGCGGCACCCTGCGGCGTGATGAAGCCGGAAACGGCGATCGTGGAGCCGAAGAGGAAGAACCAGAAGGCCAGTGCGTTCAGCCGCGGGAAGGCGACGTCGGGTGCACCGATCTGGAGCGGCATGATCACGTTGGCGAAGCCCGCGAACAGCGGAGTCGCGAACATCAGCAGCATGACCGTTCCGTGCATGGTGAACAGCTGGTTGTACTGCTCTTTGGTCTGCAGGATCTGCATGCCGGGCTCGAACAGCTCGGCACGGATCAGCAGGGCCATAACGCCGCCGAAGCAGAAGAACACGAAGGACGCGATCAGGTACATGTACCCGATGGTCTTGTGGTCGGTCGAAGTGATCCAGTTGACGACGATGCGTCCCTTGGACTTCGGAACAACGGGCGCCCCAAGGCTCCCGACAGGTGCGGATTGAGTGTAAGTAGCCACGTCGCTCCCCTTACTTAATTTCGTTCAGGTTCGGGTTGCGGTCGTACTCTTCGCCGAGCAGGCCGGTGTTGCCGTCCTGGCGCAACTGGTCCATGTGGGCCTGGAACTCCGATTCGGAGACAACCTTCACGCGGAACAGCATTTCGGAGTGGTATTCGCCGCAGAGTTCGGCACACTTGCCGTCATAGGTCCCCTCTTTGGTGGGGGTAAACCTGATGTAGTTGGTCTTGCCGGGGATCATGTCGCGCTTCTGCAGGAAGGCGGGCACCCAGAAAGAGTGGATAACATCGCGGGAGTTCAGCTCCAGGTCAACAGACTTGTTGACGGGGAGGTACAGGGTGGGCAGCTTTTCCTTGTCCACTTCAGCGCCGGTCAGGTGCGCCTGGACGCCGGCTTCGTGCACGTCTTCGGTGACGACGTCGCCCTGCTTGTAGTTGAAGTCCCAGGCCCACTGCTTGCCGCGGACGTCCACAACGACGTCGGCGGGCTTTGAGCGGTCATCAATCGCCTGCTGGTCGCGGTCGGTGAAGTAGAAGAACACCAGCACCATGAAGAGCGGGATGGTCAGGTAGAAGACCTCAAGGGGGAGGTTGAAGCTGGTCTGCCGCGGGAAACCGACGGTGCCCTTGCGGCGCCGGTAGGCGACGATGCACCAGACCATGAGTCCCCAGGTAATGATGCCGACGACCAAGGCGGCAATCCATGAGTTGACCCAGAGGTCCATGATGCGGTCAGTGTGATTGGTGGTGCCACGCTCGGTGGGCAACCAGCCTCTCTGTACCTCTGGTGAACATCCAGTCAATGCCAACGCGCCGGCTAGTGCCAAGCCAGTGATCGTAGTGATCTGTTTGCGTCGGCTGCCGGTTCGGTTCTGCGAACTCACAGACGGCCCTTCCTACTTGTTGCTGTTGCCCGGGCCGTAGATGGCTCCCCGGGCACACTAAAAGTTTTACTACTCGATGTAGAGCTTACCGCTCCCCGGGGGTTTTCGCTCACATGTCGGCACCGTGCGTCGGCACCGGTTTCCACCGGTGCCGAGAGCAAGCTGTCATGGGGCAAAAGAGCCGGGTTAGTGGAAAGAATCACCGCAGGCGCAGGAGCCGCCGGCATTGGGGTTATCGATGGTGAAGCCCTGCTTCGAGATGGTGTCCTCGAAGTCGATGCTGGCGCCGCTCAGGTACGGGACGCTCATCTTGTCCACAACGACTTCGACGCCGTCGTAGTCGCGCACAGCGTCTCCGTCCAGCAGCCGCTCGTCAAAGTAGAGCTGGTAAATCAGGCCGGAGCAACCGCCCGGCTGGACTGCAACCCGCAGGCGCAGGTCGGTGCGGCCTTCCTGCTCCAGGAGGCTGCGGACCTTGCCGGCAGCGACGTCGGTCAGCTTGACCTCGTGCGTGGGCAACTCTTCGCTTGCGGTGCCTGTGGCTGCGGCGCTGTTTTCATTGGTTGTAGTGCTCATTGGCCTACCTTCTTACGACGGTGGTGGCGACTCGGCTTGCGCGTTGCCCGCCCCTACGGAAACGGTATGGGCTATAGCTACATGCTACGTCGATCCTGCGTGTAGCTCTAACTCCTGACGTAACCGTGGCCATACCCTGAATGTTCCCTGACGGCTCCGTAACCGCCAGGGAACATCAGCGCTGCGCAGCGGCCGGCGTCAGGCAAGACCCTCACGGTTGAGACGTGCCAGCAGGAGCGCTTCGGCCACAACGGCATTGCGGAAGTCCTCCAGGTGCAGCGACTCGTTGGCACTGTGCGCCCTGGAATCGGGATCCTCGACGCCGGTAACCAGGATCTGAACGTCCGGGTACACCTCCGTCAGGTCGGCAATAAAGGGAATCGAACCCCCGATGCCCATCTCCACTGCCGGAACGCCCCAGGCTTCACCGAGGGCCCACATCGCCATTCCTGCGGCGGCGGAATCCGTGTCGGTCAGGAAGGAGTTGCCGCTCTCCCCCGGCGTGAACACCACCTTTGCGCCGAACGGCGCATTGGCTTCAACATGGTTGCGCACGGCCTCCATGGCATCGGCCGGATCCTGGCCCGGCGCCAGCCGCATGCTGAACTTAGCGCGCGCCCGCGGGAGGAGCGTGTTGGACGCCACATCCACGGCGGGAGCGTCGAAGCCAATGATGGACAGGGCAGGCTTGGTCCACAGCCGGGAGGCGATGGTTCCGCTGCCGGCGAGGCGGACGCCGTCCAGCACGGACGCGTCGGCCCGGTATTCCGCTTCCGTGAGGTCGACGGAAACGTCGTCCCTGCTGACCAGGCCCTTCACGGCAACGTTACCTTCGTCGTCGTGCAGTGTGGCGATCAGCCGGGAGAGCAGCGTCGGCGCATCCAGGACCGCACCGCCGAACATTCCGGAATGGACGGCGTGCTCCAGCACCTGCACCTCGATGGTCCCGTCGACCAGGCCGCGCAGGCTGGTGGTGAGCGCGGGAATGCCTACCTTCCAGTTGCTGGAGTCCGCCACTACGATGACGTCGGCGCGCAGCAGTTCGCGGTGGGTTTCCAGGAACGTGCGGAAGGTGGGCGAGCCGGCTTCTTCCTCGCCCTCGAAGAAGAACGTCACGCCAAGGCCCAGTTCGTCGGCCAGCACTTCGGTGACAGCGGCGTAGGCGGCAATATGGGCCATGATGCCGGCCTTGTCATCGGCGGCACCCCGGCCGTACAGGCGTCCGTCGCGCTCGACGGCGGTAAACGGTTCGGTCTCCCACAATGCCAGGTCCCCGGTCGGCTGAACGTCGTGGTGGGCGTAGAGCAGGATCGTCGGCTTACCTTCGGCAGCAGCCCGCCGGGCTACTACAGCCGGTCCGCCCGGAGTGCCGTCCTCTTTATTGCAGCGCAGGATCCGGACGTCCTCGATCCCCGCGGCGCGCACCAGCTCCGCAACAGCCTCCGCACTGCGGTCCAGCGGGGCGGGATCGAAGCTCGGCCAGGCGATACCCGGGAGCCTCACAAGGTCCTTCAGCTGTTCAACAGTGGTATCGAAAGACTCGTGTACGGTCCGGCGCAGGGCATCGACGTCGATCCCGTCGAATCCTGCGCTGATTTTTTGCGGGGTCCCCGCCGGTGATGAAGTCATGGCCAAAACCCTACCTGTGTCCGTGACCACAGGAAACACTCCCGGACCGGCCACCGGTCCGCCCCCTTCCGCCGGTGCCGGGACGGTGTGACATATGACTTTTCGCCTGCGCGTGCAAGGTATTCTGTAGGGGTGTTTGGACGTAAAAAGGAAGCGCCGACGGCGCAGGACGTAGTTGACCAGCAGGCAGCCGAGGCCTTGGCCCGGGATACTGCCCTCGGCAAGGGCGCGCCCACGCCCAAGCGCAAGGCACAGGAAGCGGCGCGGAAGCGTCCCCTGGTGCCGGAGGACCGAAAGGCCTCAAAGGCCGCAGAACGGGCGGCCGTGCAGGAGCAGCGGATCAAGATGCGCCAGGCGCTGGATACGGGCGACGAAAAGTTCCTGCCCCTTCGGGACAAGGGCCCGCAGAAGCGCTACGCGCGTGATTATGTGGATGCCCGCTTCAGCCTGGGCGAGTACCTGATGTTCGGCGCACTGGTGTTCGTCATTGTTTCCCTGCTGGTGCCGTCCACCAGCGAGGCGATGATTTATGTCCTGGGCGGTTTCTGGGTCATGTTCCTGGCTGTTTTCGTTGACGTCTTCATCCTGTCCCGCAAGCTGCGCAAGCGCCTCACCGAAAAGTTTGGCGAGGTGGAACGCGGCACTGTCTGGTATGGCTCCATGCGCTCGCTCCAGTTCCGCAAGCTCCGCCTTCCCAAGCCGCTCGTCAAGCGCGGAGAATTCCCCGCCTGATTCAGGCCACAAAAGAAACCCCCGGCAGCCTGGGCTGCCGGGGGTTTCGTCGTTTCCGGGGGCTTGCAGCCCGGGCGGCTGCTACGCGCGGGTCTGGCGGCGGGCGGGGTGCTTGGCGAGCTGCCGGTTGATGCCGGCGGCCCAGAACGGCCCCTCATACAGGAAGGCCGTGTAGCCCTGGACCAGGGTGGCGCCGGCGTCGAGCCGTTCCTGGACGTCCTTCGCGGTCTCCACGCCGCCGACCGACACAAGGGTGAGCGCACCGCCGGTTGCTTCCTTGAGGCGTCTGAGAACTTCAAGGGACCTGGCCTTCAGGGGCGCGCCGGAGAGGCCGCCGGGCCCGCAGTCCTGAATTTTTGCAGGGTCGGAGGTGAGCCCGTCCCGGCTGATGGTGGTGTTGGTGGCGATGATCCCGTCCAGCTTGAGGTCGAGGGCCAGCCTCGCGACGTCGTCGATGTCCTCATCCGTCAGGTCGGGGGCGATCTTCACCAGTAGCGGGACGTGCCTGCCGGCGGCACTGTCCGCTTCTTCGCCGACGGCTTTGAGCAGCGGGCGGAGGGTTTCCACGTTCTGGAGTAGCCGGAGCCCAGGCGTGTTGGGGGAACTGACGTTGACCACGAGGTAATCAGCGGCGGGCGCAAGGCTCCGGGCGCTGGTGAGGTAGTCACTGACTGCGTCGTCGAGCTCCACCACCTTGCTCTTGCCGATGTTGACGCCGATCACCGGACGCACCCCGGGGTGGCTGCGCTGCAAGGCAGCCCTGGCGGACTTGAGCCGGGGGGCGACGGCTGCGGCGCCGTCGTTGTTGAATCCCATCCGATTGATGACGGCTCTGTCCTCGATGAGCCGGAAGAGCCGGGGCTTTTCGTTGCCGGGCTGGGCCTGCCCGGTGATGGTTCCGACTTCCACGTGGCCGAACCCGAGTTCGGTCAGCGCTTCTATGCCGTGGCCCTCCTTATCAAAGCCGGCAGCGAGGCCGAACGGCGACGGGAAGGTGATGCCGAAGGCCTCGGTCTGGAGCGACGGCGCGGGGGCCGTGAACTTGGCGAGCACCTTGCCCGCCCCGGAGCTGTGGGCCAGCCGGATGGCACGGAAGCCGATCTTGTGGGCGCGTTCGGCGTCCATCCATGAAAAGGCCAGGCGAAAGAAGGTGGGATATACGCGCATGACACCAGTTTTCCGGTTCAGGCTCCGCAGACCAAACCGGCGCGCTCGTGCGGCGTGCGGTGTGACGGATTCTGCAGGCACCCCGGCCCGCTCGCTGCTGTGGCCTGCGTTGTTTAGGCTAATGAAATGAGGTGGCACACAGATATCCTGGGGGACGATTTCGAAGCCTGTTCCTACCAGGCCACGGGCGACGACGGGGTGGAGCGCACCGCTACCCTGGTCCGGCACGCGCCCAAGGGCGAAGGACCAGGGGGCGTCCGCCCCGGAGGCCGGCCGCTCCCCCGCCGGGCAGTCCTGTTCCTGCACGGCTGGAGCGATTATTTCTTCAACGTGGAGCTAGCCCGGTTCTGGACAGGCAAGGGCTTTGAGTTTTTTGCCCTCGACATGCACAACCACGGGCGGAGCCTGCAGCCGGATACCCACGGCGGCTATGTGGCCAACCTCGACGACTACGACGCCGAAATCAGCAAGGCAATCGGGATCATGGGTTCCCTCTGGCCGGAACAGGCCGGCGGGCTGCCGGTGACCCTGATGGGCCATTCGACCGGCGGCCTCATCGCCGCCCTGTGGGTCAGCCGGCATCCGGGGGTTGTTGCCCAGCTGGTGCTGAACAGCCCTTGGCTGGAAATGCACGGCAATTCCCTGGTTCGGCGCGCCACCCGGTCCATGGTGGGGCCGCTGGCCCGATACCGGCCGGAGGCTGTCCTGCGGCTCCCGGAGCGCGGTTTCTATTGGCGCAGCATCAGCAGCGAGGCCGAGGGTGAGTGGACACTGGACAACAAGTACAGGCCGCCCCTGGCTTTTCCCGTCCGGGCGGGCTGGCTCAGTGCTGTCCTGGCCGGGCATTCCCGGGTGGCCCGTGGACTGCGGATCGACATTCCCATCCTGGTGCTTCTTTCCGAAACCAGCGAGAACGGGATGTTCTGGACCGAAGCCATGCGAAGGGCGGACGCGGTGCTGGACGTGAACACAATCGCGATCAGGGCCATGGCCCTGGGCCGGACAGTCACCCTGGAACGGATTGACGGCGCCCTCCACGATGTCTTCCTGTCTCCGCCGCACGTCCGGGCCGACGCGTATGCCCGGCTGGGCCGCTGGATCCGGGGCTACGTGCTGGACGACGGCGGCCCGGAGTGAAGGCTGCTGCCCCGGTGGCGCCGCGCTGGCTGCCCGACCAGCTCGGTTCAGCTTTCGAGTCCCTGGCACTGCCGCTGCCCGACGACGACGAAGGCGAGGTTTGTGCCACGCTGGTGCGCCATGTGCCGGCCGCGCCGGCGGGTCCGCCCGGCTTTCTTGCGGCGCTGCGGAACAAGGGCTTCCGAACGTTGGCCTGGCCGGTCCCGGACTCGGCGGCACGCAACACTCCCGGGCATCCCGCGGCCGTCATCTACCTGCACGGCTGGGCGGACTACTTCCTGCAGTCCGAACTGGCTGAATACGTCGGTGCCCACGGACTGTACTTCTATGCGCTGGACCTGCGGAAATTCGGGCGCAGCCTGCGGAACTGGCAGACGCCGGGCTACACCACGGACCTGGCCGTGTATGACGAAGACATCGCCGCCGCCATGGATGCGATCCGGACGGATGTGGCGGAGCGCACCGGCCAGGCCGGGGACCCTTCCATCCACATGCTGGCGCATTCACTTGGCGGGCTGATTGGTGCGCTGTGGGCCGACCGCAATCCGGGCGCGCTGGGGAGCCTTGTCCTGAATGCGCCGTGGCTGGAGCTCCAGGGCAGCAGCCTGATCCGAAACATCGCCATGCACCTGGTGGAGCCGATCGCGCGGACGGATCCGCAGCGGCCCTTCCGTTTTCCGGAGATGCCCGGCTACTGGGAGAGCGTCAGCGACCAGGCCCACGGCGAGTGGTTCCTGGATCCGCAGTGGCGCCCGACGGCGTCGTTCCCCATTCGCGCGGGCTGGACCCGGGCGGTCCTGGCCGGTCATGCCGCCGTCGAACGGCGCCTGGACATTGCGGCGCCGGTCCTGGTGATGCTTTCTGACCGCACCAAAATCCAGGCCGAATGGTCTGAGGAGCTCATGTCCGCAGACGCCGTGATTGATGTGGAACAGACAGCCCGCCGCGCCCTCGGCCTGGGACGCCGGACTGCTGTATTCCGGTATCCGGGAGCCATCCACGACGTCTTCCTGTCACGCCGTGAACTGCGCCAGGAGGCGTACCGGGACCTGGTGGCCTGGCTGCATTCCCATTCCGGCTAAGCGCCGGCCGGGGCCGCATCCACAGCGCCGCCGTACCGGCGGTCCCGCCGGGCGTAGACTTCGACGGCGTCCCAAAGCGTGCGGCGGTCGACGTCGGGCCAGAGCGTGTCCATGAAGACGAACTCGGCATAGGCGGACTGCCACAGCATGAAGTTGGAGAGACGCTGCTCGCCGGAGCTTCGGAGGAAGAGGTCGACGTCCGGCAGGTCCGGCTCGTCCAGGTACTTCTGGATGGTCCGCTCGGTGATGGCGCCCGGTTTGAGCCTGCCGGCCGCCACGTCTTCGGCGATGGCCGTCACCGCATCGGCGATCTCGGCGCGGCCGCCGTAATTAACACACATGGTCAACGTACACGTGCTGTTGCCCCGCGTGTAGTCCTCCGCCTCTTCCAGCTCGCGGATCACCGAGCCCCAAAGCCGGGGCCGGCGACCCGACCAGCGGATGCGGACGCCCCATTCATCCAGCTGGTTCCGCTGGCGCCGTAGCACATCCTTGTTAAAACCCATCAGGAAGCGGACTTCCTCCGGGGAACGCCGCCAGTTCTCCGTGGAGAACGCATACACCGTGACGTACTTGATGCCCAGTTCAATGGCACCCGCCACAACGTCCAGCAGTGCCGGTTCGCCGGCCTTGTGCCCTTCGATCCGCGGCAGCCCGCGCTGGTTGGCCCAGCGGCCGTTGCCGTCCATCACGATCGCCACGTGCTGCGGGATGAATTCCTCGGGAATCGACGGCGGCACGGCCCCGGAGCTGTGCGGATACGGTGCTGTCACCGGTGCGGTCCGCTGCCGGACGGGAGTTTTCTTCTTTCCAAGGGCCACAGTCAGCTACGCTCCACATGTTTAAGTGATTTCAGCACACGTTCAAGATGCCATTGCAGATAGCTGGCCACCAAACCGGCAGCCTCCCGCCGGTGGACAGCAAGGGAAGCATCCGCCGTCGTCCAGTCCCCGGTCAGCAGTGCCCCGAGCAGGAAGACCGTCTCGGCTGCAGGCGCCGGTGATCCGGGCGGACGGCAGTTGGCGCACACCATGCCGCCCAGCGGGGCTGAAAAGGCGGTGTGCGGCCCCGGCGCACCGCAGCGGGCGCACACCGTGAAGCTGGGCGCCCATCCCCCCGTTGCCAGGGCGCGCAGGAGATACGAGTCGAGGATGAGTTCGGGGGTGTGCTCGCCGCGGCTCAGCGAGGCCAGCGCCCCGACCAGCAGGTTGTATTGCGCGGTTCCGGCTTCGCCGTCCACGTCTGTCAGCTTTTCGGCGGTCTCGGTCATGGCCGCCGCCACCGTATAGCGGCCATAGTCCGCCGCGATGTTGCCGCCGTAGGCGCCCTTGGCCACAGCCTGCGTGACGATGTCCAACGTCCGGCCGGAAATCAGCTGCAGGTCGGCCACCATGAACGGTTCCAGCCGGGCGCCGAAGCGGCTGCTGGTGCGCCGCACGCCCTTCGCCACCGCGCGGACCTGGCCGTGGTGCTTCGTCAGGAGCGTGATGATCCGGTCCGCTTCGCCCAGCTTGTGGGTACGCAGCACCACGGCATCATCGCGGTATGCGCGCGCAGAGAAGGAGGATTGTTGGGCCACGGTTAATCTTTGCACTGACTTTCTGGTTAACGCGGCTGCTGCGCCACCGGATTGCTCCGGGGCGCAGCAGCTCAGCGGATCGAACAGTCAGTCTAGGCCTGTGCGTCCCGGATCGCACGGTTGACGGCGGAGACAACTGCCTTCAGCGAGGACGTGGTGGTGTTGGAGTCAATGCCGACACCCCACAGCACCCGGTCGCCCACCGTGCATTCAACGTACGCGGCCGCACGGGCATTGCCGCCTTCGGAGAGTGCGTGCTCACTGTAGTCCAGCACGCGCACGTCCACGCCGTCCTGGCCCAGGATCCCCAGCAACGCCGCGATCGGGCCGTTGCCGGTGCCGGTGCGGCGAACCTGGACACCGTCCACCGTGACGGTCGCATGCAGCGTCATGGTGCCGTCGTCGTCCGTTTCCGTGCTGAACGAACCCAGCGAGTAGCGGCCCCACTGGCCGTCGCCCTTGCTGGAGGGCAGGTACTCGTCCTGGAAGATCTGCCACAGCTGGGATCCGCTGACTTCGCCGCCGACAGTGTCCGTCCGCTTCTGGATGACGCCGGAAAATTCGATCTGGGCGCGGCGCGGCAGGTCCAGGCTGTGCTCGTTCTTCAGCAGGTAGGCCACGCCGCCCTTGCCGGACTGCGAGTTGACGCGGATGACGGCTTCGTAGCTGCGTCCGAGGTCCTTGGGATCAACCGGCAGGTACGGAACCTGCCAGGTGTAGTCGGCCACATCCTTGCCGGCCGCCGCGGCGTCCTTTTCGAGCGCTTCAAAGCCCTTCTTGATGGCATCCTGGTGCGAACCGGAGAACGCGGTGAAGACCAGGTCCCCGCCGTATGGGGAGCGCTCCGCGACCGGCAGCTGGTTGCAGTACTCCACGGTCCGGCGGATGTCGTCGATGTCCGAGAAATCGATCATGGGGTCGATGCCCTGGACGAACATGTTCAGGCCCAGCGTGACGAGGTCCACGTTGCCGGTCCGCTCGCCGTTGCCGAACAGGCATCCTTCGATCCGGTCGGCGCCGGCCAGGTAGCCCAGTTCGGCGGCGGCAACACCGGTACCGCGGTCGTTGTGCGGGTGCAGGGAGAGAATGATGCCCTCGCGGGGGTGCAGGTTGCGGCTCATCCACTCGATGGAATCGGCGTAGACGTTGGGGGTGGCCATTTCCACGGTTGCCGGCAGGTTGATGATGACCTGGCTGTCAGCCGAGGCTTCGAAGACATCGGCCACAGCGTTGCAGACGCGGACGGCGTATTCGAGTTCCGTGCCGGTAAAGGATTCGGGAGAGTACTCGTAGGTGATGTGCGTGTCCGCCAGCGTTTCCTCGTACTTCTTGCACAGGCGGGCGCCCTGGAGCGCGATGTCCAGGATGCCGTCCTCGTCCTGGTTGAACACCACGCGGCGCTGCAGGACCGAGGTGGAGTTGTACAGGTGGACGATGGCCTGCTTGGCGCCGACCAGGGATTCGTAGGTCCGCTCGATCAGGTGCTCGCGGGCCTGGGTCAGCACCTGGATGGTGACGTCATCCGGAATGTGGTTGCCTTCGATCAGCTGGCGGACGAAGTCGAAGTCAGTCTGCGAGGCTGACGGGAAGCCAACCTCGATCTCCTTGTAGCCCATGCGGACCAGCAGATCGAACATCTTCATCTTGCGGGCCGGGCTCATGGGATCGATCAGGGCCTGGTTGCCGTCCCTGAGGTCCACGGCGCACCAGCGCGGGGCCTTGGTGATGACCTTGTCCGGCCAGGTCCGGTCCGGCAGTTCAACACTGATCTGGTCCTGGAACGGGATGTAGCGGTGGACGGGCATTCCTGAGGGCTTTTGTGCGTTTCGCATTACTATCTGGGCCTTTTCTGTGGTTCCTATGTGAAAGGTGGCCGGGCAACACAAACTCCGCGACGAGGATTGGCCTTGCGCTAGATCGCGTCTGAGGCCTCGCCGCGGCAGCTAAGAAGAAGGAGTTCTGCGCGCACCATTTCACACTAACACGGGTGCGTAAGATGAAGGAGCAACACCTCCAGCAACGTCCACCATGCAGACGCTGCCCCCGGTGCCAGCGCCGGAGGCAGCCTTCACCTGAAGGAGCACTTGTGCCAAACTCGGGGATCGACCTGTCCAACATCGACCACACCGTCCGGCCGCAGGATGACCTGTACCGGCACATCAACGGTGCGTGGCTGAAGAGCACCACCATCCCGGACGACCGCCCCCTCGAAGGAACCTTCACGGCCTTGCGGGACGGCTCCGAACTGGCGGTCAGGGAAATCATCGAAGAAGCCGCCGCACGCGGCGAAGATGGCAGCGGCATCGAACGTAAGGTCGGGGACCTCTACAACAGCTTCATGGACGAAGCCACAGTGGAGGCCAAAGGCATGGACCCCATCCGGGAACGGCTTGCAGCCGTCTTCGCCACACAGTCAGCCAGGGACGTCATCGAACTGGCCGGAAGGCTCTTCCGTTCCGATGTTTCCGGGCTTTTCTACATTTATCCGGCCCCCGATGCTGGCAACCCGGACCGGATCCTGCTGTACACCGGCCAGGGCGGCCTCGGTTTGCCGGATGAATCGTACTACCGCGAAGAGAAGTTCGCCCCGATGGTGTCGGCCTACCGGGAGCACGTCCGGACCATGCTTGGCCTCGCGGGAACCGCGGACCCGGAAGGTGCCGCGGACCGGGTGGTCCGGCTGGAAACAGCCCTTGCCTCGCATCACTGGGACAACGTGACCCTGCGCGATCCGCAAAAAACGTACAACCTGAAATCCGCCGAAGAGGCCGGTGAGCTGTTCCCGCTCTTGGACGCGTGGTTCGAAGCCGCCGGAATCGCTGCCGAAAAGCGCGCGGAGATCGTGGTCAGCACCCCTGACTTCTTCGCCGGGGCGGCCGGCCTGCTCGAAACCGAACCCCTGGAGGCGTGGCAGGATTGGCTGGCCATGCGCGTTGTCAGTTCTGCCGCACCGTATCTCGCGGCCGAATTCGTGGACGCGAACTTCGCGTTCTATGGCACCACCATCAGCGGCACGCCGCGTAACAAGGACCGCTGGAAGCGCGGCGTCGCCGTCGTCGAAGCCTCCCTGGGCGAGGCGGTCGGCCAGATCTACGTTGCCCGGCACTTTCCCGAGACCCACAAAGCCCGCATGCAGACCCTCGTGGGCAATCTCATCGAGGCCTACCGCGAGAGCATCACCGGGCTCGCCTGGATGGGTGAGGACACCAAACTCGAAGCCCTCAAAAAGCTCGAGGCGTTCCGTGCCAAGATCGGCTACCCCGATGAGTGGATTGACTACTCCGCCGTGGAGATTGACCCCAGCGACCTTCTGGGCAACGTTGAGCGCGCACACAACGCCGACGTCGACAGGCACCTGGACGAGGTGGGCAAGCCCGTTGACAAGAACAAATGGCTGATGACGCCGCAGACAGTCAATGCGTACTACCACCCGCTCCTGAACGAGATCGTGTTCCCGGCAGCGATCCTGCAGGCCCCGTTCTTCACGGCCGACGCCGACGACGCCGTCAACTACGGCGGCATCGGTGCTGTGATCGGACACGAGATCGGACACGGCTTCGACGACCAGGGCTCGCAGTTCGACGGCGGCGGCGCCCTCCGCAACTGGTGGACCGAGGATGACCGCACGGCGTTCGAGGCCCTGACGTCCAAGCTGGTGGCCCAGTTCGACGCGTTGTCGCCCACCGCAGCCCCTGGCCACCACGTCAACGGCAAGCTCACCCTCGGGGAAAACATCGGCGACCTGGGCGGGCTCACCATCGCCTACAAGGCCTACCTGATCAGCCTCGACGGCGCCGAGCCTCCGGTGCTGGACGGCCTGACCGGACAGCAGCGGTTCTTCGCCTCGTGGGCTGCCGGCTGGCGGCAGGTCATCCGGAATGAGGAAGCCATCCGCAGGCTCGCCACGGACCCGCACTCCCCCAACGAGTTCCGCACCAATGCCATCGCCAAGAACCTTGACGCCTTCCATGAAGCCTTCGGTGTATCGGAGCAGGACGGCATGTGGTTGCCCGTGGAGGACCGGGTCAGCATTTGGTGACCGGGCAATAACGACGAGACCTGCGGGGCCGGCCACTGTTTGTGGCCGGCCCCGCAGGTCTTTGCATGGGGCACGTCGGCAAACCGACGCCGTCCCCTGTGCCGCTGTGCCTCTGTGCCGCGGTGCCTCTACCGAGTGATCAATTCCGGGTTGGCCTGCTGGCAGACCGTGTCCCCGGCAGTCTGATTGACGATGTCGTTGGGGAGCGCCACGGCGCCCAGCTTTGTTCCGGACATGAAGTCGGTGCCAAGGTAGACCTGCACGCCGCTGACCCCGGTGGCGGGGAGGACCTGCGTGGCGGGAATCTCAAGCAGTGCCGCGACGTCAGCGGCCACGTCCTCGAAGCCGGGTCCGTAATACACCGCCGTCTTCTCGACGGACTGCGCCACCAGCGGAGCCACCTGGGTGAAGCCACCGGCGATAATTGCCTGGGTGATCTCCTGGGTCCGCGCCGGAACTCCTGTACCGTTCGCGACGGTCACCGGCTGCAGCGCCTTGTCGTAGGGCGGCAGCGGGGTTGCAGTTGGCGTCGACGGGGACGGTGCGGGTGCTGACTCGGTGGGTGCCGCGGTGGGGCTCGGCGACGCCGTCGGGTCCGTCAGGTCAACGTCCTTGCGCAATGCGGCGAAAAGCTGCGAGGCGGCCGGCTCGGCAACCGTGAGCCGGTTGGGATCGCTGGGCGCCGCCGTGGTGGGAACGGCCACGAACGCCACCTTGCTGATGTCAATGTTTTTGAGGCGGTTGCCGATGGTGAGCAGTGACGGGACGGACGCCAAACCATCGTCCACTGTGAGGTTCTGGGTGACGACGTCTGCGATCTTGAGCATCTTCTGGGGGTCGGACAGCGTGCCGTCATCCTTGATCTTGCGGGTGAGGGAGGACAGGAAGCCCTGCTGTGCCTTGATGCGGCCAAGGTCGCCGCCGTCCGCGAACGCATGCCTGGTCCGCAGGTAGGCCAGTGCCTGCTCGCCCTGCACCTGCGAGGTTCCGGCGGGGAGCCGCAGGCGGGAGTCGGGGTCATACACGGCGTCGCTGATGCAGACTTCCACGCCGCCCACGGCGTTGGAAAGTTCCTTCACGGCGTTGAAATCCGCCATCATGAAGTGGTCGATTTCCAGGCCGGTGATCTTGTTCACCGTATCCACCGCACAGCCGATTCCGGCCTGCTTCATGGCTTCGTTGATCATCACTCCGCTCTGGGCGGGGTACGACTGCTTGGTCTTCTGGTCCGTGCACTCCGGGATGTCCACCAGCAGGTCGCGGGGGAAGCTGATGACGCTGACCCGCTTGTTGTCCGCAGAGATGTCCATCATCATCATGACGTCCGACTGGCCGTAGCCGGTTGAATCCTCGGCGGTGCCGTATTCCGAGTTCTTGCCGTCCCGGGTGTCTGAGCCCAGGATCAGGATCTGCATCCGGTCCTTGGAGTCGTTGACGGGATCCTCGGTGCGGCTGCTGCCGGCACCCAGGGGCGCTTTGTTGATGTTCAGCTGCAGCCTGATGACCCAGAAGGCGGCGAATGCCAGTCCTCCAACGAGGAGCAGGGCCACAATGGCGCTGGCCACTTTGAACCAGGCGGGTTTGCCCCGCATGGCGCCGAGGTGCCGGGCCGGGCCCATGGCCTTGTTGTCAGAGTGCCGGGCGGCGGCGTCGGACGCTGGCGAACCAATGCCTTGTCCGGGAGTGTCTCGGCGTCGCACCACGTGGTGTTACCTTCCTCTATAAAACGGGTTCGGTCCATTTTAGTGGCCGAGACTGGGAAAATGCCCGATGCCCGGAGGCCGCCGTCGTGCGGGCCCGGCCGGGCATGCCTGGCAGCAGCCGGGTAGTGCCCGGGCAGCAGCCGGGTAGCAGCCACTCTCCGGTGGACCCGGTGGCTGCCGCAAACCGTGATGCGGGTTAGAAACCGAGCTTGACCAGCTGCTTCGGATCCCGTTGCCAGTCCTTGGCCACCTTGACGTGCAGGTCAAGGTAGATGCGCGTTCCGAGCAGCGCTTCGATGCCCTTGCGTGCAGTGGTGCCGACTTCCCGCAGCCGGGCGCCGCCCTTGCCGATAATGATGGCTTTCTGGGACGGCCGCTCCACGTAAAGGTTGACCCGGACGTCGAGGAAGGGGCTGTCCTCGGGCCGGCCCTCGCGGGGAACAATCTCCTCGACCACGACGGCGAGGGAGTGCGGAAGTTCGTCGCGGACGCCCTCCAGGGCGGCTTCACGGATCAGTTCGGCCACCATGACGGCTTCGGGCTCGTCAGTAAGGTGGCCGTCCGGATACAGCGGCTGGGACGGCGGCATGTGGCTGATCAGGACGTCCGCCACCGTGCTCACCTGGAAGCCGTCGGTGGCCGACACCGGAACGATGTCCTTCCAGCCGTCCTCGCCGAGGACCTCGCGTCCCAGTGCGGCGACGGCAAGCAGCTGTTCGGTCAGCGCCTGCCGGTCCACGAGGTCGGCCTTGGTCACAATTGCGATGATGGGCTTCTTGCCTACCGCGGCCAGCTGCGCGGCGATGAAGCGGTCGCCGGGGCCGATCTTCTCGTTGGCCGGAAGGCAGAAGCCGATGGCGTCCACTTCGGAAAGGGTGTCCGCCACGAGGTCGTTGAGGCGCTTGCCAAGCAGCGTCCGCGGCCGGTGCAGGCCGGGAGTGTCGACGAGGATCAGCTGGGCGTCGTCCCGGTGCACGATTCCACGGATGGTGTGGCGCGTGGTCTGCGGCTTGGCCGAGGTGATGGCCACCTTCTTGCCCACCAGGGCGTTCGTCAGTGTGGACTTACCGGCGTTCGGCCTGCCCACAAGGATCGAAAATCCGGCACGGAAGCCGCCAAAGGCCTCGCCGTCCGCTTTATTCTGCTTGCTCACGTGGAACTCCCTGTTGCGTTGTTTCGGCCTCGTCGAGTAGGTCTTCAAGGTCAGTTTGTTCTGGAACAGCGCCCTTTGCAACGGGCGCCGCGATGATGTGGCTGACCCGGTTGCGGCGGCCTTCCAGCCGGTCGGCCCGCAGCGAGATCCCGTCCACTTCGACGGTGCTTCCGACGATGGGAACCCTGCCGAGGGCCTTGGCCAGCAGGCCGCCGACGGTGTCCACTTCGTCGTCGTCGAGCTCCACATCAAAAAGCTCACCGAGGTCGTCGATGCCCATCCGGGCACTCACCCGGTAGCTGCCGTCACCCAGCGCGACGGCCTCGGCGCTCTCGGTGTCGTACTCGTCCACGATCTCGCCGACGATCTCCTCAATCAGGTCCTCGAGGGTGACCAGGCCGGCCGTTCCGCCGTACTCGTCGATCACGATCGCGACATGCGTGGATTCCTTCTGCAGTTCGCGGAGCAGGTCGCTGACCTGTTTGGACTCCGGTACGTAGCGGACTTCGCGGGCAAGTTCATCCACGATGGGGGGTTCCTCCCCCGGGCGGAGGCTGTGCAGCGCCGCGGCGACATCCTTGAGGTAGACGATGCCCAGGATCTGGTCGGTGTTGTCCCGGATGACGGGGATCCGCGAGTAGCCCGACCGCAGGAACAGGGACATGGCCCGGTGCAGGCTCGAGCCGGCGTCGATGCTCAGGATGTCCGTCCGGGGCACCATCACGGCACGCACCAGGGTGTCACCGAAGTCGAAGACGGACTGGATCAGTTCGGCCTCGTTGTCCTCGATCATGTCCGATTCGGTGGCCCGGTCCACGAGCTCGCGGAATTCCTCTTCACTGAACGAAGCCTCATCAACGCCGCGCCCGCCCGGTGCCACGGCGCTGCCCAGGGCGACCAGCCAGCCGGGGATGGGACCCAGGACCCAGCACAGGAAACGGATGACCGGCGCAGTTGTCCGTGCGACAGCGGCAGCGTGCGCGCGGCCCAGTTGTCGAGGCGAAACGCCCACAATCACGAAGCCCACGACGGCCATGATGCCGGTGGCAGCCAGTCCGGCGAGCCACACGCTGTCCCACAGGCTGTGCAGGAGGACCGCGACTGCCACGGCCGAGGCCATTTCGAACCAGATGCGCCAGAACCTCAGGGAGCGCATGTGCGCCATCGGCTGGTCCAGGATGCGTTTGAGGGCCTGCCCGTCGCTGCGGAGAACAGCTTCTTCGGCGTCGTGGCGGGGCAGGAAGTTAAAGGCGGACTCCGCCGCTGTCAGCAGGGCGGCGAAACTGAGGAAGACCACCGCCATGCCAACGAGGATCAGTGGGGTCACTGCATCGTCTCTGACGGGGCTTCTTTGCCGGTGAAGCCCTCAAGCAGTTCCCGCTGCAGGCCGAACATCTCTTCTTTTTCTTCCGGGTCGGCGTGGTCGTAGCCCAGGAGGTGCAGGATCCCGTGGGTGGTCAGCAGCAGCATCTCGTCCTGGGTGGAATGTCCGGCGTTGCGTGCCTGGACTTCCGCCACTTGCGGGCACACGGCAATATCGCCGAGCATGCCCTGCGGCGTCGGCTTGTCCGGCGTACCCGGAGTCAGTTCGTCCATGGGAACGGACAGGACGTCGGTGGCGCCGGGCTCATCCATCAGCTCGATATGGAGTTTTTCCATGGCGGGTTCGTCCACGAGGAGGATGGAAAGCTCGGCCTGGGGGTGGATGTACAGGCGTTCGAACACATACCGGGCCAGGGCAACCAGCTGGGCTTCGTCCACCCGGACGCCCGATTCGTTGTTTACTTCGATGCTCATGCGTGTTCTCCCCGCTTCTCCCGGGGCACGGAATGCTTCACCCGGTTCCTTTGTGCCTCATCCCAAATGCCGTAGGCGTTGACAATGTCGCCGACGAGGCGGTGGCGCACTACGTCTGAGGCGTCCAGCACGCTGAAGTTGACGTCGTCAATGCCCTGGAGGATCTCCTCCACGATCCGGAGGCCGGAACGGGTGCCGAACGGCAGGTCCACCTGCGTGACGTCCCCGGTGACCACCATTTTGGAGCCGAACCCGAGGCGGGTCAGGAACATCTTCATCTGCTCCGGCGTGGTGTTCTGGGCTTCGTCGAGGATGATGAACGCGTCGTTGAGCGTTCGGCCGCGCATGTAGGCCAGCGGGGCCACTTCAATGGTGCCCGCCGCCATCAGCCGCGGGATGGACTCCGGGTCCATCATGTCGTGGAGCGCATCGTAGAGCGGCCGCAGGTACGGATCGATCTTGTCGCTGAGCGTCCCGGGCAGGAAGCCCAGCCGTTCGCCGGCCTCCACCGCCGGCCTGGTGAGGATGATGCGGCTGACTTCCTTCTGCTGCAGGGCCTGGACGGCCTTTGCCATGGCGAGGAAGGTCTTGCCGGTGCCGGCCGGTCCGATTCCAAAGATCACCGTGTTCGCGTCGATGGCGTCCACATAATTCTTCTGGTTCAGGGTCTTCGGCCGGATCGTCTTGCCACGGCTCGAGAGGATGTTGTAGGTCAGCACCTCAACGGGGTTCTGGAGCGACTGGCTCCGGAGCAGGGCAGCGAGCTGTTGCAGCACCGCCGGTGTGATGACTGTGCCCCGGTCAACGAGGCCCCTTACTTCATGGAGCAGGCGCATGATCCTGGGAACGTCGGCCGCGGGACCGCTGATGGCCAGTTCATTGCCGCGGACATGGAAATCCACGGCAGGAAACTGTTCCTCGATAAAACGGAGGGCCTCATCGTGACTGCCGAGGGACTGAACCATCTGTTCGGAGTTGTCGAAGATGACCACCTCCGTCCGGACACCGGGAAGACTGTGGGGAAATTCACCTGTGGTGCGCTCACCGGCGCTGAACCGGGGCCTTCCGTTTGTTGCTTCAGTCATGGTGCCGGCCTGCGGGCCTCTGGTCCCCTCCAGTTAGGAAAATTGTTTCTCTGGCCGATCACTTCGCCCCCGCTGCTTCAGCGTCGGACTCCGTGCGCGGCCGAGTCCTTATATCTTACGCCAGTAAGCCGTCCGGGGGCCGCGGGGCGTGCCCGCCAGGCGTTGGGCCGCAACCGCTTCGTTGCAGATTCCCGTCATTAGGTATCAACTTCGTATCGGCCTCGTATCGTTCCCGTTGCAGTTCGGCAATCCGTCCGCAAACGCCGCAGGGCGCCTGGAACTCTATGTAATGCTGGAATCCATCGCGGGCTTTCGCCCGCCACGGACCACTTCATCGGCAACGTTTATAGGACAGGGCAGGTACCGGGATCACCATGGAGAGCAGGAACCCACGACGCCGGCAGGCAGCAGGAGGCAGGCGGAAACGTTCCGCCGTGCTCCTGTTTGTGCTGCCCGCCGCCATGGTGCTGTCCTCCTGCGTCGCCACTCCCCAGCCGTCCACAAACACCGCTGCCAGCACGCCCCAGACCGTCACCGGGTCCGCCACCGCGGGCGTTCCCAGCACGAGTGCTCCACTGGAAACCACGCAGGCTTCCAACAAGGCACCGGTGTACTGGATCGGGCGCAGCAACGAGAACGTCTTCCTGTACCGCGAATTCCGCGATGTCCCGGAGCAGGAAAACCCGGTGACCAGGGCCCTGCGCTCCATGATGTCGGATAAGCCGCTGGATCCCGACTACTTCACGCCGTGGCAGAACCCGAAGAAGCTGGCAACGTCGATTTCCGGCAAGAACGTCATCACGGTGGACGTCTCACCGGATGCCTTCAACAGCAACCTCGACGAGGACATGGCCAAGCGCGCCATCCAGCAGCTGGTCTACACGGCAACGGCCGCGGGAGCGAGCTCAGGGCTGGTGGACTCGGGCCAGCAGATCCAGGTGGTCATCCTGGTTGACGGGCACACGGATTACCTGGCCTTCAACCACGTTCGGCTCGGCAGTCCCACTCCCCGCGGGGCGGGCATGGTGGCTCCGGTATGGATCATCGATCCCCAGGAGGGTGTGGGCGTCCCCGACGGCAGTGTCAAGATCAGCGGACGAAGCACGCTGCCCGGGGGCAAACTCAAGTGGAAAATCCTGAAAGTCGACGGCAGCAGCGATAAGACGGCCTATTTGGGCGGCGATGTCACCGCCTCGGCAGACCAGGCACAGTCCGGACTCTTCTCGCTGAATGTCAACCTGGCACCTGGAAACTATGAGATCCGGGTATTCCAGGCCGACCCCGGGAAACCCGACCGGGAACTGAATGTGGACTCCCGCGGTTTCAAGGTTGCCTAGCGCCTGAGCGCTTCCCCCTGGAGGGGCAACGCCACGTGCCGCCCGTGGACAACCGCTGCCGGCGTGCGGTGGCTACCAGCGGCCCAGGATGTCGCTGGCGAGGACGGTGGCGGCCGGTCCTGCCGTGGACGACCTCAGCACGTGGTGGCCCAGAAGCGCCGTCACGGCGCCGGCCCCGCACAGCCGGGTGACCTCCCGCGGACTGATGCCGCCTTCGGGCCCCACAATCAGCAGGATTTCGCGCGGCCCCGGCACCGGTGCACCGGCGTTGTCTCCGCACCACGCCTCGAGCACGCTCCGTAGCGGACGCACGGCATCCTCATGGAGGATGATGGCCAGGTCCGCGGCGGAGACTGCCGCCTGAAGTCCGGCACCGTCGACGGCGGCCCGGACTTCGGGAATCCAGGCCCGCCGCGCCTGTTTGGCAGCTGCAGTCACCACGGACTGCCATTTGGCATGGGCCTTCGCGGCCCGTTCGCCTTTCCACCGGACGATGGACCGTTCGGACTGCCACGGGATGATGGCGTCGATCCCCAGTTCGGTGGCGGTTTCTGCGGCGAGTTCGTCCCGGTCGCCTTTGGCCAATGCCTGGACCAGGACCAGGCGGAGGTCCGGGCGCTCCTCGGTGTCGAGGACGGAACACTCCACTGTCAGTTCACCCTGGCCAACTGCGGCGACCGTGCCGGTCAGCCTTTTGCCGGCGCCGTCGGCGATGTCAACGGACTCCCCCACGGCAATCCGCTTGACGGTGACCGCATGCCTCGCCTCTGCGCCTTCGAGGACAAAGTGCGAACCGGGAACCTGGTGGTCCAGGGCTCCGGGGGTTGCGAAAAAGACCGGGTTGCTCACCGCTACAGGTTACCGAGCCGGTCCCGCAGCTTGGCGAAGACACCGCCGCTGGCGGAGAGTTTCCCTTCGGTGTACTGCTCGCCACGGAGTTTCGCGAGCTGCCGCAGCAGGTCTTCCTGCGCGGCATCAAGCTTGGCCGGAGTCTCGACCTGGAGGTGGACTTTCAGGTCGCCGCGGCCGTAGCCCCGGAGGTGGGTCACACCGAGGCCGCGAAGGGTGATGACCTCGCCGGACTGGGTGCCCGCCTTGACGTCGATCTCCTGCTGGCCGTCGAAGGTGTCCAGGCTCAGTTCGGTGCCAAGGGCTGCTGCAGTCATCGGGATGTGCAGGGTCGCGTGGAGGTCATCGCCGTCGCGTACGTAGGTGGCGTCATTGTTGACCCGGATCTCCACGTAGAGGTCGCCGGAAGGTCCGCCGGCGGGTCCGGCTTCGCCCTGGCCGCCCAGCTGGATCCGGGTTCCGGTGGCCACGCCGGCAGGGACCTTGACGGTCAGCGAACGCCGGCTGCGGATGCGGCCCTGCCCGTTGCACTCGTTGCAGGGATCCTTGATGACGGTTCCGAAGCCCTCGCAGGAGCCGCAGGGCGCCGCGGTCATGACCTGGCCCAGGATGGAACGGACGGCCCGCTGGACCTGGCCGCTGCCGCCGCAGATGTCACAGCGGACGGGGTGGGTCCCGGGCTGGCAGCAGGAGCCTTCGCAGGTGGGGCACGTTACGGCCGTGTCCACTTCGAGCTTCTTGTTCACGCCGAAGACGGCGTCGCGGAGGTCGATGCGGACGCTGATGAGGGCATCCTGCCCCCGGCGGACGCGCGAGGCAGGTCCGGACGAGCCGCCCGCACCGAAGAAGGTGTCGAAGATGTCCTGGAAGGCGAAACCCTGCCCCGAGTAGCCGGCGCCGCCGAAACCGTTGTCGGTGCCGTTCTCGTTGCCGGTGGTGTCGTAGACGCGGCGCTTCTGCGGATCGGACAGCACTTCATAGGCGTGCGTGACAGCCTTGAAGCGGTCCGAGGCATCCTCACCGGGGTTCACGTCCGGGTGCAACGTCCGCGCAAGCTTTCGGTAGGCCTTCTTGATCTCTTCGCCCGTCGCTTCGGGTGAGACTCCAAGAACGTCGTAGTGGCTGCTCAAAGTTCGTATCTCTTCCTGGTTGTACTGCCTGTAATGCCTTGGGTGGTGCCTATAATGCTGCTGCCGCCCCCGGAAGCCGGGACACGGAGGCCTGGTTGGCTGATGAAGGGCTGGTCAAGGCCCGAGGATCCTGGAAAGGTAGCGTGCCACGGCACGGACCGCGGCCATGGTGGTGGGATAGTCCATCCGGGTGGGCCCAAGTACGCCCACCTTGGCACTGGAACCGGGCCCGTAGCCCGTGGCCACCACCGAGGCTTCCGCGAGGCCGTCGTAGGGATTCTCCCGGCCGATGCTGACGGTCACGCCGCGGGGGTCCTGCGCCATCTCGCTGAGCAGGCGGAGCATGACCACCTGTTCCTCAAGCGCCTCGAGGACCGGGCCGATGCTCAGCGGGAAGTCAACGTTGGACCGCGCGAGGTTGGCGGTGCCGGCCATGACCATCCGCTCTTCGCGGGTACTGCTGGCCAGGGCATCCAGGCCGCGGGCCAGCGCCTGGGCGGCGTGCCGGCGTGCCGGTTCACAGCTTGCGACGACGGCGGGCAGCGCTTGCGGGAGCAGGCTCAGCGGTGTCCCCGCCAGGCTCTTCAGGAACCGTGTGCGGAGGCCGGCGACGGCCTCGTCGCTGAGCTCCTGGCCGACGTCGATGACCCGTTGTTCGACCTTACCGGTGTCCGCAATCAGGACAGCGAGGACCTGGCGCGGCGCCAGCAGCACAAACTCGATGTGCCGCACCATGGCACGGCTGAGGTGCGGATACTGCACCACGGCCACCTGGTTGGTCAGCTGCGACAGCAGCCGCACGGTACGCTCCAGGACGTCGTCCAGGTCGTCCGAACCTTCGAGCAGCGTCTGGATGGCCCGGCGTTCGGCCTGCGACAGCGGCTTGACGGCGGAAATCTGGTCGACAAAGAGCCGGTAGCCCTTGTCGGTGGGGATCCTCCCCGCGCTGGTGTGCGGCGCCGTGATCAGGCCCTCATCTTCCAGGGCCGCCATGTCATTGCGGATGGTGGCGCTGGAGACTCCCAGATGGTGTCTCTCCACCAGGGCCTTGGAGCCCACAGGTTCGCGGGAATGGACGTAGTCCTCCACGATGGCGCGCAGTACTTCAAGCTTGCGTGGTTCGCTCATTCTCCACCTCCGATCGGCTTAACCCGGGCCGCGGACCGGCTTTTTCGCCTGCCAGATCCCGTCTACCGTTAGCACTCGTCATGTCTAAGTGCTAACCAGTCTAATATGAGTCGCCGCGTTGTTAGCATTGGTACCGCTCCGGGCGAAACTCCAGAGCGGGACAGGACAGGCACGTCCGTGAAGCCACGGCGCCCCTGTTTCACTTCTCCTGTTTCACATTTTCTAGCGCAAGGTTGTGTCTACCCGATGTCGTACCAGAACTGGGGCCCGCAGGACATCACGGCTCCCCGGAAAGCCGAGCTTCCCGAAGTGCCGGTTGAACGCGGCATGGTGCTGGAAGACGTGCAGTCCGGCTGGGTGGGCGCTGTCACCAGGGTGGAAAAGTCCGGCGGAATGCACGTTGTGGCATTGGAGGACCGGCGCGGCAAGTCCCGCACGTTCCGCCTCGGCTACGGATTCCTCCTGGAGGGCCTGCCGATCCGGCTGATGCCCCCGGCCCCGCGCGCCCAGGCCGCCTCCGCCGCATCCGGCAGGACCGCCTCCGGATCCGTGCGGGTGGCGGGCCAGCGCGCCCAGGTGGCCAAGGCCAGCCGCATCTGGGTGGAAGGCAAGCACGACGCCGAACTTGTGGAAAAAGTCTGGGGTGACGACCTCAGGGTGGAGGGCATCGTCGTCGAGCCCTTGCACGGCATTGACGATCTCACGGCGGCGGTTGCAGCATTCCGTCCGGGTCCGGGCCGCCGGCTGGGAGTGCTGGTGGACCACCTGGTTGCCAACTCGAAGGAATCACGGATCGCCGATGCCGTGATGGCGTCGCCCGGCGCCGCGGGCAACGTCCTGATCGTGGGCCATCCCTACGTGGACGTGTGGCAGGCAATCCGGCCGGCAGTGCTCGGCATTGACGCCTGGCCGGTCATTCCGCGGGGCGTGGACTGGAAGACCGGGATCCTGGCTGCCTTCGGCTGGCCGCACGAGACCAAGGAAGACATCGGCCTGGGCTGGCAGAAGCTGCTGGGGGCGGTACGCACTTACGCCGACCTGGAACCGTCCCTGCTGGGCCGTGTGGAAGAGGTCATCGACTTCCTCACCGTGCCCTAGGCAGAAGTTAGCAGCGCCCCGGGCGGAAGTCGAACTCTCCGAATGCACCCGTGAACCAGTATTCTTGATACGGCGGTTGTTGCTCCTGTGGCAGCGTCCGCTTTTCCGGGAACCACCGCACCACTGCAATCCGAAGGACGACACCTTGGCAGAAGACGCACGTGAACAACGGGACAACCAGGCCGGCCATGGCCAGCCCCAGTATCATGGTGTCCCCGCCAACGCCCTGCCGCTGACGGCCAACGAGGACCGGCAGTGGGCTACCCTCGCGCACTTCGGCGGCATCCTGGGGTGCGTCCCGTCGCTGTTGATCTACCTGATCTTCAAGGACCGCGGACCGTTCACGGCGCAGGAATCGAAGGAAGCGCTGAACTTCACCCTGCCTCCCACAATCGCTGCAGTCATCTGCAACATCCTGGTGCTGCTGCCGGTGGTGGGCAACATCTTCGCGGTGCTGGCCACACTGATTTGGATCGCCGTGACGTGCTTCTCCGTTGCTGCCGGAATCCACGTGAACCGGGGCCAGCCGCACCGCTACGACTTCAACCTGCGCTGGATCAAGTAGCGGGCGCAACGCGATTAGCGGCGCCGAGCACCGGCGTCGCATCCGGCCGGGACAAACCCGGCCGGTAACTTAGTCGGGCAGGATCCTTCGCACCACGGCGTCGGCAAGCAGCCGGCCTTTCAAGGTGAGCACCAGCCGGCCGCGGAAGGCCGACGCGGGATCCACCAGGCCATCCGCGATCAGCCCGGCCACCGCGTGCTGTCCGGACTTTGCCAGCCAGGACACATCGAGTCCGGAGCTGAGCCTGGCTTCGAGCATGACCCGCTCGACGTTCCGGGTTTCGGCGTCGAGCGTTTCGCGGCCCGCCGCCGGCGATACACCGCCGGAAAGCCGACCCGCATAGGCCGTAGGGTGCTTGACGTTCCACCAGCGGACTCCGCCGACGTGTGAATGCGCACCGGGGCCGATCCCCCACCAGTCGTCACCACGCCAGTACGCCAGGTTGTGCCTGCACGCCTGCTCCGGCGTGCGCGCCCAGTTGCTGACCTCGTACCAGCCAAGGCCGGCGGCACTGATGAGTTCCTCGGCGATTTCGTACTTGTCGGCATGGTCGTCGTCGTCGATTCCTGGGACTTCGCCGCGGCGGATCTGGGCGGCCAATTTAGTGCCGTCCTCCACGATCAGCGCGTAGGCGCTGATATGGTCCGGTTCGTAGGACAGGGCGGTCTCAAGGGAATAGCGCCAGTCCGCCAGCGACTCCCCCGGAGTGCCGTAGATCAGGTCAAGGCTGACGGACAGTCCGGCGTCGCGGGCCCACTGCACCACCTGCGGCACCCTGCTGGGCGTGTGGGTGCGGTCCAGGACCTTCAGGACATGCGGCACGGCCGACTGCATCCCGAAGGACACGCGGGTGAAACCGGCATCAGCCAGCAACGTGAGGGACTCCGGGGTGACGGAATCCGGGTTGGCTTCGGTGGTGACTTCAGCGCCGGGCTCCAGCCCCCATTCGTTGACTGCTGCGGTTAGGATGCGGGCCAGGTCCTCGGCGGGCAGCAGAGTGGGCGTGCCGCCGCCGAAAAAGACGGTGCCCATCCGGCGGTCCGGCAGTCCGCTCGCCTTCAGGGCATGGGCGGCAAATTCAACCTCGGCAATGGCCGTGGACGCATAGGCGTCCTGGGACGCCCCGCCGCCGAGTTCGGTGGCCGTATAGGTGTTGAAGTCGCAGTACCCGCAACGCACGGCACAGAAGGGGATGTGGACGTATAGTCCAAATCCCCGCTGTGCAGCGCCGTCGGCGGCCTGCGCTGGCAGCAGGCCGTCCGACGGCGCGGGGTCACCCAGGGGTAGGACGCTGGGCATCAGCGGGTCCCCCGCTGCGCGTGGCTCACTTCTTCTTGGCCTTGTCCTTAGATTCGTCGGTGGTGAGGGCGGCGATGAACGCTTCCTGCGGCACCTCCACCGTGCCCACCATCTTCATGCGCTTCTTGCCCTCTTTTTGCTTCTCCAACAGCTTGCGCTTACGGGAAATATCGCCGCCGTAGCACTTGGCCAGGACGTCCTTGCGGATGGCACGGATGCTTTCACGGGCGATGATCCGGGAACCAATGGCAGCCTGGATCGGCACCTCGAACTGCTGGCGGGGAATGAGCTCACGCAGCTTGCCGGTCATCATCACACCGTAGGCGTAGGCCTTCTCCCGGTGGGTGATCGCACTGAAGGCGTCCACCTGTTCGCCCTGGAGCATGATGTCGACCTTCACAAGGTCGGCCACCTGGTCGCCGTCGGCCTTCCAGTCCAGCGAGCCGTAGCCGCGGGTCTTGGACTTGAGGATGTCGAAGAAATCGAAGACGATTTCGGCCAGCGGCAGTCGGTAGCGGATTTCCACCCGGTCCTCGGAGAGGTAGTCCATGCCGCCCATCACGCCGCGCCGGCTCTGGCACAGCTCCATGATGGCCCCGACGAACTCGTTCGGCGCCAGGATGGTGGCGGACACCATCGGCTCACGGACCTCCGCAACCTTGCCGGTGGGGTATTCGCTGGGGTTGGTCACGTGGACAACCTTCTTGTCCTCCAGCGTCACCTCGTACTCCACGTTGGGAGCAGTGGAAATCAGATCCAGCTTGTACTCGCGTTCGAGGCGTTCACGGGTAATTTCCAGGTGCAGTAGGCCCAGGAAGCCGACGCGGAAGCCGAAGCCCAGCGCAGCCGACGTTTCCGGCTGGTACACCAGAGCGGCGTCGTTGAGCATGAGCTTCTCCAACGCGTCGCGGAGCACCGGGTAGTCGGTGCCGTCCAGCGGGTACAGGCCGGAGAAAACCATGGGCTTGGCGTCTGCATAGCCCGGGAGGGACTGGGAAGCAGGCTTGGCCAGGTTGGTGACGGTGTCGCCCACCTTGGACAGGCGGACGTCCTTCACGCCGGTGATGAGGTACCCCACTTCGCCGACGCCGAGGCCCTTGGACGGCGTGGGCTCCGGAGAGCTGACACCGATCTCAAGGAGTTCATGGGTGGCGCGGGTGGACATCATCTGGATGCGTTCGCGCGGGTGCAGCATGCCGTCGACCACCCGGACGTAGGTGACAACACCGCGGTAGGTGTCATAGACCGAGTCGAAGATCATGGCGCGGGCAGGGGCGTTCGGGTCACCCACGGGGGCCGGCAGGTCACGGACGATCTTGTCGAGCAGCACTTCGACGCCCATGCCGGTCTTGCCCGAGACACGCAGCACGTCGTCGGGGTCGCCGCCGATCAGGTTGGCGAGTTCCTCCGCGTACTTCTCCGGCTGGGCCGCGGGAAGGTCGATCTTGTTGAGGACCGGAATGATGGTGAGGTTGTTCTCCATCGCCAGGTACAGATTGGCGAGGGTCTGGGCCTCGATGCCCTGGGCCGCGTCCACGAGCAGAACTGCACCTTCACAGGCAGCCAGGGAGCGGGACACCTCGTAGGTGAAGTCGACGTGGCCGGGGGTGTCGATCATGTTCAGGGCATAGCTGGTGCCCTCAACTTCCCACGGCATGCGGACTGCCTGGGACTTGATGGTGATGCCACGTTCACGTTCGATATCCATGCGGTCCAGATACTGGGCCTTCATGTCGCGGGACTGAACGACGCCGGTGTACTGCAACATGCGGTCAGCCAAAGTGGATTTACCGTGGTCAATGTGCGCAATGATGCAGAAGTTCCGGATGATGGCCGGATCTGTTGCGGCGGGCACCGGGGCGGTGCGGGCCATGGGAGACACGCAGGGTCCTTACTGTTGGCATTTCCGCGGCTGTGCTCAGGACAGCCGAAGCCGTCGCAGGACCTGCCGCACGTGAACTTATAGTCTCCCACGTCCTGCCGCCGCTCGGTGCATTGTTTGCGTGATCGGGGCGCGGAACGACGAAAAGTGCCATTCCGGGGCACAGTATCGTTGCAGGATGGCATTCAACCTCCGCTCCCTTGGCAACGCCGTCCGCACCGTGTTCCGCCTCCTGGAGGGGCGGCCGGCCGACGACGGCACGGATCGCCGGCGCAAGCGTCCTGCCGGACCGGTCCGCCCGGCGCCGGCCCGCACCACGAAGCCGCCAGCGCAGCGCGGGACCGCCCCCGGCCTCACAGGAACCTACCCGGGTGATTTCACGGGCACCGCCACTGTCAGGTACGCCCCCTCCCCCAACGGCAAGCCGGAACCGGGTGAAGTGGTGTGGACGTGGGTCCCCTACGAAGAGGACCATTCCCAGGGCAAGGACCGGCCGGTGCTCCTGATCGGAAGCCGAGGACGCTACCTGCTGGGGCTCATGCTCACCAGCAAGGACCACGACCAGGACCGCATTAACGACGAAAGCTACGTGGACATCGGCACAGGCAGCTGGGACCGGCAGCGCCGGCCCAGTGAAGCCAAACTGGACCGCATCATCCAGATCAGCGCAGCGGACATCCGCAGGGAGGGCGCGGTCCTGGACAGGAAGCGTTTCGACGGCGTCGCGTCTGCACTCCGCGAGTTTCACGGCTGGAGCTGATGAAAGCCCCAAGGGGTCGCCGGGTCAGCCGCAGCGGCGCAGGCATCAGCAGGGGGCAGCAGCATTGCAGGGCATCTGCTACTATTGACAGCTGTGTGTCCGTGCAGGTCGACGGCCACTGATGGTTGGCCGCCATAGGTATCCCCACGCCGCTCAGTCAATGGCCAATCTGAAAGCCCTCTAGACCATTTCCGCATTAAAAAGAGAGTTCACACGTGGCTAATATCAAGTCCCAGAAGAAGCGCATCCTCACCAACGAGAAGGCTCGCCTGCGCAACAACGCAGTCAAGTCCGAGCTGAAGACGGCCATCCGCGCCGTCAACACCGCCGTTGAGTCCACCGACAAGGATGCCGCTGCTGCTGCGCTGGTTGCTGCAAGCCGAAAGCTGGATAAGGCTGTCAGCAAGGGCGTTCTTCACAAGAACAACGCTGCAAACCGCAAGTCGGCGATCTCCAAGAAGGTCAACGCACTCTAGGGTTTTCCAGTTCAACTGAACTGATGATCGTGGCCGGCACCCCTCGCGGGTGCCGGCCACATCCATTTAACCTTCCGTAGCTCGCGAACCCGCTCCAGCTCACGCCCATGCACCTCGGCGGCGAGGGGTCCCCCAGGCCTAGCGGCGCACCGACGTCGCAATGACGGTGACCGCGTGTTCCACTGCGTACACCGGGTCCCGGGAAAGGCCTTTGACCTGCGCATCCGCTTCGGCTGTCACCTGGATGGAGCGGACCAGGCCCTCCGGCGTCCAGCGCCGGACGTCCCGCTGCGCCTGCTCCACCAGCCACGGCTGCATGCCGAGCTGCCGCGCAATCTGGGCCGAGGAACCGTGTGCGCCCGCAACCTTGGCTACCGTGCGGAGTTTGGCCGCCAGCGCAGCCACCAGTGGAACAGGGTCCGCACCTGTTGCCAGGGCGTGGCGAAGCGTGGAGAGGGCCAGCGGAGCGTTGCCGGCCAGCGCGGCGTCAGCAACTTTGAAGGCCGTCGCCTCGATCCGGCCGCCGTAGTAACGGTCCACCATGTCTGTATCAACAGCCGTGGCCGCGTCCGCGATGAGCTGGCTGCAGGCGGCGGCGAGTTCCGACAGGTTGGCGCCCACCGCGTTGACGAGGGCGTGAACGGCTTCCGGCTCAATACGGCGCCCGGCCGCCTTGAATTCGGACTGCACGAACGCCGACTTGTCCGCGTCCTTTTTCAGGGGCTGGCAATCGACCACGGGCCAGCCGGCAGACTTGATGGCGTCCAGGAGCTTCTTGCCCCTGACTCCACCGCCGTGGCGGACTACCAGTACAGCGTCAGGTTCCGGGTCCGCCAGGTACTTGAGGGCATCCGCGAGGAAGGCGTCATTCATGGCTTCAGCGGACTCCACCTCAATGAGCTTGGATTCCCCGAACAGCGAAGGGCTGACGTTCATGGCGAGGGCCCCGGGTTCGTAGCTGCCTGCGTTGAGCCTGGTGATTTCGACATCCGGCTGGGCTGCGCGGACCTGCGACCTGACCCGGTCCATGGCACGGATGCCGAGGTATTCCTCGGGTCCGCCGATCAGCACGACACTTGCCGGAGTTACATCGCGCCAGGTGGCCGTCGCTGACGTCGCCGGTTTGGATCGTGCTTTTTGCGCAGCGGCCACTCTTGGTTCCTCCCGGAATTCCGATTAATACCTCTAAGGCTCCCACGGCTGCGTCGCTCATCCAAGCCGGTGAACGCCGGCACCAGCTCCAGCAGGTCGATGGTCCTTCGGTGCGCCGCCAGGACCAGTGTGCCCACGGCCTGCGGGTGCAGAATGAGCCAGAGGAACAGCACGGTGCAGGCGGACAGGGACACCATGGTGGCCGCGCCGAACGGCCCCTCCGGCCATGGCAGGGCAGCGCCGGGCAGGGCAGCGAAGAACCGGGCGACGGCGGCGACTCCGGCCGCACAGCCGCCCGCAACCCCCATGGGAACATTGGCCGCCCATGGCGCGAGGGGCACCAGCGGGACGGCCGCGGTACCGAGGATGGTGACCGGAGCCACGAGCGGCGCGGCCACCATGTTTGCCACTAGGGCGTACGAGGAAAACTGGGGCTGCAGCAGGACGATGACCGGCCCGCAGAAGAGCTGGGCGGAAAGCGGTACCGCCAGGCCGGCGGCGAGCCAGCGCGGGACAGCCGGCGGCAGCCATTCCATGATCCGCGGCCCGGCAAGCACGATGCCGAGCGTGGCCAGCACCGATAGCAGGAAGCTGAAACTGGTCCCGAGTGCCGGATCTGCCATGAGGAGTCCGATCACCGCCAGGCAAAGGAAGCTGAGCCCGCGGCCGGCCCGGCCTCCGGACAGGGAGACGATCCCGATCGCCCCCATCAGTGCGGCCCGGAGGACACTGGCATCCGGACCCACCATCAGGACGAACAAAGCCAGTCCGGTGAGCGCGGCCCCCGCAGCGGGAGCCCGGGGCAGTCGAACACTCCGCGCGGCCAGCAACAGCGCCCCCAGGATGAGGCTGCAGTTGGCCCCGGTGAATGTTAAAACAGGAGGTGGGTCGCCTTAGAACAGCGTTTTCACTGGTCAACGGCGGTTTCGTGCTCTCCAATGAGAGTACTGGCGTAAGGATCAAGCCCATCGTTCGGTCGCCAGTGGACAGCTATCAGGTCTTTGCGGGAGTCCATCTGATGGAAGATCGGCCGACGAAAGTTGAAAAAGGAGATGGGTGGCATTCGCCCCAACACGGACGCCAGGGCCTCTTGTCATGAAGCCGTCTTGAAACATCGCGCGACACCACACCGCGGGCGCGAACCAGGGCTGATCAAGGGGTAGTGCCTCACGGAACACGACTGCAGTCATCGTGAATCACCTAACCGGGCCGTATATGTGTCGAGATCTTATATTGCGATTAGGACGGTGTACATTGCGAAGGCATAAGCAAAGAATTGGTAATGCCGAATAGCGACTGGAGTTTTGGGGGCTTCATGATGCGGGTAATGATTGCAAGCGAGCCGGTACCGATTGACCGATCGGTGTTCGTTGATCTCCTGGAGAACTCTGTGGTGAACGGTCGAGCACCGTACATCAATGCCCTTGAGAAGTCGACGATCCAATATTCCGACCTCTTGGACCTTGCCCGGAAGGCCGAGGTCCCGCACCCGCTCTTCTTCGCTCCCCCGGCTGTAGCCCAAGCACAATTGCGCACCAAGACCGCGAAGCTGCTGCAAGGCGTTGCGCCCGATACGTTCACGGTCAACACCCGGACCACAGTGAAACTGCGAGACGTCGAGCTGATCGTCAAGGACCTCCTCCGTAAGCAGGAACTGGCCCGGAAGCACGACCACACACTCGTGAAAAACAAAATTGTTGGGCTGCTCCGAAAACCCCGCCCGACCATACGAGAAGACGCCGAAGACCTTATCAATGCGATCGGGCTCGACCGTGATGCGATCCGTCTAGCACGCAACAAGGGAATCGCACTGGAACTGATCATAGAAAGCCTCGAAGCCAATCAGGTGCTTGTTTCTCGTAGCGTACGGGGCTTCATGCCCCAGCTCATCGAGGTGCGCTTCAGCGGGATGACCGTGCGCGACTCGAAGGTGCCGTACATCTTCCTGGCTGGCGGCGACCACGGCGACTTTCAGGAGCCGACCGGGCGGCAGATCTTCACCCTCGTACTGATGGCTGTGCTGGTGGCTCGGGGGATCTTCGCGCCGGTCAGCTACGACGCGAACAGCGCCGCGCCTGACGCGGGACGCGAATACGACATCGTAGGCGAGATCCTCATGCCCGCGGTCGAGCTGCAAGGAATCACGCTCGAAGAACTGGACGACGTGAAAGCCGCGGCAGACCTGTTCAAGGTAACCCCTAGCGCCGTGGCGGTCAGGGCACTGCGCCTCGGCAGACTCACCCCCCTGACCGCGAACGGTTACCTGCACGAACTCAAGGAAGAGTTCCTCACCAGGCAAAAGCCGAAACCGCGCCAGCCGAAGCCCGTCAACGCGATAAAGAAGTACAGCGGCCGCGACCTGACCACCCGGATGCTCCGCGCGGTCGACGAGCGCCGGCTCTCCCAGCGCGAATTCTGCAGGGTCGTCTGCCTGAACCGCATCGGTCCTAGTGACCTCGGGGAACTGAAGGCGGCGCTCCGATGAACGAGGAGATGTACCTCATCGATAACAACGTGCTCTCCCACTTGTCGCCGGCACAGCGAGCGAGCGAGTTCTTCCGTACACAGTGCCGGATCCCGGCTGAGGTGCTCCATGAAGCCGTGGGGTACGCCGACGCGGATGCACTCAAGGCTGTTGAGTATCCGACCACGGCGAGTGTTCTGAAATTCCTCCAGACAGTCATGGCCACCGTGCCCGAAGACGACACCGCGCTCGTGAACCTCTACGCAAACAAAGGAGCAGCGGACCCATTGCTCGTCGCCTGTGCGCTGGACGGAATTCAAGAATCCGAGACGTGGCTGTTCGGCCCGGCATGGATCATCGTGTCCAACGACAAGGCTGTCCGCGCGAAGGGCGCAGAATTCGGCGTCGAATCGTGCACCCGGGAGGAGTTCGCCACCCGGACGCAGGGCAAATGGCGCGATTGATTCTGTGTCCGGCCGGGAGTTCCTCCTCTAGGCAACGCGAAGCACGCTGGAGCAGCTTCCCGGACGTCCAAGCGTAAACTCAAGGGATGCCATGGACGTCAAGCTGGGGGAAAAACGCCACATGGGCTTCTCCTGTCTTCGAAGCAACCGGTAGGGCACTGTTCGCAGCACAAGAGTTTGAGCACAGATGCAGAGATCTGCTCCGATTTCTCAATCTTGTCGAGATCTACGACAGCGCGACAGACGACCCGCTTGATTCACTGATTGCCCGGGTGCCAAAAGACAAGCTGCTCGGTCAGACCATTGTTGATCTCAAGAGACACCGGGCGTTCAACGACGAAGACACCACCGAAATCCTTAAGGCCGCGAAGGACGCCAGGAACTTCATCGCGCATGAAAGTGCTCGATTCAACCCGGTCGGCCGCCGCCGGGATGTTGTAGAGAGGATCGAACATGAACTCCGCCCCAAGTTGCGGGACCTCGCAGTCGGCGACCACATAGTCTCAGAAGTACTACTTGCGATCGAAGACAGGGAGTCAGCCTTCGGCATTTCATGGATCAGGGAAAGATACCCTGACATTCTTGAGTCCTGGGTACTTTTTCCGATGAAAGGGCTTCTTAGGTCCGAAGGAATGCCGTCCCTTCCTTACCCGGTCGACGATCCCTGGTTCGCCGCGCGTAGGGCAGCCGACATTGCTTTGGCCGCGAAGTATCGGGCCGAACGCCATCAAGGGTGACGTCCTATATCTTTGCGTTTGTCTCACCAGGGCGGGGCACTCCGCGCCGGCCGGCACGGTCTGCCATGGAGTCTTCTTAACGGCTGAGGTCAAGGCCCCGCACGTTCAAAGCAACAGTGCACGTCATGACAAAGTCGGACACGACATCTCCGGTATGCTGCCGCACGAAAGCTTACGCAGGTTGTATCCCGAGAGGCCTGTTGGCAAATGAACCTCAACCTGCGCAATGGCTTACCAGTAGTCATCCAAACCGTATTGCCTGCTGAGGTAACGGTCTTGGCGCTCCTTCAGAGTCTCCATGGAAACAGGTTCTTCCTTCAGATCGAGAGATAGAAGCGGGAACGTCCACTTCTCGAGAATCAGACGAACGTCACTGGGCAGACTCTCGGACGGAACTGTGTCGGACGGCAGGGCCGCTGCGAGTACATCACGGGCCTTGTCCCGGCAGAACTCCCAACGAGTACCCGAATCGAACACGGCTCCCTTCCACACCGCCGCAGTGGCCCGCGCCCCTTTCTCAGTGAGAAGGCCTGCATGCTTCATGGCGAGAACGAGCAGGGCCGCTGCGGTGTCGACGTAAAACTGGTCCGGGTCACCTCCCGTCCACATGTAGCCGTCATCCGTCTCCTCGTAGTCCACGTAAAGGGCGTTCTCCCGAGTTCTGAGCAGGTTATTGCGCCAGATCCAGTCAACGTCATTGGGTCCATCGAGGTAATGGCTCGGACGAAGCCATGTTAGGTAGCGTTCGATCTCACCGAAGTCTGCAGGGTTGCTCGCGTGGACGTTCGCATAGATCAAGCGCGGCAGGTGCGAGTAGAAATAGTCGCACCCCTTGCGGGCTGTCCGCTGGTCATGCGTGCGTGCGATGTCAAGAAGAATGAGCACCTTGGCACTTTCCTCAAGGCAGATCGCCTGGAGTGTTCCCGCCGCTGACTTCTGACCTCCCTTCAAGAGGTGTTCTATCGACCACATCAGTTGTTCAATATGGGCTCCCAGGTGCTCCAGCCCGTCACCGATGACGGTAAGCCGCTCCTGGCGCTTCAGATCGAATATGTGGTGAAGCCTGCGTGCCTGCTTCACAATGCAAGCCCTTCGGAAGGGACTGAGATATTCGGCACCATGGCAAGTCATGTTATCCGAATCAGCTGGGCCAACTGAGCCTCGCAAAGCAGAAGGAACCTCTTAGCGGGTTTCATCAAAGGAATCGGTTTTCCACATACGCCAGGACTCCCCTACCGATAGTCGGCCGCTGACGGTGCACTGGACCCATGCTTAGCTACGAAGACATCATCCTGCTTGGAGAAGAACGGGTTCTGGTCATCCAGGAGCACGAGGATGGCCGCTGCTGGTGTGGAGAGATCTGGTGCTGACAAGACTATTGCCCCGGGAGTCCGAGTCGTCAGACTCGAATGGTCACCGAGGCGTTACACGAGGACGCAAGGCGAATAGTGGTGCTCAAGTAAGCGGTGCGCATATTTGCTACTGTCCGCCGCTGTGCATGTCTTCTATGGATCAACCATCCATGCAGTTCTATGTGGCTTCGGCTCCTACAGGTCGCGGAGTTCCCGCCAGGTTACGCCATCCCAAAGCCACCCGAATCGTGATTCTTGATGGACCACCCACAGATGTGTGATCGCGGCATCCAACACTGGTGCCTTCGACGGCGTACCGAATCCTTCGCCGCCCCACGCCGGCGCTTCGCGGCTAAGCGGACGTGCGATGTCGAATCGAGTATCGCCATCGAGCCAGACGAACAAATGTCGCTGTTCGGCTCCGGAGGCTTTCAACTTCTTGGGGTTGTCGTTCTTTTGCCGAGTGCATCGGTGAGCAGGCCCAGTGCCTCGTCGCTGCCGCTGGATGACCCGCCGCCATCGGGCACCGGGATCACCCGATGGGCGTGTGGTCGATGTGCGTGGTTCGGCACCGCTGATGCCCTTTCGACACCGGCGGCGAGCAACGGCCGATAAATGGGAGACAACGGTCCCTGCTGGATGACATGCACCGCGGCGGTCTGGCGCTCGAGGAAACATTCACCGTTCAGTTCCAGCTCAACCAAAGACAATGCGTACGAGCTATACCGACACTGCATGAGCGTTGTCCAGCATCACTATTCGTCCACGTCTTGGGTGTCGAGCTCGGATCCGCGCCGTGAATCCGCCGCGCCCGCGAGCACTCGGAGGCCTCAAACGCGTGCTGGGTCCGCCGTGAGGGGCTTAGAGGTACCGGCAGACCTGGTCCGGATCACATCGGTCAGGCTCTGGGTGCGCTGCGTCGTCGCGTAGCGCAATGACCGTGTCGCGCAGCGCGGAGAGCTGCGCGATCTGCCGCTCGATGTCGGTCAGGCGTGCGTCGAGCAGGTCGCGGACGTGCTCGCACGGCGCATGGCCGTGGTCGCGGATCTCCACGATCTGGCGGATCTGGGCGAGGGTGAGGCCCGCCGCCTGGCCTCGGTGGACGAAGCCGATCCGGGAGACGGCGTCGGGCCCGTAGTCGCGGTAGCCGGTCGGCGTGCGGTCGGCCGGAGGCAGCAGGCCCTGCTCCTCGTAGAACCGGAGTGTCTTCGCCGTCGTGCCCGCCGCCTCGGCGAGTTCCCCGATCCGCATCGCGGCCTCCGATCTTCTGGGTGGGTCCTCTTGACCTTCCCCTGCACTGGAAGGTCCAGTATGGCCGAGACAGACGAGAAGACCAAACGTTCAGAGGAGCAGGAATGCAGACGAAGTACGACCTCGCCATCATAGGGTCCGGCGGCGGCGCGTTCGCCGCGGCCATCCGCGCCAATACGCTCGGCAAGTCGGTGGTGATGATCGAGCGGAGCACCTTCGGCGGGACGTGTGTGAACACCGGGTGCGTGCCGTCCAAGGCGCTCATTGCCGCCGCGGAGGCACGCCACGTCGCCGCGGACGCCTCGGCGCGATTCTCGGGAATCGCCACCGCCGCGGACCCGGTGGACATGCCCGCTCTCGTCGGCGGCAAACAGGCCTTGGTCGACTCGCTGCGGGGCGAGAAGTACGTCGACGTTGCCGACTCCTACGGCTGGCAGGTTCGGCGGGGCTGCGCCGCCTTCACGGGAACGCCCGACGCCCCGATCCTCGAGGTCACCGGGGCCGACGGGACGGTCGAAACCATCGAGGCCGATCAGTACCTGGTCGCGACCGGGTCCCGGCCCTGGACACCACCGATCGACGGGTTGGAAGAGACCGGATACCTGACCTCGACCACGGCGATGGAGCTGACCGAGGTCCCCGAGTCTCTGTTGGTCCTCGGCGGCGGCTACGTCGCGCTGGAGCAAGCGCAGCTATTCGCCCGCCTCGGGTCAACGGTGACCGTGCTGGTGCGCTCCCGACTGGCCTCGAAGGAGGAGCCGGAGGTCTCCAAGGCCCTGCAAGAGGTGTTCGCCGACGAGGGCATCCGGGTTGTCCGCCGCGCGGTCCCCGCCCGAGTCGCCCGTGACGCGACGACGGGCCAGACGGTGGTCACGGCGGACGTGTCCGTCGGGGAGCAGGAGTTCCGCGCTGACCAGGTCCTGGTGGCGCTCGGACGGCGTCCGGTCGCCGACGGGCTGAACCTCGACGCGGTAGGAGTGAAGACCGGGGAGTTCGGCGAGGTCGTGGTCACCGATCAGCTGCAGTCGTCCAACCCGCGGATCTGGGCCGCGGGCGACGTAACCGGTCACCCGGAGTTCGTCTACGTCGCGGCCCACCACGGGACTCTGGTCGTCGAGAACGCGTTCGTCGACGCCCAGAAGCCGGTGGACTACACGCGGCTGCCGCGGGTGACGTTCACCGGTCCGGCGATCGGCGCGGTCGGGATGACGGAGAAGGAGGTCATCGCCGCGGGGATCCGCTGCGACTGCCGGGTCCTGCCGCTGCACCACGTGCCCCGTGCGCTGGTCAACCGGGACACCCGCGGCTTCATCAAGATGGTCGCGAACGCCGATACCGGCGAGATCCTCGGCCTGACCGCGGTCGCCAAGGACGCAGGCGAGCTCGCGGCCGCCGGCGTCCACGTGCTCGGCAAGACCATCGCAGAGGTCGCCGATGCCTGGGCCCCCTACCTGACCATGGCCGAGGGCATCCGGATCGTCGCCAAGGCCTTCACCACCGACGTCTCGACGCTGTCCTGCTGCGCGTGAGCACGCACGGGACTCCGCGTCTTCGCATCCATCCGAGACCCGAGGAGTTCGCATGATGAATCGCACCACCAACCCGACCGCTGGTGTGTCCGACCGGATCATCCGGACCGAGGAGACGGGCCTCGAAGCCGTCCGGCTCCTCGACGTGCTCGACCTCCCGCTCTATGGAAAATCTGAACTGACGTCCTCGGGGCATCCCTGCGCCGTCTTCGTAAGCGCTGTGGATCGAGACGCTGTTGAATGCCTTGAGCCAGAGCAAACGTCGGACGCTACGGCAACCGATCCCCGCCTTGTAGTCGCTGTCCAGGGTCTCGAATGAGGCCATGTTCTCAGGAGTGAAGCCGACACCGTTGTCCTCGACACTGAAACCGACGATCGGATTCAGCGCCGCACGGCCGGGGCTGGCGGGGCCGAGGCCAGCCCGTCCTGCGGACTGCGCCGGACCTTGACGGTCAGACGCTCCCGCTCGATGTCGTCGCCGAAGCGCGCATCAAGGGCCTGGACGCCGTTGACGACCGCCTCCAGGAGAGGCACGAGGGCATGGCTCTTCGGCAGGCTCGTATTCCGGGCGCGACCCGCCAGAGACGTAGTCAGCGCCGTGCTGCTCCTCGTGACTCAGATGTGGTCGCTCTATCTGCCAGCTCGGACATTGGTTGGGCACGACGCAGTCCCGAGCTGTGGCCTCCGGAGACCGCGGTGAGGTGGTTGAGCATGCTGGCCATCATCGCAGCGTCTAGGTCCGCGCTCACCGCTCGCACGTCGCCCACGGCGAGTCCGGGCAGCAGCTCTGCCGGGCGCGGGCAGCCGCTGCTTCCGCCCGATGAATGTCGCGCGCATGTTCGACGGCAAGTCGGCCACCGCTCGTATGCCTTCCCCGGCGCATGCACCAGTACGGACAGCGCGGCGTCCATGTTCTTGATGAGGTCGTCGGCGCGCTCCGGCATAGGAGAGAGTATTGGGATGATGGCGTCGATGAGCCGTTGGTTTCCCACGTGTTCCTGGGCCGGGCTTCGAGGCCCGGCCCAGGAACACACCGATGGTGCTAGTTGAGTGCGGTGGTGACTTTCACGGGGTTGGCAAGCGTGTCGCGGATTGGCGAAGTCGCCTCCAGGGCCTTTACGAGGTCTTGAAGATCTTCTCGTGGAGTGCCCGGGCTTTCGAGTTCGACGTTGACCGTGATGTGTTCTGCGCCCTTTCGGACGGATTCGTCGATGCCGAGGAATCCACTCAGATCGATATCGAATCCGAGAGTGAGCCGGATCTGTTCGAGCGTGATGTTGCGAGCTGCGGCGAGTGAGGCGAGGGTAACAATGTAGCAGCCGGCGAGCCCTTTGAGAATGTACTCAGCCGGGCTGACGGCGGTGTCTGTGCCTAGCAGCGAGATGGGCTCGTCACTGTGCAGCGTGTACTTTCCACGTCGTGAGTCATCCGGTACGCCTGCCTGCAGCAGCGGTCCTGTTTCGGTCTTCGCTGTTAGACCGCCTGCGGACTCGCTGTTCAAGGTAAAAGTGACGCGGCCGAGTTCACGCTGGGCGCTGACGGCTTCGACGGTTGCCTCGATAGCAGCGAGGTCGGCGAACGGCTTCGTGGTGGTGGCGGTGTTCATTTTTTCTCCTTTGATTTTTTTGACGATTGTCTGGTTCAGGGAACGTGATTGATCCATGCCCCGACGGTTGCCAGCATGACTTGCTGGGGCTGTGTGACGCTCCAGTGCCTCATTTCGGGCATGACGGGGTAGGGAATTGTTCATGCTGGTGATCCGGCGATGATGAAGGCTTGAGCTCCAGGAACCGGGTAACGCTGGCTTCTGTCGGGGTTTAGGCTGTCTCTTCGACCTCTCCGCCGAGCTCGTTGAGGTAGTTGTAAATGGTGAACCGGGTGACCCCGAGCGCGGTGGCCGCAGTCTCGGCAGCCTGCTTTACGAGGAAGAATCCACGACGTTCGAGCTCCGCCACGACCTGAACTTTGTGTTCCTTGCGCATTTGCTCAACGGGGACCCCAATGGCGGCGATCGCCGCCTCGACGAGCTTGGAGCTGAGTTCCTCCACGCTGTGCGGGAAGTACTCACTCCCCTGGGGGCCGACCGACATCGCTCGGTGCACGGTAGGCGTCGCCAGCATGGAGCTCCCGTCGTGGCCGAGAACGAAGCGGTCCAAGGCTGAGCGGAGCGTGACCCAGGCCGACACGTCAGCGTTCAGACACAGGGCTGCGGCGGCTCGGCCTTCCTTGTCGATGTAAATGATCGTCGTGCTCTGGAGGATTCTCCCGTCAGGCAGTTGCGAGCGGTAGCCGATCTCATGGGAGAAGTCTCCGGCTGCCACGCGTTCGAGCAATTTGTCGGTAGGCGGGTCACCGATCTGACGGCGAGTAACGTCTCCGGCGATAGCACGGACTGTGTTAGGGATTCGCTGCAGGTCGTGCAGGACGACCTCGGTGGGCTGAGGCACCGCGGCCTGAAGGGGTGCCACCAGGAGCTCGAGGACTAGGTTGATGGACTCGGCGTCCATGCCGTGCAGCGCGTCCGGGGACGGAGCTGTTGAGCCGACTGAACCAATCTGGGTCATTGCTGCTGTCCTTCCGATGAGTAGGCGATCCGGATTCCCGGAACCGCCGTAAATTGTGCCTTTTGTTGAAGCGTATCCGCTATTGTCTCTGATCCTTCCCTAGGCCAGTCCTTTCTTCTTCAACATGCTGTTGCAGTGCAAGGATAATGCTGGTTCTCCCTTGCGGGACTCCCACTGGTAGTTGAGCCAAACTTCGAAGCCGTCGGTCCGCTGGAACATCGCCCGCGGCTGCAACCCGCCGCCGGCGATCCAGAGAATCGAGTCGTCCAGGGTGACTGCGTCGACGATGCCTTCGCGCACGATGATGCCTCCGCGGCGCATCTGGACTCTTTGGCCGATGACAGGCTGCCAGGTGTGGTGGATGCGCAAGGCCATCGTGTTCTCCGTGGTCGGCGGTGCCCGGCGGGGTTAGATTGCCAGACCCTCAGGCGCGGGCCGATGAAGTCTGGTTCAATCGGCGTGGGCGGCTCGGCCCATCCTGGTGATGGCCTCGGTGAGATTGGCCTGGGAAGTGGCAAAGTTGAGGCGAACATGTCCCGCCCCGCCCGTGCCGAAGACATGGCCGGAGCTCAGGGCGACCCTCGCCTTGTCGAGGAACATCTTGGCCGGCCCGGCAAGGTCGGCAACGGTGGCGAGGCCTTCGGGGCCACCTGACGAATCGAGGGCGAGATGGCTGCAATCCAGCCAAGCCAGGTATGTCCCCTCGGGAGCGGCGTACCCGACACCGGGAAGATGCTCGGCGAGCAGCTTTCCGAGGAGAGTCCTGTTCGCGTCGAGGCCTCGGAGGAGAGCATCCAGCCACTCTTCACCATCACGGAACGCGGCGGTCTGGGCGATGATGCCCAGGTGGCTCGGTCCGTGGCTGACCTCTTCGGGCATGCGGTCCAGATCATCGGCCGCGTCGGGTCCGGCGATTGCAAGTGCTGCCTTGAGGCCGGCGAGGTTCCAGGCCTTTGACGCGGACGTGAGCGCAAAAGCGTTCTCGGCCCCGGGCACGCTGAGATATGGCGTGAATGTTGCTCCCGGAAGGACGAGCGGGGCGTGGATCTCGTCCGAGACGACCCGGACCCCGTAGTTGCGGGCGAGGGCCGCGACAGCTGCGAGCTCTTCAGGACTGTGGACCACCCCGGTCGGGTTGTGCGGATTGCTGATCAGGTACGCGGCATTCCGTCCCTGCGACCGCGCGTGCTTGAAAGCTTCCTCGAGGATGCCGAGGTTGATCCGGAGATCTTGTCCTAGAGGCGCTTCAATGATCCTGCGCGAATCATGGGTGATGAAAGCGTAAAAAGGCGCATAGACCGGGGAGTTGACGACAACGGCGTCTCCTGGATCTGTGACCAGCCGCAGGATTTCGACGACCCCCATCATCACGTCGGGCACGATGGCGGTGCGCTCGACTACTAGCCCATCCCAGCCCCAGCGCCGGGACGCGAACGCACCTAACGCCTCCGCGAACTCCGTCCCAGCCGGGTATCCGGTGTCACCGGCATCGATGGCCTGGTACAGTGCTTCCGAAACCGGCGGCGCGAGCCGTACATCCATCTCAGCAACCCACAGAGGCAGCACGTCGGAGGGATGAGTGCGCCATTTCATGCTCGTGCGCTGCCGGAGCTGTTCGAGGGAGAGCTCCTCAAGCGGGTTCCCGACTGTCGTGAAGTTTCGGGCTTGAGACTGCTCGGCTGCCCTTAGCACTGGACAGTCATTTCAATCTCGACGCATGCACCCAGCGGCAGCGAGGCTACTCCCACTGCCAACCTCGCATGGTGCCCTTTTTCTTCAAAGACATCGAGGACGAGCCGGGACGCACCATCGATCACGGCGGGCGCATCCACGAATCCTTCCCCCGCTGAGACGTACCCTCCGATCCGGACGATACCCTTGACCGCGTCCAACGACCCGAGTTCGTCGCGGACGACGTCCAGACAACGGCTGGCAGCGAGCATTGCAGCCTCACGCGCCTGCTCGACTGTAACTTCCTGACCCACGCGCCCGGAATAGAGTAACCCACCATCTCCGATAGGGAGTTGGCCGGAGACAAAGAGTAGATCGCCCACCCGGACCGCGCGTTCATAGAGCGGTGTGGACGTAACGGACTCAGCCATGAGAAACCTTCCAGACGTTCGAGAGACGGACGCGGCACAGTAGGTAAGCCACGTCGATCCACTTCCAAGAGTATTCAACATACAGTTTGGATGAAGTGGAACTTTCCACGATTATTACACATTTCGTTTACATGCGGTAGGCCGGACGTCGCCGCATAAACCTCAGTATCTCAACGGCACCCCGCACCTCCCGCTTCGTTGCCACCAAACTTTCTCCAACAAACTGTTGATCTTTTGATGTGATATCCGGCATACTCTCAACTGTGATTTGAATCCCCGACAGGTCGGGGGTTCAGGTCTTGCCATATTCGTCGTTCTGCTCATCACCGCCCGACCGCGGGCGCGCCCAGCACGGCAATCACCTCGAATGCCTGGAAGTCCCGCAAAGGGCGGACATCCGCCCGGGCCCCACACCCCAACTCCGGCGGTTACGCCGTAGACCATCAGGCCTCGCAATTCGAGCTTCACACCCACAGGAAGGCTTCCCATGTCGATTCCACCGCCCGTCACAGACTCCGGGCACGCACACGCACCCGACCAAGTCCTGCACGCCGAGGATGCCGGCTACCAGAAAGGACTCAAATCCCGACAAATCCAGATGATCGCCATCGGGGGCGCGATCGGCACCGGCCTGTTCCTCGGCGCGGGTGGCCGCCTTGCCGCAGCCGGGCCATCCCTCTTCATCGCCTACGCGATCTGCGGAGCCTTCGCCTTCCTCATCCTGCGCGCCCTCGGCGAACTCGTACTGCACCGGCCATCGTCGGGCTCGTTCGTCTCCTACGCCCGGGAATTCTTCGGAGAGAAGGCCGCGTTCACCGTGGGATGGTTCTACTGGCTGGTTTGGGCCGCGACGACGATCGCCGACACGACCGCTGCCGCGCTCTACATGAGCTTCTTCGGCAGATACGTCCCCTGGATCGGCGCGGTCCCGCAATGGACCTGGGCCCTCATCGCCCTGGTGCTCGTCCTCGCCCTCAATCTTGTCTCCGTCAAGGTCTTCGGCGAGATGGAATTCTGGTTCGCCCTCATCAAGGTCGCCGCACTGGTCGTCTTCCTCCTCGTGGGCATCTATTTCGTCGTCTTCGGCACCCCTACCGGTGGCCCGGTCGGCTTCGAGCTCATCTCCGACCACGGCGGGATCTTCCCGAACGGCATCATGCCGATGGTCCTGCTCATGTCGGGAATCATCTTCGCCTACGGCTCAATTGAGCTCGTCGGCACCGCCGCCGGAGAGACCGAGAACCCGGCCAAGGTCATGCCGAAGGCGATCAACGCCGTCATCGCCCGCATCGCGGTCTTCTACGTCGGATCCGTCGTCTTGCTCTCACTGCTGCTGCCCTACACCGCTTACCAAAAGGGCGTGAGCCCGTTCGTGACGTTCTTCAGCTCAATTGGCATCAATGGCATGGATTCCATCATGAACCTCGTCGTGCTCACAGCCGCCCTGTCTTCGCTGAACGCCGGGCTCTACTCAACCGGACGAATCCTGCGCTCGATGGCCGCCGCCGGCTCAGCGCCGAAATTCGCACTGCGAATGAACAAGGCGGGCGTCCCCTACGGCGGCATTGCCATCACCGCAGCAGTCTCCTTCCTCGGCATCCCGCTGAACTACATCGTCCCGGGCGACGCGTTCGAGATCGTCCTCAACATCGCGGCCGTTGGCATCATCGTCGCGTGGGCCGCGATCGTCCTGTGCCAAATCCAGTTTCAGCGGTGGACCAGGAAAGGTTGGGCCCAACGTCCTTCGTTCCGCATGCCCGGAGCCCCGTTTACCGGCTATCTAACCATTGCCTTCCTCGCCGTGGTCCTTGTCATGATCCTTATCGAGTCCCCGTTGACTATAGTCGTAACCGCAATCGCGGTCGCGCTCATGATCGCAGGCTGGTACGCATGCCGCGGGCGGATCCGCCAGATCGCCGCTGCTCGCGCCGGCTACACCGGAGAGGCACCCCTCGTCACCCACCGTCCCACAGCCCGGCAGCCGTAACATAACCGGACAACGGGGCGGACGACCATGACCCGGCAGTGGTCGTCCGCCCCGCCCCGATCGCTCTGCTGTTCGCCCCTCACACCAGAGCCGCGAGAGGGAGCCGATGAGTTCCGCGGAGACACACCACCGTGCACGAACCGATTTTGGTTGTTTCGACACTCCAAGCGCCCGAAGGCGGTAGACATCACTCCCTATCAGCGCAGGTCAGCGCGTAAGCGCACTCGTGGATGAGACGCAGACAGCCGATTCCGGACGCATCAGCGTCTATTTGACGAACGGTCAGCCACTGCTCCTGTGCATACTCAGTTAGGGACATATCCCCGGAGGAGTGTGTATCGGTTAGTGATGTGCTCGTAAACGAGCGAAAAGCGAGCTTCAGATCCGTGCCAGCACGCCAATATCGCCCTCGCCACCACATACTCATGTGTTGGCGATTCTCCGGCACTGCGATGGAGTCGCCGGCCCCGCAAGGTCGCGCTGAATCTGGCCGACCTGCCTAAGCGCGGGCGGCATTCTTTTTCAAGCGCCCATCCGAGACGGCTCATGGGCTGGAAGGCCAGGCGTGGTGTCGGTGACGTTTTGCTGCTTCCTTCGCGGCTATCCTCAAAGTATGCGGGAGGATATGCAGACAGAGGCTGACCCTAGGAAGGTTTTCGTCATTCATGGACGGAACGAACCAGCCAGGAGGGGCTTGTTCGATTTTCTCAGGTCCATCGGCTTGGAACCGATCGAATGGTCCCAGGCGCTGGCAATGACGGGACAGGCCTCCCCCTACATCGGTGACGTCCTTGACGCGGCCTTCAACGCTGCACAGGCCATAGTGGTCCTTCAAACCCCCGACGACATCGCGTACCTTCACGAATCCCTTACTTACGCCGGGGACCCAGAGTGCACCGCGCAGATGCAGCCACGGCCGAACGTCCTGTACGAAGCAGGCATGGCCATGGGGCGCAATCCGGACCGCACCGTCATTGCCGAGCTTGGGCAGATCAAGGTCTTCAGCGACATCCATGGACGCCACACGGTCCGGCTGGATAATTCCGTGGCCAAGCGGCAGGATCTCGCCACCCGTCTAAGGAACGCCGGATGCGCCGTCAACTTAGATGGCGTGGACTGGCACAACGCCGGCGACCTCACCCCGCCGACGCCTCCTGGGAGTGGCCTGCCGCTTGGAAGGAAGCTGCCCTCATCGACGGCATCGGGCCTGCCCCGGCTCTCAGCGCGATTCAGCGATCGCGGTGGCAGCAAGCTTGGCGACATCATCGTGACGAACTACGGCCCGGGCGACGTCTACGAATTGGACGCCCACCCCGCCGACGGGGAAGACAGGCACCTGTATCGTGATGCCGATGAACTCCCCGTGCCCCGACTGCCCTCGGGAAAATCAGTCGTCATCATGAAGCGGATGCCATCGAGCATCGGGGACAGTTCCAAGTCCTACTTCAACGTCAATATCACTGCAAAAACAGCCGATGGGACAGCCATCGAGCTAACCGAATTCGTGAACGCAGCTACGTAATGGACCTATCGAAACCCCTCCCCTTGGACCGCGACGGCTTCCTGCGCCGTGAATGCCCAAGCTGTGAGCAGCAGTTCAAATGGCATCACGGCCCAGCGAACGAAGAAGCAGAACAACACTCAGTTCCTGACTCATACTGGTGTCCGCTCTGCGGACAACCTGCGAGCATGGACTCGTGGTGGACCCAAGATCAACTGGCCTACATTCAAGGTGTCGCCATGCCTGCTGCACTGCGGGAGCTGGACGACGAGCTGGACAAGATATTTAAAGAGACCAGGAGCAAGAACTTTTCAATCAAGAGGACGGGTCGTTTGGACACACCCGACGAACCCATGCCCCTAACGGAACCTGACGACATGGTGATCATCACCTCACCATGCCATGCCTATGAGCCAATCAAAGTGCCAGAGGCCAAACAATCTGGTCCCTTCCACTGCCTGGTTTGCGGCAACGCATTCGCTGGGACTGTCTGAATAACGGTGTGTGGGGTCCGGCCTGATCCGAAAGGAGACGGCCGTGTCAGAGTCCACGTCCGAGATGGCAGGGGTGATGATCGATCCTGTGACGGGAGAGATCATCGATCAGAAGGAGCTTGCGGAGCGGTTGCTCGCGCAGGCCAGGGAGCAGGGCGTGAGCCTGGTAGGCCCGGGCGGGCTGCTGAACCAGCTCACGAGGAATGTGCTGGAGACCGCTCTGGAAGCCGAGCTGACAGAGCACCTCGGCCACGAGCATGGCCAGACACCGATCGCAGCCAACATGCGTAACGGCACCAGGTCAAAGACCGTGTTGACCGAGATCGGTCCGGTCGAGATTGAGGTGCCCCGGGATCGGGACGGCTCGTTCGCGCCGGTGATCGTGCCCAAGCGGAAACGGCGTCTGGACGGGATCGATCAGATCGTGCTCTCCCTCTCTGCCCGAGGGCTGACCACGGGGGAAATCGCCGCGCACTTCGAGGAGGTTTACGGGGCTAAGGTCTCTAAGGACACCATCAGCCGCATCACGGAGAAAGTCGCCTCGGAGCTGGCCGAATGGTCGGCCCGGCCTTTGGATTCGGTCTATCCGGTGCTGTTCGTTGATGCGGTCGTGGTCAAGGTCCGTGACGGGCAGGTGCGCAACACCCCGTTCTATGTCGTTATGGGGGTCACCACCAGTGGGGAGCGGGAGATTCTGGGCATCTGGGCCGGCGACGGTGGCGAGGGTGCCCGGTTCTGGCTGCAGGTCTTCTCGGAGCTGAAGAACCGGGGCGTGGAAGATGTGTTGATCGCCGTCTGCGATGGGCTCAAGGGCCTGCCGGAGGCGATCACGACCACGTGGGAGCGGACGGTGGTGCAGCAGTGCATCGTGCACCTGATCCGCAACAGCTTCCGCTACGCCGGACGCCAGCACCGCGACGGGATCGTTAAGGCGCTTAAGCCCGTTTACACGGCCCCGTCCGAGCAGGCGGCGAAGGACCGGTTCGCCGAATTCACTGCCGAGTGGGGCCAGCGGTATCCGGCCATCGTGCGGCTCTGGGAATCCTCCTGGGCCGAATTCGTGCCCTTCCTGGAGTACGACGTGGAGATCCGACGGGTCATCTGCACGACGAACGCGATCGAGTCGATCAACGCACGCTACCGAAGGGCGGTGAGGGCCCGCGGGCACTTTCCGAACGAGACCGCTGCCCTGAAATGCCTATACCTGGTCACCAGATCTCTTGATCCAACCGGCGGTGGCCGTGCACGCTGGGTGATGAGGTGGAAGCCTGCGCTAAACGCGTTCGCTATTACCTTCGCTGGCCGGTTCGAAAGAACCACTCAATAATGAAAACCGGCCGGACTCCACACACCGTTTATCGGACAGTCCCCATTCGCTGTGTAGGGCAACATCACTAGAAGACCAGGAGTCGTGGAAAGTCCGATCATGTGCGGTGAGGGGACGTGATGCGGCACTGCTGGATCACTGGTTAGCGTCTCAGCCCTTGGTAGCGGGACGTTTCAATTCCTTGGTGATGAGGGAATAATTCAGTGAACAGCTTCATCCCGTGGAGAGAAATGCGACGTAAGGCTGAGGCTGGACTGTTCACTGACAGGTCATCTTCTTGATCGAGACATCATCAGCGTTGGCGTCATACGTCGTTAGGGTTACAAGCGCGTTTTGCCCCGCCAGGAATCCAGAGCTGTAGGCAGCGGCAGAGCCGGTGACAGATCCCGCGGTCAACTCGCTCGCCTGAACAGCGACTCCGTTGGGGCAACCGTTGGGGGTTGTGACCTTGAGCTGAACGCACCGCTGATACGGAGGACACTTCACTTGATCAGCAGGAACCCACTGATAGAACACTCCATCCGGGCCCTCGTACCACCCTTCCGCAACAAGCTTGTCGCGAGCAGCGGCATAGGCTCGCGCAATAGCGTCGGCCGCTTGGCTGGCCGCCGCACTCCGGCTTGCCTCGGCTTCCCTTTGCTCCTGTGCTGCTTTCGCGAGACGGCTTGCCTCGGCCGCCGCCGCAGCTTGACGTGCGGCGTCTGCGCTTGCGGAGGCCGATGCTGCGGCGGCCGCCCTGGATGAAGCTGCGGCGGCGGCACGGCTTGTGTCTGCCTGAACCTCCGCTTCGCGCATCGATGCCTGCGTTGCCGCGAACGATACCGACCCTAGGACTATTGCCAGTGTCGCCACGAGGCAGAATCCAAGGAGCAACGCGCTGCCGCGGCTCTTCGATTCGTGGTCAGGAAGTTCCTGCCGGCCACTCAGACCCGAAGGAACAGCATTAGCCGCAAGTGGCGTGTGGCTGCCTATAGCGGCAGGTTTGTCGGCAGCCGAAGGCTGGCAGAGCAGAACAAGGAACACGACAGCACCCAGGGGGCCGGCCAGCGCAAAGAGCGACATCCAGGGAGAGTAACCACCATCTCGGAGTCGCCGGATGAAGAGAGACAGTCCGGGGACCAATGCAATCAGGGACCAGACGGCGGCCACGGTGGTAAACACTGGGTACGCGCCCGCGTAGTCCAAGGCAAATGCGCTGACTTGGATCATGAGATTGAGCAAAAAGAAGTACCAGTACTCTGACCTCGATGAGCGTCCCCTGAAATCGCCAGCTCGCTTGAATGCTGACCCCACTGCCCCGACGAAATGCACCATTGCCTCCCCGAACCATTGACAGTCATTGTTAATTCGCTTACATGGACAGAACGTCAATCCGCGAAGCACAACGTCCTCGAATAGAGTCTGACCCATTTGAGCAGCACGGACTACCTCCAGATCCCTGCAACGAGCTCCCCTGTCCCGTCTTATGTTCTTCACCAGGGGCGGGGCCGTCGTCGTTCAAGCGTCAGTCGCGTTGAAGATGCGCCAGCATTTCGGGAGTAGTCAGGAGGACGCGTGGGGAAGCGGCTTTGCTCTGGATAATGATGCCGTCCAACTCCTGACCGGCGTCCAGTAGTTTTGCGAGCCATGCGGCCCGCTGCTTGTTCACGTAGCCGATTTTCTTCGCGGGCCGCCCGGCGTAGATGGCGACGGCGTTGGCGTCGTGTTCGTTGTCGGGTTCCCGGACTACTCGAACACGCTGGCCGTTCCGGAACTTGAAGGGCTTGTTTGGGTCTTCGTAAAAGCCCATGCCAACCACGCGGAACGCGAAAATCCGAAAGTGCCGCAGGGCGAGGATCTTGTAGTCAACCAACTCCCCGTCGGGCAAGGCCAAGTCGAGGCCGTTGTTCGAGGGTACCAACCTAAGGGTCGGCATACCGTCGGGACCCGCCACAAGTTGGCTCTTGGCAGCTGCCGGCGGAACATAGCCCGCGCGATAGCTCTTGGCGCTTTGGCCCGCGGCCGTCGCCATGGCCTTCTCCGCCTCGTAGTTGCGCACTTCCGCCGGGCGCTGAGATCGCACCCCGGGTTCGCCACGCACTGGCTCCACAACCACGGCAAGTGCGCGTGCCGGTTCCGGCGTTACGAATGACAGATCCGGCTCCGAAACCGTCACAGGTTCTGTTGTCCCGCCAAAGGCTGCCTTCAGCTTGCCCCATATCCCCATGCATTGACTGTATCTTGTCAGCCGATGGGCGGGTCGTCCTGCACTCTGGTATTGACCGATTGTTCCCCTGCACAGATCGAAATCGAACTGCGGCTACTCACCGCCATGATGGACGGCATCGTCCTGCAATGGCTCCTTGACCATGAAACCGACATACATGTCCACGTCTCGGCTTATGTCGAACGAGCCATCGCTGCCTAACGAGGTCGCCCGAGATCTTTCGCCCAACTCAAATAGCCAAAGTTGTCAGATAGGTATGCAATGCGCCCCTGACGTGCGCTGATACTTTATGCAGAATCTCCCTTGTTTGCAGAGTCCTAGACGTGCGTGGCTCAAGGTAGTGTTCCGCGATGCCAGTATGTGTAATCCTAATTTGATGGGGTATCGTCAACTTTTGCTTCCATTAGGCCGGGCACTGAACGCCGTTCGTCCGGGCGGCGGCAGACAGGAAGAGGCCGCTCAACTCGGCGACGAGTTGGCCGCCCTTCAGCTGCTCTATCTTCTGATCAATTCACGCACATGGGCGCACCGGCGCGTGGACGCATTGAGGCTTGACTTGGAGGGATCCACCCGACGTTTCGTCTCCGTGGATATCACGATGCCCGAGGCTTATGCAATCGCAGCTGCTTCTCGAAACCGGATCATCGTTCCGCTAGGAATGATGCGTAAAGGTGCTATACAGCGGCTTGATGCCAAACAAGATTCAACGGGGCTTGCGGTACTTGGAAAGCGAGAAAATTCTGCCTTGGCATTTAAGTTGCTTCAGGCCGCAGTAAAAGACTTTCCCCGTAAAAGCTCCGCCACGGCTGAGGATGAAGCCCGAGTATTTCAGAGCATTGTGGCAGCCGAACCAGGCAGCGCTCATGCAGTTCACGAGGCATACAAAGCGTGGAAGGAAAGGTCCCTTGATACAGACAGCCTCACAGCTCGGGACAAACGACGCCTAATAGTCCTTGACGTTTTTGCAAGCCGCTTGGTAGGACATTACATATTCTTGGTCGAGATAGATAGTAAGTACGTCGGAACACGGACAACACTCAAGTACTCACTAGACCAGGAAATCAAATACTCACTAGACCAGGAGACGTCGTCCTCTGACATAAAAGAGGTGCCAAGTTGGGGGACGCAAATACGATTCCACTTCAAACTCCCCGACTTCGGGTTTGCTGAAAGCCAGCACATGGAGCTGGAACTCCCTAGTGGTCTGTGTATAAAGCAGTTTCTCTTCCTAGCATTTGACCACAAGCAGGTGTTGCGGCAGGCCGATCGCAGGACATTGCCTCCCGACCGCCGAGTTGCTCATGCGTTTCTCAACCCCGAGAGATCGGATTTCGAGGGTGAAGTTTGGGCGCACACGATGCCTTCCAAGGAAGGCCTGTACAGGTTCGCGAAATGGGCAGCAATCATTTCTTCCATACTCGTTGTCGCCACCATCATTGCTCGTTGCTTCGACAGAGAGGTCCTTCGTCCGGAAGCCATCATTCCGTCTCCTGCAGCTTCCATCATCCTGATCGCTCCAGCGCTCATGCTCTCTTGGATGAGCCGTAAGCCGGAGCATCCCCTTGTGACCGTACTCTTGGCACCACTACGGCGAATCGTTCTGGCCTGCGCGGCTGTTCTCGTCATGATGGCAGTGCTCGCCGCGGTTCCCGTCGCTCCCCTCGTATGGCACGTCATATGGATCTGCATATATATCGGAACAGGCCTAATGGCGGTCTACGCGTGGAGCATATTCAGGGGTTACAAGACTACGCCAAGGTATAGCATGACTATGAAACCAACGTGAGGAGGGTCACAATGAGTACGCTGCATAGACAGCCCCGAACGCCGGCAGGCGATCGAAAAGAGTTCGTTGTGGGAGAGACCAAGCGCGAGGATGTCGCTTCGCCTTCGGATATAGAGATTCGATCTGGCGGTGGCTCTATTCTGGACGAAAGTGTCTACATGGGTTTTGAAGAAATACGGGACTATGTCGTTGAGGATCTACGTCAAGAAATAGCAGCGCTGAGGCGCGCCACCCGCTAGGTGCCTTGGCACGTGCCCCATCAGCGCGCCCCAGTTATTAGCCAAAAGTAGACGGTCCCGTCGAGCTTCAAGGGAGCCTTGCTCCGACCAGTTTGATATGAGCCGCTGAGCAACTGCAGGTTCGTGGAACATCATTATGTGCAGACGGTGGGCTCCTACCCAGGGTGCGCCGTGAACCGGGCGCGCAGCCTTGGGCGGAAGACAATGATGATGCCGTCGACGTCTCCGCCGGGCCGGGCCCTGTCGTGCTCGAGACTTCGGCCGCCGGCTCATTGTCTTCACCGGACCGAACCTCAGCGACGTTGACCCGGCGTACTCCCCCAGGGTGCGGCTCTCAAGGACCCGGCCCGACGCTGGTCAGCAGCCGTTCGCGGCTGATTGAAATCCGTTGGCGCATCGAATACCTCAAATTGAACATTGGTGGCCACAAACTATTAGCCGGAGATGGGTAGAAGAAAATGCTTTGACCTGCGGGAATGAGCGAAATCGCCCGATTCTCGACCCATATAAAATTGCAAATCTTCTTGCCGCTCACGGCGGTCAGGTGGGTCATGCCGACAGTCTTCATGGCACTCTCCAGCTGTTCATCGAGGAAGCCCGTATCACCCGTGACCATTCCGGGCAGTAAGCCGCGGGCATCTCCGCCGATCCATTCCGCGGCGGCGGCAAACCCGCTGCGGAGCGCGACAGGTTCTTCCCGCCATGCCGAGGGGGCAGCAGTGGTGGCCGGGCCGGTAGTGGCGGACAGCGTGCCCGCCTGCGCCTGGCCGGCGTCGGCCGGCTGCAGTTTTCCTGTGGTCCGGACCCGCTGACCGGGGACCACGTGCTGCCAATCGTCACCGCCGACGATCAGCACGTGCGCATCACCCCTGATGAGGCGGCCGTTGGCGATGATCATGAAAACTGTCGCCTGCACAGCCCACCGGCCGGACCCGGCGCGGCCGGGAACCTTGAGTTCGCGCGGCGAGCCTTCTATCTCCGCCTCAACCACTACTGCGGAACGGGCCGTCACCGCGTCGGCGACGGGTCCGTCATGCTTCTGCGACGCTGCTACCGCCGAGTGGGACGCGACGGCTGCCGATAGCACCAGGGCAACGGCAAGGGTGGTCAGGAAGCTGCGCGGCACCAGCCCGGACCCGTGGGTCATCCCCCGGCGCCGGCGGATCACCACCAGCAGCACCATTGCCGCCAGGAGCAGTCCCCCGATCACCGCGCAGAGTCCGGGCAACGGCAACCAGACACCCCCGACGGCGGCCGCCCAGGTGAGGAGGGCCGGAGGTGCCAGGCGCAGGTCAGTCCTGCGCCGTGGTTTGCTGCCGGTTCCGGACGCAGCAGGTTTCCCGGCTCCCCGTGCCCTGTCCTCCGGCCGGGGAAGAAGGCGGGCGGCAACCATGTCCCGCAGTCCGGCCGACGTCCGGGGCACGATGCCGATGATGCCGGCGGAGCGTACGCCCGGCGTACGTGGAAACCCCGAAGTCGGGTCGCGGGGAGGGTCCGGCCGCGGCCGGAAGGCCTCGTCCTGCCGGCCCCGGACGGCTGCGTCGACGAAGCGCTGCCACGGACTGGGGCTGCCCATCTCAGGACACCCGCACGAGAGGCAATAGCGTTTCCAGCATCTTGGGGCCGACGCCGTCCACGGCGTCGAGTTCCTCCACGGCACTGAACCGACCGTGCTCCTTCCGCCAATCAAAGATGCGCTGGGCCAGGACTGGCCCTACCCGGGGCAGTGCCCCCAGCTCCTCCACGGAGGCCGTATTCAGGTCGACTTTGGCAGTGCCTGCTCCCTGTCCACCGGAGCCTGTTCCATCGGACCCCGGTTCGCTGCCCGCCGTTCCGGTGACGTCCGCGGGATCCCCCAACCGGGGAACATGGATCTTCTGGCCATCGGTCAGCACGGCGGCCAGGTTCAGCCGTTCCAGGTCAGCGGTGTCCGTGCTCCCACCCGCGGCAGCGATTGCTTCGTGGATCCGGCTACCGTCCGGCAGTTCCACAACGCCGGCCTTGTTCACAGCCCCCGCGATATGGACCACGATTTTCCTTCCAGAGGAAGGATCGGAAGCCCGCCCTCCTTCTGACGTCCCGCCGGTCTCTCCCGGGTCCTCTGCCCTTGGGCCTGCTTCCGGCTGCCCGCCGGCGTCCGTGCTGCTGATGTCGCTCAGCGGGACCACCTGTGCACGGCTGCCGGCCACGTCCCACCAGAACCAGCCGCCCAGCAGGAGGCTCACGATTCCCAGCAGCACGGCAACGCGGATGCCCGTGCGCCACCTGAACTTCGCGGGTCCGGCGGCCCCGCCACCGGCGGCGGCGTCAGCCGCTTCCGGATCCGGCCGCGCACCGCCGTCGTACGTGAAAGTTCCCTGGCCGGGAGCTCCGTGCTCCAGCAGCCCCTGTCCAATACCCCCGGCTGTTCCTGGCCCGCCCCTGGCATCGCCGGCGGCCGGTCCAAGGGAGGCCGTCAGTCGCCGCCGCGCACGGGTGGCCGCGGCAGGTGCTCCCGCTTCCGCGTTCCGGCGTGACATACCCGCCACGCTAGGAGAACACTGCGGGAACGGACACTGCGGAAGGGCCGTATGTGGAAAGCGGACGCACAGCAGGTCACCGGGACAACGCCCGGTCTTTTCACCATTGAATTTACATATTGACCGGGAGGCACCGCAGCCTTACGATTTTGCCCTGCCCCGAATCCGGGGAATGGTCTGAACTTTGGGGGCGGTCACGATGTCAAAAAAGTCTGTGCTCTTTTCCGGATGCGGGGTGGGCCTGGGGTTACTGCTGGCGTGCGGCGCGGCACCGGCCGGCGCGGCAGGGAGTGAAGGGACCCAGTTCACCGAATACTCGTCGTGTGTCACGGATGAACTTTCCGGCTGGACGTTTTGCCAGACGGGCACTGAACGGCACATCGAGGTTCATACGCCGAGCGGAGTCGCCGTCTTCCAGGGAAGCGGTGAGGTGAGTGCCACCCAGATCTCCCCCGACGGCGAAACCATCACAGTGGACAATACCCACAAGTTCGTCAGCGTGTTTGCCTACTATGAAAGCCCGTGGTCTTTCGACGCGAACGTCATCAAAACCGGCGCGACGAGTGTCTACACGTTCCCCGACGGCGCCTCCTGCACCGTGGTGTCGGACAGCATCAGCGTGCTCGAGAAAAGCCGCTACAACCGTGACACGGTGACCTGCAGCCCCTGACCCGGACCCTCCGGCTGGCTATTTCTGGTACGTGATGTAGGCCTCGTACTGGACCCGCCATGCGTCAGGCGCCTTCGGATCAGGCACCGTCGTGGTGAGGAACTGGACGCTGGTCACCTGGCCCTTGAGGTACTTCAGCCAGTTCGTCACTTCTTCGGACACGTCCTTGTCGAACTGCGCCACGTGGTGCACCTGCATTGTCATCGAAGCCTCCTTGCTCGGTAGGGAGCCTGCTTGGTGGGGAGACTGTACTACCGGCGCCGCTATTGGGCCAGAGCGGGTTCCTTGTGCGGTGTACTGCTCTCCCCCACGATCACGGCGAGGACACCCAGCCCCGCGTGGGCGGCGAGGACGGCGGGCAGCGAACTGATCTGCGCCGGGGGTATGCCCGGGAGCGAGGCCGCCAGCCGTTCCGCAAGCTCAGCGGCTTCCCCGGGATTGCCGAAGTGGTGGACGGCCAGGCGCGCCTGGCCGTCAGGACGCGCGGCGGCATCCGCCACCACAATTTCCTCGAGGCGCGCCACGGCCCGCGCGGCGGACCTGACCTTTTCCAGCGGAACGATCTTCCCGTCGTCCACGGCGAGGATCGGTTTGATGGCCAGCATTGTCCCCCACAGGGATGCCGCCGCTCCGATCCGGCCGCCGCGGCGGAGCTGCTCCAGGCTGGGTACATAGAAATACACCCTGGTACGCGCCAGCCGTTCTTCCGCAAAGGCACGCACGTCAGCGGCTCCCCGGCCGTCTGCCGCCGCGACCACCGCGCTCTGCACACCCATGCCCAGCGCCATGCCCACCGTCTTCGAGTCGAGCACTTCCACGGGGATGCCCACGCGCGATGCCGCGAGCCTGGCAGAGTCCGCCGTGCCGGAAAGTGCTCCCGAGATATGAACGGAGACCACCGCTTCGAAGCCGCGGCGCTGCGCCGCAAGATAGGCCTGCTCAAACTGGCCGGGCGACGGCCGTGACGTCTTGACCGGAGTGCCCGTGGCCAGCGCCACCGCAATGGTCTCGGTGATGTCGTCTTCGCCTTCGCCGTAAATCTCCGGCCCCACCATGACGGGCATGGGAACCACAGTCAGCCGGCCGTCGGCGGCGAAGTCGCCGACCCAGTCGGCCGGAAGCGCCGCTGCGGAATCGGTCACCACCGCAGTGCGCACGACGGCGGCCGCCACCACCTCCGGGGTAGCTCCCGGTCGGGGGGCCGGCCGCAGGCGGACCAGCCGTTCCTTCAGCCACGGCCAGCCGGCCGGTTCCCGGTCGTTCACGGTGTCCCCCTGCTATTCCGGCCAAACGCGATGACCGGCCGCCGGCATTGCCGGCGGCCGGTGCCCCGGCTAAGCCGGGACGATGTTGACCAGTTTAGGGGCTCGCACGATGACCGTGCGGATACCCCGCCCGTCGAGGGCGCGCTGGACATTTTCCGATGCGAGGGCCAGTTCACGCAGCTCGTCCTCGCCGATCTCCGGGGAGACCTCCAGGCGGTCGCGGACCTTGCCCTGGACCTGGACCACCGCGGTGACAGTGTCCTGCACCAGGAGGGCTTCGTCGTGCGATGGCCAGCCGGCGTTCGCCACCGAGGCGGGATGCCCCAGCACGTTCCACATGTCCTCGGCCGTGTAGGGCGCAAAGAGGCTCAGGATGACCGCTACGACTTCCGCCGCTTCGCGGACCGCAGGATCCGCGCCGCCCGCGCCGGCAGCTGCATCTATCGTCTTGCGGGTCGCGTTGACCAGCTCCATCAGCTTGGCCACCACAACGTTGAACTTGTTGCTGTCCAGCAGTGCGGCGGCGTCGGCGATGGTGCGGTGCGTGACGGAGCGCAGCGCACGGTCTCCCTGGGCGGCATCCGTTCCGGGCGCGCTGGTGACGTCCTGCGCCAGGCGCCAGGCCCGGGCCAGGAACTTCGCGGAGCCCGACGGCGACACGTCCGCCCAGTCGACGTCGTCCTCCGGCGGGGAGGCGAAGATCATGGTGAGACGCACGGCGTCCACGCCGTACTTGTCCAGCTGCTCACCGAGGTCAACACCGTTGCCCAGGGACTTGCTCATGGCCTTGCCCCCGTTGAGGACCTGGCCCTGGTTGAGCAGTGCGCTGAACGGCTCGTCGGCGTCGATCATCCCGAGGTCGTGGATGACCTTGGTGAAGAACCGTGCGTACAGCAGGTGCAGGATGGCATGTTCCACGCCGCCCACGTACTGCCCCACCGGCATCCAGTCGTTGATCTTCTCCGGGTCGAAGGGACCCTCGGTGTACTGCGGGGAAACGAACCGCAGGAAGTACCAGGACGAGTCAACGAACGTGTCCATGGTGTCGGTGTCGCGCTTGGCAGGGCCGTGGCAGTTGGGGCACTCAACGTTGACCCAGGCTTCGGCGGCCGCCAGCGGGGACGTGCCCTTCGGGGACAGGTCTTCGCCGCGCAGGTCGGCCGGCAGGGTGACGGGCAGCTGTTCGTCGGGAACAGGAACCTCGCCGCAGGCCGGGCAGTGGATGATCGGGATGGGCGTGCCCCAGAAGCGCTGGCGGCTGAGCAGCCAGTCGCGCAGCCGGAAGTTGACGAACTTTTCGCCGGTGCCCTGCTTCTCCAGGATGTCGATCGCGGCGGGGATGGCCTCCGCCTTGGGCAGGCCGTCGAGAACACCCGAGTTGATCAGGGTTCCCTCCCCCGCCGTCGCCGTCCCGGTGACTGCGGGGTCGTCTTCTCCCGTGTCCAGCACGGCGCGGACGGGCAGGTCGAAGGTCTTGGCGAAGTCCAGGTCGCGCTGGTCATGGGCGGGGACAGCCATGATGGCGCCGGTGCCGTAGTCAGCCAGGACATAGTCCGCTGCCCACACCGGCAGTTTTTCGCCGTTCAGGGGGTTGACGGCGTAACGGCCGGTGAAGACGCCCGTCTTTTCCCGTTCGGTGGACTGCCGCTCGATTTCGGACAGTGCCTTGACCTGTTCGCGGTAGGCGTCCAGGGCTGCGGCGTGCTCGTCCGTGACCAGTTCCACTGCCAGCGGCGCATCTGCCGCGACCACGAAGAACGTGGCTCCGTACAGGGTGTCCGGGCGGGTGGTGAAGACGGTAACGTCCTTGGCCGGCTTGCCGCCGTCGGCTTCGATCACGAAGTTGACGTGCGCACCTTCGGAGCGCCCGATCCAGTTCTTCTGCATGGCCAGGACGCGCTCGGGCCAGTGGCCGCGCAGCTCGTCCATATCGTCCAGCAGGCGGTCGGCATAGTCGGTGATCTTGAAGTACCACTGGTTCAGGGACTTCTTGGTCACGGCGGTGCCACAGCGTTCGCAGGCGCCGTTGACCACCTGTTCGTTTGCCAGCACGGTCTGGTCCTTGGGGCACCAGTTGACCGGGGAGTCCTTCCGGTAGGCCAGGCCGCGCTCATAGAAGCGCTTGAACAGCCACTGGGTCCAGCGGTAGTACCCCGGGTCCGAGGTGTGCAGGCGGCGCGACCAGTCAGCGGAGATCGCGTAGCGCTTGAAAGACGCCGCCTGGGTGTCGATGTTGGCGTACGTCCACTCGCTGGGGTGCGCGTTGCGCTTGATGGCTGCGTTTTCCGCGGGCAGGCCGAAGGAGTCCCAGCCGATCGGGTGCAGGACGTCAAAGCCCTTCTGGCGCAGGTACCGCGCCACGACGTCGCCCATGGCAAACGCTTCAGCGTGGCCCATGTGCAGGTCACCCGACGGGTAAGGGAACATGTCGAGGACATAGCGGCGCTCCCGGGAACCGTCATCGACGGGCGTGAACACCTTGAGGTCTTCCCACACCTGCGGCCATTTGGCCTCCATCGCGGCAAAGCTGTAGGTGCCCTCCTCGGGACCTTCGGTCGCGACTGCTGCTGTTCCGGTCTCTGTCTCCGGCTGAACGCTCACTGCTGCCCTCTTCTGTTCTGTACCGCTTTTCGTACGGCCCTGGCGTCCTGTCCGCCCCGGCCCCTGATCCCCTGCTTGCGGCCGGGAGATAGCCCCAGACACACAAAAGCCCCTCGACATGGAGGGGCGGCCGCTCGGCAATCCGTACTTGGTCGGGATACCGCGCGGCTAGCTAAGCAGAAGGATCGCACGCATAGAACTACTTTAGCGCACCTCCACCATCACCTAAACGTAAGTCGCCACGAGCGGCTGAATCGACCGGCTCGGACATGCCGAGCTGTTAAGGGGGCCCGGGAGCGGCTTCGGGCGTCCGCGAAGCCGACGGGGCCCCCTTAACAGCGAAGGCATAGGCTCGCCGGGTCTACTTCACGTCCTCGTCGACCCAGTCCATGGACTTCGTCACGGCCTTCTTCCAGAGGCGCATCTGGCGGTCCCGCTCCCCTGCGTCCATCTGCGGTTCCCAGCGCTTGTCCTCGGACCAGTTGGCCGAGCACTCTCCCAGGTCCTTCCAGAAGCCGACGGCCAGGCCGGCGGCGTAGGCGGCACCGAGGGCGGTGGTTTCCACGACCTTCGGCCGGATCACCGGAACGCCCAGGATGTCCGCCTGGAACTGCATCAGGGCGTCGTTGGCGACCATGCCGCCGTCGACCTTCAACTCCGTCAGCGGAACACCGGAGTCCGCGTTGACGGCGTCGAGCACCTCACGGGTCTGGAAGGCGGTGGCCTCCAGCGCCGCACGGGCGATGTGGTTCCTGTTGACGAAACGGGTCAGGCCCACGATGGCGCCGCGGGCATCGGACCGCCAGTACGGTGCGAACAGTCCCGAGAACGCCGGAACGATGTACACGCCGCCGTTGTCCTTGACCGAGGCGGCGAGCGTTTCCACTTCCGGGGCACTGCTGATCAACCCGAGGTTGTCCCGCAGCCACTGGATGAGGGATCCGGTGACGGCGATGGAGCCTTCCAGCGCATAGTGCGGAGCAGCGTCCCCCAGCTTGTAGCCCACAGTGGTCAGCAGGCCGTTCTTGGAGTGGACGATTTCCTCCCCGGTGTTGAAGATCAGGAAGCAGCCGGTGCCGTACGTGTTCTTGGCCTCGCCGGCCTCAAACGCCGCCTGGCCGAAGGTGGCCGCCTGCTGGTCGCCAAGGATGCCGGCAACCGGCGTTTCACGGAGGAGCTGTGAAGTGTGGACCGTGCCGTAGACCTCGGAGGATGACTTGATGGCAGGCATCATGGAGGCCGGAACGCCGAAGGCATCCAGGATCTCCTGGTCCCAGGACAGCGTGTCAAGGTCCATGAACATGGTCCGGGAGGCGTTGGTGACGTCGGTGACGTGCACGCCGCCGTCCACTCCGCCCGTGAGGTTCCACAGGACCCAGCAGTCCGTGTTGCCGAAGACCAGGTCGCCGGCTTCGGCCTTGGCGCGGGCGCCCTCCACGTTGTCCAGGATCCACTTGATCTTGGTGCCGGAGAAGTACGTTGCCAGCGGCAGGCCCACCTTCTGCTTGAAACGCTCCGGGCCGCCATCCTTGGCCAGCTCGTCCACGATGTCCTGGGTCCGGGTGTCCTGCCAGACGATCGCGTTGTATACGGCCTCGCCCGTCGTCTTGTCCCAGACAACGGCCGTTTCGCGCTGGTTGGTAATGCCGACGGCTGCGATATCGTGCCGGGTCAGGTTCGCTTTGGACAGGGCGGAGGCGATGACCTCGCGGGTGTTGTTCCAAATTTCGGCGGGGTCGTGTTCCACCCAGCCTGCCTGCGGGAAGATCTGCTCATGTTCCATCTGGCCCGAGGAGACGATGCTGCCGCTGTGGTCGAAGACGATGGCGCGGGTGCTGGTGGTGCCCTGGTCGATGGCGATTACGTACTGGTTCATGTTGACGTCCTTGTCTGTTGTCTGAAGGGCTTGGTGGGGGTGTTGGAACGCGGGACGGGGATCAGGAAGCTGCCGAGGCGATGATCGGCACTACTGCTGCGACGGCGCCGGCGAGTCCGCCGCCTACCAGCGGGCCCACTACCGGGATCCAGGAGTAGCTCCAGTCGCTGGAGCCCTTGCCCTTGATGGGCAGCAGTGCGTGGGCGATGCGGGGACCGAGGTCGCGGGCGGGGTTGATGGCGTAGCCGGTGGGGCCGCCGAGGGACACACCGATACCGACAACCAGCAGGGCCACGGCCAGCGGGCCAAGGCCAGAAGGGGTCCCGCCGAGGGTCAGGATGACGAAGACGAGGACAAAGGTGCCGATGATCTCGGTGATCAGGTTCCACGGGGTGGAGCGGATGGCAGGGCCCGTGGAGAACACGGCGAGCTTGCTGGCGGGTTCCGGTTCGGCGTCGAAGTGCTGCTTGTGGGCCAGCCACATGACCACTGCACCCAGGAACGCGCCCAGGAATTCACCGCCGAAGTAGGTCAGTGTGGATGCGAAGTCGACGCTGACGCCGGGAGCATACTCCGCCTTGCCGTTGAGCAGCAGGCCGAAAGTGACGGCGGGATTCAGGTGTGCGCCGGACTTGGCAGCCACGAAAACACCGCAGAAGACTGCAATGCCCCAGCCCCATGTGACCATCAGGAATCCGCCGTTGTTGCCCTTGGTGCCTTTGAGCGCGACGTTTGCCACAACGCCGCAACCCAGCAGGGTCAGCATTGCGGTTCCGAATACTTCGGAAAGGAAAACAATTCCAAGAGACATCTTTGACTCCTCTATTTTCTGTTGTCAGCCCTTCGCGAGTTTGAAGGGCTGTTGGGCCGGCAACGTTGTTGCGTTGCCGGCCGGCTGCTGCGCCGGCTGTTCCTCCAGCGGAACCGCGCAGCCCTTGCGCCCGGGCACTCCCTCCCCGGGCACGCAAGCTATCTAGGCGACCAGGCTGTGGACCTGGACGCCGTGGAAGCGTTCAAGCACCTCCTGGGCGTAGTGGATTTCGGCTGCCCGGGCGGCGGCGTCCCAGCCCAGCGGAACGGCAAGGACCTCTGCGACCTCGTTGAGCAGTTCGCCGGTCACCAGCCCGCGGAAGGCCAGCGACGTGCGCCGGATCAGCACGTCGATGAGGTGCCCCACCTGTTCGTTGCGGGCCATGAACTCGAGTTCGCGGACACTGAGTTCGCGGGTGGAGTGCAGGAGCCGGTCCGGTCCGGCGTCGAGGTAGCGCAGGACTTCTTCGGCGCGGGTGCCGTAGCGGGTCAGCAATCCGGAGATCCGGTCAGCGTCGCGGCCGGCGGACATGTGTGCCTTGATCCACTGTTCGATGCCGGACGCTGTGTCCGGGAAGCCGGCGCCGCCGCCGATGGCGAGTTTCGCCGTCGAGACTTTCCGTTCCAGTCCCAGTTCCTTGAGCACGTCATTTGTCAGGTGTTCTGCCAGGGCCCGGAACGTGGTCCATTTGCCGCCCACCAGGCTGAGCACGACGGCGCCGCCGGCCGACGTATGCTGTCCGCCGCGCTCGATCCGGTAGTCCCGGCTGACGAAGCCGGGCTGGGTGGCGTCGTGCCGGGGCAGCGGGCGGACACCGGCGAAGGTGTACACGATCTGGTCCCGGCTCACCGGGACGTCCGGGAAGACATGGCCGATCAGGTCGAAGAAGTAGTCGATCTCGGCGTCGGTGCAGACGGCATCCTCTGCCATGTCCGCATCGACATCGGTGGTGCCCACCAGCACGCGGTCGCCCATCGGGTAAATCAGCACGATCCGGCCGTCCGTGTGTTCAAAGAAGATTTCGCGGCCGTTGCAGGCCTCGAGCAGCCCGGGGTGGTCCAGCACGATGTGCGAACCCTTTGTTCCGCCCATGAAGGAGGAGGCAGCACCCATGGCCTGGTTGGTCAGGTCGACCCAGGCCCCCGTGGTGTTGACGATCACGTCCGCCGTGAAGTCGAAGACTTCGCGGGTGAGTTCATCGCGCAGCTGGACAGTGCTGCCGCCCGTGGAACCGGACGAATTTCCGGCCGCCCCGCCCATGGACACGAGCGAAAGGTAGTTGCTGGCCCGGGCGTCACTCGGACCCGCGGCGCCGGCCTTTTCGCCGTCCTGGAGCACGTCAAGGGTGAGCCGCTCGGGGTTGTGGACCGAGGCATCGAAATAGGTGGCCGCGTACTTGATTCCGGGGTGCAGCCGCGGCAGTTCCGCCAGGGCGCGCTTCCGGCCGCGGAACTGGTGGCGCGGAACTGTGCCGCCGTCGCGTGAGAAGAAGTCGTACATGCTCAGGCCGAGCTTGATCAGGAAGGCGCCGCGTTCTTTCGGCTTGCCCTGCTGCTTGTGGGTCAGGAACCGCAGCGGCGCAGACAGCACGCCGGAGAAGGTGCTGAAGATGGGAATAGTGGTCTGGAGCGGCTTGACGTAGTGGGGGGCAATGCGCAGCAGCCTGTTGCGTTCGACAACGGACTCCTGGACCAGGCGGAACTCACCGTTTTCGAGGTACCGGATTCCGCCGTGGATCATGTGCGACGATGCACCGCTGGCCCCCTGGCAGTAGTCTCCGCGTTCGACGAGCGCAACATCGACGCCCTGTAGTGCCAGATCGCGGAACGTGCCCACTCCGTTGATTCCGCCGCCGATGATCAGGACCTGCGCGCGGGGCCGCTTTCGCAGGCTCTGCACTGAGGACCGCTGGCGGCTGGAAGACGGATGGCCGGATGAATCGTTGGTTCCCAAATCTGCTCCTTTGGGTTTGGTTCTGTGCGGCACGCCTCAGCGCGGCGCCGTTCACCACTATTGTTTGGACTAATGGAAAATGGAGTCAAGCACTATGCACAAACGTGCAGAACGGAAGCCCAATGCCGCGTTCACGCCACTCAGAAGCCCTCAGGGCTGCACAACTGTATTACCTCCAGGACCTCACGATGGACGCCATAGCCAGGGAGCTCCGGACCTCGAGATCCACGGTTTCCCGGCTTTTATCGACTGCCCGGGAAACCGGCCTGGTGCAGATCCAGATCCGCAATCCGCTCGACACGGGACCCGAACTGGAGAACATGATCCGCGCCCAATACCGCGTCGATGTGCACGTCGTTCCGGTGGTGGACACCCTGAATGAGGCGGAGACACTTGACAGGGTGGCCATGCAGGCTGCACGGACCATCGGTCCGCTGGTCGACTCAAACGCGATCATCGGCGTCGCGTGGGGATCCACCCTCAGCGCGGTCAGCCGCCACCTGACCCGCAAGATCACCCACGACAGCGTGATCGTCCAGCTCAACGGCGCGGGCAACATGCAGACCACCGGCATTACCTACGCCAGCGACATCATGCGCAGGTTCGGCAGCGCCTACGGGGCGCGTGTTGAACAGTTTCCCGTTCCGGCGTTTTTTGACCACGCCGCCACGAAGACCGCCATGTGGAATGAGCGCAGCGTCCAGCGCATCCTGGATTTGCAGTCACGCATGAGCATTGCCATTTTCGGTGTGGGATCAGTGGACGCCGACTACCCGAGCCACGTCTATGCCGGCGGCTACCTCGACGAGAACGACCTGAACATTCTGGCCAGCTCGGACGTGGTGGGTGACGTTGCCACCGTGTTCTTCCGCGGCGACGGTTCCTCCGACGGCATCACGCTCAACGAACGGTCCACCGGCCCGGCGCTGGCACAGCTGCGGCAGGTCCGGCGGCGGATCTGCGTCGTATCAGGAGCCTCGAAGATCAACGGACTGCGCGGCGCGCTCGCTGCCGGGCTCGCCACCGACCTGATCCTCGATGAAGCCATGGCGCGGCGCCTGGTGAGTTTCGACGGGTTGTCGTGACGCCGGCAGCGGCAGGCTTCACGGCCTGTCCCGGGGAGCCTGCCGCGGGGAGTCGGTAGAGTCAGTGCTATGAAAACCTCGCCCCGGCTAAGCCTCAACAACGGTGTGCTGATCGACCAGCTGGGCTTCGGGCTCTACAAGGTTCCCCCGGCGGACGCTGCCGGCCTGGTGACCATGGCCCTCGAAGCCGGCTACCGGCACTTCGACACTGCGTCCATGTACGGAAATGAAACCGGGGTGGGCAAGGCCATCGGCGCCCTCTCCGGCTTCGGCGGCAGCGGAGCCGGCGGCGGCTCCGGCGAGGCGGCGCCGTCGCTCTCCCGGGAGGACCTCTTCGTCACCACGAAGGTGTGGAATGACGACCACGGCTACGACGCAACGATGCGGGCCTTCCAGACCTCGATGTCCAACCTCGGCCTGGAATACATCGACCTCTACCTCATCCATTGGCCTTGCGCCCGCCGCGGACTCTTCACCGAAAGTTACCGGGCCATGGAAACCCTGTACCGCGAGGGGCGGATCCGGGCCATCGGAGTTTCCAACTTCCAGCCTGCCCACCTGGAGCGCCTGCTCGAGACGGCCGAAGTGGTCCCCGCCGTGAACCAGGTGGAACTTCATCCCTGGCTGCAGCAGGACGAACTCCGGGGCCTGCATGACCGGCTTGGCATCCGCACGGAGGCCTGGAGCCCGCTGGGCCGGGGGCAGGTGCTCGAGGATCCAGTGGTTGTGGAGCTGGCAGCGGCGCACCGCCGGACCGCGGCCCAGATCGTCCTGCGGTGGCACGTGCAGCTGGGCAACGTGGTCATTCCTAAAGCCAGCTCCTACACCCGGATCCGGGAAAACCTTGATGTCTTCGGCTTTACCCTGGACGCCTCGGACATGGCCGCCCTTGCCGCCCTGGAACGCAACCAGCGCACAGGCTCCCACCCGGACAACGTCAACTAGGATTCGACACCATGGAACAAGTGGACACAGGACCGGCACAGGCCCTGCACCTTTTCAGCAGCGCACTGGACGACAGGACGCGGGCCGCCAGCGTGGACCTGGATGGCTGCACTGTGGACTACTGGGTGTACGAGCCGCTTACCGTCACAGCTGAGACCAGGACGATCCTGGTGATCCACGGATTCCGCGGGGACCACCACGGCCTGCTCCGGGTTGCGGACCAGCTCCCCGACATGCGGTTGATCATGCCCGACCTGCCCGGTTTCGGCAGCTCCGGTGCGTTCACCGATGGTGAGCACAGCGTCGCGCGGTACGGGCAGTTCATCCGCGACTTCATGACCGCCATGGGCCTGGGTCCGGAAACGGTGCTGCTGGGACACTCCTTCGGATCCATCATTGCCAGCCATTTCGTGGCGGCCAACCCCGGCGCCGTGTTCCCGCTCATCCTCATCAATCCCATTGCCGCGCCGGCACTGGAGGGGCCCAAGGGCGTCATGACCAAACTGGCAGTCTTCTACTACGAGGCCTCTGCCAGGCTCCCCCGCGCCCTGGGCCTGTACCTGCTCCGCAGCAGGCTCATTGTCAGGGTCATGAGCGTGGCCATGGCAAAGACCAGGGACAAGCAGCTCCGTCGCTTTATCCACGGCCAGCACAGCGCGTACTTCTCGGCCTTTGCCAACCGGGACAGCCTGCTTGAGTCCTTCAAGGCGTCCGTGGGCAGCAACGTCTCCGAAGTTGCTGCGGACCTGGCCCTTCCGGTGCTGCTGGTTGCCGGGGAAAAGGACGAGATTGCGATGCTCCCGGACCAGCACAAGCTGAAGGCCCTCCTGCCGGACGGCACCCTCGAGGTCATTCCGGGTGTGGGGCACCTTATCCACTATGAGACACCCGAACCGGCCGCCGGCTACATCAGACGCTTCCTGAAGGACCATCCCGCGTGAAAATCATTATCGATGCCCGCTTCACCCGCCTGGACCACCACGACGGAATCAGCAGGTACGGGGCCAGCCTGATCGCCGCCACGGCCAAGATCGCCGACGTCTCGATGCTCGTCAGCGATCCCCGGCAGCTGGCCCTGCTCCCGGACGTGCCCTACACGATGATCAACAGCCCGCTCTCCCCCGCGGAGCTCTTCGTGGCCGCCAAGGTCAACAAGCTTGGCGCCGACGTGGTGGTGTGCCCGATGCAGACGATGGGGACGTTGGGCCGGAAGTACGGCCTGGTCCTAACCCTTCACGACCTCATCTACTACGAGCACCCCGCTCCGCCAGGCTTCCTGCCTGCCCCGGTCCGAGTGCTGTGGCGCCTTTACCACAAGGCGTTCTGGCCGCAGCGGCTGCTCCTGAACCGGGCGGATGTGGTGGCCACCATCAGCCGCACCACCGAAGCCCTGATTGCCAAATACCGCCTGACGAAGCGGCCGGTCCGGATTGTGGGCAACGCTCCGCAGCACGGCCACACGCCCCGCGACCCCGGTGCCGGCGCGGACCCCACCCTGCTCTACATGGGTTCGTTCATGCCGTACAAAAACGTGGACACCATGGTGCGGGGAATGGCCGACCTGCCCGGCATGACGCTCCATCTCCTCAGCCGCATCACGCCGCAGCGCCGGGCGGAACTCGAGGCCCTGGTGCCGCCGGGAGCGGAAGTCGTCTTCCATAACGGCGTGACGGATGCCGAGTACGAGGCCCTGCTGGCCCGGACCACTGCCCTGATCAGCCTCTCACGCGCGGAAGGCTACGGACTGCCGCTCGTGGAGGCCATGTCCCACGGCACGCCCGTCATCGCCAGTGACATCCCGATCTTCCGCGAAGTGGGGCAGGACGCCGTGACGTACGTCCACCCGGATTCCCCGTCCGAGTTCGCCGAAGCGGTGCGGCGGCTGGAACAGGCGGAGGTGTGGAAGGCGCTGTCACGCCGTTCCGTGGAACGGGCTGCGGAATTCAGCTGGGACCACTCCGCCCGGCAACTCGTGGACCTGGCCGAAGAGGCCGCCCGGATCAGCAGGCGCTGAGGCCGGCCCCGGCGGAAGCTCCTTAGCCGCAGTTCGCCGTCAGCCGGGACACAACCAGGGCACGTCGGCTGGAGCACATCAGCTAGAGCACGTCCACGCCGTCAAGCCGGAGCTGGACGGGATCGTCGCTGCGCCGTGCCGCCGCCGCGGCCTTGACGGCCCGCATCGCACGCGTTGCTTCCGCCGCCTGTGCATAGGGAATGAACAGCAGCGTCCGGACGTCCTCGCCGGCCTCCTGCCTGGCTGCCCGTGCATTCGACAGCACCACGGGCGCCGGACCAGCCATGCGCAGGGTAATGCCCTGCCGGGCCAGGCTCTGCTCAATGGCCTCGGTGAAGTGCCCGACGGCGGTCCGGCCGCCGGTCACCGAGGCAACCCGCACCGCCGGGGGCAGCTGGAGCTCCTGCCGCAATGACAATTCGCGCTGCGCATACCCGCTGGCGTCCCAGCGAAGCAGCGCGCCCACCCCGGCGACGTCGTCCGCGGTGATCACCACGAGGCCCCCCTCAGCGGCAGGCTTGACGAGGGCCGCGGCGTTGAACCAGCGCCGTACGGCGTCCTCCCCTGCGCGGAGGTTTTCCCGGCGCAGCAAGGAGTCCCCATCCAGCAGCAGTGCGGCGGCATAGCCGCCAGCCGCCACAGGTTCCGCTCCCACGGTGGCCACTACGAGGGCTCTTGTGTCCGGGACGGTGGCTTTGACGTGGTCGCCCGACGACGTGATGACGGGTTTGCCCGGGAACGCCCGGCCCAGCTCCTCCGCGGTCCGCAGCACACCGGTGGCGGAGCGGCGGAGCCTGGGGCTGGTGCAGTGGCTGCAGCGCCAGGCCGGCGCCGGCGCGGAACACCAGCGGCACTGCGGTACGGCGGACGATCCGGCGGCGCCGGCAATAGCCAGGGGCCCGCTGCAGGCCGTGCACCGGGCAGGTTCCCGGCAGGAGTCGCAGACCAGCGAGGGCGCATAGCCGGCGCGGGCCACCTGCACCAGGACGGGGCCGCGTTCCAGGCCTTCCTTGGCGGCGCGCCAGGCCGCCCCCGGCAGCCTGGCGATCCGGGCGAGGGGGTCGCGTTCCTGTTCAAAGCTGTCCGCGGTGTTCAGGACACGCGGTACAGTCCTCCGGACCTCCGGGCGGGCGGCTTCCACGGTCCGGGCCCAGCCTGCGTCCACCAGGCGCTGCAGTTCGGTGCTGCGGGTGTGCGCCGCCAGCAGGCACGCTGCGCCCTCCTGCTCCGCGCGCAGGAGCAAGACCTCCCTGGTGTGGGCGTAGGGCGACCGCTGCTCGATGTGGAGGTCGTCGCCGTCGTCCCAGCACACCACCAGGCCAAGGTTGTGCACGGGGGCATAGGCCGCAGAGCGGGTGCCGACCGCGACGCCCGCGTTCCCGGTCAACACCCGCAGGTAGCTGCGGTAGCGGGGCGTCGGCCCGTCGTCGGCAGTGAGCCGGGCGATGTCTTCCCGGGGAAGCAGCCGCGCCAGGGCGGCCTCGACGCGGTCCAGGTCGCGTTGGTCCGGAACCACCACCACCGCGCCACGGCCCGCGGCACGGACGGCCGCCACGGCTTCGGCAATGAGCTCGGGCCAGCCGGCAGGGCCGAAACCCTGGAGCGCGCTTAGCACCGCGCGCGGCGACTCGCCCGCAGCGAGGTGCCGGAGGAAGGCCGTCCCGTTGACGTAGCGGGACCAGTGCCCGGGTGGGTGTGGAATGCGGGACGCCTCCGGCTCCGCGTCCGCAGCGGCTTCCGTCATTTGAGGGCTTGCGGAGAGCTTTCCCTCGGTGGCCAGCTCCTTCTCAAGCTTGGCAACCCGCGGCGGGATGGCCACGCGCAGGACGTCGCTGACGGTTCCGGCGTAGCGGGCTGCCACAGTGCCGGCCAGCGCGGCCATTTCCGGCGTGAGGACCTGCACGGCAGACACGACTTTATGGAGCGGTACGAGCACGTGCCCGGCGTCGGAATCAGCCACCCTGTCAAGGATGTAGCCGCTGAGCTCCTGGCCGTTGAATTTGACCTTGACCCGCACACCCGGCTGCGCGGCGTCGTCGACCGAGGCCGGCACGCTGTAGTCGAAGGGCCGGTCCAGATGGGGCAGTGAGGATTCGATAAGCACTCTGGCTACGGGCAGCGACGGCGCGAGCGGAGGACCGCCGGAAGACTGCGTCCGGGCGGCCGGGAACCCCTGGAGGAGTGACAGCTGGAAGGGTTCTTCGGCGGCGGCTGCCTCACCCGGAAAGGAAGCGATGGGACCAGTCTCCGTTCAGCATCTGCCAGTTGTGGTGGTCATGGGTCCGGTGCGGTGGAGCAATGCTCCACCAGCCGGAAAGCACAGTAGCAGGGCCGCCCGAATGGGGGCCCTGCTACAGCCAAACACACGGCACCGACATTGACTCCGGTGGCGGCCCTCAGGCGTTGAAGAAAGCCTTGAGGTCATCCACGCGGTCAAGGCGTTCCCAGGTGAAGTCGGGATCGTCGCGGCCGAAGTGTCCGTGCGCAGCAGTCTTTGCGTAGATGGGCCGCTTGAGGTCCAGCGCATCGATGATCGCACGCGGACGGAGGTCGAAGATTTCCGAAATAGCCGCGCTGATGCGCTCGGGATCCACCGTTTCCGTGCCGAAGGTCTCGACATACGTGCCCACGGGCCGTGCCTGGCCGATGGCGTAGGCAATCTGGATCTCGGCCCGCTTGGCAAGTCCGGCAGCGACCACGTTCTTGGCCACCCAGCGCATCGCGTAGGCCGCGGAGCGGTCAACCTTGGAAGGATCCTTGCCGGAGAAGGCACCGCCGCCGTGGCGCGCCATGCCGCCGTAGGTGTCCACGATGATCTTGCGGCCGGTCAGGCCGGCGTCGCCCACGGGGCCGCCGATCACGAACGCTCCGGCGGGGTTGAGGATGTTGCGGGTACGCGAGATGTCCAGGTTGGCTGCCGCCAGCACCGGGTCAATCACATGCGTGGCAAGGTCGGCGCGCAGCTGCTCGAGGCTGGCGCCCTCCGCGTGCTGGCTGGAGATCACGATGGTTTCGACGGAGACCGGCCGGTCGCGGTCGTAGCCGATCGTGGCCTGGGTCTTGCCGTCCGGGCGGAGGTAGGGAAGTTCGCCGTTCTTGCGCACTTCGGTGAGGCGCTCTGAGAGGCGGTGCGCAATCCAGATCGGCACGGGCATGTAGGACGGCGTCTCGTCGCTGGCGTAGCCGAACATGAGGCCCTGGTCGCCGGCGCCTTGGAGGTCGTAGTCGTCTTCCTGGCGGCCTTCGCGGGCTTCCAGGGAGTTGAACACGCCGCCGGCAATGTCGTTGGACTGCTGGCCGATGGAGACGGAGACGCCGCAGCGTGCACCGTCAAACCCGTTGGCCGAGGAGTCGTAGCCGATCCCTAGGATGGTCTCCCGCACGATCTGCGGGATCTCCACGTAGGCGTCTGTGGTGACTTCGCCCGCTACGTGCACCAGTCCGGTGGTGGCCAGCGTCTCCACTGCCACGCGGGACTCGGGGTCCTTCGCCAGCAGGGCATCCAGGATCGCATCGCTGATCTGGTCGCAAATCTTGTCCGGATGGCCTTCAGTCACGGACTCCGACGTGAAGAGACGAAGGGATGGCGGCGTCGCGCCATGGGATGCGGGAATGTGCAGCGGTAAAGTCACTCAACTACCTTACTGGTTGGGAATCGGTCAGGCCTCGGCATGTGTCCCCCTGCTAAGGAGGCCTTGCACACGCCGGCCGTTCAAGCTCGTGGGAATACGCGGCTCAACTCGGAGCTGATGCGGTCAATGACGGCCGCCGCAACTTCGTCCTTCGAGCCGGATGCCGATTGTGGTTCGGAGCCGGTGCGGGAAAGGATGACCACGGAGTTGTTGTCCTGGCCGAACACCAGGCCCTCGCCCACGTGGTTGACCACCAGCAGGTCGCAACCCTTCTTCCGGAGTTTGGCCTCGGCGTGGTCCAGCACGTCCCCCTCGGCGTCGCCGGTTTCCGCGGCAAAACCCACAATCAGCTGACCGGGCCTGCCCGCCGCGCGGACCTCCACGAGTTCGTGCAGGATGTCCGGGTTGCGGAGCAGGTTGATCACTGGATCGGCGGTGTCATCCCGCTTCTTGATCTTGGTGTCCGACACCTCGGCGGGCCGGAAGTCCGCCACGGCGGCAGCCATGATGACGACGTCGGAATCGGCTGCCGCGCGCAGCGCCGCTTCCCGGAGCTGCAGCGCAGTTTCGACCCGGACCACTTCGACGCCGGCGGGAGCCGGTACGTCCATGTGGGCGGCCAGCAGCCGGACGCTCGCGCCCGCGTCGCGGGCTGCCACGGCAAGTGCCACTCCCTGTTTTCCGGACGAGCGGTTGCCGAGGAACCGTACCGGGTCCAGCGGTTCCCGTGTGCCGCCCGCGCTGATGGTGACGGTGCGCCCGGCAAGCGGCAGCTGCCCGGGAACGGCGTTGCCCTGCATCAGGGCCAGCGCGGCGGCAAAGATAGCCTCGGGCTCCGGCAGCCGGCCGGGGCCTGAGTCGGAGCCGGTGAGCCGGCCGCTGGCGGGTTCAAGGACCGTTACGCCCCGGCTGCGCAGCGTTTCCACATTGGCCTGGGTGGCAGCGTGCAGCCACATTTCGGTGTGCATGGCAGGGGCCATCAGCACCGGGCCGCTGGCCATCAGGAGAGTGTTGGTGAGGAGGTCGTTGGCGTGGCCTCCGGCGGCACGCGCCAGGAGGTCCGCCGTGGCCGGGGCCACCACGATGAGGTCGGCCTCATGCCCCAGGCGTACATGGTTGACCGACGGAACGTCGTCGAAGACGCTGTTGCTGACCGGGTTCCCGGACAGGGCTTCCCAGGTGGCCACGCCAACAAAGCGGTTGGCCGCCTCCGTGGGGATCACCGTGACGTTGTGTCCGGCTTCAGTAAAAAGCCGGAGGAGCGATGCCACCTTGTAGGCGGCAATCCCTCCCCCGACTCCGAGGACTATGCGCACGTGACCTCCGTCAACAGGCAGTCTTTTTGTGTAAGGAGATCTACTCTGCGGGTTCGATCGGCGTGGAAACGAGCTTGCCTTCGTTGATTTCGCGCAGGGCGATGGACAGCGACTTCTCGTTCAGCTTGGTGTCGACCAGCGGGCCAACGTATTCGAACAGGCCCTCGTGCAGCTGGGCGTAGTATGCGTTGATCTGACGTGCACGCTTGGCACCGAAGATCACCAGGCCGTACTTGGAATCAGCTGCCTTCAGCAGCTCGTCGATCGGCGGGTTGATGATGCCTTCAAGGTTCGTGGACACGAATTCTCCAAATTCTAACGGGCCGATCCGACCCTGCGGCTAGTGCGGGTGCGGGGTCAGCCCCATGAGTGAAACAAGCTCGTCCGCTGCGCGTCGAACGTCATCATTGATGACGGTGTGATCGAACTCCGGCTCAGCGGCAAGTTCTAGTTTAGCGGTTTCCAGTCTCTGCTGCTGTTCCTCGGCTGATTCCGTGCCGCGGCCCACCAGGCGGCGGACCATTTCCTCCCAGGTAGGCGGGGCGAGGAACACGAATTGGGCTTCCGGGACGGCCTGCTTGACCTGGCGCGCGCCCTGCAGATCAATCTCCAGCAGCACCGAACGGCCATCGGCGATGGCCGCGTCCACGGTGCTGCGCAGCGTGCCGTACCGGTTGCGGCCGTGGACCACGGCCCATTCGAGCAGTTCGCCGTCGGCCACCAGGGCGTCGAATTCCTCGGCCGACTTGAAGAAGTAGTGAACGCCGTCCTGCTCCCCCGGGCGCGGAGCCCGGGTGGTGGCCGAGACGGAAAGCCAGACTTCGGGATAGTTGTCCCGGATGTAGGTGGACACGGTGCCTTTACCAACAGCCGTCGGACCGGCGAGGACTGTCAGTCCCGGTTTCTTGCTCACATATTCCTTTGGGCGTTATTCGGATGGACGTGATTCTCGTTCATAAAATCTACCAGCGCCCGGCGCTGGTGAATGCCGAGCCCCCGCAGCCTCCGGGATACGGCAATGCCCAGCTCGTCCATGATGGCAGCGGCCGTGACACGGCCCACACCGGGGAACGCCTCCAGCATCTCGGAAACCTTCATCCGCGCGATGGCGGAATCACCGTCCCCGGAGGCGAGGAGCTCAGCCACCGTGAGCGTTCCAAGCTTTAGCTGTTCCTTGGCTTCCGCCCGGGCCGCCCGGGCGGCCGCCGCCTTACCCAGCGCTTCCGCGCGTTCCTGGTCTGTCAGGGGCCGCAGGCTCACTCAAGTCACCCCGATATCGTCGGTCGGATCCAAGGCAAAGGTCCCGGGAGTCCTCCGAACCTACCCTTTGCCTGGCGCAGAAATCAATGGACGCGAAAATCGATGGATCAGCTGGTCAGCAGGGGCTCCAAGGTGCGCAGGGCGGCCTCCCGGAGTCCGCCAACGGAGGGCCCTCCGGAGAGGATGTCCCGGCTTGAGGTGCCCAGGACCTGCGAATAGGCGGCACCGAACGTTGCCCGCAGATCCGCGGCCGTGGCGCCCTGGGCTCCGAGCCCCGGCGCGAGGATGATTCCGCGTACCGCCGCCAGGTCCAGTTGCAGGTCCGCCAGCGCTCCACCCACAGTGGCGCCAACCACCAGGCCCACAGAGCCCAGCGCGCCCGTGTACCGGAGATTTTCAGCAGCCGCCGCCTCGGTGATCCGGCGGGCCACGGAATCCGCGCCGCCGACGTGCTGGACGGAGGCGCCTTCCGGGTTGGACGTCAGGGCCAGGACAAAGACGCCGCGGCCGTATTCGGCCGCAAGGTCCAGGGCCGGGCGCAGCGACTCGAAGCCCAGGTAGGGGCTCAGGGTCACCGAATCCGCGGCCAGCGAAGAGCCGTCCCGGAGCCAGGCGTCGGCGTAGGCAGCCATGGTGGAGCCGATGTCCCCGCGCTTGGCGTCGGCGATGGTCAGCACGCCCGCATCGGCAGACGCTGCGAGGGTGCGTTCCAGCACGGCCATGCCGGCCGAGCCGTGGCGTTCGTAGAGGGCCACCTGCGGCTTCACGGCGGCAGCGAGCGAACCCACTGCCTCCACGACCGTGAGCGAGAAGCGCTCCAGGCCGGCGGTGTCGTCGTTCAGTCCCCAGGCCTTCAGCAGCGCCGGGTGCGGATCGATCCCCACGCACAGCGGACCGCGGTCCGCCATGGCCCGGCCGAGCCGGGAGCCGAAGGACTCCCGGCCGGCCGTCATTGCTGCCGCTTGCTCAGCCATTCTGCAGGGCCTTCAGGTTCTCAGCGTGCTCCTGCAGGCTGGTCACCGACCATTCGTAGGTGCGCAATGCTTCGATCGCCTGGACGGCCGCGTTGAACTCGGCCACCGTGGTGATGCACGGAATGCCGATGGACGTTGCCGCCGCGCGCAGCTCGTAGCCGTCGATGCGGGCTTCCCCGCCGGAAGGCGTGTTGAAGACCATGTCGATCTCGCCGGCGATGATGAGGTCGGCGATGGTGCCTTCCCCTTCGGCGCTGCTGCCTTCGGCGACCTTGCGGACCGGGGTGGCCTGGATGCCGTTGCGGCGCAGGACGTCCGCGGTGCCGCCGGTGGAGACGATCTCGAAGCCGAGGTCGGAGAGGCGCTTGACGCCCATGATCACCGAGCGCTTGTCCCGGTTGGCCACGGAGACGAAGATCTTCCCTTCGGTGGGCAGCGCGTTGTTGGCGGCTGCCTGGCTCTTGGCGAAAGCCGTGTCGAAGTGCTTGTCGATGCCCATGACTTCGCCGGTGGAGCGCATTTCCGGGCCGAGGAGGGAGTCCACAACCTTGCCCTCCGGGGTACGGAAGCGGCTGAAGGGCAGCACGGCTTCCTTGACCGAGACGGGTGCGTCGAACGGCAGGGTGGAGCCGTCACCGGTTTCCGGCAGCATCTTGTAGGCGCTGCGGAGCTGGTTGATGGTCACGCCGGTGCCGATCAGCGCGGCAGCCTTGGCCATCTGCACGCCCGTGGCCTTGGAGACGAAGGGCACCGTGCGGGAGGCCCGCGGGTTGGCTTCGAGGACGTACAGGACGTCGGAGGCCAGGGCGAACTGGATGTTGATGAGGCCGCGGACGCCCACGCCCTCGGCGATGGCCAGGGTGGCGGTGCGTACGCGCTCGATCACGTTGTTGCCGAGCGTGATCGGAGGCAGCACACAGGCGGAGTCGCCGGAGTGGATGCCGGCCTCTTCGATGTGCTCCATGATGCCGCCGAGGTACATTTCGGTTCCGTCGTAGAGGGCGTCGACGTCGATTTCGACGGCGTCTTCCAGGAACCGGTCGATCAGCACCGGGTGTTCGGTGGTGATCTCGGTGGCGTTGGCGATGTAGCGGGAGAGGTTGGGCTCGTCGTAGACGATCTCCATGCCGCGTCCGCCCAGCACGTAGGACGGGCGGACCAGGACCGGGTAGCCGATTTCGTCGGCGATCTTTTTGGCGTCCTCGAAGGACACTGCGGTGCCGTTCTTGGGCGAGATGAGCCCGGCCTCGTCCAGCACGCGGGAGAATGCGCCGCGGTGTTCGGCGAGGTCGATCGCTTCCGGTGACGTGCCGAGGATCGGCACGCCCGCGTCGGCCAGCTGCTGGGCGAGCTTGAGCGGGGTCTGGCCGCCGAGCTGGACGAACACGCCCATGACGCCGCCGGTGCGCTCCTCCGCCGCGATGACTTCAAGGACGTCCTCGAGGGTCAGCGGTTCGAAGTAAAGGCGCGTGGAGACGTCGTAGTCGGTGGAGACGGTTTCCGGGTTGCAGTTGACCATGACGGTCTCGTAGCCGGCTTTGCGGAGCGCCATGGAGGCATGCACGCAGGAGTAGTCGAACTCGATGCCCTGGCCGATGCGGTTGGGGCCCGAACCCAGGATGATGATGGACGGCTTGGAGTGCAGCGCCACCTCGTCCTCCTCGTCGTAGGACGAGTAGTGGTACGGGGTGTAGGCGGCGAACTCGGCGGCGCAGGTGTCCACGGTCTTGTAGACCGGGCGGATGCCCAGCGCCTGGCGGACGCCGCGGACCACGGCCTCCTGGTTGTTGGTGAGGGCGCCGATCTGCTCGTCGGAGAAGCCGTGGCGCTTGGCGCGCTGCAGCATCTCCTGGGTCAGGGCGGTGGACTTGCGGATTTCCTGCGAGATCTCGTTCAGCAGCTGGAGCTGGTCCAGGTACCACGGGTCGATCTTGGTGGCTTCGAAGAGTTGCTCCACCGTGGCGCCGCCCAGCAGGGCGCGCTGCACCTGGTGCAGGCGTTCGGTGGTGGGCCGCTTGGACTTTTCGATCAGCTCCGGGACTTCCCATTCGGGAACGTGGCTGAAGTCCAGCTGCGAGCCCTTCTGCTCGAGGGAGCGGAGCGCCTTCTGCAGTGCCTCGGTGAAGTTGCGGCCCATGGCCATGGCCTCGCCCACCGACTTCATGGTGGTGGTGAGGGTCGGGTCCGCTGCCGGGAACTTCTCAAACGCGAACCGCGGAACCTTGACCACGACGTAGTCGAGCGTCGGTTCGAACGACGCCGGGGTCTTCTGCGTGATGTCGTTCGGGATCTCATCCAGGGTGTAGCCCAGGGACAGTTTGGTGGCGATCTTGGCAATCGCAAACCCCGTGGCCTTCGAGGCCAGCGCCGAGGACCGGGAGACGCGCGGGTTCATTTCGATGACGACGACGCGTCCGGTGTCCGGTTCGACGGCGAACTGGATGTTGCAGCCGCCGGTGTCCACGCCCACTTCACGGATGACCGCGATGGAGATGTCGCGCAGGCGCTGGTATTCGCGGTCCGTGAGGGTCAGGGCGGGAGCCACCGTGATGGAGTCTCCGGTGTGCACGCCCACGGGGTCGAAGTTCTCGATGGAACAGACAACCACCACGTTGTCGTTCTTGTCCCGCATCATCTCGAGCTCGTATTCCTTCCAGCCGAGGATGCTCTCTTCGAGCAGCACCTCGCTGGTGGGGCTGTACTGCAGGCCCTGGCCGACGATCCGGCGGAGGTCGCCCTCGTCGTAGGCCAGGCCGGAGCCAAGGCCGCCCATGGTGAAGGAGGGCCGGACGACCATCGGGTAGCCGAGGTCTTCAGCGGCCTTCAGGGCCTCGTCGATGGTGTGGATGATGTGGCTGCGGGCTGACTCCGCACCGCAGCGTTCCACAACGCCCTTGAACTTTTCGCGGTCTTCGCCGAGTTCGATCGCGGCGATGTTCGCGCCGATCAGTTCCACGTTGTACTTTTCGAGCACGCCGTTCTTGTCCAGCGCGATGGCGGTGTTGAGGGCCGTCTGGCCGCCCAGGGTGGGCAGGACCGCATCCGGCCGTTCCTTGGCGATGATCTTTTCCACCACCTCGGGGGTGATGGGCTCCACGTAGGTGGCATCGGCGAACTCGGGGTCCGTCATGATGGTGGCCGGGTTGGAGTTGACCAGGATAACGCGCAGGCCTTCCTCCTTGAGGACGCGGAGAGCCTGGGTGCCGGAATAGTCGAACTCGGCGGCCTGGCCGATCACGATCGGACCGGAACCGATGACCAGGACGCTCTTAAGGTCAGTTCTCTTGGGCATTACTTCTTGTCCTCAGTCTTGGATTCGGTGGAAGTTTTGGAGTCGGCGCCAGCGGAGGGGGCGGCAGCCTTCTTGGTGTCCGCCATCAGCTCGATGAAGCGGTCAAAAAGGTAGGCGGCATCGTGCGGCCCGGCGGCGGCCTCGGGGTGGTACTGAACCGAGAAGGCGGGGATGTCCAGGCAGGAAAGGCCTTCCACGACGTCGTCGTTGAGGCTCACATGGCTGACCTCGACGCGGCCGAACCGTTCCTCGGGGGCCTGGGTGGCGCCGTCGAGCGGGGCGTCCACGGCAAAGCCGTGGTTCTGCGAGGTGATCTCCACCTTGCCGGTGCGGCGGTCCATCACGGGCTGGTTGATGCCGCGGTGGCCGTAGCGGAGCTTGTACGTGCCGAAGCCGAGGGCCCGGCCCAGGATCTGGTTGCCGAAGCAGATGCCGAAGTACGGAAGTTTCTCGTCCAGCACCGAGCGGAGCAGCTTGACCTGGTTGTCGGCCGTGGCGGGGTCGCCCGGACCGTTGGACATGAAGAATCCGTCCGGGTTGACCGCTTTCACGTCGGCCAGGGTGGCCGTCGCCGGCAGGACGTGGACGCGGACGCCGCGCTCGGCGAAGCGGATGGGGGTCATGCGCTTGATGCCGAGGTCGATTGCGGCGATGCTGAAGCGCGGCTCGCCGTCCCAGCCCCAGTCCTTCGGTTCCACGATGTAGGCCTCGTCAACACTGACTTCCTCGGCGAGGCGGGCGCCTTCCATCGGCGCGCTGGCCAGTACGGCGTCGAGCAGTTCCTTGTCCGTGGCCCGGGCCGCGTCGCCGGAGAAGATCCCGGCGCGCATGGTCTTGTGTTCGCGCAGGTGCCGGGTGATGGCCCGGGTGTCGACGCCCTGGATACCCACAATGCCCTGTTCCACGAGTTCGTCGTCGAGGGACCGCTCGGAGCGCCAGTTGGAGGGCCGGCGCGCAGCGTCGCGGACAATGTAGCCGGCCACCCAGATGCGGCGGGACTCGGCGTCGTCGGCGTTGACGCCGGTGTTGCCGATGTGCGGTGCCGTCTGGACCACCAGCTGGCGGGCGTAGGAGGGATCGGTGATGGTCTCCTGGTAGCCGGTCATGCCGGTGGCGAAGACCGCCTCGCCCAGGGCGGTGCCGGTGGCGCCGTAGCTGCTGCCGCGGAAGAAGCGGCCGTCCTCGAGCACCAGCACGGCGGGCGCCGACGTTCCCTGTTCAGGTGCAGTATCTGCGTTTGCTGTTACTTGGGTTTCTGTCACGTTGTTACTTTCCACTATCGGCATCTGCCTGAGGGGCTGCGGAGATCAATTCTTGAAAGGCGTCGAGGATGGCCGGTTTGTCGGCGGCGCGCCGGGTCCGGAATCCGGTGTCCAGTTCACGGCCGCCCAGTGTCCAGCTGAGCACCAGGAGTCCGTCTTTCTCGACGAACTTGCCGGCCATGCCGCTGTCCTGCCGGACTCCGGTGAGCCTGCCGGCCGGGATGAAGACCGGTCCGGCACCTGACCGCTCGAACAGCACGCCTTCGGGGTGGACGGTCAGTTCGGCGTTGGTGCGGATTCCCAGGCCTTGAACGGCAATGCGGTCCAGCCAATCCCCCGCCGTGGTGGTGGCGACGTACTGGCCGTCGGCCGCGGCAAGCGGCAGGCTCAGTTCCGCCGGCACCGCGGGCAACTGTTCGACGTCGGACTGGCGCCGCAGGCGGCTCCGCCAGCCGGCGCCGATCATGGCCAGCACGAGCGCGATGAGCGGCAGCGTGATGACCAGGGTGAGGGCTTTGTTGTCCATCAGTTGGCGCCCGCCGGACCGGTTGTTTCCGGGTGGGATCCGTGACGGTACGGGGTATTGAGCTCGCCGTTCAGGACGGTGGGATGACCCTTGAAGAACGTCGCCACAACCTTGCCCGGGAGTTCCCTTCCGGCGAACGGAGAGTTACGGCCCATGGTTGCCATCTTAGAAGGGTCCACGGTCCAGCGCGCAGCCGGGTCCACCAGTGTGACGTTCGCGGGTTCGCCCACCTCCAGCGGACGTCCCTGGTCGGCCACCCGTCCGATGACGGCGGGAGCGGTGGAGGTGACCCGGGCGAAGTCCTCCCAGCCCATGAGGCCGGTCTCGATCATGGTCGCCTGCACCACGGACAGTGCGGTTTCCAGGCCGGTCATGCCCATGGCCGCCTGCGCCCATTCGCATTCCTTGTGTTCGCTCGGGTGCGGGGCGTGGTCCGTGCCGACGACGTCGATGGTGCCGTCTGCCAGGGCCGCGCGGAGCGCCTGGACGTCGGAGTCCGTGCGCAGCGGCGGGTTCACCTTGTAGACGGGATCGTAGCTGCGGACAAGTTCGTCGGTCAGGAGGAGGTGGTGCGGGGTCACTTCGGCGGTGACGTTGATGCCGCGGCCCTTGGCCCAGCGGATGATCTCGACCGAACCTGCCGTGGAGACGTGGCAGACGTGCAGCCTGGACCCGACGTGCTGGGCCAGCAGGACGTCACGGGCGATGATGCTTTCCTCGGCCACAGCGGGCCAGCCCGTCAGTCCGAGGACTGCCGAGACGTCGCCTTCGTTCATCTGGGCGCCGGCGGTGAGCCGGGGTTCCTGGGCGTGCTGGGCCACCACGCCGTCGAACGCCTTGACGTATTCGAGGGCCCGGCGCATCAGCACGGGGTCGTGGACGCAGATGCCGTCATCGGAGAACACCCGCACCTTGGCGCGGGAATCGGCCATGGCGCCGAGCTCGGCCAGCTGTTCGCCGGCGAGGCCGACGGTGACCGCGCCCACGGGACGGACGTCCACCCAGCCGGCGGCGCGTCCCAGGGTGTGCACCTGTTCCACCACGCCTGCGGTGTCCGCGACGGGGTTGCTGTTGGCCATGGCGTGCACGGCCGTGTAGCCGCCGAGGGCGGCGGCGCGGGTGCCGGTCTCCACCGTTTCGGCGTCTTCCCGTCCGGGTTCGCGGAGGTGCGTGTGGATGTCCACCATGCCGGGCAGGGCCACCAGGCCGGCGGCTTCGATGACGGTGGCGCCGTCAGCCGCGTCGCTGCCGGCCAAGTCGGTGCCGCGTCCGGTGATGATGCCGTCGCGGATCAGGAGGTCCTGGGCTGCGCCGCCGAGAATCGCCGCGCCGCGGATGAGGTATGACCCGGTGCGGGCTGCATCCTGTTGTTCGTGTGCCATCAGTGGCTCTCCTTGGTGGAATGGGCGGCGTTGGAATATGCGGTGCTGGAAGAGGCTGTGCCGGAAGAGGCGGTGGCTGCCGGTTCCCGGGTGTCCCCGGACAGCAGCAGGTACAGGGCGGCCATCCGGACGGATACGCCGTTGCGGACCTGTGCCAGCACGGTGGAACGGGGAGAGTCCGCGGCGGCGGACGATATTTCAAGGCCCCGGTTCATGGGGCCGGGGTGCATGATGATGGTGTCCTTCAGTCCCAGGGTGTCCAGGGCCCGGAGGCGGTTGTCGTCGAAGCCCCAGCGGCGGGAGTATTCACGCGTTGTGGGGAAGAACGAGGCGTTCATCCGTTCGCCCTGGACGCGCAGCATCATCACGGCGTCCACGCCCTTCGCCAGGGTTTCGTCCATGTCGTAGCTGACGCTGCAGGGCCACTGCCCGACGCCGATGGGCAGCAGCGTGGGCGGCGCCACCAGCGTGACCTCCGCGCCGAGCGTACGGAGCAGCCAGACGTTCGACCGGGCCACCCGGGAGTGCAGGACGTCACCGGCGATGGCCACCCGCATGCCCTTCAGGTCAGCCCCCGCGGACGGCGTCCCGTGGAGCTGTGCCCAGTGCCGCCGCATGGTGAAGGCATCCAGCAGCGCCTGGGTGGGGTGTTCGTGGGTGCCGTCACCGGCGTTGATGACGGCGGCGTCGATCCAGTCCGTGGCGGCCAGCCGGTGCGGCGCACCGGAGGCCCAGTGGCGGATGACGACGGCGTCTGCCCCCATGGCGGCCAGCGTCTGCGCCGTGTCTTTGAGGGATTCGCCCTTAGAGACGGAGGATCCCTTGGCGGCAAAGTTGATGACGTCCGCCGACAGCCGCTTCGCGGCGGCCTCGAAGGAGATGCGCGTGCGGGTGGAGTCCTCGAAGAACAGGTTCACCACGGTGCGGCCCCGCAGGGCCGGGAGCTTCTTGACCTCGCGTTCCCCCACCGCGGCCATCTCCTCGGCCGTGTCGAGGATGCGGATGGCGTTGGCCAGGCTGAGGTCTTCGGTGGAAAGCAGGTGCTTCATGCGCCTGCCTCGATGACCACTTCGTTGACCGGTGTGCCGTCAACGGAATCGGTCTCTTCAAGCCGGACCCGGACTTTTTCGGAGGAGGACGTGGGGAGGTTCTTTCCGACGTGGTCGGCCCGGATCGGAAGTTCACGGTGTCCGCGGTCGATCATGACCGCGAGCCGGACGATGCGCGGGCGGCCCAGGTCGACGATGGCATCCAGTGCCGCGCGGATGGTCCGGCCGGAGTAGAGGACGTCATCGATCAGCACGACGACCTTGTTGTCGATGCCGGTTCGGGGCAGTTGCGTGGGATAGGGCGGCCGCGTGGGCTGGTGGGAGAGGTCGTCCCGGAACATGGTGACGTCCAGCTGGCCCACGATGGCGGCGGCATCCACGGTGGGATCGGCGGCGGCGATTTTCTTGGCCAGGCGCACGGCCAGCGGATAGCCGCGGCGCGGAATGCCCAGCAGCACCAGATCCTGGGAACCCTTGTTGGCCTCGAGGATCTCATGGGCGATACGAGTGAGTGCACGGTCAATGTCCGCAGAGTTGAGTACAACCCTGGCCGGAACCGGTGCTTCTGTGACTGATGTCAACGCTCGTCTCCCCTTTCCCCGCCTCACGGGACGGAATTAAAAAAGGAACATTTGCCCTTCAAAATTACCACACGCGCCATCCCGGCCCGGCTGCCCGCCGGGCGCGCGGAGAGCGTTTAACATCACATCCGCCGGGCCGTGAGGCTGCCCCGGGCTGGTCGCCGGCACGGTGTTGCCTATGGTTGCCTCCAGTCCGCCGCCGCCGCACCAAAGCCTGCCTTGGATGCGGCGGTTGGCGGGACATAGGCTCGGACCCATGACATCGAACGCGCCTTGGCCGCAGCACGATCCGTCCGGCGGCCGTGGAAACGGGCAGCAGCCCCCATGGCCCGGGCGGGACCTGCCGCAGCAGACCAACCCCACCTGGATGGGCCAGGTCCGTCCCGGCCTCTACCGTGCGGCACCCGCGAACAACAACGCGCCTGCGGTGACCACGGTCATGCCGCCGGCCGCCGTGCGCAAACGTTCGAGTGCGGGGGTGGTAGGCCTTGTGGGCGGCGGCGGTTTCCTGGCCTTCGCAAGCCTCTTCCTGGTTCTCCCGTACCTGGTGGGCAACACCGGCGTCACCGGGTTCGTGATCGGCTTCATCGCCTCCCTGATTCCACTGGGCGCCGTTCTTCTGGCCGTCTACCTTATTGACCGCTGGGAACCCGAGCCGAAACGCCTGCTGCTGTTCGCCTTCCTCTGGGGCGCTGTGGTGTCCATTTCCGTCACGCTGCTGATCCAGCCGTTCTTTGCACTGGCCGCGGCGCCGCCCGCCGGCATGGACTACAGGACGTTTGCCGTCACGGTCCAGGCCCCGGTGGTGGAGGAATTCGCGAAGTCCCTGGGCCTGCTTCTGCTCCTGCTGCTGGCGCGGAAGCACTTCGACGGACCAGTGGACGGTGTGGTGTTCGCTTTCACGATCGCCGGCGGCTTTGCCTTCACGGAAAACATCCTCTATTTCGGCCGGGCCATCGCCGAGTCCAGCACTCCGGGCGCGGACCTCGCGGTTGTCTTCTTCCTGCGGGGCGTGATGTCCCCCTTCGCCCACGCCATCTTTACCGGGACCACGGGGCTGATCCTCGGCTTTGCGGCGCGCCGCTGGCACACCGGGATGTCTGTCGTGGCGTTCTTCGCCGGCCTGGTCCCGGCCATGTTGCTGCACAGCATGTGGAACAGCATGGGCCAGGACTTCCTGCTCCAGTACATCGTGGTCCAGGTGCCCATCTTCGTCCTGGCTGTCATCGTGATAGTCCTGCTGCGCGTGGCGGAGAACCGGCTGACGCGCCAGCGGCTCCTGGAATATGCGGCCGCGGGGTGGTTCACGCCGCCGGAAGTGGACATGCTCGCGACCGCCGGCGGCCGCCGTGCAGCGGTCCGCTGGGCCAAGCAGTTCGGCCGGGGGCAACAGATGAAGGCCTTCCTGCACGCGGCCACGCAGCTTGCCTTCATCCGGCAGCGGATCCTCAGCGGCCGGGACGTTCCCGCACACCAGCTCGACGAGCACCGCCAGCTCGCGGAAATCTCGGCACGGCGGGACGCCGTGCTTCGCTGAGCGGTAGCCAGCTGGGCGGAAACAGGCTGAGCTGAAACAGGCTGCGCGGAAACGAAAAAGACCGGCCCCCCGCCTTTTGGCGGGGACCGGTCCTTTCCATTGGTGAAACGCTGCGGTTACGACCGCAGCCAGGCACCGGGCGACTACGCCAGCAGCGAAGGCTTCAGCTGCTGCAGCCGGCCCAGGAGGCCGTTGATGAACGACGGCGACTCGTCCGTGGACAGCGTCTTGGCCAGGGCCACAGCTTCACTGACAGCCACGCCGTCGGGAACGTCGTCGTTATAGAGCAGTTCCCACGTACCGATGCGCAGGATGATGCGGTCCACGGACGGCATGCGTTCCAGCGTCCAGCCCTGGGAGTAGGTCTCCAGGAATTCGTCGATGGCGGTCTGGTGGGAGACCACGCCTTCAACGATTTCAAGGGTGTAGGGGTTGACGATCTGGTCGGTTATTTCACGCCGCGACCGCAGCACATCAAAAGCCGAGAGGGAGCGCTGCTCCGCCTCGAAAAGAACATCCAGGGCCCGGTTACGGGCCTTACCGCGGGCGCTCACTAGTCGTTGACCCGGCCGAGGTAGCTGCCGTCGCGGGTGTCGACCTTGACCTTGGTGTTGTTCTCAACGAACAGCGGCACCTGGATCTCGTAGCCGGTCTCGAGGGTGGCAGGCTTGGTGCCGGCCGAGGAGCGGTCGCCCTGCAGGCCCGGCTCGGTGTAGGTGATTTCGAGAACGACGCTCGGCGGCAGTTCGATGTATAGCGGAGTGCCTTCGTGGATGGCAATGTTCACCATCTGGTTCTCGAGCATGAAGTTGGTGGCGTCGCCAACGGTCTCGGCGGACACGGTGAGCTGGTCGAAGTCCGAGGTGTCCATGAACACGAAGTCGGCACCGTCCTGGTACAGGTACTGGTAGTCGCGGCGGTCAACCGTGGCAGTCTCGATCTTGAGGCCGGCGTTGAAGGTCTTGTCGACCACCTTGCCCGACATGACGTTGCGCATCTTGGTGCGGACGAACGCGCCGCCCTTGCCCGGCTTGACGTGCTGGAACTCGATGATGTTCCAGAGCTGGCCCTCAAGCTTCAGCACGGTTCCGTTCTTGATGTCGTTTGTGGTTGCCACTGGTATCCTCTGGTTTGTATCTGACCGCTTCAAGCCGCCAGCCGGTTATGTCACGCAGGCACGCCAAAAGGCTGCCAGCGAGTGTTTGTCAAAAATCCAAGAACCATTCTACCGGTAATGCGGGCGGGCTGCTGCGAGGGCCCCTAGGACGACATTTCCAGGACGTTCCGCGCCCGTTGCAGTGCGACGGTGGATGAGTAGATCAGCGCGGCATCGGCAGATCCCGCGACGCGCAGGTCAAGGGCCTTGGCGAACTCGTCGACGGCCGCTGCGGTGTTGCCGCCGGCATAGTAGGCCCGCCCCAGGTGCTGGTGCGCCAGGGCCTCCAGCTCGGTTCCCTGGACTTCGCCCAAGAGCTGGCGGAAAAGGTCCACAGCCCGGTCAAAACGCTTGGACACGCGAAGGACTTCGGCTTCAAACGTGCGCAGCCTGAAGGATTCGGGGTCGTTGTAGCGTGCCTCGGCGAGGAGCTCCGCGGCGTCTGCGGCATGGCCTTCCGCGAGCAGGACCATGATGCGGTCCGCCGGGTCGGTCGATGCCTGCAGCGCCAGGTTACATACTTCTTCGTTGACAATTCCCGGCATCAGCGTGTCCGGGTTGATTTTGATACCCGGGAACCCCGCATCCGGCCACTCGCTCGTGCCGCCCATGGAATCAATCATGACGTCGGTCGTCATCAAGAGGCAATCTCCTGGTAGGCGGCAAACAGCAGGGACGTGTCCGGAACGTCGAGGATTCCGGGCCGCGCAACGCCGTCGAGGACGACGAACCGCAGCAGGTCGCCACGGGACTTCTTGTCCCGGCGCATGCCGTCCAACAGCCCCTGCCACCGGTCGCGGCGGTAGGTGATCGGCAGTCCGAGAGATTCCAGGATGGCGCGGTGGCGGTCGGCATCAGCGTCGCTGAGGCGCCCCACACTGCGGGCGAGTTCAGCGGCGAACATCATGCCCACAGACACGGCAGCGCCGTGCCGCCACGAGTACCGTTCCACGAGCTCGATCGCGTGTCCGAGCGTGTGCCCGTAGTTGAGGAACTCCCGCCGGCCGGTCTCCTTCAGATCCTCCGACACCACGTCGGCTTTGACTGCGATGGCCCGTTCGATCAGCTCGCGGAGGATCGCCGACTGCGGATCGGTGACGGCGGACGGGTCCTTTTCCACCAGGTCCAGGATGGCGGGGTCTGCGATGAAGCCGCATTTGATGACCTCGGCCATCCCCGAAATCAGCTCGTTCCTGGGCAGCGTGCTGAGGGTGTCAAGGTCGGCGAGTACGGCCGCGGGCGGGTGGAAGGCGCCCACCAGGTTCTTGCCCTCGGCCGTGTTGATGCCGGTCTTGCCGCCAACGGCTGCGTCCACCATGCCGAGCAGGCTGGTGGGCATGTGGATGACCTTGACCCCGCGGAGCCAGGTCGCGGCCACGAACCCGGCGAGGTCCGTGACTGCGCCGCCGCCGACAGCCACCACGGCGTCGGAGCGGGTGAAGTCGTTCTGTCCGAGGACCTGCCAGCAGAAGGCGGCCACCTGGATGTGCTTGCCCTCTTCGGCGTCCGGGATTTCGGCTGTCAGCGCGGTGAATCCGGCCGAGGCCAGTTCGTCGCGGACGGTATCCCCGGTGAGCCGCAGGGCCCGCGGGTGGATGACCAGGACGCGTTTGACCCGCTCCCCCAGCAGTTCCGGAAGGCGTTCGAGCAGGCCGCGGCCCACAACGACGTCGTAGTTGTCAGCGGCAGACTTGCCGGTGACTTTGATGACGGTTGATTCGCTACTCACTTTTCAACTTCCTTTGTTGCGGCCACTGGCTCCGCCGCCGCGGTCTGTGCCGCCGCGTACTCACGCAGCGCCTCTTCCAGCCGATGCCCGAGATCCGCGACGGTTCCGTGGCGGACATCGAAAACGAGATCGGCAAGCCGTTCGTACACGGGCTGCCGGGTGGCAAACAGTGCACGCCAGCGGCCCATGGCGTCACCTGCCAGGAGCGGCCGGCCCGAATTCCGGGCAATCCGCTCGGAAACCGTGTCGGCGTCGCATTCGAGGTACACCACGGTGCAGCGGCGGAGCAGCTGCTGGGTGCCGGAGTCAAGCACGGCTCCCCCGCCGAGCGAAATGACAGTGCTGGCGTTCCCGGCGTCTTCGATGACCCGCGCCACGGTCCGGGCTTCGATCTCCCGGAACGCGGTCTCGCCGCGGGCGGCGAAGATGTCCGCGATGGTGCCGTGGTTTTCCACGATGACGACGTCGGTGTCGACGAACGCCGCACCGAGCTGCTGCGCAAGCTGGTGGCCGATCGCCGACTTTCCCACCGCCATGGGTCCGATGAGGGCGATGGGCCGTCGTGGCACAGCGCCGTGCCTGATGCTGCCCGGCACTACTGGCCGATCGAGTCCAGGGACGCCGGAATGTTGTCCAGGTAACCCTTGATGTTGCGGGCGGTCTCCGCGACCGAATCTCCGCCGAACTTTTCTGCCACTGCCTCGGCGAGCACCAGGGCCACCATTGCCTCGGCCACGACGCCCGCGGCCGGGACGGCACAGACGTCAGAGCGCTGGTGGTGGGCCTTGGCGGCCTCGCCGGTGCTCACGTCGATGGTCTTCAGGGCGCGCGGAACGGTGGCAATGGGCTTCATCGCGGCACGGACGCGCAGGACGTCGCCGATGCTCATGCCGCCCTCGATGCCGCCCGCCCGGTTGCTGGTGCGGATGATCCGCCCGTCGGAGTCCTTGACGATTTCGTCGTGCGCGGCGGAGCCGCGGCGCGAGGCGGTAAGGAACCCGTCGCCCACCTCCACACCCTTGATGGCCTGGATGCCCATGAGGGCAGCGGCAAGCCGGGAGTCCAGGCGGCGGTCCCAGTGGACGTAGCTGCCGAGTCCGGGGGGAAGGCCGTAGGCCAGCACCTCGACCACGCCGCCCAGGGTTTCGCCTTCCTTGTGCGCGGCGTCGACCTCGGCCACCATGGCGTCCGAGGTTTCCCGGTCGAAGCAGCGGAGCGGATCCGCATCAAGGGCAATGACGTTGTCCGGAACCGGCAACGGCCGTCCTTCGGGTACGGTCACGCTGGCGATCGAGACGGTGTGGCTGACAAGCTCAATGCCCAGCTGCTTGAGGAACTGCGCGGCCACGGTTCCGAGTGCTACGCGGGTGGCGGTTTCGCGGGCGCTGGCCCGTTCCAGAACAGGGCGGGCCTCGTCGAAGCCGTACTTCTGCATTCCCGTGAAGTCCGCGTGTCCGGGGCGGGGCCTGGTCAGTGGTGCGTTGCGCGCCTGGTCGGCGAGGATTTCCGGCGCCACCGGGTCCGCGGCCATGATCTGCTCCCATTTGGGCCATTCGGTGTTGCCCACCTGGATGGCCACGGGACCGCCCTGCGTGATGCCGTGGCGGACGCCGCCAAGCACGGTCACGACGTCCTGCTCGAACTTCATCCGGGCACCGCGGCCGTAGCCGAGGCGCCGACGGGCCAGGGCATCGGCGATCTGGCTGCTGGTGAGTTCTACACCGGCAGGCACGCCTTCAATTATTCCGACCAGTGCCGGGCCATGGGATTCACCGGCAGTCAACCAACGCAACATAAAATCCATCCTGCCACGTAGGGCGGTTAGAACACTCGTCGGGGTGCCCCGACTGCGTCACACATCACATCTATGACATCGGCCGTGACGTCGTCGCCGAGGCCGCTGAAAAACCGCACCTGCTCCACCGCCTGGTACAGCAGCATCTCCAGGCCGGGAACCACGGATCCTCCCCCGTGCTGCCAGACGGAGGCAATCCGGCTGGGCCAGGGATCGTAGGCGACATCGAGCAGGACCCCGGGAGTCGGGGTCCTGAGGCCCGCGAGCTGCTCCGCCAGGGCGTCTGCCCCGTGGGGAGGGAGGGTGGAAATTACGACGTCGGCGGCGGCCATTGCGTCGGCCGCGCCGGTCAGTGGAAGGATACGGACCGGAAGGCCCACGCCGTCGGACGCGGCCCGGGCTTCCGCCGCCCGCCGCACGTCGCGTACGTAAATGTCCGCAGACGGTGCGCCGAGGTCCTTGAGCGCGGCGACTGCAGCCGCAGCTGTGCCGCCGCCGCCCAGGACCACCGCGGACGGCGCGGCGGCCACGCCGGCATGCCGCACGGCGTTCACGATGCCGGCGACGTCGGTGTTGTAGCCGACCCGGCGCACGGAACCGCCTTCGGCTTCAAACACCACGGTGTTCACCACGCCCAGGATGCCTGCCACTCCGCGGACTTCGTCAACCTCGGAAACCATGGCGGTCTTGAGCGGCATGGTGACGGACAGTCCGCGCCAGCCTGGCTCGTTGCGCACGGCCGCCATGAATGCCGGAAGCTCAGGAACGGTCACGTCGATGGCGGAATACGCCACGTCAACGCCCAGGCGGGCGTACGCGGCCCGATGCAGTGCCGGGGACTTCGAGTGGCCGATCGGATGCCCTAGGACGGCAGCCTTCAGGGTCACGTGCAGCGTCCCGCATTGGCGGCGCACCAGGTGTTGTATTGCTCCACATACACATTGTGCTCAGCCAGCGTCTTGGAGAACTTCGTCTCCTTGGTGTCCAGGTTGATGGTCACCCAGTACATGTACTCGTTGGCCTTTGGCTTCGCTGCCGCGTCGATGGCGTTCTTGCCCGGTGAACCGATGGGTCCCACCGGAAGACCCTGGTTGGCATACGTGTTGTAGGGGTTCGACTTGTCGGCCTTCTGAGCCTCGTCGATGTGGAAGCTCTTGATTCCCAGCCCGTAGGTCACCGTGGCGTCGGACTGGATCAGGCCGGCCGTCTCGGTGTTGTTCGGCTTGAGCCGGTTGTAGATGGCGCCGGCAACATCCCCGTACTCGGCCTGCCCGCCTTCGGCCTGGACGATGCTGGCGACCGTGACGACGTCGTACTGTTTTGCGGGGTCGGTGACCCCCTGCGCCTTCAGCTCGTCAGTCGTAACGGTGACGAGCTTCTGGAGGATCTCCTTGGCCGGCGTACCCACCGGGAAACGGTGCTCACCAGGGGCCAGGTAGCCTTCCAGGTTCTTGGCCTTCTCCGGCAGCCCGAACTGCGCCGGGGAGTCGCTCAGGGCCTTGAGCTCCGCGACGGGGATTCCGGATCCCTGGGAAATTGCCTGCAGCGACTCGCCAATCCGGAGTCCCGCGCTCAGGGCGAAGTACATGACTTTGCCCTCGCCCTTGCCCAGCAGGACAGCCACCGCGTCGGAGTTCTTCATTTCCTGGCGGAACTGGAATTGCCCCGGAGCAATGGTCCCGCCGGAAGCGGTGAGCTCCCGCAGGAAGGTATCCGCGTTGGCCACGACCTTCTGGTCCTGGAGCTTGGTGGCAACCGACCTGGTGCCTTCGCCGGGCTCCACGGACACGTTCACTTCTCCTGCACCGGGTCCGGGGTAATCGGCGATGGTGTCCGCGCCGAGCAGCGGTTTCAGGAACTGGGCGCCCACCACGAGGGCCGTGACGAAGACCGCAAGCGTCAGCAGGAGCGCCAGCCAGCGGCGGCGGCGGCGCACCTTCTTGGACTTGGCCGGGGCGACGCCAACGGAAGAGGCACCGGCCATCAGCGGGTGGCCGGGTTCGTCAGCGTGATGTTCGTGGTGCTCCGCGGGCGGATAGACGTCGGCGTCGTCGTAGACATGGTGTGCCTCGTCCTCGTGGTGCCCTGCGTAAGCGGCGTTGTCAGCGTAGCCGTGCTCTGCGTAGCCGTGCTCCACATACTCGTGGTGCCCGGCGTCGTGGTGCCCGGCTTCCGGGTGCAGCTCAGTGTGCGGGTCGTAGGCATGTGCATCGAACTCCGCGGAGCCTTCGGGGTGCACAGCCTCTTCGTGGTGGAGCGGCGCAGCGGGCGCGGCTTCCTCGGGGTGCACAGCCTCTTCGTGGTGGAGCGGCGCAGCGGGCGCGGCTTCCTCGGGGTGCACTGCTTCCGGAGGGTGCACAGGACGTTCGTCGTGGAGCGGGACCGCCTGCTGCTGCACCGTCGGCGGCTCCGCCGGCATGGCGGGCGGCACCTGCGCCTCGTCACCGGGTGTCTCGAACGCCTGCGGTGGGACGACGTCATTGCCTTCGGTTGTCAGGAATTTCTCCCTGGCACGAATTTCCTTGCGCGTCAGTTGACGTCCGGAGTCACTGAATTCCTCACCTGAGGACTCGCCGCTGTTGACCGGGCTCACTGTAGCCTTCCATTTTCTGAAGATTGCACATTGTTTCCGGAGACTGCCTGCTCAGCGTTTCCCGCTGCGGCGTCCCCCGAAAGCCCCGTCTGCGAAACCGCGAACACGCGGCTTCCAACATCCGTTCCCCTGGCTTTTTGCATGTCGATCGCGTGCTGCAGAATTCCTGCGGCGGCAACCTGATCCACCACCTTACGGTGATTCCGGCTGCTCATGCCAGCTTCGTGCAGGTTGCGGTGGGCTGTCACCGTGCTCAAACGCTCATCAACAAGCTGCACCGGAATGTCTGACCCGAGTCCCGCAAGGGCTCCGGCCAGAAGTTCCGCGTAGTCCGTAGCCATCCTGGCCGAAGCGTGCTCTTCGCCCTTGAGCGTGCGCGGCAGGCCAACGAAGATCTGGACGGCGCCCAGCTCGGTCGCCAGGGCAGCCAGCACCCGGACGTCCGTGTTCTTCTTGGCATTCCGTTCGAGCGTCTTCAAGGGTGTGGCAAGGATGCCGTCGCGGTCGCAGACGGCAACGCCCACACGGACGGTGCCCACGTCCACCCCCAGTTTGATGCCCCGGGGGTAGGCGTCGGGTGCAGCAGATTCATTCACGGTTCGGTTATCGCCTCGTGATGGCGTCCACGACGGCGGCAAGAGCCGCCGGCACCTTCGAAGCGTCGGTGCCGCCGCCCTGGGCGACGTCGTCCTTGCCTCCGCCGCCGCCGCCGAGGATCCCGGCCGCGAGCCGGACAAGGGCCCCTGCCTTGACACCCGCTGCGCGGGCTTCCTCGTTGGTGGCGACCAGGATGACGGGACGGTCGTTGCTCACGCCGGCCACTGCAACGGCGGCTGCCTCGGACCCCAGCCGGCTGCGCAGGTCAAGGGCCAGTCCGCGGAGGTCGTCAGCGCCGCTGACCTGTCCGGCGTCGTGCGCGATGACCTTTACTCCGGAAGCGTCCTTGGCCGTACCGACCAGCTGCGCCGCGGCAGCGGTCAGCTGCTCCTTGCGCAGGCGCTCCAGTTCCTTCTCAACCGTCTTGAGCTTGGTCAGCGTGGTGGCGATGCGGTCCGCCAGCAGGCCGGAGGGTACCTTCAGCATTTCGGTGAGCTCCGTGACGAGGGCGCGCTCAGCGGCAAGGTGCCGGAACGCCTCCATTCCCACGAAAGCCTCCACGCGGCGGTTTCCGGACCCTACCGACTGATCGCCCAGCAGGGACAGGCTGCCGATGAGCGAGGTGTTGGCCACGTGGGTGCCGCCGCAAAGCTCACGGGACCAGGCGCCGTCGATCTCCACCACGCGGACTTCATTGCCGTAGTTCTCGCCGAAGAGCGCCATGGCGCCGAGGGCCTTGGCCTCTGCCAGTTGCATGACCTTGGTCTCAACGGTGAAGTTGTTACGGATGGCGAGGTTGGAAACTTCCTCGATCTCGGAGCGCGTGGCGGCGCTGAGCCCCTCGCCCCAGGCGAAGTCGAAGCGGAGGTAGCCGGCCTTGTTGTAGGAACCGCGCTGCAGGGCCTCCGGGCCGAGGATCTGGTGCAGGGCGGCGTGCACGATGTGCGTTCCGGTGTGGGCCTGCTCCGCGGAGTGGCGGCGTTCCCGGTCCACTGCGGCCTGCACGAGCGAGTCCGCACCGATTTCGCCCTCGCGGACAATCGCCTTGTGCACGCTCAGGCCCTTGACTGGACGCTGGACGTCCAGGACCTCGACGACGAATCCGTCGCCCGTGATCAGTCCGGTGTCGGCGGCCTGGCCGCCGGCCTCGGCATAGAACGGGGTCTCCGCGAGGACGAGCTCGATCTCGTCGCCCGTGGAGGCCTGGGAAACCTTGCGGCCGCCGGACAGGATGCCGCGGACCTTCGATTCGCCGGCCAGTTCCGTGTAGCCGGTAAAGACCGTCTCACCCTCGGCCAGCAGCTCCTGGAAGGCGCTGAGGTCGGCGTGGGACCCCTTCTTGCCCTTGGCGTCGGCCTGGGCGCGCTGGCGCTGCTCGAGCATCAGCTTGCGGAACTCGGGCTCGTCAACCTTGAGGCCGGCTTCTTCCGCCATTTCCAGGGTCAGGTCGATGGGGAAGCCGTAGGTGTCGTGCAGGGCAAAGGCATCGGCGCCGGACAGCGGCCGGCCGGCTTCCTTGGAATCCTTGACGGCGTCCTCGAGGCGCGCGGTGCCGGAGGCGATGGTGCGCAGGAACGCCTTCTCTTCGGCGTAGGCGATGCGGCTGATGCGCTCGAAGTCCGTCTCCACTACGGGGTAGACGCCCTTCATGGCGTCCCGCGAGGCCGGCAGCAGTTCGGGCAGGCAGGCCTTTTCGACGCCGAGGAGGCGCATGGAGCGCACGGCACGGCGGATGAGGCGGCGCAGCACGTAGCCGCGGCCCTCGTTGGAGGGCGTCACGCCGTCAGCGATCAGCATGAGCGAGGAGCGGATGTGGTCGGCAACAACACGCATCCGGACGTCGTCGGTGTGGTGCGGGTCGTCTGCCGACTCCGCCGAGGTGTACTCCCGGCCGGAGAGCGCCGCGGCCCGGTCGATCACGGGACGGACCTGGTCGGTCTCGTACATGTTCTCGACATCCTGCAGGATCATCGCGAGGCGCTCCATGCCGAGGCCGGTGTCGATGTTCTTCTTGGGCAGTTCGCCGGTGATGTCGAAGTCCACCTTCGAGCGGACGTTGTCGATCTGGTATTGCATGAACACCAGGTTCCAGATTTCCACGTAGCGGTTTTCGTCGGCGATGGGGCCGCCCTCGACGCCATAGGACGGGCCGCGGTCGTAGTAGATCTCGGAGCAGGGGCCGGCCGGGCCGGGCTGGCCGGTGGACCAGTAGTTGTCCGCTTTGCCCATCCGCTGGATCCGCTCGGCCGGCATGCCGGTGTTCTTGAGCCACAGCTGCTCGGCTTCGTCATCCTCTTCGTAGACGGTGACCCACAGCTTCTCCGGCGGCAGGCCGTAGCCGCCGTCGGCAACGCTCGTGGTGAGCAGTTCCCAGGCGAACTTGATGGCGTCTTCCTTGAAGTAGTCGCCGAAGGAGAAGTTTCCGCACATCTGGAAGAACGTGCCGTGGCGTGCCGTCTTGCCGACTTCCTCGATGTCGCCGGTGCGGATGCACTTTTGCACGCTGGTGGCGCGGTTGTAAGGCGCCTCTTCGCGGGCCGTCAGGTACGGAATGAACGGGACCATGCCGGCCACCGTGAACAGCAGGGAGGGGTCGCTGGAAACCAGGGACGCCGAAGGCACCGCCGTGTGGCCTTTGCTGACAAAAAAGTCGATCCAGCGCTTGGTGATCTCCTGCGACTTCATAACCTGGTTACTTACCCTTCTTGGTTCACGCGTTCTGCCGCGCGACAGTTTGATTCTGATGGCCAGTACCGGAACAACGGATACTGCCCGTTTAATTCTCCCGCAGCGGCGGCTAGCGCCGCACCATGTCCTGGGATTCGATGCCCAGGGCTGCCCTCAGGTCGGTTTCCCGTTCCTGCATGCCTTCACGGACGGCGTCGGCGAAATCGTAGATGCCGTCGGCCAGCCGGCCCACGGCCCGGTTGAGGCCTTCGGGCCCCAGGGTGGTCTGCGCCTCGGTGATCTTGCGGAAGGCGATCACGCCAATGGCGACGCCGATTCCCATCCAGAGGATTCTTTTCATTGAGTGCTCCGTCGGAATTAGCGGCTGCGGCGGCCGGTGGCGGGTTTCTTGCGGGCGGAGAGGGCGGAGCGGACTCCGTAGCTGAACGCTGCCACCTTGATCAGCGGCGATCCGACAGTGGCCGCCACCAGGGACGACAACGCGGAAATATTGGCCGACGCGTCCGAGACGTTGGACGAGATGCCGTCAACCTTCTTGAGCTGCTGGTTGGTGGTGGAAACCGTGGCCGTGACTTCGTCCATGAGCGGGGTGGCGCCGTCGCTGATTGCACGGATGGACGTCCGGACTTCGTCGAAAACCCGTCCGAGCTTCAGGATGGGCACGGCGAGTATCAGCACGAGGAGCGCAAACACCCCTGCCGCGATCAGGCCGGCAATATCGCCACCAGACATAGACGTTCATCTCCTTGTGTTTCCGTGGGCTGCTGCGGGTCCCGCAGCAGCCTGATGGCCGCCCTTGCGGAACTCCCCCCAGTACCTTACATACAAAGAAGCCCGCGGCGCTTGCCACGGGCTTCTTTGTATACGCTGCTGGTATTTAGCGTGCGTAGAATTCGACGACGAGCTGCTCTTCGCAGGTTACGGGAACCTCGGAGCGCTTCGGGCGACGAACCAGGCGTGCCTGCAGGGCGTCGAGCTTGACGTCCAGGTAAGCCGGAACCTGGGGCAGGACGTCGCGGTGCGCGCCGGCTGCTGCAACCTGGAACGGAGGCATGGTTTCGCTGCGGCTGTGAACGTGGACCAGCTGGCCCTCGCCGACGCGGAAGGACGGGCGGTCAACGCGGATGCCGTCAACCAGGATGTGGCGGTGCACAACCAGCTGGCGGGCCTGGGCGATGGTGCGGGCGAAGCCGGCACGCAGCACGAGGGCGTCGAGACGCATTTCGAGCAGTTCGATCAGGTTTTCACCGGTCAGGCCCTTGGTGCGGCGTGCTTCTTCGAAGGCACGGGTCATCTGGGCTTCGCGGATGCCGTACTGGGCGCGCAGACGCTGCTTTTCGCGCAGACGTACGGCGTAGTCGGAGTCCTGCTTCTTGCGGGCACGGCCATGCTCACCGGGGCCGTACGGGCGGCGCTCCATGTACTTGGCGGCCTTGGGGGTCAGAGCAATGCCGAGTGCACGCGAGAGGCGTGCGGTACGGCGAGCACGAGTGTTGTTAGCCACTTGTGTCCTTCCAATATCTGCGGTGTGTCAGTGTTACTGGCCTCCACGATGGAGAGCATCGGCCAACCGCTGCCTTTTGCTACTGGGCACAGGCGTAACCTCATCAAAAGAAATTTTGGTGGGATTGCGCGTCCGTGCCTTGCCAGACAACGAACAATCCTACCACGATGCACACCCGGGCTCCCCCGCGGTTCCTGTCAGGTCCGTGCGTGAACTCCGCGGCTTGCCTGCCGGCCGAAGGAAGCGGCGCCCAGGAACTCGACGGCGATGAACGGCTTGTCGCCCACCACCCACTCATCGTGGCCGGGAGGCAGCGTGTAGGTGTCGTTGGCATGGATCGTCGAACGGACACCGTCGGAGGTTTCCACCTCCATCACACCGGACACGCAGAATCCGAGGTGGTTGTGCTGGCAGAAGTCGGTTTTCTCGAACGGTTTGATGCTTTCGGACCACCGCCAGCCGGGGTTGAGGATCAGCCGGGCCACTGAGTAGTCGTTGACGGTGACAAGGTCGAATTCCGCCTTGTCCGGGCACCGTTTCTTGTCCGGGAGATCGAAGGACTTAACGGATACTGCTGTGACGAAATTTACGGACATGGGACACTACCTGAAGACTGGGACGGAGACGCATAAAGGTTGTGCCAAGCAAATTCTGTGCCGGCCGCCGACCTGGGGCCTGAGGATGCGAGTAACCGGCATTTGTGCGATGTCCCCCTCAAGGCACGCACGTCCAACAGATCTGTGCTGGCGTAATTCAACGTTAGCCCTCCCCCGCCGGAAGTCAACGGGGCGGACGCCGGCGGCTGTCCGCCGCGGCAGTCCGGGTCCCGGCGCCATCCCTCAGCCGCCGCGGATGATCTTCCGGAGCCGCTCCAGCCGGGTGGAAATATCGCGTTCGGCGCCATTCGCGGTGGGCTGGTAGTAGTCCCGGCCTACGAGGTCGTCCGGCGGATACTGCTGTGTGGCCACGCCGTGCGGGGCGTCGTGCGCGTATTTGTAGCCCTGGCCGTGCCCGAGTTGTTTGGATCCCGGATAGTGCGCGTCCCGCAGGTGCGCCGGGATGCCGTTGCCCAGGCCCGCCCGGACGTCGGCGGTGGCTTTGTTGATGCCCATGTACGCGGCGTTGGACTTCGGGGCCGTTGCCAGGTGGACGACCGCCTCGGCAAGCACAATCCGCCCCTCGGGCATGCCGATCAGCTGCACGGCCTGCGCCGCGGCAACGGCGGTCTGCAGCGCGGTGGGATCCGCCATGCCGACATCCTCCGCGGCCGAGATCACGATCCGCCGGGCGATGAATCTCGCGTCCTCCCCCGCTTCCAGCATGCGTGCCAGGTAGTGCAGTGCGGCATCCACGTCAGAGCCGCGAATGGATTTGATGAAGGCGCTCGCGACGTCGTAGTGCTGGTCACCCGCGCGGTCGTACCTGACGGCGGCAACATCAAGGGCGCGTTCGGTGTGCCGCAGTTCCACGGCCACCGGGCCCTCGTCGGCGTCGTCTGCGTCACCGAACGCCACACCGGCAGCCGCCTCCAGCGCTGTCAGCGCGCGGCGCGCGTCCCCGCCGGACAACCTGACCAGGTGGGCCAGTGCCTCTTCGCTGAGCTTGACCGCGCTGTTCAGCCCGCGGGGATCAGCCACGGCGCGCTGGACCAGCCCCTCGACGTCGGCATCCGTCAGGGGGCGGAGCGTGAGCAGCAGCGAACGGGACAGCAACGGGGAGACCACCGAGAAGGACGGATTCTCGGTGGTTGCAGCCACGAGCACCACCCAGCGGTTTTCTACGCCAGGCAGCAGCGCGTCCTGCTGGGCTTTGTTGAAGCGGTGGATCTCGTCGAGGAAAAGCACGGTGGTGGTCTTGTAAAGGTCCCGGGCCGTGAGCGCCTCGTCCATCACGCGGCGTACGTCCTTGACGCCCGCGGTGATTGCGGAAAGTTCGACGAACTTCCGGCCCGGACCCTTGGCGATCACATGGGCGAGAGTGGTCTTTCCTGTTCCCGGGGGTCCCCACAGGATGAGAGATGTCGGTCCGGCGGGTCCGGAGGAATCGGCTCCTGCGCCGGCGGCCAGCTGGCGCAGCGGCGATCCCTGCCCCAGCAGGTGCTGCTGGCCCACGACGTCGTCAAGGGTCCTCGGCCGCATCCGCACGGCCAGCGGGCTCCGGGGCTGCGTCCGCCCGGCGGCCGGCCCGGAAACTGCCGACCCGGACGGCGCCGCCGTTCCGTCGTCGTCGTTGTCCGGCCCTTGGCCAAAGAGATCATCCACATAGATAGGCTACTTCTAGTTCATCACCCCACTAACAACGGAGACCCGCGCAATGCCCACCCCAGACTCCCGTGTGGCGTTCGTCTCCGGTGAGCGCCTGCCCGGCTGGGTGGAGCGTTTCGCTGCCAGCCACGGCAGCGTCGCCGCGGAAGAGGTCGACGGCGGCCTGCAACTGTCCGCGGCGGACGGTGCCGTGGCGCTGCTGCAGCCGCCGTGGCCTGCGGACGGACGGCCCGGCAGCGGCCGCGATGCCGTGCCTCGCATGGCATCGCTGGCCGCCCAGTCCCGGACGCTCGGGCTGGTGCTGGTCCGCCGTGGCGGATACTCCGTGGCCGTGGTCCGTGACGGTGCCGCCCTGGCCGCGAAGACCGGCACCCGCCACATCCCGTCCAGGACCGCTGCCGGCGGCTGGTCCCAGCAGCGCTTCGCCCGGCGGCGGGCCAACCAGGCGGATGCGCTGGTGGAGGCAGTCGCAGAGCACGCCGGCCGGATCTTCAGCGAGCACCGGATCGAATATCTGGTGCCGGGCGGCGACCGGGCCCTGGCGGAACAGGTACTCGGCGAACCGGCGTTGAAACGCTACGCGGCGCTGACCCGGCTGCCGTTCCTGGACGTACCTGATCCGCGTGCCCCCGTGCTGAAGCGGGCCGCGGCAGACGCCTGTTCGGTCCGGATTGTGGTGACCGACCCGCCGGCCTAGCCCCCGCGGCTGCCCCGCCTAGTCCTCGGGTGCCAGGGTGACGGTTATTCCGTTGAGTTCCCGACTGAAGTCGAGCTGGCAGGAGAGCCTGGAGCCGCACGCCTGGTAGCCCTCGGCCTCCACGAGCAGCTCCAGTTCATCCTCGCTGCGCTCACCCAGCGTGTCGAAGGCCTCCCGCTCGAGGAACACGTGGCAGGTGGCGCAAGACGCTGTGCCGCCACAGGACGCCAGGACGGGCAGGTCGTTGTCACGGAGGGCTTCCATCAGTGTCTGGTCCGGTTCCCATTCCAGGCGGTGCGTGGAGCCTTCGCGGTCGATGACGGTGAGTTTGTTGTTGCTCATGGGTGGTTCCTTTAGCTTCGGGCTGTTGCAGGATCAGCGTGGATGGGGGCGGGCGCGTTGAGTACCGCGCCGGTGAGCGTGGCCTCGGTGAGGGGAACCCGGGGATCCGCGGCCAGCGCCGGGTCCATCCGGTCTCCCCGGGCGATCAGTTTCCGGGCCGGCCGGAAGTCGGCCAGGCCGCCGATAGTGTCCACCGCGGCGACGCGGCCGTCCCGGAGATATACCACCGAGAAACTGCCGCCGGCGGGGTTGCCGCGCACGATCACATCGTCGTCCGGGCGGCGCACTCCGGCGGTCTGGAGCCTGACGCCATGCTGGACGGTCCAGAACCAGGGGATCTCCGGAACTGCTGCCGGCTGTCCGGTGATGTGGGCGGCAACCCTGTCTGCCTGCGCCTGCGCGTTCTGGATGCATTCCAGGCGCTGGCTGGCGCCGTCGATCGGGCTGGTGAACCGCGTGACGTCACCGGTGGCGTAAATGGCTGGATCAGACGTCACGCCGTGGCCGTCCACGAGGATGCCGTCACGGCACTCCAGACCGGCTTCCGCGGCCAGTTCCTGGTTGGGGACAACGCCGATTCCGGCCAGTACGACGTCGGCCTGGAAAACGTGGCCGTCGGCCGTGACCACCCGCTCGGCGCGGTGGTCCCCTTCAATGTCAGTCACCGCCGCACTAAAGACAAACCGGACGCCGTGCCGCTGGTGGAGCTGTTCGAAGTGGTGCGATACCGGCGCTGACGTGACCCGGCTCATCACGCGGTCCTGGAACTCCAGTACCGTCACCTCGCAGCCCTTCGCGGCGGCCGCAGCAGCCACTTCCAAGCCGATGTACCCGGCACCGATGATGGCAACCCGGGCGCCGGCCACCAGGAGCCGCTTGAGCTCGAGGGCGTCGTCCCGTGTTCTCAGCGCCTGCACCCCGGGAAGGGCAGCGCCCGGCACGGTCAGGGCCCTCGCCCGCGAACCTGTGGCGATGACGAGCCGGTGGTAGTCGCGGCGGCTGCCGTCGGACAGCAGGACCGTCCGCCCCGCCCTGTCCACAGAGTCGACGGCGATGCCCGCAACACGGTCGATGCGCTTGTCCTGGTAGAACTTCTCCTTGCGCAGGACAGCGGACTCGTCCGGTGCACCGTCCTTCAGGAGTTCCTTGGACAGCGGCGGGCGTTCGTAGGGCGTCCCCTTCTCTGCTTCGAGCAGCAGGATGCCGCCTTCCCAGCCGCGGGCCCGGAGCCCAGCGGCCACTGCGACACCGGAGTGTCCGGCGCCTACGATTACCACGGGCGCAGCGGGCCCGGCCATCAGTTCATGTTTCATTGCTTCCCGGTTCATTGGTTTGCGCGTGTTCGCTTCCGGATCATGCATTGGTCTTCTCCACCAGCACATGGAGGTGTTCGGGGCCCGAGTTTGTCAGGTTATTGCCGCGCACGTATTCGATCGGTTTGTCGGGGTCCAGGTTGAGGGATCCCAGCTTTTCGGCGAGGAGCTTTACGGTCACCAGGACCTCAAGCCGAGCAAGGGGCGCGCCGAGGCAGCTGTGGACGCCGTGGCCGAAGCCCAGATGGCCGTCGGTGTTCCGGTCGATATCGAAGCGTTCGCCGTCGGGGTATTTGTTGCTGTCCCGGTTCGCTGCGGCGGGCAGCAGCCGGACGATGGCACCGGCCGGAATCGTCACCCCGGCAACCTCCACCTCCTCCGTAGTGATCCGGCTGGCCCGCTGCACCGTGCCGCGGTAGCGGGCAAGTTCTTCGACAAAGAGGCTCGCGTCGTCCGGGTTCCGGCGGATCCGCTCCAGCAGTCCGGGCTGCTCGCTAAAGACGCGGAACGCGTTGGCCAGCAGGATGGTGGTGGTGTCGTGTCCGGCGACGAAGACAAAGGCACAGAGTTCCTTGGCTTCCTTTTCGCTGAGCAGGCCGTCCTTCCACATCCGGGCAATGTGGCCGCCGACGGAGTCGCTCTCCTCCCTGTGCAGGCGCTCCATGGTGTCCTTCAGATAGGCGAAGAACTCAAAGGTGCTCTGTTCGTCGGTTCCGGTGCCCTGGGCGTTGCGGGCCAGCCGGCCGAAATAGCTGAAGGTCTCATCGGACCAGAACTTCATCTTCTCGAAGTCCTCGGCCGGAACGTCGAGCAGGGCGCTGATGGTGGACATGCTGAGCGGGATCGCATAGTCGTCCACGGCGTCCCCGCCGCCGGCGGCGAGCATCGGGGCCAGGTACTTTTCGGCGTTTTCGCGAACCCGTTCCTCGAAGCGGGCTATGGCCTTCGGGATGAAGGCCTGCGCCACCACCTGCCGCAGCCTGGTGTGGTTGGGGGCGTCGAAGAGGGTCAGGAAGGTCAGCGGAACCGGGTCCACCACCTGGGAGGAGAAGACCTTGGGGGCGCGCATCGCCTTGCGTACGTCGTCGTAGCGGGAAATGAACCACACGTCCGATACGGGGGAATGGGCACGGAGCACGGGGGCGTGCTCCCGCATCCATTCATAGTGGGCATAGGGGTCCCCCTGCGTACCGTCGTCGACCACCTTGAACGGGGCCATGCCCTCCGGCCAGCCCAGTTCATGCGAATACGGGGGCAGGTCCGGGGCCCCGACGAACGGGGCCACCGGAGCAGGTGCTGCTGAAATCTCTGTCGTGGCGGAAGACATCGTTGTCCTTCTTTCGGAGTTTTCAGACGTGATTTACGTCTCAGGCAACAATGCCGACCTGGCCCACGCCTGCCCCATAGGACTTCCGTTCATCGGTTGTGAAAGGCTAGCGCCGGGGCGCCCGGGAGGCCTTCAACGCCCGCGAAATCCCGTGCGCGGCAGTCAGCAGCGCAGGAACCGTCAGGGGAACGGCCGCTTCCTGCCGCGGAACAATGGCATTCAGCGCCGCGGCGATGCCGTTGTCCGGGCCGAAGACGGGCACGGCGATGCCGGTCCACTCCGTGACGCCAATTCCCGGCAGTGCCACATAGCCGCGCTGCCTGATTTCGGCCAGATGCTTCCGGATGAGGGCCGGGTCGGTGATGGTCTCGGCGGTCACCGCCGGCAGCGGGCGCGCGAGGACCTCGTCTTGGAATGCAGGCGGAGAGTAGGCCAGCAGCACCAGCCCGGACGAGGCTGCGTGAACCGGCATCCGCTGGGCAATGTGGGCCGCGTCCAGGCTGGATTCCGGCGAGGACAGGCGCTCCACGTAGAGCACCGTCCCGTGGTCCAGGACGGCAAGGGTGGTGTGCTGATGCACGGCCGCCTGGACATCGTCCATGAACGGCAGTGCCAGCTCGCGGAGGTTCAGCGCACGCGACCCCCGCGCTGCCAGCTCCCACATCCGCATCCCGGAGCGCAGGTTCCCGTCCGGCAACCGCTCAATGAGGCCGTGCAGGACGAGGTCGTCCACGAGCCGGTGGGCTGTGGTCAGGGGCAGGCCCGCGCGGCGGGCGAGGCCGGAGAGCGTCATGGTGGGCAGGTCCCGGTCGAACGCACTCATGAGCCGCACGACGCGGCTGATGACGGATTCACCCGACGGTGAGTTAGCCATGGACGCCTCCGGCCGCTGCCCTAGACTGCTGCGACGCTGGCGGCGCGGTCCGCGTCCCGGCCGGCCGCAAGCCTGGCGATGTCACGGCCCGCCCGGTAGCCGAACACGAGGGCCGGCCCGATATGCGAGCCGTATCCCGGGTAGCCGCCGCCAAAGACGCTGACAGCGGCCGCGCCGACGGCAAGGAGGCCGGGGACTGCCGCCCCGTCGGCGGTGACGACTTCCGAATGCTCGTTGACGCCGACGCCCGCGAAAGTACCGAGGTCACCCATCTGGATCTTTGCGGCGAAATACGGGCCCTTGCCGACCGGGGCCAGGTTCGGATTCGGCTGGTGTTCAAGGTCGCCGCGGAAGTGGTTGTACAGGGTGGAACCCCGGCCGAACGCCGGATCCTCACCGCGCACGGCCGCCGGGTTGAATTCAGCCACGGTGGCCGCAAGGCCTCCGGCGTCGATGCCGAGCTTTCCGGCCAGCTCCGCCAGCGTGTTCCCCTTGACCAGGTATCCGGTCCGGTAGAAATAGCCGCGGGGCATCGGCCAGGGCTTGGCGTAGCCGATGCCGTATTTGTGCATCGTCTTCGCGTCGCCGATCACGTAGCCAAACGTCTTGTCCTCGTCCTTGTTGTGCCCGATCATCGCGCCGCCGAAGTCGTGGTAGCTCAGCGCCTCGTTGCCGAAGCGCTTGCCGTGACGGTCGACGGCGATCAGGCCCGGCAGGCCGATGGCCCGGAGGTGCGGGAAGAGCCGCTCCTTGCCGCTGAGGTACTTGAACACCGTTACCGGGGCCCAGGAGCCCACACTGGACACGGAGTCATCAATCTGTCCGCCGGCACTGATCGCCAGGGTGGCGGCGTCCCCGCCGTGGCCCAGTGTCGGGGTGAAGTGGTCATCGCCGTCGGCGTCGTGCGGGAAGTACTGCTGACGCAGTTCCTTGTTGCCCGAGAAGCCGCCGGCGGCGAGGATCACACCGAGCCGTGCCGTCACCAGGCCGGCATGCTCTCCCCCGAGCACCGCTCCGGTGACGGTCCCGGCATCGTCACGGGTCAGTGACAGGGCGGGCGAAGACTTCCACAGCCGCACGCCCAGTTGGTCGGCGCTCATGACCATGCGGGTCATCAGCGCGTTGCCGTTCGAACGCAGGACGGGACGCTTGTAGCGGGCGGCGTCGGCCCACGTGCGCAGCAGCTTCTTCGCCACATAAACGAACGATTTCACCGACTGGTTCACGTGGAAGAACTCGTTGATGTCGGGGCCCACCTGCGGCATGTAGCCGAACACCGTGTAGGAGCTCATGTACGGCTGCATCAGGAGCCGCTTGTCGCCCAGCACACGTGCGTCAACATCCTGCGGCAGGATCGCGCGGCCCGAGAGTTTCGCCCCGGGCAGGTCCATCTGGTAGTCCGGCGACTTTTCCGGGTAGGTGAACTTCACCTCGGTTTCGTCCTCGAAGAAAGCGATCGCCTCGGGCACCGTATCCAGGAAATCCCGGACGCCCGCCTCGTTGAACGTCTCCGGGGCCAGGTTCCTCAGGTACGTTTCGGCGTCCTCCCGGGTATCACCCTGCGCCACGCCCTGCTTATTGCCGGGGACCCACGCCCAGCCGGCGGAAATGGCCGTGGTTCCGCCAAAGTACTGCTCCTTTTCCGCAACAATTACCGTCAGGCCCTGCGACGCGGCCTTCAATGCGGCGGCCATCCCGGCCACGCCGGAGCCGATGACGAGGACGTCACAGACGGTGGTGCCCGCGGCCGGTGTCTTGTTCATGGTGCTTGCGGTGCTCATAAATCCTGCTCCATTCAGTCGGCCGTCCGCATCCTTGCGGCAGCCGGGTGGAAGGCTAAAGCCCCAGTAGACCCGGCGGTTCCGGCTGTTGGCAGGAGGATTACCATTGAGCGGGAATCCTGAGGAGGAACAGTGGCCAATTCCGCGTCCGGCGAGTCGATTATCGGCCGCTTCGTGAAAATCGTGAGTGCGTTCGACGACCGCCACACGTCCATGACCGTCGCAGAACTGGGCCGCCGCACCGGACTGCCCGTCACCACCACCTACCGGCTGGTCAACGACCTCCTCGCGGAACGGCTCCTCGAACGCGAACCCGGCGGAGACGTCCACATCGGAACCAGGATGTGGGAGCTCGTCTCCCGCGGGTCCAAAATGCTTGGACTGCGGGAGGCTGCGCTGCCGTTCATGGAGGACGTGCAGGCCGTGGTGCAGCACTCCACCACCCTCGGCATCCTGGATTCGGACGAGGTGCTGTACATCGAGCGGCTGGGCTCCGACAAGACCATCGTGGACATCACCAAAATTGCCGGCAGGCTGCCGCTGCACGCCACGTCCTCCGGCCTGGTCCTGCTGGCGCACGCTCCGGCCGCCTACCAGGACAGTTTCCTGGCCCGGCCCCTGACGAAGTTCACCGAGACCACCCTCACCGAACCTTCCCTGCTGCGCCGCCACCTGGCCGAGATCAGGCAGCGCGGCTTTGCCGCCATGCCGGGCGTGATCGTGCCCGAATCCAGCGGGATCGCCGTCCCCGTCTTCGGACCGGACAACAGCGTCCGCGCCGCGCTCAGCGTGGTGGTCCCGCGCAACGAGGAGAACACGCCCGCCAGGGTCCCCGTCCTCATGGCCGCTGCCCGGGGCATCTCCAGGGCCCTCGGTTGGCGCGGCGAGCTTAAAGGCACTCTTCGCCAGAGCCATTGAGCAGGGCCAGTTAGGAGAGCCATTGAGCAGGGCAACTCAACAGGGCAACTTAACAGAGCCACTCAACGGCGCTTTTGCCGTTCATCGGTAATCCTGTGGTTCCAGTCACACCTCCCCTGCAACTCTGGCTAGGACGCAGCAATGAGGCTGCAGGAGTTACGAGGAGCACACCACATGAACACCACAGCGAACCGCGTGGCCGGCAAGACTGCCATCGTTACCGGCGGCCGCGGCGACCTGGGCAGCGCCACAGCCGCCCTGCTGGCTACGCACGGCGCCGTCGTCGCCAGCCTCGACGTTGCCGGCATCCCGGCCGGCGCGGCCCATGCGAATATCAGCGAGTTCGACGTCGATGTCACCAGCGAGGACAGCGTCGCCGCTGCCATCCGCCGGGTCCGCGACGAACTGGGCACACCGGACATCCTGGTCAACGCCGCCGGAATCATCGGCCCCGCCGGAGCCTCCCACACCGCCTCGGTGACCGACTTCGACACGATCTTCAACGTCAACGTCAAGGGTGTCTGGCTGATGACCAAGCACGTGGTCCCCGGCATGATCGACAAGGGCGCCGGTAGCATCATCAATTTCTCCTCCATCCACGGCATCACGGGCGGGCGGAACGTGCCTCTGTACCACGCCACCAAGGGCGCCGTTCGGCTCCTGAGCAAGTCCGATGCCGCGGCCTACGGGGTTCACGGCATCCGGGTGAACTCCATCCACCCGGGCTCCATGGACACCCGGATGAGCCGCCGCTCCGCCGAGCAGTCGGAGATCGGCCCCGAGGCCTACTACAAGCAGCTCGTGGGCTCGAACCCCCTTCCCCGGCAGGGCAAGCCGGACGAAATCGCCTATGGCGTGCTGTACCTGGCCTCCGACGAATCCCGCTTCACCACAGGTTCCGAGCTCGTGATCGACGGCGGCTACACCGCCGTCTGAGGCACACCGGTTGCAGCACCCTCATCTTCTTTTCTTGAAAGGCAACACCCATGAAATTCGTTAATGGAACCGCAGCGGATAAGTACGACGTCGTCGTCGTCGGTTCCGGTGCCGGCGCCCTCACCGCCGCGGCCACCGCTGCCCGGGCCGGCAAATCGGTCGTCGTCCTGGAAAAGAGCGCCCTGCTGGGCGGGACGTCGGCCGTCTCCGGCGGCATGCTCTGGGTGGCGGACAACCACCACGCCCGCGAGGCCGGTATTGCCGACTCCAAGGAAGCGGCCGCAGAGTACGTTCGCGCCGTGGCCCGGGGACGCGGCCGCGACGAGTTGCTGGATGCAGCACTCACTTACGGCGACCGGATGCTCCGCTTCGTCGAAGACGAGTGCGGGCTCCGCTTCATATTTCTCAACAACTTCCCCGACTACCGCCAGGACCTCCCCGGCGCAGTGGAAGGGGGCCGCACGGTGGAACCGGAGTTGTTCAACAGCCGGGAGGCCCTGGGCGCCCTCAAGGAACATATCCGCAGCGACGGCCGGGCCCCGTTCACCATGCAGGAATACGAGAATTGGGGCGCCTTCACCAAGTTCCCCTGGGACGCCCTCAGCCAGCGCCAGGAAAACGGGCTGGTCGCCAAAGGCCAGGCTCTCGTGTCCATGCTGCTCGCCAGCCTGGTCCGCGACGGGGCAGCGCTCGTCACTGGTGCCCGGGGGCACCGCCTGCTCACCGCCGGCGGCCGGGTGACCGGCGTCGAGCTTGAATCCGGTGAGCTGTTCCACGCGAACGACGGCGTGGTGCTGGCCACCGGCGGCTTCGAATGGGACAAGGCACTGGCCGACTCGATGCTCGCCTCGCGGCTCTACACGATGTGCTCGCCGCCTTCGAACACCGGCGACGGCCTGCGGATGGCCCAGCGGATCGGCGGCCAGACCCGCGGCACCAGGGAAGCCTGGTGGGCACCCATGTCGGTCACCGGCGACACCCGCGACGGGCAGCCGATCGGCACCCTGCTGCGCTTCGAACGCCAGGGCCCGGGGTCGATCATGGTGAACCGCCACGGCCGCCGCTTCGCCAACGAGTCGCAGAACTACAACGACCTCGCCCGGAGCCTGCAGTCCTGGGACTCCGCCGCGAACCGGACCCTCAACACTCCGGCCCACGTGATCGTGGACCACGCCTACATGGAGCGCTACGGCATCCTGGCCCACCGCGCCGGCCAGCCCGCCCCCGCCTACCTGACCGAAGCCGCAACGCTGGACGAACTGGCGGAGAAGATCCACGTACCGGCAGAAAACCTCAGCGCCACAGTGGCCCGGTTCAACGAGTATGCCGTCAAGGGCGAAGACCCGGACTTCGGCCGCGGCGAAAGCGCGTACGACAAGTACTGGGGCGACGAGGACAACCTGTACCCGAACCCGTCCCTCGGACCGCTGCAGACCGGGCCCTTCTACGCCATGGAAGTGGTCAACGGCGCCTTCGGCACCAACGGCGGCGTGGCAACCGACGGCCTGGCCCGCGTGCTCGACGTCGACAACCACCCCATCGAGGGCCTGTTCGCCGCAGGCAACACCACCGAAAACGCCTACGCCGCGGGCTACCCGGGCGCCGGCGCCACCCTTGGACCAATCATGACCATGGGGTACCTCGCAGGGCGCACCATCGCCGGCCAATCCCCGGAGTACCGCCCTGCTGAACAGGCCGCCGAACAGGCCGGGCAAGCCATGGACCTGGTGGGAGCCTGAGATGATCCGCCACACCGTACTCTTCAAGTTCAAACCGGACTTCCCGCCCGCCGACAAGCAGGCCTGGATCGCCGGGCTCGGCCGGATGGCCGGGAACATCCCCGGCATGCTCAGCCTGACCCACGGCCCGGACGTGCTCAACACGGAGCGCTCCTTCGACTACGCCATTGTGGCCGATTTCGAAACCGTCGAGGACATCGCGGTGTACAACACCCATCCGCTGCACGAGCCACTGAAGGCCTACTCATTCCCCAACAGCCAGCAGATCCTGTCGGTGGACTTCCACCTCGGGGATTCCACACCGGCTGCCACTAAGACACCGACGTCTTAAGGAGATCCCCATGCACACCTCACCCGCAACACCGGGCGCAGCCCGGACAACACCGGGCCAGACCCGGCACGAGACCGCAGGCACTATCCCCCGTACTGCCCCACGGAAAACGCCAGCCAAGGCAGCCCTGGCATCATTCCTCGGCAGCACCCTGGAGTACTACGACTTCTTCATCTACGGGACCGCGGCAGCACTCGTGTTCCCGCACCTGTTCTTCCCCTCGGCGGACCCCGCCATCGGGCTGATCGGCGCCTTCGCCACCTTCGGCGTGGCCTACGTGGCCCGGCCGGTGGGCGGCCTGGTCATGGGCCATTTCGGTGACAAGCTGGGCCGGAAGAAGATCCTGCTGCTTACTCTCGGCATCATGGGCCTGGCCTCGCTCGGCATCGGCTTCCTGCCCACCTACGAACAGGTGGGCGTCTGGGCCCCGATCCTCCTCGTGGCCGGCCGGCTGGCACAGGGCTTCTCGGCCGGCGCGGAATCGGCCGGCGCCTCCACGCTCACGCTCGAACACTCGCCCGAAGGACGGCGCGGCTTCTTCACCAGCTTCGTGATGACCGGCTATGCCTCCGGCATGGTGCTGGCCACCCTGGTCTTCATTCCGGTCACCGCGCTCCCCCAGGATGCGATGCTGAGCTGGGGCTGGCGCATCCCCTTCTGGCTCTCCATCGTGGTGCTGGCCATCGCCTACTGGGTCCGGACCCACCTGGACGAAACACCGGTTTTCGAGGAAGCCCAGGAGAGCCGCCAGGTCGCCCCGATGCCCGTCAAGGAAGTACTCAGGTTCCAAGGCGCGGACGTGCTGCGTGTTGTGGGAATGTCGATCATGTCCGTCATGCAGACCATCTTCACGGTCTTCGGCCTGGCATACGCCACCTCCACGGCAGGTTTTGACCGGGGCTCCATCCTGACCGTCAACGCCGTCGCCATCGGCCTGTCCATGTTCGCCATGCCGCTGGCGGCCAGGCTGTCGGACCGGATCGGCCGCCGGCCGCTGCTGCTCACTGCCGCCTTCGGGTGCTCAGCCACGATCTTCCTGTATTTCCTGGCACTGTCCTCCGGGAACATCGTCCTGGTCTTCCTGGCGGCCTTCCTGAACATGACCGTGCTGTATTCGGGCTTCAACGGCATCTGGCCTTCGTTCTTCGCCGAACAGTTCGCCGCCCCGGTGCGCTACACCGGCATGGCGATGGGAAACCAGCTGGGACTCGTCCTGGCCGGCTTCGCGCCCATGATCGCCGGCATGCTCCTGACCCCGGGCGCCACCGGCTGGGTTCCCGTGGCGGTGTTCGGCACAGCCTGCATGCTCGTCGCAGCCGCCTCGGTGTACTACTCCCGCGAGACGTTCAAGACGCCGATCGAGGAACTGGGTGCTCCCTACCTGGCCGGTACCGCCCGCCGCACGGCGGCCGGGGGTTCCTAGCAGCCGGTCAGGTGCCGCTTCGGCCGCTCCTGCCGGTAGTAATAGCGGCCGGCTTCCGTGAAGCCCGAACGGGCATACAGCTCCCGGGCACCGGCGTTGGCCGCGGTCACCAGCAGCCAGTAGCTGCTGACGCCCCGGGCGTCACCCTCACGCAGCAGGGACGCGAGGACCCGGGAGCCGAAACCCCTCCGGCGGGCATCCGGACGCGTGGCCATGCAGTACAGGCCACCCTCCCCGCCGACCGAAGGAACGGCAAGGCGTCCGACGGCGGCCGGCACGCCGTCGTCGTCCCTCACCAAAGCGTAGGCCGACCGGCAGCCCTCCAGAATGGTGCGGGCGGTGGCGAGGGACTCCTCGCCACCGCGGCCGTCCACGCTCCACCAGAGCCGCAGCCATTCCTCAGACGGTTCCGTTGACATCTCGACGCCTGAAATCTCGACGCCTGCGTCTGGTGCCGCCACTGGGGCTGCGGTAGCCGCGCCGGCGTCGCGCACCAGGATCAAGGTCTCGGACTGCCTCGTGAAGCCTTCCTCGTCGAGGACAGCGTTCAGGGCGGCACTGCGGGAGTCGTCGAAGACCTGGAAGATGACGGGAAGACGGCGGCTGCGGTACCAGGCCCGCGCATCCCGCAGCATCACCATCCGGTGGTGCAGGCTTCCCGCCGGCTCGGACCGCGGCCAGACCGAGTTGGCCCGCTGGGTCACGCCGCCCGCAGCGCGAAGCACCCAGCCGCCGGATTCCTCCCGGTCGGGAGCGGGCCAGGCCGCATCCATCAATTCCTCCAGGGCAGGCATCGTCTGCCGTTCCATCGGACTCCTCATTCACTTGCTGGCGGGACAGCAAAGGCTCCCCGGTTTCCCGGAGAGCCTTTGCTGCTGATCATGCGGTGCTACTTGGCGCTGTCGTCCTTCTTGGCTTCCGGCTTGAAGTCGACGCCGGCTTCCTTGCGCTGCTGCGCGGTGATCGGCGCGGGAGCCTGGGTCAGGGGGTCGTAGCCGCCGCCGGACTTCGGGAAGGCGATGACGTCGCGGATCGACTCCACGCCGGCCAGGAGTGCGACAACGCGGTCCCAGCCGAAGGCGATGCCGCCATGCGGCGGAGCGCCGAACTTGAAGCCTTCCAGCAGGAACCCGAACTTGGTCTCGGCGTCCGCCTTGTCCAGGCCCATGAGCTCGAACACGCGTTCCTGCACGTCACGCTCGTGGATACGGATGGAACCGCCGCCGATTTCGTTGCCGTTACAGACAATGTCATAGGCGTAGGACAGGGCGGACTCCGGATCCTGGTCGAAGGAATCCATGAATTCGGGCTTGGGCGACGTGAAGGCGTGGTGGACCGCGGTCCACTGGCCGGCACCGACAGCAACGTCGCCCGAGGCCACCGCGGCAGCGGCGGGCTCGAACATCGGGGCATCAACCACCCAGCAGAACGCCCAGTCCGAGGGGTTGATCAGGCCGGTGCGGTGCCCGATTTCAACGCGCGCGGCTCCGAGGAGTGCACGGGAGGGCGTCTTCTCGCCGGCAGCGAAGAAGATGCAGTCGCCCGGCTTGGCACCGACGGCGTCGGCCAGGCCGGCCCGCTCGGTGTCCGTGAGGTTCTTGGCCACGGGACCGGTCAGCTCGCCGTCTTCCTTGAACAGGACGTAGGCAAGGCCCTTGGCGCCGCGCTGCTTGGCCCATTCCTGCCAGGCATCCAGGGCGCGGCGTGCCTGCGAGGCGCCGCCCGGCATGACCACGGCACCGACGTAGGGCGCCTTGAACACGCCGAAGTTGGTGTCCTTGAAGAATTCCGTCAGTTCGGTCAGTTCCTGGCCGAAGCGGAGGTCCGGCTTGTCCGAGCCGTAGCGTGCCATGGCGTCGGCGTAGGTGATGCGCTGGATGGGCGTCGGGATTTCGACGTCGATCAGCTGCCACAAGGCTTTGACGATGTTTTCGCCGAGCGAAATGATGTCGTCCTGCTCCACGAAGCTCGCTTCGATGTCCAGCTGGGTGAATTCCGGCTGGCGGTCCGCGCGGAAGTCCTCATCGCGGTAGCAGCGCGCGATCTGGTAGTACTTCTCGAAGCCGCCCACCTGCAGGAGCTGCTTGAAAAGCTGCGGCGACTGCGGCAGCGCGTACCAGGAACCCGGTGCGAGGCGTGCGGGGACCACGAAGTCGCGGGCGCCTTCCGGCGTCGAGCGCGTCAGGGTGGGGGTTTCAATCTCCACGTAACCGTCGCGGTGGAGCAGCTCGCGGGCCACGCGGTTTGCCTCTGAACGCAGGCGCATGTTGCGGGCGGGGCCCGGGCGGCGCAGGTCAAGGTAACGGTGCTTGAGCCGGGCTTCCTCGCCCACCTCGACGTGCTCGTCGATCTGGAAGGGCAGCGGATCCGAGGTGTTGAGGATGGTCACCTTCTCCGCGATGACCTCGATCTGGCCGGTGGCCAGGGCCGGGTTTTCGTTGCCCTCCGGACGCTGCGAAACCGTCCCGATGACCTGGAGCACGTACTCATTGCGGAGGCCGTGGAAAACCTCTTCTTCCCGGACTACCACCTGGGCGACGCCGGAGGCATCGCGAAGGTCAACGAATGCCACACCACCGTGATCACGACGCCGGCCCACCCAGCCGGCAAGGGTTACGGTTTGTCCAATGTGCTCGGAGCGAAGGGATCCGAGGTCATGTGTGCGCAGCACAGCACGCCTTTCTGAAGGAGACAGCAGGAATACAGAGATGATGTTGAATAGGACCGTTACGGGAACAGCCCCGTTCGAGTTTACCCGTTGGAGAGGCTTTCCTTCCGCCATGCAGACCCATCAACGGCTTCAGCGCCGGCTCGGAGTGCTTGACGCCACCGCAATCGGGCTTGGCTCCATGCTCGGTGCCGGCGTGTTCGTCGTCTTCTCCCCGGCCACCGCCCTGGCCGGCCCGCTCATGATTGTCTCCGTGCTGGTCGCCGGCGCGATTGCCTACTGCAATGCCGTTGCGTCAGCCCAGCTGGCTGCCAAATACCCGGCCAGCGGAGGGACGTATGTTTACGGCCGCAAACAGCTGGGCGAATGGCCGGGCTTCATCGCCGGCTGGGGTTTTGTCACCGGAAAAACCGCATCCTGCGCGGCCATGGCCCTGACCTTCGGCCATTACGCGGCACCGGGCTATGCCACGCCCGTGGCCATCGCCGCCGTCGCAGTACTCACGGTGGTCAACCTCATGGGCATCACCCGCACCGCGCTGCTGACCCGGATCCTGCTCGGGATCGTGCTGGCCACCCTGGTGTTTGTTGCCGTTGCCGGCCTATCCGGCCCCCACCCGGAACCCGGCGCCCTGGCGGCAAATGCCGGCAGCGCCTGGGGAATCCTGCCGGCCGCCGGGCTGATGTTCTTCGCCTTTGCCGGCTACGCCCGGATCGCCACGCTGGGCGAGGAAGTCAAGGATCCCGCGCGGACCATACCGCGGGCGATATTGGCGGCCCTGGCCGCGGCTTTCGTGATCTACCTTGGCCTTGCCGTGCTTCTGCTCTGGCACCTCTCCCCGGCCCGGCTGGCGGAATCCGTGTCACCGCTGCTGGACGCGGTGCTCCTCTCGGGATTCAGCGCCGGGGGACCTTTCGTCCAGGCCGGAGCAGCAGCCGCCTGCCTGGGAGCCCTGCTGGCCCTCATTACCGGAGTGGGCCGCACGGCACTGGCTATGGCCCGGGAACGGGACCTCCCGTCTCCCCTGGCCCGGGTGGGCGGCCGCCACACCGTGCCTGTCGTCGCCGAGCTGTCAGTGGCTGCCGCAGTGGTGGCACTGCTCGTCACCACGGATGTGCTCACCGTGGTGGGCTTCTCGAGTTTCGGCGTGCTGATCTACTACTCGGTGACGAATGCTGCCGCTTTCACCATGGCCGAGCGGCCGGGCACCGCACCCCGCTGGCTGAATGCCGCCGGTTTTGTCGGATGCCTGGTCCTGGCCTTCACGTTGCCGCTGGCTTCGGTGGCCGGCATGGCGGCCGTACTGGCCGCCGGAGTAGCCGGCCGCTTCCTGGTGCTGCGCCTCCGGAAGCGGCGGCTGCGTCCGTGACGGCCGCTTAGGCGTTAACCACCCGGACGTACAGGTCCTCGTCCGACGGAGTCCACGTGGCGGGGTCGGCGTCCGTCTGCTCGCCCGAACGGATGTCCTTGACCTGGTGCTTGCCGTCGTCGTCCGTGAACCAGACGAACGGGATGCCGCGCCGGTCCGCGAACTTGATCTGCTTGCCGAACTTCTCAGCCTTCGCCGCCACCTCGGTGGAGATCCCGCGGGAGCGGAGCTGCGCGGCGACATCCTGGGCCGCGCCCCAGCTGTCGTCGTTGTTCAGCGCGACGAGCACTGCCGTGGGTACCTTGCGGGTGGCCTGGGCCAGTTCCTGGCTCAGGATCCTGGAGACGAGGCGGGTGACGCCGATGGAGAGGCCGACACCCGGGAACTTACGGTTTCCCTTGCTGGCCAGGGCGTCGTAGCGCCCGCCGGAGCAGATGGAGCCGAGTTGTTCATGGCCCACCAGGACGGTTTCCACCACGGTTCCGGTGTAGTAGTCGAGGCCGCGGGCGATGCTCAGGTCCGCCACCACCTTGCCGGGAGCACGGTGCACGGCGGCTGCGATGACCTGCTCCAGCTCGTTCAGCCCTTCCTCCAGCAGCTCGTCCTTCACGCCCAGGGCACGGACCTTTTCAACGAAGGAGGTGTCCTCGGTCCGGATGCCGGCCAGGCTCAGGGCGGCCTGCGCCTGTTCCTCAGTGGCTCCCAGCTCCGTCTTCAGCAGCTCGGCCACCTTGGCAGGGCCGATCTTCTCCAGCTTGTCGATGCTCCGCAGGACTCCGGCAGTGTCCGTCAGGCCGATCCCGCGGTAGAAGCCCTCGGCCAGCTTGCGGTTGTTGATGCGCAGGCGGAAGTCGGGAATCGGGAGGGCGCCGAGGGCTTCGGCGATGACCAGCGCGATTTCGACGTCGTAGCGGAACGGCAGCACGCCGTCGCCCACAATGTCGATATCCGCCTGGGCGAATTCGCGGGCGCGGCCCTCCTGCGGACGCTCGCCGCGCCACACCTTCTGGATCTGGTAGCGGCGGAACGGAAATGCGAGGTAGCCGGCGTTCTCCACGACGTAACGGGCGAACGGCACGGTCAGGTCGAAGTGCAGGGCGAGGGCGTGGTGGTCACCCTTGGCGGCCCTGGACTCCTCTTCATCCTCCTGCAGGCGGCTGAGTCCATAAACTTCTTTGTCGATCTCGCCCTTGCGGAGCAGCTGTCCCACGGTTTCCACTGCGCGGGTCTCGATCGAGGAGAAGCCGTGCAGTTCGAAGACACGCCGCAAGGTGTCCAGCACATGCAGCTCCACCAGCCGCTCCTCGGGAAGCCACTCGGGGAATCCGGACAGGGAGGCGGTGCGTGCCATGGTGGATTTTCTCCTCAGGTAACAGAAGGCCGGAGTACCCTGCCCGGTGATCCGATTCCGCCATGTGATCAAAAAGCGGCGGTAAGGGCGGGAGTCCAGCCAGTCATGCATAAACTATGTGCGGCAGTCAGTTTATGCTTTCGGCGCCTGCAACTTCTAATGGAGGTGCCCGGAGCACCGCCTGCCGCTTGCTGCCGGACACCGGACGTCGCCCTTGGCCCGTCCGGCGGGCCGGCCCGACACCCAGGAGGACTTTTGGCGGCCAGTTCACGGAGCGCCCGCGAGGCTAAGCGGCGCATCCTGCAGATGGAAGCGAAGCGCGAGTTGCGGCGGCAGCAGGAAAAACGCCGTAAGCGCGACAACCTCCTTGCTGTCGGGGCGGGCGCCGGGGCGCTGGTCCTCGCCGTCGTCCTTCAACTCACCGTCTTCGCCAGCAACCCCTCAGAGGACGAGTACGCGGCAGCGCAGGCCGGGCTGACCAGCCCTTCGGCGTCACCGACGCCGGCGGCCACAAACGGCACCAATATCCCTAAGCCGGAGACCGCGGCGGGCAAGGTCTTTACCGGCGAGCTCAAGCTGAACAGCGGGGCTTTGGCCGTTGAACTGGACGGAACCAAGGCACCGCAGGCGGCCGCGGTCTTCAAATCCCTGGCCGACGAGAACTACTACAGCGGCATCAGCTGCCACCGGCTGACCACGGGCGAGACGTTCGGCGTCCTGCAGTGCGGGTCGAAAACCGGTGACGGACAGGGCGACCCCGCGTACACCTGGGGTCCGCTGGAAAACACGCCGGCAGACAACAAGTATCCGGCCGGAACCATTGCAGTGGCGCGGACCGGAGGCAACGCCTACGGAAACGGCACCCAGTTCTTCATCGTCTATAAGGACACGGTCATTCCGGCCGATGAGGCCGGCGGCTACACGGTAGTGGGCAAGGTGACATCCGGCCTTGATGTGGTGGCAAATATCGCCGCAGGCGGTATTAAGACAGGCGGAAGCGCAACAGACGGCGCTCCTGCGGAACCAGTCACGATAGACTCGTTCTCTCTGAAGTAACCAGCCCCGGCCTCCACGCTGCGGGTGCAGGTATTTCCCTCCAAGCGAAAGACTTTTAGCGGTGACAGACAGTCAGAAATCCGACGAAACAGTAACAGCAGCCTCCGACGAAGCCGAGACCGGCGCTCAGGTGGTTGACGACGCACAGGCGGCCGGCAACGACGCAGCCCCCGAAGCTACGGCAGATGCGCAGTCAGCGGACCAGGAAACTTCCGCACCTGAGGCTGAGGTTGAGGCCCCGGCCGAGGTTCCGGCTACGGAGGCCGAGGTGCCCGCCGAGGTTCCGGCTGCGGAGGCTGAGGTGCCCGCCGAGGCCGAGGTTCCGGCTGCGGAGGCTGACGTGCCTGCTGAGGCTCCGGCGGCAGAGACTCCGTCCGCAGAGGCTGACGTGCCTGCTGAGGCTCCGGCCTCAGAGACTCCGGCTGCGGAGGCTGACGCTCCCGCCGCGCCAGCGCCGGCTCCGCGTCCGGCAGCCCGCCCGGCGCCTTCACCGGCTGCCTTCGCGGCACGGCCGAAGGCTGCGTCCTCCCCTGCCGTTCCCGTCCCCGCTCCGGTCTCCTCGGCTGCATCCCTGGCCGAAGCCGCACGCTGGGGCCGCGTCGAAGGCGACGGCCACGTCTTCCTGACCATCGACGGCGAAGAACACCCCGTCGGTCAGTACCCGGACGTCAGCGACGAGGAAGCCCTTGGCTACTTCGCCCGGAAGTACGACGACGTGGTGGCCCAGATTGTCCTGCTTGAACAGCGGGTGAGCTCCAAGGCCCCGACCACCGACATGCAGAAAACCGTGACGCACCTGCGCGAGCAGCTCGCTGAACGGAACATGGTGGGCGATCTCCGCTCGGCCGAGGCCCGTCTCGACACGCTGTCCACCCAGATTGCGGAACTGGAAAAGGCCGAAAAGGCCGAACACGACGCCGTGCGCGCCGCCGAACTGGCCGCCCGCGAAGCGATCGTTGCGGAGGCTGAAGAAATTTCCGGTCATGATCCCGCGCAGATCCAGTGGAAGACCTCCAGCGCCCGGATGAACGAACTCTTCGAAAGCTGGAAGACGGCGCAGAAGAACGGCGTCCGGCTGGGCCGCAGCAACGAGGACGCTCTCTGGAAGCGGTTCCGGGCAGCGCGGACGGTCTTCGACCGCCACCGCCGGGCGTACTTCTCGCAGCTGGACAGCAACAACTCCGCAGCCAAGGCCGCGAAGGAAAAGCTGATCGCTGAAGCTGAGGCACTGTCTTCCTCCACCGACTGGGGTTTCGCCGCCGGTGAATACCGCCGCCTGATGGACGAATGGAAGGCCTCACCGCGGGCAAGCCGCAAGGACGACGACGCACTGTGGGCGCGCTTCCGCGCCGCTCAGGACGTCTTCTTCACCTCGCGGCAGGCAGCCAACGACGAGATCGACCAGGAATACGGCGCGAACCTGACCGTGAAGGAAGCCCTTCTGGTCGAAGCGAACGCCCTGCTGCCGATCAAGGATCTCGGCACGGCCAAGAAGGCGCTCCAGTCCATCCGTGACCGCTGGGAGGAGGCCGGCAAGGTTCCTCGTGCGGACATGGGCCGGATCGAAGCCGGGCTCCGGAAGGTGGAGGACGCTGTCCGCCACGCCGAGGACGAAAACTGGAAGCGGTCCAACCCGGAGACGAAGGCGCGGACCAATAGCGCCCTGTCGCAGCTGGAAGCCGCCATCGCCGGGCTGAAGGAAGACCTCGCGAAGGCGGAGAAGGCCGGGGACCAGCGCAAGATCAAGGCCGCCCAGGAAGCCCTGGAGGCACGCCAGGCGTGGCTTGACCAGATCTCCCGCTCGGCCAGCGAACTGTCATAAGCACACAGGCGCCAAGTACAGGCCCCGTTCCGTTTATCCACATATCCGGAACGGGGCCTGTACCCGTTTAAGCCGGCAGGAAAAGATGGCTGAATGGCTACCTCGTCTCCGCTCACCCCACGCACCGTGCCGGCGCACCATGTGCCCGCAGTCCCCGGGCCCACGGAACTCTATTCGCCCGGCCGTGTATTCTCGTGGCCGGAATTGCAGGCGATGGCCGCGGACGGCCTCCTGAGCCAGTTGTACCAGCGCGGGTACATGCTGCCTGGTACTGCGGCCACTCCGCAGCTGCGGGCCCGCGCGGCCTCCTTTGCCGTCCCGCCGGGTATCCGGCAGCGGGTCGTGGCGGGCAGGATGACGGCGGCATGGATCTACGGCTGCGCCGGGGAACCGGACCGCCTTGCGCTCCTCGTGGATGCCACCCGCCGGGTTTCCAGCTTGAGGTCCACCCGCGGTTGCACCCTGCACGAAGTCAGGCTTGGCCCGTTCGACGTCGTCAGCCTGGGCGGGCTGATGGTTTCCAGTCCGCTGCGTACAGCCCTGGACATCGCCCTGCACGTGGACGCGGAACGGGCGTTGCCGGCCCTGCGGAAGATGCTGGCACGCCCTGAGCTGGATGTCAGGCTGCGGCTGCTCACGCTGGCCGTCGAGGCCACGCCCCGGGTTCCGCACAAGAAGGCGGCCCTGGAGATACTCTCGGCCCTAAAGCCCGAGCCCGGATAGCCGCGGCTAGTTCCCCCGACAGGTTTAGCCGCGGCCGGTTCCCCCGACGGGTTGTTAGCTGCGCCGCCGGTTTCCTGTGGTCCGGTAAACATCAAACACACCGTCGATCCGGCGCACCGCACTGAGCACGTGGCTGAGGTATTTGGGGTCCCCCATCTCGAATGCGAACTTCGAGATGGCCACCCTGTCCGTTGACGTGTGCACGCTGGCGGCAAGGATGTTGACGTGATTTTCGGAGAGGATCCTGGTGACGTCGGACAGCAGCGACTTCCGGTCCAGGGCCTCCACCTGAATCTCCACGAGGAACACGCTGGACTGGGTGGGAGCCCAGTCAACTTCCACGATGCGGTCCGGCTGGTCCTTCAGGTCGGAGACATTGGTGCAGTCCGTGCGGTGCACAGACACTCCTGATCCCCGGGTCACGAACCCCAGGATGGGATCCGGAGGCACCGGCGTACAGCAGCGGGCGAGCTTGACCCAGACGTCCCCCACACCGCGGACGATCACGCCGGAGTCGGAGTACTTCGTCTTGCTCACCTGGGTGGGGATGCTGACCTCGGTCAGGTCATCCTCCGGGCCCTCGTTCCCGCCGAGGGTCTCCACAAGGCGCTCCATGACGGACTGGGCCGACGTGTGCCCGTCACCCACCCCGGCGTAGAGGCCGGAGATGTCCACATACTTGAAGTGCTCGGCGACTTCGGCCAGGGCGTCATGGGTCATCAGGCGCTGCAGGGGAAGGTTCTGCTTCCGCATCGCTTTGGTCAGGAGTTCCTTGCCGCGGTCAATTGCCTCTTCGCGGCGTTCCTTGCTGAACCATTGCCGGATCTTGTTGCGGGCTCGGGCGCTCTTGACGAAGTGCTGCCAGTCCTGGCTGGGGCCGGCGCCCTCCGCCTTGGAGGTAAAGATCTCAACCCAGTCACCGTGGTTGAGCTCGCTGTTGAGGGGAACCAGCTTGCCGTTGACCCTGGCTCCGATGGTCCGGTGGCCCACTTCGGTGTGGACGGCATAGGCGAAGTCCACGGGCGTTGATCCGGCAGGCAGTGCCATCACTTCACCCTTGGGCGTGAACACGAACACTTCACGGGCATTGATTTCAAACCGCAGGGAGTCCAGGAACTCGCCGGGGTCGGATGTTTCCTGCTGCCAGTCGACCAGGGACCGGAGCCAGCCCATGTCGCCGTCGCGGGGGCTGCCGGGGCCGGCGGCCGTCCTGTTCGGCTGATCCTTGTACTTCCAGTGCGCTGCGACGCCGTACTCGGCGCGGCGGTGCATTTCGTGGGTGCGGATCTGGATTTCCACCGGTTTGCCGCCCGGCCCGATGACCGTGGTGTGTAGGGACTGGTACATGTTGAACTTCGGCATCGCGATGTAGTCCTTGAACCGGCCCGGAAGCGGGTTCCAGCGCGAATGCAGCGTGCCCAGGGCGGCGTAACAGTCCCGGACGGAATCCACCAGGACGCGAACACCCATCAGGTCGTTGATGTCGTCGAAGTCCTTGTCGCGGACAATCATCTTCTGGTAAATCGAGTAGTAATGCTTGGGCCGGCCCGTGATGGTGGCCTTGATCTTGGCGGTCCGGAGATCGTCGGTGATCTGGTTCCGGATGACGCTCAGGCTCTTTTCGCGCTCCGGGGTCCGGTCCCCCACCATGCGCACGATTTCCTCGTATACCTTCGGGTACAGCGCCGCGAAGGACAGGTCTTCAAGTTCCCACTTGATGGTGTTCATTCCGAGGCGGTGTGCCAGCGGTGCGAAGATTTCCAGCGTTTCGCGGGCTTTGCGGGCCGATGACTCCGCGGACACGAACCGCCAGGTGCGCGCATTGTGCAGCCGGTCCGCGAGTTTGATCATCAGCACGCGGATGTCCTTGGCCATCGCGACCACCATCTTGCGGACGGTTTCGGACTGTGCGGCTTCGCCGAAGCTCACCTTGTCCAGCTTGGTCACGCCGTCAACCAGCATGGCGACCTCGGGGCCGAAGTCCCTCTTGAGGTCCGCAAGCGTGTAGGGGGTGTCTTCAACGGTGTCGTGCAGGAGGGCGGCTGCCAGGGTGGTGCCGCTCAGTCCGAGTTCGGCCAGGATGGTGGCCACCGCGACGGGGTGGGTAATGTACGGATCGCCGCTCTTGCGTTTCTGCCCCCGGTGGCTCTGTTCGGCCACCACGAAGGCCCGCTGGATGAGGTCGAAATCCTCTTTCGGGTTGTTGGCCCGAACGGTGCGGAGTAGCGGTTCCAGGATGGGCGAGTACGTTGCCGTACCGCGGCCGGTCAGCCGCGCCAGTCTGGACCTGGTGCGTTCGCGGCGTCCGGGGAAGGTGGGACGGAACCCTGAACTGTCAACCGGCACGCCTGCATCCGGGTGCCCGGGCGCGACCAAACCGGTCTGCGGACCCTGGCCCGGACCTTCACCACCGTCGGCCGTTGGCGCCGACGTCGAACGTTCTTCCAATGAAGCACCCCTCACGACCCGTTAATTATCCCAGTCTATTCCCGCGGCAGGACACATCCGTAACCGGGACGCAGATGCGAAGGGCCGGACCCCGTCACGAATGACGGAGTCCGGCCCTCGGCAGCCGAACAGATTAGGCTGTTGCAGTCTCCGGCGCAGCGGCTGCCTTCGCAGCCGACTCGCTACGGCGGCGTTCAACGCGCTCTGCCTGCTTGACCAGCGCGGGTTCGCTCTGCCTCAGCCAGGCATACAGCGGGGCCGCGATGAAGATGGTTGCTGCCGTGCCGATCAGGATTCCAACGAACAGGGCCAGCGACAGATCGCGCAGGGTGCCCGCGCCCAGGAGGCCGGCACCGATGAACAGGATGGCGCCCACGGGAAGAATGGCCACCATCATCGTGTTGATGGACCGGACCAGCGTCTGGTTGACGGCAAGGTTGACCTCTTCGGCAAACGTGCGGCGGGTGGAGGCGTCAAGGTCTGCGGTGTTCTCGCGGATCTTGTCGAAGACCACCACCGTGTCATACAGCGAGTAGCTGAGCACCGTAAGGAACCCGATAATGGCGGACGGCGTCACTTCGAAGTCGCTGAGGGCGTACACACCCGCAGTGACAAACATGGTCACGAGCATGCCTACCAGCGCCGAAAGCGACATCTTCCAGGTCCGGAAGTAGAGCGCCATCAGGACGGCCGCGATGACGACAAAAATCACCAGGCCCAGGAGCGCCTGCTTGGTGACGTCAGCACCCCAGGTGGGACCCACGAAGGTGGAGGTCACCTCGTTGTCCGTGACACCGTAGGCGGTGGTCAGCCCTTCCTTGATGCGGAGGGTTTCGTCATCGGTGAGCTTGTCCGTCTGGATCCGCATCGTGCTGCCGGCGACGTTGGCCACGCGTGGAATGCTGCCCTCCACGACGTCCTGGACGGCTTTCTCGCCGAGGGACGCTTCCGTGGTCTTCACGTTGGAGACGGTGAATTCGGACCCGCCCCGGAACTCGATGCCGAGGTTGAATCCGCCCTTGGCCACCGGGAGGAGGATGGACAGCGCCACGGCGACGGCCGCGATGATGAACCAGATCTTCTTGGAACCGACGAAGTTGTACGAGCGCTTGCCCGTGTAGAGCTCATTGCCGAACGTGGCAAAATTCGTGGTCATTTACTTGCCCTCCTTGGACGTGCTCTTGGAGGAACCGGCAAGCTGCTCCTGCTTTTCCGCCAGGCGGCGTTCTGCAATGGTCATCCGGCGCTCGGCTTCAGCTGCGGCGCCGGTGTTCTTGGCGCGCACCACACCCGGCTTTTCTTCCGGTGTGCGGAGCCTGCCTGCACCGCGGTAGAGCGGCACGGCGCCGAGGCGCTTGGGGTCAAGGCCGGAGAAGCGGTGGCCCTCGCCGAAGAACTTGGTGCGGGCCAGGAGCTGCAGGGTCGGGTGGGTGAACATGAACACGACGATGAGGTCGGCGATGGCGGTCAGGCCCAGGGTGAACGCAAAGCCGCGCACGTTGCCCACAGCGACGAAGTAGAGGACCAGCGCTGCCAGCAGGTTCACTGCCTTGGAGGCCAGGACGGTGCGCTTGGCACGCTTCCAGCCGTTTTCCACGGCGGAGACGAGCCCGCGGCCTTCGCGCAGTTCATCACGGATTCGTTCGAAGTAGACGATGAACGAGTCAGCCGTCTGGCCGATGGCCACGATGAGGCCGGCGACGCCGGCGAGTGACAAGCGGTAGTTCTCGGTCCAGCCCAGGATGGCAATCGCCAGATAGGTCAGGGCTCCGGCCACCACAAGGGAGAAAATGGTGACGAATCCGAGCGCCCGGTACTGGAAGAGGGAGTAGACCACCACGAGCAGCAGGCCGATCACACCGGCGAGCAGGCCCATCTTGAGCTGCTCACCGCCCAGGGTTGCGGAAATCTGCTGCTCGCTCTGGATCTCGAAGCTGATGGGGAGTGCACCGAAGCGCAGCTGGTCCGACAATGCCTTTGCGGACTGCTCGGTGAATCCGCCGGTGATCTGGGGACGGCCGTCGGTGATCACAGCAAGGGAGCGCGGAGCGGAGATGACCTGGTCATCGAGGACAATGGCGAACTGGGCCTTGGGGTCGTTGCCCGATTCGCCGCCGGCGGCCACGAAGAACTGGTACAGCCGTTCAGTGACTTCCTTGAACTTGGCGGTTCCCTGCTCGTCGAACTGGATGTTCACGGCCCATTCGTTGGTGACAGCGCCCTGTGCTCCCTGCTGCAGCTGGAAGGACGAGGACTTGATGTTCGAGCCCTTCACTTCCACCGGACCCAGGATGTACTTGATGGCCGGGGACGTGGCCGTCGCCGGCTCACAGGTCACCAGCGGCTTGGCGGGGTCCGAGCGTTCCTGCTTGTCCTGCGAGGGGTTGTCGCAGTCCAGCGTCTCGAACTTCTTGTACACCTCGGGCGTGACCCAGTTGACGTCGCTGCTGTTGGCCGGCTCAGCCGTCGGCTTGGGCAGCTTGTCGTCCGGAGTCAGGGATTCCGTAGGCACGGCGGCGCCGGCTCCGGCCTGGAGCACCGGGCGGAAGTTCATGTCGGCCGAAGCCTGGATGAGGGCGCGGGTCTCCTTGGACGGGGTACCCGGAAGGCTGACCACCACGTTGCGGCCGGACTGCGTGCTGATTTCCGCTTCCGCGACGCCCGAGCCGTCCACGCGCTGGCGAATGATCGCAACGGCCTGGTTGAGCTGATCCTCGTTGATGTCCGAACCGCCCTCGACCTTGGGCGCCAGGATCATCTGGGTTCCGCCCTCAAGGTCAAGTGCAAGCTTTGGTGCCCAGCTGGCCTGGCCGGAAATGGAGCCGCCGGCGAGCACGGCAGTCATGACGGCGAGGATAACGCCGAGCCAGACCAGCACCCTGAGTGCTGAGTTTTTGGGGCCAGTACGTGCCATTGTCGATCTTTCTATTGTTTACGGAGGAGCCGCCGGGGCGAGCTCCGCTCACACTCCGGCGGCAGCCCGCTACCGTCGTTAATTCTACTTAGCGGGACTTGGCGGAAACGCCAGACTAGCTGTCCTTCTTGCCTTCGTCGTTAAGACGCTTCAGCGATTCTTCCGGCGTCTCGTTAGCAACGTCGGTGCGGACGGCCTCGGGGCGGTTAACGGCATCGGCGCGGTCGGCGTCGTGTCCGGTCAGGGAGGAGGCGTCGTCCGGAACGACGGTGGGCTCTTCGGCAGCAACAACCGGCTCAACGATCTTGGTGACGGCCTGGCGGTGCACGGTGGCCAGGTTGCCCGGGGACAGTTCGATGACGACCTTGTTTTCGTCCTCGTTGATGGAGACGATGCGTCCGAAGAGTCCGAAGCTGGTCATGACCTCGACGCCCGGGGCGAACTGCGACTGAAGCGTTGCCTGCTGCTGCTGGGTCTTCTTGTTGCGGCGGAACATCATGAAGATGAAGACTCCGAGCATCACGAAGAGCAGGATGGTCATGATGTCGATGCCGCCGCCGGCCTGCGGCTGGGCCTGGGCAGTAATATGTCCGAACACAGGAAGTTTCCGTTCTGTACTTGCGTAGCTGATTTACAGCAACGTCGGCTTCGTTTCGGCCCACCCGGCAGAAAAACCATGCCCAGCCAACGGCGGCCGGAGCCGCCCACAGAAACAAAGACCCGAACGTGCCGAGCGTCATACCAGTCTAAAGGGAAAGTAAGCCGGACGCTGCTATTGGCCGTTCGGCAGCCACCCTGCCACCGGCTCGACGCTGAGGTCGTCCGTTTCGAACAGGGCCAGCGTTTCCTGGCCGAACACTCCGTCCGGAACCGCGTAGCCCAGGTGGGTCCAGGCCGGTGCCATCGCGATCCGGCCGCGCGGCGTCCGCCCGAGGAGCCCCTCGCGGACCAGGTAGGGCTCGGCAACGGTCTCCACCGTTTCCGGCTCTTCACCCACGGCAATGGCCAGTGTTGAAAGGCCCACCGGCCCGCCGCCGAACTTGGTGATCAGGGCTTCGAGGACGGAGCGGTCCAGCCGGTCAAGGCCCCTCTTGTCCACCTCGTACATGTCAAGCGCGGCAGAGGCCGCGCGCGCATCGATCTGCTCAATGCCGTGGACGAGCGCCCAGTCGCGGACGCGGCGGAGCAGGCGGTTCGCAATTCGGGGAGTGCCCCTGGACCTGCCCGCGATTTCGCTGAAGCCCGCCGAGTTGACCTTCAGGTCCAGCAGGCCGGCCGAACGCCTCAGGACGAGCTCCAGTTCCTCAACGGAATAGAACTCCAGGTGGCCGGTGAAGCCGAACCTGTCGCGCAACGGCCCCGGCAGGAGGCCGGCACGCGTGGTGGCGCCCACCAGGGTAAACGGAGGCAGCTCGAGGGGAATTGCCGTGGCTCCGGCGCCCTTTCCCACCACGATGTCCACGCGGAAGTCCTCCATGGCCATGTACAGCATTTCTTCCGCGGGCCGGGACATGCGGTGGATCTCATCGAGGAAGAGGACCTCTCCTTCCGAGAGGGAGGAAAGGATGGCGGCCAGGTCTCCGGCGTGCTGGATGGCCGGACCGCTGCTGATCCGCAGCGGGGCGTTCATCTCGGCCGCGATGATCATGGACAACGTGGTCTTGCCCAGGCCGGGCGGGCCGGACAACAGGACGTGGTCGGCGCTGCGGCCGCGCATTCGCGATGCTTCCAGCACCAGGGACAGTTGCTTGCGGACACGGTGCTGGCCCACGAAGTCGTGCAGGTTCTTGGGCCGGAGGGCCGCCTCGATGACCCGCTCCTCCGGCTCCTCTCCCCCGCCAACCAGGGTGGGCTCAGCCACGACTGCCTACCCGGTTGCCCGCGCGCGCGCCGTCCTGGCCAAGCCAGCGCAGCGTGGCCCGCAGGATTTCGGCCACCTGGCCGCCGGCCTCGAGTTCCGGGGAATCCGACAGTGCTTTGTCGATGCTGGCAGTGGCATCCTTTTCGGACCAGCCGAGGCTCGTCATTGCTGCCACCACCTGCGGCTTCCACGGGGCGGGAGCGGCTGCTGCGGGTGCTGCCGCCGAACCGGTGCCGTGCGGCACGAGTTTTCCGGCGAGTTCCAGGACTATCCTGCCGGCGACCTTCGGTCCGATGCCGGGGACCTTGGTGAACGCTTTGCCGTCGCCGGTGTGCGCCGCGACGCGGATGGCTTCGGGATCGTGGACGGCAAGGACGGCCAGTGCCAGGCGGGGCCCGACGCCGCTCACGCTGAGCAGGATATCGAACACCTCGCGTTCGTCATCGCTGGAGAAGCCGAACAGCGTCAGTGAATCCTCACGAACGATCAGCGAGGTGTAGAGCTTGCCCTCTTCTCCGAGGCGCAGCCCGCTGAGGGTCTGGGGTGTGGCGTTCACGCTCATGCCGGCGCCGTTGAGGTCGATCACGGCGGACGACAACCCGACGTGCGCTACGGTTCCGCGGAGAAAACTGATCAAGGCCGGGCTCCTGGGTCTACTGCAAAAAAATGCAACCGGTTTTCAACCGGCTATCCGAACATATCTACGAATACCCTAGCAAGGAGCCCGGACATTCACCGTGCACGGCGCGCTTTGGCTTCCGCCTCTGCCCACGCCCGCTGGGCAGGGGTCAGCGACTGGCTGCCGGGGCCGGTCGTCGCGATGGCAGCCCCGCTGCCGGCCCGCCACGCGTGCGTGATGGCCAGTGCCAGCGCGTCGGCGGCGTCGGCCGGACGCGGCGGGGCGTCCAGGCGCAGGATCTTCGTGACCAGTTTGGTGACGGCATCCTTGTTGGATGTTCCGCTGCCCGTCACGGCAGCTTTAACTTCCGACGGCGTGTGCAGGGCCACGGGGATACCGCGGCGTGCGGCGGCGGCAATCACCACGCCGGATGCCTGGGCGACACCCATGACGGTACTGACGTTCAACTGGGAGAACACCCGCTCCACGGCGAGGACATGCGGTTCATAGCGGTCCAGCCAGTCGTCGATGGATGTGGCGATCACCAGCAGCCGCTGGTCCAGGCTCTCCTCCGGCGATGTTCCCACAACGCCGACAGCCACCATGGTGGCGCGGCGGTTCTTCTCGACGTCCACAACGCCGATGCCGCAACGGGTGAGGCCCGGGTCGACTCCCAACACGCGGAGAGTCAAGGCCGGGCCTCAGTTTCACAGCAGGGCTGCCGGATCACTCGGCTTCCAGTGCGGCCTGCACTTCGTCGCTCAGGTCGGCGTTGCTGTAGACGTTCTGGACGTCGTCGAGTTCCTCCAGTGCGTCCACCAGTTTCATGAATTTCTTGGCGGCGTCGAGGTCCAGCGGCACCTCCATGGAGGGAACGAACTCTGCTTCGTCGGTGTCGTAGTCGATACCGGCTTCCTTGAGCGCGTCGCGGACAGCCTGGAGGTCCTTCGGGTCCGAGTGGATTTCGAAGGTGTCTCCGTTGTCCTTGACTTCCTCTGCGCCGGCGTCGAGCACGGCCATCAGAACGTCGTCTTCGCTGAGCCCGTTCTTGGGCAGCGTGACGACGCCCTTGCGGGAAAAGAGGTAGCTGACGGAACCGGGATCGGCGATGGTGCCGCCGTTGCGTGAAATGGCCAGCCGGACCTCGGAGGCTGCACGGTTCTTGTTGTCCGTGAGGCATTCGATCAGCAGCGCCGAACCCTGCGGGCCGCGGCATTCGTACATGATCTCCGTGTAGTCCACGACCTCGCCGGTGAGGCCGGCGCCGCGCTTGATGGCGCGGTCGATATTGTCGGCGGGGACAGAGGTCTTTTTGGCCTTCGTGACCGCGAGTTCCAGCCCAGGGTTGCCGGACAGGTCCGGGCCGCCCATCCGCGCCGCTACTTCGATGTTCTTGATCAGCTTGGCGAACGACTTGGCCCGGCGGCTATCAAGGATGGCCTTCTTGTGCTTGGTCGTCGCCCATTTGGAGTGGCCTGACATGCTTTACGCTTCTCCTCTGATCATTCGAATAAACAGTTCATGCACGCGCTTCTCCCCTGTCACTTCCGGGTGGAAGGAGGTGGCCAGCAGGTGGCCGGAACGCACTGCAACAATTCTAGCCGTCCCCTGCAGGGCGGCCGCATGCGAAGCGTGGACCGGATCCGCGGGTTCCACCTGCGCCAGGACCTCCACGCCCGGGCCCACGCGCTCCACCCAGGGCCCGCGGATGAACACCGCGTGCACCGGGGCCACACCGCCGCCCGTGTCGCTGAACTCCAGCCCCTTGAATTCGAGGTCGGTCTCAAAGGATTCCCGCTGTCGGCCGAAAGCGTTGCGGCGGACCGTGATGTCCAGCCCGCCGAATGTCTGTTGCGGATTGCCCGCCAGGTCGGTGGCGGGGTCCGCGATTTCGTCGGCGAGCAGGATCATGCCGGCGCAGGAGCCGTAGACCGGCAGGCCGTCCGCGATGAGCTTGCGCAAGGGGTCGGCGAGTTCAAACGCCCGGGCAAGCTTGTCGATCGTGGTGGATTCGCCGCCGGGAATGATTAGTCCGTCGATGCCGTCAAGTTCGGAGGGCCGCCGGATTCCGACGCCGGTGGCGCCGGTTGCTTCTGCCGAACGCAGGTGCTCCCGGAAGTCGCCCTGGAGCGCCAGAACACCGATTCGAAGGCCTGCACCCGCGCGGGAATAGTCCGTGGAAGGGGGGTTGGTCATCCAATCAGCATAGTGCTCCGCATGGCCGGAGGCTTGCCGCGCGGGGCCGGCCGGCCCGGTTCCATGCCGTGACTGGGATATATTCAGAGCATGCTTTACTTCAGCGTTCCGCTCGGCAAGCTCGTCCGCCGGGTTTCCCGGCTCAGGGGCGGAGGCTCTGCCCTCCCCGGCCTCGTAGTGGAGAAAGTCGACCCCGGTTTCATGCAGCGGACGCTGTCCACGCTGCCCCTGGGTGTCGCCGTGGTCAGCGGGACGAACGGCAAAACCACCACCACCAAAATGGTGGTGGAGCTGCTGGAGAGCCAGGGGCTGAAGGTCTTCACGAACCGCACCGGCAGCAACTTCACCCGCGGAGTCGCCGCAGCCCTGCTGGGCGATGTCGACTGGCGGGGCCGGCTCGACGCGGACATCGCGGTACTGGAACTGGATGAGGCGCACGCTGTGCACTTCGTCAACAGGGTTCCGCCGCGCTACAGCCTGCTGCTCAACGTGCTCCGCGACCAGTTGGACCGCTTCGGCGAAATCGACAAAACCGCCCAGCTGCTGCAGCACATCGCGTCCAAGACCACCGGCACCGTGGTCCTGAACCGTGAGGATCCGCGCGTCGCCCGCATAGCGGACACCCTGGACGGTCCCGAAGTGCGCTACTTCGGCCTCGACGATTCCCTGCTCAGCACGTTCCCGAACGACGACGACCTCCGCGCCGGGCCCGGCAGCCCGGCGCCGGCGCTGCCGGCAAAGCCGCACGCCGACGTCGTACTGCGCCGGGTGGGCACCGATGACGCCGATTTTGAGTACGACGGCGCCACGGTCACCACCGGGATGAAGCTCCGCGGCGTCTACAACATTTTCAATGCCGCGGCCGCGCTTGTCCTGGCCCGTTGCATCGCCGGGAACGGCGCCGCGCCCACGGATCATGGCGGCTTGCTTAAGGCCCTGTCCGAGGTTGCGCCCGCCTTCGGCCGCGGCGAGAGCCTGGTGGTTGACGGCCTGCCGCTGGACCTGGTGCTGGTCAAGAACCCCAGCGGTTTCCGGCTGGGCCTGAAGTCCTTCCCGGCCGGCGGCTACGCCACGATGGTGGCGATCAATGACAACTACGCCGACGGCCGCGACATGTCCTGGCTTTGGGACGTGGAGTTCGATTCGCTGCGTGAAGGCGGCGTGGACCAGTTGTCCGGTTCCCGGGCCTACGACATGGCCCTCCGGCTGCAGTACGACGAGGTGGCAATCGGCGCAGTGAACCCGGAAATCGCACCGGCTCTTGCCGCATTCATCCAGGGTGCCAAGGACAAGCCCAAGCGTATTTTCTGCACTTACACGGCAATGCTGGCCATCCGCCGCGAGCTGTCCAAAATCACCACAGTGGAGGTGGTCTCATGAGCCCGGCGTCCGAAGAAAGCAAGGGAACCATCCGGGTCCTGCAGCTCTATCCCCGCGACATGAACATCTACGGTGACTGGGGCAACGCCCTGGTCCTCCAGCAGCGCCTCCGCTGGCACGGCTACACCCCGGAGCTGCTCGAATACAACGTCGGCGACGACTTTCCGGCCGATGTGGACCTGATCGTGGGCGGCGGCGGGCAGGACAGCGGTCAGCTGGTGATCCAGGACGATCTGCTCTCCCGTGAATCGACGCTCAAGGAACTGGCTGAAGGCGGAACGCCCATGCTGCTGATCTGCGGGCTCTACCAGCTCTTCGGACGGTTCTTCAAGACGCGTACGGGTTCGGTGATTCCGGGCATCGGCGTCTTGGATGTCGAGACGCACGGCACCGATGAACGCCTGATCGGCAATGTCACGGTGTCCTCTCCCGAGTTCGGGGACATCCTGGGTTACGAAAACCACAGCGGCCAGACGACCCTCGGCCCCGGCGTTCAGCCGCTGGGCACCACCTCCAAGGGCACCGGCAACAACAGCAGCGACGGGAAAGAAGGGGCGCGCTACCGGAATATCGTGGCGAGCTACCTCCACGGATCACTCCTGCCCAAGAATCCAGCCATTGCCGACTTCCTGATCCGCACCGCCGTGGAGCGCAAATACGGAAGCTTCACCGCCGGCACGCCGGACGACCGCTACGCCGTAATGGCGCGGGAACACGCCGCACGGCGGCCCCGCTAGAACCGTACGGTCCGGTTCCACACCTGCAACGACTCACCGGTGACGCTTTGTGACCGGCCGGAAAACGGACCGTGGGAAACTGGTCCCATGGACACTGCAGCCGCCAGCCTCCCGGAACACCTCCGCCACCCGTCCGGCCCGCGCGATCCCGGCGATGCCTGGGTCGAAGGCGCGGTGGGCAAATTCTGGGGCCGCTTCGGATCGGCCGGGCTCCTGGTCCAGGATCCCGCCAAAGGCATCCTGCTGCAGCACCGGGCCGCGTGGAGTCACCACGGCGGAACCTGGGGCCTGCCCGGCGGCGCGCTCCACCACGGCGAAGACGCCATCACCGGCGCCCTGCGCGAAGCCCACGAAGAAGCCGCCGTGCCCCCGGAGAACGTCCGCGTGCTGTTCACGTCCGTGTTCGACGTCGGCTACTGGTCCTACACCACGGTGGCGGTCCGCGTCATGGAATCCTTCGACCCCGCCATCAACGATGCCGAGAGCATCGAGCTCAGGTGGGTTCCGGCAGGTTCCGTTCAGGACCGGGAACTGCACCCGGCGTTCGCAACAGCCTGGCCGGACCTCTGGCGCCGGCTGCAGCAGGACCACCGCTGATTCCTCGGACGGATTCCCTGACGGATTTCCCTGCCGGATTTCTCTGAAGGCGTAGCCGTCGCCGGACTACCGCCGGGTGCCCAACCGTTGACATAGGTAAGCATCTTCTCAGGAGGCGCGCCATGGAGGCAGTCAGCAGCGGATTCAACGGAGCGAACGCTACCGAAGACCCCTTGGATTCCTATTCCGCCACGGTTATCCGCGTGGCCGAAACCGTCACCCCGCACGTTGCCGCCGTCGAAATGACCGGCAATGGCCGCAACGGCAGGTACCGCGCGGGCGCAGGCTCGGCAGTCCTGTTCACCTCGGACGGATACCTGGTGACCAACGCCCATGTGGTGGGCTCGGCCGGAAAAGGCCACGCGGTCTTTGCCGACGGCACCCGGACGGCCGTGGAAGTCGTAGGCGCCGATCCCCTGTCCGACCTCGCCATCGTCCACGGGAGGGCACCGATTGCCCAGCCGGCCGAATTCGGTGACGCTGAACTCCTCAAAGTCGGTCAACTGGTTATCGCTGTCGGCAACCCGTTGGGGCTTTCGGGCTCCGTGACGGCGGGAGTCGTCAGCGGCCTGGGACGTTCCATCCCTGTATGGTCCGGACGCAACCGCCGCGTGATCGAGGACGTCATCCAGACCGATGCCGCGCTCAATGCCGGCAGCTCCGGCGGGGCCCTGGCAGACGCCCGCGGCCGGATCGTGGGAATCAACACGGCCGTCGCCGGTGCGGGACTGGGGCTGGCGGTTCCGATCAATGCCACCTCGCGCCGAATCATCGCCTCGCTCCTCTCGGACGGACGGGTCCGGCGCGCCTACCTCGGACTGGTGAACACCCCCGTCCAGCTTCCGGTGAGCTCCGTGGTCCGGACCGGTCACCGTGACGGGCTCCTGGTGGTGGAAGTCCTTCCGGGATCACCCGCCGAACGGGCGGGCCTCCGCGCCGGAGACGTGCTGCTGAGCGTCGGCCGGAAGTCCGTCTCGAACGCAGAGAGCCTCCAGAAGCTCCTGTTCGCCGAGGCGATCGGAGCGCCGCTGGACATTTCGGCGCTCCGGGACGGAACCGAACTGCATGTGGTGGCCGTCCCGGAAGAAATGACCGACAAAGGCTAGGCCGCAGTACATGTGCGCAAAAAATAACCCATTGCGCCTATTCTGATTCCGGCCATCGCGCTATCGTTGTTGGTGAACAAGCCCTCCCATCACACAGACGTGGCGGAAGAGCGCTGTTCGAGCACTACAGGCCGGCGGCCGGATCACCGTTACCGGAGCCGGGATTGTGGATATTGGGGTAGGCACGGGGGGTGCCCTCATATCGTTCTCCGTGCGCTTATCACACGCACCGTGGGGCACGGAGGTTCCCAAATGCGGCTGGGGCTCTGCGCCGCCGCTTGAATCAGTCACTGCAAAAATGGGGCAATGCGCCGATTCACGGAACGTATCGTCGCGTAAATTTGGGGCCATCAACCGCAGACAAGCGTCCGACCGGAATCTTATCCGGCGCCGCCTTTAGCGTGGCGCGCCAGAACCCACACTGATCCATGATGGGTTATTCCGCCCTGCCCGCCGCCTGCGGCCTACACCTGGGAATGAATCACAAGATAGGAAGATCTCATGAAGAGGTCAATGGGATTGCTCGCATCCACCCTGCTGGCTGCAGGACTCGGTGTTGGGGGTACGGCAATGGCTGCCGGACCAGCAGCAGCGGATACGGGCCTGAAGACCGTCACGATTTCGGCTGAGAACTACCAGGGTTACACGGACCACTACAACCGTGACCGGGATCGCGACCGCGATCGGGACCGCGACCACCGCAAGTGCTACAAGCATGGTCACTGGCACTACTACCACCATCACTGGTACTGGCACAGCGACTGTGACCGTGACCGCCGCCACGATCGGGATCATTACGATTACAACTAGGCGGCCAGCCGCCTAGCCCACCGGTCCGCAGGAACAGGTGCGAGGCGGCAGGGAGGGGCATCGCCCGCGGCGATGTCCCTCCCTTTTCGCCGCTTTAAGACGGGCTCGGGCAACACGCCCTTCCCGTTCCGGCAATCCGATGCCAGAGTCAAACCATGAGCACATGGGATCCGGGTGATCGCGGCGTCGTCAGTTTCCCCTCCGGCCGGCGAATCCGCGGCCGGGCACTGCGCCGGCCGCTTCCGCCGGGTCCCGACCCCGACTTCGGGGTCTACCTGCTGGGCAGGCGTCCGGCCCGGACCGTGTGGGACCAACGGTGGGTGCGCTGGCCGGACTTCTGGTTGCCCCTCAATGAAGACGACGCCATGGAGGCCCTGCGGGAAGCATGGGTGCGGGCAGAATCGGAACGCGTCGAAATTGCCTGCCAGGGCGGGCACGGCAGGACCGGCACGGCCCTTGCCTGCATCGCCATCCTGGACGGCGTCGCACCGGGACACGCCGTCTCCTATGTCCGGGAGCACTACGGGCCGGCGGTGGAGACGCCCTGGCAGCACTGGTACGTCAGGCATGTTGCCCGCCGGATCACCTGAGACGGTACAGGTCCTGTTGCGGCTGCCTTCACGGTTTGGCGGAAAGGATCAGCTCATGGGCACCCGCAGCCGCTGCACCCATCGATTCCACCACGGTCCCGGTGCGCAGGCGCGTCGCCGCATCGGCCTCCGCCCCGGCGCACGGTCCCTGCGGCGCGTCGGCCGCCACGGAACACCAGCGGTACGGGTCGCGGACGATCACTGACGGCACCCAGGCCAGGTCCGAGGCTGACCATTTTCCGGCCTCGTCCTGGCTGAACTGCGCCCGAACCAGCAGTCCCTCATTGTTCACCACATACCAGGGGGACAGCTCCGTGACGCCGTTACCCAGCCCGTACACAATCCAGGTCCCCTTGTAGTTCTCGATGGGCAGCACGGAATGGGTGTGGTGGCCGTAGACCATGGTGAACTGACCGCTGTCCACCAGGGCGTGGGCCGTCTCCTGCTGCTGGGCATTCGGAGCACTGGCATACTCGTCCCCGGCGTGCATCACTCCGAGCACAATGTCCGCGCCCAGCGCCCTTGCCTTTTTCGCCTTGGCAATCATCGCGGGCGCGTCCAGCATGTCCACCTGCCAGGCGTGCTCGGGGTATTGCCCGTTCAGGCCATAGGCGGCCTCAATCACGGCGATTTTCGCGGCGTCGGTCTGCAGAAGCAGGATCCCTTGCGATTCCGCCTCGGTCCGGTAGGAACCGGTGTGCTTCAAGCCGGCAGCGTCCAGCGCGTCCAGTGTACGGACCAGGCCGTCGGTTCCTCGGTCGATGGTGTGGTTGCTGGCGGTGGTGCAGGCCTGGTAGCCAACGTCGTTGGCCGCCGCGGCGATCTGCGGCGGCACGTTGAACGACGGATAGGCCGAGAAGGGGCCGTCGGCGTCCGCGACCGGAGTTTCCTGATGGCAGATGGCGAGGTCGCTTTCGCCGATGTACGCCCGCTGGCCCTCGAGCAGCGGGGTGAAGTCCAGGCCCGGCTTTCCGAGGGCGGCGGCGTCGGCGCGGGCCTGGTCCCACAGCTGGGCATGCACCAGCATGTCTCCGGTCACCAGGACTGACGTGCACCGGACGGCAGCGCAGGCGGGGCCTTTGCCCGGCGTGGTTTCAGGTGTGGGTTCGGGAGAGGGAGCGGCCACCGCCGGGGCAGTTGACGACGGCGGTGCCACGGCCGCCGTCGTGCGTGCTGCGCCGGCCGGGCGCTGGCCGGTGCCCTGTTCGGCAATGACGCCGCACGACGTCAGGCCGGACAGCAGGACGGCCACGGCGAACGCCGCGGCTACCCGTCCACGGTGGATTTTCAGCGGCATCCTTGCGAGTTCCCCCATGTCCGCCATCCTACGGCGGCCAATCCCGGCAGCCCGTCAAATCACCATTGAGAACCGTCCGGTTACATGAAAGTGTTGCTTCATGACCAACCCCCTCCTTACTCCCAGTCCTTTGCCGTTCGGGCTCCCCCCGTTTGCCGAGATCGACGAGGCCGACTATTCCGAAGCGGTCCGGTCCGGCCTGGCGGAACACCTCGCCGAAATTCAGGCCATTGTGGACAACACCGAACCCGCCGCCTTCGAAAATACCGTCCTGGCAATGGAACGCTCCGGGCAGCTCCTCCAGCGCGCTGCCGCATCGTTTTTCACCCTGGTCTCGGCGGACGCCTCGGACGGCATCCGGGCACTCGAAACCGAGCTGTCCCCGGAGTTTTCCGCCCACCAGGATGCCGTCTACATGAACCGGCGGCTCTTTGACCGGTTCGCCGCCGTGGACACCACCGGCCTCGACGATGAATCAGCCAGGCTCGTGGAGGAGTACCTCAAGGAGTTCCGCCAGTCCGGGATCCAGCTCGAGGATGCCGGCCAGGACCGGCTGAGGGCGGTGAACGCAGAGCTGTCCCGGTTGGGCACCGAATTCGGGCAGCGCGTCAAGGAAGCCATGAAGACCTCGGCCCTGCTGCTCGACGATGCCGTTGAGCTGTCCGGGCTGCCGGCGGATGACATTGCCAGCGCCGCCGAAGCCGCCCGGGCAGCCGGACACGACGGCAAGTACCTGCTCACCCTGATCCAGCCCAGCAACCAGCCCGCCATGGCATCCCTGGAAAACCGCGAGGTCCGCCGCCGGCTCTACGAGGCGTCCATCAGCCGCGGCAGCAGCGGGGGCAGCCTGGATGTGAGGGACCTGGTGAAGTCCATGGTGGCGCTCCGGGCGGAGAAGGCCCGGCTTTTGGGATTCGCCAACTACGCCGAACTCACCGTTGACCGGCAGACTGCCCCTGATTTTGAGGCCGTGCAGTCGATGATGAACCGGTTGGCACCTGCGGCGGTCCGGAATGCCGACGCCGAGGCGGCCGCCCTTGCAGAGGTTGCAGGCCATCCGCTCGAGGCGTGGGACTGGGCGTACTATTCCGCGAAGGTGCGGCGGGAGCGGTACAGCGTCGACGAGCAGGCGCTGCGGCCCTACTTCGAACTGGACCGCGTCCTTCGCGACGGTGTCTTCTACGCCGCGACTTCCCTGTACGGTGTCACCTTCCACGAGCGGCCCGACCTCAAGGGCTACCACCCCGATGTCCGGGTCTGGGAGGTCCGCAACGAGGACGGCTCCGAACTGGGCCTGTTCCTGGGCGACTACTATTCCCGCGAGTCCAAACGCGGCGGCGCCTGGATGAACTCGCTAGTGGATCAGTCCGCGCTGCTGGGTACCAAGCCGGTGGTGATCAACAACCTGAACATTTCCAAGCCTCCGGCGGGCGAGCCGACGCTGCTGACCCTGGACGAGCTCCGGACCGCGTTCCACGAATTCGGCCATGCCCTGCACGGACTGTTTTCCAACGTGACCTTCCCCCGGTTCTCCGGGACCGCCGTTCCGCGCGATTTTGTGGAGTACCCGTCCCAGGTCAACGAAATGTGGATCATGTGGCCTGAGGTGCTGGCCAATTATGCCCGCCACCATGTGACCGGCGAGCCCCTTGCCCAGGACATCGTGGACAAGCTCAACGAATCGCAGCTGTGGGGCGAAGGCTTCGGCACCACGGAGTACCTGGGCGCGGCGCTGCTGGACCTCGCCTGGCATGTCCTGGACGAATCCGGGGTCCCGGCGGACGTCCTGGCGTTCGAAGCCAAGGCCCTCGCCGCGGCCGGGGTGGCACACAGCCTGATTCCGCCGCGGTACCGGACCGGCTATTTCCAGCACATCTTCGCCGGCGACGGTTACGCCGCAGGGTACTACTCCTACATCTGGAGCGAAGTACTGGATGCGGACACCGTTGAATGGTTCAAGGAAAACGGCGGACTCAGCCGTGCCAACGGCGACTTCTTCCGGGCTGAACTGCTCTCCCGCGGCAACAGCCGCGAACCGCTGGACTCGTTCCGTGCCTTCCGCGGCCGGGACGCGAGGCTGGAGCCGCTGCTGAAGCGCCGCGGTTTGGACTGACCTTTCATCGATTGCTCCGTGGACGCCGTTTTAGGCGCCGATAAGGGCAGTTAGGGAGCAACCGACGGGGAAACAACGACGCCGGGCGGTCACCAACAAGGTGACCGCCCGGCGTCGTACTGCTTGTGAAGCTGTTACCAGCCGCGCTCGGCGAGGCGGTGCGGCTGCGGGATCTCGTCCACGTTGATGCCCACCATGGCTTCGCCCAGGCCGCGGGAGGCCTTGGCGATGACGTCCGGGTCATCGAAGAAGGTGGTGGCCTTCACGACGGCGGCGGCGCGCTGGGCCGGGTTGCCGGACTTGAAAATGCCGGAGCCGACGAACACGCCGTCAGCGCCGAGCTGCATCATCATCGCGGCGTCGGCCGGGGTGGCGATGCCGCCCGCGGTGAACAGCACCACCGGGAGCTTGCCGGCGGCAGCGACTTCCTTGACCAGTTCGTACGGGGCCTGCAGTTCCTTGGCCGCGACGTAAAGCTCGTCCTCGGGAAGGGCGGCGAGCTTGGCGATCTCGGAACGGATCTGGCGCATGTGGCCGGTGGCGTTGGAGACGTCGCCGGTGCCGGCCTCGCCCTTGGAGCGGATCATGGCCGCGCCCTCGTTGATGCGGCGCAGGGCCTCACCGAGGTTGGTGGCGCCACAGACGAAGGGAACCTTGAAGTTCCACTTGTCGATGTGGTTGACGTAGTCGGCCGGGGTCAGGACCTCGGACTCGTCGATGTAGTCCACGCCGAGGGACTGCAGGACCTGGGCTTCGACGAAGTGGCCGATCCGGGCCTTGGCCATGACCGGCACGGACACGGCTTCGATGATCTTGTCGATCATGTCCGGATCGGACATGCGGGACACGCCGCCCTGGGCCCGGATATCGGCCGGAACGCGTTCCAGCGCCATCACGGCCACGGCACCGGCGTCTTCGGCGATGCGGGCCTGTTCGACGTTGACGACGTCCATGATGACGCCGCCCTTGAGCATCTCGGCCATGCCGCGCTTGACGCGGTTGCTGCCCGTGACGCTGTTGGCGGACGAGCCGGCTTCGCTGCTTACATCAGGTGTAGACACAAAAACCCCTATGGGTAGCTAGATGTTACGTAGATCCGGTCTCTCGGTCCCGGCGCAGGCGGCAGCACAGACGGGAAAGCCACGCCGCGCGCACACCGGATTACCGGATCCAATGACCAGGTACTGCTAATACTAGTCCCACGCTGCGACGCTGCTGAATTCGGGTTACCCCGGCAGTCCCGTCTCCTCCAGCGACTGCCGGTGCACGGTGGCGATCCGCTGGACCACGGTCACCAGGCTGGCCGCGGCCAGGAGGGTCAGGGTCACCAGCAGGACCACGCTGGGGAGCCCGAGCCCGGTGAATCCGGTGACCACCAGAACAGACACCAGCCGTTCGGCGCGCTCGGCAATGCCGACGTTTGCGTGGAAGCCGAGAGCCTCGGCCTTGGCCCGCGCATAGGAGACCACCATGCCAAGCACCAGGCACACGACGGCGGCGATGGCGATCGCGTGGTCCGCGCCTCCCGTGAAGAACCAGATGCCAAGACCGGCAAACAGGGCGCCGTCGGCAACCCGGTCCAGGGTGGAATCCAGGAAGTTGCCCCAGCGCCCGCCCCGCTCCTGCATCCGGGCCATGATGCCGTCAAGGACGTCGGAGAAAATGAAGGCCGTAATAAACAGCGTTCCCCACCACAGCTGACCCAGCGGGTAGAACACCAGGGCGCCCACCACCACGCCTGCCGTCCCCACGATGGTGATGGCATCGGGCGAAACACCGATCTTCAGGAGCCACCGGGCAAGCGGGGAGAACAGTGCGGTGAAAAACCCGCGGGCATGCCGGTTAAGCATGCTCGTCCTCCGGCCAGGCCTCGGCGACCTGCTGGCGGACCTCGCCGAGCGTCTGCGTGATTGCCTTTGTCTGGGCGATGATGGGGAAAAAGTTGCCGTCCCCGCCCCAGCGCGGAACGACGTGCTGGTGCAGGTGGCCGGCGATTCCGGCCCCTCCCACCACGCCCTGGTTCATGCCGAGGTTGAACCCTCCGGGGTTGGACACCTTGCGCAGGACCCGCATCGAGGCCTGGGTCAGCGCCGCGAATTCCGCGGTTTCCTCCACGGTCAGGTCCGTGTAGTCCGGAACGTGCCGGTAAGGGCAGATCAGCAGGTGGCCCGGGTTGTACGGGAAAAGGTTCAGGACCACGTAGGCGGTGCGCCCGCGGTAGACAATCAGGGAGTCTTCGTCACTGCGGGCAGGGGCCACACAGAACGGGCAGTCATCCTTGTTCTTGAACTGGTGCTGCCCGCCCTTGATGTAGGCCATGCGGTGCGGGGTCCACAGGCGCTGGAAAGCGTCCGGAACGCCGGCCAGACCGAATTCATCGGTCACGTCGCCGTCGCCCGGATATCCTCCGCCAGCGCCTGTGTTCTCCTGCACGTCGCCTGCCATTCCGCTAGCTGGTCCGGTTGCGGACGGCGTCGACAATCCTCTGGACAGCTTCGGCCACCGGCACGCCGTTGTCCTGGCTGCCGTCGCGGAACCGGAACGAGACTGCTCCGGCCTCGGCGTCCTCGCCACCGGCAATGAGGACGAACGGAATCTTGTCCTTGCTGGCGGTGCGGATCTTCTTCGGGAACCGGTCGGAGGAGATGTCCACCTCCGCACGGATACCGGCGGCCTTAAGCTGGCCCACGACGTCGAACATGTAGTCGTTGAAGGCCTCCGCCACGGGGACGCCCACCACCTGCACCGGTGCGAGCCATGCCGGGAAAGCGCCGGCATAGTGCTCAGTCAGTACACCCATGAACCGTTCCACGGAACCGAACAGGGCGCGGTGGATCATCACCGGGCGCTGGCGGGTGCCGTCGGCGGCCTGGAACTCGAGTTCGAAGCGCTCAGGCAGGTTGAAGTCCAGCTGGATGGTGGACATCTGCCAGGTGCGGCCGAGGGCGTCCTTCGCCTGGACGGAGATCTTCGGGCCGTAGAACGCGGCTCCGCCCGGGTCCGGGACGAGCTCCAGGCCCGAGGCTTCGGCCACTTCGGCGAGGGTGCGGGTTGCTTCCTCCCAGGTGGCGTCGTCGCCCACGAACTTGTCTTCGTTCTTGGTGGAAAGCTCCAGGTAGAAGTCGTCCAGGCCGTAGTCCTTGAGCAGGCCCAGGACGAAGTTCAGCGTGGTGGTGAGCTCATCCTTCATCTGCTCGCGGGTGCAGTAGATGTGGGCGTCGTCCTGTGTCATGCCGCGCACTCGGGTCAGGCCGTGCACCACGCCCGACTTTTCGTAGCGGTATACCGAACCGAATTCGAACAGCCGCAGGGGCAGTTCGCGGTAGGAGCGTCCGCGGGAACGGAAGATCAGGTTGTGCATGGGGCAGTTCATCGGCTTCAGGTAGTAGTCCTGGCCGGGCTTGCGCACGGTGCCGTCCTCATTGAGTTCCGCGTCGATGTGCATCGCCGGGAACATGCCCTCCTTGTACCAGTCCAGGTGGCCCGAGACCTCGTACAGGTGCCCCTTGGTGATGTGCGGGGTGTAGACGAACTCGTACCCTGCATCGACGTGCCGCTGGCGGGAGTAATCCTCCATGGCCTTGCGGATGATGCCGCCCTTGGGGTGGAACACCGGCAGGCCGGATCCCAGCTCGTCCGGGAAGGAGAAGAGGTCCAGCTCGGCACCGAGCTTGCGGTGGTCGCGGCGCTCGGCCTCGGCGATGCGCTCCTGGTAGGCCTTGAGTGCGTCCTTGGTGGGCCAGGCGGTGCCGTAGATGCGCTGCAGCTGCTGGTTGTTCTGGTTGCCCAGCCAGTAGGCGGCGGAGGACCGGGTCAGGGCGAAGGCGTTGGAGATGAGCTTGGTGTTGGGCAGGTGGGGGCCGCGGCACAGGTCGCACCAGACGCTGTCCCCGCTCTTGCGGTCCACGTTGTCGTAGATGGTGATGTCGCCGGCGCCCACCTCGACGTTGACGCCTTCGCCGGCGTCTGCGGCGTCGTTCTTCTTGCCCAGCAGTTCCAGCTTGTAGGGCTCGTCCTTCATGGCTTCGCGGGCTTCGTCCTCGGACACCACGCGGCGGACGAACTTCTGGTTCTGGTTGATGATTTTGAGCATCATCTTTTCCAGGGTCTTCAGGTCTTCCGGGGTGAACGGCTCGGCGACGTCGAAGTCGAAGTAGAAGCCGTCGGTGATGTAGGGACCGATGCCGAGCTTGGCGTCGGGACGCAGCTGCTGCACGGCCTGGGCCATGACGTGGGCGGTCGAGTGCCGGAGGACGTTGAGGCCGTCCGGGGAATCGATGGTGACCCCTTCGATGTCCGCGCCCTCGGGGAGCGGCTGGTCGAGGTCTTTCAGTTCGCCGTTTACTCGGGCGACAACGACGTCGCGGCGCTCAAAAAAGAGTTCCGCGCCGGTGGTCCCGGTAGTCACCTTGGTCTCTTCGCCGTCGACGATGAGGGTGATCTGCTGGGCATCTGACACGGGTGTCTCCTATTCAAAGTTAAGGCTTCGTAGCTTGTGGCGTACGGGGACCACAGCCAGCCTCGTCCATGCTATCGGTTGGGAGAGAGGCCGACCAAAGCGGCGGCCGGGACGCGCGTCCCCCGCCCTTCCGGAGTTGGGGTTCAGCTGCCAAGCCCCGTGATGGCCAGGTTGCGGCTGATTCCGTCCAGCGGCCCCCGTACTTGGAGGGCAGGTTCCCAGGTGCCGGTGGATTGCTGCTCCGGGTACGGGAGGGTCTCGGTGCGGCTGAGGTCCCAGGCCATGGTGGCGCTGATGCTGATCCCGCGGGGGCCGGTCCTGCGGGTGTTGCCACGGATCAGGAGCAGGCGGGTGCCGAACAGCAACGGTCCTGCCAGTTCCTGTGCCTCATGGAAGAACACGGAGTCCACGCAGCCTGTTCCGTCGTCGATGCTGATGAACACCACCCGGCGCCCGCCGCGCATCGGCGGTGTCTGTGTGGCAATCCGGACCCCGGCCACCAACACTTCGGTGCCGTTCCGGAGTCCCAGGAGCTTATCCGCGGTGGTCACGCCCAGCCGGTCGAGCAGGGGCCGGTGGCTGGCCATCAGGTGTTCGCTGACATCCACCGCCATCAGGTCAAGTTCGGCCCGCACGTTTTCGATCATGCTTGGAGCAGGAAGTTCGGCCTTCAGGTTCTTGAGTTCAACGTCGCCAAGAGGCAGGGACAGCTGGCCCTCGATGACCTCAATGCCCTTCTTGCCCGGGCGGTTCTGGAGGGTCTGGAGGTGCTGGACGAGGTCCGCCCGGTTGGCGGCTCCGCCGGATTCCCGGTGCAGCGCATCGAAAGCCCCCAGCTGGGCAAGCCGCTTGATGCTGGGCTTGCTCAGCCTGGAGCGAGCCCTCAGGTCTGCCAGTGAGTCGTAGGGCTGGCCGGCAACGATCCTTTTCAGTTCAGCCCCGGAGAGCCCGTAGATGCCGTTCAGGCTGAGCCGGATGCCAAGCCTCCCGCGGTCAGGCCCTGATCCGACCCGCTCCACCCGGTACTCGGCCTGGCTCCTGTTGATGTCCAGGGGCAGGATGGGGATCCCCAGCCGCCGGGCTTCAGCCACCAGGAGCCGCTTGGGATACATGCCGGGATCGTGTTCCCACAGCCCGGCGAGGAAAGCTTCGGGGTGGTGGGCCTTCAGCCAGGCCGACTGATAGGTGGGCACGGCGAAGGCTGCCCCGTGTGCCTTGCAGAAGCCAAAGCTGCCAAAGGCCTTGAGGGTTCCCCAGACTTTGTCCACGACCTCGGGGGTGTAACCCCGCGCCCGGGCTTCCCTGCGGAAGAATTCCTCGACTTTGGGTTCCAGGAGTTCGTTCCCCAGGGCCCGGCGGAATTCATCAGCCCGGGCAAGCCCGCATTTGGTCATGACGTCGAATGTCTTCAGGATCTGCTCATGGAAGACCGTCACGCCGTGGGTTTCCTGGAGCACCGGTTTGAGGTCCGGGTGCGGATAGACCTCCGGCGCGAATCCGTGGCGGTGTTCAAGGAAGGGACGGACCATGTCCGATTTCATGGGCCCGGGGCGGAACAGCGATATGTCGATGATGAGGTCGTTGAATTCACGCGGCGCCATTTTGCCGATCAGTTCCCGCTGACCGGGAGATTCGATCTGGAAACAGCCCAGGGTATGCGTACTTCGGATCAGCTCGTAGGTTGGTTCGTCATCGAGCGGTACGGCATTGAGGTCAATGTGCCCGTCGGCTGAGATGAAGTCCGGTCCCGTGCCGTCCGCTCCGGGAGGATGGGCACCTGCAGCCACCACCTCAGCCTTCGAAGGGTGCAGCCGGACCACCTCACGGACGGCAAAAGCCATGGCGCTCTGCATTCGGACGCCGAGGACATCCAGCTTGAGCATCCCCATCGGATCCATGTCGTGTTTATCGAACTGGCTCATGGGCAGGCCGAGACCGCTGGGCTGAACGGGGGTCCGGTCCAGCAGCATGGCGTCGCCAAGGATTACGCCGCAGGGATGCATGGAAATGTGCCGTGGCAGGCGGTCCAGCCTCTCGGTCAGGTCTACGAGCAGGTCCAGTTGCTGGTTTTCCGCGAACTCGCGCTGCTCCACCCTTCCTGCGAATTCCTTCAGTTCGGGTTTTTCCACCAGGGCTTCACGGAAGTTCCTTGCCGAGAACCGCCACAGCTGCTTGGCGATCTCGCCGATGTCGCCGTCGTCCATGCCCAGTGCGTGGCCGGCGTCCCGGACTGCACCGCGAGCGCGGTAGCCGTTCTGCATGCTCATGAGGGTGACACGCTCGGCCCCGAAGCGGTCGAAGATCCTTCGGTAGACGTTGTGCCGCTCGGCGCTTTCCACATCAATGTCGATGTCCGGAAGAGTTGCCCGGTCATTGGAGAGGAACCGTTCGAAAATGAGGTCGTGCTGCAGGGGGTTCACCTGGCTGACGTCGATCAGGTAGTTCACCAGGCTGGAGGCGCCGGAACCCCGGGCGGCCGCCCTGACTCCCATGTCCAGGATCATTCGGGAAACCTCGGCCACCGTGAGGAAGTAGGAGGCGAAGCCAAGGTTGGCGATGATCCTCAGTTCATGCTCCAGCCTCGCCCGCATTTCCGCCTCGGGCCGCCCTGAGATCCCCGGGAACCGACGGCTGATGCCGGCCTCGCAGCGCAGGGTCAGTTCGGCCAGCGGATCGCCGGCAATGCCGATGACCGAAGCTTCGGGAACCACCGGCTGTTTCCATCCCATGTCCGTGACCGGGTCCATCCGGCAGCGGTCCGCGAGCGCCTCGGTTTGGCCGAGCAGCCTGGTGAGGTCGGTGGCGCCGTAGCCGGCGGCATGGATGATTTCCTTGCCGAGCTCGAGCATTTGGGCTGATGTCTTCAGCCACCCGCGGCCGTTGGGCTGAAGCAACGGCTCCTCGGTCAGTTCGGTCAGGGATTTCAGGGTTCGGGCAGAGTCCAGCACATCCGCTGTGGCGGCCCCGTCCTCCGCGCAGTACCGCACGGCGTTGGTCAGGACGGCAGGAATTCCGTGCTCGGCAGCGAGTTTGAGCATGCGCACGGCGTGGGCGGTGCTCAGGGGCTCCCCGGGAGCGCTGAGGTGGGACACGACTTCGGCTGCCACGGTTCCCTTGGGCATGCTCTCCAGCCACTGCTTGAACAACGTGCGGGGCCGAAGGTACCGGCGGCCGCTCATCGCCCTGCCAACGTCCGAGTCCGGGCCCACCAGCACAGTCAGCACCGGTTCCAGCGTTTCCGGATGCAGAGCCCTGGAAGCGATTTCGGCGCGGGTGACCGCGACGGGCACCACTCCCCCGGCTTTGCCGGAGGTACGGGCATGGGCGTCTGAAATCAGGCGGCAGAGGGCCCGGTAGCCGGCACCCTTGTTGTGTCCGTGGGCAAGCACGACGACGCGGCCCGCGAGCTGGGTCCGGAGGTCGCCGTCGTCGTCATAGACCGCAAGGTCAACCCCGACGACGGGATCCAGTCCCGCCGCCATGCAGGCCTTGAGGTGTTTGACGGTGCCGTACAGGCCGTTCCTGTCGGTGCAGGCAAGCGCGGTGGCGCCGTCGGCGGCGGCAGCCTGGGCAAGCTCATCCGGCCAGGAGACCCCGTAATGTGCGCTGAAGGCGGTGGAAACATGAAGATGGGTGAAGCTCATGCTGATCGAGGCCTCAGGGCATCGTGGATTTTCAGCAACCGCCACCGGCCGCTGCCGATGTCCCTGGTCAGGTCGAGGGTGAGGGCTTCTTCCGGCTCCGCGTTCGCAGCAGAAGGCCGGACCTGGACGCGCCAGATCTCGTGATCCACAAGTCCCGGTCCGGTACCCAGCGGTGCGCGGGTTTCTTCGGCCCACCACCGCCTGCGTTCAAACCAGCGCACGGGCTCTGCGCAGACAGTGTAATGACGGCCGGCCCAGGTGAGCGCCGAAGGCTGGCCGGCGGGCGTGCAGACGACGTCGACACCCTCGCTGAACAAGCCCATCGGCGCCTCCCGGAAGTGCACTCCCCCCGGCCGCCACGCAGGAGCGGACCGGTGCAGGGAAGTTCTGAAATGATTCGTTCGAAACAATTCTTTCGAATATATCTTCGAATAATCAATTCTACGCCGGAGCCGGGACAAAACCTACACAAGCCTTCCCGGGGCCGGAACCAGGAGCTTTACGGGACGTTTTGGCGTCAGCGCCGCCAACAGTACGGCGTGGTTGTTGATACCCGGAGAAACCCGTAGCGCTCCAGGATCGGCCGCGAGTAGCTGGTCGAGTCGCTGTGGATGAACTTCTTTCCCAGCTTCACAGCGGACTGGGCCCGGGCCGCGGTGACGGCCCGGTAAATCCCCTGGCTGCGCCACTCTTCGCGCGTTGCACCGCCCCAGATTCCTGCGAAGTCGGTACCAGGCACGGGCTCCAGGCGGCCCGCACTCACGATCAATCCCTGATGTTCGGCAACCCAGAGCTCCATCCCGTCGCCGCACGCCACGCGGCGCAGGAGCGCTTCGGCGTTTTCGTCCGACACCTGACCGCCGAAAACTTCGTCCTGCATGGCGCTCATGGCGCGGACATCCGCTTCCGCGGCCACCTTGCGCAGGGTCACTCCGGGCGGGAGTGGTACCGCTGAGATCAAGGAGGCCACCCGGCCGATCATGATCGACTCCTCCTCTTCGGGTTCAAATCCGCTTCGCAACAGCGCGTCATGGAGTCCGGGCGCATGATCATGGCCGCGGGTTTTCCACTCCACCCGCACCACGGAGGGATCCCTGCGGAAGTGCGCGAGCGCTTCCAATACCCACCGGGCAATCGCCCGGGAACCGGCTCCATCGAGATTTCGGTACGTCACGAAACCCCGGCCGCCCGCGAAGGTGCACATCAGCAAGGGCCCCAGCCGCTCGACGGCGAGCGCCCCCTGGGTCTCCGCGTCCGTCCGGAGTTGCCGATCGTATGCCGCTAGAAATTGGTCTGCAGAAGTCATGGGCCCCCACGGTACCGTTGCCGGGCCTGGACGTGAAGGCCGCCGGCCGGTCGGGGCACCCCGATGCTGCAAACAATCGAATATATCTTCTAATGAATCGCGACTGCGCCGGAGCCCTGACAAAACCTGAATCAGGGGTGGACGGACGCGGGCGAGGGGGGCAGGATTGAGCCATGAGCTCCCATGACGCACTCCTGAAGCACGTAGCCATCGCCGCCAAGGATTCCACCTTGGTGGCGACTTTTGATATAGACGGCAATATCCCCGGGGCGGGCGCCTATGTCGTTGGCCTCGTCGCGTCCACACCGGATCATTCCCATCAACGAAGAATGGGAATCGAGTTCATGAACGGCGAAGCTGTGTCCTTCTACTGCTTCAGCCACGACGGCACTGAGGAGAATTTCGATCTCAGCGGCGTTTCGCATTCCGGCAACACCATTACCGGCAACTTTCCCATGACCACGGTCCTGGGGCTGGAAAAGGGCCACCTGATGACAGCCTTCAGCGACGCCGACGGCAGGGAATACCAGGCGAACGTTCCCGTGGAGGAAGCGCTCTGAGGGTGGGATCCGCCTGAGGCGCTAGCTGCGCTTTGAGCCGCTAGCTGCTGGCGTTGTGCACTTTCATCTCAAGCTCGGTGAAAGCCGTGATCATCGCGCGGTAAGTCTTCTCCACAATGTCCGGGTCGATGTCTTTTTTCTCGGCGGCGGCACGGACATGTTGGATGACCTTTTCCACCCGGCCCGGAGCCCTGACCTCCGCGTCGTCACCCTTCAACGTCCCGGAAATCCGGATCAGACGTTCGCGGCGGGCAATCAGGGTGACAATCTGCTCGTCAACTTCATCGACGGCCACGCGGACAGCCGCGAGCTGTTCCCTGTCGGCCTGGGCGTCTTTGTCGTGTCCGTGATTTGTGGGCATGTGCATGACAGTATCTAAGAATGCAGCCTCGAGTCGACTTCATTTCATTGGGCGTCCGCAGTGTCGAGGCCTCCCGAGCCTTCTACGTGGACGGCCTGGGCTGGCCGGTCCACCGGGAAGTCCCAGGCGAGGTGGTCTTTATCCAGGCCAACCACGGCCTGATTCTTTCGCTGTGGGACGCAGGCCAGATGCAGGCGGAGGCGTCAGTGGGCAGCCCCGCCGGCGTCCCGTGCATCACGCTGAGCCACAACGTGGGGAGCGCGGCGGACGTCGACCGGGTGATGGCGGAAGCGGAATCGGCCGGGGCAACGGTAGTTGGCTCCCCGAAGACCCAGCCGTGGGGCGGCTATACAGGGTACTTCGCCGATCCCGACGGTTTCCGCTGGGAAATCGCCTTCAATCCCACGTGGACCGTCGACGCCGGCGGCAACGTCACGGTCTAGAGTCACCGGCTAGAACAGGCTGCCCACCGGCTGGATAAGTTCGGGCGAGTCATTTCTGACATTCCCGACGGCGGTGCCCACGGCATCGATGGTCCAGCCTTCGGCGACGTCGTGCGCACCCGCACGAACCAGGTCCACCAGGCCGGCGGCGTCATCCGCCTGCGGATCCAGCCATGCCTGCATCGTCCCGCGGTTCATGGGCAGCGGCACCCTGTCATGCAGGGCGGTGAGTTCGGCGAGCATTCCCCCGGCATAGCCTTCGGGCGGCGAGTCCGTCGTCATGATGGAGGTGGACAACATCCACCGCTGCGGATCACCCTCGGGCTTGGACGGGTCCTTCCACCATTCGTAGAGTCCTGCGAACACCAGGGGCCGGCCGTCCGTCGGATGCACATAGTAGGGCTGCTTGCCGCGCCCTTCACCCTTCCATTCGTAATAGCCGTCCGCCGGGACCGCGCAGCGCCGGGACCGGGTCGCCTTGCGGAAGGCTGGCTTCTCCAGGACGCTTTCGCTTCGCGCATTGATCATCTTCGAGCCGATGGAAGGGTCCTTGGCCCAGGACGGAACGAGGCCCCAGCGGGCCACATGCAGCTGCCGGACCGGACTGCCGTCCACCAGCCGCTCCAGCACGATGGGCACATCGGCGGTCGGAGCAACATTCCACGACGGCGGAACCACCAGCTCCTCGTCCAGTTCGGCGTCAAATTCTGCCAGCAGGTCCCCGACGGCCCGGGCCATCACGTAGCGTCCACACATGGCACCAGCATGCCACCCGCCCCGGAGCGGTGTCACCCGGCGTAACCCGGCGGGGCGGGAGCCCGCGGGGACGGCGCCGGAACAGGGGTGCGGTGCCCCGGCGCCCGGGGAATACCGGCCGCCGGGTTACCGTTGAGTGAAAAGACATCTGCTTTGATAACGACGAGCACTAACGATACTGAGGAGAACTCCGTGGATTTCACTCCCGAATCCGGCACCATCACCATGTTTTCGACCACCTGGTGCGGTTACTGCAACCGTCTGAAGAAGCAGCTGGACGCCCAGGGCATCGGCTACACCGAAATCAACATCGAAGAAGTCGAAGGCACCGCCGACCTGGTGGAGCAGCTCAACGGAGGCAACCGCACGGTACCCACCGTCCTCTTCCCGGACGGTACCGCTGCCACCAACCCGTCGGCAGCAGAAGTCAAGAGCCGGCTCGCCGCCTAGCCCGCTCGCAGGCTGGCGAAATCCGCGTAGTCCAGCTGCGCATACCCGGCATAGGTGTTGATGACCGCAGTTTCGATGGCGGCCACGTCCAGCCCGGGGACGAGGTCGTCAACGGCACCGGCAGTGGCCGGGTCCCAGTCAAGCCCAAGGGCTGCGTAGCTGGCTTCGAGGACCTTGCGGATCGGCGCGGAATTCTCCACCACGATCACCGAGCTGAACAGCCATCCGCCCGACACCACCCGTTGGGCGGTGCCGATCAGTTTTACCCGGTGCAGCGGATCCGCCGGGTCCAGGCCATGGACGCTGAACTCCCCGGGGCAGTACTCCCCCGGGATTTCGCCGACGGCGGCCTGGACTCCGGCGCTCCGGAGCGCATCCGCCAGCATCCCGCCGAAGAAGGCGAAACGCCCTTTGGCGCCGGCGATGGCATCGGCATGGGGCTCCACGTGGTCCACGATCAGCGTTCCCTCGTGATACGCAGCAGCCCGGCCGCCAGCCTTGCGGACCAGCGGCTCAAATCCGAGCTCACGGCACGCCTGCGCTGCCGCCTCAAAGCCGGGCAGGTGGGCATCGCGCTGGCCAAAGGCGACTGTCGGAGCCGGGCGGTACAGCCTGAGCGTCGGGCCGATCCGCCCCGTCTTCGCCATGCCCAGCAACTCAATACCGAACTCCAGGTCACGCGCCGCGCCCAGCGACTGCTCCTGCCGGACAATGGTCAGCGTGGCGGGTGCGCCGGCCGTATGCTGCATCTTGCTAAGCTCCCTTATGGTCATTCTGCAATTCCTGGTCGTAGCCGCCGCCTTCGCCGTCATTGACGCCATCTGGCTCAAGACGATGAACCCCTTTTACCGCGGACAGATTGGTGAACTGCTGGCCGACCGGCCCAATCTAGGGTACGCGGTGGTCTTCTACGTGATCTACATTGCCGGCATTGTGTTCTTCGCCCTACGCCCCGCGCTCGACGGCGGCAGCTGGCTCAGTGCGGTGGGCTACGGCGCCGCCCTGGGCGCCTTCGCCTATGCCACGTACGACCTCACCAACGCCGCGACCCTGAAGACCTGGCCGCTGCAGCTGATCATCGTGGATATCCTCTGGGGCGCAGCCCTGACCGCCCTGGCCACCCTGGCCGGCTGGCTGGTGTTCCACAAGAACTAGCGGCCGCACCAGCCGGGATCCGCGGCGAACTACGTCTTGCGGAGCGTCAGGATCTGCTCTGCCCGTCCGAAGGGCCCGGCCAGGTCGTGGAGCACCGTGGACGTCAGCCCGATGCCGTCAGCTCCGAAGGAAACAGCGTTGTCCAGGCCCAGCCAGTCGCCGGCGGGTTTCCGGTACATGTGGATCTGCAGGTCCAGGTTGGGGAACGCGTAGCTGTCCTTCCCCGGCGGTACCCGCGCCGCTATTCCGTTGGCGGTGTCCACCAGGCCCATGAGCCGCGCCAGGTCGCCGCTGTCGGCCTTGTCCGTCAGCGGGTGCGCGGTGCGTATCCAGACTGTCCCGGAGCCAGGGCGGTGTCCGTCGGCAACGCGCATTTCCAGGGACCGGATGTAGCCCCCCGGCCAGACGGTCGCGGCATCATACGGCGAGCACTTTTCCGGTCCGGGAATGCAGGGATCTTCGACGGCGGCGACTGCCGAAGTATCGGACGTGATCATCCGCCACGCGGTGAGGCGGATGGCCACTCGCCCCTCGGCCACAAGTTCGGCCTGCAGCAGTTCGATGGTGCGGCCCGGGCGGAGGGTGGTGGTGACGACTTCAAATTCGCCGCCAGGGATCAGCCCCAGGATCTCGTAGCTCAGCCGCGCCATCCTGACGTCGTCCCGCGGCGCATGCCGCTCCAGGCAGTCCGCCATGATCCCGGATGCGGGCGCCATGTGCTGCTCATGCTCGTTCCAGGCACCCTGGGCGTGGATCGTGGAACGGAACCGTCCGCCGCCCAATGACTCGTAGTAGAACTCCCCTTCGGTGAGTTCCGGAAGTGCAGCAGTCAACGTCGACCCTTTCGCATGGCTGGTGATGATCCCAGAACACACTATCGCTAGACGGCTCACAGCTTGCCCTCATCCTCACAGCTTGCTCATAACCAGGCCTCATGGCCGGCATAAGTCCGAAGCCTAGAAATAATGGCATGACTCCTCTCACGAACGAAAAACGCAAAGGCGGCCGCGTCCGGCGCGCCGTCGTCGCCGGGGCCGTCGCCCTCACCCTGTCCGCCGGCGGAGCCACCGTCTGGGCGCTGGACCGCTTTGTGGTCCAGCATGTGGAGATCTCGGACGTCTCCGCCTACCAGGCCAGCCAAAGCAGTACCGCGGCCGGCAGCACCACCGGGTCCACCGCCGAACCGGGCGGCGCCACTGCCGCGGTCGCCACCGACACCTCCTATGTTTCCGACAGTTCCAACATCAACATCTCCACGGTGACCACCGGCAGCGGCGACAGCACCGTCACCTACTACGTTGCCGACGTCGTACTCGATGACGCCACCACGCTCCGGTCGGCGTTCGCCAACGACAGCTTCGGCGAAAACATCACCGAGACCACGTCCCAGATCGCCGATGCCAACAACGCGGTGTTCGCCATCAACGGCGACTACTACGGCTTCCGCGACACCGGCATCGTGATTCGCAACGGCGTGGTGTTCCGCGACGAGGGCGCCCGGCAAGGACTGGCCTTCTACCGCGACGGCACCGTCAAGGTGTACGACGAAACCGCCACCACCGCCGAGCAACTGCTGGCCGACGGGGTCTGGAACACCCTCTCCTTCGGTCCGTCCCTGTTGAACGACGGCGAAGTCGCCGAAGGAATCGAGGACGTGGAGGTGGACACCAACTTCGGCAACCACTCCATCCAGGGCGAACAGCCGCGCACCGCCGTCGGCATCATCAACGAAAACCATCTCGTCTTCGTGGTGGTGGACGGCCGGAGCCCCGGCTACAGCGCCGGCGTGACGATGACCGGGCTGGCTGAAATCATGCAGGGCCTCGGCGCCACTACCGCGTACAACATCGACGGCGGCGGGTCCTCCACGATGTACTTCAACGGGGAGCTGGTCAACAACCCCCTGGGCGAGAACAAGGAACGCGGCACCTCCGACATCCTGTACATCGCGCAGTAGGCGGCAGACATGATCATCCTGATCCCGGCCTACGAGCCGGACCGCCAGCTGCCCGACCTCATCCGCTCCATCCGCGACGCGGAACCATGGGCAACGGTGGTGGTGGTTGATGACGGCAGCGGCCCCGCCTACCGGGACGTGTTCGACGGCGTCAAGGCACTCGGGTGCCACGTCGTCGGCTACGCCACCAACCGCGGCAAGGGCTTCGCCCTCAAGACCGGCTTCGGTTTCATCGCCGACCACCTCCCGGGCCGCAACGTGGTCTGCGCCGACAGCGACGGACAGCACACCATCGTGGACATCCTCAGGGTGGCGGCAGCTGTGAAACCCGGCTCACCTGCCATGGTCCTGGGCACCCGAAGCTTCACCGGCAACGTCCCGGCCCGCAGCAGGTTCGGCAACAACGCCACCCGGCTGCTGTTCACGCTCGCGACCGGCCAGCGGATTTCCGACACCCAGACGGGCCTCCGTGGCTATCCCGCCTCCATGCTGGCCTGGCTCCGGTCCGTCCACGGCGAGCGCTACGAGTACGAGCTGAACCTGCTGCTGGAAGCCAAACAGGCGGGGTACGCCATCAGCACCGTGGACATCGCGACCGTGTACCTTGACCACAACTCGGGTTCGCACTTCAGGCCGCTGGCGGACTCCGCCCGGATCTATGCCCCGCTGCTGAAGTTCCTGGCGTCATCCTTCACGGCGTTCCTGGTGGACACCCTGATGTTCCTGGTCCTCACGGCCGCCACCGACTCCCTGCTGCTGGCAGTGGTGGGCGCCCGGGCCGTAAGTTCGGCCGTCAACTTCGCCGTCAACCGGCAGCTGGTATTCCGGCGCGGGCGCGAGAAGCCCGCCGCCCGGACCGGCGTCCGCTACTTCACCCTGGTGGCAGTGCTGCTGGCCGCCAATTACGGCTTGATCGCCGCCCTGGAAGCGCTGTACCTGCCCATGCCCGCCGCCAAGATCCTTGCCGAAATCGCCTTGCTGGCCACCAGCTACGCGGTGCAGCAGCGGTACCTCTTTTCCGGGAGGAAAGCAGGGAAGGCCAAAGGCAAAGGCTCGGCGGAAACAGCAGGTGAACTCCCGGCAAACACTCATATTCCGGCCTAGGTTCCATCACAGCACCCGCACAGTTTGGCCGTGGATCGTGAAAACCAGTCCACCCATCAGATTCCGGAGAATCCCATGACACCCCTCATCCTCATCGCCGCCGACCTGGCCGCCATCAGCATCCTGACCTTCGCCCTGTACCTCCGCCGGCACCGGCGCCGCGACCTGGTGGTGTCCTACCTCGGCATGAATGTCGGCGTCATGGCCGTGGCGGCCGCACTCTCCGGCTCGGCCGCCGGCGTGGGCCTGGGCCTCGGCCTCTTCGGAGTCCTGTCCATCATCCGGCTGCGCTCCACCGAACTGGCGCAGCACGAGGTGGCCTACTACTTCTCGGCCCTTGCCCTGGGCCTGATCGCCGGCCTCGGCATCGACCCCGTGTGGCTGCCGCTGGCGCTGATGGCCATGATCCTGCTGGTGATGTTCGTGGGAGACCATTCCCGAGTCCTGCCCGCGTACCGCCACCAGACAGTGATCCTTGACCGCGCCATCGCCGTGGACGAGGACCTCTACGCCCGGCTCGAAGAAGTGGTCCACGGAAAAGTCCACTCAGCCACCGTGCAGGAACTGGACCTCGTCAACGACAAGACGGTGGTTGACGTGCGCTACGCCTACATCCCGGCAACGTTCCCCGCCGCCACGCCTGCAGGGAAAGTTGCGCCGGGCTACCTGGCAGCGCACCCCTCCGCGGACCCCGCGCCGTCGGAGCCCGCGCCGTCGGACCCCGCGTCCGCTCCGGCTTCCGCTCCCGTCCATGCGTCGGCAGGTGCGGCATGAGCGGCGCGGCGCAGGCCGGCGTCCTGGACTCCCTCCGCCTGCTGCCGTCTGTCGGGCTGGACGAGCTGAACGCGGAAGCCGCGCTGCAGACACGGATGGACCGGAAGTACGTGGTCCCCGAGTCACAGGCTCAGGAACTCCTGGCCACGTTCGACGCCGATGTCCGCGTCCTGGAAATGGACGGCTGCCGCTCCTTCGCCTACGACTCCGTGTATTTCGACTCGGCCGGGCTGGACAGCTATCTCCTGGCCGCCCACGGCCGCCGACGCCGGTACAAGGTCCGCACCAGGACCTATGTGGACAGCGCCGTCAGCTTCCTGGAAGTCAAAACCGAAGGCGCCCGCGAGGCCACCGTCAAGGAACGCATCCCCTACGAACCCACCGACCGCGCCCGGCTGACAGAGGAGGGCCTGGACTACGTCCGGGAAACCCTCGCCGCCGCAGTGGGCTGCGTTCCGGACAGTTCCCTGGGACCGGTGCTGGAAACGCGCTACCACCGCATCACCCTATACCTGCCCGAATCCGGCAGCCGGGCAACCATCGACACGGATGTCACCTGGCAGCGGCCCGGCGGGCAGGCCTGGGTCCTGGACGGCGCAGTCATCCTGGAGACCAAGTCCGGATCGACGGCCGGCCCGCTGGACCGGCACCTCTGGGCCCAGGGCGTCCGGCCCTCAAGGATCTCCAAATTCGCCACCGGAATGGCGGCCCTCTGCCCGGAGCTGCCGGCCAACCGCTGGAACCGCACGCTCCGCCGGACGCTGGCCCTCCGCCCCGCCGCCTGAACCCTCTCCCTGGCAGGCTCCCCCACCCATCTCCCTCCGCTTCACCCACATACTTCACCGAAGGAACACACACCATGAAAAGCCTCCGCACCTACCTCTCCGTCACTGCCCTGGCCCTTGCCGTGGGCCTGGCCGGCTGCTCCGCGGCCGGCACCGCCTCCACCGGAACCTCGATCACCGGCGGCACGTCCACCTCAGCAGCGTCGGGGTCGTCCGGAACGGCCGAGGCCGTCTCCCTGGACACCCTCTCGGCGGACACCCACTACGACGCCGACGACCTCACCTGGGACGCCGCGTCCGAAGTAGCCGTGACCCTGGCGGACGGCGCCAGCACTGTTACATCAGATTCCTCGGGCGCCGTAAAGGTCGACGGCGATACCGTCACCATCAGCGCTGCCGGGACCTACCGCCTGAGCGGTTCCCTGACGGACGGCAAGGTGGTGGTTGCCGCCGGTGAAGAGGACGTAGTGCGCATCATCCTGGACGGTGCGGACGTGACCAGCTCCACCGGATCCCCGTTGGTGGTGCAGAGCGCCAACGAAGCAATCGTCTTCCTGGCAGAGGGAACCTCCAATACCCTGGCCGACGCCGCCAGCTACACGGACCAGGGCGACGACGCACCCAACGCCGCGCTCTACTCCATGGCCGACCTCACCATCGCCGGCACCGGATCGCTGACCGTGGACGGCAACTACAACGACGGCATTTCGGCCAAGGACGGCCTGGTGCTGGCCGCCGGCAATGTGACCGTGGACGCCAAGGACGACGGGATCGTGGGCAAGGACTATGCAGTCCTCCTCGACGGCGCCTACCAGGTCACGGCGGGCGACGACGGCTTCAAGTCGGACAACCAGGAAGACGAAGGCCGCGGCTGGGTGCTCATCAACGGCGGAACCCTCACCGTCAGCGCCGGCGACGACGGCATCAAGGCCTTCAACACTCTTACCGTCGCAGCCGGCTCCGCCACGGTGAAAGAATCCGAAGAAGGCCTGGAAGCCAGGCACATCGTCATCTCCGGCGGTACCGCCAGCGTCACGTCCAACGACGACGGCGTCAACGCTTCCGGGGGCAGCACGGGCACCACCTCGCAGGGCGGAATGGGCGGCGGCATGGGCGGCGGCGGTGAGATGGCCGCAGGAGACTACACAGTGGAAATCAGCGGCGGATCGCTCACAATCAATTCACAGGGTGACGGCCTGGATTCCAACGGCAGCGCCACCATCACCGGCGGCACGGTTGTGGTCAACGGCCCCACCAACGACGGCAACGGCGCGCTGGACGTCAACGGCGAACTCGTGGTCAATGGCGGCACGGTGGCGGCCGCGGGAAGCTCCGGCATGGCTGTTACTCCGGGGACGGCTTCAGCGCAGTCCGGCGTCCAGCTGACCTTCGGTTCAGCCCTCCCGGCCGGCACCACCATCCAGCTGGCAGACTCCGGCGGCGCAGTGGTGGCGACCTTCGTAACGTCCAAGCAGGCGGCTTCGCTGGTCTACTCCTCCGCAGCCATCAAGGCCGGCGAGGAATACACCGTGTACACCGGCGGGACCGCCAAGGTCACTGCCGGCCTCGGGGAAGGAACGCTTGACGGCGCCCAGGAGCAAGGCACTGTCACCGCCGGCGAATACACCGCCGCACGCGGTCCCGGCGGCCGCTAAGACACGCCGCAGGCAGCGGACCCAGGCAGGGGACCCACAAGCAGGGGACGACGGCGAGGCCGCGTCCCCTGCCGTGATGCCTGGCTGCTTTCGCGGGACCCTTCCGTGGCGTCCTTCTGTGCTGGGTACCCTGTATCGGACTAGACTCAGGAGTCGGTTCTCCTTACTACGCTCGGAAGAGGTATTCCCCTGATACGAGTCATCAGCTACAACCTACGCAAGCACGCGGCGGTCGGTGAACTGCAGGATCTGGCCAGCGACTTCGGGATAGATGCCTTGTGCCTGCAGGAGTGCGACACCACGGACTTACCGGACACACTGGGGCCGCTTCACCTGGCCGACTCAACCAAGGGCAACAGGCTGGGGCTCGCCATCTACTACCGGATGGACCGCTTCACAGCTTTTGAAACCAACACTTTCGCGTTGAAGAAATCACTGCATGACCGTGTTCTGGCCCCGGCCCATGAACGCCTGATCGGCACCCGCGTGGTGGACAACGAAACAGACCATGAGCTGGTGATCGCTTCCTTCCACGCGGCGCCCCTGACGGCCTCCAATTCACTGCGCCGCAAGCAGATCAAGGCGGCCCACGCTGAACTCCTCGGGATGGGCAGCGGGCTGATGACGCTTATGGTGGGTGACTTCAACTACCCGTTCTTCACCAAGAACCTCAACGAACACATGAAGAACTCCGGGTACGAGCTTTCCCTCAGCGACCGGCGGACGTACACGAGGTACAAGGTCTTCAAGGGGCATTTCGACTTTGCCACCTCCCTCGGCCTGGACATCGACAGCGTGGAAACGCTGCCGCGCGGCGCCTCGGACCACCTGCCCATCCTGGTCTCCGCCGAGTACGGCCAGGACTACGGCCCCATCCAGGGCACTCCGTAGCCTGACGCCGACCACCAGCCCGGGAGGCCCCAATGCAGCGCGGTTGGATCCTGAAAGCCGTTCCGGGCATCCAGCTGGCCCGCACGTACCAGCTGTCCTGGCTTCGGTCCGATCTTGCCGCGGGAGCAGCCCTTAGCGCCGCGCTGATACCCGCCGGCATGGCCTATGCCGAAGCGGCCGGGCTGCCCGCGGTCACAGGACTGTACGCGTCGGTGGTGCCAATGCTGTTTTACGCGGTTTTCGGTCCGGCCCGGGTGATCATCGTGGGACCTGATTCATCGCTGGCACCCATGATCGCCGCCGCCCTGCTTCCGCTGGCCGGAAGGGATCCGGCCCATGCCGTGGCGCTCGCAGGTGTCCTGGCCATCCTGATCGGAATCTTCCTGATCGCCGGCCGGATCTTCAGGCTGGGCTTCGTCACCGGGCTGCTGTCCAAGCCGATCCGGGTGGGCTACCTCAACGGCATAGCCCTCGCCATTATGGTCAGCCAACTGCCCAGGCTGCTCGGGATCACGGTCTCCGGAGACTCCCTGCCCGCGAAGGCAACTGAGACCGTCGAAGCCGTCCTGCAAGGAGCCGCCAATCCCGTGGCCCTGCTGTTCGGGGTTGCCACTGTGGCCATCATCGTCGCCGGCCGCTTCCTTCCCGGGAAGATTCCCGGCGTACTACTGGCTGTGGCAGCCTCCATTGGAACGGCCGCCGCCCTGGACCTCAAGGACGCCATGCCCATGGTCGGAGCCCTTCCGCCCGGGCTGCCGGCACCGGCGCTATCCGGCATCACCATGAACGATGTTGTCGGGCTAATCGGACCGGCAGCCGGCATCGCCCTGATCGCCTTTGCCGATACATCCACCTTGTCCAAAAGCCTCGCGGGCCGACGCGGCATCCACACGAGCGGCAACCAGGAAATGGGGGCGCTGGGAATCGCCAACGTGGCCAGCGGAATGCTTGGCGGCTTTCCGGTCTGCGGCAGCTCTTCCCGGACGCCGATCGCGCTCGACGCCGGCGCCCGCACGCCTTTCAGCGGCATCGTGGCCGCGGTTATTGTCGTCATCTTTATGGTGGCGGCGCCCGGGATCACAGCATTCCTCCCCACCACCACGCTGGCCGCCGTCGTCATCGTTGCAGCGGCCTCGCTGGTGGATGTCAAGACCATGCTCCGGCTGGTCCGCATGAGCCGGATGGAAACGGCCCTCCTTATCGCCACGTTCCTCGGGGTCGCGTTCGTCGGCGTACTGCAGGGCATCGTTATCGCAATTGCGCTGTCACTCATCGCGTTCGTTAGGCGGGCGTGGGATCCGTACCGCACCGAACTGGCCAGCCTGGAGGACGTCCCGGGCTACCACGACCTCAGCCGGCACCCGGAGGGCCAGCGCGTTCCGGGCCTGGTCATCGCCCGCTTTGACGCCCCGCTCTTCTTCGCCAACGGAGCAGTATTTGCGGAGCACATCCGCAACCTTGTGGCGAACGCCCCTGGACCGGTCAAATGGGTCATCGTGGCGTCGGAGGCCATCACGGACCTGGACACCACCGCCTTGGACGACCTCGTGGAACTCGACGACGAACTGGCGGGCCAGGGCATCAGCCTGGTCTTCGCCGAGCTGAAGGGGCCCGTCAAGGACCGGCTGCTCAAGTTCGGGGTCAGCAGCAGGTTCGGCCCGGACCACTTCTTCCCCACGGTCAACAACGCGGTGCGGACCTACAAGCGGACGTTCGGAATCTAGGCCCGGCTCAATCCAAGCCCGCAGGCCCGTTCAGGCCCGGCTCAGTCCGAGCCCAGCGGGATCACTTCGATCCGGGACCCCGGGCCCGTGATCACCAGGACACGGTCCGCCGCGACACCTTCCAAGGCCCGGGCGAGCTGCCCGGACAACCCGCCCGCAGCCTCCTCAGCTGTGTCGGAGGACGCAGCGCCGGAAGGCGCAGTACCGGACGCCACCGCATCGGAGGATCCGGCGTCGGCCCTTTTCCAGACAGTGACGCTCGCACCGGTGACCTCCGCTGCCACCTTTGCCAATGGCTCCGGATCACCCGCGGCCACCAGGATCAGTTTCCGGACCGTACGCTTCCGGGGCGTGGCAGCCGCAGTGAGGGAACGGTCGTGACGCCAGACCGCGAAGTGGTATCCGGCAGCGAGTCCCGTCGCCACCAGCAGGCCGAGCGGTGCACGGGTGCGGTCCACCAGGCTGCCGCCGCTGACGTCGTCGAGCAGGAATTCGAAGACCCGGTACCCGATCACCAGGAGGGTGATAACGGCGACGATCGCGCTCAGGCCGAACACGGCGATGAGGTACACCCGCCGGCCGCGGCGTCCAAGTTCGGTCGGCTCGGGTGCAACCCCGGGTTTCCAGGTGAGCCACCACAGTGGCCCGCCAACCGCCAGCGCGCTGATTCCGCCCAGCAGCAGGGTACGAATGCCGTCGCCGGCCAAGGGTGTTGCCGCGATGCTGAGGGCGGAGTTGACCACAATCCCGATTCCGGTGGCGGCCGCCGCCAGTCCCACCCCCGACGTCACAAGCTTGGCCGCCTGCAGCGTGGTGCCGGACCGCCCGGCGGAGACGGTCCGGTGGTACGCCCAGACGAGGGAACCCACAGCGCCTGCAGCAATTGCGGCGCCGAGCGGTTCCAGGATTTCACTTACGGGGTCTGTGCGGTCGAAGGCAAGCCGGAGCAGGACAAACAGGACAGTGCCGACGCCGCCCACCGTCAGGAGGACGGCACCGAGGATTCCGATAACCACCAGGGCGACGTCGGCGAAATCCGTCGTCAGCCGGCGTCCGCCGTCGTGGATCCAGTGCCACCACCAGATGGCGACGCCGCCGACACCCCAGGCGAGCGCCTGAAGCACCAGCTTCCACCACGGATCCCCGAGGGACGCGGACGCGGTCAAGCCCTGGATTGCGGTGTCCAGGAGATTCGCGAGCGCCGTGACCGATCCGCCCACACCGATGATGAGCCCGAAAGCCGCCCCCACAACCGTGGGAACGTCCGGAATCAGCGAGGGACTCTTCCGCGGGTGGCGCCACATCCAGCGGTGCCATGCCAGGACTCCGGCCCAGACCAGTCCGTTGGACAGCGACAGCTGCCAGCCCAGCCGTTCCCCTCCGATAACTGCTGCAAGGGCGCTGAGTACCCCCGTGGCCGCCGTGATGAGCGAGACCGCGTACATGCCGGTCAGGTACAGCCCCCAGCCTGCGGACGAGCGCTCAACGGCGTCGTCGAGCCGCCGCCACACGAACCACCAGAGCGCGGCCGCCATGGGGCCGCCGATCAGGGTGAACGCGAGCGAACGTGCCAGGCCTGCCACGTCACCTGCGACGAGCACCGTGCCTGCGCCCAGCAGCCTGCCCAAGAGGCCGCTCAGGCCGACGGCGGTCACCACAACCAGGGCGAAAAGAAGCGTGTAAACGATGAGGCGCCGGACCGTCGGCTGGGCGGATCCGGCTGCGGGCGCAGGCACCGTCTGGGCAGCGGTCACGGCTTCACTCCACGGTTCGTGCAGACCCGCAGCTGCCAGGGAGCGGAGTCGATCAGCCACTTGCCGTCCGTTTTGACGAGATCGAACACGTCCTCGGTTTCGTATTCGGAGTTCCCGAAGGGTCCGCTTCCGTTGGACACCACCATCAGTACCCTCACGTCCGCGGACGTCGCCCGTTCCGTGGTGGACACCAGTGTGACGCGCAGGTTTTCCGTGGACGACCGCTCAAAGTCGACGCACTGGGTCCGGGCAGTTTCCGTAAGGTAGGCTCTGGCCGCCGCCTCATCGCCGTCGATGACAGCCGCCGAGTAGCGCTGCACCACGCCCTGCGGCGTGGACTCGTCCAGCAGGGCCGGTTCACCCCGCGAGAAGACCACGGCGAGCGCAGCCACGGCCAGGACACCAATTATTGCCAGGATCACCACGAGGATCCTGTGAGGTCTTCCCGCCGCCGCGTTCATGTGGTCAGTATGGCGCACTGCCCATCCCCTAGCTACGGTACTTTCGGCCCTATCACCGGTGATGGGCATCAACAAGGCTGGAGACAAATGTTTCTCCACGGGAAAAGGGAATCATGCGCAGGGTCCTGGCTGCCGTACTGCTTGTCCTGCTCGGCCTGCTCTGCGGTTCAGGCGCCGCCCTGGCGGAGCCGCCGGTGGAGGTTCTGGTGGAGGACCGCGCCGGCGTGCTGGACCGCGGCCGGCTGCTCCCGGCGGTGGAAGCCATCGATTTCTACGAACCTACCCGGGTTGCCGTCTTCACCTACCGCGGTGCGGCGTCGGACAACCTCAACGAGGAAGTCCTTCGCTTCGCCCGCGCCGAACATCCGGAATGGATCAGCCCGGACGGCCAGAAATGGGCGGACGGCCTCTTCATCTTCGCTTTGGACCCTGTAGGCCGGCATGTGGGTACCTACATGGGCGAGGACCGCAAGGTTTCCCTGGAACAACGGGAGGACATCCAGAATGCTTCCAAGGATTTCCTCCGCGATGCCCAGTGGACCGACGGAACCATCGCCGGCATCAGGCGCGGAGCGGAACTGATCAACCAGCCCTGGTACCGGTCCACGGCGTTCCTTGTGACGGCATGGGGGGCCGTGGCGGCGGCCGTTCTTGGTGCCGCTACGTGGCTGATCGTGCGGTGGCGGACCAGGGTGGACAGCCGCCGGGAACTCGCCCGCGGGGACGCCAGCTACGCCAACGTGAGTATGGATTTGCAGGTCACCGAGCTGAACGCCGGCACCATCCCGGAGTCCTCACGCTACGGCAGCACCGTCCTGGAGAAGCACCGCACTTTCCTTGCCAAGTACAACGCGGCCACCCAGCTGTCCAACCAGGCACACGCACTGACTCCGCGCGCCTTGGGACGCCGGCCGAACCTGAAGCTGGTGCGGAATTATGCCGATGCGACTGCGGAACTGGATGCGCTCGATGACGTCATAGCGGACACCAACGCCCTGCTGAACCGGGGGTCGGCGTGGGCGCCGGCGTGGGACCGGCAGCTGGCGCCGTTCCGCAGCGACCTGGCCGGCATTGAACAGATGCTCAGCAGGCGCCATGCCGGGGGCGACTCGGCGACGGCATCGGCGCTCCGGTCTTTCCGCGACCAGAGCCACCGTGACATCGAGCGCTGGTCGGCCGAACTCGCCGAGGGCAGCATCAGCCCCGAAACTGCCTTGGACCGGCTGCGCGATGCCCGGACCCACCTGACCGAACTGCTGAAGGACCACGCGGACACAGTCATCGCGGGCTTCGCGAAGAACGAGCGGGAAGCCAACCTGATGCGCGAGGGAATGGACAACGCCCAGGCCGGCACCAGGGCCAAGCATGGCCGCGCTTACGAGCCCAGCATCCTGGGTACCGTCTATCCGTCGTACTACTTTTTCTCGGTTCCGGCTTTCAATACCGGATTCAGCACCGGCGTGGGCAGCGTCAGCACCGCCCGGGGCGGCGGCAGCACCACCGGCTATGGCGCAAGCGGCGGCAGTTTCTCGGGGTCCGGGAGTTCGTCCAGTTTCTAGGCCCGGGAATGTCGGCGGGGGGCCGCCGGTGTTCCGTCTCGGGGTCTCGACAAGAATCCGGGATCGGAGGAAGCTGGGCATCGTAAGACGATCGCTACATCGGTTCGCCGCATGGGTTCAGGCCCGGCAAACCGACTCCGCTGGCCGGTCGCCGTTGTGGCCCGGACAGCCCCATCCGCAACTCTGATTGATGGAGAGAGCCATGACCACGAATGTTGTCGCTCAACTCGCAGTGAAGTCGCACAATTCTCCGGACGAACAGCGCCGCCCCGACAAGACGGAAGTGGATCTTGTCTCCGTCGACGCCTACACCATCGGAAGGTTCAAATTTGAACCCGGCTGGCGCTGGTCCGAGTGCATCAAACCCGTTGTTAAGACCGAATCATGCCAGCTGAGCCATGTTGGTTTTTGCGTTTCCGGCAAACTCACCGTCCAGACCGCTGACGGCAACCAGATCAACATCGCCGCACATGACTCCTACAGCATCCCGCCGGGGCATGACGCGTGGGTCGAAGGGGACGAACCCTTTACCGGTGTGGAGTTCGTCAGCGCCGCGGTCTTCGCCAAGTCACCCGAGTAACCGGCCGCGAGTAGCCGGCCGCGCCGGAGCAGCCGGGCGCTAAACAGCCCGGTTGGCTGCGGCGCAACTACCGCATCGGCGCAACTACCGCAGCACTAGTGCGGGTTCACTGCTGCGGGTGGATCTTGTCAATCACGAAGTCCCCGCCGGGGATGACAGTGGTCTGATGGCCGTCGTCGAACCGCACCACGTACGGCGGCGCTCCATCCGCACCGTGAACCTCAACGATCTGGCCGTGCCGCTCCGACGATCCGACCGTCTTGCCCCGGATCGTGATCCGGTCTCCCTGGGTTGCCTTCATGGCAATCACCTCCAAGAACCAGAGTACGAGCCTCGGGGCGGGGATAACAGGGCCGTTGCGCACTGGAAGTTCGAGGGTGCACGGCTGGGGAAACGACTGAACTGGCCATATCTCGGGACCGAGGGGGACCTGCAATGGCGGAGGAGAAACCCACCAACTGGTGGGCTACGCTGCCCGGCTTGCTGACCGCCGCAGCAGCTGTGATCACCGCTCTGACGGGGCTGCTGCTCGGGCTGGGACAACTGGGGGTGTTCGACGCCGGCCGGCCGGCGGCTTCGACGGCGAGCGCCTCCGGTACGGCTTCCCCGGGCGCTTCTGCCGGCACCGTACAGCCAGGGGCTGGTGCGTCATCGTCCGGGTCCGGCTCCGGCAACGGAAACGGCGCGGAGTGGAAGGTAACCCTGCCGACCGAGCGCACGTACCGGGCCGCCGACGTCGAATATGAAATTCTCAGCGCGAGTGCGCGCCCCGATGTGTCCGGCAAAATCGCACTGACCCTCACGCTCAGGTGCACCAACCACGGCCGGTATGACCTCAACTTCTGGGACTCAACGTTCAGGCTGAACGTCAGTGGCGTCAGTTACTCCCCCGACCCCGGCCTGAACGAGCTGGTGGCGGGCGATTCGAGCAAGTCGGGTGACGTCCGATTCACCGTTCCGGCGGACACCCGCGACGCGCTGCTGCGCATTAAATTTGCGGAAGGCGAGAGCTCGGCCCGGCTCGCCGTCTCGCCGCCCTGAGGAAACTGAGGAACTAAGGAAACTGAGGAAACCGAGGAAACCGCGAGCCCGGCCGGAGTGTGAATACGCGGAAGGCCGGCGACCTGCTGCCCCCAAGGCAGCTGATCGCCGGCCGTTGCGCCCGCACTGTGTGCGGGTTACGCCCCCGCTGGTGCGCCCGCTTGATGAAGCGGCGGGGAGTCTAGGCTCCGGGGCGGACGAAGGTCACGCCGCCGGTGGCCGTCAGCCAGGAGAGAGGGTGCGTGACGGTGGCGTTTACGCCGTTCATTCCGCCGCTGATCACCTGGCCGTCGCCGATGTAGATGCCGACGTGGCCGGACTGCACCACCATGTCACCGGGCTGGGGCTCCCCCACCACGGAACCGTAGTTCATGAACTGCATGGGCCCGAGGTCGCCCACCGGAATACCGGCTGAGCCAAGGGCCTTTTCCACCATGGCGGTGCAGTCCTGGGTGATGCCCAGCTGCGCGTAGGCGGCAGAAACCATGGCCGCATTGACACCGCCGGCAGCAGGCGCAGGGGCGGGAGCGGGCACCGCGGCCTGGACCTGCACGGAAACAGCGGGAGCAGCAGGCGCCGGAGCTGCCGCGGGGGCGGGGGCGGACGCCACTGCGGGGGCAGGCTCTTCGACCGGCACCTCCACAGGGGCGGGCGTGGTGCTGACGTCCGGGCGTTCATAGCTGATCCTGACGTGGGAATCAGCGCTGAGCGGTGCACCCACCTGGGCATTGTTGTCAGGGGCGGACGCCGGAGCTGAGTCACGTTCCGCAGGGGCCTCAGCGGCCTGTGCAGCCATGCCGCTGGACAGGACCAGGCCCGAGGCAGCGGCTATGACCGCAACCTGCCGGCCCACCCTGCTCCGACCCCCGGCCGAAGTGGCCCCGGAGCGCCCCGCGGGCGCGGTTGAGCGATGATGAGCGGGCAGTTTACGTGAAAGCATGAATTAACCTCTCCCGATGCCTGCGAGGTTAGCTGTCGGATTCGGATGGGAGACACCCGGCCGCAGCGGCCGTCCGCAGTGCGGATGGCGTGCGGCTTCACCCCGAAGACCTGCCCAAACTATGCAGGTCAAAAGTGGTTTCCCCGTCCCTGCCGGATGGTTTTGATCGGATCCCGGACCGCGGCAGGGTTAGGCAATCCGCCCGGGAGTGCCGGTATCTGAGACAACGGGCACCGTTCCACCGTACGTGGGTCACCGCCGGAATGTCACATCAAGGTAACGGGTCCGCCGGGCGCTCCCCTGGCACCGCTGCGGCCCGACGCAGGCGGCCCCCCGCAGGTAGCGGTACTCCACATATACTTGGATCCGCGGTTTGTCAAATTCGAGTGTTTTCCATTGACGCCGCGAGGCGTAGTCTACGTGCATGTTCTTGCGGGGGGACTCACATGCCTGGAGGAATCATGCGTTGGTCAAATCGCCCTGTCCACAACCAGCCACGCCATGTGGCGGAACTCCCGGCGCCTACCGCCGGGCATAGGAACAACCGGCGCTGGGTCGCCATCCTCGGAGCGCTGCTGCTGGCCGTCAGCACGGTAGCGGGCGTCGCCGGCACATCGAAAGCCGCGGGACCAACCATCGTCAGCCTCACGTTCGACGACGGCCTCGCCAGCCAGTTGGCCGCCGCGCAGGAGCTGAAAGCCCACGGCCTGGTGGGAACCTTCTTCATCACCACGTCCTTTGTGGGCCAGTCCGGGTTCCTCACCCAGGCGAACCTGCAGACGCTGGCCGCCGACGGCAATGAGATCGGCGGACACAGCGTGACCCATCCGGACATGACAACGCTCAGCGCAGCGGCTGCAAGCGCGGAGGCCTGCAACAGCAAGTCGACCCTCGAAGGCTGGGGCTTCACCGTCCGCAACTTCGCCTACCCCTTTGCGGCGGAGAATGCGACGGCACGGTCAGCGGTCAGCGGCTGCGGATATTCCACGTCCCGGGGCCTCGGCGACATCCGCTCTCCCGCCAGCTGTGCCGGCTGCCCCGTCGCCGAAACGCTGCCGCCGCCGGAACCCATGGTCACCAAGGCACCGGACCAGGTGGCCGCGACGTGGAGCCTGGCGGACCTGCAGGCCACCGTCACCAACGCCGAGACGACCGGCGGCTGGCTGCAGCTGACCTTCCACGAGATTGCCAACGGAACGGACCCGTCCCTGTCGATCAGCCCTGCACTGTTCAAGGAATTCGTCACGTGGCTGGCCGCGCGGACAGCAAACGGTACGACGTCGGTCCGCACAGTCGCGCAGGCATTGGGCCAGTCCCCGGTGTCGTCACCATCGCCCTCACCATCGCCCTCACCTTCGCCGTCTCCGTCTCCGTCCCCCTCGCCGTCGCCGTCGCCGTCGGGCTCGTTCACGGACGTTCCGGCGAACGCACAGTTCTTCACGGAGATCAGCTGGCTCGCCTCGCAGGGGATTTCCACCGGCTGGATTGAAGCGAACGGAACCAGCACCTACCGTCCGGCGCTCGCCGTCAACCGCGATGCCATGGCCGCCTTTATGTACCGTCTCGCCGGAAGTCCGGCGTTCACACCGCCCGGCACCTCGCCGTTCATCGACGTCACGCCACAAACGCAGTTCTACAAGGAAATCTCCTGGCTATCGTCGAGGGGCATTTCCACCGGCTGGGATGAAGGCAACGGCGCCAGGTCGTATCGGCCGCTACAGACAGTGAACCGGGACGCCATGGCTGCCTTCATGTATCGCTTTGCCAGCAGCCCCGCCTACAACGCACCGGCCAGTTCCCCGTTTAGCGACCTGGTCCCGCAGACGCAGTTCTACAAGGAGATCACCTGGCTCGCGTCAATGAACATCTCCACCGGCTGGGATGAAAGTAACGGCACCAAGACGTTCCGTCCCGTCCAGCCCGTGAGCAGGGATGCCATGGCGGCCTTTATGTACCGCTACAACACCGCCTTCCCAAGGTAGGACACGGCATGGAGCGGAATTCCAGGTGAAACACTATTGCGTGGCGATCTGCCAGCTGAGCGATCAGCCACCGGAGGACTTCGACGTCAATACCGAGCTCCTGATCCTTGAGGGCAAGGAACTCCATGTGGCGACGTGGGACGCGGAGCCGCGGGACGGCGGCTTCGACGTCCTGGTCCTCAACGACCGCGTGAGCGCCCTCGGGTTCATGGTGGTCACCGACTGGGAGTTCCTGGAAGGCAGGGCCTACGCGGTGGTGGAGCGACGGGCCGGCGGCTGAGGGGCATCCGCCCGCGACAGCACGGCCGCCCGCCTCAGCCACGGATCCGGATCCCCCGCCCAGCGGTCCAGCACAACATCCGCCCTCGCCCTCGCCTGCCCTTCCAGCCCTGCGATCAAGGGACGGACGACGTCGTGTGCGAGGGGGTCCGCCAGCTCGCCCAGTTGCGCCTCCCGCACAAAGCCCTCGATCCGGGTCAGGTCGGAGTTGTCCAGGAGGGCAACCCGGGACTGCAGCAGGACAACCGCCGCCAGCCGGCGTTCGAAGACGGGCACCGACCACAGCTCGGTGCTGAGCGCGGTAATGTCATCGTGCGCCAGGTCGCGGTGGCGGCGCAGCATGTCGCGGACGGTCCCCCGCACGGCACCCACCGAGGCGCCGTAGTACTGAAGACCGTCGCCGAACCGGGCCTGTGCTTCTTCTGCCCGAAGCCAGGAGCTCTCACGCTGCAGCGAGGCATCCACGAAGTCACAGGCATCAGTCACCCCACCATTCTGCCGTTCCCGCCGGTGGAAGACCGAACTCCGGAAGGCGTTTCGTCGCGGGCTACCGCGGGCAACCGATGCGGCCGCTAGGGACAAGGTAGTCCTCCGGTCCTGCGGCGTGAGATGCTCGGTCCCATGCGTGAACTGGTCGTTCTCGGCACCGCCTCGCAGGTTCCCACGCGGAGCCGCAACCACAACGGGTACCTGCTCCGCTGGGACGGCGAGGGCCTGCTCTTCGATCCCGGCGAAGGCACCCAGCGGCAGATGATCCACGCCGGCGTCTCAGCCAGCCAGGTGACGCGGATCTGCCTGACCCACGTCCACGGCGACCACTGCTTCGGGCTTCCCGGCGTCCTGTCGCGCATGGTGCTCGATGGTGTGCAGCACCCGGTGGACCTGCATTTTCCGGCTTCCGGCAGCGAGGTGGTCCGTGCCCTCGTGTCCCTCGCCTCACCCGGCCTCGACCTGCGGCTGCACCCGCACTCCGGACCGGGGCCGATCGCGCCCGGGCTCGAGGTGCAGCCACTGCGGCATCGCATTGAGACGTTCGGATACCGGCTGGTCGAGCCGGCCAGCCGCACGCTGCTGCCCGACCGGCTTGCGGCAGCAGGGATCTCGGGACCGGACATCGCGCGGCTGCAGCGGGAGGGGAATCTGGACGGGGTGCGGCTGGAAGACCTGAGCATTCCGCGTCCCGGCCAGAGCTTCGCGTTCGTGATGGATACCGCGGAATGCGACGGCGCCCGGGAACTCGCCGAAGGCGTGGACCTCCTCGTGGCGGAATCAACGTTCAGCAACGACGACGCCGGGCTGGCTGCCCGGTATCTTCACCTCACGGCCGGGCAGGCCGGCGATCTGGCGTCCGCTGCCGGGGCCGGACTACTGGTCCTGACGCATTTCTCATCCCGCTACGGGGACGTCGGTGTGCTGGCGGAACAGGCCGGTGCCCGCGCGGGCCGGGCCGCCGTCGTCGCCGCGCAGGACCTGGACAGGATCCCCTTGCCAAGGCGGGAGCGGGCCCCCTGGATTGCGGGCGGGGAACACCGTCAGTAGACGAAGATGTCGATCCAGGCCCGGTTGTGGGCATGCAGCAGGACCAGGAACAGCACGAAGTCGAACAGCAGGTGCACGGACACGATGTAGGACAGTGACTTGGTCCGGGTGAAGATGAACGCCTGGAGAAGGGCGAAGGGAAAGATGAACACCGGCGCCCAGGCGTGGAAGCCCAGTTCCCAGAGGAAGGACGTGAACAGGACAGCCTGCAGTACGTTGGCCTGGGCCAGCGGCAGGTGCCGGCGCAGGAGGATAAACACGGTGCAGATAAAGAACAGTTCATCCCAGATCCCCAGCACGTTGGTGCCCAGGAAAAGCCGGAAGATCCCCTCCGGGTCGGACACCGCGGGCCAGTTGCTGTAGACACCGGTGTTGACCATATACGCGGGAAGCACCGCGTACCCCATCAGGACGACGGCGGCCAGGTACCATTTCTCCGCCCGGGTCCAGGGGTGACCGGTCAGCACCGGAAACTTCACCGCATGGTCCTTGTAGACAAAACGCGAAACTGTGTAGGGAACGCCCACAGCGAGGATCATCGCCGTGCCCATGACCAGCATGTGTTCGGTGCTGATGTCCGTGGTGATCGGAACCAGGCTGATGGCCACGAGCCCGGCGGCGATCAGGGCCAGGTCGCGCAGGAGCGCCCGGTCGATCAGTCCGGCCATAACGAGGGCCAGCGCCAACAGCCCGTACCCAGGAACTTTCTGTTCCAGGACGAACAGGACAAAACCGGAGAGAGACACAAGCGTCGCGGGGAGCAGTTTCGTCGAAAGAGAGCCGCGGATGCCGGCCCGGCGGCCGGCTCCTGCTCCGGTTCCGGCGGCGGGCGAACGGTTAGACATACTTGCTGAACCAGGCCAGTGTGTCGTTCCAGGCGGCGGTGGCCTGGGTCTCGTTGTAGCGCTCGCCGGTGTCGTTGTGGAACGCATGGTCGACGCCGGGATAAACCTTTAGCTCGTGCCGGACATCAGTGGCGGAAAGGGCATCGCGGAGGGCCGGCATCGCTCCGGTGATGCGGTCATCGAGTTCGGCGTAGACGCCCAGGACGGCCGGCTTGATGGCGGGGACCTTGTCCAGGTCCGGGGCGGGACCGTAAAACGCCGAGGTGGCCTTCAACCCGGACAGTTCCGTCGCCGCCTGCCAAGTGATGCCGCCGCCGAAGCAGTAGCCCGTCATGGCAATCCGCCCGGAATCGACGAAGTCCTGTGAGTTCAGGTACTCGAAGGCAGCCGAAAAATCCGCGACGTGGCGCTTCGCTCCGGCCTGGGTCAGTGCACCCGGGACAGCGTCCCGGTCCAGGCTGGCCGTTCCTCCCTCCCTGCTGAGCAGGTCCAGGGCCAGGGCGGCGTAGCCGGCTTTGGCGAAGCGTCGTGCCACGTCCTGGATGTGCGGGGTCAGCCCACGGTTCTCATGGCAGATGAGCACGGCGGCTCCGGGTTTGCCGCCTTCCGGCCGGGCAAGGTAGCCGCTGATGTCGGTGCCGGCGGAAGGGAACCGCACGGTTGCGGCCACGACGCCGGCCGCCCCCTCCGGTACGGACAGCGGGCTTTTGGCTCCGGGCACCGCGCCTGAGGAAGCGGTGCCGGTGGCCGTGCCGGTGCCGTTTGACGCTACGGACGGGGTGGGCATCGGGTCGGTGCTGCGCGGAAGCTCCTGCGGGGTGCAGCCCACCAGGGCCATGGCGGCCGCAGCAGCGGCCATGCTCCCGGTGATGAACGCCACCCGGCGGGTAAACGTGTGCTGGCTCATGGCACCGGCACGGTAGTCGTCGAAGAATTCCTCGATCAGGTATTTCTCAAATTTTCCGAGCTGCTGGGTCATGGAGCGCCTCCTGCCGTTTGCCAATTATCCTCCCCCGCGGTCCATCACGGGGCAAGGGCTGCCGGGCTTGGCGCAGCGCAGCGGCTCAGGGCGTGGCCCTAGAACGGGTTGAGCAGCCGGTCCACGAACTGCCGGGTGCGTTCCTCCCGCGGGTCGCGCAGCACAGTGTCCGGGTGGCCTCGTTCCACCACGACGCCCCCGTCCATGAAGATGACTTCGTCGGCCACCTGCCGGGCGAATGCCAGCTCGTGGGTAACCACCACCATGGTCCAGCCCTCGTCCGCCAGCTCCTTGATGACAGTCAGTACATCGCCCACCAGCTCAGGGTCCAGGGCCGACGTCGGCTCGTCAAACAGAAGGAGCTGCGGCCGCAGCGCCAGCGCACGGACAATGCCCACTCGCTGCTGCTGCCCCCCGGAAAGTTCGAAAGGGTAGCTCTTCTCCTTCGCTGACAGCCCCACGCGGGCAAGCAGCTCCCTCGCCTCGGCGATGGCTTCGGCATTGGGGCGTTTCTGCACCTGGACCGGGCCCTCGATGATGTTTTCGAGGACGGTCTTGTGCGGAAAGAGGTTGTAGTGCTGGAACACCATGGCGCTCCGGTCCCTCAAGGCGGCCAGCTGCTTCTTGGTCACCGGCGCTGAAAAGTCGACGGCGAGCTGGCCGGCAAAGTCCACGACGCCGTCGTCGGGTATTTCGAGCCCGTTGAGGCACCGCAGGACCGTCGTCTTACCGGACCCGGACGGCCCGATCAGGGCCACGACTTCGCCGCGTCGGACGTTCACGTCCACGGATTTCAGCACTTCATGGCTGCCGAATGCCTTGCGCAATCCCCGTACGGAAAGCAGCGCGGCATCGTCCGGGAGAGCGGATTCAGTGGGCGACATAGCGGTCCAATCTCTTTTCCAAGGCGGACTGGCCTCCGGCCAGGACCAGGCAGATGATCCAATAGATAACCGCTGCCTCCAGATACAGCAGCATGAATTCCTGGCTGAAGGCCGCCACCTGCTGCGCCTGGCGGAAGAGCTCGGTGACCAGGATCAGGGACGCCAGCGACGTGTCCTTGACCAGGCTGATGAACGTGTTGGACAAGGGCGGTACCGAGACCCGGGCGGCCTGCGGGAGGATGATGCGCACCAGCGACTGGCGGCGGGACATGCCGATGGTATGGCCCGCCTCCCACTGCCCCTTGGGAACGGACAGGATGGCCGCGCGGATGACCTCGGCCGCGTACCCGCCCACGTTCAGGGAGAACGCGATGATGGCGCTGGGCCACGGGCTGATGGTGATCCCGATCGACGGAAGCCCGTAGAAAATGACGAAAAGCTGGACCAGCAGGGGTGTGCCGCGGATGACCGAGATGTACATCCGCGCAACGGTGGAGAACACGGGGTTCCGGCTCAGCCGCATCAGCGCGATCAGCAGTGCCAGCAGCAGCCCGAGGACGAAGGACGCCAGTGCCAGCGGAATCGTGCCCGTTACCGCGCCGGTCAGGATGGGCCCCAGCGAGCTCCAGACGAGATCCCAGTTGATAGTCATGCGCTGACGCTGCGCTCGCCGCCGTCCGCCACCCCGCTACTTCGAGACGTCCGCGTCAAAGTATTTCTGCGAAATCCTGGTCAGCGTGCCGTCGGTCTGCAGTTCGCCGAGGGCCTTGTTCACGGCCTCGGCCAGGCTGCTTGACCCCTTGCGGAAGGCGAGGGCGCTGAGCGATTTGTCCGTGGTCTCGGCGGCGATCTTGATGCCGCTGTCCTTCGCGGTCTTTTGGTAGTCCAGATACGTCAGTTTGTCGTTGATGGTGGCGTCAACACGGCCCTGCTTGAGCAGTGTGATCGCCTGCGCCCAGCCTTCCACGGCCTCGACATTGGCGCCGCTTTCCTGAGCCAGTTTGTACCAGTTGCTGGTCAGTGACTGCGCGGTGGTCTTGCCCTTGAGGCTGTCAAAGGAACTGACGCTGCTGTCGTCGGCCTTAGTGACAATGACGCCGGTGCTCACCGTGTACGGTTCGGAGAATTCGTACTTCGCCTTGCGTTCGTCGGTGATGGAGACCTGGTTGGCCACCACGTCGAATCTCTTGGCCTCCAGCCCGGCGAAGATGGCGTCGAACTGGGTTTCCTGGAAGGAGGGTTTGACGCCGAGCTTTTCAGCGACGGCGGTGATGATCTCGACGTCGTACCCGGTCAGCTCGCCGCTGCCGTCGGCGTGGAACGAGAAGGGCTTGTACGTGCCCTCGGTGCCGATCTTGAGCTCACCTGCGCTCTTGACGTCGCTCAGGGAGGTGTCTGCGCCGCCCGCCGGGGCTGAGCCGGACGGTGTGGTGGACCCGGAACCGCAGCCGGCAAGGGCAAGGGCTGCAGCTGCCATGAGGCCGATAGCGGAAAGACGTGTGCGCTTCATGATGAACCTTCGTCCTGTAGCCGGAAGGGCTCGCCAGCTGCACCGCAGGCCGGCAGTCCACCTCCGACGATAGCAACATCTGCCTTGGGGAGAACAGATGCCCCGCGGGTTAGGCTCATCCCATGTCGCCCGATCGCTACCTCGCCGAGCTGGCCCGCCTCCTGGAAGGCCTCACCGCGCTCGCCCGCCAGCCCGACGACGTGCTGTCCCGTTCCGTACCGGCATGCCCCGGGTGGACGTTGGAACAGCTGTTCGGGCACCTTGGCTCCATCGAACGCTGGGCGGCAGCGGTGGTCCGCAGCGGGCAGTACGTCGAGGAACCGGCGCCTCCGGCCACGGGTGCGGCCGCATGGTTCATCGAGGGCGCCGAGCCGTTCCTCGCGACGATGGCGTCCCTGGATCCCGGGGCACCGTGCTGGAACTTTGGACCGCCGCCGCGCACCGCGGGCTTCTGGCTCCGGCGCCAGGCACACGAGCACGCCGTCCACCTCATCGACGCCTGCCAGGCGTCCGGACGGGCGGCACCGGCTTTGGGCAAGGACTTCCTGCTCGACGGCGTCGACGAGGTCCTCGCGATGTTCACCCCGCGCCAGGTGAGGCTGGGGCGAATGCAGCCACCGGAGCAGGCAGTTTCGTTCCGCGTGCCCGGCGCGGGAGGCCGGGCAGCGGGTACCGGCGCGGGCGCGGGCGCTTGGACCGTGGGCAGCGGCACCGCGGCGGCATCCGTCACCGCGGCATTACCGGACATGTACCTCGGGCTCTGGGGCCGCTCCAGCCTCCAGGAGAAGGCCGTCATCGACGGCGACGCAGCCCTCGCACTGCGCGTTCTGCGGGAGCCGCTCACACCGTAAGGCGGACTGGCACGCAAGGCAACCAGCCGCCGTCGTGCGCTTGTTCAGGCTTGTGACTGGACGACTTCAGCGCGGCGGAACCTTCAACGCTATCGGCTTTCAGCGCGGCGGAGCCTGCGCTGGCGTGCCGCACCGCTGATCCGGCCCTGAACCATCAGCAGCCGGGGAACGGCAAAGTAGACGGCCGTGGGGACCACCACCAGGGTCAGGACGAAGGCTCGAAGGACCGATGGCCATTCCGGAGCAACGACTCCCAACACGTACATTCCCAGGGCCGCCATGGGAAAGATCGCCACCCAGGTGATGAATGCCCTCGTGTGGATGGACGCCAGGCCCGGGGGTCGATGATGGTGCACGTCCGTCTCATCTGCCGCCAGGGCCCTGCCATCGTGTTCCACTCATTCTCCAAACGTTTAGTTGGACTTGATGCTAGCGAGCCGTTTGCCGCAAAAGCAAACGGACAGTTGGAGATAGAATGACGCGATGGCCTGGGACACGGATGCGACACGGGAGAAGCTGCTCGATGCCGCCATCTCCGAGTTTTCGGAGCGCGGCTTCGCGGGGGCACGAATCCACCAGATCTCCCTGGCGTCGGGGTGCAACCGCGAACGGATCTACTTTTACTACGGCGGCAAGGCACAGCTCTTCGAAGCTGCACTTGGGCGTCAGCTCGTGACGGCATTGGAGGACCTCCCCGTAGTGGGCTCGGGTCCCGGGGCCGTTGCCGACTTCGCTGGCAGGTACTTCGACTTCTCGACCAGCTTTCCCGGCCTGGCCCGGCTGACGTTCTGGGAAGGACTGGAGCGCGGCCATCCCGTTGACGCAGCACGTCGGGCGCTGCTGGCAGCGGACAAGGCTGCTGAGATCCGTCATGCGCTCCCGGCGATCACTGAGGCTGCGGCCGAAGACCTGCTGTTGACCATCGTGACGCTGTGCCACGCCTGGGTGGCCATCCCGAACGTGCGTGCCGTGATTACCCCGACAGGGGACGGGACGCGCCGGCGAGCGTCGATCGTGCGGACGGTTGAACTGCTCTCCCGGGACGCCGAGAGCCCGGGACCGCTTCCCTACTGACGTGCCGGGCCTTCTTGGATAAGCTCAGGTTCTCACGGGCCGTTGGCCCAACCGCCCCGACGCTTCGGCCAGGGCCGAATGACTGCCGGGCTGAGCAGAGAGGCCAGTCATGGACTTTGCAGCGGACTATTCGCGATCGCTTGACCCGTTCCCCCAGTACCGGGCGATGCGGGAGAGTTCACCCGTCTTCCAGGACGAGCAATCCGGGAGCTGGCATGTCTTCCGATATGACGACGTCCAGCGTGTGCTGTCCGAACATGCAACCTTCTCCTCAAGAATGGGCGGGGACGATCCGTCGGAGACAGGCCAGCTGTTTGCGGCGAGCCTGATCACCACGGATCCGCCCCGGCACCGGCAGTTGCGCTCGCTGGTGACCCAAGCCTTCACCCCGAAGGCCGTGGATGCGCTGGCTCCCCGCATCTCAGCCCTCACGGATGAGCTGCTGGACGGAATCGCTCCTGCGGGCACGGCCGACCTCATCGCGGGCCTGGCGTACCCGCTGCCGGTGATCGTCATAGCGGAACTCATGGGCATACCCCCTGGTGACCGCGACCGTTTCAAGCAGTGGTCCGATGTCATCGTTAGCCAAACGCGGTCCGGAGCGGAGGATGCTGACCACCACGCCACCAACGTTGAGATGACCGGGTACTTCCTGGACCTGATCGAACAGCGCCGGAGGCAGCCTGGAAACGACCTGATCAGTAACTTGCTCTCGGCCGAGATTGACGGGCAGAAGCTCAGCGTGCCCGAACTACTGGGCTTCTGCAGCCTGCTGCTGGTTGCCGGCAACGAAACGACCACCAACCTGATCGGCAACGCGGTCCTTTCCTTCACGGAAGTGCCGGGTACCTTCGAACGGCTCCTCGCCGAGCCGCAGCTGCTGCCGCAGGCCATCGAGGAAGTGCTGCGCTACCGTTCACCGGTCCAGTCCATGTACCGGGTCGCGGCCGCCGACACTGCTTTGGGCGACGTCCAGATTCCGGCCGGCGCCCCGCTGGTGGCATGGATCGGATCGGCGAACCGCGACGAGCGGCACTTCACGGAGCCCGACGAGTTCGACATCGATCGTGGCCCTTCCCGGCATCTCGCGTTCGGCCAGGGAATTCACTTCTGCCTTGGCGCCCCACTTGCCAGGCTTGAAGCCAGAATCGCGCTGGAGGCTACCCTGTCGCGGCTGCCAGGCCTAACGGTCGCCGCAGGGTCCCGGCTGGAACGGATGGACAGCACCATTGTCTACGGACTCAAGGAGCTTCCGGTGACGTGGGAGGCGGGCTGAACCCGCTGATCGCCATCAGCACCCGGCCGGAGGCATACTCATCAGCACCCGGCCGGAGGCATACTAAGGTATGAGCGACGCCGACGACTTCCTGGCCTGGGTTAAATCCTCGCTGCATGAGGCGGAACTGGCCCTCCATAACGGCGATTCGGCCCCGCGCCGGGCGCTGTGGTCCCGGCACGAGCCTGTGAGCATCCTGGGCGCGTGGCGGAATGCGTTTGGGCAGCGGGAGGTGGACGAGGCCTTCGCTGTGCTCGAGAGAGCCTTCTCCGACTGCACGTCCTACAGCTTCGAACTGCAGGCGTACGACGTGGCCGGTGTCATGGCCTATACCGCCGGCCTGGAGCATATTTCCACGTCCGTCGACGGTCAGCCGCGCAGTTACACCCTTCGCGCCACCCAGATCTATCGCCGCGAGGACGGCGAATGGAGGGTGGCGCATCGGCACGCCGACACCGTGAACGAGTGACGACGTGACCGGAGGAACGGGGTACGGCGGACCCCATTGGCGGCGAGTCATGGCGGCCCTCGCCAACAACGATGCGCGGACCGCTTACGCCCGGATTGTGTTGGGCGCCAAACTTCCAGATGCCGTCGCTGAGCTGAAGGATCATCGGCGTAACCGTGCCGTCGCCGCCCTTCTTGACTCCGGGCTTGTTGACCGGAATGCTGTCGGCGAACTGGTGGCTTCGGAGTCGGTTTTCCGTGACCTTCTCACGCAGCAACCCCGGCGGCAGCCGCAGGAGGGCGTGGCCCGGTTTATGCGTTTGGGCAGGATCGAGAGGTATCCGGCCAACAAGGCGGAGCGACGGGACCTCCTGGCCTGGATCGTCAGTGATGCCATCAAGGCCGGTGAGGACCTGACGGAAAAGCAGGTCAATGAACGGCTCCTCAGTTATACGGACGACGTCGTGTTGCTTCGTCGCTACATGGTGGACTTCGGCCTGCTGGAACGGACGCGCTCCGGGTCCTCATATTCCCGGCCCAAAGAGACCTAGTCCGCATGCGGCCGCCCTGACGGTTCCAGCGGCTGCATCGAAGAATGTCGGTGCCTGCTGAGATGCTGTGGGTATGGACAGCAGCACGGCATGGAGCGCGGAGAGCAGCGAGGCGATGGCGGCCGTCGCTGAGTCCACTGCCGTGCTGGCGTCGTATTTCGGTTCCGGCGCGGAACGCGCTGAGGGGCCCGACGGCGGCCTGCCGCCGGGCGCTGATCCGTTGCGGGAGCTGGCGGATGACTGCCTGGACGCCCTGGCCGAGCTGGCCCGGCAGGAAGCCCGGACCGCTGCTTTGAAAGTGCGGCTGACTGCCGAGTACCTGCGGGCGGCCAACGCCCTGGCACCACCGGCGGACTCCCCGCAGGAGAGCACCGCCCAGGAGATGGCCATCATTGCCGAGCTCGCCTGCGTCCTGACCGTCACCGAACGCACCGCCGGTGCCCTCATCTCCGACGCCCTGGCCCTGACCACGGCGCTGCCGCTGACGCTGGCCGCCCTGCACGCCGGGACGATCTCCTGGCAGCACGCCCGGATCGTCGTCGACGAAACCTCCGGCCTGGATCCCGCAGGTTCAGCTGCCCTGGAAGCGCATTTCCTGGACCCCGACGCACCGCTGCCGGCCCGCGGGTGCCCGGCCGGGGAACTGGTTCCTTCCCGGTTCCGGGCCAAGGCACGTACCTGGCGGGAACGCCACCACCCGGTCAGCATCGAAACCCGCCACAGTCGATGCGCCGTGGACCGGCGGGTCGAGTACCAGCCGGACCGGGACGGCATGGCCTGGCTCTCCGCCTACCTCCCGGCCGATACCGCCGCCGGGATCTGGGACCGCACCACTGCCGCCGCCCGCGCCCTCCAAGGCCCGGACGAACCCCGGACCCTCACCCAGCTCCGCGCCGACACCGCCGCCACCTGGCTCCTCGGCGGAACAGGCTCCGGCGGCACAGGTGTGGCCGCGGGTGTCCCGTCCCCGCGGGCGCAGGTCCTGATCACCGTCCCGGTCCTGGCCCTCCTCGGTGCCACGGACGAACCGGCCATGCTCGACGGGCACGGTCCGATCCCGCCCTCGATGGCCCGCCGCCTGATCGCCGACGGCGCCGATTCCTTCCACCGCGTCCTGATCGACCCGCGTGACGGCGCACCGCTGGAAATCGGACGGACCAGCTACCGCCTCACGCAGGCCCAACGCCGATGGCTCCGGCTCCGCGACGGCAAATGCCCCTTCCCCGGCTGCAGCAACCCTTCCCTGGACAACGACGCAGACCACCTCCTGGCCTGGGCCGACGGCGGCACCACCGGAATCTCCAACCTCGGCCAGCCCTGCCCCAAACACCACCACCTCAAACACAGCACCGCCTGGACACCAACCAGTGCCGGCAAGAACAGCCCGCCGGGATGGACCTCACCGGCCGGGCGGCACTACCCCAGCGAACACCAGGACTGGGAACCACCCCACCAGCCGGACGACATCGAGATCGGGGACCTACGCGCGGGCCTGGGACCACCCGCAGATCCAGGACCCCATCCCGAACCGGAGCTACCCCCGGACCCCTTCCCCGAATGGCACCTCTTCACGCCCGGGCACGAATACCTAGCCGCAGACGCGGACGTTGACCACCAGCCCTGGCCAGACGCCCTGGACGATTTCCTTCCGGAGGCGTTACTACTGCAGGGCGCCTAAACCGCAGCGCGCTGCAGGATCCGTCAGCCCGCAGGTGGCGTGAACTGGCTTGCAGTAAACACTGCTCCTTGAGGGTCTCGGATTAGTGCCTCGCGCGTCCACTTGGTTTCGTTCTGGCTCATGACGTGCCCGCCGAGTCGTTCGGCCTCAACCGCCGTCCGGTCCTGGTCGGCAACGGTGAATGAGACGTGCCAGTGGGGTGGTTCATCTGGGCCCTTGGTTGCGATCCAGGCGATGGCGTCCTCGAAGCCGGGCGGGGCGACCAGCCCGGACTGCCTCGCCCTGATGTCCGGATCGGCTGTCGCCTCAAGGTGGTCACCATAGCCTGGCTGGCGGACCATCATCGCGAAGCCCAAGTCGTCGACCTGCCAGCCGAACGCTTCCTCGTAGAACGCAACGGCCACGCCGCGGTTGGCCGTGTGGAGGTCGCTGAAATTCCAGGCCCCTGGCAGATTTACCACTTGTGCCCCTAAGCGTCGCTTAGCCTGCCAGATGCGAAACTCGACGCCCTCCGGATCGGTCAGCGCAGCACTGCGTCCGCCTTCTCCGGCATCTGCAGGTGCCGATAGCACCGTGGCACCGGCGGCGACCAGATGCTGCACAGCGGCGTCCGCGTCCTCGACCGCCACGTAGGTGTTCCACACCGCGGCATCCCTTTGAGTGCCGGCCATCCCGCCGACGTCCTGGCCGTCGAGCTTAGCTATCAAGTAGCGGCCAGGCGATCCCGGCGGCATGACATCCTCGAATGTCCAGCCGAAGAGTCCGGAGTAGAACCCGACGGCCGCCTCGACGTCGGGCTGCTCCGTATCGATCCAACTTGGGACGCCGTGGGGGTAGGTCCGATCGGTCATGTCTAGCTCCCGTCCATGGACAAAGCCTAGCGAGTCAGGGTCCGGCCGGGTAGCCTGCCCGGCGCGGATATCAGGCCACGATTTCAAGGTTCGGGTGGTCAGCCAAAGTGAAGCCCGCCGGCCCTGCTACACCCCTGTTTCAGCAGGCAGCCGTCCGGATTGAACGGCTCGCTGCAGCAGCGCGTGATCTGCTTCCGTCTTGTCTGCATATCTTTTGGCCCAATCTGAGATTGCGTGGTCAAAGACGGCACTCCTTCCCAGATAACCGAGGATGAAGGCACTCCCGGGACTTTGGGAGTGTGCTCGCGCCAGCAGGCCGCCGCACAGCCCGGCGTAGACCGCGGTTTCCTTCGCGTTCATCTCGGTCAGCGTGAAAGATCCTTTCATATCGCGGAACTGCCGGATGTAGTAATCCCGCGGCAGCCCGTCTTCCCCGGGCACGTCCTTTATCCAGCCAAGGAAGGGGTCCGACTGGGCCTGCAGGATTCGTTGGGCGCCCACCACCCGGTATCCCTGACCGCGTGCGGTCAGGTCTGTGACGACGTATTGTGGTGCCTGGTCCACACGCCCGTGGGTTTCCAGGACGGATTTGCCTGCCTCCTTGGCCTGCAGAAACAGCGGCTCTCCGGCGGGACCCTGAAACAGCAGTATCCAACTGCGCGTCCCGACGCTGCCCACGCCCACTAGCCGGCGGGCGTAGTCCACCAGACGATACTGGCTTAGCAACAATGACGTATCCGCCCGAAGGGTGCTCCGATACCGCCGGACAAGTTGCTCCATGGCTGCGAAATCCATGGTTGCCGGGTGGCGGACGATGGGCGGCTGATCGACGATCCTGGGCACGCCTCCGTCATCGCTCATGGTGAGTTTGGACAGCACTTGTTCGGACGTCCGCCGCCGGGCTCTTTGCTCTTCAGTCCTGATTCGTTTGTCCGCCAGCGTGTGCAGCGTCCCCAGGACCTCTGCATCAAGCTGAAAATAATACCGCTCAGTCGCTGTGTGGCTGTACAGGACCTTGAGCGCTTGTCGGTAATTTCGCACGCAGCCCTCGACTGCCGTGCGGCACTGCTCTTCAGTGAATGAACAGTTCCGGCCGTTCAACCAGACGCTCGCGGCCAGTCGTTTCACGTCCCATTCCCATGGCGCAGGATATGCCTCATCAAAATCATTGAGGTCAAGAATCAGGCGCCGTTCCGGGCTGGCGAAGAGCCCGAAGTTCGCCAGGTGTGCGTCGCCGCTCGCAATGAGGGTGTGGCCGGTGACGGGCGAGTCGGCGAGATCGTGGGCCATGACCGCCGCTGCCCCGCGGTAGAACGAGAATGGTGTCTCCAGCATCCGACCTACGCGCACCGGAATGAGCTCCGAGAGCCTGGTGATGTGCTGGCTTTCGAGGATTCCGATGGGGTCCCGTTCCGGGACGCCGTAAGCCGCCTGCTCTGTGCGGGGCAACGAGTTCCGCGCGTCCCGTCCAGCAACCCGGGCCAGGGCAATCGAGTCATGATGAGCCGAGCTTGGGATTTTCACGGCCGCAGGGTGCTGGTGAGCGGGAGCCGGCTGGCATCTGGCTTCTGGAATGCCACTGACTTCGACCATGTCCTGGCGAGCATGCCTGCATCATGCCACAACCCTTTTCGCCGGGACAGTGCCCTCGAAACCGTCCGGCTTTGTACCAGGCCCAATGCTTCCGCGAGCATGGTGGTTTGCCGCCCGGACGCGAGAGCGGAACGGCCCCGCACGCGTCAGCGTGCGGGGCCGTTCCAAATTCCTATATGGGAAAACAAGAGGACGCGAAGGAGAAGGACTTAGAAGTCCCAGTCCTCATCTTCGGTGTTGACGGCCTTGCCGATCACGTAGCTCGAACCCGAACCCGAGAAGAAGTCGTGGTTCTCGTCCGCGTTCGGGGACAGCGCCGAGAGGATGGCCGGATTCACGTCGGTGACGGACGCCGGGAACATGGCCTCGTAGCCCAGGTTCATCAGCGCCTTGTTGGCGTTGTAGTGCAGGAACTTCTTGACGTCCTCGGCCAGGCCGACGGAGTCGTAGAGGTCGTGTGTGTACTGGACTTCGTTCTCGTACAGCTCGAAGAGCAGCTCGAACGTGTAGTCCTTGATCTCCTGGCGCTTCTCCTCGGAGACCTTCTCCAGGCCCTTCTGGAACTTGTAGCCGATGTAGTAGCCGTGCACGGCCTCGTCGCGGATGATCAGGCGGATGAGGTCTGCCGTGTTCGTCAGCTTGGCCCGTGAGGACCAGTACATCGGCAGGTAGAAGCCCGAGTAGAACAGGAAGCTCTCCAGCAGCGTGGAAGCCACCTTTCGCTTCAGCGGATCGTCGCCCTGGTAGTAGTCCATGACGATCTGCGCCTTCTTCTGAAGGTTCGCGTTCTCGGTGGACCAGCGGAACGCCTCGTCGATCTCCTTCGTGGAGGCCAGCGTGGAGAAGATGGACGAGTAGCTCTTGGCGTGCACGGACTCCATGAAGGCAATGTTCGTGTACACGGCTTCTTCATGCGGGGTGATCGCATCCGGAATCAGCGAGACGGCGCCGACGGTGCCCTGGATGGTGTCCAGCAGGGTCAGTCCGGTGAACACGCGCATGGTGAGCTGCTGCTCGTCAGGGGTCAGTGTTGCCCAGGACTGGACGTCGTTGGACAGCGGGATCTTCTCCGGCAGCCAGAAGTTGTTGACGAGGCGGTTCCAGACATCCACGTCCTTGTCGTCCTGGATACGGTTCCAGTTAATCGCCTCGACGTGGCTAAGCAGCTTGACCTTTTCGGTCATGTCATCCCCTAAACGTTGGGTTGTTCTTGAAGTTAAGCGTACGACGGCGGGCGGGCGCCCGCCGTCGTACTGTCACGATTTAGTTGAAGATTAGAGCATGCAGCTGACGCAGCCGTCCACCTCGGTCCCTTCCAGCGCGAGCTGGCGGAGACGGATGTAGTAGATGGTCTTGATGCCCTTTTTCCAGGCGTAGATCTGCGCCTTGTTGATGTCGCGCGTCGTGGCGGTGTCCTTGAAGAACAACGTCAGGGACAGGCCCTGGTCCACGTGCTGCGTAGCAGCGGCGTAGGTGTCGATGACCTTCTCGTAGCCGATCTCGTACGCGTCCTGGTAGTACTCCAGGTTGTCGTTCGTCAGGTACGGCGCCGGATAGTACACGCGGCCCAGCTTGCCTTCCTTGCGGATCTCGATCTTGGACGCTACCGGGTGGATCGAGGAGGTGGAGTTGTTGATGTAGCTGATCGAGCCCGTCGGCGGGACGGCCTGCAGGTTCTGGTTGTAGATGCCGTGCTCCATGACGGAAGCCTTCAACTCGCGCCAGTCATCCTGCGTGGGGATGTGGATGTTCTTGAACAGCTCCGCGACCTTCTCGGTCTGCGGCACCCACTCCTGCTCCGTGTACTTGTCGAAGAACTCGCCCGAGGCATACTTGGACTTCTCGAAGCCGCCGAACGTCTGACCCGTCTGAATGGCCAGCTTATTGGAGGCGCGCACCGCGTGGTACACCACCGAGTAGAAGTAGATGTTGGTGAAGTCCAGGCCCTCTTCCGAACCGTAGTGGACCCGCTCACGTGCCAGGTAGCCGTGCAGGTTCATCTGGCCGAGGCCGATGGCGTGGCTCTGGTCGTTGCCGCGGGCGATGGACGGCACCGAGGTGATGTTGGACATGTCCGAAACAGCCGAAAGCGAGCGGATGGCCGTCTCGATGGTCAGGCCGAAGTCCGGCGAATCCATGGTCTTCGCGATGTTCAGCGAGCCCAGGTTGCAGGAGATGTCCTTGCCGGTCTGGTCGTAGGACAGGTCATCGTGGTACGTGGTGGGCTGCGAGACCTGGAGGATCTCGGAGCACAGGTTCGACATGATGATCTTGCCGTCGATCGGGTTTTCCCGGTTTACGGTGTCCTCGAACATGATGTACGGGTAACCGGATTCGAACTGGATCTCCGCGAGGGTCTGGAAGAACTCGCGCGCCTTGATCTTGGTCTTCTTGATCCGGGAATCGTCCACCATCTCGTAGTACTTCTCGGTGACCGAGACGTCGGAGAACGGCATGCCGTAGACCTTTTCGACGTCATACGGGGAGAACAGGTACATGTCCTCGTCCCGCTTGGCCAGCTCGAAGGTGATGTCCGGGATGACAACGCCGAGCGAGAGGGTCTTGATGCGGATCTTTTCGTCCGCGTTTTCCCGCTTCGTGTCCAGGAACCGGTAGATGTCCGGGTGGTGGGCGTGCAGGTACACGGCGCCGGCACCCTGGCGGGCACCGAGCTGGTTGGCGTAGGAGAAGCTGTCCTCGAGGAGCTTCATCACGGGGATGACGCCGGAGGACTGGTTCTCGATCTGCTTGATCGGCGCGCCGACTTCGCGGATGTTGGTCAGCGCGAACGCCACGCCGCCGCCGCGCTTGGACAGCTGCAGGGCGGAGTTGATGGACCGGCCGATCGACTCCATGTTGTCTTCGATGCGGAGCAGGAAGCAGGAGACCAGCTCGCCGCGCTGCTTCTTGCCGGCGTTCAGGAACGTGGGCGTGGCCGGCTGGAAGCGGCCCTCGATGATCTCGTCAACCATCTGCAGGGCAAGCTGCTCGTCGCCGCGGGCCAGGTGCAGGGCAACCATGCACACGCGGTCCTCGTAGCGCTCCAGGAAGCGCTTGCCGTCAAAGGTCTTCAGCGTGTAGGACGTGTAGAACTTGAAGGCGCCCAGGAAGGTCTCGAAGCGGAACTTCTTCTTGTACGCGCGGTTGAAGAGCTCGCGGATGAAGTTCATCGTGTACTGGTCGAGGGTCTCGCGCTCGTAGTACTGGTTCTTCACCAGGTAGTCGAGCTTCTCTTCCAGGTCGTGGAAGAACACGGTGTTGTTGTTCACGTGCTGCAGGAAGTACTGGTGTGCGGCCTCGCGGTCCGCCTCGAACTGGATTTCACCGTTCGGTCCGTACAGGTTCAGCATGGCGTTCAGCTCGTGATAGCCCAGGCCCTTGTAGGCGGCGGGCAGCGGCGGCTTCTCTGCGGTCTTCTCGACGGCGGGCATGGTTACTTCTGTGTCTGCGACAGTAGTGTCCAAAACTTGTCCAATCCTTGATTTACCAGGCGGACGTCTTCAGGCGTCCCCATGAGTTCGAAGCGGTAGAGGTGCGGTATCTGGCATTTGAAGGCGATGATGTCGCCCGCCATGCAGAAGTTGTCCCCGAAATTTGTGTTTCCTGCGCTGATCACTCCGCGGATCAGTGTCCTGTTCTGCGGGTTGTTGAGGAACCGGATGACCTGTTTTGGCACCGAGCCCTCACCGCCGGTCCCGCCGTAGGTGGGAACCACCAGCACGAAGGGCTCGGAGGCCACGAGTTCAGCTTCTCGCTGATGCAGGGGAATCCTGGCCGCATCCCGGCCGAGCTTCTCCACGAAGCGCCGGGTGTTCTCGGAGGCGGAGGAAAAGTAGATGAGGTGACTGGATGTCCGTGTCATCGGCGTCGTATTCGCAGCATCCGCTGCGAGCGGCGCATCGGCAAGTGCCGGCGCTGCCATGGGAGTCACCTCATCTACGTAAAGTTCTGTGCCGGAAGCGGCGGTGAAGCCTGGGCTAGGCCACGGATGCGGCAGCGCTCAGCGCCAGCTCTTCGATCTTGTCCGGGCGGAAGCCTGACCAGTGGTCCTGGTCCGTGACCACGACGGGGGCCTGCATGTAGCCGAGGGCCTTCAGCCGCTCAAGGGCGTCCGCGTCCTGGGAGATGTCGACGCTCTGGTAGGTGATGCCCTTCTTGTCCAGCGCGCGGTACGTTGCGTTGCACTGAACACAGGCCGGCTTCGTGTAAACCGTAACGGTCATGGTTCCTGTCCCCTTTGTTGAAGTCACTGCTTTTTGAAGTCTCTTGTCCATCGTTGCGGTAGACACTGCCCGGAACTGAAACCCCTCATCCGCGCCGGTCCTGCGTCCCGCTCAATCTGTATGTCGATACTACATGTAGTGCACGGCCCCGATGCGGACCCCAAGATGATGTATTACAAGTATGTCATTTAATGCACCGTTAATCCACAGGCAGCGTGGTCAAAAATGTCCGGAATTCAGCTGTTTTCGCGGACGAAATCCACACCCTGTGGAGTAGTTAGCCACAATTAAACGTCCCGCGTGTCGCCCGGTGGACGGCGTGTCGCGACGGTGCGGCGGGCGTGTCGGAAGGCACACAAAAGGGGCCCTGAATGAAGATTCAGGGCCCCGATGTGATGAACGGAACTAGATGTGGTGCTTTGTCGCTGCGTGGTCCAGGACGATCTGCTGGACGTCGAGGTAGCCCGTCTCGAAGCCCGCCCGGGAGTAGCAGAGGTAGAACAGCCACATCCGCTGGAAGATCGCGTCGAAGCCCATGGCCGCCACCTCGTCGGCGCGGGACATGAACCGTTCCTCCCAGAGGCGCAGGGTCTGCGCATAGTGCTCGCCCATGGCAAGGCGTTCCCGGACCCGGAGTCCGGTCTGCTTCTCGGTGATTTCCTCGATGGCCCGGACAGACGGGATGACGCCGCCGGGGAAGATGTACTTGTGCACCCACGTGTAGCTCGTCCGGGTGGCGATCAGCCGGTCGTGCGCGATGGTGATGGCCTGGATGGCCACCTTCCCGCCGGGGGCCAGGACGCGTTCGATCGTCTGGAAGTACGTAGCCCAGTACTCGTAGCCGACGGCTTCGATCATTTCCACCGAGACGACGGCGTCGTACTCGCCTTCCACCGCACGGTAGTCCTTGAGTTCAATGGTGACGGCGTCGGCGTAGCCGGCCTCGGCCACGCGCTGGCGGGCGAGCTCCTGCTGTTCGCTGGACAGCGTGACCGAGTAGACCGTCGCTCCGCGGGCTGCCGCACGAAGCGCGAGCTCGCCCCAGCCGGTGCCGATTTCCAGCACACGCGTCCCCTCGCGTACGCCGGCCTTGTCCAGCAGCCGGTCGATCTTGGCCTGCTGCGCCTCGGCGAAACCGTCCCAGGCAACGTGCCGAAGGGCGTCGCCGCTCTCCGGGAAAAGGGCGCTGGAGTAGGTCATGGTGCTGTCCAGGAAGGACGCAAAGAGCTCGTTGGAGAGGTCGTAGTGCCGCGAGATGTTGGACCGCGTGTTCTGCTCCGTGTTACGTTCCCTGCGCGGCTGGCGCGGCAGGTAGAGGGCCCGCAGTTTCTGCAGCGGCTCGGGCACCAGCGTGCCGACGCGGGCAGCGAAGACCTCCATCACTGCGGTGAGGTCATCGGCGTCCCAGTCGCCGGCCATATAGGACTCACCCAGGCCGATGAGTCCGCCGTCGCCGAGCCGGGCAGCGAACGCTTCGGGACGGTTCATGGTCATCACCGGGTAGGGGCGGCCGGACGCCTCTGCCGCGCCGGGGGCCGCCTTTCCCAGAACGGTCCCGTCGGGGTAGCGGACCTCGAGCGGAAGCCGCCGAACCGCTGCCTTGAAGATGGCGTCGGCAGCCCGGCCGGCAACCCTCGCCTTGAGCGACGAGGGCACCGTGGCAATGCTCGGCCAGATGTCGGCGTCAACCACTGCGGGCGGCTGGGGAACGGTGTAGGGCACTGCGGAGCCAGCGGCGAGGCCGGCGCGGGCGTGGGCGGAACGCTCGTTCGCAGGCTGTCCTGCTGCGGATCCGGTAGCTTCGGTAATGGTCACTGGACTGCCTCCTGTGAGGGGTGGTGTGGTCGTTTGATGATGGGCAGGCGACGTGCCCAGAGCTTGATGCCCTGCCAGCGGATCTGCGCTGCTACACGCAGCGGTGCCAGGGGCACGGCGAGCGCAGCGGAGAGAATGTTCGGCAGGGAGGCGTCGTGGCGTTCGCCGTCGACGGTCGCGATGAAGGGCTTCTGCCCTTCGCGCTCCAGAACGATGGACACCGCGAGCCGCTCCCCCGGTTCCGGGAGCTTCATCCGGTACTGGCCTTCGACGTCGTTGAAGGGGGAAACATAGAACGCCTTGGGCACGCTGGCCCTGCCGGCGTCGTCCGTTTCGAGCAGATAGCAGTGCCGTTCACCGTAGGTGTTGTGCACTTCGGCAACAACGCACCGCAGGTTCCCGACGGCGTCGTGGCACCAGAACAGGCTGAGCGGGTTGAACACGTGGCCGAACACCCGGGCGCTGGCAAGCATGGTGATCCGGCCGCCGTCGGGCTCTATCCCCCGGGTCCGCAGGAACCGCTCCACGTTGCCGCGGAGCGAGCCTTCCGCGTCGCCGAGGTGATCCGAGGCACGGAAATCGGCGAGCAGCCGGAGCGGCCACGGCAGTGACGGAAGCCGGTCGACGTCGACAAACCAGCTGTAGCTGCGGTACGTGAACGCATTGTGCAGCGGCGTGCGGCGCACGTGCGCGATGGAGGTGCGGTAGATGGCCGCCTGGGTGTTCATCAGGCGCCCTCCGCGGCGACGCCCGCCAGTGCGGGACCGGAAACGCCGGCCGGCTGTTCCCAGTCCCGGCCGAGCCGGGCGGCGGCCTTGACCCCGGAGAGCGCTCCGTCCTCGTGGAAACCCCAGCCATGGTACGCGCCGGCAAAGGCAAGGCGCCCGTCCCCCAGTGCGAGGACCTGCTGCTGGGCCCGGAGCGAACCGGGGGTGTACTGCGGGTGTTCGTAGACCATCCGGTCCAGGACGGTGCCGTCGGCGATGAGTTCGGACTCACCGAGGCTCACGATGTAGCGCCCGCCGTCAGCGGGCTCGAGGCGCTGCAGGCGCGTCATGTCGTAGCTGACCAGCACCTTGTCCGGACGTGCATCGCAGGACGGCAGCCGGTAGTTCCAGGACGCCTGCGCATTGGCGCTGGCAGGCAGCACGGCTTCGTCGCGGTGGAACAGCGTCTGGTTGACCGAGTAGGGCATTCCGCCGAGCGCCTCCTCCTCCGCCGGTGAAGCATCGGCGAGCATGCGCAGCGCCTGCGCGGGATGCGTGGCAATCACGACGGCGTCAAAGGTTTCCGTACCGTGCGGGGTGGTCAGTTCAACGCCCTCCCCGTCGCGTCGCACCGCCGTGACCGGACTGGACAGCCGGATGTCTGGCAGCGTGGCGGCCAGCTTGTCCACGTAGGTGCGCGAGCCGCCCTTGACCGTCCGCCACTGCGGGGAGCCGGAAACTCCGAGCAGGCCGTGGTGGGCCAGGAACGTAAACAGGTAGCGGGCCGGATAAGCCAGGGCAGTGGTGGGGTCGCAGGACCAGACGGCGCTCACCACGGGGGTCATGAAGTGCGAGATGAAGTAGCTGCTGAACTTCTCGCGGGCGAGGAACTCCCCCAGCGTCAGTTCCGGGTCCGTGTTGCCCGATGAGTCTCCTGACGCGGCGGTGCCGGACGCTGCCAGCAGGGCGCGGGCACGGCGGTGGAAACGCGTTACTTCCAGCAGCATCAGCAGGTACCTGCCGCGCAGCAGGGTGGAGGGCCGCGGGATAATGCCGCGCCCCTTGGCGCGGGCACCGGCATATTCGAGGCCGCAGCCGTCGCAGCGGACCGACATGCTCATCTCGGAGTCCTGCGTCTCCACCCCCAGCTCCGCGAAGAGCCGCAGGAGAGTCGGGTAAGTGCGTTCGTTATGCACGATGAAACCTGTGTCCACGCCCAGGACCGGGCCGCCGGCCTGCGGGACGTCGTGGGTGTGGGCATGGCCGCCCAGCCGGGAGTCGGCCTCGAACAGGGTCACGTTGTCCCGCCGGTTCAGGACATAGGCTGCGGTCAGCCCTGCCACGCCGCTGCCAATGACGGCTACCCGCCGGCCGTCCGGAATCGTTGCTGCTTGCGACACTGATCTACTCCTGTTGGCTTCGCCTGAATCGTCCTGATGAATCGTCTTATGGGCAATTCGTCACCGAAGGGCGCCCGGATGACTGCGAATTTCAGCCGGGCGCCTTGACGCGATTCTTCCCCATGGACACGGCCCGTCCGCGGCGACATTCCGGGGCCGCGGGGCGATATGCCACAATGAAGCGGGATTTCCGAGGCGAAGGACAACCATTGATCAACCCTGTTCACCTGCGGACCCTCGTGGAGGTCACCCGCCTGGGTTCGTTCGCGGCTGCCGCCAACCGGCTGGGCTATACGGCGTCGGCTGTTTCCCAGCAGATGTCCGCCCTGGAGCGGGACACCGGCGTGGACCTCTTCCAGCGTTCAGCCCGGAGCATCCAGCCCACCGAAGCCGCCCTGGTGATGACGCGGCATGCCGCCAAGGTCCTGACGGACATCGAGGCCCTGATGGCCGCTGCCTCCCGGACGCACGACGCCACCCACCAGGAACTGAGGCTCGGCATCTTCCCCAGCCTGGCAACCTATGTGCTTCCCCGGATCCTGCAGAACCCGAAGTGGAAGGACCTGGGCATCGACCTCAGGGTGTCCGTGGCGGAGCCGTCCCAGACCATCCAGGGGCTCCGCACCGGCGGCGAACTCGATGTTGCCCTGGTCTACCAGGTGGGCCAGTCCGGCCTGGCGTGGCCCCACACCGTGAACCGGCAGTGGATCGGCGACGACGAATTCCGCGTGGTGCTGCCCGCGGCCTGGGGTTTCCGCGCCGACGCCAAGGTGGCGGCGGACCACCTCTCGGACATGCCGTGGATTGTCCATCACCCGGGCACCAGCGACGCCACGGTTATTGAACGCCTGTTCGCCAGCTGCAACCTGCACCCGCGAGTGGTGGCTTATAGCGACGACTTCCACGCGAGCCTGGAAATGGCAGCCGCGGGCCTGGGTGCCGCGCTCGTGCCGGAGCTGGCCCTTCGGCACCGGCCGGCCGGGGTGGTGGTCCTCGATGTTCCGGAGATCAGGCTTGCCCGCAACGTGTTTGCCCTGCTGATCAACGACAAGCAGACGGCACGCGTCCAGCTCTTCGTCGAACTGTTGGCCGACACCCTGCACAGCCTGGGAGCCACGCGCTAGGATTCGCGGGCCCGGAAGCGGCGGGCCTTGGAACGCAGGATTTTCGGAAGCCCCGGCGCCCGCCCGGCGAACGACATCAGGGTGGTCACGAGTTTGTCCTTCGCCTTGCCGTAGGGCGGATAGGCAAGCCCGAAAGTGTCCGGCCATAGCGGCTTGTCCAGGCTGGCCCGCTCATGCGAGAACGTCCGCACGGAATGTTCGCCGTGATAAGCCCCCATGCCGCTGCCGCCGACCCCGCCGAACGGGAGTCCCGGGACCGAGACGTGCGCGGCCGGCGCCCCGTACGCAAGCGCACCCGATGAGGTTTCGGCAGCGAAGGAACTGCGGACTCTGTCATCGGCGCTGAATACATAAACCGCCAGCGGCTTGGGGTCGGCATTGATCATCCGGATGGCCTCGTCCTGTCCTGACACAGCCACCAGTGGCAGGAGCGGGCCGAAGATTTCCTCGCCCAGGATTGCGTCCCCGGGGGCTGGCCGCAGGAGGGTGGGCGCAAAGTAGCGGCTGCCGGGGTCCCGCTGGCCGCCGTGGACCACGGTGCTGCTGTCGGCCAGCTCAGCGAGCCGCTCGAAGTGCCGGTCATCAACGATCCGGCCGTAGGAAGCGCTGCCCGCAGGATCCTCGCCGAACATGGAGGTTATGGCGTCCACGATCAGCGGTTGGAGGGCGTCCAGTATTTCGGGTGCTGCCAGCACATAGTCCGGAGCCACACATGTCTGGCCGGCGTTCACGAACCGGCCCCAGGCAATGCGCCGTGCAGTGGTGGCCAGGTCGGCGGTTTCGTCCACGAAGGCCGGGCACCGGCCGCCCAGTTCCAGGGTCACGGGAGTCAGGTGCTCGGCTGCAGCCCGCATGACGACACGGGCCGCTGCCTGCCCGCCGGTGAAGAAGATGTGGTCGAAACGCTCCGCCAGCAGCGCGGTGGTTTCCGGGATACCGCCGGTCACCACCTCCGCGGCGCCGTCGAGGTATTCAGGCACCCAGCGGGCCAGGGCCGCCGACGTGGCGGGGGCATGCTCGCTGGGCTTGACCACCACGGTGTTGCCGGCCGCCAGTGCTCCGGCCATGGGTGCGAGGGTCAGCTGGACCGGGTAGTTCCAGGTCCCGATCACCAGCACCACACCAAGCGGAGTCAGCTCGGTCCACGCCCGCGCGGGTTGCAGGACAACAGGCACGGCCACCGGGCGGGGCCGGATCCACGCCGCCAGGTGCCGTTCCAGGTGGGCGGCTTCCGCGGTCACAAAGGCAATTTCGGTCATCACGGACTCGGTCCGGTGCTTCCCCAGGTCGCTGGACAGTGCAGCGATGAAATCCTCACGCCGTTCCGTGAGCATCCTGCGCAGGTTGCCGAGTTGTTCGAGGCGCCACGCCAGCGGGCGGGTCACCCCGCTGTCGAAGAGCTCGCGGGATCGGGCGACGGCGGCGGCAGTGTGCATCCGATCAATGTACCCGCGCCGGGATGCAGCCGGGTTGCAGCGCGGGGATACAGTCCCAGAAAAAATCCCGGATGCTGGAATGGACTGCCCGAGAGGGCTATGTTGAAGATATGAACAAGGTAGCGAGCCGGCACTTTGGTGAAATCGAGCTCAACCACGGCCGGGACCACAACATCGCAGCGAAGCATGAACTGGGCGGCCAGCCGGTAGAGCTGGACTTGAACATCAATGCCCACGACCACTTCGACGAGGCGGCCATGCACAAGGTTGACTACCGGCTGCGGTACCTGCCCGAGCTCGTGGACCAGGTCCGGGACATGATCGCCGAGGAACTGGAGCAGGAGGGCACCAGCCCCCAGGAGTACCGGCACTTCCACTGCAACGCCATCAAGGACGAGCACCTCAAGAAGGTGTTCGGCGTGGAGGACAAGAGCCAGCTGACCAATGCCGTGTTCCTGAAGGCGCTGAAACTTGGCCACGTGGGCATCTACCCCGGCCAGCCCGAACGCTACTTCGTCCTGGATTTCACCCTGGGCGAGCACTTCACCGACGAAGTCCTGGTGGCGTCCGCTGACGAGGACGGTGTGGTGGACGACGAGATCGTCTGGGAGTCGTAAAGCGCTGCATCGACTGCTCCGCAACGGCCCTTTTGAACCGTCAAAACGGCGGTTGCTCAGCAATCGATAGGTAAAGCACGACGGCGGCCGGTCACCTGAGGTGACCGGCCGCCGTCGTGCGTTGTGCGGTGGTTGAGCGGGCAAAGCCCTACTTGGCTGCCTGCAGCAGTTCCGCGCGGACCGTCTTGGTGGCCGTGACCAGGTTGCGCAGGGACTCTTCGGTCTCGGCGTAGCCGCGGGTCTTCAGGCCGCAGTCCGGGTTGACCCAGAGCTGGCGGGACGGAACGTGCTTCACGGCGGTGCTGAGCAGCTCGGTGACTTCCTGCTCACCCGGGACGCGCGGCGAGTGGATGTCGTAGACGCCCGGGCCAACGCCGCGGCCGAAGCCGTGGGACTCGAGGTCGTGGACAACCTCCATGCGTGAACGTGCGGCCTCGATCGAGGTGACGTCAGCATCCAGGCCGTCGATCGCGTCGATGATGGCGCCGAACTCGGAGTAGCACAGGTGGGTGTGGATCTGCGTGGCGTCGGCCGCACCGGCGGTGGCCAGGCGGAACGAGTTCACGGACCAGTCCAGGTAGGCAGCCTGGTCGGCCTTGCGCAGGGGCAGGAGTTCGCGCAGTGCGGGTTCGTCCACCTGGATGACCTTGATGCCGGCCGCTTCGAGGTCAGCGATCTCGTCGCGCAGCGCCAGTCCCACCTGGTTGGCGGTTTCACCCAGCGGCTGGTCGTCGCGGACGAAGGACCAGGCCAGGATGGTGACCGGACCGGTGAGCATGCCCTTCATCGGCTTGCTGGTCAGCGACTGGGCGTATTCGGCCCAGGCCACCGTGATGGGGGCGCTGCGGGTGACGTCGCCCCAGAGGATGGACGGACGCGTGCAGCGTGAGCCGTAGGACTGGACCCAGCCGTGGACCGTAACGTCGAAGCCTTCAAGGTTCTCGGCGAAGTACTGGACCATGTCGTTGCGCTCGGGCTCGCCGTGCACCAGGACGTCATAACCGAGCTCTTCCTGCAGCTCCACGACGCGCTTGATCTCGTCCTTCATGAGCTGCTCGTACTGCTCGTTGGTGAGGTCGCCCTTGTTGTTGCGGGCGCGGGCCGAACGGATTTCGGAGGTCTGCGGGAAGGAACCGATGGTGGTGGTCGGCAGCGGCGGCAGGTGCAGTGCCTCTTCCTGGGCGGCTTCGCGGACCGAGTACTCGGAGCGGTTGAAGTCGGCCGGGGTCAGGGCGGCGGTGCGCGCACGGACGTCGGCGCGCTGCACGCCCTCGGCGGCGGCGCGGGAGGCGATGATGCGGGTAGCCTCGTCGATGGCCCGCTGCACTGAGCTTGTTTCAACACCGGCAGCGTCGCTCAGCAGGCCGGCGAGGGTGGCAACCTCAACGGCCTTCTGGTCGGCGAACGCCAGCCAGCTGCGGAGCTGCGCGGACAGCTGGGCTTCTTCCTCGACGTCGTGCGGCACGTGCTGCGTGGAGGTGGAGGTGCTGATGGCGAGCTTGGCCACGGACTTCTTCAGTTCGGCGATCTTCTCCGCAGAGGCGGCGAGATCGTTGCGCCAGATGTTGTGGCCGTCCACGACGCCGGCAACCAGGGTCTTGTTGCCCAGTGCGGCGAGTGCCGCTGCGGACGGAACGGCGCCCTTGAAGACGTCGATGTGCAGCGCGTCGATGTTGGTGGCGGCCAGGGTGCCGAGCTGGCCGTTCAGTGCGCCGTACGGCGTGGAGACGAACAGCTGCGGGCGCTGGGCCACAGCGGACAGGACCTCGTAGGAGCGGGCGACGGCGGCCTGGATTTCCTCGGCGGAGGTGTCCTGGTCGACAACGAGGGCGGGCTCGTCGAGCTGGACCCAGCTGGCACCTGCGGCGGCCAGCTTCTCAAGTAGCGCGGTGTAGACCGGCAGGACGTCCTCAAGGCGGGACAGCGGGCTGAAGCCGGCCGGGGCGTCGTCGGAAGCCTTGCTCAGCAGCAGGAAGGTGACCGGACCCACGATGTACGGGCGGGTCTCCACACCGTTGGCGAGGGCGTATTCGAATTCCTCGACGATGCGGTTGGAGGTCAGCGCAAAGTTGGTCTCCGGGCCGATCTCCGGAACCAGGTAGTGGTAGTTGGTGTCGAACCACTTGGTCATTTCCAGCGGCTGTTCGTCCTTGTTACCGCGGGCCAGCGTGAAATAGCCGTCGATATCCAGCTGCCCCTCGGCGTTGAGGAGGTTGCCGAAACGGGCCGGGACAGCGCCGAGGTGGGCGACGGCGTCGAGCACCTGGTCATAGTAGGAGAAGGTGCCCGGAACAGCGGCGGCTTCGGTCAGGCCCAGGCCCTGCAGGCGCTTGGCGGTGCCCAGCTGGATTTCCTTGGCAGCGGCGTCCAGGGCGGCGGCGTCGATCTTGCCGGCCCAGTAGGCTTCGACGGCCTTCTTCAGTTCGCGGCGGCGGCCGATGCGCGGGTAGCCCAGGATCGAGGCGGCGGGGAAGGGAGTGGTCACGGCCGGGGTGTTCTGCTCAGTCATGTGAAAGTCCTTGGATGTGTTGGTGAAAGGCATGGGTGTATTACGGCTGGGAGTTTTGGTGCAGGGGCCAGTTTTGGCGGGCGGAGCTGACGGTTGGGACCGGCTTCTAGCTCGCCATTTCCTGGTGGCGGCGCGCAATGGCATTGAGCCTGCTCGCCGGACGGACGGGACGGGGCAGGGCCAGCTTGTCCAGGACCTCGAGCGCGCAGGCGTGCTCGTTGAAGGTGTACAAGTGGATTCCCGGCGCGCCGGCGTCCAGGGCGGCATTGGCCAGGTCCACTGTTGCCCGGACCCCGATCAGCCGTCGTTCGGCGTCGGTGTCCGCAGCGGCCAGCCGCGCCATGAGTTCCGGAGCGGGTTCGACGCCGGTCAGCTCGCCCAGGCGGTTGAGCCGGCGCACGCTGGTCAGGGGCATCACACCCGGAATGATGGGGATGGTGACCCCCGCACGGCGGGCCCTCGTGATGAGGTCGGCGTACTGCTCGGTGTGGAAGAACACCTGCGTGATGGCGAAGTCCGCACCGGAGCGCTGCTTGGCCAGCAGCACCTCGACGTCGTGGGCTTCCGTGGGTGACTCAGGGTGCCGGGTGGGGTACGCGGCAACGCCGACCGCCACCTTGCCGGCACAGAGCAGCGCTGAACGGCGCTGCTCCACGCGGCGGATCAGTTCGATCAGGTCCTGGGCGTACCGCAGCGAGCCGCTGGCAGGCGTTCCGCCATCCTTGGGCTGGTCACCACGGAGGGCCAGGATCCCGCGGACGCCGACGTCGAGCAGTTCACCGATGATCTCGGAGAGTTCCTCCGGTGTGTTGCCCACGCAGGTCAGGTGGGCCAGCGGCCGGAGGGTCGTTTCCAGCAGGAGCCGGTTGATGAGTTCGACGGCGGTGTCCCGGTTGGAGCCGCTGGCGCCGTACGTCACGGAAACGTAGTCCGGGTCCGTGGCTTCCAGTTCGCCAATGGTGGTCCAGAGCGACGCGGCGGCAGCCGCCGAACGCGGCGGGAACAGCTCATAGGAAAGAGCCACCGGAGCGGTGTCGGAGAGATTCGGATGTGTGTCAATAAGGCTAGGTGGAGACATTTGCGTCCTTGGCTTTGGGCCATTGCCGGCATGTGCACCTCGGTCCAGGGGACCTCGGAGACGCAGAACCGTCAATGAATTTGAGTTTGGGAACACGGAGTGAACTTCGGCAGGGCGCAGCCGCGACTGTTACGCCTGATAAGAAGTTGTCCGTGAGCAAATGTCAGGCCCACATGGGGGCACCCACACCCTCCTGGCGGAGGATCGCTGACACGTTACCTCGGTAACTTGTATAAGACTCTAGGGCCCGGCCCGGAGGCGTTCAAGCTGGCACCCGAATTAAGACGCACCTTTACGCTCTGTTGCGCCGCCGCGTAGAACATTGTTCGCCGAAAGGCCGGAAATTGACTACAGCCCCTGCCCTACCCGTCCAGCGTGCTCCTAGCATGGCTTAGAGAGCAGGTAAGGAGGCTTCGTCCATGACCGGCTTCGGACCCCCGCGGCACCTGACGGCCTTGATCCTCAAAGCGTTTACCGGATGGCTGGCCACTGCGGTTACCTATCACGCCGTCCTGCGCCCGCATCACCTCTGCTGGGGGGCCACACTGGCGGAAGCGGAGGCATCCATGCCGGGAGACGCCCTGGTACCTGACCCGTTCGTGGTTTCCACAAGGGCCGTTTCCATTCAGGCCGCTCCCGGCAGCATCTGGCCGTGGCTGGTGCAGATGGGAGACGGCCGCGGAGGCCTTTACAGCTACGATTTCCTGGATCGCACGTTCGGAATATTGAGCGGCCCCAGCGTCAACCGGATCCTTCCCGGGTTTCAACAGCTCAGGGCAGGCGACGTGATCCCGCTTGGCAGGGGTCCGGACTGGCCGGTCGCCGCCCTTGACCCCGAACACCACATGGTGCTGGAACCTGTGCCGGCACGCGTCAGCTGGTGTTTCGCCCTGGACCCGGACACGAACGGCACCCGGCTGGTAAGCCGCGTGCGGATCAGGATCTACACCCGGACCGTCCTGTGGGTTCTTGGACCGCTCATCGATCTGGCCTGGTTCATCATGGAGCGCAGAATGCTCCTGGGCATACGCCAGCGTGCAGAGCGGCTGGAAACTACCAAAGCCCGCGAACAACGGTGAAGATCACCAGGGCCTGTCCGTGCCGCTCCCGGCATCGTTGTTACCCAGGTATTCGTCCCGTTGCCTGCCGCCGTTTCGTTCCCGCTGCGCGGACTTGGCGGACTCCTCCAGCTTGTCCAGCCGGCTCTGCTGCGGTTCCGGATCGGGCTGCGGCTGCTTGTCTGCGCCGTTCCCGGTTTCAGCGTCGGGCCCCGCGGCGCCAAGCTCTTCCGCTTTGGACTGCAGCCGTTCTTCCGCTCCGCGGAGCCGGTCACCCTCACCGTCTGCGCCGTTGGCATTGTCCTGGCTTTCGTCCGGGTTGAAGCAACCCTGCGGAGCCGCCCTGATGACCTCCAGGCCTTCGTCATACAGGCGGGACGCATCAGCGGCCGACTGCCCGGACTTGGCGGCATCGGCGGGCCTGGCGGCGTCGGCTGCCGCCGTTTCCGCGTCCGCCAGCCGTTCAATGCTGAGGACCAGGTTGACACGCACCTTGCACTCATCGGCTGGCGGAGCGTCAGCAAGGGATGCTTCAAAGAGTCTGCGGGCACCGCTGAAATCCCCGCTGAGCACCAGGGCGTCGCCTGCGGCAAAGGGCGCCTTGTGCCGCTCCACCACGTTGGCAATGCCCAGGCCGGACGCCGCGGAAGCCGCGCCGGCCTGGTCACCGCGGCCGAATGACGCCGCCGCTTCGCTGCCCAGATAGCCGACGCTCAGAAGCTTGACAGCGAGCGCCACGGCAACCAGCACGGGCGCTGCGGATAGCAGCAGCAACCTGCGCCTCCGGTGCTTGTCGCGGCCCGGCACGGCTGACGGGCTCTTTTCGGGGTTCATCGGCCGAACTCCGTTCTTCCGGGCCGGAGTTGCTTCAACTGGCGGAGCACGCGGATGCTTTCCCACAGCGCAAGGATGAACGCAGCCAGTGCCGGGGCCCAGTAGAGCTCCGTCCTTCCCTCGAGTGACTCCGAGGTCTCGTGGAGCGCGCCGGGCCTGGCCGCCTGCATCATCGGGGCCGTCCCGTCCCCGGCCGCGCGGTGGAGGTAGGGCACGCCAAGCTGTGACGCCACTTCCCGGAGGGTGTCCTCGTCGATTCGGGACACGGCGTCCCCGGCGTTGCCGGCACTGCGGTCCTGGATGTAGGCGGCGGTACCCTCGGACGAATAGCTGGATTTTTCCTTCATCCGTCCGCCTTGCCCGGTGCCGTAACCAAGCACCGCGCCGCCGTTGACCAGCGAGCCTTCAACGCGCATCGGCTCCGGCGCCTTGCCGCTGGTCTGTTCGCCGTCGCCGAGGTAGTACACAATCCGCGCCCGCTCAGGGTGGCTGTCCCTGGCAGCCTTGAGCCGCTCGTTGAGGACAGTCCCGGCCACAGTGACGCTGCTGCCCGTCGAATACTGGGTGATCTGGGGTTCCAACACGCCGGTGAGGGTGTTGAGGGCTGACGTGTCCGTGGTCAGCGGCATCCGGACCACCGCCTGGGAGTCGAACGTTATCAGGGAAAACCTTGCACCGGCCAGCTCCCCTGCGATGGCCATGATGTCCTTCCGGACGCCGTCGAGCCTGGGGCTGCCGTTTCCGTAGTCTTCGGCCGCGATGCTGCTGGTGGTGTCGACGACGAAAAAGACATTCAGGTCGGCGGCTGCTGACCGGACGCTGCCGCCGGGCACGCCCGGCCGGAGCGCCGCCAGCAGCAGCAGTGCCATGAGGCCGGCGGGCAGCAGCAGGCCGTGGAGTACTGCTCCAGGCTGCCGGCTCCGGACGGCCGTCCACCCCAGGACAACGACGAGCCCGGCAAGAGCGGGAAGCATGATCCACCACGGCCAGATGGGTTGGAAGGTCAAGACCTCAGCCTCCAGGTGGCGCCTGCCAGGACCAGGCCGGAGACCAGGGCGATGCCCAGCGGGATCTCGGCGCGGTCCGAAACGACGGCCTTCGGGGCGGCGGTAAAGGCGGTGGCCTCCGTCGATTGAACCTTGCGGATGATATCCGCGACCGCGTCCGGACTGTCCAGGGGGTAGTAGGCCCCGCCTGTCCCCTCTGCGGCCGCACGCAGCTCGGCACCGGGTTGATCGGGGTCCGTTCCGTAGTCGAAGTCCCCCGGGTTGAGGGCGTAGACCCGCACGTCCTTCTTTCTGGCCAGCGCTGCCGCTTCGGTCAAGGTGAAGATGGGTTCGCCCGAGACGAAGTTGTCGGTGGCCAGGACGACGGAACGGGACCGCTCCTCCGAACCGCCGCTTCCGTCCGCGCCTCCCCCGTCAGTTGCCGGGAAGCCCTGCACGCATGAGGCCAGGCCGTCCCCGATCAGGGAGGATCCGGCACCGTTCCACGTGCCGTCCAGGAATCCGGCGCTGCCGGGCGCGCCGTCAAATGCCTCCCTGGCGGCCTGCAGTTGTTCCTGCACGAAGTCGTAGTCGTCCGTCAAGGGGAAGACCTGCACCGCGCTGCTGTCGAAGACGGTCAGGCCCAGCCGTTCGCCGTCGAATCCCTGGGCCAGGCGGGCGAAGACCTCCACGACCGCCGCGTCGGCGCTGCTCATGGATCCGGAGGCGTCAAGGCACAGGATGATGTCGCGGTTGCGTTGCTCGGGACTGATGGTGCTGCGCCCGGCCGGCCTGGCCGCGGCCACCAGGGCTGCAGCCATCAGGACTCCCCCGGCGATGGCAGCCACCGTGAGCCAGCGGCGATGGCGACGCACTGCCGCCTGGTACTCCGGCAGTTCGGTGAGCCGGTGGCCGTGGGCCACCGGCCGCAGGGCGGCTTGGCGGCCCTGTTCCCGTTTCCGGGCCAGCCAGTATGTCCCCGCACCAAGGAGCAGGGCGGCCGGAATCATCCACCAGAAGATCAGTTCCATGTCCGGACCACCTCCCGGGCTGTTTCCGCGGCAGCCGCGACAGGGTCCCGGGGTTCAGGGGCGCGGGGTTCCGGGTCCCGGGGTTCCGGGTCCCGGGGTTCCGGGTCCCGGGGTTCAGGGTCCCGGGGTTCAGGGGCGCGGGGTTCCGGGCCTTCAGGGCCGAATTCCGCGGGATAGAGGCTGCTGACGGCCAGGGCGGCCGCGGGAATGTTCTGTTCGCGGAGCTCTGCCAGGGTCATCCGCGGGGCGTCGATGCCGGCAATGTCGCGGACAAAGCTCCTGATGAGCAGGCTGAGCTCCTGGTGCGAGGCGCGGGCGGACAGCCTGCCTGTGGCGGCCGCGGCTGCCACCGCGTCAATCCGGCGCAGGTAGTCCCGTTTGAGTCCGGACGGATCCGACGGCGGCCCGGAGGCGGGAGCCGTTATTGAGCTGTCTTGTTGCCGGGTGCTCAGGAAGACGTATGCAAGCCAGGCGGCGGCGAGCACCAGCAGGACCAGACCGGCCCACGGCAGCCAGGGGCTGTAGCTCAAAGGAGCGTAGAAGCCTGCGTCATTTTCCACGGCGGTGCCGTTCCAGCAGGGTGAACACCGCGGGCATCACGTCATGGCTGCTGCCTGCCTGGACGTGGGCAATGCCCAGCCGCCGCAGCACGGATTCCCGGGCCGCATCCCGCTGCTCCTGTGCCGCCGCGTAGGCGCGGATCACAGTATCAGATGCCGCGAGGCGGCCGGGAAGGAGGCCGGCGTCCGCAACATCGTAGCGGTCGGCAGGCGGGCCGGCCGTTTGTGCCCCCGCCGCTTCCGTTCGGGCCGGCTGTAGCCCGGCAGGGCCGGCCCCCGCCAGCTGTGCGTCGCGTACCGTCAGCCAGAGGACCTCGTGCTGGGCGCGCAGACGGCGCAGCACCCGCTCCATCCCGGCGTCCGGCACCACTTCGTCGGCCACCACGAAGAGCAGCATGCGCTGGCCGAAGTTGCGTGCCACGTAGGAGAGCTGCTCGCCGATGCTGCTGCGGGGCGAGGTCAGTGCCGTGCTGTCGTTGACTGCGCGGAGGAGCCTTTCCAGGTGCGCTTCACCGGCTTTCGCGGGCAGGGACCGGGATTCGGCCTCGTCACCGCACACCAGCCCCACCACGTCGCCGTGACGGTGGGCCAGGTAGCCCACCACCCCCAGGGCCATCACGGCAACGTCCTTCTTCGCTTCGCCGCCGAGCGAGGAAGCAGCCATATTGCGTCCGGTATCCGTCACCAGCAGCACCGTCTGCCGCCGCACGGCAACATAGCGCTTGATGAGCGGGGATCCGTGCCGGGCGGAAGCTTTCCAGTCGATGTCGCGGACTTCGTCTCCGGGAAGGTAGGCCCGGAGGTCGTCAAAGTCGAGGCTGCGGCCTTTGAAGACGGAACCGTATTCGCCGTCGAGCATTCCCCGGGCTTTGCGGTGGGCGAAGATGGACATCTTCGATTTCACCCGGGTCAGGAGGCTGGACACAGGCGCGCGCTCAGGGAGTCTGGACGGATGCCACGATGGCGTCGATGACCGTCTCCACCGGAACCTGCTCCGCCACCGCCTCGAAGCCGAGGATGATCCTGTGCCGGAGCACACGGTGGGCCAGCGCCTTCACGTCCTCGGGGATCACGTGGTCCCGGCCGTTCAGGAGGGCGACTGCGCGGGCGGCCTGGCTGAAGGCGATGCTGGCACGCGGGCTGGCTCCGAATTCGATGAACCCCGCCAGCCGGGAGTCGATGTACTGGGCGGCGTTCCGGGTGACGAACACCAGGCCGACGATGTACCGGACGATCGCCGGGTCGATGTAAACGCGCTTGACCAGTCCCTGCACTTCCGAGACCGCGTCCAGCGACGCGGCGGCCGGACGCTGTTCGTCGGTGAAGACGCCCGAATCGATCCTGCGGATGATCTCGGCCTCTTCGGCCGGCGTGGGGTAGTCAAGGACGTCTTTGAGCATAAAACGGTCCATCTGTGCCTCGGGCAGCAGGTAGGTGCCCTCCTGTTCGATGGGGTTCTGCGTTGCCAGCACCAGGAACGGGCTGGGCAGCCGGTGCACCACTCCCCCGATGGACGTCTGCCGCTCCTGCATCGCCTCGAGCATGGCACTTTGTGTTTTTGCACTGGAGCGATTGATCTCGTCCAGGAGCACAATGTTGGCGTGCACCGGCCCCAACTGCGTGACGAACGTTCCCTTGGCCGCATCATAGATCTGGGTGCCTACGATGTCGCTGGGCAGGAGGTCAGGGGTGCACTGGATCCGCCGGAACTCGGCACTCACGGATTCCGCGACTGTCTGCGCAGCGGTGGTCTTCGCCAGCCCCGGGACGCTTTCCAGCAGGATGTGGCCGCCGGTCATGAGTCCTACCAGCAGCGATTCCCGGAGCCTCGCCTGCCCCACGACCTTCGCGTCGAAGCTGCGCGAGATGCTGGCCATGACCTGCTGCGCCCGGGCCAGTTCCGCCGCTTCGATCCGGACGGCGGCCGTTGACTGAAGCACTCGAAATCCCCCTGGTTGCTGTTCGTGGACGGCCGCTGGTGCTGCCGGACCCTCTGGCGGTCACAACGCGTCCGCCACGGGCCATCCTATCCAAGCCGTGGTCCGCGGATTCTGCAATGGGGAACCCTCCCCATGCGGGCCGCTCAGGACTATCCTGATGGCATGATTCAGCTTCCAGCCAGTTACCAGGAGTATCTCGCCGGCAAGAGCGAGAGTTTCATCAACACCGTCCGGCCGATCCTTATGCAGTCTGCGGCGGAGAAGTTGCATGGGGTCAGGGTCCTCTACAACCCGGGGCCCACCGGCCACCAGGCCCATCTGGATGACACGATCCCGTTCGGAACGGTTGTCGAAGACATCGACTGATAGCCGGCTCAGCCTTTCATCGCCCCGGACAGCGCAAACGATCCGCCGGCTCCGCGCGCCACGAGGACGTAGAGGACCAGGACCGGAACCGAGTAGAGGATCGAGAATGCGGCCAGCTGGCCGTAGGCAATCGCGCCGTGCTGTCCGAAGAAACTGAAGATCGAGACCGAAGCGGGCTGCTTGGACGGCGACAGCAGCAGGATGAAGGGCACGAAGAAATTGCCCCATGTCTGGATGAAAACAAAGATGAAGACCACACCCAGGCCTTGGCGCATGAGCGGCAGCACCACGGCGCGCAGGGCCGTGAGCCCGGACGCGCCATCCACCCAGGCGGCCTCCTCCAGCGAAACGGGAACCGCATCCATGAAGTTCTTGGTCATCCAGATGGCCATGGGAAGCGCGGTTGCAGCCATGAAGAGAACCGTGGCCGGCTGGGAATCCAGCAGCCGCAGCTGGACGAACAGGCCGTACACAGGCACCATGATTGCGGTTACCGGCAGGCAGGTACCGCACAGGATCGAGTACATGAACGGCCGGTTGAACCTGGACTCGAAGCGGGACAGGGGGTAGGCAGCCAGCACAGCGGCCACCAGGGTTACAGACGCTGTCCCGGCTGAGAGCAGCAGGCTGTTCCAGAGCGGCCTGAGCAGCAGCTCCGGCGTAAGGACCGCGGTGAAGTTCGCTAACGAGGCGCTGGCCGGCAGCCGCGTCTGGTAGCCGGCCTCGGCGTCCAGCGAGCCGAACACCAGCCACAGCAGCGGCAGGACGAAGCAGGCGCCGATCAGCAGCAAAGCGGCGTCCGCCGGACCCCGGCCCCGGCGGCGTCCCGGCCGTTCCCCTTGGCCGTGCCGGACGCGCCGTGACGTTTCGTCCAATTCCGGCCGGCCCGCCGTCGTCATCGTTTATCGCCCCTGAGGAGCCGGACGTAGGCAATCCCGAACACCAGGCCCAGAACAATGAGCACCGAGGCGATGGCGGTGCCGTAGCCAATGTCGCCGAACTTGAAGGCTTCCTGGTAGGCAAGGACCGGCAAGGTGGTGCTGGCGTTGGACGGACCGCCGGCCGTCATCACCCAGATCAGGGTAAAAACGGCCAGGGTCTGGAGCGTCACAAGCATCAGGTTGGTGGCGATGCTGGACCGGATCAGCGGCAGGGTGATGAACACCAGGCGCTGCCAGCCAGCCGCACCATCCATCAGGGCGGCCTCGGAGATGTCCTGCGGCACGTCGGCCAGGGCTGCCCGGTACACCAGCATCGAGAACGCGGTGCCGCGCCAGATGTTGGCCAGCACCACGGCCACCATCGGGTAGGCGTACAGCCAGTCGGCGCCGGCCATGCCCGCACCGCCAAGCACCTGGTTCAGGGTCCCGTCCTTGCTGAAGTAGGCGTACGCGGCAAAGGCCGCAACGATCTCGGGTAACACCCAGGCCGCAACGACGGCGGTTCCGACGACGGCGGCCACCGGCCTGCGTGCCCGCGTCATCAGGCCCGCGATCAGGAGTCCAAGCATGTTCTGGCCCACCACCGCCGACGCCGCGACAAAGACGACCGTCAGGACAACCGCGGCCGGAAATGCAGAGTCTCCCAGCAGCCGCACATAATTCTCGACGCCTGTCCAGGCCGGGTTCCTGGCATTGCGGCCGGTGAGGGCCGCGTTGGTGAAGGAGGCATGGAAGGACCAGAGGATGGGAGCGGCCAGGAAAAGGAGTATCAGGAGGACTGACGGCACAACCGGCAGCAACCGGAGCTGCTGCCGGACCGTTTTTCGTTCAACCATGCGTCATTTCTGCACGACCTTGGCGTCACCCACCAGGTCCTTGACTGTCTTGTCATACTGCGCGGCTGCCTCCTGCGGTGAGAGGGCACCGGTGATCACGGCTTCAGTGGCAACCTGGACTGCGGCGGAAATCCGCGGATAGTCCGCTGTGGCAGGCCGGTAGTGGGTGACGGAAACGAGCTCGGACACGTCCTTGACGAACGGATTTGCGGCCAGGTATTCGGGTTCGGCGGCGACGTCCGTCCGGACTGCGATCTGGGAACCGGACACCGTGAACGCCAGGGAGTTCTTCTTGCTCAAGGCCTCGGACAAGAACTTGAAAGCCAGGTCCGGGTTCTTGGAGTCCGCCCCGACGGCCAGCGTCCAGCCCCCCGACATGCTGACGCCGCCTGGTTCCTGGCCGCGCTGCGTGGGGAACTTCGCCACGCCCATGTCGTCGGCGTAGCCGGCCCACTCATAGTTGCCGCCCTTCTGCCAGAACGACGGCGTGTAGGAGCCTTCCACGGTGGCCCCCATTTTGCCCTTGGGCAGCCATTCGCCGAAGACCTTCTTCCAGACGTTGGCATCGAGCGCCTCGGCCGGCGTCACGGCCAGCCCTTCGTCATACAGGGTCTTCAGGAAAGTCAGGGAATCCTTGAAACCCTGGGACCCCACCACCCATTTCTTTTCCTGCTGGTCGTACAGTTCGCTGTCCGTGCCGTAGAGAAGCTCATAGAAACTCTGCATGACTGTGCCCTCACCGGTGGCCTTGCCGGCGTACATGTTGAACGGGACCAGCGACGGGTCCGCGGCTTTCATCTTGCGGGCCGCTTCCAGGATTTCGTCCCAGTTCCGGGGCTGCCACGGGACGGTTATTCCCGCCTTTTGCAGGACTGTCTTGTTGTACCAGATGGCGCGGGTGTCTGTACCGAGGGGCACCGCATAGATGCCGCCGTCGTCGCCGGTGCCGGCCGCTTTGGCGGCCTCGTTGTACAGCTTCCAGTCCGACCATTTCTCGAGGTAGCCGTCCAGTTTCAGGAGGTACCCGGCATCGACGTCCGACCGTACTTTGAAGGTGTCCTCATAGAAGACATCCGGGGCGGTCTCCGCCGACCTGAGGGCCAGCGACAGCTTGGTGCCGTAATCGTCATCGTTGGCCTCGATGGGCTGCAGGTCCACGGTTGTGCCCTGGTTTGCCGCTTCGAAGTCTTTCTTGGCGTCCTTGAACAGCGTGTCAAGGGCAGTAAACGAATCGGTCTTCTGGTAGACGATCTTCAGGGTCTTGTTTTCGGCGGCCGGCTGTTCCGCGGAGCAGGCTGATGTTGCCACCAGCGCTGTCGCACAAAACAGCGCCACAAGGAATTTGGCAGGGCGGTGCATGACGCTCCAATCTTCGAGCGGCTGCAGCCCCCAATGTCCTCCAGCTGGCCCCAGCCTTTAGCCGATTTGCAATTTCAGGTTAGTGCTTCCCTCTGTCAAGCAGGGACGCCGACCTCAGCCTTCCAGCAGCAGCCGCTGCGCGCGAGGGGCCAGCGTATGCTCAAGCACCAGGCAGGCGGCGCCGATGGCACCTACATCCTCTCCTACACCGGTTCCGACAACCTCAATGTCATGAATCTGGCGGGCCGCGCTGTTCTCCGCCAGCAACCCGGGGACCCGGTCCAGGTAACGACGGGAGAGACGAGTCCAGAACGGACCGCCGAAGACCACCCTCTCGACGTCGAGGGTATTGGTGACTACAGCCACGGCCCGGGCGACCAGGACAGCGGAGTGGTCGAGGATCTCAGCCGCCTTGCGGTTGCCGGCGTCCGCCTCGTCACAGAGCCTGGCAAAACTTTCTTGGATGTCCAGCGCACCGGACGGGTGGCGCACAACGTCAAGGACTCCGGCGCTTTCGGCCTGCGCCACGAGGACCTGCGGGATACTGCTGGACTTCACGCAGCCCCTGAGCCCGCAGTCGCACGGCGGGCCGTCCGGATCCACAATGATGTGCCCGATTTCACCGGCGTTACCCGAGGTTCCGCGGACCACTTCGTCGTTGAGGACGATGCCGCAGCCAATGCCGGTGCCCATGTACATGAAGACGAAACTGCCGGAGCCGCTGGGCCCGCCGGCCCAGGTTTCGGCGACGGCTGCGCTGGTGACGTCCTTGTCCACCAGGGTGGACAGGCCGGTGGCCTCCGCGAGGGCATCCCGGAGCGGCACCCGGTCCCAGCCGAGGAGGAGGGGCGGATCAACCACGGTTCCCTCGTCCAGGTTGATCGGACCCGGGGCGGCCACGCCAAGGCCGGCAATCTTGTCAGGATCAACGCCGGAGGCGGCCACCAGGTCCTTGATCTCCGAGGCAATGATGGCAATGATGCCGTCCGGATCGCTGGCGCCCGGAGTGTTGATCCTGGAGTGCCTGACAACGGACCCCACGAGGTCCAGCACCACGAAGGTGGTGACGGTGGGATCGAGGTGAACGCCCACCGCGTACATCCCGGCGGGGTTCAGCCGGAGGATGGTGCGCGGCTTCCCCGGCCCGCTGCCTTCCTTGCCGGCTTCGACGATGAGGTTCTGGTCAAGCAGGCGGCGTGAGATGTTGGAGATCGTCTGCGGCGACAGGCCCACGATCTGGGCGAGTTCCACCCGGCTGAGGCCTCCCGAGGAGCGGCGGATGGCGTCAAGGATCACCGTGAGATTGAAGTCCCCCATACGGGGCAAATTGGTTCCGCGCCTCGGCGATGGCGTGCGGATCTCAGTCACGGATTCCCCTAAACTTCTTCGGTTATGCACTGCTGATGCTTGAATCGTACGTTACCCGCGCGCGCTGCGGTACGCTCACACGCTGACTTTGGCCACGGTGGTTTCGCTGCCGCGGCGGGCGTGCACCCGGCTCCGGCATCCCGGCGTCGCGGCACTTGCCGCTACGCAGCGCGGGGGGTGCTGACCGCAACAGTGAATTTGGCGTTCCTGCCTGCCACGCGGGTGGGGCCGACAAACCGTTCCAGTGCGGGCAGATACTGCAGGTGGCTGTTGTAGACGGTCCAGAGTTCTCCGCCCGGCGCCAGCACCCTTCCAGCGGCACGGAACATTTTGATTCCCGCCCCGGCGTGGACGCTGGCACCCAGGTGAAAGGGCGGATTCAACAGGATGAGGCCGGCGCTTCCGTCCGGCAGGGAGTCCATGGCATCGTCCTGGAGGACGGTGATCCGCCCCGCCAGGCCGTTGGCTTCAGCTGTGGCCCGGGCAGAGTCGACGGCCGCGGCCGACTGGTCAGTCGCAGTGACGTTCGATTCCGGATGGCTCCTGGCGTACATGGCGGCCAATATGCCGGTCCCGCAGCCGAGGTCCACAACATGTGGTACCGACGGCATGTCGGGCACGTACCGCAGCAGGAACCTTGTTCCGATGTCGAGCTTGGTACCCGCGAATACCGCACCGCGTGCGCAGACTGTGAGGTCCAGCTCGCTGTTGCTGTCCGCGACGGGAAACGGCGGCGGTCCCGTTACCGGCTTGGCGTCCCTGGCTATCAGGACCCGGGATTTTTGCCGGGCCAATTGCGGCTGAACGTCGTTGAAGTACCGTTGCAGGACGCTGTTCATGCCCAGGCTCATGTGCTTGATCCGGCCGCCGGCCAGCAGCACCGTGTCCGGAGCCGCGTAGCGGGCCACAGCGTCCGCCGCTTCCTCGAGCTCCGCGAGCGTCCTGGGCAGCTGGAGCAGCACCACGTCGGCGTCGTCGAACAGTGCGGCGCCGAGCGGCAACTGCTCAAAACCGGCGTCGATGCCAAGCCCTGCGGCATTGTTACGGAGTGCCCGCTCCCCCGTGATCAGGTCCTGGTGGACCTTGACGTCCCGGACGCCGTAGCCGGCCAGCGCCCCCAGGGTGAGGGCCCCGTAGCGGTCACCAATCACTGCGATCCGGCTCTCCGGCGTCAGCAGTTCCGACGCTGTTTCGAGGAGTAGCTTGTCGGTAGCATCCCAAGCCTGCAGGTTCGGGGCTTCAACGTCGGGGAACCGGCGCAGACCGGCGAGTACTGATGCCACGGTGTTGTCCGCCACGTGCAAGCTGCCGCCTTCCCTGTCCATTGTCATTCCGCCGCCGGGAGGGAACCACGGGGCGAAAAGCTACCCAGTAAACCTACCGCGAAAACGGTGCTGTCCGCGGCGTGCACAACGGTCAGGTCCGCGCCTCTTCAGCCGCGCGGCGATCGAACATCCGCAGGATGCCGGCTACTGCCGCCCTGCCGGCCCGGTTTGCGCCAATGGTGGACGACGACGGCCCGTACCCCACCAGGTGGACCCTTTCCTCCGCTGCCACCTGGGTGCCGTCCATGGCGATGCCCCCGCCGGTGCCCCGCAGGTGCAGCGGCGACAGGTGTTCCAGCTCCGCCCGGAAGCCGGTGGCCCAGAGGATTACCGCGGCGGCCAGGAAGCTTCCATCGGCCAGCCTGACGCCGTCGGGCTCTATCGCCGTGAACATCTCCCGCCGGTTCAGGGCGCCGCGCGCGGCAGCCGCACGCAGCGAGGGCGTCCGGATAAGACCCGTGACAGACACCACGCTTTGAGGCGGGAGTCCCTGGCGGACCCGTTCTTCGACCAGGGCGACGGCATCATGGCCCGCCTGCCGGTCAAACTCGGCGTCCCGCCACACCGGCTCCCGGCGGGTAAACCAGCTGGTGGTGGTCACCTGGGATATTTCGTCCAGCAGCCCGACGGCGGAAATTCCGCCGCCCACCACGATGACGTGCTGCCCGCGGAATTCCTCGGCCGCCACGTAGTCGGCCACGTGCAGCTGCCTGCCCCGGAAGCTGGACTGTCCCGGGTAGATCGGCCAGAACGGCCTGGTCCACGTGCCGGTGGCGTTGATGACCGCCCGCGCGGACCAGCTGCCCACGGATGTTTCGATCCGAAGGCGCCCCGAAGGGCGGTCATCTTCACGGGACACCGAACGGACCTTCACGGGCCGCAGGATATTCAGCCCGAGCCCGCTCTCATAGTCACCGAAGTAGCGTGAAAGGAACGCGGAACTCGGCTCAGCCGGGTCGACGTCCGGCTTCGGAATGCCCGGCAGGTCGCTGATGCCGTTGACGGTGGCCATCCGGAGGCTTTGCCAGCGGTGCCGCCATGCGCCACCAGGCCCGGCTTCGGCGTCAACCACAACGTATGAACCTGGCGCATTTTCCGCCATGGCTGGAGCTGCGTTTTCGCCGGTTCCGCCCGCGGCCAGAAAGCCGCGACGCTGAAGGTGGTAGGCGGCGGATAAGCCGGCCTGGCCCGCGCCGATGACCACTACATCCGCGGCCTGAAGTCCGGCCGCCTGGGCGTTGAGGATCTCCGGTCCCGCCTAGACCTTCTTGACCACGCTGGATTTGAGCTGCATGGGTCCGACACCGTCCACTTTGCAGTCGATGTCGTGGTCGCCCACGCCGTCCATCAGCCGGATGCCGCGAACTTTGGTCCCGACCTTGATGACCGTGGAGCTTCCTTTGATCTTGAGGTCCTTGATGACCGTGACGGTGTCACCGTCAGCGAGGACATTTCCCACCGCATCCTTGATGACCGACTCCGTGGCTCCTGCGGCATCCGTCGCCTCGGCCGACCACTCGTGGGCGCACTCGGGGCACACCAGCAGCGCGCCCATCTCATAGGTGTACTCGCTGGAGCATTCAGGGCAGGGAGGGAGGGTTTCGTTCACGCTCCCATATTAGTCGAGCGTTAAACAGCGAAAGCCGCCCTGAAGGGCGGCTTTCGCTGGATGAACCTGGGTGGAGCTGAGGGGACTCGAACCCCTGACCCCCTGCATGCCATGCAGGTGCGCTACCAGCTGCGCCACAGCCCCAAACTCTTGTTTCTTCCGGACCGATCTCCGTAAGCAACTTGATTATCTTAAACCACAATTGTGTAAGACGCCAATTCGGGTCCGGAGCGCCTGATCCGCCGGCCGCCACTGCCCTGAACGGCGGACATGAGCACGGACAAACGCCACGAAAGGAAGGGCCGGAAAACAAAAAGGTCCGCCGGAATCTTGCGATTCCGCCGGACCATTCGGTGGAGCTGAGGGGACTCGAACCCCTGACCCCCTGCATGCCATGCAGGTGCGCTACCAGCTGCGCCACAGCCCCGAATTTTCATTGCTCCGGCACCTTCAGTCTTCACTGACGGGCCCGGTTCTTTGTCCGGATCTCTCCGAAGCAACTCAAATATCTTAGAACAGGCATTCCGAAAATTCCAAATCGGGCATATTCGGTGGCCTGCTCCGGATTACTCGCTGTCTGAGGAGACCGCCGCTTTGGCCGACGTGTCTTCCCCGAGCTGAAGGTCAACCACGGGGCAGTCCTTCCACAGGCGCTCGAGGGCGTAGAAAACGCGGTCTTCCTCGTGCTGGACGTGGATGACGACGTCGGAGTAGTCCAGCAGGACCCAGCGTCCGCCGGAACGGCCCTCGCGGCGGACAGGACGGAGATCCTGCTTGCCCAGTTCCTCTTCAATGCCGTCCACGATGGCGTTGACCTGGCGCTCACTGGGCGCCGAGGCGATCAGGAAGACGTCCGCCAGGGCCAGCCGTTCGCTGACGTCCAGGCCCACGATGTCCTGGGCTATTTTGTCCGCAGCAGCACGCGCGGCTACGCGGGCTATGGCGATGGATGAATCGGTTGCAGTCACGGGACTCCTTGTTGTGGTTTAAAGCTATGTCGTTCGGACGCGATGGGTATCAGCGCCAGGGTGTCGGAGAGGGCTGCGGGGCGGATGATGCCCCGGTGCGTTGAATCAGGGTGCCAGGCCGCTGATGATCATGGTGACGCCGGCAATCAGCGCAACAATCCCCAAAGCAAGGACGGCCAGCTGGAGCAGCCTGATACGGTGCGCCCGGCCCAGGCCAGCGGTGACGGCGTCCAGCGGTTCCAGGCCGTAGGCGCTGTTGGCCGCTACACGCGGCTTGTCCACGAAATTCTCACCGGCTTCAGCAGCCCAGGGCTCTACGGCCGGGGACGGCGCCGCTGCTGCCGCTGGATCGGCGGCAGCCTGAGCGGCAGCCTCCGCGCGGGCAAGTACGCCCGCCCGGCCGGTGGCCGGCGCCGGGTTCCGCCTCGGCAGGCCGGTTTTGCGGGGCCCCTTGGTGCCTGGCGGCTGCAAGCGGGGGCCGGGATTGGTGACCACGGGGACATATGACGTAGCAGGCTTTTTCATCACCGGCCGGTCGATGCCGGGGACCTTCTCGAACTCCAGCGGAGTCACCATCGCGAGGTTGCTGACAGCCGAGGGCTCGGTCTTGGGGTGTGCAGGCTGGCTGGCCTGCTCGGCCAGCTTCTGCTTGGCCATGGCCCGCTTGTTCAGGATGGCGGCGCGCTCGGCCAGGGCAATCTGCTCCGCAAGGATTTCAGGATCCACTGCTTCGGGATCGTTCGCCGCGATGTGCTCCATCTTGGCGATCTGGTTCCTGGCCTGTTCGGCGATGAGGGAACGCGCTGCAAGGGCCTGCTCGACGGTCATTCCATCGGGAAGCCTGCTGTCCGCGCTGGCCTCCGGCGACTCCGTCCGCGGAGCCTCGGCGGGCTGGGTGCCGGCCTGTGGCGCCGGCTGTCCTGGACGCGCCTGCGGGGCGGCCTGCCCGGGACGTGCAGGAGGAACGGTGCGCTGGGCGGACGTGCGGGCCGGCGGAACGACCATGTTCGCGGCGGTGGCAGGCGCCGCCTCCGCCTGGAGCTGCTGGAGCCGGAGCTGGCGGCGCGTGGGCGGACCGCCGCCGGACAGCCGCTCCTCCTTCTGCGCCAGTTCCTTGATGGTGCGCAGGGCAGCGCGGTCCCGTGCCCGGCTCTGCGAGGAGCGCTCGGGGCCGGCCGGAGTCCGGACCGAGTCCACGGGCCCCGGAGCCACACGACGGATGCGGCCTGTGCCGTCTTCGCGGTCCGGCGCCGGTGTTGCGTTCCCGGGCGTTTTTGAGGCAGGGGGAACCGGACCCGGTGCCGGGGGCACCGCGTCCTGAACTGATTCCGCGCGCTCATCTCTGGCCTGTCGCAATTCGCGGCGGCTACGGAGGGGAGGCTGTTCCTGGCTCATCTAACAACTCACTCGGTACTGGCTGGTTCGTGTAACTCGGTAAGTGCGGCACTGTCGTCCGGGTCCGGCTGCCCGGCATACAAGCCGTATTTCGCAATGTATTGGACCACCCCGTCCGGCACGAGGTACCAGACAGGGTTCCCGGCCGCGACGCGCGTCCTGCAGTCAGTCGAGGAAATGGCCATGGCCGGGACTTCGAGGAGGCTGACGTCTTTCCTGCCCATTCCGTCGAGGACGTGCCCGGGCCGGGTCACGCCAACGAAATGCGCCAGCGACCACAGTTCATCGATGTTCTTCCATGACAGGATCTGCGCCATGGCGTCCGCTCCGGTGATGAAGAAAAGGTCCGCATCGGGACGCAGCGTACGGAGGTCGCGCAGGGTGTCGATGGTGTAGGTGGGGCCGGGGCGGTCCACATCAACCCTGCTGACGGTGAACCTGGGGTTGGACGCCGTGGCGATGACGGTCATGAGATACCGGTGCTCCGGTTCGCTGACCTTCTTGCTCATCTTCTGCCAAGGCTGGCCGGTGGGGACAAACACCACTTCGTCGAGGCCGAACTTGGCCGCAACTTCGCTGGCGGCGACAAGGTGACCGTGATGGATGGGATCAAAGGTGCCACCCATCACACCCAAACGCAGGCGGCGCTTGGCGCCGCGCCGCTTCAGGACCGCAGTGATGTTAGTGGCCTTGGCCGTGATCGTGCTTGTTCGGGTGCTGGCGGTGGGGATCCGAGTGCTCCTCGACGGCCTCATGCCGGTTGCCCAGGTTGCTGTAGGACAGCGTCACGAACATCAGAACGAGCATGATCGCAAAAATGGACACACCAAAGACCCACGGTTCGGCCCACAGCGGAGCCAGTTCTTCATGTTCGGCGACCGACGCGCCTACCTGCTGCAGCAGCATTTTCTCCCCTAAAGAGTTCACAAAATGACGACGGCGGTCATTCCCGCCGTTCCGGACTTCTGTTCCATGTTACAGCGTTGCTAGCTGCGGATCTGGCCCTCGCCCTGCACGATCCACTTGGTGGTAGTGAGTTCCGTCAGGCCCATGGGGCCGCGGGCGTGGAGCTTCTGGGTGGAAATTCCCACCTCGGCGCCCAGGCCAAGTTCACCGCCGTCGGTAAACCTGGTGGAGGCGTTGACGATAACCGCTGCTGAGTCGATTTCGGATATAAACCGTTCAGCGTTCGCGAGGTCGTTGGTGATGATGGCCTCGGTGTGGCCGGTGGACCATTTACGGATGTGCTTCACGGCCTCATCCAGGTTGTCCACCATGCCCACCGCGAGGTCGAGGTCCATGTATTCGGTGGCCCAGTCCTCGTCCGTGGCCGGAACGGATTCCACGGAGGCGGGCAGCGCGGCGCGGATCCTCTCATCGGCATGCAGTGTGACTCCGGCTTTCCGGAGGGCGGCGGCGACGGCGGGCAGGACGGTGGATCCGGAATGCACCAGGAGGGTCTCCACGGTGTTGCAGACGCTGGGGCGCTGGGTCTTGGCGTTGAGGAGGATTTCCACGGCCATGTCTTCACTGGCGGATTCGTCAATGAAGATATGGACGTTGCCTTCGCCGGTCTCGATGACGGGTACGGACGAATTGTTGACCACGGTCTGGATCAGGTCCCTGCCGCCGCGGGGAATCAGGACGTCCACCCGGCCGCGGGCCCGCATCAGGACATTGGCGCCTTCACGGCCGAACTGGTCCACGCTCTGGACGGCGTCCGCGGGCAGGCCCACTGAATCAAGAGCGTCGCGGAGGACCCGGATGAGGGCCTCATTGGTGGCCGCGGCGGCTGTGCCGCCCCGAAGGATCACCGCGTTGCCGCTTTTCAGCGCCAGCCCGGCAATGTCCACGGTCACGTTGGGGCGGGCCTCATAGATGGCGGCAACGACGCCCATGGGAACGTTGATCTGGCGCAGGCGCAGGCCGTTGGGCAGCGTCTGGCCGCGGACCACATTCCCCACGGGGTCCGGCAGGCCCGCAAGGTTCTCCAGCGCAGCGGCGAGGGCCTCGATGCGCGTGTCGTTAAGCGTCAGGCGGTCCAGGAGGGCGGCCGATGTTCCGTTGGCACGGCCGGCTTCCACATCCTTGGCATTGGCGGCCAGGATCTGGGCCTTGCTGGCGATCAGGGCCGCACCGATGGCGCGAAGGCCCTTGTCCTTCCAGGCACGGTTTGCGCGCGCCATCCGGCGGGCAGCGTGACGGGATCGGTCAGCGATGGCGTGCACGGCGGCCTCGACTTCAGCCGGGGACAGCTGGGCATCTTCCGGCGCGGAAGATACCTCCGCGGCCTCGTGGGATTTCTCGGCGGCTTGGTGGATCAGTGCCTCAGTCATCATTCAAGTCTAGGCGAATCAGCCCGCTAGACCAGAACCAGGTCATCAACGTGAACAACCTCACGGTCGAAGCCACGGCCGAGGGACTCCCCCAGTTCCACCGTGGAACGTCCCAGCATTTGGGGCAGTTCGTCCGAGGAATAGTTGACCAGACCGCGGGCGATGACCGTACCGTCCGGGGAAACCATTTCGACGGCGTCGCCTGATTCAAAGGTGCCTTCAACGGCTGTGATCCCGGCCGGGAGCAGCGAGAAGCGGTGGTCACGGACAGCCTTGACGGCGCCGTCGTCGAGTAACAGCCGGCCCTGCACGTGCGCAAGGTGGGCGAGCCACATCATCCGCACCGATTTGCGGCCGCTGTTGACGGAGAACCAGGTTCCCACGTCCTCGCCGTTCAAGGCTGCTGCGGCGTTGGCGGTGGACGTGACGAGCGCGGGGATTCCCGAATCGGCTGCCATCGTGGCGGCCTCGACCTTGGTCTGCATGCCGCCGGTTCCCACGCCTGCCTTGCCGGGCTTGCCGATATTGACGCCCTCAAGGTCCTGGGGGCCGTCCACCTGGGCGATTCGCTTGGCACCTTTTGAGGGCGGCCCGTCATAGAGCGAGTCGACATCGGAGAGCAGCACCAGGGCATCGGCCCGGACCAGGTGCGCCACGAGGGCGGACAGCCGGTCGTTGTCACCGAAACGGATCTTGTGCGTGGCCACGGTGTCGTTCTCGTTGACCACGGGCACAACGCCCAGGTTGAGGAGCCGGTTCAGGGCGCGGAAAGCATTCATGTGGTGGCTGCGCCGCATCAGGTCATCCGCGGTCAGCAGGACCTGGCTCACGGTCACGCCGTGTGCTGCGAAGGCATGCGTGTAGCGGGCCATGAGGAGCCCCTGGCCCACGCTGGCGGCTGCCTGCTGGGTGGCGAGGTCCCGGGGACGCTTCACCAGGCCCAGCGGGGCCAGGCCGGCCGAGATGGCGCCGGAGGACACGAGGATGATCTCCGTGCCGGCGTTGCACTTGGCGGCCAGCGCGTCCGAAAGCCTGATCAGCGCCTCTTCTGAAATTCCACCCTGGATGCTGGTGAGCGACGACGATCCGACCTTGACCACGATGCGGCGCGCCCTGGCGAGCATGCTGCGGTCGTCGGTCCTGGGTTCCTCGATGACAATTGCGGAATTATCGGTCACGTGTGGGGGTTCACTCCTCATTCTCGGTGGTCAGTCCGCTTTCCTTGAGCGGCTGTGCGGCACGGCGGCCGCTCACTGATTCAGTCCAGATGCCGGCTTTACGTTCGGCTTCCAGCTCGGCCCGGGCCGCAGCCTTGGCGTCGCGGCGCTCCTGCTGCTCGTCACGCTTCTGACCGCGGGTGGGGCGGTCGCCGATGTCGGCGAAGCGGACGTCCGTGCCACGCGGCGAGGCAAGCAGCTCGGCGCCGGCCATCATGGTGGGCTCCCAGTCGAAGACCACGCCGTCGTCTTCACCGATCACAACGGTGTCGCCGGGCTTCGCGCCCTGCTTGAACAGCTCGTTTTCGACGCCCAGCTTGGCCAGGCGGTCCGCGAGGTAGCCGATGGCTTCCTCGTTGGTGAAGTCGGTCTGCTTGACCCAGCGCACGGGCTTGTCGCCCAAAACGCGGAACAGCGGCTCGAGGTTCTTTTCCTCGCGGCGGATCTTGAAGCCGGACTCGTTGACTGCGCGGGGGCGCAGCACCGGGGCGTGGACCTTGGGCGGCGTGGCGGCCACAGCGTCCCGGGCGGCCTTGACGATCTCCGCCATGGCGAAGCCAAGCTGGCGCAGGCCTTCATGGCTCGTGGCGGAGATTTCGAACACGCGGTAGCCGCGGGACTCAAGCTCGGGCCGGACGAATTCGGCCATGTCCTTGCCGTCCGGCAGGTCCACCTTGTTCAGGGCCACAAGGCGCGGCCGGTGGTTGAGCGGGACAACTTCGCCGTCGCTGCCGGCGTAGCTCATGTCAACCGCGTACTTTTCGAGCTCGGCTTCGATGATGGCGAGGTCGGACAGCGGATCGCGGTCAGCCTCGAGCGTTCCGCAGTCCAGGACGTGAACCAGCGCGGCGCAGCGTTCCACGTGCCGCAGGAAGTGGTGGCCCAGGCCCTTGCCCTCGCTGGCTCCCTCGATGAGGCCGGGGACGTCTGCAATGGTGAAGCGCACGTCGCCGGCCTGGACGACGCCCAGGTTGGGGATCAGCGTGGTGAAGGGGTAGTCGGCAATTTTCGGGCGTGCCGCGGACATGGCGGCAATCAGGCTGGACTTGCCGGCGGACGGGAAGCCCACCAGGGCGATGTCCGCAATGGACTTCAGTTCCAGGACGATGTCGCTGGATTCGCCTTCGATGCCGAGCAGCGCGAAGCCCGGGGCGCGGCGCTTCTGCGAGGAAAGTGCGGCGTTGCCGAGCCCGCCGGGGCCGCCGGCGGCAGCGATGAACTCGGTGCCTTCGCCGACGAGGTCGGCCAGCACGCGACCGTCCTTGGTCTTGACGACGGTGCCTTCCGGAACGGGAAGGATCAGGGTTTCGCCGTTCTTGCCGCCGCGCCAGTCGCCCATGCCGGGTCCGCCGTTGGTGGCGTGGCGGTGCGGCGCGTGGTGGTAGTCCAGCAGCGTGGTGGTCTGGGGGTCAACGCGCAGGATGACATCGCCGCCGTCGCCGCCGTTGCCGCCGTCCGGACCGCCCAGGGGCTTGAACTTCTCGCGGTGGACGGAGACACAGCCGTGACCGCCGGTACCGCCGGATACGTGCAGTACTACCCGGTCTACAAAGCTCGCCACGTGAATCTCCTCTGTGCTTAACCTGACCGTCTTGGACGCCCAAATTGATTGTAATGCGGTTAAAAGAACAGTGGAGCGGGCCATCATGGCCCGCTCCACCGGTTTAGATCTTGTTGTTACTCTGCAGCTGCAGCAGCAACGATGTTCACGACTCGACGGCCGCGGCGGGTGCCGAATTCGACAGCGCCGGGGGTCAGGGCGAACAGGGTGTCGTCGCCGCCACGGCCAACGCCGGCGCCCGGGTGGAAGTGGGTGCCACGCTGGCGGACGATGATCTCGCCTGCGGAAACTACCTGGCCGCCGAAGCGCTTGACGCCGAGGTACTGGGCGTTGGAGTCACGACCGTTGCGAGTGGAGCTCGCGCCTTTTTTATGTGCCATTTGAAATGCCTGCCTTAAAAATTCTGGGGAATCTGCTGAAAACCTGAAAAGTAACGGAAGGTTACTTGATACCGGTGATCTTGACCTTGGTCAGTTCCTGACGGTGACCCTGGCGCTTCTTGTACCCGGTCTTGTTCTTGAACTTCTGGATGACGATCTTCGGACCACGAAGGTCCTGGAGGATCTCAGCCGTAACCGTTACCTTGGCCAGGTCCGCAGCGGCAGACGTGACTTTGTCACCGTCTACCAGGAGCAGTGCGGGCAACTCAATGGTGCTGCCGGCTCCACCGGGGACGCGGTTCAGGGTAACGAAGTCTCCAACGGAAACCTTCTCTTGGCGGCCGCCTGCGCGGACAATCGCGTACACCACTGGGGAACTCACTTCTCTCGACGTTTATTACTAGATTTGCGTGCGGAACCTGGGTCCAATTGTTTGGCCTGGCTCACGCTGTGCCTCAACGCCGGTGGATTCCCCGGGGGAACCCATGAGTTATCCCACGAACCATTCCGCTTGTCATTCCAAACAGACTGTTCCGGGGTCATAACCCAAGTGTTGGCGTAAGCACCGAAGATCTAGACTACGCTAATTTTGCCTTCGGCCGCAAATGAGGCTGGCTCCGACGGTAGTACGTGATAGGCGCCACTCTGTGCAATACAGACTGCCGCTGCAACGACTTCCGGAACCGTGCCCCATTACCTTACCGGCTCCGGAACACTTTGCGGTGCAGCATGCACGCGCGGCGCGTCGAAAAAGTCCACCTCGTAGCGGCACGACTGCCGGAAGGCCAGGCGCATGGCCTGCCGTTCTGCTGCAGAGGCAGCCTGTGCGGCGTCGTCGGTGATACGCACTGCCTCCCTGGTGGCGGCGGCGAATTCCTCGTCGGCGTACGTGCGGAGCCAGTCGGCGTAGGGATGGCCCGACGGCGACCCGGCCGCCTCGAACTGACCGTGCAAGGTGGCACCCACCTCGGCGTAAAGCCAGAAGCACGGCAGCACCGCGGCCACGAGCACTCCATAGCTTCCGGAAACAGATGAGGCCAGCAGGTGGTCCACGTAGGACTTGGTGACCGGTCCCAGGGCGGCGTCCACGTTCCGGGTGCTGAGCCACGTCCTGTGCAGTTCGGACTCCACTTCCAGGCATTGTTGCGCCGAGCGGGCCCAGAAGAGCTGTTCGGCCTCGGTGGGGGCAATGGCGGCGGCACGGGACAGAACCCTGGAATAGCCGTTCAGGTAGATGGCATCCTGGGCAAGGTAATACGCAAAGTGCTGCTCGGTAAGGGAGCCGTCGGCGAGGCCGCGGATGAAGTCCAGCCCGTAGATGTCATCCAGGTCCGCTCCGGCGTCCTGCCGGAGCGCCGCGGCGAACTCCCCTGCGGCCAGCGCATCCTGGCCCTTCGGCGCCAGATGGTGGAAATGGTGCACCGGGCCGTTGCCCGTTCCCACCTCCAGCGCTCCGGCTTCCCTGAGCGCTCCCTGCAGCCATGGCTTCACTGCCCGCAGGGATGCCTCCCAATCCCCCAGCCTTGCCTGCGCGGTGGCCATGGCCGAGGACAGGGAACAGCCGGTGCCGTGGCTGTTCCTGGTGTCGATCCGCGCGCCGGGGACCACCACAACGTCCTGGGCGAGCAGTCCTTCAGTGTTGACGAGGGCGTCGGGGCATTCGCCGCCCTCGAGGTGTCCGCCCTTGACCAGCACCGTGGTGCCCGCCTGCGCGGCGAGGCGCTTGCCCTGGCCGAGTGCCGCTTCCCAGTTGTCCGCCAGTGGCTCGTTGAGCAGCATCGCCAGTTCTGCCAGGTTCGGCGTGATGAGGTCGGCCAGCGGCAGCAGTTCGCGCAGCTCGGCCTCGGCAGCCTCCTGCAGGAGCCGGTCCCCGCTGGTGGCGACCATCACGGGGTCAAGAACCACGACGGCGGGACGGGCTTTCTCCAGCCAGCTACGGACGGCGGCAATCACCGCAGAGTCGCCCAGCATGCCGATTTTCACGGCGTCGATGCTGATGTCGTCGCTAATGGCCTCTAGCTGCGCAGTCAGGAAGCCGGCCGGCGGAACGTGGACCGCCCGGACACCGTGGGTGTTCTGTGCCGTCAGGGCGGTGATGGCAGCCATGCCGTATCCCCCGTTGGCGGCAATGCTTTTGAGGTCCGCCTGGATTCCCGCCCCGCCGGACGGATCGGAACCGGCGATGGCCAGCACCCGCGGCGTGCTGCGCAGCGGGCCGCCTCCCGGTGCAGGCGCTACGGGCGTGGCAGGAGTGGGCAGGAATGATGAAGCCAAAGGAGACATCCCTTCGCCGGTGCTAACCGGACAGGTTCAACGGGTCTGGATCTCAGCCGGCCCTGTGCGCGGCACCCCGTGTCAGTCCCCTAGCCTAGCTTTTCCCCGCAACGAACTCGCGGGCACGGCCCGAAACACGCGTATTGCTACGCCTGTCCCGGGCCGCACCCGCGGTGTCAGCTGGCTGAACGAAAGCCTGGCCTGATCAAAGCTCGTTGGCTCAGAGTTCCGAGGCCGGGACCCCCACGCCAAGGATGATCGGCTCGTTGGCCGGCGCCTTGGCGGGCGCATCCTTCTTCGCCGGCTCAGGTGCCTTGGCTTCGTGCGTGTGCCCTGATGCGGCAACCGGGGCAGTCTCGTGGTGTTCCACGGACGTCTCGTTCGCTGCGCCCTGGGCACGGCTCGCGCTTCGGTTGCGGCGGGGACGGCGGGCCCGGCCCTGCACCGCGGTGTGGTCGGTGTAGTCGGCTTCAACAGCCTGGGCCGCCGGCGCCTGCGCTGCCGGTGCCTGCGGTTCAACCGGTGATGCCGGAGCCTCTGCCGCGGCAGGCTCACCAAGGTGGGCGAAAGCTTCGGCCAGGCGGTCAAGGGTCAGTGCCGGTCCGGAGGCAGGGGCTTCTCCGGCGTGCTCTACGAACGGCAGTGCCACCTTTTCGCCGCCAAAGGTCAGGACCGCTGCCGGCCGCCCTGCAGCAGCCACTTCGGTTTCCGACACCTTCGCGGGCCGGGCCGCAGCGGGTGCAGACGGGGTGGCCTGCGTCGGAGCCGGCCGCGCCGGCGCTCCTGCCTGCCCGGCCGGGGACTGGGCGCCCTGTGCCTGGGCTGCCAGTGCCTGGCCTACTGCCTGTGCTGCGGCGGCCGCGGCCGCGGGGGCTGCATGGCCGGCCTCGGCATCGTGGAGGTGGGCAGCATGCGCTGCCGCTGCGATGTTGGCCAGCGCCACGCGGGTCGCTTCAGCCTTGGCATGGCGCTCGGCGTCGGTGGGCTCGTGGTGCACAGGAGCCGGCGTCAGCGGAGCAGCCTCGGAAGACGGCTGGCCGCCCTTGCCGCGTCGGCGGCTCTTGCGCTCCGTACGGGGTGGCTGCTGGGTTTCCGTCCGCGGCACGTGGTGTTCGGCGGCCACAACGTTGGCGCGGCGGTGTTCCACGGGCTCGTCGTGGGTGACGATGCCGCGGCCGGCGCATGCCTCGCACTGCTCGCCGAAGACTTCCAGGAGACCGGTGCCCATGCGCTTGCGGGTCATCTGCACGAGGCCCAGCGAGGTGACTTCGGCAACCTGGTGCTTGGTCCGGTCGCGTCCGAGGCACTCGACCATGCGGCGAAGCACAAGGTCGCGGTTGGATTCGAGCACCATGTCGATGAAGTCAATGACGATAATGCCGCCGATGTCGCGGAGCCGCAGCTGGCGCACCACTTCCTCGGCCGCTTCCAGGTTGTTCTTGGTGACGGTTTCCTCAAGGTTGCCGCCGCTGCCGGTGAACTTGCCGGTGTTGACGTCAACCACGGTCATGGCTTCGGTGCGGTCGATCACCAGGGAGCCGCCGGAAGGCAGGAAGACCTTGCGGTCCAAGGCCTTGTGGATCTGCTCGTCGATCCGCCAGGCCGCGAAGATGTCCGTGTCCTTGGTCCACTTTTCGAGCCGGCCCACCAGGTCCGGCGCCACGTACGTGACGTACGCCTCGATGGTGTCCCAGGCTTCCTCGCCGGAAACGATCAGCTTGGAGAAGTCCTCGTTGAAGACGTCGCGGACCACCTTGATGGTGAGGTCCGGTTCGCCGTAGAGCAGCTCCGGCGCAAGGATCTTGGTGGACGTGGCCTGGCCTTCGATGCCTTCCCACTGGGCGCGCAGGCGGTTGATGTCGTGCGTCAGCTCTTCCTCGGACGCCCCCTCGGCGGCCGTGCGGACAATAACGCCGGCATCTTCGGGGAGGCGGTCCTTCAGGATCCGCTTGAGCCGGTTGCGCTCGACGTCGGGCAGCTTGCGGGAGATCCCGGTCATGGAACCGCCGGGAACGTAGACGAGGTAGCGGCCGGGCAGGGAGATCTGGCTCGTCAGGCGGGCGCCCTTGTGGCCGACCGGGTCCTTGGTGACCTGGACCAATACGGAGTCCCCGGACTTCAGCGCGTTCTCGATCCGGCGCTGCTTGCCCTCAAGGTTGACGGCGTCCCAGTTGACCTCGCCGGCGTACAGCACGGCGTTGCGGCCGCGTCCGATATCCACGAATGCGGCTTCCATGGAGGGCAGGACGTTCTGGACCTTGCCCAGGTACACGTTGCCGATCAGGGAGTCCTGCTGGGTCTTGGAAACGAAGTGCTCGGCCAGGACGCCGTCTTCCAGGACGCCGATCTGGATTCTGTCGTCGCGCTGGCGGACGATCATCTGGCGGTCCACGGATTCGCGGCGGGCCAGGAACTCCGCCTCGGTAATCACGGTGCGGCGGCGGCCGGTGTCGCGGGATTCGCGGCGGCGCTGCTTCTTGGCCTCAAGCCGGGTGGAGCCCTTGACAGACGTGACGCGGTTGTTGACGGGCGCCTCGCTGATGGCCCGGGGCGCCCGGACGCGCGTCACGGTGTTGGGCGGGTCATCGTCTCCCCCGCCAGTGAGCTCAAGGTCCTGGTCGCCGCGGCGGCGGCGGCGACGGCGGCGGGACGTGACGCCGTCGTCCGCGGTAACGATGGACTCCTCATCGGCGTCCTCGTCGCCGGCGCCTTCGCCAGCCTCGGATTCGCCGGCAGCTTCCCGGTCGGTTACGCGGCTGCGGCCACGGCGTCCGCGGCTTCGACGGCGGCGCGAGCCACCGGCGTCGACATCCTCGCCCTCGCCCTCGTCCTCCGTCTCCTCGTCGCTTTCCTTGGCCGCGGCAGGCGCGGCTGCCGGGCGGACCACGGCGCTCAGGTCCGGTGCCTGGAAAATCATGGAGGTGACAGCGCCGGGTTCGAGGAAGAGCGCACCGACGGGGCTGGCGGCTTCAGCCGCTGCAGGCTGCGCCGGCTCGGCAGGTACGGGAGCGGCGGGTTCCTGGCCGGCGGCGGCCACGTTTTGTTCGGTCGGTTCAGTTGTTGCTGCCGGTTCAGTTGTTGCTGCGGATTCTGCTGCTACGGATTCGGCAGCGGGCGCGGCTTCCGTGGCGGCGGCAGGCTCAGCGGCCGGCTGGACGTCGGCGGCTTTGGCCGGGGCTTTGGCGCGTGAGGCACGGCGGCGGACAGGCTTTTCGACGACGGCGGCTTCTGCCGGCGCCTCAAGTGCCTGCCCGGTTTCACCCTGCCCGGTTTCAACCTGCTCTGCAGTAACCGTCACCGACGCGTCATCGGCGAATACCGGAAGCGGCTCGGCGGGCTCCACCTTTTTCCGTGAACGGCTGCGGCGCGCCGGCGGCTTTTCCACTGCAGCGGCTTCTTCCGCCGGGGTGTCTGCTGCCGGGGCTTCTGCTTCCGGGGTCTCCGCCCGGGCTGGCTCCGATTCGACGGCTTCAGTCTTGGGGACAACTTTGCGCCGTGTCCGGACGGCCCGCTTGGGCGCTGGGGGCGCTACTGCCTCTTCGCTAGCAGCGGTTTCTTCATTAATGGCTTGAACCTGGTCATTATCCATATGTGGCGACACTCCTGCCCCTGACGCACCGCCACATCCGGCACCCATTGGGGCACATATTGTCAAAACCCGCAGGCGTTGACAGAAGTCAATTGGATACCCTCAGGTTCGCACCGGCAGTGGGGTGCGGCAGCCCTGGAGGGCCGGTAGCGTTGTTCTGAAACCCGTTGTTCTCAAAGCCACAACCAGGTGCCGTCCAATGGCATTGCAGGTAGTCCGGGATCTATCGTGGATCCGGAGCATGCCCTGCTCATCATTGGCGGTCTTACAAACAAGCCACCGGACTGAAATTCGAATGTGGATCGTATTCCAGCCAGCTTCATTCTCTCATACGCTCAGTCAATCAACGCGGAAGCGGCGCGATCCGACCCACGATCAACGAGCGGCGGGGAGGAGTCTGTGGGGCCAGTCCAGCCTCCGGCGTTACAATCAGGGCGAGGAGCCCTCTAGAAAAAGGACGCGACATCCCATGCCCAGCATCTCCAATTCCATGCAGAACGACTTGGTGGACGGTGACCTCCGCGAACGTTCAGCGGCCCGGGAAGGCTTGCCTCCCATGACCCGGGACAAACCGTTTGGCTGGCTGCTGGTCATCACCGGCGTCATTGGCTGGCTCGCCTCCGGCGCCCTGGTCCTGGAGAAGCTCGCAGTCCTCATGGATCCCAACCATGTCACGGCCTGCGACATCAGTCCGTGGGTCTCCTGCGGAGCCGTCATGCAGACGTGGCAGAGTTCCCTCTTCGGCTTTCCCAACATGTTTATCGGCATCGTGGCGTTCGCCATCGTGATCACCACCGGCATGGCGGTTCTCTCCGGCGCCAAGTTTGCCCGCTGGTACTGGCTAGGCCTGCAGGCCGGCGTGACGCTTGGCTTTGCCTTCGTGGTGTGGCTGTGGTCGCAGGCGCTGTATTCCATCCACATCCTGTGCCCGTTCTGCATGGTGGTCTGGGCCGCGATGATTCCGCTCTTTGTGTGGACCACGGTCCGGAACATCGCACACGGCGTGATCAAGCTGCCGGCAGGCCCCGCGAAGATCGCCGGCGACTCCGGCTGGATTGTCACGGCCCTGCTGTACGTGGCCGTGATCGCCACGATCTTCTTCGCCTTCATCCAGGTTTTCGTCGGGACATCCGGCTACTAATCCGGCTACTAACAAGTGCGAGCGTACAGATAAGGCCCCCGTTTCTTCGGAAACGGGGGCCTTATCTGTACGCTCGCGCTGGTGGCTGTTAGTCCTGGAACCAGATCTTGATCTCGCGTTCGGCGGAATCGACCGAGTCGGAACCGTGGACCAGGTTCTGCTGGACCTTCAGGCCCCAGTCGCGGCCGAAGTCGCCGCGGATGGTGCCGGGCGCCGCCGTCGTCGGGTCGGTGGTGCCGGCGAGGGAACGGAAGCCCTCAATGACGCGGTGGCCTTCGAAGATGGCGGCGACAACGGGTCCGCTGAGCATGAACTCCACGAGCGGCTCGTAGAACGGCTTGCCCACGTGCTCTTCGTAGTGCTGCTCCAGCAGTTCGCGGCTGGCGTCGACCTTCTTGAGCTCGGTCAGGGTGTAGCCCTTGGCTTCAATCCGGCCAAGGATGGCGCCGGTCAGGTTGCGGGTCACGCCGTCGGGCTTGATCAGGACGAGGGTGCGCTCAATGCTCACAGCTGCTCCAATGTGGTTGGTGGGGGTTCGAAATTAGTCTAGTTGGTTTCGCCGTCGGGGTGGGCGGCTTCCCATTCGGCCTGTTCACGTTCGCGCTGCGCGGCCTCGCGGTCGATCCGAATGCCGGTCCGGATGCCGTACCACCAGGCCACGGCGAAGAGGATCCCCACAACGAACATCATGGGTTCGATGAATCCGGCGAAGATCAGGACGAGCTGCAGGATCCAGCCCAGGGCAACACCCCACGGCTTGGACAGCACGGCACAGGTGAACACCAACACCAGGCTCAGGCCGATGCCCACGGAGAGGATTACAGCGGGCGGGAACTCGTCGCGGCGGAGGCCGAAGACTGCCAGCGTGGCGAAGAACGCAACGAACCCTTCCAGAACCAGGACCGTGGAGGCGAACATGACCTTGGTGGAGCGCCGCTTCTTGGGCATCCCCGGACGCCACTCCCGCTGCGCTTTTGTAAGTCGGGCCATGGTCAGGCATCCGCCTTTCCGAGCAGGATCCGGGCTTCCGCCACGAGCGTGATGGAGCCGGTCACCAGGACGCCGCCGGCCAGGTCGTCATTGGACTCGGCGTGCTCAACGGCCCATTCCAGGGCGTCGTCGAGCTTTTCGGCAACGTGGATGTTGTCCTCGCCGAAGCCCAGGTCCAGCGCGATTTCAGCGAGGTCCTCGGCCGGTACGGCGCGGGGCGAGTTGGACTGCGTGAAGCAGTATTCGGCCGCGAGGTCGCCCAGGGACTCCTTGAGCTGGCGGAGAATCTCCTCGGCGTCCTTCTCCTTCAGGACGCCCACCACCACCACGAGCTTGGTGAAGCTGAAGGCCTCGTGGATCGCCTCGGCCGAAACGCGGATCCCCTCGGGGTTGTGGGCGGCGTCCACGATGATGGTCGGGGCAGTCCGAAGCACCTCCAGGCGGCCCGGTGAGGTGACCGTAGCAAACGCCTCCTGGAGGATTTCGGCGTCGAGCGGCTTTTCACCGCCAAAGAAGGCCTCCAGCGCGGCAATGGCGACGGCAGCGTTCTCCGCCTGGTGCGCGCCGTGCAGCGGAACCAGGAGTTCCTCATACCGGCCGGCCAGGCCCTGGATGGTCACCATCTGGCCGCCGACGGCAACCGTCCGGGACTCGACGCCGAACTCCACGCCTTCGAAGCGGTACGGTGCCTGGACTTCGCGGGCCTTCTCGAGCAGCACCTGGGCGGCACCCACGGGCTGTGCGGCGCTGACCAGGAAGCCTCCCGGCTTGATGATGCCGGCCTTTTCGTAGGCAATCTCTTCAGTGGTCTCGCCGAGGAGGTCGGTGTGGTCCAGTGAGATGGGCGTCACGACGGCCACCTGGCCGTCGCCGACATTGGTGGCATCGGTGATCCCGCCCAGTCCCACCTCCATGACGGCCACGTTGACCGGCTGGTCGGCAAAAACGGCGAAGGCCAGGATGGTGAGGCACTCGAAGTAGGTCAGCCGGGGCTGGCCCTCGGCTTCGAGTTCGCTGTCCACGATCTGCAGGTAGGGCCTGATCTCGTCCCAGATCCGGACGAAGGTCTCGTCCGACACGGGGGCGCCGTCAACGCTGATCCGCTCGGTGACCTTGGACAGGTGCGGGCTGGTGTAGCGCCCGGTGCTCAGCCCGTGGGCCCGGAGCCCGGCTTCGATCATCCGGGCCGTGGACGTCTTGCCGTTGGTGCCGGTGACGTGGATGATCGGGAACGCCTTGTTGGGCTCCCCCAGCACATCCATGGCCCGGAACAGCGGCGCAAGGCGCGGCTCCATTTTGTTTTCCGGCGCCCGGCCCAGCAGCTCGGCGTAGACGCTTTCCACGGAGAATTCGTCGGTCATTTGTTTAGGCCTCTACTTTTTCTGCCGCGGTCCTGGCAACAGTGACCTGCGGTTCGTTGACGTCGGCCGCGACGGTGTCCAGCCGGACTGTCAGCGTCTCGGTCTTGACGAGTTCAGCGTTCGCCAGCAGGGCATCAACGACGTCCTGCTTCGCGGTGACGGTGGTGTGGATCCGGTCGCTGACGTTGAGTCCGGCGTCCTTGCGGGCCTGCTGGATGGCGCGGACCATGTCGCGGGCGGCACCTTCGGCTTCCAGTTCCGGGGTGACCTCGGTGTTGAGCACCACGAACCCGCCGCCCGGCAGCACCGCAGCCGCGCGCGAGCCTTCACCCTCCGCGGCTTCCGCCACGACGGTTTCCAGCGTGTATTCCTGCGGCTCCAGGGCCAGGCCGCCGGCGGTGACCACGCCTTCTTCGCTAACAGACCAGTCCCCGGACTTGGACCCCTTGATGGCTTGCTGGACGTTCTTCCCCAGGCGCGGGCCGGCGGCCCGGGCGTTCACCACGAGCTTCTGCTCGATGCCGAACTCCTCCGGGGAGGCGCTTTCGGCGTCGAGCAGGCGGACGGAGCGAAGGTTCAGTTCATCGGCGACGACGGCGGCGAAGCCTTCCAGCGCGTCCGCGCCGGGTGCCACCACGGTGAGTTCCTGCAGCGGCAGGCGGACCCGGAGGTTCGCGGCTTTGCGCAGCGAGGATCCGGTGGAGCAGATCTGCTGCACGCGGTCCATGGCTTCCACCAGCGAGGGGTTGGCCGGGAACAGTTCCGCGTCCGGCCAGTCGGCCAGGTGCACGGAACGTCCGCCGGTGAGGCCCCGCCAGATCTCCTCGGAGACCAGCGGCAGCAGGGAAGCGGCCACCCGGGAGACTGTTTCCAGCGCGGTGTAGAGCGCATCGAAGGCATCAACGCTCTCGTCGAAGAAGCGCTGGCGGCTCCGGCGCACGTACCAGTTGGTGAGCATGTCCAGGTAGCTGCGCAGTTCGTCGCAGGCACCGGAGATGTCGTAGCCGTCCAGCTGGGCGGTCACATTGCGGACCAGGTCGCCGGTGTTGGCCATCAGGTACTGGTCCAGGGTGTCGGCATAGCCGTCGTACCGCAGCTTCGCGTCATAACCGCGCCCGCCGTCCGCGGCGTTCGTGTACAGCGTGAAGAAGCTGTACACGTTCCACAGCGGCAGGATGACCTGGCGGACGCCGTCGCGGATTCCCTGTTCGGTGACCACCAGGTTGCCGCCGCGCAGGATCGGGCTGGACATCAGGAACCAGCGCATGGCGTCCGAGCCGTCGCGGTCCAGGACCTCGGAGACGTCCGGGTAGTTGCGCAGGCTCTTGGACATCTTCTGCCCGTCTGAACCCAGCACGATGCCGTGGCTGATGACGTTGCGGAAGGCGGGCCGGTCGAACAGCGCGGTGGAGAGGATGTGCAGCATGTAGAACCAGCCGCGGGTCTGGCCGATGTACTCGACGATGAAGTCCGCCGGGTTGTGGGTGTCGAACCATTCCTCGTTCTGGAACGGGTAGTGCACCTGGCCGTACGGCATGGAGCCGGAGTCGAACCAGACGTCCAGGACGTCCTCGACGCGGCGCATCACGGACTGGCCTTCTTCGGGGGTCCGCGGGTCATCCGGGTTCGGGCGTGTCAGCTCGTCGATGAACGGCCGGTGGAGGTCCACCTGGCCGGCTTTGTTCAGCGGCAGACGGCCGAAATCGGCTTCGATCTCGGCGAGCGAGCCGTAGACGTCGGTGCGCGGGTATTCGGGGTCGCTGGACTGCCACACCGGGATGGGGCTGCCCCAGTAGCGGTTGCGGCTGATGGACCAGTCGCGGGCGTTGGCCAGCCACTTGCCGAACTGGCCGTCCTTGACGTTGCCCGGGATCCAGTTGATCTCCTGGTTCAGCTCGGACATGCGGTCCTTGAACTTGGTGACTTCCACGTACCAGGAGGACACCGCGCGGTAGATCAGCGGGTTGCGGCAGCGCCAGCAGTGCGGGTAGCTGTGCTCGTAGCTGGCCTGGCGCACCAGGCGGCCCTGCGCGCGGAGCACCTGCGTGATGGGCTTGTTGGCCTCGAACACCTGCAGGCCTACGATGTCGTGCAGGTCGCCGTGCGAGAAGAGCGGCAGGAACTTGGCGCCCTCGTCCACGGAGAGGACCACCGGGATGCCGGCCTCTTCACAGACCTTCTGGTCATCCTCACCGTAGGCGGGCGCCTGGTGGACAATGCCGGTGCCGTCGGTGGTGGTGACGTAGTCGGCCACGAGGAAGCGCCAGGCATTCTCGGTGCCGTACTTCTCAGCGTCGCTGAAGTCGCTCCACAGCGGCCGGTACTGCAGGCCGGCCAGCTCGGCGCCGGTGTAGGTGGCGGTAACCGCGGCCTCGGCGGCTTCCACGCCGGCGGTGCCGTCCCCGTAGCCAAGGTCCTTGGCGTAGGCGCCCAGCAGGTCCGCCGCGAGCAGGAAGCTGCCCGTGACGGGGGCCTCGGGGGACGCGGCCTTGATGCCGTTGGGACCGGCAGGCAGCACGGCGTAGGTGATGGACGGGCCGACGGCGAGCGCCAGGTTGGTCGGCAGCGTCCAGGGCGTGGTGGTCCAGGCGAGGGCCTGAACACCGGCGAGCTTCTGTGACAGTTCGGATTCCCCGGCGGTGATGGGGAAGGTGACCGTGACGGTCTGGTCCTGGCGGTTCTTGTAGACGTCGTCGTCCATGCGCAGTTCATGGTTGGACAGCGGCGTCTCGTCCTTCCAGCAGTACGGCAGGACGCGGTATCCGTTGTAGGTCAGGCCCTTTTCGTGCAGCTGCTTGAAGGCCCAGAGCACGGACTCCATGTATTCGACGTTGAGCGTCTTGTAGTCGTTCTCGAAGTCCACCCAGCGGGCCTGGCGGGTGACGTAGCTCTTCCACTCGTCGGCGTACTTCATCACGGAGGCGCGGCAGGCGTCGTTGAACTTGTCGATGCCCATGGCCTCGATCTGGGTCTTGTCCGTCATGCCCAGCTGCTTCATGGCTTCCAGCTCGGCGGGGAGGCCGTGGGTGTCCCAGCCGAAGCGGCGCTCGACGCGGCGTCCGCGCTGGGTCTGGTAGCGGCCCACCAGGTCCTTGGCGTAGCCGGTCAGCAAGTGGCCGTAGTGGGGCAGGCCGTTGGCGAAGGGAGGGCCGTCGTAGAAAACGAACTCGTTGCTGCCGGGCTGCCCGCCGGGGGCGTCAGCGCTGCGCTGGTCGATGCTCGCCTGGAAAGTGCCGTCCTCATCCCAGTACTTGAGGATGCGTTCTTCGATCTCCGGGAACTTCACGGAGGCCGATACACCGGAGGTGTTGGAAGCAGAGGCGGTGGAGCCGGCGCCTGCGGCGGAGGCCTTGGGGTAATAAGTCATCTCGACATCCTGGGTTGAGCTAGTGAACAAGTGGATCATTCAGGATGCGAGGACGGCCCGTGCGCTGTTTTCCAACTGCACCGGTACCGCGGTACCACCTCACTTACCGTCGCCGGGCCCCTGCGATAAGGACAGAGCACCGGCGTCGGCCGCTCATTGCTGCTGTGACGGGCTTACCCGTCCGGTTCTACTGCCCCGGGTTCCTGCACGGCAGGGGGTCCGGGGGTTCTTCCGGAAGCTCACCGGTGATGGCCGGGTCAACGCTGTTACCCGATTCTACCCAGAGTTGCCCTGGGTTGTGGTAGCCGGAAGGGTAATCCCGGGCACACGCGGACAGTTCGACTGCATAGACTCGGAGCCATGACCCTCCGTTCCACAGCCTCCCCGGCCACCGGACGGCCAGCGCGCCGCCGGTCCGCCGCCTGGCCGGTGCTCTGTGTGCTGGCCACCGTGCCGGTGGCCGGGCTGTCGGTGTTCCGCGCCATCCCGGCACAGTGGCCGACCGTCGTCGTGCAGCTCCTGTCCTTCACGCCGTGGCTGCTGATCCCAGCCGGAGCCGCAATTCTCCTGGCCGTTGTGGGCCGGCGCAGGTGGCTGGTCTGGCTGACGGCGGTCGCGGCAGCGGCCCAGCTCTTCTGGCTGTTCCCGCTGGATTACGGGCGGGGCGCCCCGGAGGCCGGCGCAGTAACAGTGCCCCTGACGGCAATGAACATCAATTCGGAATTCGGCCAGGCGGACGCGGCGGAAATCGTCCGCCTGGTTCGGGAGAAGGGCGTCGGGCTGCTGACGGTCCAGGAGCATTCGCAGGTACTCGAAGACCGGCTGGCCGCTGCCGGGCTGCCGGAGTTGCTGCCGAACCGGCTCAGCGATCCCACGGACGACGGCGCCGGCAGTGCCATCTATTCCGCGCACCGCCTGGAGGCGGTTGGCACCCTGCCCGATACCCCGTTCCAGATGCCGATTGTCCGGCTGACGCTGGACGGTGCGGGAACGCCGGCGGTCCTCGAGGTGGCCAACGTCCATGCGCTCCCGCCGGTGGACGTGCGCGTTGAGCAGTGGCGCAGCGACCTTGCGGCCCTTGCCCGCCTGGCGGCACGGCCCGGCAACCGGCTCCTGATCGGCGACTTCAACGCCACCTATGACCACGCGGAGTTCCGTGCGCTGCTGGACGACGGCCCGGACGGCCGGAAAATGGTGGATGCGGGGACGGCCGCCGGAATGCGGCTCGTCCCCACGTGGCCGATGGAGGGGCACCGGCTGCCCGGTATCGCCATCGACCACCTCGTCACCAGCCCGGGCATCACCAGTGCCGGCTACTCGGTCCACCGCATACCCGGAACCGACCACGCCGCCGTCGTGGCGACGCTGGCCGTCCCGTCGGCAGGTTAGCGCAAGGTTTTCGGCTGGTCGAAGCTCTGCGGCAGCTTCATGCCGGCCTCTGCCATAACGTCCCGGAGCCGGTCCGGGTAGTCGGTGATGATGCCGTCCACACCGGCGGCGATCAGCGAGCGCATGGTGGGTTTGTCGTCCACGGTCCACGGGATGACCTGCATGCCCGCATCATGGGCGCGCTGCACCATGTCGGCAGTGACGTAGGGGACATAGCCGGGATCCGTCACCGAGCCGTTTTGCGGGGAGCCGTGCACCGGCGAGATGGCGTCGAAGCCTAGAAAAGAGGCCGCGTTGACGAGGTCTCCGCCGAAGTCGTCCGAGTCAATGCCTCCGAGCCAAGGCGAGCTGCCCGGTTGCCCGGCCTGGAGGAAGTCCTTGTTCGTCAGCGCAACAGTGCGGATCTGCGGATCGCGCTGCTGTACCAGGCGCAGCGAACCCCAGTCGAAGCTCTGAATGGAGACACGGTGCTGCATGTTGGCTGCCTTGATTTCCCGCAGCGCTACATCCACGAACTGTTCCCGCGGTGCCGTTTGCTCCGGAGCGCCGGCTTCGACCTTGGTCTCGATGTTGAACTTCACCTGGCTGGCACGGTAGGACTCCGCCAGGGCGAACACCTCCGAAAGCGTAGGCATCTGCGCGCCCGGAGACGCGGCCTGCCCCGGGAACTGGGAAAGGGTGAGGCTGCCGCAGTCCAGGCTCCGGACCTGCGCAAACGTCAGATCCTTGACGTATTTGCCCACATACGGGAATTGCGGATCACCCGCCTCTACAGGCGCTGTGTCCCGGCACTTGGCGGGACTGATCTTGCGGTCGTGCGTAATGACCTCGCGGCCGTCCTTGGTGATCTGAAGGTCAAGCTCGAGCGTCGTGACGCCTGTCTCGATGCCCTTGGCGAAGGAGGCAAGGGTGGACTCGACCGTGAGTCCAATGCCGCCCCGATGGGCCTCGAGGTCGAAGTGGTTGTCGCCCCCTTGCGGGTTGGTGTCTGCGGCCAAGGCCGGGGACGGGAGGGCGATGAGCAGGGCTGCGCTGAGTATGGCGGCGCCAAGCGTCTTCGGGTGTTGCATGGTGTGGTCTCCACTCTGGTGGGTGTTCAGGTGAAGTGCCACAGTCGCCGTCGATCATCAACAGCTGGTCACAGGTCCGGAACGCCCAGACCAACCCGGGATGAACCTCCGGTGGCGGGAAGCCCCTGCGTACCAGGCTCCCCGGCCCTCCTCCCCCGGCTTAGGCCTGCTTACGGATGAGCTTGTGGGTGGCTGCCTGTGCAACGGGCCGGATCACGATCTGGTCCAGGTTGACGTGGTGCGGCGCAGTGACGGCGTAGCGGACCACATCGGCTACGTCGTCGGCAGTGAGCGGCTTCTCCACGCCCTGGTAGACCTTTCCGGCGGCCTCCTCGTCGCCCAGCCTGTTGAGGGCGAACTCCTCGGTGTGCACCAGGCCCGGAGCAACTTCGATGACACGGACATTGTTCTCCACCTCTTCCAGCCGGAGCGCTCCGGTCATGGCGTGCTGGGCGAACTTGGCCGCGTTGTAGCCGGCACCGCCCTCATAGGCGGAAAGTCCCGCCGTCGAGGTCAGGTTGAGGACTGTGCCCTCGCCGTTGGCCCGCAGCATGGGAAGGAAGGCGCGGGTTAGTTTCATGGTGCCCAGGACGTTCACGTCGAACATCCACTCCCAGTCCTCGGTCTTGGCATCGGCAATCCGGTCCGCGCCCCGTGCACCCCCGGCAATGTTGATCAGGGTGTCGATGCCGCCGGCCTTCGTCACCTCGGCCAGGAGCCTTTCCACGTCATCGTCGTCGGCGATATCTGCCGGCACAGCCGTGGCTCCGGTGGCCTCGGCCAGCGCCGCGAGCCGGTCCGCCCGGCGGGCAACGGCGAAGACCGTCCAACCCTCGGCCCGCAACGCGCGGACCGTCGCCTCGCCGATTCCCGTGCTTGCTCCCGTAACTACTGCTGCCTTTGTGCGCTTTTCCTCAGTCATGGCACCACCCTAACGTTGGAGGAAGTCCAGAAGCACACGGGCATGGTTGGTCTCAGGATCCCTGGCACCGTACAGGAGGGTGATCCGCCCGTGCTTCACCGCCAGCTCCTGCAGCGTGGCCACGGCCGGGTTGTTTTCGAGTTCCGCCTCGTACTGTTCACGGAAATCCGCGAAACGTTCCTGCATGTGGCCGAACTCGGTCCGCAGCGCTGTTGAGGGCGCCACCTCCTTCAGCCAGAGGTCCAGCATGGCCCGTTCCTTGCTGATGCCGCGCGGCCAGAGCCGGTCCACCAGGACGCGGAAACCGTCGTCGTCGGAGGGGTCATCGTAGATGCGTTTGGTCACGAGTCTGCGGTCATCACTGTCCATACCGGGATGCTACTGCAGGGGCCCGGCGCCAGCGAGGGAAGAGAACATGAAACAATTGCTCCATGGCTGAAGACACTCAGGGTACAGACACGCCCACTACCGCCCCTATCAACGTTCCGGACAAGCCCGCCCTTGAGGGGTTGGAAGCTGCCCTGACGCAGCGCTGGCTTGACGAAGGAACCTTCAAGTTTAATCGGGAGACCACCAGGGAGCAGGTCTACTCGATCGACACTCCCCCGCCCACGGCGTCGGGATCCCTGCATGTGGGCCACATGTTCTCCTACACCCAGACCGACGTCCTGGCGCGCTACCAGCGCATGACCGGAAAGAACGTCTTCTACCCGATGGGCTGGGACGACAATGGCCTGCCCACCGAGCGCCGCGTCCAGAACTACTACGGTGTGCGCTGCGATCCGGCCGTCCATTACAACGCCGCCTACCGTCCGCCGGCTGAACCGGCCAAGAACCAGCGCGATTTTGACGTCATCTCGCGCCGCAACTTCATCGAACTGTGCGAGGAACTCGCCGTCGAGGACGAGAAGGTCTTCGAGAACCTCTTCCAGACCCTTGGCCTGTCCGTCGACTGGGACCTGACCTACCGGACCATCGATGACAAGTCCCGGGCCATCTCCCAGCGCGCCTTCCTGGCGAACCTCGCCGCCGGCGACGCCTACATGGCTGAGGCCCCCACGCTGTGGGACGTCACCTTCCGCACCGCGGTGGCCCAGGCTGAACTCGAGGACCGCGAGGTCGCAGGCGCCTACTACCGCTACCCGTTCTTCACCGAGGACGGCGAGAAGCTCTACATCGAGACCACCCGCCCGGAACTGCTAGCCGCCTGTGCCGCCCTCGTGGCAAACCCCGACGACGAGCGGTACCAGCCGCTGTTCGGCAAGAAGGTCACCTCTCCCCTGTTCGGCGTCGAGGTTGAGGTGAAGGCCCACCACCTGGCCAAGGCGGACAAGGGCTCCGGCATCGCCATGGTCTGCACCTTCGGAGACCTCACCGACGTGACCTGGTGGCGCGAGCTCCAGCTGCCCACCCGCGCCATCGTGGGCCGTGACGGCCGCATCATCGGTGAGACGCCGGACTGGATCACCACCGAGCAGGGCCGGGCGGCCTTCGAATCGATCGCCGGCAAGACGGTCTTCAGCGCCAAGGAAGCAGTGGTCGAGCAGCTCGCCGCTGCCGAACTCCTCGACGGCGAGCCCAAGAAGATCATGCACCCGGTCAATTTCTTCGAGAAGGGCGACAAGCCCCTCGAAGTGGTGACCTCGCGCCAGTGGTACATCCGCAACGGCGGACGCGACGAGGACCGCCGCGAACGTCTGATCGGCCGCGGCAACGAGATCGAGTTCCACCCGGCATTCATGCGCTCCCGCTACGAGAACTGGATCTCAGGACTGAACGGCGACTGGCTGGTCTCCCGCCAGCGCTTCTTCGGTGTGCCGGTACCGGTCTGGTACCCGCTGGATGCCGACGGGAACCCGGAATACGACGCACCGATCGTCCCGACGGACCAGCAGCTCCCCGTCGATCCGGCTGCCGACGCGGCGCCCGGCTACGAGGAAGCCCAGCGCGACCAGCCGGGCGGCTTCACTGGTGACGCCGATGTCCTCGACACCTGGGCCACGTCCTCGCTGACACCGCAGATCGTGGGCGGCTGGAGCACCGACGAGGCACTCTTTGCCAAGGTCTACCCGTTCGACGTGCGCCCGCAGGCCCACGACATCATCCGGACCTGGCTGTTCTCCACGGCCGTGCGTGCCGATGCGCTGCAGGACACCGCGCCGTGGAAGCACGCCGCCATTTCGGGCTGGATCCTCGACCCGGACCGCAAGAAGATGTCCAAGTCCAAGGGCAACGTGATCGTGCCTACCGATGTCCTCGAGGAGTACGGTTCGGACGCGGTCCGGTACTGGGCCGCCTCGGCAAAGCTCGGCGCGGACACGGCCTACGAGATCGCGCAGATGAAGATCGGCCGCCGCCTGGCCATCAAGCTCCTCAACGCCTCGAAGTTCGTCCTGAACCTGGGCGCCACGGAAAACTCGGTGGTGTCCACGGACCTGTCCGTACTGACCAACCCGCTGGACCGCGCCGTCCTGGCACAGCTGTCCGACGTGGTGGCACAGGCCACGAAGGCGTTCGAGAACTATGACTACGCCCGGGCGCTGCAGATCAGCGAGAGCTTCTTCTGGCAGTTCACGGACGACTACGTGGAACTCATCAAGGACCGGGCCTACGGGGCGGCCGGCGAAGCAGAGCAGGCATCAGTGCTGGCGGCGCTGGCCACCACCCTGGATACGTTGCTGAGGCTGTTCGCGCCGTTCCTGCCCTTCGCCACCGAAGAGGTCTGGGGCTGGTGGCGCACCGGATCAGTGCACCGTGCCGAGTGGCCCGCGGCGTCAGAGGTCTCCGACGGCGACACCACCATGCTCGCGACGGTCGGAATTGCACTGAGCGGTATCCGCAAGGCCAAGTCCGAGGCCAAGGTCAAGCAGCGCACCGAGGTGCTGTCCGCCACGATCACCGCCACGGAGTCGATCACCACGCAGCTGAAGGCCGGCCTGGCCGACCTGAAGGCCGCCTCGAATGCCCGCGAGCTCACCCTCGTGGCAGGCGACGGCGAATTGACGGTCAGCGATGTTGTGCTGGCCCAGCCGGAGCTAGCGCCGGGCGCCTAGCCCGCTCACCGGCTACCGGACACGCGTGAAGCCCCATCAGCGTTCGTCGCTGGTGGGGCTTCCGTCTTCGGGTGTCACCCTGTTTTTGGGCAAAGGGGAAGCCCCATCAGCGTTTTGCCGTTGGTGGGGCTTCGACTTTTTCGATTGTCTCGTGACGTCTGTGACAATCTGGCGGAATCCTCGGAATTTCAGGTCTTCCTACCTCGTCACTGGTAGCCAGCTTCTGACTTTGCCGAAGGCTGCGTCAGATGCGTGTCACTGAATCTTTGGTTTCCGTGTCCCTCTTCTTTCGAAGTGGGTAAGAACTATTGTTGTCCCACCCGGGCCGATCCGCAAGGGTCCCGAAAGAACTACATCCTAGTAATTCCGGTTCCCCCTGAGGGGCGTTAGGCGGAGCTTGTCAGTTGAATTCAGGCCGTTCAGTGCGGCTGCGCTTGATCTCGAAGAAATGCGGGTACGAAGCCAGGGTCACCGCGGCGTCCCACAGCCGGCCGGCTTCTTCGCCCCGGGGAATGCGGGTCAGGACCGGGCCGAAGAATGCCGTGCCGTTGAAGGCCACCACGGGCGTTCCCACATCCTGGCCTACAAGGGAGATGCCCTCTTCGTGGCTGGCGCGAAGCTGCTGGTCGAAGGCGTCCGAGGTCGCTTCGGCCGCGAGACCGGCAGGGAGCCCGCAGTCCGCCAGGGCCTTGCCGATCACGACGGCGAAATCCTTTTCGCCGGCGTCGTGGATCAGGCTGCCCATGGCGTCATAGAGCGGCTTGATGACCTGGTCACCGTGCTGCTCGCGGGCGGCAATGATGACGCGTACCGGGCCCCATGCCTTGTCCATCGCCTCGCGGTAGCCGGGGTCCAGTTCGCGGCCCTCATTCAGGACGGCAAGGCTCATCACGTGCCATTCGGTTTCAATGTCGCGGACTTCCTCCACTTCGCCCACCCAGCGGGACGTGATCCAGGCGAAGGGGCACAGGGGGTCGAACCAGAAGTCGGCTTTGCTCGCGGTGGTTTCAGGCACGGAGATCTCCTCGTAAAGTCATCGGGGCGTGGCGCACCTCAGGCGCACATCAAGCAAGAGCGAAGAACTAAGCGGATTTATTCCGGCGCTTAGCCACAACGTCGTGCGCGATCATGGTGGGCTGCGCCTTTTTCGCCACGACGTCGGCAGTGATGACGACGCTGGCGATGTCGTCCCGGCTGGGGAGGTCGAACATCACGGGGAGGAGCACTTCTTCCATGATGGCGCGGAGCCCGCGGGCACCCGTGCCCCGTTCCAGTGCCTGGTCGGCGATCATGTCCAGGGCTGCGTCGTCAAACAGCAGTTCCACACCGTCCAGCTGGAACATCTTCTGGTACTGCTTCACCAAGGCGTTCTTCGGTGTGGAGAGGATCTGGATCAGGGCCGGACGGTCCAGGTTGGAGACCGTGGTGATGACGGGAAGCCGGCCGATGAATTCCGGGATCAGCCCGAACTTCAGCAGGTCTTCCGGCATGACCTCGCCGTAGGAGTCGGAATTGTTCTTGACTTCGTTCAGCGGAGCACCGAATCCGATGCCCTTCCGTCCCGAACGGGAGCCGATAATGTCCTCGAGCCCTGCGAAGGCTCCGGCAACGATGAACAGCACGTTGGTGGTGTCGATCTGGATGAATTCCTGGTGCGGGTGCTTCCGGCCGCCCTGCGGGGGAACTGAGGCCACCGTGCCTTCGAGGATCTTCAGCAAGGCCTGCTGTACGCCTTCGCCGGAGACATCACGGGTGATGGAAGGGTTTTCGCTCTTCCGCGAGATCTTGTCGATCTCGTCGATGTAGATGATGCCCTGCTCGGCCTTTTTGACGTCATAGTCAGCAGCCTGGATCAGCTTCAGGAGGATGTTCTCGACGTCCTCGCCCACGTACCCGGCCTCGGTCAGTGCCGTGGCATCAGCGACGGCGAAGGGAACGTTGAGGCGTCGGGCCAGCGTCTGGGCCAGATAGGTCTTACCGCAGCCGGTGGGGCCGATCAGGAGGATGTTCGACTTGGCGATCTCGACGTCGTCGTGATGGACGCCTTCGGCGAGGCTGCCGCTCTTGGGCGCGTGGCCGGCCTGGATCCGCTTGTAGTGGTTGTAGACCGCGACGGCGAGCGAGCGCTTGGCGGGCTCCTGGCCGATCACGTATTCCTGGAGGAAGTCAAAGATCTCGCGGGGCTTGGGCAGTTCGAAGCTGCCGAGGTCCGCTACTTCGGCGAGTTCCTCTTCAATGATCTCGTTGCAGAGTTCAATGCACTCGTCGCAGATGTAGACGCCGGGCCCGGCAATGAGCTTGCGCACCTGCTTCTGGCTCTTTCCGCAGAAAGAGCACTTCAGCAGATCCGTGCTCTCGCCAATCCGAGCCATATGTGAACCCCTTAGTATCCTGCTGCTACCGCAGCACTGCACCGGTTGCTGGAATCACGGTGGGTCCGGAAGGTCCGGCCGTGACATGTTCCACTCTAAGTCACATTCGGCCTGAGGGGTGGAACCTTACGTATTGAAAACGAAAGCCGGTGCGGTCCATTTTCCATGAACCGCACCGGCTCCGCGTGTCGTGCTTAATTACCTGCTGATCGCCTGCGGCTTGATCTTTCGGGAATCAAGAACCTGGTCGATCAGGCCGTAGGACTGTGCCTCGGCGGCGGTCAGGATCTTGTCACGCTCGATGTCGTTGTTGACCTGCTCGGACGTACGGCCCGAGTGCTTGGCCAGGGTGTCTTCGAGCCAGGACCGCATGCGCATGACTTCGGCTGCCTGGATCTCAAGGTCGGAGGCCTGTCCGCCCTGGCCGCCGGACAGTGCCGGCTGGTGGATGAGTACGCGTGCGTTGGGCAGTGCCAGGCGCTTGCCGGGCGTGCCGGCCGCCAGCAGGACAGCCGCCGCACTTGCCGCCTGGCCCAGGCACACGGTCTGGATCTCGGGGCGGATGTACTGCATCGTGTCGTAGATGGCCGTCATGGCGGTGAAGGAACCGCCCGGAGAGTTGATGTACAGCGTGATGTCGCGGTCCGGGTCGGTGGACTCGAGCACCAGCAGCTGTGCCATAACGTCGTCCGCGGAGGCATCGTCCACCTGGACGCCGAGGAAGATGATCCGGTCCTCGAAGAGCTTGGTGTACGGGTCCTGGCGCTTGAAGCCATAGGGCGTACGTTCCTCGAACTGCGGCAGCACATAGCGGCTGGTGGGCAGGTTCCCGGCAGACGATCCGAAATTGTAGTTCATGTTCATTTCTCCTGGAATCATTTCTGTCTTCGCCGGTTACTTTTCCGAGCCGCTGGCGTTTTGCGTTCCGCCGCCGCCGGCAACAGATCCCGCGTGAGCGGCAATCTTGTCGAAGAAGCCGTACTCGAGGGCCTCAGGAGCCGTAAACCACTTGTCGCGGTCATTGTCCTTGAGGATGGTCTCCACGGTCTGGCCGGTCTGGTCTGCGGTGAGTTCCGCCATGACCTTCTTCATATGGAGGATGAGCTCAGCCTGGATCTTGATGTCCGAGGCCGTGCCGCCGATGCCGCCGGAAGGCTGGTGCATCAGGATGCGCGCATTCGGGGTGGCGTAGCGCTTGCCCTTGGTGCCCGATGAGAGCAGGAACTGGCCCATCGACGCGGCGAGGCCGGTGGCGACGGTTACGACGTCGTTCGGGATGAACTGCATGGTGTCGTAGATGGCCATGCCGGCCGTCACGGAGCCGCCCGGCGAGTTGATGTAAAGGTAGATGTCCTTATCCGGGTTCTCCGCGGACAGCAGCAGCAACTGCGAGCAGATCGCGTTGGCGTTCTCATCGCGGACCTCGGAGCCGAGCCAGATGATTCGCTCTTTCAGCAGGCGGTTGTAAATGTAGTTGTCCTGGGCTGCCGGATCGACAGTAGCCATCCGGGGGGCCCCTGCTTGCTGTGACATATGTACTTACCTCTCGCTGGCGACGGTGACGTCACGGGACGACGCCACTGAAAATCACTACTTGGACACTAACCGGTTTCGCGGCCGTTTTGTTCACGCGGATCGCGCTGTTCGCTGACGGCGCACGATTGCCGCAGCGGCCCACCGCACAGCACTGCACCGCCGGTGTGCGGGGTTGGCTCAGGGGTTAAACAGGAAGCCCCCGGATCAGGGATCCGGGGGCTTCCGTGCAACGTGGTGTTAGAACTTCACGGCTGCCGGATCGTCGCTTGACGCTTCGTCCTTGGCGGCAGCTTCGCCTTCAGCAGCTTCGCCGTCGACGGCGGGAGCTTCTTCAGCTTCGGCGGCAGGAGCTTCTTCGCCACCGGGGCGGACGAAGTCGCTCAGGTCAACCTTGTTGCCCTCGGAGTCGGTGACCTCGGCCTGGCCCAGCACAACTGCCAGGGCCTTGCGGCGGCGGACTTCGGAAACCATCATGGGAACCTGGCCGGACTGATCGATGATCTGTGCGAACTGGTTCGGGTCCATGCCGTACTGGCTGGCAGTGGTCACGATGTAGTCGATCAGCTCGTTCTGGCTGACGCCGACCTCTTCCTTGTCAGCAATGGCGTCCAGGATGATCTCGTTCTGGAAGGCACGCTCGGTGTTGGCCTTGACCTCGGCGCGGTGCTCCTCGGTGTCGTGGTCACCCTCGCCGTGGGAGTTCTCGGCCTTGAAGTGCTGCTCCAGCTGCTCTTCGACCACCGAGGCGGGAACGGGGACCTCGACGAGCTCAACGAGCTTGTCCAGGACCTTGTCGCGTGCCTCGACACCCTGCTCAACAACCTTGGATTCGGCAGCCTGCTTGCCGAGGTCCGCACGCAGTTCTGCAAGCGTGTCGAACTCGGAAGCCAGCTGGGCGAAGTCGTCGTCGGCCTCGGGAAGCTCGCGCTCCTTGACGGACTTGACCACTACCTTGACCTGGGCGGCTTCGCCGGCGTGGTCGCCGCCAACGAGGGTGGTCTCGAAGATGGCGTCCTCGTCAGCGCTGAGGCCGGTGACGGCCTCGTCCAGGCCTTCGAGCATGGTGCCGGCGCCAACCTGGTAGGACAGGCCTGAGGCGGAGTCAACTTCGGCTCCGTCGATGGATGCGGTGATGTCGATGGTCAGGAAGTCGCCGTCGGCGGCCGGGCGGTCCACGGACTTCAGGGTGCCGAAGCGGCCGCGGAGTTCGTCAAGGGCCTTGTCAACATCGGCTTCGGTGGACTCGGCGGCGGCTACCTCGACCTTGATGCCGGAGTAGTCCGGCAGTTCGATCTCGGGACGGATGTCAACCTCGGCGTGGAACTTGAGTTCGCCGTCGGTCGCGGTGGGGTCCGGAACCTCGGTGATTTCAACCTCGGGACGGCTCAGCGGACGGATGCCGGTTTCCTGGACTGCGTCCTGGTACCAGCCGTTGAGGCCTTCGTTGATGGCCGTTTCCAGCACGTAGCCGCGGCCAACGCGCTGGTCGATCAGCTTCGCGGGGACCTTGCCCTTGCGGAACCCAGGGACCTGGATCTGCGAAGCAACAGTCTTGTATGCCTCTTCGATGCTGGGCTTCAATTCCTCAAAAGGGACCTCAACATTGAGCTTGACCCGCGTGGGGGTGAGGTTCTCGACAGCGCTCTTCACAGTCTAAGTACTCCTGGTTTTGTGGGATGGGGTTCTGCAAACGCAATGATCTGACAAGCTGCAGAGTCGGGGTGACAGGATTTGAACCTGCGACTTCCTGCTCCCAAAGCAGGCGCTCTAGCCAAGCTGAGCTACACCCCGTAAGTGCACAGAACAGTCTACGGTCATATCGGCCGGATATGCACATTTGACACCGGGGCCCTGAATTAGGTTTAGTTATATCCGGCTCGAGCAGCCGACCGGAAGTGCAGCGCCGCAAGCGACGTACAGCATGTAGACGTACAGTAGTAGCAGCGCACTCCCGGGGACGTAGCTTAATGGTAAAGCCTCAGTCTTCCAAACTGATTACGCGGGTTCGATTCCCGTCGTCCCCTCCAGGACACCAGTCTTCTCCAAGACAACAAACAGCCCCTCTCCGGAGGGGCTTTTTTGTTCCCCTTTTTTGTTCCCTGCCTTGTTTTTGTTCCCTGCCTCGTTCCCTTAGGAACCCTGCTGGCACACAGGGCACCAGTAGAGTTTGCGGGCAGCCAGGTCCGTCAGCGCCACGGGGGTGCGGCAGTTGCGGCATTCGAGGCCCTGCCGCCGGTAGACGAAGTGGGATTCCTCGGGCGCCGGCAGTCCGGCAGCCGGCTCTGTCCAGTAGCTGGGAGGCGTGGTAATGATCCTGCCGTCGCGGACGCCGTCGGACATCACGGCAACGGTGTCCTCCCACAGTGCGCCGGCCGCACCGGCGTCCAGGGCACGGCCCGGCAGCCAGGGGTCCAATCCCTGGCGGAAGAGCAGTTCTGCACGGTAGACATTCCCGACGCCGGCAATCACCTTCTGGTCCATGAGCAGAGCCGCCAGGGGCGTCTTCCGCGCCGTCACTCCGGTGACGAAGGCTTCCCGGTCCCCGGGAAGGTTGCGGAGCGGGTCCGGCCCAAGCCGTGCCAGGACGGCGCCGGCCTCAGCCTCGGTGATGGCGTGGCAGGTGGTGGCGCCCCGGAGGTCAGCCCAGCCGTGGGCGCCTGCCAGCCTGACCCGGACCGCACCGACAGGCGCCGGCGGGCCGGAGTAAACCGAACCGTCGTCCGCTGAAGCTGCGGCGCCGTCGTCGAACACTTCCCGCTCCCCCACTTTCCGGGGCGCTCCGATGCTGGAGGCACCGCGGAAGGAGGCGTCACCGCCGAAATCCCACGCACCGTACAGGCCAAGGTGCACGTGCAGGACGAGCCCGCGGTCGAAGTGCAGGAACAAGTGCTTGCCGTGGGCCACCGTGCCCACGAGCGTGCTGGCGTCCAGCAGCGCCGCGCCGTCGGCGAACCGCCCCTGCGGACTGGAAACAGCGAGTCTCTGCCCGGAGAACACGTCCGCAAACTGGCGTGCCAGCCGGTGGACCGAATGCCCCTCCGGCACTAGGCGATAACCTCGCCGGTGTTCTCGTAGGCCGCGATCTTGCCGATGCGGCGGACGTGGCGTTCGTCGTTGCTGAACGGTTCCTGCAGGAAGGCCTCGATGATTTCCGTTGCTTCGTCCACGCTGTGCTGGCGGCCGCCGACTGCAACGACGTTGGCGTCGTTGTGCTCGCGCGCCAGCGTTGCGGTGGACAGGTTCCAGGCCAGCGCGGCCCGCACGCCCTTGACCTTGTTGGCGGCGATCTGCTCGCCGTTTCCGGAGCCGCCCAGCACGATGCCCAGGGCGTTCACTCCGGCAGCCTGGTCCGCCACGACGGCGAGCGCTGCGTTGATGCAGAAGGAGGGGTAGTCATCCAGGGCGTCGTAGACCTTGGGCCCGTGGTCCACCACGTCGTAGCCCTTGGCCGTGAGGTGGGACACGAGGTGGGCGCTGAGCTCCATGCCGGCGTGGTCGGTGGCGATGTGGACGCGCGGAAAATCGGAAGATGTGGTCACGGCAAGGTCCGTTCAGTCATAAGCACCGGTAGGCTTCCGGGCTGCTTCGGGGGGTCGCATTCAAGCGTACTAGGGTGCGGGCACAGGCTGCCTGCCATGAACACTCTGCGGACGCCCGGGCCGGCGGGCCCGGCGCCACGGCACCCAGGGCCGGCGGACTCAGGGCCGGCGGGCTCAGGGCCGGCGGGCTCAGGGCTGGGGCGGGCGCTTCTCGCCGCGGGCCCGGGCAGCTACGCGGGACAGGACGGCGGCCACCCTTTCGGCCGAGTCGGGACTGCCGCCGCTGACGGCCGCTTTCCGGCCGTCTGCGCGGTTGACGACGACGGCGGGTCCGCTGCTGACCAGCATGGCGGTGGTCCCGCCGTGGTGGCGGTAGCCCCAGCCGCCATAGTCTGCGGCGCGGACATCGGCCGGGGTTGCCGAGGAAATCGCCGACGCCGGAATTTCCATCACGCGGACGAATCCGGCGGCGAAAACCCGCAAACCGCTCCGGTCAACGATGATACGGGCGAAGAGGAAGGCGGCCGCCAGCACCGCCAGCACCACCAGGAGTGCACCCAGCCACGGGAGGGCGATGGAGACCAGCGCTGCCGGGAACAGCGAGGCGACGCCCAGCATCACAAACACCGAACTGCGCGCATGGACCCACAGCCGTACTGAATCCGACGCCAGCTCGGGGTCCGATTCGCGCTCCAGTGCGTCCCGCAAGGCGCGCTCATCGTCCACAGACCACCGCTCGTCGGCCTTGAAAACGAAGCCCATGATGACGCCCAGGGGTAGTGCCGCCCCGCTCCCGAGGGCCAGGACGGACATATCAACACGTGCTTCGCGGACGTCGGCGATTCCCGCCTGGCCCACGAGGACTGCTGCCAGCACCGTGGTGACAAAGAGACTTAGGGTGAGCCCGGCGCCCATTATCACACGTCGCATGACGGCGGGCCGGCTCAACGGCACGGCCTGCCCCAGGACGAGCCAGCCCACCACCGCGATGATCAGGCCGCCGCAGGTCACGAAGGCGGAGAACGGCGCAAAGCCGGCCGGTCCGGTCCCGGACCACAGCACCGCCATGGGGTCCGGCACGTCCGTCCGGAGCAGGAAGGCACAGACGACGAATGCGGCGGCCAGCAACGCAGGGAAACCCACCGCGAACCGCAAAGCCCTGACGTCCACCGAGTCCCTGAACTTTCCCATACCCCAACGCTACTCCGTGCCGATGCCGCGTGATCCACCTAACTTGCCATCGCCGGGTGAAGTGAAAGAATAACTTCACAGTGCCGGCGATGACCGTTGCCGGCCGGCAACCGCAACCCTTTCTGGAGGCCCCACCTTGCCAGGCATGAACCTGACGCGCGCCGAAGCCCGTGAGCGCGCCAACCTCATCTCCGTTGAGTCCTACGACGTCAGCCTGGACCTGACCCAGGGTGACAAAGTCTTCGGATCCACTACCGCCGTAAAGTTCAGCGCCCGGCCCGGATCCTCCACCTTCATCGACGCGGTTACCCACAAGGTTCACAGTGTCATGCTGAACGGCGTTGAACTCGACCCGGCGGAGGTGTCGGACGGTGTCCGCATCCAACTGCCGTACCTCGCGGCGGAGAACGATCTGCTGGTGGTTGCCGACGCCCCGTACATGAACACCGGCGAAGGACTGCACCGCTTCGTGGACCCCGTCGACAACGAGGTCTACCTGTATACGCAGTTCGAGGTTCCGGATTCGCGCCGGATGTTCGCGGTGTTCGAGCAGCCCGACCTCAAGGCGAGCTTTACGTTCACCGTCACCGCGCCGTCGCACTGGGACCTGGTGTCCAACTCCCCCACGCCTGTCCCCATCGAAACCATTCCCGGTGAAGACGGCGGCGCACGCTCGGTCTGGGAGTTCGCCGCCACACCCCGGCTGTCCTCCTACGTCACGGCACTGATCGCCGGTCCGTACCAGTCGGTGCGCAGCGAGGTGAAGTGCGCCGACGGGCGCATCGTTCCCCTGGGTGTGTTTGCGCGCAAGTCGCTCATGCAATACCTCGACGCCGACAACATCTTCGAACTCACCCGGCAGGGATTCGAGTTCTTCGAGGCGCAGTTCGGCTGCCCCTACCCGTTCGCGAAGTACGACCAGCTCTTCGTGCCCGAGTTCAATGCCGGCGCCATGGAAAACGCCGGCGCCGTGACCATCCTGGAAGGCTACGTTTTCCGCGGCAAGGTCACGGGCGCGCAGGTGGAACGCCGCGCCATCACCGTCCTGCACGAGCTCGCGCACATGTGGTTCGGCGATCTGGTCACCATGCGCTGGTGGAACGACCTGTGGCTCAACGAATCGTTCGCCGAGTACATGTCGCACCTGGCGGCGGTGGAGAACACCGAGTTTGACCATGCCTGGACCACATTTGCCTCGGTGGAGAAGTCCTGGGCCTACCGCCAGGACCAGCTGCCCACCACGCACCCCATCTTCGCCGAGATCAACGACCTGCAGGACGTTGAAGTGAACTTCGACGGCATCACCTACGCCAAGGGCGCCTCGGTTCTGCGCCAGCTGGTGGCCTGGGTCGGTCCGGAGCAGTTCATGTCCGGAGTGCGCGAGTATTTCAGCAAGCACGCCTGGCAGAACACCGAGCTCAGCGACCTCATGGTTGAGCTGGAAAAGGCCAGTGGCCGCGACCTGGACGAGTGGGGGCGGCTGTGGCTGGAAACCGCCGGTGTCAACACGTTGACTCTCGATGTGGCGGTGGATTCTGCCGGAGCCATCACCTCGTTCAGCATCGTGCAGTCCGCGGTGGCCGAGCAGCCCACCCTTCGCCCGCACCGCCTCGCTGTCGGGTTCTACGACGTCACTGACGGGCAGCTTGTCCGGGTGCACCGCGAGGAACTGGACGTCGACGGGGAACGGACCGAGGTGCCCGGCCTGGCCGGTCTGCGCCAGCCGGACCTGATCCTGCTGAACGACGACGACCTCGCCTATGCCAAGGTCCGGCTCGATCCGAAGTCGCTGGCCACCGCAACGGCCCACCTGAAGGACTTCCGCGAGAGCCTGCCGCGGACGCTCGTCTGGGGTTCCGCCTGGGACGCTGCCCGCGACGGCGAAACCCCGGCCCGCGGCTACGTCGAACTGATCCTCGCCAACATCGCGTCCGAATCCGATTCCTCGGTGATCCTGGTCCAGCTCCGGCAGCTGGCCACAACGCTCAGCTATTACGTAGCCGAGGAACACCGGGAAAAGACGTCCATAGCCGCAGCGGACACTCTCTGGGACCTGGCCGGTTCCGTGCCGGCGGGCTCGGATGCGCAACTGCAGTTCGTGAAGTCCTTCGCGCTGCTGGCGCGCAGCGACGGCCAGCTGGATACCGTTTCGGCGCTGCTGGACGGCTCGGCATCCCTGGCAGGCCTCACCGTCGACCAGGATCTGCGGTGGGAGCTGCTTGCTTCGCTGGTAGCCGGCGGCCGGGCAGGCCAGGACCGGATCGACGCTGAACTTGAGCGGGACAACACCGCGAACGGCCAGAACGCGGCCGCGCTGGCCAAGGCCGCCATCCCCACGCCCGAGGCCAAGGCTGCGGCCTGGGATTCCATCGTGGTGAAGGGCGAGCTGTCCAACGCCCTGCAGGCATCCGCGGTGGCAGGATTCACCCGGGTGCTGGACCCGGCTCTGCTGGCGCCGTACACGGAGAAGTATTTCGACGCCGTTCCCGGCATCGTTGCCAACCGCACCCATGCGCTTGCCCAGCAGATCGTCGTCGGACTTTACCCGGCCCAGCAGACCACGCAGGAAACTGTGGACCGGACGGACGAGTTCCTGGCCGCGCTGCCGGAGGACAGCACCGCGCTGCGGCGCATGATGCTGGAGAACCGCGACGGCGTGGCGCGCGCGCTGCGGGCCCGCGAGGCCGACATCGGATAGCCGCCGGCATCTGTTCCCACGAACCGGAACCCCGGAGCTGGCGTGCTGCTGCTCCGGGGTTCCGGCGTTCGGCCGATGTGGAGTTGCGGCGTCACTAGAATTGCGGCATGAAGCTTGATGAGCACCGCTACGCCGTGACTGTCCGATGGACCGGGAACCGGGGGGACGGAACGTCGACCTACCGGGGGTATTCCCGCGACCACGACATCGAGATCCCCGGCCTTCCCGTCCTCAAGGGGTCGGCCGACCCCACCTTCCACGGGGACAAGACGCGGTACAACCCCGAACAGCTGCTGTTGACCGCCCTCTCGCAGTGCCACATGCTCTCTTTCCTGCACGTGGCAGTGAAGCACGGCGTGGTGGTAACGGCGTACGAGGACCGCGCCGCGGGCCTGATGCGGACCAACCGCGACGGCAGCGGCCAGTTCGAATCCGCCACGCTCAGGCCCGAAGTGACGGTGGCCGCCGCCGTGGACGACGCGCTCATGGAACAGCTGCATCACGAGGCAAACAAGGTCTGCTTCATTGCCCGGAGCGTGAACTTTCCCGTGCTCCACGAACCCTCGGTGCACGTTGAGGAACCCTAGCCCCAGGCAGGGAATGGTCAGGGCAGGAATTCTTCCACGAGCCGCCGCTCAGTCCCGGCACTGAGCCCGGCTTTCCGTTCCCTGTCCAGGCCGCGGCGGCGTTCGTCCTCGAGCGTGTCCCGCAATGTCTCCTGCCACGGCCGCAGGTTGAGTCCGGCCGCAACAGCGGCCGCGTTGGAGCGTGTGGCGAAACCGTCGTGTCCCGCCGGGAGCCAGAGCGGCAGCGAATCCGGACCTGCCCAGTACCCGATCCCCCGGGCAACCAGCCAGTCTTCCGGGACGCTGTACGTCCGGCCGGAATACATACCCTGCCGCTGGGATTCATCCAGGTAGTCATCGAACCGCACGCCGGTGCCCACCGCATTCGAGGCACCCGTGATCTGCAGTCCGGCGGCCTTCAGGATCCACGCGGCGAGATCGCGGACGTCGATCACCTGCGTTGCACTGGAGCCGATGTCCGGAACGATGGCGGGTTTGCCATCCCGGGCAAACCGTGCGGGCCAGTAGCCGTAACGGTCCGAACTGTCGCCGGGACCACCGATCAGCCCCGCCCGGCAGAGGTGGACCTTACCCTCGGCGATGGTTGCCGCGTAGTGCTCAATCGCCGATTTAGCCTCGCCGTAATTCTCCGGGGCAGCGGCTGTGCCCGGGGTGAGCGGCGGTAACAAACCCGCGCTTTCGTCTTCGCCCGGCACCGAATGGTCTGCGTAAACGGAGCAACTGGACACCACGGTCCAGTGCGCTGCCACGGGCGCCAGAGCCTCCAGCGCGTCCCGGGCGTGCTCCGGATCACGGGTTACGTCGATGACGGCGTCCCAGTCCCCTGCGGCCTGTTCATAGGACTGGCGCCCGGCGGCCCGATCGGCCCGCAGCCAGGCCGTTCCCTCCGGCGGGACGGCCGCCGAGCCGCGGGCCAGGCAGGTAACATCATGGCCCGCGGCGGCCGCCTGCCGGGCAATTTCGGCGGACAGGAAAGCGGTGCCGCCAAGAATCAGGATGCGCATGTGGCCACGCTACGGCGCTAGTGTTGAAGGTGAACAGAGTGTTATGCGCCCGGCGAACGCCCGGCAGCTCCGGCGGAAGCCGATAAGCAATAAGGAGCATCCCTGCCGATGTACAGCATGTTGTCGATCACCCCGCCCGCCACACCGGATATTTCCGGAATCAACGCCGCAGGAATTGTGATCAGCATCGGAGTGGGCGTCACGATCTGGCTCGTCGCGTCCTTCGTGATAGCCGGAATCACCAAGAGCGTGGCCGCCGGCACCACCTTCTTCAAGAAACCGCACTTCCGCTGGGTGGCCCCGGCCCTGCGGGCACTGGACCACGAACGCCGGGTCCAGCGTGCCAAAACAATCGGATCCCTGCTGAACAGCGTGGCGGGTGTCCTCATCGCCGTGATCACGATTATGTACGTCCTCAAGAACCTGGACGTGGACATCGCGCCGCTGCTGACAAGCGTGGGTATCCTGGGTGTCGCCATCGGCTTCGGCGCCCAGCAGCTGATCCGCGACTTCCTCGCCGGCATCTTCATCACCATCGAGGATCAGTACGGCATCGGCGACATCATTGAGACCAGTGAAGTGGTGGGCACCGTCGAATCCATGGGCCTGCGCATCACCCGCGTCCGTTCCGACGACGGCGCCATCTGGTACCTGCGCAACGGCGAAATCCTTCGGGTGGGCAACCGCTCCCAGGGAAACTATGTAGCCCCGGTGGACGAATCCGCGGAGGCGCCCGCCCCTGAGACCGCACCCCAGCAGAAGGCCGGAGAATAGAACCATGACGATTCCCAGCGCCGGCGAACCCCGCCAGCCACAGCAGCTGATGCAGAACGATCCGTTCACGCAGCCTGGCTACACCGACAACTTCTACGACGCAGTGGGCGGCCACGAGACGTTCGTGAAGCTCATTGACGTCTTCTACGACGGCGTGGCCACCGACCCGCTGCTCCGGCCGATGTATCCGGAAGAGGACCTGGGGCCGGCGAAAAGGCGTTTCCTGATGTTCCTCGAGCAGTACTGGGGCGGCCCCACCACCTATGGCGAGGAACGCGGACACCCGCGGCTGCGCATGCGCCACATGCCGTTCCGCGTCACCCCCGAAGCGAAGGAGCGGTGGCTGCACCACATGCGCGCAGCAGTGGACGCGCTGGAACTTCCGCCGCTCTATGAAGGCACCCTGTGGGACTACATGGAGCGGGCAGCGCTGTCGATGGTGAACAGCCCCTCGGACGCCTGAGAACGCTTCCGCATCCCGGCCGACACGCGGTTAGCGCCGTTTCCGCCGCGTCGCGAGTGCGGCGCGTGCGTTGCCGCCGGCATGCACCAGCAAGGCAATCAGAAGGAACGCCACCAGCACCTGGGCCGTCGTCGTCAACGCGGCCGGCCAGCCGCCCTCGAGTGTCGGATCGAGGAAGTCGTATACGTACCACCCGTCGATTGCCCCGCGCATCCAGGAGTAGACCAGGAAAGCGGACGGGTAGATGAGCCAGGTGAGCGGCCGGGACAATTTTCCGCGGACGGTTTTCGTGACCAGGAGCCAGTCGAGGGCTATGAACAGCGGAGCCAGGCGGTGGTGTGCCAGCTGGGGCCAGTACATGTCCCAGCTCCACCACGGCTCGTCCGGCGGGGCGACGAGGACCGCGTAGATGATTCCTGTCATGACCAGATAGAACGTGAGTGCGCCCAGCAAATGGTCCCACCACTCCGGCAGCCTCGCCCGCGTCCGCGCGGCGGAATAAACAAGGACCAGTCCGAGGACGAGGTTCGACTGGACTGTGAACTCCGAGTAGAGCTGGCCGATGTCCACATCGCTGCCCGGAAGCGTGGCGTCGTACGTTTTCCGGACCAGGGCCACCAGGACGAAGAGGCCGACTGCAACGCGGAGCAGGCGGATCCAGACGCGGTCGGGATGCAGCGCATCGTTGAAGCCGGGGTGCCGCTCGATCGGGGGAACCAGGATGGCCACGTCGCTCATGCGGTCAGTATGTCAGGCTGCCGCGCCCGGCAGGGAGGAGCTAAAGTCCCGACCCTGTGCGCGCCAGGACGTGGCCGCGGGATCCGCTGAGCCTGAACCAGCACCGGCACATGTTCAGAGGACGGTGATCTCTCCTGCGAGATGGGCGACTGCGACGCCCGCGTGCACCCGGACAGCATCGACCAGACAGTCGTCGTCCGCGTAAAATCCCGGGCTGTGATTGGGGAAGAGTCCGCGGCCGCCCTCCAGCGGCCGCAGCTCATCGGCGTCCATCTGCGTATCCTGGACCCCGAAGCTCAGGTAGGCGCCGCCAAAGGCGTTGACGAACTCCGACATGTCGTCGTAGCCCAGCGTCAGCGGCACTTCGACGACCCTCCCCGGACCGAGGATCCGGCTGAGCGTTGGCAGCATGGCATCAATCCACTGCGGCCGGTTGACGACTGACGGCACGGGCTGCAGGAACTCCGTTTCGGCCGTGCAGCCGTAGGCCGCCGCCTGGTGCCCGGCAAGTCGCAGCAGTTTCTGCTGAACGGCGTGCATGTCGGATTCTACGGCGCAGCGGATTGTCCCGAACAGGGTCACCGTCTGGCCGATGATGTTAAACCGGCCCGCGTCCTCAACGTGGCCAACACTGACGGAGACGGCATGGTAGGCAGGAACCTGCCGGTAGAGCTCACCAATTCCGCCGATGATTCCCGCGGCCGCCGGCATCGGGTCTATCCCCATCCACGGCGTGGAGCCGTGCACCTGCAGGCCCGTGATGGTGATCCGCACGACGCACGAGGACGCATATGCGGTTCCGGCACGATAGCCCACCACGCCGGCAGGCAACGGCGAGACGTGCAGGCCGAACATCATCGTTGGTTCCGGGTCAGCCAGGGCTCCAGCGGCGAGCATGGCACGCGCTCCCCCGGTCTCGTTCAGCGGCGGCCCTTCCTCGGCTGGCTGGAAGACGAAGACAACTGTGCCGGGCAGCCGGTCGCGAACCTCCGCCAGGACACCGGCCGTGGCGAGCACCACCGCCGTATGGCAGTCATGGCCGCATGCGTGGGAGACCGGGTGGGGACCGCCCGGATACCCGTCGTCAATGGCTGTCGACGCGAACTCCAGGCCGGATGCCTCGGCGACCGGAAGGGCGTCCATATCCGCACGGAGGGCAGCGACCCTGTCCCCCGGCAGTCCCCCGCGCAGGACCCCCACGACGCCGTACCCGGCGATGCCGGTGCGGACCTCGTCGAGGCCAAGGGACCGCAGATGACCTGCGACCAGTGCGGATGTGGTTCTCTCGCGGTTGGAGAGCTCCGGGTGTTGGTGCAACCGGTGACGGAGCGCGATCAGCTCGGCACGGCGCGCCCGGGCCATGCGGTCAATTAGGGGGCCGAACTCCGTTGACATCGCTCGATATCCCTTCCGCCGGCAACAAGGGAGCTAAAGTCCCGACCCTGTGCGCGCCAGGACGTGTCCGCGGGATCCGCTGAGCCTGAACCAGCGACCCGCCCGGTAGAGCTGCTGTTCGCTGTCGGCGAGGAATCCGAGGGTGAGGGCGGCGAAGGCCGCTCCCAGCGGCAGCCCGGCAGCTCCGGGGAGTTCCCTGCCCCAGACTGTGGCCCGGGCGTTGTTGACGATCAGCGCGCCGGGTTTGTCCGGGATGATGGCGGCGATCTCGGTGATGCCGGCCTCGGCGGCCTGGCGCAGTTCAGCGTCCGCCAGTGTGGCCACGCGCTCCCAGCCCGTGCGTGGCGCGCCCACGCCCGCCCACGATTCGGTGACGGTCATGGGCGGCAGCGGCAGTTCGACGTCGTTCTCCCCTGCCCGGGCGAGCCGGTCCAGCACTGCCGAAATCGGGACGGTGACGTCCGTGTCCGCCGGCTGCGCGAGGGCCATGGTCCGCAGCCCGAGGATCGTCGGCGTCGCCTCGCCCAGCAGCCTGGGGCGCAGCACGCACACGTAGGCGGCCAGCACCGGGCCGGACGCCTGGAGGCGGATGGCGCCGTCGTCGATCGACTTGGCGCGGGTGGCAAAGGTGCGCAGATCGGCGAGGTCGCGGGGATCGGTGAACTGCAGGGGCTGGGTTAGGACGTCAGACACAATATCGACTCTACCGGCTGTGCCTCTTTGGGACGGCGCCGGAGTCACGTCTAAAGTCGAACCATGACTGAAGCCGACGCCGGACCGCAGGGGACACCGCCCCCGGACCCCACCTCCTCGCTCATTGAACTCCTTGACCTCGGCGAGCTTGAGGGGGCCAGGACCGATGAGGACATCTTCATGGGCCCGTCCCAGCGGCAGCCGCGGCAGCGCGTCTTCGGCGGCCAGGTCCTGGCACAATCGCTCATCGCCGCGAATCGTACCGTTGACCCCGCGCGCAGCGTCCATTCCATGCACGGATACTTCCTGCGCCCGGGTGATGCCAACAAGCCCATTACGTTCGGTGTCCAGCGGCTGCGGGACGGCCGTTCGTTCTCCGCCCGCCGGGTGCACGCGTACCAGGACGGCATGCCCATCCTGTCCATGATCGCCTCCTTCCAGGAGGAAGACGAGGGAATCGACCACCAGTCCGCCATGCCCGCGGGCATTCCCGACCCCGAATCGCTGCCCAGCACGGCGGACCTCCTGGGCAAGTTCGACCACCCGGTGGCACGGCACTGGGCCTACGAGCGTCCCTTCGATATCCGGCACGTGGACCCGCCGCTGTACGTTTCGGCCAACGGCGAGAGAGACGCCCGCAATGCCGTGTGGATGAAGACCTTCGGGCCGATGCCGGATGACGCCAACACGCACCGCGCGGCCCTTGCCTACGCCAGTGACTACACGCTGCTGGAATCCATTCTGCGCAGACACGGTCTCAGCTGGATCACGCCGGGCATGAGCGTCGCAAGCCTCGACCATGCCATGTGGTGGCACCGGCCCGTGCGCGTCGATGAATGGCTGCTGTACGTCCAGGAATCTCCCAGCGCCCAGGGCGCCCGCGGGCTGGCCACCGGCAAGATCTTCAGCCGGGACGGCCAGCACGTCGCAACGGTGGCCCAGGAGGGCATGGTCCGGGTTCCCACCGACCTCAAAAACAAGGTAGCGGGCGCTGTCCAGGCCAAGGTCCTCCAGCACCAGCTGCGCAAGGCCGGGAAGGGCTGACCCGGCAGTTCCGGTGAACAGCCGACGACGGCCCGCTCCTGCCCGTGAGCAGGAGTGCAAGAAGGCCGGCTCCCCTCGGGGGAACCGGCCTTCTTGCGTGACCGCGGTGGCTGTGGAGCCTAGTCGCGGGTCAGGCGGCGGTGCGTGACGCGGTGCGGCTTGGCCGCATCGGGGCCGAGGCGCTCCACCTTGTTCTCTTCGTACGACTCGAAGTTGCCTTCGAACCAGTACCACTTCGACGGGTTTTCCTCGTCACCTTCGTAGGCGAGGATGTGGGTGGCCACCCGGTCCAGGAACCAGCGGTCGTGCGATACCACCACGGCGCAGCCGGGGAACTCCAGCAGCGCGTTCTCGAGGCTGCTGAGCGTTTCGACGTCGAGGTCGTTGGTCGGTTCGTCAAGGAGCAGCAAGTTGCCGCCCTGCTTAAGGGTGAGCGCCAGGTTCAGGCGGTTGCGCTCACCACCGGAGAGGACACCTGCCTTCTTCTGCTGGTCCGGGCCCTTGAATCCGAAGGCAGCGACGTAGGCGCGGGAGGGCATTTCAACGTGGCCCACCTGGATGTAGTCGAGGCCGTCGGACACAACTTCCCAGAGCGTCTTATTGGGGTCAATGCCGCCGCGGCTCTGGTCAGCGTAGGAGATCTTGACGGAGTCGCCGATCTTCAGGTCGCCGCCGTCCAGCGGCTCCAGGCCCACGATGGTCTTGAACAGGGTGGTCTTGCCGACACCGTTCGGGCCGATGACGCCGACGATGCCGTTACGGGGCAGCGTGAAGGACAGGCCGTCGATGAGGGTCCGGTCTTCGAAGCCCTTCTGCAGGTTCTTGGCCTCGAGCACCAGGCCGCCGAGGCGGGGTCCCGGCGGGATCTGGATCTCTTCGAAGTCGAGCTTGCGGGTCCGGTCCGCTTCCGCGGCCATTTCCTCGTAGCGGGCCAGGCGCGCCTTGGACTTGGTCTGGCGGCCCTTCGCGTTGGAGCGGACCCATTCGAGTTCTTCGGTAAGGCGCTTGGCCTGCTTGGCGTCCTTCTTGCCCTGGACTTCCAGGCGGGCGCGCTTCTTCTCCAGGTACGTGGAGTAGTTGCCTTCGTACGGGTAAAGGTGCCCGCGGTCCACCTCGGCGATCCATTCCGCGACGTGGTCGAGGAAGTACCGGTCGTGGGTGACGGCGAGGACGGCACCGGCGTAGCTGGAGAGGTGCTGCTCCAGCCACAGGACGCTTTCGGCGTCGAGGTGGTTGGTGGGCTCGTCCAGCAGCAGGAGGTCAGGCTTCTGCAGCAGGAGCTTGCACAGTGCGACGCGGCGGCGCTCACCACCGGAGAGGAGCGTGACGTCGGCATCGGCCGGCGGGCAGCGGAGGGCATCCATGGCCTGCTCGAGCTGGGAGTCGAGGTCCCATGCGTCGGCTGCGTCGATGGCTTCCTGGAGCTGGCCCATTTCCTCCAGCAGGGTGTCGTAGTCAGCGTCCGGGCTGGCCATTTCCTCGGAGATCTCGTTGAAACGCTGGATCTTGCCGTAGATCTCGCCAACGCCTTCCTGGACGTTGCCCAGGACCGTCTTCTCCTCGTTCAGCGGCGGCTCCTGGAGCAGGATGCCCACCGTGTAGCCGGGGCTCAGCCGTGCCTCACCGTTGGAGGGAGTGTCCAGGCCAGCCATGATCTTGAGGATGGTGGACTTACCGGCACCGTTGGGGCCAACAACACCGATCTTGGCACCAGGGAAGAAGGACATGCTCACGTCGTCGAGAATGAGTTTTTCGCCAACAGCCTTGCGGGCCTTGGTCATTGTGTAGATAAATTCCGCCATGGTTCCAAATCTAGTGGGTCGGCGGGGTTAACTCACATTCGCGGTTGTCATTGGCAGGCGCCTTGGTGGCGGTTCGCGCCAGGCTCAGCCGCCGACGAAGCACTTTCCCGTTGCCAGCACGGGCAGGACTGTGACGACGACACTTCCGTCGCGGATCTGGCCGATCACACAATCGGCCCCCTGCAGGGCGGCGGCCTCAATGGCGTCGACCTCCAGGCCGGTGGGCGTGCGGCTGGCGGATACCTGCAACGAACCGGCGGGTATTCCGGCGCCGGTCAAGGCCGCTGCCAGCTGTTCCTGGCCCGGTTTGGGGTTGGCCGCGGCGACGCCCTGGAGCGCGTTGGTCACAGTGTCCTTCAACCTGGCAGTCGCCGCGTCCGGTTCCGGCGCCGCGGCACTACCAGAGGCGGTGGTCCCGGCCGTCGCTGTCGGTGCCGGCTGCGCGGCCCCGGCTGCCGGCACAGCGGCCGGGGAGGCCGACTGCTGGGCCTGGGAACCGGGATCGGCGCCAGTGCCAGTGCTGGTGCAACCGGCGAGTGCCACCGCAAGCATGGAAGCGGCGAGTGCCAGCGCGGGCGAGCCTGCCAGGCGCCGTCGGGGTCCGGACTGTCGGGGTCCGGACTGTCGGGGTCCGGACTGTCGGGTTCCGAACTGTCGCGTTCCGGACCGGCTGATCCGGTCCTTGCGAATTCCGGACTGTCGCTGGGATGTCTCTGCTCGGATCACTTGGCCATTCTGCCATGCGGCACCGCAGGGGGACGGTGCCGCACTGGCGGCATCAGCGGGATCTGTTCAGGCGGCGGCCCCGGTAAGTTCGCCGGTCTCGGAATCGAGCTGCAGGACGTCGCCGTTTTCGTCGTCAACGAAGATCCCGTCTGCGGACGAGTCGCCGGTTTCATCGGGGTCGCCATGGTCGCCGATGCTCTGGGTCTCGGAGGCAGAACCTTGCGGGTCCTGGCCCGCGCCCTGTTGCGAGGGGTTGCCGGCGTTGCGGATGAAATTGGCGGAACCCCACATGAGGTCGTGGCCGACGGAATCCGCGTCGATCTCGGCGGAGTGGTAGATCCGGCCCTCCTTTTCCCAGCTCCGCATTTTGAGCCTTCCCACGATGATGACCCGCTGGCCCTTTTTGATGCTGCAGGCCATGTTCCCGGCAAGCTGCCGGTAGCCCTGGACGGTGAACCAGTTGGTATTTCCATCGACCCACGTACCGGATGCGCGATCGTACCGGCGGTCCGTGGAGCCAAGCCGGAAGGATGCCGTTGGGACGCCCCCGGGTGTGGTGGAAGTCTTGATCTCCGTGGCGACGAAGCCCCGGACGGTCATGTTGTCAGTCATCTTGGTGTCCTGTCTCGAATGATGATGCCCTAGCAGGCACCTTCAGCTTCACGCCGCAACGCCGCCGTTTCGAGGCACAGCTCCCCCTATGTGCAAAACTACGGGGAGCACGGGGGTGTGGGGGATGAGTCAAAACGCCGCAAGCCGGCTGACTGGCCGAACCCGCGCGGCACTGTAAACTTTTCTAGGCGCCGCCGGAGCAGTCCGAAAGCGCCCACGTGCCCCAGTAGCTCAGGGGATAGAGCAGCGGCCTTCTAATCCGCCGGTCGGGGGTTCGATTCCCTCCTGGGGCACAAAAATGAAGCGGCCCGCCCCTGCAGCACTGCAGCCGCGGGCCGCTTCTGATTAGCGGTGATCAACGCCGCCGGGGTGCCCCTCCGGCGTGTCATCCATCTCAGCGATGTCGGGCTCGATCGTTGCGGCCAGGTCGCCGGCAATGGAATCCCGTGCTGCCTCGTCCGCCGGCCGGGACGTGCCGTCGTCGCCGCGCGCGCTGCCGTCTTCGTCTGGAATCTCGGTCATGTGCCCAAGCTAGCCCCGGACGTCCGGATTGTCGACGGGTCACGGCTCCGCCCCAACCCGCCGCCCCCGGCAGGCGCTATGCCGTCAGCTCTCCAGCAATTCCTTGAGGTTTCCCAGCACCATGTCCCAGAGTTTCGCGGACTCCTCCGCCTCGGAATCGCTCTTATTGTTTCCCTGCCTGATGCTGACCTGCGTTCCCGCCGGCGCCTCATCCAGCCGGTACTCCACAGTGTGGTAGTTTTCCGGCACGTCCGGCAGCCCCGAGAGCGGGCTGTAATGGGTGATGCGGAGCATCTCCCCGGGCCGGTTTTTGAGCACGATGCCCTTATCCTCGTAGCTCTTGCCCTTCCACTCCCCCGCGAACGTCACGGGGTCACCTTCCCGCCAGGTAGTGGTCAGGGTGGTGCCGAGGAAATATTGTTTGACGATCGCGGGATCGGTCAGCGCCTCCCACACCACGCTTACCGGTGCCTTCACGAGCACCGTGGCTTCAGCGTCTTTGATCTGGTCCTTCATGTGCTTGCCTCCTCCGCACGACAATACGCGCGAGCCCCCGCCCTGTTAAGGGTCAGGACGACTACGGAACAGGACGAAGGCCCGGCACCGCTTGGGGCGGTACCGGGCCTCAGGACGGGTGCGGTCAGGCGGGAGTCAGTCAGGCGTACGGCAGGACGAGTCCCGCGTAACGCTCCTTCATCGTTGCCAGGACGCTGTCGCCGTCGGCGTCCCAGATTTCCTGGTTGAAGATTTCCACTTCGATGTCGCCGGTGTAGCCGGCGTCCCGGACCCAGGTGCCGATCGTGGCGAAGTCGATGACGCCGTCGCCCATCATGCCCCGGGACAACAGCGCATCGGCCGCGATGGGCAGATTGAAGTCGCACACCTGGTAGGAAGCAATGCGGTGCTCCCGGCCGGCCCGTTCAATCTGCGCCTTCAGTTCCGGATCCCACCAGACGTGGAAGGTGTCGACGGCGACGCCGACCGCCTTTGCGTCGTACGGTGCCGCCAGGTCCAGGGCCTGGCCGAGCGTGGAGATCAGGGCGCGGTCCGCGGCGTACATCGGATGCAGCGGCTCGAGCACCAGCCGGACGCCATTTTCGACGGCGAACGGAACCAGGTCGGCGAGGCGGTCGGCAACGCGCTGGCGGGCAGCCACAACGTCCTTCTCCCCCGGGGCAAGGCCGCCGACCACCAGGAACAATTCCTGCGTGTCCAGGGCCACGGCTTCGAGGATGGCGGCGCGGTTGTCGGCCAGCGCAGCAGCTTGTCCCTCGGCGTCAACCGCCGTCAGGAAGCCGCCCCGGCACAACGAGGACACCCGCAGGCCGGCGTCGCGGATGAGCTTGGCCGCCTTGTCCACGCCCGCTTCGTGCACGCGGTCACGCCACGGGCCGATGGCGGGGATGCCGGCGCGGGCGCAACCGTCAACGGCCTCGGCCAGGGTCCATTTCTTGGTGGTGGCGCTGTTCAGGGACAGCCGTGAGAAGGGGGACGGTCCTGGGTTCAAGATCATACTCCCACCCCGTTGATCCGCAGGTAGTCCGACATCCGGAAAGCGGCCAGGGCAGGGTCTTTCAGCAGACCGGCCTGGTCGGCCAGTTCGAAGGTCTTCGCCAGGTGCACCACGGAGCGGCCCGAGTGCAGTCCGCCCACCATCTGGAAACCCGGCTGCTTGCCGTTGAGCCAGGACATGAACGCGATGCCCGTCTTGTAGTAGAACGTGGGGGCGCTGAAGATGTGCTTGCCGAGTTCCCGGGTGGAGTCCAGGATGGCTCGGGCCTTGACGGCGTCGCCGGCGTCGTAGCTCTGCAGCGCGGCCGATGCCGCCGGGTAGATGGCGGCGAAAATGCCCAGCAGGGCGTCCGAGTGGTGCGTTCCGTCGCCGTCGATCAGTTCCGGGTAGTTGAAGTCGTCGCCCGTGTAGAGCCGGACGCCTTCGGGGAGGCTGGCGCGGAGCGCTACTTCGTGCGACGCGTCCAGGAGCGAGACCTTCACGCCGTCGACCTTGTCCGCGTGTTCGCGGATCAGGGACAGGAACGTATCGGTGGCCGTGGCGACGTCGTCGGAGCCCCAGTAGCCGGCCAGTGCAGGATCAAACATGGTGCCGAGCCAGTGCAGGATGACCGGCTGGTCAACTTCCTGCAGGAGGGTCGAGTAAACGTGCAGGTAGTCGTCCGCTCCGCTGGCTACCTTCGCCAGGGCCCGGGAGGCCATGAGGATCACCTTGGGACCGGCTTCGGCCACGACGGCGATCTGTTCGCGGTAGGCGTCGATGACGGCCTGGATGCCCACGGCGCCTGACGGCAGGGCGGCCGGATCCAGTTGGTCGGTACCGGCGCCGCAGGAGACGAGGTCTCGGACGGACTTGCCGGCCGTCGCCGCGCCGCCGGAAGAGACCACTGAAGCGGCCTCCACGCCGGTGCGTTTGATCAGCTGCTGGGTGGCGGCCCAGTCCAGGCCCATGCCGCGCTGCGCCGTGTCCATGGCGTCGGCAACGCCAAGGCCGTAGGACCAGAGCTCGTGGCGGTAGGCCATGGTGGCGTCCCAGTCGAGGCGGGCGGGGGCGCCCGGGGTGTTGTCCGCGGTGACTTCCGGGATGACGTGGGCCGCCGCGTAGGCGTGGCGCGAGGTGATGGGCGCCGCTGGCCTGGACCAGGCCGGGGCGGACTGGAGCCGGTACTCGCGGGTTCCGCCGTCGTGGGTGGGAAGGATCAGTGATGTCATCAGAGTGAGATCTCCGGGATGTCGATGGTGCGGCGTTCGTTGTTGGACTGCAGGCCGAGTTCGGCGAGCTGGACGCCGCGGGCGGCGGAGAGCAGGCCGAAGCGGTGTTCGCGGCCGGCGACGACGTCGCGCAGGAATTCTTCCCACTGCAGCTTGAAGCCGTTGTCCAGTTCGGCGTTGGCGGGGACTTCCTGCCACTGGCTGCGGAAGGATTCCGTGACGGGCAGGTCCGGGTTCCAGACCGGCTTGGGGGTGTGGGCGCGTTGCTGGGCGACGCACTTGTTCAGGCCGGCGACGGCTGAACCGTGGGTGCCGTCGATCTGGAACTCGACCAGTTCATCGCGGTAGACGCGGACGGCCCAGGAGGAGTTGATCTGGCCGATGACGGGCTCGCCCGCGGGGGTTTCGAGTTCGAAGATGCCGTAGGAGGCGTCGTCGGCCGTGGCTTGGTATTCCTTGCCGGCTTCATCCCAGCGGGCCGGGATGTGGGTGGCGGTCTTGGCATTAACGCTCTTGACCTTGCCGATGATGCCTTCGAGGACGTAGTTCCAGTGGCAGAACATGTCCGTGGTCATGCCGCCGCCGTCTTCCTTGCGGTAGTTCCAGGACGGGCGCTGGGCTGCCTGGACGTCGCCTTCGAAGACCCAGTAGCCGAATTCGCCGCGGATGGACAGGATGCGGCCGAAGAAGCCTTCATCCACGAGGCGGCGCAGCTTGACCAGGCCGGGCAGGTACAGCTTGTCGTGCACGACGCCGGCGGTGACGCCCGATTCCTTCCCGATCCGGGCCAGTTCGATGGCCTCTTCGAGGGTTTCGGCCGTGGGCTTTTCGGTGAAGATGTGCTTTCCGGCGCGCATGGCCTTCTTCAGCGTGGCGGCCCGGAGGCTGGTCATGGAGGCATCGAAGATGATGTCCACCGTGGGGTCGTTGATGACGGCGTCCAGGTCGGTGGACCACTCGGAGACCTTGTGCAGCTCGGCGAGCTCCCTGATCTTCGCTTCGTTGCGTCCCACCAGGATGGGCTCGACCTGCACCTTGGTGCCGTCCTCGAGCGTGAAGCCGCCGGCGTCACGGATGGGGAGGATGGAGCGCAGCAGGTGCTGGCGGTAGCCCATCCGGCCGGTGATGCCGTTCATGGCGATACGGATCGTCTTTGTTTCGAAGCCCATGTGTCCTCCACAGTTCGTTGTCTCATCGAGCGTTGGGAAAGCGCGTTCCCACTGCATTTATGATGCATCTTCCGGCGCCTCATGGCAAGCGCTTTCCCGAAAGTCGTTCAAACTGCCATAATGGCCACTACGCGCACGTTGGCTGAACAGGAGAAACCGGTGGCTGCAAGCACTCTCACCGAGGTGGCACGACTGGCCGGGGTCTCACCGGCTACTGCATCACGCGTGCTCAACGGGTCCGCCCGCAAACCCGGTCCGGGGGTTTCCGAGCGGGTCCGGCAGGCGGCTGAAGCCCTCGGCTATATCCCCAACGCCCAGGCCCAGGCGCTCGCGAAATCCAGCTCGGGACTCGTGGGCCTGATCGTGCACGACATTGCGGATCCGTATTTTTCGGCCATAGCCCGCGGCGTGCAGGACGTGGCCCGTGAACAGCACAAGATGGTGCTGCTGGCCACCACCGGCGGGACGCCGGCCGATGAGAAGGAAGCAGTAGCCGCCTTTGCGGCCAGACGGGCCGACGCCATTGTCATTGCCGGCTCCCGTTCCAGCCGGCCGGAGGACGCTCAGGGCAATGCCGAGCTCGCCGCCGAACTGGACCGCTACTGCCGCAACGGCGGTCATGTCGGCGTGGTGGGGCAGGCGATCGTCGGAGCCGGCGCGCTGGACGGATACCACTTGGTGGAAGTGCCGAACGAAGAACTTGCTGCGGAACTCGCCGCGAAACTGGCGGCCAGCCATCCGGGTGACTTCGTGATCATCGGCGGGCCCGAGGGACTCATCACCTCAGACGACCGGGTCCGCGGCTTCCAGTCCGGCCTTGCCGCCGCTGGCCGCCCCGCAGCTGAAGTCCTCCGGGCATCGTTCAACCGCGCCGGCGGCTACGACGCCGGCCTCGCGCTGGCCGAACGCTTGAGGACTGCCCGGGAAGCCGAACCACTGAATGAGGGCGCACAGCCCGGCCTGTGCATTTTCGCCGCGAACGACGTCATGGCCATCGGCGCCACGGCGGCGCTCCGTGCCGAGGGATTCAGGATTCCCCGCGACGCCCTGATCGCAGGGTTCGACGACATCGAAACCCTGCGGGACTTCCGCCCGGGACTCTCGACCGTCCGCCTGCCGCTGGAGGAGATCGGCCGCCTGGCCACGCTGAGCACCGTGGGGTCCGGTCCCGGCGCTACGGAAGGACACCACGACGACGGTCCGGCCGTCACGGGTCAGGTGACGCTCAGGCGGAGCACCGAGTGGACCGCCTGAGCGGCAGTCCCGCGACGCCGGCCGGCCTCACCGTCATCCCGGCCCGCCAGCCTGCTGCCCGGAGGTCCCCGGCCATGCTGGTCCTTCCGGGCGGCGGCTACGAACACCACGCCGACCACGAAGCCGAACCGGTGGCCGAATGGCTGGCGTCGCTGGGCATCCACGCTTTCGTGCTCCGGTATCGGGTGGCGCCACACCGCCACCCGGCACCGCTGGCGGACGCGAAGGCCGCCGTATCCTGGATCAGGCGGGGCAGCCACGGGCTCGCAGTGGACAGCTCCCGCGTGGGCGTGCTGGGATTCTCCGCGGGCGGCCACCTGGCCGCCACCCTCGCCTCGGGACTTTCCGCCGGAGACGACGCTCTCGACCTGCCGTCGTCCCGGCCGGACCTTACCGTCCTCTGCTACCCCGTGGTGTCCTTCCAAGCGGCCGTCCACCAGGGCAGCATCAACAACCTGCTCGGCGACTCGCCGTCCGGTGACCTCCTGGCAGAGCTTTCTGCCGAGCTCACTGTCACGGACGGCACTCCCCCGGCCTTCATCTGGCACACATCCGACGACGACGCCGTTGATGTGGAACACAGCCTGCGCTATGCCTTGGCGCTGCGCCAGGCAGCCGTCCCTGCAGAGTTGCATATCTTTCCGCACGGCCGCCATGGGCTGGGCCTCGCTGACGGGGTGGCCGGCGTCGAGCGATGGACCGAGCTTTGTACCACCTGGCTCGCCGGACACGGCTGGTGCCCGTGACCGCCACGTCGGTGACCACAGCGCCGGCCGACTGGCCCGACGTCGAACGCCTTTTCGGAGTGCGCGGTGAGCCGTCGCGCTGCTGGTGCAGGTTCTTTGCCCTGACGGGAGCCGAGTGGAATGACGTCACGCCCGGGGACCGGAAGAAACAGTTCCGGGCGAAGTTCGACGCCGATACCCCGGCACCGGGGGTCCTGGCCTTCAGGGAGGGACAGCCGGTGGGCTGGTGCGCGGTTGAACCGCGCGACTGCTACCCAAGGATCCTGCGTTCGAAGGTGTTCAAGGCGGCCGGACCGGCCGTGCAGAGCCCGCCGGAGGACGGTCCCGAAGGTTCCGTCTGGTCGGTGACCTGTTTCGTCGTCGCGCCGGGGCACCGTCGCAGCGGCGTGGCTGCAGCACTGCTTCGCGCCGCCGTCGGCCATGCCATGGATCACGGCGCCGGCGTTGTGGAAGGCTACCCGGTGGATCCGGAGATGCGTCCCAAAGCCGGCCCTGCTGACCTGTACCACGGAACGTTGAAGCTGTTCCTGGACGCAGGCTTCGAGGTGGTCAGCGATGCGGTGCCCGGCCGGGCAGTGGTCCGCCTCGCCGTTCGGGCCTGAGGCCTCGACGGACCCGAAGACCTAACGTGAAGACCTAGCGTGCCGGTCTCAACCCCTGCGGCGAAGCCAGCACCGAACGCAGGGCGCTCCCGGCCGCGCCCAGGAGGGCGGCCGACTGGCCGAGTTCCGAGATTGCCACACCGGCCGGGCCGACGACGCCGGGCGCAAAGTCCGCCAGGCTCCGGACAACGGCGGGTCCAATCCACGGTCCCATCCGGGTGAAATGGCCGCCGAGGACAACTGCTGAGAGATCCATCAACCGGGCAGTGGACGCCGCGGCAATCCCAAGGTAGTGCCCGGCGCGCGCCACTGCGGAAATGGCGTCCGCATTTCCGGCCGCAAGCAGCTCGGTGAGGTGTTCGAGCCGCGCGGACGCGGTCCCGTCGGGAATGCCGGCTTCAGCGAAGATGGCTTCCTGGCCCGCGAACGTTTCCAGGCAGCCGCGGCCGCCGCATGAACAGTCCGGCCCCGAAGGATCCACCACTACGTGCCCCACTTCGCCGGCCTGCCCGCGGGGTCCCGAAAAGAGCTGCGAGCCGATGACGAGGCCGCCACCGACGCCCACTTCGCCGGAGACAAAGAGGTAGTCCTGGAAATCAACGCCGTGCCCGTACCAGAGCTCCGCCAGCGCAGCGCAGTTTGCCTCGTTGTGGAGGAGTGTGCCCTGCGGTGCCCCCGGCAGCAACCCGTGCAGCTCAAGGGCAACCCCGTGCCATTTCAGGTTGGGGGCGCTGGAAACAGTTCCGGACCCCGTGTCCACAAGGCCGGGAACAGCCAGCCCCCCGCCAAGGATTTCGACTCCGCCCGCGGATGCCTCCGAAGCAACATCGGCGGCGAGACCCGCCAGCAGGGCCATCACGGCTTGCGGTGATTTGCCGCGGTTGCCGCATTCCAGTGTCCTGTGGATCCGCAGGGTCCCGCCAAGGTCAAGGAGCCCGGCCGAAATGTAGTCGACATTGATTTCCATGCCCACCACGCCGCGACGGGTGCTGAGCTCAAGGCCCACGCCAGGGCGGCCGCGCTCACCGTCCCGGGCCGCACCGGATTCCGCCACCAGGCCGGCGTCCACGAGCTCGGCGACGAGGCTGGACACGGACGCCTTGGTCAGGCCGGTCCTGGCGGCCAGGTCGGCGCGGGTGGGGCGAACGTCCGGATCGGTCCGAGGCTCCGCGAGGGACGCCAGGATGCGCACCAGGTTTCCGCGCCGGACATCCTCGACTCGCCCGGGCGCAGGACGGACCGTACCGCCGTCGGCATTTTTTCCCAGTGACATTTCCGCCGCCTTCATCATTGACCTTAGTCAATCATGATGCATATAGTTCAGATTGAAAACTAATTGATCCACTGCCGCTTCGGCGGTGGGCCGCAGCCGGGACTCCACCCTCCACAACCCTGAACCAAGGATGCTTCATGACTCTTCAGCCCACCCCTGCAGACCGCTTCACCTTTGGCCTTTGGACCGTCGGCTGGACCGGCGCCGATCCGTTCGGCGTCGCCACCCGCCCGGCCCTGGACCCCGTCGAGGCCGTTCACAAGCTCAGTGAACTCGGCGCGTACGGCATCACCTTCCACGACAACGACCTGGTTCCGTTCGATGCATCAGCGTCCGAACGCGAACTGATCCTGAAGAACTTCAAGACCGCCCTGGCCGAGACCGGCCTGAAGACACCCATGGTGACCACCAACCTCTTCAGCCACCCGGTCTTCAAGGACGGCGGCTTCACATCCAACGACCGCTCCGTCCGCCGGTTCGCCCTCAGCAAGGTCCTGCAGAACATCGACCTTGCCGCCGAGCTGGGTGCAGAAACCTTCGTCATGTGGGGCGGACGCGAAGGCAGCGAGTACGACGGTTCCAAGGACCTCTCCGCCGCCCTGGACCGGATGAAGGAAGGCGTGGACACGGCTGCGGCGTACATCAAGGACAAGGGCTACGGCCTGCGGATCGCCTTGGAGCCCAAGCCCAACGAGCCCCGCGGAGACATCTTCCTGCCCACCGTCGGCCACGGACTGGCCTTCATCGCCCAGCTCGAACACGGCGACATCGTGGGCCTCAACCCGGAAACCGGCCACGAGCAGATGGCAGGACTGAACTTCACCCACGGCATCGCCCAGGCACTGTGGGCCGGAAAGCTCTTCCACATCGACCTCAACGGCCAGCGCGGCATCAAATACGACCAGGACCTCGTCTTCGGCCACGGCGACCTCACCAGCGCCTTCTTCACCGTGGACCTCCTCGAAAACGGCTTCCCCAACGGCGGCCCCACGTACGACGGCCCGCGCCACTTCGACTACAAGCCCTCCCGCACCGACGGCTACGACGGCGTCTGGGAATCGGCGAAGTCCAACATGTCCATGTACCTGCTCCTGAAGGAGCGGGCCCTGGCCTTCCGCGCCGACCCGGACGTCCAGGAAGCGCTGGCCACCTCCGGGGTCTTCGAACTCGGCGAGCCCACGCTCGCCGCCGGGGAGACCGCCGCGGAGCTGCTCGCTGACGCGTCCGCTTTCGCGGAGTTCGACGCCGATGCTGCCGCGCAGCGATCGTTTGCATTCGTCCGGCTCAACCAGCTGGCCATCGAGCACCTGCTCGGAGCACGCTAGGCCCGGCTCCCCCGCCCAACAAACACCCGCTGCCGCCGGACCCGTACTCCCGGGTCCGGCGGCAGAGCCCTTCAGAAAGAACCGACATGCCGCTGGTAGCAGGAATCGACAGTTCCACGCAGTCATGCAAAGTGGTGATCCGGGATGCGCAGACCGGCACCCTCATCCGCCAAGGGCGCGCGGCCCACCCCGAAGGCACCGAGATCCACCCGGACCACTGGTGGACCGCCCTCCAGGAGGCCATCGCCCGGGCCGGCGGCCTCGATGACGTTGCCGCCGTCTCCGTTGGCGGCCAGCAGCATGGCATGGTGTGCCTGGACTCCTCCGGCACCGTGATCCGTCCCGCACTGCTGTGGAACGACACCCGCTCCGCAGGCGACGCGGAACAACTTATCGCAGCTGCCGGCGACGGCGATGCGGCGGCAGGCGCCGACGTCTGGGCGCAGGCGACGGGTACGGTCCCGGTGGCATCACTGACCATCACGAAACTCCGCTGGCTTGCCCGCAACGAACCGGACAACGCGCGCCGCGTTGCGGCCGTGTGCCTGCCGCACGACTGGCTGTCCTGGCGCCTGGCCGGCCACGGCCCGGGAAGCGGGCCGTCGTCGCTGCAGCTCCTGCGAACCGACCGATCGGACGCGTCCGGCACCGGATACTTTTCCACCGCCTCGGGAACCTATCTCCCGGAAGTCCTCGAAAAGGTACTGGGCCATCTTCCGGCGCTTCCCGCCGTCGTCGGCCCCCTGGAAGCCGCCGGCAGGACGCCGGCCGGCGCACTCATTGGCCCCGGCGCCGGCGACAACGCTGCCGCAGCCCTCGGCGTGGACGCCCGGCCGGGTGACGTTGTGGTGTCGCTGGGGACATCAGGAACGGTATTCGCCGTCTCGGAGACCCCGTCCGCCGATGCCACCGGACTCGTGGCAGGCTTCGCAGATGCCACGGGCAACTTCCTCCCGCTGGCCTGCACCCTGAACGCCACCCGGATCTTCGATGCCACGGCCGCGCTGCTGGGAGTAACCCTTGCCGGACTCACCGAACTGGCCCTCGCCGCCCCGGCCGGTTCCGGCGGCCTCACACTCGTGCCGTACTTCGAAGGCGAGCGCACGCCCAACCTGCCCGACGCCACAGGATCCCTGCACGGGGCCACCCTGGCCAGCTACACCCGAGACAACCTGGCCCGGGCCGCGATCGAGGGCGTGGTCTGCTCCCTTGCGGACGGCCTGGCCGCCCTGCAGGCCCAGGGAGTGAAGGCCGGCCGGATCATCCTGGTGGGTGGCGGGGCGCAATCAGCGGCCGTGCAGCAGATTGCTGCGTCCGTTTTCGGACTCCCCGTGGTGGTGCCCGAACCAGGGGAATACGTGGCCGACGGCGCCGCCCGCCAGGCGGCAGCCGTCCTGACGGGTCAATGGCCGCAGTGGGGTTCCGGCGGCACCGAAGTAGAGGCAGCCGACGGCGGTGCACCGGAGGTCCTTGCACAGTACCGGCGGTACGCCAGCAACTATCTCGCCGGCTGACGCCTACCTCAGCGACTGATTGCGCGGACGGTCCAGCTGGCCTCGTGGGACTCCCCCGGGGCCAGCCGGACCACGTCGGTTCCGCTGTTGAAGGCGTCAGGCGGGCACGTCATGGGTTCAACCGCGAGGCCCAGCCGGGATGGCCCTGCGGGCTTGTCGGCCGTGTGGATCTGCAGCCACGGCCACGCAGAATCCCATTCCAGTTCGACGCCGGTGCCGGACGGGTCGTAGGCCCGAACTGCCGCGAGTCCGTCCTCGTTGGGAATCAGGCCGGCAAAGGCGTGGTCGATTTCGACCGCACCCAGGACCCGCTCAAACCGGAAGTCAAAGGCATGGCCTTCGACGCCGGCCATGCCCTCCGGCAGCAGCCGGTCGGCGGACACCTCCATGAATTCGGTGGCCGGGATCTGCACGGTCCACTCATCCAGCGGGGCAGGTCCGGCGAGGAGGTACGGATGCGGGCACACACCGTAGGGCGCGGCGTCCGGGCCAACATTCTCGGCGCGCACCGTGCCGCGCAGCCCGTCAGCCCGGAGTTCGTATTCAACAGAGATGTCAAGGCGCCCCGGATACCCCTTTCCCGGTTCAACACGGGTACCGAGGCGGACGGAGGATGCGGTGTGCTCCTGGAGTTCCCACAGCGCGCCAAACACCAGGCCGTGCAGTGCAGTCCCCCGGGCTTCCTCGTTGACCGCGGACCGGAACTCCTTGCCGTCGAAGCTGTACCGGCCATCAGCCAGCCGGTTGGGCCACGGGGCGCAGATGACGCCGCGGTAGTCAGGAATCTCCCCCTCGGACCCGAAGCCGATGACCAGATCGCGGCCTTCGTGCTGCAGCTCCCGGAGTGCTCCTCCACGGGCCGTCGCGATTGCGGTGTAGGGGCCGAAACTGATCTCATGCTCGGTGGGGGTCATAGGTGTCCATTTACTGCCGGAGATGGTGTGTTAGCGCTCACTATTCTAATACACCGCCTGTCGGACAGGGCAAGGATGACGTGACCGTCCGCCAGTAGAGTTGCCACCATGGCGAACGAAGAACTGATAGCCGGAATCCGCAGCCGGCTGCGGGACTCGGCAGACCCGGTGCGGGCAGCCGGAAGCCAGGCCTACATGAAGTCGGACATGCCGTCGCTTGGAGTCAGGGTTCCCGAGGTGCGGAAGATCACCCATGGCGCCGCCGCGCAGTGGCCCTGCAGTTCAATCCAGGACCTGAGCAATACAGTCCTGGCGCTCTGGCGTTCGGCCGCATTCCGGGAAGAGCGGTATGCCGCCATTGACCTGACGGGTTCGCGGCTGGCCGTCGGCCGGCTGGAACTGCTGCCGGTATACGAAGAGATTATCCGGACCGGGGCGTGGTGGGATCTGGTGGACGGGGTGGCGCACCGGATGTGCGCCCTGCTGCAGGCACACCGTCCGGAGCTCGACCGGATCCTCCGCGCCTGGAGCAAGGACCCCGATATGTGGATCCGCAGATCCGCCATCACCGCCCAGCTCGCGGCAAAGGCCGCCACCGACCCGGAGCTGCTCGCCTCGGTCATCGAGGCCAATCTGTCCGACCCGGAGTTTTTCATCCGGAAGGCCATTGGTTGGGCCTTACGCGAGTACGCGAAGACCGATCCGGCCTGGGTCCGGGAGTTCGTTGACCGCCACGGCACGGAGCTCAGCCCGCTCTCCCGCCGCGAGGCCCTTAAGAACCTCCCGGCCGGGTGACTTCCGGCCCGGTGACTCCCGGCCCTGCGGCCGCCTCAGATGACCGGGCGGGTGGTAACCGGCTCATCCGGCTTGCTGAACAGCTGCTTCGTTTTGGGATCCAGGAAGATCAGGTACAGCGCGAACAGCAGCGCGATGATGGCCGCGGCGTTGCGTGCCAGTGCCAGCGGAAGGCCCAGGTCCTCCGTCTGCAGGTAGGGGAAGACCTCGAGCTGGTCTGAGATGGCGTAGACCATAAAGAAGGACACGATGAAGTAAAGAGCTTTCACCTGCCAGTCGTCCCGGATGCCGGTGACGGCGAACAGCGGGATGAGCCACACAACGTACCAGGACTGGATCATGGGAGCGAGCAGGACCACGGCCGCGAACCCCAGGGTGAGCCGGCGCATCAGGCGGTCGTGGTCGCCGCGGAAGATCTGCCAGGCGACAATTCCGACGGCCAGCAGTTTGCCGGCGTCGTAAACCCATTTGGCCAGTCCCCAGCCGTCCAGCCCGAAGGCGTTCGAGATGGATGCCACCACAAGCCCCAGCAGGCCCACCGGTGCGTACCAGATCCAGATACTGCCCGGCGCGGAGAGTCCGTTCACCCAGCCGAAGCCAAAGCCGTTCACCAGGCTCATGGCGTACAGCATCGCCAGGCTGATGCCGGCAGTGAGTCCCCAGAAAACGAACTTCCGCGGCCAGCCGGCGTTCTTTCCCGCCCATAGGAGCCCGATAAACGGCAGGAACACGATGGTGATCGGCTTGACGGAGATCGACAGCGTCACGAGGACCAGCCCGAACACCACGCGCTTGGTGGCGCAGTAATAAAGTCCGGCCAGCGCCAGGCCGATCATGAGCGCATCGTTGTGGACACTGGCGATGAAGTTGGTCAGGAACAGCGGATTGGCTGCGGTGAGCCACAGCGCGCGGTGCGGATTCACGCCGTGCAGCTCCGCCAGTTTGGGAACGTACACAATGCACAGCACCACGCCCACCAGGGCGGCACCACGGAAGAGCATGATGCTCGCCTCGGGCTGCACGTTGGTGGACCACACCACCAGTTGTTCGATCCACAGGAACAACTGCCCGTAGGGAACGGGTGCCTCGGTCCACATCTTGTCGGCCCCGAGTTGGAAATAGTTGGAGAGTGCCGAAATCCCGTTTTCGTAGGGATTGAAGCCTTCAACCATCAGCCGGCCCTGGCCGATGTAGGCGTAGACGTCACGGCTGAAGAGCGGGACCGAGAACATCATGGGAAGCCCCCACAGGGCCACAGCCTGCAGGGTGGCCTTCCGGGCACCCGCGCCCCAGACGCGGACACGCTGGCCAAGGCGAAGCCAGGCCCGCACCAGGAGCATGCCGCCGACGGCCAGCAGCACGATGGACAGTGCCACCCCTACCGCTTCAGTGCGCATCCAGATGAACAGCGGCAGCCGGCGAAGTTCAGAGACGGGCGCAAGCCAGCCGACGCCCAGCGAGCCGATCGCCATGAACATCGAGCCGGCGAACCCCGAGAGGAGCGGCGAGAGGGCGTTGTCCACTTCAGCCTCAACCGGCTCCGGTGACGTACCGGCAGCCACTCTTCCCGCCGCAGGCACAGGCGCCGTCATCTCAGGATCGTCCAATCTGTTGTGGGGCATTGTTCACCCGCTAGCAGCCGGTCACGCCGGCGGGGGTGGGGCCGCGGCAGCAAAAACAGCGCACCGCCACGTATCGAAATCCTAGCACCGGACAGCTCCGTGGCAGCGGAACGGTAGGCTGGTCGGGTGCCTATTACTAACGAACGCATTGTCTGGATCGACTGCGAGATGACCGGCCTGGACATCAAGAATGACGCCCTAATCGAGGTGGCCGCACTGGTGACGGACTCCGAACTCAACATCCTGGGTGACGGCGTCGACGTCGTCATCCGGCCGGACGACGCCGCGCTGGCCCAGATGAACGATTTCGTCCGCGACATGCACACCCGATCCGGGCTTCTCGAAGAGCTTCCGCACGGAAAGACGATGGCAGAGGCCGAAGCCGTGATCATGGAATACATCGCCAAGTGGGTTCCGGATCCGCGCAAGGCTCCGCTGGGCGGCAACTCCGTGGGCACGGACCGCGTCTTCCTTGCCCGGGACATGCCGGCGGTGGTGGAGCACCTGCACTACCGGGTCATTGACGTCAGCACCATCAAGGAACTGTCGCGGCGCTGGTTCGCGCGGGCCTACTTCCAGGCTCCGGCCAAGCACGGCGGGCACCGCGCCCTCGGCGACATCAAGGATTCCATCGATGAGCTGCGCTACTACCGGGAGGCAGTCTTCGTCCCGGCGCCGGGACCGGACAGTGCCACCGCCCAGCGCATTTCGAAGTCCGTCATGGCCTCCGCCGAGTCCCTTGCAGCGGCGACGGAAAAGTAATCTGCGCCACGTTTGAAGGAAATTTTCCTAAAACCGGCAAAAGTGGCAAAAACAGCCCCGCGGAGCAGGTAAGCTATATGACGTTGCCTTCCAAGACAGCCGGTAACCCGGACGGTCTCGCGGGGCACATGGTGGGCTTAGCTCAGTTGGCAGAGCGCCTGGTTGTGGTCCAGGAGGTCGCGGGTTCAACCCCCGTAGCTCACCCTCATGAAGGGCAGGATTTTCGCCCTTACCTAAAGGCCGCACCGGTTATCCGGTGCGGCCTTTACTTGTTTCCGCACTGCATCAAAGGAACCACCTGACATGACCGTTCTGCCGATCACCATCTGGGGCGAGCCGGTTCTCCACCGCCGGGCCGCCGAAGTGGAAGTCTTCGACGACGAACTCCGCACCCTTATCGCCGACATGTTCGAAACGAACGACGCCGCCAACGGCGTGGGGCTCGCCGCCCCCCAGGTGGGCGTTGGCAAGCGCATCTTTGTGTACAAGTTCGCGAACGACGACGGCGTGCCCCCTGCCGGCGCCGTGGTGAACCCGGTCCTGACGCTGTCCAAGGTTTCCGGCGCCCTCCCGGACCCCGATGAGGAAGTGGAGGGCTGCCTGTCCTTCCCCGGCGGCCAGTACCCGCTCAAGCGCGCGGAGTGGGCTCGGGTGCAGGGCTTCGACGGTGACGGGAATCCGGTGGACTTCGAGGCCACGGACTGGTTCGCCCGGATAATCCAGCATGAATACGACCACCTGGACGGCAAGCTCTACGTGAACCGGCTGATGGACCGCTACGCCCGCAAAGCCATGAAGCAGGCCAAGCGGAGCGGCTGGGGCGTTCCCGGCCTGACGTGGATGCCCGGCGTCGACCCCGACCCGTTCGGGCACTGATTTTTAATCGGGCACCGGTTTTCGTCGGACACCGGTTTTAATCGGACACCGGGCGGCCGCCCCTAGCGGTCGTCCTATCGCGGAATGAGGGTCTGCTGCTGCGGGCACGAGGCCAGGACACGATTCATGGCGTCTTTTTCGGCCTGGGTCACCCACAGCGCGTAGGCAGCTTTCACTGAGATCTGGCGGGCCACGTAGTGGCACCTGAAGGCCTTGTTTTTCGGAAGCCAGCCGGCTGCGTCCGAGGCGCTCTTTTCCTGGTTGGCGGGACCGTCGGCGGCCACGAGGTTCAGGGGATCGTTGGCGAGGTTTTGACGCTGTAGCGGCGTCAATTGCTGGGCGCCCTTCTGCCACGCGTCGCCCAGGGCCACGACGTGGTCAATCTGGACGGCTTTGCTGCTCTCCGCTCCCCTGGTGAAGGTCACCACCGCTCCGGTGTACGGCTCATGGAATTCCCCGCGTGCCACGCGGCACCGGGAACCCTCGGTGAACTGTGCCCCGCCGAGGTCCCGCCGGAGGATGTCATTGCGGGTGTCGCAGCCGTTGCGGTCCACATCCAGCCAGGCCTGGCCGAATGCGGTGCGTTCGTAGTTGTCGTTGGCCGCCCGCCCTTTCACCTCGAGCGATTCCAGCGCATCGGCCGCACGGCCTTCCGGTACAGGCCGGACAGGCGGAACAGCTTTCATCCACGCCGGATCAAGCACAGGAGCGGTGCTGGGGCCCGTGACGGACGGCTCCGCCACGGCAAACTGGCCTGCCGTAAAGAACCAGCACACGGCTGAAACCAGGCCGGCGGCCAGCACTATCAGTACAGCCCAGGCCTGGCGGGAGCGGCGCCGTGCACGCCGGTAAGCCGCCCAGCTGATGGTCATGGTTGCAGAGCCCGATGTTGATTCCTACGCACCGGACGAGCTTAGGTGCGGCCACTGACAATGCGGCCGATATCCACAGTGTGGAGGGGCAGTTACTGCTCTTTCATCACACGTTTCAGGTCCACGGTGGCGAGGTCCAGCAGCTCCTCAAGCTGTTTGATCCTGCTATCGGGAATCTCTCCCGCAGCATGCGCCACTCGCGCCTGTTCGAGGAGGCGGGTAGCTTCCTTGTGGTTCTGCCGCGCTACGTCGAGGGCGTGTTCGAGGGTGGTTTCATGTTCGAGAGTCGATTCGTGTTCCATGACACCATTTTGGGTCCGTTTCCCGGCCGATGCCAGAGCACCGGCCGGGAAACCTCAGACCCGGATCCCGTCCGGACTGCTAGACCGCGATTGCTGCCAGCGCCGCGGCGGGTTCCTTGACGGGGAACGACGGCGGGTTGACACCGGCCATTTCCTCCATCACGCGGACCACCTGGCAGCTGTAGCCGAACTCGTTGTCGTACCAGACGTAGAGGACCAGGTTCTTGTCGTTGGAGATCGTGGCCAGGCCGTCAACAATGCCGGCACGCCGGGAACCGACGAAGTCCGTGGAGACGACCTCGGGGGAATCGATGTAGTCGATCTGCTTGCGCAGCTCGGAGTGCAGGGACATCTGCCGCAGGAAGTCGTTGACCTCGTCCTTGGTGGTGCCGTTCTCCAGGCTCAGGTTCAGGATGGCCAGGGAAACGTCCGGGGTCGGGACGCGGATGGAGCTGCCGGTGAGCTTGCCAAGGAGTTCGGGGAGCGCCTTGGCCACGGCCTTGGCGGCACCGGTTTCGGTGATCACCATGTTCAGCGCGGCGGAGCGGCCGCGGCGGTCGCCCTTGTGGAAGTTGTCGATCAGGTTCTGGTCGTTGGTGAACGAGTGGACCGTCTCGACGTGGCCGTGGACCACGCCGAACCTGTCGTTGATGGCCTTCAGGACCGGGGTGATGGCGTTGGTGGTGCAGGACGCCGCGGTGACGATCTTGTCCGAGTCCAGGATGGTGCCGTGGTTGATGCCGTGGACGATGTTCTTCAGCTCGCCCTTGCCGGGTGCCGTGAGCAGGACGCGGGAGACGCCCTTGCTCAGGAGGTGCTGGGACAGGCCTTCGGCGTCGCGCCAGCGTCCGGTGTTGTCCACCACGAGGGCGTCCTTGATGCCGTAGGCCGTGTAATCCACGGTGGAGGGGTTGTCCGAGTAGATGACCTGGACCTGGACACCGTTGGCCGTGATGGTGTTGTTCTCGGTGTCCACCTTGATGGTGCCCTCGAACGATCCGTGAACGGAGTCGCGGCGCAGCAGGCTGGCGCGCTTGGCGAGGTCGTTGTCCGAGCCGCGGCGGACCACGATCGCGCGTAGACGGAGTCCGTGACCGCCACCGGCCTTTTCGATGAGGAGGCGCGCCAGCAGGCGGCCGATGCGGCCAAAGCCGTAGAGCACGACGTCAGTGCTGGTGCGGTCGTCGCCGCCACGCTTGCCCACGACGTCCGCGAGTTCAGCGCGCAGGAACTCCTCCAGGCTCGCACCGTTGGCCTCGGCCTTGAACTTCTGGTTCAGGCGGGCGATGTCGATGGCAGCAGCACCCAGATCCAGCCCGGCGAGGGCATCCAGCAACGGGGCCGTCTCTTCCAGGAGCAGCTCGTCCTTGCTCATCCGGCGCGCGAAACGGTGCGCCTTCAGGATGTTCATGGTGGACTTGTTGATCAGGCTGCGGCCGTGGATGGAAGTCACCACGTTGTTCTCGCGGTACAGCCGGCCGATCACCGGGATCATGGCCTCGGCAAGTGCCTCACGGCCCATCCACGTATCAAGACAAGAATCTGACGTCTGGCTCACAGAACTACCTTCCTTGGGTCAACCACATACGTCCTCGTATGCGGATGTCGGCCACCGGAGGTATTCCGGGGCACAGGCATCGGCGGGGATTCGGTCCACCCCGGACACCTTGGAGAATCGCAAAGAAAAACCGCCGGCTGCGAACGCAGACCCGGCGGCAGAACTTCTACGTTCGCTATCCATTCTAGGGCGGCGACGCCGCCAGTACTGCCCCGCAAAGCGTGAAGTCACTCACATGCCGGTGACGGCAGATGTGCCGCCAAAGCGGTGATGGATGGGTTGACCGATACGCCGGGTTCTGTGTTCCCGCGCCGTTGCCGGTGCGGGAGTAGCGGCCATCCATCTACGAACGCCGTTGCCGACGCCCTCCAGCGGCCTACCCGGACACTCGGGCGAGCAGCCCTCGAACGTGCCCTGTCTGGCCTTGCTCCGGGTGGGGTTTACCTAGCCTTCCCGGTCACCCGGGAAGCTGGTGGTCTCTTACACCGCCGTTTCACCCTTACCTGCTTCGTGCCGCTTTCAAACCGGCGCGACGCAGGCGGTCTATTCTCTGTGGCACTGGCCTGCGGGTTGCCCCGAGTGGGCGTTACCCACCACCCTGCTCTGCGGAGCCCGGACGTTCCTCGAGCCACTTGCGTGACGCGCGGCCGCCTGGTCAACCCATCCGCATTTCATTCTACGTGCTGCACCGGCACCCGCCGTGCGGGACGTCCTGCGGACCGCCCCGGAGGGACGTTTCGGGCGCACGGAGGGACGTTTCGGGCGCCAGGTGGGACAATTGGACCAGGTCAACTCATGCAAGAAAAGAGGGGATCCTGATGGACCCCACCAGTACGTACATCGCTATCGCCGTCGCAGTGCTGCTGCTCATCTTCCTGAAGATGTCCATCCGGATCGTGCGGCAGTATGAGCAGGGGGTGCTCTTCCGGCTTGGCAGGGTCATGGGCATTCGGCTCCCGGGCCTGCGGTTCATCATCCCGGTTGTCGACCGCCTTCCGTTGGTCAGCCTGCGGATCGTGACCATGCCGATCCAGTCGCAGGGCATCATCACCCAGGACAACGTGAGCGTCGACATTTCCGCCGTTGCCTACTACCGCGTGGTCGACGCCGTGAAATCCGTTGTGGCCATCGAGAACGTCGCGGCCGCAATCGACCAGATCGCGCAAACCACGTTGCGGAAGGTGGTCGGCAGGCACAGCCTGGACCAGACGCTGTCAGAAACCGAGCGCATCAACAGCGATATCCGGGAAATCCTTGATGCCCTGACGCTGGCCTGGGGTGTCGAGGTGACCCTGGTGGAACTGAAAGACATCCAACTGCCCGAGAGCATGAAGCGCGCAATGGCCCGCCAGGCCGAGGCTGAGCGGGAGAAGAGGGCAAAGATCATCGCCGCGGAAGGCGAGGCCATCGCGGCAGCGGCGCTCGGCGACGCGTCGGACACCATGATGGCGCATCCGCTGGCCCTGCAGCTGCGGAACCTGCAATCGCTGGTCGAAATCGCGGTGGACAAGAACTCGACGGTTGTCTTCCCGGCGCCGCTGATGAGTACCATCGGCGAACTGTCCGCGTTCCTTGCCCGGGAAAACCAGGCGGCGACGGCCGCCGCCAAACCGCCGATCAAGGCGGCCTGAGCGGCGGGCCGGTATGGGGGCCTTCACGCCTATGATCGGCTTATGGAATTCCCGACGCTCGGACGCAGGCGGCTGCTGGAACTCGGAGCCGGCGGTGTGACCGCCGCTGTGCTGGCGGGGTGTGCGCCGGTCAGTGACGGCCTGACGGCGTCGAGGGCGGAAGTGCGCAGTGGTTCCTTCACGTCGAGGTTCCGCCCGGATACGGGGACGAACTGGTCCGTGGCGATTCCGGGCGGCAGTGCCGGCAGCGACCAGCAGCCCCTGCCCGTGGCACTCTTCCTGCACGGTACGGGCGCGGACCACCGGATGGTTTTCGACGACCTGCAGGCTGACCGGGTCCTGGCGCAGCACGTGGCCCGCGGCGGGCAGCCTTTTGCGATCGCGGCTGTGGATGGCGGCGAAAGCTGGTGGCACCGGCGCGCAACAGGAACGGACACGCAGTCCATGGTGGTGGAGGAATTCCTCCCTTTGCTGGCAAGCCAGGGGCTGGACACCGGCAGGACCGCCGTGTTCGGCCTGTCGATGGGCGGCTTCGGCGCCCTGCTCCTCGCCTCCCAGCACCGGCTGCCCGGCCTCCGTGCCGTCGCAGCGATGAGTCCGGCAGTGTGGAGCATGCACGACGCCGGGCGGGCGGACAACTTTGACGGCGCCGCAGACTTCGAGGCCAACGACATCTTCGCGCTCAGGCCGGAACTGGAAATGTTGCCCAAGAGGATCGACTGCGGCACCGCGGACAACCTGCTCTACAGCGTGAAGGACTATGTCAGCGGCCTGCCCGGGGAGCATGAAGGCGGGTTCCAGGACGGCGGCCACGACAGCGGCTACTGGCGCTCCATCCTGCCGGATGTCATCTCGTTCCTGGGGCGGAACCTGGCCTGACCACCGGCACAGCACTCCGCCCCCCCGCGCCGGTAAGATCGTACGGTGCTGATTCTGCTGCCCCCGTCTGAAGGCAAGACCCCCGCTGTCCATGGTGAAGCCGTCGACTGGACCGCCCTGAGCTTTCCCGTGTTGAACACTTACCGGGCAAAGGTGCTCGAAGCACTGGGGGACGTCAGCGCCCACCGGGACGCACTCGCGCTGCTGGGCGTCGGAGCTTCGCTCAGTGCCGACGTCGAACGCAACACCCGGCTGCACACGGAACCGGCGGCGCCGGCGCACCAGGTCTATTCCGGTGTCCTGTACGACGCACTTGGCTACCAGTCGCTGACGCCGGCGCAGCGCCGGAAGGCGGATGAATCGGTGCTGGTCATCTCCGCCCTCTGGGGCGCCATCCGCTTTGCTGACCGGGTGCCCGCCTACCGGCTGTCCATGGGTACGTCACTGCCCGACGTCGGCCGCCTGGCGTCATTCTGGAAGCCGCAGATTTCGGCGGCCCTGGCAACCGCAAGCGAAGGGGAGCTACTGGTGGACTGCCGCTCCAGCACTTATTACGCGGCTTGGGCTCCCCCGCCGGCGCAGACCGTTGCCGTCAACGTGTTTACGGAGGTGAACGGCGTGCGCAAGGTGGTCAGCCACTTCGCCAAGCACACGCGCGGCGAGCTGGCCCGCCACCTGCTGACGCGCCGGGGTGCCGCTCCCCGGACCCCTGCTCAGCTGCTCAAGGCGGCCAGCGAAAAGTGGGAAGCCGAGCTGGTCGAGGGCACTTCACGCAAAGCGCACGCCCTCAACATCATTCTCGCTGCCTAGGCCCATTCGGCGGAGCGGACCAGGATGCAGCCGGAGTCCGGGCAAAACACGATGTCGTCCTCGGCCGCTGCCTTGATCTCGGCAAGGTCGCCTGGGCTCAGCTGCATCCCCGAACCTTCGGATTTGCCGTGGAACAACCGAGCCGCCCCGACTCCGCGCTTGGCGAGCGTCTTGTCGTAAATTGCCAGCAATCCGGCATCAAGGCCGGCGGCGAACTCCGCACGAGCGGCGCCCACTTCGGCGGCCTCGGCGGCAATCTCCGCCAGGGCGGCGTCCAGCTCAGCCCGGATCCCGCCGAAGGATCCCTGGACGTCATCCACGATCTTCTGCTGGGCCGCCTGGCGTTCACGGAGTCCCTCCAGCCGTTCCATGACCTCGAGCTCCACGTCTTCAAGGGCCGAGCGCCGCTTGTTGAGCGAGGCGATGTCGCTTTGCAGGGCAACCAGGTCCTTGGACAGGCCGGTGCCGCTGTTCAGTCGCGCTTCATCGCGTTCGATCCTGGACGCCACCTGCTCCACATCGGCTTCCGAGCGCTTGAGCTCGGTTTCAGCGTCATGGACCGCCATTTTTGCGGCACCGAGTTCGCCGTTGGCCACGGACAGCGCAGCCTGCAGGTCGCTGATCCGGGGATCGTTTTCGAGGGTCCGGCGGCGGTTGGACAGCGATTTGAGCCTGGCGTCGAGTCCCTGCAGTTCGAGCAATTTCAACTGTTCTGCCGGTGCTGCCTTGGCCACTATTACCTCCGCTTGTTCCTACCGGCCACGGCCGGGCACCGGACCGGCGCAGTTTAGACTCTAGCGCCTAGCGTGCTCGCCTGCCTCGCTAAACCCGGCAGGGCCCCCGCACGCGAGGCTTAGCCCGGAGTCAGAATGAAGTCCCACGGATCACTGTTGGTGGTGCTGACCCGGATGTCGACGTCGTGGCCCTGGTCGCTGAGGACGTTTCCGAGTGCCTCAGCCGCGGCCGGCAGCCACAGCCACTCGCTGGCGAAGTGGGAAACGTCGATGAGGTACGGCCTGTCATTTACGGCATTCTCACGCGCCTCTGACGCCGGGTGGTGGCGGAGGTCCGCGGTCACGAAGAGGTCGGCGTTGCTCGCCCGGACCTCGTTGAACAGGGAGTCCCCCGCGCCACCGCACACGGCGACGCGCCGCACCAGGCCATCCTTGTCCCCGGAGACCCTGACGCCGCCGGCGACCGAGGGCAGGATGCCGTAGACGCGAGCTGCGAAGTCCCCGAGCGTCATGACGTCTTCAAGGTCCCCGACGCGGCCGATGCCTTCCTCCGGCAGGCCGTTCGTGGCGGGAGTCAGCGGCACAACATCATGGAGGCCAAGGGCGTCCGCAAGGACATCGGAGACGCCCCCGACCGCGGAGTCACCGTTGGTATGGACGGTCAGGAGCGCGGTTCCGGATTCGATCAGGCGGTGGACGGCTTTGCCTTTGGCAGTCGTGGCCGCAACGGAGGTAACGCCCTTGAGCAGAAGGGGGTGGTGCGTGATCAGCAGGTCAGCACCCCATTCGATGGCTTCTTCGATGACGTCAAGGGTGGGATCGACCGCGAACATGATCCTGCTGACGACTGCTGAGGGATGGCCTGCGACAAGGCCCACCTCGTCCCACTCCTCGGCGAGTGATTCGGGCCAGAGTTCTTCGACGGCCAGCAGGATCTCGCCCAGTGCCGGGGCATCCGAGGGTTCGGCAGCGTCAGACTCAGCACCGGCCGGATCAGCAGCGGTACGGGCGTCTTCTGCAACGTCGGTGTTCACAGGTTCCATACCCTCATTTTTACCCTATCCGCCGTCTTCGCCCGCACGCGCAGCAGTCTCGTAAGGTGGTTGGGGAATCATCGGCGCGCTTCAACCATTGAAGAGGACATGAAAACTTTTGTGCTTGGCGGAGGCTGCTTCTGGTGCCTTGACGCCGTCTACCAGCAAACCAAGGGTGTTACGTCGGTCATTTCCGGCTATACCGGCGGCCACGACCGCCATCCGGACTACTACTCGGTCTGCTCGGGCACCACAGGCCACGCCGAGGTGGTGGCGGTGAGCTTTGATGAGGACGTGATCCCGGCCGAGGTCATCCTGGACATGTTCTTCGCCCTCCACGATCCCACCACGCTCAACCGCCAGGGATACGACGTCGGTACCCAGTACCGCTCGTCCATGTTTTACGAGACCACGGAGGAAAAGATCCTTTTCGAGGAGGCGATCGAACGGAACCAGGCGCTGTGGGCGCATCCGATCGTCACAGAAGTCAGCAGGCTGCCCGTATTCCATGTGGCCGAGGATTTCCACCAGAACTACTACGGCAAGCATCCGGAACAGGGCTACTGCCAGGTGATCATCAACCCCAAGCTGGCCAAGGCAAGGAAATATTACTCTGCATGGCTTAATGCTTAGCTAGGCTCCGGCCGCCCTCGTTAGGCTGACCTCAGTATTCGCTGTTCAGAGAACTCTTCAGAGATAGGCACAAATACATGGCACGGATCTACGACGACGTCACCCAGCTTGTCGGCGGCACTCCGCTGGTCAGGCTCAACCGGCTGACCGAGGGCCTCGACGCCCAGGTGGCGGTCAAGCTCGAGTTCTACAACCCGGCCAACAGCGTCAAGGACCGTATCGGCGTGGCCATTGTGGACGCAGCGGAGAAGTCCGGCGCCCTCAAGCCCGGCGGAACCATCGTCGAAGGAACCTCCGGCAACACGGGCATCGCCCTGGCCATGGTGGGTGCCGCCCGCGGCTACAAGGTCATCCTGACCATGCCCGAGACCATGTCCACCGAGCGCCGTGTCATGCTCCGCGCCTTCGGCGCCGAAATCGTGCTTACCCCGGGTTCCGAAGGCATGCGCGGCGCCGTGGAGAAGGCCCAGGAGATCGTGGCCAACACGGAGAACTCCATCTGGGCCCAGCAGTTCGCCAATGAAGCCAACCCGGAGATCCACCGCACCACCACCGCCGAGGAAATCTGGTCCGACACCGACGGCAAGGTGGACATCTTCGTCGCCGGCATCGGCACCGGCGGCACCGTCACCGGCGTCGGCCAGGTCCTGAAGGAACGCAAGCCGGACGTCCAGATCGTTGCCATCGAACCGAAGGACTCCGCCATCCTGAACGGGGGCGCCCCCGGCCCGCACAAGATCCAGGGCATCGGCGCCAACTTCATTCCCGAAATCCTCGACACCAACGTCTACGACGAAGTCCTGGACGCCACCCTGGAGGACTCCGTCCGCGTTGCCCGCGACCTCGGCGTCAAGGAAGGCATCCTCGGCGGCATCTCCTCGGGTGCGATCGTCTGGGGAGCCCTCGAACTCGCCAAGCGCCCGGAGAATGCCGGTAAGCTCATCGTCGCGGTTGTCTGCGACTTCGGCGAGCGTTACATCTCCACCGTGCTCTATGACGACATCCGAGGCTAAGCCTTAGCCCGCCATTCACCGTTTCCTGTAGAAAGGTCTTTGTGAGCTTCTTCGCAAGACTTAAGGAAGACCTCGACGCCGCCCGGTCGCATGACCCGGCGGCTCGAGGCTCTTTTGAGAACTTTTTTGCCTACTCCGGCCTCCACGCGATCTGGGCGCACCGCCTGACGCACAAGCTCTGGCAGAATCCGTCGCTGCGCTTCCCGGCACGGCTGATTTCGCAGCTGGCACGGTTCCTGACCGGGATCGAGATCCACCCGGGCGCGACCATCGGCAAGCGCTTCTTCATCGACCACGGCATGGGCGTGGTCATCGGTGAGACGGCGGAGATCGGTGAGGACGTGATGATCTATCACGGCGTCACCCTGGGCGGACGCTCGCTGGCGAAGGTCAAGCGGCACCCCACCATCGGGGACCGCGTGACCATCGGCGCGGGCGCCAAGATCCTGGGCCCCATCACCATCGGCCGGGACAGCGCAGTGGGCGCCAACGCCGTGGTGGTGAAGGACGCCCCGCCGGAATCCATCATCACCGGTGTTCCTGCAACATGGCGCCACCGGGATGCCCAGCGCGAAACCAAACCGGCTGTGGACCCTGCCGAGTACTACATCGAGTACCGGATCTAGCGGCCCAGCCGCTGGTAGATAGTCCAGAACACTACGTCGAACGCGCGGTCCGGCAGGATCCTTCGCAGAGCCAGGATGGCGCGCGCGCCCTTGCCCACCGGGTAGCGCGTCTTCGGCCGGGCTGCCGTTGCGGCGTGGACAATGGCATCGGCGATGACAGCCGGGTGCGTTGACATGCTGGAACCTTCGGTGGAGGCCAGCGCCGCGGCAACGATTTTCGCCTGGTCCCGGTAGGGGCCATGCCCGGACGTTTCCAGCAGGCTCTCGCCCGAGATGCCTCCCCATTCAGTCTGCGTGCCCGCCGGTTCGATGATTGACACCTTGATGCCGTGCGGCTTGAGCTCCAGGCGCAGGGAGTCACTCAGGCCCTCGACGGCGAACTTCGTGGCGTGGTACCAGGCGCCCAGGGGCTCGTACATCTTGCCGCCGATGGAGGAAACATTGATGATCCTCCCTTCGGCGGCGGCCCGCATGACGGGCAGCACCAGCTGTGTCATGCGCGCCAGGCCGAAGACGTTGACGTCGAACTGCCGCCTGCCTTCAGCCAGTTCCACCTCTTCCAAGGACCCGTAGGACCCGTAGCCGGCGTTGTTCACGAGGACATCGATCCGGCCGTGCGCCTCGAGGATTCCGCCCACGGCCGCCGCCATGGACGCCTCGTCCGTGACATCCAGCGCCAGCACCTTCACCCCGTGGGCCTTCAGCGGCTCCATCTTCTCGACCCGGCGGGCGCCTGCGTACACAGTGAATCCGCGCTCACTCAGCTTCCTGGCGGCCTCGAAGCCGATGCCGGTGGACGCACCGGTAACAAACGCGACTGGCTGCGACATGGGCTGCACTCCTTGGAGACGACAATCATTGGACAGGCTGCGATGGGAAGCCGCTGCCACCGAGAGGGTAGTCCGCAAACGGCAACGGCCGGCACGTCCCAGAGTATCCGGGAAGCGCCGGCCGTTGCCTTCATAGCACGGTGTGGCTTGAAGCTAGTGGGTGTCCACTGCCTCGATTTCGGACTTGTCCTCGCCCCACAGGGTGTGGAACGTGCCCTCGGCGTCAACACGGCCGTAGGTGTGCGCACCAAAGAGGTCGCGCTGGCCCTGGATCACCGCGGCCGGCAGACGCTTGCGGCGCAGGCCGTCGTAGTATGCCAGTGACGAGGAGAACACCGGCACCGGGATGCCCAGCTGAACAGCCGTGGCCACCACGCGGCGCCATGCCGGCAGGACCTCGGCGATGGCCTTGGTGAAGGCCGGTGCGAACAGCAGGTTGGCGGGCTTTTCCTCAGCGGCGTAGGCCTTGGTGATTTCCTTCAGCAGTTCCGCACGGATGATGCAGCCGCCGCGCCACAGGGAAGCGATCTCGTCCAGCTTCAGGTCCCAGCCGTATTCCTTCGCGGCCGAGGTCAGCATGTCCAGGCCCTGGGCGTAGGAAACCAGCTTGGAGGCGTACAGCGCCTGGCGCACGTCCTCGACGAACGTTTCCGGAACCTCGACGGCGATTTCTTCGCCGGCCAGGAGTTCCTGGGCCAGCTTGCGCTGCTCGGCCTGGGACGAGAGAGCGCGTGCGAACACGGATTCGGCGATGCCCGACGTCGGGGATCCCAGCTCGAGTGCGGAGATAACCGTCCAGCGGCCCGTGCCCTTCTGGCCTGCGGCGTCCACCACGACGTCGACGAACGGCTTGCCGGTGCGGGTGTCGACGTGGCCGAGGACCTCGGCGGAGATTTCGATCAGGAAGGAGGCGAGCTCGCCCTTGTTCCACTCAGCGAAGATCTTGGACTGCTCGGCCGGTTCGATGCCGGCACCCGAGCGGAGAAGGTCGAAGGCTTCGCCGATGACCTGCATGTCGGCGTATTCGATGCCGTTGTGGACCATCTTGACGAAGTGGCCGGCGCCGTCGGTGCCGATCCAGGCGCAGCAGGGCTGGCCGTCAACATTAGCGGCGATCTTTTCCAGCAGCGGTCCGAGGGCGTCGTAGGACTCCTTGGAGCCGCCGGGCATGATGGACGGGCCGTTCAGGGCGCCTTCCTCACCGCCGGAAACACCGATGCCTACGAAGTGCAGGTCCTTCTTGGCCAGGGCCGCTTCGCGGCGGCGGGTGTCCTCGTAGTGCGAGTTGCCGGCGTCGATGATGATGTCGCCGGCTTCCAGCAGGGGTTCCAGCTGTTCGATCACGGAGTCGACCGGCTTGCCGGCCTTGACCATGATCAAAACGCGGCGGGGCTTTTCCAGCGAATCCACGAGCTCCTGGAGGGTCTCGGTACGCACGAAGTCGCCGTCGTGTCCGTGCTTTTCCAGCAGCGCGTCAGTCTTCTCAACAGACCTGTTGTGCAGGGCAACGGTGAAGCCGTTCCGGGCCAGGTTGCGGGCGAGGTTGGCCCCCATCACCGCAAGGCCGGTGACACCGATGTGTGCTGACATCAAAACTCCAATTCATTTCTGTGCAACGTGTGCATTCTGTTCCGCACTTCCTGCGGAACACGCTTCAAGAACTAGTGGCTGTCAATAAACCATATGTATTTCCGTCGACAACGGGAAAGTTGCGCCCACGTTTTGGAAGGTGGCGCGTCACAAAACAGTCTATGATGCCGCCAGCGTCATGCCGGGCGCAGATGCACGCCCGGGCCGGGACGGTGCCGCGCAGGACGGCGCCGCCAGCCAGATTATGCTTACGACTATGTCAACCAGCCTCCACCACCGCGCCATCGAAAACCTGGGCACCCGCATCGTGAGCGGCGCGCTGCCCACTGGCCATGTGATGCTGGCTGAACAGCTTGAGGACGAACTGAAAGTCTCGCGCTCCGTGGTCCGCGAAGCAGTCCGCGTCCTGCAGTCCCTCGGCCTGGTGGAAACCATTAAGCGTGTGGGAATCCGGGTGCTTCCGGCCCACCGCTGGAATCCGTTTGATCCGCTGGTCATCCGCTGGCGCCTGGCCGGTGACGGCCGCGGCGCCCAGCTCAGGTCCCTCGCGGAGCTGCGCTCCGCCGTCGAGCCCGTTGCCGCCGAACTGGCGGCCGCCAACGCCCCCCAGGCGATCCGGCAGGAACTGCTGGACGTCTCGCTGGCAATGCGCGACGCCGGCCAGGCCGGCAATGTGGCCGAATTCCTGGAGCTGGACATCAAATTCCACTCACTTCTCCTCACCGGATCCGGCAACGAAATGTTCGCCAACCTCGTCGGGCAGGTGGCGGAAACGCTGACCGGCCGCACGGTCCACGGACTCATGCCGGACCGCCCGAGGGAGACGGCCCTGCAATGGCACGTTGATGTGGCAGAGGCCATCGCCGCAGCGGACGCCGCCGGTGCCCGCGAGGCCTCCGGCAGGATCATGCGCGAGACGATCTCTGAGATGGAACCCGGCTGGCGGGACCAGCCCAGGGTTTTCATTCCGCTGCAGCAGGGCTGAACTCCAAGAGTACCTTGCCGGATTCGGCGGAGTTCCGGGCCATTTCGAAGGCTTCCAGGGCGTCCTCCAGCGGGTATTCGTGGGTGATGACCGGGTCGATGAGCAGGGTGCCGTCGGCGAGGGCCGTGATGACGTCGTCGATCTCGTCGTTGAAGCGGAAGGAGCCCTTCAGTTCCAGTTCGCGGGTGATGGCGAGTGAGATCAGGACCGGTTGCGGGCCGGTGGGCAGCAGGCCCACCATCACCACGGTGCCGCCGCGGGCGGCGCCCTGGATGGCCGAGGCCAGGCCGTGGTGGTTGCCGGAGGACTCAATCACGACGTCGGCCTCGACCGCGGCGATCGCCGCCGCGTCGGAGGCGGCGAGCACGTCGTCCGCTCCCACGGCCGCCGCGATGTCCAGCGGCTTGGCGTGCATGTCCACGGCCACGATCCGCCGGGCACCGGCCCGTTTCAGCACCGCGACGGCCAGCGCACCGATGGGGCCGCTGCCGATCACCAGGGCCGTTTTGCCGCTGACGTCCCCGGCCCGGGCCACCGCGTGCCAGGCCACGGAGGCGGGCTCGATCAGCGCCGCGGTCCGCAGGCTAAGGCCTGACGGCAGTGCCCGGAGCATCCGTGCCGGCAGGTTCACGTACCGGCTGAAGGCGCCGTCGGTGTGCGGGAAACGGGCGGCACTGCCCAGGTACGTGCACCCGGGTGAGAGGTTGGGCCGGTCCGCCGGATACCGGGCCGCGCCCGGGCCGGGCGTGGCCGGATGGACAGCAACCGGGGTCCCCGCGGCCGGTCCGGTGCCGTCCGCCGCGCCCTGCAGCACGGTGCCGACAATTTCGTGCCCCAGCACCAGCGGCGCTTTCAGGATCGATTCCCCGGCCGCGCCGTGCAGCCAGTAATGCAGGTCCGAACCGCAGATGCCACCGTAGCGGACTTCGATGACGGCCTCGTCCGGAGCAGGCGTGCCAAGAGGCACGTCCTCGATCCGGAGGTCACCGGCCGCGTGCGCCACCACGGCCGGGCCGCCGGCAGGAAGCTGGTGAACTCCGCCCATCAGACCACCACCGTCATTCCGCCGTCGATGAAGATGGTCTGCCCGTTCACGAAGTCCGAGCCGCTGGAGGCCAGCCACACCGCAGGACCGGCCAGGTCCTGCACGGTCCCCCACCGGTGCGCCGGAGTCCGGCCCAGGATCCAGGCGTTGAACTGCTCATCGTCCACGAGGTTCTGCGTCATCTCGGTATGGATATAGCCCGGCGCGATCCCGTTGATCTGCAGGCCCGAGGCCGCCCACTCCGCGGTCATCGCCCGGGTCAGGTTCCGCAACCCGCCCTTCGCCGCGATATACGGGGCGATCGTGGGCCGGGCCAGGTCGGTCTGCACCGAACAGATGTTAATGATCTTCCCCCGCCCGCGCGGGATCATGTGCCGCGCCGCCTCACGCCCCACCAGGAACGCGCTCGTCAGGTCCGTGGAGATCACCCGCTCCCAGTCCGCCACATCCAGCTCCAGCATCGGCACCCGGTGCTGGATCCCGGCATTATTCACCAGGATCTCCAACGGACCCACGTTCTCCTCCACCCACGCCACACCCCGCGCCGCCTCGGCATCGGACGTGACATCGAACGCGCAGCTGTGCACCCGCCCCGGCGGATACCCGGCCGCCATCGCAGCCTCCGCCGCCTTCAACCGCTCAACATTGATGCCGTTCAACACCACCGTCGCCCCCGCATCCGCCAGCGCCCGCGCCAACGCATTACCGATCCCCCGGCTCGAACCGGTCACCAGGGCAACACGCCCCGTCAGGTCAAAAAGTGCACTCATTTGGTGTTCCTCAATTGGTCTGGGCTGTTTGGTGGTCACAGAGATTGGCGATAGTTTGCCGGACGGCGGCGAGGTCGAGGTCCCCGAGTCCCTGGCGCTTCAGTTCGGCGTAAAGTTCGACGCCGGCCGAGGCCATGGGCACCGCCGCGTCCACGGCGGCGGCGCTTTCGAGGACGAACGAGAGATCCTTGTGCATAAACTTCGCCGGTCCTGTGGGTTCGTAATCCTTGGCGGCGAGTCGGGGCCCCACAACGTCCAGGACCCTGCTGCCGGCCAGCCCGCCGCCAAGCACCTCATACAACGCCGCAACGTCCATGCCCAAGCGCTCGGCGAGCTCGGCTGCTTCGGCGAGTGCCGCCGTCGTGGTTCCCACGATGAGCTGGTTGCAGGCTTTTGCCAACGACCCGGATCCCAGGGGCCCCAGCCGCCGGACGGTGCCGCCCATGGCGTTGAACAGCGGGAGGAGCCGTTGGAAGTCCCGTTCCTCCGCGCCGGCCATGATGGCCAGGGTCCCCTTCTCGGCGCCCTTGGTGCCGCCGCTGACGGGTGCATCGACAACCACTGCGTTGCCGCGGCTCACAGCCGCCACCCTCGCCCCGAAATCCTTCACGGCCGCGGGCGACACGCTGCTCATGACGACGACGGCGGTCCCGGGCGTGGGCGGCTCTGCGGCCCAGCCGGCGAAGAGCTCCCGGGCCGCGTCCTCTATGTAGGACAGGTCAGGGAGCATGAAGATGATGACCGGCTGGTCCCGCAGTGCCGCGACGTCTGCGGCGCGGATGCCGCCGCGTGCGGCAAAGTCGTCCAGGGCGGCAGTTGACCTGTTCCAGCCGGTGACGGTCCAGCCGGCCTTCAGCAGGTTGACGGCCATAGGGCCGCCCATCAGGCCCAGCCCGACGAAACCGGCCCTCTTTTCGTTAAAATTTTCGCTCAGATCAGGGTTTGCCTGCGCATCCATCGGCAGCGGCACCTCACTTCATCGTGGTTATCGTCGTGGTCAGTCGTTTGTTAACAGGAGGAAATCTGTTCAATATCCTAGCCTCCATTCAGTATGATGAACACTATGACGACTAAAACCACCGTCGCAATCGCCGTCCCGCTCGAAGCTGAGCTGGTTGAGCGCATCCGCGCCGTAGATCCCGCCGTGACCGTCCTCTATGAGCCCGACCTCCTCCCGCCCGAGCGGTTCCCGGCGGACCACTCCGGCGACCCGGAGTTCACGCGCACTCCCGAACAGGAGGAGCGCTACTGGGACATGCTGAACAAGGCCGAGGTCCTGTACGGCTTCCCCAACGAGAGCCCTGCCGGACTGGCCCGCATCGCCGGCAGCAACCCGCGGCTTCAGTGGATCCACGCAATGGCCGCGGGTGCGGGCGGAGCGGTCAAGGCTTCCGGCCTGGACCAGGAAACCCTGCAGAAATTCAAGGTGACCACCTCAGCCGGCGTTCACGCCCTGCCACTGGCGGAGTTCGCCGCGCTGGGAATCTTCAACGGCTTCAAACGCAGCGCAGAGCTAGCTGTGGACCAGGCCGCCAAGGTCTGGCCGGAACTGCGCACACCGACGCGCCTGGTAAACGGCTCCACGCTGGTGGTGACGGGCCTCGGCGAGATCGGGCTGGAAACAGCCCGCATCGCACGGGCACTCGGCATGAAGGTTAGCGGCACCAAGCGGAACGTTGAGCCGATCGATGGCATCGAAGAGGTTGCCGGAAACGACGGCCTGGCCGGCCTGCTCGCCTCGGCCGACGCCGTCGTGAACACCCTGCCCGGCACGCCGTACACGGAAAAGCTGTTCAACCGCGAGGTATTCGCCGCAATGAAGCCGGGGACGGTTTTCGTCAACGTGGGCCGCGGTACCGTGGTGGACGAAGACGCACTCCTGGAGGCACTCGATAACGGCCAGGTGGGCTACGCCTGCCTCGACGTGTTCGCCGTCGAACCCCTGCCGCAGGACAGCCCGCTCTGGAACCACCCGAGAGTCATGGTTAGCCCGCATACGTCGGCCCTGAGTGCCGCTGAGAACCGGCTGATCGCCGAGCGCTTCAGCAGCAACCTGCGCACGTTCCTCGACGGCGGGGAACTCCCCCACCTCGTGGACACCGTGCACTTCTACTAAGCCGCACCGCAGAACGATGCCACGAGGGCGGTGAGCGGAGGGGGTGCGTGTCCGGCCGGCAATGCGTCGACGAGCAGTGGCGCGTATCGGGCCTTGTTGCCGCTGCGTCCTCCGAAGAACCGGCGCAGCTGCATCGTAATCGGCCGTTCCCGCAGCGACGGCTGGCGCTGGAGGCGCCGGAACGATGCGAGCTCGCCTTGAGCCGCGATGACGTTGAGCACGCCATCGATCCCCAGGCTGCGGATGAGCTCGTCCTCCAGATCTGCGTGACAGACGTGGAACCCGCGCTCGGCCAGGGAACCGGACCCGATGCCGGCCCGGCCGAGCGCGCGGGCGATGCCACGGGATTCCCCGGCATCACACAAGCCGACTATCCTGTGGCCTGCGCCATTCGGGCCATAGCGGTCGAGGAAGTGCACGATGCTGGTCGCGCCGCCCATCGGGACGACTGACACCCGCAAGGCTGTCAGGTCATAGCCGAGGCGACGGGCCAGCGCCTCGACCGCCAGCCGGTCACTCTCACCCTCAACCAGCGCCGTCGTCGCCTGCATGGAAGTCGCCTGCATGGAACCAGTATGTAGGACGGCGTCTTGCGGCGGCATTCCTGGCCCCTGCCTAGTGCGGCTCTGCCTGGTGCGGCCTTGCCCGTTCCACGTCGGCGGCGCTCCCGGCGTGCCCCCGGGCCTTAAGTCCTGCCACCACGCCGTCGATGTCTGCTTCCGGCCGGTTCTGGCTGAGCTTGGTCTTCGCCTCGATCCGGGTGATCACCAGTTCCAGGCCCACGATGGCGCGCAACTGCCCGGAGATGTAACGCTCCGGTGCGTCGTCCACGCTCCACGGGTGGTCGAAGCCTGCTTCGTTTGCGTCGGTCAGCCGCCTGACCTGACCGGCGAGCCAGGCCGGATCGTCGTGGACAACCAAGGTTCCGTAGACATGCGCCGTGGAGTAGTTCCAGGTGGGAACAACGCGCCCGTGCTCGGCCTTCGATGCGTACCAGGACGGCGAGATATAGGCGTCCGCCCCCTGGATAATGGCGAGTGCTTCTCCGATCACCGGTTCGGACCACTGCGCGTTGTTCCGGGCCACATGGGTGTTCAGGGCACCGTGTTCGCCGATCGAGGGGTCATAGGAGAACGGCAACATCGTGGCGAGCAGGCCCTGCGATGTCATGGTGACCAGATTGGCGGCGGCCGGCCGGGCCAGGAGATCCTTGACGGCGTCGGGTCCGGCTGCGAAATGGGCTGGGGTGTACATGGTGCTAATCCTTTGCAGGCTGGAGGGAACTTGTGGCGTGCAGAGCCGCGGGTTGCGCCGCGTGCGGAGCGGGCAACGGTTTGAGGCGGACCCGCACGGCTGCGCCGGCGCAGACGATAACCGCCACGCCGCCGACGATGGTGGTCCAGGTCAGGGCCTCGCCCAGCAGGAAGCCGGCCCAGCAGATGCTCAGTACTGGCTGGACGAGCTGGATTTGGCTGACCTGCGCCATGGGCCCGATGGCCAGTCCCCGGTACCAGGCGAAGAAGCCCAGGAACATGCTCACCACACCGAGGTAGGCGAACGCTGCCCACTGGACCGGTGAAGCCGACGGCGGCTGCTGAGCCAGGGAGAGCAGCGTCAGGACCACCATCAGCGGCGATGCCAGCACCAGCGCCCAGGATACGGTCTGCCAGGGGCCCAGTTCGCGGGCCAGCAGGCCGCCTTCCGCGTAGCCGACAGCCGCTGCCACCACCGCGCCCAGGAGCAGCAGGTCCGCAGCGTGCAGCCGGGCGAACCCGCCGGACTGCAAGGAGGCGAAGGCAATAGCCGCCAGCGCGCCCAGACCGGTGATCAGCCAGAACACCAGGGGCGGACGTTCGCGCCCCCTCAGCACAGCGGCCGTCGCCGTCGCGGCAGGGAGCAGTGCGATCACCACCGCGCCGTGGCTGGCCGGCGTGGTGGTGAGCGCGAAGGATGTCAGTAAGGGAAATCCGATCACGACGCCGGCGGCCACCACGGCGAGCCGGGCCCACTGCACGCCGCGGGGAAGCCGCTGCCGTGAGATTGCGAGGGCAAAGGCAGCGAGGACGGCGGCCGCCACTGCGCGGCCGGACCCGATGAACAAGGGCGAAAGCCCCGCGACGGCGACCTTGGTGAACGGAACCGTGAACGAGAAGGCCGCTACTCCGAGGAGGCCCCACCAGAGTCCCGAAGGAGTGCGGGGCAGTACCACTGGGTTCAACATGGCAGTAGCGCTACTATTGTCTTCCATGAACAACGATAGCAGTTCCCGAATTGCGACGCGACTGCGGGAGTGGGTCGCCAAGGCCGCGCCAGGATCGAAACTGCCGTCCACACGGTCGCTGGTCGCCGAGTACCAGGCAAGTCCGGTGACCGTGCAGAAAGCCCTGCAGACCCTCACCGCGCAGGGGCTGATCGAGAGCCGGCCCGGCGTCGGAACGTTCGTCCGGGCCGTCCGGACTGCGCGGCCCTCGGACTATGGGTGGCAGACGGCGGCCCTGCGGTCACCGCTGGTACCGCTGCCCTTGGCCTCCAGCACCATGCGCGACGTCGCCAACAGCGCCATAGCTTTCCACTCCGGCTACCCGGACCGGGAACTCCTGCCTGAGCGCCTTGTCCGGGCGGCACTCGCCCGCGCGGCCCGGAGCGACGCAGCTTTGTCCCGTCCCCCGGCAGCGGGCCTGCCGGAACTGCAATCGTGGTTCGCACACGAACTCGGCGCCTCGACCCCGGCCGGAACCACGCCGCCGAACCCGAGTGACGTCGTCGTACTGCCGGGAAGCCAGAGCGGGCTCAGTTCCATTTTCAGCGCGCTGGCCGGCCGCGGACAGCCGCTGCTGATGGAATCACCAACCTACTGGGGCGCCATTCTGGCGGCCGCGCAGGCCGGCGTCCGCGTTGTTCCGGTGCCCAGCGGACCGGACGGTCCGGACCCGGCGGAACTGGCCCGGGCCTTTGACGAAACAGGCGCGCGCCTGTTCTATGCCCAGCCGAACTACGCAAACCCCACCGGTGCGCAGTGGGCGGCCGGGCGGGGTGACGAGGTTTTGGAGGTGGTGCGCGCGAAGGGTGCGTTCCTGGTGGAGGACGACTGGGCGCACGACTTCGGCATCACCACCAGTCCGGTGCCTGTCGCCTCCCGCGACGACTCCGGCCACGTGGTGTACCTCCGCTCGCTGACCAAGAGCGTATCCCCGGCCATCCGCATCGCAGCCGTTATCGCCCGCGGCCCGGCGCGTGAACGGATTCTCGCAGACCGGGCGGCCGAGTCGATGTATGTCAGCGGCCTGCTGCAGGCGGCAGCGCTCGACGTCGTGACCCAGCCCGGGTGGCAGACGCACCTGCGGAGCCTCCGGCACCAGCTCCAGTCGCGCCGCGACCTCCTGGTCACCAGCATGCGCGAGCACGCCCCGCAGGCACACATCGAGCAGGTTCCCAAGGGAGGCCTGAACCTGTGGGCGCGGCTGCCCGACGGAACGGACCTCGAACGGCTGACCCGCGACTGCGAAAGCGCCGGGGTCATCATCGCCGCCGGGCGGGAGTGGTTCCCGGCCGAACCCGCCGGCGCGTTCATCCGCCTCAATTACTCAGGGTCCAACCCGGGGGCGTTCCCCGAAGGGGCTCGGATCATCGGCCAGGCACTGGAGCGCAACAACGCTTAGCGACAGGCGGGCACGGCAAAGGCTGTGGCTCCCTCCGCGCGGAGGGAGCCACAGCCTTTGTTCCGAAGTGCAGTTGCGGCGGTGCGGGTGGTTCTAGCTCGCGTCCTCGGTCAGGACGAGGTCGCGGCCCACGGTCTCCGGAGTGAAGAACGTGGTGGCGAACGAAATGAGCGCCAGCACCAGCGAGTAGATGGCAAGCACCAGCCAGGAGTGATCCGTGGCCGCCAGCAGCGACGCGCCGACGAGGGGAACGAGGCCGCCGGCCAAGACAGCGGAGAGTTCGCGGCTCATGGCAACGCCGGTGAAGCGGTACTGGGAACCGAACAGTTCCGGCAGGAGCGGGCACTGCGGTCCGAGCATGGACTGGACGCCGATGGCGATACCCACCACCATGACCACCCAGACAAGGGTCACGTTGCCCAGCGTCACAAGGTAGAACGCCGGGAGTGCGATGACGGCCTGGAAGAGTGCGCCGTAGCGGTAGACCCGCACCCGGCCGAAACGGTCCGAAAGCGCCCCGAAGGTGACCACCATGACGGCGGCGAAGCCGGCGGCAATGAGCAGGCCCACGGGCCCGATGAACTTGTCGCCCGGGAACACCCCGTCCTTGGCTGCCAGGAAGGCGATCAGGAGAGCTGAGTAGATCGACGAGTTGCCGTTCTCGCCCATGCGCAGGCCGATGCCCACCAGGACGTTCTTCTTGGAGTGCTTCCACAGCTGGCCGATGGGATTCTTGACCACGTTCTTGTGCTTTTCGAGCTCCTGGAACACCGGAGTTTCCTTGAGCCGGAGCCGGATGAAGATGGCTACTGCAATCAGGAAGATGCTGGCCAGGAAGGGCACTCGCCACAGCCAGCCTTCGAGCACTGCCTTGTCAGCCATGGCAATCAGCGCAAAGGTTCCGGCGCCGAGGAGGGTGCCGAGCTGGATGCCGACGAACGGCAGGGAAGCAAAGAATCCACGACGGCGGCGCGGCGCGACTTCGGATATCAGCGTGGTGGCGCCGGCCTGTTCAGCCCCGGCGCCGAGGCCCTGGAGAATGCGCAGCGTCACGAGAAGGACCGCACCCAGCATGCCCGCCTGCTCGAACGTGGGAAGCAGGCCGATGGCGAAGCTTGCGGTTCCCATCAGGCCGATCGTGAGGATAAGGACCATCTTCCGGCCGAACCTGTCGCCGATGTAGCCGAAGATGACCCCGCCGAACGGTCGGGCCGCAAACCCCACGCCGTAGGTGGCGAAGGACGCGATCAGCGCGCCGTCTTCACCAAGGGGCTTGAAGAAAAGCGGTCCGAAGATCAAAGCCGAAGCGAGGCCGTAAATGTAGAAATCGTAGTACTCCAGAGCGGAGCCCACGGAGCTGGCAAGAGTTGCCCTCCGCAGTTGTTCCGGTTCGACGACGGCGTCGTCCGCATCGGCCAGTGGTGATTCAGTACGAGTTGTCACAAGCACTCCCTTAAGAACACTCCAGACCCCCGTTGGTCTGGTGGGATAGCGACGACACCGGTGGTGTCGATCACTATATTGAACAGCGTACAGCACCCTGAACGGTTCGCCAATGATGAAAGCTGATTTATTTTCCGGCGGAATCTGGGCCGGCCCTCAGCCTCCCCTTCTTACCCCATGGGATTGCCCAGCGACCGGGCCAGCTCCTGCAGTTCCTTGACCATCATGGCGCCCTGCTCCTCGGAGTAGGTGGCCTTTAGGGCGGTGACGGACAGCCCCAGGCTGGGCCCGTGCGCACCCCTGGTGGGAACCGACACCGCCAGGCAGACGACTCCCGTGGTGGACTCCTCGTCCTCGAAGGCATATCCGCGCTCCCGGATGAGGGGCAGCTGCTTCTTGAATTCAGCACCCGTCCGGAGCGACTTCGGGGTGAGTACGGGAAGTTCCTGGTCGTCGGGGAACATTTCGTCGATGTCGTGATCATGCAGCCTTGCAATGAGCGCCTTACCCACAGCGCACAACGACACCGGCATCTTGTCACCGATATTCGAGGTCAGCCGGACCGCGGGATGCCCTTCGTAACGGGCCAGGTAGATGACGTTGGTCCCGTCCAGCATGGCGATGCGGACAGTCTCGCCGGACAGGGTGGGTGCCTGCTCACAGAAGCGGTAGAACTCCTGCACCTCATCAAGCCTGCTCAGGTAGGCAGCGCCCAGTTCCACGAGTTTGCGCCCGAGCGTAAAGTCGGCCCCCTGCCGGTTGATAAGGCGCGCTTCCTCAAGGGCAAGCAGGAGGTTCGATGTTGATGACTTGGGGATTCCGAGTTCCCGGGAAAGATCACTCAGCGTCAGCCGACCCGTCGCGGAGGCGGCCAGGGCCTCCAGTACGGCGGCGGCACGCGTCACGGCCGGCGCAGGGGACGCACTCCCTAGTCCGTCGGAAGTGCGGGGAGCCCGGGAATCGGCCATGATTCTCCTTCAGTTAAAGCGCGTCCGTAAGTGCGCCGTTCATTCACAACTGTTCATTCAGCTGAACAGTAACCATCATAATGTCTGCCGGCCCGATTTGCTCGCCCTTCGCGGATCGCCGGAGAGGGGCGGCCGCCGGCGCCGAGGGGCCTTCGACCCTGGAAGGAGAGGCCGGGGCATGGAAATGTTTCACATTTCGAAAAATTCACTGTATATTCATTCCAAGCCTTCCACCGCGGCATCCCCCAATAGCCGCGGTGGAAGGCTTTTCCAATTCCCCGGGATTCCGCTGTCCATCAACGGTCCAGCGGATCACGCGGCGTCGGCAACGGCCTCCCGGAGCCGCCAGCCTCCACCGAGTCCGTCGCGGATCAGTTCCATGGTGGTCAGGGCCGAGTTCTCGTTCCGGCCCAGGCGGGCCTGGACCCGCCACACCTCGATGTCCACTCGTCCCAGGCCCCTGGGCATCCTGCGCTCGGCCTCCCACCAGCTGATGCGCTCAAACCAACGGACCGGCTCCGCGCCAATGGTCCATTCGCGGCCACCGCGGAGAACGGAAAGCGGCCGGCCGTCCGGTGCCAGCCTCATCATGACGTGTTCCATGCCGCCACACTATGGACGGGGTCCGACATTCTTCCCTGGCGCCAATGAACACGTCGCGGATAACAAAAAACCCCGCCGGCGCCTGCCTGATCGGCCTGCAACGACGGGGTTTTGCTGGTGGGTCCTACCGGGATCGAACCGATGACATCCACGGTGTAAACGTGGCGCTCTACCAGCTGAGCTAAAGACCCAAATCGCGGCTTCCGCGCCTCAGCGCTTCAACCAACGAACAGCAACTCTACCGGACAAGTCCCGGAGAACGCCAATCGGACAACCCGGCCAGGGGGCAGTGCGACGCACGTCACAGGTCCGGCAGTTCGGCGGCCAGCCACGTCAATGATTCACTGACCCCCGCCTCCAGCTTTATGGTGGCGAGGTCGTCGCCGCGCGTGGCTCCCCGGTTGATGATCACCACCGGCTTCTCCTGCTTTGCTGCGTGCCGGACGAATCGAAGGCCGCTCATGACCGTTAGTGAGGATCCGGCAACAACCAGGGCGCCGGCCTCGTCGACCATGGCATACGAGCGCTCCACCCGGTCTTTCGGTACATTTTCGCCAAAGTACACAAAGTCTGGTTTGAGGGTGCCTCCGCAGGCCGGGCAGTGAGCCACGACGAAACTGCCGATCAGGGCCGAGTCCTCCACTGTTGCATCGGCGTCGGGTGCAATCTCCACCACCCCGTCCGCCAGGGCCCGTTCCAGGAATCCGGGGTTCAGCTCCTCCAGGACTCCTGCCAGCAGGGTCCTGCTGTAGCGGCGGGCGCAGGACAGACAGGCCACCCGGTCGAAGCGCCCATGGAGGTCAACGACATTGACGCTGCCCGCATCTTCGTGGAGCCGGTCCACGTTTTGGGTGATGAGGCCGGTGAGAAGGCCCCGCTGCTCAAGCCGGGCCGCAGCCGCATGGCCCTCATTCGGATCAGCGCGCCGGAGGTGCGACCAGCCGATGTGGTTACGGGCCCAATACCGCTGGCGGTTACCGGCGTGGCCGATGAACTCCTGATAGGTCATGGGCGCCCTCGGGGCAGCTCCGGGCCCGCGATAGTCCGGGATGCCCGAGTCTGTGCTGAGGCCGGCTCCCGTGAGGAGCGCGAAGCGTTTTCCGGCTATGGCGTCCCTGATCTTCCCCAGGACTCCAAGTTCGTCCGGGGCGGGAGCGGCAGCACCCACCGGCGGCAGGCTGGCGAATCCAGTCATGCCAAGTCCGGGGTGCCGCTGCCTCATTCCGTCAGTTCCTGCCGAGCTCCGCCAGGGCCGCGCGGTATCCCGCCAGATCACGGGCCTGGCCGCGAGGATTCACCACGACGTACCGGATGATGCCGTGCGCGTCGATGATGAAAGTTCCGCGCTGTGCCATGCCGCTGCCCGGGTCGAAGACGCCGTAGTCCGATGCCACTGCCCCGTGCGGCCAGAAGTCGGCCAGCAGATCAAATCCGTAGCCTTCCTTTTCCGCATAGGCCCGCACCGTGAACTTGCTGTCCACGGAGATGGCCAGGACAGTTGCGTCCGCGTCTGCGAACAGCGAAAGGTTGTCCCGGATCTCGCAAAGCTCGCCGGTACAGATCCCCGAGAAGGCAAACGGATAGAAAACGACGACGATGTTGCGTCCCCGAAGCTCCGACAGCCGGACCGGTTCGCCGTACTGATTGACCAGCTCGAAGTCCGGGGCCGGCTCGCCGACCTCCGGAACCCTGGCCGTCGCGGAATTCTCTGCCTGTTGCAGTGGCTGAAGCGTCACTTGTTCTTCCTGGTGACCAGGCGCGTGGCGCTCCAGTCCTTGGAGACACCGGCCGAAGTGGTGAGGTGAAGCCCTGCCGTGGGTGCTGCTTCCTGGATCTCCGCCGGGGACACGTAGCCCTGCCGCCCCGACTTCGGAGTCAGAACCCAGACCACACCGTTCTCACTCAACGTGGTCAGGGAATCCATGAGCGTGTCAACAAGGTCCCCGTCGCCGTCCCGCCACCAGAAAATGACGGCGTCTACAACGTCATGGTCGTCTTCATCCAGGAGTTCGGACCCGGTGAGGTCCTCGATATCGTCACGTAAGTCGAAGTCGACGTCGTCGTCGTAACCGAACTCCTGAATCAGATCCCCGTTTTTGAAACCCAATTTTTCCGCCACATTTACCGAAGTGGCGGCGTCGGCCTCACTCACGTGTTCCTCCAATGCTTAGTCATTTGCATAAATCTAGTGATTTCCATTACTACAAGCCAACACCCTTTGTGCCTGCTCTTCAAGCTACTGCCCCCGCGATCCCACTTATTCTGCGTCACACCAAGGGTCTGGCGGGGGTCCGGCCCGGCGGCTGCCGTCACAAACCAGTATGACGTCAAATACGACGAGGACGTCAGGCAGCGGCTACGCATCGGATAGCTCTCACAGCTAGAGTGGCTGATGACGTCTATGCCGGCGGGGCGATCGCCCTGGATTTAAGCGGTCATAGACGTGATAGGACCCTGCCCGGCGCACATGACCGGGCTGTTGTAACCGATACGTCGCACACGTCGCGTTCACGCCAGGCAGTTACCCTGCCGGACCTGAGTGCGCCGATGCATGCGCGCAAAGAGAGGTTGGACGTGGCTGCAGGAGAAGATACCTCCCATATCCTCAGCGGGTTGACTAACCAGCTGCCTGATCGTGATCCGGAAGAGACCGCCGAATGGATTGAGTCCCTGGATACGCTGATCAGGGAACAGGGCACCGAGCGTGCCCAGTACATCATGCGCAGTCTCCTGCAGCGTGCCGGCGCCCAGAGCGTCGGGGTTCCGATGGTCACCACCACGGACTATGTGAACACCATCCCGGTGGACCAGGAAGCGGAGTTCCCCGGGAACGAGGAATACGAACGCCGCTACCGGGCCTACATGCGCTGGAACGCCGCGGTGATGGTGCACCGGTCCCAGCGGCCGAACATCGGGGTGGGCGGGCACATCTCCACCTATGCCGGTGCCGCGACCCTGTACGAGGTCGGCTTCAACCACTTCTTCCGCGGCAAGGACCACCCCGGCGGCGGGGACCAGGTCTTCTTCCAGGGCCACGCCTCCCCCGGCATGTACGCCCGCGCGTTCATGGAAGGACGGCTGACCGAGGAGGACCTGGACGGGTTCCGGCAGGAAAAGTCCAAGGCCGGGCACGCCCTGTCCTCCTACCCGCACCCGCGGCTGATGCCGGAATTCTGGGAATTCCCCACCGTGTCCATGGGCATCGGGCCGATGAACGCGATCTACCAGGCCCAGTCCAACCGGTACCTGCACAACCGCGGCCTCAAAGACACCTCCGACCAGCAGGTCTGGGCGTTCCTGGGCGACGGCGAAATGGACGAGCCCGAGTCCCGCGGCCTGCTCCAGCTCGCCGCGAACGAGAACCTGGACAACCTGAACTTCGTGATCAACTGCAACCTCCAGCGCCTGGACGGACCCGTCCGCGGCAACGGCAAGATCATGCAGGAACTCGAAGCGTTCTTCCGCGGCGCGGGCTGGAACGTGATCAAGGTCGTCTGGGGCCGGGAATGGGATTCCCTGCTGACCAAGGACGCCGACGGGTCCCTGGTGAAGATCATGAACGAAACCCCCGACGGGGACTACCAGACCTACAAGGCCGAATCCGGCGGGTTCGTCCGCGAGCACTTCTTCGGCAAGGACCCCCGCACCAAGGAACTCGTCGCGGACCTGACCGATGACCAGATCTGGAACCTCAAACGCGGCGGCCACGACTACCGCAAGGTCTACGCCGCGTACAAGGCCGCGACCGAATTCAAGGGCAAACCCACCGTCATCCTGGCCAAAACCGTCAAGGGCTACGGACTCGGACCGCACTTCGAAGGCCGCAACGCCACCCACCAGATGAAGAAACTCACCCTGGATGACCTCAAGTCGTTCCGGGACCACCTGCGCATCCCGATCACGGATGAGCAGCTCGAGGGCGACCCCTACCAGCCGCCGTACTTCCACCCGGGTAATGACGCACCAGAGATCAAGTACATGCTGGAGCGCCGGGCCGCCCTGGGCGGGTCCGTTCCGGAGCGCCGCAGCAAGCACGCCGCCCTTGCGCTCCCGGACCCGAAGTCCTACGAGGTGGCAAAGCGCGGGTCGGGCAAGCAGCAGGCAGCCACCACTATGGCGTTCGTGCGCCTGCTCAAGGACCTCATGCGGGACAAGGAGTTCGGCAAGCACATCGCCCCGATTATCCCCGATGAGGCACGCACGTTCGGTATGGACGCGTTCTTCCCGACGGCGAAGATCTACAACCCCAAGGGCCAGAACTACCTGTCCGTGGACCGGGACCTGGTCCTGGCCTACAAGGAATCCGCCCAGGGCCAACTGATCCACCCCGGCATCAACGAAGCCGGCGCCGTCGCAGCCTTCACCGCCGCCGGCACCGCCTACGCCACCCACGGCGTGCCGCTGATCCCGGTCTACGTGTTCTACTCCATGTTCGGCTTCCAGCGCACCGGCGACGCCTTCTGGGCAGCCGCGGACCAAATGACCCGCGGCTTCATCATCGGCGCCACCGCAGGACGGACCACCCTCACCGGCGAAGGACTCCAGCACGCCGACGGCCACTCCCCCATCCTCGCCGCCACCAACCCGGCAGTGGTCACCTACGACCCCGCCTACGGCTACGAAATGGGCCACATCGTCCGCGACGGCATCGAACGCATGTACGGACCGGATTCGACCGACCGCAACCTGATGTACTACATCACCGTCTACAACGAACCCATCACCCAGCCGGCCGAGCCGGAGGACCTGGACGTTGAAGGCGTGATCAAGGGCATTTACCTGCTTGCACCGGCCAAGATCGACGGCCCCCGCACGCAGATCCTGGCCTCGGGCGTTTCGGTGCCGTGGGCGCTGGAAGCCCAGCGCCTCCTGGCCGAGGACTGGGGCGTCTCCGCCGACGTCTGGTCCGTCACGTCCTGGAACGAACTGCGCCGCGACGCCATGGCAGCGGAAGAGGACGCGTTCCTCAACCCCGGCCAGCCGGCACGGGTTCCGTTCGTGACAGCACAGCTCGAAGGTGCCACCGGCCCCATCGTGGCGGTCACGGACTACATGAAGGCCGTCCCGGACCAGATCCGCCAGTACCTCCCGAACGAGTTCGCCTCGCTCGGCGCGGACGGCTTCGGCTTCTCCGACACCCGCGCCGCGGCCCGCCGCTTCTTCAAGAACGACATCCACTCCATCGTGGTCCGTTCCCTCGAGATGCTGGCCCGCCGCAGCGAAGTGGACGCCCAGGCTCCCGCCCAGGCGATTGAGAAGTACCGGCTGAACAACGTCAATGCCGGCTCCACAGGAAACGCCGGCGGCGAATCCTGATCCGGACGCAGTGAATCACGACGGCGGCGGTCCCCACCACAAGGCGGGGGCCGCCGTCGTCGTTGTGCTCCCGGCGTCGTTGTACTCTCGTCGCCGTTGTGCTCTCGGCGTTTGTGACGCAGCGCAAATCGAGTTGTAGCCTTTGCACAAATGGAGCTTGGCCGGCGCGCACCGTATGCTCGATGCATGGCAGAGCCAACCCCCACTCCCGCAAAGCGCAAGCCGGCCTCCCGCGCCCTGACGCCGGAAAAAACCCAGACGCTGAAGAAACTCCGGGCCAGCGTGGGGCAGTTGTCCACCACCACCATGCGACAGCTCGAAAAATCGCTGCCCTGGTACGGGCGGCTCAGTTCCGATGAGCGGTCTGCCCTCGGCATGGTGGCCCAGAACGGCATCGCCGCGTTTGTGACCTGGTACGAGCGGCCCAGCTCGCCGTCATGGATCCTCACGGATGTTTTCGGGACCGCCCCCACCGAGCTGACCCGCTCCATCAGCCTGCAGAAGGCGCTCCAGCTCATCCGGATCGTGGTGGAGGTGGTGGAGGACCAGGTGCCAGTCATCGCGCCGGAGGCGGACCAGCCTGCGCTGCGGGAAGCCGTGCTCCGCTATTCACGGGAAGTGGCCTTTGCCGCCGCCGATGTCTATGCCCGGGCAGCCGAGTCCAGGGGTTCCTGGGACACCCGCCTCGAGGCGCTGATTGTTGACGCCATCCTGCGCGGCGAAAACACCGATGCCCTGCGGTCGCGGATTGCCGCCCTTGGCTGGAAAGCACAGGAGCGATTTACCGTCATGGTGGGCAATTCGCCGTCGGAACCCAGCGCCAGCTACGTCAGCGAGCTGCGCCGGACCGCCGGCAGGTTCGCCGAGGACGCGCTGGTGGGGATCCAGGGGGACCGCCTGATCCTGATCCTTGGCGGAGTCCAGGACCGGGAGAGCGCCTACCTGAAGCTCAGCGAACTTTTCGCCCCGGGCCCTGTTGTCTACGGGCCGGAAGCGGGATCCCTGCTGGAAGCCAGCAGTTCGGCTCAGTCCGCCTTTGCAGGGCTGACCGCGGCGCGGGCCTGGCCCTCGGCGCCGCGCCCGGTGGCGGCTGACGACCTGCTGCCGGAGCGGGTGATCTCCGGGGACGACGCCGCACGCCGGTCCCTCATCAAGAACATCTACCGGCCGTTGATTGCCGCGTCCAACGGACTGGTGGAGACCCTGGGCACTTATCTCGAACTTGGACACTCGCTCGAAGCGACGGCGCGTGAGCTCTTTGTGCACGCCAACACCGTCCGCTACCGGCTCAAGCGCGTTTGTGACGTCACCGGCTGGGATCCGCTGCTCCCCCGGGAGGCATTTGTGCTGCAGGCGGCCCTTGTGGTGGGACGGCTTTCCGTGCCGCCCAAGGCGCCCACCGAACGCCAGACGTCCCGGAACGGCAACTGAACCGTTGTAGACTTCCTACAAACTGACCCAGTGAGCTTGGTGCATGAATACACCGAGAATCACGCGGTAATTTGGAAAGCTGGATACGTGCTTGCAATCGTCTGCCCTGGACAGGGCTCCCAGACCCCTGGTTTTCTGGCCCCTTGGCTGGAACTGCCTCCCGTCGCCGGCCATTTGGCCTCCCTCAGTGAAATAGCAGGCATCGACCTCACCGCACACGGCACCACGTCGGATGAGGAAACCATCAAGGACACGGCGGTGGCGCAGCCGCTGATCGTCGCGGCCGGCCTGGTCGCCGCAAAGTCTCTGTTCGACGTCGAACTCAGCGCCCTCCCCGTCATCCTCGCCGGACATTCCGTCGGCGAGATCACGGCGTCGGCGCTTGCCGGAGTCCTGACCGAGACCGAGGCGATGACCTTCGTCCGGGAGCGTGCCAACAGCATGGCCGCTGCCGCCGCTGTCACCCCCACCGGCATGAGTGCCGTGGTTGGCGGGGACCCGGCCGAGGTACTGGCCGCCATCGAAGCCGCCGGCGCCACGCCGGCCAACGTCAACGGCGCCGGCCAGACGGTCGCGGCGGGCACGTTCGAACAGCTCAAGGCCCTCGCGGAGAATCCTCCGGCCAAGGCACGCGTGATCCCGTTGAAGGTTGCCGGGGCGTTCCACACCTCGCATATGTCACCCGCCGTTGCGGCGCTGGAAGCGCTGAAGCCCTCGCTGCAGCCCCGGAACCCGCAGGTGCCGCTCCTGTCCAACTTTGACGGCCAGGAAGTGACCGACGGCGACGCAGCTGTCGGCAGCCTCATCGCCCAGGTCTCCCGCCCGGTCCGCTGGGACCTGTGCATGGAAACGCTGGTGCAGCGCGGCGTCACCGGAGTCATCGAACTTGCACCGGCCGGAACCCTGGCCGGACTCGCCAAGCGGGGCATGCCCGGGGTCAAGACCGTTGCCGTCAAGACGCCGGACGACCTCACCGCTGCCCTGGCCCTATTCGCAGAACTGGAGGGACAGGCATGAGCGCTCCCGCACTCAAGCAGGCGCCACTGCGCGAACACACCCGCATCCTCGGACTCGGTGCTTACCGGCCAGACGTCATCGTCACCAACGAAGACGTCTGCCAGTGGATTGATTCCTCGGATGAATGGATCCGGCAGCGCACCGGCATCGTAACCCGTCACCGGGCTCCCGCAGACGTCAGTGTCATTGACATGGCTGAAGGCGCGGCCCGCGAAGCCCTGGCGAAAGCGGGCATCGAGGCCAGCCAGCTGGGCGCCGTGATCGTGTCCACTGTGACGCATCCGTATGCGACGCCCTCAGCTGCTGCCAGCCTGGCGGACCGGATTGGGGCCACACCCGCTCCGGCCTTCGACATCTCCGCTGCGTGTGCCGGCTACTGCTACGGCATCGCGCAGGGCGACGCGCTGGTCCGTTCCGGCGCAGCCGACTATGTGCTCGTGGTGGGCGCCGAGAAGCTTTCGGACGTCATCGACAACACTGAACGCACGATTTCGTTCCTGCTGGGCGACGGCGCCGGCGCCGTCGTGATCGGCCCCTCCGACATTCCGGGCATCGGCCCGTCGGTCTGGGGTTCGGACGGCAGCAAGTGGGACGCGATCGGCATGACGCATTCCCTGCTCGACGTCCGTGAGCTTGCCCTTGCCGCGAACAAGTCAGGGGCGCTGAGCACCGAAGAGGCCGAGGTTACCGACGCCGCCATCTGGCCCACCCTGCGCCAGGACGGCCAGACTGTCTTCCGCTGGGCTGTGTGGGAGATGGCCAAAGTTGCCCAGCAAGCCTTGGACGCGGCCGGGATTTCGGCCGAAGACCTCGCAGCCTTCATCCCCCACCAGGCCAACATGCGCATCATCGACGAGATGGTCAAGAAGCTCAAGCTTCCGGAGACCGTCAAAGTGGCCCGGGACATTGCCGAAGCCGGAAACACGTCCGCGGCCTCCATTCCGCTTGCCACCCACCGCCTGCTCCAGGAAAACCCCGAACTCAGCGGCGGACTCGCCCTGCAGATCGGATTTGGCGCCGGACTGGTGTTCGGTGCCCAGGTCATAGTGCTCCCGTAGCCGAACCCTTTACCCACAACTGAATACGTTCTGAAAAGCACGGATTCGCGAACCAAGCCGTAATCGCGGCTTGAATCATTTCCGGCAGCACCTGCCGGCAACAACAAGAAAAGGAGCCATCAATGGCTAGCAACGAAGAGATCCTGGCCGGCCTGGCTGAAATCGTCAACGAAGAAACCGGCCTCGCCACCGAAGCCGTCGAGCTGGACAAGTCCTTCACCGAGGACCTGGACATCGACTCCATCTCCATGATGACCATCGTGGTCAACGCTGAGGAAAAGTTCGGCGTGCGCATCCCGGACGAAGAGGTCAAGAACCTCAAGACCGTCGGTGACGCTGTCAGCTTCATCGCTGACGCACAGGCCTAGTCCTGGCTCCTGCCGGCAACGGCCGAATCCGGTAGCCGGTCCGGGGCGCTGTTCCAGCGTTCCGGACCGGACACCGCTGAATGACCCCAAGTTTTCCCCACGCATCCCCGGCCAGGCATTTCCCGGACTCGGCATGCGCACCGATAGAGAGTGATCCCATGGCACGCAAAGTAGTCATTACCGGTCTGGGTGCCACCACGCCCATTGGCGGCGATGTCCCCACAATGTGGAATAACGCGCTGAAGGGCGTCTCCGGCGCACGCACGCTCGAGGACGACTGGGTAGCGAAGTATGAACTGCCCGTCCACTTCGCAGCCCGCGCCTCCACTCCCGCCCTGGACGTCCTGAGCCGCGTCGAAGCCAAGCGCATGGACCCGTCCACGCAGTTCGGCGTCGTGGCCGCCCGCGAAGCCTGGGCCGACTCCGGCATTACCGAAGTGGACCACGACCGTCTGGCCGTGGCTTTCGCCACGGGTATCGGCGGCGTATGGACCCTGCTGGACGCGTGGGACACGCTACGCGAGAAAGGCCCGCGCCGCGTCCTGCCGATGACCGTGCCCATGCTGATGCCCAATGGCGTGGCAGCAGCGGTAAGCCTCGACCTTGGCGCCCGTGCCGGTGCGCACACTCCGGTGTCCGCCTGCGCGTCAGGCACCGAAGCCCTGCACCTCGGCCTGGACCTGATCCGTTCCGGCAAGGCAGACGTCGTGGTCTGCGGTGGCGCCGAAGCGGCGATCCACCCCATGCCCATTGCCGCATTCGCCTCGATGCAGGCTCTGTCCCGCCGCAACGACGATCCCGAGCACGCCTCGCGCCCCTACGACACGGGCCGCGACGGCTTCGTCATGGGTGAAGGCGCCGGCGCCCTGGTCATCGAGGCCGAGGAACATGCGCTGGCCCGCGGAGCCCGGATCTACGGCGAGCTGGCCGGAACGTCCGTGACGGCAGACGCCTATCACATCACCGCCCCGGACCCGCAGGGCCTGGGCGCCACCCGCGCCCTGAAGGCGGCCATGTTCGACGGCCGGATCCAGCCCGAGGAAGTGGTCCACGTCAACGCACATGCGACGTCCACGCCCGTGGGTGACAAGCCGGAATACACCGCCCTTCGCGCCGCCCTTGGGGCGCACGTCGACAATGTTGCGGTCTCCGCGACGAAGTCTCAGATGGGCCACCTGCTGGGTGCCTCGGGCGCCGTAGAGGCCGTGCTGACCGTGCTGGCCGTCTACGAACGCAAGGCGCCGGTGACCATCAACCTGGAAAACCAGGACCCGGAGATCCCGCTCGACGTCGTCACCAAGACTGCCCGCGACCTGCCCGCCGGCAACATCGTGGCACTGAGCAACTCGTTCGGGTTCGGCGGCCACAATGCCGTGATTGCAGTCCGCAGCATCTAACGTCCCCCGCTGGCAATCGCAAGAGGCCCCTGCCGTCCGGCGGGGGCCTCTTGCATTATGGAGGGTGTAGCAAGGCGGGGGCCGGTCAGCCCACCTGGTGCAGCCAGCGCACGGGTGCGCCCTCGGCCGCGTGCCTGAAGGGCTCCAGCTCTTCGTCCCAGGCTTCGCCGAGCGCAAGTGACAGCTCGTGGTAGACGGCGGACGGGTCGCCGGCGCCGGATTCGTAGGCGTAACGGATGCGGTCCTCGGAGACCATGATGTTGCCGTGTACGTCGGTGACGGCGTGGAAGATTCCCAGCTCCGGAGTGTGCGACCACCGGCCGCCGTCAACGCCCTGGCTGGGCTCTTCCGTGACCTCATAGCGAAGATGCGCCCAGCCGCGCAGGGCGGACGCCAGTAGCGCGCCGGTGCCCGGGGTGCCGGTCCAGGACAGTTCCGAACGGAACATTCCGGGCGCAGCAGGCTGAGCAGTCCACTCAAGGTCCGTCCGCTTGTCCACGACCGACCCGATGGCCCACTCAACGTGGGGGCACAGGGCGGTCGGGGCCGAGTGAACGAACAAGACACCGCGGGTCATTGCAACAGACATTCCATCCTCCATAGCTGTAGGTACGTCTTCCCCAACGACCTCTGCCTGGATGTGTGTCTGCCGCGCCGGGTCCGCATGCTGCCGGTGGTCCCTGCAAAGCTATGAAATTAGTGCCGGCCGATGCCTGAAACCGCTTGAGGGCGAGCTTCAAGCCTGACTTGATAGTTGCCGGGCATGAGTCTTATTGTGCCGTACCCCGCCTAATTACGCCAGTGCAATTCGGCGCGCCGGAAGCGGCCTGGAAATTTCACGCGCGCGGGTGCGCCTGCTGGTAGCTTCGCCGGAGCCGGTCCACCGAGACGTGGGTGTAGATCTGCGTGGTGGCCAGGCTGCTGTGGCCGAGGATTTCCTGCACGGCCCTAAGATCGGCTCCGCCGTCGAGCAAATGGGTGGCCGCGGAGTGCCGGAGTGCGTGCGGACCGGTGGCAGCGGTGTCGCCCAGCGCATCGAGCAGGTCCTTCACCACCGCGCGAACCTGCCGTTGGTCCACCCTGCGGCCCCGGACCCCCAGGAAGAGTGCCGGACCGCTCCCCTCGGCGGCCAGCAGTGGCCGTCCGCGTCGCAGCCAGTCGTCGACAGCGACAGCGGCCGGGAGCCCGTAGGGCACCGTCCGTTCCTTGTTGCCCTTGCCGAGCACCTTCAGTGTCCGCCGGTCGGGGTCGAGATCGTCAACGTCCAGCCCTGCCAGCTCCCCCACCCGGACACCGGTGGCGTACAGCAACTCCACCATGGCGCGGTCTCGAAGGGCGAGGGCACCGCCGTCTTCTGCAGCAGCCTGCAGCCCGTCCAGGACACGGACAACCTGTTGCTGGTGCAGAACGCCGGGCAGGGATTTGTCCCGCTTCGGCGCCTTCAGGCGAAGCGCAGGGTCGGCATCGAGGAGCTCTTCACGGACTGCCCAGGCGGTGAAGGACCGTGCGGTGGCTGCCCGCCGCGCCAGTGTGGAACGGGACATGCCAGCTTCGCTCTGCGTGCCGAGCCAGCGCCGCAGGGTGGCCAGTTCGATCCCGTCGAGGTCGGTGGCCCCGTCGGCAGCGGCGGCCGACAACAGGCTGTGGACGTCGGACAGGTAGGCACGAACTGTGTGGGGCGACCTGGCGCGTTCATGTTCAAGGTAGCGGCCGAAGCCGTGGGCCGCGCCAGCGAGGGCTGCGGGAAGTTCGGGGGTGTCCACGCTCCCACTTTCCCACTGTTTGGCAGCCACACAACGGACCGCAGGGCTCAACACGCCTTGCGGGAACGCTTCCAGCCGCCGCGTTCGGATTCAGCGAGCCCCAGCAGCCCCAGCCTGCCCAGCCCCGCCCTGACGGAATCAGCACTCAGCCCGGCAACTGAGGTCAGCTTTTCGACCGAACTTGTGGACCGCAGCGGCAGCGCGTCGAGCAGGATGAGGTCCTCCAGCGTAAGCCCGTCATGGTCGGCGGGCTGTCCCGGGCCCGGTTCGGCCATCGATTCACCGCTGGGCGAGGCAAGTTCGGCAATCTCCCCGGCATCTGTGACGCACACGGCTCCCCCCTCGCGAATCAGCCGGTGGCAGCCGGCGGAATTGGCACTGTGCACGGACCCGGGGACGGCGCCGACGGCACGGCCCAGCGTTTCGGCATGGTGGGCTGTGTTCAGTGCGCCCGAGCGCCAGCGGGCCTCCACCACCACTGTGACGGAGGACAGCGCGGCGATGAGGCGGTTCCGCTGCAGGAACCGGTACCGGGTGGGAGCGGATCCGGGCGGGACTTCAGCCAGGACAGCCCCCTGGTTTGCGACGGCCCTGAGCAGGTCCTCGTTGCCGGATGGATAGAAGCGGTCCACTCCCCCGGCCATGACGGCGATGGTGGGCATGGTGTCGCCGGCACCGGCCAGCGCAGCCCTGTGGGCGTGGGCATCAATCCCGTAGGCCCCGCCGGAGACGACGGTGAAGCCCCGTTGGGCCAACGAATACGCGAGGTCGCCGGTGACGGCTGCACCGTAGCTGGTGCTGTCGCGGGACCCGACCAGCGCAATGGACCTTGACGCTGCGGGCAGGGGCTGTTCCACGCCACGCCACCAGAGGCAGATGGGTTCTTGAAGGTCCAGGTCCGTCAACTGCCGGGGCCACAGGGCATCGGAGGGCATGATCATGCGCCCGCCCAGCCGGTGCATGGTGGCGAGGTCCCGCTCCGGAGCAAGGTCCGGTATCCGGGGAGCCCAGCGTTTGAGTGAGGCGTTCATTCCCGGCCAGCTGCTGGTGCCGTTCTCTGCCAGCAGCGCGGTCAGAGCCTGTTCAAGCTCCGGACCGGATGCCAGTTGTCCGGTGGCGATTCGAAGCGCATCCACCGCGCCTGCGGTCCTCACGAGCGCCAGGCCCACGGCGTCCTGGGGCTCCATCAGACGCGACAGGGCGGCCCGCGCCAGGCGTTCAGTGTCAGTCATCGTATTCCTTTCAGGCCGCAGCCGAGGCAGCTTGCCGGAGACCCAGCGCTTGCCCGATATCGTCGTGGTCCGGGGTGTCACGCCCGGCGAGGTCCGCCAGTGTCCATGCGAGGCGCAGGACGCGATCGTATCCGCGGGCCGTGAGTACGCCGCGTTCGAGCGAGTGGTCCAGGATTCGCGTGGTGGGTGATGAGAGGCGCAGTGCCCCGCGGAGGACGCGGCCGGGCACTTGTGAGTTGGTTTCCAGCCCCAGGGGATGAAGCCTCAGCAGCTGACGCTCCCTGGCGGCACGGACCCTGGCGGCGATGGCGGGAGTGTCTTCCTCCGCGCCCGTCCGGCCGAAGTCCGCAAGCGATACCCGTTCCACCTGCAGCTGGATGTCCACCCGGTCCAGCAGCGGCCCGGACATCCGTGCCAGGTAGCGGCGACGCATCATCGGCGTGCAGGTGCAGTCGAGTCCTTTGCCCGATGCCTTACCGCAAGGGCAAGGGTTGGCGGCAAGCACGAGCTGGAACCTTGCCGGATAGGCGGCGGTACCGGCGGACCGGTGGATGACCAGTTCGCCGCTCTCCAAGGGTTGCCTGAGCGCGTCAAGGACCCGCCGCTCGTATTCCGGGGCCTCGTCAAGGAACAGCACGCCACGGTGGGCCCTGGACGCCGCTCCCGGCCGCGGCAACCCCGAGCCGCCCCCGATGATGGCGGCTGCGGTGGCGCTGTGATGGGGATTCTCAAATGGCGGCCGCCGCACGAGCTGCACGGCGGCAGTCGGCAACGCACACAGGGAGTGGATTGCGGTCACCTCCATGGCCTCGGTGTCAGCCAAATCCGGCAGCAGGCCCGGAAGCCGTTCAGCCAGCATTGTCTTCCCGGCCCCCGGCGGACCGGAAAGGAGGAGATGGTGCGCACCGGCGGCAGCAACTTCGAGCGCCCTCCTCGCATCACCCTGCCCGGAGACATCGCACATATCCGGCACCACCCCGGCCCCGGAGGCAGCGTCGCCTGAGGCATCTTCGTCGTCGGGTTCGAAGTCCAGGGCCAGTTCCTGCGGATCCGCCCCGAAGTCACAGGCGAGCCGGGCCAGGGTCCTGTACCCGCGGACCCTGGCTCCCGGCACGAGCTCTGCCTCAGCCGCATTTGCGTTCGCCACCACAATGTCCGGAAACCCGGCCTGCACGGCGGCCATCACAGCGGGGAGGATCCCCCGGACCGGCCTGAGCCTGCCGTCGAGGCCCAGTTCGGCGATGAACACAGTCCGCTCAGTTGATCTGATGTCATTCGCGGCGCGAAGGACAGCCATGGTGATGGCCAGGTCAAAGCCGGAGCCCCGTTTCGGCAGCGACGCCGGGATAAGGTTCGCGGTGATCTTTCGGCGGCTCAACGGGATTCCCGAGTTTTGCGCGGCGGACCGGATGCGTTCCTTGGCTTCGTTGAGTGAGGCGTCCGGAAGGCCGAGAATGACGAAGGCCGGGAGGGTCTGGCCGATGTCGGCTTCGACTTCGACGATGTACCCGTTGAGTCCCACAAGCGCCACAGAGTACGTCCTGCCCAGGGCCACCTACCCCACCCCCTTGAGGTGCTCGACACGCGGCTGGCCCGCCCCGTCATCCAGGACCGCAACGACGTCAACGCGGCGGAACGGCATGCGGAGTTCGTGGTCGCGGCACCATGCCGACGCGAGCCGGTGCAACCGGGCCAGTTTGGCAACGCCGACGGCTTCGAAGGGATGCCCGTAGGCAAGGGATTTGCGCGTCTTCACTTCGGCGATGACGAGCGAGTCGCCGTCCAGGGCGACGATGTCGATTTCACCTTCAGGGCAACGCCAGTTGCGGTCCACGATCCGCATGCCCTGTGATTCCAGATATCCGGCAGCTAATTCTTCCCCGCGCCGGCCAAGCAAGTCTTTGGCTCTCATTGTTACCTCCGCCACCAGCCTGCTGGAGGGCCGAAGGCCGGCATACCGGCGGAGGGAGCTATGTGGGAAACCCGGTCAAAAGGGTCCTGTGGAGGAGATGTTGACGCGTGGAGTCAGCCGCTAGGCGCGGGTTCCGCATCTCATGCAATGGGCCGACTGGTGTGGCCGCTCATCATAGAATCCGGCATGGCTGCTCCAGATGTGCCCAAGGAACCAACAGAGTATTTTCATGGTGAGATCTTCTCTGATTTCAGCCAGGTAGGCGGTGCCAGTAAGAGCCCGCGGTGCTCGTACTGAAGCACCGCCAGTATTTGTCTGCACGACGCGGAACCCCTCCGCACTGCGGCAGGCCGTCGGACAGAAACTACGAATCAATCCCTAAGAGTAGTCTCGCGCCAAGGACCGCCGGGAGGCCAGACCCCGGGCAAAAAACAGGTAGCGCAACCTGCAGATAAGGGGGTCGGCTACGGTGCCGGGCGCCCGGCCCGGCAGCGCGCGTGTCCGCCGCTGCGGTCAGTTGCCCAGGTCCACGTCCTTGGGAAGGGCAAGTTCCTCGTTTCGGGGCAGTTCTTCGACGTTGACGTCCTTGAACGTAATCACCCGCACGCTCTTGACGAACCGGGCCGAGCGGTAGACGTCCCATACCCAGGCGTCCTGGAGGGTGAGGTCGAAATAGACTTCGCCATCGGCGCTGCGCGCCTGCAGGTCCACGTGGTTGGCGAGATAGAAACGCCGTTCGGTCTCGACTACGTAGCTGAACAGCCCGACGACGTCACGGTATTCGCGGTAGAGCTGCAGCTCCATGTCGGTTTCATAGTTCTCAAGATCCTCGGCACTCATGGTTCCATCTTGCACCATTCCGCGCGGCCCCGCGGCCAGGGTCGGAGATCCGGGGTCAGAGAATCTGCCAGCTGACCCGGTGATAGGGGGTTGGCCCGGCAGCTTTGAGGGCCTCCTTGTGGGACGCCGTTCCGTAGCCCTTGTTTTCGTTCCAGCCGAAGGACGGGTACTCATCGTGCAGCGAACGCATCAGCTGGTCCCGCTCCACCTTGGCCAGGATGCTGGCTGCCGCCACGCTCAGGCACTGCATGTCCGCCTTGACCAGGGTGTGGACCGGCGCGTCGCAGCTGGGCCCGGCCGGTGCGTCGTCGAAGAGGGATGCCTGCGTTTCCGGTGAGAGCCAGTTGTGGCTACCGTCGAGCAGCACCACGTCGGGCGTGATGCCGGCTGCCAGGATCTGGAGCCAGGCCCGCGTCCCGGCTGTCCGCAGGGCCGCGATGATGCCCATCGCGTCGATCTCGGCCGCGGAGGCGTGGCCGACCGCCGACGCGACGCTCCAGCTCCGCACCAGGGGCTCCAGCCGTTCCCGGTCGGCTTCCTTCAGGAGTTTGCTGTCCCGGACGTCGTCGAGCAGCACTGGCCGGCTCAGGTCCACGACGGCAATTCCGACGGTCACTGGTCCTGCAATGGCGCCGCGTCCTACTTCATCGATCCCGGCCAGCAGCCGGGCACCGGAGCTCAGGAAGCGGTGCTCGTAGTCGAGGGTTGGTGCAATGGACATCTATTTTCCAGCCGGCGCGGGAACGTTCCGGAACACATCGGGATAGTTGCCCAGCCCTGTCAGCCGGTTGAGCGGCCAGGCAATGACGGCCGCCTTGCCCTCAATGTCAGGCATGTCGATGAAGCCGCCGTTGCTTTCCTGGTGGGCGCGGGAATCGGCTGAGTGGTTCCGGTTATCGCCCATGACCCAGATCTTGCCGTCAGGGACAACGACGTCGAAGTTGCGGATGTCCGGGACCTCCGCCGGGTTGATGTACGTTTCGTCCACGGCCTGGCCGTTGATGGTGAGTTTGCCGCCCGCATCGCAGCACACCACATGGTCGCCCGGCAGGCCGATGACGCGCTTGACCAGGTGCTGCTCCGAATTATCGGGCAGGAGCCCCACGAAGGTCAGGCCGTCCTGGACCCAGGTGAAGGGTCCGTCCGCCTTTTCCGGCGTGGGCACCAGCCACCCCTTGGTGTCTTTGAAGACCACCACGTCGCCGCGTTCGAGGGCAAACGGCTCCGGAACAAGGAGGTTGACGAAGATCCGGTCGTTCACGTCAAGCGTGCTGACCATCGATTCCGACGGGATGTAGAACGCCCGGAACAGGAACGTCTTGATCAGGAATGACAGCACCACGGCGATGGCCACCACCGTGAGCACCTCTTTGATCCAGAGGTACACCGGGCCATGGGCCCTGCCTTCCTTCGCCGGCTTCGACGGGCCCGATTTCGAATGTGCGCCTCTCGAACCGGCGGCCCGGCTGTCGGTCGGGTGAGCGGGCGCATCGGACTCTGCCGGCAGGCTCGTCGCCGGAGCCGCCTCCGGAAAGGAGGTGTCCCTGTCCGTGGCAGTCCCCGCGAGGTCGCGGCCGGCGCGATCGCGCTTGAACGGATCAGGAGTCCGGGGGTCAATCTCGGGCATCTACTGTCCGTCCTTCGTCGTCGTGCTGGTTTCTGCGGGCCGGGGTACGGCCGCAAATCTGTCGAGTGGCCAGATGATCTGGACCGGCCTGCCGATGATCCGGTCCAGGGGCACCATACCGCCACCCGGTGCGCCCAGCAGGCTTCGGGAGTCGGCGGACATGGACCGGTGGTCTCCAAGCAACCATAACCGTCCGGCCGGAACGATCACACTGAACTTCTGCTTGCTCGGAGCGTCTCCGCCATAGAGGTATGGTTCCTCAAGCGCCTGACCGTTCACTGTGAGCCGCTGCCGGTCATCGCAGCAGATCACATGATCGCCGGGCAACCCGATAACCCGCTTTATGTAGGTTGTATCACTGCCGGTGATGCCAAGCCAGTGGCCGGCCGCCGCCACGCCGTCCTGCAGCGGTCCGTTGCCGCTGTTGAGCGGGGCGAACGTCCCGCGGCCGTCGAAGACCACAACGTCACCGCGCCGGACAGGTTCGGACTGGAAGTCGGTGCGGGAAACGAGAATCCTGTCACCCGCACCGAAGAGCGGCTCCATGGAGGCGGACGGGATGTAATAGACATCCAGCCAGAGGCCGCGGACAAGCCCGCTGATGAGCAATGCCAGCGCGATGGCCAGCAACGCAAAACGCCAGCCCAGTTTCCTGGGCTGGCGTTCTGACTGGTCCATGATCCGTATCCTGTGGCGCTGTTGCGGAAGAGCTCCGGCGCGGGCCGGATCCGGGTTCTGAACCTGCCGTGGAAGTCCGGAGGACTTACTTGGCGGTGCTGAAGTCGCGCTTTTCCTTGATCTTCGCAGCCTTACCGCGCAGTGCACGCATGTAGTAAAGCTTGGCGCGGCGGACGTCACCCTTGGTGACGACCTCGATCTTGTCGATGATCGGGGAGTGTACCGGGAAGGTACGCTCTACGCCGACACCGAAGGAGACCTTGCGGACCGTGAAGGTTTCGCGGATGCCGTCACCCTGACGGCCCAGGACAAAGCCCTGGAATACCTGGACACGGGAGTTCTTGCCTTCGATGATGTTCACGTGAACCTTGAGGGTGTCACCCGCACGGAACTGGGGAACATCGGTGCGCAGCGAGGCTGCATCTACGGTATCGAGGATATGCATTGATCCACTCCTGGTGAACGCCACAGGTCATCCACTTTGGGTCACGACGGCCAAGCCGGGACTTGCCCGGAATCACCGCCGAAAGTTTTCTGATCCGGCCCCTTCACTGCTTGAAGGCGCCGGGGTGCCGGGCTGTTGGTGACGCTCCCCCTGTGGCAGGTGCGCACCCAGCAGGCACAAGGACTAATTTTGCCACATCCGGAGGATTCCGGCTAATCCGGTCCTGCCTGGGACGAGGCGCCGGCGGAACCTCTGTCAGTCTTCCGCCGGAGTGCCGTTCCCGCCCTCGGACGGGCGGCGCCTGAGGCGACCGTCGACGACGTCGTACCCCAGATCCCCGAGCGCGGTGCGGTCCGCGCGGGGAAGCTTGCCGGCGTCGAACTCGGCCAGCAGATCGGGGCGGCGTTGCGCCGTACGGCGGTACTGCTCGTGGCGGCGCCACTGGGCAATCTTGCCGTGGTTGCCGCTCAACAGGACGGGCGGAACGTCGCGGTCCCGCCAGGTGGAGGGCTTGGTGTACACGGGGTACTCCAGCAGGCCGTCCGAGTGCGACTCTTCAACGAGCGATTCCGGGTTGCCGACAACGCCGGGAAGAAGCCGGACGATGGCTTCGGTCATAGCCAGCACGGCTACTTCGCCTCCGTTGAGGACGTAGTCACCCAGGCTCATGGGCCGGACCGTGAAGTGCTCTTCCGCCCACTCTATGACCCGCTCGTCGATGCCCTCGTACCGGCCGCAGGCGAAGATCAGCTGGTCCTCCTCGGCCAGTTCGTGCGCCAGTGCCTGGGTGAACCGTTCGCCCGCCGGTGACGGGACAATCAGCACCGGCTTCCGGTCGGTGGCATCGTCCCTGGCTGCGGCCACCGAGCTGAGCGCCTGCGCCCATGGTTCCGCTTTCATCACCATGCCGGCGCCGCCGCCGTAGGGGGTGTCGTCCACCGACCTGTGCTTGTCCGTGGTGAAGTCCCGGAGGTCGTGGACGTTCAGGTCCAACAGGCCGTCCTGGCGGGCCTTCCCGATAAGGGAAAGTTCCAGGGGCGCGAGGTACTCCGGGAAGATGCTGACGACGTCGATCCTCATTTAGGCGTTGTCCCCGGCCTCAGACTTGCCCTGCCCTGTTGCGCCGGACTCATCGTCCCCGGAATCCTCAACGTTGATCTCGAACAGCCCGGGCGGCGGGGTGACCAGGATGTACTTCTCCCCCACGTTGACCTCGGGCACGATCTCCTCGACGAAGGGAATCAGGATCTCCTTGCCGCCCGCCGCCTCCACCACAATCAGGTCCTGGACCGGCATGGTACGGAGCCCGGAGACCTTGCCGACGACGGTGTCGCCCACGCGGACCTCGAGGCCGACGAGCTCGTGCTCGTACCAGCCTTCGTCGTCGTCCTCGTCGAGCTCTTCCGTCTCGATGAACAGCCGGGCGCCGCGCAGGGCCTCAGCCTGGTTGCGCGTCTCGACGCCCTCGAATCCCAGCAGCAGGATGTCCTTGTTCCAGCGTGCACTGTCCACGGTCAGCGTTCCGACCGAGGCGGGCTCAACCACGAATTCCGTGCCCGGAACGAAGCGGTCCTCCGGCGCATCGGTCAGGACCTGGACGGTCACTTCGCCGCGGATGCCGTGCGGTTTGCCGATTCGTGCCACCTGAAGCTGCATCTGTTCCTCTGTTCCGGGATTCGTTCTGTACTGGTTTTACTGCGGCCGGTTGCGGGGACTCGCTCCACCGCGCGCCCGCCGCCGCGCCGGGTTCTTCCTGAAAACAGTCCGGCCCCTCCACCATAATCTGGTGAAGGGGCCGGACTTGAGACAAATAGTGCGGGGCGTTTACCGGCGGCGGTCGGTGTCGACGACGTCGACCCTAACCTGTTCGCCGCCGGCCAGCGCCGCAACGACAGTGCGCAGTGCGCGTGCCGTGCGGCCCTGACGACCGATCACCCGTCCGAGGTCATCCTGGTGAACTCGCACCTCGAGGGTGTCCCCGCGGCGGTTGTTCTTGGCGCTGACCTTGACGTCCTCAGGACTGTCAACGATCCCGCGGACAAGGTGTTCGAGCGCTTCTGCCAGCAATTTACTCAGCCTCGGTGGTCTCTGCTTCAGCTTCGGTGGAAGCTTCGGCTGCTTCGTCCTTCTTGGCCTTCTTGGTGATGGCTTCCGGGATGATCACGGAACCCTTTTCCGGGGTAACGAAGGCAGCCTTGGGAGCCTTGGTCTTCAAGGTGCCCTCCTGGCCGGGGAGACCCTTGAACTTCTGCCAGTCACCGGTGATCTTGAGGATCGCGGCAACCTGCTCGGACGGCTGTGCGCCGACTCCGAGCCAGTACTGGGCACGGTCCGTGTCAACCTCGATGTACGAGGGCTCTTCGGTGGGGTGGTACTTGCCGATCTCTTCGATCGCACGGCCGTCACGCTTGGAGCGTGCGTCCATGACAACGATGCGGTAGTACGGTGCGCGCATCTTGCCGAAGCGCTTAAGGCGAATCTTTACGGCCACTTTTGTGGTCACTCCTGTTTCTGAAACGGGGTCGAGCCCGGCGTTCTGCACCCGTGGGGCGGGCCGTACTAGGGGGTTCTAAAAGGACAAGATCCGGACGCGGAGAGAGGGGCCACGCAGATCAAGTACCTGTTCATTGTGCCAGATCAGCGCCGGGATTTCGACTTGACACCCGGCGGCCCGGTCAGGCCGACCAAACGTACAGGCCGGTCCGGGCGTTGGCGTCCACGCTGCCGGCCATCTGCGCGAGCCGCTGGACATAGCCAAGGGCCTCCTCGGAGCCGAAGGGCATGTCCTCCTCGGCCGCCCACCTGGCGGCAACATCCTCCAGAACGTTGCCCTCGCCCTCGATCTCGTAGCTGAGGAGTTCCGCGAGCGCCCGGACCATGGCCGGCGGTACGCCCAAGAGGGAATCACTGGCCACGTCCACCATGGCGAGTTCATAGTCCGCGCCGGCCGCGTGCACGGCCGCTCCGGCCAGGTCGCCGAGCTGCTCAATCTCGAAATCGCTGATGTCCGGAATCCGCAGCGAGTCAGGAGCCGCGGGCCCGCCGCCCTCAAGTGCCCCCGCGCGCTTGAGCGCCTCATCGTGGGTGGAAACAAAGATTTCAGTAAAACCCATGGAAATCATCCTCACTCCGTCGGCGCTGCGATGGTCCCGCCGGGCACCTTTACAGCTGCCCCGGACGTCCGGAATCAGCCTAACGCAGAAGGACGCGCAGGTCAGCGACGCCTCAGCGGACGGCGACGCGGATCCGGTTGCGCCACGGATCCTCGAACCGCAGCTCCACTCCGGTGTGGTGCGACGCCACACCGGCAACCCGCAAACGGTCGGCGAGTGCGCCGACGTCGTCCGTTCCCGGCACTTCGATCAGGACTTCGCCCAAGCCCAAGGTGTCCTTCCGGGGCCCCGCTCCGCGGCTGTTCCAGACATTCATTGCCATGTGGTGGTGGTAGCCGCCGGCGGAGACGAACAGTGCCTGCCCGTGCCATCCGGCGGTTTTCTCGAAACCAAGAGTGCCCACGTAGAAGTCATGGGCCGACCGGACATCGCCCACCTGAAGATGGACGTGGCCGACGCCGGCATGGGACTCACGCTGGCCGCTTACCGCTTCCTCAGTGAGGAATTCCTGCAGGAACCGCTGCGGCGGGAGGGCAAGGCTGTCCATGACCACGCTGGTCCCCTCCCAGGACCAGTCACTGCGGGGACGGTCCCAGTACAGCTCGATGCCGTTGCCCTCGGGGTCGCTGAAGTAGAAGGCCTCACTGACGAGGTGGTCGGCGCTGCCGGTGAACAGCCGCGGCTCATACCGGGCCGCCGAAGCCACCGTGGCAGCGAGCGACGGCCTGTCTTCGAAGAGCAGGGCGGTGTGGAACAGTCCGGCTTCACCCCGGGCCGGAAGGTTGAGCCCGGGGGCGGGTGCCAGATGGACCAGGGGCGTTCCGCGCCGGCCAAGGTACACGCCGCCGTCCTGCTCAGCCACGACTTCCAGCCCGAGCGCGCGCTGGTAATAGTCCGTCATCAGCTTCATGTCCCCGACCTTGAGCATCACCGTGCCCATGGCGAGATCCGCCGGCAGCAGGTCCTTGCTGCTGGATTCTGTGGTCATGGCAACTCCAAACTCCCGAAACTCTGCCGCCGGTCCTCCGGTGACGCTTACATAGAATAAATTACTTGAACCTTCAATTTATTCCTGGCGGAGCCGACGTCCCCGAAGAATGATGTGCGCCAGGTTCCGCAGCGTTTCCGGACTGATCCTGGGGTCCTGTTCGCACAGTACGACGTCGGCGCTGGCACCCTCGGCGATACCCTCCGCTCCGAGCCACTTCCGGGCGCCCCACGACGCCGCGTCCAGCGCCGCCGCCGCCGGCAGGCCGGCGGTGTGGAGCGCCTGGATCTCGTCCACGATCCGGCCATGGCCGATGACGCTGCCCGCATCCGTCCCGGCGTAGATCGGCACACCCGCTTCGAAGGCTTCCACAATCCGCTCGTTCCGCCGCTGCCACAAGGCGCGCATGTGTGCGGCATACACCGGAAACTTCGCTTCCGCCCGGGCCGCGATGTCCGGGAACGTTGCAATGTTGATCAGCGTGGGAACAATAGGGACGCGCTGTTCCACGAAGCGCGGTATGTGCCGCGGGAGGAGTCCGGTGCCGTGTTCGATGCAGTCGATGCCGGCGTCGAGCATGTCATCCAGCGTGTCTTCGGCGAAACAGTGCGCGGTCACCCGGGCACCTTCATCGTGGGCGGCGCGGACGGCATCCCGCACCACGGCGGCCGGGAACGACGCCGCGAGGTCGCCGGCGCCGCGGTCGATCCAGTCCCCCACGAGCTTGACCCAGCCGTCACCCGCGCGCGCCTGCTTCCGCACGGCTTCGACCAGTCCGTCCGGCTCGACTTCAATGGCGAATCCGCGCAGGTAGCGGCAGGTCCTGGCAATGTGGCGTCCCGCCCGGATGATCCGCGGCAGCTCCGGACGCTGCTGGATCCACCGCGTGTCATGCACCGCTCCGGCGTCGCGGACCAGCAGCGTGCCGGCCTCAAGGTCTGTCACGGCCTGCTCTTCGGCGATGGACTCGGACACATCCCCGTCGGGTCCAAGGCCGATGTGACAATGTGCGTCCACGAGGCCCGGAAGCACCCAGCCGTCCAGCACCACGTCCGGCGGAGCGGCCGGCCGGGTGAATGTCAGCCTGCCGTCCAGGGCCCAAAGGCCGTCCCGTTCCTGGTCGGGGGCGGTCAGCACGGTCCCGGTGAATTCGATGATTCCACGCATGCCTCCAGCCTAGACCGCGGTTCCGGGTCGTGGATGTGAACCTCGTGTGACGTGGAGGCTGCCCGGGCCTGTGGTAGCTTCGTCTACGACCACACGGGTGCCCCTGCAGGGGCTGAGATCGGGCTGACGCGGCCTGCGACCGTCGAACCTGTCCGGGTAATGCCGGCGAAGGAAGTGAGTATTCCGTGAATACACCAGAAACACAGCTGAACCCTGCCCAAAATGGGTCCGCCGCCAGCCAGGCGGGCACTCATGAAACGCAGTCCCTGAAGTCCCATTCACTGGCGTTCATCGCCGACGAGGCCACCGGGATCCGGGTGCCGGTGACCGAAATTGCCCTGGAGGATTCGCCGGGGGGCGCGGCCAACCCGCCCTTCCGGGTCTACCGGACAGCAGGGCCCGGCAGCGATCCGGTGGTGGGATTGGAACCGTTCAGGACCCGGTGGATTGAATCCAGGGCGGACACCGAGCCGTACAGCGGCAGGGAACGGAACCTCCTCGACGACGGCAAGTCGGCCGTGCGCCGGGGCGCTGCGTCCGCGGAGTGGAAGGGCGCGCAGCCGGTGCCCCGCCGTGCGGTCGCGGGCCGCACCGTCACCCAGATGCACTACGCCCGGCAGGGCGTGGTGACTCCCGAAATGCAGTTCGTCGCGCTACGGGAAAACTGCGATGTTGAGCTGGTGCGCAGCGAAGTTGCCGCGGGCCGAGCCATCATCCCCAACAACATCAACCACCCGGAGTCCGAGCCGATGATCATCGGCAAGGCCTTCCTCGTGAAGATCAACGCCAACATCGGCAACTCGGCTGTTACCAGTTCCATCGCCGAGGAGGTCGACAAGCTGCAGTGGGCCACCCAGTGGGGTGCAGACACGGTGATGGACCTGTCCACCGGAGACGACATCCACACCACCCGGGAATGGATCATCCGCAACTCGCCGGTGCCGATCGGCACCGTGCCCATCTACCAGGCCTTGGAGAAGGTCAACGGCGAGGCCAACAAACTGACGTGGGAAATTTTCCGCGACACCGTCATCGAGCAGTGCGAACAGGGTGTGGACTACATGACCATCCACGCCGGAGTCCTGCTGCGCTACGTACCGCTGACGGCCAACCGCGTCACCGGCATCGTCTCACGCGGAGGATCCATCATGGCGGGCTGGTGCCTGGCCCACCATCAGGAAAACTTCCTGTACACGCACTTCGACGAACTGTGCGAGATCTTCGCCAAGTACGACGTTGCGTTCTCGCTTGGCGACGGGCTGCGGCCCGGCGCGACGGCGGACGCAAACGACGCCGCGCAGTTCGCAGAGCTGGATACGTTGGCTGAGCTGACGCAGCGCGCCTGGGAATTCGATGTGCAGGTGATGGTGGAGGGCCCCGGACATGTGCCGTTCCACCTTGTCAGGGAAAACGTGGAGCGCCAGCAGGAACTCTGCAAGGGAGCACCCTTTTACACGCTCGGGCCGCTGGTCACGGACATAGCTCCCGGCTACGACCACATCACGTCAGCCATCGGCGCCACGGAAATCGCCCGTTACGGCACGGCCATGCTCTGTTACGTCACACCCAAGGAACACCTGGGGCTGCCGAACAAGGACGACGTGAAGACCGGTGTGATCACTTACAAGATCGCCGCCCACGCCGCCGACCTCGCCAAGGGCCACCCGGGGGCCCATGAACGTGACGACGCCCTGTCCAAGGCCCGGTTCGAATTCCGCTGGCGGGACCAGTTTGCCCTGTCTCTGGACCCTGTCACGGCTGAGGCCTTCCATGACGAGACGCTGCCGGCGGAACCGGCAAAGACTGCGCATTTCTGCTCCATGTGCGGGCCCAAGTTCTGCTCCATGCGCATCAGCCAGGACATCCGGGACGAATACGGTTCAGCCGAAGCCCAGACCGCCCTGGCCGAGATGGCGGCAGGCATGCGGGAGAAGAGCAACGAATTCCTGGCAGCCGGCGGCAAGGTCTACCTTCCGGAACTGCAGCTTCCCCGCCAGGAACAGCCGGACCTGCGCAATGCCACAGCGGGTGAAGGCGCCGCTAAGACGCCTGTGAGTGCTGACGCCGGCTGACCTCTGCAATAAATGACCGGATGAACCGGTCTCCCTCCACGGAGTCCTGAGGCCGGTGCCCGCCCGCTGCAACGCGGTGCAGGGCACCGGTTTCGCGCAGGTACCCGGCAATCTCCTCGTACAGCGGCTCCCAGCCGCCGGTGAGCACAAGCGTAGGGACTCCCGGGACGATCTCCAGCGGCGCCTCCCACGGGGGCGCCTGCAGCCGGAGCCTGCGGGCGCTGTTGAGCGCTTCCGGTGTGGCCGGGCCGTCGCTGTGAACGGAAAATGCGCGCCGGACGAACTCCCGCTGGAAGTCGTCGTCGCCCAGCTGGTGCCGCACATCGAATAGGGGCTGCATCAGGGACCGGTGCGCTGCCGTCGCGGGCAGTTCGGCGGTCAGCGACAGGCACGCGGGCTCCACCAGGGTGAGGGAGTGCACCAGGTCCGGGCGCTCCACAGCCGCCATCATCGCCGCGATGGCGCCCTGGGAATGGGCCACCACATGACCGCCGGCAGCGCCGCGGCCTTCATCCGCCAAAGCGGCCAGCACAATCCGGGCGTCGGCCTGGAAGTCCGACTCAAGAGGTTCCGCCACCGGGTCAAAGCCGTAGCGGCGCAGGAACAGTGCGTCATAGGCAAGTGCCATGCCGTGCTGCTTGGGCCACGCGGCGGACCCGAAGGCCCCCGAACCGTGGACGAACACTACGCGCTGCTTAAACATGCCCCAACCCTATGGCAATGGCCGGATAATTCGGCGGGCGACATTGAACCGGCCGACAATCACGTTGCCCGCGCGGAAGACTGCCCTGCCGGTAACTTACTTGCTCCCGCCGAGGAACTTGTCGAAGCCCTTGGGCAGGTTGAGCTGGGACGGATCGAAATCCGCTCCCTGCTGGCCGAAGGCGGCACCGGTGGGCAGTGCCTTTCCGGCGTTGGCACGCCGGGCCTCCGCCTCGCGGAGCTCCTGGGCTGCCTTGGCCGGGTTTCCCGACTTGGCCTTCTTCTTGGGCGCGTTCTTGGCGCCCTTGCGGGCACCTCCCGCGCCGCCGCCCATGCCCGGCATCCCCGGCATGCCGGGCATTCCGCCGCCGGCTGCCATCTTCTTCATCATCTTCTGCGCCTGGGCAAACCGCTCCAGCAGGCCGTTGACGTCCGACACATGCATGCCCGACCCCTTGGCGATGCGGGCCCGGCGTGATCCGTTGATGATTTTCGGGGCCACGCGTTCGTGCGGCGTCATGGAACGGACGATCGCTTCCACGCGGTCGATTTCGCGTTCGTCGAACTGCTCCAGTTGCTGGCGGATGTTCTGCGCGCCCGGCATCATCATGAGCATTTTCTTCATGGAGCCCATGTTGCGGATCTGCTGCATCTGGGCGAGGAAGTCGTCGAGGGTGAAGTCTTCCTGGTCGGCGAACTTCTTCGCCATCCGCGCCGCTTCGTCCTTGTCCCAGGACTTTTCCGCCTGCTCGATCAGGGTGAGGACATCGCCCATGTCGAGGATGCGGGACGCCATGCGGTCCGGGTGGAACAGCTCAAAGTCGTCAACGCCTTCGCCGGTGGAGGCGAACATGACCGGCTTGCCGGTGACCGACGCAACGGACAGGGCGGCACCGCCGCGGGCGTCGCCGTCGAGCTTTGAGAGAACGATGCCGGTGAAGTTGACGCCTTCATCGAAAGCGAGCGCCGTGTTGACGGCGTCCTGGCCGATCATGGAGTCGATGACGAAGAGCACTTCGTTCGGCACGATGGCGCGGCGGATCTGGCGCGCCTGCTCCATCATGTCGGCGTCCACGCCAAGTCGTCCGGCGGTGTCAACGATGACGACGTCGTGGAGCTTCTGCCGCGCTTCCTCGACACCGGCGCGGGCAACCGCCACGGGGTCGCCCGCAGGATGGTCCAGTTCGGTGGACGTGGCACCCGGGTGCGGGGCGAAGACGGGAACTCCGGCGCGCTGGCCGACCACCTGGAGCTGGGTTACGGCGTTGGGCCGCTGGAGGTCGCATGCCACGAGCATGGGGCTGTGGCCCTGGGACTTCAGCCACTTGGAGAGTTTGCCGGCGAGGGTGGTTTTGCCGGCACCCTGAAGGCCCGCGAGCATGATGATGGTGGGGCCGGTCTTGGCCAGCCGGATGCGCCGGGTTTCGCCGCCCAGGATCTCTACGAGTTCCTCGTTGACGATCTTGACGATCTGCTGGCTGGGGTTCAACGCACCGGAGACCTCGGCGCCCAGGGCACGCTCGCGCACCCGGCCCGTGAACTCGCGGACCACTGGCACAGCAACGTCGGCGTCCAGGAGGGCCCGCCGGATCTCGCGGACCGTGGCGTCAACGTCCGCCTCGGTGAGGCGGCCCTTGCCGCGGAGATTCTTGAAGGTTGCTGTCAACCGGTCAGAGAGTGAATTGAACACGCGCCGTGCACTTCTTTCAGTGGATCTACAGCTGGCGGCCGGTGCGGCTCGCCAGAGTCGTGACTGTTGTTGGCCTGGACCAACTGCCTCGACAACGGGACTCGACTATCTAGGGTACCAAGACAGCCCTTCAAGATGGCATGCTGGCAGGATGGCCACCCAAACAACTGTAAAAACCCTGCTCATCCTTGGTGCGTCAGGGGATCTTACCGGCCGGCTGCTCCTGCCGGGGCTCGCACGGCTGGCCGCCCGGGGCCGCGCCGACGGGCTGACGCTCGTGGGGGCAGGGTCGGATCCCTGGACCCGGGAGCAATGGCTTGAACGTGTGGAGACGTCCTTTGCCGACTCGAACTCCCAGGCGGACGCCGCCGGCAAGCGCGAACTCAAGCGGATTGCGGGGTCAACGTCGTATCACCAGCTTGACGTGACTGCCCCCGGCGGACTTGCCTCCCTGCTGTCCGGCCTCGAAGCCCCGGTGGCCGTGTACTTCGCCCTTCCGCCCCACGTCAGCCAAAAAGCCTGCGAAGTGCTGGCCCCGGAGGACGTGCCCGCCGGCACGCGCCTGGTGATGGAAAAGCCGTTCGGCTCCAGTGAGGATTCCGCCCGCCACCTCAACGTGACCCTGGCGGCGCTGGTCCCGGAGGACCACATCCACCGGGTGGACCACTTCCTGGGCAAGGCGACGGTGCTCAACATCCTCGGCCTGCGCTTCGCCAACACCTTCCTGGAGCCGGTCTGGAACCGCGATTACATCGAGAAGGTGGAGATCATCTTTGATGAGGACCTGGCGCTGGAAGGCCGCGCACGCTACTACGACGCCGCCGGCGCGCTCCGTGACATGATCCAGAGCCACCTGCTGCAGATCATGGCCCTGATGGCCATCGAGCCGCCGGCAACCGTCGATGAGCGCGATCTCCGCGACGCTGTGGCCACCCTCCTGCGCGCCAGCAGCATCAAGGCCCCCTACCGCGCGAACACGCGGCGGGCCCGATACACCGCCGGGTCCATCGACGGCAGGCAGGTCCCCGACTATGTCAAGGAAGCAGGCGTGGACGCGGCCAGGAACACCGAAACACTCGCGGAGGTGCAGGTGGGCATCGACAACTGGCGGTGGCAGGGTGTCCCCTTCATCCTCCGTTCCGGCAAGGCGCTCGGAGCAAAACGCAAGGAGGCAGTTGTCACCTTCAAGCCAGTGCCGCACCTGCCCGCAGGATTCACCGGCGTCGACTCGCCTAACCAGCTCCGGATCGGGTTCGGACCCGACACCCTGCAGTTCGACGTCGACGTGAACGGCCCCGGCAACGTCCTGAGCCTCGACCGCGTAACGCTCAACGCCGAACTCAGCGCTTCCGACCTGCTGCCGTACGGCGAAGTGCTCGAGGGCGTCCTCACCGGCGATCCGCTGCTCTCAGTGCGGGCGGACACCGCCGAGGACTGCTGGCGGATCATTGAGCCGGTGATCAAGGCATGGGAACGCGGCAGCGTTCCCATGGAGGAATACGCGGCCGGAACGTCCGGTCCCGAGGGCTGGCCGGCCTAGGTGCTCCCAGCGCCGCCGTTACCAAGGTAACTGTTCCCAACACAGCGGTTCCCAACGCAGTTCTTCGCAACGCAGCGGTTCACAACGCAAAAGCGGGCCCGGCACCTTGTCAGGTGCCGGGCCCGCTTGAGGCAAAGCTCATTGGGCTGGCCGTCGGCTAGATGGCGGCTGAGCCGCGTTCACCCGTTCGTACCCTTACAGCTTCAAAGACGTCCACCGTCCAGACCTTGCCGTCACCGGCACGGCCTGTGTTGGAGCTGGCGATGATGACATCCAGGATGTCGTCCGCCTGTTCGTCCGTGGCCAGGACCTCAACGCGGATCTTGGGAAGCAGGTCCACGTTGTACTCAGCCCCGCGGTACACCTCGGTGTACCCGCGCTGCCTGCCGTACCCGCTGGCGGCGCTGACCGTGAGGCCCTGCACGCCATAGGATTCGAGCCCCTCCCGGATGGAGTCGAGCTTTTCCGGCCGGACGATTGCTGTGATCAGTTTCATGCCCCCACACTTTCCTTACCTGTTGCTGCGTCAGTCTTCTTGCCGTCTTCGGCTACCGGAGCGGACTCCTCGCCCTGCTTGCCGGTGATCAGTTCATGCAGCGGCTGGAAGCTCCCGCCGTGGCCGCCGACGCCGAATTCGTAGGCAGTTTCTGCGTGCAGGCTGAGGTCCACGCCCACAACTTCCTGCTCCTGGGAGACGCGGAAGCCCATGGTCTTGTGGATGGCCAGTGCGATCACGGTCGTCAGGACGGCCGAGTAGGCGATGGCAATGCCCGCCGCTGCGAGCTGGGCCCACAGCTGGGTCAGTCCGCCGCCGTAGAACAGGCCGCCACCGACACCTTCAACCGGGAGGGCGATGAAGCCGAGTGCCACGGTACCGATAACGCCCGAGACGAGGTGGACGCCGACAACGTCCAGTGAGTCATCGAAGCCCCAGCGGAACTTCAGGCCGACTGCCAGGGCGGAGGCCACACCGGCGACGACGCCGAGGCCCAGCGCGCCGATCGGGCTGACGTTTGCACAAGCCGGGGTGATGGCGACCAGGCCGGCCACCACGCCGGAAGCTGCGCCCAGTGACGTGGGGTGGCCGTCGCGGATGCGTTCGGTGATGAGCCAGCCGAGCATGGCAGCTGCCGGTGCGGCGAGGGTGTTGACCCAGATCAGGCCGCCCTGTTCCGCCGTGGTTGCTGCGCCGCCGTTGAAGCCGAACCAGCCAAACCACAGGATCGCTGCACCGAGCATTACGAACGGGATGTTGTGCGGGCGGTGGTTCGGGTCCTTGCCGAAGCCCCTGCGGTTGCCGATGATCAAAACGAGAATGAGTGCGGCCACACCGGCATTGATGTGCACCACGGTGCCACCGGCGAAGTCAATGGCAGGACCGAGAGCCTTGCCGACTGCGCCTTCAGGCCCGAAGAGGCCTCCGCCCCAGACCATGTAGGCGATCGGGCAGTAAACCAGCGTGACCCAGACCGGGACGAACACGGTCCAAGCGCCGAACTTTGCACGGTCCGCGATGGCGCCGCTGATCAGTGCCACTGTGATGATGGCGAAGGTTGCTGCGTAGCCGACCTTGATGAGTCCGTCCGGGGTGGTGATTCCCTCGAGTCCGAACGTTGCGAACGGGTTGCCGACGATCTGTATGAAGCCTTCGCCGGAGCTCATGGATGCGCCCCAGAGTACCCACACCACACCGACCATGCCGATGGAGATGAAGCTCATCATCATCATGTTCAGCGCGGCTTTCGCACGCGTCATGCCGCCGTAGAAAAATGCCAGCCCTGGTGTCATGAACAGCACAAGTGCCGCCGCAACCATAAGCCATACGTGACCTGCGGTAAGTTCCATGGTGCACGTCCTCCCTTGCCTAGATGCTTTGTTGATCCCGCGGAGTTCTCCGCATGCCCAACGCCTATTTGCGTTCTAAGAAGATTTTTGCCGGGCTGTGTTTCGCCGGCGGAGGAATTAGATGTCCGGGTTGTTACAAGAACCTCCCGGAAGTAAATGGTGCATATCTCACTTGTTACGGTTATGTTTCACCAGTCCCAAACGCCCTCCACAGCACTCCGCAAGGACAACGGCACCATGAACGATCGTTTCCGCCCCGGTAAGGCCTTGCCCGGCCGAAATGGCGGCCCACCAGGCCACCCCGGCCCCGCAGCACAGGCTGCCGGCACACGCCTTCCGCGCGATATTAAGGTGATGCTGGTCGCAGCCTTCCTGATTGCGCTTGGTTTCGGGCTGGTGGCGCCTGTGTTGCCCCAATTCGCCACCACCTTCGACGTCGGAGCAACTGCCGCCGCCGTCATTGTGAGCATTTTTGCCTTCATGCGGCTGCTGTTCGCGCCTGCCGGCGGCGCGTTGATCGTGAAGCTGGGCGAACGTCCCGTCTATGTTGCCGGCCTGTTGATCGTGGCCGTCTCAACTGCGGCGTGCGCGTTCGCCCAGGACTATTGGCAGCTGCTCATTTTCCGGGGACTGGGCGGCGCGGGCTCGGTGATGTTCACGGTCGCATCCATGGCCCTGGTGGTTCGGCTGGCACCGCCGGAAAGCCGCGGAAGGGTTTCCGGCGCCTACGCTTCCGCTTTCCTCATCGGCAACGTCTGCGGCCCCATCGTCGGCGGATTGCTCGCCGGCTTCGGCCTGCGCATCCCGTTCCTGGCGTACGCGGCCGCGCTGGTCCTGGCGGCACTGGTGGTCCAGACCCAGCTCAGCCATGTGCCGGGGAAATCACGGAAGGACGGCGGCACCGGGCCGGCGATGGGGCTGGGCGAGGCGATGCAGGACAGTGCCTACCGTGCTGGACTCTTTTCCAGCTTCGCCAACGGCTGGGCTACGTTCGGTGTGCGCATGGCCACGGTGCCGCTCTTCGCCGTGGCGGCGCTGGGTGGGGGGCCGGCTGCGGCGGGCTGGGCGCTGGCCGTCTTTGCCGGCGGCAACGCCGCGGCACTGACAGTCTCGGGGAAACTTGCTGACAGCCTGGGACGCAAGCCCCTGATGATTGCCGGTTTGGTCCTGACGGGCGTGGCGACGGCGGGAATCGGGTTGACCCACGACATGACCTGGTTCCTGGCGGCCTCCGCCGTCGCCGGAATAGGTTCCGGCCTGCTGGGTCCGGCACAGCAGGCCGCCATTGCCGACGTGATCGGCAACGGGCGCTCCGGCGGCCGGGTGCTGGCGGTCTTCCAGATGATGTCCGACGCGGGTGCCATCGTCGGCCCCGTCCTCGCCGGTGTGCTCGCGGACCGGTTAGGGTATGGCTGGGCCTTCGGCGTGACCGGTGGTGTGCTGATCGTGGCTGCCGCCGGCTGGCTCTTCGCGCGGGAGACCGTCCATAGGCCTGCCTGAGCAGTGCACGTAGTTCAGCAGCGCACCTAGTTCAGCAGCGCGTCCACGAAGCTCTCGGCGTCGAACGGTGCGAGGTCGTCCGCGCCTTCGCCCAGCCCGATCAGCTTGACCGGAACCCCGAGCGTCTTCTGGATTGCCACCACGATGCCGCCCTTGGCGGTGCCGTCCAGTTTGGTGAGCACGATGCCGGTGATGTTGACGACCTCGGAAAACACGCGGGCCTGGTTCAGGCCGTTCTGTCCGGTGGTGGCATCCAGCACCAGAAGGACCTCGTCCACTTCGGCCAGCTTCTCGATGACGCGCTTGACCTTGCCGAGCTCGTCCATCAGCCCGACTTTGTTCTGCAGCCGGCCGGCGGTGTCGATCATCACGACGTCGACCTCCTGGTCGATTCCTGCCTTGACCGCTTCATAGGCGACTGAGGCGGGGTCGGCGCCGTCGACGTCGGACTTCACGGTGGGAACGCCGACGCGCTGGCCCCACGTGGCGAGCTGTTCGGCGGCTGCGGCACGGAACGTGTCCGCAGCGCCCAGCAGGACGTCCTTGTCTTCGGCCACAAGGACGCGCGCGAGCTTGCCCACGGTGGTGGTTTTTCCTACGCCGTTGACACCGACCACCATCATGACGGAGGGCTTGTCAGCGTGGCGTTCGGTGCGGAGGCTGCGGTCCATGGTCGGGTCCACGAGCTTGATCAATTCTTCGCGAAGCAGGGCCTTGACCTGCTCGGGGGTCCGTGTCCCCAGCACCTTGACGCGTTCCCGGAGGGCGTCCACCAGCTGGATGGTCGGTGCGGTGCCAAGATCCGCCAGCAGGAGGGTTTCTTCGACTTCGTCCCAGACGTCTTCGTCAATCTTGTCGCTGGACAAGAGCGCGAGCAGGCCCTTGCCGAGGATGTTGTTGGACCTGACAAGGCGTTCACGGAGCCGGGTCAGCCGTCCGGCAACCGGCAGCGGAGTTTCGACAGCAATGGTTTCAAGCCCCGCCGCCTCGTCCGGGACCTCGGCCGGTTCCAGTCCTTCGAGGTCGACGGCGGCTGGCGCCTGGCGCTCGGTTGTCACCGCCGGGCGGTCCTCCACCAGCGTTCCGCCCGCGCCGCGCACGGGTTCGACAGGATCGTTGGCGTCGCGGGTGCCCGGGTACTTCGTGATGTTCCGGCGGGTCTTCAGGAGGACCGGGATCAGTCCGCCAACGACCACCAGGGCAGCGAGGATGGCAAGGATAATGGGGAGGATGTCATTCACTCCCCTAGCTTCTCACAATCGCGGGACGCGGCCGGAGACTGACGCCGGCGTCGGCCGCGGGGCCGCAGCCGGGCTAGACTTCGGCGCCGAGGCGCTGGCTGATGACCGTTGACACCCCGTCGCCCCGCATGGTGACGCCGTACAGGGCATCGGCAACCTCCATGGTCCGCTTCTGGTGCGTGATGACGATCAGTTGGCTGGACTCACGGAGTTCCTCGAAGATCGTGATGAGCCTGCCCAGGTTGGTGTCGTCCAAAGCAGCCTCCACTTCGTCCATCACGTAGAACGGCGACGGGCGCGCCTTGAAGATGGCCACGAGCAGGGCCACTGCGGTCAGCGAACGTTCGCCGCCGGACAGCAGGGAGAGCCGCTTGATCTTCTTGCCGGCCGGCCGTGCCTCCACCTCAATGCCCGTGGTGAGCATATCCGACGGGTCGGTCAGGACGAGCCGTCCCTCGCCGCCGGGGAAGAGCCGGGCGAACACACGGACGAACTGTGCCGAGGTGTCCGCGAACGCTTCGGCGAAGACCTTCTGGACACGGTCATCCACTTCCTTGATGATGTCCAGCAGATCCTTGCGACTGGATTTGAGGTCCTCCAGCTGGCTGCTGAGGAACTGGTGCCGTTCCTCCAGGGCCGCGAACTCCTCCAGTGCCAGCGGATTCACCCGGCCCAGGGAGGAGAGATCCCGCTCGGCCTTGCGAAGCCGTTTTTCCTGCTCGCCGCGGACGAACGGTTTGCCTTCCGGGATCGGCCTGCCGTCCTCGTCCACCGCCGCGCGGAGGGCCGCCCACTTGTCGGCGGATTCTTCGGCGGTCACGGGCACGGGCTGGTCCGGACCGTAGTCCGCTACCAGCTGGTCCGGAGACAAACCGAGCTCCTCGACCGAGCGCAGCTCGAGGGCCTCGATCCGCAGCCGCTGCTGCGTCCGGGCAAGCTCGTCGCGGTGCACCGAATCCGTCAGTTCCGCCAGCTCGCGGCCCAGGGCGTCATTCTGTGACCGTACCTCCACAAGTTCGCGATCCCTCAGCTCCCGCTCTTCCTCCGCAAGGTCCCGGGCGCGGAGGGCGAGATCCACGGAGGTGTCCATGAACGCGATGGCCTGCTCCGCCGCAGCCGAAACGGCAGCGGCCCGGCCCGCCTGGAGCCTGCGGCGGCGGGCACGCCGCGCCGCTTCTTCCCGCGCCCGGCGCTCGGCCGCCGCGGCACGTTCCAATGAAAGGGCCCGGTTGCGGGTGGCGGTGAGTTGTTCCTCGGCGCTCCGGAGCGAAAGCCTGGCCTCCATCTCGGCAGACCGTGCCGCGGACGCCGCCAGCGCCAGCTCGTCACGGAGCTCGGCCGAGGGCTCCTCGTCCGCGGGGGCCTGCCGGGCTGCATCGAGGCGTGCGGTCGCGGCTTCGAGGGCCTCCTGTTCGGCGACGATGTTTGCCTCGGCCCCGGCCAGCGACGCACCGAGCCTTTCGCTCTCCCCCACTGCGCTCCGGAGGACCGAGTTTAGATGGCCCAGCCGTTCCGCCACGGCGGCCAGCCGGGCATCTGATTCGTGGAGACGGTCCAGGGCGGCGTCTGCGCGTTCCTGGGCCTCGGCCTTTCGCGCCACCGCCGAGGCCAGTGCAAACCGGTTCCGTTCGAGATCGGCGCCAACCGCGGCGAGCCTCGTTTCGGCGTCGTCGACGGCAGCCTGCACTTCCAGCAGCGACGGTGCACTCGCCGAGCCGCCCCGGACGGTGAAGGCTGTGAAGACGTCGCCCGCGCGCGTCGCAACCGTCAGACCCGGCTGCTCGCGGATAAGCTCCGACGCCGCCTCCAGGCCGTCAACAACCACAGTGGCATCCAACACGCTGCGCACCAGGGTGTCCAGCAGCAGGTCCGCCGCGGCACCGCCGGCGTCAGATGCCCTGACCAGCTCCGCAGCCCATCGGGCACCCCGCGGAAGGGGACGTCGGGCGGACACAGCGGGTACAACAGACATCGCTTCCGGGTTGTCCTGCCCAGCAGGGGCCGCCAGCAGCAGCGAGGCGAGGCCGGCGTCGTCGTCCTTAAGCAGTTGCAACGCTTCGACGGCGGTAACGTCGTCCCGGACGACGACGGCGTCAGAGCAGTTCCCCAATGCGGCGGCGACGGCCGCTTCATAGCCGGATTCGACGGCGAGCATCGAGGCCAGGGGCCCGATGACCCCGGGCAATCCCGAGCCGGCCACGCGGCCGGACCCGTCCTTGCGGTTGAGCCCGAGCTGGAGTGCGTCGCGCCTGGCGAGCAGCGAATCGCGTTCCCGTTCCCCGTCGCGCCCGGCCGACGTGAGGGCTTCAATGTCGGTCAGGATTTCGTCCAGGGCAGCGCTGGCATCCTCGTAATCGGCGTCAAGGGATTCCTCGCCGTCCTCGACGCCGGCGACCTGCGATTCCAGCGCCGTAAACTCGCTCTGGGCGCGGCGCCGCCGCTCGTCACCGGCGGCCTGGGATTCCCGGAGCCGGCCAAGTTCGGCTTGTGCCGCCTCAACGCGTGACCGTGCCGCACCCACCTGGCCGGCCAGTTTTGCCAGCCCCTCCCGGCGGTCGGCAGCCGCACGAAGCACAGCAGCCAGCCGTTTGTCTTCGGCACTCGCCGCACTCTCGGCGTCCTGCTTGGCTGCCGTCGCGGCTTCCAGCGCGGTGCGTTTTTGCAGGATCCCGACTTCCAGTGCGGCTTGTTCTTCGCGGACGCGGGCAGCGTTTCTTTCAAGCTGTTCCGGATCCCGTCCCGAGTCCGGCATCTCGTCCGCGGCGCCCAGCAACCGGCGGCGTTCCTCCGCAAGCGACCCGAGGGAACGGAATCTTTCGCGGCCTGCCGAGAGCTGGTACCAGGTGTCCCGCGCAGCGTTGAGCTTGGGCGTTGCCTCGGCCGCCTGCCGTTCCAGCGCCGACTGCCGCTGACGACCGTTTTCGAGGCCCTGCTCCACAATCGCCCTGCGCGCCTTCAGCGCGGATTCATCCGCCACCTCCTGGGCCAGGACGGACCGCAGCTGCACAAGGTCGTCCGCCAGGAGCCGGGCTCGGGCGTCCCGCACTTCAAACTGCACGCTTTGGGCGCGGCGGGCCACTTCCGCCTGTTTGCCGAGCGGGGTCAGCTGCCGCCGGATTTCACTGGTGAGGTCACCCAGTCGCTGCAGGTTCGCCTGCATCGCCTCCAGCTTCCGGACCGTCTTTTCCTTGCGCCGGCGGTGTTTGAGAATCCCGGCGGCTTCTTCGATGAAGCCGCGCCGGTCCTCCGGTGTGGCGTGCAGGACCTTATCCAGCTGCCCTTGCCCCACAATCACGTGCATTTCACGGCCCAGTCCGGAATCGGAGAGCAGTTCCTGAATGTCCAGGAGCCGGCAGCCGGCGCCGTTGATGGCGTACTCCGACCCGCCGGTGCGGAACAGCGTGCGGGAGATGGTCACTTCGCTGTACTCGATCGGCAGGGCGCCGTCTGTGTTGTCGATGGTCAACGAGACGTGGGCCCGGCCCAGCGGCGGCCGGCCCGACGTGCCCGCGAAGATGACGTCCTCCATCTTGCCGCCGCGCAGTGTTTTGGCACCCTGTTCGCCCATGACCCAGGACAAGGCGTCCACAACATTGGATTTTCCGGAACCGTTCGGACCGACCACTGCAGTGACGCCCGGCTCGAAGTCGAACGTCGTGGCTGACGCGAACGACTTGAATCCGCGGACGGTCAGGCTCTTGAGGTGCAAGGTGGTTCGGATCTCCTGAGTGGCTGATGTTCTGAGCTGCTGAAATTCTGAGTGCTGAACTTCTGAGTGCTGAAATTCGGCGTGTTCCTGCCTCAAATCTACTGCGTGGCACCGACATTGCCCGGATTTGGGCATGTTCACGCCATGAGACCCTTGCCTCGCGTCCCCGCGTGCCCTTAGACTCGCGGCTAGAGGTTGCTTGACGCTGCTCGACCCGGTGGTCTCACACCGGATCGACTTGGCAGGATACAGCGAAGCTGGACTGGCCATGATGCAGTGAGGGGCGTTTTGGACGCAACCTTCTGTTGGACGACAACTGAATATCTTGGTTTGGCTGCGCCGGGGGGCGGCATGCAGGGCAGTGCATTGAGCACCGCCTGATCCGCAACTGCGCACTCACTCCAGGAGTTCACATGTCCGTATCCTCAGTCGATCGCACCATTAAAGCCTTCAAGCAGGTCGTCTTCCTGCTGGCGTTGGCCATGGTGGCCGCGCTTCTGCCCGCTGCGGCACCGGCCGCGCTGCTACCGTTTGCGTATGCGGCGGACCCCTGCGCCCCGGTTGTGAACGCCATAGCATGTGAAAACTCCAAGCCGGGAAGCCCTTCATCCGAGTGGGACATTACCGGCGCCGGCGATTCGGATATCCAGGGATTTGCCACCGATATCAGCGTCAACGCCGGGCAGCCGATCAACTTCAAGATTGACACCAACGCGTCCAACTACACGATCGCCATTTACCGGACCGGCTGGTACCAAGGCCTCGGCGCCCGCAAGATTGCGGACGTCACGCCCCTTGCCTTCCGGCAATCACAGCCGCAATGCCTGAACGATGCGGCAACCGGCCTCTATGACTGCGGTACGTGGGCCGTTTCCGCAACGTGGCAAGTCCCGCCGACTGCCGTCTCGGGCGTGTATGTCGCCCTCCTGAGGCGCCCGGATAACGGGGCTTCGAGCCATATCACGTTTATCGTCCGCTCCGATGGCAGCCACTCGGATGTCGTCTTCCAGACCTCCGATACAACGTGGCAGGCCTACAACGACTATGGCGGTTCGAATTTCTACTACGGAACCAACGGCAGGGCGTACAAGGTCAGCTACAACCGGCCGGTTGCCACGCGTGGTGGTCCGGCAGGCCGTGACTTCTACTTCAGCAACGAGTACCCCATGGTGCGTTTCCTGGAGAAGAACGGCTACGACATCAGCTACATCAGTGGCATCGACACCCACCGTAGCGGCGCGCAGCTCCTCAACCACAAGGTTTTCCTCTCCGTGGGCCACGACGAATACTGGTCCGGACCACAGCGGGCAAATGTGGAGGCCGCGCGCGATGCCGGCGTGAACTTGCAGTTCCTGTCCGGTAATGAGATGTACTGGCGCACTCGGATCGAACCGTCGCCAGTGGACAGCGCGGCCGGGCGGACAATCACGTCCTACAAGGAGACCTGGGCCAACGAAAAGATCGATCCCAGCCCCCAATGGACCGGAACCTGGCGTGACCCCAGGTTCGCTTCGCAGGCCAACGGAGGCGGTCTGCCGGAGAACGGACTGACCGGCACCATGTACATGTCCAACTTTACGGATCTTCCCGTTACCGTCAGCGCGGCGGAGGGCAAGTCACGTCTCTGGCGGAACACATCCCTGGCCTCCCTCGCCGCGGGAACCTCTGCCCAACTGGCACCCCATACAGTGGGCTACGAGTCCAACGAGGACCTGGACAACGGATTCAGGCCCGCAGGGCTGATCAGGTTGTCGACGACAACCGGCCCCACACCGGAGTATCTCCAGGACTTCGGCAATACAGTGAAACCCGGAAACACCACTCACAACACCACGCTTTACCGTGCTCAGAGCGGAGCGCTGGTCTTCTCGGCCGGCACGGTCCAGTGGTCGTGGGGACTTGACCAGGAGCACGACGGCAACGGTGCAGCCGCGGACCCTCGTATGCAACAGGCCCAGGTCAACCTGCTGGCGGACATGGGGGCCCAACCCGGGACGCGCGATGGTGCCTTGGCCGCGGCAAGTCCCAGCAGTGATACGGCAGCGCCAACAGCGACGATCTCGTCCCCCGCCGAAGGAGCTGCCGTTCCGCACGGCACCAGCGTCACAGTTTCCGGCACTGCAAGCGACGCCGGCGGCATTGTCGCCGGCGTCGAAGTCTCCACCAACGGCGGAGCCACCTGGCATCCCGCCCAGGGCAAGCAAAGCTGGACCTATACGTACATTCAGAAAGGCCTCGACACGGCAAGCGTTAAGGTCCGAGCTGTGGATGACAGCGCCAACATCGGCACCGCGGTGACGCGGAACCTGCAGCTCAGCGGCCCGTATACGGTGTTTGGACAACAGGTTCCCGCGGTACCGGATTCCCAGGACGGCGGCGCCTATGAGCTAGGCATGAAGATCACACCGAGCATCGACGGGTTCATCACCGGAGTCCGGTTCTACAAGAGCACGGCCAACACGGGAACCCACATCGGGTCCCTCTGGAACTCGTCCGGACAGCGGCTAGCCACCGCGACCTTCACCGCCGAAACGGCCTCGGGGTGGCAGAAAGTGCAGTTCAGCCAGGCCGTGGCAGTTACAGCAGGGCAAAAATACACGGCCTCCTACACCGCTCCCAAGGGCCATTACGCTTCGCAGGAGTATGCGTGGTCGAGCTTCGGGTCCAATGAGCCGCCGCTGACAGTCGCGGGAGGATTCGGCAGCGAACCGGCCGGCGTTTACGGCAGTCCCGATGCTTTCCCGCAGAACAGCTTTGGCAACGGAAACTATTTCGTGGATGCCGTGTTCGAGACGGTGGACACCACCCCGCTGACCGCTTCGGGACAGTGGCCGCTGGGCGGCTCAACCAGCGTTCCGCAGGCCACAACGGTCGGGGCGGTCTTCTCCAAGCCAGTGACGGCGTCAAGCGTTCAGCTGACTCTTAAGGCTGCCGACGGCACTACTGTGGCAGGCACAACCAGCTACGACTCCACAACCCGCAAAGTGACGTTCACGCCGGGCGCCCCCCTCGCGCTGGCAACCACTTACACTGTGACCCTCAGCGGCACTGCCGCCAGCGGCGGGGCCCTGACCGGCGGCGGGACGTGGTCGTTCACCACGGTCCTGTCGCCGCCCCCTCCAGGAAGCTGCCCGTGCAGCTTCTACGATGACTCGGTCCTGCCAGGAATCCAGGAGGTCAGGGACGGCGTACCGGTGACCCTGGGTATCCGTTTCTCCAGCACGGCAGACGGCACCGTTACGGGCATCCGTTTCTACAAGTCAGCCGGCAACACAGGCACCCATACCGGCACACTGTTCACGGCCGCAGGGCAGCAACTGGCAACAGTTACCTTCGCCAATGAGAGCACCGCAGGCTGGCAGACGGCGTACTTCAACCAGCCCGTGGGGATGTCCGCGAACACCGAGTACATCCTGGCCTACAAGACCTCGACGGGAGCCTACTCGGCGACGGTGAACGGCTTCGGCCCCGGACTGACCGTGGGTAACCTACGGGCGAACTCCGATGCCGGCGCCTATTCGTACAGCAACGACTTCCCGAATGTCCGTTCCACTGCGAGCTACCTGGTGGATGTCGTGGTGCAGTACCCGGAGCCGGCATTTGTGGCGGGCGCCCAAACCCCGCTCCCCGGTTCGTCCAGTGTTGCGCTGAACACAACTGTCAGCGCGACGTTCTCCAAACCGGCCACTGCAGCGAGTGTCCAGTTCACACTGGCTGGTCCCGGGGGCACAAACATCACCGGGACCACGAACTACGACCCGGCAACAGGCAAGGTGACATTCACGCCGTCGGCACAACTTGCGGCGGCCACCAGCTACACGGCGAGCCTGACGGCCACCTCCACCACAAACCAGCCGCTCAGCGCCGGGGGGACCTGGACCTTCACCACGGTGCCGCTCCCCCGGACCGACGGAGTCTGCCCCTGCACCCTTTACCAGGACACGGTCACCCCGACCGTTCTGGAAGTCAAGGACGGAGCCCCGCTGGCCCTGGGCGTACGGTTCGCCAGCTCCACCAGCGGACAGGTTACCGGCATCCGCTTCTACAAGTCCGCCGGCAACACCGGAACCCACACGGGAAGCCTCTTCAGCATCACGGGCCAGCAGCTGGCGACAGTGACATTCACGGCCGAGTCCAGCGCCGGCTGGCAAACGGCTACCTTCAGCCAGCCAGTGGCCATCGCAGCTGACACCGAGTATGTGGCAGCCTACAAGTCGCCCACCGGCACGTATTCGGCAACACCCGGCGGCTTCACCACCGGGTTTACGAGCGGACCGCTGCGGACGGCAGCCGACTCCGGCGGGTTCTCCTACAGCGGCGACTTCCCGGGTTCGTCGTCCAGCTCCAGCTACCTTGTCGACCTGGTCTTCCAAACGTCGGGTGTGGCGCCTCCGCCTCCGCCGGAGCCTTTGACGGTGACTGCGCAGTCGCCGGCACCGAATGCCACCGCGGTGGCGCTCAACGTCCAGCCGAGCCTCACGGTGTCCTCGGCCGTACAGCCCGGCGCTTCACTCACCCTGGCGGCCGGCGGAGCCAACATTGCAGGAGCGTCGGCGCTGTCCGCGGACGGCCGCACGCTGACGTTCACGCCGGCACAACAGTTGCCTGCCAATACCGTCATCACAGCGAGCGCGTCCAATGTCGTGTCGCTGGCGGGCGCGGCGCTGGCGCCCACCTCGTGGCAGTTCACCACACTCACTCCTCCGCCGCCCACGCAGTCCCTCTTCGCGTCCTTGCTGCCGCAGATCGCCGCGTCAACGGATGTCCGGGCTGTGGAGCTCGGCGTGGTGTTCAAGTCCTCCGTTGCCGGTTCTGTCACGGCCATCCGCTTCTACAAAGGGACAAGCAACACGGGCACTCACACAGGTTCGCTGTGGACGGCATCTGGTGTGCGGCTGGCCAAAGTGACGTTCACGAACGAAACGGCCAGCGGCTGGCAGACCGCATTGCTGCCGACCCCGATAGCGCTGACAGTAGGCACGAACTACGTCGTGTCCTACAACGCCCCGGTGGGCCGCTACTCCTATACGCCGAACTTCTTTTCCAAGGCGTGGACAAGCGGTGCCCTGACAGCCAGGGCCAACAACAACGGGCTGTACCGTTTTGGTTCGGGAACGGCGGTTCCCAACCAAACAAGCAATTCGACCAACTACTTCGTGGACGTTGTCTTCGCCCCGAAGTAATCCGGATCCGGAAAACGTGACACCCTGAGGGCCCCTCGGCCAAACATCGAGGGGCCCTTTGCTATACCCAGGGAGCCCTCGGGCCTCACCGCGGAAGAAGCCCTCGGCCGTACCGCTCACGGCGGTGCGGCGGGGACCCTCGCCTACGGCTGGGGTTGTGTTGCGGGGTAAGAGGTCGCCGGTGCGGCGGGCGGATCCTGCGGCGGGCGCTAGCGCACGACGGACGGCGACCAGGCGTGCTCTATGAAGAGCGAGGCAGGGGCAGAAGGATCTGTCCCGATCTGCCAGATATCGCTGTCGCCCGCGGCGCCGTCGCGGGGCAGCCCGTAGAGCAGTGTTCCGTCATCGAGCCACTCGATCTGGTCGTCGACGCTGCGGGCCTCTGACAGGACCGTTTCGACTCCGCTTTCCAGGTCCAGGACGGCGATCTTCCAGTGTGCGGCCATGGCCGTGCCGGTGTTCTTCTTGTAGGCAACGCGGGTGCCGTCCGGCGAAACCGAGGGGCACTCGACGCCGTCGTGGACTGCCGTAAGGGTCCTGGCCGAAATGCTTCCTTTAACGAGCCAGATGCGCCCTGACGACGCCGCCGTGGCATAGAACGCGTCAGCATCCCCGGGGACGAAGGTCACGCCCCAGATATTCCGGTCCGCCGCCGTCACCTGCACCCCGTTGGCCAGGAGGGCGAAGCCTTCCAGGCTCCCGGTTCCGGCGCCTCCGTCAGTCCGGCTGATGGACGTTTCGGTAGAAAAGCCGGCAGCGCCGTAGGAGTGGCCGGAGACAAACACCGTGGTGGACACCAGTGAGCCGTCAGCGCTCATCCGTGTACGGCTGGGGATCCCCGGCAGAGCCCACCGGCCGGTGGGCTGCCATTGCCGGTCCAGCAGGACTGCCTCGAAGTTGGTGACGAGCCCGCGGTTTGTCTTCAGGCAAACGAGGTTCCGGGCGGTGCCGTAGACCCGGTCGCAGGCCTCGGACGCCAGCGACCGCCGGCCGCCGGGTGCCGCCAGCGGAACGGTCCCGGCCATCCCGTACCCCTGTCCAGCCGCCGTGTTGCGGAACAGGACAAAGGGGGCTTCCGGGAGGGCACCGCCGGATGCCACGTTGACGGCGGACGCTGCCGAGCGGCTGTCCTGGAAGCGCTGGAAGGCGACGGCAGCGTAGGAGCCGGCAGCCGTAAGGACCACCACTGTAATCGCCAAAAGGATGATCCAGCGTTTCCTGCGGCTTGCGGGGTTCAAGCTGCTTGCCTCTGGCGTGCGCCCGCCCGCAGGATCAGCAACGAGGCAGGTACGGCGACGGCCAGGCAGCTGCCCACCACCACCATGGCCGTGGACGGACCCAGTGCGAACCACAGCACGCCAAAGCCGGCCGAAGCTGCCATCCGGCTCAGGGCCACGACCGTCTGGGCTGCGCCGATGCCCGTGGCCAGCTTGTCCGGCGGAGTGAGCTGGCTCGCCAGGGCGGCGAGGACGCCATCAGTCGCGGCGTAGAAGGCTCCGAGTAGGACCAGGCAGGCCAGGGTCGGGCCCAATCCGCCAAGCGGCGCCGCAGCGAGGAGATAGCAAAGCAGGAGGGCCACATGCCCCGCCACGAAGACTTTCGCTTTTCCCCAGCGGTCCGCCAGCTTGCCCAGCGGGATCGCAAGGACGAGAAACACGACGTTGGTGCCCACGTAGAGCAGCGGAAACCACTGCACCGCAAAGGAGTCCCGGTCCTGCAGGACGAGGTAGATGAATCCGTCGCCCACGGTCAGCAGTCCGAGCAGTCCCGAGGCGACGAGCAGCCTGCCCAATCCGGGCTCCCGCAAGAGGCTCCAGCGGAAGACGAACACCGGGCCCGGCCTCCGTTCCGGCGCGGGTCCCGCCGGGTTTCCCGTCTTCAGGTTGGGCACGAGCAGTGCGAGCGCGGCGACGCCGATCACCGCGAAGGCCAGGGAGACCACGAAAAGGGTGCCATAGCCGTTCGGAATCAGCATGAGGATGAAGAATGCCAGCAGCGGTCCGCTTGCGGCACCGATGTTGTCCAGCATCCGGTGGACGCCGAAGTGGCGCGCCAGGTATTCGGGCTGGGCGGACACCGTGATCAGCGCATCCCGCGGTGCCGTCCGGATCCCCTTGCCGATCCGGTCACCGGTCACGATCGCGGTCAGCGCCCAGAAACCGCCGGCGAAGAGGAAACCGATCCTGGCCACCATTGACAGTCCGTAACCGGCGAGTGCTATCCGTTTTGGATGCCCGCTGCGGTCCGCGGCCCAGCCTGCAGCGATCCTGACAATCGCGCTGGCCCCTTGGTTGATTCCATCCAGAATCCCGAACGCAATGGCGGACAGGCCGAGAAATCCGGTGATGTAGAGCGGGAGGACGGCGGATACCGATTCTGAGGAGACATCGGTGAACATGCTGACGACACCGAGCCAGAGGATGACGGGGGACAGCCGGAATGCCCGCGGGGGCACCGTGGAATCGTTGGCTGCCGGCAGCGCGTCCTTCTTGCCGCCGTTCCGATCCGAGACCGAGATATACATGGCCGCTACCCCGCCGTCGTGTGAAGGTTGCCGAGCAACATGAAGCGGGTACTGCCCGTGCCCGTCGCTGATGTTGTCAGGGTCACCGAATCGGCGCCCCTGACAAAACGGACCGCCCGTTGTCCCTCCGTTGCGGGGGCCGGCTCTGACCAGAAGTTGAGTTTTGCGAGCTGCTGCTGGAAATGGCCCACGACGGAGTCCTGGCTGGCCGCCGATATGGCATCGGCCGTCACCTGCAGCACCGTATCAGCGGCTGATACACCGGTGGAGACCACAACGCTTCCGTCCGGAAAGCGGAGGGATTCCTCGGGGAAGCCAGCCACGATTTTCCCTTGGGCCGAGGCTGTTGGCGGCAGCGGCATGCTAACCAGTGCCGCCGGCGTGGACGGCACCGGAAGCCCGGTGGGGGCCGCCGCCACAGGGGGAAGAACCTCCTGCAACCCGGCGGCCGGTGCGGGGCTTCCCGTTCCCTCCCCTGCTCCGGGAGATTGTCCGGTCCCGCTGTCTGTCGCCGTTCCAGGCGCGGCGGGTATCCCTGCGTCCGGACCTCCCTGCGCCGGAGAGGCTTCGGCCCCGTCCGGGGCGGCAGTGCCGGTGCCTGACGGAGCCGACAGGCTTGCGTCCGGGGCTCCCGCCAGCTGATCGAAGACAAGAGCGGCACCGCCCAGCGCTGCCGCGACACTCACCCCCACGATGACAAGCCTCTTCGCTAACATTGGGCCCCCGCCTCCCGTTCAGGCGTTGAAGACCAACGCGCCTGCGATTCCGGCAGCCTCGGCCGCCTTGGGCACAGTCTGACACCGGGAAAGACAGCTTCGATAGAGTGGCGCTACCTGCTTTTTCGGCCTACCACCGGCCGTTGCGGGGCCTCGGCTGGCAGACGGGGCAGGTGTAGGAGGACCGGTTCATGAATTGTTCGCGTTTCATGAGGCTCACTATTCCTGCAGCTGCGCAGCGCCTGCACTCCTGGTTTTCCCTGCCGTAGGCGTTGAGGGACCGGTCAAAGTACCCCGAGGCGCCGTTGACGTTGACGTACAGGGAGTCGAAGCTGGTCCCGCCCGCGGCGAGGGCATCCAGCATGACCTCACGGGCGGCGTCGAGAACCCTCAGGGCATCGGCGCGGCGGAGCGTATCGGTGGGTCGGGCGTAATGGAGGCGTGCACGCCACAGTGCCTCGTCCGCGTAGATGTTGCCGATGCCGGAAACAAGCCCTTGATCCAGGAGGGCACGCTTCAACCCCGTCTTCCGGTTCCGCAAGCGGCGGTAGAAGGAGTCGAAGGAAAAGTGCGGGTCCAGCGGATCCCGGGCGATGTGTGCGGCTTCCGCGGCAATGTAGGGTGCGGGCACCTCCCCCAGGCCGCCGGGTCCGCCGTCGGCCGTGGGAACCAGCGACGTCACGAACAGTCCGCCAAAAATGCGTTGATCCACGAACCTGAGCTGTTCCGGCATTCCATCAACAGGGCTCAGCCGCAGGCGGATTTTCAGGTGCTTTTCGTCCGGCACACCGGAATCCTGCATCAGCAGCTGGCCGCTCATTCCCAAGTGCGCCATCAGGGCCACGGCAGGACGGTCATTGGCCGGCGTCGCAGCTGCCGGTTCCTCCAGGGGAAGCCAGAGGAACTTGCCGCGGCGCACCACATCCATGACCCGGGCGCCCTCAAGGTTGCCCGCGAAGTCCTCGGCGCCGAGCACATGCCGGCGGATGGAACGCGGATCCAGGACGTCAACGGAGGTGATTGTCCGGCCGCAGACCCAGCTCACCAGGCCGCGGCGGACAACTTCAACTTCCGGCAGTTCGGGCACGAAGAACCTAGAGGCCGGCTTCGGATTCCGCCGGAACGCTAGCCTCGCCGGCAGCCGACAGCTTCCGCCAGGCATCGGCTGCGGCTTCCTGCTCAGCTTCCTTCTTGGAGCGTCCGGCCCCCTGCCCGTAATCGGTTCCGCCGATCCGGAGCACCGCCACGAACGTGCGCGCGTGGTCCGGGCCTGAGCCCTCCACCGCGTAGTAGATGCTGCCCAGCTGACGGCTGGCTGCGAGTTCCTGGATGCTGGTCTTCCAGTCGGTGCCTGCCCCGAGCGCGGCGGCATCCTGGAGCAGCGGGCCGATCAGCCGCATCACGAGTTGGCGCGCCGTCTCAATGTCGTTGGACACATAGGTGGCGCCAATGAGCGCTTCCATGGTGTCGGCGAGGATGGACGCCTTGTTCTTGCCGTCGGTGAGCTTTTCGCCCTGTCCGAGGTAGATGTATTCGCCAATGCCAAGGCTCCGGCCGATTCCGGCAAGTGCCCTGGTGCTCACCACGGCTGAGCGCCGCTTCGCGAGATCGCCCTCGGGCAATGCAGGGTTGTCCCGGTACAGGGCATCGGTCACGGAAAAGCCCAGGATGGAATCGCCCAGGAACTCAAGGCGCTCATTGGTGGGTATGCCGCCGTTTTCGTAGGCATAGGAGCGATGTGTCAGAGCAAGACGAAGCGTCCCGGCATCAATAGAGACACCGAGACGCTTCAAAAGCTCTTCAGTTGAAGACGTCATGTTCAGCCAGTGGGCCGATTAGACGTCCGCGACCTTGCGGCCCTTGTACTCAAGGAACAGCGCAGTGCCAGCCGAGTCGGTAACGACCTTTGCCTGGTGCGGCAGGCTGTAGGTAACCTGGCCGTTCTCAACGGTCTTCACCAGGTGGGGGGCGGTTGCCTTCCACTGGGAGCGGCGGGCGCGGGTATTCGAGCGAGACATTTTCCGCTTCGGGACAGCCACGGCTAACTCATTTCTCTCTAGAAAAACACTTACAAATCAATTTTGCCGGTCAGGCTTAGCCAGATCAGCTAGGGCAGCCCAGCGAGGATCTACGACCTCGTGGTGATGCCCCGGCTCGTCTTCCAGGCGTACTCCGCATTCGGAGCAAAGGCCCTGGCAGTCTTCCCGGCACACCGGCTGGAACGGCAGCATGGTTACAACTGCGTCCCGCAACACCGGCTCAAGATCGATTAAATCGTGCTCGATTCGATATTGCTCTTCTTCGTCTTCTTCAGCAGAGAACTGGGCGTCCTCGTAGAAGAAAAGTTCTTGCACATTGACCTCAAGGTCATACGCAAGGGGATCCAGGCATCGGCCGCACTCGCCGGTTACTTCGACGTGAACGGTTCCTGATACCAGGATTCCTTCGTGTACGGCCTCCAGCCGCAGATCCAGCCCGACATCCGAGCCTTCCTGCACGCCAATGAGGGCCACACCAAGGTCACTTGGTGCGGGTACATGTTCCGTCAGCGTCCGCATGCTCCCCGGACTGCGCCCGAGGTCCTTGACGTCGAACGCCAAGGGCGAACTAGCATCTCGTTTAATGAGAACTCCTGTTGAACATATGACCGACGTACTATCTTAGCCTGATCTTCCGGATGGACTCAAACCGGGCGAAAGCCACACAGTTCAGCACCGCGGGACAAACTAAGGAATGGGCCGCGAATCCGGCCGGGGCCGTTGCGTACCGATATAGCCTACCCTCTGCGGGGCTGATCCGGAGACGACTCGCCCGCCAGCAGCCGTTTCAGCACCGACCTCGGCACATAGTCCGACACACTTCCGCCCAGATTGAAGACTTCCTTGATCAGCGTTGATGACAAGTGCAGGTAGTGGCCCTCGGTGGGAAGGAAGACCGTTTCCACGCCGCTGAGCTGGCGGTTCATGGTGGCCATCGGGAGCTCGTAGTCAAAGTCCGAGGACGACCGGAGGCCCTTCACAATGGCGGACACCCCCCGCTGCCTGCAGTATTCCGCAAGCAGGCCCTCCCCCACGGGCTCCACCACAATGCCGCGAAGCGACGCAAGGGTCTCGCGCGCCATGTCGATCCGCTCCTCCAAGGTGAAACGGTACTTCTTGGCGTAGTTGGTGGACACCGCCACAATCACTTCGTCAAAGAGGCCGGCGGCCCTTGCGATGACTTCCAAGTGGCCATTGTGGATCGGGTCGAAGGAGCCTGGGCAAACGGCGCGTCTCATGTTCCGAACCTACCGCATACACGGAGCGGGATAACATGACTGGATGCCCGAGTCGAACATTCCCTTCACCGTTGCAGGGGGCGTAGTTCTTGTCACCGGAGCCGCCATGGGCATGGGCCGGCTGCACGCCCTTCGCGCCGCGGCCGACGGCGCTGCTGTCGTGATCCTGTGGGATGTGGACGGCGACCGGCTGCAGGGCGTTGCCCGCGAAGTCACGGAACTTGGCGCCCGCGCCGTGGCCCGGCAGGTGGATCTTGCGGACCGTGACGCCATTGCGGCGGCCGCACGGGAATGCGCGGCCGAAGGCCCCCTGACGCTGCTGGTGAACAATGCGGGAATCGTGCGCGGCGCCCTGTTCTGGGAGCACCGGTCCGGCCCGGACATCGCGTTGACCATGGACGTCAACGCCCTGGCGCCGATGTACGTCACCCTTGCGTTCCTGCCGGACATGATGGCCGACGCCGGGCGTCCCCGCCGGATTTTGAATGTCGCCTCTGCGGCCGGAACAGTCCCAAATCCGCGGATGAGCGTTTATGCAGCTTCCAAGTGGGCCGTGGTGGGCTGGAGCGACTCGCTGCGGATCGAACTGGAGCAGGAGGGCTACCGGCACCTCCGGGTCACAACGTTCTGCCCGAGCTACATTTCCACCGGAATGTTCGCCGGCGCCCGGGGTCCGCTGCTCACGCCGCTCATGACTCCGGATGACGCGGTCCGGCGGGCATGGCGGGCGATGGCCGCAGGGCGCCCGCTCCTGATCGCTCCGGCGACGGCCAATCTTGGCAAGGTCCTTCGCGGGATTCTCCCGGTCCGCGCCTGGGACTTCATCGGCGGACGAATCTTCCGGATCTATACGGGCATGGAAAAATTCACCGGACGGGCAGAGAACTCCGTCACCAACCGACAGGCAGGCAAACAGTGAGCACAACAGTTCCGGCACCGTGGCAGCGGGCAGCGTCGGGAGCCAACCTGCTGGCAGCCGACGGCCGCCTCGGTGTCACGATCTTCGAGGAAATGACCACCCTCGCGGTCCGGACCGGCGCAATCAACCTTGGCCAGGGCTTCCCCGATGAGGACGGCCCGGCGGAAATCAAGGCGGCCGCACAGGCGGCGATCAACTCGGGCGCCAACCAGTACGCGCCGGGCAAGGGAATCCTTCCCCTCCGGGAGGCCATTTCGGCACACCAGCAGCGGTTCTATGGACTGTCCCCGGACCCGGAAACTGAAATCATCGTCACCACCGGCGCCACCGAAGCCATCGCCGCCTCGCTGCTGGCCCTCGTGGAGCACGGCGACGAAGTGCTCACCTTCGAACCCTTCTATGACTCCTACGGCGCCATGATCGGGCTGGCAGGAGGCACGCATGTGACGGCGCCCCTGCTGGCTCCGGATTTCATGCCGGACATGGACGCCCTGGAAGCAGCCTTCAGCAGCCGCACCAAGGTTGTGCTCATCAACAATCCGCACAACCCCACCGGCGCCGTTTTTCCGCGTGAGGTGCTGCAGCGCGTCGTCGACCTTGCTGCCAGGCACAATGCCGTAATCATCACCGATGAGGTCTACGAACACCTGACCTTCGGTGCGCAGCACATCCCCGTGGCAACGCTGCCCGGGGCTGCCGGCCGGACCATCACCATCTCCTCGGCAGGCAAGACATTCTCCTTCACCGGCTGGAAGATCGGTTGGCTGAGCGGACCCGAACACCTCGTATCCGCCATCAGGACTGTGAAGCAGTTCCTCAGCTACAGCTCCGGCACGCCGTTCCAAGGCGCCATCGCCGTGGGGCTGGCCCTTCCGGACGATTTCTACACCGGGATCTCCGAGACCCTCAGGCGGAAGCGGGACATCCTCAGTGACGGGCTCAAGGCTGCCGGCCTGGACGTGTTCACGCCGCAGGGAACCTATTTCGTGAATGTGGACACAGCTCCCCTGGGGATCTCCGATTCCGTCGACCTGGCCCGGAGGCTTCCGGACCTGGTGGGGGTCGCCGCAATCCCGGTACCCGTCTTCTGCCACCCTGCGGGCGCCGAACGGACCCGCAGCCTGCTCCGTTTTGCCTTCTGCAAAAAGACCGAGGTCCTTGAAGAAGCCGCATCGAGGCTCGCTACGCTCCGCGACAGGCTCTGACGATGCCTCCGCGGCCCGCGGCGGGGTCACGCTTCCTCCGGACCACCGGCCAGCACGCGACCATCGAACCGGACGCCTTTACGGAGGGATCCTTCGTGCTGAGCATCGGCGGTGCGGAGCAGTCACACGTGAATCTTGCCGAGCCGGGAGAAATATTCTACGAGTACCTTCGCCGGATCGGACACGTTGTGGACCTGGCAGCCCCTGCCGGTGAGCCTGTCAGCGCCCTGCACCTCGGGGCCGGGGCACTGACGCTGGCCCGCTACATCCAGGCGACCCGGCCGGGGTCCCTGCAGTACGCCGTGGAGCTTGAGCGGGAGCTGCTGGACTTCGTCCTGCAGCAGTTGCCGATGCCGGCCGGAACGGTGCTGCACACGCTGATCGGCGACGCCCGGGACGCACTGGCGGAGCTCCCGGCGGGGCTGCGGTTCGACGTCGTGATCCTGGATATCTTCTCCGGACCGGAAGCGCCGGCGCACATTGCCTGCGCCGGGTTCTACACGGAAGCGGCTGCCCGGCTGACGCCGGATGGCGTGCTGATCGTCAACGTGGGTGACGAACCCGGGCTGACGCTGGTCCGGAGCCAGGTGGCAGCGCTGCGGCAGGTCATGGACGGGGTGGCCGCGTTCGCTGAGTCCGGCATGTTCGCCGGGCGGCATCCCGGCAACATCATCCTCATCGGCACGCGGGGTCCGTGGCCGGCGGGATGGACCGAAGAGCTGACGGCCCGCGGCCCGCACCCAGGGACGGTGCTGGCCGGCGTGGACCTCGACGGGCTCTCTGGCTAATCAGGCGCCATCCTAGTCAGCTGCCGCCGCCCACGGGTTCGGCAAACCACAGCTTGGTCTCGCCGTATTTCTTGTCCGCGAACCGTTCCAGCGACGCCGGCCACGCCGGTTCCGGGCTGCGGGACGAGCGCTCCACGACAACGACGGCGCCCTCCGCCAGGTAGGGTGACAGCTCCTCCAGCACAGCGGCCATGGCGGGCTCGTCCAGCGGATACGGCGGGTCCAGGAACACAAGGTCCCACAAGGTTCCCGGCACGGTCCGTCCCAGGAAGGACTCCACCCGGGACCGGTGGACCGACACCGCCTTGCGGCCCACGGACCCGTTAATAAGGTCAGCGTTGCGCTGGCAGGCCTCGCTGGCCTTGCCGTCGAACTCCACGAGGTCAACCGTTTCCGCCCCGCGGCTGGCGCTTTCCACGCCCAGCGCCCCGGAGCCCGCATAGAGGTCGAGAACGCGGGCACCTGCCACCACATTGAAGGCCTCAAGCCGTGAGAACAGTGCTTCCTTGACCCGGTCCGTGGTGGGACGGGTCATGGACCCGGGCACGCTGGCCAGCGTCATTCCACCGCCGGCACCCGCAATGATACGGCTCATGCGCGTACCCCCATGCCGCCTGAAGCTGTGCGTCCGCTCCTAGCCACGCTCAAGGAACGCCTCCTTTTCGGGGTTCAAATACTCTTCGATTGCCTCCGCCAGTGCGGAATGGTCCGCCAGGGCCGGATCCGCGGCCACGATCTGCTGCGCGTCCTGGCGTGCCTTCGCAATGACGTCCTCATGTTCCAGCACGCGGAGCAGTTTCAGTGCGGAGCGTCCGCCGGACTGCGAAGCCCCGAGGATGTCCCCTTCGCGGCGCAGCTTCAAGTCCTCCTGCGACAGTTCGAAGCCATCGGTGGTGGCTGCCACGGCATCCAGCCGGCGTCGGCTGGGGTGTCCGGGTTCCAGGGTGGTCACCAGGAGGCAGGTGCCGGGCAGTCCGCCGCGGCCCACCCGTCCGCGAAGCTGGTGCAGCTGGGATATGCCGAATCTGTCCGCGTCCAGGATCACCATCAGCGTGGCGTTGTGGACGTCAACACCCACCTCGATCACCGTGGTGGACACCAGCAGTTTGGTTTCATTCGCGGTGAAGGACGCCATGGTTGCGGACTTCAGGACCGGATCCTGCCTGCCGTGGAGCGGCGCCAGTGAAACGCCGGCCAGCGCAGGTTCATCCTGGAGGTGTTCGACGACGGCGGTAACGGACGCGAGCTCGCGGGCAGGTCCGTCCCCTTCCAGGTCCGCGGCTGTCGGTTCCGCTTCCCCGGGGCTGAAGTCGCCGTCGTCGTCCTCGCCGATCTTGGGACACACCACGTAGACCTGGTGGCCGGCGTCGATCTCTTCCCGGGAACGGGACCAGATGCGCCCGGCCCAGCCGGGATTTTCGGCGAGTCCCACCACGTGCGTGGAGATGGGGGCACGGCCCGCCGGGAGTTCGTCCAGCACCGATGTTTCCAGGTCGCCGAACACGGTCATCGCCACGGTCCGCGGGATGGGCGTGGCGGTCATGACCAGCAGGTGGGGCGGTTTGCTGGCCTTCGCGCGGAGGGCGTCGCGCTGTTCCACGCCGAAACGGTGCTGTTCATCCACGACAATCAGCCCGAGGTCGTAGAAGGAGACATTGTCGCTCAGCAGCGCATGCGTTCCGATCACGATCCCGGCAGTGCCAGAGGCCGCATCCAGCATGGCCTGCTTGCGGGCAGCGGCGGGCATCGATCCGGTGAGCAGCGTCACCTGGACGGCGTCCGGCCCGGATCCGCCCAGGAGTCCGTCCCGGGAGAGCGGACCGAGCGTCCGGCGGATGGATTCGAAGTGTTGCGCGGCGAGGACTTCGGTGGGCGCCAGCAGCGCGGCCTGCCCGCCGGCATCAACCACCTGGAGCATGGCGCGCAGGGCAACGATGGTCTTGCCCGAGCCCACCTCGCCCTGGAGGAGCCGGTTCATGGGGCTGTCCTGCGAGAGCTCCTCCGCAAGGGTCTTTCCGACGGCGGACTGGCCGGCGGTGAGGGTGAACGGCAGCTGGCGGTCGAACGCCGTCAGGATTCCGCCTGCGACCGGCCGCCGGGCTGTGGCCTCTTCGGCCGCCAGCTGGGCGCGGCGCCGGGCCAGGGCGGACTGCAGCACGAGGGCTTCCTGGTACCGAAAGCGGTCCCGGGCCCGTTGCCAGTCCCCCGGCACCTCCGGCGTGTGGATGAGCCGGTAGGCTTCGGCGGCCGGCAGGAACTTTTCCCGCGCCGAGACGTCGCCCGGCAGGGGGTCGTCCAGGAGTTCCAGGTCGACGGTGTCCAGGAGGGTTGAGATCACTTTCTGGATGGACCAGCTGGTGAGTTTTGCCGTTGCCGGATAGATCGGGATGGGCATGGCGGCGAGCTTCTCCGGATCCATGCCCGGAGTGTCAGGGTCCTCGTCGAGCAGCTGGAAGTCAGGGTTCGTGAGGCTCAGGTTGCCGGCGTACCGGGTGACTTTCCCCGAGAACAGGGCCCGCCGGCCCGGGAGCAGCTCCGCTTTGGCGCGGTAACCGTTGAAGAAGCTCACCTTCAGGGTGCCGTCGTCATCCGTGATCACAACGTCGGTCAGGGTGCCGCGGCGCGCCCGCATGGCCCGGGTGCTGCTGGACACGACGCGCGCGATCAGGGTGACCTCTTCGTCCAGCGGGACCTCGCTGATGGGCGTCAGCTCGCCGCGGTTGAGGTAGCGGCGCGGAAAGTAGTTGAGCAGGCCGCCGACGGTGGTGATACCGAAGTGTTTCTCAATGACGGCCGCGGAACGTTTGCCGATGCGGCGTTCCAGGCCCAGTTCCAGCTCAGCGTTCATCTCAGTCGGGGTCCCGCGGCAGGGCGAGCTGGCTGACAGAGATGTCCGTGGGTTCGCCGAGGGATCCGATCAGTGCCACGGCCGGTTCAGGGGCCGGGACGTGCACGTGCACCCGCCAGCGGTATTTCCCGTCGGCGTCAGTGGCACCGCCCACCTGGCTCATGATCACCGAATCACCCATTTCATCCAGCCGCTGGCGCAGTGTGGCGGCGTCCAACGGCGAAAGGCTGATGGTGCACATGACTTCCACGCCGTCGTCGTCGGGCATGTCCGCATGGATGTGCGGATCCTGGACGTCATAGCCGTGGAGGCCGTCCAGCATGTCGCTTTGAAGTTCCTCGCCGAGCACCGCTGAACGCAGGCAGTCGAGGATGAGGAGCATTCCGACCCCGCCGGCGTCCACGACATGGGCCTCGTGCAGGGCCGCCAACTGGTCCTCGGTCCTGACGACCGCTTCGAGGGCCGCCTCAACCGCCGCATCGAGGGCAAGGCCCAGGGCGTGGTTGCTGTCATCGCCGTTCTGGTCGGCATCCACGCCGGCGGCAGCGCGCGCGGCCGCCTCCATGACCGAGAGCATGGTCCCGGGAACGGGATCGCTCAAGGCGGACCAGGCCCTGATCTGGGCGCGGTTGAGGGCGGCTGCCAGCAGCGGCGAGCTCAGGCGGGCATGGCCGGCCAAAGGCTCAGCGGCGGCGCACAGGAACACCGAGAACAGGGTTCCCGAATTGCCGCGAGCCTGTTCCATGGCGGCCTGGCCTGCCCGCGCAAGCACGGCCCCGACGTCCTGCTGGCCCGGGGTCCTCCCGGGTTGCTGCGAAAGTTCGGGGTCGGGCGATATGGCGGCGCCGTTGACCGCCTGCGCAGCGGCACGGACCGTCAGGTAGAGGTTGGTGCCGGTGTCGCCGTCGGCCACGGGAAAAATGTTGATGGCGTTGAGGCGGTCGCTGTGGTTCCCGAGCGCTGTTTCGGCCTTGCCCAACCACCGCTTCATCGCTTGCGCGTTGGCGGCAATCTTAGTCTGCAAAGTGATCCCATCCCACAGTGTCCGCGGGCCGGCCCGCTATCTTCACGCCAGTGCTTTCCGTTGGTGCAAGGGCTTCTACTGAGCCTATCGCAGCGAAACCCGGAGGCAGCTGTACGTCCGCCGGGAATGTGGCAAGGAGCCCATGGTCTTCCCCGCCGCCCAGCACCCAGGCCATGGGGTCGGCGTCCACCTCGTCCGCGGCGGCGGCTAATGGTTCCGTGAGCAGCTTCAGTGCCGCCGGATCGAGGTTCAGGACGATACCGCTGGCGGCGGCCAGGCGGTGGCCGTCGCGGACCAGTCCGTCGGAAATGTCCATCATGGCCGAGGCGCCCGAAGCCAGGGCAGCCGGCCCGGCTGCCAGCGGCGGTAGCGGCCGGCATTGCCTGTCCATAACGGTTCGCAGCGCCGGAGACAGCAGGTCAACGGCCGGCCCGGATTCAAGCAGGGCAAGCCCGGCCGCCGCGTGCCCCACCGTTCCGGCCAGGGCGACGGTATGGCCCGGGCGGGCGCCCGAGCGCAGAACAGGCTGCTTCCCGGCCAGGGTGCCCAGGATGGCCACCGTGACCGCGAGTTCGCGGCCACGGCCGAGGTCGCCGCCGGCCACCGAACATCCGTCGGCGCCGAGGTCGTGGATGGCATGGGAAAGCCCGTCGGCAAAATCCTCGACCCAGGAAACGGGCGTCTCGGGCGGCAGGGTCAGGCTCACCACCATGGCCGTGGACCGCGCGCCCATGGCGTTGATGTCGCTGAGGTTTTGCGCTGCAGCCTTCCAGCCGACGTCGAAGCCCGTGGTCCGGTATCCGTTGCGCCACACCAGCCGGAAATCCTGGTCCTGGACCTGGGTGTCAATGCTGACCACGGTCCGGCCGTCCGGGGCTGCCACGATGGCGGCGTCATCACCCGGTCCCAGCAGGAGCGCCGAGGCCGCTGCTCCGCCGTTCGGGTGCAGATTGTTCAGGCGCGGGAAGATCCTGGCGAGGAGTTCGGATTCGGAAAGTCCGGCGACAGTGAGGTGAGATTCAGGCACACCACTACGCTACAGTCCGGGACCGACATCCGGTTCCGGGGCCGGGCGCCGGCATCTCCTGTCCGTCCGGCCGGGCGCCCGGGCCGGGATAGGCTTAAACCATGCACCAGCTCCGCACCCCGGCTTCCCTCCGTTCGCTTCGCCTGCCCGCAACGGCGGCGGCTGTGGTGCTGGCCCTCAGCGGATGCGCCCCGGTGGTGGATGTGGCGCCGGCCAAGGATGCGGCCAACCCGGCCTGCGCCCCCATGATGGTGGCCCTGCCGGACACCATGGGGGATGCGGGGCTGCGGAAGACCAACAGCCAGGCAACCGCCGCGTGGGGCGATCCGTCCAAGGTCATCCTCCGCTGCGGGGTCAATGTTCCCGGCCCCACCACCGACCGCTGCGTCAGCGTCAACGGCATCGACTGGGTCATCAAGGAAGGCGACCCCGTGTGGACGCTGACGACCTTCGGCCGCGAACCGGCCACGGAGATCCTCATGGACCCCGACCAGATCAGTTCCGCGACCGTGCTGGCGGAACTCTCGGCCGCTGCCGGGAAGATCAAGGCCACGAGGAACTGCGTGGGCCAGGAAGAGCTGCAAAACCTGCCCACCGGGCAATAGGGTCCCGACCAATAGGGTCCCGACCGGCCGGGGCCAACGGCACACGCGTCCCGGCCGGGCGACGCTAGCGCAGCCCGGTCTTCCGGTTCAGCGCCAGGTAGATCAGTTCGTCAATGAGTTCCGCGTAGCCAAGGCCGGAGGCGGCCCACATCTGCGGGTACATGCTTTTCGGCGTGAAACCGGGCATGGTGTTGATCTCATTGATGATCAGCTCACCGTCGGGGGTGTAGAAGAAGTCCACGCGGCTCAGCCCTTCGGCCCCCACGGCGTCGAACGCAGCGGCGGCAAGCTCGCGGACCCGGGCGATCGCCTCATCGGGGAGGTCTGCGGGGCAGCTGAGCGACGCGGCGTCGTCCTCCACGTATTTTGCGTTGAAGTCATAGAACTCGTGTTCGCCAGGTGCCACGGCGATCTCTCCGGGCATGGACGTGCGCGGTGCATCGGTGCCGCGCCCTTCGAGGACGGCGCATTCGATTTCGCGGCCCACGATTCCGGCTTCGATCACGAGTTTGAGGTCATGCTCACGGGCCGCCTCGATGGCCGCATCCAGGCCCTCCAGTGAATCCACCTTGGAGATGCCCATGGAGGACCCCGCCCGCGCCGGCTTGACGAATACGGGGTACCCCAGCAGGTCAACGCGTTTGCGGACGGACTCGGGGTCCGTGATCCACTGGCGGTCCGTCACGGCAATGTAGGGTCCCACCTGCAGGCCGGCGGCTTCGAAGACCACTTTCATGTAGTGCTTGTCCATGCCCACGGCGGAGGCCAGCACGCCGGCACCCACATAGCGGGTATCCGACAGTTCCAGCAGGCCCTGGATGGTGCCGTCCTCACCGAACGGACCGTGGAGCAGCGGGAAAACAACGTCCACGGTGCCGAGTTCCTGCGGCACTTCGTTCGGGGACGCCACGATGAGCTGGTGTTCGCCGCCGATCTCAGCAAGCGTTACCGTCCGGGCCGACGGCGCCACCTCGGGAAGCGATGAGGCCGAGAGGGACCACTGCCGGGTGTCCCCCGGGGCGAGGACCCACTGGCCGGTCTTGGCGATGCCGATGGGGATGACATCGTACTTGTCGTAGTCGATGGCCCCGAGAACGCCGGCGGCCGTGACGCAGCTGACGGCGTGCTCGCTGGAGCGGCCCCCAAACAACACGGCGACGCGGGGTTTGGTGTGGCCGTGGCCGTTCTTGTTCACTTGTACTTCCGACACAGTCAGTAATCGCCTTCGGATTTCAGGTCCCGGGCCAGCAGCAGCGGTCCCAGTTCGTCAACGGACAATTTTCCGGCCAGCACGGCAACCACTGCCGCGGTGATGGGCATCTCGACGCCGAGCTTTCCGGCAAGTTCGTGCACGGCCTGCCCGGACTTGATCCCTTCGGCTGTCTGGGTCATTTCGGCGGTGACCTGTTCCAGCGTCAGCCCCTTGCCCAGCAGGCGTCCGGCGGTGTGGTTACGGGACAACGGCGAGGAGCAGGTGGCGACCAGGTCGCCCAGGCCCGCCAGGCCGGCCATGGTCTGCGCTTCTCCCCCCAGTGCCAGGGCGAGCCTGGAGGTCTCGGCAAGCCCGCGGGTGATAACCGAGGCTTTGGTGTTGTCACCCATCCTTTTGCCTTCGCAGATACCTACCGCCAGGGCGATCACGTTTTTCACGATGCCGCCGATTTCAACGCCGACGACATCGGTGGTGGTGTACGGCCGGAAATACGGCGCGGTGCAGCTGCGGGCGATCCAGGAGGCCACCCCGGCGTCGGAACATGCCACCACGGAGGCGGTGGGTTCCTCGCGGGCGATTTCCATGGCCAGGTTCGGCCCCGACACCACAGCGATGCGCTCGGCTTTGATACCCAGTTCCTCGCAGATGACCTCGCTCATGCGGGCATCCGAACTGAGTTCGAGGCCTTTCATCAGGGAAACCACGTAGGCATCCGGGGAGATCAGGTGCCGCCACTCGCGCAGCTGCAGCCGCAGCGACTGGGCGGGAACCGCCAGCACCACCAGGTCTGCGCCGGAAAGCACCTCGGCGACGTCGGTGGAAGCGGTGATGCTGTGCGGGAGGTCGATGTCCTTGAGGTACTGCGGGTTCCGGTGCAGGGTGTTGATCTGCTCAACGACCTCGGCGCGGCGCCCCCAGAGCCGTATGCTCCGCTGGACACCGGATGCCGTTGCTGCATCGGCAAGGATCTTGGCAAAGGTGGTGCCCCAGGAGCCTGCTCCGAGGACAGCGACCGACATGGCTGAGCCCGCTGCGGCCTGCTCAGGGGTCATTTGCCGCCCCGATCGATGTTGCGCCCGTGCTTGCTCTGGTTGTGGGCGGCCGGATCCCACCGCTCAGCGGGAGGCTGTTCCGACCGCAGGGTGGCCAGGAGTCCGGTGATGGCGTCCATGATGACGCCGGTGGCAGCCGTCAGCGTGGCCTTGTCCAGCGGCCGGCCCTCGAAGGCGCTAAGGTCCACGGGGTCGCCCACGATGACGCGTGAGGTGCGCCGGGGAAAAAGGTGGAAGCGCTTCGCATAGCGCGGGAACACCTGGTGCGCTCCCCAGTGCGCCATCGGAACCACGGGAATGCCGCTTTCGAGCGCCATCCGGGCGGCACCGGTGTGCCCCTTCATCGGCCACAGCTCCGGGTCCCGGGTCAGCGTGCCTTCGGGGTAGATGACGATGGCCCCGCCTTCGTCCACCACTTCCTTGGCGACGTTCAGCGACCGGTTGGCGCCCGCCGTCGAGCGTTCCACCGGGATCTGCTTGGTGGCCCGCAGCACCGCTCCGAGGACCGGCACCTTGAACAGGCCGCCCTTCGCAAGGAAGTGCGGCATCCGCTTCTGGTTGTACAGCATGTGGCCGATGACCAGCGGGTCGATCTCGGTGCAGTGGTTGGGGGCGGCAATGAAGCCGCCCGCCGGGAGCTTTTCCAGCCCTTCCCACTTCTTATTCATCATCAGGTTCATCACAGGCCTGACGATTCCGGCGACGATGACAAAGGTGATGCGGCTCTTGGCCGTTTCCTTCACTGGGGCCCCGTTACTTGGCTGAAGTGATGTCGAAATCGGCGCCCAGCCCGGCGAGCTTCTCCGTGAAGCGCTCGTAGCCGCGGTTAATGATGTCTATTCCGGTCACCCGGGACGTGCCCGTGGCGGCCAGTGCGGCGATGAGGTGGCTGAAGCCGCCCCGGAGGTCCGGGACGTCGATGTCGGTGCCCTTGAGCTGCGTGGGTCCCGAGATGACGGCGGAGTGCAGGAAGTTGCGCTGGCCGAAACGGCACGGCACGCTGCCGAGGCATTCGCGGTGCACCTGGATGTTGGCGCCCATCCGGATGAGGGCGTCAGTGAATCCGAAACGGTTCTCGTAGACGGTTTCGTGGACGATCGACACGCCCTCGGCCTGGGTCAGCGCAACCACGAGCGGCTGCTGCCAGTCCGTCATGAAGCCGGGGTGGACGTCCGTTTCCAGGACGAGCGGGTTCAGTTTGCCGCCGCGGTGGTAGAAACGGATGCCGTCCTCACCGATGTCCATGCCGCCGCCCACCTTGCGGTAGGTGTTCAGGAACGTCATCATGTCGCGCTGTGAGGCGCCCTCCACGAAGATGTCTCCGCGGGTCACGAGTGCCGCTGATGCCCAGGATGCGGATTCGTTCCGGTCCGAGAGGGCGCGGTGGTTGTAGCCCCCGAGGTCCTTCACGCCTTCGATCCGGATGGTGCGGTCTGTCTGGACGCTGATGATGGCGCCCATCTTCTGCAGCACGGCAATGAGGTCGATGATTTCCGGTTCCGTGGCGGCACCGGAAAGCTCCGTGATGCCCTCAGCCCGGGTGGCACTGAGCAGAACCTGCTCGGTGGCGCCCACCGACGGGTACGGCAGCGAGATCTTGGCGCCCTGGAGTCCCTTGGGCGCGGAAATGTGGATGCCGCCCGGACGCTTTTCCACAACGGCCCCGAACTGGCGGAGGACGTTCAGGTGGTAATCGATGGGGCGGTCGCCGATTTTGCAGCCGCCAAGGTCGGGAATGAATGCTTCGCCGATGGCGTGGATCAGCGGGCCGCACAACAGGATGGGAATCCTGGAGTCGCCTGCGTGGGCATCGATGGCGGTGCTGGATGCGGTCTTGGCACCCTTCGGATCCAGGGTCAGGTCACCGGTCACCGGGTCCTTTTCGACCGTGACGCCGTGGAGCTGGAGCAGGCTGGTGACAACCTCGACGTCCTTGATTTCAGGGACGTTGCGCAGCACGGACGGCTCGTTGCCCAGCAGGGCGGCCACCATGGCCTTGGGGACAAGATTCTTGGCCCCGCGAACGGTGACGCGCCCAGTTAGCGGGACGCCTCCGCGGATTGTCAAAACACTACTCATATACCGGTTTCCTCACGACTACTCGCCCCCAAATCCTTACAAAGGCTCCAGCTAAGCATAGGAGCTAGCGTTACCGATCTGAAATACGGCGCGATTTTCCCAACACTGCAGAGGGGATCTGAAGCGGGCGCGGCGCGGACCGGTTAAGGGTGCGGCGTGTACCAGGCGGGGGTGCGGCAGGGATCCCGGGGACCGCCCCGCCTAGGACAGCCGTGCGGGCAGTGTCTTCGGCTTGAACGCGGGCCTGGTGGCCTCGTAGGCCGTGATGTCTTCCTCGTGCTGGAGGGTCAGCCCGATGTCGTCCAGGCCTTCCAGAAGGCGCCAGCGCGTGTAGTCGTCAATCTCGAACGGTGCCACCACATTGCCGCACATCACGGTCTTGGAGACGAGATCCACGGTCACTTCGGTGCCCGGGGCGTTCTCCAGCACCTTCCAGATGAGTTCGATGTCATCCTGGGCGACTTCAGCCGCCAGCAGGCCCTGCTTGCCGGAGTTGCCGCGGAAGATATCGGCGAACCTGGAGGACAGGACGGTCTTGAAGCCATAGTCCTTCAAGGCCCAGACGGCGTGCTCGCGGGACGACCCGGTGCCAAAATCCGGACCGGCCACCAGCACGGAGCCGGCGTTGAAGGGGGCCTGGTTCAGGATGAAGGCCGGGTCCTTGCGCCAGGCCGCAAAAAGCGCGTCTTCGAAGCCGGTGCGGGTGATGCGCTTGAGGTATACGGCGGGGATGATCTGGTCGGTGTCCACGTTGCTCTGGCGCAGCGGTACGCCGATCCCGGTGTGGGTGCTGAACTTTTCCATGGCGGATCCTTCGGTGCTGAGTGGGTCTGGGCTGCGTGCTCTGGGCTGCGCGGGCTAGTCGGCGTTGCCTAAGAGGCGTTATCTAAGCAGCGCTGCTGCGGGCTGCGGCGGACTCCGGAGCGGGGTCCAGGTCCGACGGCGAGCTGAGCGTGCCGCGGATTGCAGTGGCTGCCGCGACGACCGGTGAAACGAGGTGCGTGCGGCCGCCCTTGCCCTGGCGTCCTTCGAAGTTGCGGTTGGAGGTGGAGGCGCAGCGTTCGCCCGGCTCCAGCTGGTCCGGGTTCATGCCCAGGCACATGGAGCAGCCGGCGAAGCGCCATTCGGCACCGAAGTCCTTGAAGACCTTGTCCAGGCCCTCCGCTTCGGCCTCGAGCCGGACCCGGGCCGAGCCGGGAACCACGAGCATGCGGATGTTCGGGTCCTTGGTGCGGCCCCGGACGATGTCCGCCGCCGCGCGCAGGTCCTCCATCCGGGAGTTGGTGCAGGAGCCCAGGAAGACCGTGTCCACCCGGATCTCCTTCATCGGGGTGCCGGCTTCCAGCCCCATGTACTGCAATGCACGTTCAGCCGCGGCCTTGGCGTTTTCGTCGCCGAAGTCCTCCGGCGACGGCACCTTGGCGGACAGCGAAACGCCCTGGCCGGGGTTGGTACCCCAGGTCACGAACGGCTCCAGGGTGTCGGCGTCGAGGTCCACCTCGATGTCGAACGTTGCGTCGTCTTCGGAGCGGAGCGTGTTCCAGTATTCGACGGCGGCGTCCCACTCAGCTCCCTGCGGCGCGTGCGGGCGTCCGTGCATGTAGTCGTAGGTGGTCTGGTCCGGAGCAACCAGGCCTGCGCGGGCGCCGGCTTCGATGGACATGTTGCAGATGGTCATCCGGGCTTCCATGGACAGCGCACGGATCGCCGAGCCGCGGTACTCGAGCACGTAGCCCTGCCCGCCGCCGGTGCCGATCTTCGCGATGACGGCCAGGATGATGTCCTTTGCCGAAACACCCGGGCGCAGCGTGCCCTCCACATTGATGGCCATGGTCTTGAACGGCTTCAGGGACAGCGTCTGGGTGGCCATGACGTGCTCCACCTCGGAGGTGCCGATGCCCATGGCGAGTGCGCCGAAGGCGCCGTGCGTGGACGTGTGCGAGTCGCCGCAGACCACGGTCATGCCGGGCTGGGTCAGGCCAAGCTGGGGACCGACCACGTGGACGATGCCCTGCTCGGCGTCGCCCAGGGAGTGCAGGCGGACGCCGAACTCCTGGCAGTTGTTGCGGAGCGTCTGGATCTGCGTCCGGCTGGTGAGATCGGCGATAGGCTTGTCGATGTCCAGCGTGGGGGTGTTATGGTCCTCGGTGGCGATGGTGAGGTCCGGGCGGCGCAGCGGCCGTCCCGCCAGGCGGAGGCCTTCGAAGGCCTGCGGCGAGGTCACTTCGTGGACCAGGTGGAGGTCGATGTAGAGAAGGTCCGGCTGGGCGTTGGCACCTTCGCCGTCGCCTTTGCGCACCACGTGCGCGTCCCAGACTTTCTCGGCCAATGTCTTTGCCATGGCCATCTCCCTTCACTGCTGTTGGCTGTTTACATCCACTGAACCAGCACGCCCGCGTAATACGCCAGCCAAATGATTTGCATCTCAGATATTGAGACGGCAATATCATTACATGGACAATTCTAGTGGAGTCGGTGTCATCGATAAAGCGGCCCATGTGCTTGACGCACTTGAGGCCGGCCCCACCACTCTGGCGCAGCTGGTGGCTGCCACCGGACTGGCCCGGCCGACCGTACACAGGCTTGCCCTGGCGCTGGTCCACCACCGGCTTGTCAGCCGCGACATCCAGGGCCGCTTTGTCCTGGGAAGCCGCCTGGTGGAGCTCGCCTCCGCCGCCGGCGAGGACCGGCTGATCGCTTCCGCCGGACCGGTGCTGATGCAGCTGCGCGACGCCACCGGCGAAAGCGCCCAGATCTTCCGCCGGCAGGGCGACTGGCGTGTGTGCGTCGCGTCGGCCGAACGCCCCATCGGGCTCCGCGACACCATCCCGGTGGGTACGCAGCTCTCCATGAAGGCCGGCTCCGCCGCCCAGGTGCTGCTGGCGTGGGAGGACCACGACCGGCTGCTCGAAGGACTGCAGGCGGCGCGTTTCACGCCCACCGTCCTGGCGGGAGTACGACGGCGGGGCTGGGGCCAGAGCCTCGGCGAACGCGAGCCGGGGGTCGCCTCCGTCTCCGCGCCGGTCCGGGGACCGTCCGGACGCGTGATTGCCGCCGTCTCCATTTCCGGCCCGATCGAGCGCCTGACCCGCCAGCCCGGCCGGCTGCACGCCGAAGTCGTCTGCAACGCTGCACGGGTGCTGACCGAGGCGCTCCGTAAGAACAACGACTAAGTAGGCTGTGCCCATGAACAGCTATGGGGTATTCCTTCGCGGCATCAACGTGGGCGGCATCAACATCAAAATGGCGGACCTCCGCAGTGCGCTCGAGGAACAGGGTTTCGCGGGCGTCAAGACGCTGCTGGCCAGCGGCAACGTGGTGGTGTCCAGCGGTCTCGGCGCGGCGGCGGTCAAGAAGGACGTCGAAACCTGCCTCCGTGAGGCCTTTGGCTACGACGCCTGGGTGGTGGTGCTGACCGCAGACCGCGTTGCCGCGCTCGTGGAGGCGTGCCCGTACCCGGCTGAGGATAAAACGACGCACACGTACGTCACGCTGAGTTCGGACACAGCCGTTCTGGACGAGCTGTACGAGGCGGGTTCCCGGCTGGACGGTACGCAGCAGCACCGCCTGGGCCCCGAAGCGATGGCGTGGCTGGCGCCGGCGGGCGGCACCCTGGACAGCCCGTTCAGCAAGCTGTCATCCAAGGCCCGCTACAAGTCCACAACCACCACACGCAACCTTCGCACCATGATCAAGGTGCGCGACGCCACGCAGGCCCTGGACGACCGCTAGTCGCGGCGGGCGGATTTCAACGCGGCGTTGAAGGACTTCAGCCTGCTGACCTCCACCTCCACCGGCTCCACCACCAGCCTGTCCGCGACCGCAGCCACGGCGGTCCTGAGCTTCTTCCCGGCCGCGGCGGCCCGCAGCCCGGCAGCGGCGGCCGCCACGAACTTCCCGGCGAGGGCAAGCACAATACCAAGCACCGCTCCCCCGGCGATCATCAGTGTGGGAACAGGCCACCCTTCCACCCTGGGAACCTCGGGAACCGGGAGCTGGAGATACGCCAGGCCGGCCAGGACGCCCAGCCACGCCAGGCCGCCCAGTGCCGTGACGAGGGCCAGCCACTGGATGACGTTGAACAGTCCCCACCACCACGATTTCCGGCCGGCCATCAGCTCGGTGCCGGCAATAGCCTGGTCAAGTGCGTCAGGCAACCGGTCACGGCCTTCACGCGCCGCGCTGCGGATGGCAGCACGCCAGGGACCCGGGGCTCCGGCGCTGGCTGCATCCGCGAATTCCCGCACGGCCGCGTCCGTCCTGGCACGTTCCGGTGCCCCCGCGGGCGGCAGCGAGGTCCGGTTGACCTCGGACCTGGCTCCCTCCCGGCGCAGGTTCAGCCGCCGCAGCGGGTCGGGCCGGAACCGGACCAGCCACCGGGTCAGCGGCCAGCCGGTGCGCCGGGTGGCTTCCTGCCGGTAGGACCGCGACACAGCGTCCACCACCAGCTGGACGTTGGCGGCAGCCGCAAGCTCAGCCGCCAGTTGCGACCGTGTGCCCGCCGTGACCCCGGCAGCCTCTCCCGCCCCGGAGGCCTCCGCAAGCTGCGCCGAGGCCTTGGAGACGTCCGCGGCCAGCCGCTGCGACAATGCCTGCCGTTGCACCACCACGTGGCGGATGGCTGCCCGCACCTTGTCCACTCCCGCTCCAGTCAGGGCAGAGGCGCCGAGGATCTGGACCTTGCCCAGTCCGTCCCGGGCAAGGATGGCCTTGAGGGACTCCAGGACCGGCTCGACGTCCCGGGGCGGAAGCCGGTCGATCTGGTTGAGGACCACCAGCGTGACCGCTCCGTGGGAAGCCAGCGGCGTCAGGAAGTCGTTGTGCACAGCGGCGTCCGCATATTTCTGCGGGTCCAGCACCCACACCAGGACGTCCACCAGTCCCACCATGCGCTGGACGATCTCCCGGTTGGCGGCCTTGGTTGAGTCGAAATCGGGCAGGTCCAGCAGGACCAGTCCGGTGGATTCATCGGCGAACCCCGGTACCGCTGCGGAATGGTGCCGGCTGGTGACGCCAAGCCAGTCCAGCAGCGGCTCACTGCCCTCCGCTCCCCAGACACCCGCCAGCGGTTCCGACGTCGTGGGGCGGCGGGCCGCCGCCGTCGCGATTTCCGCGCCGCTGACCGCGTTGAAGAGCGACGACTTACCGCTGCCCGTGGCGCCGAAGAAGCCCACCACCGTGTGATCCGAGGACAGCGAACGGCGGGAACTGGCTCGCTCGAGCACCTGGAGCACGTCGTCCAGGGCCTCGTCGGGCACTACGCCCCCGGCGAGCTCGCGTGCGTCGTTGAGGGCTTCCAGGCGGGAGCCCAGGCGGGAGGCCTCCCTGGTTCCGCTGTGCCGGCTCATGCTGACTCGGCCAGACGCTGAAGGGCGCGGGCATGGCCTGAGAGAACATCCGGCGATACGCCTGTGCTGACGTCGAGGCGGTCCAGGAAACGCTGCTGTTCGGCCTGCAGCAGCTTGTGGCACCTCGCGTTCAGGTCCTCCCGTGCAGTCTTCGCGAGGCGCCTGACCGCATCCTCGCCAAAGACCGCTTCCAGGAGCCGTTGGCCGACGACGGCGGTGCCGCCCGCCACGCCGATTTCCAGTCCGGTGAGCCCTGCGGTCATCGAGAAAACGACGATCATCAGGGCGGCCCCGAGTCCGTTGACCCCGAAGGACAGCCACCGGGCCTGGGTCCGTTTGCCTTGGCCTTCCGTACGGATGAGCTCCATGAGGGCTCCCTGCCATGCGCGGATCTCCGCGGCCACCTTGTCCGGGAAACCGGGGCCGGTGCCGGAAAGGTCGTCGGTGCCCAGCAGTTGGCGTCCTGCCGGGTCGGAGCGCCAGCGCTGGTCGGCGTCCTCGGCCGCAGTGGCGGCTTCGTCGATGATGACCGCCTGGAGTCCGGTTTCAATGGCTGTTTCGACCTTGACCGCCGGAGCCGGCTCACCGCGGAAGAACGCACCCATCCGGTCCCGCATGCGCCCGATGTTCTGCTCCAGGACACGGAAGAACTCCCCGGTGCCGACGAAGTCCTGCCACCGGGCAAGGACCTCGCCCCGGAGCAGGGCGCCGTCCCTGGTAGCGTCCAGAATCCGGGCCACAGCATCCTGATAAGCGGCTCGGGCATCCTTGGCCAGGACATCCCGCGATTGCTGCTGTTCCAGCGAAGCCTGCGCCAGCGCGGCCACGCGGCCGCTGAGCGCACGAACAGTGCCGTTCAGGGTCCGGCGGGCGATGTCGGCCCTCCCGGCGGCGTCCGCTGCCAGTTCACGCACCCAGCGTGCCAGCGGCTCCACGGCCCCGTCGGGCAGCATTCCGAGGCCGTCGAGGGTGACCTCCGGAATGATGAACAGGCGGGCCGCGCCCAGGCCCTCCCGCTGCAGCATCAGGCGCAGGTCTGTGCTGACCTCCGCCTCGGCTGCCGGCGGCACCCGGTCCAGGACCACTGCCACCATGATGTCCCTGGAGGCAGCGTCCAGGAGCAGCTTCCAGGGAACGGCGTCGGCGTAGCGGTTCGCGGTTGTGACGAAAAGCCAGAGATCCGCGGCGGCAAGCAGCTGGCCTGCCAGCTTCCGGTTGTCATCCGAGACGGAGTCGACGTCGGGAGCATCCAGGAGGGCGATTCCTTCCGGCACGGCAGGGTGCCCCACCAGCACCAGGGACGATATTGACGCAGCGTCCGGCGCGGCTCCGGCCCGGTTGGCGGGCAACTGCGTGTCCACAACAGTGCCCCTGATACGGCTCAGGCTCGGCAGGACCCGCTGGTCCTCGAACCAGGCCGCGTCCGCCGGGTGGTGAAGCAGGATCGGCTGCCTGGTGGTCGGCCGGATGGCACCGGCCCTCGTGACAGGGTGGCCCACCAGTGCATTGACCAGGGTGGACTTGCCGGCACCGGTGGATCCGCCCACCACCGCCAGCAGCGGGGCGTCCAGGCTGCGGAAGCGCGGGAGGATGTAGTCGTCCAGCTGCGCCAGCGCGTTCCGGATATCGAGGCGCGCGGCGTCCGCGCCGGGCAGTGCGAGCGGCAGCCGGGCCGCGCCAAGGTCCGTGCGCACAGCTTCGAGCAGTTCCACGGCGGCGGCCGCCCGCGTGTTTTGCGCGGCAGGTCCCGGGGGCGAGCTCTCAGATGGTGACGTCACAGCTTCATCATGCCAGTTCAGCGCTGGTCCGGCTCGAATCCGGCGCTGGCCGCGCGGCTGCAGCGGCTGCTCAGGATACAACCGGAATTAAGAACAAAACGGCCCCGGGCTGTTGCCCGGGACCGTTTCAGTGGTGACCCCAGCGGGATTCGAACCCGCGTTACCGCCGTGAGAGGGCAGCGTACTAGGCCGCTATACGATGGGGCCGCGTACTTTCCAGATAGCATTTCTGCTATCAGGCTCAGTGAGTATTTCACACACAAAGCCAGTGTTTCAAATCGGATAAACCGCTCGAAACCCCTGATCTTCCGCATCGGAATGCAGCTTTCTCAGAGCTGGGATACCAGGACTCGAACCTAGAATGACGGTACCAGAAACCGTAGTGTTGCCAATTACACCATATCCCAATGGAACTTTCGGGCCGGACTTTCAGGCCTAAACCTTCGCTCTCAGCGCCTCAGCACGAGTAATTACTTTACCCGAGAGTTTTGGATGGCACAAATCGGGGCCCGACTCCCCTTCCGCTGCACGCCCAGCCCGCTGCGATGACGCACGATTCGGGTCGCCCCGCGAGAAAACCCCTTGCAATTCCGGGGCAAACAAGTTTACGCTCGGTAAGTTACCGCAGAGTAACAACGTCCCCGAAGCAGGCCTGACCGGCAGCTCTACGCCCAGTTCGGAATGTTAGCTGCATCACGGCTGGAGGCTTCCGGGGCCACACACGCTTCCGCCAGGACCGTCGAGAGGAACCAACCGTGCCACAGAGTCGTGCCACCGCTCCCCCGAATCCCCGCACGCGCGGCCAGCAGATCGCCATAGCGCTGCTTGCTTTGCTCCTTATTGCCTTGCTGGGTTTCTACACCGTGGTCACCGGCCGCATCACCGAAGGATCATCCAGGCTCAAGGACGGAGCCGGCCAGGCCTCCGCAGGCGCCGATCAGCTCAAGGACGGAGCCGGGAAGCTCGCCGCCGGCGCCACGCTGGCAGACACCGGGGCCGGCAAGCTCGCCGCCGGAGCGCAGAAGGTCCGCGCCGGCATCACCGACAAGCTGGCCCCCGGCGCGGACCAGCTCCAGGCCGGAGCCGAGAAGCTTGCGGCCGGTGCGGTGAAGATCGAGACGGACGTCACGACGAAGCTCGCCCCGGGTGTCTACAAGGTCGATGACGGTGCCGGCAAACTGGCTGCAGGTGCGGTGCAGCTCTCCGCAGCGCTGACGCCCACTGCATCCGGGAACGCGGAGAACAACCTCGCCGACGGCGCGACCCGGCTCAGTGCCGGTGCATCGAAGCTGGAAGCAGGGGCCGGCCAGCTTGCCGCCGGAACAGACCAGCTCAAGGGCTACCGCGGGGCAAACGGCAACCCGGAAACAGGCACGGGGACCGCTGCCCTTGCGCAGGCTTTGGAGCTGCTGCAGGCTGCCGCGAACGATCCCGTGCAGGGACTCGTGCCGCTCTCGGTCGTCAAGGACAAGATCGCAAAGATCACAGCAGGTGCCCACAAGCTGGACGCCGGCGCCGCCCAGCTGCAGTCCGGCGCCTCACGGCTCCACGACGGCACGGGGGAACTGCAGGCCGGGGCCGGCAGGCTGACCGCGGGCTTTGCCACCCTGAGCGGCAAGCTCAACAGCCAGGATCCGGAAAACCCCGGTGTTGTGCTTGGCACCCGGCTCCTCGCCGACGGGACTGCCAAGATCAGGGTGGGCATGGACGGCGTACCCGGAAACCCCGACCGCCCGGGCCTGCTCAACGCCGCCGCAAGCATGACCGAAGGTTCCGCCCGGCTCGCCGCTGGAACCGGAACCCTGAATGCCGGCATCAAGGGGGACCCGGCAGATCCCGCGAACCCCGGCCTGCTGGGCGGTTCGGAGGCCCTTGCCGTCGGAGCGGCACAGCTCTCGGAGGGCAACACCAAGCTCGCTTCCGGTTCCACGCAGCTTGCCACCGGGTCCGGCAAGCTCGCGGAGGGGAACGCGAAGGTGGCTGCCGGCACGGAAACGCTCTACTCGAGTGCGGCCGCGGTCTCGCCATCCGACATGGTGGGCCAGCCCGATGCGGTCACGGCCGTCGGCATGGTGGGCGTTCTGGGGCTTGGTTCGGTTGGCGCGTACGTTGCCTTGCGCAACCGGCGGAAAGCCGGCGCCACGGTGTGATCACGCCGGTGGCCCCGCCCGGACCGGGCGGGGCCACCGGCAGGGGGCTATCCCAGCAAGTCGACGAGCGACCCTACCTGGTGGCCGGCAAAGGCGGACTCCGTTTCACCGCTGCGGTTCAGCCATACGCCCAGCAGGCCTGCCGCCGTCGAACCTTCCGCGTCCAGCAGGCGGTTGTCTCCCACATAGAGCGTTTCAGCGGCATTGCTGCCAAGGAGGCGTACGCCCTCGAGGTAGATGGCCGGATCCGGTTTGGGCACGCCCACGGTGTCCGTGCCCACCAGCACCCGGATCCGTTGCAGCCCCGCAGTATCCAGCTTCACGCGCTGGTAATCGTGGACGTTGTTGCTCACCGCTCCGTACGGAATTCCTGCGGCGTCGAGGGCGTCCAGAACAGGGGCCACATCTTCGAACGCCCGGACATAGCCGTGCTGCAGGGCAGCGTAGGACGTAACCCACGCGTGGGATTCCTCCCCCTCTTCCAGTTCCACCCCGAAATGTCCCAAGGCGGCCCGGCCGCGGAGGAGCCGCTGCTCGTTGAACGTCAACTCGCCGGCCAGGTAGCGGTCGTAGAAGTGTGTGGTCTCGTGCGTGAAGATGCGCCCGAATTTCTCCCACCCGGCCTGGTCCAGGCCGGGCAGGAGATGCTCGCTGACATCACGCAGCGCCGTGGTCATGGCGTATTCGAGGTCCACCAGGGTGTCGTCAATGTCGAACAGCACGCCCCGGATGACACCGAAGCCCGTGTGCAGCACACGGCCGCCGTCGCCGCGCAGTGCAGTCATCAGCCGCGGAAAGCGTGCAGGCGGGCCAGTGAGGATGCCTTGCCCAGGATCACCATTGACTCGAAGAGCGGCGGTGAAATCCGGCGCCCGGAAATGGCGGTCCGGACCGGTCCGAAGGCCAGCCTTGGCTTGACGCCCAGGCCCTCCACGAGCGCCTGCTTCAGCGCTGCCTGGATGCTCTCGGCGTTCCAGTCAGCCACGGCGTCGAGGGCTGAGATTGCCGCGTCCAGGACCTCGGTGAGGTTTTCCGGGAGCCCCTTGCGCGCGTCATCCGCAACGTCGATGGCGTCGTCCTTCTTGAACAGGAAGGAAATCATCTCGGGAGCCTCGCCCAGCAGGGCGATGCGCTCCTGGATCAGGGGTGCTGCCTCGGCAAGGATTTCCTCTTCGCGGGCCGTGAGCGTCTCCCCCACGAGGTTGGCTGCGCGCAGGTACGGAACCAGGCGGCCCCTGAAGTCGTCCGCTTCCAGCATCCGGATGTGCGTGCCGTTGATCGCTTCGGCCTTCTTGATGTCAAAGCGCGCCGGGTTGGCCAGTACATCGTGGACGTCGAAGTGCTCGATGAGCTGTTCCACCGTGAAAATGTCTTCGTCGGCGGACAGGCTCCACCCCAGCAGGGAGAGGTAGTTGAGCAGGCCTTCGGGGATGAATCCGCGGTCCCGGAGCAGGAACAGGTTGGACTGCGGATCACGCTTGGACAGCTTCTTGTTGCCCTCGCCCATCACATAGGGAAGGTGGCCGAACACCGGCATGTAGCTTGCGACGCCGATGTCCATCAGCGCGCGGATCAGCACTACCTGGCGGGGGGTGGAGGACAGCAGGTCCTCGCCGCGCAGGACGTGGGTGATCCCCATGAGCGCGTCATCCACCGGGTTCACCAGGGTGTACAGCGGGGAGCCGTCGGCGCGGACAATCACGTAGTCCGGGATGCTTCCGGCCTTGAAGGTAATTTCGCCCCGGACCATGTCGGTGAAGGTGACGTCCTCATCGGGCATGCGGACACGGAGTACCGGTTCGCGGCCGTCCGCCTTGAACGCGGCCACCTGCTCGGCGCTGAGGTCGCGGTCGAAGTTGTCGTAGCCGAGCTTGGGGTCGCGGCCGGCGGCACGGTGGCGCGCCTCAACTTCATCCGGGGAGGAGTAGCACTCGTAGGCGTAGCCGGCTTCCAGCAGCTTGGCCACGACGTCCTTGTAGAGATCCAGGCGCTGCGACTGGCGGTAGGGCTCGTGCGGTCCGCCCGTTTCCACGCCCTCTTCCCACGAGATGCCCAGCCACTTCAAGGCCTCGAGCAACTGCTCGTAGCTCTCCTCCGAGTCCCGCGCCGCGTCCGTGTCCTCGATGCGGAAAACGAAGGTTCCCTGGGTATGCCGGGCGTACGCCCAGTTGAACAGCGCCGTACGGATCAGGCCGACGTGCGGCGTGCCCGTGGGGGACGGGCAGAACCGCACCCGGACCGGGGTTTCGGCGGTGACGGCAGGACTGGAGACGGCATTGGACACAGAAGGAGTAGTCATAGTGACTCCAACTTTACCGCCTGCCCGGGGGGCCGGGCCTCGCCGCTAGCGCCGGACGATCGGGTTGGACAGGCGGCCGATGCCTTCGATCTCCACCTCAAAGCGGTCGCCGGCCGCAACCACGCCCACGCCAGCGGGTGTACCGGTCATGATCACGTCGCCGGGAAGCAGCGTGAAGGCCTGGGAGACTACCGAGACGAGCTCGCGGACGCCCCGGATCATCTGGCTTGTGCTGCCGTCCTGGCGCAGCTCCCCGTTGAGCCGGCCCTGGATCCGGAGGTCCTCGGTGTCCAGCTCGGTTTCGATCCACGGGCCCAGCGGCGCCGATGTGTCAAAGCCCTTGGCCCGGGCCCACTGCAGGTCCGTCTTCTGGACGTCGCGGGCGGTGAGGTCGTTGCCGCAGGTGTAGCCGAAGATGACGTCATCCACGCGGTCCTCGGGCACGTCCTTGCAGATCCGGCCGATGACGACGCAGAGCTCGGCCTCGAAGGAGACTTCCTCGGAGAATTCCGGAAGCACGATGGGATCGTTGGGGCCGATCACCGAGGTGTTCGGCTTGAGGAACAGCAGCGGCTGCTTGGGGACCTCGTTGCCCAGTTCCGCGGCGTGCTCCACGAAGTTGCGTCCCACGCCCACCACTTTGCTGCGCGGAATGATGGGGGCAAGCAGCCGCACGTCCTCCAGCTTGTACTTTTGGGCGGTTCGTTCCACGCCGTGAAAGAAGGGGTCGCCCTTGATAACAGTGACTTCCTCACTGCCGGGCTCGCCTTCAACAACACCGTAGAGGGGATCAGAATCAGCTACAAAACGGGCGATACGCATGGTTCCTAGCGTACAGTCTCCGCCCGCGTGTCCTGCCGCGGGCACTGCCGCCCAAGCACCGCGCCGGAGCTCGCATCCCGGTGCTCAGCTGCGGAGGAATTCCAGCTGGGCGGCCACTGAGTTCTCCGCGGCCGCCCGGACGGCGGGCTCGATATCCGCATAGACGGCATCAGTGATTTCGCCCACTCCCGCAGAGGGACCAAGGTCCGCCAGGGCGGCCCGGATCTGCGCGAGCCGTTCGTGCCGGTGGTTCCGGTAGGCACGGACTACTGCATCGAGCGCCGGGAGCACGGCTCCGTGCCCGGGCAGCACGGTGGCCGGCCCAATCCCTTCGAGCCTGTCGAGGGTTGCCAGGTAGTCGCCCAGTTTCCCGTCGGGAAAGTCCAGCACCGTGGTGCCGCGGCCCAGGATGGTGTCGCCGGTCAGCACCGATCCGTGCCGGCCGTCGGCGGGCAGGTGAAAACAGAGCGAATCAGAGGTGTGGCCGGGCGTGGCAATCACACGGATCTCAACCCCCGCCGCGAGGATGGTTTCACCGTCAGCCAGGGGAATCCCTCCGTGGCAGTGCCCTGCATCCGCTGCGCGCACCGGCGCCCCCGTGAGTTCGTGGAAGCGCGCGGCCGCCGCCGTATGGTCCGCATGACGGTGGGTGATGAGGATCAGCTCCACCCTCCCTGCCCCGGCAAGTTCCTGCAGGTGCTGTTCATCCAGCGGCCCGGGGTCCACCACGACGGTGCTGCCCGCACCGGGGCTGCCCAGCAGGTAGGAATTGGTCCCGTCCAGGCTCATAGGGCCGGGGTTGGGGGCAAGCCGGAACCGTGTCAGGTCGCTGGCCGGAAGAATCGACGGAAAGGATTCGGGATTCACCCGTCCATCTTCGCATTGTTAACGCACGACGCCGGGTGGGCCGCTTCGATTGCGGCCCACCCGGCGTCGTGCGTCAGGAAAGTGGGGAATCTCAGGCGAGGCGCGTCAGCCAGCCGTGGGTGTCCTCGACGGTGCCCGTCTGGATGCCGAGAAGCTGCTCACGGATGGCCATGGTGGTCTCCCCCGCTTTCGCATCCTCGGAGCCGATGAACTCGGTGGCGTCCTTGAGTACTCCGATGGGCGTGATGACAGCGGCAGTTCCGCAGGCGAAGACCTCCGTGATCTCGCCCGAGGCGACGCCGTCCCGCCATTCGTCCAGGGTGATCTTGCGCTCGGTGACGGTGCGGCCCATGTCCTTGGCCACCTGCATGACGGACATCCGGGTGACGCCTTCCAGGATGGTCCCGGTCAGCGCGGGGGTGACCAGCGAGCCGTCCTTCATCACGAAGAAGACGTTCATGCCGCCGAGTTCTTCCACGGCGTTGTCATTGAACTGGTCCAGGAAGAGGACCTGCTTGCAGCCGTGGGCCTCGGCCTCCTGCTGGGCGATGAGGGAGGCTGCGTAGTTGCCGCCGCACTTGGCCGCACCGGTGCCGCCGCGGCCAGCGCGTGCATACTCCCGGGAGATCCAGATCGACACGGGCTTCAGCTCGCCGCCGAAGTAGTTTCCGGCCGGTGATGCAATCACGCGGAAGGAGACTTCCCTGGCCGCGCGGACGCCCAGGAACGCTTCGGTGGCGATCATGAACGGGCGCAGGTAGAGCGCCTCGCCGTCGCCCGCCGGAACCCACTCACGGTCGGCCTGCACGAGTTCGCGGATGGCGCCGAGGAAGTACTCTTCCGGAAGCTCCGGCAGCGCCAGCCGGCGGGCGGACTTGTTCAGCCGGGCGGCGTTGGCCTCCGGACGGAAGGTCCAGACCGACCCGTCGGCATGCCGGTAGGCCTTGAGGCCCTCGAAGATCTCCTGGCCGTAGTGCAGCACCGCCGCTGACGGGTCAAGCGAGATGGGACCGTATGCCTCGATGCGCGCGTCATGCCAGCCGCCCTTGCCGTTCTCGTCGACGCTGTAGTCGACAATCGCAGTGTGGTCGGTGAAATAGTTGCCGAAACCCGGGTTCGCCAGGATGGCTGCTCGCTCTTCAGCAGACTTCGGGGTTACCGAAGGCTGATGGGTGAATTCGACGCCATGGGCAGTCTGAGTCATGGTTCCTCCACGGTCGGCTGCCTGGTGTGTGAACGTGGTTCAGCGTCGGACCACGGCAGCATTATTGGTGATTCGAAACTAGCTTACGCCCGATGCGTGGCCCTAAACGGCGGCGGCGATAGCGTCACCGATCGCGCTGGTGGTACGCTCCCGGCCATCCCGGGTTTCGACGTCGGCAATGACTGCCGCTTCGATCTTCTTTGCCGCCTCGGCATAGCCCAGGTGGTCCAGGAGCAGTGCCGCCGACAGGATCGCCGCCGTGGGATCGGCTTTTTGCTGGCCGGCAATATCGGGGGCGGATCCGTGCACGGGTTCAAACATGGACGGGGCGGTGCGTTCCATGTTGATGTTGCCGGAGGCTGCGAGGCCGATGCCGCCGGTGACTGCGGCGGCGAGGTCGGTGATGATGTCGCCGAAGAGGTTGTCCGTGACGATGACGTCGAAGCGTGCCGGGTCCGTGACCATGAAGATCGTGGCTGCATCGATGTGCAGGTAGTCGTGGGTGACGTCCGGGAATTCCTGCGCCACCGCTTCAACGGTGCGCTTCCACAAGTGGCCGGCGTAAACCAGGACGTTGTGCTTGTGGACCAGGGTGACGTGCTTGCGCGGGCGTTCGCTCGCCCGGCGGAAGGCGTCCCGGACAACCCGTTCCACGCCGTGGGCCGTGTTCAGCGAAACCTCGGTGGCAACCTCGTGCCTGGTCCCGGCACGCAGGGTACCGCCGTTGCCTACATATGGACCTTCGGTGCCTTCGCGGACCACGATGAAATCAATGTCGCCGGGATTGGCCAGCGGGCTGCCGACGGTGCCGAAGAGGCGTGACGGTCGCAGGTTGACGAAGTGGTCCAGGCTGAAGCGAAGCTTCAGGAGCATCTCCCGTTCGATGATGCCGGACGGGATCCGGGTGTCACCGGGGGCAGCACCGACGGCGCCGAACAGGATGGCATCCCGGGTGCGGAGATCGCTGAGCACTTCCTCCGGAAGGGTCTCGCCGGTCTCCAGCCAATGCTGGGCTCCCAGCTTGTAGTGGGTCTGGTCCAGCGTGACGCCTTCGGCGGCTACAACCTTCTCCAACACTTTCAACGCTTCGGCGATGACTTCGGGGCCGATGCCGTCGCCGGGAATGACAGCAAGATTTATCGTGGATGCGCTCATCTTTTCAGGGTAGCCAAGCCATCCACATGATGGTCAAGTCGTCTCAATATTCGAACACATCGGGAGCCCGGATGGTGCCGTGTCAGCGGCCTGGCACGGGCGACGCAACCACGGCAACGTTCTTACCCCACGGATCCTCCGTGTAGCAGCTGATCAGGACCAGCCGGTTGGGGACCACCGCCCAGATGGGGCTGTCCTTCAAGGTGGCCTTTGTGTACGTGGTCACCGAGTCCACCCGGTAGGTCATGGCGCCGGTTGAGGTCGCGACTGAGAGTTCGTCCCCGGCCGCCGCGGCGGAACTCAAGTGGTTGAACGGCGCGTCGAGCCCCTCCCAGCTGTGGCCGATGACATAGCTGGTATTTACGGAGCCGGTCCCGGGCATCCCCAGGTTTGCAAGCCAGTAGCCATCCATCGTCTCCGGTGGCACGATGCTGTGGCTTGCGGCGTCCACGGATTCCGGTTCGAGCGGATGCACCACAACGTCCATGCCGGCGGCCGGGTAGATGATGCGCCGGGGTGCCGCCGCGGCGGGATAGGAAGGAGCAGGCGGTGCCCCGGGCGACCCGCCGGCGGCCAACGGTGCGGCAGGCCCCGGCACGGCGGGCAAGGCAACTGGATCCGACGTTGCAACGGACGCGGCGTCCGCCGCTTCGGCGGCAGGCACCGTGGCCGGCGCCAGCGGATCCGGCAAGCGCCCGGACAGGACGATGGCCGCCGGTTCCCCGGCAGCGGATGCTCCGTGGTCCCCGGCTCCGGTCACGCCGTAGGCCAGCCACGCCCCGAGAATCCCCGCCACGCAGAATGCCAGCACCAGAAGGTCCCTGCTGCTAAGAACCAGGCCGCGGATGCGGGCGGCATGCCGGTGCCGGTTCCGGACGTGACAGACCATGCGGGGCTCCTGAAGATTTTGGGAAGGTGATGCCAAAACCGGAGGACGGGTGCCGCAAGGTCTCGGCACCCGCCCCGGGTTTACTGTCCTAGCTGCCTGCTCCGCGGGACCGCAGGCCGCTCTTCACGAGCACCCACGCTCCTGCAGCGGCAAAGAGGCCGGTCAGGATGGACAGCCAGGCGGGAATTCCGCCCGGGGAGCCAACGGCAGTCTGGACGTTGTAGCCCGTGTTGCTCGCTGCCGGAACGTAGGCCGCGGCAGCCCCCGGGGGCGTTGACGCAACCGGGGTCACTACGGAGCCTGCAACTGGCACAGCCGCGGGCGGCGCCGCTGCCGGCGGGGCAGCCGCCGGCGGGACAACGGCCGGCGGCACGACGGCATCCAAAGGGGTTACAACCACTACCCCGTCACCCGGATCCACCGGGCCAGGATCCACCGGGCCCGGATCCACGGGACCCGGATCCACCGGATCCACCGGATCCACCGGATCCACCGGATCCACCGGATCCACCGGATCCACCGGATCCACCGGGTCCACCGGGTCCACCGGGTCCACCGGGTCCACCGGCGCGGCCACGACGCAGTTGTTAGCGAGCAAAATGACGTTGGCTTCTGTCAGGTTCTGCCCATAGGGCATGTCGTCACCGCCGTTGGCCGGAACGATGTCGCCTGTGTCGCCAACGTGTGCCCCAAGGGCACTGAGGTTGATTGTCTGTGCGAGATAGGGGTTTGATGCCGAGCCGGTGGCGTGGCAGATGGTAATTTTCTTTTCCGGGGCGGCGTTCGCCGCTACGGTTGCCCCCAAAAACCCGAGGCCCACCACCCCCAGAGTGGCTATTGTCCGTTTCATGTTCGGTCCCTCCATACCAATCCGATTCGAACTGACCAGACTGCGCGGAGTAACCGTCTTCGAGACCAGTGAAAACAAAACCTGTGTGAGACCTCAAACAGCGAAGTGAAGGCGACAGTTACTCCCCAGACAGTGTCATCAGTTCGCTTGCCTTTTCAGGCTAGGTTTGCCGCTCCGGTTAAACCCGAGTAACAGGTACGCGTTTACTCAAACTGGCACAGGTACCAATTACCTGCTTCGTGAAAATATTCACTCGCACGCATACGGCTGACTACTTGGATACCTGGACCCTTGCTGCCGCACCCAGGGCCCCGCTCCGGGATAACAGCGGGCACAAAAGCGCTCCCCCGCTTGCTGCGGCAAGCGAGGGAGCGCCGGGGTAACTATGGCGGGACGACAGGGCGTCCGGAAGGACTACGCTTCGGCGGGTTCCTCGTACTTCGGGAAAATCGGGGCCGGGGCAGGGAGCTCGGTGCCGGGGACGAGCGGCACGGCGACCGCCGTGAACAGGCGGGCGTCGCCGTCGTGCTGGCCGAGGGTTTCCAGGAGGGCGGCGGACGCCGTCGGCATGACCGGCTGCACCAGGATCGCAACGATCCTGAGCACCTCAAGCGTCACGAACAGCACCGTGTGCATGCGCTCGACGTCGGTCTTCCGCAGCACCCAAGGCGCCTGCTCGGCGAAGTACGCATTGGTGTCGCCAAGGACGCCCCAGATCGCTTCCAGGGCACGGCTGAATTCCTGCTTCTCGAACGCGGCCCGGGCGGCCTCCAGGAGGCCGTTGGCCTGCGCCAGCAGCGCGGAATCCTCCGCTGTGAATGCGCCGGGAACCGGGACCCGGCCCTCGCAGTTCTTGGCGACCATCGACAATGAGCGCTGTGCCAGGTTGCCGAAGTTGTTGGCGAGGTCGGAGTTCATCCTGCCCACAATGGCTTCGTGGCTGTAGCTCCCGTCGGCGCCGAAAGGCACCTCACGCAGGAAGAAGAAGCGCACCTGGTCCAGGCCGTACTGTGCCACGAAGTCCGACGGAGCCACCACGTTGCCCAGCGACTTGGACATCTTGACGCCGTTGTTGTTCAGGAACCCGTGGATCATGATCCGCTTGGGCAGCTCCAGCCCGGCGCTCATGAGGAACGCCGGCCAGTAAATGGCGTGGAATCGCGAAATGTCCTTGCCGATCACGTGGACGTCCGCCGGCCAGAACTTCCGGAACGACTCCGAATCGACGTCCGGGTAGCCCACGCCGGTCAGGTAGTTGGTCAGCGCATCCACCCACACATACATCACGTGCTTGTCGTTACCGGGAACCGGAACACCCCAGTCGAACGTCGTGCGGCTGATGGAGAGGTCTTCCAGCCCCCGCTTGACGAAGCTGATGACCTCGTTGAAGCGGGACTGCGGGGCACCGAACTCAGGGTGTGCCTCGTACAGTGCCAGCAGCTTGTCCTGGTAGGCGGAGAGCCGGAAGAAGTAGCTTTCCTCGGCCGTCCAGGTCAGCTCGGTGTCCGTCTCGCGCGAGTAGCGGAGGCCGTCTTCCTTGACGACGGTCTCGTCTTCAACGTAGTAGGCCTCATCGCGGACCGAGTACCAGCCCTCGTACTTGGACAGGTAGATGTCCCCGTTGGCCTCCATCTTCTTCCAGATGGCCTGGGAAGCGGCGTAGTGGTCCTCGTCCGTGGTGCGGATGAAGCGGTCGTACGAGATTCCCAGGGCGGAGTGGGCGGCCTTGTAGATTTCGGCGTTCCGATCCACCAGCTCCTTGGGCGTGATGCCTTCCTTGTCGGCCGTCTGCGCGATCTTCATGCCGTGCTCATCCGTGCCGGTCAGGAAGAAAACGTCGTAACCGTCCAGGCGCTTGAACCGGGCCATTGCGTCGGTGGCAATGTACTCGTAGGCATGGCCGATGTGCGGCACGCCGTTGGGGTACGTAATGGCGGTGGTGATGTAGAACGGGGTCTGGGCTGAAGACGACACTCTGGGAAGTTACCTTTTTTCGGAAGCGGTGCGGGCCGGGAGCTGGTGGAACGCTACCCCTAAATCTAGATCAGTTCGGTCAGGGTATCGCTGAGCCGGACAAGTTCGTGGTCATGTGACGCCACCAGCACGGCAATTCCGTCGGACGTGGTGTCCTTCAGGATGCTGATGATGCGGTTGGCCGAGGTACGGTCCAGGCTCGCCGTCGGTTCGTCGACCACCAGGACGCGGGTGCCCAGGATCAGGGCACGTGCGATCGCCACGCGCTGACGCTCGCCGCCGGACAGCTGGGCCGGACGGTGGCGCATCCGCCGCCCCAGGCCGACAAGGTCCAGGAGGTCCTTTGCCATGTCGCGGCGCTGGTCCACTTCGCCGTCCGGCACGGCCGGCAGCAGGACGTTCTCCAGTGCGCTCATGCCGTCAATCAGCGCGCCGCCCTGGTCCACGTAGCCGATCAGTGCCCGGCGGCGGTCGGCGATTTCGTCGTCGCCCATGCTCTCGAGGGACTGGCCCTCCCAGTACACCCGGCCCGACGTCGGCAGGGTAAGGCCTGCTCCGACGGTCAGGATACTGGTCTTGCCGGAACCGCTTCGGCCGGCGACGCAGTGCATTTCCCCGGCGTGGAGGGTCAGGTCAAAGCCTTCGACGACGTTGACGGCGTCGGCTCCGCCCTTCTGGCCGCCGTAGCGGATGGTGATGTTGCTCAGTTCCAGCGGGGTCCCGTGGTCTGCGGCCTTCAGGATGGTGTTGGCACGGGTCTGGAGCGAGCCGTCCCCGGCATCATCCTGGGGAATCCGGTCGAGATTCAGGTCGTTGTTCATTGGACCACTTTCGTTGCAATTGGAATCCAGCAAAGTACAGCCACGAGTCCGGCCAGGGCGGCCCAGAGCGCGGCATAGGGAGCGAGCAGGAGGCCGATGCCGAGGGCGCCGACCACGCCCAGCGGCAGGGCCACCGTGCCCACGAGGGCGTTTTCGAACAGCCGGACCTGGCCGAGCATGTCCGGGTTCCAGCCCATGGCTTCGAGCGTGCCGAGGTACTGGCGCTTGGCCTGGAGCTCGAAGCGTCCGGTGACAAGGGTCAGCACCAGGCCCACAGCTACGCCGGAGAGCGCCAGGACGATGCTGGGCAGCGCCACGCTGGCGGCAGCGAGGCCGCTGAGGGCACTGGCGCCGGCGGCTCTCGGGATGTCGATCAGCAGGGCGATCAGGCCGCCGACGGCCGCACCAAAAACGCCTACTGCCACGGCCAGCGAGATGGTGTTGAATTTGTTGGTGCTCAGCTGGCGGTTGGCGAACGTGAGCGGGGAGTCGACGGCGATCAGCCGCTCGTCGTGCTGCGGCTCCTGGTCGATCTCGTCACGGTGCCTCAGCTGCCGGGCCGCGAAGTAGGCTGCGGCAGCGTAGAGCACCAGCACAGAGGCGGAAACAATGACCGTAGCGAGGTTCCAGCTGACCAGGCTCAGGATGGTGCCGGCAATTGCCAGCATGGCCGCTCCCACGCCGAACTCGGCGAGGACCCAGCTGCGGATCCTGTTCTGCGTCCAACCCATGGCCCGCAGGGTGCCGGCCTCGCGGCGGCGCTGGCGGATGTAGCTGACCGTGGAGGCACCAGTCAGCAACGCGGCACCGCACAGGGTGAGGAACAGCAGCGTCACATTGGTACCGGTCAGGGAACCGGACACGGCGTCGGCCGCATCCTGGCGGACCCACGACTGGGTGACGGTGCCCAGCGGGGATTCCTTGCCGGCGCCGTCTTTGGAGTATCCGGGAACGAAAATGTTGGCGTCTTCACGCGCCGAGCCGGCAACAACCGTCGCTTCGAGGCCCATGTCGCGGATTTCGTCCGCAAGCTTCTCGACCTCCGGCTGGGACTCCTTCCAGCTGCCCGGCGCCTTGGCCTTGACGCGGACTGCGTCGATGACCGAAGCGTTCTGTTCGAATCCCCGGGCGGCGGCGAGGCCGTAGTAGTCGGTGATCGCACCGGCAGACTGGCTGACCAGTCCCGTGGCGCTCAGTGACGGCTTGAGTTCGGTGTTCTCCACCTTCTTGCCCTGGGCGTCCTCGGTCAGGGTGAGCGGCGACGGATCGTAGCCGCCCAGGGGCAGCCGGTTGATGTCCCCGGCGGCTTCCTTGACCTTCTCGGCGTCGAACGTGCCGTAAACCATGGCCAGCGGCGCGGCGACCTTGGTGCCGGTCTCCAGGCTGTCGCGGTAGGAACGTTCGTCAACAGGCTCGCGCTGGGTCTGGTCGACGGGCGCTCCGCCGGCACCCTTCTCCGGAAGGCGGTTGACGGTCACCCACTCCCCCGGTGTGGCGGTCTTGTCCACGGCGCCGTTGCCGGCGGTGGCACCGTCGGTGTATTTGGGGGCGGACGCGAAGGCGGTGCTCCACGTTGCCGGGTTGTAGAGGCCCTGGCTGAAGTTGCCGGTGTTCCCCAGCAGCTGGGAGAAGTCCTGCGAGCCCGGCCAGGACAGGGCGAACGGCGACTTGGAAACGAACGGAAGGTAGTCCTTGTCCAGCGAACGGGTCACCGTGCCCACGTCTTTGACCACGTTTCCGGAGTCGTCGATTTCCTCGATCTTGACCGAGTACTTGAGGTCTAGGGAGGTGCCGGAGCGGACGATCAGCGGGATCGCCTGGGAATCGGCCGTGAGCTGGCCGGCGCGCTTTGCCTGCTGGTACTGGGTCATCAGGGGTGCCCAGTACTTGAGCTTGACGCCGAGGAAGTCGGGCCCCTCTTCCAGTTCCTCCATGCTGATTCCCGTGGTGAACAGGCTTTCGAAGTGCCGGCCGATCGCTCCGGCGTTCCGTGCGTCTGCCGGCGGCGCCTTTTCGAGCGGTGCGAGGAAGTCGCCTGCGGTGCCCAGGAGGGCCCGCTCGGACACGGGGTCGACGGCGACGACGGACTCCGTCACCTGCGGCGCCAGCGGCAGCGATACCGAGAGGTTGAACAGGTTGTGTTCGGAGCCGCCCGCGGGGGCCGGGAACTTGATGCCCGTTTCCCCGTCGGCGCCCGCGATGCGGATGCTCTTGCCGCCGGCGGTCTGCTCTTCGACGAGCTTGGCCTTGCCGAGGGAACCCTCGGCCATGGACTTGAACAGGGTCTGTTCCGACTGGCCGTCGGAGCTGACGGCGCTGGCCGTCACGCGGTATTTCTTGGCCTCGTCAGTGAGGACCGATTGCGCTGCCGGCCACTTGCCGGGGTCGGTTCCGCCGGGCTCCCCTGCGGTCGCCGTGCCCACCAGGCCGGCGTTGAATCCCAGGTAGTCCATGGCGTCAAGCCGCGGCGCTTCGAGGTTCTGCGATACCCGTGAGACGAGGCTGATGGGGGCCGCCACGGAGGTGCCGGTGAGCTTCCTGATGCCATCCAGCTGATCGAAGCTGATGCCGCCCTGGCCGTTGGCGATTTCCGGCTGCATGAGTGCGCCGCCGGAACCTGCCTTGGCCTGGACGAGGATGTCATAAAGTCCGCGGGAATTCTGGTCGACTGTTCGGTTGAGCGCCGCCTGTGACTGGCCCTGGACGAGGACGGACAGGCACATGGCGACGATCAAAATGGCCGCGGTCAGCAAAAGCACTCGGCTTCTGATGAACCTCTGGACGGCGTTCATTGGGCTCCCTGAAAGCTGGATTGCGTGAGCGCACACCTCTGTCCACACCTAACGGATGTGAAGGCGTCCCCTGCCGGGTGTGCAAAAAATAATGGCCGGTCTGCCGGCCGGATCCGAAAATCGGACCCAGCCATTGTACGCAGACCGGCCAATCATACGTGGCAGAAGTTAACGTCTGTCACGAGAAGTTCACCGAATAGGCGGGATGTCAGTCTTCGAGGTCGACTTCCCGCACCATCTCGGCACCGATGCCGGCCTTGATCGCGTCAAGGACCTGCTGCGGAACCGAGCTGTCAATGGTCAGGAGCGCCAGGACCTGGCCGCCCTCGGCCTGGCGCGCAACCTGCATGCCGGCGATGTTGATGTTGTTCATGCCCAGGATGTGGCCGATGGTGCCGATCACACCGGGACGGTCCGCGTAAGCAACCACCACAAGGTGTTCGCTGATGGGAATCTCCACCTCGTAGCCGTTGACGCCCACGAGCTTCTGGATCTGCTTGGGGCCCGTCAGTGTGCCGGCGACGGAGATCTGGCTGCCGTCGCTCAGGGCACCGCGCAGCGTCAGGAGGTTCCGGTACGACTCGGTTTCCGGCGTGGTGATCAGGCGGACGTTGATGCCCCGCTGCTCGGCGATGACAGGGGCGTTGACGTAGGAGACCTGTTCGGTCACGACGTCGGCGAAGATGCCCTTGAGCGCGGCCAGTTCCAGTACCTTGACGTCCAGTGAGGAAATCTCGCCGGCAACTTCGACGTCGAACTGGGTCAGGGAGGCGTGGGTCAGCGCGGTGAAGATGCGGCCGAGCTTTTCGATCAGCGGGATGCCCGGGCGAACGTCCGGAGCAATGACGCCGCCGGCAACGTTCACTGCGTCGGGGACCAGTTCGCCGGCCAGGGCGAGCCGGACCGATTTGGCCACGGAGACGCCTGCCTTTTCCTGGGCTTCGTCAGTGGAGGCGCCCAGGTGCGGGGTCACCACCACGTTGTCCATGTCGAAGAACGGCAGGTCGGTGCTGGGTTCCTTGACGAACACGTCAACGCCGGCACCGGCGATCTCGCCGTCCTTCAGGGCAGCGTGCAGGGCTTCCTCGTCCACCAGGCCACCGCGGGCGACGTTGATGACGTAGGCGGTCTTCTTCATCTTCTTGAACGCCTCGGCGCCGAGCATGCCCACCGTTTCCGGCGTTTTGGGCATGTGGATGGTGATGAAGTCCGACTGTGCCAGCAGCTCGTCCAGGGTGACCAGCTGCACGCCCAGTTGGGCGGCGCGGGCGGAGGTGATGTAGGGGTCGTACGCCAGGATCTTGGTGTCGAAGCCCTTCAGGCGGGCTGCCACGAGGGCGCCGATCCGGCCGAGGCCGATGATACCGATCTTCTTCTCGTAGAGTTCAATGCCCGTGTACTTGGAGCGTTTCCATTCGCCGTCCTTGAGCGCGGCACTGGCCTGCGGAATGTGGCGGGCGAGGCTCAGGATGTGGCCGACCGTCAGTTCAGCGGCGGAGACGATGTTCGACGTCGGCGCGTTGACCACCATGACACCGGCCTGCGTGGCAGCTTTGATGTCGACGTTGTCCAGGCCCACTCCGGCGCGGGCAATGACCTTCAGGTTCTTGGCCGCAGCGATGGCCTCAGCGTCCACCTGCGTGGCAGAACGGACCAGGATTGCGTCAACGTCCACGATGGCAGAGAGCAGCTGGGAACGGTCGGAGCCGTCTGTCTGGCGGATTTCAAAGTCCGGGCCGAGGGCCTCGACTGTGGCGGGTGAAAGTTCTTCGGCGAGCAGTACTACGGGTTTTGACACGGCTGATCCTCTGCGTTGCAGTCCTGGGGATAAATCAAGTCTAGGCGGACGGAAAGGCCGGGCTCACATTGTTAAGTGTGAACCCGGCCTCACTACTGCCTTGTGAAGGGCACCTGGCCGACGGCCTTGGTGGCGGCAGCCTTAGCGGGCTGCCGAGCCCTCTACGTAGTCCTCGTCCTGCTGCTGCCAGGAGAACAGGCCACGCAGTTCGCGGCCGACGCTCTCGATGGGGTGCTGCTCAGCCTTGGCACGCAGCGCCTTGAACTCCACGCCGCCGTTGTCCTGGTCTTCAATGAAGCGCTTGGCAAACGCGCCGTTCTGGATGTCGCCGAGGACAGCCTTCATGTTTTCCTTCACCTCGGGGGTGATGACGCGCGGGCCGGAGACGTAGTCGCCGTACTCTGCGGTGTCGGAAACGCTCCAGCGCTGCTTGGCGATGCCGCCTTCCCACATGAGGTCAACGATGAGCTTGAGCTCGTGAAGCACCTCGAAGTAGGCGATCTGCGGCTGGTAGCCGGCTTCGGTCAGGGTCTCGAAGCCGTACTGGACCAGCTGGGAGACACCGCCGCACAGGACGGCCTGCTCGCCGAAGAGATCGGTTTCGGTTTCCTCGGTGAAGGTCGTCTTGATGACACCGGCGCGGGTGCCGCCAATGGCCTTGGCGTAGGACTTGGCCAGGTCCCAGGCTGCGCCGGTGGCGTCCTGCTCGACCGCGATGATGTCCGGGATGCCGCGGCCGGCTTCGAATTCGCGGCGCACGGTGTGGCCGGGAGCCTTCGGGGCGATCAGGATGACGTCAACACCCTCCGGCGCCTCGATGTAGCCGAAGCGGATGTTGAAGCCGTGTGCGAAGGCCAGGGCCTTGCCGGGGGTCAGCTTGTCCTTGATGGAGTCGTTGTAGATCGAGCGCTGGTGCTGGTCCGGCGCCAGGATCATGATGACGTCTGCCCATTCGGCGGCGTCGGCGACGTTCTTGACCGTGAATCCGGCGTCCTGTGCCTTGGCGATCGACGCCGAGCCCTCCTTGAGGGCGATGGTAACTTCAACGCCGGAGTCGCGCAGGTTCAGGGCGTGGGCGTGGCCCTGCGAGCCATAGCCGACGATGGCTACCTTCCGGCCCTGGATGATGGACAGATCAGCGTCGTCGTCATAGAACATTTCAGTCACTTGCGTAACTCCTTTTGAGTGGATTCTCGGGTGTAAATAGTCTGTGGTGTTGCGTTACTGCACGGGCTGTACGTGGCGCCTAGGCGCTGCGCAAGGCCCTGTCGCTCATGGAGCGGGATCCCCGTCCAACGGCCAGGGTGCCGGACTGCACAATTTCGCGGATGCCGAAGGGCTCGAGCACTGACAGCAGTGCGGTGAGCTTTTCGGGGTGGCCGGTTGCTTCAATGACCACCGAGTCTGTGGAGACGTCGACCACTGAAGCGCGGAACAGGTCTGCAGCCTGGGTCACCTGCAGGCGTGTTGCGGCATCCGCACGTACCTTGACCAGGATGTGGTCTCGCTGTACGGAAGATTCTGAGGTCAGTTCAACAATCTTGATCACGTTGACAAGTTTGTTCAACTGCTTGGTGACCTGTTCGATCAGGTCACCGTCGGCGTCGACGACGACGGTCATCCGGGACATGCCCGGAACTTCCGTCGGGCCGACGGCCAGGGAATTGATGTTGAAGGCCCTGCGCGCGAAGAGGCTCGCGACTCGGGTCAGCACACCGGGCTTGTCTTCGACCAGAACGGACAGCGTGTGGCGGGTCATGATCAGTCCTCCTCTTCCCATTCCGGGGTCATGTTGCGGGCGACCTGGATCTGGTCGTTGCTCACTCCGGCGGGCACCATCGGCCACACCATGGAGTCGGGGCTCACTACGAAGTCGATGACCACGGGGCGGTCATTGATCTCAAGGGCCTTCTGGATGGTGGCGTCGATGTCCTCAGCGCGTTCGCACCGGAAGGACGCGCAGCCGTAGGCCTCGCCCAGTTTCACGAAGTCCGGGATGCGGACTGTCTCGTGGCCGGTGTTCAGGTCGGTGTTCGAGTAGCGGCCCTCGTAGAAGAGGGTCTGCCACTGGCGAACCATGCCCAGCGAGGAGTTGTTGATGACCGCAACCTTGATGGGGATCTTGTTGATGGCACAGGTGGCCAGTTCCTGGTTGGTCATCTGGAAGCAGCCGTCGCCGTCGATGGCCCAGACCACACGGTCCGGTGCGCCCACTTTGGCGCCCATGGCCGCGGGAACGGCGTAGCCCATGGTGCCGGCTCCGCCGGAGTTCAGCCAGGCGTGGGGGCGTTCGTACTTGATGAACTGCGCAGCCCACATCTGGTGCTGGCCGACGCCCGCAACGTAAATCCCTTCGGGGCCGGTGAGGGCACCGATGCGCTCAATGACGCGCTGCGGTGCGGTGAGGCCGTCTTCGGGCTCGGTCCACCCCAGCGGATACGTATCCTTCAGGTTGTTCAGGAACGCCCACCAGTTCTCCAGGTCCGGCGTGCCGGAAGCAGCGAACTGCGTCTTCACGGCCTCGGTCAGTTCCGGGATGATCTCCTTGACGGAGCCCACGATCGGAACGTCCGCGGTGCGGTTCTTGGAGATCTCGGCCGGATCGATGTCCGCGTGGATCACCTTGGCGTTCGGCGCGAAGGTTTTCAGGACGCCGGTCACTCGGTCGTCGAAACGGGCGCCCAGGGTGATGAGCAGATCGGACTGCTGCAGCGCGGTAACGGCGGACACCGTGCCGTGCATGCCCGGCATGCCGACGTGCTGCGGGTGTGAGTCCGGGAACACGCCGCGGGCCATCAGGGTGGTCACCACCGGTGCGCCGGTGATTTCGGCGAGCTCCCGCAGTTCCGCCGAAGCATGCGCCTTGACCACGCCGCCGCCGACGTAGAGGACGGGCTTGCTGGCCGCAGCAATCAGCTTCGCTGCTTCGCGAACCTGCTTGTTGTGGCCGCGGACCACCGGGCGGTAGCCGGGCAGGTCGATCTTCGGCGGCCAGGAGAACGTCATCTGGCCCTGCTGGGCGTCCTTGGCGACGTCCACCAGCACCGGACCGGGACGGCCTGTGGAGGCGAGGTGGAATGCCTCAGCCATGACATGCGGGATGTCGTTGGGGTCGGTCACCAGGAACGAGTGCTTGGTGATGGGCATGGTGATGCCCACGATGTCAGCTTCCTGGAAGGCGTCCGTGCCGATGACACCGCTGGATACCTGGCCGGTGATGGCCACCAGCGGCACGGAATCCATGTGCGCATCCATGATGGCGGTAACGAGGTTGGTGGCGCCGGGACCCGAGGTGGCAATGCAGACGCCCACCCGCCCGGTAACCATGGCGTAGCCTTGCGCGGCGTGGCCGGCTCCCTGTTCGTGACGGACCAGCACGTGATTCATGCGGGAGGCCATCAAGGGGTCATAGGTGGGCAGGATCGCGCCACCGGGCAAACCGAAAATATCGTCCACGCCGAGTTCTTCGAGCGAGCGGACAATAGCTTGTGAACCGGTCATCACCGTCGGGGGTACGACGTTGTTCGGTCCGAGTACAGGAGAGACAGCAGCAGCGTGCTCGACACCGGCATCGGCCGTGCGGTCGGCGCGTTCCGGAGCTTTGGGGGCTCCAGCGGACTTTGTAGCCATCAGCGAGGGGCTGATCGGCGATCCTTTGCTCATCGGACTCTTCCTTTGTGGATCTTTATTAGCGGGTAAATCTCATGACGGGTTCAATATGTGCAACAAATAAAAAAACCCCTCAGCCGTGAGGCTCTTCGAGGGGTTTGCGCGTGACGGTTCGTTACCAGTCGGGCTATTGAGCCACGCGCTTGGTAAGGACGACGACTGCCTCTGCAGCAGCGAAGCTAGTAACGAATGCGATCATGCGTTCAGTTTTCCCTCTGGTGAGAAGCGTGTCAACGACGACGGTACGCATCTCACTATGTGGACGCCATTGTCCACGGATTGGGCTGCGGGTACTACCCGCAGTATGCGCCGGTGGAGGCGCCGTGCACCAGCTTGGCGTACTTGGCGAGCACGCCCTTGGTGAACTTGGCAGGAAGCGGCTCCCAGCCGGTCTTGCGGGATTCCAGCTCGGCCTCGTCGACCAGGAGGTCGAAGGTTCGCGCGGCGATGTCGACACGGATCCTGTCGCCGTCCTGGACGAAGGCGATGGGGCCGCCGTCGGCTGCTTCCGGGGCAACGTGGCCGATGCACAGGCCGGTGGTCCCGCCGGAGAAGCGGCCGTCCGTCAGGAGCAGGACGTCCTTGCCGAGGCCCGCGCCCTTGATGGCGCCGGTGATCGCGAGCATCTCGCGCATGCCCGGACCACCCTTCGGACCTTCGTAGCGGATGACGACGACGTCGCCGGCTTTGATGTTTCCGTTGTCCAGGGCATCCAGGGCGCCCTGTTCGCGCTCGAAGACGCGGGCGGTGCCCTCGAAGACGTCGGCGTCGAAACCGGCGCTCTTGACGACGGCGCCTTCCGGTGCCATGGAACCGTGCAGGATGGTGATGCCGCCGGTCTTGTGGATCGGGTTGTCCAGCGCACGAAGGATCTTGCCGTCGAGGTCCGGCGGGTTGATGGACTCGAGGTTCTCGGCAAGGGTCTTGCCGGTAACGGTGAGGCAGTCGCCGTGCAGCAGTCCGGCATCGAGCAGTGCCTTCATGATGACCGGCACGCCGCCGATCTTGTCCACGTCGGTCATCACGTAGCGGCCGAAGGGCTTGAGGTCGCCGAGGTGCGGGATCTTGTCGCCGATGCGGTTGAAGTCGTCGAGCGTCAGTTCGACTTCGGCTTCACGGGCAATGGCGAGCAGGTGCAGGACGGCGTTGGTGGAGCCACCGAATGCCATGGTCACGGCAATGGCGTTCTCGAAGGCCTTCTTGGTCATGATGTCGCGGGCAGTGATGCCAAGGCGGAGCAGGTTGACCACCGCTTCGCCGGACTTGCGGGCGAACTCATCACGACGGCGGTCTGCCGAGGGCGGGGCAGCGGAGCCCGGGAGGGACATGCCCAGGGCTTCGCCGATGCAGGCCATGGTGTTGGCCGTGTACATGCCGCCGCAGGCGCCTTCACCCGGGCAGATGGCCTTTTCGATGCGTTCCAGGTCTCCGAGGCTCATCTTGCCGGCGGCGCAGGCACCCACGGCTTCGAAGGCGTCAATCAGGGTGACTTCCTTCTCGGAACCGTCCTCCAGCTTGACCCAGCCCGGCATGATGGAGCCGGCGTACAGGAACACGCTGGCGAGGTCCAGGCGGGCAGCTGCCATCAGCATGCCCGGGAGGGACTTGTCGCAGCCGGCCAGGAGCACCGAGCCGTCGATGCGCTCGGCCTGCATCACGGTTTCGACGGAGTCGGCGATGACCTCACGCGAGACCAGGGAGAAGTGCATGCCCTCGTGGCCCATGGAGATGCCGTCCGAGACGGAGATGGTGCCGAACTGCATGGGGAAACCGCCGCCTGCGTGGACGCCCTCTTTGGCGCCCTGGGCCAGCCGGTTCAGGGAAAGGTTGCAGGGAGTGATCTCGTTCCACGAACTTGCCACGCCAATCTGCGGCTTCGCGAAGTCGTCGTCGCCCATGCCCACGGCGCGGAACATACCGCGCGCGGGGGCGGCGTGGATCCCGTCGGTGACGACCCGGCTGCGGGGCTTGATGTCAATCTTGTTCTCGATTGCTGCTTGGGTGTCCTCACTCATGGGTCAAAGTCTATGACTCCGATCGGGACGCCAACGACCCGGAGGGGACCGTTAAGCCGAAAACCGGGAATATTTCGATCAAATAGTGGACTCTCGTCTCGAATAATGAGATCGGCTGAGGCCCGAGCTGCCTTGGATTGTGTCAGGCATCACGGAGGCCGGCGGCATCGATTGATGCAGCTTCGGCCTCCAGCATGGACAGGACCTGCGCGATTGTGGTCCGTGCCGCCACATCAGGGCGGGCGAGCGCCACGATGCTGCGGCGGGCAGTCACCCCGAGCAGCGGGCGCAAGACGAAGCCGCGCTCCTGGTTCCGCAAGGCGGTGTACCGGGGCAGCAGGCTCAGCCCGTGACCTGCACTCACCAGTGCCTCCAGGACGCGAAGATCGGGAAACAACTGCGCGCGTACCGCCGGCGACCCTGCCTGGACCTCGATCTGGCGCAGTACCGTGTCGAAGGGGAAACCCTCCGGGACGCCCATCCACGGAAAACCCACTACGTCGCCGGCGGTCAGCGAGGACTTCGCCGCCAGGACGTGGCCGGCCGGCACGGCGACGTCCAGCGGCTCGTTCAGCAGGGGAACCACCACGAGCCCCTGCCGGGCGAAGACATCGGGACCATCAACGCTGTGGGCCAGGACGATGTCGTAGTCGGCGGCCAGGGCAGCGAAGCCCGCGACGCCGGGGTCCTCGAAGGAGGCCTCGAACCGGAGTCCTTCCACCGCCTTGACGCGGTGCAGGAGACCTGGGAGGAACATTTCCGCCGCACTCGGAAAGAAGGCTGCCTTAACGTGCGTCTGCCAGCCCTGCCGGTACGTGTCGATGGTGGCTTCGGCGCGGGCCATGGCAGTGGACACATCCGCCGCTGCCGCCGCCATCGCGCGCCCTGCCTCGGTCAGGCGCACTCCCCTGCCGGACTTCTCCACCAGGACAACGCCCAGTTCGTCCTGGAGGGTCTTGAGTTGCTGGGAAACGGCCGACGGCGTCACCTCCATGGCCTCGGCGGTGGCGCCCACGGTTCCCCGGTCCGAGAGTTCACGGAGAATCCGGAGCCGTTTCAAATCCATGAAGCGAGGCTACAGGACAGTGCTGCAGGACAGTGCCCGCGCACTGAGCCCGCATGCAGCCCGGACATGACAAGGCATCCTGCGCCGGCTCTGGTAGCGTGCAAGCCACCCTGCCGGTCGACCATCAGGACTTCACTGTGAACAGCAAGCCCGCGCCGGTCAACCCGGACGCGACCAACCCGGAATCGGACACTGACGCCGCTCCCCCGCTCAGCAGCGAAGAGCTCAAGGCCAGGCTCCGCGCCGTTTTTGATCACCAGATTCCCAACTACGGCGACTACAACCTCGTCTGCGGCTCCAACAGCTTTGAGGGTGCGGGTGCTGCGGCCCGGGGCTGGGCTCCTCCGCGCCGGCGGAGCTTTGTTATCGGCTACCGCTGGCATCCGGCCGAGATCATCGTGGCCCCTTTTGATGAAAAGTCCCTGGCCGCGGCCGGGGTTCCGGTGGCGATCAACATGACAAACCTTTCGCATGCCCTCCGGCTGCCCGCCGTCAAGTCTTCGCTGGGCGGTTACGAAGTGGCCGCAAGTACCGGGAAAGCCTTCCGTTTCGGGGTGGAAAACAGCATGCGCCTGGCTTCGCCGCCGGGAGGACCGGCTCAGCGGGCCGGTCGCGGGACCCGGAGCATCGAACAGGCCGACGACGCCGCGGACTTCCATGAATTCATGGCTGACTTCATCCGGCGCGGGCTGCCCCTCTGAACCTTTACAGCCCTAATCACACCGACGTAACGTCAAGCAACGGCAACCTTGCCTTATGGACAGAAGGGCTCTGCTATGGACTGGATTATCTGGGTCATCGTCATCGTAGTCATCGTCGGAGTTGTTTGGTGGCTCCTGAACCGCAACAGTTCGGGAAATACCACCGGAACATCGACGCCCTCCGATGCCGGCGTGTCCGTTCCACCGTCAGGGCAGGCAGGAACTCCGCGGCCCGTTGCCGGCGCACCGGCCGGAGGCAGTGCAGCACCTTCGGCAGACGCAGCCGCCACCGCCGGGATGCCGGGTGCCGCAGGGTTCAGCTCGGCAGCCAAAGCCGCACCGATGACGTCAGCACCGGCAGCGTCCGCACCCGCCGGTGGAGATGTGGATGACTGGGACGAAGACACAGCAGCCACGACGGCGGCGCCCGCCGCAGGTAAGGCAGCGGTGTCCGGCGAAGCAGCCGTCTCCGACAAGGCAGCCGTCTCCGACAAGGCAGCCGTTTCCGACGAGGCAGCCGCCTCCGACGAAGCAGCTGCGTCCGACAAGGCAGCCGTGTCCGACAAGGCAGAGTGGGAGGCGCAGTGGTCCGAGGCGGCAAGCACGCCGCACGCGGCGGAAGCCCACGCCGAACCGCACACCCTGGCGGCCCCGGCTCAGGAATCAGCAGGGGAATCCCTGGCCGCCGGGAAGGCTACCGCGGCGCCTGTCCATCACCCCGAGTACACGGAGCCGCATTCTCCCACGCTCCCCGGCGCCGAATCCGCCGCAGCGGAAGACGTCCCGGAAGCAGCTGTCCAGGAAAAAGAAGTCCAGGAAAAAGAAGTCCGCGCAGAAGGAGCCGGGGCGGAACTGCCACCGGCCGGCGGGACCGGGCCAGCCGTTGCGGGCGACACACGAGCCCCGTCCCATGGGGATGCCGAAACCATGCAGGCGGCCGCCTCGTCAGCCGCGACTGAAGGGTCCGCAACCCACACGGCCGAACCCGCCGGACACCTTGCGGCAGACAAACCGTATGGGGAAGGCTCAGCCGCCCCGGGTCCGGATGGCAGCGCACCCGAGGGCTACACGGTCAAGGGCAATGCGCAGTCGATGATCTACCACGATGAAACCAGCCCGGCCTATGAGGAAACCGTAGCGGAGGTCTGGTTCGAGTCGGCAGCCCATGCCGAAGCGGCCGGCTTCCGTGCGCCGCGACGGAGCCGGCACTAGGTCCGGCATCCGGAGGGCCGCCGTCACCATGAACCGGGACAAGGAGCGGCGCCGACCCGGGCCGGCGCTCCTGCTGCGGCCTGTCACCGCCGTCGGGCCCGTCACCGCCGTCGTGTCGTTGCTGGCGCTGGTTGCCTGCACCGGTGGCGGCAGCAGCATCCCCACGGGTAACGCCGGCCAGGTCACAGGCAGCAACAGTGCGGGCCAGGAACCCCGGGTGCTGCGGACAGTGGAGGGGCTGCGCCTGCCATGGTCCACGGTGTTCCTGCCGGACGGCACGGCCGTTATTTCCGAACGGGACAGCGGCGAACTCAAAGCGGTCCGGGACGGGAACACAACGGCACTGGGGAGTGTCCCCGGAGTAGTCCCGGGCGGTGAAGGCGGCCTCCTTGGGCTGGCGGTGTCGCCAAACTTCGCTTCCGACCGGTCACTTTTCGCCTATTTCACGGCCCGGTCCGACAACCGGATCGCCCGGCTCACACTGACTGAGCGGGTTCCAGGGGGCGCGCTGGAGCTGGGCACGCCCGAGACGATCTTCGCCGGCATCCCGAAGGCCTCGACCCATAACGGCGGCCGCATCCGTTTCGGACCGGACGGGAACCTCTATGTGGGAACCGGAGACTCGCAGCGCCGCGACCAGCCCCAGGATCCGAGCGCGCTTGGCGGGAAGATCCTTCGGATCACCGAAAAGGGCGAGCCGGCGCCCGGCAATCCGTTCGGAGACAACCCGGTCTACAGCCTTGGCCACCGCAATGTGCAGGGGCTCGACTGGGACGACGCGGGCAGGCTCTGGTCCAGCGAATTCGGTCCGAACGTGGATGACGAACTGAACCTGATCAAGCCCGGCGGGAACTACGGGTGGCCCGAGGTCACCGGAGCTCCGGGAAGGGCCGGCTTCATTGACGCCAAAGTCGTCTGGCCGTCCACCGCGGAATCCTCTCCAAGCGGACTCGAGATCGTCGGCTCCACAGCGTATCTGGGAGCGCTGCGGGGCCAGAGACTGTGGGCAGTCCCCCTCGACGGTGAAAATGCAGGTAATCCTGTGAGCCATTTCACAGCGCGGTTCGGGCGCATCCGCGACGTTTCGCTGGCCCCGGACGGCACCTTGTGGATGCTTACCAACAATCAAAACCCTGATTCCGCGCTGATTTTGGCGCCTCCGGGCAGCCCCGGAGGCTGATGCAGGCGCCGATTTCACACCGGGCTAAAACTCGTGTAGAGTTTCATGTCGTTGCGGAGATGAACGAGGGAAACAAAAGCCATCGGGAAGAACCAAAACAACAGCTGCACCTCTAGCTCAACTGGCAGAGCAATTGACTCTTAATCAATGGGTTCCGGGTTCGAGTCCCGGGGGGTGCACCAGAGAAACCCCGTCTTCACAGGCCACAAGCCGTGAAGGCGGGGTTTCGTTTTGCCCGAAAACAGTGCATCGGGCCTGGCCGCAATTCTTTAGGAAATATTCACCTTAAGCATCGGAGAACCTGCGCGGCACTGGATAGAGTGACGTCACTACTAGGTGTGGGAGGGGCTAACCATGGCTGTCTTTCGGTTTACTGTGACGGGCACGATCGAAGCCGACGCCGACGCGCTTGGCGCCGCGATGGCGGCCTCCCTGCCTGCGCCCTCCACGGATGCCGACGCGCTGGGGATATTGGAAAGCAGCCTCGAGTTCAGCGAAAACCCCGGTTCGGCTTTACAGGCTTTGCTGGAGATGGGCGTAATGGCCGTCCTGCAGGCCAAATTGGGTCCCTTGAATAAGGGCTGGGACGTCCAGGCGCTGGAGGCCATTGCCGTCCGGCTCCTGGGGTAGTCAATCAGCTGGTCAGTTGGCGCTGTTCGCGTCGACAGTCAGTCCGGATTCGGCACTTGCCACAATGGCCTTGGTCTCAGGCGAGGAAAAACGGCCGGCCAGGACGGTCACCACCGCCTGGAGCTCCTGGCGAAGGATGTCCGGGTCGATGGAAGCGGCGGCAAGAACTGTTCGTTCCATGTCCGCCGCAGCGGCCACAGCTTCCACCCCGCGCTCGGTCAGGGACACCACGTGGCTTCGGCGGTCGGACGTGCTGCGCTCGCGCCGGATGTGGCCGTGGACCTCGAGCCGGCTGAGTGTTTTTCCCATGGTCTGGGCCTGGACGCGGACCAATTGGGCCAGCTGGGCCTGCGTCATGGGTCCGTTAAGGGAAAGTACCTCCATGGCGATCACTCCGGCATGGGTGAGCCCGATGGCTCCCAGCTTCTCGTTCCAGGAGTGTTCCACGAGACGTGCCGCGGTGGACAAGAGGCGCCCTGTGGGCCAGCGATCCATATCAGGCATACAACTTAGTATAGCCAGCGTGGGATTCGTCCCTCGCTCCCCCGCTTACTAAGCTTGGATGTCCAGAACATTCCTAAGGAGAAAATCTTGGCTGAACGACTCACTCCCGGTACTCCGGCACCCGACTTTACGTTGAAGGATTCCGCAGGGAAGGACGTCAGCCTGAAGGATTACCGCGGCCGGAACACCATCGTGTACTTCTACCCGGCGGCGTCGACGCCGGGCTGCACCAAGGAAGCATGCGACTTCCGCGACACGCTCGCCTCCCTGCAACGCGAAGGCTACGACGTCGTCGGCGTGTCTCCGGATCCGGTCGGGAAGCTCGCCACATTCGCAGAAAAGGAAGGGCTGACCTTCCCGCTCCTGTCCGACGAAGACCACGCCGTGGCTGAGGCCTACGGTGCCTGGGGGGAGAAGAAGAACTACGGGCGGACCTATGAGGGCCTCATCCGGTCCACCATTGTGGTGGACGCGGACGGCACGGTCTCCATAGCCCAGTACAACGTGCGGGCCACCGGCCATGTGGCCAAGCTGCGCCGGGACCTCGGACTGTCCTAGTCGTTTTCGCCAGGCCGCGTGCGGCACACCGGCCCATCGAGCGGATGGCGCCCCCGGCAGGTACACTGGAGCCTGGAATCCGCCGTCGGACGTTCCCTGCATCCGCAGGAACAGCAGGAAGAACATGCACGACGGCGGCGCGCGCGAGTGGTGAAATTGGCAGACACGCAGGATTTAGGTTCCTGTGCCTTCGGGCGTGGGGGTTCAAGTCCCCCCTTGCGCACAACAGCACAACCCTTGGAATCCCGGGCCTCACGGTCCGGGATTCCTTCGTTTAACTTCCCTGCGCCAGCGTCCGGGGGAACCTCGGAAAAAAGATTCTCCCCGTCCACCCATCCATTCCCGCCGAACGGCCGAATACCCATTGAGACACCAACCAAGGGTCGGTGCCCGCAGTCGGAAATTCAGCCAGTGCAGTGATCGGCAAAGTCGTTCACCGCAGGCAATGGTCGGCACTAACAAGGAGAATCGAAATGCAGTCATTCAAGCGCACAACTTTCACCGTCGCAGGTGTTGCAGCTGCAGCACTGCTCAGCCTGACCGCCTGCGGCGGTTCGGCCACGACGGCGAACAGCTCTTCCGCACCGGCTTCGACGCCGTCCGCCTCGAGCATGGCACCGTCACCGTCCGCCAGCTCTTCGGCCGCCATGGATCCGGCCGCCAACCTGGTTGGCCCCGGCTGCGCCGGTTACGCGGAAAAGGTTCCCAGCGGCGCCGGCTCGGTAGCAGGGATGGCCCTCGATCCGGTTGCGGTTGCAGCCTCGAACAACCCGCTGCTGACCACCCTCACGGCAGCCGTGTCCGGCAAGCTCAACCCGAAGGTCAACCTCGTGGACACGCTCAATGGCAGTGAATTCACGGTCTTCGCACCGGTGGATGACGCGTTCGCCAAGATCGACGCCGCCACCATCGAAACGCTCAAGACCGACGACGCCCTCCTGAGCAAGATCCTGACCTACCACGTGGTTCCGGGCCAGATCACTCCTGACAAGATTGTGGGCACCCACAAGACCGTCCAGGGCGGGTCGGTCACCGTGACAGGCACCAAGGATGCGCTGAAGGTCGATGACGCCAGCGTCATCTGTGGCGGCGTTCAGACGGCCAACGCCACGGTCTACCTGGTGGACTCCGTCCTGATGCCGAAGTAGGCAACCCTGCACGCTCCTGCTCCGGCTCCAGACTGACTCCCTGGACCGATCCTGGAGAAATCGAGGCCCGCACCGCACGGTGCGGGCCTCCTTTTTTGCCCTCAGCAAAGGCTGGCGGCAGCCCGGCATGCACCGCGGCGCGCGGCCGGCACGCACCCGGCGGGTGTCCAGGATCGGTCAATTAGACTGGGGACCGGTCCGTTGTCCGCGGGCCTTCCTGCCGTCCAGAGGTGATCATCGAGTGCCCAGCAGTAAATCGCGCCGCATTGCAGTCAGTATCGGCGCAGGGGTCCTGTCGCTGCTTCTGGCCTCGTGCACGGGCACGCCCGCTCCGGCACCGGCGTCGTCGTCTGCGGTTCCGACCAGCTCGGCACCCGCCGCGCCCACGGCGACATTCACGTTCGGCACCGCGGCCCAGCCGCTGGGACTCGATCCTGCCCTGGCCTCTGACGTCGAGTCCTACCGGATCACCCGCCAGGTCCTCGAAGGCCTCGTCGGAGTGGACCAGACAACCGGACTTCCCACTCCACTGCTGGCCACCGAGTGGGCAGAGTCCAGTGAAGGCCGCGCCTACACCTTCAAGCTCCGTGAAGGCGTCACCTTCCAGGACGGCTCCCCCTTCGATGCGGCAGCGGTCTGCACCAACTTCAACCGGTGGTTCAACTTCCCCGAAAGCCTGCGGAAGCAGGCCCCGGGCACATCGTTCAAGGGCGTCTTCAAGGCCCACGCCGACCAGGCCTCGCTGTCCATCTACAAGGGCTGCACGGCACTTACCCCCGGAAATGTCCGGATCGACCTCACGCAGCCCTTCACCGGGTTCCTCCAGGCCCTGACGCTCCCGGCCTTCGCGATGTCCTCGCCGACTGCCATGGCGGCGCAGAAAGCGGACAGCCTCAGCCAGAGCCGCGACGGCCAGCCGGTCTCGGCCTATGCCCTGCATCCCGTGGGCACGGGCCCCTACAGCTTCGCAGCCTGGGAGGACTCCAGCGTGAAGCTGGTCAGCAACAAGGACTACTGGGGCGACAAGGGCCAGATCGGCACCATCAACTTCGTCACCTACGACCATCCGCAGTCCCGGCTCCAGGCCCTCCTCGACGGGAAGATCGACGGTTATGACGCCGTCACCGTGGGCAACTTCGACCAGCTCGTCAAGCGCGGGAAGCAGATCATCCAGCGGGACCCGTTCTCCGTGATGTACCTCGGCATGAACCAGGATGTGCCCATCCTGCAGAACATCAAGGTGCGCCAGGCAATCGAGCTGGCGGTGGACAAGGAAACGCTGATCCGCCGCTTCTTCATCGACAACACCGCCCAGGCGTCCCAGTTCGTTCCGCCCAAACTCAGCGGCTTCAATAACAACGCCCCCTCCCTGGGCCATGATCCGGCCAAGGCCAAAGCGCTTCTGGGGGAGGCCGGCTACAAGGGCGAGGAACTCAAGTTCTACTACCCCCTGAATGTGACCAGGCCGTACCTGCCGACACCCGAAAAAATCTATGCGGAACTCAGCAGGCAGCTCACCGCCGTCGGCCTGAACATCAAGCCGGTCCCGGTGGACTGGACGGACGGGTACCTGCAGAAGGTGCAGTCTCCGGGCGACCATGCCCTGCACCTGCTGGGCTGGAATGGTTCGTACTCCGATCCGGACAACTTCGTGGGGCCTTTGTTCGGCGAGAAAACCGGCGAGTTCGGCTACCAGGATCCGCAGGTCTTTTCGAAGATTGCGCGGGCCAGGGGCCTGCCGGAGGGACAGGACCGGACGGAGCAGTACCGCACCATCAACGCCCAGATTGCGGAATCCGTCCCTGCCGTCCCCATCGCCTTCCCCATTTCTGCCCTGGCGCTCTCCGACCGGGTGCTGAAGTACCCCGCCTCGCCGGTATTAAACGAGGTTTTCACAAAGGTGGAGCTTAAGCCTTGACGGACCGCCCCAATTTCAGTTAGAGGGGCGATCGGGATATTCTGTGACAGCCAGAGCCGCTGCTATCGGAGACTGATTGTGACTTTCATATCCAAGACCCAACATGCCGACGTCGTCCTGATTGGCGGCGGCATCATGAGCGCCACCCTGGGTGCGTTCATCAAGCAGCTCGAACCGAACTGGACCATCTCGCTGTTCGAACGGCTCGACGAAGCCGGCCTGGAAAGCTCAGGCCCGTGGAACAACGCAGGTACCGGCCACGCCGCGCTGTGTGAGCTTAACTACTCCCCCGCAGCCAAAGACGGCTCGGTTGATCCTTCCAAGGCACTGCACATCAACGAGCAGTTCCAGCTGTCCCGCCAGTTCTGGTCCCACCTGGTCAGCAACTCCCTCATCGGGTCCCCCAAGGGCTTCATCAACACCGTCCCGCACATGAGCTTTGTGATCGGGGACGCCAACGCCGACTTCCTGAAGGCCCGGTATGAGGCGCTGAAGCCGAATACCCTCTTCCGCTCGATGGAGTACTCCGAGGACCACGCGCAGATCGCCAAGTGGGCGCCGCTGATCGTCAAGGGCCGGGACGCCAAGCAGCGGATCGCTGCCACCCGCGCAGCCGAGGGGACCGACGTCGACTTCGGCGCCCTGACCCGCGAGCTGACCACGTACCTGGGCAACAACGGTGTGGAGATCAATTACGGCCACGACGTCAACGGCATCCGCCGTGCACCGGGCGGCGGCTGGGACCTCACGCTCAAGCACAAGCAGTCCGGCGAGCACGGCAACATCCGCGCCAAGTTCGTCTTCGTCGGCGCGGGCGGCGGCGCGCTCCACCTGCTGCAGGCCTCCGGAATTCCGGAGAGCAAGGGCTACGGCGGCTTCCCGGTCTCCGGCCAGTTCTTCCGCTGCACCGACGAGGCCCTCGCAGCCCAGCACAGCGCCAAGGTCTACGGCCAGGCCTCCGTCGGGGCACCGCCCATGTCCGTACCGCACCTGGACACCCGCTACGTCAACGGCAAGCGTTCACTGCTGTTCGGCCCGTATGCCGGGTTCTCCACCAACTTCCTCAAGAACGGCTCGTACCTGGACCTGCCGCTGTCCATCCGCCCGAGCAACATCATCCCGATGCTTGCCGTGGCCAAGGACAATATGGACCTCACGGCCTACCTGGTCAAGGAAGTGGCCAAGCGTCACGGCGACAAGGTCGAGGCCCTGCGCGAGTACTACCCCGAAGCAAAAGACGGCGATTGGGAACTCATCACCGCCGGCCAGCGTGTTCAGATCATCAAGAAGGACCCGAAGAAGGGCGGTGTCCTGCAGTTCGGCACCGAGGTGATCGCGGCACGCGACGGTTCCATCGGAGCGCTGCTGGGGGCTTCCCCGGGAGCATCCACCGCCGTTCCCATCATGATCGAACTCCTGCAGAAGTCCTTCCCCAAGGACTTCAAGGGCTGGCAGTCCAAGCTCAAGGAAATGATGCCCGGCTACGGCATCAAGCTCAACGACAACCCGGAGTTGGCCGCACAGCTGGAGGCAGAAACTGCCAAGGCCCTCCAGCTGGAAGCCGTGGACGCGCCCTCCAGCTGACGCCCTGCTCGGGTTACGGCCGGTTCCACCTCCAACCACTAGACCGTCAACCCACCAGGAGACCATGAGATGTACCGGCTGGCTAAACTTTCGCTGGCAAACAGGGCACTGATCGCGCTGATCACCGTCTTTGCGTCGGTGTTCGGCGTGATCACCATGTCCTCGCTGAAACAGGAGCTCATTCCCTCCATCGAGTTTCCGCAAATAACGGTCATCTCGGCCATGCCCGGGGCCTCGCCGGAAGTGGTGGACAAGCAGGTGAGCGGGCCCCTCGAGACCGCGCTTAATGGTGTCGAGGGGCTGGAGTCGACGTCGTCCACGTCCCGCACCGGCGTTTCCCAGATCACCATGGTGTTCACGTACGGTTCCAACCTGGACCGGGCACGGAACCAGATCGACCGTGCCATCTCCAATGCCAAGCGCGCGTTGCCCGACGACGTCCAGCCGCAGGCCATCGCGGGCAGCATCAGCGATTTCCCGATTGTCTTCCTGGCGGTCTCCTCCGACAAACCGCTCAGTGAGCTGAACGCCGATCTCCAGCGCCTCAGCGTCCCCCGCCTCCAGAAGCTCGACGGCGTCAGGGGCGCCGACGTCACCGGCGGTGCGTCCCAGCACATCCAGATCCTCCCCCGCCCCGAGGCCATGGCAGCCAAGGGCGCCACCCTCCAGTCCATCACCAACGCCCTGAAGAACAACGGGGCGCTGGTTCCGGCAGGCACCATCGAGGAACAGGGCAAAACGCTCTCGCTGCAGATCGGCAGCCCGGTGGACTCCCTGGACGCCGTCAAGGCCCTGCCGCTAGGTGGCGCCAGGGACGCCGCCACCATCGGCAGCGTGGCCGATGTCAGCATCAAGGACGACACACGCACCTCGATCACCCGGACCAACGGCAAGGAGACGCTTGCCCTCTCCGTGACGAAGAAGCCCGAGGGCGACACCGTGGCGATCTCCCACGCGGTGAAGGACTCCATCAGCCAGCTTGAAGCCGAGCTGGGATCCAACGCCAAGTTCACCCCGGTGTTCGACCAGGCCCCGTTCATCGAAAAGTCCATCAAGGACCTCACCACGGAGGGTCTCCTGGGCCTGGGCTTTGCCGTCGCGGTGATCCTGGTGTTCCTGATGTCCGTGCGGTCCACGCTGGTTACCGCCGTGTCCATCCCGCTCTCGCTGCTCATCACGTTCATCGGGCTCTCCGCCACGGGATACTCGCTGAACATCCTGACCCTCGGAGCACTCACCATCGCGATCGGACGCGTGGTGGACGACTCGATTGTGGTCATCGAGAACATCAAGCGGCACCTGAGCTATGGCGAAACCAAGCTCTCCGCCATCCTCACATCCATCCGGGAAGTCGCCGGTGCCATTACGGCATCCACCCTGACCACCGTGGCCGTCTTCCTCCCCATTGCCTTTGTCGGGGAACTGGCAGGCGAACTGTTCCGGCCCTTCGCCCTGACGGTGACCATAGCGCTGCTCTCGTCACTCCTGGTGTCCCTCACCATCGTTCCCGTCCTGGCGTACTGGTTCCTCAGGACGCCGGCCGGCAGTGCTGGCGCCGAGCTTTCCGCAGAGGCGGCCCGGGAAGCCGCCGCCAGGGCCCATGAGAAGGAGCAGCGTAGCCTGCTCCAGCGGGGCTACCTGCCAGTCCTCAACAAGACACAGAAACATCCGGTGGTGACACTCATCGCGGCTGTCCTGGTGCTCGGCGGAACGGCGGCCATGACCCCCCTGCTCGCCACCGACCTGCTGGGCCGCTCCGGCGAGAACAGCATGACGGTCCGGCAAGTCCTGCCCGCCGGAACCAGCCTCACGGACACCAGCGCGGCCGCCGTGAAGGTCGAGGAAGTCCTGCGGGACATCGACGGCATCAAGGACGTCCAGGTCACGTCAGGGAACGCACAGACGGGCTTCACCGCGCTGACGTCCAGCGGCGCTTCCAACTCCTCGTTCACGGTGGTCACCGAGGAGAAGGCCAACCAGGCCAGGCTCCAGGAAACCGTCCGCACCGAACTAGCCAAAATCAGTGACGTCGGCAAGATCTCTGTAGGCTCCCAGCAGGGCGGGTTCGGCACCACGTCCACGGTGGACATCACCCTGAAGGCGGCAAATTCCGCAGACCTCAGGGCGGCCAGCGACGCCATGGTCAAGGCCATGGAAGGCGTACCCGGCAGCACCGAGGTTGCCACCAACCTTGCGGCCAGCCAGCCGGTGGTCCAGGTCAAAGTGGACCGCGCCAAAGCCGTCGCGGCGGGGTTGAACGAGGAGCAGGTGGCAGGTGTCCTGGCCTCCACCATCAGCCCCTTGCCGGCCGGAACGGTGCGGATCGACACCAACGACTTCCCGGTCCAGATCGGCGAGGGAACCCGCTTCACCAGCGTTAGCGCCGTCCGGAACATCCCGCTGCCGGCCGCTGGCGGTGCCGTTACGCTGGGAAGCGTCGCTTCCGTGGAACAGGTGGACATCCCGGTGTCCATTACCGCCAGCAACGGCCAGCGGACCGCGCGGGTCTCGGTGACGCCGTCGGGCGCCAACCTTGGCGCCGTGAGCACAGAGGTGCAGAACCGGCTCAAGGGAGTGGAACTGCCCGCAGGCGTGACGGCGGAGATCGGCGGGGCCACCACCCAGCAGACAGAATCCTTCCAGCAGCTGGGCCTGGCCCTGCTCGCCGCCATCGCCATCGTGTACGTGATCATGGTGGCGGCGTTCAAATCGCTCATCCAGCCGCTCATCCTGCTGGTGTCCGTCCCGTTCGCCGCCACGGGAGCCATCGCGCTCCTCCTGGTGACCAGGGTGCCGTTGGGGCTGCCCTCCCTGATCGGCATGCTGATGCTGGTGGGCATCGTGGTGACCAACGCCATCGTCCTGATCGACCTCATCAACCAGTACAGGCAACCGCGGACCGGGCCCTCCGGAATGAAGGCCCCCGGAATGAGCGTGGCCGATGCCATCACGCACGGGGCCCGGCAGCGCCTCCGCCCCATCCTGATGACCGCGCTGGCCACCGTCTTCGCCCTGACGCCGATGGCGCTCGGCCTGACCGGCGGCGGCGGATTCATCTCCCAGCCGCTGGCGATCGTGGTGATCGGCGGCCTGGTGTCCTCGACGGCGCTGACGCTGGTGCTGGTACCGGTCCTGTACCGGCTGGTGGAAGGGCGCCGCGAGAAGAAAGCCCTACTCCGGGCAATGCACGAACGTCCGGACTTCGGCCCCCCGGACGACGTCGACGCCGAGTTCCGCGACTGGACAACGGGCATGGTGCCGAAGGTATCCGGCCGCCGCGCTGCGGCCGGCGAGCCCGAATAGCGGCGGTACACGAACGCCTTTCCGCAGCCGAACAACAGCCGTGCCCGTGCCACGAAGTGGCACGGGCACGGCCGTTTAAGCGTGCGGGAATATCCTGGCGTGCCTGACGTTACATCCACCGATAGATGCAAATGCATGTATATCGGGTACACTGAAACCAGACCCGAACAGTTCAGGAACGGAAGGCACATCATGCAGATCGGCGTATTCAGTGTCAGTGACATCACCACCGACCCCACCACGGGCCGCACGCCCACGGAGCACGAGCGCATCAAAGCGTCCGTAGCCATCGCCAAGAAGGTCGAAGAGATCGGCATGGATGTCTACGCCATCGGCGAGCACCACAACCGCCCGTTCTTCTCGTCCTCCCCCACCACCACGCTGGCCTACATCGCGGCGCAGACAGAACGCATCATCCTGTCCACGGCGACCACCCTGATCACCACCAACGATCCCGTGAAGATCGCCGAAGACTTTGCCATGCTGCAGCACCTCGCCGACGGCCGCGTGGACCTGGTGATGGGCCGCGGCAACACTGCACCGGTGTACCCCTGGTTCGGCAAGAACATCCAGGACGGCATCGAACTGGCCATCGAGAACTACAGCCTGCTGCGCAAGCTGTGGGACGAGGACACGGTGAACTGGTCCGGCAAGCACCGCACGCCGCTGCAGAACTTTACGTCCACACCCCGCCCGCTCGACGGCGTCGCCCCCTTCGTGTGGCACGGTTCCATCCGCACGCCGCAGATCGCCGAAGTGGCCGCGTACTACGGCGACGGCTTCTTTGCGAACAACATCTTCTGGCCCAAGGAGCACTACCAGCAGCTGATCGGCCTCTACCGCGAACGCTACGAGCACTACGGCCACGGCAAGGCCGACCAGGCGATCGTGGGCCTCGGCGGACAGTTCTTCATGCGCAAGAACTCGCAGGACGCCGTCAAGGAGTTCCGCCCGTACTTCGACAATGCCCCGGTCTACGGCCACGGACCCTCCCTGGAGGACTTCACCTCGCAGACCCCGCTGACCGTCGGCAGCCCGCAGGAAGTCATCGAAAAGACCCTGACGTTCCGTGAGTACTTCGGCGACTACCAGCGCCAGCTGTTCCTGATTGACCACGCCGGCCTGCCGCTGAAGACCGTGCTGGAACAGCTCGACCTGTTCGGCGAAGAGGTCCTGCCGGTCCTGCGCAAGGAGTACGCCGCCCTCACGCCCGCGCATGTGCCGGAACCGCCCACCCACGCCGGGCGGGTGGCAGCCCGGCTGGCCGCCCAGGTGCAGGAGGATGCAGTGACCAATCCGACAGCCCAGGACGCCTGATGAACGCCCAGCCAGGCGGCTCGCCCGTCAGACTCGCTGCGGAAACCTGGGAGTCGCTGTTCCGTGCCCAGGTGGCGGTGATGCGAAGGCTCCAGTCCGGCCCTGCCTTCAAGTCGCTGGCCGTCAACGAATACGACGTCCTTTTTACCCTCTCGCGCTGCCCCTCCGGCTGGCTGCGGTTGAATGAGCTGAATGACAACGTGCTCCTCAGCCAGTCCAGCCTCAGCAGGCTTGTGGAGAGGCTGGAGAAGCGGGGACTGGTGGAGCGTATGCCGGCACCTCAGGACGGACGCGGGGTCCTCCTGAAGCTGACAGATGCCGGGCGGGAGCTGCAGAAGCAGATCGGACGCGAGCATGTCCGCGACATTTCCGCGCTGATCACGCCGGCGCTCACCGCCAGTGAACAGCGCGAACTGCTGCGGCTTACCGAGAAACTGCGAGGGTCCCTGTCAGGGCGCTAGATGCTTAGCCAGGGCAGGCGTCAGGTTAGCGCGACGAGCCTGGCGGGGTCCTCCGCAGGCAGTTGCCCGTCCACTACTGCGGTCACCCGAAGTTCCCGCAGGGACAGGCTTCCGCCCACCGTGGACAGGAAGGCCGTGTCCGAGGAGTCCCGGCCCGCGGTGATCCTCAGCATGCTCTCGCGCGGGGCCAGCCCGGTGGGGTCGATGACATGCCAGGCGCCGTTGACATAGGCCTCTGCCACGGCATGGAAGTCCATCGGGCTCAGCCCGGGTGCGTATACCGCCACGAGCCTGGCCGGGACGTCCTTCGAGCGCAGGAGGGAAATGGCCAGGTGCGCGAAGTCCCGGCACACGCCGCGGCGGTTCAGGAGCGTCTCCACCGCCCCGTCGGTCCCCCGGGAGGAACCGCTGACGTAGCGAAGCTCGCTGAAGACCCAGTTGCGGACGGCCAGCAGGAGCTCTTCGCCCTGGAGCCCGCCGAATTCCGCGTAGGCCGTGGGCAGCAGCCGGTCGGACTCCGCGTAGCGGCTGGGCCGGACGTAGCGGATGAGTTCCATCCGGGTGGGCTCTTCCGGAAGGGCCAGCCCGGAAACCGTGGCCGAGTAGTCCACGGTCACCTCCGTGGGATCCGCGAACTCCATGTAATGGAAGCGGCCCCCGTGGTGGTCGGACAGCTCCGTCACCGGCACCGGGTCCGTGCCGGAGGTCACCGACAGCGTCTCCACGAGCGACGAATAGCCCGGATTCCTTGCGACGGCAACCGCCAGCGCGACTTTGGTTTCAGCTGCGGTCTTGAAGACGAGGCGGGCGGCCACGCTGCGTTCCATGTATCTCCGGGGTGTGAGGTAGTTGCCGAACAGTCCCCGGTGCCGGCCGGTTGGGTTTACGGGCGGGCGGCGGGACTAACTTTTGATCTTCAGAGACATTAGCATCCGCTGGACATTCGCAAATTCAGAGCCCTCGTTGACGTACCTGGCCGCCTGGTCCAGGGTGTCGAAAGCCTTGGCCGGGGCCACCTTCTCATCCGCGGCGAAGGCCCTGATCGCGGCCAGGTCACCGAACGAGACGTCGCCCTTGCCTTCGGGGCCACGGACCACGTTTTGCAGCGCGCACGCTTTGCCGTCGCTTCCTCCCACCACGTTGGTGATGCCGAAGGAGCCGAAGTACTTGTATCCCTGGATCACGCGGAACACCACGTGCGGGGTGATCAGCCCGTCGCCCTCACGGTGCGGCAGGTCCAGCGGAACACTGCTGACCACCACGTACGGCCTTCGGGCCGCGTCCGCGCAGGCAGCCGGGGATGGCGATGGCAGGCCGGTCTGAAGCGTTGCCAGATACGTGCCCTTGGCGTCCTTGACTTCGACCTTGAGGGCCCCCGGAAGCGTCCCCTGGTCCGGTGTGACCGACTGCGCGATCCAGTCCTGGGGCAGTTCGAAACTGACCACCTTGGCGGGGTCCGAAAAGACCTTCCACGCGGCGGCCGTCGCTCCGGCGGACGCGGATTCCGTACCGGACGCCGAAGGCTGTCCGCCGGTTGCGGAGGGTCCGGGAGTTGCGCCTGTTGCCGACGCCGACGGCGTTCCTCCCGCCGTCGAACTCTCGGACGGGCTGCTGCCCGCTGTCCAGGCCGGTTGCCCCTTGCCGTCGCCGCTGCATCCGGACATCACCGCGGCCGCAACAATGAACGCCGCGCCCAGCCGTGCCCTGCGGGCCATTGCCTTCCCTGTCATGAGGCAAGAGTAGCCGCGCGCCCGGCGCGGCCGCCGCCTTCGGGCCGGAGTGTTGACACACGGGCTTTCCCGCCCGCAAAGAGGGCTACGCTGGGGGCATGGCGGAACAGCACTTTGAGACGGAGCAGGACAGCGTGGCGGACATCTCGGCCCTGGACATTGCCGACTGGCGGGTCCGGACCTTCGCCATGTACCAAAACGTCCGCAGGATAGCCGTGGACAGCCCCGCCGAGGCGCACTCGTATTGGCGGCAGGAACGCGACAGGATGTTCGGCACCCACCCGGCGTCGGCACTCACCGCCGCCTCCAAAGCCACGTTCAGCGGCCTCCGGACAGCGGACTACGATCCCATCTACAGGTTCCACGTGCGCCTGACGAAAGAGGGAGCCGGCCGGGAAATGAACGTTGAGACGGGCACCGACGGGGTGGTCAGGTTTGTCCGCCTGGGCACCTTCGATCTTCCCGAGATGGGCCAGCTGGCCGTCTGGAAGCTGCACGGTTACGGCGGCGGCATCTTCGTGCCGTTCCGGGATGCGACGGCGGGTCAGCCCGGCGGCAGCTACGGCGCCGGACGCTACCTGCTGGACACGATCAAGGGCGCCTTCCACGGCGTGCTGGGATCAGGGCCGGACGCCGAGTTCATCCTGGACTTCAACTTCGCCTACAACCCTTCCTGCGCCTACAACGAGGCCTGGGCCTGCCCGCTGGCCGGCCCGTCCAACCGGCTGGCCGTGGAGATCCCGGTCGGCGAACTGTACTGACGGGCCCCCGCCACAATGGCGGGCGGGCGACACACTCCGCCAACACGTCCCGGCGGGACGTAGGATGTCTTGATGACCGCACCGACACGCCGCATTGCCCGCGTCCACCCCCACTCCGCCGCCTCGGAGCTGGAACACTTCTTCGTTGCCAATGACGCTCCGGACTTCGGCAGCGAAGCAGGCAAACTCTGGACTGTTATCGACAGCCCCTTCCCCGGGTCACTGGCGAACGCTTCGGCCGCCCCGCGGGCAGGCTGGCAGCCCGGCTCCACTGTCGGCGAAGACGCATTCACCTTCCTGGCCCCCAGTGTTCCGGCCAACGTGCTGGGCATGGCGCACAACACGGGCCGGGCGGGCCGGGACCTTCCTCCGCAGGCCTTCCACAAGGCGGCCACCAGCGTGGTGGGACCGGGCGATGCCATTGAACTCGCGCCAGGAGTGGGGCATGTGGACCCGGAGGCCGAGCTGACCGTCGTCATCGGGCGCAAGGCACGCGGGTTGACGCCGGAGAAGGCACGGGAGGCCGTCCTCGGCTTCACCATCGGCAACGACGTCACTGCCAGGGACCTGCAGAAAGCGGACGAGCTGTGGATCAGCGCCAAGAGCCAGGACACGTTCACGCCGGTGGGACCGTGGATCGTGACAGGCCTGGACCCCGTCCTGGACAGCGCGGCCCTTTCCATCGGGATTGTGCACAACGGCACCGAACTACGGGCTGCCAGTTCCGCGGACCTCGGCTGGGGCGTGGACGAAATCCTGGTTTATCTGACGTCCTTCATGACGCTCCACCCCGGCGACCTGGTCCTCACCGGGTTCCCTGCCGAAACGGCGCAGCTGCACCGCGGTGACACCGTCACCTGCCGGGTGGAAGGAATCGGCGAACTGACGAATCCGGTCAGGGACGCCGCCTGACCGGATCCGTAGGCACGGTGTGGCAGGCTTGAGCGATGGAATCACCTGCCGCGGCCACCGTCCCGCTGACGCAACAGTCCGGTTCCACCACCCCAGCACGGCGCCCGCCGGCCACGAAGCACTACCGTGGCATCCTGCGGTTCCCCGCCGTCCGGCAGCTCATCCGTTTCACCGGTGTGGGGATTGTGTGCACGGTGACCTCGCTTGCCCTGTACGCACTGCTCCGGCCCTGGCTGGGGCCGCAGCTGGCCAACGCCGCGGCGCTGATCATCACCTCGGTGATGAACACTGCCCTTAACCGGCGGCTCACGTTCAAAATTGCCGGACGCAGCAAGGCCGGCAGGGACCACCTGAGCGGCTTGGTGGTCATCGTGATTGCGCTGGTGCTCACCGGCGGCAGCCTCGGAGTGCTGCACTGGTTCAATCCTGACGCGAGCATGTCCGATGAGTTGTGGACCACCACATTGTCCGGCTTCGCGGCCACTGCAGTGCGCTTTGCGCTGCTGCGGCACTGGATCTTCCGCCGCGCACGGCACCGCTGACGGCACTTCCAACGGCACCGCTAGCGGATGCCCAGCGTCTGTACGCTTCCCACCGCGTTCCGGACGGCCAGGGCTGCTTCGTGCAGTTCCGCCGCCGTCACCGAGGCATCAAAGCTGAAGCGGACGGCGGTCTGGGCGACCTCTGACGGAATCCCCATCGCCAGCAGCACCGGCGAGGCGGCATCGGATCCGGCCGCGCAGGCGGACCCGCTGGAGCACACCACGCCTTGCCGTTCCAGTTCAAGGAGCACCGATTCGCCGCTGGTCCCCGGGAAGCAGAACGAAGCCACCGAGGGCAGCCGCTCGGCCGGGTGTCCCGTCAGCTGCGCGCCGGGCACGCCGGCCAGGACTTCGCGGATAAAGTCGTCCCGCAGGGCTTCTGCGTGTTCCCGACCGGGGCGGACCAGCGCCAGCGCGGTGGCCAATGCCACGGCGCCGGCCACATTCTCGGTCCCGGAGCGGCGGCCGCGTTCCTGCCCGCCGCCATGAAGCAGCGGTTCAACCCGCGTGCGGCTCCGCACGAACAGCGCCCCGTTGCCCTTCGGTGCACCCAGCTTGTGGCCGGAGATGCTCATGGCGTCCACACCGAGGAACTTCGTATCCAGTGGAAGCCAGCCCGCGGCCTGCACAGCGTCCGTGTGGAACGGGATGCCCTTCTCACGGCACAGCGCGGCGAGTTCACGGATTGGCTGGACCGTTCCCACTTCATTGTTCGCGTACATCACGCTGACCAGCGCGGTTTCCGGACGGAGGACAGCGGCGAGAGCATCGGGTGTCACTTGCCCGAAGCCGTCCACCGGGACGGTGTCCACGGCAAAACCGTGGAACCGTTCCAGGTACCGTGCCGATTCTTCCACGGCGGGATGTTCGACGGCGCTGATCACCACGCGGTTGAGGACCGGGTCCGCAGCCTGCCGTGCCAGGGCAATTCCCTTGACGGCCAGGTTGTCCGCCTCAGTGCCGCCTGAGGTGAAGGTAATCTCCGCGGGCCGGCAGTTCAGCGCCCGGGCCGTGGCCGTGCGGGCGCCGGCGAGCGCCGAGGCGGCGGACTCACCGAGCGAGTGGTGGCTCGACGGGTTTCCGAAGTCGCCGGTGAGGTAGGGCCACATGGCTTCCAGCACTTCGCGGCGGACCGGCGTGGTTGCTGCGGCGTCCAGGAAGATCATGGCGGGTTCAGCCCACCGTCAGTTCAACGTCAGTCAGTTGAATGTCGAGGCCCAGGTCGAGGGCGATGACACTGTGGGTGAGGCCGCCGATGGAAATGACGTCCACACCGGTGGCCGCGATTGCTGCCACCGTACCGAGGTTGACGTTGCCGCTGGCTTCCACCCGGGCCCGGCCGTCCACAAGCGCCACACCGGCGGCCAGTTCCTCCAGCGTGAAGTTGTCCAGCATAATCGTGTCCACTCCCGCGGCGAGCACAGGCTCCACCTGCTCCATCCGGTCCACTTCAACCTCGAAGTGCGTGGTGTGGCCGAGCTGCGCCTTCGCGGACTTCAGCACTGCAGTGAGTTTAACCGGGTCCCCGCCCGTGATGACCGCGAGGTGGTTGTCCTTGGCCAGCACGGCATCGGACAGGCTGAAGCGGTGGTTGGCTCCGCCGCCGCAGCGCACTGCGTAGCGTTCCAGCACGCGCAGGCCCGGCGTCGTTTTCCGGGTGTCGGTGATCCGGGCCTTGGTTCCCTGGACAAGGTCCACGAATTCCGCCGTTTTTGTCGCGATCGCACTCATCCTCTGGACCAGGTTCAGGCCCACGCGCTCGGCCAGCAGGACTGCCCGGGCGTTGCCGGTCACCCTGGCCAGCGGCGTACCTGCGCCGAACCTTTCGCCGTCCGCCACCAGCAGTTCGACGACGGCGTCCGGGTCCGTGAGTTTCATGGCGGCAGCGAACACGGCTCCCCCGCTCAGGACACCCGGGACACGGGCGTTCAGCACCGCCGTCGCGCGTGCCTGCGCCGGAATCAGGACCTGCGAGGTGATGTCACCGTAGGGGGCATCCTCGGCGAGCGCGGCGCGCAGCACACCCAGCACGGCCGCTTCGGGGAGGCTGCCGGTGAGCTCAACGCCCGTCCGGGCCGGTATTTCCTGGGCGGTGGTGGTCATGAGGAAATCCTTTGCATCGAAGGTGAAGGGGCGGCCGCGGGATCCGTATCCGCCCGGTAGTGGGCGCCCACGGAGGCAGTCCGGTTCCGGGCGGCCTCCACGAGCAGCCGGGCGGCCAGCAGCAGGTTGCGGTCTTCAAACTCCCGCGGGTCCCTGGGCTCGGTGGCACCGATGGAGTCGGCCCACCGGGCCAACCGAGCGGCAGCGGCATCGAGTTCAGGACCCGTCCGCAACACCCCAGCAGCACCTGTCATCAACCGCCCCAGAGCGTCCCGGGAAAACGCCCCGGGATCAGGCACAAACTTCATATCAGCCTCGAGAACGCTGACCGGGGACGTTTTTGGAGCGGCACCCAGGGCGACCTGTCCGCCGTCGTTCGAGGGTGTTCCGGAAGCGCGCGTCAAGGTGAGGCCGCCAGCGGCCGAGACAGCACGCGGAGGAACAGCGTCGCACGACGCCCCAGGCGAGTCGTGCGACGGCTCACCAAGGAAGGCCTCCACGGCACGCCGCCCGAAGACCAACCCTTCGAGCAGCGAGTTGCTGGCCAGCCGGTTGGCGCCCTGGGCGCCGGTGCAGGCCACTTCACCCGCTGCGTAGAGTCCCGGGACGGTGGTCCGTCCGTCCAGGTCTGTGGCCACACCGCCCATCCAGTAGTGGGCTGCCGGAGACACCGGAAGCGGTTCGGCCGTCCAGTCGTATCCTGCCGCGGCCGTGGCGGCGGTAATCGTGGGGAACCGCCGCGCCAGGAAGCCGGAGCCCTTGGCGGCAGCAATGCCCCGGGCGTCCAGGAACACCGGGCTGTCCGCCGGGGCCCCGGTCCGGGCCAGGTGCAGCGCGATGCTGCGGGAGACGACGTCGCGCGGTGCAAGTTCGGCGTCGGGGTGATAGTCCGGCATAAAGCGGTGGCCGTCGGCATCGAGAAGCACCGCACCCTCGCCGCGGACGGCTTCGGACACGAGGAGCGGCGGCGGACCGCCCGCCGTCTCCGTCATCGCCATGGTGGTGGGGTGGAACTGGAAGAACTCGAGATCGCTCACGGCGGCGCCTGCGCGCCAGGCCAGCGCCAGGCCGTCGGCCGTGGCTACCGAGGGGTTGCTGGTGCGTGCGAAAATCCTTCCGGCACCGCCGGTGGCGAGGAGCACGCCAGTGGCTGCCAGGTGCTTGAGTTCGCCGTTCTGCAGGTAGGTCACGCCGGTGACCCGGCCGTCCGCCGTCGTCAGTTCCGTGACGAATGCGCCTGTTTCCAGCCGGAGCCGGCCGGACACCGCCCGTTTCAGGACCGCGGCGATCAGTCCGCGGGCAATGCGGGCGCCGGTGGCGTCCCCGCCGGCGTGCAGGATGCGCGGCGCCGAGTGGGCAGCTTCCAGTCCCAGTGCGGTGTCGCCCTGCGCGTCGGCATCGAAGGTGACCCCGTACCGGCGCAGCCCGGCGATGTCCCGCACCGCCTCCGAGCAGAGGATCCGCACGGCCTCCAGGTTGTTCAGGCCGGCCCCGGCTGCCAGCGTGTCGGCCATATGGGCCTCCACCGAGTCGCCGGGCGCGGCTTCGCCCGGTTCCAGCACGGCCGACACGCCGCCCTGGGCGTAAAAGGTGTTGCTGTGCTCCAGCTGCCCCTTGCTGAGCAGGACCACTTCCGCTGCGGAGCCGTCGTCGGCGTCGGCCGCCAGAAGCGCCGCGTAGAGTCCGGCAATACCGCTGCCGGCAACCACAAGCCGCCTGGTCACGGCCGCGCCGCCAGCATCCGCTCGAGGGCCACGCGCGCCGGAGCGGCAACGTCATCATCCACAGTGATGCGGTTGAGGACTTCGCCGTTGACCAGCGCTTCCAGCACCCAGGCCAGGTAGCCCGGGTGGATCCGGTACATGGTGGAGCAGGGGCAAATGACCGGGTCCAGGCAGAAGATGGTGTGCTGCGGGTATTCTGCCGCCAGCCGGTTGACCATGTTGATCTCGGTGCCGATCGCAAACGTGGTGGGTTCCGTGGCGGCGGCAATAGCCTTCCGGATGAAGTCGGTGGAGCCGGCGGAATCGGCGGCGTCCACCACCTCCATGGGGCACTCCGGGTGCACAATCACGTTGACGCCCGGGAAGTCGGCGCGAGCCTTCTCGATCTGCCCCACGTTGAAGCGCTTGTGCACCGAGCAGAAGCCGTGCCAGAGGATCACGCGGGAATCCAGCAGGGTCTGTTCGTCGTTGCCGCCAAGGTCCTTGCGCGGGTTCCACATGGGCATCTGCTCCATCGGCACGCCCATGGCCTTGGCGGTGTTGCGGCCCAGGTGCTGGTCGGGGAAGAACAGGACCCGCTGGCCGCGCTGGAAGGCCCATTCGAGCACGGTGGCGGCGTTGGAGGACGTGCAGACGATGCCGCCGTGGTCCCCGCAGAAGCCTTTGAGCGCCGCGGAGGAGTTCATGTAGGTGACGGGGATGACCGGAACCCGGCCGTCGGCGTCGGGTTCGGTGCCGTAGAGCTCTTCGAGCTGCTCCCAGCAGTCAGTCACGGAATCGATGTCCGCCATGTCCGCCATGGAGCAGCCCGCTGCAAGGTTCGGCAGGATGACTGCCTGGTCCGGCTTCGACAGGATGTCCGCGGTTTCGGCCATGAAGTGGACGCCGCAGAAGATGATGGCCTCGGCGTCCGGCCGGGTCAGCGCGGCATTGGCCAACTGGAAGGAGTCGCCCACGAAATCGGCGTACTCAATCACCTCGTCCCGCTGGTAGAAGTGTCCGAGGATGACCGCCTTGTCCCCGAGGGCAGCCTTGGCCGCCCGGATGCGGGTGTCCAGTTCGGCGTCGCTGGCCTTCTTGTATTCCTCGGGCAGCTGCCCCTGGCGCGGGGTGGCCGCGGGGGCGACGTCCGAGCTGGAAGCACCCGGGCCGTACGCGGGCACACCGGCGAGGGCCTCGGCGAGATCGTAATCCCATGGCCCGCGGGCCAGTGCCGGGCTGCAGGTGGAGGCGGCTGTTGCAATACCTGTGGCACTGCTGGCGGCCTGTTCGCGAGTGATCAACTGGATTGCCGTGTTGACGCTGCTCATGGTGTGCTCCTGTTATCTGGGTCAAGGCCGGGGCGGCCGGTAAAGCGGTAGAGGCGGGGAGGGCGGTGTTTTCCGCCCTGCAGGTATTCGCCGGTTTCTTCGATTTCCGGCGTGGACTTGAGCTGGCGGCGGAAATTCGCGGGATCCAGCTCCCGGTCAAGGACGGCTTCGTAGACCTCCCGGACCTGGGCCAGGGTGAAGTACTCCCCCAGCAGGTGGTAGGCCACCGAACCGTAGGCCAGCTTGTTGCGCAGGCGCCCGAGGGCATAGTCCACGATCGCGTTGTGGTCGAAGGCCAGCTCTCCCAGGCGGTCTGCCCGGAACCACTTGACGTTCTCTGATTCGTCGGCGAGCGCGGCTTCCGTCGGCTGGACCAGCGCCCAGTACACGATGGACACCACACGCTGGGACGGCGAGCGGTGCAGGCCGCCGAAGGCGTAGAGCTGTTCGAGGTAGTTCGGCGCCAGCCCGGTGGTTTCCCGCAGGTTCCGCGACGCCGCGTCCTGAAGGGATTCAGCGTGGGTCAGCGGGCCTCCGGGCAGTGCCCACAGATCCTTGAACGGCTCACGGATGCGGCGTACCAGCGGGAGCCACAGCGTGGGCCGCCCGGATTTCTCGCTGGGACGGAGGGCGAAGATCACCGTGGAAATGGCGAGCGACGGCGGTGCGGCCTGGCGCTCGGCAACGTTGGCAGAGCTTGTATACACGGCGGTTCACCCCGCTTTCTTCGCACGCGACGGTGCCTCTGGGCTTCGACCGGTGACCCGTCCGCGGGTACTCCGGTTAGTTATAGTCAATATGACTAGAACTAATGGTACGACTGCAGGGCCCCTACACAAAATGCTTCAGGTCACATTGCGGCTGCCGCTTCGAGCAGCGGCAGCGTCCGGCCCTGGAAGTGTGTGTTCAGGACAATCACGGACGAGGACCTCAGCACGGTCTTCGTGGCGATCATGGCATCAAGGACACGCTGCAGGTCGGGGTTGGACCGCGCCGCGATCCGAGCCATCAGGTCCGAGCTGCCGGAAACGGTGTGGATCTCGATCAGTTCAGGAATCCCTGCCAGCGCTTCGACCACGGCATCGTGCCCCAGGTCCTGGTTGATGGTGAGCGAGCAGAACGCCACCACCGGGTAGCCGAAATGGGAGGGGTCCGGCTGCGGCACCCACGAACCGATGACTCCTCCGGCCGTCATCCGGTCCAGCCGGGACTGGACGGTGGCGCGGGCGATCTTCAGGACGCGCGAGGCTTCCAGCACCGACGCCCTGGGCGAATCCGTGAAGAATCGGACAATTTTGGCGTCCATTGCGTCCACATTCATTGATTTCCCTTTCAGCCCGGCCCAATAGTTTACAAATCGCCGCACAAGCGGGCGATACTAATGCAAACTGCCACCATGCTCTCACGGAAGCTGTGCGAGGAGGCCCGCGCGGGACGGTAAATTCAATATGTCCCAAAAGGACCAACCACCGACCACAAGAAGGTTCGCAAGCATGACGATGAAGTCCACCGCAGAGCGCCCATCCACTTCGCTCGGCCACAGCATGAAACCCCGCCAGCTGACCATGATGGGGCTGGGCAGCGCCATCGGGGCGGGCCTGTTCCTCGGCTCAGGCGCTGGCGTCCAGGCCGCGGGGCCGGCCGTCCTGATCTCCTACCTCGTGGCCGGCACGCTGATCATCCTGGTCATGTGGGCGTTGGGCGAAATGGCTGCCGCCAACCCGAACAGCGGAGCATTCTCGGTGTACGCGGAAAAGGCCATGGGCAGGACTGCCGGCGCAACCGTGGGGTGGCTGTGGTGGCTGCAGCTGGTAGTGGTCATCGCCGCCGAAGCCCTCGGCGCGGCGGGCCTCCTTTTTACGGTGTGGCCGGTGATTCCCGTCTGGGTGCTCTCCCTGGTGTTCATGGCCCTCTTCACCGCCATCAACCTGGCCGGCGTGAACAACTTCGGCGAATTCGAGTTCTGGTTCGCCATCCTCAAGGTGGCCGCAATCCTGATGTTCCTGGGGATCGGCACGGCGCTCCTGCTGGGCCTGCTGCCTGACGCACCAAGCCCGGGCCTGGGCAACATCACCGGAAACTTCGCCCCCGCCGGCCTCGGCGGAATTGCCACTGCGCTGTTCGTGGTGATCTTCGCCTTCGGCGGCACCGAGATCGTCAGCGTTGCCGCCGCCGAAACCGAAAACCCCCGCCACAGTGTGGCCCAGGCGATCCGTACGGTGCTGTGGCGGATCCTGGTGTTCTACATCGGCTCGGTCTTTGTCATTGCCGCCGTCCTGCCCGCGACCTCCGCATCCCTCGCCTCGCCGTTCGCCGGCGTCCTCGATGCCGCACGGATTCCGGGAGCCGGCACGGCCATTACCCTGGTGGCCGTCATTGCACTGCTGTCCGCGCTCAACGCGAACCTCTACGGCGCGTCCCGCATGATCTATTCGCTGGCCCAGCGCGAGGAAGCCCCGCGTTTCCTATCGAAGCTGAACAAGGCCAGGGTGCCCATGATTGCCGTGGGCGTCTCCGTGGCCTTCGGCTTCATCGCCGCCGTACTGGAACTCCTCTTCCCGGAACAGATCCTCCCGGCACTCTTCCAGCTGGTGGGCTCAACCTGCCTGATGGTCTGGGGCTCCGCCCTCGTCTCCCAGCTGATCCTGCGCCGCAAGGCGGATCGAGAGGGCACCGAGCTTCCGCTCCGGATGAAGGGCTTCCCGGGCCTGACGATCTTCGGGCTGGTCCTGCTGGCCCTGATCTTCGCCGTAGGTTTCAGCAGCCCCGAGAGCAGCCGCCAGCTGGTGAGCACCATCATCCTGGTCGCCGCGATTGCAGCGGCCTGCAAGATCGGCGCCAAGGTCACAGCGTCCCGCCAGGGCAGCGAAGCCAGGTAGCTTCCGCCCAAGTAAGTAGCAGCAGGTGTCGTTTTGAGCCCTCAAAACGACACCTGCTGCTACCCAGTTGGGGAATGGCCGCAGGGAGGCTGCGTGCAGCAATCCAGGCTCACTTAGCAAATTGCTAAGCGATACGGTCCATGCCATGGCAGCTTTTCGCAATCTGGTCAGTGGATCCTGAACTGATTGCCCGGCCTTTCGCCCGTGACTAGGGTCACAACCATGGATACCTTGCCTTCCCCTTTCAGCGGCAACGACGCCGGGCAACTGTCGGGACCACGTTCCGAACCCCTGACCGCCGAGCAGCTTCGCGAGCTGTATTCGCTGATGGTGGCAGTCCGGCACCTGGACTCCTCGGCCATCGCCTGGCAGCGCCAGGGGATCATCCCCGGCTATGCCCCGGAACTTGGCCAGGAGGCCGCGCAGGTGGGAAGCGGCTACGCCGTGGACACCACCCGGGACTTTGTCTTCCCCACCTACCGCGAAATGGGTGTGGCCAGGGCCATGGGCGTGGACATGGTGGCCTATATGTCCACGCACAAGGCCACGTGGCACGGCGGGCTCTATGACCCGCTGCAGTCCCGGCTCGCACCCATCCAGGCCGTGGTGGGCGGGTCGGTGCTCCACGCCGTGGGCTGGGCCCACGGCCAGACGCTGGATCAGAAGGACGGCGTGGCCATGACGTACTTCGGCGACGGCGCGTCGTCCCAGGGCGACATCCACGAGGCGATGAACTTCGCGGCGGTCATGAAGGCTCCAGTCGTCTTTTTCGTCCAGAACAACGGCTGGGCCATCTCGGTCCCCACCGAACGCCAGGTAGCCGGCGGCTCCGTCGCAGCCCGGGCCGCAGGCTACGGCATGCCGGCACTGAGGATCGACGGGAACGACGTCGTTGCCGTGGTCGAAGCGACGCGGCGCGCCTTCGCGCATGCGCGTGCCGGCAACGGTCCGGTGCTCATTGAGGCCATGACCTACCGCCGCGGCCCGCACTCCACTTCCGATGACCCGGGACGGTACCGGTCGCTCAATGAAGAGCGCGACGACGCCGGCGAAGACCCGCTGGAACGGTTCCGGAGGCGGCTGCTCGCCGACGGTGTTGCCGACGAAGCCTTCTTCGCCGAAGCACTCGCAGCCGCCAAAGCCGAGGAGGAACACATCCGTGCCGGGATCCAGGCGCTCGGCTCCCGCCCGGGCACCGAAATGTTCGACCTGGTCTTCCAGGAAACCACCCTTGCACTGCAGGCCCAGGCCGCCAACTGGCGCGAGGAGTCCGAACATGTCTAATGCCATCCTTGAAAGCGGGGCCGCCATGGCTGACGGAACTCCACGCCGCGGAGTTGAACAATTGTCCATGCAACAGGCACTGAACCTTGCCCTGGACGAGGTGCTCGCCGCGAACCCGAAAGCGCTGGTCTTCGGTGAGGACTGCGGCCGGCTCGGCGGCGTTTTCCGCGTTACGGACGGCCTCCAGGCGAAGTACGGAACCGGCAGGGTCTTTGACACGCCGCTCGCCGAGTCCGGCATCCTCGGCATGTCCGTGGGGCTGGCCATGGCCGGCTTCCATTCCATCCCGGAGGTCCAGTTCGACGGCTTCGCCTACCCGGCCATCAACCAGATCGTCTGCCAGATTGCCCGGATGAACTACCGCAGCCGCGGCACCATGCCGATGCCCATCACCCTGCGCGTACCCAGCTTCGGCGGCATCCGCGCCCCCGAACACCACGGCGAAAGCCTCGAGGCGCTCTTCGCGCACGTGCCGGGCCTGAAGGTGGTCTCGCCGTCGAATCCGCACGAGGCATACCACCTGCTCAAGTACGCCGCCGCGCGGCCGGATCCCGTGGTCTTCATGGAACCGAAGTCCCGCTACTGGCAAAAAGGCGAGGTCGACTTCGACTCAGCGGACCCGGCAGGCTCCCCCGCCGGCGGTTCCCCCGCCGGCGCGAAGGTCGTGCGTGCCGGCCGCCACCTCACGCTCGTCGCCTGGGGCGCCATGGTGGCACGCTGCCTGCAGGTGGCCGAACTGGCCGCCGAGGACGGGATCGACATCGAGGTCCTCGACCTGCGCTGGCTGAAGCCCATCGATGAAGCCGCGCTGGCGGCGTCCGTACGGAAGACCCGGCGCGCCGTCGTCGTCCATGAAGCGCCGCTCACCTCCGGGCTTGGCGCCGAAGTGGCCCAGCTCATCACGCAGGCCCGCTTCGACACGCTCAAGGCCCCCGTGGAGCGCGTCACCGGCTTCGACGTGCCGTATCCCTCGGGCGATCTGGAAGATGAATACATCCCGAACATTGACCGGATCCTCTTCGGCATCCAGCGAGTATTGGAGTACAAACGTGGCTGAAATTTCCTTCCCGCTCCCCGACCTCGGCGAGGGCCTGATCGAGGCAACTGTGCTGGAATGGCTGGTTTCCCCGGGCGACCAGGTGGAGCGCAACCAGCCGCTGGTCGAAGTGGAAACCACCAAATCCGCTGTTGAACTGCCCAGTCCGCAGGCAGGTAAAGTGGTGCGTATCCACGGCGGGCCCGGTGACAAGATCAATGTCGGCGAGCCCCTGATTGTGTTTGAGGTGCCGGACAACACTGCCGGCATCGTGGGCACGGTCCCGAAGGAAGAGGCACCAAAGCGCCGGGTCCGCCTGAGCGCCGTACTTGATGAGGACTGACACCATGAGCGGCAGGCACACCGGCGAGCAGCACCACCACACCGTGGAGGGCACCGACCCCCAGCTTTACGTGGAGGTGCACGAGCCGGAAGCCGACGCCGGGTTGCGCCCGGTCCTGCTGCTGCACGGATTCTCCTCCTCCACCAAGCTCAACTGGCAGGACACCGGCTGGCTGGCCGCCCTGCTGGAAGCCGGCCGCCGCGTCATCACCGTTGACCTGCCCGGCCACGGCCGCAGCGGGGCGCCGGAAGACATGGACTCGTACAGCCCCAGCCGGATCCGCGCGGACCTCCTGCAGGTGGCGTTCGACGCCGGCGTCCGCCCGTTGCGGGACGGCGACCCCGCCAGCGGGCTCGACGTGATCGGCTACTCCCTGGGGTCCCGGCTCGCTTGGGAATTCGGCGCCACGCAGCCGGAGCTCGTTCACCGCCTGGTGCTCGGCGGCCCCAACATTGCCGATCCGCTGGCGGCCTTTGACCTGGTGGCCGCACAGCGCTACCTTGCGGACGGCACGCCCATCGCGGACGAGTCCACGGCGGGGCTGCTGAAGATGGCCCAGGGGCTGCCCAGCAACAACATCTTTGCGCTGTTGTCGCTCGTGGAGGCGATCAAGGGGGAACCCTTCGACCCGGCCGAAGCCATTCCCCACATGCCCATGCTGCTCGTGGCCGGGGAGAAGGACGACCGCGCCGCGACCATGCCCGAGCTCGCCGAACTGGGCGCCAAATCAGGGGCGCTCGTGGAGCAGCTGCTGATTCCCGGCCGCAACCACAGCAATGTGATCACCAGCAGGACGTTCAAGCAGGCTGCAACGGAGTTCCTGGGGGTTTAGTTCCTGGCACAAAAACGGCGGGCGCGGACCGAAGTGGTCCGCGCCCGCCGTCGTGCTTGTCAGGAAGGCTGCACTGTCAGGAAGGCTGCACTGTCAGCCTGCCGCCTAGTGGTGGCTGCTGACGCCCAGCGGGCGGCCCTTGGTTTCGCCGGCCAGGAGAACACCGACTGCGGAAATCACACACAGGATCATGATGTAGATGCCGATGGAGCCGGTCCACTTGGTGCTCTGCATCAGCGACTCGGCGATGGTGGCCGCGAACGCACCGCCCAGGATGGCACCGAATGCGTAGCCGATGGAAATGCCCGAGTAGCGCACGTTGGCGGGGAACATTTCGGCGTACATGGCGGACATCGGACCGTAGGACAGCCCGAGGCCGACGGTGAGCACAAAGAGCGCCACGCCGTACAGCATGATGTTCTTCGTGTCGATCAGGGCAAACATCGGGATCATCCAGGCGAACACAATGCCGTAGCCGATCAGGAACGTCTTGACCCGGCCGATCTTGTCGGAGAGCCAGCCGCCCACGAGCGTGAAGATCAGCCAGCCGAACGAAGCCAGGGTGGTGGCCAGCAGGATCTCGGCGACCGGCATCTTCAGCGTCTTCGTGGCATAGGAGATGAAGAACGCGATCAGCAGGTAGCCCGCCGCGTTGTTGCCGATGAAGATCATGGTGGAGTAGAGAACGGACTTCTTGTGGGACTTGATCAGCTGTCCCAGCGGAGCCCTGGCCTTTTCCTTGCGCTCGATCATTTCCTTGAAGACCGGGCTTTCGGCCACCGCGCGGCGGATCAGGTAGCCCACCACGATCAGCACGATGGACAGCAGGAACGGCACACGCCAGCCCCAGGCCGCGAAGTCTTCCTTGGACATGCTGGTGTTCAGGAAGTACAGCAGGCCCGTGGCCAGGATCATGCCGACGGGAACGCCGATCTGCGGGTAGGCGCCAAACAGGCCGCGCTTGCTCTTGGGAGCGTGCTCCACGGCCATCAGCGCCGCGCCGCCCCATTCGCCACCGGCGGAGAAGCCCTGGATGATGCGGAGGGTGATCAGGAGGATCGGAGCCCAGACACCGATCTGGGCATACGTCGGCAGCATACCGATCAGGGCGGTGGCCGCACCCATCATGATGAGGGTGAAGACCAGCATGGCCTTGCGGCCCAGGCGGTCGCCCAGGTGGCCCGCGATAACGGCGCCGAGCGGACGGAACAGGAAGCTGATGCCGATCAGCGCGAAGGAAAGAATCTGCGCAAGGCCGGGGTTGGACTGCTGCAGCGGGGTCAGGAACAGCGGGGACAGCAGCGTTGCCGTCAGCTGGGCGAAGATGAAGAAGTCGTACCACTCGATGGTGGTACCGACCAGCGTCCCTGCGAGGACTTTGCGTTCCTCATGCTTGCTGCTGGGACCCGCCTCTGAATCGACGTGTGAAGTTGCGGTCATTGGAACTCCGTGGCTGTGGGCAGTGCCTGGTAGTGCTACTGCCGAATGTGGATTGACGCCGAGCGAATTACCGATCGAACGGTCAGTTGGTATGAGGATACTCGAATGTGTGACAAAGCGCACTAGGACTTTTGGGCCAACATGGACGCCGGGCTCGTGGGCGGCGGCAACATGGACCCGGCGGGCCGGACGGTCAGTCCGGCCTGCTCAGGAATTCACGGACCCTGGCCCGGACCGGTTCGCGGTCATAGGTGTTGACGAGGGCACCGGCCATCCGAACGGGATCACCGAAGAAAAAGTACTCATAGAGGGACTGCCGGCCCGAGAACCCTGAGATGGAGGCATCAAAGGCCAGCTTGAACAGGCGGACCCGCTCGGGGCCGGTGAGGGTCTTACCCTGCAGGTACATGTCGATGTCCGCTCTGGCCCCGCTGTTGACATCGGCCTCACCCGGCAGCGCCATCAGCCCGGATGCGGAGAACTTCCGGATGATCTGCGGGAAGCGCTGGGCGATTTTGGGGTACCAGTTCCGGGCGGCATTGAGCGTGGTCCACTTGGGCAGCATCACGCCCGCGTCGTTGAGGCTGGCGTCAGCTTCCGATGCGCGAACCAGGGCCTTGCCGATTTCGACGTCGATGATCAGTTCGGCGATGTCCTCCTGGATGTGCTGGAAGCCGTCGATCCCGATGGACTCGGCCAGCTCCGACGCCAGGCCGAGGAAGAACTCGCTCTTGGCGATGGTCCGGGTGACCACCTGGTGTGTCATGAGGGCGCCCGCACCGGTCTCCGTGTAGAAGCTGTTGCAGAGCTCCGGGTGGCCGAGCATGAAGATCCGTTCGCCCGGCACGAATACGTTGTCGAAGATGGCCACCGCGTCCATTTCCTCGTAGCGCGAGGCCAGGGGCTCGTCATGGGTACTGCCGCCGTTGTACAGCGAGGTGCGGCAGAGGTACCGCAGGCCCGGAGCATCGTTGGGGATGGCGAACGCGTAGGAATACGGGGCGTCCTCCGGGGTGCCCCGCAGCACTGTGGAAGGGAACACCAGGAGTTCGTCGGCAATGGGGGCGATCGTGGCCAGCATCCGGGCACCGCTGATCACAATGCCGCCGTCCCGTTCCTCGACGATGTGGGCCGACAACTGTCCGCCCATCTGCTCGGAGCCCGAGACGGAGCGGTTGACCTGCGGCGGGATGAGCGTGTGCGTGGCCAGGACGTCATTTTCCCGCGCCCACTCGTAGTAGTTGCGGATGTTTTCGCCGAACTTGGGGTCGGCCTGCGAGAACCATTTCTCCGCGGTACTGAGCGCCGTCAGGGATGAGTTCATATAGTCCCCTGAGCGGCCCAGGAAGCCGTTGGAGGACTCGGCCCAGGTGGAAATGGCCCGGCGCCGGCGCTGCAGGTCCTCGATGGTCCGGGGAACCAGGAAGGACGCGTTCACCAGGTCGCCGGTGGAGGGCGAGGTGTATGTCAGCGCCTCCTGGTACGCGGGGTCGTGCTGCATGTCGAAGAGCTTCGCGTAGGACCTGGCCACGTTGTGGAACGCCGGATGCTCAGCGACCTTTTCACTGACCACCTCCCCGTCGATCACCACATGGGGCTTCATGGCGTTGAGCTTGTCCAGGTATTGCCGGCCGGTGCGGATACCCATTGTTCTTCCTCCAGTCCTCGTTGAGCTGCAGCGGGTTTGTTCGGATAGGGGTGCCGGGCTAGAGGAGGTCCTCCATGCCCAGCTCCCGGTCCGGGATGGTGGTGTAGGTGCCGTTGGCAAACGCCAGGGCGTCGCCGTGGCGGTAGTCGAAGTCCGCCACCTCGCCGAGATACAGGGTGTGGTCGCCGCCTTCGTAGGCAGCCCAGGGCCTGCACTCGAAGTACGCCAAGACCCCGGCGAGGCGCGGCGCCGTGGCACCCTCCACCCACCGGGGTTCGTACCCGGGGCGGCCGGCGAAATGCGTGGCGAGGTGCCGCTGCTCGGCCCCCAGGATGTTCACCGTGAACGGACGGCCGGCAAGCTCATCGTGCGCCTTGGCGGTCCGGGCAATGCTGACCAGGACCAGGGGCGGCTCCATGGACACGGACGTAAACGAGTTCACGGTGATGCCGTGGCGCTTGGTGGCGCCGTCGAAGGTCACGATCGCGACGCCGGTGGCAAACCTGCCGAGGCTCCCGCGGAAATGGTGGTCCTTCGGCGTAGACGTCCTGCCCGCAACTTCGGAGGCCTCTCCCGGACGTGGTGTGGAAATCATCATTGATCCCTTGGATTGTCTGCTCTATAGTCGATCTCGACGACCCAACTGTTCTATAGTTGAACATATAGTTCCCATATGGAACGCTAACCCAAAGTGGGGCGCAACACAAGACCCTCCGGGTGGAGCGCCCCGGAACCCGGCCTAGGATGGACAGCATGACTCAGACTGCCGGCGCCGGCACACAGGCCGCGACCGCCCAGGCTTCCCCGTCGCAGACCCTCTCGCGCGGGATCCGCGCGCTGGAAATTCTCGCGGAAGCAGAGCAGCCGCTCACCATTGCCGAACTTGCCGATGCGATGGGGGTCCACCGTTCCGTGGCCTACCGCATCCTGCGCACACTGGAGGATCACTCCCTGCTGGTCCGGGACGACTCCGGCAAGGTCCAGCCCGGCCCCGGACTGGCCGTCCTGGCGCGCGGCGTCTCGCGCAATCTGCAGTCGGCCGCATTGCCTGAGCTCACGCAGCTTGCCAACACCCTGAACATGACGGCCTTCGTCGCGGTGTGGGACCACCAGGACTGCATCACCCTGGTGACGGTGGAGCCCCGGCACTCGGCGGCCACCGTGGTCCAGCACCCCGGTTCACGGCACCCGATCAGCGCCGGCGCCCCGGGGATCGCCATCCAGTCCGCCCTCACGGAGCAGGGCTGGAACCTGCTGGCGCCGGACATCCCCTACCGGCCCGAGGCGGCCGAGGCCCGGAAACGCGGCTATGCGGCCAGCCACGATGAAGTCATTGCGGGGGTTTCCTCGCTGGCGGCCCCCATCAACGTGCCGGGCGGCCGCCCGGCCTCGGTCGCCGTCGTCTACATCCGCTCAACGCAGGACCCGGCTGAAGTGGCGGCCGCCCTGATGTCCAGCGCCGCGCGCATCGAAAAGCAGCTGCTCTAAGGCGCCGGCGTGCCGCTGGTTAGCGGCTGCCGGCCAGTTGGGTTCCGCGGCGGGCCTTGCCGTTTCGGAGGACGACGGCGGCGGCCGCCCCCAGCAGGAACAGCGCCGCTGCGGCGCATACCGGCACGAGGAATGCCGCCGAATACCCTTGGTGCTGCGCCAGCTGACCGGCAACGGAGGACCCCAGCGCCGTGCCGGCGACAATGCCGCTGGCGAGGGCTGTCATGACGGTTCCCAGCCGCCCGGCCGGGGCCACAACGCCGCCGATAGCGAATACGGTGACCATCAGCGGGCCCACCGGCAGTCCGAGGACGAGCAGCACCAGCACCATGGAGAACGCCGAAGCAGGCACCAGTAGGAGCACCGCGAGGCAGGCCATGAGCACGGCACTCACCATCCACCGTGCCGACAGGGTAAAGCGCGTCGGCCAGTAGGCAACGCTCAGCGCCGCGGCAGCCGAGCTCAGCCCCATGACCGCGTACAGCAGCCCGGCAAGTTCGGCCGTGGCAAAGCTTGCGGAGAAGGAGCTCAGGCCCGTCTGGGTGGAACCAAAGAAAGTTCCCATGCACACCATGGCCAGGAATGGCAGGGCAACGGCTGCCATGCCATTCCCGCGGGCGCTGGCTGTCCCGGAGCCTGCGACGGGACGGCGCCGGCGCACGCTCAGCGGCACGGCCAGATGGGTGCGGTGGACGGCGAATGCGGGCACCAAGGTGAGTGTCAGGGCCGCGGCGAGGGCAAGCGGAAGCCACGGAGCGACCAGGCTCGCAAGGATGCCCACCAACGCTGGGCCGAGGACGAACGTCAGTTCATCCGCGGTGCTTTCGTAGGACAGTGCCGCGTCCAGGTCCTTTGCATTCCCGGCCGTGCTGCCCCGGGCGGTCAGGGCCATCCAGCGGACCCGGGCCAGCGGGCCCACCTGGGGGCAGCTGGCTCCGGCAACGAAAGCCGCGACGAGGGCCGGTACAGCCGCGGCCAGATCCTGGCCGGACGGAACCAGGTATGCGGTAAGGATCAGGGCCACTACGGCGGCCGTGTTAAAGACTGCAGCAACCAGCAGCACCGGCCGCTGGCCGAGCCGGTCTGCCCAGGCCCCGAGCACTGGTGCTCCCAGTGCGGATCCGATTCCCACGGCCCCGGCTGCCGCTCCGCCGACCGCGTACGAGCCCGTGACGGCCGTGACCAGGGTCAGGGCGCCAACGGTCAGCATGGCCAGGGGAAGTCGGGCGAAGAGTCCCAGCGGGATGAAGCCCTTGCCGGCCAGCAGCGGAAGCCGGGCGTACCGGCCACCCCGGCTCGAATGGGCGCGCGGGAGATCCTGCTTGGCGTGTGGTGCGGGGTGCGCTGCGGCTTCGGCTGCACTGGCAGCTGCACTGGCAGCTGCACTGGCAGCTGCAGTGGTAGCTGCACTGGTAGCAGGGGAAGGTGCGGTGGATGCCTGCGAAAACATTGAAGTGGTCATTATTCCGGGTTCGCTCAAAGATGCGCATCGTCCCTCCTCCCGATGCGCGCGACCCGGTAACCCTTAAAGTGTAGCCGAGGCTCCGGAACGCCGGGCCCGGCCGGTGGAGCGTGGACTGGTGGAGCATGGAACCGCCGCGCCGGGCCCGAGACTCAGGCCACTGGGGCTCAGACCAGGGCGTCGTCGGAAATGTGCAGCGTGGAGCCGTTCCGCCCCTTGACCACCTGGAGCTGGGTGCTGATGCGCTGCTTCATTTCCGGCACGTGGCTCACCAGGCCGACCACCCGGCCGCCGTCGCGCAATCCCTCCAAAGCGTCCATGACCTGTTCCAGTGCCTGCTCGTCCAGGCTGCCGAAGCCCTCGTCCACGAAGAGTGTCTCGATGTCGACTCCGCCGGACTCCTGCTGCACCACGTCGGCGAGGCCAAGCGCCAGGGCCAGCGAGGCCATGAACGATTCACCGCCGGAGAGCGTGGACGTATCCCTGCGGTGCCCGGTCCACTGGTCCACCACCTCGAGGCCAAGGCCGGACTTGGCTCCCCGGGCAGCCTTGGCGTCCGTGTGCTGCAGGGTGTACCGGCCATCGCTCATTCCGACCAGCCGCTCGGACGCGGCGACGGCCACCTGCTCCAGCCTGGCCGCGAGCACGTAGCTGTTCAGGCTCATCCGGTAGGAGTTGTCGCCCGCCCCGCGGGCGGCGTCGGCCACCGCGGTGAGCAGCTCCGCGCGTTCCCGCGGACCCTGGCCTGAGGCTGCCAGCCGGGTGTAGTCCCCGGCAATCCGCCGGATGGATTGCACGGATTTGTCCGCGAGTCCGGCCGCGATGACGGCTTGCCGGGCGGCATGTTCCGCAGCGGTGTCCTCCGCGCGGAGCTCTTCGAGCACGCCTGGCTCAATCGGGCCGTCGGACGCCAGCTCGCGGGCGGCCTGTGTGAGTTCCTCACCGGCGAAGAGTTCGCCGACGCGGGCTGCTTCATCCTGGCCCGCCCGGATGGCGGCCTCTAGCGTGGCGGCGTGAGGGGCCGGGAGCAGGACTGATCGGGCCGCCTCTGCGGAGGCGAATCCGGACTCCGGAAGCGCCTGGTCCAGCTGCTGGCGTGCCTCCGTGCTCCGCAGCATGGCCTGTTCGAGACCGGTCCGCGCGGCGTCTGTTCGTTCCAGGAGGGCCGTGGACTGATCCAGTGAGGTGAGCCGGCTGCCAAGGGTCGGGTAGCCGGCACGCAGCTTCTGCAGCGTAGCCTCCAGCGCAGCTTCCTGTTCGAGGACCGCCGTGCGGGTGGACTCCGTCGTCGCAATGCTGGACTCAGCGGCCGCCTGCTTGGATTCGGCGGCTGCGACCTGTTCGTCCAGATCCGCCAGCCGCTCACGGCTGGCCACGAGTTCCGCTGCCGCCTGGACGGCCTCGCGCGCACGTTCTTTCGCCATGACGGCTTCGGTGCGGGCATCCTCCGGCGGGGTGTCGCCGCCCTGTGCGGCCAGGATTGCGACCTGCTGCCGGGCTTCGGCAAGCTCCTGGTCCAGCGTTGCGAGGACAGCTTCTGCCGCCTCACAAGCGTCCTGGGCTGCCTGTTCCGCTTCAGCGATGGCCAGCGCGGCCGTGGCCGCGGGCGCCGGCGAGGGGTGCTCAGGGCTGCCGCACACCGGGCACGGTGCGTCCGGCCTGAGCTGGGAAGCGAGCTCGGCAGCCGCGTTGGCGAGCCGCTCTTCCCGCAGATCCAGCCACCGCTGGCGGTGGTTTTGCTGATCGTCCCGGGCAACACGGTGCCGTTCGTCAACGCCCGAACATAGCCGCGCCGCCGTGGCGTACCGGCCGACGACGGCCACGAGTTCCTCTGCGGCGGCGGCTTCCTTGGTCCGCAGCTGGGCTTCGGCAGCCAGCTCCTCGAGGGGCGCCACACCAGCCAGCAGCCCGGCTGTTTCCACGCGCAGCGCCTCAAGGGCCACGGCGCCGGCACGCCGTCCCTCCCTCAACTGTTCCAGGGTGTTGCGAAGCTCTGTGCTACGGGCTGCCAGCCCGGACAGCCTGGCTTCGTCCGGCAGCCGTTCCTCGAGCACGGCGCGGAGGGAGCGCAGGCGGCTGAGTTCGCTGCGCAGGACTGCGGCTTCGAAGTAGGGTCCGCCTTCACTGCCGCCGGCGTGGCGGCTTGTGGTGGCGCCCGCTCCGTCGGCCAAGGCGGCAAGCTCGGGGTCCACGAGAACCGCGGCGTTCAATTCGGTGGCGGCGGCGGCCATGGCGCGGGATGCACGCTCTTCGGCGTCCCTCGCTTTGTCGACGGCCTGCAGTTGGCCGCCGAGCACTTCGGCCTTGCGGTGGAGGCCAAGCTGCCGGGCCTTTTCACCGAGTTCAGGGGCTGCGGCGTCTGCGGCCGATTTCCGCAGTTCCGCGGCGGCGAGTTTTGCCTGTCGGGCAGCACGTGCGGCCGCGGACTCAAGGCGCCGGGCGGCGCCGGCGCGCGCTGCCGCGGCCTGGTCCGCTTCGGCCTGCAATGTCCCGGCCCTGGCGGCGGCGGTGTCCTGCAGCCAGGCAAGAAGGTGGTCGGCGCCGTCCGGCACAGGCGGGGCGTCCTGCAGATCCTCGTCGGACGGGGCCGCCTCAGCCCGGGCCTGTGCCAGCAGCAGGTCCAACTGGTTGTTGAGGCCGGCCACCTCCGTGCGGGCCTCTGCCGCCTGACGCACCAGTTGCTGTTCGACAGCTTCGAACCGCTGCGTGCCGAAGAGGCTTTGAAGCAGCTCCAGCCGGTCGGAGGGCTTTGACCGGAGGAATGCAGCGAAGTCCCCCTGGGGCAGCATGACCACCCGGGTGAACTGCTCCCGGTCCATGCCCAGCACTGAACTGATTTCCGCTCCGGCCTCATCGTTCCGGCCGGACTTTTCTATCCATTGCCCGTCAACGCGTTCCCGCAGCAGCGTGTTGGCCTTCTGCTCCGTAAATCCGTTTTTTCCCCTGGCGCTGGGCCGGTTCCATGCAGGGATCCTGGAGACTTCAAAGCGCCGGCCTTTGGCAGAAAACTCGCAGGTGACCCGCGGTTCGGCGGCGGCATCCGCGTGATCGCTGCGGAGCCGCTTTCCGTCCTGGCGTGCGCCCGGCACCGACCCGTACAAGGCAAAGCAGATGGCATCCAGCACGCTGGTCTTGCCGGCGCCGGTTGCGCCGTTCAGCAGGAAAAGTCCATGAGTGCTGAGCCGGTCAAAGTCGATGTGCTCCGTGCCGGCGAAGGGGCCGAAGGCGGAGATTTCCAGTCGGTGGATCCTCATCGTGACATCTCCCCCAGACGCACGGCTTCGAGCGCTTCCGCGAGGGCAGCCGCCTCTAACTCATCGGTGCTGCGGCCCCGAACATGCTCCAGGAACCCGCAGCAGATGGACAGATCGTCATCCGCCGCGGCGAGCCTGGAGCTGTAACTCGTCGTGGTGGCGGCGGCGGCGCCTTCGGGATCGAAACCGAGGACCAGGGTGTCCGGAAAGCGGGCGCGCAGTTTGTCCATGGCCTGGGCGGGGCGCTGGGAGTCCGTCAAGGTGATCTGGCAATACGCGGTCTCGGCCCAGGCGTGCTCCTCGGCCGTGAGGAGGTGGTCCAGCGTGCCCCGCAGCACCGCGAGCGCGCGCGGCGCGTCCCATCGGACCTCCCTGACGTCGGTGATACCGGTGGCATCCACTTCGACCAGCCAGCCGCCTTTTCGGTGCTTCGCCTCTGAGAAGGAATAGGCAAGGGGTGAACCGGAGTAGCGCACGGTCGGCGACAACGACTGCCTCCCGTGCAGGTGCCCGAGCGCGGTGTAGGCAAAACCGTCGAAGAGATCCAGGGGGACCGCCCCGACTCCACCGATGCTCAGGTCCCGTTCACTGTCCGAGCTGATCCCGCCGCTCGCGAACGTATGGGCCAGCACGACGGAATGCACGGTCCTTCCGCTGGCACGGGTGGCCACATCGGCCCGGATCTTTGCCGTGGCCGCGCGCGTCACTTCGAAGTGGCTGGCGGGCTCAACGCCCAGCTGCTCGGCGACCAGCCTCGGCTCCAGCCACGGAATGCCGTAAATGGCCAGCAGCGGACCGTCCTCCGCCGTATCCAGCGGAAACAGCACCGGCACGTCGAGTTCGGCGAGCCGTGTACGCAGGTGCACTCCCCCGCGTTCCAGGAGCCGCGACGCGAAACCCAGGCGGATGGCGGAATCGTGGTTTCCGCTGGTGAGGACCACCTGCGCTCCGGCGTCCGTCAGGCGGACCAGGGCATCATCCAGGAGCCGGACCACGTCGACGCCGGGCAGGGCGCGATCGTAGACATCTCCGGCAATCAGGACGACGTCCACTTTCTCCGTGCTGACGAATTCGACCAGCTGGTCAATGAAGTCCTGCTGGGCGTCCAGCATGCCGACGCCGTGGAAGGACCGGCCCAGGTGCCAATCGGAAGTGTGCAATAACCGCATGTTCTTAAGCTATCCGCGGGTACCGACAGTTTTGCGGCACAGACACGGCTTGGCCGGGCAACTACCGTCCGCGCTTGCCGTCAAAGAAGTCGCGGGCGTCGTCGTCAACGGCGCCGGCTGCACTGTCTGAAGCACTGCCTGAAGCACTGTCAGCGGCACCGCCGGTGGCATCGTCGTCGTCGAGATCGTCGTCGTTGGTGACCAGTTCGTCGTCGTCCACATCGTCGCCAGCGTCGTGCGCGCGGGCCGGCGCAGCAGCCGGGGCTTCGGCAAACCCGCGGAACACGAGCCCTGCGATGGCGGCGCCCACCAGCGGGGCTACCCAGAAGAGCCACAGCTGTTCAAGGGACCAGGAGTTGCTGAAAATGGCCGAGGCGGTTGCCCGTGCCGGGTTGAACGGCGTGTTGCCCACTGCCTGGCCCAGCTGCAGCAGGACGGCGAGCGTAAGGCCCACGGCGAAGGGCGCGGCGGCCTTGCTGGTGTTGCGTGCAGCCGTGGTGCCCAGGAAGACGGCCACCAGGATGGCGGCGCCCAGGACCTCCACGAGCAGGACGCCGGCCATGGGCGCCTGGATGATGGAATGCTCGCCAAAGCCGGCGGTCACGGTGTCAAAGGCGGCCCGGGTGTCTTCGATCTTGGGAACAGTCCGCAGGATTCCGAACAGTGCGAGCGCTCCGGCCACGGCGCCGACCAGCTGCGCTCCGAGGTAGGCCGCGGCTTCCGGCAGGCGGATGCGGCCGGCGATGGCGTTGCCCAGGGTTACTGCCGGGTTGAAATGTCCGCCGGAAATGTACGCGAAGGCGAGCATGGCCGCGGTGACGGCAAGGCCGGCGGCCAGCGAGGCGGACAGCGGGTTCGACTGCGGAATCGTGAACAGCGGAACTCCCAGGCCTGCGATCACCAGGAACAGGGTGCCAAAGGCCTCCGCTGACAGGCGTGCAACCAGGCCCGGTTTGAAAGCCTCCGGAGCGGCAGGCAAATCGGAACTTGGAGTCGGGCGTGCAGGCACAGGGGCGGTCATGGTGTGGAAATCCTTTGCTTCGATGCGCGGCCGGTGAACCCGGTGCGCGTGCGGGCGGCGGTGCGCCCGGCAATGTACTGTCCGACGTATTCTGCCAACCGAGTCTGGACGCTTGCTGGATTCGAGCTTAGCGGTCGACGCACCGCCGCGGCGACTGCGCGACGTGCTTCCCGGGGAATCCGGATGCCGTCCCCGGGGTAAATTTACAGATATGAGCACTGAACATTCCCGCCTGACGGCGCCGACGCCCCAGTCCCGGATCCATGGCTGCCTGCTGGGCGGCGCACTGGGCGATTCCCTCGGCTACGCCGTGGAATTCGATGATATTTCCACCATCCGGAGCCGCTTCGGTCCGGCGGGACTCCAGGATTTTTCAGCGCTCGACGCCGGCAGCCACTTCTCGGACGACACGCAGATGACGCTGTACACGGTTGACGGCCTCGTCGAGGCACTGGAGTGGGCAAATGAGGGCACGGCCGCCGATGCCAACGCCTGCGTGTGGCTCGCCTACCTTCGCTGGCTGGCAACGCAAGGGGTGCCGGTGCCGTCCTCGGCTCCAGCCCCGCAGCCGCGCTGGATCGACGGACAGGCAGCCCTGAAGCACCGTCGGGCGCCCGGGAATGCCTGCCTCAGCGGCCTGGCCTCCGGCGAAATGGGGACCATTTACCGCCCGGTCAATCCCGATTCGAAGGGATGCGGCACGGTGATGCGCTCTGCGCCGTTCGGCCTCATCCCGCACATTCCGGCGGAGGCGGTGTACAAGCTGAGCTCCGACGCGGCGTCGTTGACCCACGGCCACCGTTCGGCGCGGCAGAGTGCTGGAACTTTCAGCCTCCTGATCCACGCCCTCATGGGTGGCCAAAGTCTCACGGAAGCGGCCGACTACGTGCTCGAAGATGCCCGTGGACGGGACGACGCCGAGCCGGCCCTCGTTGACCGGCTGGAACGGTCCGTCCACCTCGCGGCGGTTTCCCGGCAGGAGCCGGCCGCCGCAGACCGCCTCGGCCCCGAAGACCTGGTCCGTGAGCTCGGGGAAGGCTGGGTGGCCGAGGAAGCCCTCGCCGTCGCCCTGTATGCGGTGCTGGCCACAGCCCCGGCAGGGGATATTGACGGCGACACCGCAGCGGGGGCTGCCGGCGGCGTGTCCCGTGCAGGCATCGAGGCGCACTTCCGTGAGGCCATTGCGCTGGCCGTGAACCACAGCGGAGACAGCGACTCCACCGGCTCCATCGCCGGCAACATCCTGGGCGCCTTCTACGGCGAGGAGTGCCTGCCTGCCGCGTGGCTGGAGTCGCTGGAGGCCCCGGAGGTCATCCGCGGGATGGCCGGGCAGCTGGTCTCGGTGACCATCGCCTGAGTCAGGGCCGCTTCAGGGAGATGTTGTTGCAGGCTTCACAGATGTCCGCCGGAATGAGTCCCCGGCGCTGCAGGAAGCCGAAGATCGCGCAGCCCAGGCAGAACCCTGCGAATGCTTCCAGCGAGGCTGCCACGATAAGGACGGCCAGGAGCGTCCAGGCGGCGGGAGCCAGGCCGGCCGCGAGCAGCAGGGCTGCGGCGGTTGACATGCCTGCACCAATGCCTTGGGCGAAGCGCTTGGGCGGACCGGGCACCAGCTTGGCCCGGTCCAGACGCGGCGCCAGGACCTTGACGGAGAGCTGGGCCAGCGGTGAAATCCTGGGACCGAACAGCACGCGCAGCCAGAAGCCGGCGGCGATGAGGGCAAGTCCCCAGCCCCAGCCGGTCAACAGCGTGGCGGCCGCAACCACGACCACCAAAGCTGCGGTGATCCTGGCCGCATACTCGTTGACCGGGTTCGGGAATGCGAACACCGTGCGCCAGTCGAGGCCGGTGCGCCCGCCTGCCGCCGCGGCAGTGGTAGGAACGGCGTCGGCCGGGGAGTCGATCTGGAGTTTGCCCATGGTGCAAGGCTAGGAGCCCGCCTCCGGCACCGGAAGGATTGTTGCGCCGTATGACCGCCGGCTAGATCAAGGCGGCGGCTGCCGGAACCTGCCCGCCCACCATCTGCAGGAACTCACCTTCGGACAGCACCTCGATGGCCTGCCCGCGCTCGTGGAGTTCCAGGACCCTCCGGGCTTTGCCGGTCAGGCGGCCGGAGCGGAGATCCGAGGCCACAAAGCCGTCGCCAACCACCAGAACCGTGGTCCGTCCGGTCACCCTGCTTTCGGGCTGCGCGCCGTATTCGGCCGACAGGACCTTGGCCTCGGGCCGGGGCATGGCAAGCTCCCCCGTGAACACGACCGTCTGCCCGAACAGCGGGTGGCCGGGTTCGGCGTCGGAATTCGGCACGGGGTTGGCCCCTTCCTCGGGCCAGCCGGATTTGAACGGCCGCGCCGCGGCTGTTCCGGTGCCGCCGGCTGCCCCCAGGGCAGTCAGCGTGGCCTTGGACAGACCGTCACGGGCGGGATCGAATGCCTGTTGATGCGGGAGCTCAAGTCCCAGGGACAGGAAGAGTTCCGCAATGCTGCCGGCGCCGTTGCGCCGGGCAATGTCAATGAGGATTCCCGCGCACGCCCTGGCATCCTCAGCTGCGTCGTGGTGGTTGACCAGCGGAACGCCGGCTTCCTCCGCCGCATAGGGCAGCGAGTTGGATACCAGGGAATAGCACCGGCGGGAAAGCATGACCGTACACACGTAGTCGTAGGCAGGGCCAGGCAGCCCGGACACTTCCAGCCCGGACCGGATGACGCCCAGGTCGAAGGCCGCGTTGTGGGCAGCCAGGACATCGCCGCCAATGAAGGCACCGATCTCCGGGAAGAGTTCGCCGAAGCGCGGCAGGCCGGCCACATCCTCGGCCCTGATGCCGTGGATCCGCACATTGTGGTAATCGAAACGGTCGTGGTTTTCGGGCGGGCGCATGAGCCAGGACGCTTCCTCCACCACCACGCCGCCGCGGACCTTGCTGAGCCCAACGGCGCACGGCGAACCGCGGAAGCCGTTGGCTGTCTCGAAGTCGATCGCCGTAAAGTCCAAACCCACGGCTCAAACTTTACCGCCGGCCGGCCCGCGCCCCGGCACGCCGGCCCGGTTTGTCGCGGGTGTCGATGGTCACGCAACGTCCCTGCGGGGAAGGCCCGGCACCGGGGGTCCAGTAACCTTGGAGGGTGAACCTACATGCGATGAGTGACTTTGCCGTGTCCACCCTCGGGGGTGCGGGACCGGTGCAGCCGCACCTGGCCTCGTTCCTCCCCGACTGGCTCAACCCCCAGATCTTCCTGGCAGATCCGGCGCTGGCCCCCTGGGTGGTGCTGCTGGTCTGCGGCATCATCTTCGCCGAGACGGGCCTGCTGATCGGCTTCTTCCTCCCCGGCGACTCCATGCTGTTCACTGCCGGCCTCCTGGTGGCCACGGACACCATCAAGTTCAACATCTGGCTGTTCGCGGCCCTGATCATCGTTGCGGCCATCGTCGGCAACCAGACCGGCTATTTCATCGGTTCCAAGGCCGGGCCGGCCATCTTCAACAAGCCGGACTCCAAGCTGTTCAAGCGTGAAAACGTCGAAAGTGCGCACGCCTTCTTCGAAAAGCACGGCGGCAAGGCGCTGATCCTGGCCCGTTTCGTTCCCATCATCCGCACGTTCGTGCCGGTGATCGTGGGCGTCGCGCAGATGAGCAAACGCAAGTTCTTCCTCTTCAACGTCATCGGCGCCGTGCTCTGGGGCGGCGGCGTCACGCTGCTCGGCTACCTGCTGGGCGACCGCGTGCCGTGGGTCCGCGACAACCTGGACATCATCTTCATCATCATCGTGCTGGTCTCCGTGATCCCCATCGGCATCGAAGTACTCCGCGGGCTGTCCGCCAAGCGCCAGGCGGCGCACTTCGGCACGGACGCGGTGGATGAGTTCATCGAAGAACACGAACCCCAGGACGAGCGCAAGACGAACATGTAGCACGGAACGAGCGAAGGCGCCCCGCACTGCGGGGCGCCTTCTGTCGTTAATCTGACGGCTAGGACCGGCTCCGCGTGCGGTGGTCGGCCAACGCCTCAACGATGGCCGGCAGCAAGGCCCTGAACGCCTGGCCCCGGTGGCTGATGGCATTCTTTTCCTCGGGGCTCAATTCAGCGCAGCTGCGGTCCAGGCCGCTTGGCTGAAGCACCGGATCATAGCCGAAGCCGCCTTGGCCCCGCGGTTCGCGCAGCAGCGATCCTTCGAGCTGGCCGTACTCCACCACTTCGCGTCCGCCGTCCGCTGCCGCCCCCGGCACCGCGAGCGCGGCGGCGCAGACGAAAGCGGCGCCGCGGTACTCGTCGGGGACGTCGGACAGCTGGTCCAGCAGGAGCCGAAGGTTGGCGGCGTCGTCACCGTGGCGGCCGCTCCACCGGGCCGAAAAGATCCCCGGCGCCCCGCCGAGGACGTCCACCGACAGGCCCGAATCATCGGCAATGGCCACCAGGCCGGTGGCCTCGGCCACGGCCCGGGCCTTCAGCAGGGAGTTCTCCGCGAACGTCACGCCGGTCTCGACAACGTCCGGGGCACCGACGGCGCCGGCGTCCACGACCTGGGTATCGACGTCGAGCCCCGGCACCTGCCCGCGCAGCAGCTCACGCAGTTCGCGGAGCTTGCCCTTGTTGTGGGTCGCGAGCACCAGCACCGGACCGGCGGGGTCCGCCAGTTGCCCGGCGGAGTCCGTCACGGGGCCTCCGCCAGCGTTTCGCGCTGGATGGCCGCGAGCTGCTCCGTACCCAGCAGGGCAAGGTCCAGGAGCTGGTTCAACTCGTCGCGGTCGAACGGGGCGCCCTCGGCCGTGCCCTGGACTTCCACGAATTTGCCTGACCCGGTGACCACGACGTTCATGTCGGTCTCGGCGCGGACATCTTCGACGTACGGCAGGTCCAGCATGGGGATGCCGTCGATGATGCCGACGGACACGGCAGCGATCGTGTCGATGAGGGGCTGTGCATTCTTGGAGATGATCTTGTTTTCGCGCGCAAAGCGGATGGCTTCGGCAAGCGCCACATAGGCGCCGGTGATGGCGGCGGTGCGGGTTCCGCCGTCGGCCTGCAAAACATCGCAGTCCAGCACAATGGTGTTCTCGCCCAGCGCCTTGGTGTCGATGATCGACCTCAGCGAGCGGCCGATCAGCCGGGAAATCTCATGGGTGCGGCCGCCGATCTTGCCCTTGACCGACTCGCGGTCGGAGCGGGTGTTCGTGGCGCGCGGAAGCATGGCGTATTCGGCCGTGACCCAGCCGCGGCCCTCGCCCTTGAGCCAGCGCGGCACGCCTTCGGTCAGGGAAGCCGTGCACAGCACCCGGGTGTTGCCGAACTCGATCAGGGCCGAGCCTTCGGCCTGCTTGGACCAGCCGCGGGTGATGCTGATCGGGCGGAGCTGATCAGGGGTACGGCCGTCGGCACGAATGACGGGGGTTGCAATTGCTTCAGAAGTCATGTTGCAAGCTTAGCGATCGCACAGCCCCGGCCAGGACCCGTTCCACCCAAGTAGGTAGCAGCAGGTGTCGTTTTGAGCCTTCAAAACGACACCTGCTGCTACTTAGTTGGGCCTCAGACGGTGTAATGGACTCCGGCCACGGCAACGGCGACGTCGCCGCTGAACACGGGTTTGGCCTCGGCCATGACTTTGGTCTGCGACGTCCATACCGGAATGTGGGTCAGGAGCAGCCGGCGCGCCCCTGCCGCGGCGGCAGCCTCGCCGGCGCGTTTGCCCGTCAGGTGCACGTCCTTGATGTCGTCGTCGCGGCCTTCCTCGAAGGCGGCCTCGCACAGGAAGAGGTCGGCGTCCTTTGCGGCTTCCTCCAGCCCGGCACACGAGTCGGTGTCCCCCGAGTATGTCAGGACGCGGGTGACCGGCACACCGCCTGCGGACGGTTCCGTCACCTCGACGCGGAGGGCGTAGGCCTCCTCCACGGGGTGGTTCACCGCGAACGGCGTCACGGTGTACGGTCCCACCGTGACGGACTGCCGTTCGGTCCAGTTGGTGAAGTCGAATTCCTCGTGCATGCCCGGGTCCAGCTCCAGCCCGTACGCCGTGGCCATCCGGTCCGCCGTCGCCGCCGGGCCCCAGACCTTAATCCGGTCCCGGCCCCAGCCGCCCGGCTTCCAGCGCACGGCCACATGGAGGCCGCACAGGTCCATGCAATGGTCCGGGTGCAGGTGGGTGAGGAAGATCGCGTCAATGTCCTCAAGGTCCGTGTACCGCTGGATCGCCCCGAGGGCCCCGCTGCCGAGGTCCATCACGATCTTCCAGGTCCGCTCGCCGTCATGCGCGGTCAGCAAATAGCACGACGCCGGGGAGCCCGGACCCGGGAAGGAACCGGTGCAGCCAACAATGGTCAGTTTCACAGCCGTGTTCCCCCGGCCGCGGATCCGCCGACGAAGTTGGAAATCCGCGGCCGGGCGGCGCCGGCCCGGGCTGCCGCGATCATTTCCGGCGTTATCTTCGCCAGGCTGCCGGTGGGGTACTGCGCGGCAACGTGGTCCACGTGCTTCACGCTGAGCACTTCGGGACCGAGGAAGCGCCTGGCCAGGGTTTCGAACTGGCTGGCTTCGCCGGTGGCGATGAAGTGGTGCTGGGGCGGCGCCTCGACGGTCCGCTGAAGATCGTGTGAAACGAGTGCCCGGTAAACATCCTTGGCGGTTTCCTCGGCACTGGAGACGAGGGTGACGTCCTCCCCCATGACATAGGAGATCACACCGGTGAGCAGCGGGTAGTGCGTGCAGCCGAGCACAACGGTATCCACGCCGGCGCTGCGCAGCGGCTCAAGGTACTCCCGGGCAACGGCAAGGAGTTCCGGACCCGTGGTGATGCCGGCCTCCACGTAGCTGACGAATGCCGGGCAGGCCACGGACGTGATGTGCAGGTCCGGGGCTGCGGCGAAGGTGTCCTCGTACGCCCGGGAACCCACGGTCGCGGAGGTCCCGATGACGCCCACCCGGCCGCTCCTGGTGGCGGCCACAGCCCGACGCACCGCAGGCTGGATCACTTCGATCACGGGAATCCCGTAGCGGGCCGTGTACCTCTCGCGGGCGTCCCGGAGCACAGCGGCGGAGGCGGAGTTGCACGCGATGGTCAGCAGCTTGACGCCGGAATCCACCAGCTCATCCATCACGCCAAGGGCGTTGGCGCGGACCTCGGCGATGGGCAGCGGGCCGTAGGGGCCGTTCGCGGTATCGCCCACATAGAGGATCGATTCGTTGGGCAGCTGGTCGATGATGGACCGCGCCACGGTCAGTCCGCCGACTCCGGAGTCGAAGATGCCGATGGGCCGCGAGCCCATGGGGCTGTCGTCCGCGCTGCTCGCTGGGGAATCCGCCACAGCGTCCGCTGCCGGATCCATGCTCGATGCTGAAGTCATGATTATTCGAGGATAGGGCTTCCCTGTTGGTGCGGCCATCACATTGTGTCGTCCGACTCATGTTGGATAAGTCACACAATTTGGCGTCAGGCCCGCCGCACGCACGCCGAAGCGCTCAGGCCCGCGGTTCCATGGACTGGAGCATGGCCTGCACCAGCGATTCCTGCAGCCACGTGGTGAAGTTGTACACCAGCGCCAGGTAGCTTTCCACGTCTTCGGCCTGGGACCAGTCCTGCATTGTGTGGACGTGTTCGGCGTCGGCGTCGTCCCGGATGTCAAGCCGTTCAGCCAGGACCAGCCGGACGTCGTTCAGCGCCTGCGACCAGTGCCGGGCGTCGGCGGGCGAGAGGACCACGTCGTTGGTGTCCAGGCCCAGCGCCGCCGCCCGCAGGGCGCCGATCTTGTTTTCCCGCAGTGAGCGTTCGGTGAGCTGGCGGAACTCCAGGGCGGCGGCGTCGTCGGTCCGGGTGACGTTGGGCAGCAACCGCCGCAGCGCACGGTCCGACGGTTCCTGGACATTCATGTCCAGCCCGATCAGGGCTGTCAGCGGGTCTTCGCTGGCGCTTTCGGCCGGTTCGAGCATGGAGATGACGTCGTCGATCAGGCTCCGCAGCAGTTCCCGTTCCGCCGGTTCGAGGTATCCGGTAATGCCTTTGAGCCCGTATTTGAATGCCTTAGCCACGTTTGCCTTTGCCCTTGCCGGATCCGCCGTCTTTGCCGCCGCCGGTGGCTTTTTCCACCGTGGCCCACAGGCCGAAGCCGTGCATGGCGACGGCGTGCTGCTCAACCTGTTCCTTGCTGCCGTGCGCCACGATGGAACGTCCCTTCTTATGGACCTCCATCATGAGCTTGTTGGCCTTCGGCTCCGAATAGCCGAAATAGCTCTGGAAAACGTAGCTCACGTAGCTCATCAGGTTGACGGGATCGTTCCAGATCACCAGGTTCCAGGGAATGTCCGGGGCCGTCAGGGCGTCGGTGGACGTCACTGTTCCGGTCTGGGTGCTCTCCTGGGTGTCAGGGCCGAGCGCAACGCTTAAGGTCATCTGTCCATTCTAGGGCGATGCGCACTAGAGTGAATTCGTGAGTACCCCTGCTGGCTGGGATCATCCCCGCACGTCCTTGTACACCGACCACTACGAGCTGACCATGCTCCAGGCGTCGCTGCATTCAGGTGCCGCACACCGGAAGTCGGTGTTTGAGGCGTTCGCCCGCAGGCTTCCCGACGGCCGCCGCTACGGGATCGTGGCCGGAACGGGCAGGCTGCTGGAGGGCATCGCGGACTTCCGGTTCGGCGGACCCGAGCTCGATTTCCTCCGCCGCACGCACGTGGTCAACGACGAAACCCTGGACTACCTGGCCGGGTTCCGTTTCACCGGGGACATCTGGGGCTACGCCGAGGGCGAAGCCTATTTCCCCAACTCCCCCATCCTGATTGTGGAGTCCACGTTCGCCGAGGCCTGCATCCTGGAGACCTACATCCTTTCGGTGCTCAACCACGACAGCGCCATCGCCTCCGCTGCGTCGCGCATGATCACCGCTGCGGGCAACCGGCCCTGCATCGAAATGGGGTCCCGGCGGACCCAGGAGGAATCCGCGGCCGCCGCCGCCCGTGCGGCCGTCATCGCCGGCTTTGACAGCACCTCCAACCTCGAAGCCGGGCGCCGGTACGGCATCAAGACGGTGGGCACCGCCGCCCACTCGTTCACACTCCTGCACGACACTGAACGGGAAGCCTTTGAGGCACAGATCGCCTCGTTCGGCGCCGGAACGTCGCTGCTGGTGGACACGTACGACGTCGAAACGGCCGTCCGTACGGCCGTGGACCTTGCGGGTCCCAAGTTGGGGGCAGTCCGGCTCGACTCCGGAGACCTCGTGGCGCAGGCCCAGTGGGTCCGCCGGCTGCTGGACGACCTCGGCAACGAAAACACCAAGATCGTTGTCACCTCGGACCTGGATGAATACGCCATCGCGGCTCTGCAGTCCGCACCGGTTGACTCCTACGGCGTGGGCACCTCGCTGGTCACCGGCTCCGGCGCCCCCACCGCGAGCATGGTCTACAAACTCGTCAGCCGCACCGACGACTCCGGCGAATTCGTGTCCGTTGCCAAAGCAGCCAAGAACAAGACGAGCAAGGGCGGCAGGAAGTACGCGCTCCGCAGGCTCAACGAACGGGGCGTCGCCACCCACGAGATGGTGGGAGTAGGGCACCGGCCCGAAGACGACGGCAATGACCGCCAGTTGCTGCAGCAGTTCATCAAGAACGGCGAACTGCTCCCCGGCTGGACCGGGACCGAGGGCGTGTTCCGTGCCCGCCAGCGGCACATTGACTCCATGGCGGAACTTCCGGCAGTCGTCAACCGCCTGCAGCGCGGCGAGCCGGCCATCCCCACCGTCTACGAGGAGAACTGATGTCACGCGCCCTGATCATTGTCGACGTGCAGAACGATTTCTGCGAAGGCGGCTCCCTGGCCGTCAAAGGCGGAGCGGACGTGGCCGGGGCCATCAGCGAATACGTGGACGCCCATCACGGCCAGTTCGACCACATCGTGGCCACCCAGGACTGGCACATCGAGCCCGGCGCCCACTTCGCGGAGAACCCCGACTTCATCGACTCGTGGCCGCCGCACTGCGTCGCCGGCACCCGCGGGGCGGAACTGCACCCGGACCTGGACACGGAGTACATCCAGGCCTATTTCCGCAAAGGCCAGTTCACCGCAGCCTACTCCGGTTTTGAAGGCATCCTTGCACCCGAGGACGCGGTCCCCACAGGCGACCGGAAGCCCGGCGCCCTGCCGTTGGAGGACGCGGAGGCATTGACTGCCAGTTCGTTTGCCGACGAGGACGCCATCGGCCTGGACGACTGGCTGCAAAGCCACGATGTGGAGGACGTGGTGATTGTGGGAATCGCCACCGACTACTGCGTCATGGCCACCGCCCTGGACGCCGTCCAGGCCGGCTATTCGGTGACGGTGGTCCGGAACCTCACGGCCGGAATCGCAGCCGACCTCGACGACGCCTACGCCGAGATGGAACTCGGCGGAGTGGACCTTGCCTAGCCTGGATCTGGCCTGAGCCTCGCCGCCCGCGTTGCCGGCGGGCTCCGGACCTGGCGGTCCGGGCGCCTATTTCCGGCCGATGAACCAGTCCTGAAGCTTCCGCAGCCTGGCCTGCAGCTGTTCCTCGTTGGCCTGTGCCACCGGCGGGCCGCCGCAGACGGTGCGGAGTTTCGTATGCACCACCCCGTGCGGGGTTCCCGTTCGCGCGGACCACGCGGCCACGTTCTTGGCCAGTTCGTTGCGCAGGTCCATGAGCATCCGGTGATCGGGAACAGCGGGGGCAGCCTGCGAGGCGGCAGATTCACCCGCCCGGAGCTTCTTCCGGCTCTGCTGTTCATGCTGGCGCTGGCGCAGCAGCGTGCCCACCTGTTCGGCGTCCAGGAGTCCCGGAATGCCGAGGAAGTCCAGTTCGTCGTCGGATCCGATGTCGCCGCCGGTGCCGAACTCGCCGCCGTCGAACAGCACGCGGTCGAATGATGCCTGCGAGTCGAGGGCCTCAAATTTGCCCTTGGTGAGGCTGTCGGACGCCTTGTCCTCCCGGTTGGCCTCGTCCATGAGCGAGTCTTCGGGATTGAACAGGCCGTCCGGGTCTTCTTTCTCCGGCCGGTCCAGGGCGTGGTCGCGTTCAGCTTCCATCGAGTTCGCCAGCGCGGTCAGCTGCGGAACCGACGGCAGGAACACCGACGCTGTTTCGCCGCGCTTCCGGGCGCGGACAAAACGGCCGACGGCCTGGGCGAAGAACAGCGGCGTGGACGTGGATGTGGCATAGACGCCCACCGACAGTCGGGGAACGTCCACGCCTTCGGACACCATGCGGACCGCCACCATCCAGCGTTTGTCGCTGGCGGTGAATTCCTCGATCTTGCTGGATGCCTTGACGTCATCGGAAAGGATCACGGTGGGTGATTCACCGGTGATCTTCTTCAGCTGGCCGGCGTAGGCGCGGGCGTCCTCGTGGTCGGTCGCAATCACCAGGCCGCCGGCGTCGGGTACGGTCCGGCGGACCTCGCTCAGGCGTTTGTCCGCTCCGGCCAGCACAGCCGGGATCCATTCGCCGGCCGGGTTGAGGGCGGTCCGCCAGGCCTGCGAAATGATGTCCTTGGTGACGGCCGACTCGCCGAGGGACGCCGCCATCTCCTCGCCGCCGCTGGTGCGCCAGCGCATCTGGCCCGAGTACGCCATGAACATGACCGGACGGACCACGTGGTCACGCAGGGCGTTCCCGTAGCCATAGGTGTAGTCGGCCTTGGAGCGGCGGATGCCGTCCCGGTCCTCGGCGTACTCCACAAAGGGAATGGGTGACGTGTCGGAGCGGAAGGGCGTGCCCGTGAGAGAAAGCCGGCGTGCGGCCGGGTCGAAAGCCTCGCGGAGTCCGTCACCCCAGGACAGGGCTTCGCCGCCGTGGTGGATCTCGTCGAGGATCACCAGGGTACGGGCTGCTTCCGTCTTGGCGCGGTGCAGCATGGGCTTGCTGGCAACCTGGGCATAGGTCACGGCGACGCCGATGAAGCCGCGGCCGTGCTGCCCGTCCGCATTCTTGAAGTTGGGGTCGATCGCGATTCCCACGCGGGCCGCGGCGTCAGCCCACTGCCGTTTCAGGTGGTCCGTGGGCGCCACAATGGTCACACGGTTAACGGTGCCCGCCTCGATCAGCATCGACGCCACACGCAGCGCGAAGGTGGTCTTGCCTGCGCCGGGCGTTGCCACCGCGAGGAAGTCCCTGGGACCGGTGGCAAAGTAGCGGTCGAGCGCTTCCTGCTGCCACGCACGGAGCTTCTGCGCGGTTCCCCACGCTGCCCGCTCGGGATAGGCCGGCGGCAGCGTTGGCCCGCCAAAGAGTGTCTCGGTCACGCAGAGCCCTCAATTCCCCGCATTGCGGCAGCCGTGAGCGAAAGACACATAAACATAAACACCAATCTGTTCCGGAGGAGCCGCACTGCTCCGGTCATCAAAAATCATCGTGGTCACGGGAGGTGCGCAGCAGGGATTGCGCCCCCATGGTTGTCTTGCCCCGCCCTGGCCGGGCGGGCCGGTCACCGACTTAAGCCAGGTGACCGGTGAACGGCCCTATTTGCCGGAATCGCCGTCGGAGCCCTTGCCGCCGTCGTTCCCGGGACGCAGGCCTTCGTAGACCTCTTTGCATTCCGGGCAGACCGGGAACTTCTGCGGATCGCGGCCGGGAGTCCACACCTTGCCGCACAGAGCGATGACCGGCTCGCCCGTCATGGCTGACTCCATGATCTTCTCTTTGCGCACGTAGTGGGAGAACCGTTCCCGGTCACCGGGTTCCACTTCCTCGCGCACTTCCTCGCGCTCGATAGTGGCCGTGGACGTTCCTGGTCCGGAAAGCTCGCGCATCGGGTCGTTTTCGAGGGGGTCCGTCATGCTAGTCATGGCATCCATCTTAGCCGTTGTGCCGGACAAAAAACCGGACCTCTGAACTACAGGCCCTGCCAGGCGGGCTTGTTGTCATACGTCTGGCGGTAGTAATCGGCCAGCCTGAGCGATGACGCGGCGGCCTCGTCCACCAGCACGGTGACGTGGGGGTGCATTTGCAGGACGGACGCGGCGCAGATGGCAGCCACCGGTCCTTCCACCAAGTCCCGGACAGCCTGGGCCTTTTGGGCGCCGGTGGCAATCAAGATCACATGGCGGGCCTCCATGATGGTGCCCAGCCCCTGGGTGATCACGTGGTGGGGAACATCATGGATGCTTTTGAAGAACCGGGCGTTATCCCGGCGTGTCTGCTCGATGAGGCTCTTGATCCTCGTCCTGGACGCCAGGGACGAGCCGGGCTCGTTGAAGCCGATGTGGCCGTCAGTGCCTACGCCCAGCAGCTGGAGGTCCACCCCGCCGGCAGCCCTGATGGCGTCCTCGTAGACCTGGCAGGCCGCGGGGATGTCCGCCGCCTGGCCGTCGGGAGTATGCACGTTTTCGGGTGCGATGTTCACCCGGTCGGTGAACTCCCGGCGGATGACCTCCCGGTAGGACTGGGGGTGGCCTTGCTCCAGGCCCACGTATTCGTCCAGGGCAAACCCGCGCGCACGGCTGAAGTCGAGGCCGCCGTCATTATGACGCCGGGCGAGTTCGTCATAGACCGGCAACGGGGACGCTCCCGTTGCCAGGCCGAGCACCGCGTCGGGCTTACGGCGCAGCAGGGCCTCGACGGCGTCGGCTGCGAGGGACCCGATCTGTTTGCTCCCCGGAAGAATAACCACTTCCATGGCGTACCGCCTTTCCGCATCCAGTACTACTAATCATGGCCCCACCGGCCTATCGGTTGACTGAAAGCTGTGCCAGAAGTTCGGGGCCCCGGGCATCGAGCCATTTCCCGCCCAGGCGGACCCCTGCCGTAAAGAGGACCAGGCCCAGCACCGGGCCGAGCGCCAGGTTGATCCAGCCGGGCACCGTGCTGCCCGTGACGGACTGCGCAATGACCAGGGCTGCTTCCGGCAGCACCAGCACCAGCAGGACGCCCATCCCGCCGAACTGGACCGCCATGGTCTGCGCGACGTTCCCGGGCGGCTTCTTGAACGGGCTGTCGCCGGGCAGGGGCACCGCCACCGTATACCGGGCCGAGACTACGGATGCCAGGCCGAGTCCGGTGAACAGTATTCCCAGGGCCAGTCCCAGCAACGCGGGCAGCCAGTCCCAGTTTCCGGTGAAGAAGAACGGCCCGACGCTAAAGACCAGCACGATGGGAAGTGCAAACGCCAGGCAGGCCAGGGCGCGCCCCAGCCTGTCGTGGACGCCGCGGACGCCGCTGGACAGATGGAGGGCAAACGCCGTGTTGTCGTAGGACACGTCCGCTGAAATCGACCATGCCAGCAGGAAGGCCGCCAGCGGACCGATGATCGCCAGCACGCCGTAATCACCCGTCTGCCCCGCCTGGAAGAACATGAGGACGGGCAGCAGCGGAATGACCACCAGGGAACCCGAGTAACGGGGGTCCCTGATCCAGTACGTGAGGGCCCTGGCCGTAATGGCGCCGACAGGCGTGGCCGGCATGACACCGAAGAGGCCCATCCGGCCGCCGCGCTTCCTGCCGCCTGCCGCGAACGGCGGAGTGACCAGGGCACGCTGCAGGAGCACCTTCCAGCACCAGGCCAGGCCCGCCAGTGTTGCCACCGCGATCAGGAACTTGAGCCCGGCCGGTCCGTACCGGGCCGCCGCCGCGTCGCCGCCGAGTGACCATGCGGCACCGGCCGGCGTCCACGCCACGATGCGGGCCAGGTCAGCCAGGAATCCGGCGGAGCCCGCGGCACCCTGGGCAACGAAAGCCACGATCGGTCCCATGAGCATCAGCGGCACCATAAAGGCGAGTGCGCTGACATCCTTGAACCGCCGGGAGGAAGCCAGGCCGGCAGTCGCCGTCGTCACCACTTTGGACAGGACAATGCACGTCAGCACGCCCAGCACGGCTCCCGCCACGGCGGCCACGACAGCCGGCGCTCCCCTGCTCCACGTGCCCACCGTGGCAAGCGCCACGAGCGCCGTGGCGATGCCGGGAATCCCGATCAGTCCGCCGAGGGCCAGTCCGGTCAACAGTTGCGGCATGGGGACTGCCGCCGTGGTGAACCGGGCCGGGTCCAGGGTCATGTCCGCCGAGGACGCAATGACGGGGACCACTCCCCAGCCCAGGACCGCTGCCGATCCGCCCAGCACCACCACGGTCTGGGCGAGCTCCAGGTCGGCCGTCCGGAGCAGGACGAGCGCCACCCCAAAGAACCCGGCAATCCCGACGGCGTACAGCCCGCCGATGATCAGGCCCAGAAGCTGCCACGGGCTGCGCCGGAGGCTGTTGCGCAGGAGCGTCAGCTTGAGCCTTAGAAGGTGCGCAACCATTCCAGGCCCTCCGTCTGGCTCCGGCCCCCGACGAGCTGGACGAACCGGTCCTCCAGCGAGGCGCCGGCCCGGACCTCCTCCACGGTGCCGGCGGCCAGCAGCCTGCCCGCGGCAACCACCGCCACGTGGTCGCACATTCTCTGCACGAGGTCCATGACATGGCTCGAGACGATCACCGTTCCGCCGGAAGCGACATAGCGGTCCAGGATGTCCCTGATATTCGCAGCGGAAACCGGGTCCACCGATTCAAAGGGTTCATCCAGCACCAGCAGCCTGGGCGCGTGGATGAGGGCCGAGGCGAGGGCGATCTTCTTGGTCATGCCGGCCGAATAGTCCACCACGAGCGTTCCGGCGTCGGCACTGAGATCAAACGCCGCCAGGAGTTCCGCCACCCTGGCGGACACCACGTCCTTGTCCATCCCCCGCAACAGGCCCGCGTAGCTCACCAGCTGTTCACCGGTCAGCCGGTCAAACAACCGCACGCCGTCGGTGAGGATTCCCATCAGCTTCTTGGCTTCGAGCGGCCGCGTCCAGACATCGGTGCCGTGCACCAGGGCCGTGCCGAAGTCCGGCCGGAGCAGCCCCGTGGCCATGGACAGCGTGGTGGTTTTCCCTGCGCCGTTGGGACCCACGATCCCGTAGAAGGACCCTGCCGGCACGTCCAGGCTGATGCCGTCCACGGCGATCTTCCCGCCGAAGCGCTTGGCGAGGCCGCGGATGGACAGGGCAGGAACGGCTAGCGGGGCCGGAACAGCGAGCGGGGCCGGAACAGGGTGGTCCTGGCGGCCGGCAGCCGGATGCGGACCGGGTTGCGGTTCAGTCATGGTGCCAGCGTAGCCTCACCTCCGCGGTGGGAGGATCGTCCCAAAGGGTTACTTCCTAGAACGAGTGGCGGGGAACCGCACGCTCGTACTGCGGCACCCACGGCATCTCGTGGCCGAGCTCGAAGGCCGCGCGCAGCCACCAATGCGGGTCGCGGAGCGCGGCACGCGCGATGAAGACAGCGTCGGCCTGGCCCGTGGCGACGGCGTGTTCGGCCTGCCCGGCCGAGGTCAGGAGTCCCACTGTGCCGGTGCGGATGCCCGCCTCGCGCTTGATCCGGGCTGCGAACCCGGTCTGGTAGCCGGGACCGGCCGGAATCTGCTGGTGCGCCACGGCGCCCCCGCTAGAGACGTCGACCAGGTCCACGCCGTGCTCGGCGGCGGCACTGGCCAGCCTGACGGAGGCGGCGGCGTCGATGCCGCCCTCTGCCCAGTCCGAGGCGGAGATCCGCAATAGCAGCGGCATGGAGTCGGGAATGACGTTGCGAACGGCGTCCACCACGGCCAGGGTGAGCCGGTTCCGTCCGGTTTCGTCCCCTCCCCAGGCGTCCGTCCGGTCGTTGATGAGCGGGCTCTGGAACTGGTGGAGCAGGTAGCCGTGCGCGCCGTGGATTTCGATGGTGTCGAACCCTGCCTCGACCGCCCGGACGGCGGCCGCTGCGAAGTCGGCTATCACGCCGTCAATCTCTGCCGCGGTCATGGCGGCCGGTGCCGCATAGCCGTCGAATGCGCCGGTGCCGGGACCCACGGTCTGCCAGCCGCCGTCGGACGCCGGCACTGACCCCCGTTTCCCCGAGAAGGGCCAGTACGTCGAAGCCTTCCGGCCGGCGTGCGCCAGCTGGGTGCCGATCTTTGTGTCAGCGGCGCCGTAGCGGTGCACGAACGCCGTGATCCGCTGCCACGCCGCCGCCTGCTCGTCGTTGTAGAGGCCGGCGTCAAGCGGGCTGATCCGGCCCGCCGCATTCACTGCCGCCGCCTCGGTGAGGATCAGCGCGGCCCCGCCGGTTGCGAAGGAACCCAGGTGCATGAGGTGCCAGTCGTGCGGAACGCCTTCACCGGTGTCCGGCCCGCAGCTGTACTGGCACATGGGGGAAACCCAACCGCGGTGGCGGAGCGTCAGTGAGCGCAGCGCCAGCGGCGAAAAAAGTGCCGACGACATTAAAACAGCACCCGTGCCAGCCCCTGCCGCGCTTTGGCGACTCGTTCATCGGACGGGCCCACCACTTCGAAGAGCTCCAGCAGCCGTACCCGGGCAGTCTCCCGTTCCGGGCCGAAGTTCCGGCCGATGAAGCCGACGATCCGGCCCAGCGCATCCTCAATGTGGCCGCCGGCGATGTCCAGGTCCGCCACGCCCAGCTGGGCATCAAGGTTGTCCGGCTGGTCGGCGGCGAGCTGGCGCAGCGCTTCACCGTCGGGACCGGTCAGGGACTGCAGCCGGTCCATCAGCTCCACCTGGGCGAGTCCGGCCTTGGCCTCGGCATCCGCGGGCATCTCCAGCAGGGCCTGCCGGTAGGCGGCGGCCGCGGCGGCGAAGTCTCCGGCTTCAATGGCGTCGTAGGCCGCCTGGTGCAGCGGCGGCAGCGGGGCCGGCTCGGCCTCGGCAGGGGCGGCTCCGGCGCCCAGGCTGCCGGTAACTCCGTTGGCTGCGGCCACCTTCAGCAGTTCATCCAGCAGGCTGCGGACCTGCTGTTCGTCGGCTCCGCCCTGGAACAGGGGAACGGGCTGGCCCTTCACCACTGCCACCGCGGTGGGCACGGCCTGTACCTGGAAAGCCTGCGCAAGCTGCGGGAAGGCGTCGATGTCCGCGGCACCCAGGACCAGGCGCCCGCCGTAGCTGTTGATGATGTCTTCGAGGACGTTGAGCAGCTCGCCTGAAGCGGGCGAGTAGCCGGCCCACAGGCCGAAAACCACGGGCACCTGCGCCGAGAGCTCAACGAGCTGCTGGAAGTTGGCCTCGGTGACCTCGACCCGAAGCGGCTGGCCGCCGGTGTCCGGCGCGCCCGGGGCCGTTGCTGACGGCGGGACTGCGCCGGACGGCCCGGCAGGAGGGGCTGCGGCCGGCTGCCCGGCCGGCGGCGCGGTGCGCTGCTTAAGGCTGGAAAGGTCGACGGCGCCGCGCAGGTTAAGCTGGCTGGCAGCGGCCGGAGGGACTGGACGGGAGGCTGGCGAACTCATAGCCTCCACTCTAGCCACTCAGGCCGCTGCCGGTCATACGCGGAGCGGGCTACTTGAAGCTGGCCCCCACGAGTCCGCGGGTGGCGGCCACGAGCTTCATCGGATCCTTCGAGCCGGTCGGCGGGATGTAGACCGCCATGGACTCGGCGAAGTTGAGCACCATGCCCGTGCTCGTTTCCTTGCCGCCGGCCAGCACGGCTGCGTCATCCCCGATCGCCAGCTTGTCGCCCTCGGCCTTGGGCGTGCCATCGAAGGCGAAGTTCAACTTGCCCATGACCAGCGCGCCGCCGTCGGCAGTGCGGAACACCACGGTGTCCTCCGGAGACACCTTGTGCGTGAAGCTGAAGTTGCCGTTCACCCCGGTCTTAGCCACATCTGCCTGGTAGGCCAGCGTGTCGGCGATGTACGGCGACGACTGGCCCTCCACGAGCTTGTCCTTGAAGGTAGAGTCGGCCTTCGTCAGGCGGTCCCCCAGCCCGGCAAGGGCTTCAGCACCGCTGTACAGCAGGCCCGACTTGTCGTCCGCGGCCAGGGTTTCCGTTCCGGTGCGTCCGATGGCCGGGAACGTGGTGCCCGGCTGCAGCGGCGTGGTCTGCACCAGCTTGTAGTTCTCCCGCGGCGACTTCTGCACGAGGGTCAGCAGCTGGGGCACAACATTGCCTTCGCCCTGGGTCACGGCCATCACCGAACGCGGCCAGGCACGCTTGCTGGTGACAACGGTGGTCAGCAGCTTGGTGGCGCGGACCGGCATGCGCGCCTCGTAGGCGCCCACCTGTGAGCGGATCTTGTAGTTCTGTGTGCGGACTTCAAGTTCGGTGCGGTCCACCCGGGACTTGAGCTTCGCGGCATCCTTGGCGGCGTCGCCGGCGTCCACCGTGCTGGAAACCTGTTCCAGGATCCGGCGGAACTGGGCGTCCAGGAGCACCGGTGAGTCGGGGGCGGTGTCGGCCCCGGCGGTCTCGCTGCTTGACGGCGACGGCGCGGGGGTGGCCGCCTGCGCAGCCACACCGGTTCCGGCCACGATCGTGGCGGCGAGCGCAACCATGGCCACGCCGGCCCGCTTTGCGGTGAACGTTGCGGTGAAGGCGGAGGTCCCGGGCTGCTTTTCAACCGGCGGCTCGACGGGCGCAGGAGCGGCGGGCCCCGGCTTGCCGGCCGGACGGACCGCACGTGCACGGCGGACCAGCTTGTCCTTCATGGATTCGTCCGCGACGGACTCGCCGGCATCATCCCCGCCCGCTCCGGGCTTGCCGGCCTTGGGCTTGAGCACCAGCAGGGCCAGTCCGGCCAGCATGAGCAGGCCGCCCAGCACCATCAACGGCACGGCCCACGGTGTGGACGTGTCGTTGGGGAAGGTCATCGAGATGGACGACGGCGCCGGCTTGGTCCCGTCCGAGGCCAGCAGCAGCGACCATTCGCCGTCTGCCGGGGCGCTCCAGGTGTAGTTCAGTTCCCCGCTGGCATTCTCGGTGGTGACCCAGAGATCGGAACCTGCCGGCGAGGGAGCGGCGGCTTCGCCCTCCGTGTGCGCAAGCTGCAGCGACTTGCTGTCTTCGGAAACTCCGGAGACCGTGTTGTGGGCCGTCTTGCCAACCCAGGCCTCCACGTCATCGGGGCGTCCTGCTGCCAGCATGAAGCTGCCTTCGCCCTTGACGTTGATCTTGACCGTACCCCCGTGAAGGGTCCGCAACTTTTGGTCGATAACGGTCAGTGGTGCGGCGGTGCCGTCGGCGGGAGCCGTGGCCGTAACTGTCTCGGCCGGGGCCCAGATGGTCTTCTGTCCTACGCCGGCCAGCAGTGTCAGGAGGCCGAGCAGCACTAGTGCAACTGCAGTCTTGAAACGCAAAGGGATACCTATCATCAGCGGGGGTTTACTTTCAATAGTAACCGTTTTGTTACCAATGAGTCAGGTCGGGACCCGGATCACAGCCTAGGACAGCAGGCCGCGCCGGGAGTAAACCCGGGCACTGACAAGCCTGCTGATAGTGTTTGCGATGATCATCACATGGGCCGCAGCAGCGGCGCCACAGAAGGTAAAGGGCCCCCACAAGCAGTGACTGAACACACGGATTCGTCCACCCCAGGACATGACGACTCGACCGGATCCGGTGCCCAGGAAAGTCTACCGGCCGGTACCCGGCACGAGCACAAACCGCTGTTGCCGGGCCTGGCCGCGGCGGTGGTGCGCAGGCTCCGGACGCCTCTTCCCGGCGCCCAGCCCCGGCTCCGCTTCGAGATGCCTCCCGAATCCGCCGAGGACTCCGCCGAACCTGCGACCGAGACCAGCACCCGCTTTGGACATCCCGGCCCGCGCATGTCGTCCCAGCATCCCTTATATATGGGCTTCATGGGCACCGTGGGCGTGGGCCTTGCCCTGCTCGTCTACTGGATCGGCTCCAACACCACGCAGCTCCTGCTCTGGATCGTGACCGCGCTCTTCATCGCCCTGGGCCTGGACCCGGTGGTGCGCTGGCTGGAAGGACGCAAGCTTCCGCGGCCCATCGGCATCCTGGTCTCCGTCACGGTCCTTGTCTCCGCTGTTGCCGGTTTCTTCGCCACACTGATCCCCACCATCGTCCAGCAGGTCACCCAGATCGTGCAGGAAGCACCCCGCTGGATCCAGGACTTCATCGATTCGGACTTCTTCCGCAGCGTGGACGACCAGTTCGGTGTCCGGGAGCGCATTACCCAGGAACTGGAAAAGTTCGTCAACAATCCGGACGCCATGGGCGGCATTTTCGGAGGCGTCGTTGGCTTCGGATCCACGGTGGCCAACGGGCTCTTCGGAACCCTGATTGTCCTCGTGCTCAGCCTGTACTTCCTGGCCGCCCTTCCCGCCATGAAGAAGTGGGGCTACCGGCTGGCACCGCGTTCGCGCCGTGTCCGGGTCGAAGCGCTCTCTGAAGAGATCACCGGCTCCGTGGGCAACTATGTCATCGGCCAGGCCTGCGTGGCCCTGCTCAACGCGACCTTTGCGTTTATCGTGATGTCGATTGTCGGAGTCCCGTTTGCCGTCCTGCTGGCGTTCGTCGTGGCGCTCCTTGCCTTCATCCCCCTGGTCGGGGGAATGATCGCGGGTGTGCTGGTCACGCTGATCGCCCTCACCGCGGGCTGGCAGACCGCCCTGGCGTACGGCATTTGCTACTTTGCCTACCTGCAGTTCGAGGCGTACTTCATCTCGCCACGCATCATGCAGAAGGCGGTGGCCGTGCCCGGTGCCGTGGCCGTCATCTCAGTGATCGCAGGCGGCAGCCTCCTGGGCGTCCTCGGAGCGCTCATCGCCATTCCCACCGCGGCGGCGGTCATGCTGCTGGTGAAGGAAATCTTCATCGTCCGCCAGGACAAGCACTAGGAAGGCTGCCGCCTGTGCGGCAGGCTTAGGCGGCTGCGGAGGCCACGGGTCCGTTCCATTCCTGGGGCAGGCCCTCGGGCCCCGCTCCCTGCGCCGTGACCTCGTCCACGATTTCGTTGAGCACCCGGGCGGCGTACTTCTCGCCCACCCACAGGTGCTTGGCGCCGTCGACGCCCACAACGTCAGCCTGCGGCACCAGGCTGAAGCGCTCGGCGGCGGCCGCCGGCCGGAGGTAGTCGTCGTGTTCGGGAACCAGCACCTTCAACGGCTTTCCTGAGGCAGCCCATGCCAGCAGGTGCTCATCCGTGGCACGGTGCAGCGGCGGGGACAGCAGGATGGCGCCCTCCACTGCGGAGGCGACCGGCTCCGTCGCCCCGTACATGAGCGCCAGTTCCGTGCCGAACGACCACCCCACCAGCCAGCGGTTGGGAAGGTTCCGGGACGCCGCGAAGCGGACGGCCGCCTCGACGTCCAGCCGTTCACCGATGCCCTCTTCGAAACGGCCGCCGCTGGTGCCGCGGGGCGAGGTGGTCCCCCTGGTGTTGAACCTGAGGACGGCGACGCCGGCCAGTGCGGGCAAGCGGAAGGATGCCTTGCGGTACACATGCGAATCCATGAAACCGCCGTGGGTGGGCAGCGGGTGGAGGGTGATCAGCGTGGCGGTGATGTCGCCCGATTCCGGGACGGCGAGTTCGCCGACGAGGACGCAGCCGTCCTCCGTTTGGATTTCCACGTTCTCCCGGCGGGCCGGCAGGACTGTTGAAGCCCGGATAGCTGTTGCTTCGGAAGGCTGGCTGAAAACGAACGACGCCGGGTCAAAAGTCATGACTAACAGCTTAGCGATAGCGGTACGTGCGTGACGTCCAGCAGTTGGAGTGCCAGTGCCGCCGTTCCGACAGCCCCGCGGCCGCACCGAACAGATGGTCCTCGGACCAGACCACCAGGTGTTCGACGCCGGGCAGGACCGCGGTGGAGCAGCCCGGGCAGATGTAGGACTTTTCGGCCCGTTTGGCCGTCATGGTGCGCACCATCCACTCGCCGTCGGGGGCGCTCTCCCGCCGTGAGATCCCCGACCTTGCCCGCTCCAGGTCCAGTTCCGGCACGGGGCCGCCGGCGTGCTTGCGGCTGGCCTGTCCCAGTTTTCCGGAGGCGGCACGGCGGGGGCGGTTGGAACGGGGCATGCCTCCATTCTGCCCCAGGCCCGGGCGCCGCGCTGTTCCTGCCTTGCACCCAGACGGTAGTGTTTACCGGGTGCGTTTAGTCATAGCCCGATGTTCTGTTGATTATGTAGGCCGGCTCAAGGCCCATCTCCCCCTTGCCACCAGGCTCCTGCTGGTCAAGGCCGACGGGTCCGTCCTGGTGCACTCCGACGGCGGCTCCTACAAGCCGCTGAACTGGATGAGCCCCCCGGCCAGCCTTCGGGTTTCCCTGCCGGATGAAGTGGACCTGGAGCTCGGCGTCACCGAGCAGTGGACCGTCCAGTCCGCCAAGACCGATGACCGGCTCATCATCAATATCCATGAGCAGCTGCACGACACTTCCCATGAGCTGGGCCAGGATCCCGGACTCATCAAGGACGGTGTAGAAGCCGACCTGCAGCGGCTGCTGGCCGACCAGATCGAACGGCTCGGAACCGGCTTTTCCCTGATCCGCCGGGAGTACTTCACCGCCATCGGCCCGGTGGACATCCTGGCCAGGGATGCAGACGGCGCCACAGTCGCCATCGAGCTCAAAAGGCGGGGCGACATCGACGGCGTCGAACAGCTGACCCGCTACCTTGAGCTGCTCAACCGGGATCCCCTGCTGGCACCCGTCCGGGGCATCTTTGCCGCGCAGCAGATCAAACCGCAGGCCAAGGTTCTGGCTAACGACCGCGGGATCGACTGCGTCACCCTGGACTACGACGCCATGCGCGGCGTTGACGACAGCGAATCCCGCCTCTTCTAACGGGCCCGCCCCAATAGGCAGCGCGTCAATAGCCGGGTGCTCTGCATAACGAAGCGGTTCACGTCGGCTTTACGCAAAATTTATCGAATTCCCCCTTTTACCCGTTGACCTGACGCACCCCACATGAAATTCTTATCTAAGTCTTTGTGTAGGTGTTTTTCATGCTCGCAAGACATGTTGCGAGCGCGAAGCTTCGTCAGCTAGTGTCCGGTTCCACCGGGCGGCAAGCCAGGATTCTTCTCGCGGAGTGACCAAGTGCGGCACGAAGTGTGCCGGACTTAAGCAAGTTCCATAATGAGGAGATATACATGGCACAGGGAACCGTCAAGTGGTTCAACGCTGAAAAGGGCTTCGGCTTCATCACCCCGGACGACTCCGATGGCGATGTCTTCGTTCACTACTCGGAGATCCAGACCGGTGGGTTCAAGACCCTCGACGAGAACCAGCGCGTTCAGTTCGAAATCGGCCAGGGCGCCAAGGGCCCCCAGGCTACCGGCGTAACTCTGGTCTAGTCCCGCTTCGGATCGCCGCCTTCGGCGGCGTCCTGCGAAAAAATGATCCCCGGCACAAGTGCCGGGGATCATTTTTTTGCGCTTTATCCATTCATCTGCCGCCGCATTGTTTCTTGTCACAAATGTTTTCGGAATCTGAAAACATGGCTCCGATAATCGTTACCCCGCCGTGCGCAATTAGCCCACCAAAGTCCTCAGCAGCCGTGCGCTCTGGCGGACCGAGAGTCCGGGCAGGTAGGCGCGGCTCAGCGCCCGCCCAATGGCGGGCAGCTGCAGCGGATCCTGGTAGTAGAGGTAGAGCGTGCGGTAATCGGGTTTGAACCGTGATTTGAAGGTGGCCAGGGAGCGGAATCCGTACACCGGCTCCAGTGCCCGTCCCACCACGTCCAGGATTGCCGTGAGGGCGTCGGGCTCCCCCACTGACCCCCGTTCGGCTTCACTGCCCGGGTCCGGCCCAGGGTCCTGCGCCGCGCCGCCCGCCGCCTCGTCGGCAGGCTCCTTGGCCAGCGGTGAGCCGGACAGGGAAATAACTTCAACCGAACTGCGCAGCTCCAGCACGGCGGAGGCAATGAGGAACTCCATGGCGCCGGGGAGACCGTTCTCCCGCCGGCGCATGAAATCGAGCGTCCAGCTGACCACGCGCCCCTCATCGAATACCGGGAGCCAGCTGGTGACGCCGTGCACCAGGCCCTCGGCGTCGACGGCGACGCAGCACAGCACGTCGTCGTCCATCAGTTCGTCCATGCCGCCGAGCGTAAAGCCCATCTCCGGAACGGACTTCTGCGCAGCCCATTCCTCGGATACTTCCAGCAGCTGGGCGCGCAGGACCGCCGGGAAGTCGCTGTACCGTCCCCAGACCGCCGTGACGCCGGTCTTCCGGGCACGGTTGAGGGCAGTCCGGACGTTCTGCCACTCCTTGCCCTTGAATTCAAGCTCCCTGACCGCCAGCCGGGTTTCCTGGGCCACAGCCACGCGACTGAACCCGCGGGACTGGAGCAGGGGCCACAGCCCGTCAGTGCAGGAATAGAAGCAGGGCACCATCGCATGTTCGGCGCAGTACCGCATGAAACCGGCCGCGGCTTCCTCCCGCAACGCGGCATCACCGAAGGGGCCGCCCAGCGTCAGGGCCACGCTGCCGTGCTGCTGGTAGGCAACCCCGGCATCCAGGCCGGGCGTGAACCAGTATTTGTTCGGTTCCCAGAGCGCCATCCAGGACAGGGAGTCACCGCCCCGCCGCACCAGGCGGCGGGCCACGTCCCGCTCCTCAACGCCGGCACCGGCACCGTGGTGCTGCCCCAGGAGCACCACCCAAACTCCGGCCAGTGCGACGGCCCAGAACACGATGCCCGAGTAGGCAAACAGGAAGGCCTCAACCGATTGCCGGTCCTGGAAGATCCGGTTGTACAGGCTGGGGATGGGCACCGGAAGATACTGGCGTGCCAGCTCGGCCGCCAGACCGGAGGGTCCGCCGTCGCGCGCCATTCCACCGGCTCCCAGCCAGGCAACGGTATAACTGCCGGCAAGTGCCACCCAGGTCCCTACCAGCACCCTGGTCAGGTTGCGCCTTGCCACCGCCGAGGTTTCCACCCTGAACTGGCGCCTGTTGATCCACAGCAGCATCACGAGCAGCAGCGGAACCGCCACGAGCGGGAGCACGTGGACGAACCCTGAGCCCATGACGGCCGTGTGCGGCCGTTGCGGGTAGTGCGGGATCCGGGCAAACAGGGTGAGGTACACGGCGGACAGCGCGGTGACGGCCAGCTGGACTCCGATCGTGATCCGCCAGGCAAGCCGGCGTCCGCGACGCAGCCCGTCGGCGCAGATCAGCAGGAGCAGCACCGGCACCACCGCCAGGGCAAGGCCCAGCGGTCCGGCGAATCCCGTCCGCCCGATCTCCAGGCAGTTCACGTCCACCGTGCCGCCGCAGTTTTGCTCCAGCTGGCTGAGGGTGGGCAACGGGTTCAGGACGACGTCCCGCAGTAGCGCCAGTGGCCCGGTGGGGCTGCGGACGGCGGCCGTCAGTATGGGCCCAACGGCGAAAATTCCGACGATCAGGGCCAGCAGGTTGCGCGTCTCGCGGCCGGTGGAACGGTGCCGGTGGAGGGTTCCCTGGTCGCTCTGGATCCACCAGCCGGCGGCAAGCCCGGCGAGTGCCCCCAGGAATCCCACTACGGTCTCCGGATGCCCCACGTAGAGGACAAGCAGCAGCGACGCCGAGACAATGCCCGTGCGAAGGCGCCGTTGCCAGAGGGTGGGCACGAGCCCGCTGGCCCCAAGGACGGCGGCGAGGACAGCGGCGTACGGCCCGATGAGCCGGGCGTCCACCATGAGCCCCAGCCATCCGTCGCCGGCATAGCGGGCCAGCTGCGTGAGCAGCAGGAACAGCGAGACGGCCGCGAACTGCCCGCCGAAGAAGAACCCTGCCGTCCGCAGCGTGCCAAGCCTGCGCTCGGCGAGTCCCAGCAACAACAGAATCATGAGTCCGGCCGTGAGATAGGCAGCAGGGTTCGTGGCGAAAAACAGTGAGGTGAACATGGACCACCAGCGGCCGTCCTTCAGCGCGCCGGCGTGCACGGATGCGACGTCAAGGAGGGCCTCCGGCGGACCGGACAGGAAGCTGTTGGTGGCCGCGCCCGCACCCAGGAACAGGCCCAGGACGACGAGGGTGAACGGCACGGCCTTGAAATGCTGCCGGATACGGCGCAGCGCTCCCAGCATGACATCGGCCCAGGTGACGCTGCCGGCAGCCGTTGACGCCTTCCTGCCTGGTTCCGCAACGGCCTCCCGCTGGTTCGTCATGGCCGGATTCCCCAGCGGGCCGCCACGAAGTCGAGAGCGGCAGGAAGGCCCTTGGATGCGGCCTCCCAGGAATGGCCGGTGTTGACCACCGGTTGCGCCTCAACGGTGAAGCCGGCACGGCTGGCCGCAGCCGACAGTTCATCCATGTAGGCAAGGAATTCCGGATCCCTGGAACCTGCCCCGAAATAAATGGCATGACCCTCGAAACGCGTATTCTGCATGATGCTCAAGGGAGTCAGGCGGTCGAAGGTTGCCACGTCGCCCCCGAACGCCGCGTCGACAGTCTTCTGCCGTTCCTTGGCAAGCGCCGGCTCACGCTCGCTGGAAAATGCGAGCACCGAGGCGTAGACGTCGGGATGGCGCGTGCCCATCTGCAGGGCGCAGGTGGCTCCGAAGGAAAAGCCGCCGGCGGCCCATTGCCGGTGGTCCGGATCAACGTCAAGGGTCTGCTCGATCCACCGGGGAACATCCCGGGCGAGAAAAGTGTCCGCGTTGGCAATGCGGCTGTCCATGCAGAGGGTGTTGGCCGACGCGGTACCGTTCGGATCCACCACCACGGCAACCGGGGCCACGCCGTCGTGATCCTCTGCGAAGCGGTCCATCCTGCTGCGCAGGGCCCCGCCGGTGAGCCAGTCCGACGGCCCGCCGGGCTGGCCGGAAAAGAGGACCAGCACGGGAAGGGCGGGACGGGGTGTGGCCTGGTAGGCGGGAGGCAGGTAGACGTAGGCCTCGCGGCTGCTGAAGCCCGAATCAGTGCCAGGGATGACGGCCTTCCTCACCACACCGTCCGAGGGCATGCCTTCCGGCGGCCGCCAGGCGTTGAGGGCGACGGGGGCAGCGGCCGCAGCCTGACGCATGAGTCCGGCTTCGAGCGGCTGGATCCTGGCCACGGCGGTTCCCATGAGGTCGCTGACCGTATGGTTGAGGCCGAAGTAGGCGTTGATCTGGACAGCGCCGAGCAGGCACACCCCGAGCATGGCTCCCGTTGCGGCTGCCCTTCCCCGCCATGCTGTGCTTCCCCGCCAGGCACCACGGTCTTTCGCAGGGGAAGCACGCCGGAGATTCCAGAGCCGGAGCACCCACAGGAATAAGCCAAAAACCATCGCCACGAACCACGCGAGCACTTCGCGCGGGAGACTCTCGGGCAGGGTCGAAAACGTGTACAGCAGAAGCCAGTGCACCGCGGCGACGGCGCCTGCGGCCAGCAGGAGGGCGGCTCCGGCGCTCAGGAGCCAGCGGCGTCCGCGGCCCCATAACAGCCAGCCGAGGCCGGCAGCGCCGGCGGCCCAGGCAAACCAGAGCAGGGGTCCATCGGTGAGATGGACGTCAGCGATAAGGTCCACCGGCGTTAACGCCAGGTGCCCACACCGATGACCGGCCCGGCTTCAAGCCACGAGGACAGTCCGGTGTAGGCATCGAACTTCATGGCCAGCAGGACTTCCTGGCCTTCGTAGTGGAGTTCCACGATGACGGAGTCGGGCTGGACTTTCACGAGTTCCGCCTCGGTGGGCTGGCGGCGGCCCACCAGTTCCAGCGAACTGCGCCGGAAAGTGTATTTGGGGCGGACACTGAGCGAGAGCAGCTTGAACCACTCAAGGTCGTTGTCCTGATAACGACAAACCCCCATCTGCCAGCTTTTTCCAGCCGTGCAAATGGAGGCGTCCACTGTGCCCAGGGCACGCCGCAGGTTAAAGCGGCGTACCCCGGACAGGCACAGTGCAAAAATCAGCAACGCAAAGACTGTTGCCAATGCGATGAACGGAAAACCAGGATCGTTCATCAAGGTCGTGCTAGCGGATCCCCGCGGTAGCCGCTTCACCCATTTGGGCGTTGTCAGCAACTATGACCACCCTGTTGTTGTCGACGGAGAAGAATCCGCCATCGACAACCACAGCAATGCGCTCACCGGAAACAGGCTCAATGGCCAGTTCACCTTCGGCCAGAATCGCCAGCAGGGGCGAGTGGCCGGGCAGGATTCCGATTTCACCATCGCTGGTGCGGGCCTTGACCATCTTGGCCGCTCCGGACCACACGAAGTGATCCGCTGCGACAATCTCAACCTCAAGCTCAGCCATATTACTTGGTCTGTTCCTGGATCTTGGCCCACTGGCGCTCAACGTCATCCAGGCCGCCGACGTTGAAGAACGCCTGCTCTGCAACGTGGTCAAGCTCGCCGTCGCAGATAGCGGTGAAGCCTTCAACCGTGTCCTTGATGGAAACGGTGGAGCCTTCGACGCCGGTGAACTGCTTGGCAGTGTAGGTGTTCTGCGAGAGGAACTGCTGGATACGGCGTGCACGCGACACGACGATCTTGTCCTCTTCAGACAGTTCGTCAACACCGAGGATGGCGATGATGTCCTGGAGTTCCTTGTTCTTCTGCAGGATCTGCTTCACACGGACTGCCGTGTTGTAGTGGTCCTTGCCGATGTACTGGGGATCCAGGATTCGGGAAGTCGACGTCAGCGGGTCCACGGCCGGGTACAGGCCACGCGAAGCGATTTCACGGGAAAGTTCCGTGGTCGCGTCAAGGTGTGCGAACGTGGTGGCCGGAGCCGGGTCGGTGTAGTCATCCGCGGGAACGTAGATGGCCTGCATCGAGGTGATGGAGTGGCCCTTGGTGGACGTGATGCGCTCCTGGAGGAGGCCCATCTCGTCAGCAAGGTTCGGCTGGTAACCCACGGCGGACGGCATGCGGCCGAGAAGGGTGGAAACCTCGGAACCTGCCTGCGTGAAGCGGAAGATGTTGTCGATGAAGAGCAGCACGTCCTGGTTCTGCACATCGCGGAAGTACTCCGCCATGGTCAGCGCCGACAGCGCAACGCGCAGACGCGTTCCCGGCGGCTCATCCATCTGGCCGAAGACAAGGGCGGTGTCCTTGAGGACGCCGGCCTCTTCCATTTCAACCCAGAGGTCGTTACCTTCACGGGTACGCTCGCCGACGCCGGCGAACACCGAGGTGCCACCGAAGTTGCGGGCAACACGCGTGATCATTTCCTGGATCAGAACGGTCTTGCCGACACCGGCGCCGCCGAAGAGGCCGATCTTTCCACCCTTGATGTACGGGGTGAGGAGGTCGATGACCTTGATGCCGGTTTCCAGCATCTCGGTGGAGCCTTCGAGGGTCGCGAAGGCGGGAGCCTTGCGGTGGATGGCCCAGTGGTCCGAAGCCTGGATCTCGGACTCGTCAACGTCAAGCGGCTTGCCGAGGACGTTGAAGATGTGACCCTTGACGCCGTCGCCGACAGGCACGGTGATGGGCGAGCCGGTGTCCACAACGTTGGTACCGCGGACGAGTCCGTCAGTAGCCTGCAGGGAGATGGCGCGAATGAGGTTGTCACCCAGGTGCAGGGCAACCTCGAACGTGATGGTCTTGGTCTCACCGTTGAGAGTAATCTCCGTGGTGAGTGCGTTGTAAATCGAGGGGATTGCGTCAGCCGGGAATTCGACGTCGACAACCGGGCCAATAACACGTGCAATACGGCCGGTAGCACCGGACGTTGCGGCTACGTGTTCGGTAGCGGTGGCAGTCATCTCTCTCACTTCACTCAGTAGATGGCGTGGGGGTTAAGTTTATCTTTTGGTGCAGGTACAGCTGGATCCGCAACCGTGCTGGCTAGGACGCGCTCAAAGCGTCGGCGCCGGCCACGATTTCGGAAAGCTCCTGCGTAATTTCAGCCTGGCGGGCAGTGTTGCGCAGACGCGTGTACTTCTTGATGAGGTCCGTGGCGTTGTCACCGGCAGACTTCATCGCCCGCTGACGGGCTGCGAGCTCGGAAGCTGCTGCCTGCAACATTGCGGCGAAGATACGTGATTCGATGTAGCGCGGCAGCAGTGCGTCAAGCACCTGCTCCGTTTCCGGTTCGAACTCGTAGAGCGGCAGGAGGTCCGATTCGGACTGTGCCTGCTCTTCGACGACCTCGAGGGGAAGCAGTCGGATGACCGTAGGTTCCTGCGTCACCATGGACTTGAAGCGGGTGTACACGACGTGGATCTCGTCCACGCCGTCCTCTTCGTACGCGGTGGCAAAATCCTCCAGCAGCGCTGCGCCGATTTCCTGCGCGGTCGCAAACTCCGGTGAATCCGTGTTGCCGGTCCATACCCGTGCGTAAGGACGGTTGCGGAAATCGAAGTACGCCTGTGCCTTGCGGCCGACAACGTACGTTTTGACTTCCTTGCCTTCCTCGTGAAGCAGCTCGGTGAGGCCTTCCGCCTGCTTGAGCACACTTGCCGAGTAGGAACCTGCAAGGCCACGGTCCGAGGTGATGACCAGGACGGCGGCACGGCGGATCTGCTCGGGCTCGGTGACCAGCGGGTGGTCGATTTCACTCTGGCTAGCGACAGCAGAAACGGCACGCGTAATCGCGTTTGCGTAAGGCAGTGAAGCCGCTACGCGTGCGCGGGCCTTGCCGATGCGCGAGGTAGCGATCAGTTCCATCGCCTTGAAGATCTTGCGCATCGACGTCGTCGAGCTGATCTTCTGGCGGTAGACCCGAATCTGGGCTCCCATACTTATCCTTTCCTAAGATCCCGGTGGCCGGGACTGCCGGAACCCGTCGGGGTCCCGGCAGTCCCTGCCAGCGAAACTAGCGCTTCTGCTTGACGATTTTTTCCTGGTCGACCTGCGCCTCGTCGATGGGGGCATGTTCCTCGTGCCCCGCACCAACCAGGAGGTTGTCGCCCTCGCCGAAGAAGCCCTTCTTGAAGGCCACGATCGAGGTCTTCAGTGCTTCTGCGGTGTCATCGTCCATGACGTTGGTCTGTGCCAGCGTCGTCAGGATGGAGGACTTGTGCTTCAGGTGCTCCAGGAACTCGGTCTCGAAGCGGTTGATGTCCTCAACCGGAACGTCGTCCAGGTAGCCGTTGGTACCGGCCCAGATGGAAACAACCTGATTCTCGACCGGGAACGGCGAGTACTGGCCCTGCTTGAGCAGTTCCATCAGGCGTGCGCCACGGGTCAGCTGCTGGCGCGATGCGGCGTCGAGGTCCGACGCGAACATTGCGAATGCCTGCATGTCGCGGTACTGGGCCAATTCCAGCTTCAAGGTACCGGAGACCTTCTTCATGGACTTGACCTGTGCTGCGCCACCCACGCGGGAAACCGAGACACCCACGTCGACTGCGGGACGCTGGTTGGCGTTGAAGAGGTCCGACTGCAGGAAGATCTGGCCATCGGTAATGGAGATCACGTTGGTCGGGATGTAAGCGGAGACGTCGTTTGCCTTGGTCTCGATGAGCGGCAGGCCGGTCATCGAGCCGGCGCCCAGCTCGTCGGAGAGCTTGGCACAACGCTCCAGCAGGCGGGAGTGCAAGTAGAAGACGTCGCCCGGGTAGGCTTCGCGTCCCGGCGGGCGGCGGAGCAGCAGTGACACTGCACGGTAGGCCTCGGCCTGCTTGGAAAGGTCATCGAACACGATGAGGACGTGCTTGCCGCCGTACATCCAGTGCTGGCCAATGGCCGAACCGGCGTAAGGGGCCAGGTACTTGAAGCCTGCGGGGTCGGACGCGGGGGAAGCCACAATGGTGGTGTATTCCAGTGCGCCGTTGTCCTCGAGCGTCTGGCGAACAGCCGCGATGGTGGACGCCTTCTGGCCGATGGCCACGTAGATGCAGCGCACCTGCTTGGTGACATCTCCGGAAGCCCAGTTGGCCTTCTGGTTGATGATCGTGTCGATGGCGATTGCCGACTTGCCGGTCTGGCGGTCGCCAATGATCAGCTGACGCTGGCCGCGGCCGATCGGGATCATGGCGTCGATAGCCTTCAGACCGGTCTGCATCGGCTCGTGCACCGACTTGCGCTGGGTCACGCCGGGCGCCTGGAGTTCCAGTGCACGAGTGGTTTCAGCCTTGATCTCGCCGAGGTCATCGATCGGCTGGCCCAGCGGGTCAACCACGCGGCCGAGGAAGGCATCGCCAACCGGCACGGACAGAACCTGACCCGTACGGTGGACTTCCTGGCCCTCTTCGATTCCGGTGAAGTCACCGAGGATGATGACACCGATTTCGCGGACGTCGAGGTTCTGGGCCAGGCCCAGCGTGCCGTCTTCGAAACGAAGCAACTCGTTCGCCATGACCGAGGGAAGGCCCTCAACACGGGCGATGCCGTCACCTGCGGTGGTCACACGGCCGACCTCTACGCGCTCTGCGTTTCCGGGTTCGTAGGACGCCGCGAACTCGTTCAACGCAATACGGACGTCGTCGGCGTTGATGGTCAATTCGGCCATCTGCAGTCCCTGCTCTCCTGTTTTCGTGATCATCGTTGTCACGATGACCGGGGTTTCTATCAGTTAAGTTGTGCTTGTCCGGTTAGCCGGCAAGCTGACGCTGGAGCTGGCCCAGGCGGTTCAGTACAGAAGCGTCTACCACTTCATCACCGACCTGGATCCGGATGCCACCGATCAGTGCCGGGTCAACGTTCATGTTGATCTTGAGCTCGCGCCCGTACAGCGCATTCAGCGCTGCCTGCAACCGGCTGGTCTGCGTTTCCGTCAGCGGACGGGTGACGCTGACCGTTGCGATCCAGCGCTGCTGGCGCTTGGCTGCAAGCTCGGCGAAACGGCGTACAAGGTTTGTCACCTTGAGGCCGCGCGGCTGCGAAACTGCCTGTCCGATAAGGACTTTCGCTTCCTCGCTTGCGTGGGGAACGAGCTTCTCGGCGAGGGCAGTCTTGGCAGCCGGGCTCGCCTGCGGCTCGGACAGAGCACGCTGTACCTCGTGGCTGGAACCGACGGCCTGGTTGAAGGAGAACAGATCGTTCTCCAGCGTTTCCAGTCCGGTGATCCCTGAGGCAGAGACGGCCGACTTGTTCTCAGCAACGGCAATTACCACCGAAGCGGCAAGAGTCTCGAGTGCATCGCCGATATCCCGAGCCGACGCCCAGCGTGAACCGGCCAGTCCGCTCGCGATTTCCGCAGCATCAGTGGAGACTTTCCCACTGAAGAGCTGCTTGACCAGTGCCGACTTTTCGTCACCGCTGCGGGACGGGTCAGTCAGGGCACGGCGCAAACCAGCCGAGCTGTCCACCGTTCCCAGGATTCCGAAGAGTTCCTTTGCCAACTGCAGCGAAGCGAAGGGAAGCTTGGCTTCCAATGCCACCAGCGCCGCGGTCAGCGATTCGCTCGATACACCTGCCATTACTTAGCTGCACCTGCGTTCTGGTTCTCCAGATCTGCCAGGAAACGGTCAACCACGCGGGCTGCACGTGCATCATCGCTCAGTGACTCGCCGACGATGCGGCTTGCCAGCGTGGTAGCCAGCGTGCCGACTTCGGCGCGCAGCGACACAACGGCAGCCTGGCGCTCGGATTCGATCTGAGCGTGGGCGTGCGCGGTGATGCGGGCAGACTCTGCAGCTGCCTTTTCCTTCAGGTCCGCGAGGATCTGGGCGCCTTCGGCACGGGCTTCCTCGCGGATGCGGTTGGCTTCTGCACGGGCGTCGGTGAGCTGCTGCTTGTACTCTTCGAGTGCAGCAGAAGCCTCTGCCTGGGCCTTTTCAGCCTTGGCGATGCCACCTTCAATAGCCTCGGCACGCTCCGCGAACGTCTTCTCGAACATCGGGACAACGAACTTGACCACGATGTAAAAGAGGACAGCAAAGCCGGCCAGGACTACGCCCATTTCCCAAGGGTTGGGAACGAGCGGATTAGTGCCTTCGGTGGCGGCTGAGATGATCGTCTGATTCATATTTCACCCGTCCTTATCTACTCGGTTTCTGGATGTTCGCTAAGTTCTAACGCTTAGGAGAGAACGAAAGCGAACACCAGGCCGAGGATGGCGAGTGCTTCAGTCAGCGCAAGGCCGAGGAATGCGATCGGCTGCAGGACGCGCTGGGCTTCCGGCTGACGTGCCACACCATTGATGTAAGCCGCGAACACGAGACCCACACCGATACCACCGCCGATAGCGGAGAGGCCGTAGCCGATGAGGTTGAGGGAGCCGTTGATGGAGCCTTCCATTTTTCTTCCTTTCAAGATGCCACCCGTGTGGCAGGTTGTTTGGGTTGCTTCATCCCCGCGAAGGGGAAGTTTGTGGGTGCCTAGTGGCTGTCCGCGTGCAGTGCGCCTTCAATGTAGATGGCAGTCAGCAGCGTGAAAACGTAAGCCTGCAGCGCCATGATCAGCGCTTCCAGCATGTACATGGCGATGGCGCCGACGAGAACCAGTACCGAGGTGCCCTTCAGGAGGATGTTCTCCTGCATGACCAGGTACTCGATGCCGGATCCGGCGATCATCACAATCAGGTGTCCGGCCAGCATGGTGGCGAACAGACGGAGGCTGTGCGTGACAGGGCGGACCAGGAAGTTGGAAATGATCTCGATCGGAATAACGATCGGGAGGATGTACACCGGCACGCCCGAGGGAACAGTGGCCAGCTTGAAGTACTTGAGACCGTTCTTCTTGACGCCGATGCCGATCCAGGTCAGGTAGACGATGGCTGCCAGCACATAGGCGCCGCCGACGTGCGAGAAGCTCGGAAGCTGGATCAGCGGGATGGCGCCGTAGATGTTGTTCACCAGAATGAAGAAGAAGAGGCTGAACAACAGCGGGACGTACTTAATGAAGTCCTTGCCGCCAATGATGTCCTTGGCGATGCTGTTGCGGACGAAGCCGTAGGCGGCTTCACCTGCAAACTGCAGTTTGCCGGGAACAAGCTGCTGCTTCCGCGCAGCTAGCAGAAAGAATGTAGCGATAATGACGACCGACAGGATAACCAGCAGCATCTGCTTGGAGAATCCGTCTGCCGCACCCCACGGCAGGATTGCCGGCAGGTGCATTTCTTCAATTCCAGGAGGGTTGAACTCTCCTGAATCTTGGGCCGGGAGCGCAAGCGCGATCAACGCGTTTCCTCTCTGCAGTGTCCATCATTGGGCGTTGGTGAGGGTCCGGCGATCTTCATGTCCGCCCTTCCCCTTGTGAAATTGTTAGGCATTACTGTTCCTCGTCCTTGGACGGGCCGCTGGCTGCACTGTCTTCACCAGGTGACGTTCTGTTACTGGTGAGTCCGTGCATATGAGAAAGATAGAACCCTCCCGCAGCTCCAAGCAGAGCGCCTGCGAGCACAATCCAGCGGGTTCCCCACAGATAATCCAGACCCCACCCTATCAAACTCCAGACGATGATTCCGCCAATTATGTAGCTAAAGACGGCGATGCCGGCGTTGTATCCGCCGTCCCCGCCGTCGGAAGATACGCCTGCGGAACCTTGGGTGGTTTTGGGGATTTCCCGCATGTTTTTTCGCTTCGAATTACGGCTGTTCATCATTGCCGTCTTTCACGGGTTCGGGGTCGTTATAGATGCGGAGGCGGGCCTTGCTGAATCCGTAGATCTCTGCCGCCTGCCAGAACACGACGGCTGTGACGGCGCCGATGAGGAACCAGCGGGCGTGGAGCCATTCGGGTGCTCCGATAACGAAGAGCACCACGGCGAAACCCACGACTTTGACGAAGTAGGTGACAACAAAGACCCCGATGGCGCCCGAGGGATTGTTCCGTCCGACAAAATGGCCCACCAGGAGGCTGATTCCGAAGAACGCCATCACAAGGAGGCCGCCGAAAGTGCTTGAGAGCACTCCCCCGCCGCCGTTGAGGATCGCGGCCGGTATTCCGGCGAGCACCAGGCCGGCCAGGGCCGCACCTGCGCTCAGCTTCAAGAGTCCCAGCCAGAGTGATTTTGTGGGGCCGGAGACACCAACGGGTCCGTTACCGGATCTGTGTCCGGGATCGGCGTTGGAGGTCATCAGATCCCAATCGTCGTGTACTGCGGGCTGGCAAAGGAGGGTGCGGCGAAGAGCTGCACTGAAATTCTACATGAGATAGAAATTATTCGGAAAAGGGTGTCGAAAGCTCACTCCTGCCCCGCTGCTTCCGCTTCGGCCTCGTACTCCCCTTCCGACCGCGGCCCCGGCCCGGGCGCCTTGTCGCGAAGGTACGGCCATGCGGTGACCACGGCCATGACCGCGGCCGCCGCGACGTCCGCAGCCAGCACAAGCTGCCACGGGAAGATGGCGAAGGCCAGGCCCCCGAACGCCAGCACGCAGGTCCAGGCGTACATCAGGATGACGGATGCGCGATGGGAGTAGCCAATGTCCATCAGCTTGTGGTGCAGGTGTCCGCGGTCCGCGGACCAGGGCGAACGTCCCAGCGCAGTACGCCGCACCACCGCAAGGCTGAGGTCCAGCAACGGCAGGAACAGCACTGCGAACGGCAGGAGGATGGGAATGATCGTCGGTATACCGTTGGCCCGGTCGTAAAGGCCGGAGGTGATCTGGCCCGTTGAGACAATGCCGGCGGAGGCCATGAGGAGTCCGATCAGCATGGCGCCGGAGTCCCCCATGAAGATCTTCGAAGGGAACCAGTTGTGCGGCAGGAAGCCTGCGCAGCTGCCCACCACCACCGCAGTGAGCAGCGTCGCGAGATCCGAATAGTCGAGCAGCACGGCCGACCTGTGCACCCAGTAGGCAGTCAGGAAGAACGCCGCGCCGCCGATGATGGCCACGCCGGCGGCGAGCCCGTCCAGCCCGTCGATGAAGTTGAACGCGTTCATGGTGGTGACGATCAGCCCCGCGGTGAGGACGATGCGGACGATCTCATTCTCAAGCAGGATCGGCTCGGGTATCAACGGCAGGATGCTCATCCTCACGCCCCAGATGGCCACCACCATGGCAGCAGCGCTCTGGCCGATCAGTTTCACCCACCACCGGAGGTCCAGGAGGTCGTCGGCGAGACCCACGATGACGATCAGCGTGGCGCCGGCCAGCACGCCCCAGGGCGAGGCGTTGCCGCGGAAGATGTCCTTGACGAAGAAGGACTGGCTCGCCACGATCAGCGCCACCAGGAACCCCGCGTAAATGCCCAGGCCTCCCAGCCGGGAGACTTTATGGGAGTGGGTGTCACGGCTGCGGATCGGCGAGAAAAGCTCAAGCCTGTTGCCGATCAGCCGCGCACCCCAGGTGGCGGCGAAGGACACGCCTGCGGCCGTCAGCATCATCAGCAGGTACATGATCATGGGGAAGCCACCTTCCCCGCGCCGTTGACGGAACCAACCCTCGACAGTGTGTATCCCTGCAGCCCGGTCAGTGGCCGGCGGCAGGGATAGCTAGGGTTCGATTGCTGTGGAACTGACTTTCGATAAATGAAACTTCTCCGTCGCCGTGCGCGCGGCAGGCAGTGCTTGGTGCCTGACAGGGCTGTATTACAGTGGACTCTAGTCAAGATACTAATGCCAACGGCTGGCTGGCTTCGCGTCACACGGCCCATTGCCGGCGGGAAATCCACCGGCGGCCGTGTTGAAAGGAACCAGCGATGTCCCCCTCGGTTGCAGTTGCCGCCGTGACGTTTGACCGTCCCCGCGAGCTCGCCGTCCTGCTGAATGCCATCAACCGGCAGAGCTCTCCGGTCCATTCCATTTGCCTCGTGGACAGCGGCACCGTGCCTGCCAAAGAGGTGGCGGACCAGCACGCCAACGTGGACTACGTCCGGTCCGAAGCGAACCTTGGCGGCGCCGGTGGTTTTTCCCTCGCCGTCCTGAAGGCGGTTGCCAGCGGCGCTGACTGGATCTGGATGATGGACGACGACGCCGAACCCGGCGACCCGGAATGCCTCGCCACGCTGCTCCGGGAAGCCGAAGCCCGCGGCCTGGATGCTGTGGTCCCGCTCGTTGCCGCGCCGGGCCACCCGGACCGGCTGTCCTTTTTCTTCCGCCTCGACGGTAAAGTCACCCACGACCGGGCGGAAGTGGAGAAGCTTGGCTTCCTGCCCGACGACGGCCACTTCTTCAACGGAGCGCTGATCCGGTCGGACGTCTTCTTCAAGGTGGGCCTGCCCGACATGCGGCTTTTCATCCGCGGCGACGAGGTGGACTTCACCATCAGGCTCCGGAAGGCGGGCATCCGCTTTGGCACGGTAACCACCACCGCCATCACGCATCCGCACGCCTTTGCCGAAACGCAGCACGTATTTGGCGCCAGGTGGCACGTGATCGTTCCCGAGACGGCGTTCAAGCGCTACTACTACTACCGGAACCGCGGCTACCTGATCCGCCGCCACTTCCGCGTGAAGTCGCTCGTGGCGGACGTTGGCGGCTACCTCGGCTACTTCCTGCGCCGCGGCGACTTCCGCGGCCTGGCGGACTGGTTCCGGGCGTTTTCCACCGGCCTGCGCGGCAAGGGCTTCGGTCCCCTGAAGGACCAGAAGTTCTAGCCTGTTCTAGCTTGGAAAACGGCGGATCCTAGCCGTTCTGCCTGAGTCGTTTCCGGACCAGGAGGGCCAGCAGCACCCACGGTTCACCGAAAACACGATAGGCCACCCTGCGGGGATGCAGCATGAGCCGCCAGGCCCATTCCAGGCCCAGGCGTCCCAACCAGCGCGGAGCAAGCTTCTGGATTCCGGCGATCTGTTCGATCGCACCGCCCACCGCGCAGTACACGGCAGGGGGAAGTGCGTCCAGCCTCCGGCGGAGGACCATTTCCTGCAAAGGCATCCCGAGTCCGAGCAGCACCAGCTGCGGACGCAGCTCCTGCAGCCAGGCAACAGCGTCGTTTTCAAGGTCGCTGTTCCAGCCTTCGCCCGGCATGCCGGCCACTTTGGCATTCGGCACGATCCCGGCCAGGCGCGTCACAGCCCTGGCGTTGGCTTCCGCGCCGGCGCCGAGCACGGCAATTCGTTCAAGGCCTTCCACATTGCCGAGGGCAGGGATCCAGTCGGTGGAACCCAGGCGGTAGTCCATGACGGGCCCGTCGGCATCCCCCGACCGTCCCCACAGCCACAGCACGGGCGCGCCGTCGAGCAGCACCACATCGCTGTTTTCGTAGAGGGCCCGGAATTCCGGATCGGAGTGGAAGAGCGTCACGCTGTGCAGGTTGTGGCCCACCACCGTGCGGGTGCCGCCTTCTGCGACAAAACGGTCGAGCGTGGCCGTCATCCCCTGCACGGTCAGTGGCGTCGCGTCGACACCGAGGACGGGGATGTGCTGCCGGGTGAGAATCATTCGACGCCGGATCCCGTGACGGATTCGTCGGCGGCATTGCCGTCAATGTCCAGGAGTCCGGGAACAACCTCGCGCAGTTTCTCAAGGGCGAGGGCACCCTGGCGCACCACCCTGAGGGGCAGTGCAGTGGCGTCGATAATGGTTGAGGGGAGGGCCTCCGCGTCCGCGCCGCCCTCCGGACGCAGTCCCCCTTCGAGGTAGACCTCAACGGATTCGGCGAGCTGGGTCAGGGCCTCGGCGGCGGTCCGGGCTGCCGGCTGGCCGGTGCGGTTTGCTGACGACACTGCGAGGGGTCCGGTCAGCGTCAACAGGTCCTGAGCGACGTCGTCGGCCGGCATCCGCAACGCGACAGTGCCCTTGGTCTCCCCCAGGTCCCAGTCGAGCGACGGCTGCGCGTGGAAGATCATGGTGAGGCCGCCCGGCCAGAACGCCTCGGCGAGCTTGCGGGCCTCTGCAGGGACGTCCGTTGCCAGCCCGTCCAGGGCGTTGAGCCGCGGGATGAGGACCGGCGGCGGCATCTTCCGGCTGCGGCCCTTGGACGCCAGCAGCATGTTGACAGCCTGGGGCGAGAACGCGTCAGCACCGATTCCGTACACCGTGTCGGTAGGGAACACCACGCATTTGTGTTGGCGGATGGCCCGCTGGGCATTCTCCAGCCCTTCGGCCCGCTGGTCAGCTGCCGTGCAGTCGTAGGTTGTGGTCACTGGCCTATTCTTTCATCACTTCATGGGCTGATTGGTTTATCGGTCCGACGGTGCGGCAAGGACTGCACTCGTGGCGCGTTCCTTGCCGTTGAGGTCCAGGTGCGTCATCACGTCTGACCAGAGGCCCGAGGCCTTCAGCATGGCTGCGATCCATGTTGCCTGGACTTCGGCGTGTTCCATGACGAAGTAGCCGCCGGAAACCAGCAGCCGTGCGGCAGACGCCGCCGCCGCCGTCGGGAGTTCCATCCCGTCCGCTCCCCCGCCATACAGCGCTTCGGGCGGATCGTGCAAAGCCACTTCGGGTTCGTTGGGAATCGCCTCGGCGGGAATGTACGGCGGGTTTGAAACCACGACGTCGAACGTTCCGTTGTGTTCCGGCAGAGCGTCCCGAAGGTCCCCGCGGAGCAGGGTGACCCCGAGCGGCCGCAGGTTGCGTTCGGCCCAGGCATGGGCAAATTCGCTGAACTCCACGGCGTAGACGTCCGCGCCCGGCACTTCGAGGGCGATGGAGCCGGCAATGGCTCCGGAGCCCGTGCCCAGGTCCACCACCTTGGGACGGCGGGTGCCCTGGGCCGGTTTCTTGAGCCGGTCAATGACCAGCTGGACCACGGACTCGGTCTCCGGCCGTGGAATGAAGACCCCGGGCCCCACGGCCAGCTGCAGGTAGCGGAAGTGGGCCACACCGGTAATGTGCTGCAGCGGCACCCGCTGCGCGCGCTCGGCCACCAGCTCGGCATAGCCGTCGGGCTCCGGGGACGAATCCGCCAGGAGCATGGCCCGCAGCCTGCCCAGGCCGACGCCCAGGAGGTGGTCCGCCAGCAGCTCCGCATCCACGCGCGGGCTGGGAACCCCGGCGCCGTGAAGGATGGCGGTCGCCTCGCGGACGGCTTCCGCCAGGCTCAGCCCAGTTCCGAGTGTCATCGTGCGTGCCGCCGGAGACTATTCGCCGATGGCGTCCAGGCGGGCCTGTTCGTCCATCTCGATGGCCGACTGGATCACGGGTTCCAGGTCGCCGTTCATGACCTGGTCCAGGTTGTAGGCCTTGTACCCGGTGCGGTGGTCCGCGATGCGGTTTTCCGGGTAGTTGTAGGTCCGGATGCGCTCGGAACGGTCCATGGTGCGGATCTGGGACTTGCGCTGGGCCGAGTTCTCGGCGTCGATCTGTTCCTGCTGGTGCGCCAGGATGCGGGCGCGCAGCACGCGCATGCCGGCCTCACGGTTCTGCAGCTGGGACTTTTCGTTCTGCATGGCCACCACGATGCCGGTGGGAAGGTGGGTGATGCGCACCGCGGAGTCGGTGGTGTTAACCGACTGCCCGCCCGGCCCCGAGGACCGGTAGACGTCGATCTTGAGGTCGTTCTGGTTGATCTCAAGCTCTTCAGGCTCGTCCACTTCGGGAAGCACCAGGACGCCGGCGGCCGAGGTGTGGATGCGGCCCTGGGATTCCGTCACGGGGACCCGCTGCACACGGTGCACGCCGCCTTCGAACTTCAGCCGCGCGTAAACGCCTTCGGCGGGGTCGTTCGAGCTGCCCTTGACGGCCATCTGGACGTCCTTGTAGCCGCCCAGGTCCGATTCGGTGGCCGATATGAGCTCGGTTTTCCAGCCGCGTGATTCCGCGTAGCGGGTGTACATCCGCAGCAGGTCCGCAGCGAAGAGCGCAGCCTCGTCGCCGCCTTCGCCGCCCTTGACCTCGAGAATCACGTTGCGGGCATCGTCCGGATCGCGCGGGATGAGCAGGCGGCGCAGCTTGGCGGCCGCCGTCTCCAGCGAAGCCTCCAGCTCAGGCACCTCGGCGGCAAACTCAGGGTCCTCGTCCGCCATTTCCCTGGCCGCCGCGAGGTCGTCCCGAATACCCTCCCAGCGGTGGTAGGCCTCGACAATGCCGTTCAACTGAGCAGACCGCCGCCCAAGCTTCCGGGCTAGCCGCTGGTCAGCATAAACGGCAGGATCCCCCAGCTGCGCCTGGATGGCATCATGCTCATCAAGCAGGCCCTGTACGGACTCAAACATTTTCAAAACCTCTTTCGACTCTTACAAGTCTAGTTTCGTGGGACTTAACGACGAACCGCCCAAAGTATGCCGGCCACAGGGTCGGCATACTTTGAGCGGTAAGCACAGCTACTTGTCGTTATCCGACTTCGCACCAAGCGTCGTCTTCTGAACCTGCATGAGGAACTCGACGTTGCTCTGGGTCTCCCGGATCTTGTTGGTCAGCAGCTCAAGGCTCTGCTGCGTTTCGAGTCCGGAGAGGACACGGCGCAGCTTCCACATGATCTTGACTTCCTCGGGGGAAAGCAGGTTCTCTTCGCGGCGGGTACCGGACGCGTTGACGTCCACTGCCGGGAAGATGCGCTTGTCAGCCAGCTGGCGGGACAGGCGCAGTTCCATGTTGCCGGTGCCCTTGAACTCTTCGAAGATGACCTCGTCCATCTTGGAACCGGTCTCGACGAGCGCGGTGGCCAGGATGGTGAGCGAGCCGCCGTTTTCGATGTTGCGGGCTGCACCGAAGAAGCGCTTCGGCGGGTACAGCGCTGCCGAGTCGACGCCACCGGACAGGATACGGCCGGAAGCCGGTGCCGCCAGGTTGTAGGCGCGGCCCAGGCGGGTCATGGAGTCGAGGAGCACCACAACGTCCATGCCCATTTCCACGAGTCGCTTGGCGCGTTCGATGGAGAGCTCGGCCACGGTGGTGTGGTCGTCGGCGGGGCGGTCGAAGGTGGAGGCAATGACCTCGCCCTTCACGGTGCGCTGCATGTCCGTGACTTCTTCGGGACGTTCGTCAACGAGCACCATCATGAGGTGGACCTCAGGATTGTTGGTGGTGATCGCGTTGGCGATGGACTGCAGGATGAGCGTCTTGCCGGCCTTCGGCGGCGAGACGATCAGGCCGCGCTGGCCCTTGCCGATCGGGGCAACCAGGTCGATGACGCGGGGGCCGATCTTCTTGGGGTCCGTCTCGAGGCGCAGGCGCTCCGAGGGGTACAGCGGGACCAGCTTCGCGAATTCGACGCGGTCCTTGAGTTCCTCGGGAGTCTTGCCGTTGACGGAGGTGACCCGGACCAGGGCGTTGAACTTCTGGCGGGCGGACTGCTGGCTGCGGTCTTCGCCTTCACGCGGTGCGCGGATGGCGCCGACAACGGCGTCGCCCTTGCGCAGGTTGTACTTCTTGACCTGTGCGAGGGACACGTAGACGTCGTTCGGACCCGGCAGGTAGCCGGAGGTGCGGATGAACGCGTAGTTCTCCAGCACGTCCAGGATGCCGGCGACGGGCAGCAGGACATCGTCCTCGGTGACCTCGACGTCGTCGACGTCCGGTCCCTGGGCGCGTCCACGACGGCGATCGTTACGGTCGCGGAAGCGGTCGTTGCGGGAGTTATCCCGGTTGTCGCGGCTGTTGTCCTGGCCGCCCGTCCGGTCGTTGCGGTCACGGCGGTTGCGGCGGTTGCGGCGGCTTCCGCCGTCGGCATCGTCGCTCTCGCGGGTGTCGTCCCGGCGGGTCGTTTCCCGCGTAACGGCGGTTTCACCGCCGTCGCGGCCGCCACGGGTGCGGGTTGCCTGGCGTTCGTTGCGCTGACCGGCTTCGGCCGCTTCGCCGCCCTGGTCTGCGCCGCGCTGTTCGCGCTGCTCACCGCCACGCTGTTCCGTGCGCTGCTCGGAAACGCGCTGCTCGGAAACACGCTGTTCGGAGACGCGCTGCTCGGCAGGCGCCTGGGCCGGCGCTTCAGCCTCGGCGGCGGGGGCCGTCGCCTGGGCGGCTGCTTCACCGCGGCGCCGGTTCCGGGTGCGGGGCTGGCGGCGCTCTGCAGCTTCCGGTGCAGCACCTTCGGACACAGCGGCCTGGGCGGCTTCCGGAGCCGCGGGCGCTTCGCTGGGAGCGGCTTCCGGTGCCGGTGCCTCGGTGGCGGGAGCGGTGACAACGCCGTCGCTGCCGGCACGGCGGCTGCGGCCACGGCGGGCACGGGTGCCTTCCGCTGCGGGAGCCTCTGCAGCTTCAGCTACAGGGGCGGCCGCTGCCGGCGCAGTAGCCCGTGCCGAGATGTTTTCGCCGGTCTTGTCAGCGCCCTTGGCCGGAGCCTTGGTGGCTGAAGTGCCTGCACGGTGGGCGGAAATGGCGGTCACCAGATCGCCCTTGCGCATGCGGGATCCGCCGGAGATACCGAGCTGGCTGGCAAGAGCCTGCAGCTGGGCGAGCTTAAGGCCGGCAAGGCCGCTGCTCTTGGCGGGTGCTGCCGACAAGTCGGTAGCAGAAGATATGTCCACAGCTGGAGACAGCTCAGTGGTTTCGGTCACGAAGGATCCTTCCCCCTCGACGGCGTCCAGACTGGGAGCTGGACGCGATGATTTGATCTGGGCTGCAGTTCAGATCTGCAGCCGGATTTCGGCCTTGCCGGATGGAATTCGGCCAGCAGGGCCGGATACTGATACGCCTCGAACATTCCAAGAAGAGAACGGAATGGCGGACTGACGGTTCAGGGGTGCAGAGCGATTCTGCAGATTCCTGCGACAGACCAAAGCAGGCGGCACCGGAGACTGTTGCGCAGTTGAAGTTCAGAGCAGCAAACGATTAGACAGGCGCCATGGCCAACATCGGATTCGTCGTGACTGCGGGTTTCTTTAAACTGCCTGCGGGATTACCGCCGGTGCACTCCCACTTTAGCACCTTCAACGTCCACCGCCAGCTTCATCACACGCCAGCCGACATCCGGCGTGTTGGCCCGCGTGTAGGCCTCGATGAAGCCCACCACTGCGGCGGCCTCTTCTTCCCCGTTGGCGAGGACCAGGACAGTCGGTCCGGCGCCGGAAACAACGGCAGCGTGTCCTGCATAACGCAGCGCACGGATCAGGTCCGCGCTGGGGCGCATGGCTTCCGCGCGGTAGCTCTGGTGGAGGTAGTCCTCCGTGCCGGCCAGCAGGAATTCCGGCTTGCCGGTGAGGGCATGGATGAGCAGCGCGGCCCGGCCCGAGTTCATGGCGGCAGCATGGTGGCCCACCGATGCCGGCAGCAGTGCGCGTGCCGCTTCGGTGGACAGCTCATAGTCAGGTACGGCAACGACCGGGATCACCGAATCCGACACTGTGGCGCAGGTGCTGCTGTACTGGTCACTGTCCTGCCATGACAGCGCCAGGCCGCCGAATATGGCCGGTGCCACGTTGTCAGGATGGCCTTCCATCTCGCTGGTGAGCTGCAGGATCCAGTCCTTGCCGCGGCGGGACGGCTCCGGCACCAGCGCATTCGCGGCCGTGACCGCGGCCACCACGGCCGAGGCCGAAGAGCCCAGGCCGCGGCCGTGGGGGTTGACGTTGTCCGCCGTGATCTTCAGGCCCTGGTGCCGGAAGCCCAGCCGGTGCAGGGCCTCGGTGATGGCCTTGACCACCAGGTGGCTCGCATCGCGCGGAAGCGTCTCCGCACCCTCGCCGCTCAGTTCGAACTCGAGCTCGCCGCTGCCCAGGGTTTCAACGGTCAGCGTGTCGTGCAGCGAGAGTGCGAGCCCCAGGCTGTCATAGCCGGGGCCGAGGTTGGCGCTGGTGGCGGGCACGCGGACGGTTACCAACTGCCCGGCCGGAACTGCCGGAGCCCCGGCAGCTGACTCGGCCGGCACGGTGAGGGTGGTTTCCAAGGCTATTTTTCTTCCAGGCCAAGTTCGGCGGCCACGGTGACCACGTCGTTGGACACCTTGACGGGCTGGACGTCGCTGCCGTCTTCGGTGCGCAGCGCCCACTGCGGGTCCTTCAGGCCATGGCCGGTCACGGTGATCACGATGGTCTTGCCGGTGGGAACCTGCCCCGCGGCATGCTTCTTGATCAGGCCGGCGACGCCTGCGGCGGAACCGGGTTCCACGAAGACGCCTTCCTTGGCGGAAAGCCAGCGGTGCGCGGCGAGGATCTCATCGTCCGTCACGGCGTCGATGAATCCGCCGGACTCGTCACGGGCTGCGATGGCACCGTCCCAGGAGGCGGGGTTTCCGATCCGGATTGCCGTGGCGATGGTGTCCGGCTCCGTGATGGGGTGGCCTGCGACGAACGGTGCAGCGCCGGCGGCCTGGAATCCCCACATCTGCGGGGTCCTGGTGGACACGGCGGGCAGCGTGCCGGCGGTTTCGGACTCGAACGGGGCGGAGTACTCCTTGTACCCCTTCCAGTACGCGGTGATGTTACCGGCATTGCCTACCGGGAGGACGTGGATGTCCGGGGCGTCGCCGAGCGCATCCACCACTTCGAAGGCACCGGTCTTCTGCCCCTGGATCCGGGCCGGGTTGACGGAGTTCACCAGGAAAACGGGGTAGGACTCCCCCAGTTTCCGGGCGATGTCCAGGCAGTTGTCGAAGTTCCCGTCCACCTGCAGGAGGGTGGCGCCGTGGGCGATCGCCTGGCTCAGCTTGCCCATGGAGATCTTGCCCTCCGGCACCAGGACGGCGCACTGGAGGCCGGCTGCCGTGGCGTAGGCCGCTGCGGACGCTGACGTGTTGCCGGTGGAGGCGCACACCACTGCCTTGGCGCCCGAGGCCACGGCGGCCGTCATGGCCATGGTCATGCCACGGTCCTTGAAGGAGCCGGTGGGGTTCATGCCTTCGACCTTCAGGTACACAGTGGACCCGGTCAGCGCGGAGAGCTTCTGCGCGTGGACAAGCGGCGTGCCGCCCTCACCGAGGGTGATGACCTTGGTGCTTTCCGTTACGGGCAAACGATCAGCGTATTCGCGGATGACACCGCGCCATTGGTGAGCCACTTAGACTCCTTCTACCCGCAGTACGGATGTAACGGAATTGATGACGTCCAGGCCCTTCACGGCCTGGACGGTCGCTGCCAGTGCAGCTTCGGTTGCGCGGTGGGTGACGATCCGCAGTTCGGCAGATTCCACGTTGGAATCGGCGTCACGGTGGATGGTCTGGCGCATGATCTCGATGGACACGCCGTGCTCCGCGAAGAGCTGGGCGATCTTGGCCAGAACGCCGGGCTGGTCGGCAACGTCCAGGCCGATGTAATAGCTGGTGTTGACGGCGTCGATGGGCAGGGCCGGCACCTGGCCGTTGGTGGTCTCGATCTGCGCCGGGCCGCCCAGGACAATCCGTCGGGCCGCGGAGACGAGGTCGCCCAGCACGGCCGACGCGGTGGGGGTGCCGCCGGCGCCCTGGCCGTAGAACATGAGTTCGCCGGCGTTTTCCGCTTCCACGAAGACGGCGTTGAAGGCACCGTGAACGGCGGCCAGCGGGTGCTCCCGCGGCAGCAGCGTGGGGTGCACGCGGACGGAAACGCCTTCGCTGCCGTCGGCCGCAACAAGCTTCTCGGCGATGGCCAGGAGCTTGATGACGAACCCGGCATCCTTGGCAGCGGCGATGTCCGCGGCGCTCACTTCGGTGATGCCTTCGCAGTGGACGTTCTCGAGGTCGAACCGTGTGTGGAACGACAGCGAGGCCAGGATGGTCGCCTTGGCGGCGGCGTCGAGGCCGCCGACGTCGGCGGTGGGGTCCGCTTCGGCGTAGCCGAGGCGCTGCGCCTCGGCGAGGGCGTCGGCGAACTGCGCACCGGTGGTGTCCATCTGGTCAAGGATGAAGTTGGTGGTGCCGTTCACGATGCCCAGGACACGGGTGATGCGGTCGCCGGAGAGGCTGTCGCGGATGGGACGCAGGATCGGGATGGCGCCGGCCACGGCGGCTTCATAGGACAGCTGGACGCCGGCCTTGTCTGCCGCTTCGTACAGCGTGGGGCCGTCCTGGGCCAGCAGGGCCTTGTTGCCGGTGACCACGCTGGCGCCGTTCTGGATGGCGCTGAGGATCAGGGAACGGGCCGGCTCGATGCCGCCCATCAGTTCAATGACGAGGTCGGCGTCCTTGACCAGGGTTTCAGCATCCGTGGTGAACAGGTCCCGCGGCAGCTCGACGTCTCGCGGCGCATCGATGGTGCGAACGGCGATGCCGGTCAGCTCCAGTCGGGCTCCGGTGCGGGCGGCCAGTGATTCGGCGTCATCAATCAGAATCCGCGCCACCTGAGCCCCAACGTTGCCACAGCCCAGCAGGGCTACTTTCAGGGTTCGCAATTCAGTCATTCAGACTCCCATGTCGCGGTTCAGCAGATCTTGTTCGGTTTCCCCGCGGACAATCAGCCGGGCAGATCCGTCGCGCACAGCGACAACGCCCGGCCGGGCCAGATAGTTGTAGTTGCTGGAGAGGGCCCAGCAGTAGGCGCCGGTCCCCGGTACAGCGAGCAGATCACCGGCTGCCACGTCCTCGGGCAGATATACATCTCTAACAACTATGTCGCCGCTCTCGCAATGTTTGCCCACTACGCGGGACAGCTGCGGCGCGGCCCCGGAGGTACGCGACGCCACAATCGCCGAATAATCCGCGTCGTAGAGCACCGGGCGGGCGTTGTCGCTCATGCCGCCGTCCACCGACACATAGCGGCGCGTGTACGTAACGTTTTCCCCGGCATTCCCGGCATTTTCGGCTGCCGGAGCGTCCACGCGGACGGTCTTGAGGGTTCCCACCTCGTACAGGGTGAACGTGGAGCTGCCTACGATGGCGCGTCCCGGTTCAATCGAGATCCGGGGCGAGTCGATGCCCAGTTCGGCGCACGTGGAACGCACGACAGCGGCCATCGCCTGGGCGATCTCTGCCGCCGGGCGCGGTGTGTCCACCGGCGTGTAGGCGATGCCGTATCCGCCGCCGAGGTCCAGTTCGGGCAGGACGATGGAGTATTTCTCCTGCATCGACGCGAGGAACTTGAGCAGTTTCACTGCGGCCAGCGCGAAGCCGTCCGGTTCGAAGATCTGCGAGCCGATGTGGCAGTGCAGGCCAAGGAGTTCAATGCTGTGGTAGCTCGTGGCGGCGGCCACGGCTTCCTCGGCCGCGGACAGGCCCGCCTGGTCCGTGGTGTCCTCCGCCATGGACAGGCCGAACTTCTGGTCTTCATGGGCGGTGGCAATGAACTCGTGCGTGTGGGCGTGCACTCCGGGCGTGAGCCGCAGCATCACCCTGGCGGTTTCGCCGCGTTCGGACGCGATCTTGGCGACGCGCTCCAGCTCGGCGAGGCTGTCCACCACAATCCGGCCCAGCTTCATGTCCAGCGCACGGTGGATCTCAGCGTCGGACTTGTTGTTGCCGTGCAGGGCGACGTCGGCGCCCGGGATGCCTGCGCGGTCCGCGACGGCGAGTTCCCCGCCGGAGGCGGTGTCCAGGCGCAGCCCTTCTTCCTCAACCCAGCGGACGACGGCGGTGCACAGGAATGACTTGCCTGCGTAGTAGACATCCACTCCCCCGCAGATGTCGGCGAAGGCGTCGTTGAAAGCGTCACTGAAAGCCCGGGCACGTGCCCTGAAGTCGTTCTCGCTCATCACGAACAGCGGCGTGCCGAACTGGCGCTGGAGCTCACTGACCGGGATGCCGTCAATGGCGAGTTCACCGGCGTCGTTCCGGGCAACGCCGGCCGCCCAGAGGGGCTCGTGGAGCCTGTTGAGGTCTGCGGGGACGGCAAGCCACTCCGGGGCGAGCGGGGATGCGTAATCTGAGGATTTCCCGTGCTGTGCTGACATGGGGGTCACATCCGTTCCGGCGCCGAAACGCCAAGCAGTTCCAGTCCGTTGGCCAGCACCTGGCTGGTGGCGTCGTTGAGCCACAGCCGGGTGCGGTTGACGTCGGTGATGGCCTCGTCGCCCTGCGGCGCCATGCGGCAGGCGTCATACCAGCGGTGGTAGGCGCCGGCGATGAGCTCCAGGTGGCGGGCCACGCGGTGCGGTTCGCGCAGTTCGGCGGCCTTGGCCACGATGGACGGGTAGCTGCCCAGGTAGGACAGCAGTTCGTTCTCCGTGGGGTGGTCCAGCAAGGACGCGTCGAACACGTCCTTCCCGTCAACGGTGCGGTCGACGCCGGCCGCCACGGCGTTGCGGGCGGCGCCGCGGGAGCGGGCATGCGCGTACTGGACGTAGAACACCGGGTTCTCGTTGCTGTGCTTCTTCAGGAGATCGGGGTCCAGGGTGAGCGGGGAGTCTGCGGGGAAACGCGCCAGCGAATAACGGACGGCGTCCTTGCCCAGCCAGGAAATCAGGTCCTTGAGCTCGATGATGTTGCCCGCGCGCTTGGACAGCTTGGCGCCGTTCACCGACACGAGCTGGCCGATCAGCACCTCGATGTTGGCCTCAGGGTCGTCGCCGGCCGCTGCGGCGATGGCCTTGAGCCGGTGGATGTAGCCGTGGTGGTCCGCTCCCAGCAGGTAGATCTTCTGGTCGAAGCCGCGGTCCTTCTTGGAAAGGTAGTAGGCGGCGTCGGCGGCGAAGTAGGTCGGTTCGCCGTTCGCGCGGATCATCACGCGGTCCTTGTCGTCCCCGAAGTCCGTGGTGCGCAGCCAGACGGCGCCGCCGTCGTCGAACACGTGGCCCTGCTCGCGAAGGCGGGCAACGGCACTTTCGATGGCGCCGGCGTCGTGCAGTTCCTGCTCGGAAAAGTACACGTCGAAGGCGACGCCGAAGTCGGCGAGGGTGTCCTTGATGTCCTTCATCTGCGCTTTGTACGCCGCGCTGCGGATGACCGGCAGCGCCGCGACGTCGGTCAGTTCCCGGATGTCCGGGTGGTCTGCCAGGACATGGTGGCCAAGGTCGGAAATGTACTGGCCGGGGTAGCCGCCCTCCGGCACACCGCGGCCATGCAGCCGGGACAGCACGGAATGGGCGAAGACGTTCATCTGCGACCCGGCGTCGTTGATGTAGTACTCGGCGGTGACTGTCGCGCCGGAGGCCCGGAGGACGCGGGCGATCGAGTCGCCCAGCGCGGCCCAGCGGGTGTGGCCGATGTGCAGCGGCCCGGTGGGGTTGGCGGAGACGAATTCCATGTTGACCACGTGGCCGGCGAGCGCCGAGTTGGTGCCGTACGCCGGGCCCGCTTCGACGATGGCCTTGGCCAGGGTGCCCGCAGCTGCGGCGTCCACCGTGATGTTCAGGAAGCCCGGACCGGCGATGTCCACGGCCGAAACGCCGTCAATGCCCTTGAGCCGCGTGCTGAGGATGGTGGCGAATTCCCGGGGATTAACACCGGCCTGCTTGGACAGCTGGAGGGCAATGTTGGTGGCCCAGTCACCGTGGTCCCGGTTCTTGGGCCGCTCCACGCGCACCTCGTCCGGCACGGCTGATGCGGAAAGAGTAATTTCGCCGGCGGCGACGGCGTCTTTCAGGCAGGCGGATATGGCGAGGGAGAGTTCTTCGGGAGTCACGCATCTAGCCTACCGGTGGCCCGCAAAACCCGCGGAATCCTCGGCGGTGCCATGACGCCGTCTAGAAGGCGCACAGGAGTAAGAAGGCTCACAGAATTGAATCGGGTTCGTCACAGGCTGAACCATTACGCTGATTCCAACGTTGTCCATCCTGTAACTGCCTGACTGGATCCTGTCCCTGCGGTGCCGGTACCAGCCCGGCACGCATCTGCCCGCAACCATACGAAACGAGCCCCCGCATGAGCTTCCCGGTACGTAAGAGCGTCTTCGTCGGCATCGCCGGCATGTCCCTGATCGGAACCGTGGCCGGTTGCGCGCCGTCCGCCCAGGCACCCGCCGCCCAATCCGCTCCCTCGTCCAGCGCCCCGGCAGCCGGCACCTCGTCGTCGGCCGCGTCCGGCTACAAGGACGGCACCTACAGCGCCGACGGAAACTACGTCTCCCCCAACGGCACCGAAACTGTGGGCGTTGAGCTGACGCTGTCCGGCGGCACCGTGTCCGGCGTGAACATCACCCAGCATCCTTCCAACCCCAACACCCGCAAGTTCCAGGGCGAGTTCGCCGGCGGTATCGCGGCGCAGATCGTGGGCAAGAACCTGGATGAGCTGAATGTTTCGAAAGTAGCCGGTTCATCCCTCACCAGCGGCGGCTTCAACCAGGCCGTCGAGAAGATCAAATCCGAGGCCCAGTAGGCCGCCCCCGTACCAACAGCGCAGCAGCCGCCCCATACCGCGTCAAGAGGAGATAACGTGCCGCACCCGGGCTGGGCAGCGTTCAGTTTCGACGGAATCGGAACCAGCTGGGAGATTTCAACGCCGGTCACCCTGGACGGCAGCCAGCGCCGCCGGCTGCTCGACGTGGTGGAGAAGTACGACGCCGCGTGGTCCCGTTTCAGGGCGGACTCGACCGTCGCGCGGGCGGCCAGGGAGCCCGGCCGCTTCCGGATGCCGGACGGTGCAGGCGCACTGGGCCGCCTGTACCGCAGCCTCTACCGCCTGACTGAAGGCGCCATGACGCCGCTGATCGGCGGCAGCCTGGAGCAGCTCGGATACGGCCCGGACTATTCGCTCCGGCCCCGCGGGACACCCGTTCCCGCCCCGCGGTGGGACGACGTCCTGGACTGGGACGATGCCGTGCTGACCACCACGGCTCCCGTGGTGCTGGACGTCGGCGCTGCCGGCAAGGGGCAGTTGGCCGACCTGCTCGCAGCGGAGCTCCGGTCCCAGGGCGCCGGCGAACACTTCATCGATGCCAGCGGCGACCTCCTCAATTCCGGACCGGTTCCGGTGACCGTGGCACTGGAGCATCCGTACGATCCAGGCCGGGCCATCGGCACCATCAGCCTGGGCGCGGGCGCCTTGTGCGCCTCGGCAGCGAACCGCCGGGCGTGGGGCGACGGGCTGCACCACGTGCTGGACGGCACCACCGGGTCGCCGGTCAGAACCGTGGTGGCCACCTGGGCGCTGGCCGAGGACGCCATGACGGCCGATGCCCTGGCCACAGCTTTGTTCTTCGTATCCGGGAAGGCGCTTCAGCAGGATTTTGGATTTTCCTGGCTTACGGTTTTCTCGGACGGAAGTGCCGCCTACTCAGCAGGTTTCGAAGGAGTGCTGTTCGAATGAGTTCGATGATCCAGCGGGTGGACACGTCCCTGAACCGCTTCACCATGTACCGCCTGGTGTTGTGGGTTCTTGCGGTCCTGGCCGCGTATAGCCTGCTGCTTAATGTCCTGGGCTGGCTCACGTTCGGCATCCCGGAGATGCTCACCCATCTGGCGCTCTGCCTGGGACTCACCTACGCCTCCAACCGCGGGCTCGCCGCCCTGTTCCATGTCCGGCCGCATTCGGAATCCTCGCTGATCACCGGCCTGCTGCTGTACTTCCTGTTCTGGCCCAGTTTCAAAATGCTGGATATTGCCGGCGTCGCGATCGCCTGCGTCCTGGCATCGGCCTCGAAATACGCCCTGGCCTGGCGCGGCAGGCACATCTTCAACCCGGCCGCCGCCGGGGCATTTGCGGCCGGGCTGACCGGCCTGAACATCGCCACGTGGTGGGCGGCCACCCCCGCCATGCTTTTCCTCATCGTCCCGGGCATCCTGCTGGTCCTTTACCGCACCCGGAAGATGCTCATGGGCGCCGTGTTCACTGCGGTTTCCGTATCCATCGTGGCCAGTGAGCTGCTCCGGGCCGGCATGTCCGCCGGCCAGGCCCTGTGGCAGCCCCTGGCGCAGCGCCCCGTGCTGTTCTTCGTGGGCTTTATGCTGACCGAACCGTTGACCCTGCCGCCCCGGCGCTGGCAGCAGCTGGCGCTCGCCGCCGTCGTCGGCGTGGTCTTTGCCGTCCCCTACAACCTGGGCTTCGTGGCCAACTCTCCGGAGCTGGCCCTGCTGGCGGGGAACCTGATTGCCTTCCTGGCCGGCCAGCGCGGCGGCATCCGCCTCAACTTCCAGGAATCGCGGCCCCTCACGCCGACGACCACGGAATTCAGCTTCCGGCCCGAACGCGCGGTCAGGTTCGCGCCGGGACAATACATGGAACTGCACCTGCCGCATGCCAACTCCGACGGCAAGGGCTGGCGCCGGGTCTTCAGCCTGACCAGCGCCCCGGATGCCCGGGACGTGACCATCGGCGTGGGCACAGCCGAACCGGTGTCCGCCGCCAAGCGCGCCCTGCTCGCACTGCAGCCCGGGGACTCGGTGACTGCCACGGCGGTGGGCGGCGACTTCGTCCTGCCCCGCGGCCAGACCGGGCCGGTCCTGCTGGTGGCGGCCGGCATCGGCATCACGCCCTACCTGGCCCAGCTCGCCGCAGGCGCGGCTAAGAACCGTGACGTCGTCCTGCTGTACCTGGCCAAGTCGACGGCGGAACTCGCTTACGCTGACACCCTGGAGCAGTCCGGTGCACGGGTTATCGCCAGGCTCTCCGACGGCTCCGCACCGCCGCCGTTCATGGAGGACGCCGGCAAGGTTTCCCGCCCGCCGGCGCGGCTCGACGCCGCGGCGCTCAAGAAACTTGTTCCGGACATTGCCTCGCGCGACGTGTTCGTTTCCGGCTCGCCCGCCAGCGTGCGGTCACTGCGCTCCGCCGCCCGCAGCGCCGGTGCGCGGCGCATCCGTACGGACTCGTTCGCGGGCTACTGAGCGCCGATATGGACCCGATTTTCCTTTGGGGGCCACCTTCCTGCTAAGCTCTAGGACGTCCCGCCGGCAACGGCAGGAACCCTGACTGCCCTCGTAGCTCAGGGGATAGAGCGTCTGCCTCCGGAGCAGAAGGTCGTAGGTTCGAATCCTATCGAGGGCACAGACAAACCCCGCCAGCCCAGCTGGCGGGGTTTCCTGCTTAAAGCGTGTCCCGCCGCAATGTCGGCACCCCCTCGTAGGCTGTTTCCATCGCCGACGAGTAAAGGGGACATTTTATGTACTGCTCCATCATTCCGCCCTACATGCTGCGGCGCCTGGCGGCTCAGGACGAACCCCGCCTGAACAAGGTGGCCCGGGCGGCGAAGGAAGCACTGCTCCATGTCAGGACCATCCAGGCAACCCGGGCGCTTCCGCTGCCGGCGGTTCCGTCCGGAGTCCGGCAGCTCCAGCCCGGGCCGCCGAACCGCACGGTCTATGACGCCAAGACCTCCGAATCCCTGCCCGGGCAGCTGGTGCGCAAGGAGGGGGAACCCGCTACGGGAGACGCGTCGGCGGACGAGGCTTACGACGGCCTGGGCCACACCCACCGGCTCTACACCGAGGCCTTCGGACGGAATTCGATTGACGCCCGGGGACTGCCGCTTGATGCCACCGTCCACTTCGGCAAGCTCTACGACAATGCCTTCTGGGACGGACACCAGATGGTGTTCGGCGACGGCGACGGCGAAATATTCCATCGCTTCACCCGTTCCCTGAGCGTCATCGGCCACGAACTGGCGCACGGCGTCACGCAGCACTCCGCCGGTCTCGTCTACCGGAACCAGGCCGGTGCCATCAACGAGTCGCTCTCGGATGTGTTCGGCGCACTCGTGGAGCAGTATGTCGCGCAGCAGACGGCTGCGGAGGCCAGCTGGCTGATCGGCGAAGGCCTGTTCACGGACCAGGTGCAAGGCGCGGCCCTGCGGTCGCTGAAGGCTCCCGGCACCGCCTACGACGACGACGTGCTGGGCAAGGACCCCCAGCCGGACTCGATGGACTCCTATGTCCGTACTAGCGCGGACAACGGCGGGGTGCACATCAACTCCGGCATCCCCAACCGGGCGTTCTACCTCGTGGCCTCGGCTCTTGGCGGCAACGCCTGGGAGACCCCGGGCCGCATTTGGTATGACACGCTCACCGGCGGTTCCCTCCCGGCCAACGCCACGTTCACCAGGTTCGCCAAGGCCACCGCCGCGTCAGCGGCGGAACTGTTCGGTGCTGGTTCACCGGAACATGACGCCGTCCGGAAGGCGTGGGAAACTGTGAAGGTAAAGCTGTAACTGGAACGCCGCCGGAGGGGTCAGCCGGCGGCCAGGCAGTAACGGAAGCACAGGAACCAGGCCATGAAGATCACTGTCCAGCGCAGCGGCGGGATTGCTGCGCTCAAGCGGGTATGGAGCGTCCAGGCCACCACCCCCTCGGACAAGAGCCGCTGGGGGCCGCTCGTTGAGGCGTGCCCCTGGGATGCCGTTCCGCGCTCCGCTGAAGCCGGCGGCCAGCCGGACAGGTTCATGTACTCCATCAAGGCCGGCCAGCACCGCGCCACCCTTCCGGAGCAATCCCTCACCGGCCCGTGGCGGGTCCTCGTCGACAATACCCGGGAAGCGGCCGAAGCCGCCCGGAACGGCACCCCGGACGCAGGGCGCTAAAGGGCAGGTTCGAGGTGGCCGCGGAACGCCCGCCGGTAGGATTGCGGGCTCGTGGCCAGCACTTTGCCGAAGTGGTGGCGGAGCAGCACTGAGTGTCCGAAGCCCGACTCACGGGCGATCTCGTCAATGTTGAGTTCGGTGGATTCCAGGAGTTCCTGCGCCCGCAGCACGCGCTGGGAGTTGAGCCAGGCTGCAGGGGTGGCACCCGTTTCGGACCGGAAGCGGCGCGCGAACGTCCGCGGCGACATGTGCACCCGCGCGGCAAGTTCGTTGACGGTGTGGTCCTGCTCCAGGTTCCGGACCATCCACTGCAGCAGTTCCTCCATGGGCTGTGAGCCGCAGGCAGGGATCGGACGGTCGATGAACTGGGCCTGCCCGCCGTCGCGATGGGGCGGGACCACCATGTCCCGGGCGATGCTGGCCGCCACGCCGGCACCAAGTTCCACCCTCACCAGGTGAAGGCAGGCATCGATGCCGGCCGCGGTGCCGGCGCTGGTAATGATGCGGCCGTCCTGGACGTACAGGACGTTCTCGTCCACCAGTGCCGCCGGGTAGCGGCTGGCCAGTTCCGGGGAATAGTGCCAGTGCGTGGTGCACCGCCGGCCGTCGAGCAGGCCGGCACGCGCCAGGGCGAAGGCGCCGGAACAGATGGACAACACCCAGGCGCCGCGGGCATGGGCCGCGCGGAGTGCATCCAGCACTTCTTCCGGGACATCCTGGTCGTGGCCGTAGGGAGCCATGATCACCAGATCGGCATCGGCGGCCGCTTCCAGCCCCAGCTCGACGTGCATGGACAGCCCGGACTTGAGCCGGACATCGCCCGGTTCCGGCGTGCAGACGCGGAAATCGAACGCCGGCACACCGGTCCCCCGGGCCGACCTGTCGATGCCGAACACTTCGAATGCGGTCCCGAACTCGAAGATGGAGAAGTTGGGAACAACGATCACTGCCACTGATTTGAGCATGCTTCCATTGTGGCAGAAATTATAGCTTTTTGGGCATTTCTGCCACTGTTTTGTTGCCGGCAACCGGAGAAACATAGAGGCATGGAAACCATCGGAGTTGCACTCATCGTCCTGTTGCTCGTCATCCTGTCGGCGACCATCGCCGCACTCCTCAAGGACGGACGGGGCCACACGCCTCCCGAACGTTCAGAGCGCGACTGGTCTGCACTGGACCTTCCGAGCATCAGCTACACCCTGCGGAACTACTGAGCAACCACGAAGGGACCCGGCCCAGGAATGAGCCGGGTCCCTCTTAGCGTTGATGCCTCCCTTAGCCGAGGGCTATGTCGGAGGGATGCACCGCCAACGGCGTGATATCCATCGTCATGTACGGGAAGAGCGGCAGCCCCCAAAGAATTTCATGCAGCCGCTCGTTACCGGAAACGTCGAAAATGCTGATGTTGGCGTATTCACCCACGCAGCGCCAGATGCTCCGCCATTCGCCCTTGCGCTGCAGGTCCTGCGAATACTCTTTTTCGGCGGCGAGCAGTTCCGCCTTGGCCGGCCCGTGCATGTCCTGCGGAATGCTGACGTCCATACGCACTGCGAAAAGCACTGGAACTTCCCTTCCTGTTCACGGGCCCGTATTGGCGGACCCGTTGTGTTTGTCGGCCCGGCTGCCGCCTGGCAGCCGGGCTTCCTGCCGGTCAGGCGCGCTCGGCGTCCAACACGAAATCGTAGGTAACTTCATTGCCGGCGCCGCCGTCGCGTGCTGCCGGGCTCAGGACCAGTTCCGACTTGACCGCCGAGGCGATGTCGTCGGACAGGTGCTGGTCCCCCTCGAAGTAAAGTTGCGCAGTGAGCAGCTGGTAGCCGGGGGCGGACACCTTCAGGTGAAGGTGCGCCGGGCGCCAGGCGTGCCAGCCGGCGGCGGCGATGAGCTTGCCGCAGGCGCCGTCGGTGGGGATCTGGTACGGGGCGGGCTGGACGGTGTTCAGCGCAAAGTTGCCGCGGGCATCGGCCACCACGGTGCCTCGCAGGTTCCACTCGGGCAGGCCGGGAGCGTACTGGGAGTAGAAGCCGTTGTCGTCCGCGTGCCAGATTTCTACATGGGCTCCGGGCAGGGGCGTGCCGTCGACGGCACGGACCTGGCCCTGGAACAGCAGCGGGGTGCCGCCCTCGTCCTCGCGCATCGGCAGCGTTGCCGGAGTGGCCAGCTGCGGTGAGCCGGGAACGTAGTAGGGCCCCTCGATGGTTCCCTTGTTGCCCTCACGGTCCTCCGTGGATACCTCTTCAACCACATGCTCCACCCAGACGTCCAGGAACAGCGGCCATTCGCCGTCCTCGCCAACGCTGATCAGCCAGGACTTCAGGGCGTTGAACTCGTCATAGGTGACCTTGTGTTTGCGGATGGTCTCGTAAACGGCGCCCAGGACCTCGTTGGCCAGCAGGGACACCCGTTCCTGGGGAACGTCGAGTGCCGCCGTCTTGCCGCTGTCGCGGAAACGCTCGGTGGCAAGGCTGCCGGATTCGGCAGCCTTGGCATCAAATTCGCTGAGTTCGGTTGTCATCATTGACTCACTTTCTTCATCCGGCGCCGGCTGCGGTGCGGGCGCCATGGTTGTGGGGTTTGGGTTCTTGGGTTCAGCGGGGGTCGTCAAGGCGGTACTTCGCCAGCTTCTCCGGATCGATCTCGATCCCGATCCCGGGAGTCTGCCTGGCAAGGAGCCTGCCGTCCACGATTTCCAGCGGTACGGCCAGGAGGTCGTCACTCATGTCCAGGAAGTTGGACAGCTCCCCCGCGCGCTGCGTTGTGGACTTATAGGCAGCCCCGAACGTGACGGTGCAGAGCGTGCCGAGCTGGCCGTCGATCTGGTTGCCCATGACCACCTCCACACCGAGGCCGTCACACTGGAACAGCACCCGCTGCGAGTGCGAAAAGCCCGTGCGTGCCGTCTTGATGCTGACAGCGTTGGCGGCGCCGGAGAGCAGCGCACGGGTAACTTCGCCCGGCGTCGTGGCGCTTTCGTCCGCCACGAACGGCACGGGGCAATGCTCCACCAGCCACTTGCGGCCCAGCACGTCATCGGCGGGACACAGCTCCTCGGCAAGCGTGAGGTCAAGGTCCGCCATGGCATTGAGTGCCCGGAGGGACTCCGACGGCGTCCAGCCCCGGTTGCCGTCGATGTACAGCTCGATGTCCCCGCCAAGGCCTTCCCGCAGGGCCCGGCAGACGTCGACGTCGAGCATGAAGGGCTTCCGGCCCACCTTGACCTTGAAGGTGGTGATCCCGTACGTCCCGCGCATGCGCTCCGCCTCGGCCACCATCCTGGCGGGCTCGGCGAAACCGAGCATGTGGCTGACCCGCATGCTGTCCGAAAAACCGCCCAGCAGGGCGGTCACGGGCTGGCCGAGGGTCTTACCCATCACATCCCAGAGCGCCATGTCCAGGGCTGACTTCGCGGTCGGGTTGCCCACCGTCCTGTCCATTACCGCGTGAATGGCTTCACGGTCCATGACGGACATGCCGACAATCGACGGCGCGAACAGAGTACGGATCGCCGCGACGATGGATTCCTGCGTCTCACCGTAGGTGAACGGGCGGGCCGGCGCCTCGGCCACACCCACGATTCCGTCGTCGCTGAAGACCCGGACCAGGACGTGCAGCGCGGTATGCACCTCGCCGCTGGCGAAGCGCAGGGGCTTCGTATACGGAATGGCGAACGGGATCGCCTCGATGGCAGTGATTTTCACGGGAGCCTTCCGGTCCGGGTGGTTGTTGCTTCAACAGCGTAGGGCCGAATTTGGCATCCAACAAATACTCAATTACGCCAATTTCAGACGCTGAAAGTCTGAATAGCCGCCTAGCCAAACCTAGGCAAATGCCTAGTGTGACGTGCACCACCCGCTGGCAGACTGGGGTCCACTCACCTTTGACCGACCGATCATTCGGCGGTCCGCCGGGCACTGCAGCCCGGCGATCCGGGCAACGCCGCCCGATACCGATAGGAGCCAACATGACAGAGACCCTGGCGGGCATCCAAGCCCACCTCGACCAGGCCCTTGTGGAGGATCTCGAGAACGGCATCTTCCGCGCCAAGCGGAGCATCTTCACGGACGAAGACCTGTTCGAGCTCGAAATGAAGCACATCTTCGAAGGCAACTGGGTTTATCTGGCCCACGACAGCCAGATCCCCAACGTGGGCGACTACTTCACCACGTACATCGGCCGCCAGCCGATCATCATCTCCCGCGACAAGCAGGGCGAACTGAACGCCCTGATCAACGCGTGCAGCCACCGCGGCGCCATGCTGTGCCGGCGCAAGACAGACAACCGCACCACGTTTACCTGCCCCTTCCACGGGTGGACCTTCAACAACACCGGCAAGCTGCTCAAGGTGAAGGATCCCCGCGACGCCGGGTACCCGGAACAGTTCAACAAGGACGGCTCCCACGACCTGACCAAGGTGGCCCGGTTCGAAAGCTACCGCGGCTTCCTGTTCGGCAGCATCAACCCGGACGTGCTGCCCCTGGAAGCCCACCTCGGCGAATCCACCAAGATCATCGACATGATCGTGGACCAGTCCCCCGACGGCCTGGAAGTGCTGCGCGGCGCATCCACGTATACGTACGACGGCAACTGGAAACTGCAGGCCGAAAACGGCGCCGACGGCTACCACGTGTCCGCCACGCACTGGAACTACGCCGCCACCACCGCACGCCGCACCACCGGCGAGTCGGCCAACGAAACCAAGAACATGGATGCCGGCGGCTGGGCCAAACAGAAGGGCGGCTACTACTCCTTCGACCACGGCCACCTGCTGCTGTGGACCGAATGGCTGGACCCCAGCAACCGCCCGCTGTTCGACCGCCGCGACGAGCTCGTGGAGAAGTACGGCGAGGCCAAGGCCGACTGGATGATCAACATCTCCCGCAACCTCTGCCTGTACCCGAATGTGTACCTGATGGACCAGTTCGGCTCGCAGATCCGGCACTTCCGCCCCATCTCCGTGGACAAGACCGAAGTGACCATCTACTGCATCGCGCCCAAGGGCGAAAGCGACGAAGCACGGGCCAGCCGCATCCGCCAGTACGAGGACTTCTTCAACGCCTCCGGCATGGCCACCCCGGATGACCTTGAGGAATTCCGCTCCTGCCAGAAAACCTACCTGGCCACCGCAGCGCCCTGGAACGACCTCAGCCGCGGCGTCACCCACCAGATCCAGGGCCCGGACGCCAACGCAGAGGTCATCGGCCTCAAGCCCATCTCCAGCGGTGCCCGGACTGAAGATGAAGGGCTCTATCCGATCCAGCACGGCTACTGGGTGGAGACCATGCGCAAGGCGGCAACCGCCGATGCCGCCGAAGCAGCAGACGCTGCAACCCGGAACTAGACCGGAACGAGACCGAGGAGAACCCCATGACCCAGACCACCGACGTCGCAAACCCGGACGCTTCCGAGGCTGCAGGCGGCCTCGCCACGCTGGAGGAAATCCGCGCGTTCCTGTACCGCGAAGCGCGGTTCCTGGACGACCGCGAGTTTGACCGCTGGCTTGATTGCTACCACCCCGAGGCAGAGTTCTGGATGCCCGCCTGGGCCGACGACGACGAGCTCACCAGCGACCCCAAGCGCGAAATTTCACTGATCTACTACGCCAACCGCGGCGGCCTTGAGGACCGCGTGTTCCGGATCAAGACGGACCGTTCCAGCGCAACCAGCCTCCCCGAACCGCGGACGGGCCACAACATCACGAACGTTGAGGTCATCGGCTGGCACGGCGAGCAAGTGGACATCCGGTTCAACTGGCACACGCTCTACTACCGGTACCAGAACATCGATCCGTACTTCGGCACCTCGTTCTACACGATCGATTACTCCGGCACGCAGCCGGTGATCACGAAGAAGAAGGTCGTCCTCAAGAACGACTATATCCACCACATCGTGGACGTTTACCACATCTGATTTTTCGAACGAATCGAGCCCCCATGAGTTACCAGATTGCCCTCAGCTTCGAGGATGGCGTCACACGGTTTGTGACCGCGAACAAATACGAGACCGTTGCTGACGCCGCGTACAAGAACCGCATCAACATTCCGTTCGACTGCCGCGACGGCGCCTGCGGCACCTGCAAGGCTTTCTGCGAATCCGGCAAGTACGACGGCGGCGATTACATTGAGGAGGCCCTCACCGACGACGAAGCCGAGAAGGGCTTCTGCCTCCCCTGCCAGATGGTCCCGGAGACCGACCTTGTGCTGCAGATCGCCGGCACGTCCGAGATGGCCAAAGCCGGCGCCACGGCGTTCGAGGGCACCGTCAGGGACCTGACCTGGTTCGCGGACAACACCGCCGCACTCACGCTCAGCGTGGAGAACCGCGGCGACCTGAAGTTCCTTCCCGGCCAGTACATGAACTTCGCCGTGCCCGGCACAACGGCAGCCCGCTCTTACTCATTCAGCAGCGGCCCGTCCGCCGAGGAACTCCGGTTCCTCATCCGCACGGCTCCTGACGGCGCCATGACCACCTACCTCAAGGAGCGCGCCGCGGTCGGGGACACCATCCCGCTCACCGGGCCCATGGGCAGCTTCTTCCTGCGCGACATCAAACGGCCGGTGCTCATGCTGGCCGGCGGCACCGGAATCGCACCCCTGCTGTCCATGCTGGAAAAGATCGCCACTGGCCTCGAAGAACCCCCTGCTTATCCCGTACACCTCGTCTACGGCGTCACCTTCGACAAGGACCTCGTGGAGCTGGAAAAGCTCCAGCAGTACGCCGGCGCCATCGAGAACTTCAGTTTCGACTTCTGCGTGGCCGATCCGGCGAGCGCCGCCGTCAACAAGGGGTACGTGACCCAGTACATCACCGCCGCCCAACTGAACGACGGCGACGTGGACGTCTACCTCTGCGGTCCGCCCGCCATGGTGGACGCCGTCCGCAAGTACTGGGACGTCCAGGGGATCACACCCGCCAACTTCTACTACGAGCGCTTTGCCGTCGGCAGCACCGTGGCAGCCCCCGCACTCACGGGAGCCGTCGCTTGAACCCGGCAAACCTCGCCGGCGGCAGGCCCCGGGCCATCAGCCCGGGCCGGTTCGCCGGAAAGGTTGTGGTGGTGACCGGGGCTGCCCAGGGCATCGGGCGGGCCGTCGCAGCACGCGTCGCGGCCGAGGGAGCAGACACCGTCCTGGTGGACCGCGCCGACCTCGTCCATGACGCCGCCGGGCAGATCGCGGCGGATGGCGGCTCCGCGTCCGCCGTCACTGCGGACCTGGAAAGCTACGCCGGGGCCGGCGCCGCCATCGACGCTGCGGTGGCCCGCCACGGACGGATCGACGTCCTGATCAACAACGTGGGCGGCACCATCTGGGCCAAGCCGTTCGAACATTACGAGCCGGAGCAGATCAGCCTGGAAATCCAGCGCTCGCTGTTCCCCACATTGTGGACATGCCGGGCCGTTATGCCGCACATGATCAGCCAGCAGGGCGGCGTGATTGTGAACGTAGCCTCCGTGGCCACACGCGGCGTCAACCGCGTGCCGTATGCCGCGGCCAAGGGCGGCGTGAAAGCCATCACGGCCGCGCTGGCCCTTGAGGCCGCCCCGCACGGAATCCGCGTGGTGGCCACTGCTCCGGGCGGCACTGAAGCGCCGCCCCGCAAGGTGGCCCGCGGACCCCGGCCCGAGAGCGAGACGGAAAAGGCCTGGTACCGGCAGATCGTGGAGCAGACCATCGACTCCTCGCTCATGAAGCGTTACGGCACCCTTGACGAACAGGCCGGCCCCATCGTGTTCCTGGCCTCGGACGAAGCCTCGTACATCACCGGCAGTGTCCTGGCCGTCGCCGGAGGCGACCTGGGCTGATTCGGCCCAACGTTTTTTGCAGCACCCCCGGCTAAAACCCGCCCGGCCGCAATGACGCGGCCCAAGCACTGGAGCCCACTATGAACGCTCTATCCGCATCCACTGATGCAACCCGCAAGAAAACCGTCCGCTGGGTGATAGCCGTTGCTGCGGCTGCCCTGCTGTTCGACGGCTACGACCTCGTGGTCTACGGAACCGTGGTCTCGTCGCTTCTCAGGGACCCGTCCCAGCTCGGCGCGCTGGACGCCGCCCAGGCAGGTGCGCTCGGCAGTTATGCACTGATGGGCGTCATGGTGGGAGCCCTCACCGCCGGCGCGGTGGGCGATTTCCTGGGCCGCCGCAAAATGATGCTCATCAACATCGTCTGGTTCTCCCTTGGGATGGCCTTCACCGCCATGGCTGCCAGCGTCCCGGCCTTCGGCATCCTCCGGTTCCTCACCGGGATCGGCGTCGGTGCCCTCGTCGCAACGGCGGGCGCCGTCGTCGCCGAATTTGCCCCCGCCGGGAAGCGCAACTTCTACAACGCGATCGTCTACTCGGGGGTGCCTGCCGGCGGCCTGCTGGCGTCGCTCCTCGCCATCATGCTGGGCGGAGTCACCGACTGGCGGGGCCTGTTCATGATCGGCGCCCTCCCCCTGGTCATCCTGTTCCCGCTGGCGTACTTCAAGCTGCCGGAATCGCCCAGGTGGCTCCTGGCCCGGGGACGCACGGAGGACGCCATCCGGTTGTCCGTGAAGACCGGCATCCCGCTGGAAGACCCGGCGACAGGCGGCCCGGCCGCAGGGTCGGCCCCAGGCATGGCAACAGGCAACGCAACCGGCAACGCAACAGGCCACGCAACCGGCAAGGCAGCGGGCGCCGGCACCGTGGCGCCGCCCCCGGCGGTCGGCAGGGGCGGCCGCCAGCTGGCCGGATTCGCTGCCCTGGCCAGCGGGAACTACCGCACGCCCACCATTCTGCTCGGTCTCATGAGCTTTTGCGGGCTGCTCCTGACCTACGGCCTGAACACCTGGCTCCCGGAGATCATGGGACAGCACGGCTACGGAAAAACGTACTCGCTCACCTTCCTCCTGGCCCTGAATGCCGGTGCGGTCATCGGCGGGCTCGTCGCCTCCCGGTCGGCCGACCGGTTCGGACCCCGCGCCATCGTTGCCACCACGTTCGTCATCGCCGCCGGCGCCCTGGTCCTGCTGACCTTCGACTTCCCGTTGCCGGTCCTGCTGGTTGCCGTAGCCTTCGCCGGCGTGGGGAGCCTGGGCACCCAGGTGCTCGTATACGGATTCGTCTCCAACTACTACCCCACTCCGGCGCGGGGTGCCGGCGTCGCCTGGTGCGCAGGATTCGGCCGGCTCGGCGGCATCTTCGGCCCCCTCGTCGGCGGCTTCCTGATCAGCGCCCAAGCACCCAGCAACGTGGCATTCATCGTCTTTGCCGCGGTGGCACTGGCCGGCGGCGTGGTCACCGTCTTCGTCCGCCGGCACCGAAGCTCCGGTGTCGACGGCGGAAGCGGCCGCGCCGATGTTCAACAGGTGCCTGTTCCCCAGGATTCCGTTCCCCGGGAATCCGTTCCCCAGGAATCCGTTCCCCAGGGTTCGGGGCACTGGGGAGCGTGACCGGGTCCGATACCCTTAGGAACCATGCCTGACAACGACGCCGGACAGTTCCCGAGCGGGCGGACACGGCAGGGCCGGCAATTGCTGGACCTGCTCGAGTCCGCCCGCTGCGGCGCGCCCGCCCAGGCTGTGATCACCGGCGCCGCAGGCATGGGCAAGACCGCCCTGGCCCGCGCCTTCCTCGGGCATCCGGACGCCGCCCGGGAGGGCACCGTTGTGCTCAATGCCGCCGGGGCGCTCTGGGAAACGCACCGGGACTTCGGGGTGGTCGAGCAACTGCTCGCACCGTGCCCAGGCACAGATACGGGCACATACACCGGCCCGGACACTGTCACGGGCACCGGCCCGGGGCCAGACGCAGGCGCTGGCACCTCTGAACCTTCCGCCCGCCCCGCCGATGGGGTACGGCGCCATGGCGACATGCTCCTCGCCGCCTTCAACCGGCTGGCCGCCAACGGCCGAATGCTGATCGTGTGGGTGGACGACCTCCATCTGGCGGACGTTCCCTCCCAGCAGGCACTCCTGTACGCACTCCGCAGGGTAGGTCCGCTGCCGTTGCTGACCATCGTGTGCCTTGACCCGGATGCCGGGCCCACCCAAAGCGCCGAAATCACAGGGAACACGGAGACCACAGGGAACACACGTAGCCGAGAGGAGTCAAAATACACAGAACTGCGGTCCGGGCTGACCGCCCTGACGGAGCTGCACCGGGCCACAGCCATCCACCTCCAGCCGCTGACCGCGGACGAGGTTGCGGCGATGTGGGACGGCTCCGCCGGAGCCGGCCTCCCGGCGTCGGCCGCCCGCATGCTGGTGGAACACACGGGCGGCAGCCCGGCGCTGATCCTCCCGTTGCTGGAACAGTTCCCGGTATCCGTCTGGTCCGGGAGCCCGGAGACGTTTCCGGCCCCCGATAAATGTGTCGCCTCGGTGGCGGCCACCCTCCGCCGCCTTCCGGCGGCGGCTGCTGCGCTGACGGAGGCGGCAGCCGTCCTGGGAATCCGGTCACGGCTCGCCCTGGCAGCGGAGCTGGCCGGAGTGACGGACGCCGTTGCCGCCCTCGACCCCGCTGACGCGGCCGGCCTCCTGCGGGTGAGCATGACCGGAGCCGAAACATGGCTGGCCTTTCCGCGGCCGGTACTCCGCGCGGCCGTGTACGGGCAGCTCGGCCCGGGCCGCCGTGCGGCCCTCCACACCGCCGCCGCCGACATCCTGCCCGCACCGGTCCAGCAGCTGAAACACCGCGCCGCGGCAGCGCTGCTGCCCGATGCTTCCTTGGCAGCGGAACTCCGAACAACAGCCGAAGGCTTTGCGGCCTCCGGTGCCTGGCACCGGGCGGCTGACGCCTTCGCCCAGGCAGCACGGCTCAGTCCGCTGCCTGCGGATCGCGAAGCACTGATGATCAGGGCAGTCGATGCCATGGTGGGCGCAGGCGAGCTCCCCCGGGCCGTCGCGGCGCTGGACGCCCTGGAGGCCTTCGCCCCCGGCCCAGGCAGCGATGCGGTCCGGGGCTACCTGGCCATCCTGCGCGGCCGTCCGGCGCAGGCGGAGGCCCTGCTGCAGAAGGCCTGGACCGCCGTCGACCCCGCTTCCGGTGCCGGCACGGCCGGCAGCATCTGCCAGCGGCAGGTCCTGCACGCCCTGGCCCGCTTCCACGGGAAGGACCTGGTGATGTGGGCAGAGCGGGCACGCAGGCACTCTCCTCCGGGAAGCCCGCCTGCGGTGGAGGCGCAGGCCATCGAAGGACTCGGACTGGGCGCCATGGGCCGCTACGCCGAGGCCGATCAGAGTTACCGGGACGCGGACAGGTTCCCCGAGGCCGGTGCCCAGCGCCAACGGACCGACACGGGCAAGGGCTGGCTGCACCTTGCCCGGGACCGGGTCGAAGAGGCCCGGGCCGAGCTGGCGGGGGCAGTGCCCACCGAATTCGCCCACGGATCACAGCGCATTTCGCTGTGGGCGCAGGGCTGGCTGGCCCGGGCGGATTTCGCCTTGGGCGCCTGGGATGACGCGCTGCAGACCGTCGACAATGCCGTTGGCCTGCAGGAGGAGTCCGGGATCGAACTCCTCCGGCCGCTGCTGCATTGGAGCGGAGCCCAGATCCATGCCTTGCGCGGCAACTGGGGCGCCGCGGAGCACCATCTGGAACGCGGGGCCGCCGCCGCCGACAGCTACGCCACCATGCTGCTGCCGTCGTGCCTTGCACGGGCACAGGTCGCTGAAACAAAGGCCGATTACGACGGCGTCATCCGCGCGCTGCTGCCGGTGTTGCGGATGCAGCGGGACGCGGGCATTGATGAGCCGGGTTTCTGGCCGTGGCAGGACCATTACGCCAATGCCCTGGTGATGGTGGGCCGGGTGGCCGAAGCCGATGCGTTCCTCGCTCCGCATGAAGAGCTGGCCGCCAGCCGCGGGCACCGCTCCACCCTGGCACGGCTGGCCTACGTCCGCGGGAGGATCCAGGCCGCCGCAGGAGACCTGGAGGCCGCCCGCAGCAGCTTCCAGGGCGGCCTCGCCCGGCTGGACGGATTGCCGATGCCGTACGCGCGTGCACGCGTCAAGTTCGCCTACGGCCAGGCGTTCCGCCGGGCAGGCAAGCGCCGGGAAGCCGCAGCCGTCCTCGCCGAAGCCCGTGAGCTGTTCGCCGTTTTGGGAGCCCAGGCCTATGTGGACCGCTGCTCCCGTGAAATGCGGGCCAGCGGCGTGAGCTCCGGCGGGGCCGCCACAGTGCAGGGAACCGAGGACCTCACGGAACAGGAGAAGGCCGTGGCTGCCCTCGTGGCTTCCGGCCTGAGCAACAAGGAGGCCGCGGCGGAACTCTACGTCTCGGTCAAGACCGTGCAGTACCACCTGACCCGGATCTACGCCAAGCTGCGGATCACCTCGCGCTCGGGACTGGCTGCTGCCTACCCGGGCAGGCTGCCGGAGGCCGGCACGTAGCCGGCCGGGGACGTGCCGGCGCTGAACACAGCGGGCGGCCCCGGCCGCAGTAGACTGTGTCCAGCCATGACTTTTCATATTTCCTACCCCGCCGAGCTGCCGGTCTCCGAGCGCCGCGAGGACCTGATGGCCGCCATCGCGGCCAACCAGGTGACGATCATTGCCGGCGAGACCGGCTCCGGCAAGACCACCCAGATTCCCAAGATGTGCCTGGAACTGGGCCTGGGCGACAACGGACTGATCGGCCACACCCAGCCGCGCCGGCTGGCCGCACGCACGGTGGCCGAGCGCATAGCCGAGGAACTCGGCGTCGAAATCGGCCAGGAAGTGGGCTTCCAGGTCCGCTTCACCGGCGAGGTCAGCCGCAACACCAAGGTCAAGCTCATGACCGACGGCATCCTGCTGGCCGAAATCCAGCGCGACAAGCTGCTGCGCAAGTACAACGCCATCATCATCGACGAAGCCCATGAGCGCAGCCTCAACATCGACTTCATCCTCGGGTACCTCAAGCGGATCCTGCCGCAGCGCCCCGACCTGAAGATCATCATCACCTCCGCCACCATCGATCCGGAACGGTTCGCCAAGCACTTCGGCACCGAGGAGGATCCCTCCCCCATCATCGAGGTGTCCGGACGGACGTTCCCGGTGGAAATCCGGTACCGGCCGCTGTCCCAGCCGGCGGGCGGCGCCGGATCCGGCGATGACGACGAAGCGGTAGCTGCCTCCGACGACGAACTCGAGGAGGACCGCGACCCGCTCGACGCCGTCTGCGACGCCGTCGACGAACTGGCCCTCGAAGCCCCGGGCGACATCCTGATCTTCTTCTCCGGCGAGCGCGAAATCCGCGACGCCGCCGAAGCCCTCAACGCCCGCATCCAGTCCAACCGGAGGCTGGCCGGCACCGAGGTGCTGCCGCTCTTCGCCCGGCTGAGCCTGCAGGAGCAGCACAAGGTCTTCCATCCCGGCAGCAAACGGCGGATCGTGCTGGCCACCAACGTCGCCGAAACGTCGCTCACGGTGCCCGGCATCAAATACGTCGTAGACACCGGAACCGCGCGCATCTCCCGGTACTCGCACCGGACCAAGGTGCAGCGGCTGCCCATCGAACGCGTGTCCCAGGCCTCGGCCAACCAGCGATCCGGGCGCTGCGGCCGTGTGTCCGACGGCATCGCCATCCGGCTGTATTCGGAAGAGGACTACGAATCCCGGCCGCAGTTCACGGATCCCGAAATTCTCCGCACCAACCTCGCGGCCGTCATCCTGCAGATGACCGCCATGGGTGTGGCCCGCGGGCCGAAGGACGTGGAGAACTTCCCGTTTGTTGAGCCGCCGGATTCGCGCGCCATCAACGACGGCGTCACGCTCCTGCGCGAGCTGGGCGCCCTCAGCGCCGCGCGTCAGCAGGAGGAGACCGGCGACGGCGGCGGACGCCCGGGCGGGCGATCGGCCGGCGGCAGGAACAGCGGCGGGCTGACCGCCGTCGGGCAACAGCTTGCCCAGCTGCCCGTGGACCCGCGGCTCGGCCGGATGATCGTCGAGTCCGGCAAGCGCGGCTGCGTCCGCGAGGTCATGATCCTGGCCGCGGCGCTCACCATCCAGGACCCTCGCGAGCGTCCAACCGACAAGCAGCAGCTCGCCGCGGAGAAGCACGCGCGCTTCCGGGACGAAAACTCGGACTTCACCGGCTTCCTCAACCTCTGGAACTACCTCCAGGAGAAGCAGCAGGAGCTGTCCTCCACGGCCTTCCGCCGGCTCTGCCGCGCCGAGTTCATCAACTACCTGCGGGTCCGCGAGTGGCAGGACCTCTTCGCCCAGCTCCGCCAGCTCGCCCGCCCGCTGGGCATCAGCCTGGACAACAAGCGCCTGGCCGATCCCGTAGGCAACCACGAGGGCATCCACATCAGCCTCCTCTCGGGCCTGCTCAGCCACATCGGCATCCTCGACGAGCGCAAGCGCGAGTACGCCGGCGCCCGCGGCAGCCGCTTCGCGGTCTTCCCGGGCTCGGCGCTGTTCAAGAAGTCCCCCACGTTCGTGATGGCGGCAGAACTGGTGGAAACGAGCCGGCTGTGGGCCAGGGTTGCGGCGAAGTTCGATCCGCTCTGGGCCGAGCAGGTGGCCCCGGACCTGGTCAAGCGCAGCTACAGCGAGCCGCACTGGTCCAAGAAGATGGGCTCGGTGATGGCCCACGAGAAGGTCACCCTCTACGGGGTGCCCATCATCCCCAGCCGGCGCATCAACTACGGCAGGGTGGACCCGGAGCTCTGCCGCGAGCTGTTCATCCGCCACGCCCTGGTTGAGGGCGACTGGCAGACCCACCACAAGTTCTTCCACCGCAACCGGGCACTGCTCCATGAAGTCGAGGAGCTCGAGGCACGGATGCGGCGCCGGGACATCTTGGTGGACGACGAGACGCTGTTCGAGTTCTACGACGCCCGGATCGGCAAGGACGTCGTCTCCGAGCGGCACTTCGACAAGTGGTGGAAGGATGCACGGCAGCAGGACCCCGGCCTGCTCGACATCGAGAAGTCCCTGCTGATCAGCGAGGACGCCGCGGCCCTTGACGATTCGGCCTACCCGAAGACTTTGCTACACAAGGGCTTCGAACTGCCCCTCAGCTACGAGTTCCACCCCGTCGCGCCCGGTTCCCCGCCCAACCCCTCCGACGGCGTCACGGCCGAGGTGCCCGTGCTCTTCCTGAACCAGCTGGACGACGCCGCGTTCCGCTGGCTCATTCCGGGCCAGCGGGTGGAGCTGGTCACTGCCCTGATCAAGTCGCTGCCGAAACAGGTCCGCAAGAACTTCGTTCCCGCCCCGGACGTCGCCCGGCAGGCCGTGGCCGCCCTGGAGGCCGGCTTCGATCCTGCCGCCGACGAGCTGGAGCCCTCGCTTGAGCTGGTCCTGCGGCGGATCCGCGGACAGGTCATCCCGCCGGGTTCATGGAACTGGGCCGCCGTGCCGTCCCACCTTCGCGTGAGCTTCCGCGTGGTCGATTCCAAGGGCAAGACGCTGGATGAGGGCAAGGACCTGGCAGAACTGCAGGAACGGCTTGCCCCGGCCACGCGGCGGGCGATCGCCGAGTCCCTGGGCGCCACTCCGGTGACGACGGCCCCCAAAGGCCCGAAGGGTGCGCAGCGGGGGCAGTCCGCGCAGGCCCCGAAGAACTCCGGAGGCTTCACGCCGTCCCCGGACGGTGCCGCAGCACCCGGCTTCGCAGAGAAGTCCGGGCTGACGGACTGGACGTTCGGAACCGTGCAGCGCCAGGTCCAGGGCATGGTGAAGGGACACACCGTTACCGGTTACCCGGCCTTGGTGGATGAGGGCGCGTCGGTTGCCCTCCGCCTGTTCCAGACCGCGTCCGAACAGGAGCTGGCCATGCGCGGCGGCGTCATCCGCCTGCTCGCGCTGAAGGTGCCCGCGCCGGACCGGTATGTCCTGGAGCACCTGAACAACACCGAGAAACTGACATTCAGCCAGAATCCGCACGGTTCGGTGTCGGCCCTGATCGCGGACTGCGCGCTGGCCGCGATCGACAAGCTCACGCCAGCCGAACTGCCGTGGGACGAGGCGTCCTTCAAGGCCCTGTACGAACAGGTCCGGGCCGAGCTCATCGACACAGTGTTCACTGTCACCGCAGTCGTCGAGCGCATCCTCGCCAGCACCCGCCGGATCGAAAAGCAGCTCAAGGGGACCACCAGCCTGGCCCTGATCAGCGCACTCAACGATGTTAAGAGCCAGCTCGAACAGCTCGTCTTCCCCGGCTTTGTGGCACGCACGGGCTACGCCCAGCTCAGCCAGCTGCCGCGCTACCTGGCCGCGATCGAGAAGCGGCTGGAGAAGCTGCCCGGCAACGTCCAGCGGGACGCCTTGCACATGGCCGCGGTGCAGGCCTTGGAAGACGACTACGACGACGCCGTGTCGGCGCTGCTGCCGGGCCGCCGGGCCGGGACGGAGTTAACGCAGGTGCGCTGGATGATCGAGGAGCTGAGGGTGAGCCTCTTCGCCGTCGAGCTCGGAACGGCCTATTCCGTCTCCGAGAAGCGGATCCGGGCGGTCCTGAATAAGGCACTGGCCCCGGCGTAGCCCCCGCCGGGGAACCACACCGGGGCCAGCCCCGATCAAAACCGGAATGGCGCAGCAGCTCTCAGGCCGCGGGCACGTGATCGCCGTGGCCGGCCTGGCGGAGACCTTCGCGCAGCTTCTCCGCGTTGGCGTCAAGCTGTGCGGGGTCGGGGTGCTGGTCCACGGAGCCGAAGTCGTAGTCGGCCATGGAGTTGGAGGGCCACACATGGACGTGGAGGTGGTTGACCTCGTAGCCGGCCACGATGAGCCCTGCCCGTGCGGCATCAAAGACGTCCACCTGGACGGCGCCGATCTTCTGCGCAACTTCCATCACCCGGGTCAGCAGCGCGGTCGGGGCGTCCGTCCAGCGGTCCACTTCCTCTGTCGGAACCACCAGGGTGTGTCCGTCGGCGAGCGGTCCCATGGTCAGGAACGCCACCACGTCCGGTTCGCGCCAGACGAAGCGTCCGGGGATCTCGCCGTTGATGATCTTGGTGAAAACGGTGCTCATGCGTCTGCCTTTTCCGAAGGGGTTCCGAGGGTGCTGGTGTCCAGGACAAAACGATACTTGACGTCTCCGGCCACCATGCGGTCATATGCCTCGTTCAGCTGTTCGGCACCCACCACCTCGACGTCGGAGACAACGTTGTGTTCGGCACAGAAGTCCAGCATCTCCTGGGTCTCGGCAATGCCGCCGATCAGAGAACCCGCGTAAGCGATCCGGCGCCGGATCAGCGCCCCCGGATTGACGGGCGGCATGACTCCGGAGGGCAGGCCCAGCTGGAACAGCGCGCCGTCCCGGCGGAGGGTCCGGAAGTAGGGGTTGAGGTCGTGCGGTGCCGCCACCGTATCGATGATGACGTCGATGGTCCGGCCGGCGGCCGCCATGGCCGCCTCGTCGCGTGACAGGACAACCCCGTCGGCACCGAGCTCCTTCGCAGCGGCGACCTTCGATTCCGAGGTGGTGAACACTATGACGCCGGCCCCCATGGCCTTGGCGAGCTTCACGGCCATGTGGCCCAGACCGCCCAGGCCCACCACACCCACCACGTCACCGGCTTCGAGGCCGAAGTGCCGCAGCGGGGAATACGTGGTGATGCCGGCACAGAGCAGCGGCGCGACGGCTGCGGGGTCGAGGTTTGCGGGAACCCGCAGCACGTAGCGGCGGTCCACCACCACCGAGGTGGCGTAGCCGCCCTGGGTGATGGCGTCCCCGTTGCGGGCATCCGTAGCACCGTAGGTTCCGGTCATGCCGTTTTCGCAGTACTGCTCGAGCCCGTCCAGGCAGCTTTCGCATTCGCGGCAGGAGTCCACCAGGCAGCCCACCCCCACGAGGTCACCCGGCGCGAAGTCGTCCACGGCGGCACCAACGCGGCTGACCCGGCCCACGATTTCATGGCCAGGCACCAGCGGGTACTTCGGCGACCCCCACTCGCCACGCGTCGCGTGCACGTCCGAATGGCAGAGGCCGCAGAACTCAATGGCGATTTCGACGTCGTCGTCCTTCGGGGCGCGGCGGGCGACGGTGAGCGGGACCAGGCCGCTGTCGCTTGCTGTGGCCCCGTAGGCTGCGGCCAGCCGCGGGAGTGCGGGCGGCGCGGTCTGGCTGGCGTCCCGGAGCGGCGGAGTGCCGGGGAGCGGCTTGGCGAGGGGCGGCGGTACAGGGCGTCCGGGAGTCATGCTCCGACGCTACCCCCGCCCCCGGCCGGCGTTCCAATCCGGCGTTCCAATCCGGCCAGGCCTACGGGGCCGCTCCCGTGGCCACCGCGTTGGCGGGATCGTTGGACCACTGCGAGAACGAGCCCGGAAACAGTGCCGCGGGGAACCCGGCGATTTCGAGGGCAGCGATTTCGTGTGCCGCCGTGACACCCGAGCCGCAGTACACGGCGGTGGGCACATCCGGCCGGACGCCCAGGGCGGTGAAACGCTCGCGCAGCTCCTCCGGCGGCAGGAACCGTCCGTCGGCTCCAATGTTCGCCCCCGTGGGGGCACTCACGGCGCCCGGAATGTGCCCTGCCCGCGGATCCACCGGCTCGACTTCGCCGCGGTAGCGTTCGCCCGCCCGCGCGTCCAGCAGGACACCCCGTTCCGGCCACTGTGCGGCCTGGGGCGCATCGATGACAGGCATCGCACCGTCGGTGAGCGTGACGTCGCCCAGCGAAGCCTGCTCGAGGCCGCCTTCCACGGCGTATCCGGCCGCGCGCCAAGCGGACAGGCCGCCGTCGAGCAGGAAAACGTTGGGCATCCCGGCGTTGCGCAGCATCCACCACAGCCTCGCGGCGGCAGTTGCACCCGTGTCGTCATAGGCCACCACGACGTCGTTGTCCCGGATACCCCAGCACCGGGCCGATTCCTGGAACTGCTGCAGCGGCGGCAGGGGATGCCGTCCCTGGGCGGGGTCCGCCGGCCCGGCCAGCCTGGAGGGCAGGTCCACGTAGACGGCACCGGGAATATGCGCCTCAAGGTAATGCTCACGGCCGTGGGGGTCGCCCAGCGCCCAGCGCACATCCAGCAGAACGGTGCGCTTGCCGGAGGTCATCCGGTGGTTCAGCGCGGACACGTCCATCAGGGGGTTCATCAAATCTCCTTTGGTTCGGATGACAGGCCGTCCGGCCCGGTCCGCAGACGCGGGCGGGTAGCCGGTTCCCACTGTAGCCGTGGACGCCGCCGGTCCCGGGTAGGCTGAATCGGTGAACACAGTGGGTAACCGTGCGGGCAAGCAGGACCGGGCGTGGGCGGATGAAGCCGTCCGCAGGATCAACGCCGAAAACAACAGATCAGCGGACACGCACCTCTACTCCGTCCCGTTGCCGGAGCACTGGGGAGTCCAGCTGTACCTGAAGGACGAATCCACGCACCGCTCCGGGAGCCTGAAGCACCGGCTGGCGCGCTCACTGTTCCTGTTCGGCCTGGTCAACGGCTGGATCCGGGAAGGCACCACCATCGTGGAGGCTTCCAGCGGCAGCACGGCGGTCTCCGAGGCCTACTTCGCACAGCTCCTCGGCCTGCCGTTCGTCGCCGTCATGACCCGCACCACCAGCCCCGAAAAGATTGCCCTGATCGAGCAGTTCGGCGGCTCCTGCCTCCTGGTGGAACACGCCTCGGAGGTGTACTCCGCTGCCGAGGAAGTCGCCCGGACCACACGCGGCCACTACATGGACCAGTTCACCTATGCCGAGCGGGCCACGGACTGGCGGGGGAACAACAACATCGCCGAATCCATCTTCGAGCAGCTTGCCCTCGAAGAGCACCCGGTCCCCCGGTGGATTGTGGTGGGCGCAGGCACCGGCGGCACCAGCGCCACCATCGGCCGCTACCTGCGGTATCACCGCCACGGCACGGAGCTCGCCGTCGTGGACCCTGAGAACTCAGCCTTCTACCCGGGCTGGCGGGACGGCGTCGCCGGCTTCAGCACCGGCATGCCTTCCCGGATCGAGGGCATCGGCCGGCCGCGCATGGAGCCCAGCTTTGTTCCCGCCGTCATCGACCACATGATCCAGGTGCCGGATGCGGCGTCAGTGGCCGCCATGCGGCACCTGTGGGAGCTGGCCGGGCTGCACGCGGGCCCGTCCACCGGGACCAACCTCTGGGGCGTGTGGCAGCTGATCGCCGGGATGGTCGCGGAGGGCCGGCGCGGCAGCGTGGTCTCGCTGATGTGCGACGCCGGGGACCGGTACGCCGGCAGCTATTACAACGAGGAGTGGCTGCAGGCCCGCGGGCTGGATCCCAGGCCGCACGAGGCCGTCATCAGGGAATTCTTCGAAACCGGAACCTGGCGGGCCTAAACCTCCACCGAGTCTCCGCTGGAAAGGTGGCTGTACTCGGTGCCGTACTTGGCTCCCAGGCGCTTCACGTGACCTTCGATGAGGCCGAGTCCGGTCTCATTGAGCAGGGCGTCGTGGATGGGGAACGCCTTGGCGGCCCGGACTCCGATGACGAAATCCACCACCTCGCCGACTTTGTTCCAGGGCGCGTGGACCGGGACCAGGAGGGTCCGGACCCCGATGCCGTCCGGAATCACAAACGAGTCGCCCGGGTGGTACACGTTGGAGTCAATCAAGTATCCGATGTTGGCCACCACGGGGATCTGGGGGTGGATCAGCGCGTGCTGTCCGCCGAACGTCTGAATGTCGAATCCCGCCGCGGTGAACGTTGAACCGGGCTCGACGTCCCGGATCCGGGACTCGGCAAACGGCGCCTCGGCCCGCAACTTGGCGGCTACTCCCCCGGGGGCAAAGACCAGGAGCGAGTCGTTGCCCCGCAGGGCTGAGACCACGGCAGGAACGTCAATATGGTCGCCGTGTTCATGGGTGACCAGGACCGCCCCGGCGGCGTGGAGGGCCTCGCCGGTTTCGGAGAACGTGCCGGGATCGAGCACCAGCACGTGCCCGTCCTTCTCGAGCCGGACACAGGCGTGGGTGTATTTAGTCAACTTCATGGAGCCAGCCTAGGGCGGCCTGCGCGGCAGTGTCCACGAACCCGCCCGCGCACCCGTCCGACAGGTCCCGGCTGGTAATCTTGGACATTGCACCACCCCTGAGGGAAGCGAGTTATTCCATGGCCCACGGCGCCAAGGCCGACGCCACAAAGCTATCCGCACCGGCACCCGCCGGCGGCCGGGAGCAGCGTGTCACCAAGCAGCGAGTGGCCGTGAGCGCCGCCCTGGACGAGCTTGACGACTTCGTCAGCACCCAGGAGCTCTACCGGATCCTGCAGAACCAGGGCACTTCCGTTTCACTGGCCACTGCCTACCGGATCCTGCAGTCGCTCGCCGACGACGGGCTGGTGGACGTCCTGCGCAACGGTGAGGGCGAGGCCGTCTACCGGCGGTGCGCCGTTACCGGCCATCACCATCACCTGCTCTGCCGCAACTGCGGCAAGGCCGTGGAAGTGGAGGCGCCCGCCGTGGAAACATGGGCTGCGCGGACGGCCGCGGAACACGGTTACACCGAGGTAGCCCACACCGTGGAGATCTTCGGCCTGTGCCCGGACTGCACGGCCCGGAAATCCGCCGCGGGCTAAGGGGCACCGTAGCAGCCACCGGGGCGCCGCCGGCCTGGCCCGGGAGCTGCCGGCCTAGGAGGCTTCAGCCCCGGCCGGAAGGACCCGGCCGTTGAGGCCGCGGCCGGCCCGGACGCCGCCGATGATCCGGCAGACCACGTAGATCAGGAATGACAGGGTGGTCACGTACGGGCTGATGGGGATCCGCCCGCCGAGGGCAAGCAGGATGCCGCCCACAGTAGCCGTCACCGCGAAGGCCACGCTGAGCATCACCACCAGCCGGGGCGAGGAGGTCACGCGAAGCGCCGCGGCGGCCGGAGTGATCAGCAACGCGAGCACCAGGAGCGCCCCCACCACCTGGATGGACAACGCCACGCTGATGCCCAGCAGCACCATGAAGCCGATGCCGAGTGTCCGGACAGGCACACCCCGCGCTTCCGCCACTTCCGGGTCCACGCTGGCAAACGTGAGCGGGCGCCAGATGGCCACCAGCGCCAGCATCACCACGAGGGCGGCCGTGGCCAGGACCTGCAGCTGAACTGTATCCACGGATACGATCTGCCCCGTCAGGAGGCCGAACTTATTGGATGCCCGACCCTCGTAAAGGGAAAGAAACAGGATGCCCAGGCCCAGGCCGAAGGGCATGATGACGCCGATGATGGAGTTCTTGTCCCGGGCCCGGACCCCCATCACACCCAGCAGCAGCGCCGCCAGCACCGAACCGATCAGGGATCCGAAGACGATGTCGGCTCCGATCAGCAGCGCGAAGGCGGCACCGGCGAACGACAGTTCGGAGATTCCGTGGACGGCGAACGCGAGGTCCCGTTTCATCACGAAGGTTCCGACCAGGCCGCCCAGCAGTCCGAGCAGCGCTCCTGCCCAGATGGAGTTCTGGACCAGGGCCAGGAGCTCGCCGTAGTTATCGAAATTGAAGATGGAGCCCAGGATGCTGTCCAAATCCACTTAGCCCACCTCTCCTGCCACCGAATGCGCGTCCTCGTGGTGGTGCGTGGCCCCCTCCGGGAGCCCCACCACGATCATCCGGCCGTTGGCACGGATGACTTCGACCCGGCTGCCGTAAAGCCCGGAGAGCACTTCGGTAGTCATCACTTCTGCCGGCTTGCCCACGCGGAAACGTCCGCCGGCAAGGTAGAGGACGCGGTCCACGTAATCGATGATCGGATTGATCTCGTGCGTTACGAAGACCACGGCGCTGTCCTGCGTGCGGCACTGCTCGTTGATGAGCGCGCTGACGGCCTGCTGGTGCTGAAGGTCAAGGGAAAGCAACGGCTCGTCACAGAGCAATATCTGCGGATCGGCGGCCAGCGACTGGGCAACCCTCAGCCGCTGCTGTTCGCCGCCGGAGAGCTGGCCCACCGGAACGTTGGCATACTCGGCGGCGCCCACCAGGTCCAGGAGTTCATCGATCCTGCGGTTGGCCTTTGCTGCACCGAGCCGCAGTCCCCAGCGGTGGCCGTCAACGCCCAGCCCCACCAGGTCCCGGGCGCGAAGGGGCGTGTCCGGGGCAAAGGATTTCTGCTGCGGAATGTAGCCGATCAGGTTGCTGCCGCGTTCCACCGGACGGCCGCCCAGCGCCGCTGTCCCGGAATGGAGTTCCTGCAGTCCCAGCAGGACCTTCAGGAACGTGGTTTTGCCGCTGCCGTTCGGGCCGAGGACGGCAAAGAACTCGCCGGGATTGATATCGAGGTCCAGGTCCTCCCACAGTGTCCGTTTGCCGAACTTCAGGGTGGCTCCACGGAGGCTCACTACCGGTTTCAACGTTCTTTATCCTCGATTCATACGGGGCGAAGCGCCCCCACCATCTTAGGACTGCCAGTCCGTGGATGGTTCAGCACACGGCTTCCCGGGGCGGAATGCGCCCCGCGACTACTTGCCCAGGGCCTGCTTGATGTTGTCCACGTTGCTGCTCATCCACTGTACGTAGGTCTTGCCCTCGGGAAGGGTTTCGCTGAAGTCCAGCACCGGGACGCCGGCACCCTCGGCTGCTTTCTTGAGGGCCTGGGTCTGCGGGCTTTCCGTTTGTGTGTTGTACGCCAGGAACTTGATGTCCTTCGAACCGGCCAGTTCCGTGGCTTCCTTGAGGACCGCGGGCGGCACGTCGGAGCCTTCCTCGATGGCGGCCGTGTAGTCGGCAGGGGTCTTGTTCACGAGGCCGGCAGCCTCGAGCAGGTAGAGCGGTACCGGTTCAGTAACGGCGACGGGCGCCTTGGCCGCCGTCGTGGCAAGTCCGGCAGCCTGGGCATTCAGCCCGGCGATCTCTTTTTTGAACGAGTCGGCGTTGGCCTGGAAGGTCGGGGCGGACGCCGGCTCCAGCGCTGCGAGTTTGGCTTCGACGGCGTCGGCCAGCTTTGTCATGGCATCCAGGCTGTACCAGACGTGTTCGTTGAATGCTCCGTCGTGGGAGTGTCCGTGATCGTCGGCCTCGGCCGTGGACGCTGCCGAGGGCTCCTCTTCAGGGGCCAGCCCGGAAACCTCGACGGCGCTGATGATGTTCTCGTGGCCCAGGTTGCTGTCGTCGGCCAGCTTGTGCATGAAGTCGTCGTAGCCGCCGCCGTTTTCCACCACCAGGCGGGCCTTCGAAACCGCCAGCTTGTCCTGGGTGGTGGCTTCGTAGGAATGCGGGTCCTGGCTCGCCTTGGTGATCAGTGCCTTGACGTTCACTTTGTCGCCGCCGATTTCCTTGACGATGTCGCCGTACACGTTCGTCGAGGTGACCACCTCGACGGTGCCGGGATCCGCCTGCGGGCCGGCCGACGTCGTACTGCAGGCTGAAAGCAGCAGGCTCAGGCCGGCAAGGGCGGTGGCGGAAAGGGCTGCGGAACGGCGCACGGAAGGACCTCGGATCTGGTTATCGGAAAACTTGCCACATGAGAATCAGGAGCATTAGCAACAAGACGAGTGTAGCCCTAAATAGGAATGATTCCTATTTAGGGCTACAGCATCCGGCGCGGGGCTACTCTCCGTCCGGCTGGCCGAGCCGGCGGATGCCCTTCGCCTGGGTGGCATCACGGATCTCGCCCACGAGCTGCTCGATCACGTCTTCAAGGAACAGCACGCCCTGGGTGTTGCCGTCCGGTCCGATGACCCGCGCCAGGTGTGATCCGGTGCGCTGCATCACGGACATGGCCTTTTCAATCTCGTCATCCATGGCCAGGTTCGCCAGGGACCTGATCCGGCTCTCGGCAATCGGGTGTTCGTATCCCGCCTCCGGAATGGACAGCACATCCTTGATGTGAAGGTAGCCCGAAAGCATGCCGTCCTCGTCCATCATCGGGAACCGGGAGAATCCGGTGCGGCTGACGGCCTTTTCGAACTCCACCGGCGTGGTGGGCGACTTCATCATGACCAGCTTGTCGAGCGGGACCATGATGTCCGACGCCGTGTGCTCGGAGAATTCAAGCGCACCGGTGATCAGGCCGGCGTCGTCGTCCACCAGCCCGTGCCGGGTGGATTCCTGCACGATCGACTGGACCTCCTCCAGCGTGAACGAGGAGTTGACCTCGTCCTTGGGCTCAATCCGCATCAGGCGCAGGATGTGGTTGGCGGACCAGTTGAGGGCCGCAATCACCGGGTTCACCAGCCGCGCAATGAACATCAGCGGCGGCGCCAGCAGCAGGGCTGCCTTGTCCGCAACGGACACCGAGATGTTCTTGGGCACCATCTCGCCGAACGTCACATGGAGGAAGGTCACCACCAGCAGGGCCACGGTGAACGCCACGATGTCCGCCAGCTCCATCGGCATGCCGACGGCTTCAAGGGGAACCGCCATCAGATGGTGGATGGCCGGTTCTGCCACCTGCAGGATCAGCAGGGAGCAGACCGTGATGCCCAGCTGGGCACACGCGAGCATGAGGGACACGTTTTCCATGGCCCGCAGCGTCGTCTGCGCCCGCAAGGAGCCGGCCTCCGCCAGCGGCTCGATCTGGCTCCGCCGGGCGGACATGACCGCGAACTCGGCCGCCACAAAGAAAGCGTTGCCGAACAGCAGGACCACCAGCCAGAGAATTCCTGCCCAGTCGCTCATGCCGTGCCTCCCTGGCCGGCCGCGTGCTCTTCGCCGCGGACCGGGGAAGGCTTGAAGCAGATCCGGTCGATCCGGCGTCCGTCCATCCGGGTCACACTCAACGTGCCCCCGCCGACGTCCACTTTGTCCCCCACTGCGGCGATCCGGCCGAGCTGGCTCATGACGTAGCCGCCCACTGTTTCGTAGGCAGATTCGTCAGGCACCGTCAGCCCGGGAATCTGTTCCGAGAGTTCATCCGGGCGCAGGAGCCCGGGGAAGTACCAGTCCCCCGATGCACTCTGCAGCAGGCCGGGACGTACCTTGTCGTGTTCATCCGCGACCTCCCCGACGATTTCCTCCACGAGGTCCTCGAGGGTGGCGATGCCGGCCGTGCCGCCGTATTCGTCAAGCACGACGGCCAGCTGCATGTTTCCCTCGCGGAGTTCCGCCAGCAGGGCATCCAGGTGGATGGTTTCGGGAACCCTCAGGACGTCCGTCATGATGGCGCCTGCCTCAAGGTTGGCGCGCCGGTCTGAAGGGACGGCGATTGCCTTCTTGACGTGGACCAGGCCGCGGATGTCGTCGGCGGACTCACCAATGACCGGGAAGCGTGAATACCCGGTCCGCCGTGCGGCGTCCACAATGTCCGAAACCGGCTGCCCGGCGGCAATGGTCTCAACCCGGATCCTGGGGGTCATCACGTCGGCCGCAGTCCGGCCGGAGAATTTCAGCGTCCGGGCGATGAAGTTGGCCGTTCCCGGGTCAAGTGTTCCCATGGCAGCGGAGCGCCGCACCAGGGATGCCAGTTCGGCCGGGGTTCGGGCGCCGGAGATCTCCTCCTTGGCTTCGAGTCCGAAGACGTTCAGCACTCTGTTGGAGAAGCCGTTCAGCACGATGATGGCAGGCTTGAAGACGGCGGTAAAGACCAGCTGCGGACGGGCGACGGCCTTGCCGATCGGCAGGGACAGTGCAATGGCCATGTTCTTGGGCACCAGCTCGCCGATCAGCATGGACCCCAGGGTGGCGATGGTCATGGCCATCACCAACGAAACGGAAGCAGCCGCGGCTTCCGGAACACCCGCCGCGGCCAGCGGACCTTCCAGCAGCTTTCCGACGGACGGTTCCATGACGTAGCCGGTCAGCAGGGTGGTCATGGTGATCCCGAGCTGGCAGCTGGATAGTTGGGTGGACAGTGATTTGAGGCATTTGAGCAGCGGCACGGCCGCTGCGTCGCCGCTGTCGACGGCGCGCTGGACCGTCGCCTGGTCCAGGGCGACGAGGGAAAACTCGACGGCGACGAAGAAACCCGTGCCAAGGATGAGCAGGATGCCTGCAATAAGGAGTAGCCATTCCATCAGCGGTTTGCCTCCGGCGAGGAGGCCGGCCACGGAGCGGCTGGAGAAAGGGAGGTGCTGCCGGGGAAACCGCCCGGCGGAGGATGGTCGGCCGTTGCCGACCCTGTTTCCTGGAAGGCTGCGGCGTGGACTGCTGCAGAATGATGGGCGCGTGAACGGGGTTTGCCGGCTCTGTGGGTGGACTGCGGGGAGCTGGTATTCATGCTCCGCTGACAGCCCCCAGGCCGGCACCTAGATTTACTGTCCATAAGAATGTCAGTCTACAGGAGCACCCCTCACCAGCTTTGCGGAACAGGCCGGCCCTCCTCGTAGCCGGCAGCGGACTGGATTCCTGCCACGGCACGCTCGCGGAATCCGGCGAGGTCCGCTGCGCCGGCATAGCTCATGGAACTGCGGAGCCCTGCGGTGATCATGTCCACCAGGTCTTCTACGCCGGGCCGGGCGGGGTCCACGTACATGCGTGACGTGGAGATGCCCTCTTCGAAAAGCGCCTTCCGGTCCTTTTCAAAAGCGCCCTCGCGCTGGTTCCGGTTCTGCACCGCCCTGGCCGAGGCCATGCCGAAGCTCTCCTTATATTGGCGGCCGTTTGCGTCCGACTGCAGATCCCCCGGGCTTTCGTGGGTTCCCGCGAACCACGAACCGATCATGACCTGGCTTGCTCCGGCCGCCAGCGCCAGGGCAACGTCCCGCGGATACCGCACGCCGCCGTCGGCCCAGATCCGCCCGCCGGCGGCGCGTGCCGCCGCGGCGCACTCCAGCACGGCGGAGAGCTGGGGACGGCCCACGGCCGTCATCATGCGCGTGGTGCACATGGCCCCCGGACCGACGCCGACCTTGACGATGTTCGCGCCGGCGCCGATCAGTTCCCGGGTTGCATCCGCTGTCACGACATTGCCCGCCACGATGGGTACGGCCGGGTCCAGTCCGCGGACAGCCGCCAGCGCGTCGAACATCTTCTGCTGGTGGCCGTGGGCGGTGTCGATGACGAGGACGTCCACGCCGGCGGCCAGCAGTTCCGCCGCCCGGCCCGCCACGTCACCGTTAATTCCGACGGCGGCAGCCACCTTCAGCTTTCCCGCCGCGTCCAGGAGTGGCCGGTAGATAGTGGAACGAAGCGCACCCTTGCGGGTGAGGACTCCGGCGAGGGAGCCGTCCTGGTGGACCGGGGCGAAGTCCGTGCCTGCGGCGTCCATGGCGTCGAAGGCCTTCCGCAGGGAAGCGTCAAGGATCCCCGCGCCCGTCCCGCCCGCGGACTGGCTCCCCGGGCCGAGCGCGCCGGCGTCCAGCACCAGCGCCTGCCGCATGACCGACGCGAGGGAGGCAAAACGGTCCTGCCCCTCGCAGTCCGCAGCGCGGACCACACCGGCAACCCTGCCGGCGTCGTCCACTACCACCACTGCACCGTGCGGCCGTTTGCCCATCAGGTGGAGGGCGTCGATGACCGTCTCCGAGGCCAGCAGGCTGACCGGAGTTTCAAAAACGGTATGCCGCGACTTGATCCAGGCCGTGACGTCGCGGAGCACATCAAGCGGAACGTCCTGCGGCAGGACGGCCAGCCCGCCGCGCCGGGCCATGGTCTCGGCCATGCGCTTTCCCGTCACGGCCGTCATGTTGGCCACCACCAGCGGGATGGAGGACCCGGTGCCGTCATCGGCCGCAAGGTCCACATCCAGCCGCGACGTGACGTCCGAACGCGAGGGCACCAGGAAGGCGTCCGAGTACGTCAGGTCGGTGGTCGGTTCACTCAAAAAACGCACGGCAACTCCTCGTCGAAAGGGATACTCAGTGCGAGTCTAGGAGCTTATTCGCGCAATAGTTTCGCCGCTACATGATTTGGGTCACCCTTATTGGCAGTTAACCAAGGATCGTCACTAGACTGGCAAAGGTCTGGGTTCACAGGACGCAGAGACTGGTTCGATTGTTGTGCTGAGGCACCGAAGGCGACCAGAGGGAAATCAAACTCATGGAAGAGGCGTATTTCAAGTGCCAGAGCAGCCTAGCCACCGTCTACCAGAGGAATTTGGCGGAAACGAGTGGCTCGTTGACGAACTGTACGAGCGTTACCAGCAGGACAAGAACACGGTAGATGCCAAGTGGTGGCCCCTGTTCGAATCCTTCGACGCCGGTGACAGCTCGTCTTCCAACGGGACCTCCGGTGCACCGGCGCCCGCAGATCCCTCAACCCGCGAACTTCCCGTTGTAGCTCCCGCTCCGGCCGCACCGGCACCGTCGCCGGCAGCCGCCAAACCGGCCGCTGCCGCCCCGGCCGCTTCCGCCCAGGCTCCCGCAGCCCCGGCGAAGAAAGCACCCGCCACTGTTGCCCGTGACGGCGCAAAGAAGCCCGAAACCGCAGGCACTCCGCCCATCCCCGCCCAGCTGCCGAAGAACGTCAAGGCTCCCACGGCTCCCGAAGAGGACGTTGTCTCCGTTCTCCGCGGACCGGCCAAGGCGATCGCTTCCAACATGGTCACCAGCCTGGAAGTTCCCACCGCAACCAGCGTCCGCGCCATTCCCGCGAAGCTGCTGATCGACAACCGCGTGGTCATCAACTCCAACCTGGCCCGGGCCCGCGGCGGCAAGGTCTCCTTCACGCACCTGATCGGCTATGCCGTCATCCGCGCACTGTCCCAGTTCCCGTCCATGAACGTCTACTACGACGAAGTGGACGGCAAGCCCGTCGCGGTCCAGCCGGCACACGTGAACTTCGGCATCGCCATCGACATGCCCAAGCCGGACGGCACGCGCCTGCTCATGGTGCCGAACATCAAGAAGGCGGAGACCCTCAACTTCTCCGAGTTCTGGCACACCTACGAAGACCTGATCAAGCGTGCCCGCAACGGCAAGCTGACCGCCGATGACCACTCCGGCACCACGGTTTCCCTCACCAACCCGGGCGGCATCGGCACCGTCCACTCCGTGCCCCGCCTCTCCAAGGGCCAGGCTGCCATCATCGGCGTCGGCGCACTGGATTACCCGGCCGAGTTCCAGGGCGCCAGCGAGAAGATCATCGCGCATAACGCCATCAGCAAGGTCCTCACGCTGACCTCCACCTATGACCACCGCGTCATCCAGGGTGCCGGCAGCGGCGAGTTCCTCAAGCTCGTGCACCAGCTCCTGCTCGGTGCACAGAACTTCTACGACGAGATCTTCGAGTCCCTGCGCATCCCGTACGAGCCCGTGCGCTGGAGCCCGGACCTGCAGGTGGACCCGGCCGACGAAATCAACAAGGTCGCCCGGATCCAGCAGCTGATCCACTCCTACCGCGTCCGCGGCCACCTCATGGCGGACACCGATCCGCTGGAATACGTCCAGCGGAAGCACCCGGACCTGGACGTCCTCACCTACGGCCTGACCCTGTGGGACCTCGACCGCGAGTGGCCCACCGGCGGCTTCGGCGGCAAGCCCATGCTGGCGTTCCGCGACATCCTCGGTGTGCTCCGTGACGCCTACTGCCGCACCACCGGCATCGAATACATGCACATCCAGGACCCGGCCGAGCGCAAGTGGTTCCAGGACCAGCTGGAGCACCCGTACTCCAAGCCCAGCCGCGAAGAGCAGCTGCGCATCGTTTCCAAGCTCAACGCCGCGGAAGCCTTCGAAACCTTCCTGCAGACCAAGTTCGTGGGCCAGAAGCGGTTCTCGCTGGAGGGCGGCGAATCGCTGATCCCGCTGCTGGACGCCATCATCTCCGATGCGGCCGACGACGATCTCGACGAAGTGGCAATCGGCATGGCCCACCGCGGCCGCTTGAACGTGCTCACCAACATCGCCGGCAAGACCTACGCCCAGGTCTTCCGCGAATTCGAAGGCACCCAGGACCCGCGCTCCGTGCAGGGCTCCGGCGACGTCAAGTACCACCTCGGCACCGAGGGCACGTTCACCTCGGACAACGGCAAGGAGACGAAGGTCTACCTCGCCGCCAACCCCTCGCACCTCGAGGCAGTGGACTCCGTCCTCGAAGGCATCGTCCGTGCCAAGCAGGACCGCCTGGACCAGGGCGAGGCCTTCCCCGTGCTCCCCATCATGGTGCACGGCGACGCCGCCTTCGCAGGCCAGGGTGTGGTGGCGGAAACGCTCAACCTCTCCCAGCTGCGCGGCTACCGCACCGGCGGAACCATCCATGTGGTGGTCAACAACCAGGTGGGCTTCACCACGGCACCCTCGTCGTCGCGTTCCTCCACCTACTCCACAGACGTCGCCAAGATGATCCAGGCTCCGGTGTTCCACGTGAACGGCGATGACCCGGAGGCCGTGGTCCGCATCGGCCAGCTTGCCTACGAGTTCCGCCAGCGCTTCCATAAGGACGTTGTCATCGACATGGTCTGCTACCGGCGCCGCGGGCACAACGAGGGCGACGACCCCTCGATGACCCAGCCGCTGATGTACAACCTGATCGAAGCCAAGCGCTCCGTACGCAAGCTGTACACCGAATCGCTGATCGGCCGCGGCGACATCACCGAGGAAGAAGCCGAGCAGCTGCTCCGCGACTACCAGGAACGCCTGGAACGCGTCTTCGCGGAGACCCACGCCGCGCAGACCTCCCCGATCCCGATCATCACCGCGGATTCCGCCGCCGTGTCCGATATCGAACGGCCCAGCGCCCAGCAGTCCGACTCCGGCATCAACGCGCCGGCGTCCACCGCGATCTCCCCGGAGACCCTGGCGCGCATCGGCAAGGCCCACATCGAGATTCCCGAGGGCTTCACGGTCCACGCCAAGCTCAAGCAGCTGCTTGAGAAGCGTGAACAGATGTCCCGCGAAGGCGGCATCGACTGGGGCTTTGGCGAGATCGCGGCCTTCGGCTCCCTCATCATGGAAGGCGTTCCGGTCCGGCTCGCCGGCCAGGACTCCCGCCGCGGCACCTTCGTGCAGCGCCACGCCGTGTTCCACGACCGTGCCAACGGCAATGAGTGGCTGCCCCTGGGCAACCTCTCCGATGACCAGGCCAAGCTGTGGATCTACGACTCCCTGCTGTCCGAATACGCTGCCATGGGCTTCGAATACGGCTACTCCGTCGAACGCCCTGACGCCCTGGTGCTGTGGGAAGCGCAGTTCGGTGACTTCGTCAACGGCGCGCAGACCATCATCGACGAGTTCATCTCTTCGGCCGAGCAGAAATGGGGCCAGCGCTCCTCGCTGGTGCTGATGCTGCCCCACGGCTATGAAGGCCAGGGCCCGGACCACTCATCCGCCCGGATCGAGCGGTTCCTGCAGATGTGCGCCGAAGAAAACATGATCGTGGCCAACCCCACGACGTCGGCCTCCCACTTCCACCTGCTGCGCCGCCAGGCATACAGCCGGCCGCGGAAGCCGCTCATCATCTTCACGCCGAAGCAGCTGCTCCGCCTGAAGGCCGCAGCGTCTTCCGTGGAGGACTTCACCACCGGCACCTTCAAGCCCGTCATCGGAGAGCACGAACAGCTGCAGGCGGACGCCGTCGAGCGTGTGCTGCTGGTGTCCGGCCGCCTGTACTACGATCTGCTGTCCACGCGGCAGAAGACCGGCGACAAGACGACGGCGATCGTCCGCGTCGAGCAGCTTTACCCGCTGCCCGCCGCTGAAATCGCCGCCGAGCTCGCCAAGTACCCCAACGCCGACGTGGTGTGGGCACAGGACGAACCGGCCAACCAGGGCCCGTGGCCGTTCATGGGCCTGAACCTGCCCGACGCCCTGGACCGCCGGGTGCGCCTGGTCTCGCGTCCGGCTTCGGCCTCCACGGCTGCCGGCTCCATGAAGCGGCACGCTGCGGAGCAGGACACCCTCCTCAAGCAGGCGTTTGCCCGGAAGTAGCCTGGACGCTGCCCGGCCGGAACTCGACATTTTCGTCTCCGGCCGGGCAGCGCTGCTTAATGGAAGGGGTGGCGCTGCCCGACGCACGTGTCGCCCGACGCCGGTCGCGGAGTTGGCTGGCAGCCCCTTTCCATGGAACGCTGAACCAATTGCATATTGAGGTAAAGAGGTAGTCGTGGAAGACAGGAAGCTGCGGATTGCGGCTGTTGGAGATGAACTGTTGGCCGGCCTGGGCGATCCCCGCGCGCTCGGCTGGCTGGGCCGTGTGCTGGCCCGCACTCCGCAGGACGGCATCACCGTTGAGTGCTACCCCCTCCCCTGTCCGCAGGAAGGCACCGAGGGCCTGGCCGCGCGCTGGCTCGATGAGGCGGGCCGCCGCTTCGGCAACAACCACGAAAACCGGCTTGTGATCGGCCTGAGCGGACGCGACGTCGAGTTTGGCCTCTCCACGGCCCGCAGCCGCCTGAACCTTGCCAATATCCTGGACTCCGCGTCCCAGAACAAGATCGAGGTCTTTGTGGTGGGTCCGCCGCCGTCCCTGGACCCCTCGCAGAACCGCCGGCTGGGCGAACTGAACACGGCCTTCGCCGACGTCACCACGCGGCGCAAGCACTTGTATGTGGACACCTTCTCCCCGTTGCTCAACCATGAGCAGTGGCGGCAGGATCTGGCAGCCAACGGCGGAACGCCGGGACAGGCCGGCTACGGGCTGATGGCCTGGCTGGTGCTGCACCGCGGCTGGTTCCAGTGGCTGGGTATCGCCGCCCCGGAGTAGATCCGGAGGTGCTTGACACCTCACGCCCGAACGTGACCCAATGGGGCCCATAACGCCGTCGACATAAGGTTGTGGGTCCATGAACGTTCCCGGAATCCCCACGGGCTCCCCCGCCCCGGCAGCGCTGGCCGCAGCGCTGATGCTTGCCGTGGCAGGTTGCAGTGCGGGCCCGGCGCCTGCCCCGTCTGCTTCCTCCCCCTCGTCCGCAGTCTCCTCCCCGGCAGCTTCGTCCCCCGCAGCCTCCTCCCCCGCCGCCTCGTCCGACGCTGCGCTGCAGGAGTTCGACCAGGCGGCGCTGGAACAGACCTTTAGGGATGCCGCCCAGGAACTGCGCGTCCCCGGCGCGGTGATGTTGCTGCGGACCCCCGGCGGGAACCTCACCTACACGTACGGAGTGAGAACCTTCGGCGGAACCGACCCCGTGACCCCCGCGGACCACGTCCGGATCGGCTCCATCACAAAGACCTGGACCACCACTGTGATCCTGCAGCTGGTCCAGGAAGGGAAGATCAAGCTCCAAGACGCGGTGGCGGACTACCGTCCGGACGTGCCCAACGGCGCCAACATCACCATCGAACAGTTGCTGACGATGCGCAGCGGCCTCTACAACTACACCGAGGCGCTGGACGTGAACCAGGTCCTCGATGCCGATCCCGGTAAGGCGTGGACTCCCGAAGAACTGCTCGCCGCCGCCTTCCGCCACCCGCCCTATTTCGCTCCCGGCGAGGGCTTCCACTATTCCAACACCAACACGGTGCTGCTCGGCCTGATCGCGGAAGCCCTGGACGGCAAACCGCTCACCGCAGCGTTCCGCGACAGGCTGTTCACCCCGCTCGGACTGACCGGATCCGTCTTTCCGGAGCAGGCATCCAACGCCATTCCGGAACCGCACCCGCAGGGGTACATGTACGGGAACAACGTGCTGACCCTCGACCACCCGGCCCTCCCCGAGGACATGCAAAAGTCCGCCGCCGACGGGACGCTCCAGCCCACCGACCAGACAGCCATGAACCCCTCGTGGGCCTGGGCCGCCGGGTCCGGAATCTCGACCGCGGAAGACCTGGCAACGTGGGCGGAGGCACTCGGCGGCGGAAAGGTCCTGAACCCCGCCCTGCAGAAGCAGCGCCTGGACAGTCCACAGCCCGTCAAGGCCGACGACCCCGGGGGCGCGCTCTACGGGCTGGGGATCGCAAAATTCGGGAAGCTCTTCGGGCACACCGGTGAACTGCCCGGCTTCAACAGCTTCGCCGGCCATGACCCCGCTGCCCAGGTCACCCTAGTCGTCTGGACGAATCTGGCCCCGACGCCGGATGGCCGGGATCCGGCCACCACGATTGCCCGGACGCTCATCGGAAAGATCTACCGCTAGCGGCCGCCGTGCATTGCTTTTGGGCACGACGTATTGCTTTTGGGCAAGACGCGATATAACGTCGGATCATAGTCACGATATATCGCAACTTGGAGGCGCAGTGGACGAGAACACCTGGACCGTCACCGGTCCGCAAACGATCGACGTCGACGGCGTCAGGTCACTCAAACTCGGAATCATCCGGGGACGGTTCGATGTGGTCACCCACGCCGAGGATGTCACGCGGATCGAGGTGTCCGAAATTCACGGGGATCCGCTGACGGTCACCCTGGTCAACGGCCGGCTTGAGGTCCGCCATCAGCTACAGGGCGCCCAGGGCTGGTTCAAGAACCTGATGGACACAGTCAACAACAGCAGCACCAACTCCGTGGTCATCAGCATTGCGTTGCCTGCCGGCGTGGAAGTGGAGGCCGGCACCGTCAGCGGGGACGGCCTCGTCTCCGGCATCAGCGGCCACACCAAGCTCAACACAGTCTCCGGATCCGTCATGGCGGACGGCACCCGCGGCGAACTCCATGTCAACACGGTCAGCGGTGAAGTCATCGCCCGGAACCACGACGGCGTCCTTACCGCCAAGAGCGTTTCCGGTGAAGTTACCGCGTCCGGCCGGTTCAGCAACATCCGCGCCAACACCGTCAGCGGCGACATGAGCTTCGACCTTCACGGGTTCACCCACGACTTCGGAGCCAATTCGGTATCGGGCGACCTGACCCTCCGGCTGCCCCAGGACGTCGGCGTGGACGTCGTGGCCAAATCCGCCGGCGGCACCGTGGTCATCGACGACCAGAAGTACGTCCATCCGGGCGGCAAGGTCCAGACGATCGCCGGCCCGGACGCGCAGCTGATGATTGTTCGAACCAACTCCGTCTCCGGAAAGACGTCCATCATCCACAGCCTGTCGCCCGCGGACACCGAAACGGACGCCTAGATGCCTCCGGTCTTCGCCCACGGCGCGCTTCGCCTTTACCTGCTTTCCCTGCTGGAGTCGGGCCCCAAACACGGCTACGAACTGATCAAAGCGCTCAGCGAGCGTTTTGGGGGGACTTACTCCCCCAGCGCCGGGACGATCTATCCGCGCCTCGGCAAGCTGGAGGAAGAAGGGCTCGTGGCCACGGAAGCCGAGGGGCGCCGCACCAACTACCGCATCACCCCTGCCGGCCTGGTGGAGCTCAACCGGCGCAGGGACGAACTGGCCGGCGTGGAGAATGACATTTCCGCCTCCGTTCGCCGGCTGGCCGACAACCTGCGGGAGGATATCCGCGTCAACATGCGCGGGCTCCGGGCCGACCTTGCCGCCACTGCCGAAGCCGCGCGCACGTCTGCCCGTTCCGCAGGGTTCACTGACCGCGGTACGCGGCACACTCCCGAAGGCGACCGCACGCTCAAAGAGGCGGAAATGCTGGTGCAGGCCTTCAGGGACAACCTCCGTGTGGAGCTCCGGGTAAAGGCCAGCGCCGCACCCATCAGCGGCGTCACGCTAGAGACGATCCGGACGGTCCTGGACCAGGCCGAAATATCCATCCGCAACTCCCTGAACGCCGGCAGTCATTGAGCGGGGCCCGGTTCGCGGGCCGTCGCGTGATGTGGGAGACTTGAGGGCAGCTCTTTTGAGTACCAAGATTAAGGAGGCCAGCTATGAGCAAGCGTGCACGTAAACGTCGTGACCGTAAGCGTGGCGGCGCGAACCACGGGAAGCGCCCCAACACCTAAGCTACGGTTTGGAACATGAGCATTAAAGCGAAGGGCCCCGGAAACCACATGGTTTCCGGGGCCCTTCGCCGTGAATGCCGTGAATTCGGGGAGCAGCTGCCCTCCCGCCCGGCACCCGCCGGGCTCCCGGCGAAGCTAAGCTTCGACAGGACGGATCGAGTGGATCCGGTCCAGGATGGCGTTCTTCAGGTTCTCCGGGGCTGCTTCCGTACAGGAGCGTTTGACCACCTTGCGGATGACGCACTCGAGATCGTACTCTTCAAGGCACTCCGGGCAACCGTCCAGGTGGTCCTTGATCTCGGCGATGTCGCTGTGTGTCAACGCACCGTCCAGGTATTCGTAAATACGTTGCATCCGGGCGTCGTCGCAATCGCCCAGTCCCTGGCAGTCGCTCATTTCCTGTTCTCCTGTGTTGTGCTTTCGGCCGCGGCACCGGAATCGGTTGCGGCTTTGAAACCCCGCTCTGCGGCGTAGTCCGCAAGCATGTCGCGCAGCATCTTGCGGCCGCGGTGAAGCCGGGACATCACAGTGCCGATGGGGGTGTTCATGATGTCTGAAATTTCCTTGTACGCGAACCCTTCCACGTCGGCAAAGTACACCGCGAGGCGGAATTCCTCCGGAATCGCCTGCAGCGCCCGCTTCACATCGGAATCCGGGAGGTGGTCCAGCGCTTCCGCTTCGGCCGAACGCAGGCCGGACGAAGTGTGCGATTCCGCCCGCGCCAGCTGCCAGTCCTCAATGGTGTCGGAGTTCGACTGCAGCGGCTCACGCTGCCTCTTGCGGTAGAGGTTGATGTACGTGTTTGTGAGGATCCGGTAGAGCCACGCCTTGAGGTTGGTTCCCGGCTTGTACTGATGGAACGCCGAGAAAGCCTTGGTGTATGCCTCCTGCACCAGGTCCTCGGCATCGGCGGGATTGCGTGCCATCCTCATGGCGGCCGAATAGAGCTGGTCGACATACTGCATGGCATCGCGTTCAAACCGCAGCCTGCGTTCCTCGGAGGTCTCAGACACGACGTCGACCTCCGCTTCCGCAGCCCGCCCGCCGTTCGGGCTTGCCGCGCCGCCCGTGCTGGCCAAGCCGTCCGGGCTGGCTGCAGCTTCCGCAGTGGCCCCGGCATCCGCCGGGCGCCCGCTGTTGGTCTTGGCGTCGTTACCGGCAGCCTCGTATATGGCCGCAACGGCCGGATCAATGGTGCTCATTGCCTTCAAGTCTACTGTGACGCGCCCCAAGCCCACCGGCGGTTGCCCGCCGGCCTCATCGCCGCGTCCGGAGAACTCCAGTGGCGAAAGGAGTTCCACGCTGTCCCTAACCAATGTCAACGCTCCAACTCCGCTCTATGTCCTTATTGTTGGCGCCCGTCGTGGGGCGCCCGTGCGAACGCTTTCAGCGCCCGGCCTCCGGGCGTCCGCAAGCGCCTTAGGCCGTGGCCAAGCACAGCCCGTGACTCATCGGGACCTGCCTTTCACAACCACGGCCGGCGGGCAAATATTCCGCAAAAGTGCAAGACTAGAACCGGTTCCCCCGCAGATGTTCCGCGGCTCGTCCACCCAGGAGGAAATTCATGTCGTTAGTCCGTATTCTCGCCCGGCCCATGCTGGCCTCAAGTTTCGTTCTTGCCGGCCTGGACAAGCTAAAGAACGCGGATGACACTGCGACGCAGCTCTCGCCCCTGCTGCGCCGGGCTGCGGACTCCCTCCCGTTCGCCACGAACGAAAAGGTACTGGCACGCGTCATCGGAGGCACCCAGGTGGGCGCGGGCGTGCTGTTCGCCATGGGCAAGTCGGCCCGGCTGGCAGCCTCCGTACTGGCCGTCATTTCTGCGCTGAACGCCTTCGTCGAGTGGCGCAGCGCCGACATCACCACCAAGGAGGGCCGGGACGCGCGGCGGACCCAGCTCCTGAAGAACGTCACGCTCACCGGCGGCGTGCTGCTTGCGTCCGTGGATACCGCGGGCAAGCCGAGCCTGGCATGGCGGGCCGAGCACCTGGCAGCCGACGCCCGCAAGGGTGCCAGCCACCTGGCTGCAGACGCCCGGAAGACCACCAGCAAGAATCTCAAAAAGGCCGATAAAGCAGTCCGCAAGGCCGTGGACCACGCCGTGAAAGCATAAGTACGAATGACAGGCACCGCCCCCGCCCCAGTACCGTCCGCCCCGGTTGCGGACAACACCTGGCCCGCACCGTTCGCAGAAGCGCCGGTCGACGCCACGGTCACCGTCCCCGGCTCCAAGTCCCTCACCAACAGGTACCTGGTCCTTGCTGCCCTGGCCGACGGGCCGTCCCGCCTCCGGGCACCCCTGCACTCGCGCGATTCGGCCTTGATGATCCAGGCACTCCGCCAACTGGGGGCCGGAATCCGGGAAGTCCCCGGGGACGGCTCATTCGGGCCCGACCTTGAAATAACCCCCCTCGCACCGGACGCCGCGGCGGCGGACGCCGCCATCGACTGCGGACTCGCGGGTACCGTGATGCGCTTCGTCCCCCCGGTGGCCGCGCTTCGCAGCGGCGCCACAGTCTTCGACGGCGATCCGCACGCCCGCAAGCGGCCGATGGGCACCATCATTGAGGCGCTGGCCGCCCTCGGCGTCGATGTCCGGGCCGCTGACGGTACCCGGCCGTCGTCGCTCCCCTTCGCGGTGGCCGGCACCGGCGAAGTACGCGGCGGGCACCTGGTCATTGATGCAAGCGCCTCATCGCAGTTTGTGTCGGCCCTGCTCCTTGTGGGTGCGCGTTTCACCGAGGGCCTGCACCTGGAGCACGTGGGCAAGCCGGTCCCCAGCCTTGACCACATCAACATGACAGTGGCCGTGCTGCGCGAAGTCGGCGTCTCAGTGGACGATTCCGTCCCCAACCATTGGCTTGTGGCACCGGGCTCGATCCGGGCCTTCGACCGGCGCATCGAACAGGACCTGTCCAACGCGGGCCCCTTCCTCGCAGCAGCCCTGGCAACCGGCGGTACCGTCCGCATTCCCAACTGGCCTGCGCCCACCACACAGGTCGGTGACCTTTGGCGCAGCATCCTGGCTGCCATGGGCGCCACCGTCACGCTGGCCGACGGGACACTCACCGTCACGGGCGGACCGGAAATCAAGGGCGCGGACTTCGCCGACACCAGCGAACTGGCACCGACCGTGGCAGCCCTGTGCGCGTTGGCAACAACCCCGTCACGGCTGACCGGAATCGCGCACCTCCGCGGCCATGAGACCGACCGGCTTGCCGCGCTCGTCACGGAAATCAACCGGCTGGGCGGGGACGCGGAGGAAACCGCCGACGGCCTGATAATCAGGCCAGCGAAGCTCCACGGCGGCATCGTGCACAGCTACGCCGACCACCGGATGGCCACCGCCGGGGCCATCCTCGGCCTCGCCGTTCCCGGCGTCGAAGTTGAAGACATCGGCACCACGTCCAAGACGATGCCGGACTTCCCGCAGCTGTGGGAAGCCATGCTGACACCACAGCCGGCCCGGCAGACGGAACAGGCCAGTGGGGCGTAGCACCGGCACATGGGACGAATCCGATATCCGGGTCCGTCCCAACAAGAAAGGTACCCGTCCCCGGACCAAGGACCGGCCCAGCCATGACGACGCCGTGACCGGCCGGATCATCACGGTGGACCGCGGGCGCTACACGGCCGTGGTGGGCGAAGACAGCGGCAACGAACGCATCGTGGTGGCCGCGCGGGCACGCGAACTGCGCCGTTCGCCGGTGGTGGCCGGGGACTTCGTGTCCCTGGTGGGTGACGTTTCCGGAGAACCGGACACCCTTGCCCGGCTCGTAAAAATCCAGGACCGGCGCACCCTTTTGCGGCGGAGCGCCGATGACACGGATCCGATTGAGCGGGCAGTCGTGGCGAATGCGGACCAGCTCGTGGTGGTGGTCGCCGCCGCCAATCCGGAACCGCGCACCGGTTTCATCGACCGCGCCCTGGTGGCGGCCTACGACGCCGGCATCGAGCCGCTGCTGCTGGTCACCAAGGCGGATGTCAAGGATCCCACCGAACTCCTGTCCAACTACCGGCACCTTGATTTCCCGGTCATCATCAGCCGGACCGCCGACGCCGCCGCCTCCGGCATCGATGCCCGCTCGGACGACGGGCTGTCCGCGCGCCTCGACAGCGACGCCGTCTCGCAGCTCCGTGCGCACCTCGACGGGAAGGTCACCGTCATGCTGGGGCATTCGGGCGTGGGGAAGTCCACCATGGTCAATGCCCTGACCGGCGCTGAGCGGGCCACGGGAGGAGTCAACGCCGTCACCGGGCGCGGACGGCACACGTCGTCGTCGGCACTGGCCCTGCGGATCAGTGACGCGCCGGCCGGAAGCTGGATCATTGACACCCCGGGCATCCGGTCGTTCGGCCTTGCCCACGTCGATCCGGACCGGATCCTGCGTTCGTTCCCCGACCTCGAACCCGGCACGGATTCCTGCGAACGCGGCTGCAAGCATGATGCGTCCGCCGTCAACTGCGGAGTGGACGCCTGGGTGGCCGAAGGACACGCGGGGCCGTCCGGCGCGGCGCGGCTCGCGTCCCTGCGCCGGTTGCTCGGTACCGATCCCCGGATGGAAGCGCAGGAAGCGAAGGAACTCGGCATCGTTTCCTAGCAGGCGGAGGGGCCAGGGACCTGACATCCCGCCCGGCCGGCCACAGAGACGGTAGTTTGGAACCATGACCCAACCCGCTTCGAGCTACAACGACGACCTGCGCCTCGCCCATGTCCTGGCCGACTCTGTCGACTCCCAGACCATGAGCCGCTTCAAGGCGCTGGACCTTCAGATTGAAACCAAACCGGACCTGACTCCGGTCACGGATGCTGACAAGGCAGCTGAAGAGTCCATCCGCGGCCAACTGTCCCGTTCCCGCCCGCGGGATGCCGTCCTCGGCGAAGAGTTCGGCAGTTCCGGGCACGGTTCCCGGCGGTGGATCATTGATCCGATCGACGGCACCAAGAACTTCGTCCGCGGTGTGCCGGTGTGGGCCACCCTGATCGCCCTCGTGGATGAAGGCGAGCCGGTGGTCGGCCTGGTCAGCGCGCCGGCGCTGGGAAAGCGCTGGTGGGCCGCGAAAGGGGCCGGCGCCTATATGGGACGGTCGCTTGCGGCCGCCACCCGCCTGAAGGTTTCGAACGTGTCCAGGCTCTCGGACGCCTCCCTCTCCTACTCGAGCCTTAGCGGCTGGAAGGAGCGCGGCAACCTGGAGGAATTCCTGGGCCTCACGGAGGACGTCTGGCGGACCCGGGCCTACGGCGATTTCTGGTCCTACTGCATGGTGGCCGAGGGGTCCGTGGACATCGCCTGCGAGCCGGAGCTGAACCTTTACGACATGGCCGCCCTGGTGCCCATCGTCACGGAAGCCGGCGGCCGCTTCACTTCGCTGGAGGGAGTGGACGGTCCCTTCGGCGGGAACGCCCTCGCCACCAACTCAATCCTCCACTCCGAGGTCCTCAAACGGCTGAACCCGGACATCGACGACCTCCTCTAACACGCACGGCACCCCCGGGCTGCGGCCATGAGTGAGGCTGATCAAGGCGCTGCTGATTGAACGCAGTGCCGAATAAACGACGGCGGGCGCCCCTCCCAAGGGGGCGTCCGCCGTCGTTTATTCGGCCGCATCGCCCTTCTTCCGGCGCACGTAACAATCCGCTTAATAATTGCCGCAGCTTTCCCGCGGCGCCGTCAATGTCCTAATCTCGAAACAGGTCACGAGTGCCAGCGCTAAACCCCGGTTTGCTGGCCGGCAACCCTCCATTCGCGGTGGGGTGCCCCGGGTGACGACCAGGCCGGTCCGGAACGGACCCGGCAAGCGCGGATCCCCGGAGTGAGGGGTCCCTTTACAGTGAGGTCCCCATGACTACTGCCACGTTTCCCGCCAACCCCGGAACCGCCCCCGCCACAGCCCGCCTGGACGAGCGGTTCAGCGTCGCCCGGCGCCCCCTCTCGGCCGTGACCGGCGCGGAGATCCAGGCTCCATTGATCCAGGGCGGCCATGTCCGCTACGCGAACCTGGATTACGGCGCGTCGGCACCGGCACTGTCCGTCGTCTCGGCGTACCTCAACGAGATCCTGCCGTACTACGCCAGCGTGCACCGCGGCGCCGGCTACGCCTCGCAGATCAGCACGTCCGTGTACGAAAATGCGCGGAACATCGTCCGCGGCTTCGTCGGTGGCAGGCCGGACGATTCCGTCATTTTCACCAGGAACACCACCGACTCCCTGAACCTGCTGGCTGGCTGCCTGCCGGTGGCGGACGGCCGCCACACCGGTGAGGTGCTCTACCTCGACATCGAACACCACGCCAACCTGCTCCCCTGGCAGGGCGTGCCGCACCGCAGCGTGGTTGCCGCCCCCACCCTGAAGGCCACCCTGGAAAGCCTCCGCACTGAACTCCGGCAGGGCGACATCAGCCTGCTGGCCGTCACCGGTGCCTCCAACGTCACCGGCGAAATACTTCCGATCCGCGAACTGGCCGCACTTGCGCACGAATACGGCGCACGGATTGTGGTGGACGCGGCTCAGCTGGCCCCGCACCGCCGCATCGATATCGCAGCGGACGACGTCGACTACCTCGCCTTCTCGGGTCACAAGCTGTACGCGCCTTTCGGGTCAGGCGTTCTCGTGGGCCGGCCGGACTGGCTCGACGCCGGGACTCCCCACCTGGCAGGCGGCGGAGCCGTCCGCGAGGCCCGGCTGGATTCCGTCAGCTGGGCCACGGGACCGGCACGGCATGAGGGCGGCTCCCCCAACGTGCTCGGGGCTGCCACGCTTGCCCGCGCCACCCAGGTCATCGGCGCTTTGGACCAGGAGCTGTGGCACGCCCATGAGACCGCCATCCGCTCCTTCCTGGTGGAAGGGCTGCAGAGGATCGACGGCGTCACCGTGCACCAGATCTTCAGCGACACCAATGACACCATCGGTGTGGTCAACTTCTCCGTTGCCGGCTACGACGCCGGCCTGGTTGCGGCCTACCTCTCCGCCGAACACGGCGTGGGCCTGCGGGACGGCCGCTTCTGCGCCCACCCGCTGCTCAAGCGGCTGGGACTGCCCTCGGGCTCGCTCCGCGCAAGCTTCGGCGTCGGCTCCCGGCTGGAGGACGCCCAGCGCCTGCTTGCGGGCATCGAGGAACTCCGCCGCACTGGCCTGGGCTGGGACTACGTTGTGGACGCCGGCCGCTGGGTGCCGGCCAACGACACCCGCAGCTACCCCGAGTGGGCTCCCAACACCCCAGGCACCGCCGGCGCGGCACCCTGCACCGACGACTAAGGCCCGGGGCCCTGCGGGCCGCGGTCCGTGCGGTAAATTCGAGGGGTAAGAATTCCAGCCTGCCCGAAGGAGACTGCACGTGGCACGGGGAGGCCCCAAACTGCACCACCAGCGCCGCTACGAGCTCGGCCAGAGCTTCCAGGACGGCGGTGAACACTATGACCGTGTCCGCCCAAGCTACCCTGGCGACTCAGCGGACTGGCTGATCCACAGCGCCGGGGGCGCAGCCGGGGCCGGCACAGCAGGCGTATCCGACGCCGCTGACATCGGCGCCGGGACGGGCAAGTTCACCGCGTTGCTGGTGCAGCGCGGCCTGGCAGTCTCCGCAGTGGATCCTTCACCGGACATGCTTGCCCAGCTGCGGCTCGTCCTGCCGGGAGTTCCTGCGACAGAGGGCACAGCGGAGGCAACCGGACTCCCCGACGCGGCGTTCGACGTCGTCGTTGTTGCCCAGGCCTGGCACTGGTGCGATCCGCTCGTGGCAAGCACCGAGCTGTCCCGCATTCTCCGCCCCGGCGGGGTGCTGGGACTGGTGTGGAACCAGCTGGACACGTCCGTCCCCTGGGTCCACCGCCTCTCCCGGATCATGCACGCCGGGGACGTGCACAAGCCGGACTTCCGCCCAGCGATCGGGCCGGAGTTCGCCGGGCTCGAGAGCCACCTGACACGCTGGGAAGACCCCGTGACCACCGGAGACATCGTCGAGCTGGCAAAGTCCCGCAGCTACTACCTCGCAGCCGGCGAGAGTACGCGCGCAAAGGTCCGCCACAACCTGGACTGGTACCTCCACGAGCACCTGGGCCATTCCCCGGCGGACACCATCGGACTCCCTTACCTCACCCAGACCTGGCGGGCGTTCAAAGCATGAGTGCCGCAGCCAAAGCGGTAGGCTTGGACTCGTGAAGACCAGCGCGCCCTCCTCCTCCATCGAGGACTACGTCAAGGTCATCTACTCCTTCACGGAGTGGCAGGACAAGCCCATCACGTCCTCGCAGCTGGCCCAGCGGCTCGGAGTCGCCAACTCCTCGGTCTCGGAGATGGTCCGCAAGCTCAAGGACCAGGGCATGGTTGACCACAAGCCATACAGCGCCATCACGCTCACGGCGGACGGGATCCGCCTCGCGCTCTCCATGGTGCGGCGGCACCGCCTGATCGAGACCTACCTCGTCCAGGAACTCGGCTACAGCTGGGATGAAGTCCACGACGAAGCCGAACTCCTGGAACACGCAGTGTCGGATACCTTCATTGAGCGGATGGCCCGCAAGCTCGGCAATCCCCTGCGCGACCCGCACGGCGACCCCATCCCGGCAGCGGACGGCACGGTACACATGCCGCACGCCCACCGGATGAGCGAACTCGACGACGGCCACACCGGCCGGATCACCCGGATCAGCGACGACAACCCCGAACTCCTGCGCTATCTTTCCGCCCAGGAGATCGACCTCGATGCGGACATCGAAGTGCTCGGCCGGAAGCCGTTCGGCGGCGCACTGGTGGTCCGGATCGGCACCGCCGGCGCCGGCCGCGAATTCGACCTCGCCGATGAGGTGTCGTCAGCGCTGTGGGTCTACAGCGATTCACTCCACGCCGGGTGCCGGCTGGCGGACGCCTGAATGCGTGCCGCCTGAATGAAGGCCCTTGGAAGCGCCGGCTGGCGGGCCTGGACGGCAGTGGCTCTCGGGGCACTCGTGGGGACGGAACTCCGCTATGGCCTGGGCGTCCTGTTTGCGGAACCCGCGGGTGCCATCCCGTGGACCACTTTAGCCATCAACGTCTGCGGAAGCTTTGTCCTTGCCGCGCTCACCACCCTGTGGATCGCACGCCCCAGGACAGCATTCTGGCTGCGGGCCGGGATCGGGCCGGGGTTGCTGGGCTCGTTCACGACTTTCTCTGCGGTGGTCTTTTCCGTTGACCAGCAGGCACGTTCCGGCCAGCACCTGACCTGGCTGACGTATCTCGGTCTCTCGCTGGTTCTGGGGCTCGGTGCGGCCGCCGCGGGCTGGAAAGCGGGCAAGGCCCTGAGCGACCGGACAGGCGGATCGTGACAGCGCTGCTGGTGGGAATCTTCGGCGTTGCGGGAGGCCTGCTCAGGTTCTCCATCGATACGTGGTTCGCGCACCGCGCGGGCGACCGCCGGCACTGGCCCTGGGCTACGCTGGTGGTCAATGTCTCCGGGTCGCTGATCATCGGCCTTTCCCTGGGCGTCACCGGCAGGCTCGGGCTCGGCGCGGAATGGCATGCGGCGATCGCCACCGGGCTGGCCGGCGGGCTGACAACCTTCAGCTCCTGGACCACGGCCACCATCCGTCTCGTCAGCGAGGTGAGGTACGCGGCCGCCGCCCTGAACATCACGGTCAACCTCGTGGCCGGGCTCGCCGCGGCCGGCGCGGGCATTGCCCTCGCCGGGTGAAGCTCGCCGGCTGACAGCGTGTGGAGACCCGGCCCCGGCACCGTTGTCCCGCCGTCGTGAACGTGGAGCTGCTCCGCATCCCGTATCGTTAAACGATGGTTACGCGACGTGAAGCAGCTCAGATCCTCGACATCCCGCTGGAAATGGCACACCGTCACGGTATCCCCGCCAGGCTTTCCGACGCCGAGCTTTCCGAACTCCTGGACAATCCCCCGGCCTGGCTTGTCCAGTCCAAGGCAAACCGGACCGGCAAGCGGCCAGTCTGGGTCCAGCTGACCTGCGCCGTCTGCGGCTTCTCGGAAGCCGCCCGGCCCAAGAAATGGTGGCCGCCGTTCACGTACGTCTGCTGCGTCCACCACGCGGCGTCGGACCTGCCCCCGGTTCTGCCGGGTCTGGTCCGCAGCGAATACGAGGGCATCGGGAGCCGGTTCGTGGGCATCGTCGACGTTGAAGTGCCGGGTTCCTGACCAGTTACATTCGGAGCAAAACAGGCGTACCTTACAAGCACGGGGCCTATTCGAGGGCCCCGATGTTAGGGAGGGCGACATGCCTGACAAATCGCCGCACCGGCAGGTTACCAAGAAGTCGGACAAGTCCATCAAGCAAAAGAGGGCCGAAAAGAAGTCCAAGCATGAGCTGGACACCCACGTGGACCCAGTCGCGCATATCAAGAAGCGCTGACCCGGGGCCGCGGACGGCCGCTGGAGAATGCCAGATCGGTGCCGAAAACAAAAGGCCGGAAGCTTCCGCTTCCGGCCTTTTGCACGGGGTGGGACCGCGTTGCCGCGGTCCCGATGGTGGAGATGGGGGGAATTGAACCCCCGTCCGATGTCGTGTTGTCAGGGCTTCTCCGGGCGCAGTTTGCGTCGGATTTTCTCGGCCCCAGCTATCCTGCAAACGAGTAGCTGATCCGGGCCCAGTCATTTAAGAGTCCCGTTCACCCCAATGACGAAGGTAAACAGCAGTGGCTATCTTAATGACGCCAGGATCCGGGACGATAGCAATCCCGGGCTGACGGACTGTCTTACTGCTTAGGCAGCGAGAGCGAAGTCAGTGCGCGTTTGTTTGGCACTTATTGTTTTGCAGACAGCGTTTACGAGATAATTCTGCATCCTCGGCCCGCTTCACCTGTCGCGACTAACATCGTCGAAACCGATCATCCCCGTATTTTGTTACCAAACCGGTCAGGTTCCTTGCGGACTCCTTGCGGACTCCGCGCCGTTCCTTCCCGGACTACCAATCATAACGCACTGCCGCCCGGAATCATTCCCCGACGTGCGCAGCCCGCTCCGCAGCAAGGTTCAGCTGCGGTTCTTTTCCCGCATGACGCGCAGAGCTTCGCGCTTGTCCTGCTGCTCGCGGAGCGTCTGCCGCTTGTCGTATTCCTTCTTACCGCGGGCGACGCCGATCTCCACCTTCGCTTTGCCGTCCAGGAAGTACAGCTGGAGCGGCACGATAGTGAAGCCTGATTCACGGACCTTGTGCGAAATCTTGGTCAGTTCCTCGCGATGCAACAACAGTTTGCGCCGTCTGCGGGCGGAGTGGTTCGTCCAACTCCCCTGGTTGTATTCGGGGATATGGATTCCCTCCATCCACAGCTCGTCGTTGTAGAACGTGCAGAACCCGTCAACCATGGACGCGTGGCCCTCGCGAAGGGACTTAACCTCTGTCCCCATCAAGGCAATGCCCGCCTCGTAGGTGTCGAGGACATGGTAGTCATGCCGGGCCTTCCGGTTGGTGGCCACTACCTTACGGCCACTTTCTTTCGGCACGGTGGAACTCCTCAGCTCTTGGTCTGGATGGTTGCCCCCGCCCTTGAGGCTCGGGGGCTATTTAATTCTACGGCAGCCGCAGCGCCTGCCCGTCAGAGCAGGATCATCGGATCGACGGCCTGGCCGTTGAGCCAGGTCTCGAAGTGTGAGTGGCAGCCGGTTGAGTTGCCGGTTGTACCCGAATACGCGATGAGCTGACCCTGGCTGACCTGCTGCCCCAACGAGACCACCACGCTGCTGTTGTGGTAATAGATGGTGGTCAGCGAGTTGCCCTGGACGACGCCGTGCGAGATCTTCACGTTGTTGCCGCCGCCGTCGTTGCTCCACCCCGCCGATACGATAGTGCCTGCCGCCGGGGCGTAGACCGGGGTCCCGCAGCTGGCGCCAAAGTCGATACCGGTGTGCATGTAGCCGCCGGAACCGTAGAAGTCGACCGTGCCGGGCGGCGTCGCACGCCAGCCGAAACCGGAGGTGATGGGGACGTCGGCCGAGAACGGATGCCGAAGGCCGAAGGCCGAAGGCGGTCCGACCTGCGGAACGTAGGGCTGGGCCGCCTGGCCGGCTGCCCTGGCCGCCGCGGCCGCGGCTTCGGCGATGCGGCGCTGCTCGGCCTCCCACGCTTCGCGCAGTTTCCGGTCACGTTCGACGATTTCCGCGGCCACCGCATCCTGGGCTGCCTGCACCTTGGAGAGCTGGCTCTGGATGCCAGGCTTGGCCGCCTGGAGTTCGTTGTTGATGCGGGTGGTGTCAGCAATCAGCTTGTCCACCTGTTCCTTCTTGGCGGCGGCTTCATCCCGGGCGGCCTTTTCCCGGGCCAGCGCGGCATCCGCCTTGGCCTTGAGGTCCTTGATCTCCGCCTCAACGGCCTGCAGGCGCGCCTCCGAATTAACGTTCGTTGCGTTCTGCTGGGACAGCTTGTCCATGGCGGAGTTCTGGCTACGCATGGCCTGGTCCGCCAGGTCCATGGTGTCGGTCAGGCTGCCGCCGCCCTTGGAGCCGAAGAAGAGCGTGAGGTTCGAGGGCACGCCGCCGGACTTGTAGGCCTGCGTGGCGATCTGGCCGATGAGTTTCTTGGTGTCGGCGATCTTCTTTTTGTCGGTCTCGAGCTGCTGCGTGATCTTGGCCTTGTTCTGCTGCGCCAGGTCCACCCGGGCAGCCAGTGCCTCGACTTCCTTGACTGCACTCGCCACCCGGCCCTGCGCCTCAAGCAGTGCCTGCTGTGCGGCCGGGAGCTGGCCCTGGTAGATCACCAGGTCGCCGGCTGCCTTGGCTATCTTGGCATCCACGAATTCAAGGGACTGCTGAACGCGGGCCGCTTCGGCTTCCAGCGCCGCCTGTTTGTCTTCCAGTTCGTCCGCGAAGGCCACAGGGGTCGAGGCGCCCAGGCTCGCGGCCAGGAGCAGTGCCAGGGCAGCGCTGATGATGCGGCTTCCCCGTCCCGCGGTCCGGTGCCGGCGGGCCTTGCGGTCCAGATCTGTCATGGTCATTCCTTCGTTGGTATGCACAGCCTAGACCCGCAAATATCTACGTAAGGTCAAGAGAGACGAAATTCCCGCCAAAGTTGCGCCCAGGCCGAGCAGCGCCGGAGCCAGAATCAGGGTCTGCGCAGGAGAGATGAACGCCGTGTCCGGATACTGCTTTGACATGTATTCGCCGAGGAAGAAATGGGCCACGGCCCAGAGCGTGCCCGAGGCCAGCGCCGCGCCGATCACGGCGGCGATCACGCCTTCGAGGATGAACGGCAGCTGAATCACGGTCTTGGAGGCGCCCACCAGCCGCATGATCCCGGTCTCCCGGCGCCGGCTGAACGCGGACAGCCGGATGGTGGTGGCGATGAGCAGGATGGCGCAGACGATCATCACGCCGGCGATGATGACTGCGACCAGGGAAGCCGCGTTCATCACCGAGAAGAGCCGTTCCAGGACCTGGCGCTGGTCGATGACCGTCTCGACGCCGGGCTGGGAGGAGAACGTCTCGCTGATGATCTGGTACTTTTCCGGATCCTTCATGTTGATCCGGAAGGAGGCGGGCAGCTGGTCCGGGGTCACCGAGTCAACGATCGGCGAGTTGGAGAACTGCTCCTTGAAGTGCTTGTAGGCGTCGTCCTTGGACTCAAACTGGAAGTCGTTGATGTACTGGGCCACAGCGGGTGATTCCAGCAGGGTGCGCAGGTTTTCCTGCTGCTCCGGCGTCGCCGTCCCGGTGGCGCAGCCGGCCGCCGTCGATCCGTCACCGCAGAGGAAGATGGCCACCTGGACCTTGTCGTACCAGTAGCCCTTCATCTGGTTGATCTGGAGCTGCAGCATGCCGGCGGCACCGACGAAGGTCAGCGACACAAAGGTCACCAGGATGACCGAGACTACCATGGACAGATTGCGCCTCAGGCCGCTGCCGATCTCGCTGAGGATGAAAGCCAGCCTCACAGCTCCTCCCCCGACTGGGTGGAAGCGACCCCGTCACCCGGGTCCGCTGCAGACCCGTCCGGGCGTCCGCTGGCGTCCTTGAACCGGCGGGACTGCCCCACCACCGGCATCATCGATGTGTACAGTGCCCGGGCTTCGTCGCGAATGACGATACCGTTCCGGAGTTCAACCACACGTTTGCGCATCTCGTTGACGATGTCGTCGTCGTGCGTTGCCATCACCACTGTGGTGCCGTTCTGGTTGATCTTGTCCAGGACGCCCATAATTCCCATCGACGTCGTGGGGTCAAGGTTTCCGGTGGGCTCATCCGCCAGGAGGATCCCCGGGCGGTTGACCACGGCACGGGCGATCGCGACACGCTGCTGCTCACCGCCGGAGAGTTCGTGCGGCATGCGGTGCTCTTTGCCTTCCAGGCCCACCGTCTTGAGGACTTCGGGAACTGTGTCCCGGATGATGCTGCGGCTCTTGCCGATGACCTGCATGGCGAAGGCAACGTTCGCGAAGACGTTCTTTTGCGGGAGGAGCCGGAAGTCCTGGAACACGACGCCGATCCCACGGCGCAGCCGCGGAACGCGCCAGCTTGAAATGTTCGCCACGTTCTGGCCGGCAACGTAGACAGCGCCGGAAGTGGCCCGGTCTTCCTTCAGCACCAGTCGGAGGAAAGTTGATTTGCCGGAACCGGAGGCGCCCACAAGGAACGCAAACTCACCACGGTCAATTTCAAGGTTGACAGAGTCCAGCGCAGGCCGGGCTGTCTGGTCGTAGACCTTGGTGACATTCTCGAAACGGATCATTGCCCTAAGAACCCTGCAGGACATGGCTTATGGAGCCCAGTACTGCAGCCGGTGCACGGGCTTTCTTTTGGGGGAAGTAGAGCTCCGGCTCCTCGACTATACGCACCGGCACCTGCAGAAAAGCTGGAGTTACCTGGCGTGTCGCAGGATTTCAGCCACCGAATGGAGAGCCCCGCCGGTCCAGGGCCTAGTCGGCGGCGTTGCGGTTATCTGTCCGCCAGCGGATGCCGGCATCGATGAAGTCGTCGATTTCGCCGTCGAACACTGCAGAGGTGTTGCCCACTTCGTGCTCGGTGCGGAGGTCCTTGACCATCTGGTACGGGTTCAGGACGTAGGAACGCATCTGGTCACCCCACGAGGCCTTGACGTCGCCCGCGAACGCCTTCTTCTCCGCGTCTTCCTGCTCCTTCTTGAGCAGCAGGAGCCGGGACTGCAGCACGCGCAGGGCCGCCGCACGGTTCTGCAGCTGGGACTTCTCGTTCTGCATCGAGACCACGGTGCCGGTGGGGATGTGCGTCAGGCGCACCGCCGAGTCAGTGGTGTTGACTGACTGGCCGCCGGGGCCGGAGGACCGGAAGACGTCCACGCGGATTTCGTTGTCCGGGATCTCGATGGAGTCCGTCTGCTCGATCAGCGGAATAACTTCCACGGCCGCGAACGACGTCTGGCGGCGGCCCTGGTTGTCGAAGGGGCTGATCCGCACCAGGCGGTGGGTACCGGCCTCGACGCTCAGTGTGCCGTAAGCATAGGGTGCGTTGACCTCGAACGTGGCGGACTTGAGCCCGGCTTCCTCGGCGTAGGAGGTGTCCATAATCGTCGTCGGGTAGCCGTGGCGTTCCGCCCAGCGCAGGTACATCCGCAGCAGCATCTCGGCGAAGTCCGCGGCATCCACGCCGCCGGCGCCGGCACGGATCGTGACCACTGCCTCGCGTTCGTCGAACTCGCCGGACAGCAGCGTCACCACTTCAAGGTCCTTCAGGGACTTCCGGATGGACTCGAGCTCGGCCGCGGCCTCGCCCATGGAAGCCGCGTCGTCCTCGTCCTGGCCGAGTTCCACCAGGACCTCCAGGTCGTCAATCCGGGCAACGAGCTTGTTGAGGCGTTCGAGCTCGCTCTGCCGGTGGGAGAGCCTGGAGGTGATCTTCTGCGCCGCCGCCGGGTCGTCCCAGAGGTTGGGCTCGCCTGCGCGCTCGCTCAGTTCAGCGATGTCTTCCTTCAGCTCCTCAACATTCGAGACGTTTTCGATGGAGGTGTAGGTGGCGCGCAAAGCGCGGATTTCTGCGGAAAAATCTATTTGAGCCATGGTTGTTAAAGCCTACGCTATGGTTCCTAGCCGCCCGGCACCGGCTCAGCGGCACTACCGGACCAGCCGGGAGCGTGCTGTGGAGGTGGCCTCAATCCTGATTCCGTCCGGAATGAGGAAGTTCACGATCGGAGGATGCACCTCGGCGCTCAGCACAACGACGGCGGTGGATCCGTCCGGGCTCCCGGTCTCCGGCGCCACGGCGAGCCCGTCGAACCTGGCAAAGGCGCCGTTCCGGCTGAGGTAGTCAGCGGCGACGCTGCGCACGCGCCCGCCGTTGAGGACCGCGGACGGGCTGCCGGCGCCTGTCTCGACCTGGCCAAGCGTGTAGCTGTCGGCCGCTGCCACCGATGCCCCGTCAGCCGCGGACAGCAGCTTCTTGTGTTCAAGGTAGAGCGAGGATGCCGCCATGACTACGGTGGTCACCAGAAGCGCCAGGAACACGTAGCCGATGATCAGGACCATCATCTGCCCCTCTTCCCGGCGTGGTTCAGTGTCACGGTGTTGGGACGTTATCGGAATCGCCCCACAATCTGGGTGGCGGAGGCGTCCAGCCTGCTCGCGTTGAGCCGCATCGAATCGCTAAACGGTACAAAAGGCAGCGGCACCGTGAGGTGGACGGTAATGGTGACGGCCGACCCCGGGGCGAGGCAGTCCGAGGGCTGGCAGCTCGCGTCCATGCTCGCGTTGTCCGCCGGATGTCCGTAGTCCGCGAGGGCGAGCATGACTGCCTGCTCGGCTGCAAGACGGCCGCTCTCCGCGTCGGGCTGGGCAACGTACACCTTGGCGGCCTGGTCCGCCGCGCCGACCACAGCGAAGGCGCCGCCCTGGATCTGCCCGACGGTGATGATGAAATACACGAGGGGCACCATCAGGAGCAGGGCAAGGAACGTGAATTCGACGACGGCGCTTCCGCGCTCGTCAGAGGCGGCCTCCCCGCTCCGGGCCAAGGCTTCCCCGCTGCCGGCCCGGGAAAGCCTGGCCGCGATCTTACGGCTGGATGGCAGCATGGCCTTTCACCTCCAGAGCCTCCCGGGGACCGATCAACCCGATCACCGGCAACGGCGCCCTGACCGTGACTTCGAGGGCGCGGATTCCCTGATAAGTGACCTCCGAGGTGGTCACGTCCTGAGCGAAGTCGGCGTTGAGCGCCATTCCGATGAGCTCGGTGGTGCGGTCCCCCGCGTCGGCCGCGTTCCGGTCGGCCAGCGTGCCGTATCTGGCTCCGGAGGCGGCGGCGTCGATCAGGGTGTTGCGGACATGCAGCACCAGCGTCAGCTGGATGATTGCCAGGAAGAACATCGTGAGTAGCCCGCCGACCAGTACGAAGTCCACCACCGCGGAACCCCGTTCCCGCGGGGACATGGCTCCGCGCTCAGCCGGGTTCCCCGATGTCCGGCAAGCCTGATCGTCCGCCGCCGGGACCGCCGGAGGCATCTGCTAGTTTCCGACCTTGTCCATGGCCTGGTTGAACAGCCCCTCGAGGGCAGGTCCGGCCAGGGCCAGCAGGGCAGCTACGAGCACGGCCGACATCAGGGTGATCATTACCCAGCCCGGCACGTCGCCTCGTTCCGGGTGGTCCGCGGTCCGGGCCGGACCGCGGCGGCTGTTCCCGACGAACTCCGCCGTTGTCCGGAGCAGCAGGACGATGGGGAGGATGACTGCCAGGGCGCGGATTCCTATGTGCTTCATCGAGGTTCCATTCTGTGGGTTCGGGCTGTGGGTTCGGGCTGGAGTTCGTTTCCGGCGGTCCGGGTGATCGAGGTGTCCGGGTGATCCAGGTTCAGTCATAGGCCGATGCTGATGGCGGCGAGGCCGGGAAACACGGCAAAGATGACCGTCAACGGGAGGACGCCAAAGACCAGCGGGACCATCATGGCGATCTCCTTCTTTCCGGCCGATTCCATCAGCTCACGCTTGGCGGTGTCGCGAACATCCTGCGCCTGGGCCCTGAGGACGTCAGCAAGGGGTGTCCCCCGCTCCACTGCCACGATGATCCCGTCGACGAATCGCACCAAGGGCCCCAGGTCGGTCCGCGCCGAGAACCGCTGCAACGCTTCGACGAGCGGTTTTCCGGCCCGGGTTTCCCCAAGAACCAGCTCAAATTCCGCGGCGAGTTCGCCGTGTGATGTCCTGCAGACCCTGTCCAGGGCGCCCGAGGCACTTTCCCCTGCGCTGACGGCAAGCGCCATCAGCTCGGCGAGGCTAGGGAACTCGGCCATCATCCGCTTTTCCCGCCTGCTGATCTGGGCGCCAAGCCAGTAGTCCCTGAACAGGAATCCGCCAAGGCCGCTGCCGAGGACGGCCACGACGGCGAGGAACGGATTGAACTGTCCTGCGGCCGCTCCGACCAACACCAGGCCCGTGGCAACGACGAACGCCAGGACAGCCCACAGCAGCTGCTCTGCCCTGAAGTCGACAACAGACTTTCGGATTCCGGCCTGCGCCAACCTGCGGCTCAACGCCGAAGACCCCAGGTTGAACCGCCCGAGGAACGCGTGCGCGTCCTTGAGCATCGGGCGCAGGATGCGTTCGAGCGGACCGAAAGGCGTGAGGTTGCCCGCAGGGGCCATAAGCAGCCGGGACTCCAGGTTCTGGGACTTGAGTTGCGGTTCAATGCGTTCCGCAAAGCTCATGGGCCGCATGAACGGCAGCCGGACCACCAGAAGCCAGAGTCCGGCTCCGAGAAGGAGGCCGCAGATCACGGCAGCGGCTGCGGGCGACGTCATCGGAGCACCCGCTCGTCTTCGGGAAGGGCCCCGATGCGCAGCATGACGGAGTAGCAGATGGCAGACACGACCAGTCCGCCGAGGAGCACCGCAGCCCCCATCGCCGTGTTGTATGCGGCGACCGCTTCGGGTCTGGTGGCCAGGAGGACCATGACAATCCACGGAGCAGCCACTGCGAGCCGGGCGGCATTCACCGTCCAGGACTGCCGGGCTTCGAGCTCGCTTCTGGTCCGTGCGCTTTCCCGCAGGAATTCGCCCAGGGTTCCCAACAGCCGGCCGAGGTCGGAGCCGCCCACTTCGCGCGTGAGCCTCAGGGCTTCGACAATCCGATCGGCGACGGGATCCGCAAGCCGTTCTTTGAGCCTGTTGAGTGCCGGATCGAACTGGCCGCCGGCGCGGTAGTCGGATCCAAAATCACGAAAGACGTGCCGCAGTTCCTCAGGACCCTTGTCGCCCAATTGGATCAGCGCCTCCGGCAGGGACAACCCTGCCCTGATTGCGGAGCGAAGGTGGTCAACAACATCGGGCCAGAGCTGGCGCAGCGTCGCCGTACGCTTGCGGGCCCGCCACCTGACAACTGCCATCGGAAGCCATCCGCCAAACAGGCCGAAGCAGGCGGAGATGGGCCAGGACCTGGTCACGGCGAAGAACACCAGACTCACGAATGCCCCGAGGCCAAGGCACGTAGCTACCAATCCGGGACCGGAGACGTTTTCAATGCCCGCTGCCCGCAGCAGGTCCTGGAGCCGGCTGGAGCGGGGAGGCCGTTTGGCGGTCTGCGGCTGTTCCCATGCTGACCACCAGATGAGGAACAAACCTGCACCGAGAACCACCCCCAGCACGGGGGCCATCAGCGGACCTCCAGCAGTGCCGCAACGTCGAAGCCCGCAGCGGCGAACTTCTCGACGGCGGGCATGGAGTTGGCTCTGGGCTGCAGCTGGCCGTCGGCCATTGAGAAGACCATCGACGACTCGATGATGCCGTTCTCAACCCGTCTGCCGAGGGAGAGGATCTCTGTCACCTGGCGGCGGCCGCTCGCGTGGCGGCTGCAGTGGACCACCAGATCAATGCATGAGGCGACCGTCGGCACTACGAACGCACTGGAGATGTTGTCACCGGCCAGCAGCGGAAGAGTGCACAGCTTGGTAACGGCGTCGTGCGCCGAGTTCGCATGCACAGTACACATGCCGGGAAGGCCGGAGTTGAGCGCGATGAGCATATCCAGGCTTTCCGCCTCGCGGACTTCGCCCACCACCAGGCGGTCCGGCCGCATCCTTAGCGCTTCCTTGACAAGCCTGCGCAGCGGGATCTCTCCTTCGCCCTCAAGGTTCGGCTGGCGGCACTGCAAGCCCACAACATCACGCAAGGGAAACTGCAGTTCGAAGATTTCCTCCACCGTGATGACTCGCTCGCGCGCCCCGATGCTGGCAGCCAGGCAGTTCAGCATGGTGGTCTTCCCGGCCTGCGTCGCCCCCGACACCAGGATGTTGAGCCCGCTGGCTACCGCGGCACCCAGGAACCGGGCCGATTGGGGCGTGAGGGTGCCGAGCTCCACGAGGTGGTCGAGCCGGCTTGCCTTGACCACAAACTTTCGGATGTTGACCGCCCAGTGGCGCCTCGTAACGTCCGGGATGACAACGTGGAGCCGGGACCCGTCCGGGAGGGCCGCATCCACGAACGGCGAAGACATATCGAGCCGGCGGCCAGAGCTTTTCAGCATGCGTTCCACCAGGTCCCGAACCTGCTGATCCGAGAGACTCAGGGATGTGAGTTCAGATTCGCCGTTCCGCGCCACGTAGATTTCACTGGGTGCGTTGATCCATATTTCTTCGATGGCGGGGTCATCCAGCAGTGGCTGCAACGCGCCGAAACCAGCAACGGCGTCGTACACGTGCCGGCGGGCTGTCTCCAGGGGGCCGATCGGAGGAAGCGGTCCCATGAGCGCACGCTCGTCGTAGTCGCTGACCGCCGCTTCGACCAGGCGCCTGACCTCGCCGGCCTGCCGAAGCGGGTCCAGGCCTCGGCGCCGAATCAGTTCGCGGACCTCGTCCTCCACAATTCGAACAGCATCCATGAGTTCCCCAATACGACTGCCGCCCCCGACTGAGGCAGTACAACTGCGTTAACGCTATGGGACTTGCACATGTCAGCCAAGTCACATCGGCAAAGCTGTGGATAAAGCGAAAATTCGAGTGAATTCTGATTCACATTGGTAACACCAGAACCACTAGTCGCTCCATGCACACTGGTGTTATGGTAGGCGCGTTAAGTCAGACATATCTCACAGTTCGGTTATTCCTGCGGGATTCAGCTGTAGATGCGACCTAGTGACCTGTTCTTCGGGGCATGTCATTATTCCGGAGCGAAAAATGAAGCGGAACCCAGAACCCTTCCCACCCAACCATTGCATCCGGTTGGGGTCGCTACTGCTTGCTATGGCCTTGCTGACGGGTCCGGGCCTTGCCGTTCCGGCCAATGCCGTTGAACCGGCACCGACGGCAACCTCGGCCACTCCTACGGAAACCGCATCGCCGACTCCGGCACCATCGGTCCCTCCGACATCATCTCCCGCTCCAGCGCCGGTCGGGACGCAGGCACCGGCGCCCGCCCCGACTGCCCAGACCGCTCCCGTCGCCAAACCGGCCACCACGGCAGAACCGACCGTGGCCGCCCCCGTCCCGGACCCGAACTCCGACGCCGGCCGGGCAGCGATGGCGACGGCTGTCGGTCCCGGAGGAGCCGAGATGGGCCAGCGGTCCGCACGCGTCACGGCCTCCGCCAAACTGTTGCAGGGCACGAAGTCATTGACGACGCAGTCACTCGAAACCCAGGGCACCTGGTCCCCGACGTTCGGCGTCAAGGGACTGGACGTCAGCGCCTACCAGTCAAGCGTTGACTGGCTGCAGCAATGGAACATGGGGGTCAGGTTCGCCTACGTCAAAGCATCCGAAGGCAATTACTACACCAACCCCTCCTACAGCTCCCAGTACGACGGCTCGCGGAACGTCGGCATGATCCGCGGCGCCTATCACTTCGCCATCCCCAACTGGTCCTCGGGGGCGGACCAGGCCCGCTACTTTGTGCAGAACGGTGGCGGCTGGAGCCCCGACGGCTATACCCTCCCTCCCGTCCTGGATTTCGAATTCAACCCTTATGAGGGCCGGACCATCAACGGGTTCTACTTTGGCAACACGTGCTACGGAATGTCACCGGCGCAGCTGACCAGCTGGGTGCGGGACTTCGGCAACACCATGCTGGCCATGACCGGCCGCCTCCCCATGATTTACACCAATACATCCTGGTGGAAACAGTGCACGGCGGACGCCGCCGGCTTCGGCGATTATCCGCTGTGGATCGCCGCCTACCCGAGCTCCGCCACGAACGACGCCGGACCGGTTCCGTCCAGCTGGGACACGTACAGCATGTGGCAGTACAGCAGCACAGGACCCTTCGCCGGCGATTCGAACGTCTGGAACGGCGACTACGCTTCCCTTTCACTGTTCACGGGCACGCGGCCGCAAGGCTCGTTCGACACGGCAACCATCGAACGCACCGGCACCACCACCGCCCTCAAGATTCGGGGGTGGGCACTGGACCGGGCATTGCCAGGCGCCACCACGGAAGTGCATGCCTACGTAACGGCACCGAACGGGACGAAGACCCTGCATGAGTTCCCGGCAACAACGTACCGGCCCGACGTCAACAAGGTCCTGGGGCTGGGCGACTATCACGGCTTCGACAACCAGATTCCGATTAACGTGTCCGGAAAATACACCATCTGTGTCTACGCCATCGGCAAGTTCATCAACCCTGGCATAGGCTGCAAGTCGCTCACGGTGGACGGCGCCGAACCACCTATCGGCAGCCTGGACGAAGTGTCCGAACAGCGGTCTCCGGACAAGGAATCAATCAAAGTGCGCGGCTGGGCCGTGGATATGAGCCGTCCCTCGGTTACCGCCGAAGTCCACGCCTACCTCTACAGCCCGGACGGGAGCAGCACGCTCTACAAGATCCCCGCAAATACCTCGCGGCCGGATGTGGACCGGATCTGGTCAGTCGGCTCCAACCACGGCTTCGAAACCAATATCGACATCAAGAAGGCCGGCAATTACAAGCTCTGCGCCTATGCGATCGGGCTCTACCTCCACTCGGAACTTGGCTGCCGGTCCATTAGCATCGCTCCGGGCACGACGCCCGTAGGAACCTTGGATTCGGTCAGCGTTAAGAAGACCAGCACCCAGGCAGCTCTCAGCGTCCGCGGTTGGGCGATCGACTACGGCAACACGTCCGCGCAGATCCCGGTGCACGCCTACGTCCTGGCACCCGACGGCACCAGCACGCTGCACGAGTTCACGGCGACAAAGCCCCGCGCTGACGTCAACAGGATTCTCGGTGTGCCGGGCGACCACGGCTATGAAGCCGACCTCCCCATCAAAGCTCCCGGCAAGTACCGGGTGTGCACCTACGCCATAGCACTCAGCCCGGTCTCCCCCGGCAACCCGCTCCTCGGCTGCAGCTATATTGACGCCGGCTTCAGCGCCAGCCCGATCGGATACCTGGATTCGGTGGGAATCGAAACGGCTAATGGCGTTGCATCAGTCGTTGCTGCAGGCTGGACCGTGGACCGCGACGTGCCAACTGAGTCCCTGAGCGTTCACACCTATGTCACAGCACCGGACGGAAGCACCACCAACTTCGCGGTGATGGCCAACCAGCCTCGGCCGGACGTGAACCAGATTCTCGGGATCAGCGGCAACCATGGCTACACGGCAAAGAAAGCAATCAGCCAGCGCGGCAATTACCGGATCTGCACTTATGCCATCGCGGCCTCACCGTTCACCACCGGCAACTCGCTGCTGGGCTGCAAAAACATCTCGTACTAGGACGGGAAGTTGGTGCGGCACGGTTCCTGGCCGCCGCAACACGCGGGGTAGGATTCAAACTGGCCTAAAGCCGACTCGCATGGGCCACATGCCTGGACCCATAGGATCGGAGATCTCGCGTGGCTTCGAAAGCTGCACCCGCTTTGTTCCGCCGTTTTGGCGGTTTCGCAACATCGCTCGTGTTCTCTACCGTCATCAATCTCCTCGCCATCCCGTTCGTTATTTCCACGTTGGGCAAGGAGACCTGGGGCGAACTGGCATTGGCCCAGGCCACGGCAGCAATTTTCGGGATCGCCGTCGCCTTCGGCTGGGGAACCGTCGGAGCCGCCCTGGTGGCCTCACTGCCTGAGCGGGAGCGCCCGCAAATGTTCCTCGACTCCCTGGTCAGCAGGGCTTATCTCTTCCTGTTCGCCGCGCCCGTGATGTACTTCGTGATGCTGCTGATGGGCAAAATCGATCCTCCGGTAGCAGCCCTGGCGTCAGTGGCCTACGTTCTGCCGTTCGTCGGTGCCTCGTGGTTCTTCATCGGCCAGGCAAAACCGTGGAAGCTGTTCCTCTGTGACGTGCTCCCCCAGGGGCTCGGTATCGTGGCGGGCGTTGTGCTGATCCAGTTCTTCCCGCAGCCGGTGGTTTTTGTGCTTGCACTGCTGGTCTTTAACCTGCTGGCAGTCGTCATTGGCGCCGGCGGCGCACTCTCACGCGCAGGGCATCCGGTGAAGGCGGATCTTCGCGTCGTTCCGGCCATGAAACGCCTCCGCGACCAGAAATACGGCGTGATCGCGGCAGGCACGGGAAGCCTCAACAGCAACCTGCCGCTGCTCGCGGTGGGCCAGGTGGTTGCTGCCGCGCTCCCCCAATACGCCCTGGCAGACAAGCTTTTCCGCTTTGCTGTCGCCGGGTTCGGTCCCATCCTCCAGGTGATTCAGGGGTGGATCCCGGAGGCCGGACCGGCGAGAAGCTCCCACCGGATCCGGACCGTGGCCAGGATTGCCCCGATCGTCGGCCTGTTTGCCGGAGTCCTCCTCGCGCTCCTCACCCCCTGGGCGAGCCCGCTGTTCTCCGGCGGAGTCATCACTATCGACTACAGCCTCAGCATCCCCTTTGGATTGATCCTCGCCGGCGTCATTGTTGCCCAGGTAGTGGGCCTCGCCTGCCTCATTCCGCTCGGCAAGGGAGCCGCCCTGGCTAAATCGACAGCCATCGGCGCAGCCTTCAACGTTCCGATGATGTTCGTCCTCGGCATCTTCTACGGCGCCCCCGGCGTCGCCTGGGCGGTCGGCCTGGCCGAACTCGTCGTCGCCGGCTACCAGATCATGGTGGTCCGCGACAGCCTCAAGCACCTGGTCCAGCCGCCGGTCCCCACCGCGGAACAGCCACACTAGGCCGGCAGCTACTTCCGGCGCCCCTTGGTGAAAAGCTCAACCGGAACGCCGGCCACAAACTCAACGAAGCACGGCAGGGCAATGTCGCCGCTGCGAAGGCCGGAGACAAGCGCACGCGCAGTAGGCACCCACCCGTGGCCTGTTTCAAAAACAGCCACGCCACCTTCCAGTCCGGGAGTGCCCGCAGCAACCCGTTCCCGCAGGGCGTCAGCCATGACCCGGCGCCATCCGAAGCTCAGGTCGTTGGCCGTCCTGAGCAAGGCGAGCGGGCTGCTGCTGCCCTGGAATTTCCGGGACAGCGCAGTGACATGTTCGAAGGATTTGGCGATGCTCTTCCTGCCGCCGACTTCGCCGAGGACATTGCCGCCGTGCTGGACATAGTCCTGGACAACGTCTTCGACGACGAGCGCACCGCCGGTTGCCTTGGCGCAGACGGCCAGCCAATGGTCGTGTACCTGCGAGATGGTGTTCAAACGGGGAAACGGCAACGCCAGGTCAAGAAGATCCCGGCGGAAGACGCAAAGGCTTCCTGTCACCTGGTTCTGGGCAAGAAGCGCATCGAGACCGACATTCTGGCGCTGCGTTGATTCGGTCACCACCTCGTTGCCGGGCAAGCGGACAACGCGTGCCTGCCCGGCCACGAGGCTGACCTCGTTCAAACGCGGGAGCATCGATTCAATCTTCGACGGATACCAGGAGTCGTCCTGGTCCGACAACGCGATCCACGCCGCTTCGGCCGGAACGTGCTGCAGGACGCGTTCGAAGTTGCCGTAGAACCCCAGCCTGTCCTCGAACCCGAGTACCCGGAACCGCTCGTCGCCGCCGAGTTCCCGGTCCACGAAGTCACGAACTTCGGCAAAGCCGCCGTCCGCCGAAATGAGGCATTGGAACTGCGAATGCGTCTGGTTCTGGATGGATCGAAGCTGGGTCCTGAACAGTTCCCAGTCCGGCTGGTAGGCCGCCAGGGCGACCACACCGAAGGTAGTCGAATCGAAGCGCATGGATCGGACCGCTATTCCGCGGCCGTCCGCCGGCCGAGGTACGTCTCCAGAACGTCCTGGGAAGGCCTCGGCTTGAAACCCGAGTTCTTGATCTTGGTCAGGTCCAGCACGCTGTTCAGCGGCCGGGGCGCGGCCGCCTTGCCTTTGAAGTAGTCTTCCGTGCTGACACCGGTAACAGCGGTGCGCGGTTGTCCCGAGAGCTCATAAACGTCCGCGGCGATGTCGGCCCAGGACTGCGGTTCGCCGTCGTTGCTCAGGTTGTAGGTGCCGTAGTCGGCGCCGGATTCCAGGAGGTGCTGGATACCTGCGGCGATGTCTTCGGTGAAGCTGAGCCGGCCGATCTGGTCGTTGACCACGGACGGTTCGATGCCGCGGCCAGCCAGGGATGCCATGGTGCGGACGAAGTTGTTGCCTTCACCGATGACCCAGCTGGTCCGCACGATGTAGTGGCGCGGCACCACACTGACGACCGCGTCGCCGGCGGCCTTGGTCTGGCCGTAGACACCCAGCGGGGTGAAAGGCTCGGTTTCGTCGTGGCTCTCTCGGACGCCGTCAAAGACGTAGTCCGAGGAGACGTGCACCAGGGTGAGGTCATGTTCGACGGCGGTCCGGGCCAGCCGTGAAACGGCGGCAACGTTGACGGCCCAGGCAGCTGCCCGGCCTTCCGCAGTTTCCGCGGTGTCGACGGCGGTGTAGGCCGCGGCGTTGATGATCGTTGAGTAGTTCTTCCAGTTCCGCTCCGTGAACGACGCTTCGCTGCCGAGGTCGAAGCCGGCACGGCCGGCGAACTCAACGGTCGCGTCGCCGTCGTACAGTTCCCGGAGCGCCTTGCCGAGCTGGCCGTCGGCACCGACCACGAGGATCTTCTTCGCCGGCATCGGCACAACGTCCGCGAGGCGGGGGTGGGCCTTGTCCTTGTCGGAAAGCTCAGCCTCCTCCAGCGGGACGGGCCAGGCGATTGCGGCCGTCTCGTCCGCGAGGTTCAGGAATGTGTACTGGCCCTGCGCGTCGGCCGACCAGTGGTCGTTGACCAGGTAGGTGTAGGCGGTGTTGTCTTCCAGGGTCTGGAAGGCGTTGCCCACGCCGCGGGGAATGAAAATGGCCTGGCTCGGGTCCAGTTCAGCCGTGAAGACAGCCCCGAAGGACGGTCCTTCGCGCAGGTCCACCCAGGCGCCGAAGATCCTGCCCGTGGCCACGGAAATGAATTTGTCCCACGGTTCGGCGTGGATACCGCGGGTGGTGCCGGCTTTTTCGTTGAACGAAATGTTGTTCTGCACAGGGCGGAAGTCCGGCAGCCCGAGGGCCACCATCTTCTCCCGCTGCCAGTTTTCCTTGAACCAGCCACGGTTATCACCGTGGACCGGGAGGTCGTAGAGGACGACGCCGGGGATCGGGGTTTCGTGCGCGGTCAGCTTCTTGGAGAACTCGATCGACATCGTCTACTGGCCCTGTTCCTTGTACTTGGCTTCGGTCTGGGCCTTCTGCGGGCGCCACCAGTTTTCGTTCTCGCGGTACCAGGCGATGGTGTCTTCGATGCCGGCGTCGAAGTTGGAGAATTTCGGTTCCCAGCCGAGCTCGTCGCGGAGCTTGGCGGAGTCGATGGCGTAGCGCAGGTCGTGGCCGGGACGGTCCACGACGTGGTCGTAGGCGTCCGGGGACTGGCCCATGTGCTTGAGGATGAGCTCGACGACGTCCTTGTTGTTCTTCTCGCCGTCAGCGCCGATCAGGTAGGTCTCGCCGATCTTTCCCTTGGCGATGATGGCGAGCACGGCCGAGGAGTGGTCGTTGGCGTGGATCCAGTCGCGGACGTTCTCGCCCTTGCCGTAGAGCTTGGGCCGGATCCCGTCGATCACGTTGGTGATCTGGCGCGGGATGAACTTCTCCACGTGCTGGTAGGGGCCGTAGTTGTTCGAGCAGTTGCTGATGGTGGCCTGCAGCCCGAAGGAGCGCACCCAGGCACGGACCAGCAGGTCGGAGCCGGCCTTCGTGGAGGAGTACGGGCTGGAGGGGTTGTACGGCGTCTCTTCGGTGAACCGTTCCGGGTCATCGAGTTCGAGGTCGCCGTAGACCTCGTCGGTGGAGATGTGGTGGAAACGCTTGTTGTGCTTCCGGGCGGCCTCGATCAGCGTGTAGGTGCCGATGATATTCGTGTCCAGGAACGGGCGCGGGTCATGCAGGGAGTTATCGTTGTGCGACTCGGCGGCGTAGTGGACCACGACGTCGGCGTCTGCCACGAGCGTGTCCACCAGCGCGGCGTCGCAGATGTCACCCTGCACGAAGCGGAAGCGCTCCTCCGGGAGCCCGCTCAGGGATTCCAGGTTGCCTGCGTACGTCAGCTTGTCCAGGACAGTGACGTGATCATCAGTGTTCTCAAGAACGTAGTGGACAAAATTGGAACCGATGAAGCCGGCACCGCCGGTGACAAGGAGTTTCTGCATTCAGCCAGCTTACCGGTTGAGCAATGGCGTCCTAATCAGGACGGGACTCATTAGGACGGCCGGTGAAGGCGGCGCCATGCCTGCCCGATACAACGGAGCAGCATGATGCGTGCGCGGAGGATCACAGGCAGCGAGCGCCAGCTCCGCGGCGTGGCGTTGTCATCGTGGATCCTGCGCAGCAACGTTGACTTGTCCAAGTGCCGCATGGAGCCGGCCAGGTTTCCGCAGATGGCCAGCCAAAGGTCGTGGGACTCGTTCACGTAGCGGGGAACGGGCGTGAACACTGAGAGCATGTCGCGCCGGAAACCCATGCCGCAGCCGTAATAAGCCCGGTATCCCACGAGGATTCCGAGGATATTTGCGGCATGGCGCCGGCTGTCCCCGCCCCGGAGCCGCGGAATGTTCGGACGCGGGCCGTCTCCGAGCACGTCGAAATTGGAGGCCACCACCCTTGATGTCTGCAGCGCACCAAGCATAAGTTCAAGCCTGCCCGGCACCCACACGTCATCCTGGTCGGCGAGCAGAATGTATTGTCCCTTCGATGCCAGGGCTGCCTGTTCGAATGACCGGACGTAACCTTGGTTCACAGCCGCTTCAATGAGGCGGATCCTTCCGTCGTGGAAGGTCCGGATGTGTTCGACAGTGTCGTCAGGTGAAGCGTCGTCTACGATTACCAGCTCATCGTCCGGGCCGAGCTGGGCAAGGATGGATTCGAGCTGCTCCCTGATGTAGCGCCCGCCCCGGTAGCTCGCGAGGCAGACACTTACCCTCGTTTCCCCCTTGCCGGTGGTGCCCGGGACGTCCGTAGGATCTGTTCTCAATCTGGTCCTTCCGCCTGCGCAAGATAGTTCCGGGGCTCGCCGGGTGACGTCCGGAGGGCCCGTCCCATCTTAGGCTGTACTGCTCGGGCTCTCCCCCGCGGCGCCGCCGCCGACCCGAATCATGGAATTGATATAGTTTGGACACCATGGAATCCACCCCCAATCCGCGCGTTCTGGTCATCATGCCTGCCTGGAATGAATCGGAAGCCGTCGGTAATACCGTGCGGGAAGTGCTGAATACAGACTCCCGGTACGACGTTCTTGTCGTCAACGACGGATCCACCGACAACACTGCAGCCGTTGCCGCCGAGGCCGGTGCTACGGTGCTCAACCTTCCTTTCAACCTTGGCGTCGGCGGCGCTATGCGGGCAGGCTTCAAGTACGCACGCCGCTGTGGCTACCGCCAGGTGATCCAGGTGGATTCCGACGGCCAGCACGATCCGCGGAGCATCGACGAAGTCCTCGCAGGGCTTGCCCATGCCGACATCTCGATCGGTGCCCGGTTCGCGGACCGCGGGGACTACAAGGTCACGGGCCCGCGGAAGTGGGCCATGCAGCTGCTCGCCAAGGTAATTTCCGGGCTGGCCAAGACCCGCCTCACCGACGTGACCAGCGGGTTCCGTGCCGCCAACGTACGCGCTGTGGACCAATACCTTGACCACTATCCGGCCGAATACCTGGGCGACACCATTGACTCCCTCGTGGTCGCCATTCGCTCGGGGTGCACCGTGACTCAGGTGCCCGTGGAAATGCGTGCCCGGCAGGGCGGAAAACCCAGCCATAATCCGGCCAAGGCCGCCATATACCTCGGAAGATCGGTGTTCGCCCTGTTGTTTGCCCTGACCCGGAAGCGGTCCCACCTGGCCGTACCTGCTCCGCAAGCATCGGGAGCCTAGAGCATGGGAAACATTGCTGCCTTCCTGCTTGCCCTGGCTATTGTCGGACTGGTTGTCGAAATGCTCCGCCGGAAGAAACTCCGGGAGAAGTACGCTGCCCTCTGGCTGATCGTCGGCGTCGCCACGCTTGTCCTGGCAGCTTTCCCCCGCCTGCTCAACATCGTGGCGGAGTTCGTCGGCGTCCAGCTGCCCTCCAACTTGCTCTTCGCCATGAGCATCCTCATGCTCCTGGGCGTATGCCTCCACCTCTCGTGGGAAATCTCGGTCGTCGAAGACGAGACACGGACCCTGGCCGAGGAAGTGGCGATACTGCGGGTCCAGGTTGAAGCGCTCAGCACTGCGGCCAGCACCGACTCGCAGGTGCCCTCCGACTCGCTGGCAACAACGCCTGATACCGCCGGACCCCACGCGGCGAAGCCCGACACACAACACAAAGGTTCGGATTAACACATGCCACTGGATATTTTCATTCCCTACTGGGGCGATCCGGATTACATGAAGGAAACCGTCAACAGTGTCCTGGCCCAGGACAGCGATGACTGGCTCCTCACCGTCGTGGACGACGCCTACCCCGGCCATGAGATCAAGGACTTCATGGCCGGAATCTCCGATCCGCGCGTCAAGTACATCCGTAAGGACCAGAACGCAGGAATCACGGAGAACTACCGGACCTGCGTAGCCATGGCCACCGAAGAGGTGCTGGTGATCCTCGGCTGTGACGACGTCCTGCTGCCGAATTACGTCTCCACCATCCTCGATGCCCACAAGCGGTACCCCGGGGCGGCCTTGATCCAGCCTGGGGTGCAGGTCATCGACGAAGCGGGCCAGGTGGTGGTCACCCTTGTGGACACCGTCAAGCAGAAGCTCATCAAGCCCAGGGGCGGCGGACGCCAACTCGTCTCCGGCGAGGCCATCGCCTCCAACCTGATGCACGGCGACTGGCTCTACTGGCCGTCGCTGGCCTTCCGGACGGATAAAATCCGGCAGGTGGACTTCCGGGACGGCTTCCCCATCATCCAGGATCTCGCCCTGATCATGGACATGATCTACAACGGTGACCAGCTCCTGATCGAGCCGACCGTCTGCTTCCAGTACCGCAGGCACTCCAACAGTGCCTCATCCACCAAGCTTGTGGACGGTTCACGGTTCGCCGGCGAGCGGGAGTATTTCGCCGTGGCTGCCGCGCAGGCACAGGAACTCGGATGGAACCGGGCCGCCCGGTCAGCACGGCTGAGGTTCACATCGCGTGCGCACGCGGCGTCCCTGCTCCCCAAGGCAGTGCTCAGCAAGAACTCCTCTGCCGTCAAGGCCCTGGTCCGCCACACCTTCGGCAAGTAACACCGTTCGCTACGAAAGGTCCCAAGTGACTTCCTCTTCAACTTCCGCCCGTCCTGGCGGCACCGTCCTGGTCACCGGCGGCGCCGGGTTCATCGGCTGCGCCATCTCCGATGCCCTCGTCAGCGCATTCGACCGTGTGGTCGTCGTCGACAATCTCCACCCGCAGATCCATGCCACGGGCGAGCGTCCCGAGCAGCTGAACCCGGCAGCCGAACTGGTCGTTGCGGATGTAACGGAGGCGAAGACCTGGGACGCCGTCCTACAGGACGTGACTCCCGACGTCGTCATTCACCTCGCGGCGGAAACCGGAACCGGTCAGTCCTTGGAAGAGTCCACCCGGCACACTCTCGTCAACGTTGTGGGGACGTCGCAGCTCCTGGACGGCCTCAACCGCCACGGCAAGCTTCCCCGCCGGATTGTCTTGTCCTCCAGCCGCGCCGTGTACGGCGAAGGCGCCTGGAAGGATGCCGACGGCCGAGTCTTTTACCCGGGTCAGAGGACAAGCGAAACCCTCGACAAAGCACAGTGGGATTTCCCGGGTGCCTCGCCTGTTGCAATGAAGGCGTCCGAGACTTTCCCCGCCCCAGTGAGCGTCTATGGTGCCACGAAGCTCGCCCAGGAAAATGTCCTGCAGGCATGGGCGAAGTCCTACGGCGTGGAGACCGTGATCCTCCGCCTTCAGAACGTATACGGTCCGGGCCAGTCGCTGATCAACCCCTACACGGGCATCATGAGCCTGTTCTGCCGGATGGCCATGGGCGGCAAGTCCATCCCCCTTTACGAGGACGGCGAAGTGCGCCGTGACTTCATCCTGATCGACGACGTCGCGTCGGCCATTGTTGCCGGTGCGGTCTCCCCCACCGTCCAGGGCGAACCGATGGACATCGGATCTGGCGAGTTCCAGACCATCGGCACCGCCGCCAAGCTGATTGCGGAGCACTACAACGCTCCCGAGTCGCACGTGACCGGCCAGTACAGGCAGGGCGATGTGAGGCATGCTTGGGCCGACATCACCGCCGCCGAAAAGGTGCTGGGCTGGACGCCGAAGTACAACCTTGCCCAGGGAATCGAACTGCTGGCCACATGGATTGACGCGCAGCCAGACGTCAAGCCTGCCTGATCCGGCGAGCGAATGTCGTCCAACGCGACCACTGCGGTTGTCAGCCTGTTCAACGCCGACGAGCACGTCCTGGCCAACGCCTCCGCCCTACTGGCCCAGGTCAACCGTGTGGTGGTCGTTGACGACGGCAGTTCCCGGGACCCCGGCCAGATTCTTGGGCAGCTTCAGGATCTCGGCTGCACCGTGGAGCGGCTCGCCGTAAACTCGGGCATCGCCGCGGCGCTGAACGCCGGGATTGCGGTGGCCCTGGCGTCAGCAGAACGGCCCGCCTTCATCCTCACCATGGATCAGGACAGCCTGCTCGACGGCGGCTACGTCGCCGCTCTCGAAGAGTCGGCACTGGCCGCTGAACAGGCCGGAGTCCGTGTCGGCATGGTCGCTCCGGCCTCGATCAGGGGGCTCCCGACCCGGCGCGCCGGCGTCGTGAACGGCGTGCAGCTGGGGGGCGAGCCGATCCAGTCGGGTCTGCTGCTGCCGGTTTCAGTCATTGAGGAACTCGGGCCCCTGCAAAGCGACCTGTTTATCGACGGCGTGGACACCGAATATTTCCTGCGGACCCAGTCAGCCGGTTTCAAGACCGTGATTGCTCCGAAAGCAGCCCTTGGCCACTCCCTGGGAACCATGACGCAGGCCCGCCTGTTCGGTACGGACCTTGCCCTGCGGGGCCGCCCCGTCAGGGTGCGGACCGCAGCATCGTGGCGCTATTACTACCTGTTCAGGAACCGTATCCTGCTCGCGAGGAAATACGGACGCCAACACCTTTGGTGGGCGATCAAGGGTTTCCTGGCAGACTACCGGCACCTGGCGATCGTGACGCTGCTCGCCCCGAACAGGTGGGAACGGTTGTCCTCCGCCATGGCGGGGATTGCCGACGGCATCGCAGGTCGGGCCGGAAAACGACGCGTCAGCTAGATTCAGGGGCACGGCACGCCGGGTAATTACGATTGGGGGCAGGTCCGTGAGGTCAGCGTTGCAGCAGGAGTCGCGGCGTCCGCGCCGGGCTGCCCGGAAGTTCGAGGCAAGCGCTCAAGGGCGGGGACCGAAGTTTCGGTCCCTCCGCGGACCAGCCGCGTTTGTCGCGGCGGCATTTGTGATCGTCGTTCTCCGCCTGAACGGCCTGCTGGACGGAATCCTGGGCCTGTTTTTCGCAGCCGCACTTGTTGTACTCCTTCCGACGGCGAAGCGATTATCCCTCCGGCTGCTCCTCAACGGCCTCCTGGCCATGGGATTCGCGCCTCTCACCTGGTGGGTGCCGGAACGCGTCCTCGGAATCGACCACGGCACACTGCTGATGGCCCTGACAGCCGGGACGATTTCATGGTGGATTCTTTCGACGAAGCCATCCCGGCCGAGACTCCGGCGCCTGATGCCGGGGGTGAAATGGATCGACGCTGTTCCCTTCCTGGCCGGAGGGCTCGCCGCAAGTTCGCTCGGCACCATGCTGGCGGTCAGGTCGGCCCAGGATGCTTTGTCGCTCATGACCGACAAGTGGGACTACCAGTCGCACTTCAACATTTACTTCATGATCCGCAGCCATGGCGGCGTCATTCCGACTATCCCCGGTCCTTCCTCCGGGGGCACATGGGGCTTCGCGGAGTATCCCCAGGGATTTCATGCCCTGCTGGCAACCTTCGCTGACCTCATCCGGCCCGATAGCGGCTCCCTCGACGCCGAGTTGATTTCCTTTGTTAACCTCCAGGCCGCCGTCTGCGTGGTGACGGTTGTGCTGGTCATGGCCGGGCTCTGTGCCCTGCCCGCGATCCGGCGGCGTCCCGCCGCGATGGCGCCGGTCACCGCCGTGGCTGCAAGCGCCTGGATCTTCGGTCCAGGTTCGCTTCCCGTCTACGACGGCTTCGCCAACTTCTACCTCGCATGCGGCCTGGCGACCGCAACGGTGCTGGCTCTGCTGAATTTCCCCCGCAGGATTCCGCTTTGGGGGCTGGCTGCCGTTGGCGCCGGCCTGGTCGGTGTCGCCAACAACTGGGTTTTGCTGGTCAGCCTCGTTGCGGTCGCTTGCATGGGCCGGCTCTGGCATGTCCTTCGGCGGCCAGGGACCTATCCACGGTCATGGTGGTGGCCGGCCGGCGTCGTGGCAGCGTTCACTATCGCAGGGGTGCTGCTGCCGGTAATCCAGCTATCCCCGCTGGTGCGACAGAGCCAGCAGATACTCGGCCTTACCGGGGGAATCGAACTTCCCGACTTTGGGATAGCCCTCGCAGTCATCACGTTCGCGGTGGCCCTCGGATTCGCCAACATCGCGGTTGCCGTGGCCAGCCCATCGCTTGAAGCCGAACGGCGAGGATCGGCATTGGCATCGTTCGGGCTCTTTGTTCCCATCGGGCTCTGTCTCTGGCTCGCCGTCTCGCAAAGCGCGGACGGCGGCGCTGTTTCCTACTACTTCTACAAGTACTTGATTGCCGTACTGCTGTTTGCATGGCCGGTGGCCGTGGCCGCAGTGGCATCCATCCTGCCTCCGCCGTCGTCCGGGTTCGCCCCTGGAAACGACAAGCGTTTGACGGCAGCCTTATGCGTCCTGGCCCTGGCGGCAACCCAGTTCTTCGGTTTCTCGGTGACAGGCCTGGACGACGCAGGGCTCCCGCCGACAGCGCGGGCCATATCCCAAATGGAAAAGCAGGCGGCACGGCTGGAGGCAACGCCGGACTACGTTGCCCGGCTCCTGGCCAGTGCACGCCAGCCGCAACCGGACGAAACCATCTACATCGTGGCGCAGGGCACGATGGACAGGGTGCTTGCGGCCCGGTGGCATTGGACCCTGCGTGGAAACTCCACGTCAAAGACGACGGCATTGAGCCCGGCGATCGGTGCCATCTACAAGGACTACAGCCACGCACCCGAAATCATTGCGCAGCTCCTTGCGGACGATCCGGCTGTCTCGGTGATCGTTGACCCGGAGCTCTACGAACCCGTCCGCCAGCACCTGATCCTGAAAGGCCTCGAAGGGCGGCTGATACGCCTTGCCGGCTTTTAGCCCGTCACAGGCGACAGGCCTCTAGACGCTTTTCTTCGCCCGGCGCATTACCGGGCGTTCAATGAACAGCCAGCTGGCGGCTGCCAGCGGAATAGTGCACAGGGTCGCGGCGATGGTGAACCACCAGACTCCCCAGTGATACGCGCCGAAAACCGCGAGCAACTGCTGAACGGGAAACGCGTAGATATACGCCCCGTAGGAGATGTCATTCTTTGCGACCATCGCAGGCTGCGGCAACCAGGTGGATATCCACAGGAGTCCGTACGCAATAAACGGCGCCGCGAGCTGCCCGCCGAACCCCGGAACCCACAGAATCAATGCAGCAGCTATCGCGACAGCCACGGGACCTGCCACCCGGTGGATGCCAAGACGTGAACTCAGCACCTGGACTACGGCACCGCCGAGGAAGTACGGGATCAGCCGGGCCGCCAGTTCAAAGTCCAGGTTGGACTGCATGTAGGGCTTGAGCATGCCGATATTTGCCCACAGCACAACGCTGAGTCCAAACGCGGCAATGACGGGCCACGGGGTCTTCTTGACGATCGGCAGGAACCCGAGGAAGGCCACGAGCAGGTAGCACATGAACTCGAAATACAGCGTCCAGAGCGACCCGTTCCAAGCTCCCGGGTAGGGAACCGCTGCAGGTGTGCCCGCGATGTCGTAGCTGACAATGCGGAGCGAGAGGTTTGCGAATATCGAGTTCAGCGGCGTGGTGGGCGTGGACATGAACCCCAGCAGGTTCCCGCGCTGCACCAGGTAGGCAACCGGTGCAAAGACAAAAGCCATCATGACAAGGCACACGATGAACGCCGGGAAGATCCTGGCCACACGGTGCACCAGGTACGGGCCGATCCGGTTGCTGAACCTGCTTGCCGTGATCAGATAGCCGCTGATGCCAAAGAACCCGGCGACGGCCCACCCGCCCAGATTCTCCCCTTGGAAGGTCGGCCCATTCCCCGCACCAACGATGTGCCAGCTGTGCGCGAACAGCACCGCCAGTGCAAGAACCAGCCGGATAAGGTTGAGGCTGTTTCCCCTGGGGTCGAGTGCCCGCCCCAGTTGGGGCGCCGGAACGGCCTTGGGTTTCAGAGTGAGAGTGCTCAAACCTTTGCTTCCTTTGGGTGTCGGCAGACGGTCCATTCTACAGCGTTTGGCGTCTCGGCCTTCGGTACGGGAGGATGGGGACCATGCGTGGAATTATTCTGGCCGGCGGAACTGGGTCCCGGCTGCACCCGATTACTCTTGGCATCAGCAAGCAGCTTGTCCCTGTTTACGACAAGCCGATGATCTACTATCCGCTGTCCACGCTCATTCTTGCCGGCATTCGCGACATTCTCATCATCACCACTCCCCACGATGCAGATCAGTTCAAGCGGCTGCTCGGAGACGGTTCGCAGTTCGGTATCAACCTAACTTACGTGCAGCAGCCCTCTCCGGACGGCCTGGCACAGGCGTTCATCCTTGGAGCAGACCACATCGGCGACGAGACGGTCGCCCTGGTGCTTGGTGACAACATCTTCTATGGCCAGGGCATGGGCACCCAGCTCCGGCGCCACGCTGACATCAAGGGCGGTGCGGTGTTCGGCTACTGGGTCAATGATCCGAAAGCGTACGGTGTCGTTGAGTTCGACGACGACGGCAAAGCACTCTCCCTGGAGGAGAAACCGGCAAAGCCGCGCAGCCACTACGCCGTTCCCGGCCTCTACTTCTATGACAACGACGTCATCGACATTGCCCGGAACCTCAAGCCCTCCCCTCGCGGCGAGCTCGAGATCACCGACGTGAACCGTGCCTACCTGGAGCGCGGTGATCTTCAGGTGGAGATCCTCCCCCGCGGTACAGCGTGGCTGGACACCGGAACATTCAACGACCTCAGTGACGCCTCGAACTTCATCCGTACGGTTGAAAACCGCCAGGGACTCAAAATCGGCGCCCCCGAAGAAATCGCCTGGCGCCAGGGTTTCCTGACCGACGACGAACTTCGCGAACGTGCTGAACCGCTGGTCAAGAGCGGCTACGGAAGCTACCTTCTGGGCCTCTTGGAGAACTAGGGCATCTCCGGCCAGCTGGCGGGACTACCGCCGTCGTATTTTCGAGTGGAGTCTCAATGAGTTGGTTTGCTACCGTGCCCGTCGTTCTGGCGTGCCTGCTTTTGCTGTTTGCGCCGGGCACGCTGGTGCTCGCCGGACTCGGGCTGCAGCGCTGGTCCTACCTGGCCCTCGCGCCCGTTCTGACCGTCAGCCTCGCAGCGGTCACTGCCATAGCGGCACCATATCTGGGAATCGGCTGGTCCCCCCTTCCAGTTGCCGTCACCACTGTTCTGGTCTCCGGCGTGCTCTTCGGAGTCCGCAAGATCCGTAGTCATAGCGCCGGGCCCGGCGCGTCGCTCCGCGCACGTCGGGCACTGCGTAAGCCGGCCAAAGCGGACATCGTAGCTGCCGTGGGCTTCCTCGCAGGCTCGAGTGCCATCGCGCTGCAACTCCACCGGGCTTTCGGCAGGCCGGAAAACATCTCCCAGACGTTCGACAATGTCTTTCACCTCAATGCGATCCGATACATCCTGGATTCGGGCAACGCTTCGTCCCTGACCCTTTCCGGCATGACCAGCGGCGACAGCCCGCCCTATTTCTACCCTGCCGCGTGGCACGGGCTGGCATCCCTCCTGGTCCAAATGACCGGCGCCCAGATCAGCGTCGCCGTCAACATCGTCAACCTGTGCGTTGCCGCGGCCGTCTGGACCGCAGGCTGCATGTTCCTGGCGCGGACAGTCATCGGACCCAACGCCTACGCCGTTGCCTCCGCCGGAGTGCTGGCCGCCGGGTTTGGATCATTCCCGTTGCTGTTGCTGGACTTCGGGGTGCTCTACCCGAACTTCCTGTCCGTCAGCTTGATTCCGGCCGCGCTGGCAAGCGTCAGCATATTCTTTGGCGTCAGCGATGCTCCGGGCCCCATGGGGATGGCACGGTTCGTCCTGGCCCCCGTGGCCGCAATCGGCGTCGCCCTGGCGCATCCAAACGGGTTCATGTCCCTGCTGGCCTTGTCGATCCCCATCCTTCTGGTGTCCTTCGTCGCGTTCTCGCTGGCAAGGTACAGGAACGGTCATGGCCACAGGGGAACCCTTCTCATGGGGGCCGGACTGCTTGGAATTCTCGGCGTCATCGCCGTCATGTGGAAGTACATTCGTCCGCCCGCGGCGGCGGCAACCTGGCTTCCTTTCCAGACACCCGGCCAAGCCGTGGGTGAGATCCTCACCAACTCCGCAATGCAGCGTCCGCCAGCATGGGCTGTCAGCATCCTGCTGATCACCGGCGTTGTGGTCCTGTGCCGCCGTCACAAGCGCATCTGGCTCCTTGGCTCGTTCGCTGTCATAGCCGCCCTGTTCATCGTTGTCTCCGCCGGGCCCACCGGGTGGCTGCGCAATACGCTGACCGGCGTCTGGTACAACGACAGTTACCGCCTTGCGGCCCTCCTGCCCGTTGCCGCCGTCCCGCTGGCAGCCGCCGGAGCGGGCTGGCTTGTCGGAAAGCTTCAGCACATCTGGGTGACGCACCGTGACTCGCTGAAGGCCGTCCCTGCCGGAATCCGGAAATCCCGCCTCATGGTGTCCGCTGTGGTGCCGCTGGCACTCCTTGGCCTGATCCTGGCCGCCCAGACAGTGCCGCTGGGTGCTTCCATCCAGTCGGCCAAGGTCAATTACTCAACAACCCCGGACTCCGCCCTGGTCAGTTCAGACGAGATGGCCCTGATCGACGAGCTGGACGACATCGTCCCCGCCGATGCAACCATCGCCGTCAACCCTTGGACCGGAGGCGCAATGGCCTTTGCGATCGCCGACCGCAACACCACGTCCAAGCACACGCTCACCACGTACACGAAGGCCACCGAACTGCTGAACGACAAGTTGCGGGAGGCTGGCACCGATCCTGCCGTTTGCGACGCCGCCCGCGCGGACAACGTCCGCTATGTCCTCGATTTTGGAACGCGGGAAGTCCACGGCGGAAACCATGGTTTCGTAGGCCTGCAGATACCCGACGCAACGCCCGGGTTTGAACTGCTGGCCCGCCACGGTGACGCCAAGCTGTTTGAAGTGACCGCCTGCTACTGACGTTTTAGAGCCGGAGCATCCTCGCCAGCGGCGATGCGAGCGTCCTGGCATAGCTGTTGGTCATGTGGTTGTCCCGATAGACCATCACGTTGCCGATGACGGACGGGCAGCGGCCGTCGGTGCAAAAGTACGGGTACAGGTCGACTACGTCCACACCGGGAACCCTCGCGGCAGCCGCAGGCAAGGGATCGACCGGGCGGTCCCCGACGGGCTGCTGGATGACGCAGGCGTCCGAGCCGCTGCCGTTCGCCTGCACGCAGTCCGGTGCGGCGAACTCGGGATACGGAATATCCATTACGACCGAGACCCTGATTCCGGCGTCCCGAAGCGGCTTCAGCAGGCCCGCATAGCCCGAGACCAGGGCCTCCGGGTCCTTCCACCCCCACTGAAGGGCCCGTTCGTAGCCTGCGGGCGTCATGCCCGAGACCACTACCAGGTCAGGTTTCAGGCGCAGGATCCGGCCCAGCGTCTCCCGGTTCTGGTTGGAGCAGTTGTGGAAGACCGTGTCTGCGGATTCCGGCGGGGCCAGGGTGAACGGGCAGCCGTTCCGGACCATCGCGTGGACGTTCCAGCCGGACTGCTCCCCCACCAGCAGCAACGGATCCACCAGTTGCGCTGCGTGCGAGTCACCAACGACGATCATGGTCTTCCCGGCGTCGGCACTCCCGTAGCGGCACTTCTCCTCGCCCATTTTCGCCGGGTCGAACGCTCCGCATTCGTTGCCGCCTGTCACGGGAACATCCTTCATCGCCACGGCCGGATCGGGCCGCACCGCCAGTCCTGAAGGCACCGCCGCCGGCCGGTCACCATCGAGCGCCATTGCTCCCGGATACTGACGCAAGTTAAGGGCCCCGTCCAGCTGCTGAGATTTCGCCTCAACGATTCCCCAGGGAGCGAGTGCGGTCAGCGTGGTAGCTGCAACCAGCCCGGCTGCCATGACAAAGGCCTTGCGATGGCCCCTGTGCCTCGACCCTCGGACGGGGACCTCCACGCCACCGTGCCCGCCATCGTGGCGGAACTTCTGCTCGACAAGGTAGTAGGACGCCACCGCCGCCACCAGACTGATGGCGGCCATTGCGGAGCCATGCAGGAGCCCCGGTGCCCTCCCCAGGAAGAACACATACAGTACAACCACGGGCCAGTGCCACAGGTAAAGGGAATAAGAGATGTCCCCGAGGAACTTCGCCGGACCGGTTGAGAGCAGCGAGGACGCGCTGAACCGGCCGTTACCCGGCTTCACTACCGAGGCGGCCGCTGCAGAGTGGTTGCCCGCCGCCGTCGTGCCTGCGGCCAGAACGAAAACGGTGGCCGCAACGGGTAGCAGTGCGACGTAACCCGGGAAGGCCATGGACGTGGAGAACGTGAAGGCGCACCACGTAACGCCCAGTAGTCCGGCCCATCCGAGGAGCATTCGTAACCGCTCCCCAAGCTGGAACCGCGGAAGAACCAGCGCCAGGATCCCGCCCAGCCCAAGTTCCCACATACGGGTAGTGGTGGCGAAATAGGCGACGTCGTGGTCGGAGACCGAGAAGAAGGCGCTGTGGAGGAACGACGCCGCGGACAGTGCAACCAGCAGGTAAAGGCACAGCGACTTCTTGGCCATCCCGGTCCTTGTTGCCCACGCGGCCGCGGCGATCAGGCAGAGCGGGATGATTACGTAGAACTGCTCCTCCACGGCCAGCGACCAGTAGTGCTGGACCGGAGAGACGAGGGCCGTGGCTCCTTCGTAGCTGCCGGAACCGAAGGCCTGGTTCCAGTTCTGCACCTGGAGGGCGGCCATGATCACGTCAAAGGAAATTGACTGCCAGCGGCTCTGCGGGAGCAGCAGCACCATGGCCGCCAGCGTTGCCACCAGGACCAGGCTGGCTGCAGGGAGCAGCCGCCTGATCCGTTTGGCGTAGAAAGACCGGAGTGCGATTCGTCCGGTCGCTTCGATTTCGCGCACGAGCGATCCCACAATGAGGAAACCCGAGATGACGAAGAATACGTCCACGCCGACGAAACCGCCGGGCAGCACCGCCGGCCAGATGTGGTAGATAATCACCAGCCCCACGGCCACTGTCCGGAGGCCCTGGATGTCGCGCCTGGGTGCAGGACGGTTCGGGGCTGGCGGCGCAGCAAGGGATGCGGGCGCGGGCAGAGCGGGCACAACTATCCTTCCGGTTGAGAGCGATAGTTGTCCGCTCCGTTGCTGGACTATCCGTACGAAACGGATTGGTGCCGTGGCTGGCCGGCGACGGCGGCGCCGGAACTCTGGTTAGCCGGACCCCTGGCTAGGAGCGCAGCAGCGCCACGGCGTCGTGAATTGAACCGTCAAACTTTACGACGCCGTGCTCCAGCAGGATTCCGCGGGCACAAATGCGGGAAACAAGGTCGAGGTCATGGCTGACCACCACGAGCGTCTTGCCGTTCTGTGCGAGTTCCTGGATTTTGCTGATGCATTTCCGTTGGAACGGCTCGTCACCGACCGCAAGGATCTCGTCGATGAGGAACACCTCCGGGTCGGTGTGGACCGCCACGGAAAACGCCAGCCGGAGATACATACCCGAAGAGTAGAACTTCACCTCGGTGTCAATGAACTGGCCGATTTCGGAAAACTCGACAATGTCATCGAACCGGTCGTTGACCTGTTGCTCGGTCATGCCCAGGATGGCACCGTTGAGGAACACGTTGTCGCGGCCCGAAAGATCAGGGTGGAATCCCGCGCCCACTTCGATGAGGCCGGCGACGCGGCCCCTGGTCCGCACTGTGCCGGAGTCGGGCAGCATCACGCCGGAAATGTGCTTCAGCAGCGTGGACTTCCCCGAGCCGTTCAGTCCCAGGAGCGCAACCGTCTCTCCCGTTTTTACCTCTACGGAGACATTCTTCAATGCATGGAACTTCTCGGACAGGTCGCCCTTTCGCCCTTTGGCGAGCCAGACGACGGCTTCCTTGATAGACCGTGTGTGGCGAAGCACGAACTGCTTGCTGATGTCAGAGACTTCGATTGCGTTGACCACTCACAGCTCCTGCGCGAAGCGGCCTTCGAGCCGCCGAAAGGTTAATTGGCCCAGGACGAGGACCAACAGGGCAACGCCCAGTCCGACCGGTGTCCAGAGGCTGAACAGGTTCGGCGGAACGGCCGCGGAGCCGTCCGTCGTCGGGAACCAGAAAGCATAGTGGAACAGCTCGACGCCGATCGTCACCGGGTTGGCCTGATAGACCGCGAAAGCCGCGGCGCCAAGCTTCTCCTGCACCATCGTCCATGCGTACATCACCGGCGACGCCCAGGTGGCCACCATCAGCAGCATGTCCACGAGGTTTTCGGAGTCGCGGAAATAGACGTTGGCTGCGCCGAACAACAGCCCCAGACCGGTTGCCAGCAGGCCGACGATCACAAAGCCGGCGACCGCGGCCAGGAGCTGGAACACGTCCGGATGCCATCCTGCGATGAGGCAGCCCGCCACGAGAACCACAAGTTGCGGGAAAAAGTGGACACCTGACACCCAGACGGACGCGACGGGGAACAGCTCGCGCGGGAGGTAGATCTTTTTGATCAGGTTGCCGTTGTTGACTATTGACCGGGCCGCGTTACCCAGCGCCTCGGAAAAGAAGTTGATCAGGACAATGCCCGAAAACAGGTACACGGCGTAATTGGACAATCCCTCGGGGTTCCTCGGACTGCGTTCAAGTCCGAGGAACACCCCCAAAGCCACGTAGAAAACAATGAACTGCACACCGGGCTTCACGTAGGACCACAGGAGTCCAAGAACGGAGCCCCGGTAGCGGACCTTGAGTTCCTTCCGCACCAGGAGTTTCAGCAGGAACCCCGACTGGCGAAGATCGCGCAGGCCGCCGCCCAGTCCGGGCGTGGTTAGTTCCCCAGGAGTAGTCGCGCTCACTTGATCTCGTTCTGAGTGTGCTGCTCGAACGTCTTCCTCCAGGACTCAATCGACGTGAGGTCGTTCATTGCAGCCTTGTACTTCTTGCTGAGCGCCGGCCAGTCCTTCAGGAGTTCAGCGTGCAGCCGTGCGCTTTCAGCCAGCATCTTCCGAAGCTGTTTCGGATCGCGGCGGTACCAGGACGCACCGGTTCCTTCGGCGTTGGACACTACTGCGCTGTCGTACTGGGCCATCCGCCACCAGCGGTTGTCCTGGTGGGCAACAGTCGCCTGCGGCCGCTCGGCGCTGGAACCGCTAACCGGAGTGGCAAGCTGCCGGATGACAGTCTTTGCGGCCCACGGCAGCAGCGATACCTTGGACGGCTGCGATATCCCGTGTCCCCGGCGAGGGGGCTTGTCCATCTTGGGTGCAGGGAATTCATCCGGATCGGGGCGGATCACTGAATCCGAGTAGCCGGACATCATTTCCCGGATCTGCGGCAGCTTGGTCGGGAGCAGCTCCCGCAGGGCTTCGGGGCCCCTAAGGATGTCCTCGAGCGCCCAGCCGCGGCCCTGGGCCGTGGCGTACTGCATCGACACCATGTGCTTCACGTCGATGTACTGTGATTCCCGGACAACTCGTCCGCCATGTTCATAAGGGCTGTGCAGCAGGGCCGCAATGACGCGGTTGCGGGCATGGAAGTAAGCCTGCCAGCCCACCAGGTCGTCCTTGTCGATCCAGGAGACATGCCAGACGGCCGAGCCGGGCAGGGAAACCGTGGGGAACCCGTGGGCCTTCGCCCGAAGACCGTATTCGGAGTCGTCCCATTTGATGAACAGCGGAAGGGAGAGCCCGATTTCGCGAATGACCTTCGTGGGGATCAGGCACATCCACCAGCCGTTGTAGTCCACGTCGCAACGGCGGTGCAGCCAGGACGTCTGGCGGAGGTTCGACGACATGAAGTCGTGCCCCAGGATCATTTCCTCGCTGGGCAGCGAGGGCTGGAACCGGTAGGGGTTCACAATCTCGCCGAACGTGTGCAGAACCGTCCGGTTGTAGAGGTCGAACATGTGCCCGCCCACGATGGTCGGGGTCTTGCAGCGGTCCGCGAAGGTCAACAGGCGGATGATGCTTTCCGGTTCGACAACGACGTCGTCATCCATCAGCAGGACGTAGTCGCTGCCGTTCTCCACTGCCTCAAACATCCCGCGGGCAAACCCGCCGGAGCCTCCGAGGTTGGACTGGTTAATGATCCGCAGTTTCCCCTGCAGGGAATCCTGGACCTCGTCGAAGCCCTCGGCATCCGCGACCTTCTGCGATCCCTGGTCCACGATCAGGATTTCCTTGACGTGCTCCAGTGCCTCGCCGTTCTCGGCGAGGAGCCTCAGGTTGTTGAGGCAGAAGTCGGTCTTGTTCAGCGTCGTGATCTGCAGGGTTACAGAACCGGCATTGCTCTCGGCTGCCGGGCCCTGCCATTCCGCGTCGAGCATGACGAGCGGTTCCGAGCCGGCCACGAGGTCGAACCAGTACCAGCCGCCGTCGCCGAACGGCGCGAGGGACAGATCGAAGAAGTTCTCCGAGATTCCTTCGACCCTGCGGGTGTCCACACGCTGGAGCGATCCCCGGGCGTTGGACTTGTAGACGATGACCGAGCCGGTGCCCTGGGTGCGGACGTGGAGGCGAATTTTCTCAACAGTGGTCCACCGCCGCCAGTAGCTGGCGGGAAACGCGTTGAAGTAGCTGCCGAAGGAAACCCGCTCGCCGGACCGCACGGACGTGGAGAACCGGGAAAGGAAGTCCTCCACATGGGCTTCCTTGGTAGGGCTGCTGAAGGCCTGCGGTTTGCTGGCCTTTCCGTCGCGGTCGCCGACGGTGGGCAACTGGATGCCGGTGGCCGTGCCCATGTCCATGTACAGGGGCACCGTGTCCATCTGGCTGGAGCTCGGCAGGATGACGCGCTGAAGCGTATCCCAACGCTGTTCGCTGGACTCCAGGCTGTCGGTGCCCTTCGGGCTTTCGGTTGAGACACTCATGCGTCTACGCCTCCGCTTTCAAGCTTTGCGCCACTCTCAAAATGCGGCCGGATCTGGTTGTCAAACATGGTCAGGGCTGAGCCGATTGCCATGTGCATGTCGAGGTACTTGTACGTGCCCAGGCGGCCGCCGAACAGTACATCGCTCTCCGCAGCCGCGAGGTCGCGGTACTTCAGCAGGCGTTCGCGGTCGGCGGCAGTATTGATCGGGTAATAGGGCTCATCGCCCTTCTCCGCCGCGCGGGAGAACTCGCGCATGATGACGGTCTTTTCCGTCTGGTAGTCGCGCTCGGGGTGGAAATGGCGCGGTTCGATGATGCGTGTGTAGGGGACGTCGTCGTCGTTGTAGTTGACCACCGACGTTCCCTGGAAGTCGCCGACGTCGAGCACTTCTTCCTCGAAGTCGATCGTCCGCCAGGACAGGTCGCCTTCCGCGAAGTCGAAGTACCGGTCCACCGGCCCCGTGTAGATCACCGGGATCTGGCCGACGACCTTGTTCTTGCTGTACTCGTGCGACTCATCGAAGAAGTCGGTGTTGAGCCGGACCTCGATGTTCGGGTGCTCCGCCATCTTCTCGATCCACGCGGTGTAGCCGTTGGTCGGCAGTCCCTCGTACTTGTCGTTGAAGTAGCGGTTGTCGTAGTTGTAGCGCACCGGGAGGCGGGAGATGATACCCGCGGGCAGGTCCTTCGGATCCGTCTGCCACTGCTTGCCGGTGTAGTGCTTGATGAACGCCTCGTACAGCGGCCGTCCGATCAGCTGGATGCCCTTGTCGTTCAGGTTCTGGGGATCGGTGCCTGCGAGCTCGCCGGCCTGCTCCTTGATGAGGGCCTGCGCCTGTCCCGGCGTGAGGTTAGCGCGGAAGAACTGGTTGATCGTGGCCAGGTTGATCGGCAGCGAGTACACCTCGCCCTTGTGGACTCCGTAGACCTTGTGCACGTAATTCGTGAACGTCGTGAACCGGTTGACGTACTCCCAAACACGCTCGTTGGACGTGTGGAACAGGTGGGCACCGTACCGGTGCACTTCGATGCCGGTCTGCTCTTCCTTTTCGCTGTAGGCATTGCCGCCGATGTGGTGGCGGCGGTCGAGGACAACGACCTTCAAGCCAAGCTCAGTGGCGGCCTGTTCTGCGATTGTCAGGCCGAAAAAGCCCGACCCTACGATGACGAGGTCAGCGGTCACAAAATCTCCTGGTTCGAATGCGGGCAGCCCAATGTTGTGCATTGGCTGCTGCTCTAGCCTACCCGAGACTACGCCGACACTAACGATTCGAAGGACCTGGCAGGGCTTATCCACATAGTGCGTTGGGGGCGATGCCCCGCTGCCCTGCCAGCCGGTAGCTTGGGCAGAAACCACCTCCTCCCCAAGGGAAAGCACCTGATGACGCTCCACTGCACCCTGGTCCGCGGCCCCGATGCCGCCAGTCCGGGACCACCGCTCGAACTGACCGTCGAGGCGCCACCGGGAGGCTCCGGGCTCATGCTGCAGCAGGCATTAGCGCAGGAGTACGATGCCCGTGAACTCTCCGTGTCCGGCCTTCCCTTGTGCAGCCTGGTCGTTGGTCTACCGCCGCTGGTTACCGGGGCGGTCATCGTTGACGGCGCCCGGGAGCGCCCGCCGGACAGCGGCGACGGAAGGGCCGAGACTCTGCTGGTTGCCGTACACAGCGGTCCGGCGGCGGGGACTGTGCTGCCGCTGAGGCGCGGCAGCTACCGGATCGGCCGGAGCGGCACGGAAATCGCCTTACCGGATGCTGCCCTCTCCCGCGAGCACGCCAGGCTGGATGTCACTGACACGGCCGTTACCATCACCGATTTGGACAGTGTCAACGGGACCTTCGTCGACGGGAAGCGGGCGGGGCAGGCAGCGGTCGCAACAGACTCGCTCATCAGCTGCGGAAATTCGACGCTGTCCATTGTGTTCGGGGCTGGTCCTGCTGGACGTCTGCCGGAGTGGGAGGCCGCCGGATCCAGCGTGGTCGACCCCCTCACGATTCCGCACCGGCCGGAAGGCGGCAACCGGGGAATTCTCCTCCTCACAGCGATACTGCCGCTACTCATTGGCGTGGGCCTGGCCGTCATCACCGGAATGTGGATGTTCCTGGCTTTTACAGCCGTATCTGCTGTCTCTGTCCTGGTTCCCGTGCTCGCCGGCCGCCGTCAACGGCGGCGGCTCAAGGCGTTGGTGGCTGCCGCCGTCGACGAAGACCGGGAACGACGACGCCGGGCCGCACCGTCAGCGGCCGAACTCGCCCTGAGGGGGCGCTCGGAACACACCGTCCGGCGGGGCGGGCCAGCCGTGCCCGACGATATCGGGCTCCGACTCGGAGTGGCCGAGCAACGGGCAAACATCAGACTGGACCCGGTCGACCCGGATTTCGAGGCGCCGGCGGCGGGCCTCATGCCGACTATCCTGCAGCTTTCGGACCTTACGCTTGTCCGCGGACCGCGGCAGGACGTGGCCGGGATGGTCAGGTTCATGCTGATGCAGCTCACAAGCTTCAGGTCAGCGGCCCGGACCCGGGTCGTTGTTCATGGAACACCCACCTCCCTGCCGCTGACTGCACGGTACCTAGCGCGGGTCATGCTGTCGTCCAATGCACGGACGACGTCGGAGCTTCTCGAACGCGGCATCGACCTGACCCGGGAGCGGGGCGTGCTGATACTGACACCTGATGCCCGCGGCGAGCCCCGGTCCCACGGCATGACTGCCGCCGCCATCAGCCGGGGCTGGCACGTTGTTGACTGTACCCAGGATGGCGACCCGCAGGAGGGCCACCCCGAATCGGGTGCGGTCATCGAACTGGGAGGAGCCGCCGCAAGGTTGCGGATTGAGGGCACGGCGACGGACTTCCTGCCCGACCTCGTCCCGGAGGGAGTCTTCGACCGGTATTGCCGGAACATGGCCGTGAAGCTTGAGCAGAGCCCGAATGCCACACCCGTCGTGCCGCAGAGTTGCTCGCTGGCTGAAGTCCTTCCTCATGCTGCACAAGACGTCTCGGGCCGCTGGGTTGCAGGCAGCACAAGGCCAGGACTCTGCGTTCCCATCGGGATGACTGCGCATGGGCCCCTCGTGGTGGACCTCGACTCGGACGGCCCGCATTTTCTGGTGGCCGGAACCACCGGGTCCGGAAAATCCGAACTACTCCGGAGCCTGGCCGCTGGACTGGCACTCGGCCACCCGCCGGACCGGATCAACTTCCTCTTTTTTGATTTCAAAGGCGGTTCGGGCCTGGGACCGCTGACCGGGCTGCCCCATTGTGTGGGCATGTTGACCGACCTCACCAGAAATGAACTGGACCGCTCGCTGATCTCCCTGCGTGCGGAAATCCGGCACCGGGAAGAGTTGCTGCAGGCCGCGCAGGCTCCGGACCTGGCTGGCTATCGGACCGTTGGCTCCCCGTCGGGTCCGCTTCCCCATCTGGTCCTCATCATTGACGAATTCCGCATGCTCGTTGAAGACGCCCCCGACGCCCTGAAGGAGCTGATGAGGATCGCGGCCGTCGGACGGTCGTTGGGCCTGCACCTGATCATGGCCACGCAACGGCCCCAGGGCGCCCTTACGGCAGACATCCGCGCCAACGTCACCACAAGCATTGCCCTGCGCGTCCAGTCGGATATGGAATCGGTGGACATTATCAATTCACGGCTCGCCGCCGGCATTCCTGTGGCCAACCCCGGGCGCGCCTACCTCGCCCGCGGGTCGGAGGATCCGGTCGAGTTCCAAGCGGCGACGCTCGCGGGTGCCGGGGCAGCGTTGAGAGCATCGCCGGTCCGGGTTCGCCCTGCAGCCGAGGCCCTTGTGTCGCCAGTGGCCGGCCAGGAGGACGACGCCGACCCGGGGTGCCGGCTGTCGCCGGCCCGGGCGGCCGGTCCCATTGTGGAGTCGCTGGTGCAACTCTGGGACGATCTGGGAGACCCGCCTCGCCGTCCCGTGGCGTTGCCCCTGCCAACGACAGTGCTCCTCCCCGAGGCCGGCAGAGAGTGCGGGCCCGATCCCGGCATCTGGTCCGTACCGCTCGGCCTGCTGGACGAACCGGACAGGCAACGGGTCTCCCGGCTGACGTGGCAGCCGGCCAACCATGGTCACTTGGCCTTGGTCGGCGGAACGGGAAGCGGAGTGGACGAAGCCCTGGACCTAATACTTCAGCAACTGATCCAACATGACACGGAATCGCATCTTTACCTGCTCGATGCAGGAAATGCCTTCAGCTCGGTCCGTTCCCAGCCCCGGGTCGGCGCGGCGGCCGGCCTCCACGAACTCCGCCGGGCCGTCAGGATCCTGGAACGTGTTGCCCTCGAACTTTCAGTGCGGCTCAGCGGCCCGACGGAGTCACTGCCGCCACCGGTCGTCCTGGTGCTTTCCGGCTGGGGTTCATGGGTCTCATCACTCCGGGCCGGGCCGCTGGCCTGGGCGGAAGACCTCGTCCAGGACATCGTCCGGGACGGTGCCAAAGCGGGCGTGACGGTGCTCATTGCCGGAGACCGGGAAGTAGTAACAGCCCGGTACTTCGCCTCCATCCCCAACCGGGCCTACTTCCCCGCCGGCTCCACCGACGAGGGCCGGCTTGCCTGGCCACGGCTCCCCGACATACCGCTAATCCGCGGACGGGCAGTGATGTTCGGCCCGCTGACGGTCAGCCCGGCCTCATCGGCCCAGTTTTACACAGCCCCTCGTGCATCGACGGCAGCCCCTCCCACGGGCAAGGAACCTGCCGTCAGGCCCTTCAGAATTGAGGCCCTGCCCAGGCGCCTCAGCGTTGCGGATGTCCTGGCACGCGTCCCGGGCGTTCCCGCACCACCAGCCGGCACCGCTGCTGCAGCCGGACACGGCAACAGCAGCCGCCAGATACTTGTGGGGCTCGGCGGTGATGAACTTGTCCCGGCTGCAGTCCGTCTTCCGCCGGGAGGCGTCCTACCGGTTCTGGGAGGCCCGTCTTCCGGCAAGAGTTCCCTTCTTGCAGCCATCCCGGAGCTCAACGCTGATGCTCCAGGATGGCTCTGCCCCGGCCCGGAAGATACAGCCGCCAGCTACTGGGCCGGCGTGCTGGCCGACGCTGAGGCGGGGACGCTTAACAAGGACGGGGTCCTGCTCGTGGACGATGCGGACACGCTGACCCCCGAGGCCCACCGGCATCTCGAGGCCCTGCATGGTTTTGGTTTGAGGGTAATCCTGACTGCGGGGTTCAGTCCTTCACTCAGCCAACGCGTCCCGCTGGCTGCACATGCCCGGGGCCAGGGGGCCGGCATCCTGATCGCGCCGCGGCACATCAGCGACGGCGATTTCTTCGGCATTCGCTTTGAGGTGGAAGCCAACCCGCCCGCAGGGAGGGCCGTCATCATTGCCGAGGGCCGGGCAGTGCCCGTTCAGTTGGCGGCCGGACCCGACTCCGGGGTCACAACGCCGGAGGAGCCCCCCCGGCACGTGAAGCAAAGCTGATCACGCGCTTGTTAAAGAGGAGGACCACGGCAAGGACCGCAGGAACCAGCATCGCGAATCCCGCGGCAATGTAACCGCCGGTGAGCGTCGGAAATCCGATCGTCAGAACAAACAGCTGGGCCACCAAAGCCCCCGCCCGCGGCCAGCGGAATCCCCGGAACAGAAAATAGGCAACGGCGTAAAGCCAGGCCGAAAACGACAGCAGAAGTGCCAGGGTAAAAACAGCCCCCCAAAAGGAAACGACGGGCGCTCCCGTGATCAGCTGAATTGCATACCAGCCCGCTGCCGCAAGAAGTGCCGTTGCTTCAGCGGCCACGATCAGGGACAGGACGGTGACCGGCGGCGGCCGGATGGCCCGAACTTCCGGAGAAACAGGGCGCGGGGATGCAACCGAATCGTCGGCGTCGCCCGGCAAGCGGGGCTCGGGTCTGGCGTCGGAGTGGTCCTCTGGGGGTCTTGACACACTGGCACCATACCGGACATAGTCGACTCCGGGGAGAGCGCTGGCGAGCTATGTGACGTATCGCTCACGCTTATAAGGCACTTCGTGGACGATTACCCCTTGTTTACACAGCGTTAACATGACACGCTTAATTCAGATGACCAAGGGGACCCGGCTGGGTCCCTTTCTTATGTTGCTTCTAGTGAATATTTTCACAAGTGGCTAAAACGAGTTCCCAGGAATGGAGTGACTGATCAGCATGGATTGGCGTAACCGCGCAGCGTGCCTCGACAAGGACCCGGAGCTGTTCTTCCCAGTAGGAAACACCGGGCCCGCTCTCCTGCAGATCGAGGAGGCCAAGAGTGTGTGCCGCCGCTGTCCGGTGGTGGACACCTGCCTCCAGTGGGCCCTCGAATCGGGACAGGACGCCGGCGTCTGGGGCGGAATGAGTGAAGACGAGCGTCGTGCCCTTAAGCGCCGTGCTGCACGCGCTCGCCGGGCCTCCTGACCGTCTGAACTTCCGGCCTCCGGCCAAAGTGAAGCGGCCGCGGACTTCAGAGTCCGCGGCCGCTTCCTATTTAAAGGTCGTTAGGGTTTCACGGTCACCGTTTTTGCAGGTTCAGGACGATCTGCACAGCGGTGCCGCCACCCTCGCGGGGTTTCCACTGGATACTCCCGCCCAGCTCACTGGTGACGAGGGTCCTGACGATCTGCAATCCCAGGCCTTCAACATGTGGCGTTTCCGGAAGCCCGACACCGTCATCGGCCACCGTCACGGTCAGGAACTCGTCGCCGTCGTCGCCCTCCGATCGGTCGGCGAGAAGCCAGACGGTTCCGGTCCGTCCCTCCAGGCCGTGCTCGACGGCGTTGGTCACGAGTTCGTTGATAACCAGGGCAAGCGGGGTGGCGAAGTCGCTGGGCAGTTCGCCGAACAGCCCGGACCTGGCGGTTTTGACCTGCTGCGACGGCGAGGCGACCTCGGCGGACAGGCGGAACTGACGTCCGATCAGCTCGTCGAAGTCAACACTTTGCGTCAAACCCTGGGACAGCGTCTCATGGACCAAGGCAATCGTTGCGACTCTCCGCATCGCCTGCTCCAGGCCCTGCTTGGCCTCATCACTGACCATCCGGCGCGACTGCATTCGCAGCAACGCCGCGACAGTCTGAAGGTTGTTCTTGACCCGGTGGTGGATCTCCCGAATGGTGGCGTCCTTGGTCACAAGCTCCATTTCACGGCGGCGGAGCTCGGAGACGTCGCGGCAGAGCACCAGGGCTCCGAACCTTTGCTGCTCATCGCGCAACGGGATGGCCCTAAGTGAGAGGCTGACTCCGCGGGATTCGATTTCGCTCCGCCACGGCATCCGGCCGGTGACCACGAGCGGCAGCGTTTCATCCACCATGCGGCGGTCCCGCAGCAGTCCCGCCGTGACCTCGGCGAGCGACCTGCCTTCAAGGGATTCACCGTCACCCAGGCGCCGGAATGCGGAGACGCCGTTGGGGCTTGCGTACTGCACAATCCCGTCTGCGTCGAGCCGGATCAGCCCGTCTCCCACGCGCGGCGCGCCGCGGCGGGATCCGGTGGGCGAGGCGAAGTCGGGCCACAGTCCGAGCGTTCCCATCCGGAGAAGGTCATAGGCGCACTGCCTGTACGTCAGTTCGAGCCTGGACGGCATCCGTGAACTGGACAAGTCCATGTGTGTGGTCACGACAGCGAGCGTCCGGCCGTTCCTGACCATGGGGACAGCCTCGACGCGGAGGGCCATGTCGCTGCTCCAGTTGGTCTCGCTGGAGCGCTCAATGGTCCGGCTGCTCCACGCCTTATCAACCAGCGGCTGCAGATCCGACCTGATCCCCTCCCCCACGAAGTCGGTGTGGAACACCGTGTGCGTGGTGGAGGGGCGGACGTGGGCCAAGGCCACGTAGCCGAACTCAGGATGCGGAAACCACAAGGCAAGGTCAGCGAAGGCGAGGTCGGCGACCATCTGCCAGTCGCCCACCAGGAGGTGAAGCCACTCGGCATCCCCCGGCCCAAAATCAGCGTGTTCCCTGATGGGGTCCGTAAAGATTGCCACTACACCTCCAGATTCGACGCAAGGAACGGATCCCTAGCGCCGGACGATTGACCTCAAGAGCCTCAATGCTACCGACAGTGACGCCATATCGTCCGCTTCGAGCGAGTTGACCTCCTCAAACATGCTCCTGGCACGGCCGAGCTGTTCGGCATTCAGGCCTTCCCACTCCAGTACCCGCTCCTCCGCGGGGGTTCCGGGCGACGTCGATTCAAGCACCGACGTCGTAATGTCCGAAATGGTGGAGTAGAGGTCATCACGCAAGGCGGCGCGGGCCAGCGCCTGCCAGCGGTCGCGGCGCGGGAGTTTGGTGATGCGTTCCAGGAGGGAATCGACGTGGAAGCGGTCGAACACCGTGTAATACACGTGTGCGATGTCTTCCACCGGCTCCGCATTGATGTGGGCGATCTTGGCAATGTCGAGCAGTACGAAGCTTTCGAACAGTTCGGCCCAGCGATGGGCGAGATCCTCCGGAAGCTCCCAGCTGCGGGCCTTGTCCAGCCATGCAGCCACCCGGGCGCGGTCCTCGCCGCGCAGGTAATCGAGGAGCCGTGCCCGCATCGGATCCATCAGCGGCTTGAACTCAGCCACGATTTCGGAGATCGGCCGGGAAGCGTTGCCCTGGCCGATCACCCAGCGGACAGCCCGGTCCAGGAGCCGGCGGATGTCCAGGTGGACGGTGCTCCAGTGCTCGGTGGGGAAGGAGGCCGGCAGTTCGTTGAGCTCGCCGACCATGATGTCCAGCTCGTAGATTTCGCGGAGGGCCACAAACGCCTTGGCCACCGCGGCTTCGTTGGCTGATGTCTCTTCGATGGTGCGGAAGGCAAACGTGATGCCGCCAAGGTTGATCATGTCGTTGGCCACGACCGTGGCGATGATCTCGCGCCGCAGCGGATGGCTGTCGAGCTCGACGTCGAACCTCTCCCTCAGCTGCTTCGGGAAATAGGAGCGCAGCGTCTGCCTGAACCACGGATCGTCGGCGAGATCGCTCTCACGCAGAGCCGTTGCAAGTTCGATCTTGGCATAGGCCGCCAGCACCGAGAGTTCCGGCGACGTCAGCCCCTGCCCCTGGGCCAGGCGTTCCCGGAGGGTCGCGGTTGTGGGCAGCGCTTCGAGCTCGCGCTTGAGGTCGGCGGACTTCTCCAGCCAGTCCATCAGCCGTTCGTAGCTGGGGCTCCACTCCGCCACCCGGATACGGTCATTGAGGAGCAGGATGTTCTGGTCAATGTTGTCTTCCAGGACGAGCCGCCCGACTTCATCCGTCATGGACGCCAGGAAATCGGCCCGCTCGGCGGACTCGAGCTTGCCCGCGGCGACCATCCGGTCGACGAAGATCTTGATGTTGACCTCGTGGTCCGAGCAGTCGACTCCGGCCGAGTTGTCGATGGCGTCCGTGTTCAGAATGACACCCTGAAGTGCTGCCTCAATGCGTCCGCGCTGGGTCATGCCCAGGTTTCCGCCTTCGCCGACCACCTTGACGCGGAGGTCACGCCCGTCAACGCGGATAGCGTCGTTGGCCTTGTCCCCCACCTCTGCATGCGTTTCGGTGCTTGCCTTGACGTAGGTTCCGATGCCGCCGTTGTACAGCAGATCGGCAGGCGCCAGGAGAATCGCGCGAAGGAGCTCAGGCGGGCTCAGCTCGGATGTGCCGTCCGGGAGTCCCAGGGCCGTCCGCACCTGGTCGGAGACAGGAATGGACTTGGCCTGCCGTCCGTACACGCCGCCGCCTTCGCTGATCAGGGCCTTGTCGTAGTCATCCCAGGAGGACCGCGGCAGGTTGAACAGCCTCAGCCGCTCTTCGTAGGACGCCGCCTCGTCTGGATTCGGATCCAGGAAGATGTGGCGGTGGTCGAACGCGGCCAGCAGCCGGATGTGCTTCGACAGCAGCATGCCGTTGCCAAAGACGTCCCCGGACATGTCACCGACGCCCACCACGGTGAACGGCTCCGACTGCGTGTCAAGGTCGAGTTCGCTGAAGTGGCGCTTGACCGATTCCCACGCGCCCCGGGCAGTGATCCCCATGGCTTTGTGGTCGTAGCCCACGGACCCGCCTGAAGCAAAGGCATCCCCGAGCCAGAAGCCGTATTCCGCCGAGAGCCCGTTGGCGATGTCCGAAAAGGTTGCGGTTCCCTTGTCTGCTGCGACAACCAGGTAATTGTCGTTGTCGTCGTAGCGGACGACGTCGGCCGGCGGAACCACAGCTTCACCGTCCGGCGTGGTGATCAGGTTGTCCGTCAGGTCCAGCAGGCCCCGGATGAATGTCTTGTAGCTTTCCACGCCCTCCGCCATCCACGCGGTCCTGTCAGCGGCAGGATCCGGGAGCTGCTTGGCGAAGAATCCGCCCTTGGCGCCGGTGGGCACAATGACGGCGTTTTTGACAGTCTGCGCCTTAACAAGGCCAAGGATTTCGGTCCGGAAGTCCTCACGCCGGTCGGACCAGCGCAGCCCGCCGCGGGCCACCTTGCCGAAGCGGAGGTGCACGCCCTCCACCCTGGGCGAGTACACCCAGATTTCAAACATGGGTCGCGGGAAGGCCAGCCCGTCGATGGCGGCAGGATTTAGCTTGAAGCTCAGGTACGGCTTCTGCTGATAGAAGTTCGTCCGGAGCGTGGCCTCGATGAGGTTCGCGAAAGTCCGGAGCACGCGGTCGGCGTCCAGGGTGGCAACCTGTTCAATGGCGGCCGCCAGCTGCGCGCGGACGGTGGCTTGGCGCTCCGCCCGGACGTCGTCCTCGAGTGCGGGGTCAAACCGTGCCGCGAAGAGCGCCACGAGCGAACGTGTCACGTCGGGATTTGCCAGGAGCGTGTCAGCGATGAATCCGAACGAATTTGTGTTGCCCATCTGACGCATGTACTTCGCATACGCGCGGAGAACCACAATCTGGCGCCACGGCATGCGCTCGCGCAGGACCAGGCGGTCGAAGCTGTCCGACTCGACGTCGCCGGAAACGGCGGCGCCGAAAGCCTCCGCCAACAGCTGGCCCGTCGCGAGGGGAGCAACACCGGAGGGGTACTTCAGGCCCAGGTCGTACAGGAAGAAGTCCCGTTTGTCGGCCGTCTCGATTTCGAAGGGCCTCTCGTCGAGCACTTCGAGCCCCAGGTTGTGAAAGAACGGCAGGATCTGGCTGAGGCTCTTCGGCTCCAGCATGTAGAGCTTAACGCGGGCGTCCTCTTCGAGTGTTGCCCCTGCGCCCTCGGGCAGGTACACGTGCACGCCGGGCTTTTCGAGCCGCCCCTTTTCGGTCGGTTCGGCTGCGGAGCCGTACTTCTCAAAGCGCGCAATGTCCGTCAGCGCATCTTCAACCTCGTAGTCCACCCGGTAGCTGGCCGGGAAGGCCTCGGCCCAGGCAGAGGCAATCGCCTTGTTGTCGCCGTTGGCGCCACTGGCACGAAGCACTTCCGTGATGCCCTCGCTCCATGAACGCGCGGCCCGGACAAGCCTCTTCTCCAGTTCCTCGACATTGACGTCGCTGACGTCTGCGTCCTTCGGAAGCCGGATCCGGAAGAAGAGCCTGGCCAGCGCGGATTCGGTCATCCTGGCTTCGTAGTCAATGGAGACGGCGTGAAATGTCTCGCGGAGCTCCTGCTCGATGCGGAGGCGCACGTTGGTGGTGTAGCGGTCGCGGGGAAGGTACACGAGTGCGGACATGAACCGGCCGTAGATGTCGGGCCTCAGGAACAAGCGCGTGCGCCGCCGCTCCTGCAGTCTTTGAATGCCTGTTGCCGTCGCGGCGAGGTCGGAAACCTCGATCTGGAACAGTTCATCGCGGGGGTAGGTTTCGAGGATACCCAGCAGGTCTTTGCCCGAGTGGGAATGCGGCGGGAACCCGGCGCTGCGCAGGACGGCTTCGACCTTCTCGCGGACAATCGGAATGTTCCGAACCGACCCCGCGTAGGCGCTGGTGGCGAAGAGGCCGATGAACCGCTGCTCGCCGTTGACGTTGCCGGCGGCGTCGAAGCTCTTCACACCGATGTAGTCGAGGTAGGCCGGGCGGTGCACTGTCGAGCGGGAGTTGGCTTTGGTGATCACCAGAGCGCGCTTTTCCCGCGCTTTCCTCCGGCCGGCGACGGTGAGGTGCTGGACGTGGTGCCCGTCCGCGCCGCTGCGCAGCAGTCCGAGTCCGCTTTCCTCCCGCAGTTCCAGGACGTCCTCGCCGGACTCAGTGACCAGGTCATATTCCCGGTAGCCGAGGAAGGTGAAGTTTCCGTCATCGAGCCACCGGAGGAGGTCCTGGGCCTGGCGAAGTTCCTCGATCTGGGAGGCATTGGCCACGTTGTCCAGGCCCTGGGCGATCTGCAGGGCCTTGTTGCGCATTTTCGGCCAGTCTTCAACGGCCGCCCGCACATCGCCGAGCACGCGTTCAACGCCTTCGATGAGCCGCGCCTGCGCTTCCTCACTGGCAAGGCCGATTTCGACGGCGATCCAGGACTCCATGTGCGAGGCGTTGTCACCCTGGGCAATCAGGTGCGACAGGCTTGGCATTGCGGCAGTGTCACCGCTGGAGATGCCGATGCTGGACGGAACCCTGTCCACCTTCGTCAGCCGGGAGGTTTCGCGGTTGCGCGTGACGACGAACAGCGGGTGGAGGACAAGGTGGATTGCCGAGTTCTGGCGAACGAGCTCGGCGTTGACGGAGTCCACCAGAAACGGCATGTCGTCCGTGACGATATACACGACGCTGCAGTCCGATTCGTCCACGATCCTGATGTTGGCCGTGCCCGGTCTGCGGACAGCGGCAACTTCGCGGTGGGTCTCGGCGCGGGCGGCCAGGACGTCCGGGGAATACGCCCGGGAATCCTCCTCCGCGAGATGCTCGTAATAGTCTCCGAAGTACCCTTCACGGGCTCCGAGCAAAACGGACTGATCCTCCACATTGGAGCCAGACGACATCGACAAACGCCTCCATCACAAGTTCATGGCTGCCTCATTGCAGCCCTTATGGCGAGCCTAGCCCTTTAGGTGTCGCTTCGCTGTGGAAGAAAAGACAGAGGATCTGCGTTTTTGCTGGGCAGGTGCACAAACCAATTCGGCAATGGCCTGGCGAAGTCCGGACTCGGGTGCAGCCTCCAGCAGAAGGCTCCCGGCGATGAGCGCCGCATCACTTGCTGCACTGTCTGCCGGGAGGAATGCGAAGATCCCTTCTGACGGCCCGTACCTTTCCCATGCCTCGCGCAGCTGGCGCTCGGGGAAGCGTCCGGCGGCCGCGGCCCGAACCTTGTTCAGAACCACCTTCGGTGAAGCCTGCGGAACCGCTGCCTCGAGTTCAGAAAGGCCGCGGACGAGTCGCGGCACGCCGATGGAGTCGGCCGATCCCACGGCATAGACGGTGTCTGCAAGCTCGAGGCTCCGAAGCGTGGCGGCATTCCTGCGTGGAGCCATGGTGTCAAAGCTGAGTTCCTCGTCCGCTTCGAGGCAGAAGCCGGCATCCACTACGACGAAGTCCGCCACCTCCCTGGCCTTCTCAAACACAACACCCAGGGCTGCTGCGCGCAATTCCGTCCAGCGATCCGCACGTGTGATGCCTGTCAGGATCCGGAGCGTCCCGGACTTGAGGACGACGGGTGTGGCAATTTTCAGGAGCGCGCCGGCATCCAGTTGTCCGAGGTCGGCCAGCCGGCATGCCTGGGCGAGACCTGCGGATTCATCCAGCAGCCCCAGCATGCCCGCGACGCTGGCGCCATAGCTGTCGGCGTCAATCAGAAGAACCGAATTGCCTGCAGCGGCCAGTTCACCGGCCACATTGACGGCCAGCAGAGTCCGGCCGGGGGAACCCGTGGGACCCCAGACAGTGATGACCTGTCCGCTGCCGGACGGTTCTTCCGGGACGGGATCGATCTCCTCCGGCACGGTCCGGATGGCGGCACCCGTGTCCGCGAATCCACTGTCCCGCCCCTGAAACGGCGCGGGACTGGCCCACCGAGCAACCGCGCCCGAGATCCTGCCCGCAAGTGCTGCCGAGTCAACCCCCGCCGGCGCTGCCGTGACACCGATCGCTGTCAGCCTCGCCGTTTCTTCTGCGCTGTCCGTCAATGCGATGACGACGACGCCCACAGCGGTGAGCCGGTCAACGAGCGAGGCCGTCAGTTCGTCACTGCCCTCCGCGACAACGGCCGCCCGGGCGAGGCCGCTCTGGCAAGCAGCCAGCAGCTCTGTCAGCTCCGAGCATCTCCTCACGACGGTGACCGGTCCATGGAGGCGTTCAAGGCCGCCGACCAGGTCCTCCCGGGACTGGCCCACCGTGACGACCGGAATACTCATGACGTTCCGCCCGGGTTCCAGACCACCGAAATCCTCGCCTTGTTCGCTTGGGCACCCAGCAGCCTTGGCATCTGCTCGTCAGTGACAAGGACCATGACCACCGTGGAGCGTGACGATCCCAGTGTGGTCGAACCCGGGGTGACTTCAGCGATCTCGGCCCCTGGAAGCAGCAACTTCGGCTCGCTGAAGCCGTTGCGGGCATCAGGCAGGGCCACCCAGACGTCAACCCGTGATCCAGCCGCGGCCTGTTCCGGCAGGGCTTCGTCGATAGTAATTGCGACCGGCTTACGGTTCAGCACATCGGACTTGCCAAGGCTTCCCCGAGGGACCAACTGGTCCGGACCGATCCGCTGTACAGCGACCATGCCTTCGGGAAGTCCCGCCTCTGCGGTGACATAGTGGGATTCCACGTCGCCGAGCCTGACCTTCACTCGGTTGACGTTTTCGGCAGTGAGTTTTTCACCCACGGCGATCTGGCCCTTTGCCGCAAACACCTCGGTGGTCTGATCGGCGGCCCCGACCAGCGATACAACACCGGCCACGGAGGCCAGGACCAGCAGGAACCCGAGAAGGAGCCGCGGATCTTTCCAAGACGGCTTTTTGAGCCTGACTGCAGTGGCCGTCGTACCTGAACTCACGTACCCGCTCCCCCCATCGGTGCCGACGGACTGGTTGATGCGCCGGACTACCTCATTGTTACGGCAAACGGGCCTGATCAAAAGTCAAAAGAACAAACAACGTCAAACTGTGGATAACAGCACCACCCGACGCCAATGGTGGCAAAATAGAAGCATGCCCCGATTCCTCACCCTCGCAGACGTAGCCGAACAGCTGCAGATCAACTCCCCGGCGGCCTATGCGCTGGTGCGCAGCGGCGAACTCAAAGCCATCCAGGTGGGCGGCCGCGGACAGTGGCGCGTGGAAGAAAAGATGCTGGAACAGTACATCGAAGAGCGGTACGCGGAAGCCGAGCGCATGATCCAGGAAGCCAAGTCCAAGTCAGTCTGAGCTGGGATGCCGGGCGGGGCCGGGACCGTGCGCGGGTGTACGCACCGCAGCGCAGGAGTGCGCTCACAGATCCGCTCCGCGTACCGAACGTAGTGCACCCAGCGAGGAAAAGGGTACCGAGGCAATCTGGCTGACGTTGGCGGCTCGGCGGACTTCTCCGGGCCTGGTCATGGCCAGATCGAAATAGTCCCGCCCCACGCGGTCGATAACTCCATTCAGTCCCGCCACGCCCTGCGGGCCGCCGATGAGAACTACCGTCAGATCTGCCCTGTCTCGCGCCAGCCCGCGAAGGGCACTGGCCAGCCCCAGCTTTCGCCGGACGGATGACGGCTCCGCCATCGCCAACCTCCCCAGGCCGTGGTACCGGGAAACTGCAGCAAAGGGGACCAGCACCTGGTGGGGAGGATCGTTGAGCACCAGGCTCTCTCCGCCCACGTGACTCAAGACGCCCTCGAACACGGCCCCCGATCCCAGGTGAACCGCCACCCTAAGCCCCAACGAACCGCGCAACCTGTCGGCCAGCTCCACGCCTGCGACATCTGCCCGCGACCGTTCGGCGATTTCCGATTCGAGCTCCAGCCGGCCAACTGAGGCCAGCTGTGCCTCCATGTCCTCAAACAAGGCGTCCCAACGCATGCCGCCAATCTAGGCGCGCACCGTGCCGCGGTCAATTCGCGGCCGGCCAATGCGACGAAAAAACAAATCACTGGACAAAAGTCGGAAAGTGAGTTCAAACTGGATTCAAATAGATCAAACAGCATCAAACGCTATCAAATGACTTGAGGAGAGGGATTATGGAAGTTTCCCGCGGCAGGCTGCTCCGCTCGGACGCAATGCTGGCAGTGGCGATCCTGCTTCTCGGTCTCTTTCTGGCGGCAACAGGCGCCTCGCTGACGGAGCGATGGCAGCGATCATCTGCACGGGACCAATCACTGGCTTTCGAAGACCTGCTCGGATTCGTCGTCGCCACAACGGGACTCATCATTGTCGCCTGGTGGATCTTGTCGCTGGTGATTGCAATAACATCCGCCGGCCTGGAACGGGCCGGAAGCCGCCGGGCCGCGGAGATCACCGGAAAATACAGTCCTGCCTTCATGCGCCGCCTCGCCCTCGCCGCAGTGGGACTTCAGCTGCTGGGAGCCCCGCTTGCCCATGCCGGCACGGTGAGTGCCGACCCTCGGTGGAGTCCAACCTCCCCACAGGCCACTGCAGCAGTGTGGATGCCCACCGAACAGGCGGCGTCAGCACCTCACCCAGGTCCCGGCGGCACGGATCCACGGTGGAAACCGAATGCTCCTGTCGTCGGCCCGGGTCCAATGACGGCACATCCTGTGCGGTCGGCCCGCCAACACCCGGTTGACGAGGACGGATACGTGACGGTGGTGGCCGGTGACTCGTTGTGGACCATTGCGGCCAACCAGCTGGGCGGCTCCGCTTCTGATCGCGACATCGCCCTGGAATGGCCGCGCTGGTACGAGGCGAACAGGGCCGTTCTGGGTGACAACCCCGATTTCCTTCTTCCGGGACAGGTACTCCGGCCTCCGTCCACGTCCTAAATCCGCAGCAACCCTGAACCTATAGATATCCGCCATCAATCAGAGGAAAACGTCATGAGCGCATTGCATCTGGTCCCCGCCCTGCCGCAGGCGGAACACACCGCAGCCGGCGGCCCGGTTCAAGCCACGGAGAACCGCCGCGTCCTCCAGCTGGTGGATGAGAACAGGGAAATCTGTGCCATTGCCCGAGGGACGGTACAGGCCGCCATCGAGGTACTGGCGGGCACTCGTCCCATCCAGCAGCTCTCACGCAGGCTTGACCAACGATGCCTGGCATCACTGCAGCACCGCGCCGCACTGACCCGACGGGTTGCGGCCGGACCGTCCCCGACAGCAGGGCGACTGCACCGCAATCCGGCCGTCCGCACGGTCCGCGCCTGCCAAGTCGCAGCGGGGATCTACGAGGCAAGTGCCGTCGTCGTGGATGAACTACGGGTCCGCGCCGTGGCAGTAAGGCTGGAGCGCAGCAACCAGGTGTGGCGGATCACAGCGCTGGAGATCGGCTGACGGTTCTTTGCAAAGGTGCCGCCGCACAACCCTGCCCCACCACCCCCTGCGAACACGGATGAGGACCGGAACAGTGGTTCCGGTCCTCATCCGTTTTCAAGGTGCGGCTGCTCCGGCAGCCGTCAATTCCTAGCGCTTCTTCTTTTTCGCAGCGGCCTTCCGGGTGCCGTCCTGGGCAGCGGCCTTGGCCGGGTTCCCTGAACGCCCGGAAGTCCTTCCCTCGACACGCGTCTGGCTGGCGCCGTCTTCTCCCGGTGCGGTGTACTGCAACTGCGCGGGCTTCTCCGGAGCTTCCAGGCCGGCCGCACGGATCTGCGGCTCGTGGTGCTCCGTGTGTTCTCCGGCGCCGTCGGCGACCACAACGTCTTCCGCAGGAGTCACCTCGACCTCAAGGTTGAACAGGAATCCGACGCTTTCCTCACGGATGGCCTCCATCATGGCCTGGAACATGATGAAGCCCTCGCGCTGGTACTCCACCAGGGGATCGCGCTGGGCCATCGCCCGAAGGCCGATGCCTTCCTTCAGGTAGTCCATCTCGTAGAGATGTTCCTGCCACTTCCGGCCGATCACGGACAGGACCACCCGGCGTTCGAGTTCGCGCATGCTCTCGGATCCGATGACCTGTTCCCTGGCCTGGTAGACCAGGCGGGCGTCGGAAAGAATCTCTTCCTTCAGGAAGTCCACCGTGATGCGGGACTTGCCGCCGGCCTCGTCGATGACGTCGTGGGATGTAACGCTGACGGGGTAGAGCGTCTTCAGGTTCGTCCAGAGCTGGTTGAAGTCCCAGTCGTCGCCGGTGCCTTCGGCGGTTGCTGCGTCGATGAGGGCAGTGATGGTGTCCTCGATGAAGTACTGCACTTTCTCGTGCAGGTCATCTCCCTCGAGGATGCGCCGGCGGTCACCGTAGATTGCTTCACGCTGGCGGTTGAGGACGTCATCGTACTTCAGGACGTTCTTGCGCTGTTCCGCGTTGCGGCCTTCAACCTGGCCCTGCGCGGACGCAATGGCCCGGGACACCAGTTTCGATTCCAGTGCAACGTCGTCCGGCACAGAACTGTTCATGAGCCGCTCGGCCGCGCCCGAATTGAACAAACGCATCAGGTCATCGGTGAGCGACAGGTAGAACCGGGACTCGCCGGGGTCGCCCTGACGTCCGGAACGGCCGCGGAGCTGGTTGTCGATGCGGCGCGACTCGTGGCGTTCCGTGCCCAGGACGTACAGCCCACCAAGGTTCAGCACTTCCTCGTGCTCGTCCTTGACTGCCTGCTTGGCCGCTTCGAGCGCAGCAGGCCAGGCTGCCTCGTACTCTTCCGAGTTTTCTTCCGGATCCAGGCCCTTGGCGGCCAGTTCGGCGACGGCCGTGAATTCGGCGTTGCCGCCCAGCATAATGTCCGTACCGCGACCGGCCATGTTCGTGGCGACAGTCACGGCTCCCTTACGGCCGGCCTGCGCGACGATCGCGGCTTCACGGGCGTGGTTCTTCGCGTTCAGGACCTCGTGCCGGATGCCTTCCTTGGCCAGCAGCCTTGAGAGGTACTCGCTCTTCTCCACGCTGGTGGTTCCTACGAGGACGGGCTGGCCCTTTTCGTGGCGCTCGGCGATGTCCTTGACGACGGCGTCGAACTTGACCGCTTCGTTCTTGTAGACCAGGTCAGACTGATCGATGCGCTGCATGTCCCGGTTGGTGGGGATGGCCACCACTCCGAGCTTGTAGGTGCCCATGAACTCCGCGGCTTCGGTCTCGGCGGTGCCGGTCATGCCTGAAAGCTTGTCGTACATGCGGAAGTAGTTCTGCAGCGTGACAGTGGCCAGCGTCTGGTTCTCCGCCTTGATTTCGACGCCTTCTTTGGCCTCGATCGCCTGGTGCATTCCCTCGTTGTAACGGCGGCCGGCCAGGATGCGGCCGGTGTGTTCGTCCACGATCAGGACTTCGCCGTCGAGGATGACATAGTCCTTGTCCCGCTTGAAGAGCTCCTTGGCCTTGATGGCGTTGTTCAGGAACCCGATCAGCGGCGTGTTGGCGGACTCATAGAGGTTGTGGATGCCGAGGTAGTCTTCGACCTTTTCGATTCCGGCTTCGAGCACACCCACGGTGCGCTTCTTCTCGTCGACCTCGTAGTCGGTGTCGGCCTTGAGCCGCAGGACCACCTTGGCGAATTCGCTGTACCAGCGGTTCGTGTCGCCCTGGGCCGGACCGGAAATGATGAGCGGGGTGCGGGCCTCGTCGATGAGGATGGAGTCCACTTCGTCAACGATCGCGAAGTGGTGGCCGCGCTGGACCAGTTCTGACTTGTCCCAGGCCATGTTGTCGCGCAGGTAATCAAAACCGAATTCGTTGTTGGTGCCGTAGGTGATGTCCGCGGCGTATTGCTCGCGGCGCACGGCCGGGTCCTGGTTGGACAGGATGCAGCCGCTGCTCAGGCCGAGGAAACGGTAGACGCGGCCCATGAGGTCGGACTGGTACTCGGCGAGGTAGTCGTTCACGGTGATGACGTGGACGCCGTTGCCGGCCAGGGCGTTGAGGTAGGCCGGAGCGGTGGCCACGAGGGTCTTTCCTTCACCGGTCTTCATTTCGGCGATGTTGCCCAGGTGCAGCGCCGCGCCGCCCATCAGCTGAACGTCGAAGTGCCGCATTCCCAAAGTCCGCGAGGAAGCCTCGCGGACGGCGGCGAAGGCCTCCGGCAGGAGATCGTCGAGCTTCTCGCCGTCCTGGTGGCGTCCACGGAGCCGGTCGGTTTCTTCACGCAGTTCGGCGTCCGTGAAGGTCTTGAAAGAGCTCTCCAGGGCATTGATGGAATCGGCATAGTTCCTCAATTGCCTCAGGGTTTTTTTGTCACCCGTACGGAGAAGTTTTTCGATAAGTGATGCCACGTGAAGTTGCTCCCAGTCTCAAGCTGCCGAATTCTGGCGTGTTCAGTCTACGGGAGTCACGCACGGCACGTTACGCCTGTTCCCTGAGAGCGGATAGTCCGGTTTCGTGGGCAGCGACGGCCTCGGCAAGGGAAGCGGCAAGGTCGCCGACCGGCGAGACAACCACACCGTCAAGCCCCAGCCATTCAGCCATGAGGTGGAGTTCCGCGGCAAGTTCGACGGCGGTGTCGGCTGGGGCACCCGGTTCGGCATGCGCCGCCCTCGCCAGGAGCAGCCCGGCCGGCCTGTCAGCTTTGAGGTCCACCCGAGCCACGATGCCGTCCCGAAGGAGGAACGGGAGGACGTAGTAGCCGAAGCGCCGTTTGGCCTCCGGAGTGTAGATCTCGATCCTGAAGTGGAAGCCGAAGAGCTCCTCCAGCCGCCGACGCTCAAAGACAAGCGAGTCAAAAGGGCTCAGAAGCGCCCGCCCTGTTGCTGCGCGGGGCAGCCTGGCGTCAACGTGCCGGTACACCGGCCGGTCCCAGCCCCGGACCGACACCGGCTCAAGGGTGCCCCCGTCGACCAGGTGCTCCACAGCGGTGGCCGCAGCCTTCAGCGGCGTGCGGAAGTAGTCGGCGAAGCAGCGGACGGTGCCGATGCCGTGGGCCCTTGCGGCGGCCTCGATGAGCCTGTCCATTGCCGCCGCGGGATCCGCGTCCTGAGCTCCGCCGCCGTCAAACGCGGTGTAGACCTTGGCGGACAGCGTGTAGCGGCGTTCGAACTGTTCGGTCCGGGAGGAGGCCGAGACAAGTCCTTCCTCGAACAGATGCTCCAGGACCCGCTTGACCGCGTTCCAGTTCCACCCCCAGTTGTCCGTCCGACGGTCTTCGACATGCCCGATCCGTGCGGTGAGTTCTGCGGCAGTCAGGGGTTTACTGCTGGTCAGCGCGCTGAGGACTTTCTCGGCGACGTCCGTGCGCAGTTCGGGATCCATGCCGGATGCGCCGACCCATTTCCGGTTCTGCCACAGCAGCAGGTCCGGAAAATGGTCCGGCCGGATGAAGCTCGCTTCGTGTGCCCAGTACTCCGTCATTCTGCGCGGATGCGTTGAGGCCATCCGGTGCAGAATGCCGCGGTCATAATTTCCGAGCCGGGAAAAGAAGGGCAGATAGTGGCTGCGGGACAGAACGTTGACGGAATCAATCTGAACCAGGTGGAGCCGGTCAAAGGTACGGCCCACCGCCCGTGCGCTCACGGGTCCGGCGGGCCGTCCTTTGTCCAATCCCTGGGCTGCCAAAGCGATCCGCCGCGCCTGGATAAGGCTCAGCGATGCGCCCATGTCAGTCCTTCCGTTGGCTGGTCAACACCAGCTTAGGCGGACGCGCGGCTTAAGGGCGCGCAGGTTCATCCTCCGAGCGGTAGGCGAGGATCTTTTCCTCGACAGCTGCTTCGCCCGGTTCGCACGTCTGGTCCAGGCTGATGACGCCGTAGGTCCACCCGTCGCGGCGGTACACCACGGACGGTGCTTTGGTTTCCTTGTCCACGAAGAGGTAGAAGTCGTGGCCCACGAGCTCCATGTTGTCGACGGCATCGTCGAGCGTGAGGGACGCCGCGGGGAACACCTTGCGGCGGATCAGAACCGGAGAATCCCCTGCGGGGATGTCGTTGTCGACCTCGTAGGGCGACTTTTCAACGGGCGCGGCCTGGGGCTCCTGGTGGTTGATGGCCTCCACATACAGAGGCTCGGTGGTGCTTGCCGGCTCAAGGCTGGCAGTTGCCTCGCGGACGGCCTTGGGTGTGTGCCGCCCGTGGTGGACCTTCTTACGATCCTTGGCCCGGCGAAGGCGCTCAAGAAGCTTGTTGTAAGCGAGATCGAACGCGGCGAACTTGTCGGCGGCGCTTGCCTCTGCACGAATGACGGGGCCGCGGCCCAAGACGGTCAGCTCAACCGTGAGCAAGTCTGCGGTCTGGCGGGCCTTGGTCTCCTTGGAGACCTTCGCGTCCACCCGTTGGACCTTGTCTCCCAGCGATGCGATCTTTGAGATCTTCTCGTCGGCGTATTCGCGGAAGCGGTCTGAAACCGTCAAATTCCGTCCGCTGATCATGAACTCCATGGTGCCCTCCAAATGACTTCGGTGACACGACGGCGGCACTTCCCGGGGCCGATCTGACTGACAGTCGAGCCCCTTTCCGAGCCGCTATCGACAGGTACAACTGATCTTGGTACCCACAACCGACGTTAGTTCATCGGTACCCGTTATTCACCTTTTCTTCATTTATTTTTTTCAATGTCAGCCGCCAGTCCCTGCTGTGGCACCGTGAACGGCCGGTGGGTCGGCGGCGTCGGGCGGGCGTGTCGCCGCCAGCACTACGGCACCCATCACAACGCCTCCCGCCCGGTGGACGGCACGCGCTGCTTCCGCCAGGGTGGCACCGGTGGTGAGGACATCATCAACGATGATGCACGGGCGTCCGCGGATGTCCGGCGCGAGCGGCGACAATCGTGCCTGCATGGACCCCCGGACACGTTTGGCGCGGGCACCCCGCCCGAGTCCCTTTTGACCTCCGGCCAGCGGGTGCGCTGGAACCAGCGCCCGGAGGCGTCCGGACAGGTCATGATTGGAAGCTGCCCCTTCGGTAAGGGCACTTCCCTTGCGGAGTGCGTTGGTGAGGTTCCCGGCGCCGAGGCCCCCGCGGCGGTCCAAATTCCGCAGCAGGAGGTGCACGGGGCTGAAGCCTCGCTTCCTGAATGCGCTGTTGGTGGTGGGAACGGGTATCAGGCAGTATCCCTGCAAAGTTCCGGCCGCGCCGCTGATGGCCCGTCCCAGCGCCTTGGACAACACCGCTCCGAGCTGCCCCTGGCCATGTTTCTTAAACGACAACACAGCCTGCGCGAGTTCCTCGCGATACATGCCTGCTGCGACGACGGGGAGGATCACCGAACCGTTCACGTCCATGAGGGCAGGAGCCTGCCCCTCAGCGCGGAACGGAGTCCTCGTGAGGATACGCACCGCCCGCTCGCAGGGTCCGCACAGCGCGAAGTCCTCCGTCCCGCAACAGACGCATTCAACCGGCGCCGCCAGCGCCAGTAGCTCGCGGCCCGCCATGGCTGCACGGTCCGCAGCCCGCGGCCACCATTGTGAGTAGTCACTGCGGTGCTTTGCCGCAGTGGGTGCGGGCGGTTCAAGGTCCGGGTCCGGGCTTCTCTCCACATGCCAAGCCTCCAGGGCGGGCGGCTCCGCCGGAAGTGGCGTGTCCGCCTATGTGGATTCGGCGCCTATGGGGAAAAGGTACCGCCGTCCCTAGCCGGGGAAGGACGGGTCCACAGGCCCCTTCAGCTGGGGCGACCAGCCGTTTCCAAGGCGCTGGAAGATGCCGTCGGCGGACTGCCCGAAAATTTCCTCCGGGCCGTTGCCGGCGCTGATGGCCGTAAGCCCGGGCCAGGGCGCCAGCTGCTGGGGCTGTGACGCCGCCAAGGACAGCAGTTCGGGCGTCACGTTGTCAGTTGCCGATGCTTTCATGACCGCGACGGTGGTGTCACTGACCCACACACCTCGGTCCGGATCGCGGTCGGTCAGGAGGGTGGTCGGGGCCGTGAGGTCGCGGGGAGTGCCGTCTGCCGTGCGGACGATTCCCGTCACCTGCACCCGGGTTTTTCCGTTTTGCTCAGAAATCACGAGTGCACGAACGCCTTCACGCGATATGCGGAATTCCTTGACGGTACGACCGGCCAGCCAGGCAGGGGCCAGCGTGACGGTGGGGATGTTGGCGCCCTCCGGAATTCCGGTGGGCCGGTAGGCAAGCACTTCCGTGGCCCCGTTGGCGCCGGGTCCGGCCGTCCAGACCCAATCCTGCTGGCCGAACGACGGGCGGGTGAGGGTGCTGCGGGTGGTCAGCGCCCGTGCCGGCTGTCCCGGCACGATGGAGTACAAGGTGGTCCGGCTGCCGTTCAGGAACGCCGCCGACTGCGATATCGGCGATTCGGCAGGGGAAGCCGGGCCAAGGGCCCCCACCGGCTGAATGTCCGGGAGCGGCGAGATCCGGTTGTTTTCGTATCGGACCAGTTGGCCGTCGTTAACCGCGATCTGGCGGGCCGGCACGTTCTTGTCCCGGACAGGGGGCAGCACGGACCCGTTGTCCTCGACCCGGACAAGGTCCTGGTTCGCGCGCAGTTCGACGTTGACCACATCCGGCTGGCCGCGGAAGGAAAGGGCCAGTTGGGTCTGCATCCTCAGCCGATCCTCATTGGAGGCCTCCACGAGTTCCTTGGCTGACAGATCAACCTGCGCTGCGCCGGAGACGACCGGGACGGATTCCCGTGTCAGTTTCATCCCGGACGGGAAGGCACTGACCACGGCTCCTTTGAGGTACGGGGCGGGTCCGCTCAGCAAGGCGCTGGTCATCGCCTTGACCGTTTTCTTCTTGTTGAACCATCGGACGTCGGGCACGGCATACGTGAAGCCGGGATCGTAAAAATAGATGGGGTAGGCGCCGTAAATCACCTTGAATGTCTGCTCCGGGATGGCGATCCCGTCGGGAATGGCGGAGATGCGCCACTGGCCGTCCACCTGCGTCAGCGTGACCGGAATTTTCTCCTTGGTGCCTTCGGGGAACTGTGTGGCAATCCCGTCCGCGTCAACGGAGTAGGCGACGTCCAGTTCGTAGTTGTAGACGTTTTCCACCCCGGTGCGGACCACTTTGGTTGAGCGGAAGACCAGGGTCCGCTGGTCCGGTTTCCACGCAACAGATGCTGCTTGAGTGAGGTATTCCCTCGCCACGGCGTAGTCGTCCTCGTAGCCACTGCCAGCGAGGTAGAAGTCTTCAATGACGGATTCGGGGCCGGCGCCTTCACGCGGTGCAACGGGGAAGAAGACGGGCGCATTGTTTGGCTTGCCCGCGCTCTCGTCGGTACTTTTCCCCACGGGCCCCGAGCGCGGAATCTGGGCGCAGGAGGTGAGCAGCAGGAGCAATACAGTCATCAAGGCCGCGGCCGCCGTGCCAAACCGCCGTGTGATACCGGTCATTTTGCTTCTTCCCGGCCCTCGCCGTGCTTCGACCCCGGAGCAACTGCTGACGGCACGGCCGGCTGGGGCTCTGCCTGCCCTGTGGGCGGCCCGGCAGGACCGCCGTCGGCTCCTGCTTCCTCCGGTAGGGCTACGGTTCCAAACAGCAGCATGGTGCCCTGGCCCGATCCGCCCGGCAATTCGACGTCGGCCGGTTCCAGCTGGAGCGGCGATTTGGTGATCGCTTCGCCCTGCCGCAGGGGCAGCGTCAGCCGGAAGTTCGATCCAGTCCCCTTGCTGCCCCAGGCCTGGAGCCACCCGTTATGAAGTTTGGTGTCCTCCGCGGCGATGGACAGGCCCAGCCCGCTGCCGCCCGTGGTCCGCGCCCGGGCGGGGTCCGCACGCCAGAAACGGTCAAACACCCTGGCGGCTTCCGCCTGCGTCATGCCGATGCCGTGGTCGCGGACGGCCACCGCCACGGCGGTTTCGTTCGCTGCGACGGAAATGCTGACCGGTTTGCCTTCGCTGTGCTCGAGCGCGTTCAGCACCAGGTTGCGGAGAATCCGCTCGATGCGCCGGTCATCCATCTCCACCACGATGCTCTCTTCCCGCGAATTGATGGTGACCTCGGAACCGTACTCGGCCGCGACCGGCCCTGCGTCCTCCACGACATTGGCCACGAGCTGAAGGATATCGGTGGGTTCGGCGTCGAGTACCGCCACGCCGGCATCGAAGCGTGAAATCTCAAGCAGGTCAGCCAGGAGCGACTGGAACCGTTCCACCTGGTTGTAGAGCAGTTCCGCGGAGCGCTTGTTGATGGGGTCGAAATCGTGCCGTGCGTCGTACAGAACCTCGGCGGCCATCCGCACTGTGGTCAGCGGCGTGCGAAGCTCGTGGGACACGTCCGAGACGAAGCGCTGCTGCATCTGCGACAAGGTAGCCAGCTGCGTGATCTGTTCCTGCAGGCTGGCGGCCATGTGATTGAACGATGCGCCCAGCCGCGCCACTTCGTCCTCGCCCTTGACCACCATTCGTTCCTGGAGCTGCCCGGCCGCCAGCTTTTCCGACACCACCGCGGCGTGGCTGACCGGGCTGACCACGTTGCGCGTCACATACCAGGCAATGGCACCGATGATCAGCACAAGTACCGCGCCGCCGGCCAGGAGGACATTCTGTATCTCGTCGAGGGTCTTCTGTGCAGTGTTGAGGTCGTAAATAAGGTACAGCTCGTACACGGTGCCGTTGAAGGTGACCTTGTTGCCCACGGCGATGCCCGGCCGGTCCTCGGTTCCCACGGGGAACTCCGTGGATGCCCAGAACTGGTCCTTTCCGGACTCCTGGACGGCCTTCCGCAGCTCCGGCGGAATCACGCTAATGGTCAGCTGGTCCGAGGCCCGCGATTCCACCCAGCGGTTTCGGGGCTTGGTCTGTTCGGGCATGGCCTCGAACACGTAGCGCCGCTGGATCACGTTTCCGCGCCCCTCCACGGCATTCAAGGTGTCGTAGACCAGCGTAATGACGCTTGACTGGTCGGTGACCTGGGCGCCGTCGAACGTGTCCTGGACCTGTTTGACGTTATAGAGCGTCTCCGACTCCGCCTGCGTCAACCGCTCCTGGAACAGGTTGTTGGCGATCTGGTTCGACAGGTAGGCGCCAACCACTGCGAAAGAACCGATCGACAGCAGCAGCGTGGTGAGGACCGTCCGGAACTGCAAGGACCGGCGCCAGCGCCTGTGCAGTGCCCGCAGCAGGAAACGGACGCCCGGCAGGAGCCTGATCAGCCCGGTCCGGACGAGCCGCGAGACCCGCAGGCCCACGATCCGGGCCCGGCGGACCCAGATCCGGGCACGGAACGGCAACCCGGAGAGCACACCTGCGATGGCGTCGGTGTGTTCCGGAGCGCTGTGGACGTGGGGGTGTTCCGTTTTTGGCGGTCGGGCTATCTCCGGCTCATTGCCGGCGTCGCCGCTGGACGGTTCAGGAACCTGCTTTGTAGCCGACACCACGGACCGTCAAAACTACTTCGGGGGCTTCGGGGTCGCGCTCGATCTTTGACCTCAGCCGCTGGACGTGGACGTTCACAAGGCGGGTGTCTGCCGCGTGCCGGTATCCCCAGACCTGCTCCAGCAGCAGTTCGCGGGTGAAGACCTGCCACGGTTTACGGGCAAGCGCAACAAGCAGATCGAACTCGAGGGGCGTCAGCGAAATGCGTTCGTCGTTCCGGCTCACCAGGTGGCCGGCCACATCAATGGTGATGTCGGCGATGCGAAGCGTTTCGGGGGCCTTCTGGTCACCGGGGCGGAGCCGGGCGCGGACACGGGCCACCAATTCCGCCGGCTTGAACGGTTTGGGAACGTAATCGTCCGCCCCCGATTCCAGGCCGCGGACCACGTCCGAGGTATCCGACTTGGCGGTCAGCATGACGATGGGCGAATCCGACTCGGCGCGGATCTGCCGGCACACTTCGATCCCGTCCATGCCCGGAAGCATCAGGTCAAGCAGCACGAGATCAGGCTTCGAGGAGCGGAAGACTTCCAGCGCCTGCCCGCCGTCCGCGCAAAAGACGGGCTCAAATCCGTCATTGCGCAGGACAATACCGATCATCTCGGCCAGCGCTTCGTCATCGTCCACTACCAGAATGCGTGCCTTCATAGTTATATATTCGCCTATTGAACGGGCTTTGTCCCGTTGAGGGCCGACACGGCATGGCGCGGGGACCCGCCGTACGGGGCGCGCTTCCGACGGCGGGTCCCCGCCACAGCGGGAAGAATCAGCCGGAAGCTATGAGGCATGCAGGCAAAACTATAGGCTGGGAGCGGGCCGGACGGTGCAGTTCACCGCCGGTCCGGAGCGCCGGGCGGAAGTTGTGGCCGGGCGGCTCGCGGACAGCGTCTTTTGGGGAGGAACAGGTTGTCAGAGCAGGATCCGAACGCGTGGCCCGGGGAGGGCAAGCCGCAGCCGGTGCAGCCACTCCCCTGGGACGCACCCGCGCAGTGGAACGCACCGCCGCCCGCCTATGGCGGCCAGCCCCAGTGGGGCTCCCCCCATCCCGGAACGCAGCCGGCTCCTCAGCAGCCGTACGGTCAGCCAGGATACGTTCAGCAGCCGTACGGTCAGCCGGGATACGTTCAACCCGGATATGTCGCCCCGCCAAAGCCCGGCGTCGTGCCCCTGCGGCCCCTGTTGTTCGGCGAAATCCTGGACGGGTCGTTTCAGACCATCAGGCGGAACGCCGGGGCGATGCTGGGGGCGGCACTTCTTGCCCAAACCCTGGCAACCGTTGTCAGCGCAGTCGTTACAGCGGAGACCGAATCGCGCGGACAGTCGATCGCAACGTGGGTGTCCGGCATGGCTCCCCCCGAAATGATCGGACTGGGCTTTGGCCTCCTCATCGGCGCCGCCATCCTAGGACTCCTGTCCTTCTTCATCTCCATCGTGCTGCAGGGTGTGATGGCCGTTCCCGTGGCCCGGTCTGTCCTGAACTGGCGCACGGGATTCAAGGAGATGTGGAAGCTGTCGCGATCCAAAATCGGATCGCTGCTGGCTTATGGCGGGCTGCAGCTCCTGGCGGGCATCACCCTGGGCGTCGTGCTGGTCGGCGCAGTGGTGCTCCTGGTTGACGGCATGCGCGGATCGTCGGCATTGATCCTCGTCCCGCTGTTCCTCGGTTCCATGCTGATCGTGGTGTGGCTCTCCATCCGGCTCCTCCTGGCGCCGACGGCGATCGTCGTCGAGCAGCTGGACGTCCTTGACGGCCTGCGGAGGTCCTGGCAGCTCACCCGTCACAGCTGGTGGCGCATCTTCGGCATCCTGTTGGTCATTTCCCTCCTGATCGGCATCATCAGCCAGATTGTGCTGATCCCCCTCGGGCTCGCCTCCGGCGGGCTCTCCTCCGTCATCGCCCCGCACGGCGACGACGCCGGCCAGCGCGCCCTCGACGCGGGTCTCGGGATCGCTGCGATCATCGTCACCGCAGTGATCGGGGCTGTCGGCTACGCTTTCCAGACTTCGGTGATGGGGCTCCTCTATTTTGATCTCCGGATGCGCAAGGAGGGCCTTGACCTCGCCCTCCAGCGGCAGCTCGAATCGGGCAACGAGGCCGACGGCGTTCCCGGACGCGGTGTGGCCCCGGAAGTGAACTTCGCGGGACGACCTCCCACCGGCAACTGGCCCCAGCCGCCTTACGGACACTCGCCTTACAACTCGCCGTACGCGCAGCCACCGTATAACCCGCCGCCGGGCTACGGGCCGCAGCCCCCGTACAACCCGCCGCCGGGCTACAACCCGCCCGGCTACAACCCGCCGCCGAGCTACGGGCCGCACCAAACCAATCCGCCGCCGGGCGCCGGATGAGCCGGCCAGGCCCATACGAGTCGGCATCCGAAATGGCGTCTCCGGCCTGGGTGGTTCTGCAGTCGACGTTGGACCGCGCGCAGGTTGTGCCTCCCGCTCCACCAGTGGAACCCGGCAGCGAGGAGGCCCGCAGGTGGGCCGCCGAAGAGCTCTCCAAACCCGTCTACCAGGACGCGCAGCCCGACTGGCTCACCGACCTCTGGCGGCAGTTCACTGACTGGCTGCGATCCCTCGGCAGCGGCGACCCTGCCATGGACAGCGGAGTTGCGGTACCGGCCATCGGAGTGACAATCCTGGTCCTCATCGCCGTCGCTGTCCTTCTCGCGCGCCCCCGGTTGAACGCCCGGCGCCGGCGCCCCGCCGGGGACGACGTGGACGCCGATCCTTCCGTCAGCCCGGCCGAATACCGGCGGCGCGCTGCGGCAGCCGCGGCGCGCTCCGAGTGGCGTACCGCCGTCGTCGAACAGTTCCGCGCCATGGTCCGGTCCGCGGAGGACCGCACGGTCATCGATCCCCTGCCCGGCCGGACGGCGGACGAGGTGGCCGGCCAGCTGGCCGGGGCCTTCGGCAGCCATGCCGCCGAACTCCGTCACGCTGCCGGCATCTTCGACGCTGCCCGGTACGGCAGTGCCGACGCCACGGCCAGCGACCATGCCGTGCTGGTTGCGCTGGATCAGCGCCTGGACGCAGCAAAGCCCGACTTCGGACAGCCTGCCGCAGACCGGCTGGTGCTGCCACGATGACGCCCGTCCTCGAATCAGCGAACCGGCCGGTAAACGACGGAGGAGCGGCCGACGGAGACGCCGCCAACGGCGCTCGCCCGGTCCGCCCCCTCGCCGCATGGATCCGCCGTCACCGGACGTGGACGGTGCTCATCCTGGTCTTTTCCCTTGGCGTGGGGCTGACGATCATGGCCCAGCTCTCGCCCCGCGGCGACAGCTTTCCCCTGTCCACACGCAACGCAGCTCCCGACGGGGCACGGGCAGCGGCCGAGATTCTGCGGAGCCGGGGGGTTGACGTTCGCCAGACCGATAACTTCGGAGCGACAATGTCCGCACTGGATGACGCCGCCGAATCCGGCGCCTTTGAAGCAGGCGACGGCACCGGCACCACCTTGTTCCTCTACGATCGCAACGGCTACCTGGACCCCGTGCAGCTGCAGGAGTTGCGGCAGGCGACGGACCGGCTGGTGGTGGTCACTCCCCGGCTCAGCACGCTCAGCGCTCTTGACCGCGATATCAGTCCTGCCGGAGTGGTGCCGTCCGGAGTGCCAATCCTGGATCCCGGCTGTGGGCTCGACGATCCCGCAGCAGCCGGGGCCGTCACGGCGGAGTCCGCGTACCTGTACAAGGCCGACCTCGCCTGCTATGAGCCTACCGAGGGTCTGGGCGGACTGTATGCCGCCAGTGACGATGGCAGTCTGGTGGTGCTGGGCAGCACCCAAGTACTCAGCAACCGCCGGCTCGATGAACACGGCAATGCGGCGTTGACGCTGAGGACGTTGGGGGCCTCGGACACCCTGGTCTGGTACCTTCCCGGGCTCGCTGACGTGGTCGCTGAGGACACACCCAAGACCCTTGACCAGCTCGCCGCGCCGTGGGTCTCCTTCCTCGGCCCCTGGCTAGCCCTGGTAGCCGTGCTGGCCATGGCCTGGCGGGGCCGGCGGCTGGGACCGCTGGTCTTCGAGCCGCTGCCGGTGGTGGTCAAGGCCGTGGAGACTGCCGAGGGCCGCGCCCGGCTCTACCACGACGCCCACGCCGTGGACAGGGCTGCTGACAACCTCAGGGCCGGTACGCTGGTCCGCCTCTCCCGGCTCCTCCGGTTGGGACCGGAGGCTGAGTCATCGGCAATTGTCGACGCCGCCGCACGGCACCTTGGGCGAACCCGCGAGGAGACCGCCCGCGTCCTCGAAGGCCGCCCCCACACGGAAAGCGAGCTGGTCCACTGGGCCCAGCAGCTGGAATCACTAGAGAAAGAGGTAACCGCCCAATGAGTGAGCAGACCAACGGATTCACCCAGGGCGGCCCCGGCGGTCCGGCCCTGGCAACGGCGGAGGCAGCACCCGGCAGCGATCCCGTCCGCCAGGCCCTCCTCAACGTGCGGCACGAGGTGGCCAAGGCGGTCGTCGGCCAGGACGCCACCGTCACCGGAATGCTGATCGCATTGCTGTGCCGCGGGCATGTCCTGCTGGAGGGCGTTCCGGGTGTGGCCAAGACCCTGCTCGTCCGGACGCTTTCCGCCGCCCTGAGCCTGGACACCAAGCGCGTGCAGTTCACGCCCGACCTCATGCCGGGCGACATCACCGGCTCACTGGTTTTTGACTCCCGGACATCGGAGTTCAGTTTCCGCGAAGGCCCCGTGTTCACCAATATCCTGCTCGCCGATGAGATCAACAGGACACCGCCGAAAACGCAGGCGTCCCTGCTGGAGGCCATGGAGGAACGCCAGGTTTCGGCAGACGGCGTCTCCCGGCAGCTTCCCGTACCGTTCATCGTGGCAGCCACGCAGAACCCGGTGGAGTATGAAGGCACCTATCCCCTCCCGGAAGCCCAGCTGGACCGCTTCCTGCTGAAACTTGCCATGCCGTTGCCGGGGCGTGCCGATGAAATCGAGGTCATCCGCCGGCACGCGGCCGGCTTCGACTCCAGGAACCTGGCCGCCGCCGGGGTGCGCGCGGTCGCGGGTGCGGCAGAGCTGGAGGAGGCGCGCGAAGCAGTGGCTGCCGTGGTGGTGGCGCCCGAAGTCACCGCCTACATCGTGGACATCGCGAGGGCCACCCGTGCCGCCCCTTCCTTCCAGCTCGGGGTGTCGCCGCGCGGCGCCACCGCCCTGCTCAGTGCCGCCCGTGCGTGGGCCTGGCTGTCCGGGCGGCAGTTCGTGACCCCCGATGATGTGAAGGCCCTGGCCCTCCCCTGCCTGCGGCACCGTGTTGCCCTGCAGCCGGAAGCACAGATGGACGGCGTGCATGTTGACGGGGTGCTCGCGAGCATCCTGGCAACTGTGCCCGTGCCCCGCTGACGCCATGGCCATTTCCGGACGGTTCGTACTTCTGGCCCTGGCAGGGCTGGTGCCCGTGCTGCTGCTTCCCGGCTGGGGTACGGTCCTGGTGGTCTGCCTGGTCCTGGGCGCACTGCTGCTGCTGGACCTTGCCCTGGCGGCGCCGCTGCGGAAGATCACCCTGGACCGCACGCTTCCCGGGAACGTCACGCTGACAGGCAGCTGCGAATCCGTCCTGACCATCGGGAACACCGGTCCGCGCCGGCTCCGCGCCCTGGTGCGGGACGCCTGGCAGCCGTCCGCCGGTGCAAAGGATCCGCGCCAGTTCATCGACGTTCCGGCCGGCGAACGGCGCCGGATGAAGGTGCGGCTGGAACCTGCCCGGCGGGGCGACCTCAAGGCACCGCATGTGACCCTCCGGGCTTTCGGCCCGCTGTGGCTGGCCGCACGCCAGCGGACCCTCCCGTGTCCCGGCGCCGTGCGGGTGCTCCCGCCGTTCCACTCACGGCGCCACCTGCCGTCCAAGCTCCGAAAACTGCGCGAGCTCGACGGCAAGGCGGCGGTCCAGATCCGGGGTGCCGGCACCGAATTCGATTCCCTGCGCGACTATGTCCGCGGTGACGACGTGCGCTCGATAGACTGGCGCGCTACGGCGAGGCGGTCCGCCGTCGTCGTCCGTACCTGGCGTCCCGAACGGGACCGGCGCGTGGTCATCATGCTGGACACCTCCCGGACGGCGGCGGCGAGGATCGACGATGAACCCCGGCTCGATACCGGAATCGAGGCTGCCCTGCTGCTGGCCGTCCTTGCCGAACGCGGCGGCGACCGTGTGGATTTCTTCGCATTCGACCGCCGGACGCGCGGCCGGGCAGGCTCCGCGTCGAAAGGAAACCTGCTGGGACAGCTCGTGCAGGCCATGGCCCCGTTGGAACCGGAACTCATTGAGCTGGACTGGAGCCAGGTCCCTGGCCAGATCCGGCAGATATCGGCGCACCGTTCGCTGGTGGTGCTGCTGACGCCGCTGGACAGCGGCGCACCGGAAGAGGGACTGCTGCCGATGGCCGCCCAGCTGGCGCAGCAGCATGTTGTGGTGGTTGCCTCCGTCCGGGACCCCATGCTCGGTACGATGCAGAAGGAACGTACGACGGCGGCACAGGTGTTCCGCGCGGCGGCCGCCGAACGGGCACTGCTGGAACGCGAAGCAGTCGCCATCCAGCTGCGCCAGATGGGGGTGGAAGTGGTGGACGCCGAACCCCACCAGCTGCCGCCCGCACTGGCGGACGCCTATATCCGGCTCAAGGCCGCGGGCAGACTATGAACGACGTGTCGAAACCAGGAGGCCAACGTGACAACGCCTATCTATGAACGCGCTCTGGGCAGTGACTTCGCCCGGCTGCAGCCCGAGCTCCAGGAGTACTTTTCGCTTGCTCCCGGCTCAGGCCGCTACGGCGTCGGAGAAGGGGTCTTCGACGTTGTGGGGTGCCGGCAGCAGTGGCTCCGTCCGCTGCTGCGGCTGACCGCCGGGGAAGAAGCATTCTTTCCGGAATACGGGGAACGTATTCCCTTCCGGATCGAAAACCACGCACACCTCGATCCGTTCGGCCGGTCAAGCCTCACCGCCAGGCGCGAGATCCAGTTTCCCGGCCGCACCCGGTTGTTCCATGACACCACCAGCTTTGACGACTCCCGGAGCAAGCCGGGGCTGGTGGACTACGTTGGCCGCTACCGGCGCCTGGTCACCGACCTCAACCTGAGCGTGACCGCCGAAGGCAGGCTCCGCGGCGTCTCCGAATCGTCCCGGCTGTTCCTGGGTGCCCTGCGCATTCCGCTGCCGGCGGCCCTGGATGCCAAGGCGTATGCGGAGCAGTGGTGGGAACCGGCGGAGGGCGAAAACGGCAAGCACCGGATCCAGGTGAAGGTGATCCAGCCGCAGCTGGGACTCGTCCTGGTGTATGCGGGCAGCTTCGACTACCGCCTTCGCTCCTACCCCGGCCAAACCGCAGGGCAGGGCCACCTCCCGGGCTACGCCCGGCCGGACCGGTGGGAGAGCCGCGTCTAGCCGAGTGCCAGCTGGTTGAGCCCGTCCGCCACCTGGGTGAGCCGGGTCAGCACCGCAGTGGCGGACGACGGCGTGTGCCCGGCCAGCCCCTCCGACGGCGTCACCCGGATGGAGCCGAGTGACGAGGCGGGCAGCCCCAGCTGGCGCCAGGGCCGCCAGACGTTCTCCACTGCTTCCTGTACCCGGGGCAGTGCGGCTGACGGGTTGCCCGCGGCCACGACCCCGGCCCACAGGCTCTTGCCAGCTTCGACCGCGCCGGCTAGCTGTTCCCACTGGCGGGAGGTGAGCGCCTTGAGCGGGACGGCTATCCCGTCCGCGCCCGATGAGAGAATACGGTCGAAGGGCGCCTCTATTTCGTCAACCGCGATCACCGTTTCGACGGCACCGGCTGCCCTGGCCGCATCGATGACGAGGCGCCACGCCTCGGTCACTTCCTGCCCCGGGACGGCCCGCAGGGTCCGGTAGCCGCTGGATGTGGGAATGGTTCCTGCGAGGACCGCCGCAATATCAGGTTCATCGATCTGGACCACCAGCCGCGCCCCGGGCACAGCCGTACCGACGCGGGCCAGCAGATCACCGATGCCGGCGGCCAGTGATGCGGCGATATCGCGTCGGGCGCCGTAGTCGAGCAGGGCACGTTCACCGCTGTGGAGGTGGAGGCCCGCGGCCAGGCTCAACGGTCCGCGCAGGTGGACCTTGAAGTCGCGGGCCGGGCTGTCTTCCGTCCCGGCAACGTCGGCCAGGACGTTGATGTCCGTTGACAGCGCCGACTTCGCCCGCATGAGGTCTTTCCCCGGACGATCCACAATCCGCCATCCGTGGGGCTGAACGTCGACGGCCAGGTCCACCAGCAGTGACGCGGTCCGGCCGAGTGCATCGGAGCCGACGCCGCGGTCCGGAAGCTCGACGAGGAACGGCAGGTGCGGGTTCCCGAGTTCGCCGCGGACAATCCGCGTCGCCTCCAACGGATCGTCACCGGGCCACGGGCCCAGGGCGGTGGCAGTTACTTGCGATTCCGGCATGGCCTAGGCGTCGACGGCGGTGGACGGCGCCGGCCGGCTGGCGGCGGACCCGTTGTTCTCGGCGGCCTGGTGGTCTTCGGCGATGGCTTCGTGGTGCCGGATGACCTCACCGATGATGAAGTTCAGGAATTTCTCCGCAAATGCCGGATCGAGGTGGGCTTCCTCCGCGAGGCGGCGCAGCCGCGCAATCTGGGCGGTCTCCCGGCCCGGGTCCCCGGCAGGCAGCCTGTGCGTTGCCTTGAGGAACCCGACCTTCTGCGTGGCCTTGAACCGTTCGGCAAGGAGGAAGACGAGCGTCGCGTCGATGTTGTCGATACTGGACCGGATGGACAGCAGTTCCGCCATGACCGATTGGTCCACTTGTCCGGCCAATGAGCTGGCTGAGGGGTCGTAGGATTCGGCGCCTGGAAGATCTTGGTTCTGCTCGGTCATGCTCCCAGTCTATGGGCACCCCGCCAATTCCCTGTGGCTGTTAAGCGTCCCCGCAACGTTCCAGCGGAAGGTTGCCCGGGGACGAAAATGCCCGCCGTCCGGAACGGACGGCGGGCATTTCCACTGCGAAGCGGAACTAACCGGCCAGCAGCGCGCGGTTGGCTTCCCGGCGCTTGGCCTGTTCGTCCGGATCAGGGACGGGCAGCGAGGCGATCAGCCGGCGCGTGTAGTCGTGCTGGGGTGCGCCCATCACCTGGGTGCCCAGCCCCTGCTCCACGAGCTTGCCCTTGTAGAGCACACCGACCCAGTGGGACAGGATGTCGACTACCGCGAGGTCGTGGCTGATGAACAGCGCGGCGAACCCGAACTCCGCCTGGATGTCCTTGAACAGTTCCAGCACCACAGCCTGGACGGAAACATCCAGCGCCGAAGTGGGTTCGTCGGCAATCAGCAGCTTCGGGTTCAGGATCAGTGCCCTGGCCAGTGATGCCCGCTGCCGCTGTCCGCCGGACAGTTCGTGCGGGAACCGGTCAGCGTACGACGCCGGCAGCTGCACCGATTCGAGCAGCTCACCCACGCGTTTCCTCGCCTGCGCCGGCGAGGGATTGCTGTGGATGATGAGCGGCTCGGCAACGCAGTCACCGATGGTCAGTTGCGGGTTGAAGGATGCCGCCGGGTCCTGGAACACGAAACCGATTTCCTTGCGGAGGGGCTTGAACGTCCGCTCTTTGAGGTTCAGCATCTCGTAGCCCAGCACCTTCAGGCTGCCGCCCGTGGTGCGGTTGAGGCCCGCGATCGCGCGTCCGATAGTGGTCTTGCCCGATCCCGATTCACCGACCAGGCCGAAGACCTCACCCTCGGACAGCGTAAAGCTCACGCCGTCCACGGCTTTGAAGCCGGGGCTGCCCAGCCGGCCGGGGTATTCGATGGTCAGGCCCTTGGCTTCGACCAGGACTTTGCCGCCCTGGTGGGCCCGCGCCGTCAGTCCCTCCGACGCGGAGTTCCTGCCCAGGTGCGGCACCGCCGCCAAAAGCTTCCGCGTGTACTCCTGCTTCGGCTCAGCGAACAGCACCTTGGCGGTTGCCTCCTCCACCACGTCGCCCTGGTACATCACCACCACCCGGTCGGCGAGATCGGCCACTACCCCCATGTTGTGGGTGATGAGCACGATCGAGGTGCCGTACTTGTCCCGCAGGTCCCTAAGCAGCTGGAGGATTTCAGCCTGGACGGTGACGTCCAGGGCTGTTGTGGGTTCATCGGCGACGATCAGCCCCGGATTGAGTGCCAGCGCGGCCGCAATGACGACACGCTGTTTCTGGCCTCCGGAAAACTGGTGGGGATAGTAGTCCACGCGGTTTTCGGGGTCCGGGATGCCCACTTTCCGGAGGGCTTCGATGGCCCGGGATTTGGCTTCCTTGGCGGACACCTTGCCGCCCTTGCCGTGCGCATGGGCACGGATGCCTTCAGCGATCTGCCACCCCACGGTGAAGACGGGGTTCAGCGCAGTGGACGGTTCCTGGAAGACCATGGCAACGTCCCGGCCGCGGATCTGCCGCAGCTTGGCCGCGCTGACGCTGATGACGTTGTTCCCGTTGATCAGCACCGCACCGGAGCTGATGGCGGTCTCCGGGAGGAGGCCGAGGATGGTTTTGGCGGTGACGGTCTTGCCGGAGCCGGACTCGCCGACGATCGCCACCACTTCGCCCGGCCTGACCTCGAGGCTGACGTCCTTGACTGCATAGACGTCCCCGGCATCGGTGGCGAAAGTGACCTTGAGGTGGTCAATATCCAGGACCGGGCCGGTGCCGCGCTTGTCGATGTTGGTAGTCATGAACTGCTCACTTCTGCTTGGATTCCTGCCTTCGCGGCTGCGTTCGAATCGGGCCCGCCCTTGCCGGAAGCGGCCTTCTTGCGTCCGCGCAGACGCGGATCGTTAAGATCGTTGATGCTCTCACCCATAAGGGTGAGGCCCACGACGGTCAGCACGATGGCGAGGCCCGGGAAGACGCCGGTCCACCAGATGCCGGACGTGGTGTCGGCCAGCGCCTGCTTGAGGTCGAAGCCCCACTCGGCCGCCGAGCTCGGTTCGATGCCGAAGCCCAGGAATCCGAGTCCGGCCATGGTCAGGATGGCTTCGGAGGCGTTGAGCGTGAAAATCAGCGGCAGGGTGCGGGTGGCGTTCTTGTAGATGTGCCGGCTCATGATGCGGATGTCGGACGCCCCGACTACTTTGGCCGCTTCCACGAAGGGTTCGGCCTTGAGGCGGATGGTTTCTGCCCTGATCACCCGGAAGTACTGCGGGATGAAGACCACGGTGATGGAGATTGCCGCGGCCATGATGCCGCCCAGCAGGCTGGATTGCCCGCCACTGATGACGATGGCCATGACAATGGCCACCAGCAGGGAGGGGAAAGCGTAGATGGCATCCGCGACGACGACGAGGATCCGGTCGAGCCAGCCGCCGATGTAACCGCTGACGAGTCCGAGGATGACGCCGATGAAGATCGACATCAGGACGGCGACGACGATCACCATGATGGCCGTTTGCGTACCCCAGATGACCCTGGACAGTACGTCGTAGCCGCCCACCGTGGTCCCCAGCAGGTGCTTTCCACCGGGTGCCTGCTGTGCGGGGAAACTGCCGTCCGCGTCCGAGAGCTGGGCGTACCCGTAGGGAGCCAGGAGTGGCGCGAAAATGGCTGTCAGCACAAAGGCGGTGGTCAGGATGAGTCCTGCCACCAGCATTCCGCGCTGCAGGCCCACGCTCTTGTTGAAGTGCGAGATGACCGGCAGCCGGCGGAACAGCGGAGCCCGGGGATCCGCAGCAGGTTCAACAGTTGTAGGAGTGCTCATATCAGTACCTCACGCGGGGGTCGATCAGCGCAGCAACAATGTCCACGATGAAGTTGGTCACGGCCACGATGACAGCGAGAAGGACCACAATGCCCTGGACCGCCACGAAGTCGCGGGCCGTGAGATAGGTGGCCAGCTGGAAGCCAAGGCCTTTCCATTCAAAGGTGGTTTCCGTCAGTACGGCACCGCCGAGCATCACGGCAATTTGCAGGCCCATCACCGTGATGATGGGGATCAGTGCGGGCTTGTAGGCGTGCTTGGTGACCAGCCGGAATTCGCTGACGCCGCGGGAGCGCCCGGCCTCCACGTAGTCCCGGCCCAGGGTTCCGATGACGTTGGTGCGGACCAGCCGCAGGAAGATGCCTGCAGTCAGCAGGCCCAGGGCGACGGCCGGCAGGACCGCGTGCGCCATGACGTCGCCCAGGGCTGCCATGTTGCCGCTGCGGATGGCATCCAGCCAGTAGATGCCGGTGGGCGACTGCAGCGAGGTGAGCTCCAGTTCGCTGGAGGTCTTGGCGCGGCCGGCCACGGGGAGCCATCCGAGCCATACGGCGAACGTGAGTTTCAGGAGCATGCCGGCGAAGAACACGGGTGTGCCGTAGCAGACGATGGCGAAAACGCGCAGGACGGCGTCGGGTGCGTGGTCCCTCCGGTAGGCGGCGACCATGCCCAGCGGAATGCCGACCAGCAGGGCCACGAGCAGCGCGTTGATGGTCAGTTCCAGAGTGGCTGAGCCGTAGGTGGCCAGCATTTCCGTGACCTGGCGGTTGTCCGAGAGGGTGGTGCCGAAGTTGCCTGTGGCCAGTTGTCCCAGGTACTCGAAGTACTGCACGAGGATCGGACGGTCATAGCCTGCCGCGGTGATCCGCTCCGCCAGCTGCTCTGGCGGCAGCCTGCCGCCCATGGCCGCCGTGATGGGATCGCCGGTGATGCGCATCAGGAAGAACACCAGCGTCACGAGGATGAAAATTGTAGGAAAGATCAGCAGGAACCTGATCAGGATGTATTGGCCCAGTCCCCCGCCGGACGACTTCTTCTTTGACGGCAGCAGGCCGTCGGCGTCGGTTGGCGGCGCCTCAATCAGTGTTGTCATTGGTACCTAAATGTGTGCTTCCGGCGGCTTCGTGGGCCCCGGAATCTGTTGCCCTGGCTCAGCACGAAAGGCGGGACGCCGTGGCGCCCCGCCTTTTCGGCTGGCCTGGACCGGATGGAGAACTGGACCTACTTGGAAATTACGCCAAGCCGGGTCTTGAAGGATGCGTCCAGGGTCTTTTCGACACCCTTGACATCCTTTCCGGCGACCATAAGCTGGGCGCCCTGCAGCAGCGGCAGCGTGGAAAGATCCTTGGCCACGGCCGTCTGGGCTTCGCCCAGCACCTTTTCGCGCTCTGCCTTGTCAACGGTGGTGAGCTGGGACTTGATCAGCTCGGTGACGGATGCATTTTCGTAGTGGTTCTTGAGGAAGTTACCCGGAACGAAGAACGGGGTCAGGTAGTTGTCCGCGTCCGAGTAGTCGGGGAACCAACCGAGCTGGTACACCGGGTAGGCGTCAGCAGTGCGGTCCTTGGAGTAGGTGACCCACTCGGTGGACTGCAGGTCAACCTTGAACAGTCCGGACTTTTCGAGCTGTTCCTTGATCATGGCGTATTCGTCGCCGGAGGACTTGCCGTAGTGGTCCGGGTTGTACTGCAGCTTGATGTTCACCGGTGCGGTGACTCCTGCATCGGCGAAGGCTTTCTTGGCCTTGTCCAGGCTGGGCTTGCCGTTCCCGTCGCCGTACATCTCCTTGAGGGGCTGGATCGCGCCAACGAATCCGTCGGGCACCACAGAGTACGCCGGCAGGTAGGTGCCCTTGTAGACCTGGGTTGCGATGGCGTCGCGGTCAACGACGTTAGCCATGGCCTGGCGGACGGCGAGTGCCTTGGCGGGGTCGGCGTCGGCAGCCTTGGCACCGAACGGCATGGTGTCGAAGTTGAACACGATGTAGCGCAGCTCACCGCCGGGGCCCTTGTGGACCTTCACCTTGGAGTCCTTCTCCAGGTCGGCGGCGTCGGTTGCCGTCAGGCTGCGGCCGGCGACGTCAATGTTCCCCTGCTGGACGTCCAGCTTGAGGTTGTTTGAGTCGGCGTAGTACTTGATGGTGGCGCCGTCATTTGCGGGCTTGCCGAGCAGGCCCTTGTAATCCGGGTTGACCTTCAGGCTGACGAGCTCGTTCTTCTTGTAGCTGTCGATCGTATAGGGGCCCGCGAACGGTTTGCCCTTGACGATTTCGTCGTCGGTCATCAGCTTGTCCGCCGGGAAGACCTCTTCGTCGACGATCGGGCCGGAGTTGGCTGCAAGAACGCCGGGGAAGACCTGGTCGTTGCCGGCCTTGAGGGTGAAGACCACCGTGGTGTCATCCTTGGCGGCGACAGACTCAAGGTTGCCCAGCAGCGAGGCGGGACCGTTCGGATCCGCGATCTTGACCACGCGGTCGATGGAGAACTTCACGTCCGAGGATGTGAGTGCGTGACCGTTGGCAAATTTGAGGTCCGACTTGAGCTTCACGGTGTATTCCGTAGGGCTGGTGAATTCCGCGGACTCCGCGATGTCAGGCGTAGCGTCGGCGGTGCCCGGCTTGGCGTTCAGGAGGAACGGGTAGATCTGGTTCATCACCATGAAGGAACCGGCATCATAGGACCCCGCAGGATCGAGGGTAACGACCTTGTCGGTGGTGCCGTAGGTAATGGTTCCGCCTCCGGCACCGCCGGTGGAAGTTCCGCCGCCGCCGGACGGACCTGTGCAGGCTGTCAGTGCAAACGCGGAAACACCCGCGAGCGCGATAGCGCTGTGCAGGGCCTTTTTGTTCATTGCCATCTGTGGACTTTCTGTTCGATGAGTACACGCGTGCCGCCACGCAACTGGATCAGTTGGACTCGGTGGGCGGGACGTTGTCCTGATCACACGATTCAATCAGACCCGAGAGCGGTGAATCGTTACAACCTGTGAGTTGAGACACAAAATTTACCTGATTGGGTCAAAACTATCGTTTTCTTCAGCGTTCCGGCCCTATCAGCCTCCGACAGAACGACGAGTGAGTGCCTTAGGGAATCGCCATTGAAGAGTCTCCTTCCCGGGAATAGAGTTGCCCTACCCGGCTGAAGGGAACAGACCATGGGCAAAGCCGCCCTCTGTGTGGGGATCAACGAATTTGAACACCTGCCGAAATCCAGCTGGCTGCAAGGTTGCGTCAATGACGCCCGCGACCTCGCGGCACTGCTGCAGACCGGATACGGTTTCGCCGAGTCGGACATCTCGCTGCTGCTGGATTCCCGGGCCACGAAAGACCGGGTGATGGCGCAGCTGGATGCGATGATGGACCGCTCCGCCGCGGGCGAACTCCAGCACATCGTCTTCACCTTCTCCAGCCACGGAACGCAGATTCCGGACACAAGCAACGACGAAGCGGACCGGCTGGATGAAGCTTTCGCCTGCTACGACATCAACAACACCGGCGACTCGTGGGATCCTGCCACTGTCATTTCGGATGACGAACTGTTCACCCTCTTTGCCCGCTTGCCGGACGGCGTGCTGATGGACGTGGTGCTGGATACCTGCCACAGCGGCACGGGCCTGAAATCTTTGGATCTGCTGCCCGGGCGCCGGCCCCGCTTCCTGCCGGCACCGACTCCCCGCGGCGTTGCTGCCACGGAGTTCAACGACACCAGGGCACTGCGTGACCTGGTGAAAGCCGGCCCGGGAGTCAAGCCCGTGCTTTTGGCCGCCTGCCGGGCTGACCAGACCGCTGCCGACGCCTTCCTGGACGGCCGCTACAACGGAGCCTTCACGTACAACTTCATCAAGGCGGTCACCGGCGACGGCGCCCTGGGCCGGGCGGACATCCTCAAACTGGTCAGCAAAGGCCTCAGGGCCGGCGGCTTCGACCAGGTGGCGCAGCTGGAAGGCTCGACGCCGGCACGGAAGGCCCCCTGGGGAAGCTGACCGCGGCTCACTCCTGGCGCTCTTCCTCCGGGTGGAAGGTGGCCACGGGCATTTTTGTCCCGGCTTCCCTTTTGATGGTTTCTAGCTTGGCCTGCTGCCATTCCGCGTCCATGACCGGCTTGAGCGCCGCGAAACACAGCCTGCCGCCCTCATCAAACCGCAACAGGCCTCCGCCACGGACGGTGTAGTAGTCGCTGTCCACGCGGAGACCGAGCTTGTTCCTGGCCTCGCTTTTTGACATCGTCACGGACTGGACGAAGGAGGCGCCGATTTCGGAAACAACGAAACCGTCCGGCCCCACCCGGGTACTGGGACGTACGCGGTTCACGACGATACTCGTGTCCTGGTCGATGCCGGCAGCCTCGATCAGCCGCGGGTTCTCCCACATGAAGCGGTTGACCTCCTCAGGATCGGCGGCCAGGGCAGACAACCGGACCGGGTAGCGCAGATCGCGAAGGTGCTTGAGTCCGTCCAGCAGTTCATCGGGCTCCGTGGAAAGGTCAATGTCCCAGAAGGCGTCGCGCACGGCCTGCCGGTACCCCATCATGTCCGTCGGCACCAGTACGGCATCTGCTGCGAGGATTCCCCGCAGCAGGTCCTCCCAGCCCGGGTCCACCGGCGGCATGTAGGCGAGCCCCCGCAGCACCATGCCCAGCATCTGATGTCCAAGATGCGCCCCGGCTTCGGCCACCTGGTAGCGGCTGGACCGGCCGCCCGGCCGGTCCAGCCGCTGCAGCCACAGCCGTACGACGGCGTCCAGCACCCCCTTCACGGCAATCTCGCCGCGCCGGTGGGGTTCGGGATCCAGCCGCCACTCGAAGGGCACGTCCACGTCGAGCGGCCGCCTGGCCGCGCCCCGCGAGAACAGCCCGTCGGCCAGCCCGAACAGCCCGGAGGCCAGGACTTCCTTCTCCATGTTCCGGGCGGGCACGGTTCCGGACTTCCCGTCCGGGCCCGGAACAGCCACTGACAGCTGTTGTTCCACCCGCTCAGGCGAGGAAAACACGCTCAGCATGGCCACCAGGTCGGCAATGCATTCGTGCAGCGCGTAGCCGTCCAGCAAGGCATCGCTGTCTGTCCACTGGCGCCGGTAACCGTCCAGGATCGCGTGCGTCACCTCATGGGCGACCAGGTCGTGATAGAGCGCCAACGGGACAGAATGCGTGGAACGGTCGTCGGTCCGGTGCCCGAAACGGATCAGGCCGCGTTCGCGGTCGTAGCCGGTGGAGGCGTAGGGGATCTTGTCATACACACTGATGAGCAGCCGGTGGCCCGAGGCCCAGCCCATCCGGCGCCCCAGGGTGACTTCAAATGCCTGTAGGGTTGCGGTCGCCACCGCATAGACATGCTGTGCGAGGAACCGGCTGTCGGTCAGCAGCTCTTCCAGCCCGGCGGGTGCGTCCTGGTCGTCGATGCACCATTCGTTGCGGTCCACGGACAGGGAAATGGGCCGGGGACCGTCAGCCCCGGGAGCCCGCACCCGCAGGGCCAGACGTGCGCCGGCCGGGCCGTTGACCACCCTCTCCACCGGTACCCGGATGCTGGTGGTGAGGGGCTTTCCTGACTTGCGGGTGAAGGGGCCCTCGGCAAGGGCGGTCAGCGCCACCATCTCGAGGCCATGCCCTATTCCAAGCGCTGCAGAGACCATTGCGGGCCTGCTTTCCTCAACTGAGCAGCCGCACCGGATGAGGTGGCGGCCTGCTTCAAGCCTGGTTCCCCAGGCCTCAATTATTGCGGTCGCAGGCGTAATTGACTACGGCCAGCCGCGGCGGGACCCCTAGTGGAGTTCCGCGCGCTGCAGCGAGCGCGCGGCGTCAATGGTGGCCTGTCCCAGGACCCGGCTTCCCTGGTAGAGCACCACGGTCTGTCCGGGGGCCACTCCGCGCAGCGGGGTGGCAAGGGTGACCACAAGATTCGTCCGCTCGGCGCCGTCGTCGTCCGTCAGCAGTTCCGTATGCGCCGTTGCGGGAACAGGATCGCCGTGTGCCCTGACCTGGGCGTGGCAGTCGAACTCTTCGCCGGTGGCGATTTCCGCAATCGGCAGGCCGGCCCACGATACTTTGATGCCGCGGATCTCGTCGATGGCCAGGAGCGCTTCGGGGCCCACCACTACCTTGTTTTCCTTGGGCCGGATCTCCAGGACGAAGCGGGGCTTGCCGTCGGCGGCCGGGGTGCCGAGCTTGAGGCCACGGCGCTGGCCCACGGTGAACGCGTTGGCGCCGGGGTGTTCTCCCACCTTGGACCCGGTTTCATCCACGATGTCGCCCGTGGTCATGTCGATCTTTTCGGCAAGCCACCCGGCGGTGTCGCCGTCCGGAATGAAGCAGATGTCGTGACTGTCCGGCTTGTTGGCCACCGACAGCCCGCGGCGCTCGGCCTCGGCGCGCACTTCGGCCTTCGAGGGGGTGTCCGCCAGCGGGAACATGGAGTGCTTGAGCTGTTCGTGGGTGAGGACGCCGAGCACGTAGCTCTGGTCCTTGGCCCAGTCGGCGGCGCGGTGGAGTTCCGGGTTTCCGTCGGCGTCGGTGATCACCTTGGCATAGTGGCCGGTGCAGACGGCGTCGAAGCCCAGTGCGATGGCCTTTTCCAGCAGCGCCGCAAACTTGATGCGTTCATTGCAGCGCATGCAGGGGTTCGGGGTGCGTCCGGCAGCATATTCGTCGATGAAGTCCTGGACCACGTCTTCCTTGAACCGCTCGGAAAAGTCCCAGACGTAGTAGGGAATGCCCAGCACGTCGCAGGCACGCCAGGCGTCGCGGGAGTCTTCGATCGTGCAGCACCCGCGGCTTCCGGTACGGAGCGTTCCGGGCATCCTGGACAGCGCCAGGTGGACACCGACGACGTCGTGTCCCGCCTCGACGGCGCGGGCGGCGGCAACGGCGGAATCGACTCCGCCGCTCATGGCTGCAAGAACTCGCATGCTGGCTTTCTCTAGGGGAGGGTGTGGTGGTGCGGTGCAGCCCGTACCGGGCCGGCGTACTGGACGCGGCCGGATACACTGCATGCCCCACCATTCTACTGCCTCACCCAAGGGGGACCCGAAATCGCCTGCGCGGGCCCTTGACGGACTGAGCCGCGGCTTCTATTGTCAGGATTAGTATTTTTAGAAGCGGCCGGCCGACAAGACCGGCCTTCGCAGGAATCGAGCGGCACCATGTCTGTCGAACGGTCTGTCGAACGCATCGTCGGGCACCCCATCGAAAGCATCGTCGTGGCCGGCGCAGGCCTGGCCGGGGCCACCGCCGCCCGCACCCTGCGCAGCGAGGGGTTCGCCGGCAGGATCAGCCTCATTGGTACCGAACGCCACCACCCGTACCTTCGTCCCCCGCTGTCCAAGGAGTACCTGCTGGGCAAAGCCGGCGAGGACGCAGTCCACGTCGCTCCCGAGACCTGGTACACAGAGAACGACGTCGACCTCCGCCTGGGCGTGACCGTCGCCGCCGTCGACCCGGGCACGCACACAGTACAACTCAGCAACGGCGAGTCCCTCGACTACGATGCACTCCTGCTGGCTACGGGCGCACTCCCCCGGCGCATTCCCCTGCCGGGGAGCGGGCTCGACGGCGTCACCATGTTCCGGACCCTGGACGACAGCCGCCGCCTCCGGGAACAGTTATCGCCGGGCGGACAGAACGTGGTGATGGTGGGCTCGGGCTGGATCGGGATGGAACTGGCGGCTGCTGCCGTCGGCTATGGCAACCACGTGACGCTGCTCGGACTCGAGGACATCCCGCTGGCCGCCGCCATCGGACCTGAACTGGGCGCGTTCTTCCGCTCCGTTCACGAAGCACACGGTGTCCGGTTCCGCCTGCGCGCGACCGCCTCCGAACTCCGGGGCGACGCCGGCCGCGTCACCGCTGTGGTCACCGGCTCGGGCGAGGTGCTGCCCGCCGACATCGTGGTGATTGCCGTGGGTGTGGCCCCGGACACCCGGCTCGCGGAGCAGGCCGGACTGGTCCTCAGCAACGGGATACTGACAGACGCCTCCCTGCGGACAAGCGCCCCGGACATCTTCGCCGCGGGGGACGTGGCCAACGCCCTGCACCCGTTCACGGGGCAGCACCACCGCAGCGAGCATTGGCACAACGCACTCAATGGCGGAAAAATCGCGGCCAAATCGATGCTCGGCCAGGATGCGGCACTGGACACCATTCCGTACTTTTACACCGACCAGTACGGGCTCAGCATGGAGTATTCGGGCTTCCCCACGCTGGCCGCGGCCGCCGAACCGGTGATCCGCGGGTCCCTGGAGAGCAGGGAATTCATCGCGTTCTGGCAGCATGAGGGCCGCGTGGTGGCAGGAATGAACGTCAACGTTCCCCGCACGCAGAAAGCCATCAAGGCACTGATCTCCAGCCGGGCGGCCATCGGGCCGGGCCGCCTGGCCGATCCCGGCGTGCCCCTGGATCAGCTCCTGGCAGACGACTGACGGGCCACCGTGGCAGCGGTCTGGATGGTCGATTCGTGCCCGGCCATACCCGCCTGGCGGGCCCGCTCGTAGGCGCCCGGCAGTGCTGCCAGGAGGGCGTCGACGTCGGACTCCGTGGACGCGTGCCCCAGGGAAAAACGCTGTGCTCCACGCGCGGTGTCCTCATCGAGACCCATGGCCAGCAGGACGTGCGAGGGCCGTGGCACGCCGGCGGTGCAGGCCGAACCCGTGGACGATTCCACGCCGGCAAGGTCCAGCAGGAAGAGCAGGGAGTCACCCTCGCAGCCCGGAAAGGTGAAGTGCGCGTTGCCGGGCAGGCGTCCATCGCCCGGCGCTCCACGGAGGACGGCATCGGGGACGGCAGCCCGCACGCCGGCGATCAGGTTGTCCCGCAGCGCGGCGATCCGGGCCGCTTCGCCGGGGAGGTCTTTGGTCACGGCTTCGGCAGCCGCGGCGAAGGCGGCGATCGACGCCGTGTCCAGGGTCCCGGACCGCACGTCGCGTTCCTGCCCTCCGCCGTGCATCACCGGCGTCAGCTTGACGGCACGGCCCAGCAGCAGGGCACCGACCCCCACCGGGCCGCCGATCTTGTGGCCGGAGATGGACATGGCATCCAGCCCGCTGGCCCGGAAGTCCACCGGCAATGACCCAAAGGCCTGGACTGCGTCCGAATGAACCGGAACGCCAACAGCATGGGCCGCCGCAACCACCTCACGCACCGGCTGGATGGTGCCGACCTCGTTGTTTGCCCACATCACCGAGACGAGGGCGATGGTCTCCGGGTTCCGCGAGAGCGCCGACCCCAGCGCCGCCAGGTCCACCACGCCGTCGGAATCCACCGGCAGCCACGTGACCTCGGCGCCCTCGTGCCGCTCCAGCCACTCCACTGTGTCCAGGACGGCATGATGTTCGACGGCGGAGCACAGGATCCGCGTGCGCTCCGGTTTCTCGGCGCGGCGGGCCCAGTACAGGCCCTTGACAGCCAGGTTGTCAGCCTCCGTGCCGCCGGAGGTGAAGATGACTTCCGACGGGTGGGCCCCGGCAGCTGCGGCTATTGCCTCCCGGGCGTCTTCCACCGAACGGCGGGCCCGGCGGCCGGAACCGTGCAGTGACGACGGGTTGCCGGTCCTGGCCAGTTCGCGGGTGAGCGCCGCCAGGGCCTCGGCGGCGATGGGCGTGGTGGCGGCATGATCGAGGTAGACGGACACAAGCCAATTCTAGCCGCGGCAACCCGGCCCGCCCCGGCACCGGTGTAGATTCGAGCGGTGAAAGCCTCGATTTACCTGGTGCTGGCCACCCTCTTCTGGTCCGGCAACCTTGCGGTGGGGCAGGCAGCCGTGGACACCATGACGCCCCTGGAACTCACGTTCTGGAGATGGGCGCTGGCCGCCCTTCCGCTTGTGGCGCTGGCCCACTTTGTGGAACGCCCCGACTGGCGTGCAGTCCTTGGCCGCTGGCGGGTACTGCTGCTCCTGAGCGTTCTCGGGATGGGCTGCTACACCCTGCTGCTCTACACCGCCCTCCAGCACACGTCCGCTCTCAACGCTTCGCTGATCACGGCTGCCAATCCGGCGCTCATCGTGGTGATGGCCATTTTCATGCTCGGTGAAAAGCCCGGCCTCTTCGGCTGGCTGGGCATCGCCCTGGGTCTCACCGGGGTGCTCCTGGTCCTGACCCGGGGCGAACTGCTCCGCGTGTTCAGCATTACCTTCAATTTCGGTGAACTGCTGATGATCGGGGCGATCGTCGTGTGGGGCTTCTACACCATTATTTCCCGCCGGCTGGGCCTGCCGGCCATCGCGGCCACAGCCGTCCAGGTGGTGATGGCCACAGTCCTGCTGGGTCCGGTGGCACTCGCCGCGGGCGCAGGTTTCCCCGCTACCGCAGCCGAAGGTTGGTCGATCGCATACATCGCCGCGTTCCCGTCGCTGGGGGCGTACCTGTGCTGGAACCTCGCACTCAAAACAACAGCACCCGCCACCGCCGGCAATTACCTGAACCTGATTGTTGTGTTCACGGCGGCCATCACGGTGATGATGGGCATTCCGGTCAGCCTGCCCCAGATCTTCGGGGGCATGCTTGTCATTGCCGGTGTGCTGCTGGCAGGCCGGCCTCGGAAACCCGCGGAAATCAGGGCGGCGTAACCCTGGCGCAGCACTGGCCGGCCGCGTTGTTCCCCACGATGCGGTCCTCGGCAACTCCGCAGCCGGCGGCCGCGCCGGTGAGGAATGCGCCGTTCATGGCGCAGACCACGTCGGCGTGGCCGTCCGCGAGCCGGTGGAACGGACAGTTGCGCAGCGCGAAGCCGCCCGCACCGTCCGGATCCGGCAGGTAGCCCTCCGCCGAGAGGAAGTCCTCGAGGCTGTGGCTCCCCTCCGCCATCTCCAGGCCCTTCGCGTAGGACGTGGCCAGCAGCGCGTCGCGGACAGGCTCGCCGGCGGCACTGGACCGTTCAATCGCCGCCGCCATGAGTTCACCGGCCAGGTCATAGTTGCGGTCCGGTACGGAAGCGCCCAGCTCCGGCTGGGCGGGCCGGTACAGCTTCGCCGGCCGGCCCGAGCCCGGGCCGGCCTTCCCGCCGAGCTTTCGGAACTCGACGGTGAGCACACCGTCCTGCACCAGCCTGTCCAGCTGGAACGATGCTGTACTTCGCGGGATCTCCAGGGCGGCGGCCGCTTCGTCACGTCCCACCGGGCCGGCGGAGGACGATACGAATCCGAAGAGTTTCCTGCGGTTCTCATCACCAAGTGATGCCACGGCCGCGATCCGGCGGGCCCAGGGAAGTCTGCGCATGGAACACCCTAACTCTAAAAACAAGATTCATTGCTTAATTCAGAATCTCTTTCTAAAATTATGTTACCTACTTTTAGAAGGAGCAAGCCATGAAATCATCCTCGGTGCTGACCACGCCCGGCCGCAGCCTGGCCGCCGAACCGGGCCGGCAGGCCTTCCTGCTGCTTCGCACGGTCTTCACGGTCGCCCCGATTATTTTCGGCCTCGACAAGTTCACCAACCTGCTCGCCGACTGGACCGTGTATCTGGCCCCCGTGGCCACATCAGTGGTTCCGCTGCCGGCCCAGACCATCATGTACATCGTTGGTGTGGTGGAGATTGTTGCCGGTATCGCGGTGGCGCTCCGGCCACGCTTCGGATCCATGCTGGTGGCCGTGTGGCTGCTGGGCATCATCATCAATCTGCTGCTCCTGGGCAGCTTCTTCGACGTCGCCCTCCGCGACTTCGGCCTGCTCGTGGCCGCCCTGGCCCTCAACCGGCTATCGCCCCGGGGTTCCCGCAAGGCCTAGCGGGAACGGCTCAGTCCGTTGGCGGAACGACCACCAGGCGTTCCGCCACGTCCGCCCGGGCCGCTGCGAGCGCAGCGGAGTCCGGGCACACGAGTGAAATGTAAACGGACGAGGCGGCTTTGCTGAACAGCCTGGCCAGCACCGCTGCCGACTTTCCGCCTGGCGCCGATACGCCGTCGTAAGCCAGCACCTCAACCGCTGGCCCGGGTTTGCCCGGTTCACCGCCCCAGCGCAGGGTGTCGGTCTTCAGGTAACCGGGAACCAGGGTGGGATCCAGGTACCGAAACAGTTCAACGGTGGAGGCCTTGTCGTCGCCGGTAACAGCCAGTGCGCCCTGATTCACGCGGACCCGGGCCGACACAACGCATCCGTCGGCTTTGACGTAGCGGTTCTCCCCTGCCACGTTCTCCCTGACCGGTTTCCAGCCCGGCGCCTCACGGAGCCCGTCCGAAAGGCCGACGCTGACACCTGGGGCCAGTGAGTCACCGGCAGTAAACGGAAGGTCCTTCGCGGCCACCGCCGCCGCATCGTGGCCCGGCGTAATGGTGGGCGTTGCCGGCGCGGGCGTGGTCTTGGCAACGCTCGGGGCCTCTGGATCCGGGACGCCCACACTGCAGCCGCCCGCGCCGGCCAGTAGCACTGCCAAAGTCAGCGGCCGCGCAAGCCGCCGGATCACGCCGGTCAGCGTGGACGAGCGGTCCGCCGCGTGCCCCCTGCCCATCGTTTGCACACGGCCCCCATATCCGCTCTGCCGGCGGCGCTGTTCCGGCCGGTCCTCCGCAAGAGTTTAGACGCTCCGGCCGGTACACCGTTACGGCACGGCAAGTACCCGGACGGCCCCGGGCACCACCTCGATGGTCAGTGGCAACGGGCCAAGCCGCTCGCCGTCGGCGTACGCAACAACGTTCGCGGCGGACAGCTCAACCCGGCGCACTTGCCTGATGTGCACTGCCCGGTGGCCGGTATGGCGGCCGGAAAAGACTTTCGGGAAGACTGCCAGGAAGCGCACCCGGGACAGCGGCTTCACGATGAACAGATCGAGGAACCCGTCGTCGAGCACGGCGTCGGGGGTCACCTTCATGCCGCCCCCGATGGACTGGCCGTTCGCCACCGAAATGAGCATGGCCCCCTGCCGCCAGGTTTCACCGTCGGCTGTCACTGTGTAGTCCACGGCTTTGAATGTGGCGAGTTCACGGAGCATTGCCAGGTTGTACCTGCTCCTGCCGCGGGGCCAACGCCAGGCATTGGCGCGTTCGTTCACGGCGGCGTCGAAGCCGGCGGAAACCACTCCGGCAAACCAGCTGGTTGCACCATTCCCCGTGACGCGCCCAGCGTCAATCAGGCGCCCGCCATCGTGCAGTGCCGCCAGGATCCGTTCACAGGCGGCCGTTGCGCGTTCAAGGGGAGGCCCAGGGCGCGGGCCATGTCGTTGCCCGTGCCGCTGGGAACGATACCCAGCGGCACCGTTCCGTAGGGCACGCCGAGTCCCGCGAGGGCGTTAATTCCCAGATGGACCATGCCGTCGCCGCCTACCACAACCAGCGCGTCACAGCCCGAGTCCAGCGCCTCACCCACCGCAGCGGCGAGCCGGTCATAGCTGGCCTTCCTCAGCACGATGACACGTGCCCCGGCGGCGCGAAAGAAAGCCACCACGGCGTCGCCCGTGTGCCGGGCACCGCCGAACGAAGCGCGCGGGTTAATGGCAACGGCGATGATCATGCGCTGAATTATGCCAGCGGCCGGGAACCAGAGCCTCGGGCGCGGACGTTGAGCCTGTACACGGTTAAACTGGGCGGACCGGACTGCCTGAGTGGACTGGAACCGACAAGATAAGGATCAGTGCTTGACCCAGGGCAGCAGCTCCCATTACCAGGTCCTTCGCCTTCCCGTGACGGCGACGGACAAAGAGATCAAGGTGGCTTACCGCAAGGCCGCCAGGCGGGCGCATCCCGACCACGGCGGCGATGCCGCCGTTTTCCGGCAGGTGACGCTTGCCTACGAGACGCTGATTGATCCGAAGCGGCGCGCCGCCTACGACCGCTCGTACGCACATGGAACGGGCGCGACGACGACGGACGGCGCCCATTTCGACGCCCCCGCAGCCGGGAGCCGGGCCTCCGCAACCGTGCACCGGCCCAACACGCCGCGCAACACGGCAGGCGACCCTCCGGTGTACGTCCCGCCGTTCGAGGACCCGGAGTCAGGCAGCGTTCCGCTGATCCCGGCGGAGCTTGCCGCCCGGCAGGTCCATGGCATGCCGCGGAAACGTGGCATCTTCGGCGCGGAAGCCCGCATCCAGCGCGAAATGCGGACCGTTCAGCTGATCAGCAGGCAGATCCTCCCGGCGATTCCCGCTGCGCGGCTGATCAACGGGCTGCAGTCACCGGCGGACAACAGCCACATCGACCATGCCGTGCTCTCCGGCTACCGGCTCGCGCTGATCGGATCCATGCTGTTGCCCAAGGGTGCGTATGCCTGGAACGGAAGCACGCTGACGCACGGCGGCCGGGCCATCGCTCCGCCTCAACTGGCGCACATCGTCCGGCGCATGCAGGACATCTTCCCGGAGCTCAACGTGACGGGATGGACCGTCATCCACAGTCCCGACGGCAACCTCCATGAACCTGTGATCGACCACCACCGGCGGTCACCCCGCGGGCATGAAGCGGTACAGGTGGTCAACGGGGCCGGACTGGTCCGGGGACTCAAGGAGTTCCTGAGCTCCGGGCCCGCCCCGAACACCGTCAACGTCCCCGCCCTCGCCAGGCTGCTCCGCGGAATGCACTGACGGCCGGCCCGCAGGCAGCGGGCTGCCCGGGCGGTCGCTAGGATGGGACGGTGTTTCGCATCCTCTTCCACTCCCCCGAAATTCCCGGCAACACCGGCAATGCCATCCGGTTGGCCGCTATCACCGGCGCCGAGCTGCATTTGGTGGAGCCCCTGGGCTTCGATTTTTCCGACGCCAAGCTCCGCCGGGCAGGCCTGGATTACCACGACCTCGCCGTCGTGACGGTGCATAAGAGCCTCGACGCGGCGTGGGAGGCTTTGCAGCCCGAGCGCGTCTACGCGTTCACGTCCGACGGCGAAACCTCCTACACGGACATCAGCTACCTGCCCGGTGACGTGCTCCTCTTCGGTCAGGAATCCGTGGGGCTGCCGGAGGATGTCAAGCATGACCCGCATGTGACGTCCCGGGTGCGGCTGCCGATGCTTCCCTCCCTGCGGTCCCTGAACCTCGCCAACGCGGCGTCGATTGCGGTATTTGAAGCCTGGCGCCAGAACGGCTTCGCCGGCGCCAAGCTCTAGCCCGGCGCCCCGGGCACTGCCGCTGCGTTTGCCCGGCAGGCCTGCAACTAGTGGAGTTCCCCGGCCCATCCATCCACCACTGCACTCCGAATAACCTGTGAAGGCCAACCCGGGCCCCCAACAGGATCGAGGAGCGGCAGGTGACTACAGTGCAGGTCCGCAGGTCCCCGGCCCGGAACAGTCGCACCGCCCACAGCGACGTTCCGAGCGCTCCCGGTGCCAAGCGTTCGCCCGAAACCGACTTATGCTTGGGGGTAATGGAAACTCCCAACGCCCCAAACCCCGAAGCCACTGCTTCCCCGGGCACTCCCGCCGAAGTGAACCGGCGGCTCGGTGATCTGCTGGCACTGATCGCCAACGGTGACCAGGGGGCGTTCGCGGAATTCTATGAACTGACTTCCCGGCGCGTCTTCGGCATGGCACGCCGCGTCCTGATTGATCCCGAGCTCAGCGAGGACACCACGCAGGAAGTCTTCCTGCAGGTCTGGCAGAACGCGGCGAAATTCAACCCGGAGGCGGGCAGTCCGTTGGCATGGCTGATGACGATCTCGCACCGGCGCGCCGTGGACAAGGTCCGCTCCTCCCAGTCGTCCACTGACAGGGAAGCCAAATATGGCGCGAGCAGCCAGGACATCGACCACGACTCCGTGTCCGATGAGGTCGGCAGCAGGCTGGAAGCCGAAGCCGTTGTCAGATGTCTGGATACCCTCACCGAGACACAGCAGCAATCCGTCCGGCTGGCCTACTACGGCGGGCTAACGTATCGCGAAGTCGCGGAGAAACTCAATGCCGCCGTACCCACCATCAAGTCCCGCATCCGCGATGGACTGATCCGCTTGAAGACCTGTCTGGGGGTGAGTTGAGATGACCGACATGAACCAGCCGAACAGCAGCCGTCCGTCCGGGATGTTTGCCCACGACATCGCCACGGACCTGGCTTCCGGCCGTGCCGTGGAGCTCGCCGAAGTGTATGCGCTGGACGCTGTGACCCCCGCCGAGCGCGCTGCCATCGAGGAATATATCTCCGCCGCGCCGAGGCCGGAACGGGAGGCCTTCGACGAGCGCGTCCGGCAATCGCGCGAAACGCTGGCCTTCACCTTCACTGCGGAGGAGGAACCGCCCGCAGGACTGTTCGACCGCATTGTGGCCCAGCTTCCGGCCCAACCCGGCGCCGTTCCGGTTTCCACCCCTGTAATCCACGGGCATGCGCAGGAACCCGGCCAGGCGCCGGGCACTGACGAGCTCGGCGCAGCCCGCCAGCGCCGTGAAGAACGACGCCGCGCGCCGGGGCTCCGTAACTGGTTCATCGGGGTGGCCGCTGCCGCGGTCATCGCGTTGGGCGGCGTCGGCGTGGGCGCCTATGTGGCCAACCAGAACGATCCGCTGAACCAGGTGCTCCAGGCCCAGGATGTCCGGCAGGCCACCGTGGACGTCAGTGGCGGAGGAACGGCCACGGTCTCCATCTCGTCGTCCCGGGACGCAGTGGTGGTGAAGATGAACGGCGTGCCTGCTCCTCCGGCCGGCAAGGTCTACCAGATGTGGCTGATCCCCAAGGACGGCTCTGCTCCGGTTTCCCAGGGGCTCATGGACGCAGAAGCACTGTCCAAGCCCGCCGTGGTGAAGGGCATTCATTCGGCGGCCGCGCTGGGCATCACCGTTGAACCGGTGGGCGGCTCCGCTTCGCCCACGCTGCCGACAGTCGCCGCGGCCCCTCTCGGCGCTTAGCCGGCCACCGCCGTCGTCCTCACCGGCCTGCTGGTGCCCGCCTTCCAGCGTGCACCGGCAGGCCGCGGCACTTTAACGACAAAGCCCTTAATGGCAAGAACCGCGCAGGCCCTGCTCCCTTTCATGTCGAGGGGAGCAGGGCCTGCGCGGCGGCGCGGCTCACCTGAGCCGGGGGCCGATCAATCGCGCCGCTAAATTATCAGCGACAGCAGCATCACGAAGCCGAAGCCCACCACGGAGATCAGCGTTTCCATCACGGACCACGTCTTGAACGTCTGCCCGACGGTCAGTCCGAAGAGCTCCTTGACCAGCCAGAAGCCGGCGTCGTTGACGTGGGAGAGGAAAAGCGATCCCGCGCCGATGGCCAGTGCCAGCAATGCGGCATGGGTCGGGGTCAGTGAGCTGGCCAGCGGAGCCACGATGCCTGCTGCCGTCACCGTCGCTACCGTGGCGGAGCCGGTGGCCAGCCGCAGCGCGACGGCCACGATGAAGCCCAGCACCAGGACCGACATGTTGGTTCCTTCGGCCCACTTCTTCACGGCGTCACCGACGCCGGCCCCGATCAGGGTCTGCTTGAAGCCGCCGCCGGCACCCACGATCAGCAGAATGGCCGCGATGGGGCCCAGGCTGGCGCCGACCTTGGACGTGATGCGGCTGCCGGTGAATCCCACGGCGTAACCGAAGGTGATGATCGCCAGCAGCACGGCCAGGGTCATGGCAACCAGGGGCTGGCCAACGAAGTCAAAGAAGATCCGGACCGGCGGTGCGGTTTTGGGATCCGGCCAGATGATGTCCACCACGGCTTTGAGCAGCATCAGCACCACCGGGAAGATGATGGTCAGCAGGGTGACAAGGAACGTGGGCTGGCGCTTGACGCCTTCCATGTCCGCGCCATGCTGGGTATCGATGCCTCCGGCCACGGCGGGCGCACCCACCGGAACCCATTTTGCGGCGAGGCGCGAGAACAGCGGTCCGCAGATGATGACCGTGGGGATGGCAACGAGGATGCCCAGGGCCAGGGTGGTGCCGAGCTCTGCCTTGACCGCGCTGATCGCAATCAGGGGTCCGGGGTGCGGCGGCACCAGTCCGTGCAGCACCGAGAGCCCGGCCAGCGCGGGAATGGCGATGCGCATCAGTGGCATCCTGGAACGCTGCGTGACCAGGACGATCACCGGGAGCAGCAGCACAAGTCCGATTTCGAAGAACATCGGCAGGCCGATGATGACTGCCACCAGGGTGACGGACCAGACAACCTTGTTGCCGCTTGCCTTGTCCAGCAGGGTGTCCACCACCCGGTTGGCACCGCCGGAATCGGCCAGGAGCTTGCCCAGCATCGCGCCAAGGGCGATCAGCAGGCCGACCTCCTTCAGGACGCCGCCCACGCCGTCTTCGAAGTTGGAGATGACCTTGGCAAGTTCAACGCCTGAGGCCAGGCCCACGAATGCGGAACCGAGGACGAGCGCCAGGAAGGGGTGCAGCTTGAGTTTGGCGATCAGCACCACAATGAGCGCGATGCCGATTGCAGCGACCACCAGAAGCTGCGTGTCGTGGCCGGTCCAGCCCTCGACGGCAGCAGGCAGCTGCATTGCTATTTGAGAATTCAAAATATGGTTCCTAAGTGCGTAACGCTGGTTTATGGGGTCGCGGCGTCTGCCGCGCCCAGGTTGAGCCGCTCGATGATTTCCTGGGCTTCTTCCGACGGCGTGGCCGATACGCACAGGGAAATGTGCTCTTCGTCCGCCGTCGGCTCTTCCAGCGCATCAAACTGCGATTCGAGCAGCGCGGGGGGCATGAAGTGCCCGTGGCGCGATGCCAGGCGGTCGGAGATCTTTTCCTTGCTTCCCTGCAGGAAGACGAACACCACGCCTTCACCGCGCAGGGCGTCCCGGTAGCGCTTCTTCAGCGCGGAACAGGTGACGACGCCGGGGGTTCCGTCCTGCGTGTGCGCGCGGATCCATTCGGCGATGGATTCCAGCCACGGCCATCTGTCCTCGTCGGTCAGCGGCTCACCGGCCTGCATTTTTGCGACGTTCGACGCCGGGTGCAGGTCGTCGCCTTCCGCCAGGTCCCATCCGAGCCTGCCGGCCAAGAGGCCGGCCACAGTTGATTTACCGGATCCTGAGACACCCATGATCACCAGTACCGGCTGCTGCGCAGTCTTCGCCATCAAAGTCTGCCTTCCTGAATAAATATGATTTAAACAGAGGCCAGCATATGACACGGGTTACACCCGGGCAACCCTAGAACCCGGCGATGGTTCCGGAACCGTTGATTGTGACGACATGAAACGCCTCGGCACTGCGCCCGTCGGCCAGACCGGCCCGCGCGCCGGTATCCAGCGTGAGCGCTCGGACTGTGCGGTCCATGGCCTCCAGGTCCGGGTGCTGGCTGGCATGGACATGGATCGCCGCCAGCTTCTCCTCGACGTGTGCCGTGACGTCCACAAAGTGGTTGTCCCGTTCCTCGGGCCCGGCAAACAGCCAGAGCCACGGAAGCTTGTAGGCTTCAAGGCCCGCCTCGGCCAGGTCCGGGTATGCGAAGGGGTTTTCCAGGGCCGGATAGACAGCGCGCGTTACGGCCTCCCCCACGGCGAGGTGGTCCGGGTGGCTCTTCTGAATACGGTTCCAGTTGCGTTCGGGATGCATGGAAAGCACGACGTCGGGCCGGATCTCCCGGATCAGCTTCACCACTCCCCTCATCACCTCGTGCGTCGGTTCCAGGTAGCCGTCCCGCTCGTGGAGATAGTGGATGTCGGTCACCCCGACCAGCGCAGCGGCCCGGCGTTGTTCCTCCGCCCGCATGGCCACGATCTCGTCGCGCTGCGCCGGGTCGAAGCCGCCGGCGTCGCCGTCGGTCATGATGCAGTAACTGACCTCGACTCCTGCCGCGGTCCAGGCAGCGATCGTCCCGGCGGCGCCGAAGTCGATGTCGTCCGGGTGGGCGGTAAAACAAAGGACCCGCTCAACCCGGTGGTGCTCCGGGTTGAACGGGCTCTGCGCCGTAGCGTTGATGCTCAATTCATCAGCCTTTGCGCTTCTTGATCTCTTCGGTGGCCTGCGGAAGGACCTGGAAGAGGTCGCCGATGATGCCGAAATCGGCGATCTCGAACACCGGTGATTCGGCGTCCTTGTTGACGGCAACAATGACCTTGGCGGTCTGCATGCCGGCTTTCTGCTGGATGGCGCCGGAAATGCCGGCGGAAATGTACAGCTGCGGGGACACCGTCTTGCCGGTCTGGCCCACCTGCGCGTCGTGGCCGATCCAGCCGGCATCGGTTGCCGCGCGGGACGCACCAACGGCGGCACCGAGGGCATCGGCAAGTTCCTCAACGGGACCAAAATCGCCGTCGACGCCGCGTCCGCCTGCCACCACGATCCGCGCCTCGGTGAGGTCCGGACGGCCGCTGGCCGGCTTGTCCGTGCGGCCGGTGATCCGGGCAGCGCCGGCCGAGGCGGATTCCGGGACGTCGACGGTGAGTACCTCGGGGCTTGCCGCCGCTCCCGCGGGTTCCGGCGTGACGCTGTTCGGCTTGACCGTCAGCACGGACACGGCCGTGGTTGCCCTGGCCGTGGTGGTGTAGGAGCCAGCCAGCACCGACTTGTGGGCCGTGCCGTCCGGGTCCACTCCCACGACGTCGGTGATGACGCCGGCGCCAAGCTTGATGCCCAGCCGGGCTGCGATCTCCTTGCCGTCAAACGAGTTCTCCAGGAGCACCGTCGTGGCACCCGAGGCCGCCACGGCCCCGGCCAGGAATGCGGCCTTTGGGCCGACCAGGTATGCGTCAAGGTCGTCGGACGAGGGCCGGAAGATGGCGGCGGCGCCATGGGCACCCAAGGCGGCGGCGACGTCGTCGTTCAGCGGTCCGTTGACGGCTACGGCTGTGTCACCGAGCGCACGGGCGATCGTCAGCAGTTCGAGGCCGCTCTTCTTGAGGGCCTGCCCGGGGTTGTCAATGAATACAAGTACTTTTGCCATGTCTGGAATCCTCTTAGAGCAGCTTCTGGGCGGCCAGGAACTCGACCAGCTTGATGCCGGCGTCGCCTTCGTCGGTGATGATGGTGCCGGCGGTGCGCGGCGGGCGGGGGGCTGCCGTCTGCACGGCGGTCCAGGAACCGGCTTTGCCCACCTGTGCGGGGTCGACGCCGATCTCCGCGAGCGAGAGCGTGGTGATGGTCTTGCGCTTGGCAGCGATGATTCCCTTGAAGTTCGGGAAGCGCGGCTCGTTGATCTGGTCGGTTACGGACACCACGGCAGGCAGCGGCGCCTCGATGGTGTCGTAGTGCGTGTCACTGTCGCGGCGGGCGATGACGCGGCCGCCGTCCACTTCCAGTTCGGAGGCGAACGTGACCTGCGGGAGCCCGAGCCGTTCGGCCAGTTGCGCAGGAACGAGGGAGGTCTCGCCGTCGGTGGACGCCATGCCGGTCAGGACCAGGTCAACGGGGCTGTCTGATCCCAGGAGGCGGACGGCTGCAGCCAGCGCCAGGGACGTCGCGGCGGCATCGGATCCGGCCAGCGCGTCGTCGCGGAGGTGGACGCCTTCGGTGGCGCCGATCTGGAGGGACTTCTTGATGGCATTGACGGCACCGGCGGGACCCATGCTCAGAGCGATGACCTGGTTGCCGGCCTTTGCTCCGCCGCGGGCTTCTACCAGCTGCAGCGCGGCTTCCAGGGCGTATTCGTCCAGCTCGGACAGGATGCTATCGGCGCGGTCCGTGGTGTTGTCCTCGGCGCTGAGGTGACGGTCCAATTGCGCGTCTGGTACATGCTTGACCAGAACGATGATCTTCAATGTCTCTTCCACTTTCTGTACAGCAGCCTTCCATGCTTGTGGATAGCCAGCCGGGTGAGGTTATGGCCGCGGATCTCCCCCGGGGTGCGGGTAGAACCAAGCTAACCATATAGCGGGGTGCCCGCGCCGTCCCGTTAAGGCCTGTGTCAGGCAGGCGGGGCTTACACCCGGCCGGCGCCGGACCACGGCAGCGAAGCAGCGGAGGCGGGGCCACCATGCCGGCGGCCCCGCCTCCGCTGACGGGTAGATTCGTGCTAGCCGCGCCGCCGGAGGCGGCTCCGGCAGTTACTGCTCCGCTGCCGCTCCGAGTGTCACGTCCACCTGCTGTTGCTGGCCGCCGCGCTGGAATGTGACCTTCACGGTCGCACCGGCCGGCTGCTCTCGAACCGCTGCGGTCAACTGGTTGGGATCGCTGATGACGAGGTCGTTGAATTTCGTCACGACATCGCCCACCTTCAGGCCTGCCTTGGCGGCGGCGGAGCCTGACTCCACGGTGGCCACTTCCGCGCCCACCGAGAAGGACGAGCTTGAGGACGTGGACGACTTCGGCTTCACGCTGACGCCGAACTGGCCGTGCGTGGCCTTGCCGTTATCGATGATCTCCTGCGCCACACGCTTGGCGTTGTTGATGGGAACGCTGAAGCCCACGCCGATGTTGCCGCTGGTGCTTGAGCTTGACTCGCCGCCGGCCGAGGCAATGGCCACGTTCACACCGATCACTTCACCCTTGCTGTTGACCAGGGCACCGCCGGAGTTGCCAGGGTTGATGGCGGCATCCGTCTGGATCACGTTAAGGGAGATGGATCCCTGGTTCGCGGAGTTCTGGGTCTGGCCGCCGTCCGGCGGAGCAAACTGGAAGCCGCCTTCGCCGTCGCTTTGGGAATCATCCGCGCCTTCCTTGGGCGCTGCCGATGAGGCCACGCTGATGGTCCGGTTGAGCGTGGAGACGATACCGTCGGTGACCGTTCCCGTCAGGCCAAGGGGCGAGCCGATGGCGATGGCGGTGTCACCAACGTTCAGCTTGCCGGAGTCCCCAAGGGTTGCCGGCGTCAACCCGGACGGGTTGTCCACCTTGATCACGGCAAGGTCGCTCAGGGGGTCGGTGCCAACGATTTTCGCGGTGAGCACCCGGCCGTCACTCGTCCGGATTTCGATGGTGGCGTTGGCCGTCTTGCCGTCAAGGGTCACAACGTGGGTATTGGTCAGGATGTGGCCGTCCTCGTCGAGGATGATTCCTGAACCGGTGCCGCCGTCGCTGCCGCTCGTCGCTTTGATGGTCACCACACTCGGGGACGCCTTCAACGAAGCGGCGGTAATGACGTTCACGTCATCTTTGTTGTTGACGATCACGGTGCTGGGCTGTCCGCCGGCGCTGCTCACGGCTGACGTGGAGCCATTGCTGATGAAGGCGTCGCTGGCCGCCACCACTCCGCCGCCCACCAGGCCGGCGGCAAGAATGCTTGCGACCAGGGTTCCCACGCCAAAGGCCGCTTTCCGCTTCGGGGTGCTGGCCGGATCGGAGGCGTACATGCTGCCCGGGTGCTGGTGGCCGGCCTGATAGGGGCCGCTGCCCTGCGGGGCGCCGGCACCGGAGTAGTTGCTGTGACCCTGGTGGGCGTCAGGCTGGCCGGAATGCTGGGCGGACGGGCCGGCCTGCTGGCCGTAGAAGGGCTGGTGCTGCGGATAGACGGGCTGCGGTGCACCGTCTCCGTGAGGATGTGGCTGACCGTTGCGGAAGGGCGCACTTCCATCGTCGGACGGTGCACGGTCGAGCCGGACGGTCGGGTTGTCCTGGGCGCCTGGGTTCCCTTGGGCGCCTGGGGTTCCCTGGGTATCGGAGTTTCCTTGGACTGAGTCTCCGGCCGGTTGCGCCGGAGCCTGCGGCTGCAGCGCGGGCTGCTGCTGGTGCCCTGCATCCAGCGGTTGCGTGTCCGCGTGAGCAGGCTGCGCCGGCCAGCCCTCGCGGGGCTTTTCCGGACCCCTGTTCTCAGGCGATCCACCCTGTGCTGGGTTCTCAGTCATTAGACTTCCTTTCATCCTCGTCTGCCTTTAACTATGGACCCTCAGACTGGAGCTAAGGCGTCCGTTGGCTGGGAGGTTGCTGAACGCCGCCGGAGTCCGTTTTTGGCGGGTCCGGCAAGTGCTTGCAGCGCTTTTCGCTGGTGGCATATTCCCCGATGTGGACGGGTATTTTGGTGCACCATAGAATCAAATGGAATTGCCACAGCGACCTGCGGCTTTACACATGCGTGGGGGCGCTGCTGCATTCTGTGACGACTGGCTCGGCCCGAATCAGTCGCAGAAGTGCTGAAGGGTTGCACATGCGGTCTAAGTTCAAACGCCTCCTCGCCGTGATCGGCCTTGCCGGGCTGCTGGCGGTTCCCGCCACTGCCGCCTGGGCAGAAGATCCGGTGACCCTCGACCCAACGACCAAGATCGTCGACTCCGCTGGCGTTTTGGGCGGTAAGAAGTCCGACGTCGAAGCTGCCATCAAGAAGCTCGGCACGGATCACGCCATGACATTCCACGTTGTCTACGTGAAGAAGTTCGAGAACCCCACCGACAGGGTTGCTTGGGCAAAAGCAGTAGCCGACAAGGCAAGTTTGGGCGCCAACGCCATGCTTCTGACCGTTGCAACTGAAACCCGTCAGTACCAGTTGAGCAAGCCGTCAAACAGCAAAATAACGAACGCCCAGCGCGACAATATCCGCGACAAGGCCGTTGATCCCCAGCTTCGAAATGGAGACTACGCGCAAGCCGCCATCGACGCTGCCGCTGCCATCGGCGATGCCGCCGGCGGCGGTCAGGGCAATGTGCCAGGTGATGGAGCAGGAACGGCCGTCCTGGTTGGAACCGGAGTGGTGGCTGCCGGCGGTGTCGGCGCCTACCTCTACCTCAGAAACCGCCGGAAGAAGGCTGCCATCGCTTCCAGCGCCAGCTACGGACCGCAAGGCGCAGAGCTTGACCCGCTGGCCTCCCTGAGCGTGGACGAGCTGCGCAAAAAGAGCGGTTCGCTGCTCATTGAAGCCGATAACGCCATCAACTCCAGCGAGCAGGAACTGGGCTTCGCCCAGGCACAGTACGGCGATGCCGCCGTCGGGAATTTCACCAAGGCCCTGCAGGAAGCCAAGGGTCACATGTCCGAATCGTTCAAACTGCAGCAGCAGCTGGACGACCACATCCCGGACACCGAGGAACAGCAACGGAGCTGGCTTGGCGAAATTATCCGCCGTTCCGAGGCTGCCCTGGCCTCACTCCAGGAACAAAAGGCCGACTTTGATTCGCTCCGTGAACTTGAGAAGAACGCCCCGCAGGCCCTTGCCGCGGTGAACGCCGGGGCCCAGGAAGCTGACGCCAGGATCGCCACGGCTGAACAGACCCTGACCACCCTGCGGGAGAAGTACGCGGACAGCGCCCTTGTCCAGGTCTCGGACAACATCGGCCAGGCCAAGGAGCGGCTCGCGTTCGTGCAGAACGCGTCATCAACGGCCCGGGACAAGCTGGCAGCCGGAGAAGGCAGCCTGGCTGCCGTGGCTGTCCGTGCCGCGGAGGAAAGCCTGCACCAGACGAAGGTTCTGCTCGAAGCCATCACGAAGGTCTCCGGGAACCTGGACGAGGCCCGTAACAGCCTTGAGGCCGCTGTGGTGGACACATCCCAGGATCTCGCGCAGGCCAAGGCAATGATCCAGTCCGGAGCCCATCCTGAACTTGCCGGGCCGGTGGCCGGAGTGGAAGCCGCACTGGCCCAGGTCAAGGCGGAAATCCAGGGCGGCAAGATCGATCCGATCGCCACCCTGGAGCGGGTGGAAACTGCCCATCAGTCGCTGGACCAGTCCCTGACGGGCATCCGGGACCAGCAGGAACAGGCCCGCCGCGCGCAGGCGTCGCTGCAGCAGACCATCATGTCGGCGCAGGCGCAGATCAGCGCCACCTCGGACTACATCACGGCGCGCCGCGGCGGAGTGGGGACCGAAGCGCGTACGCGCCTGGCCGAAGCCCAGCGGAACCTGGATTATGCCTTGTCCATCTCCCGCAATGATCCGGTCACGGCACTGACGTACGCCCAGCAGGCCCACGCACTGGCCGCACAGGCCGCGCAGCTCGCCCAGGGCGATGTGGACAGCTTCGGCTACGCAAACCAGGGCTATGGCCGTGGCGGCATGTTCGGCGGCGGAGGCGGCGGAGGTGGCCTCGGCGGTGCCATCCTTGGCGGCATCCTCATCAACTCCATCCTCAACGGCGGCAGCGGCGGCGGTTGGGGCGGCGGCCACAGTGACGGCGGCGGCTGGGGCGGCGGCGATTTCGGCGGCGGCGGAGATTCCGGCGGTGGCTGGGGCGGCGACTCCGGAGGCGGCGGCGACTTCTAGCCGATCCACAGACTAGGCGGCGGCCGGTTTCCCCGGCCGCCGGATAGAAGCGGTATATCAACTGTTCACTGAAATCAGTGGCGACCACTGAGCAGGATGAAAGGCAACACCATGGTTAAGCAGTCCATTTTCGGCCGTATGGCGCAGCTGGCAAAGGCGAACATCAACTCCTTGCTGGACCAGGCCGAAGATCCGCAGAAGATGCTGGACCAGATGGTCCGGGATTACACGAACAACATTGCCGAAGCTGAATCTGCTGTGGCGCAGACCATCGGCAATCTGCGGATGCTCCAGGACGACTACAACGAGGACGTCAAGAATGCCCAGGACTGGGGCAACAAGGCCCTGGCAGCGTCCCGCAAGGCCGACGAGTACCGGAGCAGCGGCGACGCCGTGGACGCCCAGAAGTTCGACAACCTGGCCAAGGTTGCCATCCAGCGCCAGATGGCAGCCGAGAACGAGGCCAAGGCCGCAGAACCCAGCATCGCCTCGCAGACCGAGGTTGTGGACAAGCTCAAGACCGGCCTTGACCAGATGAAGAGCAAGCTGAACGAGCTGACCAGCAAGCGCAATGAGCTGGTGGCCCGCTCCAAGACCGCCGCAGCACAGTCCCAGGTCCACGACGCCCTCAAGAGCATCGATTTCATGGATCCCACCAGCGAGGTGGGCCGCTTCGAAGAGAAGATCCGCCGCGAAGAGGCGAAGGTCCGCGGACAGCAGGAGCTCGCCGCGTCCAGCCTCGACGCACAGTTCAACCAGCTCGAAGACCTTGGCGAGCAGACTGAGATCGAAGCTCGACTCGCGGCCCTGAAGTCCGGCGGCGCGAAGCCTGCCATTGGGTCGTCGGCCAATTCGTCGGCTGCCGACTCCACGGTTGAAGAGGCTGATTTCGACAAGCTCTAGTAGCTGATCCGGTTCCGGACCGGACGCCGGAAAGGCCGGGGTTCCCTGACGGGAACCCCGGCCTTTCGGTTTTCGTCGACAGCGCCCGCAGCTAGCTCAAGGTCACCGCCGGTTCGCCTCCCGACGTCAGCCCGGTACCCGCCGTACAGCTCCCGGAACGGACATCGCCGCCGTTGTAGGCCTGGCGCAGGCAATTGCGCAGGGCCAGCTGGCCCCAGTAGTTCGGATGCAGTGATTCCTGGATGTAGTAGTCGCTGAAGGCAGTGCTCGCCGTCCGGATCTCGTTGATCCACTCGCTGAGGTCCGCTGCGCCCGCGCTCCGCCAGTCCGCCAGCGCGGTGTTGTTCAGCTTCTTCGTCGTATCGGCGCACAGTTCATGGCCGCTGAAGAGCGCGGACACATTGAGCGTGCGAACACCTGACACACCGGAAGCAGCGATTCCGGCTGAAATGGTGGAGTTGATGGCAGGCACGGCGGTCCCCGCCGCCCAGTCCAGGTCCGCGTTCCAGAATCCGCAGCCGTAGGTACTCTGCCGGCTGAAACCTGATTCTGAATAGGCGATTCGGGAACTCCGCGGCAGGGGCGAGACGTAGTTCTGCACCACCAGGCTGTACTCACCGGGCGCGTAGCCCGCGTTGCCCATTGCCTTGGCAACGTTGGCCAGCGACGTGCCGATCCGGGCCGCCACAGCCGCCCTGTTGGCGGCCGAGAAGTTCGTGGCCACCGTGGTGGAGTCCTTGCAGTAACTCGGCGCCCACCAGGGGCTGGTCATGAACTTGGAGACACACGTGGCGATGATGCCGGCAAAACCCAGGTCATTGCCGCCGATCGAGACCACTACCATCCTGACCCGGTGGGATGATGCGAAGCGCTGAAGTTCAAGGGCCTGGCCGGTGTTCCCGGCTGCGTCGTTGTAGAAGTCGAGGCCCGGTTTGAACTCCCCTGACGAGTTCCAGGACGTGGCCGTTTTGGCGCCGGAACAGGCCAGGTTGAGCGCCTGCGCCTGGCCGATGCTGATTTCCGCTGACGAGGAACGGTGGCAGCCGCCCGTGCGCTCGGACTGGCCGGCATCAAGGTAGGCGGCGTCGCCCAGGGCGTCCGCCTGGGCCGGGTCGCTCGAGTTGCCCGCCCAGCGGCCTGCCTCCCCCGAAATGTAGGAGTCTCCGACACTCACCACCCACGCATCGCCGCCCGGGGGCGCAGCATGGGCGACGGGGGCAATCAACCCGGACACCGAGACGGCGGCGGCCAGCCCTGCCAGGAGTGTCCGGGCGGCGGGCAGACGGCGGCGTGCTGTTCGGGCCGCCCTGGCCTCTCTTGAATCTTTGGCCGCTGCAAGGAATAGCTTCATTGGTCATCCTTTTTCCTGCGCGCGGCATCTTTGCGGCGAACAGGTGGGCGGCATCCGGCCGCCTCCAGCCGTATACCGTTGTCAACAGGAAAAGGCCCGATCCGAACGGAACCGTCCCTGCGGAGAATGAACGCAACGGACGGCAGGAGCGAGTCTACGGCCAAGTTACCGGCCAGTAAATAGCACCGAGCGGCGTGTACCGTGGAAGCATGCCTTCCACCATTGTCTGGCTTCGTGATGACCTTCGCCTGGATGACAATCCGGCGCTGGCCGACGCGGCAGCCCTGGGCCACCCAGTAACCGTCGTCTACGTCCTGGATGAAGAATCGCCCGGGGTGCGCGCGCTCGGCGGTGCAGCCAAGTGGTGGCTGCACCATTCGCTGGCGTCCCTGGCTGCCGGGCTGGAGGCCGCCGGCTCCCGGCTTGTCCTTCGGCGAGGGAAGGCGGCGGGAATCATCCAGGAGCTGGCCGCAGAGACCGGAGCCACCCATCTGAGGTGGAACCGCAGGTACGGCGGGCCCGAACGCAGCATCGATGCCGGCGTTAAGGCCTGGGCCGGCGACGAAGGCCTTGATGCCGCGAGCTTCCAGGCCAGCCTCATGTTCGAGCCCTGGACCATCCGCACAGGCGCCGGCGGACCCTACAAGGTTTTCACGCCCTTCTGGCGCGCCTGCCTCGACGGCGGTGAGCCGCGGATGCCGTCCGGCGCTCCCGGCAAGCTTCCTCACCCGGCGCAGAACGACGACGGGGAGCTCCCCCACAGCGACGACCTGGACAGCTGGGGGCTGCTCCCCCGGTCACCGGACTGGAGCGCCGGACTTGCGGAGGCTTGGACGCCCGGTGAAGCGGGCGCGCACAGCCGCCTGCACGATTTCCTTGACGGCCCTGTCGAGGAGTACGGAACCGGCCGCGACCGGCCGGGACTCGAGGGCACCAGCCGCCTCTCCCCCCACCTTCGTTTTGGTGAAATCAGTCCCTTCCGCGTCTGGCACGCGCTCCGTGAGCGCTTCCCGCACCAGGCACCCGCCGACGTCGGGATCTTCCGGTCCGAATTGGGCTGGCGCGAGTTCTGCTGGCAGCTGCTCTATGAGAACCCGGAGCTGGCCACCCGGAACTACCGCCCCGATTTCGACCGTTTCGAGTGGCAGACGCCGTCGGACGCTGAGCTGGAAGCGTGGCAGCAGGGCCGGACGGGCTATCCGTTGGTGGACGCCGGAATGCGGCAACTGTGGCAGACGGGCTGGATGCACAACCGCGTCCGCATGGCCGCCGCATCGTTCCTGGTGAAGAACCTGCTCGCTGACTGGCGGCTGGGCGAGGCCTGGTTCTGGGACACCCTGGTGGACGCCGATTCAGCCAGCAATCCGGCCAACTGGCAATGGGTGGCCGGATCAGGAGCGGATGCTTCCCCGTATTTCCGGATCTTCAACCCGGTGACGCAAAGCAAGAAGTTCGACGCGGCGGGCCGCTACCTGCGGGAGTTCATTCCGGAAATCGCCGGGATGGATGACAAGGCGATCCACGAACCCTGGAAGTCTCCGGAACAGGCCGCCGGGTATCCGGAGCCGGTGGTGGGCCTGCCGGAGTCACGCGAGCGGGCCCTGGAGACCTACCAGAAGCTCAAGGAGAGCTGAGCCGGGCCGCCTATAGCGAACCCGGCCAGCGGCCAGCGCCAGCCCCGGCAGGCCGGTCAGCGGCTGCTGACCTTGCCCATCAGGGACGCAATGGGACTCAGGAAGAGCGGCCTGGCCAGGAACCACGCAGCGACCATCACGGCGACTGACGCGGCAAAGATGCCGAAGCCCACCCAGCTGACGTCATCGCTGCCGCCGTACATGTGGTTGAGGTTCCGGAGCGCACCGGTGGCGAGCACCAGGAACACGTGAACCACGATGAAAGCGGCAAAGTAAATCATCACCGGGAAGTGCACGGCCCGGGCTGCCTCGATCGGGTAGGCCTTGTTCAGCGCCTTGGCGTTCTTGGGCCAGGCCGAGGACATCCTGAGGCCCGTGATGAACGCCAGGGGCGCCGCGATAAAGACCGTGATGAAGTACGTGAGCAGCTGCAGGGCGTTGTAGTTGACCCAGCCGTTCTCCGTGGGCCAGTTCAGGGATGCGTACTGCAGCGCCGCCGAGAGCGCGTTGGGGAAAACATCCCAGCTGGTGGGCACGATGCGCGCCCACTGTCCGGTTGCGAAAATCAGGACGGCGAACACGATGCCGTTGAGGATCCACAGCGCGTCCAGGACGAGGTGGAACCACAGCGCGAGGCTGATCTTCGTCGGGGCATTCCTGGTGCGGATCATGCCCTTGTTGTTCCGGGTCCAGTAGGCCGCCGGACGTGTCTGCGTGCGCACCTGCCAGCCGGAGCGGATGATCAGCAGCAGGAAGAAGCCGTTGAGGAAGTGTTGCCACGCCAGCCAGGCCGGGAAGCCCTCAGGAGTTCCCGCAGGGAGCTCTGAGTGGCCCGGGTAGGCCGCCAGGAAGTCCTTGACCCCGGCAAGTCCGGTGATCCACTTCGCGAGAAGCACCACGAGAAGAAGGGCAACGAGCGCGGCCGGCACTGCCCAGTACAGCTTGGCCCATTTGCTCTTCGCAGTTCCGGACTTCTTCTTGGTCGGTAGTGACATCGAACAGCATTCCTCTCGAGAATGATCGACTAGTGACGTAGGCGGATCCACCCCTCCCGGGTGCACCAGCGGGAGCGCCGGCCGGGTTAAGTGCGCCTTAATAGCTTGAATCATGAACAGCGGAAGAGCGAACCCTGACGGGCCGGTGGTCATCCCCCGCAACATAGGATCCGTTTCCTGGCGGCGCCGGCCTGCCAATGCGGTGATCGTCGTTGAACAGCCACTGGCACCGTAGGACGTAGCCCCCGCGAACGAGAATACTAGGAAATGCTAGTAGTTGGTGACCCGGGGACAAAGAAAAAAGGCCCTGACCGGCATATCTGCCGGTCAGGGCCTCTTCCATGGTTGCGGGGACAGGATTTGAACCTGTGACCTCTGGGTTATGAGCCCAGCGAGCTACCGAACTGCTCCACCCCGCGTCGCTAGATCAACACTACCCTACTTTTGCGGCCGCTCCGACCACTCCCCCGGCGCCGCCCCCGGGATCCGGGGCAAAGCAAAATGAGCCGGGCAAAGCAAAAGGCCCGGATTCCCTCTCGGGAATTCCGGGCCTTTCCTTCAGTTGCGGGGACAGGATTTGAACCTGTGACCTCTGGGTTATGAGCCCAGCGAGCTACCGAACTGCTCCACCCCGCGTCGCAAGAACAACATTACCCGCCGGTGAACTTCAGACCAAATTGAGGCGACGTGATCTGCGTCTCGGGAATGGTCGGCCGCTGCAAACCTGCCAAACCCGGCCTCTACGGCACAGGGTGGATACGCCCAGGGCCTGACACGGCAGAGGCCGGCTTCCCCGTCCTCGCGGAGGGGAAGCCGGCCTCTGCCGTGCCTGCAGGCTATCGGGAGCCTGCGCGGCGCCTGATCAGTTACTTGCCGAGGGCGACGGCGTCGCCGCGGCCGAGGGGGTTGCCGTGGGTGCCGGGGTGGGTGAAGCACTTTCGGCACCGAGCTTCGCTTCGGCGTCGATCGCCTTCTGCAGTGCCGCGGACAGCTTCTTCTGCTGCTCTCCGTAGGCGGCGAAGTCACCCTTCGCGAGGGCCTCCTGGCCCGCCTTGATGGCTGCGTTGGCCTCGTCCAGTGCAGCCTTCAGTTCCGCCTTGGCGTCGGTTCCGCCGGTGGCGGGCGGGGTGCCGCCTCCGGTGGCGGGAGGGGTCTGGCCGTTGTTGGCTGAATCACCGGCCGAGGCGCCGGAGTCTCCGCCGAACAACTGGTTCAATGCCTGGTCAAGGGTGGGGGCAAAGCCGATCTTGTCGCCGAACGCCACCAGCACGCGCTGCAGCGTTGGATAGGACGTTTCGCCCGTGGACCGCAGGTAGACAGGCTGCACGTACAGCAAGCCGCCGCCCACCGGGAGGGTGAGGAGGTTGCCGTTGAGGACGTCAGACGCGCCCTGACGGAGCAGGTTCAAGGCCTGGGACACCGTGGGATCCGAGTTGAACTTGTTCTGCGCCTGGCCGGGGCCGGGAACCTGGGCTTCCGGCGGGATCTGCAGGAGCCTGAGCTGGCCGTAGCTTTCCGCTTTCACACCCTTCTGGTTGCCGGCATCGGAGTCCGCGGCCAGGAAGCCATAGAGCACGTTTCGCGCTGTGCCGTTGACCACCTGGGGAATGAACGACGACGTGAGCTGGAAAGCGGGCTTGTCCTGGTCCGGCATCTGGAGCGACATGTAGAACGGCGGCTGCTTGACCGCATCACTGACGGTGGGATCGTTAGGGACGGACCACGCGTCGTTGTTCGTGTAGAAGTTGTCCGCCTGGGTGACGTGGTAGCGGCCCAGCAGTTCGCGCTGCACCTTGAACAGGTCCTCCGGGTAGCGGACGTGGCTCATGAGTGCCCCGGACATCTCGGAGAAGGGCTTCAGGGACGTCGGGAAGACGTTCTGCCAGGCCTTCAGCACCGGGTCCTGGTCGTCCCAGGCGTACAGCGTCACGGAGCCGTCATAGGCATCAACAGTTGCCTTGACGGAGTTGCGGATGTAGTTCACCGAGCTGTTGGGCAGGGCGACGGTGCGTCCCGCCGTCGTCTGGGAATCGGCGGTGGCCGACGACAGCTGTTCCTGCTGGGAATAGGGGAAGTACTGGCTGGTGGTGTAGCCGTCCACGATCCACTTCACCCGGCCGTCCACAACAGCCGGGTAGGCGTTGCCGTCGACCGTGAGGTACGGGGCGACCTTTTCAACGCGGTCCCGCGGGTTGCGGTCGTAGAGGATCTGCGACTCGGCGTTCACGCCGTCGGACAGCAGGAGATCTGAGGACTGGAACTTGATGGCGTACAGGACCTTGTTGAAGAAGCTGCCGACGTTCGGGCCGCCGTTGCCGGTGAAGGTGTACTGCGTTTCGCCGTCGCCTTCCTTGCCCGCCGGACGGTCCTGCTCGCGGTTCGGCGAGCCCTTCGGGGCTCCGACGATCGAGTATTCCGGCGAGTTCTCGCCGAAGTAGATCCTGGGCTGGTAGGTCGTGTCGTTGCCGAGGACACCGGTGGACGGAATGCCGGCCTGAAGGAACTCGGGTTTGCCGTCCGCGGTGAACTTGTTGCCCTTGGCCGCGACCACGCCATAGCCGTGCGTGTAGACCACGTGCCGGTTCAGCCAGGACTGCTGGTTGGCGCTGAGGCCGTCCGGATTGAGTTCACGGACTGCGATCACCGTGTCCTGGACCTTGCCGTCGACTTCGTACCGGTCCACGTTCAGTGCGCTCGGGAACTGGTAGTAGGGCCGGTACTGTTCCAGCTGGGAGAACGCGTCCGAAATCAGGTTGGGGTCCAGGAGCCGGATATTCGCAGTGGTTTGTGCATCCGGCGCCAGGGCACCCGTCGTGGCGGTGGTGGTGGCGTTGTACCGGTTCTCCTGGATTTTATCCAGGCCGTAGGCTGCGCGGGTCATGCTGATGTTCCGTTCGATGAACGGCTTCTCAAGGGTCTGCTCGGACGGGCGCACCTGGAACTGCTGGATGACCCACGGGTAGACACCGCCGGCAAGGATGGACGTAATGACCAGCATGGCCGTGCCGATGACGGGCAGGCGCCATTTGCCGATGATGGCTGCGACGATGAACAGGATCGCCACCAGCGCGGCGGCGACAGCCAGGATGGACTTGGTGGGGATGACGGCGTTGACATCCGTGTAAAGAGCGCCGGACCAGCGACCGTTGCTGTTCTGCACCGCGGAGTAGCGGTCAAGCCAGAAGTTCACGCCGAGGAGCAGCAGGAAGGCCGCACCCGTCACGGCAAGGTGGATCTGGGCCGCGCGGCTGGTGAAGATGCCGCGTTCCATGATCCGGATGCTGCCGTAGAGATAATGCGTCAGGATTCCCGCGATGCCGGCGACCACCACCACGCTGATCAGGAAGCCCGTGACGAAGCCAAGGAACGGCAGGGTCATCAGGTAGAAGCTGATGTCGAGGTTGAACTGCGGGTCGTTCTGCCCGAACGGTTCCTGGTTCAGGAAGAGCAGCACTTTCTGCCACTGGCTGGCGGCGGCGCTTCCGGCGAACAGGCCGAAGAGTATCGGCAGGCCGACCATGACCACCCGGCGGACCGGTTCGAGCTGCGCCTGGTAGCGGTTCAGGTTGTCCCTGATCTCCGAATCCGGGGCGTAGACGGGACGGGCGTGGTAGGCGATCCGGATGGCATAGAACATCGCAGCGAACATGAGCGCGAAGGCGACCAGGAAGATGATGATGCGTGCCAGGTTCTCCGTGAGGAAGACTTCAAAGAACCCAAGCTGCTGGTACCAGAGAACATCGGTCCAAACATTGGCGAAGAAGATGAATCCGACCACAACCAGTGCTACGACGATCAACGTCGGCGTCAAGGCACCTCGCCTTGGCTGGGGTCTTCCGGGCGGAGTGGAGCTGGCGGGACGGGACAAACTCGGTACCTCATAGCTGGTCGTCAGTTACTGGTTTTGTCAAAACTCAGGGTGCGTGATGCTCGGACCGCCGTCACACCCCGGACTTGGGGTGAACGGCAGTCATTAGTGCCACGAGTGGCGGTGGTGCTTAGTTCCTGCAATTAGTCTAGTTGCTGGTGCACGCGGGAAGCCCGGATGTGTCGCCGCCTGAACCGATCACGGCGACGGCTTCCCTGGCCTCGGCCAGGTTCTCGACTTTGACCACCTGCAACCCGTCCGGAATGTGTCCCACCACTTCCCCGCAGTTGGCAGCCGGAGCAAGGAACACCTCAGCACCGTGCGCCCTGGCCCCGTACATCTTCTGCCCGATCCCGCCGATGGATCCCACGACGCCGTCGGGCGTGATGGTGCCCGTCCCGGCGATGTGTTTACCGCCGGTCAGGTCCCCCGGGGTGACGGTGTCGATGATGCCCAGGGCGAACATCATGCCCGCGCTGGGGCCGCCCACTTTTTCGAGGGAAATCTTGACGTCAAAAGGGAACTTGAATTCGTACTGCAGCAGTACGCCGAGGATGAATTTTCCGGCGGCGTTCTCCTTCGGGGTGATGGACTCCGTGACCTGCGACCCGTCACGGGTGACGACGACGGTGGCAGGCTTTCCCTTTCCGGCGGCGAGTTCCTCCTGCACGACGCTGAGCGACGTCACGGGTTTGCCGTTCACGGTGGAGAAGACATCGCCGGCCTGCAGCTTGCCGGCGGACGCCGACTGATCCGCAAGGTCTGCCACCCGCAGTTTCTGTTCGAACGGAATATCGAGTTCCTTCAGGGCGGAAGCCGTGGCGTTCTCCTGGGACGTGGTCATGGCCACTGCGCTCTCCTGCTGGGACTCCTCCTTCGTCACCCCGGTGGGAAAGATGAGCTCCTCCGGATAGACCGCCTTGGATTTGTCCAGCCACGCCGAAAACGCTTCGAAGACGCTCACCGGGCCGTTGGGGCCGCCGTCGACATAGACAGTGGTGAGGTCCAGGTTCCCCTTGGCCGGAAACGTTTCACGGCCGGTCACGCTGATGACCGGCTTGCCGTTGTCATTGGCCAGGGTGTTGAAGGTGGGCCCCGGTGATTCAACGACGTACGGCACGGGAAGACTGGCAGCGGTGATGCCCAGCGCGAGAGCCAGCAAACCGGAAGCCACCATTGCGGGGTAGCGGTTGTCGCCTGCTTTGGCACGGCGGGACGTCGGCCGGCGGGAAAGCCTGCTGCGGGTCGTCCCGCTGCCGCTTCCCGGTTCCGCAGGATCCCCTGGAACCTGGTCGCCCTGAGTGATTGTCAATGAAGGACCTCTCCGTACCTGCGCCCGCTGACGCGGCCCCGTGGCTGAACCGGCTCGCACTGACGGCAGCCTGCAAATATTCCGATGACTAACACTACGCGTTGAGCGGGCGGCGCCGCTCTTTGCCGACAGCGAACGGGGCCGGATTCGGCAGACAGCCGCCAAGGCCGCGGGGTACCGTGAAGGTGATCAACAGTCACACCGACGATCGGCGGGATCATGACCTCCAACCCACTCAATCCGTCCAATGGGGACGACGACACCCCTAAGGATCCGCTTGCGGAAATGCTACAAAACCTCATGGGTGGCAAGGGCATGGGTGACATAGACCCCGCTGAACTGGCCAAGGCTGCCGGGCTTCCGGACGATCCGAACCTCCTGGCCCAGATGTTCTCGCAGGTGCAGGCCATGATGAGCGCGCCCTCCGAAGGGCCCGTGAACTGGCAGCTCGCACACGACAACGCGCGGCGGGTTGCCGCGAGCGGGTCCGACCCTTCGGTGACGGCGCAGCAGTCCCGCGAGATCGATGAGGCACTGCGCCTGGCCGAGCTGTGGCTTGACCAGGTCACTGAGCTCCCCGCGACCGGCCTGATCGGCCGGGCCTGGTCCCGCGCCGAGTGGGTCGAGGAGACGCTCGGCACCTGGAAGCGGCTCACTGAGCCGGTGGCGAACAGCATTGCGAATGCGCTGTCCACAGCCATGACCGAGCAGATGCCCGAGGAAATGAAGTCCATGATGGGCGGAGCTTCCTCCATGCTGCAGAACATGGGCGGGGCCATCTTCGGCATGCAGCTCGGCCAGGCCATCGGTGCCCTGTCCGCGGAAGTGGTGAGTTCGACGGACATCGGGGTTCCGCTGGCCGACCTCGAAATGGCACTGCTCCCGGCCAACGTGGCAAAGTTCGGCGAAGGCCTGAGCCTGCCCGAGAACGACATCCGGCTTTTCCTTGCGGTGCGGGAAGCGGCGCATGCCCGGCTCTTCGTCCAGGTGCCCTGGCTACGCGGCCACCTCCTCGGAGCCATCGAGGCCTACGCCCGGGGCATCCACATTGACACGTCCAAGATTGAGGAACTGGCCCGGGAGATCGACCCCAGCAACCCCGAAGGCATCCAGGAGGCGCTGTCGCAGGGCGTGTTTATGCCCCAGCGGACCCCCGCCCAGGAACAGGCACTGGAGAAACTCGAAACGGCACTGGCCCTGGTCGAAGGCTGGGTGGACGAGCTGACCGCAGCAGCCACCGAGAAGTTCCTGCCCTCGGCATCGGCGCTGCGCGAGACGGTGCGCCGCCGCCGTGCCACGGGCGGCCCGGCCGAGCACGCCTTCTCGTCCCTGGTGGGACTGGAGCTGCGTCCCCGCCGTTTGCGCGAGGCTGCCGCACTCTGGGCCTCCCTCAAGGAAGAACGCGGCACCGAGGGCAGGGACGCCATCTGGCACCACCCCGACCTCCTGCCCACGGGCGAGGACCTGGACGATCCCCAGGGGTTCAGTGCACGGCGCAAGCTCGCCGAAGCGAGCGACACCGAGGTGGACGACGCGCTGCAGAAGCTGTTGAACGGCGGATTCGACGAACCGGCCGAGGACGAAAAGGCGTCCGGCGACGGCGGCGAAGGCCCCGGCTCCGGCTCCGGCCCCGGCCCCGGCCCCGGCTCCGACGACGGTAGCCCCGGCCCAGGCAAGGACGACGACGGCGGGACGCCGAAGGCCTGACCCGCCGGCTTTGGGGCAGCTAGCCGAGCACTGACGGACCGTGGGATTCGTCGGTGCTCGAGCTTTGTCCGTCGACGTCCGGCGACATTCCCCGCGACGTGGCGAACGCTACGCCTTCAAGGAACGCCTTGGCCCGCTGGGTTTCGGGGTAACCCTCCAGGAGTCGCCAGAACGCGGCATTGTGTCCGGCGACGAGCAGATGCGCCAGTTCGTGCAGCAGCACATAGTCGATGACCCACTGCGGCATGGTCCGCAGTTTGTCCGAGAGCCTGATGGTCCCGTCGGCGGGAGTGGCGGAACCCCAGCGGGAGTTCTGGTTGCTCACCCACCGCACGGACGACGGCACGGAGCGTCCGCCAAGGTACTTCGCCGACAGTTCGGCTGCATGCGCGGCCAGGGCGGCATCCGTGGCCGGCCTGCGCCGCCCCTCACCGCGCGACCGCCGGACACCTTGCAACCGGAGCTTCTCCAGCATCCGGTGGACCCATTCGCTTTCCTGGCCTTTGGTGAAGTGCGCCGGGATGGCCACCACGGCCGTTCCGTTTTCCCAGAACGCAGCCACGGTCCGGCGACGGCGGGCGGAGCGGCGGACGACCACCGGCGCACCATCCGGGGTGGTCAGCGGAATCGCCCGGGGCGGGGCGCCGCCGGCCATCAGGCGCTGCTGCTTTCCGTGAGGACTTCGAGCACGGCTTCGCCGTACTTTTCCAGTTTCGAGGGCCCGATTCCGGCCAGCTGGGCCAATTCTTCGAGGGAGGCCGGCCGCGCCTCGGCGATGGCGGTCAGCGTCGCATCGGTGAACACCACGAAGGCTGGAACCTCGGCGGCCAGGGCCACGTCCTTCCGCCACTGGCGCAGCGCGTCGAAGGTCTGTTCCTCGTAGCTCGGCGGGCATTGGCTGCAACGGCCCACCTTGCGTTCAGCGCCGGTGGACAGCATGCTTCCGCAGACCCGGCACATCGCAGGGGCTGCCGCCTTCCGCCGCGGCGCGGGCCCCTTGCCGCGCGCCGTCGAAGTGGCCACCGAGTCCGGCCGAAGGCCGTCCAGGAAGCGGGACGGCTTCCGGTTGGCCCTTCCGCCGGGGGTCCGTGCCAGCGACCAGGAAAGGGACAGGTGCTCCCGTGCCCTGGTGATGCCCACGTAGAGCAGCCGGCGTTCCTCATCCACGTCTTCCGGGGAGTCGGCGAACGAAATCGGCATGAGGCCTTCGCAGAGACCCACAAGGAAGACCGCGTCCCACTCGAGGCCTTTGGCGGCGTGCAGCGACGCCAGGGTCACTCCTTGCACGGTCGGGGCATGCTGGGCGAGCGATCGTTCCTGCAGTTCGTTGACAAAATCCGAGAGCGTGAACTGCGGACCCCGGCTGAGCACCAGCTCATCGGCCAGCGCAACCAGCGCGGCCAGCGATTCCCAGCGTTCCCGCAGCGCTCCGCCGTTGTGCGGGGCGGACTCCGTGTATCCAAGGGATGCAACGATGTCCCGGACCAGCTGGCCCAGTGGCCCGGGCTCCGCGGTTTCGGCAGCAGCCCGGGTGGCGGCCCTGAGCTGGAGGATCGCGTCCCGGACTTCCTTGCGGGCGAAGAACCGCTCTCCGCCGCGCAGCTGATAGCCGATTCCGGCCGATGCCAGAGCCTGTTCGTATGCCTCGGATTGGCCGTTCGTGCGGAACAGGACGGCGATCTCGCTGGCCGGTGTACCGGCGTCGAGCAATTCACGGATCTTGATCGCAACGGTGGCGGCCTCGGCTTCGTCGTCCGCGCATTCGGTGAACTGCGGCGCCGGCCCGGGCTGCCGTTGAGCCACCAGTTTGAGCGGTGCCGCCCATGCGGCGTCCGCCACGGGGCCTCCGCTGCGCCGGCCCGCGAGGAGGTCGTTCGCCAGTTTGACCACCTGCGGCGTGGAGCGGTAATCCCTGATCAGCTTGACGACGTTGGCGCCCGGATACATGGCCTTGAAACCGAGCAGGTGCTTGGGAGAGGCGCCGGTGAACGAATAGATGGTCTGACTGGCGTCGCCCACAACGCACAGTTCGTCGCGTCCGCCCAGCCAGAGTTCCAGGAGCCGCTGCTGCAACGGCGAAACGTCCTGGTATTCGTCCACCACGAAGTGCCGGTACTGTTCGCGGACCGTGGCTGCCACCTTCGGGTCCTCCTGCAGTATCCCGACAGTGATCAGCAGGACGTCCTCGAAATCGATGACGTTGCGGTCCGTCTTGACGTCCTCGTAGGACTGGAACACCCGGGCCACGGCCGTGAGGTCGAATCCGCCCGGGTTGCCGCGGCCCTGCGCGTTCTCGAGGTAGTTCGCCGGCGTCAGCATGGACACCTTGGCCCACTCGATCTCCGAAGCCAAATCCCGGATGGACGCCCGGTCCGTGCTGAGCCTCAGGCGGCGGGCGGCTTCGGCGATCATCTGCGCCTTGTGGTCCAGGAGGTTTGGCAGCGCACCGCCCACAGCCTGCGGCCAGAAGAACTGCAGCTGCCTCAGCGCGGCGGCGTGGAAAGTCCGCGCCTGGACGTTGCCGACCCCGAGGTCCCGCAGCCGGCTCCGCATCTCCGCTGCAGCGCGCGCGGTGAAGGTCACGGCCAGCAGCCTCTGCGGGCTGTAAACGCCTGAGTGCACGCCATAGGCAATCCGGTGCGTGATGGCACGCGTCTTGCCGGTGCCGGCGCCCGCGAGCACGCACAGGGGACCGTTCAGCGTGCTCGCGACTTCCCGCTGCTCGTCGTCCAGTCCGCCGAGGATACGGTCCTCCAGGGAACGGTTATCCTGCGCTGCGGGCTCGGGGAAAGCGGTGTCGCCCTGGGCGGTGCGTTCAAAATTCTCAGTTGTCACTTGCTGCTCATGTCATTTGGTGCTGGGTCGATCGGTGATGTCTTGTGAAGGTCCGCTGTGGCCGGAGGTCATTCGTCGGCGGGACGGTCCTGGATGACGCCGCCGTACCAGTGCTCAATCAAGGACCGGGCAATGGACAGCCTGCTGGAAATGACGATTTCCCCGCTCAGCACGGCCGCCTGAAGTTCCGCACGGCTGAACCAGCGCGCCCGGGTGACCTCCACGCCGTCGGGCATTGCCTCGGTGTCCTCCGTCCGGGCGGTGAACCCCAGCATCAGCGACGCGGGGAAGGGCCAGGACTGGGACCCGAGATACTGGGTGGCGGTGATCCGCACCGCCACTTCTTCCTGGATTTCCCGGACAACCGCCTGCTCCAGGGACTCGCCCGGCTCCACGAACCCGGCCAGGGTGGAATAGTTCTTCGCGTCGAGGGGGCCGCCGCCACCGAGCAGGAGCCGGTCATCCGGGCCGACCACCGTCACGATAATGGCCGGATCCGTCCGGGGGTAGTGCTCGGAGTTGTCGGCAGGACACCTGCGGACCCATCCCCCGGCCTCAACGAGCGTCGCGGCGCCGCACCGCGGACAGTGAACGTGCGTGGCATGCCAGTTGGCGATCGCGCTGGCTTCGATGAAGAGGGCGGTGTCGGTGGCATTCAGGCGGGCAGCCACGTCCCGGAATCCCGTCCACACGGCATCGGAGGGTATTCCGGCGATGCCGCGTTCAAACTGCTCCGCCCGGACCTCAAAAGGCTCCTCCAGGACAAAAAGGACGATTTCCGTCCCTTCGTCCAGGTGCGAGCCGGCGAGGGCGGAGCCGAGGTAGATGGTCATGGCGGGGGGCGATCCGGCCTCGCCCAGGCTCGCCGCGAGTCCGGCGGCGTCCGTCAGCAGGAGGCTGTCGCCGCAGACCAGAGCCTGGCGGTGTGAGAGGACCATGGCCAGCGCCCGGCCGGAATTGACCACCGAGTCCACCATGCCCGGCTTCATCCTGGCGCCGGATCCCCTGTCAATGAGGGCAGGACGGACCGGGAGGACAGTGTCCATAAGGTGGTTCGCCGGCAGCCGCTTCAGCGGAGGCGTACCGCCGGGGGCCGCATCCTGCGCTCCCCTTGTTGGTTCCGCCTTATTTTGGGATGCCGGTGACTCCGCAAGACTCATGTACCCACCGTACTGACTCCGGCTGACAATTGACATTTTGCTCCGGCCGCAGAGGGCCCCCGCTGCAGTGTTCCGGACACTGCTTTGGCAAGTGGATTAGTCACGATCTGAAGACTCGCCGCAGTACATCGCCATCTTGGGCGCCAGTCAATCTACCGTGGATGGGTGAGAAGAAAACCGATCGAACTGGCAGCTGTAGCAACTGCGGCAGTCCCCGGACTGACGCCCACCGCCGTGAGTTCCGCGCCCGACGATCCGGCGGACTTCGATTCGGCCCTTCTGCTGGACTCCGAGGGAAAGCAGTGGCGGGTGCGTTCACCCCGGCACGCCGAGGCCAGCACCCGCCTGGAAACCGAGTTCATGGTGCTCCGCGCCTTTGCTCCCGGAATCAGGGCCGAACTGCCCTTTCTGATGCCCACGGTGGCGGGCACCGTCCGTCAGGGCGCACTCAGCACCTTTGTGTACTCGCACCTGGCGGGCACCACCCGCAGCGTCGAAGAACTGACGGCCGGGCCGGAAGCCCTGGCGAAGGAAATAGGCGCGGCACTGGCCGCCATTCACGACCTTCCGCGGACTTTGGTCAGTAATGCCGACCTGCCCAGCTACACACCCAATGAGTTCCGGCAGCGCAGGCTCAACGAACTCGACCAGGCGGCCACCACAGGGAAGATCCCTCCCGTGCTCCTGCGACGTTGGGAACATGCACTGGAAGACGTCTCGCTCTGGCGTTTCAATCCCTGCGTTGTCCACGGCGACCTGCATGAGGACAACATCCTGGTTGAGGGGAACCGGGTGACGGCTGTAACGGGCTGGACCGATTTGCGCATCGGCGACCCCGCCGACGACATGGCCTGGCTGGTGGCCTCCAACGAACAGGGCTTCGTGGACGCCGTGCTGAGCCACTATACGTCCGGCCGCCGGGATGCGCCGGACGCCCACCTGCTGCGCCGCGCCGCGCTTTCCGCCGAGTTCGCGCTGGCCCAGTACCTGGTCAAGGGCCTGGCCGCCGGAAACGAGTCCATGATCGGCGAAGCTGAAGAAATGCTGGCCTCGCTTGCCGAGGACATCGCCGAACACGGCGGCCAGCCCATCAGCGTGGAGCCCTTGCCGCAGGCCGCCCCTGCCGTGCACGTGGAACCCGTTCCGCAGGCCGCCCCTGCCGTTCACGTCGAAGCCGTTCCGCAGGCCGCCCCTGCCGGTGCCGGGGCTGTGCCTTCGGTCCATGTGACACCGATCCCGGCCGAACAGCCCGCCACCGCCGACGCCTCCGGTCCAGCCAAGAACGGTGAAGCCGGACAGGCTGCCAACGCCGGAGGGGAAACCACGCCCCATGACCCGCCGGCCGCGGACGACACGTCCACCGCCGCTATTACGATTGTGGACGCAAAGTCCCATTAGCCGATCCGGATGCTTTCGCCAGGGCGGTGGTTCCGCCCAGGGCAGCCGTCACGATATCCTCCAACTGCTCCGCCGTGCCGAGGTCGTGGGGGCGGACCACCTGGTTTTCCCCCACGTAGTAGAACGCGGCCCGGACATTGTCGAGCGGCACTCCCTTGAGCCGGGCCCAGGCAAGCCGGTAGACGGCCAGCTGGACGGCTTTAACCTTCAGCTGCCCGCCAGCGGGACGGCGGCCCGTCTTCCAGTCCACCAGGTCCCAGCGCCCGTCGGCGTCCCGGAACACGGCATCGATCCGGCCGCGCACCACAACGTCTCCGATGCGCGTTTCCACCGGAACCTCCACATGGGCCGGGGCGCGGTGTGCCCACTCCGAATTCCGGAACGTCTCCACCATGGAGTCCAGCCCGTACGCCTCGTCAATATGGTTGTCCGAGCCCGGCGCCTCCTCCAGTTCCAGCATGCCTGCTTTGCCGAAGTACTCTTCCACCCAGGCGTGGAAAGCCGTGCCCTTGCGGGCGGACATGCCTGGCTCCCTGGGAACGGGACGCCGCAGCCGTGCAAGGACCAATCCGGGATCATCGCCCAGGTCCACAAACGTTGACGCAGAGATGTGGCCGGGCAAGTGGACATCCTGCACCGCAGCCCTGCGGTAGCGGCGTTCCAGCAACAGGGCCGCCTCCTGCGCCCAGTTGGCCGCAACGCTCCGGAGCTGACGTGGCCCCTCCCCTGCTGCGGGTCCTTCAGCGTCCCACGACGGGCCCGCGGCCATGGCCTCGCGGACCCTTCCGGCGGCCGTTTCCATCGCTGCCCGCCGTCCCGGCACCAGCCTCAGCCTGGCCCCCGTGCGCGGATCAGCGGGCCCTTCCAGCGGGTCGTACGGCCACAGTGCCAGTTCCAGGTCCTGGGTCAGCGGGCTTTCCACCGGCAGTGATGATTCCTCCACCGACGCGGAATGCACGACGGCGGCATGTTCCGCCGCATCGTCCGCCGGACCTGCGGCGGGCTCCCGGGCCGCCCCGGCCGGGCCGCCGCTGCCTGTCACGACACCCGCCAGGGGCCCCAGCTCGGAAAGGAACGGCGACATCTCCGCCATACCGGCCCGGGAGCCCACCCAGGCCGCGCTGGATACCCACAGCACGTATTTCGCCCGGGTGTAAGCCACGTAGGCCAGCCTGCGCTCCTCGGCTTCACCGTGCGCCTGGACGTCCGCTTTGAAGTCTTTTTCTGCATCCAGCCAGCCTTTTTGATCCGGTTGGTCCAGGTCCCATTGCGGCAGGTCGGCACGGTCACCCCGCAGGGGCCAGGGCAGGGCGGCACTGCCGCTGCTCCAGCGCGAATCGCGGCTGCTGGGAAACGCTCCCGCGTTCAATCCGGGAACAAACACGACGTCCCACTCCAGGCCCTTGGACGCATGCACCGTCAACAGCTGGACGGCTTCATGGTTGACGTCCGGAGCGGCGACGTCCAGCCCGCCCTCCTCCGTGGCCGCGGCCTCCAGCCAGGCCAGGAACGCCAGGACGTCCACCCGGTGGGAGGTGTGGAGGAATCCTGCCGCGGCATCATGGAATGCATCCAGGTTTCTCCGGGCCTGATGGATGCTGATGCCGGGACGGGCCGCTACTTCGATATCCAGGAGCATGGCCCGTTCCACCTCGCCCAGCAGGGTGGTGAGGTCGTCACCCATGAATCCCCGGAGCTGCCGGAGCTCGGCCGAGAGGGCGTGCAGCCGGTTGAGGGCCTCCGGGCTCAGCGTCCGGCCGTGGGCCGACGTCCAGCCTTCCCGCGGAAGCCAGTCCAAGGCTTCCACCAGGCTTGCCGAATCGGTGATGTCGCTTTCGATGACGGCGGCATCGGCATCATCACCTTCATCGGCACCCTGCCCCGGGTGTACCCTGCGGCGGGCAAGGAATGAAGACCAGTCCCGGAAGGCCATGAGGTCGGCCGGTCCTATCCGCCAGCGCGCCCCGGCCAGAAGACGCATGAGCGAGTCCGAACGGCCGGGATCGGCGAGCACGCGCAGCGTGGCGACCAGGTCAACAATTTCCGGGGTGTCCAGGAGTCCGCCGAGGCCCACGATTTCGTAGGGTATGCCGCGCACTTCGAATTCACGCCGGATACATTCCATCTGGGCGCGACGGCGGCAGAGAACGGCCATCGCCGGAGGTATCCGGTCTGTTCCGTCGTTGTCTTCGAAATCCGTGACGCGGTACCGCAGGACGTCCGCCGCGATGGCCTTGGCCTCGTCCTCGTCCGTTGCAAAGCGACCGATGACCACCTTTCCCTGGGCCGCCGCGGGACTGGGCTGCAGCGGCGGAACCTCCACGGAGTCCGCCGCGTCCCGCTCCCCCGCAGGCCCGGCTTGAATGGCCGCAGCGCTAAGTGGTGCCGAAATGACATTGGCGGCGGACAGGATGTTGCGTCCGTTGCGCCACGCGGTTGTCAGGTAGGAGGTGGGTGCCACCGCGAAAGATTCCCCGACCCGGACGGGGAATTCACGAACAAAATGGAACAGCTGGCCGGCAGACGCTCCCCGGAAGCCGTAGATGGACTGGTTCGGGTCACCTACCGCTGTCACGGCATGGCCGCCGCCGAAGAGCCTGGAGAACAGCACGAGCTGGGCGTGCGAGGTGTCCTGGAATTCGTCTAGCAGCACCACTTTGAACCGCTGGCGTTCCACTTCGGCGGCCAGCGGGATCTCGCTGGCCACCCGCGCGGCAAGCGCCACGAGGTCGCCGAAGTCCAGCGCGCCCCGGACCCGCTTCGCGTCCGCGTACCGTCCCACCATCTCGGCGACGCTGGCCCTGGTGCGCAGCATGGCGCCGAGTTCCCCGGCGGCCTGGGTGGGGTTTTTCTTGGCTCCGGCCACATAGGGCAGGGCTTCAAATTCGGCGACGCGCCCCATCAGCCATTCCTGCACCTCGGCGGGATCCCGCAGGTGTTCAGCGCACTCGCCAGCCAGCTGGATGACGGCTTTCACCAGAGTGGACTTGGCAGCACGGAAGTGCTCGTATTCGCCGTCGAAAGCCTCGACGACTTCGCTGGCCAACTGCCAGGCCTGTGCTCCGCCCAGCAGGACAACATCACGTTCGACACCGAGCCGGAGACCGTAGTCGGACACGATCCCGCTGGCGTACGAGTGATACGTGGAAACCTTGGGTTCCAGGGCATCCTCGCTCAGCAGGCCTGCCGGGAATATCCGGTGTTCGGTGTCTTCCGCGGCAATCCGCTGCAGGGCCGCCAGCTTGGCCCGGATCCGGCTTGCCAGCTCACCGGCCGCCTTGCGCGTGAACGTCACCCCCAGGACTTCTTCGGGCCTGACCCATCCGTTGGCAACGAGCCACACAACGCGGTCTGCCATGGTGGCGGTCTTGCCGGATCCGGCCCCTGCAATGACCAGTCGCGGCGTGAGTGGCGACGATATGATGGCGGACTGCTCCGCCGTGGGACTGTTGCGTTCGCCCAGCATGGCAGTCAGCTCTTCAGGGGAGAACCGCGGCGCCGGTACGTCAGGGGGCGTCGTCATTCAGTAACCTGCTTTCCGCGAAGGCAAAGGGGACAGACCTCAGGCAACCGGCAGCCGTGGCCGCCGTGGCCTGACTTGGCCGGATCGTGGCGGGCTTCAAAAACGCTGCCGGACATAAGCCGTGCGGCCTCGTTCACCATGTCCAGAGCCCAGTTGTTCTCGGAGCTGTCCAGCGGCTCCTGGACCTGGATGCCGGGGCCCTTGTTGCCCGTGCCAAGCTGGGCAAGCACGGCCCCGCCCGGCTGTACGCCGCCCGGCTGAAGGGCCACCGTGCCCGCTTCCACGAACCCTCCGGCCAGTACCGCAGCCTGGTAGGAACCCAGCTGCGGGTGGCGCGCGAGATCAGCTTTCGACGGCTGGCGCTTGCCGGTCTTGAGGTCCACGATCACCAGCCGCCCTTCGGCATCGATTTCCAGCCGGTCGACTTGTCCGCGGAGAACAGCGGACCTGGTCTCAGGGTCAGCGGCCGTTTCCGCCGGCTGCCCCGGCTGTCCCGGCTGCGGAACGTCCACGATATCCGCCAGTTTCACTTCGAAGTCCAGCTCGACACCGACAAGGCTCCTGCCTTCACTGCGCATGACCAGGATGTACTGGGCCAGCTTCCGGACCATGCCCTCGGCGCGCTGGAAATCCAGCTTGCCCTCCCAGTTGTCCTTCATGCCCAGTGCGGGCCATCGCCGGACCAGCTCAGCAACGTATTCCGATCCCGACGCATCCGGCAGGTCCTGCGCGATGGCGTGGACCAGCGTGCCCAGGCTCCTGGCAAAGTCGGTGGCCGCTTCTCCGCCGGCAGCCTGAATGAACCAGTCGAGCGGAGACTTTTGGACCGTCTCCACTTTGGACGGCGAGACGAACACAGTTCCCCCCGCCGGGACAATCCGCTCCCCCGAAGACAGCGGGGCGAGCCCCCACCAGGAGTCGGGATTGGCGCCGGGCACGGATGGTTCGGCCACGGCCAGCCGCCCAAGGACCCTGGCGGCCTCGACGGATTCGGCGACCGACTTCCCGTCCAGTTGCGCGTGCTGCCGAAGTTCGGCAACTAGGGCACGGAGGGTCATGGGCCGCTCCACCGGGGTGAAGGTGCGCCTATCCTGCCCGGGACGCAGCGGGGCCACGTAGTCCAGGAAGGAGGAGGGCTGTTCGTCCTCCGACGACACAGCCGTGCAGATCAGCACTTCCCGTGCCCGGGAGACTGCCGTGGAGAAGCTGCGGAGTTCGTCGTACCGGATTTCGCGCAGCCTGCTGATGGGCCCCAGCTGCAGGGCGTGTTCCACCCCGTGCTCAACGGCGTCAGCGAACAGCGTGCTGCCCAGAAGCTCCCCGCGGAGCCTGGTGTTGGGCCACACCCCCTCCTGCAGGCCGGAAATAATGACGACGGGCCATTCACGTCCGGCAGCACTCGCCGGCGTCATGAGTTCCACCGCGTCCTCCAGCTGCGCCCGGGCCGCCAGGGTGTCCATGGGCAGCTCCTGGCTGAGCAGATACTCCAGGAACTGATCCGGGCCCGACCCTGGCAACTGGTCCACGTAGCGTTCGGCAGTATGGAACAGCGCCATCATGGCGTCCAGGTCGCGGTCAGCCCTGGCCCCTGCTGCGCCGCCGGTCAATGCCGCGTCGGTCCAGCGTGCGGCAAGTCCGGTGGAGTTCCAGAGCGCCCAGAGCACTGTTTCCGCGTTTCCGCCCGGCGCTGCCGCCGCCACCCGACCGGCCTCGATCATGCGCGCGACACGGCGGGCAGAGCGGCCTTCGATACCCGTAGTCGCCAGCGCGCCCGGTTCCAGCAGCGACTCGACAAGCAGTGCATCACTGGTGCGGCCGCCGCCGCCGAGGATCTCCTCGCGGCGCAGGGACTGGCGCAGGCGGCGCAATTCGATGGAGGTCGCTCCGCCGATCCGGGACGTCAGCAGCGCCACAGCCGACTCCGGGGTCAGCGCGGCAGGATCCAGCGCCACGGCGTAGGCATCAAGCAGCGGCCGCACTGCCACTTCATCCCGGACCGCGGATTCGGCCACGGGAACCCGCACTGGAATGCCGTGGCCGGCCAGGTGGCGCTGCAATTGGTTCAGCTGCCCGCCGTTCCGCACAATCACCGCGATGTCGCCAAGCTCCCGGCCCTGGCTAAGGTGCGCATCGAGGATGCGCTGCGCCACATAGCGCAGCTCCTGGACCGGAGAAGGGAGGACGTGGCCCTCCACATCACCACGGACAGGGACACCATTCTGCTGGCCCTGCTGCCGCTGGCCGCCGGCGGGTTCGGCGCTTTCCAGCCTGCGGGCCGAGCGGCCACCCGCACGTTGTGAGATGCGTGCCGCCACCTCAAGCCAGGCCTGGGCGACGGCGGGAGCGTGGCGGTGAGTCACCCGGAGCGGGCGTTCCAGGACTGTGTCCGCCGCCGAAGGATCCCGGAGGCCCTCGCCGGGGGCGCCGGCGGAAGCCAGCAGGTGCGGCAATTCAGCCGTGAGGTCGGGCCTGGCGCCGCGGAATCCCTGGACAACGGTGTCCGGGGACGACGTCACATAGACATCCTTGCCTGCCGCGATATCGGCCAGCAGCTCGAACACTGCCGGGTTGGCTTCCTGGATGTCGTCCACCAGAATCAGCTGCAGGCGTTCCCGCTCGGCGGCCAGGAATTCGGGCGAGTCCTGGAAGATCTGGCGTGCCGCCGTGATGATTCCCGCGGGGTCGAAGGCCTCCGGCATGCGCAGGTCCAGGACGTCGCGGTACTCCGCATACAGCGCCGCCGCAGCGATCCAGTCCGGACGGTTGCACTGTCCGGCCAGCTCCACCAGGTCGTCGGGCGTCCGGCCGGACTCAATGATCCGGTCAAAGAGCTGGCGTACCTCATGGCGGAAGCCACGGGTTTCCAGTGCGGCGCCCAGGTCTTCCGGCCAGGGCAGTTCAAGGCCAGGAAGGGCGTGGCCTTCAAGCAATTCCTTGATGATGAGGTCCTGCTCGGGCCCTGAAAGCAGCCGCGGCGGTCGCGGCAGCGGAAGGATGCCTTCCGCTTTGGCACGCCGGATCAGATCGAAGGCATACGATGCCCAGGTGCGTGCCGGCGTCGTGCTGAGGCTCCGGTTGAGCCGGGCCGTAAAGCGGTCCCTGAGGGAGTCGGCTGCGAGGCGGCTCGGCGCCAGCACCAGCATTCTTTCGGGATCCACGCCGTCGCGCTCGGCCCGGCGCACGGCCACTTCTATGAGGACGGTGGATTTTCCGGTGCCCGGGGCACCCGGTACCAGAACCGGACCGGACCCGTGCGGGACATCCACGGCCGCCTGCTGGTCCGGTGACAATGCCGGAACGACGTTGAGGACCTGCCTGGGTGGAAGGAGCCTCAGTCCGGCTGCCGTTCCAGCGGGCCTGCCGACCGTTATCCGGCCTGTTGATCCGTCTGCCCGCCCGGACTCGATCCTCTGTCCTGTCTGGATCCGCTGTCCCGACTGAATCTCAGGGGAGTCGTTGGTAAGTGTCACACAGTCATTTCATCATTGGGGGCTGACATTTTATGGAGCCGCCGCTCCAGCCGCTCTGCAATCAGGTCAATGAGGTCGAAGTCACTGTCCAGCGGCGCCCAGCGCGCTTCCGCAAGGTCAACGCGCCACCGGCCTTCGCCGGTCCGGACGAAGTCCAGGTAGCGGCCCAGGAGCGGGGTGCCTTCCCGGAGATAGTAGGTCAGGGCTTCGGCTTCAAGTCCCTGCGGTGCTTCGCCGCTCGCCCTCAGGACCCGCCACCAGGGGACGGCGCTGCCGTGGTGGCTCATCACCGCGCCCACCTGCCGCGCACCGCCGGAACCAAGGAGCTCGGCAACGTCGCCATATGCCACAGCTGATCCCGTGGGAACCAGTTGAACCACGGACAGTACCGCCTCGACATACTCCGTGCGCATGAATCCAGCGTAGCGGTTCCCCGGCATCCGCGAGGCGGCACGTGTGGGCGGCCGCCCGGGAAGCGGCCACCCGCGGGGCAACCGGACCGCCGGCGGGCGGCACGCCCACGGCCTGGCGCAAAAGTGTCAGAGGCAGCGGGTAGTTTTGAACTATGAGCACCAGGAACACCAGCATCAGCATCACCACTGGCAGCGGCACCACCAGCGGCACATGGGACACACGGCCCCGGGCCGCCTTCGATCTGGAGACCACCGGCCGCAACTCGCGTGCCGCCAGGATCGTTACGGCGTCGGTCACCGTGGTGGATGCCGATGGAAGCGTCATCAAGGAGCATGAATGGCTCGCGGATCCCGGAATCGAGATCCCCGCCGAAGCCAGCGAGGTGCACGGTGTAACCACCGAACGGGCCCGCCAGGAGGGCCGCCCGGCCGCGGAAGTGACCCGTGAGCTCGCCTCGGTGCTGCAGGGATTGTTCGACGACGGTGTTCCGGTTATTGCGTTCAACGCAAGCTATGACTTCACGGTGCTGGCGGCCGAGTCGGCCCGCTACGGCATTCCGCAACTGGACCGCTTCCCGGTCCTGGATCCGTACATCATGAACAAGCAGGTGGACCGGTACCGCAAGGGCAAGAGGACACTGACCGCACTCTGCGAAGAGTACGACGTCAATCTCGACAACGCCCACACGTCGGCAGCGGACGCCCTCGCGACGCTTCGAATGCTGGACGCGATGGCCGGCAAGTTCCCGAAGCTCCGCATGGCCGCCGGTCAGCTCCACCAGCTGCAGGTGGGATGGGCGGCCAGCCAGGCCGCGGACTTCCAGACGTATCTCCGCAAGACCAAGCCCGCCGCCGTGATCGAGGGCGAATGGCCGGTCCTGCCGCCCGAAGACGCCAGCGGGGGCGACTTCTAGGCGCAGTACCAACCCGGTCACCCCGGGAAAAGGACACGGTCTGGGACGAGGATCACAGTGCCCGGCAAGGTTACCGGCCGGCTCAGGTAGCCGGTGCAATTTTGCCTGTCACAGTACGGCCGCACGGGCAGCGCGGCAATCGCTTCGAATCGGAACTTAATGCGGCGGCCAGATCATTACACCGAACATACTGCGGAAGTGACTCGCCAAGGGCTCCGCTGACATAATTAAGTTCAAAAGCGTGCTTGTGCTATGCCCTGCCCGAGGCCAACCTCCTGAGGATAAATGATCACAGTTACTGACCTGCGAAAGGTCTACCGCCAGGGGAAAAAGGAAGTGGTTGCCCTCGACGGCGTCACCCTTTCCGTTCCCAAAGGTTCCATTCACGGAATCATTGGCCATTCAGGCGCCGGGAAATCAACCCTGGTGCGTTGCCTGACGCTGCTGGATCGTCCGACGTCGGGGTCCGTCAGTATTGACGGCACGGAACTCAGCTCCGTCAGGGACTCCGAAATCCGTGCGGCCCGGCGCCGCATCGGCATGGTGTTCCAGCACGCGAACCTCATGGACTCCCGCACTGCGGCCGGCAACGTGGCGCACCCCCTGGAGCTGGTCAAGACGCCGAAGGACAAGATCCGCGCCAAGGTTGCGGACCTGCTGTCCCTCGTGGGCCTGGAAGGGTTCGAGAACGCCTACCCCTCCCAGCTGTCCGGCGGGCAGCGCCAGCGGGTGGGCATCGCCCGGGCACTTGCCGCCGAGCCCGACGTCCTGTTGTGCGATGAGCCCACCTCTGCCCTGGACCCTGCGACCACGGACGAGATCCTCGACCTGATCCAGGACCTCACGAAGCGTTTGCAGCTCACGGTCCTGATCATCACGCACGAAATGAACGTCGTGAAGCGTGTCTGCGACTCGGTATCCCTCCTGTCCAAGGGCCGCATCATCGAGCACGGGGCGCTCAAGGACGTGGCCGGGGATCTCGAGAGCAAGCTGGCCAAGGCACTCCTGCCGCTCCCGGCCTCGGAGCCCCTGAAGGGTGCACTGCAGGGCGGCCCGGTCCTGGAAATCCTGTTCGCCGGCGACAACGCCAAAGAACCTGTCCTCACCGGCGTTGCACGGCACTTCGACATTGACCTCAATGTCCTGGCCGGCAGCGTCGAGACGCTGGGCGGCCAGCAGTTCGGGCACCTCCGTGTCCAGCTGGCCGAGAATGCGGATTACGACGCCGTCCTCGCCTACCTCCACCAGCGCGGAATAGGCGCCAAGCTGGCAGGGACCAAAACAACAGCCAGCGACACCGTGGACCTGGACGCCGTGGACCTGGACGAGGCTGATTTGGACCGGGCTGGTTTGGACAAGACTGGACTTGGCGACGCGGCGGGAAGGAACTCATGAACGACATCTTCAGCAACCCCGTCCTGGCGAAGGCACTGCCCGAAGCCATCGTTGAAACACTGCAGATGGTCGGAATTTCGGCCTTCTTTACTGTGCTGGTGGGCCTGCCCCTGGGCGTCTTCCTGCACGTCACGGCGCCGGGCGGATTGCGTCCGATGCCCGTCACCAACCGGATCATGAGCGACGTCATCGTCAACATCACCCGGTCCATCCCGTTCGCCATCCTGATGGTGGCGCTCATTCCGCTGGCCCGCCTGCTGACCGGCACGAGCCTTGGGCCCATCGCGGCGTCAGTCTCGCTGTCCATTGGGACCATCCCCTTCTTCGCCCGCCTGGTGGAGACGTGCCTCCGGGACGTCCACCATGGCAAGATCGATGCCGCCCAGGTCATGGGGTCCACCAAAATGCAGGTCATCAACAAGGTGATGCTGCGCGAATCGCTCCCGGCCCTCGTAGCCGCCACAACCACCACCGTGGTCACGCTGGTTGGATACTCGGCCATGGCCGGCCTGGTGGGCGGCGGCGGACTCGGGAAGCTGGCATATAACTACGGCTTCCAGCGATTCGATGTCACGGTCATGATCGTCACCATCGTCCTGATCATCGTCCTCGTTCAGGTCATCCAGCTGGTCGGCGAGCAGATCGCCCGCAGCCTCGACCACCGCTAGGCCAACGCCACCGCCAGGCCAACGCCACGAACCAGCCGTCGTCCAACGGGCACGGCAATCTTCACCGCAGCAGGTAGCCGCCCGCTGCATCTGTGCCGGAGACAGCGCCGGGCGCACGCCCGCCGTCGGCCTCCCAGCAATTCGAAAGGAACGCACCCGATGCGTAAATCACTCTCCCTCCTGGCCACCGGTATTGTCACCGCCCTGGCCCTGACGGCCTGCGGCGGTTCCTCCAGCCCCAGCGCCCAAACCACCACCCTTGACCCGGCCAAGCCCGCCACCCTGACCGTCGGTGCAAGCCCGGTCCCGCAGGCCAAGATCCTGGAATTCCTCAACGAGGACCTTGCGCCCAAGGCCGGCCTGAAGCTGGACATCAAGGAGATCGAGGACTACCAGACTCCGAACACCGCCCTGAGCGACGGTTCGCTGGACGCCAACTACTACCAGCACCTCCCCTGGTACGAAGACCAGGTCAAGACCAAGGGCTACAAGTTCGGCCACGGCGAAGGCGTCCACATCGAGCCTTACGCTGCCTTCTCCGAAAAGGTCAAGGACATCAAGGACATCAAGGAAGGCGCCAAGGTCGCCATCACGAACGACCCCTCGAACCAGGTCCGGGCGCTCAAGGTCCTCCAGGTTGCCGGGCTCGTCAAGGACATCAAGGACGATTCCTCGGTGCTGACCCTCACCGACGAGCAGAACCCCAAGAAGCTGAAGTTCTCGGAGAACCAGCCCGAACTGCTGATCAACGACCTCAAGGACCCGTCCGTGGACCTGGCCCTGATCAACGGCAACTTCATCCTGAAGGCCGGCCTGAGCACCAAGGACGCCCTCGCAGTGGAGTCCGTGGAGAACAACCCCTACGCCAACTTCCTGGCCTGGCGTGAAGACTCCAAGGATGACGTCCGGATCAAGAAGCTGGACGAGCTCCTCCACTCCCCCGAGGTCAAGGCCTTCATCGAGAAGGAATGGCCCAACGGTGACGTGACGGTGGCCTTCTAAGGCTTCCGCGCCACAGCATTAGCAAGAAATCCCCGCCTCCCGGACGTTTCCCCTCGCTTTTAGCGGGGATTCGTCCGGGAGGCGGGGATTTCTGTTGTGGGCCGTTACAGCCCGGCAGGCACCTCTGCAGCCGCCGCAGCCCGCGCTGCGGCGGGGAGCGCCTCGAAGATCCGGTTCATGGCGGCGTCGTCGTGGGCCGCGGAAAGGAACCACGCTTCGAAGACCGACGGCGGCAGGTAAATGCCGGAGTCCAGCATCGAGTGGAAGAAGGGCGCGTAGCGGAACACTTCCTGGCCCTGGGCGTCGTCATAGTTGTGCACGCCCCGCGCCGAGGTGCCGAAGGCCACCGAGAAGAGGTTTCCGGCCCGCTGGATGGAGTGGTCCACCCCGGCGGCATCCAGTGCCGAGGACAGTGCCCCGGAAAGCTCCAGCGAGCGTGCATCGATAAACGAGTAGACCTCGGGGGTGGCGTGCGTCAGGGTGGCGACACCGGCGGCCATGGCCACCGGGTTTCCGGACAGCGTTCCCGCCTGGTACACGGGCCCGAGCGGCGCCAGGTAGTCCATGATGTCCGCCCGGCCGCCGAGGGCCGCCGTGGGCATGCCGCCGCCGATGACCTTGCCGAAGGTGAGCAGGTCCGGGCTCCACGGCTCTGCTGCATCTGCCGCGCCGCCGGTGAGGCCCCAGTAGCCCGAGTACCCAGTGCGGAAGCCTGTCAGGACTTCGTCCACGATGAGCAGGGCGCCGTGTTCACGGGTGATCCGCGAAAGTCCGGCGTTGAACCCGTCGCCGGGCGTGACCACTCCCATGTTGGCCGGAGCCGCCTCCGTGATGACGGCGGCGATGTTGCTGCCGTGCGCGGCAAACGCGGCCTCGACGGCGGCGAGGTCGTTGTACGGCAGCACCAGGGTTTCGGCGGCGGTGGCGGCCGTGACCCCGGCGGATCCGGGCAGAGCCAGGGTGGCCACGCCGGATCCGGCCGCGGCGAGGAGTCCGTCGAGGTGGCCGTGGTAGCAGCCGGCAAACTTGATGATCAGGTCGCGGCCGGTGAAGCCGCGGGCCAGGCGGACGGCCGTCATGGTGGCTTCGGTGCCGGTGGAAACCATCCGGACGCGTTCGGCGGCAGGGACGCGTTCTTTTACGATCGCGGCAAGGTTGGCTTCGTCCGGGGTGGAGGCACCGAACGAGAGTCCGCGGTCCACGGCGGCGTGGACTGCTTCGAGCACGGCGGGGTGGGCGTGGCCCAGCAGCGCGGGACCCCAGGAGCACACCAGGTCCACGTACTCGGCGCCGTCGGCATCCGTCAGGTACGGGCCCTTGGCCGACACCATGAACCGCGGAGTACCGCCCACGGAACCGAAGGCCCGGACGGGAGAGTTGACGCCGCCCGGCATGAGCTGGCGTGCACGGTCGAAGAGTTCCTCATTGCGAGGAGAGCTGGAAGTCATGGTTCCTATTCTTTCAGTTGGCGGGTGCATGCCCGGACAGGAGCGTGGCCACACGGGGCGCCACCTCGGTGCCCAGCAGCTCGATGGACCGCATCATGGCCTTGTGCGGCAGGGAGCCGCTGCTGTACTTGAGGTCGAAACGGTCCACCCCCAGGTTCTGCTTGAGCAGGGCGATCTTCCGCGCCACCGTTTCCGGCGATCCCACGTAGAGCGCGCCTTCGGGGGTGCACATGGCGTCGAATTCCCGCCGGCTTCCCGGTCCCCAGCCGCGTTCGGCTCCGATCCTGTTCCGCAGCTCGAGCCAGTGCGGGAAGAACTCCTCGCGGGCTTCCTCGTCCGTTTCGGCTACATGCCCGGGCGAGTGCGTGGCCACCTGCTGCATCGGATGCCCGTACTTGGCCATGGCCTCGCGGTACAGGTTGACCAGCGGGGCGAAAGAACGCGGTTCGCCGCCGATGATCGCGAAAATGATGGGGTAGCCGTATTCCGCGCAGCGCAGCACGGACTCCGGCGTTCCGCCCACGCCGATCCAGGCGGGCAGCAGGTGGTGTTCCAGCGGCGGATAGACGCTCAGCCCGTTGATGGCCGGACGGGTGCGCCCTTCCCAGTGAACGGGCTTCTGCGCACGGACCTTGTCAAAGAGTTCCAGCTTTTCTTCGAACAGCACGTCGTAGTCGGCGAGGTCCAGGCCGAACAGCGGAAACGATTCGATGAAGGACCCGCGGCCCAGCATGACTTCGGCGCGGCCGTTGGAGATGGCATCCACCGTGGAGAAACGCTGGAAGACGCGGATGGGGTCATCCGAACTCAGCACGGTCACCGCGGATCCCAGCCGGATGTGCTTGGTGCGCGCCGCGGCGGCGGCGAGGAAGACCTCGGGGGCGGAGACGGCGTAGTCCCGGCGGTGGTGCTCCCCCACGCCAAAGGCGTGGAGTCCGACGTCGTCCGCCAGCTCCGCCTGTTCCAGCAGCTGGCGCAGCACTTGCGCGTGCGGCACCGGGTGCCCGTCGGGGTAGGACCCGACGTCGCCGAACGTGTTCAGCCCGAGCAGGACCTTCCCCGGGCCGACGGGGGCCGTGGGGCTGTCGCTCATTTCGACTCCTTCAGCCAGCCGGCCAGCTCGGACGCCCAGTAGGTCAGGACCATGTTGGCGCCGGCCCGCTTGATGCCGAGGACCGATTCGGTGATGGCAGCGCGGCGGTCGATCCAGCCGTTGGCGGCGGCAGCCTCGATCATGGAGTACTCCCCCGAGATCTGGTACGCGGCCACGGGCACGGTGCTCATGGCGGCCACGTCGGCGAGGATGTCGAGGTAGCTCATGGCGGGCTTGACCATCACCAGGTCGGCGCCTTCGGCGAGGTCCAGCTCCACTTCAAGGATGGCTTCGCGGCGGTTGGCGGCATCCATCTGGTACGTGCGCCGGTCCCCCTTGAGCTGCGAATCCACAGCTTCCCGGAAGGGGCCGTAGAACGCAGAGGCGTATTTTGCGGCGTATGCCACCACAGCCGTGTTCGTGTGTCCGGCGTCCTCCAGTGCCTGCCGGATGACGCCGATCTGCCCGTCCATCATTCCCGACGGGCCCAGCATGTGCGCTCCGGCGTCGGCCTGCGCCACGGCCATCGCCGCGTAGATTTCCAGCGTTGCGTCGTTGTCCACGTACCCGTCGGCGTCGAGGACGCCGCAGTGGCCGTGGTCGGTGAATTCGTCCAGGCAGACGTCGCTCATGACCACCAGGTCATCGCCCACCTCCGCGCGGACGTCCCGGATCGCCTTGTTGAGCACGCCGTCGGGGTCCAGGGATGCGGTGCCGCGCGCATCGCGTTCGGCCGGAATGCCGAAGAGCATGATGCCGCCGACGCCCAGCTCCACGGCCTCGGCGGCAGCCCTCTTCAGGGAATCGGTGGTGTGCTGCACCACGCCGGGCATGGACGCTATCGGGTTGGGTTCCGTGAGCCCCTCCCGGATGAACGCGGGAAGGATCAGCTCGGGCGCCGCCAGCCGGTGTTCGGCCGTCATCCGGCGCATGGCCGGGGTGGTGCGGAGCCGGCGGGGGCGATGGGTCGGGAAGCTCATGTTCTGTCCTTCACGTGGGTCTCAGGGGCGGGCGGTGGTGGTGTGGAATGTCCTGGTGCCAGTGCCTGGACGACGGCGGACACCAGGCCGGACGCTGTTGGTTCCTCGGCGACGGCGGCCACCGGCAGCCCCAGCGATGCGGCCTCAGCCGCCGTCGAACGCCCGATCGCCACGAACCGGCAGTCCCCCAGCGGCGACAGTCCGGCATGGATGCGGCGGGCAGCGCTGGGCGAAGCGGCGACGACGGCGTGCAGCCGCCCGGCGGCAAGCTCGGCTTTCGCTTCGGCGGGAGTCAGCACTTCAGCTCCGGGCTGCGTCACGGCGGCGGGCTCCTCCGGCGTGAAGCTGCGGGCCGGATCCGCCGGATAATCCACCGTGTGGTAGGCAGTCACGGCCTGGACGCTGGCACCAAGTGCTTCCAACCCGTCGGCGAGCCTGCCGTCCGCAATGTCCGCCTGCGGAAGGAAGACGCTGCCCGGGCCCTGCGGCCAGATGTCGAGGAGCCCGACGCCGGACTGAAGCCGGGCGGGGGCAAGGTCCACGGCGACCCCGCGGGACTCGAGTTCGCGCCGTGTGGCAGGCCCGATGGTGGCCACCTGGACGGAGCCGGGCAGCCACTGGCTCAGCGTACTGCCCCGTTCCCGGGCGAGTTCCTCGAGCGCCTGCACGGTGGTGACACTGCTGATCACCAGCCAGCTGTAGGCACCCGCGCCCAAGGCATCGAAGGCGACTTCCAGGGAATGCAGGTCCCTGGCCCGTTCGAAATCGATCAGCGGCAACAGCAACGGTTCGGCACCGGTTTCCCGCAGGGCCGCGAGGAGCGCCGCTGCCCGGTCGGGGCTGCGGGTGACCAGGACCCGGGCACCCTCCAGCACCCGCGGCCCCGGCTCGCCCTCAGCGCGGCGGGCGCTGCGCCGTCCCATCATGGCCGTCCCATCATGTGGCGGGCTCCGCCGGTTCAGGAAGCGGCAAGGTCCGCGATATCGGCTGCGCCGGCCGCCAATAGCACCTCGGCAAGTTCAATGCCCAGAAGCGTGGCGCCCACCTCGGTGAGCCCGTCTGTTGCCCGCTTGTCGCGGACGGAGGCTTTCCCGTCGACCGCGCAGACCGCGGCCTCCAGGTACAGCATGCTTCCCTTGCGGAACGCGTAGGCGCCCACCGGGGCCGCGCAACCCGCCTCCAGCCGGGCCAGGAGTGCCCGCTCAGCCGTAACCGCCAGCCTGGTGTCCGTGTCATCGAGCGCTGCCAGCGCCTGCGCCAGCGGCCCCTGGGAGCCCTCGGTGGACCCGGGTTTCCGCGGCGCATCCGCGGTGCGGCACTCGATGGCCAGTGAGCCCTGGCCGGCGGCCGGAAGCATCACGTCCGTTTCGAGGTATTCGCTGATGGTGTCCAGCCGGCCGATGCGCTCAAGGCCGGCAGCCGCCAGCACGACGGCGTCGAGGTCGCAGGATTTTCCGTCCACCACGGCGTCGGTAAGGTTGCCCGGCAGGCCGGGGACACGGCCCAGGCGGGTGTCCACGTTGCCGCGGATGTCCACGACGTCCAGGTCGGGACGGGCTGCGCGGAGCTGCGCCGCCCGGCGCGGGGATCCGGTACCCACCCGGGCGCCCTGCGGCAGGTCGGCCAGCTTGAAACCGTCGCGGGCACAGAGCACGTCGCGGACGTCCACGCGCTTTGGCGTCGCAGCGAGGGTCAGCCCCGGAGCGGCTCCGGTGGGCAGGTCCTTGAGCGAGTGCACGGCAACGTCGCACTGGTCCCGCAGCAGCGCATCGCGCAAGGCCGCAACGAACACACCCGTGCCGCCCATCTGCGAGAGCGAGCCGGTCAGGACGTCTCCGTCGGTCCTGATGTGCACGAGTTCCACCGGGAAACCGCCGATGGCGGCAAGCTGGTCCGCGGTCTGTTGGGTCTGGGTGAGCGCCAGCTTGCTGGCGCGCGTCCCGATACGCACTGTCACGGCGATTCCTGTCCCGCCGCCCGGGCAGCCGGCGCGGCAGCAGGGTCCGGGGGGTAGGGGTCGTGGCCCGTACCGACGGTGGTGTCCGCTCCCGCGATGGTGGGCTTCTCGCCCCGGAAATTGGCGCAGCAGCCGGGGCGGCAGACGTCGTACCAGGGGCCGAGGTCGGTCAGGTGGGGCCGGTCGGCAATGTTGTTCGCGGCAGTGCGCTCACAGATCAGGTCCACGATGCCGCCCACGAACTTGCGGTGGGTGCCGGGAGTGGGCACCCGGGTTGCGGCGAGGCCGTGGTTCCGGCAGGTCTCCAGCGCTTCGGTGTCCAGGTCCCAGACAACCTCCATGTGGTCGCTGACGAAGCCCAGGGGAACGATCACGATTCCCTTAACGCCCTGGCCGGCGAGTTCCTCGATGGCGTCGTTGATGTCCGGCTCGAGCCACGGAACGTGCGGGGCTCCGGAGCGGGACTGGTAAACGAGCGACCACGGGGCCGTGTCACCGGTTTCCTCCTCGACCCGGCGGATGACCTCGGCGCCGGATGCCAGGTGCTGGGCCACATAGGCCGAGCCTTCGGCGAACTGGCGCGGCTCGTCCTTCGAACGTCCGGCGGCTTCGGCGTCCCGCGTGGGAATGGAGTGGGTGGCGAAGAGGATGTGGACGGGTGCGTCCGGGGTGCCGGCGGCGGCCAGCTGGGCGCGGACGTCGGCCAGGCCGGCGGCTGTGCCTTCGATGAACGGTTCCACGAAGCCCGGGTGGTCGAAGTACTGGCGGACCTTGTCCACTTCCAGCTTTCCGTCCAGGCCGGTCGAGGTCAGTGCGAGGCCGATGTCTTCGCGGTACTGGCGGCAGCTGGAGTAGCACGAGTAGGCACTCGTGGTGACCATCAGGACCTTGCGGTGGCCGGCGTCGTACACGTCCTGCAGGGTCTGCGGGATGTAAGGATCCCAGTTCCGGTTTCCCCAGAAGACGGGGAGGTCGATGCCGCGGGCGGAAAGTTCGGCTTCGATACCGGCCTTGAGCGCCCGGTTCTGCTGGTTGATCGGGCTGATGCCGCCGTTGGCGCGGTAGTGGTGCGAGACCTCTTCGAGCCGTTCGTCCGGGATCCCGCGGCCGCGGGTGACGTTGCGCAGGAACGGGATGACGTCGTCCTGGCCTTCGGGGCCGCCGAAGGAGGCGAGGAGGACGGCGTCGTACTCTTTTGGCGCCATCCGGCCGGCTTCGGTGACCGGGTTAACGGCGGCGGGCGGGCCCTGCGCTTCGAGCGGGCTCATGCGAGGACCTCGGCGATTTCCCCGGCGGTGACCCGGCGGCCGGTGTAGAACGGGATTTCTTCACGGACGTGGTGCCGGGCCTCGGTGGCACGCAGGTGGCGCATCAGGTCCACGAGGTCCACCAGTTCGGGGGCCTCGAGGCCGAGGATCCATTCCCAGTCGCCCAGGGCGAACGACGAAACGGTGTTGGAGATGACCTGCGGGAAGTCGCGGCCCAGCAGTCCGTGGTCGCGCAGCATGGCGCCGCGCTCGGCCTCCGGCAGGAGGTACCACTCGTAGGAGCGGACGAACGGGTACACGCAGAGCCACTCGGCGGGTTCCACGCCGCGGGAGAACGCGGGGGTGTGGTTCTTGGCGAATTCGGCCTCGCGGTGCACGCCCATGGCCGACCAGACGATCTCAGTGCCTGCGAAAAGGCTGCTGCGGCGGATGTCGCGGACGGCCTGCTGCAGCGCCTCGGGCTTGGGGCCGTGGAGCCACACCATGATGTCCGCATCTGCACGCATGCCCGAAACGTCGTAGCTGCCGCGGTGGACAACCCCCGCGTCCGCAAGGCGGCCCAGCAGGGCTTCGAATTCGACGGCAGCGTCGGCGCTGCGCTGGACGTCCGAGGAGCGCTTGAAAACCGTCCAGAGGGTGAAGAACTGCTCTGTTTCTTCGGCTGCTGATTTTCCGGCTACTGATTCGGTTTTACTGACAGATTCGGCAGAAGTGTGGCTCATAGTTACCAGTCTGCCCTCCGGTGCCGCCTAAGTCGAAACCGAACTCTTCTACAACGCGTAGAAGTGCTTAATTTCACAGCCTCTTCAGCCCGCAGCGGGCTCAGATCCGGCGCATCCGCACGTAGGCCACCCCGGCGGCGCAGGCCAGCGCTACCAGCCCGGCACCCCACCAGACCTGGGGAGACATTTCGCCCATCGGCGAGACGCTCACGGCGGACCTCATGACCGGTGCGCTCGAGACGCCGTAGCCGGGTCCGGACAGCGGCAGGACGCCTGCCGAGGTCAACGTGGCCATGTTGGCAGGACCGTACCTGTTCGTGGTGGTCCACGCCGACGCGGTAGCAGTGGCCGCCGGCCCTGCAGCCCGGCTGCCGGTCGCCGGCGACGCCGCGCCGGTGGCCGGTATCTTGGCGGAGGTGCCGGGAGCGGTTCCTGCCGTTCCCGGAGCGGCCGGTGCGGCAGTTCCGGGCAGCGACGGGCTTGGCGCCCCGGGAGTGCCGGCCGGGGCCGCGCCGGTGGCGGGAGCAGGCGCGGCCGGCGCCTGGGCGGGACCGGTGGACGGGCCTGCGGCTCCGCCTGCGGGAGCCGGTGCCGGTGCCGGCGTGCCCGACGGCGCGCTGCTTTCGGAGGGAGACGGCGACGGCGACGGCGTCTCCGGGTCAGGCGACGGTGAAGGCGTCACCGGGTCGGTCGTCGGAGACGGTGACGGTGTGGGCTGCGTCCGTTGTCCGGGCGGCGTCTGCTTGCCGGAGCCCGGTGCGGACGGGCGGGTGGGATCACCCTTGGGTCCCAGGACCACGGAGGCCCAGATATCCAGCGAGGGAACACCGGCTTCCACTGACGTCGTCGTGGCGGCGTCAGCGCCATCTGTGGTGTCCGGAGCCGGAACGAGGGACACAGCGTTGGATGCAGGAACACCTGCGGAAAGGACTAGTACCGCTCCGAGCGCCGCTGCTGCCGTGCCGCGCCGAAGACCCCCATGGAAACCAGTCAGCGTTCGAGTTTCTTCGGACTTCTGAATGACCATAGTCATCGACCCTAGCCAGAAAAACGTGCCATTAGAAACTTGCAAAGAAGCCCTGCAGGCGGTACTCGCGGGCTAGTGGAGGCTGTCCGCGATCTGTTTTTTGGTGTCGGCGACGACGGCCGCCAGGCCGTTGCCCGCCAGCCACCCGCCCACCATGACGAGCCTTCCGTCAGCAGCGCACACCCGGCGGACTTCCGCCACCCGCTGTCGATGGCCCACGGCTGCGAACGGCAGCACTCCGCCCCAGCTGACCACGTCCCAGTCGAGCACGTCATCGGCTGTGACAGGCACTGTCAGCAGGGCCGACGCATCCCGTAAGGCCGCATCAAGCAGGGCATGGCCACCCTCGCGGGAGCCGGCGCCGACCGGAGCGGCGGGACCGTCTTCAGGGAGCTGCTCACCCCGGCCGTATGACAGCCGGACGACGTGGGTGCCCGGCCCCGCAGCGGCCGCCAGCCAGTCCCACTTGGCGGTGGCGTGGGTCAATGCCTTGGCCTCGATGCCGGGCGTCTGCGGGGCCACCAGGATGCCCGTTCCCCGTGGCCGGCGGTCGAGTTCCGGGAGGTCAACAACAAGTGTCACAAGCTTTACGTCCGGACCGGCAGCCGGGCGGTGGCCGCCAAGGTCCGGCACGGCGTCCTGCAGCAGTCCCACGGCGGACGGGCCGTCAAGGGCCACCACCAGCAGGCCGGCGTCGTACGTTTGGTCCCCGGCCGAAACCCGCCAACCGTCCGCAGTCCTGGCCACCGCCCCTGCCGGGGTTCCGGTCAGGAGCGTGACGCCGCGCCGGCGCAGCTCCGCCACGAGGGCGCTGATCATTGTGTGCATGCCGCCATGGAGGCCGGCGACGGCGGATCCCGCTTTGCTGCCCTGCGCCGGGGTGCCCCGGCGCTGGGCGGCGACGGCGGCAGCCAGGGAACCGTGGGCCCTGATTCCGTCGCGGAGTCCGGGCGCCACCATGTCCACGTCGAGGAGCGCGGGATCAGCGGAATGTACGCCGCCCACCACGGGCTCGACGAGCCGCTCCAGGACGCGGCGGCCCATCCGCTGCCGGACCAGGGCCGAGACGCTCGTGATGCCCGCGCGGGTGCCCGCGGAAGCCGGCAGGAACCTGTCCAGTGAAGCCCGGAGGGAGCCGGCCAGTCCCAGCGTCCGTCGCACTTCGGGATCCCATGGGTTGGCCGGAATGCCCAGGACGCCGGTTTTGGGAAGTTCACGTGCGCCTTCGGGGAGCTGGACCCAGGCGCCGCCAGGATGGGGTGCCACGATACGGCCGGCGATGCCCAGTTCCGCCGCGAGGTCCGCTACGGCGCTTGAACGGGTGGCGAAGGACTCCGCTCCGCTGTCCAGCGTCAGGCCGCCCACCACATGGCTGCCCACGCAGCCGCCCCAGGCTTCAGTGGCTTCCAGGACGGTGACGTGCCTGCCGGTTTTGGCTAGCTCAAGGGCGGCGAGCAGGCCTGAAACGCCGCCTCCCACCACCACCGCCGTAGGAACGGACGCTTCCGGCGTGGCTGCGCTCACCATTTACTCCGGGGAAATCGAGTGAATAAGTTCGACGACTCGCGTCAGGACGTCAGGGTCGGTCTCCGGCGGCACGCCGTGGCCCAGGTTCAGGACGTGGCCGGGGGCGGCAGACCCGGCCCGGATGACCTCCCGGACGTGCGCTTCGAGGACTGACCACGGAGCTGACAGCAGGGCGGGGTCGATGTTGCCCTGCAGCGGGACGGTCCCGCCCAGCCGGCGGTTGGCTTCGTCCAGCGGCAGCCGGTAGTCAACGCCCACCACGTCGACGCCGACGTCGCGCATGGCCACCAGGAGCTCGGAGGTTCCGGTGCCGAAGTGGATCAGCGGCGCACCGAGGTGGCGGACGTGGTCCAGCGCACGGGCAGAGGCCGGGGCCACGAAGCGTTCGTAGTCGGCCAGCCCCAGCGAGCCCGCCCAGGAGTCGAACAACTGGCCTGCGGAAGCACCGGCTTCCAGCTGGGCGCGCAGGAACATGCCCGAGGCGTCGGCAGCCCAGTTGGCCAGGGCGGTCCAGGTTTCGGGGTCGGCGTGCATCATGGTGCGCGGGCCGAGGTGGTCGCGGGAGGGCTTGCCTTCAACCATGTACGCGGCGAGGGTGAAGGGCGCACCGGCGAAACCGATCAGCGGCGTTTTGCCGAGCTGGGCAACGGTAAGGCGGACGGCCTCCCGGATCGGCTCCAGCGCTTCCCAGGTCAGCTTCGGGAGTGCCGCGACGTCCGCGGCAGTGCGGACCGGCTTGTCCAGGACCGGACCAACGCCCGGAACGATGTCCACGCCCACGCCGGCCAGTTTCAACGGAATCACGATGTCCGAGAAGAAGATGGCGGCGTCGACGTCGTGCCGGCGCACGGGCTGCAGCGTGATCTCTGAGGCCAGCTCGGGGCGCAGGCAAGAATCCAGCATGGCCACGCCTTCGCGCACCTTCAGGTATTCCGGCAGGGAACGGCCGGCCTGCCGCATGAACCAGACGGGCCGACGGCTCGGCTTACCGCCGCGGTAGGCGGTGATGAGCGGCGAATCAGCCGTGCGGCCGTCCATCAGCGGGTGTCCTGCATCCAGGGTGGCATCGGTGAACGGGGCGTCGGAGACCGTTCCGTTGGACGTTGCAGCGCTTGAAGTCATGACTCCGATTGTCCCTAAAGTCGCGCGGAAAAGATAACGACAGGCTGTCATCCGGTCCCGGCCGGCGCCTTCCGTGGCAGGAATCACAGGCCGCCGTGGGGTTCGCCACTGCGCTTTGTTGTTCTACGCCGTGACGTAAAAGCTATGATTGTGATGCTGTGGTTCTTTTTTCATTGGTGGCTACACACGCCGACATCGACCTCGAGACCGTTGCTCAACTGAGCACCGGTGCTTCCGAGCTTGCTACATCCGCACTCTCCGGGTCGCCGGCAGTGACGGGTGCGGTGGTGCTTGCCACCTGCAACCGCTTCGAAATTTATGGTGAAGCGCCTCATCCGGATGACGTGGAAGCGGCACGCGCCGCCCTAGTTGCCCAGATCAGTGAACGCACCGGACTCAACGAGCAACTGGTCTCCCGCTCATTCAACACGCGCACCGGCGGCGAAGTCAGCCAGCACCTTTTCGCCGTGAGCTCCGGCCTGGACTCGGCTGTGGTCGGCGAACGCGAAATCGCCGGGCAGGTTCGCCGGGCACTCATCACCGCCCAGCATGAAGGCACTGCCAGTTCAGGCCTCGTCCGGCTCTTCCAGGCAGCATCCAAGACCGCCAAGGACGTCGGGGCGCAGACGGCCCTGGGATCCCGCGGACTGTCCATCGTCTCGGTGGCCCTGGATCTCGCCACCGACCTTTCCGAGGACCCCGACTGGTCCGCCAAGAAAGCCGTGGTCTTCGGGACCGGCGCCTACGCGGGCGCCACCATGTCGTTGCTCCGTGAACGCGGGTGCACGGACATTTCCGTCTTTTCCTCCTCCGGACGCGCCGAAGCCTTCGTCGCCACGCGCGGCGGCAAGGCCCTCGACTCCGATTCGCTTCCCACCGCGGTGGCCGCGGCGGACGTCATGATCGGGTGCAGCGGCTCCGATACCCGCGTGGAAGCGGACGAACTCGCCCGTGTCCGCGCCGGCTCACCCCAGACTCTGATCGCCATCGACCTGGCGCTCACCCATGATTTCGACCCCGCCGTGGGAGAGCTCGACGGCGTGGAGCTGCTGACGCTCGAATCCGTGCGGCTCGCTGCTCCCCAGGAGCAGGCCGAATCCCTGGCGCAGGCCAGCGGCATCGTCACCGGCGCGGCCGCAGCGTTCGAGCAGGAGCGCGAGGCCAGGTCCGTGGACTCGGCGATCGTCGCGCTGCGCCGCCACACCATGAACGTCCTCGACGCCGAAATGGAAAAGGTCCGGGCACGCCACGGCTGCACGGCCGCCGCCGAGGAAGTCGAGTTCGCCCTGCGCCGGATGGTCAAGCAGCTGCTGCACGTCCCCACGGTCCGGGCGCGGGAGCTTGCCTCCAACGGCCAGCAGGAACAGTACATCGCGGCCCTTGATGCGCTGTACGGCATCACCGTTGAGCAGCCCGCCGCTGCCCCGGCAGCGGAATGCCCCGTGGACCACGGCCAGGCCGGCCCCGCGTCCGCCGACATCCGGCGCGAAACCGCCTAGCCCAAGGCTTCCGGCCGCCCCGGCGTCAGCCGAAGGCGTTTATCCCTGTCATCTCCGCCGAGAGCGTCCACAGGCGTGCAGCATCCGACGGATCCACCGCGTGCGCATCCACTCCCCTGATCCGGGCTTCAGGGCTTCCCGTCCGGGTGGGTTCGGCGATGTCGCAGTCCTCGCAGTAGACCCCGCCCATGCCCTCCAGCGCCGGGGACGTGGCGGCCCACACTGACGTTGCGGCGCCCTGTGCCGGGGTCTTGAACCGGGCATCGACGTTGCCGTCCTGGTCCATCCAGCCGGCGGCCACCATTTCCTCGCGTGGCAGGTGGCGCTGCAGTTCCGTCATGATGCCGCCGGGATGCACGGCGAAGGCCCGAACCCCGGCATCCCGTCCGAGGAAGTCCAGGTGTACGGCGAAGAGGGAGTTGGCCGTCTTGGCCTGGCCGTAGGCCTTCCATTTGTCGTAGCCGGTGTCGAAGTTGATGTCGTCGAAACGGATGGGCGAGAGCTTATGCCCGGTGGACGAGAGTGAGATGACGCGCGCGCCCCGTCCGGCGGCCAGCGCGGGCCACAGCAGGTTGGTCAGGGCAAAGTGGCCCAGATGGTTGGTGGCGAACTGCGACTCCCAGCCCGGGCCCACCCGGTGCTCGGGGCTGGCCATGATGGCGGCGTTGTTGATGAGGATGTCCAGGCCGGCGCCTGATTCCCCGGACGCGGACAGGAAGTTGTCCGCAAAGCTTGTCACGCTCGCCAGGTCCGCCAGGTCCAGCGCGCCGACACTTACGGTTCCTCCTTCCGCCCCGGCTGGCAGTGCGAAGGGTATTCCGGCTTCTTCCAGGATTTCCCGCGCATGGCCGGGCCTCCGGGCGCCCACCAGCACCTGGGCGCCGGCGGACACCAGTGCCCGGACCGTCTCCAGCCCCAGTCCGGAGTACCCGCCCGTGACGATGGCAGTCCTGCCGGTGAGGTCGATGCCGGCAATGACTTCAGCGGCGGTCGACTCCTTGCCGAATCCGGAGCCGGTCTTGTGTTGCGGGGTCCTGCTTGTGTCCTGGTTCATTGCTGGGCCTTCCTCGGTGTGCGGTGGCGCGGCTGGTCAGAAGCGTGTTCAAGCTTGGTCAGAAGCGTGTTCAGGTTCCGGTCAGTACACCGGCTTGGAAGGCTCCACTTCCCGGACCCAGGCAAGGATGCCGCCGTCGAGGTGGCTGACCCGCTGGTAGCCTGCCTTGCGCGCGGCTGCCAGGACAGCTGCTGAGCGCGTCCCGGCTTTGCAGTGGAACACGATGTCCTTGTCCTGGGGCAGCTGGGCCCACGCCTCCCCCGCCAGGATCCTGCCCTGCGGGATAAGGACGGAGCCGTCGATGCTGACGATGTCGTGCTCGCCGGGCTCGCGGACGTCCACGAGTTCGAAGTCCTTCAGGCCGGCTTTGCGCGAGGCCAGCATGGTGGCCAGCTGCGGGGCCGTCACAGTGTCTTCCTTGGCAGTCTCAGCCTCCGGAACTATTCCGCAGAAGGCCTCGTAGTCGGTGAGTTCCGTGATGCGCTCGGCGGCCGGGTCGCGTGCCACCCTGATCTCCCGCCAGCTTCCGCCGAGGGCGTCGAACAGCGCAACGCGCCCCAGCATGGAGCGCCCGACGCCGGTGATCAGCTTGACTGCCTCGGTGACCATGAGCGAGCCGACGGCGGCGCACAGCATCCCGAACACGCCGCCCTCGCCGCAGGACGGCACCGAGCCGGCCGGCGGCGCCTCCGGGTAGAGGTCGCGGTAGGTGGGGCCGTATTTCTCCCAGAACACGCTGACCTGGCCGTCGAAGCGGAAAATCGAGCCCCAGACGTAGGGTTTGCCGAGGATGGCGGCGGCGTCATTGACCAGGTAGCGGGTGGCGAAATTGTCGGCGCCGTCCAGGATGAGGTCGTAGCCGGCGAACAGCTCCAGCGCGTTCGAGGCGTCCAGCCTGACATTGTGGAGCTGAACCTCCACCAGGGGGTTCAGAGCGGCAATGGAGTCGCGGGCTGACTCGATCTTGGGCTTTCCCACATCCGCAACCCCGTGGATGACCTGGCGCTGCAGGTTGCTCAGGTCCACGGCGTCGTCGTCGATGATTCCCAGGGTTCCCACGCCCGCAGCGGCAAGATAAAGCAAAGCCGGCGAGCCCAGGCCGCCGGCACCGATGACCAGGACCTTGGCGTTCTTGAGCCTGCGTTGGCCCAGCGTGCCGATTTCGGGAATGATGAGGTGGCGGGAGTAGCGCTCCACCTCTTCGGCGGTCAGGGCATCCGCCGGTTCCACGAGGGGATCCAGGGTTGCAGGGACAGCAGTTGCGGTGAACGTGGAAGCCATACTTCAATGTATGCCCGAAGATGCCGCCAGGTCATATTACCCGCGCGTAAAGTGTAGGTAACTGCAATCGAAAGAAGGCCAACAGTGGTTCATCATGCACCGGTTGATCGGACACAGGCCGGGAAGGCAGCCGCGGGACAGGCGCGCACCGGCGGTGCGCGTTCAGCGCGGCTTCCGCGTGACGAACGGCGCGCCCAGCTGCTGGCCGCCGCGCAGGAAGTCTTCGTGGCCAACGGCTACCACGGTGCGGCCATGGACGAGATCGCGGAAACGGCCCACGTCAGCAAGCCGGTGCTGTACCAGCACTTCCCTTCCAAGCGCGAGCTCTACCTCGCCCTGCTGGACAGCCACCTCAGTGCCCTGACCGAGTTGATGATGGGGGCGCTGAATTCCACCGACGACAACGACGAACGTGTCCAGGCGGTCATGCGGGCCTATTACCGCTTTATTGCCAGTGACGACCAGGCACACCGCCTGGTCTTCGAATCAGACCTGATTAATGACAGCGACGTCAGCTCCAGGCTCGAAACATTCAACAAGGCTTTTGCCGATGCCATCGCGCGGGTCATCGCCGAGGACACCAAGCTCCCCATGCTGGAGGCCCAGCTGCTGGGGCGCGGACTCGCCGGAATGGCGCAGGTCAGCGCGCGTTACTGGCTCGAAACCGACGGAAACCTGGACCTCGATGTGGCCAGCGACCTGATCTATCGTTTAGCTTGGCGCGGAATCTCCCGCTTTCCCAAGGAAACCTAGACTACAAATAGAGAACACCTTTAGAACTTTGATTGGCTGGGAGGCCTCGCTGTGGAAGTAAAGATCGGCATTCAGAACATCGGCCGTGAAATTGTGCTGGAATCGGCTCAGGATGCTGACGCTGTCGCAAAGCTCGTCGAGGAAGCCATCGCCAAGGGCTCCGAGCTTCGCCTGGCTGACGAAAAAGGCCGTGTGGTCATCGTTCCCGCCAACGTCCTGGGCTACGTCGAAATCGGGGCAGAAGAAGCCCGCCGCGTCGGTTTCGGCCAGCTCTAGGCCCCCGCTTAGCCCAACCCGCCCAGCAGCAAGGAGTTCGCCGAAAATGCTTTCCCTGGTCATCGTGGCCCTGGTCACCGCTGCCGCAGGCTTTGTCGTCTGGGCCAACGACCGGCGCCACGCGAAGTACGGCATCGCCATGCCGCCGGGCGTCTCCGTCGCCGTGGGGATGCTGAGCTGGATCATCTTCATGGCAGCGGGGCTTGGCTACCAGCCCGGCCTGACGTGGATTCCTTGGGTTCTGCCCATGGTCCTGGGCACCGGGGCGGCACTCGCCGCCGCGGTGTACCTGGGCCGCAAGCGCACCCTGCATGACACGAGGCAGCTGACGGCCGCCCTCAGGCTCTAGCCGGAGCTACAGATCCGGTTCGTGCCCTTCCTCGGTGCAGAGGCACAGCCGGTTTCCCTGAGCATCCGTGACCACCACCCGGTTGGGTGCGTGGTCATGGTTCATTAAGGCCCCTGTGGCGGCTGTTTTCTCCAGTGCCGGGCCGGATTCCGCCTTGCTGCGGTGGACGTCCAGGTGGAAGCGGTTCTCGTTCGGGGCGGGCGTTTGCTGGAACCAGACTCCGGGGCCGCGGCCGTAGGGGTCAACCAGGTCGCCGTACCGGCCTTTCCGGTAGCCAAGGGCAGTCCGCCACACCTCGGAAATCTCGTCCGGGTTTGCCGTGTCGATGGCGATCTCCACCGTCCGGTACAGGCCGGGTTCCGCGGCCGCCGACGCCGCAGCGGCCGCCAGGCTCACGGCCGCCGCTGCGGCGACGTCACGCTCCGTCACCTCCGTGCCGGCGTCGTGCGAGGTGAAGCGGATGAACACCCTGTTGTAGCGCCAGTCCAGGTCCGGGTGGTGGTTTTGTTCCTCAGCAAGGCGCCCGACGGCGGCAATCAGCTCGAGCGCTCCGGCCGCCGTCGGCGTCTTGAAAACGGTCACCAGGCCGCCCAGCCGGTACCTCCAGTCGGGCAGGTCCGCCAGGGCGGCGTCGATCCGGGCTCGGGTCAGAACATCTTCCTTGCCGGTCACCGCTGGCTCCTTGCATGGTTCGGACTGCTACAGGAACTCCGCCCGGCCTTCCATGGCGGACGAGGCAAGGGCGTGTTCGCGGCGCGGAATCCGGCCGGCCGCCTTCGCCAGCCTACCGGCGATGACAGCGTGTTTGAAGGCCTCTCCCATCATCGCCGGGTTCTGCGCCCGGGTCACTGCCGTCGCCAGCAGCACGGCGTCGCAGCCCAGCTCCATGGCCAGGGCCGCGTCGGACGCCGTACCGATGCCGGCGTCCAGCACCACGGGAACGGATGCCCTGGAAACGATGAGTTCGATGTTGTGCGGGTTCAGGATGCCCAGGCCGGTGCCGATGGGCGCCCCGAGCGGCATGACGGCTGTGGCTCCGAGGTTCTCCAGCCGCAGGGCCAGCACGGGATCGTCATTCGTGTAGGCGAACACCTTGAACCCGCGGTTGACCAGTTGTTCGGTGGCGTCCACCAGCTCAACGGCGTCCGGCAGGAGGGTGTGTTCGTCGGCAATCACTTCTAGCTTCACCCAGTCCGTTTCCAGGGCTTCCCGCGCCAGTTCCGCCGTCATGACGGCGTCGCGTGCCGTGAAGCAGCCCGCCGTATTGGGCAGCACCCTGATGTTGTGGTCCACCAGGAGCTGGAACAGCGAACCCGTTTCCGCCGGGGAGTAGCGGCGCATGGCCACGGTGGTCAGCTCCGTGCCCGACGCGATTAGAGCCGCCCCCAGGCCGTCCAGGCTGGGCGCGCCGCCGGTGCCCATGATCAGCCGTGATCCCAGGTGGACACCGTCCACGATGAAGGGGTCCGCCGTGTGCTGTGCGGTCCCTGCCGCGCCGGCAACCGTAGTTCCTGCCATGATGCTCAACCTCCCTGTACTGCGGTAACGAGTTCGACGTCGTCGCCCTCGGCGAGCGCCGTGACGAACCACTGGCTGCGCGGCACCACCTCGGAGTTCCGGGCCACTGCGACGCCCAGTTTCCGACCGTCGGCGGCCTGCCCGCTGGGGGCGAGGTTCCTGCCCGTGACCTGGCTGATGAGGGTGGTGACGGACGCGCCGTCCTCCACCGCATGGACGGTGCCGTTCAGAGTGATGTTCATGCTGTTTCCTTGTTCGGGTCAATTGTGACGATGTTCAGTGGCGCTGCCGGCGTTCCCGGCGTCGGCGCGGGGACGGAAAACCGGTCGGGCCGGAAGGGCGCCCAGCGGGGATCGGCGTTGCCGTCCATGAGCTGCCTGCAGATGGACCCCGCCGCAGGAGTGAGCAGGACACCGTGCCGGAAGAACCCGGTGGCAATGATCAACCCCTCGACGTCGCCGCCGGTTCCCGCGGCGGCTACGCGCCCCAGCAGGGGCGCGTTGTCCGGTGTTCCCGGACGGGCCCGCGCCGTGGCTTCCAGGAGTTCCAGTTCGGCGACGGCCGGAACCAGCACCTGCGCGTCACGGAGCAGCTGGTAGACGCCGCCGGCGGAAACAGCTGAACGGGCCGGCGTTGCGTGTTCGGTTCCAAGGCCGGCAGCCTCTGCCCCCGGGAGGGCGTCTTCACGCTGGGTGGCCCCGATCACCACGGTTCCGTCCTGCCGGGGCACGATGTAGACGGGAACCCCATGGACCATGCCGCGGACGGTGGATGTCAGCAGCGGCCGCAGGTAGGCGGGGACCCGCAGGCGCAGGATGTCGCCGTACACCGGGCGGAGGGGCAGCTTCAGTCCCGCGGGCAACCCGTTGAGGGCCGCAGACTCCAGCCCGTTGGCAATGATCGTCTCCCCGGCATGCACCGCACCTCCCCCGGCCAGGGTGATGCCGCTGACCCGCCCGTCCGCCCACAGCAGGCCGTCCGCCCGCCGGCGCACGGCGGAACCTGCCAGCGACTCGGCGATCAGGGCGAGGAGCTTGCGGGGATCCACCTGGTGGTCCGCCGGGATGTCGAAGGCACAGGAGATTCCGGGGCTCAGCAACGGTTCCCGTGCCCGCGCCTCCCTGACTGTCAGCGGTTCCACCGTGAGGCCGCTCGACAGCTGGACGCCGCGCAGGTCGGCGAGCGCCCGGCGGTCGGCGGCGTCGACACCCACGGCGAGGGTCGACGTCGTGAGGTAGCCGGTGTCCGGGCCGCCGCTGCCGGATTCTCCGGGTTTCCCCCCGGGTTGAAGGCTCGCGGCAAAGCCGGGCCACAGCGCGGAGGAGTGAAGCATGAGCTCCAGGAGGTCCTCCTCCTGGTAGTGGAGTTCGCTGACCGGTGCCAGCATGCCGGCGGCGGCCCAGCTCGCTCCGGTGCCGGGCGCGTCATCGATGAGCACCACGGACCGGCCCGACTGCCGGGCCTCCCAGGCGATGCCGTGGCCGATGATTCCACCGCCAACCACGGCGACGTCGGCGCTGATGTCGCGGCTGCGCGCGGCGGGGCTGCCCGTTGGGGATTGCGGGGTCATTGTCATCCTTCCCTACGCCGGTACTAACCGGATCAGGTCAAGCGGTCGGCTCTGACGCCCTCTCAGCCCTGCAGCTTTGTGACAGCTGCTGCGGGCTCCCGCGGTACTCCCCCAGTTTAGGGGAACTAGGCTGGTGCCATGACCGAGCAAGCTCTCCTCACTGACGCCCGCCTGTACCTTTGCACCGACGCCCGCACGGATCGCGGCGACTTCGAAGACTTCGTGGATGCCGCCTACGCCGGCGGCGTCGACATCATCCAGCTCCGCGACAAGAACCTGGAGGCAGCCGAAGAACTCGAGCTTCTTGATGTGCTGCAGTCCGTTGCGCGCCGCCACAGACGCCTCTGGTCGGTCAACGACCGCGCGGATGTCGCCTCGCTCTCCGGCGCACCGGTGCTGCACATCGGGCAGAAGGATCTTCCGCTGGCGGCTGCCCGGAAGTTCCTCGGCAACGACGCCGTGATCGGCCTGTCAACGCACGGCACCGAACAGATCGACGCCGCGGTGGCCGCCTCCCGCGGTACCGGCGGGCTGGACTACTTCTGCGTGGGGCCGGTCTGGGCCACGCCCACGAAGCCGGGCCGGGCCGCCGTCGGCCTCGACCTGGTCCGCTACGCGGCCGGGGCCAGCGGCAACGAAACAGCAGGCGGGACCACGGTCCCGTGGTTCGCCATCGGCGGCGTTGACCTGGGCAACGTCGAGCAGGTGGTGGCTGCAGGGGCGCAGCGGATCGTGGTGGTCCGCGCCATCACCGAGGCTGACGACCCCGCCGCAGCCGCGCGGTCACTGCTCGAAGCGCTCGACGCCGGCGCATCCTGACTACCCGGTCAGTCCGAGCTGCGTCATCCGCTTGGAGTGGTTTTCCGCCAGCCCGGCAATCAGGCCGCTGACCAGCTCCTTCGCCGCGGCGGTGTCCTCCCCGCCGATCAGGTTTCCGAGGAACGCGTGCTCGTAGCTGACGCGCTGCGCCTGGGTCAGGGCTTCGCCCAGCAGCCGCCTGCCCCACAGCGCCAGCCTGGAGGCGAGCCTGGGATCATCGGCGAGGGCGCCCTTGAGCCGGTCGCGGAGAACCTCCGTCGTTTCATCGGAGGCCTGGATCTGTTCGATGAGCTCCCGTGTTTCGGCGTCGACGTAGTGTGAGATGGCCCGGTAGAAGTCGGCGGAGACCGTGTCGATGACATAGGCCTTCATCAGTGATTCGAACCAGTCGGCCGGGCGTGTCCGCGAGTGGAAATAGTCCACTGCCGGCTGGAACGGCAACATGGCGTCCTCGGCGTCGATCCCCCTGGCCTCGAGCCTGGCGCTCACCAGTTCGTAGTGCCGGAACTCCACTACGGCGATCCTGCCGAGCACGGCACGGTCGTGGAGGGTGGGTGAATAGCGCGCGTCGGCGGCAAAACGCTCAAAGGCCGACAGCTCGCCGTAGGCCATCATTCCGAACAGGTCTGTGACGAAGCGGTTGTAGCGAGCAGTGTCAGCCGGGGTTGAGCTCATCGTCCAAGACTAATGGCGGAAATGGAGCTAACCTGACTTTCGTGTCCCATCATCGCCTGACTCCAAGTGTCCACGAACAGACCAACCGGCTGGCCGACGCGCTGAACGCGCTCCGCACGGAGTTGGAACTGCCGGGGCCTTTCCCTGACGATGTCCTGCAGGATGCGCTGGCGGCCATTGCGGAACACAAAATGCCGGACCTGGACCTTACGGATGTGGGCTTTGTGACCATAGATCCGGCGTCGTCCACGGACCTGGACCAGGCCCTGTTCATCGAGCGGTCCGGCGACGGATACAAGGTGTTCTACGCCATCGCCGATGTGCCGTCCTTTGTGGCACCGGGCGGGGCGCTGGATGCCGAAACCCGCCGCCGGGGGCAGACGTTCTACGCCCCGGACGGGCGGATTCCGCTGCACCCGGAAGTCATCAGCGAAGAGGCAGGCAGCCTGCTGGCCGGCCAGTTGTGCTCCGCTTTCGTCTGGGAGTTCGACCTGGACGAAGCAGCCCGTGTGCAGTCGGTGCTGGTGCGCCGCGCCAAAATCCGGAGCCGTGCCAAGCTCAGCTACAAGGGTGTCCAGGCCGAACTCGACGCCGGCACTGCCGCCCCCGTCCTGCAACTGCTCAAGGAAGTAGGGCTCAAGCGGGTGGAACTGGAGAGGCTGCGGGGCGGAGCCAGCCTGAACATGCCGGAACAGGACATCGAACAGCTGCCCGACGGCGGCTACCGCATTGTGGCTGCCCCGTCCCTTCCGGTGGAGGACTGGAACGCCCAGATCTCCCTCATGACCGGCATGGCCGCGGCGGACCTCATGCTCGAAGGCAAAGTGGGCATCCTGCGGACCATGCCGTCCCCCGATGAACGCTCGCTCCTGCACTTCAAGCGGCAGACCAACGCGCTCGGAAAGCCCTGGGACGGCCGGGCCAGCTACGGGGAATACCTGCGCTCCCTTGATCCCACCGACCCCCGGCAGCTGGCCATCCTGCACTCCGCCGGCATGTTGTTCCGGGGTGCCGGCTATACGCCCTTCGACGGCACCGTGCCGAAGGACGCCATCCAGTCCGCAATCGGAGCTGCCTACGCGCACACCACGGCCCCGCTGCGGCGCCTGATAGACCGTTTTGTCCTGGTGATCTGTGAGGCGCTGAGCAACCGGACCGCTGTTCCCGGCTGGGCCCGTGACGCCCTGCCGTCCCTGCCGGAGATCATGGCGGCCTCGGACCAGCTGGCAGCAAGGATGGAGCGGCTGGCCCTGGACACGGTGGAGGCCGCCCTCCTCGTCAACCACATCGGGCAGGAGTTCGACGCCGTGGTCATCTCCGGGTCCAAACCGGGCAAGACGAACGGAAACGGCGGCGGCAACGGCAACGGGAACGGACCGTCCGGCATCATCCAGATCGCGGACCCCGCGGTGACGGCCAGGTGCCCCGGCGAACTCGAATCCGGCACCACTGTCCGGGTCAGGCTGATCTCCTCGGACATCGACACACGCGAGATCCGGCTGGAGCTGGTGGAGTGATTGAGGATTGACTATGGGCCGTGCCCGGGGCGTCAGTCGGTGATGGTTGCGGTCAACAGCTAGACTGAAGGGGTAGTAATGGATGCCCGGTCGTTGATTTCCATGATTTTTGAATTCAACAAGCCCGCCCCTACGCGATCTTGAGATACACCCGTTGGTCCCCAGTGCCAGCATTTAGATAGCCCGCGATCGGCTTCCACTGGATTTGCTTGCGCGCCTGAGCGTGCTCCGGAACGGCCTTGCGGCCGGCCCCGTTGAGCAAGCAGCGCCAATGCCCAAATGAATAAGGAAACTCCCCTGTGAGTGAATTGCACACGCACCAACTTCTGACCGACGACACCGGCACCGAATCGATCGAGCCGGAAGAGACCATCATCTCGGACGAAAAACCGCACGAGATCGAGGAAAAAACCTTCGCCGACTACAACGTCCGCGCCGACATCGTCGAGTCCTTGGCCGACGCCGGAATCACCCACCCCTTCCCCATCCAGGCGATGACCCTGCCCGTGGCCCTCGCCGGCCACGACATCATCGGCCAGGCGAAGACCGGTACCGGCAAGACCCTGGGCTTCGGCATCCCCGCGCTGCAGCGCGTGGTGGGGCGCGACGACCCCGGATTCGACAAGCTGGCCGTCCCGGGCGCCCCGCAGGCCCTGGTGATCGTTCCGACCCGCGAACTCGCCGTCCAGGTGGCCAAGGACCTGGAAAATGCCGCGAAGAAGCGCAATGCCCGCATTGCCACCATCTACGGCGGCCGCGCCTATGAGCCGCAGGTGGAAGCCCTGCAAAAGGGCGTCGAAGTTGTTGTCGGTACCCCCGGCCGCCTGATCGACCTGTACAAGCAGAAGCACCTGAGCCTGAAGAACGTCAAGATCGTCATCCTCGATGAGGCCGACGAAATGCTGGACCTCGGCTTCCTGCCGGACGTCGAGACGCTGATCGCCGGAACCCCGGCCGTCCGCCAGACCCTGCTGTTCTCGGCCACCATGCCCGGCCCGGTCATCGCCATGGCCCGCCGCTACATGACCCAGCCCACCCACATCCGTGCTGCTGACCCGGACGACGAGGGCCTCACCAAGCGCGACATCCGCCAGCTGATCTACCGCGCCCACAGTATGGACAAGGTCGAGGTCGTCGCCCGAATCCTGCAGGCCCGCGGACGCGGCCGCACCATCATCTTCACCAAGACCAAGCGCACCGCCGCCAAGGTGGCCGAGGAACTGGTGGACCGCGGCTTCGCCGCCGCCGCCATCCATGGCGATCTCGGCCAGGGCGCCCGCGAACAGGCACTGCGTGCCTTCCGCAACAACAAGGTTGACGTCCTGGTGGCCACCGACGTCGCCGCCCGCGGCATCGACGTCGACGACGTCACGCACGTGATCAACTACCAGTGCGTGGAGGACGAAAAGATCTACCTGCACCGCGTGGGCCGCACCGGCCGCGCCGGCAACAAGGGCACTGCTGTGACCTTCGTTGACTGGGACGACATGCCCCGCTGGGGCCTGATCAACAAGGCGCTGGGCCTGAGCTACCCGGAGCCGGTGGAAACCTACTCCTCCTCGCCGCACCTCTACGAAGAGCTGGACATCCCCGAAGGCACCAAGGGCCGCCTGCCCCGCGACAAGCGCGTCCTTGCCGGCGTCGACGCCGAAGTCCTGGAGGACCTGGGCGAGACCGGCAAGAAGCCGGGGCGCAGCAGCTCCAGGGACAGCGGCCGGGACACCGCCCGTGGCGGAAACACCGGAGGCGGGCGCGACAGCGGCCGCACCGGCAGCAGGACCCCGCGCCGCAGTGGCGCCGAAGCCGGCGGACGCTCGGGTGATCGCCGCCGTCGTCCCGCCGAAACGGACGCCGCCGCCCCGGCCGAGGCTCCGGCTCAGGCCCCCGTCTCGGCACGGGCAGCTTCAGCCAGCGCCCCGGCCGAGGTGGACCGGGCAACCCGGGCCCGGCGCCGGACCCGCACCCGCCGCCGCAACGGCGAGGTGGTTGCCGGCGGCGACTCGCAACCAAGCGGCGCCGAGGCCTAACCCCCTCAATGACTGACACCGTCTGGGCGCCGGACGGCAGCAATCTGGTGGTACACGCGGACAACGCCGAGTACCTCCCCACGCTGCCGGACGGCGCCTTCACACTCATCTACGTCGACCCGCCGTTCAACACCGGCCGCGCCCAGAGCCGGCAGCAGACCACCATGGTGCGGAACGCGGACGGCGGCGGCGACCGCGTGGGTTTCAAGGGCCGCTCCTATGACACGATCAAAGGCGCCCTGCACAAATACGACGACGCCTTTAGCGACTACTGGTCGTTCCTGGAACCCAGGCTCGTGGAAGCGTGGCGGCTGCTGGCCGACGACGGCACCCTCTACCTCCACCTGGACTACCGGGAAGTGCACTACGCCAAGGTGATGCTGGACGCCATCTTCGGCCGCGAATGCTTCCTGAACGAAATCATCTGGGCCTACGACTACGGCGCCCGTGCCAAGTTCCGCTGGCCCACCAAGCACGACAACATTCTGGTGTACGTCAAAAACCCGTCCAAGTACCACTTCGACAGCGCTGAAGTGGACCGCGAACCCTACATGGCGCCCGGGCTGGTGACTCCGGAAAAGCGGGAGCTCGGCAAGCTGCCCACGGACGTCTGGTGGCACACCATCGTCTCCCCCACCGGCAAGGAAAAGACCGGCTACCCGACGCAGAAGCCCGAGGGCCTGATCCGCCGCGTCGTGGCTGCTTCAAGCCGGCCGGGCGACTGGTGCCTGGACTTCTTCGCGGGCTCCGGCACCCTGGGCGCGGTGGCCGCCAAGCGCGGCCGGAAATTCGTCTGCGTGGACCAGAACCAGCCCGCCATCGACGTGATGACCAAGCGCCTCAGCGCCCAGGCCACGTTCACGTCCTTCCCGCCCAACTAGGTCGCAGCAGGTGTCGTTTTGAGCCTCCAAAACGACACCTGCTGCTACCTACTTGGGATTTTCGGGTCAACTCACGGACGCACGACGGCGGTTCCGGTCGCCTGCTCTTCGATCCTCGCCAGGACCTCGGGCGAGGTCAGGTTCTCGCCCAGCAGGTTGGGCTTGCCGGTGCCGTGGTAGTCGGAGGAGCCCGTGATCAGCAGGCCATGTTCCTCGGCGAGCGTCCGGAGGTAGGCCCGGCCGTCTTCCGGGTTGTCGCGGTGCTCGATCTCCAGTCCGGCCAGTCCGGCGTCGATCATTTCCAGGTACGTGCGCCTGCCCACCACACGGCCGCGTGCGGACGCCACCGGGTGGGCAAACACCGGCACGCCGCCCGCCGCCCGGACCAGGGCCACGGCGACGGCCGGATGCGGGGCGTAGTGCTGGACGTAGTACCGGGAATGGGAGGTCAGGATCGAGGCGAAGGCTTCGGTCCGGTCTGCGACCACTCCGGCGGCCACCAGGGCGTCGGCAATGTGCGGCCGGCCGAGCGTAGCGCCGGGTGCTACGTGGTGGATGACGTCGTCCCAGGTCAGCGGGTAGTCCTCGGCCAGGAGGGTGACCATGCGTTCGGCCCGGGTGAGGCGCGCGTCCTTGGCCTTGGTGATTTCCTCCAGCAGGCCCGGGTGCGACGGATCATGGAGATAACTGAGGAGATGGACGCTGATCCCTTCGTCGGTCCGGCACGAGACTTCCATGCCCGGCACGAGCGCAATCCCTTCGGCCCGGGCCGCGAGCGAGGCCTCGGCCCAGCCGTCGGTGGAATCGTGGTCGGTCAGGGCCACCACGTCCAGGCCCGCCGCTGCGGCGGACGCCATCACCGTTGCGGGCGGCTCCGTGCCGTCGGAAACGTTCGAGTGCGCATGCAGATCAATCCTCACTTGCCCAGCCTAGTAGATGCCCGCCGCGGGTGGCCGGTGCAGTACCGGCCGGTGGCGGGCGCAGTGCTCGGTGGCCCCGGCCACGCCGCTGGTGAGACGATGGGACGGTGAACGATGCAGACAACACCTACAACGGTGAAACGACAGCTACCCAGCCCCTCGAAGAGCGCGTCAACAACCGCTCGCAGCGGCCCAGTTCCGACGCCTTCAAGGCCTTTATGGCCAGCAACTGGGCGCCCTCGGCACAAGAGCTCCCCGATCGGGATGCCGTGGCCGACCACGCCGCCGCCCGGCGTCGCGCCATTTCGGGCCTGTTCAAAGGCGAACGCCTGGTGGTCCCCGCCGGGCCGCTGAAGGTCCGCTCCAATGACTGCGACTACCGCTTCCGGCCGCACTCCGGCTTCGCGCACCTGACCGGCCTGGGCCTGGACCATGAGCCCGATGCCGTGCTGATCCTGGAACCTGTTGAAGAAGGAAAGGGCGACGACGGCGGGAACCACCGCGCCACGCTGTACTTCCGGCCCCTGGCCGGCCGGGACACCGAACAGTTCTATGCAGACTCCCGCTCTGGCGAATTCTGGATCGGCGCCCGCCCCACGCTCGCTGAGTTCGAGCGGAGGCTGGGCCTCGCCACGGCCCACATCGACCAGCTCGAACTCGCCATCACCAAGAACGTGGGCGCCCCCGAAATCGGCGGCATTTCCATCCGCCTGGTGCGCAAAGTGGACGAGAACATCGACGCCCTCGTGGACACGGCCCGCTACAACACGGCCAAGGACCCGGACAACCTGGACCTGGGCGTGCTGGATGCCCTCGATGAGAAGCTCACGGAAGCCCTCTCCGAGCTCCGGCTGCTCAAGGACTCCTGGGAAATCGAGCAGATGAAGATTGCGGTGGCGGCCACGGTGGAAGGTTTTGCCGAGGTGGTCAAGGCGCTGCCCCGCGCACTGACGCACCAGCGCGGCGAACGGGTCGTCGAAGGCGCTTTCTTCGCCCGTGCCCGGGAAGAGGGCAACGAGCTCGGCTATGACACCATCGCCGCTTCGGGCAACAACGCCACCGTCCTGCACTGGACGCGGAACACGGGCAAAGTCAACGCCGGCGAACTGCTGCTGCTGGATGCAGGCGTTGAGGCTGATTCCCTCTACACCGCCGACGTCACCCGCACCCTGCCCGCCAACGGCACGTTCAGCGACATCCAGCGGAAGGTCTACGAAGCCGTCCTGGACGCAGCGGATGCCGGCTTCGCCGCAGCCCGGCCCGGGACCAAGTTCCGCGACATCCACACGGCCGCCACCACCGTACTGGCCGAACGGCTTGCCGAATGGGGCCTGCTGCCCGTGTCCGTCGAGGAGGCCATCAGCCCCGAGGGCCAGCAGCACCGCCGCTGGATGCCGCACGGCACCAGCCACCACCTGGGCCTCGACGTGCATGACTGCGCCCAGGCCAAGCGGGAGCTCTACCTGGACGGCGTCCTCACGCCGGGAATGGTGTTCACCATCGAACCCGGCCTGTACTTCAAGAACGAGGATCTCGCGATTCCCGCGGAGTACCGCGGCATCGGCGTCCGGATCGAGGACGACATCCTGATGACGGCAGACGGACCGGTCAACCTCAGCGCGGCGCTCCCCCGCAAGGCCGACGACGTCGAGTCCTGGATGGCGGGCATCTACCAGGAAGCCGACCACGCGTAGCCCCATGAAGCCGTAAGCCGGAGACACAAAGGCCTCCGTCCGGATCGTCCGGACGGAGGCCTTTGGCTTTTCCGCGCTAGTGCTGAGTGTCGCCCTCAGCCGGCTCGTGCTTGGCGCCGCCCTCACGCTGGGGCGCGTCGGTCACGCGCACCCCGTACTGCGGCCGGCCGTCAGGGAGGTCCGGGTAACGCACCGCGGCCGGCGGCGCGGCCCGGTGCTGGGGATGTTCTTCGGAAGGGGCCTGCGGCCCCTGGGCTGCCGCTCCGGCGGCCGCATGGGCGCCCGCGGCCGGCTGGTTCCCAGCCTCCGGGGTCCTCTGGCCGTAGGGGTCGTTCCAGCCTGCGGGCCGCTGGGGCCCCTGCTGCGGACCGTGCTGGTGCCCGGGCTGCTGGAACGGCTGGTTCTGATAGCCCCCCTGGCCGTAGGAAGCAGACCCGGCAGACGCGTCCGAGGTGGTCATGGGCAGCTGCTGCAGCATGCGCCGGGCCTCATGGGAAGCCTCAAAGGCCACCACGACGTCATAGTTGGTCGCCACCACCTGGCTCGTGGACGTGAAGTCACGCTTCCCGCGCTGCGTCGCGTACGTAACAATGCCGAAGAGCATAAAGAACGCCGCGCCCATGAGCACTGAAGTCACAATCGAGAAATAGCCGCCGGTCGGCGAGAAGAAGGACAGCATGACGCCGACGAACAAGCCGAACCACATGCCGCTCAGCGCGCCCGACAACGCGACCCGGGGGTAGCTGAGCCGCCCGGTAACGCGCTCCACCATTTTCAGGTCGTTGCCCACGATGGAAACCAGCTGGACGGGGAACTGCTGGTCCGCGAGGTAGTCCACCGCCTTCTGGGCGTCCAAGTAGGAGGTGTACGAACCGACGGTGTCCCCGGCCGGAACCGTGCGGAATTCATCCGGCCCGTTCGGGACACCGGCCTTGGGAGCACCAAAAATGTTTGACATACCTCCATTCTTGCCCATCCGGCTGTGTGCAAGCTGAAATTCAGCTAAAAGAGAGCAGACTCGGTAGCCTGTACAAGTGAGCACAAATCTTTCGCGGGTGTTTGTTGCGCGCCTTCTCGGACTGGATGTCTTCGACCCCCTGGGCGACCGGCTGGGCAGGCTGCGCGATGTCGTTGTGCTCTCCCGCGGCACCAGAGGCGCTCCCCACGTGGTGGGCATCGTGGTGGAAGTACCCGGCAAGAAGCGGGTGTTCGTCCCCATGACCAGGATTACCTCAATCGACCAGACCCAGGTCATCTGCACCGGCCTGGTGAACCTGCGCCGCTTCGAACAGCGCGGCGCCGAAACGCTGGTGGTGGCCGAAATGTTCGACCGCCGCGTCACCCTGGCGGACGGCAGCGGCGACGCCACCATCGAGGACATCGCCATGGACCGGCACCGTTCCGGCGACTGGTTCGTCAGCAAACTGTTCGTGCGCCGCGGACACTCCCTCTCGCCGCTGAGCCGGCTCCGCCGCAACGAGACCATGATCATCGACTGGGCGGATGCCCTGCAGGGCGCCAGGACGGAGCCCCAGGCCGCCACCCAGTTCGTGGCCACGCATGAGGACCTGAAACCGGCCGACTTCGCCGAAGCGCTGCAGGAAATGAGCGACAAGCGCCGCTTCGAAGTGGCCAGCGAACTGCAGGATGAACGGCTCGCCGACGTCCTGCAGGAGATGCCCGAAGGCGACCAGGTGGAAATCCTGTCCGCCCTCGACGTCAACCGCGCCGCCGACGTCCTCGAAGAGATGGACCCGGACGACGCCGCCGACCTCCTCGCCGAACTCCCGTCGGCCCAGGCCGAGGAACTGCTCCAGCTCATGGAACCCGAAGGGGCCGAGGACGTCCGGCGGCTCCTGGAATACGACGAGGACACCGCCGGCGGACTCATGACGCCTGTCCCGGTGATCCTCCCTCCCGAAGCCACGGTGGCCGAAGCCCTCGCCCACGTCCGGCGGGAGGAGCTCTCACCTGCCCTCGCGTCGTCGATCTTCATTGCCCGTCCGCCGCTGGAAACGCCCACGGGGCGGTTCCTCGGTGTGGTCCACATCCAGCAGCTCCTTCGCTACCCGCCGCCCGAGCCGCTCGGAAACCTGGTGGACAAGAACCTGGAGCCTGTCTCGGACCAGGCGCACATCAGCGAGGTGGCCCGCACCCTGGCCACCTACAACCTGAACTCACTCCCCGTCGTCAACAGCGACGGCCGGCTTGTCGGGGCGGTGACTGTTGACGATGTGCTGGACCATCTGCTCCCGGATGACTGGCGGGCCCACGATGATGACGCCCCGATAAGGAAACTTGGAGGCCGCATTGGCTGATCTCAGCTCACCGAGGAACCCCGGACACCGTCCCGGAGCCAAGATCACCGCCGGCCTTGACACGCCGCTGAGCGGACGCCAGCGGATCCTGCCCAAGTTCTCTCCCAATCCGGACGCCTTCGGCCACGCCACGGAAGGCTTCGCCCGCTTTATGGGCACGCCGCAGTTCCTCGTCTACATGACCATTTTCGTCGTGGTGTGGCTGGCCTGGAACACCTGGGCGCCCCTGACGTGGCAGTTCGACTCCCGGGAGCTCGGCTTCACCCTGCTGACCCTGATGCTGTCGCTCCAGGCCTCCTACGCGGCTCCGTTGCTGCTGCTAGCCCAGAACCGGCAGGATGACCGCGACCGCGTGTCGCTGCAACAGGACCGCCAGCGCGCGGAACGCAACCTGTCCGACACCGAGTACCTCACCAGGGAACTGGCGTCGCTGCGCATCGCACTGCGCGAAGTTGCCACCCGCGACTACGTCCGCGCCGAACTTCGCAGCCTCCTGGAGGACATGCTGGAGGCACAGGAGGAACTCCGCACGCACGATCCCTCCGGGGCGGGCAGCCACGAATCCCCCAAGGACAAAGTCAAGGAGAAACTGAAGGAGCGGCGCGACAAGCAGCGCAACCCCCGCACCCAGCAGATCCCCCGGGTCAAGCCGGACAAGCCCGGCAACCCCGCGCACCTCAACACCCCCGAAAGCTGAGCACTGACCGCATGAGCACCCCCCTGGCCCAGGCAGTGGACGCTGCACTGGCCACAGTCATCGACCCCGAACTGCGCCGCCCCATCACCGAACTTGGCATGGTGGACTCGGTGGAGATCGACGACGACGGCCGGGTCCGGCTCGTCGTGCTGCTCACCATTTCCGGGTGTCCGCTGCGCGGCACCATCACCGCGGACTCCGAAGCCGCGCTGTCTGCGGTCCCCGGCGTGACGGGGGTCGACGTCGAGCTCAAAGTCATGACGCAGGAACAGCGGGACGCGCTGAAGGAAAAGCTCCGCGGACCGGGCGGCCAGCGCGGTATCCCGTTCAACCAGCCCGGGTCCCTCACGAAAGTGTTTGCAGTGGCCAGCGGCAAGGGCGGAGTGGGCAAGTCCTCCGTCACGGTGAATCTCGCCTGCGCCATGGCTGCCCAGGGGCTGCGCGTCGGCATCATCGACGCCGACGTGTACGGGTTCTCGGTACCTGCCCTGATGGGCATTGACCAGGCCCCCACCCGCGTGGACGACATGATCCTGCCGCCGGTCGCGTACGGGGTGAAGGTCATTTCCATCGGCATGTTCGTCAAGGGCAACCAGCCGGTGGCCTGGCGCGGGCCGATGCTCCATCGCGCCCTTGAACAGTTCCTCACCGACGTCTACTTCGGCGACCTGGACGCGCTGTTCCTCGACCTGCCTCCGGGCACCGGGGACATCGCCATCTCCGTGGCGCAGCTGCTTCCCAAGGCCCAGATCCTGGTGGTGACCACACCGCAGGCCGCAGCCGCCGACGTCGCCGAACGGGCAGGTGCCATAGCCACACAGACGGGCCAGTCCGTGGCCGGGATTGTGGAGAACATGTCCTACCTGGAAATGCCCGACGGCGGCAGGATGGAACTGTTTGGCAGCGGCGGCGGCGCTGTCCTCGCCGAGCGCCTGAGCGCGACTGTCGGCACTGATGTGCCGCTGTTGGGCCAGATTCCGCTGGACATCCTGTTGCGCGAAGGTGGCGACGCCGGCGAACCGATCGTGCTGGGACGGCCCGAGACCCCGGCGGCCAGGGCGCTGACGGGAATCGCGGACAAGCTGGCGGCAAAGCCGCGGGGCCTGACGGGGATGAAGCTGGGCCTCCAGCCCAGGTGATGGAGCCTGTGCCCCGTGATTAGACGTGTCTAACCCGGTGATGGAGCCCGCTGATTGAGCCTGTCGAAATCCCGGCTCAGGTAGCCTCGGAGTCGAACGGGGCAGGCTCACCCTCGGGCAGCCGTTCGATGACGCGCGCCGGCCGCTCTTCCGCGTAGGATGCCGCGGAGGCGGAGGCAACTGCCGCGACCGCAGCCGGCGCCCCGGCACTGACAGGCTTGGTGTCGTCGTCGAGCAGGGCTTCCTTGATGATCCGGCGGGGATCGTACTGGCGGGGGTCGTATTTCTTCCAGTCGACCTCGTCGATGTCGATGCCGACTTCGTCCTTGATCTGCTCCCGGGCGCCGGACGCCATCCGGCGGACTTCCTTGACCAGGTTCGCCAGTTTCTGGGTGTATTCGGGCAGCCGGCTGGGGCCGATCACCAGGACCCCGATGATCAGCAGAAGAAGAAACTCCGGACCGTTGATTCCAAACACCTTAGGAAGATTACCCTCTCCGGCACAGTGGTGACGATTCTGACGCGGGCCGCACAGCGAAGGCCGCTCCGGGTGGACGGCTCATGGGGTAAAAAGCTCCACGATGCGCCCGAGACCGCGCTGCAGCCTGGCGGGCAGGCCTTCCGCGGCGGGCACGCTTTCCGTGCCGGGCACGGCGCTGCCGGCCGTTCCGGACGCGGGGACCCCGGGGCTGCGCACTGGGGTGGTGGAACCCGAGCGAACCAGTTCTGCCACGCCGTCATCGGCGGAGTCAGCAGGAAGATCCGAGATGTAGGTGAAGGTCACGCCCGGAGCCTGGTAAATGGCCCGCCACGGGGCAGAAGCATTGATCCACACCGCTCCGCCTGCGGCATTGCCGGCAGCAGCGCCCCCAGGCGCACGCACGAACCCGTCGGCCTCGGCAGGACGGCCTGTCAGGATGTTCGTGGGTGATGACCGCGGCACGGCGGGTTGTGCGCCGTCAGCGGGCACTGGCTGCGAGTGCTGTTCGAGGACGGTGGCAAAGTGCGTGCCGTCAGTGAGCCGCATTTCCAGGACTGCCTGTCCCGCGACGGTTTCGTGCCGCGCCCAAAGCACGTGGAACCCCATGTCGCGAAGCTCCGGGCACGACCACCCCTGCGTGCGGAGTCCCTCAAGGTCTGTGGACGTCAGCATGCCGTCGGACCCGGGGGACGCGCTGCCGGCCGGCGGTTGAAGTCCGAAAGCTGCCTCGTGCTGCTGGGACCACGTGGCAGGGGTGCCGTCGGCGACGGGGCGGGGGTCACCGGCCAGGAAGTACGCAGCGCCGGTGACCACCCCGGCCGCGGCCAGGGCCCCGCCCGCTGCGATGCCCAGCGCGCGGAGCGCCGGGAACCCCGCGGGCGAACGTCGGTGCCCGGCATGGCCGGCGGCTGAACCGGCCGGCACGGACGCAAGCTGCTGCGTCCTGGCCAACAGCCTGGCTGTGAAGTCCTCGCTCGCGGCCGGGATGGACGCGCTGCGCAGGCGCTCAAGATACTGGCGCTCACGCCACTGGATCGACGTACATTCCGGGCAGGATTCTATGTGCTTTGAGCTGCGGCCGCGCTTACCTCGCGGCAGGAGTCCGCGCGTACAGTTGCCTCCAAGGCCACGCAGCAGTTTTCTCAGCTGACCCATGGAGCCGATCAGAGGATGCCGGCGATGCGCGGCAGCTTGAGCCGCGGCTTGAGGGACTGGCGGGTGCGGGGATCACGGTGGGCCAGCTTTTCGCGGAGCATGGTCCGGCCGCGGTGGATACGGGACCGCACGGTTCCGAGCTTGACTCCCAGCGCCTCGGCCACCTCGTCGTAGGACAGGCCCTCAAGGTCACAAAGCACGACGGCGGCCCGGAAGTCCGGCGGCAGTTCTTCAAGGGCGGCCTGCACGTCGAGGTCCAGGTTGTTGAATTCGAAGCTCTGTTCCGGACCGGGCTCGCGGCCTGGCAGCCGCGATTCGGCGTCATCAGCGAGGGCGTCGAAGCGGATGCGGCTCTTGCGCCGCGCCTGGTCAAGGAAGAGGTTCGTGGTGATGCGGTGCAGCCAGCCGTCGAGCGTGCCGGGCTTGAAGTTCTCCAGCGACCGGAACACCCGGACGAACACCTCCTGGGTGAGGTCCTCGGCGTCGTACTTATTGCCGGTCAAACGGTAGGCAAGGCGGTAGACCTTGGCGGAGTGGTTCGTGACCACTTCCTCCCAGGTTGGCCTGACCCATTCGGCGTCCGGCCGGGCCACTGAATCTTCAATTGCCGGGACAGGTGCCACAACTGATGCTGACATCGTCCACTCCCCTCGTGGATGGAACTAACGCCTGGATGGTGCTGACACCAGTGCTTCGGCGCCGATCACCTCCTGGATGAGCGGATTTCCATCATTTCAAAGTTGGCTGGGAATTTCCTGACTATTGCAGGGCTTCAGCCTTGGGCGGAACCACCCGCGCCACCGGCCGGCCCGAAAAGGGTGGTTCCCGTCACATCGGCGGAAAGCCACAGCCTGCCGCACCGCCACCTCCGGGCCCGGCACCGCCTGACACAGTACGCTGATAGGAACAATCCCCTGCCGCCCAGAAAGCGAATCCTCATGAGCGCCGATAAGTCCACGAGCTGGTCCTATGCAGAAGATCTGCCTGCCGAGGACGAAGTACTGCTGCATGCTCGGGAGCGTTCCTTTGAGCTGGGCGTGACTCCGGTGGGACCGGGCGTGGGAGCGGTTCTCACCGTATTGGCGGCAGCCTCCAAGGCGCAGACAGCAGTGGAAATCGGAACCGGGGCGGGCGTCTCCGGTGTATGCCTGCTTCGCGGACTCGGCCCCCAGGCGGTGCTGACCACCATTGATGTGGATGTTGAACACCTCAGGGCGGCGCGGGAGGCATTCCAGGAAGCAGGAAGCCCTGCCAACCGCACCCGCACAATTTCCGGCCGCGCCGGCGACGTCCTGCCCCGGCTGACCGACAGCGCCTACGACCTGGTGTTCGTCGATGCGGACAAGCCGGGCATCCCCGGGTACGTCGAGCAAGCCATCCGGCTGCTGAAGCGCGGCGGGCTGCTGATCATCAACGACGCCCTGGACAAGGACCGGGTGGCCAACCCGGCTGCCCGCGATTCCACCACGGCGGTGCTGCGCCAGGTGGGCAAGTCCATCCGCGACGACGACCGCCTGGCTTCGGCAATGCTGCCCACCGGCGACGGACTGCTGGTAGCGGTTAAAAAATAAGGCGGGGCCCGCAGCCTTACGGCCGCGGACCCCGCCCCAGCAAATCTATTCGGTAACGCCGACGAGGCATTCCTTAAGGTTTGCCGCCTCCGCCGCGTTGAGTTCGACCACAAGCCGCCCCCCGCCTTCGAGCGGCACACGCATAATCAAGCTGCGGCCCTCTTTGGTTACTTCCATAGGGCCGTCGCCGGTGCGTGGTTTCATAGCCGCCATGAGGAAAATCCCCTCCAATAGTCCCAGGACCTACCAGCCCGGGCGGGCTGTGGCCGCGTCGTCAATCAAGCCCCCATGGCGGCCTACCAGCTACCGCCATGGCTGAACAGTGCTGAATGCAATTTGTTCATGCTTAACCCCTATTATCCTGTAATTACCCGCCTGTAGCTAATTGATGGATTTTCTTCATCGCTTGGAAAATTGCGGCCGGCTGTGCCGTGCGTCATAGCACCCGTGCCCGGCCCAATGCCCGCTGACGGCCGCCTCACGGCGGATAGTCTCCCCCGCCTGGCAGTTCGGCCCAGGCCCACAGCCAGACGATCCAGACAATCTGGAGCAGCACGAACATGGTGACCACCGTCCCCCGGTAGGCCCGGGATCGGGATAGCAGTGCTGCGCCCAGGGCCAGCGGAAACAGCGGCAGCAGCATGCGGAAGGTGCTGGTCTGCGGGTGCAGGAACACGAGCAGGTAGCCCATGTAGCAGACGCACCAGAGCCGCAGCTCAGCCCCCAGCGCCACCACGGGCGGGGACGTCATGGCAAGCCCGAAGACGGCAACAAAGACAAAGGGAGCCAGCACCCCCAGCACCGGGCCAAAAAGCTGGATGCCCGTGTCGAACCAGGGCTTGAACGGCACAAGGTCGTGGCCGCGCCAGACGGTCTCCGTTTTGGTATAGGCAGCGGGATCGCCGGTCACTGCCCAGGCGACGGCGGGCCAGATCAGGGCGCTTATCCCGCTGACTGCGGCCAGGGCCGCCAACGCAACGAGGTCCCGGGCACTGTGCCGTGCCGCCTGGCTGCCCGGGGCGGCAGGACGGTTCCGCAGCCACAGCCGGTATGCGAGCAGCCCGCACACCATCGCCGCGAACGGAACCCCCGTTGGCCTGGACAGACACATGAGGACCACCACCGGCATTGCCCACAGATACCGCCGTTGCATCACCAGGAGCAGTGCCGACGCCAGCAGCAGGAGGTTCAGCGATTCGGCATACGGAACCTGGAGCACGGCAGCGACGGGGAAGGTGGAAAAAAAGACCACGGCCCACATGGCCGTGCGGTGGCCGGCTTTCTGCCGGAAAAGGCAGTACACCGCCAGGGCGGCCCCCAGCCCGGAAGCCATTGCAATGAACGTGAGGGCCAGTGCGGGGTCCATCCCGGTCATGGCCGACAACGCCCGCCCCAGCATCGGAAACAGCCCATAGAAGGCCCAGGCGTTCTCCTGGACGTTTCCGCTTTCGTCCACGGGCAGCTGGCTTGGATATCCGCTCCGGAGCACCTCGCCGTACCAGCGGGCATCCCAGATATTAATGAAGTTCCAGTAGTCGGGTTTCGCGGGTAACCACGGGTTGGCGCCCTGATGCAGGGCGGCCGCCATGAAGATGCAGGCACTGACGGCCCGCGCCGCAACGTAGACGCCTGCCACCTGCGCCCACCACGGCCAGGTGCTGGCGCGGGCGGCAGCGGACGCAACTTTGGTTCGCACCAGGCCGTTCAGTCCCGGGTTTCGGTCCTGCCCCACGCGGCCGCTGGAAGTGCCCGCTCTGCTCAAGGCCCGCTCTCCCCCGGCTGCGCCGGCGCGCGAAGTTCCGCCCGCAACCGCTCAATTTCACGGTCCTTCGCGGCCAGCTGGTCACGGAGTTCATCCAGCACCTGATCGACCTGGTCCATGCGGTAGCCCCGCAGGCCCAAAGCAAACCGGATCCGGTCGACGTCGGCCGGTGCAGCGTCGGCAGGGAGCAGCACCGGCGGCAGCGAGGCCACCGGCTCGTCGAATCCGTCCAGCAGCGCAGGGCCTCCGGAATGCCGGCGCCGGAAGATGCCGGACGTAAAATCTGCTCCGAAGAAGAGCGCGGCGCCGATCAGTGCGATGGCGAGGAATATCAGGAAGAAACTCACAGGATCCATCGTGCCAGACGCCGGCCCGGCCGCTATTCCGGCCGCTGGTTACCGTTCGGCCCGCCAGTGCCGTTGGCTGCACTGGTTTCCGGCGACGGACGGATGGCACCGTGGATGACGAGGTCCACCGCGTGCGCCGGCTCATCGGCAACCTGGATGAGGCCGAGGTCCTTCTCGGAGATCATCCCGTCTTCCACCAGGGTGCCCCTGATCCAGTCGAGCATGGGCCCCCAGAAAGCGGTGCCCAGCAGGACGATGGGGAAGGACGTGACCTTCTTGGTCTGCACCAGGACCATGGCTTCGAAGAGCTCGTCCAGGGTGCCCAGGCCGCCGGGGAGCACAATGAATCCCTGGGCGTATTTCACGAACATGGTTTTCCGGGCGAAGAAGTAGCGGAAGTTGATCCCGAGGTCCACCCACTGGTTGAGGCCCTGTTCGAAGGGAAGCTCGATGCCGAGACCCACGGAGACGCCGTTGCCTTGGACGGCGCCTTTGTTGGCCGCCTCCATGGAACCCGGCCCGCCGCCGGTAATTACGGCCACGCCGGCTTCGGCCAGTTTGCGGCCCACTTCAACGCCCAGTTCGTAGTAGACGGAGCCCGGCTTGGTGCGTGCGGAGCCGAACACGCTGACGGCGGGCCCGAGGTCCGCCAGTGCACCGAAGCCTTCCACGAACTCACTCTGGATTCTGAGCACCCGCCACGGGTCAGTGTGGACGAACTGGCCGGGCCCCTTCGTGTCCAGCAGGTGCTGGTCCGACATCTCCACTGCCGCCTGCTTTCGACGCAGCTCCAGCGGACCCTTGTGACGGGTGGCAATGGGAGGTACTGGAGTTGGCGAAGGGTGCGGATCGGTACTCATCCACCAAGGCTAGCGCGGTTCTCCAAGCCCGACTGTCCGGCGCGTCCGATCCAGTTGCAGAGGGCAACCGGGGCGCTGACCTGCAGGTATCTCTTGAATCACGATCTGCAGGAAGTTGGAGTGATTGCCGTCATATCCCGCTAATGTTCGCTAGATTCTCTCTTATGACTACTCAAGTGCCCGGCGAAGCTCTCGTCTCCCTGAAAGCCGTGAATAAGCACTACGGCCAGCTGCACGTACTGAAGGACATCAACCTGAACGTCCGCAAGGGCGAAGTTGTTGTGGTCATCGGACCCTCCGGTTCCGGTAAGTCCACACTCTGCCGGGCCATCAACCGCCTGGAGACCATCGACGACGGCAAGATTGCCATCGACGGCAAGGAGCTCCCGGAGGAAGGCAAGGAACTCGCCAAACTGCGTGCCGACGTCGGCATGGTGTTCCAGTCCTTTAACCTCTTCGCTCACAAAACCATCCTGGAAAACGTCACCCTGGGGCCCATCAAGGTCAAAGGTGTGCCCAAGGCGCAGGCGGACAAGGACGCCATGGCGCTCCTGGAGCGTGTCGGTGTGGGACACCAGGCACCCAAGCTCCCGGCGCAGCTTTCCGGCGGCCAGCAGCAGCGCGTGGCGATTGCCCGGGCCCTTGCCATGAAGCCGAAAGTCATGCTCTTCGATGAGCCCACGTCCGCGCTTGACCCGGAAATGATCAATGAAGTCCTTGACGTCATGATCCAGCTGGCCAAGGAAGGCATGACCATGATCGTGGTCACCCACGAGATGGGCTTTGCCCGCAAGGCCGCCGACCGCGTGGTGTTCATGGCCGACGGCCAGATCGTCGAGGACGCGACGCCTGAGGAGTTCTTCACGAACCCGCAGAGCAACCGCGCCAAGGACTTCCTCTCCAAGCTCCTCACTCACTGATTCCCCGAGACCGCACCTACTCAGTTCGCACCCAGGCCACCACAGTGGCCGCCAATGAAAGGTAATGTCATGAAGGCATTTTTGACCCGACGAAAGTCCTTTGTGGTTGCAGCATCAGCAGCCCTCGCCCTGACACTGAGCGCCTGCGGCGGCGGGGGCGGAACCACCAGCAATCCGTCAGTGGCCGAGAAGCCCACCTTTGCAGCAGGCAGCACCATGGAGAAGCTCTCCAAGGCCGGCACCATCAAGATCGGCACAAAGTTTGACCAGCCGCTGTTCGGCCAGGTCGGACTGGACGGCAAGCCCATCGGTTTCGACGTCGAGATGGGCAAGCTGATTGCCGCCAAGCTGGGCATTGCTGCGGACAAGATCGAATGGTCGGAGACCGTCTCAGCCAACCGCGAGCCCTTCATCGAACAGGGCAAGGTGGATCTGGTCATCGCCACGTACACCATCAACGACAAGCGCAAGCAGGTCGTTAGCTTTGCCGGGCCGTACTACGAGGCCGGCCAGGCGCTCATGGTCAACAAGGACAATGACACCATCAAGAAGCCGGAGGACGTCAAGGGCAAGAAGGTCTGTTCCGTGACCGGTTCCACCCCTGCCGGCACCATCGTGGAGAAGTACGGAGCAGAACTCGTTCCCGCGGCCACATACTCCGCCTGCCTCGAACCGCTGCGCAACAAGCAGGTGGAGGCCATCACCACCGACAACGTGATCCTTGCCGGCTTCGTGGACAAGGAACCTGAAGCCTTCAAGCTGGCCTCGGACGAAACCTTCACCAAGGAGCCCTACGGCATCGGCCTGAAGAAGGACGACACCGTCTTCCGCAACTGGATCAACGACCAGCTGGAGGAATTCGGCAAGGACGGCTCCTACAAGAAGGCATGGGAAGCCACCGCCGGCTCCGTCATCAAGACGGCTCCGGAGCTCCCGGCCATCAACCGTTACTAAGTAACGCCGGCGGTTGCCGGAGTCCGCTTAACGCGCCTCCGGCAACCGCCCTCCCATCTTCGCTCCCGTCCGCGACACACAGCCAAAGGATGTTATGGACGTCATCATCGAAAACCTGCCACTCTACTGGGAAGGCTTTCTCCGAACCCTGTTCCTGTCCGCCGTGTCCGGAGTCATCGCCCTCCTGCTGGGGACCGTGCTGGCCGCAGCCCGGGTCTCCCCTGTTGCCGCCCTCCGCGGCTTCAGCATGACCTACGTGGAGATCCTGCGGAACACCCCCCTGACCATTGCTTTCTTCTTTGCCGCAATCGTCCTGCCCCGGCTCGGGGTGAAATTCGAGCAGTTTGAGGTGGCGGCCATCATTGCCCTGAGTGCCTACACTGCGGCCTTCATCGCCGAAGCCGTGCGCTCCGGCGTCAACAGCGTTCCCGTCGGCCAGGCCGAGGCAGCACGCAGTATCGGCATGAAATTCGGCCAGGTGCTTTCCCTGATCATTCTCCCGCAGGCACTGCGGACGGTGATCCCGCCGTTGATCAACATCCTGATCGCGCTCGTGAAAAACTCCTCCGTTGCCGGCGCCTTCTTCGTCCTGGAGCTGTTCGGTTACGGCCGCCAGCTCGCCAATTCCAATGGCGACCAGGTCCTGGCCGTTCTCCTCGGAGTGGCGTTCTTCTACCTGCTGATCACTGTTCCGCTGGGCATCCTGGCGAGCACCGTCGAACGAAAGGTGGCGATCGCCCGATGAGCTCAGTTCTATACGACGTCCCGGGGCCGAAAGCCCGCCGGGTCTCACTGATCGGTTCCGTAGTCGGGTCCCTGCTGATCCTTGGCCTGTTGGCGTGGATCGTCAGTACCCTGGCGCAGCAGGGCATCTTCGAGGGACGCCGCTGGGCCATCTTCACCCGCGCGGACGTCTGGACGCTGCTCGGCAACGGCATCGGTGCCACCCTCAGTGCTGCCGCCGTTGCCGCCGTCATCGCGTTTCCCCTGGGGCTGTTGCTGTGCCTGCTTCGGATTTCCGACCTCGCCGCGATCCGGATTCCCACCCGGATCGTGCTGGAATTCCTGCGCGGCATGCCCGTCGTCCTGATGATGTTCTTTGTCCTGCTGGTCTTTGGCACCAACCAGTTCATCGCAGTGGTGGCCGGCCTGGTCCTTTACAACGCGGCCGTCTTCGCGGAGATCATCCGCGCCGGCATCCAGTCCCTGCCCAAGGGACAGCGCGAAGCGGGCCTGACCATTGGCCTGACAAGTTTCCAGTCCCGCATGATCATTGAGCTGCCGCAGGCCGTCCGCCGGATGATGCCTTCGCTCGTGGCCCAGCTGGTGGTGCTGCTGAAGGATACGTCCCTGGGTTACATCGTCGCGTACGGTGAGCTGCTCCGGGCCGTGCAGGTCATGGCCGACTTCCTGGGGACGCAGTTCCTGTTCCCGGTCTTCTTCGTGGCCGCTGCGATCTACATTGCAATCAACATCTGCGTTTCGCGGATCGCAGTGTGGATTGAACGCCGCGGTTCCAAGAAGGCCGCCGGCGGCGTGGCCAAAGCGGAACCTGAGCCGATTGAAGCCGAAGTGAAATAGCAGTAACGAAGGCGAGTACCAGGAAGGCCCTGATCAACAGATCAGGGCCTTCCTGCTTGCCGGGACTTGGTCCTGATTAGTTGGCCAGCCACGTCCGGAGCGCCCTCAGGCATTCGCGGACCGCGTCGGCGTCAACGTGCTCATTGTCCTTGTGCGCCAGCAGGGGGTCGCCCGGGCCGAAGTTGACCGCGGGAATACCCAGTTCGCTGAAGCGTGCGACGTCGGTCCAGCCGTACTTCGGCTTGGGCTCGGCACCGACGGCGGCCACGAAGGATGCGGCCGCCGGATGGTTCAGCCCCGGCCGCGCGCCGGCCGCGCTGTCCGTCTTGACGACGTCGAACCCGTCGAGGAGTTCGCGGACGTGGGCTTCGGCCTGGTCCGGAGTCTTGTCCGGAGCGAAGCGGTAGTTGATTTCCACCACGCAGCGGTCAGGGATGACGTTGCCGGCGGTGCCTCCGTTGATTTTCACCGCGTTGAGGCTTTCCCGGTAGTCCAGGCCGTCCACGTTGATGGTGGCCGGTTCGTAGGCGGCCAGCCTGGCGAGGATGGGGGCGGCGGCATGGATGGCGTTGCTTCCCATCCAGGCCCGGGCGGAGTGTGCTGCTTCACCGATGGTGGTTGCTTCGAACCGCATGGTGCCGTTGCACCCGCCTTCCACCGTTCCGTGAGTCGGCTCGAGCAGGATGGCAAAGTCGCCGTCCAGGAGGCCGCCGTGGTTGCGGACCAGCCGCCCGAGGCCGCTCTTCACCGCTTCCACTTCCTCGTGGTCGTAGAACACGAAGGTGACGTCCTTGCCCGGTTCCGCGCCGCCGTCGAACATTGTGGCCGCCAGCGCCAGCTGCACCGCGACGCCGCCCTTCATGTCCGTGGTGCCGCGGCCGTACAGCAGCCCTTCCCCGGGTGCGCCGGACGGCCAGAACGAGGGAACAGTGCCGAGGGCCCCCTCGGTGGTGGGGAGGGGCACCGTATCCAGGTGCCCGGCCAGGATGACCCGTTCAGGGCGGCCAAGGGCGGTCCGGGCAATGATGGAGTCGCCGTCCCGGACCACGGTAAGCTGCGGAATCTTCCGCAGGGCATGTTCGACGGCGTCGGCCAGCTCCTTCTCGTTGGCCGAAACGCTGTTGATGTCGATGAGCGCAGCGGTGAGGAGGGCGACGTCCTGGCGGAGATCCAGGCGGACAGAGGCAGTTTGAGCAGTCACGATGACAGTCTAGTTCGAGACCTGAGCCTCCCTCTCGATAGACTGGTGGCATGACTGAAACCGCTGCTGCTTCCGCCGTGCCCGCTGACAATTCCGCGTCCGCCGACGGCCGCTCCGCCTACGGCTACGGTGTGGCCACCATTTCCACCCGCAACGGCGAGGCCACTGTGCTGGACGTCTGGTTCCCGGCGCCGTCCCTCGGAACCGCAGCGGACACCCTTCGGAATGTGGAGAGCGCGGATCCCGTGCTTGCCGAGATCGCCGCAGCCGGCACTGACACCGACCGCGGCACCGAGCAGCAGGTCGTTTTCGTCCAGGTGCACCTTGACGAAGCCCCCGCCGACACTGCGGACGCCTACCTCCGCCTGCACCTGCTTTCGCACCGGCTGGTCCAGCCCAACACCATCAACCTGGACGGCATCTTCGGCAAGCTCCCCAATGTCGTCTGGACGAACTTCGGCCCGGCTGCCGTAGACGGCTTCGAGCTGACCCGGGCCAAGCTGCGCAAGCGCGGCGCCGTGACGGTTTACGGCGTGGACAAGTTCCCGCGCATGGTGGACTACGTGGTGCCCGCAGGGGTCCGGATCGCCGACGCCGACCGCGTCCGCCTTGGCGCCCACCTGGCCGAAGGCACCACGGTCATGCACGAGGGCTTCGTGAACTTCAACGCCGGCACCCTGGGCACCTCCATGGTGGAAGGCCGCATCTCCGCAGGCGTCGTCACCGGCGACGGCACCGACGTCGGCGGCGGCGCGTCCATCATGGGCACCCTCTCCGGCGGCGGAAAGGAAAAGATCTCCCTCGGCCAGCGCGTGCTGCTGGGTGCCAACTCCGGCGTCGGAATCAGCATCGGCGACGACTCCGTGGTGGAAGCCGGCCTGTATGTCACGGCCGGCACGCGCGTCCGCGTGATCGGTCCGAAGGACGCCGACGGCGAGGACACCACCCGCGTGGTGAAGGCCGTTGAGCTCTCCGGCGTGCCCAACCTGCTGTTCCGCCGGAATTCCTCGACCGGTGCGGTGGAGGTACTCCCCCGCAAGGGGCAGACCGTGGAACTCAACGAGGCACTCCACGCCAACTGATTCCGTCCGCCTGCAGAAGTCAACCGGCCCGTCCAGGGCGTGAGGGAGTAACTTCGTGTCACGGAGACGTGGCCTGCGCCGCCTGCTAGTGCTGGGGCTGGCTCTGGCACTTATTGCCGGCGGCGTTTACACGGCCGTGGCCTTTATCCAACGCTCGGAAACGCTGATTGCCGAAAAGTGCACCGCCGCCGTCGGGTCCCGCAAAGCCGACCTGGCCACCGACCAGGCGGCCAATGCGGCCCTGATAACAGCGGTCGCCGTGCGCCGCGGGCTGCCCCCGCGGGCGGCGAGCATCGCCCTGGCCACTGCCATGCAGGAATCCAAGCTGCGCAACATCGGGCACGGCGACCATGCCGGGCCGGACTCCCGCGGACTGTTCCAGCAGCGTCCCTCGCAGGGCTGGGGCACCGAGGAACAGGTGATGGACCCGTATTATGCGAGCGGGGCGTTCTACGACGCCCTGGTGAAGATCCCGGAGTACGAATCGCTGGAAATCACCGCCGCCGCACAGCAGGTCCAGCGTTCTGCGTACCCGCAGGCCTACGCCGAACACGAGGACATGGGCCGGGTCTTCGCGTCCGCCCTGACCGGCCAGTCTGCCGCAGCACTGGACTGCACCCTCAAGACGCCTGAACAGGCCGGTGACGTCCAGGCGGTCGTCGACGAACTGACAGCGGCGTTCGGGAACGTACCGGCAACGGCCGACGGCAGCACTGTCGTGCTGGAGGCGAGCGGCAGCCAGGCCTGGGCCGTGGCGCAGTGGGCCGTGGCCAACGCGAAATCCCTGTCCGTGACGGAGGTCGGCGTCGAGGGCAGCAGCTGGGACCGGGCGTCCAGGAACGGCTGGCAGCCCTCGGACGCCCCCTCCGGCCAGGTCACGATCACGGTGGCCGCCGGGACTTCCTGACGCTGCCGGAACTCCGTGACGTTAGTGCCTCAGACGAGCAGTTCCACGACGGGCTGGACGTAGCTTCGGAACACCTCGGGCTGGGACAGCAGTTCCTTGCTCATGATGATCTTGTCCGGCTCCAGGTACCAGGCCCGGGGTTCCGTCAGCGGAAGTTCGACGATGGTCAAGGTAAAGTCCCTCGAACCGCGGCCCACCTCCAGCAGCCGGTCCTCCACCATGTCGCCCAGGAGCTGCGGGGCGCCGCTGGCCTCCCGTTCGGCTTCCAGCTCCGCATACTCGGCGCGGCGTTCCCGCGCCCACGTCAGCGCCGAGCCGAAGTGCGCCTGCAGCACGCGCTGGAGGGCCGGGGAGTTGCCGAAGGCCTCAAAGTCGGGGGGCGTCACCTCGGGGGTCATTTGCGGATGCGCCTTGAGCAGCTGCTCCCACCAGGCCTCCCATTCAGTCTTCAGGGCGCTGATCCCGCCTACTTCGGACGTGAGGTTGGTGTGGTCCACCGGACGGATCTTGGGTGCCATGTGACACAGTGCCGGACGCCCGGCACTGTCGAGGCCGGCGGCGTCGCGAACGTAAAGTGCGATGAGCATGGGACCTGATGTGTCCATGGTGATTCGCCAGCCAGGACCGCCTGTTTGGTGCATCCGAATGGCCTCCCTTGGCTTGTTTACTGTCCCAGTCTAATCCTGTTGACTACTGACGTTAATGGGTGGTTTCAGACTGTCCCAGGCTGTGCAGGTGGGACGACAGAACGTCCCTGCACATTTCGGCAGTCATCCATTCCGGCTGCAGCAGGGCATGCATTGTCAGGCCGTCCAAGGTGGCCAGCAGCCGCTCCGCTTCGGTGACCAGGCCCTGGTGCCCGTCGCCGTCCACTGACTCCCCGGGGGCCCGCAGTTCCATGATCAGCCAGCCGATGACGGCGGCCACGGCCCGGTGGCTGCGGTCGGCCTCGGCGGCCAGGAAGGGCCTGATCCGGGCTGCGTTCTTGAACGCCATCCAGACGCATGCGTCCACCGCCCGTTCCTCATCCAGGGGAAGGAACTGGCCCAGCAGGGTTAACACGCCTTCCCGGTGCTCAGCCGTGCCGGGGACCTGCCGGTTGAGGTGCTCACGGGCCGCCTCCAGCCTGCCGGTGATCCGGTCCACCGCAACCCCGAAGGAATGGGCCAGAAGCTCTTCGCTGCTGGAGAAGTAATGGCGGACGGAACCCACCGCCAGCCCGGCTTCGTCGGCCACTTCGCGCAGTGAGGCACGTTCCAGCCCGTCCATGGCGATGATCCTGAAGACTGCTTCGACAACTTCCTGTCGCCGGGCTGCGGCATCAACGATTTTGGGCACCCCTATTATTTAGCACAGTTGTGCCGCCAAGTTGTGGGCAACACGGGCGGATGCCCGGCGAAGTGGGATAGCGTTGAGCCCATGAGAATTCTGGTTACGGGCGGCACCGGCTACATCGGGTCGCACACAGTTCTGTCCCTGCAGGAAGCCGGCCATGAGGTGGTGGTCATCGACAACCTCGTCAATTCAAGCGAGGAGTCGCTGCGCCGCGTGGCCGAGCTCAGCGGCAAGGAAGCGGTCTTCCACAACGTGGACCTCGTGGACGAGGCGGCAGTCGATGCCGTCTTCGCCCAGGACCGGATCGACGCGGTGATCCACTTCGCCGGGCTCAAGGCCGTGGGCGAATCCGTCCGGGAGCCGCTGAAGTATTACTACAACAACCTGGTGGGCACGCTGAACCTGATCCGGGTGATGGACCGGCACGACGTCCGCTCCCTCGTATTCAGCTCCTCAGCCACGGTGTACGGCGAGCACAACCCCATTCCGTACGTTGAAAAGATGGAGATCGGCGCCAACAACCCGTACGGCCGGACCAAGGAACAGATCGAGGACATCCTGTCGGACCTCGGCGCCGCGGACAACCGGTGGCACATCGCGCTCCTGCGCTACTTCAACCCGGTGGGCGCACACCCGTCCGGGCGGATCGGCGAAGACCCCCAGGGGATCCCCAACAACCTGGTGCCGTTTATCGCCCAGGTCGCGGTGGGCCGCCGCGAAAAGCTGATGGTGTTCGGCGGCGACTACGACACCCCTGACGGCACCTGCCTGCGGGACTACATCCACGTCGTGGACCTGGCCGAAGGCCACGTTGCGGCGCTGAACCACGTGGCCGAGCGCACGGGCGTGTTCCGCTGGAACCTCGGCTCCGGCAAGGGATCCTCGGTGCTGGAGGTACTGCGTTCTTTCGAAAAGGCCGTGGGCCACGCACTTCCCTACGAGATCACCGGCCGCCGGGCGGGCGATCTCCCCGCTTTCTGGGCCGATGCCACCTCCGCGCTGGCCGACCTGAGCTGGTCCACCACCAAGACCGTTGACCAGATGTGCGAGGACCACTGGCGCTGGCAGAAGAACAACCCGCTGGGCTACAACTCCTAAACCGGAAAACGACGCCGGCTACGCACCTGGGGTGCGTAGCCGGCGTCGTTCTTTGTCTATCCGCTGGCTGTATCTAACGGCTAGCTGGCCGGGTAGTTGCGCTCCGGCTCACCTGTGTAGAGCTGGCGCGGACGCCCGATCTTGGTGTTGGGGTCGCTGATCATTTCGCGCCACTGGGCAATCCAGCCCGGCAGGCGGCCGATGGCGAACAGCACGGTGAACATCTTCTCCGGGAAGCCCATGGCCTTGTAGATCAGGCCGGTGTAGAAGTCCACGTTCGGGTAGAGCTTGCGCTGGATGAAGTAGTCATCATTCAGCGCCTTCTCTTCGAGGCGCAGGGCGATCTCCAGGAGTTCGTCGTTGCCGCCGAGCTTGGTGAGGATCTCGTGTGCCGTGTCCTTGACGATCCTGGCCCGCGGATCGTAGTTCTTGTAAACGCGGTGTCCGAAGCCCATGAGGCGGACGCCGTCTTCCTTGTTCTTGACCTTCTCCATGTAGTCCTCGGGCTTGGTGCCGTCGGCCTGGATCTGGCGGAGCATCTTCAGGACGGCCTCGTTGGCGCCGCCGTGGGCGGGGCCGAAGAGGGCGTTGATGCCTGCCGAAACGGAGGCGAAAAGGTTGGCGTTGGACGAGCCCACCAGCCGGACCGTGGAGGTGGAGCAGTTCTGCTCGTGGTCGGCGTGCAGGATGAGGAGCAGGTCCAGCGCCTTGGCGACAATCGGGTCCACCTCGTACTGCTCGGCCGGAAGGCCGAAGCTCAGGCGCAGGAAGTTCTCCACGAGGTTGTGGGAGTTGTCCGGGTAGAGCATCGGCTGGCCGATGCTCTTCTTCAGGGCGTAGGCGGCGATGACCGGCATCTTGGCCAGGAGCCGGTACGTGGAGACCTCCACCTGCTCGGCATTGAACGGGTCCAGCGAGTCCTGGTAGAACGTGGAGAGCGCGGACACAGCCGAGGACAGCACGGGCATCGGGTGGGCGTCCCGCGGGAAGCCGCTGAAGAAGCCCTTGAGCTCTTCGTGCAGCAGGGTGTGGTGGCGGATCCGCTGGTCAAAAGCTTCCAGCTCGGTGGCGTTCGGCAGGTTGCCGTAGATGAGCAGGTAGGAAACTTCAAGGAAGCTCGAGTGCTGGGCGAGCTGCTCGATCGGGTAACCGCGGTAGCGCAGGATGCCGGCGTCGCCGTCGATGTAGGTGATCGCCGAAGTGGTGGCCGCGGTGTTCATGAATCCCGGGTCAAAGGCAACGGCGCCTGTCTGCTTCAGCAGTTTGGAAACGTCATAGCCTTCGTTTCCTTCTACAACCTTGATGCGCGGGAGTTCGAGTTCGCCGCCCGCATGGCGCAGGGTTGCGCTGGTGGTCTCAGTCATGGAGTCTCCTCATGAGGCGTCAGGGCCTCTCTGTAGAAAGCTTGATCCAACATCCGGTGGAGCCGCCCGAGGAGCCTGCGTGGCAGGGTTTCCAACGGTCGGGCTGCCTTCTTGTAGAAAGCCACCATTGATAGTCAGTTAAAAAGTACCGCTCCAAGGCAAGGTGACACTAATCCGATAGTGCCGAAATGCCCCAAAAAGGCCCCCGTTGTGTTGCGTGTCACATCATTGTTACGGACCCGTGGCGGGTTCGTGGCGGCTAGGCGCCGGTGCTTAGCCGGGCTACAGCCGCGTCGATCCGCTCATCCGCGGCCGTCAGCGCAACGCGGATGAACCCGTTGCCGGCATCGCCGTAGAACACACCGGGTCCCACCACGATCCCCAGCTCGGCCAGCCTGCCCACGGTGTCCCAGGTGGCTTCGCCGGCGCTGCACCAGAGGTAGAGTCCCGCCTGCGATTCGTGGATGGTCAGCCCGAACGCCTCGAGCGCCGGCACCAGCCGCTCCCGCCGGCTGCGGTAAAGGTCCTTTTGGGCCTGGACATGGGCGTCGTCGCCCAGTGCCACCCGCATGGCTTCCTGCACCGGGTACGGCACGATCATGCCGGCGTGCTTGCGGCTGTTGACCAGGTTGGCCATGATCACCGGGTCCCCGGCCACGAACGCCGCACGGTATCCCGCCACGTTCGACTGTTTGCTCAGCGAGTAAACCGCCAGCAGGCCGTCGTGGGAGCCGCCGGCAACGCGCGGGTCCAGAACACTGGGCACGGGGCTGCCGCCGCGCTGGACGTCCCACTCCCCCCAGCCAAGCTCCGCGTAGCATTCGTCCGAAGCCACCACGGCGCCAAGCCCGCGGGCCTGGTCGACGATCCGCTTCAAGGACGCCACGTCACGGACGCTTCCGGTGGGGTTGGCCGGCGAATTCACCCAGACGAGCCGGACGCGCTGCCGGGTCTCGTCATCCAGGTCATCGAGGTCGTCAGCGGCGATCTGTTCGGCGCCGGCGAAAGTCGCCCCGATGTCGTAGGTGGGGTACGCAACCGTGGGACGGACGACGACGTCGCCCGGCTTCAGTCCCAACAGGAACGGCAGCCATGCCACCAGCTCCTTGGACCCGACGGTGGGCATGACATCTCGGGGATCCAGCCCGGGAACGCCGCGGCGCCGGGCGAACCAGTCTGCAATGGCTGTGCGGAGCGCCGGCGTCCCGTGCACCGTAGGGTACCCGGGGGCGTCGGCGGCGCCCTGGAGCGCTTCCTGGATCAGGACGGGCGTGGGGTCCACCGGTGTGCCGATGGAAAGATTGACCGCCCCTCCGGGGTGCTCCGCAGCCTTGGCAAGGTAGGGTGCCATGGCCTCCCACGGGTAATCGGGCAGGCTGAGGCCGAAGCTGCGTACTGCGGATGTCACGCCAGGCGCCTCAGTGATCCTGGTTCTGCGGCGGCAGGGCAGCAATCATCGGGTGGTCCGTGTGGGTGTTGCCGACCTTCGCAGCGCCGCCGGGCGAGCCGAGGTCGTCAAAGAACTCAACATTGGCCTTGTAGTAGTCGGCCCACTCCTCCGGGGTGTCATCCTCGTAGTAAATGGCCTCAACGGGGCAGACGGGTTCGCAGGCACCGCAGTCGACGCATTCGTCGGGGTGGATGTAGAGGGACCGCTCACCCTCGTAGATGCAATCGACGGGGCATTCTTCAATACATGCCTTGTCCTTGACATCTACACACGGCTGCGCGATTACGTACGTCACGTCCCTTGCCTCTCCACGTTGGTTTCCGGCATTCGGCCGGTGATCATTTCCGGCCTGAGCGCCGGACTGCTGACTTCTGAGCCTATTATCTATCAGGCTGTTCCCGCGAACCTAGCGTCGCGTCATACATTCCCCCGCGTCATACTAGCGCGGGGTCCTAGGATGGAGTGGTGAATTCCCAGATCCCTGCACCCCGGCTGTTCCTGGAAGGCGCGCCGCTGGGCACCAGGGTGGTGGTCCGTTACAGGATCCCGGAGGGCATGACGGATGCCCTGGGGGACCTGGTGGGAATCAACCCCGTGGAATGCACCGTCCGCACCCGGCGGACCGACGTCGTCATCCCTTTGGCCCTGGTGGTGGCAGCGAAAGCGGTGCCGCCGGCGCCGGCACGGCGTGCCCCGCGGCCCGCACCCTAGCCTCTGGCACACGCGGCCGTCAGGCCGGTGGCCTGAGCACCCGGTAGCGCCGGCACCAGACGAGCATCAGCACTGTTACCCCGGCAATGCCGTAGATCCAGGTGTACCCGGGAAAGTCCCCGGCGATCAGTCGCTTGCCGGGCTCCAGCGTCGACCACAGGCCCGCCAGCACGTAGCACAGCAAGCCGCAGGCCGCCGTCGGGATCACTGACCGGAAGGCCGCCCCGAGGAGCAGCTGGACCGATCCGAGAAGCACCAGCGCTGCCACTGCACCCCAGGGCAGGACGACGCCGGGAAGCAGCAGCTGCTGCCGGTGCAGGGCCGTACCGGCAGCGGCTACAAAAAGAGCTGCCGGCACGGCGGCGGCGATGCCGCCTGCCATGCCGGCAGCTCTATTGTTCACGAGGGTGATGACCGGAACGTGCTCGGATCAGACCTTGGCGCGGGCGCGGTTGGCCTTGGCGCGCTCGTTGGTGTCCAGGATGACCTTGCGGATGCGGATGGACTCCGGGGTAACCTCGACGCACTCGTCTTCGCGGGCGAATTCGAGGGACTCTTCGAGGGTCAGGTCGCGCGGGGGCGTCAGGTTCTCGAAGGTGTCGGAGGAAGCGGCACGCATGTTGGTGAGCTTCTTTTCCTTGGTGATGTTGACGTCCATGTCGTCGGCGCGGGAGTTCTCGCCAACGATCATGCCCTCGTAGACCTCGGACGTGGGCTTCACGAAGAAGGAGCCGCGTTCCTGCAGGTTGATCATGGCGAAGGGCGTCACAACACCGGCGCGGTCGGCGATCATCGAACCGTTGGTGCGGTACTCGATCGGGCCGGCCCAGGGCTCGTAGCCCTCGGAGATGGAGGCAGCGATGCCGGCGCCGCGGGTGTCCGTGAGGAACTTGGTGCGGAAACCGATCAGGCCGCGGGCCGGCACGATGAACTCCATGCGGCACCAGCCGGTGCCGTGGTTGGCCATGTTGGTCATGCGGCCCTTGCGGGCTGCCATGAGCTGGGTGACGGCGCCGAGGTACTCTTCAGGCACGTCGATGGTCATGTGCTCCATCGGCTCGTGGATCTTGCCGTCGATGGTCTTGGTGACCACCTGGGGCTTGCCGACCGTCAGCTCGAAGCCTTCGCGGCGCATCTGCTCAACGAGGATGGCAAGGGCCAGCTCGCCACGGCCCTGGACTTCCCAGGCGTCGGGACGCTCGGTGGGGAGGACCTTGATGGAGACGTTACCGATCAGTTCCTTGTCGAGGCGGTCCTTCACCTGGCGTGCGGTGACCTTGGCACCCTTGACCTTGCCGGCCAGCGGCGAGGTGTTGATACCGATGGTCATGGAGATCGCGGGATCGTCCACGGTGATCAGCGGCAGCGGCTGCGGGTTCTCGGCGTCGGTCAGGGTCTCACCGATGGTGATGTCCTCGATACCGGCGACGGCCACAATCTCGCCCGGGCCTGCGGACTCGGCCGGCACGCGGTCGAGGGCCTTGGTGGCCAGCAGTTCGGTGATCTTGACGTTCTTCAGTTCGCCGTTGGCACGCGCCCAGGCAACGGTCTGGCCCTTGCGCAGGGTGCCGTTGTAGATGCGCAGCAGAGCCAGGCGGCCCAGGAACGGGGAGGCATCCAGGTTGGTGACGTGCGCCTGGAGGACACCGTTCGGGTTGTAGGTCGGTGCCGGGATGTGCTCGATGATGGTCTTGAACAGCGGCTCAAGGTCCTCGTTCTCCGGAGCCGTGCCGTCAGCCGGCTGCTCAAGGGAAGCGCGGCCAACCTTGGCTGCGGCGTAAACCACGGGAACTTCGAGGATCTTGTCCAGGTCCAGGTCCGGAACTTCGTCGGCGAGGTCGGAGGCCAGGCCCAGGAGCAGGTCCATGGACTCGTGGACGACTTCGTCGATCCGTGCGTCGGGGCGGTCGGTCTTGTTGACCAGCAGGATGACCGGCAGGTGCGCGGCAAGGGCCTTGCGGAGCACGAAACGGGTCTGGGGCAGGGGGCCCTCGGAAGCATCGACGAGAAGCACAACGCCGTCAACCATGGACAGGCCGCGCTCCACCTCGCCACCGAAGTCGGCGTGGCCCGGGGTGTCGATCACGTTGATCGTGATGGTCTCGCCCTGCGAGGACGGTCCGTTGTAGGCCACGGTGGTGTTCTTGGCCAGGATGGTGATGCCCTTTTCGCGTTCAAGGTCACCGGAGTCCATGACGCGGTCTTCGAGGTGGTTGTGCTCGGCAAAGGAGTTGGTCTGCTTGAGCATGGCGTCGACCAGCGTGGTCTTGCCGTGGTCAACGTGGGCCACGATCGCGACGTTGCGCAGGTCACTGCGCGATGCAGTGGCTACCGCGGTGTTGGTGGTGGTTTCAGACATGCGTTATTGCTCGATTCAGTGGTGAAGTCAGCTGTGGTATCGCGACATTTCCAACCGGAACGCACGACGGATGAGACCCTTTGGCACAGGGCACCTTCTACCATTCTAAGCGCTAGGTCATTTATTGGCCTAAAAACCCCAAAACGGGGTCCGTCAGCCCCCGTTACTGGATCGTCATCTGAATGGGACGAATAGTGGCTTAAGTTACTGGATATTCCTGTTGCGATGCCCCATCATTACGGAGGTAACAGCAAGCAAAGCCCGGAGACCATAGATGCGAAACGCTTCAGCCCTGACCCGCTTCGTCGCTCCTATGATCGCCGCCGGCGTTCTGATGGCCGGCTGCGGGCAGGCCCCACAGACAACGGGAGCGGCCCCGGAATCTGCCGCGCCGGCTGCCAGCACGGCAGCATCACAGCCGGCCGCGTCTGCATCCGGCCAGTCCGTTCCGCGGAAGTCGGCGGCCGCGCCGGTGGCTGCTGCACCGGGCGAGCCGGTGGCCGCCGGCTCGGCGGGGAAGGCCAAGCTTGCCCCGGAATCCGATCCGGCATCGATGGCGCCCGGATCGGTCTACCTGAACCCGGCAAACGGCCGCAACGAAGTCATCGTGGCCAACATCAAGCGGACCGCCGTGCTGATCGGGGACTCGCAGTCCGAGCCTGAAGCCGGCTGGCCCCGCCAGGGCCTGGCTGCCATGGGTTACAACGTCTTCTTCTGCGGCCGCGGCGGCACCGGCTTTGTTGCTGCGAACGGTAAGACCGGCAACTACATCGATGCACTGCAGCGCGGCGACTGGAAGCTCCCGTATGGATCCCCGGCGCTGGTGGTCATCCAGGGCGGTGGAAACGATGCCGCCCGCGGAGCCACGGATGCCCAGATCGTGGCCAACGCCGACCGTCTGATCTCCTCGCTCAAGCAACGCTACCCGGGGTCGAAGTTTGCCATGATCGGCACCCTGGCCCGCGGAATCAACTACGGCGGCGGGCGGCGGTCACAGGTGGACGCGCTGCTGAGCACGGTGGCCGCCAAACACGCCATCCCGTTTGTCAGCGCCGGCGACTGGCTGACTAAGTACAACCTGGCCAAGGAACTGGCCGACGGCGTGCACATGAACAGTGTCGGCCACAAGGCACTCGGCACCATCCTTGCCGCAAGGCTGAAGGAACTGGGACTCGAGGCGCCGGCGGTGCCGGCCACCTCGGCGTTGCCGGTCGGGTGAGCAGAGCCGCGCTCCCCTGAGCCGGCCCTCCTGCACAGAGCCGCATCAGCAGCAGGACGTTTCAGCACCAGGAAGTTTCAGCACCAGGCACTTCACATAAGAAAAGGAGCCGGTATCCGCGTTGTGGGCGGATACCGGCTCCTTTCGTGATGCACCTATGCAGGAAACATCTGCCCGGGTTCTACTCAGGCAACTTCCGGCGGCAGCATCAGCCGCGCGCCCGGGATGGCATGGAGCAAGGCCTTCGTGTAGTCCTTCTGCGGGGCGTCGAACACGTCGTCCGTGGAACCGGTCTCAACCAGCTTGCCCTTCTCCATCACGCACACGTGGTCCGCGATCTGCCGGACTACGGCAAGGTCGTGGGTGATGAACAGGTAGGTCAGGCCCAGCCTGGACTGCAGCTCGGCGAGCAGGTTCAGCACCTGTGCCTGGACCAGGACGTCGAGGGCGGAAACCGCCTCGTCGCAGATGATAACTTCCGGGTCGAGGGCCAGGGCACGGGCGATGGCAACACGCTGGCGCTGCCCGCCGGACAGTTCGTTCGGGTAACGCTGCATGGTGGACTGCGGCAGTGCCACCTGGTCCAGGAGCTCGCGGACCTTCTTCTCGCGGCTGGCCTTGTCCCCGATCTTGTGGGTACGCAGCGGCTCCTCGATGGTCCGGAAGATGTTGTACATCGGGTCGAGGGAGCCGTAGGGATCCTGGAAGATCGGCTGCACGCGGCGGCGGAACGCAAAGATCTGCTTGCTGTTCAGCGTGGAGGTGTCTACGCCGTCGAACACGATTTTTCCGGACGTCGGCTGGAGGAGGTTCAGCACCATCTGCGCCACGGTGGACTTGCCCGAACCCGACTCCCCGACGATCGCCGTCGTCGTCCCGCGCTTGACGCTGAAGGAGACGTCGTCAACGGCAGCGAAGTCGGTGGACTTCCCGAAGCCGGAGCGAAGCTTGAACACCTTGCGGAGGTTCTGGATCTGGAGCACGTCTTCGGTCTTGGTCGGCTCGACGACGACAGCCCCGCCGGCAGAGCTGGAGGGAGCGAGCAGCTCGTCCGTTTCGACGCCGAGCTCCTTGGCCACCTGGATGCGCCGGGACGCGAGCGACGGCGCCGAGGCCACCAGGCGCTGCGTGTACGGGTGCTGCGGGTTCTGCAGCAGTTCCAGGGACGGACCGGCTTCCACCACGTTGCCCCGGTACATCACCACCACCTTGTCCGCGCGTTCGGCGGCCAGGCCCAGGTCGTGGGTGATCAGGAGCACCGACGTGCCCAGTTCCGAGGTCATCTTTTCCAGGTGATCGAGGATCTGGCGCTGCACCGTCACGTCGAGCGCGGAGGTGGGCTCGTCGGCGATCAGCAGCCGCGGCTGGCAGGAGAGGCCGATGGCGATCAGCGCGCGCTGGCGCATGCCGCCGGAGAACTCGTGCGGGTACTGCTTGGCCCGCCGTTCGGCGTCGGGCAGGCCTGCCTCGGCGAGAACCTTCGCAACGTCGGCGGGTCCGCTGGGACGGCCGTTGGCCCGCAGCGTTTCCTTGACCTGGTAGCCGATCTTCCAGACCGGGTTGAGGTTGGACATCGGGTCCTGCGGGACCATGCCGATCGTATTGCCGCGCAGCTCGATCATGCGCTTTTCCGAGGCGTGGGAGATGTCTTCGCCGTCGAGCAGGATCTGCCCGCCGGAGACCCTGCCGTTGGCGGGGAGCAGCCCGATGGCGGCCAGCGCCGTGGTCGACTTACCGGAGCCGGACTCCCCCACAATCGCGACGGTTTCACCCGGCATGATGGTCAGGTGGGCGTTCCGGACGGCCTGGACCTCTCCGGACCCGGTCTTGAAGGAAATGGCGAGGTCGCGGATTTCCAGCAGGGGCGTGTCCGCCACGCCCGCCTCACTGATTCTGACGTCGGAAGTTGTCATGATTGCCTCGTTCATCGTTGACGGCTTTTCGGATCGAGTGCGTCGCGCAGCGCATCGCCGAGCATGATGAAGCTCAGGACGGTGATGGACAGCGCGATGGCCGGATACAGCAGGATGGCCGGGTTGGTGCGGACGGAAGACCTGGCGGAGGCGATGTCGTTACCCCAGGACATGATGCTGCCCGGCAGGCCGATGCCGATGAAGGACAGCGTGGCTTCCGCCACGATGAAGACACCGAGTTCCATGGTGGCCAGGACGATGATCGGCGCGAGGGCGTTCGGCAGCACGTGCCGGACGAGCGAGCCGAAGCGCGAGACGCCCAGTGAGCGGGCAGCCGTCACGAAGTCCGCATTGCGCACTTCAATGACTGCGCCGCGCGTGATGCGGGCCATCTGGGGCCAGCTGAGGACCACCAGGATCATGACCACGGTCCAGACGCCGCGGTTATCGCGCATGAACGGAAGCTGCGAGACCACCAGGGCGCCCAGGATGAGCGGGATGGCAAAGAAGATGTCGCCGAGCCGGGCGATGACGGCGTCGAGCCAGCCGCCGTAGAAGCCGGCGATGGCACCGAGCGTGACACCGATGAGAAGGACGCAGATCACGGAGAAGACGCCGACCATCAGCGACGCCTGGGTGCCGTGGATGATGCGGGAGTACACGTCGCAGCCCTGGAAGGTGTAGCCGAGCGGATGCCCTGCCGAAGGAGCGCCGTCGGAGTTCGCCAGCTGGCAGTTGTCGTTCGGTGCCACCTGGGTGAAGAGGCCCGGAAAGAGGGCCACAATGATGATCAGCGCGATCATCACGGCGGAAATAATGAACAGCGGACGACGGCGGAGCTTGCGCCAGGCGTCGGCCCAGAGGCTCAGCGGAGCCTGGTCTGCTTTGAGCGAGTCCGTTGCCAGCAGGGGGGTCTCCTCCACGGGGGCAACAAAGTGCTCGATTTCGCGATTAGTTTTCATAACGGATCCTCGGATCAAGCCAGGCGTACAGCAAATCGACCAACAGGTTGGCAATAACGAAGACAAGCACCAGGACGCTGACAATCGCGACCACGGTGGGGCCTTCGCTGCGGATAACGGCCTGGAACAGCTTCTGGCCAACACCCGGGACGTTGAAGATGCTCTCCGTCACGATGGCACCGCCCATCAGGCCGCCGAGGCTGGCGCCCAGGTAGGTGATGACCGGAATCATGGAGTTGCGCAGGATGTGAGTGACCACGACGCGCGGCCGCGAGAGGCCCTTGGCGGTGGCGGTGCGCACATAGTCGGCGTTCATGTTCTCGACCACCGACGCGCGCGTCAGCCGCAGGACGTAGGCAAAGGAAACCAAACCCAGGACGGTGGCCGGCAGGATCAGGTTGCCCCAGTCCGCGTTGGCTCCAACGGTGGGCTTGGCCCAGCCGAGCTGCACACCGATCAGTAGCTGCAGGACGAATCCGAGCACAAAAGTGGGGATGGCGATGACCACGAGGGATGCGACGAGCACGGTGGCGTCGAAGAACTTCCCCTTGCGCAGCCCGGCAATGAGGCCGAAGGTCACGCCGAAGACAGTCTGGATGATGAGGGCTTCGACGGCCAGCATGACGGTGACCGGGAAGATCCGGCCGAGGGATGCCGCAATGGGCTGGCCGGTGAAGTCGACGCCGAGGTTGAAGGTGAACAGGTTCTTGAGGAAGAGCCCGTACTGCACCCAGAACGGCTGGTCGAGGTTGTACTGCTGGCGGAGCTGCGCGATGACGGCTTCGCTGGGCGGTCGGTCGCCGAACAGTGCCCGGATCGGGTCACCCGGGAGGGCGAAAACCATGAAGTAGACGAGCAGGGTGGTTCCGATGAACACCGGAATGATCTGCAGCAGGCGCCGGAGGATGTACTGGATCACAGCAGCGTCTCCTGAGCGTTTGTGGGGCTAAGGGGGATCATGTAGGACAGCTTTCGTGCCGGTTCCAAGGCTATGGGGGCCCGGCTTTGTGGCCGAACCCCCATTAGCTTTTTGACGTGGATTTGCTCTGCGGACTACTTGGCGGTGATGGCCCAGTACTGCAGAACACCGTTCCAGCCAGCGTCAACGTTGCTGACGTTCTGGCTCCAGACGGCCTGGCGTGCGGAGTACCACAGCGGCAGGTTGGGGAGTTCCTTGAAGAGGATCTCCTGTGCTTCCGTGAACTTCTTGTTGGCGTCGTCCGTGGACTTGGCGCCCAGGCCTTCGGTGAGGAGCTTGTCGAACTCGGGGTTCGTGTAGCCCTCGTAGTTGGCGCTGGCACCGGTCTTCAGGAGCGGGCCGAGGAAGTTGTACAGCGACGGGTAGTCAGCCTGCCAGCCGGCGCGGGTCAGGCCGGGAAGGTCCTTGGCCGTGCGCAGCTTCAGGATTTCAGCGAACTTGGCGAACGGCTGGCCTTCGGCCTTGATTCCCAGGTTGTTCTTGAAGTTGTTGGCAACAGCGTCGATCCATTCCTTGTTGCCGCCGTCAGTGTTGTAGGCAAGCTGCAGGGTCTTGTCAGCGGGCCACGGGGTGATGGCGTCGGCCTTCGCCCACAGGTCCTTCGCCTTGGCGGCGTCGAACTTCAGGACCTCGGAACCGGCAACATTTTCGTTGTAGCCGTCAACTGCCGGTGAGGTGAAGTCCTTGGCCGGGATGCGGGTGCCGGAGAAGATGACCTTGGTGATCTCTTCGCGGTTGATGGCCATGGACAGCGCCTGGCGGCGGAGCATGCCTGCTTCGCCCTGGAACTCGGGCAGGTAGCCCGGGATGTTCAGGGTGGAGTTGCCTGCGTACGGCTTGTTGAGGTGGTTCTCAGGGAAGTCCGTGGCGTAGGTCTTGAGGGCGTCCGTCGGCAGGACGTCCGTGACATCGAGGTTGTTGCCCTGGATGTCGGTGTAAGCCGGAGCCGGGTCGGTGTAGAACTTGAAGGTCACGCCGCCGTTCTTGGCAGCACGTGCACCCTGGTAGTCAGCGTTCTTGACCAGTTCGATCTGGCTGTCGTGCTGCCAGGCACCTTCCTTGGCCATCTTGTACGGGCCGTTACCCACCGGGTTCTCGCCGAACTTCTTCGGGTCCTTGATGGCGTCTGCAGGCAGCGGCATGAAGGCGGAGTAGCCAAGGCGCAGCGGCCAGTCTGCTTCAGGCTGGGTCAGCTTGACCGTGATGGTGGAATCGTCCTTCAGGGCCAGGCCTGAGAGGGTCTGTGCGGTGGGGGCCGGAACGTCGGTGTCCTTGCCGTCCGCACCCTTCTCGGTCTTGGTGGCGCTGACCGCGTCATAGCCTTCGATGGATTCGAAGAAGCTGCTGTTGCTCTGGGCGTTGGTGCTCAGGGCGGCAAAGTTCCAGGCGTCAACGAAGCTCTTGGCGGTGACTTCCTCGCCGTTGGTGAACTTGCTGCCGGACTTGACCTTGATGGTGTAGTTCTGGCCGTCCGGGGACTCAATGGACTCGGCCAGGGCGTCGACGGACTTGCCGCTCGGATCGTAGCTCCGCAGGCCTTCGAACAGAAGCTCGACGACGCGGCCACCGTAGACTTCGCCGGTATCGGCGGGCATCAGGGGCTTCTGCGGCTCATTGCTGTACGCCGTGATGACCTTGTTGGGATCGCCGGCAGCCTGGCTGCTGCCACCGTTCGTGGAGCCGCCGCCGGCACCGCATCCGGTCAGGGCAAGGGCCGCGATGGCAACCATGCCCAGTGCTTTGGAAGTGCGCGAAAAACGCATTCCGCCTCCTATGAGTTGTGGGAGTGAGAAGGGAAAGTCTTGTGCTTCCCCGCAGGCCGGGCACAGAGGTGTCCTGTGACGTGGCATACATAAGTGAGTAGCCTAACCCCAAAATGTCCAGATGATGGAACTCTGTTGCCAAACTGTAACCCGGTCACAATTTGACCACTAGCGTCAACATCGGCGTATTTCAAGTCACACGTTACTCAGTGGTAGCCTACACCTGATGTGACGGACCTTACTCCACTCCACTCGCCAGCAGCTGTGCCCGCAGCTCCCGTCGCTCACGCTGTTTTTCCGGGTCCGGGAGGGGCACCGCAGCGAGCAGGCGCTGCGTGTAGGGTTCCTGCGGATTGCGCAGAATCTGGTCCCGTGTGCCCTGCTCAACGATTCTGCCCCGCTGCATCACGCAGATGCGGTCGGCCAGCACGTCGACCACTGCCAGGTCGTGCGTCACGAACAGGCAGGCAAAGCCGAGGTCTTTCTGGAGGTTCTGGAACAGTTCAAGTACTTTTGCCTGCACCGACACGTCAAGTGCCGACGTCGGTTCGTCCGCCACCATCAGCTTCGGCTTGAGTGACAATGCCCGGGCGATGCCCACGCGCTGCTTCTGGCCGCCGGACAGCTCATGCGGATACCGGTTGCGGTAGCTCCTGGGCAGCTCCACCTGGTCAAGGAGCGCCTCGATCCGCTTCTGCAGCCCGCTTCCCTTGGCCTCCCCGGCGAGGAACATGGGTTCGCCGATGCTCTCGCCGATCGGAAGGCGCGGATTCAACGACGACGACGGGTCCTGGAAGACCATGCCAATGTGCCGCCGGACATGGTGCAGCTGCTTGCCGTTCTTCTTGGCAGCTGAAATGTCCTGGCCCACCACCCGCATTGACCCTGCCGCGACGGGAAGCAACCCCACCGCCGCGCGGCCGATGGTGGTCTTGCCCGAGCCCGATTCGCCTACGAGCCCCACCACCTGGCCCGGGTAGATCACGAGGTTTGCACCCTCCACGGCCCTGAAGGCAGCCACACGGCCCTGTTTGGGGTATTCGATGGCCACATCGGTCAGTTCGAGGACCGGCTCGCCCTGGGGCCGTTCCGCGGCCGCAGCAGCCAGCGCCGCAGCGTTCTCCCGCTCGCGCCGGACGAGTTCCTCATGGTCCACGGATTCCAGCTCGGCATGGGTGGCGGCTGCCAGCGCGGCGGTAACGTCGACTTCCTCGCCATGCTCCGCTCCGCCCTGGCCAAGGTGCGGCACCGCCGCCAGCAATGCCTGCGTGTACTCGTGCCGGGGATTCCGGAAGACCTGCTCAGCCGTTCCGGTCTCGACGATGAGGCCCCGGCGCATGACGGCGATCCGGTCTGCGAGGTCCGCCACGACGCCCATGTCGTGGGTGATCAGCACAATGGCACTGTCCAGCTTGTTCCGTAGATTGCGCATGAGGTCCAGGATCTCGGCCTGGACAGTGACGTCCAAGGCCGTGGTGGGCTCGTCGGCAATCAGCAGCTTGGGGTCGCAGGACAGCGATTGCGCAATCATGGCCCGTTGCCGCTGGCCGCCCGACAGCTGGTGCGGGTAGGACTTGAACGCCTTCTCGGGGTCCGGCAGTTCCACCAGTTCCAGCATCCGCAGGGCACGTTCCTTTGCCTGCTCAGGTGAAACTTCATTATGCAGCCGCACCGTCTCCACGATCTGCGCCCCGACAGTGTAGACCGGGTTGAGGGCGGTCATGGGTTCCTGGAAGATCACGGCCACGTCCTTGCCGCGGACTTCCCGGATGTTGGCCGCGCTGGCGCCAAGGAGTTCTTTGCCGGAGAGGCGGACGCTGCCGGATACCCGGCTGTTGCTGGGCAGGAGGCCCAGCAGGGCCATGGAGCTGGCGCTCTTGCCGGAACCGGACTCCCCCACGATGGCCAGCACTTCGCCGGCCCTGACCTGATAGTTCAGGCCGATGGCCGCAGGCACCCATTTCTTGTCCACGCCGAAGTCGACGCTGAGGTCGCGGACCTCGAGGACAACAGCACCCTTTGCGGGTTCCTGCGCCGGCGCGGTGTCCTGGTGGGGGGTGATGTTGTCAGTCATGACGGGTTCCCTTCCGCCCAGGCCGCCGCTGCACGGGAAATTAGTGCTGCGGCCTGGAATCCTGAATTATTGGGGGCATGAGCAGTGTGCCGCACGCCGGAAATGTTGAAGTCTTCAAAGCCCCTACGAACAAGTGGTTCGCTTGGCTTTCCTGGCTGGTGGCAGCGCTTGGCCTCGTGGTCACCGCCGCGGCCGGCGGCCCGGCCGCCCTGCTGGGGGCAGGCCCGCTGCTGCTGATCGGCTTTCTTGGCTGGCTGCTGTTCTGGATGCCTTCGGTGGTGGTTCACGACGGCGGCATCACCTTGGAGAATCCGTTCCGCTCCGTTGTCGTCCCCTGGGCTGCCCTGGTCAATGTTGATACGCGCTACGCCCTGACGCTGGTCACGCCGGACCGGAGCTACGTTTCCTGGGCTGCACCGGCGCCGGGCATCTGGGGCGGCCGGAACGCGCGCCCTGAGGATCTCAAGGGCCTTCCTTCCGCAACGTACGGACCGGGAAGGTCCGTGCGCCCCGGTGACCTGAAAACCACTGATTCGGGGCAGGCAGCCCGGCTGGTACGCGGACGCTGGGAACAGCTGGTCGAAGCCGGCACCCTGGACGCCGGCATGGCCGATGCGACCGCCGTCAGGGTGACATTCCGCTGGGGGGCGGTTGCAGCCACCGCCGTGCTGCTGGCCGCCAGCTGCTGGGCCGTCGCAGTTCCTTAAGGCGGCTGCCCGGACTGGCCGCATTCAGTCGCCCGCTGACCCGTCGGCTGCGGGAGCCGGCTTCTTGGCCGCTTCCCCGGACAACTGCGTGTCCTTGGCCTTCTTGGCGTTGAACTTCTTCTGCCTCGGGTCGAACGCGTCCCGGAGCCCGTCGCCGATGAAGTTGATGCTCAGGCAGATCAGGACGATGAAGATGCCCGGGAACCAGAACAGCCACGGCCGGGTGGAGAATGCTTCCTGGTTTTGCGAGATGAGCAGGCCCAGCGACGTGTCCGGGGATTTCACGCCCACACCGAGGTAGCTCAGGGCCGTTTCCAGGAGGATGGCAGCGGACATGGTCAGCGTCACGTTGACGATCAGCACGCCGATGGCGTTGGGCAGGATGTGCTTGAAGATGATCCGGGCATTGCTGGCTCCCGAGATGCGTGCTGCGTCAACAAACTCGCGTTCGCGAAGGGTGAGGAACTCACCGCGCATCAGCCGGGCGAGGCCCACCCAGCTGACGAGGCCGAGGAAGATTCCGAGGATCAGGATGCCGTTGCTGGCCGCGAAGCCCGAAAACCAGCCGCCCTGGTCCCTGCGGTTGACGCTCTGGGCCACGACGGCGGCGAGGAGCAGTACGGGGATGATGATGATGACGTCGGTGATCCGCATCAGCACCGCTTCGACCCAGCCGCGGAAGTATCCGGAGAGTCCGCCCACTACCGTGCCCAGCAGGCCGGCGATCGTCCCGATCAGGAGCATGATGATGATGGACTGCTGGGCTCCGCGCATGGTCATGGCGAACAGGTCCCGGCCGATCCGGTCCTGCCCGAACGGGTGTTCGCCCCAGGCGGGCGGCCACAGGGACGCCGTCGGAACGCCGTCGTTGACCAGCGGCGAGACATCCAGGTGGTCATATTTCCACCAGCCCGGGATCCCCGCCCAGCCCACGGACGTGAAGGCGAGCAGGAAGATGACGGCAAAAATGAACAGGCCGACGAGGGCTCCGGTGTGCCCCAGGAACCTCTTACGGACAATCTGCCCCTGGCTCAGCCCCTTCGCTTCCGGCTCGTCGGATGAGCCGGGCTGCCGGGAACGTGCGTGCTCGGCGAGGAATTCTTCCTGCTGGGTTGGCTGGCTCATGCCTTAATCCTTACGCGGGGATCGAGTGCGGAATACGCAAGGTCTGCGATCAGGTTGAACACCATGGCGGTAACTGCCACGCAGACGAAGACTCCCATCACGGGGTTCGGGTCAGTGTGCACAATGCCGTCCAGGAAGAGGAACCCCATGCCGCGGACGGAGAACACAGTCTCTGTGATGACGGCCCCGCCGATGAGCGCCCCGATATCAAATGCCACGATCGTTGCGATCGGAATCAGGGCATTACGGAACGCGTGGCCCATCACCACGGACCGTTCGGAGAGGCCCTTGGCCCGGGCCGTCCGGATGTAGTCCATGTTCATGATTTCCAGCATGGACGACCTGGTGAACCGCGTGTAGCTTGCCAGCGAAACAAGGATGAGCGCCATGGTGGGAAGAATCAGGTGGGTGAAGGTGTCCAGGGTCAGGATCCAGAAGTCGCCCTGGATGTTGGGTGTTCCTGCACCGATGGTGGCGATCGGCCTGCCGCGGACGCGGCTGTTGCTGAAGTAGCTGGGCCACGCCTGCATGAAGCGGTCCATCAGGATGAGTCCGCCCACCAGGAAGGCAGTGATGCCGGCAGCCCGCATCGACTGTCCGCGGTCGTAGCCGCCCATCAGGTAGCCCGTTCCCACGCCCACTCCGATGGTGGCGATGCCCAGCAACACGATCATGATCGCCGTTGCCTGGTTGAGGAGCGGCTGGACAGCGAAATATGCGACGACGCCGAGTGCCACCACGATGAGTGAGGCCTGGAGCGCCTTCCTGTTTTTGAGTCCTGCCACGAGGAGTGTCACGGCGAAGGCCAGGCCCACCCCGGCAATGGCAATGACCACCGGGCCAAGGCCGGGATTCCGGAACCACTGCACGAGGGAGAAGTAGACCAGGATGAGGCTGACTGCAACGAACACGATGCCGCCCGAGACAAGCCTGCGGCGGGCCGCTCCGCCCACTGCAACGGCAACAATCAGGCCCGCAACGGCGCCGATGCCCAATGCCACGGGCAGTGGTATTTCGGGTTTGCGGAGAAAATCGTTGAAACCGATGGCCCCGTATTCCTTCAACAGCACGGCAACCCAGAAGATCGGAAGCGAGAAAAACAGGAAGGCCATAAACGTCACGCCATAGTCCAGGGCGCTGTACTGCCGCAGTGCGGTAATAATGCCCAGGGCAATACCGATGAGGATGGCGAGGATCGTGGCACCTGTGACGAGTGTCAGGGTTTGCACCAGCGCGAAACCAAGGGCTTCGGTGATGGGCTGTCCCGCAATATTCTTTCCGAGGTCGCAGGAACCGGCGAAGGGGACCAGGCACCTGGCGGCTCCGCTGAGCCATTTGAAGTACCGGAGCGGGGCGGGCGTATCCAGGTCAAGGAGCTGGCTGCGGGAGTCCATGAGCTGTTGTTTGTTCGGGGCGCTGCTGGCGCGGAATTCCTCCAGTGGATCCCCTGACGACGCTGTCAGGAGGTACACGAGGAATGAAGCCCCGAGAAGAATGAGTGCGGCAGTGATCAGCCGCCGGACGATGTACGTCACCATGGTGGAAAGCCTCTATATCCGGGCCCGGGATCTCGCCGGGCCCATCGCAGAATCTATCCGGATTCCCGACTGAGGTGCGCGGAAACCCGGCAGAATGCCGGTGGTGCCGGAGAAGGCGCCGGGACGTTGGTGCATTTGTCCCGGCGCCTTCTCCTGCTGTTCACTCGCTGAGCGGGGGCTCTACTTCTCAGCCCACTCCCAGAAGTTCCACCAGACACCGGTCTGGTTCGGCATGAACTTCACGCCCGTGATGCGGTCGCTGTAGGCGTCCACTCCGACGGACTGGAAGAGCGGAAGGCCGTAGGCGGACTCCCAGATCTTCTTGTCGATCTGCCTGGTCAGCTCGTCCTGCTTGCTGCGGTCGGTGGTGACGATCAGCTCATCCATCAGCTTGTCCGCTTCCGGATCGGCGAACTGGTTGAAGTTGGATCCGTTTCCGCTGCGGAAGATCTGCGGGACGCCGGATACGCCGACACCCGGGTTGGTCCAGCCGAAGATGGTGGCATCGTAGCTGCCGTCGCCGAGGGCCTTGCCCCAGTCGGACGCTCCCAGTCCGCCGTCAACGATCTTGAAGCCGGCCTTGGTGGCCGATTCGCGGATCAGGGAGAAGGCGTCAACACGGTTGGGGTTGTCCTTGTTGTACATGATGCGGACCTCGGGCGTCTTGCCGGCAAGGAGCGCCTTGGCGCCGTCAATGTCCACGTCCTGGTATGCCGAGGAGCCGTTGTTCTTGGCTGATTCCGCGTATGCTGCCTGGGCCGGAACGAAGAGCTGCGAATCCAGCGGCTTGGCTTCCGCGTCGAGCTTCTTCACGATCTTGTCGACGATGTCCTTGCGCGGGACCGTCTTCATGAACGCTTCGCGGACGCTCTTCTCGGCAAACGGACCCGAGTAGTTCAGGTCGATGTGGTCGTAGGAGAGCTGGTTGCCCTGTTCCACGGTGACGCCCTGGCCTTCGAGGGCCTTCAGCTGCTCGATGGTGTCTGCCGAGGCCTGCGGAGCAATGATGTCAGCTTCGCCGTTCTTCAGTGCCTGCACCTGTGCCGGAGCTGAGCCGATGTAGCGGACGGTGATTTCGTCCAGGCTGGCTTCCGGTCCCCAGTTGTAGTCCTTGTTGCGGACCATGGTGAGGGACTGGTCCTGGGTGACGCTCTTGACGATGTACGGACCGTTGGAAAGGAAAAGGCTGGGATCGGACGGCAGGGTCTTCGTGTCGAAGCCTGTGTTCCAGAGGTCAGCCATGGCCTTCAATTTCTCGTCGGCCGGCTTCGGAGCCTTGGGATCGCCCTTGGGCTTTTCCTTCAGGTAGTCCACGAGCGCCTTGGCGTCGCTCAGGCCGGCCTTTTTGGCCAGCACGTGCGCCGCAATGTCGATGCCCGGTCCCCCAAGAACGGTTTCCCAGTCAGCGAAAGGCTTGGAGTACTTGATGGTCATGGAGCGGTTGTCGTCGCCGAGCTCCGGGAAGTCAGTGAGCTTGAGGCCGGTGGGGTCGCCGGCGTACGAGAAGTACTGCGTGCCGGTCTTCGCCTCGGAGTCGGCATCATCGTAGTAGCCGGAGAAGGCCGCCCACTGCAGCAGGAGGTCGGCCGCCGTCACGGGTGTGCCGTCGGACCACTTCACGCCTTCGTTGACGGTGTACTTGATCGTTAGCGGGTCATCGGAAGTCTTTTCCATCTTGCCGAACTTCTCGTTGCGTACAACGTTCAGCTGGTTGTCGATGTAGTAGAAACCCGAGTGGGTGGCATAACTGATCTTCGAGTTAATGTCCGTGTTGCCGTCGGCGGTGTTCGGGTTGAACGTGTTGAACGCGTTCACCTCGACCACCGTGGCTGAGCCACCCTGTTTGCCGGCAGTAGCGCTGGACGGGGTGGTCCCGCCGCTGTTGCCGGCGCAGGCGCTGAGAGCTAGCGCGGCAGCTGCCGCGACGCCTACCGCTTTGGAAATACGACCTAAGCGCATTCCGCCTCCTATGTTTCTGTGGTGTTGAAAAGACCGCCGCTGTAGGCGCCGGCCAGACCGCCCATTCCCCCAGTGAGAATGTGGCTAGTCTCACATGAGCAGTAGCCTAGACCCGAAAAGAAAGCCAATGGGACCAAAGTTGCCCATGGGTAAAGGTTGTTACCGAGCTGCAACAATGGATTTGCGGACGCGGTTTATCACCGGAGAAGGCAGGGCGGGAAAACCCGCACGGGAGCGGGTCCAACCCCCGACAAAAGCCCCGGTTCAAAGGAATCGGGGCTAACACCGTTAATGAACAATTACTGACTTGGGGGGGTAACTTTGCTCTCTCCCCCGGAGCAGCACATGCACCCCGCATATTATGAGGACCAGCTGTACACCGATCCCTGAAGGAATCCCATGCCCGACTCCTCACAACCGTTACGCAAGCTCGGATTCCTCACTATTGGCCTGTTCGACCCCGCGGATCCAGCCGCGGGGCACGAATCGACCTTGCAGGTCATCGCACTGGGCGAGCAGCTTGGATTCGACAGCGCATGGCTGCGCCACCGCCATCTGCAGTTCGGAATCTCCTCGCCCATTGCGGTCATGGCGGCGGCCAGCCAGCGCACTTCCCGGATCGAGCTTGGAACCGCCGTGACCCCGATGGGCTGGGAAAACCCTTTGCGCCTGGCCGAGGACCTGGCCACCGTGGACCTACTCGCCGGCGGACGAATCAATCCGGGCCTGAGCGTGGGCGAACCAATGCACTACGAGACGGTGAAGCACGAGTTGCACCCGGATTCCGCCGAACTGGAGGACTTCGGATATGCACGCCTGGACCGGCTTGCGCGCCTGATCGCGGGGGAACCGGTCCGGGAATTTTCCGGCAAGCAGGGTGTCGTCGAGGAATTCTCCAATCGCGTGGAGCCGCACTCCGCCGGGCTGCGTGCCCGTCTTTGGTACGGGGCGGCAAGCCGGAAATCGGCCATCTGGGCGGGGGCGAACGGATTCAATCTGCTCTCCAGCAGTGTGATCTTCCCCGAAACGGACGAGGAACCGGCGTTTGCCCAAATCCAGCAGTCCCAGATCCGGGCCTACCGTGAAGCAGCCGCGGCATCAGGCCAGTCGCACGGACCAGCCCGGGTCTCGCAAGGCCTGGTGGTCATCCCGACCGATTCGGCTTCAGCGCAACAGCGGGAAAAGTACAGGCGATACGTCGATGAACGCACGCCCCGCACCCGGTCGCCGCAGGGACCAAAGGGCATGCTGTTCGCCCCGGACCTCATGGGCACCAGCGATGAAATCGCCGAGCAGCTGTACGCACACGCGGGGTTCCGCGAGGTCGACGAAGTGGCGTTCGCGCTGCCGTTCAGCTTCGACCATGAGGACTACATCCAGATCCTCACCGACATCGCCACCAGATTGGGTCCCGCTTTGGGATGGGCTCCGGCACGTTGAGAAAGACGAAAATCGCGCCCCGGCTGTGCCAGGACGCGATCTTCGCAGATGAGCCTAAACGTTGAAGCGGAACTCCACCACGTCGCCGTCGGCCATGACATATTCCTTGCCTTCGATGCGGACCTTGCCGCGGGCTTTGGCCTCGGCCATGGATCCGGCCTCGATAAGGTCGTCGAAAGACACAACTTCGGCCTTGATGAAGCCGCGCTGGAAATCCGAGTGGATGACGCCGGCGGCCTGCGGGGCGGTGTCGCCCTGATGGATGGTCCAGGCGCGGGTTTCTTTGGGACCGGCCGTCAGGTAGGTCTGCAGTCCCAGCGTGTGGAAGCCGACGCGGGCCAGCTGGTCGAGGCCTGATTCGTCCTGGCCGTTCATCTCCAGCATCTCGCGGGCTTCTTCCTCGTCCAGTTCCACGAGGTCGGATTCCAGCTTGGCGTCGAGGAAGACGGCGTCCGCCGGAGCAACCATGGCCCGCAGCTCTTCCTGCTTCTCGGGGTTGCCCAGGATTCCCTCGTCCGAGTTGAAGACGTAGATGAAGGGCTTGGCTGTCAGCAGGCCCAGCTCCTTGAGGTGCTCCATCTCGAGCTTGTCGCTCTTGATCGAGGAGAAGATGGTGTCGCCACGTTCAAGCACGGCCTGCGCTGCCTTGATGGCGGCCAGTTCAGCCGCGTCGCGCTTTTTGATCTTGACTTCTTTTTCGATCCGGGGGATCGCATTTTCGATGGTCTGGAGGTCAGCCAGGATCAGTTCGGTGTTGATGGTCTCCATATCCGAGCGCGGATCCACCTTGCCGTCGACGTGGATGACGTCCGGGTCATCGAACACGCGGACAACCTGTGCGATGGCCTCGGCCTCGCGGATGTTGGCGAGGAACTTGTTGCCCAGGCCTTCGCCTTCCGATGCACCCTTGACAATCCCGGCGATATCGACGAACGACACGGGAGCAGGGAGCAGGCGCTGGGAGCCGAAGACGGCGGCCAGCTTGGCGAGCCGCGGGTCCGGCAGGTTGACCACACCGACGTTCGGCTCGATGGTGGCGAACGGATAGTTCGCAGCCAGCACCTGATTACGGGTCAGTGCGTTGAAAAGGGTTGATTTGCCGACGTTGGGCAGTCCGACGATGCCAATAGTAAGAGCCACGAGCACTAATTCTACCGGTAACCGGGCGCGAACCATGCGGTGGTCCGTTCCCGGTCTCCGCAGGCGGCGTGCGCCTGCGTCAAAAATGTCGGTGGCCCATGCCAAAGTGAACACATGGACGCTTTTGCACTGATACTTGCCCTGCTGATGCTGATTCTCGGCGCCGTGATTGGCGCCGCCTTCACCTACGTGGCGCTCCGCCGGCGGAGCGTGGCCCTGGAACAGGATTTCGACGGCGTCTCGGCGCGCCTTTCGGAGGTCAGCGCCCAGTTCGCGGCGGCCGACGCCGAGCGGCGCCTTCTGTCGGCACAGAACCGGGAACTGGGCGAGTCGCGCAACCAGGACGGCAGCGTCCTCCGGGCCCTGGCCCCGGTGGCGGAAAAGCTGACGGCGGTCCAACAGCAGGTGTCCCTGCTGGAACGCGACCGGCTGGAGCAGTACGGACAGCTGGCCCAGCAGCTGCAGGAGGCCAGGCTCTCCGACGAGCAGCTGCTGCGCTCAACCCATGCCCTGGAGTCCGCCCTGCGGTCCAATAGCGCCCGCGGCCAGTGGGGCGAGGTCCAGCTGCGCCGGGTCGTTGAAGCCGCCGGCATGCTCCGCCATGTGGATTTCCACGAACAACAGCACAGCACCGGAGGGGGAAACGCTGTCCGCCCCGACCTCGTGGTCCAGCTCCCGGGCGGGAAGCAACTGGTGGTTGACGCGAAGGTCCCCCTGGGGTCCTACCTAGAGGCCCAGGACCTGGGATCCTCAGCGGGACGCCAGCAGCAGGGGCCTGCCCTCAACGGCCAGAACGCGTTGCTGGCAGCCCACGCCAAGGCCCTGAAGTCCCATGTGGACGCGCTGAGCAACAAGAAGTACTGGGAGATCCCGGGCAATTCGCCGGAACTCGTCATCTGCTTCCTGCCGGCGGAATCCATCCTGGCGGCCGCACTGGCTGCGGACGCCGGGCTGCTTGACTACGCCTTGAACAAGAATGTGGTGCTGGCATCCCCCGGCACCTTGTTGGCCGTGCTGAAGTCGGTAGCGTTCACCTGGCGCCAGGACGTGCTCACGGACAGCGCCCGGGAGCTCTTTGAGTTGGCGCGGCAGCTCTACGAACGGATGGGCACACTGGGCGACAATGTGACCAAGCTGGGGTCGTCGCTGAAGACGTCCGTTGACCGCTACAACTCAATGGTCGGAACGCTGGAGGCGCGGGTTCTTCCGACGGCGCGGAAACTCAACGCCCTGGAAGCCGAGGGGCTGACCACACCGCCTGCGATCGAGGTGACTCCCCGGTCGGTGGCAGCTCCCGAACTGCAGTCGGAGGAGTCGGCCGCCTAGGCCGCGGTCAGGAGCGTCCGGCCTCCGCGGAGGCCGGACGCTCCTGACCGCGAAGGGGTCAGTTCCGCGCTCCCCGTCCGCCCAGTGCGCGGGTCACGTCGCCCGACTTCTTGAGGGTGGCGCGCAGCTCCTTGGGCAGGGAGAAGAGCAGGTCTTCCTCTGCCGTAACCACTTCTTCCACGGCACCGTAGCCGTAGTCCGCCAGGAGCCGGAGCACATCCTTGACCAGCACTTCCGGAACGGACGCGCCCGAGGTGACGCCCACCGTGGCGACGCCTTCGAACCAGGCCTCGTCCACTTCGTTGGCGAAATCGACGCGGTAGGACGCCTTGGCACCGTATTCCAGTGCAACCTCAACGAGGCGGACGGAGTTGGAGGAGTTGGCGGAGCCCACCACTATGACCAGATCAGCCTGCGGGGAGATCTTCTTGATGGCCACCTGCCTGTTGGTGGTGGCGTAGCAGATGTCGTCGCTGGGCGGATCCTGCAGAGTCGGGAAGCGTTCCTTGAGGAGCCGGACGGTTTCCATCGTTTCGTCCACGCTCAGGGTGGTCTGTGACAGCCAGATGACCTTTTCCGGATCCCGCACGGTAACTTTGTCCACTTCGTGCGGTCCGTTGATGATCTGGATGTGGTCGGGGGCCTCGCCGGCGGTTCCTTCCACTTCCTCGTGACCGTCGTGGCCGATGAGGAGGATGTCAAAGTCGTCCTTGGCGAAACGGACCGCCTCGCGGTGGACCTTGGTCACGAGCGGGCAGGTGGCGTCAATGGTGCGAAGGCCGCGGTCCTCGGCGGACTGTACGACGGCCGGCGAAACTCCGTGGGCAGAAAAAATTACCAGGGCGCCTTCGGGCACCTCATCGGTCTCGTCGACGAAGATGGCGCCCTTCTCCTCAAGCGAGCTCACAACGTGGACGTTGTGGACGATCTGCTTCCGCACATAGACGGGCGGACCATAGTGTTCCAGTGCCTTCTCCACGGCGATGACGGCCCGGTCAACACCGGCGCAGTAGCCGCGGGGAGCCGCGAGCAGCACCTTTTTGGGACCTGAGACCGGGGCCGCAGCCAGCACGTCCTCAGGCGAACGGCGCCTGCGTGGAATTGACGGCATGGGGATGGAGACTGCTGAGGTGGTCATTGTTCAATGCTACCGGGAATGCTGGTCGCGTCCGGCTCCGGCAACGGCACCGGCAACGACGCGGAAAAGGACACCGGCCACAATGAGGACGGCACCGGCGATGAGAGCCGCCAGGATCCACTGTCCGAACCGCTCGGAGGATGCGGCCACGAATTCGCTCTTGAAGATGTCCGCCACCTCATTCCCGCTGGCCGTCCCGCCTACCGCCAGGCCGGCCGCATCAGATCCGAGCTTCCACGCCGCGGCGAGCACCAATGCCCCTGCGCCGGTACCTACCAGCACAATCCAGCGCCGGCGGGCGGCGATGAGGGCCAGCAGGAGGGCGATGGCCGAGCCGGCAGCCAACGCGTACCCCAGGGGGGCATAGGCCGCAACCTGGTCAACGAGTTGCCGGTGGCTCGGCTGTCCGATGTCAATGGGCGTCTGGCCGGGCGCTTCAATCGGGATGTTGGTGGCCTCCGAAATCTGCTTGGTCAGCAGTCCAACCAGGGGCGCCACATCCAGGGTGAGGGACGTGGACGGGTCAGCTGCCGCCGTTCCGTCCCCGGCAGCCGGGAAGTTAAGCCGGTGACTCCTCCGCAGCGTTTCTTCCCAGGCCGCAGGGTAGCCGGGCAGCGTCGTCAGGGATTTGGCGGCGGAGTCCAGGATCGGCTGCACCAGTTGGGCGAATGGTTCAGGAATCTGTCCGGTCGGGTCGATGCTCCCGACAGCCGCTGAGGCCAGCCGCTGCTGGAAGACGGTGTCCTTGCCCAGCGGGGCGGCGAGGGAGACAAAGCCATCCTCCTGCACAATGTTCCGGTCCACCCAGATGGCAGGAACGGAGACGGCGGCCAGCAGCAGTCCAAGGATGACGGCGGCAGCGGAGACAAAAGTGCGCAAGGGATTCCTCGGTTGTGGTTGGGCGGTACTGCCATCCTAGGGGCGCCGGCCGGGAAGCAAAAATGTCGGCGGACAGTGGTAGAGCTATGGATAGAGTTGATTCGGTTTGATGCCATTCCGTTTTGATGCACTGCCATCTGCAAAGGATTCCCATGCCCAAGGCTCCCTCCCCGTCACGGCCCGCCCATGCCTGACAACTTGCCCGCGGCCACCACGGTTCCTGCCACGGCTGCCGAAACGAGTCCGGACAATCCCTGGCCGCTGCAGCTGTTGTCCCAGAAGCTCAAGGCCCATATCGACCGGACGCCCTCGGCATGGGTCGAGGGCCAGGTCATTGAGCTGAACCGCCGTGGCGGCAGTGCCTTCATGACGCTCCGGGATGTCGACGCCGAAATCTCCCTGCCCGCTTCCATCTGGTCGACCGTGCTGGATCGCCAGGAGGTTCCCCTGGAACGCGGGTCCAGGGTGGTGGCGCTCCTGAAGGCCGAGTTCTGGCTCAAGACCGGACGCCTCAACATGTCCGTGAAGGACATCCGGCCGGTGGGGCTCGGCGACTTGCTGGCGCGGATCGAGCGGCTCCGCCACGCGCTCTCCCTGGAAGGACTTTTCGCGGATTCCCGGAAGAAGCGCCTGCCCATCCTCCCCCACCGGATCGGGCTGATCACCGGACGCGATTCCGACGCCAAGAAGGATGTGCTGCGCAACGCCGCACTCCGTTGGCCCGCCGTCGAATTCGCGGTCCGCGAAGTTGCCGTCCAGGGAAACACTGCCGTTTCGCAGATCATGGCCGCGCTGCGGGAACTCGATGCTGACCCGCACGTCGACGTCATTGTCATCGCCCGTGGCGGCGGCGCACTCGAGGACCTCCTCCCCTTCAGCAACGAGGACCTGATCAGGGCTGTGTCCAATGCGTCCACGCCGGTGGTCAGCGCGATCGGCCACGAGGCAGACCGCCCCATCCTCGACGACGTCGCCGATCTGCGGGCCTCGACGCCCACGGACGCCGCGAAGAGAATCGTTCCTGACGTTGTGGAAGAACTCGCCAGGGTCCGGCAGGCCCGGGACCAGCTCCGGCGCGGGGTTAACCGGCTCGTGGAACGGGAATCCGACCGGCTGGCTTCCCTGCATTCACGGCCGGTGCTGGCCGCACCGGAGACGATGGTCAGTGCACGCGCCGAGGATGTGGCGCGGCTCAGCAGCCGCTCCCGCGCGGCAATCAGCACGGCGGTGCTGAGGGCAGCGGACCAGATCGTGCATCTCCGCAACCAGGTCCGTTCCCTCTCGCCGCAACAGACGCTGGACCGGGGCTATGCCGTGGTGCAGGTTGCCGGCACAGACCACGCAGCGGACGCGCCGCCGGCAGTAGTCCGGCATCCGTCACAGGCCCCGGAGGGCGCGGACCTTTTCGTACGGGTGGCCGGCGGCAGCTTTTCCGCCCGGTCCACGGGCGGCCACCAGATATCCGACGGCTGACCCGGTCGCGTACCGGCCCCGTTCATCCACTGACAACCAGCAGGGAGCACCACCATGGCAGCAGAACAGAAACCGAACGCCGACATCGAAGCGCTCAGCTACGAGGAAGCCCGCGAGCAGCTCGTGGCCGTCGTGGGCAAGCTGGAAGCCGGCGGCGCCAGCCTGGAGGACTCACTCGCACTGTGGGAGCGGGGCGAGGCCCTGGCCAAGCGCTGTGAGGAGTGGCTGGAAGGGGCCCGCAAACGGCTGGCCGCCGCCCGGAACCAGGCCGGGCCCGAGTCGTAGGGCCCGTCAGGACCTTTCCACCAGGCTGCGTTCCAGAGCCACGTCGAACTCAGCCTCGGGCCACTTAAGGTTGAGGTCCTCCATCGCCTGGAGCAGCAGCTGCTGGACGGCAATGCGGGCGTACCACTTCTTGTTCGCCGGCACCACGTGCCACGGGGCAACCTCGGTGTGGGTCTTGTCGAATGCCGCCTGGTAGGCGGCCATGTAGTCGTCCCAGAAAGCGCGCTCCTTGAGGTCGCTGCTGCTGTATTTCCAGTGCTTTGAAGGATCATCCAGCCGTGCGAGCAGGCGGGCTTTCTGTTCGTCGCGGCTGATGTTCAGCATCACCTTGACGATTCGGGTGCCGGAGGCGGCCAGCCTGGCTTCAAACTCGTTGATCGCCGTGTAGCGGCGCTCCAGCTCCTCCGGCGGGGCCCAGCCGTGGACGCGGTGGATGAGCACGTCCTCGTAGTGCGAGCGGTCGAAGACGCCCACCATGCCGGCTGCCGGGACTTCCTTCTCGATCCGCCAGAGGAAGTCGTAGGATTTTTCCTCGTCCGTGGGCGCCTTGAACGCTTTGAGCTGCACACCTTGAGGGTCCATGGCACCCACCACATGGGCCACGATGCCGCCCTTGCCCGCGGTGTCCATGGCCTGGAGGATCAGCAGGACACGCTTGGTCCCGCCGAATTTGGCTTCGGCGAACAGCTGCTCCTGGAGGGCCGCAAGTTTTCCGTCGAGTTCCTCGAGGAGTGCCCGGCCGTCGGATTTGCCACCCGGGTATCCCGGCGTGGAATCAGGGTCCACATCCGCCAGCCTGAACCCGTCACCGGCCGCCAGGGTCCCGGACGGGTGTTCGTCGAACGTTTCGATGTTTGCCATGAGAAGCCTTCCGCCGATGTGCCGCGAGTCCGTAGGGCCGCATCCTTGCGCCCGTCCGGCTGCAGCCGCCCGCTCTTCACGGGCAGCTGCTGCCATCAGGCTAGTTCCCCTGGTACCTGCTCAGGAAGTCCCCCATGCGCCCGACAGCCTCTTCGATGTCCTTCACGTTCGGAAGCGTGACCATCCGGAAGTGGTCCGGCCGTACCCAGTTGAAGGCACGTCCGTGGGAAACGAGGATCTTCTGCTCTCGGAGCAGGTCCAGGACGAACTTTTCGTCGTCGCGGATGTGGAAGACCTCCGGATCCAGTTTCGGGAACAGGTACAGCGCGCCCCTGGCCTGCTGGGTGCTGACGCCGGGGATGGCGTTGAGCATGTCATAAGCTTTGTTCCGCTGTTCCAGCAGCCGTCCGCCGGGCAGGATCAGATCGTTGATGCTCTGGTATCCGCCCAGTGCAGTCTGGATGGCATGCTGGGCAGGCACGTTGGCACACAACCGCATGTTGGCGAGCAGGCTGATGCCTTCAAGGTAGTCGGCGGCATCCTTCTTGGGCCCGGAAATCGCCATCCAGCCGGCCCGGTACCCGCAGACACGGTATGCCTTGGAGAGGCCGCTGAAGGTCAGGCACAGAACGTCGTCGCCGGTAAGGCCTGCCAGGTTCACGTGAACGGCGTCCTCGTACAGGATCTTCTCGTAGATCTCATCCGCGAAAAGCACCAGCCCGTGCTTTTCAGCCAGGGCCACGATCTTCTTGAGGGTTTCCTCGGGGTACACCGCGCCGGTGGGGTTGTTCGGGTTGATCACCACGATTCCCTTGGTCCGGGGGGTGATCTTGGATTCGAGGTCCTCCAGGTCCGGCTGCCAGCCGGACTCCTCGTCGCAGAGGTAGTGCACCGGCCGTCCGCTGGCGAGGGCCACGGAGGCGGTCCACAGCGGGTAGTCCGGTGTGGGGATCAGAACCTCGTCGCCGTCGTCGAGGAGGGCCATGAGCGACATGGTGATGAGCTCGCTGACACCGTTGCCGAGGTAGATGTCGTCCACGTGGATGTTCTGGATGCCGCGGGTCTGGTAGTACTGCGACACTGCGGTCCGGGCGGAAAATATGCCGCGGGAGTCACTGTAGCCCTGGGCGTGCGGCAGGTGGCGGATCATGTCCACCAGGATGGCGTCCGGCGCTTCAAACCCGAACGGGGCCGGGTTTCCGATGTTCAGTTTAAGGATGCGGTGACCCTCTGCCTCCATCTGCTGGGCGGCCTGAAGAATCGGTCCACGGATGTCGTAGAGGACATTATGAAGCTTGGTGGACTGCTTGAATTCTGCCATCCATCAAATATGCCATATGGAGGATGTACTTCAGCTGAGACTTGACTCACACAAGGAACAACGACGGCGGCTGCCGGACCTTGTGAGGTCCGGCAGCCGCCGTCGGGCCGGGCTGTTCAGCCTGCGTTACTTCACTGCTGTTACCCGGCCGGTGTTACTTGACCAGGCCCTTGTCCTTGAGCCAGGCCGCTGCTGCGTCCTTCGGGTTCTGCTTCTGGGTGCCGCTGACCGCACGGTTGAGGTTGATCAGGTCTTCCGTGGTGAGGATCTTGGACACCGAGTTGAGCGCTTCCTTGGCCTTGTCCGTCATCTTGGCCTTGTTGTACAGCGGCAGTACCTGCTGGGCGATGAAGTTGTTCTTCGGGTCGTCCAGGACCACCAGGTCATTGTCGGCAATGGCCGGCGTGGTGGTGTAGATGTCCGCGACCTGGACCTGGTCCTCCAGGAGTGCCTTGACGGTGATGGGTCCGCCGCCGTCGCTGAACGGTTCCAGCTTCTTGGGCTCGCAGCTGTAGTTCTTCTTCAGCCCGGGCAGGCCGTAGGCGCGCTCGGCAAAGGTGGCCGGAGCTCCCACGACCAGTTCGCTGCAGACCTTGGCGAGGTCCTCTATGGACTTGAGCTGGTACTTTTCCGCCGTCGCCTTGGTCACCACCATGGCGTCCTTGTCCTCAGCCTTGGACGGCTCCAGGACCGCAAGTCCCTCCGGCAGCTTGCCCGGAAGCGCCTTGAAGATGTCTTCCGCCGAGACCTCGGTGGCGCCCTTGTTCACATGCAGCAGGAGGTTGCCGCTGTAATCGGGAATGATGTCCACGGAGCCGTCCTGGACCGCTTTGAAGTACACCTCCCGCGAGCCGATGTTGGGCTTGGTGCTTGCGGTGACGCCGGCTGCGTTCAACGCGCCGGCATACACCTCCGCGATGATCTGGCTCTCCGGGAAGTCCGCGGATCCGATCACCAGTGCGGAACCAGAGCCCGAACCGCCCGTCGCGGGCGCGCTTCCCAGCGGATCGGATCCGCCGCCGCATGCGGACAGCGCCAGGGCAAGTCCGACGCCGACGGCCAGGCCGCCGAACGCGCGGCGGCCCAGAATACTAGGGTGGGTTTCCTTCATGATCTACCTCCTTGAACAACAGGCTCCGCGGACACGGGGTCTGTGAGATCAGCCGGTGCCTGCTGGCTCCGGCGTGGCGTGTCAGAGGATCCCCGGGACAGGAAGAGCCTCTGGAAAACAGCGAGCAGCAGATCGACGGCAATGGCCAGTGCTGCTATCAGCAGCGAGCCGCCGAGCATCTGCGGAAAATCGGAGAGCACCAGGCCGTCGAAGAGGTACCGGCCCAGGCCGCCGAGGTTGATGTACGCCACCACTGAAACGGTGGCGATGACCTGGAGCACGCCGGTCCTGAAGCCGCCGAACATCACGGCCAGGGCATTGGGAAATTCGGCGCGGAACAGCACCTGCAGTTCGGTCATGCCCATGGCGCGGGCCGCATCCACGACGTTCCGGTCCACGCTGGCAATGCCGGCATACGTGCCTGCGAGCAGCGGAGGCACGGTCAGAATCACGAGGGCCCAGATGGGAGGCATCAGTCCGATGCCGGCCAGGAGGACGAAGAGTGTCAGCAGGCCGAGGGTGGGCAGTGCCCGGAGAGCCCCGGCCAGCGCGACAACCGCCACCCGGCCGCGGCCGGTATGGCCGACATAGAGGCCGATGGGGACGGCTATCGCCGTGGCGATGAGCATCACGAGACCCGTGTACTGGAGGTGCTCGGCCAGCCGGACGGGAATGCCGGTGCTTCCGGACCAGTGCAGGGGATCGCCCAGCCACGCAAAAGTGTCGGTGAAGACGTTGCTCATGCGGAGGCACCCCCGGTCCGGACATCCGACAGCCGCTCGGCCGCCGACGGGAGGCCTGCTTTGTCCGTTTTGGCCACGGCCCTGGTCCACGGCGTCAGGAGTCGCTCCAGGAGCACCAGAAAGGCATCCATCACCAGTGCCAGCACCAGGATGGCAATGATCCCGACCAGCACCTCGGTAATAAAGCCCCGTTGGAGGCCGGACGTGAACAGCATCCCGAGGTTTCCAATGCCCAGGAGGGCGGCCACGCTTACCAGCGAGATGTTGCTGACGGACACAACCCTCAGGCCGGCGAAAAGCACCGGAAGGGACAACGGCAGGTCAATTTGCAGGAAACGCGCGGCGGGCTTGAACCCCATCGCAACGGCCGCCTGGCGGAGGTCTTCATCCACGGAGTCGAAGGCGTCGAGTGCGGCCCGCACCAGCAGCGCCACCGCGTAGATGGTCAGGGCGACGATCACGTTCAGCGGGTCCAGGACCCTGGTCCCCAGGATTGAGGGCAGGATGATGAACAAGGCAAGGGACGGGACCGTGTAGAGCAGGGACGTCGCCGTCACCACCACGGAACGCAGGGTCCGGTTTTGCCGGGCAAACTGTGCCAGCGGGATGGAGAGCAGCAAACCGAACACCATGGGCAGGATGGCCAGCACCAGGTGCTGACCTGCCAGTTCGAACACCCTCCCGCTGTTGGCCAGGAACCATTCCATCAGAGGGCACCCTGCCGGACCAGCCGTGCCGATTCGATGACAGCAAGCACTTCGTCCGCGCGGAGGACACCGGCAAGCCTGCCGTCCGCGTCGACTGCGACGCCCAAGCCCGACGGCGACGACAGCGCCGCGTCAAGAGCCCGCCGGAGCGTCTCCCCTTTCCGGAACAGCGAGCCGCCGGGGATGAGCACGGAACCGGACCCCGGACTCGTCCAGCCCATCGGCCGGGAATCCGCATCAACCACGAGCGCCCAATCACTGCCTTCGAGTCCGGCCGTTCCGGACTCCAGGGCGCTGTGACTGACCGTTGGAACCTCATGGAGGATAACGGCATCGGACGGGCTGAACGCCAGGTGGCGGAACCCCCGGTCCTTACCCACGAAGGAGGCCACGAAGTCGTTGGCAGGGGCGCGGAGGATCTCCTCCGGCGTCGCGTACTGCGCCAGTTTGCCGCCGGTGGCGAAAACAGCGACCTTGTCTCCAAGCACGGTGGCTTCGTCAATGTCGTGCGTGACGAAAACGATGGTCTTGGCCAGGTCCCGCTGCAGCCGGAGGAGCTCCTGCTGGAGTTCGTCGCGCACCACGGGATCCACGGCGCTGAACGGTTCGTCCATCAACAGCACGGGCGGGTCTGCCGCGAGAGCCCGGGCCACGCCGACCCGCTGCTGCTGGCCGCCGGACAGCTGCGACGGGTACCGCTTTCCCAGCACCGAAGCCAGCCCGACGACGTCGAGCAGTTCCTCGGCGCGCTTGCGCGACTCAGATTTGGAGACCCCGTTGAGCCGCGGGACCGTGGCGATGTTGTCCAGCACTGAGCGGTGCGGCATCAGGCCGGAGGACTGCATCACATACCCCATGGACCGCCTCAGCTGCGCGGCAGGCACTGACGTGACATCCTTCCCGTCCACCGTGATGGTGCCCGACGTGGGCTCCACCATGCGGTTGATCATCCGCAGGGAAGTGGTCTTCCCGCAGCCCGACGGACCCACAAAAACCGTGATGGAGCCTTTGTCGATGGACATGGTCAGGTTGTCCACGGCCGGCTGCCCGCTCTGGTACTGCTTGGTGACGCTCTGGAATTCGATCATGGCTTCAGCCATTTCCGGGCTTACCTAACTGTTGGCGGCAACATCGGACGGTCAGGCCAAAGATCATAAGGTTACTGATATTCGGCAGTAAAGCAGTTAATAGACAGCGTAACCAGCGGCCCCGGCAAAGTCAGCGGTGCCGCGGCTACCGTAAGCATTCGGTAACCTACGCCGTTTGGATGGGCGGCGGCGGCACCGGACTGTGATTCCGCGCTCAATCCCCGCCGCCGACCCTCCCCCGCCGGTCAACCGCCGTGCGTCAACGGCGCTTCCGTTTCCCCTTTCCGTCCCCGACGGTGCGTTCGCGGGCCATTTCCTGTCCGTACCGCTCGGCTGCCCGCTGGCTCTTGCCCGCCACCACCACCTTCTGGTGCCACTCCCGCTGGTAGGCCCGCCGGGCTGCCGCGTCGTGCCGGCGGTTGAGTGCCGCCAACTCGCGCTGGAGCTTGAGGTAGCTTTCCCACCGGCGCATCTCGAGGGCTCCGTCGGCGAGCGCGGCCTGGACAGCGCAGCCCGGTTCCCGGTCATGGGCGCAATCGGCGAAGCGGCAGCGGCCGAACAGCCCTTCGAGGTCGCCGAACATCTCGTCCATTCCGTCGTCCGCGTCAAAGAGCCCAAAGCCGCGCACGCCCGGGGTGTCCATGAGAACCGCTCCTCCCGGCAGCGGGACGAGCTCGCGCGCCGTGGTGGTGTGCCGGCCTTTGCCGTCGCCGGACCGTACCGGCCCGACGTCCTGGACATGGTGCCCGGCAAGGGCATTGATCAGCGTGGACTTTCCGGCGCCCGAGGGTCCCAGCAGGACGAGCGTTCCGCCCGCCGGCACATGTCCGAGCACTTCGTCGAGGCCGTCGCCCTGTTCCGCCGAGGTGGTGACCACAGCAACGCCTGCTGCCTGCAGGATTACTTTTCCGACGACGTCGTCCGCGATGTCGGCAAGATCCGCTTTGGTGATGATCACCAGCGGAGTGGCCCCCGAATCCCACGCGGCCACGAGCGTCCGCTCCAAGCGGTTGTGGGTAAGGGGCCGGTCCACGGGGACCACCACTCCCACGACGTCCACGTTGGCACCGAGGACCTGGGCTTCCGAAGACGCCTCGAAGGCGCGTTTGCGGCTGAGCGCCGACTCGCGGGGCAGCACACCGATGACGGCGGGCTCCCCTGCTGCGTTGGCACCGAGCCATACCCAGTCACCGGTGGCCGGCACCTCGCCGCGGGCCGGGTAGGGCAGATGCCACAGCTCCGCCGCGGCGGCGATGAGCACCCTGTTCCGGTCCACGCGGACCACCCGCCCCGGTTCCTCCCCGCCGGGCATGGGATGGGCGTCAAAAAGTGCTGCCGTCCGGGCCGTGAAACCGTAATCCACGGGACCGGCCAGCGGTGGAGCTGAGTTGGTGGTTGTTGAATTTGCTGTTGTTTTCACTGGAAACCTCTGCTGAGGCCCCGTAGGCACGGACACGGGTGCGTGATTCAGGCGCTGCTTGATTAAGGCAGTGCTTGATTCAGGCAGTGCGAATCAGGACGTGCGTTTGGCCGGGGCAGGAATAATGACTTTGCTGGCGCGCCGGGCGCGCAGGAATATTGCAGTCATCGTCTCCACCTCCCCGCTTCTGCCATGCCAACTGTCGAACCAGTTCGACGTCGGTCCGTCCGCTTCGCCGGACGCTTTTGCCGGCGGCGTTTCAAGGGTAAGCCGTCCGGCCACGGATTGGCTAGGGGTCCCGGCTCCAAAGTCCGGACCTGCCCGTATTCCGCCATTGACCCTAGAGTTGATCCTGTGACGAACCTCGAAGTAAGCCCCAAGGAAGAACTGTGCCCGGCAGGACAGCCCGGAGGCTCCGCCGGAACCGGGCCGTGCCTGCAGTTGTGGCCGGCCCGGGAAGTCCCGCTCGGCGGGGTCCGGGCAATGAATGTCCTCCGCACCCTTCCGCAGCGTGGCCTCCCCACGGTGGGCGCGTGGTGCTTCCTGGACAGTTTCGGTCCGGACCGGGTGGCCATGTCCGTGCTGCCGCACCCGCACACCGGCCTGCAGACCGTGACCTGGCCGCTCGCAGGCAACATCCGGCACCGTGACAGCGTGGGCAGCGACGTCATCGTGCGTCCGGGCGAGCTCAACATCATGACCGCGGGCCACGGGGTCTCCCACTCCGAGTTCGCTGTGCTGCCGGACCGGGCGTCCCGCACCGGGGCGAACGACATAGGGACGGACGACTCTGGGACGGCCGACACTGGGACCGCCGACGCCGGCACGGAAGTGCCGCTGCAGCGGGGCCTCCAGTTGTGGGTGGCCCTTCCGGACGGCGAGCGCCACCGTGCCCCGGCGTTCGAGCAGCACCGCGACCTCCCGGAAGTGACCGGAGATGGTTTCAGAGCAACCGTGATGGTGGGAACCTTCGCCGGAGTGGAGGCGCCGGCCACGATGTATTCCCCGATCGTCGGTGCGGACATCTCCTGCGCCGGATCCGTCGTCCTGCCGCTGGACCCGGAGTTCGAGCACGCGGTGCTGGTGCTCGACGGCGGCATCACCCTCGACGGGCAGGATGTGCCGCCGGGTCCGCTGGGCTACCTCGGCACCGGCCGCGGCTTCCTGGAAATCGAGGCGGCCCCCGGCACGCGCTTCATCCTGCTGGGCGGGGAACCGTTCCAGGAGGAGCTGCTGATGTGGTGGAACTTCGTGGGCAGGACCCACGATGAAGTGGCCCAGGCGCGCCAGGACTGGGAGGACCAGGCCGATCTGCCGGACCAGGAGTCCGGGGGTTCCCGGTTCGGGCTGGTCCAGGGACACGGCCCTGCTGCGGGAGCCGAAGCCGGGCGCATTCCTGCTCCCCCGTTACCGGGCGTCCGGCTCCGGCCGCGCACCCGTTCCTGACAGGCATCCGGACAGGAACGGGTGCGCGCAGGGCCCAAGGTCCGAGGCCCGGGGGTCCGCGGTCCGCGGTCCGAAAGGCTACCCCTGTTCGGCCACCAGTTGCAGGACTCCGAACACGGGGTCCTTCTCCAGGACCCGGACATCGGTCACGCCTTCAGCAGCAAGGCTGCGCCTGAAGGACTCCTGCAGCCTCGCCACGTTCATCCCGAGCCCGCTGCCCAGGATCACCGGTCCCTTGATGCCCAGTTTCCGCAGGGCCTGCGCGGCCAGTCCGGCAAGGTCCCTGCCTGCCTGTTCAACAAGCGCCTGGCTGGGCGCGTGCCCGGCGTCCGCAGCCTCGACCACGAGGCGGGCCCGCTGTGCCCAGTAGCGGCGGCCCGTGTCCGGCGAATGGAAAAGGGCAATCAGTTTGTTGGGGTCATCGATGGTGCAGGACTGCAGGAGTGCCGTAGTGAGTTCGTCGGGTTCCAGGCCCTGGTTCATGCGGCGGAGGCTGTGCCGGACCGCTTCCCGGCCCAGCCAGTAGCCGCTGCCTTCGTCCCCGAGCAGGTAGCCCCAGCCGCCGGCCCTGGCTTCTTCGCCGCTGGCATTCCTGCCCCAGGCGGCGGAACCGGTGCCGGCAATGACGGCGACGCCGGTGCTCGCCCCTCCGGCGGCCAGCAACAGCCGGGAGTCGTGGACCACCGTGATCTTCGCGCCGGGAACATGGGGGGCGATCAGGGCCGCCAGCGCGGCCGCGTCCTCATCCGTGTCGATTCCGCCGGCACCGGCGTAGACCTGGGCAATCACCCCGCCGCCGATCTTGGCGAACAGCTCTGCCAGGTGACGTGCCGCTTCATCGCGGCTGACATTCTGCACGTTTGAGCTGCCCACGGATTCATCGGCCACGGCTTGTCCGTTTTCGAAACGGACGCCGCGCGTCTTGGTTCCGCCAATGTCCAGGCCGATCACGGCGCCTGGCCCTGGTTGGCCGGGCGCTGCCTGAACGGGGGCCGCGTGGAGCCCGCCGGTGGAAGGAACAGAATCCGTTGCTGGCAAGTTGTCAGAATTAGTCACGTGAACAGACTACTGAGTCGCTACAGGGAGCAGGTCATGACGAGTGCCATTTTCGGTACACGAATCATTGCGGCGCCAATGGCCGGGGGCACCTCCACGCCCCGGTTCGTGGAGTCCGTGCATCTGGCGGGCGGTCTGGGCTTCCTCGCCGCGGGCTACAAGACCGCGGCGGCCATGGAATCCGACATGCGCGAGGTCCGGTCTGCCGGGGCGGGTTTCGGCATGAACGTCTTCGTTCCCGACCGGTCCCAGCTCGATCCGCCCGCCGACGTCCGCCGGCAGCTTGAGGACTACCGGCGGAGCCTCGAGCCGGACGCCCGGCGCTACGGAGTCACACTTCCCGGGCTGCGGCTCGACGACGATGATGCATGGCAGGACAAGATCGACGCCCTGCTGGCGGATCCGGTGGAGTTTGTCAGCTTCACGTTCGGCCTCCCGGAGCCGGCTGAAGTCCAGGCGCTCAAGCGTGCAGGGTCCACCCTGATTGCCACCGTCACCAGCGTGGCTGAAGCGCTGCTTGCCGTGGAGCGGGGAGCGGACATCCTGGCGGTCCAGCACGGGAGCGCGGGTGGCCACAGCGGGGCCTTCCTGGCCCGGGCAGGAACGACGGACTCCCCCGGCCCCGCGACCACGGCTGAGCTGCTCACCGCGGTGCGCACCGCCGTCGGCGTTCCCCTGGTGGCCGCCGGAGGGATCATGGATTCAGCAGGCCTCGACGCGGTGCTTGCCGCAGGCGCAACCGCGGCCCAACTGGGCACGGCCTTTCTCCGCAGCGACGAAAGCGGCGCGCGCCAGCTCCACAAGGATGCCCTCGCAAGCCGCGATATCAGCGAGACACAAATGACCCGTGCGTTCACCGGCAGGCAGGCACGGGCCCTGGTCAATGCCTTCGTCCGGGACCACGGTGACGCACCGGAGGGGTACCCTGCCATTCACCATCTCACCGCTCCGATCCGCGCGGCAGCGGCAGCTGCAGGCGACCCGGAACGGCTGAACCTTTGGGCGGGAACCGGATGGCGGCAGGCGGCAGCCCGGCCCGTCCCCGAGATCATGGCCGGCCTGCTCGCCGGATCCTCGCGTTCCTGATCGTCCCGACTCCGGACGCAGACAGGCTTCCCTGCCGCAGTCAGCTGGGCGGCCCGCGCATCCCGCATCCCGCGCCGGTCAGCCCTCCGAACGCGCCCGGATGAGTCCTGCCAGCAGCTCCGGGCCCTCGGTCAGGACCAGTTCCCGGAACAGCCTGACCTGGTCCGGCTCGGCTTCCTGGCCTCCTCGCCGTTCGCGCCACGCCAACCCGATTTCCCGGAACGCCAGTCCGGACTCCAGTGGAACCTCCACCCAGCCGAGGTTGCCGGTGTGCGGGCTCACCGTCCGGCCCGGGGCCCGCCCGCCGGGCGGCAGGATGCTGACGCCCAGCCCCGCGGACACGAGCCCGCGGACGGTATGCGAGTCTTGGCTTTCAAAGGCAATGCGCGGGCGGAACCCGGCTTCGCGGAACAAGGCGTCCGTCAGCGAGCGCATGCCGTAGCCGTGCCCCATCGCCACAAACGGGTCCTGCCTGATGTCCGCGAGCCGGGCGCTTTTCCGGCCGGCCAGGGGGTGTTCATGGTGCACCACCAGCCGCAGCGGCTCCCGGTACAGCGCGGCTGAGCCGATGCCCCGGCCCGCCGTGGCGACGGGCGCTGTCAGGGCAAGATCAGCGGTCCCGGCCGAGAGTTCGGCCAGGCAGCCGTCACGTGCCCCCTGGCTGAAGTCGAAGGCGGTCTGCGGGTGGCGTTGGTGGAAGGCATTGATCAGCAACGGCAGCGTCGCCTCGCCAAAGGTGTGCTGGAACGCGACCGCGATCCGGCCGCGCACCACCTCGGATTCGTGCCGCACCAGGTCCAGCCCGGTCCGGAACTCGTTGAGTGCTGCGTCGATATAGGGCAGCAGCGCCTTGGCCGCAGGGGTCAGCCGGACTCCCCTGCCGTCGCGGATCAGCAGTTCAGTGCCCACCACTGCGCTGGCGCGGGCGAGCGCCCGGCTGACGGTGGACTGCGGTATCCCGAGCAGTTCCGCTGTTTCTGTGACGTGCTGAGTCCGCCCCAGTTCGGACAGGACCGGGAGCAGCGGCAACAGTTGCGCCAGCTGTTTGTGCTCAATGTCCATCCGGGCCTCCCGGTAACTGATCCGATTTCAGCATCTATTCTATGTAAATCATGCATTGGAAGCATGTCAGCAGCCGATTTAGGCTGGAGTTATGCACATGCTGCCAACGCAGGACACGTCACAATCCGGACTGTGGGCGGGCCACCCGAAAGGCTCGGCAGCCTACCGACGGCTGCTGGCTGCCCTGGCGTTCGCCGGGGTGGCAACGTTCGCGCAGCTGTACTCCACCCAGGCCGTGCTGCCGATCATGGCAACGGACCTGCGGATCACGGCGGCTGAAGCGGCGCTCACCATCTCACTGGCCACGGTGGGGCTCGCCATCACGGTCATCCCGTGGTCATTCCTGGCAGATCGGATCGGCCGTGTACGGGCCATGACCCTGGGCATCTCGGCCGCGACCGTCCTTGGACTGCTGGCGCCCCTGGCCGCCACCTTCCCCATCCTCCTGGGCCTCAGATTGCTCGAGGGCATGGCACTTGGCGGGATACCGGCCATCGCGATTGCGTACCTGAACGAGGAAGTCCACAAGGCGCACGCCGCCCTCGCCGCCGGAACCTACGTTGCAGGAACCACGCTGGGCGGGCTGGCGGGACGGCTTGTTGCAGGTCCCGTGGGAGAACTGTGGGGATGGCGGGCGGCCGCATTGGCCGTCTCCGGCCTTGCCGCGGCCGCCGCCGTCCTGTTCCTGATCCTGGTCCCCAGGGCCCGCGGCTTCACACCCGCGCGCGCCAGCGGATTCCGCGGGGCGGCGAGGACGCTGGGGGGCCATCTGCGCAATCCCCGCCTGCTGGCCCTGTACGTGCAGGCGTTCCTGCTCATGGGAGGCTTCGTAGCGGTGTACAACTACCTCGGGTTCCGGTTGTCCGGCGACCCGTTCGGGCTGCCGGCCACCGTGATCAGCCTGATTTTTGTGGCCTACCTTTCCGGGACGGTGACCTCGCGGCTGGCCGGCGGGCTCACGCTGAGGTTCGGCCGCCGGACCATCCTGCTGGCCGGCATCCTGCTGATGGCCGCGGGCCTGGCGCTGACACTGACGCAGGTGCTGGTGCTGATCCTCGCCGGCCTGCTGGTGTTTACCGGCGGGTTCTTTGCGGCCCACAGCATCGGGGCAGGCTGGACCGGGGGGATCGCCACGACGGGCCGTGCACAGGCGTCCTCCTTGTACAACCTTGCCTACTACCTGGGCTCCAGTGCCATCGGGTGGGCCGGCGGCCTGGTTTTCCAGTCGTTCGGCTGGACGGCGCTGGCCCTGACCGTCATCGGGCTGGCATGCACGACGGCGGTGATCACCGCCGTCGTGCATCCCGGGTCCGGCGCCGGGCAGGCGAACCCCGGGCAGCTGGGACCCGGACAGCTGGGTCCCGGGGAAGCGAAGCAGGCCTGCTAGCGCGTTCCCTCGATGGCCTGCACCAGGTCTTCCACGATATCGGCGCCGTCCTCCAACCCCACGGACAACCGAAGCAGGCTGGCATGGGGCTTCGCCTCGGCGGCGACGGGCCGGTGCGTCAGGCCGCCGGGATGCTGGATGAGGGTGTCTATGCCGCCCAGGGACACGGCGTGGGTGATCATCCGGACCGCCGCCGGGATCCGCTCTGCGTGTTCGGGACTGCCCAGTTCAAAGGCCAGCAGCGAACCCGGGCCCGACATCTGCGTCCCCACCAGGCCCATCGGGTCGCACTCCGGGAGCCCCGGGTAATAGACCGCCTTCACCAGTCCGTGCCCGGCCAGGGCCGCGGCAACCTTGTGTGCGGTTGCCTGCTGCGCCCGCACGCGCACCGGGAGCGTGGCCAGGCCGCGGTGCAGCAAGTAGGCCGGCCAGGGAGTCAGGATGCCGCCGGTCACGGCACGGACCTGGCGCAGCCTGGTGGTCCACTCCGGCGAAGCCGCCACCACCCCGCCCATGGCATCCCCGTGTCCGCCCAGGAACTTGGTGGCACTGTGAAGCACCAGGGCGGCGCCGTGAGCCAGGGGCTGCTGGAGGACGGGGCTCGCGAAAGTGTTGTCCACCAGCACCGGGACGCCGTCAGCGTCACGGGCAAGCTGCGCGATGTCCACGAGCTCGAGGCTGGGGTTGGCGGGTGTCTCCACCATCACCAGTCCCGTATCCGGACGCAGTGCGGCCCGCACCCCGTCCGCCGTCGTGAACGTCACTTCGGTGCCGAGGAGGCCCGAGGCGAGGATGTGGTCGCTTCCGCCGTACAGCGGCCGGACCGCCACCACGTGCTTGTTCCCGGCAGCCACCGTTGCGAGCAGCACGGCCGACAGGGCCGCCATGCCGGTGGCGAAGGCCACTGCTTCCGGGGCGCCCTCAAGGAGGGCCACGCCCTGCTCGAAGCGGGCAACGGTGGGGTTCCACAGGCGCTGGTAGACCGTGCTCTGGCCTTCCTGGTGCATGCCGCCGGTGGCCATGTGTTCGTACGCCTGCCCTCCGTCGTGGACTGAAGGAAGCGGAGCTGTGGTGGACAGGTCGATCGGCACGGCGTGCACGCCTTGTTCGGTCAGGCCGTTCCGGCCTGCATGGACAGCCAGTGAATCGGGTGAAAACACGGGACTCCTTTTGAATTATTCGCCATTGAATCCGGCAAGTATCTGGCAATAATTCGGAGTTTCACAGGCCTAACGAATGGAACTGTCGGAAACCGGAGTTTATGATGAACTCATAACACTTTGAGGAGGCGCTGTGAGTACCGGTGCGAAGAATATTCGGCTCGGAGCCGGAACCGAACCGCTGGACGCCATCGACGAGCGGCTGCTTGCCGCCCTCGTGGAAGACGCCCGGATCTCAAACAAGCAGCTGGCCGAGCTCGTGGGCATTGCCCCGTCCACGGCGCTCATGCGCACGCGCGCCCTGTCCGAACGCGGCATCATCCAGGGATTCGAAGCGAAATTGAGCCTGTCCGCCATCGGACGGTCCGTCCAGGCGCTCATCGCTGTAAGGCTCCGGGCCCACGACCGCGAACAAATCGACCGGTTCACGTCACGGGTGCCCCGGCTTCCGGCCGTGCTGTCCACGTTCCACACCTCGGGTTCAGTGGACTACCTGCTGCACATTGCCGTGGCGACCACTGAAGACCTGCGCGACTGGGTCCTGGACAACCTCGCCACCGATCCCGTGGTAGGCCACACCGAGACCACGCTGGTGTTCGAACACATCCAGGGCAACCACGGGCCGCTGCCCGACTAAGCCTGCCCGGAGTTCCCGGCGTCAGTGCCAGATATAGAGCCCCGAATGCGCGGCGCCCATGATGTCACTCCGCAGGACATCCAGCTGCTCCCGGCGGAGCGCCGCCTCGCGCTCATGCACGGCCCAGTCGGAGAGGATGACCCGCCGGCGTTCCGCCCAACTGACCAGTGCGGCACCCAACGCGGCTGCAGCCGATTCGACGACGGTGGGCCGGCGGTACGGGCCGCAGGCAGTCGAACCGGCGGCGGATAATGCGCTCATGGCACGTTCCTTTCAGGACTTGCTGATTGTTGATTCCGTGAACTATGGCCCCTGCTGCCGGCCGATGCGGGAACGCCGAGGATGGGGAAGGCATTGAGATGGATTTGGACCGGTCGGGCGCCTTCCTGCTCGCCTTCGTTCCTGATGTCCTCCAGCAGCCGGTGGCCGTAGGCTTCCAGGGCGGTGGTGTACCTCGCCAACTGGTCCGCGGTGAGCCTCGCATTTGCTGTGCTGATCAGGGCGGCGTGCAGCCATTCGGCATCAAGGCTTTCGCTGCCGTGGGCCATGAAGTCCGCCAGGACGGCCTGCCTGCTGTGTTCAAACTCGCGGGTGACCAGCCGGGAGGCTTCCTCGGTCGCCGGGGACGTGGCCAGCTCCGGCGATGTGATCTGGATGGCTCCGCGGGGGCGTTCCCACCAGCGCTCCCGCGCCGTGCCCTTGCCTTCGACTTCACGGACGAAGTCGTGCTTCGCCAACTGGCGCAGGTGGTAGCTGGTGGATCCGCTGGACTCGTTGAGCAGTTCGCCCAGGCTGCAGGCCGTCTGTGCCCCGTAGCGGGAGAGCATCTCGAGTATCTGCACCCGCAGCGGATGCGCCAGCGCCTTCAGCGATGCGGTATCGACCCGGCGCACCGGGAACGGCGGCTCCTGCCCGGCCGGCGGATCCTCATCCGTTGCGCCTTCGGCGGTCACGGCTGCAGCTGATGCCGCATCGGGTGAACTCTTCATACGTCAAAAATACGCTTGCAAAGAAACCTTTGCAAGGGTTTCTTTGCAACTATTTCTTTGCAAGCATTTCTTTGCAACATCTTGTTTGCCTGCAGGCCGGTGCAGCCCTGTCCAGCCGGGGACTAGCCGTGGCGCCGCAGCCCCGGACGCCCGGCGGGTGGCTCAGGCCGGCTGGCGGAGTGCGGCAGCCAGCGTCACGGCAGCCAGGGCGAACGCCGCGACAGCGCAGAGCACCACAAAGCCCGTCACGGCCGCCTGCAGCCCGTAGGCGGCCGTCGCAAGTCCCAGCCCGATCACCGGGAGAGCGCTGCCGAGGTAGGTGATCACGTAGACCGTGCTGATGATCTGGGCATGGCGTGATGCTTCGACTTTTCCGGCCACGTCGTTGAACACGGTCCGGAAGGCCACGCCCTGGCCAACACCCGCGGCGAGGCTGGCCGCAATGAGCAGCCACGGACTGGTCCAGGCGGCGGCAGCGGCAATCAGCAGCACCGATACCGCCAGTACAGCCAGGCCGGCAGGCACCACAAACCTCCCGCGGACGGCGAGCAGCTGGCTGAGGGCGGAAGCGCCGAGGGTCAATCCGGCGAGCACGCCGATCAGCGGGCGGGAGTCGGCGCCGACGATCTGGGCAAAATAGCCCGGAGCCAGCGACAAGCAAAATCCGAAAACGGTAAAGCTCAGGAACCCCACGGCGGAGGCCAGCCAGAAGGCACCGCGGGCTTCCCGCGAAACGGACGGGCGGCGGGGTGCCAGTACCTTGAGCGGCTGCGGCCCCGAGACGGAGGTGATGGCCGGCCGCGCCTTGAGCAGGTACAGGGGCACCAGCATGGCGATGAGGACCACCGAATGAAGGTAGTAGGGCGTGGAGGTCGGTCCCGGCAGGAGGGACAGGATTCCGCCGATGGCCGGACCGGCCGCCACTCCCCCGGCGGATGCCAGCAGGGTGAAGCGTGAAGCCCAGTCGGGGCGCGTGGGTAGCAGTTCGCGCAGCGCCGCTGAACTTGCGCCGGTGGCGAGGGCAACGGCAACACCCTGGAAGGCGCGCCCGGCGGACAGCATCGCCAGGCTGTCCGCGTTGGCAAAGATCATTCCGCCGAACAGGCCGACCACCACGGCGAGGAGCAGCGCCGCCCGGCGGCCGATGTGATCGGACCAGTGCCCTGCCAGCATGAGAGTGGACACCAGGGCCAGGACGTAGGCGGAAAAGGCCACGGTGATTCCGAAGGACCCGATGCCAAGATTCGCCTGGAGCAACGGGTACAGCGGGGTCGCGAGGTTCGCGCCAACTAGGAGCGTGAAGATCACCACGCCGGCCATGACCAGCCGTGCCGTAGTGGAAGCGTCCCATGCCCAGCCCCCGGCGGTAGCCGGACGCATGCGGAGTTCGCTGAAGACAGTCATCTACGTGCCTTTGCCTGCAGTGCCTGCCCCGGGCCGTTCCTTGTGGGAACACCGCGGGCCGGGCGAAAGAAATTGTTACCTACAGGATGGTCTACTCATGACCCTGGCTATCAATATTCGTGCCAATATTGATCAAAATAGTCAATGATGCCTGACGGATATAACCCGGAGTGATGATTTGAACAGCCTGGACAACACGGATCTGAGAATCCTGCTCGAACTGATCCGCGACCCCCGGGTGCAGATCGGCGAACTGAGCGAATCCCTGGGCATCGCCCGCAACACGGCGCAGTCGCGGGTCCGCCGGATGCTCCGTTCCGGCCTGCTGCACGACGGCGGACGGGAAATTGACCTTGAGGCGGTGGGGTACGACGTCGTCGCGTTCGTGACGATCGAAGTCAGCCACCGGGAACTTGACGGAGTGGTGGGCGCCTTGCGCCTGATCCCGCAGGTCCTGGAGGTCCACGAGATCTCCGGGCGCGGAGACGTCTGGTGCCGGGTGGTGGCAACGGATACCCACAACCTGCAAACAGCGCTGCGCTCGATCCTCAGGATCAAGGGCGTGATCCGCACGGAGACCGTCCTGGCGCTGCATACGCACATCCCCTACCGGACGGAACCGCTCATCAGCCGGCTCGCGCAGAGCCGGGCTGAGGCGGCACCACGCAAGTGACTGGGATAATGACTCGTGACCATCATTGACAACGCCGTGTACGTGGACGGCCACCGGACCGCAGAGCCGTACAACCTCGAGCAGACCTTTGAGACACTGGCGGACCATGGCGGCATGGCCTGGATCGGGCTGTACCGGCCCACCGAGGCCGAAATGTCTGCAGTGGCAGAGGAGTTCGGCCTCCACCTGCTCGCAGTGGAGGATGCCATTTCGGCCCACCAGCGGCCCAAGCTGGAACGCTATGACGACGTCCTCTTCACTGTGCTCCGCCCGGCGCGGTACCTCGATGAAACGGAAACGGTGGAGTTCGGCGAACTGCACGTCTTCACGGGCAAGAACTTCGTGATCACGGTCCGGCACGCGGAGACAGCCGGCGTGGCCCAGGTACGGCAACGGCTGGAGAGCCGCCCGGAACTCCTGTCCCACGGGCCCGAGGCCGTGCTCTACGCCCTGATGGACCGGGTGGTGGACGACTACGTACCCGTGGTTGCGGGCCTGGAAAACGACATTGACGAGATCGAGGACCAGCTGTTCAGCGGGGACTCCGCGGTCTCCCGGCGCATCTACGAGCTTGCCCGCGAAGTGATCCAGTTCCAGCGGGCCATCCATCCGCTGCCGGGAATGATGCAGCTGCTCCGGCGCGGGTTCGACAAGTACGAAGTCAACACGGACCTGCAGCACCACCTCCGCGACGTCGAGGACCACGTGGAGCGGCTGATTTCACGTGCCGACACCTTCCGGGACATCCTCCAGAATGCGCTCACCCTGGACGGCACCCTGACCGCCAACCGGCAGAACGAGGCAAGCGCCCAGCAGAACGAGCAGGTCAAGAAGATCTCGTCGTGGGCGGCCATCTTCTTCGCGCCGTCCTTCGTGGCAGGCGTCTACGGCATGAACTTTGACCACATGCCGGAACTGCACTGGACGCTCGGATACCCCCTGGCGATCTCCATGATGGCGGCCACCGCCGCGCTGATGTACGCCATTTTCAAGCGGAAGGGCTGGCTCTAGGAGCCACCGGCATGTCGGATGTATTCGATGCCGGACAGCAGCCCCCTTACCGGCCGGGCAGGCTGCTCATTCCCGGCTCAGCCCGCCAGCTGGGCACGTTCGGCCTGTTTGAACCCGCGCCCGGCCAGCGGCGAACCCTTGACGTGGCCGGCAAACCGCTGGCCGTGAAAAGCGCCGAAGGCGACCTCTTGTGGGTCGGCTTCCGCGAACTCACCGGCGGACCGGCGTCCGCCGGGGACTTTGCCGCGCTGGCTGCCCGGTTCGGCGAGTGGGTGGTGGACGGCATTCCGGCCCAGGCTGTTGCCGTCGGAACGCCGGAGTGGCGCCTTTTCCTCGACGTGGTGGAGCTGCTGTTTGCCGCGGACGTCACGCTGTTCGTTGTCGGTGCGGCGCTCCCGGATTTCGGCGCCGGCAGCCCGCTGTCCCTCCTGCTTCGCGTTGAATCCGATGAAGACCTGCCGGAAGGGCCTTCGTCCGGAAGCTAGCCCCGGGCGGCCGGAACGAGCGTCACGGTGCCGGCGCCGCCGTCGACCTCTATCTGCTGTCCGCTGGCGATCCGGCGGGTTGCCACCCCGGTGCCCAGCACCGCCGGGATGCCGTACTCCCTGGCCACAATGGAGCCGTGGCTCAGCGGCCCGCCAACGTCCGTGACCACGGCGGATGCCATGGCAAACAGCGGGGTCCAGGCGGGAGTGGTGATGCGCGCCACCAGAACCTCCCCCGGCTGCATCCGGGAGAAGTCTTCGGGACCGGCCAGCACCCGGGCCGGAGCGCTGACCCGGCCCTGGCTGGCGCCCACTCCTTTGATGGTGTTCCCTTCCTGGTCCTGGGATCCTTCCGGCATCATCCCCGCGAGGGATTTCTGCAGCCACCGGATCTCGGGCAGCATTTGCGGCGGAGACGCATTGCGCTGACCCCGCCACCGCATCTTGCGCTCCGCGACTGCCTCCGCCAGGACGGGCCGGCCGGCACCGGTGATGGCCGCCGGGCTGCTGGCGGCGGCAAGGCCGAATTCGACGGCGCTGCTGAGTTCCCCGTACCGAAGCCAGAACACATCGCCGGGCTCGGCGATGAGTCCGGCGGCTGCCAGCCGCTGCCCCAGTTCGCGGAGCATGCGCCGCATCAGGGGCCAACCGAGTCCGACGTCGGCGAGGGCGTCCTCGCGGATCGGCGCCGCCCCCTGCGCCCACCGGAGCAAACGCACAAAGACGGACCTGCGGGCCGGGTGCAGCCGGGAAAGTATCGTTTCGGTGCTGTCCTCGCGCCGGCCGGCAGCGAGCGCCTGCCGGCGGTGGGGGTCGTTGCCCTGCCCGCGCAGGTAGAACTTCAGCGTGTCCAGCAGCGGCGACGGGTCGTCTGCCGGCACGGGGTTGACGAAGTCAAGGTTGTACACCGTGTGCCCGTAGTGGTCCAGGTGCAGCTGGAAGCGGTGTTGCCACTGCCCCCACAGACCTGGATCCATCTCCTCCGGAGTCGTCCCCGAAGCCTGTGCCCGGGCGAGGGATTTGGTTGGCGTCCCCAGGATGGCTTCGGCGAGCCCAGGGACTGTTAGCGACCAGCGGGCCAGGTCGAAGAGTGCCTTTTCCGCCCGGATGGGTTCGCTGTCGTAGCCGAGCAGGAACGCCGGCGCAGTCGGGTCGCCGTCCTGCCGGACGAACCTGTCGTAGAACTTCTGGAAGGCGAGTTCGCTGGATGTCGCGACCGGAATAATGGACTGTACTGCTGTGTAGTACACGGTTCCGGCATCCAGGAGGGCCGACACCCCCTCGAGGAGCTCCTGCCCGGTGAGGTCTGCAACGGGCTTGGCCGACCAGGATTCCACCACGCGCACGTAGCGCGGGTGCGAGTAGTCTCGCCAGCCTTGGATCCCCATGTGGGCTTCGCCCCGGATGAGGGCGCGGACAGCGGCCGGCGTTTTTCCCATCAGCCGCCACAAGGCCGCCGTGCGGTAGTAGTAATAGGCGTAGCCGTTGATCGCGGGAAGGCCCAGATCGCCGGTGCGGAGGCTGCTTTTGCCGAACGCCTCGTCCATCAGGGCGTTCAGGGACCGCGAGACCGAGCCATCGATCAGGTCCGCAAACAGGGGCGAGAGCGGATCGGGCAGCTGCTCCACGATGCTGGCCCGGAAGTAGAGCCCCTTGGGGTAGGGCACGCTCCAGTCGCGCGGGGTCTCCCCGGCCGGCTCGGGCAGCGCAGTGATGGGCCGGGACTGCAGGATGAAGAATTCGTTGCCTACCAGCGCCCACTCGATGTCCTGCGGGGAACCGAAGTGCCGGGCGATGCGTGCCCCGTAACCCGCCAGGGTGGCCGCAGCGGCATCGTCCAGTACCGGTTGATGCCTGCGGAACGCCGGCACGGGCTCCTCCCGCGTGCCCCGGCCGGCATAGACCGTCATGACTTCCTTGTCGGCCGTCCGGCGGGAAACCACCGTCCCTGTCGCAGCCTCGACGACGACGTCGTCGGTGGAAACGGCTCCGCTCACCACGGATTCGCCCAGGCCCCACGCGGCACCGATCACGATCTGGTCGCGGCGACCGGTGGCGGGGTTGGCAGTGAACATCACGCCGGCGGCATCCGCGTCCACCATCTGCTGGACCACCACAGCCAACCGGACCTGGTCCGGCCGGATGCCCTCCCGCGAACGGTAGGCCATGGCGCGGGAGGTCCAGAGGGAAGACCAGCAGGTGATGACCGCCTCCATCAGGGCGTCGGCGCCCCGCACGTTGAGAAACGTGTCCTGCTGGCCGGCGAAACTGGCCGAGGCGAGGTCTTCGGCGGTGGCCGACGACCGTACCGCCACCGCCGGTTCCGTGCCTTCGCCAAGGCCGGCGCCCTCGCCAGGGCCGGGGCCGGAGTCCGGGGCAGGGCCGGAGTCCGGGGCGGGGCCCAGCTGGTGATAGGCGGCGCGGAGTTCGGCTGCTATCGCTTCCGGGATCATTCCGCCGGCGAACAGCCCCCGGATCCGTGCCGAGGCGTCCTCGTAGTCCTGGGCGCTCGCGGAGGGCGGCAACGCGGCGTACTCCTGGATGCGTTCGGCCAGCTCGTTGCTGTGGACGAACAGCTCGTAGGCGGCCGTGTTGAGCAGGAATCCCGGCGGTACGGGAAGTCCTGCCCGAACCAGTTCGCCGAGCCCGGCACCCTTGCCCCCCCGCCGTCGGGACGTCGCTCCTGCCGACCTCGCTGAAATCATCGATGTAGTCCATGACGGCGGCGCCTCCTGTCCGGCGGGGGCCACGCAGCCCCTGATTCACAACATACTGGCACGTGGGGAGGCGTCATGCCATGGCCCGACGCCACCGGAAGGGGAGCTGATCCGAGGCCCTTCCGCTGCCTGGCCCGGGTCCCTAAGGTGGGTCCATGGCTGATGCATTTTCCTCCCTCGTGGAGGCATTCAGGAACGTGGGTGTGGCGAGGGCTTACGGCGCTCCGGTACAGGTGGGCGGTGAGGAACTCGTTCCCGTGGCGCTGGTGTCCTTCGGGTTCGGCGGCGGCGGCGACTCCGGTACCACGGGCGGAGGCAGTCCCGCCGTCGCAAGCGCTCCCACGAGCGCCGGCGGCGCGGAAGGCGGCGGAGGAGGCGGCTTCGTCCTCCCGCTCGGCGCCTACACGACGAACGCGCAGGGCCGGGTGGTGTTCCGCGCCAACACGCTTACCCTTCTGCTGGGACTGGTTCCGGTGGTTTGTGCCGTGGGAATGTCCGTTCGCGGGGTGCTCAAGACGGTCAGCGCAGGCCGGCGGTAGCCTTGATCCAGTCCAGCTCGTACGGAATCGAGGCCGACAGGTTCAGGTAGGCCGGTGACGGCGGCAGTTCGATGGCGTTCGTTACACCCACCAGCTTCTGTTCACCGTGGTCGGACCAGACGACGGGACCACCGCTATCGCCGCGGTTGGCTGTGGTGTGCGGCGAAAACGTGCAGAACTGCCAGGGTCCCGCAATGTCCGGGCAAGATTCGGCAGGAACTGTCGTGAGCTGGGTTTCCATAAGCCGGCGCGCCGGGTCGCACGGTTCTGCCGCGTTGAACGGGTCCCCGGTGCAGCCGTAACCGGCCACCGTTACTTCCTCCCCGACGGGAGCGGGCGTGGAGGCCAGCTGAACGGTGGGCTCCGAGACCGCAGACTGCAGGAAAAGCAGGGCAATGTCGTCCTTGATCAGCGCGGGGTTGTAGTGCGGCGAAGCAACGGCCTTTGTTACCCCCACGGTGTATGCGGAACGCTTTTGGCCGAAGTGGAATGTCACGTCGATGGCGGACGGACTCCGTCCGTTGTTGCTGATGCAATGCGCCGCCGTGACCACCACGTCTTCCTTGATCAGGGACCCCGTACAGGAAGCAATCCCTTCCGGGTAGGCCAGCTGGACCTTGGCGGCCCACGCGTAGTCGTCCGAGTCCGCCCTGCTTCCGTTGTAAACGGCCTGGGCCGGCGTGGCCGTTGCGGCCGCAAGGACTGCCGCAAAGACCGACGACAGCAGCCTGGCCACGACGCGCCGGTGCCGCCGTTCGGAATCCAGGAATATTCCGCCTTCGCGGGGCGTGGTCTGCGGGGGGATTCTGTTGCGCATGAGGTTGCTCCTCATCAGTGCCTGAAGCTATTTGCGGATGTGGTGAAGGAACCGGAACGAACCCAGGTCCCCGGAGATCACACATCTGCCCCCAGTCGCAGCACCATAACTCTGCTCCTCCCCGCAAGCGGCCGTCAAGCGCGATTGGATGCGGGCCCTCAAATACCGGGGCGGTGACAGCTACGCGGCACGCACCTCGACCTCACCGGGCAGGGCCGCGTCGGCACCGAAGACCAGGTAACGGTTGGCGATCTTTTCACTGAAGAACCGGTCATGGCTGACCACCACAACGGCACCTGGAAAATGCATCAGGGCCCGTTCCATGACCTGGGTGCTGGACAGGTCCAGGTGGTTGGTGGGTTCGTCAAGCAACAGGACCGACGCGCCGGACAGCAGGCACTGCGCCATCGCGACCCGGGCTTTCTGGCCGCCGGAGAGGTTCCCGATTTTCTGCTTGAGATCCGCTTCGGAGAACTGGAACATTGCCAGGAACCGGTTGACAGACTTTCTGGTGGCGCTGAAAGCCAGGCTGTCCGGCAGGGCGTTGACTGCGTGCGAAACGGTGTCGGCGTCGTCGAGCTCTTCAAGCATCCGGTTGTAGGAAACGAAGCCGGGACCCTTTGCCCAGGAGACCACGCCGGCGTCTGCTTCTTCCTCACCCGTCAGCACTTTCAGGAGGGTGGATTTTCCGCTGCCGTTCGCGCCCAGCACCACGATCCGGTTCCCGCGCCTGATCTCGAAGCCAAGGTCGTTGAAGAGTGCTTTGTCACCGTAGGACTTGGCCAACCCCTCCACGCGGCAGAGTACGTCCTTGACGTGCAGGCCGCCGTAGATCTCGGTGACGATCTGGTCCACCGGGCGGGGTGTACGTGACTTCTTGATCTTGGCCAGTTGGTTTCCCAGCCCGCGGCTGGCGGCCTTGGCGGCTTCGCGGCGGTCGGCGATCCCTTCAGCCTCGAAGGCCAGCAGTTCGGATTCGTGCACAAACTGCTGTTCCAGGGATTTGAGCCGGAATTGTTTCTGCACGATGTATTCGCCAAAGTTGCCGGGGTACTCATGCAGGTGGAAGTTCTCCACTTCGATGATCCGGGTGACCACGGCGTCAAGGAACTTCCGGTCGTGCGAGACGATGATTGCGGCACCCTTGAAATCCCGGAACCAGCTTTCAAGCCATTCGACGCCGGCCACATCCAGGAAGTTGGTGGGCTCATCCAGCAGCAGCACATCGGGGTCCTCAAGGAGGATCTTTGCCAGGGCGGCCCGGTTGCGCCAGCCGCCGGACAGTTCGTCAATGGCGCAGACCCTGTGGGCCTCGCTGAAGCCCAGCGTCGTCAGGACCTTGTCGATCCGCCGGGGATAGTCCCAGCCGTCGAGGCGGTCCATGTCCTCGAACAGTTCGGCCTGCCGGGTGATGAGCCGGTCAAGTTCTGCACCGGCCGGGTCTGCTGCGATGGCCGTGTCGATGGACGCCAGTTCGGCCTCGACGGCCTTGATGCCAGAGAACAGCCCGTCCAGGACCTCGGTGATGGTTGATTCCCCGTTGAGTTCGGAGAACTGCGAAAAGTAGCCGATCCTTGTTCCCGGATCCACCGTAACGGTTCCGGATTCCGGGGAAATCCGGTCAAGGACGAGTTGGAGCATGGTGGTCTTGCCGGACCCGTTCTTGCCGATGAGCCCCACCCTGTCGCCCGGCTCAAGACGGAAGTACGCCTCCCGCAAAATCATGGTGTTATCGAATCGCACGCTGACGTCATGCAGCCGGACAAGGCTCATTGCTGCTGTCCTCTCGAGGGGTGGTTCGTGGGCGCGTGGTGCCGGACCGGCAACAAGAAAACTCCCTCACCCGGCGGTGGCGCCGGATCAGGGAGCTTATTCTGTGGAGCTAAGGGGATTCGAACCCCTGACCTCTTCGATGCGAACGAAGCGCTCTACCAACTGAGCTATAGCCCCGGGCAGCTGCCCTTCCCTCGGACCAACTTCGGGAACAGGCAAACCGGTGTCCCTAGGCTACAAACTATCGGCGCGCTTCGCCAGCCAGCTCCGGAATGTCTCGCTTCCGAACGGCTGCTCGGGAACCAGGTCCGGCCACCATCCGCGCGTTTTGGGCATAGAAAACCCCGGGCAGCAATCGGCTGCCCGGGGCGGAGAGGCTGGCTAGGCTCGGCGGCGCTGCAGGACGTCGTCCAGGTTGCTCAGGGCGCTCTGAGCCTTGGTCAGGGTCTTGGGAGCGCTTCCGCTGGCTGCCGGTGCCGCGGCCGGACCCTGCTTGAGGGACGGTTTGCCAACTGCTTTCGGAGCCTCCGGCAGGTCCAGCGGCTCCGGGGCGGCCCGTTCGGCCTTGGCGGCTTCCACGTAAGTGGGCTTGGGAACGTCGACAGGTTCCCATTTGGCTTCGGCGTTGACGGCCGATCCCGGTGTGGCGGCAGTCCTCAAGGCGGTGTCGCCCGAGGCCCTGGCTTCGGCGAGGGCAGCTTCACGCAGTTCCTGGGCCGTCAGCGGCTTGACCTTTGGTTTACTTCCCGCCTCGGCATCAAAAAGCTGGCTTTCCGGGGCGTCCACGGCCGGTTCCCGGCTGGGACGAGGTACGGCAACCCGCATCTGCCGCTCGGGGGCAGTCATGGCTGCGCGGAAGGCCGCGTTCATTCGGGCGCGCCGGTCCCGCACCGCCAGCCGCCGGAGCCAGGCGACGGACGCTACAGCAGCCAAGAGGGCCCCGACAGGCAACCAGGACGAGCCCATCCCGAACATGAGGAAGACGCCGGCCACAAGCCCGGTGAGCAGCGACACCAGTCCCACCAGCGCGAGCGCACATCGTCCGTACCGGATCCTCAGTGCGCCCGGGCGCGCCGTCGCCGCCCCCGGGCCGACGGCGGGTGTCCGGGATCCCTGCGCGGATCCGGTGGCCTGCTTGGTTTCCATTGAGTTCTCCTGCTGGGCGGCCATTTTCATGACGTTTCCGGCTTGGGGGTCTGCGGGTTCGGCAAAGTTGATTTCGGAGATCAGCTCGGCTGCGGGCTGGAGCTGATGCTGGCGGTTTCTCAGTACATACGGGGCCACCCACACAATCCAGAGCGCGACAGCGACAACAAGGATCACTGAGCTGCTAAGGGGGAAGTCCACATTCAAAACCGTATGAGCAATTAGCCGACAGCTCTGGCATTCGCTCCGGTGTGTCGCAGGGCAGGTGGCAATTCAATGGATTTATGACGGAAAACACTTGGAGAATGTCGGGGCAACGCCGGGCGGGGTCAGGCCGGCCGGCTCCTCAGCCACCTGGCCAGCAGCCCCTCGGGAACTTCCTCGGACGTCAGGGCGAACGAGCGGTGGTCCGCCCATTCGCCGTTGATGTGCAGGAACCGTGGCCGGTAGCCTTCGTCCCGGAAACCAAGCTTCTCCACAACCCGGAGGCTGGGCCCGTTTTCGGGCCGGATGTTGATCTCCATCCGGTGCAGACCGAGGCTGCCGAAGCAATAGTCCGTGGCCATGGCAACAGCCGTGGGAGCGATTCCCCGGCCGGCACACGACTTGTCCACCCAGTATCCAAGCGTGGCCATCATGGCGGAGCCCCAGATGATCGATGACACCGTCAGTTGTCCGACGATGACCGGATCCCGCTGGCCCGGTGTCCGCTCCGTGATGACGAAGGGCAGCGCCGTGGCCTGCGCAGCCTGGGCGTTGAGGGACCTGACCATCTGCCGGTAGTCGGGGAGCGCCCCTCCGGGGGCCGGATTCGAGGCCTCCCAGGGAGCCAGCCACTCAGAATTCCGGGATCGGACCGCCATCCACTCCTTGCGGTCCCGGTACCGGATAGGGCGCAGCACAATATCGCCGCATTCCAGCGTCGCCGGCCAGATGCTGCCCCGCATGGGACGTTACTTGGCCAGTGAAGCGGTGAATTGCGGCAGCCACTCGCGCAGGCCGGGGCCGAGGTCCTCACTGTCGCAGGCCAGCTGGACGCAGGCCTTGAGGTAGCTGAGCTTGTCGCCGGTATCGTAGCGGCGGCCGCGGAATACCACGCCGTAGACGCCGTACCCTTCGCCTTCTCCGGCAGCCAGTTCCTGGAGGGCGTCCGTCAGCTGGATTTCCCCGCCCCTGCCCGGTTCGGTGCGTTCGAGGACATCGAAGACCGCGGGGTGGAGGACGTAGCGGCCGATCACGGCCAGGTTGGACGGTGCTTCCGCGGCGTCGGGCTTTTCCACGAGCTTGCGGATCCGCACAAAACCGTTCATGTCGGTCTCGTCGATGTCGGCGCAACCGTAGGCGCTGATCTGGGAAGGCTCCACTTCAATCAGCGCGACCACCGAGCCGCCTGTCTTGGCCTGGACTTCGATCATTTTGCTGAGCAGTTCGTCCCGCGCATCGATCAGGTCATCGCCAAGCAGCACCGCAAAGGGTTCGTAGCCGACGTGCTGCTTGGCGCGCAGCACTGCGTGGCCAAGGCCCATCGGGTCGCCCTGGCGGACGTAGTGGATGTCACCGAGGTTGCTGGCGGCCTGGATGGCTTCGAGCTTGGTGGTGTCGCCCTTTGCTTCGAGGGTTGACTCCAGCGACGGGACCCGGTCGAAGTGGTCTTCGAGGGCGCGTTTGTTCCGGCCGGTGATCATCAGGATGTCGGTGAGGCCAACGTTGACGGCCTCTTCGACGACATACTGGATCGCGGGCTTGTCCACGACCGGCAGCATTTCCTTGGGCATGGCCTTGGTGGCCGGTAGGAACCTGGTGCCGAGTCCGGCAGCAGGAATGACAGCCTTGCGGACGGAAGTATTGGTGGTAGTCACTGGACTAATCTAGCGTCAGGGACCAAACATTGGGTAATTGCATTGACCGCCCCGGATGGCCCTCACCAAGGCCTCCGCCGGCGGGCCTGCTGACATGGAAGGACGGGCGTTGATGCCATCCAAGGACGAGATCCGCTCAGCCCACCGCACCCGGCGTGCAGCTATCCCTCCCGTCGGCCTGGAAGCCGCCGGAGTCGGTATTGCACGCCACGGCCTCCAGTGGGCCACCATGGTTGCCGCCGGCGAACGAAGCACTTTTGCCGTGTACCTGGGCGTGGGCTTCGAGCCCCCCACGCTGCCGCTCATTGCCGCGCTTCACGGAACAGGGCACCGCGTTCTCCTGCCGGTCTGCCAACCCGACCGGACACTCTCCTGGGTCTATTGGACCCCGGTGACCGACTTCATCCGCAGCAGTTACGCCCCCATCGATGAGCCGGTCGGAAAGCAGCACGGCAACGAGGCCATGCGCGAAGCGGCAGGGATCTTCGTCCCTGCCACGGCAGTAGACCTATCGGGCAACCGGATCGGCCAGGGCGGGGGCTACTACGACAAGTTCCTCGCGAGTCTCGAAGATGAGGGCCTGCCGGTGCCCGCCGCTGCGGTGGTCTTTGACGACGAAGTCCTTCCCGCCGGCAGTATCCCCGCTGAATCCTTCGACCGAAAAATCCCGGTGGCAGTCACACCGTCACGCCTCGCGCAGCTGATGTGAAGCCGGCTCGCCGCGGATGATAGAATTGGCACTCAGGCCCTGCGACTGCTAAGGGAAGGAACCTGCCGAGGAACAATCGGCGGCGATTCCTGCCAGGCAGCACGGGACCTGCTCGTTTGTCCCAGAGGAGGATTACCAGTGCCCACGTATGCATACGCCTGCAAGGACTGCAGCCACGCCTTCGAGATCGTGCAGTCGTTTACCGACAGCTCCCTCACCTCCTGCCCCGAATGTGAGGGGACCCTGCGCAAAAAGTTCAACAGCGTCGGTGTCGTCTTCAAGGGTTCCGGCTTCTACCGGACCGACTCACGCGACAGCAAGGGCAGCAGCGTCTCTGCCGCTCCGGCGGCCGTTCCCGCTGCCGCAGCTGCAAGCTGACCTGAACCCGGCGTCCGCCGCCATATCCGGCGCGTGAGCGCCATCAGCGTTGGTCCGCCACTGAAGCTGCGCTGCGGCTAGCGGTTTTCCACATAGGACCTCCCCGGGCTGTCACCGCGACACGGCGCCACCGTAGCCTGACGGCATGCCATTCACCTTCCGCAACAACGGACCTTCCTCGCCGCGGCCGGGCTTTCGGTCGGGACGTCCCGGCCGTCAGCGCGTGTCCGGCGTGCAGCGATTCCCGTCATGGCTCAACCGCAATCGCAGGCTGCTGGTCGCGCTTCTGCTGTGCGCTGCTGCCGGCAGTTCCGTCCAGCAACTGACGCCGGCCCCTGCCCACACCGTCACTGCCCTGGCCTCCGCCCGTGACCTTCCCGCCGGCACTGCCCTCTCAAGCAACGAAGTGGTGCGTGTCGAGGTCCCGCCAGGGATGGTGCCCGCAGGAGCGTTCGCTGACACCGCCGCCATTGTGGGCAAGCAGTTGGCCGGACCGCTGCGCAAAGGCCAGCTGATCTCCGATACGCAGTTGCTCGGCCCGGGCCTGCTGGCCGGCACTCCCCCGGGATCGGCGGCCGTGCCCCTGAGAATGGCGGACCCTTCATCCATCCAGCTCGTGGCACCCGGCCAACTCGTCAACATCGTCATGACGAACGGCAGCGACTACGGCAAGGCCGCCGAATCGCAGGTCCTGGCGGCCTCGGTTCCCGTTCTCTGGACATCGGGCCAGGGCGGACAAACCGGACCATGGCCGGGGACCGGCGAAACAGAGGGGCTCATTGTGGTTGCAGCGGATCCGGACCAGGCACGAGCACTCGCCGGCTCGTCAACGCAGGGCAAACTCTTTTTCGTCATGGTCGGAGCACAGGGCTAGCTGCGTCCGGACCGGCACACTCCCCCAGAGGGGAAATCAGCCCCAGTGCGGCGGTTTCTGTTCCTGAAGCCAGGCATCGTGGTCGTAGTCAGAGCCCTGATCGCCCCAGCGCTTCGGGTCATCCTCGGAAGCCTTGTTGGGCAGCACTCCCGAGGGAACGCCGGCGCCTGCCGTCTGCGGGGTCCGGTCAGGCGCTACCCTCTCGGGTGCCGTTCTGTCGGGCGCTGTCCTGCCGGGCGCGGAATTGCCGGGCGCGGAATTGTCCGCCTCACGGTGCGGAGCGCCTTGGCTGTCCGCTGCGCTGTTGTTCGTGTCCATGCCGTTGTCCTTGATATTTTCCACTGCATTAGTGCGGGTCCTGACGGACTCCTCCGGGTCGTTGCCGCCCTGTTCCAAGGATACCGAGTGCCCGTCCGGAGCGGCGGATTCGCCGGAATCGCCCGGCTCTCCACTGCCAGCGCTGACGGAGTCGCCGCTGCCGGAACCGGCTGCCGTTGCGTCCCCGTTACGCCGGTCGGTGCTGTTTAAGGTCAGGTTGTCCACGTCGTCCTCGAAGAACGCCTGCGACGAGGAGGTGAAGCCCGTGACAGCCGGCTTCTCCAGCCCCAGGTACCCGCCGATCCGGTCCGCGCATGCGGACGGGTCCGTGAACACCTCGATGGTCCACAAGGGCATGTAGCGCCAGCCCAATCGTTCCAGCAGCTGTGGGCGGAGCCTGCTCCGTTCACGGACGCTCATCCGCCGGTACTGCTCCGTGCCGTCTGACTCGATGGCCACCGGCCGGGGGATGTCGGCTTCGTCGTGGCCGATGGAATGCACCGGGTCCGCGGCCGCGGCCACGTCAAGCACGCCGTCATACTGGTGCCAGACCCGGGCTCCGCGGGCGCGCAGCCTGTCACCCAGGTCTGCCACCAGGGGATCGGCGCCCAGAGCCTGCTCGCTCGCTGCTGCGCGGGACGCCGGCGTCCCCAGGTCGGTATTGCCGGCAATCTCGCGGTTCAGCAGTTCATAGAAGTCGAGGGCGCCGTGGCTGAGGCGCGTGACGTCCAGGTCCTCCGGCTTGAAGCACGTCAGCACATGCAGTGAACGCCGGGCACGGGTCATGGCGAGTGCGAATTTCGCCCGGCCGCCCTCGGCGGACAACGGACCAAAATTGTGCAGCGCGCGGCCGTGCGGTGTGCGGCCGTAACCCGGAGAGAAGATCACGTGGTCCCGGACCAGGCCCTGTGCCCGTTCCAGGTCCACCACGCGGAAAGATTCGGGTCCGGCGCTGAAAAAGCTTGCCAGCAGGGGGTAGTTGGGCAGCTGAAGGCGGATGGCCTCGCCGATCCGGGCTGCGTGGCGGAGGCTGGCCGTGACTACTGCGAGGGACGTCCGCGGGCGCAGTCGGGCATGCTCGAAGACCAGACCCACCACCCGGTTGACCTCGGCCACAGCGGATTCCACGCCCTCCTGGTCGGCGCTCGGAAGGCCGGTGCCATCCGGCAGGTATTCTACGAGCAACGCGCGGTCGAGCCCGGTGGCCGTCTGCCCCTCGGGGAGCCGGTGAAGGCGGCCGTCGTAGAAACTCTTGCTCAGCTGCAGCACCAGCTCCTCGTCCACTGCCCTGTATGCGGAGGTCAGGCGCCGGGTCGGCAGCACCGAGGACAACGCCGTGTAGGCACTCTCCACCGCCTGATGGGCGGTCTCCCCGGCAGCGAGCCGCTCGACGCCGACCGTGAACGTGCGCGGGCTTGCGATTTTGTCGTCGCCAAAGGCAATGACCTGCTTGGCCCGGGCGATTGCCGGAAGGACTGCCTGGAGGGAGGTCGCTTCGGCGTCGAGGATGACCACGGCGTCGAACTTCTGCTCCGCCGGCAGCAATCCGGTCATGAGGTAGGGGCTCACGGACCACACGGGCACCAGCATGGGAACCAGTGCCGGGGCCTGCGCCGTGAGGGCGGCCAACGTGACGCGGCCGTCCTTCAGGAGGCTGCGGAGCAGGTCCGCCTGCCGCGGGTTCTCGGCAATGCCGGCACGCCACCGCTCCGACAGTGTCCACCGCAGCCGGGCAGCACCGCTGGCGATATGGGCATTGTCCGCCAGGCGGTATTCGGCTTCGAGCTGGCGCAGGGCATCGCCGTCGGACATTGCCAGGTAGTCGTCGCCGCTGATCATGGCTTCGAGGGCTGACTGCCACCAGGCGAGTTCCAGCTCCGAGGCAACGGACTCCGCGAGCACTTCCCGATCCGCCAGGTCGGCGAGCAGTTCCCCGAGCCCGTGCTCGCGCATGTTCTCGATGAGCAGCGTGCGCTCCGGGAGGGTCTTGAGCGTCCGGGTGTCGGCCACAAGCCGCTCCAGGCGTTCCATCAGTTCCTCGTACGGAGTGTTCTGGAGGTCCCCGCCTGCTGCCGTGTGCTTCACGGCGGCACCCAGCTGGGCCAGCTCGCGTTCCAGGCTGCGGTACATCACGTTCACTTCGCCCAGGCCGGAAGGCACTGCCGGATGACGCTGCGTGGTGGCGTAGTCCGCCCAGAGCGCCCGCTGCTCCTGGACAAGCACCAAGGAGCTGTGGAGGTCGGCGATGTGCACGCCGGGACGGACGTATTCCTTGGCCACGCGGCGGAGGCGGGACCGCTGCATGGAGGGCATCTCGATGTTGCGTTCGCGGCGCCACGGGGAGGTGGCGGTCGCGGAGATGAGGTCGTGGACCGGACGGTCGAAGATGTCCGGGGTGAACTTGTCCAGGCTCTCCCTGACTGCCATCAGCAACTCGAGCTGGGCACCCCATTCGGAGAAGGTCGCACCCAGGCGGATCTGTGCGTGCTCTGCCACGTCGTTCATCCGGTGACGCAGCACGGGGAGGTTCTTCTCGACCGTACGCGCAACGTCCTGCGCTTCCTCGGTTTCCTTGCGGGTCAGGAGCCGCGCTCCGTGCCAGGGGCTGGCAGTCGCGGCCCGGCTGAAACTGCCCAGTTCGGCCGCACGGTGAAGGCGGCCGGCCAGTTCCTCACGGTCGCGGATGTTGTCCAGGACACTTCGCTTGAGGCGCACTGTGGTGGCCGGAGCAGGCTGGATGGACGTCAGCTCAGCAAGCGACTGCATGGCCTGGTAGGGCGAGCAACCCCACCGCTGGCGGACGTTGTGCAGGGAGTCCACATGGTCCATGAGAGCGTGGCGGTGCTCGGCAAGGGTGGTGTGCAGGTTTTCCAGCTGGGGCTGAAGGGACTTTTCGTTCCGCATAATGGACCGGACCAGCTGTCCCTTGAGCTGCAGGGGCGTGACCGTTCCGGAGAGCGCAAACAGGATGGACTCCAGGCCCAGCGTCTCAAGCTGGGCCCCGATCTCGCTGAGGCTGGCGCGGCGGTCACCCACCACAAGGACGGTCTTGCCTTCGTCCACCAGGGCGCCGATGGTGTTGATCGCAGTCTGGGTCTGGCCCGTTCCCGGCGGGCTGCTGACGAGGAGGGAGTCCCCGGCGCGCACGGCGTCCACCACGTACTGCTGGTCCGAGTCGGCGTCGAGAAGCAGCAGTTCCTGGGCCGGGTCGCGCTGGTCGATGTCCTGGAAGCGGTCCTCCGCCAGTTCGGCCACGTCCACGGCCTCGCCGGCGGCGGTACGGGCCAGGGCAGCGACGAGGGCGTTGTTCTGGTTGATCCACGGGTCCTCAAGGTTCCCCGACAGGTCCGCGAACGTTGAAACGAGCAGGTTGTGCTCCACCTCGGCCCCGTGGATGGGCTTGATGAGCGTGCCCAGGCGGTCCAGGACCGGCAGGGGGTCGAACCGGGCCGTGCTGTAGGCCATCCGGGTCACAGCGTTGACGTCGAAGACAATGCCGTGGATGGTCTTCAGGTGCCGGATGAGCGCCGGATTGATCTGCGCCTGCTCCGTGAGCTGGAGTTCGTAGTCGTCCTCGCCCGGACGGACGGTCAGCGAAATGGCGGTGAGCATCACAGGAGCGGACACCCGCTGCGGCTTTCCGCCCACAGCCGACGTCCAGGACACCGTACCGGCCGAAAAATACCCGGCATCGATGCCGCGGTCGTTGCTGAGCTCGAAAATCTTGGAGCGGAGGTTGCGCGAGGCCCGGGCGGCCACCACGTACTGATCGTGGTCGCGGATCAGCGTGGACAGGCGGGTGCGCCGCCCCGCCATGAGCTGCGCCAGTCCGGAGGGATGCGCATGCGTGAGGTCGATGGAGCCTTCCGGGGTCTTGGTGAAACGAAGCATTGTGTCTGCTCCGGTGACCGGTTTAAGCCCGGTCAGCCACTTCCTGAGCTCCTCGGAGCCCTCTGGGAGGCCTTGACCAACTGACACTACTGCCTTCTTTTCTGCGCTTGCACGTGACGCCCTGGACCATACCGGCATACTTTCGAGCGTAGCCCGAATCGGGGCCCAGTGAGGGTCCGCAACACTGGAGCGGGCCAAAATTGAGCCGGATAAAGCGAGAATAAAGCAAAGTGGCCGGCCTCATCGCTGAGACCGGCCACTCACACTGCTATTCCCACTCGATGGTTCCCGGCGGCTTGCTGGTCACGTCGAGCACTACCCGGTTGACGCCTTCCACCTCATTGGTGATGCGGTTGGAGATTTTCGCCAGCAGGTCGTACGGAAGCCGTGACCAGTCGGCGGTCATGGCGTCTTCGGACGACACGGGACGGAGAACGATCGGGTGGCCGTAGGTACGGCCGTCACCCATGACGCCGACGCTGCGGACGTCCGCCAGCAGCACCACCGGCATCTGCCATACCTCGTTGTCCAGGCCGGCCGCGGTCAGCTCGGCACGGGCGATGGCATCAGCCTTGCGCAGCAGGTCAAGGCGTTCCTTGGTCACTTCGCCGACGATGCGGATGCCGAGCCCCGGGCCGGGGAAAGGCTGGCGGCCGACGATTTCCTGCGGCAGTCCCAGCTGGGCGCCCACGGCGCGGACCTCGTCCTTGAACAGGGCCCGCAGCGGCTCAACGAGCTCGAACTGCAGGTCTTCCGGCAGGCCGCCCACGTTGTGGTGGCTCTTGATGTTCGCAGCACCCTCTCCGCCGCCGGATTCGACGACGTCGGGGTACAGGGTGCCCTGGACGAGGAACTTGATCTTTTCGCCGTGCGCAGCGGCTTCGGCGATGATGGCCAGTTCGGCTTCTTCGAAGGCACGAATGAACTCGCGGCCGATGATCTTGCGCTTGGTCTCCGGATCGCTGACCCCGGCCAGGGCCGCCTGGAACCGCTCCTGCTCGTTGGCAACGTAGAGCTTGACGCCCGTGGCTGCCACGAAGTCGCGTTCAACCTGCTCGGCCTCGCCCTCGCGCAGCAGCCCGTGGTCCACGAACACGCAGGTCAGCTGGTCGCCCACGGCACGCTGGACCAGGGCAGCCGCGACAGCCGAATCCACGCCGCCGGAAAGGCCGCAAATGACCCTGGCATCGCCGATCTGCTTGCGGATGCGGTCCACCTGTTCCTCGAGGATGTTCCCCGTGGTCCAGTTCGGTTCCAGCTTGGCGCCCTTGAACAGGAAGTTCTCGAGCACCTGCTGGCCGTAAGCCGAGTGCTTTACCTCGGGGTGCCACTGCACGCCGTAGAGGCATTTCTCTTCGTTGGCGAAGGCGGCAACCTCGGCGCCCGCCGTCGTCGCGAGCACTTCGAAGCCCTCAGGCGCCTCGTGCACGGAGTCGCCGTGGCTCATCCAGGTGTTCTGGTGCTGCGGCATTCCTTCGAGGACCGAGCGGCCCTCTCCCAGGAGGGTGGTTTGCGTGGAACCGTACTCACGCAGGCCGGTCTTGTCGACCTTTCCGCCCAGGGCGTTGGCCATGGCCTGGAAGCCGTAGCAAATGCCGAAGACGGGGATCCCGGCTTCAAAGAGGTCGGCACCCACACTTGGAGCACCTTCCGCGTACACGCTGGAAGGGCCACCGGAAAGGATGATGGCAGCGGGGTTCTTAGCCAGGAGCTGCTCGGTGCTGTACGTGTGCGGAACCACTTCCGAATACACGTTTGCTTCCCTGACGCGGCGTGCAATCAGCTGCGCGTACTGGGCACCGTAGTCAACAACCAGCACCGGCTTCTGGGAAGTCTGGGATGCAGTGGGAGTAGTCACCGTCCTAGACTACTTGGGCGCTTGCCCCGTCGCACCTTGAGACGGCTGTCCGCGGCCTAAAACCACTCCCGCGTTAGGGATCTCACACCGGCGCGGGTCAGTAGCGCTTGGACGCCTGCGGATTCGCTGCGAGTTCCGCTTCCACCTCTGCGTGGAACTTCTTCTCCACGAAGAAGGACAGGAACGGAACCACACCGCCCAGTGCGAGGATGATCAGTTTCGCGAACGGCCACCGCATCAGCGACCACAGGCGGAAGTTGGACATCAGGTACACGACGTACATCCAGCCGTGCACAATGAGCACGGCCACGGAGAGGTTCACTCCCCCGAGGACGCCCTGCGGCTCGGCATCGGCGAACCCGAAGCCAAACGGCTGGCCCGTCACCGCGTTGGTTCCGCCGGCGAACAGGTACTGGCCGAAGGCGTACCGCGCAATCAGTTCGGCGCAGAGCAGCAGCAGCATTCCGCCCGTCATGTACGCCAGGACCTTGTAGAACTTGAGTGCGGACCGGATCTGGGCTTCCGTTCCGCCGAACCTGCGCTTCTTCACGGTGCCCTTTTTTGCGGTGCCTGATCCGCTGGTCTCGGTTGGCTGTGGCTGGATGGCCGGCTTGGGATCGATCATGGCTGTACCTTTTGTTCAGACGGGCTGGGTTGTTCAGACGGGCTGGAATTTTCCGCTGTGCTGGCGTGGGGCTCGGCCGGCGGAGGCCCGTCGTCGTGTTCGTCGTGTTCGTCGTCGAGCTCGTCCTCAAGGTCACGGCGGTAGTCGTCCTTCACCATGCGCCACCAGATGAACAACGCGAAGCCGGCGAAAACGATCCACTCCACGGAGTAGAAGAGGTTGAGCCAGTTCACCTGCTGGGCCGGGGGCTGCGGACCAATGCGCAAGGGTTTCAGTTCACTGCTGACAGCCGCCGGGCTGACGTCCCTGCCTCCCGCCAGCTCGGAAGTGGCTGCCACGAACCCCGGATAGCTGCTGACTTCCCAGACATTGATCAGTTCCGCCACGGAGACTGCCGTGGCGCGTCCGGCTTCGGGGGCAATGTTGGGCAGCGGGGCTTCGGACGGCAGGAGCCGTCCGGTCAGTTCAATAATGCCCGACGGCGGCGTGCCGGCTTCCGCGGGGTCCTCCACCCATCCGCGGGCCACCGGGATCCACGTTTGGGGCGACGCCCCGACGCCGTTGAGGACGGGAGCGTCCTGGACCGAAAATGCCGACACTACCCAGTAGCCCGTGGCGTCGTCGTAAAGCCGTCCCGGGACCAGCACTTGCTTGTCGGGATCGTAGGACCCCTTGGCGGTGACCATTTGGTCCGCCACTGAGCCGTGAAAGAAGTCACCCGGTTGCAGCACTGTGGTGAGCGGCTTGTTCTCTTCGGTGCCGGTCGAAACGGGTGCTTCCGGCTGGGTTGAACGGCCGAATTGCCACTGGCTCAGCAACATAAAAACCCCGGAAATGACGATCGCAAACACCAGGCCTGCGATCCAGCGGGGTTTGAGGGCAGTTTTCAACACCCATTAACCGTACTTCGTCCTTGTGTAGAACAACGAACCGCCGATTGCGCGAGCGGACAGCTGCGGGCCCTAGAGTGGGGCAGCCGGGTCCCTACGTGGCGACGAAGTCGACACGAAAGGGCCTGCCCCAATCTCTAGTGGTCGAAGAACACCAGGCTGGAGTTGATGAGTTCGGCGATGACCTCGGGGTCGTAGGCCCGGCGCAGGGATTCGCGGAACGACTCCTTGGACAGCGAGCGGGCCAGCGTGGCAAGTACTTCCAGGTGGTCCGAGAAGGAACTTGCCGGCGTCGCAATCAACAGGATGACCGTTGCCGGCCCGTCAGCCGCCCCGAAGTCCAAGGCATGTCCATACTTGGTGATGCCAACGGCAATCGACGTCCGGGACACGAACTCACTGCGTGCGTGCGGCAGCCCGACTCCGCCGGGCAGCCCCGTGGCCAGCTGGTGCTCCCGGGCGTTGACGTGCTTCAGGAAGCCGTCGAGGTCCGAGACGCGGCCGGCCGCGTAGAGCCGTTCGGCAAGCTGGGTGGCCGCATCCGTCTTGTCCTTGGCATCAAGCTCAAGAATCACCATTTCCGGTGTGGTGAGTTCGGCATCGTACCGGTCCAGTGGTTCCGCCAAGAGTTGTCCCTTCAGTGAGGCAGGAGGCGCGGGTCAGTCATCCGCCTTGTGTCAGCGCAACGGGACGATGTCCTCCACACCCAGCCGCGCGGCGTCGGCAGATTCATCGTCGGGCTGCTCCTGGCTCAGCCGTTCAGCTTCCACCCGGGCAAGGTAATGCTTGATTTCGCTTTCGCGCTGCGCATCGCTCCAGCCAAGAATTTCTCCCATCAGCTTAGCGACTACCGGGACAGCGGACACACCCCGGTCCCAGGACTCGATGGAAATGCGCGTCCTGCGGGTCAAAACGTCGTGTACATGACGCGCGCCTTCGTGGGTGGCGGCATAGACGGCCTCGGCCTGCAGGTAGTCGTCGGCGCCGGGCAGCGGTTCAGCCAGGGCCGGGTTCTCCTTGATGAGCGCCAGGACCTCCGTGGCCATCGATCCGTAACGGTTGAGGAGGTGCTCGATCCGGGCCACGTGCACGCCGTACTCTTCGGCCGTCCGGTTCCGGCGGTTCCACGCCGCCTTGAACCCGCTGGCACCCAGCAGCGGAATCGTATCGGTGCAGCTGGGGGCGACACGTTCGTCCATGCTTCGCGTCGCTTCATCGACGGCGTCCTTGGCCATGACGCGGTACGTGGTCCATTTTCCGCCCGCCACCACCACGAGGCCGGGCACCGGGTGGGCCACCACGTGTTCGCGGGACAGTTTGGCGGTCGAGTCGTTCTCCCCGGCAAGGAGCGGACGCAGCCCGGCATAGACTCCTTCCACGTCTTCCCTGGTCAACGGCCGCTTCAGCACCTTGTTGACGTGTTCAAGGATGTAATCGATGTCCTTGCTGGACGCCGCCGGGTGCGCTTTGTCCAGGTGCCAGTCGGTATCAGTGGTGCCGATGATCCAGTGCCGGCCCCACGGGATCACGAACAGCACCGACTTCTCGGTCCGCAGGATCAGGCCGACGGTGGACTGGAACCGGTCGCGCGGCACCACGAGGTGGATGCCCTTGGACGCACGCACCTTCAACTGCCCGCGGTCGGTCACCATGGCCTGGGTTTCATCGGTCCACACGCCGGTGGCGTTGATGACCTGTTTGGCCCGGATGCTGAACGTGGAGCCGTCCTCGCGGTTGACCACCTTGGCGCCCACCACCCGCTCGCCTTCGCGCAGGAAGTCGACCACAGCCGTCTGGTTGACCGCGTGGGCGCCGTAGTACGCGGCTGTGCGGATCAGGTTGGCCACGTATTTGGCGTCGTCCACCTGGCCGTCGTAGTAGCGGATGGACCCGACAAACGCATCGTCTTTCAGGCTTGGCGCCGCACGCAGGGTCCCGCGGCGGCTCAGGTGCTTGTGGAAGGGCACGCCCCGCTGGTGGCCGCTGGAGATGGACATGACGTCGTAGAGGGCAATTCCGGCGCCCACATAGGGCCGCTCCAGGAAGGGCTTGGTCAGGGGGTAGAGGAACGGCACCGGCCGGGCCAGGTGGGGTGCGATCTCCGACAGCAGGAGGCCGCGTTCGTGAAGCGCCTCCTTGACCAGCCCGAAGTCCAGCATCTCGAGGTAGCGCAGACCGCCGTGGATGAGCTTGGACGAGCGCGACGACGTACCCGCGGCCCAGTCGCTGGCCTCCACGATGCCTACGCTCAGGCCACGCGTGACGGCGTCCAAGGCGGCGCCCGTACCCACGATGCCACCGCCGACGATGAGGATGTCGAGTTCCTTGCCCGGCTCCATTGTTGCCTTGAGCGCCGCCATTGACGCCTCCCGGGCTGCGGGGCCGAGCGCCCCCTGGGCAAAGGACGAACCTCCGGAAGAACTGTTCATTTCACGCCTCCATCCGCATCAAACCTCGTAGTTCACCAGACTACTTCCTAGGCATGCGGATGGGCAGGCCCCGCTTAAGGCACTATGGGTGCCGGTTCCGGGGCGCCGGGACCGGCACCCACGGTGCCTTCAGCAGGAGGGTGCGTCAGTTTCCCGAGTAGGGGGATACTACGACGTCGACCCGCTGGAATTCCTTCAGGTCCGAATAGCCGGTGGTGGCCATCGACCGGCGCAGGGCACCGATCAGGTTGGACGTGCCGTTGGTGTGGTGGCCGGGCCCGAAGAGGACCTCCTCGAGCGGACCGACGGTGCCGACGTTGACCCTGTCGCCGCGCGGGAGTTCGAGGTGGTGTGCCTCCTGGCCCCAGTGCCAGCCCTTGCCCGGTGCTTCCTCGGCGCGGGCAAGCGCGCTGCCGAGCATAACGGCGTCAGCGCCCATGGCGATGGCCTTGACGATGTCACCGGAGGATCCCATGCCGCCGTCGGCAATAACGTGAACGTAGCGGCCGCCGGACTCGTCCATGTAGTCACGGCGCGCGGCGGCGACGTCGGAGATGGCGGAGGCCATCGGCGAATGGATGCCCAGCGCCCGGCGGGTGGTGGTGGTGGCACCGCCGCCGAAGCCCACCAGAACACCGGCCGCGCCGGTGCGCATGAGGTGCAGCGCGGGCGTGTAGCCGGCGGCGCCGCCCACGATCACGGGGACGTCGAGCTCATAGATGAACTGCTTGAGGTTCAGCGGCTCGTGGTCCTTCGAGACGTGCTCTGCCGAGACGGTGGTTCCCCGGATGACGAAAATGTCCACGCCGGCTGCGACGACGGTTTTGTAGTGTTCCTGCGTGCGCTGCGGCGTCAGCGAGCCGGCAACGGTCACCCCGGCTGCACGGATTTCGGCCAGGCGGGAGGTGATCAGTTCGGGCTGGATGGGCGCCTGGTACAGCTCCTGCATCCGCCGGGTGACGGCGGGGCTGTTGGTCTCGTCCTCCAGGGCCGCGATCTGGTCGAGGACGGACTGGGGGTCCTCGTACCGGGTCCACAGCCCTTCCAGGTCCAGCACGCCGAGTCCGCCGAGGCGGCCCAGCGCAATGGCGGTCTCGGGCGACATGGCTGAATCCATGGGGGCCGCAATGACGGGCATGTCGAACTTGTAGGCATCTATCTGCCACGCGACGGAGACGTCCTTGGGATCACGCGTCCGACGGTTGGGGACGATCGCGATGTCATCCAGGGAGTAGGCACGACGCCCACGCTTGCCACGGCCAATCTCAATCTCATAAGTCACGTGACCACTTTACTTGACCACGCGGGATACGGCGGGGCGGCTCCCGCAAGACGGTCCGGAAACTGATAGTCCACACTTTATTGACCGCTTTTGTCAACTGTTTACAAGTCTAGAAAATACCCTTACGTTTACTCTCGGTTACCACCTGATCCACTACGTGACCATCCATCACTCCATCATCCGGGCCACCCTGTGCCCGATCCGAGAAAGAAGATCCCTTGGGAAGATCAGCTAGTGCATCCATCAGGCGCCACCGCGTCCTGGCCCTGTCGCTCGCCGCAGCAGTCGGTACCCTGGCCTTCGCCAGCTCACCGGTGTTCGCCACGACCGAAGCCGGGGAAGGGTCCGCGCCAGCCGCGGTCCAGAGTTCTCCGGTGCCGGGCGTGGCCGCCGGCGAGGCCTATACGAAGTTCATCGTGGACTACAAGGAGAGTGCGGCGAATGCCACCCCGAACGGCCGCGCCAACGCCTGGGGCAAGGCGGCCAAGTCACAGGGCGTGACCGTGAAGGAAGTGCGCACCCTGGCCACCGGCGGAACGCTGATCGAGGCGGACAAGGCCCTGTCCGGGCAGGCTGCCGAGGACTTCATGGCCGAAATTGCGGCGTCGGGTGCAGTCGAATCCGTCGAGCCTGACGCCCGGATGACCGTGGCGCTCACGCCCAATGATCCGCGCTACGGCGAACAGTGGGACTTCACCGCCACGAACGGGATGCGGATTCCCGGTGCGTGGGACGTTGCAACCGGAACCGGCGTGACGGTGGCCGTGATCGACACCGGCATCACCGCCCACCCGGACCTGGATGCGAATGTGCTCCCCGGATATGACTTTGTCTCGGACGCCACCGCGGCACGGGACGGGAACGGACGGGACGCCAGTGCCCAGGACCAGGGCGACTGGTACGCAGCCGGCGAATGCGGCCAGACGACGGCCGGCAACAGTTCCTGGCACGGAACACACGTCGCCGGGACCATTTCCGCTGTGACGGGAAACGCCACCGGAGTGGCCGGCGTCGCGCCCAACGCAAAAGTGGTGCCGGTCCGAGTCCTGGCAAAGTGCGGCGGTTCGCTCTCGGACATTGCCGATGCAATCATCTGGTCAGCCGGCGGCACCGTCTCGGGCATCCCGGCCAACGCCAACCCGGCCAAGGTGATCAACATGAGCTTGGGCGGTTCCGGCGCCTGCGGCAGCACCTACCAGGCGGCCATCGATTCGGCCGTCTCGCGCGGGGCCACGGTAGTGGTGGCAGCCGGCAACAGCAACCAGGATGCTTCCGGCTTCCGTCCCGCCAACTGCAACAGCGTGGTGAGCGTGGCCGCAAGCAATCCGAGCGGCACCCTCTCCTACTACTCAAACTTCGGCGCCTCGGTTGACCTGACCGCGCCGGGCGGCGATGTCAGGGTAACCGGCGGCGGAATCCTCTCCACCATCAACACCGGCACCACCACACCGTCCGCGGCCGGCTACGCCAACTACCAGGGCACGTCCATGGCCGCTCCGCACGTGGCCGGACTCGCCGCCCTGATGAAATCCAAGACGTCCTCGCTCACCCCGGCCCAGGTTGAATCCACCCTCAAGCAGGGAACCCGGGCCATGCCGGGCGGCTGCACCACCGGCTGCGGCGCGGGACTCTCGGACGCGACCAAGACCATGGGCCTGCTGGGCGGTACCACTCCCCCGCCGTCGGGCAACCTCCTGCTGAACCCGGGTTTCGAAGAGGGCGCAGTTTCCTGGACCTCTGACCACGCCGATACCTTTGAGACCGGCACGAACGCCCGTACGGGTTCCGGTTTCGCGGGACTCAACGGCTGGGGCCAGGCCACCTCCTACAAGCTGGACCAGGCATTGGCAGTCCCCTCCACCGTGTCTGCCGCGTCGTTGTCCTTCTACCTCAAAGTGCAGTCGGACGAGACCACCGCAAGCTCGGCCTATGACACCCTGAAAGTCCAGGTGATCAGCGGCGGCACCACCACCACGCTGGCCACGTACTCCAACCTCAACGAGTCCACCGGCTACGTCCAGAAGCAGCTGGACCTTTCCGCCTACAAGGGGAAGAGCGTGACCCTGCGCTTCCTGGGCGTCGAGGATTCATCGCTGTCGACGTACTTCTTCCTCGATGACACTGCCGTGACCACTTCCTAGCGTCCGCCATATCAGCTTCTGGCATAGCCAAGTCCGGAACCGCCGTCCGCGCAATGCTGCGCGGTCGGCGGTTCCCTGCGCGGACGGCGGTTCCCTGTGCGGGCGTGGGTCCCCGGCGGCGCGGCCGGTCCCGCACGCGTCAGATGCCCTCAGCTTCGTCCACGGTGAGCTGGGATTCGAACATCCGGAAGTACCGGCCCCGGAGCGCCACAAGCTCGCGGTGCGTGCCTTGTTCCACGATCCGGCCGTCTTCAAGCATGTAGACGATGTCGGCTTTCTCGATGGTGGCGAGCCGGTGGCTGATGGCGATGATGGTGCTGCTGCGGCCGGCGAAAAGCCGGGTGAAGATCCGGTGCTCGGCCAGGGCGTCAATCGCCGACGTCGGCTCGTCCATCACCATGAAGGATGCGTTCCGGTAGAAGTTCCGGGCCATCGCCAGCCGCTGCCACTGGCCGCCGCTCAAACCGCTTCCCTTCCGGCCCCGCGGATCCTCCATCCAGTTGCTGACGTGGTTGTCCAGGCCGTTCGGCAGTTTGTTGATGAACTCGAGGGCCTCGGCGTCGGACGCGGCCCGCCGGATCCGGTCTTCGTCCCGCGGCGAATCTATGTCGCCAAAGAGAATGTTCTCTGCCGCCGTGGCGAACTCGTACTTGAGGAACTCCTGGCTGAGGACCGCCAGGTGCCGGTGCCAGGACTTGACGTCGACGGCGGCGAGGTCGACGCCGTCGAGCAGTACCTGGCCGGAATCGGGGTGGTACAGTCCCGCCAGAATCCGGATCAGCGTTGACTTCCCGGCACCGTTCTCCCCCACGATGGCGATGTGCTGGCCCTCGCGGATGGTCATGCTGATGCCGCGGATCACCTCGATGTCGCTGCCTGTGTAGGTGAAGCGGATGTCCCGCAGCTCCACGGTTTTCGGAGCCTGCAGCAGCGGCGGGGCGTGGTCCGTGTGCACCGGCATCGCCATGAAGAGCTCGTAGTCTTTGAGGTTCGCCAGGTCCTCGTCGATGGAGCTCAACGAGGAAACGAGGTTGTTGGCCGTGGAGAGCGCCCTGCTGACGATCTGCTGGACGTAAAGGAACTGCCCCACCGGCTGGGCGCGGGCGATGATCTGGCCCACCACCCAGATCAGCGAAACGACCTCGGCGCCGTACTGCAGGGCGTCCGCCGCCAGCTGCTTGGGGATATAGCGCTTCTGGAAGTCCAGCCGCCGTTTCTCATCGGCGTCCCGGAGCAGGGAGCGAAGCCCCATGAGGTACCCGACGATTCCGTACAGGCGCATCTCGGCAATGTGCTGCGGCCGAAGCAGGTTCGTTTCGATCATCCGGCGCTGGCGGCGGGAGTCCACCTGCGTGTTCCAGTGGGCAATCTGTTCGCGGGAGAGTTTGAACTGCAGGTAGACGCTCGGGACGATGGCCACCAGGACGATCACGGCGATCCACCAGCTGACCAGCAGCAGCGCACCGACCGCAAGGATCACCGAGACAAGCTGCGTGAAGATCGCCGCGATCCGGTCAAGGACCCGGGCATAGGAATCGGAAAACCGCTTGGCGCGGTCGTACAGATCCACCGTTTCCTTGTCGTCGTACCGCCAGAACTCGAGTGCCAGGAACCGCTCATACATGAGGTCTCCCACAGTGGCCCCCACCCTGAAGCTCATGAGCTGCTGGATGTACCGGTCCACGCTGCTGAAGGCGCCCCAGAACAGCCCCAGCGCGGCCGTGATGATGACATAGACAATCGCCTGCTGGCCTGCGGCGGCATCGCCGGCGTACGCGGCCGCCAGGGCGGTGGTGGTCAGCGCCGCAAAGTAGGTGGTGACCAGGGGCAGGAGCGCCGAGATGAGCGAGCCCACCACCTTCATCACGACGGCGGCAGGAGAGGCCCGGAAGCTGACTCGCAGCACCTGCGCCACGGCCCGCGCATAGGGCCTGAGGGCCAGCCGCCGCTGGGGTTCCCTTTTCGGGTTTAGTTCGGCGGGGTGGCGTGGTTCGGACATGGCTCCAGCCTAATCCCGCGCACAGACACAAACAGGCCGCGGGGTCAGTTCCCCGCGGCCTGCTTGAAGAGGGTGGCCCACGGCGCCCGGGCTCCCTGGCCGCAGCGAAGCCAGGCCAGGGCGGCGCTGGGGACTAGCGCGAACCGTAGTTGGGCGCTTCCACCGTCATCTGGATGTCGTGCGGGTGCGATTCCTTGAGGCCGGCCGGGGTGATGCGGACGAACTTGCCCCGGGCCTTCAGCTCGGCAACGGTCGGCGCACCGGTGTAGAACATGGTCTGGCGGAGGCCTCCCACCAGCTGGTAGGCAACGGATGCCAGCGGGCCGCGGTAGGCCACGCGGCCTTCGATGCCTTCCGGGATCAGCTTATCGTCGCCGGAGACGTCGGCCTGGAAGTAACGGTCCTTGGAGTAGGACGTGTTCTTGCCGCGGGTCTGCATGGCCCCGAGGGAGCCCATGCCGCGGTAGCTCTTGAACTGCTTGCCGTTCACGAAGATGAGCTCGCCCGGCGATTCGTCGCAACCGGCCAGCAGGGAGCCGAGCATCACGGTGTCGGCGCCGGCAACCAGCGCCTTGCCGATGTCGCCCGAATACTGGAGGCCGCCGTCGGCAATCAGCGGAACGCCGGCCGGGATGGCCGCCTTCGCGGACTCGTAGATGGCGGTGATCTGCGGAACGCCCACACCGGCCACAACACGGGTGGTGCAGATGGATCCCGGACCCACGCCCACCTTGATGCCGTCGGCGCCGGCGTCGATCAGCGCCTGGGCGCCTTCCCGGGTGGCGGCCTGGCCGCCGATGATGTCCACGTGGGCGGCGACAGGATCGGACTTCAGGCGGCGGATCATGTCCAGCACGCCCTGGGAGTGTCCGTTGGCCGTGTCCACGAACAGCGCGTCCACGCCGGCATCGATCAGGGCCATGGCGCGTTCCCAGCCGTCACCGAAGAAGCCGATTGCGGCGCCAACGCGCAGGCGGCCTTCGTCGTCCTTGGTGGCCAGCGGGTACTGCTCCGCCTTGGTGAAGTCCTTGGTGGTGATGAGGCCCTTGAGCCGGCCCTGGTCATCAACCAGCGGAAGCTTTTCGATCTTGTTGGTGGCCAGCTTGTGCGAGGCTTCCTCGCGGCTGATGCCGACGTGGCCCGTGACCAGGGGCATCTTGGTCATGACGTCGCTGACCAGGCGGATGGGGAAATCCGCTTCCGGAACGAAGCGGGTGTCGCGGTTGGTGACAATGCCCAGCAGCCGCATGCCCTCGTCCACAACCGGCAGGCCGGAGACGCGGTACTGCGAGCAGATCTCGTCCAGTTCGGCCAGCGTCGCTTCCGGCCCGATGGTCAGCGGGTTGGTGATCATCCCGGATTCGCTGCGCTTCACACGGTCAACCTGGTCGGCCTGGTCCTGGATGGACAGGTTGCGGTGGATCACGCCGAGCCCGCCCTGGCGGGCCATGGCGATGGCCATCCGCGACTCGGTGACGGTGTCCATGGCAGCGGACAACAGCGGGGTGTGGACGGAGATGCGCTTGGAAATGCGCGAGGACGTATCTGCCTCCGACGGGATGACGTCGGTGTGCCCGGGCAGGAGCAGGACGTCATCGTAGGTCAGGCCGATAAAGCCGAACGGGTTGTGTTCGGGCTGGGTCATAAGTGCGCCTCTTACCTTAATTCCGGGGTTCACGGGTAGGGGTTGCAGCTGATGACCAGCCCGTCATTACGGGACTGGCCTGTGCAGATGGTGATGCCTTGGTGCGGAAGTGTTGAATAAATTCTAGAACCTCGGCGGCGATCCCCATATTCCGCTGCGGCAATGTGAGGAACCGCACGCCCTCCTCCGGGCCGGGCCCGGCATCTGGCCTCAGGTCCAGCCGGTGGCGGCCAGCAACCGCTGCTCGAACATGGGAATCATGCTCTGCACGTAGGTCTTGGTCAGGTGGTTGTCATCCTTGTAGACGTATACATTGCCCACCACGGCCGGGCAGATTCCGTCCGCGCAGATGAAGTCGCTCAGGTCCATCAAATGGAGCCCGTCCACCTTGCCGCGGTAAGCGTCCAGGGGCGACGAATCCGCGAGCGATTCACCCAGGGGCGGGTTGCAGTCAGCTGCGTCTGCGCCCTTCTTTTGTACGCATTCCGGCATGTTGAACCCGAACCGCGGGTTGTCGCGGACTCCCACCACGTCCATTCCGGCGTCGGTGAACGGTTTGATGCCTTCAAGGTAGCCGGGAACTTCCGTCTCAAACGGCGCATCCTTGAGGGTCAGCGACGCGACCGTGAACACCGCATCGGGCTGATGCTGCAGCACATACGCTGCGCTGGCTTTGTTGAAGGCGTTGCACTCGGCGTCACGCTCTGTGGACTCAGCCCCGAAGCGGCAGTTGCCCTTGAGCAGCGTGACCACCTCCCAGCCGTGTTCCTTGGCGATCGGGCCCAGCGCGGCCATGTACTGCTGCGCGTGCGAATCGCCAAGCACCACGATCCGCTTGGTGACAACCTCCGGCTTGCTGTTCTGCAGGCAGCCGGAGAGCAGCGGATCGTCCGGCACATTCCCGTCGGTGCAGAGGCCGTCAATATCCGCCCACTCATTCTTCATGGCAGCCGGCGCTGGAATGATCTTCGCTTCCGGCGTCGGTTTTCCGACGTTTTCGGGGGTCAGGGCGGCCGCGCCGGGAGTCAGTTCCCTGGGCTGCGCGGCGGCTGCCGCTTCCTCTGCAGTCAGTTTGGTCTGCCACAGGGACACCGGCCCGGCCAGCAGCGCTCCGCACGCCACGATAACGACGGCGTTCCGCCAGACCCGCCGCTGGGGCCAGTGCCATTCGCGCAGGGGCTTTTCCACGAACCGGGTTGTGAGGACGGCCAACACCACGGAGGCCGCCACGATGGCCAGCCCTTGGACGAGGTTGGGCGAGACAACACCGGTGCCGGCGAGTGCGAGGACCAGCAGCGGCCAGTGCCAGAGGTACAGCGCGTAGGAGTTGTCGCCCAGCTTCACGAGGGGTTTCCAGCTCAGGAGCCGGTCCGCACCAAAGCGGCTGCCGCTCTGGCCGGCCACGATGATCGCCGCAGCCGCCAGCGTGGGCCACAGCGCCACAAAGCCGGGGAAGGACCGGTCCACTGTCAGCAGCAGGCCGCAGGACACCATGGCGGCCACGCCGGCCCACCCCAGGATGACGCGAAGCAGCTTTCCCGGCTTCAGGTAAGGCAAAGCCAGTGCGAGCAGGGATCCCAGCGCGAACTCCCAGAGCCGGGTGCGGGTGTCGAAGTAGGCGTAGGCCTGGTTCGTGGCGGTCTGTTCAATGGAGTAGGCCAGCGACGCAGCGAAGATCACGCCGAAGGCAACGGCCAGCAGCACGCGGTAGCTGACGGCCGGGCGCCGCAGGATCCGGTGCAGCGCGGCCGCTCCGGCAAACACCAGTGGCCACAGGATAAAGACCTGCCCCTGGATGGACAGCGACCAGAAATGCTGCAGCGGGCTCGCCCCCGAGTGGTCCTGGGCGTAGTAGTCGACCGCCGAATCCGCGAGCAGCCAGTTCTGCCGGTACAGCAGGGAGGCCCACGCCTGCTCCAGGACGTCCGGCCAGCGGCTTTGGGGAAGGATGGCCCAGGTGCCCGCCAGGACACCGAGGATAACGACGACGGCGGCCGGCAGCAGCCGTTTGAACAGGTGCAGCCAGTGGCTGACCAGTTTGAGCGGACTGCCGCTTTCCACTTTGCGCACGAACGAGAGGGTCAGCAGGAACGCGGAGATCAGCAGGAAGATGTCCACGCCGCCGGACACCCGGCCCAGCCAGACGTGGTACGTGACCACCATCAGGACGGCGAGTGCCCGGAGCCCCTGGACCTCGGGGCGGTACGCCTTCCCGGCTGCCTTGTCCGTGCTTTTCGTAGTGTTCGTCGGTTGCTTTGCGGGGGTCGTCGGGTGCTCTGTGGGGGTCGTCGTCATCCGTTGTTCCAGCCGGTTGCTGCCAGAAACTCCTTCTCGAAGTAGGGGGTGATGCTGTCCATGTACGTCCTGGTGACGTGGTTGTCGTCTTTGTAGACCATGACGTTGCCGATGACCGCCGGGCAGGTGTCGTCCGGGCAGAAGAACGGCGTGAAGTCGAGGAACTTCGTGCCGGGCACCTGGCCCGCTATTTCCGCGGCGGGGGACGCCGGCTGATAGCTTTCGGCCGTCTTCGCGGCACACGCCGCGTAGTCGTCCTGGTGCTGTTCCAGGCAGTCCGGCACCGCCTCGGGCATGCGGGGGGTGTCGCGGAGGGCGACGACGGGAATCCCGGCGTCGTTGATTTCCTTGATCTCCGGGAGCCACGCGGGGTCCATGAATTCCGTCTTGTTCGGGTTCGGGTCCGTCCGGGTGCTGGTGGTGACCACAAGGTCCGGTTTCATCTCCAGGACCTTCTTCATGGTCTCCTTGTTGAAGTCGACGCAGCCGTCCGAGAGCTCAGGCGCGTCGGTCTCCGTCACCGGGCAGTAGCCCTTGGTGATGGCTTCCACTTTCCAGCCGTATTTGTCTGCAAGGTTAAGCAGCGGCGTGGACCAGACGTGGGCGTGGGAGCTGCCGATGACCATGATGGTCTTGTCTGCATCGTCTTTTCCGTTGGTGCACACGTTGATGAGCTCGGCGTCGTTGGTGGTGCAGCCGCCTTGGAATTTCGGCCATTCCTCGGCCACGGTGGTGAGGCTGGGAAGCAGCGGAGCGGACTTGTCGGCGGCATCCACGTACTCGGGATCCAGCACCCGTGCACCCGGGTTGTTGGCCCAGGCCTGGCTGGCGGCCGCGGCCGTGGCGCTGGTGATTTGGAACTGCCAGCCGGCGAGCGGAACGGCAGCGGTGGCTACAGCGGCGGCGACTGCGATGACTGCCCGGCGACGCTTGACCTCCGGCCATTTCCACTCGCGCCATGGTTTCTCGATGAACCGGGTGGTGAGGTAGGCAAGGCCCATCGACACGACGATGATGACAGTCCCGGACAGCGGCCCGGCGTGGTCCCGGCCGGTTGCGGCCAGGGCGATGACAAGGATGGGCCAGTGCCACAGGTACAGGGCGTAGGAGTTGTCCCCGAGCCGGACCAGCGGCCCTGTGCTCAGGATCCTGTCAACGCCGAACCTGCTGCCGGTTTGCCCGGCAGCAATGACGCACGCGGCAGCCAGCGTGGGCCACAGGGCGGCCACTCCCGGAAACGCCGCCTGGACGTTGAGCAGTATGCCGCAGCTCAGCATGGCCGCGATGCCGAACCAGCCGAGGGCAATGCGTCCGGCCCGTGGGATCCGGAGGCCGGGCAGGATCAATGCCACCAGGGTGCCCAGGGCGAATTCCCACAGCCGCGCCCCGGTGTCGAAATAGGCCTGGGCCTGGTTGGTCACAGTGAAGATGATCGAGTAGACCAGCGACACCAGGAATACTGCGGCAAAGATGTAGCACGACAGGATGCGGTAGTGCAGCCGGTACCGTTTGGCCACGAGCGCTGCGCCGGCAAAGATCAGCGGCCAGAGGATGAAGACCTGCCCCTGGATGGAGAGGGACCAGAAGTGCTGGAACGGGCTGGCCAGGCTGTGGTCGGTGGCGTAGTAGTCGGTGGCCTGCGACTGCAGGAGCCAGTTCTCCACATAGAAAAGGGAGGCCCAGCCCTGGGCGATGATATCCAGCCAGCGCGTGCGGGGCAGGAGGAGGAAGCTCGCCGCGAGGACAGCGACCATGACCGTGACCGCCGCCGGCAAGAGGCGCCGGAACAGGTGCAGCCAATGCCTGAACAGCGCCATCGGCCTCCCCTGCTCGTACCTGCCCACAAACTGCAGGGTCATCAGGAAAGCCGAGATCAGCAGGAACACGTCCACCCCGCCGGACACCCGCCCGAACCAGACGTGATAGCTGACAACCATCAGCACAGCCAAGGATCGCAGGCCTTGAATTTCAGGCCGGAACTTTGATTTTCGGCTCGGTTCAGCTCCGGCGCCACTGCGGCGCGGCGAGGCTAGGGCTCTCGCCACAGACATAGAAAACCCCTCAAGCGGATAACCAAAGCATCCATGTTACCGAATCGTAACTTTCATCGCCAATCGCCGAAGCAGGCGAAAAGAACCCCCGCCTTCCATTAAGGCACTCCTAGCTGGGAGTTTCCAGAGGAGGGCGCCTTCGGACGGCGGCCGGGAAACTAGGCTGGTGACGACGCGGGTGCTGGAACCCGGAAACGCGAGGAGTGGCCAAGTGATCGTTCAGGTGCGTATGTGCATTCCCGCTGAGCTCTCCGACCTGGTGGTTGAAAGCTGCACCCAGCAGACCGGTGCGGCGGAAGTAGCCGTGCACAGGGGCGCGTCCATCCAGCCGCCGGGCGACGTGGTGGTGGTCCACGTGGCCCGGGAAGCAGTCGAGGAGCTGCTGGAAAAGCTGCATGTCCTGAAGGTCCAGGAGCTTGGCTCCATTGCCATTTCCATGCCGGAGCTCATGCTCTCCCGGCGCGCCGACCGGGCTGAAGCCGCAGCGCCGGGAGACGGCGCCGACGCCATGATCTGGGACGAGGTGACGCGCCAGACGGGGGAGGATTCACGGCTCACGTGGAGCTATTTGGCATTCCTGGTACTGGCAACGCAGCTGGCCGCGATCGGTATTGTCACGGATTCCACCATCGCCATCGTCGGGGCCATGGCCGTTGGACCGGAATTCGGACCGCTCGCAGCCCTTGCGGTCGCCATCGCCCAGCGCAAATGGAAACTGGGACGCAGTGCCGCCGTGGCGTTGGGGGTCGGCTTTCCCGTGGCCATGCTCCTGGCTGCACTGACGGCCTGGCTGTCCGTGCCGCTGGGGCTCTTCCCCGCAAACACCCTCGACACCGGGTCCGCCGTCGAGTTCATCTACCACCCCGGACCCTATTCGCTGATCGTTGCCGTGCTGGCCGGTGCCGCCGGGATGCTCTCCGTCATCAGCCGGCGCTCGGCCGCCCTGATCGGGGTCTTCATTTCCGTGACGACCGTTCCCGCCGCAGGGTTCGTGGCCGTGGCGCTCGTCCTTGGCGAGTACCAGAAAGCTGCGGGGTCCGCCCTGCAGCTGCTGCTCAACCTTGTGGGCATCGTGGCATCGGCGCTTGCCGTGCTCATTTTCTACCGCATCATCACCAAACGGCTGCCGGACGGAATGGCCCGGAGGCTGAGGCGCCAGGCGCTGCGCGCCCAGAGCTAGCCTCCGGCCCAAGGCATTCACGGGCCAAGGCAGGTCACTAGGCCAACGACCGCGCGGCCAACGAAGCTGCCGCCGGGATCTTTCCCGCCAGGTACCGGGCGTCCCGGCACGCACCGATGAGGGTCGCCGATGTGGCGGCGTACATGAATTCCCCGCCGAGGAAGAACAGGCCGGGCAGGTCGGTGGCCACGCCACGGCGCTGCCGGGGCCGCCCGCCGTCGTCGAATACCTGCGGTTCGATCCAGTCAAAGGACTCGCGGTAGCCCGTGCACCAGATCACGTTGGACACACCGTCGAGGGGGCTGCCCGCGACAACAGGCCGCCCGTCCTGCACTCCGGTCACCCTGGGCACAATGTCGACGCCGGCAGCAGTAAGGTCCTTGCGTTTGGTCCTGATCAGGGGGTCGGCATGCGCCAGTTTGTGCTGTGCGGCCTTACGCCCCAGCGGGTTGTCGACGGTGAGCACGTGGATCCCCAGGAACCGCACCACGGGCAGGGCGAAGCGTGCGGCGTTCCTGCCGTGGCGCACGGGCAGCTCTCCGCTCGGCTTCCCTGCCACCACCGTGGGGTGCGTCCTGCTCACTTCCAGGGCAATTTCCGCTCCCGAGTTGCCCAGTCCCACGACGAGGACGCGGCCGTGCCGGAGTTGGCCCGGATTCCGGTATTCGCTGGAGTGCAGCTGGACGATGGACGGATCCAGCCCGGACGCAAAGTCCGGCAGCCTGGGCGCCTGCGTGCAGCCGGTCGCCACAACGACGTTGCCGGCCTCCCACCGGCGGCCGCCGGACACCGCGACGAACCGCCCTTGTTCCCGCCACAGCCTCTCCACCCGGATCCCGGTACGCACCGGAAGGTCAAAGGTGGCAGCGTAGTTTTCAAGGTAGTCGGCGAGGTCGTCCTTGCGGGGAAAGGACAACCTGTCTCCCGGAAACGGCACGCCGGGAAGGCCGTCGTACTTCGCCGGTGTAAACAGCCTCAGGGTGTCCCAGCGCTGCCGCCAGGCGTCACCGATTCTCGGATTCGCATCCAGGATGAGGAATTTCCGGTCCTGGCGCTTGAGGTAGTGGCCGATGGCAAGGCCGGACTGGCCCCCTCCGATGACCAGGGTGTCAAGCACTTCGACTGCCGCCGCGTCGTCGTTGCTGTTGCTCATTGCAGTGCCTCCTGTTCAACCGCTATGGATTCAGTCGATGAACCCTCCCGGTCGTTTCCCGGCCGCAGGGCCTCCGTACCGCGAAGGGCCTCCGGACCGCGCCGTTCCGTCCGGTAGCGCAGCCACCACACCAGCATCAGCGCGGAGGCCAGCACGTAGAGTGCGTGAAGCAGCCAGATCGGGCCCGCCGGGAGGTGGAAGACGTACACGGAATGGACAGCGTTGGCCACGTTGCTCAGGACCAGGCTGCTGAGGCTATAGGACGCCAGGTCTCTGGTCCGTGCTGCCTTGAGAAGCATCGGCAGCAGGCCAAGGGCGAACAGCACGGTCGAGAATGTGCCGGCCAGGACGGGAAGGTTCATAGTTCGACACTAGGTCCGCGTCCTTGCGCTCCGCGTCGGCAGAAGTATGTATCTTGCCCCGGGCGGGGCTGGGCAGTTCTATGCAGCCCGCGGCTTACTGTGTGAGCCCGTGGTCGTAGGCATACTTGGTGGCGGCCACCCTGGACTGCAGCCCCAGCTTGAGCAAGATGTTGCTGACATGCCGGGCCACGGTCTTTTCACTCAGGTAGAGCTCCCCGGCGATGGCCCGGTTGGCCATCCCGGAGGCCACGAGCCGGAGTACTTCAAGTTCGCGCGGCGTCAGGGGTCCGGGCCGCGCGTCGTGCGCCGGTGTGTACTGGAGCGAGGCTGCCCAGGCAGCGGCGGGGGCAGCACCGAGGGCAAGGAATTCAGCGTGTGCCGCCTCGAAGTCCATCTCCGCCGAGTCGTCGTCGCCGGATGCGCGGCAGGCCTGGCCCACAAGGGTGCGGCAGCGCGCGGCTTCGAACGGAACGCCCAGTTCCCGCCAGAGCGTCCACCCCTGTCGCAGGACCGGCTGCGCCAGGGCGGGTTCTCCTTCGGCGAGCAGGACGGCCCCGCCGGCCTGGCAGGAGGCAGCCTGCAGCATCGGCATCCCGCAGTCCTGCGCCACGGATGCCAGTTCGTCGGCGGCCCGGCGCGCAGCGGCCGTGTCACCCGCAGCCAGTTCTATTTCCACGAGCGCCGGCAGCAGGTGGCGGCGGGTGGCCAAATCGGCGGCGTCGGCTGACCTGCGGATGAGGGTCTGGGCGGCCGGGACGTCCCCACGGGCCAGCCTCAGCAGCGCGAGTCCCGGCTGGGGCTCATAGCCGCTGCGCGCCGCCTGCCGGTAGCATTCCTCGGCCGCCACGAACTCACCCCGCAGCCGTTCCACTTCGCCCTGCTGGTAGTAGCCGCCGTAAAGTGCCTGGTAATCTCCCGCCGCGGACAGCCGCTGCGCGTCCTTCGCGGCGCTGACGGCGTCATCCCAGGCCCCGTGCAGCCGGTACAGGTCGGCGCGGTGGCCCTGGCACTGGCCGCTGAACAGGACCATGTCCGGCCGTCCGCCGCACCACCGGTCCAGTGCGGCCGTCCATTCCAGGGCGCGGCGTAGATCGAAGGCCAGGTGGCAGGTGCCGATGACGGCGCAGTAGATGATCCCCGAGGGGACCGGCGAGAGCTCTCCGGCGGTTACCGCGACCATCACCTCATCAAAGAGCCCGACGCCGGTGCTGATGTCACCGAGCGCCACGCAGGCCTGGCCCGTTCCCAGCAGCGAAAGCGAGATGAGGTCCCGGTCCTGGAACTTCTCCCCGATGGCCAGGGCATCCGTGAACCCCCGGCGGGCACCTTCGGGGTTGCCCCCGAACAGCATGCCCAGTGCCGTGGGAATCAGCAGCAGGCCCTCCACTGCGCAGGGTTCGTTCAGCTCTGCCACCAGCCGTCCGGCTCGGGCGAACCATCCCGCGCTCCGGGCCGGCTGGCCCGAGTTCATCAGATGGATGCCGATCCACCCGGCGCAGCGGGCCGCGCCCACCACGTCGCCGACGACGAGGTACTCCTCGTGCGCGCGGGTGAGGGTCTCGATTCCGGCGTCGGATTTGCCGGTCAGGATTTCCACCGTGGCAAGGCGCTCGAGGTCTGCCGCAGGAAGCCCGCCGTGCTGGTCGGCATCGAGGAAGTGCTCGAAGGCGTCGGTCCAGCGATGCTCCTCGAAGGCGGAACGGCCTCTGTCCAGCCCGGCTTCAGACGTTGCCATGATGCCTCCCCGCACCGTTCCAAGCTCCATCTAAGCGCCACGGTACGCCGGGGGTGCCAGGTGCACAAGCTCGGGCAGAAAGCGCCGAACCGGGGTGTAAGAGCGGGAGGTACAGGGCCCAAACCGGCGCGAAAAAGGCCGGCCCGGCGTCGGCGGTTCCTGGAAACCGCCCGGCCGGACCGGCCTTTTGCTGTGCTACTAGAGCCCTGCCTGCAAGCTAGTGCTTGTGGCCTGCGTGCTCGTCCTCGTCGGCCGGCTTTTCGACAACGAGGGTCTCGGTGGTGAGAACCAGTGCTGCGATGGAAGCGGCGTTGCGAAGGGCTGCGCGGGTCACCTTGACGGGGTCAATGACACCGGCTGCGATGAGGTCTTCGTACTCGCCGGTCTTGGCGTTGAAGCCATGGTGGATGGCGGATTCCGCCACCTTTGCAGCGACGACATAGCCGTCAAAGCCGGCGTTCTGGGCGATCCAGCGCACAGGCTGGACCAGAGCGCGGCGCACGATGCCCACAGCTGCTGCTGCGTCACCTTCGAGTGCGGTGACCGACGGGTCCTCGTCCAGCGCCTTCAGGGCGTGGATGAGGGCGGAACCGCCACCGGCAACGATGCCTTCTTCGAGGGCAGCGCGGGTGGAAGACACGGCGTCCTCAATGCGGTGCTTCTTTTCCTTCAGCTCAACCTCGGTGGCTGCGCCAACCTTGATCACGCCGATGCCGCCGGCCAGCTTGGCCAGGCGCTCCTGGAGCTTTTCCTTGTCCCAGTCCGAGTCGGTGCGGGTCAGTTCAGCCCGCAGCTGGGCAACGCGTGCCGCAACGTCCTCGGCCGATCCGGCGCCGTCAACGATGGTGGTGTTGTCCTTGGTGACCGTGATGCGGCGGGCCGTACCCAGCACCTCGAGGCCAACGGAATCCAGGCTCAGGCCGAGTTCCGGGGAAACAACCTGTGCGCCGGTGAGCGTCGCGATGTCCTGCAGCATGGCCTTGCGGCGGTCGCCGAAGCCGGGTGCCTTGACGGCAACGACGTTCAGGGTGCCGCGGATGCGGTTGACGATCAGGGTGGAGAGGGCTTCGCCTTCAACGTCCTCGGCAATGATGAACAGCGGCTTGGAGCTCTGCAGCGCCTTTTCCAGCAGCGGCAGGAAGTCCTGCACCGAGGAGATCTTGCCCTGGTTGATCAGAATGAGGGCGTCTTCGAGGACTGCTTCCTGGCGTTCCGCGTCAGTGACGAAGTACGGGGACAGGTAGCCCTTGTCGAACTGCATGCCCTCGGTGAGGACCAGTTCGGTCTGCGTGGTGGAGGACTCCTCGATGGTGATCACACCATCCTTGCCGACCTTGCCGAAAGCCTCGGCCAGGAGCTCGCCGATCTCATCGCTCTGGGCGGAGATGGCTGCAACGTTCGCAACCTGGGTGCCCTCGACGGGACGGGCATTCTCGAGCAGGCGTGCTGCGACGGCCTCAACCGAGACCTCGATGCCGCGCTTGATCTGCCCCGGAGCTGCGCCGGCCGCAACGTTGCGCAGGCCTTCCTTGACCAGTGCCTGCGCCAGGACGGTGGCGGTGGTAGTGCCGTCGCCGGCGACGTCGTTGGTCTTGGTGGCGACTTCCTTGGCCAGCTGCGCGCCAAGGTTCTCGAACGGGTCATCCAGTTCGACTTCGCGGGCGATGGTCACGCCGTCGTTCGTAATGGTGGGAGCGCCCCACTTCTTGTCCAGCACGACGTTGCGGCCGCGCGGGCCAAGCGTCACCTTGACAGTGTTGGCGAGCTTATCGATGCCGGCTTCAAGCGACCGGCGGGCAGCGTCGTTAAACGCAAGCTGCTTTGCCATGGTTGTGTCCTTTCGAGACAGAAACCCCGCGCCGCTGACCAGTCAGAAATGAATCAGACGGATCGGCGGCGCGGGGTCAAAGAGTTACTTTACGACGATCGCCAGGACGTCGCGGGCGGACAGCACGAGGTACTCGGTGCCGCCGGTCTTGACTTCGGTTCCGCCGTACTTGGAGTAGATAACAACGTCGCCAACGGCAACGTCGACGGGAACGCGGTTGCCGTCTTCAAAGCGGCCGGGGCCTACTGCGACAACTTCGCCTTCCTGCGGCTTCTCCTGTGCGGAGTCCGGGATTACCAGGCCGGAAGCCGTGGTCTGCTCTGCTTCGAGCGGGCGGACAACAATACGATCCTCAAGAGGCTTAATAGAGACCGACACTCGGACCTCTCCTTCTACGTCAGCAAATTCATGGACTGGAAAACCGTTGCGCCTGTGCGTGCAAACCGTCGTCGCGGTGCCGGCAGCAGCGTGGCTGGCAGTTCTCCATGTGTTAGCACCCTCCTAGGGAGAGTGCTAATGAAGACTCTATGTAGTCGTTAGCACTCGGTCAAGGCGAGTGCCAGAATTTCGTCACCGGTGAACGCCTAGCGACCCGCCAGGTCATCAAAGTCGACGTCGTCGCCATCGTCCGTGTCGTCGTCGTTCGTAACGTTTCGGTTCCGGTACAGCACGACGGCGGCAGCGAGCGCCGTCGCAACCGAGGCGATCAGGAACACGAGGCCGCCTGCGCGGACAGCGGCGTACGACTCGCGGATTTGCCGCGCCTCGTCGGTGTCGTCCTGGATGTTCTTGCCGCCCACCGAGTAAACGGTTGCGTTGAAGGAGTCCAGGAAGAAGATGATCACCAGGAGCGCCAGGCAGACGACGGCGATGGCGGCACCGGCGATCAGCGCGGGGCGGGCGTACCTGGCAAGGCCCGTGGGCTGGTGGTGGTCATTGCGTTGGTCTTCTACGGGTGGCTGCGGCCCTGCGCTGTCTTCCATGCCTCCAACCCTAGCGGCACCGCGGGTGTCCGCCGCCTCGATTAGGCTTGATGACATGGCTGACGCACCGCAGGACCTGATCGCTCCGCTCCTGACCAGCGAAGGCTGGGAGCTGCTGGCGTCGCTGGGCCCGTACGGGGAGGACGATGCGTTCCGGCTCAATGAGTCGCTCCGGAAAGCAGGCCACTCCCCCGCGCTCGTCTCGGCAGTCCTCACCCAGTCCAGGCTGCGGACCAAGGCTGAGGCCAAATTCGGCGAATTCGCCCGGCAGATGATCTTCACCCAGGCGGGCCTCGAACAGGCCACGCGCCTCAATGTCGCCGCCCGGCACGCCGAACGGTTTGCCTCCGCGGGGATCGAGCACGTGGCGGATCTCGGCTGCGGGCTGGGCGCCGATGCCATGGCGCTGGCCTCCATGGACATCCGGGTCACGGCAGTGGAAATGGACGAGACCACCGCCGCCTGCGCCACCATGAACCTGATTCCCTTCCCGCACGCCAGCGTGGTCCACTCCGATGCCACCACCGTCCCGCTGGACGGCGTGGGCGGCGTCTGGCTGGACCCCGCCCGCCGCACCACCTCCACCTCCGGCACGCGCCGGATCTGGGATCCGGAGGAATTCTCGCCGCCGCTGTCCTTCGTGGAATCCCTCGCCGAGTCCGGCCGCGCGGTGGGCGTGAAGATGGGGCCCGGCATGCCGCACGAATCAGTCCCTGCCGGCTGCGAGGCGCAGTGGGTCTCGGTGGGCGGCGACGTCACCGAAGTCGCGCTCTGGTTCAACGCCGTCAGCCGCCCCGGCGTCCGGCGCGCCGCCCTGCTGCTCGGCCCGCAGGGCGCTGCCGAAATCACCAGCGCGGAAGGGTTCGACGGCGGACCGGTGGCCCCCGTGGGCCCGGTGGAGGGGTACCTGTACGAGCCTGACGGGGCAGTCATCCGGGCCGGGCTTGTGGCGGATGTCGCGGCACGGCTGGGCGGCCACCTCGTGGACGAACACATTGCCTACATCTGCGCGCCGGAGCTGGTGGACACCCCGTTTGCCAGGGCCTACAAGGTCCTGGAGGTCATGCCGTTCAACGTCAAGGCCCTCAAAGCCTGGGTGAAGCAGCACAACATCGGCGTCCTGGACATCAAGAAGCGCGGCACGTCGGTCACTCCGGAGGAGCTCCGCAAGCAACTCCTCGCGGGGGGCGGGAAGGGGTCCAAGGGCAAAAAGACAGCCACCCTGGTCCTCACCAGGATCGGCGAGGACCGGGTGGCCATTTCCGTGGAGCCGGTTCAGCCCAAGGTTTAGCCTGTCCCGTTACCGGGCATTCCGTGTCACTGGGCCCGCATGAAGTCTTCGGCCGCGCGGACCTGCTCGTCCGTGGGCCGGACGCCGGTGTACAGCACAAACTGCTCCAGTGCCTGGATGGTGGCCACTTCGGCACCGGTGATGACCGTCTTCCCGGCAGCCCGGGCAGCCTTGATCAGGGGCGTCTCGGCCGGCAGCGCCACGACGTCGAACACCACCTTCGCGGCGTCCACCGCCTCCGGGGGGAAGGACAGTGCGTCGGCGTCGGGACCGCCGGCCATACCAACGGGCGTCACGTTGATGATCATGTCCGCCGTGCCGCCGGCGTCCGCCGCGGGCAGTTCGGCGCTCCACTTGAATCCGTAGAGGTCCGCGAGCGGCTTACCTGACGCCTCGTTGCGGGCAACGATGGTGACGTCGCGGAAGCCTGCGTCACGGAGCGCCGCGGCCGTCGCTTTCGCCATACCGCCGGAACCCTTGAGCAGCACCGAGTAGTCCGCGGGAACGGCGTTGCGCTGCAACAGCTGCTCGATCGCCGTGTAATCCGTGTTGTAGGCGGTGAGCTTGCCGCCGTCGTTCACGATGGTGTTGACCGAATCGATGGCCTTGGCCGAAGGGTCCATCACGTCCACCAGCGCAATGACGTCCTCCTTGTACGGCATGGACACCGCGCAGCCCCGGATACCGAGGCCCCGGACGCCGGCAATCGCCTGGCCAAGGTCCGTGGGCGCGAAAGCCTTGTAGATCCAGTTCAGGCCCAGCTGGTCGTAGAGGTGGTTGTGGAAGCGGGTCCCGTTGTTGCTCGGCCTGGCCGAGAGCGAGATGCACAGGGTCATGTCTTTATTCAGAATTGGCACGGGTCCATTAAACGCCCCGGAAGCCCGGACAGCACTGTTACGCCACGGAGCGACGCGTCAGCAACCAGTTCCGGGCGCATAAGGTCCGACGGCGGCCGGCAGCTTTCCGGGCGCGGGCGCCTTGCCCGCGAGCACGGCCACCAGGGCGTTGAACGCTTCCTGGCTGCGGCCGTAGAGGGCCACCTTGGCGGGGGCAGCCGAGCCGGCCAGCGGCCACGGCGCATCAAGCGCCACGACCACGTCGCCTTGGGCCGGGGGCCCCTCGTAGCCGATCAGCGTCACAAGCGGTCCGGCGCCGAGCGTCATGCCGGCCGCGCGGGCGGCCTGCGCAAAACGTGCGCGGTCCTGTTCGTTGCCGCCGGCCACCCGCACACTGCCGGGCACCATCGGTCCGTGGCACGGTCCGGCCAGGACGGTGACTGCCGCTGCTGAGACCCGCTGGGAAAGGGCGGAGCCACTTCCGGGCGCGGCGGCCGGGGGTGCAGGCGTGCGGGCCCGCCACATCATCATGGTCACCACCCGCTGCGCAGCCTCGTCGAGGCGCTGTGGCGGGAGGGCGCCCGTGCTGACGGCGCTGACCACCGCGGCATGCGCTGCTGCCACGTCCCCGGGCATCAGCAGCAGGTCCGCCCCGGCAGCAAGTGCCAGCGGTGCGGCGGACTCCCCGGGGAACCGCTTCTGCACCGCGCCCATGTTGAGTGCATCCGTCACGGCAACACCCTTGAATCCCATGCCCCGAAGGGCAGCGTAGCTCGGTTTGGACAATGACGCCGGCACGCCCGGCTCCAGGGCGGGCACGGAGATGTGGCCGGTCATGACCATGGGCAGGCCGGCATCGATGGCAGCCTGGAACGGTTTCCAGTCCTTCGCCCGGAGTTCCGCCACGGTTGCCTTCTGCACCGGCAGGTTCTCGTGCGAATCGACGGCCACCGAGCCATGCCCGGGGAAATGCTTGGCGGCGGGCAGGAGCCCGGCGGCCAGCATTCCCTGGGCAAAACCGACGCCGAGGGTCGCCGCAGCATCAGGGTTGCCGGACATGGCCCTGGCTCCGATGGTCGGGTCCAGCGGGCCGGCCGTGACATCCGTGGCCGGCGCGAAGTCCGCGGTGAAGCCGAGCCCGGCAAGTTCCGCGGCGAGCGCCCTGCCGGCGTCGGCAGCGAGGCCGGCGTTGCCGGCGGCCCCGTAGCTCATCGGGGCCGGCCACTCGGTCAAGGGTGCCCGCAGCCGGGCCACAACACCGCCTTCCTGGTCCACTCCGATGACGGCAGGCCAGGTGCGTCCGTCCGCCCTGGCCGCCTTCTGCAGGAGGCCTATCCCCGAGGCCATCGCGGCGGTGTCAACGGTTCCGTCGGCGGACCGCGGCACGTTGTCACCCATGACGATTGATCCACCCAGATGCAGCCGTTCCATGGTGGCGGCGTGGGCGGCAAAGTCGGTTCCGGTGAAGAAGGGCATCAGCACCTGGCCGGCCTTCTGTTCAACGCTCATTTTTGCGACGGCGGCGCGGGCAGCCTCTTCGTCCTTCTGCTGCGGTCCCCAGCCCAGCTGGCGTTCCCCGGGGTCGGGGGTTGACGGCGTGGGCGTTGCCGGGCTTCCCGACGCGGCGGGCGCGGAACGCAAGGCGCTGCCGGACGCGGGCGCCGTTGACGATGGAGTTCCGGACTGCGTTCCGGAGGAGGGGGCCGGGGAAGGATCGCCGGTACAGGCGGCGGTGGCAAGCATTGCCGCCGTCACCGCCAGCGTCGTCGCTGTTTTACGGAAAGTCCTTGTGTGAAAACTGTCACTGCGTCCTTGAAACCAAGCCATCATCTCGATGCTACCCCTGCACTAGACTTGAACCACCCGTTGCCCGCCCTCTGGCTGCTTCTGCAACGGACGGCGGAACAGTGAAGGGACCACATGAAGATTGATTTCGCTTCATCCAGGCAATCAACTCTTGGTGTGGAATGGGAGCTCGCCCTGGTCAATGCGCAGACCGGCGAACTGGCTTCGGTAGCCAATGAGGTGCTGCGCGGCGTGGCCGCCAACCACCCCGAGCTCAACGAGGACGACGAACACCCGCACATCAAGCAGGAACTCCTGCTGAACACGGTGGAGCTCGTCACCGGCATCTGCGAGACAGTGGCGCAGGCCAAGGCGGACCTCAGCAGTTCGCTGGCCGCCGTCCGGGAAGTCACCGACCCGATGGGCGTTGAGCTTTTCTGCGCCGGCAGCCATCCGTTCAGCCCGCCGCAGCTGCAGCCGGTCACGGACAAGGCACGGTATTCCAAGCTCATCGACCGCACCCAGTGGTGGGGGCGCCAGATGGTGATCTACGGCGTGCACGTCCACGTGGGCCTGGACAGCCGCGACAAGGTCCTGCCGGTGCTGGACGGCCTGCTGAACTACTTCCCGCATTTCCAGGCGCTGTCCGCCTCGAGTCCCTTCTGGGGCGGCGAGGACACCGGCTACGCGTCCCACCGCGCGCTTATGTTCCAGCAGCTGCCCACCGCGGGCCTGCCGTTCCAGTTCTCCACCTGGGCGGACTACGAATCCTATGTCCAGGACATGTTCACCACCGGAGTGATCGACACCATCTCAGAGATCCGCTGGGACATCCGCCCGGTACCCAACCTGGGCACCATCGAGATGCGCATCTGCGACGGCCTGGCCACCTTGGAGGAAGTCGGCGCGATTGCGGCCCTGACCCAGTGCCTGGTGGACGAATTCTCCACCATCCTGGACAACGGCGGCACCATTCCCACCATGCCGCCCTGGCACCTCCAGGAAAACAAGTGGCGTGCGGCCCGGTACGGCCTCGATGCGATCATCATCCTGGACGCCCAGGGCAAGGAGCAGCTGGTCACCGAGCACCTGCTCGAAACTCTGAACCGGCTCGCGCCCGTGGCCGCGAAACTCGGCTGCTCGGACGAGCTCGCCGACGTCGAAAAGATCATCAGCCGCGGTGCCGGGTACCAGCGGCAGCGCCGTGTCGCGGCGGAAAACGGCGGCAACCTCCAGGCCGTGGTGCTGGACCTCGTCAAGCAGATGCGGAACGGCCCCACCGCCTGAGCCTCTCCGGGTTGAACCAGGCGGGGTCAGGCGGGAAGGGATACCGCTGTGACCGGCATGGAGGAATCCGGGGCGAAGCTGATGCCGCTGGGCTCGATGCCGGCCATGACCAGCTGGGCCCCGAGGGCGGCCACCATGGCACCGTTATCCGTGCACAGATCCAGCGGCGGGACGGTCAGCCGGATCCCGGCCGCACTGCACCGCTGTTCGGTGAGCTGGCGCAGCCGTGAGTTCGCGGCAACTCCGCCGCCCAGCAGCAGTTCGGTGATGCCGTATTCCCTGCAGGCGAGGACCGCCTTGGACGTGATGACGTCCACCACAGCCTCCTGGAACGCCGCCGCGATGTCCGCGACCGGCACCTCCTCGCCGCGTGCTTCGAACTGTTCCACGCAGCGGGCGACGGCGGTCTTCAGTCCGCTGAACGACCAGTCGTAGCGGTGCGGGCCGGGTTCGTCCGCGGTGCCCATGTATTTGGGCTGCGTCAGCCCGCGCGGGAACCGGATGGCCTTGGCGTTGCCGGTCCGGGCAAGTTTGTCGATGGCCGGTCCGCCCGGGTAGCCGAGGCCCAGAAGCCGGGCCACCTTGTCGTAGGCTTCCCCGGCGGCGTCGTCGATGGTGGAGCCCAGCAGCTCGACGTCGTCGGTGATGCTCCTGATCCGGAGGATTTCGGTGTGGCCGCCGGACACCAGCAGGGCGCCCAAATTCTCAGGCAAGGCGTCCTCCGGCAGGCTGTTTCCCGCCTGCAGCAGGCCGACGCCGACGTGGGCCACCAGGTGGTTGATGGCATACAGCGGCTTGCCGGTGGCCACGGCGAGCGCCTTCGCAGCGCAGACCCCCACCATCAGCGCCCCGGCCAGGCCCGGACCGGAGGTGACGGCTATAGCGTCGACGTCGTCGAGCGTGACACCGGCTTCCGCGAGGGATGCCTGGAGCGTGGGCACAAAGGCGTCCAGGTGTGCGCGCGACGCGATCTCGGGGATGACGCCGCCGAAGCGGACGTGCTCCTCCATGGAAGAGGACACGGTGTTGCTGAGCAGTGCCGTTCCGCGCACGATGCCCACACCTGTCTCATCGCAGGATGATTCGATGCCGAGGACGAGTGGCTGCGTTCGGTTCATGGTGTGTCTGCCTCCGTGGCCGGCTCCGCGGCTGTCAAGTGGTCGGGGGTCGTATCCATGGCCGCGGGTCTTGCCACAAGGCCGGAGTCCGGGAGCTGGAGGCGCATGATCAGGGCGTCCACCCCGTCCCGGTAATACCGCGGGCGGACGTGGATCTGTTCGAAGCCAAAGCGGCGGTAAAGCTGCTGGGCCCGGGGGTTGTCCGCCCTGACTTCCAGCAGTACGTCCGCCGCGCGGCGCCGCCGGCTTTCGGCGATGAGCTCAGTCAGCAGGGCGGAGCCGATCCCCTGCCCTTCACACTCCGGCACCACGGCGATGGTTTGCACGTCCGCGATCGGTTCGATGCACATCAGTCCGGCATAGCCCACGATTTCGCCGGCAGCCTCGGCCACCAGGTAGTGGCGGGTTTCGGTCTGGGCCAGTTCGTCATGGAACATGTGGAGCGGCCAGGCGTCCACCGGGAACAGCCTGCATTCAAGCAGGTGCACGGCAGGAATGTCCGCACCGCTCATGGCCCGCAATGTCACGCCGCTAGGGACCAGCCCGGCCACTCCTGCCACCCCGCTCACAGCGCCCGCTTCCGGGGACCCGGGACCTGGGCATCGGACTCGCGGAGGTACAACGGGGTGGAGTCCGGCAGCTGCTCCCCCGCGGCCAGCCGCGCAAGGGCGAACTGGCCCAGGTAGAGGGCGTCGGGCTGCTCGGCGCTGAAGTCCGGATCGGCGCGGAGGACGTCCTCATAGATCCCTGCGCCGGCTCCGTAGGCAGGGAGGTCGGGCAGCCCGGCCGCGAACCCCACGTGCGGGCCGTCAACCAGCCGGGGCAGCTGGCCGTCGGCGAGTGAGTAGCGGGCCCAGTACACCTCTTTGCGCCGGGCATCCGTTGCCACCAGGAATTCCGGCACGGCGGACGTCGATTCGGCCACTTCCAGCGCCATGGCGTCCAGGCTCATCAGGCCGTACAGGGGTTTGCCCCACACGAAGGACAGGGTGCGCGCGGTGGCAATTCCGGACCGCAGTCCCGTGAACGGTCCCGGGCCGACACCGGTCACAATCGCGTCGATGTCCGCACCTGTCACGCCTGCGTCGGCGAGCATGTCATCGATGCCCGGAGCCAGCACTTCGGCATGGCTGCGGGTGTCCTCGGTGGAGAAACTCGCCAGCACCCCTTCGGGCGCATCGTCTGAAACCAGGGCGGCACTGGCCACGGCTGACGTGTCGATGGCAAGGATCAGCATCAGTCATTCCCTTTCAAGGCGGCAGGCAGCAGGGGCTGCTCAGCCCAGCGCGGGCCGAAGCCGCGGATCACGATGGTGCGGGGTTCGTCGTCGTCGTCCGTATCGAAGTCCAGCACGCCGTCCTCCGAGTCGGGTGAGCTCACCAACGGCCGGTGCAGTTCGACGTCGAGCAGGCTGTCGCTGAGGTGTTCCACGCGTCCGCGGCCCCACTCCACCACCGTGACGGTGCTGTCCAGCGTGTTTTCGAGGTCGATGTCATCGATTTCCGCCGCGCTTTCCAGCCGGTACGCGTCCACGTGCACCAGGTCCGGTCCGCCGGGCCGCGGCCCGTCCGGAAGGTTGGGATGGATGCGGACCAGGACGAACGTCGGCGAAATGATGCCGGCCCGCACCCCCAGGCCCTCACCGAGGCCCTGCGTGAAGGTGGTCTTGCCGGCGCCGAGTTCGCCCGTCAGGATGACCAGGTCCCCGGCCCCAAGAGCGGCGCCGAGCGCGGCCGCGAGGGCATGGGTTTCCTCGGCGGTCTGTACCGTGAAGGACAGCTCCCACTGCGGATCGCTCACAGTGATTCACCCGGCCCGTCTGCCGGTTGTTCGTTGACGTACCGCCTCGGGACGCGCGGGCTGATCCGGGTGACGATCTCGTAGTTGATGGTGCCGGCGGCGCGGGCCCAGTCGTCCGCCGTCGGGCCGCCGTCCGAGCCGTCGCCGAAGAGGACCGCTTCGGCTCCCAGCAGGCTCGCGCCGCCGGACGAAACGCCAAGGGGTCCGAGGTCGATCACCATCTGGTCCATGGCGATCCTGCCCACCACCGGGTAGTTCCGGCCCTCCACCCGGACGGGGCCGCCGGTGGCAACGCGCGGCACGCCGTCGGCGTATCCAAGCGGGATCAGTCCCAGGGTGCTGGTGCCGGAGGTGCGGTAGTTGAGTCCGTAGGAAACACCCTGGCCGGCCGGGACGTCCTTGCAGTGCGACACCTTGGTGCGGACGGTCATGGCCGGGCGGAGCCCCAGTTCGGCCGGCGACTGGCCGTCGAAGGGCGAGAGCCCGTAGATGCCCAGTCCTACCCGGACCAGGTCGAAGTGTGTGTCCGGGCGGGACAGCGTGGCCGGAGTGTTGGCCAGGTGGCGGACTTCGGGGTCCACTCCGGCGTCCTCGGCGATGGCTAGGACTTCGCGGAAGGCCTGCAGCTGCTGGTCCGTTTCCGGGCGGTCGGGTTCGTCGGCGACGGCGAGGTGGGAGAAGATTCCCACCACACGGAGCAGGCCTTCGTCCTGGTATTCCATCGCCTCGCCCACCAGGCTGTCCCAGGCTTCTAGCGTGGCGCCGTTGCGGCCCAGGCCGGTGTCCACCTTCAGGTGGACCCGTGCCGGCCGTTCCTGTTCACGGGCCGCCAGGACAATCCGCTCCAGCTCCCAGCCGGAGCAGCCGATGTCGATGCCGGCGGCGACGGCGGCACCGAAGTTGCTGTCCGGTGTGTGCAGCCACGCGAGCAGCGGCGCCTCGATGCCGGCGGCGCGCAGGGCGAGCGCTTCGGAGATGTGCGCAACACCGAGCCACCGGGCTCCGGCGTCGAGCGCTGCCCGGGCCACCGGAACGGCACCGTGCCCGTAGGCATCCGCCTTCACGACGGCCATGACCTGCGCCGGTGAGGCAACGGCCGCCAGGTGGCGGACGTTGTGCCGGATGGCGTCGAGGTCGATCACTGCTGAACGTTCGCTGGCGGAAGGTTCGCTTGCGGGGCCAGGGGTTGCGTCCGGGACGGACCGGAAGTCGCCGGTTGCTGCTGGGTAGGTCACCCTAGTGATTCTAGTAGCGCCGCGGCGGGTGGCTTAACTCTGCCAGGCGTGCCACCACTGTGGGCTCTATTACCGGGGTATAGGGTCGTGCGGTATGGCACTGCGACTTGTTCAAGTGAATTTCAAGGCCCGGGATGACTCAGCCCTCGGCCGGTTTTGGGCCGAGGCGCTCGGCTGGGGTGTTTCCAGCGAGGGACCCGGCGTGACCAACGTTGAGCCCCTGAACTTCACCTGGCCGGACCCCTCCGCCGTCTGCGTCGACGTGGTCACCGTCCCGGACCCCGAGACAGTGAAGTACCGCGCACACCTCGATCTAGCCACCACCTCTGAGGTCCATAAGGAGGAGTTGGTAGCGCGCCTGTTGGAGCTCGGTGCGACGCCGGCCGATGTGGGCCAGGGTGATGTGCCGTGGACGGTTCTTGCCGACCCGGAGGGCAATGCGTTCTGCGTGCTGGAGCCGCGGCCGATCTACCGGGACACCGGGCCCATCGCCACGGTGGTGGTCAATTGCGCGGATCCCCGGTCCATGGCCCGGTTCTGGAGCGAAGCCACGGACTGGACCCTCCACGAGGTGACCGATGATCATGCGAGGCTGCGTTCGGCCCAAGGTGTCGGGCCGTATCTCGAACTACTTCGCACGTCCGGCGTGGAGACCGTGTGGAACCGTGTCCATCTCGACCTGATGCCGTATCCGGGTGACGATCAGTCGGCGGAGGTGGCCCGGCTGCGGGCCCTCGGGGCCACTGACGCCGACGTCGGCCAGGGCGATGTGCCATGGGTGTGCCTCGCCGACCCGGAGGGCAACGAATTCTGCGTCCTCACCCCGGGCTGAACCTCGGCCCGCCGTCCCGAACGGGGGACGCGGCCTACGCGTCGGAGAGGTGTGCGATCGTGGCAGTGGCCCGGCGCAGGGCCTGCGGCGGAACGTCGCGCACGATTTCCTCCAGGAAGCTGAAGCGCCGCAGCCACTGGCTGCTCTGCCGTTCCGGCCTGGCGTTGGCCCGCTTCCACCAGTCGGCAATGTCGCCCCAGCCGGGCGCTGCCAGCGAACCGCCCACTTCCTGGACCGCCAGGGACGCGCACAGGTTGGCGAACCGGAGCCGGTCAGCAAGCGGCCAGCGCGCCAGGCTGCCCACAATGAAGGCCGCACCGAAGCAGTCTCCCGCACCGGTGGGGTCATAGGCGGAGACCGGCAGGGACGGCACCCATTCCTCTTCGCCCGTTTCGGAGTCCACGGCCATGGCACCCTGCGGCCCCAGGGTCACCACGGCCACCGGAACCCGGTCAGCGAGCGCATACAGTGCCGCCCACGGTGTGTCCCGGCCGGTAAAGGCCATGGCCTCGCGCTGGTTGGGCATAAAGGCGTGGAAATACTGCAGGTTGTCCAGCCGGGCGGAGGACCATTTGCCGGTGGCGTCCCAGCCGACGTCGCCGAACAGTTTGACCCCCGCGCTGTTGGCGGCAATGGCCCACGGGGCCAGTTCCTCGTCCAGGTCGGCGACGGCGGCGAGCGCGGCGGGCGGTGTGCCGATCAGTTCCGATGAGGTGACCGGCGCCGGGTGGCCGTGCGTCACCATGGAGCGGTCGTGCTGAACGCTGAGCGAGACCGTCACGGGTGAGTGCCAGCCGGGGATGCGCTTGGAGAGGGACAGGTCCACGTGTTCCTGGGCGGCCAGGATCTTCCAGTTGTAGTCCCCGTAGCCGTCGTCACCGAAGGCGGCCGCCAGCCCGGTGCGCAGGCCAAGGCGCGCCGCGGCGATGGCCTGGTTGGCCACACCGCCGGGGCAGCTGCCCATGCCTTCGCTCCAGATTTCGGTCCCCGGCTCCGGCGCATGGGGCAGGCCGGTGAAGATGATGTCCTGGAAAACGGTCCCGGTCAGGAGCAGATCGAAGCTCCCGTCCGCGGGAGTGCGGACGGCGGAGAGCGGGTCGAACCGGCGCTCTGGTATCGCGTCCATGTTCGGCAGACTACGCCCTCCCGCCACCACTGCAAAGTGCCGCGCCGCGGTACACCGCAGGGCGTGGGCCGGCTGGGTGGGCCGGGTGGGCCGGGCGGCCGAATAGACTGCGTGGTATGCGGCTCATGATTGCCGGTGGCGGCGGGTTCCGTGTCCCGCTGGTGTACCGGGCGCTCACCGCCGGCCCCTTCGCAGGGCTGGTGCGCGAGCTTGTGCTTTTCGACGTCGACCCCCTGCGGCTGGCCGCGATCAGCGCCGTCCTGTCATCGATGGCTCCATCCGGCGGTGCGGCTTCATCCGGACATTCCGCCCCTGCGGTCAGCACCACCACCTCACTGGCCGAAGGCCTTGACGGCACCGACATGGTGTTCGCTGCCATCCGCCCGGGTGGAACAGCCGGCCGGATAGCCGACGAACGCGTTGCCCTCGGCCTCGGCCTCCTGGGCCAGGAAACCACGGGCGCCGGCGGAATCTCCTATGCGCTGCGATCCATCCCCGGGATGCTGGAACTCGCCCGCGAAATGAAGCGGCGCTGTCCGGAGGCCTGGCTGGTCAACTTCACCAACCCCGCCGGAATGGTCACCGAGGCGCTGGTCCCGGTTCTGGGCAGCAGGGTGATCGGCATCTGCGATTCGGCCGGCGCCCTGGTTCACCGGGCGGCCCGCGCTGCCGGTGCCCCGTTGCCCGAGGGAAAGCTCGACGGCGTGGGCTACTACGGGCTCAACCATCTGGGCTGGCTGTACCGGCTGGAGTCCGGCGGCCAGGATCTGCTTCCCGGACTGCTGGCGGATGCTCAGGCGCTGGCCGGCTTTGAGGAGGGCAGGCTTTTCCCGCAGCCGTTCCTTCAGTCCCTGGGCTGTCTGCCGAACGAGTACCTGTATTACTACTACGACACCGTGCGGGCCGTCGGGGCCATCCGGACCATGCGGCAGACCCGCGGCGAATCGATCCACGAGCAGCAGTCCGGGCTGTACCCGGCGCTGGCCGCGGCCGGGTCCCGGGCCTACGAACTGTGGGACGCGGCCCGCCGTTCACGCGAGGAAGGCTACCTGGCCGAGGCGCGGACCGGCGGCGAACAGCGCGACGAGGACGACCTCGCCGGCGGCGGCTACGAGCGCGTCGCCCTCGGGGTAATGCGTGCCCTGTCAGGAGGGGCGTCCGCAGGTGCCTCCGGAGGTGCGTCCGGCAGGGGCGCCGAGCTCATCCTGAACACCCCGAACGCCGGTGCGGTTCCCGGGCTGCCGGCGGACGCCGTCGTCGAGGTTCCCTGCGTGGTGACCTCCGACGGCGCGGTGCCGGTGCCGCAGGACCGTCCGGCGGACGCCCAGCTGGCCCTCATGCAGCGGGTCAAGGAGGTGGAGCGGCTGACCGTGTCCGCGGCGGTGCACGGCCGCCGTGACGACGCCGTCCGGGCGTTCGCGCTGCATCCGCTCATTGATTCCGGGGAACGCGCCGTCGAGCTTCTCGCCGGGTATGAAGCGGCCCTCCCGGCGCTCGGGCGGCTCTGGCGCGGCGGGCCTGAAAGCGGGAAGCCCTGAAGCCGGCGGGTCCTACAGCTTGCGGTACATCACCTTCAGGCCCACGTAGCCCAGCGTCGGGTGGTTGAAAGCCTCGGGGATGGTGGCCAGGACGTCGAACCCCATGCCCTGCCAGGCCGCCACCGCGCGGACGTTGCTCTCCACCACGGCGTTGAACTGCATGGCGCGGAAGCCGGCCGCGCGGGCCGCGTCCAGGGAGTAGGCGCAGAGCGCCTTCGCCAGTCCCTTGCCCGAGTGGTCCGGGTGGACCATGTAGCCGGCGTTGGCCACATGGCTGCCTCCCCCGCCCTGGTTGGCGTGCAGCTCGCCGGTGCCGAGCACCACACCGTCCTGGACGGCCACGAAGGCCTGGCCCGGGGCGTCCTTGAACCAGCGGGCCCGGGCTTCGTCCTCCGTGGTGCCGCGGTCCCAGGTGAAGGTGTCGCCGGCCCGGATGACCGGTTCGAGGATCGTCCACATGCCGGGCCAGTCGGCAGCGGTGGCCGGGCGGATTTCGATGCCGGCGGTGGGGCCGGCTGAGTCTGTGGTTGCGTCTGCGGTGGGGCTCACAGCCGCCACGTTAGCAGGATGGCCGCGGATGCCGCGCGGGAGGGCCGCACAGCATCCGGTCCGCTGTGAAGGCCGGGGCACTTCAGGAGTAGTGTTTTATCGGATGCAGTTCCGCCAGCCGAAGGGAGAGCCGTGACTCTGATCCGACGTGTCGCGTTCCTCTCCCTGCACACCTCGCCCATGGAACAGCCCGGTTCCGGTGACGCCGGCGGCATGAACGTGTACGTGCGTGCGCTCGCGTCGGCGCTGGCGGCCAGCGGTGTGGAAGTGGAAATCTTCACACGGTCCACGTCGTCGGGACAGCCCGCCGTCGAACACCCGGATCCCGGGGTGTGCGTCCACAACGTGATCTCCGGGCCGCCGCGGAAGCTGCCCAAGGAGGAACTTCCGGAGCTGCTGCACAGCATGGTGGAGGAAGTCGAACGGATCCGGCAGCGCCAGCCGCACGGCCGGTACGATCTCATCCATTCGCACTACTGGGTTTCCGGCGTGGCCGGGCTGGAGCTTTCGCGGCTGTGGGGCGTGCCGCTGGTGCACACCATGCACACGATGGCCAAGGTCAAGAACATGCTCCTGCACTCCGGCGAAAAACCCGAACCGCGGCGGCGCGAGGACGGCGAACACCGCATTGTCGACGGCGCCACACGGCTGATCGCGAACACGCCGGCCGAAGCCGCCGAGCTCGTTTCCCATTACAACGCCGACTTCGACCACATCGACGTCGCTCCCCCGGGCGTGGACCTGACGGTGTTCACACCGGCCTTCCGGACCCGTTCCCGCGCCCGGCTCGGCGTGCCCGCCGGCAAGTTCCACCTGCTCTTCGCCGGGCGGATCCAGCGGCTCAAGGGCCCGCAGGTCCTCGTCAAGGCAGCAGCCCTGCTCCGCGCCCGCCGCCCGGACATCGACCTGCAGGTCACCATTTTGGGCGCCCTCAGCGGGGCCAAGGACTTCGACCTGAAGTCGCTGATCAGCGACGCCGGAATGGACGACGTCGTCACCCACCATCCGCCGGTGAACGCACCGGCGCTTGCCAACTGGTTCCGCTCGGCCGACGTGGTGGTGATGCCCTCATACAGCGAATCCTTCGGACTGGTGGCGCTCGAAGCCCAGGCCTGCGGGACACCCGTGGTGGCTACCCGCGTGGGCGGGCTGTCCCGGGCCATCTTCGAGGGCCGGACCGGGCTGCTGGTGGACGGCCACAAGGCCGCGGACTGGGCCGAAGCGCTGGAGGCGCTCTATGACGACCCCGCCACGCGGGAGGACATGGGCCGCGCGGCAGCCGTGCAGGCCCAGGGCTTCGGCTGGCAGCGAACCGCCGCGATCACGCTGGAAAGCTACCATGCCGCCGTCGACCAGTACATTGATACTCACAGAATTCCGGCGGGCCACACGCCTTAGCCGGGAGTGCCGGGAGGGACCCCCGAACGGCTTTGCCTGAAGCCACGAACTGAAGGACAACGATGTCTGACAACAACGTCATGAGTGACCTGGAAATCGCCCAGCGCGCCACCATGCGGCCCATCGAGGAAATCGCCGCCGCGGCGGGCATCAGCGCCGATGCCCTGGAACTCCACGGCCGGTACAAGGCAAAGATCGATCCGGCGAAGCTGTTGGTACAGGAAGGCGCGCCCGGCCGCCTGCCGGGCAAGGTGGTGCTGGTTTCGGCGATGTCCCCCACACCGGCGGGCGAGGGAAAGTCCACCACCACCGTGGGCCTGGCGGATTCCCTGGCGCGGGCCGGGCAGAAGGTGATGATCGCGCTGCGTGAGCCGTCCCTGGGGCCCGTCCTGGGCATGAAGGGCGGTGCCACCGGCGGCGGCTACTCGCAGGTGCTCCCGATGGAGGAAATCAACCTGCACTTCACCGGGGACTTCCACGCCATCACCTCGGCGAACAATGCGCTCATGGCCCTGGTGGACAACCACATCTTCCAGGGCAACGAACTCAACATCGATCCCCGGCGGATGACCTTCAAGCGGGTCCTGGACATGAATGACCGCTCGCTCCGCGAAGTGGTGATCGGCCTGGGCGGACCGGCCCAGGGGATTCCGCGGCAGGACGGCTTCGACATCACGGTGGCCTCGGAGATCATGGCGGTCTTCTGCCTGGCCACGGACATTGCGGATCTCCGCGGCAGGCTGGGCCGCATCACCTTCGGCTACACCTATGACCGTGAGCCCGTCACGGTGGCGGACCTCGGCGTCCAGGGTGCCCTGACCTTGCTGCTTCGGGATGCCATCAAGCCCAACCTCGTGCAGACCATCGCCGGCACTCCCGCCCTGGTGCACGGCGGCCCGTTCGCCAACATCGCACACGGCTGCAACTCGCTGATCGCCACCCAGACCGCCCGGCGGCTCGCGGACATCGTGGTAACCGAAGCCGGCTTCGGCGCCGATCTGGGGGCCGAAAAATTCATGGACATCAAGGCGAGGGTGGCGGACGTGGCGCCATCCGCCGTCGTGCTCGTGGCAACTGTCCGCGCACTCAAGATGCACGGCGGGGTGGCCAAGGAACGGCTGAAGGAGCCCAACGCGGAGGCGCTGGCCTCCGGCACGGCCAACCTTCGGCGGCACATCCGCAACCTGGAGAAGTTCGGAATCACCCCCGTGGTTGCCGTCAACAAGTTCACGACGGACACCCAGGAGGAGCTCGACTGGCTGCTGGAATGGTGCGCCGGCGAAGGCGTGCAGGCAGCTGTGGCCGACGTCTGGGGCCGTGGCGGGGGCGGGGACGGCGGCGACGATCTGGCCGCCAAGGTGCTCGCGGCGCTGGAGGCACCGCACAGTTTCCGGCACCTGTATCCGCTGGAACTGTCTGTGGAGGACAAGATCCGCACCATCGTGCAGGAAATGTACGGGGCCGACGGCGTGGACTTCTCCGTTCCCGCGCTCAAGCGCCTGGCCGAAATCGAGAAGAACGGCTGGGCCGGCATGCCCGTGTGCATGGCCAAGACGCAGTACTCCTTCAGCGACGACGCCACGAAGCTGGGTGCGCCGAAAGGGTTCACGGTTCATGTCCGGGACCTGATACCCAAGACCGGTGCAGGGTTCATCGTGGCGCTAACGGGGGCCGTGATGACCATGCCGGGCCTACCCAAGGTCCCGGCAGCCCTGCGGATGGACGTGGACGACACGGGCAAGCCCCTCGGCCTCTTCTAAACCTTCTCTCACTTCCCGGCGCCCACGGCTTCACTGCCAGCTATTGCCGCCTTGGCTGGCGGACTCAACGGAGCTGCATTTGATCAAGCCGCGGTCATTGCCCTCGGTTCGCCGTAACGGGATCTTCGGCCACACCGTGCTGGCCCTGGATGACGAGATCGAGTCCATCGACTGCATGCGTATCAGCACCCGGTCGCGGACGTGGCTGGACCTGGCGCGAAGGGTGTCGCTCAGCGACCTGGTGTGCATGGGCGACCAGCTGATCCGCATCCCGCGTGAAGCCTTCGAGGATCGGACACAGCCCTATGACACCCTGGTCGGACTCCGTGCTCTGGTGGGTCGCCACCCAAACCTGCAGGGTGTGATGCGTGCCCGCGAAGCGTTGGATCTCATGCGGGTCGGTTCCGACTCCGCCCCGGAAACGCTTCTCCGCCTGGCGATGGCCGACGCGGGCCTCCCCGAGCCGGATCTCCAACTTGCATTGCGCCCCGGCGACGCCGTGTCGCCGACCGCCGACCTCGGGTACCGCCATCGGCGCCTCGCCATCCAGTACGACGGCGAGCATCACCTTCTTGACGCCCGGATCCTCAGCGACCGGCGGCGGGACAAGGCGTTCGAGTCGGCTCGCTGGACGGTCCTGGTCCTCGCCAAGGATGACCTTGCTGACGGTTGCCAACCGGCCGTCAGGAAGATCAAGCGGATACTGCGCACCGCATGGCTGGATCACCCCCAGGCGTCCGGTTTCGCCGACGTCGGGTGAGGGAGGGTCCGCCGGGGACCCACCACAAGTGAGAGAGGGTCGGTACTAAACGCGCAGGGAGTGAGAGAGCGTTCCATCCGTCGACGGGGCCGCCTTACCCGCACGTCCGCCGCGCTTCAGCGATACGAACGTGACCAACACACTCAGCACCACCAGAGCTGCAACATATGCCGCGGTACCCGGGTCCTCGGCGAGGAGCTGCGGAATGGCCCGTCCCGGCACCGCAACGGCAAAAACGAACGCCACGGCAATGCCGATGTAGCTCCCGATCATGTTCCCCAGGTGCGAAGGGATGTTGCGGCGGATGGCGCTGACGAGCCCAAGGGTCACGGTCACGATGGTGAACGCCGACAGCCCGTGCAGCCAGGTGAAATGTCCGGCGGTCACAATCCAGAAACTGCTGACGCAGACGTAGTACATGGCGGCCACCCACAGGTAGCCCATCGTGCGGTGGATGCGGTCACGGCGCCTGCGCAGGATTTGAAAGGGTCCAATGACCAGGACGAACAGCGCGGCAATGACGTGGCTGACAAGCAGTACATTCCAGTGCTCCATGGCTTTAGGATAGAGCCACTATCCAATGCGTGTACATCAGGATAGCTGGCGCCGGGTCTGCTATCCGATGGCTTCGGGACCCGCAGGAAGGATGTCCGGTATGCAGCTGAAGGAACTGAGCGAGCGGTCGGGAGTCTCGGCCGCGAGCATCAAGTACTACCTGCGCGAAGGCCTCCTGCCACCGGGAGCGGCCGTCCATGCCACGCGCGCACAATATTCAGCGCGGCACGTCGAACGCCTAGAACTGATCCAGTCGCTCCGCCGGATAGTCGGTCTGACCATCGAACAGATTCGCGGCATCCTCACAATGGCCGACGACGGCGCCACGCGCCTTGAGCTCTTGGCGGCGGTTCAGCGGGTGGTGCTGGAGTTGGACTCCTACACCAATGCCAGTGGCGAGGTCGGCGCCCGGCCGGCTGACGCCGTCGTGCGTCTTAGGGGCTGGCCTGATTTCCCCAGTGATGCCCGGAACGCGTTGAATGCCCATCTGGAGTTGATGGAGAGCCTCAACATCCAGGTGCCCGGCGAACTCCTGGACACTTACAGCAAGGCCATGGACGACGTTGCGGGGGTCGATATTGCGGCCACGACGGCCCCGGACAGCGTCGATGAGCTCATTCTGACGGCCGCCGTCGGCATGCACATGCACAGCCAGCTGCTGCTGCGGCTCCTCGCCCTGGCCCAGGCCAGCCACGCGATCCGGCGCTATGAACAGGACGCTTAAGGCACGACGCTCCCCCACCAGTTCAAAAGTGAGAGAGCGTCGCGCCGAAACCCACCAAAAGTGAGAGAGCGTTGCGCGGAAGGAGGAACGGGTTTAGCGCTCCAGGTCTCCGCGGATGAAGGCCTCGACCTTTTCACGGGCGAGGTCGTCGTTGAACTGCTCCGGCGGGGACTTCATGAAGTAGCTGGAGGCGGAGAGCAGCGGGCCGCCGATGCCGCGGTCCAGGCCGATCTTGGCCGCACGGATGGCGTCGATGATCACGCCGGCGGAGTTGGGTGAGTCCCAGACCTCCAGCTTGTACTCGAGCGACACGGGGGCGTCGCCGAAGTTGCGGCCCTCGAGGCGGACGAAGGCCCACTTGCGGTCATCGAGCCACTGGACGTAGTCCGAGGGGCCGATGTGCACGTCCTTGGCAGCCAGTTCGGCCTCGACGTTGGAGGTCACGGCCTGGGTCTTGGAGATCTTCTTGGACTCGAGGCGGTCGCGCTCGAGCATGTTCTTGAAGTCCATGTTGCCGCCGACGTTGAGCTGGTACGTGCGGTCCAGCGTGACGCCGCGGTCCTCGAACAGCTTGGCCATGACGCGGTGCGTGATGGTGGCACCGATTTGGCTCTTGATGTCATCGCCCACGATCGGCACACCGGCAGCGGTGAACTTGTCGGCCCACTCCTTGGTGCCGGCGAGGAACACCGGCAGGGCGTTGACGAACGCCACGCCCGCATCGATTGCGGCCTGCGCGTAGAACTCGGCGGCTTCCTGCGAACCAACGGGCAGGTAGCAGACCATGACGTCAGCCTTGGCGTCCTTGAGGGCCTGGACAACATCGACCGGTTCGGCCGGGGACTGCTCGATGGTCTCGAGGTAGTACCTGCCGAGGCCGTCCAGGGTGTGGCCGCGCTGGACCGTGACACCGGTGGGGGGAACGTCGGCGATCTTGATGGTGTTGTTTTCGCTGGCCAGGATGGCGTCGGCGAGGTCGACTCCGACCTTCTTGCCGTCCACATCGAAGGCCGCAACGAACTGAACATCGTTGACGTGGTACTTGCCGAACTCCACGTGCATCAGACCGGGAATCGTGGCCTGGGGGTCGGCATCCCGGTAGTAATGGACACCCTGGACCAGGGACGCAGCGCAGTTACCCACGCCAACAATGGCAACACGAATCGGATTTGAAGACACGGAACTCCTTTGAGAACAAACTTCAGTGCCCGGCGCGGCTGCACTCTGATGTGCGACGGCGGCTGATGGGCACGGCGCCATTGGGCGCCCTTGCATTGTAGCCAACGCCGCCGGGGCCGGAGTTGTTCCCGGCCCCGGCGTACTGTCACGGACAGTTCTGTTACGCACGCTTTGTTACGCGCGGCCGCGTTGGGAGCGGCTGCGTTAGGAGCGGCTCTGGGCCCAGAGGTTGATGTCGGATTCGACGGCGAACTCGTCGATCGCTTTCAGCTCCTCCAGCGAGAACGCCAGGTTGTTGATAGCGGACAGGGTGTCCTCCAGCTGCTTGACGCTGGATGCGCCTACCAGCGCGGACGTCACGGGAGACCCCTTGGGCTGGTCGCGGAGGATCCAGGCGATGGCCATCTGAGCCAGCGACTGCCCGCGGCCGGCGGCGATCTTATTAAGCCCGCGGACCCGGTCCAGTTTGTCCTCGGTCAGGGCGGACTCGGACAGGAAGCGGTCCTTGGCCGCGCGCGAATCGGCCGGGACGCCGTTCAGGTAGCGGTCCGTCAGCATGCCCTGGGCGAGCGGGGAGAACGCAATGGAACCTGCACCCACCTGGTCCAGCGCCTCGTACAGGTTGGGGGCGCCGTTCTCGGTCCAGCGGTTCAGCATGGAGTAGCTGGGCTGGTGGATGAGCAGCGGGGTGCCGAGCTCCTTCAGGATCCGGGCGGCCTCGAGGGTCTGTTCCGGGGTGTAGGAGGAGATGCCCGCGTACAGGGCCTTGCCCGAGCGCACGGCGTAGTCCAGCGCGCCCATGGTTTCCTCCATGGGCGTTTCCGGATCGGGGCGGTGGCTGTAGAAGATGTCCACGTAGTCCAGGCCCATGCGCTGCAGCGACTGGTCCAGGCTGGAGATCAGGTATTTGCGGGAGCCCCACTCGCCGTAGGGGCCGGGCCACATGTAGTAACCCGCTTTGGTGGAGATGACCAGTTCGTCGCGGTAGGGCTTGAAGTCGTCCTGCAGGTGGCGGCCGAAGTTGGTTTCCGCCGAGCCGTCCGGCGGGCCGTAGTTGTTGGCGAGGTCAAAGTGGTTGACGCCGAGGTCGAAGGCGCGGCGGAGGATGGCGCGCTGCTCGTCGAAGCGCTTGTCGTCGCCGAAGTTGTGCCAGAGGCCAAGGGAAATGGCAGGAAGTTTGAGGCCGCTGCGTCCCACGCGGCGGTAGGGCATGGATTCATAGCGGTTGTCCGCTGCAGAATAAGTCATACCTGCAATCCTGCCAGCTGTGACGCAGCCTACAGCCAACAAGTCCGTTGTTACGCCGCGGGCTGACAGGAAAAGCCCTGAACATCCCGCGGCGCGGCAACAACCAAACCCGGCAGCAGACCCCTGAAGTCAGCCCTTCAGGATGGCCGCACTCCACGGAGCCAGCACCAGTGCCCCGCCGTGCAAGGCCGTAGCCTCGTCGGTGGCGAGCAGCACTGAGCCCGCAGTGTCCCCGAGCTTGACCGCCTGCTCCGAGAAGTTCAGTGCCACCTGGACGTCTCCGCGGCGGAACCGCAGCCAGCGCTCGTCCTCGCTGAAGTCCACCACGGTGTCCGCGAACTCCAGGCCGGCCAGTTCCGGAGTGGTGCGGCGCAGCGCGGTCAGTGCACGGTAGAGGTCCAGGAGGCGGGCGTGGTCGCCCCCGGCGGCCTCGGCCCAGTTCAGTTTCGACCGGTTGAAGGTCTCCGGATCCTGGGGATCAGGCACGACGGCGGGGTCCCACCCCATGCGCTCGAACTCCTTGATGCGGCCTTCCGCCGTCGCCTTGCCCAGCTCCGGCTCCGGGTGGGAGGTGAAGAACTGCCAGGGCGTGGTGGCACCGTATTCCTCGCCCATGAAGAGCATGGGAGTGAAGGGCGACGTCAGCGTGAGGACAGCGGCCAGGGCCAACTGGCCGTAGGACAGCGACTGGGAAAGCCGGTCGCCCGTGGCGCGGTTGCCGATCTGGTCGTGGTTCTGGCTGCACACCACCAGGGCGGCGGGGTGTACGAGCGACGTGTTGATGGGCCGCCCGTGGTGCCGGCCGCGGAAGCTGGAGTAGCTGCCGTCGTGGAAGAAGCCGTCCCGCAGGACCTTGGCCAGGGCACCCAATGAGTCGAAGTCGCTGTAATACCCTGCGGTCTCACCGCTGACGTTCACGTGGACGGCGTGGTGGAAGTCGTCGCTCCACTGCCCCTCCAGCCCGTAGCCGTTGACATCGCGGGGGTACAGCAGGCGGGGGTTGTTGAGGTCCGACTCCGCGATCATGGTGATCGGCCGGCCGGTTTCCGCGGCCACTGCGTCCCCCAGGGCACCGAATTCCTCGAGGAGGTGGACCGCGCGCTCGTCCTTGAAGGCATGCACGGCGTCGATCCGCAGACCGTCAACGTGGTAATCCCGGAGCCACATGGCCGCGTTGTCCAGGATGTAGCGGCGGACCTCGTCGGAGCCGTTCCCGTCCAGGTTCACCGAGTCGCCCCAGGTGTTCCCCTCCCCGGACTTGAGGTAGGGCCCGAACTTCGGCAGATAGTTCCCGCTGGGGCCGAGGTGGTTGTAGACCACGTCCTGGATGACGCCCAGGCCTGCGCCGTGGGCGGCGTCCACGAAGCTCTGGTACGCCGCCGGGCCGCCGTAGCCCTCATGGACGGTGTACCAGAGGACGCCGTCGTAGCCCCAGTTGTGGGTGCCGTTGAAGCCGTTGACCGGCAGGAGCTCAACGAAGTCGACGCCGAGGTCCTTGAGGTAGCCCAGCTTTCCGGCGGCTGCCTCCAGGGTTCCTTCGGGCGTGAAGGTCCCGATGTGCAGTTCGTAGATGACGGCACCCTGAAGCTCCCGGCCGGACCAGTCCCCGTCCGCCCACTCATGGGCGGACGGGTCAAAGGTACGGGACAGTGAGTGGACGCCCTCGGGCTGGCGGCGGGACCGGGGGTCCGGCAACGGAGTGGTGTCCGTCCCTGGCAGGTAGCCGTAGAACACTTCCCCGTCGGCCGGGGCGTCCGGGGCGGTCCACCAGCCGCCGTCGCGCCGGCTCATGGGGTACTCGGCGCCCTCAGCCAGCAGGGTGATGGCGGTGACGTCGGGGGCCCAGATGTCGAAGCGTCCGCTTCCGCTCAGGGGCCGCGTCATCAGCGGTTCTCCGATCCGTGGGCCGCAGCAGTGGCGGCAGGGGCAGCGTCAGGAACGAGCAACGCTACAGGGTACCCGGCCAGGATGTCCGCAACGCGGACCGTGCCAGGTCCGAAGCCGTTGCCTGTGAGTTCGTCCGTCATGGCTGCCGGCAGCTCCACCGAGGTGTCCTGCCAGCCGCCGGACTGTTCCAGCCCGCGCGGCAGCCTGGTGGCCAAGGTCAGGGCGCCGGCAGACTCGCCGGTTCCGCGGCTGAACGCCACCACGTGCCCGGCGGCCGGACCGGAAGCTGTGACTGCCGTGTAGCCAGTGAAGAGCTCAGGCCGGTCACGCCGGAGCCGGAGCGCCCGTGAGGTCACCAGCAGCTTGGCTGCGTCGTCCCGGTACGATGCCGGAGGCTCGCCGGCGTCGAGCGCGTCCAGCGCCCGCTGCCGCGCGGCGAAGTCGACGGTGCGGCGGTTGTCCGGATCGGTGAGCGAGCGGTCCCAGAACTCGGTGCCCTGGTACACGTCGGGGACGCCCGGCATGGTCAGCTGCACCAGTTTCGCGGACAGCGCGTTGGCGGCGCCGTACGGTTCCAGGAGTGCCACGAAGGCCTCCAGTTCGGCACGCACATCCGGGTTGTCGAACGCGGCATCGACGGCGGCGGCCAGCTTTTGCTCAAACGCCTCGTTCGGGTCCAGCCAGTCGGTGGAATTGCCGGCCTCGCGGGCAGCCTTGGTGGCGTATTGCTGCAGGCGTTCCCGGGAGGCGGGCCACGCCCCCGCGATGGCCTGCCACAGCAGGCTGGCCAACGGCCCGTCAGGCAGCGGGGCAAGTTCCTGCAGTTTGGCCAGGACCTGCTCCCATTCGGTCACGAACTCGGAGATCACCGAAATCCGGGCCCGGGTGTCCTCGCTGCGCTTGGTGTCGTGGGTGCTGAGCGTGGTCATGGACAACGGCAGTTCGGCTTCACGCCGCGCCATCCGGTGGTGGAATTCCGCCGGGTCAAGGGCGAACTCGGTGGGGTCGGCACCCACCTCGGTCAGGGTGCCCAGCCGGGTGTAGCGGAAGAACGCGGTGTCCTCCACGCCCTTGGCCATCACCATGCCGGAGGTTTGCTGGAAGCGCTGTGCCAGCGCCGAACCGGCATCCAGCAGCAGCGGCTGCAGGAGGTCCACCGCGGGTGCCAGGTCGGGCCGGTTCCGCGCAGCCAGGCTGCAGGCTTCCTTCAGGACTTCCTCGCCGTACGGGAGGTAGGTCCGGTACACGGGGAAGGCGGCAATGATCTCGGAGATGGCATCAGCAGCCCGCCCGCCATCCAGCACCGTCCCGGCGGGGTCGGTTCCGGACGGAATAAGCCGCTCCAGCCGGAGGATCTCCGAGTGCAGGATACCGTCGGTGATCCGGCGCTTGGTTCCGCGGATCATCTCCTCGTAGTCTGCCGGTTCTCCGCCGCGGAGCCTGCCGTCGAGCTGGTCAAGGGCCGCCTCCGCCGAAGGGTCCACGAAAAGCCGGTCCACGTCCGCCAGGGCGTCGTAGCCGGTGGTGCCTTCGCACTCGAACGAAGCCGGCAGCTCCTCCCCCGGTTCCAGGATCTTCTCGATCAGCAGGTACCTGCCGCCGGTCGCTTCGCGGAGCCGCCGCAGGTAGCCCTCCGGGTCGGCCAGCCCGTCCGGGTGGTCGATCCGGAGTCCGTCCGCCAGCCCCTCGCGGAACCAGCGGACCACTTCGGCATGCGCTTCGTCGAATACCCGGGGGACTTCCACCCGGATGCCGGCCAGCGTATTGACGGCGAAAAAGCGGCGGTAGTTGAGCTCGTTGTCCGCGCGGCGCCAGCCCACGAGTTCGTAGTTCTGGCGGTCGTGGACGTCGCGGGGGTCGTCCCCGTCGGTGTAGCTGCCGTCGGCCAGCGGGAAACGGTGGTCGTAGTAGCGGAGCTCGCCGTCGCGGACTTCGAGCTTGTCCAGCTCGTCATCGCTTCCCAGCACAGGGAGCCGGATGCGTCCGCCTGCGACGTCCCAGTCGACGTCGAACGCTTCCGCGTAACGGGACTTCCGCCCTTCCTTGAGGAGGGACCACCACCAGGGGTTCTGGTACGGCGACGCCACTCCCACGTGGTTGGGCACGATGTCCACGAGCACGCCCATGCCGGCGTCCCGGGCCGCCCGGGACACCGCTTCGAGGCCGTCGGGGCCGCCGCGGTCGGGGTCCACCGCGGACGGGTCCGTGACGTCGTACCCGTGGTCCGACCCCTTTTCAGCCGTCAGGATCGGGGACAGGTAGATCCAGTCCGCGCCCAGCGACTTCAGGTAGGAAACCTGGGCCGCAGCGTCCTGGAGCGTAAAGGAAGGGCGGATCTGGAGCCGGTAGGTGGAGACAGGCGTCCTCATGAATCCGCCTTGCCCTTCGCCTTTATCTTCCTGGTCTGCGCGGGTTCCGGGATGGCCGGCGTGGTGAGTGCCGCGGTGTCGCTGGTGGTTGTCTGGGACAGGGCCGCGAGCGATGCCGCCACCGAGTGGTCCGGTTCCGTTTCCGGGACGCTGTGGGCGCGGAGTACCACGAGGGACTTGGCGGCCACGGGCAGTGCGTCTCCGGCTTCCACCGGTTCGGTATCCGCGTTGTGCCCTGCAGTGTCGATGATGATGTCCCAGGCGGGCGCGTATTCGTCGGACGGCAGCGTGAACTTCACTTCGTCGTCGTGCGCGTTGAAGTAGAGCACAAAGTTGACGTCGGTGATGCGGCGGCCGCGTTCGTCCCGGCCGCGGATGCCGTCGCCGTTGAGGAACATGCCCACCGAGCGGCCGAAGCCGCTGTCCCAGTCCTCGGGCTTCATGGTGGAGCCGTCAACGTCCAGCCATTCGATGTCCGGAAGCCGTTCGCCCTCGCCGCGGAGGACCGGCCTGCCGTCGAAGAAGCGGCTGCGCCGGAAGGTGGGGTGCTTGTGCCGGAGGGCGTTCACGGCGGCGGTGAATTCCACCAGCGGCTGGTCCACGTTGTCCCAGTTGATCCAGGTCAGCTCGGAGTCCTGGCAGTAGCCGTTGTTGTTGCCCTGCTGGGTGCGGCCCAGTTCGTCGCCGTGCAGGATCATCGGCACACCCTGCGAAAGCAGCAGCGAGGCGATGAAGTTGCGCTGCTGCCGGGCGCGGAGGCCCAGGACCTTGGGATCGTCAGTGGGGCCTTCGGCGCCGCAGTTCCACGAGCGGTTGTGCGATTCGCCGTCGTTGTTGTCTTCCCCGTTGGCTTCATTGTGCTTCTCGTTGTAGGACACCAGGTCCTGCAGGGTGAAGCCGTCGTGGGCGGTGACGAAGTTGATCGAAGCGACCGGACGGCGGCCGGAGTGCTCGTAGAGGTCGGCGGAGCCGGTGATCCTGGAGGCGAATTCGCCAAGCGTCGCCGGCTCTCCGCGCCAGAAGTCGCGGACCGTGTCGCGGTACTTGCCGTTCCATTCCGTCCACTGCGGCGGGAAGTTGCCCACCTGGTAGCCGCCGGGGCCGACGTCCCACGGCTCGGCGATCAGCTTGACCTGGGACACTACCGGATCCTGCTGGATGAGTTCGAAGAAGGTGGACAGCTTGTCCACGTCATAGAATTCGCGCGCCAGGGTGGAGGCGAGGTCGAACCGGAAACCGTCCACGTGCATTTCCGTGACCCAGTAACGCAGGGAATCCATCAGGAGCTGCAGCGAGTGGGGGTGGCGGACGTTGAGCGAGTTGCCGGTGCCCGTGTAGTCCATGTAGTGCTTCTCGTCGCCGTCCATGAGCCGGTAGTAGGCGGCGTTGTCGATGCCCTTGAAGGACAGAGTGGGGCCTAGGTGGTTGCCTTCGGCGGTGTGGTTGTAAACGACGTCGAGGATCACTTCGATGCCCGCCTGGTGCAGCGAGCGGACCATGGCTTTGAAGTCCTGCACCTGCTGGCCGGTGTCACCGGTGGAGCTGTAGCTGTTGTGCGGGGCGAAGAAACCGATGGTGTTGTAGCCCCAGTAGTTGTTGAGGCCCTTGTCCTCCAGGATGCCGTCGTTGACGAACTGGTGCACCGGCATCAGCTCGATCGCCGTGACGCCCAGCTTCTGCAGGTGGGAGATGACCGAGGGGTGGGCGACGCCGGCGTAGGTGCCGCGCTGGTCCTCCGGCACCTCCGGGTGCAGCTGGGTCAGGCCCTTGACGTGGGCCTCGTAGATCACGGACTTGTGGTACGGGACGCGGGGCAGGTGGTCGCCGTCCCAGTCGAAGAACGGGTTGATCACCACGCCCATCATCATGTGGGCGGCGGAATCGGCGTCATTGCGGGAATCGGGATCGCCCATGTTGTAGGAGAACAGCGCGGGGTCCCAGTCGATCTGGCCGTGCACGGCCTTGGCGTAGGGGTCCAGCAGCAGCTTGTTCGGGTTGAACCGGTTGCCGGAGTCGGGATCGTAGGCGCCGTGGACGCGGTATCCGTATTTCTGTCCGGGCTGGATGTGCGGCAGGTAGCAGTGCCAGACGTAGCCGTCCACTTCGAGGAGCTCGATCCGGGTCTCCGCGCCCTTGTCGTCGAAGAGGCACAGTTCCACCTTGTCGGCCCTTTCGCTGAACAGCGCAAAGTTCGTGCCAGTGCCGTTAAAAGTGGCTCCCAGTGGGTATGCCGATCCGGGCCAGACTTCCATGTGTACTCCTCGTGCGTGACGAATAAATCTCTAGACAGACTACTAGTAAGTAGGATTACTATTATGTTTCCTGCGTCTTGCGCCAAATGATTACAAAGTCCGCATCACCTCGGGCAGGTGGCTGGCGATGGCACCGGCGGTGACGGGTCCGCCGGCGGAGGCAAGGGTTCCGGCTCGGCCGTGCAGGCTCGCCGCCATTGCGCCGATGGCCGCCCAGCGCTGTTCCGCGGAGATCCCGCACGCGTCAAACTTGTCCTCGTCGTCCGAATGCTGGGCCAGCAGGGAGCCGAGGATCCCGGCCAGCACATCGCCGCTTCCGGCGGTGGCCATCCACGGGGTGGCTTCCGACTGGCTGAAAACCGGGCCCGACGGCGGCGCCACCAGTGTGGTGGCGCCCTTCAGCAGGACGGTGGCTCCGGTGCGTTCGGACGCCTGGCGAACGGCATCGAGCGTGGCGCCGTCAACGCCCTGCCGCCCCAGGTCGATCCCGTAGCGCTGCAGGAGGCGGGCCAGTTCGCCGCCGTGGGGCGTGAGCACCACACGCGGCGGCAGGACGTCCGGGAGGGCCGGCAGCGCGCCGGCGTCGGCAGCCACGGGCAGTCCGGTCTCCACGGCGTCGCGCGCGCGGCGGAGCTGGTCGTCGTCACGGTCGGCGATGCCCGGGCCAACCAGCCAGGCCTGGACGTGGGCGTCGGCCACGGCATCCGGCCCGCACACTACCTCCGGGCAGGCCTGCCGGACCAGCCGGGTTGCCTCGGGCGGGCCGAGGTACCGGACCATGCCGGCCCCCGCCGCGAGGGCGCCCCGGCAGGCGAGCACGGCGGCACCCGGGTACTGCTGTGAGCCGGCAACGATTCCCAGGACACCGCGGGTGTACTTGTGGGAGCGGCGGGCCAGCGGGGGCAGCAGGCGGGCAAGGTCGGCGGATTCCAGGCGCCGCAGCACCGGCAGGGGCAGTTCGGTTTCGATGCCGATGGGTATGACCAGTACGCGTCCGGCGTGGTCGGCGCCGGGATCGGCGAGCAGGCCGGCCTTCGCGCCGCCGAAAGTCACGGTGATATCGGCTGGAAGGACCGGGTCATAGGACTCGCCGGTGTCCGCGTTCACTCCGCTGGGAATGTCGCAGGCCACCACAAACCCGTGTGCCCCGCCGTTCAGCTTCTCGATCAGGGACGCCGCGGCGCCGCGGAGGCCTCCCTGGGCGCCGGTCCCCAGCACGGCATCAATGACGACGTCGGCGCGGGCGCCGGCCGCTGCCAGCTCGCCAGCGTTGTGGTCGCTGAGGGTCAGGGTACGGCCGCCGGCCCGTTCAAAGGCGGCCAGGCCGTCAGGGTGGGCGTCACCGGCGGTGAGCACCGCCGTCGTACGCATTCCCCGGGCAGCCAGGAAAGCGGCGGCGAAAAGCCCGTCTCCCCCGTTGTTGCCTTTGCCGGCAAGGACGGCGACGCTCGCACCATAGGGGCGGATCCCGCGCGAAACAAGCTCACGGACCACGGCGTTGGCCAGCCCGTAGGCTGCGCGTTGCATAAGAACAGCGCCCGCACCAGAGTCCAGGCTTGCCTGAAAGAACCGTTTTTCGGCCTCCCGTATTTGGGTTCCGGTGTAGGCGCTGATCATATTCAGTCCAATCGGTGCTGGGTCCGCGGCAGGGCTGTCAGGTGAAAGTCCGCGTCAGCCCTCCGCGAGGACGGTCGCCGTGGCGATTCCGCCGTCGTGGCTCATCGAGAGGTGCCAGCGTTTGACGCCCTTGGACTCGGCGACGGCCAGCACGGTGCCTTTAACCTGGATGGTGGGCCCGTTCTGGTCAAGGCCGATCCAGCAGTCCTGCCAGTTCATGCCCGCCGGCGCGCCCAATACCTTGGCCACGGCTTCCTTGGCCGCAAAGCGCGCGGCCAGGGAGCGGGTGTTCAGTTCCCGTTCGGCCGGAACGAACAGCCTGTCACGGAGCCCGGGGGTCCGCTCCAGCTGCCGGCCGAACCGTTCAATGTCTACGACGTCTACGCCAATGCCAACAATCATGCGGCTTATTCTACGGTCACGCTCTTGGCCAGGTTGCGTGGCTGGTCCACGTCGTATCCCTTGGCCGTGGCAAGTTCGAGGGCGAAGATCTGCAGCGGAACGGCGGCCAGCAGCGGCGCCAGGAGCGTAGGCGTCTCGGGGATGTAGAAGACGTGCTCGGCGTAGGCCTTGACCGCTTCGTCGCCTTCCTCGGCGATGACGATGGTCTTCGCGCCGCGGGCCCGGACTTCCTGGATGTTGGAGACCACCTTGGCGTGCAGCGAGTTCCGGCCGCGCGGGGACGGGACCACCACGAAGACCGGCTGGCCTTCCTCGATCAGCGCGATCGGGCCGTGCTTCAGCTCGCCGGCGGCAAAGCCCTCGGCGTGGATGTACGCCAGTTCCTTGAGCTTGAGCGCGCCTTCCATGGCCACCGGGAACCCGACGTGGCGGCCCAGGAACAGCACGGACTTGGCCCCGGCCATGGACCGGGCCAGGTCCTTGATCTCGTCAACATGGTCCAGGACCTGCTGGATCTTTGCCGGGACCTTGCCCAGGTCGGCCAGGATGTCCTTGATCTCGCCCTGGAACTTGTTGCCGCGCAGCTGTGCCAGATACAGGCCCAGCAGGTAGGCGGCGGTGATCTGCGCCAGGAAGGCCTTGGTGGAGGCGACGGCGATCTCCGGTCCGGCGTGCGTGTACAGCACGGCGTCGGATTCGCGCGGGATGGTGGAGCCGTTGGTGTTGCAGATGGAGAGGGTCTTGGCGCCCTGTTCCTTCGCGTAGCGGACGGCCATCAGGGTGTCCATGGTCTCGCCGGACTGCGAGATGGACACAATCAGCGTGTTCTCGTCCACGATCGGGTCGCGGTAGCGGAACTCGTGGGAGAGCTCCACCTCGGTGGCGATCCGGCACCAGTGCTCGATCGCGTACTTGGCCACCTGGCCGGAGTACGCGGAGGTGCCGCAGGCCAGCACGATGATCTTGTTGATCTTCTTCAGGTGCTCCGGGTCGATGCGCATTTCATCGAGGGTCAGCTTGCCGTCAAGGTCCGAGCGGCCCAGCAGGGTGTTGGCGACGGCGTCGGGCTGGTCATGGATCTCCTTCTCCATGAAGGACGGGTAGCCGCCCTTCTCGGCCGAGGCCGGATCCCAGTCAACGTGGTATTCCTTGCCCTGGGCCGGGGCGCCGAAGAAGTCGGTGATCTCCACGGTGTCCGCGGTGATGGTCACGATCTGGTCCTGGCCCAGCTCCACGGCCCGGCGGGTGTAGTCGATGAAGCCGGAGACGTCTGAGCCGAGGAAGTTCTCGCCCTCGCCCAGGCCCACCACGAGCGGGGAGTTGCGGCGGGCGGCGACGACGACGTCGGGCTGATCCGCGTGCACGGCCAGCAGGGTGAAGGCGCCTTCCAGTCGCTGGCAGGCAAGCTGCATGGCCTTGGTGAGGCCGCCGTTGGAGGCGTCGCCGTTCAGCTGGTTCCGGAAGATGTCGCCCAGCAGCGCCGCGGCCACCTCGGTGTCCGTCTCGGACGCGAACACGGTGCCCTTTTCGAGCAGTTCCAGCTTGAGCTCGGCGAAGTTTTCGATGATGCCGTTGTGGATCAGGGCCAGCTTGCCGCCGTCGGACAGGTGCGGGTGCGCATTCTGGTCCGTGGGGCCGCCGTGCGTGGCCCAGCGGGTGTGCCCGATCCCGGTGACGGAATCCGGCAGCGGCTTCTCTTCCAGTTCAGCGAGCAGGTTGCTCAGCTTTCCGGACTTCTTGCGCGACGAAATGGTTCCGTCCGCCACCACAGCAACGCCTGCCGAGTCATACCCGCGGTACTCCAGACGGCGGAGTCCCTCAAGGACAACGTCCAACGCGCCGTGGCCAACATTTACCCGGCCTGACGAATGGCCTACGTATCCTACGATTCCACACATAGAGCCAAGCTTATATGGAGTAGTGGTCCGCTGAGGTCTGGCACGGCCCCGGCGACACTGTTCCCGGGCCCCGTTGCAGCGGATGCGACGCCCTGCATTTCGCTCTCAGCGTCGCGGAGGGCAGAATCTCTAACGTGACTTTGCAACGCAACGAAGCGAATGGAGAGGGCGTCTCCCCGTTCGTGGAGCTGGACAGGCAGACCTGGTCCCGGCTCGCAGCCCAGATGGAACAGCCTCTTAACGAAGAGGACGTGGTCCGTCTCAGAGGGCTCGGTGATCCGCTGGACATGAAGGAAGTCCGCGAAGTCTATTTGCCCCTGTCCCGGCTGCTTCACCTCTACGTCGAGGCCGCGGGCCAGCTGCACGCCGCCACCACCACCTTCCTCGGCGAGCAGACGCAGCGCACCCCCTTTGTGATCGGCGTGGCCGGTTCCGTGGCCGTGGGCAAGTCCACCATCGCCCGCGTGCTCCGTGAGATGCTCCGCCGCTGGCCCGGGACGCCGAACGTGGAGCTCATTACCACCGACGGTTTCCTGTATCCCCTGGCAGAGCTCAAGCGCCGGCACCTCCTGGAGCGGAAGGGTTTCCCGGAGTCGTACGACCGCCGAGCCCTGCTCCGCTTCGTGAGCGAGATCAAGGGCGGCGCGGAAGAGGTCCGGGCACCCTGGTACTCCCACGTCACGTACGACATTGTGCCCGGCAAGGAAGTGGTGGTCCGCCGCCCGGACGTGCTGATCGTCGAAGGCTTGAACGTCCTGGCACCCGCCCGGCCCCGCCATGACGGCAAGCAGGGGCTCGCGCTGAGCGACTTCTTCGACTTCTCCATCTACGTGGACGCGAAGACCTCCTATATCGAGGAATGGTACGTGGACCGGTTCCGCAAGCTGCGCACCACCGCCTTCGCCCAGCCGGAATCCTACTTCCACCGCTATGCGACGCTGTCCGACGAGGAAGCAGAAAGCACCGCCCGCGACATCTGGAAACGCATCAACGAGCCCAACCTCGAGGAAAACGTCCTCCCCACGCGGGGCAGGGCGCAGCTCGTGCTCACCAAGGAAGCGGATCACTCCATCCGCCGCATGCTCCTGCGGAAGGTCTAGCACAGGCGTGCCACAACTGTTCTGCGGTTCCTGGGGCTGCTGAATCCGTGCCTGCTCCCACAGCACCGACCCGGCGGGCCATCGCAAGGCTCCTGGCCGCCGGCGCGGGACTGACTGCATTGGCAGCCTGCACGCCCGACGGCGGAAACCGGCCGCCGTCGTCGGCTTCCCCGTCCGTAACTTCCGCCTCCGCTTCGCAGGCGGCACCGCCGTCGTCCGCCGGCCCGGAGACGAGCGCTGCCGCCACCGAACCCGGAACGGTGGCCGCGCCGGCACCCACTGCCGCGCCGACGCCTACGTCGCCCGCGGCCGGACTGGCCCAGCAGCATTCGTTGACGGATCCCGCCAGCCCGTGGCTGGTGGTCAACAAGCACCGGCCGCTCTCCCCCGCCGACTACGTCCCGGCGGACCTCGTCCAGCCCAACATCGCCCTGGCCGTTTCGGGCGAGTCGGCGCAGCTAAACAGCACCACGGCGGCTGCCGCGGAGCAGATGTTCGCCGCGGCCGCGGGAGACGGCGTCACCATGACGCTGGCGAGCGGTTACCGGTCCTACGGCACCCAGGTGGCAACGTACAACAGCTATGTGGCGTCCAGGGGTCAGGCCGAGGCGGACACAGCTTCGGCCAGGCCCGGGTTCTCGGAGCACCAGACCGGCTGGGCCTTCGACATCGGCGACGGCGGCGGGGCGTGCGGGTTCCAGCCGTGTTTCGCCGAGCAGCCGGCCGCGGTGTGGGCCAAAGCCAACGCCCACCGCTTCGGCTTCGTGGTGCGGTACCCGTGGATGTTCCACCAGATCACGGGCTACTACTACGAGTCCTGGCACCTGAGATACATCGGCGTGGAAGCCGCCATGGACATGGCCGCCAAGGGCATCGTGACGCTGGAAGAGTACTTCGGACTGGAAGCGGCGCCGGGGTACTTGTAGGGCGGTCACGTTCAGCCCTTCTCGCCAGGGACGCGGTGTATCGTCGACCCGCGTCAGGTCTCAGGCCAGCGCCAATGCGGATGCGAAGCGAGGGGTGAAGACTCGCCGACCAAAGCGCTGCGCAGGACCTTCAATCAGCACACAGCTCAGCCAAGCCAAAGGGGCTGTTGCCAGTACGGAAAATACGGCAAAGCCACCCAATGGCACCAGGGCGTCCACTCCAGCCAAAGCAAGGAGCTGCTGAACTGGCCAGCCATAGATGTACATGCCGTAGGAAATGTCGTATCGAGAACCGATTCGGTGGAGCGCCGGCGACGAACCGAACCAAAGGATTAAGTACGCCAAGGGCAGTGGGCAGAAGGCGATGAAGAAATCCGCAGAGTACGACAGAGCAAGCAGAGCCGCGGCGACCATTGCGATGTCTCCTCGCAAGAAGACCCTTGACCGGAAGAGGCACAAAACAGATCCGGCGAGAAAGGTTGCGGTCGGGCAAAGAATTTTTCCCCATGGCCCTGCCGTAGGACCCTGGGCCATCACCTGAAAAACAAGAGTGCCCATCGCTAGGCCGAAAAAGATTGCGATGGCTACGCGAAACAACTCGGGCTTTAGCAGCGCGAGCGATCCAACCAGGGCATAGCACAGGACCTCCCAGAAGAGCGTCCAGAGCGGCGAGTTCCATTCGTCGGCCCCTGGCACATCGGCAAGAGTGGAGCCAATAGGAACATTGCCTAATTGCGTGCCGATAAGTGAAAGGTTGTTTGCGACGAAAGCCGTTGCATCGAAAGTGCTGTACGTTCCACTGCCAAGGAATGCCCCGATCGGGGCCATAACAAAGGCGATCAACATCAAGCAAACGACCAACCCCGGTACTATCCGGAGGAAACGCGCACGGAAGAACGCAGCAACGTTCCTGGAACGCAGCCTGCTGAGTGTTATGAGATATCCAGAGATTCCAAAGAAACCCACTACGGCCCAGGATCCCAACTGACCGCCGGCCACCGCCGGTCCGGGTCCGAGCCCCGTCAACCACCAGCTGTGCGCGACAATAACCCAGACAGCCAAAATTAGTCGCATGCCGTTTAGCGAGTTTCGAGTCGCGCCCAACGCGTTCTCCAGTGTCATTCCGTCGGCCCCCCATCCGTAGTTGGGCAAGCATACGGCTACAAAGTCATTAGTCTGAAGAGTAGTCCGCTAACTTTAACACCGGCACGCCCCGACACATATGAAACCAATTCCCGCCGTCAAGGGCCAGTGACCGACGACACACCCCGCGAAATTACCCTACTGTCACACCGTGTTCACAAGACAGGGTTAAGCTCAGTCCCATGTTGACCGGATTCAAGAATTTTATTATGAAGGGCAACGTCGTAGACCTTGCCGTCGCAGTGGTCATGGGTGCCGCCTTCGGCGCCGTCGTGACCTCAATCGTTGAAGGCTTGCTGACTCCACTGATCGGCCGTCTGTTCAATGCCAAGGGCATTGAAGAAATGCAGTGGGAGGGGTTCATGTACGGATCCGTCATCTCCTCCATCATTTCGTTCCTGCTGGTGGCAGCCGCCATCTACTTCGTGGTCATCATGCCGATGAACCACATGATCGAACGCCGCAACCGCCGGCTCGGTATTGATACCGAAGTCAAGGAAGAGGCCGCCGAGGACCCCCAGATCGCACTCCTCACGGAAATCCGCGATTCCCTCCAGGCCAGGCCCCGGGCCTAGCTTCCGGGACATAACAAAGTGGTCCGCCTCCGGAGAGGCGGACCACTTTTTGTTTGCTGGATCGGGCTAGGCTACGGTCTGGGTCAGGCTGCGGGCGCTACCGCCAGTCGTTCCTGCACCACGGCCGCGAGATGCTTGCAGATCCGTTCGGCGGTGGGCATGTCGGCAGCCTCCACCATCACACGCACCAAGGCCTCGGTTCCGGACGGCCGGAGGAGCACACGGCCGGTCTCGCCGAGTTCCGCGGAAGCCTCCGCCACAGCAGCCAGAACCCCTTCGTCGGTCCCAGCCCGGGCCTTGTCCACGTTCTTGACGTTGATCATCAGCTGCGGAAGCTTGGTCATCACTGTGGCGAGTTCCTTCAAGGGCTTGCCCGTGAGAGCCACCTGGGCGGCCAGCTGCAGGCCGGTCAGGAGGCCGTCGCCTGTAGTGGCGTGATCGGCGAAGATCACGTGACCGGACTGCTCGCCGCCAAGGTTGTAGCCGCCGTCGCGCATTTCCTCGAGAACGTAGCGGTCCCCCACCGCAGTTTCGCGGATGGTGATGCCGGCGTTGCGGAGGGCGATCTTCAAGCCGAGGTTGCTCATGACAGTGGCCACCAGGACGTTGTCCGTGAGCTTGCCGGATTCCTTCAGCGCCAGGGCGAGGATGGCCATGATCTGGTCACCGTCCACCTCGTTGCCTTCATGGTCGATGGCAAGGCACCGGTCGGCGTCACCGTCGTGGGCGATGCCCAGGTCCGCACCGTGTTCCACCACTGCGCGCTGGAGGGCGCCGAGGTGGGTTGAGCCCACGCCGTCGTTGATGTTCAGGCCGTCGGGCTCGGCGCCAATGACCACGATCTCGGCGCCGGCGTCGTTGAAGAGCTGCGGTGAACAGCCGCTGGCTGCGCCGTGGGCGCAGTCGAGAACCACTTTCAGCCCGTCGAGGCGGTGCGGCAGGGTTCCGAGGAGGTGGACGATGTAGCGGTCCTCGGCGTCGGAGAACGTCTGGATACGGCCCACGTCGCTGCCTGTGGGCCGGACAGGGTCTTTGCCCATCTGCGCCTCGATGGCATCTTCCACCTCGTCAGGCAGCTTCTGGCCGCCCCGCGCGAAGAATTTGATGCCGTTGTCCGGCGCCGGGTTGTGGGAGGCAGAGATCATGACGCCGAAGTCGGCGTTAAGGTCGGCCACCAGGTAGGCGGCGGCAGGTGTGGGGAGGACGCCGGCGTCGTAGACATCGATGCCGGAACTGGAGAGTCCCGCCGCGACCGCTGCCGAGATGAACTCGCCGCTGGCACGCGGATCGCGCGCCACCACGGCGCGCGGACGGGTGCCGTTGGTGGTGCGTTCGTGGCCGAGTACGACGGCGGCCGCTTGCGCCAGCTGCATCGCCAGCTCTGCTGTGAGCAGGCCGTTAGCCAGGCCCCGGACACCATCTGTTCCAAATAATCTAGACATCGGGTCAAGTTTAGACGATGGACCCACTGGGCCGGGCTGTCCCTCACCGTGCTTGTGGTGACAGGTGACGCGCAGGTAGTACGCAGCCCCAGGAGGCTACTCGTTTGGACTACTTGGATATGCCGCACTTTGTACTCGTCTTTCCCAAAACCCCTCGTCAGAGCTACTAGTGGCTCTCTAGCATTCGAGGCATGACACCTAGCTCTGGGGGCTTGGCGCTCGAAATCGTAGTACCGGTCTTCAACGAAGAGTCGGTGCTCGAGAAAAGCATCAGCAGGCTCGCCGAATACTTATCGCAGGAAATGCCTTCAACGTGGCAAATTACCATCGCGGACAATGCCAGCACGGACAACACTGCTGTCATCGCCACACGCTTAGCAACGCAATTGCCCAACGTTGTTTATCGCAGGCTGCAGGTCAAAGGCCGGGGCTTTGCACTGAGGGACGCATGGGGGGCCTCGACCGCAAGGGTCTTGGCGTACCTCGACGTCGACCTCTCTACGGATCTGGCAGCACTGCCTCCGCTGGTTGCCCCGTTGCTGTCCGGCCATTCGGACGTATCCATTGGCACCAGGTTGGGCGCCACCTCCAGAGTCAGCCGCGGCCCCAAACGGGAATTCATTTCCCGCTGCTACAACTTTCTTCTCAAGCGGACCATGCAGGTCAAGTTCTCTGACGCACAGTGCGGTTTCAAAGCCATCCGAGCTGACGTAGCGAAGAAGCTACTTCCGCTCGTGGAGGACAACGGCTGGTTCTTCGACACCGAACTGCTCATAATCGCCGAACGTTCAGGGCTCCGGATCCATGAGATACCCGTGGATTGGGTTGACGATCCCGATAGCCGAGTCGACATCAGGCAGACGGCTGTGGATGATCTGCGGGGCCTGATCAGGGTTGGAGGAGGGCTGATGAAGGGTTCCATTCCAGTTCAAGCCATCTATGCGGAACTTGGGCGCAGACCTTTTGTTCCGCCCGGTCGTCCAAGCTTCTTTGGTCAGGTCCTGCGATTCGGACTTGTCGGTGCGGCCTCCACCATCGCCTTCGCTTTGCTCTACCTCGTCCTTCAGGGACCGATGGGCGCGCAGCAAGCCAACTTCATGTCTCTGCTGTTAACAGCGGTGGGGAATACCGCTGCGAACCGCAGATTCACTTTCGGGATCAGAGGTCCGGCCAGGCTCTTCACACAGCAGTTCCAAGGCATGATCGTATTCCTGTTGGCTTGGACCATCACCTCCGCTTCACTGGCAGCACTCCATACTGTCTACTTGGATGCCACGCCAAGCCATGAGCTGATCGTCCTGACCGCGGCTAACGTCCTGGCTACGCTGATGAGGTTCGTACTGCTTCGGCTCTGGGTGTTTCGCAGGCGGAGCTCCACTGCGCCGGTGCACGCCGTTAGCCTGACCCCATCCAAAGAGCCGGCACTGTGAGCCGCCTAGCCGCACAGGCCGAGCTGTCAGCAAAGGGCGAACATGGGCGGCTATCATCACCTGTCATTCAATTTTTCAGAGGTCCCCAGAAATCCCCAGCGTGGCAACGTCCCGCATTGCTGGCCCTTCTAACGTTCACAGCGATTCTTTACACGTGGGGCCTGGACCGGAACGGGTGGGCCAATGCCTACTATTCCGCCGCTGCCATGTCGGGTTCGCTCGATTGGACTGCACTCCTATTTGGCTCCTCGGACCCAGGAAATGCGATCACGGTAGATAAACCACCTCTCAGCATCTGGATAATGGCGCTTTCCGCCCGGGTGTTTGGACTGAATTCGTGGAGCATCCTCCTACCCCAAGCCGTGATGGGAGTCCTGAGCGTCTACCTTCTGTATCGCATGGTGGAGAAACGCTTTGACGCGGCCACGGCACTGCTCGCCGGGACGTTCATGGCGGTAATGCCCGTGTCCACTGTGATCTTCCGCTATAACAACCCGGACGCCTTACTGACCGTGATCATGATTGGCATTGTCTTTTGCACCTTAGAGTCTATTGACCGCGGCAGACTGCGGTGGCTCATGATGGCGGGGGCGCTAACGGGGGCGGCCTTTCTGACAAAGCAGCTACAAGTGCTCGTGGTCCTGCCCGGAGTGGCCGTCGCCTACCTGGTGTTCACACGCATTTCCGTAATCAGACGCCTGCTGCACTTGTCGCTGGCCCTCGCTGCTTCCGCCATCGCAGCTGGCTGGTGGTTGGCAGTTGTCCAGTTGACTAGTCCTGCGGACCGCCCGTTCATTGGCGGTTCGAGGAACAACAGCGTTATCGAGCTCACCATGGGATACAACGGTTTGGACCGACTAACCGGCGAGGACGCAAGCCGAACAATGGGTTCCGGACTTGGCAGCGGGTTAAATGAGAAGCTGGACGCTGGATTCCAACGATTTCTTCAGCCTCAATTTTCAGGACAGTTCGGTTGGTTTCTGCCGCTGGCGGTGGCTGGACTTTGTATCTCGGTATGGCTGCTAAGGCGGCGTGAAGGCGAACTCACGTCCCGGGTCTTCCTACTAATGTGCTCCGTCTGGTTCTGCTGTTCGGCAACGATCCTGGCGTTCATGTCTGGCATCCTGCACCCTTACTACGTGCTCTCTGCGGTGCCCCCGTTATGTTGCTTGGCTGCGGTGGCCCTTATGTACTTTCTTCGGGGCCTGGACAGCAGCAAGATTCGTTTCACGGCAGCGGTAACTTTCGCCGCTAGCATGATCTTCGCGTTTGTGACGGCTGTCAGGTCCACTGCTGATTTCCCGGGCTTCCCCGTCGCGGTCGTCGTGATGTGGAGCGTTGCCGTTGGTGGGATCCTGCTGCGGCCGCCTCGACAGGTCGTCAGACGGGCAGTCAGCATGCTTTCGATAGGCGTCCTCCTAAGCGGCCCCGTCATTTGGTCCGTGAACACCGTCCTGACCGGCCATGTTGGCGCCGGCGTCATTGCCGGGCCGAGCATTTTCGGAATGCGCACGGACGACAGGGAACGTGCCTCGCCCAAGACGCCCGAAAGCTACCTGTCCGTGATGTTTGGCGACTCGCCCAGCCCGGAACTGATACGTCGCCTACGAGAAACTCCCTCAAGCCAGACGTGGGCTACTGCGGTAATCGGTTCGGAGACAGCCGCAAACTACCAGCTGGAATCGGGACGGGCTGTGCTGCCCCTGGGTGGCTTCGACGGCACAGACCCGTATCCGACTCTGGAGCAATTCCAAAGCCTCGTCAAGGACGGTCGGGTTCAGTCCCTCGCATTCCAGAACCTGCCGCCATTGACATTGGAAGGACGCGGAGAGTCAGCCAGAATATTGCTCTGGGTGAGGGAAAATTTCGTCGCAGAACAGGTCAGCGGGGCTGTTTATTACGAGTTGACGCGATAAGCGCCGTCATACAGCGGAAGCCCGCCCCGCCGAATGGCGGGACGGGCTTCCGGGAAGCGTGATTAGCGCTTGGAGTACTGCTGAGCCTTACGGGCCTTCTTGAGACCAGCCTTCTTGCGCTCGATGACGCGGGCGTCACGACGCAGGTAACCGGCCTTCTTCAGGGTGGCGCGGTTGTTCTCGGCGTCGATCTCGTTCAGTGAACGGGCGATGCCGAGGCGCAGTGCACCGGCCTGGCCGGAGATGCCGCCACCGTGGATGCGGGCAATGACGTCGTAGGCGCCGTCAAGATCGAGGATCTTGAAGGGCTCGTTGACGTCCTGCTGGTGCAGCTTGTTCGGGAAGTAGTTCGCCAGCTCGCGGCCGTTGATGGTCCACTTGCCGGAGCCGGGAACGATGCGGACGCGGGCGACGGCTTCCTTGCGGCGGCCAACAGCTGCGCCGGCAACAGTCAGTGCCGGGCGTTCCTTCTTCGGCGCTTCTGCTTCTGCAGGACCGCTTTCCGAGGTGTAGCTGGTCAGGTTTTCCTCAGCCGGAACGGCCTCGGTGGTCAGTTCTTCGTTCTGAGCCACGATTCTCCTTGTATAGATAAGTTGTTGGTGGCCAGGACTACTGGGCGACCTGGGAAATTTCGAAAGTCTTGGGCTGCTGAGCGGCGTGCGGGTGCTCTGCACCGCGGTAAACCTTCAGCTTGCCCAGCTGCTGTGCAGCGAGGGAGTTCTTCGGGAGCATGCCCTTGATGGCCTTCTCCACGGCGCGAACCGGGTTGGATTCAAGCAGTTCCGCGTAGTTGACGGAGGTCAGACCACCCGGGTAACCGGAGTGGCGGTAAGCGCGCTTCTGCTCGAGCTTGGCGCCGGTGAGGGCAACCTTCTCGGCGTTGATGATGATGACGAAGTCGCCCATGTCCATGTGGGGAGCAAAGGTGGCCTTGTGCTTGCCGCGCAGCAGGATTGCGGTCTGGCTGGCGAGACGACCAAGGACAACGTCGGTGGCGTCAATGACGTGCCACTGGCGGTTGATATCGCCGGGCTTCGGGGTGTACGTACGCACGGTGTTTGCCTCGTTCTTGTTCTGGCGTTCTTGTTTAGGTGTCACGTAAGCGTGTGCACCTACTATCTATGCGCTACCGGAACAGAGGTGAGGGCTCCAAGAATCCAGTGGTCCAGAAGTCTCGAATGTGCCCGAGGAGTAGTTATCCTGCAACCGGATTCTCAGCGGGCACGCATCATCGAGAAAGGACACGCACAACGACTATCAAGAATAGCGGGTATAGAGGCCACTGGTCAAAATAGGCTCTAGGTAGACAGTCTGCGCCGGACCTGATGCTCGGGTCCGGCGCCGTGGACCATGAACAACTCCGAGCTTAGGTGCCCTGTTGACTGAAATGCCCCCGGCCGCCCTGCTGGTAATCGCTTGCGCCCTCCTGGGCCTCGCCGCGGCACCCGCTGCCCTTCTCATCACGCGCCGGTTACTGCCCGATATCGAGCTAGGGCACGTCCGCTGGCACGCTAGGGCCGGCGCAATTGCAAACGGCGTGCTGTTCGGAGCGATGGCTTGGCGGTTCGGCTGGTCCTGGGTGCTGCCGGCCTACCTTTTCCTCTGCGCAGCTGGATTTGTGCTCTCCCGAATCGATCTTCAGCACAAGTTATTGCCCAACAGGCTCGTTGTTCCCACCCTCGGAATCGGTCTAGGACTATTGCTAATGGACGCCGGCATGAACCAGCGATGGGGAAATCTGCTCGTAGCAGTCATCGGATGCGCCGCAACTTTCGTGATCTACCTGATTTTGGCGGTTATTTCCCCCCGTGGAATGGGCATGGGCGACGTAAAGCTCTCGGCACCACTTGGTTTGTACTTGGGCTACCTCTCGATAGGTCACTTGATACTCGGGATAGCCCTTGGTTTTATTGTGGGCGCCGTGACCAGTGTGCTCCTTGTTACGGGCGGGTTTGCGGGCCGAAAGACGGCTGTGCCCTTCGGCCCGTCCATGTTCGCGGGATGCCTGCTGGCCGTTCTATGGGCCGCCGAAGTGGGGCGGATTCTCCTGCCCACAGTCTTCCCTCGATAGCCCTTTCCGAGTACACCAAGTAGTCGCGTACTTGGGTAGCGCGGTTATAGGGATGTAACACCAAGTAGACGCCCGATTCTGGTGTCTAAAAGACGAGTACATCCACTCATTGTGGGGCTATTTGTGACTCCTGTATTCCTTTGTGTATCGAAGTTCCAGCAACACCTTTTTGGGGGGAGCGGGAATTCGAAGCCAATTCAGCACTCACAAAAGGAACACAAAATGAACTCTGCACTGGTCTCCATGGTTGCCTTTATCGCCGGCGTCAAGAACCGGCTCACTCGCGAAGAGAAGGGCGCCACGATGGTGGAGTACGGCATCATGGTCGCCTTCATCGCCGTCCTGGTTATGGCCGCTGTCATCATCCTCGGCCCGCAGATTGCGGCCCTGTTCACGTCAGTTTCGGCAAAGCTCTAGTCGACGAGGTTGCGGTGGCCATAAGTGCCACCGCAACCAACCCTTCGCACAGCCAGCTGGGGAACTCTTCGAGTGGCCGGCACCGAAGGCTGAAATTTTGGTCTTATACAAGGAGCAAGTCATGAACTCGTTCATAGCAACAATCAATGCCGTTCTTCACACAGCAAAAGGCAAGCTGCAAGAGGAAAAGGGCGCCACGATGGTCGAGTACGGCATCATGGTCGCCTTCATCGCCGTTGTGGTGATGGCTGCGGTCATCATCCTCGGCCCGAAGGTCGCCGACCTCTTCACTTCTGTTTCGGCAGCTCTTTAGAAAATTTGTTCAACGGAGCTGACGACGCTTTGGGCTCTGGCGGTGGGCATAACCGCCGTCAGGGCCCATTCCACTTATAGGAAACATTCACCGCTCTAACAAAAGGTTTGGGGAGACGGTCTTGAAGTCAAAACGGAAAGAACGCGGCGCAGTGGCCGTTGAGATGGCGATCGTTCTCCCGCTGCTACTACTGGTTCTTATCGGGATCATCGAATTCGGCCGAGTGCTAAATGTCCAGGTCTCACTGACCCAGGCGGCCCGTGAAGGGGCCAGGTACGCAGCCATCCATCACAGCGACTCGTCACTGGACGTAAGCGCCGTGGCCTTGGCGGCGGCACCGTCCCTTTCGGGGCTCCCGGTGACGGTCACACACAATGCGGGCAGCTGTACGTCCGGCACAAATGTCACGGTCACCACCAAGGTGACCATGTCCTCAATGACAGGCTTCCTCGACGCCGGCTTCTTCGGCCAGCCGGTTATTTTCCCGCTGTCCATGACTGGAGTAGGAGTAATGCGATGCGGCGGTTGATTCCACAACGTTTCGCCCACCATCGGGCCGTGCGTGCAGCAGAGCGCGACGAGCGCGGCGCCGCGTCTGTCATCGTGGCAGTGCTCCTCGTTGTCTTGATGGGGTTCGGGGCCCTAGCCGTTGACGTCGGCGCCATGTATGCGGAAAAAGCCCAACTGCAGAATGGAGCCGACGCTTCCGCGTTGGCTATCGCAAATGACTGTGGCAAAGGATCATGCGGCAGTTACAACGCGACGGGGAGTGCACTAGCCAACAGCAACAGCAACGACAACTCCAGCGGAATTGCGTCCATAACGTTCCCGACCACCACATCGGTCCGGGTTGAAACCAACACGCGTCAGGCCGGCTCAGGAGTCAACAGCTTTTCCCTTTTCTTCGCCCGCGTGATGGGTTTCGACACTACGGATATCCGAGCTGTGGCCGAGGCACGCTGGGGGGCGCCGACCAAGGCAACAACCCTTCCGTGGACTATCAGCAAGTGCGTCTTCGAGAAGTACTTAACGCCAAGCCAGCTTGCCGAGCTGAACTCAACCGGTGACTTCACGGGCAATCCGACCCCGACGCACATTCTCCTGCGTTACGACGAAAATACTCCGGATTACCCTGGTTGCCCGCCGCAGAATGGTTACGCTGAGGGCGGCTTCGGCTGGCTGGACCGGGACACTGGCTGCTCGGCAAACATCGACATCGCCAATTCGGAAATTGGCAACGACCCCGGCAATGATTTTCCGAGCGAATGCAATGGCATCCTGGCCACACTCCTGATGGAGCCCGTCCTCATTCCAGTGTTCAGCACCGCGACAGGAAACGGGCAGCACGCTACATACGCCTTGGTTGGATTCTTGGCATTCAAGGTCACCGGCTACAAGTTCGGCGGTGGGCCATCGCTGACAAATCTTGACTCCGCCGCACCGTCCTGCACGGGCAACTGCAGGGGTATCCAGGGGTACTTCACCCGTTATGTCTCCTTGGCCGAGGGCCTCGCCTTAGGCGGTTCAGGAACTCCCAACTACGGAGGATCCGGGGTAGCACTCACGCAGTAGAAACAAGCCGTTCTCATCGCGGAACGGATGCACTCACACACTAAGAAGGAGCATCTAAAGTGAAATCACGCCTACTGGGAGGCATTGCAGCGCTGCTGCTGGCAATCACTGGAACCGTACTACTTGTCGTATACGTCCAGGGAGCTGACAACAGGGCATTGCAAGGACTGGATCCCGTAAATGTACTCGTCGTCAAAGAATCTGTCCCTGCCGGCACAAAGGCAGAAGACCTGAACGGTAAGGTCCAACTGGAGTCGATGCCTCAATCTGCAGTGCCGGAGGGCGCCCTCGACAAGCTAAGCGAGCAGGGGGGAAAAGTCACCTCCGTGGCTTTGGAACCCGGCGAGCAACTCCTTTCAGCCAGGCTAGTCGATCCTCGGGACCTGCGGCCGGGAACGGTGCCGGTACCTGAGGGGCTTGAAGAGGTCACTTTCCTGTTGGCACCAGATCGGATCCTGGGCGGACGGCTCGAAGCAGGAGACAAAGTAACAGTCTTCAGCTCCTTCAAGGCGGAGGATGCAATGCCGGACAATGCCAACGTTCCGGCCGAAGTCAAGGGATGGAAGCAGTCCACCGGGCTCCTCTTCCACGATGTACTTGTCACAGCTGTCCAGAAAGCCGAGCCGGACGCTAAGTCGGGGTCCTCAGACAATGCCGTTGCGATGCCGAACGGTTCCGCCTACGTGACTGTCGCCCGCAGCGACGCCGACGCCTCCAAAATGATCTATGGGGCGGAGTTCGGTACCCTCTGGCTGTCCAAGCAGACGGCGTCCACGGCTAAGTCCAATCCTCCCATTACGACGTTCGGTGGGCTGTACTGATGAGCCGCTTTGTCGCAGTCACGGCGGTGCGCGACTTTGAGGGCCGCGTCCGCCAGGCCATCGCAGGGGCCTTGCACGGAGAACTGCAGACCCTCAATCCGGAGGTATTGTCCGGTGGACCTGATGATGTGTTCAAGCAGCTCAATGGTGCACCGCCCGAGGTTCTGATCCTCGGACCCGGCGTAACAGCTGAAGCCGCGTTGAAACTGGCTACGGTCTTTGACCTCCAGTACCCGGAGATCAGCCTTCTGCTTGTTGCGGAGCCCAGCCCAGACTTGGTGTTGAAGGCCATGCATTCGGGGATCCGCGATGTTGTCACGCCAGAAATTGAAGTCAACGATCTGCGAGTGCTACTGGAACGAGCGTGCCTCGCCGCAGCCAGCCGCCGGCGAGGCATGGGCCCCGCTGCCGAACCTGACCAGGACCGTGGGCGGGTCATTGCGGTGATGTCACCCAAGGGTGGCGTCGGGAAAACCACAGTCGCAACGAATCTTGCAATTGGTTTAGGCAAGGTTGCCCCGATGAGCGTAGTTCTCGTGGATCTGGACCTTCAGTTCGGAGACGTTGCGTCGGGATTGCAGCTCGAACCGGAACACTCCATCACGGAGGCAGTTCACGGCGCCGCATCGCAGGATTCGATGGTTTTGAAGGCGTTTCTGACCGTCCATCCGGCGGGCATCTATGCACTCTGCGCTCCCCGCACGCCATCCGAATCTGACTACATCACAGCCGACCACGTCAGTCGCCTGCTGAATCAACTGGCGAGCGAGTTCAAATACGTCGTGGTCGACACCGCACCAGGTCTGGGGGAACACGTCCTTGCGACCCTGGAGCTGGCTACAGACGGCGTATGGGTCTGTGGCATGGATGTTCCCAGTGTCCGCGGGCTCCGCAAGTGTTTCACTGTCCTTAAGGAGCTCCAGTTGCTGCCGCAGGGACGGCATACCGTCCTGAATTTCGCTGATCGCAAAAGCGGACTGTCGGTACAGGATGTTGAAGCGACAATCGGGGTCCCGATAGATGCAGTGGTGCCACGATCCCGGACTTTGCCGTACTCGACGAATCGCGGGATACCCGTTCTGCAGAGCACTTCCAGGGACTCGGCCACCAAAGGCCTGAAGAAGCTGGTAGACCGCTTTGACCCCCAGTGGGTGTCCTCTAATCACAACAAATTGCACCGACGGGTGGTTGTCTCATGAAACTCTCAGACCGACTTTCCAGGACGCAGCGGGAGGGTGCCTCACAGCCTCCCAACGGAACAATCGATGAAGCTCCCGTCTCAGGGCCCGCCTCTTCAATTCCTTTCGCGTCACCGGCTGCGGGCGGGAGCCCAATCGCCCTCGCCACCGCGCCCTCGCTCGGAGGCGGCCCCGTCGTCCCTGTTGTCGACGCGTTGGCCGGGCTGAAGCAACGCGCGGCACTCGCACTATTTGAGCGGATGGGAACGCGTTTCGGCGACACCTCGGCGTCCGAAGAAGATCTCCGCGCAAGCGCCGTTGAAGAACTATCGGCGGTGATTGATCAGGAGCAGGTTCCGCTTTCGCCCGAAGAACGACGTCGCCTCATCCGTGACGTTGCCGACGAAGTCATGGGCTTGGGTCCGCTTCAGCGCCTCCTGGAGGATCCGGCTGTAACCGAAATCATGGTCAATCGTTCCGATCAAATCTACGTGGAACGTAACGGACGTCTCTCACTGACCGGATCACAGTTCAGCTCGGATGATCACTTGCGGAAGGTAATCGAGCGCATCGTCTCCAAAGTGGGCCGCCGCATCGATGAATCGTCTCCGCTCGTCGATGCAAGGCTGGAAGACGGTTCGCGTGTGAATGCGATCATCCCGCCCTTGGCTGTGAACGGACCATCACTTACCATCCGTAAGTTCAGCCAGGTCCCGTTGACTGTGCAGAACCTCATTGACTGGGGGTCCATGACTCCGGAAATGGCGGAGCTCCTCAGCGCATGTGTGCGAGCACGGCTGAATATCATCGTCTCTGGCGGAACAGGAACAGGCAAGACGACACTTCTCAACGTCCTTTCCTCCTTCATTCCCGAGGACGACAGGATCGTCACCATCGAGGACGCGGTGGAACTGCAGTTGCAGCAAGAGCACGTGGTCCGGTTGGAAAGCCGGCCACCCAATATCGAGGGCAAGGGTGCAGTGCCCATTCGCGAACTCCTCAGGAACTCGCTCCGCATGCGTCCTGACCGCATCATTGTCGGCGAAGTCCGTGGCGGCGAATCACTGGACATGCTCCAGGCCATGAACACCGGCCACGATGGCTCGTTGTCCACCGTTCACGCTAACGCTCCGCGCGATGCCGTTGCCCGACTTGAAACGCTGGTCCTCATGGCCGGGATGGACCTTCCCTTGCGGGCCATACGGGAGCAGATAGCGTCCGCCGTTGACCTGATCATCCAGGTAACCCGTCTGCGTGACGGAAGCCGCCGGGTCACACATGTCACCGAAGTTCAAGGCATGGAGGGAGAAATCGTTACGCTCCAGGATGCCTTCGTCTTCGACTATTCCGCAGGTATGGACGCCCAAGGCAGGTTTCTTGGAAAGCCGGTTCCCACAGGAATCCGTCCTCGGTTCCTGGATCGTTTCGCTGATCTGGGCATCGCAGTATCCCCGGGCGTCTTCGGTGCGGCTTCGGCTCCGGTTTCTTCAGGGAGGCGGTGATCATGGATTCGCCGGCCGTCCTCGGTTTTGCCATCTGTTTGTGCCTTGCCGCATTGATATTGGTCTTCCTTGTAGTGCTTAAGCCGCGTTACGGTGCCATCCCCATGGAGCGCCGCCGGAACTCGTCTCAGCCGCAAGCATCAACAGTTAGCCGCTTCACTCAATCAGCCGTAACCGCCGTTGACGGAGTTATCGGCGAATCGGGGGGCCCCTACAACAGGGCAGTGCTCTACAACGCCGGGGTCAAGATGTCGCCGGCCGACTTCACGGTGGCGGTAGGGATCGGGTCTGTGTTCGCAGGTGTATTCGCCTGGTTCCTGACGCACATTTTGATCGGATTCCTCGTAGCAGCAGCTACGCCGTTTGCCACCAAACTGGTCCTCAACATTCTCACGGACAAGCGCCGCGGAAAGTTCGAAGCCCAACTGACAGACACCATCCAGATGTTGATTGGAGGCCTCCGCGTCGGTCACAGCGTAATGCGGTCCATCGAGGCAGCGTCACTGGAGGCGGATGCTCCGACATCGGAGGAACTTGCCCGGATCGTCAATGAGACCCGGATTGGCAAGGACGCACGCGTGGCAATCGAGGACGCCGCGGATCGCATGGACAGTGAAGATTTCCGGTGGATTGCCCAGGCTGTCCAGATCAACAGGGAAGTCGGCGGGGACCTAGCCGAAGTGCTCGAACAAGTGGCCGCAACCATTCGCGAACGAAGCGACATCAAGGGCCAGATCCGGTCTCTCAGTGCCGAAGGGAAAATGTCGGCGTACATCCTGATGGCACTGCCAGTCGGCGTTGCTTTGTTCCTAGGGGTCATCAATCCGGGATACCTCAACGTGTTCGTCGAACACTTCGTCGGGATCATCCTCATGGTGCTCAGCGTCATCATGTTCATCGTCGGCGGCTTCTGGCTTAGCCGGATCGTCAAGATCAAGTTCTAGGGGGATTCCAAATGAACATCACAGTCCTGGCGCTAATAGCGCTGGTTGTTATCCCGGTCACCTTCCTGGCGTGGTCGCTCGTGTCGATCGACCGGCGGGGGATGGTGGCAGTCCAAACGAACTTGGGCCAGGGATTCAGTGTCAACGGGAACGCTGCCATCCAGCGGACCCCGGCTCTCCTGGGTGCTGCGAAGAGATTGACTCCGACCGGCTACGTCGGAAAGCTCGACCGCTGGCTGTCTCTGGCCGGAAGACCAGCGTCCATGCCGCTAGACAGGCTCCTTGTTGCCAAGCCCAGCCTGGCGCTTGGCGGCGCGATGTTGGGGCTGCTGCTCTTCAGCAACAGCCCATCGCCTCAGACGTTTGCCTTGGGATTGGCAATCACCGCGTTCTTCTATTTCCTGCCGGACCTGCTCATCTACAACAAGGGAATCAAGCGCCAGCAGGAAATAGAAATGGAGCTGCCCAATACGCTCGATCAGATGCTCATTTCAGTAGAAGCCGGGCTGGGATTTGAAGCCGCAATGGCTCGCGCTGGACAAAACGGCACCGGAGCGCTGGCCCAAGAGCTGGTCCGGACCCTCCAGGACATCCAGGTAGGACGTCCCCGGCAGGAGGCCTACGCTGCACTGGCGGCACGGTCTTCTGTTCAGGACCTCCGGAGCTTTGTTCGCGCGGTGGTCCAAGCTGACAAGTACGGCATCGGGATTGCAAAGGTACTTCGGATGCAAGCCAAGCAATCCAGGATCAAGCGGCGCCAGCGGGCCGAAGAGAAGGCCATGAAGCTTCCGGTCAAGGTGCTGTTTCCCTTGTTGCTTTGCATCTTCCCCGTCCTGTTCATCGTGATCCTGGGGCCGGCCGCAATCAACATCATGAAGGCGTTTAGCTAGGGCTTTCCAACGGCCAGAGTTCTGGCCGCACAGACCCGGGCTCCTTGGCACCCAGAACCGAGGAGTCCGTTGCCACCCGGCAGCGAGGAGTAGGATCTCGCACCGGGCGAAGGCCCTGAGCGCGTGTGAGTGCTCGTTCAGGGCCTTCGTGGGAAAAAATCACCATATCGCTCGGGTGTCTGCCAAGGACTCCTTCAGCCGCAAGGTTGAGGGAGTCCTTATGTGTGAGGAAGCCGCCTGCAGTCCCAGCAAATCCGCAGATTAAGCGCAGGTTTGGCGCTGCCCATACGCAATGCGAGCAGGCTTGGCGAAGGATGCACCAAGATCCAACCGAAAGCGGTCACACGGTTGCTATTTTTTTGGCAGAGCTGGTGCAGGACCAGCCCACCCAAACTCGCTCAGGAGTCCCCATGCTTTCTCTCCACACCAACCTCATGATCCGCCTTCGCAGCGACGAAAAGGGCGCTACCGCCGTCGAATACGGCATCATGGTTGCCCTCATCGCCGTCGTGATCATCGTAGCCGTCACCATTCTCGGCGGAACTTTGACCGATATGTTTACCCAGGTGTCGTGCTCAGTCAGCGGTGGCACTTACGGTGCCGGCGCTGAGGCCGGGCTGGGAACCTGCACCCCCAAGGCCGCCCCGTAAGGCGCTAGCCCACCCTCCCGACGCGCCCCGGCACGTCCACCAACCGAAGTGGCGGCGGCATCCAAGCCGCCGCCACTTCGGCTGTCTTCACCACACCATCAGCCAGAGGAAAGGCACCACCATGTCCAGGGCATCCGAGCGCGGAGCTGTTGCGGTCGAGTTTGCGATCCTGGCGCCCGTCCTCATCATGTTGCTCTTGGGCATCGTCGAATTCAGCCGGGCTTACAACGCCCAGGCCTCACTCTCCGCCGCAGCCCGCGAAGGCGTGCGCGTCATGGCTATCTCCAACAAAGTCTCTGATGCCAACAAGGCTGCGAGGGATACTGCGGTATCGCTTCAGCCCGGGCTGAAGGACACGAACATCGTTTTCAAGAATCTCGACACCGGCACCACCAGTTGTGCACCGGGTAACCGCATCACCGTCATCATCAGCTACAACCTCTCAACCATGACCGGCATCGCCGGCCCGTTCGCCATGACCGGTAAAGGGGCCATGCTATGCGGCGGCTAAGTCACCCCGGGCATAAATACGACGGCGAACGCGGCGCCGTGAGCGTGATCGTTGCCGTCATGCTTGTGGTGCTGTTGGGCTTTGGGGCCATAGCCGTGGACGTCGGCATGCTCTACGCCGAACGAACCCAGCTACGAAACGGAGCAGACGCAGCGGCGCTGGCCATTGCCCAAAAATGCGCCAAGAGCGCCCCCAGCTCGATCGACGCAGACTGTTCCACCACTTCCACTCTGGCCGCAAGCCTTGCCAACTCGAACGCCAATGACGCCCGCAGCAACATCAAATCCACCGTGCTGGATAAGGCCGCTCGCAGCGTCACGGTCACGGCCGGCGCACAGGAGAAAGGCAGGACTCCCAACGAAGTCTCGCTGTTCTTTGCCCGGGTGCTGGGCATGAACTCGACCGAAGTCAATGCCCGTTCAACAGTCGTGTGGGGCAGCCCCGAAAAAGGGACGACTCCCTTTCCCATCACTGTGTCGGTCTGCCAGGTCCGCAACAGTACGGACATCATGCAGTTGCTCCAACTGCACGGAAAAAACGCGAACGTGGACTGCAACTACGGTCCATCGGGCGCGTTCGTTGAGGGCGGTTTCGGTGGCCTCAAACAAGATATCGGCCAATGCGGCGCCTTCATCGACGTCGCCAAGAGCACAGCCGGAGGAGATACCGGCAACAATGCGCCGCCAAACTGCGAGGCCACGTTGAACGGCTGGGCGGCGGACATGAACGCAAACAAAGACGTCTTCGTGTTGCTGCCGATCTTCAATTCCGTCACCGGAACCGGTACCAACGCTATCTACGGACTGACCACTTTTGCCGCGTTCAAAGTTGCCGGATGGAAAGTTGGCAGCTCGGGCCTTCCGTACACCTTTCGCAACCGGGCCCCTGACGTTCCGGCCGCACTCGAATGCAGGGAACCATGCCGCGGAATCATCGGAACCTTCGTCAAGTATGTTTCCCTGGCCAACGGCTACACGCTCGGCCCCGTCAACCCCGACGGCGCGACTGTCGTTGCCCTCAGCAAATAGTTTCGTCCACCCCGCATGTTTAACCACAGGAGCAGTCAGTGAAGTCACGTTTGTTGGCAGGAGTGGTGGCAGTCCTGTTGGCCATCGTCGGGGCGGTGCTTGTCGTCACTTACGCCCAGGGCGCTGACCAGCGGGCAGTCAAGGACCTGGATCCGGTGGGAGTTCTGGTGGTCACCAAAGCGATCCCGGCCGGCGCAACCGTGGACACAGTGAAGGCATCGGTGGCCCTGGAGCAGGTGCCCGGCACCGCCGTCGCAAAATCCGCGCTGGACACCCTCGAAGATTCCGCCGGCAAGGTGGCCGCCTCGAATCTCGTCCCGGGCGAACAGCTGCTGAAGGAAAAAATGGTGGAACCTGAAGACCTCCAGACCTCCGGTTCAGTCAAAGTCCCGGCAGGCCTCCAGGAAGTCTCCTTCCAGCTGGAGCCGCAGCGCATGGTGGGCGGGCGCCTTCAACCCGGCGACCACGTGGGCGTCTTCATCTCCATGAAGACAGGCGGCATCGAGGCGAAGGCCGACAAGGAGACCACGCAGCTCTCCATCCATAAGGTTCTGGTCACCGCGGTCCAGCGCGCCCCCGAGGGAGCTGCCGCCAACCCGGCGCCGTCGGCGAGCGCCGGAACGGACCCTAATCCCCGGGACGTGAACCTCCCCACCGGCTCCCTGATGATCACCGTTGCAGTCAACGACATCAACGCCGGCAAGATCGTATTCGCGTCCGAGTTCGGTGATGCCATCTGGCTCACCCGCGAACCCCTAGACGCCGAGGACAACGGGCCGCGCATCATGATCCGGCCGGACGTCTACAAATGAGCCGCTTCACCCTCATCACACCGGACGTCGACTTCGACGGCCGCCTCCGCCAGGCCGTTGCCGGCGGTCTCCAAGGCGGCGTGCAGACCTTCTTCACAAGCGTGCTCCCCGCCGATCCCAACGACCTGTTCGCAGCCCTCAACCAGGAACTGACCGAGGTGCTCATCCTGGGACCCGACGTCCCGGTCGATGAAGCCCTCCGGTTTGCCACGGTGATGAACGTCCGGTTCCCGGAACTGAGCGTCATCCTCGCCGCCGAACCGGACCCGGACTTCATCCTGCAGGCAATGCGCGCCGGCATCAGGGACATCCTCTCCCCCGGCTCCGATCCCGCCCAGATCCGGGTGCTCCTGGAACGCGCCAACCAATCGTTCGCCAGCAGATACCGTGTTCAGGCCGCCCCGCCAATGACGGAATCCAACAAAGGCCTCGTCATCGGGGTCTTCTCCCCCAAGGGCGGTGTAGGCAAAACCACCATCGCCACCAACCTCGCCATCGGCCTGGGCAAGATCGCCCCGATGAGTGTGGTGATCGTGGACCTGGACCTGCAGTTCGGCGACGTCGCCTCCGGGCTCTACCTCGACCCGCAGCACACCGTCACGGACGCAGTGTCCCCCGCTGCGAGCCAGGACTCCCTGGTCCTCAAGGCCTTCCTGACGGTCCACCCCGGCGGCATTTACGCCGTGTGCGCTCCCCCCACTCCCGTTGATGCGGACGAGATCACCCCGGACCAGGTCAGCCGGCTGCTGGAACAGCTGTCCGAGCAGTTCCAGTACGTTGTGGTGGACACCGCACCGGGGCTTCCCGAAATCGGCCTGGCCGCCATGGAGCAGTGCACCGATGTGGTGTGGGTCAGCGGGATGGACATCCCCAGCGTACGCGGCCTGCGCTCCGGCCTGGAAGTGCTGCGCCAGCTGGAAATCCTCCCCGAGACCAGGCACGTGGTGCTGAACATGGCCGATTCCAAGCTGGGCCTGACCGTCCAGGACCTCGAATCGACCATCGGCGCGCCCGTGGACGTGAGCATTCCGAGGTCCCGCGCCGTCGCCCTGTCCACCAACCGCGGCATCCCCGTCCTCCAGGAATCAGCCAAGGACCCGGCAACCAAGAGCCTGAACCAGCTCGTCGACCGTTTCAACCCCGCCTGGCGGGCCAAATCCCAACGCAAACTGCACCGAAGGGTCGTGGTCTAGATGAAACTTTCAGAACGCATCAGCGCGGTGCAAGCGAAGTCGCAGTCACGCACCCAAATTGCCGCGCCGCTACAGACCTCGCGCACCGCCACCGCAACGCTGGAGCGGGAACGCCCGGAATTGCCGGCCCCGCAGCCGGAACCGTGGGCTCCGGTGAGGACGGACAAACGGACGACGACGGCGGCACCGGCTGCCGCCGTCGTCGTACCTTCCGCGGCGCCTGACCATGCGGAAGAGGCGAAACCGAAAGCCCAGCAGCCGGTGGACGCGTTTGCCGCGCTGAAGGAGCGGGCGGCCACGGCGCTGTTCGAGCGCATGGGTGCCCGCTTCAACGATTCGGCCATCACCGAGCTGGAGCTCCGGACGTCCGCCCGTGAGGAGCTCACCCGCATCATCGACGCCGAACAGGTGCCGCTCTCCTCGGAGGAACGCACGCGCCTGGTCCAGGACGTCGCCGACGACGTGCTGGGCTACGGTCCCCTGCAGCGGCTGCTGGACGACCCCGCCGTCACCGAAATCATGGTCAACCGGATGGACCAGATCTACGTCGAACGCAAGGGCCACCTCACGCTGGCCGATTCCCGCTTCAGCTCGGAAGAACACCTGCGGAAGGTCATCGAGCGCATCGTGTCCAAGGTAGGCCGCCGCATTGACGAATCCTCGCCCCTGGTGGATGCCCGGCTGGAAGACGGCTCCCGCGTCAACGCGGTGATCCCGCCGCTGGCCGTGGGCGGATCGTCGCTGACGATCCGAAAATTCAGCAAGGTTCCGCTCACCGTCCGGAACCTGATCGACTACGGCACTCTGACTCCTGAGATGGCAGAGCTCCTCAACGCCTGCGTCAAGGCCAAGCTCAACATCATCGTCTCGGGCGGCACGGGCACCGGGAAGACCACCCTCTTGAACGTGCTCTCCTCGTTCCTGCCCTCGGACGAACGGATCGTCACCATCGAGGACGCCGTGGAACTGCAGATCCAGCAGGAACATGTGGTCCGGCTGGAAAGCCGCCCGCCCAATACCGAAGGCAAGGGCGAAGTGACCATCCGCGAACTGCTGCGGAACTCGCTGCGTATGCGCCCCGACCGCATCGTGGTGGGTGAGGTCCGCGGCGGCGAGTCGCTGGACATGCTCCAGGCCATGAACACCGGCCACGACGGTTCCCTGTCCACGGTGCACTCCAATTCCCCGCGTGATGCCGTGGCGCGCCTGGAAACCCTGGTGCTCATGGCCGGGATGGACCTGCCGCTGCGGGCCATCCGGGAACAGATAGCCTCGGCGGTTAACCTGATCGTCCAGATTTCACGCCTGCGGGACGGCAGCCGCCGCATCACCCACGTGACCGAGGTGCAGGGCATGGAAGGTGACATCGTCACGCTGCAGGACGCCTTTGTTTTCGACTACTCGGCCGGCGTCGACGCCCAGGGCCGCTTCCTCGGACGGCCGGTTGCCACCGGGATCCGCCCGCGCTTCATCGACCGCTTCGAGGACCTCGGAATCCACGTCTCCCCCGCCGTCTTCGCCACGCCCGCGGGGCCCGGAACCAGCGGGCCTTCCGGGCAGGGAGGGCCCTCCGGTCCTGGCCGGCACGGCGGCCATGCGGCCCCCTCCGGCCACGGAACGGCCTAGGGGCGCCATGCTCATGACCATCGGAGCCGCGCTCCTTTTCCTTGCACCGCTGCTGCTCGGCGTGGCGATACTGATCCCCGGCGCTCCGGAGATCGCACTCAGCCGTCGCCGGCCGTTCGCCTTTGACCCGCCCTCGCGGCTGACACGCCTGGCCAACCTCACCGTCGGCGCCCTGGACCGGTTCCTGGCCGCCCGGAATGTCCGCCTCTACAACCGGGAGGCACTGGAAACGGCCGGTGTCCGGCTCACCCAGGCCGAGTTCATTGTCCTGGTGATCGCCGGCGCCATCGTGGGCGCCCTGGTGGGCCTGGTCATCGGCGTGCCCGCCGTGTCCGTCCTGCTCGTCATCCTCGCCCCCTTCGTGGGGCACCTGGTGCTCGGCTTCCTGGCCGGCAAGCGGCGTGCCAAGTTCGACCAGCAGCTCGGCGACACCCTCCAGCTCCTCGCCGGCGGGCTGCGGGCCGGCCACAGCATCCTCCGCGCCATCGATGCCGCCGCTGCCGAGTCCCAAAGCCCCACCTCGGAAGAAATGCGCCGGGTCATCACCGAAACCAGCCTGGGCCGGGACCTGCTGGCCTCCCTGACGGACACCTCGGAACGCATGAAGAACGAGGACTTCGTCTGGATCGCGCAGGCCATCCAGATCAACCGCGAGGTGGGCGGCAACCTGGCGGAGGTCCTCGACCAGGTCAATGAAACGATCCGGGAAAGGTCCGAGATCAAGGGCCATATCAAGGCACTCGCGGCGGAGGGCAAGTTCTCCGCCTACATCCTGATTGCCATGCCCATCGGCATCGTGCTGATGCTGATGGCGGTGAACCCCGGCTACATGGACGCCATGTTCACGCACCCCCTGGGCTGGGCCATGATCGCCGGATCCGTGGTGCTCATGACCATCGGCAGCCTGTGGATGCGCAAAATCATCGATCTGAAATTTTGAGGTGTCCATGAATCCCGTGGTGCTCGCCTCGCTCCTCCTGGTCTGCCTCCCCGTAGGCTACCTGGCATGGTCCGTCCTGTCCGTGGACCGCAAGTCCCGGACCGCAACAGTGGCCATCCTCAACCGTGGCAGGAGGGCTGCCGACGTCCCCGAAAAGACCCGGGGCAATTTGCTCGACAGGATCGGCTACGGCCTGACACCCGCCGCCTATGTCCGCAAACTCGACCGGCTGCTCTCCCTGGCCGGCCGGCCCGTTGCCTGGCCCCTGGGCCGCATCCTCGCGGCGAAGCCCGTCCTCGGACTGGTGGGGGCCTCCCTTTTCATCCTCATCAGCATGAGCAGCCCCAAACCGATGATCAAACTCGCCGGCCTGTTCCTGCTCTTCCTGGGTTACTTCATCCCGGACCTGCTCCTGTACAGCAAAGGCATGGAGCGCCAGAAGGCCATGCAACTGGAACTCGCCAACACCCTGGACCAGATGCTGATCTCCGTGGAAGCCGGCCTCGGCTTCGAGGGTGCCATGGCCCGGGCAGGCGAAAACGGCAAGGGCCCGCTGGCCGAGGAAATCATCCGCACGCTGCAGGACATGCAGGTGGGACGAAGCCGGCGGGAGTCCTACATCGCGCTGGCCGAGCGGACCAACATCCCGGAGCTGCGCAGCTTCGTCCAGGCGATCGTCCAGGCCGACACCTACGGCATCGCCATCAGCCGGGTCCTGCGGATCCAGGCGAAGGTCATGAGGGTGAAGCGACGGCAACGCGCGGAGGAAAAAGCCATGAAGCTGCCCGTGATGATCCTGTTCCCGCTGCTGTTCTTCATCTTCCCGGTGCTGTTCATCGCCATTCTGGGCCCCGCCGTCATCAACACCGTTGTCACATTCAGCAGTCAATAGAGTGCCCAAAGTGACACCGATCACCGCTTGTTACCCCAAGAGACTCAAGGTTTGCACAATATCTGCCTAGGTCGAGCGAATTGACAGATTCAGGAAGTAGCGTTGTCATATGTCCATTTCAGGCAGCTGTACCGAAGACGAAGGTGCGGACCACATCTGCACCCTTCCCTCGGCTGCCCCGGGCACTGACGCCAGCCTGGCTTTTGAGGAAATCCCGCTCGTGGACCTCCTGGTGCTGCAGGACCTTGAAAGCCAGCTGGCCCAGCCGGCCGTCGCCAGGAAGTTCGCCCTGGATTACATCGAAATCTGGGATCAGCGCTACGTGAACCTGAGGAACGCAATTTCCGGCCAGGACCGCACCACCGCACTCGATGCCGCGATCAGCCTGAAGATCGGCTCGGCAATGGTGGGAGGCCTCCGCCTGGCCCGCCTTGCGGAAGACGTCGAGGCCATCATCCGGTCAGGGTGCTGGGACAAGGGCCAGTCAATGCTGGCCCTCATCGCAGAACTCGGCCGCGAAACCGTTGCGCAGCTGCGCCGGAGCTACCTGCCGGCAGGCCACTCGGCCGAGTAGCCCGCCGGGCCGTTGGTAGCCCGATCGGCCAGGCAGCCTGCCGGAGCCGCTAGAGCTTGGCGGCTCCCAGCCGGTACCCCACGCCCCGCACGGTCTGCAGCAATTGCGGCGTGTGGGCATCCTCGTGGAGCTTTTTGCGGAGGTTGCCGATGTGGACCTCCACGGCACGCTCGTCAGCCTCGCTGATGTACGTGTCGTCCTGGTAGTAGTCCCCTCGGACCACTTTCACCAGGTCAGCCCGCGTGCACACACCGCCGCCGGCCCGCAGCAGTTCCTCCAGCAACACAAACTCGCTGCGCGTCAGCTCCAGTTCCTTGCCGGCCAGTTCGGCGGACCGTGTCCGGGGGCTGAGCCTGAGATCGCGGTGCTCCAGGACGTCCCTGGTGCCGGTTCCGTGCGCTGCCCCGGTTCCATGCGCTGCCCCGGTTCCGTGCGCGGCGCCGGGTTGGGCATGCGGTGCCGGTTTCGCCGGCGCCGGCTGCTGCTGTGCGTCCTGCCGCAGCCCGTCCTGGCGTTGCGCGCCGCTGTACCGTGGCCGCCGCATCATGGCCGCCACCCTCGCGCGGAGTTCCAGGGGACGGAACGGCTTGGTGATGTAGTCGTCCGCGCCCGAGTGCAGGCCGGTCAACATATCCGGTTCTTCGCTCCGGCCTGTCAGCATCACCACGTAGGCATCACTGAACTGCCGGATGCGCCGCAGCACCTCGTAGCCGTCAATGTCCGGCAGCCCCACATCCAAGGTGACAATATTCGCCTGTTGATGTCGTACCAATTCCACGCCTTCGCGGCCGTCCGAGGCGGTGTGCACCTCAAACCCCGCTTGAAGGAAGACCGATTCCAACAAGTTACGTATGTCCTTGTCGTCCTCGACAACCACAGCTACTCCCAGATCGCTCATGGTCAACCCCATAAATCCCCAGACCCCATGCAAGCATCTGCCCATCGCAAATGCCTGTTACACCCCCCAAAGGACTACGCTACAAGAAATCTCGCTTATTGGCGGCTCTTTTTCCGTGGCAGATGTATGAATGTCAATTAGCATGACTTCACAGTAAACAATGACGTCCAAGAAAGGCCCGGGCCCCATGATTGCCACCATTCGCCACCAGCATTCGCCCGGCCAAGGTGAGTGGGCCGGCGGCGTTGTGCTCAGGGCGGGGACCAGGGCCCACCTGCGTGGCTGAGACATCGCTGGCTCCCAGCGCCGACCGTTTCTTCCGTGCGCTGGGGCCTCGCACCCAGGTGATCCTGTGCCAATTACCGCTTTCATTTGTGGTCCTGGCACTGGCAGTCACGGCATTCCTCGCTTGGCCCGGCATATTCGGCAACGACGTCTTCCTGATGGCTTTGGGGATGCACGCCCTCCTTTTCCTGGCATGCATCCTGCTGCCTTGGGAAAAGCTTGGGCCGTACGTTCCGCTATTCATTCCCATGTTTGATTTCATCGCCATCTGGCTGACCCGCCTCGGCGTGCCGCCCGGCGTTCCGGGCCTCGGCGTCCTGGCAATTTTCCCGGTGATCTGGGTGTCCGCCTCGTCGCTGCCCGCCCGGAGCAGCCTCTTCCTAAGCTTCTGCGGGCCCCTGTTAATTTCCCTGCCCCCGTTGTTTTCCCGGCTTCCGGCGGTTTCCGCCTCGGACGTGGCGTCCGCGCTGCTTTTGCCGCTCATGATGCTCACAGTGTCCCTCGCGATCCGCTTCGCCAGCGTGAACCTGAAGCTGCAACAGCGGGATTTGGAGGCGAAGGACCGTGAAATGCGTGCGCTCTTCGAGGAAAGCAAGGAGCGCGAAAAGCTGCTGGACACAATCCTGGAAACTGTCGACGTCGGCATTGTCGCCGTGAATGCCAAGGGTGACCGGCTGCTGACAAATGTCCGGCAATCCCAGCTGGAAGCCGCGGCGTCCCCGGGAGGTCTTTCGGATCAATTGCCGGCATCGAGAATCGAGGAGCAACTGACACTCCTCAGCCAGGACGGGAAATCGCCATTGGCCCCGGATAAACGTCCCGTTTACCGGGCCACCCAGGGTGAGTCCTTTGCCGATTACCTGGTCTGGTTCGGTGAAGGACCGCAGCGCCGGGCCATTTCCACGGCGGCCCGGTCCCTGAGGAATGACGACGGCGACTTCAACGGCGCCGTGGTGGTGTTCAATGACGTGACCGGCCTGGTGGAGGCGATGGCGGCCAAGGACGATTTCCTGTCCAACGTGACCCACGAACTGCGCACCCCCCTGAATTCCGTCATAGGGAACCTCGATCTGGTGCTCGACGGCGAGCACGGACTCCCGCCCCTGGCCGCTCAACGGCTGGAGGTGGCGCAGCGCAACACGGAACGGCTCCTCACCCTGGTGTCGGATCTGCTGCTGTCGGCGTCGGCGTCGCTGCCGGTGCATCCGCGGAGGACGGACTTGTCCGGACTGGTGGATTTCTGCGTTGGTTCGGCGCAGGAACATGCCGCCGCCGCCAAGGTGTCGCTTCGTGCCGACGTGCCGGTGCCTTTATGGGCGCAGGTGGACCCGCTCCGGCTCGGCCAGGTCCTGGACAACCTCCTGTCCAACGCCATCAAATACTCGCCCGACGGCGGGACGGTCCGGGTCACGGCCCGGGCGGAAGCCGAGCAGGTGTACCTGCGCGTGGACGACACCGGGATGGGAATGACTCCGGCCGACGCGGCGCAGGTGTTCAACAGGTTCTTCCGCAGCCGCGATGTGCTGCAGTCCGGCATCCCCGGCGTCGGCCTGGGGCTCTCCATCACGAAGGCCATCGTGGACCTGCACCGCGGCTCCATTACGTGCACCAGCCGGCCAGGCGAGGGAAGTAGTTTCACTGTGGTCCTGCCGGCGGAAGACCCTCCCCCGGGCTACTAGCGGCCGGCCCTCTAGCTGACCAAAAAATTAGCGGCCCGGCCCACTAGCGGCCACGCCTACTTCCGCAGCGCCCGGGTCAGTTCGGCCCGGGCCAGAAGTTCGCTGTCCGAGGGATAGGCCACTTCCTCGAGCACCAGGGGGTGCGGGGCGGACAGCACGGACTTTGCGTCGCGTTTCTGCTCAAGCAGCCGCTCATAAAGCCACCCCGGCTTCTCCGCACCTGATCCGACGTACAGGGCCGAGCCCACCAGCGCCCGCACCATGTTGTGGCAGAACGCGTCAGCCTGCACGGTGGCGACGATGACGCCGTCGCTCCCCCGAGCGAACTCAAAGCGCTGCAGTTCACGGATGGTGGTGGATCCTTCGCGGGGCTTGCAATAGGAACGGAAGTTCTGCAGCCCCAGGAGCTTGGACGCCCCCTCGTTCAACAGCGACACATCGAGCTGTTCCTTGTGCCAGAGCGTGGAGTACCTGCCCAGCGGGTCCCACAGCGCCGGACCGTCAGCGATGCGGTAGCTGTACCGGCGCCACAGCGCCGAGAACCGCGCGTCGAACCCCTCGGGCGCCACGGTGACACTGTGCACCTCAATGGCGCCGGTGAGGTCGCCCAGTCCCCTGCTCAGTGCTCCGCGCAGGCGCCGCAGGAGGGCGACGGCGGGATCCAGCTCTGCGCCGCGGTTCAGTCCCTGCCACTCCTCTTCGGTGAGGTCCAGATGGACCACCTGTCCGCGGGCGTGGACACCGGCGTCGGTGCGGCCGGCCACGGTCACCCGCACCTTGCGCCGGACCAGGAGGGCAAGGGCATCCTCCAGCACACCCTGAACGGTCCGCAGTCCGGGCTGCACTGCCCACCCGCTGAACGGGCCGCCGTCGTACGCCAAATCCAAACGGATACGCAAAAACCCGCCGCCCCCCAAAACGGGGGCAGCGGGTTTCTGGTGGTTCATAGACATAAGTCTACTGCGGCGTCAGAGCCTGATTACTCAGCTTCGACTGCCTGCGCAGCGTCGCCACCGGCAGGCGCGAAGCCTGCTGCTGCGGCGGACTCTGCAGAGTCGAACCAAACTTCAGCCGTGGTGGCGTCGTACCAGCGTGAGCCGGGAACGTGGAACTTCATGGAGTCCTCGTTGCCCTTGACGGGGAAGCCCTCGGGAGCTTCGTTGTCAGCGGTGGCGGGGTGCGAGCCGGCGTACTTGGCTTCGGCAGCTTCGGTCTCGGCAACCTCGGCAGCCGGAGCGGCCTCTTCGGTCTCAACAGCTTCGGCGGCCGGAGCAGCCTTGTCTGCATCGCGCTTGCCAGCGGCAGTAGCTTCAGCCACTACAGCCTGCTTTGCGGAAACCGGCTCGAGGACCAGTTCGATGACAGCCATGGGAGCGTTGTCGCCCTTGCGGTTGCCGATCTTGGTGATGCGGGTGTAGCCGCCATCGCGGTTCTCCACTGCCTGTGCAATGTCGGTGAACAGCTCGTGGACGACGCCCTTGTTGCTGATCAGGCCGAGTACACGACGGCGGGAAGCGAGGTCGCCGCGCTTAGCGAAAGTCACCAGGCGCTCTGCGTACGGCTTCAGGCGCTTGGCCTTGGTCACCGTGGTGGTGATCCGCTTGTGCTCGAACAGTGCTGCTGCCAGGTTCGCGAGCATAAGACGCTCGTGAGCCGGGCCGCCTCCGAGGCGCGGACCCTTAGTGGGGGTAGGCATAATTGTTTCTCCTCATATGGAAGCCGGTGGGCTGCGCACAACGTGGTGCATCCAGCCAGCCGGCCAAGATCTGCTTGTTAGAGCTCGTCGTCGCTGAACGCGGCGTCGTCCTCTTCGATGGCTGCGGCGCGTGCTGCCAGGTCGAAACCGGGAGGCGAGTCCTTGAGGGACAGGCCCAGTTCAACCAGCTTGGCCTTGACCTCGTCGATGGACTTCGCACCGAAGTTACGGATGTCCATCAGGTCGGCCTCGGAGCGGGCAACGAGTTCACCCACGGTGTGGATGCCCTCACGCTTGAGGCAGTTGTAGGAACGGACGGTCAGGTCCAGATCCTCGATCGGCAGGGCCATGTCGGCTGCCAGGGCAGCGTCAGTCGGCGACGGGCCAATCTCGATACCTTCAGCTGCGGTGTTCAGCTCGCGGGCCAGACCGAACAGTTCCACCAGGGTGGTGCCTGCGGAAGCAACGGCATCGCGCGGGGCGATGGCCTGCTTGGTCTCGACGTCGACAATCAGCTTGTCGAAGTCAGTGCGCTGCTCAACACGGGTGGCTTCCACGCGGAAAGTAACCTTCAGCACCGGCGAGTAGATCGAGTCGACCGGGATGCGGCCGATCTCGGAGTCGCCGGACTTGTTCTGAGCTGCCGAAACGTAGCCGCGGCCGCGCTCGATGGTCAGTTCGAGTTCGAACTTGCCCTTCGAGTTCAGCGTGGCAATGTGCAGATCCGGGTTGTGGAATTCGACGCCGGCCGGCGGAGCGATGTCCGCGGCGGTGACGACTCCCGGGCCCTGCTTGCGCAGGTAAGCAACAACCGGCTCGTCGTGCTCGGAGGAAACCGACAGGTTCTTGATGTTCAGGATGATCTCGGTGACATCTTCCTTGACACCCGGAACCGTGGTGAACTCGTGCAGCACGCCATCGATCCGGATGCTGGTTACAGCAGCGCCCGGGATGGAGGAGAGCAGGGTACGGCGGAGGGAGTTTCCGAGAGTGTATCCAAAGCCCGGCTCCAGCGGTTCAATGATGAAACGGGAGCGGTTTTCGGAGACGACCTCTTCAGAGAGGGTGGGGCGCTGTGCAATGAGCACTTAGGTTTCCTTTCGGCGAGCATCCGCTATATGACGCAACACAGGTGGTGGAAATTCGGTCTGAAGACTTAACGCGGCTGGGCCTGCCCGGACCCGTGAAGGTCCGGGCAAGCTCCAACTGCTGAATACGTCTTAGACGCGGCGGCGCTTCGGCGGGCGGCAGCCGTTGTGCGCGGCGGGGGTGACGTCCTGAATGGAGCCAACCTCCAGGCCGGCGGCCTGCAGCGAGCGGATTGCGGTTTCGCGGCCCGAACCCGGTCCCTTGACGAACACGTCAACCTTCTTCAGGCCGTGCTCCTGGGCGCGCTTTGCAGCAGCTTCGGCAGCCATCTGGGCAGCGAACGGGGTGGACTTACGTGAGCCCTTGAAGCCAACCTCACCGGCGGAAGCCCAGGAGATGACAGCACCGTTCGGGTCCGTGATGGAAACGATGGTGTTGTTAAAGGTGCTCTTGATGTGCGCCTGGCCCAGCGCGATATTCTTCTTGTCCTTCTTACGCGGCTTGCGAACCGCGCCACGAGTCTTCGGGGGCATTATTTCTCCTACAGAAAGTTATGGGGGAAAACGAGTCAATCCCGGGGGATTTAACGCGCCTTCTTCTTGCCGGCGACGGTACGCTTCGGGCCCTTGCGGGTACGAGCGTTGGTCTTCGTACGCTGTCCGCGTACGGGCAGGCCCTTGCGGTGACGCAGGCCTTCGTAGCTGCCGATTTCAACCTTGCGGCGGATATCAGCGGCCACTTCGCGGCGAAGGTCACCCTCAACCTTGTAGTTGCCTTCAATGTAGTCACGCAGCTCAACCAGCTGCGCGTCGGTCAGGTCCTTGACCCGAACGTCAGCGCTGATGCCGGTAGCAGCCAGGGTTTCGTGTGCACGGGTCTTGCCCACGCCGTAGATGTAAGTAAGCGCAATTTCCAGCCGCTTTTCGCGGGGAATGTCTACGCCAGCGAGACGAGCCATAGTGGCGGTACTCCTTGTATAAACCGGAGGTCGTAGGCAGTACACCCGCACTTTCAGTGCGGCCCCAGCCTCCGACCGGGGGTTAGCTGTCCGGGCTCTTTCGAGCTTATGTCCCAGTTCAGCTTGTGCTGCCTTTATTTACTTGCGTGGGTTAGCAACCCAGGATTTCCCGTGAAGGAAATTAGCCCTGGCGCTGCTTGTGGCGCGGGTTCTCGCAGATCACCATGACCCGGCCATTACGGCGGATCACTTTGCACTTTTCGCAGATCTGCTTGACGCTCGGCTTGACCTTCATGGCGTTCCTTTGCGTGTTGCAGTTGGTCTACTGGCCCGGCCTTCGGCTAATGCTCTGGCCGCCCAGTGTTTACTTGTAGCGGTAGACGATACGACCACGTGTCAGGTCGTACGGGCTCAGCTCCACCACTACCCGGTCCTCAGGGAGAATCCTGATGTAGTGCTGGCGCATTTTTCCAGAGATGTGCGCCAGAACGATGTGCTTGTTGGTGAGCTCAACGCGAAACATCGCGTTAGGCAGCGCCTCAGTCACAACGCCCTCGATCTCAATGACCCCGTCCTTCTTGGCCATACCCTCCGCTAACTGTTGTTGTCACAGCCTTCCGGTTGGCACCGGACATGACTGCGAACGTTTTTGATTGATTGGCTTCTGCCTTCCGACCGCAAAAGGGCGCAAACAGGGCAGACAACCAACAGACAACATTACGCCATCTTGGCAGGAATGTTAAATCGGACCATGGTAGCGCACTACCGGGCCGTACGCAGCATATTCCCCTGCCGGGGTTGTGACGCTTTCAGCCCGGGAGACCCCGTCCAGGATGGCCTCGGTCACGACGTCGGCTGCCGCGCTCTGCAGCGTGATGAGGCTGAACGTCCGGGCGGCATCGGTGCTGCGGTCAAGTTCGACGGCGCCGGTCGCCAGCGCGAACACGGTGTCGCCATCGGCGAGGGTATGGGAAGGATTCAGCGCCCGGGCCAGTCCGGCATGGCACGCAGAGGCGGTCCGCTTGCACTCGGCCTTGGACAGCACAGCATTCGTGGCGACGACGACGAGCGTGGTGTTGAGCGGCGGCGCTTCGGCATCTGTGCCGTGCCCGGCTTCCGCCGCAACGGCCGAAACCCTTGGCGTGCTCGCTCCTTCGTCGCTTAGACGCACGCTGCCGGGTTCCGCCCGCTCCGGCGATGCGCCAAAAGGCAGTCCCACGGCGTTGACCACCGCTATGGCGCCTATCACTACCCCGTTGTCGAGGGTGACGGACGCTGTGCCGACTCCCCCTTTGTATTGCCCCCGGCCGAGGACGGCTCCGGTGCCGGCTCCCACGTTGCCGCGTTCGACGTCGTGACCGTCCTTTTGGGCGGCAGCGGCGGCAGCGGCCGTGTAACCCATCTCCTCATCGGGGCGGGCGGTGAAGTCACCGCCGCGGCCCAGGTCGAAGATGGCGGCGGCCGGGACGATCGGCACGAGTCCGCCCGGCACGGGCAGCCCGCGGCCGTCTTCCTCGCACCAGCGCTTGGCGCCGTGGGCGGACACCAGCCCGTAGGCGCTGCCGCCGGTGAGCACCACGGCGTCCACGCGCTGCGAGAGTGTGGTGGGGTCCAGGGAATCCGTCTCATGGGTGCCCGGGCCTCCGCCGCGGACGTCAACGGAACCGACGGTTCCGGGCGGCGGCAGCACCACGGTCACCCCGGTGAGCCAGCCGCCGTCGGACGTCCCGCCGTCGGACGACCCCGACGACCCAATTTTCTGCGTGTGGCCGACCCTGATTCCGGTGACATCGGTAATTGATCCCATGGCTCCATTGTGCGCCTGCGCGGAATCGAGTGTCCGCTCCCAAAAGTTCGGCGACCCGCGGGAGCAACTCCGGCCTCCAAAACAAACGTTATGCAATACTGCCAGCAACACGGCGTTAACGGGCAAGGAAGCCTTGACTAACAATCCTCTGACGAGGGCTAGTGCGGGATTCTGCCCACCAACCATGTGGTGAAGTGAAGCTAAATCCCCACGTCCACCGGCCTGCCTCGAGCGGGCCCGGATCCGTTAGAGACCGAATGACAAGACAACTGACTGACAGGCCACCCGCCGTCGTGGAAGCCGTTCCGGCCCCGCGGCGCCGGCCGAAATGGTCCGGCAGGACCCGCCGGGACTTCTTCGTCTTCCTGGCCCTCGCACTGCCCAACCTTGTGCTGATCGGGGTCTTCACGTACCTCCCGCTCATCAACAACATCTACTACTCCACGCTGGACTGGACGCTGGGATCGGCGTCGGCCACCGTGGTGGGGCTGGACAACTACGTCACGTTCTTCACCAGTGCCGATGCCGCCAAGGTGCTGGGGACCACCGCTGTCTTCACCCTTGTCACCGTGGGCGGCTCGATGGTGCTCGGCCTGCTGATCGCCCTCGCGTTGAACTCCAAGGTCCGCGGCACCACTTTTGCCCGGTCCGCGGTTTTTGCACCCTATGTGCTCAGCGGCGTGGGCGTGGGCCTGGTCTGGCTGTTCATCTTCGATCCCGGCTACGGCGTCCTCGCCTGGGTGCTCCGCGGGCTGGGCCAGCAAAGCCCGCAATGGATCAACGATCCGCAGCTGTCCCTGGTGATGGTGATCATCGTGTACGTCTGGAAGAACCTGGGCTACTGCGCGGTGGTCTACCTCGCCGGGCTGCAGTCGCTGCCGCAGGACGTTATGGAGGCTGCTTCCCTGGACGGCGCCAACGGGTTCCGGCGCTTCCTGAGCATGTCCGTCCCGCTGCTCTCCCCCACCACGTTCTTCCTGCTGATCACCACCATGCTCAGCTCGCTGCAGGCGTTCGACCTGATCAGGATCATGACGCCCCTGGGCAACGGCACCAGCACGCTGATCTACGAGGCCTACCTCCAGGCGTTCGGAGCCTTCAACCGGGCCGGGTATTCGGCCTCCATCTCAGTGGTGCTCTTCGCCATCCTGCTGATCATCACCGTGCTGCAGCTGCGGTTCGTCGAACGGAAGGTGCACTACTCATGAGCACGCACCGCCCCTTCTCCCGCGCCAACATTGTCCAAACGATTGCCGGCGGCTACGTTCCGCTGATCCTGGCCACCCTGGTGGTGTTCCTGCCGCTGCTCTGGATGATCCTGAGTTCGTTCAAACAGCCCGGCGAGATCATCACCATGGACCTGAAGATCCTCCCGGAGAGCGTGAACCTGGAGAACTACAACATCGCCATGACCACGGTGCCGTTCGCGCAGTTCTTCCTGAACAGCACCATCGTCACGCTGGTGGGTGCAACCATCAAGGTGCTGCTGGCCATCCTGACCGCCTATGCCCTGGTGTTCGTCCGATTCCCGTTCAAGAACGCCATCTTCGTGCTGATCCTCGTGGCGCTGATGGTTCCGCCGCAGGTGTCCATCCTGCCGAACTACATCCTCATTGCCGGCATGGGCGGCAAGAACACCCTCTGGGGCATCATCCTGCCCGGCCTGGGAACCGCCTTCGGCACCTTCCTGCTGCGGCAGCATTTCATGACCCTGCCGGCCTCCATCCTGGAATCCGCGGAGATCGACGGCGCCGGCCACTGGCGGCGGCTCTGGCGGATCGTGGTACCGGTGTCCGTCCCCTCGATCGCCACGGTTGCCCTGGTCACCGTCGTCAGCGAATGGAACGACTACATCTGGCCGCTCATCATCACGGACCGCCCGGAAACCATGACGCTCCCTGTAGGCCTCACCCTGCTGCAGAACTCCGAGGGCAACGGCTCCGGCTGGGGCATCCTCATGGCGGGAGCCGTGCTGGTGATCGTCCCCATCCTGGTGGTGTTCGCGGCACTCCAGCGCTACATCGTGGCCGGCCTTACCCAGGGCAGCGTCACCGGCTAGGGCCCGCTTTCCCCGCACTACCTGTCATCCAACCCGTACAACGAGTCAGCATGAGCAATCACCTTTGAGAGGATCCACAATGGGTATGAATCTTGACCGCAGGCATTTCCTGGGGCTTGCCGGTGCAGGAGCCGGCGCCGCTGCGCTGGCAGCCTGCGGCGGCCCGTCCACCGGCGGAACAACTCCGGCGAGCGAAGCCGCCGAGATCGATTTCAGCGGTGTGAAGCCCGCCGCCTCGATCGACTTCTGGACCAGCCACCCGGGCAAATCCCAGGACGTGGAGAAGTCCATCATCGCGAAGTTCCATGCCAAGTTCCCGGAGATCAAGGTGAACCTGGTGACGGCGGGTGCCAACTATGAGGAAATCGCGCAGAAGTTCCAGACCTCACAGGCAGCCAAGGAAGCACTGCCGGGCGTTGTGGTGCTTTCGGATGTCTGGTGGTTCCGCTACTTCACCAACGGCAACATCATCCCGCTGGACGGCCTGGTCAAGCAGCTGGACATCAAGGTGGACGATTTCCAGAAGTCCCTCGTGGCGGACTACCAGTACGACGACAAGCAGTGGGCTCTTCCCTACGGCCGCTCCACTCCGCTGTTCTACTACAACAAGGACCACTTCAAGGCTGCGGGGCTGCCTGACCGCGCACCGAAGACCTGGCAGGAGTTCGCCGAGTGGGCACCAAAGCTGAAGTCCAGCTCGGGCGCGCAGTACGCCTACATCTACCCGGCACTGGCGGGCTATGCGGGCTGGACCCTGCAGAACAACCTCTGGGGCTGGGGCGGCAGCTGGTCCAACGAGTGGACCATCAACTGCGACTCGGCGGAATCCGTGGCGGCGCTGCAGTGGGCACAGGACTCCATCTACAAGGACGGCTGGGCGGGTGTTTCCTCGAAGGAGGCGGCTGACGACTTCGCCGCCGGGATCACGTCCTCCACCATCTCGTCCACCGGCTCACTGCTGGGTGTGCTGAAGTCGGCCAAGTTCAATGTGGGCGTGGGCTTCCTGCCGGGCGGGCCCAAGGTGGAAAGCGGGGTGTGCCCCACCGGCGGCGCCGGCCTGGGCATCCCCAGCGGCGTCAGCAAGGAAGTGCAGCTGGCGGCCGGCACGTTCCTGAAGTTCATGACCGAGCCGGAGAACACCGCGGAATTCTCAGCGGCCACCGGCTACATGCCCACCCGCGTCTCCGCCGACATGACCTCGGTGCTGGCCAAGACCCCGCAGATCAAGACGGCCATGGACCAGCTCGCGGCCACCAAGGTCCAGGACAACGCCCGCGTGTTCCTGCCGGGTGCGGACCAGGAGATGGCCAAGGCCGCGGCGAAGATCCTCACCCAGCAGGGCGATGTTAAGGCCACCATGACCGCGCTGAAGTCCACGCTGGAAGGCATCTACACGAAGGACGTCAAGCCCAAGCTGAAGAGCTGACGCATCCTTACCTGACTCGCGGACTCGACGCGCAAAACGTCCTGCGCTACGCAAAATCCCTGGCGCACCCGTTATTTCGGGTGCGCCAGGGATTTTGCGCGTCGAGGGCGTATTTGCGCGTCGCGTCGCCTCGCGGCCGGGCGGGACGGAGCTGCGGGCGCGACGCCGGAGCGGGGCGCGACGCCGTGTGCCGGGGACTTACGGAATCGGGACCGGGACCACGCCCAGCGGCGCAAGCCGCTCCGCACCGCCGTCGGGCGCGGAAAGAACCCAGATGCCCTTTTCATGCACGGCAACGGAGTGCTCCCACTGGCAGGAGCGCTTGCCGTCGGTGGTGACTACGGTCCAGTCGTCCTCGAGCACGGCGGTCTCAATGCTGCCGCGGACCAGCATGGGCTCAATGGCCAGGCACAGCCCGGGACGGATCTTGGGACCGCGGTGGCTGGTGCGGTAGTTGAGCACGTCCGGCGCCATGTGCATTTCGGAGCCGATGCCGTGGCCCACGTAGTCTTCCAGGATGCCCAGCGGCTTGCCCTGCACGGAGGAAACGTAGTCGTCCACCGCGTTCCCGATGTCGCCCACGAACTTTCCGGTGGCCAGCGCGGCAATCCCCCGCCACATGGCCTCCTCGGTGACCTCGGACAACCGGACGTCTTCGGGATCGGGGGTCCCGACAATCACGGTGCGGGCGGAGTCGGAGTGCCAGCCGTCCACAATGGCGCCGCCATCGATCGAGATGATGTCGCCGTCGTTCAGCACGCGGCTGCCCGGGATGCCGTGGACCACTTCCTCATTGACGGAGGTGCAAATGGTGGCCGGGAACCCGTGGTAGCCGAGGAAGTTGGACTTGGCGCCCGCCTCGTCGAGGACTGCGCGGAATACTGCGTCCAGCTGGGCCGTGGTGGTACCGGGGACTGCGGCGGCCACGGCGGCGTCCAGCGCACGGCTCAGGACCAGGCCGGCCTCATGCATGATGCGCATTTGGGCGTTGGTCTTGTATTCAATCCGGGGCTGTCCGAATGCCATTTATACCTCAGTGCTTCGTCTCGCTGGCGGGATGGTTTCATCCCAGGTCTCTGATCCATTCTCCCGCACTTGCGAAGCTGCTCGGGACAGGGTCAACTCCCAGCTCGTCCCGCAGGCGGCGCGTGCAGTAAGTGCGTTCGAAGCCGAGCTGGCTGACTGCGTAGCGCGTCAGCCGCGGCGGCCTGCGTGTCACGCCCGCCATCGCCTCGAGCGACGCCGCCAATGTCATCGCCGCGCGCATCGGGATAAAGCCGAGTTCGACGTCGGACCGGCCAGTAGCGTCCAGCACTTCCCGCAGGACTCCTCCGAGGGCCACAGGCCGCTGGTCCGCCACGTTGACGGGACCGGTGGCGTCCGCGGTGCAGGCGGCGAGCGCTGCCCGGGCCAGGTTGCCGATGGATGTCAGCTGGTGCAGGACATCCGGGCCGCCGACGCTGAGCAGCCTGTTATTGTTCACGTTGCCCATGAGGCGGGGCAGGAGGGTCCGGTCACCCCGGCCGTAGACACCGTGCGGCCGGAGGATCAGCGCATTGCCGTGCCGTGCCGCCGCTGCCTCGGCAAGGGCCTTTGAACTGGCGTAGGCGTTCAGGTACCGGCCGGCGACCGGCTCCTCCGGCCGGTCGACGCACGGCTGCCACCATGGATAGACGCTGGAACTGGAAATGTGGACCAGCCGCGCACGGGGAAAGGTAGCCGCAACAGCTTCGGTCCCGTGGACATTGACGCGGTGGAAAAGCTGCGGAGGCCCCCAGTCCGCCACATGCGCTCCGGAATGCACGACGGCGTCCACTTCCGGCGGGCTTGTCAGCGGCCCTGCGCTGAGGTCCCACACCGTTACGCCCGGGAGCCGGCGCCGGCCGTACCGGACCACCTCCCAACCGCGATCCTCGGCAGCTTCGGCAACAGCGCCGCCGACAAATCCGCTGGCCCCGGTCACGGCGATCCTCATGGCGTCTCCTCCGAGGGCCGGTCTCGCTGCGGGCTCCCGTACGGCGGGCTCCCATGAGTCAGGCGGTCCGAGAACAGCGCCCGCAGCGCCACGCGGTCCGGTTTGCGGTGCCGCCCCGACGCCGGAAGCCTGGGCATGGCCTCGATCCGGTCGGGCAGAGCCGATTCGTCAATGAGCAGGGGCAGCTCGCGGTGCAGGGTCCGGAGCAACGCCGCCGGGTCCTGTCCCTGCCGCGGTTCGACGGCGAGCCACACCGTTTCGTCGCCGATGCCGTCCGGGACGCCGACCATCGCTGCCTGGGCCACGCCGTCGATGCCGGCAATGACCGGCTCGTACAGGCCCGGGTAGATGTTGGTCTTGCCGCGGATGATCATGTCCTTCTTGCGCCCCAGTAGGACGAGCCTCGGCGTCCCGGTAGAGCCGGCCGGGCCGCGGTCCACGCGCACGAGGTCGCCGGTGGCGTGCTCGTCCATGGTGTCCTCGCCAAGGTAACCCAGGCACATGTTGGGCCCGGAGACGATCAGTTCATGGTCCTCAGCCACCCGGAAGCGCACGCCCGGCAGCGGACCGCCGAGGTAGTCGCCCTCGCCGGCACCGTCCGCGGTCCGGAATTCCGCGGTGCGTCCGGACGCGAAGTCCAGTTTCTCGCGTCCGTCGGCGATCGCGATGGGCAGGACTTCGGTCATCCCGTAGATGCAGTGGAAACGCACTCCCGGCAGGAGCCGGGCAGCCCGCGCCAGGAACGGGGCCAGCACGGGCGCGGCACCCAGCATCACTGTTTTCAGGGTGCCCGGCCACGCCAGCTGTCCTGATTCCACGGCGTCCAGGATCGGCGCCAGCTGTGACGGCACCAGGAACACATGGGTGGCCGCCTTCCGGCCCGGCGCCGGTCCCAGTTCTGCCGCGAACCGCACCGGATCGATGGTGGCGGACAACCCGTACGCCGGCATGGTCCAGTGGGCGCCGGCGATCAGGGCCGGCAAGCCCATCATCAGCTGTTCGGAGTGGATGCGGTCGCCGGCGGCGAACGTGCAGCGTGTGCTCAACTGGCCGAAACCGGCCGCCAGGGTTCCGCGGCTGTGCACCACGCCCTTCGGCTTCCCGGTGGTGCCCGACGTGAAGATGATGACCGCTTCCTGCCCCGGTGCGGCTTCGACCGGCGGGGGACCGTCCGGCATGCCGCCGTCGTGAGCGCCGCCGTCGTACTTGCTTCCACGGGAAGCGTTTCGGGACAGGGCACGGATGTTGGTCGACGTGAACGGGACCCCCGGAAGCCACGGGCCGGAGTGGAAGTGCCGGACCTCCATTGTGGCGTAGTCCGGAAGCAGCAGGCCGCGCCGCCGGGCAAGGCGCCGCTGCGGCCCGGGCGCGCTGAGCGCATAAAGCAGCGACTCGGAGGCCGCCCAGCGCGGCGATGCGAGCGCCGTCCTGCTCCGGAAGAGTTCGGGGCCAACCCCCGGGTCGATGAATACGACGGCCCCGCCGGCCCGGACTGCGGCCAGGGCGAGCGTGAACGCCGCCGGCCCCGGCCGTACGGAAAACAGCAGGCGCTCCCCCGGACCGAATCCCTCGCGCCGCAGGCCCGCCGCGGTGGATTCAATCCCGGCGGCAAGGTCCCGGTAGCTAATGGTCTTCCCCGGCTTTCCGCCGCGTTTGCCGGGTGCCGTGATGGCCGGGTGGTCCGGGTACATCGCAGCAGCGTCATACACAGCGGCGATGAGGTCGTCCGGCAGGTCAGTTGGCACGGGTCAGCTCCAAGGACTTGTAGTGCGGAATAAGTACGTTCCGGCTCACGGTCCGTGAGCGGATGCGCCACGGGCAGCGCGCGTACTCGTCCAGCAGCACGGTCAAGGCGCAGTTGATTTCGGCCATAGCCAGCGGCATCCCGATGCAGAAGTGGGCCCCCGCCCCGAACCACAGCTGGCGGGCCGCCGGCGGGACGGGCGTTCCCGGGTCGAAACCGCCCAGGCTCTTGACGGCGTGCACCGTCGACAGCAGGATCCGGTCCCCCGGGTTGATCCGGATACCGCCCAGCCGCCCGGCCGCTGTGGCCTCACGGAGCATCATCGGCGACGGCGCCGTGTACCGCAGGCCCTCGGTGACGGCGTCGGGGAGCCCGCTGCGGTCAGCTGACAGCGCGGGCAGCCTGCCGTCGTCGAACAGCATGGCGGCGAGCCGCGGAACGTAGGACACCAGGGTTTCGGTCCCGGCGATCACAAAGGCACTGACAATCCCCACTGCTTCGTCCTCCCCGAGCCCCAGGACCCGGAGGCGGCCCGGAAAAGTGGAGGGATCGTCGCTGCGGTAGGCGTTCCGTACGGGTCCGGCCAGAATTTCGACGGCGGCCTTCGCCTGTGCGACCTGAGCCGGCGCCAGCCCAGGCCGCCCCAGCCGCACCAGCGAGGTGATGGAGGTGCCCAGGGTGAAGAGGTCGCTGTCCGGCAGGCGGCCGGGCGCATCGTCCGGGACGCCCAGCAGCCTGCTGATCACTCCCCCGGACAGTTCCTTGACCAGCCCGACGAACTCCACCGAGCCGCCATGCTCCAGCCCTGCGGCCAGCCGCCCGCGCAGCCGCTCGCCCGCCGGGGCAACGATGGCTTCGACAGCCCGCGGCGTGAAGAGGCCGTTGAGGCGGCGGCGCAGCTCAAGGTGCTCTTCCCCGTGCATGTTCAGCAGGGCACGGGGACCCACCACCGGGGTCCAGAGAGCGCCGGAAGCCGTGGCCCCGGACTTCGAGTAGCTGGCATCCATCAGCACTTCCCTGACCAGGGAGGCCTCGCTGACGAGTACGCCCAGGCCGGGCAGCCGGACAACGGGCCGGAGCTTCCCCAGCCCGCGGAGCAGCGGGTAGGCCACAGGATGGGCGCCGACGTGGAGCCGCCGCTCCCACATGGCCAGGCGGCCGGTGCCGGACTCCCGGGCGGACGCTTGCCCCGTCACCGCGCGTTCCGAAACGCCACTCACCGGATGTCCACGTGGTCCGGGCGGAACCGGTGGTCCGCGTACCAGGCGAGGGTGTTGGGCAGGCCCCAGGCCTGAACCCTGCGGGAGGAGCCGAACACCACCACGTTGCGCCGGAGGGCATAGGAGCGCGTGAGCTTGCGGACCCGGTTGGAAAGCGCACGGTCCTCGTGCAGCTCCTCGATGCTGGTGCGCGGGAACCCGCCCGAGCGCAGATACAGCTCTGCGGTGATGGCCATGTTGCACCCGGGCAGCATCTGGTAGGGGCCAAGGTAGCCCTCCCCCTTGTTTCCCGGGCGGATGCGGCCGAAGAACGACGCGACCTCGACGGCCAGGAGCATCAACCAGCGGCTGTTCCGGGCCAGGCCTTCATCCAGCCGCGGGTTCAGCTGGCCGGCAATCATCTCCAGGCCGTCGTCGAACGCTTCCATGATGCGCAGTGTCCAGTCAGCAGCCGGGAGGCAGTCCGAGTCGGTGCGCGCCAGCCACCGGGCGCCGTTCAGGGCGCCGAAGCGCATGCCTGTGTCCGCGGCGGCTCCGGTGCCCTTCTGCGGCTCGCGGAGCAGACGGATATCCATGGCCGGGTGAAGCCTGGCAAAGTCGGCGACGATTGACCTGGTGGCATCAGTGGACCCGTTGTCCACTACCACGAGCGTGAAGTCTTTGTGCCGCTGGCCGGCAAGCGCCTGCAGTGACTGGCCGATCAGCTTCTCTTCGTTGAGCGCCGGCATCGCGACACACAGCGCCCGCACCGGCGGTTGGCCGCCCGGGGCAGTCGGTTCGCCGCCCGGGGCCGTCACAGCCGCACCACGGCGATGCCCAGGCTCACGCCGCCGGCCAGACCCACCAGTGCCACCAGGTCGCCGGGTCCGCAGCGGCCAAGGTCCTGTGCCACCTTCAGCTGCAGGGGCAGGCTGACCGAGGCCATGTTGCCGTACTCCTCCACGGTCCTGACGAGCTTGTCCTGCGGCACCCCGGCGCCGCGGGCGAAGATGTCCCGGTACGGCGCACTCACCTGGTGGACGCACACCACTGCGAAGTCGGCCCATGCCAGGCCCACCCGCTCCAGGGTCTCGTCGAGGATTCCCCGCCCGAGGTCAAGGAAGGCGTCCTTGAGCTTTTCGCCGTCCATGTTGAAATACGTCGCCTCGAGGTCCCGCGGGGCAACGGAGCCGCCGGTGGCGAGGGTTCCCACAGCCCAGTGGCTGCTCTTCGCGGTGAACCCCATGCCCAGCACCCGGGCCCCGGCGTCGTCGTCGGGGTCTGCCGGTTCCAGCAGCAGCGCACACCCGGCGTCGCTCATGGTGTAGCCAGGGAAGGCCGCGGCGAACGTCTCCTGGTCCGGGACGGACCACCGCACCGCCCTGGAGGGCGACTCCCCGCTGACCAGGAGAACGCGCTGGTAGCGTCCCGAGCCGATCAGCGCGTCGGCTACTTCCAGGCCGTTGAGGAGGCTGTTGCAGGCGTTCTTGATGTCCATCACCGGGCAGCCCATGCCAAGCTTTGCGGCCACCATGTGCCCGGTGGCCGGTTCCACCATGTCCTGGCTGGCGGAGGCAAAAAGGAGGAGGTCGACGTCGGCGGGCTGGAGTCCGCGGTCCGCCAGCAGTTTCGCGGCGGCTACTGCCGCAAGGTCGGAGGCCTGCTCGTTCGCCGCCATGACGGACCGGCTGCGGATCCCGGTGAGCCTGCCGATCAGGCCCTTCGGGACGCGGAAACCTGGACTGGCGGCAGCGAGCTGCTGCTCCAGCTGCGCGGTGCCAAGCCGTCCTGGCGGCACATAGACTTCGAGGCCGGCGATCCTCGCCGCCCCCGGAAGGGTCTGGTTCATGCAGTATCTCCCCACAGACAATGCGTCCGGTGACATCCGGCTCCGGTCCCGGGTGCTTGACGGCGTCAATGTCCCGCAGCGCCGCCCCCATCACCCTTCCAAACAAGGAAGGGCGCGTCCCGTACTCGATGGTACGGGACGCGCCCTTCAAGGCACTGGAGGCGAGCCGGGTCTGCAGTCAGACGCAGGAATCCGGCAAATCCTGGATCAGGCTGCCTGTGCTGCCTTGATGGCCTGCATGACGCGGTCGGTGACCTCGTCGATGCCGCCGATGCCGTCAACCTGGGTCAGGATGCCGCGCTCGGCATACTTGGCCACAACGGCTTCAGTCTGCTCGTGGTAGAGGTCCAGACGGTGGCGGATGACGGCTTCATTGTCGTCGCTGCGCCCGGTCTCCTTGGCACGGCCCAGGAGGCGCGTAACCAGTTCCTCGTCATCGGCGGTCAGCTGCAGGACGACGTCCAGCTTCTGCTCACCGTTGGCGAGGATCTCATCGAGGTAGTCCACCTGTGCGGTGGTGCGCGGGTAACCGTCCAGGAGGAAGCCGTTTTCGACGTCGTCCTCGCTCAGGCGGTCGCGCACCATCTTGTTGGTGACGCTGTCCGGCACGAAATCGCCGGCATCCATGTACTTCTTGGCCTCGACGCCCAGCGGCGTCTCACCCTTAACGTTGGCGCGGAAGATATCGCCGGTGGAGATCGCAACGACGCCGAGGCGCTCGGAGATCCGATCCGCCTGCGTTCCCTTGCCTGAACCCGGGGGTCCAATAATCAGCATTCTCGTCATCGCAAAAGCCCTTCGTAGTGACGTTGTTGTAGCTGCGCGTCAATCTGCTTGACCGTTTCCAGGCCCACGCCCACCATGATCAGGATCGAGGTTCCACCGAACGGGAAGTTCTGGTTGGCGTTGATCAGGACCAGGGCGACCAGCGGGATCAATGCCACGAAGCCCAGGTAGAGGGCGCCGGGCAGGGTGATCCTGGAAAGGACGTACTGCAGATAGTCCGCCGTCGGCTTACCGGCCCGGATACCCGGGATGAAGCCGCCGTACTTCTTCATGTTGTCGGAAACCTCTTCAGGATTGAAAGTGATTGCGACATAGAAGTAGGTGAAGAAAACAATCATGGCGAAATAAAGTGCCATGTAGATGGGGTGGTCGCCACGGGTGAGGTTGTTGTTGATCCACTCAACCCACGGTGCCATCTGTTCGCCCTGCTTGGGCTGGTTGAACTGTGAGATCAGGCCCGGCAGGTACAGCATCGAGGAGGCAAAGATGACGGGCACGACGCCGGCCATGTTCACCTTGATGGGGATGTACGTGCTGGTGCCGCCCACAGTGCGCCGGCCGATCATGCGCTTGGCGTACTGCACCGGAATGCGGCGCTGGGACTGCTCCACGAAGACCACAAGGGCCACGGTGAGCAGGCCGATGGCCAGGACCATGAAGAAGGTGCCGGGACCCTGCGAGGTCCAGATGGCGCCCAGGGAGGTCGGGAAGCTGGCAGCGATCGAGGTAAAGATGAGCAGCGACATGCCGTTGCCCACACCCTTCTCGGTGACGAGCTCGCCCATCCACATGATCAGGCCGGTGCCGGCCGTCAAGGTGATGATGATCAGGATCGTGGTGATGACGCTCGCATCGGGGATGATGTCCAACTGGCAGTTGGGCAGCAACTGGCCGGAACGAGCCAGCGACACCAGCGTCGTGGCGTTCAGCAGGCCCAATGCGATGGTCAGGTAACGCGTGTACTGCGTCAGCTTGGATTGCCCCGAGGCGCCCTCTTCGTACAGCTCCTGGAAGCGGGGAATGACCACGCGCAACAGCTGGACGATGATGCTCGCCGTGATGTACGGCATGATGCCCAGGGCGAAGATGGACACCTGTAGCAACGCACCGCCGCTAAACAGATTGACGAGCTGGTAGATCCCGCCCGAGGTCTGACCGCTCTGCAAGCATTGCTGGACATTCTGGTAGTTCACACCAGGCGAGGGGATGAAGGCACCCAAGCGGAAGATTGTGATGATTCCCAGCGTGAACAACAACTTGCGTCGCAGATCAGGCGTGCGAAAGGCCCGGCCAAATGCGCTAAGCAAGCGTCCTCCTGATGAGTAAATAAAGTCGTGTGAGATAGGTCAATAAACCCAACAACCGAGTCTAACGGGTTGATGCGCCGTGCGAACAATCGGTGAGGGTCCAAATGAGAAAAAACTCCCGGTACGCAGGGCCGAAGCCCCGGGTACCGGGAGTTCCTACAACGAGCGTATGCTCCGCCGCCTCTTATTAGAGGGCGGTGGTGCTTCCGCCTGCTGCTGCAATCTTTTCTGCGGCGCTGGCCGAGAATGCGTGGGCGGTGACGTCAACCTTGACGGTGATGTCGCCGGTGCCCAGCACCTTGACGGGCTGGTTCTTGCGAACCGCACCCTTTTCGACCAGGTTCTCCACGGTGACTGCGCCACCTTCCGGGAACAGCTCGTTGAGCTTGTCCAGGTTTACAACCTGGAACTCGACCCGGAACGGGTTCTTGAAGCCGCGCAGCTTCGGCAGGCGCATGTGCAGCGGTAGCTGGCCGCCGGCAAAGCCAGCCTTGATCTGGTAGCGGGCCTTCGTACCCTTGGTACCGCGACCAGCGGTCTTACCCTTGGAACCTTCACCACGACCAACACGGGTCTTGGCGGTCTTGGCACCCGGGGCGGGACGCAGGTGGTGAACCTTCAGTGCGTTCTGCTTCTCAGCAGCGGCGCCCTGTGCCTTTTCGGCGGTGTTCTTCTCTGCCATTTACTTCGCCTCCTCTACCTTTACCAGGTGCGGAACCGTGTTGAGCATTCCGACGGTCACGGCGTCGGCGGTGCGGACAACGGTGTGTCCGATCCGCTTCAGGCCGAGGGACCGAAGGGTGTCGCGCTGGTTCTGCTTGCCGCCAATGGCGGACTTGATCTGAGTGATCTCCAACTGAGTGTCGGAGGGAATCAGGTTCTTAGCCACGACTCAGACACCTGCCTTCTGGTTCATGAGTGCCTTCACCATTGCGGCCGGAGCGATCTCGTCGAGCGGGAGGCCGCGGCGTGCTGCCACTGCTGCCGGCTCTTCGAGGCGCTTCAGTGCATCAACGGTCGCGTGAACGATGTTGATGGCGTTGGAGGAACCGAGCGACTTGGAGAGGATGTCGTGGATGCCCACGCACTCCAGTACTGCACGGACCGGGCCACCGGCGATAACACCGGTACCGGCGGAAGCCGGACGCAGCATAACGACGCCTGCAGCGGCTTCACCCTGAACGCGGTGCGGGATGGTGCTGCCGATGCGGGGAACGCGGAAGAAGGACTTCTTGGCCTCTTCAACGCCCTTCGCGATGGCGGCGGGAACTTCCTTGGCCTTGCCGTAGCCGACGCCGACCATACCGTTGCCGTCACCGACGACGACGAGTGCGGTGAAGCTGAAGCGACGACCACCCTTGACGACCTTGGAAACGCGGTTGATGGTTACAACGCGCTCTACGAACTGGCTCTTTTCGGCTTCGCGGCCACCATCGCGGCCACCACGGCCACCACGGTCGCCACGGCCCTGGCCGCGGTCGCCACGCTCGCCACGACGAGCGCCACCACGGCGGTCGTCGGTGGTAGCAGGCGCAGCGGTCTCAGTTGCCGGAGCAGCTACAGCTTCAGTCACCTGAATGTCCTTTTCGTTATTTTCGGTCACAGTGACAGCCCACCTTCACGTGCGCCGTCAGCGACGGCGGCGATCCGGCCGTGGTACTTGTTACCGCCGCGGTCGAAGACAACTGCTTCGATACCGGCAGCCTTGGCACGCTCGGCGACGAGCTCGCCCACGCGCTTGGCCTTGGCGGTCTTGTCACCGTCGAATGCACGAAGGTCGGCTTCCAGAGTGGACGCGCTCGCTACGGTCAGGCCCTTGCTGTCATCGACAACCTGGACGAATACGTGGCGTGCGGAACGGTTGACGACCAGACGCGGACGTACAGCCGTACCGGAGATGCGCTTGCGGATACGAAGCTGGCGGCGGCTGCGCTGGGCAGACTTGCTCTTGTTCGTACGCTTCTTGTTAATTGAGATGGCCATGGTTACTTACCAGCCTTTCCGACCTTGCGGCGGATGACTTCGCCGGCGTAGCGGATGCCCTTGCCCTTATAGGGGTCCGGCTTCCGCAGCTTGCGAATGTTGGCAGCAACCTCGCCGACCTGCTGCTTGGAGATACCTGAAACAGAGAGCTTGGTCGGGGTCTCTACTGCAAAGGTGATGCCGTTCGGTGCCGAGACGTTGACCGGGTGGCTGTAGCCCAGAGCGAACTCCAGGTCAGAACCCTTGGCCTGGACGCGGTAACCGGTACCGACAATCTCAAGCTTCTTCTCGTAGCCTGCGGTGACACCCTGGATCATGTTGGCGATCAGGGTGCGGGTCAGGCCGTGCAGCGAACGCGAAGCGCGCTCGTCGTTCGGGCGGGCGACAGTCAGGGTGCCATCTTCCAGGGTGACCTCGATCGGGCTGGCCACAGTGTGGCTCAGCTCGCCTTTGGAACCCTTGACGCTGACGACAGAGCCGTCAACCTTGACCTCAACGCCGGCAGGAACGGTGATGGGGAGACGTCCAATACGTGACATTATTCTCTTCCTTTCCCGTTACCAGACGTAAGCGAGGACTTCGCCGCCCACGCCCTTCTTGCCGGCCTGCTTGTCAGTCAAGAGGCCGGAAGAGGTGGACAGGATTGCGACACCCAGGCCACCGAGCACGTGCGGCAGGTTGGTGGACTTCGCGTAAACGCGGAGTCCCGGCTTGGAAATACGACGAACGCCAGCGATTGAACGCTCGCGGTTCGGACCGAACTTGAGCTCGAGGGTCAGCTTCTTGCCAACCTCAGCGTCTTCTTCTTTCCAGGAGGCGATGTAACCTTCAGCCTTCAGGATGTCGGCAACGCGTGCCTTGAGCTTGCTGTACGGCATAGTCACGGTGTCGTGGTATGCCGAGTTTGCGTTGCGCAGACGCGTAAGCATGTCTGCGACGGGATCTGTCATGGTCATGTTGGGCTCTTGCCCTTCCTCATAACGGTTTCCGCCCTGCCATCCCCGTGGGGACGCGGCAAGGCCGGACCTTCTATGTAGCTAGATTAAGCTTCGGTCTTGAACGGGAAACCAAGCGCCTTGAGCAGCGCGCGGCCTTCGTCGTCGGTCTTGGCAGTGGTCACGACGGTGATGTCCATACCGCGAACGCGGTCGATGGAATCCTGGTCGATCTCGTGGAACATAACCTGCTCGGTCAGACCGAAGGTGTAGTTGCCGTTGCCATCAAACTGCTTGCCGCTGAGGCCCCGGAAGTCACGGATACGCGGCAGTGCCAGCGTTACCAGACGGTCCAGGAATTCCCACATGCGGTCTCCACGCAGAGTTGCGTGTGCACCGATGGGCATGCCTTCGCGCAGCTTGAACTGTGCGATCGACTTACGGGCCTTGGTTACCTGCGGCTTCTGACCGGTGATCAGGGTGAGATCACGGACAGCGCCGTCGATCAGCTTGGAGTCCTTGGCGGCATCTCCAACACCCATGTTCACAACGACCTTGACCAGACGGGGAACCTGGTTGACGTTCTCGTACTTGAATTCCTCGATGAGCGTGCTCTTGATGGAATCCGCGTACTTGGTCTTCAGACGAGGAACGATCTTGCTTGCCGGAGTCTCGAGAGTCTCAGTCATTAGATGTCCTTCCCGGAGCTCTTGGCCACGCGTACGCGCACTTCACGCTGCTTGCCGTTGCGCTCAACGGTCTCGGTACGGAAACCGACGCGGGTGGGCTTCTTGGTGGAGGGGTCAACCAGGGCCACGTTGGAGATGTGGATGGAAGCCTCAACGACCTCGATGCCACCGGTCTTGGTGCCGCGCTGCGACTGACCGACCTTGGTGTGCTTGGTTACGCGGTTAATGCCTTCAACCAACACGCGGTTGGTCTCGGGGAATACGCGCAGAACCTTGCCCTGCTTGCCCTTGTCGCCGCCGCGCTCAGCCTTGGCGCCAGTGATGACCTGAACGAGGTCACCCTTCTTGATCTTAGCCATGGACTAGAGCACCTCCGGAGCCAGAGAAACGATCTTCATGAACTTCTTGTCACGAAGTTCACGACCAACCGGTCCGAAGATACGGGTACCGCGGGGGTCACCGTCGTTCTTCAGGATCACAGCTGCGTTCTCGTCAAACTTGATGTAGGAACCATCCGCACGGCGGCGTTCCTTCTTGGTACGGACGATGACAGCCTTGACGACATCGCCCTTCTTTACGTTGCCGCCCGGAATTGCGTCCTTGACGGTAGCGACGATGACGTCGCCAATGCCTGCGTAGCGACGGCCAGATCCACCGAGAACGCGAATGGTAAGGATTTCCTTAGCACCCGTGTTGTCGGCGACCTTGAGTCGCGACTCCTGCTGAATCACTATTTACTCCTTGCGTCGCGCTGGTTCTCAGACCGAAAATCTTCCTACGGAATGAGCCTTGCGGAACGGTTGATCGGGGTGTCTCTTGACCTGCCTGGATTTTGCCAGACCAGGCCTAAACTCCCGTGCCAAAAACATTTGCTTCCCAGGCGATTCCGACGGATCGGGGCGCAAGGGGGCACTATGCCGTGGCACGATTGTTTACGAGGTTGATGACGGCGCACGAACGGCGCCATACAAACTCAAAATCTTAGCACGTTTTGGGCGAATCCCCATATCACAGCCGAGGTGCCGGCGCAGGCAGACCCGGCCCTCTTTTGGCGCACCGCGGCAATAACGGACGACGGCGTCACGCACGGCAGACTGTTGGCCCGCCCGAGGCCCCACTCCCCCGGAAATCTGGCCCGCCGCCGTCGGACGGTCACCAAAAGGATGCTCCGCGTGACGCTGGCACGGACCCGCACCCGCCCGCAGACGGCGAAACCCCCGCTCCCACAAGGGGGAACGGGGGTTTCTTGCATTTCTGCAGGTGTTACTTGGCCTTCTCGAGGATCTCGACCAGACGCCACCGCTTGGTAGCGGAGAGCGGGCGGGTCTCGGCGAGGAGCACGAGGTCGCCGATGCCGGCGCTGTTCTCTTCGTCGTGTGCCTTGATCTTGGCGTTGCGGCGGATGACCTTGCCGTAGAGGGCGTGCTTCACGCGGTCTTCGACCTGGACAACGATGGTCTTTTCCATCTTGTCCGAGACGACGTAGCCGCGCTTCGTCTTACGGTAACCGCGCTCGTCAGCCTTGGCTGCGTCGGAAACAGTTTCCGTCACGTTCTCGTCCTTTTCACTCACTTGGCGTCCTCCTCGGTCTCAACCGTTTCAGCCTTGTCAGCCTTCTTGGTTGCAGCCTTCTTGGACTTCTTTTCTTCCTTGGCTTCCACAACCGGTGCGGCAACCTCGGCACGAATGCCCAGCTCGCGCTCACGGAGAACGGTGTAGATGCGGGCGATGTCCTTCTTTACCGCGCGCAGACGACCGTGGTTCTCCAGCTGACCGGTGGCGGACTGGAAACGCAGGTTGAACAGCTCTTCCTTGGCCTTGCGGAGTTCTTCAACGAGACGCTCGTTGTCGAAACCGTCCAGCTGTGCGGATGCAAGTTCCTTGGATCCTACTGCCATTTCTACTCACCACCTTCGCGACGCACAATGCGTGCCTTCAACGGCAGCTTGTGGATTGCCAGGCGCAGGGCCTCGCGAGCTACCTCTTCACTGACACCGGAGAGTTCGAAGAGAACCCGGCCCGGCTTGACGTTTGAGACCCACCATTCCGGAGAACCCTTACCGGAACCCATGCGGGTTTCAGCAGGCTTCTTCGTCAGCGGACGGTCCGGGTAAATGTTGATCCAGACCTTGCCGCCACGCTTGATGTGGCGGGTCATCGCGATACGGGCAGACTCGATCTGACGGTTGGTGACGTATGCCGGGCTCAGAGCCTGGATACCCCACTCACCGAAGGAGACCTTGGTGCCGCCCGTAGCAGCGCCGGAACGACCCGGGTGGTGCTGCTTACGGTGCTTGACTCGACGTGGGATAAGCATTTAAGCCTGTCCTCCTTCTGCAGCAGCAGGTGCTGCCTCAGCTGCCGGAGCTTCGGCAGCAGGTGCTGCCTCGGCTGCCGGACGCTCCGTACGACGACGGCGGTCACCACGGTCAGCGCCACCCGGGCGGCCCGGACGATCGCTGGCACCACGGCCGCGGGACGGAGCAGCAGCTGCCTGCTGAGCCAGTTCCTTGGAGGTGACGTCACCCTTGTAGATCCAGACCTTCACGCCGATGCGGCCGAAGGTGGTCTTGGCTTCGTAGAAGCCGTAGTCGATGTTCGCGCGGAGGGTGTGCAGGGGCACACGGCCTTCGCGGTAGAACTCCGAGCGGGACATTTCAGCGCCACCCAGTCGACCGGAGCAAGCGATACGGATGCCCTTGGCACCGGCGCGCTGTGCGGACTGCATTGCCTTCTTCATTGCACGGCGGAAGGCCACGCGGGAAGTCAGCTGCTCTGCAACGCCCTGGGCAACAAGCTGTGCTTCCATCTCGGGGTTCTTGACCTCGAGGATGTTCAGCTGAACCTGCTTGCCGGTGAGCTTTTCGAGCTCGCCGCGGATGCGGTCTGCTTCAGCACCGCGGCGGCCGATGACGATGCCCGGACGTGCCGTGTGGATATCCACACGGACACGGTCGCGGGTGCGCTCGATTTCGACCTTGGCGATACCGGCGCGCTCCATGCCCGTGGACATGAGCTGGCGGATACGGATGTCTTCGCGAACGAAGTCCTTGTACCGCTGGCCGGCCTTGGTGCTGTCAGCAAACCAGTGCGATACGTGATCGGTGGTGATGCCGAGTCGGAACCCGTGCGGGTTAACTTTCTGTCCCACTTAGCGAGCCTCCTCTTTCTCCGGGGTAGCGACTACCACGGTGATGTGGCTCGTGCGCTTCTTGATCTGAAATGCACGACCCTGGGCACGCGGCTGGAACCGCTTCATGGTCGGGCCTTCATCAACAAACGCTTCGCTGATGATGAGGTCACCTTCGTCAAACGCCACGCCGTCGCGGTCCGCGAGGACCCGGGCGTTGGAGATTGCCGACTGAACTACCTTGAATACCGGCTCAGAAGCTGCCTGGGGGGCAAACTTCAGAATTGCCAGAGCCTCGTTCGCTTGCTTACCACGAACAAGGTTGACGACGCGCCGGGCCTTCATAGGCGTTACGCGGATGTGACGCGCAATTGCCTTGGCTTCCATTGCTTTCCTTCTCTCGTCTTTGACGTAAGTGCAGGCGCCTAGCGGCGCTTGCCCTTACGGTCGTCCTTGACATGGCCGCGGAATGTCCGCGTGGGAGCGAATTCGCCGAGCTTGTGCCCGACCATCGACTCGGTGACAAACACCGGAATGTGCTTGCGTCCGTCGTGAACGGCGATCGTGTGCCCGAGCATGTCGGGGATGATCATCGAACGGCGGGACCAGGTCTTGATGACGTTCTTGGTGCCCTTTTCGTTTTCCCTGTCCACCTTTACAAAGAGGTGCTGGTCAACGAAAGGACCTTTTTTCAGGCTGCGTGGCATGTGTCCAGGCTCCTATCGCTTGTTCTTGCCAGTACGACGGCGACGAACAATAAGCTTGTCGCTCTCTTTGTTGGGACGGCGGGTGCGGCCTTCGCGCTTACCGTTCGGGTTGACGGGGTGACGTCCACCGGACGTCTTACCCTCGCCACCACCATGCGGGTGGTCAACCGGGTTCATCGCGACACCACGGACGGTCGGGCGAACGCCCTTCCAGCGCATGCGGCCGGCCTTGCCCCAGTTGATGTTCGACTGCTCGGCGTTGCCGACCTCGCCGATCGTTGCGCGGCAGCGCACGTCAACGTTGCGGATTTCGCCGGAAGGCAGACGCAGCTGGGCGAAGCGGCCTTCCTTTGCAACGAGCTGGATCGATGCGCCGGCGGAGCGGCCCATCTTGGCGCCGCCACCCGGACGCAGTTCAACTGCGTGGATTACGGTACCGACCGGGATGTTGAGCAGCGGCAGGTTGTTGCCGGGCTTGATGTCAGCACTGGCACCTGCTTCAACTACGTCACCCTGGGACAGCTTGTTCGGGGCGATGATGTAACGCTTGGTGCCATCAACGTAGTGCAGGAGGGCGATGCGAGCCGTGCGGTTCGGATCGTACTCGATTTCGGCAACGCGGGCGTTGACGCCGTCTTTGTCGTGGCGACGGAAGTCGATCAGACGGTACTGGCGCTTGTGGCCACCACCCTTGTGACGGGTCGTGATCTTACCGGTGTTGTTACGGCCACCCTTTTTCGGGAGGGGACGTACCAACGACTTTTCCGGCGTCGACCGCGTGATTTCAGTGAAGTCCGCTACGCTCGAGCCGCGACGGCCCGGGGTAGTCGGCTTATATTTACGGATTCCCATAATTTATTTCCTCGTTAAAGTGGTCTCCGCTACGAGAGCGGACCGCCGAAGATGTCGATTGTGCCTTCTTTGAGGCTCACAATTGCACGCTTGGTGTTCTTGCGGGTACCCCAGCCGAATTTGGTGCGCTTGCGCTTACCGGCACGGTTGATGGTGTTGATCGATTCGACCTTGACGGAGAAAATCTTCTCCACGGCCAGCTTGATCTCGGTCTTGTTCGAGCGGGGGTCCACCAGGAAGGTGTACTTTCCCTCATCGATCAGGCCGTAGCTCTTTTCCGATACGACGGGTGCAAGCACGACGTCGCGCGGGTCCTTGATGGTGGCTGCACTCACTTGGCATCCTCCTCGTTCTTTGCCTTGGCGGCAACGAATGCCTCGTAGGCAGCCTTGGTGAAGACTACGTCGTCAGAGACGAGCACGTCGTAGGTGTTCAGCTGGTCTGCGTACAGAACGTGAACATCTGCGAGGTTGCGCACGGACAGTGCAGCAACATCGTTGGCGCGCTCGATGACAACGAGCAGGTTCTTGCGCTCGGACACGCCGCGCAGCGTTGCCAGTGCGGCGCTGGAGGACGGCTTGGTGCCGGTTACCAGTTCAGCGACAACGTGGATGCGGCCGTTACGGGCGCGGTCAGACAATGCGCCGCGCAGTGCAGCAGCAATCATCTTCTTGGGGGTCCGCTGGCTGTAGTCACGCGGGGTCGGGCCGTGGACAACGCCACCACCGGTCATGTGAGGAGCACGGATTGAACCCTGACGGGCGCGGCCGGTGCCCTTCTGCTTGAACGGCTTACGGCCTGCACCGGAAACTTCAGCGCGGGTCTTGGTCTTGTGGGTACCCTGGCGAGCAGCAGCGAGCTGTGCAACGACGACCTGGTGCAGCAGCGGCACGTTGGTCTGTACGTCGAAGATCTCTGCAGGCAGGTCAACCTTGACAGTGCTAGTCATTGAACTAGGCTCCCTTCACGGCGGTGCGTACGAGGACGACCTGGCCGCGGGCACCGGGAACGGCGCCCTTGATGAGGAGCAGCGACTTCTCGACGTCAACTGCGTGAACCGTGAGGTTCAGCGTGGTGTGACGAACGGCGCCCATACGGCCGGCCATTTTCATGCCCTTGAAGACGCGGCTCGGGGTGGATGCGCCACCGATTGAACCGGGCTTACGGTGGTTCTTGTGTGCACCGTGGGAAGCTCCAACGCCGTGGAAGCCGTGACGCTTCATAACACCGGCGAAGCCCTTACCCTTGGTGGTGCCAACGACGTCGATCTTCTGTCCGGCTTCGAAGACCTCAACAGAGAGCTCCTGGCCCAGCTCGTACTCAGCAGCATCTGCGGTACGAAGTTCGACAACGTGGCGGCGAGGCGTGACGCCTGCCTTTTCAAAGTGACCAGCCAGCGGCTTGGTGACCTTGCGGGGATCGATCTGGCCGTAGCCGATCTGAACGGCGACGTAGCCATCAACGTCTGCGTTACGCAGCTGGGTGATGACGTTTGAGTCAGCCTGGACAACAGTGACGGGGATGAGCTTGTTGTTCTCGTCCCAGACCTGGGTCATGCCGAGCTTCGTGCCCAGCAGGCCCTTTACGTTACGGGTTGCGGTCATAGTCTCTCAGCACCTCCCTACAGCTTGATTTCGATGTTCACGTCGGCGGGCAGGTCGAGACGCATAAGCGAGTCAACAGCCTTCGGCGTGGGGTCGATGATGTCGATCAGACGCTTGTGCGTGCGCATTTCAAAGTGCTCGCGGCTGTCCTTGTACTTGTGCGGAGAGCGGATAACGCAGTACACGTTCTTCTCCGTCGGCAGGGGCACGGGGCCAACTACCGTTGCGCCTGCGCGCGTGACCGTCTCAACGATCTTCCGTGCTGAAACGTCAATGACCTCGTGGTCATATGACTTCAGCCGGATGCGGATTTTTTGTCCCGCCATGTCGCCTGACTCTCTTTCAGTCTGTGCTTCCCCTGTTTGGGGCTGCCCTGTTTACTTACGCGTTGTGTGGCTGCCGAAGCATTTGAAGTCTTAACTACCACCCGCCGCACAAGCTGAATCCGGAAGAATCCGGGTTCCTCAACCTGCCGGCGTAACCGACCCCCGCGGTCGGGCGTGTCGCGCTGTGCACGCGTACTCGTCCGCAGTTCCGTGGGGAGTGAGTTATGTTTGGGCTCCTACTTGGACCCTGACACCCGGCATTATCCGGATCGGGACGCGAAGGAGCGCTTGAACAACTCATCTAGTATGCCGGATTTTGCGGGCAGAAGCGAATCACGCCATCCAGGGCAGCGTGCGGCCGCCGGCTTCCCGGGTCATTGCCTTCAGCAACGGTCGAATGGATGATAGGGGCATGACTGTGCAGAACTCTGCGGCGTTGCAGAGCCTGGCCGAGCGGCTGGACCCGGATTTCATCCTGGGTGTGGCCGCCGCCGCGTTCCAAATCGAAGGATCCCTCAAGGCGGACGGCCGCGGACCCTCCGGCTGGGACGCCTTCGCCGAGAAACCGGGCAGCATCATGGACGGCCATTCCCCTGCTGTCGCCTGCGACCACTACAACCGCTCCGGCGAAGACGTTGCCCTGATGCGCGACCTGGGCGTTGACTCGTACCGTTTCTCCATTTCCTGGCCCCGAATCCAGCCGGACGGCCGCGGCCCCTTCAACAGCCAGGGCCTGGACTTCTATGACCGGCTGATCGATCAACTGCTTGACGCCGGCATCTCACCGATGGCCACGCTGTACCACTGGGACACTCCCCTGCCGCTCGAGCACAGTGGCGGCTGGCTGAACCGCACAACCGCGGAACGCTTCGCCGAATACAGTGCCGTGGCCGGTGAACGCTACGGGGATCGCGTGGCGCAATGGGTCACGCTGAACGAACCGGTGTCGGTGACGCTCAACGGTTACGCCCTGGGTGTGCATGCTCCCGGCCATGACCTGCTCTTTGATGCGCTGCCGGCGGTGCACCACCAGTTGCTGGGCCACGGACTTGCCGTGCAGGCCCTGCGCGCAGCCGGTGTGGTCGGTACTGTCGGGGTGACCAACCTGCACTCCCCCGTGCGCCCTGCTTCAGGCAAACTCACCGACAGGCTTTTGGCCAAGGTTTTCGACCTGATGCTGAACCGGGTGTATGCGGACCCCATCCTGCTCGGCAAGTATCCGAAGCCGCCGCTGCTCGCCAGGCCATGGTTCCGGATCCTGTCCGGGGCCAAGGATGCCGACCTCCGGAACATCCACCAACCCATCGACTTCTACGGCCTCAACTACTACTACCCGGTCAAGGTCGCCACGGGGCGGGGGCCGGCCGACAGCCCTGCCGGCACGGCCGAAGCCATGGCCCGGGTGCCCTTCCATTTGGCGGCGTTCCCCGAGTATGACCTGACCGGCTTCGGCTGGCCCGTGGCCCCTGACCACATCGGGGTGCTGCTGCGCGAGATGAAGGACCGGTACGGCGACGCACTGCCGCCGCTGTACATCACCGAGAGCGGCGCAAGTTTCCCGGAACCGGAACACGTGTCCGGTCCCATTCCGGACACCAACCGGATCGACTACCTGGCGGGCCACCTGAACCATGCACTGGCCGCCACGTCACCCGGCGGCCTCGCCGAGGACGTAAAACTTCTGGGCTACTACGTGTGGACCCTGCTGGACAACTTTGAGTGGGCCGCCGGCTACTCGCAGCGCTTCGGGCTGGTCCACGTGGACTTTGACACGCTGGAGCGGACGCCGAAGGAATCCTTCTACTGGTTCCAGGCTCTCAGCAGGGCACGAAAGGCCTGATTTAGGGCCTACTTGTTCTTGTTGGCCCGGTTGATGCGCTTTGCCCGCTCGATTTCCTGGCGGAAGTGCTTCTTCGCCCAAAACACGCCGGCAACGACTGCCGCGGCGACCAGAAGGAAGATTAACCATTCCATGATGCTGTCCTTTCGTTGTCAGCAACCCTACCAAGGCTTTGCTAGGAAATTTCCTGCCGCCGGTCGGGAGCCGGCGGCCCTTCCGGCAGCGGCGATTCATGGGCAGGCTCCACGGGCTCGGCCCGTGCCAGCTTCCACAGTGCGAAGGCGATCAGTCCGACGGCGATCAGCGCCAGGAGAACGAAGGTGTAGGACCGAAGGGCCCACACCAGGCACAGGGACACTCCGGCCGCACCCCACCAGACGAACATCCGCTCCGCCATGAGCAGCCCGGACAACAGCAGTGCAGCGTGCAAGGCCAAAACCCACAGTTGCTGACTCCCCGACCCGCTCCACAGTATGCCCAGACCGCTGAGCCCAAGCAGCGTGGCGCCGGAAGCCAACAGGGTGCGTCCCGCCGTCCTGGATCCGGCTGCGAAGCGAAGCGCCGCCAATCCTGCGGCCAGTCCGACGTACCACTGCACGGCCCAGAACGGGGCCTGCAGGTGGCCATCCGTGACGAGCACTGCACGCTGCACTGCAACGGTCACCACGAATGCGCCGATTTCAGAGGCCACTCTCCGCATCCCGTCCGGAACTTCCCGCACGATCGCAGCCACGGTCACGGCAACCAGCAGGGCCGCCATGAGAGAGGTCGCATCGCTCTTGAAGCCGGCTAGGGCAGCCGCTGCCAGCCCAAGCGCCCCGGCGCTGACCAATGCCCGCCGCCGCACTCCATCTTGTTTCCTGAACGCGAAGCTGGCCCCGTAGAGGACCAGCGCTGCCGGCCCGCAACCCGCAAGCCACGGGAGATAAGCCGCCCACACCCCCTGCACGCCGGGGAACAGGGTGCCGGCAATCAACGTGGCGCCTGCCAGCACAAGCGCCGCGGCCGGCAGGTAGAGGAGCGGTGCGCGTTCCGTGTGCGAGGACGTGAATCCGGTAACGGCCAAAACCAGGAGGGCAGCGCCGATAATCCATTCCGCCGCCGGACCGGCGGTCAGCAGAGCCGTTGTGACAGGAACGGCCGCCCCTGCCAGCCAGAACCAGCGGGCCACCGGATCTGCGCCTTGCCGCTCGGCGCGCCGCAATCGTCGGCCGATCTCCCAGGCGCTGAATGCCAGTGACGCCGCGAGCAGCGTCAGGGGGACTCCGTCCCAGCTCAGCAGCGGAGCCTCCAGGAGGGTTCCGGCCCCGAACTTCAGCGCCGGTCCCGCCGCCACGACGCCGAACACGCCCCCGTAAACACCAAGGTAGAGGGCGCCGCGTGCGCCGAACAGCCGGTGGGCCGCGACCGCACTCAGAAGCAACAACACCAGCTCGGCGAGGACAACGCCCCGCCCGCCCTCGGCATCCTGGATGGCGGACACCCCGGCGCCTTGGAGTATGTAGGCCACGGGAAGCAGTGCCTGCGCCCCCAGGGTCAACCACACGGCCGCTTCCTGGAAGGGAACCTGCTCCAGCCGGTGCCGCATGACCCAACGGACCACGTGCTGGAAGGCAAGGACGCCAGCGAAACTCAGTGATACGGCCGTGCCGGAGGCGGTGACGTCGTACGTGAAGACAATCGCTAGCGCCGCCGTGAGAATGCGGGCGAAGGCAAAGTATGCCCCCTTCGCCTGCCTCGGTTCCGCTGCGGCAACCATGACCGCGCTGTAAACAGCGAAGATCCCCAGCACAAGCTCGACGTCGGCCCAACGGCCGCCGCTGCAGACGAGCAGGACTGCCAGCACAGACGGCGCGAAGGCCGCCGCGGCAGGCAGTTCCCGGAACACATAACCGGACGCAGCAGCGCTGAGTGCCATAACGGCCAAGGCCAGGGTTTGTTGCCAGTCCCCCGTGTTTCCGGCAGCCGCCCCGGGCTGCAGGATCCGGGCCAGGGCAAGGATGACGGTCTGCAACACGAGGACCAGTGCGACGTCGGCAACCACCGCATCGGGGGCGCGACGGCGCGTTGCGGCGACAAGCGGGAACACGAGCTGGGCCGCCAGTGCGGCGATCAGGACGCTTGCCAGTGAGATGTCCTCGCCAGCGAACACCACCGGTCCGGATGACTGCTGAAGCTCGCGGTATGCCATCGCCACGAGGAGGGTTGCCGCTGCCCTGGCCATCCACCAGTAGGCCCAGCGCCGGTCAATGCCGGCAGACCTCATCCCTGAGGCTGCCAAGTAGAGGAAAAGGGGGAACAGGAGGCCGGTGGCCAGGCCTGATGAGACGCCGGCGTTGGCCGTCAGGAAGGCTGTTGCCGACACTGCCAGGGGCAGCCACTCGGCTACCGTTGGCTGCCAGGGAACGTCCGTGGCGGACACCGGAAGCAGTAGGACGCCCACGGCCAGTGAAACCAGTGTCTGGACCACCAGGGCAATGGTCGAAAACAGATTCCCTGCCGTGGCGTCCGTGATGGCCAAAGCGATCAGGCACAAGGCACCGGCAGCAGTGAAACCTACCAGGGTTGGGACGGGTACCAGAGCCGCTGCACCCGCCCGCTCGGCCGCGGCGGATGCCAGCTGCTGGACCACCAGGGCGAGCGACAGGCAGAAGAAGGCCGCAGCGGGCGCGTCGCGGCTCCCGTCCATCAGTGCGGTGGTCAGCACAGGAACGGCCAGGGTCCCGGCTATCCGTGCGGCAAGGATGAAGTGCGGGAGCAGCGGTGAATGGGAAGCAACCGAGCGCACAGCCCAGAAAAGTGTTGCTGCGGCGAGCAGGTTGAAGACCAGCCAGGGGCCCAGCTGCACCCCGGCCGCCATGCCCGTTGCCAGTGCTGCCGGCGGTGCCCATTCGGCGGCTCCCCCGGCTTTCACTGCGATGTACATCCCAGCGGCGGCGCCGGTCACGACTACCCAGAGCAGCAGGTCCTCCAGGTTGCCGGGAACCTGAACGAGCATGGCGAACGCCAGGACCAGTTGGGACCCGAGTGTGATGAACGAGTCCGCGTTCCAGTGCTGCTTGCCTCCCCGGGCCGGGGACCAGCGCTGCAGAGGCACCGAGGCCGCGGCAACGGCCACGGACTGCACAGCCAGAAGGGACGCAGCGGTGAACAGTCCCCAGGCGGCAGCACCTGTGAGATGCCAGGCCCACGCGGACGCCGCAACGGTCATGGCCAGTCGCGCACCGTGCATCTTCAATAGCCGGTGGCTGGCGCCGCGCACCAATGCGGCTGTGGCGAAGTACGCTCCACAGAGTGCCATGATCAGGGCGAAGTCGCTGCGCTCCAGACCCAACGGCAGAACCACAGTTGCCAAGGCCACGGCAGGAACCAGGAATGGGTCGAGGATGATGATCGGACGCAGGAACAAGGGTGCCATCCACCCGGGCTTGACCAGCGTCACCACTGTGAACGCCACCGCTAAACCGATCACGGCCGCGAAGTACCACACCAGCGGAGCGCCGAGTACGGACACCCCGGACCACGCCGTCGAGGCTACGAAGGTGAACGACAGGTACACCAGCACCCGGCTTTCGAGCCGGATGGCGGCAACCACATATGCCAGCGTTCCAGCCAGCGACGTCAGGAGCCATGCCAGGCCGGCATCCTGCACGCCAAAGTTGTACATCGCCAGGCCAGCGACGGGCACCAGCGCCAGCCCGGTGCCGGCGAAGGCAACGGCGGCAGGCCGAAGCCTCGGCGCTTTGGCATGAAGCGCTAGCCCAACACCGTAGAAGAGAGCCGTGATCAGGCAAACGCCAGCAAAACGCAGGGCGGCCGGCAGGCTGGTGCCCACAAAGAGTGCCCCCGCCGCCACCAGCAACAGGCTGGCGACATACAGCGTGGTGTTGATGTTCTGCCGTTCACGTTTGTCCTTTCTGGCCAGGCGTTCCGCGGGCGACTCCATCAAGGGAAGCTCCTCGGCAGCCGGCTCCGCAGCAGCGGGGCGCGCGGCCACCGTCACATGATGGACCGCTTCGAGGGGCTGTTGCACTGCCAGCCCGTCAAGGCTTGCCGCACTTTCGGGCGAAGTCGGGGACCCGGTGCCGGCCGCATGCCGGGCTGACACCGCGGCAACGCCTTCATGCCAGCCTTGGACATGCCCGGCCCTAAAGCCGCTGCCGTAGGCATCATGGTTCGCAGCCTTAAGTTGACGGATGGACCGGCGGGACGAGATGAGAAGGACGGCGGCAATGATGACCAGTGGCGTCATGAGGGCAGACCACATCGAGTTATTCCTTTCGGTGTCATCGCCACCAACGGAATATCTCCGACGGAGCACTCCATGGTTTATCCAGCGATTGGAATAACTCTAGCAAAAAACAGCCCCGCTGCGATATGCACGCAGCGGGGCTGTTGATAAGTCTCAGACGGCCGTCAGGCCTTCCGATCCCTGATCATCCAGTATTACTACTTGATGATCTTGGTGACGCGTCCCGAACCAACGGTGCGGCCGCCTTCGCGGATAGCGAAGCCGAGGCCCTCTTCCATAGCGATGGGCTGGATGAGCGCAACGGTCATCTCAGTGTTGTCGCCAGGCATAACCATTTCCGTGCCTTCCGGCAGGGTGATAACGCCGGTTACGTCCGTGGTGCGGAAGTAGAACTGCGGGCGGTAGTTGGAGTAGAACGGGTTGTGACGTCCGCCTTCGTCCTTGGAGAGGATGTAGACGTTAGCCTCGAAGTCGGTGTGCGGGGTGATTGAACCCGGCTTGACGACAACCTGGCCACGCTCTACGTCATCACGCTTCAGACCGCGGAGCAGCAGGCCACAGTTCTCGCCGGCCCATGCTTCGTCGAGCTGCTTGTGGAACATCTCGATACCGGTAACCGTGGTCTTCTGGACCGGACGGATGCCGACGATCTCGACCTCAGAGTTGATCGCGAGGGTTCCACGCTCGGCGCGGCCCGTTACAACGGTGCCACGGCCGGTGATCGTGAAGACGTCTTCGATCGGCATCAGGAAGGGCTTGTCGCGGTCGCGGATGGGGTCCGGAACGGACTCGTCCACAGCAGCCATCAGGTCCTCAACGGACTTGACCCACTCGGGGTCGCCTTCCAGGGCCTTCAGGCCGGAAACGCGAACGACCGGAGCTTCGTCGCCGTCGAAGCCCTGCGAGCTCAGGAGCTCACGAACTTCCATTTCGACGAGGTCGAGGAGCTCTTCGTCATCGACCATGTCAGCCTTGTTCAGTGCCACCAGCAGGTAGGGAACACCAACCTGGCGGGCGAGCAGAACGTGCTCGCGGGTCTGAGCCATCGGGCCGTCAGTGGCGGCAACCACGAGGATTGCACCGTCCATCTGAGCCGCACCGGTGATCATGTTCTTGATGTAGTCAGCGTGACCCGGAGCGTCTACGTGTGCGTAGTGGCGCTTCTCGGTCTGGTACTCAACGTGGGAGATGTTGATGGTAATGCCGCGCTGACGCTCTTCGGGAGCAGAGTCAATCGACGCGAAGTCACGCTTCTCGTTGAGAGTCGGGTACTTGTCGTACAGCACCTTGGAAATGGCGGCCGTCAACGTCGTCTTACCGTGGTCAACGTGACCAATGGTACCGATGTTAACGTGCGGCTTAGTCCGCTCGAACTTTGCCTTTGCCACAGGTTCCTCCTAGAACGTTTTCAAATGACTTACCCTCCGGTCGCGCTTGTCGCGGCCGAAACTTCAGTAAGTCTACTTGGGGGGCTTTGGATTGGTGAAATTGCAGATTCAGGAACTAATACTAGTCCCTCGAGCCTGTTCGTGCAGATGGCCGGAAACCGACCATCTGCACAGGGCTAGTTTCCAAATTTGGAAACGCACCCGAGTTTGTCGCTTTGAAAGTCCGGTGGACTACTCGCCGCGGGTCTTCTGAATGATCTCGTCGGCGACAGCCTTCGGGACCTCGGCGTAGCTGTTGAACGTCATGGAGTACACAGCGCGGCCCTGGGTCTTCGAGCGCAGGTCACCGATGTAGCCGAACATGCCGGACAGCGGGACGTGCGCGCGGATGACCTTGACGCCCTGGGCATCTTCCATGGACTGCATCTGGCCACGGCGGGAGTTGAGGTCACCGATAACTTCACCCATGTATTCCTCAGGGGTGCGGACCTCGACATCCATCAGCGGTTCGAGCAGGACAGGGTTCGCCTTGCGTGCAGCTTCCTTGAAAGCCATACGGCCGGCGATCTTGAACGCCATTTCCGAGGAGTCAACATCGTGGTACGCGCCGTCAATCAGCGTGGCCTTGATGCCGACAACCGGGTAACCGGCCAGGACGCCGTCGTTCAGTGCATCCTGGATACCGGCGTCAACAGACGGGATGTATTCGCGCGGAACGCGGCCACCGGTGACCTTGTTCTCGAACTCGTACATCTCGCCTTCGGACGTGTCCAGCGGCTCGATCGCGATCTGGATCTTTGCGAACTGGCCCGAACCACCGGTCTGCTTCTTGTGCGTGTAGTCGTGACGCTCTACAGCACGCTTGATGGTTTCGCGGTAAGCAACCTGCGGCTTGCCAACGTTTGCCTCGACCTTGAATTCGCGGCGCATGCGGTCCACCAGGATGTCCAGGTGGAGCTCGCCCATGCCGGCGATGATGGTCTGACCGGTGTCTTCGTTGAGGGAGACCTGGAAGGTCGGGTCCTCAGCGGAGAGCTTCTGGATGGCCGTGGAGAGCTTCTCCTGGTCACCCTTGGTGTTCGGCTCGATGGCAACCGAGATCACGGGCTCCGGGAAGCTCATGGACTCGAGGACGATCTGGTTGGCGGAATCGCACAGGGTGTCACCCGTGGTGGTGTCCTTCAGACCGATGGCTGCGTAGATGTGGCCGGCGGTAGCGCCCTCAACGGGCATTTCCTTGTTGGCGTGCATCTGGAACAGCTTGCCGATGCGCTCCTTCTTGCCCTTGGTGGAGTTAACCACCTGGGCGCCTGCTTCCACGTGACCGGAGTACACGCGGATGAAGGTGAGCTGACCGAAGAACGGGTGCGCGGCGATCTTGAATGCCAGTGCGGAGAACGGCTCTTCAGAGGACGGCTTGCGAGTGAGTTCCTTCTCTTCGTCGCGAGGATCGTGACCGATCATCGGGGGGACGTCGAGCGGGTTCGGCAGGTAGTCAACGACGGCATCCAGCATCGGCTGAACGCCACGGTTCTTGAATGCGGAACCGCAGAAGACCGGGTAGATCTCCGAGTTGATCGTCATCTTGCGGATGCCGGCCTTGAGCTCGTCGATGGAGATCTCTTCGCCCTCAAGGTATTTCTCCATGAGTTCTTCGGAGGCCTCTGCAACAGTCTCAACGAGCGTTGCGCGGTACTCTTCGGCCTTTTCCTTGAGGTCAGCCGGGATCTCGCGGATCTCGTACTTGGCACCCATGGTGACGTCACCCTTGGCATCGCCGGGCCACACCAGTGCGCGCATGTAGAGCAGGTCGACGACGCCGATGAAGTCATTCTCGGAACCGATCGGCAGCTGCATGACGAGCGGCTTGGCACCGAGGCGGCTGATGATGGTGTCTACGGTGAAGTAGAAGTCAGCGCCCAGCTTGTCCATCTTGTTGACGAAGCAGATACGCGGGACGTTGTACTTGTCAGCCTGGCGCCAGACAGTCTCGGACTGCGGCTCCACGCCTTCCTTGCCGTCGAACACGGCGACTGCACCGTCGAGGACGCGCAGGGAGCGCTCAACCTCAACCGTGAAGTCCACGTGGCCGGGGGTGTCGATGATGTTGATCTGGTTGTTTTCCCAGAAGCAGGTCACGGCGGCAGACGTGATGGTGATGCCGCGTTCCTTTTCCTGTTCCATCCAGTCGGTGGTCGAAGCGCCGTCGTGCGTTTCGCCGATCTTGTGGTTCACACCTGTGTAGAACAGAATGCGCTCGGTGGTGGTGGTCTTGCCGGCATCAATGTGGGCCATGATGCCGATATTGCGGACCTTACTAAGGTCGGTAAGCACGTCCTGTGCCACGGTGTCTCCCTTTCGGATGGACTGCACGTTCGCCGCCGGCTCGAGTGAGCCGGCGGCGTCCGGGAAGTATTACCAGCGGTAGTGTGCGAAGGCCTTGTTGGACTCGGCCATCTTGTGGGTGTCTTCGCGACGCTTCACAGCGGCACCGAGACCGTTCGAGGCATCCAGGATTTCGTTCTGGAGACGCTCGGTCATCGTCTTTTCGCGGCGGGCCTTGGAGTAGCCGACCAGCCAGCGAAGGGCGAGTGCCGTGGAGCGGCCCGGCTTGACCTCAACCGGAACCTGGTAGGTTGCGCCACCGACGCGGCGTGAGCGGACCTCGAGGGAAGGCTTGACGTTGTCCATGGCCTTCTTGAGTGCTGCTACGGGGTCGCCGCCGGACTTGGCGCGGGCGCCTTCGAGGGCACCGTAAACGATGCGCTCAGCGGTGGACTTCTTGCCGTCTACCAGCACCTTGTTGATCAGCTGGGTGACCAGCGGGGAGCCGTAAACGGGATCTAGTACTAGCGGCCGCTTGGGGGCCGGACCCTTGCGAGGCATATTACTTCTTCTCCATCTTTGCGCCGTAGCGGCTGCGTGCCTGCTTACGGTTCTTCACACCCTGGGTATCGAGGGCGCCACGGACGATCTTGTAACGGACACCCGGGAGGTCCTTCACACGACCGCCACGGACGAGCACAATGGAGTGCTCCTGGAGGTTGTGGCCTACACCGGGGATGTAAGCGGTAACCTCAACGCCACCGTTAAGGCGCACACGTGCAACCTTACGCAGAGCCGAGTTCGGCTTCTTCGGGGTGGTGGTGTAGACGCGGGTGCAAACACCGCGGCGCATCGGGCTGCCCTTAAGCGCGGGAGCCTTGGTCTTTGAGACCTTAGGCGTGCGGCCCTTACGGACCAACTGGTTAATCGTAGGCACTCTCGTGTTCTCCGTTTTATCCGGAGCGGCCGCTGACAGCCGCTCTCCTTTTGCTTTGCCCCGCCGCCCGAGCTTTGAAGAATCTCCAGAGCAGCTGAGGCGAAGCCTTAATAGTCGGATCGCAGACCGGGACCCGGACTTGCGTCCTGATCGGTCCCTAGGCATGCAAAAATGTGGCATACGTTGCACAAGAACCCTGCAAACCGGAAACGTCGCTCTGGCTAGCCTTTCAGCTCAGCCGGCGCACTCATCCACTGCCACAATAACAATTGGTATCCAGTCTAACATGGACGGCCGCCAAGCCTTAATCGGCGGGTTAAACAGGGATGGTCCCCCACCTTGCGGTGCGGGACCATCCCTTGATCAGGCTATGACTGCGGTCTAGCGGAAGTCGCTGCCGAGGTCGTAATCATCCAGCGGGATGGCGTGGAACTCAGGAGCTCCGTCGCCGCCAAGCGTGTCGTAGGAGAAGTCGCTGAAAGCGCTGGGACCCGTGAACAGGTTTGCCTTTGCTTCTTCAGTCGGCTCCACCGTGACCTCCGTGTAGCGCGGGAGACCCGTGCCGGCGGGGATGAGCTTACCGATGATGACGTTCTCCTTGAGGCCGAGCAGCGGGTCGCTCTTGCCTTCCATGGCCGCCTGCGTCAGGACGCGGGTGGTCTCCTGGAAGGAAGCTGCCGACAGCCAGGACTCGGTGGCCAGGGATGCCTTGGTGATACCCATGAGCTCAGGACGTCCGGAAGCCGGAGTCTTGCCCTCGGACACCACGCGGCGGTTGGCGTCTTCGAAGCGGCTGCGCTCGGCCAGCTCACCGGGGAGCAGGTCGGATTCACCCGATTCGATGACCGTGACGCGGCGCAGCATCTGGCGGACGATAACCTCGACGTGCTTGTCGTGGATGCCGATGCCCTGGCTGCGGTACACGCCCTGGACTTCGTCCACCAGGAACTTCTGTGCAGCACGGGGGCCCATGATGCGCAGAACCTGCTTGGGGTCGACCGGGCCGTTGATGAGCTTCTGGCCCACCGCGACGTGCTGCCCGTCTTCAATCAGGAGGCGTGAGCGGCGAAGGACCGGGTAAGCGATCTCTTCACTGCCGTCGTCCGGAGTGATGACCAGGCGCATCTGGCGCTCGGACTCTTCGATGGCGATGCGGCCGGCTGCTTCTGCAATCGGTGCGACACCCTTCGGAGTACGGGCTTCGAAAAGCTCCTGGATACGGGGCAGACCCTGGGTGATGTCGTCGCCACCGCTGGCGGAAACAGCACCACCGGTGTGGAACGTACGCATGGTCAGCTGGGTACCGGGCTCACCGATGGACTGTGCGGCAATGATGCCCACTGCCTCACCGATGTCCACGGTCTTGCCGGTGGCCAGCGAACGGCCGTAGCACAGGGCGCAGGTGCCGACGCTGGACTCACAGGTGAGTACAGAGCGGACCTTGACCTCGGTGATACCGGCTGCGAACAGTTCGGCAATGACGACGTCGCCGCAGTCGGTGCCGCCGGCAGCCAGGACCTTGCCCTTGGAGTCAACGACATCCACGGCCAGGGTACGGGCGTACGCGCTGTTCTCAACGTTCTCGTCCAGCACCAGCTCACCGTTGGCATCAGCCACGGCGATCGGGGTGACGAGGCCGCGTTCGGTGCCGCAGTCCTCTTCACGGACGATGACGTCCTGCGAGACGTCCACCAGACGACGGGTCAGGTAACCCGAGTTGGCGGTACGCAGCGCGGTGTCAGCCAGACCCTTACGGGCACCGTGCGTGGCGATGAAGTATTCCAGCACCGACAGGCCCTCGCGGTAGGAGGACTTGATCGGACGCGGGATGATCTCACCCTTAGGGTTGGCCACCAGGCCACGGATACCCGCGATCTGACGGACCTGCATCCAGTTACCACGTGCACCGGAGGAAACCATGCGGTTAATCGTGTTCATGGGCGACAGGTTGTCACGCATGACCTGGGCGATTTCGTTGGTTGCCTTGTTCCAGATCTCGATCAGTTCCTGGCGACGCTCGTCGTCGTCGATCAGGCCCTTGTCGTACTGTCCCTGGATCTTGGCAGCGCGCTCTTCGTAACCGGCAAGGATGACCGGCTTCTCGGCCGGAACCTCGATGTCGGAGATGGCGACGGTGACGCCTGAGCGGGTGGCCCAGTAGAAACCGGCGTCCTTCAGGTTGTCCAGCGTTGCCGCGGTAACAACCTTCGGGTAGCGCTCGGCGAGGTCGTTGACGATGCGGGACAGTTCGCCCTTGTCGGCAACAGCCTCAACCCACGGGTAGTCCTCGGGCAGGGTCTGGTTGAAGATGACCTGGCCCAGGGAGGTCTGGACGAGCGCGGTCTGACCCGGCTCCCAGCCTTCCGGAGCTTCCCAGCCGGCGTAAGGAACAAAGCCCTCAAGACGGATCTTGACCTGGGAGTTCAGGTGCAGCTCGTGCAGGTCGAACGCCATGATGGCTTCCGAAACCGAGGAGAAGATGCGGCCTTCGCCAGCTGAACCGACACGCTTGGTGGTCAGGTGGTAGAGGCCGATGATCATATCCTGCGAAGGAAGGGTCACCGGGCGGCCGTCGGACGGCTTCAGGATGTTGTTGGAGGACAGCATCAGGATGCGTGCTTCAGCCTGGGCCTCGGGGCTCAGCGGCAGGTGCACTGCCATCTGGTCGCCGTCGAAGTCAGCGTTGAAGGCGCCACAAACCAGCGGGTGGAGCTGGATTGCCTTGCCTTCCACAAGCTGCGGTTCGAAGGCCTGGATGCCGAGGCGGTGCAGGGTAGGTGCACGGTTGAGCAGCACCGGGTGTTCGGTGATGATCTCTTCCAGCACGTCCCAGACCTGCGGACGGTAACGCTCGACCATGCGCTTTGCCGACTTGATGTTCTGGGCGTGGTTGAGGTCAACCAGGCGCTTCATCACGAACGGCTTGAAGAGCTCCAGGGCCATCTGCTTGGGCAGACCACACTGGTGCAGCTTCAGCTGCGGGCCGACGACGATGACCGAACGGCCGGAGTAGTCAACGCGCTTGCCGAGCAGGTTCTGGCGGAAACGACCCTGCTTGCCCTTGAGCATGTCGCTCAGGGACTTCAGCGGACGGTTGCCCGGACCCGTTACCGGACGGCCACGACGGCCGTTGTCGAAGAGGCTGTCAACAGCTTCCTGAAGCATGCGCTTCTCGTTGTTGACGATGATCTCCGGAGCACCGAGGTCAAGCAGGCGCTTGAGGCGGTTGTTGCGGTTGATCACACGGCGGTAGAGGTCGTTGAGGTCGGAGGTCGCGAAGCGGCCACCGTCCAGCTGGACCATCGGGCGCAGTTCCGGCGGGATCACCGGGACGGCGTCCAGCACCATGCCGAGCGGGCTGTTGTTGGTGGTCAGGAACGCGTTGACCACCTTCAGGCGCTTCAGTGCACGGGTCTTGCGCTGGCCCTTGCCGTTGGCAATGATGTCGCGCAGCAGGTCCGACTCGGCCTGCATGTCGAAGTTCTCAAGACGCTTCTTGATGGCTTCGGCACCCATGGAGCCTTCGAAGTACATGCCGTAGCGGTCACGCAGTTCGCGGTAGAGGCCTTCATCACCTTCGAGGTCTGCGACCTTCAGGTTCTTGAAACGGTCCCAGACCTGCTCAAGGCGCTCGATGTCGGCGTCGGCACGCTTACGCACGTTGGCCATCTGACGGTCCGCGGAGTCGCGGGCCTTCTTCTTGTCGGCAGCCTTGGCGCCTTCACCTTCGAGACGGGCAAGCTCGTTCTCAAGGTCGCGGGCGATCGTGGCGATGTCCGAGTCGCGGTTGTCGACCAGCTGCTTCTTCTCGATATCGTGCTCAACCTGGAGGTTGGGCAGTTCTTCGTGGCGGCTGTCGGTATCGACGCTCGTGATCATGTAGGCAGCGAAGTAGATGACCTTTTCGAGGTCCTTCGGTGCAAGGTCAAGGAGGTAGCCCAGGCGGGACGGAACACCCTTAAAGTACCAGATGTGCGTGACCGGTGCGGCCAGTTCGATGTGGCCCATGCGCTCACGGCGGACCTTGGCGCGGGTGACTTCAACGCCACACCGCTCGCAGATGATGCCCTTGAAGCGCACGCGCTTGTACTTGCCGCAGTAGCATTCCCAGTCGCGGGACGGGCCGAAGATCTTCTCGCAGAAGAGGCCGTCCTTCTCGGGCTTGAGCGTGCGGTAGTTGATGGTTTCCGGCTTCTTAACCTCGCCGTAAGACCAGCCACGGATGTCTTCCGCGGTGGCGAGGCCGATCTGCATGAGGCCGAAGGAGGATTCGCTGGACATATGGTCCCTGTTCTCTCTTGTTCTCTAAATTCTGAAGTCTTGGGTTACGGGAAGAGGGAGCCCCGGAGCAAGGCAGCGCGGCGTGCCGGCTGCCCTGCTCCGGAGGACTCTAGACCTCTTCTACGGAACTGGGCTCTGCACGAGACAGATCGATGCCCAGTTCTTCCGCAGCCGTGAAGACTGCGTCATCAGAGTCACGCATTTCAATTGTGGTTCCGTCCGTGGAAAGCACTTCCACGTTCAGGCACAGCGACTGCATTTCCTTGATCAAGACCTTGAAGGACTCAGGAACGCCCGGCTCAGGGATGTTCTCGCCCTTGACGATGGCTTCGTAGACCTTCACACGACCGTGGATATCATCCGACTTGATCGTGAGGAGTTCCTGGAGCGTGTACGCGGCGCCGTAAGCTTCGAGCGCCCACACTTCCATTTCACCGAAGCGCTGGCCACCGAACTGTGCCTTACCACCCAGCGGCTGCTGCGTGATCATGGAGTACGGGCCGGTGGAGCGCGCGTGGATCTTGTCGTCCACCAGGTGGTGGAGCTTCAGGATGTACATGTAGCCGACCGAGATCGGATCCGGGAACGGCTCGCCGGAGCGGCCGTCAAACAGGCGGGTCTTGCCCGAGGAGTTGATCAGGCGGTCGCCGTCGCGGGTCACGTTGGTGGAGTCGAGCAGGCCCGTGATTTCTTCTTCACGCGCACCGTCGAAGACCGGCGTTGCAACAGTGGTCGAACCACTCTCGCGCGGCAGGTTCGGCAGCTGCTTGACCCACTCGGGCTCGCCTTCGATCTTCCAACCGGTCTTGGCAACCCAGCCGAGGTGCGTTTCGAGCACCTGGCCGACGTTCATACGGCCCGGAACACCCAGCGGGTTCAGGACGATATCAACGGGGGTACCGTCGGCAAGGAAGGGCATGTCCTCGATCGGAAGGATCTTGGAGATAACACCCTTGTTGCCGTGACGGCCGGCGAGCTTGTCGCCGTCGGTGATCTTGCGCTTGGCGGCCACGTAGACGCGGACCAGCTGGTTGACGCCCGGGGGCAGCTCGTCGTCGTTGTCGCGGTCGAAGACGCGGACGCCGATGACGGTGCCGGACTCGCCGTGCGGAACCTTCAGGGACGTGTCGCGGACTTCGCGGGACTTCTCGCCGAAGATGGCGCGCAGCAGGCGCTCTTCCGGGGTCAGTTCGGTTTCACCCTTCGGGGTGACCTTTCCGACCAGGATGTCGCCGGCTTCAACCTCGGCACCGATGTGGATGATGCCGCGCTCGTCCAGGCCTGCAAGGACTTCCTCGGACACGTTGGGGATGTCACGGGTGATTTCCTCGGCACCAAGCTTGGTGTCGCGGGCATCGATCTCGTGCTCCTCGATGTGGATGGAGGAAAGGACGTCCTCGGCAACGATGCGCTGCGAGAGGATGATGGCGTCCTCGAAGTTGTGGCCTTCCCATGACATGAATGCCACGAGCAGGTTCTTACCGAGGGCGAGTTCACCCTGGTCCGTTGCCGGGCCGTCAGCGATGATGCCGCCGACCTCCAGGCGCTGGCCTTCGCTCACCAGGACACGGTGGTTATAGCAGTTGCCCTGGTTGGAACGGGCGAACTTGTTGATGCGGTAGTTGGTTTCCGTGCCGTCGTCGTTGAGCATGATGACGAGTTCAGCGGACACCTCGGTGACCACACCGGCCTTCTTCGCGATGACAACGTCACCGGCGTCGACGGCGGCGGCACGCTCCATGCCGGTACCGACGAACGGCGCCTCGGAACGGACCAGCGGCACAGCCTGGCGCTGCATGTTGGCACCCATGAGTGCGCGGTTAGCATCGTCATGCTCGAGGAACGGGATCAGGGCCGTAGCCACGGACACCATCTGGCGCGGGGAAACGTCCATGAACTCGACCTCGGCGGCGGGAACCAGCACGGGCTCGCCTCCACCACCACGGGCGCGGACCAGGACGGTCTCCTCGGCGAACTTCTTGTTCTCGTCCAGCGGAGCGTTGGCCTGTGCAATCAGGACCTCTGCTTCGTCGTCGGCCGTCAGGTACTGGACCTCATCGGAAACGACACCTTCGGACACGAGGCGGTAAGGCGTCTCGATGAAGCCGAACGGGTTGATGCGGCCGTAGGAAGCCAGCGAACCGATCAGACCAATGTTCGGGCCTTCAGGGGTTTCGATGGGGCACATACGTCCGTAGTGGGACGGGTGAACGTCTCGGACTTCCATGCCTGCACGGTCACGGGACAGACCACCCGGGCCAAGCGCGGACAGACGGCGCTTGTGGGTCAGACCCGACAGCGGGTTGTTCTGGTCCATGAACTGGGACAGCTGGGAAGTTCCGAAGAACTCCTTGATGGCTGCCACAACGGGGCGGATGTTGATCAGTGTCTGCGGCGTGATGGCCTCGACGTCCTGCGTGGTCATACGCTCGCGGACGACGCGCTCCATACGGGACAGGCCGGTGCGGACCTGGTTCTCGATGAGCTCGCCGACGGCGCGGATGCGGCGGTTGCCGAAGTGGTCGATGTCATCGATCTCGACGCGCAGTTCGTGGTCCTGGCCGTCGCGCTTGCCCGTGAGGGTCTTCTCTCCGGCGTGCAGGGCAACCAGGAACTTGATCATTGCAACGATGTCTTCAACGTGCAGGACCGAAGCTTCCTTGTCGCCAAGGGAGCGGTCGATGCCAAGCTTGCGATTGATCTTGTAACGGCCGACCTTGGCCAGATCGTAGCGCTTGGAGTTGAAGTACAGGTTGTCCAGCAGGGACTGGGCAGCCTCGACGGTGGGCGGCTCGCCCGGTCGCAGCTTCCGGTAGATGTCCAGCAAAGCGTCTTCGCGGGTTTCGGTGGCGTCCTTCTCCAGCGTTGCGCGCATGGAGTCGTACTGGCCGAACTCTTCGAGGATCTGGCCTTCGGTCCAGCCGAGGGCCTTCAGCAGCACCGTGACGGACTGCTTGCGCTTGCGGTCAAGGCGAACGCCGACCTGGTCGCGCTTGTCGATCTCGAGCTCGAACCAGGCACCGCGGGACGGGATGATCTTCGCAGTGAAGATGTCCTTGTCGCTGGTCTTGTCAGCGGTGCGCTCGAAGTAGGCGCCCGGGGAACGGACCAGCTGGGAGACAACGACACGCTCGGTGCCGTTGACGACGAAGGTGCCCTTCTCGGTCATCAGCGGGAAGTCACCCATGAACACGGTCTGCTGCTTGATTTCGCCCGTGTTGTTGTTCATGAATTCGGCTTTAACGTACAGCGGAGCCGAGTACGTAGCGTCCCGGTCCTTGCACTCGGCCATGGTGTATTTGGGATCAGCGAACTCCGGGTCGGAGAAGCTCAGGGACATGGTGCCCTGGAAATCCTCGATCGGGGAGATCTCTTCAAAGATGTCAGACAGACCGGAGCTAGTGGCGACGCTGAGGTCGCCTTCTTCGACAGCCTTCGCAACGCGTGCCTGCCAGCGTTCGTTTCCGACCAGCCAGTCAAAGCTGTCCGTTTGCAGGGCAAGCAGATTCGGAACGTCAAGAGGTTCGTGAATCTTTGCGAATGAGAGCCGGCGAGTGGCACCATCGGTGCTGTCGGCATTGATAGCGGTAGCGTTGTTTACATTAGAGGTGCTCGAGGCGACCAAGAGGGATCCTTCCACAGACCTTCAGGCGTTTTCAGATCTCCCCCGTTGCAAGCCCTGCAGAATGACTCCGCAGCGCTACCAGTCCGGTTCCGCTATATGACCCGGGACCCAGGCTGTTCATGTTGATGCACGTCTCGGACGGCACGTCGATGGAACAGCTGCTAGGCAAAGCCCACCGCTATATGAAGGCTGAAGGTAAACAGGGAAGACGCAAATATCTACGATACGGCAAAGCGGCGCGCGTGTCTACCCCACTTCCCCGGTTATTGCAAGCACTGTTGCCGGAGGCACCTAGTTGGGTTTTACAGCGTGAGCGTCACGCCCTCGGCGGTGCAGTCGCCGGCGTTGGCAAAGACAGCATCACGCACGGCGTCCTTGGCCGACTGGTCCGGCTGGCCGCCCTTCTCGACGACGGCAGAGTGGCTGATAGTGAGAGCGCTTAGCGACGAAAACAGTCCCCTCAGGTTTCCTGTGTAGGCGTCCTTGGCCTTCCATGCCTTGGAGTAGATCGCTTCATAGGCGTTGGACGTGGGCTCGCTGGCCCTATACTCCGCGTACAGCGAGTTGAACAACTCGCAGGCCTCTTTGGCGCCCCCGGACTGGAGAGCCGCCGGGCTGGAGGACGGAGACGGCGCGGATGTTGCGGACGTCGCTGCGGCCGACGACGATGTGCCCCCCGGGGCCGGGGTGGACACGGAACAGGCCGTGAGCCCGGCGAGGCTTAGCATGGCTGCCGCGGCGAGGACGTTCTTCAAGATGCTGCTCCCTGTTTTCCGTTGCTGAAACTCCTTCCACCCTACGCAACGCCGCGGGCACCCGCATTTCCGGTGCATGGGGAGTTCTCCCCTGTCGTCACCCCCGCCGGCACCCGGCGCCCGGCCGGATGAGGGGCGGGCGGCCGGATGAGGGGCGCCCTGCCGGATGAGGGGCGGGCGGCAGGAAAGGCGGGTGGAATGGACCCTGCGCCAGGTGCGTTTGAATGGATAGGTGATTCGGCTCACGATAGCCTTGGCCTACACCGTCACAGATCGGAAGAGATAACCATGAGCAACTCCCCAGACAACAACGATGTTGTCATCCTCGCTGCGGCACGCACGCCGCAGGGCCGCCTCAACGGCCAGCTGGCCAGCTTCACGGCGGTGGAACTCGGGGCGCATGCCATCAAGGCGGCCCTCGCCGCAAGCGGCGTCGGCGCCGACAAGGTGGATGCGGTCATCATGGGCCAGGTGCTGCAGGCGGGAGCCGGCCAGAACCCGGCACGGCAGAGCGCCATCGGCGCTGGCATCGGCTGGAACGTCCCCACTGTCACCATCAACAAGGTGTGCCTTTCCGGCCTGACGGCTGTCATCGACGCCGCCCGCATGATCCGCAGCGGTGATGCCGCCGTCGTCGTTGCCGGCGGGCAGGAATCCATGACCCGGGCCCCGCACATCCTGCCGGGGTCCCGGCAGGGCTGGACCTACGGGACCGTCCAGGCGCTGGATGTGGCCGCGCACGACGGCCTGACGGACGCGTTCGACGGACAGTCCATGGGGCTGTCCACCGAGAGCAAGAACCTGGTTCTTGGCATCGACCGGGCATCGCAGGACAACGTGGCGGCCCAGTCGCACCAGCGGGCCGCGCTGGCGGCCAAGAACGGCGTCTTCGACGACGAAATCGCACCCATCAGCGTCAAGCAGCGCAAGGGCGATCCCATTGTTGTCTCCGAGGATGAAGGCGTGCGCCCCAACACCACGGTGGAATCGCTGGCCGGGTTGCGGGCGGCATTCGTCAGCGACGGCACCATCACGGCCGGCAACTCCTCTCCCCTCTCCGACGGCGCCTCGGCCCTGGTGCTGAGCACGCGGAAGTTCGCGGAAGAAAACGGCCTGGACTACCTCGCGGTGGTGGGCAAGCCGGGCCAGGTGGCGGGGCCGGACAATTCGCTGCATTCGCAGCCTTCACACGCGATCAGGAATGCCCTCGACCGGGCGGGATGGACCACCGCGGACCTCGACTTCATCGAGATCAACGAGGCCTTCGGATCCGTTGCGGTGCAGTCGCTCAAGGACCTCAAGTACCCGTTGGAGAAGTGCAACATCCACGGCGGAGCCATCGCCCTGGGCCACCCCATCGGAGCCTCCGGTGCGCGCCTGGCCGGGCATGCAGCCCATGAACTGAAACGCCGGGGCACCGGAAGGGCCGCCGTATCCCTGTGCGGCGGCGGCGGGCAGGGCGAAGCTCTCCTGCTGTACCGGGACTGACCGTGGCCTCATCCCCAGACGCGGCCACCAGCAGCAGCACCACCTCCGGCGGTGTCGGCAGGGAGCGTTTCCTGGCCGACGCCGCCGCGCGCGGGCTCGAGGTCGAGATAGTGGAGCGGCTCGCAGCGAAGAGCCTTGAGGAGGCCGCCGGCATCCTGGGCATAACGCCGGCGGACATCGTGAAGTCCCTGGTGGTCAAACACAAGGACGGCAGTTTCCTCTTTGCCCTGGTCCCCGGGGACCGGCAGTTCTCCTGGCCCAAGCTGAGGGGGCTGCTGGGCGTCAACAAGCTCTCGCTGCCGCCGGCGGACGTCGCGTTGGAAGCCACCGGCTATGAACGCGGCACCATCACCCCGCTGGGAAGCATCAGGGCGTGGCCCGTCTACGCGGACGCGACCATCGCAGGGCGCCGGATTTCCATGGGGGCCGGACAGCACGGATACAGCGCCTTCGTGGATGCCGACGCCCTGACCACGGCGCTGGGCGCCGTGGTCGCGGACATCAGCGACCCCGCCTAGCCCGCACCGTTTAGGGAATGACCGTCAATGGTTGGCCGTTGACCACCAGCCGCCAGTCGCTGCGGCTGAACAGTGCCGCGTCAAGGGTGCCGCTGTCCACAACGTAGTCGATGATCCGTTGCCGGATCTCCTGCTGGCTGTTGGAGAGCACGGGCGCGGTTTTGACGCCCGGGAAGTTCCCGCCGCCGCTCTGGCGGTAGTTGTTGATGGCCATCGCGAATTCCTGGTCCGCGCGCAAGGCCTCTCCCCCGTAGCTGAGGTTCGAGATCCGGCTTCCCACGGGCCGGGCCAGGTCGATGTCGTAGGTGAGCGGGGCGTCCAGGCCATAGACGACGTCGTAGTTGTAGTCGGGCGTTCCGCCCGGTGCCGTCGGGGTGACGGAATTGGTGACGTCGGCAGCGGCGGCAGTGGTGCCGGTGACCGGTTTGAAGTACTGCGCCGACCATTCGAGGTAGGCCTTCACCTGCGCTCCGGTGACCTTGATGGACAGCAGGGTGTTGTCGAAGATGTAGAGCCCGGCGACGTCCCGGATGGTCAGCGGTCCCGCCTTTACATCCACGGCGCGGGAGAACGCCGCGGCAATGGACAAGACGGGGAGGCCGGCGTTTGCGCCACCCGCAAGCTCTGCTTTGATGGTGCTCGCCTGGACGAAGTTGATGGCTTCGATAGCCGCAGTGTCCTGCCAGCAGGCGGTTCCGGTGCTCAGCGCCGCCGTCGACGTGCCGATCACCTCGTTCACATACTTCACGGTCGCTTCGTGCCCGGCCTGCACAGCGCGGACGACGGCGGGATCCGGCTCAGCCGTCTTGGCGTCCAGCAGGTGGGAGGACGCCGAGGTGACGTTCCACCGGCCCCTCTCCTTGGTCAGCCGGAGGTCCATCACGGAAACCCGCATGCCCCACTTCAGGGGCTCCGTCAGGAGCACCTGCTTGCCGGTGGCCTTGTGGGTGACGAAGCGTTCCGGGATCTCCACGTGCGCGTGGCCCACCAGGATGGCGTCGATGCCCGGGACCTCCTCGGCAAGAAGGGTGGAGGCATTTTCCGGGAAAGGCAGGGCGTCGCCGTAGGAGGATCCCGGCGTCGCGCCTGAATGGCTGGAGACGATCACGACGTCGGCTCCGGCAGCCTTCATCTGCGGAATGACGGTCCTGGCTTCCTCCACAATGCCGTTGAAGTCCAGCTTCCCCTGGACGTTGTCCCGGTCCCACAGCGCGCAGCCGGGAGTCACGAATCCGACCAGTCCCACGGTCAGCCACCCGTTGTCCGTTTTGATGCGCTTGAGTACGTAGGGAGTGAATGCACGCTGGCCGGTCACGGCGTCGTGGACATTGGCGCCGAGCAGCGGAAAGTCCAGTTGTTTCTCCCAGGTGCGGAGCAGCGGGATGCCGTAGTTGAATTCGTGGTTCCCGAGTCCGACGGCGTCGTAGCCCACGGCATTCATTGCCAGGGCCATGGGGTGGGTGACCGAATCGGAGACGGGCCTGATCTTGGCGAAGTAGTAGGCAAGGGGCGTGCCCTGGATGGTGTCGCCGGCGTCGATGGTCAGCGTGTTCGCTGCGCCGCATTCAGCCCGCATGGCCTTGATGAGGGTGGAAGCCTGGGCGTTGCCGATCTTGTTGCCCGCAGCGTCGGCGTAGCTGGTGTTCTTGAAGTAGTCCCAGTTGAAGACGTTGTTGTGCAGGTCGGTAGTGCCGAGCACGGTCAGGGTGAACTGCTTCTTGTCCTCTGGCCGGAGGGCCGGGCGGGCCTGCGCCGCGGGGGCTCCGGCGAAGGTGGTGGCGGCGGCGGTCCCGCCGACCAGGGCTGCGGTAAGCATGGCGCGGCGGGAAGGCGAGGGGGTCGGATCGGTCATCGTGTGAGCTCCTTGACGTTGGTGGCCGGTGGGCACAAAGCCAAAGTCTAGGGCTGCGGGAAGTGCATGAAAAGGAGAGTCCACAATCTTTTTCTGAACTTCACCGGTTGTTGGTGCGGGGTGGTGCGGGGTGTCCGCGGGGCGGCTGGTGCGGCTGTTGATGCCGCTCCGGACGCAGAAAACCCCGCCCACCGGAGTGGACGGGGTTTCCGTGAAGCAGCGTGTGTTACTTGAGGGTAACGGTGGCGCCGGCAGCTTCGAGCTGCTCCTTGGCCTTCTCGGCAGCTTCCTTGGTGACGCCTTCGAGGACGGCCTTCGGAGCGCTGTCAACAACGTCCTTAGCTTCCTTGAGGCCCAGGGAAGTGATGGCGCGAACTTCCTTGATCACTGCGATCTTCTTGTCGCCAGCAGATTCGAGAACGACGTCGAATTCGGTCTTCTCTTCAGCTTCTTCAGCAGCACCGGCAGCGGGGCCAGCAACGGCAACAGCAGCAGCGGTAACTTCGAAGGTCTCTTCGAAGAGCTTGACGAACTCGGAGAGCTCGATGATGGTCAGTTCCTTGAAAGCTTCAATGAGCTCTTCGTTGGTGAGCTTCGCCATGGTGTGGCGTCCTTCCTATAGGTGGTGCTTGGCGGCCTGGGCCGTAGTCCTCGCACCGGAGTCTGGTCTAAAAGAGAATTAGTTCTCTTCGGTGGCTGCGGCTTCGGCCGGAGCTTCGGTCTCTGCTGCTTCTGCGGCCGGTGCTTCTTCAGCGGCGGGCGCTTCGGCAGCTGCCGGTGCACCGTTCTCTTCTTCAAGCTTGAGGCGCAGGGCGTCGATGATGCGTGCAGCGGCGGCAGCAGGAGCCTTGAGGATCCCTGCAACCTTGGCGAGCTGCAGCTCACGGGACTCGAGTGCTGCCAGGGCAGCAACTTCGCTGGCGTTCAGGGCCTTGCCCTCGAAGTAACCGGTCTTGATGACCAGCTGCTTGTTGGTCTTGGCAAAATCCGTCAGGCTCTTGGCAGCCGCAACTGCGTCACCCTTGATGAACGCGATTGCAGTGGGGCCGGCGAGCTGTCCGTCGAATGCTTCGACACCAGCTTCCTTGGCTGCAATGGCGGTCAGGGTGTTCTTGACGACCGAGAACTTGGTGTCCTGGCCGAGAGAAACACGCAGCTGCTTGAGCTGTGCAACAGTGAGCCCACGGTATTCGGTCAGGACAGCGGCGTTCGATTCCTTGAAATCGTTTGTGATCTCAGCTACTGCTGAAACCTTTGCAGGCGTTGCCATAACCCTCCTTCCGGGGATAGTGCCGGTATTCCGGGTCCCCGCTCAAGGTGAGCTAAAACTAAAAACGCCCCGCGCAGATGCACGGGGCTTGGCTCAACGCAGTTCTAACCGCGGAGCTTTGCTTCGTTCACCTGCGCCGGCCGCCCTATGTTCAGGGTCCTTCGTCCGGAAATCCACTGGCTCTCCCGCACACAACTGCAGAATTGAGCGATGCTCAGGAGAGTGGATTTCCAACAACCGACGGTCTTTGGTAGTTCAAGCTTACGGGCAAGGCTGCCCGTACTCCAAATCGGGCGGCTCAGCTGCTGCTGGGCCCGAGGTCCGGGAGGTCCTTCTGCCAGATCCCCGTGACGCCCGCCGTGGTGAACCCCAGCTGCTGGTTCACCTTGAGCAGGTACCTGTTCTCCGGGGCGTTCCAGGTGTAGATGACCCTGGCATCAGGGAACTGCTCGGTGAGCCGTTCCATGTTGGCCACCTTAATCAGCAGGCCCAGCTTGTTGCCCCGGTGTTCCTGCATCACCACTGTGTCGTCCTGGAACACCACGTCCTGCCGCTGCGAAAGGACACTGATGGTGGTCAGCCCCACGAGCATCCCGGTGGCGATGTGTTCGACGGCGGTGACCACCGTGCGCCGTCCCTGCGCAATGGTGGCCTCTTCCGCTTTCCTGATCATGGCGCCGTCGAACACCATCTGCTCGTCGGTCCTTGACGACGGTTCAGTGTCCTCGCCTGCCTGGTTTTCGAGGGCCGCCACCGCGTCCAGCCACTGGTCCGGGCACCGGTCCGTCCAGTGATGCAACCGGTAGCGGCCAGCGTTGGCCTGCTCCGCTTCGTCCGACAGTTCCGCGACCAGCTTGGTGTCCAGCGGCAACAGGCACGAGCTGAACTGCTCGATGTGCTGCAGGGTGTAGCCGGTCTTGCGGGCAAACTCCACTTCCCGGCTTCCCATCGGAACGAAGCCAAGGCCGGAGCCCGGGACCAGCTGGTCATCGACCTCGCTGTTCAATGAGACGCCGGGATGGTTGGTGTCGATCAGGATCGACGTCCGGCCTTCAGCCCGGGCAAACTGCTCCGCCGCCTCCAGCAACTGGCGTCCCACTCCCTGGCGCTGGAACTCGGGCAGGATGTCCAGCGTGAATTCCGCGAGGTCCAGGTTATCGGCCAGGGGCAGGGCGATGTCTGCCGTGCCCACGATTTCGCCGTCCACCCTGGCAACGAGGATGATCTGGCGTTCGTAGGGATCGGCAAGTTCGAGGAGCTTTTCCAGCGGGGTGTAGGCGAGATCGTCACTCCCCCATGTCTGCATCCGGACCTTCCGGCTCACTTCGACGGCGGCCAGGAAATCGGCGCTGTCGGGCCCGTCGAGGGAATCGGGAATCCAGAGTTGTTCGATCCGTACGTCTTTAACCATAGAGGGCGTCATTCCAGTCGTTTCTGCCACTCACCTTCAAAGCCGGCGGGCTTGAATCCAAGCGAAATATTAATCGCCAGCATATGCCGGTTTTCGCTGGCGTTCCATGTAATGACCGACTCCGCAGCCGGGCACGCCTCCCGGGCGAGCCTGATATTGGCGATCTTGGCCAGCATTCCCAGCCGGCGGCCGCGGTGCGGTGCCGCGACCAGCGTGTCTTCCTGGATCAGAACGCGGGGCCGCTCCGGACGGTAGCCCAGCACCGTAAAGGCTGCCAGGTCTCCTGTCCCCGAGTGCTGGACCGCGGCCACCAGCGCCACCACACCGCTGCGCTCCCAGCCTTGTTCCTCAACGCGCACCCTCGCCGCGTCCCAGTCTTCGACCTCGGCTTCCAGCCCGGCGGTCGGCACGTCCGCGCTCATCCTCCGTTTCAGGGCGGCGTAGGCATCCACGAGGGATTCCGGGCAGCTGCCCTGCCACGCCACAACCCGGTAGCCGTCCGCGTGCTTCCTGGCGTCGGCTTCCAGTCCGTCCAGCAGCTCCGGGTCCACAGGCAGCCGCAGCCTGCCGGACCTTTCCACCTGCTCCAGTTCATAACCGGAGGCCAGGGCGAAGCACGTTGAGGCAAGGTTCAGCGGAACACCGCCGCTCCCGGATTTCGCCGGGAGTTCTTCCGTGCCCGGCTGCTGCTCCTGGACGGGCTCCTCGCAGTAGCCTTCGAATACCCTGCGTCCACGACTGTGGGCCGCTTCCTCTGCAACCGCCAGCAGCCGCCTGCCAATCCCCCGCCGCCGATACGGGGCAGCAACCAGCACGTCGATCCAGGCCACTGACATGTTCTCCTTGAGCGGCAGCACCACCGCACAGGTACCCACCGGGACGCCATCCAGCGTTGCCAGGAACTGCAGACGTTCCTCGTAATCGGTTCCGCGCCAGTATTCCTGGTCTTCCCGGAGTGTGGATCCGCGGTCCAGGTTTCCCCACTTGGCCAGATGGTGCCCGTCGCGGAGCGCACGGCACGCCAGGAGGCTGGCGGCCAGTCCCGTCCCTTCGTCCCCGGGCTGCGGGATGGCGACGGCGGTGATCGCCAGGCCGATCACGGCGTCTTCTGCCATTCACCGTCGTACCCCGCGGGACGGAAGCCGAGCGCCACGTTGATGGAGAGCATGTGGTCGTTTTCGGCGGCGTTGAACGTAATGATTCGCTCCACCTCCGGATAACCGGCCAGCAGCCGGCGGATGTTGAGGATCTTGACCAGCATTCCCAGGCGGTGCCCCCGGTGATGGCGGGCCACGAGGGTATCGTCCTGGTTGGCCAGCCACGGCTTCCCGTCTGACACCTGAAGGACGGTGTACGCGGCCAGTTCCCCGGTCGAACGGTGCCGGGCGGCTGCCACCAGGGAGTTCAGGCCGGCCTTCTTCCACGTTTTCTCCACGTGCCGGACCCGGGTCACGTCCCAGGTTTCCTCGTCGTAGTTGAGGCCACCCGCGGGCGTGTCCGTGCTCATGCGGGACACCAGGACTGCGAGTTGTTCCGCATGTTCCTCAGGGCAACGGTCCGTCCAATGCAGCAACTCGTACTGCTGCGCCGCCTTTTTCCCCGCTTCGCTTTCCAGTGCAGAAAGCTTGCTGTCCGCCGTTAGGAGGGACAGGGCGCTGAAGCGCTCCACCTGTTCCAGCCGGTAGCCGGCCTGCAGGGCGAAACGCACACCGTCCGCGTCTGCGGGCACTCCGCCCGTTCCCGTTGCCGGCCGGAGCAGCCCGGACCCGTCGGCGTCGAAGTCTGCCGGGTGCTCCGTGAATGTCTGAAGTATGGTGCGCCCGTGCGATGCTGCCAGCTGCTCGGCGTGGCCCAGCAGCGCCTGGCCGATGCCCAGCCCCCGGAACTCCTTCAGCACAGACACGTGCAGGAGTGCGGTCTGGAGGTTTTCCTGGACCCCCATGCGGATCCAGGACCTCGCAACCATCCGACCGCGCAGCCGCACGAAGAAGAGCCTCACCTGTGCGTAGGGGCTGTCCCGCCAATACTGAAGCCTCGTGGCCAACGGTGCCAGGCGGTCCGCGTTACCCCAGGTTCCGAGCACCAGGGCATCGCTGAGCGCTCCGAACTCCAGGAACTCGCCGGCCTCCGGGGAATCGATTGCGTCGGGCAGGACAAGGGGTTCGATGACGTAAGCCGCTGCATTCACGGGGACAGCCTAACCGGGGGCGGACTCTCAGCCAACGGACGCTCCGCCAGGGGAATGGAGGCGGAGACGCAGAAAGACCGCCCCGCAACTGCGGGACGGTCTTTCATGCGGAACTGCTGAGGATTAGACCTCGGTCAGGACCTTGGTGACGTTGGGGTCAACGGAGATGCCCGGGCCGAACGTGGTAGCCACGGTGGCCTTCTGGATGTAGCGGCCCTTGGAAGCGGACGGCTTCAGGCGAAGGACCTCTTCCAGTGCTGCTGCGTAGTTCTCGGCCAGCTTGACGGCGTCAAAGGAAACCTTGCCGATGATGAAGTGCAGGTTGGAGTGCTTGTCGACGCGGAAGTCGATCTTGCCGCCCTTGATGTCGTTGACAGCCTTGGTGACGTCGGGGGTCACGGTGCCGGTCTTCGGGTTCGGCATCAGGTTACGCGGACCCAGGACCTTACCGAGGCGGCCAACCTTGCCCATGAGGTCAGGGGTGGCGACGGCGGCGTCGAAGTCGGTCCAGCCGGCTGCGATCTTTTCGATCAGGTCATCGGAACCAACGAAGTCGGCGCCGGCAGCGATTGCTGCTTCTGCCTTGTCGCCCGTTGCGAAGACGAGGACGCGGGCGACCTTACCGGTGCCGTGCGGCAGGTTGACCGTGCCGCGGACCATCTGGTCGGCCTTGCGAGGGTCTACGCCCAGGCGGAAAGCGACCTCAACGGTGGCGTCGAACTTGGACGGGTTGGTGTCCTTGGCGAGCGTCACTGCCTCGAACGGCGCGTAGAACTTCTCCGCGTCGATCTTGGCGGCGGCTGCCTCATATGCTTTGCTGCGCTTTGCCATGCTGCTTATTCTCCTTGTGCAGTTGTGGTCCGCGGACCGCGCTGGGCCCTGCCACAGTTGGAATCCCGAAACGGTTTGTCCGGACCGGATGTCCAACATTTCTATGTTTAGGTGGTGCCGGTTGCCCGGCGGTGCTGTCCGCCGTCGTCCTCGGTTTCTTACGGTCCGAGTGCCGACGCCGCATCAGCGGTGGGGAATTAACCCTCGACGGTGATACCCATGGAGCGGGCGGTGCCGGCGATGATCTTCGCTGCGCCTTCGAGGCTGGTGGCGTTGAGGTCTTCCATCTTGGTGGAAGCGATCTCGTTGACCTGGGCCTGGGTCAGCTTGGCAACCTTGACGGTGTGCGGGGTAGCTGAACCCTTGGCGACGCCTGCAGCCTTTTTGATGAGCTCTGCAGCCGGCGGGGTCTTGGTGATGAACGTGAACGAGCGGTCTTCGTAGACCGTGATTTCAACAGGAATAACGTTGCCGCGCTGGGCTTCCGTCGCAGCGTTGTACGCCTTGCAGAATTCCATGATGTTGACACCGTGCTGGCCAAGCGCAGGACCGATCGGCGGGGCCGGGTTAGCGGCACCTGCCTGGATCTGCAGCTTGATGAGGCCGGTGACCTTCTTCTTGGGAGCCAATGTAGGGTCCTTCTCTCAATTTCGTCCTGGGACACAGGAGCGTGCCTCAGGTTGGTGGCCGCCATGGCGAGGCGACCGGCCGCTACATGGCTGCTAAGCGGGCAGCCCTGAAGCGAATTCTGGTGGGGTGTTGCTAGATCTTGGTGACCTGGTTGAACGCCAGGGTGACCGGGGTCTCGCGCTCGAAGATGGAGACCAGCACCACGAGGGTCTGCGAATCGATCTTGATCTCGGAGATCGTGGCGGGGAGGGTCTCGAAGGGACCTTCCTTGACGATGACGGACTCGCCGACTTCGAAGTCGACGTCCACGGGAGCGGCGGCGTGCTTGACCGGCTTGCCCTTCTCGGCCTGCTCTTCTTCGAAGACGGGGGCGAGCATGGAGAAGACCTCATCGAGCCGCAGCGGGACCGGGTTGTGGGCGTTGCCCACGAAGCCGGTGACGCCGGGGGTGTGCCGGACGGCGCCCCAGGAAGCGTCGGTCAGGTCCATGCGGACCAAAACGTAGCCGGGGATGCGGACGCGGTTGATGACCTTGCGCTGAGCGTTCTTGATCTCAACGACTTCTTCCATCGGGACCTGAATTTCGAAGATGTAATCTTCCATGTCCAAAGTCTGGATGCGGGTCTCAAGGTTGGCCTTGACGCGGTTTTCGTAACCCGCGTAGGAGTGGATGACGTACCAGTCGCCTTCCTGGCGGCGCAGCTTGGCCTTGAATTCCTCGGCCGGATCAACCTCAGCCTTGGCGGCCGCGGCGGCCAGGGCGTCAGCCTCATCGTCCTCGGAGCCGGCTTCGGCGTCGTCAGAGTCTTCGTCCGTTTCGGCGTCGTCAGCATCAGCGTCAGCGTCGGCCTCAGAGGAATCGTCGATGGAATCGGGCGCAGCAGACTCAACCTCTGACTCTTCCCCGGCTACCGCCGCGGCGTCTGTTGTGCTGTCCGTGGACCCATCCAGCTCAGTCTCAGTTACCTCGAGCTCCTGCTCAGACACTTGGTCTCCTGCTTCCTCATTGCCTAACATGCCTATTTAAATGGCTCAATTCCGCACACCCCGTGAATGCTTCCGGATTCCCGGAGCATTCCACGCAGTCTGCGGACGGATCGCCTTAGCGGTCCGCGGGGCCTGTGCCGCCGAAGACCCAGCTCACTCCGGTCCCGAAAGCCAAGTCCAGGACGGTAACAATGAGCATCATGATGATCACGAACACCAGCACCACGAGCGTGTAATTGATCAGTTCCTTGCGGGTGGGTGCTACGACCTTCTTCAGTTCGCCGATGACCTGGCGGACGAAGAGTGCGATGCGAGCGAAGAAGCCGGCCTTGGCGGCATTCTTGGCGGGGCGGCCCTTGGAGCTGCTTGCAGCCGTTTCGGTCACCTGGTCCTCACTCATCCTCGCAAATGTCGGATACCCGGCTCTGAACTGAACCATGGTTGCTGCGCTGGCTCCGGCTAACCGCCGGAACCGCTTGCGCAGGGCAGACAGGACTCGAACCTGCAACCTGCGGTTTTGGAGACCGCTGCGCTACCAATTGCGCCACTACCCTATGGATCGAAAACCAATCACACCACACTTCCCGCAAACTTCACGGGGCGCAGGCCATCATCGTGTTTTCAACACCGGAGAACTAGTCTACGCAACAACTGCGCTTACGTCGAACCAGCCTCATTTCGGACCTTCTTCGCGGCTGCCAGGGCCTGCCGACCGGGACACGGTCACATTCCTGGCCGTCACGGTGAACGATCCGCTGAACAGCATAGAGTAGATCTCGTCGAATCCCACAACCAGCCATCGAGCTGCAAGCGAAGAATGGACCCTGCCATGCCTGCCGCCCGCGTTTCCCAACGCATTTCCGCTATCGCCGAATCCGCCACCCTGGCCGTTGATGCCAAGGCCAAGGCACTCAAGGCAGCCGGACGGCCGGTCATCGGCTTCGGCGCCGGGGAACCCGACTTCCCGACCCCCGGTTACATCGTTCAGGCCGCCATCGAGGCCGCCAGCCAGCCGAAGTACCACCGCTACTCCCCCGCCGGCGGGCTCCCGGAGCTCAAGCAGGCCATTGCGGACAAGACCTTGCGGGATTCCGGCTACAAGGCCGAGGCGTCACAGGTCCTGGTCACCAACGGCGGCAAGCAGGCCGTGTACAACACCTTCGCCACGCTGGTCGATCCGGGCGATGAGGTCATTGTTCCCACGCCGTTCTGGACCACGTACCCGGAAGCCATCCGGCTGGCCGGCGGCGTGCCCGTGGAGGTCTTCGCGGGCCCGGAACAGGACTACCTCGTTACCGTGGACCAGCTCGAAGCCGCCCTGACCGAGCGCACCAAGATCCTGCTGTTCGTGTCGCCGTCGAACCCCACCGGCTCGGTGTACTCGCCGGAGCAGGTCCGCGAAATCGGATTGTGGGCGGCCTCCAAGGGGCTGTGGGTGGTCACCGACGAAATCTACGAACACCTCACCTACGACGGGGTTCCCTTCACGTCCATTGCAACGGCCGTTCCGGAACTCGGCGACAAGGTGGTCATCCTCAACGGGGTGGCCAAGACCTACGCCATGACCGGCTGGCGCGTGGGGTGGATGATCGGCCCGGCGGACGTCATCAAGGCGGCCACCAACCTGCAGTCGCACGCCACCTCGAATGTGTCCAACATCCCGCAGGTTGCTGCCCTCGCGGCCGTCTCCGGGCCGCTCACCGCGGTTGACGAGATGAAGGTGGCCTTCGACCGCCGCCGGAAGGCGATTGTCGCCGGCCTGAACGCCATTGACGGGGTGGAATGCCCGACGCCGAAGGGCGCCTTCTACGTCTACGCGGACGTCCGCGGCCTGCTGGGCAAGGAATTCGAGACGGCGAACGGGACCGCCCGCCCGCAGACTTCCGCCGAGCTGGCTGCACTCATCCTGGACGAGGTTGAGGTTGCGGTCGTACCGGGCGAGGCGTTCGGTCCCTCGGGCTACCTGCGCCTCTCCTACGCGCTGGGCGACGACGACCTCGCCACCGGTGTGGCACGGCTTCAGGCCTTCCTCGGCAAGGCCAAGTAGGCACCCTCTCTCACCTTCCGCAGGAAAGCCGCCAACGCTCTCTCACTTTTCGCAAGAAAGTCAGAGAGCGTCGGCGGTTAACCGGCAGGAAGTGAGAGAGCGTCCGGGGTGGGCTAGAGGAGCCTGCGTTCGGCGGCCCACTTGGTCAGTTCGTGGCGGCTGGACAGCTGCAGTTTGCGCAGCACGGCGGAGACGTGGGTTTCCACTGTCTTGATGGAGATGAAGAGCTCCTTGGCCACTTCCTTGTAGCTGTAGCCGCGCGCGATGAGCCGCATGACCTCCAGCTCGCGGGCGGAGAGGCGGTCGAGTTCGTCGTCAGCGATATCCGCCGGGGCCGTGCCGAACGCATCGAGCACGAAGCCTGCCAGCCGCGGCGAAAAAACGGCGTCGCCGCCGGCCACACGGAGGACGGCATCGGTGATTTCCGTGCCGGAGATGCTTTTGGTCACATAGCCGCGGGCTCCGGCCCGGATGACCGAAACCACGTCTTCTGCGGCGTCGGAGACGCTCAGGGCCAGGAACCGGGTGCTGCCGAGCAGTGCGGCCGATCCGGCAATCACTTCGCGCCCGCCGCCGCCCAGGCCACCCGGCATGTGGACGTCCAGCAGCACAACTTCGGGCCGGGTCTGCGCGATCACGGCGATGGCCTGTTCGACTGTTCCGGCCTCGCCCACGACGGTGACCCGGGCGTCCAGGTCCGCTTTGAGCCCCGACCGGAAGATGGCGTGATCATCCACGATGACCACGCGGATGGCCGGGACACCTCCTGCATGAGCGCCCGCTGTATCGATGTTGTTCACGACTTTCCCTCTCCGTTGTCCGCGGCGTCGGAAGGAAGCCTGAGCCGCACTTCCGTGCCGTCCGCGCTGCTGCTGATGACAGCGGTCCCGCCGTGGCGGTTCATCCGTCCGACGATCGATTCCCTGACCCCCATGCGGTCGGCCGGAACCGTCTGCGGGTCGAAACCGGGTCCGCGGTCCTTCACATAGACTTCCGCACCGCCGTCGGCCACCTCGAGATAAACCGACACTGCACCGCCGCCGTGGCGGGACGCGTTCACCATGGCCTCCCGGCTGGCCTGCACCAGTGCTTCGTGGCGGGCGGTCATGGCGGTGTCTCCCACACTGACCACGTCCACGGCATGGCCCAGGGAGTCCTCAACTTCCGCCGCGGCTGCCTTGATGCGCTCGGAGAGCTGCCCTGCATCCTTGTCGGGGTCGCGGTACAACCAGCCCCGCAGCTCCCGTTCCTGGGCCCGTGCCAGGCGGACGACGTCGTTCTCGTTCCCTGCCCGGCGCTGGATCAGCGCGAGCGTCTGCAGCACGGAATCGTGCAGGTGGGCGGCAATCTCCGCACGCTCCGTGGCCCGGACGCGGCCGGCGCGCTCCGCTTCCAGGTCCCGCCAGAATTTCAGGCCCCACGGGAGCAGCACCAGGGCCACACCGCCAAGGACTGCCACGGAGGCAAGGAGCGCCAGCCAGGTCTGCTCCCAGGAGCCGGAGCCGGACACCATCACCAGTACACCGGCCACCACCAGGGCGAGCCCGGCGGCGAGCCTTGCCCAGCCGCCGGCCTGGTCCGCCTTGGTCTTGTCGAGGAGGCCCGCCCGGCGGGTTTCATCCAGCTGCATCCAGGCGATTGCCGCCCCGCCAAGGATCGCGGCGGCGGGGATCAGCGTCCCCAGGGGGACGTCGACGCCCAGCATGCGCGCGATCAGGATTCCGCCTGCCAGCAGGAGACCGGCTCCCAAGAGTATTTCCTTGCCGTACGGCATGCTCCGGACCCGGAACCACGGCGCGCCGGCGCCCGACCCGGCGGAGGTCCCGCCGTCGGTGCCGCCGGAAATCGCGGCGCCCGGGCCGCCGGAGGTGATGCCGGTGGTGGCTGCCGCACCGGCCGCAACGCCGGACGGAACGGCCGGTGCCGGTGCGTCGTTGAGGGCGGCTGTGCCAGGGAAGGTGGCTGCGGCGGGCACTGGCCCGGGCATGAAATCCGGCGGCACCGGCAGCGGCGCCGGGGCGCTGACGGCCGGGGCAATGGGCGAGGCCGGACGGCGTGCGTTCCGTTTCGCGTTCTCGTCCGAAGTGGGAACCATGATCCAGAGCCATGCGTAGAAGGCCAGCCCGGCTCCGCCTGCGAGCGCTGCCACCACCATGCCGATCCGGACCATCCGCACCGACCAGCCCAGGTGGGCGGCCAGGCCCGAACAGACGCCTGCGATCACGCGGTCGCTGCTGCGGACCAGCGGGGGGCGGGTCATGGCGGTTGTCATGTGTCAATCCAAACATGGATCAGGGTTCCGCACGCCTGATTCCGCACGGAACCGGGGGTCACTCAGGGACGGCTCAGGGTGTTCCCCAATAGAGCGCGGCGGCCGCGGACGGCAGGATCGAAGTATGAACTCGCACAATGCATACCCCGATGAAGATCCGCTGCCGTCCGGCCGTCCCGAGTCCGGGACCGGTGCCGGCACTGATTCCGGCTCCCCGTCCGGAACCGGCTCCACGCCCGGCTCCACTCCCGGCGCTGACTTCCCCGGCGGGCCGCCGCCGCTGTATCCGAACGCGCAGCTCCCCGGCGCCGGGTTACCCGGCGGCCAGGCCCCCGGCGCACACTCGGCCGATACCCGGTACGCCTACCCGCAGTCCCAGCCCCAGAACTTCTTCAACTGGGTCCGGAGCCACGGCATTCAACGCGGACAGGACCGCTGGATCGGCGGCGTCGCCAGCGGCATAGCGCACCGGCTGGGCGTCGACCCGCTGATCGTGCGCGGCGTCTTCATCGTCCTGTCGATTTTCGCCGGCATCGGCGTACTGCTTTACGGCATCGCCTGGGCACTGCTGCCGGAGCCCGACGGCCGCATCCATGTCCAGGAAGCCGGGGCCGGACGCTGGACCACCGGCATGACCGGAGCCCTCATCACCACGGTGATCGGCTTTCCCAGCCTGGGCAGCGGCTTCTGGGGTTGGGAGCGGAACGGGTTCGGCGGCTTCTTCTGGACGGTCTTCTGGATAGCAGGCGCCGTCTACCTCATCTACTACCTCTCGCAGCGGGACAAGGCCTCGAACGGAGCACCTCTCATGAATACCAGCACAGATGCGGGCTCCGCTGCCGGCGGAACCTTCGCAGCGACGTCCCCGGCAGGAACCTCCTCCCCGGCCCCCGGCGGCTCCTATGAGCCCGGCTCGTACACGGGCGCACCATACTCCGGCGGCTCCTACTCCGGTGCCCCGTACACCGGCGGACCGTACGACGGCGGCGTTCCCGGCTCGGGCGGCTACGGCGCCACCCCGCCTTACGGCGGCGGCTACGGCGGACCGTCCAAGTCCGCTCCCAAGGCTCCGAACGTTGGCCCCGGCGCCCCCGCCGTCGCGGTGACGGCAGGCGTGGCCCTGCTGGTGGGCGGCGGAATCAAAGCACTCGAAGCCCTTAACGTCATCAACCTGGGTGACGCCACGAACGCCGTGGTGTGGGCCAGCGGTGCGGCCATCCTGGGTCTCGGCATCCTGATCGCCGGCCTCAGGGGCAGGACCTCCGGAATCCTCGGCTTCTTTGCAGTGGTGGCGCTCATCATCGGCGGCATCTTCAACGTGGTACCCAACGGCGACCGCTTCCGTTTCCAGGACGCCAACTGGAACCCGGTCAGCATCGAACAGGCACGGGAAGGCTTCAACATCACGGGAGGAAGCGGAACCGCTGACCTGACGCGGCTGAACCTCACGCCGCCGCTGGGCACCGACGTCGTCATTCCCATGGACGTCACGGCAAGCAACCTGACCGTGGTCATTCCGGACACGGTTCCCGTGGAGATCCGGGCGGACATGACCCTGGGCAACCTCAACGAGGGTTCGCAGAACCATGGCGGCATGACGTCGCAGCAGAGCAACTACAACACCGACAAGCCGGGGGCCGCGCTCATCCTCAAGATCGACGGCACCATGAGCAACATCACCATCCAGGAAGGAAACTGACATGAGCAGTTACGAACCTGCCCCGGACACTGCCCCGCAGGGACCAACACAGCATGCGGAAGCGGCCCAGCAAGCGGAAGCGTCACGGGGCACAGGAGCGCGGCACGGCGGACCGTCGCCGGCACGGGTGGGCACCGTGGTCTGGGGCCTCATCGTCCTCGCGCTGGCTGCGTTGATCATCATCGGCCAGCTCGGGATCGTGGCCCTCAACGGAACCTACGTACTCATCGGATTGATGATCGGTGCCGGCGCCGCCCTGGTGATAGGCGGGCTCCTCTCAGCCCGCGGACGTGACAAAGAAACCACAACAGGGAAGTCTTGAGGCATGGATAAGTTCTTCAGCATCGTCAGGGGCTTCGGCCTGAAGCGGGGACCACAACGGTGGCTGGGCGGAGTGTGCGGAGGGATCGCCGCGAAGCTCAACGTGGACGTCGCCTTCGTCCGGATCGCGTTCCTGCTCCTCAGCCTCCTGCCCGGTCCGGCCTTCGTCTTCTACCTGGCGGCGTGGCTCATCCTCCCGGACCAGCGAAACGCCATCATCCTCCAGTCGTTCCTGGACAAACGATCGATCAACTGACCTGACCAAGCAGTCAAAGGACCCCTGTTCCCTCCGGAACGGGGGTCCTTTTTGTTTGCCATAGAGCGAGGGCCTTTGTAACCAGTTTGTGTCGTAACCCACACTCACCACTAGAATCTAGGTGAGCTCAGCGTGGCGCTCTGCCTGTACACCCTCTCACCAGGATTTGAGCCGAGACATGAAAATTGGAATTCTCACCAGCGGCGGCGACTGCCCCGGACTGAACGCCGTGATCCGCGGCGCCGTCCTCAAGGGAATCGCCATCCACGGCCACGAATTCGTGGGATTCCTCGACGGCTGGCGCGGCGTCGTCGAAGGCGACATCATCCCCATCCCCCGCACCATGGTCCGCGGCATCGCCAAGCAGGGCGGCACCATCCTCGGCACGTCCAGGACCAACCCGTTCGAAAACGGCGGCGGCCCCGAGGTCATCAAGGCCCACATGGACCGGCTCGGCATCGACGCCATCATCGCCATCGGCGGTGAAGGAACCCTGGCCGCAGCCAAGCGGCTGACCGACGCGGGCCTGAAGATCGTCGGCGTCCCCAAGACGGTGGACAACGACCTCGACGCCACGGACTACACCTTCGGCTTCGACACTGCCGTCCAGATTGCCACCGAGGCCATCGACCGCCTCCGCACCACGGGTGAATCGCACCACCGCTGCATGATCGCCGAGGTCATGGGCCGCCACGTGGGCTGGATCGCCCTGCACGCCGGCATGGCCTCGGGCGCCCACGCGATCCTCATTCCGGAGCAGAAGGCCTCCATGGACCAGATCACCGAGTGGGTGCAGGAAGCCCACGCCCGCGGCCGCGCGCCGCTGGTGGTCGTGGCCGAAGGATTCGTTCCGGAGGGCCAGGAAGCACCGCACTCCGAGCGCGGCCTGGACACCTTCGGGCGCCCGCGCCTGGGCGGCATCGCCGAGATGCTGGCACCCGAACTCGAAGCCCGGACCGGCATCGAGACCCGCGCCACCGTCCTGGGCCACATCCAGCGCGGCGGCGTCCCCTCCGCGTTCGACCGCGTCCTGGCCACGCGCCTGGGCATGGCCGCCATCGACTCCGTGGTGGACCACCGCTGGGGCACCATGGTGTCGCTGAACGGCACCGACATCGTCCACGTCGGCTTCGACGCCGCCCTGGGCAACCTCAAGCGCGTCCCGCAGGACCGGTACGACGAAGCTGCCGTCCTCTTCGGATAGGCAGCGTTCGGATAGGCCGCACCGCGGACGGACAGCTGGGGCCCCTGCGGCACGGGCCCTCAACAGTCCGTTCGCGCGTCCCTCTGCTGGGTAGGGTTGAGGCATGACTCTCGACCCCGGCTCCGCAGACATCATCCAGCTGGCCTGGGCCCGCCACTTGGGCCTTGACGACGGAGCCTTTGCCGCAGTGCGGAAGCTCGACGCCGATGCGGTCGTTTCCGGGGCCGGCCAGCTTGCCGCGGGCACACGGATCACCCGGGCGGACGAGTCCCGGAAGTCCGTGGATTTTGTGCGTTTGTTCGGGGTCTCGGCCCTCGTGGGACCGCAGTGGGCGCTCGACGCCGCCGCGGACATTCCCGACGAGGAACTCGCCCAGCACGTGACGCTCCTGACCATCACCCGGCAGCACGGCGGCCACGGCCAGGGCGCGGCCGCCCTCTTTTTCGCCGATGACCTCCCCCTGCGCCAGCCGGCCGAGGAGCTGACCGTCTCGCACGGGAATCCCGAGGCCATTGAGCTGGAAGGCCTCTGCCCGCCCGACGACGTCAACGAGGTGGGGCTCTCCGATCTCGAGCACCGGTTCACCATCCTGCGTGATGACAACGGCCGCAAGGTTCCGGTGGCCTGCGGCGCGTACTCCGAATGGGAAGGCATCCTGGCCCAAATGGGCGTCCTGGTGGACCCTGACTGGCGGCGCCGCGGACTGGGTTCGCTGGCGGCGTCCATCGCTGCCCACGAGGCACTCGCGGCGGGGCTCACCCTGCAGTGGCGTTCGGACGTCAGTAACAAGGGCGCCCTGTCGATCGCCCGCAGCCTCGGATTCTCAACCGGCGGCATCCACACCCGCGTCCTGCTGGGCTGACCCGGGTCAGCGCGACGTTGCGTCCGCTGCCCCGGCCCCGGCTCCGGCGTCGTCGGAGGCCGGCACGCTGACGGTGCCCCAGCCCTGAACCGGCTTGGGCTTGGCGAAGAACAATGCAACGGCAGCGCCCAGCAGGATCACCGCAGCAGGAAGCATGATGGACTGTCCCATCGCCGTCGAGAACCCCTCGTGCAGTGCCTCCGGCAGTGATCCGCCGAAGGCCATGGGGCTGGCCGTGCCGGAGGCGCCCTGCGCCGCCGGCAGCTCTGCCGCGAGCCTCGACTGGATGAGGACGGCGATGGCGGCGCTACCCAGCACGGCGCCGATCTGACGCGTGGTGTTGTAGACGCCCGAGCCGGCGCCGGCCTGGCGCGGCGGCAGGTTCCGGGTGGCCGTGGAGCTCAGCGGCGCCCAGATGCCCGCGTTCGCGAACCCGAGTACCGCACTGGGCAGGAGGAACAGCCAGATCGGCGTCTCCGGGTGCATCAGGGCAGAGTTCCAGAACAGCGCCACCGACATCAGGACCAGACCGGCTGCCGTGATGTATTTCGGGTTGACCCGGTCAATGATCTTGCCCACCACAGGCGCAAGGCCGCCGGAAATGAGCGCCATCGGGACCATCATCAGGGCAGACTGCGTGGGTGTCAGTCCCCGGACAATCTGGTAGTAGAAGATCAGCGGCAGGGTGAACGAGGTGACGGCGAAGCCCACCGTGGTGATGCCGATGTTCGCCAGGGAAAAGTTGCGGTCCTTGAACAGCGAGAGCGGCAGGAGCGGCTCCCCTTTGTTAAACCGCTGCCATAGGACGAACCCTGCCAGGACTACAACCCCGGCGATGATCAGGCCCCACACCGTGATGGGGCCGGTGATCGTTCCCCAGTTGTACGTCTCGCCTTCCTGGATGCCGAAGACAAGAAGGAAGAGCCCGACGGCGCTGAGCAGCACGCCGGGGATGTCGAACCGGTGCGGGTGCGTGCTCAGCGAAGGAACGAAGCGCAGGGCCAGGATGAAGCCGGCGATTCCGACCGGCACGTTGATGAAGAAGATCCATTCCCAGCCGAGGCCGTCCACCAGGACACCGCCGAGGATGGGGCCCACCAGGGTGGCCACACCGGCGGTGGCACCCCAGATTCCCATGGCCGCGCCGCGCCGGTCCGGCGGGAAGATCCGGGTGATCACTGCCATGGTCTGGGGCGTCATGATGGCGGCGCCGAAGCCCTGGAGCACGCGGGCCAGGATGAGGGTCTGGACGTCGCCGGACAGCCCGCACCAGAGGGACGCGAGGGTGAACACCACCAGGCCGGTGAGGTACAGCTTTTTCGGTCCGAACCGGTCACCCAGCCGGCCGGTGATCAGCAGCGGCACCGCGTAGGCCAGCAGGTAGGCGCTGGTCACCCAGATAACGGAGTTGATGTCCGCGTTGAGGCCTTCCATGATCCGCGGATTGGCCACCGAGACGATGGTGGTGTCGATCAGGATCATAAAGAAGCCGATCACCAGGGACCAGAGTGCCGGCCACGGCCTAGCTACGTTTTCCATGTAAATCCTTCAGGTGTGGTTGTTTGTGTTCCGCTACCACGGGAGTTCCCCGGAGCGGAGCTGGTCCTGCAGGCTGCGTATCCAGCCCATTTCGGACCTCAGCATGGTTTGTTGGTACTCGAGGTCGATCCAGTACTTGCGTGCGACGTCCTTCTTCAGGACGGCCGCCTCGCCCTTCTGCAGGAATTCCAGCTGGCCCTGCAGCAGCACCAGCCGGCGGTCCAAGAGCTCCAGTACGACGGCGGCAGGCAGGTTGTAGGCCTCGGCGACGGCCAGCGGGAACGACGGGTATTCATTCACAGGTTCGGCGAGCATGTCCTGCAGGCGCGCCGTCAGGGCCTCCCGGCCTGCGGGCGTGATCCGGTAGGTGGTCCGTTCCGGCCGGTTGCCTTCGCGGTCCGTTCCGGCTGTTTCCACGAGCCCGCGCTCCTCCAGCCGGCCGACGGCGTGATAGAGCGTTCCGGGGCGCACCTTGACCAGCCGGTCTTCGTGCCTGGCCATCAGGAGCTGGTACATCTCGTACGGATGCATCGGCTCCTCGACCAGCAGCGAGAGTGCAGAGATTCCGAGCGGCGTCAGCGGGGCAGATCGGGGCATGGTTCCGTTCACTCCCCCGTGTTCCATGGCACGTGGTGTCCACGGCCAGCAATTATTCCGCTCCAACTATTCCACATGGAATAGGCGGGTGCAAGAAAGCCCGCGGGTGCAGGACCCGCGGGCTTCCAGGTGCTTTGTCGCCTCAGCCCGTGGTCAGCCCAGCAGGGTCTGGATATCGGATCGGGCAAACATCTCCGCCGCTGCACGGGCGGAAGGCGTTCCGGCGTCCGGGTCAGCGCCCGCCCCCAGGAGCGCCTCGGCCACGTCGGTGTAGCCCTTGAAGGCGGCTCCGGCGAGCGGTGTCTGGCCGCGGTCGTTCACGGCGTTGGCATCCGCGCCATGCTGCAGGAGCAGTTGCACCGCCGGGGCATGCCCGTGGTATGCCGCAAGCATCAGCAGGGAGTCGCCGGCCGAATTGGTCATGTTGGCCGGGGCCCCGGCGTCGAGATAGCTGCCCAGCAGTGCTGCGTCACCCTGCCGCGCCGCGTCAAAAAGCGCGTGGGCAAGGGCCAGGGTTTCGTCGTCGGGCCCAGCGGCGCTGTTGTCCCCCGGGTTGCCGTTCCCCGGGTTGTCAGACTTCGGAGTGTCAGTCATCGGTGTGTTCCTTTCAGGAATCCGGTCTGGCGGCCCACCACCTGGCCGGCGTCGGGAGCCACGATGACTTCCTGCGCGGCCGTGTAGGGTTCGTCGCCGTCTACAACCGTCAGTATTTCATCCGGAGAAACGGAACGCTTTATGACGGCAAGTGCGATCGGACCCATTTCATAGTGCTGCACCACGGAGGTCACTGTTCCCACCTTCCGCTCACCCAGGCGGACTTCGCTGCCCACCGCGGGAAGGGTGTGCTGCGAGCCGTCCAACTGGAGGAACACCAGGCGCCGCGGCGGGTGGCCCAGGTTGTGCACGCGGGCGATCGTCTCCTGGCCCTTGTAGCACCCCTTCGCCAGGTGCACCGCGGTGCGCAGCAGGTCCAGCTCATGCGGGATGGTCTTGTCGTCGGTTTCCGCGCCAAGGCGGGGGCGCCAGGCGGCGATGCGCAGCGCTTCCGATGCCCAGACGCCGGCCAGCGGCCGGTCACCCACGGTGGCCTCGAGATCCGCGGCCGGTACCAGGTATTCAAACCACGGCCGCTCCATGCCGGGGTGGGATTCCTCCCCGACAACTGAGTAGGCGTAGCCGCCGGCGCCCACGTGCGGCCAGGGGTCCGCCCACACCAGCAGGTCCGGCCATTCCTCAACCCGCCGGGTGGTTCCAATGACCGCCCAGTCGTCGGATACATCCGCAATCTCCACCCGCAGCATGAACTTCATCCGGTTCAGCCACTCGGCCAGCGGTGCCGCTTCGGCGGCCTCCACGATCAGCCAGGTGGTCCCGCCGTCGTCAATCACCCGCGCGTCGAACTCAATACGGCCCTGGACGCTGAGAAGCAGCAGTTCGCTTGATTCCCCCGGCGCAAGGTTGGTGACCTGCTGGGATGACAGGGTGTTGAGCCAGCTCAGGCGGTCCGGACCGGTGACGGTGACCACGCCGCGGTGGGAAAGGTCGACGACGGCGGTGCCGGCCGCCAGCGCACGCTGTTCCCGCAGCGGCTCGCCGTAGTGGGATGCGACGCCGGTGTCCGCGCCGCCGGCTTCAACGGCGCCAGGGCGCGACAACAGGGGGCTTTTGGTAGTCATATGTAGTAGAAGTCCTTAGGGGCTAGCGGTATTCCGGATTCTCGAAGTCGAAACGTGTCCCGGCCTTCCATTCCTCCGGCAGGTTGCCGTACGCCGGGATCCCGCCGGCGTCCTTGAGCGTCCTCGCCAGGTGCAGCAGGTTCCACGTCATGAACGTGGTGTTGCGGTTGGTGAAGTCGCTCTGCGGACCGCCGGACCCCTCATCCAGGTAGCTGGGGCCGGGCCCCACGGGGCCGATCCAGCCGGCGTCGGCCTGCGGCGGGATGGTGAACCCGATGTGCTGCAGGCTGTAGAGGACGTTCATGGCACAGTGCTTGATGCCGTCCTCGTTGCCGGTGATGAGGCAGCCGCCGACCTTGGGGTAGAACGCCCATTGGCCTTTTTCGTTGAGTTGTCCGGAGTGCGCATACAGTCGTTCGATCAGCTTTTTCGTCTGGGACGAGTTGTCACCCAGCCAGATGGGGCCGGCCACCACCACAATGTCCGCTTCCTTGACGGCAGGGTAGAGTTCCGGCCATTCGTCGGTTGCCCAGCCGTGCTCGCGCATGTCCGGATACACGCCGCTGGCAATGTCGTGGTCGACGGTCCGGATCACCCGGGTGGCAACGCCCTGCTTCTCCATGATGAGGCGGCTGACCTCGATCAGGCCGCCCGTGTTGCTGGTCTCAGGAGATTTTTTGAGGGTGCCGTTGAAAAAGACGGCCTTCAGATCGCCGTAATTTGCTCTATTGCGCTGATCGGGCTTACCCGGGTCCGGCTGCTGGCTGTTCACGGTCTTGCTCCCTGCACTCGTTGCGGACAACAAAAATCAGTGAGACCTGCCGGCCGGGCTGTCAGGGCCCGGCCAGCCTTAGGACACCTTGCTGAGGATGGCCGAAGCGTGCGCTTCCAGTCCGCCGCCCGCGGTGGAGCTCTTCCCGCTGGCCACATCCCAGCGCCAGAGGAGCTTTCCTTCCACCAGGCCGAAAATCCTCGTGGCGGCCGTGTACTCCTTCGAGTGGCTTCCGCGCATCACCATGTCGGTGCTGAGGTGGATCTGCGGGCCCTTGATCTGGCCGTAGTACAGCTCGGAGATCCCGCCGGGGTGTGAAATGGAAACGGAAATGTCGAATCCGCCGTCGCTGTTGCGCAGCGCTTCGACTTCGTCGGCGCTCTTGAGCACAGGAACGATGTCGGCCGGGATCAGCCCCGGTCCGCCGTCTTCCTCCCGCTGCTTCCGCTCCAGCGCCCAGAACCCGGTCTCCACCGTCAGCGGCCGGAGCCTGGTGCCTTCATCGTCGGTCAGCCAGCTCTCGGCGCGGTACTGGAGGTACGGCAGTCCGTTGTGCGTGAAGGACACGTGCTGGAAGAAGTGCTCGGAATCCTCCTCGCCTGCCCCCAGGCGTCCACTGCCTTCCCACTCACCAATGAGCCAGGACAACGGGACGAGCTCGGGGGTGAGGTCTGTTGGAATTTCAATCGGCACAGTAACTACCTCCGCAGACAACTAACTCTGAACTGGTATTACTTCTGGCCCTTGAAGAGGCGGTAAACCACGAAACCTGCGAACCACGCCATGGAAATACTGGCAATACCAAGCAGGACAAGGAAGAAAATCTCAAATGCAAGTACGGACATGATGCCATCCTAACGCGTTAGTAGATGAGTAGTTTGTCTATGAAGTAGGCGAGCGAACCCACCGCCGCGACGGGCGCGAGGCCCATGCCAAGGGCGGCTGGAAAGTTAATCCGGTCCCCGCGGAGTATAACCAGTCTGCGCAGGCTGACGAGAACCGCACCCACCGCAACACCCACCACGGCGGCTGGTATTACGGCGATGTTAGAGAAGACCAGGCCTGCCAGCGGAGCCGAGAGGCCCGCCAGCACAATGCCCAAAGGTGCCACGATCCGGTCCGGCCAACGGATGAGACCGGCCAGCAACGCAAAGGCGGCACTGACGCCGGCTACCAGCAACATTTCCTTGACGCCGTTGAACCTGGACGCCGCAATCCACCCGGCGCCCAGGCAGGACAGGAGTACGCCGGCGCTCGAACCCAGCGTTGACTCCAGCCGCTGTGCCTGGCCCGTGCCCCGCAGGAGCTGCATCAGGAAAACGGCCATCACGCCGGCGGCGATAAAAGCCGGCGTCCAGTCGAGGAATCCCGGCGCCGGGACATAGGTGGCGGCTACTGCCGACCCGACCCCGGGGAGCCCGATGATTGCCGCGAGGGTTTTCTTGGCGGGAATGTCCAGGAAGTGGGGCCAGCCGAAGCCGACAGCCAGCGCCACGAGGATTGCCACGCCGAGCAGCACTTCCGCTGAGGCGTAGGCACCGCCGATGAAGACAGCAAGCCCGGCCAGCCCTATGGTTCCGATGGTCCACGGCTTCACTATTTACCCGCGCTCACTCTCTGCTGACGTCGTCGCTGCCTCCAATCCTGCCTTATGTGACCTGCTTATGTCGCAAAACGCTCATTGAAACCGGCCGGATCAGTGTCTGTTTAGAGGCGATTGGGTATACTCAAAGCTCAGCTACGCTTCCTTCGGAGGATGCGGGCCCGGCGGAAATTTCCGGCTGGCCGGTACCGACGCTGGGAGCCAGTACCGGCCGGTGAAAGCCCGGTTCAGACGCCCAATGATGCGCGGACAGCCCCTTGGAGGAACAATGTCGCACATCCTGCTACTGACGAACAGCACCGGGTCATCGGTGGACATTCTGCCTGCCTTGGAACTACTCAACCACCGCGTGCACATTCTCCCGGCCGAGCCCACCGCCCTGCTGGAGACCGATCCCTGCGATGTTGTCCTGCTGGACGCCCGCAAGGACCTGGTCGGAGCGCGGTCCCTCACGCAGCTACTCAAGGCCACCGGGCTCAGCGCACCTTTGATGCTGATCCTCACCGAAGGCGGCATGGCAGCCGTCTCCTCAGCGTGGGCCGTGGATGACATCATCCTGGACTCCGCAGGACCGGCTGAAGTTGAAGCCCGGATCCGGCTCTCGGTGGCCCGCGCCGTTCCCGAGCAGGAAGACACCCCCACCGAAATCCGGGCCGCCGGAGTCGTCATCGACGAAGCAAGCTACACGGCCAGGGTCAACGGTGCACCCCTGAACCTGACGTTCAAGGAATTCGAACTCCTGAAGTACCTGGCGCAGCACCCCGGCCGCGTGTTCACGCGCCAGCAGCTGCTCACCGAAGTATGGGGCTATGACTACTACGGAGGCACCCGCACCGTGGACGTCCACGTCAGGCGGCTGCGCGCCAAGCTGGGCGCGGACCACGAAAACCTGATCAGCACCGTGCGCAACGTGGGTTACCGGCTGACCCTGGTGCGGCAGCCCGAAGAGGAACTGACAGAGGCCTAGCCACACAAGAAGCCAAGCCAAAGAAGAAGCCCCGGACCAGCGGTCCGGGGCTTCTTCTTTGGCTTCTCAGCCTGCAGTGGAGGACATACGGGTCGAACGTATCGAGGCCACCCCAGTGGTGGATCCCCCTCAAATCCCGCTTCAGGAAGCCGGACCAGGTAATGACTATACGTGCCTGATCCCGCCTCATCAAATCGGCGCCAATCCCTCCGCCTCCCGGACGGGCCGTATAGCCTGTACACCATGAGTCCTGCGCATCCCGAGAACTGGCCCGTGCTCGTCGTCAAAGGCGGAGTGGACGACGATCTGCTCAGGGACTTCGCCGCCCTGGCCGCAGCCGCCGAGGAGTCGGACGGGAACCCTCCCCTGTCCGAACAGACCTTCGTGACGCTTCGCGCCGGTGAATCCGGCAGCCACTCGCTGCTGAGCCTGGCTCTCTACGCACCCGATGAGGACTCCGATCCTGCCACTGCCCAGGACCTGGCGGGATTCGCCGTGGTGGTGGAGGAGCCGGACGGCACCGGCGTGCTGGAGATCGCTGTTCACCCCAGCTACCGGAATCAGGGAGTGGGCGACCGGCTGGTGGCCACGCTGAAGGCATCGCGCGGTTTTGACGGCCTCACGGCCTGGTCCCACGGCGACCATGAGGCCGCCGCGGACCTCGCAGCCAAATACGGTTACGCCCCCATCCGGGAACTGTGGAAGATGCGGCTCACCACAGCGTCCGCGGAACTGCCCGACGCCGCCCTCCCGGACAACGTGACCCTGCGCGCCTTCGCTCCCGGCCAGGACGAGGAAGCCTGGTTGGCGGCCAACAAGGCCGCATTCGCGCACCACCCCGAACAGGGCAACATGACGCGGCAGGACCTGGAGGCCAGGATGGCCGAGGACTGGTTCGATCCGGCAGGTTTCCTCCTGGCCGTCGACCCGTCCGACCGGATCCTTGGCTTCCACTGGACCAAGGTGCACCCGCGCCACGGCACCCATCCGGCGATCGGTGAAGTCTATGTAGTGGGGGTGGCCCCCGAAGCCCAGGGCATGGGACTGGGCAAGGCCCTCACCCTGGCGGGCATCAAATACCTGCACGGGAAGGGCCTGCACGCGGTCATGCTGTACACCGATGCGGACAATGCACCGGCTGTTTCGCTGTACCGCCGGCTCGGCTTCACCCGGTGGGATGCCGACGTGATGTACGGACCCAAAAACGCCGGTTAATCCAATCGGCTGACGCATGCATCACGGTCCAGGAAATCTACGTATCCCCCGGATCGAATGCTTGTAAGGTTGAAGGTAAACCGCGCCAGCTAAAAGGAGTGACCATGCAACCGGAACCTGCCGGAATCGCCACGTCTGAGGCCAAGGTGCTGCCGGTGCGCGCCCGCTTCGGATCCTCGGAGGTGCCGGCTTCCCGCGCCACGCAGGACCGGATCGACATTCCCGAGTTCGCGCCCAACCCCGAGCCCGCGGGCGACATCAGCCCCGACCGGTTCCTGGACCGTGAACTCAGCTGGCTGGCCTTCAACGCGCGGGTGCTCGAACTTGCCGAGGATCCCGATCTCCACCTGCTGGAGCGGGTCAGCTTCCTCTCCATTTTCGCCTCCAACCTGGACGAGTTCTTCATGGTCCGCGTGGCCGGACTGAAGCGCCGGATCGCCACCGGCCTGGCCGTCCCGTCACCGGCGGGCCTGAGCCCCATGCAGGTGCTGGACCAGATCGGTGACGCCGCCCATCGCCTCGCGCAGCGCCATGCACGGGTCTACGCGGAACAGATCCGGCCGGCACTGGCTTATGAGCACATCCACCTGATGCATTGGGAAGAGCTCGACGACCAGGCCAAGGACCAGCTCAGCGCCATGTTCGCTGAGAAGGTCTTCCCCATCCTGACCCCGCTGGCCGTGGACCCGGCCCATCCGTTCCCGTACATCTCGGGGCTGTCCCTGAACCTCGCGGTGGTGGTCCGCAACCCGGTCAGCGACAAGGAGCTCTTCGCCCGCGTCAAGGTTCCGGACCAGCTGCCGCGCCTCATTTCCATCGACGGCCCGCGCGCCGGATCGGTGCCAGGCCGGGTGGCCCGGTTCATCGCCCTCGAAGAAGTCATCGCCGTCCACCTCGACCAGCTGTTCGCCGGCATGGAGGTCCTGGAACACCACACCTTCCGCGTCACCCGCAACGAGGACGTTGAGGTCGAAGAGGACGACGCCGAGAACCTGCTGCAGGCGCTCGAAAAGGAGCTGCTGCGGCGCCGGTTCGGTCCGCCCGTGCGCCTCGAAGTCACCAACGACATCAACCCGAACATCCGGGCCCTCCTGATCCGCGAACTGGGCGTGGAGGAGTCCGAGGTCTACTCCGTGCCTGCACCGCTGGACCTGCGGGGCCTGTCCGTCATCGCCGGCATCGATCGTGCTGACCTGCACTACCCGAAGCACGTGCCCCACACCTCGCGGTACCTGAACGAATCCGAAACGTCCAAGGCTGCCAACGTGTTCGCCGCGATGCGCCGCCGGGACATCCTCCTGCACCACCCGTACGATTCCTTCTCCACGTCCGTCCAGGCCTTCCTGGAACAGGCCGCGTCGGACCCGAAGGTGCAGGCCATCAAGCAGACCCTGTACCGCACCTCCGGTGACTCCCCCATCGTCGATGCCCTCATCGACGCGGCTGAAGCAGGCAAGCAGGTCCTGGCCCTGGTGGAAATCAAGGCCCGGTTCGATGAACAGGCCAACATTTCCTGGGCGCGGAAACTGGAACAGGCCGGTGTGCACGTGGTCTACGGCATCGTCGGCCTGAAAACCCACTGCAAGCTTTCCCTCGTGGTTCGCCAGGAAGTGGACGGCCTGCGGCGCTACTGCCACATCGGCACCGGCAACTACCACCCGCGCACAGCCCGTTATTACGAGGACCTCGGGCTGCTGACGGCCAACGAGCAGGTGGGCGAGGATCTCTCCAAGCTCTTCAACCAGCTCTCCGGCTATGCTCCGAAGTCCACGTTCAAGCGGCTCCTGGTGGCGCCCCGCTCGGTGCGTTCCGGCCTCATCGACCGGATCGAGAAGGAAATCCGCAACGCCAAGGCAGGCATTCCGGCCAGGGTGCAGATCAAGGTCAACTCCATGGTGGACGAGGCGATCATCGATTCGCTCTACCGTGCGTCCCAGGCAGGCGTAAACGTTGACGTGATCGTCCGCGGTATCTGTTCGCTGCGCCCCGGCATCCCCGGGCTCAGCGAAAACATCACCGTGCGCTCGGTCCTGGGACGGTTCCTGGAGCACTCCCGGGTCTTCGCCTTTGCCAACGGCGGCGAACCGGTGGTGTACATCGGGTCCGCCGACATGATGCACCGCAACCTTGACCGCCGGGTGGAGGCGCTCGTCCAGCTCACCAGCGGCGACGACACGTCCTATGTGCTGGACATGCTCCGCCGCTACATGGACCCGGGAACGTCCAGCTGGCATCTGGACAGCCAAGGCGAATGGACCAGGCACCACCTCGGCGAGGACGGCAAGCTTCTGGAAGATGTCCAGTCCTGGCTCCTCGCTTCACGTTCCCGCCAGCGCCAGACGATAAGGCGGTAGGACACTGGCCTCGAAGAGTGACTCCACAAGCGAAGTCAGCAATGACACGGCGAACGACACGCTTACTGCGGACCAGACGGACCACCCCGGGGAACCCATTGCCGTCACCGCAGCGGGTGCGCTTCCTTGGCGCGTCAACAAAGACGTGCTCGAGGTCCTGCTGATTCACCGGCCCCGCTATGACGACTGGTCGTGGCCCAAGGGCAAGATCGACCCCGGTGAGACCATACCGGAGTGCGCCGTCCGCGAGATCGAAGAGGAGATCGGGATTACGGCCACCCTTGGCATACCCCTTCCTCCCATCCACTACCACGTGTCCGCCGGCCTGAAGGTGGTCCATTACTGGGCCGTTGATGTGGACGGCGCCATGCTTCGTCCCGATGGCAAGGAAGTGGACAGCGTGATGTGGTGTTCACCCGAAAAGGCTGCAACCCTGCTGAGCAATCCCGGTGACATAGCGCCGCTCGAGCACCTGGTGGCGGCCCATGCCCGCAAGGAACTGGACACGTGGCCGCTGCTGGTGGTCCGCCATGCCAAGGCCAAGCCCCGCTCGTCCTGGACCAAGGCGGAGGGGGACCGTCCGCTCGCGGCCACCGGACTGAGGCAGGCGCAGGCCGTCGGGCGGCTGCTCCACGTGTGGAAGCCCCTTCGGGTGCACTCGAGCCCGTGGCAGCGCTGCGTCGCCACGATTGCCCCCTACGCCAAGTCCGCGGATGCCAAGGTGAAACTGCACGACGCCTTGACGGAACACCGCCATGCCAGGAGCCCGAAAAAGACGGCGGCCGTGGTCGAAGCACTCTTCGACAAGCAGCGGGCCATCGCCCTGTGCACCCACCGGCCCGCACTGCCCACTGTCATGTCGCAGCTGGGTGAGCACATGAACGGCCGGCTGCGCGCGATGCTGCCCACCGCGGACCCGTACCTGGCGCCCGGTGAGATCATCGTGTGCCATGTGGCGCGCGGCAACAGCAACAAGATTGTGGCAGTGGAACAGTTCAGGCCCTTCGACGACTGACTCGACGACTGACAGGACGGACAGCGCGGCGGCTGCCGGCCACCCCTGACGAAACCAGTCTTGACCCGGACTTCTTTGTATCAAATACTTAGTACATTGATGCAAAATCTGGGGGGATTTATGCCGGTCCAATTTGAACTGCCGCCGATGCTGCTGCTGGGACCGCTGGTCGCCGCCGTCGTTCTTTACATCATCCTCAGGTGGGTGGTGTGGGAACCGCGGATGGGCGCCTCACCTGAAACTGTTTCCCAGCACGCGCTCTGGGTGGGCGTCATCGGCTGGATGGCGAGTTCACTGCAGGGCGCCATGAACATCGGGATCATTCCGGCAACCTCCGTCAGCAGCCCGGTCGTCAGTCCGTCCCTGACCACCCCGGAGACGATCTTCCCCGCCCTTGCCTGGCCGGTCCTAGGCACGCTCGGCGTCCACGCGCTGGGCCAGCTCAGCTATCCGCGCCCCAGGGGTGCCCGCCGGAAGGCTAGCCTCCACGTGCGGCACGTGCGGGATTTCCTTCCGCTTCCGCTCGCCTGGACCACCCTGGCCGTCGTCATCGCTGCGGCCGCCTACATCGCTTGGGCCGCGACACTGCCGGGGTTCGATGCGTTGCCGTACGGGACAGTGGCTGAAGGCCCGCAGGTCTATCGCACGGTGGGCGGCGACGGCCGCATCCCGGGCACTACTCTGGCGGCATGGCTGGGCGGAGCCCTGGCCGTGCTGGCCGCAGGAACGTGGCTTGTGCTGCTGCTGATCGGCCGCCGCCGCCAGCTTGAGCAGCTGACCGAGCTCGACAATTCACTGCTGCGGACCATCGCCATGAACAGGCTGCTGCGGACCGTCGCCACGGTGGCCTCCGGGCTCGCCGTCATCGCCGGAAACTACGTTGCCCGGCCGGACCCCGCCGCAGGCAGCACATCGTGGACGAATTTCGCAGGCCTGGCGGGAGTCGCCGTGCTGCTGGCCATGCTGCTGTGGTCGCCACCCAAACTGGCGGGCACTGAAGCGGCCGCCGCGGCCCTGCGGAACGCGAAGCACGGGAATTTTCGGTCCGCTCCGCATCCGGCAACCAGGCTGGTGGTGTCCATCGGTGCCGCGCTGGGCGTTGCCACTGCCTTGCCGCTGTTCGTAGGGGTCTTCCTGGTTCCGGCCATCGTGGCAGCCGGCCCGTGGGGTCCCGCGGCCTTCGTGGCAGTGGTGGCGGGGCTGGTGCTGGTGGTCCTTGCCGGCGGAGAGCTGCTGCTCGAGCGCAATTACGCGAACCCGGCGGAACCGCGGACCTGGCCGAGGCAGCCGGTGGGTCCGGCGCTGCTCACCACCCTCATCCTCGCAGTGCTCGCCTTCGTGGCAGCCCTGGCGGTGGCAGCGGCCGGGAACTCCCTCCTCGGTTGGGACGCCGGCTGGACCATGCCGGCAATCTTCGGCCTTGCGGGAACCGGCCTCGCGGTCCCGGCGTTCCTCGCCACCCGCGGGCGGCACGGCATCCCGGATGCTCCCGCCGGACTCGACGCCGCGCTGCGGGCCATCACCGTGAACCGGATCGCGCGGACGCTGTCGGCCATGTTCATGGCGCAGGCAGCCATGGCGCTGCTGGTGAACAGCCACGCATGGGCGGCCGTTTTCGGGGTGGCGTTCGTGCCGTCCATTCCCTGGTTCCCGGCAACACTCGCCGGCACCGTCCTCTCCTTGGCGGCGATCGCCACCGCCCTCGTGCCGGTACGGCCCCGGACCGGATCCGTTGCCCGTCCGGTTCCCCGGCCGGGCAAGGACCGCGTCACATGACGGCCGGCATCGCTGTTGACCTCCGTTCGGCGGTGCCGCCGTATGAGCAGATCCGCCTTCAGGTCACCTCCCTGATTGCCGTGGGCTCCCTGGCCGCCGGCACGCGGCTGCCCAGCGTCCGCAGCCTGGCGGCGGACCTCGGCATCGCGGCGGGAACCGTGGCTCGGGCCTACAAGGAACTCGAGCAGGCCGGCCTGATCGAAACGCGGCGGCGGAACGGCACCGTCGTCGTCGGGATGCCCGACGCCGGCCTGCCCTCGGACGGTGCCGTTACCGCGGACCTGATTGCCGCCGTCGACCGCTATATCGCGAAGGGCCGCACCGCGGGCCTGGATGACGGCGCGCTCGAAGGCATTCTGCGTGTGAGACTCGGCCTCAGTAGACTGGAACAGTGAGCATCCCAACGCCCTATGAAGACCTCCTGCGTGACGTCCTTGCCAATGGCACGCACAAATCTGACCGCACCGGCACCGGCACCCTCAGCGTGTTCGGCCGGCAGATGCGCTTTGACCTGAGTCAAAGCTTCCCGCTGGTCACCACCAAGCGCGTGCATTTCAAGTCCGTGGCCGTGGAACTGCTGTGGTTCCTCCGCGGTGAAACCAACGTGAAGTGGATGCAGGACCAGGGCGTCACCATCTGGAACGAATGGGCCGATGCCGACGGCGAACTGGGCCCCGTCTACGGTGTCCAGTGGCGCAGCTGGCCCACCCCCGACGGCGGCCACATCGACCAGATCGCCGAGCTGGTGGAGAACCTCAAGTCCAACCCGGACTCGCGCCGGCACATTGTTTCCGCCTGGAACGTGGCCGAACTCCAGGACATGGCGCTGCCGCCGTGCCACGCCTTCTTCCAGTTCTACGTTGCGGACGGCAAGCTGTCCTGCCAGCTGTACCAGCGCTCCGCGGACACGTTCCTGGGCGTCCCGTTCAACATCGCCTCCTATGCTCTCCTGACCTGCATGCTGGCCCAGCAGGTGGGCCTGGAGCCGGGTGAGTTCGTCTGGACCGGCGGCGACGTGCACATCTACGACAACCACATGGACCAGGTGCTCAAGCAGCTGAAGCGGGAACCGTACGAATATCCGCAGCTGAAGATCCTCCGCAAACCGGACTCCATTTTCGACTACACGCTGGACGACTTCGAAGTGGTCGGCTACCAGCACCACCCTACGATTAAGGCGCCGATCGCAGTATGAGCACCGACAACGCCATGGATCCCCTGGCCTTCACTGAAAAAATCGCCGACGCCACCACCGGAGTGGGGCTCGTCTGGGCCCAGACCACGGCAGGCGTCATCGGCAAGGACGGCGACATGCCGTGGCACCTGCCCGAGGACATGAAGCACTTCACCCGGCTGACCAACGGGCACCCGGTCATCATGGGCCGCAAGACCTGGCTGTCATTCCCGGACAAGTACCGTCCGCTGCCCGGACGCACCAATATTGTGGTGACGCGGCAGGAAGGCTGGGGTGACACGCCTGAGGCACAGGGCGCACTCGCGGTGAAGTCGCTGGACGACGCGCTCCTGGAATCCCAGTTCGCCCCCGGCCACGAAACCGTGTGGGTCCTCGGCGGCGGGGAAATCTTTGCGCAGACCCTGGACATCGCCGACGTCGCGGTGGTGACGTTCATCGATTCCGAGACCGACGGCGACACGTATGCGCCGGAGCTCGGCTACGAATGGAAGCTGACAGCCAGTGAGCCCGCCACGGGGTGGCTGACGTCCGCCACCGGTACCCGGTACCGGTTCACCATGTGGCGTCGGACCGAGGCCTAGGAAAATGCTGAAGAAACCGGAAACACTCTTTGTCCTGGGCTACATGCTGCTTCCGCTGCTGGCCCTGCTCTCCGCGATCGTGGGGCTCACCATGATCCTGGGCGGCAACAAGATCGCCGGGGCCATCGTTCTGGTGGTGGTCACGCAGGCGTTCGCTTTTGGCGCCTTCTACGCCCTGCGCCTCCGCAAGGCCGCAGTGCTGGAACAGCACGACGCCGAGTAGCCGCTCGGGCGGCACGCGGCACCCGCGATGGGGAGGGCAGCCCATCGCGGGAACTGGGGTTTGACCATTAGAGTAGGGCCCGCAGCCGGACCATTATCTGCTGTTCAGACATTCATTGGGGGATGATGCCTTGTGGCAGGGAATTTGTGGGGCGCGGACGTTGCCCAGCTTCGGACGCTCGCGCAGCAGTTCGGAAAGACGTCCGACAGCCTTCTCCAGCAGTCGACGCAGTTGACCAACCAGATCAACAACAATCCGTCCTGGAAGGGCCAGGATGCAGTCCAGTTCCGGTCCGACTGGAACGGCAGCCACCGGGCACTGCTCCAGCAGGCGGCCTTTGCACTCAAGCAGGAGTCCAAGAAGCTGCAGGCCCAGGCCGACCAGCAGGAAAAGGCGAGCGTTGCCGGAGGTGGCGGCGGCGTGCAGGCCGGCGTGTCCGGTTCGAACGGTGGCGCGGGCGAAGGAGCCAGCCCGTGGGGTCCTGGCTGGATTTCGGACGGAAATTCCGACTTCCGCGGTGGCTGGGATGCCTATAACGGGGTCCTTGGACTGAAGGCAGTTCCTTTGGGGCTAAGGGACATAAGTCGGTTTGTGGTTCTGCACGGTGAAAGTGTCACTGATTTGCTGATGGCTGGCGACGGCTTCGCCGCCGTTAAGCAGTTCATCAACAAGGATCTCTGGGAGGCCGCGGCCCGTTCAGACGACCTTCGGGGCGTTTTTTCCGGTACCGGAGACCTGCTCAGCGGTAAATTCGGCGACTTCGCCGGGATGGCACGCGGCACCGGAGCAGCGGAGATGGGGCCGTGGGCGAAGTTCGGGCTGAACTCCGCCGGACACGTACTTGGCGGGCTAAGCGTTGGCCTTGATGGTCTGGACACCGTCAACGCAATCCGCAGTGGAGAGACTGGGGACGCAATGAAGTCAGGCCTCAAGACCGCACTTGGCGTCGGTTCGTTCTTCCCTCCCCCCGTGGGGGTGGCCTGCATGGTGGCCGGCGGCGCCTGGGCGGCGGTCGAACTGATCCCCGGAGCCAAGGATACGATCGACGATGCCTTCGACATGGTTGGAAACGTTTTCGAGGACCTTGGCGAGGGCATCGACGACACCGTCGAGGACCTTGGCGAGGGCGTCAGGAACTTTTTCGGCTTTTAGGCACAGCTCTCTCATAGGATGAAAATCATGACTATCGCACAAACGACCGTGGACACGTCCATAGGATTTGGCCTGGCTGAAATGGCCTACCTGCTGCAACTGCAATCGACGGCCGGTTCGAAGACAAGCGCCTCGTGGTTACGCCTCAGCGAAGAGTCAGAAGACGTGGACCTGATTCGGGCCGGCTTGTCTTCACTTATTGCCCGCGGTCTGGCATCTGCCAAGGGAACCGCCGTCGAATTCGATGCGCGTGGCGATGTTCTCGCGTACACCCTGGCCAGCGCATCGAAATGGACGCAGCTGGATTTGCTTCTGGATGCCAAGCGCGGCGACTCGGTCCTGCATGTCGAGTCGGACCGGACCAAACTGATCCTGCAGCCGAGGACGATGATGAGTTGGTTTGCGCTGCCTCAGGACCCGGGCATCTCCGCGGAAGCAGCTGAAGCCATCATTATCAAAACCCATCTGGATCAAAATCCGGGCGGTGGCGTCAGAGTCCGCTGCGGACTCCACCCCGGCTCCCGACAGATGCTGGTCCGCAAGGCGGACGGCTGCTGGATTCACGCCGTTGCACTGGACGACGTCGTTGGACCCGAGGTATTGGCCAAGAGCGGAGACGAGCTCACGGAAGCGCTGGCCGCCTTCAGGTCAGCCGCCTTCAGGACAGATGAGGAAACAACCGATGGCAACTGAGCCGACAGTACGCACAGCGGTAGTGAACCGTCCTTACTACTACGCCACCAGCATGGAGAAGACCGTCTACGCCTACACGGCCGCCGAATGGGGTATTGGCGGGTCGCAGCCCAGCGGCAACTATTCGGTTCACACCACCACCGGCCTATACGTAGTCACCATCCTGATGACCGTACCCGCCATATTTTCGCCGGTCCTCCTCGTGATCGCGGTGGCAAACCTGAACATCATTGTTGGCCTGCTCGCGCTCGTGTGCACCGTGCTGTTTACGGGAGGGTGGCTCCTCGGAATCAGCAACCTTCGCCGGGAGCGGCGGGCGTCCAAGCAGCGACAGCTCAAGGGGCTGCCGAAGCCCCGCTTCGCCCTCACCGACGACCAGGCCCGGGACTGGTTTGAATCCCGCCCGTCAGGCATTGCCATCACCCGTGAGAATTTTCCCGACAGCAAACGTCCGTTTCCGGGTGAAGCGATGTAGTTGAAGGCTCGTCTACGGACAGCGGTGCCCCCGTCGTTCGTTCCTGTCGCCGCTCAGGAGTGACGTAACCGACTGCGCCGTGCCGGTTCCGAAGTCTAAACTGGTCGAATGACTACTGCAGCTACCCCCTCCGTCGGCCTGGTCGGATGGCGCGGCATGGTCGGCTCCGTCCTGATGCAGCGCATGCAGGACGAAGGCGACTTCGCCAACATCAACCCGGTGTTCTTCTCCACCTCCAACGCCGGAGGTGCCGCCCCGACTCTTGCCGGTGCCGCCGCAGGCGCGGCCGGCAAGCTCGAGGACGCGTTCGACGTCGACACGCTGGCCAAGCTGCCGATTATCGTCACCGCCCAGGGCGGCGACTACACCAAGCAGGTCCACGGCGAGCTGCGCAGCCGCGGCTGGGACGGCCTCTGGATCGATGCCGCCTCCACCCTGCGCATGAACGACGACTCGATCATCGTGCTGGACCCCATCAACCGCGACGTCATCGACAAGGGCCTGGCCAACGGCACCAAGGACTTCATCGGCGGCAACTGCACCGTGTCCTGCATGCTGATGGGACTCGGCGGCCTGTTCAAGAACGGCCTCGTCGAGTGGGGCACCTCCATGACGTACCAGGCTGCCTCCGGCGGCGGCGCCCGCCACATGCGCGAACTGCTCAGCCAGTTCGGCACGCTCAACGCCGAGGTCAGCTCGGAACTGGACGACCCGGCGTCGGCCATCCTGGAAATCGACCGCAAGGTCCTGGCGCACCAGCGCACCGACATCGACGCGACCCAGTTCGGCGTCCCGCTGGCCGGCTCCCTGATCCCCTGGATTGACGCGGACCTGGGCAACGGCCAGTCCAAGGAAGAGTGGAAGGCCGGGGTTGAAACCAACAAGATCCTGGGCACCTCGGACGAGAACCACATCATGATGGACGGCCTGTGCATCCGGATCGGCGCCATGCGCTCGCACTCCCAGGCCCTCACCCTCAAGCTCCGCGAGGATCTCTCCGTGGCCGAGATCGAGAAGCTCCTGGCCGAGGACAACGAGTGGGCCAAGGTGATTCCGAACACCAAGGAAGACTCCATGGCAGGCCTCACCCCGGTGGCCGCTTCCGGCACCCTGGACATCCCCGTGGGCCGCATCCGCAAGATGGAGATGGGCCCGGAATACATCAGCGCCTTCACCGTGGGCGACCAGCTCCTGTGGGGCGCCGCCGAGCCGCTGCGCCGCATGCTCAACATCGCCACGGGCACGCTCTAGCCGAGGAACTTCACGTACCTCGCGGCCTGCAGCTCAAAGGACCTTTGGGCTGCAGGCCGCAGTCCGTTAACGGTGTCGAACGGTTCGGGTACGACGGCGGCGGTCCGGCCGCTGCCTTTCCGCGCCCAGGTGCCGATCACCTCGCCGCCGGCCACGATGGTCTTCTTGAACACTCCGTTGCCGCCGGGGACTACCTTCTGGGCGTGGTCCGGCGGAAGCACCAGTGACCGGTCCGTGTATCCCAGCAGGAACTCGTCGAACCCCGGCAGCACCAGCAGGGAGCGCTGGCCGGGAACGCCGTCGTCGAGCAGCGCCGCGGTGGCTGGCGCCATCCAGTAACTGGCTCCCTCGAACTCCAGCTCAACGAGCTGGTCCTTTACCGCGGCCAGCGCGCTGCGGACCTCCGTCACCGGGGTGTTCGACCACCAGGCGAAGTCGCGTTCCGTGGCCGGTCCGTGGCTGAGCATGTACCGCAACGCCAGCTCGGCGATGCCCTCGGCGCGGTCCAGTTCCCGGGATTTCGGAATCCACTCGTCGAACGCCTTGATGAGCTGCTGGTTCCCCGCGAGCGGTCCCTGCACGAGCCACGCCCGCTGGCACAGGACCCCCAGCAGGTGGATGCCGCGCTGGCCGGCCGTGGACTGTCCCGCGGCTTCAAAAGCCGCGAAAAGTTCCTGGCGGGTGGCCGCTCCGCCGCCCGAGACGCGTCCCAGAGCGGCCTCGCGGGCAACGTCCACGTCGCGGGCGTCAATCTCCAGTTCACGGTGACGCCCGCCCATCCCGCGCAGCATGCGGTCTGCCGTGATGTCCAGGATCCACCGCAGGTCCTCAGGGGCCAGCAGGTGAAGCGTCCCGCGCATGGGCCAGGAGCGGACAACCAGCCCTTCATCCAGCGCAGCCCGGACAGTGTCAACGCCGGCGTTGGGGACCCTCAGCCCCACGGCCCACAGTGCCGCCTGCAGGTCCTGCGCCTGCATGGCCGTCATCCACCGGACGGCCTCCGGCGCCGTATCGAACCCCGGCGCCAGCAGCCCCTGCGCGGCCAGGCGCAGCCTTCCGATGACGTGGCGGGTGACCCTTGTCCTGACCTTCTTCCGTGCGCCAACTCCCATAACCCCATCGTAGGTCGCGTGCCGGGTGGTGCGGGCCTGTAGCCCCCGGGCAGTACACCGCAGGCTCCCAGCCGTTTTACAGCCGGGGTCCCTACGCTGGGTGGATGACCATCGGAGAGCTCTGGCCGCAGCTGCGGCCCCTGTGCCGGGCCCTTGCCCTGCTGGGCTGGGTCACCACTGCCGCCGGAATGGCAGCCGGGCTCTCCATCGCCGTTGCCGGCGGAACAAGCCTCTCCCCCACCGTGCAGGCCCTGCAGTTCTTTTCCGCGGTGAGCATGGGGGTTGCCGTCCTGAGTTTTGTCGCGGCCGCCCTGCTCCAGCCCCAGCACCGCGGCTGGCGCGCCGTAGACCACGAGGGCGGCGGCGGAGCCCCTGAACCGGGCACCGAGATGCCGCCGACGGTCAGGAGTTTCCTGCTGGCCGCCTTCGCCCTGCTGGCCGGCGCCGTGGTGTTCGCCTGCGCCGGGCTGGTCCTCCGCAACGGCCCCAGTGCGCAGTCCGTGGCGTTTTGCCAGGTGTTCCTGCTGGGAGCCGCGGCTTCGGGGTTCACGTTCATGCTGTTCAGCAAGGTAGTCCCGCGCCACAGCGGGAACTGAGCGGCCAGTCCCTAAAGCTCGATGCCGATCAGTAGCGGTTCCGGGTGCAGTTCGATGCCAAAACGTTCGACGACGCCGGCCCTCACCTCACGTGCCACGGCCACCATGTCGGCCGCGCTCGCACCGCCCCGGTTGGTGATGGCCAGGGTGTGCTTGGTGGACAGCGAGGCCCGCCCGCCGGAGACGCTGCCGGCTTCCATCCCGTATCCCTTCCCGAAGCCGGCGTGGTCAATCAGCCATGCGGCGGACAGCTTCACCAGCCCGTCAGCTCCGGCCGGGTACCGGGGGGCTTCTGCGGGGAGCGAGTCGGCCGCTTCCGCGGGGACGATCGGATTGGTGAAGAACGACCCCGTGGAAAAGGTGTCGCGGTCCGCCGTGTCCAGGACCATGCCCTTGGACGCCCTGAGCCGCAGGACCTCGCGGCGCACGTCGTTGGAGTACGCCCTGTTCCCGGGCTCGACGCCCAGGGACTTCGCCAGCTCCGCATACCTGATGGGGGCGCTCATCCGTCCCAGCGGCAGCTGGAACTCGACCGTGAGCACCACGAAGCGCGGTGAACCCTGGACCGTGGTCTGCTTCAGGATCGAATCCCGGTACCCGAACTTCAGCTCCGAATTCGTGAACGTACGGACGGCGTTCCGTTCCCGGTCCCAGGTCCGGACCGCGGCAATGGTCTGGGAGACGTCCGAGCCGTAGGCGCCCACATTCTGCACGGGCGTGGCACCGGTGGACCCGGGGATGCCGGAAAGTGCTTCGATTCCGGACCATGCGTGGCGCACGGCATGCTCCACGAGGGCGTCCCAGTTGTGTCCGGCCTGGACCACCACGGCGACGCCGCCGCAGGAATCCTCTGCGGTGACGGTGAACCCCTCCGAGGCGATCCGGAGCACCGTGCCGGGGTACCCGTCGTCGGAAATCAGCAGGTTGGACCCGCCCGCGATGATCAGCAAGGGCTCACCGGCGGCGTCTGCGGTGCGGACGGCGTCGATAATTTCCGGCTCCGTGCGAGCTTCGATGTAGTTGCCGGCGGGACCGCCGACGGCGGCAGTGGTCAGGTCGGAAAGCAAAGTCTGGGTCACCTGTCCAGCCTATCGGTCATTCGGAACGGACCGGGATTCAGGGAAGTTTCCGGGCCACCGGGGAGAGCAGGAAACTGACCACGAGCATCACCATCACGGCAAGCAGGGAGTGGAGGATGCCCACGTGTTCGGCCAGCAGCCCCAGGAGGGGAGGCCCGCACAGGAACGCGCCGTAGCCGATGGTGGACACCACGGAGACGCGGGCGGCGGCCTTGACCGGGTCATCGGCGGCCGCGGACATGCCGACGGGGAAGCCGAGGGAAGCACCGAGGCCCCAGACAGCCAGCGCCACGAAGGCCAGCCACGGCACGGGTGCGAACACGAACAGCCCCAGGCCCGCCACTGCCAGCGCAGCGCACCAGCGCATCACGGGAACCCTGCCAAAGCGGTCCAGGACCAGGGTGCCGGCAAAGCGGCCGATGGTCATGAAGGTGACGAACAGCCCGTAGCCTGCTGCTCCGGCAGCGTCCGTCTGACCGTGGCCGTCCGCCAGGGCAAGTGCCACCCAGTCGCCGGCAGCCCCTTCGGCAAGTGCGAGCCCGAGGACCAGGACGCCCAGCAGCAGCGTGCGCTTGTCGCGCCAGGCCTGGGCGATCAGGCGTTTGTTGTCCAGCGGCTGCTCCGGGACGGCGTCCGTCTGCCGGACGATCGGAATGGGCCCGGTGGACGGGTCCTCGAAGGTGTCTGTCCCGGAGGCCTTGAACGGGCGTTCGCCCTGGACCGGCGTGATGTCCGCACGGAACCAGGAAGCGGCGGTTGCCACCGAGCCGGCCACCAGGAGGCCGCCGGCGGCCAGGTGCCAGAACACGGGAATACCGGCGCCCGCGGCCCAGGCGCCGAGCCCGGCCCCGGCCACCGTCCCGAGGCTGAAGGACCCGTGCAGCCGGGGCATGATGTGCCGGCGGACGGCGCGTTCCACGGCGGCGCCTTCGACATTGGACGCGGTGTTCCAGCTGGCGGTGCCCAGCCCGATGATCGCCAGGCCTGCGGCGACGGCCACAGGGCTGGCGAGTACCGACGTGCCGAAGCCGGCCAGCAGCAGCCCGACGCCCACCATGATGCTGCCGATCCGGATGGTCCGTTTGGAGCCCAGCCGAAGGACGATAAGCCCCGAAGCCGATACCGAGAGGAAAGAGCCGGCGGTCATGCAGAGGAGGAGCAGTCCGATGGTGCCCGGCGTCAGGTCCAGTCCGTCCCTGATGGCCGGGAGCCGGGACACCCAGGTGGAAAACGCGATTCCGCTGGCCCCGTAGGCCACCACCACGGCGTTCCGCCAGTGCGTGACCTCGGCAGACGGGACGAAGACGTCCTTGGTCACGGCAGCATCACGGTCACTGGTCACGCAAGCCTGACGACAGCCTGGGCCTTCACAAGGACCTTCTGTCCGGCGTAGACCACGGTGAGGTCCACGCGGACGGTGCCCGCATCGGCGTCGAGCGCGCCAACGGCGCCACTGACCTCGATGAGGGCCCCCGGTTCCTCCGTGCCGGTGGTGTCCGTGACCAGGACCGGCTTGGTGAAACGGGTCTGGTAATCGACGACGGCGGCGGGGTCCCCCGCCCAGTCGGTCACCAGCTGGACTGCCGCCCCCATGGTGAACATGCCGTGGGCAATAACGCCGGGCAGGCCCACGCCGGTAGCGAAGGCTTCGTTCCAGTGGATCGGGTTGAAGTCGCCGGATGCGCCGGCATACTTCACCAGATCCTGGCGGGTGACGGTGATGCTGCGGCTGCCGATGTCCTGGCCGACGGTGAGATCCGTGAAGACGGGGGCGATGGATGCTGTGCTCATGGTTACTGTCCCTCTCCGCGGACCAGGATGGACGAGGTGGTGGTGGAGACGGCTTCCCGGGAAACGCCCGAGCCGGCTGTGCCGTCGCCGGTGAGGACGAAGATTTCTGACCGCGTGGTGATCATCGCACCGCCGCCCATGGCGCGGACACCGTCCACGTGCAGCTCTGCCACGAGCCGGTCGCCGGCAACAATCGGGCGGTGGTGGATAAAGCGCTGGTCTGCGTGGACCACCCGGGAGAAGTCAATGCCGGACTCCGGATCCTCGATCAGCTGGGCGTCTGCGCGCTGGGCAATGATGATGGCGAAGGTGGGCGGCGCCACGAGGTCGCGGTGTCCAAGGGCTTTGGCTGCTTCCAGGTCGAAGTGCGCGGGATGGGTGGCCTTGACCGCCCTGGCGAACTCGCGGATCTTCTCGCGGCCGACGTCGTACACCTCTGCGGCAGGGTAGCTACGGCCCTGCAGATCCGGATTCATAGTCATGGCCTCAAGCCTATCGCTACCCGCCGCAGGGCCAGCGGCCTGTTACACGGGAGGGATCTGGCGGTATGGCGGTATGCCCGAGGCAGCGGTATGATGAATTCATCATTTCATCAACTCATGCGGGGGCCTGCCACCCGGCTGCCGCAAGAACCAGTCGACAGCGGGTCCCCATGATTTCCCCGGCACAGGCACCTTTGTATGAAATCAAGGCCAACCTCTTCAAGGCCCTGGCCCACCCGGCACGCATCAGGATCTTGGAACTGCTCTCGGCCGCCCCGGACAGCGCAGCCCCGGTCAGCTTCCTCCTGGCCGAAACAGGGCTGGAGGCCTCACACCTTTCCCAGCACCTGGCAACGCTGCGCCGGCACAAGGTGGTGACCTCGGTCCGGTCAGCGAACGCCGTGACGTACCGCCTGGCCCACCCCAAGATCGCAGAACTCCTGGCCATTGCCCGCACGTTCCTGCTGGACACCCTGGCGGACACCAGTGAACAGCTCCGTCTGGCCCAGGAGTTGCCTGGCGGGCATCTGGCCGGGCCTGGCGGACATCTTGCCGGGCCGTCCTCGTGATCGGGCTGCGCACACTGCGGGCCTTCCTGCCGTCCCGCCGCGACTACGACGGGCTGCGGTCCTCGTGGAAGTCGGACCTTACGGCCGGCATCACCGTCGGGATCGTCGCACTGCCCCTGGCGCTTGCCTTCGGAGTCAGCTCGGGCGTGGGGGCGGAGGCCGGGCTGATCACGGCGGTGGTTGCCGGGCTGGTGGCCGCTGTCATGGGCGGGTCCAATGTCCAGGTGTCCGGCCCGACGGGCGCCATGGTGGTGGTCCTCGCCCCCGTGGTGGCCAGCCACGGAGCCGGCAGCATTCCGATAGTGTCGCTGCTGGCCGGGCTGATGGTCTGTGCGCTGGGCATCAGCGGACTGGGCCGCGCCGTGGCCTTCATCCCCTGGCCCGTCGTGGAGGGTTTCACCCTCGGAATTGCCGCCATCATCTTCCTCCAGCAGGTTCCGCTGGCCACGGGAACAGAGGGCATCCCGGGCCACAACACGCTCGTCGCGGCAGTCGAATCTGCCTCGCGGGCGGCGCTTCCCACCGTCCTCCAGACCCTCGCCGTGGTGGCCGGAGTGGCGGCCGTCATGTTCGTGGCACCGAAAGTGCACAAGTCACTGCCCGCCAGCCTCACCGCCGTGCTGCTGGCCACCCTCGCCGCAGAAATGCTCCACCTGGACATTCCCCGGATCGGTGCGCTGCCGCATTCCCTGCCGGCCCCTGCAGTTCCGTCGATCGACCCCGCCGCCTTGGGGGGCCTCCTGATGCCCGCGGTATCCATCGCTGCCCTGGCTGCCATTGAATCGCTGTTATCGGCCCGGGTGGCTGCTGGACTGGTGGGGCCCGACGGGAGGCCCGGCGGCCGCTACAGCCCGGACCGTGAGCTCAGCGGACAGGGGCTGGCGTCCATCGCCGCCGGCCTGTTCGGCGGAATGCCCGCGACCGGCGCCATCGCACGCTCCGCCGTCAACGTCCGGTCCGGGGCAAAAACGCGGCTGGCCGCCGTGGTCCACGCGCTGGTGCTGCTGGCCATCATCTACCTCGCCGCCGGGATGGTGGGGCGGATTCCGTTAGCCGTGCTGGGCGGAGTCCTGATGGTCACTGCGACGCGGATGGTTTCGCCCCAGACAGTACGCGCCATTCTCCGCTCCACCCGGTCAGATGCGGCGGTTTTCATCCTCACAGCCCTGATCACCGTGGCCTTCGACCTGATCGTGGCCATCCAGATCGGCCTGGCCGCCGCGGCACTCCTGACCCTGCGCAAGTTTGCCTCACTGAGCGGTGTCCGCCGGGAAACCATTACGGGCGCGGCGTCCGCGGGCGACTCCCGCATCGCAATCTTCAGGCTCGACGGCGCCATGTTTTTCGGGGCGGCGGAACGGATCCTGCAGGAAATCAGTGAGGTCAAGGACATCCAGGTGGCCATCATCCGGCTGTCCCAGGTGCGGATGCTGGATGCCACGGGCGCGCATGCGCTGGTGGAGGTCATTTCAGCGTTGGAACTGCGCGGGATCACCGTTCTGCTCAAGGGCGTCCAGCCGGAGCACTTGGAACTGGTGACGAACGTGGGTGTGATCCGGTCCCTCCGGCACCACAAGCATCTGTTCACCTCGCTGCCGGCGGCCGTGGAGCACGCCCGGAGCCATGTCCTGCGGAACGCCGCCGCTACCGCTTGAGGTTCTTCCGGATCTGCTGGCTACGCACCACGATCCCCACCACGTGCAGGATCAGGCCTGCGCCGATCACGGGCAGGGAGGCCACGGCGAGGCCCTGGTTGCCGGACGTGTTGCCCACCAGGTTGAGGACAATGCCAACGGCGATCAGGCCCATGGCACTGAAAACGAGCACTTTGTAGGCGGTGGACGCGGTGGCCCAGAATTCGTTCAGCACCGTCCTATTCTAGGTGCCGGGCCCGTTCCAGGTGCCGGGCGCGCGTGCGGGGATCAGAACAAAGACTCCTGCACCGCCGGCACCTCCGAGGAGTGGTGGTCTCCGAGCTCCACGGTCCGCGCCTTCAACCGGCCGAGGTTCACCACGAACTCCAGATCGGCGCCGTCCAGCGCGGCCACGGCGATGCTGCCGCTCACTGCGGCAATGCGGAACCCATGTGCTCCGGCGTCCAGGTCATGCGGGTAGGCGTGCCGCGGCGCCGGCGTGCACGCGGCGTCGGCCAGTCCCGGACGGGCCCACCGCTCGTCCACAGTTTCGAAGCCTTCGACGCCGGCGCGCACCAGGACTGCGCGTGCCTCACCGGCCAGCCGCCGGTTCAGTGCGTCCAGTTCGACGGCGGGTGCCGGGGCCACCAGCGAAGCGGCCTTCGGCGCCGAACGGACCTGCTGCGGCAGGCCGGCCTCGCGGGTCAGCATGTCTTCAAGAATCCGGACCACCCTGCCGTCGTCCGCGCGCGCCACATAGCGGGCAACCACCGCCCCCTGCTCGGCCAGCCGGTTCCACTTGCGCAGGTTCGAGGCTGTGCCCACCTTGCTGGCACCGTTGGCGAACGTTGCCACATACAACCAGTGCTGCTGCATCAGGTAGGCGCGAAGCCCCTGCGGGACACCGCCGCCGCGGTGGAAGTCGTGGATGAGCCGGAAATCGTCCACCACGAAGCAGCGCTCGCACTGGCTTCCTTTGACGGCCGGCGCCTTGGCCGGGCAGGGAACGTGGTCCCGGCGGGCCGGCCCGTGAACCTTGTGGTGCCCCAGGCAGGACTTGCCACCGGCGGCGACCCGGAAACCCAGCCGGCTGCCGGCGTCGAGCTCCAGCTCCCGGAAACCGCCGGAAGGATCCTGCAGCCGCATGACCGGCGTCCCGCCGTCGCGCTTTCCGGACGGCGCGCCTTCCGCGGAACCGGGCGCCGGCGGAAAACCGGGCGGGGCACCATCCCAAAAGACCCCGTGCACCAGATAACGGGTATCGGTCACGGGGTCTCCTTTGGCTGGGGGTGCCGGGGGCGTTAGAGCGCCGGCTGCACCCCAAAGGCTACCGCGAGCTTCATGATCTTCTCGGCGCGGCCCAGTCGCGGCAGGTCGGAACCGTCGCGGATGACGCGGCCGTTGGCCTCGAAATCGGCCATGAAGTCCGTGGCCCAGGCGACATCGGACGGGGTGGGGCTGATGACTTCGTTGATCACGTGGGTCTGGTCGATGGCCAGGCAGAGCTTGCCGGTCATTCCCATCATCACGGTGATGCCCGTCTGCTCGCGCAGGATCGGGTGGTTGGTGCCGACGGTGGGGCCGTCGATGGGGCCCGGGAGGTTGCCCACGCGGCTGGCAACAACCAGTTTGGCCCGCGGGTAGGCCATGGCCTCGGGGGTGGCCGCCATGCCGGTGTCGCGGCGGAAATCGCCGGAACCGAAGGCCAGCCGGAACGCGCCCTGGGCCTTGGCAATGTTGTTGGCTTCCTCGATGCCCACGGCGGACTCCACGAGCGGAATCACGGGGGTTTTGCCGTCCATGCGGTGGAAGGACTCGGTGACCTGGTCCGCGGACTCGGTCTTGGCCAGCATGATGCCGAGCAGGCCCGGCGTTCCGCGCAGCCCGGCGAGGTCCGCAGCCCAGAACGGGCTGGTGGCGTCGTTGATGCGCACCCAGGCCCGGCCGCCGGCGGTCAGCCAGTTGATGACGTGCTCGCGGGCGGTGTCCTTCTGCGAGGGGTCCACCGCGTCTTCGATATCCAGGATGATCGAGTCCGCGCGCGACACGGCCGAGACGTCAAACAGCTCGGGCTTCATTGCGTTCACCAAAAGCCACGAACGGGCAATTTCGGCGGGGATGTTTCGTTCGGGCCGTGCGGTGTCGACGGCAGCGGAGGTAGAGGTGGTCATACTCCTACCGTATCCGCCCGGCATGCCCTAACGCGAAGTAACAGCTGTCCGCCCCGGAACAATACCGCGAACAATACGACCAAAATCCGGGACGTCCGGCGCGTCAAAGTCCTTCACGGGCCGTTACGGGGCGAAACCGGGCGTCTTGTGACCCGGCATTTCGTCCTGTTTCCGCTCATTTCCGCGGGTTTCCCGGCGTGACAGCAGCGCTTTTTTTGGCCGGAAAGGTGCGCTTACATCGTTCCAGCGGCAGGCAGACACGCACCGCTGATTCACTCCAAACCTCCCCCGATGCTTACAAAGGATCCCCGAATGAAACGACACCTGACCATCATGAGTGCCGCGGCCGCCGTCGTCATCGCGATGACGGTGTCGGGCTGCGGGGGCAGCGCCGAAGCCGGTGCCGGTGCCGCCGCCGGCGCCACCGAGGTGAAAGAGCTCCGCTACCAGGGCTGGGCCAACACCGTGACGCTCCCCGAACTGGCCCAGGACCTCGGCTACTTCGGCGACGTCAAGCTCAACTGGGTGGGCAACACCATCAGCGGCCCGCAGGACATCCAGTCGGCAGCCACCGGGCAGACGGACTTCGGCGGTGCTTTCGCCGGAGCCGTGGTCAAGCTCGTGGAAGCGGGCGCCCCGGTGAAAGCGGTCATCAACTACTACGGCGAAGACGAGAAGACGTTCAACGGCTTCTACGTCAAGGAAGACAGCCCCATCCGCACCGCCCGGGACTTCATCGGCAAGAAGATCGCGGTGAACACGCTGGGCGCACACGCGGACGCCGTCATCAACACGTACCTGCAGAAGAACGGCCTGAGCGCCGAGGAAATCAAGCAGGTCCAGCTGGTGGTGGTCCCGCCCAACGACACCGAGGAAGCCATCCGCCGCGGCCAGGTAGACGCCGGGTCGCTGGGCAGCATCCTGCAGGACAAGGCAATCGCCAACGGCGGCCTGCGCTCGGTGTTCAGCGACGCCGAACTCTTCGGCACCTTCGCCGGCGGCCCCTACGTGCTGCGAACCGACTTCATCGCCAAGAACCCCAACACCACCCGGACGTTCACCACAGGGGTGGCGAAGGCCATCGAGTGGGAACGGACCACGCCGCGTGAGGAAGTCATCGCCCGCTTCACCAAGATCCTGCAGGAACGCGGACGCAACGAGAACCCGGCCGCCCTGCAGTACTGGAAGAGCGTGGGCGTTCCGGCCAAGGGCGAGATCAAGGACGAGGACTTCACCCGCTGGGGCAAGTGGCTCAAGGACACCGGAATCGTCAAGGGCGAGCTGGACCCGAAGAAGATCTACACCAACGAGTTCAACGGGCTGGTGAACCCGTGAGCCACTCCTCCCCCGCCACCCATGCCGCCACCCGGGACAGCGAAAGGACAGCCATGACGCCGAAAATCAGCCTCCGGAACGTCACCAAGGAATTCGCGGTGCGCCAAGTCAAGACCAGCGGGAAACTGCACAGCCGGAAACAGACCGGCCCGTCCGTGCTGACCGCCCTGGAAGACCTCAGCCTGGACGTCGCCGCCGGCGAGTTCCTCACCCTCGTGGGGCCCAGCGGCTCCGGCAAGACCACCCTGCTGGACCTGCTGGCCGGCCTCTCCCGGCCCACCTCGGGCAGCGTGCTGGTGGACGGCAAGGAAGTGACAGGCCCGGGCCCGGACCGCGCCGTCGTCTTCCAGCAGTACGCACTCTTCCCCTGGCGGACCGCCTCCGCCAACGTCTCCATCGGGCTCGAGAACTCCGGCCTGTCCAGGAAGGAACGGGCCGCGAAGGCCAGCGAATTCCTGGACCTGGTGGGGCTGGCAGGGTTCGAGGACCGCTACCCGCACGAACTGTCCGGCGGTATGAAGCAGCGCGTGGCCATCGCCAGGAGCCTCGCCTATGAGCCGGACATCCTGCTGATGGACGAGCCGTTTGCCGCCCTCGACGCGCAGACCCGGGAGCAGCTCCAGGACGAGCTGCTGCGGATCTGGAAGGCCACGGGCAAGACCATCGTGTTCATCACCCACGGAATAGACGAGGCCGTCTACCTCGGCCAGCGGGTGGCAGTCCTCAGCGCACGCCCGGGCCGGCTCAAGGAGTTCGTGGACATCAACATCCCGGACCGCGACGGCGAGGACGACGTGCGCTCCCATCCGGCGTTCGTCGAACACCGGCACCAGGTCTGGTCCCTCCTGCACGACGAGGTCCGGCTCGCGCAGGGCTCCGGACACCGCAAGATCCTGCCCGACGGAACAGCCCCCGACGAACAACCCAAGGAAAGGAGCGCTGCCTGATGAGCGCTGTGTTGACCCGACCGCCCGAGGCGGCTGCCGCCGTCGACCCTTCCCCGCGGACCGGACCCTCCGGTCCGGAAAACGGACAACGCCCGACGCCGGCGGGCAGGCTTGCTGCCCTGGCCGGGATCGCCGGACGGGCGGGCTGGAAATCGCTCGCCGTGCTGCTGTTCCTCGCGCTGTGGGAGCTCGGCCCGACCTACCTCGCCAGCCCGTCCACCCGGGTGTTCCTGCCGCCGCTGCACGAAGTGCTTGCTGCCGGTGCGAAGCTGGTGGAGAACGGACAGCTGCAGAGCCACCTGCAGGCCAGCCTCACCCGCTCGGTGTCCGGTTTCAGCATCGCGGTGGTGTCCGCCGTCGTCCTGGGGCTGCTGATCGCCTGGTACGGCTGGCTCAGCTCGTTCCTCAACCCGCTGCTGGAACTGTTCCGCAACACGGCCACGCTGGCGCTGCTTCCCGTGTTCACGCTGCTGCTGGGCATCGGCGAGGAATCGAAGATCACCATCGTGGCCTACGCGGCGTTTTTCCCGGTGCTGCTGAACACCATCGCCGGTGTCCGGACCGTGGACCCGCTCCTCATCAGGGCCGCGAGGTCCCTGGGGCTGAACAGCTTCCGGCTCTTCCAGAAGGTCATCCTGCCCTCGGCTGTTCCGACGATCTTCACCGGCATCCGGATGGCCGGCACGTCCTCCATCCTGGTGCTGATCGCCGCCGAAATGGTGGGCGCCAAAGCCGGGCTGGGCTACCTGATCGTCAATTCGCAGATGAGCTTCCTGATTCCGGACATGTACGCCGGCATCCTCACCGTCTCCGTCCTGGGCCTGGCGGTCAACGTCCTCCTCGTTGCCCTGGAGCGGCACTTCTCCCGCTGGCGCACCGCCGTCGGCTCCGGAAACTGACCGTTTCACCCGCGGCCTCTCCGCACTATCCGTCACCGCACCATCAACCAGTAAGGAATAAAGCAATGACCACCATCACCGAAACCAAGCTCGAATTCGCCAAACTGGGCTCCCGCATCGGGGCTGAAATCCGCGGCCCGGACCTGAGCGGGGACCTGTCCGCGGACACCGTGGCCCGGATCCGTGAGGCCCTGAACGAACACAAGGCCCTGGTGTTCCGCGAGGCGAACATCCTCACCGACGAGGCGCAGGTGAAGTTCGCCAGCCACTTCGGGCCCCTGACCAAGGCGCACCCCACCGTGGCCTCCGTGGAGGGTGAAGAGAACGTCCTGCCCGTGGACAGCGAGAACGGCTCCGCCAACAACTGGCACACGGACGTCACGTTCGTGGTCAACCCGCCGCAGGCATCAACGCTGCGGAGCATCGACCTGCCGGCGTACGGCGGGGAAACCTTGATCGCGTCCTCGGCCGGAGCGTACGCCGACCTGCCGGAGGAGCTGCGGAACTTCGCGGACACCCTGTGGGCCATCCACACCAACGACTACGACTACTCGGTGCCGAAGAACCTGGAGCACCAGAACGCCGAGGAACGCCGCAAGGAGTTCACGCGCCTGAAGTTCGAGACCGCCCATCCGGTGGTCCGGGTCCACCCCCTGACCGGCGAGCGCGGATTGTTCATTGGGGGCTTCGCGCAGCGGCTGCGGATCGTGGGCCTGTCCAACACCGAGTCGAAGGACATCATCAGGCTGCTCCAGGCCTACGTCACGCGTCCGGAGAACGTGGTGCGGGTGAACTGGGAGCCGAACCAGCTGGTGCTCTTCGACAACCGCATCACCCAGCACTACGCCCCGGACAACTACGACGGCCAGCCGCGCAAGCTCAACCGCGTCACCATCGCCGGCGACATTCCGGTGGGCGTGGACGGCAAGCAGAGCCAGGCCCTGCAGGGCGACTCCACCACGTACTCGGTGGTGGCGCCGCTGTAGGAGCTCCAAGCCCAACTAGGTCGCAGTTAATGTCGTTTTGAGCCCTGATAACGACATCTGCTGCGACCTAGTTGGGTTAAGCGGCGTTTAGGGGATGTTGCTCCCCCGGGCCGTGACCCACAGCCGGTACCACTCGGCGCGGGTCATGGCAGCGGCAACCCGGGCCGCTCCGGCGCAGGCACGGATGCGGTCCGGGTTGGCCGAACCGATCACGGGCGCGATCCCGGCCGGATGCCGCATGAGCCACCCGAGGAGGATCGCCTCCCTGGTGGTCCCCTTGGCCTTCGCCATCTCCGCGACGAGCACCGCCGTGGCGGCCTCTGCCGGCGTAGGGCTTTCCGGCGGAGCTCCGCTGTAGTGTCCCTGGGCCAGCGCCCCGTAGGCCTGAAGGGTGATTCCCTGCCGGCTGCAGAACTCCACAGTGCCGTGCGGGAAGCTGTAATCCAGCCCTTCACCGTGGTTCACCAGCACGGTGCTTTCCAGCCAGGCCCGCTTCAGCAGGCTCATTTCCAACTGGTTGGCCACCACCGGGGTTTCCAGGTGGTCCTGCAGTGCCTCGATCTGCGGGGCCGACATGTTGGACACCCCCACCTGCCGCACTTTGCCCTCCCGCATTAACTGCCCGACGGCGGACGCCACCTCGGCGGTGTCGGCCAGCGGGTCGGGGCGGTGTAGCAGGAGGACATCCACGTAGTCGGACTTCAACCGCTTCAGGCTGCCGTTGACCCGCTCGAGGATTCCCTCGCGGCTCAGGTCGTAGTGTGTTTCGAGTCCCTGCTCGTTGAGCCGGATCCCGCACTTGGTCTGGAGCCGGATCCGTTCCCGCAGCCCCGGTGTGATCGCCAGGACCTCGCCGAAGACCGCCTCGGACTTGCCGCCGCGGTAGATGTCGGCGTGGTCGAACAGCGTGATGCCTGCGTCGAGGGCGGCGTCGATTGCGGCGGCCGCCTGCTCCACGTGCTCAGCGGCGTAGGGCTCGGCGGACCAGCTGCCGCCCAGGCCCATGCAGCCGTAAATCAGTTCCTGGGTACGGGATGGAGCGTAGTGTTCACTCATTGCGTCACTCTTTCATGAGCTTGGACAGAAGCACAGGTGGCGGGACCCGGCCGGGTCCCGCCACCTGTGCATAAGTCTCAGTTGTTAGCGCAGCCAGACGGTGGTGTTGCCGGGCAGCAGCTTCCCGTCCAGCGGTGCGCTGCTCAGCAGCACCTCACCGGCCGGGAGCTCCACCGGCTCGGCACCGAAGTTGGTCACTGACTGCCAGCCGCCGTGGCGGGTGAACTGCAGCACCTTGGGGTTGCCGGTTTCCACCCACTCCAGTTCCTCGGCGGTCTGCAGTTCGCGGCGCAGCTTCAGGGCCTTGCGGTACAGCTCCAGGGTGGAGCCCGCCACTCCGTCCTGGGCGTCGACGGCGTACCGGCCGAACCAGGCCGGCTGGGGCAGGTGGGACCGGCCTTCGCCGAAACCGAAGGACGTGCCCTCCGTGGCCCAGGGCAGCGGCACGCGGCAGCCGTCACGGCCGATCTCCACGCCCTTGTTGCGGAAGAAGGACGGGTCCTGGCGCTCCGAGTCCGGAATCTCTGCGACTTCCTGCAGGCCGAGCTCCTCGCCCTGGTACAGGTAGGCCGATCCCGGGAGGGCCAGCATCAGCAGGCTGGCCGCACGGGCGCGGCGCAGGCCCAGCTCGACGTCCAGTTCCTCGGCCGGTGCGCCGGCCAGCAGCCAGCCCTTGCCGTCCTGGCCCTTGGCGTGGACGCCGCCTCCCATCGGCAGGCCATAGCGGGTGGCGTGCCGGACGACGTCGTGGTTGGAGAAAACCCACGTGGAGGAGGCGCCGGTGGCCGTGGCTTCGGCGAGGTTCCGGGTGATGATTTCGTGGAACTCGTCGGCGTCGAAATCGGCCTGCAGCAGGTCAAAGTTGAAGGCCTGCCCCAAACCCTGGGGGCTGGCGTAGCGGGCGCGGCGGGTGGCGTGCACCCAGGCTTCGGCGACGGCGGTGCGCGGCGGGTTGTACTCGTTGAACACCTCGCGCCATTCGGCGTAGATCTCGTGGACCTCGTCGCGGTCCCAGAACGGGTGCGAGCCGTCGGCGAAACCGTCGGTCCCCGTGTTGGCTTCAGTGAGTTCGACCTTGGAGAGCAGCGGCTCCGTGAGGTCCTTGGTGAGGGCGTGCGCCACGTCCACGCGGAAACCGTCCACGCCACGGTCGGACCAGAAGCGCAGTGTCTTCAGGAAGTCGTCGCGGATCTCGCGGTTGGACCAGTTCAAGTCCGGCTGTTCCTTGGCGAAGATATGCATGTACCACTGGCCGGGGGTGCCGTCCGGTTCAGTGATGCGCTCCCAGGCGGGACCGCCGAAGACGGAGTCCCAGTCCGACGGCGGCAGCTCGCCGTTCTCGCCCAGGCCGTCACGGAAGATGTAGCGCTCGCGGGCAGCAGAGCCCCGCGGGGAGGCCAGCGCTTCCTTGAACCATTCGTGCCGGTCGGAGGAGTGGTTCGGGACGATGTCCGCGATGAGCTTGATGCCGGCTTCGTGCAGCGCGGCGGACATTTCGGCGAAGTCCTCCAGGGTGCCCAGCTTGGGGTCCACGTTGCGGTAATCGTCAACGTCGTAGCCGCCGTCGGCGAGCGCCGACGGGTAGAACGGGCTGAGCCAGACGGCGTCGATCCCCAGTTCCTTCAGGTACGGAACTTTGGCCGTGATGCCCTTGATGTCGCCCAGGCCGTCACCGTTCGAATCCGAGAAGCTGCGCGGATAGATCTGGTACACGGAGGCCTGGCGCCACCAGTTGGGATCGGCTGCGAGGTTTGAATCGGACAGGGTTGCCAGAGTGGCGGTGGTGGACAAAGGAGATTCCTTTTCTGGTGTTGGTTGTTCTTTGGCAAAGGGAAAGATGGATGAGTGCCCGGTAGGTGCGTCCTACTTCACTGCGCCCCGCATGACTCCGGACAGTACCCAACGTTGGGCAAGGATGTAAACCACCAGCGTGGGCGCCATGGCCATCAGGTAGGACGCGAAGGCGAGGCTGTAGTTGGTGTTGAATTCGCCCTGGAACAGCATCTGCACCACCGGCAGGGTCTGCAGCGCGGGATCCGCAATCAGCATCTGCGGCAGCAGGAAGTCGTTCCAGGAGCCGAGGAAAGCGAAGATCCCGACGGTGGCGTTCATCGGAGCCAGCAGCGGGAAGATGATCTTGCGGAACACCTGCCACGTGGTTGCGCCGTCCATGCGGGCCGACTCCTCGAGCTCCACGGGGATGGAGCGCACGAAGGCGATGTAGAGCAGGGTGTTGAACGAGATGCCGCCGAGGACGTGCAGGAACACGACGCCGGCCGGGTTGTCCAGGCCGAGCAGGGCAGTCTGCTTGATCAGGGGCAGGATGATCACCGGGAACGGGATGAACATCGCGGACAGCAGGTAGACGAAGGAGCCCCGGAAGAACCGGTGGTTCCAGTTCCGCGCAATAGCGTAGGCCACCAGGGAGCTGCTGGCCAGCGAGCCGAGGACGCTCAGCACGGTAACGAACGCCGTGGACATAAAAGCCCGCGGGAAGTTGGTGGCCACGTAAGCGGCGGCGAAATTTTCCCAGTTCATCGGGTTCGGCCAGGCGAGGCCCGTGCCGGTGCCGATCTGGTCCGGGGACTTGAGCGCCATGGCAACGGTGAAATAGAGCGGCAGCAGGACGGTCAACGATGCGGCCAGCATCAGCGCGGTGAGCCACCAGTTGATCTTGAAGCCCTCACGGTTGGACCGGCGGTGGCCGCGGACGGGGGCGTCCGCCGTCCGCTGTTTGGGAGCGGCAAGTGTGGATGCGGTCATTAGAGTGAAACCCCCCGGCGCTGGATGAGGCGCAGCTGGATGACGGAGATCAGCAAGGTGATCAGGAAGTAGATGACGGCGTTCGCCATCTGGTAGGAGTAGTCGCCGCCGGTGAAGCCGGAGAAGATGCGCATGGCCACGGACTGCGTTGCCATGCCGGGGCCGCCGCCGGTGAGGCCCACGATGATCTCGTAGGTTCCGAGGAATCCCTTGAAGCCGAGGATCACATTGATTACGAGGTACCCCATGATCAGCGGGAGCGTCAGGCTGAGGAACTGCCGGAAGCTGCCGGCGCCGTCGAGGTCCGCGGCTTCGTAGACCTCGGAAGGCACGCTCTGGAGGCCTGCCAGGTAGATGATGGTGGCGCCCGGCGCCGCCTGCCACACCGTGACGAGCACGATGGCGAGCCAGGCAAGGTTCTCGTTGGCGAGGATGCTCGTGGCCAGCGGGGTGACGCCGAACCGTTCGGCCAGCACGGGAAGCGTGTTGGAGAACAGGTAGTTGAACACAAAGGAGACGATCAGGGCGGAGAGCACCATGGGGATGAAGAACACGGTGCGGATGCCGGTGCGCCATTTGATCTTCGCATTGAGGCCCAGCGCGATCGCGAGGGCCACGATGTTCACCACCACGGTGGTGGTCAGGGCGAACACAAACGTGAAGATGTAGGACTGCAGGACAGCGGGGTCCTTGAAGATGTTGACGTAGTTCATCAGCCCGATGAACTTCCAGTCGCCGTAGCCGGCGTAGTTGGTGAGGCTGAAGAAGACGCCCACGAGTGCCGGCAGGGTGATGAAGAAGGCGAACAGCGCCAGGACGGGCACCACCATCCAGTAGTACGTGGGGTCGATCCTGCTCCTGGACCGGACGGTGCCGGCGGCCGACGCGGGGCTATTGGGTTCTGCGGGAGGGGCTGTCTGGGCCACCCGGGATGTTGTAGTCATTGAGGCTCCTGGAGTCGGGTGGGGGTCAGACCGCGGTACGCTCGGCGACGCGGCGCCATTCGTCGTCGAGGGCGGCGAGGAACTGCTCGCCGTTCTTGCTGTACACAAAGGACTGGATGTAGTTGTTCACGGGCACCGACGGCGGGAAGTAGGTCACAGCGCCCTGGAAGTAGCGCGCCTCCTGCACCGCCGCGTTCAGTCCGCTGATCTGCGGATTGCTGACGGCGGGGGCGTCCTTGAGCGGCGAGAATGCCGCGTTCTTCTCGTTGTACGTGTTCACCACGGACGGTTCCAGCAGGTAGTTGACGAACCGCTGTGCCGCAGCCATGTTGGGCGTGTTCCGGGTGATGGAAAGCGCCATGTCCACGTTCACGCGGGCCTTGGTGTCCTCCGGGTTGTTGGTCACCGGCAGCGGGAAGCTTCCCAGCCTGATGTTCTTGTTGGCCGCCACCAGCTGTGACAGCGCCCACGGACCCTGCAGGTACATGGCCGCCTGCCCCTTGGCGAATGCCGCGTTGCCGTCCGCGTAGTTCTTGCTGGCCGCGCCGTTCTGCGAGAACGAGGCGAGCTGGAGCATCCTGGGGAGGGCCGGGCCGAAGCTGTTGGCAAACGATTCGGGGGCATCGCTCGTGATCCTGGCACCCTTGGCGTAGAGCTTCGTGAAGAATTCCCCGACATCCAGCGCCCCGCCGGACGCGTAGTCGAACATGCCCTGGGCGAGGGTCCACGGGTCCTTGTACGTTCCATAAATCGGCGCGATGCCGGCGGCTTTGAACTTCTCGCAGGCCGCGACGAATCCGTCCCATGTGGTGGGGACGGAGACGCCCTGCGCCTCGAAAATGTCGCGGTTGTAGATGACGCCGGCTGCCGCAAGCGAGAACGGCAGGGCACTGGTCTCGGTCCCGTTGTACCGGCCCCAGGAGTTGACGAGCTCCTGCATCTTCGGATCGATGGTTTTCGCCACGGGCATGTCCGAGAGGTCGGCGAAGATGCCCTTCTTGACGAAGTCGGCGGTGGCCTGGGCGAAGCCTCGGGTCACAACATCCGGCGGGTCGTTGCGGACGAGGCCCGGAACAAAGTTTCCCTCGTTGAAGTCCTGGACCACGCGGATGTCCGGATTCAGCGCCTCGAAGTCCTTGATCACCTGGTTGAAGTAGTCCACCACTTCGGGCTTGTTCTGCATGAAACGCAGCGTGGTGGTTCCGGTCTGTGCCGCGGGCGATGCGCCGCAGGCGGACAGCGGAACCATCAGGGCTGCTCCGGCGAGGCCGGCGGTCCGGAGCAGGGAACGCCTGCTGAGCAGCGATGCGGGCAGGGCCGCGTTCACAGGGCGGGGGCTGACGTGCGGTGGCGGCTGGGCTGTGCTTGCGGTGCGGGCTGGCAGTGCTTCAGGGTGCGGTTCACAGTTGCTCCTTTGCAAAAGGCTGAGTGAAGGGCTGGAGGTAGAGCCTGCAGTCGGCGGCCGTCCGGTCTACGTTGCTCTAAGTTTATATGGAATCTAAATTTAGTTCCTCAAGTATTATGTGGTGCAAAGCACAGAGAGGTCAACACCATGTCTGAAATGACGGCGGCAACGCCCCAGCTGCTGCGGCGTGTGAGCGCCGGGGCAGTGCTTGAATTCATGCGCGCTTCCCAGGCGGTGACGGTCACGGAGGTCATGGACGCCACAGGGCTCACCCGGGCCACCGCCATTGCCGTCTGCGAGGACCTCATGCAGCGCGGCTGGATCAGGGAGCTGGAAAACCAGCGGGCATTTGGCGGCTACCAGAAGGGCAGGCCGGCGCGCCGGTTCGAGCTCAACGAGCGCGCCGGGTGCGTCCTGGGCATGGACGTGGGCATTTCCAAAGCGACGGTGGTGGTGTCCGATCTCCGCGGCAAGGCCCTGGGCAGGTCCAGCCAGCCCTTCGCCGGTGCCGAGATCACGGCGGAAGAACGGGTCGCCGTCGTCGACCGGACCGCCCTGATGGCCCTCCGCAGCGTGGGCGCCTCCCCCGACTCCGTGCTCGCCGTTGGTGCCGGAATCGCCGCACCCGTGGACCGCAACGGCGATGTGCTGGTGACCCAGCACTTCTGGGGACTGTTCGACGTGGGCCTGCGCTCCGCGCTCAAGGACCTGCACGGCTGGACAGTCCTCCTGGAAAACGACGCGAACCTCGCCGCACTGGGTGAGCGCTGGCGGGGTGCGGCGGCCGGTGTGGACGACGTCGTCGTGATTCTCGCCAGTGAACGCCTCGGTTCGGGAGTGATCGACGGCGGGCGGCTGCTGCACGGCCGTGCCGGCGGCGCAGGCGAGCTTGCATTCCTTGACATGGTGGAGGGGGTCGGAGACACCTTCGGCATCGCTGCCCTGGCCCGCACCTGGGCCGCCGAAGCCCTTGCCGGGAAGGCCAGGACCTCGCTCCGGCAGCACGCAGCCGACGGCGTCGAGGCGGAGCATGTTTTTGCCGCTGCCTCCGCCGGGGATGCCGTTGCCCTGGACATCCTCGACCGGCTGGCGGACAGGATGGCCAGGGTGATCGGGGCCGTGGCCACCATCATCAACCCGGAGCTGGTGGTGATTGGCGGCGCCGTGGCGAACTCGGCAGGCGTGCTGCTGGGGCCGATCGCTGAACTCCTGCCCGGGTACACCGCCACTCCCCCGGCCGTGGCGGCGTCCCCGCTGGGCGACTCGATCGTGACCGTGGGTGCCGTCCGTTGCGCCCTGGACTTCGTGGAGAAGAACACGCTTGACCTGGAGCTCGCGGCACCCGCCTAGCCAACGTCCGCGCTGGTCCTACTCCGGCATGATCATGGTGCGCAGATCCAGCTGGCGCAGCACGCGGTCCGCCACTTCCGGGTCCATGTCCGGTTCGTTCCGGGCAGCCACCACTTCCTGGCGGGCGGCATCGAGCGCAACGGTCTGCACGGCAATGGCCAGCTCCCGCCCGCGCCGGCGCTTCTCGTCCAGGGATTCGTTCCGGAGGCTTCCATCCAGCAGTTCGGCGTGCAGCCTCGTCATCTTTTCCTTGACGAGCGCCACCTTCTCCGGCGGGAGCTCCTTGACGAGGTCGTTGTCCTTGAGGGCGGCGATGGCGGCCTGCTGGGCGCGTTTGGCCAGGACCCGGGCCGCGTCCCGTTCCTCCGAACCGTCTCCGGTGGCCTTCAGGACTTTCATCAGCCAGGGCAGTGTCAGGCCGGGCAGCACCAGGGTGGCCAGCAGGACCGCGCAGGCGATGACCAGCAGCTGGTCCCGGGCCGGGAACGGCGTGCCGTCGGCCAGCGTCAGGGGCAGCGCGAGGGCAAGCGCCAGGGTGGCGAGGCCCCGCATGCCGCACCAGGTCAGGATGAGGACTTCCTTGGCGGATGCGGGCTGCAGCAGGTTGCTGTTCTTCCGCGCCGAGGCCGCCAGCACGGCCAGCCACAGGAACCGGACCGCAAACACGATCACGCACACCACCGCCGCGGTGCCGATCATGCCGTAGATCTCCGTACCCTCGTCGTGGATGACGTGGCGGATTTCCAGCCCCACCAGCCCGAAGGCCAGCCCGGTCACCAGGAGCTCCACCACGTCCCAGAACGCCGTGCGGGTGACCCGTTCAGCGGCGTCCTGCGGCCTCGAGTGCCGCTTCATCTCCAGTGCGGTAACCACGACGGCGATCACGCCTGAGGCGTGCACCTCTTCCGCCAGGATGTAGGCGGCAAACGGCACCACCAGGGTGACCGCGCTGCGCGCCACCATGGAGGTCACCAGCCGTGTGATCAGCGCCGTGACCCAGCCCATGGCGATGCCGACCAGCACCGCAACCGCAGCCCCCACCACAAACTTGAGGACGACGTCGGGCCCTATCCTGCTGCCCGAGACGGTGGCCGCAACGGCGGCCTGGAAGATGACGATGGCGGCGGCGTCATTGAAGAGGCCCTCGCTTTGCAGGACCGTGATGAGCCGCCGCGGCATGTGCACGCGGCCGGCCACGGATTCCACGGCCACCGGGTCCGGCGGAGCCACCATGGCCCCCAGTGCGATCGCGGCGGGAATTCCGATGCCCGGGATCATCAGCCAGGCCGCCCCTGCCACGGCAGCGGTGGACACGACCACCAGGGCCACCGCGAGCATGATCAGCGTGCGCCAGCGGACCCGGAAGACGGCCCAGGAGCTACGTTGGGCCGTCGCGAACAGCAGCGGCGGCAGGAAGATTGGCAGGATCAGCTCCGGCGAGATGTCCATTTCCGGAAAGCCGGGGATGAAGGTCAGCGATGCCGCCAGGATCAGCATGAGCACGGGATAGGGCAGCCGGAGCTTGTCCCCCAGACCCACCGCCACCACTGTGGCAAGCAGCAGTCCGATAATCAGTGCCAGCTGGTCCATAGGCTCACTCTCCCCGAAGTGGAGGCGCCGCAGTGCTCTGCAGGCGCCTCCACCACGATATCGGGTGCGCGCCGGTGGCTACTCTGTGTTCAGTGGGCGGGGCCTACTGCGCCGGCTGCAGTGCTGCTGCGACCGGCAAGGTGCCGTCCCGGAACTCGATGGTTCGTCCGGCGGTGTCCGGCAAGCCCAGGACCGCGGCCGTCACGAGTGCCACGTTGGCCCTTGACGTGGCGGTGCCGGCGGAGGTGTCCGCCGGATCGACGTCGATGAGGCCGTTGCCGGGACCGTCCGTCAGCGTGCCGGGGCCCAGGACCGTCCAGGACAGGTCCGTGCCGCGGAGGTGCTGGTCCGCGGCGGCCTTCGCCTCGGCGTAAGCGTGGAAGCTGTTGTCCGCCGGGACTCCGTGGTCCGGTCCGGCACCGAAGTACGACACCATGACGTAACGCCCGACGCCGGCCTCCGCCGCCGCTTCCATCGAACGGATGGCCGCGTCCCGGTCCACCGCATAGGTGCGTTCGGGGCTGCCCCCGCCGGCACCGGCGGACCACACCACGGCGTCCTGGCCTTTGAGGGCGGCGGCGAGTTCCGCCGTCGTCGAGTGTTCAACGTCCAGGACCGACGGCGTGGCGCCCGTTGCCGCGACGTCCTCCGTATGGTCCGGGTTGCGGAAGAAGGACGTGACGTCCTCTCCTTCCGCGGTGAGAATCCTGGCCAGTTCCAAAGCCACTTTGCCGTGGCCGCCGATGATTGCGATGCGCGTCATTGACCCAGCTTACGAGTACCTGAGGCTGAGGAGCATGGTCTTCAGCTGCGCATACCGTTCGCTAGCCATCCATTCCCTCGCGGCATCGGGCGTCGCGAAGACGGGCTGTTTCTCAAAGTCGAACACGACAGATGCCGACATGACACCGTTGGGCAGGCGGATCTGGTTGGTGCCGGAGGTGTCCTGGGTGGGCAGGAATTCCTGCGCCAGCCTGACGTCCATGAAGTAGTAGGCGGGGGTGCTGTCCGCGGGCCCGGTGGGGTCCGGCATTCCGAGATAAGTCACGGGAAGGATCTGGTCAGCGGCGAAACCGAACTCGGCAGGGTTCCCTGATGTGTCCGTGATGCCGGGTACGGGCGCATGGTCAAGAACGGTGCGCTTAACGCTGCCTGCCGCCCCGTCGCCGTACATCCCGCTGAGGACCCGGGCCACCTCCGCGCCGGTGTCGTCAGTCACCACCGCGACGACGGCCCCGGCCTTCGCCTCCTCAGCCAGGTATGGTCCCTGTTCCGTCCGGACGCTCCACTCGCGCGGGTGCGAAAAGGACAGGTGCCCGTCAGGGAAGGCGAAGGTTCCGAGGGCTGCGGGCTGGGCGGGCGCCGTTGCCTGTGGTGTCGGCGTCGCCGCCGTTGGCGTCGCAGCCGTTGGCGTCGCCGCCGGGCTTTCCGATGAGGTGACGGTGGCGGCCGGCCCTGGCGCGGACGTCACCGGGCCGAGGTTGGTGGCCGCCAGCACACCGGCGGTGACGGCGGCAGCTGCCAAGGTGATCACGCCGGCCAGCCGGGCGCGCCGCAGCCTGCGTTCCTCGAGCGAGGCTGCTCCGGCCGGGAGGCGGTCGCTGAATGCGGCCGGCCCGGACAGCATCCGACGCAGCGCCGCTTCGCCGTCCGGGGTGGATGGATCGTTGCGCACGGGATCGGTCGCGGAAACCATGTTCTTGATCGGATCCATTTCAGGCACCCATCCTCTGTGTGATCGATTCTGCGCCCGCAGGCATGTTTTTCCGGAACGCCGCCCGCGCCCGGTGCAACCGGACTTTGGCGGCGGACTCGCTGCACCGCAGCACACCGGCGATCTCCGCCGCGCCCAGCCCGTCCCAGTAAGCAAGCTGGAGAATGTCCCGGTCCTTCTCCCGCAAACCGGCCAGGGCATCATGCACGGCCAGGTTTTCGGATCCGTCTCCGAAACTCAGGACCGCCGTGGCACGCAGCTTCTCCTGCAGCGCCCGCTGGCGGTCACGGCTCCGGTACGCATTACCGATCAGGTTCCGGGCAATCGTCAACAGCCATGCGATCCCGGGGCACTCCTCGTCGGATTCTTTCTGCCACACCACCCGAAAGACATCGGCAGCGATTTCCTCCGCCACCTCCGGGGATTCCACCCTCCGGCGCACGAACCTAAAGACCGCTGGATAACTGTCTTTGTGTAACGCGATAAACGCCAGTTCACGCTCGGAAAGCACGATATCCCCCTGATGAGTAGTCCTGAGCCGCCGTCTATCCGTATTGTTTCCGGCCAGCTGCCGCCCGTTACGCACGACTCAGGAAATCTTGCGCCATCCCCGGGCCGGCGCTGTCCAGAACTGCGCCGGGTCACCGCTGCCCGGGTCACCGCTGCCCGGGTCACCGTGGCGAGGGAACCGGACCGTTGCCGGGCGCAGCCCGCCGCGTGACGACGAACTGCTGTGCCAGCGTCCAGAGGTTGGAAATGGTCCAGTAGATCAGGACACCGATGGGGAAGATGATCCCGCCGGCCCCGAAGACGACCGGAAGGATGTAAAGAATCATCTTCTGCTGCATCAGCACAGGACCCGTCGGGACTTCCTCGGACGGGGTCCTGGCCATGATCAGCTTCTGCGTGAAGAACTGTGCTGCCGTCATGGCCAGGATCATCACGATCGAGAGCGTCCAAACGGCCACCACGTTGCCGCCCGCAGGTGTGCCGTGAAGCACGGTGGCGGACAGCGGAGCATCGAAAATGCTGGACTGATCGAACTGCACCACCTGCTCGTGACTCATGGTGCCGATGCCTTGACCCTGAGCCGCCGCAGTGGAGATGCCGGAGAGCACCTGGAAGAGGGCCAGGAAGAAGGGCGTCTGGATCAGCAGGGGCATGCACGCCGAGAACGGGTTGGTTCCGTGCTTCTTGTACAGCTCCATCTGCTCCTGCGCCATGGCCTGGCGCGACAGTTGGTCGGTCTTGCCCGTGTACTTGTCCTGCAGCTTCTTCAGGTCCGGTTGCAGGCGGCGCATGCGGCGCTGGGCGTTGACCTGTTTCAGGAACACCGGGATCAGCGCGGCGCGGATGACCAGCACCAGCCCGACGATGGAGAGCGTCCAGGTCCAGCCGCTGGCGGCCTGCATGCCCAGGGTTGCCAGCCCATCGTGGAAGCCCACCATGATGACGGACACCAGCCACTTGAACGGAAGCATGATCGCTTCAATGAAGTCCACTGAGTTCCCCGTCCGCCAGTTGCTGCAAAGCTACTGCGAATTATGGCGCTTGTCACGGTGCGGGCCTGCGGCCCGGCCGCCCGCCGGGACGGGAAGGGAAATCTGCACGGACCGGAACGGAAACCAGGAAAGCCCCCGGAATCTTGTGAATTCCGGGGGCTTGTCCTGTAGCGGTGGGGAGGCTCGATCTCCCGACCTCACGATTATGAGTCGTGCGCTCTAACCAACTGAGCTACACCGCCACGAATGAGAAAAACCTGCATCAAGCCGGTCAAAAACCGCCTTGACACAGGCCCTCATTCAGAGCCCCCCACCGGAATCGATCCGGTGACCTCGTTCTTACCAAGAACGCGCTCTACCACTGAGCTAGGGGGGCAACGAGTAAATACTCTACCGGAAGATTCCGCTCCCAACAAATCGGCGGCGCCACAGCCCGTCGGTGCGGACAAATCACCGGAAAAGCGCGTAAAACAGGGCCAAAAGCTGCCCGGCGGCCCTGGCTAAGGTGCCGCGAGGACGGCCCGCCGGTCCGATGTGACGAAGCGAACACTGACGGATTCGGGGACCGGTTAAACGAAAACGGGCCGGCTCGAAAGCCGGCCCGTTTTCAGTGCCTGGTGCTGCTAGGGCTTACCACTTGCCCTTGCGGTTGAAGTCGCGGTGTCCGCCTTCGTTGCCGTGGCGGGGCTTGCGTGCGCCGTCGCCGTGGCCGCCGAAGCGGGAGTCGCTGGCCTGGCCGCGGTTGGCACCGCTGTCGGCGCCAACGCTGCGCTCCGAGCGGTCGCTGTAGGAGCGGCCGCCGCGGTCAGCGGAGGACCGCTCGCCGTCGGACTTCCGGAATTCCTTCTTGAACCCGCCGCTGCCCTTGAAGTTGCCGCCGCGGTCACCGCCGCCGGAGTACCCGCCGCGGTCGCCGCCACGGTTGCCCTGGTAGCCGCCACGCTCGCCGCCGCCGGACGGCTTGCGGCCGTTGTCCAGCTCGAGGTGGATCAGCTCGCCGCCGATCCGGGTGCGGGACAGTGCGCGCAGCTGCTCGGGGCTCAGGTCTGCGGGGAGCTCCACGAGGGAGTGGTCCGAGCGGATATCGATGCCGCCGATCTGGGCCGAGGAGATGCCACCCTCGTTGGCAATGGCGCCCACGATGGAACCCGGCATTACGCGCTGACGGCGTCCGACGGCGATCCGGTAGGTTGCGTTGCCCTCGGTCAGGGTGCGGGTCGGGCCGCGTGAGCCGAAGCCGTCCTTGGAGCGCTCGCGCTTCTGGAACTCAGGAGCCGCAGGCAGTTCCTTGACCAGGAGCGGCTGGCCGCCCTGGGCCATGACGGCGAGTGCAGCAGCGATCTCCGAGGCAGGCACATTGTGCTCTTCCTCGTAGGAGGAGATGAGGTCGCGGAACGCCGCAACGTCCTCGGACTCGAGGGTCTCCGTGATGCGCTCGGCGAACTTGCCTAGGCGCAGCGTGTTCACGGTCTCGGCCGTGGGCAGGTGCATCTGCTCCACCGGCTGGCGGGTTGCCTTCTCGATGGAACGCAGCAGGTACTTCTCCCGCGGCGTCATGAACAGGATGGCGTCGCCGGAACGGCCCGCACGGCCGGTGCGGCCAATGCGGTGGACGTAGGACTCGGTGTCGTGGGGAATGTCGTAGTTGACCACGTGGCTGATGCGCTCCACGTCGAGGCCGCGGGCCGCGACGTCGGTGGCCACCAGGATGTCGATGCGGCCTTCCTTCAGCGCATCCACAGTGCGTTCGCGCTGCTGCTGCGGGATGTCGCCGTTGATGGCGGCAGCCTGGAAGCCGCGGGCCTTCAGCTTGTCAGCCAGGTCCTCGGTGGCCATCTTGGTGCGGACGAAGGCGATGACGCCGTCGAACTCTTCGACCTCGAGGATGCGGGTCAGCGCGTCCAGCTTGTGCGGGCCCATGACCTGCAGGTAGCGCTGACGGGTGTTGGCGCCGGTGGTGGTCTTCGACTTCACCGAGATCTCGGCCGGGTTGTTCAGGTACTGCTTGGACATCCGGCGGATCTGGCTCGGCATGGTGGCCGAGAAGAGCGCGACCTGGCGGTCAGACGGGGTCTGCTGGAAGATCTGCTCGACGTCCTCGGCGAAGCCCATGCGGAGCATTTCGTCGGCCTCGTCCAGCACCAGGTACTGAAGTTCGGACAGGTCCAGGGAACCCTTGGAGATGTGGTCGATCACTCGGCCGGGCGTACCGACGACAACCTGGGCACCGCGGCGCAGGCCGGCGAGCTGGGGGCCGTAGGCGGAGCCGCCGTAGACGGGGAGGACGGTGAAGTCGTCGATGTGCTTGGCGTAGGAGGTGAAGGCCTCGGCGACCTGGAGCGCGAGCTCGCGGGTCGGAGCGAGGACCAGGGCCTGCGTCTTGCGGGACGGGCCGTTGAGGTCGTGGAGCTCGGCCAGGCGGGACAGTGCCGGTACTGCGAATGCTGCAGTCTTACCGGTTCCGGTCTGGGCCAGGCCCACGACGTCGCGGCCTTCGAGCAGCAGCGGGATGGTTGCTGCCTGGATGGGGGACGGCTTCTCGTAGCCGACGTCCTGCAGTGCGGCGAGGACACGGCCGTCGATGCCGAGGTCGGCGAAACGGACGCCTTCTTCTTCGCTCTCATCGTCGCTGGACGGGTCAGCCTTGGGTGCTGCCTTCGGGGCCTCAGCGGCAGGCGCTTCGGCGGCGGGGCGTTCTTCAGCGGCGGGCGCTTCGGTAACGGGAGCTTCGACGGCGGGCGCTTCGGCAGGTGCCGGGGCCTCGGTGAAGACGGGAGCGGAGCCGGCTACGGGAGCAGCGTTCTCGGGGGTCTCTACGGCCGTCTCGGCAGTTGCTGCTTCGGCCGTGGCGTCGTTGTGATTTTCGGGCATAGGGAAGTTTTCCTCATCCATAGGGGGCCAGGCGGCACAACCCGAGGTGAGCGGAGCCGCAGTGCATGTGCCGTTTGGACGCCGGGCAGACATTGACCGGCCGGTCACGTAGAAGTCCGGCGCTTTCGCAATCCCGTGGCAGGACTTCCCGCTGCATCTCTTGGCTGCTATCCCAGCAGTCTGTACAGCGTTTTCTTTAGCCGGCTCTCCCTATGAAAATGCCCGCATCGCTTGTGCGGGCCCCAACACTTGCCAGTCCTGCCTCAAAAATTGGGCAGGAATAAGGGATTTCCGGAGTGGGGGATATTTCAAGTGTAAGGCATGCTTCCGCGTTGCACTAACCCGCCAGCCATCCAGGGGCGGTGACGTTGCGCACACCGCCTGCCAGGGGTCCTGCAGGGCTAGACGCCCAGGCGCCGCTGAAGCTTCTCGAATTCGTCGTGATACTCCGGCTGCAGGCGGATCTCCCCGTCCGCATCCGCATCACGCAGCGCTTCCACATCCTCGATGGTGGGCTCGCTGAACCACTTGCCGATGGTCACGCCGTGCTTGGGAACGAACAGCCGGTGGATGTGGTCCCCGGCCCGGATTGTCCCCGGCTTGATGACGCGGAGGTAGGTGCCCACCCGGCCGGCCGCCGTAAAGCGCTTCACCCACTGGGGCTCGTCCATGCGGCGCTGGAACGTGGCACAGGGAACGCGGGGAGATGTCACTTCCACTTCGACGTCGAGGCCGATCTTCCACCGTTCGCCGATCACGGCCGTGGTGGTCCCGATGCCGGCCACGCGCAGGTTCTCGCCGAACACCCCCGGCAGGAGGTCCCGTTGCAGCTCCCCCACCCAGTAGTCGGCGTCATCCTGCGAATAGGCATACAGCGCCTGGTCCACGCCGCCGTGGTGGATGCGGCTTGCCTGGATGTCCCCGTGGAGTCCGAGCTTGTGCACCTTGACCGGACCATCGACGGCACGTTTGTCGATGGCCGTGACGCCCACGCTCCCCTCATCACTCAGAAGCTGGTGTACCCGGCAGACGGCAAGCACAGATGCGGTGTCCATGGCTACAGTCTAGGTTCTTCGGCCCGGATTGCCGCGGGCACTGTCCCGCCCGCCCGGGACCCTGTGTCAGGGATCGAAGCGGTAGCCCATTCCGGCCTCCGTGTGCAGGTGGCGCGGCCTCGCCGGGTCCTGCTCCAGTTTGCGCCTCAGCTGGGCCAGGTAGACGCGAAGGTACTGGGTTTCTTTGGCATACGCCTGCCCCCACACCTGGGTGAGCAGCTGCTGCTGGCTGACCAGCTTCCCGGCATTGCGGACCAGGAGCTCGAGGATGTTCCACTCCGTGGGCGTGAGCCGGACTTCCTGCCCGTCCCGGACCACCTTCCGGGCGGCAAGGTCCACCACGAAGTCCGCCGTCTCCACCGTGGGCGCCTCGCGCTGTGCCGGCGAGCGCCGGGAAGCGGCCCGCAGCCGCGCCAGCAGCTCGTCGAGGCCGAACGGCTTGGTCACGTAGTCGTCCGCGCCGGCGTCGAGCGCTTCCACTTTGTCCTCCGACGCGTGGCGGGCGGACAGCACAATGACGGGCACGGAGCTCCACCCCCGGATTCCCCGGATGACGTCCACACCGTCCATGTCCGGCAGCCCGAGGTCCAGGACCACAATGTCCACCGGGTGCTGGGCGGCCAGTTTCAGCCCGTCTGCGCCGAGGCCCGCGGTGATGGCCTGGTAGCCGTGGGCGCGGAGGTTGATCTGCATGGCCCGGGCCAGCTGGGCTTCGTCTTCGATGATCAGTACCAGGGTCACGGCAGCGGACCTTCCCACAGCGGCAGGGTGACCACCATGGTCAGCCCGCCGCCCGGCGTCGGCTCCGCCGCCAGGGTTCCTCCCATGGCTTCGGTGAAGCCGTTGGCAACAGCCAGGCCCAGTCCGATCCCCACGGCCCGGCCACCGCCGGTGCGCTGATAGTCGTTGAGCCGCTGGAACGGCTGGAACATGTCCATCACGGCGGCCGGGGCCACGCCTGAGCCGTGGTCCACCACGCGGAACTCGCCGGCCGGCCTGCCGCCCAGCGCGATCCCCTCCCCCGCACGGGCCGTCAGCACCACATCGGCCTCCGGCGCGTATTTGAGTGCGTTCTCCACCAGGTTCGCCACCACCCGCTCCAACATCCCGGCATCGGCCTCCACCCGCGGGAGGTTGGGCGGCAGTTCCACCCGGATCCGTGCCGCGGGCAGGCCCCTGAGCGCGTCCGGCAGGACGTCCGCCCAGCCCAGTCCGCGCAGGAGCGGGTTGACCGAATCAGCCGTAATCCGGGACATATCCAGCAGGTTGCCGATCAGGTGGTCCAGGCGGTCGGCCGAGTCCTCGATGGTGGCGAGCAGTTCGCGCTCGTCTTCCGGGGAAAACTTCACATCCTCCTGGCGAAGGCTGCTGACCGCCAGCTTGATCCCGGCCAGCGGGGTGCGGAGGTCGTGGCTGACCGCCCGCAGGATGGACGTGCGCATCTTGTTGCCCTCGGACAGGCGCTGATTGTCCTCCATGCTCGCCACCAACTGCCGCCGTTCCAGGATGGCCACCAGGAACGCTCCGAAGGCGGCCAGCATCCGCTGGTGCTGGCCGGTAAAGGGCTGACCGGCCGGCGGCCCGCCGTTGATCAGCAGCGTGTACCGGGAATCGACGACGACGGCGTGGTGGGCGGCCGCGCGGGTCACCGGCGGGCTGGACCCGGCGCTGGCAAGCACTGTCTCCCCGGCGTTGCTGTCCGTCCCGCGTCCAGGACCGCGGATGCCGGCGGCTTCCGGTGCGCGGGAGCCGCCCGGGGCGCTTCCGGCCACCAGCGTGACGGCATCCACTCCCAGCCGGCTGCGGACCTTCTCGAGGAATGTTTCCAGGCTGCCGTCGGAACTGAGGATCCGCAGGGAGAGCTCGCTCAGCGCTGTGGCTTCGGCCCCGGATCTCGCGGCTTCCTGTGCGCGGCGGCTCGCCAGGCCGACGGCCAGGGCCACGCTGCAGGCCACTGCCAGGAACACCAGGAGGGTGAACAGGGTGGAGGGATCGGCGATGGACAGCGAACCTACCGGATCGGCGGAGAAGTAGTTGAGGAGTGTTGTGCCCAGGACCGCTGCGACGACGGCGGGCCAGAATCCCCCGATCGCGGCCACCGCCACGGCGACCGCGAGGTGGAGCAGCATGATGATGGCGAAATTCCGATATCCCGCGAGCGTCACCAGGACTTCCACGGCAGGCGGCAGCACGGCAGCAAGCACCATGCCGAGGAGGAAACGGCGCCGCCCGATTCCCTGGAGCGCAGAGCGTGCCCTCCCGGAACCCGCCGTGTGGGGACCTGCCGTCCCGGAACCTGCCGTGCCCGGACGTGCTGGCCGCGAACGCGGCGTCGCGGACCCGCCGGGGCCGGATCGGGCGGCGCCACCGCGGGCGGATTCAACTGCTGCCATGGCTCCATCTTGGCATGGGCAGTTCTCCCCCGTTTTCCGTTAACAGCACCTCGGTCCAGGCACTAGGCTGACTTCAGGATTTACACAGCTGTGTCTTGCCGGGACGGCCTTCCCGCACGTGCTTCGACGCCGTGGCCGGTCACAGATTGAGCATGGACAACCAAGGGGGACCCATGGAACCGCAGGACCCGAACCAGGATCCTTCAAAGGATCCAACGAAGGATCCGAAGAACACCCGTTCCGGGCAACAGGACGGCACGCCGGCAGGGACCGACGGTCCCGAAGGCCCCACGCCAGGCTGGATGACCGCCCCCGAGGATTTCACGCCGCAGCCCCACGATCCCGCCACAGGGCAGCTGCCGCCCTGGCAGGTGCCCAAACCGGAGCTTCGGCCGGAACTGCTCAACGATTCCGCGGCTGGCGGCCGGACTGCCGAAGCCGGAAAGCCGGACGCCGGGAGGAAGGCCGGGCGGCGGCAAAAGAGCGCGGCTTCAGGGCAGGGTCCCCTGCCGGGACCGGGGATGCCCGGAGCGCCGGGTACCGGCCCGGGCCCTGTGATCGACCCCTTCGAACACGAGCGCGAGCGGGAAGCAGCGGCACGCAAGAAGCGCTCGCAACGCCGTACCGTCGTCGTCGGCCTCGGCGTCACTGCCCTGCTGGCAGGGACCATCACCGCCATCGTGGCCAGCAACGAAGCGGAGGCCGACTACGCGCAGGTCTGCTTCAACGACGAAACCGGCGAGCGCGTGGATGACGCCCAGTGCGACAACAGCAGCAGCGCCGGCCGGAGCTCCGCCATCTACGCCTGGTACTTCTACTCCCGCGGCTCCAGCGTCCCGGCCGTCGGGCAGAACCGCTCGCAGTACCCCAGCTTCACGAAGACCGCGCCGCAGGGGGCGAAAACGTCCAAGGGGTACAGCACCAAGGGCGGCACGGTCAGCAGGGGCGGCTTCGGCAGCAGCTCCAAGGGCGGAAGCACGGGAGGCTAGGCGTGAAGAGACTGAGTGCAACCCCCAGGCCCGACTGGAAGCAGAAGATCGAGGAACAGGGGCTCGTCTTTTCCACCACCACCATGCCGGACGGCAAGAAGATCGAGTACTGGAACGAATCGGCCTACTACGAATTCACCATGGACGAGGTGGAAACCCTCGAGAAGACGGCCGAGGACATGCACCTGATGTGCCTTGAGGCGGCCAAGTACCTTGCCACCGGAGCCATGGGCAATATCGGGATCGGGCCGCAGGCGCTCGAGCTGGCCGCCGAGTCCTTGCAGGCCGGGGACATGGACATCTACGGCCGCTTCGATTTCGTCTACGACGGGCACGGCGGCCCCGCCAAGATGCTGGAGTACAACGCGGACACCCCCACCGGGCTGATCGAGGCTTCGGTGGCGCAGTGGTTCTGGCTGCAGGACGTGTTCCCGGAGAAGGACCAGTGGAACGGCATCCACGAAGCCCTGATCCGGCAGTGGAAGAAGCTTCAGTACCGCACCGGCATGAGCACCCTGCACATCGCCCATTCCGAAGCGGAGCAGTCCGGCGAGGACTGGATGACGGCAGCCTACATGCGCGACGTCGCGGGACAGGGCGGCTGGACCACCATCGGCATCAACATGTCCGATATCGGCTGGGACCCCAACCTGAAACGCTTTGTGGACCTGGACAACTTCATGATCAGCACCATCTTCAAGCTGTATCCGTGGGAGCTGATGATGAAGGAGCCCTTCGGCCAGCGGCTGCTCCAGCGCGCCCACAATCCGCGCTGGGTGGAACCGGCCTGGAAGATGCTCCTCTCCAACAAAGCATTGCTGGCGGCCCTGTGGCACCTGTATCCGGAGCACCCGAACCTGCTACCGGCGTATTTGAACGAGCCCGGGCCGCTGAAGGAATGGGTGGCCAAGCCGCTGCATGGCCGCGAGGGGGACAACATCAAGATCCATGCGGCCGGCATCAACCTGGAGCAGCCAGGCGGCTACGGGCGCGAAGGCTGGTGCTACCAGCAGTTCCATTCGCTGCCCGATTTCGACGGGAACCACCCCGTCCTGGGTTTGTGGGTGGTGGACGGCGAGTCCGTAGGCTGCGGCATCCGCGAATCCGACGGTCCCATCACCGATTACTTCTGCCGGTTCGTCCCCAACACCATCGACGCCCCGGCCCCTCTTTCAGTCCAGGCCGCCTCGGCCTCCTCCAGCAAAGCAGGTATTGCACTATGAGCACAGGGAACTCGACGGCGGGAGTTAAGTCCGGTGGCCAGCCGGCAGTTCCGTCCAAGGGGCTGCGTGCCGGCATCCTGGACCTGGGCGACTCCGTCATGCTTGGCCTGGCTTCCACGGCTCCTGTCTATTCGCTGGCGGCCACGCTGGGCCTGATCGTCGCAGTGAACGGCAACTACACGCCGCTGATCCTGCTCCTGGGCTTTGTGCCGGTGCTCTTCATCGCCTACGCCTTCCGGGAACTGAACAGCGCCATGCCGGACTGCGGCACCACCTTCATCTGGGCCCGCCGGGCATTCGGCCCGTGGGCGGGGTGGCTGGGAGGCTGGGGTGTTGCCCTGGCCGGCATCGTGGTGCTCGCCAACCTGGCCCAGGTGGCCGGGCAGTACCTGTGGCTGCTGATCGGCGACGGTTCGCTGGCCGAAAACGACCTGCTGGTGACGGCCACGGGAGTGGTGTTCATCATCTTCATGACGCTGGTGAACTACCGCGGCATCCGGCTCGGCGAGCACGTCCAGCGGGTCCTGACCTACGTGCAGTATGTCTCGCTGGGCATATTCGCGCTGGCGATTGTCTTCCGGATTACGGGCGGGGCACCCGAGGGCCAGGCTTTCGACATTGAGTGGTTCAACCCCGCAGGCGCCTTCGCCGATCCCGGCGCAGTGGTCCACGGCGCCCTGCTGGCACTCTTCATCTACTGGGGCTGGGACACCTGCTTGGCTGTGAATGAAGAGACGGAGAATCCGGCCACGACGCCCGGCCGCGGCGCCGTCATCTCCGCCTTTGTCCTCATGGCCATCTACGTCTCGGTGGCGCTGCTGGTGATGATGTATGCCACGGTGGGCACGGACGGCATCGGCCTCGGCAACGCCGAGAACCAGGACGATGTCTTCCTGGCCATGAAAGACGTTGTGCTGGGCCCCTGGGGCTGGCTGATCGTGGTGGCGGTGCTGGCGTCGGTGCTGTCCTCGACCCAGACCACCATCCTGCCCACCGCCCGCGGCACGCTGTCCATGGGTGTCCACGGCGCTCTGCCGGCCAGGTTCGGCGAAGTCCACCCGCGCAACCAGACGCCGGGGTTCTCCACGCAGGTGATGGGGGCCGCCGCGGTCGTGTATTACGTGGCCATGAGCTTCCTCAGCCAGAACCTGCTCTCCGACTCGATCAGCGCCATCAGCCTGTTCATCGCGTTCTACTACGCGCTGACCGGCTTCGCGTGCTTCTGGTTCTTCCGCGGGACGCTGCGCGATTCCGCCCGCAACCTGTGGTTCCGCGGCCTCCTGCCGCTGCTCGGTGCCCTGATGCTGACCGCCGCGTTCTTCATCTCCGCCGTTCAGATGTGGGATCCCGCCTACGGCGACACGGAGATCTTCGGCGTGGGCGGCGCCTTCGTCAGCGGCGTGGTGCTGCTGGCTCTGGGCGTCGTGCTGGCAGTGGTGTGCCGCTTCGCCCCGGCCACCCGGGACTACTTCCTGGCGAAGCGGCCGGCGCCCAGCACGCTGTAGCCGCAGCCGGATGAAGCCTCGCGAAAGGCGTAAGCCGTAGGATGCTCCAATGAGCAACGCCGCTGACCTGCCCTCTGTTTCGGACACCTCCGATGTCCTGGCCCTGGATGCCCTGCTGACCGCCGAGGAGCTTGCGCTCCGGGAACGGATCCGCGATTTCACGGAGCAACGGATCAAGCCGGACATTGCCCGCTGGTATGACGACGCCGTCTTTCCGCTCGACCTGGCCCCCGAACTGGGCGAGCTGGGCGTGCTCGGCATGCACCTGGAGGGGTACCGCTGCCCGGGACGGTCCGCCGTCGAGTACGGCCTGGCCGCAATGGAGCTTGAGGCCGGGGATTCCGGGATCCGCACCTTCGTCTCGGTCCAGGGTTCCCTGGCCATGACGGCCATCCACCGCTGGGGCTCGGAGGACCAGAAGCAGGCATGGCTCCCCCGGATGGCCGCCGGCGAGGTGATCGGCTGCTTCGCCCTGACCGAACCCTCGGCGGGTTCGGATCCTTCCTCAATGACCACCGTCGCGCGCCGGGACGGCTCCGGGGATGACGCCGGGTGGGTGCTCGACGGCGCCAAGCGCTGGATCGGGCTCGCATCCGTTGCCGGCGTGATGGTGGTCTGGGCCAGGACGGACGACGGCATCCGCGGCTTCCTTGTCCCGGCCGGAACACCCGGGGTCACCGCCACACCGATCGGCCGGAAGCTTTCGATGCGCGCCTCGATCCAGTGCGACGTGACGTTCGACGGCGTGCGGCTGGGACCGGAGGCCCTGCTGCCGGGTGCCCGCGGCCTGCGCGGCCCCTTCACCTGCCTCAACGAGGCGCGGTACGGGATTGCCTGGGGTGCGATGGGGGCCGCCCGCGATTCCTACGAGGCCGCGCTGAAGTACTCGCAGGACCGGCTCCAGTTCGGCAGGCCACTGGCCGGGTACCAGCTCACCCAGGAGAAGCTGGTGAACATGCTCCTGGAGATCCAGAAAGGCACCATGCTGGCGCTGCACCTGGGCCGGCTCAAGGACGCCGGCACGCTGAAGCCGGAACAGATCTCCCTCGGGAAGCTGAACAACGTCCGCGAGGCGTTGGCCATTGCCCGGGAGGCCCGCTCCATCCTGGGAGGCAACGGGATCACGCTGGACTACTCGCCGCTGCGGCACGCCGCCAACCTCGAGTCGGTGCGCACCTACGAAGGCACGGACGAGGTCCACACACTGATCCTCGGCCAGCACATCACCGGCATCGGCGCCTTCCGATAACCCCGCTCCCACCCAACTAGGTAGCAGCAGGTGTCGTTTTGCGGGCCCATAACGACACCTGCTGCTACCTAGTTGGGCTGGGACGCGAGTGCGCGAGCCTAGGCCGAGAAGCCGCCGTCGGCCTTGATCAGCTGCCCGGACACCCAGCGGCCCTCGGGCGAGAGCAGGAACGCCACCGTTCCGGCCACATCGGCTGGGGTTCCGAGCCGCCCGCCGGGCTGGCGCCGGCTGAGCTCCTCGCGCAGCTGTTGGTCCATCCAGCCGGTGTCCACGGGGCCGGGATTGAGCACGTTTGCCGTGATGCCCAGCGGACCCAGCTCCCGTGCCGCGGCAATGACGGTCCGGTCCAGCGCCCCTTTGGACGCGCCGTACGGCAGGTTGAACGCTGTGTGGTCACTGGTCAGCGCCACGATCGCGCCGCCGTCGTGCGCCGCCTGCCGGGCAAAGGCAGCGATCAGCTGCCAGCTGGCCCGGGTGTTCACGGCGAAGTGCCGTTCCCAGCTTGCCAGGGAGGTGTCCAGGATGCCGGAGTCCACGGACTCGGCGTGGCTGAGCACCAGCCCCTGCAACGTGCCCGCCTGCTCCGCTACCGACTCCATGAGCCGGTCCACGGCCTGGGGATCCTCCAAGTCCGCCGGAAGGGCAAGCACGCGGGCGCCGGTGGCTTCCAGCTCCGCTGCGAGGCGTTCGACGTCGTCCGGCTGGACTCCCCAGGGCATCCGGGAGTCGTAGTCCTGCCAGTACGTCAGGACCAGGTCCCAGCCGTCGGCAGCCAGGCGCCTGGAGATGCCGGCACCGATTCCGGCGAGGCGGCCGACGCCCGTCACCATTGCCGTCCTGTTCATGCGGGCACGTCAGCCAGGGAACCACGCCGGAGCACCACGAGCCAGCAGGCCAGGATGGCCACCGCGCAGAAGACGCCGGCGCTGGAGGCCATGAGCCAGGGCTCGGGCACCTGGAAGTCCAGGTTCTCCGCTCCCAGCGCTTCGCCGATGCTCTTGGGCGAAAAGAAGAACACGATGATGGATGCCCCGAGCACACCGCCCATGACCCAGCGGGTTGCCCGGTAGCGGTGCGGTGTCTCGCGGAGGGTCCAGGCGAAGGCCGGAAGCACAGCGGCCATCCAGACCCAGTGATGGGACCAGGAGACGGGGCTGATGAGCAGCATGGTGAGCGCCGTCGCGGAAATCGCCACCACTCGGGCGCCCTGGTCGCTGGCAGCCTTGATCACCAGGGCACCCCCGCCCGCCACCAGCAGGCTGAGCAGGAGCCAGGGAACGGTGACGCCGGCTTCGGGAACCCCGAAATGCAGCAACGCGCCCTTGATCGAGAGGTTGTCCACATAGCCCGCCCCGCCGATCCTGGACGTGTCGGGGAGGATTTCCAGCCAGAACGTGAACGACTCCGCCGGGCGGACCAGCCAGCCCAGCAGCACGGTGAACGCGAACCCGCCGGCCATGTTGAAGAGACCGCGCCAGTCCTTGCGCACCAGGAAGTACAAGCCGAAGACCAGCGGCGTCAGCTTGATGCCGGCGGCCATGCCCACCAGGAAGCCGCGGCCCGGGAAACCCTGGTTCCAGCGCTGGTTCCCGGCCAGGAGGTCGGCGGCCATGAGCCCCATGAGCAGGATGTTGATCTGGCCGAACGCCAGTGTCTCGCGCCAGGGGCCCAGGTTGATGACGGCGAGCAGCAGGATAACGGCGCCCCACCGGTTGCGGGTTGCCTTGAACCCGGCGCCTCCGAAGGTGCTGCGCCAGTCCTGTTTGGCGCTCCAGTACCTCACGCCGCGCACGGCGACCCACACAGCAACGGCCGCCCCGGCGGCGTTGAAGAGCATCAGGGCCGATTCCTCCGGCAGCCTGGCCAGCAGGCCGAACAGCAGCGCGGCGAACGGCGGGTACGTGAAGGGCAGCTCCGGCCCTCCGGCCCAGCCCACGGTCCTGCTGTAGAGGTCCGACGGCGACTGGCCGGCTTCGTTGAGGATCTTGCCGCCGTGCCAGTAGACGCTGAAGTCCAGGCCCTGCTCGCCCCAGGCGTCAAGCCTTGAGGACATAAAGACGGCAGTAGCCAGGATGGCCAGCAGCGTCACCAGCTCCCCGGGGATGCCCAGCACCAGCCGGCTGCGATACCACGCTGCGGTGCTTGGAGCGGCGGTTCCTGGTGCGGTGGTCCCCGGCGCTGCGGTTCCCTTGCCGGCGTCGAGCTCTTTTTCGGCGTCGAGCAGTGCCATCCGTGTCCCCAAACATTTGTTCCTGCAGAGCGGCGCCACTGTAGGCGCGTTGAGCGCGTATCGCGATGTTGTGCCGGCTGACTCGCGCCGGATCAGGCGCGTCCTCCCCACATCCTACTGAAGCAGCGGGCCCGTCCGCTGTTACCCAGCCCCGGCGTGGCACCGCACTCAGTGCTCAGTGTTCAGCACTCAGTGCGCAGCGGTCAGTGCTCCGCAGCCCTGGCCTCCACCAGGACCGGTTCCCGCGCTCCGGCGTCCTTGCGGATGGTGGCGCTGATGACGGCGGCAATGGTGCACATGGCGGCAGCGCCGAACCAGGCGTAGGTGTACTGGCCGGTGGCGTCACGGATGGCGCCGGCGGCCAGTGCGGCGGCGGCCGCGCCGAGCTGGTGGGCGGCGAACACCCAGCCGAACACCACACTGCCGTCGGCGCCAAAGACCTGGCGGCAGATGGCGGCGGTGGGCGGAACGGTGGCCACCCAGTCCAGTCCGTAGATCACCACGAACACGATCATGCTGGGCTGGACCGTGGCGCTCAGCAGCAGCGGCAGCACCAGCAGTCCGATGCCGCGGAACTGGTAGTACACCGCCAGCAGGATCCGCGGGTTGAAGCGGTCTGTCAGCCAGCCGGAGGCGATGGTGCCCACGATGTCGAAGATGCCGACGACGGCGAGCAGGCCCGCCGCGGTGGTCTCCGCCATGCCGTGATCGTGCGCGGACGGGATGAAGTGGGTGCCGATAAGCCCGTTGGTGGTGGCACCGCAGATCGCGAAGCCGGCCACCAGTGCCCAGAATGTCCGGACCTTGCTGGCGCGTTTGAGCACCTGGAGTGCGCGGATTGCCGCGTTCCCGGCGGGGGCTGCGGCTTCCCCCGGCACAGTTGAACCAGTCTCGGGTGAACCAGTCGCGGTTGACCCCGCCGCCGGTTCCGTGCCCTGTTCCGGGGCGGCGTCGGCGCCGTAGGGCAGCACACCGGCGTCGGCGGGTGAGTTCTTGAGGAATTTGAGCACCAGCGGCACCACCGCGAGGGCGCCGGCGGCGATGAGCAGTGATGCCTGCCGCCAGCCGGGATCCTGCGCGAGCATGGCGATGAAGGGCAGGAAGACCAGCTGCCCCGCGGCGCTGCCGGCCGTCAGGATGCCGATCACCAGGCCGCGGCTCTTGCTGAACCAGGTGTTGGCGATCGTGGCGGCGAAGACCAGGGCCATGGACCCTGTGCCCAGTCCGATCAGCAGCCCCCAGGTCAGCAGGATCTGCCACGACTGGTTCACCAGCACGGTCAACGCACTGCCGGCGCCGATCAGCACCAATGCCACAGAGGTCACGGCGCGGATGCCGAACCGTTCCATGAGCGCGGCGGCGAACGGCGCGGTGAGGCCGAACAGCACCAGGTTGATGCTGACGGCCGCGGAAAGCACCGTGGTGGACCAGCCGAATTCGTTCTGCAGCGGCACCATCAGGACGCCGGGGGCCGCCCGGAAGCCGGCGGCGCCCACCAGTGCGAGGAACGCAACAGCGGCCACAATCCACGCCGGGTGCAGCTTGCGGCGTGTCCGTTTGCCGGGTGCGGGCTGCAGGGCTGTCTCGGGGGCGTTCATGCTGCGGGTCCGTTCTGTGAAAGTGCGTCGCGGGCGGGAGGCGGGGCGGCGGTGGCAAGGCGGACCGGCTCCGGCGTTCGGGTGAGGCTGTGCCAGCTGGTGTTTTCGGCCGTGAGCCGTTCGCCGCAGGCCGTGCAGCTGTCCGCGGAGGTGGTGCGCTGCCCGCACCTTGTGTGGATGACAAACATATGAGCCTGTTCGGACGGCGCCGGGAGGTGTTTTTCGGCCCAGATCACGACGGCGTTGAGCACCGGCAGGGCGTCCTCACCCTTCTCGGTGAGCACGTATTCCTGCCTGGTGCGGCCGCCGTCGTCGTACGGTTTGCGCTCCAGCAGCCCGGCGTCCACCAGGCCCGCGAGGCGTTTGGTGAGCACGGAGTCGGCCACCATCAGCCGATTCTTCATGGCGTCGAAGCGGCCGTTGCCGAAGAAGACCTCGCGGAGCACCAGCATGCTCCAGGGGTCGCCAAGGATATCCAGGCCGCGCGCCATGGCGCAGGTGCGCTGGGACCAGTCAGAACGGAGTGCCATGCAGGCAACCGTAGCTGACTTTCTTGAAGAAAGCTAGGGTCGAGGGCGGAGCGCGGCCCTCGAGGGCCGGTATGCGAGCGCCCAGTAGGCAAGCATCGCGATGCCGCACACTACGCCCAGGCTGGACACGGTGAGTTGCCACTGCGTCTGCGGGTCCTTGCCCCATTCGGCGGCGCCGGCCCAGACGGCCAGGTTCTTTGGCGTCATGTAGAAGGCGATGGTGGAAAAAACCACGATGACCCAGCCGGCGGTGCGCATCCTGCCGTTTCGTGAGGGCACGCGGTGCATCGCGAAAGCCATGCTGGGCAGTGCAACAGCAACCCAGACCCAGTGGTGCGACCAGGAGACCGGGCTGATCAAGAGCATCAGGACGGCGGTGGCGGACACTGCAATGAAGTTCTCGTCAGCGTCCACGGCCCATTTGATGACCAGGCCGGCGAGAACCACCAGCGCCAGCGAGAGGCCCAGCCACACCAGGCTGGTCAGTGTCGAATCCGGCATGCCGATGTGCAGCAGCAGCCCCTTGACGGACAGGTTGTCCACGTATCCCGGACCGCCGATCCGCCCGGTGTCCGGCAGGATCTTGGTCCAGAAGGTGAGCGACGCATTCGGCAGCACCGCCCAGGACAGCGCAATGGACCCGAAGAAGCCGGCGGCCATCCAGCCCAGCGCCTTGAAATCGCGGCGGACCAGGAAGTACAGGCCGAACGCCAGCGGGGTGAGCTTCACGCCGGCGGCCAGACCGATCAGCAGTCCTGCGGGCCAGCGGATTTCGCCCGCACGGGATTTCCCGTACAACGCGAAATCAGCCAGGATCACGCCCATCAGGATGATGTTGATCTGGCCGAAGACAAACGTGTCCCGCCACGGGCCCAGGAGCAGGATGGCCCCGGTTCCCACCAGGGCGGTGGTCCTGAAACGGTAGTCCGCGAAGGCCGCCCGCCATGTCCTCATGCCGAAGTAGTGCCGGGCCAGCCAGCCGGCCACCACCGCGGCGCCGGCCAGGGCGGCACCGATGAAGAGCATGCTGCTGGCGCCAAAGTCCATGGTGGCCAGGGCGGCAAAGAGCAGCGCGGCGAAAGGCGGGTACGTAAACGGCAGCCCGTCCCGCGGTGCGTAGAGCTCGTTGACGCCGCCTTCGCCCGTTTCCAAAACGCGGCCGCCGCCGTAGTAGTAGACCTCGAAGTCGTTCATGAACGGCTTGTAATCCGTGTACAGGAACCATACGGCGATGGCCAGGGTCAGGGCGCCCGCCGCCGTCGCGAGCCAGCCGCGGGTGGTGGGCGATACGGCCCGAAGCGAGATGGTCACCGGCTGCTAGCTGCCCGTCCCGATGAAGGTGAAGGCGTGCTCCAGGTCCGCGATGAGGTCTTCCACGTCCTCGATGCCGCAGGAGAGCCGGATCAGGTTGACCGGAACAGCCAGCTCGGTGCCCTTGACGGAGGCGTGTGTCATTTCGGAGGGGTAGTTCATGAGCGATTCGATGCCGCCGAGGGATTCGGCCAGGGTAAACACCGAGGTGTTCTCCGCGACTGTGCGGGCCGCGGCTTCGCCGCCCTTGAACTGCACGGAGATCATGCCGCCGAACTTCTTCATCTGCTTCTTCGCGAGCTCGTGGCCGGGGTGCGAGGGCAGGCCCGGGTAGAGCACAGCCTCCACTTCAGGACGCTCCAGCAGCCATTCGGCCACTGCCTGGGCGTTGTCGCTGTGCCGGTCCATCCGGACACCGAGGGTCTTGAGCCCGCGGGTGGTGAGGAAGGCGTCCATCGGGCCGGACACCGCACCAACGGCGAACTGGACGAAGCCGATCTTCTCGGCGAGCGTGGCGTCGTTGACGACGATCGCACCGCCGACGACGTCGGAGTGGCCGCCGATGTATTTGGTGGTGGAGTGCACCACGATGTCGGCGCCGAGCGCCAGCGGGGTCTGCAGGTAGGGGGAAGCGAAGGTGTTGTCCACCACCAGGAGGGCACCGGCGTCGTGCGCCAGCTTGGCCAGGGCAGCGATGTCGGTGATCTTCATCATCGGGTTGGACGGAGTCTCCACCCAGACGAGGCGGGTTTTGTTGGCCGCGACGGCTTTCCCGACGGCGTCGAGGTCCGCCATGTCCACGGGCGTGTTGCCGATGCCCCATTCGCCCAGCACGCGGCTGATCAGGCGGTAGGTTCCGCCGTAGGCGTCGTTGCCCAGCACAATGTGGTCCCCGGGCCGGGTGAGGGCACGGATGAGGGAGTCCTCCGCGGCCAGGCCGGAGCTGAAGGAGTACGCGTGCGAGCCGCCTTCCAGCGCGGCCAGCTGCTCCTGCAGGGCGTCGCGGGTGGGGTTTCCGCCGCGGCCGTATTCGTAGCCGTCACGAAGCCCGCCGATCCCGTCCTGGGCATACGTGGAGCTGAAGTGCAGCGGCGGCACAACGGCGCCGGTCCGCGGCTCGAAGGCCTGGCCGGCGTGGACGGCGCGGGTGTTGAAACCTTGGTTTTCAGAAACAGACATTGAAGGTCCTTTCATACGGTGTTGGGGCTAGTCGACTTCCGGTTTCGACAGGCCCAAGCACCGGAAATTAGTTGCTGAGGTAGGCGAGCAGGTCGTGGCGGGTCAGGATGCCCACGGGGGCGCCGACGAAGGTGACCATCACGGTGTCGACGTCGGAGAGCAGTTCGCGGGCGGCGGAGATGGTCTCCAGGGACCCGATCACGGGCAGGCGCTCCCCCATGTGTTCGGAGATCTTGTCGGTCAGCTTCGCCTCGCCGCGGAACAGCTTGGAGGTCAGGCTCCGCTCGTCCACGGCGCCCAGCACTTCGCCCATGACCACCGGCGGCTCCTGGGACAGGACCGGGATGTGGGAGACGCCGAACTCGTTCATGATGTTGATGACGTCGCGGACGGTTTCGTTCGGGTGGATGTGCACCAGCGCCGGAAGTTCACCGGTCTTCGACTTGAGCACCTCGCCGACGGAGGCCTCCTCGCCGCCGGACAGGAAGCCGTAGGACCGCATCCACTGGTCGTTGAAGATCTTGGCGAGGTATCCGCGGCCCGAGTCGGGCAGGATCACAACTACCACGGCGTCCTCGGGCAGGTCCTTGGCCACCTGGAGGGCGGCCACTACGGCCATGCCTGAGGAACCGCCCACCAGCAGGCCTTCTTCGCGGGCCAGCCTGCGGGTCATCTCGAAGGACTCTGCGTCGCTGACGGCAATCACGGCGTCCGGGACGGCCTTGTCGTAGTTCGCCGGCCACATGTCCTCACCGACGCCCTCCACGAAGTAGGGGCGTCCGGTCCCGCCGGAGTAAACCGATCCTTCGGGGTCGGCACCGATGATCCGGACGCGTCCGCCGTCTGCCTCGGCACGGTTGGCGGAAACCTCCTTCAGGTAGCGGCCGGTTCCGGTAATGGTGCCGCCGGTCCCGGCGCCGATCACGCAGTGCGTGACCCGGCCGTCGGTGTCGCGCCAGATTTCGGGACCGGTGGTCTCGTAGTGGCTGCCGGGCGCGGCGGGGTTGGAGAACTGGTCCGGCTTGTAGGCGCCGGGGATTTCGGTCACGAGGCGGTCCGAAACGCCGTAGTAGCTCTGCGGGCTGTCCGGGGCGACGGCGGTGGGCGTCACCACTACTTCGGCGCCGTAGGCCTGCAGGACGGCGCGTTTGTCCTCGCCCACCTTGTCCGGCACCACGAAGACGCACCGGTACCCCTTCTGCTGGGCCACAAGGGCGAGCCCGACGCCGGTGTTCCCCGAGGTGGGTTCAACGATGGTGCCGCCAGGGAGAAGCTTTCCGTCCCGTTCGGCCTCCTCGATCATCTTCGCCGCGATGCGGTCCTTGATGGATCCGCCCGGGTTCAGGTATTCGACCTTCGCCAGGACGGTGGCTTTGATGCCGTCGGTGACGTGGTTGAGCTTGACGAGCGGCGTGTTGCCGATGAGGTCCAGGACGGACTGGGCGTACTTCATAGGTACAAAGTTACCGTCTCGGGACCGCTGCACCCGTTTTGGCTCCCGGCCGCACCCCTGAGCGGCGGGTGCGCAGGAGCGCGCCTGAGCGGCGGTGCACGCGCTCGGCAGGCGAGGGTGGGACGATGGGGCAGTGCATCGGTTTGCGTGGCTGACAAAAATCAAGAGTTACCTCCTGCCGGGAGCCACGCTCGCGGCAGGCATGGCCGCCCTTGCCGTGGGTGCCCTCCCGGAGCCTGCCTTCGCTGAACTGGCGGACCGCACCGTTCCCATCCTGTCCTTCGTGCTGGCAATGTCACTCGTCACCGAACTCCTGGACGAGGCCGGTCTGTTCCGGGTGGTGACGGACCGTCTGGCTGCCCTGGGCCGCGGCCGCGTTTTCATCCTGTGGCTCCTGGTTATTGCGGTGGCCACTGTCTCCACGGTGTTCCTGTCCCTGGACACCACGGCGGTGCTGGTGACTCCGGTGGTGGTGCTCCTGGCTGTCCACGCCCGGATTCCGCCCCTGCCGTTCGCCCTGACCAGCATCTGGCTGGCCAACACGGCCTCCCTGCTGCTTCCGGTGTCCAACCTGACCAATCTGCTGGCCCAGGACAGGCTCGGACTCAGCCCCCTGGGATTCGCCGGCCTTGTCTGGGCGCCTGCCGTGGTGGGACTGCTGGTTCCCCTCGCCCTGTTGTGGCTGGCATTCCGCAAGGACCTGCGCGGAAGGTACGGGCCGCAGCCGGTCCACCGTGTCCGGGACCGCGGCCTGCTGCTGTCCGCTGCTGCCACGGTGCTGGTGCTGCTGCCCGCACTGGTGTCCGGAGTGCCGGTGCAGTACCCCGCCATGGCGGCCGCGGCCTTCCTCCTGGCAGTCTTCCTGCGGCGACGCCCTTCCGCGCTGCGGTGGTCAATGGTTCCGTGGCGTCCGCTGATGCTGACGGTGGGCCTGTTCATGCTCGTGGAGGCACTCCACGCCAATGGCCTGACAGAACTCCTGGCGGGGGCGGCCGGATCGGGCGACAGCCTGCCCGCTCTCCTGCAGCTGGCCGGACTGGGCGCGGGTGCCGCCAACGCGGCGAACAACCTCCCCGCCTACCTGGCCCTGGAACCGGTGGCGGGATCGCCTGTGCGGCTCGCCGCCCTGCTCATCGGCGTAAACCTCGGCCCGCTGGTCAGTCCGTGGGCGTCCCTGGCGACGTTGCTCTGGCACGAGCGGCTCCGGGCGCTGAACGTCCGGATCAAATGGGGTGGATTCGCGCTCGCAGGCCTGGTAGCCGTGGCGCTGACGGTTCCCTTGGCTGTCGTGGCGCTGTGGACGGTCTCAGGCATGCACTGAGGGCATGCCAGACGGGCATGCCCCACGGGATGCGCTGAGGCGCTACGCTCCGATGTCGTTCGCTGCGGCGTCGGAGCTGCCGGCAGGATTGGAACCGGGTTCGGCGTTCTGCCACAGGCCCACGATGTTGCCTTCGCTGTCTTTGAAATACGCGTTCCATCCCATGCCCGGAACCTCCATTTTGCCCCGGTGGACCGCACCGCCCAGGGCCGCGATCTTCTCCAGCGCCGCGTCAATGTCCTCGACGTCAACAGTGACAACCGGGGCGGTCAGGTCCCCGCGCCTGAACAGCCCGCCGTTGATGGACCCGGGAACAGCGGGCCTGCCCGTTTCGTCCATCGGCGTTGTCGTCGCAAGGCTGTATTCCATTTCGGGCATGACCTGAAATTCCCATCCGAAAGCGGATGTGTAGAAGTCCCGTGCGCGGTTTTCGTCGTCCGCGGGGATCTCGAAGTGCACCACTCCTCCGGCCACTGTTCTCACCTGGTATTCCACAGTCCGGCCCCACAGGGCCAGGCGCGGGCGGTCCGCGCCACAACTGGAGTCTAGGCCCGGGCACACCTGCCGGGCAGGGCCGTTTGGCCTTGCCCGTTTCCGGCACTGCTGATTCCGGCACTGCTGTTTTCCGGCACTGCTGTTTTCCGGCGCTGCTGTTTTCCGGCGCTGCTGATTTCTGGCGCTGTCAGCCCCGCGTGGGACGATTGTTCAATGACCATCGCAGACGTCCCCGCCGGCCTGGCCGTCGCGGCGGACGCCTCGCTGCGGTGGCATCCCGGCGGCCCCTTCAGCCTGCTGCAGTCCCTCGGAACACTGATGCGCGGCAACGGTGATCCGGCTTTTGCCTCGGGGCCGGACGGGCTCTGGATGGCGTTCACGACGGCGGGGGGCCCGGTGTCCCTGCGTCTGTCCACTTCCGGGGACCCCCGCGAACCGGCAGTCGACGTTCAGGCCTGGGGCCCGGGTTCCGAGGAGGCCGTGGCCGCCGCGCCGCGGCTGCTGGGCAGCGGGGACGACTGGTCCGCTTTTGACCACCCGGAGTTCCATGCCACGCTCCCCCGGATGGTGGTGGAGGCCCGACGCCGGAACCTGGGGCTGCGGCTCCCGGCCACCGGCCGGATGATTGACTCGCTGGTGCCCACCATTCTTGAGCAGAAGGTCACGGTCATCGAAGCGCGGCGGGGTTACCGCTACCTGGTGTACCGCTTCGGCACCGCGGCGCCGGGCGCGGGCACGGCCGCACCCGCAGGGCTTCGGCTTCAGCCCACCCCGGAGCAGTGGCTGCGGGTCCCGTCATGGGAGTGGCACAAGGCCGGTGTGGGACCGCAGCGTTCGGCAACGGTCATGCGGGCGCTGCGTTCCGCCGTCGCCCTTGAACGCCTGGCGAAGGTGCCCGCTGCGGAAGCGTCGGCCAGGATGCAGACCATTCCGGGCATCGGCATCTGGACCACGGCGGAGGTGGTCCAGAGAACCCACGGCTGCCCGGACTCCATCGCGGTGGGCGACTACCACCTCGCGGCCTACGTGGGAGCCGCGCTGACCGGGCGGAGGACTGATGACGCCGGGATGCTGCAGCTGCTGGCGCCGTGGCAGGGACACCGTCAGCGGGTGGTGCGAATGATCGGGCTCAGCGGCTTCCGGAAACCCACGTTCGGCCCCCGCATGACCATCCAGGACCACCGCCAGCACTAGACCCACAGACCGCGAACCACAGAGGCACGGACTACGGCGGCGCGAACCACAGGCCGCGGACGGGCACTTGCGGCCCGCTCCTGTGGACGCCCCCGCCGGACGGGTATAGCGTGGCGCCATGGCGTCCGGCAGCCGGAACGCCGGTGACCCGCAGCCTGGAGCACACCGTGATTCACACCCGGAAACTCACCAAGAACTTCACGGTCAAGAAGGAAACCATCGAGGCCGTCAAGGGCGTCGACATCGACGTCGCCCCGGGCGAACTCGTGGCCTTCCTTGGCCCCAACGGCGCGGGCAAGTCCACCACCCTGCGGATGCTGACCACGCTGCTCCGGCCCACCTCGGGCACGGCGGCTGTAGCCGGCGTCGACGTAACGGCAGACCCGGCCGGGGTGCGGGCCCGGATCGGCTATATCGGCCAGGGCAACGGCGGCGGCCACAGTTTCCGGGTGATTGACGAACTGGTCATGCAGGGCCGCTTCTACGGGATGAACACCACCGATGCCGCGGCCCGCGCCCGGGAACTCCTGACGTCCCTGGACCTGGCCGACCTCGCCAAACGCACGGTCATCAAGCTCTCCGGCGGGCAGCGGCGCCGGATGGACGTGGCCCTGGGCCTCATGCACTCACCGCACCTGCTGTTCCTCGACGAACCCTCCACCGGCATGGACCCGCAGAACAGGGCCAACCTGTGGGAACACATCATGCGGCTGCGCGCCGAGCACGGGACCACCGTCGTCCTCACCACGCACTACATGGACGAGGCCGATTCGATGTCCGAGCGGGTCATCGTCATCGACCACGGCCGGATCATCGCCGACGACACCGCAGCCCGCCTCAAGGCCAACCTGGCCGGGGACCTGCTGGCCGTGGAGGTGGCGGCCGGGGCAGCGGCAGGCGTCCGCGGGCTGCTGGGGCGCGCCGCCGCCGGCGGTGACGTCCAGGAAAACACGCACGACGGCGTGGTCAGCTTCCGTCTCCGGCTCACCGAAGGCGCCCGGCTGGCGCCCGCCTTGCTGAAGGAAATGGACGACGCCGGCGCTCCCGCCCAGTCCCTGGAGCTCAAACCGCCCACCCTGGACGACGTGTTCCTCGAGCTGACCGGCCGGAACCTCAGGGAAGGAGCAAACCGCTGATGACCGCGCAGCCAGTTCCGGAGGTCCTGAAGAAGCCGGGCCTCGGCCGGGTCCTGCATGACACGAAGTACGTGTTCTGGCGTGAGATGCTGCTGCCGCTGCGCGACCCCTTCTCGCTGGTCTTCTCGCTGCTTCAGCCCCTCGTCTTCCTGGGACTGTTCGGCCCGCTGCTCGGCTCCGCCGTGGGCGCGCCGGCGTTCGGCGGACAGTCCACGCTGCAGTGGTTCCTGCCCGGCGTGGTGGTGATGATTGCCCTCTTCGGGACGTCCATGACCGGCTCCAACCTGCAGTACGAACTGATGACGGGCTCGTACGAGCGGATCCTCGCCACGCCGCTGTCCCGGTCATCCCTGATGATCGGGCGGGCCCTGAAGGAATGGGCGCCGCTCGTGGTGCAGGGCTTACTCATAGCCCTCGTCTGCATCCCGTTCGGCTTCGTGTTCCATCCGCTGCACGTGTTGTTCGGGCTCGTTGTCCTGTGCATCTTCGGCATCGGGCTTGGCGCACTGTCCTACTCGCTGGCCCTGGTCTCGCAGAACAAGGAGTGGATCTTCTGGGGCGTGCAGCAAACGCTGCTGTTCCCGCTCATGATCCTTTCCGGCATCATGCTGCCCATCGAAGCCGGCCCGGGCTGGATGAAGGTGGCCAGCCAGTTCAATCCGCTCACCTACCTGGTCAACGCCGAGCGGGAGCTGTTCGCGGGCAACGTCGGCGCGGACACGCTCCTGGGACTCATCGCCGCGGCGGTGACTGCCGCCGTCGGACTTGTGGTGGGAGTCCGTGCGATCAACCGCAACATCAGCTAGGGGTCACAGTCCCAGCCGGGCCACGGCCTCCTGCCGCATCTCCACCTTCCGGATCTTTCCGGAAACGGTCATCGGGAAGCTGTCGCGGACCTCCACGTAGCGCGGGATCTTGTAGTGGGCCAGCCTCCCCCGGCAGAACTCGGCGACGGCGGGTACGTCCAGCGGCTCCGCGCCGGGCTTGAGGATGATGCAGGCCATGAGTTCCTCACCGTACTTGGCGTCGGGGACGCCGATCACCTGGACGTCCTGGATCGAGGGGTGGGTGTACAGGAATTCCTCGATCTCGCGCGGGTAGATGTTCTCGCCGCCACGGATCACCATGTCCTTGATCCGGCCCTCGATCACCACATACCCGTCCTCGTCCATGCGGGCCAGGTCGCCGGTGTGCATCCAGCCGTCCGCGTCAATGGCCTCGGCGGTCTTGTCCGGCTGGTTCCAGTACCCCTTCATCACCGCGTAGCCGCGGGTGCACAGCTCGCCGATCTGCCCGCGCTCCAGCACGCTGCCCGTCACCGGGTCAACTACCTGGCTCTCGAGCTGCGGCATGGTCCGGCCGACGGTCTCCGTGCGCTGCTGCATGGTGTCACCGGCCCGGGTCATGGTGGACACCGGGGACGTTTCCGTCATGCCGTAGCAGATGGCCACATCCGTCATGTTCATCTCCGTGATGACCCGGTTCATCACCTCGATGGGACACGGGGACCCGGCCATGACGCCGGTGCGGAGCGTGGACAGGTCGTACGAGGCGAAGTCCGGCAGCGCGAGTTCGCCGATGAACATGGTGGGCACGCCGTACAGGGACGTCCCGCCGAAGTCCTGGACCGCTTCCAGCGCCGCCGCCGGAGTGAAAGAGCGTCCCGGAATGATGGTGGCCGCGCCGTGGCTTAGGGCGTTGAGGTTCCCGATCACCATCCCGAAGCAGTGGTAGAAGGGCACCGGAATCACCACCCGGTCATGCTCCGTGTATCCCAGCAGCTCACCGATGGAATACCCGTTGTTCAGGATGTTGCGGTGTGTCAGCGTTGCGCCCTTGGGGAACCCGGTGGTGCCCGAGGTGTACTGCAGGTTGATGGGGTCGTCCGGGTCCAGCCCCGCCAGGCGGGCCTTCAGGACGGAATGCCCGACGTCGTCTGCCCGCTTGAGCAGCTCGGCATACGTCATTTCCGCCTCAGTTTCAGGATCCCCCGCCTGCAGCTGAGGCTGGCCGCCGTCCGGCAGGAAGACAAGTTCCTTCAGTTCCGGGCATTCGGCGAGGGCCTGCCGGGCCATCCCGGTGTAGTCGCTGCTCCGGTCCGACGGTGCCGCCACCAGCATCCTCATGCCGTTCTGCCTGACCACGAACTCCAGTTCATGGCTCCGGTACGCCGGGTTCACGTTGACGAGGATCGCGCCGATCTTGGCCGTGGCGTACTGCAGGATGGTCCATTCCGCGCAGTTGGGACTCCAGATGCCGATCCGCTCCCCCGCCGCGACGCCCCGGGCGAGCAGCGCGCGGGCCAGCCTGTCGACGTCGTCGTTCAGTTTGGTGTAACTCCACCGGCGGGCATCGGCGCCGGGGACGGGAGCCGCCTCAATCAGGGCGTCGTGGAACGGAAAGCTGGCCACGATCCGCTCGAAGTTCTGGCCGATGGTCTCGTCAAGCAGCGGGACGTCAGTGTCCCCGGCTGTATAAGCGCGCATGCTGGCACGCTACCAACAGACCACCGGTAAAAGAAGCGTAAGGGACGCGAAAAACTAGGAAGCCCTACAAAATATTTCGGGACGGCAGGCCGCGGCCCGGTAGGGTGAAACGCATGAGTGCACCGATTGACCTGAAGGCAACGTTCATCCCCAACGACGGCGAATTCTTCCGCGTGAAGCTCGCCCTCGAAATCGCGATCGACGAGGTGGTGAATGAGCCCGGCTGCATCCGGTATGAACTGACGGAGGCCACCGAGGAAAAGCTGGTGCTGACTGAGCAGTGGGCCTCGGAGGAGGACCTGGCGAAGCATTCCAAGGGCACCGCCGTCCAGGACCTCAACGAGTCGCTGAGCGCGCTGCTGGCCGAACCTGTCCAGCTCGAACGGCTGTAGCGCCCGCCGCCTTCCTGAACTACTTCCCGAACAAAACAACGCGGGGCCGCTTCGCCGGCATGAACCTTGGGTTCATCGGCTGAAGCGGCCCCGCGTTGGATTTTAAGTCATTGTGCAGCGGGGTTTTAGGCCTCGGGAATCTGCGTGCCGTCCTGCTTGCCGGCAGCCGCGGCCGCCTCAGCCTGCGAGCGTGCCACGTGCGCGTGGACTTCTTCCATGTCCAGTGCCTTGACGGCGTCAACCACCTGTTCCAGCTGCTGGGCGTTCAGCGCGCCGGGCTGCGAGAACACCAGCACCTTTTCGCGGAAGGCCATCAGCGTGGGGATGGACGTGATTCCTGCCTCGGCGGCCAGCTGCTGTTCGGCTTCGGTGTCCACCTTGGAGAAGACGACGTCCGGGTGCTTCTCGGATACTGCGGAATAGGTGGGTCCAAACTGCTTGCAGGGACCACACCATTCGGCCCAGAAATCAACGAGGACGATGTCGTTGTTCTCGACGGTTGATGCGAACTGTTCACCTGTAATGTCTACGGTAGCCATGGGTCAACGGTACGCGAGCCGCCCGGTGATGTCCCGATCGTTTCGCTCATGGCACACCTCCTGGCGTGCGAGCGCTGTCGCCCGGCGCCCGCGTCCCGGCCCCCGCGTTCCGGCGCCCACGTCCCGGCGCCGCGCCAGCTGCAAGGCTTCAGTGCCAGACGTGGGGGGCCTCGCGGCGGGAGCCGGGCAGCGCGTTGGTTTCGCGCCACTCGTGGATCCACTCCGGCAGTTCGAGTCCGGCCGGCGGCTCGCCGAACTCCCGGAAGATCTCTTCCTGGCTGACCGGTTTCCCCTTGCTGACCAGCCTCGTGGCAATGTAGGCGCGGGCATAGATTTCGCCGTCCGCCACCATGCGCTGCTCGAAGTAGATGGCCTTGGTGTCCAGCCCGATGATGCGGGTTTCGATGGTGTACTGCTGCCACAGCTGCAGGGACTTCCGGAAGGCGATGGTCTCCCCCGCGGCCACGGGCGACCAGCCACGCCGGCGCATCTTCTTCCAGGTTCCGCTCCGCGCCATGAGGTCAAACCGGCCCAGATCCATCAGCGAGAAGTACATCCCGTTGTTGACGTGCATGGCGATGTCGATGTCTGTGGGCAATACGCGCAGCTGCAGCGAGGAGCTGCCCCAGATACTCAGGGGCGGCCTGCGGGAAGAAGTGAAAAGGAGCAGGAGTGTTCGCAAGAGGAGGTGCATGAACCCATGTTACCCACCAGTAATATCAGTGGCCAAGAGCCGCCGCCCTTAGGATTTCAGCATGACGCAGCAACGCTACAGGGACATCGCCGAGTGGCCCCTGATGGGAACCGCACTCGTTTTCCTGACTGCCTACGCCTGGCAGGTGATCGGCCACATCGAAGGGCGGCAGGCCGACGTCCTTGAAGGCGTCATGTGGATCACCTGGGCTGTCTTCGCTGCCGACTATGCCGCCAACCTGTGGCTCGCGGACAACAGGAAGCGCTGGTTCATCCTCAACCTGCACGAGCTGCTGATCGTTGCCCTGCCGTTCTTCCGGCCGCTCCGGCTGCTCCGGCTGGTCACCCTGCTCTCCGTTCTGCACCGGACGGTGGGCGAGACACTTCGTGGCCGCGTGGTCACTTACGTGGCCGGCTCCGCTGTCCTGCTGGTGTTCGTCGGCGCCCTGGCCGTCCTCGACGTCGAACAAAACGCCCCTGACGCCAAGATCCTCACATTCGGGGACGCCGCCTGGTGGGCCATCACCACCATCACCACAGTGGGCTACGGGGACCTCTTTCCCGTCACCCCGATTGGCCGCATGGTTGCCGCGGCCCTGATGATGAGCGGCATCGCAGTGCTGGGTGTGGTCACGGCCTCCATTGCTTCCAGGCTGGTGCAAAGGGTCGAGGAAAACACGGAAGCGGCGGTGGAATCGGCCGAACTTCCCGTCCGCGCGGACGTCCGCGAACTGCTGGTGGAAGTGGCCGCCCTGCGCCAGGAATTGGCGGAACTGCGCCGCGAACGCCAAAACGAGACTTAATTCCCCGCAGGGAGTGCGAATTCCAGAAAGGCAGTCATCGGACATCCGGATCCGCTGACTGCCTTTTTCGTGCAATTAGTCCAAACGGGTGAATTAGATAAACCAGCAAGATTCCGTCAATATTCTGCATTAGCCCCCGGGCTAACTAATTAACCAGCCAGGCCGCACTCACGTAGGCGAGGCGCCCGCTGGCCCTGGATAGCATGAAAGTACAGGCATACCTGCGTCGGGGCGAGTAGCCTTCCGCCCCTTTGCGAGTGTTCCCGCCGTCGAATAGCGAAGCCGTTAGGTACCCACCGCACGGCCGCGGGTGCCGCGCACAAATAGTCGGGTAATTCCCACTCGTGCAGTGATTACACCCCATTCATAGACTCGATATTCCTAGGGAAAGCAGCATTCCGGAATTACACATGGCCACCACGTGGGCATGGGTCTAATCACTCGGCCTCCGAAATTACTCAACGTTTCGGCAGGTCACTTCATGCGCCTCCATGCAGCGGCCGCACTATCACGCGGCCGGCTTCCGGCGCACCGCCACCCTGGGGCCCGCTGTCCTGTTGACCCCAAGGCAATTGACTCTCGGGGGGAACCGATGGATCAAAACGAGCTTTACTCCGGGGGCAGCTCACCTGCCCCAACCACCACAAAAAGTAGCGCCACCGCCACCAGGCTGAGGACACTGCTGGCCGCGGGCGCCGTAGTCACGGCAGTCGCATTGACTGCCGTCGGCTACTCCGCCGCAGCGCAGACGTCCCGCGTCAGCGACGCCCAGGCAGTGACGGCACCCGCACCAGAAGCAGACAAATCCGCAGACAGGCCGGCGACAGCAGGTGCGGGGACGCCGGAGGCGGCCGTCGCCGCCGTCCCCGAAGCCGCTGCGCCGCCAGCCCCGGCCGCCGAACCGGCACCTGCCCCGGAACCGGCTCCAGCCCCGGCTCCGGCTCCGGCTCCGGCTCCGGAAGAGTCCAACCTGTACACCGTGGCAGCCGGCGACACCGTGGGGGCCATAGCAGCCCGCTTCGGCGTCGACATGAACGCCATGCTGGCGGCCAACGGCCTGGGCGTGTACTCACCGATCGTGCCCGGGCAGGTGCTCAAGCTGACGGGACCCGCCGTCGCCGCACCGGCACCCGCACCCGCGGCTGCTCCGGCACCAGCGGTGGCGCCGGCCCCGGCCCCGGCGCCAGCCCCCGCTCCGGCACCTGCCCCGGCTCCTGCCGTCCGCACGATCTATGTGGCGGGTGCCGGCGGCCAGTCCATGGTGGACGCCTGCATCGGCCCCATCCATTTCACCCCGACCGATGCCTACGCCCTTTTCATCACGGAGCACGACTTCTGCGGCGGGTGGGCACGGTTCTCGGGGATCGGCGTCGGCGAAACTGTCAGCATTCCGGGCTACGGGACCTACACCGTCGTCGGACGCGGACAGGTGCCGAATCCGGGCACCACCAACAATGTCTCTGCGATCTTCGGCGGCTTCCCGCGGGTCATCCTGCAGACCTGCATCCCGGGAACCAACCAGATGCTGGTGATCGGACTCAACTAGGGTCCCCTCAACCAAGGGTCCTAGGCTTGTCCGCGGTTCCGAACCTTCAAGGCCGGGAGCCACGGACAAGGCTCTGCCGGAAGGCCGCCCTGGCCCATAAGGTCCAAGCGCTTAAACAGAAAAGTCTCCGGAACCTGGTGGTTCCGGAGACTTTTCCTTGGGTGGCAGATGAGGGATTCGAACCCCCGTAGGCGTTGCCAGCTGATTTACAGTCAGCCCCCTTTGGCCGCTCGGGTAATCTGCCGAACTTCAAAAGAAGATCACTCGCGGCTGCTATGTTCAGAACGGCTGTTTCCAGTCCGTTTCGCTTCCAGTAACCGCGGGCAAGACAACTTTACAGAACTTCTGCCGAAGAATCGAATCGAGCAGCGAAGGCCGCCAAATACCCCGGAATTCCGCCAAAAATCAGGCTTCACCAAGAATGCGTCCGGCCAGTTTCGCTTCGAACTTCGCAGCCTGCTCCTCGGTGATCTGGTTCAGCTGCACCGCCCGCATCAGATCCGAGTGGACGCCGTCCAGCCGGGAAGGAGCATCTGCTACGGGGCTCAGGATGATGGAGGCAGCCACCGCGGCGGCTGCGACGGAGGTGGCTGCGGTGGCGAGCGTGGTGGCGGCCGCGGCAGTCGAGCGGGTGACGTAGCGGACGGCTTTCTGGTGCATGGCGGGTTCCTTCCGGGGCAACTCTTCCAACACCTCCAACTCTGGGGCCCAAGACTTCGTTCCCGCCATGTGTCCGCTATGAGGAAACTGTGAATCGGGCGGAGCGGACCCGGGCCTTCACTTGGACGCCATCCGTACTAGGCTGGAATGCAGACAGCACCGCCCCTGAAGGGGCATCCAGGCGATCAGCAGGAGGACAGTTATGGCAGGCGAATCCACATTCGACGTCGTCAGCAAGGTAGACAAGCAGGAAGTTGCCAACGCGCTGAACCAGGCGCAGAAGGAACTGGCCCAGCGCTACGACTTCAAGGGCGTTGGCGCAGAGGTCGATTTCAGCGGTGAAAAGATCCTGATGAAGGCCAATTCCGAAGAGCGCGTGCTCGCCGTCCTGGACGTTCTGCAGTCCAAGCTCATCCGTCGCGGGATCTCCCTGAAGTCGCTGGACACCGGCGAGCCCTACGCATCCGGCAAGGAATACCGGCTGGAAGCCTCCATCAAGGAGGGCATCGCCCAGGACCTCGCCAAGAAGATCAACAAGCTGATCCGCGACGAGGCGCCGAAGTCCGTCAAGTCCCAGATCCAGGGCGATGAACTCCGGGTGACGTCCAAGTCCCGCGATGATCTCCAGGCCACCATGGCCCTCCTGAAGGACTTTGACGAGGCCGACCTGCAGTTCGTCAACTTCCGCAGCTAGACCGCGGCCGCCGTTTTCGACGCGCAAAATTCCACACGCCACGCAAAAAGGCTGGCGACACCGATATACGGGTGTCGCCAGCCTTTTTGCGCGTCGGGAACCACTTTGCGCGTCGGAAGTACGACGGCGGCAGCTCAGCTGAGGGGTCCGCGCGCCATCAGTTCCAGCCGGGCGATGCGGTCCTGCATGGCCGGATGCGTTGCGAACATCCTGCTCATGCCGCCGCCACGGAACGGGTTGGCGATCATCAGGTGCGAGGTGTTCACCAGCTTCTGGTCCTGCGGGAGCGGCACCATCTGGACGCCCTGATGGATCTTGCGCAGGGCTGAGGCGAGCGCCAGCGGATCGCCGGTGAGCGCGGAGCCGTCCTCGTCGGCGTCGTACTCCCTGGTCCGGGAGATGGCCGACTGGATCACCATCGCCGCCAGCGGGGCAAGCAGGGCCATGGCGAGCATCGCGAACGGGTTGGAGTTGCGCCGGTCCCCGCCGCCGAAGAACAGCAGCATCTGCCCCACCGAGGTGATCACACCGGCCACGGCCGCAGCCACGGACGACGTGAGGATGTCCCGGTTGTAGACGTGCATGAGCTCGTGGCCCAGCACGCCGCGAAGCTCGCGGGTGCTCAGCAGCCGCAGGATGCCCTCGGTGCAGCAGACCGCGGCGTTCTGCGGGTTCCGTCCGGTGGCAAAGGCGTTCGGCGCAGGCGTGGGCGAAACATAGATCCGCGGCATGGGCTGGCTGGCCTTGGCCGAGAGCTCACGGACAATCTGGTAAAGCTGGGGGGCCTGTTCCTCGGTGACGGGGTAGGCCTGCATGGACCGGAGGGCGATCTTGTCGCTGTTCCAGTACCCGTAAGCTGTGGTGCCCACGCCCACCAGCGCCATGATCCAGATGGGGGTGGTGCTCCGCATGCTGCTGCCGATCACGGCGCCCAGCCCCAGCAGCACCGCCCAGAGCACCCCGAACAGCGCCGCGGTCTTCAGTCCGTTGTGGTGATTATGCACTGTGCCTCCTCACGAAGTTCCCCCGTTGTTCCTGACTAACGTGCCGCTACGGAACGGGGTTCCGCGCGTCGTACTTCAGGAAACCGGACTGCCAGCGTGCCACCGCCCAAGCCACGGCGATGCACAACAGGCCGCCCAGCAACAAAACCCAACCTTCACTCAAAAGTTTAGTGCCGCCGCCGGCCAGCATGTCGCCGATCCTCGGGCCGCCTGCCACCACCACCACAAACACGCCCTGGAGCCGCCCGCGCAGGTGGTCCGGCGTCGCCGCCTGGAGGATGGTGGTACGGAAGACGGCGCTCACGGAATCCGAAATGCCAGCCAATGCGCAGCAGAGCGCGGCGGGCAGCAACCACCACGTCACACCGTCCACCCCGGAGCGCCCGGCCAATACCACCACCAGCCCGAAGCCGGCGATGGACGCACCCCAGCCCATAACGGACCACACCACCGCGCTGCCCTGCCGCCGGATACCGCCCAGCGGCCCGGAGAACAGCCCGGCCAGGAACGCACCAACAGCCGTGGACGCCAGGAGCACGCCCACGGTGGCTTCGCCGCCCCCGATCATCACCGCGCCGATCGCCGGCATCAGTGCCCGCGGCTGGGCGAAGATCATGGCCACGAGGTCGATCACGAACGTCATCCGCAGGTTCGGGCGCGTGCCCAGGAAACGGAAACCCTCGACGACGGAACGGAGGCCGGCGCGGTGCGCCTCCTTGCCCGGCGGCATGGGCGGCAGCTTCAGCAGTGCCCAGAAGGCAAACACGAAGCTCACCACGTCCAGCGTGTAGGTCCAGCCGAAGCCGACCCACGCCACCAGAACGCCGGCCAGGAGCGGACCGGCCGTCATGGCCAGGCCGAAGCTGATCAGGCTCAAAGCGTTGGCCGCCGGCAGCAGTTCCTTGCGGACCAGCATCGGGATGATGGCGCTGCGGGCCGGCTGGTTGATGGCCTGCGCGCCGCTCTGGACGGCCACCAGAGCGTACAGCAGCCACACGTTCCCCACCGCCAGCCAGGCCTGTGCGGCCAGCGCGGCCGTGGTCAGCCACAGCACGCTGGTCGCCAGGAGGGCCACCCTGCGGCGGTCGTGGGCATCGGCGATGGAGCCGCCCAGCAGTCCGCCCAGCACCAGGGGAACCAGCGCGAAAATACTCAGGAGCCCCACGTAGAGGCTGTCCTGCGTCAGCCGGTACACCTCCAGGCTCACCGCAACCAGGGTCAGCTGGCTGCCGAGGTTGGAGACGGCGGATCCGAGCCAGAGCCGGCGGAAATCGGGGCTTTCGCGCAGCGGGGTGAGGTCAGCCAGAAGTTTTGCCACTGGGCAACTCTAGCCGCGGGCGCCTGCGGAACCGGGGCTCCCGGGTGTTTACCTTGGCCTTGATAGTCTCGGGGTGAGTCCCGGGCGGGAATCACCACGGTGGAGGGAGTGCGCATGCAGTTGTCCAGGCGGCTGCTTTTCGGCTCGTCGGTCTGGGAGGTCACCCGGCCGCGCACTCCGCTGACTTCCGGCCACCTGATGATCCGCCTCAGCGATCCGGCAACGGCCCTGGACCACCGATCGGCGGCCGACTGGCTGCGCTGCCACAATGCTGCCCGCAGGGCATTGGCCGACGTCCTCGGCGCTGATACCTGCACTTTGCTCTTCGCACACCGCTGGCATTCGCTCGGCGCTTCGATCGGCGAGCCGGCGGCGGAATCCTCCACCCCCACGTTCCACCTTTTCGGCCGCTGGGACGGTGAACCGGTCACCCCGGCGGAACAACTCTCCCTGCCTGCGCAGCGCAGGAAGCCCGCGTCGGACCAGGACCTGGACAAGTACGACGCCGGCCTGCGCACCGCGTTGCTGAAGGCGGCAGCTTCTGCGGCACGCCCGGAGGCGAGCCCGGATTCCGGTGCGCCGCTGCCCGCCATCCGCACATGGCCGCCGTCGACCCCGGCAGGGTCCCACCACACGGTACTGTCCCCGGAACGGCCCCTCGGGTCCGTCGAGGATGTGGCCCCGGCGGAACTACTTGCGCTGGCCGCAGCGTTGGAAGGCCTGGCGCTTCGCCAGGCCGTCGCCGGCCTCAGTTGCATCGTGCCGGATACCGCCGTCACGGACGGGCGCCTGGAGCTGCACGCGCTGGGCCGCTCCGCCGGTGAAGCCGTGAACCCCTTTGAAATGTTGCTCCATTCTCCGGAGATTAGCCTCGCCTTATTGTGATTTAGTCATAATAAGTGCTTGAATGGGGCTATGACAGTTCACGAGGCCGGCCAGGATGCATGGGCAGCCGCCCTGCGCGCCCACGGCCGCCGGGTGACCAAACAGCGGCTGGCGGTCCTCACCGCCGTCGAACACCACCCGCACTCGCCGGCCGAAAGCATCCTTGCCGCCGCCCGTGAGGAGCTGCCTGAGATGACCGCGCAATCCGTGTATGTAGTCCTCGGGGACCTCACGGACCTGCATATGCTGCGCCGGTTCGAACCGCCCCACTCCCCTGCGCTCTACGAGACGCGGGTGGGCGATAACCACCACCACGCCATCTGTATCAGTTGCGGGCGCGTGGAAGACGTGGACTGCGCCGTGGGCCATGCGCCCTGCCTCACGCCGCACTGGGACGAAAACTCCGAGCCGATGACCATCCAGATCGCTGACGTTATGTACCAGGGCATCTGCCAGGACTGCCAGCGCACCCAAAAGCTACCCGCCGAACGAAACTAAGCAACAAACCCAAACATAGGAGAAAGATGACCTTGAACATCTCTGCGCCCGCTGTGTCCACCACACAGTCCGGTGCTCCCGTCACGTCCGATGCACACTCGAAGGCTGTCGGCGCTGACGGCGCCATCATCCTGACCGACCACTACCTGATCGAGAAGCTCGCCCAGTTCAACCGCGAGCGTGTCCCGGAGCGTGTCGTGCACGCCAAGGGCGGCGGCGCGTTCGGTAAGTTCACGGCGTCCGAGGACGTCTCCAAGTACACCAAGGCCGCGTTCCTGCAGCCCGGCGTCGAGACCGAGATGCTGATCCGCTTCTCCTCGGTCGCCGGCGAGAACGGCTCCCCCGACACCTGGCGGGACCCCCGCGGCTTCGCCGTGAAGTTCTACACCTCCGAGGGCAACTACGACCTCGTGGGCAACAACACCCCGGTGTTCTTCATCCGCGACGGCATCAAGTTCCCGGACTTCATCCACTCCCAGAAGCGCCTCCCGGGCACCCACCTGCGCGACGCGGACATGCAGTGGGACTTCTGGACCCTGTCCCCGGAGTCCGCGCACCAGGTCACCTGGCTCATGGGCGACCGCGGCCTGCCGGCTTCCTGGCGCGAAATGCAGGGCTACGGCTCGCACACCTACCAGTGGATCAACGCCGAGGGTGAGCGCTTCTGGGTCAAGTACCACTTCAAGTCCAACCAGGGCGTGAAGACCATCACCGGCGACCGCGCCGAAGAGCTGGCCGGGTCGGACGCGGACTTCTACATCCGCGACCTGCAGGAAAACATTGCCGCCGGCAACTTCCCCTCCTGGGACCTGCACGTCCAGGTCATGCCCTACGAGGACGCCAAGACCTACCGCTTCAACCCGTTCGACCTCACCAAGGTGTGGCCGCACGCGGACTACCCGCTGATCAAGGTCGGCACCATGGAACTGAACCGGAACCCGGAGAACTACTTCGCGCAGATCGAGCAGGCCACCTTCGCGCCCTCGAACTTCGTGCCGGGCATCGCCGCGTCGCCGGACAAGATGCTGCAGGCCCGCATCTTCTCCTACGCCGACGCGCACCGCTACCGCGTGGGCACCAACCACGCCCAGATCCCGGTGAACCAGCCCAAGAACCAGGTCAACAACTACAGCCAGGACGGCGCCGGACGTTACCTCTTCAACGCCCCCTCCGTCCCGGTCTACGCCCCGAACTCGGTCGGCGGCCCCGCCGCCGTTGAGCCCGCGGTCGCCGGCGGCGGCTGGGAGAACGACGGCGAGCTGACGCTCTCCGCACACTCCCTGCACGCAGAAGACGGCGACTTCGGCCAGGCCGGCACGCTGTACCGCGAAGTGTTCGACGACGGCGCCAAGGCCCGCCTGCTGGACACCATCACCGGTGCAGTCGGCGGCGTCAAAACCCCCGAAATCAAGGAACGCGCCATCCAGTACTGGACCAACGTCGACGCCGACCTCGGCGCCAAACTCCGCGCCAACCTCGGCGCCGGCCAGACAGAATCCGACGCCGAGGCAGCCAACAAGCTGTAGCCTCGTTGTCCTGCGGCGCCCCCGGTCCCGCTGACTGCGATTCACCTGAACACCCCGCTGCGGACCATCCGCGGCGGGGTGTTCTGCGTCCGCATGCCGTTTTCCACATACGGGACCCGGGCCACTGGCCCGGCAGGCGACGCCGCCCTAGGCTCCCTACATGAACACATTCGCCGGTATCCCCGCCGCTGCTTTCGGCTTTTATGCCGATCTTGAGCAGAACAACAACCGGGAGTGGTGGCTGGAGCACAAGCCCAGCTACGAAACGCTCGTCCGGGAACCGCTGACTGCCCTGTTGGCCGGGCTGGAGCCGAGGTTCGGGCCCGCGAAGATTTTCCGGCCCAACCGGGACGTCCGGTTCTCCCCGGACAAGTCGCCGTACAAGACGGCCCAGGGCGCCCTTGCATCGTTCCAGGAGGGGGTGGGCTACTACGTGCAGATCAGCGCCGACGGGCTCCTGGTGGGCGGCGGCTGCCATTCGAGCTCACCGGCCCAGCTTGCCCGTTTCCGGAATTCCGTGGACGCCACCGCAACGGGCGAATCCTTGGAGCAGATCGTCCGCAGGGTTGCCGAGGCCGGCTTCACTGTGGAAGGGGAACGGCTCAAGACCGTGCCCAGGGGCTTCCCGCGCGACCATCCCCGGGCGGAGCTCCTCAAACACAAGTCGCTGTCCGCCAGCCAAGGGCTGGGTGAACCGGACTGGCTGTCCACGCCTGCGGCCACTGAGGAAATCGGCCGCCTCTGGGACGAGCTGAGGCCGCTCGTTGAATGGATGGGCCGCCACGCCGCGCCCTAAACTCACACCGCCTAAGGCGTCAGACGTGCCCTTGGGCGTCAGACGTGCCCTTGGGCGTCAGACGTGCCCTTGGGCGTCAGACGTGCTGGCCGTCGGTGGCCAGGCGGTGCTCAAGGTTCGAGAAGAACACGGCCACCATCAGTTCGAAAGCCTTGGTCGCTTCCTCGGGCTGGTTCATCACCACAAAATCGAACTGCAGCCCGTAGAACGTGGAGGTGAAGAGGCGGGCGTCGGTGTCCGCGTACTCGGGTCGGATGCCCTGTACCACCAGCCAGTCGCGCGCTTTGTCGTGGAGCATGCGGAAGTGGTCCTGCGCTGTTCCGCGGGGCGAGGCCGCCACGACGTCCTGCGCGGTGGCCTCGAACTCCAGCCTTGCCAGGTGCCGGTTCCGCTGGGCCATGGTCCACTGCCAGGATTCCATCAGGAAGGACCGCCAGGCCTCCCGGTCAATGTCGCGCACGTCCGTGGTGCGCATGCTGTCCAGCCGGGACTCGATGGAGCGGATGATCTCGTTGACCAGCTGTTCCCGGTTGCCGAAGTGGTAGACCAGAACGTAGGAGCTGATGCCCAGGCCCTCTGCGAGGCTCCGGAACGTGAGCTCGGCCAGGGTCTTGTCCATCAGGTAGTCCTGGATGGCGGACAGCAGCTCCGCCTTGCGCTCGGGTTTAACAGCTCTGGCCATGACTCCATCTTATGGAGTCATGGCCAGAGCGACTTCCGCGGGGCCCGCGGGACGGCGTGAGATCAGTTACGCGTGAGCGCTTCCTCGTCCTCGTCCTTGTCCTCCGGGTTGGCCTTCGAAGCGGCCTTGGGGGCGGCTTCCGGGGCGGTTTTCGGGGCGCCGTTGACGGCGGCCTTGGCTTCCGCGAACTTCTCGTTCAGCCGGGAGTGCCGCTGGCCGTAGGAGAAGTAGATGGCCACGCCGATGACCAGCCAGATGGCGAAGAAGATCCACGTCTCGACTGCCAGGTTGGTCATCAGGTAGAGGCACAGCAGCGCGGAAACCACCGGGAGGACCTTGCCGAACGGGACGCGGAAGGCCGGCTTCAGGTCCGGGCGCTTCTTCCGCAGGACCAGGATGCCCAGGCTGACCATCACAAAGGCGGACAGCGTGCCGATGTTGATCATTTCTTCGAGCAGGTCCACGTTGGTCAGGCCTGCCACGACGGCCACGGCCGCGCCACAGATGATCTGGAGGCGGACCGGCGTCGCACGGATGGTGCTGGTCTTGGACAGCGAGCGCGGCAGCAGGCCGTCGCGGCTCATGGCCAGGACCACGCGGGACAGGCCCATCAGCAGCACCATGATCACCGTGGTGAGGCCCACCAGAGAGCCGAACGCGATGACCTTGGCGGCGTCGGTGTTGCCCACGGCTTCGAAGGCGGTGGTCAGTGTGGGGTTCTTGGCCTCGGCCAGCTCCGTGTAGGACACCATGCCGGTCAAGGCGAGTGACACCAGGATGTAGAGGACGGTGACAATCGCCAGGCCGCCGAAGATGCCGCGCGGCAGGGTCTTCTGCGGGTTCTTGACCTCTTCGGCCGAGGTGGCCACGACGTCGAATCCGATGAAGGCGAAGAAGACGAGCGCGGCGCCGGCGAAGATGCCCAGGGTGCCGTACTGCGCCGGAACGGCTCCGGTCAGGAACCCGAAGAAGGACTGCTTGAGTACGTCGGCGGTGCCCGAGGCGGCCGTGGGTTCGGAGGCCGGAACGAACGGCGAATAGTTCTCGACCTTCACGTAGGTGAAGCCGACCACGATGACGAACAGCACGACGGCGATCTTGATCAGGGTGAAGATGTTGCCAACGCGGGCGGACAGCTTTGTCCCCAGCACCAGCAGGACGGTGAAAACGGCCACGATCAGGAAGGCGCCCCAGTAAAGGTCGATGCCGCCGAGCGAGATGGCGGGCGGAATGTCCACGCCCATGAGCGCGAAGACCTTGCTGAGGTAGATGCCCCAGTACTTGGCGATGACGGCACCGGCGGTGAAGAGTTCCAGGATGAGGTTCCAGCCGATGATCCAGGCCAGCAGTTCACCCATGGTGGCGTAGGTGAAGACGTAGGCGGAACCGGCCACCGGAATGGCGGTGGCAAACTCGGCATAGCACATGATGGCCAGCGCACACGTGACGGCGGCAATGGCGAAGGAAATTGTCACGGCGGGGCCGGCGAAATTCGCGGCGGCCTTGGCTCCGACAGAGAAGATCCCGGCACCAACGGCGACGGCGACGCCCATGATCATGAGGTCCCACGTGCTCAGGGAACGCTTCAGCTTGCGTCCGGGTTCATCGGCGTCGGCAATCGACTGCTCGATGGATTTCGTCCGGAAAAGGTTCATAGGAAAGTCCACAATCTCGATAGCTTGCTGGAAACAGACTTATCAAGAGTAGTGTCCATCCAGTGGACGGTCACATTTATCCCAGATAGTGAGACGCGCGTAACGGCTCGGAACGACGATCTCGGCGGTCCGGACCGGCGATTCCGACGCGGGAACGAGACGCGGGAACGAGACGCGGGAACGAACAGTTGCGGCCCCTCGGGAGAGGGGCCGCAACTGTTCGTTCGCGCTGTGTTTCGGCGCCGTGTTCGGGCGGGGCCGCTACCGGGCGGGGCGGCTACCGGGCGGGGCCGCTCAGGACGGCCAGTCCATCAGTGTTGACCGGATGAGGAACCGCTTCCCTTCCGGCGCCTCCACCGAGAACCCGCTCCCCCGGCCCTGCACCACATCCACTGTCAGGTGGGTGTGGCTCCAGTAGTTGAACTGCTCCCTGGACATCCAGAACTCGAGCGGCTTCGGCTCCACACCGTCGGCGATGTCGAACAGCCCCAGGAGGACGTCCGCCTCCGCCGTGATGAAATCACCCGCCGGGTAGCACATGGGCGAGGAGCCGTCGCAGCAGCCGCCGGACTGGTGGAACATCAGGGGACCGTGCTGGCCCCACAACATCCGGAGTAGTTGGACGGCCTCCCCGGTGAGCGCCACCCGGGAGAAGTCCTCCCCGGGCAGCGTCACCGCGGCTTCGAGCCTGGTATCGGGCATCAGAACCTCAGCACCACACGGCCGTCGATCTTGGCGTGCTTCATTTCGTCCAGGACCGCGTTGACTTCGGAAAGGTCCCGGGTGGAAACCGTGGGGTGGATCTTGCCCTGCGCGTAGAACTCCAGGGCTTCCTCGAGGTCCTGCCGGGTTCCCACGATCGAGCCCCGGACGGTCAGGCCCTTGAGCACAATCTCGAAGATCGGTGCCGGGAAGTCGCCCGGCGGGAGGCCGTTGAACACGATCGTGCCGCCCCGCCGGGCCATCCCGATCGCCTGCCCAAAGGCTGACGGGTGCACTGCCGTGACCAGGACTCCATGGCAACCTCCGGTTTCACGCTGAATGACTTCCACCGGGTCCTCATGGAGGGCGTTGACGGTCAGTTCGGCGCCGTGTTTCTTGGCTAAGGCGAGTTTGTCGTCGGCGATGTCCACTGCGGCAACCCGCAGGCCCATGGCCACGGCGTACTGGACCGCGATGTGGCCCAGGCCGCCGATACCGGAAATGGTGACCCATTGGCCCGGCTTGGCCTCCGTCATCTTCAGGCCCTTGTAGACGGTGACGCCGGCACAAAGCACCGGGGCGACCTCCACCGGGTCCGAGCCCGCGGGGATGCGGGCGGCAAAGCGGCTGTCCACCAGCATGTACTGCCCGAAGGAGCCGTCCACGCTGTACCCGGCATTCTTCTGCGCTTCGCACAGGGTTTCCCAGCCGGTGCGGCAGTACTGGCAGTCGCCGCAGGCGGACCAGAGCCAGGCGTTGCCTACGAGGTCTCCGACGGCGAGGTCGGTGACACCGTCGCCGAGCGCTACCACTTCGCCCACGCCTTCGTGGCCGGGTACAAAGGGCGGCGACGGCTTGACCGGCCAGTCCCCTTCGGCGGCGTGCAGGTCCGTGTGGCACACGCCCGTGGTGATGACCTTGACCAGCGCCTGTCCGCGGCCCGGGGTGGGGACGGGGATGTCCTGGATCTGGAGGTCTTTTCCGAATTCTGTCACTACGGCTGCTTGCATTGTCGTCGTCATTGGCGAAATCCTTGCGTCGTTAAAGCGTTGCTTTAGGGATCGGGCTGTAGGGGTGTTGCTGCCTTCCTGAGGGGTGTCCAGGTGGTGCGGGCGGGAACGGATGCGTGCAATCCGTCCCCGCCCGGGCTTGGTGCGGCCTAGAAGAAGCCGAGCTTGTTTTCGTTGTAGCTGACCAGCAGGTTCTTGGTCTGCTGGTAGTGGTCCAGCATCATGGAGTGGTTCTCACGTCCGATGCCGGAGGACTTGTAGCCGCCGAACGCGGCGCCGGCCGGGTAGGCGTGGTAGTTGTTGACCCAGACGCGGCCGGCCTGGATCTCGCGGCCGGCGCGGTAGGCCACGTTGCCGTTGCGGGACCAGACACCGGCGCCAAGGCCGTACAGGGTGTCGTTGGCGATGCCCATGGCGTCGTTGTAGTCGCTGAAGCGTGTCACGGAAACCACCGGGCCGAAGATCTCCTCCTGGAAGATCCGCATCTTGTTGTGGCCTTCGAAGACGGTGGGCTGGACGTAGAAGCCGCCGGCCAGGTCGCCGGGCAATTCAGCGCGGCCGCCGCCGGTGAGCACCTTCGCGCCCTCCTGCTTTCCGATGTCGATGTAGGAGAGGATCTTCTCCAGCTGGTCGTTGGAGGCCTGGGCGCCCACCTGGGTTTCGGTGTCCAGCGGGTTGCCCTGGATCATCTTCTCCACCCGTGCCACGGCGTCGGCCATGAAGGAGTCGTAGATGTCCTCCTGGACCAGGGCGCGGGACGGGCAGGTGCAGACTTCGCCCTGGTTGAAGGCAAACAGGGCGAAGCCCTCCTGCGCCTTGTCGTAGAACGCATCGTTGTTCTCGGCAACGTCGTTGAAGAAGATGTTGGGGCTCTTGCCGCCCAGTTCCAGGGTGACCGGGATCAGGTTCTGGGACGCGTACTGGCTGATCAGCCGGCCGGTGGTGGTTTCACCGGTGAAGGCGATCTTGCGGATCCGCGGGCTGGAAGCGAGCGGCTTTCCGGCTTCGACGCCGAAGCCGTTGACCACGTTGACGACGCCTGCAGGCAGGATGTCGCTGATGAGCTCCATCAGGACGAGGATGGACGACGGCGTCTGCTCGGCCGGCTTGAGGACCACGGCGTTGCCGGCGGCGAGTGCCGGGGCGAGCTTCCAGACGGCCATCAGGATCGGGAAGTTCCACGGGATGATCTGGCCCACGACGCCGAGCGGCTCGTGGTAGTGGTACGCGGTGGTGTCGTCGTCGAGCTGGGACAGGCGGCCTTCCTGGGCGCGGACGGCGGAGGCGAAGTAGCGGAAGTGGTCTGCGGCCAGCGGAATGTCCGCATTGAGCGTTTCGCGGATCGGCTTGCCGTTGTCCCAGGACTCGGCGACGGCGAGCATCTCGAGGTTTTCGTCGATGCGGTCCGCGATCTTGTTCAGGATCGCCGCGCGCTCCGCAACGGACGTCTTGCCCCAGGAGGGTGCGATCTTGTGTGCGGCGTCCAGTGCCAGTTCGATGTCCTCGGCCGTGCCGCGGGCCACCTCGCAGAATGCCTTGCCGGTGACCGGGGTGATGTTCTCGAAGTACTGGCCCTTGACGGGGGCAACCCACTCGCCGCCGATCCAGTTCTCGTAGCGGTCCTTGAACGTGACCTTCGAACCCTCGGTACCGGGCTGTGCGTAGACAGTCATTGCTAGCTCCTTTGCTGTGCAAGATGATTGGCGGCCAGTGCTGGCGGCCGCCGTTGCATTCAGCGTAGGAGCGGGGAGGTTGCAGTCAGGTTGCAACCTAAGTGACCCGGCTCACGTTGCGGGAGGTCAGGCGCTCAGTTCGGTTTCCAGCCGTTCAAGATCGGCGACGACGGCGGCCCGCTTGGGCGAGCGCGGCGGAAGGAGCCGCAGCGCGGCGGTGCGGACGCCGACGTCGTTCTTGGCTTCCGGCAGTTCCGCGTACTTCAGGAGCGCATCGGCGCTGCCGTCGGTGAGCACCGCTTCGCGCAGCAGCGAGGAGACGCGGTCCCTGAGGTCGACGATGCCCGGCGCTTCCGAGCGGGGCAGCACGGCGCCGCGGTAGATCTCCAGGGCGATGCGGTGGGCCCCGCGCTGCAGGCAGTTGAGGACCTGGCCGGAGTCCGGCATCAGGTCCATCGGCAGCCGGTAGGGGCGGGAGCCGGGGACGGCCTCCGGGCTGAGCTGTTGGAGGACCTTGCGCAGGCGCACCATCTCGGGCCGGAGCGTCATGGAGGAGCCTTCGCCCGGATAGAGCAGCGTGCAGAGTTCCTCCGCGCTGAGACCGTCCGGGTGGACGCTGAGAAGCGCCAGGATTTCGCTGTGCCGGGCCGAGAGCGCCACGGTGCGGCCCTCGATGCTGAGCAGTGCCTGGTCCCGGCCCAGGATCTGGAGGCTGTTGCGGTAGAGGCTGCCGGTGCCGGCAGCGGACGCCGTCCGCCCGGCGGAAGCCGCGGACCGCCGTCGGGCCGGTGCCGCCTGGCGCGCGGCCGCCAGCTGGAGCCTCTCCACGCGCAACTGGGCCTGGGCCGCGGCAACGGTGGCCTCCACCAGTGAGAGTGTGTGCGGTGCGACGGCGGATTCGGTGCCGGTAATGTCCACCACCCCCAGCAGGGCGCCGGAATCGGGATCGTGGAACGGCACAGCCGTGCAGCTCCAGGGGTGGACGGAGCGCTTGTAGTGTTCAGCACCGGAAATCTGGATGCTGCGGCCCAGGGCCAGGGCTGTGCCGGGAGCGCTGGTTCCCACGCTGGCCTCGGACCAGTCGGCGCCGGCCACGAACATCATGCCCTCGGCCCGGCGCTGCGTCACGGCGTCGCCCTCCACCCAGAGGAGCCGGCCCACGTCGTCACCCACGGCGATCAGCAGTCCGCTGTCGTGGCTGGGCAGGACCAGGAGCTTATGGATGACGGGCATGATGGTGGCCAGGGGATGCTGGCTGCGGTATTCGTCCAGCTCTTCCCGGTCCATGGCCAGCGGCGCTTCCGGGTTGTCCGGATTCGCCCGGAACTGGACTGAGCGCTGCCAGGATTCCTCCACGAGGCTGCGCAGTCCGGGCACACGAACGTTATTGGCCTGGCCCGAGGTGCCGGCACTGAGCGGGCCGGGTCCGGCCAGCAGCTCGTGGCCCGCGAGGGCATGCCGCTGGAGCAGTGCCGCAGCGTCGCGGCTGTCCGCGCTGCCGGGGACGGCCGGCTGCATTGTTTTCCTCATTGGACTCCCCTGCCGGCACAACAGTGTGCCAGGCGTGACGGCATGCCGAAGTGGCTTGGTCCGGACAGTCTAGTTCCCGCCCCGCGCCGCCGCCACCGGTCAGGGGGCACCGGTCAGTGGGCACCGGTCAGTGGGCGCCGGTCAGTGCACCCTCCAGGAGCGGGGTCAGTCCCCGGCGCTGCGGGAGATGCGGATCATTTCCTCGCGCGGCACAACCTTCACCCGTTCACGCACGACGCCGGTATCCGCTTCCGCTTCCGTCCACGCCTTCCCGAGGGCTACTTCGTGCGCGTCGAGCCTGTTCCAGCCTTCCCAGGTGGTGTACTCCACACCGCGCTCCTCGAGCAGGGCGATGATGGCGTGCGGATCCGGGTTCTGCGCCGGCGGCAGGGTCAGCCGGTCCTCGAGCAGACAGCCGATGGTCTCCAGGGCGTCGCCCTTGGTGTGCCCGATGAGGCCGACCGGACCGCGCTTGATCCAGCCGGTGGCGTAGATCCCCGGGACGGGATTGCCGTCCCGGTCGAGGACCCGGCCGCCCTCGTTGGGGATGACGCCTGCCTTGGCGTCGTATTCGAGTTCGTCCAGCGGCGATCCGTGGTACCCGATGGCCCGGTAGACAGCCTGGACGGGGTAGTCGATGTACTCCCCGGTGCCTTTGACGTTGCCGGTGCCGTCCAGCTGCATCCGCTCAAACTTGATGCCCGCAACCTTGCCGGCGGCAGCACTGTTGCCCGCGGCGGCCGGTTCGCCGCTGTAGATTTCGACCGGGCTGTGCAGGAAGTGCAGGTGAAGCCGGCGGGAGGAGGGGACTTCGGCTTCGGCGTGCTCTTCGACCAGCCAGTTGGTCATGGTGTTCACCATGGTCTTGGTCTGGTTGTTCGTGCGGATGGCTTCCTCGGAGGCTTCGTCGAACTCAAAGTCCTCCGGGTACAGCACGATGTCCACGTCCTTGGCGTGGCTCAGTTCACGCAGTTCCAGCGGGGTGAACTTCACCTGGGCCGGGCCGCGGCGGCCGAAGACGTGCACGTCCGTGACCGGGGAGTTCTTCAGCGTCCGGTAGACGTTGTCCGGGATTTCCGTGGACAGCAGCTCGTCGGCGTGCTTCACCAGCATGCGGGCCACGTCCAGGGCCACGTTGCCGTTGCCGATCACGGCGATTTCCTTGGCGTCCAGCGGCCAGTCACGGGAAACGTCGGGGTGGCCGTCGTACCAGGAAACGAAGTCGGCGCCCCCGTAGGAGCCCTCGAGTTCGACGCCGGGAATGTTCAGGTCCGCGTCCTTGATGGCGCCCGTGGAGAAAATCACGGCGTCGTAGAAGGCACGGAAATCATGGAGTTTCAGGTCGCGGCCGTAGGTCACGTTGCCGAGGAAGCGAATGTCGCCCCGGTCCAGGACTTTGTGCAGGGCGTTGACGATGCCCTTGATGCGCGGATGGTCCGGAGCCACGCCGTAGCGGATCAGGCCGTACGGCGCAGGGTAGGCCTCGAAGAGGTCGATGCTGACTTCAAAGTCGCCGTCCTTGACCTCGTTGGACTTGGTCAGGATGTCCGCAGCGTAGACGCCGGCCGGCCCGGCGCCGACGATCGCGACGCGGAGTGGACGTTTGGGGGTGGTTTCGGCCGAATTGGACACCGGGAGCCCTTCCAGAACTGAGAGACTGCGCCAGGTCACTTAGCGCACAATTCCCCCATTCTAAGTGGTCAGCCCGCTTTCCTCGGGGAGTTATTGAGGGATACGACGTCGCCCTCCCGGTACAGCAGGGCGCGCAGTTCGGATTCGGCCGAGCCCGTCCGGTGCGGGTCGATGGTCTCCCCCGCGGAAAAATGATCCAGCAGCCGGGGATCCACATAGCTTTTCCGGGCGATCGACGGCGTGTTCCCCAGCACCGCCGCAGCGTCCTGCATCGCCAGGCTGATGGCCCGTTTCTTCGCGGCCACCGTCGCCTGCGGCCCGGACCGGGCGAGGCTGACGGCTGCCGCCACCGTGCCCCGGAGGGTGCGGAAATCCTTGGCCGTGAAGTCGGCGCCGGTGCGTTCCTTCACGTAGTCGTTGATCTCCGCACTGCCCACGGGATGCCAGCTGCGTCCGTTCTTGTACGCCAGGAGCCTGGCGTTACCACCGCGGCGCTTGAGCGAACGGACAAGGGCGGCGAGGTCGGCGTCGTCGATTTCCGAGTCCCAGGTTTTGCCGCTCTTGGCGGGGAAGCTGAGCCGGAGGGCCTCCTGCTTCACTTTCACGTGGGCGCACAGCAGGGTGGCCAGGCCGTGGCTGCCGTTCTCGTTGGTGTACCGTTCCGATCCGACCCGCAGCGATCCGCTGTCCAGCATCCGGAAGGCACCCGCCAGGACCCGTTCGCGGGAGAATCCCTCGCCGCGGAGGTCCATGGTGACCAGCCTGCGCGCGCCCGGCAGGGATTCGGCGAGCTGAAGGGCACGGTCGAACTTGAGCCGGTCCTTCTTCTCGCGCCAGGCCGGGTGGTAGATGTACTGCCGGCGGCCCACGGCGTCCAGTCCGGTGGCCTGGATGTGGCCGTTGTCGTAGGGCGCAATCCACACGTCTGTCCAGGCCGGCGGAATGCCGATGCTCTCCAGCCGCTCCCGGACAGGACCCGGGGGGAGGGTGGAACCGTCCAGGTCGCGGTACGTGAAGCCGGTGCCCGCGGCCAGCCGCCGGTAGCCCCTCCCCGAGGCGTTGCTGTGGCGGAGCCTCACCGGGGGGCCCGCTCAGGATGCGAGTTCATAGTGGTAAGCGTACTGAGTACCGCAAGCCCCTGGGATACCGTTCCCGGAGTATCGGCACCGTGTTGGCGGAATACCGCCGGCGGAGGTGGTGTTATTGATCGTGTGCCTACACCCGACGGAACCGCCACCCCCACTGCCATGACCGCACCGGGCCGCCATGTTTCCGGTGCCGCGTCCCACGGCGCGTCCGGCGGACGGCCGCCACGCCCCGGCGTCGCGCTTAAGGCAGTGGACAAGGATACGACGGCGGGTGTCCTCTTCGGGATCGGCGCGTACGGACTCTGGGGGCTGCTGCCCCTGTACTTCTTCGTGCTGCAGCCCGCCGGTGCAGTGGAAATCGTGGCAAACCGGGTGGTGTGGTCGCTGGTGTTCTGCACGCTGCTGGTGACGGTTACCCGTTCCTGGGGCGTCCTGGCGGCAGCGTTCCGTGACCGTGCCATTTTCGGCACGTTGTCCATCGCCGCAGCCCTCATCGCAGTGAACTGGCTGACGTATACGTACGGCGTGACCACCGGCCAGGCCGTGGAGGCTGCCCTGGGCTACTTCATCAACCCCCTCGTCTCCGTCCTGCTGGGCGTGTTCGTGCTGAAGGAAAAGCTGCGGCCGCTCCAGTGGGCCGCCGTCGGCATCGGTTTCATTGCTGTGGTGGTCCTGACGTTTTCGTACGGCAAACTCCCGTGGATCGCGCTGACGCTGGCGGTGAGCTTCGGGCTCTACGGCTTCGTGAAGAAACGGATCGGTCCCAAGGCTGACGCAGTGACCAGCCTGACGATGGAGACGGTGGTGCTCACTCCCCTGGCGGCCGCCACGATGATCTTCCTTGCCGTCAGCGGCACCAACACCCTCGGAACCCAGGGCTCCACCCACTTCTGGCTGCTGGTTTCCTCGGGCGTGATCACGGCCGTGCCGCTGCTGTTCTTCGGAGCGTCCGCCCGCCGCCTGCCCATGACCACCATCGGGCTGCTGCAGTACTTCGCGCCCGTGCTCCAGTTCATCGTTGCCCTGGTGGTGTTCAGGGAGGCCATGACCCTGGACCGCTGGATCGGCTTCGGCGTGGTGTGGCTGGCTCTGCTGGTGCTGACCGTGGACATGCTTGCCGCGACGCGCCGGAACTCCGTGGCCCGGAAGCGTGCGCTGCGGGAAGCGCGAGCGGACACTTAAGCCCCGCCCGCTCAGCGCGAACGGGCAGATAATGCCCTGTTTTTCGCTTTTTGAGGGCATTATCTGCCCGTTCGCGCTCTGCTTCGGGGCCGCAAATGCCCGTTCGCGCTCTGCCCGTTCGCGCTGGAGGTGCCGCGGCGGGTCAGGGCGCCATGGCCGTGTCCACCCGCTCGTACTCGCGCGGGATGACCACCATGGGCACGGGCAACGCGCGGAGCACCTTGTTGGCCGTGCTGCCAATGAACAGCTTATTCTTCTCCGCCAGGCGCGAGGACCCCACAATCAGGATCTCGCCGTCGTCCCATTCAAGGTCGTCGATGCACTCCTCGATGGTGCGGCCGTGCGCCACTTCCACCGTGACGTGGTGCCCCTCAGGCAGGCGGCGCGACGCTTCGGTGAGCACGGTGTTCGCGTGGATGTGAGCCGCGTTGACCACTTCGCCCGGGTCCCCTTCGGCGTCGAGCTCCACCAGGGAGACCATCCGCAGCGGCACGCTCCGGCGTCCGGCCGCCCCGATGGCGACGTCGATCGCCGCTTCCGCGCCGGCACGCTGGCCGACGGCGAGGGTCAGCCGGGTGATGGCCTCCGTACGGCGGTAGCCGCGCGGAGCCAGCGCGACGGGCACGGGCGAAGCATGCAGGAGTCCGTTGGCCACGCTGCCCACGGTGTGGCGCTTGAACAGGCCGTTGCTCGCCGCCCCCACCACGATCAGCGCGGCGTCGTGGTCAACGGCGGCTTCGATCAGTCCCGCGGCGAACGAGTCCGCGTGCCGCGCGTGGAACTCCACGGGGACATCGTCCGGGACCAGGCTGAGTCCTTCGCGCTGTGCGTCCTGCACGGACTTCTCGTTGGCGAGGACATGCCCGCTCGCCACGTCCTGGGCAACATGCAGCCCCTTGTCCACTACAAAGACCAGATCCAGCTGCGCGCCCTGCGCCCGGGCCAACGCGGTGGCCAGGGCAACGGCATCCGCGCCGCGTTCGTTTGGTGTGTAGCCAACTACGTATCGCATGGGTGAACCCCTCTTTGGGTCTGGGGCAGAATCCAGCCTCGCCCGGGGTTCCCGGGCGACGTCGGCCGGTCTGCGTTCCTGCAGTGGTACTGCTGACTCTAGCCCACACGGGCACCAATGAGGGGGGACATTTTCCACCGGAAAACACGGAGAGCCGCGGACCATCGGTCCGCGGCTCTCCGGCTGTCATGACAGTGGCTAGGCGTGCGCCATCACTGGCTAGGCGTGCGCCATCACTGGCTAGGCGTGCGCCTTGATGGCGGCGGCCAGCACCTCGAGGCCGTCCAGCAGCAGCTCGTCGCCGATGACCAGCGGGGGCAGCAGCCGGATGACGTTGCCGTACGTGCCGCAGGTGAGGATGATGACGCCTTCCTTGAGGCAGGCGGCTGCAACGGCCTTGGTCAGCTCCGGGTTGGGTTCCTTGGAGCCGGCCTGCACGAGCTCGATGGCCAGCATGGCGCCGCGGCCGCGGATGTCGCCGATCACGGACTTCTCCGAACCGGCAAGCTCAGCCTGCAGTTCGCGAAGGCGGCCGGTGGCCAGTTCCTCGATGTGCTTGGCACGGCCGTTGAGGTCGTATTCCTCCATGGAGCCGATCGACGCGAGGGCCGCGGCGCAGGCCACCGGGTTGCCGCCGTAGGTGCCGCCGAGGCCGCCCGGGTGGACGGCGTCGAGCAGGTCTGCGCGGCCGGTGATCGCGGAGAGCGGCATGCCGCCGGCGATGCCCTTGGCCATGGTGATGATGTCCGGGACAACACCCTCGTGGTTCACGGCGAACCATTCGCCCGTGCGGCAGAAACCGGACTGGACTTCGTCGGCAATGAAGACGATGCCCTTGTCCTTGGCCCAGGCGGCCAGTGCCGGCAGGAAGCCGTCGGCCGGGACGATGAAGCCGCCCTCGCCCTGGATCGGTTCGATGATGATCGCAGCCACGGACTCGCCGCCGATCTGCTTCTCGATCATGGTGATGGCGCGCTTGGCGGCCTCTGCACCGGTGATCGAGGGGTTTTCCTCGCGGAACGGGTAGCTCATGGGCATGCGGTAGACCTCGGGCGCGAACGGGCCGAAGTTGGTCTTGTACGGCATGGCCTTGGCGGTCAGGGCCATGGTCAGGTTGGTGCGGCCGTGGTATGCGTGGTCAAAGGCGACGACGGCGTCACGTCCGGTAGCGAGGCGGGCCACCTTGACGGCGTTTTCCACTGCTTCGGCACCGGAGTTGAACAGGACCGTGCGCTTCTCGTGGTCGCCGGGGGTGAGGCGGTTCAGCTGCTCGGCGACGGCCACATAGCCTTCGTACGGGGTGACCATGAAGCAGGTGTGGGTGAAGTGCTCCACGGCTTCCTTCACGGCGCCGACGACGGCGGGATCGGACGCCCCGACGCTGGTCACCGCGATGCCCGAGCCGAGGTCGATGAACGAGTTGCCGTCGACGTCGTGGATGATTCCGCCGTCGGCGTCCGCCACGAAGACGGGGACGCTGGAGGCGACGCCGGCTGCCACAACGGCCTTCCGGCGTTCGGTCAGGGCGACGGACTTGGGGCCCGGGAAGTCGGCCTGGACGCGGCGTTTCTGCTCGAGACGGAAGGTGAGGTCATGGGCGGTTGCAGTCATGGGAATGCCTTTCTGGACTGGGTGGGGCCACGCCGGCCGGGTTCCCTGGCCGAAGCGAAGCGAGGTTAGGGTGCCGGTGGGGATTATGCGTCTGAGTTATGCGTCGAGCGCAGACATCACGTGCTTGATGCGCGTGTAGTCCTCGACGCCGTACATGGAGAGGTCCTTGCCGTAGCCGGACTGCTTGAAGCCGCCGTGCGGCATTTCAGCGGTCAGCAGGATGTGGGTGTTGATCCACACCGCGCCGAAATCCAGGTCGCGGCTGACGCGCATGGCCGTGCCGTGGTCGGTGGTCCAGACGCTGGAGGCCAGGGCGTAGTCGACGTCATTCGCCAGCTCCACGGCTTCGGCCTCGGTGCTGAACTTCTGCACGGTGATGACCGGCCCGAAGGTTTCCTTCTGGACAATGTCGTCGGTCTGCTTGGCGCCGGTGACGATGGTGGGCTCGAAGAAGAAGCCCTTGTCCCCCGCCCGGTGGCCGCCGGTGACAATATTGCAGTTCGCCGGCAGGTGCTCCACCACAGACGTCACGGCGTTGAAGTGGTTCACGTTGTTGAGCGGGCCGAAGTAGTTGTCCTCGTCGTTCTGCGAGCCCGTGTGCAGGGTCTTGGTGTGTTCCACCATGGCTGCCACGACGTCGTCGTGAACGGAGTCTTCCACCAGAACGCGGGTGATGGCGGTGCAGTCCTGGCCGGCGTTGAAGAACGCGAACTCGGCGATGGCCGCGGCGCTCTTCTTGATGTCGGCGTCCTTGAAGACGATGGCCGGGGCCTTGCCGCCGAGCTCCAGGTGGGCGCGCTTGAGTCCCTTGGCGGCACCGGAGGCCACGGCGATGCCGGCCCGGACGGAGCCGGTGATGGAGACAAGGCCGGGGACCTTGTGCTCCACCATCATGGCGCCGGTTTCGCCGGTGCCAAGCACCACGTTGAGGACGCCGGCCGGGAAGATCTCCCCGGCGAGGCGGGCGAGGACCAGGGTGGACTCTGGAGTGGTGTCCGAGGGCTTGAGCACCACGGTGTTGCCGGCGGCGAGCGCGGGGCCGATCTTCCAGATGGCCATCAGGAACGGGTAGTTCCAGGGGGCAACCTGGGCCACGACGCCGATGGGCTCGCGGCGCACGTAGGAGGTGTGGCCCTCGAAGTACTCGCCGGCCGACTTGCCTTCGAGGATGCGGGCGGCGCCGGCGAAGAAGCGCAGCTGGTCGGCACCGGCGGCCACTTCCTCGGAGGCGATCAGCGAACGGACCTGGCCTGTGTTGCGGTGCTGGGCTTCGACGAGTTCATCGCTGTTGGCCTCGACGGCGTCCGCAAGCTTGAGCAGCATCAGCTGGCGCTGCGCCGGGGTGACGTGCTTCCAGGTCTTGAAGGCATCCTTGGCAGCGGTCATGGCGGCATCGACGTCGGCCTGGACGGAGATGGGCGATTTCGCCACCACCTCACCGTTGGTGGGATTCACGATGTCCAGCAGACCGGTTCCGGCGGGCGTGACGAACTCGCCATTGATGAAGTTCTGCAAGGTTTGGACCACGGTGTTCAACCTCTTTCATGCTGGTTTCTGTAACCGGTTCTGCCACCGGCCCAGTGTTGCGACTGCTCCTGAGCCTATGCCAGGGCCACTACGCAGGGAATAGCCACCTGCACACCATCCGCCGAATCCTTTAGTGCGGTTGCCCAGCGCGCAGTTATCCTGAATCCATGGCAATTTCCCTCGCCGCCCTGCTGGGCGTCCAATCGCTCAAGCTCGTCAAATCCGGCCTTGCCGAGACGACGTGGCACCAGGACATCCACTGGGTTGCCGTCACCGAGCAGGAGGACCCGCAGCGCTTCCTCAACGGCGGCGAACTGGTCCTCACCACCGGGATGCGACTGAAGTCCGCCCCGGACCAGCGCCGCTTTGTGCGGCAGGTGCAGCGGGCAGGCGCAGTGGGGATCGGCTTCGGGATCGGGCTGACGCACGACGCGGTTCCGCCGGCGCTGATTGCCGAGGCCAACCGCTGGGGCCTTCCCGTGGTGGAAGTCCCGTACGAGACGCCGTTCATTGCAATCACCAAGCTGGTGGCGGATGCCCAGTCCGCGGACCACTACGCGAAGCTGGAACGGCTCATCGCGGGACACCAGATCCTGGCGCGCGCCCTGCTGACCGGCGGGGGACTCTCCGAACTGCTCAAGAATCTTGGCTCCATGCTGCGCACGGACATTATCCTGACCCAGTTCACCGCCCAGCTGTACAACAGCGTTGCCGGCAACCCCGCCCCCACAGCCGATACGTGGGCCTCCTACCCCATCCCCACCGGCCGGCGTGACGCGTGCACCCTCTGGGTCCGGCAGCCGTTCGAGGACTCCGGCATCGTGGGTTATGCCCAGAACCTCATCAGCGTCGAGTTGAACAACATGGTCAAGCAGCGGCAAGCGCAGCGGGCGCTGTCCGGCCAGGTCCTGGAGGACGTGATCCACGGGACCCTGGAGTCCAGTGAGGCGGCCCGGCGGCTTGCCGGCATCGGCATCAACAGCACCCGCAAAAGCGTGGTTATCCTTGCCGAGTCCGCGGCGCATCCCAAGCAGCTGGTGAGTTCCTCGATGCCGCGGCCGCTGGAGCACGGCGTGACCGCCGTCGTCGGGAAGGACCTGATCGTCGTTGTCCAGGACGACGGCAGCGGGGCGGCAGCCCTGGCCAAGCACCTCAGCGACCACCTGGCCGAGGCCGGCATCCACGCCACCATCGGCATCGGCGGCGCCTACACCAAACCCAACGGGGTGCGCTGGAGCTACTTCGAGGCGCGCGACGCCGCCAGCCACGGCCTGCCCGTCAACGAGCCCGAGCGCCTCAGCCTCACGTCGCTGCTCCTGGCCAGCGAGGATGTGCCGCTGGCGGACATGGCGAACGAGTCCCTCAACCCGCTCCGGAACTTCGACGCCCTGCACGGCGCCGAGCTGATGGCCACGCTGGAAAGCTACCTGAACAACAACGGCTCGGTGGCTGCCGTCGCCGAAGAGCTGACGCTGCACCGCAACACCGTGCGGTACCGGCTGGCGCAGATCACCGAGCTGACCGGCTATGACCCCGCCCAGACCCAGGACCGTGTGCAGCTCTGGCTGGCCCTGGCGGTGCAGCGGCTGAACCAGCGCCAGCAGCGTTAGGCGCCGTCCAGCCGTCCGGCCGTCAGGCCGTCCGGCCGTCAGGCCGTCCGGAGATGTTTGCCACATCTTTACAAACATCAAACGTCTAACGTCTAATGTTTAAGTATGGCAACCACGACGACGGCGGCACCGCCCGGAACTGACACCCCACCTGCCGAGCGGGCAAAGGCAGCCCGGCCCCGCGCCGTCGTCGTCTTTGGAATCATTGCCTTTGTGCTGATCGGACTCAACCTCCGCGCCGGAATTACCGGGGCCTCGGCCCTCCTCCACGACCTCCAGGAAGTCCTGGGCTACGGTGCGTTCGTTGCCGCCGTCATCCCCTCCGTTCCCACGCTGTGCTTTGCGGTGGCGGGTGCGGCCACATCCTGGCTGACGCGCCGGATGGGCGTGGAAAAAGCCATCCTTCTGGCCCTGGGAATGCTGGCCGCCGGGCTCCTGGTCCGCGGCATCCCGTCCACGGGCATGCTGCTGACCGGAACCGTGGTGGGGATGTCCGGGCTCGCCGTCTGCAATGTGGCTATGCCGTCCTTCATCCGCGAGCACTACGCGGACCGCACCTCCCTCATGACGGCCCTCTACACGGTCACCATGACCACGGGCGCCACGGCCACGGCCGTGATGGTGGTCCCGGTGGCCCAGCTCCTGGGATCGGCGTCGGCGGGGCTTGGCTCCATCGGGCTGCTCTCCGTGGCCGCCTTCCTCGGCTTCCTCCCGGTGGCACTCCACGCGCACCGGAACGCCACCCCCGGCCAAGGCGCCAGCATCTCCCCGTGGCCGCTGATCCGGACGCGTAAAGGCGCACTGCTCACCGCCATCTTCACGCTCCAGGCACTGCTCGCCTATGCAGTGCTGAGCTGGTTCCCGTACATGCTCACCACCACCGGGCTCACCGCGACGGACAGCGGCCTGATGTACGGGCTGATGCAGCTGGTCTCCGTGCCGGCGGGCATGGTGCTCCTGGCCATCGGCTCCCGCCCGCGGATGCTCCGCCCGGCCTTCTACCTGGCAAGTGTCACCATGCTCCTGGGCATTACCGCCCTGATGCTGCTGCCCGCAGCGCTTGCCGCCGTTCCCGCCGCGCTGCTGGGGTTCGGCCTGGGCATCTTCCCGCTGGTCATGGTGATGATCAGCCGGAGCGGCCGGTCGACGGCGGAAACCACCGCCATGTCCACGCTGGCGCAGTCCGTGGGGTACCTGCTGGCCACAGCGGGCCCGTTCGGCATGGGCCTGCTGCACAGCGCGACGGGCGGCTGGACCGTGCCGCTGATCCTGCTGCTGGCCATCGCCCTGACCCAGATCGTGGTGGGGCACCTCCTGACGGCAAGGACCAAGCCATGACCCTCACCGCCTCACCCCGGCCTGTACTGGCAGACGAAATCACGGACAAGCTCCGCGAGATGATCCATTCCGGCGAATGGCAGCTGCAGCAGAAGATCCCCGCAGAGCCGGAGCTGATGGCCCGGCTGGGCGTGTCCCGGGGCACGCTCCGCGAGGCCATCAAGGCGCTGGCCCACAGCGGCATGCTGGAGGTCCGCCGCGGCGACGGCACCTACGTCCGGGCCACCAGCGAGATCTCCGGCGCGGCCCAGCGCATGTACAAGGACCACACCCAGGAGCACATCCTCGAAGTCCGGGTGGGGCTGGACACCCAGGCGGCCCGCCTGGCCGCCCGCAACGCACAACCCGAACACATCGCCGCCATGAAGGCGCTGCTGGCGGAGCGACGCGACGCCTGGAACGCTGAGGACTACCCCGTCTGGGCCCGCGCCGACTGGGACTTCCATGTGCTGGTGGCGCAGGCTACGGGGAATCCGCTGCTGCATGAGCTGTACGTCAGCTTCGGCGGCGTGTTCCATGCCGACCTGCTTCGGCAGCAGCGCCGCAGCGGCTTCAACGGGCTCCCCGACGAAGGGCACGGCGAGCTGGTGGATGCCATCGAGGCGCACAACGAAGCGGCTGCCGTGGACAGCGTCAACCGGAACCTGAACTCCTGCGCCGAGTGGCTCGGCGTGTAGCCGGAGCCGTAACTCAGTAGGCTTAGCTATTTGGGGAGTTCCTATCCCGGCCGCAGCCGGTCCGGGCGTCCCGTTCCTGCACGCTGACGAATTGGAGTACCCCTTGGCCAGATCAGTCGACATCACGGCGGACGGCAAACGCCCGGACCCCTGGACAGACGGCCTGGGCAGGGTGGGCGTACGCTCGGCCCAGATCCTGCTGATCCTCACCGTTGTGGTGGTGTCCGTCTTCGCTCTGCTGCAGATCCGGCTCCTGGTCATTCCCGTGCTGATCGCCCTGATCCTGGCGGCCGCCATCATGCCGTTCGTCAACCTCCTGAAGCGCCGGGGCCTGCCGGCCTCCGCGGCCACTGCAGTGGCCTTCGTGGGCTTGCTCGCCGTGCTGGCCGGTGTCACCACCGTGATTGTCGCCTCCATCCGCAGCCAGTGGGCGGACCTTGCAAGCCAGGCGTCGTCGGGCCTGGACGAACTGCAGTCGTTCCTGCTCAACGGCCCCATCCCCGTGGACGGGGAGCAGATTGAACAGGCACGGGCGGCCATCGTGGAATTCGCCGCCAGCAGCCAGGTCCGCTCCGGAGCCATCACGGGACTGTCCGTCATCACCGAGTTCCTCGCCGGAGCCAGCCTCATGGTGGTTATCCTTTTCTTCTTCCTCAAGGACGGGGCGGCGATCTGGAACTTCTTCCTGCGGCCCTACACCGGCGCCCGCGAAGCCAAGCTGCGCCGCTCGGGCGCACGCACCATTCAGGTTCTGGGCGATTACGTGCGCGGGACAGCCATGGTGGCCCTGGTGGACACGGTAGCCATCGGCACGGCACTGCTGGTCCTCGGGGTCCCGCTGGCCATCCCGCTAGCCATCATCGTCTTCATCGGCGCTTTCGTCCCGATCGTGGGAGCCACCGTGGCAGGCATCCTCGCGGCGCTGGTGGCACTCGTAGCCAACGGACCCGTGGTGGCGCTGATCGTGGTGATCGTGGTGATCGCCGTCAACCAGCTCGAGGGCAACCTGCTTCAGCCCGTCGTGATGGGCAAGTCGCTGCAGTTGCACGCCCTGGTCATCCTGCTGGTTTTGACGGCAGGGACCATCCTCGCCGGCATCATCGGCGCCGTACTCTCCGTCCCGCTGGCAGCCGTCATCTGGGCGATCGTCCAGGTCTGGACCACTGACGCCAGGGAACCGGAACCGGCAGGCTCAGCAGCGGCCGATGACCAGGCAGATCCGGCCGACGCCGACCCGGATCTTGCTGCCGCGGACACCGGCCGGTCCTAGCAGCACCCGCCGACTGATAGTAAGCACCCTTATCAATATCTTGGTAGGGTGGGGCATGCGTAAAATCAGCACCATGAACGGAACGGGAACTCTCTTTGGCTGGGCCTTCGGCGACCCGGCACGGTCCGGCGATAAGTCGTACGTCGAGGAACTGCGCCGGGAAGCTCTCGCCAACGCCAGCCAGGACGCCAAGTCGCGGGGTTTCGGCGTCGAGGAAGGCACCGAAAGCTACACGGTCATCAACCCGGCCGACACCCTCGCGGACGTCCACACGGCACCGGACCGGCTCATCGTGCGCTGCACCGTGAAACTGACCGGCCCGGGCGCCGAAAACATCCACGCCGAAGGCCCCATGAACGGCTAGCGATGCCTGATGACGATACGGCCCTCGGAGAAGCCGCCAACGCGGCCGAGGCGGCGTCCAACACCAAGGTGCTGGACGTCGTCGCACGTTCCGGGTTTGCCGTAATGGCCCTGCTCCACATCGTGATCGGGGCCATCGCCATCGCCTTGGCGCTGGGCCAGCCGGGGCAGGCCGAGCCGACGGGGGCCATCGAACAGCTCGCGGCGAATCCGTGGGGCCCCGGCGTGATGTGGGCCTGCCTGGTGGGCTGCGCCGGCTTGTCCCTGTGGCAGCTCAGCGAAGCCACCCTGCGCGCCCGCCACCTGCCGGCAGGCCAGCGGATCGGCAAGCTCGTCTCCTCCGGTTTCCTGGCCGTGGCCTACGGCAGTGTGGGGCTCACGTTTGCAGGGTTCGCGGTCGGCCTCCGCGGCGACTCGGGCGATTCCACCAGGGACTTCAGCACCGCCCTGGTCCAGGGACCTGCCGGTGTGCCGGCACTCATCGCGCTGGGCCTGACGGTCACCGGCGTCGGAGTCTATTTCATCGTCAAGGGCGTCCGGAAACAGTTCAAGGAGGAACTGCATCACTTCGAGGGCACCCGGCGCGGACGCATGATCAGTGCGCTGGGCGTGGCCGGCCACGTGGCCAAGGGCATCGCCCTGATCCTCGCGGGCATGCTGTTCGTGGTGGCAGCCGCCACCAACCGGCCCGGCGACGCCACCGGGCTGGACGGCAGCCTCAAGGCGCTCCGGGACCATCCGGCGGGGCCGTTCCTACTGCTGGCCATTGCCGCCGGCCTCATCAGCTACGGGCTGTTTGCGTTGCTCCGGGCCCGGTTCGGGCGGATGTAGCCGGATGTAAACAGCGCGAACCGGCAGCTGATGACGCCAAACCCGTGGTTTGCGGTCATCTGCTGCCGGTTCGCGCTAACGATTGGGCCTACAAGCGAAAGCCCTAGACCTGCGCGGCTACTCCGTCGCGGGAAATGGACACCATGTCTTCGCGCGGCACAACCTTGACCCGTTCGCGGGCAACCTCGACGCCGTGCGAACCGGTCTCGGTGGCCTTTTCGCCGAGGGCGCGCTCGTGCGCGTCCAGGGCCAGCCAGCCTTCCCAGCTGGTGTACTGCACGCCGCGGTTTTCCAGCAGTTCGACGACGGCTTCCGGAGCCGGCGCGGCTGCCAGCGGCAGGTTCGCGCGGTCTTCCAGCAGGTAGGTCACGGTCTCGAGGGCGTCGCCCTTGGTGTGGCCGATGAGGCCCACCGGGCCGCGCTTGATCCAGCCGGTGGCGTAGATGCCCGGCACATGGGTGCCGGCCGCGTCCAGCACGCGTCCGCCGTCGTTCGGTACAACACCCTTCTTGTGGTCGAATTCGACCTCCGGGAGGGCTGAACCGAAGTAGCCGATGGCGCGGTACACGGCCTGGACCGGGTAGTCCACGAACTCGCCGGTGCCGCGGGCGTTGCCCGTGCCGTCCAGCTCGGTGCGCTCGAACTTCATGCCGGCAACCTGGCCCGGGTTTTCCGCGGAGTCGTAGATTTCCACCGGGCTGTGCAGGAAGTGCAGGTGCAGGCGGCGGGAGGCCGTGAGCTCGGAGAGCTCTTCCGGCTGCTCGGCGATCCAGTTGGTGAGGGTGCCCACCATGGTCTTGGTCTGGTTGTTGCTCTGGACCTGGCGGTCGGATTCTTCGTCGAACTCGAAGTCCTCCGGGTAGAGGATGATGTCCACGTCCTTGGAGTGGGCCAGTTCGCGCAGTTCCAGCGGGGTGAACTTCACCTGGGCCGGGCCGCGGCGGCCGAAAACGTGCACGTCAGTGACCGGGGAATCCTTCAGGCCGCGGTAGACGTTGTCCGGGATTTCGGAGACCAGGAGGTCGTCGGCGTGCTTGGAGAGCATGCGGGCCACGTCCAGGGCCACGTTGCCGTTGCCGATCACGGCGATTTCCTTGGCGTCCAGCGGCCATTCGCGGGACACATCGGGGTGGCCGTCGTACCAGGAGACGAAGTCGGCGCCGCCGTAGGAGCCCCCGAGTTCGATGCCCGGGATGTTCAGGTCCGCGTCCTTGATGGCGCCGGTGGCGAAGATGACGGCGTCGTAGTGGGTGCGGAGGTCCTCGATGGAGAGGTCCGTGCCGTAGTCAACGTTGCCGAAGAATCGGATGTCGCCGCGGTCCAGGACCTTGTGCAGGGCGTTGACGATGCCCTTGATGCGCGGGTGGTCCGGAGCCACACCGTAGCGGATCAGGCCATAGGGCGCCGGGTAGCGGTCAAAGAGGTCGATGCTCACGGTCAGCTCGCCGCTCTTGACGGCTTCGCTCTTGGTGAGGATGTCGGCGGCGTACACGCCGGCGGGGCCGGAGCCCACGACGGCGACCCGGAGCGGGCGGGCGGCAGAACCTACGGTGGTGCTAGTTGACACGGCTGTGTTCCTTTTTTCTGTCACGGCCCAACTAGGTCGCAGCAGATGTCGTTTTGAGGGCTCAAAAGGACACCTGCTGCTACTTAGTTGGGAAGGGGCTACGGGGCTACTTGGTCAGTACGCGGGGACGGTTCGGGGTGGTGGTGCTGTAGTCGGCAGTCTTGAAGTGCGACGGCGCGAACGGGCTGACGCGGACAACGTCACCGATCACGATCACCGCGGGATTTGCGACGCCGGCGGCCTCGGCCTGGTCAGCGATGGAACCGACAGTGCCGATGGTCACGCGCTGGTTGGGCAAATAGCCATTCTCAACGATGCCAACTGGAGTGTCCTGAGGCAAACCGGCACCCACCAGGGCGGCGGCGGATTCGCGGAGCTGGCCCACTCCCATGAGCAGCACGATGGTGTGGTCCGCCCGGGCCGGGACCTCGGAGAGTTCTTCGTGGCCGGTGACCACGCTGAAACCCTTGGCCAGGCCGCGGTGCGTCACGGGAATGCCGGCTGCTGCGGGAACGGAGATCGCCGAGGTGACGCCGGAGACCACTTCAACCTCGACGCCGTGCTGCCGGCAGAATTCTGCTTCTTCGCCGCCGCGGCCCAAAACGTAGGGGTCTCCGCCCTTGAGCCGGACCACACGGTGGCCTTTGAGTGCCTCGTCCACGAGGATCCGGTTGATGCCGGCCTGCGGCACGGGATGGTGGCCGGGGGTCTTGCCCACCTCGATCACGCGGACGTCGGGGGCGAGTTCGTTCAGGAGGTCGCGGGGTCCGAGGCGGTCTGCCACCACGACGTCGGCCTGGCCCAGGAGCCGGCGGCCGCGGACGGTGATGAGCCCGGTGTCGCCGGGGCCGCCGCCCACAAGGGCGACGCTTCCCCGGTGGGCCCGCTGGCGGCGGAGCGGGAGGTCGCCGGTTTCCAGTGCAGTGGCCACGGCGTCGCGCAGGGCCATGGCGCGGCGCGGGTCTCCCCCGGCGTTCACGGCGATCTGCACGTCGTCAACGACGGCGACGGCGGGGGTCCAGGCGGCGGAGGCTTCGTGGTCGGAGGCGTTGACGCACCAGACGCGCTGCGCCTCGGCGTCGGCCGAAACCTGGGCGTCCACGGCGGAATCGCCGGTGGCTGTCTGGACGAACCAGACGCCGTCGACGTCGGACGTACGGTAGGGGCGCTGCTCCCAGGTGAGGAGGCCGGCGCCGGCCAGTTCCTCAAGTCCCGCGGAGGAAACGGGGGCAACCACGGTTACCCGGGCACCGGCGTCGAGCAGCCCTTTGGCGCGGCGCGTGGCCACCGGCCCGCCGCCCACCACCAGTACGGGGCGGCCCAGCAGGCGCAGTGCCGTGGGGTAGATGTCCTGAATTGCCATGGATCAACGGTAGGGCCGCGTCATATACCGGAACAACGGCGCGGAAACACCAGTTCACGTAAGGTAACGCTGCGTCACATTGCTGTGGCGCTCATTCGGCGGACGGGGCCTCCTCAGCCTGCGGGCGGCGGGCCCTGGGTCAGGGCCTGGTTCAGCAGGGCGTTGGCCGTCCACCGCATCGAGGCAATGGCAGCGTCCCTGCTGAGGCCGCCCACATCGGTCAGCCACACCAGCGACTCGATTCCGATGGCACTGCGGATCGCCAGAACCAGCCGACGGATCTCCGCGTCGGACAGCTCAGGCTGCAACGGGGCAAGCGCCTCGGCGATCCACGCGATAGCGCGGCCCTGGCGCAACGGCAGGCCCCGTTCCTGGCCGTCCGCCGGTTCCAGCGAGAGCCGCAGCATGGTCCGCTGCTGCGCCTCGGTTTCGATGATCATTCCGGTGAACTCACGCACCACGGCATCCAGGCGCTCGGCCACATCCTCCGGCGGATTATCCGGCAGCATCGATGTCCGGGCAGTCTCCGGATGGGCCGCAGCCAGCAGCTCCCGTTGGCCCGGGAAATACCGGTACGCAGTACTCCGGGCGACACCGGCCACCAGCGCGGCCTCATCCACCGTGGGCGTTGCCCCGGACGCGACGAGTTGGCGTGCGGCAGCAACCAGGGCTTCAAGGGTGCGGTGCTTCTGACCGGTGCGCCCGACGTCTGCATAAGGTCTTGACATGTCCTTCATGGTACCCGAGTCTTGTTATGGGACAACAGTCCCATAAGTCTTCCGACCAGCATCGAGGCGACCACCATGGAGACGAAGAAAGTTGTATCAGCCGTAGTACTGCAACCCGGTGAGGGAGCCCGCCGCTGGTTCTTCGGCGGCGGGGTACAGACCTGGAAAGCCACGGAAGAAGACACAGCCGGCGCGTTCCTGCTCTTCGAGGATGAAATGGCCCTCAATAAGGTCACTCCGCTTCATACCCATCCCGACTCGGACGAGACCATGTACATCCTGGCCGGCGAAATCCTGATGAACATGGACGGCACTGAGCACCGGGTCGCCGCGGGCGGACTGGTCATCGCGCCGAGGGGTGTACCGCATGCGTTCAAAGTCACCCAGGCGGGGACCCGCGTGCTCTGCCTGCACACACCTGGCGGCGCGCAGGCCTTCTACTTTGGCGCCAGCGAGCCCGTCGACGCCGATGATGACGGTGCCCGGGTGGTGGACTTTGACCGGATCCGCGAATCCGGGCGTGTGAACGGCGGCATTGAGATCATCGGGCCGCCTCCGTTTGATTAGGTCCGCCGTTTGATGAGGTCTGTGACGCCAGGGCAGCCCCGGCGTCCGCAGCGGTCAGAGGCCGGCGAGGTAGAGGCCGCGCTCCACGATCAACCGTTCCAGGTACCGGTGCAGCACCAGCTTCTCCACGATCCGGCCCAGCAGACCGAACGGCGCCGTGAACTCGACCCGGTCCGTCATGACGCTTCCGCTGGCTGTGGCTTCGAACTCGTGGACGTGGCGGAAGGCCTTGAACGGCCCGCGGACCTGCTCGTCCACAAACCTCTCGGGGAACTCCATTGAGGTGATGCGGCTGGTCATGCGGATCGGCACGCCGAAGTGCCGCGCCCGCCACGTGACCTCCTGCCCGGCACCGATCAGGCCCATCGTCACGCCAGCCACTGCCTGCTCCCCCGTGTCGGCCTGGGAGTCGAGGTGCGCATCGATGCTCCGGGCGAGGTTGAACAGCCGGTCCGGGGGCAGTACGGATTCGGTGCGGCACACGAAGCTGACGGTCATGGCGCCAGTCTGCCAGACTCCGCCCCGCGCGGCCGGGGCACCTCATCCAGACAGAACGGCAGAGCCCGACGGCGGGACTCGCCGTCGGGCTCTGCTCTTTGGTTCTGCTCCTGGCCCGGAGGCCCTAGCGGGTGCTGCCGGCGAGGAGGCCGCGGCGGCGCAGGAGGCGCTTTTCAATCGGCGCGAAGACCAGCAGTTCGATCAGGATGCCTACGGCGAGGATCAGCAGGATGGCCGACATCACGATCGTCATGTCCGCCAAGTCGCGGCCCTGGTTCAGCATGGAACCGAGGCCGAAGCCGATGGTGCCGCCCACTGCGATGATTTCGGCGGCCATGAGCGACCGCCAGGAGAATGCCCAGCCCTGCTTCAGTCCGCTCAGGTAGCCCGGCAACGCCGCCGGAAGGACGATCTGGAGGGCCATCTGCACACGGTTGGCGCCCAGCACCGTTCCCACGCTGCGGTACTGCGGCGGGATCTGGTCCACGCCGGAGATCAGGCCGTTGATGATGGACGGGATGGCGCCCATGAACACCACGAAGTACACCGTGGCGTCCGTGAGGCCGAACCAGATGATGGCCGCAGGCACCCAGGCCACGGAGGGCAGCACCTGCAGGCCGGAGATGAGCGGGCCGAACGCGCGGCGCAGCGGGGCCACCTGGGCCAGCAGGAGTCCGATCGGCGTCGCAATGACCACGCTGATCAGGAACCCGACGATGCCGCGCTGCAACGAGGTCCAGACGGCTTCCTGCAGTGAACCGTCGGCCCACAGGGTGCCGAACTGGCCAAGCACGTCGAGCGGTCCGGGTACCAGGTCGCGCCGCTTGAAGCCAAGGGACACGTAGAACTGCCAGGCCAGGACCAGCACCACGAGCGCCGCCACCGGGAGCAGGATACGGCTCCAGTCGATGCGCGCCGCGCGGGCTGCGTCCGACTGCAGCGAGTCAAGGCCGGATTCGAGCTCGCGCAGGTCTTCGTTGCCGGTGGAGGACCGGGTCAGGGCCGCGTGGACCTTCCGGCTCTCGGGCTCAGCGGTGTTTGACCCTGCCTGGCCGGAGATTGAGCTTGTCGAAATCGGGCTCTCGACGGGCTCGGCCAAGGGCGTTGGGTTATTTGGCATGGCGGCGGATCTCCTCTCGCAGCCGGGCGGTGATGACCCCGGTCAGCTGTCCGGCAAGACCGGCGTCGGTTCGGTGTTCCTCGGTGACGTTCCATTCCTGGACCACGCGGCCGGGGCGTGAGGACAGCAACAGCACACGCTGGCCCAGCCGGACGGCTTCGCGGACGTTGTGCGTCACAAAAACGATGGTGCGGCCGGTTTCCTTCCAGATCCGTTCCAGCTCGTCGTGGAGGAGGTCGCGGGTGATGGCGTCCAGCGCGGCGAAGGGCTCGTCCATGAGCAGCAACTGCCGGTCCTGGGCCAGGGACCGGGCCAGCGAGACGCGCTGGCGCATGCCGCCGGAGAGCTCGTGCGGGCGCTTGTCCCCGGCGCCGCCAAGGTGGACCAGGTCCAGGAGTTCGTTGGCCTTCGTGCGCCGTTCGGACTTGCCCACGCCGCGCAGCTTGAGGGCGAGCTCGATGTTTTCCCGGGCCGTCAGCCACGGGAAAAGGGCGGCGTCCTGGAACATGAAGGCTGCGCCGTCGCTGGGGACTTCAAGGGCGCCCGACGTCGGGAGTTCCAGTCCCGCCATGATGTTCAGCAGGGTGGATTTGCCGCAGCCGGAAGCACCCAGGAGCGCGACGAACTCGCCTTGGGCGATGCTGGCGTTGACGTCGTCCAGCACCGGGGCGCCGTCGCCGAAGCGTTTACCCAGGTTTTCCAGTACGACTGGCATGGTCCTGTCCTTACGTTGTTGGGGCTGGAGTTGATGCTGTGGGGGTGGTTCTGCTGCGTGCCGCTTAATCGTTGCCGAGTCCGGCGGCGCTGACCTTGCTGCCGCCGGTTTCGGCGGTGACGCTGTTCAGTGCCGTGAGGTCGAAGATGCCGCTGATGTCGGCTTCCTTGGTGGTGCCGGCGTCCACGCCGTCCTCGAGCAGCTTCTTGTAGGCTCCGGCGAGCGGATCCACGGTGAACACGATGTTCTTCAGCGACCGCTCGATAACGTCGGCAGGGAGTTCGGCTCCGCCGGACTCCTTCAGCGCGGTGTTCAACACGCTCGCCTTTTCCGCACCGGGGGTGTCATTGAGCCATTGGACCGATTCGGCGTGGCCCTTGAGCAGTGCTTTGACGGTCTCGGGGTGGTCGGTGGCGAACTTCTTGTTCACGATCAGGATGGTGGTTGGGAACTCGCCCGGCTTCCCGGTCAGGGACCCGTCCCACAGGTCCTTTTCGTCCACCAGCACCTTGGCGCCGGCCTGCAGCACCAGCCGGGAGGCCCACGGCTCGGGCAGCCACGCGCCGTCGAGCTTGCCGTCCTGGAACAGCTTCAGGGTCTGGGCGTTCTCGGTTGGGTTGATGGCCACGTCGCCGCTGCCGTCGGTGTTGGTCTTGTAGCCCTGCGCGGCCAGCCAGGCCCGCAGCGCCACGTCCTGGGTCCCGCCCAGCTGCGGCGTGGACAGGGTCTTGCCCTTCAAATCCGCCGCGGCGGCAATCTCCGGTTTCACCACCAGCTGCGCGCCGCCCGCCGCGGCACCGGCGATGATGCTCACGGACTCGCCCTTGCTCTTCACGAACGAGTTGATCGCCGGGTTCGGGCCGATGTAGGTGGCATCGATCGCACCGGCGTTGAGGGCTTCGATCGCGGCCGGACCGGCGTTGAACACCTGCGTGCTGAGCTTGGTCTCGCCCAGGCTCCTGGCAAGGAAGCCCTGCTTGACGCCCACCAGCGCCGGGGCGTGGGTGACGTTGCCGAAATAGCCCAGCTTCAATTCAGCGGCGGGCGTCGGAACGGGGGCCGCTGCCTGGGCTGAGGAATCACGGGAAAGGGTTGACGCCACCACGGCACCGGCGGCAATGAGCAGCACCAGGCCGAGGGCAACCAGGACCTCCACGGCGCGCTTGCGCTTCGGGTTGTTGCTCTCTCCTGCCACGATGCGGATCATTCCGGGCTGGGGACTTGTCATTGTTTCACCATAGGGAGTGACATAAACCCGTTCAATGAAGCGGAAACGGGGGGTCACGCGGGTTCATCTAGCGTCACATTCGGACGCCCGCCGGCAGCATCCCTAGGCGACGTAGGCGTCGGCTGCGGCTAGGGCGTCATCAAGAATGGCAAGGCCGGCGGCGGCGTCGGAGCGGTCCACGTTGAGCGGAGGGGCCACGTGGACACGGTTGCCCAGGACCAGCGGCAAAAGGCCCCGTTCCCGGCAGGCCTTGACGACGGAGACCATCGGTGCGTTCGCCGTACCCGTGGCTCCGGCCGGCACCAGGGGCTCCTTGCTCTGCCGGTCGCGGACCAGTTCGAGGGACCAGAGACCGCCGATGCCGCGAACGTCCCCGACGGACGCGTGCTTGTCGGCGAGCGCTCTGAGCCCGGGCCCCAGGACATCCGCGCCGAGGCGGGCAGCTGCCGCGACCGTGCCTTCCTCGTGCATGGCATTGATGGCGCCGACGGCGGCGGCGCAGGCGAGCGGGTGGCCGCTGTAGGTCAGGCCCGCCGGGTAGGGCCGTTTGGTGAACATCTCATAGATCGCCTCCCCCACGAGCACACCGCCCAGCGGCACATACCCGGAGTTCACGCCCTTCGCGAACGCCATCAGGTCTGGTGCCACGCCGTCGTGGTCAACACCGAACCAGGCTCCCGTGCGGCCGAAGCCGACCATCACCTCGTCCGCGATATAGACGATGCCGTGGCGGTCACACAGTTCGCGGACTCCTCGCAGGTAGCCGGCGGGCGGCACGATGACGCCCGAGCTGCCGATCACAGATTCCAGGACCAGGCCGGCGATCGTCGACGGGCCTTCCAGGAGGATGACCTGTTCAAGGTGGGCGAGTGCCCGCTCCGACTCCTCCTCCGGGGTGCTCGACCCGAACGCCGACCGGTACAGGAAGGGTCCGAAGAAGTGGACGGCGCCCTGCGAGCCCGTGTCCGAGGCCCAGCGGCGCGGGTCGCCGGTGAGGTGGATGGAGGCCGCCGTCGAGCCGTGGTACGAGCGGTAGGCGGCGAGGACCTTGGGCCGTCCGGTGTACAGCCGCGCCATCCTGACCGCATGCTCGATGGCTTCTGTCCCGCCGGTGGTGAACAGCACATGCCCGAGGCCCTTCGGTGCCACCTCCACAATCAGCCGCGCCGCCTCGCCCCGGACATCGGACGCGTGGCCGGGTGCGAGCGTGCACAGGCGGTCGGCCTGCTCCTTGATCGCAGCCACGATGCGCGGATGCTGGTGGCCGAGGTTGGTGAACACCAGCTGCGAGCCGAAGTCCAGGTAGCGCCGTCCGGCGTCGTCGACCACGTAGCTCCCGGAACCGCCGACCAGGGTGGGCACGTCGCGCGGCCCCTGCACGGCCCAGGGGTGGAAGACCAGGTCGTCGAGATTCATGACATCCTCCGTTTCATTTCTGTGGGCTGCCCGGGTTCAGTCGCCCTTGACGTTGACGAGCTGCCGGAGCCGGTGGCCGATCCTCACCAGGTCCTCCGCATCGCGCATTACGACGTCGATGGGTTTGTACGCCGCCGGAATCTCGTCGATGAAGGCTTCGGTGACACGGAATTCAATCCCCTGCATGGCCTTTTTCAGCTCGGCCAGGGAGAACGCCTTGCGCGCCGCCGTCCGCGAGTACTCGCGGCCCGCACCGTGCGGCGAGGAATTCAGGGCCACGCGGTTCCCGAGCCCGGCCACCACGTACGACGCCGTTCCCATGGACCCCGGAATGAGTCCGGGATCGCCGCGCTCGGCTTTGATGGCCCCCTTCCGGGACACCCACACGGATTTGCCGTAGTGCGTCTCCTGCCGGGTGAAGTTGTGGTGGCAGTTGATCCGTTCCCGTTCCAGTACTTTTCCGCCCGTCCAGTTGCCGAACTGGCTGATCACGCGGTCCATCATTTCCTCACGGTTCAGCAGGGCGAACTGCTGGGCCCAGTGCAGCTCCTCGATGTACCGCCTGAACTCTGCCGTGCCCTCTTCCAGGTAGGCGAGGTCGGCGTCGGGAAGCGCGATCCGTTTCTCCCGCGTCACGCGCCGGGCGACGCTGATGTGGTGCTGCGCGATCTTGTTGCCGACACCGCGGGAACCGGAATGCAGGAACAGCCAGATGGCATCCCTCTCGTCGGCGCAGACCTCGATGAAATGGTTGCCTGATCCCAGCGAGCCAAGCTGGAGCTCCCACTTCGGGACGTACTGGCCGGGATCAAACCTGGCCTTGGCAGCCCGCCGCCTCAGCTCGGCGATGCGCGGTTCGGCCGTGGCCAGGACCCTGCGGTTGTTGTGTCCGGCCGAAAGCGGGATGACGTGCTCGATGGACTCCCGCAGCCGTTTCCGGTCCGGCGGGAGGTCCTTGAGGAAGTACTGCGTCCGGACGGCAATCATGCCGCAGCCGATGTCCACTCCCACGGCCGCCGGAATCACGGCGCCCAGGGTGGGAATCACGGAGCCCACCGTGGCGCCCTTGCCCAGGTGGGCGTCCGGCATCAGCGCCAGATGCGGATAGATGAAGGGCAGCCGGGACGTTCTCACTGCCTGCTCCCGCGTCTGTGCGTCCAGGATGGAAGCCCAGTTGATGAGCCGGCTGTTGATGCGTTCCACGATCTTCCCTCCCGGCGGGATAGGGCGAAAGTAAGGCCGCGGCCCGGCAGTGTCAACACCCCGCGGCTCTAGTCCTGCATGCGCTCCAGCCGGTACGTCAGCTTCGCTTCCCGTTTGGGGTCGTCCCCCACGGATTTGGTGCGGGCAATGTAGTCCACGCCCCAGGTCTTCAGCAGGAAGTCGTCGGCAATCCGCACATGGCCGGCGGGGAACTTGTAGTCCATTCTCTTGGCCACACCGGACCAGTCTGCGGCACCGAAGAGCTCCTCGGCGTCGGCCACCGTCCGCACGCCGTTGGCGGCCAGCAGGTCCCCCAGCCAGCCGTACTGCCGGGCCTGGCTCCTGGGGTGTTCGGAGAGCAAGCGGCCCAGCATGTCCTGGAGGATGTCCCCGGTGAGCTCGGTAGCGGCGGGGTTGGCGGCGAACTCGGCCGTACTTTCGGCCTGACGGCGTTTGACGATGTCGTTGATCGCCGAGAACTGGGCGTCCGCGAGTTCGATGAGGGTTGACGCCATTGTGAACGCGCGGTCCACTTCCGCGTTGGCCTCCGCGAGGCTCTTGTAGCGGATGTCATGCTCGAAGGCGGCCCACGCATGCTGCAGCACGGTGCGGATCTGGACTTCGAAGCGCTCCCCGATGAACGGCTGGCAGCCCACGGGAACGTTTTCGTCGGGGACTTCCAGGATCAGGTGCCGGCCGGCGTAGCCGATCTGGCCGTTGCGCCGCTGGGAGCTTGTCTTGTCATCGTCCTCGCGGCAGTTGAATTGCCCCTTGAGTGCCGTTGCAACGTCGGCAATGTCGGGTTCGAGGAACATGATCACCCGGACCCCGATGAGGTCGTCGAGCTGCTCGAGCCCGTGTTCATACTTGAATCTGCCGTCCGCAGTGAGCCGGTCCAGCTTTCCCTTCACCGAACCGGGGTCCTTTACCCGCGCCTGCACGGTGTGGTGGTTGAGGCCGTCGTCGCGGAGCCGGGCGCGGATCGCATGCCCGATGGCATCCGACGCCGCATTCAGCCGGGGCAGCAGCGCACTGTAATGCTCCAGGGAGCTGGCAACAACCGAATCATGATCTTCCAACCGGTCCCCCTCAGATCAGCGCGCAGCGCATCTACCAAGCAGGGTATCCAAGGCCGCGGGTTTCAGCTACTGCCGGGCTTCCAGGTCCCCCGGAAAAACAGCGGCTTGTTCGCAGAACCCGTCCTTGAAGATCAGGTTTTGCGAACAAGCCGCTGTTCAGCGATATCAGATCGAGTAGCGCTCGTCCTCGTGGTCACCCGGGTGGTCGTTGACCAGGCCGGCGGCCAGGGTGTTGCCGTCCAGCGGATCAATCACCAGGAAGGCGCCGGTGCGGCGGTGGTGCAGGTAGTTTTCCAGCGGCAGCGGGGCGGCGAGCCGGAGCTGCGCGTGGCCGATGTCGTTGAGTTCGAGGCTGGACGCGCCCTCGAGCTTGAACGTGGCGAGGTCCAGTTTGCCGCTGACACTCCGGACCAGGGCCTGCACCGTGCGGGTGCCGTGCTTGACCAGCACCTTGGCGCCCTCGCGGAGCGGCTTCGGGGACAGCCAGCACAGCGCGGCGTACAGGTCGGCGGAGGCTTCGCGGACGGTGCCGGCAGCGGCAATCGTGTCACCGCGGGCGACGTCGAACTCGTCTGCAAGGCGGATCGCCACGGACTGCGGTGCAACAGCTTCGGTGAGCGAGGCGCCCGCGAAGTCGATGCCCGTCACCGCGGTGGTGCGCGGGGCCTGGCCGGGGGTCAGCACGCTGACCTTGTCCCCCACCTTCACCGAGCCTTCGGTGATCTGCCCTGCGTACGCACGGTAGTCGCGGTATGCCTCGACGTCCAGTCCGCCGGCGACAGCGTCGGGAGCCAGCGCGCCCTGCGGCCGGATGACCAGCTGCACGGGGAAGCGGAAGCTTTCGAGGTGGCTTTCCAGTTCGTCTGCGGCGGGCAGGGTCTCAAGCACCTCGAGCAGCGCGGGTCCGGTGTACCAGGGGGTGCGCTCCGAGCGCTCCACCACGTTGTCGCCGTCGAGGGCGGATACCGGAACCACCAGCAGGTCGGTTATCCCATCGGAACCAAGGCCGAGCTCGCGGCCCACCTGCTGCACGTCGGCTTCGATCTCGCGGAACACGGACTCGCTGAAGTCCACGAGGTCGATCTTGTTCACGGCCACGATCACGTGGGCCACGCGCAGCAGCTGCAGCACGGACAGGTGCCGGCGGGTCTGCTCCAGGACGCCCTTGCGGGCATCAATGAGTACGACGACGGCATCCGCGGTGGACGCGCCGGTCACCGTGTTCTTGGTGTACTGCACGTGCCCGGGGCAGTCCGCCAGGATGAAGCTGCGGCGGTCGGTGGCGAAGTAGCGGTACGCGACGTCGATGGTGATGCCCTGCTCGCGCTCGGCACGCAGGCCGTCGGTCAGGAGGGCCAGGTCGATGCCGCCGGCCGAGCCGCCGAAGCCGCGGTCCGCGGAAGTGCGGGCAACGGCGTCCAGCTGGTCGGCAAGGATCGCCTTGGAGTCGTGCAGGAGCCGGCCCACCAGGGTGGACTTGCCGTCGTCGACCGATCCGGCGGTGGCGAAGCGGAACAGCGAGGCATGCGCCAGCGGTGCCTCGTCAAGAAGGGCAGCCGCGCGGGCTGTATCGATTTCGGTGCTCATTAGAAATAGCCATCCTTCTTGCGGTCTTCCATGGCGGCCTCGGAGATGCGGTCATCCGCACGGGTGGCGCCACGTTCAGTGATGGTGGAGGCGGCAACTTCAATGACGACGTCGCGCACCGTGGCGGCGGCTGACTCAACAGCGCCGGTGCAGGACATGTCGCCGACCGTCCGGTAGCGGACGGTCTTGGTGATGACTTCCTCATCCGGGCGCGGCTGCGAGACCTCGCCCACTGCGCGCCACATGCCGTCGCGGGCAAAGACTTCGCGGTCGTGGGCGTAGTACAGGCCGGGCAGCTCGATGTTTTCGCGCTCGATGTAGCGCCACACGTCCAGCTCGGTCCAGTTGCTGATGGGGAATGCGCGCACGTGCTGGCCCACGGTGTGGCGGCCGTTGTACAGGTTCCACAGCTCGGGGCGCTGGTTGCGCGGATCCCACTGGCCGAATTCGTCGCGGAGGCTCAGGATGCGCTCCTTGGCGCGGGCCTTGTCCTCGTCGCGGCGGCCGCCGCCGAAGACGGCGTCGAACTTGTTGCGCTGGATCGCGTCCAGCAGCGGGACGGTCTGCAGCGGGTTGCGGGTGCCGTCGGCACGCTCGGCCAGTTCGCCGGAATCGATGAACTCCTGCACGGAGCCGACAACCAGCTTCAGGCCCAGGCGCTCCACGGTGCGGTCGCGGAAGTCGATGACCTCCGGGAAGTTGTGGCCGGTGTCCACGTGCAGCACGGGGAAAGGAACCTTGCCCGGCCAGAACGCCTTGGTGGCGAGGTGCAGCATGACCACGGAGTCCTTGCCGCCGGAGAACAGCAGCGCAGGCTTCTCGAACTCGGCCACGACTTCGCGGATGATGTGGATGGCCTCTGACTCGAGGGTGTCCAGGCTGGAGAGGCGCGTGGAAACGGCAGCGTCAGTCACCTGGGTGGGCTCCTCAGTTAGGTAAGTGCTCATACGTGTAGTCCGCATTCTGTCTTGTCGGTTCCTGCCCAGCGGCCGGCGCGGGGGTCATCGCCGGGCGCTACCTTGCGGGTGCAGGGCTGGCAGCCAATGGACGGGTAGCCCTGTGAAAGCAGCGGGTTGACGGGAAGGAGGTTGTCGTCGGAGTACTGCACCAGCTGGTCGAAGCTCCACGCTGCCACCGGGTTGACCTTGACCAGGCCGTTGGTTTCGTCCCAGGTGATCAGCGGGGTGTTGGTGCGGGTGGGGGCTTCGTCGCGGCGCACACCGGTGAACCACAGTTCGTAACCGGCGAGGGTGCGGCGCAGCGGGGCCACCTTGCGGAGGGCGCAGCACTGGGCGGCGTCCCGTGCAAAGAGGTCCTTGCCGAGGAGCCGGTCCTGCTGCTCCACGGTGTTTTCCGGGAGCACATCCACCACGTTGACGCGGAGGTTTGCGGCCACCTCGTCGCGCGTGGCGTAGGTTTCCGGGAAGTGGTAGCCGGTCTCCAGGAACAGGACGTCGACGCCGGGAAGCTGGTCGGCAACGAGGGCCGGCAGGACGGCGTCGGCCATGGAGCAGGCCACGGCAACGGCGGGCAGGTCGAAGTTCCGGGCAACCCAGGCGATGACGTCGCGGGCCGGGGCGTCCCAGCCGAGCTCGGCAGCGCCGGCCTCGGCCAGGGCCTTGAGCTCGTCGTGCGAACGGAGTACGGGATCTACCCCCAGGGCGTGCTTGCTCACTGAAGTGCCTCCTCATCTGCTGCGTGGGCCCACTCGGCGAAGGTCTGGCCTTCGGCGTGCTCGGCCACGAACTTCCGGACGACGCGCTCGACGTAGTCGGGCAGGTCCTCGACGTAGACCTTCAGTCCGCGGACGGTGCGGCCGAGGCCGGCCTCTTCGCGGGTGGAGGAAGCCAGCCCGCCGCCCAGGTGGACCTGGAAGCCGGGGCTGGGATCGCCGTCGGGCGTTGGCAGCATCATGCCCTTGAGTCCGATATCCGCGGTCTGGATGCGGGCGCAGGAGTTGGGGCAGCCGTTGATGTGCAGGGACAGGGCGTGCGGCAGCTGGCCGCTCTCGGCGAGGTCGGCGAGGCGGCGTTCCAGCTCGGCCACGGCGGTTGCCGCAGTGACCTTGGTTTCCACGATGGCCAGCTTGCAGTATTCGATGCCGGTGCAGGCGATGGTGCCGCGGCGGAACACGGACGGCCGGGCGGAGAGGCCCAGGGCGTCGAGCTCGGCCACGAGCGGTTCAACCTCGTCCTTGGGCACATCCAGCACCACGAGCTTCTGGTGCGGGGTGGTGCGCAGGCGGTAGGAGCCGCGGGCCTCGAGGGTGTCCGCGAGCTTGACCAGCTGGGCGCCGGAGAGCCGGCCGGCAATGGGGGTGGCGCCGATGAAGAACTTGCCGTCCTTCTGTTCGTGCACGCCCACGTGGTCGCCCGGGGTCGAGGGCTTGGGTGCCGCGGGACCGTCAGCGAGCTTGTAGCCGAGGTATTCGTCCTCGAGGATCTGGCGGAACTTCTCCGGACCCCAGTCGGCCATCAGGAACTTCAGGCGTGCCTTGGTGCGCATGCGGCGGTAACCGTAGTCGCGGAAGATGCTGGTGACGCCGAGCCACACGTCGGCCGCCTGCTCGGGCGTGACGAAGGCGCCGAGGCGCTTGCCCAGCATGGGGTTGGTGGACAGCGCGCCGCCGGCCCAGAGGTCGTAGCCGATGCCGAGTTCGGGGTGCTTGACGCCGACGAGGGCGAAGTCGTTGATCTCGTGCACCACGTCCTGGCTGGGGTGGCCGGTGATGGCGGTCTTGTACTTGCGCGGCAGGTTGGACAGCAGCGGGTTGCCGATGAAGCGCTCCCCCAGCTCGTGGATGAGCGGGGTGGGGTCGATGATCTCGTCCTTGGCGATGCCGGCCACGGGCGAGCCCAGGATGACGCGGGGAACGTCGCCGCAGGCTTCGGTGGTGGACAGGCCGTTGCTTTCGAGGCGGCGCCAGATCTCGGGGATGTCCTCCACGCGGATCCAGTGCAGCTGGATGTTCTGGCGGTCGGTGAGGTCCGCGGAGTCCCGGGCGAAGTCGACGGAGATCTGGCCGATGACGCGCAGCTGCTCGGTGGTGAGCGCACCGCCGTCGATCCGGACGCGGAGCATGAAGTACTTGTCTTCGAGCTCGTGCGGCTCCAGCGTGGCGGTCTTGCCGCCGTCGATCCCGGGCTTGCGCTGCGTGTACAGGCCCCACCAGCGGAAGCGGCCGTGCAGGTCCTGGCCCGGAATGGAGTCGAAGCCGTCCTTGGAGTAGATGGACTCGATACGCTCGCGGACGTTGAGGCCGTCGTCCTCCTGCTTCCAGGTTTCGTTGGCGTTGAGCGGCGTGGTGCCGTCCACCTTCCACTGGCCGTGCGGCTTCGCTGCCGGTCGGTTGGCGCGTGCGGGTCGCTTTGCGGCAGCGGAGTCCGCGGACGCTCCGGCTAGAGCTGTATCAGTCATGCCTCGACTGTAGGTCCCACCGGAAAGCCGTCACAAAGGGTCAGAAACGCGAGGTCACCTAGGGAAACATTTCGTCATGAATCGCCGAAAAGCCTTGAAGAAGCCCGGTGCCTGTGCATGGTCCGGGGGGCTTTTAACCGCCCGCTGCGACGGCCGCGTCCGCAGCAGCGACGGCCGCGTCATAACGGTCCAGCGCAATCTGGGCCATGAGCTTGGAAGGCAGCAGCGGCTCCGTGACGATGTCCGCTTCAGCCTTGGCCAGCTGGTCGTGGAAGAAGCCGTGTGCCAACAGGTAGGAGGCGATGATGACCCGTCCCTGGCCCTCCCCGCCGGGGTATTCGGCACGGAGGGAGGCGACGGCGTCGGGCACCGACGGCTTGGCGGCCGCACCGTAGGCGGGAACAATCCTGTTGCCCCGCAGCGCCCGGAGGTGTTCGGCGAGCTCTTCGACGCTAACCGATGCTTTGGGGTTGGTGGATCCGGCGGCCGCCAGCACCACGGCGTCGTGCTCCGTGGCCCCGGCCTCCCGCAGCCGCTGGTCGAGGATCTCCGCCAGCCGCGGGTCCGGTCCCAGCGGCTCCGAGGCACTGGACCCTTCCCTGCTGCGCGCCGCCTTCGCGATGTCCACCTTGGTGTGGAAGCCCACGCTGAGCAGCAGCGGCACGATGACGGCTGCTTCCCCTTCCGGCAGCCCGGCCATGACGTCCACCAGGTCGGGGTCCTGGACATCCACATAGGCTTCCCGGACATCCAGGCCGGGGCGCAGCGAGCTGATGTCGACACGGAGGCCGTTGACCTCGGCGCCGCCCAGCGGGCTGGACGTTCCGTGGGCACAGGCGATCATGATGGGGCTATTCATAGGGGCTAGCGTAACGTTGGAGCAGCCCCATCCGCCCCTTCCACACTGACCGGGACGACCATTGACCATCTCATTCGACGCCGTTCAGGTCTGGCTGGATCTGGCCGGTGTCTTCTTCTTCGCGGTCTCCGGATCCCTGCTGGCGGCGCGGAAGCAGTTCGACATCCTCGGGTCCCTGCTGCTCGCCTCCCTGGTGTCCCTGGGCGGCGGCGTGATCCGCGACATTATCCTCAACAGCGGCCCTCCCGCGGCGTTCACCAACCCGGCCTACCTGGCTCCCCCGCTGCTGGCCACCGTGCTGGTGTACTTCCTGTTTTCCAGCGTCCAGCGCTACACGTCGCTGCTCATCTTGTTCGACGCCGGCGGGCTGGCACTGTTCTGCATCACCGGCACGCTGAAGGCGCTGTCCGCCGGGATGAACCCGGTAGCGGCCGTGCTGCTGGGGGTCACGACGGCGGTGGGCGGCGGCCTGCTGCGCGACATCACTGCCAATGAGGTGCCCCAGCTCTTCGACCCCAAGGACCTCTATGCGCTCCCCGCGTTCACCGGGGCTGCCCTCACCACCATCCTGTGGGTTTCGGGATCCTTCAACGCGCTCACGGCAGGCGCCGTTGCCGCCGTCGTATTCGCCTTCCGGGTGACGGCGTGGCGCCGTTCCTGGTACGTTCCGCTGGCCGTCCGGGGGTGGCACCGGCTGGGCCTGGGGGCGGCGGAAAAGGGCGGCCGCGATTAGCTAGGATAAGAACCATGACTGACATGTTCCTCGAGAAGTTCCGCGCGCTTGTTCCGAAGTATCTCGAAGACGAATGGCAGGAAGAGGACGGGCTGTCCCCCGAAGAACTCGACGAGGCCCTGTCCGAGCACCAGTTCCAGGTCCCCTTGGTCCTGCGGGAGTTCTACCTGGCAGTGGGCGGCTGCGAGGACCTCATGGAGGCGTATCACTACTTCTGGGACCCCGAGGAACTCGAAGTTGATGACGAAGGCTTCCTGATGTTCCTCGAGGATGAGGAAGAACAGTTCACCTGGGGCTTCCGTGTGGGCGACCTCGGCGTCCCGGACCCCATCGTGTACCGCCGCAACAACGCCCGCGGCCAGTGGAAGAGCGAAGAAGGCACGTTCTCCGAGTTCGTGTTCGACATGTTCGAGTGGGCGTTCGAGGGCGAAGAGGACTAGGGTCCGGCCGCCGCCTTCCGCGTTTCTCCTTCCGCCGTCGTGACCCTGTTTCAGCCCCAAGGCCCCGCGACACGCCCCTGCTCCGGCGTGTCTGGCCACGGCCCGGCCGAAAAGGGTCACGACGGCGACGCGAGGCACTGTGGCTGGCTCACCACGCGGGGGCGAACCTGCCTTCCCTGTAGAGCCGCAGTATGGCCAGAACCTCCTCCACCATGGCCTCGGGGTTGTGCACCACATCGCCGTAGTAGTAGCGAAGTGTCAGCCTTCCCCCGAGCATACTGACCCTGCTCCGGCGGTGGTCCTTCTTGATCTGCCGGGGTTCGAAATGGGTCGAGCCGTCCAATTCAACCACCAGGCATTCCTCCACCAGGCAGTCCACTTCGCCCACGCCCGGCAGTTCCACGTGCATTCGAACTCTGAGGCCTGCACGGACGAAATGAGTGTGGGCCAGTATCTCCAGCGGCGAGTCAGCACGTCGAATCAAGAGGTCCAATACGGAAAGGGCCCTGCCGTTCCGCCTCCCCGGCAGCTGCGTCCTGAGGAACTCGGGCGATATCAGCCCGCGGCCCACTGCTGACTGCACCATCACCAGCGCTTCGAGTTCGGGCAGGCACCTCAGTGCGTGGATCAGCACGTCAGCCAGGCCGGCCGCAGGCAGTGACGGATGCCCCGGGTGGGTGCAAGGTGCGTGGTCCACGACTCCCGGCCTCGGGATTCCGTTCCCGCAGCTCAAATGCACATTCCGCGGCTGGTGCAGAGCCCAGAGATGGTAGAGCGGGGCCGCGGAAATACACGTGAGCCTGCCGTTCGCCCGAAAGGCGGCCAGGACGGCGTCGTCCGCGGCTGCTGTCGCGTAGATGCCCCTCAACGGGCGGATCAGCAGGCCGCCTGCCACCGCGGCCTCAAGCTCCGCCCGCTGAAAGCCGCCGGCCAGCAACTGGCTTCGTTTTGCCGCTCCGCCCCGATGCCGGAGAAATCCAAGGAGGTCCATCCCGCCATGGTGCTTCCGCGATTCAGGCTGCAACAGCACGCGGCGAGGCTATGTGGACAAACTTCAGCCGCCGTGCCGACCCTGTTTCTAAGCCAACTACCTGCGACAAGCCGTGTCCGCCGCGATTTAGTGTATGCAGCCAGCAAAACAGGGTCACGACGGACGCGGCCGGCACCCCAAGAACTGTGACACGCTGATTAACATCATGGTTCGCATTTGTGACAAAGCTGTCATAGACTAATTCACGGATCCACTAAATGCCTCCGGTGGATCTGATGCGAACGGAGAAATGGCCCCGGTTCGACGCAGCGTATGACTCGTATTGCTGCAGAGAACCGGGGCCATACCGTTTAAGCCTGACATCGCCCCGCACGCGGCAGGGCCCGAGGGACACCAACCGGCGGACCAGGACCCGGCTACACGTCCCCGAGGTCTTGGCGGTCCAGGCGCTCTTCCATCCGCCGCAGGGCTGCCGCAGCAACGTCAGCTTCCCGGCCCCGTTCTCCGGCCAACGCAAGGAGCGGCGCCGCGGAGTCAGCCTCGCAGATGTCGCCGATTGCCTTGAGTGCCGCCAGTCGCACACGCTCGACAGGGTCTCCTGCCAGACGGACCAGCGCGGGCGCGGCCTCCGCGATTTCCCGCAGCCTGCACACCTTGGCGCACATCTCCCGGACACGCCAGTGCGGGTCGGCCAGTCCCGCGATCACAGGGAGTTCGGCCCGCGGGTCCCATACATAGAGAAAGGTCCGGGCACCCCACACCCTGAACCAGTAGGGCTCCCAGTCCGGATTGCCGCCGAGCAGCCTGACGTCAAGGCCGCCGGCAGGGCTGCCAGCAGGGCTGCCGCCGGCCAGGAGTTCCGCGGCCCATTCCACCACCTCGTCCATGCCGTAGAGGTCCACGGCCCGGCCGATAAGCACTGACGGATGCGGCCTCACGGCAGGCGGCTCCCCTTCACGCGGCTCCACGCGGCGTTGAGAAGACTAGCTCGCGCGGTCCACCACGGCCAGCGCGAAGCTGGTGAGCGATGACTTGACCACGCCTTCGGGCAGCGGCGCCAGCGCGGCGATGGCCTCATCGGCCCAGGCGCGCGCCACAACCCACGATTCCGCAGTAACCCGGTGCTCGCGCAGGCCCGCCACGGCGGCGGCGAGTGCCTCATCCGAGGAGAGGTCGCCGTCGATTAGTTTCAAAAGTTCGACGGCGGACTGGTCGCCTTCGGCGGCGGCGTTGCGCAGGAGCAGCACCGGCAGGGTGGGCACGCCTTCGCGCAGGTCCGTGCCCGGGGACTTGCCGGACTTGACCTTGACGCCGGTGACGTCGATGACGTCGTCGGCCAGCTGGAAGGCCACACCGATCTTCTCGCCGTACTCCACCAGCAGCGGCTCGTACGCTTCATCCGCACCGGAGAAGATGGCGCCAAGCTGGCCGGAAGCAGCCACCAGGGATCCGGTCTTGTCCGCGATGACGGACAGGTAGTGCTCCACCGGGTCCTCGTCGGGGCGGGGCCCCACGGTCTCGTGCAGCTGGCCGAGGCACAGCCGTTCGAAGGTGCGGGCCTGGATTCCCAGCGCGCGAGAGCCGAGCTCGGACACCAGGATGGACGCGCGGGCGAAGATCAAGTCTCCAGTGAGGACGGCCACGGAGTTGCCCCAGACCTCGTGGGCGGTGGGCGCGCCGCGGCGGAACGGGGCCGAGTCCATCACGTCGTCGTGGTACAGGGTGGCCAGGTGCGTCAGCTCAACCACCACGGCAGCCTGCACTACGGCCGGCCTCGAGGCGTCACCGAGGTGGGCGCAGAGAAGGGCCAGCAGCGGGCGGATCCGTTTGCCGCCGGCTTCCACCAGGTGGCGCGACGTTGCGTCAGCCAGCGGATCGGAGTTGGCGATGGCCTCGCGGAGCTTCTTTTCCACGCGGGCAAGGTTGGTGGTGATGGCGGGGCCCAGCTCCGGGTCTTCGGCGATGGCGGCAAAACCGGCCGGCAGTTGGAGCCCGGTGGCGATGGCGGTGGTGCTGGGCTCGGGCTCCCTGGCGTCCGGCAGGCCGTGTCCGGCGTGGGTCCAGCTGTGCTTGGCAGAGTTCGTCACGGGTTAACCCTAACTTTTTGTTGCGGAAACCGCGGAGGTGTAGCTGGACGGGGACAGGGAGGTGTTGGACGTGGCAGGCACCAGCGCCTCCAGGAGCCTGATCACCCGGTCCTCGAATCCCTTGGCTGATTCATCCGTGACGTTGGCCATCAGCCGGACTACGAACTTCATGAGGGCGGGCAGCGGCATGCCGGTCCGGAGCGCGAGCTTCATCACGGACGGCTTGCCGATCACCGAGGCGAACGCGCGGCCCAGGGTGAAGTGGCTCCCCCACTGGCCGCGCACATAGTCCGCGTACCCCTTGAAGTGGAGGTCAGCGTCGTCGTGCGTCCATTTGGCGTAACGGCTCTGCCAGGTGCTGGCGTCGATGACATATTCGGCCGCAAAGCGGGCGGATTCCATGGCGTAGGAAATGCCCTCGCCGTTGAACGGGGACACCATGCCGCCGGCGTCGCCCAGGAGCAGCAGGCCGGGATAGTAGTGCGGGGTGCGGTTGAAGCCCATGGGCAGGGCGGCGCCGCGGATCTCGCCCACCTGGTTTTCCGGGGTGAAGCCCCATTCGGCGGGCATGCCGGCGGTCCATTCGCGCAGGACCTGTTTGTAGTCGAGCTTGCCGAATTCCGCGGAGGAGTTCAGGATGCCCAGGCCCACGTTGGAGGTTCCGTCGCCCACGCCGAACACCCAGCCGTAGCCGGGGAGCAGCCCGCCGTCGCGGCCGGGGAGCTCCAGCCAGCCTTCCATCCAGTCGTCGTCGTGGCGCGGGCTGGTGAAGTAGGTGCGTACGGCGACGCCGAGCGGGCGGTCGTCGCGCTTCTGGATGCCCAGGGACACGGCGGTTCGGGATGAGTTTCCGTCTGCTGCCAGTACGACGTCGGCATGGAAGTCACGCGTCTCGCCCGTCTTGCGTCCGGACTCGTCAAGGAGCGCTGCGCGCGCGCCGATGACGCGGCCGTCCGGCGCGCGCAGGGCTTCGGTGACGCTGTGCCCTTCGAGGACGGTGGCCCCGGCGGCCTGGGCGTGCCGGGCCAGTTCCTCGTCGAAGCCCAGGCGCGTGCGGATCAGCCCGTACGTGGGGAAATCGGAAACTTCCGGCCAGGGCAGTTCGATGGTGCGGCCGCCGGCGATCAGCCGAAGGCCCTTGTTGCGGCGCCAGCCGGCCTCCTCGGAATGCGGGAGGCCGAGCTTCTGGATCTCGCGGACGGCGCGGGGAGTGAGCCCGTCACCGCAGACCTTCTCGCGCGGGAACCTGGTTTTTTCCAGCACCGTGACGGGGATGCCGGCCTTGGCGAGGTAGTAGGCGGCAGTGGACCCTGCGGGGCCGGCGCCGACGATCAGTACGTTCACGGCAGGTTCGGCTAGCCCGCGGGCCGGGTGATGTTGCGGCGGAGCTTGGCCACGGGGCCGGTGTGGTTGGCGATGGCCGAGGCACTGCCGTCCGGCGTTGAACCGGCGGGCTTGTGCGCGCGGTGCACGGCAACGATGCCGCCGCTGAGGTTGCGGTAGGTGACCTTTTCCCAGCCGGATTCCTGCAGCCAGCCGGCCAGGTGGTCCTGGTCCGGCCAGGCACGGATGGACTCGGCCAGGTACACGTACGCGTCCGGGTTGGAGGAGACCTTCACGGCGATGGCGGGCAGTGCGCGCATGAGGTATTCGGTGTACATGGTGCGCCACAGGGGAACCACGGGCTGGGAGAACTCGGCGATGACCAGCTTTCCGCCGGGCTTGGTGACGCGCAGCATTTCCGCCAGGGCCTTCTTGGGCTCGTTGACGTTGCGCAGGCCGAAGGAGATGGTGGTGGCGTCAAAGCTGTTGTCAGCGAACGGCAGGCGGGTGGCGTCACCGGCGATGAAGTCGATGTCGGGGCGGCGGCGTTTGCCCACTTTGAGCATTCCCAGGGAGAAGTCGCAGGCGATGACGTCGATCCCCGCGTCCGCGTAGGGCTCGCTGGAGGTGCCCGTTCCGGCGGCGAGGTCCAGCACCCGCTGGCCCGCCTTCACATCCATCGCTTCGACGACTACCCGGCGCCAGCGGCGCGTCTGTCCCATGGACAGGACATCGTTCACGACGTCGTATTTGGGGGCGACGTCGTCAAACATCGTGGCTACTTCGTCCGGACGCTTATCCAAGGATGCTCGGTTCACCATGACATTGTCTCAAATGTTGGGCGCACCCACGAACCGGCGCCCGGGCAGCGCGGCGGCGGAGGTTCCGCAGCGCGGCGGCGGAGCTCAACAGGGTGCCGGCCACACTCGGGAGTAGTGTTATCTCATCATGACGAGCACGCTCCGCACCGGCACTATTAAGACACTGACAGTCCCCCTGGATGGAAGATCATTCTCCGGGGGGCTGCCGTCATTTCTGGTACGGGACGATGTCCTTTGCTGGACCCGCCGCGAAGCCGGGCTGGTGGGCTTCGGCGAGATCGCCCGCTTCACCGCCACCGGGCCCGAGCGCTTCCTCGAGGCCGATATCTGGTGGCGGCACCTGGTTCTCGAGGCGGACGTCACCGACTCCGTGGACTGTCCCGGCACCGGTCCCGTGGCCTTTGGCTCCTTCGCGTTCTCCAAGGTGTCCACGCACCGCTCCCGGCTGATCGTCCCCGAAATCGTGGTGGGTGTCAGGGACGGCCGCGCCTGGCTCACCCAGTTAACATTCGACGACGGCGAACTCACCGAAGCGGGCGCCCTCGCCGCCCTGGACCGCTGGCTGGATGAGGACCCGCTTGACTCTGACCCGGGAGCCGACCCGATTGACGCCGAGGGCGACGGAGCCGGGAACCCGGCCGCCGCCGTCGTACTCGCCCAGGGCAACCGTCCCGGCGGCGGGAGTGCCGCGGACCTGGGCGCCGACGTCGTACCTAAACTTGAAACCGGATCGCTCAGCGAGCATGACTGGATGGCGGCGGTAACTGCAGGCGTCGCCGAGATCCGCACCGGCAAGCTGGAGAAGCTGGTGCTGGCGCGGGACATTGTGGCCACGATTCCCGAAGGCGTGAATGCCGCCGAGATCCTCCGCCAGCTGGCCGTCCGGTACCGCGAATGCTGGACCTACGGGGTGGACGGCCTGGTGGGTTCAACCCCGGAAATGCTGATCCAGGTGGAGGGACGCACGGCGCAGGCCCGGGTTCTTGCCGGCACCCTGGACCGGCGCGACGCCGAAGGGATGGACGGCTCCCCGCTGGAGTTTGCCGAGCGCGTGCTGGCCGGGTCCGAGAAGCAGCGGCACGAACACGAGATCGCGATCCAGTCGCTCACCACCCAGCTGGCGCCGTTTTCCGAGGCGATGAACGCGCACAGCGAACCGTTCATCCTGGAGCTGCCCAACGTGTGGCACCTGGCTTCGGACGTGAAGGCCGAGCTGACCGAGGTGGAGGGACACGTGCCCACCTGCCTCGCCCTCATCAACGCGCTGCACCCCACGGCTGCGGTCTGCGGAACCCCCACCACTGTGGCCGGCGCGCTGATCCGCAAGCTGGAGCACATGGACCGCGGACCGTACGCCGGTCCGGTGGGCTGGCTGGACGCGGCGGGGAACGGCGAGTGGGGAATCGCGCTGCGCGGCGCCGTTGTCGAGGCACCGGACACCGTGCGGCTCTACGCCGGCTGCGGCATCGTGGAGGGCTCCCATCCCGAGGCTGAACTCGCGGAGACCTGGGCCAAGTTCCGGCCGATGCTCGAGTCGCTGGGCATCAAGAGCTAGAGTCGCTGGGAGGCCCGCGCCCTGAGTCCGGGATTCCAGACAATGCTGCCGCGTGGGGTCTTGCGCTAGCCTCGGTATTAGTTATCCAATAGTGAAACTAAGTTTTCTGTGATGCACATCTCTTATTCGGCGATACACTATAAGCCGTTTTAGTCACGCATACCCCTGCAACAAAAGGTAAGAAACTATGCAGCCCATGTCCTCCGCCACGGCAAAGCTGGCCGCCAAAGCAGCCGCAATCCTCGCCGTCGGCGCCCTCTCCCTCACGGCCTGCGGCGGCAGCTCCACCCCTGCTGCGTCCTCCGCGGGCGGCGTCCAGCTCATCAACGCCGGCAAGCTGACCGTTTGCTCCGACGTTCCCTACGAGCCGTTCGAATTCCAGAAGGACGGCAAGATCGTCGGCTTCGATATGGACATCGCCGCCGAGGTTGCCAAGGACCTCAAGGCCGAGCTCAGCGTAGTGGACAGCTCCTTCGAGGCCATCGAGACCGGCACCGCACTCACCGGCTGCGACGTCTCCATCTCCTCGGTCTCCATCACGGACACCCGCAAGGCCGTGATGGACTTCTCCAACCCGTACATGGACGATGACCTGACCCTCGTGGCCAGCGAAGCCTCCGGCATCAAGGACATTGACAGCGCCAAGGGCAAGAAGGTGGGCGTGCAGCAGGCCACCACCGGCGCCAAGTACGCCCAGGAAAAGGGCATCGACGCGCAGCAGTTCGAAGATTCCGGGCTCCTGGTCCAGGCCCTCCAGGCGGGCACCATCGACGCCGCCCTGGGCAACCAGTCCGTCCTGGCCTACGCCATCAAGGACGACGCCAAGTACAAGCGCGTGGAGAACTACGCCACGGGCGAGAAGCTGGGCATCTCCATCAAAAAGGGCAACACCGCCATGGCTGACCAGGTCAACTCCACGCTCAAGCGCCTGACCGATGACGGCTCCCTGAAGAAGTACGAGACCACCTGGTTCGGCGAAGCCGCCAAGTAGCACCCCGGCCTGAGACCGACTCAGTTGAGGCCCCGTACCGCTGGACGACAGTCCGTACGGGGCCTCATCTGCGCAAAACGAATGTGAGAACACCATGGCAATGACCGCACGTCAACGAGCCAAAGTCAGCCTGTACGTCCAGGCCGGAATCTTCGTTGTGGCTGTGGCCGCGCTGATTCTGGCCACGGACTGGAAGACCATCGGCACCAGCGTCTTCAACTTCGGCAAGATCGGCCCGATGTTTCCGGACATCTTCCTGTCGGGCCTCAAGAACACCCTGATCTACACGGCCCTGGGCTTCATCGTGGGCCTGTCCGGCGGACTGCTGCTGGCGCTCATGAAGCTCTCCAGCTTCCCGCTCTACCGCTGGATCGCCACCGGCTACATCGAGTTCTTCCGCGGCATCCCCGCCCTGCTCGTGTTCATCGCCTTCGGCTACGGTGTTCCGCTCGCGTTCGGCGTGCAGTGGAACGTGACCGTCGTGGTGATGATTTCGCTGGGCATGGTGGCCGCGGCCTACATCGCAGAAACGCTCCGCGCCGGCCTGCAGGCCGTGCCCAAGGGTCAGCTCGAAGCCGCCCGCTCGCTGGGCATGCCGCAGTGGCGGGCCATGGTATCCATCGTGATCCCGCAGGCATTCCGAATCGTGCTGCCGCCGCTAACCAACGAGGTCATCCTCCTGACCAAGGACTCCTCGCTGATCTACGTACTGGGCCTCACCGCTTCCCAGTACGAGCTCACCAAGTTCGGCCGCGACGGCATCTCCAGCCTGGGCGCAGGGCTCACCCCGCTCCTCGTGGCCGGCGCCTTCTACCTGGTGATCACCATCCCGCTGAGCCTCTTGGCCCGGAAGTTCGAAAGCCGCTCCGCGCGGACGAAGCGATAGGCAGGACAGTCATGAACGACGTCGTACATCCCTCAGACACAGCCGGCACCCGCGGTTCCGCCGTGCATGCCGCCGGAGTTTCCCTCAAGGACCTCCGCAAGTCCTACGGCACCAACGAAGTCCTCAAGGGCATCAGCCTGGACGTTGCCCCCGGCGAGGTTGTCTGCCTGATCGGCCCGTCCGGCTCCGGCAAGTCCACCCTCCTGCGCTGCGTCAACCTCCTCGAGAAGCCCAACGAGGGCACCATCCACGTCGGCGGTTTCGAGGCCACCGACCCGGACGTGGACATCGACAAGATGCGCCGCAAGGTGGGCATGGTGTTCCAGCAGTTCAACCTGTTCCCGCACCTGAACGCACTGCAGAACTGCACCATCGCCCAGACGAAGGTGCTCAAGCGCGGTCAGGCGGAAGCGGACAAGGTGGCCCAGGCCAACCTGGAACGCGTTGGCCTGGGACACCTGGCCGACCGCTTCCCGGACCAGCTCTCCGGCGGCCAGCAGCAGCGTGTGGCCATTGCCCGCGCGCTCAGCATGGACCCCGAGCTCATGCTGTTCGATGAGCCCACCTCGGCCCTGGACCCGGAGACGGTGGGCGACGTCCTGTCCGTCATGCGGAACCTGGCCAAGGAGGGCATGACCATGCTGGTGGTGACCCACGAGATGGGCTTCGCCCGCGAAGTGGCCGACCGCGTGGTGTTCATGGACGGCGGCGTTGTGGTGGAGGAAGGCGTGGCCGAGCAGGTCATCAGCGCCCCCACGCAGTCCCGCACCAAGGAATTCCTGAAGCGCGTGCTGGACCCGACGCACATCGACATCTCGAAGTAGGGGTCCGGCCCGCGCATTTCGACGCGCAAATGCCTTGGCGCACCTGGTATTCCGGGTGCGCCAAGGCATTTGCGCGTCACGGGACATTTTGCGCGTCGAGAATGGCAGAACGCGCACGACGGCGGGGCACCCCGCCCGCCGCCAGCTTCCGTTCCAGCCGGCCCGGCTGCATCAGGTCGGCCCACACCCACCGGACCACCGTGAACCCGAGGGCCCGGATCCGGTCCTCGCGGTATTTTTCTTCGACGACGGCCTGGGACGGTGTGCGCCCCTTGAGGTACTCCGGTTTGAGGTACTTCTCCTCGCCGTCAAACTCACCAACCACCCTGGCCCGCTTCCAGCAGAAGTCGGAGTAGCCAATCAAACCCTGGCCATCCCTGAATGCCTGCTGGAGGACCGGAGCATCGAACCCTGCAACGTGAAGGAGCGAGCGGCTGTAGGACTCCCCTGCGGAACCGGAGAGGGCATTTGCGAAGTCGAGCGCGGCGTGGATCTTGCGCTGTCTGGCCGCGCTATAGATTGATCCGATGCCCGCCCTGAGGTCGTCCTTACTCAAGGCGGACGGCTGCGCGGCAGTCCCCGGCCGAAGTACAGCGCCCGGCCCCAGTACATGGTCCAGCGGGACAACAGCCTCCGCGAACGGCGTGAACGCAGCCAGGTCCAGCACGGTGCGGACCCGGGACGTGACCAGCAACCCGTCGCGCCGGACTACTTCCAAACCTGACGGGGCCGCGAAGTGGCGCCTGACCCCCGCCCGCGACCTCCCGCCGTCGTTCGTCAGGGCCAGGGCTTGAACCGGATGGCGGACGCCGATGGTAGGTACTCCCCACACGTTTGCCGCCGAATGCCTGGCAAAGATGGTTGGCTTCTGGAACATTTCCGCGGCAGCTTGGATCTGCAGCCGGTACTTTTGCCAGTCCTTCAGTTCCCGCCAGGCCGGCCCGTCCGCGTACACACCGTGCCGGATCCTCACCAGGGCACCGGAGTTCACCTGCTTCGAGAGGTCCTTGGCAGTGAGCGCATGCAGCCCGCAGTCTCGGGCAAGGAGGAGGTTTGGGAGATCCGGCATGCATTCAAGCTGTCAGGACCAAGCCGCAGAAACGAGGAGACTGGGCTCGTATGTGGACAACGCCCGCAGCCTTTTTTCGACGCGCAAATGTCCCTGCGCACGGGTTATTCGGGGTGCGCCGGGACATCTGCGCGTCATGAGACCTTTTGCGTATCGCGGACTACGGCGCCAGCACGCCCCGGACCGCGTCTCCCACTGCCGCCTTGATCCGGCCGTGCAGCTCCCGAAGGCCCGTGCGGTCCGTGCGGACCTCAATGATGCTGCGGCCCTGCCGCGGTGCGGAAAGCGCCTCGGCGAGTGCCGCCGTCGTACTTACCGAGCAATGTTCGACGCCGTACGCTGCGGCGAGTGCCGCGATGTTCACGCTGTGCGGGGTGCCGAAGAGCCGTTCGACGGCGTTCCCGTACGTTCCGGACTCCTGCACGGCGCCGTGTTCCAGGAGATTGAAGATGGCCCCGCCCGCGTCGTTGAGGACCACGATGCGCAGCAGGGGATCGTTCTCGGCGAAGCCCAGGAGGAGCCCGCCGGCGTCGTGCAGGAAGGTGACGTCGCCTACGAGCAGGGTGGTTTCCTGCCGGCCGCCCCACGCGATGCCCGTGGCGGTGGAGATGGTGCCGTCGATCCCTGCGAGGCCGCGGTTGGCGAAGACGGTGGCCTGCGGTCCGGGCGCGGGCTGGCCGGCGAGGTCCACGTCGCGGATGCCGTTGGAGGAGCCCAGCATGAGCTGCCCGCGCGCGTGCTGCCACACCAGGGCGCCCACCGAGGGGCCGGACGCTGCGGTTTCCCCGGACAGCACCTGGTCGAGCGCATGCTGGGCGGCAGCACCGGCCAGGAGCCACGCGTCCAGCCACGCCGCTGAGCCCCGGCCGGAGAAATCGGCGAGGTCGCTGAGATTGTCCAGGGGCAGCTCGGTGCGGCGGCCCGGCTCGTACCAGGCCACGGGAACGGGCTGGTAGAGGGCCGAGGGGACGTCGGCACGGGCCAGCAACTGCGCCACGGGCCGCGACAAGGTGGGCCGGCCGAACAGGACGACGCGCTCGATCGGCTGCGCGGAGTCCGGGCCGAAGTGCTCCAGCAGGAGCCGGTAGGGGCCCACGGCGTTGGGGCCGAAGCGCGAGTTGGAGGACGGTTCGGCGAGCAGCGGCAGGCCGTGCGCGCGGGCGAAGGCTTCGGCGACCGGCCCGGCGTCGTGCCCTGCGAGCACCACGGTGCGCCGTTCCTGCAGCCCGGCGGGGGCGGGCGTGAGGGTGAGCGGCTCCGGGCCGCGGCCGATCTGCCAGATTCCCGGCCCGGCTGCCTCCGGCAGGTGGTCGCCGGCGGCCGGGACCAGCGGATCGCGGAAGGCCAGGTTCAGCTGCACGGGCCCGGGCGGCGTGTCCTCGAAGGCTCCCGTGGCCGCGCTGAGGGCGGTCTCCACCGCGCGCTGCGGGTCGGTGCCGGCGGGGACGTCGACGGCGAACCGGACGTGTTCGCCGAAGAGGTCGAGCTGGTCAGTGGTCTGGTTGGCGCCGGTCCCCCGCAGTTCGTCGGGCCGGTCGGCGGAGAGCACCACCAGCGGAACGGCGGCGTGGTTGGCTTCCATCACGGCCGGCATGAGATTCCCGACGGCGGTGCCCGACGTCGTGAGCACGGCAACCGGCGCTCCCGTGGACAGGGCCAGGCCCAGTCCGGTGAACCCGGCCGAACGTTCGTCGATCCGGACCAGGAGTTCCACCCGGCCGGCGGCGTCGGCCTCGGCGAGCGCGTAGGCCATGGGTGCCGACCGCGATCCGGGCGAGACCACCACGTACCGCACGCCGCCGTCGAGCAGGGTTTTGACGGCGATCCGGGCTGATTTGACGGCAGTCAGGATGCCTGCTGATGATTCGGCGGGGGTGCCGGTAGCTTCGGGATCTGTGGCGGCGCCGGTGGGATCACCTTCGGAAAGGGGGGCATCCTCGGCGGCGGCGTAGGTGTTGAGCGGGTCCAGCGGGTTCTCGGAAGTCACCAATCCAGTCTGCCACCAACCCCGCACCCTCTCTCACTTCCTGCCGCCCCACCCCGCACCCTCTCTCACTTCCTTCAACCCAGTGAGAGAGCGTTGCCCCAGACCCCGCAGGAAGTGAGAGAGGATCCCAAGCCGCACATCAGCTCACACGAGTTAGGTAAACTGCAGCAAAGCAGTGTTTCCCACCCGGAGGATCAGCCCATGAACCGCAAGGCCACCGCGCTGGACGTCGCCAAGCTGGCGGGTGTCTCGCGCAGCGCTGTGTCGCTCGTGCTCAACGGCCGCGGCGACGGCAACGTTGCCCTCGAAAGCCAGCAGCGCATCCGGGAAGCGGCCGCCGCCCTCAACTACTCGCCGAACAAAATCGCCTTGAGCCTGCGCAACCAGCAGTCGCGCATCATCGGCATCGTGTCGGACCAGGTGGTCACCAGCCCGTTCGACGGCAACATCATCGCCGGTGCGGACGCGGTGGCACGGTCGCACGGCTTTGTCACCGTGGTGATGGACACGGAACTGGACGAGTCCCGGGACGAAAGCGCTGTGGAAACCCTGCTGGACCGGCAGGTGGACGGGTTGATGTATGTGACGGTGGGCCTGCGTCCGCTGCACGTGCCCCCGAACATGGCCCGGGTCCCGTCCATCCTGGCCAACTGCTTCGACGACCGCCCCGAGGCCGGGCTTCCGTCCGTGATTCCCGACGAGGTCCGCGGCGGACGCGAAGCCGCCGAGCATGTCATGTCGCTCGGCCACCGGGACATCGCCTTCCTCGCCGGCGACTCCCTGACTCCTGCGGCGCCGCGGCGGATCGACGGCTACCGCGATGCTTTCAAGCTCGCGGGCATGCCCGTCAATGAGGACCGGGTCATCCAGGTGGGCTGGGATATCGACGCCGGATTCCACGGCGCCATGAAGCTCCTCGACGGGGTGGAACCACTCGCGCGTCCCACCGCGATCCTCTGTGCCAACGACCGCCTTGCCATCGGCGTCGTGCTGGCCTGCTACCGGCTGGGGCTCAACGTTCCGGAGGACGTGTCCGTTATGGGCTACGACGACGAATTCCGCGTCGCCAAGGCGATGGTCCCGGCGCTCAGCACCATGGCCCTTCCGCTGCGGGAAATGGGTGAGGCTGCCATGACGGCGCTGCTCGCCGAGGTGGAAGCGGTTCCGAACGGAAAGAACGACGACGGCGGCACGGGCGCCAGCGCCGGCGGCGGTTCCGCTACCGGCACTGAGCCCGCGTCAAGCTCCGAGACTATGGTCCCCTGCCGCCTTGTGGTCCGGGATTCCACCGGCCCCGTCCCGGCCGGGCGCTGAGTCCCGGCCGGTTTAGCCGGCCGGGCCGCAACACCAGTCGCTACGAGGGCTGCTTCAGTTCCCAGACGTCCGCCGTGGCCCCGGACGGAAGCTGCAGCTGCCACTGCTCCCCCGCAGCCGGGTAGGCCCGCAGCGTCGTGGCCACGGAACCGGCCCGGTAGACCTCCACCAGGGAGGCATCCACGAAGACCCGCAGTTGCTCCCCCGGAGCGATGGTTCCGCTGAACACTGTCTGCCGGCTGGAGTCCCCCACGAGCAGCAGTTCGACGGCGGAGTCCCCGCTGCCGCCGGAAGCGTCCCCGCTGCCCGGACGAGCCCCGCCGGTCACCAGGGCCTCGGCAAAAGCAGGCAGCACAACGGACCCTGCAGCCTGGCTGGCCGTCAGCGTTCCGCGGTAGGCATCGATCTCCGGGGCGGGGCCCACGGCCAGGGTGCCATCCACCACGGAGAGCTCACGCGGGAAAGTCAGGACTCCGGCCCAGCCGGCGGCGTCGATTTCGTCCTGGCTGCGGCCACGGCGGCCGTCGCGGCCAGGTCCCTCGTTGGCCCAGCCCCACAGGAGCGCCCGGTCTTCGAGCGCCACGATCTGGGGTGCGTAGAAGTCGCGCCCGAGGTCGGACTTTCCGCCGCCGCGCGGCGTGAACACCGGCAATCCGGTCGCCGGGTCCTCGGTCAGCGAACCGACCAGGTGGCCCACACCGTTGGCGTGTTCGTGCGCGTCCCCCGAAAGCCAGAGCGAGAACATCATCAGCCAGGTTCCGGAATCGCCGGAGTCCCCTGCGCCGCCGGAAGAGGCGCCGGACGCATCCGGAACCCGCACCAGCTGCGGGCATTCCCAGATTTCGGCAGGCGTGGATTCGGCGGCCACCGGGTTCTCCGAGGTCAGCCAGATGCCCTGGTACTTCCAGTCGGACATGTCGTCCACCGTGTACAGGAGCAGTGCGGCGTGCCCGTTGGCGAGGCCGGCGCCCTGCATGGCGTAGCGCTTGCCGTTGAACCGGAAGATGAACGGGTCGCGGACAGCGGTGACCTGTCCGTCGGCGGGCATCGAGGCGGCAACATGGCAGGTCTGCTCCCAATGGACCAGATCCTCCGAGCCGCGGGCAATGACCACCTGCGAGTGGCCGCCGTCGCCGCGGACGCCCGAGTAAGCGGCGGTGGGGACACCGCCGTCGTCCGTCACCACACCGGTCCAGCAGCCGTACTCATCCGGCCCGCCGTGCTGCGGGCGCAGTGCCACCGGGTGTTCCTCCCAGCGCACCAGGTCGGCGGAGCTCACGTGGCCCCAGGCGATCTTGTGGTGCCGGGCGGAGTCCGGGTTGTACTGGAAGAACACGTGGTAGCGGCCGTTGAGGTAGCTGATGCCGTTGGGATCGTTGATCCAGCCCTGTGCGGGACGCGGGTGGAACCGCGGGAAGGCGGGGTCTGGGTGGGCGGCGGCGACGTCGTCGAAGCGCATGGCGGCGAGGTCCGGGGAGGGCATGGCGGGGCCTTTCGGTGGGGAGGTTATTTTCCGGTGCCGGCCGTGAGGCCGTCCTGGAGTGCGCGCTGGCCGAACATAAAGACCACCAGCGCCGGAATCATGGACAGGACCACGCCTGCAAGAACTACTGAGATGCTGCCGGTTCCCAGGTTGCCCTGAAGCGAGACGAGTCCCAGTGGAAGTGTGAAGTTTTGTTCGGAGATGGTCAGGATGAGCGGGCGGAAGAACTCGTTCCAATGGAAGTTGAAGGCGAGGATTCCCACGATCGCCATGCCGGGCATCGCCAGCGGTGCATATACGGAACGGAACGTCCGCCAGGGCGAGGCGCCGTCGATCGAGGCGGCCTCGGCCAGTTCGGCGGGGAGCCCCATGAAGTACTGGCGCATCAGGAAGGTGCCGAACGCCGTCGGAATGGCCGGGAGGATCAGCGCCAGCAGCGTGTCCGAGAGGCCCATGCCGCGGATCAGCATGAACACGGGCACGATCGTGACCTGGACCGGCACCATCATGGTGGCCAGCACGATCGAGAAGAGTGCGCCGCGGCCGCGGAACTTCAGGTGCGCGAACGCATAGCCCGCCATCGCCGCGGACACCATCTGGCCAACCGCGATCAGCCCGGTCACCAGGGCGCTGTTGAGGACGAGGAGGAAGATATTCAGCTGCTGGAATACTTCACCGTAGGACGTGAAGTCCGGGTTCCACGGGAAGAACGACGGCGGCAGCTTGAAGGATTCCGACGGCGACCGCAGCGAGGTGGACAGGGTCCAGAGCACCGGGCCCAGCGTCAGGGCTGCCGCGATCAGCAGAAGGCCCACGCGGAGGGCGAAGGTCCAGCTGAACCTGCGCCGCCTGGGAGTCGTTACGGGGAGGCCTTCGGAGAGCCGGGGGGAATGCCCAGCCAGGCCGTGGTCTGTTGTGGTTGTCATGGCTGGCCTTACTGGTAGAAGACGAATCGTTTGCTGAGCCGGAACTGCGCGGCCGTGATGGCCATGATGATCAGGGTGAGAAGCACGCCGATGGCGGACGCCTGACCAAACTCGAGTCGCTGGAAGGCCGATTCAAAGATGACCATCACGGCGGTGCGCGTGGAGTCGCCGGGGCCGCCGCGGGTCAGCACGTAGGGCTGGTCGAACACCTGCAGCGCGCTGATGATCGCCATCACCGAGGCCACGAGGGTGGTGGGGCTCAGCAGGGGAAGCGTGACGTGGAGGTGCTTGCGCCAGCCGGTGGCGCCGTCGATCGATGCCGCTTCGTATGTCTCCACGGGAATGGAGGCCAGACCGCCGATGAACAGCAGGAAGGAGAACCCGAAGTTCTGCCACACGTAGACAAGGATCACGACGGCGGCAGATCCGCCGGGGGTGGTCAGCCAGGGCACCGCGGGGATGCCCGCCAGCGACAGGAACCAGTTGACCACGCCGAACTGTTCGTTGAAGAGGTAGCGCATGAAGATGGATACCGAGGCCGCGGACAGGATCAGCGGGAAGAAGAAGGCCGAGCGGAAGAACACCCGCAGCCAGGCCGGCATCTTCTCCTGCACCATGATGGCCAGCGCCAGGGCGAGCCCCAGCTGGAATGCCACCGCCACCACCACGAACACGATGGTGTTCAGGAAGGAGACCCGGACGGTGGGGTCCTGGACCACTTCGGAGAAGTTGTCGAAGCCCACGAACGTCGGCGCGGAAATGATGTCCCAGCGGAAGAAAGCAAGGACCACGGAGGCCACGATCGGGATCAGGGTGAACAGGCCCATGCCGAGGATGGTGGGGGCCAGGAAAATCCAGGCCAGCCAGCGCTGGCTGTGCCGTGACTTGGCGGTGGGTTGGTGCTGGGCCGGCTCGGCCTGCCCGGCCGCCTGCCTCGGCCGCTCCCGCGGCGGGGTGGTGGTGCTCATGACTGCCTCCTCAGGGCCAGTTCAAGGTCGCGCTGCATGGAGGCGAGGGCCTGCTTGAGCTGGCGCTCGTCGCCGCTGACAGCCAGCGAAACGTTCTTCATCAGGGCCGTTTCGACGGCGGCCTGCTGCGGTGGGGCCGGGATGGGCCCGGTGGTGGGGAACCTGTCCAGGGTGTCGTAGAAGACCTTCCAGTTGGCGGGTCCCTTGCCGGCGTAGAGCTTCTCGTTGACCATGGAGCGGCGCGCCGGCGTCGTAATCGGGTTGGGGAAGATCAGTTCCATGGCCTCGCGGCTGGAGCTGAACTTGATCCATTCCCAGGCGGCGTCCTTGTCCTTGGCGGTCTTCATGATCGCGTAGCCGGCGGTGCCGAACTGGTGGCGCTGGGTCTTCCAGCGCGGGAAGAACTGGACGTCGAAATCGTTTTCGCCCATGCCGGCTTCGTGGAGGCCCTGCACCCAATAGCCGCCGGCCGGCGTCGTACCGATGCGGTTGGAGGCGAACAGCCCGACCAGGGAGCTGCCGCCGCCTTCCTCCGGGCGGACGCCGAGCCCGTCCTTGACCAGGCCGCGGAGGTAGTCGAAGGACTCGAAGACGCGGTCGTCGTTGGCGTTCGGCTCCAGCCACTGGTAGCCGCCGGAACGGAGGCTGCGGGAGGGATCGTTGGCGTAGAAGCCGTCCCAAAGCCATTCCCCGCCGGAGGACCGGGTTTCCTTCAGGAAGCTGGTGTCGTTGGCGTAAAGCCAGGGCACCACACCGCCGAAGAGCCGGTTGGTCCAGTAGTACGGGGTGAAGTCCGAGGGGCGGGCCTTGCGCATGGCGGCCAGGCTGTTGCGGAAGTCCAGGTGGGTCCAGTCATCCGCCGGGCGGTCCAGACCGGCCTGCGCGAATGCGGTGGTGTTGTAGTACATGTTGGCGGCGTTCCAGTCCATGGGGAGCTGGTACAGGCTGCCCTTGTACATGAAGGCCTCCACCAGGCTGGGGTGGACGTCCTCGAAGAACTCCCGCATGTCCGCGGCGTCGCGGCGCACGTATTCGTCGAGCGGGTGGGCGAGCTTTTCCGCGAACAGCTGGGCGCCTTCGGTGGCCACGTAGACCACGTCCGGCGGTGTGCCTGCGGCCACCATGGTGAGGATCTTGGTGAAGAAGTCCTTCCAGTCGACGGCCTGGATGGCCTGGACCTTGACCTTGATCTCCGGGTGGAGTCGGGTGAAGGCGTCGATGGCGCGCTGGCGGGCGGCGGCGTCCGCGGCGGTGCCCATGATGGCGATGCTGAGGCTGTTGTCCCCGCGGCCCGGAATGTCGGTCCCGGAGAGCCGCGGCCACGACGCCACGGTTGCTCCGATGATTCCCGCGCCGAGGGCACCAAGGGCGGTACGGCGGGTGATTTCCCGCAGGTGCCCGTTTGTGGCTCCGGTCATGTCAATTTCCTTCCTAACACGTGTTAGGAACTGTAGATCAAGGACCTAACACGTGTCAAGCGTCACAACTGTGCCCCCTTCCCAAACGCTCTCTCACCTCCCGGCACCCCTCCCCAAACGCTCTCTCACCTCCCGGCACCCCTCCCCAAACGCTCTCTCACCTCCCGGCGCTCCTCCCCGAACGCGCTCTCACCTCCCGCACCTCGAAGACCCCAATGCCCCGCCCGGCACGTTCTGACCTCCTCCACGCCCTGGCGGGCCGCGGCGTCGACGTCGGGGACACAGGGAGCGAGCGTTTCCCCAAAACCCGCAAGAAGGGAGAGAGCGTTCCCCAAAAGCAGGCAGGACCTGAGAGGGCGTTGGAACCGCCATGCACTCCACAGGGGAATGCTAAGCGCATAGACTCGTGGGAGAAGGAGGCCGACAATGGCAAAAGGTCCCACGGTTTATCACGTCGCAGAGCGGGCGGGCGTCTCCATCGCGACCGTTTCGTTCACCTTCCGGCAGCCCGACAAAGTGAAGGCGTCCACGCGCGAACTTGTCCTCGCTGCCGCGGAAGAACTGGGTTACGTCCCCAGCGCCAGCGCGCGCGGCCTGGCAAGGGGCCGTACGGGCGCCCTGGGTCTATTTGCCTACGACTACCTGCTGGACCCGGCCGACGGCATCCGCGGCGACGGCCCGGCCCCCGAAAACACCGAAAACCCCGAGAACCCCGCGGCCGCCGACCTTGAGCGCCGGAACGAGGATCTCCGGCTGTTTCCGCTGTACGTGGACGAGGTCCAGCGTGGCGTTGAGCTCGAGTGCTGGCGCCGGGGGCAGGCGCTGCTCGTTGGCGGCGGAAACCCGGAAAACAACGAGGCCGTGCTGTCGGACATTGCCGGCCGCGTCGACGGGCTGGCCGTGTTTCCGCGTTCCGTCCCGAGCGAAGCCCTTGCCCGGATCGCCCGCCGCATCCCCGTGGTGGAAGTGTCCGAGAACGTGAACAACCGCGCGTTGGACCACGTCACCGTGGACAACATTTCCGGCGTGCGGGCCATCACCGAACACCTCATCTCCGCGCACGGACTCTCGGATCTGCTGTTCCTTGGCGGCATGCCGTCCTCGGACAATGAGCAACGGCTCGAAGGTTTCCGGGCGGCACTTCACGATGCGGGACTGCCGGCAACGCGCGAGCCGAAATACCCGTGCGGCAGCGAACAATCCCTGACGGAAGTCGTCGCCGACATCCTTCGGCAGGGCTCATTGCCCGAGGCCTTTGTATGCGCCACCGATCAGGACGCGCTGGTGGTGATGGACGCCCTGACCGCCGCCGGTGTCGGGATTCCCCAGGACGTTGCCGTGACGGGCTTCGACGGAATCGCTGCCGGGCGGGTCATCAAGCCGTCGCTTACCACCGTGCGCCAGCCCATGGAACAAATGGGACGCACTATGGTGGAACTGCTCCTGGACCGGCTGGACCATCCCGACAAGCCTGCCGTGAACCTCCGGCTTCCCGTGCGCGTCGTGCTACGTGAAAGCTGCGGCTGCCAGCCGGGCTAAGCCCGCCGCCGCAAACAACAGAAGCGCCCGACGACGGCGGGACTGCCCGCGCGGCACTCCTCGCCTTCGCGCTCCCCCACTTGAGCTTCGAAGCGCACCGTGCGCCAGGACCCACACAGCCCGAACCCGCGCACCCCGTCGGCAGCCACTCCGGAACCCCTCCGCCGCTCCTCCGTCGCGCCTCCCTCGCGCCGCCGGAGCACCCCGCCGCGCCCGCGCACCCACTCCCCGCGCAACAACTTTCTTCCGGCTACCTGTTGCCAAGATCACATTCAATGCGCTTAGATTGGTTCGAGCGATAAATCAAAGCGCTTAGATACTTTTGCAGAACGGTGCCCTCACCGGCCCCGCCCCGCTACGCACCAGCCGAAGCACCGGCCCAGGCATGAGCCCGAAGCCAAGCCGAAGCCGGCCGCGCCTGCGGGACCGATGAAAGGAACAATGATGATCCATCCGAACGCCAAGAAGGCAGCCGCCGTCGGCCTCGCTGCCGCACTGCTGCTCACCGGCTGCGGCCGGGACTCCGCAGGTTCGTCCGCCGCGTCGTCGGCCAAGCCCGTTGCCTCGGGCCCGGCATCCGGCACCATCACGCTGTGGGCCCAGGGCAGCGAAGGCGAAGCCCTTCCGGCGCTGCTCAAGGAATTCGAAGCCGAAAACCCCGGCGTCAAGGTCAACGTCACGGCCATCCCGTGGGACGCCGCGCTCAGCAAGTACCAGACCGCCATCGCCGGCGGCACCACCCCGGACGTCGCCCAGATGGGCACCACCTGGATGGGCGATTTCGCCAATTCCTTCGATGCCACGCCCCAGGAGATCAGCACCAGCGACTTCTTCCCCGGCTCGGTGAAGTCAACCGAAGTCGAAGGCACCACCTACGGCGTCCCGTGGTACGTCGACACCCGTGTGGTCTACTACCGCAGCGACCTCGCGGAGAAGGCCGGCATCACCAAGGCGCCCGAAACCTGGGATGACTTCAAAGCCCTCGCCAAGGGTCTCCAGGAGAAGGCCGGGGCAAAATACGGGGTCCAGCTGCCCGCCGGCGTCGCCGGTTCGTACCTGGACACCCTCCCCTTCCAGTGGTCCAACGGCGCGAAGCTGATGAACGACGACGGCACCAAGTGGACCCTCGACACCCCGGAAGCGGCAGAGGCGCTGAAGTACTACTCCAGCTTCTTCGCCGACGGGCTCGCGTCCAAGGCCGTGTCCACCGGCACCACTGCCGAAGCATCCTTCGTGGACGGTTCCGCCCCCATGATGATCAGCGGCCCGTGGCACGTCGGCCTGCTCAACAAGGCCGGCGGCGCAGGTTTTGAGGACAAGTACAAGGTTGCCCCCATGCCCAAGGAGAAGACCTCAACGTCCTTCGTCGGCGGTTCCAACATGGTGGTGTTCAAGAAGTCCCAGAACCGCGACGCTTCCTGGAAGCTCCTGCAGTGGCTGTCCAAGCCCGAGGTCCAGCTCAAGTGGTACAAGGCCACCGGCGACCTCCCCTCGCAGCAGAGTGCCTGGAAGGACCAGTCCCTGGCGGGAGACAGCAAGCTCTCCGTCTTCGGCGACCAGCTCAAGACCACCAACAACCCGCCGGCCGTCACCACCTGGACCCAGGTTGCCGCGGCCGCTGACAGCGAAATCGAACAGATCGTCAAGGCCGGCAAGGACCCCGCTGAGGCGCTGAAGTCCCTGCAGCAGGCCGCAGATTCGATCGGCACCGGGAAGTAACAGTGGCCACCACCAACGCGCCGCCTGCCGGCACCAAACCGCCTGCCGGCACCAAAAGTGCCGGCAGGCCTCCGGCCCGCGCCAACGTGCGCGCAGGGCAGACGCGGCGGCGCAGGAACGCGCTGACGGCGTGGCTGTTCGCGCTGCCTTTCGTCCTCATCTTCTCCGTGTTCATGCTGGGACCGCTGGTGTCGTCGTTCCTGATGTCATTCACCGACTTCACCAGCCGCGACATCGAGAACCCCCTGGCGGTCGGATTCGTCGGGATTGACCAGTACGCCGCGCTTTTCCGGAACCCGCAGTTCCTCCACTCCGTGTTGAACACGGCCTATTTCGTAGTGGTCGGCATCCCGCTCACCACGGTCCTTGCCCTCGCGCTTGCGGTAGCCCTCAACAACGGCATCACGCGTTTCCGCACCGCCTTCCGCGTGGGTTTTTACACCCCTGTGGTCACCAGCATCGTGGCCGTGGCCGTGGTGTGGCGGTTCATCCTGCAGCCTGACGGGCTCCTGAACGTCATCCTCGGCTGGGTGGGAATCGCCGGCCCGGACTGGCTCAACAGCACCACCTGGTCCATGCCGGCCCTGATCCTGCTGGCCGTCTGGCGGAACCTGGGCACGCTCATGATCATCTTCCTGGCCGGGCTGCAGGCTGTTCCGGGCGACATCCTCGAGGCCGCCGAAGTGGACGGCGCCAACGCCTGGCAGCGGTTCATGCGGATCACCCTGCCCATGCTGCGCCCCACGCTCCTGCTGGGAACTGTGCTGCTCTCGGTCGGCTTCCTGCAGTTCTTCGAAGAACCGTTCGTCATGACCAAGGGCGGCCCGCTGGATTCGACCCTGTCAGTCAGCTACTTCACGTACAACCAGTTCGGGTTCGGCAAATACGGCCTGGCCTCCGCGGCCAGCTATGTGCTCTTCGTGGCCATCGCCCTGTTGAGCCTGCTCCAATTCCGAGCCCTGCGATCCAAGGACTGAGGACCGATCCCCATGACGATCCCCGAAACTTCAGCGCCGCTTCCGGCGGCTCCGGCACCCGCCGCAGCGTCCAACGGAGCGGAACCCGCCGCCGTCGTACGCGGAGCGGTCCCGGCCGGAACCACCGGTGGTTCCCCTCAACAGCGCAACGCACGACGGCGGTCCAGCCGCCGCGCGCCGGCGCGCCGCACGCTGACCTACGCTGTCCTGGTGGTGGCCGTTTCCGCGACTCTCCTGCCGTTTGCCTGGATGTTCCTCGGCGCGTTCAAGACCCAGGGCGAGCTCCTCCGCCGGCCCATCACCTGGTGGCCGGAGCAGCCCACGCTGGACAACTTCCTGGTCTGGTTCAACGAGCTGCACATCGGCACGTTTTTCCTGAACAGCGTGGTGGTGGCCGTGTTCACTGTCCTCGGCAACCTGCTGTTCTGCTCCATGGTGGGCTACGCGCTGGCCAAGATGGATTTCCCGGGCAAGCGCTTCCTCTTCCTGCTGGTCATGGTCATGCTGATGGTCCCGGGTGTGGTCACGTTCGTGCCGCTGTTCGTGATGGTGAGCAAGCTGGGCCTGGTCAGCACCTACCCGGCCCTGATCCTGCCGTTCCTGGCCGCCCCGATGGGCGTGTTCCTGATGCGCCAGTTCATCATGGGCATCCCGGACTCCCTGATCGAAGCGGCCCGGATCGACGGCGCCGGCGAACTCCGCACGTTCCTGCGGATCGTTATGCCTCTGTGCGGGCCGCCGCTGGCCACCCTCGGCATCCTGACCTTCCTCGGGTCATGGAACAACTTCCTGTGGCCGCTGGTGGTGGCGCAGACCGAGGACATGTACACCCTGCCGGTGGCCCTGTCCCTGTATTCCACCGGCCAGAACGCCACCGACTACGGCCTGCTCCTCGCCGGATCGGTCCTGGTGATCACGCCCATCATCCTGCTGTTCGTCTCCCTGCAGCGCTACTTCATCCAGGGCGTCGCAGCCACCGGCATCAAATAGAGCCGCCTTCTCCCCTGCCCTTCCAGACTTCACCTGACGCAAGAGAGCACCCATGACTTCACACACCCATACCAGCCCGCGCCCCGTCACCTCCGTGGCTGACGGCGGCACCCCCTACCGGGACCTCAACGGCAACGGGATCATGGATCCCTTCGAAAACCCGGACCTCAGCCCGCACGAACGCGCCGCCGACCTCGTGGGCCGCCTCAGCCTCGAGGAAAAGGCCGGGCTGATGTTCCACACGGTCATCGAAACCGGCCCGGACGGCACCCTGCTCGAGACACCCGGCAACATCAGCAAGTCGCCCACCAGCACCGTGATCCTGGGCAAGTTCATGAACCACTTCAACATCCACGCGCTGGGCACCGCCCGCGAGGCGGCCCGCTGGAGCAACGCCCTGCAGGCCCTTGCCGAGCAGACCCCGCACGGCATCCCGGTGACCATCTCCACCGACCCCCGCCACGCCTTCATCGAGAACTCCGGCGTCTCGTTCACTGCGGCCCATTTTTCGCAGTGGCCCGAGCCGATCGGACTGGCCGCCGTCGGCAGTGCGGACCTGATCCGCCGCTTCGCCGAGATCGCCCGCAAGGAGTACACCGCCGTCGGGATCCGCGCGGCGCTGCACCCCACCGTTGACCTGGCCACCGAACCGCGCTGGTGCCGGCAGGCGGGTACCTTCGGGCAGGACTCGGATCTCAGCTCGAAGTATGTCGTTGAATACCTCCAGGGCTTCCAGGGCGACGAGCTGGGGCCGGACAGCGTCGCGTGCACCACCAAGCACTTCCCGGGCGGCGGGCCGCAGCGCGACGGCGAGGACGCCCACTTTCCCTACGGCCGCGAACAGGTCTACCCCGGCGGCCGCTTCGACGAACACCTGGCACCGTTCCGCGCCGCCATCGCGGAGAAGACCAGCGCCATGATGCCGTACTACGGCATGCCGATCGGCGTCGAGCTGGACGGCGAACCGGTGGAGGAAGTCGGCTTCGGCTACAACAAACAGATCATCACCGGCCTGCTCCGCGAGAAGCTCGGCTACGACGGCGTGGTGCTCAGCGACTGGGAGCTGGTCAACGACAACATCGTCGGAGACCAGGTGCTGCCGGCCCGGGCCTGGGGCGTCGAAGAGCTCACCGCACCCCAGCGGATGCTGAAGATCCTGAACGCAGGCGTGGACCAGTTCGGCGGCGAGGAATGCACCGAACTGCTCCTCGGCCTGGTCCGGGACGGGCTGGTCAGCGAGGAGCGCCTGGACGAATCCGCGCGCCGCCTGCTGCTGGTCAAGTTCCAGCTCGGCCTGTTCGACAACCCCTTCGTGGACGAGGACGCCGCGGCCGAAACCGTGGGCAACGCCGAGTTCCGGCGTGAAGGCCACCGCGCCCAGGCACAGTCCGTCACGGTGCTGGCCAACGGAACGCACGACGGCGGGACCGCACTGCCGCTGACCGGCTCACCCGCCGTCTACGTGGAGGGCATGGACCCGCTGAGTTTCGACGGTTTCGGCACTGTAGTTCAGGACCCGGACCAGGCGGATGTTGCCGTGATCCGGCTGCACTCCCCCTGGGACCACCGCGACGACCTGTTCCTGGAGCAGCACTTCCACGCCGGGAGCCTGGACTTCCCGCCGGGGCTGGTTTCCCGGCTCCGCACCCTGGCCGCGAAGGTTCCGCTGATCATCGACGTGCGGCTGGACCGGCCTGCCATCCTCACGCCCCTGGCGGAGTTCGCCTCGGCCCTGGTGGGTACCTTCGGCGTCTCGGACACGGCACTCCTCGACGCCCTGTTCGGACGCATCGAGCCGCAGGGCAGCCTTCCCTTCGATATCCCGCGGTCCATGGACGCCGTGCGTGCTTCGCGCTCGGATGTCCCCGGAGACACCGCCGATCCCCTGTTCCCGTTCGGGCACGGCCTGCGCCTGCCGCACGTCCTGGCCGCCCACGCGCCGCGGTCCGGAACCGCCACCGCCGCCACCCAGTCAGGACTGAGCTCATGAACCAGCGCTTCGATGCCACCCCGGGATTCTCCACCGCCAGCCGCCGCCAGCTCCTCGCCGGCGCGGCCGCCTTTGCCGTCACCGGACTCGCCGCCGCCACAGCGAAACCCGGCTTCGCAGCGGCAGGTGCGGAACCGGCGTCGTACTTTGCCCGCGCACGGAACCTGGGCGGGGTGGACCGCAACGTCATCACGCGCTGGGCCCAGGACACCTGGAAATCGCTGGTTGCCATGACCGATTCCACAACCGGCCTGCCTGCCGACTACATCGGCGAGTCCATCACCGCGCCGAAGCGCAGCGGCTTCACCTCGCCCACCAACATCGGCGGCTACATGTGGAGCACCGTGGTGGCCCGGGAGCTGAACATCATCAGCGCCAGCGAGTGCCGGGAACGGCTCACCCGCACCCTCACCACCCTGGCCGGCCTCAAGCACCACGAGCCCAGCGGCATGCTCTACAACTGGTACGACGAAGCCACCGGCGAAGTCATCACCGTCTGGCCCGAGAACGGGAACCCCGTGGCGCCGTTCATGTCCAGCGTGGACAACGGCTGGTTCGCTGCCGCCCTGATGGTGGTCCGCAACGCAGAGCCGAAGGTGGCCGGGCTGGCCAACACCATTCTGGGCAGGATGGACTTCGGCATCTTCTACAACAAGGACGCCCGGCCCGGCATTGCCGCCGGCCTGCTGCGCGGCGGCTTCTACGACGTCAAACCGCCGGTGGAAACGGTCCAGGGCAACTACCTCGGCCGCGGCCCGGACGTCTACTACACGATGAACCACTACGACGTCACCAACTCCGAGCCGCGGATCGCCACCTACATCGGCATTGCCCTGGGCCAGCTGCCGCCGGCGCACTACTTCGCCACCATGCGGGTCTTCCCGGACAGCTGCGACTGGTCGTGGCAGGAGCAGAAGCCGGCGGGCCAGACCCGGACGTACCAGGGCATCGACGTCTTCGAGGGCGCCTACACGTACCGCGGCATGCGGATCGTGCCGAGCTGGGGCGGGGACATGTTCGAGTCCCTCATGCCGGACCTGTTCGTTCCGGAGTCCAGCTGGGCGCCGAAGGCCTGGGGCATCAACCATCCGCTGACCGTCCGTGCCCAGCGCGAGTTCGGCCTGGACGACGCCAAGTACGGGTACTGGGGCTTCTCGCCGGCCAGCCACCCGAACGGCGGCTACTCCGAGTGGGGCGTCGATGCGCTGGGCATGAGCAGCGACGGCTACCCGTCCGACGTCGAACGCACCAGCGTGGACACCGGCTTCGACGGGTGCCGCCCGGCCGGCAATCCGACCCCGGCCTGGGGCGACGGCGTGGTGACTCCGCACGCCGCGTTCCTCGCGATGGAATACGAGCCCCGCGAAGCGTACGACAACCTGGTCAAGATCGAACGCGACCTCGGCGCATACGGCGCCGGCGGCTTCTTCGATGCCGTGGCCGTCAAGTCCGGAACCATCGCCCGGCGCTACCTCTCGCTGGACCAGGCCATGGTCCTGGGCGCGATCGGGAACGTCTTCGGCAACAACGTGATCCGCCGCAACTTCGTCCAGGGCGAGGTGGAAGCGGTCATCAAACCGCTGATCGAGGTCGAGGAGTTCGGCGCGGGCCTGGCCGGCTAGGACGCTCTCTCACTTCCCGCCGCCCCAACCCAAACGCTCTCTCACTTCCCGGCGCAAGGACAACCGCGGGTGAGAGAGCGTCGCCGGCGCCGGGCGGCGGCGGGAATGGGGCCAGTGCCGGCAACCTACCGCTACATGTTTTCGGGCGCCTCGATGCCTAGCAGGTCCAGACCCTCGGTGAGCCTGTGGAGGACCAGTGTGCACAGGGCGAGCCGCGACTCGCGGACGGACTCGTCCGCTTTCAGGACGGGGCACTGGTCGTAGAACGAGGTGAAGAGCTGCGAGAGTTCGAACAGGTACGCACACAGCCGGTGCGGCTCCAGCAACTCGCCGACCCTCCGCAGCGTGGCGCCGTACTCCAGCAGGTGGAGCGCCAGGGCGCGCTCGGCGGGTTCGACGACGGCGATCCTTGCTCCCGCCGTCGTCTCCCCTTCGAGGGGCCCGGCCACCGCCGTCCCCGGCTCAGCTCCCGACGGAGCCCCGCCAACGGACACAGCCTCCCCCGCCTTCCGCAGGATGGAGCGGATCCTGGCGGCGGCGTACTGCACATACGGGCCGGTGTTCCCGCTCAGTGCCAGCATCCGGTCGAAGTCGAATACATACTCGGTATCATGCCCCACGGAGAGGTCTGCGTACTTCACGGCACCGATCCCCACCTGCCGGGCGGTCACGGCGCGTTCGTCCTCCGAGAGGTCGGGGCGGCTCGCATCCACCACGGCGCGGGCGCGTTCCACGGCTTCGTCCAGCAGCGCCATGAGCTTCACCGGAGTGCCCGAGCGGGACTTCAGGATCTTGCCGTCTTCGCCGAGTACGTTGCCGATCTGCACATGAGTGGCCTCGACGGTGTCCGGCAGCCATCCGGCCTCGCGGGCGGTTTCAATGACCATCCGCAGGTGGACGTTCTGCGGCGCGCCAACGACGTACAGGATGCGGTCGGCATGGAGTTCGTGCACGCGGTACCGGATGGTGGCGAGGTCGGTCGTCGCGTACCCGTAGCCGCCGTCGGATTTGCGGATGATGAGCGGCAGCGGCTCGCCATCCCTGCCGGTGAATCCCGCGGGGAACGTGCACAGCGCACCCTCGCTGACGCGGGCCAGGCCGCGCTCCTCCAGTTCCTGGCACAGCTGTGCTAAATGGGGATCGTACGAGCTTTCGCCGGCGATGTGCTCGTCCTCAAGGCTCACCCCCAGCGTGGCGTAGATGGCATTGAAGTAGACCTTCGAATGGTCCACCAGACGCTGCCAGACCTCCAGCGTCTCCTCGTGGGCCGACTGCAGCGACACCACGCGAAGGCGGGCCCGCGTCGCAAAGCTGTCCGGACCGGAATCGGAGTTGTCGAACTTCGCCCGTGCTGCCTGGTAGAACGCGCTGGGGTCCTCCACGAGCAGGGCTGCCTCGGGCGAATCCTCGCCGATCTCCAGCCAGTGCTCTATCAGCATGCCAAAGGGAGTTCCCCAGTCGCCGATATGGTTCTGCCGCATCACCGTGTGGCCCAGCGCCTCAAGCACCCGGACCAGGCTGTCCCCCACCACGGTGGTGCGGAGGTGGCCAACGTGCATTTCCTTCGCAACGTTTGGGGAGGAATAGTCGACGACGACGCGACGGGCTTGCGTCTCCGGCCCGCCTTGCGGCTGGGGCGCCTGAGCTGTGTCAGCCTGGGCGTTGAGGAGCTCTTCGATCCACGTGCCGTCGAACGTGAGGTTGATGAAGCCGGGCCCGGAGATTTCCACGCCGGTGCAGAGTCCGTCGAGTTCCAGCGCCTCGACGATCCGGGCAGCGGCATCGCGTGGCGGGAGGCCCACCTTCTTGGCAAGGGCCATGGCGGCGTTGATCTGGATGTCCGCGAACTGCGAGGGCCGGACCACCGGATCGGTGTCGCGGAATTCTTCGCCGAACGCTTGGGCAATAGCTGCCTGGACTCTGGGGACAACCATCTCGGCCGGATTATTCACAAACTCAAAATTATCAGCCCAACCCCCTTCCGACGCTCTCTCACTTCCTGCGGCTAAAGCCAAAACCCTCTCGCACTTCCTGCCGCCCAAAAAGAAACGTTCTCTCACCTCCCTGCCGTGCGGCAGCGGAGGTGAGAGAACGTTCAGAAAAAACCCGCCAAAGGTGAGAGAGCGTCCCGAAAAAACCGGCAGGAAGTGAGAGAGCGTCGGTAGGAGTCGGGACTGGCGGGTGTGCAGGCCGGGAAGGGCCGCTGAGGCCGGTAGGGGCTAGGCGTCCGTGCGGAAGACCTGGACCACGGACGGGCGCGGGGCGCGCGCCTGGCCGCGTGCCGGCGTCGTGCCTGCCGGAACGTAGTCCGGGAAGTACGAGTTGGGCGCGTCGAACGTGCCTTCCTCACCCGGGTGCTGCACGGAGACGAAAACGGTGCGCTCGTCGTCGTGGATGATCGGTCCGCAGGTCTCGCCGTCGCGGGGCACGGCCAGGAACTGCTCCACCTTGCCGCGTTCGGCGCCGTCGAGCGTGACCTTGAACAGGCCGTCCGCGCGGCCGATGCCGGAGGGGGCGCCGTCTGTGGAGATCCAGAGGTTGCCCACGGAGTCGAACGCGAGGTTGTCCGGGCAGGAGATCGGCGAGACCTGGTCCACCGGGAAGCCGGAGAAGTAGGTGACGTCGCCCTGGGCCGGATCGCCGCAGACCATCAGCAGGTTCCACGTGAACTTGGTGGACGTCTGGTCGCCGGTTTCGGTGATCTCCACGATGTGGCCGTCGCGGTTGGCGTTGCGCGGGTTGATCTCGGTGGCGCCTTCCTTGCCCACCTTGCCGCGGTCGGAGTTGTTGGTGCAGGCCACGTAGACCTTGCCGGTGTGCAGGCTGGGCTGCACGTCCTCACAGCGGTCCATCTTGGTGGGGCCCACCTTATCGGCCGCGAGGCGGGTGTACACCAGGACTTCCTCGACGGTCATCCCAGGCACGGCCGAGGCGCCGTCAACCACCAGCGGCAGCCACTCGCCGGTGCCGTCGAACGAACCGTCGGACGGAACAGCGCCGGTGCCGGTGATCTCGGCCGCCGGCGAACTGCCGGTGAACTTGGCCACGTACAGGTTGCCCGCGGACAGCAGCGTCATGTTGTGCTTGCGGTCGCCCTCGCGGTACTTGTCCTTGGAGACGAACTTGTAGAGGTAGTCGAAGCGCTCGTCGTCGCCCGAGTAGGCCACTACATGGCCGGACTCGGCCACGATCACGTTGGCGCCTTCGTGCTTGAAGCGGCCCAGCGAGGAGTGCTTCTTCGGTGTGGAGGTGGGGTCGAACGGGTCGACTTCCACGATCCAGCCGAAGCGGTTGGCCTCGTTCCCGTAGTCGGTGTTGCGGGTGTCAAAGCGGGGATCGTCCAGTTCCCACTGGCGGGCCGTGGGCTTGTTCGTCAGGCCGTAGCGCTTGTCGTAGTCGGACGTGCCCGGGGAGACGAAGTAGCCGTTGAAGTTCTCTTCGCCGGAAAGGATGGTGCCCCAGGGGGTGGTGCCGCCTGAGCAGTTTCCGAGGGTTCCCTTGATCCAGCGGCCCGCATAATCGTCCTTGGTCTTAACCAGGGAGGAGCCCGCAACGGGACCCGTGAGTTCGTAGACGGTGCTGTTCAGGTAGCGGCGGTTAAGCCCGGCACCCTTGACGTAGCTCCACGGCTTGTTCTTGTTCTTCCGCTCCAGTTCCACCACCGTGAGGCCGTGCGCGGCGGCGCCGACTTTCCGGACATCCGCTGCCGGCATGCTGGCCGGGAACATGATGGCGTCGTTGGTGTACTCGTGGTTCGCGAACAGCAGGGCGCGGTGGCCCTTGCTGCCCGGGATCTCCAGGATGTCGGAGTAGTCGTTGTTGTAGCCGAACTGCTGTTCCTGGGCGGCGGCCGTCTGGTTGTTGAGGTCGAAGTCCGGCGCGGTGTTGAAAATCGGGTCACCCCAGCGGATGACCGGCTGCCAGGTGAACCCTGCGGGCACGGTCATTTTGTCCACGTCCGCGGCGATGGACGGGATCGCGGTGAACTGCAGCTTGGACTTGCCGAAGCCGTCCTTTGCAGCGGCGGCGAGGCCGGTCCCGCCGTCGGCCACTGCCGTCCCGGCAGACGTTACTGCACTGCCGAGCACGACGGCGAGCGCGCCGGCGGCGCCGAAGCCGAGGGCGGCGCGGCGGGACATCGTGGCAGAGGCGATGTCGCGGAAGTAGCTGTTGGAGCTGGTGTTGCAGACCTCGCCCGAGCAGGCGTTGTCGCACTTCAGCGCACAGGTGACGGGGCTGCGCTTGCCTTTGGTGTGGCCGAGCATGGGTAGCAGGGCAAACTTACGTCCGGTCGTATCAGACATGGGGGCCTTCCAAGGGATGTGATGCGGTCCCGCCCACCCTTCCAGCGGATCCCTACCGGCAGTTGTCAGACAGGTGAAGATCCGGTGAACAGGCGGCGTGGACGCGGCGGAGGCGGTCCAGCCACCAGTCCCGGCGGTCGGGGGCAGCCGCGTAGCGCTCCAGCAGCCCGGCGTCGGCGGCGACGTCGCGGAGGCGGATAGCGCCGTCGTCGGCCACCAGCGGATCCAGCGTGATGTCCTGCTCAAAGAGGGAGACCGTTCCCAGCCCGCACGCATAGGGCAGTTCGGGGAGCGCCGCCGCCAGGGCCAGCCCGGCCCGGATCCCCACAGACGTGTCCAGGGCGGAACTGACGACGGCGGGCAGCCCCGCTTGGGCGACGATGTCCAGGGCGCGCCGCACTCCCCCGAGCGGCGCCACCTTCACCACGATGAGGTCGGCCGCGCCCGCCCGCGCCACACGGAGGGGGTCGGATTCCTTGCGGACGCTTTCGTCGGCGGCGATCAGCACGGGGATGCCGGCAGCCCGCAGCCGGCGGCGCACTTCGGCCAGCCCTTCGATGTCCGGCACCGGCTGCTCGGCGTATTCAAGCCCGACGGCGGACAACCGGGTCAGTGCCTCCACAGCCCCGGGCACATCCCAGCCGCCGTTCGCGTCCACCCGGATGGCTGCGTCCGGGAGGGCGCTACGGACGGCGGCAACCCGGGCGGCGTCGTCGTCGAGCGTTTGCCCGCGTTCGGCAACCTTGATCTTGACGGCGTCCACCCGGCCGAAACGGGCCAGGACGTCCGGAACGCGGTCCGCGGCAACAGCGGGAACCGTGGCGTTGACGGGGATCACCGAACGGACCGGCGGCGGAAATCCCTGCCAGCCGGCTTCGATGGCGGAGGCGAGCCAGCGGGAGGCTTCGGCGTCGTCGTATTCGGGGAAGGGGCAGAATTCCCCCCAGCCGAGCGGGCCGTCCAGCAGCAGTGCCTCGCGCCGGGTGATGCCCCGGAACTTCACGCGCATGGGCAGGCTCACCACATGGGCGGACGCCGCAAGCTGCTCCAGCGAAGGCAAAGCCGGGAACGAGTCAGGGTGCTGGCGTACTGCGTCGGCGGGCATGATTTCACTCTACCGGCCGCGTCTGACGGTCACGGCTGAGGTTTACGGCTGAGGTCACGGGCCCGCTCTTTCAGCATCTGGGCCGGCAAATCCTGGGCTGGCAAATCCAAGGCCAGCAAATCCTTGGTAGGGCCGGCGGCGACTGGGGGCGAGCTTCACGTTTTATGAGACTCGTCGCCGCCGGCCCAGCTCAAGGAGCCCCGGGCACGCATTCCCTGCGGTTAACCGCCTGGTCTGTTGCGGGGCGGCCGGTGTAAAACCCGGCCGGTAATAAAATCCTAGGGATTGGACTCCGGGCCCGCATGAGTGGGTGCTACTCGTTTTTACCGCCGGAAGGTACTCAAGGAAACGGCCATCACGCGCCGCCAACAGCGCATGATGGCCGCCTCCGGTAAGCGGGCATTCAGTGGGCGTTTGACCCGGGGCTACCGGTGCCCGTGGTCGTCATCCTTGGCGCGGTCCAGGAGCTTGCAGATGTCCTTGGCGTTACGGATGCTGTTGTGCGTAATCTCGCCGGAAACTACTTCCTTCTGGTCGGTCGATGAGTAGACAACCTTGCCGGACAGCCGCCCTTCCTTGAAGTAGAACGCCTTGGGCAGTCCCTCATCCTCAAAGGCCTTCTCCTCGGCCGGACTCATGGCATACACGAGGCCGGGACCGCGGCCGGAAAGGTAGGCGCTCAGGCCATCCGCAGCCAGCTTCATGGTGAAGGGCCCGGAGATGTCCAGCTCGTCGATGGTGGCCTTGTCCGAGTCGCGGGTCAGGTCCACGGTGATGTCGCCCCGATATTTGATCACCAGGGTTCCGTCGTCCTTCTTCTCGCCCTTGTACTTCAGCTCGCGCTCGTCCCCGTATGACACCTTGATGGTGGTGTCGCAGGCCTCGAACTCGTAGTCCGCGTAGTACGCATCGGGAACGGAGACGTACTTCCCGTCGGTGTCCTGCGGGGGCCACGGACCCGCGGCACCTCCTCCGCCGTCGGATCCGGCAAACGCGGGGGCCGAAACCCCCGATAGCAGCGCCAGCGACAGGGTGGCGGGCAGGCACAAAATCCTCATTGTTCGGTTCATGGCAGCACTCCTGAAATGTGGCAGGAGGGGATGCCCAGTAGCCTGTCCTGCCGATGTATCAACATCAAATGCCATCAAGGCGGCGAGACCAGTTGTGATGCGGTGATCTTGCGGCCGCTGTGTTCAGGCCTGCAATACGTTCAAGCTAGCGCCGCCGTCTCCGGGGTGTCAACGGGCATGGTTTTGCGGACGCCAATGCCCGGCGTGTCACCGTCCCGGGTCATTGGCATCCGCTACGGCCGCCGGCTTAGTGCTGATCGGCTGACGCCCGCTACGTCCCAGCGTAGGAAAAACTGCCACCGCCCGGCACGAGTATTTGCTACCTGTTTTGGCGCAGGATTGTTGCCAGTGTCGGCGGCGGATACGGTGCTCCCCTCCCCCGATCCAGCACCGGCCTCCGGCCTGTTCCCAGCTTTCTGTGGGACGCTGATGGTGATGAGCTCCCACCTTAGAGATTCCCGACGACGGCGGCCCGCCGGGCAGGTGCGCGGCGACGCGGCGCTGGGTGTGCTGTGCATCCTCGCGACGCTGGCCTGTGCGGCCGGCCTGATCGCGACATACTATTTCTTCGTCCGGACCACCACGGGCCAGTACATTGACGAATCCGCACTGGTGGAGGCCGTGGCCATCCACGGGCCGGCCGGGAAGGCCGCCACCCGGTTCCTGGACTGGCTGCCCACGGTGTCACTCGTGGTGGGCGCCGTCGTCGTCCTCTTCGTCACGGTGATCCGGAAGCGCTGGCGTGCCGCCGGCATTGCCGTTGGCGCGTGCGTCGGCGCGAACATCGCCACGCAGGTCCTGAAGGCCCTGTTGCCGGACCGGCCGTTTCGCGGCGTGGAAACCCTGGAGCTGAACTCGCTGCCGTCCGGCCACACCACGCTCGCTGCCTCCGCCGCGGCCGCGGTCTTCCTGATGGCGTCACCACGGTGGCGGCCGTTCGCAGGTTTTGCGGGTGGCAGCTTCGCGATCATTTCAGGGGTGTCCACCGTGGTGAACCAGTGGCACCGCCCGGCCGACGTGATTGCGGCCTTCCTGCTGGTGGGTGCTTTCGTCATCCCGGCCGGCTGGCTCATCATCCGCACCGGGAATGCCTGGAACGTGTGGGACGGCTTCGGCGGGCACTGGGCGTCGTCGCGCTGGTGGCTGCGGCTGCCGGGCCTGATCTGCCTGGTATTTGCCGCGGCCGCTGCGTTCCTGCTCACCCGCTACGTGCCCGGCGAGGGCGGCAGCGGCACGAGCTACTTCTGGGGCGGCATCTCGCTGATCGTGGTGGCCGGATACCTCGCCGCGGTGGCAACTACCGCCCTGTTCGCGTTTGCCGCACGACGGCGGGCGGCTGACAGGCCGGCTATTTCAGGAACGAGGCGTTGAAGGAGTTCAGGTCCACCGGTACGCCGTTGAGGCTGTGCTCGAACTTCTGCTGAATGCCGATCCGCATGGTGCTGGCGGTGTTCCAGCCGCCGTACTGCACGGGGGCGGGCGCGAGGTAGTCGGCCGTCCAGGTGGAGTAGTTGAGGTTGGTGGCGGTGTTGGTGTCCCAGAGCGGCACATCGGCGAAGGCCGTGCTGTTGCCCATGAGGTCCGGCCACATGCCGCTGCCGCTGTAGATGACCGGCCGCACGCCCATGCTGCGGACGCCGTCCACCATCTCGCGGGTCACCGGAGGGCTGCCCGGCTCAACGTCCAGGGCGAAGAACTGAAGCTGGGCCGCATACGGTCCCGCGGCGCTGATGCCGCCCCGCCAGCAGGTGGCGTCCCGCGTGTAGACGGCGATCTTCAGGCCTGCGTCCAGCGCCATCTTCAGCTGGGCCTGGGTCCGGTACCACGGGTCGCAAGTACCCCAGGCGGTGGAGTGCATCACGTAAAGCCGGATACCGGCGTCGTAGGCTTTTTTGAACCAGGCGGGATCAGAGATCGCGGCCGTGGTGTCCACTACCTTGACCGACGTGGCGGTGGCGGGCGGACGGACCTTGGCGGGCTGCATCTTTGCCTCCTGGACTGAGTCAGTACGCGCTGCGCCTTGACGCGCTGACGCCGGCTGCAGCGCTGCCGCCTGGACGTCCGACTGGACGCCCGCCGTCGGCGCGGTCGCGGCGGGCGCCGAAACCGGTGCCGCGGCGGGGGCCGTGCCGAGGCCCAGCAGGAGGGGCAGTGCCGCGAAGGCGGCAACAAGGTTGATCTGAAGCAAAACGATACTCCTGGGTCTGGCCGGCCCGGTTGGATCGGGGGCAGGCATGGCGCAGCGAAGGCCGCATTCGGGTGGGATGCGCAGTTGATCGAGCCCAGCTCCCGGTCAACTTTTGGGACCGCGCACAAGGAGCGCCGAGGTCCGCCCCCTACTTTACGGAAGTTGAGGCAGGTAGCGAAAAGCGGAAAAACGAGTGTTGACCTGCCGGGTGCCTGATTGGTATGGCGCGGCGGAGTTCTGTCCCATTTACATTGCCGCCGGCGGGGGCCAGAATAAATCGCACAACAGCCTCCACTGGCTCAGCAGCGAGCTGCCTTCCGTACTGCTTATCCAGGGGGTTGCTTTCATGGCCGGCATCTACGATTCCAAGCTCTCCACCCGTGTGGATTTCCCGGCCCGGGCCAGGGCGGTTGCGTCGATTCCGTCACTGTTGAGGGTGCAGGGATTCCTTCGTACGCATGCCGGCCGCCAGCACAACCCCGGAATCTGCGACTTCACTTTGGGCAATCCGCACCAAATGCCGCAGGAGGCGTATGTCTCGGCACTGCGGGACCAGCTCGAACCCCGCAACGAAGGCTGGTTTGCGTACAAGACGAACGCCACCGAAGCCCAGGTTGCCGCGGCCCTGTCGCTGCAGCGCCTGCTCGAACTGCCCTTTGAGCCGGAGGACATCATGCTCACCACGGGCGGTTTCACGGCCATCGCCATGGCAATGAAGGCCGTGGCGGATCCTGGCGACGAGGTGCTTTACAGCCTGCCGCCATGGTTCCTGTACGAACCGATCATTGTTGAGGCCGGGCTGGTGCCGGTCAAAGTGCACATCAACCCCGAGACGTTCGACCTGGACCTGATGGCCATTGCCTCCGCCATTACGCCGCGGACCAGGGTGGTGATCGTCAATACGCCCAACAACCCCACGGGCCGGATCTACCCGGAGACACTGCTGGTGAAGCTGGCCGCGATGCTGGAACTCGCCTCGGAGAGGAACGGGCGTCGGATCTACCTGCTGTCCGATGAGGCCTATAACCGGATTGTGTATGACGGCGCCCGCTTCCACAGCCCTAGCGAGTTTTATCCGTACACGCTGTTGGCCTACTCCTACGGCAAGACGCACCTGGCTCCCGGCGAGCGCGTGGGGTACCTGGCGCTGCCACCCACCATGCCGGACCGGGACGGCCTGCGCGAAATCCTGAGCGCCCTGCAGGTTGCCATGGGCTGGATCTACCCCAACGCCCTGCTCCAGTACGCGCTGCCTGCGCTGGAGACGTTCACCATCGACGTCGGGCAGCTGCAGCGGAAGCGGGACCGCCTCTACGAGGAGCTGACCGGGATGGGCTACCAGCTGCACCGGCCGGAAGGCTCGTTCTACCTCTTTGTGCACTCGCCCGTGCCCGACGACGAAGCCTTCACCGAAACCCTGGCCACCCGGAACGTCTATGTGCTGCCGGGCGTCCTGTTTGAAACACCGGGGTTCTTCAGGATCTCGCTGACCGCCAACGAGGACATGGTGGAACGCAGCCTGCCCGTGTTCGCAGAGGCAATCCGGTTGGCTGAGGTTGGGTAGGGGCGGGGCGGGGCGGGCGATCTGCGCCGGCGATAAACAGGAGCCCTAACTGTTGCCCTGCCCGAGCCTGGCCACAATGGACGGGTGCACCAGCATGTTGCCTGTTTTCGCATGACGGAGGGTTTCCAGCACCAGCGCCAGGTGGCCGTCCTTCGGAAGGAAGGCGCACACTCCCAAGGCCGCGGCTTCACACAAAGCCGCTGGCGTGCATTCGGTGGTCAGCATTACGATCCTCGTCTCCGGCAGGGCCTGCAGGATCTGCCCGGCGGCGTCCAGCCCGGTACCGTCAGGCAGCCGATAGGCCATGATCACGGCATCGGGCTTCAGGGAACGCGCCATGGCCACTCCGGACTCAATGGACGTAGCGGCTCCCGCGCCGTGCAGGCCGGGTTCGCGCTCCAGGGCATCGCTGAGCTGTTCGACGAAAAGTGCGGAGTGCCCAATAGTCAGGACCGTCCGTTCGGACTCCCCTGGTTCCGGCCGCCCGGGTTCGGGACGCGCGTGTCCGGCGCCTCCAGCGACTGGGGTGCCCGCGATCTCGAAGGCGGATTCCGGTTCGTCCGTGGCGGCTGTGCCTTGCAGGAGGCGGGCGTGCGCCGCCTGCAGGATCGGCCCCGGCGCACACCCCATTTCCTCGTCCATCACGTGGCGGCACCGGTCGAATGCCCGCAGCGCTGCGGTCAGCTGCCCGGACCGTTCCAGGCCCAGGACCAGCACAGTCCAGGCGCGTTCGGCCAGGGTGTCGTCCTCCAGCGCAGCGGTTGCCCACAGGATGGCCGTTTCTGACTCTCCCAGCGCGCACGCCGCCTGGGCCGCCTGGACTTTGGCTTCCACCACCCGCGCCGCGTGCAGGGTTCTTTCTTCCTCCGCCCAGGCTGGCAGGAGTTCCCCGCCGAGCAATGGCGCTGAGGCCAGGGCGAGTGCCTCTGTCAGGAAGCTGAGTGCCCGCCGCGGTTCAGCCTGCGCGGCCAGGCGGAACAGGACATCGAACCGGTCCAGGTCAAGGTCCACCAACGCCCGGTCCATCAGGTAGCCGCCGGTCACTGTCTTCAGCGGTCCTGCCCTGCCGGATCCGGGCTGCAGGTGGCGGCGCAGGACGCTGACGTGGCTTTCCAGCGTCGGGTGCGCCAGGACGGGGGCGTGCCCCTCCCACAGCAGGTCGATCAGGCGGCCTTTGGACACCGGGGCACCCAAGTGGAGCAGCAGGATTTCCAGGATCTGGCGCGGCTTGGGTCCGCCCAGATCATGCGCGCCCAGCGTCAAAGTCCCCCGCCGGATGGTCAGCGGACCCAGGATATTGACGTCCAGCTTGGCGGACGGAACTCTGGCTTCCGAAGCCGACACCGCTGTGTGCGGTCCTGAATCCACATCCACTTCCAGCATGCGGGCAACCCCCAAATTCACACCGACGGCAATTAGGGACCATCCTTACTCAGCAAGCTGATCACTTACCTGAGTACCCGCTACTTGTTAATCGGCCCCGGCTCCCCCACAAACCGCCGTCGGCTACCCAGAGTGCCCGCCGTTCGGTCGAACACGCCGGGCCGCGTGTTGACTCGCAGCTGGTCGCGGAGGAATATCGCAGGTGTCCGCACCGGCGCTGTCAGGGCTCCCGCCGCCGTGCAGCGCGGGTGGCCCCAGCCGGAAGAAGGATCGCCCATGTCCATATTCGCCACCACTCCCGAAAGCCAGGCGTTCGGCCAAAAGGCGAAGATTTACGACGACGAGCTCCGGTCCCGCGGTTACGTCGCCAAGCACGCCAAGGATCTGGCGGTGAACCCGGAAGCGTATCTGGCGTTCGAGGCGCTCATCAGCGCCATCACCCAGAACATGGATCTGCGGCGCTACGAGCTGGTCACGCTTGCCGCCGCCCAGGCGCTCGGATCCGCCCACTGCCGGCTAGCCCACGGGCTGAAGGCACTGCGTGCCATTGACGAGGAAGAGCTGATTCAGATCGCCCGGGACTACCACAACGCGGGGCTGTCACCGGCGGAGGTGGCCATGATGGAGTACGCCGAACGGATCAGCACCGACGCCGTGAACATGACGGACTCGGACACGCTGGAGCTCAGGGACCACGGCTTCACCGACCGGGAAATCCTGGACATCACCCTCGCGGCCGGCGCCCGCAATTACCTGAGCCGCGTGCTGCAGGCCATCGCGGCCGAGGTGGACGTTCCCACCAAGCTCTCCCCGCAGCTCCGCAGCGCCCTGCTGGCGCCGCTGGCAAAGTACGGAGCCGCCGCGAAGCCCCGCCACCGGGACGACTGAACCGGCCGCCGTCGCCCGTTCCGTAGGGCACCGTCGCCCGTCCCTTATGCCACAGGGGCCTACGCCAAAGCAGCTGCGAGCGCCCTGAGGATCCACTCCCGGTATGCCTCCGGCGTCCAGCCGGCATCGTTCACCAGCGTGCGGTAGGCCTGCGGGTGCCCCAGCGACCAGATGGCGGCGGCAGCGTCCTCGTCTGACATGCCCGAGGTCAGGCCGCCCAGCTCCCGGACAGCTGCGGCAGCCTCGTGATACCGGGTCAGCCGTTGCAGCGCCCGCGCCTTTTCCAGCTTCTCCACGTCCGTATCCACTGCTGCCGCCTGGGCAATGACACCCAGCACCGCCCCGGTCCGCTGATGGACTTCCACGAACCAGTCCGCCAGCACGGCCAGCATCGCGTCAAGATCCGGAGCCTGTCGGGTCCGTTCCCGCATGAACTCCAGCACCTGGGCCGGCGCGTTGGGGCCCGATGCTGCGGCATCCAGCACTGCGGAGAGGAGCGCCGCCTTGTTCCCCACGGAGTTGTAGACCGTCTGCACCGCCACCCCGCTCTCCACAGCGATGCCTTCGATGGTGGTGCGCACGTAGCCGTTCGCCAGGAACAGCTGGCGGGCGGTGGCCACAATGTGCAGCCGGGTGTCGGCCGCCTGGGCCGTCCTGCGGGTGGCCCGCGGCGCTGAAGAGGTGGTCTTTTCTGGCATGAACTTAGACTATCCCTCCACTCACTGGAATGGTATTCTAACGACATCGGAACACACGGATTGTTCGGTCGAGGGAGCCAGTCATGGACCAGGACGTGCAGCAGTTTGATGTAGTGGTGCTCGGCGCCGGGCAGGCTGGTCTTGCCGCGGGTTATCACCTGTCCAGAGCGGGGCTGCGGTTCGTCATTCTGGAGCAGGCGCCCCGGATCGGGGATGGCTGGCGGGCCAGGTGGGACACCCTGCGGCTCTTCACTCCGGCCCAGCACGACGGCCTTCCCGGCCTTGCCTTCCCGGCGGCCCGCAACACGTACCCTTCCAAGAACGAGTTCGCCGACTACCTTGAGGCCTACGCCCGGGAGTTCAGCCTGCCGGTCCGGACCGGGGTGCACGTGGCGGGTGTCCGCGCAACGGGCACCGGCTTTGCCGTCACCACAAGCGACGGCGTGCTTCAGGCGCACAACGTCATTGCCGCCGTCGGCGCCAACGCGCTCCCCCGCATCCCGGCGGCGGCCGCGGGGCTGGATGCCGGGATCCTGCAACTCCACAGCTCGCAATACCGGCGCCCGTCGGACATTCCGGACGGCGACGTCCTGGTGGTCGGCGCCGGGACCTCCGGTGCTGAGATCGCCCTGGAGCTCGCCGCCACCCGCCGGACCTTCATCGCCGGCCGCCCCACGCCGCAGATTCCCGACCCCGTGCTGCGCTGGGCCGGGCCCCTTTACTGGCGCTTCATCCATCGTGTCCTGACGACGGACAACCCGCTGGGCCGGAAAGTGCGCGCCAACTTCCACCGGCACGGGGCCCCGCTGATCCGGATCTCGGTCCAGGACCTGGACAGGGCCGGTATGGTCCGGCTGCCGCGGTTCAGCGCCGGTGCCGGCGGTCAGCCAGCATTCGACGACGGCACGTCCCGCAGCGTACGGACCGTCATCTGGGCGACGGGCTACAAGCCGTCGCTCGACTGGATCGAAGGCCTGAGCCTGACGGACTGGGGCTGGCCGGAAACCCGCCGTGGCGCCGTGCCGGAACTGCCCGGACTGTATTTCGTCGGCATGCCGTTCCAGTACTCGCTCACGTCGGGCCTGATCGGCGGAGCGGGCCGGGACGCGGGCTACGTTGTGGACGGCATCCAGGCGCGAACCAGGGAAGGCGTCCCCGCCCCGGTTAAGTAGCCAGGTCCCCAACTAGGTAGCAGTAGATGTCGTTATGAGGGCTCAAAACGACATCTGCTGCGACCTAGTTTGGGCCGCGGGGTGAGTTCCAAGATCCCGCAGCCTAAGCCGCCGGTCACGACGGCGTGCCCGGGAGTGCGTGGTGCGCGGCGGGGTCGAACGTGTCGAATGACGCGGTGCCCATCATGAAGATCCCGCGTTGGGGAATCCAGAAGTCGCCCAGCCGGGTCTGCACCGGGAGGGGCTTCAGGCTGCCCAGGTCCTCGCCCCGGAGTGTGGCGGTGCTGCCGGAGATGAACCACACCCGCATGGGGCTGGCCCGGAAGCCCTGCCCGTTGGGGACCCGGCCGAGCAGTCCCATCTTTCCGGCCTGCAGCACCGGCCCGGCCACGGCTCCCATCACCCGCAGGAACGCCGTGTTCCGCCACAGTCCCGCCGGCAGCGCGGAGGCGACCGAGGACATCGCCCGGGTGATCGGGGTGGCGGCGAGGCTGACCTCCCAGTGGAGGCCGACGTCGTCCGCTATATCCACCGTGAAGCGGTGGTCATCAAGCCACGCGACGTCGATCTGGTGGACCGAGGTGGACTCCAGGGCGCTGCCGAAGTAGCGCGGGCAGGACACAGCGGCGGGCACACTCGTGTACATGGTCCAGGACCCGGAGGGTCGGCGCACCCACACCGAGGTGTAGCCCGGCCCCACGGAAGTGACAGGAAACCTGCGCATGGCCAGCAGGTAGCCCGAGCTGAAGGCCTGGCCCATGAGGCCGTAACCGGAAAACCGCTCGTCTTCCCCGTCGGGCAGCCGGGATTCGTGTTCGGCGGAGGCGACGAGTGCCCTGATGGACTCCATGGCGCGCCCCTAACCCTGCCGGCGGTACGTGGCTTCGACCACCTGGTACGGGTCGTATCCCGGAACCAGGTTGTGCATGGTGATGCGTCCGCCGTTGCCGCTGCCGGGTTCGACGTGGATCTGCCAGCCCCAGTCGGGACCTTCCGGGGCGGGATACGTGCAGGCCAGCCGGACCACGCCGTCGTCGTCGATGGTCCCGGACAGGGTGAGCCACTGCGGCGCCGCATGGAAGGAGTCCACCCACACCGCCGTCGCGCCCGTTCCGGAAGCGTCGGAGTCCGACGGCGGCGCCTCGCCTGCCGCCGTCGCCTCGCCCGCCGCGTTGGCGTCACCCGCCGGGCCCGAGTCCGCCGGGCCCGAGTCCGCCGGGCCTGAGCCCAGGAGCAGCAGGCCGTTCTGCGGCTGGCCCTCGTGCGACCACGTGTACTCGATGGTCACGTAGTCCTTGGCAGTCACGGCGACCGTCGCGGCGGACACTGATTCCTGGTAGTCATCCGTGGGCATGAACCGGAAAAGGTTGTGGCCCTGCCAGCTTCCGGTGAAGGGCGCCAAAACTTCGACAATTTTCATACGGGCAGTCTGTCCCGGATCCGCCCGGACCGCTAGTGGCGCCGCGCCAGCGCGGCGCCCGCACCGCACGCCAAGGAACCCCAAAGCGACCGCCGAGGAACCGCCAACGAACCCCCTACCCCTCCGGCTCGACCTCAGACATATCGCCGACGCCGGGCGTGCCCTCGGCGAGCGCGTAGCGCTGCAGCACCGCGCCCTTCGGCGAGACGACCACCGGCTCGATGATGGTGAGGTTGGTCGGAACCACCCCGTCGGCGAAGACCTTCTTTCCCTTGCCGAGCAGGATCGGATACACCCAGAGCGTGAGCCGGTCGAAGAGCCGCTCGGCGAACAGGGTCTGCACGAAGTTGAGGCTGCCGATCACGTGGATGTTCTGGTGCCGGTCGCGCAGTTCGCTCACGCCCGCCGCCACATCCGGGCCGAGCAGTGTGGAGTCCGCCCACTCGAGGACCGGCGCCTGGCGCGAGGCAACGTACTTCGGGATGCTGTTGAACAGCCGCGCGATCTCACCGTTCTGGTGCGGCCAGTACGCGGCGAAAATATCGTAGGTCCGGCGCCCCAGCAGCAGCGCGTCCATCCCCGCCATCCCTGACTGGACCTGCCCGCCCACCACCTCGTCGATGAGGGGTGCCTGCCAGCCGCCAAATTCGAAGCCGCCTGCCGCGTCCTCCTCGGGGCCGCCGGGCGCCTGCGCCACGCCGTCGAGCGTCGTGAACAAGTCAATATGGATCAGTCCCATGCCGTGTTCCTCCTCTGCCGCCCGTCGTCGCCCCGGCGACGGGATCACTTCGAGGCTGGCACACGGGGCCCTGTGAGGCAACAGGTAAATGGACGCCCGCCGTCAGTAGTTCCGGCGGTGCTTGAGCCGTGGAATCGTGATGGCAAATACGACGGCGGCGGCGAACCCCAGGACGCCGGTGGCCCACACGCCGGCCCCCAGTGAGACGGCGGCGGTGACGCCGGAGAGGAGCACCGGACCGCCGGTGGCGCCGGCGTCGGCAATGAAGCGCCAGAGCCCCAGGAACTGGCCGCGGCCGCGGTCCGGGGAGAAGTCGGCGCCGAGGGTCATGATCAGGCCGGAGCTGATGCCGTTGCCGAACCCGATCAGCAGCGCCGCCAGGAGCAGGCCCACAAAGCTGCCCGTCAGCGGGATGAGCATCAGCGCGGTGCCCATGATCACCGTGGACGGGATGGCCACCCACTGCCTGCCTTTGCGGTCCATGAGCTTGCCGGCCGGGTAGAACACCAGCATGTCGATCGCCCCGGAGAGTCCGTAGATCAGCGAGGCGTGCGTGGCGTCCATGCCCAGGTTGTCGGCCCACAGCGGGATGACCACCTGCCGTGAGGCGCGCAGGGCGCTGAGCAGCAGGATGCCGGCGCCCACGGTGAGGAACACGCCCGCGTGGGACCTGGCGATGCCGCGCATGGTGGGCTCCGGGCCGCGGTGCGCGTCGCCCGAACCGCCCACAGCCGGCAGGTCCGGGATGGTGACGGACAGGACGGCGGCGGCTGCCATGGCCGCCACCCCCACCCAGTACGCGCCGCTGATGCCCGCAAACTGCATCACGCCGGCGCCCACGAACGGCCCGATGAAGATGCCGATCCTGCTCACGCCGCCCAGGGTGGACAGGGCGCGGGCGCGGAAGGCCACCGGCACCGCTTCGGTCAGGTATTTCTGCCTGGCCAGGCTGAAGACGCTAGCGGACATTCCGACGACGATCATCGCCACCGCGAGCAGCCACAGTCCGTGGGGAATCACCGAGGACAGCCCCGCCGCCGTCAGTGCCAGGGCACCCGCCGCGGCGGCGCCGACGATGGACCAGCGTTCGCCGAATTTGAGCGTGATCAGGGAGGCCGGCAGGTTGAAGAACCACGACCCCAGGCCGATCAGCGTGACAATCAGCGCGGCCACCGCCACGGACGCGCCAAGGTCGCGCGCGGAAAGCGCCACCACCGGCAGCACGGCTCCCTCACCGATGCAGAAGAGCAGCGCGGGTCCGAACGCGGGGACGGCAATGCTGCGGAGGCTGAAGGGTTTGGTGGCTTGTGCGGAGGTCATCCCTTTCATCCTATGCAGGCCCGGCCCGGACGGCCGCCGGCGTTGCCGTTCCAGCCTTTTTACAAGTTGCGACGGGCATCATCTGATCAGGATTGAGCAAGCCATGACCTGACGCTGAAAGGGAGGAAGGCTGACAGGCCTCAGGACAGCTTGATCTCCGGCATTGGGTGCCCATGCGGTGGTCCGCATGGGCATGCATTACTCACCATTGAGGAGAGGTCATGACAACTCGCAGGGAAGTTCTAAAGCTGGGCGGAACGCTAGGGGCATTCAGCCTCGTCGGGATGAAGGGGGCACCGCTCACCGTTCCCCCACCCACCACGCCGCCCATCACCACCAGCCAGCTGGCGCCTCAAAACACGCCGGTTCCGTACGCCGGCGTCTTCCGGCGGCCGCCCGTGCTGGAGCCGTTCGAAACAGGATTCGACGACGGCGACCCCGCCCGGCCGTATGCCAAGTACGCGCTGACCCAGAAGCTTGGCCAAACCCAGCTCGTCCCCGGCCTCACCACCACGCTCGCCGGCTACAACGGCATTTTCCCCGGCCCCACCATCCGTGCCATCCAGGGCACCCGGACGGAGGTGCGGATCCGCAATGACTTCCCCGCGCTGGGCCTGCTGCATCCCCTGGCCTTCCAGACCGTCACCCACCTGCACGGCTCGGCGTCGCTGCCGCAGTACGACGGCTACGCCAACGACGTCACTCCGCCTGGATACGTCAAGAACTACCACTATCCCAACTGGCAAACCGGCCGCACGCTCTGGTACCACGACCACAAGCACCACGTGACGGCCCAGAACGTGTACTCGGGTCTGGCCGGCTTCTACCCCCTCTCCGACAAGTTTGAACGTGACCAGCTGCCGCAGGGTGAGTTCGATGTGCCGCTGATGATCTCGGATGCGCTCTTCAACGCCGACGGCACCTTCGGCTACAACGACAACGACCACAAGGGCCTGTGGGGCGACATCATCATGGTCAACGGGGTGCCGTGGCCCACCATGAAAGTGAAGCCGCGCATCTACCGTTTCCGGGTCCTGGTGGCCTCGATTACCCGGTCCTACCGCCCCACGCTTTCCACGGGCGAGCCGGTCTATATCGTCGGCACGGACGGCGGCATGGTGCCCAAGGTCCAGGCTGTCCAGTCCTGGCGGCAGGGAACTGCCGAGCGCTACGAGATCCTCATCGACTTCCGGAAGTACAAGCCCGGGCAGACGATCCAGCTGAAGAACCTGAGCAACAAGAACAACGAGGATTTTGCCAATACGGACAAAATCATGCAGTTCGAAGTGGTCCGCAACTCCGGCTCGAGCAAGGGGACCATCTCCGCGATTCCCAAGACGCTCGACGACGGCGGGTCGCCGAATGCTGCGCGAGGAGGACTGTCCACTATGAGCCTGACACCGGACCTGGTGGTGGCCAAGCGGGAGCTGAGGGTGGAACGCGAAAACGGCGAATGGGTGGTCAGCGGCGTCACCTGGGCCGACGTGGAAGCGTCCGGATTTACCAAGCTGCTGGGCAACCCCCAGGCCTTTGATGTGGAGCAGTGGACCATCACCAACGCGTCCGGCGGCTGGTTCCATCCGGTGCACATCCATCTGATTGACGCAAAGATCATCGGCCGCAACACCAACGGCGGGCAGCCGTTCGCGTGGGAGACGGGGCCCAAGGATGTCTTCTACACCGGCGAGAACGAATCGGTCACCCTGCTCACCCAGTTCGACACCGGAGCCCACACAGGCGGGCGCTACATGGTGCACTGCCACAACCTGGTGCACGAGGACCACGACATGATGGTCCAGTTCTCCGTAGGTGACCTCCGGAACAACGATCCGATCACCTCGGACCCGGCCGTCCCGGACACCCTGCCGGCCAACTTCTTCGTCCCGAAATACCAGCCGGGCTTCCCGGCGGGCACCTGAGATGAAGGCGGCCGCTGTTGCCGTCTCGGTGGTGCTGGCTTCCTCGCTGCTGGCCGGCTGCACCGCCGGAGCTCCCGGCCCGCGCCCTTCAGACCCGTCCGGCGTCGTCCTGACGTCCGAGTCGGGCTCCGAGCTGGGGAACGGCCGGCCCCAGGTGAGCCACGACGGGCTCATGGTCCGCCGGCGCATTGCGGTGGCCGTCCACCCCGCCCCGGACGCGGACGTGGACAAGCTCCGCACGGCGCTCTTTTCCGCCGCCGACAGCCTTGGCCTGGCTGTGTCCCCGATATCACCGGATGTCCTGGGGGCCAGCGTGCTGCAGCATACGGTGCCTGAGCTCATTGTTGCCTTGCCGGCTGATGCCACCATCGCAGACGGCGGCGAGCTGGTTGACCTTGCCTTCGGCCACGACCAGGCGTTTCCGGGGCTGGAACATGTCCACGTGGCCCAGGTGCTGGCGCACGACCTCCGTTTCACCGTGAGCACGTCCACCCCCGGCACGGTGGCTGAGGCCATCACGCTGGAAGGAATCCTCGCCGATGCGCTGGGCAACTATGACACGCGGGTGGGCGACGGCGAGCTCGAATTCGCTTACACCGGACCGCTGCTGAGCGACAAGACGGTGGAGGCTGTCCGCCGCGGCATTGCCCGCGCCGCAGGGAATTCCGCCGACGACGTCAAAGTGGCTCCGCGGTCGGAAACGGGCACGGGCGTGGACATGGCCAAGGAACCGGCTGAGGCCGCCGCTGCCGAGGAACCGGTGCACGGCCACTAACCGCAAATCACGACGACGGGCCAGGCCGGCTGAGAGGGCATCTCAGCCGGCCTGGCCTTTCGTTGTGCCTGCCGGCGGGTTCCCCGCACTCGGGCGCTGCGCCGGCAGGGTCTGCGCCTGCAGGAGGCGCTGCCGGCAGAGCGGGTACCCGTAACTTCGAGCTGTGAGCAGCGCCTTGGCTCTCCCCTGCCCAGGAGCCCCACGCACAGCGAAGGGGGTGGCCGGTGGGCCACCCCCTTCACTTGCCAGCAACTGCTAGCTGCGCTGTGCCTTGGCTACCGCGCCACCACGTTGTTCGAACGGGCGGACTCCGGGCTGGTACCTGCCGCGTTGATGGCTACCACTATGAAGCGGTATTGGTTGTTGGTCAGCGTCATGTCCAGGGACCTGGCCGTCGCCGGCAGGACTGCGGAGTCTGTCCGTGAGACCACGGTGGCGTTGGCTGCGGCCGAGCTCATCCGCAGTGCCGTTACCTTGTAGCCCGTGATCGGGGAACCGCCGGTGGCGGCTGGCGGCGTCCAGTTGGCGATGGCCGTCACTGCTCCCCGGTTGGCCCCTTGCCTGGCGGTTCCGATCACCGGAGCGCCTGGCGCGGTTGGCGTGTTGACCGCATTCGACGGTGCAGAGCCTGCGCTGGCTCCGGAGGCGTTGACCGCCCGGACCACGAAGGTGTACTGGGTACCGTTGGTCAGCCCGGTGACCACCTGGCTGGTGGCCGCGTTGGTGAAGGTGATGGTCCTGACCACCGCGGTTCCCATGCGGACGTCGATCTGGGACCCGGTAATCGGTGACCCGCCGTCACTGGCCGGCGCCGTCCACGTCACGGTTGCCGAAGCGACCCCCACAGCGGCCGCCACATTGGTCGGTGCACCGGGAGGCGTAGCGGCCGGTGTGACCGCGTTGGATGCCGCGGACAGCGCCCCTGCGCCGAACTGGTTCACTGCGCGCACCTGGAAGGTGTACGAGGTGCCGTTGGTCAGTCCGGTGACCGTGGCGCTGGTGGCCGTGGCCGCAATGCCCGTGACCGTCCGGACTGCCGCGCCGCCGGTGGTTACGACGACCTCGAAGCCCGTTATCGGCGAGGACCCGGTGGCAGCCGGGGCCGTAAACGTCACTGTGGCGGAGGTGTTGCTTGCGGTCGCAGTGCCGATGGCCGGAGCGTTAGGCACCGCCAGGGTGACCACCTGGTCGGAGAACTGCAGCCGCTCGATGTTCCGCAGCGTGTCGATCCCGTCGCTGGCCCGCTGGCCGGCCACGTCGGCGCCAGTCTGGGTGACTGTCACCTTGGCCAGCTCGGTGGCCGTCGCCGGGGTGGCAACGATCGTGTAGTTGGACAGCGGCCCGGAGAACAGTGCCGTGTCGGTGCCGCCGGTACCCGTCAGGATCTCGCGCACTGCCACGATGTTGCCCGGGTTCACGGTTCCCGCGAACACTGCCTCCTGGAGGGTGGGACCGGTGAGGTTGCCGGCGCCGTCCCGCAGGTACTGCGTGGTCATTCCGGCCGCGCTGCCAATCTCGGAGGCCGGGTTGTTCGCGTCCGTGCGGACACTGAGGCGAACGCTGAAGTACCTGTCGCCGTCGATGATGTCATCGGCGCCACGTCCTTCGATCAGGTCGCTGCCGCCGCCGCCAAGGAGGATGTTGCCATCGCCCCAGACGTTGCTGCCGGGAACCAGCAGCGGGCAGCTCCTGGATGCCGATGCCGCGATGACCGTGTCAGCGGGAGTGCTGAGCGCGGGTACCAGCGGGTCGAGGCCGGCGATGCGGTCAAGGCCTGCCTGGTCCAGCACGTCGCATCCGATGAATCCGGCGCCGCCGACGGCGCTGGGAACCAGGTCGTCGCCGCGAAGGATGTCGTCGAGGTTCGCACCGGAGAGCGCCTCAAGTTCGTTGAACTTGTCGCGGACGCCCACCTGCAGGATGTCCAGCGGCGGGATCGGAAGATTCAGGTCAGCGTCCTGCGCCTGCGGATCCTGAAGGCCGATTTCCCAGTCGTACCCGGAGGCTCCGGCGACCTTCTCGATGCCGGGTCCTGCGAGGCCGACGTCGTCGCCGCCTTCCATGTCGTAGTCGTCGTCGCCGCCCTGGCCGATGAGGATGTCATGGCCCGGCTTCTGGGAATCGTCCAGGAAGAACAGGTTTCCGCTGTCCCCCTGGAGGAGGTCCGGCTGATCGCCGCCTTCCTGCCAGTCGTCGCCGCTGTCACCGAACACTGCGTCTTCTCCCTGGCCGGCGATGATGAAGTCGTCACCGGCACCGGCGAAGGTTTCGTTGATGTTGGCTCCGCCGTTCGAGAAGTCCTTGCCGTCGCCACCCATGAGGATGTCAAGGCCCGGACCGGCGTCGATCGCGTCGTTTCCGGGACCGCCCTTGGGTACGTCGTCGCCGGCGAGGTCGGTGATGATGTCATCACCTTCACCGCCGAGTGCGACGTCGGCGCCGTCACCGCCCTGGATGATGTCGTTGCCCAGGCCGCCCCAGAAGGTGTCGTTGTCGTTGCCTCCGTACATCCGGTCCACGCCGGCGGTGCCGTTGTAGACGCTCTGGCCGTTGATCCCGGAGGGGTCCACGGAGTTGATGGCCCGGTACTTGATGGTGCCGTCGGGCATCCGGATCAGGAGCGCTGTTTCGTTGCATTCCGACGCCGGGTCATCGGCCACCGTGTTGCCCGAGGCCGTGAAGCCGTCGGCGGTGCCCGCCAGGTTCTTGAGTTCGAACTTGCAGTCCGCCGTGGCGAATGCATCGGCCTTCAGGGTGTGCACGTTGGTGTTGCGCATCATCATTTCGGCGAATGAGTTGCCTTCCAGTTGCGCCCGCAGGTTCATGCCCGGGGTGCGCGCGAGGTAGTACAGGCGGTCGCCGTTTTGGAGGTCGGTGAGCTGGCTTTCAAACACGAAGTTGAACGTGCTGCCCAGCAGGCCGCCGAACAGGTTGGTCCGCTCCGCGAGTCCGCCAACCCAGAGGTCAACGGCGTCGAGTCCGGTGATGGACCTTGTGCCGTCGTTCGCCCAGGCACCGATGCTGTTCATGAACGCCGCGGCGTCACTCGGGCCGACTTCGCCGGCGAGGGTGTCGGGGCTGACGATCTTGCGGGCAGCGGTGCGGCGTGAATCGAGCGTGGCCGGTCCGTCGTCGGCCGTCCCCAGGGTTGCATCGGGGCCGGCATCCGTGAGGATCGTCGGGTGCTGCCCGTAGGCTGCCACGAAGTTGATCAGCGACTCCGGGTGCTTGAGGTTTTCGCCGAAATCGATCCAGTTGGTGTAGGGCTGCAGCTGGCCGTCGTTGGTGGCGGCGTGGAGCTCCCGGCGGAGGTTGTTCAGCGTCGGGATGCCTTCGGACCGGGCCCTGGTCATGTTGATCGTGGGCAGGTCCAGCGGGAGGCCCAGCAGGTTGTTGCGGAGGGTGTCGGTGACGAACTCGTCGAGCTCGTTGCCTACCTGGTCGGACATACCCATGATGATGCTGCCGGCTGCTTCCTCGGAGGTCAGCTGGCCGGCGGGGCCGCCGTTCGTGTAGGCCGGCGGGTTGAGGAACCCGTCGAGCAGCGAGATGTCGTTGTCGCTTCCGCGGATGTCATCGGCGGTGCCGAACACAGTGTCCGGGCCGGGCTGATCCTCGTTGCGGCGGGAGATGGTCTCCGTCAGCATCGAGTGGCCGAACCGGTACACGGCATGGGCGAATTCCGCCTTGATGGCCGGGTTGAGCTCGGTCTGGGTGAAGGCGAACGGCTGGAAGGGGTTGATCGCAGGCTGAACCTTGCGGGCAAACTCCTCGAAGACCAGGTGCTGGTACTCCATTTCCGTGATGAACCGTGCCGCCTGGAAGAGGCGCTCACCGTTCCAGCCTTCAGCACCCGCGGCCAGCTGCCACTCCTGCAGCGCAGCAGTGCCGCTCGCCGTCGTGTCGCCGGTCAGCACATTCTTAATGTCGCCCACCAGGCGGTCGTGCTCGGAGTGGAAGATCTGGTGGATGGCCGTGAGGCCGATGTTTTCGTTGACGCGGCCGTCGCCGGCGATGAAGTGTGCGTTGAGCATTTCGTCGTCGTACGTTCCCGCCGGCTGGTTGGCGAAGTCGGAGGAGGCAACGTTGTCGCCGTCCGGGACCGGGGCCACCGGGGGTGTGTCGGGGTTGCGGTCGGTGTCCACCGGCGTGGGATCCGCGTTGTGTGCAATATCTGTCAGGAACGGCGTGTCGAAGTGCAGTGCGTTGGCCGGAACCGGAACCGGGGAGGCGATGTTGCCTTCCACCAGGCCGGTGGCGGTCACGTACTGCGGCAGTCCGTTGGGGCCGGGAATGAACTTGCCGTAGGGGTCCGCGGCAATCATCGGGATGTTGGTCACGTCGGCGTCCACCAGCCGGAGGCCCAGCAGTGCTGCAGCCTGCGCCTTGGTGGTGGCCCAGGTGGCCATGCCGCCGGCGGTGGGACCCGCCGGGCCGCCCAGCAGCTTGCCCGTGGACACGGGCCTGCCGGCGTTGTTGTTCAGGTATTCGCGGAGGAATACCTGGTGTGAGGGGTGGGAGGTGTAGGTCTGGCTCTGGTCAACCCAGGGCGAGTCCGTGTTCACGGCGTCCTGGATGTCGTCGTCCGTGCCCAAGATGCCGTCCGCGCCCGGCTGGTTCTGGCCGCGGGTCAGCACCATGAAGCGCAGGTTCGGGTCCAGGTCGTCGCCGTTGCCCAGGATGTGGTCGGCACCCGCGATCAGCGGATCGTCGGCCTTCAGCGGCACGAACACCGTGCCTCCGCCCTTGACGGTCTGATCCACGCCGTGGTCGAAGAACTGTCCGAACAGCGTGAACATCGAGTTGTACGGTGGCGAAAGGCCCACGTCGGTGGTCACGTTCGGCATGAACAAGGTCTGGTGGGACGGAACGCAGCCTGCAGGGATGCCGGCAGCATCCGGGGTGGGATCCGTGGTGCACGGCACCACGCCCTCGGCGCCCTGGGTCCTGACCGGATTACCTGCCGCGGCCACGGCGGCGGGGTTGGTGGAGGTCTGGTCAACCACCAGGTTGCTGATCACACGGGGCTGGGAGTCGAAAACGACGCCGGACTTCTGCTCGTAGCTGGTCGGCGCCGGCGGTCCCCCGAGTGATCCGGACTCCGCGGGGCGGAATGATTTGGAGCCCAGCCGCGGGAAGATTTCGTCGGCTGCGCCGAAGGTTTCCTGGCCGGGCACGAGGTTGTTGCAGGAGCCGTCCACCGTGCGCAGCCCCTTGGAGACGAGGGGGCTGGCGATCTGGTTGGGGCCGGTGCCGATCATGGTGTCGCACGGGTGTTCCGGCGAGAGGGTTGCCGCGTGCGCTTCGGCGATCTTGATCTGCTGCAGGATGAACGCCAGGTCGGCGGGGCTCACCGTAAACCCTTGGCCGACGGGAGCCGTAACGGCGTGGGCGGCCACGGGAAGGCCCATGCCAACCGGCATGACGATTGCCGCTATGGCCGCGACCAGCCGGACCCGCGCCGGCCTGACTCGTACCGGGCGGGGGGCTGCGTGCCGCCCGCGTCTGGCGTAAAAACTGCTGTCTTCAGGGTTTGGGGGCGCGGACGCCTTAGCGTCGGACGGGCCCAGGGGCATCCAGTTGAAGGGTCTCATGACATGCCTGCCGTTAGAGGGATGGAATGAGGCCATGGTGAACCGGGCACCTAGGAAAAACCTTGTTGGGGCAGCCCCCGCCCTGCGGCAAAAGGAGTGTCAAACGGGTGCGCAGGAAGTGACGACGGGCAAATAAGTAACTTCGAGGGGCAAAAGACCAGTAGGGGCTACTCGTGTCCCCGGGGCGGTAAGTAGCGACGATGGACAAAAGCTTCCCGACTGAATCGCAGGTCTCTTTGATGTCTTCAGTGGATTTAGCCAAATCAGAACAAGCAACGCTGCCCGCACTGGCGGGGCCGGCAACATGCCGCCTCCAGGCCAACATCATCGGCCCGCTCCGGATCCGGCGCGGGGAAACAGTACTCGGATACGGGGAGCTCGGCGGCCCCAAGCCCCGGCAGATTCTCGAACTCCTGCTGCTGAACCTCGGCGCTCCCGTTTCCAAGGACCGCCTCATCGACATCCTCTGGGCCGGGCAGGCCCCGCCCGAGGCACTCCCCACCCTGGAGAGCTACGTGAGTGTGCTGCGGCGCCACCTGCAGCCCGGGATGGGCAAGGACGGCCCGCTGCGGACCGTGACCGGCGGCTACATGCTGGACCGGGCGCTGGTGGACCTGGACCTGGACCGCTTCGAATCCCTGGTACACGGCGCCGAATCCGCCACGCCCCAGCGCGCGATTGTGCTGCTCCAGGAGGCCCTGGGCTTGGCCTCGGCGCCCCTGATGGGCGATGAACTGGTGCCGTCCTGGGCGGAGGCGGAGCGGACACGCCACGCGGCGCGGGTTTTCCATGCCCGGGTGCTGGCGGCGGAGTCGGCCCTTGCCCTGGGAAAAACGCAGCTCGCCGCTACCTGGGCAAGGGAAGCAGTGGCTGATGATCCCCTCAGCGAGCAGGCCTGGACGGCCTTGGTCCTTGGGCTCGAGAAGAACGGCCAGCCCACGGAGGCGCTGCGTGCCTTCGATCAGTGCCGGCGGATCATGGACCGGGAAATGGGCTGCGCTCCGGGTCCTGTCTTGCGGTCCATCCACGCCAGGCTCCTGGAGGCCACGGCCGACGTCGCCCCGCCTGGCGCCGGTGGCGCCCCGGCCCCGCGAAGAATCCGCGTCATGACCATCAACCGCCACCGGACGTTCACCGAGCTCCTCGCCGGCGCACTGGACCGCGAACCGGACATGCTCAGCGTGGGTACCGCGGACTCGGCGCAAGCGGGTGTTGACCTGGTCCGCGAACTTGCTCCCGACGTCGTCATTCTTGACTACCGCCTGCGCGGCGAGGACGGCATTGCGGCAGCGCTGCAGATTCTGGCTGCCGCGCCCCACACCCGCATCGTCATGCTGGTCGGGGCGCCGACTCCGGAGGCGCAACGGCAGGCGGCAGCCGCGGGCATCTGCGCGTTCCTGCCCAAGGACGGCTCGCTTGCCACACTGCTGGAAGCCCTCAGGCAGACAAGCAATGTTCATGCACGCTGACTGGCGCCACGGCGCGCGTCCGCCGGATCAGTACGGCGCGCGGCCGCCGGAAGAGCACCATTCAGCCGAGCATTCCGAAGTTCGCGCCGCCGTGGTGAAGTTCCTCCTGATGGGCGTCCTCGCCCTGGTGCTGGTGGCACTCCCGGTGACGTTCTGGGTCCGCGCCGAGGCGGAAGACCATGCCCTGCACGAGGCGATCCTTGTCACGCAGCGGCTGGCGGACCACACCGCTGGCCCTTTCGTCACCGACAAGCTCCTGGCCGGTGACCCCGCCGCGGTTTCCGAGCTGGACCAGAAGGTGGGGCCGTGGCTGGATAAGGAGGGCGTGCTGCGGATCAAGATCTGGAGTCCGGACGGCAAGGTGGTGTATTCGGACCAAAGCGCCCTGATCGGCCAGGTTTTCGAACTCCGGGCTCCGGAGCGCCAACTGCTGGCAGGGGGTGACGCCACAGCCTCCCTGGGCCATCAGCAGGAATTCGAGAACCAGTTCGAATCGGCCCGCGGGGAACTGGTTGAGGTCTATGTCCGGTTCGAGGCCACCAACGGGACGCCGCTGATCTTCGAGGCCTATTACGACGACGAACCCCTGCGCGAGGAACAGCAAGAGGTCCTGTTCGGCATGTTTCCGCCGCTGGTGCTCTCCCTGTTCGCCCTCCAGCTGGCGCAGCTGCCCACCGCCATCCGGCTGGCCCGAAGGATCCAGGCGAACAGAACCACCGGCCACCGCCTGCTCAAGCATGCGGTGGAGGCCTCGGACCTGGAACGCCGGAGAATCGCCAGGGACCTCCATGACGACGTGATCCAGGACCTGTCCGGCCTGTCCTACGCCCTCGAATCCGAAGAGCTCCACGGCCAGGGCCACAATCCGCTGCTCACCGAGGCACGCTCCATCCTGCAGCGCAACGTCCGGAAACTGCGGGAAATAACAACCGAGCTGTACCCGCCCGACCTGGCTGAGTTCGGGTTGCCGGCAGCGCTGGCGAGGCTCGCCGGTCCGGTGCAGGACCGGGGCATCACGCTGCAGCTGGATCTCCCGACGGACATTGACCTGGACCGCGACCAGTCCGCCATGCTGTACCGGGTTGCCCGGGAATCCCTGGCCAACGTGGCCAAGCATTCGCACGCCACCAACGTCCGCGTCAGCTTGACGAACGACCCCGGCGGCGCCGAGATTTCCGTCGCCGACGACGGCATCGGCTTTGACCAGGCCCAGGGTTCGGCGGAAGGGCACAGCGGCCTGCGGATCCTGCGGGACACCTTCAATGCTGCGGGCGGGACACTGGAAGTCCGGACGGCACCGGGGGCCGGCACCACAGTCAAAGCCCGGCTTGAAAGTCCCGCTGCGGCCCTTCTTTAGCCGCGAATTTTCCCGCGAAATAATTGCTTTCGCACGGTGATTGTTTGGCCGCAATGTCTGTGGCATTCTTTGCATGTCGCTGCGCTTCCGGGGCCAGCGAAAACTGGGGGCTACCGGAGGTCTCATCGCTGCACCATTTTCCCCCGGCTCACATGTCTAAACGGGGAGAAATCAATTGCACCTATTCACCACAAGTCTGCGCTCGTTGCGGAATACCAGAACTGCAACAAAGGCCGCAGCCGCCCTCACCTGCACCGCACTGCTTTCGGCCACTTTCTTTGTGGGCGGCACGGCAGCCACCGCAGCGCCGGTGGCGCCGGGCACGGAAACGTCCAATGCCCAGGGCGAGCAGGTGGGAGCCCCTGCGGTCGCACCGGCACCCGCCCCTAAGGCGCTCGACGCCGGTCAGGCACCCGCCGCCGGCAGCGGCGCCGTCACCGAACGCGGTGCCATCACCGAGGGGGCAACGCCTGCCGGCGGGAGCATCGACAGGACAAACAGCCAGCAGATCACCGATGTCTTCAACGCCATCAATGCCTTCCGCGCCACCAAGGGCCTGAAGGCAGTGACGTTCAATGCCACGGTGTCGGAAATGGCCGAGGACTGGTCCGACACCATGGCCACCAGCGGCACGTTCGCGCACAACCCCGGCTTCCATTCGGATCCCCGGGTGGCGGGCCGTTGGACCATGGCGGCGGAAATCATCGCCGGCCGCCCTGATTACTCCGGAGCCGGCCTGGTGGATCAGTGGATCGCTTCAGCCCCGCACAATGCCATCATGAGCGACCCCGGCTTCACCACCATCGGCGTCGGCATCGCCCGCGTCCAGAATGAGGTGTACCTCCTGGGCACGGTCAACTTCTTCAACTTCGAGGTTGCCCCGGCCGGCAGCTACACCACGGCTGCGGACTTCCTGAACGGCGGATCCGAAATTTCCGGGCCGTTCGCGGATGTGCCCGCCGGAACCCAGTTCGCGGGCGAAATCAACTGGCTCGCCAGCAAGGGCATCAGCACGGGCTGGAACGTGAACGGCACCACCACGTACCGCCCGGTGACACCCGTCAACCGCGACGCGATGGCCGCGTTCATGTTCCGCCTGGCCCGCCTGGGAGGACAGCCCGACTACACCCCGCCGTACTACTCGTGGTTCGATGATGTTGCTCCCGGAACGCAGTTCTACAAGGAGATGAACTGGATGGCGGAGTACGGCATCTCCGGCGGCTGGGATGAAGGCAACGGCCAGTACACGTACCGTCCGCTGACCACCGTGAAGCGTGACGCCATGGCGGCGTTCCTCTACCGTCTGGCGGGCGAGCCCGCGTTCACTCCCCCGGCCACCTCACCATTCGCGGATGTGACCACCTCAACCCAGTTCTACAAGGAGATCACCTGGCTTGCCTCCGTGGGCATCTCCTCCGGCTGGGACGAAGGAAACGGAAGGTTCACCTACCGTCCGTTCAACTCCGTCAACCGCGATGCTATGGCGGCCTTCATGTACCGCCTGTACACCATGTAGGTCAGCCAGGCAGAACAAAGCAACGCAGAATGCAGAAGCCGGCCTCGGGGAGCAGTTCAGAAACCCGGGGCCGGCTTCTTTTGTTGTTCGCAGGGGCTACCTACCCGCACCCAGCAGGACTAGCTAGGTCGGCTGACTTTGCTACCCCTGGATGCCGATGCGAACCAGCGTTCGCCGGTCGATGAGGGTTCCGTCGCCTAGTTGGCCGCCGAGGTTGTTGCCCCACGCCCAGGCGTTGCTATCAGCGTCGATCGCGTAGCTGCTGCCATATCCGCCAGCGGCAACCTCGCGCATGTTCTGAAGGGCGGGCAGTTCGGCGGGCAGAAGCCTCGGCGGGTAGCTCGTTGGGTAGCCGGGGCCGGGTGAACTGCCCGTCCCAAACATTTGGCCATAGGTGTCATCGCCCCAGCCCCACACGGTTCCGTCACTTCGTTTCGCAAATACATTGCTGTAGCTTCCGGCTGAGAGTTGAACAGCGTTGGTGAGTCCGACTACCGGTACGGGCAGCATCCGCGCCGTGCGTGTCCCGTCACCAATCTGTCCCGCACCGTTGTCCCCCCAAGCGCGGACTGTTCCATCCTGTAGGAGCACGTATGCCGTTGCATACCCCGCAGAGACGGCGACGGCCCCTGCGATGTCACGGACGGGTGTGGGCACGAGACTACCTGCAGTGGTGCCATTCCCCAGTTGCCCGTTGCTGTTCGACCCCCAGGCCCAAACCGAACCATCCCGTTTTAGGGCATATGTGGTTTCGTACGCGCCCACCGCCATCGAGGTGACGTCGGCAATACTCTGAATCTTCGTTGGAGTTGAACGATTCAGCTGCGTGCCGTCGCCGAGCTCACCTTGCCGGTTGAACCCCCACGCCCACACGGTGCCGTCCGTTCCTAGGGCAAAGGCACTGACGGACCCTGCGTAAATGGCTGTGACGGCAGGTAAATCTCGCACGCGGACGGGCGCTAATCGCTGCACGAGCGTTCCATCGCCAACCTGGCCGTAGGTGTTGTCGCCCCAGGCCCAAACCGATCCGTCAGCCTGCAATGCGTAGCCGTTGGAGCCTGACGACGCGATGGCAGTCACCGACGAAAGTCCGGGGACCGCGACAGGAAGTGTGCGTGACACAGTTGTCCCGTCCCCAAGTTGTCCGCTATGGTTCCGACCCCAGGCGAGCACTGAACCGTCGTTCTTGAGCGCGTAAGCGTTCAAGTAGCCACCGGAGAATACCTTCACATTTGCGACGGCGCCCGGTGCCGGGTCCGGATCAGGGTTCGGGGCCGGAGGCAGCGGCGCGCCCGGGAACGCCTCGCTGTAGCCCCACCTCCAAGACTTGATGTTCCATGTGTAGGTTCCGCTTGCTATGACGGCATCGAGGATCTTCCTGTCGATAATCGGCACGGTCAGTTCAACAGCGACGACGACCTCGCCGCCGATGAACAGGGAGATGTCTACCTGGGGGCCGTCGCCGGTGAAGACGATCGCGGCGGAGACGCCGGCCTGCGCTCCGATGGTGATCGTGGGCCCGGCGAACCCGTAAATCAGAAGTCCGGCTTTCAACGTGGGGCCGAAGCCGGCGTCGATCTTGCCGGTGATGGCGGCGGATCCTCCCGGAGCAAATACTGGGTTGCTGAACTTCATTGTGGGTCCGCTGTCGACGTTTCGGAACCCGCCGTTGGAACTGTAGCGGAACCCGTAGTCCTGGGTTCGTTCCACACCTATGTCCACCACAAAGGAGGTTTCAGCCGAGAAGTTAGCTTGGAGGTAGACCGTGCCGCTGGGGAGGATCACCACGGGGATCGTCAGCACCACAAACGTGATGGGCGCCATCTTGAGTGTCGCAAGCTGATGTTTGACCCGGTTGGTGGTGGCTGCCTTGAGGTAGGCAGAAGCAGTGGCCTTCGCGCTCATTTCGCTGTGCACAATCGTCGAGAACTCGTCCACCTGGGTGCGCGGTATCCCCCAGCTCCATTGAAGGCTCGTCTTGAGAGTGAGTTTCAGGGTCAGGCCGACTCTTGCTTCTCCTCCGATTGAGTAGCCAGCTGAGGCGGCCACCTTCTCCTTCGCCTTCTGCACTGTTTCTTCGGCGGCTTTGCCCAGGAACTTGCACCCTTCGAGCGAGTCGCAGGCGAAAACACCTTTGAGGTCCACGTAGCTCTTGAATTCCACGCTTTCATCTATGGTCGCCTGAGGCTCGATCCCCGCCAGCCGCTCAGACACCAGACCTGCCGGGCCGTGCTGGGCGTCGCTCCATGCGGCCGACGCCGAATCGGAGTAGCTTCCCAGCGCCACGTCCGTTCCAGGGGCAGCGACCGCCGCAGGCACGCCCTCATCAACCACCGTCAGCCCTGGGCTGCTGTCGCCTCCCGGGCCGCTTTCGACGACGGCCAGCCCGTTTGTGCTGTCCAACGGTACTTCCTGGGTGAAATCAACCTGCAGGAACACGTCGGTGAGTGCGGCCTGGGTGGTGGTGACAACCGTTGAGCCGCCCACGTCATCCACCGCCGTTACGCTCCGCAGCAGCCCGTTGGGCGCAGCGGCCGAGGCTGGCTCCACGATGATCTGGCCAACGGTCACGTCAGGGGCGTTGGCGAAGGTTACAGAGGTAGGGGTGACCGCCTGCAGGGGGTGGACGTTGGTGTCGACCTGCACGGCATCCGGAGAGATTATCTGCGCTGAGGCCGCGGGCAGAACGGCGTCAATGACAACGCTGGCTGAACCGGATTGGGCGGCCCTGTCTGTTGCAGTAACTGTGAAGCTCCGTGTGCCCGACTGCGGGACGCTGGTTTCAAATGACCAACTGATCCCCGATGAGGTTTGTCGCACTTTTGCTGTTCCCACCGCGACGCTTCCCACACTCACAACCACCGAAGCGGCAGCTGATCGCGCGTCCACGGTTCCTTCGAGGGTGAGCTTCCCGGTTTCCCCGAGATCGATTCGTGAAGACGCAGCGGGTGACGAAATCCGAACGGCCGGTGGCGTTCCAGCTGCCTGAAGGCCGGACGAGATGAACGTTCCCAAGGGTAGGACTGATGCAGCAACAGTGCCGTTTGTTACGGCTGCACGCGGGGAACCGTTCTTTAGCGGGACGAATGCGAGTTGTGGCTGGACGCCTGTTGCTGCGTCGGCCAAAGCCCCGCCGGCCGCAGCGGTACCGTCGGGTGCGATGCTGAGTGTTCCGGGTTCGCCGTTGGGTTCTGCTGACACCAGCATCAGGCCGGCCGCGTCACCGGTTGCTCCCGGCAGGGAAACGGAGGTGCCGTTGGAAGTGGCAGCGAAGTCCTGGGGGCGCGCTCCCGCGACGGGCACGTAGCTTCCCGATACGTTCACGTTCGGCGCGTTCTGCGCGGCGTCCGTGACGTACCCGCGAACGTCCAGCCTGAGTGCTCCTGTTCCGTTTGCAAGCGAAGCGGTTACCGTGCCTGTGTCGGAGGGTGTCAGCACCGTGGTCACCGAGGTGGTGCCGCTCTTGAATGCGAGCGCTTGGTCTCCAAGTTTCAGCGTGTTGGCTGTTGCAAGGTCGACCGTGGCGGTGACGTACACTGCGCGCACGTCAGTGGCCGGCACACCTCCGGCACCGGTGACGCCTATGTCCAGCGGGGTCGGTGAGAGCCGGTCACCAGCCAGGCGGCGGTCCGTGTCCGCGCGCGTTGCCACGGCCGGGAGCGCAACCGTGGAGCCGGGCACGGCTGGGGCATCGTCAAAGGTGGCCAGGAGCTGGACGGAAACGTCCGTGGCTGCTGAAGCGTCAAGGGACATGCCGCCGTCGACGATTGGCACCAGCAGCACCGTCGATCCGGACCGGCCGGCAGCGACGTCCAACGCGGGGGCCCCGGCGACGCTGAGCGTGACGTCGGTCTTCGCGGTCGCGACCGAAAGACGAACCAATCCGGATTCGTGGCCAGAGGCCAGGGGGCCGAGCGTGAATGCCGCGGCGGTCCCTGCAGGCAGCGGTTGGGCGCGCAGCAGGAACCTGTACATGAACGCTGCCATAGCATCACGGTTCACGGCCTGTACTGGCCGGAAGGTGCCGTCGTCCCATCCGGTGGAGACTCCTGTCGAGGCAAGCCAGGAAATTTCGCCGCTGAACTGGGTTCCGTTCGGAACGTCCCTGAACATCTTGGCGGTCCCGCTTGCTTGCGTAGGGTTGCCGGCGAGCCGAAACATAAAGGCGGCCATGGCATCCCGGTTCACGGCCTGAAGCGGCCGGTAGGTCTTTGTACCATTCGGCTCCGCCCACCCGGTGGAGATCCCCTTTCCGGCCAACCACGTGATCTCCTTGAAGAACTGGTTGCTCGGAGCCACATCAGCGAACGGTGAGGTGGCTGGCGGAGTGAAGTTGGGCTTGCCCGCGAGCCTGTACATGAACGCCGCCATTGCGTCCCGGTTCACGGCCGAAACCGGCTTGAACGTTCCGTCGGGCCACCCGGTCGCCACACCAGACGCGGCGAGCCACCCGATTTCGCGCCCGAACTGGATACCTGCAGGAACGTCCCGGAAAGTCAGGCTGCCTTGGCGGTCCTGGGGATATTGCGCATCCGCGAACGGAGCCCCAGGGGCATCCAGGTCAACTGTTGTTCGGGGCATGAATCCCACGGCATTGGCCGACACGGAACCTGACACCATCAGTACTAGAACGAGCATCGCGGCGCGCAGCGCCACAAAGACCCGTTTGCGGTTTCCAGCAAACACGTTTCCCCCATTTTGCGCCACAGAGCAGCACCGTCCCCCGATGTGAGACCCTCCGGACCGGCATTTCCGCGGCGCAATCACGGCGCCGCGAATCGTACCGGTGGAGAGTCTTGGCTCAGGCTATAGCCCGTCGCTACCAATTGAGTAGCTTGATCCATAAGTCGTGGTATTTGTTGCGAACAAAGGGTTTGACGTGCACCCTAATTCTGCCCGGCTGACGACCATCGGCCCACCCGGCTTGAGCCTGTGCTACCTTCAGCACAAAGAGACAAATAGACCTCCTTTGCGCATAAAGGCGGGTGTCTGTTTTGGGGGAAACAGGTCGCCTGCTTTGGGCGTGCCCCATTTTCGCGCAATGGGAATGGAGATATTGTCGAATGGCTTTAACAAAACGCGCCACCAGAGCCAGATACGTTGTTGTGGCAGCCATCTTGGCTGGCTCGTCAAATCTCGTCGGTCCCACAGCCCCTGCGCAGGCGTCAGAAGTCTGCGTCCGCGTGCCCAACGGGGCGTACACATGTTGGGACCGCGGCGACGAAGGCGCCGGAGAATGTCCCGGAGGCGCGTGGGTGGGCCCGGACAACGTCACGCACTACGGTCCTCAACCGGGGCGGTTCCAGAACTGGCTGTTCGCCCCGTCGCCCTTGATCGCGGGCCGTACCGCCGTCGGGCGGACACTTACGGTCCAGCCCTGCAACTGGGTTCCGGACCCCGTGACGCTGCACACCCAGTGGAAGCGGAACGGTTCAGCGATTGCCGGAGCGACCGGAACGTCCTACACCCTGACCGAGCAGGACCAGGGCAAAGCCGTTACGGTGACCGTGACCGGATCGAAGGATGCCTTCGCCAGTTTGGCTCGGACTAGCGCACCTACAGCCGTGATAGCTCCCGCTGAGTCGTATATCGATCCGCCGGCACCCGAAATCGTCGTCGGAAACTCCGTCGTCAGCGTCGGCACGCGGCTGTACGCGACAAATACTTGGCGGTACACCGAGCTGTCGTATTCCCACCAGTGGAAGCGGGACGGCATGCCTGTCGAGGGCGCCACCGGTGAAGAATACGTCCTGACGACGGCGGACATCGGCCACAGGATGTCAGTGACCCGGAAGGGGTGGCGCCCGGAATGGGCCACGGTGACCAAGTCCAGTGCCGAATCCGACGTCGTCGTGGCAGGTCCCCCGCCGTCTTTCAGTCTGCCAGCGGACACCACAGCACCGGTGGTGGCTCCCTCCGTTGCCGCGGGCACATACCTTGAAGGCCAGACTCTTTCCCTCGCGGCAGACGAGACGGCTGCCATCTACTACACAACGGATGGTTCGACACCGACGCAAAGTAGCCGTCGTTACAGCGAGCCGTTCTCCCTGCGTCAGACGACCGACCTGCGTTTCATCGGCATCGACCTCGCAGGAAATATCTCGGCGGCCGTCCGGCAGGTTTACTCGATCACGCCCGCTCCTGTCCTGGACTCGGCCGCACCCTCCATGTACATACCCCTTCCGAGCGGTACGTACTTGACGGGGCAGCGCCTGGAAATTTCGACTGACGAAGTGGCAGCCGTCTACTACACCACAGATGGAAGCACACCTACAACCGCCTCCAATGAATACTCGGCGCCGCTGAAAATGGAAACAAGCGCGGGCTACCGGTTCATTGCCGTTGACACCAGCGGCAACTCGTCCTTTCCGGAAAGCCGTAGCTACTCGATCCAAACGCCGGTGTTTGACGACATCCGGCCGGGAACCCAGTTTTACGCCGAGATCAGCTGGCTCGCCAAGGAAGGCATCTCTACTGGCTGGGAGGAACGAGGCTCCCGCACGTACCGGCCCCTGCAGCCCGTCAACCGGGATGCGATGGCAGCCTTCATGTACCGGCTTGCCGGGTACCCCCCATTCATCCCTCCGGCCGCATCTCCGTTCAACGACATCGCACAGGGGAACCAGTTCTACAAGGAAATAACCTGGTTGGCCTCAACGGGAATTTCCACAGGGTGGGACGAAGGCAACGGACATCGGAGCTACCGGCCCCTGCAGCCCGTCAACCGGGATGCGATGGCGGCTTTCATGTACAGATTCGCCGGCAGCCCTGACTTTGGCGCGGCACCCCTGTCCCAGTTCACGGATATCTCCGGTTCCTCGTTCTACAAGGAGATCAGCTGGCTCGCGGATAAGGGCATATCCACGGGATATATGGAACCGAACTGGACGCGGACTTACGGTCCGTTGCGGCCAGTCAACCGCGACGCCATGGCTGCTTTCATGTACCGCCTCCACAGCGCCTTCGGCACTAAGTAGCCTCCGTGAATGACGAACCAGCGGCGTCCGGCCAACCGGGTCCTCCGGATGACCGGGCGCCGCTCTCACCCCGCCAGCGGGTGCTGCTGTACTTCAACACCACCCGCCGCAAGTTCTGGGCCTGCGCCGTCTTCGTCGCACTATGGTTGCTGCTGCTGGCAACGCTCGAGGACGTGCCGCACATGGAGCAGGTTCCGAACTTGTTCATCGGTGCGGCGGTCCTCTGGATCCTGTTTACGCACGGATCCGGGCTCGCCAAACCGCCGCCGATGCCAGCTGAGATCATGCCCGGCGCTGCAGTTCTTCGTCGAGGCGGCCGACGGCGGTTCACGGGTTTCGGCTTACAGTGTGGACCGGATGCTCACGGGGCTTTACGACGTCATGAAACTGTCGGACGAAATGTCCGCCACCGCCGTCGAACTTGCCCGCGATGCCACCGGCGGATCATTTGAAGGTAAACCACCGTGACAGACGGCGGTAACCAGCATGTCCTGTGGGCGGTCGTTAACGGTCGATGCGGCAGGCGAGTTCATAGCCGTCGATCTCGTGAGTGACGGCGTAGTCGGTGGATGGGTGCAATCGCTCAGCAATTTTTTTCAGGTTGCCCCATTCCTTGGGAATGCCTCCGGCAATCCGGTCCACGAGGATGCAGTCCGGGGTGGGGTTCGTGTTGCCGATCCAGTACACGTCGTGGTCATCAACAAGATAGTTCATCAGCCCGATGTCTGTCTCAACGCTCGCCTCCGCCGGCACGGGGGCGAGCACGGCCGCGGCGGCATCAGCCCGGGCGGGCCTTGTCCAGGCGTTCGGGTCAGTGATGGTGCGCAGCGGAAGACTCGCTTGAAGCACGACTGCTGCAGTGATCGCGATGGCGACACCATGGGAGGTATATGTGCGCAGCCAAGCCCAGCGGCTATCGGGTCCGCGATCGATCGCGTCGAGGAGGGCGACGAATGCGATCGGCATGAGGACCGCACTGTAGTGCCAGGTGGGCCCCCAGTAGCCGTCATTGGTGGCCAGGAACCGCCATGCCAACGTCGGAACCAGCACGAGCGCAATTGGGGACCTTGCTATCAACCCTCCGGTGAACACGATGAGCAACAGCACAGTCTCGCCCTTGGACGGATTGAAGAGCGAAGCGGGGTCGGACAGGATGGCCATCGGGTTCGCATTGCCTGCATAGGCCCATGCCCCCTTCGGGTTCAGCAGAGGCAGGATGACCAGGGTGGCCAGCGCGAACCAGCCGAACCCCCACGCGGCCAGCCAGAAACCGATCGGTTTGCGGACACGGTAGGCGATGAGAAGGCCGATTGCGACCACGGTAAGCCCGAGGTCTTCTTTCACGAACACCAGGGGTGCTGCCCAGATCGCGGCCGCGCACCACCGGCTCTCAAGAACAGCGACGAGACTGCCGGTGAGGAGAGGAACGGCGAGGGCAATTTCGTGAAACTGAGCTTCCGCGGCGTACTGCAATCCCCAGCTAAGCCCGAATGCGATCCCAAGGAGGATGCCCGCCGCTAGGCCGAGGCGTCGTTGCGCTGCGCGGGCGAGGATGCCTGCGGCAGCTGCGAAGCACAGCGCCTGGATCACGAGGAGGGTAAAGGCGTGGGGGAAGGCAGCGTAGACCGGAGCGAGGATGGCCAGCAACGGGTGGAAGTGGTCACCCAGGAGGTTGAACCCGTCACCCTTCACCGTCACAATCGGCACCTGTAGCGTGGCGTACCGGTCGAGGAGTTGGGCGAAAATGCTCAGATCCCACGACTTCACCGTGAACTGCGACCACTGCCACGCTGCGAACACGACGTACGCCGCGGCGACGATAACTGCCACGGCGCCCGGTGCTATCCACAGAGCGTGAGCGCGGCGGGCTGGCTCTAGGCGAGTGGCAGGCTGCACAGCGGCCACAGGCCAGAGAAGATGTTCATCACGGAAACGACTCTAACCCGAGTTCACTGCATATCGGCGGCCCGATCCTGGGTTGGCCTGACACGCCGCGCGGTGCATGGAACGGTTGGAGGAAGCATTTGTTCGACATGTTAATCCGGCCCGAATAGACTTCGCTCACTTGCACTTTTCCGGGTGCCGTTTGGATTCATTCTCTGGGGGAACAATTGAAAATGCTCGGGCGGCCCAAAACATTGGGGCCGGTAATCCTCGCGGTGATTCTGCCGCTGCTGTTTATGGCACCGGCGCCGGTGGCCAGCGCGGCAGTGGAAGCCACCATCAGCGGCACGCTATCCGTTCCCCGGGGTGCGGATGTGAAGAATGCGTACGTGGCAATTTCGGGGGCCAATTATTCCCGGCAGATCGGCGTTTCAGCGGACGGTTCATACCGTTTCGGCGAACTCGCCGCCGGGTCCTACACGGTGCGTTTTGACTACCAGTCGTGGCCCAGCCCGGACAGCGCCCGTCCCGCCCCGCAGTGGTACAAGAACGGTGCCACGTTCAGCCAGGCCACCAGCATCACGGTTGCAGCCGGCCAGAGCGTCGGCGGTGTTTCGGCAACGCTCGACGACGGCGCTTTCATCAGCGGCCGGCTCACCGTAACGTCGGGCGTGGACGCCTCCAAGGTCAGGATTGTTGCCAGCGAGACAGGCCATACCAGCTACCTGCATTCCGCCACGGTGTATGCGCGGGCCGACGGCAGCTACACGCTGAGGGGCCTCCCGCCCGGCCGGTACCAGCTGTCCTTTTCCTCGCAGGACCGGGCCGGCGGCGGCATTGTCAGCACCTACTACGGCGGGTCCACCGAGGCCGCCGCCAAGGTGCTGGAGGTCCCCCACCTCGGCGGCATCAACAACGTGGACCAGTCACTCACCGCCGCCGGGGCCATCAGCGGCACTGTCACGGTCCCGGACGGCATCTCGCCGGCAGGGGTCTTCGTCACGGCCAATCCGCAGGACGGGTCCAGCGGGGTTCCCAGCGCCCGGACGGACGCCGGCGGAAACTTCGACATCGGGCATGTGACGCCGGGGACGTACAAGCTCCTCTTTGAAGCGGACGGCCTGGAGCCGCAGTGGTACGGCCAGACTGACTGGTCCGTGGAGTCGCCCGTGCTGACGGTGGAGGCCGGGCAGGTCCTTTCGGGGCTGACGGAAAACATCCTCCTCACTGCCCCCGCCTCGCCGCTGTTGTTCGCCGACGTTCCCCCGGGCACCCAGTTCGAGGCGGAGATCAACTGGCTCGCGGGCCAGGGCATCAGCACCGGCTGGATTGAACCGAACGGTTCCAAGACGTACCGTCCGCTGGGGCCGGTGAACCGCGACGCCATGGCCGCCTTTATGCACCGGCTGGCCGGCAAACCCGATTTCTGGCCGCCGCCCGTCTCGCCGTTCGCGGACCTCGCTCCGAGCGACATGTTCTTCAAGGAGATCATCTGGCTCACGGCCCGGAACGTTTCCACGGGCTGGGTTGACGGCAACGGCACCAGGACGTTCGGTCCGAGCAGGCCGGTCAACCGTGATGCGATGGCCGCCTTTATGTACCGCCTCGCCGGCAGGCCCGCATTTGATCCGCCGGCTGCCTCGCCGTTCACGGATGTGGCCAAGGACAATGTGTACTATCACGAGATCACCTGGCTCGCCGCCCAGGACATCTCCACCGGCTGGAAGGAAGCGGACGGGACCAGGACCTTCCGCCCATACCAGGCAGTGAACCGGGACGCCATGGCGGCGTTCATGTACCGCTTCGCATCCAAGTTCACCCCGGTGTAGCCCAGGATCGAATCCTCCCCGGGGACCCCTCTCGTGCCGGCCCTTTGCGGACTACGATCAGAAGTATCGCGGAGCACATCTTCGCAGTTCCCGGCTTTAGGACGACTCAAGGACGAGACATGACATCGAAGTCCGCCAACACGCGTGAACCGGTTGACCAGCCAGCTGACCTCGGCGGCGGACTGGCCGGCCGGCTTAGTGAGCTTGCCCGCGAGCTGCAACAGGAGCAGGACACCGAAGCGATCCTGGCCATCATCGTCCACGCCGCCCGGGAACTGATCCCGCACGTCACCGAGGCCTCCGTCAGCCTGGTGATCGGCCGCCGCGAGATCCAGTCCCGGGCCGCGTCGGGTGAACTTCCCCTCAGGGTGGACGCGCTGCAAAGCGAAAGTGGCCAGGGTCCCTGCCTCGACGCCGCGTATGACCAGCGGGTGGTCCGGGTGCCCGACCTGAGCAAGGACATGCGGTGGCCGGACTTTGCCCAAGCGGCCTATGACATCGGCGCCCGCAGCATGCTCTCCATCCAGCTCTTCGTGGAGGGGGACAAACTGGGTGCCCTGAACCTCTACGGCGATGAGGTGAACGTCTTCGACGAGGAATCGGAACAGATCGCCCTCCTCGTGGCCGCCCATGCCGCCATCGCGTTCTCCGATGCCAAGGAAATCGAGCAGCTGACCCAGGCACTGGACACCAGGGACCTGATAGGCCAGGCAAAAGGGATCCTGATGGAAAGGTTCAAGATCACTCCCCAGCAGGCCTTCCTGGTCCTGACCAAGGCGAGCTCCGAATCGAACATCAAGCTCAGGGACGTCGCAGACCACCTCACCAGCAGCGGGGAAATCCTCACCCGCCGGAGGTGAGCGAAGGAGGCACGATATGAACATCGCCGTTGCCGGGGGAACCGGAACTGTGGGCCGCCATGTGGTCAGCATTGCCAGGGCCCGGGGGCACCAGGTGGTGAGCCTGAGCCGCGCCAACGGCGTGGACCTGGTCACCGGCCGCGGCCTGGACGAGGCACTCCGCGGCGTGGAGACGGTCATCGACGTGTCCGGCCCCCGGGCGGTGTCCACCAAGAAGGCCGTGGACTACTTCACCAACAGCACGCAGAATCTGCTGGCTGCCGAGAAGAAGGCCGGCGCGCGGCACCATGTTGCCCTCTCGATTGTGGGCATCGACAGGGCGACGTCGGGGCTGTACGCGGGAAAGCTGGTGCAGGAGGACACCGTCCGGCACGGGGATGTGCCGTGGACCCTGTTGCGGTCCACGCAGTTCCACGAGTTTGTGCCGTTGACCGTCAGCGTGGCTTCACTGGGCCCGCTGGTGCTCGTTCCGCAGATGCGGACCCAGCCCGTGGCGGCGCGTGAAGTGGCCGAGGCACTGGTGGATGCCGCGGAAGCCGGGCCACAGGGCCGGGTGGCGGACCTGGGCGGTCCGCGCCATGAGGAACTCGCCGCCCTGGTCCGCGCCTACCTGAAGAGGACCGGCAGGCGGAAGCGGGCGGTGAAGATCTTTGTCCCCGGCTCCATGGGCAAAGCCATGCGCAACGGCGACCTGATCCCGAAGCCGGGCGCCGCCGTCGGACGCCAGACGTTCCGGGAGTGGCTGGACACCCAACCGTCCGCCCCCGAGTAGCAGACGCGGCCCACGCCGTGAAACCTACACGTACCCGTCCACAATCGCGGCAGCGATCTCCTTGTACGCGCGCCGGGTTTCCGGCTTCAGCACGTCCAGGGTGACCAGGTCGCCGTCGGCCACTCCGCGGTCGTGCGGTACGGCGATCAACTGCCGGCAGATGCCGGCGAGGTGTTCCTCGATGGCGTCCTTGTCCACGCGGGAGGAGACCTCGTCCTTGTCCGTGATCACCACGATCGCGTTGCGGGCCAGGTCCTCGTAGCCGTGGCTGGCGAGCCACTGCAGGGTGCTGCGGGCACGCTTGGCGCCGCTCACCGCGTAACCGGCGGCGATCACCAGGTTGTCCGCGGACTGCAGGATCCCGCTCATGGCGTTGTGCGTCACTCCGGTGCCGCAGTCGGTCAGTGCCACGGAGTAGTAGCCGGAAATGAGCTTGCGGATCCGGAGGTATTCCGCGGCCGTGAGCGAGTCGGACACTTCCGGGTCCTGCTCCCCCGCGATCAGGTGCAGGCGGCCGGCGTGGTGCATGTAGCGGGCCAGCGCGGTGAGGGAGTCCACGGAGTCGATGTTCTTGAGCAGGTCCGTGATGGTGCGCGGGCTGGACTGCTGGTAGATGCCTTCGCCCAGTGCGCGCTCCACGAGGTCGCCCGAGTCCGGGTTGGCGTCGATGGCGCAGGGCGCGTCGCCGCGGAATTCGGCGAGGGTCAGGCCCACGCCCACGGTGGTGGAGGTCTTGCCGATGCCGCCCTTGAGGCTGAGCACCGCCGTGTTGTAGCTGCCCTGCAGCTGGCGCGAGATGCGCCGGCCCAGTTCGTCCTCTTCACGCTGGCGGGGGCCAGGGCCCAGGTTGATGGCCCCGCCGGTCAGGGCGAACAGGGCGCCGCGGAAGCCGCCTTTGGGGCGCGGTTTCTGTTCGCGGACAAAGGAGCCGGGTGAGGTGATGAAGTCGGAGACGGGTGCGTCCGCCGCCGCCAGTTTGGCAGCCTGGCGGGTAGTGTCCGACGGCGGTGTGCTGGGTTCCGCGGGCACGGCACCCCTGCGTGAGGTGGCGGGCGGAGTGGCCGGCTGTGCCGCGGTCGGCTGTGCAGCGGGCCGGGCGGGAGTCGCCGGAACCGGGGACGGCACTGGGTCCTGGACCCCGGACTGAACCGCGGCCGGGGCACCAACTTCGGAGCCGGCCTCGGCTTCCGCCTGGGCTTCGGTTTCTGCCTGCGCGTCCGCGACGGCTGCCGCTTCGGCCCAGGAACTCCGCCGGGTGGGTGCGGTGCGGCTGTTGTTCGGTGTGGCAGCGGCGGGCATGGTTCCTGTCCGGGCATCCGGAGAGGCACCAGCCGGGCGACGGAGGTCGCGGCGGCGGCGCGTCTGGGGCTGCCCTGCATTTTTTGCAGTGGCGCGTGCGTTCTTATCGGCCGATTCGGGCATGTTCGTCCCCCCAGGACATTCGGCAAAGCGTGCAACGGCTCTTTACGTCTTCGGTCAAGGAGCAATTCTAGGCGCAATAGGCCAAAAGTCCCCCATATGCAGCCACCGCAGGCTGGCGCCTCTAACGCACAGAGTCGTCGAGCAGCCGCCGGAACTGGGCTTCGGTGTTGAGGGTGAGCTTCTCGCCGTCGAGGAAGAAGGTGGGCGTGCCGGTGACGCCCAAGGCCTTCCCGTCGGCCACATCTTGGCGGATCCGCTCCTTGGTTACGTCGGCAGCTACGGCGGAGTCGTATTGGTCCATGTCAAGTCCGAGTTGCTGGGCGTAGGTGCGGAACAGGGCGGCCTGGGAGTCCTGTTTTTCGCCCCATTGCGGCTGGGTCTCGAAGAGTTTGGAACCCATTTGTTCGTACTTGCCCTGCTGGGCGGCGGCTTCCACTGCTAGGGCTGCATTGACGGAGTTCAGGTGCCCGGGCAGGGGAAAGTAGCGGTGGATAAACGTGATCCGGTCCCCGTATTCCTTCTTCAGTTCCTCCACGAGCGGCTCAGCGGCGCGGCAGGATTCACATTCGAAGTCCAGGAACTCCACCAGCTGTGCCTTTTCTGAAGCCGGGTTCGTGACTCGGTGGCTGTCTTCCCTGACAAGCTGCGCGTCGGCGGCGGCCAAAGGGGCGGCGGGTGCGGGTTTATTGGCGGTGAGCACGGCATACCAGATCACGCCGGCGCCGAGAAGAACCGCGAGGAGGGCCCAGATTGCGATGCGGACCTTTCTCGCGACATCCACCGCGCTCATCGTTCGGCCGGCTTCGTGCCCAGGGTCACGTCCACCGGCGCGGGCTTGGCGTCCGGTCCGCACCCGGCGCAGCAGTCATCGACTACTTCTGCACCGCCGTCGCCGGTGTGCGGGATGGCGCAGCAGGCTTCACCCCGCCAGGCGTTGATGCCTTCCCGAACGGCAATACCGGCGATGACCAAGGCGGCCCCGGCATCGGCCCACCACCAGCCCAGCGTGCTGTTCAGGACCAGGCCGACTAGGAGGACGGCGGAAAGGTAGGTGCAGAGCAGCGTCTGTTTGGAATCGGCCACGGCTGTCCTGGAGCCGAGTTCCCGCCCGGCACGGCGCTGCGCCCAGGACAGGGCGGGCATGACCGCCAGGCTCAGGGCCGCGATCACAATCCCGGGAGTGGAATGTTGAGCTTCTCCCCCTCCGGTGAGGGAGCGGACGGCGTCCACCGTGACGAACGCGGCGAGGGCGAAAAAGGAGATGGCGATGATCCGCAGGGTCAGGTGCTCCCGCCGTTCCGGGTCCTTGGCGGAAAACTGCCAGGACAACGCCAAGGCGGACGTCACCTCAATGACCGAGTCCAGTCCGAAGCCGATCAGAGCTGAGGAGTCCGCGACACCGCCGGCCCACAGCGCCACCACTGCTTCGATGAGGTTGTAGGTGATGGTGGCGGCCGCGAAGAGCCGGATCCTCATGCTCAACACGGCACGGCGCTCCAGGCTGGGTGCGTGCGCCGGCGCCGTCATGCGAAGCACTCCCCGTCCGGGGCGCAGCAGGCCGGATCCACGGAGAGGACGACGCCGAGCAGGTCCTTGATGGCGTGGCCCAGCCGGGCGTCGGCCAGTTCGTACCGGCTCCGCCGGCCGTCCGGGAGGGCGACCACCAGGCCGCAGCCGCGCAGGCACGTGAGGTGGTTTGACATGCTCTGCCGGGAGACCCCGAGGGAGTCCGCCAGGTCGGAGGGATAGGACGGTGCGTCGGAGAGAGCCAGGAGGATCCGGGCGCGGGTAGGGTCGGAGACCGCATAGCCGAACCGGGCCAGCACGGGTGCCGGGGTGAGCGTTTCCATGTCACCAAAGTACAGCCCCCGATGTATTCATGCAATTGTTTACTACCACAGTTGCCCGGACGGGGTGCGCGCTTAAGATTGAGGCATGGCCATCTCTCCCGAGCACGAACGTGTCCTGGAACTTCAGGACCTCATCATCGGCACTGATAATGTCGCCGAGTTCCTGGGGCGCCTGTCCGTTATGGCCGCCTCAGCGCTGAGCCGTGAAACGTCCCGCAAGGTCGAATGCGGTGTCACCCTGAAGCGGCGGCGCCGGACCTTCACCGTGGCCGGGAGCAGTCCCAAGGCGGTCCTCCTGGATGAGATCGAGCAGCGCATCGGGGACGGCCCGTGCATCGAGGCGCTCCGGATAAAAGCACCGGTGCTGCTCGCCAACATGGACACGGACCCGCGCTGGCCCACGTACCAGGAGGCGCTCCGGGCGGAGGGGTGCCGGGCCACCCTGGGCGTTCCGCTGGAACTCGGCGACGATGCCGCAGCGGCGCTGAACTTCTTCGCGTTCGAATCAGGTGTCTTCACCCCTGCCGTCATCCAGGAGGCCACAGACTTTGCGGACCTCGCCGGAGGCGCCGTCCGGCTGGCGGTCCGCCTGGGCACCGCGCAGTCGTTGGTGGACGATCTCGCCGCCGCCCTGGAGAGCCGCACGTCCATCGATCTGGCGTGCGGTGTGATCATGGGCCAGAACCGTTGCAGCCAGGCTGAGGCGATGGCCATCCTCACCAAGGTGTCCAGCCACCGCAACCAGAAACTTCGCGTGGTGGCCGAGGAGATGCTCGCCAATCTAACCGGCGGCGACGTCAAGACGCACTTCGATCCCTAACGGATAACGCACCGCAGCATTAACGTACGGCATTAACGCACGACGTCGGCCCGGCAGCTGATTGCCGGCCGCCCGGCACGAGCGGGGCCGGCGCGGGCGGGGCCCGCCCGTGCTGAGAGAGTCAGCGAGCCAGCGCGGCTCCGCCGGTCAACCTTTCGGCGAGGCCGGAGAGCAGGATGCTGATTCCTTCATCCAGCTCCGCCTCGCCGTCGTACTCCGCCAGTACGGGGGCCAGTTCGCGCAGGTGGGGAAAGTCCCTGGCCGGGAGCCGGTGAAGGCCCAGCCTCAGCAGTGCCACGTTTTCTTCCGGGTCCACGATGAATTCCTGAAGTTCGTTCAGGATGTGGCCGTAGAGGAAGCCGTAGTAGGCGCGGTAAACGTGGAGGGCATCATTGGGCTCAAAGCCGGCCTCGACCAGCAAACCCAGGATCTGCTCGAGGGGCCGGAGCGTCCCCAGCGGACGGAGCCCCAGCGGCGTGGACAGCGGACGCGTCACCAGCAGCGGCACCACGTTGGGATGCCGCAGGGCCAGGAGCCGGAGGTCGTGGGCGATCCTGCGCAGCTGCGCCTGCCAGTCGGGGTCCGTCGGGAAGATGGCCAGCTCGTTGAGGACCAGTTCCGTGATCCCGTCCAGCAGGTCCGCGCGGTTGGCCGCGTAGCGGTAGAGGCCCATGGGGTCCCGGTCCAGGGCCTGACCCAGCCGGCGCATGCTCAGCGCCTCAAGCCCTTCGGAGTCCACCAATTGGAGCGCGGTTTGAAGGACCACCTCGCGGTTCAGCCGTCTTCTGGAATCTGCGTCCTGCGGGGCTGGCATGGCGGGGGTCCTTACGTCGGGGATGGCCGTTGGAGCGGGCGCATCCGGCTGTTCACTCTTGCTTAACCCGTAGTCTACGCCTAGAGTCTACGGTGTAGAGGCATCCGGCCGGATCATTTTGAAAACGTCCGGATGTTCCTCATCACTGCCGCTATTTCAGGGCGTGGACCGCCTCAGGCCTTGTGCAGGTATCTGAGGTTCAGCTGCTGTAGCCGAATGGCGGCACTTGACGCACAGTACGGAAAGAGCCAATCATGGGCGTTTCAAAAATCGACCGTTTTCTCAGCGAAGCCACCACACCGGACCAGGAGGGCGACGCATCGCTCAGGAAAGACCAGCTCTACGGGCTCTACACCAGCTGGTGCATGCTCAATCAGTTCGCCCCGGCAACCGCCGGGGAATTCTGGTCTGAGATGAAGAGCCGCAGGATCAGGTCTTCGGACAGCCGCCTGCGTATGACCGGAGCCGCTGCCGCGGATTACATCCTGGCCACCCGACCGGTTCTGGTCTAACGGGCCCAAGCACAGTAGACGCACGACGACGAGAGGCCGGTTCGCGGTCAGCCTTGGGGGCTGACCCGGGAACCGGCCTTTTTCGCGTCTTCCGGGGCATTGCTCACCGGGCCAGGGCCTTCATGCCCTGCTTTGAAAGCGACGAACGCTGCCCGCAGTTGGAGCAGGTGATGCGGTACGCGCGGGACATGGTGAAAATCGGGATGAAGAAGACGGTGAACTTCGATGCCCGCTCCTCGAGGTGCTGCTCCACGTATTGGCCGCAGTAACGGCACAGTGAATGCCGCCCGGGCAGGGCCCGCAGGACGGTCTTGAGGCCGAAAAGCAGAAGCATGGCTTCCTTTCTGGGTTTTCTCGACCCGGGGGTGGCGAAACACCCGAATTGCCAGGGTGTTTACTGTCCAATAGTAATCATGCTTAGTATTGGGTAGAGGTTTTAGACGCAGACCCACCACCGTGCCCCCAGCCGCGGTCTCCCGGAAGGCAGGCAACACGCACATGGCTTTGGCTCAGAACAGACCGGCAGGATGGTCCACCCACCGCCTTTTGTCGACGGCGGCCCGCCTGGACGAGCGAAGGATCAACCGTCGGCTCGTTGGCCTGGGCCTCACCAAGTCGTCTTTCGACGCGCTGGACTGCGTGGAGGAGCTGGGCCCTGCCACCCAGAACTGCCTGGCCGATGAGCTTGGCATCACGGCCCAGAGCCTGGGCAAGATCCTGGACCGGCTGAAGGACCTGGGGCTCCTGACCAAGGAGCGCGCCGCGGGCGACGGCAGGATCAGGAGCGTCCGGCTGACCAACCGGGGCCGGTCCGTGCTGCGGACTGCCGAGGAGCTGGTGCGCGGACTCCCCCGGCCCGAGCTTGAGGCGGAGCTGGACCTGCGCCGGCATCTGGAACAGCACATCGCGCACCTCACCGAGGCCCAGCACGCGCCGTCCCGCGCCGAAGCCTAACCTGACGCGCAAGAAGTCTGATGCGACAACTGAGCCTGACGTGGAAAGAGCCGGCCGTGAGTGCGTGAACTGCACCCGCGGCCGGCTCTTTCGAAACGCTAGCTAGTTCCGAACTTGGCGTTGTACCGGAACATGAACGCTGCCATCGCGTCCCGGTTCACTGCCTGGACCGGAGCGTAGCTCCTGGACCCGTCCCCGTCCGTCCAGCCGGTGGTGATGCCGGTGGATGCCAACCAGGTGATCTCCTTGTAGAACTGGTTGTTCGTGGCCACGTCCGTGAACGGGGACACCGCAGGAGGCGTGAAGGCCGGCTTGCCTGCCAGGCGGTACATGAACGCAGCCATGGCGTCCCGGTTCACTGCCTGGACGGGGCCGTACGTCCTCGTTCCGTCGGGTTCGGTCCAGCCGGTGGTGATGCCGGTGGATGCCAACCAGGTGATCTCCTTGTAGAACTGGTTGCCCGTTGACACGTCCTTGAACGGGGTCACCGCCGGCGGTGTGAAGGCCGGCTTGCCGCGGAAGCGGTACATGAAGGCGGCCATGGCATCCCTGTTCACGGGCAGCACTGGACCGAAGGTCTTGGTGCCGTCCCCGGCAGTCCAGCCGGTACTGATACCGCTGGACGCCAGCCAGGTGATCTCCTTGTAGAACTGGTTGCCCGTTGACACGTCCGCAAAGGACGGGGCGGGAGCAACCGGGGCGTCCGGCGTGGTCGCCGAGGCCAGGCTGGTTCCCGCGCCCTTGCCGTCACCGTAGATCCGCACCTGGATGGTGCTCTTGGCGGCAAGCCCGGTCAGCGCGACGTCGGACTTCTGTCCGGCTGCCACCGTCACCTTCGGGCGGGTCAGGTCCCCGTTGACGATCACGTGGTAGTCAACGGAAACGGTCGACGCCGCGTTGTTCAGTGAGACTGCTGCCTCCGCCGGCTTGGCCGGATCCAGCGTGATAGTTGCCTTCGGATCAGTCACCGGCGTCACGGGGGCGTCCGGTGTGGTTGCCGAGGCCAGGCTGGTTCCCGTGCCCTTGCCGTCACCGTAGATACGCACCTGGACGGTGCTCTTGGCGGCAAGCCCGGTCAGCGCGACGTCGGACTTCTGTCCGGCTGCCACCGTCACCTTCGGGCGCGTCAGGTCCCCGTTGACGATCACGTGATAGTCAACCGAAACGGTCGACGCCGTGTTGTTCAGTGAGACTGCTGCCTCCGCCGGCTTGGCCGGATCCAGCGTGATAGTTGCCTTCGGATCGGTCACCGGCGCCGGCGTGGCCGGCGCATAGGTCAATTCACCCGCCGGCTTGTCAGTTCCAACCGTCGCACTCACCTGAAGTGCTGCGGTTTCCGTGGTGACGCTGCCGGAGTACAGCTTGCCCAAATCGGCCCTGGTAACGGGCGGAGTGACAACCAGCAGGTACTTGCCGGTGGTCAGGCCGGTCACGGTGAACTTGCCCTGGGCATCGGTGAACGCCAGTCGGGTGACCAGCGAACCGTCCGCCGTGTAAGCCTGGACCATCGCGTTAGGCAGGGTTGCCTTCAGCTTGTCCGTAACGGTGCCGCTGATGCTGCCTCCCTTGACCAGGCTTCCGTCCTTACCTGTGATGGTCTGCCCTGCGGTGACTGCGACGGTGCTTGCCGCACCCACACCGGCGGACTCGGCCTTGTTCTGGAAGAACTGGGCCTCGGCCAGGGAGAAGCCACTGGACCGGTTGAAGGCCACCTTGTAGCTTCCTGCCGCCAGGCCGGTGACGCTATAGGCACCGCTACTGTCGGCGTAGCCTTCCTTGACCGGGGCGCCGGTGCCGTCAAGGACGGTCACCGGGTTCTGCTCCCCGGCAGAAAGACCGGCCACCTTGCCGCTGATTGTGGCGCCCTTGACCAGCGTGGCGTTGATGCCGGTCAGATCCTGGGCCGCGGTCAGCGTCAGCGCGTTGGCGGTACTCGCCGTCGCTGCGTTGTTGTACCACTGGTCCACGGCACCGCTGCTGTTGCCTGCGAACCTCACTTTGTAGGATCCCGCAGGGAGCCCGATGAGGCGGTAGCTGCCATCGGCGGCCACCCAGGAATTTGCCATGTAGATGGATTTACCGTCTGCACTGTCGGCGTTGACGCTGACGTTGTTCAGGTTGATCCCTGCAGGCGTAGTGATCTTGCCGCTGATCGTGGCGCCCTTGGCCAGCGAAGCGGTGATGCCGGTGACGTCCTGGCCTGCCGTGACGGCCACGGGATTGGCCGAGTCCGGCGTTGCCGCGTTGTTGTACCACTGGGTCAGGGCACCGCTGCTGTTGCCGGTGAACTGGAGTTTGTAGGATCCGGCGGCGAGGCCCACCAGCTTGAATGAGCCGTCGGCCCCTACCCAGGTGTTCGCCACGGGAGTGAGGACTGACCCGGAGGTGTAGGCCACCACGCCTGTACTCGAGGCGCTGATGCCGGCGGGCGTCGTGATTTTTCCGCTGATTGTGGCACCCTTCGCCAGGGTGGCGTTGATATCTGCGACGTCCTGGCCTGCTGTTACAGCAACGGCTTTGGCTGTTGCGAAAGTCGCCGCGTTGTCGTACCACTGGCCAAGCGCTCCGCTGTTATAGCCGGAGAACTGAATCTTGTAGGACCCTGCCGGCAACCCGAGGAGGCGGTAGGTTCCGTCCGCGGCCACAGGGGATGATGCCACGTATTCGTTCTCAGAGGCAGCGTTGTTGGCCGTGACACTAAGCTGGGCGGCATCAACTCCGGCCGGCAGGGTGATCTTTCCGCGGATGGATGCACCCTTCACCAGCGTGGCGTTGATATTGCCCACATCCTGACCCGTGGTGACAGACACGGCCGACGCGGTCTCCATCGAGGCGGCGTTGTTGTACCACTGGGACAAGGCGCCGCTGGTGCCCCCGGAGAACTGCAGTTTGTAAGACCCTGCAGGCAACGCGGTCAGTTTGTACTTGCCGTCGGCTCCGACCTGGGAGTTCCCGATGTAGCTTGCAATATTGTCGCCTGTGTAGGCCGTGACGAAGACTCCGGTCAGTGTCACTCCGGCCGGGGCGCTGACGGTTCCGCTGATGGTGGCACCCTTCGCCAGGGTGGCGTTGATGCCGGTTACGTCCTGTTCAGCTGCCACGTCAACGGCGTTCGCGGCTGCGAAGGTCGTTGCGTTGTTGTACCACTGGGACAAAGCGCCGGTGCTTCCGCCGGAGAACTGGACTTTGTAGGACCCTGCCTTCAGGCCGGCCACTTTGTAGCTGCCGTCGGACGCAACCTGCGCACCTGTGCCCCCCATTTGGGAATCCGCGTTGTAGACACCGACGTAGGTGCGGCTGGCATCCATCCCTGCGGGCACGGTGATCTTGCCGCTGATGGACGCGCCCTTCACCAGGGTGGCGTCAATGCCGGTGAGGTCCTGGCCCGCCGTTACGGTCACAGGGGTGGCGGCACCAAGCGAGTCGGCATTGTTGTACCACTGAGGCAGCGCACCGCTGTTGTAGCCGCCGAACTCCACTTTGTAGGACCCGGCGGGCAGGCCGACAACCCTGTATGTTCCATCGGCAGCCACACCCGAGTATGAGCCGAAGAAGCTGCTCTGGGGATCTGCCGATGTCACGCTGATCTGCACGGACGCCAGATCTACGCCGGCGGAGGCGGTCACCTTACCGCTGATGGTTGCACCCTTGACCAGGGTGGCGTTGATCCCCGTCAGGTCCTGCCCGGCTGTGACATTGATGGCGTTCGCGGTACTAAAGGATGCCGCATTGTTGTACCACTGCGCGAGCGCCCCGCTCTGGTAGCCGTCGAATTTCAGCTTGTAGGAACCTGCGGCCAACCCCGCCAGCAGGTAAGTTCCGTCCTCGGCCACCTGGACGCTGCCAGAGTCGTTGTACTGTTCATCCGCCGTGTACGCGGATACGCGCATGTTAGCCATGTTCGTCCCGGCAGGCGCGGTCACTTTCCCGCTAATGCTGGAGCCCTTGACCAGGGTTGCATTGACACCGGTGAGGTCCTGGCCCTTTGCCAGGACCAGGGTTTCCGCTGCGGCGAACGTCCCGGCGTTGTTGTACCACTGGCTAATCGCCCCGCTGTTGTAGCCGGAGAACTTGAGCTTGTAGGAACCCGCGGCCAGTCCGGCGAGCCGGTACGTGCCGTCTGCGGCCACTGACCTGTACCAGGTCGGGCCGTACTCTGTATCGGCAGCGGTCGCCGAGACCTGCATGTTGGTCATGTCCACGCCGGCAGGCACGGTGATCTTTCCGCTAACGCTGGCGCCCTTGACTAGCGTGACGTTAATGCCGGTCAGGTTCTGACCGTCTGCCACGGTCACTGCCGTGGCGGTTTCCTGGGTCGCAGCGTTGTTGTACCACTGCGTTTCGGCCCCGCTGTTGTCTCCGGAAAATGCGAGTTTGTAAGATCCCGCTGCCAGACCCTCCAACCGGTAGCTGCCGTCGGAGGCTACGTAGGCCCAACCCCACCCAGAGGATTGCGGATCCGTCGGTTGCGCGTTGACATACATGGACGTCAGGTCCACCCCGGCAGGCGCGGTCACGGTGCCGCTGATGGTGGCCGTGTTGGTGTCCACGGCAAGTGCCGGGACGTTGCCGATGAGCAATGTTGCAGCCAGAACGGCTGCAATAGTGGCGGTAATCCGCCTGAAAATGTGCGTGCGCGAGCGCATTAAGATGATTCCCCCAATAAATCATGCGACGAACACTGCCCCCGCAAGTGAACCCTGTTAGTCACAGGTGATCGCACTATATAGCCACGTAATCAATTTTCCATTCGATTTATCCTCAAGAAGGTAACAAATGTGATTGACCTAGAACATTTCCTTTCCACGCGTCGAAAAGGCAATCCTGAAGGCGCAATAATGATGAGCGTTGCCCGTCTTTGACTTGGAGATTAGTGAAGAATAGTGTCGGCGCGCGGACGTTCACATGGGCGCCGGCGCTTTCCATATGTGTCATTGTGGGTTCCTTGCTCGCATTCCTGCCCGGCGGCCTGTTCCGATTTGCCTGGGCCAAGGTGGTGGTTGTGCTCATTGCCTTGGGTGCAGGGCTGCTGGCCGGACGGTCCAACCGGGAGGCTGCGGGCGGACGACTGCCGCGGTCCACCCTAGTTCTCCTAGGCGCGGGCTCGGTTGTTCTGTTGATAGCCGCGTTGCTCTCCCCCAGCCCCGCCGCGGCACTCCTTGGCCGCTGGCCGCGCTACGAAGGCGCGGTGGTCCTCGCGGCCTACGCCGCCACGCTGGTCCTCGGCGCGAAAGTCCTGGGCGGCGCGGACAGCACCTCTAGGTGGCAGGTCCTTCACCGTGCCCTGGCTGTGGTGTCACTTCCCCTGGCCGTGATCTGCGTCCTGGAGTCAGCGGGTTTGCGGCCCTTGGGCGGCGCGGCTGATCTGAGACCGGGCGCAACGCTGGGAAACGCGTCCGATCAGGGCCTGGTGGGCGTGATGATCGCAGGCGCCCTGGCCCTTCCGTCGCTGCAGCCGGGCAAGTCATCCTGGCTGTTGCGGACAGGATGCGCCGCGGGAATACTGATCGCGGTCCTCTCCGGATCGCGCGCGGCGCTGCTTGGTCTGGTTGCAGTGGCCATCGTCTGCGCCCTTGGCGTCTTCCCCGCCAGCCGCACCAGCAAGCAGAGCACCACGAAGAGCCCATTCTGGAAGGGAACGGCCGCCGTGGGAGGCTCGCTCGCAGGGCTGGCGCTCCTCGTGTTCCTGATTCCCGGTGCACGGGACCGTCTCTTCTACGGCGACACAGTGACCGGCCGGTGGCTTCTGTGGCAACAAACGCTGGAAATGGCGTGGGAAAAACCATGGTTCGGCGTGGGCCCAAGCGGCTTCGTCGATGCTTTTCCGGGCTTTCAGACCCAGCAATGGGCGGTGCAGACCGGCGGTGACTTTCCACCGGATTCGCCGCACTCCTGGTTGCTCCAGGCACTTCTCGCCGGAGGACTTCCGCTGCTGCTCCTAGCCCTGTTCCTCGCTGTGTCCACCCTCCGGACGGCCGTCGTCCGGATCCGCTCCGCCGACGGGACCCTCCGGAACACCCTCATCGGTGCGCTGGCCGCCGTCGTGGGTTACGGCGTCGGGCTCCTGACAGGATTCACGTCTCCCGGCACCACGCCGCTGGCTGCCTTCCTCTGCGGAGGCCTCCTGGCGTCAACGCTCGTCGCACCAGCGCCCCGGCCCGAGACGCGCAAGCCGGAAAAATCGAAACTCCGCAGATGGCCCCAGACTCCCGCCGCACGAACAACAGCCACAGCGTCTGGAGCCCTCGCCCTCGTCGGGGGCATGATATTTGCCGTACCGGCTGCTGCCGCAGAGTGGCCGATGGCGGCCGGCGTGAGCGCCGCCGGGAACGGGAACATTGCCGAGGCACAGCGCCAGTTCCAGGCGGCACAGGCGCTGCGGCCATGGGACAGCGACACCGCCCTGCTGGCCGCGCAGGCTTTTGCCGGGCCGGCCGCCGAGGGCGACCCCGAAGCTGCCGCGCGCGCCGTGGAGTGGGCCAAAGTCTCGCTGGCAAGAACACCGGACTCCGTGGAAGCCGGGCTGGCGCTGGCCATCGGCCATCTCAACAGCGGGGACATTCCGGAGGCCAAGCTGCAACTGGACGGCCTCATCAGCCGCGCTCCCTATACCTCCGGGCTGTACGTCCAGCGCGGCATCGCGTGGTTCGGGCTGGGCCAGCCGGAGCAGAGCATTGCGGATCTGCGGACGGCCGCCGGGCAGTCACCGTCGTCGCCCGTTCCGTGGCAGGTGCTGGCCCGGGTGTACCAACGCGTTGGCCAGGACGGCAATGCCGCCCAGGCGCAGCAGGAAGCTGACCGGCTCGCAGCTCCCTAAAAACCTGTTAAAGAAGTGACAGAAGGTACAGAAATAAAGTTGAGTTAATCTTGAGCCTTCCTTAGCTGCTACTTGATTCTGCTCCCCCAGACTTTTTCTATCGGAGCCGGACAGGCCTCGAAGGTCTGCGGATACGCCGCACAAGTTCAAGGGGAACTTCAAATGAGCCAAGTAGCTGGACGCAAGAAGCGCATCATCATCACCACCGCTGCCCTGGTGGCCATCGGCGGCGGCGCGGCCTTCGCCTACTGGACCGCGGTGGGCACCGGAACCGGCCAGGCCTCCACCGGCGAGACCGTAGCTTTCAAGGTCCTCAGCACCCCCGCCACCGGCGGCGCCCTGACGCCCGGCGGACCCACCCAGACCGCCAACTTCACGGTCAAGAACGAAAACACCGGTACACAGAACCTGGCCAACGTCACCGCCAAGGTCGCCAACTCGGACGGTTCCGCCTGGGTTGCCGTGCCGGGTTGCTCCGCGGCCGACTTTGCCGTCGGCACCCCGGACATCATCAAGGGCCAGATCGCGGCCGGAACAACGGTCACCGGCACGGTCACCATCCAGATGGTCAACAGGGATGCCAACCAGAACGCATGCCAGAACGTCACGGTGCCGCTGTACTTCGAAGCAAGCTGAAGAGGTAGTGCCTTTACGCTCCTCCTAAATACCGCCACGTTCATCCCCCAATGGTGAACGTGGCCCCACCCCCTGAGCCAATGTCGAGAAGGTGCGAATGTCCGGCAGGCGCAACACCAGCTCCCCCGAAAGCCCCCGCGGCTTTCGGCGGGGGCTGGTGCTGTTTCAGCGCCTGCTGGGCCGCGGCGCAGCGGCCGGAATCGCCATGGTTCTGGTTGCCCTGATGGGCGCCACGGCAGCTTCCGCTTACTGGACGGCAGCCGGAACGGGAAGTACGACGGCGGCCGTCGCCACCCTGGCGCCGCCCACCAATGTGACGGTCCCGGCGAACAGCACCTCAAGCGTTCCGGTCGCATGGACCGCATCGGCCGGACCCACCGCACCTGCCGGCTATTACGTCACCCGCATTACCGGTGCGACGTCGATGCCCGCCTGCGGGAGCAGCCCGGCCGTCCTTGTCACCGGCACCAGTTGCACGGATTCCTCTGCTCCCGAAGGAACCCACTCATACGTGGTCACGGCGATCCACCGTTCCTGGACCGCCGCGAGCTCGGCCAGCGGAAATGTCCTGGTGTGGAGCATGCAGAGCGCATCGTTCACGGTTCAGCCGGCGAATGTTGCGGCCGGGCAAACCCTGCCCTCCGTCAAGGTGGCCGTCCGCACCGTTGACCTTCTGCCCGTGATGTCGGCCCGCGTCACCCTAGCCATCGGCAACAACCCCGGCGGCGGCACATTGTCCGGCACAGTCACCGCGGACACAGATATGACGGGCGTGGCAACGTTCAGCGGCCTGTCCATCAACAAGGCCGGCTCCGGCTACACGCTTACGGCGTCGAGCCCCGGAGTTGCCGGTGCCGTCAGCGCCCCGTTCACCATCACGGCAGCGGCCGCCACCCGGCTGGTTGTCGCGGGCCCTGCCTCGGGCACCGCGTCGGCAACGGCAACGGTGGGCCCCTTCACCGTGCAGCGCCAGGACTCGTTCGGGAACCCCGTAACCGCCGGCAGCACCGAGATCACCCTCGCGTCGAACTCCGCAGGCACCAAGGTCTTCGCCGCAACCGCCGGCGGAGCACCCCTCACGAAGGTGACCATCCCGGCAGGGTCCGCGTCGGCGTCGTTCTTCTATGGCGACACGAAGGCCGGATCACCCGTCCTGACCGCAGCGGCAACAGGCCTGGGACAGGCCACGGCGCAGGTCAGTGTGACGGCGGCAGCTGCCGCCAAGCTGGTCTTCGGACAGCAGCCCACCAACACGGCGAAGGGGCAGAGGATTACGCCGGTGACGGTGCTGGTGGTGGACCAGTTCGACAACCCGCAGACCACAAGCACAGCCTCCGTGACCATGGACAAGACGGTGAAGCAGGGAAACCTGGGCGGGACCGTGGTGCAGAACGCGGTGGCCGGCGTGGCCACGTTCAGCGACCTGACCATCAACCCGGCCGGCGTACACACGCTGATCGCCACCAGCCCGGGCCTCGGGTCCGTGACCAGTGCGGAGTTCACCTCCGGCGGTTAGCACCGGAAGAGCGCCGCTGCCGCCACACCCGGGGCCCCAGAGGTGGGTGTTCGTGAGTGATACGTATGGGGCTATTGATACAAGTAGTGCCACGCGGGGAAGACGGGTAGCCAGCACTCGTGCAGCACCCCCGCGTCTGCTTCTACTGTGGATTCATCGCATCCGACCGAAGCGGGGCTGCCAACAGGCCCAGGTGGTACCGGTTCCGGCCAGGCGATAACCAAGGGCCCGCCCTTTGGGCGGTGAAGGGGCTGAGCACCCTGCCCGCCCAATGGCGGGCCCTTTACTGTCCTTGCGCTGTCCAGCCCAAGGTTAGACGCGGAACAGCGCTGCTGCCACTACGCCCGCGGTGATCACCAGGAGGATGCCGAGCAGCACGTAACCGCGCCATTTGGGGCCGGAGCGGTGGGGATTGATGTCTACGTAGGGCACTACTGGCGGACCTTTACGGGAACGGGCTTCGCTGCGGCGCCGCGCTTGAGGCGGAGCAGCAGGTATAAAGCGGTGAACGGAATGAACAGGGTTCCCATCAAGGCGCACAGCGCAAAGGCATAGTCAGTCAGGGCCACGGAATTACCTCCAGAATGCGTCGTTGCACTCGAGGCTGGCACGCTAGGTGAATACTCTTCGCGTCAACGGCCGGCAACGAACGGTGGGATCCCCCATGTCGGATCGCTCATCACCCTACGTGTGCCGCGCCCAATTTGTCCAACGCAGTATAGGCGCGCCACAAAACCTGTCAACCTAATGCCGGTTTTAGGCCGTGTGATTCCGGACTCAGCGCCCCAGCGCCATCCAAACCACGACGGCGGTGGCGGCGGCCAGCGCTGCCAGCCCCACGTTGGCCAGCACGCGGAAACGCCGCTTCCGCACTTCTCGCCGCCAGTCCCTGGACGTCAGACCACTCGTATATTTCCCCATGACGGCGATAGTACCGGCACAATGTTTCGGGAAGAACAAGTCACGAAGTTTAAGACGCCGGACTTAGTGGGAGAATCCGTTGGCGTCCCGCAGCGGCGGCGGGAAAGTGTTCCGGGTTTCCGGGGGCATGTTCTGCTGGTCCAGCCAGGATCGGACGGGGTACGGATCATCAGCGACGATGTTCCTCGCCACGAAGCGGCGGAACGCTTCCTTGATGGCTCTAATCATGCACTTACGCTACGGGGCAGGTAACTCCTCTAGACAGAGTGGTCTGTACTCGTCTTTTCGGGGTTTCACCACTCGCTAAAGGGTGAAACCGGTACTTGTTTTTCTGCGGATGCGGCAAAAGTGTTAGCGGGCATTTCATTCATTCAATAACTGCGAAAAACCCCGGCTTTTAAACATTTGCACCACACCTAGCGCCGCTTCCCGGCCGAGGAGCATACTTTTAACGCCGCCCCAATCGATGGATATTTTCCACCCGGACGGCCCAACACCGGCAGTGCCCATCGGGTCAGCCCGGCATCCTGGCGAAGGGGGGCATCCCGCCCCCGTGCTTCGCGTCCCTTGCCGAACAATGAAATCTCGGGTCTCAGAGGGTTGGAAGAAAAATGAGGAATCGCACCAGAACAGGACTGATGTCCATGGTGGCCGCGGCCGTGCTGGCCGTGGGGTTAGCACCCGCTACAGCCGTCGCGCATGACGGGTCCGGCCGCGGCGGCGACTCGGACAAGAGCGACGACTGGAAGAAGAATTCGCAGCAGCGCAAGCTGGTCAACACGCTGCGGGATGTCACTGACGATTACCGCTGGCTGCAGAACGCGATTGACGACGACTACGAGCTGGCCAGCCCATGCGTCGAAAAGGCAGATGGCAGCGGGGCCATGGGGTTCCACTACCTGAAGAAGGACCTGCTGGACGACAAGACCCAGGCGCGCAAGCCCGAGGTGCTCGTATACATGCCCAATGACCGTGGACGCATGAAGCTGGTGGCGGTGGAGTTCATGTCCACGGCAGCGGAGGCCCCGGAAATCGCCGGACTGGAGTTCGAGAAAGGACCGTTCCCGGGCACCTGGGCCCTGCACGCGTGGGTGTGGAAGGACAACCCGGACGGCATGTTCGCCGCATACAACCCCGACCACAAGTGCCCGAAGAAGTAGCAAACTCCTAACAATCACTCGCGAAGGGTGGCGGCGCCGCGGTCCTGCCGGGGCGGCGCCACCCTTCACAACGGTTGCGGGAGTCTTAGCCCTTCGCGCTGATCAGTGCCTTCTGCAGGAGGGGAACCAGCTTGGAGTTCCTGCCCCAGACGGGGTCGAAGATCTGGAGCTCCCAGCACTCGGCCAGTGATTTGGCCAGGGTCTCGTTGGTCCAGTCCGTGTAGGTCTCGTGGGCGTAAGAGGGCCCGCCGGAGCTGCCCAGCCAGGTGAACTCCCTGGCCCCGTCCAGGGTCACGCAGATCTGACCGTTGCCGGATTCGCCCGGCGGGAACACCAGCACCACCAGGTCCGTTTCCACCAGCACCGCCGAGATGACGGCTGCCGACTGTTCGGTGCACCGGCCGGTCACAAAAGCTCGTTGCCCGTGGCCGCTGGACATCTCCGCCCCCGGCTGTGAGTCGTCCGTGAGGAAGCCGAGCCGGTTGATCGCAGCCAAGGCCTCGCTCATGGGGCCGTTCTCGCCGGCGTACTGCGGCGCGGCATAACCGGGCACGTAGCTGAGGGAACCCTCAAGCCAGCGGGCGGTCAGTTCGCAAGCGCCTTCTAGCGTGGTGCAGTTGCGCCACGCGTCCTCGTCGGGGACACCTTCAAACATGCAACTATCTCCTTCAAGTTCCCCAGTAGTCACTAGCCGAATGTATCACTGCTCACACTCGTTGCGCTCTGTCACTTGTGTAACACGTTGGTGTATTCGGGAGTCGGCAAGGAAACGCAGGAGCCCCGCCACGGGTGTGACAGGGCTCCTGCTGTTATGACGCCGGTCCGCCTAGTGGAGGAGGCTGTTCAGGCGGAAGAGGAATGCCGCCATCGCGTCGCGGCTGATGGGCTGCAGCGGCCGGTAGGACCGCGCTCCCCCGGCCTCGGTCCAGCCGGTGGAGATTCCGTTCTCGGCCAGCCAGGACATCTCCTTGTAGAACTGCTGCCCGGTGGTCACATCGGCAAACGGTGACACTGCCGGCGGGGTGTATTGCGGCGATCCTGCCATCCGGTACAGGAACGCCGCCATCGCGTCGCGGCTGATGGGCTGCAGCGGTCTGTAGCTCCGGCTCCCGTTCGCTTCCGTCCACCCTGTGGAGATCCGCTGTTCGGCCAGCCACGCCATCTCCTTGTAGAACTGCTGGCCGGTCTGGACGTCGGCAAAGGGCGACACTGACGGCGGGGTGTACTCGGGTGACCCGGCCATCCGGTACAGGAAGGCCGCCATGGCGTCGCGGCTGATCGGCTGCAGAGCCCGGTAACTCCGGCTTCCGTCCGCTTCCGTCCAACCCGTGGAGATCTTCCGTTCAGCCAGCCAGGCCATTTCCTTGTAGAACTGCTGGCCCGTGGAAACATCCGCGAACGGCGAGGCGGCTGGCGGCTCATAGGCTGCCTCGGTGGTCTTGAACGTGGCCGTCCATTCTTTTGCTGCTCCCTCAGCAAGGACGTAGTCCACCTTGGCATGCGCGGTGACCGTGACCGTTCCGCTGCCCGCATGGGTCCCGGCTTCCACCACCTGGTCACCCACCAGATAGTCCACGCCGTCTGTCGCCGGAACCGTGTAGGTGTCCTCTGCGGTGCCGTCCCTGTCGGAGAACACGACGGCGGCAGGAGTCACCGTGTAGGGCGTCGCCTTGAACGTGGCGCTCCACTCGGCAGCCGCGCCTTCGGCCAGGACGTAGTCCGGTTTCGCGCGGGCGGTGACGGTGACCGTCCCGGCACCGGGGTAGTCCCCCGCGCCAGTGAGGATGCCGTCCACGAGGTACTCGACTCCCTCGGTGGTGGGGACCGTGTACTTATCTTCGGCAGTGCCGTCCTTGTCGGTGAAGACGACGACGGCGGGCGTCACCTGGTGCGGACCGGTTGCGAACGTCCCGGTCCACTCAGCGGCAGCTCCGTCGGCCAGGACATAGTCAGCCTTCGCGCGGGCCTTCACAATTACGGTCCCGGCACCGGCGTGGGTGCCGGCTTCGACGACGGTATCCCCCACGAGGTATTCGACGCCTTCTGTCGACGGAACCGTGTATGTGTCCTCCGCGGTGCCGTTGTTGTCCGTGAAGGTCACCGCTGCGGGGGTCACATTGTAGGGGGTTGCCTTGAAAGTGGCGGTCCACTCCGCTGTGGCGCCGTCGGCGAGGACGTAGTCCGTCTTCGCCCAGGCCTTTACGGTGACTGCGCCCATCCCCGGGTAGGTTCCTACGTCCATCGGCTTATCCCCGACCAGGTACTCGACGCCCTCCGTCGAGGGGACCGTGTACGTGTCCTCCGCGGTGCCGCCTTTATCCGTGAACGTCACCGCTGCGGGAGTCACCTTGTATGGGGTTGCCTTGAACGTGGCCGACCATTCCGCAGAAACACCGTCAGCCAAGACATAATCCGTCTTCGCCCGGGCCGTGACTGTGACCGTCCCGGATCCCGAGTGCGTTCCTGCTTCGACCACGGTGTCGCCCAGGAGGTATTCAACGCCCTCCGTCGCAGGAACCGTGTAGGTGTCCTCGGCGGTGCCGTCCCGGTCACTAAACTGAACGGCGACAGGAGTGACTTTCGGGATCACGGTCGAGGTCAGGGGCGGCAAAAAGGGGCTGCCCCCTTCCACACGAATACTGTTGTCCGCTGAGTCGCCGACCATAACAAGCGTGACCACATAGTCGCCGGCGGGCCAGGTCAACGAATCAATCACAGCAGTCTCCGAAGTACCCGAGTACAAACCGGGACCAGACGAATGCACTTCCGTCATGTTGGCCGCCTTGTATTTTCCCCCCGGCCCGTAAACCCAGAAACTCACGTACGCCAGTGGCCCCTGGTCCTTCACCGTCCAATTGAACCTGATGCGGTCACCCGGACCAACGGCTTCCGAAGAAACCACTGAAACAGAAAGCAACTCAGGAGCCGACACATCAGCGTTGGTCCCTGTGACGGTCGAGGTCAGGGGCGGCAAAAAGGGGCTGCCCCCTTCCACACGAATACTGTTGTCCGCTGAGTCGCCGACCATAACAAGCGTGACCACATAGTCGCCGGCGGGCCAGGTCAACGAATCAATCACAGCAGTTTCCGAAGTACCCGAGTACAAACCGGGACCAGACGAATGCACTTCCGTCATGTTGGCCGCCTTGTATTTTCCCCCCGGCCCGTAAACCCAGAAACTCACGTACGCCAGTGGCCCCTGGTCCTTCACCGTCCAATTGAACTTGATGCGGTCACCCGGACCAACGGCTTCCGAAGAAACCACTGAAACAGAAAGCAACTCAGGAGCCGACACATCAGCGTTGGTCCCTGTGACGGTCGAGGTCAGGGGCGGCAAAAAGGGGCTGCCCCCTTCCACACGAATACTGTTGTCCGCTGAGTCGCCGACCATAACAAGCGTGACCACATAGTCGCCGGCGGGCCAGGTCAACGAATCAATCACAGCAGTTTCCGAAGTACCCGAGTACAAACCGGGACCAGACGAATGCACTTCCGTCATGTTGGCCGCCTTGTATTTTCCCCCCGGCCCGTAAACCCAGAAACTCACGTACGCCAGTGGCCCCTGGTCCTTCACCGTCCAATTGAACTTGATGCGGTCACCCGGACCAACGGCTTCCGAAGAAACCACTGAAACAGAAAGCAACTCAGGAGCCGACACATCAGCTGATGCAGCAGCGGGACCCATGGCGAGCATTGGGAGGAATGACAACGCACAGGTAAGTAAAGAAAACAGCCGTTTCATGGTCCCCCAGCTTTAAAGAATAAGTCGTCGATAATGATATGGCTTACGAAGAGCCATCGATGACTACGCTGGGGTTTTAGGATTTCCCCTTACTAGTGCGCCTGCGTCCCCCGCAACCGTTTGATGAACCAGCGGGACTCCTGGCGCGTAGGGCGGCACTGGGATAAACCGTCTGGCGCCGCTGGGAGCGTCGCGAACGGACTGGAAGGCCTGGCGGACGGCCGTGGACATGGTGATGGACATGGTCTTCACGGACCGGTCGCTGCACGTGCCGCAGTCCGAAGATGCGCCGCACGACGTCGGCCCATTCCTCCGGGAAAGGGTCCTCGAAGAACGAGGGTCAGCCTGCTCCACGATGTCACCGGCGAAGAGCGTCCTGGAGGTTCACACAGCAGATCGCCGTCGGTGTGGCCGCAGCCCATGTAGAAGAGTGAAACGGTCTGGTCGCCACCCCTAAGACCCATCACCAAATTTGGGGCCCCAAGAGCCGAGGTCCTCAGGAGTCTCGCATTCTGCCACTGCCCATCATGCATCAGTATGATCATGGCCGAAGGAAATGTACTGAAGGCCCAGGTGCGCCTGCGTAGCGAGTTCCTACCTCTAGCCTCACGGGACACTCGCCCGCATTAACCCGCGGCCCCGAAAGACGATTCGTTCCCGGACTGCGGCACCGCCCAACGTTCAGGAAATAGGGACGGGCACTGTTAGAACTCGCGACTTTCACCGCGCGCCGTCCGAACAGCCCTCGGGCACACGGCAAGTCACGCCGTCACCCGGGCCTTGGACGCCAGGAACGAATGCCACATTGCGTATCCCAGTCGCGAGCGACCCCAGCGCACGGATGTCAAGAAAGGAACTGAAACCCTAGTGGTGCGCCTGGGTCTCCTGCAGTCGCTTGATGAACCAGCGGGACTGCTCCGGACCATACGGCAACACGGGGATCGCCTTGGTGGCGTCGCTCGGGCTGTCCCGGATGGACTGGATGGCCTGGCGGACGGCGGTGGACATGGTGTTGGCCATGGTTTTTACGAACTGATCGCTGCAGGGTTCGCCGTGGCCAGGGATCAGGAACTCGTAGCGGTGCCGCAGCGCCGAGATGTGGCGCAGGGCGTCGGCCCATTCCTCTGGGAAGGCGTCCTCGAAGGACGGGTGCGAGCCCTGCTCCACAAGATCGCCAGCGTACAGCGTGGTGGAGGTGCCCACCAGCAGGTCGCCGTCGGTGTGCCCCCGGCCCAGGTAGAAGAGGGTCACCGTCTGGTCGCCCAAGTCCACTAGCACGGGCCGGTCTTTCACGATGGCGTTCGGAACCACGAGTTCGGCGTCGGCACCTTCGCCGGCTGCCATTTCGGGTTCCAAGACGGCGACCATGCGGCGCTGCCGGTCCCCGTTCTCCTCAATCTCACGTGCACAGTTCTCATGGGCATAGAACTCGGTGACGCCCTCGTCCGCGAAGATGGCGTTGCCGAAGAAGTGGTCATAGTGTGCGTGGGTATTCACCACTACCAGCGGCAGCTGGGTCTTTTCGCGGACGGCGGCCAGGATTTCCCGCCCCTGCCCGGGTCCGCCGCCGGTGTCGATCACCATGGCGCGTTCGGCGCCAACTATAAGTCCGGTGTTGAGCTTCGAGCCTTCGGTGGTCAGCACATGGTTGCCCTGGCCGACCTCCATCCATCGCGACATTCTGTTCTCCGTATTCATGCGTTCCGGCGATCGTAGGCCTCGATTCTAGTCTGAAAATGGGGTGAGATGCCTTTGTTCGGAGGGCGTGTGGAGGATGTCCGGAGGCGATGGGAAGCCACCGGTGGGTCATAAATGTTGGACGCTGAGCGGTCGGAGTAGGGTGACGGTGTAACCGAGGGTTTCGAGCTGGGCGGACGTTGTTGTGTTTGCGGGTGTCGGGGTTGGCGTGGCGGTTGAAGTGCTCAGCGACGCGGTCATGGAATTGTGCGTCGAGGTCTTGCAGGAGGTGCGCTCGTTTCATGCCTCGACGCCGGGTGAGCCGTTGGTAGTGTTCGCCCACGAAGGTGTCTGTTCTTCCGGACTGCCTGCATAAAAGGTAGTGAGCGCCCTAGCCGACGACCAGCTCATGTACCGTCACCTTGGCCAATGGGCGCCACACCCACAAGCCAATCGACCTACTTATTCATGGTCTTGTGCGGCAGAATGTCGGGCATCTAGGCTGTCGGGGTAGCCCATCTAGGCTGTCGGGGTAGCCGATTGCACGGACCTTCGCTGCGTTTCCCCTCGGGGAAGTCTCGTCGAAGGCTGCCTAGCTGCCGAAGTTCCCACTAGCCATTTGCGGCATTTGCTGACGTTCAGCCTCGGTGAAGCTGGGTCCTCCGGGTTTCCCGTCGCCCGGGCTATAGACCTGCAGGTCAAGCCCAACGACGATGGGACGCGGGCCGGGAGTAGCCGCTCTCGCGCGTTTATGCGCAGCCACTTCTGCTGCCCATGGAGATATCGCTTGCAGAGACTGTCGGGGTGACGCCGATGACCGCAGGCACTGCCGACGGTACCTGTTGGCTGACGCCCGCAGCCGGCTGGCCCATCTGGGTGCACTGCCACGAGATCTCAAGATGCGAGCACCTCATGAAGGGTTTTGGAGGAATTCCTATGGTCCGGGATTGGCGGTCAAACTCGGTAGCTGTAGCCAAAACCTAGGGAGACCGTCTGGTACAAAGCCAGTTCCCGGATCCGCCGGGGGGGAAAATCAAGCGGCAAGTCGGCAGCCCAGCCGCTCGGCAGTGCGTTGGCAGCGGAAATGTGGCTGGAACTTTAGAGCACACCTTTTGTTTCGCTGCGGTAACCCTAGGGAAATCTGCGTCTGCTTATGATCAGGCTATGGCTACGAAACAGCATAAGGCTCACTGCGATCTCTGCGGCGTCACGACTAACCACGTTACCTCCTATGGATCCTCGAACGGCGGCAGCGTCTGCTCGGTAATAAGCGTGAGATGCGCGGAACACCCTGAAGTACAGGGCTGAGCTGCATTTCACGCCCCGCGCGGGAGATACTTCGACCTGCATAGACGGGGGCCACTGCGCGCCGGGCATCGCCGACCGTCGGTTGCGGTCTTCATCTAAACGAAGCGGATCACCGACATGATCCGGGACGCCACGGCAGCATGCCCGGCGTCATTCGGATGGAAGTTATCTACTGGGGTGCCGTCGGGCATCGTCCCCGTGACCCAACGGTTCTTCTCGCTCTTAAAAATCGAGGACAGGTCGCGGAACCTGCCCTTGTCATCCGCGGTACACTTGGCGATCATCTCGGCATCGAAAGCTTCCGAATCCTCGGGTGAACCCCACGGGCCAAGGCAAACTATCGACGCGTTCGGACTGGCAGCACGCACGGCAGCCAACAGCGCCACGTAATCTGCCCTGAACGCCGCAAGGTCAGGAGTCACCGCGTCGTTGGTTCCAAGCTCGATGATGACCAAGTCAAAGGGTTTTGCTGGAATCTGCGGCGTAATATCGGCAACGCGCAGGCCGCCACTGCCAGCACCCCTGGCAATCGTGGTAACGCTAGTCGGTGCACCCCGGTTAAGAGCCGCCTCGGTTAGCGCCGTAAAGCTTTTCTCCGCTGATGTGGCAGCCGCCCCCCGGGCAAGGGAGTCTCCCAGTATGAGAGCTTCGACGGTGCGCCCGTGCGCAATAACAGGGACAGTGTCGCGCTCAAGTTTTGCCAGCTGAGCGGCAGCCTTCTCGTCACGCAATTTTTGGCTGAATGCGTCGGCGCTTGCCTGAACATCAGGCGTTGTTGGGTCGGGGTCTTCGGGTCCCAGGAAGACGAAACCTACGACCGTCAACGTCGCCATCGCCAAAGCAGTCAGCCCTAAGTACGGAAGCCACTGCTTAACCTTCCGTGGAGCTTTCCGTGTCCGAGCCACTTTTGTCCCCTGTCTGTAGTGCAAGTCCACGGTAATTCTACGTCCCTGCGTAGCACCAAAAGATCGGCAATCACGCTGTGGCACGCGCGACACCCTGACTTTGGACCTCAGCGCGATGCAGCTTTCTGGCCAGGAAATACTGCAGGATGCGTGATCAGTGGGTCGGTCTGCAATCTGTAGTGGCTGGCCAAGCCCGGCGGGTTGGCCGGTCCAATAGCGCCGCACAAGACTGACGGTGCACTGGACTGGGTACGCAGGGTCTTGAAAACAACTCCTCCATATTTGTTAGCACTGACCGCGACTGTGATCAGATCATTCTCGGGGCGGCTACAAATGCTGGTCCTCGCTGCGGCCAAAGTCCACTCAAGGATGAGATTAGTTGGGGCGACCATTGTGGACGCGCCCGAGCCTGAAGTCGCCTTCGTCGTATCCGCAGTCACAACTTCATAGTGCTTCACTAGGATGATGGCTGGGCCTCCGCCTTCTACTGCGTAGAACTGGCCGTCAGCACTCCACGATGCCGGCTTCGGATCGGTGCGGACTCGTCTAATGCCCTGAACGCGGCGGTTGTGCCAAGAGCACGGGAGGCCAAGTTAGCTTCTTCCGCCGCTCAGGTATTAGACCAAGTTCGGCGTCTCAGTTGCATTCGTGGCTTGCCAGCAAGGGCACGAACTAAGTCACTGATCGCCACCACAGGCAGCAGGATGGGCGTTACACAGACGAGCAGGACGCGAAGCTCCAAATCAATCATCTTCTCGCGCTTGGACCTCGTGAACTTGGCATAGCTTGGATTCGACATATTTTGACAATAATGATCAACTTGGCCGCCCGCCTGAGTAGTCGCTACTCGTTTCGTCCAGGTAAAGGCCGCGAGTTCAGCCTATGACCCATTTCCGAAGACGCGTTTTGGCTAGCACCAAGGCCAGTGTCCAGGGTACGGCGACTGCCACCACTGCGTCCCACCACCTGCCTGTTGCCGGGGTGTCCAAAGCCCACAAGATCAACGCATGCGTAAGAACCACGACGAATCCCACCGACGCCAAACTGATCGTCACCTGATGCGCTGCGGGTCCCATCCGCTTATAAGCGACCTTGACGACAAGGATCAATCCAAGGCTGATGCCTGCGGCGCTCATCACGCTCACCCCCAAAGTCCCGAAATCACCGTTCTTCATGTTCAAGGGCTCAATTAGGCCCGTCACGGATAGGCCTAAGCCGACGAAGATGAGTACGATACCAAGCCAGAAACCGTGTGGGATTAGTGCAACAAGACGCCGCAGCTCGCCGCCAATTAGGACGAATATTAGACAAGGAAACGCAAGTGCGATCGACAGCGGCGTCTTGGCCATGACAGAGCCAGCAAAGTACGTGGCAACGAGGCCACCGAACGATGCAAGCCACGGGATCCAGGCAGGGAAACGCTCAAGATACCGGTAAAGAATTGCCGTAAAAAACAGCACGGTGACGAACCAAAAAGCAGAAAACGGGCGAACAGCGAAGTATCCGCCATACAGTGCGTTCCTGAGCTCCTCCGCCGGAAAGCCCCCCGTCTTCAGGTAAACCAAACCAGAAAACGTCACGCCCACGATAATGAGCCACACCATATACGGCACTAGCAGTGACTTGGCCCGCCGAAGGACTTCGTCTTTAGCACTCCTGCCCGGCTTCCAAAGGAAGCCAGTGAGAACAAAAAATACCGGTACGTGCCACGCAAATACAGCGTCGGTGAATGAACCAGCTGTCCAAACGTGCCCGACCACGACTGCGACGATCCCGATAATTCGAATAGCATCCAGAGCTGCGGAACGTGTCTGAGTGGACTCGTCGGCCAGTGAAGTTGTGGTTGTCGTCCCCCAGATCATATTGATGACTATCTCATGGACGTGACTTCACGTCGCAGTTTCGCGTGTATCGGACAGATAGACCGAGTCGCTGAAGGGGACGAACCGACATTTATTCCCCGACGATTTCCATGACGTAGCTGTGTGACCATTACAGATCGGCCAGCATAGCGCCCGGGGTCTCGAGTGCGTCGGCGACGAAGCGAAGGAACCCACCAGCCGTGGCACCGTCGCAAACGCGGTGGTCAAACGTGAGCGTCAGTTCGGTGACCTTACGGACGGCCAGCTCGCCGTTCACCACCCAGGGCTTGTCTATGATTCGCCCTACGCCCAGGATTCCTACCTCGGGGTGGTTGATGATCGCGGCAGAGCCGTCCACTCCGAAGACCCCGTAGTTGTTCAGTGTGAAGGTGCCGCTGCCCAGCTCGGCAGGTGTCGCCTTGCCTTCGCGCACGACTCCCGTAAGCCTGCGGATTTCGGCATCCAGCTCGCGGGCGCTCATCTTGTCCGCGTTTCGCACGGACGGGACCACCAGCCCTCGGTCCGTCTGAGCTGCGAAGCCCAGGTTGACGCCGTCGAACGTTACGATCTCTTGGCTCTCGCCGCCCGCGGCGTCCTCGGTAGTGACGATTCGGGTGTTCAGCTCCGGGTACTTCTTCAGTCCAGCCGTCACAAACCGCGCAATGAAAGCCAGCAGGCCGGGTGTGTTGTGCGGGTCCGCCTTCTTCAACGCGGCCCTCATTTCCACGAGAGCTGTGGCGTCCACATCCACCCATACCGTCGCCTCCGGAATTTCGGAGCGGCTCCGCGTCATGTTCGCGGCAACAGCCTTGCGAACGCCCCGAATCGGAGTTCGAGCGGTGATGCCGAGGCCTGTGCGGGAGTCGGTCTCGCTACGACGTGTTTCGACGGGCTCAACCTCCGGACGACGAGTTTCGACAGGCTCAACCGACGACGGCCGGGCCACGCCAAGCTCCACCGCCGGGGCGGGAGCGATCGCCGCTTCAACGTCCTTGCGCATGATCAGTCCGCTGGTTCCCGAGCCCTGCAGCCCACTCAGGTCAACGCCATGGTCACGGGCCATCCTGCGGACCAGCGGCGAAATCACGGCTCCGAGCTTCCCTGGAACGCGCGTGCGCAGGAGCGTGAGATCGGCAGCGGACTTCTCCGCACTTGTGATTTCGACGGGCTCAATCACCGATGTTGCTGACGCCGATGACTTGGGTGCCCGCGTACGACGGGCAACGCCGTGCCCTCCTGGTGTTCCGTATCCGATGAGGACGTTGCCGGACCCGGCTTTTTCCTCTTCCCGGTAGGTTTCGGCCGCAGGGGTCTCGACAGGCTCAACCACCGGGGTTTCGGCAGGCTCAACCAACGACTTAGCACCAATAGGCGTGACCGAGATCAGCGGCCTGCCGACGTCAAGCGTCTGGCCCGGTTCCCCGTGAAGCACGGCGACAGTGCCGGCGTACGGGGACGGAACTTCCACCATGGACTTCGCGGTCTCGACCTCGGCGATGGGCTGGTCCACTCGGATTTCGTCGCCCACGGCAACGAGCCAGTTCACGAGCTCGGCTTCAGTGAGGCCTTCGCCCAGGTCCGGCAGCAGGAATACTTTCGTTTCGCTCATTTGATCAGTCTTCCCACTGGAGGTCGTCAACGGCGTCGAGGATGCGGTCCACGCCGGGCAGGTAATAGTGCTCGAGCTTCGGCGCCGGGTATGGGACATCGAAGCCGGTGACACGGCGGATCGGCGCGGCCAGGTAGTGGAAGCAGCGTTCCTGTACCCGGGCCACAATCTCCGACGAAACCGACGCAAAGCCATGGGCCTCGGCGATCACCACGGCACGGCCGGTCTTGCGGACGGAGGCGCAGATGGTCTCGTCGTCGAACGGCACGATGGAACGGACATCGATCACTTCCAGCGAGCGTCCTTCCTCAGCCGCTGCAGCGGCTGCGGCAAGCGCGGTCGGCACGGACGGACCATAGGCGATCAGCGTGGCATCTGTGCCAGGGCGGGCAACGGCGGCGCGGCCTTCCGAGGACGTCCCCCGTTCGGCGTTGGCCGCGTGCTCGGTGCGGAGTGCTTCCAGGTCCACCAGGTCTTTGGACCAGTAGAGCTTCTTGGGCTCCATGAACATCACGGGGTCGTCGGAGTCGATGGCTTCGCGGAGCATGCGGTAGCCGTCGGCCACGGTGGCCGGGGTGAAGACCTTCAGGCCGGCGGTGTGGGCGTAGTAGGACTCGGAGGAGTCGCAGTGGTGCTCCACTCCCCCGATGCCGCCGGCGTACGGGACGCGGATGACGATGGGCAGCTTGACCGCGCCCTTGGTCCGGTTGTGCATCTTGGCAACGTGGCTGACGATCTGCTCGAAGGCCGGGTAGGCAAAGGCATCGAACTGCATTTCGATGACGGGGCGCATGCCGTTCATTGCCATCCCCACTGCCATTCCGACAATGCCGGACTCGGCCAGCGGGGTGTCGAAGCAGCGGGACTCGCCAAAGGTCTTGGTGAGGCCATCGGTGATGCGGAAGACGCCGCCGAGCATTCCGACGTCCTCGCCGAAGACCAAAACGGAGGAGTCGGCATGCATGGCGTCGGCCATGGCGGTGTTCAGCGCCTTGGCCATCGTGATGGCCTGCGGTCCGGTTGCATCAGCAGAGGCTGCTGCCTTGGCGGCGGCGCGGGCGGTTGCCGCGCTGACGTTGCCGTTGACCTCGGAGGATGTGGTGACGGTGGGGCTCATTTTGCGGCCTCGTCCCGGGAAATTTCGTCGGCGAGCATGGCGGCCTGTTCCTTCAGCTGCGGGGTGGGAGTGGAAAAGACGTACCGGAAGAGGTCCTGCGGGTCGACCGGGACATCCTCGCCCAGGCCGTCGCGGAGCTGCGTGGCAACTGCCTCCGCCTTCTCCGCAATCCGGGCGGCGCCGTCGTCGTCCAGCATTCCGCGGTCTGTCAGGTAGGTCTGCATCCGCTTCAGCGGATCCTTTGCCACCCACTGGGCCACTTCGCTGTCCTGGCGGTAGCGTGTGGCGTCATCGGCATTGGTGTGCGCCTGCATGCGGTACGTATGGGCCTCCACCAGTAGCGGGCCGGAGCCTTCGCGGGCCAGCTTGACCGCACGACCCAGCACGGCGAGCAGGGCGACGACGTCGTTGCCGTCCACGCGCTCGCCGGCCATGCCGTATCCCACTGCTTTGTGCGCCAGCGAAGGCGCCACGGACTGGTGAGCCAGCGGCACCGAGATGGCGTACTGGTTGTTCTGGACAAAGAATACGACGGGCAAGTGGAAGACGGCCGCGAAGTTCAGGGCTTCGTGGAAGTCGCCTTCACTGGTGGCGCCGTCACCGCACATGGCCAGGACCACGGTGTCCTCGCCCCGGAGCTTGGCGGCGTGGGCGACGCCGACCGCGTGGAGCAGCTGGGTGGTGAGCGGCGTGCACTGGATTCCCACCTTGTGTTTGGTGGGGTCGTAGCCGCTGTGCCAGTCGCCGCGGAAGAGGGTCATGGTCTGGACGGGGTCCACGCCGCGTGCCATCACGGCAACGGAGTCGCGGTACGTGGGGAAGATCCAATCGCCGTCGGCAAGGCAGAGGGCGGCTGCCACCTGGCAGGCCTCCTGACCGTGGCTGGACGGGTAGACAGCCATGCGGCCCTGACGGACTAGGGCGGAGTTCTGGTCATTGACGCGGCGGCCGACAACCAGCTGTTCATAAGCTGCCATCAGCTCGGCGTCGCCCGGCAGCGCGTATTCGTGGCCGGGCTGGGCGCCCTGCTCGGTGTGGGGATTCAGGGTGCCGTCCTGGTCCACCATCTGGATCTGGTGGCGGGCCGGCAGCATGTAGTCCTCCACCGTGATGCCGAATTTGCGCACAGCCTTGGCTGCGGCGTCTTCGCCCACGTGATTCGCGGCAGGCTGTTCCGGTGCGTCCTGCCCGATGGCGGTTTGGTCCGCGGAGATCGTCATTGGTCCGTCCTTCTGTAGCCACTATTCGCTTCAAGTATCGCCCTGAAGGAACTTTCGTATCCAGTCCCGGCGCAAATCGTGGAGAAGTACGAGTTTCTGGCCTAGTCTGAAAGACGAATCGTAAGTGTGAGCTGCGTTACCGGCGGGAGTTGTGGACAAATGGCAGAGACCGAGGCGGACCAAGTGGCGGTGCCGCTGGATGAAGTGGATCGGAACATCATCGCGGAGCTGACCCGGGACGGGCGGATGTCCGTCACACAGGTGGCCGAGAACGTGCACATCTCCCGGGCGCACGCCTATACGCGGATCGCACGCCTGACCGGCGAGGGCGTGCTGACCAAGTTCACGGCGCTGGTTGACCCTATTAAGGCGGGGCTCAAATCGTCCGCCTACGTAACCCTAAAGGTTAGGCAGCATTCGTGGCGAGAACTGCGTGAGCTGCTGCGGGCCATCCCGGAGGTGCATCACATTGCCCTGGTAGGCGGCGACTTTGATGTCATCTTGCTGGTCCGGGCCGTGGACAACGTGGACCTACGCCGGGTGATCTTCGACCAACTGCAGTCCATGCCGGGAGTGCTGGATACGCAGACGTTCCTGGTGTTCGAGGACGTTGATACGCGGTAGGTGCTAGCCCGGCCACGAGCTTCTGGCGGCATTCAAACGTGTGCTGAGATTGCTCCCACCAACCGTTGCTCCAGCCGATTTCCGCGATGACAACTATGAGCGGCCGCGAATCAATCCATCCGTTCTCGGGCGGCTTGCCTGGCTAGACACAGTCGCCGAAAATTCTCTCGTGGGCGGGCAGAACGAACAGGAAAGGTCATAGGATGCCCCGTCATACCAATGACGAAATTGGCACGAATTCCGGCTAGAATGGCTCTCAGGCCCGTTCAGGGTCCGCCCAGAAGGGCAGGCGATGCCGAACATCATGTTGCCGGCGCCGCAGGCCAGGGCTGGTCTCGCTAAACCCAGAACTGCAACGGGGGAACTAAAACAATGGCACTGAGTGACTACGTGCGCATTTTACGTCGCGATTGGATGCCAATTATAGCGCTGGCATTGATGGGGTTAATTGCGAGCGGGGCAATTTCACTTCTGGTGAAGCCGACTTACACGTCAACGACGCAACTTTTCGTCGCAATACAAAGCTCCGGATCAGTCACGGAACTTCAGCAAGGAAATACGTTCAGCCAGGCGCGAGTGCAGTCGTATGTTAAGACAGTTACGACACCCCTTGTTCTGCAGCCTGTTATTGACAGCCTAGGACTGAAAGTGACGCCCCAACAGTTGGCCGCCAAGGTGAAGTCCAGCGGGGATGTCAATACCGTGTTCATCAACATTAGCGTTTCGGACACTTCGCCCGTTCAATCTGCTGCAATTGCGCAGGCCGTCGCTGAAAGCCTAGTAAGAACCGTTGATACGCTGGAAAAGCCAACTGTTGGCGGGACGTCACCTGTCAATCTGTCAGTCGTAACTCCGGCGACAGCGCCTGTCCAACCTTCAGCCCCGAACACCACATTGAATTTAATGCTCGGTCTCGTCATTGGACTAGTTCTTGGCTTGGTCGTGGCGGTACTTCGTACGACGCTTGACACGAGAGTAAAGGGCGAAGCAGACGTCCGTCGGGTGACTAGTGCACCGCTGCTTGGAGGCATAGCATTTGATCCCGGTGCAAGCAAGAATCCCCTACTTACTCAGGCTGGTCAGCAGAGCCCCCGCGCCGAAGCATTTAGACAGCTTCGAACCAACCTTCAGTTCGCACAAGTAAGCCACACTAGTAAATCCTTACTGGTCACCTCCTCGCTTCCAGGCGAGGGCAAGAGCACGACGGCTACCAACCTCGCAGTTTCTCTCGCTCAGTCTGGACTAGCGGTAGTTCTGGTCGACGCCGATCTGCGTCGGCCGATGGTGTCTGAGTATCTGGGCCTGGAACGAAACGTTGGTTTGACGACCGCCCTTCTCGGGCAGGCAGAACTAGATGACATCCTGCAACCGTGGGGCGAAGACCGCCTGTACGTGCTTACCTCCGGGCGCATACCGCCGAATCCGAGTGAACTCTTGGGCTCTGAACAAATGCGAAAGTTGATACTGGAACTTGAGGCAACCTTTGATGCAGTGATCATCGATGCCCCGCCGCTGTTGCCCGTCACGGACTCCGCAGTGCTGGCTCAGCATGTCGGCGGAGTCCTGCTTATAGTCGGCAGCCAGAAGGTTCGGCAGCCAGATTTGACCAAATCTTTCGCCGCGTTGGAGATGGTTGGCGCAGACGTCCTAGGTGTTGTTCTGAACAGGCTTCCGGCAAAGGGCCCTGACGCCTACTCATACACTTACTACGCGTCCACGGATGACGCCGAACTTCCGAAACCCATTTCAAAGCGCCGCCCCGAGCGAGACGATTCCTCGGAGCATCCCGTTAGCGGCGGAGATTGGCAGCCAATGAGTCCTTTTGACTCGGCCTTGAAAAATAGTGAGGAAAGGGAACCGATTTCCTTTCCCAGCGGCGCGAACAACACAACCCATCGATAATGACTAATTGAGTCAAGTTCGTTCTTTATAGATTAAAACCTCCCCGCAGTAACTACTTGGCTCCATCCAACGCGTGCCAAATTCTGCGCGGATCGCCGACCTCCAAGGAATCAGAATGCTTAAAACACGGCGTTTCAGAACCCCACTTAGCGACGTTTTTCACTGTGGTCCTGCAGTGCGGGAGACTGGCGGAATCTCCACCGTTATTGAAGAACTCACCTCCATTCACAGCGGATCATTGCGGCATGTTCCCGTGGCAACGTGGTCTAGTTCAGACCGGGATTACGGGCTTGCACGCACTCTGCGAGCGTTGATCTTGCTCGTCAAGATGCGATTAGCTATTGGACCTTTTTGGGTACACCTGCATGTCAGCGAGCGTGGCTCGTTCGTTAGAGAAGGCCTCGTCGGGCATTTCATGTCCCTTCTCGGATGCAGGCTGGCCGTAACCATCCATGGAGCAGACTTTGTCGACGGTTCTGGCGACTGGAGTTCTGTGGCTGCGAAGCGACTATTGAATCGCGCAGATGTAGTTTTTTGCCTCGGCCCCGTTTCAGCCGCGATCGTGAAGAGACTCGCCCCGGAAACAGGGTCCGTGATGTTGGCCAATCCGCTCAATCCACCTGCCGAATCGGAAGTTTCAGCCATGGACTTGAGGCCGACAACAGTTGTCTTCGGAGGAGAACTGAGCCAAAGAAAGGGTTTTGACTTGTTGAAAGCTGCTTGGCCACTTGTGATCAACGAGATTCCTGATGCTACCTGCAAGGTTTTCGGCCCCCTGGCCGATGTCGAAGTGCAGAACCTTCCTACTGGTATGACCTATCTTGGTAACACTTCACGGAATGAACTGCTGTCTGCTGTGTCGTTGGCAAAGATTGCCTGCTTGCCGTCACGCCGCGAAGTACTTCCTATGTTTATCCTCGAATCAATGGCCCGTGGCCTTGCTATTGTCACCACGTCCGTAGGCGAACTATCGCAGTTAGGCCTGGACCAGGGCGTTACGAGAGTCGAACATGCCGCGGGTGACATTGCGGAAGCCATTTGTGAGCTGGCCGCAAATCCTCATCAGACCGCCACCCTTGGTCAGCGATCCAGAGAATGGGTGCTACAAAATGCAACCACTCTTCGGGTCCTGGGGACAATGGAATCCGCCTACAAGACAGCAGAGGGGGCGCGCCGGTGATGCAGAGCAGCCGAAAGCAGTGTCATATATTATGCGACTGGGCGGTCAATAGGGGGCGACCTGAGATTCAGCTGCTATTGGCCCTCTTTAGAATCGCTCAGCTTGGTAAGCGTCTACCTCTCGCGGGCCGCATGGGACGTCTGGCGTCAGCACCGTTTGTGTTGCCGTACCTGATCTACTCCAGATTTGGCCTATCGTTCGACGTTCCTCCCAGCACGCAACTGGGTCCGCGATGCCGCGTCTACCACGCGCATGGAATAGTCATTAATGCTTCAACAATTATTGGGGCCGACGCAGTCTTGAGGCACGGAACCACTCTAGGTTCACGGATTTCAGGCTCAGACGCCCCAAAACTTGGAAATAATGTCGAGTTAGGGACGAACGTAATGGTCCTTGGCGACATTACTATCGGAGATGGATCATTGGTCGGGGCGGGCAGCTTAGTTCTTAATGACCTCCCCTCCTATTCTGTAACGGTAGCTGGCTCGAAAGCTCGTACTCTTGACAAGCGCCGGCCTATGCCAACTAACGGTGCGATCCCTCAGGGAGATTCAAATGATTGATCGTCCCGGCGCCGACCAAGTCCTTGCCACCTGGGAGGACTTTTCGGTTGGTGGCAACGTCCTTACGTCCACGGAGAGTCTTCTCCAATACCTCAGGAAAACGCAAAAGGGACGAATACAGACCGTTAACTTGCAGCACATCTACGTAGCGGCTCAATCCGAGGAGAGCCTTGACGACCTCCGTGCGGCATCAAAGGTAACAGCTGACGGATGGCCTCTCAGATGGTACACAGGCATTTGCTCAGGAACCGCCATCACGAGGGTCACAGGGCGAGAGGCGTTGGACCTGATCCTTGACGGTGCGACGCCTCACTTCCGAATCGCTACGATCGGAGGCTCCACAGAAGCTGCAGACAGCCTTCAAAGCGTACTTGAGGCGCAGGGTAAGTCGATTGTTTATCGAAACGAACGTCGGATTGATGTTACAGACTTCGGCTCGATCGTCAACGAAATATCCCGTGCTAAGCCAGACTTAGTGCTAACTGCTCTAGGATCGCCCAAGGGCGAGACCTTGGGCCGGCAGCTCAACGACTGTCAAGAACTACCGGCGATGATCATTGGCGTCGGAGGTGCAATAGAGATGTGGCACGGAAGCACGCCGGGGGCGCCACGGTGGGCCCAACGTCTCGGATGTGAATGGCTCTACAGACTTGCTAGGGAACCCCGCCGCCTATTCCGTCGGTACGTCTTCGAGTGTGCCCCACTGATGCTTGCGATGCTGAAACGAGTGGGACTTGGCCGCCGACAAGGTAAGTAGAGCCGTAGCCTTTACGATTGCCGGTTTTGTTACGATTGCCGCTGTAGTTCTGGTCGTGCAGTCTGATTTCATGGTTGCTATCGGCGCATTAGCATTATTGTTGATCGCGCCAATCATTATCAGATGGCCGCTACCCTCAGGTGCCACATTCGTCCTTTCCGGGCCACTGTTGTTTTCGACATTTTCAATTGGCGGTATGACCGTTGACAACGCGATCTCGGCATGCGGTACTGCGATTCTGGGTGCGGCGCTGGTGACAAGAATTTCAGCGGTTCGGCTTTCGGGACCTCTGTTACTACCACTCGGAATCGTTGCACTATTAACACTATCGATTGCAGCTCACGGCACTAGCGTCCTATTCAACATAGCCCGATTCATTGGCGTGGCCCTCCTATGCGTGGCCATCTACCTGGGCACCACGAAGGATCGAAGGACCATCAAGATCATTCTTAATGCCCTAATTCTGATCTCTTCAATAATTATTATTGCTCAGCCACTAACCTCATGGCCTGCCCCTTGGGGGAATGTCGAGGGTGAAGGACTACGCTACGGTGGTCTCTTCGGTCACCCTAATTTTGCCGCATACACCTTCGGTCTGTTCGGGCTATATCAGGTGATACGACTTGGACCACTTGCAAAGCGCCTACTGCTACTAGCACCAACCATTGCTGCGCTCATGCTAAGCGGCAGTCGGACCGCTATTATTGTCTTTGGTGTAGTAATGTTGCTGGCCTTACTTGCAAGGCCCAAAACTGTGTGGCCATTCGTAGCAGGCTCTACTTTGGTGGCTCTGGTTGTAGGTGCGACTTTCCTCTCTCGCTTCGAAGACTTCCTGCATACCGGCGGCTTTGCTGGAACTACAAATGCTGGCGGCTGGCGATTCATCCAATGGCAGTACGCTCTAGATCTAGCACCTAAACCAAATACTTGGGGTATCGGCTGGGGAATGTCGGAAAAGTTTCTTCCCTTGGGGCTTGGGGTTCACAATGGATTTCTTCAATTCTATGTAGAAACTGGGTTGGTCGGATCTTTTATATTCGCAGCTTCACTAATCTCAGCAGTGGTATACACGATAAAATCTCTTACTGCCACGCTTCTTTGGATCTTTGCCATAATTACAACGTTCTTTGACCCAGTTTTGATGTATCCATCGTCGATAGCGGTGCTAGTGACGCTAACGTCCGTCATTTATGCCCGCGACTTTGTTTCTAAACCACGACTTGGTCGCGATAGAACTATGTTCGCCAGAATTGAAGGACCAATAAATGAAGCTTAATTGGGATGTTCTAATCCCCGCATTCAACGCCGCCGAGCACATCCTGGCCTCCATCCGTTCAGTGACGGAACAGAAACCCAGCCCTTCCCAAGTGATCGTATGTGACGACGCCAGCCAAGATGCGACTGCCGCAATCGCAGCATCACAACTGGCCGTAAATTTGGTTCAGAACGATGCCAACTACGGGGTCGGGGCGACAAGACAAGTTCTCCTCTCACAGTCGAACGCAGAATGGATTCTGTATCTGGATGCCGACGATCAACTGCTACCGGATGCAGCCCGCATCTTCGAGGCTGCAGTTGCAAATCGGCCAGAAGCGGTTGTTCATGCCTTCACTGAAGTCACACGGTACCCCGGTAAAGGACCAATCCACCGAACTTCGGATGCGTCCGAGCCAGTCACCGTGTCCCACCGTGATTTACTGAGGCGAAATCCAATCTGCAGTTCGGCGACTCTTATACGAAGGGATGTCGCACTTAGGGTGGGCGGTTTTACAGACGCCCGACGATTGATCGACTACTGCATTTGGTTCAGAATTGCCAGGATGTTTCCCACTGGCGTCCTCCTTCATGAGGAACCAGTCGTGCGGAGATTGATTTCTTCCTCAACCATTACTGGAAATGTTAATGCGGCAGTTATTGAAGAGTCGAAAATACTCAATCGCGAATGGAATTATACGTTCGACCGCAGAAATCTGTTATCTGAACTGAAGAAGCAGCTAAGACTGACAGCATTGTGGCTGAGAGGTTTGTCCAGACACATCGACTACGGCAAGCCTGCATCAGAGTATGTCTCCCCCGAGCTCCTCAGTGGCTACTGGCACGTCTTCGTAATTCTTAATTGTTTGAGGGGCACCTTTGGCCTTCGCCTCTACGTCGCTCTTCGCAAGGCTAACGCCCACCTAAAGGGCGGGCAGGGGTTACGGACCGCGCTCCGTGGCAGCGAGAAGTCGAGTTGAGCCGCCTGGGCCGATTTGCTGTCATCAACACAGCCGGCAATGCATTCGTACCGCTAAGTGGTGCCATCACGGCCCCCTTATTGGCCAGCTCTCTAGGACCTATCGGTCGCGGAGAGGTAGCGGCCGCTACAACTCCCGTTCTCCTTGCCCTTACTGTTGCTGGGCTGGGTTTGCCCGAAGCGGCGACGTACTTCGTTTCCAAGAATCAACACACTCGGAAGAGCTTGCTGTCCCTTTGGATGGGTTTGGCTGGCGGCTCAATAGTCGGCGTCGTGGGTATATGGCTTACTCGCGACTTCCTGGCGGGCGGAGACCCTTCCCTGTCAGCAACTATCCTCTACTGCTCAATCATCCTTCCAGTGTGCCTAGCAGGCGGGCTCCTTCGGGGACTAGCCGCCGGACGCGAACTTTGGATGTTGGTCAATCTCGAACGATTCATCACAGCGCTTTTGCGCCTGTTTGCAATCTTGTACTTGATTTCTACAAATCAATTAAATGTACTCTCAGCGTCCTTGGCTATTGTCTCTACTCAAGCAGTCGGCGGAATAGTTTATGTCTACTTATGGACAGCGAGGCGACGGCAGTCCGTCAGCCCCACCACGAGCCCACGTACCGATGAGATAGTCCGATTTGCAGCTGGCGCCTGGTTCGGTTCTCTGGCAGGAGTGCTGCTCCTGAGGTTTGATCAACTTCTAATGCTCCCTTTGTCAAACAGCTATGAACTGGGAATTTATGCCGTAGCAGTCAACATCGCTGAACTCATGCTGATCGGATCGAATGCAATTCGTGACGTAATGTTCTCGGCTGAAAGTGCAAGTCCAAATCCTCACCGGATAGTCATAGCAAGCCGGGTCGCGTTCTTTGGCACCCTTATCATAAGCTTGGGGTCTCTTGGTTTGTGCTTCTTGTTCCTGCCGGCAATATTCGGCGTCGAGTTTGCATCTTCAACGATTCTTTTCGGCATAATGGCCATTGGTTTTACTATTGGAGCCCCAGGTTCTATCGCTGGCGCCGGGCTTGCGTCTCGCGGTGACCCGCACCTAAGAAGCGTTGCTCTTACAATAGCGGCGATGGTAAATGTTTTACTGATCTTGGCGCTTGTTCCCCAATTCGGTGCGGTCGGCGCCGCCGGTGCAACGGCCGTCTGCGCAGGACTCGGCGGAATGCTCAACCAAGTTTTCTATTCGAGAAGATACGGCATTTCTGGGCTGTCAGCTTTTCAATTAAGAAAAAGTGATTTCGGTTTGGTATGGAGAATGCTTAGGCGACGTGAAGGAATCCATGAACTCCAAGATTGAAGTGACAAATCCAAGAAATAAATTGAAAGTCCTAATTTGGCGAACTGAATGGCTGTCATATTCTGAGACTTTTATTGAGCTTCAAGCGCGTAATCTGAAGAATTCCCTACCGATTTTTGCGGGTATTTCGACTGATGAAATGGGACAAAGCTTTGGCGCACAGGCCGTCGCATCGCCCACTTTCGGACTGAGACGGATGCAACGTTTTGCACTTTCGCGGCTTGGCTTATCCTCCAAGTTAAGGAGACTGATAAGACAAGAAGAAATCGCAGTTATTCATGCGCACTTTGGACCGGATGCGATTGCGATACACAAGTTTTGTCGGCGAAATTCGATTCCTCTTGTAATGACATTACACGGCTATGATGTCTCGTCCATGGCTTCTGGGACTAGTTCTCAATCGCGGAGATATCGAAAGAAATTAGCCTCCGTAATGCGCTATGCAAGTCGCATTGTCTGTGTTTCTGAATATATTCGAACGTTGGCCATCTCCCTTGGGGCCCCACCGAAAACTGCCGTGGTCCACTATATTGGCGTCGAGATACCGGTTTCGGTCGTGCAGGACTCTCGGGGAAATGAACTCCTATTTGTCGGACGTTTGGTGGAAAAGAAGGGTTTAGATGATTTGTTAACGGCTCTCTCTTTGTTGCCGGCGCGGCTGCGGCAGACCGCCCTTACGGTAATCGGCCGTGGTCCTCTAGCCGACGAGTTGCAGAGCCGCGCCAAGAAGCTAGGATTAAACGTTGAATTTTGCGGCGCCCTCAGCCATTCAGATGTCTTGAGCCACATCTCGTCGGCCGCGGCTGTCGTGGTCCCTTCCAAGGCAGCGTCTGGCGGGGATGTTGAGGGTCTGCCAACCGTGGTCATGGAAGCGATGGCTAGGGGCATCCCAATTGTCGGCACTCATCACTCCGGCATTCCTGAGGCCGTCCGAGATGGCAAAGATGGCCTGCTGTCTCCGGAGCGAGATCCTCACGCTTTGGCTGCTAATCTCGAACAGCTCTTACGTCACCCCGAGAAACTCCAAGACATGGGCGCGTCCGCGAGGAAGCGAGCACAGGATCTTTTTGACGTTGCAGACCAGAGCCAGAGCCTGGACGGCATTTATTCTGCGGTGTGCCATGAGGAAGAGATTCGCGGCAGCCAAGCGGCGACTCTTTCGCCAAGCGGAAGTTAGGAACAGCGCATACGATGCGCAACATTGTGCGGGCCATATCGGTCGGCTGTATCCTGTCCACGGGCAGGGAACCTGCTCATAATAGAACGACATTGGGGAATGATGGCCGGGACGGTGCCGGAATGGCGTGTGCGGACATCCCGCAGGCTACGTGTTGTGGACGCATTTGTAATTGTTTGGGCTGTGGCCGGTGCCTATATCGTCCGTTTTGGGCTGGAGCCCAGTTTCGTAGTCGACGGCCAGGAGGTCACCTACGTTTGGCTTTCAGCAGGTTTGGTTGTTGCTTGGTGGTTCATGCTGGGGGCGTGGAATACTAGGCAAAGCCGGATTCTTGGAGCGGGGGCTGACGAATACAAGAGAGTGGCGGCGGCATCGCTTTGGCTTTTTGGGCTTGTGGCCATCTTCTCGTATGTATTACGTATTGACACGGCCCGAGGCTACGTAGGCATCGCTCTCCCCGCAGGACTGTTTGGGCTGATTCTTGCTCGTTGGCTGCTGCGACAGCACTTGAACGTGGATCGTCAGGGTGGCGACAGTATGTCGCGGCTCATCTTACTTGGAGGTCCCAGCGCGGTCGCGCATCTGGCCCGAACCCTTACCCAGTCAATGCATTCGGGCTATTTGCCGATCGCTGCTTACACGCCTGGAGGGTCCGAGGCCTCTGCGTCGGAGAAAATCTCTGGTCTCCCGGTTCTCGGTACCGATCCAGGGGTACACGCCATTCTCGAGGCAATCGATCGGTGCAAGGCTGATGCGGTCGCGGTCTCGGCCGGCGTGCAGTTGCACCCACAAACGTTGCGACACTTGGGCTGGGAACTTGCCGCCCGCAATGTCGGCCTCATTATGGCTCCGGCCCTCACCGATATTGCAGGGCCTAGAATACATACGCAGCAAGTGGCCGGTCTTCCCCTGATTCACGTTACGACACCCACATTGGAGGGTGGTCAGCGGGTAGCGAAGCGACTCTTTGATGTCGTCGTATCCGGTGTCCTGATTGTCTCGACTGCACCACTAATGGCGATTCTTGCGATCATGGTCAAGGTCGACAGTCGTGGCCCCGTCCTCTTCAGGCAGGAGAGGGTCGGCATCGAGGGCGCGCATTTTGGCATGCTGAAGTTCCGGTCCATGGTTGTAGACGCCGAGCAGCGACTCGCCGAACTCGCACACCGCAACGAAGGAAACGGCGTTCTTTTCAAGATTAAGAATGACCCCCGAGTCACTCGGGTCGGCGGCTTCCTGCGCAAGTATAGCCTTGACGAACTCCCGCAGCTTTTCAACATCTTCGCCGGATCCATGAGCCTCGTTGGCCCTCGACCGCCACTGCCACGCGAAGTCGAAGCTTATGAGCACGATGTCCGACGGCGACTGCTCGTCAAGCCAGGGCTGACTGGCCTATGGCAAGTTAGTGGGCGCTCGAATTTGTCGTGGCAGGACTCAGTCCGGCTCGACCTGTATTACGTAGAAAACTGGTCGCTGGCCGGAGACCTCGTGATTATTCTTCGGACAGTCCGTGCAGTTTTTCACAGCACTGGCGCCTACTAAAAACTTCTAGAGTCGAACAACTGCCCTCTTGGGGAAGGACCTAACAAAATGCGCATTTCAGTTATCGGCTGTGGCTATCTTGGTGCCGTACATGCTGCATGCATGGCGAAACTTGGACATGACGTGGTTGGCATCGACGTTGACGAGCATAAAATTAACTCGCTATCGGCTGCCAAGGCGCCTTTTTACGAGCCCGGACTTGAAGAGCTGCTCGAAGAGGTCCAAGCCACGGGACGCCTGACGTTCACTACTGATATGGCAGCTGCTGCTGGCAGTAGCGTGCACTTCATCTGCGTGGGAACTCCGCAGAAGAAGGGCGAAAACGGTGCCGATATGACGTATGTGGATGCGGCAGCAACTGCATTACTAGACCATTTGGCTCCAGGCGATCTGGTCGTCGGCAAGTCCACGGTACCGGTTGGTACCGCATCCCGGTTGTCAGCCCTTGTGCAGGGACGTGAATCGGAAGCTCACCTGGTTTGGAACCCCGAGTTCCTCCGCGAGGGACACGCAGTATCCGACACCCTTAGCCCGGACCGGTTCGTGTACGGTGTGGCGGATGGCTCTGAGGACCATCCAGCTGTCGCGGTCCTGGACGAGGTCTACGCTGTTCCGCTCTCTGCCGGTATGCCCCGCTTGGTGGCCGACCATCCCACTGCAGAACTGGTCAAGACTGCAGCTAACTCTTTCTTGGCCACAAAGATCTCATTTATCAACGCAATGGCAGAGCTCTGCGAAGCTGCCGGAGCGGATGTCACACGTCTGGCCGACGCCATCGGAATGGACGACCGCATCGGACGTAAGTTCCTTAATGCAGGTATCGGATTTGGTGGCGGGTGTTTGCCAAAGGATATTCGTGCGTTCATGGCCAGAGCCGGTGAGCTCGGAGCCGATCAAGCCCTGACGTTCTTGAGGGAAGTGGATGCGATCAATATGCGTCGCCGCTCCCGCGTAGTCGAGTTGACCCGGGAGCTCTGCGGCGGCACGCTAATGGGCAAGCGCGTCACTGTCCTTGGAGCGGCATTCAAGCCGGAAAGCGATGATGTCCGCGACTCGCCTGCTCTAAGCATCGCTGCCCAGCTTCAGCTTCAAGGTGCAGTAGTTACTGTCACTGACCCCAAGGCCCTGGCCAACGCTGCCAAACGGTTCCCTGAACTTCATTATGAGTCGAATCTCGAAGATGCAATAGCTTCAGCGGATGCCTTGCTACTCCTGACAGAGTGGCGGCAGTACCGAGAACTTGACCCTTACGAGTTGCTCGGGCGGGTCGCCTCACCTCGGGTGCTTGACGGGCGCAATGTGTTGGACTCCGGAAAGTGGCGTGCTGCGGGCTGGCAGTACCGTGGGCTGGGAAGACCGTAACGGTGACAAACGCAGAAAACGAATCACGCCTGCCCTCAAGCGATCGAAGCGGGTCGGCCGAACACAAATCCGTGCGACGACGTCGCTTAGTTGGTGCCGTGGCCACTTCGGCCTGTGCCATATTGCTAGTACTTGCTTCAGCCCTCTGGCTTGGCGCAAAAGCTAGCTCCGTACGGAACCATCTGGAATCCGCGGCTCAATTGGTTCCGCAGCTCAAAGACGAAGTCCTCAGGGACGACGTCGGGGCAGCTGACAAAACCGTCGTAGCCCTGAAGGAACATACGGGGATTGCTCGCAATGAGGCCAATGACCCGCTCTGGTCCATAGCTGGCACGCTTCCGTGGCTGGGAGGAAATTTTCGGGCGGTCTCAGAAGTGGCGACGTCTGCCGACGACGTGGCTCGGTTAGGGGCCGATCCCTTGGTTCAGGTCTTCAGTTCGCTGGATTGGAAGACACTTGTTCCCGGCAATAACGGCGTGGATCTGAAACCGTTAGCGGCAGCAGCGCCCAAGCTCAGTTCGGCAGCCCACGCAGTGAGGCAATCGTCCGACAGATTGAACAGCATCGACGAAACCTCATTGCTTCCCCAGGTAACTTCGCCCTTAGTGCAGGCAAGGGAGCAGCTTCAGTCGCTGCGGTCAGGTCTAGACACCGCCGCCAATGTTGCTGGCATCGCTCCGACCATGATGGGTGAAGATGGTCCCCGACGCTATTTGTTATTGATCCAAAACAACGCGGAAGCCCGCGCTACCGGCGGCATTCCAGGTGCTTTGGCGGTCCTTACCGTTGATTCTGGGAAACTTTCATTCGGTTCCCAGACAAGTGCGACCGCGATTGGCGCTGTGACGCCTCCCGTCCCGGTGGATCCGGAACAAGTCGGGATCTACTCCACGCGTCTCGGCAAGTTCATGCAGGACGCAAACCTCACGCCCGACTTTCCCACAGCAGCATCCACGGCCCACGCCATGTGGAAAGAAAAGACCGGCGAGAACGTTGACGGAGTACTCTCCATTGATCCCGTCTCGCTGGGATACATCTTGGATGCAATCGGTCCCGTAGAACTAACGGATCCACAGTTGCGTGCACTTGCTGGCTCGTCCCTTCCCACGAAATTGGATGGAACGAATGTCACGCGTACGCTCCTATCCGACGTGTATTCACAAATAGCGGATCCCGAACTCCAAGATGTGTACTTTGCCGGCGTGGCCCAGGAAATCTTCAGTACGTTATCCGCTGGTAAAGGCAATCCCAAAGAGCTGATCGAAGGCATCAACCGAGGGACTGCCGAAGGCCGCTTCTTGATTTGGTCCGCCAGAAAAACTGATCAAGACGTCCTCGCAAAGTACCCAGTCAGTGGCTCCATCGCAGGTCCGAGCGTTGCGCCGGCACAGTTCGGCGTGTACTTCAATGACGGCACGGGGGCAAAGATGGACTATTACGTTAAGCGAACCGTCCAATTGGTCCAAGAATGCACAGGCGATGAATATGGGCAGGTGAAGGTGCGCATCACCAGCACGAATACGGCGCCAGCGGATGCCGCCACATCTCTGCCGGAATACGTCACGGCTGGAGGTGCGTACGGCGTTCCCGCCGGCTCAGTACAGACGAATGTGATCGCCTACGGTCCCGTCCAGTCAAATGTGGATAGCGCAGTTGTGAACGGCAACAAGACCGATTTCGCTGCGCATATGCATAGCAACAGACCAGTGGGATCCGTGACGGTCACCCTGGCACCGGGCCAGAGCAGCACGGTCGAACTTACTTTCGGAAAGATTGTCCAGCACACGGAACCCAACTTGGTTGTCACGCCGACCGTCCAAGCTGTCAAGGACGTGATTCTGGGTAAGCAAACGGCGGAGTGCGTTCCGGGGAAGTAGACATCGCGTTAACAGTATGTAAAGCGACTTGATTCACTTTGGTAACACCCGCCACGGGATGCTAACTTGTATTTGGGCACAGCCAATGAGATTTCAACCTACGGTCACTCGGGGGATCGGAAATCTCCACCAATCACGTGACACATCGTATTTACGGTCTCAGGGGGACTCATGAAAAAATCACTTGCAGCAATCGCACTTGCAGGTTCCATCACACTTATCGGTGCCGTTCCGGCCGTCGCAGCCACTTACCCTGCACCGCCGGCCAACGCCGCTGTCTCTGACGGCACTGTCGGCCCGGGCGAGCAGTTCGTCTTCCGCGGTAATGGCTTCGCCGCTGGCGAAGGCCTGACCATCTCCGTTACTCCGGGCAACCCCCCGGCAGCCAACGGTTCCAGCGTCTCCAACGGTAGCCGCACGGTACCCACCAAGATCACGCTGCCGATGGCACCGCAGACCTTCTCGGCCTCGGCTGACGCCAACGGCGCTTTCGCTGTGCCGCTGTCGATCAACGAAGCTGGCACTTACACGATCACCGCTACCGGCCTGACCTCGGGCAAGACCGCTACGTCAGTTGTAACCGTTGCCGGTACCGGTCTCGCCAACACCGGCGGTGCCCCGCTGGCCAACACCGGTGGTGGCGCGGCCCTCGCCAACACGGGTGCAGACGCCAGCCTGATCCTCTGGTCGCTGGTGGGCGCAGGCGCACTGGCTGCCGGCGCAACGTCGGTAGTTGTAGTTCGTCGCCGTGCAAAGGCTGAGGCCGCAGCGTAAGGCTAAAACCAACAAGCACCAACGAGGGTGGGTGGTTCTCCGGGAAACCGGTGAACCACCCACCCTCTGTTTTAACGAAGATCCGCAGGCCAACTTTCGACCTTTGTGGTATTCATAAGAGTTATGGGGAGACATTGGCGCCGTCCACGCTGGCAGTTCGACTTTTCTGTACCCTTGCCTCCACTCCACGCACTCCCGTACATCCTCTTGGGGCTCCTAGCCGCCGCTTCTCTGGGAGTGGCAGCCCTGGCACTCCTCCGGACGTCCTGAGGCCTGTTTGAAGCGCCTCGAGCAGCCTCGGCTTTGGAGGGGGGTCCTCGTGGCCATGTTGGTGCCTCTCGCTCTAGTGGCCTTCTGGCCCAGCCCCGTAGACAAGCCCGTCCAGGGCGAGCTTGCGGGATTTCTCTTCCTCATCCATACCCTGGGAATTCCCCGCTGGGTGAATTACTCGTTCATCGAAGCCGCGGCCAACGTGGTGCTCTTCGTGCCGCTCGGCGCGGTGGCCTCACTGGCATTCCCGGTAAAGCGGCTTTGGCAGCTTGGCGCCTTCGGGCTGATGGTCTCCGGCTGCATGGAGCTGGGGCAGCAGCTCTTTCTTCACGATCGGTTCGCGAGCCCGCTGGATCTTGTCACAAATACGGCTGGCTGTGTCATAGGGGCGCTGGCCGCCCGGACCGGAGTCCTCGAGCTAAGCCGACAGGCCCAACGCCACATGACGTTGAGCCTGTCGAATGACAATTTATGAACCGACTTACTCGTTCACGAATTCCTTCATCCACGTCTTCAATTCTTCACCGAAATCCACGCGCTCCGAGGCAATGGAGATAACAGCCTTGATGTAGCTCAGCTTGTCTCCGGTGTCGTAGCGGCGTCCACGGAACACCACGCCATAAACACCGCCACCCTCACCCTCAGTGGTCGCAAGGGTCTGCAGGGCATCCGTCAGCTGGATCTCGCCGCCACGGCCGGGTTCCGTGTTCTCCAGCACGTCAAACACCGCCGGGTGCAGCACGTAGCGGCCAATGACGGCAAGGTTGGACGGAGCCTCATCAACCGACGGCTTCTCCACCAGCCGGTTCACCTGATAGTAGTCCTCGCCATCCACTGCGGTGATGTCCGCGCAGCCGTAGGCGCTAATCTGCGACGGGTCCACCTCGATCAGGGCGATTACAGAACCGCCGGTCTTCGCCTGGACGTCAATCATGACGCTCAGGAGGTCCTCCTGGGCATCTATGAGGTCATCACCCAGCAGGACCGCAAACGGCTCATCCCCGACGTGCTGGCGGGCGCATAGCACCGCGTGGCCCAAGCCCTTCGGATCGCCCTGCCGCAGGTAGTGCAGCGGCGCCAGGCTGGAAGCGTGCTGGACGGCCTCCAGGCGCTCCAGGTCGCCCTTCAGCTCCAGGGTGCGCTCTAGAGCCGGTGCGCGGTCAAAGTGGTCCTCCAGGGCGCGCTTCGAGCGTCCGGTGATCATCAGCAGATCATCCAAGCCTGCTTTGACGGCTTCTTCCACCACGTACTGGATTGCGGGCTGGTCAACAACCGGCAACATTTCCTTCGGCATCGCCTTGGTGGCGGGCAGGAAGCGAGTTCCCAATCCGGCAGCAGGAATGACGGCCTTTTTTACTGTTTTCCCCAAAGTCATAGCTGAACCATACAAATCGATTGAGGAAACTGGCAATTCATTGCTGAGATTACGACGATTTCGACGGGCTCAATCACCGGGACCGATGGGGAGGCCTGCCCATCGCAGGCCGAGGCATATTCGGACATACTTCGGGTGCAACTTTCACGAATATTGGGGGAAATCATGAATAACGACCAGCAGCCTGGCGTACCGCCGCAACCGGGGCACAACGGATGGCAGCACGGCCCGCCTCAGCCCAAGGGAGGGTTCCCCGTCTGGGGCTGGGTGGCAAGCGGCGTGGGTGTCGTGGCAGTCCTGGCGGTGGCCGGCGTGATCGTCCTCGGCGGCCTCGGTTCAGGCAAAGCACCTGAAGCCGCGCCGGCGCCCACAGAGACCGCCGGCAGTCCAGAATCGGCCGGGGCAACCGACGGCGCAACTGGCGAATCCTCGGCCGCAGCCACCGGTGACGAAGACCTGTACATCTTTCAGGACGCCGACTTCACTTCGGCACCTGTCTGGTCCACCAAAATGCCCGCAGGCTGGACGACGTCAGATATCAAAGAAGGCACCATCCAGTACCGCAGCAAAGAGAGCCCCTGCAACTTCACCACGCACCAGGCCATCCTGCCGCCCCGCGCTGAAACCACCGACGAAGAGGCCACCAAAACCTCGATGCAACTCGAAATAGACGGGATCAAATCAACGGTGGGCAAGCCGGTCACGGTTGTGACCGATGCTGACTCGCTTTACACCAAGCTGCGGAATGCCGATGGCCGCGTCATCGAAATGCAGGAAGCGGAGCTTCGATTCAAGAACAAGAGTGACGTGGACGTGGTGTACCGCATCGCCGTACGGTCCATGCCGGCCGGCGACGGACTGATGGAACTCATTCTTGCCTGCCCGGCAAACCTGCCCACAGAGCCTGACCTCTGGATGGAGCTGACGGATAGCGTCACCATGGTGGACGATCCGGCAGCTTAGTTTTACCGGTTCTTGAACTCCGGCGTCCGCTTCTCCTGGAACGCCTTGAAGCCCTCCGAGTAGTCCTCGGACTTGCACAACCGGGCCTGCTCCGCGTTTTCCTCTTCCATGGCTTCCCAGAGGCCAAGGCGCTGGTCGCGGATGTGCGCCACCAGGTCCTTGCTGGCGTTGAACGCACCCGTGGCTCCCGTGGCAACCTTCGCCACGATGCCGCGGGTGTTTGCCAGGAGCTCGTCCTTTGGCATGGCACGGCTGAACATGCCCTGCGCCACTGCCTCGGCGCCGCTCATCAGCTCGGCCGTGTAGACCAGGTCCAGCGTCCGGTGCATGCCCAGCCGCTCGGTGAAGTACCAGTGCCCGCCGGAATCCAGCGTGGCCCCCAGCTTGGCGAAGGGCGAGCCGAACTTGGCGTCCTCCGCCACGTACACCACGTCCGTGGCCAGCAGCAGGCCCAGCCCCACGCCCAGGCAGGCACCCTGCGCCGCCGCGAACGTCGGGGCCGGGAACGCGGTCATCTTCTGCAGCAGGGGCTGCAGCAGCCCGCCCAGGTACGCCTGGACGTCGTCCGTCTCCGGCGTCACGCCGGCAATGTCCCGGCCCGCACAGAAGGCGCGGCCCTCTCCCCTGAGCAGCAGAGCCCGTACCTCACCGCGCGAGGCGGCGGCAGCGGCGTCGTCGTACGCCTGGGTTAAATCCTTCAGCGCCTGCTCATCCAGTGAATTCAGCTTGTGCGGGGCGTTGAGGACTACCTCGGCGATGCCGTCGGCGATGGAGAGGGAGATCATGGGGCTCCTGTTCGTGGCCGTGACAGCCGGGTTGGGAAAGGCTTAGACGTCGAAGTCGACCGTGACGTCCGGGGTGGTGGGGTGAGACTGGCAGGTGAGCACGTAGCCCTTGTCCAGTTCATCCTGCTCCAGGGCGTAGTTCTCATCCATCGTGACGGAACCCGTGACCACCTTCGCGCGGCAGGTGCCGCACACTCCCCCCGCGCACGCGAACGGCACATCCGGGCGCACGCGCAGGGCGGCGTTGAGGATGGATTCGCGCGCATGGGTGGGGCTCTCCACCTTGCCCTCGAGGCCGTCCAGCTTGAACGTGATCTTGTACGTTTCCTTGGACTCGTCCGCGATCACCGGCCGGCCGATGTTGCCCTCGGGGCGGTCCGGCTTGCCGGAGGTGAACAGCTCGAAGCGCACGTGCTCGGGCTGCACGCCGCGGGCCGCCAGGGTGTCCCGGCACAGCTGCACCAGCTCGAACGGCCCGCACAGGAACCACTCGTCCACATCGTCCGCGTGGATGGCGGTGCCCAGCAGCGCTTGGAGCTTCTCGGCGTCGATCCTTCCGCTCAGCAGCGGTGCGATGCGCTGTTCGCGGGATAGCACGTGGTGCAGTGCCAGGCGGCTCGGGTACTTGTCCTTCAGGTCCGCCAGTTCCTCCAGGAACATCACGTCCATGGCGGCCTTGTTGGCGTAGATCAGGTCGAAGCGGGTCTCCGGGTTCGCCGCCAGCAGCGTGCGGGCAATGGCGATCACCGGGGTGATGCCGGAACCGGCAGCAATGGCCACGAAGCTGCCGGGCTCCCCCGCCAAATCCTCCGGGTGGTTCATGGAGTTCATGACGTTCTGCTCAACGGTTTTGCCGTCGCGGCCGTGCTTGGAGACGAACGCGCCCATGGGGCTCATCACGTCCAGCTGGTCGCCGGCCTTCAGCTCGGCGTTCGCCCACGTGGAGAACAGCCCGCCCAGGTCCTTCTTGATGGCCACCCGGATCTCGCTGGTGCCGTCCGCGAAGCTGCGCGGCTCGGCGCAGATGGAGTAGCTGCGGCGCACCTCGTGCGGCTGGCCGTTCTCATCCGGCATGGTGGTGCGCAGGGCCACGTACTGGCCCGGCAGGTAGTCGTACTGGCCGGCAAGCTCCGCCGGAACCCCGAACGTCACTTCGATGGCATCTTCCGTGAGCCGGCGGACTTCCGCCACCGTCAGCGTGTGGAACGACGCACGACGGCGGCCGGTGGCCGTGGCCTGTTCGGCGGCAGTCTGGCGGACAACAGTCATGGGAGCACCTGTTCCTTACAAAACTTTGAAGTAGTCGAACGGTTCCTTGCAGTCCTGGCAGACGTACAGCGCCTTGCAGGAGGTGGAACCGAAGCGGGTGAGTTCCTTGGTGTTCAACGATGAACACTGCGGGCATTTGACGGCCAGGCTCAGGCGGACGGGCCCGGCATGGCGTACTGCGTTGCTGTGGCCGCTGGGCGGCGCGATGCCGTACTCCCGCAGCTTGGCCTTGCCGGACTCCGTCATCCAGTCCGTGGTCCACGCGGGGCTGAGCACCAGCTCCACGTGCACGTTGGGGTAGCCCTCCTTGGCGAACACCGCGTTGAGGTCATCACGGATGGCGTCCATGGCCGGGCAGCCCGAGTACGTGGGCGTGATGGTCACCTGGACGGCGGGCACCATGCCGCCGTCGTCGAACAGCTTCACATCCCGGAGGATGCCCAGATCCGCAATCGTGAGCACCGGGATCTCGGGGTCGCACACCGTGGCGGCGAGGTCCCAGGCCTTCTGCTCCGGCGTTTTCGCTTCCCTGCGGTCGCTCTCAGCGGTGGGGTGGCTGACGTACATGGCTACCAGCTCGCTCCTGGGTGCTGGCGGGCCAGCACCTGCATTTCGGCCAGCATGTAGCCCAGGTGTTCGGAGTGCTTGCCGCGGCGTCCGCCGCCCAGGGCGGCCGGAACCTGCGGAACCTCGAGTTCGGCTTCGGCCAGGACCTCGCCGGTGAGCCGGTCAAAGTCGGCACGCAGGCTGGAAGGCTCGACGGCGGCACCCGCCGCCGCGAGGCGGGCGGTGAGGTCGTCGTCGGCAAACAGTTCGTCAACGTAGGGCCAGATGACCTTGAAGCCGTGGATCATCTTGCGGCGGGATTCGTCCGTGCCGAGGGCCAGGCGCAGCACCCACTGGGCGCTGTGGTCCCGGTGGTAATCCACTTCCTTCACTGCCTTGGCGGCGATGCCGGCCAGGGTGGCGTCCGTGGACTGGGTGAGCCGGCGGTAGAGCTCGAACTGGTAGTAGCTCACCACGAACTGCCGGGCGATGGTGACGGCGAAGTCCCCGTTGGGCTGCTCGAAGAGTTCCACCGAGCGGAACTCATCCTCGGACCGGAAGTAGGCGAGCTCATCCTCGCTCTTGCCGTTCAAGCCGCCGGCGTAGCTGAGGAAGGAGCGGGCGTGGCCCAGCTGGTCCAGGGCGATGTTGCCCAGGGCGATGTCCTCCTCCAGCTCGGGGGCGCGGGAGATCCAGTGGCCCAGGCGCTGGGCCAGGATCAGGGCGTCGTCGCCCAGGCGCAGCGCGAACTCGGCCACGTCCTCCGTGGGCTTTGCAGTGCCGCGGCTGACGGCCAGTGCGATGTCCTCCGGGCGGAGGGCGTTGCCCGGCGTGATGCGGGTGGCGCTGGCGGTGGCGTCTCCGCTGGTGCCTACGGTGGTCACGCCCACGGAGATGTCCCCGTGGCCGGTTGCTTCTGTCTCTGTTTCCTGGGTGGTGGTCTCGGGGGTGCTCACAGGTGCTTCACGCCCTCGCTCTTGGTGTAGTACGTGGCATGCCGGTAGTCCTTGCCCTGGGGCGATTCGAAGAACGCGCCCTTGGCGTCCGGATCGCTGGACGCGATGGCGTCCGCGGGGACAACCCAGATGGACACGCCCTCGTTGCGGCGGGTGTACAGGTCGCGGGCGTTGCGCAGCGCCATCGCTGCGTCCGGCGCGTGCAAGGACCCGGCGTGGACGTGGGACAGGCCGCGGCTGGAGCGGACAAAGACTTCCCAGATGGGCCAGACGTTTCCGGCGGGGGTTTCGGGGCTCATGCTGCTTCCTCTTCTGCTTGCTTCTTGGCCTGCTTTGCTGCGTAAGCCGCTGCGGCTTCGCGCACCCAGGTACCGTTCTCGTGTGCTTCGCGGCGACGCTCCAGGCGCTGGGCGTTGCAGGGGCCGCGGCCCTTCAGGACCTCATGGAACTCGTCCCAGTCCAGCGGGCCGTGCTCCCATTTCTTGGTTTCTTCGTTGAAACGGATGTCCTTGTCCGGAAGGGTGAGGTCCAGGACCTTGACCTGCTCCATCATCATGCCGACGAAGCGGTTGCGCAGCTCGTCGTTGCTGAAGCGCTTGATGTTCCAGGCCATGGACTGCTTGGAGTTGGGTGAATCGTCATCCGGCGGGCCGAACATCATCAGCGCCGGCGCGTACCAGCGGTTCACGGCTTCCTGGGCCATCTGCTTCTGCTCGGGGGTGCCGTGCGAGAGTTCCAGCAGGATTTCGAAGCCCTGGCGCTGGTGGAAGGACTCTTCCTTGCAGACGCGGACCATCGCCCGGCCGTACGGGCCGAAAGAGGCGCGGCACAGCGGAACCTGGTTGGCGATTGCGGCGCCGTCCACCATCCAGCCGATGGCTCCCATGTCCGCCCAGGTGCGTGCGGGGTAGTTGAAGATGGAGGAGTACTTGGCCTTGCCGTCCATCAGGTCCTGCATCATCTGGTCGCGCGGCTGGCCCAGGGTCTCGGCTGCCGAGTACAGGTACAGGCCGTGACCGGCCTCGTCCTGGACCTTGGCCATGAGGATGGCCTTCCGCTTCAGGCTGGGGGCGCGGGAAATCCAGTTGGCCTCCGGCTGCATGCCGATGATTTCCGAGTGCGCGTGCTGCGAGATCTGCCGGATGAGGGTCTTGCGGTAGGCCGCCGGCATCCAGTCGCGCGGCTCGATGCGCGAATCCTCCGCCATCACACGGTCAAAGTACGCCTGACCTTCTGCCTCGTGCCGGGCCGCCTCTTCAGCGCTGATTTCTTGCCGTCCCGGCGTACCTTCAGCGGGCACTGACTGCAGGGTCTGCGATGCCATGGTTGCTCCTATGCATATCCGATAAATAATTACCGACCGTTCGTTCAGGATATGCGGAAGCCGTGAGATGCGTCAAGCACACGGCGCGTCTTGTGGGGTAGTTTTGGGGCGTGAACGCAGGCATTGGCAGGAAGCTCCCCCTCTGGGCCCTACTTGCCCTCAATATGCTGGTTGCCCTGCTGGCCATCGCACTGGTCCAGGCTTTCCTGGTCAAGGTGTACCGGGTGCCGTCCGGGTCCATGGAACAGACGCTGCAGGGCTCGCAGGGCGGCGGCGACCGGATCCTGGTCAACCGCCTCGCCTACGCGGGCAGCTCACCACGGCGGGGGGACGTGGTGGTGTTCACCCGCCCGGCCTCCTGGCAGCGCGAAACAGCAGCGCCCGACGGCGGCGGGCTGGGTTCCGTGGCACGCGCCTTCGGCGACCTGACGGGGATCGGCGTCTCCAACGAACAGTTCCTGGTAAAGCGGGTGATCGCCGTTGGCGGCCAGACGGTCAACTGCTGCGGCAGCGACGGCCGGCTCAGCGTGGACGGCCGGCCGCTGGACGAGCCGTATATCTACCAGGACTTCCCGTTCCAGGCAGGGTCCCTGGACTGCAGCACGGTGCCCAGTTCCGCCCGCTGCTTCCCGCCATTCACTGTCCCCGAGGGCCAGCTGGTGATGCTGGGCGACCACCGCTCCGGTTCAGCGGATTCCGTGGTGGGCTGCCGGACGCAGGCCGGCCCGCCGTCGTCGGCCTTGTCTCCTGGCGATTCGCCGGGGTGCGTCCGGACGGTGAAGACCTCCGAGGTTATCGGTGAAGTGGCCCTGCGGATTTGGCCGCTGGACCACGCCGGCGGAGTGGGCTGAGGTCCTTTGCTACCCGCGGGAACGCGCGCAGGAAGCGGGCCCACCGGGCTGTGTGCAGCCGGAGTCGGCCGCGGAGTGACAGGTCCGAGTAGATGTCCGCTGTCAGAAAGAATTCTTTAGGCGGAAGGACCGCCCAGAACAGCATTTTTGGTTTGTCCCGCAACGGAGCCTTTGCAATCGCGAATAGCCGGACACCGCCCGGCGCCCAGGCCATCTGGCGGTTGCGCCATTCCGTGGATGCCTCCGGCCAGTCTCCTTGCTTCAGCTGGGAGCCCAGGTCCTCGAGGAAGGGACGCACGGCGGCCAGGGAGCTGGTGGCCGTGGCGATGTCCACGATGGCGGAGGTGTGATCTTCCTGTTCCGTGAGCTCCGCCAGGAAGTCGAGTTCCTGTCGGCATGCCGGCAGGTGGGGCGAGCGGAGGGCATGCAGGGCAAGGATGAGGATTCCCAGCGCCTTCGACGGGACCCGCACCTCCTGCCCTGCAAGTTCCAGGACCTCCGTGTGCGCCCACATCACGTCGAAAGAGTCGCCCGGGGCGGCTTCCATGCCGGGAAACCGGAAGTGCACGTCGATGCAGCAGGGCCAGGACGGATGGTCGATGGTGGTGGAGTGGCGGGGAAAGCTGCGCTCGTCCGGGTCCACCGGGCGTTCCCGCCAGCCCCGTTCCCGCAGGCCACCGAGCAACGCTTCCAGGTCCGCCGGCGCCACAAAGACGTCTACGTCCACGGACATCTTGGGCAGGCGCAGCCCCTGGACCACGCTGGCCGGGCCCTTGATGAAGAATGCCCGGATCCCCAGGCTGTCCGCCACCCGCTGCACCAGGGCATGCCCCAGGAGCACGGCTTCGGGAATGCTCAGCTGCGTCTTGTCAGCCGGGTTCTGCATGGCCTAGTTCCTGACGCGGCGTCCGGCTGACAGGGGCTCCAGGACCTCGTCAGCTGGGGTGTCCCAGTGGGCTGCGCGCTCCGTTTCGGGGTGCGCATATTCAGGCGCGTCCGCGGGTTCCGGTGCCGAAGTGTAGGTCCCGTAGTAGGAGTAGGCGTCCGTACCCTTGGTGGGCACGTAGTTGAGGACGGCACCCAGGATGCGGCCCTTCACTTTTTCCAGGTTGCCCAGGGACTGGCCCAGCTGCTCCTGCGTGGTTTTGCCTGTCCGGATCACCACGATGGCGCCGTCGGCCACGCGGGAGAGGACGGCGGCGTCCGTTACAGGGAGCAGCGGCGGGGCGTCGATCAGCACGGTGGCGTTCTCGGCCAGTGCGTTGAGCATGTTCTTCATGGCCCGGGAACCCAGCAGCTCGCTGGGGTTCGGCGGGATGCGGCCGGAGCCCAGCACGGACAGGTTGGGCAGGGCACCCCAGGGCTGCAGGACATCCTCCAGCTCAGCGGTGCCGGTGAGCACATCGGTGACCCCGACTCCCGGAACCAGGTTGAAAACATCCACCAGCGTGGGGCGGCGGAGATCGCCGTCGACCACTACAACGTTCTCGCCGGCGGCGGCCATGGTGACCGCGAGGTTGGCCGTGACGGTGGACTTGCCTTCGGCCTGCATGGAGCTGGTGACCACGATGATGCGCGGCGGCTGGTCCACGTCCAGGAAGCTGAGGTTGGTGCGCAGTTCGCGGAGGGCCTCGGCCATGGCTCCGCTGCCGCCTACTTCGTGGAGCTGCGCGAAGGTGCCGGCTTCGAGGATGGTGCTCTTGCCGTCCAGGCGGTGGTCCACGGGGAGGGTGCCGATGACGGGGACCTCGAAGAGCCGCTCGATTTCCGCGGCGTTGCGGATGCGCCGGTCCAGGTGGCGGCGGACCAGGGCGTAGGCCACACCAAGGGCCAGACCGATCAGGGCGCCCAGCGCGAGGGTGAGCTTGACGTTCGGAGACACCGGGCTGGTGGGGAGGACCGCTTTGCCCAGCGGGAGGATCCGGACGGCGGAGGCCGGAGCGGGAGTCGCGGCGGGAGCGTTACTGGACGTGCCGGCGTCGGGCGTGGTTGTTTCCGGGGTGGCTGTTTCGATCGCTTCCACCTGCGCGGCGAGGCCGTTGACCCAGGCATCGGCCACGCGCTGCGCGGTTGCCGGATCCGGCGACTGGGCCGTTACCCGGATCTCGGCGGTATCCAGCGGAACCTTCACGCTGATGGTGCCGAGCAGCGCATCCGCGGTGGTGTTCAGCTCCAGGGAGGCGATCACCCGGTCAGCCACGAGCCGGGACTTGGCCACGGACTCGTAGTTCTTGACCTTTGCCTTGGCCAGGCTGTCCCCGGCGAGGGAAAGGCTCACGTTGTCCGAGCCCGGCGTGACCACAATGCCGCTGGAATCGGACGAGTAGATTTTGGGCTGCAGGACCGTCCAGCCGAACGCCGTCAACGTGGCCAGCAGGGTGAAGGCGACGATTGCCTTCCAGTACACCCGCACCACCCGCAGGTAGTCGGCCAGGTCCAGGCCGGCAGGGGCATCTCCGCCGGCCGCAATGTTGACGCTCATGGGTGGTTCCTTCCAAGTGTGTATGTTTCTCTGCCGGTCTTCGTTGCCGGGTTACTGCGTCGGGTTTCCCAGGGAGTGGTTCAGCAACGCGGTGGTTTGCCGCGCGGTGGTTCTCCGCGTGGCTGGCGGCTACTCGCCGCCCTGTTCCAAGACTGATTTGGCGATGAGCTGCCCGGTGGCTGCGGCGACGGCGGCCCGGTAGTCCTCCGGCCGCCCGTGCACATCGCCTATTTGTTCCGTCAGCCGGTCCAGCGGGACGGCGCTGGCGGTCGCCTCCCAGATGGCTGGCCCGATCCCGCTCAACCGCACAATCTCCGCTTCCAGCATCACCAGCAGATCGCCGTCGACCGCCACGGCATCCTTGGGTTCCACCCGGCGGATCCAGCCGTCCGGGATGGCTCCCGATTCGGGTTCCTCTGGTGCTGTTGCTGCTATCGCTGGGCCGGCTGGGTGGGCGTGGGCCGGGCGGGTGCAGGCCTCCCAAACTGGCTTCGAGCGGCGCTGCTTGCGGAAGAGCGGCGCCAGGGCCGCGGGCAGGTCCCCGGCTTCGGAGTACGTCACTTGCCACACTCCCCCGACGCGGTCGATCAGCCTGCACAGCGACTGCAGCGGCTCGTCGATTTCGGCCTGCGAGGACGAATCCGGGATCAAAGCCAGCAGCCCGTCAGCCAACGGGAGCTGGTGGAGCGTTGGTTCCTGGTGTGTGCCCTTGTCCGGCGCGACCCGGTTGAGCAGCACGATGGACTGGATGAAGGGCTTGGCCGGTGCCGGCAGGAGCCCGAGTTCGTCGGGACCCACCTGGCGCTTGGGTGCGCCGGGCCCCTGCTTCACGGACAGCGGCTTGGGGTACGGAACCACCGCGCCGTCAGGGCCGATGGCCACGGTTTCGTCCGTGACATACCCGTACGTCCCGGCCAGCACCGAGGCGGCGGTGGTCTTGCCCGTGCCCGACTTGGCCACGAGCGCCACCACGGCGCCGGTCTCGGGAGAGGCCACCCCGCAGGCGTGGAGCATCATCAACTCACCGGCGTTCTCCAGGATCGCGGCCACCGTGAGCCGGGAGGTGAGGTTCTCAGCCAGCTCCTCAAAGGAGGCGGCCTGCAAAGGGAACGTCCCGCCGTCGTACGTTTGGGACAAGTACGAGACGGAAGCGGAGTAAGGCAGGGACTCCGTGGGCTCCTTGGCGAGCGGAGGGATCATGGGTGCCCCGGCCCCGGCACAGCGCGACCATGCCGAGCGCATGCTCTGCTGCTGCTCGAGGGTGACCGAGCGGCCCCAGCGGATGGCGAACTGGGTGCCGAGGACGTCGACGCTCAACAGTTCCCCGCCGCCGCGCAGGTCCTCGAAGAGCCGGGCGTCCCAGCCGCTGGAGAAGTCCCAGTCGAGCTGCGAATCCACGCCGTGCTTGTTGTCCTCGCCGCTCATGACTCCCCCTTTCCGTACAGCCGGTTGGTTTTTCGTTTCTACTTACCCTTGGACGCCAGCAGCTTCGATTAGCCGCTGGGCTTCCAGGCTGGCCAGGAAATCTTCCACCTGCTGTGCCAGCTGGCCGGCCGCATCCTCGAAGGTCGCTTCCAGTTCGGCAATGACGGACGCCTGGTCGCGACGGCCGTCGATCAGTTCCCAGATCGTTGCCGCCGTGCCTTCGAGGACTACGGGCTGGGTCGCGTCCAGGTGGAGAAGGGCAACCCGGTCAGTTGATTCGGTGCGGACTTCTGCGACCAGGGTGCTGCGGTGGTAGATCACTTGAACCTGATGGACAGGTTGGTCTGCGTTTGGACAGTGACACCCGAGACGGTAATCGCGACTGTGACCACGTAGTTGTACACGTCATTGGGCTTGGGCTTGGTCGTCGGTGAAGTATCCTCTGCGGCCGTGAAAGTGACGGGAAAAACTACCTGTTGTCCGGCTGCGTGTGTGAACAAAGTGGTCGACTCGTACCCGTTAAAGTTCGTTGCTTGGAATTCACCAGATGCGGGCGGCTGAATGCCGATCTTGGCATGAACTGTGCCCGAAGGCGTGATGGTCACAGTTCCGCTGATAGTTCCAAGCGCCTTATCAACTTGGAAGCCCGTGGGACCGTTACCGCCCTTGCCTCCTCCGATGAACGTAATTGCCGAACCGGCACCCAAGACCGTAACCGTTGCTCCACCCGACGCGGACGCTGCCGGAGCCGCAATAGCGGCAGCAATAACCGGCACGGACCAGGCCGCACCCTTGACGATCCTGCGACGGCTGAGACCGCCCTCTTCGCTGCTCGTGACCTCTGCGTTCAGAACCTCAGACAATTTCGCCCCCACATATTTTTCGGCTGGGGCCAGCCCCGATGGACCGGCCGCTTGCTTTCACCGCGTTTTCGCCGGCTGCGACCACTCTTCCCAACGACGCCAAAGGTTCACGCAACCGTTTTGCAAGATTCGGTCAAGGTTTCCCGTGTCTGCGGAATTGAGGATTTCGGGCTCCCACCTTAAATGTCAGACCCCGCTGGCAGAGTTATTCCATGGAAGCCGTTGGAGAACTCACCCCGAACCAGGCCTCGCGCCTTGGGTGGTTTTCCGACGGTCCATTTCCGCCGCTGGCGCCGGTGATGCCGACGAGGAACCTGCGCGCTGTCCCGCCAACTGAACTGGCCGGTGGCCTGCTGGGGATTGAAGGCCAACAGCCTCCCATAGCGTCCGACGTCGGCAGCATCGGCGATCTGGCCCGGAGCCTTGAGCTGTTCAAACGTGCCAGTTCGACGGCGGTCGAGGACACCGGGGTGATGGGCCTCCGGGAAGCGGCTGACTTCGCCGCCGGGCTCGAGGAGTTCTCCCGGAATATGGAATACATGCAGGTCGTTGCGGCCGGGGCCGTGGACCGGGCCCGGAGCGACGCCAGTGCTGCCGCGCGGGCTGGCTCGGGGTCCGGGGTTGGTTGGACCACCGGGTGGGGCGAAGCGACCGCCGTGCACGGTCCCATCGGCTGGGCCACCAGCGAAGCGGACACCAGCCAAACCGGCACCAGCCAGGGTGCCAAAACGGCAGCGAGTACCGAGGCTCTGGTCCCCGGCGAGCCGGACCCGGCGGATGACGGCTGCCGGAATACCACCGAGTTCCTCCGTTTGAGGCTGCGGATCGGTGCCGGCGAAGCCCGCCGCCGGCTCGCGCTGGCCGGGGCGGTGCTGCCGCGGACCGGGATCACCGGGCACACCCAACCACCGGAACGGCCCGAACTCGCCGCCGCCGTCGCAGCCGGGACCGTAGGCTCACGATCCGCGACCATCATCACCCTCGCCCTGGACCGGGCCGGCCACCACACGGATGCGGAAGTCACTGGCCGGATGGAACACGCCCTGACCCGGGCCGCGGTGGAGCACGACACCGACTTCGTCGCCCGCGTCGCCCGGCAATGGACGGAGGCGATCGACCAGGACGGATCCGAACCCACCGACACCGAACTCCGGCAACGTCAGGGTGTGTTCATCCGCCAGCCCCGCCGCGGACTCCAGCGGATGGAAATCTTCGCCACCACCGAGCAATCCGAGCACCTGCTGACCGCGATGAACACCGCCACCAACCCCCGCACCCGCACCGGTGCAGCTGACGGTAGCGACGGTGACGGGACAGGCAGCACCGGTGAGGAGAAGCCGGACCTCGACCAGAGGACCCGCCCGCAGCAACTCCTGGACGGTCTCGTCGGCGCGGTTAAAGCAGGACTGACCACCGGCACACTCCCGGCCGCGGGCGGGCTCCGGCCCCAGGTCATGGTCACCATCGACTACCGCGACCTCCTGGCCCGGCTGGACAACCTCGAACACCCCACCGTCCAAGGACCTGGCCACCGTTCAAGCACCGGCACCGGAACCGGCTTCCGCGGCACGGGCACGGGTGCCACGGCAGGCATCCCCGTCACAGGCATCCCCGGCACGGGCTCCTTCACGTTCACCGGCCCCGTCACCGCCGCCACCGTCCGCAAAATCGCCTGCGACGCCGACATCATCCCCGTCCTCCTCGGCAGCCAGGGCCGGATCCTCGACCTCGGCCGCACCACCCGGGTCTTCCCGCCCCACATCCGCAAAGCCCTCACCGCCCGCGACCAAGGCTGCGCGTTCCCGGGCTGCACCATCCCCGCACCCTGGTGCGAAGCCCACCACATCACCTACTGGTCACACGGCGGAACCACCAGCACAGACAACGGCACGCTCTTGTGCAGCCATCACCACCATCTGATCCACAAAAAACAGTGGCAGATCCACGTCAAAACCGGAATACCCTGGTTCATCCCGCCACCCCACATCGACCCGAGACAGGTCCCACGACGAAACAACTACTTCAGATGCTGAAAGGTGCATGCCCTGAATGGCAGGCTGGGCACTGCCGCCCTGCGAAACGGACGGCGCCCCACTTCACAGCGGTCAACCCTAGACGGCGGTCGACCGCTGTGCGGCGCCCTACTACACGGCGCCCTACTTCACGGCGTGACACTTAACTGCGCGCCACCCGCAGATGGATGGCGGAGCTAGAGGTGATTGACAGAGGCTATACGTGGATGATGCAGCTGACGGCGAGAACCGTCGGCGACTGCTTGCCGTACTCGCAGACGGTAACTTCAGCGGTCACCTCGAAGTCTCGGCGGTCGCTATTCCTGCCACTGCGGCCGTAACCGTCGATCGCGAAGTCCAGGTCTGGTGAACCGGCGGCCACCTCATACATGAAGTCCGCCGTGAACGATGCACCCTTGAGGCTTAGCGTCGGCAAGACGCATGCCGCACCCACGCTGATGAAGGAAAACGACAGGCTGCCAGGCACCGGCCCCTGCCCGCCAACCTGCAAGGCCGACGCAACGAGCACTACCGGATTTATGGTGATGCGGACGCTCACCGAACCGGAAACGGCGCCAAGACCCCTCAGGCTCAGCGCGACGGGCACCTTGACCGCGGGCCGCAGGTGGCCCGCCTCATTGGGTTGCGTGGTCGAAGGAATGGCCCGGACACCCGAGACGAGCATCGCTGAAGCTGACCCGCTCGAAGTTGCCCCGCTCGAAACTGCCGCCGTCCAAGCTGGCCCGGTCAAAGCCGGCGCAGCCGCGGCCGGAAAGACAGCCGCGGCCGGAAGGACAGCAGCTGCGGAGGGAGAGACATACGTCGCTGGCATGGATGGAACCGATCGCTCGCCACCCCACACCGCCCTGCGGCGCGTGGTTCCGGCATGGTCCTTGATGCGATAAGCAAGCTCTGACATCTACGTCCCCCGTAGCAATCGGTTGGACCTCCCGAACGGGTCGCCCAGCTGCTGTGACCGGGTTTCACCGGTTGACTCCACTGTGCACACTGTGCCTTTAGGTTCCCGCAATCGATGCACAATTTTGGATCAACATCTGCTGATTCATCTAGGCGATTCGCCCCCGGGCAGGGGCGGCCCCGCATGTTAAGTTGAAGATCAGGGATCGCACCGATCTGACAGCCACTCCGGAAAGAGCCCTCACCGTGGAATCGCCAACGCCCGTATGGATCCTCACAGTCTGCACGGGAAACATCTGCCGCTCCCCCGTGGCCGAACGCCTGCTGCAGGCCGGACTGGACCAGGTCCTGCCCGGCGGCTTCGAAGTGCGGAGCGCCGGTACCCGTGCCATGGTGGGCAGCCCCATCCAGCCGCTCTCGGCCGAGATCGTGAACATGTACGGCGGCACGGACAAGGGCTTCGCGGCCCGGCAGCTGACCCCCAAAATCCTGCGCGACACGGACATCGTGCTGACCATGACCTCCAAGCACCGCGGCGAGGTGCTGCAACTGGACGCATCTCTGCTGAAGCGCACCTTCACCATCCGGGAATTCGCGCGCATGCTGGAAGCCCTTGAGGAGCGCGACGCCGCCGCGGGTGAAGCGAGCAAAAAAGCGCCCGACGCCGGGACGCTCTGGCGCGGCCTGCCCGCCCGCCTCGCCTCCGTCAGGCATCTCGCCCTGGCCGCGGACAGCGCCGACAACGAAGTGATCGACCCCTACAAACGCGGCCCCGAGGTGTACCGGCAGATGGAAGACGAACTGGCCCCCGCCATCCTCACCATCCTCCGCTACGCCCGGCTCAACACGCCCACATAACAGGACTTTCGGCGTCGGCCTTTTCCGCATCAGCGGTGGTAGCGTCCGGTTATGGACAACCAGTCTGATCCGGAAGGAGCGGCTGAAAGCAAGCCGCCGCAGGGAAATTTCGCATGGCTTCCCGTCTGGCTGCGCCGGCAGCCCACCTGGCTCAAAGCCGTCCTGGCCATGGTCCTGGTGATGGCCCTGGGCAGCACCGCGTACGCGGTCTCGCAGGTGGGACGCGGCGGTCCGCCCGCCCCCACCGCCAGCGGGGTGGCGACGGCGGAAGGTGCCACCGCGACGCCGTCCCCCACCGAACCGGCCCCGGCGCCTCCCGCGCCGCCGCCCCCGGCGCCTGAACCGCCGCCCGTGGCCATGAACATCCTGATCATCGGCAGTGACAGCCGCGGCGACTCCCGGGCGGAGGAAGCCCAGGCCGCCGCCGGAACACCGGCCGATCAGCGCGGCGACGTCCTGATGCTGGTCCATGTTCCGGCCGACCGGCAGAAGATCTACGGCATCTCGATCATGCGCGACATGTGGGTGAACATTCCCGGCCGCGGCGAAGCCAAGATCAACGCCGGGTTGGAACTGGGCGGCATTCCGCTCATGGTCCAGACCGTGGAAGGGCTGTTCAACACCCACATCGACCACGCCGTGATGGTGGACTTCCCGGGCCTGTGGGCCGCCACCGATGCCTTGGGCGGCGTGGACGTGAACGTCACCGTACCCTTCACGTCCACGCACGACACCCGGCACAACTTCCCCGCCGGCATCAACCACCTCACCGGCGGCCAGGCCCTGGAGTTCGTCCGCGAGCGCTACGCGTTTGCCGACGGCGACTTCCAGCGCATCCGCAACCAGCAGACATTCCTCAAAGCCGTCATCAGCAAGTTCATGAGCGCCGGCACCCTCACCAACCCGCAAACCGTCCTGAACGTGGTCAACGCGGTCCGGCCGCACTGGACCGTCAGCCCGGGCCTTACTGTGGAAACCATGGCCAAGCTGGGCTTCAGCCTGCGCGACGTGGGCCCCGAAGATGCCATCTTCTTCCGGCTGCCCGACGGCGGCTTCGGCTTCAGCACCACCGGGCAGTCGATCGTCTTCCAGAACCCCGGCGCCATAGGCGCCATATCCGCGGCACTCGCCAGCGGAACCCTGGCGGACTACGTGGCGGCCAACGGATTCGAGGGCGGGAACTGAGAGGGCGGGAACTCCGGAACTGACGGCTCGGCTACCAAGGAAAGCCTCCACCACGCCAAAGTGGCCATCTGCAGGCGATTAAGGACCTACACAGGTGGCTGTTGAATCAGGGTGATGGTTTTGGTGAGATAAGTTCCGGCGACGGCGGCCGCTTAGGCGGCCAGACCGCCGTCGAACGTTCCGGTGAAGCGAGTTCCGGTGAGGTGCGGTCCGCCGCTTACGCGGCGAGGCTCATGGCCCGGCTCCTGAGTCGGGTTGCCCTCTCCGTACCCTTGTGCGCCGCAACCGGCGGCGCGGGAGCCAGGACGCTGATGTTGCATTCCGCCTGGAGCGGATCAATGGACGCCGGCAGGTGGTGCGATTCCGAACATGCCTGCAGCTGCTCCATTGCAGCCGGCTCAACACGTGCGTGGCTCACATCCACCACCAGGTGGAGTCCTTCCTTCAAGTGATTTGCCCTCTTCACAACCACATACAGGGCCTGGAGGCTTCTCGCCGTCACATGGCCTTGGGCGGCAACTTCAGCTTGTCCGCAATCGAGATCGAGTCGTACTAAAACCTTGAGTTTGTCGTTCAAGTGTTTCCCCTATTCACTGCATGGCCGCGACGCTGCGACCTCCATCAGCCTAGGGAGCCAATGTGACGTACGCAACATTGTGCGTCACATGCGGAAAGAGTGGCGTTATGAACCGCACGGGGTGTTGTGGCCGGCTGCGGCGTGGGGTAATGGGCGGCGTGGGGTAATGACTCGCCTACGATGGAGCCGGTGAGGACCGGGACGTTTGTCGCATGGATGGAACGCCGCCAGATCGGCCTGTATCTTGCCGCGATTGTTGCCGGCGGGGCCGCTGGTTTCCTGGCACCCGGTAGCGCCGCTGCCCTGGAGCTGGCCATCAATCCCGTGCTGGGGCTGCTGCTCTACGCCACGTTCCTGGGCATCCCGTTCGCGTCATTGGGGCAGGCCGTACGCGACCTGCGTTTCATGGCAGCCGTGCTGGTGCTCAATTTCGCCGTGGTGCCCGTTGTGGTTTTCGGGCTGAGCCGGTTCGTCGCCAACGACCAGGCACTCCTGGTGGGCATGCTGCTGGTGCTGCTGACGCCGTGCGTCGACTACGTGATCGTGTTCACCGGCCTGGCGGGCGGGGCCAGTAACCGGCTGCTCGCCGCGGCACCTGTGCTGATGCTCGCCCAGATGCTCCTGCTCCCCGTGTATCTGCTGGTGTTCGTGGGGCCGGGCCTGGTGTCCGCGATCGACCCGGCACCGTTCGTGCAGGCCTTGGTGGGGCTCATTGTTGTCCCGCTGGCTTTGGCGGCGCTGACGCAGTGGCTTGCCGGACGGCCCTTGCCGGGCCGGGAAGGTGACCTTCCCGCCGTCGGGCCTGCCGCCGTCGGGCGTGCCGTCGTCGGGCGTGCCGTCGTCGGGCGTGTCGTCGTCGGGCGGCGGGTCATGGCCGTTATGGCAGCCCTGATGGTCCCGCTCATGATGGTGACGCTGGGCGTGGTGGTGGGTTCGCAGATCACGGGCGTGCGCTCTGAGCTGGGTTCGCTGGTGGCCGTGGTGCCGCTGTATGCCGCGTTCCTGCTGGTGATGGTGCCGCTGGGCCTGCTCGCGGCCCGGGCTGCCCGGCTGGATGCCCCGGCCACCCTGGCTGTGGTGTTCAGCGGCGCGACCCGCAATTCCCTCGTGGTGCTGCCGCTCGCGCTGGCGCTTCCCGAACCGCTGGCCCTCGCTGCCTTGGTGGTGGTGACGCAGACCCTGGTGGAACTCGCCGGCTTGGTGGCCTTGGTGCGCTTCCTGCCGGGGCTGGTGTCTGGGTTGGTGCCTGCCGATTCGCGGCTCCGGCACTGATTTACTCCACGTGAGCTAAGGGCCGGCGGCGCCTGGGGAAGCCTCGGTCTCAGAAGGCTTGTCACCGCCGGCCCAGCTCAACGTGATCCGGAAACGTTGTCCGGGCCAAGTATCGGACTGGCGGGAGTTCCCAGGGGGACCAGGTCCTCCGCCGACCGACTCCTAAAGACTATTTACCGCCAACATCCTGTGCGTGAGTGGCCACTACTTGTCTTTAAGTTGCAGAAGTGACGCGGTGTGCAGGGCGCTACGCACGGCGAAAGCGGACCACTCTATCCCCCGGTAGCGAACGCGGGTGCCCGCAGCGGAATAGCTTTATATATTGAGTCAATGACCCAGACTCCAGTGCAGCACCCTGCCGACCACACCCCTGCGTCCGCCGCCCCCGTAGCCAGGAAGATCCCCACGGAACGGACCCACCACGGCGACACCTTCGTGGACAACTACGAATGGCTGCGGGCCAAGGACTCCGAGGACGTGGTGGAGCACCTGAAGGCAGAGAACGCCTACCAGGAAGCGGTCACCGCCCACCAGGAACCGCTCCGCGAGGCCATCTTCCAGGAAATCAAGGGCCGCACCCAGGAGACGGATCTGTCCGTCCCGAACCGCAAGGACGGCTGGTGGTACTACACCCGTTCCGTGGAGGGCAAGGAGTACGGCATCCAGTGCCGGGTGAAGGCCCTGAACACCGGGGACCCGGTGGCCGACTGGACGCCCCCGGCGGTGGAGGCCGGCGTCGAACTTCCCGGTGAAGAAGTCCTGCTGGACTGCAACGTGGAAGCCGAAGGCAAGCCGTTCTTCGCCGTGGGCGGCACCGCTGTGACCGTTGACGGCAACCTTTACGCCTACGCGGTGGACAACGCCGGCGACGAACGCTTCACGCTGCGCTTCAAGGACCTCCGCACCGGGGAGATGCTCCCGGACGTCATCGAGAACATCTTCTACGGCGTCTCCTTCTCCCCCGACGGCACGCGCCTGTTCTACACCGTGGTGGATGACGCCTGGCGCCCCTACCAGGTCAAGTCCCACGTGCTGGGCACGCCCGTCACCGACGATGAGGTGATTTACCAGGAGGACGACGTCGCCATGTGGCTGGGTTTCGACCTCGCCTCCGACCGCCGTCACCTCGTGCTGAGCATCGGCTGCTCCGAGTACAGCGAGACGCGGCTGCTCCGCTTCGACGATTACGACGCCGGACTCAGCACCGTGATTTCCCGCGACGAACGCGTCCTCTACGAGGCCGAACCGTTCCTCTTGGATGGCGCCGAGAAGATCCTGGTGACGCACAACCGCAATGCCATCAACTCCATGGTGTCGCTGGTGGACCCGGCCGAGCTCACCAAGCCGCTGGCCGAGCAGGAGTGGACCACCGTCGTCGAACATTCCGACCAGGTGCGCGTCAACGGCGCGGGCGTTACGTCCACGCACGTGATTGTGTCCGTCCGCAAGGACACCATCGAGCGCGTGCAGGTGCTGGCACTGGCCGGCCTGGGCACGGCCGAGCAGGGCGACCCGGTGGAGCCGGCGTTCGACGAGGAGCTGTACACCGCCGGTGTGGCGGGCTCCGACTATGAGGCGCCGGTGATCCGGATGGGCTACACGTCCTACTTCACGCCGTCCCGCGTGTACGACTTTGTGCTGCCGACTCCGGCTCAGCCGGCCGGTGAGCTGCTGCTCCGCAAGGAAAGCCCGGTGCTGGGCGGCTACTCCCCCTCCGACTACGTAGCCACCCGTGAATGGGCGACGGCGGCCGACGGCACCCAGGTTCCCCTGTCGGTGCTGCGGCACGCGTCGGTTTCCCGCGATTCCTCCGCGGCCGGACTGGTGTACGGCTATGGCTCCTACGAGCTGAGCATGGACCCCGGCTTCGGCATCCCGCGGCTGTCGCTGCTGGACCGAGGGATTGTGTTCGTGATTGCGCACATCCGCGGCGGCGGCGAGCTGGGCCGCCACTGGTATGAGGACGGCAAGAAGCTCCACAAGAAGAACACGTTCACCGACTTCATCGCGGCCACAGACTGGCTGGCTGGTTCCGGGTGGGTTTCGCCGTCCCGGATCGCGGCGATGGGCGGCTCCGCCGGCGGGCTGCTGATGGGCGCCGTGGCCAATCTGGCACCGGAAAAGTACGCCGCGATTGTGGCCGCCGTGCCGTTCGTGGACGCGCTGACCACCATCCTCGATCCGGAGCTGCCCCTGTCCGCCCTCGAGTGGGAGGAATGGGGCAACCCGATCACGGACCCCGACGTGTACGCATACATGAAGTCCTACACGCCGTACGAGAACGTTGGCGCCCTGCCTTATCCGAAGATCGCCGCCGTGACCTCCTTCAACGACACGCGTGTGCTTTACGTGGAGCCGGCCAAGTGGGTGCAGGCCCTGCGTGCTGTTTCCACCGGGTCCGAGCCGATCGTCATGAAGATCGAGATGGACGGCGGCCACGGCGGAGCCTCCGGCCGGTACGTCCAGTGGCGCGAACGTGCCTGGGACTACGCCTTCGTGGCCGACTCCGTGGGCGCAGTGGAACTGCTGCCGGGGGCCGGGCTGAAGTAACTCCATCGATTGCTCCGCGACGGCCCTTTTGGATCCCCTAAACGGCCGTTACGGAGCAGTCGATGGGGAACGTGGCGGGTTAACCGCCGTCGGGGTGTTCGGCAAGCAGGTCCGCGAGCGTCTCCAGATTGGCGCGGACCGTCCGGGTGTGGGCCTTCTGCACGAAGGGGTCGGCCAGTTTTCCGAACACCCCGCCGAGCCCTGAACCTGCATCGACGCGGTGGGTGAGGCGGGTCCCGTCGCCCTCGGGCTCAAGGGTGTCGGTGATCGTGAAGTCGAACTGGCCTTCAACGGAACGGATCACCGTCTTGTTGGGAGGATCGAAGTGGGTGTTTTCGCTGACCCAGTCGAAGTGCCTGCCCAATACCTTGCTGCTGCCTTTGGTCCGGGTGCCCACCCCGACAGGACCATCTCCCACCTGTTCGGCCTGGACAACTGAAGAATCCCACACGGGGATGTTCTCGCTCCTGATCAGGAACTCGAACACTTCCTGGGGCGGGCGGGCAATGAACACACTTTCTTCGATGACGGGCATGGCGGGCACTCCTCGGACACGCCTGCTGACGGCACGGCTCGGCCGCCAGGTAGGTTTAGCGCCAGTGTGGGCCGCCCCCCGGCTGGGGTGTCAACGCCGAGCATTGGCTGCCTCGGCCTCTATAGCTACCAAATAATGATCATCATGCTTACTATTGACTGGCATTAGGCACATCGGTTTAGAAACTGCTCACTGGGGGCAGCAGAACCCGTGCCGGAACTGGAGTTATTCGTGAGCACTGAACAGGGCCTGACGCCGCTTTCCGACGAAGAACTGATGGCACAGGGTGGCACCGCGCTTCCGGACAAGGAAGTAGCCTCCGTCCTGGACCTGAACGCCGACCTGGATCTGGGCATCAACGCCGCAGCACCTATCGACCTCGCCGTGGCGGCCAACGCCAACGTGGCAGCCCCGATCGACGCGGCAGCCTCCGCGAACATCCTCTCTTACGGTTCCGAGGCACAGGCCCTTGCTGACCAGGGCGTGATCATCGATCAGGGCATCACGGCTGATGCCACGGCAGACTCCACGCAGGACAGCACTATTGACCAGGCGCCTGAGACAACCGACGGGGAAACGGTTGACGGCGGGACGCCGGAAACTGCAGGGGACGAGGTCCTTGACGGCGGAACCCCGGCTTCCGGGGGCGACGGGGTGGTGGACGGCGGCCAGGTACTCGACGGCGCCTTGCCGGTTGACCCCTCCGCCGCCTTGGACGGGGACCTCCTGAACGTCAACGTGGATCTGGCCGCCGACGCGGACATCGCTGCTCCGATCAACGGCGCAGTTGCAGCCAACGCGAACGTTGCCGCCCCGATCGACGCGGCGGTGGCTGCCAACATCGGTTCCATCGACAGCGACGCGTTCGCCGTGGCCCAGCAGGATGCCATCATCAGCCAGCACATCGACGGCGAAGCCACCGCATCCGCTGACCAGCAGTCCGATCTCCGCCAGTAGAGCCCGGAGACAAACACCACAATGAGCACGCCTTAATGAGCACTGTGCACGGCGGGCCGTCCCGGCTGGACGGCCCGCCGGCTTCCTCCGCGCCCGCCGCAGGCCAGCTGACGGACGAATCCGGGACGCCCGCCGCCTCGCCCGACGTTCCCGTCCGCGCCGACGGCATTGAGCTGATCGGCGAAACGAAGGGCTCCGGCTACCGTGAGCCGCCGTCACTGGTACGCCGTGCCGACGGGCAGGCCATCCAGCTCACGCGACTGCTGTACCTCGTGCTGGAAGCGATCGACGGCCACCGCAGCGTCGATGAGGTTGCGGACCATGCCGGCTCCAGGTTCGGCAAGCTGGTCAGCCCGGACAACGTCCGCACACTGATCAGCTCGCAGCTGCTGCCGCTGGGGCTGCTCCGGCTGGCCGACGGTTCGCAGCCCGAAGTGAAGAAGGCCGATCCGCTGCTGGGCATGCGCTTCCGGTACACCGTGACCGATCCGGACCGCACACGGAAACTGACCGCCCCGTTTGCGGCGCTCTTCAATCCGCTCGTCATCGTGGCAGTGTGCGCAGCCTTCATCGCCGCGTGCTGGTGGGTGCTGATGGTCAAGGGACTCGGCTCGGCCACGCATGACGCCTTCGCCAACCCCGGCCTGGTGCTGCTGGTCCTGGCTGTGACCGTGCTGTCCGCCGGTTTCCACGAGTTTGGCCATGCTGCCGCCGCACGCCGCGGCGGCGCCACGCCGGGAGCCATGGGCGCAGGCCTGTACTTGATCTGGCCCGCATTCTTCACCGACGTCACGGACTCCTACCGGCTGGGCCGCGGCGGCCGGATCCGCACGGACCTGGGCGGGCTGTATTTCAACGCGATCGTTGCCGTGGCCACAATGGGTGCCTGGTGGGCCACCGGCTTTGATGCGCTGCTGCTGGTGGTGGTCACCCAGATCCTGCAGATGGTCCGCCAGCTGCTTCCCCTGGTCCGCTTCGACGGCTACCACATCCTGGCCGACGCCACCGGTGTGCCGGACCTCTTCCAGCGCATCAAGCCGACCCTGCTGGGGCTGCTGCCGTGGCGCCGGACCGACCCGGAGGCGCAGGTCCTCAAGCCCTGGGCGCGCGCCGTTGTGACCATCTGGGTGCTGGTCACCGTGCCGCTCCTGCTGTTCAGCCTGGCAATGATGGTGATCTCGCTGCCGAGGCTCCTGGGCACAGCATGGGCAAGCGTGCTGAAGCAGCAGTCCCAACTGACCGAAAGTCTCAGCGCCGGTGACATCGCGGGCGCCGCGGTGCGCGCCCTGGCGATCGCCGCCGTCGCGCTTCCCGTGGTGGGCATCTTCTACGTCCTGCTGCGACTGGTCCGCCAGCTGACAACAGGGCTGTGGCAGAAGACCCGCGGCAAGGCAGTCCAGCGCGGTGCCGCGATGGCCGTCGTCGCCGCTGTTGCCGCCGGCCTGGCCTGGGCCTGGTGGCCCGGAACAGACACGTACCGGCCGGTCCAGCCGTACGAACGCGGCACCCTGGCCGATGTCACGACGGCAGTGTTCCCCACGGCATCATCCACAAAGCTGAGTGAGGGCCGGGTCGGGAAGACGGTGGCGTTGTGGCCCACCGGTGCCGCGAAACCCACCCGGGAACAGCCCCAGCTGAGCATGGTCATGGTCCCCCGCGCCGACACTGCCGCCACCCGCCGCACGAACGCCGGCAGCGAGGCCGCCGCGCCGCCGTCGTGGGTCTTCCCCTTCGACCAGCCGGCCGCCCCTGAAGAGGGCGACAACCAAGCTCTGGCGGTCAACACGCAGGACGGCTCGGTGGTATACGACGTCGCCTTCGCCCTGGTCTGGGCCGAGGACGGCGATACTGTGGACACCACCAACGAGGCCTACGCCTTCGCCAGCTGCACCGATTGCGCGGCCGTCGCTGTGGGCTTCCAGGTGGTGCTGATCGTGGGCCAGGCGGACGTGATCGTTCCGGAGAACCTGTCCGCTGCCGCGAACTACAACTGCGTCCGGTGCCTCACGTATGCGCTGGCCAGCCAGCTGGTACTCACGTTGGATGGACCGCTCAGCGACGACGGCATGGCCCGGCTCAACGCGCTGTGGGCTGAGATCGCCGAGTTCGGGCGGAACCTGCAAAACGTTCCGCTCTCCGAAATCCAGGGACGCCTCGACGCGTTCAAGGAGCAAGTCATGGAGATAGTACGGAACGATCCCAGCGCCACCAAGGGCACTGCCACGTCCGCGACGCCAAGCTCCACGGCCACTCCGGTGCCCGGACCGTCCGAATCAACGCCCGGGTCAAGCCAGGCGCCCGTCCCCTCCGCCACCGGCGGGGCACCGGCGCCCTCGGGAACGACGACGACGGCACCGGTTCCGGCAGCGCCGGTCATCGGCGGCGCCGTGACGGAGAGTCCGGCCACCACCGCTGAGCCGACGCCAGCGCCAACGGAACCGGGCCTAGCCATGCCCACACCCACGTCGACCGGTGGTTGAGCCCGCGGCAGGGTCGACCGGCGGTTGAGCCCGCGGCTGCGGCGACCGGTGGTTGAGCCTGTCGGGACCCGGATCTCGACAGGCTCGGTCACCGGGGGTTGGCAGGATCTACGCGCCTTGTCTAGGCGGTCACTGGACCGGTCGGTGCTGCGGCGCTGGCGGCATGTCCGCGGCGGCCGCTGGGCCACATTTGCACAGCCATGACGAACGCCCAGGCGGCCATCAGCACCAGGGCCACCAACCGGGGCGGCGAGTCGAACAGGCCAACGTAGGAGACCATCAGGCCATGGACGATCCAGGCGACACCCGAGGCGGCAGCCAGCCATCCTGGCCACCGGGCAAATGCGTACCCGTACGCGATGGCAAGCCCGTAGAAAATCAGCGCGAGTCCGAGCAGGATGTTGGAGTAGCTCTGCAGCGCGTATTCAGTCCATCTCAACGCCATTGCAGCTGACAGCGCAGACGACTCCTGATCGGCGGGAGCAACTGCCCAGGCATCCACGGCCCATTTGAGCGCTACGCCGTCCACCGCCTGGAGCATGGTGATTGCCGCCGCGGTCAGCACCACCGCGACCAGGCCGAAGCGCGCCAGCGGTTTTGGCCCCTCCTTCTGGGCGGTCATGGCAAAGTACAGAGCCACGAGGCCGCCGGAGAACATCAGGGCAGCGACCCACTGCGCGAAGTGGATGGCAATCCAGCCGTCGTTCTGCGCGTACTCCATAAAGACCGCTGTGTGGTTCATGGGGTGTTCCCTGGACGGGTGGACCGCCGTTGCGGCCACCAGCAGGATGACGCCGATGGGAAGCGCAATCGCACCGATCCTCCCCCAGAATGCTCTTGGTTCCACTCCCGTTTCCATCGCTTCTCCTCTCCAAGCCGGCTGCTTCCCAACGGTGCCCGTGATCCCCTGCGGGAGGCATGGCCAGGCTTTCCATTGCTTCAATGTGGCTGGAGCGGGCGAGATAAGTTCGCCCGTAGCAACAGATTAGGAGCATGGGCGCGGAAGGGGTAGCACCAGTTATTTAGCCCTGACCAGGCCGTCACCGGGCGTCGGCCCACCCTGGCCGCTTGAGCACACTGGGGCCATAGACACTGCCACCGGACGCGGGCCCCGCGTACCGTGATGGTGGACGAAGTGAGTTACTCGAGAACCGCTGCTGAACCACTACGGGGAGGTAACACGCAATGAGACTGACGCTGATGGAGTTCCTGACCTTGGACGGTGTGTCGCAAGGTCCCGGCTCCCCGGATGAGGACACCAGCGACGGCTTCACCCAGGGAGGGTGGTTCGTTCCGCACCTGGATGAGGAGTTCGTGCAACAGGCTGTGGACAGGCTGGGCCGGGCGGACGCATTGCTGTTCGGCCGCCGCACCTACGACAACTTTTCGCGCGACTGGCCGCAAATGACGGACCCCGATGATCCGTTCTCCGAAAAGATGAACGGCCTGCCAAAGTACGTGGCCTCCCATAGCTTGGAGCAGGCGTCCTGGACACCGACGACCGTCCTCTCCGGCGACGTCGCAGCGCAGGTCGCCGACTTGAAGCGGCAGCCCGGAAGGGAGCTGCAGATCCACGGGAGTGCCAGGCTGGCGCAGTCCCTGTTGGCCGCCGGGCTGATTGACGAGGTGAGGCTGGTGATCGCCCCGGTGGTGGTGGGGAACGGGCGGCGGCTGTTCCCGGTGGGAGGCGCACCGGCGGGCCTGCGCCTGGTCAGCAGCAGGACGACGCCGGGCGGACTCGCCATTCTTGTCTATGAGTCGGCAGGGCTTCCGGAATACGGGACGTACGGGGCCGGCGCTTAATTCCGGGCAGCCGGCGCGTCAGCTGCCGGCTTCCGGGCGGCCCATTCGTCGCGGAGCATGGCGTAGACAACTTCCGTGGCCCAGACGCCCTTGTAACGCCACTTGTCCACGTGCTTGCCTTCGAGGCGCATGCCCAGCCGCTCGCAGATCGAGGCCGACGCCGTGTTCAGCGCGTCCAGTTTGGCGTCGATCCGGTGGAAGTCCAGGCCCTCGAACCCCAGCTTCAGCATCGCCTCCGCGGCTTCGGTGGCGTAGCCCTTGCCGCGCGCCCCCGGGGCAAGGCTCCAGCCCACTTCCGCCTGGCCGAAGCCCGGCAGCCATTTCAGCACCACTTCGCCGATCAACCCCGGGGAGTCCGCGGCCTCGATGGCCAGCGCCACCCAGTCGCCCTCCTTCTTGAAGACAAAGTTGGCGTAGTTGCCCACGCGTTCCATGCACTGCGTGTAGCTCTTGGCTTCGCCCGGCAGGAACCGTGCGGTTGCGGGCAGCGAGTGGTAGGCGTAGAAGGCGTCGAGGTCGGCGGCCTCGAAGCGGCGCAGGACCAGGCGGTCGGTGCGGATGGGCAGTCTGATGTCCGGCATGGTTTGAGCGTACCCTCCGCGGCTGCAGCACTGACGGCGTCAGCACACTGGGGGTGTCCAATAGACACTGCCACCGGATCTGCGGCCTGCGTAGCGTGGTGGATGTGGACAGAAAAAACGAAATCCGCGAGTTCCTGATCTCGCGTCGTGCGAAGATCAGCCCGGAGCAGGCCGGTATCCCCAGCTACGGGGAGCTGCGCCGGGTGCCGGGCCTTCGCCGCGAGGAAGTGGCACAGCTTGCCGGGGTGAGCACGGACTACTACACGCGGCTGGAACGCGGCAGCATCCGGGGCGTCTCCGACTCGGTGCTTGAGGCCGTGGCCTCCGCCCTCCAACTGGACGACGCCGAGCGGACCCACCTGATGGATCTGGCCCGGACGGCCAACGCCCCCTTACGCGGGGCACGGCGCCAGGCCTCCCGCCAGCCCGCGCAGCAGCGGGTCCGTCCCGGGGTGCTGCGTCTCCTGGACGGAATGACCGGAGTGGTGGCCATCGTGCAGAACGGGCGTTCTGACGTGCTGGCCGCCAACCTCCTGGGCCGCGCGCTGTACTCGGAGGTCTTCGACTCCGCCGTGGCCTCCGGCCCGGACACGCCCGGCCGGCTGCCGAACCAGGCTCGCTACCTTTTCCTCGACCCGCGCGCAGCAGACCTGTACCCCGACTGGCGGGCGATCGCGGCCACCACGGTGGCGATGCTGCGGCTGGAAACGGGGCCGAATCCCCATGACCGGGCGCTGAACGAGCTGGTCGGGGAACTGACCACCCGCAGCGGACTGTTCGCCGGATTGTGGGCGGGACACGACGTGCGGATCCACACCACCGGAACCAAACGGTTCCACCATCCAGTGGCCGGGGACCTGTCCCTGCAGTTCGAAACCCTGCACCTCCCCGGCGACGAAGGACAGACCCTGTTCACCTTCACCGCGGAGCCCGGCTCCACGTCCGAAAACGCGCTGGCATTCCTCGCCAGCTGGGCGGCATCACCCGCCGAATCGACCACCAAGTCCGGCATAACCACCAAGACCGAAACAACCAGCAGGAAAGACAGCACCTCACAATGACTGAACAGAACACCCTCGCCCAGGACACACTTGCCCAGACCAACACCACCGCCCAGAACACCACCGCCGGGGATGCCGTCACCGGGAAGAAGGTCTGGTTCATCACCGGAGCCAGCCGCGGTATGGGCACCGACATCGCGAAGGCCGCACTGGCCGCCGGCCATGCCGTGGTGGCCACCGGCCGCAACCCGGAAAAGGTCGCCCAGGCCCTGGGCGACAACGAGAACCTGCTGGCCGTAAGGCTCGACGTCACCGACCCCGCCGACGCCGCCGCCGCCATCCAGGCCGCCGTCGACCGGTTCGGCCGGATCGACGTCCTCGTGAACAACGCCGGCAACTTCTACGCCGGGTTCTTCGAGGAAATCAGCCCCGGGGACTTCCGGGCGCAGATCGAAACCACCATGTTCGGGCCCATCAACGTCACCCGTGCGGCCCTGCCGGTGATGCGGGCCCAGCGCTCAGGTCTGGTGGTCACCATCTCCTCAACGGCCGGGATCGCGGGCGGAGAGTTCCTGTCCGCGTACGCCGCGTCGAAGTTCGGCGTGGAGGGCTGGGCGGAGTCCCTGGCCCTTGAGGTGGCCCCGTTCGGCATCCGCAGCATGATCGTGGAGCCGGGGTTCTTCCGCACCGAGCTGCTCACCCCGGAATCGACCAGTTACGCCGAATCCACCATCGAGGACTACGCCGAGCGCACCGAACAGACCGTGGCCGCATGGAAGGGCATGAACGGGCAGCAGGGCGGCGACCCCGCCAAGCTCGCCGACGCCCTCATCAACCTGGCGGAGCTGGATGAACCACCGCTGCGCTTCGCTGCGGGAGCCGACGCCGTCGGCGTGTTCGAGGAGCGGGCCAAGGCCCTCCAGGACCAGGCCGGCGCGCACCGCGACCTCTCCAGCAACCTCGCCCACGCGTGACTAGTGAGGGAGCGTCCCGGCAAATGCGACCAGAAGTGAGCGAGCGTCGGGGTTAGGGGGCAACCGATGAATGCACGACGGCGGCGGTCGCCTCCGCGATGGCGCGCTCCTCGTCGGTGGGCACCACCAGGACGGGGATCAGCGACGCGGCGGTGGAAATCACCCGCGGTTCCTTGGACCGCTCACTGTTCAGCCCGGCGTCGAGCTCTATGCCCAGCGCCCCCAGCTTGTCTCCCACCAGGGTGCGGAACTGGTGCGAGTTTTCGCCGATGCCGGCGGTGAACACTAGCGCCTTCGCCCCGCCCACGGCCACGTGGTACCCGCCGATGTACTTGGCCAGCCGGTAGGACGCGACGGCGAGCGCCGTGGCAGCGCGGGCATCGCCGGCTTCGGCGGCCTCCACTACGGAGCGCATGTCGTTGTTGCCGGCCAGGCCCTTGAGCCCGGATTCGCGGTTGAGCAGCGAGTCAAGGTCCTCCGTGGACCAGCCGGCCCGGCCCAGGAACACAAGGATGGACGGGTCGAGGTCGCCGGAGCGGGTGCCCATCACCAGGCCCTCCAGCGGGGTGAACCCCATGGAGGTGTCCACGGACTTCCCGCCCCGGATGGCCGTGACGGAGGCGCCGTTCCCCAAGTGGGCGATCACGCCGTCGAACTCTTCCACCGGGAGGTCCAGCAGCGCCGCCGCCTGGTGCGAGACGTACTCGTGCGAGGTGCCGTGGAAGCCGTAGCGGCGGATTCCGTGGTTGGTGTAGAGCGAGTCCGGCACCGCGTAGCGCCACGCGTGCTCGGGCAGGGTGCGGTGGAAGGCGGTGTCAAACACGGCAACCTGCGGCATGTCCGGCCATTTCTTGGCGATGGCGCGGATGCCCAGCACGTTGGCCGGGTTGTGGAGCGGAGCCAGCGGGTTGAGCCGCTCGATGGCGCGGGTGATCTCGTTGTCGATCAGCACTGGTTCACCGAAGCGCTCGCCGCCGTGCACCACCCGGTGGCCCACGGCATCCAGTTTCCGGTCGCCCAGCACCTCGTGGATGGCGGCGTCCACCTGCTCCAGTGCCTCGGCGTGGTCGCGCGGGCCCTCGATCTCGCCGTCGCCTTCACCGCCGTTGCCCATGCCGATCTTCTCGATCAGCCCCTCGGTCAGGACGCTGTGGGATGCCACGTCGCGCACCTGGTACTTGAGCGAGGACGAACCGGAGTTGATGACGAGGACGAGCACTGGGCCTCCTAAGCCGTAGCTGCTGCGGTGGTCGGTGGAAGTTCGATCGTAGCGCCATTGCATCGGGCGCGGCGGGCGCTTAGAGTCGGCGGACCAACTGGACTATGCACGGAGGGCTTTTCCATGAGTGACAGCACCACCCAGCCGACCGGCGGGGAGCCGGACGCCACCGCACCGGAAAGCGCCGGACCTGCGGGCACCGCGCCGGAGTCCGGGTCCAAGGCGAAGGACCCCACCGGCGTCGAGGGCGCGAACCCGGCCCTGGACGACACAGGCAACCTCAAAGCCACCGAGGTGGGCGAGTCCCCCGAGCCGCCCGAAAACGTGGAGGACCTGGACCTCACGCCCGAAGACAGCTAGCGACGCGTGCGCTAGCTACGCGTGCGCGGCGGCGGCTGCCGGTTCGGCGGCCGGTTCCACGGACTGCGCCTGCACGGCCGTGATGGCCACCGTGTTCACGATGTCCTCCACGGTGCAGCCGCGGGAGAGGTCGTTCACCGGCTTGCGGAGCCCCTGCAGGACAGGCCCGACGGCGACCGCCCCCGAGGACTGCTGCACCGCCTTGTACGTGTTGTTGCCGGTGTTCAGGTCCGGGAAGATGAACACGGTGGCCTGCCCGGCGACGGACGAGCCCGGCATCTTGGACTGCGCGATCGCGGCATCCACGGCGGCGTCGTACTGGATGGGGCCCTCGACGGCGAGGTCCGGGCGGCGCGCCTTCACCGCTTCGGTGGCCTGCCGGACTTTGTCCACCGCCTCGCCGGTGCCGGATCCGCCGGTGGAGTAGGACAGCATGGCCACCCGCGGATCCACGCCGAACTGCGTGGCGGTCTCCGCCGAGGCCAGCGCAATGTCCGCCAGCTGCTCGGCGTTCGGGTCCGGGTTGACCGCGCAGTCGCCGTACACCAGCACCCGGTCCGGCATTAGCATCAGGAACACCGAGGAGACGATCTTCACGCCGTCGCGGGTCTTCACGAACTCCAGCGCCGGGCGGATGGTGTGGGCGGTGGTGTGCGCTGCGCCGGACACCATGCCGTCCACCACGCCCAGCTGGACCATCATGGTGCCGAAGTAGCTGCCGTCCAGCATGACCTCCAGCGCCCGGGCCAGGTCCACGCCCTTGTGCGCACGCAGCTCCGCGTACTTCTCGGCAAACTGCTGGCGCAGCTCGGACGTGGCGGGATCCACAATTTTCATGCCGGACAGGTCGATGCCCTGCGTGGACGCAAGCTCGCGGACGTCCGACTCGTTGCCCAGGATGGTGAGGTCGCAGACGTCCCGCCGGTGCAGGATTTCCGCCGCACGCAGGATCCGCACGTCGTTCCCCTCGGGCAGCACGATGTGCCGGCGCTGCAGCCGGGCCCGTTCGATCAGGTCGTGCAGGAAACGGAGCGGCGTCATCCGCTCCAGCCGCGGCAGGTGCAGGCGCTCCACCAGCTCGGCCTCGTCCACGCGCTTTGCCCACAGCCCGACGGCGGAGGCCACCTTGCGCCGGTGCCCGGACCAGATTTCGCTGCGGACCTCTGACACGCGCTTGGCCGTGGTGTAGGTATCGTCCGGGCTGGCGAATACGGGGAACGGCGCCTGCGCCAGTAGCGAGTAAATGTTGGGGTCCGGGGCCAGGCCGCCGGTGAGGATCAGCGCTGACGGCACCGGGAACTCCGGCGAGAACGACGACGCCAGGCACGCGACCATCACGTCCGCGCGGTCGCCCGGGACGATCACCAGCGCACCGTCGTCGAGCACGTGCAGGAAGTTGGCCACGCTCATGGCCGCCACCTTGATGGAGTGCACGTCGCGTTCCATGTCCTGCCGGCCGGCGACCTGGCGGATCCCCAGGGCGGTGGCCACCTCGCCGGTGGTGGGGCGGGCGATGTCCTCCAGCTCCGGGAAGACGTACACGGGCCGGCCGGACGCGCCGGGCTTCACGGCCGCGACGATCCCGTCGACGTCCTCCGGATCGGCACGGTTCACCATGATGGCCAGCAGGCTGCAGCGTTCCGCCGCCAGTTCCTTGCGGGCAACCTCGACGGCGTCGGCCGCCTCCGCCACGGTGCGCCCCTTCGCGCCCACCACCGCCACGATGGACGCGGCCAGGTTGTTGGCGAGCCGGGCGTTGAGGTCGAATTCGACGGCGGCATCCTGGCCGGTGAGGTCGGTGCCCTCCACAATCACCACGTCGCAGTGGCGAGACATGTCGGCGAAGATCTCCACGCAGCGGGCGTCGATCTCCGCCCGGTTTCCCTCCGCCAGCAGCGAGCGGACCTCGGCGAACGTCAGGCCGCCGCGGCAGCGGTCGTCGTCGAGGTCGAACCGGGATTTCATCAGGGCCACCATGGGGTCCGAGGCGGCGTCGGTGCCGTGGACCACGGGTTTGAAGAAGCCGATGCGGTCCGCGTGCCGGTGCAGCGTGTCCGCAAGCCCCAGCGCTATCAGCGACTTACCGGATCCCGGTGTGGTCGCGCTGACGTAAATCCCCTTGGCCATGATCCGCCCTTAGGTAGTGACGTGGTGATGCTCCGTCCCTCCATACTTCCACGGTCAGGACCGCTGGACATCCCTGCTGTGGGGTGCGGGCTGGGTCGGCAGTTGGACCGGTGTGCCGGGCTGGCCTTCGACGGGATACTCCTGAACGGGTCCGACGGCGAGTTCCCGGATGTGTTCGGTGGCGGCCCAGCTGGCCAGCAGCCGCAGCCGTTCATCCGACGGCGATCCCGGCACGGCCGGGTAGACGGTCAGCCTGAAGCCGGGGTCCTCGGCCAGGTCCATCGCTTCGTACGTGAGCTCGAGTTCCCCCACCACCGGATGGTGGAACACCTTGGTTCCGGCGTAGTGGCGGCGGACGTTGTGCGCTGCCCACCGGATGCGGAACTCCTCGCTGCGCGTGGACAGTTCCCCGACGAGGTCCGCCAGGCGCTTGTCGAAGGGGTTCTGGCCGCTGTAGGTGCGCAGCAGTGCCACGTTGGTGTTGGCGGCCAGTTCCCAGTTGGGGTAGAAGTCGCGGGCCCGGGGATCAAGGAAGATGAACCGGGAGTGGTTGGCCGGCCGGGCGGGACCGCGGTACATCTCCGAGTACAGGGCGTAGCCGAGCTGGTTGGCCGCCACAATGTCCATGTGCTGGTTGCCGATGAAGGCAGGCGCCGCCGTGATGGCGTCCAGCATGAACTGGAGGGGCGGGCGCACGGTCCCGCTCTGGAGGGGACGCTGCTTGGTCCGGCCGGACGCACTGGAGGCCCTGGCAAGGTTGTAGAGGTGGTCCCGTTCCGCTTCGTCCAGCTTCAAGGCCCTGGCGATGGCGTCGAGGACACTTTCGGAGGTGCCGGCAAGGTTCCCGCGCTCAAGTTTCGTGTAATAGTCCACGCTGACCCCGGCGAGCATGGCGACCTCTTCGCGGCGCAAGCCGGGGACCCGGCGTCGTCCGCCAAAAAGCGTGAGTCCGGCCATTTCCGGAGAGATCTTAGCGCGCCTTGAGGCGAGGAACTCCCTCACCGCCATCCTGTTATCCACCCGTTCACGCTACACCGGGGCAGGGGGTCCCAGGGAGGTACTGCCAGAACCCGGATAGGGAGAGCCGTGGCTAGGAATGGCGCGGCCGGGTTGAATGGGAAATCAACCCCCATCACCACTGGAACGGAGCCAGCATGACCGCCACCGGCGCCCCTGCACACGCCACTGCACCCGGACCTGCTCCCGCGCCAAAACAGGCCGTCGGCCGGCCGCTGGCGGTGGTGCTCGGGCTGCTGACAATCTTCGGTCCGATTTCCATGGACCTCTACCTGCCGGTCCTTCCCGCCCTCACCGCCGAGCTCCGCAGCACAACGTCCGTGGCGCAGCTGACCATCACCGCCTGCCTGCTCGGCCTGGCCATCGGGCAGGTGGTCGCCGGGCCCCTGTCGGACCGCTTCGGCCGCCGGAAGCCGCTGATCATCGGCGTGATCGCCTACACGGTCACCTCGGTGCTGTGCGCGCTCAGCCCCACGGTCGAAACCCTCATCCTCGCCCGGTTCGTGCAGGGCCTCGCCGGGGCTGTGGGCATTGTCATCGCGCAGGCCGCCGGCCGGGACGTCTACTCGGGCGGGAAGCTGATCCGCTACTACGGCCGCCTCACCGTCCTGGGCGGACTGGCTGCCATCATCGGCCCCGTGATCGGCGGCCAGCTCGCGGCCGTCACGGACTGGCGCGGAGTGTTCCTGTTCCTCGCCGCAGTGGGTGTGGCCATCCTCGTCGCGTCCCTGGTGGTTTTCCGGGAGACCCTCCCGCAGGACCGGCGCATCACGGGAGGCCTCTCCCACACCCTCAACGACTTCCGCCGGGTCCTGGCGGACCGGATGTTCGTGGGCGCCGTCCTGATCACGGGCTTCACCTACGCCGCGATTTTCGCCTACCTGAGCGGGGCAACGTACATCCTCCAGGGCATGTACGGGCTCTCCCCGCAGGGCTACTCGTTCGCCTTCGGACTGAACTCCCTGGGCTTCGTGATCTTCGGGTTCATCTCAGGCCGGCTGGCTGAGCACTGGTCCGAACGGGGAACCCTCGCCCTGGGCCTGGCCATGGCCCTCGCCGGCGCCCTGGGGCTGCTGGCCACGGCGCTCCTGCACCTGCCCCTGATCGCCATCATCCTGTCCCTGTTCACCATGGTCAGCGGCGTGGCCGTGACCAGCCCGCCGGCCACCTCGCTGGCGCTCAAGGAATATCCCGACATCGCCGGCACGGCCTCCTCGCTCCTGGGCCTGGCCCGGTTCTCCTTCGGCGGCCTGGCGGCACCCCTGGTGGGCATCGGCGGCGCCAACGACCCCGTGCCCTTCGGCATCGTCGCGGCTGCCGCCGCAGCAGCGGCCGCACTCTGCCTGGGACTGGTCCGCCGGCGTCGAGACCTCGGATAGCGGCGCGGTTCGGTGATCGTTCAGCGGCGCTGGCGGGTGATCGTTCAGCGGCGCTGGCGGGTCTGGCTGAGCTGCTGGATGAAGTGCCCCAGCGCGGTAGCCTCCGCGGGGCTGTCAGCAAGTGCCACGAGGCCGGAGGCCACGCCGGCGAGTTTGATGTTGCTGGTGTTGCTGTAGGTGGTCAGCAGTTTGAAGGCCTCATCCGATCCGATGCCGAGCCGGCCCATGAGGATGCCCTCGGCTTTCGCGATGGTGCTCCGGGTGGCCATGGCGCCGCGGACGGCTTCGCGTGCGGCCAGTTCCGTCTCCCGTTGGATTGTTGACGTCAGGTCCAGCATGACTCCCGAGATGGTCGACAGCTTGCCGGTCCCGTCCAGCACCGCCTCCCCCGCCGTCAGCACTTTTCGCTCGCGGGACGTGGCATCGATGAGGCGGTGGTACATGGCCACATGACCGCCATGTGCGAACAGTTCGTTGCTGACCTCCTGGATCCGCGGCAGGTCATCCGGATGCTTGTGCGCCATCGTCAGCTCCATCGTTGGAACGACGTCACCCCGGCGGTAGCCGTGGATGCTGTAAAGCTCATCAGACCACGTCATAACCCGGGATCTGGCATCAAAAACAAACGTCCCGGCCAACAAGTTTGACGCCCCCAAAGCACTTGAGTACGTCCGCGCCTGCCCCAAAATTCCGCTCATGGCGTCCCCTGTCATGGGTCGGCTTCCCCCGCCTCCGATCGTACGCCGATCACGGCTGATTCCTAAGGCTCAGGCCGCGCCGGCGGATAACTGATAATCCCATTCCAGTTCGGGACCAGCGGGGCTATGCTCAGCAGACGCACGATCAGGAGGCTCCGTGAACCCGCTCAAATTCCTGGCAGCCCTGCCGCAGCCAGTGAAGACCTTTTACATCCTGTTCTTCATCGTCTTTGTTGTCACCTTCGTGTCCGTTCCCCTGGGGGCCAGGGAAGTCACCCGCTGGGCGTCCGGCGCCCTCGGCCTCGTGGCCATCCTCCTTGGGCTGAGCATGCTGACGAACCTGAACGGATCCGCTACCGCCATGTCGAAGTACATGAAGGAGTCCAAGCCGATGGGCGTGGACTACTCCGGATCATTCTTGGCCAGTCCCGCCTATGCCCGGTTCTTCGGCGGATTCTTCGCCTTTGTGGGCGGGATGTTTGTGTTCACGTCCTTGAACAGTTCCGAGATGTGGGGCAGTTAGCGGGACCGGGAAGCACCCACAAGCACCCTCTCCCTGCGGCCGGAAACAGCAGCGGCTCTTGACAGCATGCCCCAAAATGGGATTACCTAATGAACATTCGGTAAATAAAGCTGGAGGCAATGACGCATGGCTGAAGCAACACTCTCCGGGGCCACCCACCCCATCCTTGAAAACGACTATGCCTCTGAATGGATGGGCATCGAAGTCCTCAAACTGGACGACGGTCACGCCACCATCCGCATGACCCTCCGGCAGGAAATGCTCAACGGCTTCGGCATGGCCCACGGCGGAATGATCTTCGCCTTCGGCGATACCGCCTTTGCCTTGGCCTGCAACCCGGCAAGCACGCCGGCCGGCACAGCGGGAGCCGACGGCGACACGATCACCGTGGCGTCCGGCGTCGACATCAACTTCCTCAAGCCGGCCTTCACCGGCCAGGTGATCACCGCCGTCGCCAACCGACGCGCGCATGCCGGCCGCAGCGGACTTTACGACGTGCAGATCTACGCCGCGGACCCCCACACGGCCATAGGCACCAACACAGGCATCAACACAGGCACCAACACAGGTACCGCCGCCGGCACCGCAGCCGACAGCGCCAACCATGAAACACCGGGCGAGCTCATCGCCGAGTTCCGCGGCCGCAGCCGCACCATCTCCAAGAAATAGAAACAGGGACCCCCAGATGACCCTCCACGCCACAGAACCAGCAGCTGCCGCCGACGCCGTGCTGGACCGCGAAGAAACGATATCCCGCGACGAGCTGGAGGCATTGCAGCTGAGCCGCCTCCAGCACACGGTCGCCTACGCCTACGACCGCGTTCCGCTGTACAAGCGCAAGTTCGACGAGGCCGGCGTCCACCCCACGGACCTCCGCGAGCTGGCCGACCTTGGCAAGTTCCCCTTCACCACCAAGGAAGACCTCCGGCTGGAGTACCCCTTCGGCATGTTCGCCGTGCCGCAGCACGAGGTGGCCCGCATCCATGCCAGCTCCGGCACCACCGGCCGCGCCACCGTGGTGGGCTACACCAAGAAGGACCTCGCCGACTGGGCCAAGCTGGTGGCACGTTCCCTCCGCGCCTCCGGCGTCCGCCCCGGCATGAAGGTCCACAACGCCTACGGCTACGGCCTGTTCACCGGCGGCATGGGCGCCCACGCCGGCGCCGAGGCACTGGGCTGCACGGTCATCCCCATCTCGGGCGGCCAGACCGAACGCCAGATCACCCTCATCCAGGACTTCAAGCCGGACGCAATCCTGGCCACGCCCACCTACCTGCTGACCATCGCCGACGCGATGATGAAGCAGGGCATCGACCCGGCCTCCACATCCCTCAAGTACGCAGTGCTGGGTGCCGAGCCGTGGACCGAGGAAATGCGCCACGAGCTCGAAACCACCATGAACATCAAGGCCTGCGACATCTACGGCCTGTCCGAGGTCATGGGCCCCGGGGTGGCCGGCGAAGCCGTGGAGACCCAGGACGGCAGCCACATCTGGGAGGACCACTTCCGCCCCGAGATCATCGACGCGTTCGACCCCACGAAGGTCCTGGGCGACGGCGAACACGGCGAACTGGTGTTCACCTCGCTCACCAAGGAAGCGCTGCCCATCATCCGGTACCGCACCAAGGACCTCACGCGGCTGCTGCCCGGCACGGCACGCCCCGCGCACCGCCGCATGGGCCGCATCACCGGCCGCAGCGACGACATGATCATCCTGCGCGGCGTGAACCTGTTCCCCTCGCAGATCGAGGAAATCGCGTTGCGCATCCCCGAGCTCAGCCCGCACTTCCAGCTGGAACTCACCCGGCCCGAGGGTCAGCGGATGGACCAGCTCACGGTGAAGATCGAACGCCGGGAATCCGTCTCGGCAGAGGTCGTGGCCTCGGCCGCCAAGGTCCTGCAGCAGCAGATCAAGATCCACGTCGGCTCATCCTGCACCGTCAACGTCGTCGAGCCCGGCTCACTGGAGCGCTCAAACGGCAAACTCCGCCGGATCTACGACATGCGTCCGAAGGCATAGCGCGAACGTACACTTGCGGCCCGGCCCGGTTGGGCGCCGCCCAACCGGGCCGGGCAAACGCCTACCGGGCCAGTTCCTGGAGGTAGTCCCACTGCATCTGGCCTAATTCGGTGAGGTTCGTGGGCTGGGTGAGTGAATCCACCCAATCCAACGGGCCTCCTCGGACGAGGTTGTGGTTGTCGCCGCCTTGGGCATGCCATGAGAAGAGCCCCACCCTGCGCTCGGTCGCAGCCTGGAACGCCGCAATGGCACCGGCGCGGATTCCTGCACCCCGATCCACGGCTTCCCATTGCTCCGGGAACCCAGTCTCACCGATGATGATCGGCAATCCTTGCCCCTGCACATCAGCGAGGAACTGGCCGAGCTGTTCAGCTGTGTCCCAGCGGTCATAAACATGTACGGAAAAGACGGTGTTGCCGAACTCGGCCTTCAATTGCGTGCCCCACCTGAGGAATGCTGACTGGTCATTACCGCCGCCCGCGCGCTCCTGGCCGAAGTGGGCGCCGTCGTAGACAATCACATTCTGGGCGCCGGTGGCCCTGATCGCTTGCGACATGGCCACATGGTTGGCGTACCAGGTGTCATCAGGCGGCAGCATCCAGCCGTTCTCGCCGGGTTCGTTCTGGAGGTTGAACCAGACATATGGATTGTCCTTGTATTTCGCCGCTTTGTCCGCCCACCACCCCTTCAATTCGTTCAGCTCAGCTGCTGTGGGATATGAGCCCGCCCTGAGAGTGAACTGTGCCAGCATCACCACAATCTTCTTGGCCGTGTACTCGTTGATGATGGCATCGAAGTCCGAGCTCGATCCGAAGTTGTAGTGCGGGTAGTCATTCGTTCCGCGGTCCAAGGCGACGTCGAGCCTGATGGTGTTCATCTTCCACACGTCCTGGACCGTCGACGACTTACCGATGGGGTTGGGCTCCCAGACGAAGTGGGGACCGTTAAAATTGGACCCCCGCGGGATGAAGGCATTGCCGTCGGGGTCGGTGATTTGGCTCCCGTTGGTGGTGAAGTTGAGACTTGCTGCTGCTGAGGATGACGGTCCTTGTTCGATGCCGATCAGACCGCAGACAGTGATGAGGATGGCAAAAAGGATGGTGGCGGCGCGCCCGCGCTTGAGTGTCATGGGGTTTCCTTGGGTGTTCTCGACATTCCCGGATCCGATTGCATGCCGCCCGCACAGGCAGCCACATTAGCCCGGCCCACCCAGCCCCGTGCTCCGCGTTCTTGGCCCCCTTATGAGACGAGGTTTTAGAGAGTTTTAGCACCAGCCCCCGGGGAGCGCAATAGGCTGAGTACTACGTCAGGAGCGGAAGAGTCCGCAATTGCCCATGTCGGCACGTCTGGCCGCAACGTTGGCATTCCGGTGCCACATGCGGACAGTCACCCACATGGGGAAGGTCCCCGGCTGCTGCAGCCGGGGACCGTCCTTTTACGGGAGGCATTCAGTGCACTACTGCCAATGCGCGACAGCGCTGTGACGTGCCGATGGCTAACCGCCAGCCGGGCAGCCCAACGTACCTGATCCCGTCCCGATCCTTGAAACATTTGAGTCAGAACCGGTCCCCGCGCCGATAGTTCCTCTACAAGCTTTCTAGCACCGGGGCACCGCGCAGGCAAGGCATTTCTGGTCCGTGACACTGATTGCGCCTAATAACCGAACGTTCATGAGAAAATAGCCGGTATGTCCACAACTGATGCACCCACCAAGCGCGGCCGCCCGGGATACGACCAGCAGTCGGTGCTGCAGATCGCCGTCGAGGTCTTCAACCGCCACGGCTACGACGCCACGTCAATGGGCATCCTTGCCGAAAACCTTGGCATTTCCAAGTCGGCCATCTACCACCACGTACCGTCCAAGGGCGACCTCCTCAAGCTCGCCCTGGAGCAGGCACTGGGCGGCCTCGAGGCCATCCTGGAGCAGCCGCAGGCCCAGTCCGGGACGGCCGAGGCCCGGCTCGAGTTCGTACTCCGCGAAACCATTTCCGTGCTGGTGGAACGCCTTCCGTTCGTCACCCTGCTGCTGCGCCTGCGCGGCAACACGGACATCGAGCGCGACGCCATGGAACGCCGCCGCACCTTCGACCACAAGGTGGCGGCCCTGATCTCCGCCGCCCGCGATGAGGGTTCCCTCCGCGAGGACATCGATCCCCGCACGGTCACGCGACTCCTGTTCGGCACCATCAACTCGATCGTCGAATGGTACAAGCCGGGCGGCTCGCTGTCCCCGGAAAAGCTGGCCGACGACGTCATCACAATGGCTTTCAAAGGGCTCAACGCGGCACGCTAAGTCCGTTCTCCCCCATCTACGCCGATGGGCCCTCCGGGGCACTCATTGACGGCGGCATGTGTGGCGCCCACCCTGTAGTCATGGCCACGAAATTATCCGAAGTCCTCTTCGGCACGTTCCCGCATTTGCGGTACCAACCCACGCCCAAACGCGTCCGTGCCATGGTGGGCGGGAACACCGTCGTCGACACCTTGTATGCGCTCCTGGTGTGGGAACCCAAGCGCGTGACCCCCATCTACGCCGTCCCCGAAGTGGACCTTCAAGCCGAACTCGCGCCCCCGTCGCAGCAGCCGGGCCAGATCGCGGAGCACGGTTTCAGGCTCAGCGCGGACGGACCGCACGCCTTGGATCCGCGCACGGGCTTCGGGCGGCACACAGCGGACGGTGAGGAGTTCGACGTCGTGACTTCCGGGACGAGGCTGCCCCGCGCGGCCTTCCGGCCGGCCGACCCCGACCTCGCCGGACATGTGGTGCTGGATTTCAACGCCTTCGATTGGCTGGAAGACGACGAAGAGATCATCGGGCACCCCCGTGACCCGTTCCACCGCGTGGACATCCGGGCGTCGTCCCTCACCGTTGAGGTGAGGCTCGACGACGTCACGCTGGCCACCACGAACGCCGCCCAGCTGCTGTACGAGACCATGCTGCCGGTGCGCTACTACATCCCGCCCGCGGACGTCAGGCTGGACATCATGGAGCCCAGCCCCAAGAAGACGGTCTGTCCATACAAGGGCACGGCGAGCTACTGGACGTACCCGAACTCGGAAACCGGGCGGAACATCGCGTGGATGTACGACCAGCGGTTCCGCGACGCCGCCCAGATCCACGGGCTGGTGAGCTTCTTTAACGAACGGGTGGACGTCACGGTGGACGGCGTCAGGCAGGAGCGGCCGGTCACGCCGTGGTCCGCGACGCCGCCGGATTCGCCGTGAACACAGAGCACCCTTAACCGGGCGCCGACACAGAACAGCGCCCCGGCAAGCCGGAGCGCTGTTCCTCGGCACGTAAACCCTGGGCCGGGGGTTAGAGCTGGTAATCCGCCACCGTGTTGATGTTCTCGTGCACGCAGAGGATGTTGTGCTCTGAATCCATGAACCATGCGCACTTTTCGGAATCCGTTGTACAAATGTGGTTCTCGGTCTTGAGATCCGGCAGGTCGTAATCCTGGAACGCGACGCCCCTGGCTTCCATTTCCCTGACCGTGCGTTCAATCTCGCTGACTTCGAAACTCAGGGTGGTGTGCTCTGAATGCTTGCCATCCCTGACAGGCATCAGCTGCAGCATCGGGCCGCCCTCCGAGCCAAACAATTCGCTTCCGTCATCTGCCACGCCCCGGTGCGGGAGCCCCAAAGTGTCCGCATAGAAATGCCGGGCACGCTCTACATCATCGACGGGCAGGACTGTTGTGGCTTTGTTGAGTACTAGGGTCATTTCGCCACCTCCTACGCAGAAAATTCTACGCCGGAGCAGGTCAGAAAGAACCGGCCCAACCCTCTCTCACTTCCCGCCGAAAAACCCCCAACGCCCTCTCACTTCCCGCCGGAAAACCCCCAACCCTCTCTCACTTCCGGTCGTATTAACACCCCGAAATCAATTCCATTTGTAATTGAGAATGATTCTCATATACCCTCAAAGCATGAATGTGACAGTGGTAAGTTCCTTGGACGCTTTCAGCCGGCAACAGGCGTGCGCCGCCCTGGCTGCGGAGACGCCGGGTGCCGTGCTCGTCTTCCATGACCTGCTCGAAGACGGGCTCGTGGTCCGGAGAATCTTCAGAGACGGCAAGCGACTCGAGCGTTCGGAATCCAGGCTCGAACACGCCTGCCTCAGCTGCACCGTCCGGCTGGATGTGGTGCCGACGGTACGCCGGCTGTCGACACCGGCTACGCCCGTTATTCTGGGCCTGCCTCCCGCAGTGACGTCCATGACGGCGGTGCACGCACTCCTGAGGGGCCTCGGCGCGTCAGTCACAATCGATGCAGTGGTCCTGGCATGCGCTCCCGATGCGGTGGAGGACCAGCTCTGGGACCGTCACACAGTGTTCGAGTCCGGCTTTACCCCCGTTCCGGATGATGACCGCACTCCGGGAGAATTCCTCATTGGAGAACTCGCCTTCAGCGACACAGTCCTACTGGCCGATCCAGCCCTGGTGCCGGTCGATCAGGCGATGCGTGGCCGCGGAGTCCAGCTCATCAAAGAGGTGGCTCCCCACATTGCAGTGGCTGACCACGCGGGCGACGTACGGCCCGGGCGGCACAACCTTGCTGAGGCAACAGCCCGGACGGCAGCAGGCTCGGTGCGGATCCCGGCCGAATCCTCCTCGCCGTTCATCACTGTGGTGCAGCGGATTGCTCGGCCCCTTCACCCGGAGCGTTTCCGGCTGGCCCTGACAGCCCTGGCTGAGGGATCCTGCTGGCTGCGCGGACGGCTCTGGGTGGCCTCGGCGCCGGAGTGCAGGATTGCCATCCAGGGAATAGGCCCCCGCGTATGGCTGGAAAACACCGGTCCCTGGCAGACCGACCGGGACTCCCTGCCCTTCGCTATTGCGACGAGCCCCGACGCCGCGCTGGATTGGCATCCCGAGTTCGGCGACCGCGGGACAGTCCTGGCCGTCACTGGCGACGACATCGACCCCGCTGAAATCGCTGCCCTGCTGACGGCCTGCGAGCTGTCCGAGGCGGAAATGAACGACGACGCGGGGCTTTTCCCCGATCCATTTGGCCTTAACCACCGCACCGAATCAACACCAAGGAGCACATCATGAAGGTACGAAACTCCCTGCGGGCACTAAAGAAGATCCCTGGAGCCCAGATCGTCCGCCGCCGGGGCCGCACTTTCGTCATCAACAAGAAGAACCCCCGTATGAAGGCCCGCCAAGGCTGACCTTTTACCCGACACCACAACGCTCCCCCACCGGCATTGAACTGGTCCACATGGTGAGGGAGCATTGCGGTAAAGCCCGCCAAAAGTGAGAGAGCGTCCGGGGGTTGCTTTGTGTCCGGGCTACTTCTCGACGAGGGTGAGGACGTCGTAGGTGGCCACGATTTCGTCGTTCTGGTTGGTGAGGACGGCGTCCCAGGCCACCTCGCCGTACTCGTCGGTCTCGCGCGGGGTGATCTTCTTGGCGGTCAGGGTGACGCGGATGGAATCCCCTGCAGCCACCGGGGTGATGAAGCGCAGGTTCTCCAGGCCGTAGTTTGCCAGCACGGGGCCCGGGGCAGGCTCAACGAACAGCCCGGCGCCCCAGGCCAGCAGCAGGTACCCGTGCGCCACGATGCCCGGGAAGAACGGGTTGGCCTCCGCGGCTTCCTGGTTGGTGTGGGCGTAGAAGGTGTCGCCGGTGGAGTTGGCGAACTTGGTGATCTCCTCGAGGGTGACTTCACGGAGATCGGAGCGGACAGCGTCGCCGATGCGCAGGGTGCTCAGGTTCTTCCGGAACGGGTGCTGGCCTTCGGTTTCCAGCGTGAAGTTGCGGTCCGCGCCGGTGTGCCAGAGGCCCGTGACGGCGGTGAGCATGTTGGGCGAGCCCTGGATGGCGGTGCGCTGCATGTGGTGCATCACCGAGCGGATGCCGCCGAGCTCTTCGCCGCCACCGGCCCGGCCGGGACCGCCGTGGACCAGGTGCGGCACCGGTGACCCATGGCCCGTTGACGAACGGGCGTCCTCGCGGTTGAGCATCAAAACGCGGCCGTGGTGGGCGGCGATCCCGGTAACCAGTTCACGGGCAACCTCGGGATCGTTGGTGCACACCGAAGCCACCAGCGAGCCGCCGCCGCGGGCGGCGAGGCGCACTGCGTCGGCCAGGTCGGTGTAGCCGATCACCGAAGAAACAGGACCGAAGGCCTCCAGCGAGTGGACTTCCTCGGCTTCGGCGTCCGCCCAGCTGAGCAGCACCGGGGACATAAAGGCACCGCCTTCGACGACGGCCACTCCCCCGTCCGCTTTGGTCACCTTGGGCGAATCGAGCGTGCCGTACGCAAGCTCGCCGCCGGCGTCGAGCATTGCCTGGACAGCTGCCCGGACGTCGGCCAGCTGCTCAAGGGACGCAAGGGCACCCATGGTGACGCCCTCGGCGCGGGGATCACCCAGCACCACGCGTTCCTCGATGCGGGCACCCACGGCGGCAACGACGTCGGACACCAGCTCCCGGGGCACGATGGTGCGGCGGATGGACGTGCACTTCTGTCCCGCCTTGACGGTCATTTCGGTGACCACGGACTTGATGAAGGCGTCGAACTCCGGCGTGCCCTTGACCGCGTCCGGGCCCAGGATGGCTGCGTTGAGCGAGTCGGTCTCCGAGGTGAAGCGGACGCCGCCCTTCACCACGTTCGGGTGCGACTTCAGCGAATTGGCGGTGGAGGCGGACCCGGTGAAGGCAACGAGGTCGCGGTAGTCGAGGTGGTCCAGGAGCGTGCGGGCCGATCCGGAGATGAGCTGCAGCGAGCCCTTGGGCAGGATGTTGGACTCCACAATGGCCTTGACCACGGCCGCAGCAACGTAGCCCGTGGGAGTTGCCGGCTTGACGATGGTGGGAACGCCGGCGATGAACGCGGGCGCAAACTTCTCCAGCATGCCCCACACCGGGAAGTTGAAGGCGTTGATCTGGACGGCGACGCCCGGGATGCGGGTGAAGATGTGCTCACCGGCGAAGGATCCGTCCCTGGACAGCACCTCCATGGGGCCGTCCACCACCACCTGCGAGTTGGGCAGCTCGCGGCGGCCCTTGGAGCTGAAGGTGAACAGCACGCCGATGCCGCCGTCGATGTCCACCATGGAGTCGATCTTGGTGGCGCCGGTCTGGGCGGACAGCTCGTAGAAGTGCTCGCGGCGGGCGTTCAGGTACTGGGCCAGTTCCTTGAGCTTCAGGGCGCGCTGGTGGAACGTCAGCGTGCCGAGTTCCGTCTGGCCGGTGGTGCGTCCGTAATCCACGACGTCGGCAAGGTCCAGTCCCTCGGTGCTCACCTTGGCGAGGAGCTCGCCGGTGCTGGCGTCCAGGACGGGAACGGCGGAAGCCGCGGCGGCGGCGTCGGGCGTCCACCAGGAGTCCCGGACGAAACTGGGGACGGTCTCCACAGTGTCCAGTGAGGATTTCGGAGCAGTTGCAGTGGTGGTCATCGTTGACGGGTCCTTCCAGCGGGGGCAAGATCATCACGGCCAGTGCATTACTGACCGTCCGTTCGGTAATATGTCTACAGTACATGAATGTGCCGTGCTGCACACTAGCCTGTTGCACACTGGGAAGACCCTACGAAAGAGAAGTGGCCCATGCAGCCCGAAACCGGCAGCGCCGAACTGTGGAAAATCACGCTCGGCGAACTCGACGAGAAGATGGGCGTGAAAATCGTCGAGGAATCCGTGGAGCGCGTCGTTGCCACAATGCCCGTCGAGGGCAACCGGCAGTCGTTCGGGCTGCTGCACGGCGGCGCCTCACTGGCCGTGGGCGAGGCCGTGGGGTCCTGGGCCGCCGTGATTCACGCCAGCACCCTGGGCAAGACCGCCGTAGGGGTGGACGTGTCCGCCACGCACCACAAATCAGCGCGCGAAGGCCAGATCACCATCACGGCCACGCCCATCCACCTGGGCGGAACGCTCACCACGCACGAGGTCCTGCTCACCAACGAGGCCGGCCAGCGCCTGTGCACCCTCCGGATCACCAACCTGCTGATGGACCGGAAAGGCCGCGCGGAAAAAACTTCATGACTTTGCATCCAAAGAGGGGCTCCCGCCGGTAGTAAGGGCGTAAGCACAAACACAGCCCGTACCGGGCGTCCCTCTGAGGAGTTTGAAATGCGCAAAACAACCTACGCCGCCGGAGCACTGTCGCTCCTGGCAGCACTGACCTTCGCGACCCCCGCCCAGGCCGGCGGCTGGAACCACGACGATGCCCCCGCGAAGCTCTCGGTCCTGCACGGCGTGCCCGGCCTGACCGTGGACGTGTGGGTGGACGGGAACCTCACCCTGGACGACTTCACTCCGGGAACCCTCGCGGGCCCGCTGGAGCTCGCGGCCGGCGATTACGAAATCGCCGTCACCGCCTCGGACGCCACCAGCGCCGACAACCCGGTGATCGGGCCGGTGGACGTTGAACTGGACAGCGGCGGCAACTACACCGCGGTGGCCCACCTCGATGCTGACGGCGCCCCCACGGCCACGCTGTTCACCAACGACACGAAGGCTCCCCGCAACGACAACAAAGGCAAACTGACGGTGAGGCACGTAGCCGCGGCTCCCGCCGTCGACGTCCTGGCCGGCGGAACGGCAGTGATCGAGGAACTCAGCAATCCCGACGAGGCAACCCTGAAGCTCGAGGCCGGGACCGTTTCCGCGTCGGTTGCCGCGGCCGGGACCACCGATCCGGTGATCGGGCCGGCTGACGTGACCGTCGAGGCCGGCAAGAACACGATCGTCTACGCCTGGGGCAGCCTGGCCGACGGCACCCTGGACGTGGCCGTCCAGGTGATCGACTCCGAGGACCGTGGCTGCGGCCGCGACTGACGCGGCCCCCGGGAACGACGTGCACGGGGACGACGTGCGCAGGAACGACGTGCACCATCACTAATATCCATCACCGGTGGGGCCGCCTGGACGGGCGGCCCCACCGGCGTGCTTTAGAGCGCTCCGCCCGCCGCTTCCGGCGTGCCGGAGTCGTGGCCTCCACCGCCGTGCCCGCCGCCGTGCCCGTGCTGGCCGCCGCCCCCGCCATGCCCGCCGCCGTGTCCGCCGCCGGCGTCGCCCACCCGCTCACGGGCCAGGAACATCTCGACGTCGAACAGGTTGTCCGCCCGGCGGGCCACGTTCAGGAGCGTGGACATGGATGCGACCTCTTCCACCTGTTCCTTGAGGAACCAGAGCATGAACTGTTCGCCCAGGGGGTCGTTTTCGGCCCGGGCCGCAGCGAAGAGTTCCTTGATGCGGTCCGTGACTTCAATTTCCTGGGCCAGGGCAAGGACCAGGGGTTCCTCGGCCGAGGTGAAATCGTTCCGGACCGGTTCGACCCCCGGAATCGAAATTTTGATGCCGCGGTCCAGGATGTACCGGACCATCATCATCGCGTGGTTCCGTTCCTCGAGCGACTGCCGGTAGAAGTGCTTGGCAAGCCTGGGCAGGTCCTGCCCGTCAAACCAGGCCGCGATGGCGATGTACTGCTGGGATGCCGCGAACTCGTTGCCCACCTGTTTGGCGAGCAGGTCGTTGAATGTTGTGGTGCTCATGGGGCTCTCCTGGAATCGGGGTTCAGGGCTGAGGACCTGCGGCACGGAGGCTCTGCTGGGCCCGGGATTGCCGGAGGGCCTTCTTTGAGCTTGCTCCGCTGCCGCTGCGATGGTCAAGACCCTGCGCGTTGGCGGGACCTCAGGCGGGACCTCAGGCGGAGCTCCTGGCGCAGCTCCGGGCCGGGCCGCTGCCCGGCTCTCTGGCGGACCGTCAGCGGGCACGGCATAATGTGGTTCCACAGGTCTCACTGCCGCTCGAAGGAGCCATCCATGACGCCTGCCGGCCCGCATGATTGGGACGCTGCTCTCGATCATGCGTTCGCGTCCGGCCAGGAAGCGGCCCTCGCCGAGGCCTACCGGCGGCTGAGTCCGCTGGTGTTCACCCTGGCGCTGAGGTCGCTGGGGGAACGCTCAGCGGCCGACGACGTCACGCAGGAAGTCTTTATTCGCGCCTGGAAATCGCGCACCAGTTACCGGCCGGAAGCCGCCCGCCTGCCCGCCTGGCTGGTGGGGATCACGCGCAACGCGATTTCCGATGCACTGTCCGCGCGGATGCGCCGGCAGGAACTGGAACACGCTGCCGGACAGTTCGTCGGTGATGACCGGGTGGCCGGCCCGCCCGCAGCTGACGTGGAAGCCGTGGCCGACCGCATAACCTTGGAGGAAGAGCTGGACCGGTTGGGCGATCCACAGAAGGCGATCATGAAGCTGGCGTTCTACGAGGACCTCACGCACGATCAGATTTCGTCGCGCCTGCAACTGCCCCTCGGCACGGTCAAGAGCCACATCCGGCGCAGCCTCACCCGGATGCGGACCCGGCTGGAGGTGGGCCATGAAGCATCTTGACGATGAGCAGCTGAGCCTGATGGCCCTGGGCGAACCTGCCCTGACACCCGCCGAGGCCGACCACCTGGCGTTCTGCGGTGTATGTTCCGGCACCCTCGCGGCCCTGGAACGCACGGTCCGTGCCGCCACGGTGGATCCCGCGGCAGTGGAACTCGCCACGCCCGGTCCGCGCAACTGGGCAGCCATCCATCAGGCACTGGGGCTCTCCCCCGATCAGGCGGAGGACCCGCTGAGCCGCCAGACCACCGCGGACAGCACCGCCGCGGACAGCACGACGACGGCGGCCGGCTCGGCGACGCCGGTCACCCCTCCGACGCCGCTCCGTCCGCGAGTAGAGGGCACGGCGGCAGGTTCGGGAGCGGCAGGTTCGGGAGCGGCAGGTTCCGCAGGAGCTGTAGGTTCCACAGGATCCCGGTCCCCCAGGACCCCCAGGACCGGCGCGGGTGCCCGGCGCTGGGTGGCGATGGCAGCCGCCGCAGGGATCGTGGTGGGCGCGGCCGCGGTGTGGGCGGGCTACAACGTGCTCGGCCAGGGCCCGCAGGCGGGTCCCTCACCCTCGCCCACGGCGCCCCAGCCCGTGGTTATCGCCCAGGCTCCGCTGCAGCCGCTGGCGTCCTACACCTCGACCGGCAAGGCCCTGGTGGAAAAGCTTCCGGACGGCTCGCGCCAGCTGGTGGTCCAGCTGTCCGACGGACAAATCAGCGGGTTCCGGGAGGTCTGGGTGATTTCGCCGGACCTGTCCAAGCTCGTCAGTCTCGGCGTACTGGACGGCGAGCCCGGCGTTTTCGCCCTCCCCGCGGGACTCGACCTGGCGGACTACCCCATCGTGGATGTATCCAACGAGCCGTTCGACGGCAACCCGGCGCATTCTTCGGACAGCATCGCCCGGGGTGAGCTGACCGCGGAAAACTGAGCCGCCCGCCGTCGTGCGTTACACCCGTTTTCCCGTGCAATGAAGGGCCGATCGGCCCGGAAGTGGAACGGCCCCGACTGCTACGTTTGCTGTGCCGAGCGACGAAACACCGCCTGCAACCGGCATGACCGGAAGGGATCAACCATGCTCTCAGACACTGCATCTCCCGTCATCAAGGCAACGCTGCCTGTAGTTGGCGAGCACATCGAGGAGATTGCCAAGCGGTTCTACAAGCACATGTTCGAGGCACGTCCGGACCTCCAGGACGGCCTCTTCAACCGGGGGAACCAGGCGGACGGCCGGCAGCAGCAGGCGTTGGCGGGGTCCATTGCCGCGTTCGCCGGGTTCCTGGTGGACAAACCCGATCAGCTGCCGGATCACCTGCTGTCCCGGATCGCGCACAAACACGTCTCGCTTGGCCTGAGCCCGGACCAGTACCAGGTGGTCCACGACCATCTGATGTGGTCCATTGTGGACGTGCTTGGCGATGCCGTGACACCCGACGTTGCAGCAGCCTGGGACGAGGTCTACTGGCTCATGGCCAACATGCTCATCAACAAGGAACGCGGCCTCTACAACGCCGTGCACCTCTCACCCGAAACGATCTGGCGGACCTGGCGGGTAGTCCGGCGGATCCAGGAAACCGACGACGTGGTCACCTTCATCGTGGAACGAACCGACGAGCGGGACGTCAAGCCCTCCCTGCCGGGGCAGTACGTCACCATCAAGATGCTGATGCACGACGGCGTGCACCAGCCCAGGCAATACAGCCTCACCAAGGCCGACGACGGCCATCACCGGCAGTTCGCAGTGAAGCGGGTCCATGGACTCCCCACGCCCGACGGCGAGATGTCCAACCTGCTCCACAACGAAATCCACGAGGGTGACGAGGTGGTCCTCTCGGCTCCATTCGGTGACGTGGTCCTCGAATACACGGACCGGCCGGTGGTCCTGGCCAGCGCCGGCATCGGCATTACTCCGATGGCCGGCATGCTGTCCCATCTGGTGAAGTCCGGCTCCCAGCGTCAGGTCATGCTCCTCCACGCGGATGACATGCCGGCGTCGTTCCCGCTGCGGGCCCAGGTCACCGAGGACCTCGCCAAGCTGGCCGACGGATCGTTGAACACCTGGTTCCTCGAACCGGGCGATGTACCGGCCGCACCGGGGTCCGAAAGTGCGCCGGCCTTCAAGGGGTTCATGGACGTCAATGCGGTGGAACTGCCGGACGACGCCGAATACTACCTGTGCGGCCCCCTCCCCTTCCTGAAGTCCGTCCGGAGTGCGCTGGTTGCCCGGGGCGTCCCGGCCAAGGACATCCAGTACGAAGTGTTCGGCCCAGATCTCTGGCTGGCCGACTTCCAATAGCCTGGAAGAGCACCTCAGCGGCGGGAGCGCCGCCTGGCAAAAACCAGCGCGGCACCGCCCAGCAGCAGGACGCCCGCGCCGACGCCGGCCGCAGTGAGCAGGCCGTCGGCTCCGGTGGCCGGCAGCTGACCCGACGCGCCCGCCGGGGTGATCGACGCCGGAACAATGACCGGTGCCGGGTCAACCACGAAGGTGAGGTTCACCGGCGCCGAGGCCACGCCGTCGACCGCCTGGCTGACCGTGAGCGTGTGGGTGCCGGCGGTAAGCCCGGCCGGAACCGGCGAGCTCCACGTGCCGTTCGCAGCGGTCTGCACGGCTGCTGCGCCGTCCACGGTGACGGTCACCGTCGCGCCGTCCAGCGCTGAACCGGTGATCCGCCGGGGAACCGCGTCGTGGGCGAAATGCTGGCCGTTCTGGATGTTGGCAACCGACGGCGACGGCGGCACTACCGTGAAAGTCCGGGTTGCCGCCGGGCTGTCGGCGACGCCCCCTGCGGTCTGCACGGCCGTGACGGTGAACGCGCCGAACTTTGCGGGGCCGGTGACCGGCACGGTCCAGGTGCCGTCGGGCCCCACCACCGCCTGCCCGGTGGCGTCGCCGGAGAGCACCACGCGGGCACCGGGGGTTCCGGTCCCTGCAATGTGCTCGAGTCCTGTGAGTGCGGCGGCTTCCCCGGGCGTCGAAATGACGGGTGCCGGCAGCTCGGCCGGCAGTACTGTGACGTCGAACGAGCTGGCGCCGGAGTGGCTGAAGCCGTTGACGGTTTCGGCGGTGAATTGCAGCCGGCCTGCCGAGGAGGGCGCGGTGAACTGCCACTGCCCCGAGCCGTCCACAGGGACGTCCATCGGCGCCTGCCCGGGCATGGTGATGCGCACCTTCGATCCGGCCGCAACGGCAGAGGCGGGCGCCGCCGCGACCTGTCCGGTGATGGGCTGGTCGAGAGCCACACCGGCGCCGTCGGCCGGGCTCGTGAGTGAGGGTTTGTTGAGGAACAGCTGGAGCTGGACGCCGGGAAGCCGGGTCATGGCGTCCTCCAGCGTGGTGGCCACGGCGAAGTTGTTGATCGGCTGGCCGGGGACCACCTGGTCTCCAGCGGAGTGTGTGCCGACGGCGAAGTTGCCGCTGATCCAGGGGCCGCCGGAGTCGCCGCCGCTGGACTGCACGGACGTGGAAAGGAACCCGCGGAAGGCCCGGAGGTCGGCCGGGTCCGGGGTGAACCCGCCCACGACGTAGATGCCCACCTCGTCCACCGTGCCGCAGGACCAGCCGGCGGTCCGGCCGGAGCGGCAGACCGCCTGCCCCGGGGACGGCGAGGCGGTTCCGATGATCTTCACGGCCGTGGATCCGGGATCCGTGGGTGCGTCCCAGCGGCTGGCTGCGGGCTGGACGTCGATGCCCGGCCGGATGCCTTCGATGACAGCGATATCGGTGCCCACGTTTCCGGGGTTGGCTTCGTCGCCGGTGATCCAGGAGTTGCCCGGGCCGCCGAACTGGCTGAAGCCAAGGGTGCCCAGCAGATTGTTTGCGGGTGATGCCGGACGCTCCACGTTTGCGGTGGAAACGGTGCCGTCTTCGGTGCAGTGGCCTGCGGTGAGGACCAGCGACTCACCGTCCGGGCTGTAGGCCCCGTAGCCGGCGGAGCAGATCACGCCGGTGTTGAGGACGTAGCCCTGCCCGCCGAAGAAGTCCTCCTCGGGCGCAAGCGGAGCGCCCTGCTCAAGCCGGACGTTGGTGTAGCGCGCCACGAATTCCGACGGCGAGGGCGAAGCCGCTGAGGTTCCGGACGCCACGGTGTTCGCCGGGGTGCCGCCGGCCTCAGGCTGGTTGGTGCCGCCGGTGCGGATCACAAAGCTGCCGTTGGCGTAGGCCACCGCCTGAAGGCCTTCGGCACCCACCTCGCGGACGTAGTCCTTGAACAGCTGGTCGGTGCTGGCTGCGACTCGTTCCGGGGCAGGCGGCGCAGACGGCGAGGGCGCGACGGGCTGCGCCGGCGGAGCAGACGGCGCGGATCCCGCAGTCGTCGTGGCAGCAACCATCACAAAATCGCCGGGTCCGGCCGCATTCAGTTCAGCCACCCGGGACTCAAGCTCCGGGCCGCTGCCTTCCACCAGGATCCGGCCGTCTTTCAAGCTGATTCCCACATAGCCGGGCAACGCACGTAAGGAGGCAACGGCGTCGGCCGCGCGTTTGCCCTGGTCACCGGCCGCGTTGAACTGTTCCAGCGTCATTCCCAGGTCGCGGAGAACAGCCTCCGTCAGGCCGGCGTCGCTGATGGCCGGGGTGGAACCGCCCGGGGCGGGCGCTGCCGTGGCAGGCGCCGACGTCGAAACGGGCGCAGACGTAGCTGCTGGCGCCGACACCGACGGATCGGGAACCGGCGCACCGGACTCCGCGACGGCAGGAACCGCCAGGAAGGTGGCGCCGAACGCCAAAGAGGCCGTTGCAGCCAGTCCCAGGGCGCGGTTGAACGGATGCCGGCCGGAATGATGCGTCAAGGTGTCCCCCATAGTGTGTTTACGTCGTCACCCTGCTTGCCAGCCGAGACTGGATGGCAGCCAACTCGGCCGGGGTGATCCCGTGCCGCAACAGGTAGTTTCTGGTGTTCAGCGCCCGGACGAATTCCAGCGCTCCGCCGCCGCGCTTCTCCAGCAGGGGCACCAAAGTGTCCTCGTCCAGGTAGCGCTCATGTTTGTGGGGCGGGCCGACCGTACGGTGGCGCTCATTGATGCCCCGCATGGCTGCCTGGTAGCCGGCCACGATCTCGTGGTCGCCGGCACCGGTGAGGTCCTGGAGCATGGCGGCGATCATTCCGCTGCGGTCCCGCCCGGCCGAGCAGTGGATCACCACACCGGCGGGGGCTGCTGCTACCGCTTTGAAGACGGCCACGAGTTTGTCCGGGAACAGCCGGGCGTTGGCCGCGTAGCAGGCCGGATCGTTCAGGTAGGGGAAGCATAATTCTTTGAACTCCGGGTGCTGCGGGTCCTCGGTGGGGGCGTGCACGACGTCGAACGCCGCCAGCACCTCGGCGCTCACCTCGGGGTCCGTGTCCCTCAGCCCTTGTTCCGAGGGGTTCCGGAGGTCAATCACGGTGCGGACGCCGTCGTCGTACGCCTGTTTCCAGCCTGACTCGGTGACCCATTCCCGGCGCCCCATCCGGAAAACGCTGCCGGAAATGCGCCAGGCATTCACGGCTCCGTCCCAGTTCACGGGCTGTCCAGGCTGTTCCATCCAGACAGCTAATCACAGACCCCCGACATCCGGCACGGGTAACGGCCGAAGATTGGAGTAGCCCCCGGCAATAAACAGGTACTCCGGCCCGTATCCGGTGGCCGGGCGGCGGCGTACCCTTGGGCGTACTTGCGGCCTGGCCGCGGCCCGTGGCTCCGCAGCCCCGGTGCACAGTTCAGAACAAAGGGGAAACTGATGAGTGACCGGATTTTACGACGGCGGCGCGCGGCATTCGCGGCCGGTTTGGCAACACTGGCACTGGCCACGGGGCTGGCGGTGCCGGCCGGGGCGGCACCTGCCGGAGGACTTGATTACATCGCCGTCGGTGACTCCTACACTGCGGGGACCGGCGCCGGAGAAGCGGACAAACCGGATGATGCGACGTGCTGGCAGAGCACCCCCGGGTACGTTACCGACGTCGACAAAACAGGCCGGGTGTCCCTGGTGGTCAATGCCGCCTGCCACGGGGCACTCCTTTTTTCGGGCGATGACCCGCTCCAACAACAAATTAGCGTCCAGGCCCAGCTCACGGGCCTCATCGGCGCAGGGAAACTGAATCCGTCCACCGGAATCGTCACCATCACCGCCGGTGCCAACGACGCCGGAGTAAGCCAGGTGCTGGGCGCCTGCGCCGCCTACGGCGTTGAAGTGTGCGCCAACGCCGTCTCGGCCTCCGAAGGCGGGATGAGTCAGGTGGGTGCGGTGCTCGCGAATGTCTACGGCCAGATCCACACGGTGGCTCCGTCCGCGAAGATCGCTGTCTTGGGCTACCCCAGGCTGTTCGAGCCGGCGGACGGGAATCCGTACTTCTCCGCGGACGAACAGCGTCTGATCAACCGGGCCACGGACAAACTCAATGCCGCAATCGCCACGGCAGTCTCCAGTGCCAATGCCTACGGGGCGAACGCGCAGTTTGTCGACGTCACAGCGAGGTTCGCCGGGCACGCCGTGAACTCGACCGCCCCGTGGATCGCGTACAACAGCGGGAATCCTCTGGCTGACTCCAACTTCCACCCGACGCCCACCGGGCACCGGGCCTATGCCACGGCCGTGATGAACGAGGTTAAGCCGGGCACCTTGGCGAGGTAGGGTCCGGACCGCGTGGGCCAAGGCTCCCCGATCCGGGCGCCCTGGCCCTAGCGCTGCTTGGCCAGCCTGAACTCCAGGCTGGCCCGGACCATGGGCCACTCGTGCTCCAGGATCGAGAACACCACGGTGTCCCGGAGCTGCCCGTCCGCGGTCCGGGTGTGGCTGCGGAGCACGCCGTCCTGCTTGGCTCCAAGCCGGGCAATCGCTTCGCGGGACTGGTGGTTCAGCCAGTGCGTCCGGAACTCGACGGCGGGGCAGCCCAGCGTTTCGAAGGCGTGCCGCAGGAGCAGGAGCTTGGAGTCCGGGTTGGTCCCGGTGCCGTGCGACGAAGCCGCATTCCAGGTGGACCCGATCTCCACGCGGGGAGTGGCGGCGTCGATATTCATGTACGTGGTCATCCCGATCACCCGGCCGGGACGGCCGGTGGCCGGGTCGATCAGGCGCGTGGTGAACGGCAGCATGGACCCCTGCTCCTGGAGGCCCAGCCGGCGGTCGATCTCTGCAGCCATGCCCTGCGGGGTGGGCACGCTGGTGTACCAGAGCTTCCAGAGCTCACCGTCGCGGGCAGCGTCCACCAGGCCGTCCTGGTGCGCGTGGCTCAGCGGCTCGAGGACGACGTGCCGACCGGTCAGTGTGATGGGTTCGATGGAAGTCACCGCACCATCCTAGGGGGCAACGGCTAGGCTGTCGGCATGATCACAGTAGCCGGATCCGTCAGCTCTCCCCTCGGGGCAGAGGAAGCCTTCACCTACCTGTCAGCGTTCGAGAACACCGCCGAATGGGATCCCGGGACCCCTGTGGTGAAGAAGCTCTCCGAGGGCCCTGTTGCCGTGGGCCACCGGTACCACGCCGAAGCCGAATTCCGGGGAAAGCGGCAGACGCTCATCTATGAGGTGGTGGAGCTGAGCCGGAACCACATCAAGCTGCGGGGCGAAAACAAAACGGTGATTTCCGAGGACTCCATCGACGTCTCGCCGGACGGGACCGGCTCCACCGTGAAGTACACGGCGGAGTTCCAGCTCAAGGGCGCCCTCAGGATCACCGAACCGTTCATGAAGCCGGCGTTCATGTCACTCCGGGACCCGGCCCTGAACGGCCTGAAGTCCGCGCTCGACGCGCGGGCCGGGCGCTAGCCGGCCCACCGCCGTCGGGCGCTAGCCGGCCCACCGCCGTCGGACTCTAGGCCGGCCAGTCGAAGAAGCCCTTGCCGGTCTTCCGTCCGAGTTCGCCGCGGGCCACTTTGTCGCGCAGGATCTGCGGCGGCGCGAAGCGCTCCCCCAGGGTCGACTGCAGGTATTCCGCGATGCCCAGCCGGACGTCCAGGCCCACGATGTCCGTGGTCCGCAGCGGCCCGGTGGGGTGCTTGTAGCCCAGCACCATGGCGTTGTCGATGTCCTCTGCGGACGCGACACCTTCCTCCACCATGCGCATCGCTTCCAGGGCGATGGCCACGCCCAGGCGTGAGGAGGCAAAACCGGGCGCATCATTGACGACGACGGCGGTCTTGCCGAGCGCCTCGACCCACCTTTTCGCTGCGGTAGCCAGCTCGGGTGACGTCCGTTCGCCGAGCACCACTTCGATCAGCGTGGACGCCGGCACCGGGTTGAAGAAGTGCAGGCCCAGGAAGTTGCCCGGACGCTTCAGTTCCTTGGCCAGTCCGTTGACGGACAGCGAGGACGTATTGGAGGCCAGGTAGGCGTCTGCGGCGAGGCGCTCCTCGATGCCGCGCAGGGATGCCACTTTCAGGTCCCAGTCCTCCGGAACGGCTTCCACCACCAGCTGGCGGTCCTTGAAGTCGTCGTAGTCAACGGTCACGGAGAGCCGGGAAACCATCTCGTCCAGGTTGCCGTCTGTGGCGCCGCGCTCGATGCTCTTGGCGGCCGCGGACTCCACGCGTTCCCGGGCAGCTTCGGCCGAGGCTTCGTCCCGCTCCACCACCAGGACGTCGGCTCCGTTGATCAGGAAGGCGTGGGCGATGCCCGCCCCCATCCGGCCGCCGCCGAGGACGCCGACAGTAGCGGGAAGCCCCGCCGGAAGTACGGAATTGCCCATGGTTACTTCGTCCCGTCTGATTGGTCTGAATTCTTGGCTGTCTTCTTGTCAGTCTTCTTGTCCAAGAAGGCCTGCATGCGATCGAACTTCGCCTGGGACTCGAAGAGGATCCCCTGCGCCAGCTGGTCGATCAGCGGGTGCGCCTCGGCCGGAGCGTGGAACACGGACTTGGTGATCCGCACGGCCAGCGGATCCTGCCGCGCAATACGGTCGGCGAGGCTGTGGGCGCCGTCCATCAGGACCGGTGCCTCGTGGATCTCAGTGATGAGGTTGACGGCAAGGGCCTGCTCGGCGCGCAGCACCAGGCCGGCCAGCAGGATCTGCTTGGCGACGGGTTCGCCCACCAGCTCCTTGAGCCGCCAGCTGGCGCCCGCCGCGGCGAGGATGCCCAGGCCGGTCTCGGGATTGCCGATGCGGACGCTGGGTGTGCCGATCCGGAAGTCCGCGGCGTAGGCGAGTTCCGCGCCACCACCCAGGCAGTAGCCGTCCAGGGCCGCAATGACGGGCATGGGCAGCTTGGCGATCCGGACGAAGATCGTGGAATTGATGCCCTGGAGGGCGTCGTCCCGGCGCCGTTCCCGCAGCTGGGCGATGTCCGCACCCGAGGCGAAGACACCGTCCACGCCCGCAATGATGAGTACCTTGGGGTTCTGCTCCAGCGCGGCGCACACGGCATGGAGTTCGTCCACCATCTGCTGGTCGATCGCGTTCCGGACTTCGGGGCGGTTGAGGAGCACCACCACGCGGTCCTCACGCTCCTCGACCAGGAGGGTTTTGAAGTCCAGGGTGCCCAGGCCGCGGGTGCTCAAGTGCCCGTTCGCGCTTTCCGGGGCCGCCATTACACGCGCTCCAGCAGCATCGCGGTGCCCTGGCCGACGCCGATGCACATGGTGGCCAGGCCCATCCTGGCGTCCTCGCGTTCCATCCGGCCCAGCAGGGTGATGGCGATCCGTGAGCCGCTGGAACCGAGCGGGTGCCCCAGGCTGATGGCGCCGCCGTCGCGGTTAACAATCTCCGGGTCCAGGCCGAGCCGCCGCATGCTGGCGAGCGACTGGGTGGCAAAGGCTTCGTTGAGTTCGACCGCGCCGAGGTCGCCCACACTGTACCCGCTGCGCTTGAGGACTTTCTGCGTGGCCGGGACAGGCCCGATACCCATGATCTCGGGTTCGCAGCCGGCGGAGGCGCCGTCCACGATGCGGGCCCGGGGCGTGAGGCCGAGCCTTTCGATGGCCGCTTCGGAGGCCACGATGATCGCTGAGGCGCCGTCGTTCAGCGTGGAGGAGTTGCCGGCGGTGACGATCGAGCCGCCCTTGACCACGGGGCGGAGCCCGGCGAGCACGTCCATGGTGGTGCCGGCGCGGGGGCCTTCGTCGGTGTCCACTACCGTTTCGCCCTTGCGGGTCTTGACCGTCACCGGGACGATTTCGTCCTTGAACCGGCCGGCCGCGATGGCCGCGAGGGAGCGTTCGTGCGAGCGGACGGCGAAGGCGTCGGCGTCTTCGCGGGAGATGCCGTCCACGCGGCCCACTTCCTCTGCCGTTTCCGGCATGGAGTAGGTCATCTTGCCGTCGCGGGACAGCTCGCCCTTCTGGAACAGCGGATTGGCGAAGCGCCAGCCGATGGAGGTGTCGAAGATGGCGCCGGGCTTCGCGAAGGCGGTCTGCGGCTTTTCCTGCACCCAGGGGGCACGGCTCATCGACTCGACGCCGCCGGCGATCACGATGTCAGCTGCACCGGACTTGATCATCTGGCTGGCCATGATGATGGCGCTCAGGCCGGAGGCGCACAGCCGGTTGACGGTGATGCCGGGGATGTGGAGGGGCAGGCCTGCCAGCAGGGTGGCCATGCGGGCCACGTTGCGGTTTTCCTCGCCGGCGCCGTTGGCGTTGCCGAGGATCACCTCGTCGATGGAATCGGGGTCAAGGCCTGCGCGGGTGACGGCCTCGCGGACCACGAGGGCGGCGAGGTCATCCGGGCGGACCGCGGAGAGCGCTCCTCCGTAACGGCCCACCGGTGTCCGGGCACCGCCCACCAGAAATGCCTGCGGTCCTGCTACTGCTGAGGCCATGGAAACACCCTTCACGCGATTAACGGCAATGTCATCTGCGGCGGCAAGAGCTCGGGGCCTAATTTACCGACCGTTCGTTCTATAAAGATTACACTGCGGCCGCAAGGGGTCAACCGGGTTACGCAGGAACCCGCCAGCCGCCAGTCTGGAGGCTAGAGGACAGTGATGCCGAGATGGGCTGCCAGGAGCGGTGCCAGCAGGCTCAGCTGGTAGTCGTCGATCACCACGCCGGCCAGGCTCTCGAGTCCACTGATGGTGCGGAAGTCAGTGCCGCGCAGGTCGAAGTCCTTGAACTTCGCACCGGCCAGGTCCAGGGTGCCGATGGTGCAGTTCTTCAGGGCCACGCGTGTACCCGTCACGGAGCCAAGGTCCAGCTCGTTGATGATGCAGTCGCTGATCTGCACGTCCGTCAGCCTTGAGCCGCGGAGGTTGACGTAGTCCAGCTTGCCGCCGTCGATCCGCACCGACGTCCAGCCGCTCTCGTACAGTTCCGCCGAACCCCACCGTGGATTGCTGATCTCGACGTCGCGGAGCGTGGCCCGCGCGGCGGTAAACACGGGGGCGTAGACGTCGACCAGGACGCAGTCCCGGAAGGTGGCGCCGCGGAGCTGTGTTTCGTTGAAGGAGGCGCCCTCGAATTCACACTCGGCGAAGTCCGTGCCGCTCAGCTCGAGTCCGTCGGCGTCAGCGCGGCTGAACCTGACGCCGTCGTACCTTTCGCCGCGCTGGAAATCCGGGGACGGCTCATCGCGGAGCTCCTCAAGCCGGACCGGCGAGAGCCTCGGCGCCGTCACCTTGGGCGCTCTTCCTGCGGTACCACTTCCTGCGGCGGGCCTGCCCGCCATCAGAGGGACTCGGCCTTCGCAGCAATCTCGGACAGGTCCCTGGCCAGCATTTTCCTGGTCATGCTCATGCCGATCCTGCCGAAGAGGGCCATCATGACTTTGCTCAGGAGCGTGGGCTTGACCACCTCGGCGCCGAAGGTCAAAGTCAGGTCCGTCCCGCCGTCGCGCTCGGCAAGAATGAACCGCGTGGTGTAGTCCGCGCCGCCCTGGAGCGCCTTGACGGTTGTGGTGCCGGCCCTGGCGGCCGACGGCGGTTCGGCCTGGGACACCCACATTTCCACGGTTTCGGCCCGGCCCATCATGGTGCGGGTTTCCTTCCATCGGGTGCCTTCGCCATATCCGCCCTCGCTGAGCATCTGGACGGAGTCGACTCCGGAGAGGGTGGCGGCGGAGCCCGGGATGTCCGAGATCACGGCCCACACCTTGTCCGGGCTGGCGTTGACGTGACGGGCGAGGGTGGTCTTGTGGTCCATGCCCCGAGCCTATCCGGCAGCGCCGACAACCGTCACGGCACGACGCCGGATGGACCTTGCCTAACTCATGGACTTATTCCTTGAATTAGTAAGCATGCTTTGTGTTATGGTGAAATCGCTTAGTTTTTTTACCGGCAACGAGAGGTGGAATACACCATGGGTATCGGCGACAAAATTCAGAACGAAGCAGAGCACCTCGGCGGCAAGGCCAAGGAAGCGGCCGGCAACGCCACGGACAATGACCGTCTGCGCGCAGAGGGTCAGAAGGACCAGGTTGTTGCTGACGCCAAGAAAGTTGGCGAAAACGTGAAGGACGAGTTCAAAAGAGACTAGAGCATCCCAGGCGGCGGCTTCGGCAGCTGCCACGGGCAACGCGGCGGGCATTCCTTTGGGGGATGCCCGCCGTTTTTGTGAGATTCTCGGGTGGACAGCAACCGCCAACGGAAGGTCCGCCCCATGACGATCATTGACCTCAGCGGCGCGGGCACCCTCGCTGGCGCCCCACACGGCGGGACTTCCGCCGTCGGCTCGCCGCACCTGCGCGGCTACCTTGCGGAGCCATCCGGGACCGGGCCGTTTCCCGCCGTCCTGATGATCCATGAGGCGTTCGGCCTCAACGACATCGCGCGGCGCCAGGCGGACCGGCTGGCAGCCGCCGGGTACCTGACCCTGGCGGTGGACCTCTTCAGCGACGGCGGACCGCGGCGCTGCCTGGTCTCCACCATGCGCTCGCTCCTGTCCGGCTCGGGTAAGGCCTTCGCGGACCTCGCCGCAGCGCGGGACTGGCTGGAGGAATCGGGGCGCACCAACGGCAAGATCGGCGTCATCGGCTTCTGCATGGGCGGCGGCTTCGCACTGCTGATCGCCAAGGACGGTTTCGACGCCGCGGCCGTCAATTACGGCAGGCTGCCCAGGAACCCGGAGGAAGCGCTACTCGGCGCCTGTCCCGTGGTGGGCAATTTCGGCAAGGCGGACCGCTCCCTGCCTGGCGCCGCTGCGAAACTGGAAACCGCGCTGGACAAGCTGGGCATCGAGCACGACATCAAGGAATTCGACGGCGCCGGACACGCGTTCATGAACGACGCCGAGGAAGGACCCCGCGTGCTGCGCCCGCTCTTCCGCGTCATGGGCGTCAAGCCGGACCCGGAAGCGGCGGCGGAGGCCTGGCAGCGGATCGAAGACCACTTCGCCCGGCACCTTAAGGCCTGACCACTCAGCGCGAACGGACAGTTATGGCCCTGCACCAGGGGCTCAAGTGTCCGCTCGCGCTCCTCCGGGGGCCTCAAGTGTCCGCTCGCGCTTCCCCCGGGCGCTCAAAAGACGGGGACGACGACGGCGGCCGCCTTGGAAGGTGACCGCCGCCGTCGTCGTACTGCTTGGGTGAAAAGCGTTAGCTGAAGAGCTCGCTCTTCGGTTCGTTGTTCCGGACCTTCTGCCAGCCGAGCCACAGCACCAGGGCGAAGAACGGGATGGTGGCCAGGGTCCAGAGGCCCAGGTGGAAGACCTCGCCGGACTTGCTGGTCATGGTGTCGAAGCCGATCAGCACCGTGATGGCCAGCAGGGCAACCAGGCCGGCCCAGCTGCTCCAGGTTCCGCCGGGCGCGGGCAGGGAGGAGACCTTGCCCTTTTTCTTGCGCAGCGCGATCTGGCTGGCGAAGATGGCGCCCCACGTGAAGATCACGCCGATCGAGGCGGAGTTGAGGGCAAGGTCGAACGCGTGCGAGCCGCCCAGCCAGATGTTCAGCAGGATCCCGACGAGGTACACGGCGCCGATGGCCAGGATGGCGGCGTACGGCACGTGGCTCTTGGACATCCGGGTCAGCCATTCCGGGGCGTGGCCGTTGTTGGCCATGGTGCGGAAGATCCGGCCGATCGAGTACAGGCCCGAGTTGCAGGAGGACAGTGCGGCGGTGATGACGATCATGTTCATGACGTCGCCCATCCAGCCCAGGCCCATCTGGCCGAACACGGTGACGAACGGCGAGGTGCCGGCCACGTACTGGTCAGACGGCAGCAGCATGGCCAGCAGCGTCACGGAGCCGACGTAGAACACCACGATGCGGAACACGACGGCGCGGATCGCCTTGGGCACTTCCTTGGCGGGGTCCTGCATTTCGCCGGCCGTAATGCCGACGAGCTCGATGCCGTTGTAGGCGAAGATCACGGCGTTCAGGACCAGGATCATGACGAGTGCACCCTTGGGGAACATTCCGCCTTCGGCCGCGAAGAGGTTGTTGACCGATGCGTGGCCGTCGCCCACCTGGGCGTTGGTAACCACCATGAAGGTGCCCACGGCCAGGAAGATCACGATGGCGCCGACCTTGAGGCAGGAGGCCCAGAATTCGAATTCGCCGAACGCCTTGACGCTCAGGAGGTTGACGCCCACCAGCAGCAGCAGTGCTGCGATGGCCGACAGTTCAACGGGCACGTTGGGGAAGAAGAACTGGAAGTACAGTCCGATCGCGATGAGCTCGGCGATGCCGGTCATGGCCCAGTTGATGAAGTACATCCAGCCGGACAGGTACGCGCCCTTCTTGCCGAACATTTCGCCGGCGTAGCTGACGAAGGAACCCGACGTCTGGCGGTACATGATGAGTTCGCCGAGCGCGCGCATCAGCAGGTACGCGATGACGCCGGCAATGGCGTAGGAGAAGATCAGCGCGGGGCCGGTGGAGGCCAGGCGTCCGCCGGCACCCATGAAGAGGCCGACGCCGATGGCGCCGCCCATGGCGATCATGGTGACCTGGCGGCCACTCAGGGACTTCTTGTAGCCCTCGGCGCTGAGGGTGGAGTCGACGACGGCGGATTGCGCCGGCGGGCTCACGAGTTCTGTGGGGGTACTTTGTGGCACAACTGTTCCTTGTGGGTCGGGGGATGGCCGGCTCAGGAACGCGGAGCTTAGGTTCGGATAATTCGGGTTTATCCCCCGTTTGGGGCAATTATCCGGACCAAAACTCGCAGGGCGTCGAAGTTCGCGCGGCCTCCCCAGTTTACAAGCCCGGCGGAACCGTCAGTGACGCAGACAACAGTTGAAAGGGGATATGCCGAATAAATTCACCTATCGTGCGGCGGTACGCAGAATAATATTCTGATGGTTATCCATTTGGACGTCGTAGCTGGTCAGAGGTTCGGCGCCGGTGGTGGAACAGCCGGTGTCCAGGCTGAAGGCGTTTTGGTGCAACGGGCACAGGACCAGGTCCTGATCGATGGTGCCGTCCGCGATCGGGCCACCCTTGTGCGGGCACACGGCGGACAGCGCCCGAAGGCTCCCGTCGCGGAGCCGGAACACCGCCACCTGCTCCCCGTCGACGCCGAAGGCCCGCCCCTCACCGAACGGGATCTGGTCCACCGGGCCCAGGTTGAAGCCCGCGTTCATCGGACCGGCACCTGGGGAAGAACCGTCAGCGGCAGCGAGGTGCGGAACTGCCCCGGTGTCAGCGGATCGTCGCGTTCAGTCCACGGATCCACATAGCTGTCCACGGAGGCCTGCATCGCGGCGTCCAGCTGGGCCGCAAGGCCCTCGGCATCGTCCACCACGACAGCCCGGATGTGGTCGATGCCCACCCGCGGCACGAACGAATACGTCCGCTCCAGCCAGTTGGCGTTCTCCCGGTAGTACTGCATGAACCGGCCCGTCAGCACCTTGACCTCCTCCGGGTCATCGACGGTGGCCAGCAGGTCCCCCTTGCGGATGTGGGCGCCGGCCGCTCCCCCGACATAGACTTCCCAGCGGCCGCCTTCCACGGCCACCACGCCCACGTCCTTGACCAGCGACTCGGCGCAGTTCCGCGGGCAGCCGGACACCGCCAGCTTCAGTTTGGCCGGCGCCTCGATGCCCTGGAACCGCGACTCGATGTCGATGCCCAGCCTGGTGGAATCGCCGGTCCCGTAGCGGCAGAAGTCCTTGCCCACGCACGTCTTGACCGTGCGGAAGCTCTTCCCGTAGGCGTAGCCGGACGGCATGTCCAAGTCCGCCCAGACCTGCGGCAGGTCTTCCTTGGGAACACCCAGCAGGTCGATGCGCTGCCCGCCGGTGAGCTTGATCAGCGGGATGTTGTGCTTCTCTGCGACGTCGGCAATCCGGCGCAGCTGCTGCACGGAGGTCACGCCGCCCTTCATCTGCGGGACCACGGAGAACGTGCCGTCCCGCTGGATGTTGGCGTGGACGCGGTCGTTGATGAACCGGGCGTCGCGCTCGTCGATGTACTGGTCCGCCAGCATCATCTTCATCAGCGACGCCAGGCCCATCTTCGATTTCGCATCCTCCGCGCTGCTTGGCGCCAGGGCGGCGAACACGGAGGACACCGAGCGGAGCCCCTGCTTGCGGATGGCCGCCATCAGCGAGGCCTTGTCCAGCGGGATGCCCGGGACGTAATAGCTGGCGGCCGGGTCCTCCGCCACGTCGCCGTCGGCCGCCCATTCCACAACCTGCTTCACCAGCAGCTTGCAGGAACCGCAGCCTTTGCCGGCCCGCGTGGCGTCCATGGCGCCGGCCACGGTGTTGCACCCGCCTTTGACCGCATCAACCAGGGATTTCTTGCTGACGCCGTTGCAGTTGCACACCTGGGCGTCGTCGTTGAGCTCGGCCACGCCCTGTTCCTCCCCGGGACCGCCCAGGTCGAACATCAGCGCGATCCGTTCCTCCGGCAGGGGCAGCCCCTTGTCGAAGGCCTGGGTCAGGTAGGCCACCTTGCGGCTGTCACCGAGGAGCGTGGCGCCCACCATCTTGTTGTCCCGGATGACGATGGACTTGAACACCCCGCGGCTGGGCTCGGAGAACACGATGTGTTCGTCCGTCTCCCGTTCCGGGCCCTGCAGGCCCATGGAAGCGACCTCGACGCCGGCAACCTTGAGTTTCGTGGCGATCCGGGAGCCAAGGTAGGCCGCGGCAGAGTCCGCGCCCGTGACGTGGTTGGCGAGCACCACGGCCTGCTCCCAGAGAGGGGCCACCAGGCCGTAGACCTCGCCGCGGTGCTGGACGCATTCGCCCACGGCATAGATGTCGTCCTCGTCCACCACGCGCAGCTGGTCGTCCACCACGATGGCGCGTTCCACATGCAGTCCGCTGAGGACGGCGACATCCACGTTCGGGCGGATTCCGGCGGCCACCACCACCATGTCGCAGTCGATGTCCGGCCGGTCCCGCAGCCGGACGCCGGTGACCTTGTCCGCGCCCAGGACCGCGGTGGTGCGGCTGCCGGTATGCACCCGGATCCCGAGCGCTTCGACGCTCCGGCGCAGGATCGCGCCGCCGTCGGGCCCCATCTGGGCGTTCATGAGGTGCCCGCCGGAGTGCACCACGTCCACGTCGATGCCGTGGCTTTGGAGCCCGCGCGCGGCTTCGAGCCCCAGCAGGCCGCCGCCGACCACCACGGCACTGCGTCGCCTGTCCGAGGGATGGCCTTCGTCCTGCGCGTGCTTCACCATGTTGCGGGTGTCGTCGATGGTGCGGAACGTGAAGACCCCGGGCTTGATGGAGCCGCTGGGGGTGTACAGGCCGTCCATGGGCGGCATGAACGACTGGCTGCCGGTAGCGATGATCAGCACGTCATACGGGACTACGTGGCCGTTGTTGGCGAAGACGTATTTGGTGAACCGGTCGATCCGTTCCACCCGCACCCCGGCGTGCAGCGTGATGTTGTTGTCCTGGTACCAGTGCAGGGAGTTCAGGAAGATGTCCGCGTCGCTTTCCTCGCCGGAGAGGACGTGGCTGAGCATGATCCGGTTGTAGTTGCCGTAGGGCTCGTCGCCGAACATGGTGATGGTGAACTGCTCGGCGCCGCCGCGGGCAAGGATTTCCTCCACGGCCCGGGCACCGGCCATGCCGTTGCCGATCACCACCAGCCGACGGCGGGCGTCCCGTGTTCCGGGCGGCCGCTTGCCCTTCGACGCGGGAACAGGGCCGGGCAACCTGTGCTGGGCGTTGTGCTGTCCTTTGTGCTGGGACGTGGGCTGCGTCTTGTCTGTGACGGCGGTCATCAGTGTTCCACCATGCCCAGGTCAATCACCACGAAGCCCGCCACGCCCTCGGCCGCCAGCAGGAACACCTCAATCACCGAGCCGCCCTCGATGTCCTCCACAACGCGGAGCGGCACGTGGACGTCGCTCTTGGCGCCGATGGGGAAATACCGCATGGGCACGCCGTCGCGCATCAGGACCACGGTGATCAGCTCGGAACTGGAGTTCCCGCCCCGGAAGTAGAGGGTCTGGTTGATGATTCCGTCCGGAACGAAGTGGGCAAGCTCCCGGTGGATGGGGGCGGGCTTGTCGAGGCCCGCTCCTTCGAAGGGGAAAACGCCCTGCAGGAAAAGGTTCTTGGTGATCACGGGAGGGATCCTTTCGGCCGGCTGGGTAGGCCCGGCGGCTGAGCGCGCGGGTGCTACTTGAGCGTGGGAATCACTGACTCCCTTCCATCCTGCTCCGCAGTTGTTTCGGCCCGGCGCGTGCGGCGTAACGATCCCTTAACGCAAACCTCACCGTTTTCCGGGCTGCTTCCGCGCCCCGCCAACGACGCGAAGCTAGACGAGCGCGCCGTCCCGCATGGCGTACCGGAGCCAGCTCCCGCCGGTGCCTTCCCGTGCGGCGCATTTGCTGAACCACTCCCCCAGCGCGCGGTCGTGGCTCACCATGATCAGCGTTCCGCCGAATTCCGAAAGGGCCGTTTCCAGCTGCTCCACCAGGACGGGCGCCAGGTGGTTGGTGGGTTCGTCCACGAGCATCGTGCCGAAGCCGCCCAGCAGCAGCCGGGCCAGGGCGAGCCTGCGCTGCTGCCCGGCGGACAGGCTGCCCACGGGCACGTGGAATTCGGTGGTCCGGAAGAGGCCCAGCCGCAGCAGAGCCTCCGCATGTTCGTCGATGTTCCCGCCCAGGCCGGAGACGAAGGCCGGGAGCAGCCGCTGCCCCGGGCGTTGCGGCGGCTCCAGTTCCTGCTGCAGGTAGCCGATCCGGCCGTGCCGCACCACCGTGCCTGCATCGGGTTCCAGTGTTCCCGCAAGGACGGACAGCAGCGTGGATTTACCGGCGCCGTTGGGACCCGTGATCAGGATCTTCTGGCCGGCCTCCACCCGGAAATCGGTCCGTTCGAGCCGGCCGTGAACTTCCACGCCGCGGGCCTCCAGGGCGGGGGCATCCAGGGCAGCGCCGTCGGACCCGCCCTGCAGGTCCACCGCCAGCTTCAGGGGAACCGGCGGACGGTCCACCGGGTTGGCCTCGAGCCGGCGGAGCCGCTCCTGGGCGTTGCGGACCTTGCTGCTGGCTGCCTGCTGCCAGGTGCCGGCCTTGAAGTCGAAGCCCATCTTGTCGCCGTCGCGCCGGCGGGCGTAGCCCATCTTCCCGGCCACGGTGTCCGCCTGCAGGCGTTCTGCGGCCATGGCATCGAGCCAGCCGCGGTACTGCTGCACCCAGCGTTCACGCTCGGCCGCCTTCTCCCGCAGGTACCCTTCGTAACCGTTCCCGTAGCGGTTGACGGCGCCCCGTTCGGCGTCCACTTCGATGACGGAAACGGCCACCTTGCGCAGCAGCGCCCGGTCATGGGAAACCACGACGACGGTCCCCCGGTGGGCGGCCAGCCGCGCCTCGAGCCAGGCAGTGCCGCTCGTGTCCAAATGGTTGGTGGGCTCGTCCAGCAGAAGGATGTCCGCGGGGTCAGCCAGCACGCAGGCCAGCGCCACCCGGTGCTGCTCCCCGCCGGAGAGCGAACCCAGCGTCCGCTGCCGGTCCAGTCCGCCCAGGCCCAGCCGGTCCAGTGCCGCTTCCACGCGCGACTCCGCCGCGTAGCCTTCGCGGAGCTGGTATTCGGTCTGCAGGTTGCCGTAGCGCTCCAGTTGCTCCTCGTCCGCATCGGCCAGGCCGGATTCCAGGCGGTCCAGCTCGGCCTCGACGGCGCGGAGTGAGGCCAGCGCCTCATCGATGGCGTTGCCCACCGTGAAGGACGCCGGCAGGCCGGTGGTCTGGGCGAGGTACCCGATGCGTCCGTGGCTGGCGGCCGTGCCTTCGTTCGGCGGCTCTAGACCGGCCAGGATGCGCAGCAGGGTTGATTTGCCGGCTCCGTTTTCGCCGACGACGGCCACGTGCTCGCCGGCGCCAATCGTGAGGTCGACGGCAGCAAAAAGCTGGCGGTCACCGTAGCCATGGGTGACGCCGGTCAGGGAAAGGTGTTCAGTCAAGGGAAGTCCTAACGGGGTCCGGGAAATGGGCGCTGCTGGTTAGGACTTCATCGCTCCAGCCTGCCCGGCCGGACCCCCGGCGTCAAGCGCCGCCGTCGTACGCTTCACGCGGCGAGCGCCACTGCCTTCCTGCGGCGGGCCTTCGCCAGCCGGGTGCCGATCAGCCCCTGGCGGGGGCTGAACAGGTAGACGGCGGCGAACACCACACCCTGGGTGAGCACCACCATGGCGCCGGAGGCGGTGTCCAGGTAGTAGCTCAGGTAGATGCCGGCGATGGAGCACACTGCGGAGACCACCGGGGCGATCACCAGCATGCGGGAGAACCGGTCGGTGAGCAGGTACGCCGTGGCCCCGGGGATGATCAGCATGGCCACCACCAGCACCACCCCGACCGTCTGCAGGGCCACCACGGAGGTCAGCGCGAGCAGGCCCAGCAGCAGTGCCCCCAGCCGCTTGGGCGACAGCCCGATGGCGTGGGCGTGCACGGGGTCGAAGGCGTACAGCGTGAGGTCGCGCCGCTTGAGGATCAGGATGGCGAACGCCACCACACCCAGCACCAGCACCTGGATGAGGTCCGGGATGCTGACGCCCAGCAGGTTGCCGAAGATGATGTGGTTGAGGTCGGTCTGGCTGGGCGTGACGGAGATGAGCACCAGGCCCAGGGCGAACAGCGAGGTGAACACGATGCCGATCGCCGCGTCCTCCTTCACCCGGCTGGTGTTCCGGACCACCCCGATCAGGGTGACGGCGATCAGTGCGAACACCAGCGCCCCCAGGGCGAACGGCGCGCCGACGATGTAGGCAAGCACGACGCCGGGCAGCACGGCGTGGGAAACGGCGTCGCCCATGAGCGACCAGCCGATCAGCACGAGCCAGCAGCTCAGGACGGCGCAGACCACGGCGGCGAGCGCCGTGGTGATGATGGCGCGCACCATGAAGTCGTAGCTCAATGGCTCCAGCACGATGTCGAAGAGGTCCATGGCTTAGCTCCAGTCCTGTTGCTTGGAAAGGCGGCGCTGGTTGGCAGTTTCCTGCTCCGGAAGGTCCCGGTTGAGGACGTCCAGGCCGAAGGCCATGGCCAGGTGTTCGGGCTGCAGGACCACCTCGGGCGGGCCGTGCATCAGGACCTTGCGCATCAGCAGCACGGCTTCGTCGCACAGCTGCGGCAGGGCGTGGAGGTCGTGCGTGGAGATGAGGATGGTGCAGCCGTCCGAGGCGAGTTCCCGCAGCAGGCGGGTGATGGTGGCTTCGGAGCGCTTGTCCACGCCGGCGAACGGCTCGTCCAGGAGCATCATCGTGGCACCTTGGGCGATGCCCCGGGCCACGAACGCGCGCTTCTTCTGGCCGCCGGACAGCTGGCCGATCTGCCGGTTCGCGAACTCGGACAGTTCCACCCGGTCCAGGGCGAGGTCGACGGCGGCGCGGTCAGCCTTGGAGGGGCGGCGGGTGAAGCCCTGGTGCCCGTAGCGGCCCATCATCACCACGTCGCGGACGGACAGCGGGAACTGCCAGTCCACGTCCTCGCTCTGCGGGACGTAGCCGATTCCCCCCTCCTTGCGCGCCTTGGCCGGTGACTGGCCATGGATCAGCACGCGGCCGGCGTCGGGCTTGATCATTCCCATGATCACCTTGAACAGCGTGGACTTGCCGGAGCCGTTCATGCCGATCAGGCCGCAGATCCGGGCGGTGTCCAGGCTGAGCGATGCCGCGTCCAGCGCCAGGACTTCGCCGTAGTGGACGGTGACGTTTTCAACGAGGATGGCCGGAGTGCTCATGATCCTGCACCCGCCGGGGCACTAACCAGTGCTTCGGTGATGAGTTTGGAGTCGTGCCGGATGAGGTCCAGGTACGTGGGCACGGGGCCGTCCGCCTCGGACAGCGAGTCAACGTAGAGCACGCCGCCGAATTTTGCACCCGTGGCTCCCACCACCTGGCGCATGGGGGCGTCGGACACCGTGGATTCGCAGAAGACGGCCGGGACTTTGTTGGCCTTGACGAATTCGATGGCCCGGGCGATCTGCTGCGGCGTGGCCTGCTGTTCGGCGTTGACTGCCCAGATGTAGACCTCCTTGAGGCCGGCGTCGCGGGTCAGGTAGGAGAAGGCGCCTTCGCAGGTCACCAGGGCACGCTGTGCCGCGGGGACGGTGGCGAGCTTCTGCACCATCTCGTCCTTCACGGCCTGCAGTTTGGCCTTGTAGGCCGCACCGTTCGCCTCGAACGTGGCGGCATTGTCCGGATCGAGCTTAGAGAACGCCTTCACCATGTTGTCCACGTAGATCTGCACGTTCACGGGCGACATCCACGCGTGCGGGTTCGGCTTGCCCTGGTAAGAGTCCTCGCTGATGGACATCACCTTCACGCCCTCGCTCACCACGGCATGCGGGACGTCCAGGCCCTCGACGAACTGGGCAAACCACGCTTCCAGGTTCAGGCCGTTGTCCAGGATCAGGTCCGCCTTCGAGGCCTTGCGGATGTCGCCGGGCGTGGGCTCGTAGCCGTGGATTTCGGCGCCGGCCTTGGTGATGGATTCGACCTGCAGCTTGTCCCCTGCCACGTTCTGGGCGACGTCGGCCAGCACGGTGAAGGTGGTGAGCACCACGGGCTTCTCATCGCCGGGGCCCTGGCCGGGAGCGGCACCCCCGCAGGCGGCCAGGGACAGGAAGAGGAAAGCGGCGACGACGGCGGCTCCGGCAGAGCGGAGGAAACCGGTTCGGCGGACTACTTTGGCGCACCGAAACAGAAATTTAGGCATACCGAACATTCTACCGGGCGCCCTAACTCCGCTGCAACGCCGGCAGTCATTGGCCAGCTAGGCTGGACACATGGGAACAGCTGTCCGCAATTCCCCGGCGCCACGACCGGAGCTCTACCGTTTTTCCGCGCTCGACTACACCACCGTGGGGCTCTACGTGGCCGTCGCCGCGCTCTTTGCGGTTGCCGGACCGCTGCTGCAGCCGTTGCTGCTGCAACTGTCCCCGGACCCCACCGTGGCCGTGTACTCGGTGAACCTGCTGTTCTACGGCGGCGTGGGAATCCTGGCCGTCGCCGCCGCCCGCCGCGTCGCCTCCCGCGACCTCCGCGTGCTGGCCACTCGTCCGTGGTTCACGCTCATCATGATCCCGGTGGCAGTGGTGGCCATGCTGATCCTGACCGCCATCCTGGTGGCCCTGACCGGACCCGTGCAGGGCTCCGCCAACCAGGCCAACGTGCAGGCACTCGTGCAGCAGGTATCGCCGTGGCTGATCGTGCCCCTGCTGGTGATTGTGGGCCCGTTCGTGGAGGAGTACATCTTCCGCCACCTGCTGATCGGCAAGCTGAGCCGGCGCGTCAACATCTGGGTGTGCTGCGTCCTGTCCACCTTCCTCTTCGCCGCCCTGCACATCGTGGGCCAGGAAACGCTGACCCTGCCCGTGCTGATGCCGTACCTCGCCATGGGCGCCACGCTGGTGTTCGTGTACGTGTGGACCGGGAAAAACCTGATGTTCAGCTACTTCGTGCACGCCGCCAAGAACCTGCTGGCAGTGGTGTTCATCTACGCCATCCCGCCCGAACTGATGGAGCAGCTGCAGCAGGTCCAGCCCTAGGACCCGTCCGCCCCCCTACCGCCGCGCGCGCCGCCGTCGTACTTTTGGGTAATGGGACTCAACATTCAGATCGTCATCGACTGCAAAAACCCGCACGAGCTTGCCGACTGGTGGGCGGACACCCTGGACTGGGCCGTGGAGCCGCAGGACGAGGGCTTCATCCGGTCCATGATCGAGCAGGGGTACGCCACCGAAGCCGAGACCAAAACCCACAAGGGCAAGCTGGTCTGGGAGGCCGGGGCCGCCATCCGGCCGGCGGAAGAGATCGATGCCAAGGCTCCGGAACGGCGGCTGCTGTTCCAGACCGCGCCCGAGGGAAAGACCGTCAAGAACCGGGTGCACTGGGATGTCCGCTTGGACGGCAGGGACAAGGATGAGGTGCGCAAAGAGCTGGAGGCACGCGGCGCAACGTTCCTCTGGACGGCCAGCCAGGGGCCGCACGAATGGCACACCATGGCGGACCCCGAAGGCAACGAGTTCTGCATCAGCTGAGGCGATTACTAGACTCGGTCTGTGAGCAACGTATTTCCAGCCAAGGTATCCGACGTCTTTGACCCCTCCCGGTGGCGCACCGTGGCCGGCTTCGACGACTTCCAGGACATGACCTACCACCGGCAGGTGGAGCGGGATTCGGACGGCGCGGTGCTGCGGGACCTGCCCACGGTCCGCATCGCCTTCAACCGCCCGGAGGTCCGCAACGCCTTCCGCCCGGGCACCGTGGACGAGCTCTACCGGGCCATGGACCACGCCCGCATGACCCCCAACGTGGCCACCGTGCTGCTGACCGGCAACGGGCCCTCGCCCAAGGACGGTGGGCACTCGTTCTGCTCCGGCGGAGACCAGCGCATCCGGGGCAGGGACGGGTATCGGTACGTAGTACAGAACGCAGCAGACGGCGAAACCAAGGAGACCATCGATCCCGCCCGCGCCGGCAGGCTGCACATCCTGGAAGTCCAGCGGCTCATGCGCACCATGCCCAAGGTGGTCATCGCCGTCGTCAACGGCTGGGCCGCCGGCGGCGGGCACTCGCTGCACGTCGTCTCGGACCTCACCATCGCCTCCCGCCAGTACGGCAAGTTCAAGCAGACGGACGCCACCGTGGGAAGCTTCGACGCCGGGTACGGCTCCGCGCTGCTGGCCCGCCAGATCGGCCAAAAGGCCGCCCGCGAGATCTTCTTCCTGGCCCGCGAATACTCTGCCGAGGACATGGTCCGGATGGGCGCAGTCAACGAGGCCGTGGACCACGAACGCCTCGAGGAAGTCGCTCTGGAATACGCGGCGGACATCGCGCGGCAGTCGCCGCAGGCCATCCGCATGCTCAAGTTCGCCTTCAACCTGGCCGACGACGGCCTGGCCGGGCAGCAGGTCTTCGCCGGCGAAGCCACCCGGCTGGCCTACATGACGGACGAGGCCGTGGAAGGCAAGGAAGCCTTCCTCGAGAAGCGGGACCCCGACTGGTCCCAGTTCCCGTACTACTTCTAAAGCCCGCCCCACTGACGAAGGCAGCCCCTGTGACCTCCCAGCTTCCGAACATCGAGCCTGCACTCAAGGCGCTGGCTGACGCCCTCCACGGCGAGGGCCCCGCCGTCGAGCTTTCCGCCGACGCCGACGGCAACCTGGTGGTCTCCGCCGTGGAAACGCCGGGTTTCGAGGACGCCGCCGTGGTGGTGCGGACCTCGGGTTCCACCGGTACACCCAAGGCAACGGTCCTCACGGTGGAGGCCCTAGCGGCGTCCTCCGTGGCCACCGCCTTCGCACTCAAGGGGGAGGGCCAGTGGCTGCTGGCCCTCCCCGTGCAGTACGTGGCCGGGCTACAGGTCCTGGTGCGCTCCCTCTTCGCCGGCACGCGGCCGTGGGCCATGGACCTCTCCGGCGGCTTCACGCCGGAGGCCTTCACCGCGGCCGCCCAGGAGCTCACGGACAAGATCCGCTTCACCTCCCTGGTGCCCACGCAGCTGCAGCGGCTGCTGGACGCCCCGTCCGCTGAAACGCTGGCCGCCCTCCGGCGCTTCAACGGAATCCTGCTCGGCGGCGGCCCCGCGTCGCCCGAACTGCTTGCCGCGGCCCGCGACGCCGGCGCGCGGGTGATCACCACCTACGGTTCCGCGGAAACCTGCGGCGGCTGCGTCTACGACGGCTTCCCGCTCGAGGACGTACTCGCCCGCGTGGACGGGGACGGCCGGATCCTGCTGGGCGGCGCCACCCTCGCCGCCGGCTACATCGGCGACCCCGCCCTCACCGCCGACGCCTTCTTCGAGGAGGACGGCGTCCGCTGGTACCGCACCAGCGACCTCGGCTCCATCGACGCCACCGGCAAGCTCACGGTGCTGGGCCGCGCCGACGACGTCATCATCACCGGAGGCGTCAAGGTGTCCGCCACGCACGTGCAGGCCGAGCTGGAAAAGCTCGACGGCGTGCTGGCGGCCTTTGTGGCCGGCGTCCCGTCGGCGGAATGGGGCCAGGCGGTGGCGGCCTACGTCGCCGTGGACGACGCCACGCCCGCCGGCATCGAAGGCTTCACCGCGCGGCGCCACGATGCACTGGGCGTCCTGGCGCCCAAAACCGTCCTGGCTGCCGGGGAACTCATGATGCTGCCCAACGGCAAACCGGACCGCCTCGGCATGACCGTTCTGCTGGACGCCCTGCATCAGGGAAAATAGAAAAGCTCTTCCCAAGCTGAACCGAACAACGAACCAATCGGAGTACTGACCGTGGCTACAGCCGCACAATGGATCCAAGGCGCCCGACCGCGCACCCTGCCGGCTGCCATCGCACCGGTCCTGATCGGCACTGCCGCGGCCTTCGAGATGGACGCGTTCAAGCCCGTCAACGCCATCCTGGCCGCGCTGGTGGCCCTGCTGCTGCAGGTGGGCGTGAACTACGCCAACGACTACTCGGACGGCATCCGGGGCACGGACGAGGACCGCGTGGGCCCGCTCCGCCTGGTGGGCTCCGGCGCTGCGAAGCCGGAGATGGTGAAGCGCGCCGCGTTCGCCGCGTTCGGGCTGGCGATGCTGTTCGGCCTGGTGCTGGTGCTCATCACGCAGGCGTGGTGGCTGATCCTGGTGGGTCTCGGCTGCGTCCTGGCGGCCTGGGGGTACACCGGCGGCAAGAACCCGTACGGCTACATGGGCCTGGGCGACGTGTTCGTGTTTGTGTTCTTCGGCCTGGTGGCCACCCTTGGCACCACCTACACGCAGGCGGGGGAGATCAGCCTGCCGGCCATCATCGGCGCAATCGGCACCGGGCTGATCGCGTGCGCGCTCCTGATGGCGAACAATGTCCGGGACATCCCCACGGACATGCAGGCGGGCAAGAAGACACTGGCCGTGCGGCTGGGTGACAAGCACGCCCGCGAAAGCTACGTGCTGATGCTCGCCGTGGCCATCCTGCTGGTGATCGTCCTGGCACCGTCGCGCCCGTGGATGCTCATCGTGCTGCTGCTGATCCCGGCCAGCCTGATGCCCTCTTGGCTGATGATCAACGGCCGGAAGCGCAAGAGCCTGATCCCGGTCCTGAAGCAGACGGGCATGATCAACCTGGGTTACAGCGTGCTGTTCTCGCTGGGCCTCGTGCTAAGCCACGGGCTCTAAGCGCCGGCGCCGCCGGGCGTCGGTGCTTCTAAGCATCGGTGCCGCTAAGCGGACCTAAGCGTCCTTGCGGGGAACTTCGGTGCGGGGAATTTCTGAGCGGACGGTGATGTCCGGGTTGGCATCCACCAGGGTGTCCTCGGCGTCGGCGTCTTCCACCTCACCGGCGGTCCGGATGGGCTTGGCCCGGCCGGAGAACCGCTCATGCAGGGTGGCCGTGGCGGCGTCGCGCTGCTTCTGGAAGAAAAGGTAGCTGATCGCGAAAGCGATGAGGCCGGCGCACACCGCGGCGAGCAGGATTCCGATTTGAAGGAAGCTGAACAGCACGAACAGCGGCACAAACAGTGCCAGACGGATCAGGGAGTATTTCATAAAGGCCACAGTCCAAGTTTAGCCGTCCGCCGCCCGGCGCCCGGACGCTAGACTGGTGGTATGCCCCGTGTATTGGTCGCCGTTGCCGTTCTTGCCATATTCGTCTATGGCCTCGTGGACGTGATCCGGACTGACAAGCACCTCACCAGGGGTATTTCCAAGACGGCCTGGATCGTGGTGATGGTTGTCCTCCCCGTGGTGGGAGCGGCACTTTGGTTCATCATCGGCCGGCCGCGTGGAAGCCGCCCCGCCCCGCAGTCCTACGCCCGCACCACAGCGCCGGATGACGACCCCGACTTCCTGCGCAACCTGGAAATCCGCCGTCGGAACCAGGCCGAAGCGGACCGCCTGAAAAAGCTCAAGGATGAACTCCAGGCCAAGGAACGCAAGGTCAATGGCAGCCCTGCCGGCGGCGCCGAGGGCAAGGGGAAGCCGAACGGCACCCATCGGGGCGACAAGCACACCGAGGAATCACACCACCCCGAGACCGACGCGCACGGCACCGACGAGGTCAAGTAACGCCTTTCGAGGTCACGTAGGGCTAGACGACCGAGTACGGCTAGACGACCGAGTACGGCTAGACGACGGCCGAGCGCCGCTCGATCAGCACGGTGTCGCGCCATTGCCCGGCACAGGGGCCATGGGTCATAAGGGCGATGCGCCGCCGTCGTCCCACAACGGTGTAACCGTTGGCGAGATGGAGCCTGAGGCTGGCGTCGTTTTCGGGAAAGACACTGGCCTGGATCGTCCAGATCCCGCCGCCCTCGGTGGAGTCCGCCAGCGCCTGGAGCAGCAGCGCTCCCACGCCACGTCCGCGGGCGTCCGCAGCCACATAGACGGAGTGCTCCACCACCCCGGCGTAGGCCGGGCGCGATGACACCGCGGAGACTGCCGCCCAGCCAAGGATTCGACCCTCCGGCGTCTCGCACACCAGCCGGTGCGGAAGCAGCCGTGAGGTATTGAACCGTTTCCAGTCCGGCGGCTCCGATTCAAAGGTGGCGTGACCGGTCTCAATGCCCTCGCGGTAGATCCGCCGGACCTCCGGCCAGTCAGCGTCCGTCATGGCACGGATCGTGAGGCCTGGAGCAGGCTGCGGGTTCACAGGCTCTCGAGGAGTCCGGCCGTCTGTTCCAGTGCGCCCGGAACCAGGGAGTAATAAGCCCAGGTGCCGCGCTTTTCGCGGTGCAGCAGCCCGGCCTCCACCAGCACTTTCAAGTGGTGGGACACGGTGGGCTGGCCCAGGTCCAGCGGTTCCGTGAGGTCGCAGACGCAGGACTCACCCGAGTCGCCGGCCTTGACGATGGACAGCAGCCGCAACCTGTTCGGGTCGGCTAGCGCCTTGAAGACCAGGGCCCGCTGCTGGGCCTCGTCAGCACTCAGCGCCGGCTTTACCGACGGGACGCAGCATGAGGCGTCCACGGGGGCTTCGACGATCTGCAGGGAGTTCATAGACCCATTATGCACATAGATTGACATTCATCGATATAGGTGGGGATACTCTCTATATCGATCTTCATCAATTTATCTCTTACCGGTTGCATCAGGGCGCCGCGGCGCCGTCGGGCCCTTGATTGAAGGCCCCGTCCTTGTTGCACTTGTTTACGCGGCGCTGGGGCACAGCGCCTTCGAACCACTACCCAGGAGACCACATGACCGCCGAAGCGAGCACCGAACAGCTGATCATCATCGGGTCCGGCCCCGCCGGCTACACCGCAGCGATCTACGCCGCCCGCGCGGGCCTGAAGCCCCTGGTCCTGGCCGGATCGGTAACGGCCGGCGGCGCCCTGATGAACACCACCGAGGTGGAGAACTTCCCGGGTTTCCCGTCCGGCATCCAGGGCCCGGAGCTCATGGACGGCCTGCAGGAGCAGGCGCAGCGGTTCGGCGCCCAGGTGATGTTCGACGACGTCACTGAGGTGACGCTGGCCGGGCACCTCAAGCGTGTGGTCACGGGCGCGGGAGACATCTATGAGGCGCCCGCCGTCATCCTCGCCACCGGCTCCGCCTACAAGGAACTCGGCCTTCCCGAGGAGAAGAAACTCAGCGGCCACGGCGTCTCCTGGTGCGCCACCTGCGACGGCTTCTTCTTCCGCGACCAGGACATCGTCGTCGTCGGCGGCGGGGACTCAGCCATGGAGGAAGCCACGTTCCTGACCCGCTTCGCCCGGACCGTTACCGTGGTGGTCCGCAAGGGTGAACTCCGCGCCTCCCGCATCATGGCCCAGCGCGCCAAGGACAACCCCAAGATCAGCTTCGCCTGGCACTCCGCCGTGACCGCCATCCATGGCGACCCCAAAGTCACCGGTGTCACCCTCACGGACACCCGGACCGGGGAAACCCGCGAGCAGGCCGCCACGGGCATCTTCGTGGCGATCGGACACGTGCCGCGGACGGAACTCGTCGATGGCCAGGTTGAGCTCGACGCCGAGGGTTACATCAAGGTGGACTCCCCCACCACGGTCACCAACCTGACGGGTGTCTTCGCCTGCGGCGACGCCGTGGACCACCGCTACCGCCAGGCCATCACCGCCGCCGGGACCGGCTGCGCCGCCGCCCTGGATGCGGAGCGGTACCTGGCCGCCCTGGATGATGCGGACAGCATTGCAACGGCCTTGGTCGAGGAACCCACCCACGCCTAGGAATTCACTGAACAGAGCTTCTCAACGGGAAGGAGGTGAGCTGAATGGACACCGGATGCTGCACCGACAACGGCTGCTGCGAGGACGAATCCTGCACGGATCAGGACTGCTGCTAGCCGCCCTCCCCGCCCGACACCTTCCACCTTCCGCCTTGCTTGCCCAACTAGGTAGCAGCAGATGTCGTTATGAGCCCTCAAAACGACATCTACTGCTACCTAGTTGGGCCGCGAACCGCCACACGAACTGATGAAAGAGGACACCTTGGATTCGACGACGAACCTTCCCGTTGCCGTGATCGGCGCCGGCCCCGTGGGCCTGGCCGCCGCCGCCCATCTCCTGGAACGCGGCCTGGAGCCGCTGATCTTCGAGGCTGGCCCGACGGCGGGAGCCGCCATTGAGCAATGGCGCCACATCCGGCTGTTCTCCCCATGGCGGTTCAACCTCGACGCCGCCGCCGTCCGCCTGCTCGAAGCCTCCGGCTGGGAATCGCCCCGGCCCACGGCCCTCCCCTACGGCGGCGAGCTGATCGATGATTACCTCGCACCGCTCGCCGCGCTCCCGGCCATCGCTTCCCGGCTGGAGAACGGTGCCCGGGTGGTTGCGGTAACCCGGTCCGGGATGGACAAGACCCACACCCGGAACCGGGACACCACACCGTTCGTGGTGCGGGTGGAAGGTGCGGGCGGGGAAGTCCGCGACCACGCCGTGGCCGCCGTCATTGACGCTTCCGGCACGTGGTCCATCCGCAATCCGCTCGGCACCTCAGGCCTGCCCGCCATCGGCGAAGAGACCGCCGCGGACAGGATCTCCTCGCCGCTTCCCGACGTCACCGGACGGGACCGCGCATCCTTCGCCGGGCGCCGAGTCCTGGTGGTCGGAGCAGGGCACTCCGCCGCCAACACGCTCATCAGCCTCGCGGACCTGGCCAAGAACGAACCCGACACCCGGATCCTGTGGGCCGTCCGCGGCGCCTCCGCGGAGAAGGTCTACGGTGGCGGCGACGCCGACGGGCTGCCCGCCCGAGGCCAGCTTGGGAGCAGGCTCCGCCGACTGGTCGAGGCCGGCACCATCGAACTGCACACCGGCTTCGGCATTTCCTCCTTCAAGTCCCTGGACTCGCACGTCACCGTGGCAGCCGTTGACGGGCGCACGCTGGACGCCGACATCGTGGTGCCCTGCACCGGGTTCCGGCCGGACCTGGATATCCTGCGCGAACTCCGGCTCGAACTGGACCCCGCCGTGGAGGCTCCGCGCCAGCTTGGCCCCCTGATCGACCCCGAATTCCACTCCTGCGGTACTGTTCCCCCGCACGGCGCCAGGCTCCTGGCGCACCCGGACAAGGACTTCTACATCGTCGGCATGAAGTCCTACGGCCGGGCCCCCACCTTCCTGCTGGCCACCGGCTACGAACAGGTCCGCTCAGTGGTGGCAGCCCTCGCCGGGGACCGCGAAGCCTCCGACACCGTCCAGCTCGAACTCCCGGAGACCGGCGTCTGCTCCTCCGACGCCGGCACCAGCTGCGACGTCCCCGCCGCAGCAGCCGCCGCGGACTCGGCGGAGTCCGGCTGCTGCGCGGCTCCGGAACCAGTCCTGGTGGGCTTCCCCACCGGCCTGACCCACGGCCGCTCCGGCATCAACTAAGCCCCGCCCCGACCCCGCAAGCATCACCGCCCACGAAGGAAACCTCACCCCTATGACCCAGGAACCCAGCAGCACACCAAAGACCCCGGCGGTCCTCTTCGTCTGCAGCAAGAACGGGGGCAAGTCCCAGCTCGCCGCCGGACTGATGAAACAGCTGGCCGGCGGGAGCGTCGCCGTCTACTCCGCCGGCACCAAACCGGGGAAGTCACTGAACCCGCAGTCCGTGGAGTCGCTGGCCGAACTCGGGATCGACATCACCGGCGAACACCCCAAACCGGTCACCGATGAAGTCCTGGCTGCCGTGGACGCCGTCATCGTCCTTGGCACCGAAGCAAAACTCGAACCCCGCGAAGGCACCCGGTTCGAGGTCTGGCAAACGGACGAACCTTCCGAGCGCGGCATCGAAGGCATGGAACGCATGCGCCTGGTCCGGGACGACATCAATGCCCGCGTCCGGAAGCTGTATGCGGAGCTGACCGGGGACTAGCATGCCCGCCCCGGCCGACGCCCCGGCCCTGGTGGCGGAAGGTGCACCCCGCGGCGGCCTTGCCGCCCTGTGCATCACCCAGACCACCGGCTGGGGCATCCTCTACTACGCCCTGCCAGCCGCCGTCCTGCCGCTCACGGAGGACACCGGCTGGGAGCCGGCGCTGGTCATCGGAGCGTTTTCGGCCGGGCTCCTCGTATCCGCCGGCGCCGGCATCCTCGTCGGCCGCGCCCTGGACAGCACCGGCCCCCGCACCCTGATGATCGGCGGCTCGCTAGTCGGGGTCGCCGCCCTGGCCCTGGTGGCCCTGGCACCCGTCCTGCCGCTGTTCGCCGCTGCCTGGCTGCTGGCCGGCACGGCGCAGGCAGCGGTCCTGTACCAGCCGGCCTTCACCGTGATCACCCGCTGGTACGGCGCCGGGCGGGTCCGGCCACTGACCATCCTGACCCTCGCAGCCGGGTTCGCCTCCACCATCTTCGCTCCGCTCACGGCCGCTCTGTGCAGCAACATCGGCTGGCGGGCGGCCTTCCTGGTCCTGGCCGGGCTGCTGGGACTGATCACTGTGCCGCTGCACGCCCGCTATCTCAACAAAACCTGGAATGCTGACCCTCGACGGGGCACGGGAGCCCTGGACCGGAATGGCGTGCGCGCCCTCCGCCGCAGCCCTGAATTCCTCCGGCTGCAGGGCCTGATGGCGTTGCTGTGCCTCGGCCTCTACGCCGTGACCCTGAATATCATTCCCCTGCTGATGGAAAAGGGCGCCAGCTACGCCGTAGCCGCGCTAGGACTCGGGCTCGTGGGCGCAGGCCAGGTCGGAGGCCGGCTGCTCTTCGGCTTCATTCCGGTCCGGACGCGGCTGCCTGCCATCACCGGCACTGCCGCCGGCGCGGTCCTGCTGCTTGCCGTCCTGCCGGGACCCCTGCCTGCCCTGATCGCAGCGGGCAGCCTGGCCGGCGCTGTCCGCGGCTGCCACACCCTGCTGCAGGCCACTGTCGTCGCCGACCGGTGGGGAGCGCGGAACCTCGGCACCTTGCAGGGGACCTTCGCCGCACCGCTCACAGCAGTCACCGCCGTCGCCCCCGCTGCCGGCCCGGCGGCGGCGGTTTGGCTCGGTTCCTACACGGGCATGACCTACGCCATGGCCGGCGTCGCAGCGGCTGCTGCCCTCATGGCCGTCCTGGCATCCCGGCGCGGATAGTCCGGCACAGATACTCCGGCGCGAATAGTCCGGCGCAGTAGTCGAGTCCGGGGCCGGTCGTCCGGGCCGGCGGCCTGGCTACAGACCCGAGTAGGAGTGCAGGCCGTTGAAGAACTGGTTCACGATGGTGAAGTTGAAGACCACGCAGAGGTAGCCCACAATCGACAGCCACGCGGCCCGGGTGCCGGTCCAGCCGCGCGTGGCGCGGGCGTGCAGGTAGCCGGCGTAAACCACCCAGATCACGAACGTCCAGACTTCCTTGGTGTCCCAGCCCCAGAAGCGGCCCCAGGCTTTCTCGGCCCAGATGGCGCCGAACATGAGGGTGAAGGTCCAGCCGACGAAGGCGATGGCGTTGATGCGGTAGGACAGGTTTTCCAGGCTCAGCGCCGAAGGCACCAGGCGCATGAAGCCCAGCTTGTCCGCGCCGCCGGACGCGATGGTCTTTTGCCGGTGCGCCTGCACCAGCTGCAACGCGGACATGGCGAACGTCAGCGTGAACAGTGCCGAGGACAGCACCGCGATGGACACGTGGATCACCAGCCAGTAGCTCTGCAGCGCCGGCACCAGGTGCCCCACGGGGGTCCAGTAGGCCACGGAGGCGGCCACGAGCATGATGATCGCCAGGCCGACCACGAAGGTGCCCAGGAACCGCAGGTCGCGCCGGATCAGGACCAGCAGGAAGACAGCGACGGCCACGAAGGCGCCGGTGGTGAGGAACTCGTACATGTTGCCCCACGGCACCCGGCCCGCACCGAAGGCGCGGGTGACCACGCCGGCTCCGTGGATCACGGCGCCCAGCACGGTCAGGGCAACAGCAACGCGGGCGGGAACGCGGCGTTCGGCGGCGTAGCGCATGCCGGCGTCGGCCGTCTGCCCGGCGCCTGCCACGGCACCATTGGAGGCGCGTCCGGTGGCCGACGACGGCCGCTCGGCGCGGCCTGCCGGCCCGCTGACGTCCGAATCGGCGCGGTCAACGGCGGCGCCGGCGCCGACGCCGGCACCCACCGGAACTTTGGACGTCGCTGCCGCGGACGCCTCGGCTGCGGCCGCAGCTTTGAGGTCCACGGCGAGGAGGGCCTTGCTGCTCTTGGCCAGGTCCCAGGCGAAGGCGATAAAGGCAACCGTGTACGTTCCGGCGGCCAGCAGCATAAAGAGCTCGCTGTACTGGCCCATGGTTTCGTTGATGGCGAGCATTACTGGTCCTTCTTCGACTCGGATGAGCCGGCTGTTGACTGGATAAAGTCTTCCGGGCGGGATTCCGTGGCGGCATCCCCGGAGGCACCGCTGGGGACACTCTCCGCGGGGCCATTATCCTCCGGCCCGCTGGGAGCTGTCTGTGAAGCCGTCCGTGAGTCCAGGCCCCATTCCTCCGTCAGCAGTCCGCGGATAATCTCCGCCTCCGCCGCCAGGCGGTGGTCTTCGCCGCGGGCCAGGAGACCGTACTCCACCATGGTGCGGCCGTCCGGGTGCGTACCCGTGCGGACCCAGACGCGCCGGCGGTTCACGTACAGGGAGGTCACCAGTCCGGCCACCGCCAGAAGGGCGAAGATCAGGGCGTAGAGCTGGCCCGGGTTGTGGTGGATGTCCACGCCGATGTAGCGCTTCACGCCGTCGAAGCTGATGGTTCCCTTGCCGTCCGGGAGCGTATACGTGGTCCCGGGCGCCAGGGTGATGCCGCCGGCGTCGAGGTTCCGGGCGTTGAGCGGCGTCAGCTTCTTCACGTCGAGCTCGAAGACGTTCTGCGGGGAGCCCGCGTTTAGTCCGAGGTCGCCGAAGTACGAGTTCAGCGTGAGCTGCGGGTTGATCAGCTCCGGGTCCCCGCTGAAGGACACGCCTTCCTCGGTGACGAAGGCGGTGGGCAGGAAGAACCCGGCGAACCCGAGCTGGTCCGGCTTGGCGTCCGGGACCTTGATGACCACGGAGGAGTAGTAGTTGTCCCCCTGCAGCTTGGCCACCACCGGCCCCTGCATGGCGACGTTGCCGGCGCCGTCGCGGATGGTCACTACGGGGGCGTAGCCGTTGCCGGTGAGGTAGATGCTGGTGCCGCCCAGGCTGACGGGGTCGTTAACCTTCAGCACCTGCTTCTCGGCCGGCGCATCCGGTGTTTCCCGGGTGGTCACGTCCGCCTTGAAGTCGATGGGCTGGCCGAACTTGCCTTTCGATTCACGGTCGAAGGTGATCTGGAACTTATCCAGCTGGATGGAGTAGGGCTGGAGCTGGCTGCTCTGGAAGTTGGTGCCCGGGGTGAACTGGTCGTAGCCCACCAGGGTGTTTACGAACGTGTCGCCCTCCACCAGGATCCGCTGCCCGCTGTACCCGAACAGGCCGCCGGCCGCCACGGAGACCAGCACGCCGATCAGCGACGTGTGGAACACCAGGTTTCCCACTTCCTTCAGGAAGCCGCGCTCGGCCCCCAAAGAGGGCCGCGCGCCGTCGTCGTCCCTGACATCAACGCGGTAACCGCGTTTCTTCAGCTTCGCGGCAGCGTCCGCAATAGCGGCCGACGCCGGGATCCCGGCGTCCGCGGGGATCACCAGCGTGCCGTACTCGGGCAGGCGGGAGAGCCTGGCCGGGGTGCGCGGGGGCTGGGAGCGCATCGCCTTGTAGTGGGCGATCGCGCGGGGAACCACGCAGCCGATCAGGGAGATGAACAGCAGGATGTAGATGGCGGAGAACCACGCGGAGGAGTACACGTCGTAGAGCTGGAGCGAGTCCAGGATCTTGCCGTAGTCCGGGTGGTCCGCAATGTACTGGGTGACGATTGAGGGGTTCGCGGGGCGCTGCGGGAACAGCGATCCGGGCACGGCCGCAACGGCCAGCAGCAGGAGCAGGAACAACGCGGTGCGCATGCTGGTCAGCTGGGTCCAGGCCCAGCGCAGCATGCCGGTGAACCCCAGGGCCGGCATGGCGGCTTCCGCCTTGGCCTTGGCCACGGGGTTCGCTGCAGCATTGTCTGCGGGTGCAGGCTTCTTCTTTTCGTTCACTCGCTCGCTCATCAGATCGGCAATTTCACATCGGTTTGGAACCAGTACTGCAGCCCGGACACCCAAGCCCCCCACACACCGCTGGCCATCAGCAGGCCGAGGACCACCAGGATTCCCCCGCCGATCCGCTGGATGGCGAGCCGGTGCTTGCGGAAGAAGGACATCACGCCGACGCCCCGGCGCACGGCCAGGGCAATCAGCAGGAACGGGATGCCCAGCCCGAGGCTATAGACGAAGGCCAGGAACGCGCCCTTGGCGGCCGAGGACCCGCCGGACATGCTCAGCAGCTGGACGGCGGAGTAGGTGGGCCCGATGCACGGAGCCCATCCGAGGCCGAAGGTGATCCCCAGCAACGGCGCGCCCCACAGTCCGGCCGGCGGCTTGGCATGGATTTTGGCATCCCGCTGCAGCCAGCTGAAACCGCCCATGAACACGACGCCCATGATGATCACCAGAACACCCAGCACCTGGGTGATCCAGGCATTCTGGCCGCCGCTGATCATCGAACCCAGCTGGCCGAACGCCCCGCCGAGCAGGACGAAAATCACCGAGAAGCCGAGCACGAACAGGCCGATTCCGGCCAGCATGCGGCCGCGCTTCTGCTTCTCCAGGTCCACGCCGGTCAGCCCGGTCACATAGCCCAGGTATCCCGGCACCAGGGGCAGGACGCACGGTGAGAGGAAGGACACGAATCCGGCGAGCAGAGCCACCGGGATGGCAAGCAGCAGGGAACCGTTCAGGATGGCTTCGGCGAAGGAGCTGTTCACGTGGGGGCGCCGCCGTTACTCTGCCACGGCGGCGGCGATGAGGGCCTTGAGCGTGCCCTTTTGGATTTCCCCGAGGACACGGGAGGCCACCCGGCCCTGCTTGTCGAGCACCAGCGTGGTGGGCACGGCACCCGGAGGAACCAGCCCGGACACGGCCAGGAGCACGCCGCCGTCCTTGTCGTGGAAGCTCGGGTAGGTCAGGTTGAACGTCTTGTCGAACGCCTCGGCTGCGGCCTTTTCATCGCGGAGGTTGACGCCGTAGAACTGCACTCCCTGCGGCTTGAACTCCTGGTGAAGGGCCTCGAGCGACGGCGCTTCGACGCGGCACGGCGCACAGGCAGCGAACCAGAAGTTGAGCACGGTGACTTTTCCGACGAAGTCCGCCGGCTCCACGGTGGTGCCGTCAAAGAGGGTTCCCTTGATGCTGACGGCGGATTTGCGGTCGGCAGCAGCGAACTCGGTCACAGACCCGTCACCGGCAACGTAGTTCTTGTTGTCCCCGGCCTTGGCCTGCTTGGCCAGGGCGTCTTCCTGGGCACACGCGGAAAGCCCCAGCGTGAGCGCGGCCAGCCCCAGGCCGCCGGCGGCCAGCACACTGCGGCGGGAGGCTGCGGTGGTCACGTCGCGGGCGCCGGCCGCCGCGGTGAACTTGAATCGGGACACGCTCAGGCTCCCGGGGTGTTCGAGGCGCCGGGCAGGAGTGCGGCAGCGGGCTCGCTGTATTCCACGCGCAGGAGGGTGCCGTCGTCGTCGAAAACCAGCGACGTGATGGACGTGAGGGTGCATTCGCGCTTGCGCGGATCGTGCCAGAGGGGCTTGCCCTCGGCGCTCAGCCGGGTGGACCAGATGGGGAGCTGGTGGCTGACCAGGATGGCTTCCGCGTGGTCTCCGCCCAGCTCGATGGCACGGAGGCGCGCGTCCTGGACTGCGGCGATGACGCGTGCGGCCTGGGCTTTGTAGGGCTCACCCCAGGACGGGATGAACGGGTTGCGCAGGTGCGGCCAGTGCTTGGGCTTGAGGAGCTCGGCCTTGTTGACCCGGAGCCCTTCGAAGTGGTTGCCGGCCTCGATGATGCGCGCCTCGGTGTGGATTTCAAGGTTCAGCGCTTCGGAGATGGGCAGGGCCGTTTCCTGGGCGCGGGTCAGCGGCGAGGCCACGAGATGCACAATGTTCGCCCCGTCGGCCACGCGGTCGCTGAAGTGCACGGCGAGCGTCTTGGCCATCTGCTGCCCGAGTTCGGAGAGGTGGAATTCCGGCAGCCGTCCGTAGAGGATTCCGTCCGGATTGTGGACCTCGCCATGGCGAAGGAGATGAACAGTGGCTTGGGGCATGTTTACCAGTTTCTCAAAGATGTCGGGTGATCTGAAATCTTCTACAGGAAGTAGAACTGAGAAGTTTGGAGAAATGTTCCCCGGAGTTGGAATAAAAGATGCATATGCATGTTTATACTGGGTGAAGCAGTTAGTTGAGACTTCAAGCAAAGAAGTTTCGGCTGGCGATCAGATGTCCTTCCGCAAGAGAACTTCCATCACAGATCACAAGGAGCAACACCATGGCACTGCCCGCCAACATCACCACCGGCACCTGGACCCTCGACAACTCGCACAGCGAAATCGGCTTCACGGTGCGCCACGCAGGCATCAGCAAGGTCCGCGGCCAGTTCACCGACGCCGCAGCCACGCTGGACCTCGCCCAGGACGTTGCCGACTCCAAGGTCAACGCCACCATCCAGACCGCCAGCTTTGACTCGGGCGACGTCAACCGCGACGGCCACGTCCGCGGCGAAGATTTCTTCGACGTCGAGAAGTTCCCGGAAATCTCCTTCGTCTCCAACGCGATCGTTCCCAAGGGCGACGCCTACGAGCTCCAGGGCGATCTCACCATCAAGGGCGTCACCCGCCCGGTGGCGCTCGAAACCGAGCTCCACGGGGTGGCTGTGGATCCGTTCGGCAACACCCGCGCCGGCCTCACCGCCGAAACCACCATCAGCCGCAAGGACTTCGGCCTGACCTGGAACGCCGTCCTCGAAGCCGGCGGCGTGCTGGTCAGCGACAAGGTTGCCATCAACCTTGAGCTCGCGTTCATCGCTCCGGCAGCCTAGTTCTTCGCTTCGTAGTTCTGCACCAACAGCACCCCGCTCCGTCCCCGAGACGGAGCGGGGTGCTGTGCTTAATCCGGCTGCTGAACCGGGCCGGCCAGAATACCTCTGCGGAATGATCCATCGGGCCACCGCAGCGGGGTACGGTGGAACCAAACCATGCTGGGGGCAGGGGAACCGTCACTGATCCCGGTACCCGTTTTGTCAGTAGTCGACCCGCGAAGGACCAACTATGAGCACGCCTCCAGCCACCCCGAACGAACCCGAGAACGGCAAGCCTGGCCCCGACGCTCCCCAGTACGGGCAGAACGCGCCGCAGTCACCTGCCGCACCCCAGTACGGACAGCAGCCCCCGGCCGCTCCGCAGTACGGCCAAAACACGCCGCCGGGCGCTCCCCAGTACGGCCAGAACGCACCCCAGTACGGACAGCAGCCACCGGCCGCTCCGCAGTACGGACAGCCCCAGTACGGACAGCAGCCCCCGGCCGCTCCCCAGTACGGCCAGCAGCCGTTCGGCCAGGCGCCGCAGCAGTACGGCCAGTCCCCCTATGCCCAGTACCCGTCCGAACAGCCGCAGGGTCCCGGAGCCGCCGGGGTTCCGAAGATGGTCAACAACGCGTTCTGGATGATCATTGCTGCGGGCGCCCTCTGGCTCATCTCCCTGCTGGTCGCCATTCCCGCGCTGGATGATCCCGCCATGCGGAGCACCTTCGAGGAGCAGATGCGGGCAGGCGGCGCAGACATCGATTTTGAATCAATCAAGGGCGTGGTCATCGGAACCATGGTTGTGATGGGCCTGATCGGTGCCGGGCTCTACGCCCTGGTCGCCTTCAACGTGCGCAAGGGCAAGAACTGGGCGCGCATCCTGGGCACCGTATTTGCCGCACTCTCGATCTTCAGCCTGCTTCCGCTCAGCGTCGGCTCCATCGCGGTACTGCTCGGGATCGCAGCCATTGTGATGCTCTACCTGCCGGCATCAGCGCCGTACTTCCAGAAGCAGCAGCCGTTCGGCGGCCCGTACGCCCAGCCGGGCAACCCCTACGGACGCTAACTCACCCCGCAGCACCACGTTCAACAGCATCACAGTTCCACAGCACCACAGTTCCACAGCCGGAGGGCGTGGACTTTGGAAGGCACCGGCGAAATCAGTCGCGGGCCTCCGGAGTCCGCGCCCTCTGCGTTTGGCCGGCAAGCTCTTGAGCGGAAATTGAGCCGCAAACTATGCCCAGAATGCCCTTCCGCACGGTACCGTGTTACCAAAATCACGCTGGGGGCAGGTGAGGTGGCTGATCCCGGTGTCTATTACTGAGTAACCGACTCACAAAGGATCACTAATGAGCACTCCGCCCGTCCCGCCGTCGTATCCCAGCGATCCAAGCGGCGGTTCCTACGGCCAGCCGGCACCGCAGTACGGGCAGGGTCCGTCCGCCTTTGCGCATCCGCCGCAGTACGCGCAGGCCCCGCAGTACGGCCAGGCGCCCCAGTACGGCCAGCCCCAGCAGCAGTTCGGCCAGGCGCAGTATGCGCAGCCGCAGCAGTCCGGGAAGCCGCAGTACTTCGCCTACCCCTCCGAACTGCCGCAGCAGGGAAGCTCGGGCACCGCCGCTCCCCCGCTGGTCAACCTCTCGTTCTGGCTGCTGATCGTCGCCTGCGCGCTTTGGGTGGGCTCAGTGTTCCTCTCGATAGGTTCCATTGACGACCCCGCCATGCGCAGCCAGTTCGATGCCAGGCTGGCAACCAGCGGAGCGGACGTGGATTTCGAGGCCGTGAAGGGCGTCATTGTGGGAATGGTGGTGCTGATTGCCGCCGTCGGCGTGCTGCTGTACGCGCTGGTGGCATTCAACGTCCGGAAGGGCCGCAACTGGGCCCGTGTCCTGGGTACCATTTTCGCGGCCTTCTCCCTGCTGGGCGTTCTGCAGATGGGACTCGGGACGCCGTCCATCCTGGCCGGGGCCGCGGCGATCGTGCTCCTGTACCTGCCCGGGTCGGCGCCGTACTTCCGGAAGTACCAGCCGTACGCCGGCCCGTACGGGCAGCCGGGCTACCCCTACGGGCGCTAGCGGCGGCACTTCTCGACGGCGGGATTACTCGCCGTCGTCGGGGTTCTGGATCCGCTGGGCGTGGTAGGCCAGGATCTGCAGCTCGGTGGCCATGTCCACCTTGCGCAGGTTCACGCCCGGCGGCACCTGGAGCATCACGGGCGCAAAACTGAGGATGCTTCGCACGCCGGCGGCGATGACGCGGTCACACACACCCTGGGCCACGGCGGCCGGCAGGGCGAGCACCACCATGTTGGCACCGGTCCGCTGGAGGACAGGCTCCAGGTCCGCGACGTCGCTGACGCGCAGCCAGCCCACCTCGTTGCCCACCACCATCTGGTCGGCGTCAAAAATGGCCACGACGTCGAAGCCCCGTGATTCGAAGCCGCCGTACCGCGCCAGGGCCTTGCCGAGGTTACCGGCGCCCACGATTGCCACTTTCCAGTCCCGGGTGAGCCCGAGTGCGGCCGAGATGTTGCGGCTGAGGTACTGCACTTCGTAGCCGACACCGCGGGTGCCGTAGGACCCGACGTGCGAGAGGTCCTTGCGGAGGGTGGACGAGCTGACGCCGGAGGCTTCGGCCAGGGACTCGGACGAGACGCGTTCGATCCCTTCGGCCAGCATGGTGGTGAGGGCGCGCAAATAGATGGTCAGCCGGGCCACGGCCGCGGGCGGAATCTGCTTGGCCGCAGTTCCGCTATCCCCGTGGACAGCCTCGGGGGATGAATCCAGCGAAGTCACTATCTGCTCCATTGCGTCGCGTTGTGAGTCCACTCTAGAGCCCCCTCCGCGCTGCCAACAAAGCAGAAGTCGTCGCGGCTATTTGGCCACAGCCTGGCGTAGTATCCGCTCGAGGCGGGTTTCGTCGATCTTCCAGAAGTCCCGCTGGATACCGTCCACCAGGACAACGGGGATCTCTTCGGCGTAACGCTCGCGCAGCTCCGGCTGGTTGTCCACCAGTTGTTCCGTCCACTCAAGTCCCAGTGCCGCTGTGACCCGTCCGACGGCGTCGCGCGCCGCCTCGCAGAGGTGGCAGTCAGCTTTGGTGATCAGGACGACGTCGGGTTTTGCCATGCCTTAACCGTAGCCCGGGCTGCCGCCCCGCTGCGACGGGGGCGCGCATCTGTGTGCACCCATCAGCATGGACTCGTCTGCGAGGCCGCGACAGCGCGGACTCGACCATTGACTAGACTCAAGTCATGCCCGAGGAGAAGTATGTCGCCGTAGTCCGGCAGCCGGCCGGTGCGCTGCAGCACGGCGAGGCCGCCTTCTTCGACGTCGACAACACGCTCATGAAGGGCGCCAGCCTCTTCCACGTGGCCCGAAAAATGCACCAGCGCGGCGCCTTCACCCTGCCGCAGGCAGCAGGCATGGCGTGGAAGCAGTTCAAGTTCATTCTCCGCGGCGAGAACATGGATGACGTCCACGCGGTCCGGGACTCGGCCCTGACCCTTGCAGCCGGCATCACCGTGGAGGACATCAAAGCCCTCGGCGAAGAAGTCTTCGACGAAATGATTGAGTCCAGGATCTGGCCCGGCACCAAAGCCCTGGCCCAGCAGCACCTCCGGGTGGGGCGCATGGTGTGGCTGGTGACGGCGACCCCCATCGAGGTGGCCACCGTGATTTCCACCCGGCTGGGCCTGACCGGCGCCCTGGGAACCGTCGGTGAAGTCATGGACGGGGCCTACACCGGCCGGCTGGTGGGCGACATCCTGCACGGCCAGGCCAAGGCCGTGGCCGTCCAGGGCATCGCGGACGCCGAGGACCTGGACCTCAAGCGCTGCTGGGCCTACAGCGACTCACACAATGACATTCCGCTGCTGAGCATGGTGGGCCATCCCGTGGCCATCAATCCCGACGCCCGGCTCCGCCGCCACGCCCGGGACAACAACTGGCCGGTGTACGACTTCCGCTCCGGGCGCCGCGCCGCAACGCTCGGGCTGAAAGCCGCGACTGTCGGCGGCGCCGCCTACGGCCTCTGGCGGGGTTTCACCCGCTTCCGCGGACCCACGGTTTAACTCTCACCACACGAGTGGCCTGCCCGCTGAGCTTCCGGAGCCTCAATCGGCCACAGTGCTTCGCGTAGGAGCGCATCGCGACCGAACGCGCGACACAGGTCGCCCAGCGACCGTCGGAGCGCCTTTCGGGCGTGTCTAAGCGACGGCGAAGCGCTGTTGCCGGGGAACCAAGCAAAGAAAAATGCCCGCTGCCAAAGGCAACGGGCATCTCACGCTGTAGGAAGTATCTCTACTTCTTGTTACGGCGCTGGTGGCGGGTCTTACGAAGCAACTTGCGGTGCTTCTTCTTGGCCATACGCTTGCGACGCTTCTTAATAACTGAACCCACGAAAGTTCCTTACAAACTAGATGGAGTACCTGTCTGATGGAAGAGGTCCGTGGACTAGGCAACAGACTAAACAACAAACAGATTCTTACAATAACGAAAAACGTTCCCTAACAGGGTACCGCTTATCCGGCGCTCCCACTGACCGCCCGCCAGACCGCACCCCTTGGTTGCGGCCGCTGCGGAGGTTAGGCGGTGTCCGTTTGGCCTTCCACGACAGCACCTTTGACGTACTGTTCGACGGCGGTCTCGGGCACCCGGAAGGAGCGGCCGAACCGGACGGCCGGCATCTCTCCGGAATGAACAAGGCGGTACACGGTCATTTTGGAAACGCGCATGAGCTCGGCCACTTCGGCCACAGTCAGGAACTGAGCGTTCGAGAAGTTCGACTCTGCGGACATTTCCCTTATTCCTTTGTTAACAGCTGATAAAGGCAACCCCATTGAAACCCCATTGCGGTGTGCCGATGCTGAGCCATCAACCTACCCTGTGCTAGTTACTCTAGTGGCTGATGGTGCCATTGTGAAAGTCATTTTCAGTAACCAGTTTCGCTGAACCGCCAGGGACTTTCAGCCCTGGCCGGCGCCGCGGCGCTTGCGGGCCGACGATGCCAGCTGGCCCAGTACCGACGCCGTGACATCCCACTCCATGCAGGCATCCGTCACGCTCTGGCCGTAGACCAGTTCGTCGGTGCCTGCGGCGTGCTCGGCCACGTCGAGGTTCTGCGCGCCGCCCACCAGGAAGCTCTCCAGCATGACGCCGGCAATCGCCGCGGCTGCCGCTCCGCCGTCTTCCAGCTGGGCGCCGATTTCCAGGGCCACCTCGGCCTGGCGGTGGTGGCTCTTGCCGCTGTTGGCGTGGCTGGCGTCCACAATGAGCCTGGGGTTGAGCTGCTTGGCCGCCAGCTTGGCGGACGCGGCTTCGACGTCGGCCGCGGAGTAGTTGGGGCCCTTGCGGCCGCCGCGGAGGATCACGTGGGTGTCCGGGTTGCCGGCCGTGGCCACCAGCGCCGCCCGGCCGTCGCCGTCGATCCCCAGGAACGCCTGGGAGGCCGCTGAGGCGCTGCAGGCATCCACCGCAACCTGGAGGTCGCCGTCGGTCCCGTTCTTGAACCCGATGGGCATCGACAGCCCTGACGCCAGCTGGCGGTGGATCTGGCTTTCCGTGGTGCGCGCACCGATGGCGCCCCAGGACACGAGGTCGGCCATGTACTGCGGGCTGATGGGTTCCAGGAATTCCGTGGCCGTGGGGAGGCCCAGCGAGGTGACCTGCTTCAGGAACCGGCGGGCTGCCCGCAGGCCGGTGGCGATGTCGTGGCTGCCGTCCAGGTGCGGATCGTTGATGAGGCCCTTCCAGCCCACCGTGGTGCGGGGCTTCTCGAAGTAGGTCCGCATCACGATCAGCAGGTCTTCCTTGTGCTTCTCGGCCTGGCTCACCAGCCTGCGGGCGTATTCCAGGCCGGCTTTGGGGTCATGGATGGAGCAGGGGCCCACGATCACCAGCAGGCGGTCGTCCACGCCGTCCATGATGGCCCGGACTTCATCCCGGCCGCGTTCGACGACGTCAGCAACCCGGGCGTCCAGCGGAAGTTCCGCGATCATGTCCTGGGGTGACGGAAGCGCCTGGAATTCGCTGACGCGCAGGTTTGAGGTGGACTTGGAAGGCTGTGTTTCGGTGGCTGCTGTGGTGCTCATGGGTGCGGGGTCCTGTTCCGGAAGGTGCGGAGCGGGCCCAGATCAGAACCCGCCGGAGAAATGGCGAAGGGCAGAGAATGATCTCTGCCCTGTTGGCTCTGAAGGAAAGTTGGATGCGTGTCAGTTAGACGCGGGCCCCTCCAGAGCCAACGAAAAATACGCATACCAACGGTTAGTCATAGCCAAGACCATAACCCCGGAAGCAACCGGCCGCAAACCGGGGCGTCACAAAACTCCGCGCAACACACCGCACCCCTCTCGCCCGGCCCAACTAGCCCGGCCCAACTAGGTAGCAGCAGGTGTCGTTTTGAGCCGCCAAAACGACATCTGCTGCTACCTAGTTGGGAGGGAAGCGCTACCCCAGCAGCTTGCGCAGGTACTCCAGCTGGCGGTTCCACTGGTGCTCCTGGCCGCCCTCATGGTTGTTGAACCGGTACACCTCGATGTCCTTGGCCGGCGCCCCGCTGCCAGCGCCCGTTCCGTAGGCGTTGAAGCTGGCAAAAACGGTCGACGGCGGGCAGATGTCGTCCGCCTGCGCGGCCGAGAACAGCGCCGGCACCGTGGCCGCCCGGCCCAGGTTGACGCCGTCGAAGTAGTTCAGCACGGCGAGGACCGACTCGTACCGGTCACGGTGGCGGGCCAGGAAGGCTGCGATTTCCGGATAGGGTCCGCGGGGCGTGATGTCGATGGCGCGGGGGAAGTCCTGCAGGAACGGCACGTCCGGCAGCGCGGCGACGACGCCGTCGAGCCTTCCGGCCGCAAGCCCGGCCACGGCAATGGTGATGCCGCCGCCCTGGCTGACACCCGCAACCACAACCCGGGAGGCGTCGACGGCGGGATGCGCCTGCGCCGCTTCCACCGCGCGGAAGGCATCCACATAGACCCGGCGGTAGTAGTAATCCTCACGGCTTCCGGCGCCGCGGGTCATCAGCCCTGCATGCGCCACGTCCCCGGCGGATGGGTGCGGGTCTGCGGTGTGCCCCAGGAGTCCGCCGTAGCCCTGCCCGCGCGTGTCCATGATGAAGTGCGCGTAGCCCGCCTGCGCCCACTTGGTGTCCTGGTTGGACAGCCCGCGTCCGCCGGAATAGCCCGCATACTGCACCACGACGGGAAGCGGCTCGTCCGCCGGGCGGTTCGCCGGCAGGTGCAGCCAGCCCTTCACCGGGGAACCGCCGAATCCCGCGAACGTGACATCGAACGTGTCTACTACCGTGAGGTAGTTGTCCACGGGCTCGAACACAGCGCCCAGCGGGTATGCCCGGGCTTCGCTGACGGTGCGGTCCCAGAAGGCATCGAGATCCACCGGCGCGGTGACGCCGGAGGTGTAGTTTCGGAGCTGCTCAAGCGGTAGGTCGAAAAGTGGCATGGAATTCCGGTTCTATGAAGCGGCCAATACGTAGGATGTTGCATCTTCTCAGGCGGACACGGCGGATTCAACCGTCACGACGCCACGTTGCGCAGCCGGGAAGCTTTCCAACGGCTGGGAGCCACGCACCAGGGCCCGCAGCTCGCCGAGGCCGCCCGACACCACGCCTGCCGCCCGGGCCTGGACCAGCACGTTGCCCAGTGCGGTGGCCTCGACCGGTCCGGCGATGACGCGTTTTCCGGTGGCGTCGGCAGTGAGCTGGCACAGGAGCCGGTTCTGCGAGCCGCCGCCGACAATGTGCACCACGTCGACGCGCACGTCGGCGAGGCGTTCGGCGTCGGCGATGGTCCGGGCGTACCCGGCAGCGAGGCTGTCCAGGATGCAGCGGGTGATCGCGGCGGGGCTGTCCGTAAGGACCGAGCCGGTGTTGCGGACGGCCGCGCGGATCCGTTCGGGCATGTTGTCCGGGGCGATGAAGTAGGGATCGTCCGCGTTGATCTGGGGTCCGCCCAACGGCAGCGCCGCGGCGCCGGCCAGCAGGTCCGCCAGCGTGGCCGTGTAACCCTGCTGCGCCCACGCGCGCTGGCATTCGCTGAGCAGCCAGAGCCCGCCGACGTTGCGGAGATACCGGATGGTGCCGTCCACGCCGCGTTCGTTGGTGAAGTTCGCCTGCCGGCTCGCCTCGGTGAGCACGGGCTTCTTCAGCTCGACCCCGACAAGCGACCAGGTTCCCGAGGAGATGTAGGCGAAGTTCCCGTGTTCGGCCGGGACGGCGGCGACGGCGGATGCGGTGTCATGCGAGCCGACGGCCACTACTTTCGTGACCTCGGCCAGGCCGGTCCGGGCGGCGATGCCGGGCAGCAGGGTGCCGACTGATTCGCCGGGCTGGATCAGCGGCGGGAACAGCTTCTTCGGCAGGCCCAGGGCGGCCAGGAACTCGGTGGCCCACTCCCCCGCAACAGCGTCGAAGAGGCCGGTGGTGGAGGCGTTGGTGGCTTCGGTGCGGCGCTCTCCGGTGAGCAGGAAGGCGATCAGGTCCGGGATGAGCAGGGCCTGCAGCCCGTCCAGGTCCTTTTCGGTTGCCAGCTGGTAGAGGGTGTTGAACTGCAGGAACTGCAGGCCTGTGGTGGCGTAGAGCCGGGCCGGGTCCAGTTTTTGGTGGACGCGGGCGACGGCGGCGCGGCTGCGGTCATCGCGATAGCTGAACGGCTGCGCGATGAGGTTCCCGGCAGCGTCCACCAGCCCGTAGTCCACCGCCCACGTGTCGATCCCGATGCTGCTGATCGTTTCGCCGCGCTCGGCGGCAACGCGGGCCGCGGCAGCGAGCCCCGTGAGCACCTCGGCGAACAGTGCGTCGAAATCCCAGCGCAGGCCGCCGTCGGACTCCACCACACCGTTCGGAAAGCGGTGGACCGTTTCCAGCGACGCTTTGCCTTCACCACCGGCAACGCCGGGTGCCACCCGGCCGAGGATGACCCGGCCCGAGGAGGCGCCGATATCGACAGCGGCGAATACACTGCCGGCGACCACGCCGCCGTCGACACCGGGTGTTGGGGTGCTGCTCATCGCAGGAAGGCTGCGGCCACGCCGGCGTCCACGGGGATGTGGAGGCCGGTGGTGTGGGACAGTTCGGCGCTGGTGAGCACGGCGGCGGCGTTGGCCACGTGCTCGGGCAGGACCTCGCGCTTGAGCAGGGTGCGCTGGGCGTAGTACTTGCCCAGTTCCTGCTCGTCCACCCCGTACACCGCGGCGCGTTTGGCGCCCCAGCCGCCGGCGAAGATCCCGGAGCCGCGGACCACGCCGTCGGGGTTGATGCCGTTGACGCGGATGCCGTATTCGCCCAGTTCAGCCGCGAGGAGCCGGACCTGGTGGGCCTGGTCTGCCTTGGTCGCGGAGTAGGCGATGTTGTTCGGGCCGGCGAACACGGAGTTCTTCGAGGAGATGTAGATGATGTCCCCGCCCATGTCCTGATCGATCATGACCTTCGCTGCGGCCTTGGCCACCAGGAAGGAGCCCTTGGCCATGACGTTGTGCTGCAGGTCCCAGTCCTTCTCGGTGGTTTCCAGCAGCGGCTTGGAGATGGACAGCCCGGCGTTGTTGACCACCAGGTCCACGCCGCCGAATGCCAGCACCGCATCCTGGATGGCCGCGGCGATCTGGGCTTCGTTGGTGACGTCGGCCTGCACGCCGATGGCCACGTCCGGTCCGCCGAGTTCGGCGGCGACGGCCTGCGCGTTCTCCAGGTTCAGGTCGGCAATCACGACGCAGGCGCCTTCCGCGGCGAGGCGGGTGGCGATGGCCTTGCCGATGCCCGACGCCGCGCCGGTCACCAGGGCGATGCGGGTGGCGTGGGACTTGGGCTTGGGCAGCCGCGCGAGCTTGGCTTCTTCCAGTGCCCAGTATTCGATCCGGAACTTCTCGGATTCCTCGATCGGGGCGTAGGTGGAGATCGCCTCGGCGCCGCGCATCACGTTGATCGCGTTGAGGTAGAACTCCCCGGCGACGCGGGCGGTCTGCTTGTTCGCGCCGAAGGAGAACATGCCCACGCCCGGGACCAGCACGATGGCCGGGTCCGCACCGCGCAGGGCGGGGCTCTCCGGGGTTGCGTGCCGGCTGTAGTAGGCCTGGTAGTCCTCGCGGTAGTCCGCGTGGAGCTCCTGCAGCCGGGCAATCGAGTCCTCGATCGAGGCGTCGGCGGGCAGGTCCAGGATCAGCGGCTTGACCTTGGTGCGCAGGAAGTGGTCCGGGCAGGACGTGCCCAGGGCACCGAGCCGGGGGTGTTCGGCGGCTTCCAGGAAATCAAGGACGACGGCGTCATCACTGAAGTGCCCCAGCTGCGGTTTGTCCGTGGACGCCAGCCCGCGGATCACCGGCGCCAGCGCGGCGGCCTTGGCACGGCGCTCCGCCTCCGGGAGGGCACCGTAGCCGGGGAGCTTGGGGCCGAACGGCTGCGTGCGGCCGTTTTCTTTGATGTAAGACTCGGCCTGGTCGATGATCCAGAGCGAGTTGGCCTCGGCCTCTTCGGACGTGGCGCCCCAGGCGGTGATGCCGTGGCCGCCCAGGATGGTGCCGACGGCCTGCGGGTTGGCGTCCTTGATCGCGGCGATGTCGAGGCCCAGCTGGAAACCGGGGCGGCGCCAGGGAACCCAGACCACCTTGTCACCGAAGATCTTGGTGGTCAGTGCCTCCCCGTCCACGGCCGTGGCGATCGCGATGCCGGAATCCGGGTGCAGGTGGTCCACGTGCGCGGCGTCCACCAGCCCGTGCATCGCGGTGTCGATCGACGGCGCAGCGCCGCCCTTGCCGTGCAGGCAGTAATCAAAAGCGGCCACCATTTCGTCTTCGCGGTCCACCCCGGGGTAGACATTCTTCAGGGCGTTCAGCCGGTCCAGGCGGAGCACGGCCAGGTTTTCGGCTTTGAGGGTTCCGAGGTCCCCGCCGGAGCCTTTCACCCAGAGCAGCTGGACGTCCTCGCCCGTGACCGGGTCCTTCTCCGTGCCCTTCGCGGAGGTGTTGCCGCCGGCGAAGTTGGTGTTCCGCTTGTCCGCACCCACGCGGTTGGAACGGGCAATCAGGTCTTCAACAGTCTTGTTCGTGCTGCTCATGCTCTTATGCGCCCCATCCGGCCTGGTGACCGCCCACGCGGTCTTCGTTGATCTGTTTCTGGTAGCCGCTGGCTTTGAAGGCTGCCAGCGGGTCCGCGGGCAGGCCGCGGGATTCACGCCAGTCGGCCAGGACGGGCCGGACGTCGGTGTAGAAGGCGTCGTTGAACACCGCGTTGGCGGCCAGGACATCGCCGGCACGCTGGGCTTCGCCCAACGCGGCGGTGTCGATCAGCAGGGCACGCGCGGTCATTTCCTGGACGTTGAGCACGGAGCGGATCTGGCCCGGGATCTTCTCTTCCAGGTTGTGGCACTGGTCCAGCATGAGCGCCACGCCGGACTCTTTCCCGAACCCGCCGCCGCGGATCACCTCGTGCATGATCCGGAACAGCTGGAACGGGTCCGCCGCACCGACGATCAGGTCGTCATCCGCGTAGAAGCGCGAGTTGAAGTCAAAGGAACCCAGCTTGCCCAGGCGGAGCAGCTGCATGACGATGAACTCGATGTTGGTGCCCGGCGCGTGGTGGCCGGTGTCCAGGCAGACAAACGCCTTCTCCCCCAGCGCCAGGGTCTGCGCGTAGGACGTGCCCCAGTCCGGAACATCGGTGTGGTAAAAAGCCGGTTCGAAGAACTTGTACTCCAGCACCAGGCGCTGGTCCTCGCCCAGGGCGGCGTAGATCTCCTGCAGCGACTCGGCGAGCCGGTCCTGTCTGCCCCGCATGTCGTCCTGGCCCGGGTAGTTGGTGCCGTCCGCCAGCCAGATCTTCAGATCGCTCGAGCCCGTGGCATGCATGATCTCCAGGCACTCGAGGTGGTGGTCGATGGCGCGCCGGCGCACTGCATCGTTCGAGGACGTCAGGGAACCGAACTTGTACTCGTCATCCTGGAACGTGTTCGAGTTGATGGTGCCAAGGCCCACGCCCAGGCCCGCCGCGTACTCACGCAGGGCGGCGTAGTCATCCACCTTGTCCCACGGAATGTGCAGTGCAACGGTGGGAGCCAGGCCCGTCAGCTCGTGCACCTTCGCGGCGTCCGCGATCTTCTCCTGCACGGTCCGCGGGGTGCCCGGTGTGCCGAACACCTTGAAGCGGGTGCCCGAGTTGCCATAGGCCCAGGAGGGGACTTCGATGGCAAGCTCTTCCAGCCTGCCCAGCGCCGTTGCTACGTCATTCATGTTGGTTATTTCCGGTCTCTTGTGTTGCTGCGGTATGGGGTGGTGGTGCTGCGGCCCCGCTGCTGGAGCCTTGGGTGACTCAGCGTGCCGCGGACTCCGCCGCCGCAAGCTGATCGTCTAGATTGAAGACTTCTTCGAGGACCAGGAACCCTTCGTCGGGGGCCTGGTCCGTGTTGTCCGGGTTGTCAAAAAGAGTGGCCATCTCCGCCTGCCAGCGGGCATTGACGTCGGTGAGCGCCATCCGCGCCCTCACGGCGTCGAAGTCGTCGCATTCCACGTAGCCCACCAGCAGCCCGTCAGTGCCCAGGAACAGCGAATAGTTGTGCCAGCCCGCATCCTGGAGTGCCTTCAGCATCTCCGGCCAGACGGCGGCGTGCCTGCGCTTGTACTCATCGATCAGTCCGGGTTGGACCGAGGAGCGGAAACACACCCTCATCTGCGGCTCTCCTGAAATTCGGATTCTTTGAATCGTTTCATTGTTACGATTCAAAGTACTCTTGAAGTCGAGTAGGTGTCAAGCAATTGTCATTGGACGAAAACCCTTTCTCCGGGAAGGCCGTTTCGCTCGCAAGGGAACGCGCCCCGGGCAAGGACAATTGGCGCGGGGGTGTGATCCGGGCGTTTACACACGCCGCCCCGCACGAGAGAGCTTGGAGAAACATGTCACGGTCAGCCAGCATCAAGGATGTTGCGAACCATGCCCGCGTAGCGGTGGGCACGGTGTCCAATGTCCTGAACTACCCCGACCGGGTGTCGCAGCGGACCAAGGACCGGGTTCTGCAGGCCATCGACGAGCTCGGGTTCGTCCGCAACGACGCGGCCCGCCAGCTCCGGGCCGGGCACAGCCGCACCATCGGCCTGATTGTGCTCGACGTCGGCAACCCGTTCTTCACGTCCGTGGTCCGCGCCGCCGAGGACGCCGCCGCCCTGCAGGGCAGCGCAGTCCTGCTCGGAGACAGCGGGCACGATGCGAGCCGCGAGTCGAACTACATCGACCTCTTCCAGGAGCAGCGGGTCCAGGGCCTGCTCATCTCGCCGGTGGGCGATGTCACCGAACGCCTCGACCAGCTGCGCGAACGCGGCGTGCCCACCGTCCTGGTGGACCGGCTGGCCGACGAGTCCAGGTACAGTTCCGTTTCCGTTGACGACGACGCCGGCGGTTACCTTGCGGCGCGGCACCTGCTGGACACCGGCCGCCGTCGGCTGGCCTTTGTGGGAGGCCCGACGTCGATACGCCAGGTGGCGGACCGCCTCCAGGGGGCGCAACGCGCCGTTGCCGAGGTCCCGGACGCCTCCCTGGAAGTGCTGGATTCCGCCGGGCAAACGGTCCTGGCGGGCCGCGGCGTGGGCGACCGGCTGGTCCGCCGCAGCGCCGGCGAACTTCCGGACGGAGTGTTCTGCGCCAATGACCTGCTCGCACTGGGCGTGATGCAGTCCCTCACCATGCTGCACACGCTGCGGATTCCGGAAGACATCGCCCTGATCGGCTACGACGACATCGACTTCGCCGTGTCCGCCGTGGTGCCGCTCTCCTCGATCCGCCAGCCCACGGAAGCACTGGGCCGGACCGCCATCGAGCTGCTGGCCGAGGAAGTGGACGCCATGGGGTCCGCCTCGTCACGGCCGCACCACCGCGCCGTGATCTTCACCCCCCAACTGGTGGTGCGGCAAAGCACGGCGGGTGCCGCCACCCCGGACTAGACGCCGCCGGGAGCCGCTGAGGCCCTTGCCTCCGATACCCCTCGGGGGTATCTTGAAGTATGCCGTTGCGCTTCTTCTCCCGCCGCACCCGTTCAGCACCGGGCCGGCCGCTGCCTCGCGGAAAACGACGACGGCGGGCACTCAGGATCGCCGTCGTAGCGCTGTTGACGATCATCGGTTTGCTGGTGGCCTCTACGGCGGCGAATCTCGTCCTGGAAGGGATCGAACGCTCGAACGCCGCTGCGTACGGGGAGAAAGTCCGGATCGACCAGGGCACCATCAATGTTTCCCGTTCCGGGGACACCGGCCCCACCATCGTGCTGCTCAGCGGGCTGGGGACGCCTGCCCCGGTGCTGGACTTCGCGCCGCTGGTGCGGGAACTGACCGGCTTCCGGGTGGTGGCGGTGGAGGGTTTCGGATACGGCCACAGCGACATGACCGCCCGGCCGCGGACCATCGAGAACATGAGCGAGGAACTTCACACAGTGCTGTCCCAGCTCGCCGTCGACCGTCCTTACATCCTTGCCGGCCATTCAATAGCAGGCTTTACCACCCTGTACTACGCCAACAAGTACCCTGCGGAAGTGTCTGCCGTTATCGGCATCGACCCCACGGTCCCCGCAGGCATGGCCTCCGATGTAGGTCCTGCCCACACCGAGGCGCCGGCCGCAGGCAATTTCTGGGAACGACTTCCGTCGACCACCGGCCTGGTCCGCTGGGCCGCCGCGTTGGGCCTGGCGGACCCGGCAGGCGACAACTACACGCAGGAAGAGCGCGGGCAGATGCGCATGCTGGCCAGCTGGAACTACGGCAACGAGGCGCTGACCGACGAGACGAACAGGATGGCGGAAAACGCCGCGAAGATCCGAACACTGAGCTACCCTGACCACGTTCCCGTCCTTCAATTCCTGTCCCGGGAAACGATCAGCCAGCAGCCGGAGTGGCTGGGCTCCCACGAGCGCCAACTGGAAAATGTGAAGCGCCGCGAGCTGGTGCTCCTCGACGGGAACCACTACCTGCACTGGACGCAGTCCCAGGCCATGGCGACGAAAATTGCGGAGTTCCTGAGCCCGGCCGGCACCGTTCCCTGACGATCCGCGGTTCATCATGCGCCGGGGGAATCAGCCCGGGAGGGGCTACCAGTACCCGTATCAAGAGGCCCTCCCGCCGGGGATCCACTTCCTGTTGGATGGGCATAACCAACGAAAGGAACACCCATGGCTACCTGGCTCATCACAGGATGCTCCACCGGTCTCGGCCGCGCCCTCGCCCAGTCCGTGCTCGCCCGCGGCCACAACGCGGTGGTCACCGCGCGTAACGCCTCCACGCTGCAGGACATCGCGGCCGCGTACCCGGACACGGCCCTGGCCCTCCCCCTTGACGTCACCGACACGGCACAGATCAGCTCAGTGGTGCAGCAGGCGCGGACGCGGTTCGGCGGCGTCGACGTGCTGGTCAACAATGCCGGCTACGGCTACCGCGCCGCCGTTGAGGAAGCGGACGACGCCGACATCCGGCAATTGTTCGACACCAATGTTTTCGGCGCCGTCGACATGATCAAGGCAGTCCTCCCGGACATGCGGGCAAAAAGGGCAGGGTCCATCCTGAACATCTCCTCCATTGGAGCGCGGATCAAGCCGGCCGGCTCCGGATACTACTCCGCCACCAAGGCGGCCCTGGAGGGCCTCTCCGGTTCACTCCACAAGGAACTCCAGCCGCTTGGCATCAACGTCACCGTCATCGAGCCCGGCGCGTTCCGCACGGACTTCGCCGGCCGCTCCCTCACCCAGTCGGCGACGGCGATCGCGGACTATGCCGAAACGGCCGGGAAACGACGCAAAGAGCATGACACCGTCCACGGCACGCAGCCGGGCGACCCGGCGAAGGCCGCCGAGGCCATCATGGCGATCGCCGAAAGCGCGGCCCCGCCGTCCCTCCTGGTTCTTGGCCAGGACGCGTACAACGCGTTTGACGCCGTCGCCCAGGCAGAGCGCGCGGAACTGGACGAATGGCGGGATCTCAGCCTCAGCACGGGCCTTGAGGGCTAGAGTTTCTCCACCGTGAGGTTCCGGTAGGCGGCACGCAGCGGCGCCATCTGCCGGAACCCGAGGTAGCCCCCGCCCAGCACCTGGTCCGAGGAGTCGGTCCAGTCAAAGAGGGGCAGCCCGTTGATGGAGAACGCCACGCGCGGGCCGTCCTTCACGAGTTCCATGCGGTAGAAATCCCGGGCGTCCTCCGCCGGCGGCAGCGGGTCCGCGCCCTGGGCAACCAATTCAAAGCCGGCACTTTTCCGCAGGTTGCAGGTCCGGAAGGCCCGCTCGGACTCGTACTTGTGCCGGAAGTAGGAAACATGGAGGGCATCGATGTCACCCGAGTGGTATTGCGGGTAGAAGCCCGTGCGCCGGGCGACGCTGTCCGAAAACAGGTCCTGCCCGCCGTGCCCCGAGGCCGAAAAGAACAGCATGGCCAGCCCCGGCTCGGCGAGCGGCAGGAACTCCCAGCTGATCCGGATGCCGTCCGGAAACTCCACCGGGCACCAGAAAGTCCAGTGCGCGTGGTCCCCGAACTCCTGATCGTTCAGTGCGCCGGAAAGCTCCAGGGCGCCCTCCCCGCATTCCTGCCGGAGCGGGCCCTCGGCCACCCAGCCGGACACGTCCGCCGGACCGGCAAGCGGATTGCTGTAAAGCAGTTCCGGAGTGGGCGGCAACGCTCCCACCTAGCGCCGCCCCGCCGTCGTGAGTCCCGCCGTCGTGCATTGCAGCAGCGCAAGCCGGGCGGCAACCTCCCCGGCAACCAGGGACGCGCCGTGACGGGAGAAGTGCGTGTTGTCGGCCAGTCCGTCAGCCCAGTGGGCGTGCTCGCCGGGTCCGAAATGGCAGAACAGCGGCTTCGATTCCTCGACGCCCAGCCCCAGGTAGAGCGTGCGGGTCCAGGCGTTGAGGTCGACGACGGCGAGATGCAGTTCGAGCGCGATCTCACGGACCACGTCGGGGTAGTCCTCCAGGCTGTCTTCCAGGGCACCGTCCGCCAGGAAGTGCCGGCGCTCCACGGAAGTGCAGAGCACCGGCACCGCCCCGAGCGCCTGCGCCTCCGCCACCATCCGGCGCAGGTTCGCCGCGTACCCCGTCCTGGCTGCCAGCTGGGGGCGTTTCTGGTCGTTGTGGCCGAACTGGATGAGCACCAGGCTGCCCTCCTCCGCGGCTTCCAGGAGCTGACCCCAGAGCCCCTCCTCAATGAAGGACTCCGTGCTGGCACCGCCCTTGGCGAAGTTGTGCACGGCGGCCCAGGGGTAGACGTACCGGGGCAGCTGCGCGCCCCAGCCGCTCATGGGGTACTCGTGGGTGGGACAGTTGGCCACCGTGGAATCACCGGCGAGCAGTATCTTCATGCTGTTCTTTCTGTTGCGTGTTGAGCCGTCACCTGCGCAAGCCGAAGCCGGCTCAGCCCTTGACGGAGCCGATGAGCATGCCTTTGGCGAAGTGCTTTTGCAGGAAGGGGTAGAAGATCAGGATGGGCAGGGTGGCCACCACGATCACTGCGAATTTGATGCCCTGTTCCGGCGGGATGTAGTTCGGGTCCACGTTGCCGGAGCCCAGGAGGTCGGACGAGGCGGTGACCTGGCGCAGGTACATCTGCAGGGTCCACTTGGAGTTGTCGCTCAGGTAGAGCAGGGGCGACATGAAATCGTTCCAGATGCCCACGGCGTAGAAGAGCGCGAACGTTGCCAGTACGGGCTTGGACAGCGGCAGCAGGATCCTCCACAGGATCCCGATTTCCGTGGCGCCGTCCATCTTGGCAGATTCCTCCAGCTCGGCCGGGAGTTCCTGGAAGAAGTTCTTGATGATGATCAGGCTGAACGGGTTGATGGCGGCCGGCAGGATCAGCGCCCAGTAGCTGTTGAGCAGGCCGAGGTCCTTGATCAGCAGGAAGGTGGGGATCATGCCGCCGGAGAACACCATCGCGAAGACCACCAGGGACAGGATCAGCTGCCGGCCGCGAAGGTTCCGCTTGGCCAGCGGGTAGGCCATGGTGACGGTCAGGATGAGCTGCACCACCGTGCCCACGGCCGTGACCAGGACGGTGGTGACCAGCGCCCGGATGAAGGCCGGGGTGGAGAAGATGTATTCGTAGGCTCCCAGGCTGAACTGTTCCGGCCAGACGAAGAAGGCCCGGCGGGTGATTTCCGCTTCGGTGGCAAACGAGCCGGCGAACACGTAGACGAACGGCAGCAGTGTCAGGACGCCGATCACGGCCAGGAAGACGTAGTTGGCGGCATCGAAGATCCGGCCGCCGGTGGTGTTGTGGATCTTCATTAGAACAGTCCGCTCTGGTTGAACCGCTTGGCCAGGGCGTTGGTGCCGAAGATCAGCACAATGCCCACCAGGGACTTGAACAGTCCGACGGCGGTGGAGTAGCTGTAGGCGCCCTGGGTGATGCCCACGAAGTACACGTAGGTGTCGAAGACGTCCGCCACCTCGCGGTTCAGGGCGTTGGTCATGAGGTAGATCTGTTCGAAGCCGGTGTTCAGCATCTGCCCGATCGCCAGGATGAGCATCACGATGATGGTGGAGCGGATCCCGGGCAGGGTGATGTGCCAGACCCTGCGGAACCTGCCGGCACCGTCGATGATCGCGGCCTCGTACTGGTCCTGGTCCACGGTGGCCAGGGCGGCGAGGAAGATGATGGTGCCCCAGCCGGTGTTCTTCCAGATCTCCTGGAGCACAATGAGCGGCCGGAACCAGGCGGGGTCGGAGAGGAAGTCGATGTCCGTGCCAAGCACTGAGTTGATGAACAGGAACAGCGGCCCGAAGTCCAGGGCGAAGAGCAGGAAGCTCAGCGACGCCACGATGGTCCAGGACAGGAAGTGCGGGATGTACACCAGCGTCTGGACGGTGCGCTTGAGGATCGAGAGGCGGACCTCATTCAGCAGCAGCGCCAGCACGATGGTCAGCGGGAACGCGATGCCCAGGTTCAGGAACGCGAGGATCAGGGTGTTGCCCAGCAGCCGGCCGAAGTCCGGGTTGGCGAAGAAATCCTGGAAGTGCTGGAAGCCTACCCACGGGCTGGCGTTGACGCCCAGGAACGGGACGTAGTCCTTGAACGCGATGGACACCCCGTACATCGGGGCGTACCGGAACACCGCAAAGTAGAGGACCCCCGGCAGCAGGAGCAGGTACAGCCACTTGTAGTGCGCGAAGTGGACGGCGAAGCGGCGCCGCCGCCCCGGGGCAGGCGCTGGTGGCGGCGCCTGCTCCGGGGCTTTGACGTCAACGGTGGACGTTGTCACTTGCTGTCCTGCCAGAGCTTGTTGATCTCGTCCTGGACCTTGTCGCCTCCGCTGGTCTTCCACAGCTTGATGGCATCCTTCAGGCCCTGCTCATCGGTCTGGCCGGCGAGGTACTTGATCCGGGCGTCGGCCACGATGTTGTCCAGCTGTGCGCCCTTGGCGACGTAGGTGGGCGAAACGAACGCTGCGGCGGGGTTGTAGACGGCGCTCTTCAGGTCCTCAGCCATGACCTCGACCCGCTTGTCGAAGACTTCCTGCTCGTAGTCCGAGGCCTGCTTGACGGGGTAGAAGTTATTGCCCGTGACGTTGGTGCCCAGCTGCGCATAGCTCTTGATGTCCGTGGCCACGGCCTTGCCTTCAGGGGTTTCGGGTTTGATGGCGGCTGCCTTGCCGTCCTGGACAGTGAAGTTGACGCCTTCGATGCCGTTGTTGAGGAGCGCGGCCACGTCCTTGGAGTTCATCTTGTCGAGGAACTGCAGAACGTTCTTCAGCTCAGCCTCGGTGCGGACGCTGGTCTTGGGCACGGCCAGGAAGCCGGAGTAGCCGTCCGTGGGATGGGTGTGCAGTTCGCCGTCCGGGCCTTTGAGCCCGCCGACGAAGCCCACCTTGTTCTGGAAGTCGTTCGGGTTGGCCTGCTTGAACAGGTTGATGAGGACGCTGACGCGGGAGTCGACGTCAACGATGATGCCGCCCTTGCCGTTGAAGAACGGTTCGTTCCACTTGGTGCCGTCAAAGGTGGCGAAGTCCGGGTTGATGAGTTTCTCGTCCACCATCTTCTTGACGAAGCGGTTGGCTTCCAGGAATTCCTCGGTCTCGAAGCTGGGAATAAGCTTTCCGTCCCTTTCGGTCCACCGGTTGCCTGCGCCGTACCAGGTTTCAATCATGTCGTACGGGCTGTTGGTGCCCAGGGCGCCGAACTTGGGAACGGTGATGCCCCAGGTGTCGTTCTGGCCGTTGCCGTCCGGGTCCTGTTCGGTGAATGCTTTGGCCACCTTGTAGAGGTCCTCGGTGGTTTCGGGAGCTTTCAGTCCGAGCTTGTCCAGCCAGTCCTGGCGGAACATGACGGCCGAGCGGATGGGGTTGCGGGCACGGAAGACGCCGTAGACCTTGCCGTTGACGCTGGCGTTCTTCTCGACCTCGGGGAAGGTGGTCTTCAGGTTGGGGTACTCGTCCAGCTTGTCGGTGAGGTCCCAGAAGGCCCCCGCCTCGGCATTCTTGACGAAGCCCGGCGACTTGCCCTGCACCACCATGACCTGGGGGATCTCGGAGGAGGCGAGCGTGATGTTCATCTTGTCCTCGTAGGACGCGTTCGGCGTCCAGGTGATGCTCACGTCCTTGCCGGTGAGTTCCTCCAGCTTCTGCTGCACCGCGCCGTCGGCGGACGGCGGCTGTGCCTCCAGGAACGGCGCCATGATGGTGATCTTGGAGGAATCGGCAGCCGGCGCTTCACCCCCGCTGCACGCCGTGAGGGTCAAGGCGGTGGCGGCGGCGACGGCGGCCGCCAGGCTGAGTTTTCTACGGATCATGGTGATTTCCTTTTCCACTTCTTCGGGGTCGGTTCAGGTGGTTCGGTCGGTCAGTTTTTGGGGCTGGCTCTGGAGTCAGGTGTGTGTCCGGGAAGTGCCGGCATCATTTTGATACGTTTCATTACTTGCCCGGGAAAGCTGGCCCGCCCCAACGCGGAGGACTCCAGGCTCAGGCGGGCGTCGGACGGCTCAGGCAAGGGGGGCTCCGATCATGGCGGCCGGGAGCGTGGCGCCCGCGGCAGGCTCGCGAGCACTACCGGTCACCGATTCGTCGTTGGCAGTGAAGAAGCGGTCGCACAGCCACCCGGTCACGTAGAGCCACGCTCCGACGCTGAAGAAGGGGATAAGTCCCGGCAGCGCCTGGCTGGCGAACAGCGCGACGGCGGTCACGAACAGCAGGATCGCCGTCCCCGCCAGGTGCCGGAGGGCAAACCGCGAGGACATCAGGAGGTACTGCGGAAGCGGAAGCTCGTAGCGGGCAAACATCGGAAAGAGATGGCAGGCAACAGCCACCAGGAAGATCGCGGCAACAAAGGTCCCGGCCGCCAGCAGCTGCGAAAGAAGGTCGCCGGAGCGGGAGAAGTAGTTCCAGTTCAAGGCCAGGGCGGCTCCGGCCAGCAGGATCGGCAGCGCCAGGGCATTGCCGCGGCCAAAGTTGCGTCCATACTCCCGGGCGAAGGAGCGGAACAGCGGAGCAGCCTCGCCCCGGACCCTGCGGCGCACCATGACCTGCGCGGCGGCCGTGGCGGGGCCCGCCCCGAGGACGCCCAGCCCGGCGAGCGAGAACACCATCCACAGCAGGTTCAGGCAGGCAATCCAGAGCAGGGTGTCGAAAAATGAATACGCCTTGGCGCTAAAACTTCCAGCCAGCACAGCCAGCCCCCTTCGGATCTCCATCGTTGCAGAAACGGGGGCCACAGTGGTCCACGTCACCTCAGTAAGCGGTTTCTCGAAAATCTAGACGGTTTTACTGCGGCGGTCAAGGCGAAATTTGAATCGTTACATATTGGCCCGAGCCGGGTTAGACTGATGGCAACAGCAAATTGGAAAGCGCTTACCATCCGTTGGGGCGGGCCCCCCGGCCTACTCTGAAAGCGACGGTCGCGGGCCCCGCCCCCCAGCGATTTCCGCATCGACACCGACGTCAGACCCGGCCCCGGAAAGGGAAGCCCCGGGCACAGAAGAGGAGAGCCATGGGCACCCTGTCCGCGCCCGTCCCGGAAGAACCCGACATGCCTGCCACGGAAGGCAGGATCGCCTCCACCCCGGCCAGGGTGGCCCTCGTCGGCGTTCACGGCTTCGGCAGCCACCACCTCCACAACCTTGAAAGGCTCCAGCACGATGGAGCCGTCACCCTGGTGGCCGTTGCCGACCCGAATCCTCCGGCCGCCGGCGCGCTCCCGCCCGGAACCGGGGTGTTCGGCACCCTGGACGAGCTCCTGGCGGCAACCCCGGCGCTGGACCTCATTATTGTGGCCACGCCCATCCAGACGCACGCACCGCTCGCGCTCACGGCCCTCCCCCACGCCGACCTCTACTTGGAGAAGCCCCCGGTGGCTTCCCTGGCCGATTTCACCCGGCTGCAGGACGCCGCCGCAGCGGCCGGACGGAGCGTCCAGATCGGTTTCCAGAGCCTGGGCTCGCAAGCCCTGCAGGCCATCGAAGAGCTGCTGGCCGCCGGCGAAATCGGCACCCTCCTGGGAATCTCCGCGACCGGCCGCTGGGTACGCGACCGCGCCTACTACAAGAGGTCGCGCTGGGCGGGCAAACGCAGCCTGGACGGCGTCGACGTGGTGGACGGCGTGGCGACCAACCCCCTGGCCCACGCCATCGCCACTGCTTTGCGGATCGCCGGCGCGCGGACCGGGGACGATCTCGCCTCGGTGGAAACTGACCTCTACCGCGCCAATGACATCGAGTCGGACGACACCTCCGTCATCCGCGTCCGCACCGCATCAGGCCTTCCCATCACCTGCGCACTGACCCTCTGCGCCACGGAATCCGTGGAACCGTACGTCACCCTGCAGGGCAGCGAAGGCACTGCGGTGTTCCACTACACCGAAGACCGCCTGACCGTCAGCACTGCCGCCGGCGAACGCCATCAGGTGTTTGGCCGGCTCGACCTTACCGAGAACCTGCTGGAGCACTTGCGGAACCGCCGCCCGCAGGACCTGCCGAGCGGTGCGCCGCTGATCAGTTCCCTCGCGGACAGCGGCGCGTTCATGCGCGTGCTGGAGGCGATCCGCACCGACGCTGCCCCTGAGTTGGTCCCTGCCCGCTATATCGACTGGGTAGGCGAGGGCGACTCCGCCCACCCGGTGATCGCCGGCATCGAAGATGCCCTGGAACGCGCGACGGCGGCGCACGCCACCTTCAGCGAACTCGGCCTGCCCTGGGCGCGGTCTTCTGCCGACCGCGCGGACACGCTGTCCCTTTCCACAGCGCCTCTTTCCGCAGCGCCTCTTTCCACAGTGCCTCTTTCCGCAGTGCCGATCGTTACGGTCCGAAGCGGTTCCGCCCTCGCGGCCCGCCTCTCGCCCCGCCCGTACCTGCATCCGGTGCGGTCATTCGGCGGCGTCACCGTCACCGACCACCTGCCCGCGGACCATCCGTGGCACCTGGGCGCCGGCATCGCCCTGCAGGACGTGAACGGCACGAACTTCTGGGGCGGCAAGACGTATACCCGCGCCGCCGGACGGTACGAGGAACGCCCGGACCACGGCCGGATTGTGCAGATCGCGGCAAGGCCGGAGACGGCATCACCGGACGGCGTATCCCTCCACCAGGACCTGAGCTGGCAGGCGCCGGACGGCAGCGAACTCCTCCGCGAGCGCCGCACCACCCGCGCAGGGAGGGTGGACCACCGGACCTGGCGGCTGGACCTGGCAACCGAACTGACCGCCGTCGTCGACGCTTCGCTGGGCGGTCCCGGGTCCAACGGTGCCGCGGGCAGCGGCTACGGCGGGTTCTTCTGGCGGCTGCCTGCTTGCTCCGCGGCGGATGTCTTCACGGCGGACCGGGAGGGTGAGGCAGCCGTCCACGGCTCCGTCTCGCCCTGGCTGGCCTGGACCGCGGAGTTCCCGGAGGGCGCGGCGAGCCTGGTGTTTGCCGCGCCGGCCGAGGCACCCGATCCCTGGTTCGTCCGGCTGCACGGCTACCCGGGGGTGGGTTCGGCGCTGGCCTGGGACCGTCCGGTGATCCTCGCCGCGGGAGAATCGGTCCGTCGCTCCTTCACGGTGTGGATCGCCGACGGCACGCTGGCCCCGTCCGAGGCTGGCGCATTGGCTGCTGACAGGTGACGGGGCACCTTGCCCCCGCCGGTCTTCTCACCGACGGGCTTGAAGCCTGCCTGACCGCCTCAAAGCGCCCGCACTTCGGCTGGGTTCTGGCGGCCGGAGAGGGAAGTGATCCGGCCTCCCGCCATCAGAGCGCCTATCAGCTCCGGGTCAGCGACGTGGCCGGCACGCAGCTATGGGACTCGGGCATCGTGGCCTCCGGTGAGCAGCACTATGTCCCCTACGGCGGCCTTGAGCTCGCACCGGACGCCGACTACCGGTGGGCCGTCCGCGTCCACGACGCCAGCGGCGTCCCCGGGCCCTGGTCCGCGCCGCAGGGTTTCAGCACGGGCCTCGACACTCCGGACTGGGACGCCGAATGGATCCGCCGGGAGCCCGGCGGCCGCGCCCCGCTGGAATTGTTCGACGGCGCCTTGCGGGTTGCCGGTTCGCCGTACCTCCCGCTCCCCTCCCCGCCCGTCCGCCAGGTCCGGCTGGAGGCGCGCCTGAGGCCTGCGATGGGATGGGCGGGCCTGCTCCTGCGCACCACCGGCCCCGGTACCGGCCTGCTGCTGGAACTGAATTCCGCCGGGGCCGTGGTCCTCCGGCGCGCGGCCCGGTGGGAGATCCCCTCCGCTTCCGTGCCCGCAACCGAGGTCCTCGCCAGCGCCCAGCGGCAATGCGACGTGACCATCGGCCAGGAACGGCTGCCCGGCAAGGACCTGGTCCCCGGCACCTGGCAGGACCTGACAGTCACCGACGACGGACGCACCATCACGGTGATGCTCGACGGCGCGGAGCTACTCACCGTGGACGAGCCCGCCCCTGCCGGGTTCCGGGGAAGCCTTGCCCTGCATCAGGGCCCGCGGAGCCAGGCCGAATACGGCTCGCTCCTGGTCACTGAAACCACGGGCGGAATGGCGCTTGTTGACCACCGCTACGACGCCGGGGCTGACCGCGCAACTGCCTGCCTTGCCGAATGGACCCGCACCACCACCCACCGCCAGCCCGACGAGTGGACGCTGGCCCGCACGGACGTACCGCTTTCCGGCACCGTGGTGCGCGCCAGGCTGTTCGCCGCCGCCAGCCACCAGGCCGTGTTCCGCATCGACACAGCATCCTCAGGCAGGGCAGTCCTGGAGACGTCGTCCTTCGGCTACCCGGGTGAGGGCTATTACGACGCCGCCGACGTCACCGCCCTGCTGCAGGCCGGGGTCCGCGACGTGGTCCTCTCCGCCCGGGTGCATTGGTACGGGCCGGGCCAGGGCAGGGCCGGCGGCGTTCCCGGGCTCCTGGCCCAGCTCCATGTCGACTACGATGACGGCCGCCGCGAAGTGTTCGGCACCGGCCCCGGCTGGCAGGTGGCGGAAGGTCCGTACCGGCAGTCCGGTTACCGGAACGACGAAGGCGACCCGGTGGAGCATCTGGACGCCACCGCCCCGGGCGCCTCGGAATCCGCCACCTGGGAACCCGCCACGTCGCTTGGCAGGCATCCGATCACCGATTTTCCCGCCGTTCTCCCCCGGCGCACGTTCCTGGCCCGGATACCCGTGCCTGCGGCCAGGCTGCTGACGGCGCAGGACGGTACGGTGGTGGCCGACTTCGGCCGCGTGCTTCCCGCCCGGCCGGTGGTGGAGTTCGCCGACGGCCGGGCCGGCCGCACGGTGATGATCCGGGCCGGCTACACCCTGGATAAGGAGGGCCGGGTTGACCGCGGCAAGTCGGCCAGCCAGAACACGGACATGTCCTACCCCTACACCCAGGCTTCCGGGCCGCAACGTTACGAAGCCGCCGTCCATCTGGGGTTCCGGTACGTCGAAGTACCCGGAATCCCGGCGGCGGAAATCGCCGCGGTGGGCGGCGTCGTCGTCCATTCCGAACATCCCGGAAGCGGACAACGGGAGGGCGGCTTCAGCAGTTCCGATCCGGCGCTTGATGCCGTGTTCACGCTGCTGCGCGACTCCGCGCTGTACGGCGCGCAGGAACAGTTCGTGGATACCCCCACCCGCGAAAAGGGCCAGTTCCTGGGCGACGCCGTCAATATCTCTTACGCCACCATGGCACTTTTCGGCGAGCGGCAGCTCACGGCCCAGGCCTTGCGCGAGTTTGCGGCGTCGGCCGGTCGGTATTGGTCCGGCGGCGGCGACCACGGCCGCTACAACGCGGTGTATCCCAACGGCGACGGCAAGCGCGACATCCCGGATTTCTCCCTGATGATGCCGGAATGGGTGGAGGATTACCACCGGAACAGCGGCGATACCGCCCTGGTGGAAGAGCTGCTGCCAGCCCTGCGCGCCACCGCCGGTTACGTGCTGCGGCACATCCCGGCGGACGGCCCGACGGCGGGACTCGTCACCCGCCTCGGCGGCGGCTCCGGTCCCTACCTCCACGGGATTGTGGACTGGCCGGCGCCCGGGCGCTTCGGCTATGACATGGCGTGCGCGGCCAAAACCACCGTCAGCGCGCAGGCCTTTTCGGTCCTGGACGCGGTGGCCGGGTTGTGCGGGCTGACCGGTCGACGCCGGGAGGCCGAGGAGTACCGTGCACGCTCGGTTGAGCTGTCCGCCGCGATCAACGCCCGCCTGCGCGTGGACGGAGTGATGGTGGACGGGCTGCACGGGGACGGCACGCCCAGCAGCCACGCCTCCCAGCACGCCACGTCCTTCCCGTTGTCGCTCGGCATCACCCCGCCGGAGTGGGTCCTGCGCGACGGGCGGCGCCTGGCCGGGATGGGAATGCGGCAGGGTCCCATGACCGTGCACCGCCTGGTGCGCGCACTGCTGGCGGCGGGGCTGGTGGACGAGGTGCTGGACCTGCTGACCAACCCCGGGCAGCCCGGCTGGGCACGGCTGCTGGAATCACGGGCCAGTTTCACCTGGGAAGCCTGGGAACTGGACGAGGCCACGGACTACAGCCAGTCGCACGCGTGGTCCGCTTCCGTGATCCGGGAAATCCTGAGCCACCTGCTCGGCATCCGGGTGACTGACGGGGGCGCGGAGGCCCGCATCGAACCGCCGGCCGGCCGGCTGGGGCACGCCCGCGGGAGTGTCCCGCTCCAGCGCGGAACGGTTTCGGCCAGCTGGCATCGCGGCCCCGCCGGGATGGAACTGGGCTGCACGGTGCCCGCCGGCGTCCGCGCCGTGGTGGTGCTGCCGGCCGGACGCTACACGGCGGAGGGCCCGACGACGCCGGTTTCCGCCGTCGTCGGGCCCTCCACGGGAGCCGGCCCCGTCACGTTCCGGATCCATCCGGGGACCTGGCACTTCCGGCCGGAATAGCCAGGCGGCCGGCCCTGGCTCGGCCCGCTAGCTGAGTCCGCTCTTGATCTCGTCGATCGACTTCTTCGCGGCCTCCTCCGGGCTCAGCCGGCCGAAGTGGACCTCGGTGACGAAGCGGGTGAGGATTTCCGAGGCCGGGCTGGAACCTGCCGGCGGGACAACAGGGGCGTCGCCCACTTCATCCGCAATGTCGTTGATGAAGGTGGCCGTGGCGGCGTCCGCCGGGCTGAGTTTGGGCTGGATGGCGTCGCGCACCTCGGAGTTGCCGGGGATGCCGCGGTCAGCCAGCGCGATCTCGCCCGCATCGACGCTGTTCGCCAGGAAATCGATGAACTGCTGTGCCTCTTTCGGGTGCTTGGTGCGCGAGCTCGCGGACCAGAGCTGGGACGCCTTGTAGTACTGCTTTGCCGACTTGGCATCACCGTCCGTGCTCGGCGGCCGCTTGATCTCCAGGGGCTGGCCGGAGGCCTTGGTCAGGGCTCCCAGCTGGTTGGACCACAGCCACCCCATGGCGAACTTGTTGGTGGCCAGGCCCGTCTGGTCCAGCGATGCGCTGGCCTCTTCAGTCATGACGGAGGCGGGCGGCACCGATTTGGCGTCGCGGAGCCCGGCCTGGAACTCGAAGTAGGACGTGGCGTCGGACTCATCGAACCCCAGCTTCCCGTCCGCGGTGAAGAGGGACTTTCCATGCTGCCGCAGCCAGAGATTGAAGGAGGCGTCTCCGGTGATGGGCCCGGATCCGTAGGTGCCCGCCTTGCCTTTGGCTGTGATGTCGGCGGCCGTCTTCTCGTAGTCCTGCCAGGTCCAGGACTGGTCGTCCGGCAGCGGCACGCCGCTGGCGGAGACCAGCGAGGGGTTGGCCAGCACCACCAGTGCATTCATTCCCGCCGTCACGGCAAACTGTCCGTCCGGGGTCTTCCCCGCGTCTGCCGCAGCCTTGTCGAATTTGGACAGGTCCACGTCCTTGAGGTCCAGCAGCGCCCCGCGCTTGGCATATTCACCCAGGTACTGGAGGTCCATCTGGATGACGTCCGGAGCCTGCTGCGAAGCCACCTGGGTGGCGAGCTTGTCCCAGTAGCCGGACCAGTCCCCGTACTCGCCCTCAACCTTGATGTTGGGGTTCTTGGCCTCGAACGCGTCAATCAGCTTCTGCGTCATTTTGTGCCGGACATCCGAGCCCCACCAGGTAAAGCGCAGCGTCACCGGGCCGCCGGCATCGGACTGGGCACCGCCTCCGCAGCCGGAAAGGGTCAGCGCGAGGGCGGCCGCCACTGCCGCAATCTTGGGAGTCCGGGATTTTAGGGCGCGAAAAATCATTCGATGTCCTCTTCGACGGGTGGAGTGAAACGAGCGAGAAAACGCTTTCTCACTTACCCTAAATGTGTGCCCGGTCACAGTCAATGCCCTGTCGCAGTCAATGCGGATGCGGTGCCGGTTTTGTCCGGCTCGAGGGACTACGGCGGTCGATGGCTCGGGTTAGCTGGCGAAAGACACGTCGCCGGACCGCCGCCTGGCAGTCAGCCACAGCAGCAGCCCGATGACTGCAGCGGACAGCATTCCGAGCGCGCCGGTCACCACCAGTCCGGTCCTGACGCCGAACTCTTCCGTTAGCCAGCCGGCGAGCAGCCCGCCAAGGGCGTGCCCGCCCAGCAGCAGCGGCAGGTACAGGGCAAGGACGCGGCCCCGGACTTCCGCTCCGACTTCCAGCTGGACGGTGGTTGCCGCGCTGGTCAGGAAGAGCAGCGTCATCACCCCCACCAGCACCAGCATGGCCACAAACAGCTCCTGCGTCGGCATCAGGGCGGCCACCAGCTGGGTGAGGCCGAACAGCCCCGCGCTCACCACGATTCCGCGGCGCCCCAGGGTGCGGAGCCGCGCCGCCAGCAACGCGCCTGCCAGGGCACCGCCGGCACTGAACGTGTTGAACATGCCAAAGCCGGCGGCGCCGCTGTGCCAGACGTCGCTGGCGAACGCCGCAAGCACCACGGGTCCGTTCATGCCGAACGCGCCGAGGAGCCCGGCCAGCAGCATCACCAACAGGAGGGACGGCCGGTGGCGCACGTAGCGGAAGCCGGCCAGGACCTGCCCGCGCCCGCGGAGGGGCGGTTCGCTGGGGTGCAGCTGGGAGGTCCTGATGGCGATGATCATGCCCAGTACCGCCAGGCACACCAGCGCGTTCGCGGCAAAGGCGGCAGCCGAACCCGCCCTGGCGATCAGCAGGCCGCCGAGGGCGGGGCCCACCATCGCGCCGAGCTGGCCGATAGCGTTGTTCAGGCCGATCGCGGGTCGCAGGGCGGCATCCCCCACCACCTCGTTGACGAAAGCCTGGCGGGCCGGGCCATCCACGGCGGACGTGACACCCAAGGCCGCACAGCAGGCGTATACGGCCCAGACGGTGATCCCGCCGCCGGCATCCAGGACGGCGAGGGTGAGGGCCAGGAGGGCGGTGACGGACTGGCAGATCAGCAGGATGCGGCGCTTCGGGAAGAGGTCCACCAGCACGCCGCTGAGCGGGCCCACCACCAGCATGGGCAGGAACTGGAGCGCCACCGCCACGCCCACGGCCGCGGGGCTTCCCGTCAGCTGCAGGACCAGCCAGTCCTGGGCCAGGCGCTGCATCCAGACGCCCGTGCTGCCGGCCAGCTGAATGGCTACGAACAGGCGGTAGTTGCGCTGGGCCAGCGGGTGGTACCAGCGCGGCGGCCGTTCTAATCCTGGCGCAGCTGCCGGCGCTGAACGTTGTCCTGAACCATGTCCTGAACTTTGTCCTGGACCTCGTTCGGGGGCTTGGAGGGACTCTTCGGACGGGTGGCGCTCGGAAGTCACGTCTGGCTCAACTCGGTTGTGAAGGGGACCTGCTGGGACGGTGTGGTGCTACGCGCGCGCCGCGCGCATCTTGACTGCGGCCGCGGCCAGGACCAGGGTGCCCGGCACCACGACGAACAGGGCTGCCAGCATCCACACAAACACCACGGCGGCGAAGAGCGCGGCGGCCAGCAGGAGGGAGCCGGTCCAGTCGCGGACCGAGAGTGCCTTCGCGGCTGCCAGGGCGGACGGCCAGCCGCGCCCGGGCGCCTGGCCGCCCGCAAAGTCCGACCACGCTGCTGCGGTGCGCAGCAGCAGGATGGCTCCTGCGGCCGCCAGGACGACCGTGGCCGGCAGGACAACGGAGCTGCCCGGCAACTGCCCGGCCGTTGCGAGCAGGAGGTTCAGGACAACCACGACGGCGGCTGCCGCCGTCGTGATTCCCAGCTTCCAGCTGCCCGGCAACGCCGAGCGGAACGTGCCCCAGAGGCCGCGGACTGAGTCATCCCTGCCCGAGAGGTGCCGCTCGAGGTGGGCGATCCCCGCCGCATACGCGGCGGGGATCGTCACCAGCGGGATGGACAGCACCAGCACCAGCAGTCCGGCCAGCAGGGTCTCGGAAAACAGGGCGAAGCGGTTGACCGGGATCGGTTCCTCGCGGCCGGACGCGGGTGTGGTGCTGTCCACGCCGTCAGCCCTTGAGGCCCTGGGTTGAGACGCCTTCAACGATGTAGCGCTGGAAGACCAGGAAGAACACCAGGACGGGAAGGAGGGCCATCACGGACATGGCGATCATTGCCCCGTAGTCAGAGGACTGGGTCTGGTCCACGAAGAGGCGCAGCGCCAGCGGCAGCGGATACTTCTCCGGGGAGTTCAGGTAGAGCAGCGGGCCCAGGAAGTCGTTCCAGCTCCAGATGAAGGAGAAGATCGAGGTGGAGATCAGCGCCGGTTTCATCAGCGGAAGCATGATCGAGGTGAAGATCCGCACGTGCCCGGCGCCGTCGATGCGGGCCGCCTCGTCCAGTTCGGCCGGAAGGTTCCGCATGAACTGGACCATCAGGAACACGAAGAACGCGTCCGCGGCCAGGAACTTGCCGATCAGCAGCGGAACGTAGGTGTCCACCAGGCCCAGCTGCTGGAAGACGATGTACTGCGGAATGATCACCACGTGGAAGGGCAGCAGCAGGGTGGCAATCATCATGCCGAAGAAGATGCTGCGGCCGGGGAACTTGATCCGGGCGAAGGCGTAGGCCGAGACGGACGCGGAGAGGATGGTGCCCACCACGGCGCCGACGGCCAGGACCAGGGAGTTGGTGAAGAACTGCAGGGTGGAGACCCCGCCGATCCCTTCCATGGCCGTGACGAAGTTGTCGAAGCTGAAGTTGCTGGACCACAGGGAGGTGTTCGACCCGCCGATTTCGGCGTTCGGCTTGAAGGACGAGGCGATCATCCAGAGCGCCGGATAGAGGACGACGGCGGTCAGTGCCAGCGCCACGATGTGGAAGATGACGCTCTTGGCGCGTTTGGCGCCCGCTGACTCGGACTTCGGGTTGTACACGGGCGCCGGGGCTTCGGCTGCCTGCTTGACGGGTTTCGGCTGTGTGGGTGTTGCCATGGTTGTCATTTCGAATCACCGCTGTAGTGGACCCAGGATTTGGACGTGCGGAAGAAGATCAGCGTGATGATGCCGACGACGATCACCAGGAGCCAGGCCATCGCCGAGGCGTAGCCCATCCGGAAGTCGCTGAAGCCCCGCAGGTACAGGTAGAGGGTGTAGAAGAGGGTGGAGCCGGCCGGGCCGCCTTCACCATTGGAGATGATATAGGCCGAGGCGAAGATCTGGAATGCGTGGATGGTTTCCATCAGCAGGTTGAAGAAGATCACCGGGGAGAGCATGGGCCAGGTGATGTTGAAGAACTTCCGGACCGGACCCGCGCCGTCCATCGACGCCGCTTCGTAGAGGTCGGCCGGGATCTGCTTGAGGCCGGCGAGGAAGATGACCATCGGGGCGCCGAACTGCCAGACGGTCAGCAGGATCATCATCGGCATGGTCATGGAGGGGTTGCCCACCCAGCCGCCGAGGTTGATGCCGAAGAAGGACAGGCCCTGGTCCACCGGGCCGGAATCGCCGAACATCGCCTTCCACACGATCGCGATGGAGACGGACGCGCCGATCAGGGAGGGGGCGTAGAACGCCGAGCGGTAGAAGCCCTGCCCCTTGCGCTTGCTGTTGAGCAGCATGGCGATGGCCAGTGCGGCGGCGAGCTTCATCGGGGTTCCGAAGACCACGTAGGACACGGTCACGCCGACCGACTGCAGGAAGCGTTCGTCCTGGAACAGGGTGGTGTAGTTGTCCAGCCCGATCCACTTGGGCGGATCGAACAGGTTGTAGTTGGTGAAGGACAGGTACAGCGAGGAAATCATCGGCCCCACGGTGAGGGCGATGAATCCCAGCAGCCAGGGCAGCAGGAAGGTGTAGCCGGCGCGGGCGTCCGCGCCCCGCTGCCGCGACTTGCGCGGCAGCGGGGGCGTGGACGACGCCGAACGCCTGTTCAGGGTTGGGCTTTGAGTCATGTCTATATTCCGTCAGTTGCGAGTGTCGGGCGGACAGTAAGCGGATCAGGAATTCTGCTTGATGAGGTCTTCGGCTTCCTTGAACCACGCATCGGCTGCGCCGTCCACGGTCACCTTGCCGAAGTTCAGGTCGGAGCTGATGCGCTTGAAGGAGGTTTCGAGGGTGCCGAAACCGACGATGGGCGGCTCGGGGGCGTCCTTGAGGTACTTCTCGATCGACTTCTCGTAATCGACCACGAGCTTGTCGGTGCCTTCGAACGTGGTGCCGTCACGCTGGGTCTTGGAGGCCGGGACACCGCGGGAGGTCTTGAAGATCTGGCCCACCTCGGGATCGTTGACCATGAAGTCGATGAACCGGGCGGCCGCGTCCTTGTACTTGGTCTTGGCGCTGGCCACCATCAGCATGGAGGGCTTGAGGAACAGGCCCAGGTTGTCCGGGTCATCGGAGGGTACCGGGACGAGCTTGAGTTCCTTGGCGCCGCTGTCCGCGAGGTAGCCGGCCATGAAGTTGTCCCAGGTGACTTCGGTGGCGGTCACGTTGGAGCCGAACGGGGACTTGGGGGCGAGCTGGGTGGTGCGTTCCTCGGAGACGATGGCGGGGGTGCCGCGCAGGTCCTTGGTGAGGTTCCACCACTTCTTCATGTCGTCCTTGGTGAAGCCGAGCTTGCCGTCCCCGGTGAAGGCTTCGATGTTGTTCTGGCGCAGCCAGATGTTGAACATCCACCAGACGCCGGTGTAGTCGGTGGAGCCGAAGAGCGCGCCGTTGCCCTTGGCGCCGACCTCGGTCAGGAACTTGTTGAATTCGGCGTAGGTCCAGTTGCCGTCCGGCTCGGCGATCCCGAGTGAGGCCACCTTGGCGGGATCGTAGTACACGGCGAAGGCGTTGGTGCTGGTGGGGATGCCGTAGGTCTTGCCCTTGATCTGGCCGGAAGGCAGCAGCGACTTCTCGAAGGCATCCGTGTTGATCTTCACGGTGCCGAGGTCCAGGAGCTGGTTCCGCTGGCCGTAATCGCGGAGGTAGGAGAGATCCCACTGCATGACGTCCGGGAGGCCGCCGCCGGCCGCCTCGGTGGCGCGCTTCTGCCAGTAGCCTGCGAAGTCGGAGAAGTTGCCCTTGACTTTGATATCCGGGTTTTTGGACTCAAACAGGGCGATCGCCTTGCGGGTGCGCTCTGCACGGTCGTCGTTGCCCCACCAGGTGTAGTTGATCGTGACCGGGTTTGACGCGGAACCAGTCTGCGCCGGAGCGGACTGTCCGCAGGCCGCCAGGACAGCGGCAGATGCGGTGCCTAGTGCCACGGTGGTGAGGAAATTCCGTCTGTTGATCATAAGAGCCTCCTTGCTCGGTTGTGTAAGCGCGATTCCCTGTGATTCTCTACAACGAGAGTAGTGATCTGGCTTACACGCTTTCTGAAACGATACAATATCCCCATTCCCAGATTTGGGCAAGCGTTTTCCAAACATCTGCTTTCATGCCATGATCGTGCACCAGCATCGACGAAGGAGTCCCATGTCATCCCAGCAAGAATCCACCCCGCCACCGGTGTGGAACAGCCTTGAAGGCATTGCCTTCGGAGGCGACTATAACCCGGAGCAGTGGCCGGTCAGCACCCGGCTGGAGGACCTGGAACTGATGAAGGAAGCCGGAGTCACCTTCCTCAGCGTCGGCATCTTCTCCTGGGCGCTGCTGGAGCCCTCCGAGGGCGAATATGACTTCGGCTGGCTGGACGAGGTCCTGGACAACCTGGCGGCGTCCGGCATCAAGGTGGCCCTCGCAACCGCCACGGCAGCTCCCCCGGCCTGGCTGGTGCGCAAGCACCCGGAAATCCTCCCGGTCACGGTTGACGGCACCGTGCTGGGACCCGGCTCCCGGCGGCACTACACGCCGTCGTCGGCCGTCTACCGGCGGTACGCAACCGGCATCACCAGGGTGCTGGCGGAACGCTACAAGGACCACCCGGCACTGGCACTGTGGCATGTGGACAACGAGCTCGGCTGCCACGTTTCGGAGTTTTACGGTGACGAGGACGCCGCCGCCTTCCGCCGCTGGCTTGAACAGCGCTACGGAAGCATCGAGGCGCTCAACGCCTCCTGGGGAACGGCGTTCTGGTCCCAGCATTACGCCTCGTTCGAGGAGATCCTGCCTCCCGGCGTGGCACCGTCCACGCTCAACCCGGGCCAGCAGCTGGACTTCCAGCGCTTCAGTTCCTGGGCCCTGATGGACTACTACCGCACCCTGCTCGGCGTGCTCCGGGAGGTGACGCCGGAGGTGCCCGCCACCACCAACCTCATGGTGTCCAGCGCCACCAGGTCCATGGACTACTTCGACTGGGCCGGGGACCTGGACGTGATCGCCAACGACCACTACCTTGTGGCCGCCGATCCGGAACGGCAGATCGAACTCGCATTCAGCGCCGACCTCACCCGCGGCGTTGCCGGCGGCGACCCGTGGATCCTGATGGAACATTCGACGTCGGCCGTCAACTGGCAGCCGCGCAACCAGCCGAAGATGCCGGGCGAAATGCTGCGCAACTCGCTGGCGCATGTGGCCCGCGGCGCGGACGCCGTGATGTTCTTCCAGTGGCGGCAGAGCTTCGCCGGCTCGGAGAAATTCCATTCCGCCATGGTCCCCCACGGCGGCCGGGACACCCGGGTTTTCCGGGAGGTGGTGGGGCTCGGCTCCGCGCTGCGGAAACTGGCGCCGGTGCGCGGATCCCGCGTGGAATCGCGGGTGGCCATCGTGTTCGATTACGAGGCATGGTGGGCCAGCGAAATTGACTCCAAACCCAGCGTTGACGTGAAGTACCTGGACCTGATGCGCGCCTTGCACCGCGCACTGGTCCTGCGCGGGATTTCGACGGATTTTGTGCACCCGTCCGCGCCGCTGGACGGTTACGACCTGGTGCTCGTGTGCACCCTGTACAACGTCACCGACGCCGCCGCAGCCAACATCGCCTCGGCTGCGCGGGCGGGGGCGACGGTCCTGGTCAGCTACTTCAGCGGCATCGTTGACGAACAGGACCACATCCGGCTCGGCGGGTACCCGGGCGCGTTCCGTGACCTGCTGGGCGTCCGGGTGGAGGAATTCCATCCGCTGCTGGCCGGGTCCTCCGCCAAACTGAGCGACGGCGGCGTCGGAACAGTGTGGAGCGAGCACGTCCATGTGGCGGGCGGGGCTGCCGGTGAAGACGCCACAGAAGTCCTGGCGACATTCACCGAATACCCGCTCGACGGCGTTCCGGCCCTCACGCGGCGCCCGGCGGGCTCCGGATCGGCATGGTACCTGGCCACCTTCCCGGACCGGGACGGCATCGAGTCACTGGTGGCCCGCCTGGTCGCGGAGTCGGGAGTTTCCGCGGTGGCCAACGCGGACCAGGGCGTCGAGTTGACCCGGCGCCGCACCGCCGACGGCACCGGCTTCGTGTTCGCCATCAACCATTCCCGCGCCGACGCCAGGGTGGAGGTGGCCGGGACCGAGCTGCTGTCGGGCGAACGGTTCACGGGATCGGTTCCTGCCGGCGGCGTGGCGGTGGTCGCGGAGGACTGATCCCGCACCGAACTGGCATTTCGCGGCAGTGCCGGCTCCCGGCATTGCCGCGAAATGCCATCTGGAAGCGCACGCAGAAGTGCCCCCGCCCGAATCATCGGATGGGGGCACTTCGGCAGGACCTGCTAGCTGATGGCTGACTTCATCTCGTCAACCGCCTTCTTGCCGGCTTCCTCGGTGGACAGCCTGTTGAAGAGGACCTCCGAGGTGTACCGCTTGACGATCTCCGCGATGGCGCCGGCTCCCTTCGGCGGCGGGGCCGGGGCTTCACCGAGCTCGTCCTTGATCTGGTCGATGAACTTGACCACCTTGATGTCGGCGGGGGTCAGCTTGGACGCGATTGCTGCCCGGACCTCGGAGTTCGGGTACACGCCGCGGTCAGCCAGGAGCGTTTCGCCGGCCTTCGTGTTGTTGGCCAGGAAGTTGATGAACTTGGCGGTTTCTTCCGGGTGCTTGGTGCGGGACGACGCGGACCAGAACTGGGAGGCCTTGTACCAAAGTTTGGCGTCGGCGGAGGTGCCGGTCTTGGACGGGAACCGCAGGATCTGGAGTTCTCCGCCCGCAGCCTTCTCCAGGGCCGGCAGCTGGTTGGACCACCAGAAGGCGAGCCCGTTCTTGCCCGTCGCCAGGCCGCTCTGGTCCAGCGGCGCAGCTTCGGCCTCAACCACCTCGGAGGCTGAGGGCACAGCCTTCTTCTCACTGAGTTCCTTCAGGAACGCCCACCACTCGGCAATGTCGCCCGGCTCGAAGCCCAGCTTGCCGTCGTTGGTGTACAGCGACTTGCCGTTCTGCCGAAGCCAGACGCCGAGCGAGGCTTCGTCCGTGCCGTAGGCTGCAGCGCCGTAGGTGCCCTTTGGCGACTTCGCGGTGACCTCGGCGGAAATGCGCTCGAAGTCTTCCCACGTCCACGTGCTGTCGTCCGGCAGTTCAACCCCGGCTGCCTTGAACACGGCGGGGTTGGCCAGGATGGTCGCTGCGTTGATGCCCGCGGCAATGCCTGTCAGGCCGTCCTCGTTCTTGCCGGCGTTGAGGGCCGCTTCGTCAAGCTTCGACGTGTCGATGTTGTACTTGGAAAGATCCAGGAGGGCGCCGCGGCTGGAGTACTCCGTGATGTATTTTTCGTCCATCTGGATGATGTCCGGGGCGTCGTTGGCTGCCACCTGGGTGGCAAGCTTGTCCCAGTAGCCGCTCCAGTCGCCGAACTCCGGCTTGATCTTGATGTTCGGATTCTCGGCTTCGAAAGCCGCAATCGCAGCCTGCGTCAGCTGCGCCCGCTTGTCCCCTCCCCACCAGGAGAAGCGGAGCTCGACTTTGCCGTCGGCGCTCTGCGGCGCCGCTCCCCCGCCGCAGGCACTAAGGGCCAGGACGACGGCGGCAGCTGCGGCGACTGCGCCGGTTCGGCGCAGCCTCCGTCCGGACTGGGCGGATGTTGCCTCTGCTGCACCACGACGGGCGGCTGAGGCAGGGCGGGAAAATAGCGGCACTTGATTCTCCGATCTTCTTTGATCTTGAAAGCGGATGGGGTTTAGGTACTGAGGGGTCTGGAAAGCCTGCGAATCTGGAAGTTGATGAGAAAACGCTTTCTCATCACTGAGAATACAAGCAAGGAACTTGTAATACAAGGTGTTTCGATGGACCAATTTGATGCCCGCCCCACGCGCCGGGGTGGGCGGACAACGAACATCCGCCCACCCCGGGGACTGCTGCACAGCTAACAGCCAGGAGCTACCGCAGTCAGCCGCGAAGGCTGCGCACGAAGGAAGGCTGCGCACGAATCACGGCCGGTGCACGGGCAGGCTTACTTGATGCCCGTGGTCGCGATTCCCTTGATCAGGAAGCGCTGGCCGAACAGGAACACGAGGAACACCGGCAGCAGGGACACGATGGACATCGCGAAGAGCGAGCCCCAACTGGTGGCCGACTGGGAATCCACGAAGGCCCGGAGGGCAACCGGCACCGTGAACATCTCCGGATCGGTCAGGTAGATCAGCGCGCCGAAGAAGTCGTTCCAGGTCCAGATGAACGTGAAGATGGTGGTGGTGGCCAGGGCAGGGACCATCAGTGGCAGGATGACCCGCAGGAAGATGCGCGGGTGGCCGGCGCCGTCGATACGGGCAGCCTCGTCCAGTTCCTTGGGAATCCCGCGGATGAACTGCACCATCAGGAACACGAAGAACGCATCCGTGGCCAGGAGCTTCGGCACAATCAGCGGCCAGAAGGTGTTCACCCAGCCGATCTGCGAGAACAGGATGTACTGCGGAACGATGATCACATGGAACGGCAACATGATGGTCAGCAGCATGACGCCGAAGAACAGCTTCTTGCCGCTGAACTGCAGCCTGGCGAAGGCGTAGGCGGCCATGGAGCAGGAGATCAGGTTTCCCAGGATGGAGCCGATCACCACCACCGCGGAGTTGAGCATGTAGTGGCCGAAGGGATGGGTCAGCGCGGACCAGCCGTCAACGTAGTTGCCCATCTCCAGGCTGTTCAGCCAGAGGCCCGGTTCGCGGAAGATCAGGTCATTGGGACGCAGCGACGAGACAACCATCCACAGCAGCGGGTAGATCATGATACCGCCGGTGAGGATCAGGACGGCATGCTTGGCCAGTGCCTTGATCCGGGCGCTGCGGCTGAAGGCCAGGGACCCGCGGGATTCGCGTTTCCGGCCGCCGCTCTTGAAGCTCGCGCCCTTCGTTTTTCCTCCGGCGGACGGCACTTTCTCCGGAGCCGGCTTGGTCTGTAGTTCAGTCATCGTAGAACACCCAATACTTTGAAGCGATGAAGTTGATGGCCGTGAAAGCGCCGATGATTACCAGCAGGAACCACGCCATCGCCGAGGCGTACCCCATGTCGAACTGGCCGAATCCCTTCTGGTAGAGGTAAAGCGTGAAGAACATGGTGGAGTCGGACGGTCCGCCGTTGCCTCCCGAGACGATGAACGCCTGGGTGAAGGACTGGAACGAGCCGATGATCTGCAGGACGAGGTTGAAGAAGATGATCGGGCTCAGCATGGGCAACGTGATCCGCCAGAACTTCTGCAGGGTGGTGGCTCCGTCGACCTCGGCCGCCTCGTAGTACATGTTGGGAATCTGGCGGAGGCCGGCGAGGAAGATGATCATGGGGCTGCCGAAGGTCCACACATGGAGCAGGATGATGGATCCCAGCGATGTGGACGGGTCCGAGATCCAGCCCGGCCCGGTGATTCCGAACATGGCCAGCACCTGGTTCACCAGGCCGGAGGTTCCGAAGATCTGCTTCCAGAGGATGGCGACGGCCACCGAGCCGCCGAGCAGGGACGGCAAGTAGAAAATGGACCGGTAGAACGGCAGGCCCCGCAGGCCCTTGTCCAGCACCAGTGCGATCAGCAGTGCAACGGCCAGCTGGAGCGGAACTCCGACCAGGACGTAGGTGAATGTTACGCGGAGTGAATTGTGGAGCCGCGCATCACCGAGCATGCGGGTGAAGTTGTCCAGCCCCACCCACTCCGGCGGCTGCAGGAGGTTGTAGTCCGTAAAGGACAGGTAGAGGGACATGATCATGGGGCCGACGGTGATGGCCACGAGGCCGATCAGCCATGGCAGCAGGAAGATGTAGGCGGCCTTGTTGTCGCGGCGGTTCGCGCGTTTTTCCTCGGGGGTGGCCGGCCCTTTGCGCCGGCTGATGGAGGACAGTTCGCTGATAGCGCTCATTGCCTCCCCCTCGGTTGACGGACGCCTGCCGGCGTCCCCGGGTGATGCTGTGCGGCCATGTGGTCTCCTTTGGTCATCGTGGCCTTCCACGGCGGGCTGGTGTGAGGTGCTTTTCGCCGTCCCGGGCCGCGCGGACCGTTCCGACACTACCCGGCTGCCTGGCTTCCGGAGTGACCGGGCCAACAGCGGCTTTGTACCAAAGTAAACGCTTTCTTGACCGGTGTACAGCCTTTTGCTAATTTTTGAGAAAGCGTTTTCTGACTTTCGGTTACCTCCGGATCAGAGCACCAGCGAAAGGCAGGACAACGATGCTTGCACCCGGCACCGCGCCGCGGCCCAGCGCCATCGGCGGCTACGAGGACTGGCCGTCCTACCTGCGCACCCATCCGCGGCACCTTGCGGAGACTTCGGCGGGGCAGGAACTGGCGGACGCACTCGGGGTTCCGGCCGGTCCGGCAGCGCCGGGCACGGTGATCGAGTCGGAAGCAACGCACGACGGCGTCACTACTTCGCGGGTCAGCTGGCAGTTGGGCTTCGGTCCCCGCACCCGTGCCTGGTTCCTGCGCCCGGCCGGCGCAACAGGGCCTTTGCCGGGGATCCTGGCGCTCCATTGCCACGCCGGCATCAAGTCCGCAGGAGCCGGACGCCTGGTGGATCCGCTGGCCGCGGACCTCCAACAACGCCTCTACGGCGGCCGCCCGTTTGCCACCTGGCTTGCAACGCAGGGCTTCGCGGTCCTGGCGCACGACACCTTCTCGTGGGGCAGCCGCCGTTTCGCCCTGGGCACGCCCCCGTGGCGGACTGCCGCCGTCATGGAGGGCCGCAAGGCGCTCTGGCGGGAGGCCGGCGTCGTGCCTTCCGAAACGGAGCTTTACGACGCCGCCGCGGCGGCCCACGAGGACACCGTGGCGAAAGCGGCGGGACTCCTGGGCACGAGCTTCGCGGGGATGGTGGCGCATGACGATCTCGCAGCCCTGCAGGTCCTTGCCGGGCTTCCGGGCGTGGACGCCGGCCGGCTGGGCAGCGCCGGGTTCTCCGGCGGCGGCGGCAGGTCACTGGTGCTGGCCGCGCTCAGTCCGCTGGTACGCAGCTTCGTGGTCACCTGCATGATGACCACTTACCGCTCGCTGGTCCCTGCCTACCTGGACGCCCATTCCTGGCTCCTCCAGACCCCCGGACTGTCCCGGCTGGGCGACTTTCCCGAACTGGCGTCACGCTCCACCGCGGACAGCTTCCTGGTGCAGTACGCGCTGGCGGATGAGCTGTTCCCCGAGGACGGAATGCGCGACGCTGACGCCATCCTGGGCGCTCCGCCGCACGGCCGCTACACCGGCAGTTTTTGGCCGGGCGGACACGCTTTCACTACGGACATGCAGGAGGAAGCCGCCGCCTTCCTGCGGCAACAGCTTTCCCCTGTTCCCCTCGCCACAGCCCGCCAGAACGGACTCTCATGACAGCCGATACTTTTAGTTCCGCCACCGACGAACTACGCCGGCCGGCCACTTCCCCGGTGCCGCGCATCGCCCTCGTGGGGGCGCACGGCTACGGTGCCCGCCACCTGGACAATCTGGGCCGACTGGGCGAGCTCAACCTCGTGCAGCTCGTGGCGGTGGCGGACCCCCGCCCGCCGGCCGAGGGCACGCTTCCCGAGGGCGTGGCCACGTTCGCGTCGCTGGAGGAACTGCTGGCCGCCGGGCCGGCGCCCGACGTCGTCATTCTGGCCACCCCCATCCAGACCCACGCGCCGCTTGCCCTGGCGGCGATCGCTGCGGGGGCCGATGTCTACGTGGAAAAGCCGCCGATGGCGTCCCTGGCCCAGTACGACGAAGTGCTCGCCGCAGCGCGGCGGGCCGGCCGGCTGGTCCAGGTGGGCTTCCAAAGCCTCGGCTCCCACGCCCTGCCGGCCCTGGACCGGATTGTGGCGTCCGGTGAAATCGGCGAGGTACGCGGAGTGAGCGCGGTCGGCACGTGGGTGCGCACCAGGGGCTATTTCAAACGCTCACGCTGGGCCGGCAAACGCAGCCTGGACGGTACCGACGTAGTGGACGGCGTAGCCACCAATGCCCTTGCGCATGCCGTGGCCACCGGACTGAAGATCGCCGGTGCGGAAAAGGCTGACGACGTCCTGTCCGTGGAAACGGACCTCTACCGCGCCCACGCCACCGAAAGCGACGACACCTCGGTGATCCGGGTCCGCACGTCCCGCGGCGGCGTCCTCCTCTGCGCGCTGACCCTCTGCGCCGAGGAACAGACCGCGCCGGCTGTCACCGTCCACGGCACCCTGGGCAGGGCTGACTTCTTCTACACCGAGGACCGGCTGACCGTGACAACGCCCGACCGCGAGCGCACGGAAACTTTCGGCCGCACCGATCTGCTGGAGAACCTCCTGGCTGCCCGCCGCTCCCCTGCCGGTGCGCACGGGCTGCTGAGCCCGCTGGCCGGCAACGGCGCCTTTATGACGGTGCTGGAAGCCATCCGGACCGCGGAACCTCCGCGTGCGATCGGCGCTGGGCACGTCACCTGGAAGGGCGGGGACGACGACGCCCATCCGGTGGTCCGCGGAATCAGCCAGCTGGTGCGCCGGGCCGCCGCGGCGCAGGCAACTTTCGCTGAACTTGGTGTGCCGTGGGCCCGGGAGCTGGAGACCGAACAGCCCGAGTTCACCGTGGACGGCTTCACGGTGAACGGCCGCGAAGTGGCCCGCGGAAACGACGGCCGCCGGATTGCACCCACGTCCTCGTCCCGCCCGTACCTCCACCCGGTCAGAACCCTGGCCGGGACCGTTGTGACGGACCATTTGCCCGAGGACCATGTGTGGCACCTCGGCGCGGGGGTTGCCGTCCAGGACGTGGACGGCGTGAACTTCTGGGGCGGCCGCACCTATACCCGCGACGCCGGCGCCTACGTCTGGCGGAACGACCACGGCCGCATTGTCACGGTCGCGGCTGACCGTGACGGGAACGTGCGGACCGAAACACTGCAATGGCTCCGGCCGGACGGCACACCGCTCCTGAACGAACAGCGGGCGTGGAGCTGGGCCGCCGTCGGCTCTTCCGTGTGGCGGCTCACGCTGGACTTCACCCTGACGCCGAACGGACCGGACCCGGTCACGCTCGGCAGTCCGGGCTCGAACGGCCGGCCGCAGGGCGGCTACGGGGGCTTCTTCTGGCGGCTTCCCGCCGTCGACGGGCCAAGGGTGTGGACGGCGTCCGCGGAGGGGGAAGAATCCCTGCACGGGGCCGTCCCGTCCGGTGCGGCGCCATGGCTGGCGTGGTCGGGCATCTTCCGGCAGGGAGAGCCCGACGGCGGTCGCGCCACCCTGGTCTTCCTGCCCCGGCCGGGGCCCGAGCAGCCCGGCGACCCCTGGTTTGTCCGCGTGGCGGGGTATCCCGGCGTCGGCCTCTCCCTGGCCTGGGAGCAGCCGGCAGTGGCCAGCCACGCCAACCCGTTGCACCGGACCGTCACCGTCCTGGTGGCCGACGGGCTCCTGTCCTCTAGCGATATCGAACAGCTCATCACCACTTTGGGGGAAACCGCATGAACACCGTTACACAGCAAACGCAACAGGCACAGGAGACACATCAGGTGTCGAATCTGAGCGACGCCGAGGCCCCGGGGAACCCGGCCGACCGGGCCGTCAAACGGCGGCGCGTCCTGGACATCCTGGACGCCGCGGGCCGGGACTCTCTCCTGCTCACCACCAACACGGCGCTGACGTGGTACCTGGACGGGAGCCGGGTCCACATCAGCCTGGCCGGTGACCCCGTCGCAGCAATGCTGGTTGACCGCGACGGCGACCATCTGGTCACCTTCAACAACGAGGCCGCCCGGATCGCGGCGGAGGAACTGCCCGACGGCGTCGCCCTCCACGCGGTGCCGTGGCACGGGCAGCTGCATGCCGCCGCATCCATGCTCGCTCCGGGAGGGAAGCCGCTCTCGGAAGCCGATGTCGCGGCCGAGCTGAGGACGGCCCGCCAGCAGTTCCTGCCCGGCGAAAGCAGCCGGTATGCCCGGCTATGCGCCGACGCGGCGGCCGCCATGACCGACGTCCTCGCCGAAGCCACTCCGGAAACCACGGAGTTCGCCGTGGCTTCCGCCCTGGCCGCCCGGATCGTGGCGATGGGGGCCGAGCCGCTGGTGCTCCTGTGCAACGGTGCGGGCCGCAGCGGGTTCCGGCATCCGCTGCCCACCCCCGCACCGATCGGCCGGCGGGCTATGGCGGTGGTGTGCGCGCGGCGCAACGGGCTGGTGGCCAACGTAACGCGCTGGGTCCGGTTCGACGCCGGCACCCCGGCCGAACTCGATGCCGAAGCCCGGATTGCCGCGGTGGAGGCGGACATCTTTGACGCCACCGTTCCCGGGGCACGCCTTGACGGCATCTTCGCGGAAATCCGGGAGGCCTACGTCCGGCACGGCTTCGGCCCCGACCAGTGGACCCTCCACCACCAGGGCGGTCCGGCCGGATATGCAGGCCGCGATCCCCGGGCGACTCCCGCAACCGAGGACCTGGTGGTTCCCAACCAGACCTTCACCTGGAACCCGTCCGGTCCGGAAGTGAAGATCGAGGACACGGTGCAGCTCACCGGGGCCGGGATCGCAGTCCTCAGCGTGGATCCGCGCTGGCCCGCCGCCGTCGTGAACGGGATCCGGCGGCCGCTCACACTGGAGCTGTGAGCACGCAACATGGAGTCACCGGTATAGACCGGTAGGCAGTATCAGGGCGAAACCACGGAATTTTTTCTGCCTTGGACGCCGATCAGATGGCCCATCGATTGGATTTGACTTGAAAACCTAGTCCGATTCGGTGGGGTCCGCCGACTCCCGGCAGTGCTGAAATGGTCGGCTCCACAATCCGCGGGATAGGGCCCATTGAGCCTCCGTTACGTGGCTGGCAGCGGGTTTTTTGGCGTGTTCTTTCTCACGATCGGTTCCCTTGCGGGCCGGACTGGAGCGTCAATAGCGTGGCACGGGACCGCGACGTACCAGCGAAGGACTGCAATGCCATCAGCACCCGCCAAGACGGACCCGCCCGCCCCCGCAAAACCACCGGCAGGGAACCAGCCGGCCAACCGGGCCCCGGCAAACCGGCGCCGGTTCCTGACCGACGGACTCCGCTGGGACCTGCCGGCATCCCTTGTGGTGTTCCTGGTGGCTGTCCCGCTGTCCCTGGGCATCGCGGCCGCCTCGGGCGCCCCGGTCATGGCCGGCCTGATCGCAGCCGCCGTGGGCGGGATCGTCGCCGGAAGCCTGGGCGGTTCACCCCTGCAGGTCAGCGGACCCGCAGCCGGGCTGACAGTCATCGTCGCCGGCCTGATCGAACAATTCGGCTGGCCGGCCACCTGCGCCATCACGGCCGCGGCGGGCGTGCTCCAGGCGCTGCTCGGCCTGGCACGGGTGGGCCGAATTGCGCTGGCCATCGCACCGGTGGTGGTTCACGCCATGCTCGCCGGCATCGGCATCACTATCGTGCTGCAGCAGCTGCACGTGCTGCTCGGCGCCGAGTCCGCCAGCGAGGCCTGGGACAACATCATGGCCATGCCGGGCAGCATTTTCGCCGCGGACCTCGCCGCGGCGGTCCTCGGCGCGGTGGTCATCGCCGTGCTGCTCGGCTGGAAGCACCTTCCCGCGGCGGTACGCCGGGTTCCCGGGCCCCTGGTCGCCGTCATCGCGGCCACCGCCCTCTCCCTGCCCTTCAACGTGGACCGGATCACCTTCGACGGTTCCCTGCTGGCGGCGCTGTCCCTGCCCGAGATGCCCGGCGGGAACTGGACCGCCGTGGTGATTGGCGTGGTGACTGTGGCACTGATTGGCAGCGTCGAATCCCTGCTCTCCGCCGTGGCAGTAGACAAGATGCACCACGGACCGCGGACGGATTTCAACCGCGAACTCCTGGGACAGGGCGCCGCCAATGTGACCTCCGGAATGCTGGGCGGCCTGCCCGTCACCGGAGTGATCGTGCGGAGCGCCACCAACCTTGAAGCCGGTGCACGGACGCGCAAGTCGGCCATACTCCATGGCGTCTGGGTGCTGGTGTTCTCGCTGCTGCTGGCGGGACTCATCCAGCTGATTCCGCAGGCTGTCCTGGCGGGACTGTTGATCGTGATCGGCTCCCGCCTGGTCCGGGCGGCCGACATCCGGACCGCACGGCGGACCGGTGACCTCACCGTCTACGGCGTCACCCTGTTCTGCGTGGTGTTCATCAACCTCCTGGTGGGAGTGTTGACCGGCCTCGTCCTGGCCGTCGCCCTGGTTCTCTGGCGGGTGGCGCGGGCCAGCATCCATGCGGAACCGACTGGCGCCGGCGACGGCAACCGCTGGCGCGTGGTGATCGACGGGTCCTGCAGCTTCCTCTCGCTGCCGCGCCTGAGCACTGTCCTGGCCTCTGTTCCGGCCGGCACGCACGTGACCGTTGAGCTGGAGGTGGACTTCCTGGACCACCCCGTGCACGACACCCTTGAGGCCTGGCGGAACCGCCACGTGGGCAACGGCGGCACCGTGGTCATCGAGGAAAGCGGCACCGCTACGCTGCACGACGCCCAGGCGGGGCCGCCGAGCCGCGGCAGTTCGCGTTCGGCCCTGAGGAGCGGCTTCGCCCCGTGGCGCAGCTGGCAGCGGCGGCTGATCGGGCAGGGCGCGGCAGGGCCGCAAGCTGCCGCGCCGGATGCTCCAGGGCAGGGCGGGGCAGGACCGGATGCTGCAGGGCAGGATGCTGCGGGACCGGATAACCCGGGGCCGCACGTTCCGGGACCGTTGCGTTCGGTACTGGATGGCGTGGACAACTACCACCGGCGGAACGCCCATCTGGTGCGTCCCCATGTGCAGGAGCTGTCCTCGTACCAGGATCCGGGCACCCTGTTCGTGGCCTGCTCGGATTCCCGCCTGGTGCCGAACCTCATCACCAGCAGCGGCCCGGGTGATCTCTTCACCGTACGGAACGTGGGCAATGTGGTGGGCGACGACGGCCGGGACGCCTCCATCGAGGCAGCCCTGGAGTTTGCCCTCAACGAACTCTCGGTGGAATCGATTGTGGTCTGCGGGCATTCGGGCTGCGGTGCCATGACCGCCCTGTGGGCAGACCCGGACGGCGCTGTTGAACCTGATGGTGCTGTTGACCCTGACGGCGCGGGCGATCGGGGCGCCATCGACGTCTGGCTGGACCATGCCCGGCCAAGCCTGACGGCTTTCCGCAACGGACATCCCGTACAGGCAGCTGCAGCCGAGGCCGGTTACGGTGCGGTGGACCAGCTGGCCATGGTGAACGTTGCAGTCCAGCTCGACAGGCTCCAGGGCCACGCCGGGTTGCAGGAAGCGCTTAATTCAGGACGCGTCCATGTTGCGGGGCTGTTCTACGACATCTCCACGGCCCGCGTCCTGCAGATCACGCCCGACGGCATCGGCCACCTGGACCCCGCTGCAAGCAGCCACTGAACTGTGTGAGCCGGAACGGTCCGGGATTCAGGCGTTGGAGAACCACACGACGTGCGGTTCCCGACGGGCTGCGCGCGGAGTGGCGAGCCGCTCCGCGCGTGCCGCCTTGTCCACGTAGGCAGATTCCACACGGGCAGATTCGCGCCTCGCGGCAGCGGGCTTGGCCGGCTCAGGCCTCGCGGCCGCAGGCTTGGCCGGTTCGCGCCTCGCGGCCGCAGGCTTGGCCGGTTCAGGCCTGGCCGGGCGAGCACCCACAGGCTCAGCCCGGACGGCCTCAACCGCAACGGTCTTTTCAACCCTGACAATTTCCAGGGCCTCCACGTCCAGCAGCTTGCGCGCCCCGGTTCGCGAATCCACAATCCAGAACAGGTCCGTGGAAGGAATTGTCTCCGTCACGCTCCCCCGGTGGAACAGCCGGCCCTTGTGCCAGGCCTCAATTTCTTCCCCGACTGCCAAATCCGAACACGTCCGGATGGTTGAATTCCCGCTTGCTTCCACTGTGTGCCTCCCCTGGCGATGCTCCTGGGAACAGCTTCCCCCAACAAGATTGCGGCAACGTTTCCGGGCGGTGATCTTCCTGTGTCGCCTGCCGTGAACTGCCCTGTGAAGCTACGGAAGCACCAGCACGCCGTCCACGCGGCGCGGAATGCCGAGCGGGTTAGCTTCACGCAGGGCAGGATGCAGCACTGCTTCGGGAGCCTCCTGATAGGCAACGGGACGCTGGAAGCGGCGCACCGCCGTCGCCCCCACCGAGGTGAACAGCGACGTGGTGGCCGGGTACGGCCCGCCGTGCTGCTGCGCCCAGTTCACCGCAACGCCGGTGGGCCAGCCGTCGAACAGCACACGGCCGGCGAGGCCGGAGAGCAGCTCCACCAGGCCGGAAACATCCTCGCCCGGCTCCGCGTGGACGGTGGCCGTCAGGCTGCCGGGCACCACGGCAAGGGCTTCGGCCAACTCGTCCTGGTCCGAGTATTCGATCAGCAGCGTGGTGGGCCCGAAGCACTCCTCCAGCAGTTCCTCCGGGCGCTCCAGTACGTTTGCCGCGGAGGTCAGGAACACCACCGGGGCGGCACCGTCGGCAGCAGCGTCCTGGTCGATTGACCCGCTGACCACCTCGACGGCTGCCGCGCCCGCGGCATCGGTCAGTCCAGCCACCGCCTGCAGTCCGTCCGGGTAGGCCTCGGCGATGCGCTCCGTCAGCATGGGCGCGGCCGCCTTGTCCTTGGTGGCTTCGGCCAGCAGCGCCGGGAAGTCGCTGCCGGCCGGGATGAACACGAGCCCCGGTTTGGTGCAGAACTGCCCGGCGCCGAGGGTGAAGGACCCTGCGAGGCCTGCGGCCAGCTCGCCGGCACGGGCCCGCAACGCTGCGGCGGTGACCACCACGGGGTTGAGGCTGCCGAGTTCGCCGTAGAACGGGATGGGCTCGGGCCGGGAAACGGCCAGGTCGAACAGCGCCCGGCCGCCGGGAATGGAGCCGGTGAAGCCCACGGCTTTGATCGCCGGATCCTGCACCAGCGCGGTGCCGGCTTCCCGGCCGCTGACCAGCGCGAACAGGCCGTCGGGGGCACCGGCCGCAGCCAGCGCCGCCGTGACGATGTCCGCCGTCCGCTCTGACAGCCTGAGGTGGCCGGAGTGGGCCTTCACAATCACGGAACAGCCGACGGCGAGGGCAGACGCCGTGTCACCGCCCGCCACCGAGAACGCGAACGGGAAGTTCGACGCCGAGAACACAGCCACGGGGCCGATCGGCTTCAGCAGGCGCCGCAGGTCCGGTTTGGGCGGCGTGGCCGAGGGATCGGCATGGTCGATCACCGCTTCCAGGTAGGAGCCTTCGGTGATCACCGCGGCGAAAAGCCGCAGCTGGCCGGTGGTGCGGGCCACCTCGCCGGTCAGCCGTGCGGCACCCAGCCGGGTTTCCGCATCGGCGATGGCCACCAGTTCCGTCACGTTGGCGTCCAGGGCGTCGGCGACGGCGTGCAGCCAACGGGACCGTTCGACGTCGGACGCTGCAGCGGCCGCTTTGGCCGCCCGGGTGGCGGCGGCCGTCAGGGCCGTGAGGTCGAGGGTTGCAGTTGTCACAGTAATTTCCTGTCCTGGTGGTCGGAGGGGTCCGAGAAAGCGAACCCCAGCCCGGGCCGGCCGGCAAGCGTGAGCCGGCCGTTGCTGACGTGCACGGGCGAGGGCGCGTCCAGTACGCCGAGCTGTTCGAAGGAGGCGTCCTCAACGTCCTCCACCAGCGTGGGCTCGGCCATGGTCAAGGCGAGCTGGCCGGAGAGCTCCGGCAGCAGGTGCGGCAGGACCCTGATGCTGTGCGTGCGGGCAAGTTCCACGATGCGCCGGAACGGGGTAATGCCGCCGACGCGGATGATGTTGGGCTGGATGATGTCCACCGCGCCGGCTTCGATGAAGTCGCGGAAGCGGTAAATGGTGTGCAGGTTCTCGCCCAGAGCGATGGGCACCGGCGAGTGTTGGCGCAGCCTGCGGTAGGCCCAGAGATCGTCCGCGCGGAGCGGTTCTTCCAGCCATTCGAGGCCGAACTCCGCCAGCACGTCCAGGGCCCGAAAGGTGGCGGGCAGGTCCCAGCGCTGGTTGGCGTCGATCATGAGCTTGCGGTCGGGCCCCAGGACCTTGCGGACGGCGGCCACGCGCTCGGCGTCCTCCCGGATGTCCGGCTTTCCCACCTTGATCTTGACGGCGTTGTGCCCGGCGGCAACCCAGCGCTCCACCTGGGCCACGAGCTCCCCGAGTGAATAGTGCAGGTTCACGCCGGAGCCATACACCTCCACGGAATCCTGGCGCTGGCCCAGCAGCCCGGTCACCGAGGTTCCGGCGCGCCGTGCCTGCAGGTCCCACAACGCAAGGTCAACGCCGGCCATGGCGATGGTGGTCAGTCCCCCGCCACCGGCTTCGTGCAGCCGCTTCCACAGCTGGTCCCACACTCCTTCGGGATTCGCGTCGAGCCCCCTGATGAAAGGCGCGACGTCGAAGTCGAGGAGGGCTTTGACCGCTTGCGGGCCGATGGTGGGCGTCCAGGAGAAGCCATGGCCGGTGCCGCCGTCGTCCGTTTGGAGTTCGGTGACGATCACATGGTTTTCCGGTGCCTCCGCACCCCAGCTCCGCAGGAGCGGAACGGTCAGGACGCGGCTGGACAGACCCGTGATGAGCGGTGCGGTGCGGACCGCTTCGGCAACTGGGGCTTCGGCAAGCTGGGCTCCGGCAACTGGCGAACCCATTAGCGGCCGGCCAGCTCGTAGCCCTTGGCCAGGATGGACTTGAGCTGGACGAGTTGTTCCTCGGTGGGGTCAACGAGCGGGGCGCGGACCGGACCGACCGGAAGGCCGCCCAGGCGCAGTCCGGCCTTGATCAGGGAGACGCCGAACCCCGGGGTCTGGTCGCGGAGGCGGACCAGGGGCGCGTAGAAGCCTTCCAGCAGGGCGTGCCGGCGGTCCTCGTCGCCGGAGATGTAGGCGTCGTAGTAGGCCTTGGCGATCTCCGGTGCCATGGCGAACGCGGCGGAGGAATAGAGCGGGATGCCCAGGCCGCGGTAGGCGCCCTGGGTCAGTTCCGCGGTGAGCAGGCCGTTGAAGAGCAGGAAGTCCTCGCGGCCGGTGGCGTTGATGGCGCTGACGATTTCCTGGGCGAGGCCAACGTCGCCCAGGCCGTCCTTGAAGCCGATCACCTTGGGGTTGGCGGCCAGGCGGGTCATGGAAGCGGCCGTGTACTTGGCGTTGCCGCGGTGGTAGACGATCACCGGCAGGCTGCTGGCCGAGGCCACTGCCTCGATGTACGCCACCAGGCCGTCGGTGGGGCCGGTCACCAGGTACGGCGGAAGGACCAGCAGCGCGTCCGCTCCCGCTTCCTCGGCCACCCGGGCGGCGGCCAGCGCGTGGCCCAGCGGACCGCCGGCACCGGCCACCACCGGCACCTGTCCCGCAACGGCTTCGACGGCGGCGGTCACCACGGTGCGCACCTCGTCGAGGCTCAGCGCATGGAACTCGCCGGTGCCGCAGGCCGGAAACACGCCGCCCGGCCCGTGCGGCAGGCGGGACGTGATGTGCTCCTTGAGGATGTCCACGTCCACGGCCCCTTCCGGCGTGAAGGGCGTGACGGGGAAGAACAGTACGCCGTCGAATTTCATCGGGTCTCCTTTGATCCTGTGCCTGCCGCGACCAGCACGGCAGGGGTCTCGTCGTTGAGGGTGGTGTCAGTCTTCAGCTCGGTCCGCCAGCTTCGCCGGGGCTCCCAGCCGAGCAGCTCGCGGGCCTTGGCAATCGAAAAGGCCGGGCTGGTGCCGGTGAGTCCGGCCGCAAGCTCCGAGCTGCCGGGCAGGAACCGCGGCATCAGTTCGGCAAGCGGTGCGGTGGCCAGCGCGTCGGCGGCGCCCACGAAGAAGGTTTCCCCGTTGGGGATGGTGTCCATCTTCTGCAGGAGCACGTCCAGGAAATCCGCGACGTCGCGGGCGTCCACGTAGTTGAACAGTGCCGGAGCCGACAGGGCGGGGTCGGCCAGGCGCTCGGCCACGGTGTGGCCCTGCTGGGTGGGTGCCCCGTCCCATTCCTCGGGCGAGATCACATAGCAGGGCCGGAAGGCCGCGTAGCGGATGGCATCTCCCTGGGCAGCGGCGAACATCTGCACTGTCTGCTCGGCAATGAGCTTGGACAGCGCATAGGCGTTCCACGGTTTGGGGGTGGTGCGTTCGTCCACCGGGAAGCCCTCCGGCAGCCAGCCGGCCGGTGAACCGTACCCCAGCACGGTGGGGCTGCTTGCGGTGACGATCTTGCCGATGCCCAGTTCCGTCGCCGCGCTGACCACGGCGTATGCTAGCCTTGTGTTGGTGCTGAAAATGACGTCTTCCGGCGCGCTGAACGGTACGGCGATCGCCGCAAGGTGGACGACGGCGTCGGGCGCTGTTTCGCGCAGGAGGCGCACCGCCTCCCCCGGCGCCAGGAGGTCGGCTGTGTGCTGCTCAACGCCGTCGGGCAGCTGGGCTGCGGGGACAGCGTCCCGGTCCACGGAGATGACGTAGTGGCCTGCGGCGGCGAGGCCGGCAACAACGCTGCGCCCCAGCCGGCCGGAGCCGCCGGTAACAAAAATCCTGCTCATGGTGATCTGGTCCTTACTCGGTCTGGGGGTCAGGTCACTGGGCACGGGTCGACGCCGGCCCGGTCGACGCCGATCGGGCCGCCGGCCGGGCGGCCCGGCGGAGGTCGGCGCCGAGTCCCAGGTCCGCGGTGCGGACCGGCAGCCCGGACTCCAGGGACGCATTGCCGGCAATGCCGACTGAAACGGAACGGAGGCCGTCGAGGTAGCCGGACGGACGGCCCAGCGGGTCCTCGCCGGGGCCGTTGAAGAGATCGGACAGGAGGAGCTCGTCGCCGCCGCCGTGGCCGCCTTCGCCGTTCACGATCGGCACTTCATAGGCCGCCTCCCAATGCCGCTGGACCACCAGCCGTTCACCGTTGCGGCGGACCGCGTCGTCTTCATCGACCGGCGTCGCGGAGGGATCCACCACGGTCTTCTTGTCGGTGCTGTGCACCACCGCCGCCCGTTCCACCACTTCGAGTTCGGCGCGGCCCTCGGTGCCGTTGACGGCCACGCGGTAGCCCTCCCACGGGCTGTGCGCATTGAGCGAGTAGCTGAGGACGGGACCGCCCTGGTAGTCCACCACCAGCGCCAGGTTGTCCTCGATGGTGATGCCGGCCGTGAAGACGTCCTGGTCGCGCCGGTAGCCGTCGTAATGCTCGTTGTCCAGGAACAGCGCCTTGAGCCGCTCGTCTTCACGCAGGTCCAGCGCGAAGGGGTCCCGGACCTCCGTGTCCACGGTTCCCCGCTCCGGACGGGGGCCCAGGCCCCGCTCGGCGGCGTTCGTGTCGCCGTAAAACTTCAGTCCGCCGGAGGCGAAAACGCGCTCCGGCACATCGTCGATCCACCAGTTGACCAGGTCGAAGTGGTGGGAAGCTTTGTGGATCAGCAGGCCGCCGGAGTTCTTCTTTTCGCGGTGCCAGCGGCGGAAGTAGTCCGCGCCGTGGACCGTGTCCAGGACCCAGCTGAAGTCGATGGACGTGACCTTGCCGATCACGCCGCTCTGGATGATCTCCTTCAGCGCGCTGTTGCGCGGCGAGTAGCGGTAGTTGAAGGTGACCACCACGTTCCGGCCAGTCTCTTCCACCGCCTTGGTGATCCGGCGGCAGCCTTCGGCATCGATGGTCAGCGGCTTTTCGACGACGACGTCGGCACCGGCCTCGAGGCCTTCCACGATGTAGTCGGCGTGGGTGTAGTCCGGCGTGGTCACCACCACCCGGTCAATGTCGTTGGCCCGGATGAAGGCGGTCAGATCGGCGGGATCGAAGGCCGCGACAGGACCCGGAGCGCCGAGTTCCTGGATGAGTTTCTGGTAAAACTCCACGCGGCCGGGGTTCACGTCGGAGAAGGCCACCAGTTCGGCGGTATCCGAGTGCTTGCCGAAGATGGCACGGATGTACATCTCGGACCGGCCCCCGGTGCCGATCAGCGCGATGCGCGCTTTGCGGACGGGGTGGGCGGAGACAGAGCCGGCGGCTGCGGCTGCTGTGCCGCTGGCTGCTGTTCCGCTGGCTATTGTGCCGCTGGCTGTTGTGTCGTCGGCTGCGACGGTGCTGCCCGGAGTGACGGTATTGGCGGTGTTGCCCATTGCGGTGTAACCCTTTCGGAAGGCAGGAACGCTGGCCGCTTGACGGCCGGTAGTGGTGCGGTGAGAATTGTGAGAAAGCGTTTTCTCGGAGCGTTATAAGCTTTGTATCAAGACTCTGGCGGTCCCGTCAACCATCTCCCGAACGGGGAGGCCCGAACGGGAAGACAAATCCGGCAGGGGTCGGAGAAGCCCGGAAAGGGGCAGCATTGGGCAGGAGAGCCACCACCCGGCGAATCGGCATTGCCGACGTCGCCCTCAAGGCCGGCGTTTCGCACGCCACCGTGTCGCGTGTCATGAACGGCAACTTCACGGTTGACCCCACCATCGCCGAGCGGGTCCGGGCGGCCGCAACCGAGCTGAACTACCAGCCGAACCCGGTGGGCCGCAGCCTGGCGCTGGGCAAGACGGACACCATCGGGATCGTGGTGCCGGACCTCTCCAACCCCACGTTCCAGGCCATCCTCCGCGGCCTCAGCATGGCGGCCGCCCAGGATGGCTACCGCGTCCTGATCGCCGATTCGTCCGAGGTGTCCAGCGAGGAGGCCATCCTCGCCGGCGAGGCGCGCCGCCGCTGCGACGGCCTGGTGCTGTGCGCGCCGCGCATGGCCGACGCCGAACTGGAAGAGCTGGCGCCGTCACTCCAGCCCATGGTGCTGATCAACCGCACCACCGTGGACACCCATACGCCGAGCCTTATGGTGGACTACGGCCAGGGCATCCAGGAACTGGCCGAGCACCTCGTGGGCCTGGGCCATACCCGCCTCGCCTTCCTGGCCGGTCCTGCCCGGAGCGCGTCCAACGGCCTGCGCCTCGCGGGCCTGGCAAAGTTCACGGCGGCCCACCCGGGGATTGAGCTGCAAATGCTCGACGGCGGTTCCACCTTCGAGGCAGGGCACCAGTCAGTGGATGCCGTTCTGGCAAGCGGCGCCACCGGCATCCTGGCCTTCAACGACCTCGTGGCCATGGGCCTGCTGAGCGGACTCCACGAGCGCGGGATCCGGGTCCCTGACGACATGTCCGTCACCGGCTTCGACGACATTCCGTTTGCCCGCTACACCACCCCGACACTCACCACGGCGGCGGTTCCCATCACCGAACTTGGCCAGCAGGCGTGGCACCGGATGCGGGACCTGATCCGCCAGGTCCCCTCCGACGCACCCGCCGGGGGGCCCACGGTATTCGAACCGAAGCTCGAAGTCCGCAGCAGCTCAGGAACCGCACCCGCGACCAACTAACTCCCGCCGGGCGGGGCCAGCAGCACGTCGACGAGCTGGGACAGGCCGTCCGCCATGTCGACGTTCTTGTCGTAGAGCCACTGCAGCTGCAGGCCGTCGAAGGCCGCCACCACCAGCCGGGCCAGCATGGTGGCGGACACGTCCGTGCGCACTTCGCCGGCACCCTGGCGCCGGCCGATGTCCTCGGCCAGGTCCGCCACCACCTGGGCATAGCGTTCCTGGAAATAGGGGTGGGAGTCATGCCCCGGATCATTTGCCGTCGCCGAGGCCACGGCATAGAGCGTGGTCAGCCCCGGCTCCTTGCGGTTGCGCTCAGCGATCAGCGCCAACAGCTGAAGGCCCACTTCCTCCTGGTCACTGACGGCCAGGCTCCGCCGGTCCCGCTCAGCCAGCACGGCCGTCAGCAGTTCCTGTTTGCCCCGGAAGTAGTGGAACAGAGTGGCCTCCTTGACCCCCACCAGCTCCGCTACGCGCTTGAGCGCGGTCCCTTCGAAGCCTTCGGTGGCAAAAACATCAGTGGCCGTCTGGATGATCTGTTCGCGGCGTTCCGCTCCCTTTGCGTACTGGCCGCGTGGCTTCGACGTTGACATTGAGTCAGTGTATTTCACTTTTTTCACCGAAAATCTAGTCACACTTGGTTTTTGTCGCTACCATCGTTCTCAGGACCCAACGGAGGGTCACTTTTCGTCAGGAGGCAATGTGGCCGTCAAGACCATTCCCCAGGATTCCGAGGCTTCTCCGGCCAGCGGAACACAGATCAGCAGCACTTCAACAAGCACCATCGCTCCGGGTACACCGCCCGCTGCGGCACAGACCAAGGCCCCGCGTGCCTACGTCATCGGCATGCCCATCGCCAGCGCGGGACTCTGGATGGCGGTCCTGGCACCGGCCCTGGTGGTCCTGGCCATCAAGGTCTCAGAAATCACCACGCCGGACACCCGCGCCGGGGCACTGAGCCTCGTGGCCGGCGTCGGCGCCCTGGTTGCCCTGCTCGCCAACCCGTTCTTCGGCAGGCTGAGCGACCGCACCACGTCGCGGTTCGGCATGCGCAAACCGTGGATCGTCGGCGGCTCGCTCCTGGGCCTCGCCTCCCTGTTCCTGCTGGGTTCAGCCACCGGTGTTGCGGGCGTGCTGGTTGCCTGGGTCATCGCCCAGCTTGGCTTCAACGCCGCCCTGGCAGCACTTGTGGCAACGCTTCCGGACCAGGCCGCGCCGGCTGAGCGCGGGCGCCTGTCCGGCCTGATCGGCATGACCCTTCCGATCGGCCTCGTTGCCGCCGCCTTCTTCGCGCAAATGTTCGATAACGCGCTGCAGATGGCCGTTGTGCCCGGAATCGTCGGCACCGCAGTGGCCATCGCTTTCGCCTTCACCTTCAAGGACCGCGTGCTGACGGAAAAGCCCGCCCCGCTGAACCTCAAGGAAATCCTGGGTTCCTTCTACTTCAATCCCCGCCTCTACCCCGGCCTGGGCTGGGCCTGGCTCACCAAGTTCATGGTGTACATCGGCTACTGCGCCGGCCTGCTCTACCTGCCGTACTTCTTCACCGACCACCTGCACGTGGCTGAATCACAGGTCACCAGCCTGGTGTTCCAGGCCACGCTGGTCAGCTCCGCCGGTACGGTGGCCACCAGCCTCGCCGGCGGCTGGATCAGCGACCGCATCGGCAAGCGCAAAGGCATGGTGATCATCTCCGCCCTGATCATGATGGTGGGCCTGATTGTCATTGCCACCAGCAGCACCACCGGCCAGGTCCTGGTGGGCCAGGCGATCGCCGGACTGGGCCTTGGCTGCTTCAGCGCCGTGGACGTCGCCCTCATTACCGACCTCCTGCCCGGAAGCCAGGGCGACAACGCCAAGACCTTCGGCGTCTTCAACATCGCCCAGGCTCTCCCCCAGTCCTTGGTGCCCGCCGTCGCCTTCCCGGTCATTGCATTCGGCGGCTACCCCGCCCTGTTCCTCGGCGGTGCGGCCATCGGCATCATCGGCGCCGTCCTCGTCATCCGCATCAAAGGAGTCAAGTAAATGAATCCCGCACTCTCACCGGCCGCGCTGGCCCCGGCACCGGATTCCCCGGACGCCGAGGCCCGGATCCGCGAACTCGCCCACAGCCTCACCCTCGAACAGCAGGCACAGCTGCTGACAGGTGCGGATGTCTGGTCCACCCATGCGATTCCGGAAATCGGACTGAGCCGCGTGGTGATGTCCGACGGCCCCGCCGGGGTCCGCGGTGAAGACTTCGATGAGCGCCACGACTCCGTCTCCCTGCCGTCGTCGTCCGCGTTGTCCGCCACCTGGAGCGTCGAAACGGCGCGCCGCTACGGCCAGGTCCTGGGCCAGGAGGCACGCCGCAAGGGCGTGCACGCCGTCCTGGGCCCCACCATCAACCTGCACCGCTCCCCGCTGGGCGGCCGGCACTTCGAATGCATGAGCGAGGATCCGCGGCTGACCGCAACCATGGCCGCCGGGTATGTTGCCGGCGTGCAGTCCATGGGTGTGGGCGCAACCCCCAAGCACTACCTGGCCAACGAGGCCGAGACGGACCGCTTCACCGCAGACTCGGTAGTGGACGAACGTCCGCTGCGCGAGCTCTACCTGGCGGCCTTCGAAGACGCCATCACCGAAGCCCGCGCGTGGCTGGTGATGAGCTCCTACAACTCCATCAACGGCACCACCGCGAGCGAAAACAAGCTGCTCGAAACCCCGCTGTCCACGGAATGGGGTTTCAACGGCGTAGTGGTCTCGGACTGGACCGGCGTGCGCTCGGTGGATGCGGCGAACGCCCACCAGGACCTGGAAATGCCGGGACCTGTCGGGCACTGGGGCCCCAAGCTGCTGGCCGCCGTCAAGGACGGCCGCGTCAGCCGCGACGCCATCGTGGAGAAAGTCACCCGCATCCTGCGGCTGGCGGCACGCGTCGGCTCCCTCGAAGGTTTCACGCCTGCAGTGACCGAGCTCCCCGCCCAGCTGAACGGCGCCGCCGTCGCCCGTGAAGTGGCTGTGCGCGGCGCTGTGCTGGTCCGCAACGAAGGCGGCCTCCTGCCGCTCGACGCCACGAAGCTCGGCAGTGTGGCGGTCATCGGCCACAACGCCGAGGAAGCACGCACGCAGGGCGGCGGCAGCGCCACCGTGATGCCCAAGTACACCGTCTCGCCCCTGCAGGGCCTCCGCAAGGCACTGCCCGACGACGTCAAGGTCACCTATGTCCGCGGCGCCAAGGTGGCCGAGGGCCTCCAGGCCTTCCCCCGCACCTCGCTCCGAAACCCGGTCTCCGGTGTTCCCGGAATCCGCGTGACGTTCCTTGCCGCTGACGGCAGCGAGATTTTCGGCGAAGACCGCCTCGCCTCGCACCTGATCTGGTTCGGCATCGGAATTCCCGCTGGCGCCGCTTCCATCCGGATGGAGGCCGACTGGACTGCCGACACGGCGGGCGTCCACCACCTGGGCGTCGGCACCGTGGGCCAGATCCGGCTGGCGCTTGACGGAGCCGAGGTGTTCAACAGCGAGCTCGAAGACGACACCGACGTCCTCGGCGCCGCCTTGTTCGATCCGCCCAAGACCGTCCATGCCATCGAAACAGCCGCCGGCCAGAGCGTCCGGATCGAGGCCGAATACCAGCTGCCCAAAGAACAGGTCATCCCCTTCACCGCCATCCTGCTGGGTGAGGAAACCGTGGTGGCGGACCCGCAGTCGGAGATCGACGCCGCCGTGGAAGCCGCCCGCGCAGCGGACGTCGCCGTTGTGGTGGTTGGCACCAACGCGGCCATCGAGTCGGAAGGCTTCGACCGCAAGGACCTGGACCTCCCCGGCCTGCAGAACCAGCTGGTGGAAGCCGTGGCCGCCGTGAATCCGCGCACCGTGGTGGTGGTGAACTCCGGATCGCCCGTGCTCATGCCGTGGCTGGACAAGGTGGGCGCGGTACTGCTGGGCTGGTTCGGCGGCCAGGAATTCGGCACTGCCATCGCCGACATCCTGCTGGGCACGGAGGAACCGGGCGGGCGCCTGCCCACCACGTGGCCGGCAGCGCTGGCGGATGTCCCCGTCCTCAACACCACGCCGGTGGACGGCAAGGTGGTCTACTCGGAGGGCATCCACGTGGGCTACCGGGCATGGCTCAAGCAGGAAGCCGCGGGCGGGGCCGCTCCGGCGCTGCCGTTCGGCTTCGGGCTGGGCTACACCACCTTTGAGCTGGGCACCGCCCACGCACCGCAGTACGTGAGCGCCGGCCAGGACGTTGTGCTGCACGTCCCGGTCCGTAACACCGGCACACGCACCGGCCGCGAAGTGGTCCAGGTGTACCTCGACCGTGCGGAGTCCGCCGTGGAGCGGCCGGTCCGCTGGCTGGCCGGCTACGCCGGAACGCACCTGGCGCCGGCAGGAACGGACAGCGTTGAAGTCCGTATCCCGGCCAAGGCCTTCGGGCATTACGACGGCGGCTGGCAGTTCGAGCAGGGCACGTTCCGCCTGCTGGTGGGCCGGCACTCGGCCGACGACTTCCAGACGCTGGAGATCGAGCTGCGCTAACTGAGCTGTCCGGGCTAAAGCCGGGCTGGGTCCGAATCCTTCGGACCCAGCCCGGCTTCTTTGTAATACCCCTCGATGTGGGCCGCAACGAGCCCGGCTGCCCTGCCGCCGTCGTGGTTGTTGATGGCGGCGAGGATGTTGCGGTGTTCGGAGCGGAGCCGTGCGGCGGTGGCGTCCCAGTCCGGAAGGTTTGCCGTGAGTTTGCCGGCGTAGCTTTGGATCGCTTCCCGGAGCGAGCCCATCATGGCGCTGACCACGGCGTTGCCCGCCGCCTCGGCGAGGGCCAGGTGAAAGCGGACGTCGAGGGCCAGGAATTCATCGGTGTCCGGGCAGGCGTCCATCTTTTCGAGCAGTGAGGCGGCCTCCGCGAGGGCCGGCGAGTCCGTGCGCGCCCGGGCGACAGCCCAGGACTCGAGCAGGACGCGGGTCTGCACAATGTCCGCCACCGGCAGGTGCGAGGTGGCCACATGCAGGCGCAGCGCCGAGCCGAGCGCCGCCGTCGGGTCCGCGATGACCACGGTGCCGGCGTCGGGACCGGATCCCACGCCTGCCCGGACAACGCCCATGGCTTCCAGGATGCGGATCGCTTCACGGACGGAAGTGCGCGAGACCTGCAGCTGCTCGGCCAGCGTCCGCTCCGCCGGCAGCCGGCCGCCCAGGGCAAGTTCGCCGCTGGAAAGCTGGTTCTCGATCCATTGCAGGACCAATTGATGAGTACGCATGGGCCAATGGTACTTGATGTGGTTGGACCACATCCTTTAGAGTGTGGTTAGACCACAGAGCCACCACAGCCCGATGCCCCGGAGGCAGCAATGACGCACACCATCCAGCCCAACAACCCCGAGACCACCCCGGCCCCTGAGACTGACGTGGCCGGAACTGACGTGGCCGGCGCTGCCGCGCCTGCGGGTACGTCCCTGTCCGGAGCCGTGAACGGCGCCGTGAACCGTGCCGCAGCGGCGGTCCCGGCGGCCCTCAAGCGCCGGGTGCCCAAGTATTCGGACCTCGCGCCGCTGATGCAGTTCAAGAAGCCGGAGTTCAGCCGTGCCGCGAAGCTGCAGCGCGCCAGCACCATCTGGGAGCTGCGCGACATGGCCAAGCGCCGCACCCCGCAGGCTCCCTTCGACTACACCGACGGCGCGGCAGAAGCCGAAATCACCCTGCGCCGCGCCCGTGAGGCCTTCCTGGACATTGAATTCCGGCCGGGCATCCTCCGGAACGTCTCCAGTATCGACCTGAGCACCGACATCCTGGGCAGGCCGTCCCGGCTGCCCGTTGGCATCGCACCCACCGGTTTCACCCGGATGATGCAGTCCGAAGGTGAGTACGCCGGGTCCCAGGCCGCCGAGGCCGCCGGGATTCCCTACACGCTTTCCACCATGGGCACCGCGTCCATCGAGGACGTTGCCGAGGCGGCACCCAACGGACGGAACTGGTTCCAGCTGTACCTGTGGACGGACCGCGACCGTTCCCTCGAACTCATTGAACGCGCCGCCAAGGCAGGAAACGACACCCTGATGGTCACGGTGGATACCGCCGTCGCCGGCGCCCGCCTCCGGGACGTCCGCAACGGCATGACCATCCCGCCGGCGCTCACGCTGAAGACCGTCCTGGATGCGTCGTACCGCCCGGCCTGGTGGTTCAACTTCCTCACGCACGAACCGCTGACCTTCGCGTCGCTCTCCCGCTACACCGGCACCGTGGCGGACCTGATCAACTCCATGTTCGATCCCACCCTGACCTTCGAGGACCTGGACTGGCTGCGCGAAACCTGGAAGGGCAAGCTGGTGGTGAAGGGCATCCAGACCGTCGACGACGCCCGCAAGGTGGTGGACCACGGCGCCGACGGCGTGGTGCTCTCCAACCACGGCGGCCGCCAGCTGGACCGCGCACCCATCCCGTTCCACCTGCTGCCGGACGTCAAGGAAGCGTTCACCAAGGACAACTCGGACGCCGCGATCATGCTGGACACCGGCATCATGAGCGGCGCGGACATCATTGCCGCGCTGGCACTGGGCGCCGATTTCACGCTGATCGGCCGCGCCTACCTGTACGGCCTCATGGCCGGCGGCCGCGCCGGCGTGGACCGGGCCATCCAGATCCTGGAAAAGGACATGACCCGCACCATGGCGCTGCTGGGCGTCAGCAAGCTCTCCGAGCTGACCCCGGACCACGTGCGGATCCTCGGCAGGTAGGCCGCCCCGGCTTTCGGAGGCCCCGCCCAACTAGGTAGCAGCAGATGTCGTTTTGAACGCTCAGAACGACACCTGCTGCTACCTACTTGGGTACCGGGCTACTTCTTGCGGCCGAACTTGGGCAGGTTTGCGATGAGGTCCGCGGCCTTCGTGGCGGCGCGGCCCACGGTACGGCCGATCTGCTGCGGGACGGTGTCGTCCCCGGCGGTGGCCACGGGGATCGCAACGGCCGGGCTCAGCTGGCCGCCCTCCGAGGCGCCGGGCACCGCCGCGGCGGCCGGACGGGCGGTGCCCGCAGCGGCCGGCACCGGCGACGGTGCCGCGGTTTCCGCAGCCTGCTCCGTTTTTCCCTCCAGGATCTGGGCGGCCGGGGAGCTGACGACGGCGGCGGCCTGCGGCCCGACGTCGAACGTCCCCAGCCAATCGGCGACGCCGGCAAGGGGCTTGGGGTTCAGGGCGTAGTAACGCTTCTGGCCCTGGGCCCGCATGCTGACGAGGTCGGCCTCGCGGAGAACCTTCAAATGCTTGGAAATGGTGGGCTGGCTGGCATCCAGTTCCTCTACCAGTTCCCCCACTGCTTTGTCCCCCGAGCGGAGGGATACCAGAATGTCACGCCGGGTTGCCTCAGCAATGACGGCAAATACGTCGTCTGTCACCATGTGATCCACCCTAGCGACATATACGCCGGATGGCATCCACTATTTCGTCCCGCGCACGACGGCCATTGCCCTGTACCGGCACCGGTGCTAGAACGGACTCACGGTTGCCCCGGGCTCTCCGGCTGCGGCCGCTCAAACATGAGGGGTGGGTGGCCATGGATTTCCTCCGCCAGCAGCTGTTCAACATCATCGCGTTTGTGTTTTTGGGCCTGTTCGTCGCGGTCTGGGGCTCCGTGCTGCTGCGCGTCGGCTTCTGGGTGCCGGACGGCAGGACGGTTGCGCCGCCGCTGAACGGTGCCCTGGTCACCGCGGCTGGCGTGCTGGCCACCTCACTGAGTTCGCTGACGGCGTCGGCCCTCGGATTCACCATCGCCGAGGTGCGCCGTGACGAACAGGTGCAGCGCGACCTCGCCCCGGGCGACGCGGAAGCCGTCTCCTTCAACCCGGCGGAGGTCACTGCCCGCCTGTCCGGCCGGATCGTGGCCGCAGTGGTGGTTTACCTCGCGGTGGGGCTGCTGGTGCTGCTGCTCTGGCTGGTGAAGGGAACAGCGTCCACGGACTTGATCGGCGCCTTCGCGCTGTCATTGCTGGGCTGGCTGATCGGGGCCGCCGGGGTGGTGTTCCAGACCGAGAAGCCGGTTTCCTAGCCCGGCCAGGCCAGAGTTAGTCGAACCAGATTTAGTCGAACAGCGCTAGTCGAACCAGGGATCCAGCCCGTACAGCGGGAACACTTCCTTGCGCGTGGCCATTACGGTGCGGTCCACTTCGTCGTTGGGATCGAAGCCCACCTCCCACGAACGCCACCACACGTCCACGTCGTCGCCCATGAATTCGGGCGCCGGCACGCCGTAAACGGCCCCGTACTTCTCCTGGACGTACTGGCGCCAGTCTGCGGGGACCGGGGTGCGGAGCGGCACCGGCCGGCCGGCCGCGATGGCAATCAGGTGGCTCCAGGAGCGCGGCACCACGCTGATCACGTTGTAGCCGCCCCCGCCGGTGGCAATCCACCGGTTGTCACAGTAGCGGGCAGCGAGGTTCCCGACGGCGGTGGCCGCTTCACGCTGGCCGTCCACGCTGATGTTGAGGTGCGTGAGCGGATCCAGCCGGTGCGAGTCGCAGCCGTGCTGGCTCACAATCACTTCGGGCTCGAAGGCACCGATCAGCTGGGGCACCACCGCGTGGAATGCCCGAAGCCAGCCAGCGTCGCCGGTGCCGGCGGGCAGTGCCACGTTGACCGCGCTGCCTTCCGCGTTGGGGCCGCCGATCTCGTTCGCAAAGCCCGTCCCCGGGAACAGGGTCAGGCCGGTCTCGTGCAGGGAAATGGTGAGGACCCGGGGATCATCCCAGAAGATGCTCTGCGTCCCGTCGCCGTGGTGGGCGTCGACGTCAATATATGCCACGCGCTGCACGCCGCCGTCGAGCAGTTTCTGGATCGCCAGGGCGGCATCGTTGTATATGCAGAATCCGCTGGCGCGTTCCCGGGCCGCGTGGTGCATGCCGCCGCCAAAGTTGACGGCCCGGACGGCGCTGCCGTCCAGGATGGCGCGGGCAGCCAGCAGTGACCCGCCGGCCAGCCGGGCGCTGGCCTCGTGCATGCCGGCAAAAGCGGGATCGTCCTCCGTGCCCAGGCCCCGGGCAAGGTCGGGGACGTCCGGGTTTGCGCTGACCCGGCGGACCGCGGCCACGAACTCGGGGCTGTGGACGGTGCACAGTTCCTCGTCGCCGGCCACGTCCGGGGCGGCCACGGTGACGTGCCCCAGGTCCAGCAGGCGCAGGCTGCGGGCCAGGCGCGCGGTCAGCTCCATCCGTTCCGGTGCCATCGGGTGCCCGTGGCCGAAGTTGTATGCAGTCATGGCCATGTCCCACACCACCATCGTTGGCAGTGCGGGCTGCGTGAGTCCGGGCAGGAATGTCATCAAGGACAGGCTACCTGAGCGGGGCACCCGGATTTCCCGGTCATCGCGCGGAATATAGTGGTTTACTACTGAAGGAAGCAGTTTCAACCGAGGAAAAGCCGCACATGACGCAAAGCCAGCCGAGGTCCCAGAGCCCGGCTAACTGGCATCCCGGCATGCCGGAGCGTGAGGGCCTGTGGATTTTCACGGGTATCCGCGACTTTATCGACAACATCGCCAACACGTCGCCGGCACGGCTGGCGCTGACCGCGTTCGGTGTTGTCATCATTTTGTTCACCGGGCTCCTGTCCCTGCCGGCGTCCTCCGCCTCCGGCGATTTCACTCCCCTGCACCAGGCTCTCTTCACCGCGGTGTCCGCGGTCTGCGTCACCGGCCTGACCGTCGTGTCCACGGCGGTGCACTGGTCCTTCTTCGGCCAGCTGGTCATCCTGATCGGCATCTTCGTCGGCGGCCTCGGCACGCTGACGCTGGCCTCGCTGCTGGCGCTGATGGTCAGCAAGAAGCTCGGCGTCCGGGGCAAGCTGATTGCCCAGGAAGCCATGAACAACGCCGGCCGCCTCGGCGAGGTGGGCACCCTGCTGCGGATCGTCATCACCACGTCCGTGGTCATTGAGGCCGCCCTCGCGGTCACCCTGATCCCCCGCTTCCTGACGCTCGGCGAGAGCTTGGGACAGTCGGTGTGGCACGGCGTCTTTTATGCGATCTCGGCCTTCAACAACGCCGGTTTCACGCCGCACTCGGACGGCATCGTCCCCTACGAGACCGATCTCTGGATCCTGGTCCCGCTGATGCTCGGCGTCTTCCTGGGCAGCCTGGGCTTTCCCGTGGTGATGGTGCTGCAGCAGAACGGGCTGAACTGGAAGAAATGGAACCTGCACACCAAGCTGACCATCCAGGTGTCGTTCATCCTGCTGGCTGCCGGAACGGTGCTGTGGGGGCTCATGGAGTGGGAAAACATGCGGACCATCGGTTCCATGGATGTCGGCGATAAAATCGCCCACTCGCTGTTTGCCTCCGTCATGACCCGGTCCGGCGGCTTCAACCTGGTGGACCAGAACCACATGGAATCCACCACCATGCTGCTCACCGACGCCCTGATGTTCGCCGGTGGCGGGTCGGCCTCCACGGCCGGCGGCATCAAGGTGACCACCATCGCCGTCATGTTCCTGGCCATCGTGGCCGAGGCCCGCGGCGACGCCGATGTGAAGGTTTACGGCCGCACCATTCCACAGGGAACCATGCGGGTGGCCATCTCGGTGATCGTCGCCGGCGCCACCCTCGTCTCCGTCTCGGCCTTCCTGCTCCTGCACATCAGCGGGGCCTCCCTGGACCGGGTGCTCTTCGAAACCATCTCAGCCTTCGCCACTGTTGGCCTCAGCACGAACCTCAGTGCCGAGCTGCCGCCGTCGGGCGTTTATGTCCTGTCCGCGCTGATGTTCGCCGGACGCGTGGGCACCGTGACCCTCGCCGCTGCCCTGGCGTTGCGCCAGCGCAGCCAGCTGTACCACTACCCGGAAGAGAGGCCCATCATTGGCTGATTCCTCAGGCGCCGTAAATCGCCCCGCCCACAACGCCCCCGTGCTGGTGATTGGACTGGGCCGCTTCGGCTCATCCACCGCCGAACAGCTGGTCAAGCAGGGGCGCGAGGTCCTGGCGATCGAACGCGACCGCAACCTGGTGCAGAAATGGGCGCCCGTGCTCACGCACGTCGTCGAGGCCGACGCCACGAACATCGACGCCCTGCGCCAGCTCGGCGCGCAGGAGTTCAGTTCCGCCGTGGTGGGGGTGGGAACGTCCATCGAATCCTCGGTGCTGATCACCGTGAACCTGGTGGACCTCGGGATCCAGCATCTCTGGGTCAAGGCGATCACCCCGTCCCATGGCAAGATCCTGACCCGGATCGGCGCCAACCACGTGATCTACCCGGAGGCCGACGCCGGTGTCCGTGCCGCGCACCTGGTGTCCGGACGGATGCTGGACTTCATCGAGTTCGACGACGACTACGCGATCGTGAAGATGTATCCGCCGCGGGAGACCGTCGGGTTTACCCTCGAGGAATCCAAGGTCCGTTCCAAGTACGGCGTGACCATCGTGGGCGTGAAGACCCCGGGCGAGGACTTCACGTACGCCCGCCCGGAGACCAAGGTGTCGTCGCGGGACATGCTGATCGTGTCCGGCCACGTGGACCTGCTGGAACGGTTCGCCGCCCGCCCGTAGCCAGCCGCGAGCCTGCGGTGGGCCGCGAGCCTGCGGTGGCCCCCGCCGGGGCCGCTAGCCGAGCTGCCGGGTGATTTCGGCTGCGCGGGCGGCTGCGGCGCGGGCGCCGTCGGCGATGATCGCCGGCAGGCCGCGCTCGTCGAATGTGGCGATGGCCCGCTCGGTGGTGCCGTTCGGGCTGGTCACCGCCTTCCGCATTGTGGTGGGATCCGCGCCGGGCTCAGCCAGCATCAGGCCGCCGCCCGCAACCGTTTCCCGCGCCAGCAGGAGTGACAGCTCGGGATCCAGCCCCAGTTCGACGCCAGCGGCCGCCATCGCTTCGGCCAGGTAGAACACGTAGGCGGGACCCGAACCGCTGATGGCGGACAGCGCATCCACCTGTTCTTCGGGCACCTCCACGACGGTCCCGGTACCTTTGAGGACGTCCTTGGCCAGCTGCAGCTGTTCGGCAGAGCAGTGGGTTCCGGGCGAGACGGACACGACGCCGCGCCCGAGTTTTGCAGGCGTGTTCGGCATGGTGCGGATCACGGGCTGTCCGGCCGGCAGTGCAGCTTCGAGCTGCGCGATGGACACCGCGGCGGCCACGCTGATGACGATGGTCTTCGGGGACAACGCACCGCTGATTTCCCTCGCGAGATCGGCAATTCCCACAGGCTTGACGCCAAGGATCACGATGTCGGAGCCGGTGGCCGCCTGCATGTTGTTTTCCGGCTCCTCTTCGCCGGCTATGGCCGTTATGCCGGGGTGCCGCTGGGCAAGTTCGGCGGCACGTTCAGCGCGCCGGACGGTGGCCACGACATCCGCGGGGTCCGTTCCGGCCTCCAGCATGCCGCTCATGACGGCCTCGTTCATGGATCCACAGCCAAGGAATGCGATTCGGTTGCTCATTGGTCCATCATGGCAGTTCGCCGAGCATTGTCGCATCCGGCCCCATTCACAGCTGGCTCACATGATGGCCGCAGCTTCTTCACAAAGTGGACGCCTAACGTAGTTATTACCTCATTGAGGGTGCGAGTGATGCGGCAAGCATGGGGATGTTTGCCCGGCACCGGTGGTCTGCAGCAGGTTTCCCCCATTTTCCTGCCAGGGCCGCCGGTGCTTCTCTTTTTAAGTCCGGGCTCCCGGCCCCGTCCTCAGCCCCGGCCAGTGCACATTGCCAGCCAACGCACAGGGAAAATTCCTGAAACACCCAAACTGGGTCGCTAGCTTGGAAGTGCCTCACAGGTGCGAGTGATGACAGCCGGTTCTTCGGGACCGGCGCGGCGCCGGGCGGCTGCGGAAGGGTTCCCCCAATTCCTTCGGCAGGACCGTCCGGCGCTTTCTCTTTTAAGGTCTCCGGGGTTTGGCAGGTTCTCCGGCGCTTTTCTCGTTCACCGGGGCTTTGCTCGCTCACCGGGGCCTTGCGCCTCGAACGGAAGCATTCACGACGACGGCTCGCCAGCCGGGGGCAGTTCCAGCAGCCGGCCGTCAAGGAACCGCCGCTCAGCCGCATTTCCTGCCAGCGCCAGCGCCTTCCGGTACTCCTTCCTGGCTTCGGAGTACCGGCCCAGGCGCCGGAGGAGGTCCGCTCGCACCGAGTGGAATACGCCGTAGCCCCCAAGGTCCAGGGCATCAACCAGCCCGAGGGCCGCGGCGGGGCCCTGCACTTCGGCAACAGCCACCGCCCGGTTGAGGGCCACCACCGGGCCGGGCGACACCTGCAGGAGCTGGTCGTACAGCCGCAGGATCTGGTTCCAGTCCGTCGCACCGGCCGACGGGGAGTCGCTGTGGACGGCGTTGATGGCAGCCTGAAGCTGGTACGGTCCCGGCCGGTTCAGGCGGAGGCAGCGGCGCACAATCGCCTGGCCTTCGAGGATCAGGTCCTGGTCCCACAGCGCCCGGTCCTGGTCCGCCAACAGCACCGTGCCGCCGTCGGGCGCCGTTCTGGCGGCGCGCCGCGACCCAATCAGCAGCAGCAGCGCCAGCAGCCCCTGGGCTTCGGGTTCGTCCGGCATCAGCGCGACCAGGAGCCGGGCCAGCCTGACGGCCTCCGTGCAAAGCTCGTCCCGGACCATTGCCTCGCCGGAGCTCGCGCTGTATCCCTCGTTGAAGATGAGGTAGACGACGGCGAGCACGGCTGTCAGCCGCTCCGGCAGTTCGGCACCGCGGGGAACGCGGTAGGGAATCCGGGCGTCCCGGATTTTGGCCTTGGCCCGGACCAGCCGCTGGGCCATGGTCTTTTCCGGCACCATGAAGGCGTGCGCAATTTCCGCAGTACCCAGCCCGCCCAAGAGGCGAAGCGTCAGCGCCACGCGCGCCGGCATTCCGAGGGCGGGGTGGCAGCAGGTAAAGATCAGCCGCAGCGTGTCATCGTTCACTCCGGCCTCCTCCCCCAGCTCATCCATCAGCAGGTCTTCGGGCGCCGCTCCCGAGGCTTCCCCGTTCCGGGAGTGGAGCAGCGCCGCCTGGGCATATTTGTCGTCGCGGGCGGCGTCACGCCGGAGCCGGTCGATGGCTCTGTTGCGGGCAGTAGTGATGATCCAGCCGGCGGGACTGGGCGGGATGCCCGCGGACGGCCAGCGCTGCACCGCTGCCGTGAACGCGTCCTGGACGGCGTCCTCGGCGATGTCAATGCTGCCGAACACCCGGACCAGGACCGCCACGGCGCGGCCGTACTCGCGGCGGAAGACGCGGGCTATCGCCACCGCGGGATCCCCGCCAGGATCCCCCGCACCGGTCCCGGAAACGGGTCCCGTCATCGGATGCGTCCGAACGCCTAGTGCTGGAAGGGGCGGACTTCGACCGGCAGGGTCACGATCTTTGCCAGCCTGCGGGCCCAGCCGAGGGCCGCGTCCAGGTCGCCCACGTCAACGACGGTGAAACCGCCCAGATGCTCCTTGCCCTCGGTGAAGGGGCCGTCGGTGATGAGCACCTCGTCCCCCTGCGGCCGCAGGACCGTGGCGGTGTCCGCCGGATACAGGCCGGCTGCGAACACCCAGGCGCCGGCTGCCTTCATCTCCTCGTTAAGGGTCCCCAGCTCGCGCATGATGGGCTCCAGGAACTCCGTGTCCGGCACGGGGCCGTCGGGCTGGTAAATGCTGAGCAGGTACTGTGACATTTGGTTTCCTCCTTGCGGATTCGGCCGGCCAGGTGCCGGCGTCTCACCCTCTACACGAACGGCCGCCGCCCGTATCGACATCCCGCACCACCCCGTTGAGAAAGCCTGTCGACAGTGTGGCTAGGCCTCCCGCGCACCGACCAGCGGGTGGCTCAGGTGCTGGCGTGCGAACGTCAGGGTTTCGTTCAGCCACTCTTCGCGCTCCCCCGCGAACTTCGCCCGCCGGGTGGAGATTTCCGCCACCACCACGCCGTCGAAGCCGGTCCTTGCCAGGTGTTGCAGCGCTTCGGCGCAGCCCTGGTTGCCGCGACCGGGAATCAGGTGCTCGTCCCGTCCGGAACCTGATCCGTCCGTCAGGTGGATGTGCCTGAGCTTGCTGCCCAGGGCTTTGATCGCCTCAACGCTGTTGGCCCCCGCGGTGGCGGCATGCGAGAAGTCCCAGGTGACGTCGTCGTAATCCTGCCCCAGCGGGTCCCAGTGCGGCAGGTAGGCAACCGTCTCCCGTCCCCGCACGCGCCACGGATACATGTTTTCGACGGCGATCCGCACCTGGTACATATCGGCGAGCTGCCGGATGCCGGCCGGGAAATTCTCCGCGTAGTTGTTCTGCCAGCGGAACGGCGGATGAACCACCACGGTGCCGCAGCCCACCTCTCGGGCCATCCGGCAGGACATTTCGATCTTGTTCCACGCCGAACCCCACACCTTCTGGGTCAGCAGCAGCGTGGGTGCATGGATGGAGACGATCGGCTGCCGGTAGCGGTGGCTGAGCTCCAGGAGGGAGTGCGGGCTCTGGCTGGTCGTGTTGTTGGTGACCATCACTTCCACGCCGTCAAAGCCCAGGTCCTGCGCCACGGCGAAGGCATCGTGCACGCTCAGCGGGTAGACGGACGCGCTGGACAGCGCCACCGGAATGACGCGGTTCTCTTCAGGGGAACGCTCGACGCCGGCGCTCATCTCAGTCGGCCCTCCCGCCGGATACGGTGGCCGGGGCCGCTGCGGCAGCCGGGGCGGTTTCGACGGCCTCCGCGATTTCGGCGGCTTGCGCGGTTACGGCGGCGGGGGCTGCCGTAACCGGCGGCAGCGCTACGTGGGAGGCGGGTTCCAGGGGACCTTCGAAAATCAGCTGGTCCAGCCTGCGGAGGATCAGTCCTTCACGCAACGCCCACGGGCAGATCTTGACCTTCTTGAATTCGAAGAGTTCCAGGGCGGCCTCGGCCACGAGTGCTCCCGCGAGGAGCTGGTTGGCGCGGGCTTCGGAGACGCCGGGGAGGTGCAGCCGGTCCTCGGTTTTCATGGCCGATATCCGCTGGGCCCAGATGCCGAGGTCCGTGGCGCCCAGTTGGCGCTTAACGTACGGTCCGGCGGCGCTCGGGGCAGCGCCGGCTATGCGCGCCAGGGAGCGGAAGGTTTTGGACGTCCCGGCCACCACGTTGGCCCTGCCCAGCTCATTGAAGCTTTTGACAGCGGGTTTCAGGGTGGCCCGGATGTAGCGCCGGAGCTCCTTGACGCTCTTGGCCGTGGGCGGGTCCTCGTGCAGCCAGTCGCGGGTGAGGCGGCTTGCTCCCAGCGGCACGGAGGTGGCCAGTTCCGGCAGCTCATCCTGGCCCAGGGCCATTTCGAAGGAGCCGCCGCCGATGTCGAGGTTCAGGATCGGTCCGGCGCCCCAGCCGTACCAGCGCCGGACCGCAAAGAACGTCATGGACGCTTCCTCGCTGCCGGTGAGTTCCTGGAGCGTCACCGTGGTTTCGTGCTTGACCCTGGCCAGCACGGCCGGCCCGTTGGTGGCTTCGCGGATGGCCGACGTACAAAAGGCCAGCAAGTCCTGGGCTTTGTGCTTGGCAGCGAACTCCCACGCTTCCAGGACGAATTCGATGAGCTCGTGCTGGCCGGCGTCGTTGATGTTTCCCTCGGCGTCGAGGAACTGCACGAGCGACAACGGGCGTTTGTGCGAGGCAAAGGGCACCGGCCGAGCGCCGGGATGCGCATCAACCAGGAGCAGGTGGACGGTGTTTGATCCTATGTCGAGGACGCCAAGACGCATTCTGCCATTATTCACCGATAGCAAGCCGCCGGCGCAACTGCGTCGGCGGCTTGCCCGTCCGCGTCGGGATTAAAGCAGCTGCTACTCGGCTGCTGCTTCGGCGGAATCCTCTGACGGCTGGTCCGCCCGCTTGAAGTCACGGCGGATGTTGGCCACGCCCTCGGGATCGATTTCAAAGCCGAAGGCGCTGCCCGGATTGATCACCATGCCGAGCTCGTCGCCGAGGTTGCCGATGATGGCGGCGCCCTGGGTGCCCAGGACGTTGGGGGCCGCGTCGAGGAACTGCTGGTCCACCCGGCTCGGGTGCGAGAAGACGGCAAGTACGGGCTTGCCCTCGGCGTTGGAGAGCACCAGGGGCTCCACCTGCGCGTCTTCGCCTTCAAGGGCGTCGGAGCTGATGATGTAGACCTCGTTGTTGAGGAAGGACAGGATGACGTCCACCGGGTTGGCATCCGGGTGGTCACCTGTGGCGAGCTTCTCTTCGAGGTCGTTCAGGGGCTGGATTTCCGCGGGTGCAGGCTGTTCAGTCATGTCTCTACTCGACCACGTTTGCCGGGCGGGGCGCAAACGTGCGGCGTCCGGCTTCGACTTCGTGGGTGCGGGCCGGGGGCTGTGTTCCGGAACGGAGCCCCCGGCCCGCACCCACGGCCTCAGCCACGCAGGAGCCGCAGCAGCCGCACTTTCATGCCCCGCTCGTCGAACAGGTCCTTCCAGCCAATGCGCAGGATCCGCCACCCCTGCTCGGTCAACAGCTTCTCCCGTTCCCGCTCCTCATAAATCACTTGGGCTGTCGGTTTGTAATCGAAGTACTTTGACTTCCCATCGAATTCCAAAGCGGCGCGGAGTTCCGGCCATGCGAAGTCGAACCGGTAGGTACCACGGGCTGTTTGCACCGGAAACTGGAGCACAGGGGCAGGAAACGTCAACCGCGCAATGACGTCCCTGGTCAACGACTCGCCGGGCGACTCGGACAGTGGGTCCGCAAAAGCCAGCGCCCGGCGGAGGCCGGCCACGCCCCGGACCCCGGCCAGCCGGGTGCACTCCGATTCCAGCCAGTGCCGATCCGCTCCGCTCCGTAGCCCGTGGTCGAGGAGGATCAGTGCCTGCCGGTAGCTGAGCATCCGGGCGCAGTCCAACACCGTTCGGTCCAATGACGTTACTGGCAGACCGCCTACCTCGATGCGGTCGCTGTCCAGGATATGAGCTGAATGCGCCCTGACATCGGCAGCGTGGGAACCCCGGGCCGCGTGGTAGGGAATGGTCACGTGAATCAGTTGGTCGGCCCGCCACAGATACAGGCGGTGCAACCGGGCGGCGGACGTGTGGCTGAACGTCAGGCCGTCGGCCGTCGCCGGCAGGGTCCGCTTGCTGTAGGCGACGAGCCGCGCACGCCCCCGGTCACCGTCAGAAAGGGCATTCCAGTAGCTGCCGCGGGCCATGATGCCAGTGCGTACTCGGACGAGGACGCCAGCAAGGAGGTGCTCGCTGATGCGCCGTTTGCTGAGACCCTGGGCCAGCAGCTCTTCCGTCCGCCACATGACGTCGCCGGCCGGTAGCAGACTCCCGGGTACGACGGCGGCACTGCTCACGGGGCCCGTGGGCATGACGCGAGCGGACGCGATGGAGGGGAACGGCGTGGCCTCCGCCCAGATGTTAGCGAGCGGATCTGTGGCTTCACGCGGCTGGGGCATTCCCTGATTGTTCATTGCACCAGCCTCCACTGGCGTCGGGAAGCGCGGAAGCACGGCGCCGGGCCATGTGGAGAACCCAGGACGTGGGTGCGGGCCGTGGGCTGCGTTTCGGAACGCAGTCCACGGCCCGCACCCACCGTCTCGGGCGGAAGGGCCCCTACTTCTTGGCAGCGGCCTTCTTCTTAGCGGGGGCCTTGCGTGCGGCGGGACGCTTGGCCGGGCCCTTGGCACGCTTCTCCGCCAGGAGTTCCACGGCCTGCTCGCGCGTCAGTTCCTCCAGGGAGGTGGCGCGCGGAACGGTGATGTTGGTGATGCCGTCGGTGATGTACGGTCCGAAGCGGCCTTCCTTGACCACGATGTTCTTTTCGGACACCGGGTCCGGGCCGAACTCGGCGAGCGGCGGCACGGCGGCGCGCGCACCCCTCTGCTTGGGCTGGGAGTAGATCTCCAGCGCCTGCTCCAGCGTGATCGTGAAGATTTCCTCTTCGGAACCGATGGACCGCGAGTCCGTGCCCTTCTTCAGGTACGGGCCGAAGCGGCCGTTCTGCACGGTGATGACGTTGCCTTCGGCGTCCTCGCCGAGTACGCGCGGCAGGCTCATAAGCTGCAGGGCCTCTTCCAGGCTGACCGTGTCCACGCTCATCGAGGCGAACAGCGAGCCGGTGCGCGGCTTGGCCTTTACGGGCTTCTTCGGCGGCTTGGGCTTGCCGTTCTTGTAGTACTCCACCGGCTGGTTGGCGAGCTGCTCGTCGGTCATTTCCGGAATGACTTCCGTAACGTAGGCGCCGTAGCGGCCGTTCTTGGCCACCACCGTGTGACCGGTGTGCGGGTCATCGCCAAGGACACGCTCCTCCGGAGCGGCCGTCTCCATCAGTTCCTTGGCCTTGGCGGCAGTCAGCTCATCCGGAGCCAGGTCCTCGGGGACGTTCGCGCGGGCAGACTCAACCACTTCGCCGGTCTTCGGGTCGACCGTGGGGATGGAGCTTTCCAGGTACGGGCCGAACTTGCCCACACGAAGGGTGATGCCCTCGGCGATCGGCACGGAGTTGATTTCCTTGGCGTCGATTTCACCAAGGTTGTTGACGATGCTCAAGAGACCGGGGTCGGAGTCTTCGCCGTAGTAGAAGTGCTTGAGCCAGGCGGCGCCCACGGCCTGGCCGTTGGCGATCTTGTCCAGGTCGCCTTCCATGTCCGCGGTGAACTCGTAGTCCACGTAGTCGTGGAAGTGCTGTTCGAGCAGCCGGATCACGGAGAAGGCGATCCAGCTCGGGACCAGCGCGGAGCCCTGCTTTCGCACGTAGCCGCGGTCCTGGATGGTGGAAATGGTGGAGGCATAGGTGGACGGGCGTCCGATGCCCTTCTTTTCCAGCTCCGCCGTCAGGGAGGCTTCCGTGTAGCGCGGCGGCGGCGAGGTTTCGTGGCCAACGGCAATGATGTCCGAGGCGGTGAGTGCATCGTCCTTGGCCACGTTGGGCAGGCGGCGGGCTTCCTCGGAATCGTCGTCGCCGCGGCTTTCGTCCTTGCCTTCCTCGTAGGCTGCAAGGAAGCCGGGGAACGTGATGACCGTGCCGGAGGCGGAGAACTCGGCGTCCCGGCCGTCCGCTGCCACCGCGCCCAGGCGGATGGTGGCCGTGGAGCCCTTGGCGTCGCCCATCTGGGAGGCGACGGTGCGCTTCCAGATGAGCTCGTAGAGCCGGAATTCGTCGCCGGACAGCTGCTTGGCTACCTGCGCCGGGGTGCGGAAGGAGTCACCGGCGGGGCGGATAGCTTCGTGGGCTTCCTGCGCGTTGGCGGCCTTGCCCGTGTAGACCCGGGGCGACTGCGGCACGTACTCCGGTCCATAGAGCTCGGACGCCTGGCGCCGGGCGGCCGTCACTGCTTCGTCACTCAGCGCGGAGGAGTCCGTACGCATGTAGGTGATGTAGCCGTTTTCGTAGAGGCGCTGGGCCACCTGCATGGTGCTCTTGGAGGAGAACCGCAGCTTTCGCCCGGCTTCCTGCTGCAGCGTGGACGTGGTGAACGGAGCGGCCGGACGGCGGGTGTACGGCTTGGTGTCGACGGAGCGGACACGGAACTCGGCGCTCTGCAGGCCTGCCGCGAGGGACGTGGCGAGTTCCTCGTTCAGGTGCGCGACGTTGCGCGAGGTGAGTTCGCCGTTGTCGTTGAAATCGCGGCCGCTGGCCACCTTGGCGCCATCAACGGCCGCCAGCTTCGCTTTGAAAGAGGAAGCAGCACCCGAGCCGGCGCCGAACTGGCCCGTGAGGTCCCAGTAGGACGCGGCCTTGAAGGCCATGCGTTCCCGTTCACGGTCCACCACCATGCGGGTGACCACGGACTGGACGCGGCCGGCTGACAGGCCGCGGGCCACCTTGCGCCACAGCACCGGGGAAATTTCGTAGCCGTACAGGCGGTCCAGCACGCGGCGGGTTTCCTGTGCATCCACCAGGTCCTGGTCGACGTCGCGCAGGTTGCCCATGGCGCGCTGGATGGCTTCCTTGGTGATTTCGCCGAAGGTCATCCGGTACACCGGCACCTTGGGCTTGAGTACTTCCAGCAGGTGCCACGCGATGGCCTCGCCCTCGCGGTCCCCATCGGTTGCGAGGTAGAGTTCGTCGGCGTCCTTGAGCGCAGCCTTGAGCTCAGTCACCTTCTTCTTCTTGTCCGCGGACACCACGTAGTACGGCTTGAAGTCGTTTTCGATGTCGACGGCGAACTTGCCGATGGAGGTCTTCTTGAGTTCGGCAGGGAGCTCCGAAGGCTGCGGCAGGTCACGGATGTGACCGATGGAAGCCTCCACGATAAAGCCCTCGCCCAGGTACTTGGCGATGGTCTTGCTCTTGGCCGGAGACTCCACGATCACGAGTTTTTTGCCGGTTTTGGCCTTGCTTGGCACGGTGCTCCTACAGAAAAAGGTTGGCTCGGGCAGATGAGCCCATACTCGCCTAGTTCACCATATTTTGAAGGATGATGCGCATTCATGTGGAAAACGGGTGCCGGGCATCACTTACGGTCGTCAGGAATCATGGACCACATCGTGGCCATTCTCTCGGCGCCGTGGGGAACTTGGTCCGGGTCTTCGAGCTCGTAATCCTTGAGCAGCCCGAACACCTTGGCGGTGAGCTCGGAGCGCTGCGCCGGTGTCAGGTACAGCAGGTTGCTGGAGAGCACCACGACACCGGGCGCCTCGGTCGATTCGCTGTTCTTCCGGCGTTCGTCACGGACCTTGGCGTAGGCGTTGACCCTGCGCCGGAAGGCATCCAGCTCCAGGTCGAGGACGGCAAACTCGGGGCTGGCCACTCCCCCGCCTGAATTGATGGTGAAGTCCGTTCCGGCGGCCCGCCACCGGCGTTCCCTGGCGTCGCCGGCAGTGGCGGCCGGCTCCACGATTCCCCATTTCTGCAAGGCCCGCAGGTGGTAGCTCATGGCGCTCGGCGTCAGGCCGGTCTGCGCGGCAAGCTCCGTCGCCGTCCGGCTGACCTGCGTGGAATACAGTTCCGAGATCACTTCCAGCCGTGCCGCATGGGCCAGCGCGCGGATGGCCTTCGGGTCGGTGATCTCCACCTTCTTTTCCGGCCGTGCCCTGCGTTTGGCACCCTCTTGTGCGGCCGGCTCCGTTTCTGGAGTTTCTGCATTCACGACTCCATTCTATCGGCGATCAGCCAACTCTGAAAGAAACGCTTGACATTCCATCGCACCGGGGAGTAGTTTCGCGGACATGGGGGACATGGCCGGGAGATCGCCTGCCTTAATACAAGTAAATCCAGCGCTTTGGCGAAACCGGGACTTCCTGTTGGCAAGCAGTGCCCGGTTCCTGGCTGCCACCGGCATGGGTGCCGTGGTGGTCAGCGTAATGCTGCATCTGCAGGCACTGACCGCGGCCGGCACCGTCACGCTCGCGGGCTCCTGGCTCGTGGCCGCCTACCTGCTGTGCTCGGCCCTGCCGCTGGTGATCCTTGCCCCCTGGGCCGGGCGGCTCGCTGACACGAGGGATTCCCGGACAATCGCGACGGCGGCCTCCGCCGGAAGTGCCGCAGCCATTGCAGGCATGGGCCTAAGCATGCACTACCTGGAAAACTACATTCCCGTGCTCTTCGCCCTCACGTTCCTGCTGAACGCCTGCCAGGCCGTGGCCGGCCCGACGTTTCAGGCCCTGCTGCCCCGCATTGTCGGGGAAGAGCGGACACCCAGGGCCGTGGGAACCATGCAGGCAACCATCATGATCGCGGGAATGGCAGGGCCTGCGGCAGGCGGAGTGCTTAGTGGGTGGGGCGGTTCGCTGCTGGTGTTTTCCGTGGCAAGCGCCCTCTACGTCCTGATGGGAGTGGGCGCGTTCCTGATCCGGACCCGGAGGGGCACCTCCGCCGAACGAGCCGGCAGGAAGCTGCCCGCTTTGATGGACGGGCTCCGGCTTATCCGGCGGGACAGCCTGGTGTGGGCCCTGGTGCTCGGCGCACTGTTCTTTATTGCCGTGGGGGAAGCAACCAACGTCCTTGAAGTTTTCCTCGTCCGGGGCGAGATGGGCGCGTCCGAAACGCAATACGGCCTGCTCGTGGCCTCTTTTGCCCTGGGAATGGCCGCCGGAGCCGTTCTCGCCGCCCGCATCACATCAGCCCCGGTCAGGCTCCGCGTCCTCCTGGGGTCCATGGCGCTGACGTCCACGGTACTCGCGGTCATCGGGCTGGTGCCCACCGTGGAGCTGATGTTCGTGGCCTACACCGGGATGGGAGTCTTCTGCGGTGTCCTCAACGCCTGCTTCGGAGCGATCGTCATCCTTCGGATGCCCGAGGAAGGCCGCGGGCAGGCGATGTCCATGATCGGCGGCCTGACCCGCGCCATCACCGTGGTGGCGTTGGCGTTCGGGGGCCTACTCGGCGTCCTGCTGCCGGTCCGGGCCGCCTTCCTGCTGGTCGGCGGCATCGGCGCGCTGGTGTCGCTGGCCATCGCGATTACTGTTCTGTGGCGCTTCGGTTCAGACCCGGACGGTCCGGCGGAACCGCCCGCCGTGTCCGGTTCAGGCCGGCAGGAGGAACCCGTCGAGGACCAGGTTCCGGACTTCGGCGAGGAGCCCGTTCCGGAACGTTTCGCCGTCGAACCCGTCGCCCCCGCCCAGCAGCGCTTCAAGGGCACCGGTGATCTGCCCGACGGACAGATCACCGTCGCACGCTGACACGAAGCCGGCAAGCTCAGTACTGAGCAGGTTGGTGCGCCGAAGCCCCGAGCCCTGGCGCAACAGGATCACGCCGGGGTGTTCCGCACCGGGCCGCTGGTGGCGCTCCTCCGTGACGTCCTCCGCCACCAGCAGGTGGGTGGCGGCAAGATTGTTCGCGGCCACCCAGTCCGCCCGCTCCACCGCTGCGCCCAGGCACGGGCCAATGGGCTGCTCGATGGGATAGGTGATTTCCTCGAAGCGGCTGATGACCGGCCGGACGCCCGCGGCGGGGCGCCGGAGGAAGATCATGCCGAAGCCGATCCCGGCCACGTTGCGTGAGGCAAAGTCGTCCAGGTAGGCGGCGTAGGCGTCCTGGTAGTGCTGCCGGTCGCGGGACTCGGAGGCGTCCCGCAGCCACGTTTCGGCGTACTGTTCCGGGCCCACGAGCTCGCGCTGGATGAACCAGGCGTCCACGTCCGGTCCGGCCCAGCTTTGCGGCCTTTCCTGCCAGGCGGTCCCCGCCGTGACCTCCCAGTTGCCCAGGAGCTGGGCTGTTCCGGCCGGGGCCAGGACGGACGGCAGTTCGCGGACCAGCGACGCAACAATGTCGTCTCCGGGCAGCCCGCCGTCGCGGTAGGTGAATTGGTCCGCGGCGGCCTCTCCCAGGCTCCGGGGCGTGATCACGAACGGCGGATTGGACACCACCAGGTCGAAGGTTTCGCCGGCCACGGGTTCCAGCAGCGAACCCAGGCGCAGGCTTATCCGGTCCTCCGGCCTGGCGGGGTCGATGCGCAGTGCTTCGGCGTTGAGGAGCAGGTTGAACCGGGTGAAGGCAAGGGCCCGTGCCGAGATGTCCGTAGCTGTCACGTGGTCCGCGTGTTGCAGGAGGTGGAAGGTCTGGATGCCGCAGCCGGTGCCCAGATCCAGGGCTTTGGAAACCTGCCGGCGGATGGTGGTCTGCACCAGCGTGGTGGAGGCCTGCCCGATGCCCAGCACATGGTCGTGGCGCAGGACGCCGGGCTGCTGATGCGCCGCGAGGTCGCTGGCCACCCACAGCTCGGCCCCGCCGCCATTGTCCGCGTCGGTTTCGTCCGCACCCGCCGCGGCATTGCCGCTCCAGCCGTACGGCCGGAGGTCAGCCTTTGCCCTGACGGTTCCCGAAGCGGAATCCGTGCCGGTCTCCTCCGCCGCGGACGGTTCGACGAGCCCCAGCGTGAGGAGGCCCTCGGTGCGGATCCCCGGGAGGGCGGCGTCGAGCACTTCAGCATGCTGGGGCACGGCCAGGAGCCACAGGCGTACGACGGCGGCGAGCGCCGCTGCGTCGGGGTCACCTTTCGCGGCGGCTTCTGTGGCGATCAGCGACGGGATGAGCTGGTCCCGGCCGAGCGCAGAGTAAGCGGATTCGCCGAGCAGCGCGGCGACTCCGTCGACCGTGTACCCGATGCCGCGCAGGTCCGCGGCGAGGGCGGACAGCAGCTCCGGGAGGTCGCTGCGAGGGGCGTCGGGAGTGTTGCCGGACGTGAAGTGCATAGCTGTTTCAGTCACTGAGCAAGTCTATGGTTCCGGGATGCGCCCGCCGGCCTGCGCTTGCCGGAGTTCCCACACCCGGGGTCGCCGGGCCGATTCACTGGGATCAGTCCGCCTTCGGCGGGATTGTCGGCAGCACCACCTATGCTTCTGAGCATGAGCCGCAAAAGTGTGATCTTCGTTGACGCAGGTTTCCTCCTGGCCACGGGCGGGCTGCGGGTCACCGGGAACTCGCTGCGTTCAGCATTTTCGGTCCAGTACAAGAACCTTGTGGACGGCATCCAGGAATTTGTCAGCGAGCGCGACAGCCGGGATCTGCTGAGGATGTACTGGTATGACGCGGCCAAGGACGGAGTGTTCAGCGACGAACACAAGCGGATCGGCCTGCTGCCGGGGGTCAAGGTCCGGTTGGGCCGGATGTCTTATAACGGCGAGCAGAAGGGTGTGGACCTCAAGCTCGGCCTGGACCTCGTGGGAGTTGCGCGGAACCGTTCGGCCGACGTCGCCTACCTGTTGTCCGGCGACGACGACCTTGCCGAAGCGGTGGAAGCAGCCCAGGACCTCGGCATGAAAGTGGTGCTGCTGGGGATTGAAAACCAGGGCCACCGGCTTGGCGTCACGGCAGTGGCCGAGCATCTGGCGCTTCAGGTAGACGACATCGCCACCCTGCCGCAGTCGCTCTTGGACCGCTGCTTTGCGAAGTCGGCGCCGGTGGCGGAGGCTGCCGCCCAGGCTGCTGCGCCGGCCGGCGCCAGCCTGGGCAACGGTGTTTCAAGCAACGGCGCGGGCCATGCTCCCGGTACGAGGCCGGTTCCGGGGCCGGGTGTTTTGCCGGCCTTCAGTCCCGCGGGGCCGGAAGCAGGCGCTGCCACGGCCTCGGGTCCCGAGGCTGCCGGGCCTCCCGCCGGCGCCGAGCCCGCCGATGATTCCGTGTCCGCTGCTGCCAGCCCGGCAGGCACCCCCGGCCGCCCGGTGCCGACGCCGGGCCCACGGCGGGCACCGCAGGACCTGCGGCCGGTCCCGGCAGCCGGTATGGTGCGCCGCGAACCGGTGTATTCCACCGCAACAGGTGCCCCCGCTGCCCAGAGCCCGTGGTTCGACCTGGTGGAGAGCGCCGAAGCGGTGGCAGTCAGCCTCGCGGACAACTGGCACGGCAGCGTCAGCCAGCGGGAACTCAACGAACTCCTCGCAGAGCGTCCGCTGCTCCCGCCGACGATTGACCGGGTCCTGATCAAGGACTGTGCCGCGAAGATCGGCGAAGCGAAGACGGACCTCCAGGACATCCGGAAGGCCATCAGGGCTGCGTTCTGGCGCCGCCTCGACGAGCTGGTGTAACAGCGCCACGGCAACGCCCCGCAGAGGCTGGCCCGCATGAGTTGGTTGCGGCCCGGGCTGGTTCCGGGGCACCATGGTCCTATGCATCTGCAGCAACGATTTATCAGCCCTCGGCCGCTTCCCGGCCGCACGGGCTTCTTGTTGCGCGCATAATCTGCGGCCGCCGGGGTCCGTCCGGTGCAGCGGCTGAGGGTGATTCCTCCCGTCCCAAAGCTGCCCCAAAGGACCCCCATGAAGAACTATCTCTCCCTGACAGAACTCAATTCCGCACTCGCCCTGCGCGACCTGACTGACCCCGGCGCCGGAGCGCACGCCATGCAGCGGCTGCTGGCGGACGTGGTCACCGCGCTGCAACGGTGTTGGGATATCCCGACCGAAACCCACCGGCTCAATCCGCTGGTGGCCACCGCGGACAACTACGACAGGCTGGGCTATGCGCCAGGGGACGTGACCCGGGACTCCCGGTATTCGCGCCATGTCAGCCCCACCGTAATGCTGCGGAGCCACACGTCAGCGGGGATCCCGGCGCTCCTCGACTCACTCCGCGGCGAGCAGGGCCGCTACGACCGGCTGCATGTGCTGCCGGGGCTGGTCTACCGCCGGGACGCCATTGACCGCACGCACGTGGGTGCGCCGCACCAGGTTGATCTGTGGCGCATCAAGGCGCGCGGGCTGCTGGGGCCGGCTGATCTGCAAGCGATGATGGCGGCAGTTGTTGAAGCCGTTCTTCCGGCGGCTGAGCACCCCGGCGTGCAGTGGCGGGCCACCCCGGCCACGCACAGCTATACGGCGGCTGGCCGGCAGCTGGACGTGTTGGTCGCCCTGCCGGACGGCCGCAGCGAATGGCTGGAACTCGCCGAGTGCGGCCTGGTGGCTGCGCCCGTGCTGCGCAGCGCGGGGCTGGATCCCAGGAGGTGGGCCGGGCTGGCCTTGGGCATGGGGCTGGACAGGGCCCTCATGCTGCGCAAGGGCATGGATGACATCCGGCTGCTCCGTTCGGAAAATCCGGAGATCCAGGCGCAGCTGCTGGACCTGGCGCCCTACCGTCCGGTTTCACTCATGCCGGCAGTCCGCCGGGATCTCTCGCTGGTGCTCACGGGCCCGGCCGAGGCCGACGTCGAGCTGCTGGGCGACCGGGCACGCTCCGCCCTTGGCACGGAGGCCGATGTCCTTGCAGCCCTGGAGATCAAAGCGGTGACGCCGACGGCGGAGCTGCCGCCTGCCGCCGTCGACCGCCTCCGCATGGGACCGGGCGACGTCAATGTCCTGCTCCGGCTGGTGCTCCAGCCGCTCGACCGGACGCTGACCGATGAGCAGGCGAACCGGCTGCGGGACCGGGTGTATGTTGCGCTCCACCGGGGAAAAGTGCAGGAGCTGATCGCCGGGTAGGCCTTCCCCGGGGCTGGTCCGGGCCCCGGCCGGGGTCCGGACCAGCCCTTTTCAACAGGTAAGTTGGAGGTATGTTTTCACGTTCAACCGGGCCCCGGCGGCTGTCTGCGCTGAGGCGCGTCGTCGGCACGGCGGCCCTCGGCGCCAGCCTCGTGGTGGCCGCCTCGGCCTGCTCCCCGGCCGTGTCCATCGAGAACGCTGACGTCCCGGCGTGGAAGGCCACGGCCCTCCCGGCCGCCGGCGGGACCGTGCTGGAGGATGCCGGCAAGATCCTGAACCGGCAGCCGCTGGTGAAGGACGCCGCCGACATTCCCGCCGGCGTCTATACCCTGACCATGACGTGCGACGGCGGGGGCAAGGCCTTCTTCACGGTCAGTACCGGAGGAACGAAGCTCGCCGAAGCCGGCGCCGCCTGCAACGGCAGCCGCGAGCGCGCCAAAGTCACTGTCCCTGCCACCGGGCCCGTGCAAATCAGTGCCTCCAGCGTGGACGCCCCGCTCATCTACGCCTACCATTTGGCCGCGGCGGGCTAGCTGTGACTTGCACCGTCAGCGACGGTGCGTATGCTCAGGGGCATGTCAGCTCTTTGGGGGAAGCGGATGGTCAGCGTTGCTGCGGTTGTGCCTGTTCTGGCACTCCTCGCCGCCGTGCTGGGCGGTTGCGAGTACAGCACCGACACGTACGCGGAAGACGGCGATCCTGAGCAGTCCCAACCGCCCGCCGCTGCATCCCGGCCGCCGACGGATGCCGGCCGGGACCTCGCGGATTCTCGGGACGCCCGGCACAGCCCTCAGGACAACATCGACGCGCTGGCCGAACTGCTGGGCCGCCCTGACGGGAGCGGGCTCCCCTACGCTTCCGGCGGTACGGCCTCGTGGACTGCTGACATTCCTGCCGGGGAGTACTTCCTGACAGCTGTCTGCGTTGCCGCACCGGGCGCAGAACTGGTGGTGCGCCTGGGGACCGCTGCGCCGGAGCGGACCTCTTTCCGCTGCGGAATGGGCAAGGTGATGTACCTGGACCACAAGGGTGGCACGATCAGCGCCGAAGTCGTGGCACCCGCTGATGCGCCCTACGTCGTCACCGGCGTCAGGCTCGATCCCGACAAAGCGCCCCGCGGCCCCTCGTTCGCTCAAACAACAGCCTGGGCTGCAGGAGAACTCGGCCCCGTGCAGGCCGGCGAATTCCGGGGGTATCCGTGGGAAGGCCAGTGGCATCATTCCGGCGCGCCCGCAGTGGCCGGCATGCTGACCTTCACGTTCGTCTGCGACGGGCCCGTCATGGTGGAAGTCACCGTCCTCCAGCCCAGGGGGACAGATCTGTTCCAGGGCAGCATTCCCTGCGGCACGCCGTTTCCGGCCGATTTTCCGGTAGGACCCGAGGGCGTCATGGTGATGATGGATTCAAACAACTATCCCGTCCAGGCTGCCTACAGCCTGGTGCCCGCCGCCGGAGGCCGGCAGTGACAGGGATCCTGGCCCGACGCCGCGCGGCGGTGCTGGTGGCAGCGGCCCTGATCGCGGCCGCCGTCGCCGGGTGTGAATATGCGAACGACGTCGGCCCGGACCCGTCCCGCCCGGCTGGCCGGCCGGAAAATCCCCTCGGCGCAACACCCCTGCCCATCGCTTCGGCGGACCCCGCCCTGGTGGCTGAACTGGACCGGAACATGGCCGCCGTCGAACTGATGCTGGCGGACGTGCCGGAGGGTGCGGGCGGCGCTGCCGGGGGTATCAGCGGGCACAGCAGCAGCGGTGGCGGTTTGAGCTTCAGCGTCGTTCTGACGCAGGCGGGCACCTACACCGTCACCGTCGTCTGTGTGGGTGCCGTGGAAGCGCAGCTTCTGGTCACGTCCCGCGGATCCGCCGGAGGCTCCCATCGCATTGATTTTCCCTGCGGGGAACCGGTCGAACGGCAGGTTGAGCTGGGCACCGGTCCCGTCACCGCCCATATCGTAAGTCCGGACGAGGGCAGGATCCACAAAGCGGCGGTGGGGGCGGTACGAATTCTGGACCCGGCGCCCTGACGTCAGGACGCGCGCGTCGGCCGCGTCCGGCCGCCTCTGGTTCGGGCCTGTCCGCGGGCCTACAGTCAGAGTATGCACACGGTGCAGGCACCCCTGGTGCCACGGCGGACGGCCGCGGCAGCCGCCGTCGTGCTTTCCGGCGTTCTGGCCACCGGAGCCGCGCTGGGCGGCTGCGAGTACGTGTACGACGACGGCCGCGGGCCGCTGCCGACTGCAACGGCGCCGCCGTTTACGGATGCGGCCCTCCCGCAGGACCCGCGCCGGAACCTGCCGGTGACCGGCGCGGAACTGGATCAGTGGGTGGAACGGGTCCTGCCGGAGACGGCCGGACAGGTCTTCCATACTGGCTTCGGGCTGCTCAAGGCGGGCACCACACGGCAGGAAAGCACCGGGCACCTGCCCAGCGGGACATACTCGCTGACGCTGGCCTGCAAGAGCCCCCGCAGGGTGTCGTTCACGGTACGCAACGGGGAGCTCGCGCTCGTGGACCTGAGCCTGCGGTGCGGAACCTCAAGGGTGAATGTGATCCATGTGTCCAATGACGCCGTGCTCAGCGTGGAAATCGCGGCGCAGTCGGCGGCGAACTTCGCCTACCGGATCAGCCGGCTCTGAACACAGGACACTGCACACAGGACACTGGCTACGGGACTAGGCCGCGCAACCTTCCGGGCAGCGGAGGGTCTCCGGGCTGGAGGCGCAGTCCGCGCAGTAGAGCGTGAGGGTGCGGCAGCTGGAGTTGGAGCAGTTCTCGAACTTGCTGGTGGCGGCCGAACAGCGCACGCACTCGCCGATGGTCTTGGCGTCCTCGCTGAATTCGAGGTGCATGCGCTTGTCGAAAACGTAGAGCGATCCTTCCCAGAGGCCCTGGTCCTTGAAGGTTTCGCCGTAGCGGACAATTCCGCCGTCGAGCTGGTAGACCTCCTTGAAGCCTCGGTTCACCATGAGACTCGAGAGCACCTCGCAGCGGATTCCGCCGGTGCAGTACGTGACCACCGGCTTGTCCTTCAGGGAGTCGTACTTGCCGGAGTCGAGTTCCTTGATGAAGTCGTGCGTGGTGGCCACATCTGGAACTATCGCGTCCTTGAACTTGCCGATCTGGGCCTCGAACGCGTTGCGTCCGTCGAAGAACACCACGTCCTCGCCGCGTTCCTTCTTGGCGTCCACCAGCTGGTGGAGTTCCTCGGGCTTGAGATGCGTGCCTCCGCCCACCACGCCGTCGGCGTCCACCTGGAGTTCGCCGGGGGCACCGAAAGATACGATCTCATCCCGTACCTTGACGCTGAGGCGGGGGAAGTCGGCCGCTCCGCCGTCCGACCATTTGACGTCAATGCCGTGGAAGCCCTTGTATTCGCGGGTTGTCTTTACGTACTGCTTGACGGCGTTCAGCTCGCCGCCTACCGTGGCGTTGATGCCGTCCTTGGAGATGAGGATGCGGCCGGTGAGGCCCAGCTTTTCGCAGAGGGCGCGCTGCCACAGGCGCACGGCGTCAGGGTCCGCGATCGGAGTAAAGCCGTAAAAGAGCACAATTCGGTTCAAAGCCACGTGTTTAAGGGTACTTGGTGTCCGAAAGCGGCTGAAACGGGGCCTTTGCCTCTACCGGCGGCTCCGGTCACAATTCAGTAAGCAAGCCCGCTTCCCGGCCTGTACCCCCTGTTGCTTGCGGCAGGGCTGGAATACTCTCATCACATGAGCCCAGACGCCATGGTTGAAGACATCACCCGCCTCGTGGAAATCTGGGTGACCGGATGGGCCGGTTGCCGAGGCTACGAGACGCGAACGGAAGGCCGCTTCCCGGCCGCGCTCCGCGCGGACACCACCAAGGAGTGGGAGTACTTCGCCCACGATCCCTCTGACACCGAATTCGCCGAGCTCGCCGCCAAGACCGCCGAAGCTCCGGCCAGAATCCTTACCGTCCTGACCAACGATGTCGCCCGTTACACCTACCTGGCCCAGCAACACGGACTGAACGTCACCTCGGCGTCCCAGACGATGATGATCGTGGACATGGAAACCCAGGACTCCGAAGATCCTTGGCTTTCCGACGATGAACTGAAGCTGACCACCCTCAAGAAGGACAACGTCCACCACGCCGTGGTGCACGCCGGCGAAGCCGTTGCCGCCAGCGGACGCGTTTTCGTGGTGGGCCACACCGCCGTCTTCGACAAGATCGTCACGGAGCCGGACTACCAGCGGCGCGGGCTGGGAAGTTTCATCATGAAGGCGCTGGCGGCGCAGGCCTTCGAGCACGATGTGGAAAACGGCCTGCTGCTGGCTTCCCTGGACGGGCAGAAGCTCTACTCGCATCTGGGCTGGACAACCCTGTGCCATGTACTGATGCTGTCCGCCTCCGACGAAGGCTCCGATCTGTCCGTCGGCTGACTTTGGCCGGGCGGGCAGCCTGTCGATGCGCGTCGTCGCTGCCGGCTGCTCCCGGCGCGCGTAATGCCGGCTGGGCGTGCCGGGCGATTTGAGCCCGGATGAAACAATACTGAAGTGAACCCCCATGACTCCCTGATTCCGTTGCTGGGCCGTGGCCCGGACCCGGAACAGCTGCGTCATGTCCGCACCATTCCCGCCCGGCAGGCGGTGAACGAGCCATGGCCGGAATGGGCCCACCCCGACCTCGTCAACGCCTACGGCTCGCTGGGCATCCACGAGCCGTACCGTCACCAGATCCAGGCGGCGAACCTTGCCCACGGCGGCGAGCATGTGGTGATCGCCACCGGCACTGCGTCCGGTAAATCCCTGGCCTATCAGCTGCCGGCACTGGACGCCATCCACCGCTCGGAGCTGCGGGTACTATCCGAGCCGGGAAAAATCCACGACGACGGCGCCGTCGCCCTGTACCTCTCCCCCACCAAGGCCCTGGCTGCCGACCAGCTCGCTGCCATCCGCTCGCTCAGGCTCCCGACCGTCAGGGCTGAAACGTACGACGGCGACACGGACCCTGCGTCGCGGCGCTGGATCCGGGACCACGCGAACGTGATTCTGGCCAACCCGGACATGCTGCACTTCGGCATCCTGCCCAACCACGCCTGGTGGGCCAGCTTCTTCCGCCGGCTCAAGTACGTCATCGTGGACGAGGCCCACAGCTACCGGGGTGTCTTCGGTTCCCATGTGGCCAACCTGATGCGGCGGCTGAGACGAATCTGTGCCTATTACAGCGCCGGCGCCTCCCAGCCGGGCCCGGTGTTCATCGCGGCCTCGGCAACGGCATCCGAGCCGGGAACCTCCTTCGGCCGGCTCATCGGGGCACCCGTCCGGGCTGTGTCCGAAGACTCGTCACCGCATGGCTCAACGACCGTTGCCTTCTGGGAGCCGGCCCTGACGGAGTTGCGCGGCGAGAACGGTGCGAAGGAACGTCGGACGGCCGTGGCAGAAACCGCCGACCTGCTGGCCAACCTGGTGTCCTCCCGCATCCGGACCATTGCGTTCATCAAGTCCCGGCGCGGGGCGGAGACCATCTCGGCCATCACCAAGCGGCTCCTGGATGAGGTGGATCCAAGCCTCCCCCAGCGCGTTGCCGCCTACCGTTCCGGCTACCTCCCGGAGGAACGGCGGGCGCTGGAGAGGGCCCTGAGGTCAGGGGAACTCCTGGGGGTTTCCAGCACATCGGCGCTCGAACTCGGCATCGACATCTCCGGGCTCGACGCCGTCCTGGTCGCCGGCTGGCCCGGCACGAGGGCTTCCCTGTTCCAGCAGATCGGCCGGGCGGGGCGGGCCGGCCAGGACGCCATCGCCGCATTTGTGGCCAGCGACGACCCCCTGGACACGTACCTGGTGAACCACCCCGAAGCCATCTTTGACGTTTCGGTTGAGGCGACGGTATTCGATCCGTCCAATCCCTACGTGCTGGGGCCGCACCTGTGCGCCGCCGCAGCTGAACTGCCGCTGGGTTATGCCGAACTCGACCTGTTCGGCCCCACGTCGGAGAAACTGCTGGACCAGCTGGTGTCCCAGGGTTACCTGCGGAAGCGGCCGGCAGGCTGGTTCTGGACGCATCCGCAAAGCGCTGCGGCCATGGTGAACCTGAGGGCGGACGGCGGCGGACCGGTAAGCATCGTCGACGCCGAAACAGGTTCCCTGCTCGGCACGATGGACTCTCCGCAAACGCACTACCAGGCCCACACGGGAGCCGTGTACGTGCATCAGGGCGACAGCTATGTGGTGGAGGAGCTGAACGAGGGAGACCACTGCGTGATGGTGCGCCGCGCCAACCCCGATTACTACACCACGGCCCGTGACGTGACCCAGATCGAGGTCCTGGAGACGCAGCGGACAGCTCAGTGGGGTGACGTCGCCGTGCACTTCGGAGACGTCAAAGTAACAACGCAGGTGGTCTCCTTCCAGCGCAAGGCACTGATTTCGAATGAGATTCTGGGCGAGGAACCGCTCGAGCTGGGCGCCCGTGACCTGTTCACCAAGGCTGTCTGGTTTGTGGTGGACAACCGTTCGCTGACCGGGGCGGGCCTGATCGAGGCCCAGTTCCCCGGCGCCCTGCACGCCGCCGAACACGCAGCCATCGGGCTGCTCCCGCTCGTCGCGTCCAGCGACCGCTGGGACATCGGCGGGGTGTCCACTGCCATTCACGCCGACACCGGAGTGCCCACCATCTTTGTGTACGACGGGCACCCCGGCGGCGCAGGCTTTGCCGAACGCGGCTTCGACAAGGCCAAGGTGTGGCTTTCCGCGACCCGTGACGCCATCGCTGCCTGCGAGTGCGACGCCGGCTGCCCGTCCTGTGTGCAGTCGCCCAAATGCGGCAACAAGAACAACCCGCTGGACAAGGCCGCGGCGATCACCTTGATCGATGTCCTGCTGAAGGACGCCACCGAGCAGCCCGCCGGGCAGCCGGGAGCTCCCCTTCCGCATACTGCCGGGGCCGAAGAGCGCGCCGCCCGATCCTGAGGCCGGCCCATGGCGGCGGTCCTGTGGTGTCCGGCCCAGAGCCGCGGTCCCGTGGTGGCCGGACGATGGCCGCGGTCCGTGGTGGCCGGCCTATGGTGGCGGGCCCGCCCGGGCGTGCCCGGCGGCAGCGCCGAATATGCTCCGGTTCAGGAGCTCAGTACGCACCTCCACCGTGTCGCGTCCCCCTTCCGTGCAGCTGGTGATTTTCGCACCCTGCCGGCCCGCAACGTCGGCCGCAACGGTGCATGGCACCCCCTGGCTGATCCCGCGCAGTGCGTCCGCGGCGGCCAGCGCTGCCAGGTCGGCGGCTGCTGCGGCCCTGGACGCCATCACGGCTGACTGGGCCAGGAGCAGCATCAGCGCCATGGCCACCATCACCACCATCCCGAGCCCGGCAGCAAGAACCGTCCCTGATCCGCGCTCATGGACCTGGCCCGGATGGCCATTTTCCGCAGCCGGCGGGTCCGGACGCCCGGCTTCTACGTTCCCCCGGCGCGGTCTTGCCCGCGCGCTCACGAGGCTGCAGCTTCCAGGCCTTGACGCCGCCCCTGTGCGGTCGGCGACCGTGCAGGCAACGCCTCCTGAGGACGCAGGCGTGCGGACTGGGCCGCTTCGCCCCGTGCCAAGGCCCGGGCAGACAGCGTCCACGGGACGATCGACCCGACGGGGCCGGAGACTCTGCCGGACACCGTGACACTGAGCCACTCGCCGTCCGCTGCAACTGATGATGACGCCGAGGCTCCCGCGAGCTGCCGTACGATTCCCTCGACCGCTCCGGCGTCCTCCCCCCGCGCCAGGGCCCTCGCCCCGGCCCTGGCGGCCTCCTCCAGCCGAAGCTGGGTAATCCCGGCCGCCGATCCCGCGAGGAGCAGGGCAAGGAGAAGGAGGACGGCCGGCAGGGCCACCGCAAATTCGGCGGTGACCGCCCCGCGGTCCTTCCCCGGACCCCGGAACGCCGTCATCCCTGGCGCATGCCGGCGCAGGCCCGGCATCATGGCAACGCCAGGGCCGTCCGGATCAGGTTCAGCAGGAAGCCCCGCACTTCATCGCTTCGGAGGATGAACACCAGGATTCCGGCAAAACCAACGGCAGCCAGTGTGGCGATGGCGTATTCCGCGGTGGCCATTCCCGCCTCGGATCCCATGAGCCGGACCCGTGCACGGGCGGTTACGGGCGCCGCATCCCTCGCACCGGGGTAGATCTCGTGCACCGTCGCGTCGGCGCGGCTGGGGGGTTCGGAAGGCTCGGGCTGGGGGTCCGGACGGTGGTTGGAAGTGACTGACATGGGATTTCCTTTCATTGGTTTCCGGCTGATGTGCCGGCTGACTTGACTCTCCCGGCTGGGCCCAAAGGAGATAAGGGACATGTTCGGCTAAGTGGAAAAGCCCGGAATCTCGCGGCTGTGGAGGAACACTCGGGCGCCGTGCCGCCCCGGACCCGGCTGCAGCGGTCAGCTTCCGGAGGGCAGCATCGCGAGCAACACCGGAACCACGCCGAGGCAGATAAAGGCGGGCAGCGAACAGAGGCCGAGCGGGACCACCAGCCGCACGCCGAGCGCGGCCGCACGCTTTTCCGCAGCCCTGAAGCGCTCCCGCCGCAGCCTTGCGGCCTGAGCGTAGAGAATGGCCGATGACGGCGCCCCTGTCAGGGCGGCAAAGCCCAGGGCCTGCCGCAGGTCCAGCAGCTCGGGGGCCCGGACCTCGGAACTGCGCCACGCGGTCTCCCAGTCGGCGCCAATGGCCAGCGCCGACACCACGGGCCGCAGCGACCGGTGATATTCAGGTGACGCTGAGGCCGCGACGAGCTCCAAGGCACGCCCGATCCCCGACCCGGCGTCCAGCATTGCTCCGATCAGCTCCAGCATCATTGCTGTGTCGCGCAGGCCCTCGCCGGCCGGCCGAGGGGCCCGGGCTGTGCTTCCGCCCTCGCCGTTGGTTCCGTCGGCCGGATGCCCCTGGTGCTGCCGCAGAAGCCTCCGGTGTGCGCTGCCGTGCCCGGTCAAAGCCAGTGCCGCGGCGGCGGCCAGCATCAGTGCCACAGCCACGGCCGGAAGCAGGGCCGCCGTCATGATGTTCCAATGGCCGAGCGGACAAGCCTGGCAGACCAGATCCGGCCGGCCACTGTCAGTGCCACCCCGGCAGCGAGCGCAGCCATCCCCAACGGTGTGCCGAGCAGGATGGACAGCGGATCCACGCCCAGGGCGACACCCAGCCCTAGGCCCAGGAGGGGAAGCCAAGTCAGGAGGGTGACGGTGGCTTTCGGCCCGGCCAGGGCGGTCTGGCGGGCAGCTTCGGCGTCGTCCTCCACTTCAAGCTGCGCCGCCAGGCGGGTCAGGACGTCCGCCAGCGGGCAGCCGCTCGCTGCGGCAATGTCGAAGCATGCGGCGAGCTCACCCCAGATTCGACGTTCGCGGCTTGGGCTTCCGGGGAAGGCCGTGGCCGACGCCGAACGGATGGCGTCGGCCACGGGGGAACCCCGCATTGCGGCCGCCCTTGCCACGGACACCATCGACAAGGACGCAGGAGAGAGTCCCTGCACGTCGTCCTGTCCGGCCCCGGGACGCTCGTCGACGGCATAGACCAGCCAGAGTTCGTCCCACAGCCGCGAGGGCGTCCTGCCGCCTTTGAGCAGTGCTGCCAGTTGTTGGACCACAACGGTCATGGGCACATGGTGAGGGTGGTGGCGGGACTTTCCGGGCCGGATGGAGCGCCGGGCCTTTGGCGTGCCGCGCAACTCGGGGCACCCGGCGCCCAGTGCCGCACGGATCCTTCCTGAGCGGCCGCCGGGAGGCCGGGCCACCAGCCACGCAGCCAGTGCCAGCAGGGCGATCAGCAGACTCATCATCCGTCTGCCCCGGACTCTGGCACCGTCGGCACCGCATCGCGGCCGCCGGTCAGGGATTCGTCAATACCCAGCCGCCGGGCCAGCCCCGGCCACGAAGGGCCCAAGGTGACGGTTCCACCGCGCACGGAAACAGCCGCTGAGACCTCCAGGCCGTGGGCGCCGTCTTCAATGACACCGATGCTTGCCACCTGGCGGAGGCCTCGGAACCGTTCAACGTGCACCACGACATCCAGGGCACTTGCAACCTGGAGCCGCATGGCGTCCGGGCCCATCCCGGCGAGGGCACCCAGCGCGGTAAGCCGGGCAGGAACGGCTGCCGCTGTGTTGGCATGGATGGTTCCGCCGCCGCCGGTGTGTCCGGTGTTCATAGCGGTCAGCAGTTCGCGAACCTCCGCCCCGCGGCATTCGCCAACCACCAGGCGGTCGGGCCGCATCCGGAGGGCCTGCCGGACCAGTTCGGCAAGATCCACTGCACCGCCGCCTTCGAGGTTTCCGTGCCTGGATTCAAGCGACACGACGTGGGGATGGACGGGGTTAAGTTCGGAGGCGTCTTCGATCAGGACCAGCCGTTCGCCGGGATGGCTCAGCCCCAGCAGCGTGGAGAGCAGGGTGGTTTTTCCTGATCCCGTGGCACCGCTGATCAGGAAGCTCAGGCGCCGGGAAACCATATGCTTCAGCACGTCCTGGACAAGGGCACCGAACATGCCGCCGTCCCGCAGCTCGTCCAGCGTGAACACCTCATGGCGGCGGATTCTGATGCTTAAGAGTGTTCCCGCCGTCGAAATGGGCGGCAGGACTGCGTGGATGCGGTATCCGGCCTCCAGCCTGACGTCCACGCACGGGGACCCGTCGTCAAGCCGCCGCCCGCCGGCAGCGACGAGGCGGGACGCCAGGGAACGGACCTCATTTTCGGAGGAAAAGGACACGGGCGCCTGTTCCAGCCCGTTCCCGCGGTCCAGCCAGACGGAGTCCGGGGCGTTGACGAAAATGTCGGTCACCGACGGGTCCCTCGTCAGCACCTGCAGCCGGCCCAAACCGTTGAGCTCGGCACTGATCCGCTCGACGGCAGCCAACGATCCGGCCGTACCCAGGAGCCGGCCCGTGGCCTGAACCGCCGCGGCCACCCGGGACGGTGTCACCGGGCCGGAATCGGCCATCACGGATTCCCTCACCGATTCGAGCAACCCGGCGTCCAGGGCGCTGCTCTGCCGCCGCCTTAAGCTTCCGGCCGGACCGGGGAAGCGGGGCAGCCCCGGCGGCTGCGATGGCGTGGTCATGGCAGCCCGCCGCCCAGCAGATCCAAGACCGACGCTGCGAACCGGCGCACGGTACGCCGACGGCCCATCTCCAGCAGGCGGCCGAGCTCCGTGGCGTTGGCCGTGCCCTTCACTTCCGGGACAAGTCCCTGCAGGGGCAGGCCCACGGATTCGGCGATCAGCGGCCCGTCCAGGACGGCCCCGGCTTTGCCCCGGATCACCAGGGCCGTGTCCACCGGCGGAAGCTCCTGCAGCAGCCTGGCGGATGAAACGGCGGCTTTCAGCTGCGCGGGTGCCACAACCAAAATACGGTCGCAGTCCCAGGCAAACGTCCGCAACGGTTCCGTTCCGCGGCCGATATCCACCAGGACCAGTTCGTAGCCCCGCCGCGCAGCGTCAAGAACGCCGCCCACGGTGGTGGCTTCCACGCCGGGCTGGCGTTCGCGGCTGCCCGGCCAGGACAGAAAGGAAAAACCGCCCGCCACCGGCAGAGCGTCGGACAACTGTTCAGGATCGATGCTCCCGCTCGCCTCCGTAAGATCGGTCCATCGAAGGCCCGGTGTTTCCTCCGCGGCCAGGGCAATCTCCAGGCCGCCGCCCCACGGATCGCCGTCGATCAACAGGACCCGGGCTCCCCACTCCGCCGCGGCCTGGGCGATCCAGATCGCAGCCGTGGTGGCACCGGCTCCGCCGCACCCGCCGGTCACGCCCAGGACCAGTCCGCCGGCTTCCGGCGACCGCGAGCGGCTCAGGTATTCGGCCAGCCACGCGGCGGCGTCCGGCAGCACGGCCACCCGTTCGGCTCCCAGGACCGCGGCGAGGTGCCAGAGGCTGTCACCTTCGCCGCTGAGCCCGACGAGCACGGCCGGTGCGCGGCGGCGGGGCGGCAGTTCGCGGATGTCACTGCCCACCAGGACCACGGACGCGGTGTCCCAGAACGGGGCCGCTTCGGTGGCATCGGCGGCGACGCGAAGCTGGCCGCCGGCAGCGGCAACGATCCGCTCAACCTCACCGCGAAGGAAGTCGAAGCCGGTCACCAGAAGTGTTTCGGCGGACTCCGCGGGAAGCCAGGCGCCCGGAGCGCGCTCCCCCGCCGACGCGCCCCTGCCCGGGGCATCTGCCGCGGTTGCACCGCGGGCTGCCGGACCGGCCATGCCGAGCGGATCCGCCGGGCTGCCTCCGCCAGGCTGCCGCCCCCGCTCTTGCCGGCTGCTCGGCTGCCGTCCCCGCTCTTGCCGACTGCTCGGCTGCCGCCCCCGCTCTTGCCGACTGCTCGGTTGCCGGCTCCCCGTATGCCGGCCAGGTGGCTCCTGGGAAGCGTGGCCGGAGGCCGTCACGGGGCCGGGACCGGTGAATTCCGGCGTGAACTCCGGTGTGGGTTCCTGAAGATGCTGCCTGCTCATCCTGCCACTGTGCCGAGCGGCCGCGCTGCCGGACAGCCCCGCCGCAAGCCATGTGGACAACGCCCTGCCCCGGGCACCTGTGGAGGGACAGTGAGCCCGCCGGACCCGCACCCGGAGGCAGGCTTTCCGCCATCGACCAGACGGCGGCGCAGACCATCCCGCTCCACAAGGCAGAATTGAGGCTATGTATCTGCTGCTGTCCGCCCACGCTGACGGCGCAGCCCTCCAGGAGCTCACACCGGACGGCTCCCCCGCCCCCGGCAACCCCGAACCGCGCCTGATCAGCGCAGGCGAACTGGCCGGCGTCGTACGTCAACTCGAAAAGCGGCGCCCGCGCTGGATCTGGCACCGGACGCAGGAGTGGTACCCGGCGCTGCTGGCGGCAGGGGTTGAGCTGGAGCGCAGCCATGACCTGACGCTCTGTGGCGCCATCCTGGCCCATTCGGAGTTCACCGCCCACACGGACTACGCCCGCAACGCCGAAAAGCTCACGCAGGACGACGACTCGCAGCAGCCGCCCCGCGCCCTCCAGCCACCGCCCCAGCCGGCACACCAGGGGGCACTCTTTGAAGACTCCGGACTCGGCCGTCAGCCCAGGCACTCGCTGGAAGAGCTGCGCATGGAGTTCGCCGCCCAGCAGGAAGCGCTCGGCCAGGCGAGCACGGAGGCGAACCGAAGGCAGCGCCTCCACCTGCTCCTCGCCGCAGAATCCGCCGGCGCCATGATCGCCGCGGAAATGCAGCACACCGGCGTGCCCTGGCGGGAAGAACTGCACGAACAAATCCTGGCGGACTACCTGGGCCCGCGGCCGCCGCTGGGCCACCGGCCCGCCAAGCTCGAGGCGTTGAACACCGAACTCCGCAGGCTCCTGAATTCGCCAAGCCTGAACCCGGATTCGCCGCAGGACCTCATGCGTGCCCTGCACCGGAACGGCATCGAGGTCAAGACCACCCGGCAATGGGAGCTGAAGGAATCCAGCCATCCGGCCATCGAGCCACTCCTTGCCTACAAGAAACTGTCCCGCCTGCATGCGGCTAACGGCTGGGCCTGGCTGGACGCCTGGGTGAACAACGGCCGCTTCCAGCCCGAGTATGTGGTGGGAGGCGTCGTCTCCGGGCGGTGGGCATCCCGCGGCGGCGGTGCACTGCAGATTCCGCGCCAGATCCGCGGCGCGGTGCACGCCGATCCCGGCCACAAACTCATCGTGGCCGACGCTTCCCAGCTGGAGCCTCGGGTCCTGGTCGCCCTGGCCCAGGACTCCAAAATGGCCGAGGCAGCCCGGGACAAGGACCTCTATGCCGGCATTGCTGCCCAGGGTTTCGGCGGTGACCGTGCCAAGGCGAAGGTGGCCCTGCTCGGTGCCATCTACGGTGCCACAACGGGTGAATCCGGGCGGCTGATGCCCCAGCTGACGCGCACCTATCCGCGCGCCGTCGGCTTCGTGGAACAGGCCGCCCGGGATGGCGAAGCAGGCGGAACCGTCACTTCGCGGCTGGGCCGCAGCAGCCCGCCGCCGTCGGACCGCTGGCTGCAGAGCCAGCAGTCCACCACGGCGGAGGAACAGCGCCGGGCAGATGCGGTTGCCCGCTCCCGCGGCCGGTTCACCCGCAACTTCGTGGTCCAGGGCTCGGCCGCTGACTGGGCAGCCTGCTGGCTGGCGGAATTACGACGGCGGCTCCGCGCAATGCGGTCGGCCGGCGGCACTGCCGGCGAACTGGTGTTCTTCCTGCATGACGAAGTGATGGTCCACTGCCCTGACGCTTCGGTGGACGCCTGCATCGGAGCCATCGAGGAGGCGGCCGCGGCGGCCAAGGAACTGCTGTTCGGCCGGATTCCGGTGGAATTTCCGGTGAGCGTTGCCGTAGTCGATTCCTACGACAAAGCCAAATAGTTCGCTGGAAGACGCGGCCTGTAACGTACCCGCGGGTAGCTTTGTGAACTGTCTCACCTCCCGGTTAAGCTCAATTAGCCGGTTCGCAGCAGTGGCAGTGCAGCACCGAAAAAGAACCGGCCGATGCAATGACGCATGGATATTTGGGGAGGCACCGCACAATGGCTGGCACATTCGAAATCATCAACGCTGAAGAAGAAGCTTTCTACTTCAGGCTCAAGGCCGACGACGGCACGGTAGTGGCGGTATCGCCGCGGTTCAAGACACTCAAAGGCGTGGTGGCCGGCATTGATGCCGTCCGCGAGAGCGCAGCCACAGGACTTGTGGTCAACCGGGCCCGGCGGGAACTGGCCACCGGATAGCCCCGGGCAGACGGGGCGGGCCGCCCGCGTACGGCCCCGGTCGGCCTGACCGATGGGTCAGGGACCCGCCGGAAGTTAAATGTCGATCTGGTGCAGCCGGTTCCGGTCCCACGGGACGGCCCAGCCCAGCTGATCAAAAAGCTCATTCAGGATCATCCCGGTGAAACCCCAGACCACAACTTTGTTCACCACGAAGGCTGGGCTGAGGAACGACTGGCCGCCCCGGCTGACGGTGGCCATCACCCTGTTGTCCGGGTCCAGCAGGTCGCGGACCGGGACACGGAACACCTGGGCCGATTCGCCGTAGTCCACCACGCGGACCGGAGACGGCGAGTGCCACCAGGCGAGCACCGGCGTCACCAGGAAGTTCCCGCGCGGCAAGGCCAGCTGCGGCATGGCGCCGAGAACCTCCACACCGGCTGAATCGAGGCCGGTCTCCTCCTCCGCTTCACGGAGGGCAGCTTCAATGGGCGTCTCGCCCGGGTCGATTCCTCCGCCTGGAAACGCCACCTGGCCGGGGTGGTCGTCCAGGGTGTGGGCACGTTCCAGCAGCAGGACATCGAGGTCGGCCGGCGCCAGGTGCTTCGAGGAAACGGCGGGGACGTTGTCCAGGGCGCCGAAGAGCATCAGCACCGCGGCCTTCCGGGCGACAGAATCGTCCACGGTCAGGTCCCGCCAATAAGGATTGCGCTCCGGGCCGTTCCCGGCGGTAATTGCCTCAATGAGGCCGACGAGGTCCTGGCGGGCAGTCATTTCCCCCGCTTTTGTGATTCCATCCGGATTTCGGCAGCCCGGTGGGTCTCCGCCAGGAGCTGGGCCAGGAGGGCTTCCTGCCCCGGGGCCAGCTCGTACTTGAGCAGCTTGGCTGCTTTCACCGGATCCGTCTCCCCGGCTCCGTAGCTGGGGCACCAGGTGGCCACCGCGCACGCACCGCAGGCCGGCTTGCGGGCATGGCAGACGCGCCGCCCGTGAAAGACCACGCGATGCGAGAGCATGGTCCAGTCCCTCGGCTCGAAAAGCTCGGCCACGTCCGCTTCGACACGCACGGGATCATCCGAGTCGGTCCAGCCGAACCGGCGGGCCAACCGCCCAAAGTGCGTGTCCACGGTGATTCCGGGAACGCCGAAAGCGTTGCCCAGCACCACGTTGGCCGTTTTCCGTCCGACTCCGGGCAGCGTCACCAGATCCTGCAGCCGGGGCGGCACCTCGCCGTCGTACTCGTCCACCAGCCGGTTGCAGAGTGCCATGACGTTCCGCGCTTTGGCGCGGAAGAAACCGGTTGGCTTGAGGATCACCTCAAGCTCGGCAGGGTCCGCCTCGGCCATGCTCCGGGCGTCCGGATACCGGTCAAACAGGAGCGGCGTGATCTGGTTGACCACGACGTCGGTTGTCTGTGCCGACAGGACCGTGGCCACCAGCAGCTCGAAGGGGCTGCGGAAATCCAGCTCGGCGTGCGCATACGGGTAGAGCTCCGCGAGCGCCCGGTTGATCCTGCGGGCGCGCCGCTTGAGCGCCAGCAGGGACTCGCCCGCCGCCCTGGGGGTGATGCTGCCCGGATTCGGCGTCCCGGAAACGGTGGCCATCGTGGCCGGCTAGCCGCGCTCGATGTTGCTGAGGTCCCGCAGCACGCCGACGCGGCCGTCGGTATGCTGCACCAGGAATTCGTGCCCGCGGTCTTCCAGGGCCAGAACCCACCCGCCGGGTTCGATCACGAACGCAGGCATGCCCGTCCGCTCGTCGACTGCAGTGCGGGGCTGGGCGACGGCGAACCAGAACGCCTCGTGGACCGGCTGCTCGTCGTGTTCTTCCGGGCGGCTGTAGGGGTCCACGGTGGCGCCGATGGGCTCCTGCGACTTCACCTGCGGGTTCAGCATCGTCGCAGCCGGCGCCGAAGCTGCCGGCGCCGACGCTGCGTGCTCGGTGGCCGCGGGAGCCGAAGCTGCGTGCTCGGAGGCCGCGGGAGCCGACGCTGCCGGCGAAGCACCCGTGGCGGGAGCTTCGGCTGAATCCCGGCCCGCGGCCGCGGGAACTGCCGCGGCCTGCGTCCGCTCCGCAGCGGAAGGCGCGACGCCGGCGGCCTGCGTCCGTTCCGCAGCGGAAGGTACGACGTCGGCGGCCTGCGTTGCGGGCGAAGCGTCCGTACCGCGGCTGGCGGCGGCGGCACCTACTGCTGCTGCTGCAGTAGCGGCAGCAGCGTTGTTGCCGGCTGCGTTGCCGGACGTGGCAGCGGCGGCAGCAGCCGGCACAGAGTCTGTGTGCGGTGCGGCGGCCTGCGCCGTCCCCTGCTGCGCTGCTGCGTGCTGCGTCTCTCCGTATGAGGTTGCTGCGCGCGGGGCTTCACTGGCGCCAGCTCCGGCGTACGGGCGGTCGGCGTACGGGCGGTCGGCGTTCGCCGCACCGGTGTTCGCCGCACCGGCGGCCGTTGCCTTTCCGGCGGCAGCGCCGCCTGCGGCACCCGCGGCACCCGCGGTCAGTCGCTTCGACCAGCCGGCCAGAGTGCTGGAACCCGGGTCCTTGGCGGCCTTGGGCTCCTTCGAGGCGCTGGGCTTGCGGAACGGCGCGGCAGACTCGCGGGCCACAACGTGTGCGGGGACCTCCGCGCGGTCCAGGAAGTCACCGGCGAGGAGGGGAATGAAGCGTGCCAGCACGGTGGCAGCAAACAGCCCGACGGATCCGATCAGGCCCACCAGCATGACCGGAATGAAGGCTTCGGCCGCGGACAGGAAGAAGAACCCGAGGGTGAACGACGCCACCACGGACGCGAACTGGTCAATGGACAGCGACCCCACCCGCACCTTGGACTCCGGGCTCAGCCTGCGCGCCACGAAAAGGGCCGTCACGATCAGCGGCAGGATGACGCCCAGGCCCAGGAAAAAGAGGCTTCCCAGGTTCCACAGGTTGTAGCGGGAATCGAACATCGGGATCAGCGACGCGACGAACAGAATCAGCGTTGACGTGAAGACGGTGAGGTCCCGCACGGTGAACGGGCCGAGCACCGTTTCGTTCTTCTTGGCCGTCAGCCTGCTTCCCGCGGACTTTTGCCCGTCAGTGCCTGCCGGCTTGCCGGAAGAAGCCGGGCCGGTGGCCTGGCCGGCCGTCTGACCGGGATGCGTATGGACGGCCTTATGCTGTCCATGGCTTTGCTGGTTCATACTGTTCTCCTTAGCACGGCGGCGCCCTGGACAGCGCCTCCTAACGGCAGGCAGGAACGGGACCGCAAGCGGTCCTGTCGCCTCCATCGGATGTCACAACTCCATCTCAGCCTAGCCAAGTGGTTGGCTGATCACTAGCTGACGGGCCGGAGGCGGGCCCGGCAAAACACCCGCGGATTTCCCTAGCACACCCGCCTGTTTGCCGGGTGGATGCGGGGCGTCCGGCAAGGCCGGCGGAGGCTCCGGTTCCGGCACGGGAGCTCGCAGCCCCGGACCTCCGGGAACCATTCGGCGCTTAATAAACACCGCTCACGGCTCGCTATGTGACGGGGCACACGTCTGGCGCGGGGCAGGCGTTAGTGTTTATTTCGGAACAGCTCTTTGCGGTACAGCCGTGACCAGCCGATGCCCGATGCCGCGCATGCGGCACGGCTGCGGCCCGGTGGCGGCCCGTCCCGCGCAGCAAAGATCGATGAATGATGAGGTTCACCATGTCCCAGGACACTCCCAGCTCCACGGCCACCGCTGCACACACCGACGTGCCGGCCAACCTGTCCACCGCCGGAGCCGTTGCAGTCTCCGCATCAGCCGCAGGCCCGTCAGCCAACGGAGCCCAGGGCGGGAACGGCGACGCCTTCGAAAACCTCTCCCAGGAGAACCGGAAGTTCGCTCCGTCACCGGAGTTCGCGGCCAACGCCGTGGTCACCGCCGCGGACTATGCAGAGGCCGACGCCGGCCGCCCGGCTTTCTGGGCGAAGCAGGCCCGCGAACTGCTCACCTGGAGCAAGGACTTCACCGAGACCCTGGACTGGTCCAACCCGCCCTTCGCGAAATGGTTCGTCGGCGGCGAGATCAACGCTGCCTACAACGCCCTGGACCGCCACGTGGAGAACGGGCTCGGGGACCGGGTGGCCATCTACTTTGAAGGCGAACCCGGCGATTCCCGCTCGTACACGTATGCGCAGCTCACCGAAGAGGTCAAGAAGGCCGCGAACGCGTTCGAGTCCCTCGGGGTTGCCAAGGGCGACCGCGTGGCCGTGTACCTGCCCATGATCCCCGAGGCCGTCATCACGCTGCTGGCCTGCGCCCGGATCGGCGCCGTCCACTCGGTGGTGTTCGGCGGCTTCTCCGCCGAGGCCCTGCGCTCCAGGATCGACGACGCCGGGGCCAAACTCGTCGTCACCGCCGACGGCACCTACCGCCGCGGCAAGCCCAGCTCCCTGAAGCATGCGGTGGACGATGCGTTGTCCCACGAAGGAGACGGCAGCGGCCACACCGTCGAGAACGTCGTCGTCGTCAAGCGCAACGGGCAGGACGTCGACTGGCACGAGGGCCGGGACCACTGGTGGGCCGACACCGTTGACGCCGCTTCCCCGGAACACACGGCCGTGGGCCACGACTCCGAACACCCGCTGTTCATCCTCTACACCTCCGGCACCACGGGCAAGCCCAAGGGCATCCTGCACACCACCGGCGGGTACCTCACCCAGGGCGCCTACACCCACAAGGCCGTCTTCGACCTGCACCCGGAAACGGACGTGTACTGGTGCACCGCCGACGTCGGGTGGATCACCGGCCACTCCTATGTCGCCTACGCCCCGCTGATCAACGGCGCCACCCAGGTCATGTACGAAGGCACGCCGGACTCCCCGCACCAGGGCCGCTGGTGGGAGATCATCGAGAAGTACAAGGTCTCCATCCTTTACACCGCCCCCACCGCGATCCGCACCTTCATGAAGTGGGGCAAGGAGATCCCGGCCAAGTTCGACCTCTCCTCGATCCGCGTCCTGGGCTCCGTGGGCGAACCCATCAACCCCGAAGCCTGGATGTGGTACCGCGACGTCATCGGCGCCAACGCCGGCAAGAACGGCGAGAAGAAGGAGGACCCGGCACCGATCGTGGACACCTGGTGGCAGACCGAAACGGGCGCCCAGATGATCGCCCCGCTGCCCGGCGTCACAGCCACCAAGCCCGGCTCCGCCCAGGTCCCCCTGCCCGGCATCGCCGTCGACGTGGTGGATGAACTCGGCGAATCCGTGCCGAACGGGCACGGCGGGTTCCTGGTGATCCGCGAACCGTGGCCGGCCATGCTCCGCGGCATCTGGGGCGACCCGGAACGCTTCAAGGAGACCTACTGGTCACGGTTCGAGACCATGTATTTCGCCGGCGACGGGGCCAAGAAGGACGACGACGGCGACGTCTGGCTCCTGGGCCGGGTGGATGACGTCATGAACATCTCCGGCCACCGGCTCTCCACCGCGGAAATCGAATCGGCCCTGGTCAGCCACCCGGCCGTCGCCGAGGCCGCCGTCGTGGGCGCCGCCGACGAAACCACCGGACAGGCCGTGGTCGCGTTCGTGATCCTCCGTGAGGATGCGGTGGACTCCGGCGACGCGATCGTCCAGGAACTCCGCAACCACGTGGGCAAGGAAATCGGTCCGATCGCCAAACCCAAAACCATCCTGGTGGTGCCCGAACTGCCGAAGACCCGGTCCGGGAAAATCATGCGCCGGCTCCTCAAGGACGTCGCGGAAGGCCGCGACCCCGGCGACGCCACCACACTGGCCGACAACACCGTCATGGCGCAGATCGCCCAGTCGCTCCGGAAGTAGCGGCCGCTCAGAAACTAACAGTCCCGGACGCCTCCCGGGAAACCAGCCGGCCCCGTTTTCCCCCGCCACGGCGGGGAAAACGGGGCCGCGGTGCTTTGTGACGATTCAAATAGCGATTGCCGTCAAAATGTTCTTTCCCGTTCTTTCCTGTTCCCTTTTGAGACGTTATAGTCATGAGCATGTGAGGTCTCTCACATGCAGCTATTTTTCAAGGGAGAGAACATGGCAGCACAGTTTGATGCGTCGGCAACCGCTTTTCCGAGCCGCCGGACCATCCTCAAGACCGTCGGCGTCGGCGCAGCGGGCCTGGCGGGGATTCCGTTCCTCGCGGCTTGTACCGGCGGAAGCGGACCGTCGGCCACAGGTTCCGACTCGCCCGGCCTGACGTTCGGTTCCGGGTCCTCGGATGATGTTCCCAAGCGCGCCTACCAGGCCGTCACGGACGCCTTCACCGCCAAGTCCGGCAAGAAGGTCACCACCAACGTGGTGCCGCACAACGATTTCCAGAACAAGATCAACTCCTACCTGCAGGGCTCCCCGGACGACACCTTCACATGGTTTGCCGGCTACCGCATGCAGTACTACGCGGGCAAGGGACTCCTGGCACCCATCGACGACGTCTGGGAGAGCATCGGCGCCAATTACTCCGACGCGCTGAAGAAGGCGTCCACCGGCCCCGACGGCAAGATGTACTTCGTCCCCAACTACAACTACCCGTGGGGTTTCTTCTACCGGAAGAGCCTCTGGGCGGAGAAGGGCTACGAGGTTCCGGAGACTTTCGACGCGCTCAAGGCCCTGGCCACCAAGATGAAGGCTGACGGCATCATTCCCATCGGCTTCGCCGACAAGGACGGCTGGCCCGCCATGGGCACCTTCGACTACATCAACATGCGGCTTAACGGCTACCAGTTCCACGTGGACCTGTGCGCGCACAAGGAATCCTGGGACCAGCAGAAGGTCAGCGCCGTTTTCGACACGTGGGCCGAACTCCTTCCGTTCCAGGACCCGGCGGCCCTGGGCCAGACGTGGCAGGACGCCGCAAAGGCACTTGAAGCCAAGAAGACCGGCATGTACCTTCTCGGTTCCTTCGTGACCCAGCAGTTCACCGATCCCGCGGTCCTGGCGGACATCGGGTTCTTCGCGTTCCCGGAGATCGCCATGGAAGGCCGCGACGCCGTCGAAGCCCCCATCGACGGCCTCCTGCTGTCCAAGAAGGGCGGCGAAAACAAGGCGGCCCGGGACTTCATGGCTTTCCTTGGGTCTGCCGAGGCACAGGACGCGTACGCCGCGGTGGATTCATCGAACATCGCCACGGCCAAGGGCACGGACACGTCCAAGTTCACGCCCCTCAACAAGGCGTGTGCGGACACCATCGCGAACGCCAAATACATCAGCCAGTTCTTCGACCGGGATGCCCTTCCCGCGATGGCCAACAACGTGATGATCCCCGCGCTGCAGAGCTTCATCAAGGACGGCAAGATGGACGTCAAAAACCTCGAAGCCCAGGCCAAGACGCTGTACGCGGCACAATAGCGAGGGAAGACTTCCATGAGCAGCACCGCACGAGAACTGATTCCGCCGGAATCCCGGGAGCCTGAAGGCCCTCCCGGGAGAACCGGCAGGGCCAAGGGCGGGCGGGTCCGCCGCCTGTCCGGGCGGGACAAGCTTGTCCTGTCCCTGATGGTGGGCATCCCCACCCTGATCGAACTGACCCTGGTGTGGCTGCCCATGCTGATGTCGGTGGGCCTGAGCTTCACCCGGTGGAACGGACTGGACCTGGGCGACATCCGCCCCGCCGGCCTGGACAACTACCAATTCATTTCCCAGGATTACCCGCCGTTCTGGCCGGCGGTGCAGCACAACATGCTGTGGCTCCTGTTCCTGGCACTCATCGCAACACCGCTCGGTTTGCTGCTTGCGGTGCTGCTGGACCAGAACATCCGCGGCAGCAAGATCTACCAGAGCATCTTCTTCGCCCCGGTGATGTTGTCGCTGGCCCTGATCGGCATCATTTGGCAGCTCTTCTACCAGCGGGACAACGGGCTGCTGAATTTCCTGCTGGGCACCGCCGGGACGCCGCAGGCCGTGGACTGGTTCGGAGATTCCTCGGTCAACATCTGGGCCGCCATGATCGCAGCCACCTGGCGGCACGCCGGTTATGTCATGCTCCTGTACCTGGCCGGGCTCAAGGGCGTGGATCCCAGCCTCAAGGAGGCCGCCGCAATCGACGGCGCCAACGGCTACCAGACGTTTTTCCGGGTGGTCTTTCCGGCCATGCGTCCCATCAACATCGTGATCGTGGTCATCACCATCATTGAGTCGCTGCGGGCCTTTGACGTTGTGTACGTCATCAACCGCGGCACCAACGGCCTGGAAATGCTCAGCGCCCTGGTGATCCAGAACCTTGTGGGCGAAGGCCAGGTGATCGGCGTCGGCTCTGCCCTTGCGGTGGTGCTGCTGGTTATTTCCCTTGTCCCCATCGTCTTCTACCTCAGCCGCACGTTCGGCAAGGAGAACAAAGCATGAGCTCCCCCGCAACAAGCACAGCACGCGACGGCAGGAAAGCTACCGCCCCCGCACCCAGGTCCGGAAGCCGGCCGAAACGCCACTACGGGACCCACATCTTCCTGACGGTCATGGCCGTCATGTGGCTGATCCCGCTGGGCTGGTCCGTCTTCACTGCCCTCCGGCCGGTGGCGTCCACCAACGAGCACGGCTACTTCAGCCTTGCCGGCGCATTCAATTTCGACAACTTCATCCAGGCCTGGACGCAGGGCGGATTCGCCACCTACTTCTGGAACTCCGTCATCATCACGGTTCCGGCCGTGCTGGTGACCCTGTTCCTGGCGTCCCTGATGGCGTTTGCCGTGAGCCGGGTGAACTGGAAGTTCAACATCACGCTGCTCATCATGTTCACCGCCGGCAACCTGCTGCCGCCGCAGGTCCTGGCGGCGCCGTTGTTCGAGATGGCCAAGCACTTCGAGGTGCCGTACTCCTTCAGCGATTCCGGCAACATGCTGAACACGTACATCATCGTCATCGCCGTCAACACCGCTTTCCAGATGGGATTCTGCACGTTCGTACTCTCCAACTACATGAAGGCCCTCTCCGCCGACCTGACCGAAGCCGCGCTGGTGGACGGTGCCGGAATCTGGCGGCAGTACCGGGAGATCATCCTCCCGCTGTGCCGGCCGGCGTTTGCTGCCCTCGGCACCCTGCAGGTCATCTTCATCTACAACGACTATTTCTGGCCGCTCCTGTTCATCCAGAGTGGCAACCGGCTCCCGATCACCACGGCCATCAACAACCTCCAGGGCCAGTTCCTAAATAACTACAACCTGCTGGCCGCCGGCGCCGTGATCACGGTCATCCCCACGCTGGTGATCTATTTGCTCCTGCAGCGGCAGTTTGTTGCGGGGCTGACTCTCGGTTCCTCCAAGGGGTAGACCATGATGGAACCTGACGGGGGCAGCACTCCCCCGCCCGCAGCCCGAAAGGAATTCCATGCTCCCCGCAGCACGCCACCAGGCAATCGTGGATGCAGTCCAGCGCGAGAGGGTGGTCCGCGTCTCGGACCTGGCCCAGCAGCTTGGCGTGTCGCTCATGACCGTTCGGCGGGACATCGAGCTGCTCGAGGAAGGCGGCCGGGTGGAGCGGATCCACGGCGGCGCCAAGCTTCCCGGCGATGCCAGCACGCACGAACCGGGCTTCGAACAGAAATCCACGCAACTCACGGCCGAGAAACGGGCCATTGCCCTGGAAGCGGCGTCCCTTGTCCATGAAGGGATGGCGGTGGGACTGGGCGCCGGAACCACCACGTGGGCCCTGGCCAAGGAGCTGGTCAACGGACCGCGGATCACTGTTGTGACCAACTCCATCCGCATTGCCGACGTGTTCCATCACGGCTCATCCTCCGGTGCCGGACGGTACGGGTCCACGGTGATCCTGATCGGCGGCGAACGCACGCCGTCGGACGCCCTGGTTGGACCGATTGCGACGGCGGCGCTGAAGCAGCTGCACCTGGACCTGCTGTTCCTGGGCGTCCACGGCATGGATCCCGATGCCGGCTTCACCACGCCCAACCTGCTCGAGGCCGAGACCGACCGTGCGTTCGTGGCAGCCTCGCGCAAGGTGGTGGTGGTGGCCGACCACACCAAGTGGGGCACCCAGGGCATGAGCACCATCTCGGGGTTCGAGGAGGCGGACGAGGTCATCAGCGACTCCGGCCTCAGTGCGGACGCGCGCCGGTTCCTGCAGGAAAGCGTCAGCCGGCTGCGGATCGTGGACGCCGGCTAGCGGTGTTGCCGGAAAGCTCTACGGGCAGCCGCAGGACTGCCTGACCAGCAGCTTCGTGGGAAAGACGTGGTGGCGGGGCGGCTCGCCGCGGCCGGCGCCGACCAGCGCGCGCACTGCGGCGTCCGCCATCGCACGGACCGGCTGTTCCACGGTGGTCAGCGGAGGCCACGAATATTCGGCCTCCACCGAGCCGTCGAAGGCGGCCAGGGCAATGTCGCCCGGAACGGTGAGTCCCGCTTCGTGCAGGGCACGGAGGATGCCCACTGCCTGCATGTCAGAGCTCGCAAAAATCGCCGTGGGGCGGTGCCCTGATGCCAGCAGGCGTTTGCCCGCGGCGTAGCCCCCGTCCCGGGTGAAGGCGCTGCGCGCGATGGGGCCCTCGGGCAGTCCGGCAGCCTCGAGCGCCTGCAGCCAGCCCTGTTCGCGGTCATCGGCCTCATTGGCCGTGGTGGTACCCATGGCCAGGCCGATGTTGGTGTGGCCGTGGCCGATCAGGTGTTCCACGGCAGTGCGTGCACCGGCGGCGAGGTCCACGCCGACGCTGGTGACGCCGGCGGGCCTCTCACTGTGGCTGAGCAGGACCGATGAAATCTCCGCCGATTCCAGGTCCGCCAGGTCCGGTTCGGAAAGGACGCTCGCAAGCACCACTCCGTCCACCTGGCGCGCGGCCAGGTTCCGGATGTGCCGGCGTTCCTTGGCGAGGTCGCCGTCGGAGTTGGTCAGGAACAACGCGTAGCCGAGTTCGCCGGCTGCGTCTTCCACGGCGTGCGCCAGCAACGAGAAGAACGGGTTGCTGTTGTCCGGAATGATCAGGCCGATGGTCTCGCTGGACCCAAGTTTGAGGGCACGTGCAGCGGCGTTGGGGCGGTAGCCCAGGACGCGGATCGCGTCCTGGACCTTCGCCTCCGTGGCAGGCGCCACCCGTTTAGGGCCGCCGTTGACAACGTAACTGACCACCGCCGTGCTCACACCCGCATAGCGGGCAACATCCTTGCGGGTTACCGGACCTCGGGTCGGGTGCGTTGCGGGAATGGTCATGGAGTACATGCTAGCTATGCGTCCCGCGGAGCGTCGCCAAAATCGCGGATGGGCAGGCGTTCGCCGTTCTGCTGGGCCGAGGCATGCGCCACGATTCCGGGAAGCGTGAACCTTGCGGCCACCCAGGCGTTGACGGGCGGCAGCGTTCCTTCATTGACCGCAGTCACGAAGTCGTCCACCAGGAACTGGTGGCTTCCCTCGTGCCCGTTCGGGGCGCCGCGGAATTCCTCCGGCAGGCGGCTGCGGTCATGCACGGGGGCAAGGCCGGAGATGAAGGCGTCGCGCAGTTCCGGCGCGACGTCGGCCAGCGACGGGTCGTCCAGCGGGATGCTGGGCCGGGTTTCCACCTGTTCGGAGATGTCGTGGACGTTTTCCTTGTCCTGCCACACCGTGACCTTGGCCAGCTGCTCGAAGCTGGCTTCGGTGCCGAAGAAGCGGAACCGGGATTCACGGATGTGCGACGGGTAGCCCACACGGCGCATCTCGTTGGTCCGCATCGCGCCGCCGTCGTTCAGTTCAAAGAGTGCGGTGGCATTGGAGAAGTCGTTGCCGAACATGCTGACGTCCTTGTCGAAGACGCCGTCGTCGCGGTCGTCCTTGACGCCGATGCAGCTGACGCTCACCGCGTGGGACGGCAGCGCGCCCAGGACGCCGCCGATGGCGTGGGTGGGGTACAGCATGGGCGGGTAGCTCGCCGTCGACTTCCAGACGTCTCCGCCGCTGTACTGGTAGGCGTCGTAGAAACCCAGGTCCATGTCGTGGACGTAGTCGCCTTCGCTGTAGAAGATCCGGCCGAACTTGCCGGCGGCGTGCTGGTTGCGGGCGTAGACGGTGGCGGGGTTGTAGTAGCTGGTCTCCCCCATGGCGTAGACCAGCCCGGTTTCCTTCACGGCCTCGATGATGCGCTCGATCTGCTCTTCCGAAATAGCCATCGGCACTGCGGAGTACACGTGCTTGCCGGCGCGGAGCGCCTGCTCCACCAGCGGACCGTGGGTCCAGCGCTGCGTGAAGATGGCGACGGCGTCGACGTCGGACGCCAGCAGTTCCTCGAAACTCGCCTTGGTCCCGTCCAGGCCCCAGCGCTCCTGCGCCGCGGCGGCGCGTTCCGGCCGTTCGTCGACGACGTAAACCTCGCTGACTCCCGGGTGGAGCTTGAAGAGATGGGCGAAATGGCCGCCGAACTGCCCGACACCGACGACTCCGATTGAAAACGCCATTGTTTACCTTCCCTTGGCTGGCCCGCGATTGCGGGCATAAAGGCCCCGTATGGGCCTGCGCCAAAGTCTTCCACCCGAATCTACTCGAGTCAACGAATTTAGAAGCGTCAGCCGTAACTTTCTTTGTTTGCAGGAAAAAATACTTGCCACCTCAAATCTACTCGTGTAGATTCATCAACAGTTGTTACCCACATCACAGTCAGGAAAGGGTCGATGATGACCACCCTTACCAAGCAGCAACAGGACCCGGCAGCCCGGCCCGGACTCCCCACGGCCGGGAAGACCGCCCGGAAGGGCCGGCTTCGCCGGCTCGGCGACTTGAAGATGGCATTGTTCTTCATCTTCCCGGCAATGATCGGCTTTGTTCTCTTCTATCTGGTGCCCACCATCCGGGGCGTCTACCTCAGCTTCACCGAGTACAGCATCCTGGGCGACCCCACCTGGATCGGCGTCAAGAACTACACCGCCATGCTTGGCGATGAACTGTTCTGGAACGCCATGGGGGTCACCGTCCAGTACGTGGGCCTGAACATCGGCTTCCAGACCGTAATCGCCCTCGGACTGGCCCTCCTGATGCACCGAGTGGCAAAGTCCACGTTCATCCGCGGCGCGTTGCTGCTTCCCTTCCTGGTGGCCAACGTCATCGTCGCCCTGTTGTGGTTCTGGATGCTCGACTACCAAATCGGCATCGTCAACGAAATCATCAACTGGATGGGCCTGCCGCGCATCGCCTTCTTCGGCAGCGAGCAATGGGCAATCCCCACCATTGCCGCCGTCAACGTCTGGCGGCACATGGGCTACACGGCCCTCTTGCTCTTCGCCGGGCTGCAGTCGATCCCCAACCACGTCTACGAGGTTGCATCGCTGGACGGTGCGTCCCCCACCCGGACCTTCTGGAGCATCACCATGCCGCTCCTGCGCCCCGTGATGGTGCTAGTGCTCGTCGTCACCGTCATCGGCTCATTCCAGGTTTTCGACACCGTGGCAGTGACCACCGGCGGCGGCCCCATCAACGCCTCCCGCGTCATCCAGATGTACATCTACCAAAAGGCCTTTGGCGAATCGGACTTCGGCTACGCATCGGCCCTGTCCGTCATTCTCTTCCTCATTCTTGCCCTGGTGGCCTTCGTGCAAATGAAGTTCCTCAAGGGCAACGAATCGGATCTGGACTAAGGAACCCCAGCCATGAGCACCTCCACACTCACCCGCAAGTCCGTCAGCAACATTCCCGTCAAGAAGAAGCCCGTCAACTGGCGGCGCGTCGGAGCCTGGGCCCTGGTGGCCGTTGCAGTCGCCGTCACCGTGGCACCCTTCCTGTGGATGCTCCGCACGGCACTGTCCACGAATGCCTCACTGGCCTCCAACGCAGGCAACCTCCTTCCCGCGGACTTCAACCTCGGAGCCTTCAAGCGGGTCCTCGGAATGCAGAGCCCCGAGGAGGCCATCGCCGAGGGAGGCTCGGGAGCCGCGATCAACTTCTGGCTCTACCTGCGGAACTCGGTCATCTTCGCCAGCGTCACCACGGCAGGGCAGGTCTTCTTCAGCGCCATGGCAGCCTACGCGTTCTCCCGGCTCCGCTGGCCCGGACGGAACGCCGTGTTCGGGCTGTTCCTGGCCACCATGATGGTCCCGCCAATCTTCACCGCGCTGCCCAACTTCCTGATGATCAAGAACCTGGGCCTGCTCAACACCTTTGCCGGCATGACGCTGCCCTTCCTGTTCATGACCCCGTTCGCCATCTTCTTCCTGCGCCAGTTCTTCCTCAGCATGTCCCGGGAAGTGGAAGAGGCCGCCATGCTCGACGGCGCCAAGCACCTACGGATCTTCTTCCAGATCGTCCTGCCCAACGCAGCGGCGCCGCTGGCCACACTGGCCCTCCTCACTTTCATCGGCCAGTGGAACGAATACTTCTGGCCGCTCCTGGTGGGCCAGGACGAAAACGTCCGGGTGCTCACGGTGGGCCTGGGCGTCTTCAAGTCCCAGTCACCGCAAGGAGCCCCCGACTGGACCGGCCTGATGGCCGCAACGCTCGTGGCCGCGCTCCCGGTGCTCCTGCTGTTCATTGCCTTCGGCAAGAAGGTGGTCAACTCCATCGGCTTCTCCGGAATCAAGTAACACCTTCAGTTCACTTTCCCCAGAAACACGTTCGTCTCCAGAAACACCCTCGAAAGGTCCATCATGAAGAAAACCATCGGCGTCGCAGCTGCCGCCGCGGCAATCGCCCTGTCCCTCTCCGCCTGTGGCGGAGGCAGCCCCGCCTCCAGCGAGGCCAAGGGCGAGATCAACTACTGGCTGTGGGACGCCAACCAGCTCCCGGCCTACCAGCAGTGCGCTGACGATTTCACCAAGGCCAACCCGGACATCAAGGTCAAGATCACCCAGCGCGGCTGGGACGACTACTGGACCACCCTGACGAACGGCTTCGTCGCCGGCACCGCCCCGGACGTCTTCACGAACCACCTCTCCAAGTACCCCGAGTACGCCGCGAAAAAGCAGCTGCTCTCCCTGGACGACGCCGTCGCCAAGGACGGCGTCAAGCTGGACAGCTACACCAAGGGCCTGCCGGAACTCTGGGTCGGCCAGGACGGAAAGCGCTACGGCCTGCCCAAGGACTGGGACACCGTAGGCCTGTTCTACAACAAGGCCATGACGGACTCCGCCGGCCTCACCGCCGAGCAGATGGCCAACCTGGACTGGAACCCGAAGGACGGCGGCAGCTACGAGAAGGCCATCGCGCACCTCACCACGGACAAGAGCGGCAAGCGCGGCGACGAAGCCGGCTTCGACAAGAACAACGTGGCTGTCTACGGCCTGGGCCTGGCAGGCAGCGGCTCCGGCCAGGGCCAGACCGAATGGAGCTTCCTCAGCGCCACCACGGGTTGGACCGCCACGGACAAGAACCCGTGGGGCACCAAGTTCAACTACGATGACCCCAAATTCCAGGAAACCATCGCATGGTGGGCCGGCCTGATCGAGAAGGGCTACATGCCCAAGCTGGAAACCACCGTCGGCGCCAGCCTGGCGGACAACTTCGGTGCCGGCAAGGCCGCCATCAACACCACGGGTGACTGGCTGATCGGCCAGTACAAGACCTACAAGGGCGTGGAGACCGCGTTCGCCCCCACCCCCAAGGGTCCCGACGGCAAGCGTGCCAGCATGTTCAACGGCCTCGCCGACTCCGTCTGGGCAGGCACCAAGAACCCGGCGGCATCCGTGAAGTGGGTTGAATACCTCGGCTCTACCGCCTGCCAGGACGTTGTGGCTTCCAAGGCTGTCGTCTTCCCCGCCATCACCAGCTCCTCCGAAAAGGCAGCCGAAGCGTTCAAGGCCAAGGGCACCGACGTCTCGGCCTTCACCACGCACGTCAAGGAAGGGACCACCTTCCTCTTCCCCATCGCGGACAAAGCGGCCAAAGTTGACGGCATCATGAAGCCGGCAATGGATGCCGTGCTCTCCGGCAAGAAGCCCGCCAGCTCCTTGACCGAAGCCAACAACCAGGTGAACGATCTCTTCAAGTAGACCGCACCTGTAGTGGCTGCGTAAGTGGTCGCAGCCACGGCCCCGGGTGCCGCCGTTTCATCCTCGCGAAGCGGCGGCACCCGGGGCACCCCACCCCGCACGTACATATTTACCCCGCCGCCAGCGTCACCGGACGCCCGCCACAACGAAAGAGAAACCCCATGGATCCCCTGCACCTCCGCTCCGCCGGCACCAGCCTGGTGATCAGCTTCGACAGCGGGGAGGCCGAGGTCATTCACTGGGGCGCAGATCTGGGCGCGACACTGCCCGATCTGGCCATCCTCGGCGAACCGATTCCGCCCTCCGCCTCCGACGCAGCCGTCCCGGCCGGGCTGCTGCCGCAGGCGTCGTCGAGCTGGCGCGGACGCCCTGCCCTCCGCGGGCATCGGATCGCCGACGGCGTGCCCGGCTACGACTTCTCCGTCCGCCTCCGCGTCGCGGACGTCAAAGCCGGCGGAACGTCCGCCGTCGGGAATTCAGCTGTGATTGTCCAGTCAGATCCGGACGCCGGCATCACCGTCGAATCCACGCTGGAACTGCACGACGGCGGCCTGCTGGAAATGCGCCACACCGTCACCAACACGGGCACTTCACCCTTTCAGCTCGACGAACTGGCCACCGTGCTGCCGGTGGCTCCTGACGCCGTCGAACTTCTTGACCTAACCGGGCGCTGGTGCCGTGAACGGCACCCGCAGCGCCGGGCCATCCAGCAGGGCACCTGGGTGCGGACCGGGCGCCACGGGCGCACCGGCCACGACTCCTCGCTGCTGCTGGCCGCCGGCACGGCGAACTTCGGCAACCGCCATGGCAGGGTCTGGGCCACCCACCTTGCCTGGAGCGGAAACCACGAACAGTTCGCGGACACCATCGGCGACGGCAGGACCATGATCGGCGGCTCCGAGCTGCTGGGCCCGGCCGAAGTGATCCTCGAGCCGAACGGCAGCTACACCACCCCCGCACTGTTCGCGGCCTACTCGGACCGCGGCCTGGATGGCATCAGCGAGGCCTTCTACAGCTGGTTCAGGAACCGTCCGCACCACGTGCTGCCCTCGGCGTCAGCCATTTCAGCAGGTAATGCAGGCACCGGCAAGGCCCGGCCCGTGGTGCTCAACGTCTGGGAAGCCGTCTACTTCGACCACGATCTCACCACGCTGGTCGAACTGGCGGATTCGGCGGCGGACTTGGGCGTGGAACGCTTCGTGCTCGACGACGGCTGGTTCCGCGGCCGCCGGCATGACCAGGCGGGCCTGGGCGACTGGTACGTGGACGAGGGCCTGTGGCCGGACGGCCTCACGCCGCTGATAGATGCCGTCACCTCCCGCGGGATGGAATTCGGCCTCTGGGTGGAGCCCGAAATGATCAACCTGGACTCCGACGTGGCGCGCGCCCACCCGGAATGGATCGTTGGACCCGCTGTCCGGTCCTACAAGGACGGCGGCCGGCTGCCGCTGACCTGGCGCCACCAGCACGTCATCGACCTGGTCAACCCCGAGGCCTGGCAGTACGTCTTTGACCGCATCGACGCCCTGCTCCGCGAAAACAACATCAGCTACCTGAAGTGGGACCAGAACCGGGACCTCACCGAACACGGCCACGCCGGGCGCTCCTCCGTGCACCAGCAGACGCTGGCCGCCTACCGCCTCTTTGGCGAACTGAAGAAGGCCCACCCGGGCCTGGAGATTGAGAGCTGCTCCTCCGGCGGAGCCCGCGTGGACCTCGGGATCCTGGAAACGACCGACCGGATCTGGGCTTCGGACTGCAACGACGCCCTGGAACGACAGACCATCCAGCGCTGGACCGGGCTGGTGGTACCGCCGGAGCTGGTGGGCGGTCACATCGGCCCCACCACGTCCCACACGACGGCCCGCACGCACGACGTTTCATTCCGCGCCATCACGGCATTCTTCGGGCACTTCGGCATGGAATGGGATGTCCGCCAGGTCCACGGCGCGGAGCGCGAAGAACTCAAGCGGTTCATCGGCCTGTACAAGGAGCACCGCGGCCTGATCCACTCGGGCCGGATGGTCCGGGCGGATGTTGCCGACGATTCATTCATGCTGCACGGCGTCGTTTCCCAGGGCACCCCGGCGACCGGAGACACGGCAGCTCTGTTCGCGCTGGTCAGCACCCGGACCTCGTTCGCGGAGCGTCCGGGACGCATCACCATTCCGGGACTGGACCAGGACCGCAGCTACCGCGTTGAGGCCATCTTCCCGACACCCGGCGACGCGGACTACGCGCACAACTACACCCAGGCGCAGCCGCCCGCCTGGCTGGCCGCCGGGGCGGATGCCAGCGGCCGGTTCCTGGCCGAGGTGGGGCTGCCCATGCCCGTCCTCAACCCGGAACACGCAGTGCTGCTGCGCCTGACTGCCGTGTAGGTTCACTGCCTGTAGCTTCAGCGCCGCGCAGCTTCAGCGCCACCCAAAGAGCCTGCCGGCCGGGTAGCAACCCGGCCGGCAGGCTCCCTGCTTTCCACGACCGCTTAGCGGGCGTCGAAAGTCCCTAGCGGGCGTCGACCAGGACCACCTCGTACGTGCTGGCCCCCTGAACGCCGAACTTCGCGTTAACCAGGGCGAGGGTATCGCCGAACAGGGCCCCCGTCGTCGGGACCTGGAAGTCAGGACTGGTGATGACGTCCTTGACCTCGAAGGAATCCAGTCGGGAGTCCAGCCGGACGCGGCTCACCTGGTTGATCATGTTTTGCACGGCCCAGAGGGTGTTCCCCTTCACCACAATCCCGTCCACGTAGGGCAGGCTGGCACCGGTGATCTTTGCGGTGTCGGCGTATTCACCCGATCCCGGCTCCACCGTGTACAGGGCTTCGTTCGCTGAATGCGCCAGGATCAGGGTCCGGCCGCCCCGGACGGCCGCAATGCCGTTCAGGTTGAAGTCGGCAGGAGTCTCAGCAGCAGGTCCTTTCAGCGTGAGCGTCCTGACCTCGTCACCCGGTTTGCCGTGGCGATCCACCGGGACAAAGTACAGCTCGCCCTTCACGGAGTTGGTGAACCAGGCGCCGTCATCCGTGACGGCGACATCGTTGATGAAAGCCGGGTCCGCCGTCAGCTGGTACGTGGCCACGGTCTTCCGTGTGTCCGTGTCATACACGTAGGCCTGTCCGGTGAAGCCGCCGGCAACGAAGAGCAGGCCGTTCTCCACGTCCACTTTCATGCCGACCGCCATCCGGCCGTCCGGCACATCGATGAACAGCCGGGCGGTTCCGCGGCGGATGTCGCCCCGGAAGATGTCCCCCTTCATGAGGTCCCCGGCGAAAAAGGTGGTGCCCTCTCCCTCGGCTATGCCTTCGGCGGACGAAGCGCCGGGAAGCTCAATGACCTTGTCATCGCCCTTCGTCGACGGCGGGCCGGCAGACGCAACGGGTGCCGGAATTATGAGTGCTGCGAGGGCCACCAGTCCCACTGCGGCACGGCGCATCGCTTTTCCTGAATCCACATTTTTGCAGCGCATGATGACGCTCTCTCCAGATCGGGCTTTTCGCGCGAGCTGACCGGTACGGGAGCTCCGCACGATGGTCCTTCAAGTCTAGGCACCGGCACAAAGCGTGGCCAGAGGTTCGGAAATGGCATGCGTGCCAAGATGGACCATGACCGATTCGTGCGAGGTTTTGGTGGTCGGCGCGGGGCTTGCAGGGCTCCAGTGCGCCCGGGAGTTGCAGGCAGCCGGGCGTGAGGTGCGCGTGTGGGAAGCCGCCGACGACGTGGGCGGCCGGATCCGCACGGAGCACCGGGACGGATTCCTGGTGGACCGCGGGTTCCAGGTCCTGAATCCCGCGTACCCTGCCGTCCGCCGCTGGGTGGACGTCGGTGCCCTGGACCTGCAGCCCTTCGGTGCCGGGCTGGGAGTGCGACGTGACGAGGGATTCGCAGTGCTGGCCCATCCCCTGCGCGAACCGCAGCTGATCGCCGGGACCTTCGGCAGCGGCCTGGCGAAGCCGCGCGAGGTGGCTGCCCTCCTTCGCTGGGCGGCTCCCGCCGTCGTCAGGTCCTGGGGACAGTACGACGACGGCGGACGTCGTACGGCCGTGCCCGGCCGGGACGTGACGCTGCGGCAGGCCATGGACGACGCTCGTCTGGCGGGCGGGCTCCGGCGGGTGGTTGAACGGTTCTTCGCCGGGGTGCTCCTCGAAGACGACGGGAGCACCTCCAATGACTTCGCCCGGCTTCTGCTGCGCACCTTCGCGTTCGGAGTGCCGGGGCTGCCGCGACTGGGCATGCAGGCCCTGCCGCGGCAGCTGGCGGCCGCGCTCGCCACGCCTGTCCGCACCGGGACCGCGGTGGATTCCATCCGGCGCGAAGGCGGCTCCATGCTGGTCCGTGCCGCCGGCGCCGAGCTCCGGGCTGAGCAGGTGGTGGTGGCCACGGACCCGGCCGGCGCCGAATCCCTGGCGCTGGGAATAGACGGCGGAGGCGCAACGGGAAGCGGCGTTCCCGCCATGAAGGGCGTGCTGACGCACTGGTTCGCGGCCAGCGAGCCGCCGACCCGGCTGAACCTGCTGTGCGTCGACGCGCGGGATCGGCCCGGCGGGCCCCTGGTCAATACGGCCGTCGTGTCCAACGCAGCCCCGGGGTACGCCCCCGCCGGCAGGCACCTTGTGCAGACGTCGGCGCTGTTCGGCCCCGGCCGGCCGGTGCCCGGCGATGATGCGGTCCGCCGGCATGCCGCCGAAATCTACGGGGCGGATGCCGCGGGATGGGAGCTGGTGGCCCGGCACGAGGTTCCGAATGCCCTGCCCGTCCAGCCTCCGCCCTTGGGGTCCCCGCAGCCGGCTGAGATCTCCCCCGGACTCTTCGCCTGCGGCGACCACCGCGCCACGGCCTCCATCCAGGGTGCCCTGGAAAGCGGCCACCTCGCGGCGCAGGCTGTCCTGCGCCCGGACTTCGGGTAGCGCGGATGCGCTATTCAGTGTCCCGGCACATCGCATCCCGGCACATCGCGGCGCCCGCCGCGGAGGTGTGGGAGCTGCTCACCGACGTCGGCCGGTGGCCCGAATGGGGGCCTTCCGTGACGGGTGCAGAGCTGGACTCGCCCGGCTTCACGGCCGGCAGCACCGGCCGGGTGAAGACGGTGGCCGGTGTCAGCCTGCCCTTCACGGTGACGGAATTCCGGGCGGACCGCTTCTGGTCCTGGTCGGTGGCCGGAATCCGCGCCACCGGGCACCTGGTGGTCCCGGAAGGCGACGGCTGCCGGGTCACGTTCACGGTTCCTTGGTGGGCGCCCGCCTATCTCCCTGTTTGCTCAGCGGCGCTGCGCCCCATCGCCAGGATCACGGCCCGTCCCGTCAGCCCGCCGTAAAGAACAGCGCACGCTGCATCCGAAGCGATAGATTTGCTCTCATGACTGAAGCCTCCCCCGCCACCGAAGCCGGCCGCGGCACCATCCTTGTCCTCAACGGACCCAACCTGAACCTGCTGGGCACCCGGGAACCGGAGAAGTACGGCACGGCAACGCTGGCCGACGTCGAACAGCTCGCCAAGGAGGCCGCCGCAGCCTACGGCCTGGAGGTGGAATGCTTCCAGTCCAACCACGAGGGCGCGCTGGTTGACGCCATTCACGCCGCCCGCGGCAAGGCCATCGGCATCGTGCTCAACGCCGGCGCCTACACGCATACCTCCGTGGCCATCCGCGACGCCATCTCCGCGGTACAGCTGCCCGCAGTGGAAGTCCACATCACCAACGTCCATGCCCGCGAAGAGTTCCGGCACCACTCGTATCTTTCGGACATCAGCAAGGCCGTGATCGCCGGCGCCGGCGTGATGGGCTACCGGTTCGCCGTCGAATACCTCGCAGAACTGAACGCCGGCAAGGCCTGATCATGGGTGCGGGGAACGCGGGCACCGCGGACTGGTACCGGAACTTCGGCACCTTCGATGCGCCGGCTTCCTCCCCGTGCTACGCAGAATGGTCGCTGGGAATCGCCGGCGATCCTGAACTGATCAGCCGCATCGAACAGTGGCCGCACAACAAGCGGCAGCCCCTCCTGATCCTGGCGGCAGCGCGGTTCCTCGGTGCCGGGATTAGCCCGTACCGCGAGTTCAGGGAGTTCCTCCTGGCACGCTGGGACGAGGTCTCGCGGGTCGTGCTCTCCCGCGCCACCCAGACCAACGAGGCGGGCCGGTGCACCACGCTGCTGCCGTCCCTCGCAGCCATCGCAGGCTCGACGGGCCGTCCGCTGGCACTGATCGAGGTGGGTGCTTCCGCCGGGCTTGCGCTGTTTCCGGACAAGTACGCCTACGAGTACGACGACGGCGGCTCAGTCACGCGGCTGGTGCCGCAACCGGACGGGGCGCGCCCCGCGGCGGAGGAAGCGCCCGTTCTGCGCTGCGCAGTGCAGGGTGCCGTCCCGCTTCCCGCCGAGCTCCCGAAGGTCGTGTGGCGGGCCGGGATCGACCTGAACCCGTTGGACATCAACAACCCCGACGACGTCGCCTGGCTGGAAGCGCTGATCTGGCCGGAGCAGGACTTCCGCCGTGATCGGCTGCGCCGGGCCATCGCGATAGCGCAGCAGGATCCGCCGCTGCTGGTGGCCGGCGACCTGAACGAGCAGCTGGTTTCGCTAGCGGACCAGGCGCCGCCGGACGCCACCCTGGTGGTATTCCACAGCGCGGTGATGGCCTACCTAAATGCCTCCCAGCGGGAAGCCTTCCGCGCCACCATCGGCACCCTCGCAGCAGAGCGCGGCTGCCACTGGCTGTCCAACGAGGGCCACACCGTGCTTGCCCAGGCGGACGGCTCCGTGGTGGTGCCGGAAATGGATGACTCAAGGCTCCGCGGACGGTTCCTCCTCCTCCAGGACGGCGTGCCCGTGGCCATCGCCGGGCCGCACGGCCAAACCCTGGAGTGGCTCTAGGGTCCCCGCCTGCTTACATCCGGTCCCCGCACCGCTTACTTCTGGATGCACTGCCCGGAGGAAACAGGGCTGCTCAGGCCCGGCGCCTGGGCGGCCACCGGCCCCAGGTCATCCATCGTGATGGCAAAGCCGAGCTCGGCATCGGACGTGGCCTTGGCGAAGATCACACCGGCAACCATGCCTTCGGTGGTGAGGAGCGGCCCGCCGGAGTTGCCCGGCTGGACATCACCGGCAAGCCAGTACACGTCTTCGGGAGCGGGGTTGCCGCCATAGATGTCAGGGACCAGGACGGTGGCGATGTCCTGCACCGTTGCCGGTTTGGACTGGAAAGGACCGCCGTGCGGGTAGCCTGCGAACGCGGCCGGGCTGCCTGCCGGCAGGTCCGCGCTCAGCTGGAGCGGAGACGACGGAAGTCCGTCCACGGCAAGGACGGCGAGGTCATGCTGGCTGTCGAAATACACCACCCTGCCGGGCATGGCCCCTCCGCCCGGGATCTCCACCACAGGCTGCGACACGCCCGCCACCACATGGGCGTTGGTCACAACCCGCCCCGGCGACACCACAAAGCCGCTGCCGGTCTGGTTCTGGCCGCATTGGTAGGCGGTGCCCGCGATTTTCAGGACCGACTCCGCTGCCCGGTTCAGGGCCGGGGTGTCCGTGCTCGCGTTGGGAATGGCCACCTGCTGGCCCTGCCCGAGCCCTTCGATGAGCGTGGGTATGCCGTCCCCGATCACGGTGGAGCGCAGCTGCGCCACGGCTGTTTTCACCGGCACGGGCGTGAGTCCGTCGATGAAGCGAATGACCTTGGATTCCGCCAGCTGCTGGGAAACGAACGGCACGCCCAGGGCGCTGATGCTGAAGGAGAGCATGGACATCACGAGCGCTGCCACCACCACGTTGACTGCTCCGCCCACCACCCGGTCCATGGCCCGTAGCGGCTGGATCCGCACGGCACTGCGGATTTTGCGGCCGATCATGGTCCCGAGCGCATGCCCCAGGACTATGAGCACGACGGCGGCGGCGACGATCGCCGTGAGCCTCCAGCCGCTGTCTTCCACGAGGTTGCTGACGATGGGCACGGACACAAACGCCGCCACGGCACCGACGATGAACCCGGCGATGCCGCCGAGGGTCACCAGGAAGCCATTGCGAAGGCCATAGATCAGGTAGGACAGCAGCGTCAGGATCAAGGCCAGGTCCAGGATGGTCAAGCCGAACACACGGGCTCCTCACAAAACAGGTAAGCCCCAATTCTAGTGGCGAACCCTGACAGTTTGCCGTGACTGACAGCCGCCCCGGGGCAACCGCGAGGCGCCCCGGAAAGCCCGGGCCCGCCGTCGAAATCTGCTCTGTAAACGCACTCCAGAGGTCCCTGACCGGCCTCGGAAGGCCCATTTCAGGCGTTTCACGTGCCAAGTACGTCACAGAACCTTCAAAATTCTGAAACAATGGCTGAAGCGCCCCAGCCGACACATTTTACTCAGGAGAATTCATGGACATCGAGGTATTGCGCCGCGCACCCCTTTTCGCCACGCTCGACGACGAAGCATTCCGTCTGCTCACGGACGAGCTCACCGAGGTGGACCTGTCACGCGGAGCCTCGGTGTTCCGCGAAGGCGACCAGGGTGATCAGCTCTACTTCATCGTCTCCGGCAAGGTAAAGCTGGGCCGCACGTCCCCGGACGGCCGCGAATCGCTGCTGGCGATCCTCGGCCCGGGTGAGCTCTTCGGCGAAATGGCCCTCTTCGATCCGAGCCCCCGCACGGCCACGGCAACCGCCGTCTCGGAGACCCGCCTCGCCGGCCTGAAGAACGAAAGCCTCAACGCCCTGCTGCGCACCCGCCCGGAGGTCTCGGCCCAGCTGCTGCAGGCACTGGCCCGCCGCCTGCGCCGCACCAACGACTCCCTGTCGGACCTTGTTTTCTCCGACGTTCCGGGCCGCGTGGCCAAGGCGCTGCTGGACCTGGCCGACCGCTTCGGCCGCCCGGCAACCGACGGCGTCCTGGTGGCTCACGAGCTCACCCAGGAAGAGCTGGCCCAGCTGGTGGGCGCCTCCCGCGAAACCGTGAACAAGGCCCTGGCCGAGTTCGTCCAGCGCGGCTGGCTCCGGCTGGAAGCCCGTGCCGTGGTGATCCTGGATATGCAGCGCCTCCGCCAGCGCTCCCGCTAGTCATTCTGCGGCATTGAATCAAGGAAATTGCGCGTCCCTTTCCCTAGCGGGAAATGACGCGCAAAATGCCTGGCGACCCCCGAATAACGGTGTCGCCAGGCATTTTCTGTGTCGTCAGTCTATTTGCGGGTCGGGAACGAGCGGGCACGCAGAGGATGTCAGAGCGGGCGGCCTACCGCTCCCGCTGCGGCTCGCCCGCGACCGTCTTGGCGGCCTCGACTTCGAGCATCAGCTTGCCGCCTTCTTCGACGAGCTTCGGCTGGTAGACGTGCGCCTTGCGCTTGTAGCTCAGGTAGGCGATGCACCCGTTGGCGGCCGCCATCTTCTCGAGCATGATCTCTGAGCCTGGCACCAGCAGCTGGCCGAGGGTCAGGCCCACGGTGTTTTCCTGGCCCACTTCATCGCCCAGGGCGGTGGTGTCACGCTCCGCAATGACTTTGCTGGCGCAGACCCAGCGGCCCCAGACACCTTTGCTTTCCAGCAGCGTGGGCTGCTGGTTCACGGGTACGGTGGCGGCAAAGTACCGGGTGTTGAAACGGCGGTGGGCGAAGTCGGGGCTGAGCCAGTTGACCAGCGGTTTCAGCAGGTCGGTACGGATGGAAAGCCCGCGCTTGGCCAGGACGTCGATGAAGGATTTTTCCTGCTCGGCAACGGCAATCCGGGCCCGCATCCATTCCGGCGTGGAAGTGGCCTCCACGGTGGTGGACAGGTCCGGGCCGGCCAGGAGCACACCGGTTTCTTCGAAGAGTTCTCGGATGGCGCCCACCACGTGGCGGCGCGCCAGCCCGACGTCGTCCGTTCCCATTTGTTCCGCCCAATGCTGCGGTGAGGGGCCCAGCCAGCTGACGGCGTCGTCGTCGGACGCCTCAAGGGAACCGCCGGGAAAGGCGAGGACTCCGAGCGGCGAGGACCCTGGGCGGTAGCCCAGCCAGGTTTCCAGCCCCGTGGGGGCGTCGCGGAGCAGGACGACGGAGGATGCGAGGCGGGCGGCACGCGGTGTCCGCTCGCCGTGTTCGAGCCAGCTTTGTGCTGCCCCCTCAAGATCGGGAGGCAGCACAAACAGGCGACGGGCTAACTGGGGCAAGGGAAGTGACCGGCCTTAGCTAAATTCGGCGATCAGTTCGACTTCGACCGGCGAGTCCAGCGGCAGGACCGACACGCCGACGGCGGACCGGGCGTGCTGGCCCGCGTCGCCGAGGACCTTGCCCAGGAGTTCCGACGCGCCGTTGATGACACCCGGCTGGCCCGTGAAGGACGGATCCGAGGAGACGAAGCCCACCACCTTCACGATCCTGGTAATACGGTCCAGGTCACCGATCACGCTTTTCACCGCCGCGAGGGCGTTGACTGCACAGACTGCAGCGAACCGCTTGGCGTCTTCGGGAGAGACCGTCGGTTCGTCGGCGAAGCCTTCGGTGCCCGTGGACACCTTGCCGGTAGCTTCGAGTTTGCCGTTAATAAAGGGCAGCTGGCCGGAGGTGTAAACGTGGTTGCCGGAGATGACTGCCGGGACGTAGGCGGCCACCGGGGCCGCGACTTCCGGAAGGGTCAGTCCCAGCTCTGCCAGCCGCTGTTCCACGGCCGATACCGGTGCTCCGTTTTCCGCGCCGGAGGCCGAATTTTCCGCGCGGGCCGGGGATTCCGGCGCCGTGCCTGCGGGGCTTGTCATAACTACTGCTTCTCCCTCTTAAGGTAGGCAACGAGGCCGTTGCCGTCAGGACCGGTGACGACCTGGACGAGCTCCCAGCCGTCCTCGCCCCACTGGTCCAGAATCTGCTTCGTGGCGTGAATAATGAGCGGAATCGTGGCGTACTCCCATTTGGTCATGAGCTAAAGACTAGTCCTTGCCGGTAAAGTGGAAAACATGGCGACTGGTAAGAACCCTTTATTCGACACGGCCACCACCCTCGGAAAGATCCTTGCTTTCCTTGGCGTGAGCGCTATTTGTGGTGTCCTGGTAGCGGGCCTGCTGGTCCCGGCGGCCGCTGTTTCCGGCAGCACAGCCAGCGGTTCCATCGAGTTCTTCGACACCCTCCCGGCGGAGCTGCAGGTGGACCCGCCCAGCCAGTCCACCAAAATCCTCGCTTCCGACGGAAGCCTGATCGCCAACCTCTACGCCGAAAACCGGACGCGCGTTGCACTGGACCAGATGTCGCCATTCATCAAGGACGCAGTGATCGCCATCGAGGACAGCCGCTTCTATGAGCACGGCGGCGTGGACACCACCGGCATCATGCGTGCACTGGTCAGCACCGCCCGCGGCAACAAGCAGGGCGCGTCCACCATCACGCAGCAGTACGTGAACAATGTCATCAACGCCTCACTCGAGGCCGAAGGCAACACCGAGGACATCAAGCTCAACGGCGTGAACAAGGGCGTGGGCGACAAGCTCCGCGAGATGAAACTGGCCATCGCCCTGGAGAAGAAGTTCACCAAGGAGCAGATCCTCGAGGGCTACCTCAACATCGTGTTCTTCAACCGGGACGCCTACGGCATTGAAGCCGCGTCCAAGTTCTTCTTCAGCACCACGGCGAAGGACCTCACGCTCCCGCAGGCCGCGCTGCTGGCGGGCCTCGTCAACAGCCCGTCGTTCTTTGACCCCATCAACAACCCTGACAACGCCAAGAGCCGCCGCGACCAGGTGCTCAAGGCCATGTACACCCAGAAAAAGATCACCCAGCCTGACTATGAGGCCGCGGTGGCCACGCCGGTGGAAACCAAGGTCACCCCTGCCCGCCAGGGTTGTGCGTATGCGTCCACCGCACCGTATTTCTGTGATTACGTCCTGCACCTGCTGCTCAACGATCCGGCCTACGGCGCCGATGCCACTGAACGTGAACGGAAGATCTTCCGCGGCGGCCTGACCATCACCACCACCCTTGACCCCAAGGCGCAGAACGCGGCCCAGGCCCAGGTGGATGCGTCCGCCGGCGCCAACCCGGACAAGTGGGGTGCGGCGGTGGTTTCCGTCCAGCCGAACACCGGCAAGATCACCAACATGGCACAAAATACGGTGTGGTTCGCGGGCGATGGCAAGTTCGACAGCCAGCTCAACTTCAGCGTTGACCAGTACGACGCCAACGGCAACGACCTCAACGGCCTCGGCGGTGCACAGCCGGGTTCAACCATGAAGCCGTTTACGTTCGCTGAATGGCTCAACGAGGGCAATTCGATGAACTCCATCCTGAATGGCGCGGTTCGTCGCTATCCGCAAAGCTTCCCGTGGAAGAACACCTGCCAGACGCCGACCGTTGGCTGGTATGACAGCACGAACGGCGATTCCAGGGACCTGCAGAACGCCGAGGAAGGCTACTACCGTTCAATGACGGTCCTGGACGGCCTGGCGAACTCGATCAACACCATGACCTTTGCCACCGCCGCCAAGGTGGACCTGTGCGGAATCCAGAAGATAGTGGACGCCGTGGGCCTCCACGAAGGCCTCCCCCAGCGGGACGACACGGGAAAGATCACCAACCCGACGCCGCCGATCACCATGACGACGATTGGCAACCTGCTGGGTTCCAGGCAGACGTCGCCGCTGGCCATGGCCAGCGCCTTCGCCACGTTCGCGAATGACGGCAAGTACTGCGCCCCGATTGCCATCACATCCGTGACGGACCAGACCGGCGCCCAGCTTCCGGCCCAGGCCACGAACTGCCGTGACGCGCTTAAACCGGAAGTGGCACGCGGCGTGAACTACGCCCTGCAGGAAGTCCTCAACCGCGGATCCGGCTCGCTGATCCAGCCCCGGATTTCCACGAGGACCAACTTCCCCATCGCAGCCAAGACCGGTACCTCCAACAACAACGGGTCCACCTGGGTGGTGGGGCACACCACCGGCCTGGCCACCGCGGCGTGGTTCGGTGACGCGCTCGGAACCCAGCAGCGCGCGGGCCAGAACGTGACCGTCAACGGCAAGTTCTACACGGGCATCGACGGCTACATGATCGCCGGACCGATGTTCTCCAACTTCATGTCACAGGTTGCGCCCGCCTACGGCACCAACCCGTTCACGGCACCTCCGTCCAACATGGTCAACGGGGCGCCCACGCGGACCACCACCCCGACGACGCAGAGCACCGCCCCCGCAACGGCGCCCGCCTCTCCGGCTCCGTCGCCGGAGCCCAGCAAGGACAACGGCAAGGGCAACGGGTAGCGCACCGATGGGGGATAAAACAACGCTGGCAGGCCGCGCCCGGAGCATCGGGCGCGGCTTTGCCGTAACCGCAGCGGCCGGCGCGGCAGCCGGCATGGCCGCGACAGGGTACGGGCTGTGGGAAAAGAACCAGTTCGTCCTGCGCGAAGAGACCCTGCCCATCCTGCCGGCCGGTTTCGGTCCTTTCCGGATCCTCCACCTGAGTGACATCCACTTCGTCCCGGGCCAGAACCGGAAGGCCCAGTGGCTGTCGTCGCTCGCGGAGCTGGAACCGGACCTGGTGGTGAACACGGGCGACAACCTCAGCCACGCCAAGGCGATCGACCCCCTCCTGAAGGCGCTGGCGCCCCTCCTGGAATTCCCCGGCGTCTTTGTGCCCGGGTCCAACGACTACTTCGCGCCCACGATCAAGAATCCCGCCTCCTACTTCCTGGGTCCTTCGAAAGCCCAGAAGAAGCCCGTGGAACTCGACTGGCCCCGGCTGCGCTCCTACTTCGGCATGTCCGGCTGGGTGGACCTGACCAACCGCCACCAGTCCGTGGTGCTGAACGGCCTGCGCTTTGATTTCTCCGGCGTCGACGATCCGCACCTGGGCCTGGAGAGATACGCCGGCTGGCCCCGCGGAACCAAAGGCCAGGACAGGACCCCGCACCTCCGCGTGGCCGTCATCCACGCCCCTTACCAGCGCGTGCTGGACCACTTCACCGAGGACGGCGCGGACCTCCTGCTGGCCGGCCACACGCACGGGGGCCAGATCTGCCTGCCGGGGTACGGTGCACTGGTGGCCAACTGCGACCTCCCCACCTGGCGTGCCAAGGGACTCAACAACTGGGAAAGCAACGGCAGCACGACGCCGGTCAACGTCTCCGGCGGGATCGGCACCTCGCGCTTCGCACCGGTCCGCATCGCCTGCCGGCCTGAGGCCGTGCTGCTGACACTGACGGAACGCTGAGTCCGGTTTCGAGGGGCTCAACCTCCGCCTGCAGTATTGCGGACCGCAATGACTGGGGAAGATTCCCGCGCGGTGCCGAATCCTGTGAACCGTGTCACTCGATGGCATAGGGTAGTTGCTAAAGGAAACTACATTCGCAGTTGAGCTTTAAGAAGCGGGCATGGCCAAGCAGACTCCATTCTTCACGTCAATCAGCCGACTCTATCCCCATGTGAAGCCGATCATCCCCCGGCTTGTGATGGGACTTTTGTGCGCACTCCTCGCCAGTATCGTGGCGCTGGCCATCCCCCAGGTCCTGCGGGTCCTCATCAATGACTCGCTCCGGCCGGGCGGCGCAACGGACGCTGTCTGGGTGGCCTCCCTGATCATCCTGGGCCTGGGCATCGCCGAAGCCGGGCTGGTTGCCCTCCGCCGCCAGTTCGTCATCAACCCGGCAACCACCGTGGAAACCCGGATGAGGGTGTCCCTCTACGGGCACCTGCAGGACCTGACGGTCTCCTTCCACGACCGCTGGGGTTCCGGGCAGCTGCTCTCCCGGGCCATGACGGACTTGAACTTCCTGCGCCGCTGGATGGCGTTCGGCGCCATCATGCTGGTGGTGACCACCCTGACGGTGGTGATCGGCGTCGTTGTGATGTTTGCCATGAGCTGGCAGCTGGCACTGATTTTCCTGGCCGCGGCGGTGCCCATCATGATCTACGGCTTCCGGTTCAGGACCCGCTTCAGCAAGGTGGCCCGGCGCAGCCAGGACCAGGCCGGCGACCTCGCCACCACGGTTGAGGAGTCGGTGCACGGCATCCGTGTGCTCAAAGCGTTCGGCCGCAGCCGCGAAGCCCTGGAGAACTTCAACGAACAGGCCGAAGAACTCCGGCAGACCGAAATCGCCAAGGCGAAACACCAGGCCACCTTCAGCATGGTGGTCACCCTCCTCCCCGAGCTCGCCCTCGGCGCCGGCCTGGTGGTGGGCATCATGCTGGCCGCGGACGGCCGGCTCAGCATCGGTTCGCTGGTGGCGTTCTTCGCCACCGCGGCCGTAGTGGCCGCCCCCGTGGAATTCAGCGGCATGCTCTTGGCCATGGCGCTGACGGCCAAGACGGCCATCGACCGGCATTTCGAGGTCATGGACGCCGCCAACACCATCACCAGCCCGGAGCATCCCCGCGAACCCGGGCAGCTCAAGGGCGCGCTCAGCTTCAACGCGGCGACGTTCGCCTTCGAAGACGCCCCGGACAAGCCGATCCTCAAGGACGTCAGCCTGGACATCCGCCCCGGCGAGACCATGGCCCTGGTGGGCATCACCGGCAGCGGCAAGAGCGCGCTGCTGCAACTGGTCCCCCGCCTCTACGACGTCACGGCCGGCTCCATCACTATCGACGGCGTGGACCTGCGCGAGTTCTCCGTGGAACAACTGCGCACCGTGGTGGGCGTGGCCTTCGAAGACACCACCCTGTTCTCCAATTCCGTCCGGGACAATGTGCTGCTCGGGGCCAAGGAGCGGAGCCAGGAAACGCTGGAGGAAGCCCTGGACGTTGCCCAGGCCCACTTCGCCTACTCCCTACCGGAGGGCCTGGACACGCTCATCGGCGAGGAGGGCCTCAGCCTGTCCGGCGGGCAGCGGCAGCGCATCGCCCTGGCCCGTGCCATCGCCGCGAAGCCCAAGGTGCTGGTCCTGGACGATCCCCTGTCCGCTCTGGACGTCAACACCGAAGAACTAGTCGAAGCCCGGCTGCGCGAGGTGCTCGCCGACACCACCACCCTGATCGTCGCCCACCGACCCTCCACCGTGGCGCTGGCGGACCGGGTGGCGCTGCTCGAGGACGGCCGGATCGCCGCCGTCGGGACCCACGCCGAACTGCTGGCGCACAACGAGCACTACCGCTACGTGATCGCCAGCCTCGAAACGGAACCGCGGGACCTGGATTCCGAACTGTCCGAACTCTCAGAATTAACGGACGAGTCCGAGGAGATCTCCCGATGACCACCGCTACCTTCGGCACCGCCAACGAGGACAACGCCCACCTGAGCAAAAGCGAGAGCAAGGCCGTACGACGGCGGTCGCTCGCCTTGCTGGGGTCCCTGATCCGTCCCGTCCGGCTGAGGTTCTGGCTCACCATCACCATGGTGGTACTCTCCCAGGCCGCCCGGGTGGCCGGACCGGCGCTCATCGCCTTCGGGATCGACCATGCCATGCCGGCACTCCAGGCCGGGAACAACATGCCGCTGGTGCTCACCGGCGTCGCATATCTTGCCGCTGCGGTTGCGACGGCCGGCCTCACGGCGCTGTACGTGACCTCGACGGCGAAGCTGAGCCAGGCGATGCTGCTGGACCTGCGGGTCCGGGTGTTCCGGCATACGCAGCGGCTCAGCCTCGAGTTCCACGAGAAGTACACGTCCGGGCGCATCATCGCCCGCCAGACCTCCGACCTTGAGGCACTGCGTGAACTCCTGGACTCCGGCGTCAGCTCGCTGGCCTCGGGGATGCTCTTTATGGTGTTCACCGCCATCACGGTGTTCGCCCTGGACTGGCGCAGTGGCCTCATCGTGCTGGCCGCAGGCGTACCCATGTACTTCCTGGCCCGCTGGTACCAGAAGCACTCCCAGATCGCGTTCCGCGAATCCCGGGTAGTGTCCGCCCGGCTGATCGTGCACTTCGTGGAAACGATGACGGGCATCCGGGCCGTCAAGGCCTTCCGCAAGGAGCGCGAGAACGCTGAGCGCTACGGCGAACTGTCCGAGGACTACCGCAAGGTGACCGTACGCTCGATCAACCTCAACGGCGTCTTCCAGCCGGGGCTGGTGCTGATCGGCAACGTCTGCGTCGCCGTGGTGCTGCTGTTCGGCGGGTTCCGTGTGCTGGGCGGGGACCTCGCCGTGGGCGTGCTGCTGGCCTTGATCCTGTCCACCAAACGGTTCTTCCAGCCGGTGGACCAGATGGCCATGTTCTACAACTCCTTCCAGAGCGCCCAGGCGGCCCTGGAGAAGGTCTCCGGCCTGCTGGAGGAGGTTCCCACCGTGCGGCCGCCGAAGAACCCCGTAGCGCTCCCCGAAGCCCGCGGCACCATCGACTTCAACGGCGTGGAGTTCCGGTACGGCGACGGCCCCGTGATCATCCCCCGGCTGGACCTGCATATTCCGGCCGGGCAGATCGTGGCCCTGGTGGGCCAGACCGGCGCCGGCAAGTCCACGCTGGCGAAACTGATCGCCCGCTTCTACGACGTGACCGAGGGATCGGTGACACTGGACGGGGTGGACCTGAGGAACCTCACCACGCCGGACTTGCGGCGGAACGTGGTGATGGTGACGCAGGAAGCCTTCCTGTTCAGCGGCTCCGTGGCGGACAACATTGCGCTGGGCCGCCCCGAAGCCTCCCGCGAGGAGATCGAAGAGGCTGCCCGGGCCGTTGGCGCGCACGACTTCATCATGGAACTGCCCCAGGGGTTCGACACCGACGTCAACAAGCGCGGCGGGCGCGTATCAGCCGGCCAGCGCCAGCTCATCAGTTTCGCCCGGGCGTTCCTGGCCCGCCCGGCGGTACTCATCCTCGACGAAGCCACCTCCTCCCTGGACATCCCGTCGGAGCGTCTGGTGCAGAGCGGGCTCGCCGGCCTGCTGGCGGGCGTGGCAGGGCACGACGCCGGCCGCACGGCCCTGATCATCGCCCACCGGCTCTCCACAGTGGAGACCGCCGACCGCGTCCTGGTGGTCCACGACGGACGCGTCGTGGAGGACGGTACGCCGGAGGAACTGATCGGCGGCGGCGGGCGGTTCGCGGAGCTGCACGGGGCGTGGAAGGACTCGCTGGTGTAGCTCCCGCGGGGCTTCCGGGCGCCGATTTCACATGGCGGCCGGAATCGGATACTCTTGTGAAGTTGCTTTTGAAGCAACGGATCGGGATGTGGCGCAGCTTGGTAGCGCGCGTCGTTCGGGACGACGAGGTCGCAGGTTCAAATCCTGTCATCCCGACCAAAAGCAAGAGGGTCTTCCATTCGGAAGGCCCTCTTTGCGTTGCATCTGAGGCCGCATTGCTCCAGCGGTGCTGCTTGCGGCGCTGCCGCCCGTGGCCCTAGAGGCCCTCGAACGTGGAACGCTGGCTGGCCTGGCCGTCGCCCAGCAGGGGAACCCGTGGCTGGTTGGAGCCGTCGTCCTCCCGGTAATCTCCCCGCGTTTCATAGGTCTGGACCTGGTTCACGTACCGGCGCCTAACCCGGACTCCATAGGCAAAGAGCACCAGCGCCTCCAGCAGCAACGCAATGCCCGCCATCCCCCACACCAGGGTTCCGGCGTCGGCCGTTCCGCCCACCACGGCGATTATCGCCGACCCCGCCACGGCGGCCACGATCAGCGAGCTCCCGGCGACGGTCCACGCGGCATAGGCCCGCTTCAAGTCATTCGATCCCCTGCGCGTCATGACATTCCCCCCGCATCGTTTGGCCAAAAAAATAGCTCCGGGACATGGTTCGCGCATGTCCCGGAGCTTGTGTTCCCTTGCGGGAAGTACATCAACCGCCTACATCGGGTCCGGCCAGTTACCGATGTATGCCGGGAAAGACATGGGGTCCGGCCAGTTACCGATGGCCTGGGCAAACTGCATGGGATCGGGCCAGTTACCGATAGCGATGGTGCTTCCCAGCTGATCCGCCCAATTGCCGGTAGGACCTGCAGACAACACTGCGGGGGCTGCGGCTGAAAATGCCAGTGCGCCAGCCAGTGCGGCGGCGGCTGCAATCTTCTTCAACATTAGGTTTCCTCAATACGAGTCGGATTCGTTACAAAGTCAGCACTGCCCTTGTTGACATACATTGTAAAATGTTTTCCACAGAGACTGTCAAGCATTTGGTATAAAGACTGTCCGGAATAAGGAGGAAACCCGTGGGGAACGGATTCGGGGAGAAGCTCCGCGCCGAACGACTCGAACGTGGGTTGACGCAAGCAGAACTGGGAAAGGACCTCTATTCTCCCAGCTACATCTCCCTCTTGGAAACAGGCCGGCGTGAACCAACCGCCGATGTTATAGAAGAGTTAGCCCGCCGGCTGGAGCTGGCCCCCAAAGCGTTGGAAGCCTGGAGCCAGCCCATCTCGGTCAGCGACGCCGAGTATGTCCTGGCCGGGCTCTACGCCCGGCAGGCCTGGGACCTCCGGGACTACCCGCTCGCAGCGGCCCACGCCGCCACTGCCGCCCAGATCGCCCTCGAAGGCAAGAACACCAGCGCATGGTGGAACATGACCTACATGCAGGCGGAATGCCTGATGAAACAGGGCCAGCTGCAGGAGTGCCAGAACATCATGCAGCACCTCCTGGAACACCCCATGGCCACCGAGTCCGCCGGACTCGGGGTGCGCGCCCGGCAGATGCTGGCCGCCGTGTGCCACGGGCAGGGGCAGCTGGCCACCGCCGTCGAGCATGCCCAGAAGGCCGTGGAACTGTGCTCGCAGCTGCCCAAGGGCTCCACGCTGATCATCGGCGCCTTGCGCGCGCTGATCGGCGCCCTGGCCGAGAGCGGCCGGCTTGACGAAGCCTGGACCTACTGCCAGGCCATGAACGACCAGATGGACGACCAATCCATTTCCCAGCTCGCAGGCGAGGTGGCGTGGGTGATCGGCAACGTGGCGTTTATGCGGCACGACTACCCCGAGGGCATCAAGTACCACGAGCGGGCCGCCAAGCTGCTCTCCCCGGCCAACGACATCGAACTGTGGGCCCGTTTCAACAAGGCCTCCGCGGCCGTCCGGCTCTCCTCCGGCATTGTGGAACCGGAAACCCTCTCCGCGATCGAGCGCGCCGAACTGGCGTTGTCGATCGTGGGCGGCAACAAAACGGACCAGCTCGAAGTGGCGTTCATCCGCGCGCGCTGGCTGTACCTCACGGGTGACATCCCGGCCGCCGTGGAAAAGCTGCGCGAGATCCACGCCGAGCGGAAGGCCCTCGCCCGTCACACCGCCGGCGAAGTGTCACTCCTGCTGGGGAAGTCGCTCAAGGCCGCCGGGGAATCGGATGAAGCCCTGGTGCTGCTCGAGGAAGCCCAGCAGGAATTCAGTGCCGCCGGCGCTTCCGACCGTGTCCAGCAGGCCATGGACGCCGTGCTGGAAATCAAACTCGCCCAGCGGCGCGCTGCCGCGGCCAAGGCCGCGGCAGAAGCCAGCTAGGCGAACGTCCGTCCGGTGAGCTTTTCGTACGCTTCAACGTAGCGGCCGCGCGTACGGCTCACCACGTCCGCCGGCAGTGCAGGCGGCGGGACGTCCGAAGCCCGGTCCCAGCCGGACTCGGCGGACGTCAGCCAGTCACGGACATACTGCTTGTCATAGGACGGCTGGGCTTTGCCCGGCTCATAGGTGGCCGCGTCCCAGAACCGTGAAGAGTCCGGGGTGAGGACCTCATCGCCCAGGGTGATGACGCCCGTGGCCACGTCGAAGCCGAACTCCACCTTCGTGTCGGCAAGGATGATGCCGCGCTTCCGGGCGATTTCCTCGGCCTTGGTGTAGATCTCCAGGGTCAGTTCACGGAGGCGCGCGGCGACGTCCTCGCCCACCAGGCCCACCACGGCGTCATACGTGATGTTTTCGTCGTGCTCCCCCACCTCTGCCTTGGCTGACGGCGTGAAGATGGCTTCGTCAAGGCGGGAACCGTCCACCAGGCCCTCCGGCAGCGGAATGCTGCAGACGGTGCGGGACTGCCGGTATTCCAGCAGCCCGGAGCCGGTGAGGTAGCCGCGGGCGATGCATTCCACCGGGAACATGTCCAGCTTCTTGCAGATCATGGCGCGGCCCTCGACTGCTGCCGGGACGCCGTCCTCCACGGTGGAGGCCAGGACGTGGTGTTCCACGTCCAGCTGGTCGAACCACCACAGGCTCAGCTGGGTGAGGATCCGGCCCTTGTCCGGGATTTCGCTCGAGAGCACGTGGTCGTAGGCGCTGATACGGTCGCTGGCCACCACGAGGACGCATTCCTGGCCGAACTGCGCCACGAGGGAATCGTCAGCGGGAACGTAGAGGTCCCGGACCTTCCCGGAGTAGACATGCCGCCAGCCCGGGAGGTCCAGTGTTTCGGTGTCCAGGCCGGCTTTGGGGGCCGCCTCGAGGGGGGAATTCTCAGTCATGCTATGCCTTCGCCTTCGTCACGGGCAGCGTTCCGGTGGCAGTGGATACCACCTTGATTTCGCCGCGCGCCGCCTTGCGCCCGATGTCGGTGCGGAATTGTGCGCCTTCAAGCTGGATCAGCTCCACGCCGTCGTACGCCCGTTCGCGGGCCTCCACGAGGTCGGTTCCCAGCGCCACCACGGCAAGGACGCGGCCGCCGGCGGAGACCACCTTGCCTTCCTCGTCCAGCTTGGTGCCCGCGTGGATGACGTGCACGCCTTCCAGCTCGTCCGCCTTCTTAAGTCCGCGGATGCGGTCCCCGGTCCGCGGGGTGTCCGGGTAGTTCTCGGAGGCGACGACGACGGCGACGGCGGTGTCCTTGGACCAGCGCAGCTCTTCGGCCTTGTCCAGTTCGCCCTTGGCGGCTGCCAGCAGCAGCGAACCGAGCGGGGTCTTCAGCCGGGCCAGGACGGCCTGCGTTTCGGGATCGCCGAAGCGGACGTTGAACTCGATGACGCGGGTGCCGCGCGAGGTCAGCGCAAGGCCCACGAACAGCACGCCGACGAACGGGGTGCCGCGGTGCGCCATCTCGTTGACCGTGGGCTGAGCCACGCGGTCGATGACTTCCTGGACCAGGCCTTCCGGGGCCCACTCCAGCGGGGTGTAGGCGCCCATGCCGCCGGTGTTCGGGCCTTCGTCGTTGTCGAAAATGCGCTTGAAGTCCTGCGCCGGGGAGAGTGCCACGGTGTTGCGGCCGTCGCACAGCACGAACACGGAAACTTCGGGGCCGTCCAGGAATTCTTCAATCACCACGGAACCGCCCGCGTCGAAGCAGGTCTGGGCGTGGGCCAGGGCTTCGTCCCGGTTGTTGGTGACCACCACGCCCTTGCCGGCGGCCAGGCCGTCGTCCTTGACCACGTAGGGGGCGCCGAAGGTGTCCAGGGCGTCCGCGGCTTCCTCAGCGGTGCTCGCAACCCGCGCCATGGCGGTGGGCACTCCGGCCTCGGCCATGACCTGCTTGGCGAAGGCCTTGGATGCCTCCAGCTGGGCGGCCGCCTTGCTGGGTCCGAAGACCGGGATCCCTGCTGCGCGGACGGCGTCGGAAACGCCGGCGGCCAGGGGCGCCTCGGGACCGACCACCACGAGGTCCACCGTCAGCTTGGTGGCCAGGGCGGCAACAGCGTCCGGGTCGTTGGCGTCGATGGCATGCGTGGGGACAAGTTTGCCGATGCCCGCGTTGCCGGGAGCCGCGTGGACTTCCGAAACGTTGGGGTCTGCAAGCAGGGAGCGGACAATGGCGTGTTCGCGGCCACCGGGGCCAATGACGAGTACCTTCACAGTCTCCAAGGGTACTTTGTGCACCCGGTCCGCTCCTAAGCCGTGACCCGCCCCGGTCAATCCTTAACGCCGGCCGCTACGAACCTCCGGCATGAAGAAGCTCACGAACTGGCTCAAGGGCCCCACCGCGCTGGCTGCGCTGGCAGGCGTGGCCGCGGCCGCCGTCGTACTTTCCGTTGCGGAACTGATCGGTGCGTTCTTCACGGCGCGGGCAACGCCGATCATTGCCCTCGGCTCCACTTTCATCGACTTCACGCCGCCGTGGCTGAAGGACTTTGCCATCGCCACGTTCGGCACCAACGACAAGGCGGCACTGTTCGCCGGCATGGGGCTGACCATTTTCCTGCTGGCCTGCGTGCTGGGCGTGGTGGCCTACCGGAAGTGGGCGCTGGGCGTAGCCGGTGTCCTGCTGATGGGCGCCGTCATCGTCGCCAGTGTGGTCACCCGCGCGAGCGTTGAGCCGCTGGACGCCATCCCCTCGCTGATCGGCACCGCCGCCGGCCTGGTGGTGCTGCGCCTCCTGATGACGCGGCTGTGGCGGATGCGCCAGTGGCCCGGCGAGGCCGCCGATGTCGCAGCCAAGGGCACCGAACGCCCGGCCACAACGCGCCGCGCCTTCTTCGCCGCATCCGGGATCACTGCCGCGGCGGCCGCCATCGCGGCCACCGGCGGCCGGCTGCTCAGCGCGGCACGCAGCAACATCGCCCAGGCCCGTGAATCCCTGCAGCTCCCGTCGCCGGCCAAGGCAGCCCCCGCCGTCCCGGCCGGAGTGCAGTCAGCCGCCCCGGGCGTCACCCCGTGGGTCACACCCAACAACGAGTTCTACCGGATCGACACCGCCCTGAGCGTGCCGGAGATCAACGCCCAGGACTGGGAGCTCCGGGTGCACGGCCTGGTGGAGCAGGAAGTCACGCTCACCTTCCAGGACCTGCTCGACGCCGAGCTGATCGAATCGCACGTGACGCTCACCTGTGTGTCCAATCCCGTCGGCGGAAACCTCGCCGGCAACGCCAAGTGGCTGGGCTTCCCCCTCCGCGAGGTCCTCAAAATGGCCCGCCCCACGGAGGGCGCCGACATGGTTCTGTCCACCTCCGAGGACGGCTTCAGCGCCTCGACGCCGCTCGAAGTGCTGCAGGACGACCGGGACGCCATGCTGGCGATCGGCATGAACGGCGAGCCCCTGCCGCTCGAACACGGCTATCCCGTGCGCATGGTGGTCCCCGGCCTGTACGGCTTCGTTTCCGCCACCAAGTGGGTGGTGGACCTCGAAGTCACCCGCTTCGCGGACAGCAAGGCGTACTGGACTGACCGGGGCTGGTCCGAGCGCGGCCCTATCAAGACCATGGCCCGGGTGGAGGTGCCCAAGTCCTTCGCCCAGGTGGCGGCCGGCAAGGTGGCAATCGGCGGCACCGCCTGGGCGCAGACCCGTGGCATCACCAAGGTGGAAGTGCAGATCGACGACGGGCCCTGGACCGAGGCCGTGCTGTCCACGGAAGCGTCCGTGGTGACGTGGCGCCAGTGGTCCTTTGAGTGGGATGCCACCCCGGGACCGCACTACATCAAGGCCCGCGCCACCGACGGCACCGGCGAGGTCCAGACGGACAAGCGCGCCGATCCCGTGCCCGACGGCGCGTCCGGCTGGCAGTCGGTCATGGTGACGGTGCAATAGCCGGCCGTGGCCCCGTCGGCGGCCCGGGCAACAGCCGGGCCGCCGCCCGGATTTCCCGGGTTTCCAGCACCGGCACCATAGACTTTAGCCATGCCAGAAAATCCGCATGCCACATTCACAGTGGAGTCCGCCGTCGAACTGGCAGTCGTGGAACGGAGCGGTTTCGTTGAATCGCGGCACATCGGCTCAGCCGTGGTTCTTGCCGCCGACGGAACGGTCGTCACGCAGCTCGGCGACATCACCACCCCCATCTATGCCCGCTCGGCGCTGAAGCCGCTCCAGGCCCTCGCGGCCATGCAGGCCGGCGTCCCCCTGCGCGGCGCCCAGGTGGCCCTGGCCTGCGCCAGCCACACCGGGTCGCTGGACCACATGGACGTGGTGGAGGGGATGCTCAAGGCCGCCGGCGTCAAGGAAGACCAGCTGCAGTGCCCCACCGCCTGGCCGCAGGACGAGAACGCCCGCCACTGGCTGATCCGGTCCGAGCAGGGCCGGTCCAAGCTCGCGTTCAACTGCTCGGGAAAACATGCGGCGTTCCTGTGGGCCTGCACGGAGAACGGCTGGGACACCCACAGCTACCTTGAGCCCAACCATCCGCTGCAGCAGCGCGTCCGCTCCGCGATCGAAGAGTATTCCGAGGAGCGGATCGCCCACCTGGGCATCGACGGCTGCGGCGCTCCGGTGGCAGCCATCTCGCTGACCGGACTGGCCCGGGCCTACTCCCGGCTGGCCAAGGCTCCCGGGGACAAAAACTCCAATGCCCGCGCCGCCACCATTGCCACCTCCATGCTCGACTACCCGTGGGCCGTGCAGGGCAAGGGTGAGCCCAACACCATCGTGATGGACGAACTGGAGATCATCGCCAAGATCGGCGCCGAAGGTGTACTGGCCATGGCCACCACCACAGGCGTCTCCGTGGCCATCAAGGTCCTCGACGGAAACCTGCGTGCCACCACCCTGGTGGGGCTCACGCTGCTGGCAGCCTCTGGCGCCGTGGACATCCCGGGCGTTTCCAGCGTCCTGGAAAAAGTGGTGGAACCCGTGCTCGGCGGCGGCCGGCCCGTAGGCAAGATCCGGCTGGGCCACGCCGTCTCGGCCCTGTTGGACTGACATGGCCGTTTCACGACGACGCATTGAGATCGACGAAGGCCGCGCCGCCCTGGCCGCCTGGCTGGCAGCCGGCGTCCCGGCGTCGGGCGTTCCGCGTGCGGTGACCGCGACGGCGGTGCGCTACACGCTCGAAGAGGTCACCGCCAGAGCGCCCGGCAATTCCGTGGAGGTCCGTGTTCCGCCGTTCGGCGTCACCCAGTGCGTGGAAGGCCCGCGGCACACACGCGGCACTCCCCCGAACGTCATCGAGTGCGACGCCGCCACCTGGCTGGAAATGGTCACCGGCCGGTTGAGCTGGGCAGACGCAGTAGCTTCGGGCAAAGTGTCCGCGTCGGGGCTCCGGGCGGACTTGTCGGAACTGCTCCCGCTCTAGCCTCCGGGAAGACGTTCAGCGGACCTCGGCCGGTAGTTCGGCGGCCGGGTGCGGGACGGTGTCCTGAAGCTTCGTGGACAGCGCAATCACCACGGCCAGCACAAACGCCAGCACCGCGATCAGCACGGACATGAATGCCACGTGGCCGTAGCCCTCAATCCGCGGATCCAGGAACGGGTAGGGGTACCAGTCCGCGAAAGGGCCGCGGAGGAGGCTGTACACCAGGTACGCCAGCGGGAAGGCAAGCCAGATCAAGGACTCCTTCAGGGAGATCCGTTTCCGCGGCAGGTCCACGAGCCAATCGATGACGATCACGGTGGGCATGGTGTAGTGCAGCACCACGTTGATCCACGGAACCGCGGTGTCCACCTCGATGTTGCTCAGCAGCAGGCTGTAGGTAATCCCGGTGATGGTCATGTACATGGTGGCGGCGCCGCGCAGGAGTTGCAGCCAGCGGGCGGTCCGTCCCTGCCAGGCGTACCAGCCGGCAATGGCGAACGTTGCCGTTGCGATGATGTTGGACTCGACCGTGAAGAAGCTGAAGAAGTTCAGCGGCCGGTAGTCGGCGATGTTCTGGACGTTGTACGTGAACTGTCCCACGAGTGCCGCCAGGCACAGCGCCGCGAAGAAGTACCGGAAAAGTGCAAGTCCCCTGTTTGCCGTCATGGGTTGATCCTAGGCCAGGCCCGCGGGCGGCCGGGGAAAAACGCGCAGCCCCGCCCCGGTGGGTTCCGGGGCGGGGCTGCTGTCCTTTTTTCAGGTGCCGCTATTCGTGGTTAATCGCGGCCGAACTGCGCTCCGGCGGAGCTGCGTGGCCGCCGGGCCGTGTCATTTGGAATCCGGGGATGTCCTTGGGATCGGGACCGCCGCGGAATTTGGGGGACGGTGCTTCGCCGCCGCTGATCCGGGCAAGCTCCTGGTCCTCGAAGTCGTCCTCGACGCCGAGCATGATGGCGGAGTCATGGTTGGTGATTTCGCCCCGGAAGGCACGGACCATAACGCTGCGGTCGAACTGGCCCTCCCATTTGGAGACCACGAACGTGGCCACGCAGTTGCCCAGCAGGTTGACTACGACACGCATGGAATCCATCAGGCGGTCCGCACCCAGGAGCAGTGCCACGCCGGCAACCGGGAAGATCCCGAGGGCGGCAGCGGTGGCGGACAGCGCGAGGAACGAGGAACCGGGCACTCCGGCCATGCCCTTGGAGGTCAGAAGCAGGACGCCCAGCGCGGCCAGCTGCTGGCCCAGGTCCAGGTGGTGGCCGAAGGCCTGCGCCAGGAAGAGCAGGGAGATCGACAGGTAGATGGCGGCGCCGTCGAGGTTGAACGAATAGCCGGTGGGAACCACCAGCCCGGTGGTGGCGCGAGAGCAGCCGGCGTTGGTCAGCTTGGTCATGATGCGCGGCATCACAGCCTCGGTGGAGGCGGTGCCGAGCGCCAGCAGGAACTCCTCGCGGGTGTACTTCAGGAAGTGCCAGAGCGGGACGCGGGCAAAGCCCCATGCCACGAGGAACAGCAGGCCAATGAAGACGATGGCCGCGCCGTAGCAGGCGGCAATGAGCAAGGCGTAGGTGCTGAGGGTGTCGAGTCCGTACTGGCCGATGATGAACGCCATGGCACCGAAGGCACCGATCGGGGCCACCTTCATGATCCAGGACATGATCTTGAAGATGAGTTCCAGGACGGTCTCCATGAGGCTGATGACCGGCATGCAGCGTTCGCGTCCGATGACGACGATGGCCGCGCCGAAGAACACCGAGAAGAACAGGACCTGCAGGAGGCTGTTGTTCGCGAAGGCGCCGATGACGCTGGTGGGAATGACGTCCAGGATGAAGGCTGCAGCGTCCTTCGGGACGGCATGGCCGGTCTTGGCGTCCAGGGCCTCCTGGGACAGTGTGCTCGGATCGATGTTCAGCCCGGCACCGGGCTGGACGATGTTGCCTACGATCAGGCCGAAGACCAGCGCGAACAGCGTGGCCGCGGTGAAGTAAAGAAGGGCTTTGACTCCGACCCTTCCGACCGCCTTGACGTCGCCTACGGCCGAAATGCCGGTGACGATCACCAGGAAGATCAGCGGCGCGATGATCATCTTGATGAGCTGGATAAATCCATCACCGAGAGGCCTCAGCTGCGAGCCGAGGTCCGGCCAGAAATGTCCGATAAGAACACCTGCCACGACGGCGATCAGAATTTGGAAGAAGAGCGACCTATACAGGGGCTTCTTCTTCGACGGCGCCGAACTCGCCTTCAGCGCCGCGGAATCTGGGATCTTCATTGATCTGTACCTATCAATCGGGAACAGCCCCGGAAATCGGGGTCTGTTTCCAAAGTAACCCCGCTCACATTATTCCGCAAGGGGAAATTGAGTTTTCACAATACGGAATTAGTTGGCACTTTGCGGGCACGAAAAAGCCACGGCTTCGGACACCCGCACCCTGGATCATGGGGTGCGGATGTCCGAAGCCGTGGCGGAAAGTAGCGGAGTCCCCGGCTGTCAGCCGCGGCCGATGAACGGCATGCCGGCGGCTGTAATCACCACCGAGCCAACACTGGCCGACGGCGGCATGCCGGCCATCAGGAGCACCGCACGTGCGGCGTCCTGCACCGGGAACGTGGGCTCCACCCTGCGGCTGCCGTCAGCCTGGAGGGCGCCGGAGTCCACGCCGATGGTGCCCATGATGTCCGTGGCCGTGTTGCCGATGTCGATCTGGCCGCACGTGATGCCGAATTCCCGGCCGTCCAGCTCGATGCTCTTGGTCAGGCCTGTCATGGCGTGCTTGGTCACCGCATAGGCCACGGTCCGGGGCCGCGGCGAATGCGCGGAAATGGAGCCGTTGTTGATGATCCGGCCGCCCTGCGGCTCCTGGGCTTTCATCGCCCGCACCGCAGCGGCAGCGCACAGCATCGAACCGGTGAGGTTCACCGCCACCACCGCGTCCCAGTCGGCCACGCTGATCTCGTCCACTGACGCGGCCGGGCCGAACACACCTGCGTTGTTGAACAGGACGTCCACCCTCCCCCACTTCTGGAGGGCCGCAGCGAAAAGGCGCTCGACGTCGTCGGGCACTGTCACGTCGCACGGCACCGTCAGGGACTGGCGGTGGCCGGCCGCGGACTCCAGCAGCGGAGCCTCGCGGCGGCCGGCCAGCACCACGCGGTACCCCTCGGCCAGCATGAGCCGCGCCACCGCCCGGCCGATCCCGGAACCTGCTCCGGTCACGACGGCAACCGGCCCCGGCCGGTGGGGTGGAACGGGCCTGTGGGTTGCAGTCATTCATCGCTCCTTGGTTTGAGGGCCGGGCTTCCGAGGCCCGGCCTACCGCGCAGCAGGCACTTCCGCTGCCGTTACGGGCCAGCCTATGACCGTCTTGGGCCGCGGGGTGGCGTAGGTCCGGACTTTGGACGTGGACAACCCCAGCCGCACCAGGGACTCCGCGATAGTGACGGCCGCCGCCACGCCGTCCACCACCGGAACCCCGGCACGCCGGCGGATCTCCTCGTCCAGCCCGGCCATGCCGCCGCAGCCCAGGACAATGACCTCGGCCTTGTCATCGCGGACGGCAACCAGGGCCTGTTCGATGATCGCTTCCACGGCCCGCTCCGGCTCCTCCTCCAGCTCGAGGACAGCCATGCCACTGGCCCGCACGGAGGCGCACCGGGCATCGAGGCCGGCCAGCTTCAGCCGGTCCTCGATCAGCGGAACCGCCCGGTCAAGGGTGGTGACCACTGAATACTTGTGCCCCAGGAACATCGCCGTGGAGGCTGCAGCCTCGGTGATGTCGACCACGGGGACGTCCAGGAGCTCCTGCAGCCCCTCCCGCCCGTGCTCGCCGTAGCCGGCCTGGATGACGGCGTCGAACGGCTCCGGGTAATTGACCACGGCGTCCATGACGGCGATCGCGGCGAGGTAGCTTTCGAAGTTTCCCTCACAGGAGTCCGCGCCGAACCGCGGCGTGATCCCGACGATCTCCGTCCCGGGCGCCGCGACGGACCGCGCCTGGGCGGCAATGGAGTCGGTCATGGACTGCGTTGTGTTTACGTTTGCGACAAGAATGCGCATGTCTGTCTCTTCCGTTTTCCGTGCTGAACTTTTCCGTGCCGAACTTTTCCGCGCCGCGGTGTCAGTGCGTGCTCGCCACGGCGATGGACTCGCCGTCGACATCTTCCAGTTGCTGCGAGCGGTCCGCGATGAAGTAGTACACCACTGCAGCGATGCCGGCGGCAAAGAACCAGGCGAACGGCGCCGCGCCCTCCAGCGCGGGAACGAACGCGATCAGGAGCGCGACGGCGGCGGCCGGGACCAGGGCAATGATTGCCCGGGGGTTGACGCCCTTCTTGTAGTAATAGGCTCCGGCGGGGTCATCCGTATAGAGCTCGGGGACGTTGACCCGGCCGCGGCGCAGCAGCCAGTAGTCGGCCATCACAACGCCGAACAGCGGGCCGAGCAGTGCTCCGAGGCCGCCCAGGAAGTACACGATCACGAGCGGATTGTTGTACAGGTTCCACGGCAGGATGATGAGCCCGATGGAGCCGCTGACCCAGGCCGCTTTGCGGAAGTTCAGGTGCTTCGGGAACAGGTTGGTCAGGGCGTAGACGGGAGCCACGAAGTTGGCCATCAGATTCACGGCGATGGTCAGGATGAGGAGCGCGAGGCAGGCCAGGACCAGGAACAGGGTGTTGGGGATGGTCTGGACAATGTCCGACGGGCTCTGGATCACCGTGCCGTTGATTTTGAACTGGCCGCCTGCCATGACCACCACGATGGCGCCGAAGAGGAGCATGTTGATGGGGATTCCCCAGAAGTTGCCGCGCACCACAGCCTTCTTGGAAACGGCCGAGCGGGTGAAGTCGCAGAAGTTCAGCACAAAGGTTCCGTAGATGGCCACCCAGAGGGCGCCACCGGCGAAAATGGTGCGCCACATGTCCGCGCCTTCGAGGGCGTTATCCGAAGCCCAGGCGATGGAGCCGCCGGCCTCCACGAAGATCCAGATGGCGAGGGCGGCCATGGTCACCAGGATGATGGGGCCGGCGAAGGCCTCGTACTTCCGGATCATTTCCATGCCGAAGCTGACGATGACCAGCTGGACGATCCAGAGGAAAGCAAACGCGGCCCAGCCGAGCGTCGAGAGGCCGAGGATGGAGTTGGTGTCCAGTTCGTGGAGCGAAGGGACCATGGCCACAAGCATGACGCGAAGCACTACTGACGCAAGGTACGTCTGGATGCCGAACCAGGCCACGGCCACGGCTCCGCGCAGAAGGCTGGCGATCTGGGCGCCCCGGATGCCGAAGCTGATCCGGCTCATGACGGGGAACGGGACGCCGGTCTTGACGCCCATGAAGCCGGAAAAGCTGAGCAGCGCAAACAGCAGGACCGCGCCGATACCAAGGGCGAGGAGGATCTGCCAGCCGCCGAGCCCGAGCGCGAACAGCCCGATGGCGAAGCCATAGTTGCCGAGGCTGTGCACGTCGTTGGCCCAGAGGGTGAAGATGCTGTAGCTCGTCCAGCGCCGGCCCTGCCGCTTCGTCGGGGCAAGGTCGGTGTTGTAGAGGGTGGGGCTGATGGTGCGCCCGGATGTGGCGCTTGCTGATTCGCACAGGGCCTCGATGCCCTGTGCGTGATGGACCGGCTGTCCCGACGACTCTGTCGGGACAGGAGCCGTTTCGACGCCGACTGATGGGGTCGTCTGCATCTGGATCTCCAGTTCTAGGGATGGGTTGGAGGCGGAAGTCTGCGCCCCCGAAGCTTCGTTCCACATTATGGAAAATTGGTTTTGTGGAGTGGAATAACTTTATGACCTGCGTCACGCCGCGGTCAAGGAGGCCACACTGTCACAATCGGTCCGCAAGCATCCTTCGGGCCATCCGGGTACGCCGCGCGGCCTCTCCACCTTGACCGCCTGCCCGCTCCTGCATAATCTCGAATGGCAAGAATGTTTTCTCACAATATGAAAACTCAGAGCCCAGACATTCAAAGATGAAAAGAGGCTGCCGTGGCTGCAGGAGAAGATACCTCCCATATCCTCAGCGGGTTGACTAACCAGCTGCCTGATCGTGATCCGGAAGAGACCGCCGAATGGATTGAGTCCCTGGATACGCTGATCAGGGAACAGGGCACCGAGCGTGCCCAGTACATCATGCGCAGTCTCCTGCAGCGTGCCGGCGCCCAGAGCGTCGGGGTTCCGATGGTCACCACCACGGACTATGTGAACACCATCCCGGTGGACCAGGAAGCGGAGTTCCCCGGGAACGAGGAATACGAACGCCGCTACCGGGCCTACATGCGCTGGAACGCCGCGGTGATGGTGCACCGGTCCCAGCGGCCGAACATCGGGGTGGGCGGGCACATCTCCACCTACGCCGGAGCCGCGACCCTGTACGAGGTCGGCTTCAACCACTTCTTCCGCGGCAAGGACCACCCCGGCGGCGGGGACCAGGTCTTCTTCCAGGGCCACGCCTCCCCCGGCATGTACGCCCGCGCGTTCATGGAAGGCCGGCTGACCGAGGAGGACCTGGACGGGTTCCGGCAGGAAAAGTCCAAGGCCGGGCACGCCCTGTCCTCCTACCCGCACCCGCGGCTGATGCCGGAGTTCTGGGAATTCCCCACCGTGTCCATGGGCATCGGGCCGATGAACGCGATCTACCAGGCCCAGTCCAACCGGTACCTGCACAACCGCGGCCTCAAAGACACCTCCGACCAGCAGGTCTGGGCGTTCCTGGGCGACGGCGAAATGGACGAGCCCGAGTCCCGCGGCCTGCTCCAGCTCGCCGCGAACGAGAACCTGGACAACCTGAACTTCGTGATCAACTGCAACCTCCAGCGCCTGGACGGACCCGTCCGCGGCAACGGCAAGATCATGCAGGAACTCGAAGCGTTCTTCCGCGGCGCGGGCTGGAACGTCATCAAGGTCGTCTGGGGCCGGGAATGGGATTCCCTGCTGACCAAGGACGCCGACGGGTCCCTGGTGAAGATCATGAACGAAACCCCCGACGGGGACTACCAGACCTACAAGGCCGAATCCGGCGGGTTCGTCCGCGAACACTTCTTCGGCAAGGACCCCCGCACCAAGGAACTCGTCGCGGACCTGACCGATGACCAGATCTGGAACCTCAAACGCGGCGGCCACGACTACCGCAAGGTCTACGCCGCGTACAAGGCAGCAACCGAATTCAAGGGCAAACCCACCGTCATCCTGGCCAAAACCGTCAAGGGCTACGGACTCGGACCGCACTTCGAAGGCCGCAACGCCACCCACCAGATGAAGAAACTCACCCTGGATGACCTGAAGGAATTCAGGGACTACTTGAGGATTCCCATTTCCGACGCCCGTTTGGAAGAGGACCCGTACAGCCCGCCCTACTTCCACCCCGGCGCAGACGCCCCCGAAATCGCCTACCTCCTTGAACGAAGGAGGGAACTCGGAGGCTACACGCCCGAGCGCCGTCCCAACCACAAAGCCATTGAACTGCCCGAAGCCAAGACCTTCGACGTCGCCAAGCGCGGCACCGGCAAGCAGCAGGCAGCCACCACCATGGCCTTCGTCAGGCTCCTCAAGGACCTGCTCCGCGACAAGAAGTTCGGGCACCGGATCGTTCCCATCGTGCCGGATGAATCCCGGACCTTCGGCATGGACGCGTTCTTCCCGACCGCCAAGATCTACAACCCGGGCGGCCAGAACTACCTGTCCGTGGACCGGGACCTGGTCCTGGCCTACAAGGAATCCGCCCAGGGCCAGCTGATTCACCCCGGCATCAACGAAGCCGGCGCCGTCGCAGCCTTCACCGCCGCCGGCACCGCCTACGCCACCCACGGCGTGCCGCTGATCCCGGTCTACGTGTTCTACTCCATGTTCGGCTTCCAGCGCACCGGCGACGCCTTCTGGGCAGCCGCGGACCAAATGACCCGCGGCTTCATCATCGGCGCCACCGCAGGACGGACCACCCTCACCGGCGAAGGCCTCCAGCACGCCGACGGCCACTCCCCCATCCTCGCCGCCACCAACCCGGCAGTGGTCACCTACGACCCCGCCTACGGCTACGAAATGGGCCACATCGTCCGCGACGGCATCGAACGCATGTACGGACCGGCTTCCGAAGGAAACAACGGAACCGGTTCAGCTGCTGACCGCAACCTGATGTACTACATCACCGTCTACAACGAACCCATCACCCAGCCCAACGAACCGGAGAACCTCGACGTCACCGGCGTCCTGAAAGGCATTTACCGGGTGTCGGCGTCGGACGCTGAGGGTCCGAGGAGCCAGATCCTGGCGTCAGGCGTTTCGGTCCCGTGGGCGCTGGAAGCCCAGCGGATCCTGGCCGAGGACTGGGGCGTCTCCGCCGACGTCTGGTCCGTCACGTCCTGGAACGAGCTCCGCCGTGACGGCCTGGCGGCCGAGGAGGAGGCCTTCCTGAACCCCGGCGAACCGGCCCGGATCCCCTTTGTAGCCCAGCAGCTGGCCGATGCGCAGGGCCCCGTGGTGGCGGTCTCGGACTACATGAAGGCCGTCCCGGACCAGATCCGGCAATTCCTGCCGCATCAGTTCGCCTCGCTCGGCGCGGACGGCTTCGGCTTCTCCGACACCCGCGCCGCGGCCCGCCGCTTCTTCAAGAACGACACCCACTCCATCGTGGTGAAGACGCTGCAAATGCTCGCGGCGAGGGGCGACGTGGAGGAGGGCGCGCCGTCGTACGCCATGGACCGCTACAAGCTCCTGGACGTCAACGCCGGGACCACCGGCGGAGCGGGCGGCGACGCCTGACCTGCGAATCCACATGACAGATGACGGCAGTGTTCCCGCGGCACACTGCCGTCACCTGTCATGTCGCTGGATAGGCTGGGGCGATGGCTGACTCACTGGAACCGCGCACGACGGCGGTGCTGCTCGCCGCCGGGGCGGGCACCCGTTTGGGACGGGGACCCAAGGCCCTGCTGCCGTTCCGCGGCGGCACCCTGGTGGAAGTGCTCGCCGGGGTTCTGCTCGACGGCGGCTGCCGCGAGGTCGTGATCGTCCTCGGCGCCGACGGGGCGGGAGTCGCAGAAACCGCGGATCTGGGCCGTTATACCGTCGTCGAAAACCCCGATTGGGAGTCCGGGATGGGCGGTTCGTTCCGCGTAGGTGTGGGGGCTGCGCCAGCCGGGGACCACGTGCTGATCGCGCTTGTCGACCAGCCCGGCCTGACTCCGGAAACGGTGTCCCGGCTCTTGGCAGCGCACCGGCCGGGCCGGGTGACTGCCGCCGCCTACCGCGCGCCGGACGGGTCCCTGGAACGGGGTCATCCGCTGCTGCTGGACGCCGCCTTGCGTACCGAAGCGGCGGAATCAGCAAGGGGCGACGCCGGCGCACGGTTCTTCCTCAAGGCGCACCCGGAACTTATCGACCTGGTGGACTGCAGCGACCAGTCCGGCGGCGACGACCTGGACTCAACGGACCAGCTGGGGCTGCTCGGCCAATAGCCCCGGCCGGCAATCCCCAAACCCGCATTCACTCAGGCCCGCACCCCGGCCGCGAGCAGCTCCTCCAATCCGCGCTTGAACCCGGACCGGCCGCCGTGTGCGGGATGCCTGATCTTCGGCACGTCCAGTCCGGACCGTTGCAGGCTGCGGTGCGCCACGTTGCCCACTGCCACCACGGTTTCAATGGGAAACAGCTCCGTCAGCGCCTGCCAAAACGGAGTCCCCAGGATTGCCTCGGCGGCCGTGGGCGTCCGGTTGGACAGGGGACGCCCGGGTACGTGAGTGTGCCACGGGCAGGCGCTCCACAGCACGGGCAGGAAATCCAGCTCGGCCAGCACCTCCCACATCACCGTGGCCGTGGGCTCCGCAGGAATCCCCGCGGCATCCGGCGGCAGCACGTAGCCCTTCCCCGGACCGAACAACCCGAAGCTGTTGGCCGGGCCCTCGAACATGGTGCGGCTGGTGAAGGGAACACCGGTGATCCGCATGCCCCTGAAACCGGGAGCCTCACCCACCAGCAGCACCCTCGGACGCCGCTCCAGCATTTCGCCCAGATACAGCTCCAGGTTGCGTCGGCGCTGCGCATTTTCCGGTACGGCGTGATCGAAGAAATTGTTGCACCCCGGGCCTGTGGCCACGGCTGCGAGCCGCTCAATGAACGCCTCAACGGACCGCGTGCTCACACTAGCCCCCGCCCAAGCGCGAACGGGCAGATAATGCCCGCAAACCGCCGGTTTGGGGTCATTATCTGCCCGTTCGCGCTCAAGTGAGTGACCGGCTACCAGCGCGGGTGGATCGACTCGCGGAAGTAGCGGTCGTAGATTTCGTGGACGCCGACGTCGAACGTTGCGTCAATGCCGCTGACGGCCGCGGCGGCGGCATTGGAGCGGGCCTGTTCCACGTTGCGCGCGCCGGGGATCACCGTGCTGACGCCGTCCTGCGCAGCGATCCAGGCGATCGCCGCCTGGGCGGTGCTGACGCCGTCGGGTACCAGTTCCTCGAACTCGGCCACCGCCTTGAGTCCCTGCCCGAAGTCGACGCCGGAGAAGGTCTCCCCGACGTCGAACGCGGAGCCGGTGCGGTTGTAGTTCCGGTGGTCGTCCGCCGCGAAGGACGTGTCCGCGGTGTACTTGCCGGAGAGCAGGCCCGAGGCGAGCGGGACCCGGGCAATGATGCCCACCCCGGCTGCCTCGGCCGCGGGCAGCACTTCGTCCAGCGGCTTGAGCCGGAAGGCGTTGAGGATGATCTGCACGGTGGCCGTGCCGTCGTGGCGCATGGCCTCGAGGGCTTCCTCGGTCCGCTCCACGCTGACGCCGTAGTTCCGGATGGCACCTTCGGCCACGAGCGTGTCCAGTGCGTCATAGACCTCGGCGTTGCTGTACACGGCGGTGGGCGGGCAGTGCAGCTGGACCAGGTCCAACTGCTCGACGCCCAGGTTGCGCCGGGACCGGTCGGTCCACTCGCGGAAGTTGGCGAGGTTGTAGTTCTCCGGCTGCTGCTCCATCCGGCGGCCCATCTTGGTGGCCACCGTGATGTCCAGGCCGGGGTTGTCCGCCAGGAACGCGCCGACGGCCTGCTCGCTGCGGCCGTCGCCATAGACGTCCGCCGTGTCGAAGAACGTAACGCCCTCTTCCACGGAGGCGGCCAGGATGGCCTGCGCCTGTGCGGGGTCCACGTTGCCCCAGTCCGCCCCGAGCTGCCAGGTCCCCAGTCCAACGATGGAGACGTTCCGTCCGGTCTTGCCCAACAATCGCTTTTCCATCATCCGACTATAGGCCGTTAGCGCTCTCAAGGCGCGGAGTCAGTCCCGCTTCCTTCAGCCCCAGGTAGATCTTGTCCCGTGCGATGGGGAGCTCGGCAAACCTCACCCCCGTGGCGTTCCGGATAGCGTTGGCGAGCGCCGGGGCCACGGGATTGAACGGGCTCTCGCTCATCGATTTCGCCCCGAGCGGGCCCAGTTTGTCGCTGGTCTCGGCGAAATAGACCTCGCTGCGGGGCACGTCCGCGAAGGTGGGGATGTGGTACTGCCGCAGGATGTCCGTGGTGACCTTCCCGCCGTCGTCCACTTTCACTTCCTCGTACAGCGCCGCGCCGAGGGCCTGCGCGATCCCGCCTTCGATCTGGCCGCGGCACTGCCGCGGGTTGACCACCACGCCGGCGTCGGCGGCCTGCACGCTCTGCAGGATCTTCAGTTCGCCGGTGCCGGTGTTGACTGCCACCCGGAAACCCTGGACGTTGAACGCCACCGATCGCGGTGTCCCGCCCCAGTGCCCCTCGGTGGCGAGCTCGACGCCGGCGGCTTCGGCGGCGTCGAAAATATCCGTCAGCGGCACCCGGGCTCCTTCGCACACCACGGCGTCCTCCTCCAGCACGACGCCGGAGGCCTGCACCTGGCGGATGCCCGCGGCGAACGCCCGGATCCGGATGGCGAGTTCTTCCGCCGCAGCCAGCGTGGCCTTGCCGGCCACCACGGTTCCGGCGGAGCCGAAGGCGCCGGTATCGTGCTGCACCAGGTCGGTGTCCGACTGCCGCACCGTGATCCGCCCCGCTGTCGTGGACAGCGCGGTGGCCGCGAGCTGCGCGTGCACGGTGGTGGTGCCGTTGCCGAATTCGGCGGTCCCGACGTCGGCGGCGTACGTTCCGTCTTTGAGGAGCCGGAGCCTGGAGTGGGCAAAGTGGCCGCGCGGCGGGACCGTGTCGATCATGGACAGCGCAGTCCCCTCCCCCGTGACCCAGTCCGGGCCCAGGTCATCGAGGCCGGCGGCCCGGTACCGCTCGAGTCCGCGGGCTAGGGCGTCCTGGACCAGGCTGGTGCACTGGTCCAGGCCGTAGCTGCCGTAGTGCACGTCCTCTTCCGGTTCGGAGTGCGTGGAGAGCATGTCGTCGCCTTCGAGGACCATGTTGCGGCGGCGGAACTCCAGCGGATCCATCCCGATTCCGGTGGCGAGCTCGTCGATGCCGGACTCGATGGCGAAGATCATCTGGCTCAGCCCGTAGCCGCGGAACGCCCCGGACGGCACCGTGTTGGTGTACACCGCGTGGGCGTCCACCTTCTTGTTCGCGCACTTGTACACGCCCAGGGATTCGCCGCAGCCGTGGAACATCACGCCCGGGGCGTGGTTGCCGTAGGCGCCGGTGTTGGTGAGCACGTCCAGCTGCAGCGCGGTGAGCCTGCCGTCCCTGCTGGCACCGGCTTTGAGGTGGATGGTGAACGGGTGCCGGGTGGTGGCGGCCGTGAACTGTTCGGTCCGGGTGAATTCGAGCTGCACCGGTCGCTTCAGTTTCAGCGCGGCAAGGGCCACGACGTCCTCGGTGAGCACCTCCTGCTTGCCGCCGAAGCCGCCGCCCACCCGGCCGGCCACCACGCGGATCTGCTCCTCCGGCAGGCCAAAGACCCGGGACAGCGTGCGCCGGACCAGGAACGGGACCTGGCTGGAGGTACGGACCTGGAGCCGCCCGTCGTGGTCCACGGAGGCGATCGCGGCATGCGTTTCCAGCGCAGTATGCTGCACGCGGTGGGTCCGGTAAGTCTGTTCATGGATGAAGTCGGCCTCGGCAAACCCGGCGGCAACGCTGCCCAGTTCCGAGTGCAGCTCCGCCACGACGTTCTGTTCGGGCCGGCTGATGCGCGCCGCGGCCGCGTCCTTTTCGCCGTGGACCGCCGGGGCTCCGGGGCGCATGGCTTCCTCCGGCGTGAAGACCGCGTCCAGCACCTCGTACTCGACGTCGAGGGCGCGCACGCCGGCTTCCGCCGCCGCCACGGAATCGGCGACGACGGCGGCAACCTTCTGCCCGATGAACCGGACGACGTCGTCCAGGACGCGCGTATCGTCCGGATCGTCGGTGTACAGCTCGTGCTGGGCCGTGGAGAACAACTGCGCCGGCGCGTCCTCATGGGTGAAGACGGCCACCACTCCCGGGATCTCCAGTGCGGCAGTTGAGTCGATGGACAGCACCCGGGCATGGGCGTGCGGCGACCGCGCGAGTTTCAGGTGCAGCAGCCCGGGCAGTTCCTCGGCGGGGACGTCCAGGGTGTAGCGGGCCTTTCCTGTCACGACGGCGAGGCTCGCCGGGGCGGGAACGTCGTCACCCAGCTGGCCCGGCTTGGGCTCCGGCTGCCCTTCGCCGGCGATCCCCGAACCGGGGCCCTTGGGGTCCGGGTGTCCTTCACGGCCGCAGACGGCGTCCTCGATGGCCCGGTATCCGGTGCAGCGGCAGAGGTTGCCCTTGAGGTTCCGGGCCAGGTTCTCCGTCTGCTCCTCGTCGAAGGTCGCGGCCGTCATCACCATGCCGGCGGTACAGAATCCGCACTGGAATCCCTGGCGCTCCAGGAACTGCTGCTGCATCGGGTGGAGCTCGCCGGCGGTTCCGCAGGTGCCGGCGAGCCCCTCGACAGTAGTGACGGAGTGCCCCTCAGCCCGGACGGCAGGGTAGATGCAGCTGTGAACGGGAGTGCCGTCCACGTGGACCGTGCAGGCGCCGCAGTCGCCGCCGTCGCAGCCTTTCTTGACGCCGAAGTTGCCCTGCTCTCGCAGGAAGGTGCGCAGGCACTGGCCGGGACGCGGCTCGGCGTCGGCCGGGACGCCGTTGATTTCAATGGCGCGGGTGGTCTGGTTGGCCATGCTCAGGCCCCTTCCTGCTGTGGCGAAGCCTGCGGTGAAGACGTTTGTTGTGGTGAACCGTGCCGGGGCGAAGCGATTTGCTGGGGCGACTTGCGCTGGGGCGGTTGTGGCTGCGGCGGCCAGAAGTCCCCGGAGACCCGGACCGGCGGAACCCCCGCAGGGGCTGCCAGTTCCGCCCTGATTTCCTCCGCGAGACGGTAGGTCATGTCCTTCCGCCAGGCGGGCAGGCCGTGGATGTCGTCGTGGTACAGCTCCGCCGGAATGGCGGCGTCGAGCGCGTCGACGAGCGCGGCCGCGGAAACCGCCGCAGAGGCCTGATCCCGCGTCGGGACACCGGCCCGCGTCGCGGCGGGAAAGCGCAGCTGCACGGGCCGCTTGGTGGCGGCGGTGACGGTGAGGACCAGGGTGCCGTCGGCGTCGAGCCTTCCGATCAGCAGCACCCCGGACCGTCCCAGGTTGCTCAGCGACAGGCGCCGGAATGCCACCCGGGACGCCAGCGCCGACGCCGGGAGGCGGATGCTGCGCAGGAGCTCACCGGGTGCCAGGCAGTTTTTGCCGTCCCCGGTGACGAAGGCGGCCACAGGAACCGTGCGGCTGGCACCGCCCGGGCCCAGAACCGTGGCCTGGCCGTCGAGGGCGGCGCACATCGAGATCATCGGCCCGGCCGGCAACGAAGTGCAGAGGTTGCCGCCCACCGTGGACATGTTCCACACCTTGAAGGAGGCCACGAAGGAGTCGCAGCACGGCCGGATGAGGTCCAGGGCGGGCCAGGAGGCTGCCTTGTCACGGCTGGCGGAGGCGGACCCGGCGGCGGTCGCCACGGCCTCGGACTCCGGCAGGGCATAGAGTTCGGCCACCGTGCAGGTTGCCGCAAGCTCGATGCCGGCGTCCGTCACCGTGACGGCGGGCCAGCCGGCGTCGCCAAGGTCCAGCAGCCGCCGGAGCGGCTCCTTGCCGAAGGCGAGGCTCCCGTAGGAGAAGAGGACTGTCCCGCCGGCGAGCCAGGCATCGCCGTCGCGCCATTCTGCCGGGTCCTGGGTGCGGACCACGGCCTCGATGGTGTTCATGTCCATGGGGTCTCCTGGTGTTGCGGGGTGTTGAGGTTCTGAGTTGTGACGGCCTGAAGGGGTCCGGTGTGATGAGACCCGGCGTGGATCGGGCCGGTGCCGTCCTTCAGCGATGAAGCCTGGACGGATGCACCGGCGGAGCGGCTGCGGCTGGCCACGAGTTCGGCGGTGATGGACACCGCCACTTCGGCCGGGGTGACCGCGCCGAGGTCCAGTCCGATGGGCGAATGCAGCCGGGAGAGGTCTTCGGTGCTGACTCCGGCGGCAAGCAGTGAGTCGACGCGCTGGCGGTGGCTGCGGCGCGATCCCATGGCGCCCACGTAGGCCAGGTCCAGGCCCAGCGCTGTGCGGAGCAGCGGAATGTCAAACTTGGGATCATGGGTCAGGACGCACGCCACGGTCCGGGCGTCGATCCGTCCGGCCGCTGCTTCCTCGGCCAGGTACCGGTGCGGCCAGGCGGTGACCACCTGCTCCGCACCGGCGAACCGTGCCTGGCTTGCGAAAGCCGGCCGGGCGTCGCACAGGGTCACGTGGTAGCCGAGCAACTGTGCGGCGGGCAGCAGGGCGGCACCGAAGTCGTTGGCGCCGAAGATCAGCAGCCGGGCGGGTGGCAGCCGGCTCTCCACCAGCAGGGTGATCGGTTCCGGGCCGGTGGCCGGGCCGGTCCCTGCTTTTTGTGGCACGGTTGTGCCGGAAAGGCACCCCTCCGGCGGGGCAAGCCGCACCAGGCCGGTGCGCCCGCCGCGCAGTAGCGGTTCCAGCTGGGCAGCAGCAGCCCGTGCCAGGCGTCCGGCCTCCGGCGCACCGGTGGAGGCCAGCCCCAGCAACGCTGCAAGTTCGGCCGAAGAATCCGCCCGGAAGCTTGCCGGATCCGGGATCACGACGGCGCCGCCCCCGTTGGCGTCCACCCGCCGGATCAGCGCGAGGGCGCTCGCGGGTCCGGGACCGGCCAGGGTCCGCAGGTTCTCCAGCCGGAGCCCGCCGGGCGCCGAGCCCAGCGGCTCGATATGGATCTCCAGCTCACCGCCGCAGGTCAGCCCGACGGCGAACGCGTCCTCGGCGCTGTAGCCGAAAAACTCACGGCGCGTGCCGCCGTCGTGCATTGCCTGCAAAGCCGCCTCCACCACGGCGCCTTCAACGCAGCCGCCGGACAGGCTGCCCAGCACGTCGCCGGCCTCGGACACGAGCATGGACGTGCCCAGCGGCCTCGGCACGGATCCGCCGGCGCCCACCACGGTGGCCACTGCGCAGCGCTGGCCGGTAACGGCCGGCTGCCACTCCCTGAGTGAGGGCATCAGATCCAACATTGCTGCACTCCCTTTTCCTGTGCGGCGATGGTGTCCATATTCTCGTTCCTATCCTGCGCCGGGGGAAGCACCGGCAGTTGTGGCGCCTGCGTCAGTGTCGTTGCAGTTTTCGCTGCGGTTTGGTGGACCGGCATTTTGGTGGACCGGGGCCGGCCCCATCTGCCTGCCCCGGTCCGGTCTAAGGGTGTTCCTACGCGCGGGTTCCTGCGCCCGAAGTGCTACGCACCCAGCAGGGCGTTGATGGGACCGCGGGCGAAGTACACCAGGAAGCCGGCGGTGACCACCCACATCAGCGGGTGCACCTTCCGGATCTTCCCCGAGCAGGCGCTGATGACCGCCCAGGAGATGAAGCCGACGCCGATGCCGTTCGCGATGGAGTAGCTCAGCGGCATCGTGACAATGGTCAGGAACGCCGGCAGCGCCACGGAGAACTTGCTGAACTTGATCTCGCGGATCTGGGCCATCATCATCGCGCCCACCACCACCAGGGCGGCGGCAGCAACTTCCAGCGGCACCACGGAGGTGAGCGGGGTCAGGAACATCGAGCCCAGGAACAGCACGCCCGTCACCACGGAGGCCAGCCCGGTGCGGGCGCCCTCCCCGATGCCCGCCGCGGAATCGATGTACACGGTGTTGGACGAACCGGACGTCGCGCCGCCGGCGACGGCTCCCAGGCCTTCGACAATGAAGGCCGACTTCAGCCGCGGGAACGTGCCGTCCTTGTGCGCCACGCCGGCGCTCTTGGCCAGGCCGGTCATGGTGCCCATGGCGTCGAAGAAGTTGGTGAACACCAGCGTGAACACCAGCATGGTCGCGGCGAGCCCGCCGATCCGGCCGAAGGCGCCGAACAGGTCGAACTGGCCCACCAGGGACAGGTCCGGGGCGGACACCAGGTGGCCGGAGAGGACAGGGGTGTTCAGGTGCCAGCCGCCGGGGTTGCCCGCGCTGCCGGGGCCGATCTTCATCACGGCCTCAACCACGGCAGCCAGTGCGGTGGTGGCCACGATGCCGATCAGCAGGCCGCCCTGCACCTTCCGGGCCACGAGGACTCCCATGACCAGCAGGCCCACAATGAACACCAGGGTGGGAACCGAGGTGATGGATCCGTTGTCGCCCAGCTGGACCGGAGGACCCGCCGTGGTGGCCCGGACAAAGCCGGAATCCACGAATCCGATGAAGGCGATGAACAGGCCGATGCCCACCGTGATGGCGGCCTTCAGTTCCTTGGGGACCGCCCGGAAGATGGCCGTCCGGGCGCCGGTGACACCGAAAAGGACGATCAGGATGCCGTTGATGACCACCAGGCCCATGGCCTCGGCCCAGGTAACCTCCTGGATCACGGCCACGGCCAGGAAGGAGTTGATGCCCAGCCCGGCCGCGAGCCCGAAGGGCAGGTTGGCGATCAGCCCGAACAGGATGGTCATAACGCCGGCGGTGAGGCCGGTGACGGCACCCACCTGTGCTGCGGACAGCCAGCCGCCGGCAACATCGGTGGGGGCGTTGTCCGCGCTGAAGCCGCCAAGGATCAGCGGGTTCAGGATGACGATGTAGGCCATGGTGAAGAACGTGACCAGGCCGCCGCGCACCTCGCGGGCCACAGTGGAACCGCGCTTGGTGATGTCGAAGAAACGGTCCAGGAAAGCGTTCGTCGGCTGCGGGCGCTTGGGGGCGGCAGGCTGCTGCCCGTTGCCTTGCGGATGCCCACCCGTGGTGGTGTCCAGGATTGTCATCTCAGCCACCGGCCCTAGTAGTCAATCCTGGAGTCGAGCGTATTCCAGGTGTTGAAGGGTTCGAGGATCGGCGGTGCCTGCGGGTCGTCGAGTTCCAGCTTGGCCACCGGCATGAGCGCGTCGCGCCCGCCGTTTTCGAAGTACTCGTAGAACACGGCGTCGTCGAAACCCACCGAGGCGGCGTCGTGCCGGTCCGCCGCAAACACCACCCGCTCCACCCTGGCCCACAGCGCTGACGCCAGGCACATGGGGCACGGCTCGCAGCTGGTGTAGAGGGTTGCGCCGGTGAGGTCGAACGTGCCCAGCTCGCTGCAGGCGCGGCGGATGGCCGTGACTTCAGCGTGGGCTGTGGGGTCATTCGTGGCGGTGACGCGGTTGACGCCGCCGAACGTTTTTCCGTCTGCCGTGACGATGACGGCGCCGAACGGGCCGCCGCTGTTCAGGACGTTGGCCGTGGCCAACCTGATTGATTTGGCCAGGTAATCCTGGGCCGTGACGGTGGTACTCATGATGCGACTCCCTTTGCTGGGAAGCCGGTACGCCGAGGTGGGACGAAATGGCCAGATGCGACGGTTACCAGGCTTCAGCATGTGCTTTTGAAGGTTAAGTTGCGCCTGGTAGATAGCTTCCCCGGAGTCCGGGGGCCCGCCTTTGGCAAAATCGAGATTAGCACCGGAACGTGAGCTGCGCCATAGGTTTTGGAAAGTTAATTTCGTGATGTGAAATTGCGTCGGCCTGGCGGGGCCCCGGAAGGGGGCCGCAGGCTGTCACAATCCAGTGCGTTGACGCGGCGCTTCCCGCCGTCCTACGCTGATGCCCAACCGGCGCCCGCTTTAGCCTGCGCCGGGAGCCTGGATCAGCAGACAGGCCCTCACTGAGCTGGCATTTCATCCGCACGCTCAGACAGGAATCCCGTTTATGGCTACCCAACCCTCCGCACACCGGCTCTGGATCCGGAATCCGCTCGCGGCCTTTACCGCCAACACCCTGGACGCCTCCGGCGGCATCGTGGTGAGCGGCGGAGTCATCACGGAAGTGCTTGCCGCCGGCCAGCTGCCGTCCGCGCCCTGCCAGGAAACGTTCGACGCCGGCAGCCACGTCCTGCTGCCCGGCCTGATCAACACGCACCACCACTTTTACCAAACGCTTACGCGCGCCTGGGGTCCGGTGGCCAACGCCCCGCTGTTCCCGTGGTTGCAGAACCTGTACCCGGTCTGGGCGCGGCTGACGCCGCGGGACCTGGAACTGGCCACCACTGTTGCGCTCGCGGAGCTGCTGCTCTCCGGCTGCACCACCGCAGCGGATCACCACTACCTTTTCCCGGACGGCATGGAGGACGCCATCGACATCGAGGTCCGCGCGGTGCGGGAGCTGGGCATGCGGGCCACGCTCACCCGCGGCTCCATGACGCTCGGGGAGGACGACGGCGGGCTGCCGCCGCAGTCCACCGTCCAGGCGCCGGAGGTCATCCTGGCCGACAGCGAGCGGCTGATCCGCGAGTACCACGAGCGCGGCGACGGCGCCGTGATCCAGATTGCCCTGGCCCCGTGTTCACCGTTTTCCGTGACGAAAGAGATCATGGCCGAGAGCGCCTCGCTCGCCGAGCGGCACGACGTCCGGCTGCACACGCACCTGGCCGAAACCCTGGACGAGGAGGACTTCTGCCGGGAGATGTTCGGCCTGCGCACGGTGGAGTACCTGGAGAGCGTGGGCTGGCTGACGGACCGGACCTGGCTGGGCCACGGCATTCATTTCAGCGACGCGGAAATCGCCGCGCTGGGAGCCGCGGGCACCGCCGTCGCGCATTGCCCCACCTCCAACATGCGGCTGGCCTCAGGCACGGCGCGTGTGCTGGAACTGGAGGACGCTGGAGTCCCGGTGGGGCTGGGAGTGGACGGATCGGCGTCGAACGATGCCTCCAACATGATCCTGGAGGCGCGGCAGGCGCTGTACCTGCAGCGGCTGCGCTACGGCGCGCAGGTGCCGGTGGAGCGTGCGCTGGGCTGGGCGACGCGGGGCTCGGCGGCGGTACTGGGCCGCGGTGATCTGGGGCAGCTGGCGCCGGGGATGCAGGCGGACCTGGCCCTGTTCAAACTCGACGAGCTGCGGTTCTCCGGCAGCCACGATCCGGTGGCCGCGCTCCTGCTATGCGCGGCAGACCGGGCCGACCGGGTGATGGTGGGCGGCCAGTGGCGGGTGGTGGACGGGCAGATTCCGGGACTGGATCTTTCTTCGTTGATCGCTGAGCACTCGGCTGCGGCGCGGAAGCTGGTGAACGGGTAGGGGCCCTATGCCCCGGCATCCGTTCGTTGCTAGCGTGACGGAATGAACCCGTCGAAGACTCCGGCCGAGATCCTGGCGATTGACGGCACCGAGGTTCGCATCTCGAGCCCCGACAAGGTGGTGTTCCCCGAGCCCGGGCTGACGAAGCTCGACCTGGTGCGCTACTACCTCGCGGTCGCGGATGGCGCGCTGCGCGGTGCGGGCGGCCGGCCCATGGTGCTCAAGCGCTTCCCGAAGGGCATCGACGCCGAGCCGTTCTTCCAGAAGCGCGTGCCGGAAAACCATCCCGGTTTCATCGAGACGGCAACACTGCACTATGCGTCCGGGACATCGGCCGAGGAGGCCGTCATCCGGGATGCCGCGGGCCTTGCCTGGGTGGTGAACCTTGGCTGCCTCGACCTCAATCCGCATCCCGTGCGCGCCGAGGACCTCGAACATCCCGACGAGCTCCGGGTGGACCTCGATCCGATGCCCGGAGTCGGCTGGTCGCAACTGGTCGACGTCGCCTATGTGGCGCGTGAGGTGCTCGACGACGCGGGGCTGGTCGGGTGGCCGAAGACGAGCGGGTCGCGCGGGCTCCACATCCTGGTGCGCATCGCACCGCAGTGGTCATACCGCGACGTGCGGCTCGCCGCAGAGACGCTCGCCCGCGAGGTGGAGAACCGCGCTCCCGGACTCGCCACCGCGCGGTGGTGGAAGGAGGAGCGCGGCGAGAGCGTGTTTGTCGATTTCAACCAGAACGCCAAGGACCGCACAGTGGCATCGGCGTACTCGGTCCGGCCGCTGCCCGATGCCCGGGTTTCGACGCCGCTCACCTGGGACGAGGTCCGCACCACGCGGCCGGAACAGTTCACGGTGCTCACCGTGCCGGAGCGGTTCGCAGCGGTGGGCGACCCGCACGCCGGGATCGACGACGCGGCGGGTTCACTCGACGGGCTTCTGGCGCTGGCAGCACAGCTCGGCCCGGCCGAGAAAGCGCCGCGCAGCGGAGACGCCGCAGGCCGCCGGCAGTCGGTGATGCCGCTGATCGAGGTGGCCCGGACCAGGACCAAGTCCGAGGCGCTTGCCGCGCTGGACGAGTGGAAGGCCCGGCATGCGGACGTTGTCCCGGACCTGCATCCGGCCGACGTACTGGTCGATGGAATGCGCGGCTCAAGCTCGCTCTGGTACCGGGTGCGGGTGAATCTTCAGCACGTTCCGGAGGCGGAGCGTCCGCCGCAGGAGGAACTCATCGCCGACTACGACCCCTGGGCGGGCAAGGTGTGGCCGGGGCGTACCGAGTCCTGAGGTCCGCCGCTAAGGCCGGCGACGCGGGCCGCCGAAGCCCGGCAGGCCGTGGACCCAGCGCGAGAACCGGCCCGGGACGTGCTCCCGGTCTGCGGGCAGGTAGAAGTCCGGATCCGTTCCGCCTCCGAGGGGGAGGTAGAACTCCTGGACTGAGGGTGCCGCCGTCTGTGCCGGTGCAACCGGCGTCGTGTCCTGCTGGTACATCTGATCCTCCTCCAAGGTGGTTGATAGCGTTCTTCGAATTTCCACAAAATGGAAAATAACTTTTGCTATGCGAAATAGCGTAGAACGCCCCCTGGCCGTTCGTCAATGGTTCCGGGCATCGTCGGTCACAATCGGATTTTTCAAGGAGTGATGTACACCACGGCAAAGCTCGGCTACGCTTTAAGTCAACTCGTGGCGTAGGTCACGTAACCTGGGAGCAGCAGGCAGGGTCGTAATGAGCTGGCGTCATTGGATGCCGGCTCTTTTTTGTTGGGTCGGCTCCATCAGAAACGCGTGCGAAACACGCGCTTAATTTCAATGATGGAACCTAGGTTCCACATCACGGAAGTTGGGAACAGACCATGAGCAGCAAAATCATCCTCGGCCAGAACCAGTACGGCAAGGCCGAAGTCCGGGTTGTAAAAATCACTCGCGACACCGACCGCCACGAGATCGAAGACCTGAACGTCACCTCGCAGCTGCGCGGGGACTTCGCCGCCGCCCACCTCGAAGGCGACAACAGCCACGTCGTTGCCACGGACACGCAGAAGAACACCATCTACGCGTTTGCCCGTGAAGGCGTCGGCTCACCGGAGGCCTTCCTCCTGCGGCTGGGCGAGCACTTCACGTCCAGCTTCGACTGGGTCACCGGCGGCCGCTGGGAAGCCGAGTCCTACAGCTGGGAGCGGATCCAGGCCCACGGTGCCGAGCACGACCACTCCTTCGTGCGGAAGGGCCAGGAAGTCCGCACGGCCGTCCTGGTCCGCGACGGCGCGGCAGCACACCTCATCTCGGGCCTGAAGGACCTCACCGTCCTCAAATCCACCCAGTCCGGCTTCGTCGGCTACCCGCGGGACAAGTACACCACCCTGCCGGAAACCACGGACCGCATCCTGGCCACGGATGTTTCCGCCCGCTGGCGCTTCAACGCCAACACCGACTACAGCTCGCTCGACTTCAACAAGAGCTACGAAGACGTCAAGAGCCTGCTGCTGGAAGGCTTCACCGAGAAGTACTCCCACGCCCTTCAGCAGACCCTGTTCGATATGGGCGCCAAGGTCCTGGAAGCACACAGCGAGATCGACGAAATCAAGTTCTCGATGCCCAACAAGCACCACTTCCTGGTGGACCTCTCGCCGTTCGGCCTCGACAACCCCAACGAGGTCTTCTTTGCCGCCGACCGCCCGTACGGCCTGATCGAGGCCACCGTCCAGCGCGAGGACGCCGCCCCGGCGGACATCGCCTGGTCCGGTATCGCCGGCTTCTGCTAAGCCGCACCTCGGTGGTTGAGCCTGTCGGGACCCCCGGTTTCGACAGGCTCAACCACCGGGCATTCGTTGAGTGAGCCCGTCGAAACCCACCAACGATCCACAACTGTTAGCCAGACACCGTTAGCCAGACAAAGACGTCTGCCATGAACCAAGAAAGTCTGCCATGAACACCAAGAAGAAATCCGGCGCTGCAACGGCCGCCACCGGCCGCAAGCAGTCCGACCGCCCCGAAGACCAGCGGCTGCCCCTCGGAAGCACGTTCGCCTACGGCTTCCAGCACGTGCTCACCATGTACGGCGGCATCATCGCCCCGCCGCTGATCATCGGCGCAGCCGCCGGCATGTCGTCCCAGGACATCGGCCTGCTGATCGCCGCCTGCCTTTTCGTCGGCGGCCTGGCCACCATTCTCCAGACGGTCGGCATCAGGTTCTTCGGATCCCAGCTGCCCCTGGTCCAGGGCGTGTCCTTCGCCGGTGTTTCCACGATGGTGGCGATCGTCCACGGCGGCGGCGGGATCCAGGCGGTGTTTGGCTCGGTGATTGCGGCTTCGCTGATCGGCCTGCTCATCACCCCCCTGTTTTCGAAGATCATCCGCTTCTTCCCGCCGGTGGTCACGGGCACCGTCATCACCACCATCGGCCTGACGCTGATGCCGGTCGCGGCCAACTGGGCCATGGGCGGCAACAACAAGGCGCCGAACTACGGCAGCATGGCCAACATCGGCCTTGCCGCAGCCACCATGGCGATTGTGCTGCTGCTGAGCAAAGTGGGCAACGCCGCCATCTCCCGGCTTTCCATCCTGCTGGCCATGGTGCTCGGCACGGGGATTGCGTTCGTCTTTGGCATGGCCGATTTCTCCAAGGTGGGCCAGGGCGAAATCGTCGCGTTCCCCACCCCGTTCGCGTTCGGCCCGCCCACGTTCGAAATCGCCGCGATCATCTCCATGCTGATCGTCATCCTGGTGACGCTCACCGAGACCTCTGCGGACATCATCGCCGTGGGCGAGATCGTGGGCACCAAGGTTGACTCCAAGCGCATCGGCGACGGCCTGCGGGCGGACATGCTCTCCAGCGCCATCTCCCCGCTGTTCAACTCCTTCACCCAGAGCGCCTTCGCCCAGAACGTGGGCCTCGTTGCCATCACGGGCGTCAAGAGCCGCTTCGTGGTCAGCGCCGGCGGCCTGATCCTGGTGATCCTGGGCCTCCTGCCGGTTCTTGGCCGGGTGGTCGCAGCGGTGCCGACGCCCGTCCTGGGCGGCGCCGGCGTCGTACTCTTTGGAACTGTTGCCGCCAGCGGCATCCGGACCCTTGCCAAAGTGGAGTACCGGAACAACATGAACCTGATCATCGTGGCGGCGTCCGTGGGCTTCGGCATGATCCCGATCGCTGCGCCGGCGTTCTACGACAAGTTCCCGTCCTGGTTCGGCACCATCTTCCACTCGGGCATCAGCTCGGCCGCGGTCATGGCCATCCTGCTGAACCTGCTCTTCAACCACCTCAAGGCCGGCAATTCCGAGAACCAGTCCGTCTTCGTGGCCGGCACCGGCCGCGTGGTCCGCGAAGAGGACCTCAAGTGCCTGGCCGACGGCGACCGTTACGAGGGCGGCAAGCTGATCGACTGCGACGGCAAGGAAGTCCCGGTGGAGTCGGCGTCGAAATCTGACCACTAAGCCCGCAGGCGACCCAAGAAGCGCGAGCGGACAGTTGCGGCCCCTTTCCGAAGGGCCGCAACTGTCCGTTCGCGCTTTGCCTGTCCTGTGAGACGGTTGTTTCATGAGGATCGATGAACGGATCGAACGGCACTATGCAGAGCTGAGCCCCCAGGAGCAGAAGGCGGCGGACACGCTCCTGGACCGCCTCGGCGACCTCGCCGTCTACAACGCCGCGGAACTTGCACGCCTCAGCGGGGTCTCCAAGGCAACCATGAGCCGGCTGTTCCGGCGGCTCGGCTTTGAGGATTTCAACGAGGTCAAGGAACACACCCGGTCCATCCGTTCCAGCGGCATGCCGTTGGGTCCGCAGTCGTCCGACGGCGGCCTGGCCGCCCATTTCGGGCAGGAACAGGAAAACCTGCGCCGCCTGGCCGAATCACTTGACGAGGACAAACTCTCGGAGGCCAGCGGCAAGCTCGCCGGCGCCGGAACCGTGCTGCTGCTCGGCTTCCGCAACAGTTTTCCCGTGGCGCTGCACTTCCGGCAGCAGCTCCTCCAGTGCCGCCCGGCCGTGGCCGTGGCGCCGCAGCCCGGGCAGAGCATCGGCGAAGAGCTCGCCGGCCTGGGCGCGGGGGACGCGGTGGTGCTGTTCGGCTTCCGACGGCGGCCTGCCGGGTTCAGTAAAGTCCTCCAGGCAGCGTCCGCCACCGGGGCAACCACGGTTCTGATCGGGGACCCGAGCGCGCGCCGGCTGGCCGCGGACGCCACGCTGTGGCTCGAGTGCCCGGTGGACGGCGCGCAGGCCTTTGACAGCTACGCCGCTGCCATGAGCCTGGTCAGCGTCCTCGCGAACGGCGTCCTCATAGCCTCGGGACGTCCCGGCCGCGAGCGCGTCCGCGAGGTCACGGCCCAGTTCGACGCCCTGGGCGAGATCGAAGCGAAGTAGGTCGAGGCCAAGAGGCGACGTAAACAGGAATTGTTGCACCAGAAACAGCACTGAAACATTGGTTCCATCTAATTGAAAGCGTGAAACGGCCGGATCGGCGGCTGTCCCAATCTTTCAGAGGAAACCATGACAGACTCCGCGATGGCCGCACCCCGGGTTGAAGCGCCCGCCCGCACCGGCCAGCTCCCCGACTACGATCCCCGGCTCAGCAACGAGGACCTGGTCCCGCTGAAGAACCAGCGCTGGACCAGCTACAACCTGTTCGCGTTCTGGATGTCAGACGTCCACAGCATCGGCGGCTACGTCACGGCAGGCAGCCTCTTCGCCCTGGGCCTGGCCAGCTGGCAGGTCCTCGTGGCACTGCTGGCGGGCATTGTGATCGTCAACATCTTCTGCAACCTCGTGGCCAAGCCCAGCCAGCTGACCGGCGTCCCGTACCCGGTCATCAACCGGGCCGTCTTCGGCGTCAAGGGCGCCAACATCCCGGCCATCATCCGGGGACTGATCGCGGTTGCCTGGTACGGCGTCCAGACGTTCCTTGCCTCCGAGGCCCTGGTGATTGTCTTCCTCAAGTTCTTCCCCGGCATGGCACCGCTGTACGACGTCGAACAGAACGGCTTCCTGGGACTCTCCGCCCTGGGCTGGATCTGCTACGGCATCCTCTGGGTGGCCCAGGCTGCGCTGTTCTGGAACGGCATGGAAAGCATCCGCAAATTCATCGACTTCGCCGGTCCCGCCGTCTACGTGGTGATGCTGGTCCTGGCCATCTACCTGGTGTCCAAGGCCGGCATCGGCAACATCAGCCTGAATCTTTCCAGCGGTCCGCCCCTGGACTTTGCCGCCTCCATCCCCGTGATGATCTCCGCGATCGCCCTGGTGGTCTCCTACTTCTCCGGCCCGATGCTCAACTTCGGCGACTTCGCCCGCTACGGCAAGAGCTACAAGGCGGTCAAAAAGGGCAACCTCCTGGGGCTGCCGGTGAACTTCCTGTTCTTCTCGCTCCTGACCGTCATCACGGCGTCGGCCACCATCCCGGTGTTCGGGCGCCTCATCACGGACCCGGTCAAGACGGTCCAGGAAATCGACACCGTCTTCGCGGTGCTGCTGGGCGGACTGACCTTCGTCATCGCCACCGTGGGCATCAACATCGTGGCCAACTTCATCTCGCCCGCGTTCGACTTCTCCAACGTCAGCCCGCAGAAAATCAGCTGGCGCGCAGGCGGCATGATTGCCGCCGTCGGCTCCGTCATCCTGACCCCGTGGAACTGGTACTCCAACAACGACGCCATCCACTACACCCTCGGCGTCCTGGGCGCCCTGATCGGCCCGCTCTTCGGCATCCTGATCGCCGGGTACTACGTGGTGAGCCGGCAGAAGGTCTGGGTGGACGACATGTACACGCTGAAGACCACCGGCCGGTACTGGTTCCGGAACGGCTACAACCCGAACGCGGTCAAGGCGGTGGCCATCAGCGGCGCCATCTCCATCGCGTCCGTGGTGATCCCCAAGATCCTGCTCGACACCGGTGCCACCGCAGTGAACGCGACCTGGATCGGCAACTACAGCTGGTTCCTCGGCTGCGCGCTCGGCTTCCTCGTCTTCAGGGCGCTGGAGCGCAAGTCCCCGATGATCTCGCTCGAGCCCGCCGGCGTGGACAGCGGCGCGGTCAGCGACGGCACGCTGGCTTAGCACCCGCCGCCGTCGAACCCCGAATCCTGAACCCTCACGTTGTCCAAGCGCGAACGGACACTTGCGGCCCCCTTCCGTCAGGAAGACGGGCCGCAAGTGTCCGTTCGCGCTGGGAGGAGGGGGCTTAAGTGTCCGTTCGCGCTGGAAGTACGACGGCGGGGGTCAGTTTTGGTTGAGCTCGTCCGAGATCGCCTGGGCTGCTTCGCGCAGCAGCGGCACGGCGCGTTCGGCGAAGGACTGGTCCACGCGGGACACCGGCCCGGACACGGAAATGGCCGTGGGCGTCGGCGCGTTGGGGACTGCCATCGCAAAGCAGCGGACGCCGATCTCCTGCTCCTCCTCATCGATGGAGTAGCCGCGTTCACGGATGAGCTTCAGGTCCAGGAGCAGGGAGTCGATGTCGCCGATGCTCTTGGGGGTGGGCGTCGGCATGCCGCTGCGCTGGACGATCCCGCGGACGGTCTCGTCATCCAGCTGGGCCAGGATCGCCTTGCCCACGCCGGTGGCGTGGGTGTGGGCGCGGCGGCCCACCTCGGTGAACATGCGCATGGAGTGCAGGGACGGCACCTGGGCCACGTATATGACCATGTCCGAGTCCAGCACCGCCATGTTGGACGTCTCCCCCAGCCGGTCCACGAGGGACTTGAGCTGCGGACGGGCGAGTGCGCCGAGCTGCTTGTTGGCGCCTTCGCCGAGCCGGATGAGCCGCGGGCCGAGGGCGTAGCGGCGGTTGGGCAGCTGGCGGATGTAGCCCAGGGTGACCAGCGTGCGCAGCAGGCGGTGGATGGTGGGAAGCGGCAGGTCAGTGGAGGACGAGAGCTCGCTGAGCGTGACGTCTCCGCCGGCATCAGTGATCAGTTCCAAAAGTTCGAAGACGCGCTCAACGGACTGCACGCCTCCCGGGGCTTTTTCAGCCATAACCGTGGTCTCCTGCGGTATCGGTTCCGACAACTCTTATCCACATCGTGAAAAAAATTGCTTAGAAGACCCAAGATACAGCACGCGCAAGGCTCCGTCGATGCACCTTCAGGGCTTGTGTTTCCACAAAGTAGATAATAATATCCATAATACGAAAACATCTGATTGAGCAGTACGCCCGGAGGCACTCAGCGTCCGGGCCCGACGAGGAGGAACATTCAATGGCGAACCCGAGCCCCGGAAATTCGATCACCCTGCGCGTTGAGGCGCCGTCCAGCTTCACTGCGACCAGCGAACTGGCCGCCGCCGTCGGAGCTGCCGGCGCAGCCATCACCGCCCTGGACGTCACCGAGTCCCACCACGAGACCCTGGTTGTGGACGTCACCTGCAACACCACCGACGACGAACATGCCGCCCGCGTCAAGGATGCCCTGAACGCACTCGACGGCGTCACGGTCCAGCACGTCTCCGACCGCACCTTCCTGATGCACCTCGGCGGCAAGCTCGAGGTTGTCCCGAAGGTTGCCCTCCGCAACCGCGACGACCTCTCCCGCGCCTACACCCCCGGCGTCGCCCGCGTCTGCCTGGCCATCGCGGAGGACCCCTCAGCGGCCCGCAACCTGACGGTCAAGCGCAACACCATCGCCGTCCTTACCGACGGGTCGGCCGTCCTTGGCCTGGGGAACATTGGCCCGGCCGCTGCCCTGCCCGTCATGGAAGGCAAGGCCGCCCTGTTCAAACAGTTCGCCAACGTTGATGCCTGGCCGGTCTGCCTCGACACCCAGGACACCGAAGAAATCATTATGATCGCCAAGGCCATGGCCCCGGTCTACGGCGGCATCAACCTCGAAGACATCGCCGCCCCGCGCTGCTTCGAGATCGAAAACCGCCTCCGCGAGGAACTGGACATCCCGGTGTTCCACGACGACCAGCACGGCACGGCAATCGTCACCCTGGCCGCACTCGTCAACGCCCTCCGCGTGGTGGGCAAGAAGCTCGCCGACGTCAGGATCGTGGTGTCCGGTGTCGGCGCCGCAGGCTCGGCCATCATCCAGCTCCTCAAGGCCCAGGGCGCCCAGCACATCGTCGCCGCCGGCCGCTCCGGAGCCATCCACTCCGGCGAGGAATACAGCGACGAACACCGCAGCTGGATCGCGGCCAACACCAACGAAGAAGGCTTCTCCGGCACGCTGCACGAGGCACTCGTCGGGGCGGACGTCTTCATCGGCGTCAGCGCCCCGCACGTCATCGGCGAGGAGCAGGTGGCCGCCATGGCCAAGGATGCGATCGTTTTCGCCATGGCCAACCCCACCCCGGAAATCGACCCGGTGGTAGCGTCGAAGCATGCGGCAGTGGTGGCTACGGGGCGCAGCGACTTCCCCAACCAGATCAACAACGTCCTGGCATTCCCGGGCTTCTTCCGCGGGCTGCTCGACGCCGGCGCCTCGGACATCACGCCGGACATGCTGGTGGCCGCAGCCGAAGCCATCGCCAACCGCGTGGCTGACGACGAACTCAATGCCAGCTACATCATCCCCAGCGTTTTCGACCCGCACGTTGCCGCCGACGTGGCCACGGCTGTAGCCAACGCGGCGCACGCAGCCAAGGCCGCCGCAGCCCCGTCAGCCGCAGCAAACGCAGCCCTAGAACCCGCCAACGCCTGATTCGCAGCCCAGAAAGGACCCGGACAATGGCTCTCTCAGTCACAGACCCGCAGCCGATTGCACGAGCAGAGGAAATCCTCACCCCGAAGGCCCTGGCCTTCGTCGAGGAGCTCCACAAGCGGTTTGCGGGCACCCGCGCCGAACTCCTCAAAGCCCGCGTGGCCAAGCGCGAGCAGGTGGCCCGGACCGGAAAGCTTGATTTCCTGCCCGAAACCAAGGATGTCCGCGCGGGCGACTGGAAGGTGGCGCCGGCACCGGCCGCGCTGCAGGACCGCCGCGTGGAAATGACCGGCCCTGCCTCGCCGGCCAAGATGGCCATCAACGCCCTCAACTCCGGTGCCAAGGTGTGGCTGGCCGACCTCGAGGACGCCAGCACCCCCACCTGGGCCAACGTCATCGACGCGATCCTGAACCTCCGCGATGCCGCCGCGGGGACCCTGAGCTACACCTCCCCCGAGGGCAAGGAATACCGGCTCCGCACCGACGCGCCGCTCGCCGTCGTGGTGGCCCGTCCCCGCGGCTGGCACATGGATGAGCGCCACCTCCTGCTCGACGGCGAACACACCGTGGGTGCGCTGGTGGACTTCGGCCTGCACTTCTTCCACACCGCCAAGCAGCTCCTCCTCAACGGCCAGGGCCCGTACTACTACCTGCCGAAGATGGAGAGCCACCTCGAGGCCAGGCTCTGGAACGAGGTGTTCGTCTTCGCGCAGGACTTCCTGGGCATCCCGCAGGGCACCATCAAGGCCACCGTGCTGATTGAGACCATCCCGGCAGCTTTCGAGATGGACGAGATCCTGTACGAGCTCCGCGACCACGCCGCAGGGCTTAACGCCGGCCGCTGGGACTACCTGTTCAGCATCATCAAGTACTTCCGCGACGCCGGCGCCAGCTTTGTGCTGCCGGACCGCGCCACCGTGGCCATGACGGCACCGTTCATGCGCGCCTACACGGAGCTGCTGGTCAAGACGTGCCACCACCGCGGCGCCTTTGCCATGGGCGGCATGGCGGCCGTCATCCCCAACCGCAAGCAGCCCGAGGTCACCGCCCAGGCGTTCGAGAAGGTCCGTGCGGACAAGACGCGCGAGGCCAACGACGGCTTCGACGGCTCCTGGGTGGCCCACCCGGACCTGGTGCCGGTCTGCCAGGAAGTGTTCGATTCCGTCCTGGGCGAGCGGCCCAACCAGCTGGACAAGCAGCGCCCGGAGGTCAGCGTCACGGCGGACCAGCTCCTGGACATCGCCTCGGCCGACGGCAAGGTCACCGAGGCCGGGCTTCGCCTGAACCTCTACGTCGCGGTCGCATACACGGCCGTGTGGATCTCCGGCAACGGCGCGGTGGCCATCCACAACCTGATGGAGGACGCCGCCACGGCCGAAATCTCCCGTTCGCAGGTCTGGCAGCAGATCCGCAACAGCGTGGTCCTGGCCGATACCGGAAACGCGGTCACACGTGAACTGGTCAGCACCATCCTGGCCGAGGAGACCGAAAAGCTCCGCGGCGAAGTGGGCGAGGAGTCATTCGTCAAGTACTACAAGCCGGCCAGCGACCTGATCGGGGACATCTGCCTGTCCGAGGATTACACCGACTTCCTCACCACTCCGGCCTACGAACTGGTGGGCTGAGGCATGGCGGTACCCTCCGGCTCCCTCAGCGCGCACGATCTCGCGCAGATCGACGCACAGCTGGCCGACACCGACCGGCTGCTGGAGCGCAACTACCCGGGCGACGACGGCACCCGCCAGCCGGTACATACCGTGTATGTACCGGCGGACCGTTTCACGCCGTCGTTCTCCGCTGAGTGGGGGGCTACGGCACTGGCCGCGGCGGAAGCCCACGGCGGCCTGGCCCGTCTGGGCCACCTGCTCGGCCAGGACGCCGAACTTGCCGAAGCCGTGGCCGCGCGAGTCCAGGCGAAACTGGAAAGCGAACCGGTTGAGGACCTGCGCCTGGACTTCGAAGACGGTTTCGGGGAGAGGGGCGACGACGCCGAGGACGCGGCCGCTGTTGCGGCGGCTTCCGCCGTGGCCGCGGCAGTCGCGGCCGGCTCAGCGCCCCCGTTCATCGGCATCCGGTTCAAGTGCTTCGAGGCGGCCACCCGTGCCCGCGGCCTGCGCACCCTGGACCTGTTCGTCTCCGGACTGGCCGCAGCGGGCGAGCTGCCGCAGGGCCTGATCCTCACCCTTCCCAAAGTCACCACCGTGGCGCAGGTGAAGGCCATGGACTTCGCCGTGTCCCGGCTGGAGGAAGCGCACTCGCTGCCCGCCGGCCGGCTGCGGTTCGAGGTGCAGGTGGAAACGCCGCAGCTCATCCTCGGCCCGGAAGGAACATCGCCGGTGGCGCAGCTGCCGCACGCGGTCCCGGGACGGATCAGCGGCCTGCACTACGGCACGTACGACTACTCCGCCTCGTTGCAGATCTCCGCGGAATACCAGTCCATGGAACATCCGGTGGCGGACTTCGCCAAGGAAGTCATGCAGCTGGCGGTGGCCGGGACGGGCATCCGCTTGTCGGACGGCTCCACCAACATCATCCCCGTGGGCGACAACGTCGAAAACGCGTGGCAGCTGCACGGCCGGCTGGTGCGGCGCTCCCTGGAGCGCGGCTACTACCAGGGCTGGGACCTGCACCCGGCCCAGCTGCCCAGCCGCTTCGCGGCCACCTATGCTTTCTACCGCCAGGGCCTGCCCGCCGCGGCGGCACGGCTGCGCAACTACGTGGACCGGACCGAGGGCGGAGTCATGGACGAACCCGCCACCGCCCGCGCGCTGGCCGCGTTCGTGCTGCGCGGCGTCCAGTGCGGAGCCGTCGGCGCCGAAGACGTCCAGGCGCTTGCCGGCGTCGGAATCCCCCAGTTGACCGGCCTTGCGCACCCGCGGCTGGCCCACTCCACTTCGAAGTAAGGATCCAATGATGGGAAAGTATTACTACCCCCAGGGCGGCCTGCCGCCGCAGACCCACCTCACCACGGAACGGGCCATCGTCACGGAGGCCTACACGGTCATCCCCAAGGGCGTCATGACCGACATCGTGACCAGCACCCTGCCGGGGTTCTCCAACACGCGCTCCTGGATCCTGGCCCGCCCGATTGCCGGGTTTGCCACCACGTTCTCGCAGCTCATCGTGGAGATCGGCCCCGGCGGCGGCGCTCCCAAGGCCGAGTTTGAGCCCGGCGTCGAAGGCGTCGTTTTCGTCACCAAGGGCAAGGTCAACCTGACCCTCGACGGCGAACTCCACCAGCTTGAGGAAGGCGGCTACGCCTACCTGGCCGCCGGATCCGCCTGGGGCCTGGAGAACGTCTCGGATGACATTGTCTCCTTCCAGTGGATCCGCAAGGCCTACGAGCGCCTTGAGGGCTACGAGGCAAAGTCCTTCGTCACCAGTGACGCCGAAGTGGAACCCACCGCCATGCCGGATACCAACGGCGCCTGGAAGACCACCCGCTTCACGGATTCCAGCGACCTGGCCCACGACATGCAGGTGAACATCGTGACGTTCCAGCCGGGCGGGGTCATCCCGTTCCCGGAGACCCACGTCATGGAGCACGGCCTGTATGTCCTCGAAGGCAAGGCCATGTATCTGCTCAACAACGACTGGGTTGAGGTGGAGGCCGGCGACTTCATGTGGCTGCGCGCCTTCTGCCCGCAGGCCTGCTACGCCGGCGGCCCGGGCGAGTTCCGCTACCTGCTGTACAAGGACATGAACCGCCAGATCCGCCTGACCTGACCGGCTTCGCGGCCGCGGCCGACGGCTATTGACGCGTCTGAAAGCCCTGAGGAACATGAGTTCCGTGGCACGGATTCGCGCACTGCCGTTCCGGACCGCGGCCGCGGCGACCGTCGCCGTGCTGGTCGCCGCACTGGGCGGCTGCACTGCGGCTCCGGAACCGCCGGAGCAGCCCTCGTCGCTGGCACGGCTGGCGGCAGCGCTGGAAGAGTTTGGCAACGAAATGCTCGACGACGGCGCCCCCGCCGTCCTGATGCAGGCCAAAGTGCGGGGTGAAGAATGGTCACGCGCTTCCGGGGTGAGAAGCCTCGAAGGCAGGGAACCGCTGGAGGTTGACGATCCCGTGCCCGTCGGACGGGTCACCGAGTCCTTCATTGCAGTGTCCGTGCTCAAACTCGCGGTTGAAGGCAGGCTGGGCCTTGAGGACCCTGTCAGCCGGCATTTGCCGGACTTCGAGAGCATCATGCACCCGCCGGGGCCGGTCACGGTTCGGCGGCTCCTGCAGCACGAGTCCGGGATGCCGGACTACCTCGTCCCGCTGCTTCAGCAGGGTAGCCTGGGCGAGGTGCTGGCCGCCGGCCGCAGCCACCGGGAGCTCCTCACCCTGGCCGCGACCCGCAAGTGGGAGCCGCGGCTGGCGCAGGGTTACGAGTACTCGGGTTCGGACTACGTCGTGCTGGGCATGATCGTGGAACGGCTTCGAGGGTTGCCGATTAGCGACGTCCTGCGATCCGACGTGACGGAACCGCTCGGCCTCACCGCCACGCGGATGACCGAACGCGGCCCCGCACCTCCCGCACTGGTCCACGGCTACGTCACCAGTTCCGGCGAGCGCCTCGATGTCAGCTACCCCGCAGTCCGCGCAGGCGACCCTGCCGTGGGCCTGGTGTCCACAGTCGCCGACCTGAACACCTTCTACGCCGCGCTGCTCGAGGGCCGCCTGATCCCGCGGTCCATGGTCACGGACATGCAGACCCCGCCTTACGCCCGGTACGGGATGGGGATCCAGCGCTGGAACGACACCTGCACCAACAACTTTTACTACGGCCGCGCCGGTGATTCAGCCGGCTACGGCACTATTTCGATGTCCAGCGCCGACGGAACCCGGCAGGCATCGGTCTCCCTGGCTGCCCCGCCGCAGCCCTTCAGCCTAAAAGGCAACGGATTGGCGGAGGACCTCGTCGACGTCCTGGAGGAAGCCCTCAACTCAAGCTGTTAGGACTCGCTCCGTGGGACCGGCGCCGCCAGCACGGCGAGGGCGGCGACAAGCTAAGCACACTGAGCAATTCCCTTGCATGCTGACGCCGCGGACCCTAGCGTTGAAGAATCCGAGCATCGAGGAAAGGCAACGAAATGACGCTGTATCAACCAGAGCCGGTGGAGATTTCAACGCGCATGCGTCCCGGCGAGTGGACGGAATCCAGCCTTGAAGAACTGGTCACGTCGTACCGCGCCAAGCTGATGGAAATGGGGGCAGGGCCCGCCGATGTCATCACCGAAGTTGAACGGGACGACGACGGTTCGGTCAGCGTCGCGGTCTCCTGGAACAAGGGCGCCATCGCAGATGCCTAAGGCCTCCCGTCGCTAAGGGGCTTCCCTGATCGTTAGGAGCTCCTGGCGAGCCTGCCAATAGCGCTGTCGCGCAGGTTCGCCAGGAGATCCCGTGGATTCTCGTATGTTTCCACGGCGCCGGCCTCCAGCAGTTCGGCGGCAGAGGTTCCGCCGCACGTGAGCCCGATGGTGGGAATGCCAAGCCGGCCGGCGGCGTAGACGTCCCAGACGGCATCTCCCACGTAGACCACGTCACCTGCCTGCAGGCCCACCGCATCCAGGGCTGCCTGGAGGATGTCCGGAGCGGGTTTCCCGGCCTTGGCATCGTTGGCACAGGTCGCGGCGTGCAGATAGGAATCGGCCCGCAATGTTGACCGCAGGGCGTCAAGGTCCTGCTTCCGCGCGGAGGACGCCAGCGCCACGGCGAATCCGCTCTCATAGCACTGGGCCAGGAGGTCCCGCGCCCCGTCCAGCGGACGGAGCGCGGGCCAGAAGGTGGCGAAAATCGCGCCGTGGGAGGACTTGATGGAGGCGTCGCCCGATTTGTCGCGGCCTGCCGGCAGGAGGTGGTCCAGCAGTTCCGCACCACCCATGCCTACGGAGCGGTGGATGGCCGACATCGGGACGTCTAGCCCCGCCTCCCGGAACGCCTGCCACCAGGCGAACGTATGCAGGTAGCAGGAATCAACCAGGGTCCCGTCGACGTCGAACAGAACGCCGTGCTTCCGGCCGCCCGGCCCGCTAGGCGTCATAGCCGTTAGGCGACATACGTGTTGGGTGACATGGCCTGCCCTGTTTCAGTAGTGCGTGCGGGCACGTTTGATACCCGTGGCCCCCGTTGGCCTGCCGGACCCCAGCACGCCGATGTTCTTCGGCGCCTTGACGTGCTGCCGCACAGGCGGTTGCTTCAACGGTTCGGAGTCCTGGCTCTCGCTGAGGTCCCGGATCAGCCCGGTGCCTGCGATTTCGCGGGCCTTGGCCACGCCGGCCGCTGCGGCACGCTTGGTGGGGAAGGTCACTGAGATCGCCATCAGCGTTCCGTTTCCGTCAATGAGCTTGACGCGGTATCCGCCGTCGGGCGCATCAACCAGTTCGAAATGTCCAGCCATTGCAGTTCCTCCGCTTCAACCCCAACCTGAGGTATTAGTAAGTATACTTACCTCCGCGGGTAACGGAAGACCTGCTGTCCTGTTCAGGCACGGCCTGGTCAGGCACGGCCTGGTCAGGCGCTGACCACCGAGAGCACGTTGCCGGCCGGGTCCTTGAACCACGCAATCGCCATCCCGCCCTCCTTCATGATCCCCTTGGCATCAGTGGGCATGGCAGGGTCATCGTAGATTTTGGTTTGGACGCCCAGGCCGTTCAACTCGTCCACGGCCTGTTCCACATCCTCGGCGACAAGGTTCAGCACCGTGAAGGTCGCGGCCTCGTGGTTGTCCTTCGGGTAGATCATGACCCGGGAACCCGACGGGAGCTGCACCTGGAGGGTTCCCATCCCGCCGTCGGAGACGTCCAGTCCCAGTGTCTCGCCGTAAAACGTCCTGGCCTTTTCCAGATCATCAACGCTGAAGCTGGAAAAGGCGTCCTTTGGCTTGAACATGGCACTCTCCTCGGGCCCGGAATCTGTTGGATACGGCCCAGCGTGCCACAAGCCGGCGCCCTTGGCGAGGGGTTCCGGCTTGGCCGTCAGACGGCCGGGGTCCGGCGAAGAACCTGGCGCTGGCGGCCCAGTCCCTCGACTTCGAGTTCCAGGACGTCGCCGTCTTGCAGGTAGGGGAAGCGCCCGGAGAGGGCCACTCCCTCGGGGGTGCCGGTCAGGATGACATCGCCGGCCTCCAGCACCATGAACTGGCTCAGGTGGTGCACCACGGCCGGGACGTCGAAGATCAGGTCCGCCGTGGACGAGTCCTGGCGCACTTCGCCATTCACCCAGGTCTGCAGCCGCAGCGCCGATGCATCCAGGGCGCCGGCCGGTACAAACCACGGGCCCAGCGGAGTGGAGCCGGGGAGCGACTTTCCCTTCACCCACTGTCCTGCGGCGCCGGGCAGCTGGTATTCCCGCTCCGACAGGTCGTTGGCGACCACGTAACCCGCCACACATTCCGCGGCTTCGTCCGTCGAGGCCAGGTAGGAGGCCCGGCGCCCGATCACAACAGCCAACTCCACTTCCCAGTCGTACTTGCGGGACAGCGGCGGGATGGGGGCGTCGTCGAACGGACCGGCCACGGTGTTGCTGGGCTTCAGGAACACCACCGGAACCTCCGGGACGGCCGCCGCGGACTCCGCGGCATGACCGGCGTAGTTCAGGCCGATCCCCACGACGGCCCCCGGCCGGGCCAGCGGTGCGCCGAAGCGCAGCGTACCGGCGTCGGGGATTTCAGCCAGGCTCCCGGCCGCAAGGGCATCGCGGACCCGGGCGACGCCTCCGGCTTCCAGGAACGCACCGTCGATGTCAGCGGCAACGCCGGCGAGCGAATACCACTTTCCGTTGGATTCAGGGCCCTCCGGCTGAACGGCCGGCTGTTCCCTGCCCGGATCTCCGAGACGCGCAAATTTCACCGGTCCACACTCCTTCGTGCCTGTTCCAATAGGTTCCGTGACCATGGAACCATGCAGCCGGCAGCTGCCCCCAGCTGAACCAAATGTGACCGGCCGGGGGCGGAGGTCAGTGCCCGTGCACGGGGGCGTCGCTGCGCTGGACACTGTCCTCGTAGAGCTCCATGGCGCTCATAACCAGCGCGAAGTGACTGAATGCCTGCGGCGTGTTCCCCAGCTGTCGGCCCGACTCCACGCCCCACTCCTCGCTCAGGAGGCCCACATCGTTGCGCAGTGCCAGGAGCCGTTCAAAAAGCTCCTTGGCTTCGCGGCGCCGGCCCACGCCGATGAGTGCTTCCACCAGCCAGAAGGAACAGGCCAGGAAGACGCCTTCGTCACCGGGCAGCCCGTCGTCCGCTTCTTCCGGGCGGTACCGCAGCACGAAGCCGTCGTGGGTGAGTTCGCGCTGCACCGCCTCGACGGTGCCCAGCACCCTGGGGTCATCCGGCGGCAGGAAGCCGACGCGCGGAATCAGCAGCAGGCTCGCGTCCAGCTCCGGGCGCCCATAGGACTGGACAAAGGTGTTGCGCTCCGCGTCGAAGCCGTTCGCCATGACGTCGGCATGGATCCTGTCGCGCAGGGCTTCCCAGCGGTCCGCGGGCCCCACCAGGCCGAAGTCCCGCACGCCCTTGACCATCCGGTCCGCGGCGACCCAGGCCATCACCTTGGAGTGCGTGAAATGGCGCCGCGGGCCACGCATTTCCCACAAGCCGTTGTCCGGCTGCTGCCAGGCACCTTCGAGGTGTTCCATGAGGGCAACCTGGACGTCCCAGGCTTCGTCGCTGTGCTTCAGCAGCGAGTGCCGGGTCAGGGCCAGGCAGTCCAGCACCTCGCCCCAGACGTCCAGCTGGAGCTGGCGCGCGGCTCCGTTGCCGATCCGGACGGGTGCTGATTTTTCATATCCCTCGAGCCACGGCAGCTCCATCTCCGGCAGCCGCCGCTCGCCGTGGATGCCGTACATGATCTGCAGGTCCGCCGGGTCCCCGGCCACTGCCCGCAGCAGCCAGTCCCGCCAGGAGGCGGCTTCGTCGGTGTAGCCGGCGGCCAGCAGCGCCTGCAGCGTCAGCGTGGCGTCCCGCAGCCAGCAGTAGCGGTAATCCCAGTTGCGCGGGCCGCCCAGCTGTTCGGGCAGGGACGTGGTCACCGCCGCCACAATGCCTCCGGTCGGGGCGTAGGTCAGGGCTTTCAGGGTGATCAGCGAGCGCTGGATGGCCTCCCGGTACGGTCCGGTGATCTTGCACTTGGCGGACCATTCGCGCCAGAAGGACTCCGTTGAGTCCAGGTATGCCTCCGGGTCGATGGACCGGGGCCGGGGCAGGTGGCTCGGGGTCCAGGTCAGTACGAAAGGAATCCGCTCGCCTGCGTGGACCGTGAAGTCGCTGACAGTGTGCATGCGTTCGCCCCGCAGCGGGGCTTCGGTGACCAGGTAGGCTGCATCCGGGCCGGCGATGGCGTGGATGCCGTGGTTGTCGTGCCGGACCCACGGCACGATGTGGCCGTAGTCGAACCGCAGCGTGAGTTCGCCGCGCATCCGCACCGAACCGCGGACGCCGACGACGATCCGCACAATGTCCGCCACACTGTCGCGCGGCGGCATGAAGTCGATGACCTTGACCTTGCCACCGGGAGTTTCCCACTCCGTTTCCAGGATGAGGGTCCCCTTTCGGTAGTGGCGGCGGGTGCATTCCCCGCCGTCGGCAGGCGCCAACAGCCACCGCCCGGCCCTCGGCGTGTCCAGCAGGGCGTTGAAGCAGGCCGGCGAATCAAACCTCGGCAGGCACAGCCAGTCGATGGAGCCCCCGGTGCTGATCAGGGCAGCCGTGTGCAGATCGCCCACCACGGCGTAGTCCTCTATGCGTGCCATGGTCCTTACAGTGCCACAACCGCTCCGGGCCGACTACTATCCAAGGCATGCTGCAACGGAACTTCGGAAACTCCCGGCGGGTCTGCTCCTGGCAGGGAACGCTCCCGGCGCGGTCCGGGCCCGGCGCGGACTGACTGAGGTCCAAGGACACCATGGGGATCCATATCGGGACGTCCGGCTGGAGCTACGACCATTGGGAGAACGTGCTCTACCCGCCGGGACTTCCGGCGCGCGACCGGCTGGCCCACTACGTGGCGCGGTTCGGCACGGTGGAGCTGAACGCAAGCTTCTACCGCTGGCCCCGGGAATCATCCTTCGCCAGCTGGCGCCGGCGCCTTCCGGAGGGCTTCATGATGTCCGTCAAGGCCCCGCGCGGGCTCACCCATGCGAAGAAGCTCTATGGGCCCGACGCGTGGGTGGAGCGCATCACCAGGTGCTGGCATGAGCTGGGCGACAAGCGGGCGGTACTGCTGGTCCAGCTTCCGCCGGGCCTGGGCCGCGACGACGCCCGTCTTGACTACTTCCTGGCGGCCCTGCCGTGGTGGGTGCGCGTGGCAGTGGAATTCCGCCACACCAGCTGGGACCACCCCGAGGTGTATGCGCTGCTGGAGCGCCACGGAGCCGCCTATTGCATCATGAGCGGCGCCAACCTGCCCTGCATCCTGCGGGCCACGGCGCCGTTCGTGTACGTCCGCCTGCACGGGCCGGACCACGAGTACCTCTACGGGGGTTCGTATTCGGAGGAGGACCTCCGATGGTGGGCTGAACGGATCCGGGAGTGGAAAGGCCAGGGCAGGGACGTGTTTGCCTATTTCAATAACGACGGCGGCGGCAACGCCGTGCGGAACGCCGACACCTTGCGGTGGCTCCTCGGGGAAGGCTGACGCCCGGTACAGCTTGTACGGTGCGGCTTGTTACGGTGCGGCGCCTTAGTACCAGCACGCCGGTGCCGACGGGCGCCGTTGTGGCAGAGTGGAAGCATGGAATTGGCGCCGCAGGAATCATCGTTGCCCGGAACCCACGCGCTCCGGGCGGCCCACAAGGTCTCGGACACGGTCAACACCGTCCGCATCACGCTGGCCAGGCGCTGGAATTTTGTTCCGCAGACCGTCGCCTACCAAGGGTACGGGTCGACCTCGTGGGTGCGTGTCCTCGGCCGGGTGGTGCTGACCACCAAGCCCAAGCCGGGAAGCCGCGCCGAGCACGCCGCGAAGAACGGAAACCAGAACATCCGCGGCTGGCGTGCATTCACCAGCGTCCCGCTGCAGTTCACCGAGGTGGACATCGAAATCGAGGGCGTGACCACCCGCGTCAAGGCGGACCGCGGCGGCCTCGTGGACACCGTGGTGGAGGTAGCACTCTCCCCGGGCTGGCACACCGCGACGCTGCGGGCCGTCGGAACCGAGGCCGTGCAGGCGAACATCATCGTGATAGGTCCCGACACCAAGTTCGGCATCGTCTCAGACATCGACGACACCGTGATGGTCACTGCACTGCCCAGGCCGTTCCTTGCCCTGTGGAACACCTTCGTGCTCAGTGAGAGGGCACGCATGGCCACGCCCGGAATGCCGGTGCTCATGGACCGCCTGGTGGTGGAACACCCCGATGCGCCGGTGATCTACCTGTCCACCGGACCCTGGAATGCCGCACCCACGCTGGCACGGTTCCTGACCCGCAACATGTACCCCGCCGGTCCCCTCCTGCTGACGGACTGGGGGCTGACCCAGGACCGCTGGTTCCGCAGCGGCCAGGAGCACAAGAACGGCAACCTGGACCGGCTCGCCAAGGAATTCCCCGATATGCGCTGGCTGCTGATCGGCGACAACGGCCAGCACGACGAGCAGATCTACTCCAGGTTTGCCCGGGATCACGGCGACCGTGTGGCCGCCATCGCCATCCGCCAGCTGTCGGTGGGCGAGTCTGTCCTGGCCGGCGGCCACTCGGAGAACGGTGACCACACGGGCTCAAAGGTCCCGTGGATCTACTCCCCCGACGGCGCAGGCATCACCAAGGGCCTCGCCGACCTCAAAATCGTGTAGCCGGCGAACGCGTGGCCGGTCAGTGGCCGGCCACGCGTGAGGCGTCATGCCACCGGCTCCGGCTCACCGGCCGCACTCGAATCGACTGCGGCGGCGGCTCCGTTCTTGCGGGCTTCCTGCAGCTCCTGGAGCCAGTAGTAGGAGGCTTTGGGCGTCCTGGTAAGCGTCTCAAAGTCGACATGCAGGAGGCCGAACGGCTGCTTGTAGCCCGCGGACCACTCGAAGTTGTCCAGCAGGGACCAGACGTAATAGCCGCGCAAGTCAACGGATTCCGCGGGGCCTCCGGGGCTTGTGGCCTCCACCGCGCTGGAAATGTGCTCGGCGAGATAGCGCAGGCGGCGCTCGTCCGGAATGATAATCCGGTCCCCGGCCTTGTCCCGCACCACCAGGTCCTCAAAGCTCGCCCCGCCTTCGGTGATGAAGACCGGCGGCAGGTCCGGATAGCGTTCGGCCATTTCGGCAAGCGCCACCGGCATGTAGTCGGGCCTGATGGGCCACCCGTATGCCGTGGTCTCGGCGTCGGGAAACTCGGTGATGTGGAAGGGCGCGCCGGGAGCGCTGCCGCTGAGGTCATCCCCCATGGCCTCCGCCATCCCGGGAGGAACGGCGCCGTCGCCGGGCCCGGCGGCGACCATCGTAGGCATGTAGTAGTTGAGCCCGTAGAAATCCAACGGCTGCGAGATCAGTTGCAGGTCCTCGTCGGAGGGGCTGAACGAACTGAAGAACGTGGCGGCCCGAACGACGTCCGGGTACTTCCCGAGCAAGACGGGATCCGCGAACAGCCTGTTCTGGAAAACATCCATGAGCGCTGAGCTCAGCTTGTCCAGCGGGTTGATCGAGGCCGGAATCATGGGTGAGTAGACGTTGGTGATCCCGACCTCGCCGGGGACGTTGGCGGCACGCAGTGCCTGCATGGCCAGGCCGTGGCCGAGGAGCTGGTGGTGCACGGTGGGCAGCGCCTTGAGCAACTGCGCTTCGCCGGGCGCGTGGAGGCCCAGGGCATAGCCGTTGGTTGTTACCGTGGCAGGTTCGTTGACGGTACACCACCGGGCTACCCGGTCGCCGAAGGCTGCTGCCGCAATGGAGGCGAACTCGCCGAGCCGGTAGGCCGTATCGCGGTTCATCCAGCCGCCGGCTTCGTCGAGCGGCAGCGGTGTGTCCCAGTGGTAGAGCGTGACCATCGGGGAAATACCGCTGGCCAGCAACTGGTCCAGCAGCCGGTCGTAGAAGTCCAGGCCCTTGGGATTGACCGGGCCGCTGCCGCCGGGCTGGATGCGGGACCAGGACAGCGAGAACCGGTAGGAGTCGATGCCCAGGTCCTTCATCAGCGCGACGTCTTCGGGCATCCGGTGGTAATGGTCACAGGCCGTGACGGGGCTGTGGTCGTCCACGATCGCCCCGGGTTTCCGCGCAAACACATCCCACCCGGATGGTCCGCGGCCGTCCTCGTCCAAGGCACCCTCGATTTGGAAGGCGGCCGTTGCGACGCCCAGCGTGAAGGACGGCGGGATCGTGGCAGCCAGGTCTGTGGCGGAGTAGTTCATCTGCTTGATCCCTTATGTAGTTTCGGGTGGTGGACTGATTTTAGTGCACCGCCGCGTCGGAGCCGAAGAGGAATTCCTTGGCATGCGCCAGCGCTTTTTTGAAAGCATCGTTGCGAAGGGTAATGAGGTGTTCCGTGTCATCGGCTGCCGGTTCGAGGTAACCGGTGAACCCGGGACGCAGCACCCAGATGTCGCCGCCCGGCGGGAGGTAGAACACCCCGAAGGACCGGTGCTGGCTGTCATCCGGTGTCCAGATGGGGACCACCGCCAGAGCCGCCCCTGTCTCGGGATGGATCCACTGGGCCCGCGGGAGCGGTTCCTCGTGGGCCTCGGGATCCAGGAACGGGGCTGTGCCCACACCCCAGCGTTGCTCGAAGCGTTCGTGGAACGCCGGAATCAGATGCGAATCAAAACGGCGCCAGGCGCTCATGGACTGCTCCTCTTCTACTTATCCGGTGCCCGGCCAGGGGCCGCGCTCCCAAAGCACTGGTGTGACCCGCAGCAGCGGGGGCTGCGGAGTGTGTACCCGGCGGACCGGCACCTCGCGGGGCCCGCTGCGGCTAAGATCGCCGGGGTTAAGGTCGCGGGTGATATGCGGAACGGACAGCGCACGGTCGTATTCAGCGCGCGTTTTCGCATCACTCAGCACTGCGAAGGCTTCCATGATGCCCAGCAGCCCGCTGTTGGATCCGCTGCGCCGGCCGGCCACGGCGGCGCCGGCATCTTCACCGGACCAGTCCGGTTTGCCGGACCCGTCTTCGAGATCGGGATGATGGAGCCGCATCAGGGCCCGGTAGGCACGCGCAATCTCCTGGCGCGTGGCCGTCCTGGCCACGTTCAGTACGCCGTAGTAGTCAGGCAACTGGTTGGTCATCGCGTTCACACTGCCTGCCTCGTCGCGGGGCTGCGGCTGCGTGCCGGGGCAGCGGCCGGCACCGACCGGCTGCCGCCCCGGACGCCCGTTCAGCGGCTAGGTGCTGATCTCGTGCATCTTGTCGTGCTTGGTTTCGATTTCGATCTTGCGCGGCTTCGCCTGTTCGGCAACAGGAATGCGGAGGGTCAGCACGCCGGCGTCGTAGCTGGCCTTGACGTTCTCCGTGTCGAGGGTGTCACCGAGGATCAGTTGGCGGCTGAAGACACCGCGGGGCCGCTCCGAAACGACCAATTCCACGTTGGGCTGGGTTTGATCGCGCCGTTCAGCCCGCACAGTCAAAACGTTCCGCTCAACATTGAGGTCCACAGAGTCCACGTCGACTCCCGGCAGATCGAACGCGACGACGAACTCCCCGTCCTCCTGCCAGGCATCCATCGGCATGGCCGCGGGCCGCGCCGCGGTTCCAAACACCTGCTGGGTAAGCCTGTCCAGTTCACGGAACGGGTCCGTACGCATCAACATCATTTCCCACTCCTTCACCTTGTGGTTGTTCCATTTCCTTCTAGCTACCCGCCAATATCTATGGTGGCTGGTATAGATTTTTTATAGCACCGGTGAGAAACTGTGGCAAGGGCATCCGGCACGAAAATTCTATGGAGGATCATGGCCGAGCGCAGTGCGGAGACAGGCCTGTACGCGATCTCCGTGGTGGCCCACCTGGTGGGAACGGGCCAGCAGAACATCAGGCTTTACGAGCGGAAAGGCCTACTCACCCCGGACCGCACCTCCGGCGGGACCCGGCAATACAGCGACGCGGACCTCGCCGTGCTGAAACGCATCGGCGAACTGCTGGACGACGGGCTCAACCTGGCCGGCGTGGCCAAGGTGCTGGAACTCGAGGCGGCCAACACCAGGCTCAGGGTCGAACTGAAAAGGGCCCGCTCACGCCTGCGCGACCGGTCAACAGGGCTGGCCGGCGGGGCTGGGCCGCGGGGCTGAGCCGCGGCTCAGGGCAGGGAGGATCAGGGCAGCGGGGCTGACCCCCGGGGCAGGGAGGATCAGGGCCGGCCGCCGGCAATCAGGTAGGACTCCTCGAGAAGCTCAGCCAGCTCCTGCACGTCGATCCGGTCCAGCCGGACCAGCACCAGCTGCGGTGACCGCTCATGGTGCGGGGTCCAGAAATACGTGTCCGGGTTAGTTCCGGCCAGCGCTTCCCGCTCACGGGTCTTGACCGTGAGGACGCCGTCCTCCCAGATCCTGGCCATCAGGGTCCGAGCGAACCACGCAGGCTGGTTCCAGCTGGGCCGCTCCGTGACGCCGGGCAGCGACAGGCAGATGCGGCGGACGTCCCCTTCGTCGGCGGCCACCCGTGGCTAGCTTTCGGCCGTATCGGCCTTGGACAGTTCGCCGGTGATTTGTTCTCCCGGGATGCGGGCCGTTCGCCACGTGTCCAGGGCAATGACGGCGCCCAGGACCACGAAGGAAATGAACAGGGAGGCCAGTGCATCACTGACCCAGTGGTAGCCGAGGTAGAGCCTGCTGATTGAGGCCAGGAAAATCCCGAAGACGGCGGCGGCGAAGCCAGCCACTGCCGGCCATGTGCTTTGGCGGCGAGAGAAGATCAGGAACGTGGTAACCAGCAGGAAATCGCAGGCACCGAGTACATGCCCCGAGGGGAAGGAGAACGTGACGTCGGGGCCGAAAAGCATGAGGTCCAGGGGCGGACGCTGGCGGCCGACCGACCGGCCGATGATTTGTGCGAGCGCCACTCCGGTGAGCATGGCGCCTGCCAGCAGCAGCGGCCGCCAGGCATGCTTGGCGGCGATGCCCCACACCACGGTGACCACCAGCACGATGATCGGCAGGGCAATGGGCCCGAAGACAATCGCGAGGAAAATCATCAAGGCCGTGATCGGCTCCGACCGCTGGGTGACCAGCCAGGACCGCGCGGGTTCATCCAAACCGGTCAGGCCGTCCCGCCCCAGGACGTCCGTCAAGGTCAACAGGAAGAGTCCGGTACCCAGGATCATCAGGATCACGGCGACGCGGTAGAGGTTCTTACGGGACGCAGCGCTCATGTACCGTTCTTCGACGACGAATTTGTCATGGAAAACCCGCCACCAGTGAGGCGATTTCCGGGATCGATCTTCAGCCATGTGCCGCTTCCACCTATGCAGTCTTATAGATTTGTGTCCGCTGAGATTATCCCGGTTCGGCGATTTTGGCTCGCGGAACCGGGAATCGGGTTCCGCTTCCTCCTCGGCGCACCCGGCCTGGACGGCTGCAACGGTAGCCTGACTGCATGGGTGCCATGAACGAACTTATTGACCAGGCCGCGGTCGGCAGGCTGCTGCGCGTACTCGCGGATGCCGCCCCCGGCACGTCCTGGCCCAGCGTCGAAGCTGCCGGGGCCTCGCTCGCGGACCTCAGCCTCCGGGAACGGACCGACCACGTGAGCCGGGGGCTGCTCGCGGATTTGGCGGCCGACGGAAATCCCGGGGACTATCCGACGGCGGCGCACCTCTTCCGCCGCGCCCTCACGGACCCCGACTTCACCGGCTGGACCATCTGGCCGGTGACGGAAACAGCAGTAACGCTCGCCCTCGATTCATCCGGATCCGCCGATTTTGAAGACTGCCTTCAGCTTCTCGCCGAGCTGACTCCGCGGCTGACCGGGGAATTCGCCATCCGGCGGCTGCTGGCCGCCGACCTGGACCGTGCCCTCGCCGTCGTGCTGACCTGGACCGCCCACCCTGACGCGCATGTGCGCCGGCTCGCCAGCGAGGGGACCCGCCCGTACCTCCCCTGGGCCGTCCGGGTCCCGGGCCTGATCCAGCGCCCTGAGGCCACGATTCCCATCCTCGACGCCCTCTACCGGGATCCGCACGAATACGTTCGCCGTTCGGTGGCGAACCACCTCAATGACCTGGCGCGCCACTCTCCTGAGGAAGTCGTGGCCGCGGCCGCAGCATGGACAGCAGCACCGGATGCCAATACGCCGTGGGTGGTCCGCCACGGACTGCGCACGCTGATCAAGAAGGCCCACCCTGGCGCCCTCGCCCTCCAGGGGTTCGCTCCGGCGTCGCTCTCGGTGTCCCCGCCCAGGCTGGACCGGGACACCGTGGCGCTGCCTGCGGACCTCGCCTTCGAATTCGAGATCTCCAACACGGGGGCCGCTCCGGCCAGGCTCGCAGTGGACTACATCGTCCACTACATGAAGGCGAACGGCTCCCAGGCAGAAAAGGTCTTCAAACTGACAGCCCTGACCCTGGACCCCGGCGAAACCCGGACGATGTCCAAACGGCACGCCTTCCGCCAGATGACCACCCGCGTGCACCACCCTGGCAGCCACGCCCTGGAACTGCAGATCAACGGCATCCGGTACGCCCATACGCAGTTCCTCGTGGAGGTCTGAGCCGCCGCCGGACCGCATCAGGGAATTCAACGGCGCGGGCTGCTCCCCGCTGACAAAAATGTGATTTGACTCACAGATCCACCGAGAGCTAAGCTCAACGAGTTGTTAGCGCTAACAACTCGGTCTATGATTTCGATCATCACCCAGCCGGCGCCGGAGCCTTGCGCTCCGTCCGGCGAGATTTACTTCCGATGAGCGGGCTCCGGGCCGCCTCGTCAGTCGACCGGATCCTCCCGGCCGGCCCCACAGCCGCAAAGCGCAGATGCTTTCCGGTTTAGCACCAGTTCGCGGACCGAGCCGTCCGCGGAAGGAGAACATAGTGAGAATCAAGAAACTCCTGGGCGCGTTCGCCGTCGTCCTCGCAGTGACGGTGGGGGCCACAGGCTGCGGCAGCCGGGGCGGCGCCGCCACCCCGAGCGCCAGCTCGGATAATTCAGGGGCGCTTGTGGGCATCTCCATGCCCACGCAGACCTCGGAGCGCTGGATCGCCGATGGCGGAAATGTCGAGAAGTCCCTGAAGGAACTGGGATACAAGACGGACCTGCAGTTCGCCAACGACGACATCCCCACCCAGGTTTCGCAGATCGAAAACATGCTCACCAAGGGCGCCAAATCGCTCATCATCGCCGCAATCGACGGCACCACGCTCACGGACGTCCTGGCCAAGGCCAAGGAGCAGAACGTCAAGGTGATCGCCTACGACCGCCTCATCAACGGCACCCCCAACGTGGACTTCTACACCACGTTCGACAACTACACCGTGGGCGTCCAGCAGGCCACTTCGCTGCTGACCGGACTGGGCCTGGTGGATGCCAGCGGCAAGAAGGTGGACGGCAAGGGTCCGTTCAATGTCGAACTGTTCGCCGGCAGCCCCGACGACAACAACGCCAACTTCTTCTGGACCGGGGCCATGGACACCCTCAAGCCGTTCCTGGATGCCGGCACGCTCAAGGTCCCCAGCGGCCAGACCAAGTTCGAACAGGCCGCCATCCTCCGCTGGCAGGCGCCCGTTGCCCAGAAGCGCATGGAGGACATCCTCACCGCCGCCTACAGCTCCGGCACCAAGCTGGACGGTGTGCTGTCCCCCTATGACGGACTGTCCATCGGCATCATCTCCGCGCTGACCAGCACCGGCGGCTACTCCAAGGGAAGCCTGCCTGTCGTCACGGGCCAGGATGCCGAGAAGGGCTCAGTGAAGTCCATCGTGGCCGGCGAGCAGTATTCCACCATCTTCAAGGACACCCGCCAGCTTGGCGCCCAGGCCGTCAAGATGGTCGACGCCGTCCTGAAGGGCAAGGAGCCTGAGGTCAACGACACGGAGACCTACAACAACAAGGTCAAGGTTGTCCCGTCCTACCTGCTGGAGTCCGTGATCATCACCGCGGACAACTACAAGAAGGAGCTCATCGACTCGGGCTACTACACCGACGCCGACGTCAAGTAGCCGCGTTGAGGGTTGTGGCCGGGCCGTCACCGGTCCGGCCACACCCCTCCGGCAGGCCCCTGCAGCCGCAGGAAGGCCCAGGATCGACCAGTCAGTGGGAATTGACGATGAACACACCCATTCTTCAAATGCGAGGAATCACCAAGACCTTTCCGGGCGTCAAGGCACTCCAGAACGTCACGCTGGATGTGAAGCGCGGCGAGGTGCATGCCATCTGCGGCGAAAACGGCGCCGGGAAATCCACCCTCATGAAAGTGCTGTCAGGGGTCTACCCGCACAGCTCATTCGACGGAGACATCCTCTTCGAAAACGAACCGTGCACGTTCAACAGCATCAGCGACAGCGAGAAGCGCGGCATCGTCATCATCCACCAGGAGCTGGCCCTGAGCCCCTATCTTTCGATTGCCGAAAACATCTTCCTCGGCAATGAACTGACGAAGAACGGGTGGGTGGACTGGCGCAAAACAAACCTCGAAGCCGCCAAGCTGCTGGCCCGCGTGGGACTCAGCGAAAATCCCGTCACGCCTGTCCAGCACATCAGCGTCGGGAAGCAGCAGCTCGTCGAAATCGCGAAGGCACTCTCCAAAGAGGTCAAACTCCTCATCCTGGACGAGCCAACGGCCGCGCTGAACGACGAGGACTCCGGCCACCTGCTGGACCTGATCCTCCACCTGAAAGGCCAGGGCGTCACCAGCATCATCATCAGCCACAAACTCAACGAGATCCGCAAGGTGGCGGATGCGGTCACCATTATCCGCGACGGCAAGACCATCGAAACCCTGCGTCTGGACGAGGGCCAAATTACCCAGGAGCGGATTATCCGCGGCATGGTGGGCCGGGACCTGGACAGCCTCTATCCGGACCGCGACCCGAAGATCGGCGAGGAAGTCCTCCGGATCGAGGACTGGTCGGTGCGGCACCCCCAGGACCACTCCCGGATGGTGGTCACCAACGCGAGCCTCAACGTCCGAAAAGGCGAGGTGGTGGGACTGGCCGGCCTCATGGGCGCCGGCCGGACCGAACTGGCCATGAGCGTCTTCGGCCGGACATACGGCACCGCCGTGTCAGGAAAGGTCTACAAGCATGGCCGGGAGATCAACACGTCCACCGTCTCGGATGCCATCAAGCACGGCATCGCCTACGCAACCGAGGACCGCAAGCACTACGGCCTGAACCTCATTGAAGACATCAAGCGGAACATCTCCATGGCAGCCCTGCGGAAACTGGCCAAGCGCGGCTGGGTGGACAAGAACCAGGAAACCATCGTCGCCAACAGCTACCGGCAAAGCATGAACATCAAGGCACCGTCAGTGGCTGCGATCACCGGCAAGCTGTCCGGCGGCAACCAGCAGAAGGTCGTGCTGAGCAAGTGGATGTTCTCCGACCCCGACGTGCTGATCCTGGACGAACCCACCCGCGGCATCGACGTCGGGGCCAAGTTCGAGATCTACACCATCATCACCAAGCTCGCGGCAGAGGGTAAGGCGGTCATCGTGATCTCCTCCGAACTCCCCGAACTGCTGGGCATCTGCGACAGGATCTACACGCTGTCAGCAGGCCACATCACCGGCGAAGTGCCCATCGCCGACGCTTCACAGGAGACCCTCATGCACCTTATGACCAAAGAGAAGGAATAGCGACCATGTCCGCCCTCCGAGAATCCCTCGGCTTCCTCGCAAGCCGCCTCCGCCAGGTCGGCATCTTCGTCGCCCTGATCCTGATCGTCCTGCTCTTCCAGGTCCTCACCGACGGCATCCTGCTTCAGCCACAGAACGTCACCAACCTCGTGGTGCAGAACAGCTACATCCTGATCCTGGCCATCGGCATGGTGATGGTCATCATCGCCGGCCACATCGACCTGTCCGTCGGCTCCATCGCGGGCTTCATCGGTGCCGTATCCGGCGTGATGATCGTCCACTGGGGCTGGGCATGGTGGATCGCCATCCCCGCCTGCCTCCTGGTCGGCGCACTCGTCGGTGCCTGGCAGGGATACTGGATCGCCTACGTCGGCATTCCGGCCTTCATTGTCACCCTTGCCGGCATGCTGATTTTCCGCGGCCTGACGCTGATCACCCTCAAGAACCAGCAGATCACCCCGTTCCCGGACGAACTCCGCGCCCTCGGCGGCGGCTTCCTCCCGGACATCAGCGGGGGCACCTCCGTCCTCGAATGGCTCACCGTCATCCTCGGCGTCGGAGGCACCGCGGCCATCCTCTTCCAGGCCATCAAGGAGCGCCGCGTCCGCCGGAAGTTCAACCTGGAGAACGAACCCATGGCCTGGTTCGCGGTAAAGACCGCGTTCATTGCCCTGCTGATGCTCATCATTACCTTCCTGCTGGCGAGCTACCGGGGAACACCGATCGTCCTGATCGTGCTCGCGGCCCTGGTGATCATCTACTCCGCCCTGATGAACAACAGCATCTTCGGCCGGCACACCTACGCCATCGGCGGGAACCTGCATGCAGCGGAGCTCTCCGGCATCAAGACCAAGGCCGTCACCTTCCGGCTCTTCGTCAACATGGGCGTTCTGGCGGCCCTCGCGGGCCTCGTGTTTACGGCCCGCCTGAACTCGGCCCAGCCGGCCGGCGGCACCGGGTTCGAACTGGACTCCATCGCCGCGGCGTTCATCGGCGGCGCCGCGGTGCAGGGCGGCATTGGCACCGTGGCCGGCGCCATGATCGGCGGGCTGATCATGGGCGTGCTCAACAACGGCATGTCCATCCTGGGCCTCGGCACCGACTACCAGCAGCTCATCAAGGGCCTGGTCCTTCTCCTCGCTGTCGGCTTCGACATCTTCAACAAGAACCGCAGCGGCCGCGGAGGAGGAAGCACCCTCGGCACGCGGTTCAAGCTGAAGACCACGCCTCCGGCCGCTGCAGAAAGCACGGAGACCGCCGCGGACCGCCCGGTCGCAGTGGCCGCCAGCTCCCGGCAGGCAAGCACCGTCCGGAACTCCTGACAAAGAGAGGCCGACGGCGGCAGGCAACTGCCACCGTCGGCCTCCGCCGCTTCTTCGGGCCTTGCCGGCGGCCCTCCGGCTGCCCCCGCGGAACCCGCCCGCACTGGAAATGTGATTTGCTTCACAGTGCCGGCGCGGATAGCATTCCATCACTGTTAGCGATCACAGAGAAGGACCTGGAATGACTGCCTCCCTCCCCGAGCCCGAGACAGCCGACGACTGGCAGCAGCTGATTGGCAGCCGTGTTGAACTGCGGATCGACGGCCGGATGGTGCGCACCGGCGAGGTGGAGGACGCCACCGATGATTCTGCCGTCATGTGGCTGCGGTTCGACGGCAATCACGGCCGGCAACTGGTGTCCAAGTTCGACGGCTACCAGGTTGTTCCCGTCAGCTGAGGGCTTTGCCGGCGGTTGCCGCCTTGGCAACGGGCGCGGTGGTCACTTTGAGTCCGCACCCCTGCTCGGCAAATGCCGTCAGCGTCTTGTAGCCGAAGGTCTTGTAGGTGACGTTGGGCCAGCGGTCCCGCAGAAGCTGGCCGAGGCGGGGAGCGTTGACCAGGCCCTTCACCCAGAGGGTGGGATCGTCCTTGAGGAAAGCGTGGACACTGGCTTTGTAGAGCTCAAGTTCGGTGTGCGGCGAAGTTTTCTTTTTCGCCGGCTTGGCGGGCGCCGGTGGCTTCTTCACTGCCGGCACCGGCACCACGACGGCGGGCGCCGGGATGTCGATGACATGGAAATGGTCGGCCACCGACTGCAGGACCTTGTTGACGACGCCGGCGTTCGGCTGGGAGGTGGTCGCAACCAGTGACCGCTTTCCCAGCGCATGCAGGCGGCGCAGGAGCGGGACGAAGTCACCGTCGCCGCTGACGATCACAAAAAGCTCAATCCATGGCATGTCCGCGGCCACTTCGAGGGCGTCGACCACCAGCTCGATGTCCGCGGCGTTCTTGCTGGGCTGGTCAAACGAGAAAATCTGGACGGGCTTGATGTTGTGGGCCAGCAGCTGGCTCCGGTACCCGGCCATGTCCGGGCGTCCCCAGTTGGCATATGCCCGCGCCAGCGCCGTTCGCCCGCCAAGGCCCGTGTCCCCCACGACCTTTTCAATGGCGCGGACCACCGTGGCCAGCGGCACGGATGTGACGTCGTTCCCGTACCCGCCGAAGAGATTCTCCATGTCCAGGAAAATAGCCACGTTCCGCTGCCGCGATCCTGCCACGTTAACCGTCTTCCCCCAGCGAATAGTAAACAGATCCTATCCCCCCGCGGGGCCCCGAAGCGGCGGGGCCCCGCCGTCGCCGGCTAGCGGCCGCCTTCGATCTTCCGGCTGCGCTGCTCCTGTGCCATCGGACCGTACGGGTACACGCCAACCCGGGGCTGGCTGGCCTCCGTCAGCCGCCGGGTCTCTTCCTCCGTCAGTTCAAGCTCCGCAGCGGCGAGGTTGTCCGCCAGCTGCTCCGTGGTGCGGGCCCCGAGGATCACGGACGTCACCGCGGGGCGGTCCGCCAGCCATGCCAGCGCCACCTGCGAGGGACTCACTCCGTGGTCCGCAGCGATCTTCTCCACGGTTCCGATGACCTCCCACGTCCGCGGATCGTCATTGCGCGCCTGCCAGGCTTCCATGCCGCGTTTGGGATTCTCGCCCAGCCGGGTGGCCCCCGCCGGTGCCTCGTCGCGCTTGTACTTCCCGGAGAGCCAGCCGCCGCCAAGCGGGGACCACGGGAGCAGGCCGATCCCCGCGTCCAGCGACGCCGGAACAATCTCCGACTCAATCTCCCGGACCAGCAGGCTGTACTGCGGCTGCAGCGTCACCGGCGCGCTCCAGCCTTGCGCCTCGGCGACGTGCACAGCCTTGGTCAGCTGCCAGCCCAGGAAGTTGGAGAAGCCGTAGTACGCGATCTTTCCGCTGCTGACGGAGTCATGCAGGAAGCGCAGCGTCTCCTCCAGCGGCGTAATGGGGTCCCACGCGTGCATCTGGTACAGGTCGATCTGTTCGACGCCGAGGCGGCGCAGCGAGTCGTCGAGGGCGCGGGTGAGATGGCGTCGGGAGGTTCCGAGGTCGTTGGGGGCCTGACCCATGGGGAAGCGTCCCTTGGTTGCCAGGACAGCGCGGTCCCTGACCTCGGGGCGGGCGGCAAGCCAGCGGCCGATGATCTGTTCGGACACCCCTTGGCTGTAGACGTCAGCGGTATCGATGAAGTTGCCGCCTGCGGCGAAGTAGTCGTCCAGGATGGCGAAGGACGTCTCCTCGGTGGCTTCAGCGCCGAAGGTCATGGTTCCCAGCGCGTAGTTGGAAACGACGGCGCCGCTGTTGCCTAATGTGCGGTACTGCATGGTTCTCCTCAGTCCTCGGTGGGCGTGGTGCGGTTCGAGTGGTAGCTGCGCCAGGTGTGCTCGGGAGCGAATCCCAGCAGGCGCTTGGCTTTGTCGATGGACAGCATCGTTTCGTGTTCGCCGAGTTCCTTGACCACCTTGACGCCGGGGAAGACTTCGGCGGCGAGGCTGGCACTGGATCGGCTCATGACCGTGTCCTCGTTGGCGATGATGAACGCTTCGAATCCGGGCTTGCCGTTCTCCAGTGCGCGGGCCACCGCCTGCGCACCGTCGCGGCCGTCGATGTAGCCCCAGAGGTTCCACTTCCGCAACGTGGCATCGGCGTCAAAGGAAGGGAAGTCCTCGTAGTCCTCGGGGTCCATCACGTTGGAGAACCGCAGGCCCGTGATGCTCAGGTTTGGATCCCAGCGGGTCAGCTGGATGGCCATCTGCTCCTCCAGGTGCTTCACCAGGGAGTAGGTGCTTTCCGGGCGGGCCGGATATTCCTCGTCCACCGGGATATAGGGAGGGTCGACGTCGAACGGCAGTCCCAGCACCGTCTCGCTGGAGGCGTACACCACCTTCTTGATTCCGGCCCGCCGGGCCGCCTGGAAGACGTTGTAGGTGGCGAGCATATTGTTCTCGAAGGTGGCCGCATCCGGCGCATGGCCCGGCGCGGGGATGGCTCCGAGGTGCACGATCGCGTCAAAGCCCCCGTGGCGGTCGTCGAGGCCCAGGATGACGTCCAAAACCTGCCCGTAGTTGCGCAGGTCCACCTCGGTGAAGCCGCGGCCCCTGGTCCCCGTGCGGTCCAGGTTCAGGACGTCATGGCCGTCCTCGGTTAGCCGGCGCACCACGCTCCTGCCCAGCTTTCCGCTTCCGCCAGTCACAGCAACTCTCATCAGGAACTCCTCTGGGTAGTTGTCGGCGGCCGGTCGTCCGTAGCTGCCTGCCGCCGTCGTCATTCCACCCTAGGGGCGCGGCCGCTCGGATGCAGCCCTTCTGGCTGGCCCTCTGAGTCCTAGGAAAGAACGTCCCCCGCCCGCCGGGGGCTTCAGCCGAGCCGGAGCAACAGGGGAAGGGTGTTGGTGATGATGGTGAAGGCGGCCGCAGCGATGCCAATGACTGCCGGGATGATCCCTGACGCCTCGCCGCGGCCACGCGCCCTGAACCCGAGGACGGCCGCAGCCAGCTCCGGGGCCAGGATCAGCAACAGGGCGGGTCCCGCCGCGCTCACAATGACGCCCGGCGGTAGCGAATCCCCGCCGTCGTAGCCCTGCAGGGTGAGCAGCCCTTCACCAATGATCATGCCCGCCACGAACGCGGCAGGAATGGCGGCAACGGCGATCCAGGCCCAGCGCAGAAGCCGGCGTCCGGGCAGGGATCCGCCGGAATCCGGGGCGGCTGCGGGCACCGGGCTGCGTGATGTCATCGGTGAAGGAGCGTCAGATGTGTTGCGACTGGCCCGGCAGGCCCATGCTCGGGCGCCCGAACGGAAGCCGGCTCGCACTGAAACCAAGGGATGCGTAATAGCCGCCGGCAACCATCATGGCAAAACCGGCGACGCCCACGTACACAAGCTGCACCACAGCGCCCGCAATCACCGCAAGGAACCCGCAGACCACGCACAGGGCACCGAGGACCACCCGCCGCATCAATGACCAGGACTGGCCTTCCATGCGCGCGGCGAATTGCGGATCATCCTCGTGAAGCGACTGCTCCATCTGCCTGAGGACGTCCCTTTCATGTTCAGAAAGCGGCATCTTTGACCTCCGAACCGGATTGATATTAAGGATCGTTCATGTAGCGGTTAAGTCAATAGAGCCAAAAGTCATGGGCGGATCGCGGTGACTTTGGACCCTAGGCAGGGGGTCCCGGGCAGGCGCACGCTGGAACCCATGAACACTGAAGAACGCATTGTGGTGGGCGTGGACGGCTCCGAATTCTCCACAGCTGCGCTGCAGCTCGCCGGACGCATGGCCGGCAGCCTCAACGCCCCGCTGGAGATCATCACCTGCCTCGGAACCTCCGATTTCTACCTCGCTTCCCACATGCCGCCCGGGCGCGTGCCCAGCATGGAGGAACTCGAGGAAACAGCGAAGCGCCTGGTGGACCAGGCCATCGGGAGGGCCTTCGGGGCATCTCCGCCGGCCCAGCTGTCCCGCACGGTGAAGTTCGGGCCGCCGGCAAAGACACTGGTGGATGAAAGCCGCCATGCCCGGCTGCTGGTGGTGGGCCGGCGCGGGGAGGGCGGCTTCCTGTCGCAGGTCATGGGATCCGTCAGCGGAGCCTGCGCCGCGCATGCGCACTGCCCCGTCCTGGTGGTGGGCCAGGACACCAAAGTGGCCGAACCGGAACCGGGTCCGACGTCCGGGTGAAGACGGGCGCCTCCACCGCGAGACTCCGGGGCGTTCAGTGACTTTGTGCCCTAATCCCGGTTCTCGTGCAAGCCCTAACCTGAATGCATAAGCGCGGCAATCACCGCGTGCCAAGTCCCGGGAGCGTCGTCATGAAAGCAGCAACGGCGAGCATCATCGCAGGCGCAGTCCTCCTGCTTTCCGGCGTCCTGCTGCTGCTGGACGCCCTGCGTGTCCTGGACACCGCCCTTCTGGTGTGGCCGCTGATCTTCGGCACCTCCGGCGCCGTTTTCCTGGCGGTGTTTTCCAGGAACCGCGCCAACTGGTGGGCGGCCATCCCGGGGTTTGCCCTCCTGGGGCTGGCCGCGGTGGTCACCACCACTCAGCTGTGGCCCGGTTCAGCGGGCGACTGGCCGGGCGCATTGTTCTTCTTGTTCCTCTCCGCCGGCTTCGCGGCGGTGTACTTCCGGGAGCCAGCCAACTGGTGGGCCCTGATTCCGTGCGGGGTCATGCTCACGCTCGCCTTGATGGTGGCATTGCCGCCGGGGCTGGACGGAACGCCGGTGGCCGCCGTGCTGTTCCTGGGGCTCGCCGCAACCTTCGCCACGGTGTCGCTCACCCCGGAGCGGATGAAATGGCCCCTGATCCCGGCCGCCGTGCTGGCCACCCTGGGGCTTGCCTTTGCCATTCAAGCCACCGTCACCTTCCGCACCCTGGAGTACCTGACAGCAGTGGTGCCGCTGCTGGCCGGCGCCTACCTGCTCTATTACGCCTTCCACAACCGCCGCAGCGGCCGCGGGCACACGGGCGGGGCTATAACCGATCCGATGAAGCAAGGACTGGGTGATGCTCACGGTGGCCACTGACCCAGCAATCGGGAACGACGTTGTTGGGGGGACGCGCGTATACATCCTGGACAGCCACGCGCTGGTCCGGACGGGGCTCCGCGAGCTGCTCGAAGAGGCGCACTTCGACGTGGTCGGCGAGAGCGGGTCGGCCTCCGAGGCAAGCCTCCGCATCCCGGCCCTGAGCCCGGACCTGGTGGTGATCGGAGCTCATCTCCCGGACGGCACCGGCATTGAAGTGTGCCGGGAAATCCTCTCCGACAACCCCGGACTCCGGTGCCTGCTCCTGAGCAGTTACGACGACGACCACGCGCTCAGCAGCGCGGTGCTGGCCGGAGCGGCCGGCTATGTGCTCCGGCAGCTGCCCGGGACCGCACTCCTGGAGGGCATCCGCCGGGTAGCCACGGGCGAATCGCTGCTGGAGCCCGGCGTCGAACGCAAAGTCATGGAAGGCCTCTACAAAACGCAGGTGAGCCGCCGTCACAGCCGGTTGAGCTCACAGGAACTCAGGGTCCTCACCCTCATGAGCCAGGGCATGACCAACCGCGAGATCAGCGAGGAAACGCGCTTTGCCCGGGCCACGGTGACACTCCAGGTGGCGGGAATCCTCACGAAACTGGGCTTCGAGTTGCGCGGCTGACACCGTTCGCCCACCGGGCGCCGGGGTCGGGGCTGCCGGGGGTCAGGGCTGCCGGGGACACACGGAAGGGGCGGTCCACGTCAGTTGGGTACCGTGGCCGGGGCTGCTTTCGATGGAGCACTCGCCGCCCAGGGCCATGGCCCGGTGCTTCATGTTGTCGATGCCGCTGATGCGGGTCGGGTTTTCAAACCCGCAGCCGTTGTCCGTAATCCTGAGTTCCACGCCCTCCGGCTGGGCGGTGAGCGAAATGTCGATTTCATCAGCACCTGAGTGCCGCACCGCGTTGCTCAGCCCCTCGGACAGCACCGCCAGCAGCTGCTCCACGACGGCGTCGGGCACTGCTTCGTCCACCGGTCCCGTCAGCTGGACCTTGGGTGAAAAGTCCGAGTTACGGATCCCCTCGTGGATGGTCCGCATGATGAGGCCGGTGAGTGGTTCCTTCGGGCCATGGCCGGTCCGCATCGAGTAGATGGTGTCCCTGAGCTCGTGGATGGTGCCGTCCAGTTCGGCCGTCACTGCAGAGATCCGCTCCTGGGCCACAGGGTCCGGCACGTACCGGCGCAGGCTCTGCATGCTCAGCCCTGCTCCGAAGAGCCGCTGGATCACCAGGTCGTGCAGGTCCCGTGCGATCCTGTCCCGGTCCTTGGAGAGCAGCTGCTCTTCCCGCCGCAGCCGGGCCCGGACCAGTCCGAGTGCCAGCCCTACCCGGGACCCGAAAACGGCGCTGGACTGCAGGTCGGACTGGATGTACGGCGGTCCGCCGGCGGGGCGCGCCAGGATCAGCAGGCCGCGTTCGCTGCTCTGCCGTCCGAGCGTTGCCACCAGCAGCGGACCAAGTTTCTCGTCGGCGCCGGGTCCGAAGACCTCGTTGGGGTCCCTGACCAGGGCGGAGCTTCCAGTTTCCAGGACGTCGGCGATGACGTCCGACGGCGGCAGCTCCTGGCGGGCCGACAGGGACTGGACGCCCACCATGGTTTGGCAGCGCTGGATGCCTTCGGCATCGGGGTAGGCAATCACGGCCAGGATGGAGTCCGAGACGGTCAGTGCGCGTTCGGCAACCAGGTCAAGGTTGTCGGTTTCGTCGGGGAACAAGGCCGAACTCAGCTGATCGCTGACTTCCAGCCCGGCCTCAAGCCAGCGCTGCCGCCGGCGCGTGTCATCGTACAGCCGGGCATTCTCGATGGCGACGCCGGCGGCAGACGCCAGCGCCGAAGCGAGTTCCTGGTCCTCTTCGGTGAACGGTCCGCCGTCGAGCTTCTCGGTCAGGTAGAGGTTTCCGAAGACGGAACCGCGGACCCTGACGGGAACCCCCAGGAATGTCTTCATGTCGGGGTGGTTCGGCGGGAACCCGCTGGCCATTTCGTGCCCGCCGAGGTCGTCGAGCCGCAGTGCCTCGGGCCGGCGGATCAAGTGTCCCAGCACGCCGCGGCCGGTGGGGAGGTCGCCGATCAGCCGGACGCCGTCGTCGTCGATTCCCACAGTAATGAAGTGTCCCAGCTCATGGTCGCCGTCGATCACGCCAAGCGCGCCATAGCGCGCCCCCACCAGCTCGCAGGCGGACTGCACTACCCGGTCCAGGACAGCTTCAAGGCTGAGGTCTTCGGTGAGCGAAACCACGGCGCCCAGCAGGCCCTGCATCTGGTCCTGGGCACGCACGAGTTCATCTGCGCGGGCCACGAAGTCGCGCAACAGGTCCTCCGTGCGCCTCCGGATGGGTTCACGCCACATAGGGCCACCATACGCAAGGTTCACGGCGGACAGGGTTTGAAATTTCGAGGGCTGGCACTTTTGGAGCGGGATCGCCGCTCAGGCGGCCACGGGCAGGCTCGTGTGATAAACGTTGCTCGAATACCGGAAGGTCCGGGCTCATGCGACTCCCCAAGGCAGCGAGACACAAACGGCGGACTGCTTCACCGAGTTCCTAATGCATCAACCCCAGACTGATATCAACACAGTACCAAGACGGACACAGTGGCTCAAGGGACAGCGTAACGGGACTAAAGGCACTGGGAAACACTTGCCGCGGCTGGCAGTCTGAACGGGCGGATTAACGCGGCGTCCCCGGGATACGAGGAGATGACCCAACGTGCGAATCGGACTGATCGCTCCGCCCTGGCTGCACGTGCCCCCGCCCCGCTACGGCGGCACCGAAGTGGTGGTGGACGGGCTGGCCCGCGGCCTCGTTGCTGCGGGTCACGACGTGCTGCTGGCCGCCCCGGCAGGAAGCACCTGCCCGGTCCCCCTGGTGCCGGACATGCCTCCGCCCAGCGCCGGCTCGGCCGCCACCTGGTCCGCGGGTGCCGAGCTCTACCACGTGGCCCTTGCCTATGCCGCCCTGGCGGACGTGGACCTGGTCCACGACCACACGGTGGCCGGCCCCTTCTTCCGCTACCGCCCGGCCACGCTGCCGGTGGTCACCACCAACCACGGGCCGTTCAGCTCGCAGCTGGGCGACCTCTACCGGCTGATGGGACCGGAGGTGGCGATGGTGGCTATTTCGCATCGCCAGGCCGCGGATGCCGCCGGCGTGCCGATCGCCCGGGTGATCCACCACGGCATCGACGTTGATGCCGTGCCGGTGGGAGACGGCGCCGGCGGCTACGCGGCATTCCTGGGGCGGATGAGCCCGGACAAGGGGCCGCGGGAAGCCATCCTGATTGCGCGGCAGGCGGGCGTCAGGCTTCTGATGTCCGCCCGCATCCAGGGTCCGGAAGAACAGGAGTATTTCGACAGCCAGGTGGCCCCGCTCCTCGGCCCGGAAGTCGAGTTCCTCGGAGAAATCACAGCGGCGGAAAAGTACCAGCTGATGGGCGGCGCCGTGGCGTTCCTCAACCCGATCCAGTGGCCCGAACCCTTCGGGCTGGTGATGATCGAAGCACTGGCAGCCGGCACCCCCGTGGTGGGCACGGGTTCCGGGGCGGCACCGGAAATAGTGGACGACGGCGTCACCGGGTACCTGCGGACCGGCATCGATCAGCTGGCCGAGGCCCTGGCGCTGGCCCCCGGACTGGACCGGGCCGCCTGCCGCCGGGCCGCTGAGCTGCGCTTCAGCGTGGGCCGGATGGTGGCCGATCATGTTTCCCTTTATCAGGAAATATTGGGCACCCTCCCGGATCAGTCCCCGGCCTCGTCGCCGCCTGCCTGAACGCCGCCGGCCTGATCGTCGCCTGGCTGAAGGTGGCGGAGGAACCAGTCCCTGGCCAGCGCCGCAGCCTCAGACAACGTTCCGGGCTCCTCGAAAAGGTGCGTTGCCCCCGGAACCACGGACAGCTGGCTGGGGCAGCGCAGCAGCGCCTGGGCCCAGCGGTTGAGTTCCAGCACCTCACGGTCCGCCCCGCCCACAATCAGGAGCGTGGGGGCTCGGACGGCGGACAACCGCTGGCCGGCAAGGTCCGGACGGCCGCCCCGCGAGACCACGGCATCAATCCGGGCGCCGGGTTCCGCCGCAGCCCACAAAGCAGCACCGGCTCCCGTGCTGGCACCGAAGTACCCGATGCGGCTCCTGGCCGTGTCCGGCCGCCCGGCCAGCCATGCCGTCGCGGCAGTTAGCCGGCCGGCAAGCAGCCCGATGTCGAACACGTTGGCGCGGTTGAGTTCCTCGGCCGGTGTGAGCAGGTCCAGCAGCAGGGTTCCCAGGCCTGCGCGCTGGAGGAAGGACGCCACGAAACGGTTGCGGGGGCTGTGCCTGCTGCTGCCGCTTCCGTGCGCGAACACCACGACGGCGGCCCCCGCCGCCGGCAGGAACAGGTGCCCTTGGAGCTGCGCCTCTCCCGCGTCGATCTGGACGTCCTCATCCACGGCCGTGCCGTTGGCAACGGTCTGGGCACTGTGCAGACGCTTTGCTGCCGCATCGAGCAACAGCACCACTTCGTCGTCGCCGGTGGGCGAAAAGTCACGGTAGTGATAGCCGACGGCGGTGAACTGGCGGGGCGTGGCCAGGCAGACGATTTCATCCGGTTCCGTGAGGTCCGCGAGGGTGTCAGCCGGGGCCACCGGCACCGCCAGAATCACCTTGGCGGCGCCGAGCTGGCGGGCGATGCGGCAGGCAACCCGGGCCGTGGACCCGGTGGCGATTCCGTCGTCGACAATCACGGCGGTGCGGCCCGCCAGGTCGGTGCGGGTCCGCCCTTTCCTGAACCGGGCCACCCGCGACTCGAGCAGGGCGCGCTCCCGTTCCTCCACGGCAGCAAGCTCGGCTTCGGTCACGCGCACATGGGAGATGATGTGCTTGTCCAGCACCCGCGCGCCGCCTTCACCGATGGCTCCCATGGCCAGCTCGGGCTGGAACGGCACTCCCAGCTTCCGCACCACGATCACGTCCAGGGGCGCGTCCAGCGCCGTCGCCACCTCGAACGCCACCGGAACACCGCCCCGGGGCAGCCCAAGGATCACGATGTCCTGCCCGCGAAGGTATCCGAGGCGCTGCCCCAGCCGCCGTCCCGCCTCAACCCTGTCCTCGAAAATGCTCATGGCCAGCCGTTCGCCTCGTGGCTAAAGGCCGCCGTGCCGGTCCGGGCAATCCAGGGGTTTGCGCCCCGGCATGCGGGATGGGACGTCGGCGGCCGCTCTTCTCCAACTATCCGGCAGGTGGCGGCTCGCTGCGAGGGACTTTCGGCCCGGATTCCGGGGCGTTGGCAGCCTCCGGCCACTCCGCGCGGGGCAGGCGCGGCCGCGTTGTCACATGCGTCCGCGGCCCGGCAACAGCTGTATATAATTTCCCGGTACGGTTTAGCAGAGAGCCGTTGGATAGTTCTACGATCCGGCCCTCTGCCTGCCATCTGCGTTGTGACCGACGCGGCCGGCACCTGCGCCGCCGGGTCGTTTTGACCTGAACGAAACGGCAGCAAGAACATCGTGGCCAGCGAGTCGACCGCACACACCGCAACGTCCATCAGCCAGCATCTGCACGAAATGGTGTTGAACAGCTCGGACGTGGAGCAATTCCTTCACGAACTCGCCCGGGTATCCGCGCGCAGCCTTTCCGAACCGGGGGACGCCGTCCTCTGCGGGATTACGCTGCTCCGGCACCGGAAGGCCGCCACAGTGGCCAGCAGCAGCCCGGAAGCCCAGGCGATGGACGAAATCCAGTACGACTTTGGCGACGGCCCGTGCATGACCGCGTCCCGCGACCAGGTGACCGTGCACATCAAGGACCTCCGGGCACATGAACGCTGGCCCAAGTACTCCGACACAGTGCTGGGGCACGGCGTCCGGTCCATCCTCGCCGTGCCATTCCGGCTCGACGGCGACACCCGCGCGGCCCTGAACCTCTACTCCCACCGGCCCGGCCGGTTCGAAGGCAAGGTCCTGGAACTCGCCGAGGACTTCGTCAGCCAGACGTCCCTGGCCCTCCGGCTGGCGGTGCGGTTCGCCCACTACAGTGAGACGGCGGCCAACCTGAAGGCAACCCTGGAGTCCCGCACCGCGATCGACGTCGCCATCGGCATCATCATGGCCCAGAACCGGTGCAGCCAGGAGGAGGCCTTCGAGCTCCTGAAGGCGGCCTCAAGTACGCGCAACGTCAAACTGCACGGCGTGGCCGCGGCGATTGTCGATTCCCTCGGCCAGGGCCCGGCCAGGACCCACTTCGAGCTGTAGCCGGCCCCTTACGCCAAAAGTAGCCATTGCACACGGCTGTGATGCATGCCATACTTTTCCTCGATACGCATCGACGATGCGTATCGACGGCGGCCCTGAATGGCCCGCAGCCCAGACGGCCGGGAGTTCGGGGCCACATCGCACAGGAGAGGCGGGAAAGCCATGCCAACCAGCAAAGACGTCGCGGAGGCGGCCGGCGTTGCCCAAAGCACCGTCTCCTACGTCCTGAGCGGCAAGCGGCCCATCTCGGAAAAAACCCGTAAGAAGGTCGAGGCTGCAATTGAACAGCTGACCTACCAGCCCAACGCCGGGGCGCGGGCACTCGCCAGCCGCAAGACGCGCGTCATCGGCCTGGTCATCCCCTTCATTCCTGAACTCGAGATGGCCTCGATCATGGAATTCGTTTCCGTGATTGCCTCCACTGCCCGGCAGTACGACCACGACATCCTTCTGGTTACGGAGGACGAAGGCGCCGCCGGGCTCCGCCGCGTGGTGGGCCAGCAGATCTGCGACGGCCTGATCCTCATGCAGGTGGAGGACGAGGACGAACGGCTCCCGGTGGCCCGGACCCTGAACGTCCCGGTGCTGCTGATCGGCATCCCCCGCGATCCGTCCGGACTCGTCTGCATCGACGCGGACTTCGAAATGGCCGGCGAACACTGCGTCCGGGACCTCGCCGCCGCGGGGCATTCCGTCATCTCGATCATCGACTGGCAGCCAGCCGTGGTGAACCGCCACGTGAACTACGTGGACCGGTTCATGGGCGGTGCCGACGCGGCCGCCAGCGCTTTGGGAGTGTCTGTGCAGCACCTGCCCGGCGGCCCGGACCAGGCGACGATTGCTGATTCCGTGGACAAGGCCCTGGCCGCAACCGAGGGCGTACCGGCGTTCATTGCCCCCGACCGCACCATCCAGGACATCCTCCGCCGCGCGCTGGCTTCCCGAGGCCTCACTCCGGGAGTGAACGTCTCCGTCATCGGCAGCGCCACCCCCACCCTTGCCGACCTCCAGCCCATCCCGCTCTCCACCATCGACCTGCGCCCGGCGGAAGTTTCCCGCCGAGCAGTAAAAATCATCTGCCAGCTCCTCGAAGCCGATTCCCAGGGACCACACGAATCCCTGGAGTTGGTACCCACGGTCATCACGCACCGTTCCAGCACGCTCCGTCCACCCCACGGCGCCTAGCACGACCTTTCCCTGCCAACACCTTTTTATTTCACCATCGTCGATACGCATCGATGATTCGCTTTTCGGACAATTCGCAAACCCAACAACACAAGGAACAGACAATGAAGTCAGCACTCAGGAACAGCCGTCCCCTGGCCGTGGCCGTGACCGCCCTCGTGGGCCTGCCCATCCTGCTCTCAGGCTGCGGCACCGCCGCGTCGTCCTCCTCGACGGAGTCCGTTTCGGAGATCTCGGTGATGGACTACTACAACAACGAGCCGGACAAGAGCTTCATCGGCGATGCCCTCACCGCTTGCGGCACCAAGGCCGGTGTCACCATCAAGCGCGAGACGGTGCCCGGCAAATCCCTGATCTCCAAGGTCCTCCAGCAGTCCTCCTCCAAGACGCTGCCCGACGTCCTGATGCTGGATAACCCGGACCTGCAGCAGATTGCGGCCACGGGTGCCCTGGCTCCCCTGGCTGATTTCAACATCAGCACGGCCGACTTCGCCCCCGGCGTCCTCAGCGCCGGCACCTACAAGGACAAGGTCTATGGGCTGGCACCGACTGTGAACACCATCGCCCTGTTCTACAACAAGGACATCCTGGCCAAGTCCGGCGTCACCCCGCCCAGCACGTGGGACGAACTCAAAGCCGCGGCCACGAAGCTGACCTCCGGCGACCAGTACGGCCTGGCGTTCAACGCCAACCCCACGTACGAAGGCACGTGGCAGTTCCTCCCCGTCATGTGGTCCAACGGCGGCAACGAGAAGAACATCGACACCGAGGAAACGGCACAGGCCCTGCAGCTCTGGACGGACCTGGTGAAGGACGGTTCGGTATCCTCCTCGGCCCTTAACTGGACACAGGCTGACGTCAAGGACCAGTTCCTGGCCGGCAAGGCCGCCATGATGGTCAACGGTCCGTGGCAGATCCCCTCACTCGATAAGCAGGCCTCACTGCAGTACGGCGTGGTGAAGATCCCGGTCCGGGAAGCCGGCCAGACCGCTGTTGCCCCGCTCGGCGGCGAAGTCTGGACCGTTCCACAGACAGGAAACAAGGCCCGCCAGGCCAAAGCCGCAGAGGTGGTCGCCTGCCTGAACAGCGACGAAAACCAGCTGGCCATGGCCAAGGTCCGGAACACCATTCCGTCCAAGACCACCCTTGCCGCCAAATTCGCCGACGAGAACCCCAAACTTGCCACCTTCACCGAACTGGTGAAGACGGCCCGCGCCCGCACCGGCCAGCTCGGCGAGGAATGGCCCGCCCAGGCCACCAAGATCTACACCGCCATCCAGACCGCTCTCACCGGCAAGGCTTCCCCGTCGGACGCCCTGAAGCAAGCGCAGGGACAGTAGGCGGGCATGTCACTGACAACAGATTTGCCGCAATCCACTCCCCCGAACGGGAAGCCTGGACCGGGAAAGGCCGGGGCCAAGCCAGGCCCGGGCCGGGCCGGCTCCGGGGACGGCGCGGGGGACGCTGTTCCCTCGCCGCGGCGCCGCAGCCGGCAGCGGCGGGAGCGCCTCTTCCAGTGGCTGTTCCTGGTCCCCGCCGTCGTCTACATGGCATTGTTCTTCGGCTACCCCGTAGTCAAGAACGTCGTCATGAGCTTCCAGGACTACACCACCGCCACGTTCTTCACCGGCGAGGCCCCGTGGGTGGGGCTGGCCAACTACGTGACGGTCCTGTCGTCGTCGTTGTTCTCCACTTCCCTGCTCAACACCGCGCTGTTCACGGTGGGGTCCATCCTGGGCCAGTTCGTGATCGGGCTGGCACTGGCCATCTTCTTCCAGCGGAAATTCCCGCTCAACGGGATCCTCCGGAGCCTGCTCCTGCTCCCTTGGCTGTTGCCGCTGATTGTCTCCAGCGCCGTGTGGCGCTGGATCCTGGACAAGGATAGCGGTGCGCTGAACCGGTTCCTGGGCGACTTCGGCATTGTGGACACCGGGGTGCCGTGGCTGACCAGCACGTCGCTTGCGCTGATCGCTGTCGTCGGGGTCAACATCTGGATCGGCATTCCGTTCAACCTGACCATCCTTTACGGCGGCCTGCAGGAGATCCCCGACGAGCTGTATGAGGCGGGCTCCCTGGACGGCGCCACGGGCTGGAAAGCGTTCCGGCACATCACCTGGCCCATGCTCCGGCCGGTGGTGAGCGTGGTCCTGGTGCTCGGCGTCGTGTACACGCTCAAGGTCCTGGACATCATCCTGGGCCTGACCAACGGCGGCCCCGCAAACTCGACCCAGACCATCGCAACGCAGTCCTACGCGCTCTCCTTCCAGGAGTTCAAGTTCGGCGAGGGCGCAGCGCTGGGCAACATCCTGGTGATCATTTCGCTGGTGTTCGCGGTCCTGTACCTGCGTGCCAGCCGGCGAGCCGTAGATGAGTGAGGAAACCATGACGACGACCATCACCTCCCGCCGCGGACCCGCCCGCGGTTCGGGCAACGGTACCGGGCGCGGTTCGGGACGCGGTACCGGGCCGGCTCCGGATCGAAAGAACTGGGGTTCCACGGCGCTGGCCATCCTTTTCCTGGCCATCATGCTGTTCCCGGTCTACTGGATGGTGAACGCCTCCCTGCAGCCGAACGGCACCACCCTGGAAACATCCTGGCTGCCGCTGAAACCGGACTTCACCGGTTACGCCACCGCCATCAGCGAGCAGGGCGGCAACCTGGGCACCAGCCTGGTCATTTCGCTCGGCAGCGTGGCGCTGAGCCTGGCCATCGCCGCTCCGGCTGCGTACGCCCTGGCCTACTTCAAGGTCCGCGGCGCCAGCATTGTGCTGTTCGCGATCCTGATCAGCCAGATGATCCCCGGCATCGTGGTGGCCAACGCCCTGTACACCGCCTACAACGACCTGGGCCTGCTCAACTCCATCCCGGGCCTGATCCTGGCGGACTCCGCGCACGGCATCCCGTTCGCCATCCTGATCATCCGAGCCTTCATGAACGGCATGCCGGCGTCGGTGATCGAGGCCGCCCGGGTGGACGGCGCCGGCCACATCCGTGCCTTCTGGTCCATCGTGCTGCCGCTGAGCAGGAACTCGCTCATCACCGCCGGGCTGTTCACGTTCCTGTTCGCCTGGAGCGACTTCCTGTTCGCCCTGACCCTGACCACCACCGAGGCCGTCCGGCCGGTGACGCTGGGCATCTTCCAGTACATCGGCGCCTACGTGAACGACTGGAGTTCGGTGATGGCGACGGCGGTGCTCGCCTCCATCCCGGCCATCATCCTTCTGGTGGCAGCCCAGAAATACATCGCGGCGGGCACAACCGGCGGAGCCGTTAAGTAACAGCGCCGGCAAGTAACGCACCGGTGCAACCACACCCACAACTTCAAGGAGAATCATGTCTGAAACCATCCGCGTCACCGTCTGGAGCGAGAACCGGCACGAAAAGCGCGACGAGAACGTCGCACTGCTCTACCCCGACGGAATGCACGGCGCCGTCAAGTCCGGCATCGAAGAAAACCTCGGCGCCAAGGTAAGCGTCCGCACTGCCACACTGGACGAACCCGAGCACGGCCTCACCGAGGAAGTCCTGGCCAACACCGACGTCCTGACCTGGTGGGGGCACATGTCCCACGGCGACGTCGACGACGAAATCGTGGAGCGCGTGCACCGCCATGTCCTCGCCGGCATGGGCCTGATCGTGCTGCACTCCGGGCACTGGTCGAAGATCTTCACCAAACTCATGGGCGCCTCCTGCACACTGCGCTGGCGCTCCGAACAGGACCGCGAACTGGTCTGGACCGTGGACCCCACCCACCCCATCGCCAAAGGCGTGCCGCACCCCATCGTGATCGACCGGCAGGAAATGTACGGCGAATTCTTCGACATCCCCACCCCCGAGGAACTCGTGTTCATCAGCTCCTTCAGCGGCGGCGAGGTCTTCCGCTCCGGCTGCACCTTCCGCCGCGGCCATGGCAAGATCTTCTTCTTCAGCCCCGGCGACCAGGACTACCCCGTCTACCACCACAAGGACGTGCGCCGCGTCATCGCCAATGCCGTTGAGTGGGCGGTCACCGACCGGCCAGAGCGTGCCTACCCCGAACTGCTGCGCTACGACACGAACGATTTCTTCAACGGCAAGAGCTACCAGGGGGCCACCGCGTGAGCACCCCCTTCGCCACCATCCCCGACGACGGAACTCCGCTGCGCGTCGTCGTCGTCGGCGCCGGCGGCATGGGCCGCGCCTGGCTTCGGACCGTGGAAGACTCGCCGCTGGTGGAACTGGCCGGCATCGTGGACCTTGACCTTGATGCCGCCCGCGCGGCAGCCGCGGCGGCCGGACGCCCGGACCTTCCGATCGGCACCGGGACCGCCGCACTGGCGTCCGACGTCGGCGCCCGGGCGGTCATCAACGTCACCGTCCCTGCCGCGCACCATCCGGTGACCACCGAGGCGCTGGCCGCCGGACTGCCAGTCTTGGGCGAAAAGCCTGTGGCCTCCACGGTGGTGCAGGGCCTGTCCCTTGCCGCCGCCGCGGAACTCTCCGGACAGCTGTTTATGGTCAGCCAGTCCCGGCGCTACAACCGGCACCTGTTCGAGGCGAAGCGGCTTTCCTCCTCCCTGGGCTCCGTCGGGATCGTGTCGGCAGAGTTTTTCAAGGCCCCGCACTTCGGCGGCTTCCGTGACGCCATGGACCACCCGCTCCTGTTGGACATGGCCATCCACCAGTTCGATATGGCCCGGTTCCTGCTCGATGCCGACCCGGTTTCAGTGTTCTGCGAGGAGTACAACCCGGCCTGGAGCTGGTACCGCGGTGACGCCGGGGCCAGTGCCATCTTCGAGATGACGGGCGGCGAGCGCTTCGTATTCACCGGCAGCTGGTGCAGCCCCGGACAAGAGACGTCCTGGAACGCTTCGTGGCGGATCAGCGGCGGGAACGGCACCGTGCTGTGGGACGGCGACAACGAGCCCACGATCGAGTCCACCGGGGCGGCAGCCGGCTCCCCGGCTGGAAGCCCCGATCCCGGGCAGGAAATTGCCGGCTCGCTGCGGGACTTCGTAGCAGCGCTCCGGACCGGCAGCACACCCATGGGGCAGGTCCACCGGAACATCATGAGCCTGGCGATGGTGGAGGCTGCAGTGCACAGCGCTTCAACCGGTACCCGGGTGGCCGTGGATGCCCTACTGGAGGAGTCCTACCGCGAGGCTATCCTTGCCGAGCGCGATCCGGGCGTGCTGGAAGTCCTGAAGTCCTGGCCTTCGGTCCGGGCCGCGTTGTCCGCTCCTTAGAAAGCGCGCTAGAACATCGGCAGCAGGAAGCCGATAACCAGGGCGGCCGCCCCGATGCCGCTGAGGATCCAGCCCAGGACCCCGGCTGCCTCGCCGCGCACTTCCGGCGCACTGGTCCGCCAGCGGGTGGGCGTCTTCACCGCGTAGTGGATGGTGACGGCGTCCCCCGGGGCCATGTGCCTGATGTCATGCGGGGACATGGGCGCATTGTGAACCTGGTGATGGTGGTCATACCAGCGGAAACCCACGCCGCTCTCATCGGAATATACGACGCCCTCGGACTTGGCCCACTGATCCTCGAACCGCCTCATCGTTTCCACGGCCACCAGGAGGATCAGGCCGGCGGGCAGGCAAATCCAGGTCAGCACTTCCAGGATGGGACCTGCAATGTCGAGAACTCCGGGCATGGTCATGATGGTACCGTTCCCGCGCATTTGCGGGCCACCTCAGCGGGCCGCCCCCAGGGCCAACGGGGAGGCTGACGTGCCACACTAAGGACCAGGAACGGCGCATGCCCAAGGGGGGCAACACATGGTGACGCGGCAACGCACGCACTGGCTTGGCAGGGAAAGCTGGCGCGGTAACGGCCTGTCCAGTGAAGACGTCTCCGAACGTGTCCGGGGCGGGTTGACCAACCTGGTCTCCGACGCATCCAGCCGCAGCCTGTGGGACATCCTCCGCGCCAACGTCCTGACCCTCTTCAATGCCATTGTGGCCGGCAGCTTCGTGCTGCTCCTGGCGCTGGGGCAGTGGCAGGATGCCCTCTTTGGCTTCGCCGCCGTCGGCAACGCCGTCATCGGGGTGGTCCAGGAACACCGGGCCAAGAGATCACTGGACCGTCTTGCGGTGTTGAACTCCCCGCACGCACGGGTTCTGCGGGACGGTGCCATTCAAGACATTCCCACGGGGGAGGTGGTCCTGGATGACGTCATCCTGCTCTTCGCAGGCGACCAGGTACCCGCGGACGCCGCGGTCTACGACGCCCGCGGGCTGGAAATCGACGAATCCCTGCTCTCCGGCGAATCGAACCCCGTAGACAAGGCACCGGGATCCGAGGTGCTGGCCGGGTCCACCGTTGTGGGCGGACAGGGCCGGGCCCAGGTCATCCGGGTAGGGGACGACTCCTTCGCCGGCAAGCTCACAGTGGCGGCCAAGCGTTTTTCCCTGGTCCATTCGGAAATCCGCACCGGCTTGAACAGGGTCCTGCGCTGGATCACGTGGGGCCTCATCCCCGTCATGGCCATCGTTGTCAACGGCGAGATGCAGGCCCAGGGAGGCTGGGACCAGGCGCTGGCCACGGGCACCTGGAAGACCGCGGCGGTCGGCGCCGTGGCAAGTGTGATCGCCATGGTTCCGCTGGGCCTGGTGCTCATGGCCAGCGTGGCTTTCGCCCTGGGCGGGCTGCGGCTCGCCCGGGACAAGGTCCTCATCCAGGAACTCGCCGCTGTGGAAGGGCTGGCCCGGGTGGACATGCTTTGCCTGGACAAGACCGGCACGCTCACTGAAGGAAAGATCATTTTCGACGGCGCGCACGGCGTCGGCACCACTCCGGCGCTGGGGTGGGAGGAGGCCCTGGGATGGCTGGGGGCCGACCCCAATGCAAACGCCACCGCCCGCTGCCTCGCCGCCGTCTACAAGTACGACGGCGGCCTCCGCCCCGCATCTTCCGTCCCCTTCGCGTCGTCGCGGAAATGGAGCGCGGTCAGCTTCACCGAGGGATCGGCGCCCGGTTCCTGGGTGCTGGGCGCACCGGAACTGGTGCTCGAGGCCACCACCCCGGCAAACGTCCCCGTCCTGGCCTCGGCAGCGGCGCTGGCATCGTCCGGTCTCCGCGCCCTGGTCCTGGCCCACGCCGTGCGTCCCATGGCCGCCGGGGAAACTGAGGATGCAACCTTGCCGTCGGCTCTGGTGCCGGCAGCGCTACTGACATTCCGCGAAAGAATACGGCCCGACGCCGCCACCACCCTCGCCTACTTCCGGGAGCAGGGAGTGGACCTCCGCGTCATTTCCGGTGACGATCCGCGGACCGTGGCGGCTGTTGCCCGCGCCGTGGGCCTGGACTCCGCCAGCGGCTACGATGCCCGCGAGCTGCCCGAAGATCCAGAGCTCATGGCGGACGTCCTGCAGAACCACAAGGTCTTCGGCCGCGTCACACCTGCCCAAAAGAAGGCCATGGTCGCTGCCCTGCGCAGCCGCGGCCACGTGGTGGCCATGACCGGGGACGGAGTAAATGATGCCCTGGCACTGAAAGAAGCGGACATCGGGATTGCCATGGGCTCCGCCGCGGCCGCCACCAAGGCCGTCTCCCGGCTGGTGCTGCTGGACAGCCGCTTCGACCGGCTCCCCGGCGTCGTGGCAGAGGGAAGGCGGGTGATCGCCAACATCGAGCGCGTCTCCATGCTGTTCCTCGCCAAGACAGCGTACGCCGTCGCCCTTTCGGTGGTCTTCGGCGGGCTGCTGTGGGGCTTTCCGTTCCTGCCACGACAGCTCTCCGCCACCGACGGGCTCACCATTGGCATCCCCGCCTTCTTCCTCGCCCTCATGCCCAATGCCCGGCTCTACAGGCCAGGCTTCCTCAAACGCTCCCTGGCTTTTGCCGTCCCGGCAGGGCTCATCATCACCGCCGCGGTCCTGGCACTGAATGCCTACGCGGCGATTACCGGCGGGTACGGGGAGGACTCCGTGCGGACAGGGTCGGTCATGGTGCTCGCCCTCGTGGCGCTCTGGGTGCTTGTGGTGCTCTCCCGGCCCCTGAACCGCTGGCGGCTCCTGATCGTCATCGCAATGTATGCCGGCCTGCTCCTGCTCCTCATCGTTCCGGCCGCCGCAGACTTTTTCAGCTTGGCCTGGCCGCCACGCCCGCTTCTCAATGCCGCCCTGCTGGCGGCGCTAGGCGGGTGTGCCGCCATCGAACTCGTGTTCCGGTTCCGCCGCCGCAGCGTCTGACGCTCCGGCGGAAGACCGTGGACGCCGGGGGCACCATCACCGACGAGTAATGGCAGCGTCACGGCCGGGACCTTCGCCCCTTCCTTTTCCGAGCATCGGGAACCACTCTGGTCACATGGCAGCCTGCCCCGGGGGAACCGACACCGGCGGGCAATGATCGGTACAGGCGGCGAGAGCCATGGACGAGCCAGTGGTGCACATCAGCGGTTTCCGGATGGACTTCGCGGACACCACCGTGGTCCGCGACCTGTCCTTCGACGTGCGGGCCGGCGAGACCTTCGGCTTCCTGGGCAGCAACGGCTCGGGCAAGACCACCACCATCCGCGCGCTCCTGGGCCTGTACGAGCCCACGGCCGGCGTCCTCCACATCAACGGGCGGCCCTTCAAGCCCGAGCACGGCAGCCGGCTGGGCTACCTTCCGGAGGAGCGCGGGCTCTACAAGAAGGAAAAGGTCATGGACGTCATGACCTACTTCGGCCGGCTCAAGGGAATGGACCGGCACTCTGCGCGGCAATGGTCACTGGCCTACCTGGACCGCGTGGACCTGTCCGGGAAGGCCGCCACCCAGGTGGACAAGCTCTCCAGCGGCGAGCAGCAGAAGGTCCAGCTCGGCGTCACCATCATGAACCGTCCGGAACTCCTCATCCTGGACGAACCCACCAAGGGGTTCGACCCCGTGAACAGGCGCCTCCTGATGGACATCATCGCGGAGCAGAAGAACGACGGTGCCACGGTGGTGATGGTGACCCACCAGATGGAGGAAGTGGAGCGGCTGTGCGACCGCATCATCCTGCTCAAGGACGGCACGTCCGAGGCCTATGGCACCATCGATGAGGTCCAGAACAAATACGGCGGGAGGGTGGTCCGCATCCGGCACACCGGGCCCATCCCGCCGTCGCCGCACTATGAGGTGACGCTGGAGGAAACCAACTACGCGGAGCTCTCCATCACGGACGACACCGACGAAGCGGCCATCCTGCGCGAACTCATGGACGCCGGCATGGTCATCCGCAGTTTCACCACCACGAAGATCTCGATGGAGGACATCTTCATCCGCGTGTACGGGGAACACAACGAGTCCCCGTCCCCCGCCCCCGGGCGTCTGGCCGCAACACGGGGTGCGTAGCCATGGCCCAGCACAACCTTGGAACTGTCATCAGCTTCGAATTCGTCCGCACCGTCACGAAGCTTCGCTTCTGGATCGGCACCCTGTCCGTGCCCGTCATCATGGCCGTGGTGTTCGGGATGATCTTCCTCAGCAACACCAGCACCAGTACCGCCGCCGAGGCCCAGAAGAACGCCCAGTTCAGCATCTCCTACACGGACGCCTCCGGCCTGATCACTCCCGCTGACGCGGCCGCATTCGGCGCCGTTCCCGCAGCCTCGTCCGACGCCGGGATACAGGACGTCCGGTCCGGTGCAGTCGAGGCCTACTTCGAGTTCCCCGCCCATCCCGAGTCCGCCGCGGTGAAGGTCTACGGCGCGGACCGGGGGTTGTTTGAGAACGGCAAATACGCCGCCGTCGCCCAGGCCATGCTGGCCCGCGCCGTGGCCGTGAGAATCGGTTCGCCCCAGTTGTCCGGGCTCGCGGCGGGGTCGGCGCAGGTGGAAACGGTGACCTACCAGGGGTCCGAGGTGGCCGGCGGCATGAACTCCGTGATTCCGCCGATGGCGTTCCTGGTGGTGTTCTACGGGCTGGTGGTGCTCCTCGCCGGGCAGATGCTTAACTCCACGCTGGAGGAAAAGGAGAACAGGGTCACCGAGATGATCCTCACGACGCTCAAGCCCACCACCCTGATCACAGGGAAGGTGCTGGCCCTGTTCATGGTGGGCCTGGTGCAGGTGGCCGTCTTCGCCTCGCCCATCCTGATCGGCGGACTCTTCTACCGTGATGCCCTGAGCATCCCGGCGTTCGAATTTTCCCAGCTGGTCTTCGACCCCCTGCGCATGACCGTCGGATTCCTCATCCTCGTGGGCGGCTTCGCCTTGTTCACCACCACCCTGGTGGCCATCGGCGCCGTGATGCCCACGGCCAAGGAAGCCGGGAATTTCATGGGGGTGATGATCGCCCTGATCTTTATCCCCTTCTATTCGGTCAGCCTGGTGATCTCCGAGCCGCACTCCCCGATCGTTCAGGTGTTCACCTACTTCCCGTTCTCCGCGCCCGTCACGGCGCTGTTGCGGAACGCGTTCGGATCGCTGGGCGTCCTGGAAGCCGCAATGGTGATCGCCATCCTCTACGTCGGGGCCGCCGTGATGCTCCGGTTGGCCGTGCGGCTTTTCCAGTACGGGTCCATTTCCTACACCTCGAAGGTCAGCATCAGGACCGCCCTCAAAGCTGGCTCCCGGCACGCTGTGGCCGGCCCGGCGGAGAAGTAGCCGGGACGTTGGAGTGGCCGGAGGCGGACCGTGCGGCTGGTATTCCTTGGTGACGTGATGCTGGGCCGCCTGGTGAACGAGCGGCTCAGGTCAGCCCCGCCCGCGTACCCCTGGGGCGATACGCTTCCGGTCCTGGCGCAGGCGGACATGCGGTTCGCCAACCTCGAATGCGTCCTGGCCGACGGCGGGACTCCCCAGCCCGGAAAAGTCTTCCATTTCCGCTCGGACACCAGCAACGTTGCAGTCCTGGCCGCGGCGGGCATCGACGCCGTCTCGCTCGCCAACAACCATGTGCTCGACTACGGGGAGGCCGCCTTCCACGAGATGCTGCCCGTGCTGGACCGCGCTGGACTCCTCCACGCCGGAGCCGGCCCGGACCTGGAGGCGGCGCGCCGGCCGGTGATCAGGCGAGTGGGCCGCACCGCCGTCGGCCTCATTGCCTTCACGGACAACCAGCCCGACTGGGAGGCGGCACCGGACCGGCCCGGGGTGTTTTACGTGCCCGTGGACGAGCGGCACCAGGACGACGCGAGGGTCCAGGACCTGCTGGCGCTGGTCCGCCGCACCAAGGCACGCGCGGACCTGCTGGTCGTGTCGGCGCACTGGGGCGGCAACTGGGGCGCCGAGGTGCCGCCCGCCCACCGCGCCCTGGGGCGGGCGCTGGTGGATGCGGGAGCCGACGTCGTGTTCGGGCATTCGGCCCATATCTTCCGCGGCGTGGAGCTCTACCGCGGCCGGCCCCTGATCTACAGCGCCGGCGACTTCATCGACGACTATGCCGTGGACCCGGAGGAACGCAATGACCAGTCGTTCGTCTTCTGCCTGGAAATGCCTGGCGGCGGGCCCGTCCGACTGCAGCTCCATCCCACGGTCATTACCGGGTTCCAGGCTCGGCTGGCCGGAAGAAGTTCACACCGGATCGCAGGCCGGATGCAAGGGCTTTGCGCCGAACTGGGCACCCGGAGCATCTGGGCGGAGGAAGGGAACGTGCTGGAGATACCGGTGGACGGTTAGTCCCGCTTGTCCCGTTCGCTGAATTCCTCGTCGAGGTCGTAGTGCCGGAACTCGGTCTCCGGATTCGGTTCTCCCTCGGCCACGTACTCGTAGTCCAGCTGGCGCTGGACCTGGCTGTCGAGGACCTGCAGTTCCTTGTCGTCCACTTTTGAGAGATCCTCCGGAAACTCGTCTTCCGGGGTGAGATGCAGCTTCTCTGTCATGTCGTGCCTCTCTTGGCCAGGAACTGGGGGTGCTGTTCGTGCAGCATCCTGGCATGTCCCAGATTATCCGCACCTGCGGGCGGGCGGAAGTCCAGCGGGCGGAAGTCCAGCAGGCAGCAGCCTAGCCGGCGGAAGCCTGCCCGCCGGCCTTGCCGGCCGCTGTCCGCCGCCAGGCCGCCGCAAGGAGCCAGCCGGTCCATCCGAGGATCAGCACGATGCCCGCCAGAGTGGGCAGGCTGTTGGATGCGGAGAAGCCCTCGGCGCCGATGATCCAGCCCTGCGCCAGGTACGATGCTCCGGACAACACCATCAGGTAACCGATGAACCGGGAGATCCTGCGCGTGGCGGCGATGCCGGCGCCGAACAGGACGAGCGCTGATCCCAGCATGAAGCTTTGGTAGCTCCGGACTCCCCATTCCAGCCACCGGATGTCCTCCGCGGCCGCGAAGCGCAGCGCCTTCTCCCCTTCGGCCGCGCCTGCCCAGGCATCGACGGCATGCTTCAGGGCAACACCGTCCACACCCTGCAGGACGCCGTAGAGGGCGAGCGCGGCAATGGCCGCCGCGGCACCCAGCCGCACCGCCCACCCCGCCGCCCCGTGACGGACGTTGAGGGCATAGGCCAGGACCAGCAGTCCGCAGAGGAGCAACGCCATGCCAACGAACTGCCCGAGGTGGACGGCGATCCAGGCGTCACTGGCCGCGTACTCGGCGAATGTCGCAGGGTGGTCGTTGGCGCTGGCCGCGTCCGGATGCTGGAGTCCGGCCAGCAGCGAGGCCACGACGCCGGCGAAGAGGAGTGTGGCGGACAGCCGCAACTCGGGGCGGCGGAGCCCGCCGTCGTTCGTGGTGTCGTCCATGTCCGCAAGTCCCTCCTGACGGCTGACGGCTACGGGTTTGCTGCCCGGTAGGGCGGGATGCGCCGCCGGCGCAGGGCATGTCCGCTGCTGCCCTGGCCGGTGGTCCGGGACCTTGCGGCGAGGTACGCCGCCACTGCCGCTGTCAGCACCGCCACCGCCGGGATGAACTGCCACCAGTCCGCCGTGTCCATGCCTTGGGAGGCGTTCATGGACCCGTGCAGGAGCCCCAGAATCAGGATGCTACCGCCGGTCCCCACGAACACCATACCCAGTAGGTAACGTGCCACGGCGGCGAAGCCGAACAGGACTCCCCACGAGAGGGCGACGTCCGCCCAGGGCGTGTCCGCGAACCCGCGCGCGGCGAAGGCCTGGGGCAAATGGATGAGGGCGAAGGGAATGGCAGTCAGCAGTGAGCCCGCGAGCACGCCCTTCCGGTCCATCAGCCGGCGCTGGACCACCCCCGCCCAGGCCAGTTCCTCCCAGACGTTGCCCAGCAGGGCGCCGATGACCACTGCCTTCAGCAGGTACAGCCCCGCGGTGGCGGCCCACCCGCTGCCGGGCTCACGAAGCGTGCCGGTCACGACGGCGGTCAGGAGAGTCAGCAGCGGCAGGGCCAGCAAGGCCATGGCGTACCAGCCGGCGCCCACCCGCCAGCGGACCACCCCGCTGAAGAGGCGACGGACGCCGGCGCGGCCGTCCGCGGCCGCCGTCACCAGGACGGCTGCTCCCAGCAGGACCAGCAGTTCCACCAGGAGCCCGGGAGTAACGTCCTGCAGCAGGACGATGGCCAGGACCTGCGCCAGCCAGGCCAGCGGGATGGCAAGGAGCAGGAACGCGGCGACCGGGTGCGCGGCCATGCGGTCCTTGATCCGGGAGCGGATGCGACCGGCGGTGTTCGGAGTGGGGTCAACGCTCATCACGTGCCTCGGTTCAGGCCAAAATCACCAAGTGCTGACAGGTGCAGGTTACGCCCGTTGCGCAGCCGAATCCATGGTTCCCTGCTTGGCCTGTGCTGACGCTAGCTGCTTCGCGTGCTCCGGGCCTTGCTCTTCCGCCCGCCGCGGACCAGCTGTCCGTGTAAAGGGTGGGCAACGGCGGTGCTGAACCGGGCCGCGCGGCGGGAAATGTGGTGCGATGGCTGCCGGCGCGGAATCACGGCGGGCCGGGCAGGGGGTTGCTGTGCTGCCCGGGCGAAGAACCAGCTCTTGGCGAATTCGACCATGACCAGGTAGACCACGATCATGCCCAGGAGAGCCAGGAAGAAGGGCGTAGGCAGCGGGTCGAACCCGAGGACACCGGCCAGCGGAGATAGCGGCAGGAAGATGCCCACCACCACCACGCCCAGGGATGCCCCCAGCAGCCCGGCTGACGGCCGGCTCCGCAGGAACGGAACCCGCCGGGTGCGGATGGCAAAGATGATGAGCGTTTGCGTGGCGATCGACTCGATGAACCAGCCGGCCCTGAACTCTCCGGGCACCGCATGGAACGCGAACAGCATCAGGGCGAAGGTAGCGAAGTCGAACAGGGAGCTGATGGGCCCGAAGAGGAGCATAAAACGCCGGATGAAGGCGATGTTCCAGTGCGACGGGGCCAGCAGCTGCTCCTTGTCCACGCGGTCTCCCGGGATGGCGAGCTGGCCGCTGTCATAGAGCAGGTTGTTCAGCAGGATCTGGCCGGGCAGCATCGGCAGGAAACTCAGCACAACGGATGCCGTGGCGGCACTGAACATGTTGCCGAAGTTGCTCGAGGTTCCCATCAGCACGTACTTGATGGTGTTCGCGAAAATCCGCCGCCCTTCCATCACGCCCTCGGCCAGCACTGCCAGGTCCTTGTCCAGCAGCACGACGTCGGCCGCGTCCTTGGCGACGTCGGTGGCGCTGTCCACGGAGATGCCGATGTCCGCTGCGTGCAAGGCGAGCGCGTCATTGACCCCATCGCCCATGAACCCGACGGAACCACCGCTCCGGCGCAGCAGCCGGATGATCCGGGCCTTCTGTTCCGGCGAGACACGGGCGAAGATGCTTGCCTCGCGGGCCGCAGCTGCCAGCTCTGCATCAGAGAAAGATTCCACCTCGGCGCCGGTGAGCGTACCTCCGGAGAGCACCCCGAGCTCGTCACAGACCTTCTCGGCAACCTTGGCGTTGTCCCCGGTGGCGATCTTGACCGTGATGCCGAGCGCTTCGAGCTGGTCCAGTGAAGCCCTGGCGTTGGCTTTGGGCCTGTCCAGGAAGACCAGCAGCCCCTCCAGGACCAGGTCCTTCTCGTCGGCCGGTCCGATCGCTGTCAGCCCTGCGGCCGGCCGGCTGGCTACGGCCACCACGCGTGATCCCGCGTTGAACTGTTCGTCCAGCATCGCCTGCACACCTGCCGGGATGTCCGCGCAGAGCGCCAGGACATCTTCCGGCGATCCCTTGGACACCAGCTGTGCAGCGCCGCCCTGTTCCCTGACCAGCACGCTGGTCCGGCGGCGCAGGTGGTCGAAATCAATGACGTCCAGGCGTTCGTAGCGGCCTGGCTCGAAGCCGGCCGCATCGGCGGAAGCCCACAAGGCAGCGTCCAGCGGATTCAGTCCCACTGTGGAGACCTTCGCTTCCGTGTACTCCGCTTCCGTGGCGAGAAGGCCCAGCGTAAAAAGGAAGTCGGGGGCCACTCCGTCCCTGGCGGGCAACGCTGCGGTGAAGCTGATCCTGCCCTCGGTGAGGGTGCCTGTCTTATCGGTGACGAGCACGTCCATGTCCCCGAGGTCCTCAATGCACACCAGTCGCTTGACCAGCACTTTGCGCTTGGCCAACTGCCGGGTTCCCGTGGCCAGGCTGGTGCTCACCACCGCCGGCAACAGCTGCGGCGTAATACCAACGGCAATCGCCAGCGAGAACAGCAGCGATTCGATGACAGGACGCTGCAGCAGCAGGTTGGCAACGAAGATCAGTGTGGTGAGGATGACGGCCACCTGCAGCAGCAGGAAGGAGAAGCGTTTCAGGCCCAGCTGGAACTCGGTCTGCGGCTGCCGCTCGCCGAGCCCCAAAGCGATCCGGCCGAATTCTGCCCGCCCGCCTGTGGCCACCACCGCGGCGGTGCAGCTTCCGGACTGGACCACGGTCCCCATAAACAGGCAGGAAGTGAGGTCGGCGGGTGCAGCGGAGCCGCGGACCGGCGCCGGATCTTTGCTGACAGGCAGCGATTCACCCGTCAGGATGCTTTCGTCGCAGAGCAAGTCTTTGGCCGTCAGCAACCGCATGTCCGCCGGGACCACCGCGCCGATGGCCAGATGCACGACGTCGCCGGGCACCAAGGCTGTGACGCGGACTTCTCCCAGGATCCCGTCGCGGAGAACCGCGGCCAGGTGGGTGACACGTGCATGCAGCGCCTCGGCGGCGCGCTCGGCCCGGAACTCGTTGACGAAGCCCAGCCCCACACTGGCCAGCAGAATCACGCCGATCACAATGGAGTTCGTGGCGTCCCCCAGGAATAAGGAGAGCCCGGCAGTGACGGCCAGCAGGATCAGGATGGGGCTGCCCAACTGCCGCGCCAGCACCGACCACCCGCTGGCCTCGTGTGTTCGCACCGCGTTCGGACCCACGGCAGCCAGCCGCCTGGCGGCTTCGCCGCTGGCGAGCCCCGCGCTGCCGGTTTTCAACTGGTCCAGGACCTCTTCCACGGGAAGCTGCGCGGCGTGCGCGATGGTCACTTGCCCGGGCAGATGCCCCTGGACGTCGAAGTCCGGCGCGTGGAGTTCGGGCACGTCAGGACAGCCGCCAAACGTAGGCGTAGGGCTGCGGGAACTGGGTGATCCGGAACGCCCGGACCACGATTTTGGCAGGGCCCGGCGGCATGCCCGTCCACAGGACCTGTTCCACGTTGTTCGCGTGGTCGAAGCCGGCGGAGGTTCCGGAATTTCCGTGCCGCTCGCTGCCGTCCGCTGCCTGCACAATGAGGTCGAGGTCGTTCTGCAGCTGGGGACCGGGCGGATCGGACCACACCAGGGTGATCTTCAGCGTCACCCCGGCGGCGGTGAGTTCCGGGTCCCCGGCAGGAGCCCCGTGCCGTCTTCCCTTGGCAGCAACCTTGGGGACCTCCGCGGGGATGTCGATGGCGAAGGAGTCCTCCTCCCCCTGCTCCAGCGGCCCGCCTTCGCCCAGGCCGGCGTTGCCAGGCTGCCCGGGAAGGACCACGGACCGGCCCAGGTTGACCCGGCCCCACCCGGAGTTCCCGTTCGGGGACTCCCCGGCTTCGCTGGGATTGTACTGTCCCGGCAGCACGTCGGCGCCGTTGATCAGCAGGGCCTTGATCAAGGCGGCGCTGGGGGCGGCCAGCCCGTTCTTCACCAGGGTTTCCCGCAGCACCGCCGCGCAGCCGGCAACCAGCGGTGTTGCCATGGACGTGCCGGAATCGAAGAAGAACAACGGATCGGTGGAGGTGCCGAAGGTGCTGCCCATCGGGGCGTTCCGCGAAAGCGTGGACAGGATGCTGGTTCCCGGGGCGACGACGTCGGGCTTGATCCGGCCTTCCTTGGTGGGGCCGCGGCTGGAGAAGGCCACCATCCCGTCCGGGTTGTTGGCCTGCTTGTCGCGTTTGACGGGATTCGCGGGGAAGTCGCCCGGCCAGTACGTGCCGTAGGAGGGCGCGAAGTCCTTCCGGAGGCTTTCGCTGGCTCCCACGGTGATGCAGTTCTTGGCCGCGGACTGGGAGCCGATGGAGTTCGAGTCCACGGTACCGTCGCTGTTGCCGTCCACGCCGTCATTCCCGGCCGCGAAGCAGATCACCTGGTCCGGGTGGTTCCACACGAACTCGTCGATCTCCCGCGAGCTTGAGTCATAGGGCAGGTTGAGTCCGGGCACCCCCCACGAGTTCGTATGCACGCGGGCGCCGTCGTCGTACGTCTTTTGGAAGAGGTCGTTCAGGTTGACCGGGATGCCGCCCAGGCCGCCGTTGGCGTCGAGCAGGCTTTGCAGGATCAGCAGGGCCTCAGGTGCCGTGCCGTCAATGTTCCCGCCCATGGTGGCCGAGTTTCCCCGGCCCAGCACGGAGCCGGCCACGTGCGTGCCGTGGCCGTGCGGATCGTCCGCCTTGTCCGGCGCCGTGCGGCCCAGCGCATAGAGCGTCTGGACCCGTCCGGTGAACGCCGGATGCGGGTTGGCGGCGTCACCGGTGTCGAATCCGGTGTCCGCCACGGCCACCACTTCCCCGTCGCCCCGGTACGTTGTCCCGTTGACCAGCACCTCGGCATTCAAAATCTGCCGGGCAACATTGTTGAAGAGCTGGCGCTCGCGGACCGGGTGGATCTCGCGGATCTCGTCGATCTTCGCCAGTTCCGGGAGCTGGTCCACCGAGGTGGTGATGCGCAGCTTTCCCGGGGTGACCGCCACGGCGTCCGGCTCCACCCTGGCCGCCAAGGCAACCCGGGCGATCAGGTCCGGGGTGGCCTCGATGCCCGGGTGCAGCAGCAGGTCCACCTTTTCCAGCCGGCGGTCCGGATGCGGTTCGTGGTCCGCCAGCGACCGGACGTTGCCGGTGTCCGCCCCGCGCGGCAGCAGCGGCGGCGGGATCTTGAAGACCCTGGAGTAGACGTCCGCCCAGCTCACGAACGGCAGGGCGCGCACCCGGTCCAGGTCCGCCGGCGGGAACGCCGCAAGGTAGGTGTTGTCCGAGACGTATTCCTGCATCTCGACGTCGATGCCGGCAAGTTCCGCGCGCTGTTCCGCCGTCAGCGGCTCCGCGGTCTGGATGAGGATGTGGTCCGACTCCGAGGCGTCCTCGGCAACCAGTCCGGCGTCACGCAGGGCACGGTTCTGTTTGATCGGATCAATGGTGATGCCGTTGATGGTGATGTCAGACATGAAGTTGTGCCCCCTGGCGATCAGCCCGAATAGCGCCGCCGGAAACAACCTCGGCACCCGGTGGCCGCGTGTGCTCTAGAAGGAGACCCGGACCCCCGCCGAGCGGGGGCCCCGGAAGGTGAGCGTCAGCATACGCTCGGCGCCCTAGGCGGTCAACGGCGCGTGGAAAGCTGCCCGGCAGCGGACACCTCAGCGGGCAGCTCAGCGGGCATTGTCCCGTCGTCCTCGTACGCGCCGGCACCGGCGAGGTCGCGGCCGGCGATGTAGCCGAAGGTGAGGGCCGGTCCCAGGTTGATGCCGCCCGCGGGGTAGTGCCCGCCCATCACGTTGGCCTGGTCGTTGCCCGCAACGTAGAGCCCTTCGATCGGCCGGCCGTCGTTGTCCAGGACGCGGCTCCGGCCGTCCGCCTCCAGTCCGGCGAAGGTGCCGAAGCTGCCGGGAACCACGCGGACCGCGTAGAAGGGACCCTTCTCGAGCGGACCCAGCGAGGGGTTGGGCCGGTTCCCGGCGTCGCCGCCATACCGGTTGAACGCGGTCTCGCCGCGCCCGAAGCCGGGGTCCACGCCGTCGCGGGCGTTGCGGTTGAACTCCTCCACGGTGGCTTTGAGGCCGGCGGGGTCGATTCCGCACTTCGCCGCGAGTTCCTCGATGGTCCGTCCCTTCGTGAGGTAGCCGGAGCGCAGGTACGGGAAGAGCGGGACCGGCAGCGGCTTGGCCATGCCCAGAGGGAACCTGCGGACGAACCGGCTGTCGGCAATCTGCCAGGACTCCGCGGTTCCGCCCTCGGGGGTGGCGGCCATCATGGCGGCCACGTAGTCGTAGTAGCCGTTGGCCTCGTTGACGAAGCGCTTGCCGTTTGCGAGGACGCCGATGCTGCCGGGCTTGGCGCGGTCCATGATGTGCGGGAAGGTGCCGGTGCGGCCGTTGCGGTACGGCACCAGCGACACGGGGCACCACGCGGCGGCGGATTTCACGTCGGTCTTGAACCGGGCACCCACCGCCTGGGCCAGGGTGATGCCGTCGCCGCTGGTCTCCGCGGGTGCCAGCGTCCAGTGTTCCCGGCCGGTGGGGGTGTGGGGAAACAGCTCCTTCCGGCGCTGGATGTCGTGGGGGAAGCCGCCGGCGGCGAGGACGACGCCGCGTGCAGCGTTGATCTGCAGCTCACCGTCCGGGGAGCCGACGACGGCGCCGGTCACCTTGCCGGTGTTGTCGGTGAGCAGCCGTTTCGCGGGAGTGGAAACGCGGATATCCACGCCGAGATCGTCAGCGGACTTCAGCAGGCGTCCGGTCAGGGCGGTGCCGTTGACCAGTTGCATGTTGCGGCGGTGAATCAGCAGGTCCAGGAGGTGGAGGCCCATGCGCCAGCCGGCGTGGAAGATGCCTTTCGGATTTCCCTGCGAGGCGGAGAGGAACTTGCTGAGGTCCGGTCCGGCCATGATGCCCATGCCCAGGAAGGACGTTTCGTAGAGCTGGTGGCGCATTTTTGCCCGGAGTTCCGGCCTGATCCGCCGCGCGTTGATCGGTTTGGGGCCCACCGAGCGGTTGCCGGTGCCTGCGCCCGGCTCCTTGCCGTAGATGTCATTGATCCTGGTTCCCGGGACGAACTGCAGGGACGTCTTGTCCTGGAAGAAGCCCACCATGTGCGGGACGGCCTCGAGGAAGGCGTCCACCTTGTCCGACTGGTACTCCTCCCCCAGGGTGTGGCGCAAATAGGTGCGGAACGTTTCCTTGTCCTCGTTTACGCCGGCAGCCTTGGCGAGCGGGTTGCCGGGGGTCCAGGCCCAGCCTCCGGACCAGGACGTGGCCCCGCCGCAGACCCCGGCTTTTTCCACCACGATGACTTTGAGGCCGTGGTAGGCGGCGGTGACGGCGGCGGACAATCCGCCGGCGCCGGACCCGACCACCAGGACATCGCAGTCCAGGGCGCCAGGCCGGCCGTCCTGCTCAGTTGGGGCCGGTGTGGCGTCGGTGCTCTCGTTCATGGGGTTCTCCATTGTGGTTCTCTCGGGTGTCTCTTAGCGGCCGAAGTGGTTAGTGGCCGAAGGTGTCTGAATCGAGGCGCGGCGGGGCGCCGGTTTCCAGCGCATCAATGGCGGCGAGCTGCTCCGGAGCCAGCTCGAAGCCGAAGATGTCCAGGTTCTGCCGCTGCCGGTCGTCGCTGGCGGATTTCGGCGTGGCGATGCGGCCCTGCTGGACATGCCAGCGGAGCACGATCTGTCCGGGCGTCCTGCCCAGTTCCTCCGCCGGCCCGGTGATGGCGGGGCTGGCCAGGAAGTCGCCGTTGCGGCCAAGCGGGCTGTACGCGCCGGTGGCAATGCCGTGCTCACGGTGGAAGGCCAGCTGTCCGGGCTGGCCGTGGGCCGGGTCCACCTGCACCTGGTTGACCGGCACGGCGAGTCCGGCCCTTTCGACTGCCAGCAGGTGGGCGGGCTTGAAGTTGGAGACGCCCCAGGCGCGGATGGCGCCGTCGTCCGCCAGCTGCCGGAGGCCTTCGCAGGCCTCGACGAACCGGCCCAGCGCGGGGTTGGGCCAGTGGACCAGGAACAGGTCCAGGTACTCCACGCCGAGCCGGGCCGCTGAGCGTTCAAAGGCGATTCGGACGCCGTCCCGGCTGTGCCAGTCCCGGTTGAACTTGGTAGTGATGAAAATGTCCTGCCGGGCGATGCCGCTGCGCCGGAGGCCCTCCCCCACGGCCTCTTCATTGCCGTAGTTCTCGGCGGTATCGATGTGCCGGTAACCGTTGGCGATGGCGCGGTGCACGGCATCCGCGGCGTCCTCCCCCACCATCGGCCAGGTGCCCAGCCCGATCAGCGGAACGCGGACGCCGGGGGCAAGCTCCGTCGTCGTGCTTTCCAGAACTTCGCTCATTTGGCCCCTGCTTCCTGAAGGTTTTCCGCTGCCGCTAGTACGGCGTCAGCGGCGGCTTTCAGGTTCCGGGCCCAGCCCGGTCCACCGAGTTCGGCAACCCGCCGGTCCGACGGCGTCTCGACGCTCACGGGCGTCCCTGCCGGGAAGGCAGCCACCAGCGCGGCGAGATCGAACCCGCCTTCGCCGGGGACGCCGCGTTCGGAGCGCGACTCTGTCACGAGGTCCTCGCGGGTGGCGGGCCGCTGCACCGGGCCGTCGCACAACTGCAGCAGCGGGACAAGGTCCGCGCTGGCTGCCAGCTGGTCGAGCGTGCCGCCGAAGCGGTTGAAGTGCAGGGCGTCCACCACGATCTTGCAGCCGGCGGCGCGGGCCAGTTCCGCCGCGGCGGGGATGGAATCTACCGCCTGGTAGGAGATCGGTTCCAGCGTGGGCACGATGCCGAAATCCCGGCCGTCCGCCGTCATCCGGGCCAGCGTGTCAGCCAGCCGGGCGGCGTCCGGATCGGCACCGGCAACGGTCAGCGAGCCGGCACCCAAGGCCTGGCCTGCTTCCATCATCCGCAGCCAGGCCCCGCGCTGGTCACTGCCGTCCAGGAGCAGGAACTCGATGTCCTTCACCGTCACGCCGGTGTCCCGCATCCGGGCCAGGGTTTCCTTCAGCATGGGTGAACCGGGCTGCAGGTCATAAGCACGTTCGGCCGCGGTAACCGGCCGCACCCGGGCGCCGATGAAGTCGAATCCCGCCCCGGCGGCGACGGTCACGAGGTCCGGCGGCGCAGTTCCTACGAGGGAAAGCTGGGCCAGGCCCACCTGGCGGCGTGGCGGGGTGTTCATGATGCTGCTCCGTTCAGGGAAAGGTTCGCTGGATCTCGACGGGCCCGATCACCGGTGGCCCGGGCCCGCTCACCGGTGGCGCCGGCGGCCAGTGCAGCGGCCACGCGCTGGGCGGCGTCGTACCCGCTCTTCACGGCGTTGGAGGCGATGGCCGGGGTCTGGTCCACCACCGTTCCGGCGAGGGTCACGGGAACCCCGGCCGCGAAGCTCAGTGCGGCATCGCGCTCGCGGGCCGGCATGGCGCCGTCCAGCGGGGCAACCGAGCGGGAGACCAGCAGGGGCCCCGGGGCGTCCAGCCACTCGCCGCTGCTGAGCCGGACGCGGCCGCCGTCGTACTCTTCGATGGAGCTGCCCAGCCGGATCCGGACCCGCGGGTTCTGCTCCAGCCGGGGCACTGCCAGGATCTTGGCGCGGCGGCCGGACTCCGGCGCGATGACCTCCTGCGGCCCCACCAGCAGCACGGCGGCGCCGCGGTCCGCCAGGGTGTCCGCCACGCTCATGGCCACGGAGTCGGCGCCCCAGATGGTCACTGCCGCGGGGACTTCGCCGGCGGCAGCACCGCTGTCGAGGACGCCGGGGTGGGCGGCGAGCCATTCGCGCACGTCCGTGACGTTCGGGGAATCTCCGCCGGTGAACCCGGCAGCCGGGCGCAGCCCGCCCGTAGCCAGCACGACGGCGTCGGCGCCGGTTTCGCGGACCAGCGCGGCGACGTCGTTCGTGTCTACGTGCGTGCCCGGCCGGACGTCGACGCCGAGCCGGGCGTTCTCGGCCGCCGACCATTCGGCGAAACGGTGGAAGTCCGGGGTGGACTTCATCCGCTCGGCGAGGGCGAACTGGCCGCCGGGGCGGGCGCCGTCGTCGAGCACTGTCACCTGCGCGCCGGCTTCGGCGAGTTCACGGGCCGCGGTGAGGCCTGCGGGGCCGGCTCCCACCACCACAACACGGGACCCGTCACGGACGGCGGGCGTGGGGACGGGGACGCGGGAGCGGCCCACGGCCGGGTTGACGGTGCAGGTCACCTGGCCGAGTCCCAGGTTGTCGATGCAGACGTTGCAGGCGATGCACGGGCGGTAGCGTCCGCCGTGCAGGACGCCGCCCACAAAGGCGGGGTCGGCGTGGATGGCGCGGGCCAGGCTGACGAAGTCGCAGGTGCCGTCGCGGAGGACCTCTTCAATGATGGCCGGGGAGTTCAGCCGGCCGGCCATGCCCAGGGGGAGGCCGAACTGCCGGTAGGCCTTGGCGTAGTCGGCCAGGATGCCCGGCTTCCATTCGCCTGACTGGACGATCCATTCACCCGCCTCGTAGCTGCCGGCGGAGATGTCCAGGAAGTCGAGGCGCTCGAGGTGGGCCTTGGCGATGATGGCCAGCTGCTGCCCTGCGGTGATGCCGTCCGCCGGCCCCTCAACCACGGAGACGCGCATGCCGATGATGGCATCGGGGGCCTCCTTCCTGACTTCGTCGATCACCAGGTTCATGAAGTGTTCCGGGGCGGCGAATTCGTCGGTGCGGTGGTTGGAGATCGGGGACATGAACTGGTGGATCAGGTAGCCGTGGGCGCCGTGGATGTTGATGACGTCGAAGCCGGCGTCCACCGCGCGGCGGGCGGCCTGTCCGTAGGCCGCCACGAGGTCGCGGCATTCCCCGGCGGTCAGTTCCCGCGGCACCTCGCCGCCGGCCACCTCGCACGGCACCGGTGACGGCGCCAGGTTCTTGTATCCGGACACCGCGGCCTGCGCCGTACGGCCGCCGTGGTTGATTTCGACGGCGGCGAGCGCGCCCTCGGCGTGCAGGGCGTCGGTAAGTTTGCGCAGGCCAGGGACCATGGCGTCGGTGTGCAGGCCCAGCTGGTGGGTGCGGCCCTTGCCGTCGGCGCGGACGTAGGTGGCTTCGGTGGTCACCAGGCCCAGGCCGGCCTTGGCACGGGTGACCAGGTAGTCGATGTACTGCTCCGTGATGCGGCCGTCAGTGGTGCCGTAATTGCGTTCCATCGGGGCGGACGCGAGGCGGTTCCGGAGGGTCCGCGGAGTGCGGCCGTTGCGGCCGAGGGTCAGCGGCAGGGCTGCGTAGCGTTCGGTGGTCATTCGTCTTCCCTAACGTGCTGCCGGAATGCGGCTGGTTGGTTGGGCTGCCGGGGCTTCCGGCGGGGCGGGCTGGCCGGTGATGGCCAGCTGGTCCACCGCGGCGAAGCGGACGGGGACGCCGGTGCGGGAGGATTCGTACACGGCCAGCAGGATGCGCAGCGCCTTGGTGGCGTCCTGGCCGGTGATGGCCGGCTCGGTGCCTTTTTCCAGTGCGGCCACGAAGTCGCGGACCTGGCTGGTGTGGTGCGGGATGAGCTGGCCGTTGATGGTGGCCAGGTCCACGTTGGGGCGGATGCCGGCGGGGTGGACGGCTTCAGTGGTGATGGTTTCGCCGACTGCCCAGAGGTCCACCCGGCCGTCGCTGCCCTCCGGAAACTCGGTGAGGGACGCGGTGGCACCGGTCTCGCCGGTGATCCGGATCTGCACGCCCAGGCTGGGCGAGACCGCCGTCGAGGCCTCCAGCGTTGCCATGGCTCCGGAAGTGAAGGTCAGGACCGCCGTGGCGGAGTCCTCCACCTCGATGTTGGCGCCGTGCTTGTAGCTGTTGATCTTGCCGTACACCTCGGCGATATCCCCCATGAACCACTGCAGCAGGTCGATGTAGTGGATGGCCTGGGTCATCAGCACACCGCCGCCGTCGTTGGCCCAGGTCCCCCGCCACGCGTCCCTGGAGTAGTACTCCGGTTCGCGGTGGAGCATCACCGAGCACTGGCCCATGACGGGGCGGCCCAGGGTGCCGTCGTCGATCGCTGCCCGGATCCGCTGGGCGCCCGGCCAGAAGCGGCGCTGGAAGAGCACGCCCAGCTTCACTCCGGCGTCGGCACACGCCGCGGCCATCCGCCCGGCCGAGGGCAGGTCCGTGGCGATCGGCTTCTCGCAGAGCACGTGGACGCCGGCCGCTGCCGACTGCAGCACCACCTCCTCGTGGGTGGGGTGCGGCGTGCAGACCGAGATGATGTCCACGCCGAGATCCAGCAGCTCGCCCACCGTATTCACGGCGTTCGGCACATCCCACGTCTCCGCCGTGGCACGGGCCCGGTCCAGGTCGATGTCGCAGACCCCGACGATCCGGACGTTGTCCAGGGCGCCGAAGGCCTCGAGATGGTTGCGGGAGATGGCGCCGCAGCCAACGATGCCGACGCGGAAGATGCGGGCGGGTGCGGATGCTGATGGAGTCACGGGAGAATCAACTTTCTGGTGCGTGGGCGGTGCTGGGCCGGCAAACGGTGCTGGAGGCTACCCGGCGGGCGCTAGGCGGAAACGCGGCGCTTGCGGGGCAGTCCGAGTTCTTCGAGCGGGGTCTTATGGGTTTCCCTCGCCGTGGCGATGGCGATCGCGGATACCACCAGGCAGACCACCGTGAAGCTCGCCACCGGGATCCAGCCGCCGGGGCCTGGCTGGGCGAGCATCGTGGCGATGACGGGGGCGAAGCCGGTGAGGATCAGGCCCACCTGGCTGCCGATGGCCATCCCCGAGTAGCGGACCGGGGCGGGGAACATCTCGGGGAAGAAGACCGTCCAGACGCCGTTCCAGCAGGAGTAGAACACGGACATGTTCAAGAACCCGAAGACGAAGATCAGGGGAACGTTGTGCTCGCTGATCGCCCAGAAGTAGCCGAACGAGGTGACAGCGCAGCCGAGAGCGCCCACCAGCAGCACCTTCTTGCGGCCGAACTTGTCCGAAATGATGCCGGCCAGCGGGATGGTGAACATGGACAGGCCGATGGTGACGGCGTTGACCGTGAGCATCAGCGTCCGGTCCAGCCCGATGGAGCTGCCCGTGGCGTAGGCCAGGGCGTAGACAGTGAAGGTGGTCTGCATGACGGAGAACAGCATGACGAGGGCAACCCGCAGGACGTCACGCCACTGGGTCTTCAGGACCTCGGCCGCCGGGATGCCCTTCGGCTTGCCCGGATCCACGGCTTCTTCGAAGACCGGCGGTTCCTCCAGGCGGGTGCGGATCCAGTAAGCGACGCCGAGGACCACAACGGAGAGCCAGAACGGGATACGCCAGCCCCAGCTGAGCAACTGGTCTTCGGGAAGGGCGGCCAGCGGAATGAAGACCACCGTGGACAGCACCATGCCGGAGGCGTAGCCGGTCATCACGAAGCTGGTGAAGAAGCCGCGGCGGCCCTCCGGGGAGTGCTCCATGGTGAGCGTTGACGCGCCGGCGGCTTCCGCGCCGGCGGAGAAGCCCTGCGCCAGGCGGCCGACCAGCAGCAGTGCGGTGGCCCAGTAGCCGATCTGCCCGTAGGTGGGGAGGAAGCCGATGCCGATGGACGCGACTCCCATGATCACCAGCGTGATCATGAGGGCCTGTTTCCGGCCCACCTTGTCACCGAAGTGGCTCATCACGATGCCGCCCAGCGGCCGGGCCAGGTAGCCGACGCCGAAGGTTGCCATCGCTCCGAGCAGTGCCACGACGGGGTCGCCGCCGGGGAAGAAGATCTTGGGGAAAACGAGGGCTGCGGCGGTGCCGTAGATGAAGAAGTCGTAGTACTCCAGGGTGGAACCCAGGAATGAAGCCAGTGCCGCTTTCCTGGGCATCTTGGCCGGGTGGTTCGCTGCCGGACGGCTTTCCTGGTTGTCCTGGTTCAGGACGTCGGATTCCAGGACGGCGGTGCTCCGGACGTCTCCTGCCGGGGGTTGCTGGGCATGTCCCATAGTGTCTCCTCATCGAGTGTCACGGGTTAAGGGTGGTGGGGCCGCCGCCACATTGCGGTGGCACGTTCCGTAAGAGTTTTTGGGGCCGGGAGCCTCCGCCGGCCGGCCGGCGGTGGTGTGGATCCCTGAACAAAACTGTATGAGCGGCATCACAGATGTCAGCGGCAAATCCCATTCAACGGGACGCCCGGCATCGGATAGCACCACAGGACGGCACCAGGGGCGGGCGGGATCTGGCTAGATCTTCGCGGCCCGGTCCCCTGCGGCCTGGCGGCCCGGCTCGAGCCATGGCCTGGTGCCGTAGGGCCGGCGCTCGGCACCCATGGTCCGGGAGAGGCCGCGGCCGGCGGCCACCAGCACGGGCAGGATCAGCTGGGGCTTCTCTTCAGCGGTAGGAACGACGACGGCGATGGCACCGATCACGCTGTTGCCCTCGCCGAACACCGGTACGGAGTAGGCGGTGTTTTCGGGGACCAGGACGCCGGCCAGCCGGACATAGCCCCGCTCCCGGATGAGGGCCAGGTGCGCGCGGATCTTCACGGGATCCGTTTCCGTGTTGGGCGTGGTCTTCTCCAGCGGGCCGGCCAGGAAGCGCTCCTGGACGTGGCGGGGCATGTGGGCCATCATGGCGAGGCCCGAGGAGGTGTTGTGGATGTCGAGCCGCCCGGCGACGTCGGCAAGGTTCAGCACTGTGCCGTGCCGGTCAAGGCGTTCGAGGTACAGGACGCTTCCGGACTCGACGTCGGGGACGGACAGCGAGACGTTCTCGCGGACGGCTGCGTGGACACCTTCCAGAAAGGGAAGCCCGCGGCGCCGGAATTCTTCGAGGGGGTTGCTGCGTGAGGCAAGCTCCCACATTTTGACACCCACGCCGTAGTCCCCGGTGGCGCCGCGGTTGAGCAGACCGCTGTCGACGAGGTCGTTGGCCAGGCGGTGCGCGGTGCTGCTGGACATGCCGGTGAGGCGGACCAGCTCCGCGAGCGTCAAACGCGGTTGCCCCCGGGAGAAGGCATCCAGGATCTTCACCACCCGCTGGATGACGGACTCCCCCGATGCGGAGTTCGCCATGGTTCCTCCCGGTTGTGCCAGCTTTTCTCCTGCCAATATATCCCTGCCGCGAAAGGACGGCGGTCCGGTGGAGGCAGCCCGTGGAAGTAGCCTAGGGGTGGGCGGGCCTGCACCTGGCGACAGCCGCGGAGGCACGCATCAGGAGCACGCATCAGGGAACATTGCGGGGAGGAACAACGTGGAGCTGCGGCAGATCGAGGCTTTCCTGGCTGTGGCCGAGGAACTGCACTTTGGCCGCGCCGCCCACCGGCTTCGCATGGCGCAGTCCCCGCTAAGCCAGACGATCAAGAAGCTGGAGAAGAGCCTCGGGGCCGACCTTTTCGAACGAAATACAAGGGCCGTCTCGCTGACCACCGCCGGCTACGCCTTCCTGCCGCACGCACGGAAAATCCTGGAGGAGCTGGACCTGGCGCGGCGGGCCGCCACGGCGGACAGCGGCGAAGTGTACGGCCGGCTCAGCATCGGCTTCTCCGGAGCACTCAACCATAGGACCCTCCCCCCGCTCACCCGGGCATTGCGCAGCAGCTACCCGCATCTGGACCTGACCCTCAGCGGCGGACTGCTCACCCAGGATGCCCTGGACCAGCTCCGTAACGGGTCCCTGGATCTGTCCTTCATCGGGCTGCCGGTGGATGCTCCTTCCCTGGCCACCCGACGCATTGCCGTGGAGCCGCTGGGCGCTGCACTTCCGGTGGACCATCCGCTGGCCGGCCGGCCACAGATTGCCCTGGCCGACCTGGCAGCCGACGGCTTCATCACCATGCCCGCAGCGCAGGGTTCCACGTTGCGGGAGGCCGTGTTCTCGGCGTGCACGGCTGCCGGGTTCCGGCCCCGCGTGGTGCAGGAGGTGTCCGATCCCTACACGGCCCTTTCCCTGGTGGCCGGCGGTGTGGGCGTCAGCCTGATGCCCGACTCCATGGCCGGAATCATGCCCGGCGGCACGGTCTTCATCCCGCTTTCCGGCGCGGTGCCGCTGCTGGAGTCCGGGATCGCCTGGAATCCGGACCTCATGTCGCCGGCCCTCAAGCTGGCACTTGAACTGGCGGATTCCGTGCTGCCCACACCGCCTCGCCAGGATCTCCGTACCGCTCAGCACCGCTGATGACTATGTAGTCTTCTCACATAGTCCCAGACCGAATAAGTGTTGGACACGTCTCAATCCCGCTCCCACGATGGAAGGACACCAATTACTCAACGAAGAGGACAACGCCCATGGCAACTTTCGCCGTCACCTACGCCTACTCCGACGCCACGGCCGGCGAGCGCGATGAGCACCGGCCACGCCACGTTGAATTCCTGAAGTCGCAGTTCGACGACGGCCGGCTGCTGACGAGCGGCCCCTTCGCCTCCGGGGAATCACCCGGAGCCCTGCTGATCCTCAAAGGCGATTCCAAGGCCGACGTCGAAGCACTGATGGACCTGGATCCGTTCTTCAGCAACAACCTCATCGAAGAACGGACCATCCGGCAATGGAACATCTTCTTCGGCGCCGAACGCGTGGACGCCTGATGCTGACCGCCCGCACTGTTGCCAGGGAAACCATCAGCTACGAGGAAGTAGCCGAGCCTGTCCTGGAGCAGGGCCGCGCCCTGGTCCGGATCCACCACGTCACGCTCTGCGGCACTGACCTCCATATCTGGGAGGACGACTACCCGGCCGAACTGCCGGTGGTCCAGGGCCACGAGTTCTCCGGCGTCGTCGAAGCAATCGGCCACAACGCTGCCGGCATCCGGACCGGGGACAGGGTTGCCGTCAGCCCGATGACGTACTGCGGAACCTGCCGGCCATGCTTGCAGGGCAGGTTCAACGTCTGCCGCAATATCAGTTGCATCGGCTGCTATTCCGACGGCGCCCTGGTGGAAGTGCTCAGCGTCCCGGTGGACAAGCTGTGCCCGGTTCCCGAGGGCCTGGCGCTGGAACTGGCCGCCATGGCCGAGCCCGCCTCCATCGCCATGCAGGCCGTGAACCGCGGCCGCCCCGCTGCCGGGGAAACCGCGCTTGTCCTGGGCAGCGGCCCCATCGGGCTGCTCGCCACCCTGTACCTGACCGACCTGGGCGTGGACGTGGTCTGCGCTGACACGGAGGCTGACCGCCTGGAGCTGGCACGCGCCTTCGGAGCCGTGGACACGCTGCTGGTTGACCCCGCCGCCTGCTTCCCCGACGCCGAACAGGCGGCGCGGCTGGGGCGGCTGACCGAGGGCTACGGCCCCGGCCTGGTGCTGGAGGCAACCGGTGCACCGTCCTCGCTGGAGAACGCCATACGCCTCGTGGCCAGCGCCGGCCGTATCGTCCAGGTGGGCATTTCAGCGGCCTCGGCCACGGTATCCATGAAGGACATTCCGTTCAAGGAACTGGACCTGCTGGGCAGCAGGAACAGCCTCAACCTGATCCCCGACGGACTGGCCCTCCTGGCGCGCCATCCGGACCAGGCCAGGGCCCTCATGACGCACCGTTTCGGCTTCGCGGACCTGCAGCAGGCCTACGAATTGATGCGCAGCCGGACTGAGAAGGTGGGCAAGATCCTCATCGAGATGCCGGCCGCCCTGGGCTCAGGCACCGGACCGGAAACGGCATTCGCGGGGGCGCCGGCATGAACCCGGGTGCAAACATCCGCACCACCCACCGCGTGCTCACGCCGGTGGAGGAACTCGCCCCTGCGTACGACGTCGTGGTGGCCGGCAGCGGGGCAGCCGGCCTGGTGGCGGCGGTCCGCGCGGCGGACGCCGGGCTGAGCGTGCTGGTGGCCGAGAAGGCCGCCCTGCTGGGGGGCACCACGGCCGCCGGCGGCGGGGTGATGTGGGCTCCGAACAACCATCTGGCAGCCCGGGCCGGCTTCAGCGACAGCCATGAACTCGCCGTCGAATATCTCACGGAGGCAGCGGGGCACGTCCTGTCAGCTGCGGAAATCGACTGGTATGTCCGGACCGCACCGCGCGCCGTCGAATACCTGACCGGCAGCACCAGGGTGTCCATGACCCCCATCGCCCGCCCGGATTACCACCTGGAGTGGAACGGCGCGGCCGACGGCGGACGCGGCCTGGACAACAACGCGTTCGATCCGCAGGACTATCCGGGCCTGGCGGAGGCCATCCGGCCGTCGTCGTACTTCCCGCTCCTGACCATGACGGAACGGGACGAGCTCAACGGCCGCGCCGCCGATCCTGCGCTTCTCGCGACGCGGGCGAAAACCGGGGTGCGCACCATGGGCGGCGCGCTGGTGGGCCGGCTGCTGGCGAGCGCCCTGGACCGGGGTATCCACATTGCTGCCGCCGCGCCGGTGGAGGACCTGGTCCGCGCGGGGAGCGGCTGGACGGTCACGCTCGGCCCAGGCGGAGACAGTGCCGCCGGCCCAGGCAGGACCGTCACGGCCGCCGCCGTCGTCCTGGCCTCCGGCGGGTTCGAATGGAACCCGCGGCTGCGCCAGGCGTTCCTGCCCTTCCCGGTGACGCCCATCAGCGCGCCGTCCAACGAGGGCGACGGGCTGGAACTGGGCCTGAAAGCCGGGGCGGCAGTGGCTGACATGACGGCCATCTGGGGTGTCCCCGTGATCGCCGCACCGGCGCACCGGTATGACGGACGGCAGTCCGGCCGGATGGGCAACGTGGAGATGACCCTGCCCGGTTCCATCACCGTGAACGCCGCGGGAAGGCGTTTCGTCAATGAAGCCCTGAACTACCACGACGCCTGCCGGGTGTTCGCCTCGGTGGACCCCCACACCGGGCGGCAGCGGAACAATCCCGCGTGGCTGGTGTTCGACTCCGCCTACCTGTCCAAGTACCCCGTGGCCGGCTCAACGCCCGGGTCACCGGCGGAATGGATGACCTCGGCCGGAACCGTGGAGGAACTGGCCGGAAAGCTCGGAGTAGACCCCGCCGGGCTCCGCGAAACCGTGGCCCGGTTCAACAAAGATGCCGCCGCGGGCGTGGACACCGAGTTCCACCGCGGCGCCACACCCCAGGACCGTTTCCTGGGCGATTCCGGCAACACCCCCAACCCGTGCCTGGCTCCCCTGGCCACCGGCCCGTTCCATGCCGTGCCGATTTCGGCAGGCGTCCTGGGCACCTCGGGCGGGCTGGAAACCGACTTCGACGGCCGCGTGCTGGACCGCCGGGCGAACCCGATCCCCGGGCTCTACGCCGCCGGAAACGTTGCTGCCAGTGTGTTCCGGAACAACTACCCTGGCGGCGGGGCCACCCTGGGGTCCGCCATCACGCGGGCCTTCGCAGTGGGCGAGCACCTGGCGCGGCGCCGGCAGAACTGACAGCACGAACAGCAAGGACAGCGCTGAGAAGAGAACACCAAGGCGAGGGGCCGACGGCGGGAGTTTCCGCCGTCGGCCCCTCGCCTTTGCGCGCGTGTGACGCGGGACACAAAAGAAATTCCACCGAAGTGATTGCCTTCCGGCGGCCCGGTCGGCCACACTTAGGGTGGATCCGCAGGAACGATAAAACGTTCCCGGTCCCTCCGCCGGAAGCATCGCACCGGCCCCGCCCCATCTCAGAATGCCGGGCCCCCCGCATCACCTTCAGCTCAAATCTCCTCCCGCCTCAAAGGCACCCTTTTTGTCCTCCCCGGATTCCCCCTCACCGAAACACGGCCCGGCCCGGCCGCCTTCCCTGAACACCCGCCCCGATCACACCCCTGCGAAAGAGAGCACCCCATGATCAAGCACCACTCAGACATCCTGCTCGAGATCATTGCCCACGATCCCGCAACCATCGAAAACGACCTCAACAGCGCCGTGGACATCGCCCTCCGCCACGCCATGCAGGAACGCCGCCACGGCGTGCTGGTCACCCAGACCGGCTACTCCACCTACACCGTGGCCGTCAGCCGCGACGTTCCCTACGGCGAAACGCGGGAGCTCCGGCAGTGGGCTTCCGCCTCCTAGGCAGGTACGCCCAGGAAGGACCGCCGCTGTACGCACCCGCACCCCGCCTGTAGCGTGGGACCACACCGCGAGATCAGGAGCAGTCGATGAGCACGGAACACAACGAGGCCGACGACATCGTGAGCGATGGCGTCGAGGACGAAACCAACCCGGTGCCGAGGGACAAGCCGGCGGACCAGGCGTCCGGCCGACATGCCGGGCCCGGCCCTGTCGATGCCCGCCCCGGCGCGGATGGCACCGAACCCCCGGGACCGGCCGAGGAACAAAACAGCAAAACGCCGGACCACCGGGGCCTCACCACCGAACCCAGCTCCAGCTGACATAGAAAGCACCGACAAAGATGAGGAGCCCGACGGCGGCAATTACCGCCGTCGGGCTCCTCGTCTTTGTGCTTTTCCCGGCCACGTTGCTGACTGGGTTGTGCCGGTCAGGCAGTCCGGCCCGCGTGCCCGCCTTCTTCGATCTCTTCCAGCAGTTTGTCGTTGAAGGCCTTGAGGTCCCCGGGGTGCCTGCTGGTGACGAAGCCCTGGTCCACCACAACCTCCTCATCACTCCAGAGGGCGCCCGCGTTCTTCAGGTCGGTCCGGAGCGTGTGGTACGAGGTCAGCCTGCGCCCGCGGACCACGCCTGCGTCGATGAGCAGCCAGGGGCCGTGGCAGATGGACGCCACCGGCTTGTGCTGTTCGAAGAAGCTGCGGGCAAAGGCCTGCGCGTCGCTGTCCACGCGAAGGTGGTCCGCGTTGACCACTCCGCCCGGGATCACCAGCGCATCGAAATCAGCGGCGCCGGCATTGGCCGCCGCGATGTCGACGTCGAACTTCTCGCCTTTTTCGGTGCCGTGGTAGCCCTGCAGCTTTCCGGTCTTTGGCGCCACCAGCGTGGGCTCGCCGCCGGCTTCCTTCACGGCGTTCCAGGGGCTGGTGAGCTCCACCTGCTCCACGCCGTCGGTCAGCAGGAACGCAACCTTCTTGCCTGCAATATTGTGCGCTGACATATGTCCTCCATTGCCGGATGCCTACGGCTTTAACACTAAACAGTGCTAGCACGGAAGTCAGGGACAGTGCTCCGAGCGGACCATGGAAACACGGCATCAGGAAAGGATTCCTGGCCGAAACCACCATCACCGCAACAGGAGCAAAAAAAATGTCCATGACCGCCGGAACAAAGAAGTCCCGTCCGTCCCGCGCCAAGATCGCGCTCGTCTCAGCAATGACGCTGGGACTTGCCGCGGGCGGCGTCGCCCTGGCCGCACCTGCCCAGGCAGCCGCCACCAACTACGCCTGCCAGGTGGTGCCGCTCAAGCCCATCTTTGCGGGCTTCAACTCGTCCGGCACCAAACTGGTGGACTACCGGATCAACGTTTACTGCGGTGCCAACCGCTACGTCAACATCGAGCAGCAGCGCTGGGAAAGCGACGACTGGCCCAACGGTGACGACCACCTCGGCAACTCCTCGTTCAGCCGCTACCTCGGCCCGGCCAACGGCTGGCACACCATCCACAACGTCCGCACGCTGACCAACACCGAGATCGGCAACGAGGAGGTCTACCAGAAGGTCCGGCATCAGGAAGGCGTGGGTGGCGTCTGGTCGCCGTTCACCGGCTGGACCGGCAGCGGCACCACGTCCATGTCCAACTAGTTCCGTATCCAGCCAGGCCTGACCATCCGGGCCCGAGCACCCCGCAGGCAATCCGGCGGCCGTCCCCACAGGGGGCGGCCGCCGTTTTGCTAGTGCTGGCGCAGGTAGGTCAGCACGGCGAGGACCCGTCGGTGGTCCTCGGGTTCCGGCCGCAGCCCCAGCTTCAGGAAGATGCTCCGGATGTGCGCCTCCACCGTCCGCTCCCCCAGGAACAGGCTCTTGCCGATCGCCTGGTTGGTGCGCCCCTGGGCCATCAGTTCCAGGACGTCCCGCTCGCGGCTGCTGAGCTCGTCCTCCCCCTGGTGGCCGTTGTGCGGCCGGGCCACCATCCGGGCCACCAGTTCAGGATCGACGGCGGTCCCGCCCGCCGCCACCCGGTGCAGGGCGTCGATGAAGTCGTCGATGTCGGACACACGTTCCTTCAGGAGGTAGCCCAGCCCTTTTGCACCGTTCCCCAGGAGCTGCATGGCGTTCTCCGTCTCCACATACTGGGACAGCAGCAGGACCCCCGTCCCCGGCTGGTCGCGGCGGATCGCCGTGGCGGCCTGGATGCCTTCGGTGGTGAAGGTGGGCGGCATGCGGATGTCCACGATGGCAACGTCAGGCTGCTGCGCTGCGATGCATCCCAGCAGCTCCTGGGCGTCCGCGGCCTCGCAGACCACCTCCAGCCCTTCGGAGCTGAGCAGCGCGGCAAGGCCGCGGCGGAGCAGCGCCGAGTCGTCCGCGATGGCGACGCGCAGTGTCATGGGAGGTCCTCCGTCGGGTCGGCCGAGAACGGCAGGGTTGCGGCCACGGTTGTTCCGCGGCCGGCCGGGCTGGTGACCGTCAGGGAGCCGCCCAGGGCCGCGGCCCGGTCGGCCAGCCCCAGGAGGCCGCCGTCGGCACCGGGACTTGCCCCGCCGATCCCGTTATCCGTCACGTGCAGGCTGAGTCCCTCCGCCGTTCCTTTGACGCCGATCTGCAGGTTCGAGGCCCGGGCGTGCTTGGCGGCATTGGTGACAGCCTCGGCGCAGATGAAATAGGCGGCGAGTTCCACGGGCGGCGGAGGCCTTAGCGGCAGGTCAACGTCCAGCTCGATGGGCAGCGCGGACCGCTCCGCCAATGCCGTGAGCGAACCGCCCAGCCCTCTTTCCCGCAGCGACGGCGGGTAGACGCCCCGGGCCAGCTCACGCAGTTCCGCCAGTGCAACGGCGAGCTCGTCGCTGGCCTGCGCCACCAGGACCTTCATCTCCTCGGGGCTCGGGGCACGCCGTGCCCTGGCAAGGTCCATGGATACGCCCACCAGCCGCTGCTGCGCACCGTCGTGGAGGTCCCGTTCGAGTTCACGACGCCGGGCGTCCCCGGCGGTGACTATCCGTTCCCGCGAGCGGCGGACCTCGATCAGCTGGTCCCGCAGCTGCTGTTCCATGTTCTGGTTGTCCAGGGCCAGGGACGTGGCGCTCTGCACGGCCGCCAGCAGCTGGGGCTGGTCCCGGAGCGCTTCGTCGAAAACCAGGGCCCCGACCGGCGTGCCGTTGCGCTCCAGCACCATCGCCGCCCGTCCGGATCCGTCCTCCGGGACGGCGCGGGGCACGCCCTCGTCGTCCACGAATCCGGCCAGCGCGGGCGACCACCGCCACAGGCTGAGGGTGGGGTCCCGGACCGACCTGCGGAGGGCGCGGATCAGCCGGTCGCTCACCGGCGCCGCACCGATCTCCACCAGCAGCTCGCTGAGCGCGCCGCGGGCGAACCGGTAGCGCCACAGCCCCAGCAGCACAGCGAGCGGGACGATCGCCGTCGCCGGGTACTGCCACAGCAGTGCCTCGTTGGACAGTGATCCGGTCAGCTGGACCACGGCAAGGGACACCCAGACGGTGGACGCTGTCTTGATGATCACTGCCAGCCACAACGGCAGGAAGGCCGCCCGGTAGGCGGCTGAGCCGGACTGCCAGCGGGCCACGAGCACGGCCACAATTGCCAGGCCGATGCCCACCTGGAGAATGCGGGCAACGTCGCCGATGGCACTGGTGAGCTCCGGGCTGTCCCGCAGGAGGAACAGGTTCTTGGACGTGGACTCCCCCGCCGCGACGTGCAGCCGGGGATCGAAGAACGCCCAGCTCGCCACCGCAATCACCGCCCAGGCGGCGAAGAAGAAGACAACGGCCGCCCGTTCCGCCCGCGAGCGCAGGACCCCGGAGGGGAAGCTGAGGGCCAGCTGCAGCAGCGGAGGCTGGTACATCAGGGTCAGCCCCACTCCCACGGTAAAGAGGACCGGATCACTGGACCGCCGCACGCCGGCCGCCAGCCACAGCAGTCCGGCCACCACCAGCAGCAGGCCGGGATTCCGGTTGGGCCGGGTCTGCCAGGCGGTCACGCCGGCCAGGACGAAGGCCAGCCCGACGGCGACGAAGAGGGAAAGTTCAAAGACCGAGAATGGAGCCCGGCCCGGGTTCTCGCCCCAGCGGATGACCCCTTGGGCGTTGAGGACACCCAGCGTCCGGGCAGGATCCTGCAGGGCCGCCGGCTGCCAGTCGATCGAGATCAGCACCAGGGCCAGGACGCCCACGGTGGCAGCCACTACGAACACCAGTTGCTTGGGGGTCACGGTGCTTCCCTCCGCCAAGCTTAAGGATAGGCGCCCGTCAGCTCATTCGGCAGCCACCGGCGGCGCCAGCCGGTAGCCAATTCCCCGCACGGTTTCGACCCACCGGGGCGCGCGCGAGTCGTCTCCCAGCCGTTTCCGCAGGTTTCCCATGTGGACTTCCACCGTGCGCTCCTCGGCGGTGCTCACGTAGGAGCCGGTGTCATAGGGTTCGTTCCTCAGCCGGCGGACCAGATCGGCCTTGGACTGCACCAGGCGTCCGTTTTCCAGCAGCACCAGGAGAAGGTCGAACTGGGTCCGGGTCAGCTCAATCCGCAGCCCCTCGAACTCGGCGGTCCTGGTTCCCTCGCTGAGCGTGAGGCCGTTGTGCTCGAAATCGGCGAGGTCCGCATCGGCAGGGTCACCCTGCCGGAGTGCCGCCACAGCCGGGACGGAAGAGGGCACGGCCTCGGCCGGAGCGTTCTGCGCTCGCCGCCCGTCACCGGCCGGTCCCGCCGGCGGGTGCGCGGCCCGCCTCGGCCGCCGCAGCATGGCCGCGATCCTGGCCCGAAGCTCGCGCGGACGGAAGGGCTTGGTCAGGAAGTCATCCGCCCCTGCTTCGAAGCCCATGATCGCGTCGGCTTCATCCACCCGGCCCGTCACAATAACGAGGTAGGCGTCGCTGAACGTGCGGATGCGGCGGGAGGCTTCGAGGCCGTCAAAGTCGGGAAGCCCGAGGTCCATGGTGACCACCACCGGGTTGTACCGGCGGACCGCCTCAACACCTTCGAGTCCGGAGGCTGTCGCGTGGACGGCGAACCCTGATTGCGACAGCACTTCCCGCAGGGAATTCCTGACGTCGTCGTCGTCCTCTACTACAACGGCAATGCCGCGTTCTTCCATCTATGCCCCCATAGTGTTCAGCCAGTCACCCCCATATTCGTCGGCAGGGAGCCCGCGGATGGGTATTTCCACTAACTGGACATATGGGGTTGATGATGAGCCTACACACGGCGGGACAGCACGTATTGCCGTCGAATCAAATCTTGCGCATCTCTTGAGTTCGCCTTCGGAATCTCCGGGAACTTGAGCCAAAATTGCGTCAAAGTCGCGTCATTCATGATTCCGCCGGTCCACCCTTGAGTCATACATCCAGGCGGGAACCCAGCACCCGTGAGAAGGAAGCGTCACAGGCTGCAAGGAAGCAGGAACGGCCATGAAAAAGGCTCAAGCTGCCAATGAGGTCGCCGCGATCCACGGCGTCATCACCGATCAGGCACCGGTGGATTTTCACGCCCTGGGGCTCGCCGGCTGCATCGACCGGCTCGCCGCCCCGTTGCGGGAACAGGGAACCACGGTCCGGTGGGAGACACCGCACCACGGCGTCGAGATACCGTCCGGTACTGCCGGGTTGCTGTACCACGCCGCCCAGGAGGCCCTGAGCAATGCGCTCAAATTCGCCGGCGCCACCGAACTGACCGTCCGGCTCGCGGCCGTGCATCACGGCATCCGGCTGACGGTGGCTGACAACGGGGCAGGCTTCGACCGCAATGACCGCACGGGCAACCGCCCGCAGGGATTCGGACTGTTCCTGATGTCCATAGCAGTCCATGAAGCCGGCGGAACCGCAACAGTAGACAGTGCTCCCGGCGAGGGCACCTGCGTCACGGTCACGCTTCCGCTGGACTGACCACACGTTTTACGGGGGGATTACCATGCATATCAGCCCGGGCCGCTGTGCCCACGGATCCGGCAACCGTCTCCAGTATTATTTTGCCCATGACCAGGCCTGTGGTGAGGGCTCCCGTCGAGGGCGTTGCCCGCACGGCACTCGATACCGCATGGGACCGGATCTTCTTCCTGGTCGGTGGTGTCGCCGCCGCCTGGTTGACCTATCTTCTCCTTGAGCTCAGCTTCCAGTGGGGCTGGGGCCAGCTCTGGTTCACGTTCGTCTTCTGGGCCATGCTCGCCTACCTCGTCCTGCCCAGGCTCCACTCGATCCTGACCCGCGTCTATGTGCCCGACTACTTCATCGGGCGCGCCCGCACCAGCGACGGCCTGCTCGGCGATCCGGTGAACGTGGCCCTGCTCGGTTCCGAAGCCCAGCTCCACCACGTGATGCGCCGGGCCGGGTGGACCATAGCGGACGACGTAACCCTGGCCAGTAGTTGGAGGATCATCACCTCCACCCTCCTGCGCCGCAGCTACCTTGAGGCGCCGGTCAGTCCGCTGTTCCTCTTCGGCCGGCAGCAGGACTTCGCCTACCAGCAGGAAGTGGACGGAACCCCGGGCAAGCGCCACCACGTCCGCTTCTGGCGGTGCCCGCCCGGCTGGCTGCTTCCCGGCGGCGTGGCTGCGGACTGGCTGGCCGCGGGCACCTACGACCGCAGCGTCGGCTTCTCGCTGTTTACCCTCCAGATCACGCACAAGATCGACGAACACACGGACGATGAGCGGGACCACATTGTCGCGTCCATTTCCGCCGCCGAGCCCGCGGCCGACGTCCGGGTGATCCGGGATTTCTCCACCGGCTACCACACCCGCAACGGCGGAGGCGATGAAATTGCCACCGACGGCGACCTTCCCATCGTTGACCTGCGGGCAACGCCGGTGCCAGGCGTTGCCGTTCCGCGGCTCCCGAGCGACAGCCGGAACAGGCGCCCTGCGCCCACCATCATCGGAGCCGCCCTCGTGGCCGGCCGGGCACTCGCCGCGGCGGCACTGGCCCTGTCCGTGCTGCTCTTCCCCGCCGAGCACCTGAGCGAGGGCCAATCTCAGCTGGTGCTCTACGCCGGGGTGGCAGTGCTTGTCCTCTCTGCCCTCGCGGAACTGCTGCTGGCCGGGTTCGTGTTCCTGGGGCGGAACTGGGCCCGCACGCTCGCCATGGCCGTGAGCACCGCCGCGATCGGCCTGCAGGTCATTGACGTTGCTCACGGGGGCCCGGGCATCACGCTGCAGACCAACCTCCCCGGCCTCACCCTGGACATCCTGCTGATCCTCGCCCTGTCCAGCGAGCGGTCCCGCGTCTATGCCCGCCGCGACCGCAAGGAGCCGAAACGGATCGCCGCCCGGCCCGGCGGCCGCGCAGCGATCTGACCGCCAGGCCGTCAGAGCGTGGACGGGTCCGTGTTCGCGCCGCACAGGATCACGGCCACGCGTTCGCCTTCAGCCGGGACGTAGGCCCCGGAGGTCAGTGCGGCAAACGCCGCCGCCGCACCATGCTCCACCACCATCCGGTAGTCGGCCCACAGCCGCGAGCGCGCGGCGACAATCTCGTCGTCGGACACCAGCACGCACGCCACGCCGGTCCGCACCGCGACGTCAAAACCGATCCGGCCGATCCGGCGCGCTCCCAGCGAGTCCGCGGCAATCCCGGAAACCGCAACGTCCACCGGCTCACCTGCCGTCAGCGCGGCGTGCAGGGTGGGGGCGGTTGCGGGTTCCACTCCCACCACCCTGGCCAGGCCTTCGACGGCGGCTGCAATCCCGGCCATCAGGCCTCCGCCGCCCACGGCCACCAGTACGGTGTCCACTCCGCCCAGCTGTTCCAGCAGCTCCGAACCGACGGTGCCGGCACCGGCAGCGATTTCCGGCTGGTCGTAGGCGTGGCAGTATACGGCTCCGGTCTCGGCCGCGTAGGCGATGGCGGCGTCGTAGGCCACGGCATATTCGGCGCCGCGCTGGATCACCGTGGCGCCGGATTCCCGGAGTTTCTTCACCTTCATGGCGGGAGCGGTCTCCGGGACAAACACGGCGGCGGGCACTCCCGCCTGGGCTGCGGCGTAGGCGTTGGCCAGGCCGGCGTTGCCGCCCGAAGCCACCACAATGCCGACGTCCTCCTTGAGTTCGCCACGCTCGCGGCAGGCCAGCACGCGGTTGAATGCGCCCCGGGCCTTGAAGGTGCCGGTGTGCTGCATGAACTCGCACTTCAGCCGGACCGTCCCGGGGAAGCTGTCCGGATCCGCTTCGATTACGGGTGTGCGGCGCACCAGCCCGGCAATCCTGGCGGCGGCTTGGTCGACGTCGGACCGGGTGATCACCGCACTCCCCCGGCTGCAGCCTCGGATGGTGCGGTGGTGGTCGGAGCCGTGGCGCGCCCGCCGTAGTCATGGCCGATCTGTTGTGCGGCGTCCTGCAGGAACGGGACCACGGTCTTTTCGATGGCTTCCGCCGGAGCCCGGTGGGTCTGCAGTGACACGTTGACCGCGGCAACGACCTCGTGGCCGCGCCAGACCGGGACGGCCACACCGCGCAGGCCTTCCTCCAGTTCCTGGGAGACCATGGACCACCCCCTGGTCCTGGCTTGTTCCACTTCGGCCTGGAGCTGTTCGAGCGTGCCGATCGAGCGCTCGGTGAACCGCTGCAGCTGGACGGAGTCGTAGTAGGTCTTCAGCTCGGTCTCGGACAACGCCCCCAGCAGCACGCGCCCCATGGACGTGGCCCAGGCCGGGAACCTGGTGCCCACGCTGATGGAGACGCTCAGGAGGCGGGGCGACGGAACGCACGCGACATACACCACGTCGGTGCCGTCGAGGATGCACAGGGACGTTGTCTCGTTCAGCTCCGCGGCCAGCGACTTCAAGTGCGGCTCGGCGATTCTGGGGAGCGCAAGGTTGGCCAGAAAGGACTGCCCGATGTCCAGCGAGCGGGGGGTCAGCTCGAAGTGGGACCCCTCGGCGCGAAGATAGCCAAGGTCGGTGAGCGTCATCAGGAACCTCCGGGCCGAGGCCCTGGTCATGTCCGATTTCGCGGCGACCTGGGACACCGTCAGGCGGGGTTCGTCCGGAGCGAAGGCACGCAGTACGTCGAAGGCCTTCTCCACCGACTTCACGAAGTATGCGGGTTGTTCCGCCATGGAATCGTTTGCCCTTCCTGAAGCTCACATCCGGCGCCCGCAGACGCATGGCCGCAAGCTTGTTTCGATCATATCCGGCCCCTAACCGCCGCACGACCGCGCAAACAGCAGGGTCCAACCCCCGGCCAGCTCCGTCATTTCCCCGGATCGGTCAGCCGTCCGCCCGGATATGCGTCAGTGTCCGGCCCAGGAGCTGTCCGGTCTCCGGCGCCAGGCCAAGAATGGGGATCATGGCCGCCGCCTGCGCCCGAAGGTGGTCCCACCCGTCGGCGCACGCCAGCCCCTGCGCCTTGGCGCTGGCGATGGTTGCGGTGGTGTGGCCCGCGTAGACGAAGTCATAGACAAAGGCATCCGGGGAGAGCCGTGCCTGCCCCCAGGCCGGTTCATCATCAGCGCCCTTGCCGAGGGGCGTCGCGTTGACGATCAGGGATGCGCCGGGCGCGTGGTCCCGGGATTCGGCCCAGGACACGGCGGTGGCTTTTATGCCCAGGCTGGTGGCAAGGTCCACCAGCTGCTGCGATGCCCCCGGGTCCTTGTCCGTCACTGTGACCCGGTCAGCCAGCCCCGCGAGTGCCACCAGCGTTGCGCGTGCGGCGCCGCCCGCCCCGAGCATCAGGGCGTGCCGCTGGTGCCGGCCACCCAGGAGTTCGACGACGGCGGTGATGTCAGTATTGTGCGCATTCAGCCTCCGGCCGTCCCGGACCAGGAGGTTGGAGGCTCCGCTGAGCCGGACCGGTTCGGTGACGGAGTCAGCAGTTCCGGCGGCCCACTGCTTGTGGGGCATCGTCACATTGGCGGCCACGACGTCGGCCTCCAGCATCGCGGCACGGACGCCGGACATGTCCTGTCCGGCAGGCACGTCCCATGCCTCGTACGTCCAGCTGCTCCCGAGCTCCTCGAAGACCGGGCCCCACAGCCCGGGCGACATGGCGCTTGAAGCAGCCGAGCCGATAAGGAACAAACGGTGTGCGGGCGTTCGGTTCTCCATAGTGACCCTCTCATGTGAAAGACGCAGTCGGGTTGCCCGGTCAGGAAAGTGTTGTGAGGCACCTCACTCTGCGGTACTCTATTCCATAATCGCATACCGCACAGCTGTTCGGAATGCGCACAAATAAGAAATTCAAACAGTCTTTCAACGCGGAGGGACCAGCATCATGACCAACACAGCCACAGGCGCCGGCATCGGAGCCGAGCAGCGCCAGCTCAAGAGGGCCAAGAAGGCAGCCCTGGCCGCGTTCCTCGGCGGCGCCCTTGAGTACTACGACTTCTTCATCTACGCCACTGCGGCGTCGCTGGTCTTTTCCAAGATCTTCTTCCCGTCGGGCGACCCCACGGTCGCCCTGATCGCCTCGTTCGCCACCTTCGGCGTGGCGTATGTGGCACGGCCTTTCGGCGCAGTGGTCTTCGGGCACCTGGGTGACAAGATCGGCCGCAAGAACACCCTGGTGCTGACGCTGGTCCTGATGGGTTCGGCCACGTTCCTCATCGGCGTGCTGCCCGATTTCAACACCGCCGGCTACTGGGCTCCCGCCCTGCTGGTTCTCCTGCGCCTCATGCAGGGCCTCTCTGCCGGGGCCGAAACCGCGGGCGCCTCGGCACTGTCCACCGAGGAAGCCCCCGAAGGACGCCGCGGCTTCTTCGCCAGCTTCGCCATGAGCGGCATCTCCGCCGGCATTGTCCTGGCCTCGCTGGCGTTCCTCCCCGTGGCGGCCATGAGCGAAGCGGACCGCCTGGCCTGGGGCTGGCGCATCCCGTTCTGGCTCTCGCTGGTGGTGCTGATCGTTGCGTACCTTGTCCGCCGCTCACTGGAGGAACCAGAGGTCTTCGAGGAAAAGCACGATCACGGCGAACTGGTGAAACTGCCCTTCGCCAAGATGTTCAAGACCCACCCGGCACAGTTCTTCCAGGTGGCCCTGATGTCCTTTGAAACCGTCACGAACACGTTTATGCAGTCCTTCGGCCTGGCCTACGCCGTTTCCGTGGGCGTGCCGGCCTCCACCATGCTCTGGGTCAGCATCACGGGCAACATCATCGCCGTCGTATCCCAGCCGTTCATGGCCTGGCTCTCCGACAGGTACGGCCGCCGCCCGATCTTCATCACCGGCGTCCTGGGTTCAGGCGTGATGATCTTCGTCTACTTCTCCGTGATTTCCACGGGCAACATCCCCATGATCTTCCTGACCAGCACCCTGATCACCGCAGGCACCTACGCCATGTCCAACGCCATCTACCCGGCCTGGTTCTCGGAACTGTTCAACGTCAAGGTCCGCTATTCCGGCATGGCCATCGGCCTGCAGGTCGGCATCCTGTGCGCCGGCTTCACCCCGCTGCTCGGCACCGCCCTCGTCGGCGCAGACAAGGCGAACTGGGCCCCCGCCGCCTGGATCGTGGCCGCCTCCTCGCTCCTGGCCGTGGCCGGTGCCTACTGGGCCCGCGAGACCAGCAGGACCCCGCTGCGCGAACTGGGCAACTCGGTCCGCTAGCGGCCCGCCAACGGCGCCTTACCGGCGCCGGAGGCGGGCCAGCAGCGTCGCGGCGAGCAGCGCCGTCGTAAGTTCCAGGGCAAGGACGGCGAGCAGTCCGCCGGCGGACGAGCCAGCATCGGCCGGCACCCCGGAGACTCCGTGGCCGTGGGCGTGTGACCCGGCGCCGGACGCTGTCCCCAGCAACAGGTAAGCGTGCAGCGCCGTCATGGCCAGCGCGCACGCCATGACCTGGCGCAGTGACCCAACCCGGCCCTCGCGCCAGATGTGCACGGCGCACGGCAGGCAGACCCCCACCATGGCCAGCATCAGCAGGTTCAGCCACAGGCCGTGCTGGTTTCCCATCACGAGCCAGAGGTGCACCAGGCTGGACGCGGCCGTCGCCGCGGCCACGATGCGCACGTGTGCACCGGGGCGGGGGTGGAGGATGGGGCCGGCGGTCCGGCCCCATCCCCGGAGGGCGGCCATGGCTCCTGCCTAGCCGTGGCAGTGTCCGCCGGCGGCGGGCCCGGCGTTCGGGTTGGCCGGGACGTCCAGCACGGGGCTGCGGTCAAAGAACCCTTCCGGACGCAGCTTGAAGCCGACCGTGTCCACCGGCATGATGGGCCAGTCCTCGATCCGGGGGAAGTGGGTCAGGCCGAAGGTGTGCCACACCACGATGTCCTGGCCGTCAATCTCGCGGTCCTGGGCGACGTAGGCCGGAAGGCCCGCTCCCCCGGAGTGCTGGTTCACGAAATCGCCGGTGGGGTACCGCTCGTCCTCCGCGAACCGGGTGACCCACAGGTCCTTGGTGGCGAACGCCGCCCGGCGGGCAATGGAGGACTCCGGATCGGCCAGGAGCGTGGGCTGGCCCTGGGCATGCAGTTTGTAGCCGACCGGTTCGCCCAGGCGGTTGCGGGACTCCGGGTTGGAGATGATCCATGTCCGGCCGCTGCGGGCGTCGGCTTCCCGGACGGCTTGGGACTCGCGGCCCAGGATGGTCCGTTTCCGGGAGAAGGCGTTGCCGCGTTCGTTGCCTTCGCCCATGGGCTGGCGGACCACGTCTTCCTCCTCCACCCGGTTGGTGAAGCCGTCGATCGCCATGTCCAGGCGGGCGCTGAAGAGGTGCTGGTGGAACGGCGCGCCGAGCCCGGGGGCCAGCTGGGAGATGTTGGCCGAGCCGCCTTCGGGGAACGCGCTGGTGAAGACGACGCCGGTGGCCTTGGCCTCGAATTCGATGGTGCCGTCGAGGTACAGGTACCAGTAGAAGCCGTAGTCGTAGTTGCCGATGGTGGTGAAGAAGGAGATGACCAGGCGGCGGTTGCGCCGGGTGTAGTTGATGCCCGTCCAGAGGTCGGAGTGCTTGGCCAGGATGCCCCAGTCCTCCTCATGCATGCAGATGCCGTTGCGGATTTCGCGCGGATTGCCGAACGCGTCGCTGATCACCGGGCTGAGGTAGGTGATCTCCCCGAGGCAGTCGCAGCCCAGTTCGAGCGAGTTGGCGTATTGGCCCACCAGGTATTCGCCGGTGTCGAAGTAGTTCTGCCAGGACCGGATGGGCGACGGGTCGCCGTAGGGAACCACCATCTCGGCGATGGACGCGCGGTTGATGATGGGCCGCAGACGGTCGCCGTCCTGGAAGGCCAGGTTGTGCAGCACCACACCCTCGCGGACATCGAAGCCGACGTCCACGCTCCACTTTTCCCACTCCACGTGGTTGCCGCCGGTGACCGTGAAGCTGGGACCCTCGGGCTGGGTGATGTGGAGCGGCTTCTGGGTGGTGCGGAGCGGGCCGGTGAGCTCGGGATCGGTGTAGTTGCCGTGCTCGGCGGGAACCGGAACGACGCCGGTATCCAGGACCTGCGTGACTTCCTTGCTGACCACGTCGACGTACGCCACGAGTCCGTCCACGGGATGCGCCCAGGCGCTGTCTTCGGGAAAGTCCTGCACAAAGGCCAGGCCACGGAGGATGCGGCGGCCTTTCTCCTCCGGGTACTCGAAGACTCCGGCGGACAGCGGGGCAACGCGGACTTTGCTGATGTCCAGGTTTCGGTCCGCCAGGGCCTTCAGCCACCGCTCATCGGAGGCCAGGAGTTCCTCGACCACCTCGAACTCCTCTTCCAGCACGGGCAGTTCGCCCGCGACGGCGGTGTCCAGTTCGACGGCGGAAGTCACCTCGCCGCGGGTGGCGGAGACCGTCACATCGAGGGGACGGCCCCCGGAAACGTCGTGGATGAACACCCGGAAGCGCCGGTCCTCCGAACCCGGGGTTTCCGGCGGTGCCGGGCGCCGCGCCGGGTCCAGCAGGCCGAGGTAGGCGATCCGCTTCTCCGGGCCGAGGAGTCCGCCGGCACGCAGGATGCCCTGGACTTCGGTGATCTCCCCGCCCGTTGCCAGGCGGTACGGGGCGGCTGTGTCAGTTGGTGCAAGTGTCATGAGCGCTGCCTTTGTCCGGGACCGTGTTGGGGTCGGGATGTTTATTTTCTATAGTTGTAGAGAATAAACGGTCCGTAAGATGGATCACAAGGGTTCGATACAAAAAAGTTCCGGGGGATCACCAGAGTGCCAAAGATTGTTGACCATGATGAACGGCGCCTGGAACTGGTGGATGCGACCTGGCGGATCATTGCCAGGCTGGGCATCGAAGGCGCCACGATGCGGGAAATCGCCCTCGAGGCCGGCTTTGCCAACGGCGCACTGAAGCCCTACTTCCCCACCAAGGACACGCTGCTGACGTTCGCGTTCCGGCACGTCTTCAACAGGACCAACGAGCGCATCCGGGAGGTCACGGCGGGCAAGGCCGGGATTGAAGCACTCCGGGCGTTTTGCGTGGAGGTGCTGCCGCTGGACGCCGAGCGGGTCAATGAAGCGCGGATTGTGGTCCCGTTCTGGCAGAAGGCCATCAATGACCCGGAAAAAGCCGCCATCCATCGCGAGTCCATGGACCAGTGGCACGCCGCGATCCTCGGGCACCTGGCGGAGGCGAGGACGCAAGGGGACGTGGGTGCCGCCGTCGACGATTCAGCCGTTGCCGGCCACCTCCTGAACATGCTGCTGGGCGCGCAGATAGCAGCCGCCCTCGCCCCGGACAACGAGGCGGACCTGGGCCTGGGCGACCAGCTGGAAGCATTCCTGACCCTCCTTCGGGCGGGTTCATAATTCTTTTTTCGACGATGGGCGAAAAAAGATGACAACGCCCGCCGTGGCCGCTAACCTGAAATGACTGTGTCGCAGGACACAGCCTGGGGGACCCACTTTCAGATGGCTATCCGGCGTCAGGAACATCCATGTCTGCAACCACAGCCCGCCCGGCGGGCCAGGAACTCACCTCCAGCGTGGCCACCTCATTCGACCACTGGCGGCACCTTGTGGCGGAGTCTTTCGTGCCGCTGGCCGCCGACACGGATCAGCCGGACACCTTCCGCGGCCGGATGCGGTCCAGGGTGTTGGACCGGCTGTGCATCGTGGAGGTGTCCGCCTCGGGCCACAATGTCCACCGCACACCCGCTCTGGTGGCCCGGCCCGGCCAGCGCTATTTCAAACTCAATCTCCAGCTGGAGGGCACCGGACTCCTCATCCAGGACAACCGCGAGGCAGTGCTGCGCCCCGGCGACCTCGCCATTTACGACACCAACCGCCCCTACACGCTGGCGTTCGAAGAGCAGGCGCGGGTCATGGTGGTCATGTTCCCGCACGATTCGCTGACCCTGCCCCCGGACTATGTCGGGCAGCTCGCGGCCGTCCGGCTGGCAGGCGGGCACGGGCTGGCGGGCATCGTAGGCCCCTTCATTGCCCGGCTGGCAGAGAACCTTGAAGCCCTCAGCGGCCCCAGCGGATCACGGCTGGCCGCCAACGCCCTGGACCTCGTGTCCACCATGCTGCACTCGGAGCTGGACATGGCGCGGGAGAGCATGAAGCCTCAGGTGCTGCTGGCGTCGTCCGTGCGCGAATACATCGAGGCCAACCTCGCCGATCCCCAGCTCTCGCCCGCCAGCATTGCGGCGGCGCACTTCATCTCCACCCGGCACCTGCACAACATCTTCCACGAATCGGGCGCCACCGTTGCCAGCTGGATCCGGAGCCAGCGGCTGGAGCGCATCCGCCGCGACCTGAGGGATCCGCTGCTTCACAGCACCTCCGTGGGGGCAGTCGCCGCCCGCTGGGGGTTCCTGGATGCGGCGCATTTCAGCCGCACGTTCCGGGATGCCTACGGCGAATCCCCCAGCGACTGGCGCCGCGGCGCCTAGATCAGCCCCCTGCTAGATCAGCCCCTGGGCCAGCATGGCGTCGGCCACCTTGACGAAGCCGCCGATGTTGGCGCCCAGCACGTAGTTGCCCGGCTCACCGTATTCGTCGGCCGTCGAAGCGCAGCGGTGGTGGATCCCCACCATGATGTCCGTGAGCCGCTGTTCCGTGTGTTCGAAGGACCAGGAGTCACGGCTCGCGTTCTGCTGCATTTCCAGCGCGGACGTCGCGACGCCGCCCGCATTGGCGGCCTTGCCCGGGCCGAACAGCACGCCGGCTTCCTGGAAGACCGCCACGGCTTCGCGGGTGGACGGCATGTTGGCGCCTTCGCCGATGGCGACCAGGCCGTTGCGGACCAGCCTCGCGGCAGCATCGCCGTCGAGCTCGTTCTGCGTGGCGCACGGCAGCGCCACCGTCGCATCGACGTCCCAGACCGAACCGGCTTCCACGTAGGCGACGCCGGAACGGCGCAGTGCGTAATCCTTCAGGCGCCCGCGCTCCACTTCCTTGACCTGGCGGAGGAGCCCGACGTCGATGCCCGCCTCGTCCACGATGTAGCCGGAAGAGTCGGAGCAGGCCACCACCGTGGCACCGAGCGACTGGGCCTTGGCGACGGCGTTGATGGCCACGTTGCCGGAACCGGAAACCACCACACGCTGCCCGTCGAAGGACGTTCCGCGGGTCTTCAGCATCTCCTCGGTGAAGATCACGGTGCCGAAGCCGGTGGCCTCGGGCCGGACCAGCGAGCCGCCCCAGGAGATGCCTTTGCCGGTCAGGACGCCGGATTCGTAGCGGTTGGTGATGCGCTTGTACTGGCCGAAGAGATAGCCGATTTCGCGCCCGCCGACGCCGATGTCGCCGGCCGGCACGTCGGTGTACTCGCCGATGTGGCGGTACAGCTCGGTCATGAAGGACTGGCAGAACCGCATGACTTCGGCGTCGCTGCGGCCGCGGGGGTCGAAGTCCGAGCCGCCCTTGCCGCCGCCGATGGGCATGCCGGTGAGGGCGTTCTTGAAGATCTGCTCGAAGCCGAGGAACTTCACAATGCCCAGGTAGACGGACGGGTGGAAACGCAGGCCGCCCTTGTAGGGGCCGAGTGCGGAGTTGAACTCCACCCGGAAGCCGCGGTTGATCTGCACGCGGCCCTGGTCATCGGTCCACGGCACCCGGAAGATGATCTGGCGTTCGGGTTCGCAGAGCCGTTCCAGGATGGCCGCTTCAAGGAATTCGGGGTGCCGGTCATGGACGGGGCCCAGGCTTTCGAAGACCTCGACCACCGCCTGGTGGAACTCCGCTTCTCCCGGGTTCCTGGCCAGGACGGTGTCCCTGATGGCCTCGAGCCGTGCATCCATGATGATTCCTAACGTCGAACCGGGCGCGGCAAATCTCCGGCATACGCGGACCGGCGCCCTTTTTATTGAAACTTCAACATAGCCAATTGTGACTGCCCGGGCCTCGCATGACCAATCAGCCCTCCACTAACCTCCGTATTGTGACATTCAATTTCCATCAAACGAAAATTACAGGACTGGTTCAGCGTCCGGCCGGGGACTTCTGATGAACCACATTTGCCTGCTCCTCTCCGGAGCCGCGCTCCTGCTCAACGGCCTCGCGGCGCTGGATCTCCTCCCCCGCCGGGACGCGGCCGTGTTCAGCCTGGTCACCGGCAGCACCCAGCTGCTCGTCGCCGTTGCATACCTGGGGACTGCCGGCGGCGGTGACGGTACTGCCGGCGGCGGCGGAACGGCGATTCTGCTCGGAGCGGCCGGGATGTTCCTCTTCGGGCTGACCTACGCCTACGTTGGGCTGGATTTCCTCCTGGGACTGGGGTCCCGGGGCCTTGGCTGGTTCTGCGGGATGGTGGCCGGGTGCGGCCTCCTGCTCGCCGCGGCCTGGTCCGCGGAGGATCCGCTCCTGGCCGTGCTCTGGCTCTGCTGGACCTACCTGTGGCTGCTGTTCTTCCTGCAACTGGCCCTCGGGATTGAACGGCTCACGCCGCTCATTGGCTGGTCCCTGATCCTCACGAGCCAGGCATCGGCCACGGTCCCGGCGCTGCTGGGCATCACCGGGCGCTGGCCCGATGGTCCCGAAGCACCGGCGACGGCGGCAGGCGCCGCAGCTGCCCTGGCCGCGCTTCTGCTGCTGGCCGTTTACCTCGCGTGGCGCGGGCGCCAAAGCGCCGCCCGCGCCGCCGTCGTCCTTTCCGTTGCCTGTCCTGATGTCTCTGCCAGCGCGCTACCCGGCGAACTCAAGCGCTGACGCCCGGATCTGCTTTTCCACCCGGATCTCCACCAGGACACCGGCCAGGAACAGTGCGGGGACGGCCACCAGCAGGCCCACTGCCGTTTCCGTGCTGCCTCCGATGAGGGACGTGAAGTTGCTGACCACCAGGTACAGCACCCACGCCAGCAGCACGGAAGCCAGCACCGGGGCGATCAGCGTCTGCCATTGCTGGCCGGTCACCTTTTCCCGGCGGAAGTAGGCGACGACGGCAAGGGACGAGAGCATGTACAGCACCAGCAGCGCCGCGACGGCGAGGCCGCTGAACCAGGAGAAGAGGGTCAGGACCGGGTCCAGCCCCAGCAGCGCGAACGGCGCCACCAGCAGGACCGCAACGATGGTCTGGATCCAGGCCGCCGCAGCCGGGGCGCGGTGCTTGTTGGTCCGGGCAATGACTGCCGGCATGGAGCCGCGCAGGGCCAGCGAGTGCAGGTAGCGGTTGATGCCGTTGTGGAAGGCAATGATGCCCGCCAGCAGCGAGGTCACCAGCAGGACTCCGGCCGTGATCCCTGCCCAGGGTCCGAACATTTCAACGATGGGGCCGATCACGAAGGAGGTGGTGTCCCCCGATTCCAGGGCGGCACCCGCAGCATCCACCACGTGGGACGGCCCGTAGAAGCTGACCAGCATCCAGGTGATGAAGGAGAAGAACACAGCGATGATGCCCACGGACAGATAGGTGGCCCGCGCAACCGTCTTGTGCGGGTCCTTGGCTTCGGCGGAGTAGATGGCCGTGGACTCGAAACCGAACATGGAGGCCACCGCGAACATAATGGCGACGCCGGGGGCTCCACTGGCGATGGCTTCCGGGGCGAACGACGCGGCGATGTCCAGCCCTTCGGGGCCGCCGCCTTTGAACAGCACGGAGAATCCGAACATCAGCAGGATGGCCACTTCCAGGCCCACCAGGACGGCAAGGACGCGGGCGCCGAGTTCGATGTTCTTGGATCCCAGGACCTGGACGCCAGCCATGGTGATGACGGCGAGCAGCCACCAGGGAACAGTTATGCCGGCGGATGCCAGCAGGCCGGAGAAGGCCGCGCCGTACAGTCCGTACATTGCCGCCTGCACCGTGCTGTAGGCGAGCAGGGCAAGCCAGGCCGCTCCGGCACCGGTCTTGCGCCCGAATGCTGCGGTCACGTAGGCGTAAAAGGCGCCGTTGGTCTGTACTTTCCGGCTCATGGCCACAAAGCCGACGGCGAAGATGACAATGACGATGCCCACCACGAGGTAGGCGCCCGGTGCGCCGGCGCCGTTGCCGAGCGCGGCCGCGAGCGGTGCAGCTCCCACGATGCCGGTCAGCGGGGCCTGGGCGGAGAGGACAAAGAACAGAATGCCCAGGACTCCGATGCTTCCTGCGCGCAGGGCGGTGGAGTGTTCCTGGCGTGAACCGGGTTCCGCGGTTCGGGATTCGGGATTCGAAATACTCATTGGATCCTTCTTAACGGTCATGAGTGCTGGGGAAAAGAGCTGGGGCGAAATTCGTGGGACAGCTGCCGGGCCCGGGCAAAGATGCCGGTGATGTGCACCGTGTAATCCAGCATGGCAGCCGGCGCCGGACCCGGCTTGTCGTGCAGCGATCAGTTGTTGTTCCTGAGCGCAGCGTGGTTCAGGGCCGGCCGTTCTGTTCGCCACCGGTCAAGCGCCGTTCGCGGATACACAAGACCCGCGCCGCCCGCCGGAGCACGCTTAAGGCAGCGCTGTTAGGCCGTTCCGGCCGCGTTCTCTGACCTACTCGAAGTGGAGTACCCCATGGAAACCTACGATGCCCTGCTGGCCTCGATCACCCCGGACACCGGCGAAACCCGGACCATCCTGGACCCCGCCACCGGGGAACCCGTAGGCGAGGCGCCGGTCCACAGCGTCGAGGACCTCGAGGCGGCCATCGCCGCCGCCGCAGCCGCCCAGCCCGCGTGGGCAGCACTGGGCCACGACGCCCGGTCCGCCGCGCTCCTCAAAGCAGCCGACGCCGTCGAACGTTCCGCCGAAGAACTCGCCCGGCTGCTCTCCCGCGAGCAGGGCAAACCGCTGAACGGCCCCAACGCCCGCTTCGAAGTCGGCGCCTGTGCCGCATGGCTGCGCGTCGCCGCCGGCACCCCGCTGGAGGCGGAAGTGGTGGTGGACGACGGCGAAACCCGCGCCGAACTGCACTACCGGCCCATCGGCGTCGTGGGCGCGATCGGGCCGTGGAATTGGCCCATGATGATCACCGTCTGGCAGATCGCCCCCGCCCTGCGCATGGGCAACGCCGTGGTGGTCAAGCCCTCCGAATACACGCCGCTGTCCGTCCTGGCCCTGGCCAAGGTCCTGAACGAGGAACTCCCCGAAGGCCTCCTGACCGTGGTCTCCGGCGGGCGCGACGTCGGCGCCCGGCTGGCCGGACACCCCGCGATCGGCAAGGTCATGTTCACCGGCTCCACCGCCACCGGCAAGGCCATCATTCGCTCGTCCTCGGATACGGTCAAGCGCCTCACCCTGGAACTGGGCGGCAACGACGCCGGCATCGTCCTGCCCGACGCCGACCCGAAAGCCATTGCCGAGGGGTTGTTCTGGGGAGCCTTCATCAACACCGGCCAGACCTGCGCGGCCCTGAAGCGGCTCTACGTCCACGACTCGCTGTATGAGGCCGTGTGCGAGGAACTCACCAGCGTGGCCGCCGCGATGCCCATGGGCAACGGCCTGGACGAAAACAACGTCCTCGGCCCGCTGCAGAACCGGCAGCAGTACGAGATCGTGGCCCGGCTCGTGGACGCAGCCCGGAACTCCGGCGCCAGGATCCTGCTCGGCGGCAACCCGGACCCGGACCAGCCCGGCCACTTCTACCCCGCCACCCTCGTGGCAGAGATCGACGACAACAACCCGCTGGTGGCCGAGGAACAGTTCGGCCCGGCCCTACCGATCATCCGCTACAGCGACGTGGACGAGGCCGTCACCATGGCCAACGCGCTCGACGTCGGACTCGGAGCCTCCGTCTGGTCCTCCGACCCGGCACGGGCACGCGAAATCGCCGCCCGGCTCGAGGCCGGCACCGTCTGGATCAACAAACACGGCGCCGTGGACCCGCGTATCCCGTTCGGAGGCGCCAAGCAGTCCGGCTACGGCCTGGAATTCGGCGTCGAAGGCCTCAAGGCCCTGGGCGTGCCGCAGGTGATCAACGGCTGATGCGCACGGCCGGGCCGTCCGGCTGTACCGTCACGAATCCGGGGCTTGTCCGCAGAACCTCACCATCAAGGTTAGGAATGGCGGACAAGCCTCGGATGTTTAGCGGAGAACCGGTTACTTCGCGGCGATCGCCAGGAACCTGATGGGCAGGTCCAGCAGTTCCAGCGGGCCGTGGGGGCCTTCGCCGTCGAGAAGCAGCGAGTCACCGGCCTCCATGGTGTATTCGTAGGCACCGTGGCCGTAGACCATCCTGCCGGAGAGCATGTAGATGAATTCGGTGCCCGGGTGCTGGAAGAGCGGAAAGACGTCGGAAGCGTCCGTCAGGGTGACCAGCGTGGGTTCGAGGGCGTCGGTGCGGCCCTTGAGGGTGCCCAGCACGCGGTACTCGTGGCCGTGCTGTGTTCCGCTCCGGACGGTCAGGCTGCCCTGGCCGCTTTTGGTGAAGGTGGCATCCCGGTCCGTGTCGGCGCCCCTGAAGAGCGCGGTGACGGGGATCTTCAACCCATCTGCCAGCCGCTGCAACGTGGTCAGCGAACAGGACGTGCTGGCGGTTTCGATTTTGGAGATCATCGCTTTGGACAGTCCGGTCCTGGCTGCCAGTTCGGCAGAGGAGAGCCCGTTCGTGGTCCGGTAGTGGCGGACCTGTCCGGCGATGACCCGTTCAAGTTTGCCGGGCCCCTCTTCGGTCGCAGGCCTCTCGGCTGCGGCTCTCTCTTCGCCAGTCTGGTTCGTCATCCTGCCATCTTAGGTGGCTGACCGGCCCCTACCCGAGCACGGTTCCTACCCGAGCCTCCGGGCTTCGCCCACCAGCCCAGCCAGGGTGTCCGCCAGGGCCAGGGCTCCTGCTTCCGCATCGGCATCCTCCACCAGTTCCTCGGGCGAATGTGAGATGCCGGTGGGGTTCCTGACGAACAGCATGGCGGTGGGGATGTGGCCGGCGAGGACACCTGCGTCGTGGCCTGCCCCGGTGTCCAGGACCGGCGCGTCCGGGAGCAGGATCCTGATCCTGTCACGCAGGCCGGTGTCGAAGTGCACGGTGGGGCTCAGCGATTCCACGCCGAAGCTCACCGCGCACCCTTCCTCGGCGGCAATGACCTGGGCGTTGAGGTGGATGGATTCCACCAGGGCAGCGGTCACTTCGTCCCGCGGATGCCGCAGGTCGATCCACATATCCACCCGGGAGGCGATCACATTGGTCCCGCCGGGCACGGGCTGCAGCCTGCCGACGGTGGCCCGCGCGTCCTTGTAGTTCCTCGCCGTGTCCCGGATGCCGATCATGATTTTGGCTGCGGCAATCATCGGGTCCCTGCGGTCCTTCATCAGCGTGGTTCCGGCGTGGTTGCCCTGGCCGGTCACCGAGAGCTTCCACCGGCCGTGGCCCAGGATGGACGAGCCGATGGCCACCGGCTGGCGGAGGTCGGCCAGTCCCCTCCCCTGTTCGACGTGGAGTTCAACGAACATGCCCAGCTGCTGGAGGGTTTTATGGTCGGCGCCGATGAACCGGGGATCCTGCCCGTTGGCAGCGGCCACGTCGGCGTAGGTGTTGCCGTCCGCGTCTTTGAGGTTGCGCGCCTTGTTCGGGTCCAGGGCTCCGGTGAGCAGCCGGGAGCCCAGGCAGGCGACGCCGAAGCGGGAGCCTTCCTCCTCGGGAAAGACGGCGATTGCCAGCGGCTTCCGGGGGCGCAGGCCCCGGCTCTTCAGGATGTCGACGGCGACCAGCGCCGATGCGACGCCCAGGGGGCCGTCGTACTCGCCGCCGCCGGGGACGGAATCGAGGTGGCTTCCGGTGACGACGGCGTCCCTGCGCGTGCCGGTGGCAGTGTCCCACCAGGCCCAGATGATCCCGTTGTTGTCGGTGCTGACGTCCAGCCCGCGCCGCCCGGCCTGCTCGATGAACCAGCCGCGCAGGTCGGTTTCGGCGTTCGAGAAGACCGGGCGGGAGTATCCGCCGCGGCGCGAGTCTGTGCCGACGCCGGAGATGTCCCGCATCAGGCCGGAGACGGTGTCGGTTGCAGGTTTGGTCGCAGAAGAGGTCACGGGCGGTTCCGTTCGATAGGTGTTTGCAAGTGCAGGAGCTGGCCGTTCAGCCGGCACCGACAGCTCAGTGGGTGCCGATCCGGGCGGTTGCCGGGCGGAAGCGGGCCGGAACATCGCCGGTGCCGGTGGCCAGGCCGGCCGCCCACTGCCCGATCAGCGGCGCGAACTTCGCACCGTGGCCCGAGCACGGGGAGAGGACCGTGATGCCCTCCGCCCGGTCGATGAGGAAGTCCTCATTAGGCGTGTTGGTGAACAGGCACGTGGTCTCGGCATACGGTTCCGGATCGAGGCCGGGGAGGTACTTCTGCACATAGTCCACCATCCGGCTCCGGTTGTCCGGGTCCACCAGGCCGCTTTGCTCGGCGGCGGACGGGATCAGGCCGCCGCCGTTGTATTCGGCCACCTTCTGCCCGGCGAACCCGGCATCCCGTCCGCCGGGCAGTCCGTAGGTCTGGATGGTGGCACTCTTGTGGATAAACGTGGGCCACGCCGCAGCGCCGTCGGGATCGCGGTAGCGGAAGTGGAAGGCCTGCTCCTGCCGGACGGTGATCTCCGGCAGCGCGGCAAGGAACCCGGCGGGGAGGTCCAGCTGTCCCAGCAGTTGCGGCAGCCAGCCGCCGGCGCTGATGATGACGTTCCCGGCGTCGATCACCTCTCCTGCTGCCGAATGCACGCGGTAGCCGGAGCCCTGCCGTTCCACGCGGGCGACGTTCCACCCGGTCAGCAGCGTGGCTCCGTGCTTCACCGCCTGGTCGACCATGGCGTTGACCGAGCTCTCGGCGTCGATCACCCCGGCGCCCGGGTGCCAGAGCACCGGGGTGTCGAAGGAGAACTGCGGCCAGCGCTCCCGGGCCTCGGCCGCGCCGAGGAGTTCGTGCTCCACGCCGGCGCCGGCGAGAACCCGGGCGAGCTGCTCCGGCTGCCGTTCCGGGCCGTAGTCCACCGCGCCGAACGGGGTGATGAGTTCCAGCCCGGTGGCCCGGTCCAGTTCGTCCCAGAGGACCTTCGACTCCTGGACCGCCCGCGTGTAGAACTCGTCCGGGTAGGCGTAGCGGAAAATCCTCGCCGAGCCGTGGGAGCTGCCGTCATGGGCTGCCGGGACTGAGCGTTCCAGGATGGTGACGTTGTGGCCCTGCGCGGCGAGCTGCCAGGCCGTGGCGGCGCCGGCCAGCCCGGCGCCCACCACCACGTATTCGGATGATTCCGTCATCACTTTGCTCCGTTTACTTCGCGCCGGGGATCCAGCTGGTTCCGGCCAGGGGTACGCGCGCCATGGCGGACGCTTCGATGGTCAGCGCCACCAGGTCCTCGGGTTCGAGGTTGTGCAGGTGGGACTTGCCGCAGGCCCGGGCGATGGTCTGGGCTTCCATGGTCAGGACGCGCAGGTAGTTGGCCAGGCGTCGGCCGCCCTCCACCGGGTCCAGGCGGGAGGAGAGCTCCGGGTCCTGGGTGGTGATGCCTGCGGGGTCGCGGCCGTCCTGGAAGTCGTCGTAGTAGCCGGCGGCCGAGCCGAGGGCGGCGTATTCGGCGGCGTAGCGGGGATCGTTGTCGCCCAGGGCGATCAGCGCCGCGGTGCCGATGGCCACCGCGTCGGCACCCAGGGCCATGGCCTTGGCGACGTCGGCGCCCGTGCGGATGCCGCCGGAAACGATGAGCTGGACCTTCCGGTGCACACCGAGCTCCTGCAGCGCCTGAACCGCCTGCGGGATGGCGGCCAGGGTGGGGATGCCCACGTTTTCGATGAACACCTGCTGCGTGGCGGCGGTGCCGCCCTGCATCCCGTCCACCACAACGACGTCGGCTCCGGCCTTCACGGCCAGGGCGGTGTCGTAGTACGGGCGGGACGCGCCGATCTTGACGTAGATGGGCGTCTTCCAGTCGGTGATTTCGCGCAGTTCGCCGATCTTGATTTCCAGGTCGTCCGGGCCGGTCCAGTCCGGATGGCGGCTGGCGGAGCGCTGGTCGATGCCCACGGGCAGCGTGCGCATGCCGGCGACGCGTTCAGTGATTTTCTGGCCCAGCAGCATGCCGCCGCCGCCCGGCTTGGCACCCTGGCCGAGCACGATCTCGATGGCGTCGGCCTTGCGCAGGTCGTCCGGGTTCATGCCGTAGCGGGAGGGCAGGTACTGGTACACGAGGTGCTTGGACTGGCCGCGCTCCTCAGGCGTCATGCCGCCGTCGCCCGTTGTGGTGGAGGTTCCCACCTCGCTGGCGCCGCGCCCCAGCGCTTCCTTGGCGTTGGCCGAAAGCGCGCCGAAGCTCATGCCGGCGATGGTCACCGGGGTCTGCAGGTGCAGCGGCCGGCTCGCGTGCCGGTCGCCGAGGACGACGTCGGTATCGCACTTTTCGCGGTAGCCCTCCAGCGGGTAGCGGGACATGGAGGCGCCGAGGAACAGCAGGTCGTCGAAGTGCGGGACCTTGCGCTTGGCGCCCCAGCCGCGGATGTCGTACACGCCGGTGGCGGCCGCGCGCTGGATGTCCGCGATGGTGGCGCGGTCGAACGTTGCCGATTCGCGCAGGCCGAGCTCCTCAGTGTGCTGGGCGGGCGTGGCGGGTGCCTGTGCGGGGGCAGGCAGTGAGGTGATGGTCATGGCGTTGTCCTTAGTACGACGTCGAGTTGTGGACGCTGAAGTGGTAGAGGTTCCGTGCCGATCCGTAGCGCTTGAAGTCCGCCGGGTTGTCGGTGCGGCCGGCCGCGGCCAGCAGTTCGCCGAGTTCGGCAAGGTGCTCTTCCTTCAGGGGCTTTTCGATGCAGTCGGCGCCGAGCGAGGCCACGGTGCCCTTGACGTAGATCCGGGCTTCGTAGATGGAGTCGCCCAGCGCTTCGCCGGCGTCGCCGCAGACCACCAGGCGTCCGGCCTGCGCCATAAACGCGGACATATGGCCGATGTTGCCGCCCACCACGATGTCCACGCCCTTCATCGAGATGCCGCAGCGGGCGCTGGCGTTGCCGTCGATGACCACGAGCCCGCCGTGCCCGGTGGCGGCGGCCGACTGGGAGGCGTCTCCCTTGACGTGGACGCGGCCGGACATGATGTTCTCGGCCAGTCCGACGCCGGCATTGCCGTTGATGGTCACGTCGCCTTTTTGGTGCATCCCGGCCGCGTAGTAGCCGGCGTGGCCGTTGATGGTGACGCTGACCCGGGCGTCGATTCCCACGGCCAGGCTGTGCTTGCCTTCGGGGTTGGCGACGGTCCAGGACTGCCCGTCAACCGCGTTGTGGAGTGCCTGGTTGAGTTCGCGGACGGGGCTGCCGGCCAGATCCACGCTGAAGGAATCAAGGGTAGTTTCCAAGTTTTCGGGGGCTGTCAGAGTGACCATGTGTAGACCTTTCCGGGTTCCGGTTCAAAGATGCGGGCGTTTTCGATGCCGGGCAGGGCCGCCAGGGCACGGTATTCGGAGGCCATGGCCACGTAGTCGTCCGTTTCGGCGATGATGGCGGGCTTGCAGGCGATGGGGTCGCGGACCACGGCCATGCTGTCCGCGGTGGTGACCACCAGGGTGTAAAAACCGTCCAGCACCTTGCCCAGGTTCACGAGCGCCTCTTCGAGAGTGTCGCCCTGCTGCAGGCGGGACGCGACGTAGCGGGCGCCCACCTCGGTGTCGTTTTCGGAGTCGAACACCACGCCTTCGCGTTTCAGGTCGCGCCGGACGGTGGCGTGGTTGGAGAAGGAGCCGTTGTGGACCAGGCACAGGTCGTCGGCCACGGAGAACGGGTGGGAGCCGCCGGCTGTCACCGCGGACTCGGTGGCCATCCGGGTGTGGGACAGGCCCTGGCTGCCTGACATGGCCTCGAGCCCGTGCTCGGCGGCGATGTCCATCGGGTGGCCCACGCTCTTCATCACGGCCACGTGCTCGCCGCGGCCGATGATGGTGGAGCCGGGAAGGGTTTCGCTGACCGCTTTCACCAGGAGATCGGTTCCGACGGCGGCGCTCACCAGGGTGGTGTCACCCACCACCCGCACTGCAGCGGCGGCGTCGGCCGGAAGCATCGCGTCAAGGGAGGCCTTGACCTCCGGGAGCGCCATGCCCTGGTCCTTGCCCAGCAGGCTGAGGGTGGAGGTTCCGGCCGAGACCAGGCCCGGGGTGTTGTAGACGGCGAGGCCGGCTGAGTCCGGTCCGCGGTCCACGATCTGGCACATCATCGAGGACAGCAGGCTGCCCATCTGGGGGTGCAGCAGGGGGTTGCGCAGCTGCAGCGCGGCGATTCCGCACATGGTGGGATTCCTTTACTGGGTGGGAGTTGCTAGATCGAGGTGAGGTAGGTGCGGACTTCCCAGTCGCTGACCTGGTTGTGCCAGCTGAGGAATTCCTCTTCCTTGGCGTCGGCGTAGTACTTGCCGATCTCCGCGTCGCCGCTGAGGCTGGCCAGGATCACCGGGTCCCGGCGCAGGGCCTCCACGGCGTGCAGCAGGGTGGCCGGCAGCAGGTGGGCGTCCGGTTTGGACTCGCCCGGGCCCGACGGGTGCCCCGGATCCACGGAGTTTTCCACGCCGTCCAGGCCTGCCGAGATGGCCGTGGCAATGGCGAGGTAGGGGTTGGCTGAACCGTCCCCGGAGCGGAGTTCGATCCGTTTGTTGTCCGGCACGCGGATCATATGGGTGCGGTCGTTGCCCCCGAACGAGGCCTTCCGGGGAGACCAGGTGGCTCCGGACGAGCTGGTGGTGGCTCCCGAGCGCTTGTACGAATTGACGGTGGGGGCCAGGAACGCCTGCAGTGCCGGCGCGTGGTCCAAAATCCCGCCGATGAACGAGTAGGCGAGGGCCGAAAGCCCAAGTCCCCTGCCGCCGTCGTCCGCTCCACCCTCAACCGGGAACAGCGCCTCGGCGCCGGACCACAGCGACAGGTGGAAGTGGAGGCCCGTGCCCGTGCGGTCGGTGAAGGGCTTGGGCATGAAGGTGGCGGTCATGCCGCGCTGTTCCGCGAGGACGTTCAGGATGTAGCGCAGGGTGACCACGCGGTCGGCCGTGGTGAGGGCGTCGGCGTAGTTGAAGTTCTGCTCGAACTGCCCGGCGGCATCCTCATGGTCGTTGGCGTAATTGCCCCAGCCGAGGCCGTTCATCGCCTCCGAGATGGAGGTGAGGTGCTCATACATGCGGGTGACGCCGCGCGCGTCATAGCAGGGCCGGGGCGAGTCATCGCGGGCGTCGGCCGTGCTCAGGGAACCGTCGGCGTTCTTGTTGACGAGGAAGTACTCCACTTCCGCCCCCACCTTGGCCTGCATTCCCTGACCGGCCAGGCGGGCGAGCGTGTTTTTGAGGATGACGCGCGGGGCGTAGGGCCAGGGCTTGCCGTCCACGTGCGGGTCGCAGTGGATGACCGCGAGCCCTTCCTTGATGAACGGCACGGGGGTGAAGGACGCCAGATCGGGAATGGCAATGAGGTCCGAATCCTGCGGCTTCTGCCCGATCAGCCCTGCTGCGTAGCCGGCAAACCCCATGGCGCCGGCCTCAAGCTGGTCTGCGGCTTCGACCGGAACGAGCTTGGCGCACGGCTTGCCCGTCATGTCGACGAACGTGGCCAGAATGAACCGCACGTCATGGGCCCTGGCGATGTCCGCGAGGGAGATGTGGTCAGCCTCGGCCGGCAATGCGGGGGTAGATAGCGCTGGGGCGCTTGGTACTTCAGGGGTTGCGACACTGGTCATCGGAACTGTCCTGTTCAATTGGTGTTACCTGCGGGGAAACGTTGTTGAACCACAGTAGTCAAATGGATGTTACAGGCGTGCGCCCCGCTTGTTAAATCGGCGTGACGTGGCCAATCGCGATCGCAACCGGAAATTTACGCCCGCGAAACCCACAATCGTTCACTGTCACGAATCATGGTTTCATCCCACGGTTACTTTTTTGTGCCGCCGTTTCCCCCGGCGGATACCCCCTTCTGATTGGAGTTCCATGAATTCTGGAGACGTCGCCTGGATCCTCGCCGCGGGCGCACTACTGTGCATCATGATCCCGGGCCTTGCCCTGTTCTACGGAGGCATGGTCGGTTCCCGCAGGATCCTGAACATGATGATGATGTGCTTCGGCGGAATGAGCATCGTGGCCGTCCTGTGGGCCGTGTTCGGCTACTCCATGGTCTTCGGCAATTCCATTGGTGGCGCCGGACTCCTCGGTGATGTCACCGAGTACTTCGGCATGGAGAAATTGCTGGCCGAGGACCCGAACGCGCCCATCCCCACGGCCCTGTTCGCAGCCTTCCAGCTGTTCTTTGCCGGGATCACCACGGCAATCATCGCCGGAGCTGCCGCCGGACGAATGAAGTTCGGCGCGTGGATGACCTTCGCCGCCCTCTGGGCCACGCTGGTCTACTTTCCGGTCGCCCACTGGGTTTTCGCCTTCACCTCGGCGGACGGCTCCGTGACCGGCGGCTGGATCGTCAACAGCCTCAAGGCAGTCGACTTCGCCGGCGGTACCGCGGTCCACATGAACGCGGGAATCGCGGCCCTCGCCCTCGCCCTGGTCCTCGGACGCAGCGCCGGCTGGCCCAAGAGCGAACACACCAAACCCCACAGCCGTCCGCTGGTGCTGGTGGGCGCCGGGCTCCTCTGGGCCGGATGGTTCGGCTTCAACGCAGGGTCCGCACTCACCGCCGGCCAGTCCGCGTCCGTGGTATTCCTCAACACCGCCGTCGCCGCGTGTGCCGGCCTTCTCGCCTGGACGCTCGTGGAGCGCATCCGCCTGGGCAGCGCCAGCAGCATGGGCGCAGCTTCCGGCCTGATCTCGGCCCTCGTTGCCATCACTCCTGCCTGCGGCGCCGTCAGCCCCCTGGGCGCCCTGGCCATCGGCCTCATCGCCGGCGCCGTGTGCTCCCTGGCCATCGAGCTGAAGTTCCGGCTCGGCTTCGACGATTCACTCGACGTGGTGGGCGTCCACCTGCTGGGCGGCATCCTGGGAACCCTCCTGATCGGCTTCTTCGCCACCGAGGCCGCCCCCAACAAGGTCAACGGGCTGTTCTACGGCGGCGGCTTTGAGCTCCTCGGAGTCCAGACGATCGCCACGCTGGCCGTGCTCGCCTACTCCTTCGTGGTGACGTGGGTCATCGCCAAGGTCCTCAACATGACCATGGGCCTGCGCATCCACGAAGCCGACGAACTGCGCGGCATCGACATCGCCGCGCACTCCGAGGCCGCCTACCTCAGCGACGAAGAGCCCGTGGAACTCGGCTCGCCCCACCGCGCCTAAGGTCCCCGAGCAGGGCGGGAACAGACGTTGGCCGCTGCTCCCGTAAAGAATCCGAGGCTTGTCCGCCAAGCCGTACCGTCAAGGTAGGCGATCGCGGACAAGCCTCGGATTCTTTGTGTTCTCCTAAGCCGGCTGCCGCAGCCAGGGCCGGGTGGGCGTTTGGCCCAGCTGGTCGTTGAACTCCTGGGCTTCGCGGTAGTAGTCCAGCAGGCTCAGGCGGGACGCGGCCGCCGGATCCAGGATGACCACGGCCCGGCGGTGAAGCTGCAGCACCGACGCCGGGCAGTGTGCGCTGACCGGGCCTTCCACCATGGCCTGGACGGCCTCAGCCTTGTTGTCCCCCATGGCCACGAGGACCGCCAGCCCGGCCTCGCGGATCGTCCCGAGCCCCTGGGTCAGGCACAGCCTGGGAACGTCGCCGGCCGGGAAGAAACGCGCGTTGTCGGCGCGGGTGGCTCCGGCAAGGGTCTTCACCCGGGTACGGGAGACCAGCGACGAGGTGGGTTCGTTGAACCCGATATGGCCGTTCGCGCCGATGCCGAGGATCTGGATGTCCACCCCGCCGGCTGCCGTGATGGCTGCGTCGTAGCGCTCGGCTTCCGCGACGAGGTCCGGAGCATCCCCGTGCGGGGTCATGAGTTGCGCCAGCGGCAGGTCCACATGGTCGACGAATTCCCGCCGGATGGTGGAGTAGTAGCTCTGCTCGTGCTCCGGCGGCAGCCCGGCATACTCGTCCAGGGTAAAGGCCGTGACCTGGCTGAAGCCCAAATGCTCTTCGCGGTGCCGGCGGATCAGCTCCTGGTAGGTGGACTTCGGCGAACCGCCCGTGGCCAGCCCGAGGACGGCCGGGCCCTGGCGGACCCGGGCTTCGATGATGTCAGCGGCCCGGCCCCCTACGTGGTCCGCGGACTCACACAGAATAATCTGCACGCGTTTTCCTTTCCTGCGTTAGTGGTGTGCCGGCCCGGTAGACCTGCAGCAGTTCGAGTTTTTCGGTGGTCACCAGGATGTCGGCGCGGTACCCCTTGGTGAGGGAGCCAATCCGTCCGGCCCCAACGGGCCGGTCGGACCGGGGCTGTCCGGACCCCGGCCGGTCCAGGCCCATCAGGCGGGCGGGTGTGGCCGACGCCGCCGTGACGGCATCAGCCAGGGGCACTCCCCATTCGACGCAGCGGCGGACGTTTTCCAGCAGCAGGCTGGTTGCCCCGGCGATGGCACCGGGCCGGGCATCGCCTTCCGCGGGGACCAGGCGCGCCACCCGGTCCCGGACCAGCACGTCCAGGCTGCCGAGGGTGTAGTGGCCGTCGGACATTCCGGCCGCTGCCATGGCATCCGTAATCAGCGCGACCGAGCCCGGGCCCACCAGGTCAAAGACCATGCGGACGATCTCCGGGTCCAGGTGCACGCCGTCGGCGACCAGTTCGAGGACCATCCGGCCCGGCGACTGCCGTGCGGCCTGCAGCAGGACGGGGATTGGTCCGGGCGTCCGGTGCCCCAGCGGGGGCATCCGGTTGAACAGGTGCGTGGCGGACCAGGGACCGTCGCCACCGGCCAGCGGGCCGGCGTCGTCGCTGTCTAAGGCCCAGCCCAGGGCTTCCCGCGTCTGCGCCGCCGTGGCGCCGGTGTGGCCAAGAGACGGAACCACGCCATAGTCCCGGCACAGGGCCACGAGTTCGGCAAAGTACGGCGTTTCCGGTGCCAGCGTGATGGACCGCACCGTTCCCTGCCCCGCTTCAAGCCACTCCTGCAGCAGCGCCGGGTCGCCGTCGATGATGGCCGCCGGGTCCTGGGCCCCGCACATGCTCCTGGTGATGAACGGTCCTTCCAGGTGCAGGCCGGCCAGGGTGCCGTCCTGCACCAGCTCCCGCAGCGCCGTGATCTGCTCGAGCAGTACCTCCGACGGTGCCGAAACGAGCGAGGCGAGCACCGACGTCGTACCCTGCCCGGCGTGATAATCCGCCGCCCGGCGGGCGCCGTCGGCATCCGCGGAGAAGGTGTGCCCCACGGCGCCGTGGCAGTGCACGTCCACCAGCCCCGGCAGGATGACCGGAACCTGCGTTGTTTCGACGTCGACGCCGGCGGGCAGTTCCGCCGTCGGGCCGCACCACTCGATGCTCCCCCCGGCGATCACCACGGTGCCGTCCTCGATCACGCCGTCCCCTGCCCGGCCGGTGACGAGGCGCCCACGCAGCCCCGGCAGGGTCAGCCCCGGTGCGCCGGCTTCAGCTTGCATCGGCTTTGGCCATCGAACCGTTCTCGTCGGTTTCGTCTTCGCGGCCCATGGTGCGGAGGTTCCAGCGCCGGATCACGAAGCGGAACACCACGTAGTACACGGCCGCGTAGCCCAGGCCGATGGGCACCAGCCAGAGCGGGTTCTGCGCGATTCCGAAGTTGAGGACGTAGTCGATAGCGCCGGCGGAGAAGCCGAATCCGTGATGGATGCCCAGGAAGTTGACCAGCATCATGGACGTTCCGGTCAGGACGGCGTGGACGATGTAGAGCGGCCAGGCCACGAACATGAAGGAGAATTCCAGCGGTTCGGTGATGCCGGTGAGGAAGGCGGTGAGGCCGGTGGAGAGCATCACGCCGCCCACGATCTTCTTCTGGGACGGCTTGGCCTCGTGCCAGATGGCGAGGGCGGCCGCGGGCAGGGCGAACATCATGATGGGGAAGAACCCGGTCATGAACACGCCGGCGGAGGGATCACCGGCGAAGAACCGGTTCAGGTCGCCGTGGGCGCCGTTGTAGTCGCCGATGATGAACCAGACGATCGAGTTCAGGATGTGGTGCAGTCCCAGCGGGATGAGCAGCCGGTTGAGCGTGCCGTAAATGCCGCTGCCCACCACCGTGTTGTCCGCCACCGTGTTGCCCACGGCCGTCAGTCCGGAGTTGAAGAACGGGTAGATGAGGGCCATGACCACGCCGATGATGATGGCGGCAAAGGAGGTCAGGATGGGCACCAGGCGGCGGCCGGCGAAGAATCCGAGCCAGTCCGGCAGGGTGGTCCGGTGGAACTTCTGCCACAGCCACGCCGTGGTCAGGCCCATCACGATGCCGGCGAGCACGCCGTAGTTGATGACGGGATCCTTGCCGCCCTCCGGGGCGGCGCCCAGCACCAGCGGTGCCATGACTTTGAAGACGTTGGTCAGGACCAGGAAGCCGACGACGGCGGCCAGCGCCGTTGATCCGTCGCCCTTCTTGGCGAAGCCGAAGGAAATGCCGACGGCGAAGAGCAGCGGAAGGTTCTCGAACAGGGCGCCGCCGGCGGCGCCGATCACTTGGGCAACGGTGGTGAGGCCTTCGAACCTGCCCAGCAGGTCGTCCTGGCCCAGGCGCAGGAGGAGCGCGGCGGCGGGGAGGGCGGCGATGGGGAGCATGAGGCTGCGGCCGAATCGCTGCAGGTTCTGCAGCGCTTTGCCGCTGCCCTTGGCCTGCCCGGGGCCGGTGCGGCCAGCGGGCCTGCCGCGGCGGAAGCGGACGGGTTTTCCGTGGACATGGGGTTCCTCGTTTCGAAAAGGCGGTGCTTGTGCGGGGATGCGGGATTCAGTAGAGTTTTGCTAACTGGTTATAACCAGTGACAATCATCACTGTGAAGTGCACCGGGCTTAGTTGTCAACCTCAGGCAGGAAAAATGCTTCAGGACCGGCCGGACTCACCGCGAAACGACCAACAGGAGTGGACATGTCCAAAGCAGAAATCATCCTCGCCGCCCTGGGCGGGGCCGAGAACGTTGAAGAGATCGAGGGGTGCATCACCCGCCTGCGCACCGAAGTGGTGGATGCCGGAAAGGTTGACGAGGCAGCCCTCAAGGCCGCGGGCGCCCACGGCGTCATGATGTCCGGCACGGTGGTCCAGGTTGTGGTGGGCCCCGAGGCGGAAAGCCTGGCCGAAGACATCCAGGACCTGATGTGAGCACGCCTGAGGTACGCATGGCTCCTGAAGTGGGCACGGCCGCACCGGCCGGGGCGATCAGTGTGGCTTCTCCCCTGCCCGGGCGGCTCATCCCGCTCAGCGAGGTGCCGGACCCGGTGTTCGCCAAGGGGCTCGTCGGCGGAGGTGCCGCCGTCGTGCCGGACGATGACGCCGGGGTGATTACCGCCGTCGCGCCCCTGGACGGCAAGGTCATCAAGGTCATGCCGCATGCGTACATCGTCCAGCACGCCTCAGGACCCGCAGTGCTGGTCCACGTGGGCATCGATACAGTCGGCCTGAAGGGCGAGGGCTTCAGCGTGCTGGCGCAGAAGGGCGACCAGGTCCGCACCGGCGATCCCATGATCAGCGTTGACGTGGCCTTTGTCCGCTCGAAAAACCTCAGTATGTGCAGTCCCGTGGTGATCCTGGACAGCGCACCGGACGCCATTGAGCCTCCGGCCTCGGGCGGCCGGGTGGAAGCCGGCGGGTACTTGTTCAGCCTGCCCGGGAAAATTCCGGAAAAATAGGGACATGGATACGGCAGGGGAACTCAAACACGTCTGGGTGCGCAGGCAGCTCCAGGACCTGGTGGCCACCACGTTGCGGCCCGGGGACGCCCTGCTGGGCGAACGCCAGTTGGAGGAGCAGTTCGGCGTCTCGCGCATCACGGTGCGCCGGGCCATCTCGGACCTCGTCCAGGACGGCGCCCTGGTCCGGATCAAGGGCAAGGGGACCTTCGTCTCGCACGGGCTGGTCCGTTCAACCCTGCACCTGGCCTCCTTCAATGAGGACATGCGGGCGGCCGGCTTCGAACCCAGCACACGCGTCATTACGGCCTCCACCGCGGAGCCGCCCGCGGCGGCGTCCGAGCACCTGGGGCTGCCGCCGGGGCAGGAGGCCTACCAGGTCCGAAGGCTGCGCCTGGCCAACGGGGCACCCGTCAGCGTGGACGAATCCTGGCTCCCGCCCCGGCTCCTGCCGGACCTGCTCTCGGAGGACCTAACGGGGTCCCTCTACCGCGTCCTCGCCGCGTCCGGCCATCCGGTGCAGCATGTGGAACAGACCGTGGAGGCCGCCGCCGCCCCGGAGGACACGGCGGCCCTGCTGGACATCGAGCCCGGGGCGCCGGTGCTCCTCTTCAGGCGCCGTTCGTTTACCGGCCAGGAAGACCCGGGCACACCTATCGAGTACTCCATCTCGACGTACCGCTCCGACCGGTACCAGGTCTCGATGCGGCTGGCGCTGGGCTGACCTGCCCCCACCCAACGCCCCGCCCAACACCGCACCCGACGCCCCGCCCAACTAGGTCGCAGCAGGTGTCAGGTGTCGTTTTGGGCCGTCAAAACGACACCTGCTGCTACTCACTTGGGCGGGCGGGCGCGAGTCGTGAAACCATACGGATCGTGACCCAGAAAATTGCGTACCAGGGTGAGCCCGGCGCCAACTCAAATATCGCGTGCATGCAGATGTTCCCCGGCGTGGAAAGCGTTCCGTGCGCCAGCTTTGAAGATGCCTTCGAACTGGTATCCACGGGAGCCGCCGACTTCGCCATGATCCCGATCGAGAACTCGATCGCCGGCCGGGTGGCGGACATCCACATCCTGCTGCCGCAGTCCCGATTGCAGATCGTGGGCGAGTTCTTCCTGCCCATTCACTTCGACCTGCTGGGCATCCCCGGCAGCACCATCGAAGGGGCCACCGAGGTCCACAGCCACATCCACGCCCTGGGACAGTGCCGGCGCCTCATCCGAGAAGCCGGGCTGCGCCCCGTTATTGCCGGAGACACCGCGGGTTCCGCACGTGAAGTCCGGGAATGGAACGACCCCGCCAAACTGTCCCTCGCTCCCCCGCTCGCAGCCAGCATTTACGGCCTGGAGGTGCTGGCCTCACGGGTGGAGGATGACCCGTCCAACACCACCCGCTTCGTGGTCCTCGCTCCCGAAAAGGACCTGCCGACCAGGGAGGACCTGCCCGGACCGGCTGTGACCAGCTTCCTGTTCCGGGTCCGCAATGTTCCGTCTGCACTCTTCAAGGCGCTCGGCGGGTTCGCCACCAACGGCGTGAACATGACGCGGCTGGAAAGCTACATGGTGGGCAATGAGTTCGCCGCCACCATGTTCATGGCCGACGTCGAGGGCCACCCGGAGGACCTGCCGTTGAAGCTCGCCCTGGAGGAACTGGACTTCTTCACTACCGAGGTGCGCATCCTGGGCGTCTACGCCGCCGCAGACTACCGGACGGCGCAGGCCACCGCTGCCTGACGGAGTTCCCGGGCGGCCCAGTTTCGTGAACTCCTTGAGCACGTCGGCCAGCACCGGCCGGGCCGTTGCCGTCAGACCCCCGCGCGCTTGCCGGAGGCCAGGAGGGGCGCGAAGAACGCACCAAGTTCAGCCGTCGCGGTCAGGGGAAGGACATCGGCCACGTACTGGTCCGGCCGCACCACCACCACGACGCCGCCGCGGTCCAGCCCGCGCAGCTCGAAGATGTCCGCCTTGGGGTCGGTGGCGTAGACCTTCTCGTAGTCCGTGAGCTGGAACGGCCCCACCTGCGGCTTGAACACCGCCGGAACCGCGTTAATGTCGATGTCCGCATGGGGCTGCTGGTAGATCACCTTCACGTCGAACCAGGCGTCGGGATCAGCGCCCGACGGCGTTGCCGCCAGCGGCGAGTCCGGCGAGTTCGCGATCCACTCGGCGCAGTCGGCCACAGCTGACGCGGCACCCTGCTTTTCGGCGCCCGGGAGGGCGGCGTCAGCGAAGACGTAGATGCGCCACCGCCCGTCCGCCGTGGCATGGTGGCCCAGGTGCAGCGGGTTGGTGTCGCCCACGCGCACCACGGGGGCCGACTTGAAGCGCTTGCCCACGGGGAAGCCTGCGGCCAGGGCCTGGTGTTCGGTTTCGGCTGTGAGCATGGAGGGGGCGTACTGGGTCATGAAGCCGGCGGGGAACTCTGCCGTGCTCACGTAGAAGTCCTCGAGCTCGGAGGGGCTGTCGAATTCCTCGGGCTTCTTCGCCATCATCGTCGACCACTCCTTGTCGAAGTCGATGAGGTTCTTGGCGATGACCTGGCGTTCGTCCGAGTAGGTGGTCAGCAGGCTCTCCGGGCTGCGGCCTTCGAGGACGTGGCCGAGCTTCCAGGCCAGGTTGAAACCGTCCTGCATGGAAACGTTCATGCCCTGGCCGGCCTTGGCGCTGTGCGTGTGGCAGGCGTCGCCGGTGATGAACACGCGGGGCGTCCGGGTACCGCGCTGCTCCGGAAGGACGTCGTCGAACCGGTCGGTGAGGCGGTGGCCCACCTCGTAGACGCTGTGCCAGGCGACGTCGCGGACATCGAGCGTGTAGGGGTGGAGGATCTCGTTCGCCTTGCGGATGATCTCCTCGATGGAGGTGTTGCGGACGGCACCCTTGTCGTTCGGGTCCACTTCGCCCAGGTCAACGTACATGCGGAACAGGTAGCCGCCCTCGCGGGGAATGTGCAGGATGCTGCCACCGGAGCCGGACTGGATGGCGCACTTCGTGCGGATATCGGGGAAGTCGGTGACGGCGAGGACGTCCATCACACCCCAGGCATGGTTGGCCGCATCGCCGGCGAGGGTGCAGCCGATCGCGTCGCGGACCTTGCTGCGCGCACCGTCGGCGCCGATCACATACTTGGCCCGGACAATGCGTTCCTTGCCTTCATCGGGGCCGGCGGTGTGGACCAGCGTCACGGTGACGGGGTATTCGCCTTCCTCGGCGACCTCCAGTCCGCGGAATTCAAAGCCGTAGTCGGGAGACATGCGCGTGGGTGAATTGGCCATGAACTCCGCGAAGTAGTCGAGCACCCGCGCCTGGTTGACGATGAGGTGCGGGAATTCACTGATGCCCATCTCGTCGTCCACGGCACGGGCGCCGCGGATGATGCGTGAATGGTCCGCGGGGTCCGGCTTCCAGAACGCCATCTCGGTGATCCGGTACGCCTCGGCAATGATCCGCTCGGCGAAACCGAAGGCCTGGAAGGTCTCCACGCTCCTGGCCTGGATGCCGTCCGCCTGGCCGATGGGAAGCCTCCCGGCGCGGCGCTCCACGATGCGCGTGGTGACGCCCGGGAACTGGGACAGCTGGGCGGCGGCGAGCATGCCGGCAGGACCTGTGCCGACAATCAGGACGTCGACCTCGTCGGGAAGTTCCGCGGGCCGGTTGATGCCAACTCCGGCGGCCGGCTGGACCCTGGGGTCGGTGGACACGTAACCGTGGTGGTGGAACTGCACGGGCTTTCCTCACTTCGTTGTGTGGCTGACTATCGCCAGGATTTGTGTTCTATATTAGAACTTGAAGTTCGATAATAGAAAAATGCTCTTCATTTCAAAACTGTACGCAGATATGACCCGGGTTACAAGTGCCTTGAAAACACCCGGAAACAAGGGGTTGACGTTACGCCCGTCGTAGGCAATAGTTTTCGTATACGATTTCGTACTCGATGAGGAGTAACTCTTGGAACAGGTCACCGACCACCTCCTGGCCGCGGCCCGCAAAGTCATCGCGGTGCACATCAACTACCCCAGCCGGGCAGCCCAGCGCGGCCGCACTCCGGAGCAGCCCTCCTACTTCCTGAAGCCCTCGTCCTCGCTGGCAACCGGCTCAGCGGAAGCACCCTCAACAGTGGAACGGCCGGCCGGCTGCGAACTCCTCGGCTACGAGGGCGAGATCGCCCTGATCATCGGCAAGCCGGCCCGCCGCGTCAGCGTGGAGGACGCCTGGAGCCACGTCGAATGGATCACCGCCAGCAACGACCTCGGCGTCTACGACCTCCGCTACGCGGACAAGGGCTCCAACCTCCGGTCCAAGGGCGGGGACGGCTTCACCCCGGTGGGCCCGGGACTGATTGCAGCTGACGCCGTTACTCCCGAACAACTGCGCATCCGCACCTGGCACAACGGCACCCTGGTCCAGGACGACACCACTGAAGACCTGCTCTTCCCGTTCGCGCGGCTCGTGGCCGACCTGTCCCAGCTGCTCACCCTCGAAGAGGGCGACATCATCCTCACCGGCACCCCGGCCGGGGCGTCCGTCGCCAAGCCGGGCGACGTCGTCGAGGTTGAAGTAAGCACTCCAGACGGCGCCCTCACCACCGGCCGCCTGGTCACCGCCGTTGAGGAAGGCACGACGCCGTTCGCGGACTTCGGCGCCCGGCCCAAGACCGATGATCTCCAGCGGGAGGAGGCCTACGGTTCGCGGGAAGCGGCCGGTTTGGCACCCGTGGCGGGCGCCGCCGTCGGGCCCGTCCTTTCCCCGGAACTGAAGGCCAAGCTGGAAAGCGTCTGCACCGCCACCCTGTCCTCCCAGCTGCGCAAGCGCGGCCTGAACAACGTCAGCATCGACGGCCTCAGCTCCACCCGGCCGGAGAAGCGGATCGTGGGCCTGGCCCGGACCCTGCGCTACGTGCCCAACCGCGAAGACCTCTTCAAGACCCACGGCGGCGGATTCAACGCCCAGAAGAAAGCCATCGACTCCGTCAACGAGGGCGAGATCCTGGTGATGGAGGCCCGCGGCGAAAAAGGCACCGGCACCATCGGCGACATCCTGGCCCTCCGCGCCCAGGTCCGCGGCGCCGCCGCCATCATCACCGACGGCGGTGTCCGCGACTTCGCCGCCGTGGCCGCCATGGACATGCCCACCTACTACGCCAACCCGCACCCGGCCGTGCTGGGACGCCGGCACATCCCGTGGGACACGGACATCACCATCGCCTGCGGCGGCACCACCGTGCAGCCCGGGGACATCATCGTGGCCGACTCGGACGGCATCCTGGTCATCCCGCCGGCCCTCGCCGAGGAACTCGCGGACGACTCCATCGCGCAGGAACGCGAGGAGGTCTTCATCGCCGAAATGGTGGCGCAGGGCCACAGCGTGGACGGCCTCTACCCGCTGAATGCAGAGTGGCGGGGCAAGTATGAGCAATGGGAAGCAGGCAAAGCCAATGACTGAGACGGTGGTTGCCGCCGGCAGCAAATCCGAGCAGGCGTACGCCGCCGTCAAGGCACGGATCGTGGACGGCACCTACTCCCCCGGCTACCGGCTGGTGCTGGCCAAGATCGCCGAAGACCTGGGCGTCAGCGTTGTCCCGGTCCGCGAAGCCATCCGCCGGCTCGAAGCCGAGGGGCTGGTGAAGTTCGAACGGAACGTCGGCGCCACAGTATCCGGCATCGACCCCACCGAGTTCCTCTACACGATGCAGACCCTGAGCATCGTCGAAGGTGCGGCCACCGCGCTCTCCGCTCCCCTGATCGGGGCGGCGGACGTGGCCCGGGCCCGGGCCGTGAACGAGGAAATGCGCGACTGCCTGCAGCATTTCGACCCCGTCCGGTTCACCCGGCTGAACCAGGACTTCCACAGCGTTTTGTTCGAGCACTGCCCCAACCCGCACATCCTGGACCTGGTCCACCGCGGCTGGAACCGGCTTGCGTCGCTCCGCTCCTCCACCTTCCGGTTCGTACCCGGCAGGGCCCACGACTCGGTTGACGAGCACGAAGCCCTCCTGAAGCTCATTGAAACCGGTGCCGACGCCGACACCATCGAAAAAGCAGCACGGCTCCACCGCAGCGCCACCCTGGACGCCTACCTCGCACAAACCAAGCAGTAATGACCACCGATAGGACTCAATGATGACGACTGCCGCAGAAACCACCGCCCACTACGTTCCGCAGGACCTGCCCACCCACATCCAGCACTACATCAACGGTGAATTTGTTGATTCGGTGGGCGGCAAGACCTTCGACGTCCTGGACCCGGTGTCCAACACCAATTACGCCACCGCCGCCGCCGGGCAGAAAGAGGACATCGACCTCGCCGTTGCCGCGGCCCGCGAGGCGTTCAAGAACGGTCCCTGGCCGAAGATGAAGCCGCGGGAACGTGCCCGCATCCTGAACAAAATCGCGGACGCCGTCGAAGCCCAGGAGGAACGCCTGGCGGAACTCGAGACCTTCGACACCGGCCTGCCGATCACCCAGGCCAAGGGCCAGGCCCTGCGCGCGGCGGAGAACTTCCGCTTCTTCGCGGACCTGATCGTGGCCCAGTTCGACGACGCCATGAAGGTCCCCGGCTCGCAGATCAACTACGTGAACCGCAAGCCGATCGGCGTCGCCGGGCTCATCACCCCGTGGAACACCCCGTTCATGCTGGAGTCCTGGAAGCTCGCCCCGGCCCTGGCCACCGGCAACACCGTGGTCCTCAAGCCCGCCGAATTCACCCCGCTCTCCGCCTCGCTCTGGGCGCAGATCTTCAAGGACGCAGGCCTGCCGGACGGCGTGTTCAACCTGGTCAACGGCCTCGGCGAGGAAGCCGGCGACGCCCTGGTCAAGCACCCGGACGTCCCGCTGATCTCCTTCACCGGCGAGACCACCACCGGCCAGACGATCTTCCGGAACGCCGCCGCCAACCTCAAGGGCCTCTCGATGGAGCTCGGCGGCAAGTCCCCGTGCGTGGTGTTCGCCGACGCCGACCTGGATGCAGCGATCGATTCAGCCCTGTTCGGGGTCTTCTCCCTCAACGGCGAGCGCTGCACCGCCGGCTCGCGCATCCTGGTGGAACGCGCCATCTACGACGAGTTCTGCGAGAAGTACGCCGCCCGCGCCAAGAACATCGTCGTCGGCGATCCGCATGACCCCAAGACGCAGGTGGGGGCCCTGGTCCACCCGGAGCACTTCGCGAAGGTGGCCTCCTACGTGGAGATCGGCAAGTCCGAAGGCCGGCTGCTCGCCGGCGGCGGACGGCCGGAGGGCCTGCCCGAAGGCAACTACATTGCCCCCACGGTGTTCGCCGACGTCGCCCCTGACGCGCGGATCTTCCAGGAGGAAATCTTCGGCCCGGTGGTGGCGATCACCCCGTTCGAGAACGACGACGAGGCCCTCGCCCTGGCTAACAACACCAGGTACGGCCTGGCGGCCTACATCTGGACCCAGAACCTCACCCGGGCGCACAACTTCTCCCAGAACGTGGAGGCCGGCATGGTGTGGCTGAACAGCCACAACGTCCGCGACCTCCGCACCCCGTTCGGCGGCGTCAAGGCCTCGGGCCTGGGCCACGAGGGCGGCTACCGCTCCATCGATTTCTACACCGACCAGCAAGCCGTGCACATCACGCTCGGTTCCGTCCACACCCCTAAATTCGGCGCCTAGTCACCACCAGCAGCCCAACTGGGTCGCAATTGTTGTCGTTATGAGCCCTCAAAACGACACTTACTGCTACCTAGTTGGGAAGAAACCCCTTTCAACGAAGAGAGAACACCATGAACAACGTCATCCCGAAGCCCTCCGTCCCCGCTCCGGACATCGTCCGCTGCGCCTACATGGAAATCGTGGTCACCGACCTCGCCAAGTCCCGCGAGTTCTACGTTGACCTCCTGGGCCTGCACGTCACCGAAGAAGACGAGAACAACATCTACCTGCGCTCCCTCGAGGAGTTCATCCACCACAACCTGGTGCTGCGCAAGGGGCCCATCGCCGCCGTCGCCGCTTTTGCCTACCGGGTGAAGTCCCCCGCCGAAGTGGACGCCGCCGAGGCCTACTACAAGGAGCTGGGCTGCCGCACGGAACGCCGCAAGGAAGGCTTCACCAAGGGCGTCGGCGACTCCGTCCGCGTGGAGGACCCGCTCGGCTTCCCGTATGAGTTCTTCTACGAGGTGGAGCACGTGGAACGCCTCACCCAGCGCTACGACCTCTACTCTGCCGGGGAACTCGTCCGGCTGGACCACTTCAATCAGGTCACCCCGGACGTGCCCCGCGGCCGCAGGTACCTCGAGGACCTCGGTTTCCGCGTCTCCGAGGACATCCAGGATTCCGACGGCGTCTCCTACGCCGTCTGGATGCACCGCAAGCAGACCGTCCACGACACCGCCCTGACCGGCGGCAACGGCCCGCGCATGCACCACGTCGCCTTCGCCACGCACGAGAAGCACAACATCATCCAGATCTGCGACAAGATGGGCGCCCTGCGCATTAGCGACCGGATCGAACGCGGCCCCGGCCGGCACGGCGTGTCCAACGCGTTCTACCTCTACATCCTGGACCCGGACGGCCACCGCATCGAGATCTACACCCAGGACTACTACACCGGCGATCCGGACAACCCCACCATCACCTGGGACGTCCACGACAACCAGCGCCGCGACTGGTGGGGCAACCCCGTCGTCCCGTCCTGGTACACCGAGGCCTCCCTGGTCCTGGACCTCGACGGCAACCCGCAGCCCGTCATCCAGCGCACCGACGCCTCCGAGATGGCCGTGACCGTCGGCGCCGACGGATTCTCCTACACCCGCAAGGACGGGGCCCCCGAGGGTGACAGGACTGGCTTCAAGCTCGGGGCGCAGCTGTAGCCATGCTGGATGCCAAGACGATCGAGGCCATCGCGGACGAACTGCTCGAGGCCGGCCGGAACCGCAAGCCGGTGCCCCGGCTGACCTCCCGCTACCCGGAGATGACGGTGGAGGATTCCTACGCCGTGCAGCAGCTGTGGCGGAACCGCAACGAGGACGCCGGCCGGAAGCTGGTGGGCCGCAAGATCGGCCTCACGTCCAAGGCGATGCAGGCCGCCACCGGCATCACCGAACCGGACTACGGTGCCATCTTTGATGACATGGTCCTGGAAACGGGCTGCTCGGTGGAGTGGGACCGGTACACGCATCCGCGGGTGGAGGTGGAGCTCGCCTTCGTCCTGAAGGACGCGCTCAAAGGCCCGGGCTGCACGATCTTCGACGTCTTGAACGCCACCGACTACGTGGTTCCGGCCCTCGAGATCCTGGACTCCAGGATCGAAATGGAGGGCCGGACCATCGTGGACACCATCGCGGACAACGCTGCGATGGGCGCCATGGTGGTGGGCGGCCGCCCGGTCAAGCCCGACGCCGTGGACCTCCGCTGGGTCTCGGCGATCCTCTACAAGAACCAGACCGTGGAGGAGACCGGCGTGGCCGCCGGAGTCCTGGACCACCCCGCCAACGGGGTGCACTGGCTGGCCAACAAGATTGCAGCGCACGGCGACGGGATGAAGGCCGGGGACATCATCCTGGCCGGCTCCTTCACCCGCCCGCTCTGGGTCTATAAGGGCGATACCGTGCACGCCGACTATGGACCCCTGGGAGTTGTCACATGCCGCTTCGAGTAGAGCCTGACGCCACGTTCCGGGACGCACTCCGCAACCAAACCGGCAATGCCGGGCGTCCGCTCGCCGGAATGTGGGTCTGTTCCGGCAGCCCGCTGATCGCAGAGCTGTGCGCCGGGGCCGGGCTGGACTGGCTGCTGATTGACGCCGAGCACAGCCCCAACGGGCTGGAATCCATCCTGGCCCAGCTGCAGGCCGTCCGCGGTTACCCGGTCCAGGTCCTGGTCCGGCCTCCCGTCAACGACACTGTGGTGATCAAGCAGTACCTGGACCTCGGCGTCCAGAACCTGCTGGTGCCCATGGTGAACTCCGCCGCGGAGGCCGCAGCCGCGGTGGCGGCCACCCGGTATCCGCCGCACGGCGTCCGCGGCGTGGGCTCGGCACTGGCCAGGGCGTCGCGGTGGAACCGCATCCCGGACTATCTGGGCCGGGCATCCGAAACCATCAGCGTCACCGTCCAGATCGAGTCCGAAGCTGCCGTTGCAGCGGTGGAGGAGATCCTGGCGGTGGACGGTGTAGACGCGATCTTCCTGGGGCCCTCTGACCTCGCCGCCTCCATGGGCGTCCTGGGACAGCAGGAACACCCCGAAGTGCGCGCCGCCGTCGAACGCTGCCTTGCGGCCGCCGCAGCGGCGGGGAAGCCCGCGGGTGTCAACGCCTTCAACAAGGACACCGCCCGCAGCTACCTGGCAGCCGGTGCCGCGTTTGTGCTCGTCGGCGCAGACGTCGCGCTCCTGGCCCGCGGCTCCGAAGCACTCGCCGCCGAATTCGTCCCCCGTGTTCCGGCGCCTGAGCCCGGCGAAACCCCCGCCAGCTACTGACCTTTCCCACACACTTTCCTGAGGAGCCCCATGACCATTTCCCCTGCCATCTCGCCCGAGCGGGAAGCCGCACTCCTCGCTTCCGTCCCCACCGGGCTGCTGATCGGCGGCCAGTGGACGGATGCGTCCGACGGCGGCACGTTTGACGTGCACGATCCCGCCACCGGGGAGGTACTCGCCACCCTGGCGTCCGCCACCAGCGCCGACGCGCTGGCCGCGCTCGACGCCGCCGACAAGGTGCAGGCTTCCTGGGCGCGCACGGCACCGCGGGAACGCGCCGAGATCCTGCGCCGCGCTTTCGACCTGGTGACCGAACGCGCCGAGGACTTTGCCCTGCTGATGACCCTGGAAATGGGCAAGCCCCTGGCCGAAGCCCGCGGCGAAGTCACCTACGGGGCCGAGTTCCTGCGCTGGTTCTCCGAAGAGACGGTCCGGGATTACGGCCGCTACCTCACCACCCCCGAGGGCAGGAACAAGATCCTGGTCCAGAAGAAGCCGGTGGGTCCGTGCCTGCTCATCACGCCGTGGAACTTCCCGCTGGCGATGGCCACCCGCAAGGTGGCCCCGGCCGTCGCCGCCGGCTGCACCATGGTCCTCAAGCCGGCCAAACTCACCCCGCTGACCGCCCAGTACTTCGCGCAGACCATGCTCGACGCCGGCCTGCCCGCCGGAGTCCTGAACGTGGTGGCCTCCTCCAGCGCCTCGGGCATTTCCGGCCCGCTGCTCGCCGACCCAAGGCTCCGCAAGGTCTCCTTCACCGGCTCCACCCCGGTCGGCAAGCGCCTCATGGCCGACGCGGCGCAGAACGTGCTGCGGACCTCCATGGAACTGGGCGGGAACGCCCCGTTCATCGTGTTCGGGGACGCCGACCTGGACAAGGCCGTCGAAGGTGCCATGGCCGCGAAGATGCGGAACATGGGCGAAGCCTGCACCGCGGCCAACCGGTTCCTCGTCCACGAATCCGTCGCCGCCGAGTTCACGGAAAGGTTCGCCGCCGCCATGGGCGCACTCACCACCGGCCGCGGCACCGAACCGGCCACCCAGGTGGGTCCGCTCATCGACGCCGGCGCCCGCGACGACGTGCACGCCCTGGTGAGCGCCGCCGTCGACGCCGGAGCAGTTGCCGTCACCGGCGGTTCCCCGGCAGAGGGCGCCGGGTACTTCTACCAGCCCACCGTCCTTGGGAACGTGGCGAACGACGCCGCGATCCTGCGCCAGGAAATCTTCGGCCCCGTCGCCCCGGTGACCACCTTCAGCACGGAGGAGGACGCCATCCGGCTCGCCAACGCCAGCGAATACGGCCTGGCCTCCTACCTCTACAGCCGCGACTTCAACAAGCTCCTGCGCGTGGCCGAACAGATCGAATTCGGCATGGTGGGCTTCAACGCCGGCGTCATCTCCAACGCCGCCGCCCCGTTCGGCGGCGTCAAACACTCCGGGCTCGGCCGCGAAGGCGGCTCCGAGGGCATCGCCGAGTACACCACCACCCAGTACATCGGCATCGCCGACCCCTACGCGAACTGACGGACCGCCCGCCGGACTCTGGCTGGCGGGCGGCCGCCCGGGTATTCTGGACACACGTCTCTCGCGTGATAGCTGGACAAAATGGCGCCGAAGAAGCGATTGGGTTCACGTCTGGCCGCGGCCTTGGGAAGGCTCGTCGGATTCTTTGCCGTGAGCGCCATCTGCGGAGTGCTGGCCGCCAGCCTGGTGGTTCCGAGCGTGGCGGCCGCCGGGGTGACGGTCAGCAGTTCGATTACATTCTTCAACAGCCTGCCCGGCGACCTCACGGTCAACGTTCCGTCGCAGGCCACCAAGATGGTCACGGCGGACGGCCAGCCGATCGCCACGTTCTACGCGGAAAACCGGGTGCGGGTCGCCCTGGACCAGATGTCCCCGTTCATCAAGGACGCGATCATCGCGATCGAGGACAGCCGCTTCTACGACCATGCCGGCATCGACCCCCAGGGCATCCTGCGTGCACTGACGTACAACCTCACCCAGGGCGGCCGGCAGGGTGCGTCCACGCTGACCCAGCAGTACGTCACCAACGTCATCAATGAGTCGTACCTTTCCGCGGACCAAAGCGAGCAGGTGATCCTCAGCGGCCAGAAGAGCGTTGGCGACAAGCTTCGGGAGATGAAGCTTGCCATCGAGCTGGAAAAGAAATACACGAAGGACCAGATCCTCGAGGGCTACCTGAACATCGTGTTCTTCAACCGTGACGCCTACGGCATCGAGGCCGCGGCACGGCACTTCTTCAGCACGTCCGCCAAGGAGCTCACCCTGCCGCAGGCCGCGCTGCTGGCCGGGCTGGTGAACAGCCCCAGCTTCTATGACCCGGCCGTTCACCCGGAGAACTCGCTGCAGCGCCGCAACCAGGTCCTGGGCAACATGCTGGAACAGAGGAAGATCACCCAGGCTGAACACGACGCCGCCGTGGCCACCGGCGTGGACCTGAAAATCACCCCGGGCAGGCAGGGCTGCGCCGCCGCCGTCATCGCACCGTACTTCTGCGACTATGTGTCCCATCTGATCCTCAACAACACGGCCTACGGTGTGGAGCTCAAAGACCGGGAGAGGCTGCTGTACCGTGGCGGCCTGACCATCGTCACCACCCTGGACAGCAGGCTGCAGGCCGCCGCCCAGGCCCAGGTGGATGCCACCGCGGGAGCCAACCCGGACACCTGGGGTGCAGCCTTGGTGACCATCCAGCCCGGCTCCGGCCGGATCCTGGCCATGGCCCAGAACACCGTATTCCTTCCGGCGGACGGGAAATTCGACACCCAGTTGAACTTCAACGTCGATTCCATGGATGCCAACGGCAATGACCTGAACGGGGCCGGCGGATTCCAGCCCGGATCCACCATGAAGCCGTTCACGTTCGCGGAGTGGCTGAATGAGGGAAAACCCCTGAACGCGATGATCGATGCGTCCCGGCGGACCTACCCGCTGAACTTTCCGTGGCGGTCCAGCTGCGGCAAGGTGCTCGGCGCCTACAGCACGGCTGAAAAGAACGCCGGACTGGGGGCTGAAGACGACCTTCAGAACAACGACCTCGGATACTACCGGCCCATGCCCATCAACTACGGCCTGTACAACTCCATCAACACGGCAACCTTCGCCGCCGCCACGCAGCTGGATTTCTGCGGAATCCAGAAGATGGTGGATGCGGTGGGGATCCACAGCGGCCTGGACGGAGCCCAGGTGAACATGCATCAGCTGGGCAATCTGCTGGGCGCCATCGGGGTGGCTCCCCTGCACCTGGCGAACGCCTTTGCCACGTTCTCCAATGACGGCCGGTACTGCACACCCATCGGCGTCGCGGACGTCAGCGACACAGCAGGGCGGCATTATCCGGCCGAGGCCACGCAGTGCCGCGCCGCCGTCAAGCCCGAGGTGGCCCGCGGGGTCAACGCCGTGCTGCAGGACGTCCTGAAGATGGGATCCGGGGTCTACATCAACCCGAAGGTCCAGAGCCGGGTTCCGGTAGCGGCGAAGACGGGAACGTCCAACAACAACGGCGCCACCTGGGTGGTGGGCTACACCTCGGGCCTGGCCACGGCGTCGTTCTTCGGCGACACCCTGCAGGGCCAAAAGAGGGCCGGCCAGAACATCACCATCAACGGCAACTTCTACAAGGCCATTGACGGCTACATGCTTGCCGGGCCGCAGTGGGCCAACTACATGATGGAGGTTGCCGGGCTGTACCCGGCAGATCCCTTCCCGGCCCCGCCGCCGTCCATGTACGTCCCGCAGCGGCCGACGCCGGCGCCCTCCCGCTAGCCCGCAGCCGGCGGGCCAGCCACCCGGCCAGCCACCCGGCCAGCCGCCTGGCTGGCCGCATGGCCGGCCGCTCCGCCTGCGGTGAGCCGCCCGTCATCTTGCCGAAACGCAACCTGTAGTCGCCCTCCCGTCACGCCGTCGAAGCGCCCCAGTTAACATGCCCGAAACAAGACGGTCATGTGATCTTCACGCTGGCCCCGTTCCTGTAACTTACCCGCAACCTAGCGCCCCATTATCGGAAACACGAACCGGGAAACATTGAGCGGGGGCGTGGCCCGGAATCACTCGAGGTCCCGTACGGAAGACTTGATGAGAAGGGACACGCAGGTGCAAATCTCTGCGGAAAACGTCTGGCTGATGCTGTCGTCGGCCATGGTGCTGTTCATGACCCCCGGCCTCGGCCTGTTCTACGGCGGCATGACCCGTGCCAAGGCGGCGCTCAACATGATCATGATGAGCTTCATCTCGGCCGGCATCGTCGGTGTTGTGTGGGTCCTGTGGGGCTACTCCATGACCACCGGCGACGGCATCCTCGGCCTGTTCGGCAACCCCTTCGCCAACTTTGGCCTGCAGAACCTGATGGGCTCGCCGGACCTCATGAAGGCGGCCTTCAGCGCCACCTTCGCCATCATCACCGTGGCCCTCATCAGCGGCGCCATCGCGGACCGCGCCAAGTTCAGCGCCTGGGCGCTCTTCGTGCCCATCTGGATCACCCTGGTTTACTGCCCGCTGGCCTACATGATCTGGGGCGGCGGCCTCATGAGCGCCGGCGGCGCCATCACCGCCATCTTCGGCCAGGTGATCGACTTTGCCGGCGGCGCCGTCGTCGAGGTCAGCTCCGGAACCGCCGCCTTCGTCCTCGCATTGATCGTGGGAAAGCGCCAGGGATTCGCCAAGGACCCCAACCACCGGCCGCACAACATCCCGTTCATCATGCTCGGTGCCGCCATCCTCTGGTTCGGCTGGTTCGGCTTCAACGGCGGTGCCGCCACCACTGCCGAGCAGGCCGGCCTCGTCTGGGTCAACACCCTGGTGGCACCGGCCGCGGCCATGCTGAGCTGGCTGGTCACCGAAAAGATCCGCCACGGGCACCCCACCTCCCTCGGCGCCGCTACAGGTGTAGTTGCCGGCCTGGTGGCCATCACCCCCTCCTGCGCCAACATCAGCCCCCTCGCAGCCCTGGGCCTGGGCCTCGTGGCCGGCGCGGCCTGCGCGGTCTTCGTCGACCAGAAATACCGGTTCGGCTTTGACGATTCGCTGGACGTCGTGGGTGTCCACTTCGGAGCCGGCGTCATCGGCACGCTCTCTCTTGGCTTCATCGCCCTGCCGGTGGACGGTGTGGGCGGCGGCCTCCTGTACGGCGGCGGCGCACAGCAGCTCGTGGCCCAGCTCGTCGCCGTCCTCGTCACCATCGCCTTGTCCGGCCTGGGCACGTTGGTCATCGGCCGCGCCATCCACAGGACCATCGGTTTCCGGGTCAGCGAGGAAGCCGAAAACGCGGGCGTGGACCTCTCCGAGCATGCCGAGACGGCCTACGCATTCGGCGAACTGTCGCGCAGCCGGTTCAACCCTTTCCATCACGCACTGCCCGCTCCGGCAACAACCAACGCTCCGGCAACTGCCCAGGCACAGGAAAGGCAAGACAGCCTGGTGTAGCCGCCTTGCTGTTGGCAGGTGAGCCTGTGGGAGGTGAGGGGCCGGCGGCGGTCTTTGGGAAGGCCCCCCGGACGTGCCGGGAGTCGTGCCGTCGGCCCTACGTCCATCATAAGAAGCGGCGCGTTGCCGGACCATAGGCCGTAATGCCCTAACCAGTCGCAGGAACCCGGCAATTAGGTCACACGTTTGGGTCTTTTTGATCCGGCCGGACAGGCTTACCGTGGGTCACAGGGAGCAGCCCGCCCGGGCAGCCGAACCACGGAGGATCTTCCTATGACAACGCACGTCGCAGACTGCAGTGTTTCCAACTGTTCCTTCAACGACCACTCGAATTGCAACGCCGCCGCCATCACCGTCGGCGGGACCCAGGACCATGCATCCTGCGCTACCTTCATCGACACCGGCATGCACGGCGGACTGCCCAAGGTCCTGGCCGACGTCGGAGCCTGCCAGCGCTCCGAATGCGTCCACAACGACCACCTGATGTGCAAGGCCCCGGAGGTCCATGTGGGTCCGGGCGCAGACAATGCGGACTGCCTGACGTACTCGCACGCGTAGCGGGGCGGGGACTCCCCCGGCATAGGGACCAGACACCAGCAACTGAAAGCAGAGGACGACGGCGGGACTTCCCGCCGTCGTCCTCTTGCGTTAGTGGCTGCCTGCAGTCAGCCGCGGCGGACGCCGGGTGTCAGCCGCCGTCAGTCATCGCTGGACGGCGGTTCCGGTTCGGGCTCTTCCAGCCAGTTCACTACGCTGCTGCCGCCGTGCGCCCGGTTAAGCGTCTCCTGCAGGGCATCGGCTTCCTGCGCCGCAAGGTCCAGTTCGGACACGGCGATCATCACGCCGCGGGCGCTTTCGTTGTGCGGGCGGGCGTAATGCGTTCCCGCGGCCGCCGCCCGGTGCCATGCGGCCAGTTCCCGGATGGCCTGCGCGATGGACCCCTGCGTTTCGGTGAGGCTGCGGAGGATTTCGTGGCTGTCCGATGGCGCGTCCAGGTTCCGGGTGGCACGGGCCAGATAGCGGGCCGCCTCCTGCATCTGCTGCGCCGCGCGCCGTGGTCCGTTTGTCTCTGACACCGTCCTGCTCCTTCGCCTGGGCCGTCATCCGATGGACCCATTGTCCCCCACTCCGTCAGCCCCGGCAGGGCCGGAATGGTTCTTGACAGCGCTGCGGCTCCGGGCGCTAGATGATCAGTAGTGGGGGTCCCACGTCACCGCAGAAACCACAGCAAAAGGAGCGGACATGAGCGAGAATCCAAAGACGTCGGAGCGTGTCCACAGCGAGGCTCCGGCCGAAGGCGACGTGAACGCGGATCCGCGGGACATCCGGGCGCATTCGCAGGACCCCGCCGAAGGAGCCGACATCACAGTCGCCGACCTTGCAGACGGGGCAGCCGCCGAAAGCTGAGTGGTTGTGGACATTGTCGAGTTCCTGTCCGAGCGCATCAGGGAAGACGAGGCAGCGGCCCGGAAAATCCTCAGTGACCGCACGGTCTCCGAATCAGGGCGATGGTACGAACACCGCCTGCTGCTGGAGTGCGAGGCGAAGAAGAGGGTCATCCGGATCGTCGAATCTGCCCGGCAAACGGCGCTTGCAACCATGGTCAGCGACCCCTTCGAGGAGGAGTCCCGCTGGATCCCCGAAGCCATCGAGTGGACCACCCGATCGCTGAAGGCGCTGGCGCTGCCCTATGCCGATCACTCGGACTTCGAGGAGGACTGGCTCTAGGCCCGTGCAGCTATCCCGCGGGCCGCAGGGAGGTAATCATGCGCTTGATGCTGCGGTACTCCGAGGTCTCCAGGTAGATCTTGGCTTTCTCCAGATAGGGCAGGGACTCGTCCGCGGGAGTGTTATTGTTCGCCGGATCGTAGAAGGCCCCGAACATGGCCGCGTTCGGCGGCCACGTGAAGAACTGGAAGATGGCGCAGGCCGAGTCCCCGGCCGGCGGAGGACCGGACGTGATCCCGTACGCCGCAGCCGGAGTGTCTGCCGGCCCCGGGGCGGTGGCGTTTCCCCTGGTCTCATAGACGAACCGCGGCGTGGCGCCTTTAAGGGTCAGCGCCGTCAGGTCCTGGGAGTCGAGCACGGAGTACGGGTACCGGTCCACGCAGGTGGACCCTGTTGCCATGTTGGTCCGCAGCGTCGCCAACGGTTTTCCTGCAGTGTTGGTAACCTCCGCGAAGGCGCCTCCGCCCTCCGCCAGTTCCCCCGCGGGATCCCTGACGCTCCACGTGGCGGGAAGGTCGAACGTGAGCTGGCCGTCCGCCGTCGTGTAGCTGGTCCACGCTACGGACTCAGGGGCCGCGGGCTCAGTGGAGGTCCCGCCGGCAGCCGGCGTTTTCGTGTTGTCCGGGGTTTGCGTCGCGCCTGACGGGGCGCTGGCTGGCGCGGACGCCGGGAGGTCACTCGCCGATTCCGTAGGCGGCCCGGGAGGTCCGGGTTGCTGGCCGCAGCCGGCCAGCAGGAAGGCGAAGACGAGAACGACGGGCAATGCTAAGTGGGACGGTGCCGACGCGCGCATGCCAACCTCCAGGGGCCGCGAGATAGTCCCTCTATTGTGGCCCTGTCACGACCCCCCGTTCCAGATCCGCCGCCACCAGGATCGCTTCAGTTCAGGCTCCGCCTGCTGCGCGGCCGCAGCTGCAGTGCGCTCAGCGCGGCGTTCGCGCCAGCGCTCCACTTCAGCATCAATGTCACGGGTCTTGGTGATGACGGGTGGTCCGCCCTGGAGCTGGCGGCGGGCATCGATCACGCGCTTGTTGAAGTCCGCCAGGATGTCGCGGACCTGCTTCTCGGCAAACTGGGCGTCGATCCTGGCGTCCAGCTCGGAGTCTTCGGTCCGCAGGAGGATGGCTTTCGGACCCATGCCGGTGAGGTTCTCGCGCTGGATCAGGCCCTTGACCCACCAGTCGGGATCGTAGGCCTCGCCCAGCCCCGGGATGGGTTTGCCGGCGTACTTCAGGTTGTCGAACTTCCCGTGGGCCATGGCGTCCCGGATCAGGTATTCGGCCCGTTTGGCGTCGTCCACTTTCCGGCGCTTTTCCCGCGCTTTTTCCTCGGCGGCGGCGAGCTCGGCTTCCTCTGCGGCCGTCATGCCGGTTGCCCGGACGGCCCGCAGTTCGACGGCCCGTTCCAGGCGGCGCTTGAACGCGCTGCCGGCTCCTTCGCTGGTCATGTCCACACCGCCCCTGGCCGATCCTGAATAACCTGCCTTCCAGTATTCAGAGGACCCGGGGGAGTTTCAACAACATGGCTAAGAAGCAATGCCAAAGCGGTCGACGGCGGGACCTCCCGCCGTCGACCGCTTTCGTTTTGTTCCCTAACGCGAGAGCTTGGCCTCGTCCGGTTTGGGGTCGCCGATGTGGCCGGGAGCGTTGGCGGCGAGGACCCGTTCCACGAACGCGCCGTATTCCTCCATGTAATGGCGCAGGAAGTCCGCGGTGCCCTGGTTGGTGACGGTTCCGTCCTCGGCGAAGTCGGCGGGATTGAATTTCAGGTAGGCCTCGGGGGCGTTGAGCTGGGGCGCGTCGAGGAAGCTGAGGACTGCGCGCATGGAGGACTGCATGACCGCGGTGCCGATGCTGCCCGGTGAGGCGCCGAGGATGCCGGTCGGTTTGCGGGCGAACGAGTTGGTGCCCCAGGGGCGGGATCCCCAGTCGATGGCGTTCTTGAGGGCGCCGGGGATGGAGCGGTTGTATTCGGGGGACACGAACAGGATGCCGTCCGAGCCCTCGATCGCTTCCTTCAGCGCACGTCCGGCCGGGGGAAAATCGGCGTCGTAGTCGTAGCTGTAGAGCGGGAGGTCCTTGATGGGAATCTCGGTGAACTCGAGGTCCTCCGGAGCCAGTTTGATCACGGCGTTGGCGAGTGTGCGGTTGATGGAGCCGCGGGCCAGGCTTCCTACGAAGTAGCCGATCTTGAACGTTGCCATGCGACAGATCCCTTCTTTGGGCCGGCCTGAGCCGGCTGGCCGACTGGTGGGCCATGCCTGACACAGGCTCGGCCCGTCAGCCAGTCCAGCACAGAACGCGGGCGGGGGCTAGGGGCGCGGGACCGCATTCACCGACGCAGCCCGTATGCTGGCATCATCCGTCAGGGACGACGGAATTCGTGCAGTCAGGGGGACACTGTTGCGTTCGTTTTCCACTAAGCGGGGCAATCCGCCCGCCAACCGCCAAAGCGCCAGCGGATTGCCGCCAGCCGTCCGTCGCTCAGCCAGCGGAAGAATACCGCAATGGGCAATTGACGAAGCACTGGGCCGCGCAACGGACAACGACCCGTGGCGTGCGGGCTCCGCGTCCCCTCAACGGGCTAAGAAACCGGGATTCTTTCGGCGCCCGGCATGGACCCGCGTGACCCGAAGGGCGAGAAGAAAGTCCACGGCGGGCTTGGCGATCGCACTCATCGTCGGCCTTTACTTCACTCCATCACTGCTGGAAAGGTTCGTTCTGCCAGCCGTTCTGCCGTACCTTCCGGGCTCCAAGGTGCCACCGCCAGGCTTTGAGGCTGCAGCTTCCCCGCTGGGCCGGCCGCCCGCTACGACCGGATCGCGCTCATACTTGCTCCAGCCGTCGCCTGATGCAGACCAGCCATTCGCCGCGTATGATCCCTGCCGCCCCGTCCACTATGTTGTCCGGCCAGACAACGCGCCGCCGGGCGCGGATTTGCTGTTGGCGGAGGCCGTTGCTGAGGTTTCCGCCGCAAGCGGTCTCCAGTTTGTGAACGATGGAGCAACGAGCGAGGGTCCCAGCGACGAGCGGAAACCGTACCAGCCGGACCGTTACGGCCAACACTGGGCTCCGGTTCTCATCGCGTGGTCCACTCCGGAGGAGTCACCTGGGCTCGCCGGAAAAGTCGCGGGGCTGGGAGGCAGCACCATGGTCAATGCCTTGGGCTCGCCCTATGTGCTGGTCGCAGGACAGGTGCGCCTTGATGCCCCGACTCTCTCGGAGATCATGCAATGGCCGGAGGGATCAGCCCACGCACGCGCCGTCATCACTCACGAACTCGGACACGTTCTGGGCCTCAGCCACGTCGATGACCCCAGCCAATTGATGTATGGCGAGGGAAACAATGTGACTGGCCTTGCCGACGGCGACCGTGCGGGCCTAGCAGTGTTGGGCACCGGCCAGTGCGTGCCGCAGTTGTAACACATCGAGAAGCGATGCTGAGGACGGCAGAAATCCCGCCGTCCTCAGCATCGCTTGAAGTTCTCTGACCTCAGGCCACCCCTGCAGTCAGCGCCGACGCGAAGTCCGTAATGTCCGCTGCCGCGGCGCTGTTGTCGAAGTCCACGTGGCGGGCTTCCTTCCATTGGCAGGAATTGGCCTGCGCCCCGGCCCAGAAGGTTTCCCAGTTGGCGAGTTTCCACTCGTCCCGCGGGTAGCCCCTGGAAATCAGGCGCTGACGGAGTGCCTCGCCCGCCAGCTTCACGTGGACAACCACCAGTTCCGCCTCCGGCCACTGGTGCTGGCAGCGGATCTTGGACAGGTAGTCGTCGTCCGTGAAGAACTTGCCGAACGGCGCGTCCAGCACCACGGAGTTTCCGGCCATCAGGTTGTCCCGGGTGAGGTCCAGGATGGACGCGTACTCCAGCGGCATGATGGTGCTCTGGTAGAACTCGTTGTTGTCCCGCTCGTTGGGGTCCGAGCCGTTGAGCCGCAGCAGCAGCTCGGTGAACCGGATGGTGGCGGTGTCCTTGTCGATGTACGCAGCCCCGAACCGCTGGGCGATGAGCCTGCTAACGCTGGACTTTCCGGAACCGGCCGGGCCGATCACAAAGAACACTTTGGGGATGGTGGTAGTCAACTGCCTGTTCTTCCTCGAACCGTGGAACTTGAAACGTAGAACCGGTACCGCGCCGTGCCTAGGCCGAGATAGCCGCGCGGCGGTCCTTGACGAAGATGCCGTAGGACAGGGCACCGACGATCAGCAGCATGCCGCCGATTAGGAACACTAGCGTGTAGTTGCCGCCGGTCTCGTTCAGGATGAACCCGGTGACGATCGGTGCCACCGCGGCGCCGAGGAACCCGCCGAAGTTCTGGATCGCGCCCAGGGATGCCACCTGGTTGGATTCCGCGATATCCGACGCCAGTGTCCAGAGGACCCCGATCGGCACCTGGGCCGCGAAGTAGCCGACGGACAGCAGCACGATGGCCAGTGCCGTGTTCTCGACGTACGCCACCGGAAGCACAGCGGCAGCGGCGAGGAGTGCACCACCCACGATCGGGATCTTGCGGGCCGTGATGGTGGGGACTCCGCGTTTGATCAGTTTGCCGGAGAGGATGCCGCCGGTCAGGACACCGATGACGCCGCACAGGAACGGCAGGCCTGCGAGCCAGCCGATCTGACTCAGGCTGAAGCCGCGTGCGGTCTGGAGGTAGCTGGGCAGCCAGGTGAGGTAGACCCACACCGTGTAGAAGATGCCGAACGCGCCGAGGACCATGAACCAGGTGTTCTTCTGCTTGAGGAGTTCGCCCCAGCCGGCCTGCCTTTCCTTCGGCTGCTGCTGTTCCTCGAACTCGGCGCCCTTGATGATGAACTGTTCCTTCATCGTGGGGTCGCGGTAGATCCGCAGCCAGACCAGGGCAATGACGATGCCGAAGGCGCCGATAACGACGAACATGCCGCGCCACGTCATGGTGAGCATCAGGAACGTCAGCAGCGGCGGCGCAATCGCGTTGGCAATCTGTGAACCGGTGTTAACGATTGAGACCGGCAATGCCCGCTCGGTCTTATTGAACCACTTGTCCGCCACCTTGAGCCCCGAGGTAAAGAACGGGGACTCGGAGATACCCAGCGCAACACGGGCCGCGTAAAGGAAGCCGAAGGAGTTGGCCAGCGCCGACAGCATGGACACGATGGACCACAGCCCCGCCGCCCAGGCGAACATCTTCTTCGGTCCGAACCGGTCCACGAGGTAGCCGGCGGGAAGGTTCGCGATGGCATAAGGCCAGGAGAACGCCGAAAGCAACAGGCCCATCTGCAGGGTGTTGAGGCCGAATTCCTTGGCGATGGTGGTGTTGGCGATGCTGAGGTTGTTGCGGTCCAGGTAGTTGACGATGCCGCCGATGACGAGCAGCGCGATCAGGTACCACCTGATCCGGACGCTCTTCAACGGCTTCTCCTGGGACATATCGATTTCTGCTGAAGCTTGGCTCATGCAGCTCACTCCTTTGTGTTCTGGCGACAGTGGCTGTCGGTTCTGGGGGTGCCCGGGCTTAGCGGCGGGCGTCGTCGATTGCTGCGAGGAACGTCCGTGCCGCCTGGGACACGAGTCCGTAATCGCCGTCGTTCTGGGCAGCTTTGGTGACAAAGCTGCCCACGCCGACGGCGGTCACACCCGCAGCGAACCACGCGGCGACGTTCTCCGGGGTCACCCCGCCTGACGGCATGATGGGTGCCTGCGGCAAGGGCGCCATGATTGTTTTCACGTAAGCCGGTCCGCCGAGTTCGGCGGGGAACAGCTTGACGATGTCGGCGCCGGCTTCGAGCGTGTTGAGCACCTCGGTGGGGGTGAACGCTCCACTCGCGGTGACCGCCTGGTACCGGTTGGCGGTGGCGATCATGTTGGGGTTCAGCTGTGGGCTGACCAGCAGACGCGCACCTGCCGAAACCGAGGCGAAGGCTGCTTCGGCATCGAGGACGGTACCTGCTCCCACCACAATGCCTTGGTCGCCGTACTTGTCAACAAGGCGTTCAATGACGCCGAGCGCACCGGGAACAGTCAACGGGACCTCGACGGCGCGGATGCCGCCGTCGATGGCGGCCTCGGCAACGCGGTAGGCCTCGTCGGCCGAATCCAGCCGGGCGATCAGCAGGGCGCCGGTTCGGACGATGGTCTCTAGGGTCTCAAATTTGTTTAACATCGATTAAGAGATTACCCCAAATATTCACAAATCAGAACAGTGTGTGAAAAGTTGTTAAGATGGTTGTGACGACATCCCCGAAGGAGCCCCTCGTGAGCACGACAGCACGACCGCTGATCCCCGAGCAGCGCCACCAGGAGATCCTCCGGCTGCTTCGGCGCGAAGGCGTCCTGAGCATCCGCAGCCTCACGGATTACATGAACGTCTCCCACATGACAGTCCGGCGGGACATCACGGCGCTGGAGGACCTGGGCCAAGTGGTGTCCGTCCAGGGCGGCGTACGCCTGGCTGAGTGGACCAGCCAAGAGCCGCCTCGGGAACGCGAGTTCAGGGCGCAGCTGGAGCTGCCCCGCAAGCAGGCCATCGCTGAACTCGCGGCAGGGTTCGTGGAGGATGACATGGTGATTTTCCTCGACGCGGGCACCACCTGCCAGTCCGTGGTCCCCTACCTTGGCGGACACAAGAACCTCACGGTGGTCACCAACGACTTCTATGTGGTCACCAGCCTCTTCGCATATCCGAACATCGAGACAATACATACCGGCGGCATAGTGGACCCCTCCAGCGCATCCAGCTGCGGTCGCATCGCCGCGGACGCCATCAAGTCCATCAACATCGATTTGTTCTTCCTCAGCACCGGCACGTGGAACATGTCCCGGGGCGTCACGACGCCGTCCATGGACAAGGTGGAAGTGAAGCTGGCAGCCCTGGAGGCTTCGTCGTCGTGCTTCCTGCTGGCGGACAGCACCAAATTCGGCACCGTTTCCAAGTTCAACGTGGCACCGCTTGAAAAGCTTGACGCCGTGGTGACGGACGAGCAGCTCTCTGGGGAAATGCAGGAGAACATCCGGGATCTGGGCGTCGCTGTGCACGTGGCCACATTGGGGAAGTCGGCCTAACCCGGGCCGACAGGTTCTGGTCAGGCACCGCGGGCGACACTACGCTGGCTGGTACCCCCGCCAGGAAGAAGGACACCGTGGACGAACAGGACATCCTGCAACGCATCCAAGGACTCGTTGAGGAGGAACGCGAGCTTCGCGAAAATGCGGAATCTGCTGCGCCCGGGCCGGAGCATGCCCCCGACCGCACGCGGCTCAAGCGCATCGAAGAGGACCTGGACCAGTGCTGGGACCTGCTTCGCCAGCGGCGGGCCAAGCTGCAGTACGGGGAGAACCCGGACGAAGCGGCACCGCGGCCGGTCAAGCAGGTGGAGGACTACCGCGGCTGACCCGGCTGCGGCGAGCCGTTCTGCGGACACAGCAACCGCAACATTCAGGACACCTTTGACACGCCGTGTGACAGGTGCCATAGTTTCAGCATGGACCTGTTGGACAGCTGGACAGCTGCACAAGATCGAGTTGTACGCGTTGGCGCGGCTGAGGCGGTCTTCGCATCCCTCCGTAGCGCTATCGAAGGCGGCAGGATCCCGGTCGGCACCCGCCTCGACTCGGAGGCATCCCTTGCAAAGCAGTACGGCGTGAGCCGCACGATGGTCAGGGAGGCGCTACGTTCATGCACCGCATTGGGGCTGACCGCCACCCACACAGGCAAGGGCACCTTCGTCATTGCTGACAAAGTTGCCCAGGACCTCAAACTTGGCAAGTACTCGGCAAGCGCCCTCGTGGAGGCACGTCCCCACGTGGAAGTGCCTGCCGCTGGGCTTGCTGCGCAACGCCGCAGCAGCGAGGACCTGGAAGCCCTCCGGGAGATCCTGCGCGAAATGTCCGAGGAGGACGATCTCCAGCAGTGGGTGCTTCTGAATACCGAGTTCCACGTGACCATCGCCCGGTGCAGCGGCAATGGCGTGTTCGAATCGTTCCTCTCAGACATCTGCGACGCCATGGCCAACCAGTCGAACACACTCAACCTCGTGGCTGACCGGCGCAAGGAATCGGGTGAGGAGCACGCCCGCATCTTCGCTGCCATCGAGAGCGGATCAGCCGAGGAAGCATCCCAGGCCATGAGAATGCATCTGCACGGGGTGGAATGCGCCCTGGGCACCATCGTCCCCGGAAGCGGGAACTCCAGGGCCGGCCATACGCGCTAGCTCCTAAACCCCGAACCGTACCCACCTTCCCCTGGCTTGCCCTTTCCGCGGCAAGCCCCGCCCCGCCTCCTTGCTGTGGCATAGCCATGCCACCGTGCAGGCTGAGGCGTCACTCCCGCCTGCCCCGGCCCCAGATCCGTACCGCCCAAAATTTTTCGTCCAAGCCCGTCAACGAAGCCCTGTGAGGACCCCAATGAACACATCCCCCACCACCCTGGACACCCGCTCCGAACACGACCTGCTGGGTGACCGCGACGTCCCCGCCGCCGCGTACTGGGGTGTCCACACGCTCCGCGCCGTGGAGAACTTCCCCATCACCGGCCAGCCGCTGTCCTCCAACATGTACCTGGTCCGCGGCCTGGCCGCCGTCAAGCTCGCCGCCGCCCGGACCAACCGCGAACTCGGCCTGCTCGATGCAGAGCGCGCCGACGCCATCGAGGCGGCCTGCTCGGACGTCATGAACGGCAAACTCAGCGATCAGTTCGTGGTGGACGTCATCCAGGGCGGTGCCGGGACGTCCTCGAACATGAACGCCAACGAGGTCATCGCCAACCGCGCCCTGGAAATCCTGGGCCACCCGAAGGGCGACTACGCCCGCCTGCACCCGAACGACCACGTCAACCTCAGCCAGTCCACCAACGACGTCTACCCCACGGCCGTGAAACTGGGCACCATCTTTGCCGCCCGCGAACTGCTCGCCGCCCTGGCCGAGCTCGAAGAGGCGTTCGCGGGCAAAGCCGCCGAGTTCCGCACGGTGGTGAAGATGGGACGCACCCAGCTCCAGGACGCCGTTCCCATGACCCTCGGCCAGGAGTTCGGGACCTACGCCGTGACCATCGGCGAAGACCGGCTGCGCCTGGCCGAAGCCGACCTGCTGATCCACGAAATCAACCTCGGCGCCACGGCCATCGGCACCGGCCTGAACGCCCCGGCCGGCTACGCCGAGGCAGCCTGCCGGCACCTGGCCGACATCACCGGCCTGCCGCTGGTCACCGCCGTGGACCTCATTGAGGCTACCCAGGACGTCGGCGCGTTCGTGCACCTGTCCGGCGTCCTCAAGCGCGTGGCCGTGAAGCTCTCCAAGATCTGCAACGACCTGCGGCTGCTTTCCTCCGGCCCGCGCGCCGGCTTCGGCGAAATCAACCTCCCGGCCGTGCAGTCCGGTTCCTCCATCATGCCCGGCAAGATCAACCCGGTAATCCCGGAAGTGGTCTCCCAGGTGGCCTACGAAGTCATCGGCAACGACGTCACCATCACCATGGCCGCCGAAGCCGGGCAACTCCAGCTCAACGCCTTCGAACCCATCATCGTCCACAGCCTCCACAAGAGCATCTCCCACCTGGAAGCCGCCTGCCGCACCCTCACGGCACGCTGCGTCCGGGGCATCACCGCCAACACCGAACACCTCCGCCTCACGGTGGAGCAGTCAATCGGCCTGGTCACAGCGCTGAATCCCCACCTTGGCTACGCCACCGCAACCGCCATCGCCCAGGAAGCCCTCGCCACCGGCAAGGGTGTTGCCGAACTGGTCCTCGAACACCGGCTGCTCACCGCCGAGCAACTGGAAGAGCTCCTCAGCCCGCAACGCCTGGCCAACCTCAGCCGGTAGTCAACCGAAAAACCACTCGACACCCACCATCTAACCCGCCCGATTTAGAGGGAGCTGGGGCACACCGCCGTGCCCAAATATCCCCGGCCTCTACGCAAGGACTGAGTATGAAAAACAAATCAACGATGTGGATTCTGGCAGCGCTCGTGTTCGGAATCCTCAGCGGGCTGCTGTTCCACTGGCTGCTGCCAGCGGACACACGCGCATCCGTTGTGGCGGTCCTCGACACCGTGACGCACATGTTCCTCAACCTCATCAAAATGATCATTGCGCCGCTGATCTTTGCCACTCTCGTCTCCGGTATCGCGGGAGCGGCGAAATCGGCAGGGGTGGGCAAGCTCTTTGGACGCTCAATGATCTGGTTCCTGTCCGCCTCCGTCCTGGTGGGCGCCTTCGGTTTCATCACGGCCCACATCCTCAACGTCGGTGACGGGCTCCACCTGATGCCGGGTGGTGATGCCGGGATGGAAACGAAGCCCCTCGATTACCAGGAGTTCATTACCCACATCATCCCCACAAGCGTCTTCGCCGCGCTGACCGCCAACAACCCCCTGCAGATCCTCGTCTTCGGCGCTCTCTTTGGCATAGCCCTGCTCAACCTCCGGAAGAAGGGCCGCTCCTCCATAGCTGACGCCATCGATGAACTGATGGGGGTCATGTTGAAGGTCACCGGGTATGTGATGAAGGCGGCCCCGGTGGGGGTGTTCGCCGGCATCGCGGCAGCCTTCACCTCCAAGGGCGTGGATGCTTTCGCAACCTATGCCTCCTTCATCGGCGGCTTCTATGTCTCCCTGGCCGCCCTCTGGGCCATCATGATCGCCGTCGCCGTCGCTTTCCTCGGACGGGCCGCCTTCCGGCTGGTCCGGATCGTTCGCGAACCCATGGTCATCGCGTTCGCTACCTCCAGCAGCGAGGCCGCACTTCCCAAGCTCATTGAAGGCCTGACCAAGTTCGGCATCGCGAAGCGCACCACCGGTTTTGTGCTCCCCCTGGGTTACTCGTTCAACGTGGACGGTTCCATGATGTACATGACCTTTGCGTCGGTCTTCCTGATCAACGCCTACGGCATCGACATGGACCTCGGCCAGCAGATCGCGATGACCGCGATGCTCCTGCTCAGCAGCAAAGGCATGGCCGGCGTGCCCCGCGGGTCGCTCGTCGTGGTGGCTGCGGTGGTCCCTGGTTTCGGTATCCCCGCCGCCGGAATTGGCGTCTTGCTGGTGATCGACCAACTCCTGGACATGGGACGCACTGCCACCAACATCCTGGGAAATGCCATCGCTACCGCGGTCATCGGCCAAAAGCACGACAGGTCCGCGTCCCCGCTCGAAGCCCCTCGCCCCGACGCGTCCCACAGCACGCAAGACGGTGAATACAGCACGGAGCCTGAGCGCGTTTCGATGCACTGACCGGCCCCTGCCCGGCCACTCAAGCTCCACCAGCGAATCCACTCCACACCAAATGAAAGGCCATAGCCCATGACCGCTGCCTTTGAGCTCCAGAGCCCGACGGACGTGCAAACCACCACTAAGCAGGCGCAAAGGACGAGAAGAACACCGATCAGGACCCAAATCGTCGACTATCTGGCAAGCAATGGCGCAAGCAAAGTAGCCGACATCAGCAACGGCATCGCCTCGTGCCGGGACTCAGTCAGGCACCATCTGGCCGCGCTTGAGAGCGCCTCGATCGTCCGTTCCAACATTGCTCCGGGTGAAAGGGGCCGGTGCACGCCCTTCTACGCCCTCGCCCCTGCAACGCCCGGAAAGCCAGAAAAAACAGGGTCGGAATCCTAGCTGGGCGGCGCCGGCCGCTATCAGAGCGGACGACGGCGGAACCTCCTTCCGTCGTCCGCTTTGCCTTTCCGGCCGGATTCCCATGCCCGGCTCCCCCGGCCGACCGCGCCTTGGTTTGGGGACCTAAAAGGCAGCGCTGGATTTAGTCCGGCATCCATATTTTCCGCGAAATGCTCTGGATAGCATGGAGTGACCGGACAGAGCCGTCCGGTCGGGTATCAACGCAGAAGGAAGCCCATGGCCGCAGCTACAGTGGACGACATCCTGTCGGATCTCCCCCTGGGTTTCGCCAGTCTCATTCTCCGGCCGTCCCGCGCAGATTCGCCGATCGAACGCTTCGTGATTGTTGACGCCGACGACGAAACATCCGACGGCGTGGCCGCGTTCGTCCTGCTGATCGGCGTTCGGGGACGCTCCGCATTGCCGGCGCTGCGGCGTCTGCTGAAAAATCCTCCCCTTGTGCTTGCCGTTAAGGGCAGTCCGGGCGAACTCGAGGAAGCTGAAGAGCTGCTCCGGGCAGCGGGAACGGGCCTGCTCCTGGTGGAACCGGCCGCGGACTGGGACCGGCTCCTGTCCATCGCCAAAGACCGGATCATGCCGCGCAGCTACCAGAGCGAAGTGCTGACGCTGCTGGAAGAAGACCTGTTCGCCATCGCGCAGACCACCGCACGCCTGACGTCCAGCCACGTGGTCATCGAGGACGCCGCCAACAAAGTCCTGGCCTACTCCACAGTGACCAATGACATCGACGAGCTCCGCAAGGCATCGATCCTTGCCCGCCGTGGTCCGCGAAAATACGAACTCCTCCTCAAGGACCTCGGCGCCTACCGCGAACTGCACCGGACACGCCTGCCTGTCAGGGTTCCGGCCCGGCCACAGGACGGGCTGAGGGAGCGCGTGGCCGTCGCCCTGTTCGCCGGCGAGCGCATCATGGGCTACATCTGGCTGCAGGAAACCGGGGACGGATTCGGCGCCGACGTCGACTATGTCCTGACCGGATCGGCCGCCCGGGTGTCAGCCGAGCTGATCCGCTACCGCAACCAGCAATCGGTGCACATGCGAGAGGACCGGATCGCGCGGATCCTTTCCGGCCCCGCGGAAGCCGCAGCGAGTGCACATAGCGAGAAGATCCCGGCGGACCGCCCCTCCGCACTGATCCTGCTGGGAATGTCCGCCGCTGAGGCGCAGGAAGACGATGCAGCCCTGAAACACGGGGAACTCGCCAACCTTGCGTCCATCCATGCGGCGGCCTACAAAGCGTCTGCCATCGTGGGGCAGTTCAACGGCGACACCGCCGTGATCGTCCCGGGACTTCAGTCCGCCAACGCCGAAGCCGGGCTGAGAAGCCTCGCCGAGGCCATCGTCCGGGACGCGGGGAAGCACCTGGGCATCAGTCCGTTCGCGGCAGTGGGGCCGATCGCCCCCGACCTCTTGTCGATTCATTCGGTGACCGCCAAGGCGGAGGCCCTGCTCGGCTGCATGCGGCGGTCAGGGACCGCGACAGTGGCCGCGTTGGGCGACTTCGAGGTGGACATCCTCTTCCGCGAGGCGGTGCAGCACTTCACGGCCTCCGACTTCCGCCATCGCAGCCTCTGGACCCTCCTTCGCGACGATGGCGAACTGGCCGAAACCCTACGGGCGTATTTCGAGGCATCGCTGGACGTGGCCGAATGCGCCCAGCGGATGAGGATGCACAAAAACACCGTCTACTACAGGATCAGCAAGATCAGCCGGGTCACCGGCCTCAACTTCAGCAATCCTCGAGATTCATTGGTCGCCCTGCTCCACCTCCAGGAGTGGGCCGCCACGCATAATAAGGAGCACCTGGGCAAGAAATGATGACAGCACTCGATTCACCGCCTCTTGGCCTGGTCCTGGCTGACATTGTCCGCAGCCACCGGCCCCGGAGTGAAGCCGGCTCGGTGCCCGCCAGCATCCCCCACCTGTCATCGCCGCCGTTCGACCGCTTCGGAATCGCGGTGGCTACAACCTCCGGGGACGTGTTCAGCGCCGGCGACGCCGACCTGCCCTTCTCGATCCAGAGCATCTCCAAGGTTTTCACCCTGGCCATGGCCCTCAGCGCCAACGACCCCGGCAGGCTGTGGTCCCGGGTGCTCCGCGAACCGTCGGGTACCTCGTTCAACTCCCTGGTGCAGCTTGAAGTGGAGCACGGAATCCCCCGGAACCCGTTCATCAATTCCGGCGCCCTCGTGGTGACCGACCACCTGATGGAAAGGTTCCCCGACGCTGCGGGTCATGTCCTGCAGTTCCTCCGCCGCCAGGTGGGGCAGCACAGTGGGCAGGGACCGTTCATCGATGAGCTCGCCGCAGGGAACGAGCTCGCCAACAGCAGCCGCAACCTGGCGCTAGCCCACTTCCTGAAGACCTTCGGCAACCTGCACCGGCCCCCCGAGGCCGTGGTGGAGAACTACGTCAGGCAGTGCTCCATCATGATGAATTGCGTCGAGATGGCGAAGGCCGGGCTGTTCCTTGCCCGCGGCGGGCACGGAACAAACGGCCCCGTCGTTTCCCGGAGCGAGGCCAAGCGCATCGGATCCATCATGCTCACGTGCGGCATGTACGATGCCGCCGGTGAGTTCGCCTACCGCGTCGGCCTTCCCGGTAAGAGCGGTGTGGGCGGCGGAATCCTGGTAATCGTCCCTGGCGAATGCGCTATCTGCGTCTGGAGCCCGCGGCTGGACTCCAAGGGAAATTCTCTGGCGGGCTCGGCGGCCCTCGCTGACCTGTCCGACCGCACCGGATGGTCCGTTTTCTGATCCGGTCCCGCACTTTTCCGTTCCACCCCCAGTTAGATCTTCAACCGGTCGAAAGGATCACCCATGCCCAACAACCCCAATGACGAGGTTGGCCAGTACGAGGCCGACAGCGGCCACGCGCATGCCTCCGAGAGACTCCTTCACGCGGAGGACAAGGGCTACCACAAGAGCCTGAAGCCGCGGCAGATCCAGATGATCGCAATCGGCGGCGCAATCGGTACCGGCCTGTTCCTCGGTGCCGGCGGCCGGCTGAATGCCGCAGGCCCGTCCCTGGTCATCGCCTACGCAGTCTGCGGCTTCTTCGCCTTCCTGATCCTCCGCGCGCTGGGCGAACTGGTGCTGCACCGCCCGTCGTCGGGCTCATTTGTCTCCTACGCCCGTGAGTTCTTCGGCGAGAAGGCAGCCTTTATCTCGGGCTGGTTCTACTGGATCAACTGGGCAACCACCACCATCGTGGACATCACCGCCGCAGCGCTCTACATGAACTTCTTCGGCCACTACATCCCCTGGATGGGAGCCGTACCGCAATGGGCCTGGGCCCTGATCGCCCTCATCGTCGTGCTGTGCCTGAACCTCGTCTCGGTCAAGGTCTTTGGCGAGATGGAATTCTGGTTCGCCATCATCAAGGTCGCCGCCCTCGTCGCATTCCTGCTCATCGGCACCTACTTCGTCATCTTCGGCACCCCTGCGGACGGCCAGGCCGTCGGTTTCAGCCTTATCAACGACAACGGCGGAATCTTCCCCAACGGCATCCTGCCCATGATCATCCTCATGCAGGGCGTATTGTTCGCCTACGCCTCGATCGAGTTGGTCGGGACGGCCGCCGGCGAAACCGAAAGCCCCGAAAAGATCATGCCGAAGGCCATCAACTCCGTGGTCTTCCGCATCGCCGTGTTCTATGTCGGCTCAGTCATCCTCCTGGCCCTGCTGCTGCCCTACACCTCCTACGAAAAGGGCGTCAGCCCCTTCGTGACCTTCTTCGGATCCATCGGCATCCAGGGCGTGGACGTCATCATGAACCTCGTGGTCCTCACCGCCGCTCTGTCCTCACTCAACGCCGGCCTCTACTCCACCGGCCGCATCCTTCGCTCCATGTCCGTGGCCGGCTCCGCCCCCAAATTTGCCCAGCGGATGAACAAAGCCGGCGTACCCTACGGCGGCATCGCCATCACCGCCGGCGTCTCCCTCCTCGGCGTCCCGCTGAACTACCTCGTCCCTTCCCAGGCCTTCGAGATCGTTCTCAATGTCGCCTCCGTGGGCATCGTCGTCACCTGGGCCACCATCGTCCTCTGCCAGATGCAGCTCAAACGCTGGGCGGACAGGGGCTGGCTGAATCGCCCGTCCTTCCGGATGTTCGGCGCTCCCTACACCGGCTACCTCTCACTCCTGTTCCTCGCCGGCGTCCTGGTGATGGTCTTCATCGACTCCCCGCTCACCCTCGTGGTTACCCTCATCGCCTGCGCCCTTATGGTCGCCGGTTGGTACGCCTGCCGCAAACGGATCCACGAAATCGCCGAGGCACGCGAGGGCTACACCGGCGCCGCGCCCGTGGTGGCCAACCCGACTCCCATCAGGTAACTAGTCCCGCGACCGCCCCCGGCTCGCCAGCCCCAGACCCCACCAACAACCGACGAAAGCCCGCCATGAACAGCCAAAACCTGCTGAGCCCGCAACCCCACGGGACGCCAACGGAAACCCAGACGACTGACAGCTGCGAGGACGGCTGCTACTTCTGCACCGGACCGGAAACCGACTAGGTGCCGCCGGCGCCTCCACCCAAGAGACGTAACCCAACGCCCAGTCCAAGAAGACAAGTAGTGATGACAACGGAGTCCGCATCCACCATGACCGCAACCGACACTCAGTCGTTCGACAGCGACACCATCAATCAGATCGCAGCCCAGCCAGCCTCCGCGGCTGACCCCGGAGCACTGAACCCCGGCGGCAGCCCGACCGGCGGTACTACCGCGAGGTCCGCCGGGCACGTGATTGTTGACTCCCTCGTGGCCCACGGAGTGGAGCGCACCTACGTTGTTCCCGGCGAAAGCTTCCTGGACGTGCTGGACGGGCTGCACGACTCCAAGATCGACACTGTGGTCTGCCGGCACGAAGGCGGCGCCGCGTATATGGCCGAAGCCGACGGCAAGATGAACCAGCGCCCGGGCGTCGCAATGGTGACGCGCGGACCCGGTGCGGCCAACGCCCACGTCGGCCTGCACACGGCCTGGCAGGATTCCACACCCATGCTGCTCTTTGTCGGGCTCATCCCCTTTGCGCACCGGGACCGCGAGGCATTTCAGGAATTCGACATCAAGGCCTGGTTCGACACCGGAGCCAAGCGGGTTATGGTGCTTGACCATGCCGAGCGGGCGTCCGAGATCGTCGCGGAAGCCATATTCGCGGCCATGAGCGGGCGGCCAGGGCCCGTTGTGGTGGGCCTGCCGGAAGACATCATCCGGCAGCAGGTTGATCCGGTGCTTCACCCGAGGATCCCCGTGGCCGCGGGCGGCATGAGCACCACCGACGCCGAAGCACTCGCCGGCGCCCTTGCACTTTCCACGAAGCCGCTGTTTGTCACCGGAGGCAACGACTGGACCCAGGAAGCGGCCGGCCTGCTCACCGGCTGGCTCGAAAAGCACCACATCCCGGCCGCCGCGGAATGGCGTACGCAGGGTACGGTGTCCTTTGATTCGCCGTCCTACGTGGGCCCGATCGGCTACGGACGCCCCCGCCCCACGTACGACCTCCTGCAGGAAACCGACCTGCTCGTCTTCGTCGGGACGGTCCCTGGGGACGTGATTACCGACGGATTTGTCTGCCGCCAGGACTGGAACAAGCAGAACTTCCTGGTGACAATCGACCCCTCGCTGCGCGGCCGTTCAGGCCCCGTCTCACGGCAGATTGTGGCCAAACCGGATGCCTTCGTCCGCGACCTGCTGGGCATCGACCTCGCCGTGAAAGACGAGTGGAAGGCCTGGACCGCCAGGATGCGTGCCGAACAGACGTCCTTTGCCGCCCTGCCGCCGGCCGAGCCGGCGGCAGGGCCCGCCAGGATGGACACCCTGATGGCCAACCTCGTCCCGCGGCTGCCTCAGGATGCCATCGTGACGTTCGGAGCAGGCGAGCACACCAACTGGGCACACCGGTACTTCCCCACGCGCCGTTACGCCTCCATGATCAGCGCCAGGAACGGCTCCATGGGCTACTCCATCCCGTCGGCCATCGCCGCCTCGCTGGCCAGTCCGCAGCGCCGCGTGGTAACCATCGCCGGCGACGGGGAGTTCCTGATGAACGGTCAGGAGCTGGCCACTGCAGCCCAGTACGGGGCCACGCCACTGATCATCGTGATGGACAACCAGGAGTACGGCACCATCCGCACCCACCAGGAACGGCACTACCCGTCCCGGATTTCGGGGACTCAGCTGAAGAACCCCGACTTCGGCCTCATGGCCAGGGCGTTTGGCGGGTTCGGCATCACAGTCACCCGTGACGGGGACGTGCCGGACGCCCTCGACGCCGCGTTCCAGGCCATCGACCGGGAGGGAAGGTTTGCGCTCATCCACCTCATCGTGGAACAGCGGGTGAAGGCGTACTGACTGGTCGGCGGGGCGCCTTCCCTGCTCGGCGACGGATGACGTACTCGGCCACCGCCACGTTGATCACCCAGCCCGCACCCAGGAGCACCACGCGGGTGGGCACATCGGTGGGGCCGATCAGGAGCAGCCAGGGAATGCCCACCAGCGCCTGGGTCCCCGCGCCCACGCCGATCGCGTAGGCCCGCGTCATCCAGGCGCCGTGCCGCACGAAGTCCCGGCGCCTGATCGCATCGAGCCCCAGGACGATGCTCACCAGCATGGCCGAACCGAAGAACAGCCGTAGCGGCACATCGGCATAGCCGTCCGGAAGTGGATAGAACACGGACATCCACAGCCCCGAAAGCGCTGCGAGCAGGCCTGCCGGGATGAGGATGCGCCCGGCGATGCGGTGCCAGCCGCGCCGGCCCCGCAGCGAGGGGACAAACTGGAACGCCCCGAGCAGGGAGTAAACCGTAACGCTGACAATATGCGCCACCACCGGGACGGGAGAGGCGAAGAACCGCGCGTTCTGTGGCGTGACAGCTGCCCCGGACGTCAGCTCGGTCAGCCGGAGGGCACCGAAAATCACCGGAATGAGGCTGAGCAGCAGCAGGCCTGCAGGTACGGGCCACTGGGGCCGGGTACGCCGGACGGAGGCGGCAGGAGGGCTGGTGGTGTTGGTGCTCATGGCGGGTCCTTCGCTGGCCGGTGTACGGCGTACACCTCTTGCGAATGACCATAGGTGTACACAGTACACTTGTCAAGGGATCCGGGCTCCTGCAACATCGCCGGTACGCCTGTGATGAGTCTCACGCGCAATGAACGGCCTATTGGCTTGAGACGTCACCGCCCCTCTGTGCATCATGGAAAGGACGGTTGAGAACACGATTTCACAACCGCACCAGCCCTGATTTGGCGCTTCGGCGCAGTGAATGCAGCGGCAACGAACGACCCAACCTGGTGGACGCAACGAGGCCAAACCAGTGAGCTCGCCGAGCTGCGCAAGGCCTCTGAGCGTTCATGGATTGTCCCGTCCCGGGCTCCGCGCCGATGCGAAGCCCATGACCCAATTGATGAATGAGGCACCGAATAATGACGTTCGAAACCAATCACTCCGTAACCCTTAAGATCTGGGACCGCTCAGCTATCGATCACACGCTGGACGCCCTGGTGCACGACATTTCCACGAAGGCCAACGCCCACCGGAACGATGTTGCCGTCACCCTCAGCGGACCGAACACTTTCACGGTCAGCCTGAACCGCAGCTCCGCCCAGGGCGCCGCAGTCTAGGAAAACCAAGCACAACAAAAGCCAGCGGACGACGGCGGGAATTCCCGCCGTCGTCCGCTGGCTTTGTGGTTTAAATTTTCCGCCTGAGGACGAGTTACGCCACCGCCGTGGCGTTGGCGGGCGAACCGGTTCCTCCGGTGATGTTGAGCGGTTTGATGCTGACGAAGGCATCCCAGTTCCCGGTGGTTTTCAGGTGCCGGCTCAGGGGTCCGAGCCGCCACAGTTCACCCAGGGGCATGCCGAGTTTGGCGAGCAGCTGCTGGTGCATCATGCCGTGGTCATTCGGGGCGGAATGAAGGAACGGGCTGGTGGCCACGGGTGGCAGGCATTCGAGGGCGAAGTTGTCGGCGGCCAGCAACGCGATGCGGTTGTCCCAGGCCCACGCAACGAAGTCCCGGGACTGTTCGACGCCGCTTGCCCGCCTGCTGTCACGGAGCCGCCGTCTGTCCTCCGGGGGCAGTGCCAGGAACCACTCGCACCAGCCGGTGTGGAGCATGAGGATGTCGCCCGGGCGGAGGCTGAGGGACTGGGCCTGGACGGCAGCCTGGATCAGTTCGAGGCCCAGGGGCTCACCGCCCTCGTGGTCGATGGGGTTGCCTTGCCCCGCGCGGTAGCCGTCGAGGTCCACGAGCACTCCCCTGCCGACGATAGGCCGGTCTGCCCACGCCTGGATGCCGAGGTCCGGGGTGCCTTCCCTGATCCGGTCATCAGCGGTCCCATTGTAGAAACCCACGTCATCCGCCCTGCGGTGCCGGAGCCCGTCGATCTGCGTCGAGCCCTGGAGGTAGTACCCGTCCAGATAGTCGTCGCGGTGGGCCGGATGGGAGGAGTAGATCGTGTGGCGCGGGGCGCTGCGTTTGAGTGACATTCCGGGATCGAAGGCGTCCGCCGGGTAGTCCAGGCCAAAAACAGTCCCGGTCCTGATGGAGTTCCGGGCTTCCAGGACAATGTCCTGCGTGATGAACGAGGGCGTTCCGCGCTCGGGCTCAGGGAACAGTCCCCACGATGTGCCGGCGGGGTTGCCCGTTCGTTCGAGCAGTTCGTCGAAAGTCGGGTAAGGCACGGCGTCCGTTGTCCCTTTCATCGCGTTGTTGCCTCCTGCGGAGTCTGCCCCTGCTTCTGGTGTCGCTTGTAGCTCAGCAGGAATCCGGCGACGGCGCAGACGGAGGCTGCGACGCACATCGGGGTCTTGATCGCTTCGTTGAGGAGTTTCAGCCATTCGCCTTGGCCGGCGATCAGGGCGATGGCCTGGCCGGCCACGAACACCACTCCCCCGACGAGGAGCGCCGCAAGGGTCAGGACGAAGATGATTTCGGTGGTCCTTCTGATCTGGTGCATGGGTCGTGTTTCCTTTAGATCGGCAGGACGCCGAGGATGATCAGCACGCCGATGCCCAGCAGCGGCAGCGCGTAGTGGGTGAGCAGTCGGGCGAAAGTCCTTATCGGGTCCACGTCTGCGATGCCGCAGGCGACATACAGGGGCGCGCCTCCGGGCGGGACGGCTGCTTCGCAGGATGAGAAAACCAGTACGGCGACGGCCGCGGTGGTCGGCGGAACCCCGGCGGCAACGAGTGTCGCGACGCCCACCGTTCCCACGGCAGCCATCGTGGCTGTTGCGGAGAGGGGCGCGGCGACGGCGATGACGATCAGTCCGATCAGGATGGCCAGCAGCCACAGCGGTAAGTTCATCTCGCTGAGCAGCGCGGTCATCTGCTTGGGCAGTCCGGTGGCGGCGAGGGCGTTTGCCCCGGCGAAGGCGAAGACCACCGTGACACCGACAACGCCGAATCTCGGGGCGGAGTTCTGCAGCAGGGCCCACCAGGCCTGCCTGCCGGCGGGCAGCTGCTTCCTGCCCAGCAGTGCACCGGTGATGATGAGGACCACCGGGATCCAGACGACGACGCTGACGGACTTGGTGATGTCCCCGCCGGTCCAGTCCGACAGCGCCGAGGCGATGGCGCCTGAGGTGATGACCAGCGGGATGGCCACGACGACGAACAGCAGCATCGTCGTCCAGCCGCGGCTGAACGCCGTCCGGACGGGCAGGCGGTGTGCGGCGTCCAGGGGGGCCATCCCGCTCTTGCGGATCAGCAGCCAGGTGACGATCAGCCGGTGCAGGAAGCACCACAGCCCCCCGATGAGCAGCGGCAAGACGAGTTCGTTGACGTTCAGCAGGGGCCCGACGGTGGCGGACCCGACGAGGACGAACATGGAGGCGCTGAACGGAAAGGTGATCCCCATGCCCGCGTTGCCGGCCACGAGCGTCGCGGCCGAGGGCTTGTCGAGCCGGGACTTCTCCATCCAGGGGATGGTCACGGAACCCACGGTCGCGGCGATGGCGGCCTGGTTGTGGACCACCCCGCCGAGGCCGGCGGACGCCACGGTGGACACCCAGGCGGGGCCTCCCTTAACGCCGCCGATCAGGGAGTTCAACAGGTCGATGAGCTTGTCCAGCACCCCGGTCTTGTCCAGGAGATACCCCATGAAAACGAATGCCATGGTGGCGTAGACGATTTCATCCGTCACCGCCGAGTACAAGGAGGACCAGCCGATCTGCGCCCCGGCAGCCCCCGTGAACGGGAGTACCGCCAGGAATCCCAGGATCATGGCCTCCCCGACGCTGCGCTTGACCAGGGTGGTCCAGAGCAGGATGACGGCCAGGTAGGCGCCAAGGGCCCATATGCCGATCATGCTGCCGCTCCTGACGGGGAATTTCTTGCTCGGTAATCCATCGTTGCTTCTTGTCCCTGATTCTTCCTGATGCCCGGATCAGCGCAAGGCCGGTGCCGGTTCCTGGGCCATGCGTGTCAAGGCGCCGGATGAGGCCGTGGTCATCTCTGCCGGAACCCCAAGGTCCGACAGGTAGTCCGCAGTGTCCTGCATTTCCTTGGAGCGGCGCAACGCGTGCTTGGCCGTGCCCGTGAGGAACCTGTCGATGACCGCCTGTCCGTCGCCCGCGAGTTGCCCTGCGATCTGCGCCCGGATCCACTCTTCGAGCCCGGCCGCCCTGCCCGCGGTGACGGCCTCGACAACCACGGACGCCAGTCCCTTCATCAGGACACTGCGAAGGAGCTTATGGGCCATGGCCGCGCCGGGCTCGCCCTCGGCGATTTCGATCCCGGCACCGAGCGGGGCCAACAGATCGGCAACGGCCCGGGACCCGGGCCCGCTCACCATCAGGGGCGTCTTCACCCCCTGGGCGGGAACGGGTCCGAGAATGGCGACGTCCGCGAAAAGTGCTCCGCCGGCCAGCTCCCCCAGTTCCCTCATGACTCGTGGCGAAGAGGAGGTGAAGTCCGCGTAGCAGCTGCCGGCCGGCATGGCAGGCAGGCATTCCCGGGCGACGCTGCGCGCGGCGGCCGCTCCCGTGAGGACGAGGACGATCTCCGCGCCGGCGCAGGCTTCTGCCGCCGTTGCGGCCCGGGCCACGCCGGCCGGGGTGGATGGCGCGACGGGATCGAATCCTGTCACGCTGTGGCCGGCGGCGACGAGGGCGGCCGCGTAGGTGGCTCCTGCCTCACCGAGGCCGATGACGGTGCACGCTATCATTTGAGTTCTGCCTTTCGTGTAGTTGCGCTCGGCCTAGTGCCGGTCTGCGATGATCGCGGCACGGCGGCTGGTTTCGTCGGCGAAGACGGCTTCGGCGGCGTCGGCCACCGCGGCTGCCTGTTCCCTGGGGATGACCACGACGCCGTCGGAGTCACCGATGATGATGTCCCCCGGCAGGACCGGGACGCCGCCGAAGGAAATGGGGGTACCCAGTCGGGAAGGGCCGTTCTTGTACGGGCCTGCCGGCGTGATGGCGCGGGCGAAGACGGGCATGCCGATCTCGCAGAGGGCTTCGGCGTCACGGGCGGCCCCGTCCAGGGCGAAGCCGGCGATGCCAAGGTTGATGGCGCGTTCGCCGATGAGTTCACCCAGCAGGGCGCGGGATTCATCCCCGCCGCCGCTTACAACGATGACGTCCCCCGGGCGGGCGAGCTGAAGAGCGCGGTGGATCCCCTGGTTGTCTCCGGGGCGGGTCCAGACGGTAAAGGCGGGTCCGGCGAGGCGGGCGCCGGTCCAGACAGCCTGGATGGCGGAGTCAGCGATTCCCAGGCGGTCCATGGCGTCGCCGATGTTGGCGGCGGGAAGTTTGCCGAGGCGATCGAGCACGTTTCGTTCGGGGCGGGGGAAGTCTGCGTCGATGTCCTCAAGGACGGGGATTGTCATGATGGTGTCTTCCGTGAGTGGCGGGTGTTGGAGGATCAGTCTTTTTTCTGGACCAGCGGGAGGACCTTCTTGAAGTCCTCCTCCTGCCCTGCCCAGAACGTCCGGTAGTCCGTACCGTTGAGGTAGCTGGTCTGCAGGCCGAGGTCCTTCATCTTCTGGACAACGGCGGGGTCCTCAATGGCCTTCTGGAGGGCAGCTTCGATCTTCTTGGCAACTGCGTCGGGCAGCCCGGCAGGGGCGGAGTAGCCGCGCGCGGTGCCGGCTTCCACGTCGTAGCCGGATTCCTTGAACGTGGGAACATCCGGCAGGGCAGGTGAGCGCTCTGCGGTCATGACGCCCAGCACACGGGCCTTACCCTGCTTGGTCAGGTCGTTGACGTCGCTGACGTTGGCGACCAGGACGTCCACGTGCTTGCCGAGGAATGCGGTGGTGGCCTGGGAGGCGCCTTCGGAGAAGTGCACCGGGGCGAACTCGGAACCGGTGGTTTCCTGGATCTGGGCCAGGGCGAAGTGTTCGCCGGTCTGCAGGCCGGTGGTGCTCGCGGTCATGGACTTCGGCTTGGCCTTGGCGGCGTCGAGGAGTTCCTTCAGCGTCTTGTACGGGCTGTCAGGCTGGACGGCGATGACGGCGGGGTCAATGACCTGGCGTCCGAGGGGCTGGAAGCTGTCCCGCGTGTACTTGGCGCCGCGGGCCGGATCCAGGGGTGAAGCAACCACTGACGGGGAGCCGGTTGCGCCGATCGTGTATCCGTCCGGCTTGGCGCTGGTCAGCTGGGTGTAGCCGATCTGTCCGCCGGCACCCGGCTTGTTGATGACCTCGACGTTGGTGCCGAGTTCCTTCTCCAGGATCGGCTGGACGAGGCGGGCTGCGGTGTCCACGGCCCCGCCGGACGAGAAGGCCACGATCAGGTCGATGGACTTGCCCTTTTTCGGGAAGTCATCCCCGGCGCCGGTGGCTGCGCCGGCATTGGCGCCGCAGCCGGTGAGGGCGATAAGGGCTGCTGCGGCGAAGGCTGCGGTGATTTTTGTGCGTGACAAGGTCTTCTCCTTTGAAGAGATGTAGGGGCTAGGGGGTGGTTGGTGGTCGGACAGGGGAATGAGGCGGTTTAGGTTTCGGGATCTTCGTTCAGGGCCTTGGGTTTGCGGAGCTTGAGCAGGGGGCTGAAGACGATCAGGAGGCCGAGGCCGATCAGGACCACGGCGATGGGGCGGTTGACGAAGATGCCGAAGTCGCCCTGGGAGATTTCCAGGGACTCCCGCAGGGAGCGCTCCATGAGGGGGCCGAGCACAAGGGTCAGCACCATGGGGGCCAGCGGGATATCCAGGTGCCGCAGGGCGAGACCGAGAAGGCCGAAGCCGATCATCACGAAAACATCGAAGACGCTGAAGTTGATGGTGTAGGCGCCGATGACCATAAAGAGCAGGATGAGGGCGGTCAGGATCGACGAGGGTACCCGGAGGATGGACGTCCACAGTCCCACCAGCGGCACGTTGAGCAGGAGCAGCAGGAGGTTTCCGATGAAGAGGCTCGCGATGATCGCCCAGGCAATTTCGGAATGTTCGGTGAAGAGGGTCGGGCCCGGTGTGAGCCCTTGCTGGAGGAAGGCCCCCATCAGCACGGCGATCGTCGGCGACGCAGGGATGCCCAGGGTGAACAGCGGGATCAATGCGGCGTTCGCGTGGGCGTTGTTTGCTGTTTCGGGGCCGGCGACACCTTCAATGGCGCCCTTGCCCAGCTCGTTGCGGTGGCGGGAGAACTTCTTTTCGGCGCCGTAGGCCAGCAGGGATGACACTGAGCCCGTCATGCCCGGGATGAGTCCCAGCCCGAAGCCGATGCCCGTGCCGCGGGCCATGGCCGGTGCGCTTCGGCGCCATTCCCTGCCGGTCGGGAGCAATGAACGCAGGTTCGGTGCATGCACCGCAGGGGCCTGCGAGTCCTTGCGGTAGGACAGGAGTTCCGAGAGCCCGAAGACACCCACGATCACGGCGACGAAGCTGACGCCGTCCAGGAGCCTGTCCATGCCGAAGGTAAACCGGGGGGCGCCCGCCACCGGGTCGATCCCGACCATGGCGATCAGCAGGCCCAGGGCACCGGAGATGACCGCTTTGACCATGGACTTGCCGGCGAGCGCGACCAGCAGGGAGATGCCGACCACCATCAGGGCGAAGAATTCCGGCGGCCCGACGAGCAGGCCCAGTTCCCCCAGCGGCTTGGCGGCGGCCACCAGGCCGATGGTCGCGATGGTTCCGCCGACGAAGGATCCCACGGCGGCGATGGTCAGGGCAGCCCCGGCCTTGCCCAGCTTCGTCATCGCGTAGCCGTCGATGGTGGTGATCGCTGAGGCAGCTTCACCGGGCGTGTTCAGCAGGACACTGGTGATGGTTCCCCCGTACGCGGTGCCGTAGAAGATGGCGCACAGCATGATGATCGCGCCGGTCGAATCCAGGTTCAGCGTGAGGGGTATGAGTAGCGCGACGCCGGCAACGGGTCCGATGCCGGGCAGGACGCCGATGATGGTGCCCAGCAGGCAGCCCAGGAAGGCAAAGAGCAGATTCTGCCAGGTCATGGCGGCCGCGAAGCCGCCGAGAAGTTCGTTGAGGGTATCCACGTCTAGAGTCCGATCAGGTTCAGCGGTGTGAAGGCCGAAACGGGAAGGGCGACGTTCAGGCCGTAATTGAAGGCATAGAACGCGCCGACGCTTCCGGCGAGGGCGATGATCAGCGACGACACCCAGGTCCGGCGGCCGCGCAGTTTCAGGTGGTACAGCAGGAACAGGAACATGCTTAGCTGAAAGCCCAGCAGGTCCATGAGGGACGCCAGGAGAACAAGGCTGACCACAACGGCGATCACCACGCCCCGGTCGATCCCCTCAGCCTTCCCGCTCGGCTGGCGCAACTCCTGGATCAGCCAGAGAGCTGACATCGCCACCAGCACTCCCCCCATGGCGAACGGGAACAGGCCGGGGCCGGGGCCCAGCGACGTCCAGAGGCCGAGGCCGACCGAGCTGACAAGGACGTACACGCCGACGGCGGCGAACGCGCCGATGCCCGTGAGCACCGACGGAGCGACGCGCACGGCGCGCCCGGGTTTGGTCAGTAGTGACTCCGTTGTCATCGTTTCCTTCTTACGTTCCGTGATCATTCATTTCATAGAATGAAAGAATGTTTCGTCTGAAGAAATAGTGACAGGCGACACAAAGCATGTCAAGCGCAAGGAACTTACATAGAATGAAAGGATGACGGTGACTTCCACACACTCGGCCGGCTCTGCCGAAGAGGGCGGGGCGAAGGCCGGGAACATGCGTTCCCTCTCCAGGGCGCTGGAGGTCTTCGCTGAACTGCAGCGCGCGGAGCGGCCCCAGCGCCTGAGCGACCTGGCCAGGACTTGCGGGATGAGCCTGCCCACCACACTGCGGATCCTGCGCGTCCTTCAGGATTTCGGCATGGTCAGCCAGACCGACAAGTCCTACCGGATCGGGCCGGCCGTCCTCCCGGCAGCACGGAGCTATCTCGAGAACGATCCGCTCGTGGTCGCCTCCCGCCCGGTCCTGCAGCAGGTGGCCTCCCAAACCGGACTGACCGCATCGCTCTACACGCGGCTTGGTTTTGAGCGAATCCTCGTTGCGCGAGTCGACGGTGAAGCCCCCCTCCGCTACGACCTGCCCCTGGGCAAACGCCTCCCGCTCACCGTCGGGGCGGCGGGCAAGATACTCCTTGCCTCGGCGTCGGCCGAGGAACTGCAGCAGGCCGTGGGGGCGGCCATTGCGGCAGGCCACGAGGACGGCACGTTCACGGTCGAGGGGCTCCGCGCCCGGCTCCCCGAGGCAGGCACCGACTTTTCCTTTTCCGCAGACGAACGGGCTACCGGCGTGCTGTCAGTCGCCGTCGCGATACCCAACCGGTCCGGCCGCCCCAGCGAATCGATCGCTTTGACCAGCCCGGTGGAAACGGCCACCGAGCCCGCCCTCAAAGCCGCCGTGCCGGAGCTGCGGCGCGCTGCCGGCAGGCTATCGGAACTTCTCGAGGGCTCCGTTTACTAAGCGGGGACCGGGCAGCACCCGGCAGCCGTCCCAAGCGACACCCGATGTTAAATCCGGATGACGCGGCCGACCCGGGATTGGAACGGGGAGTTAACTCTTCCGAAACCCGCGGCCGTTCACTGTGATGAATCATGGTTTCACCACACTATTTGAGGAGAAACCATGGAACCCTTGACGGGCACACTCAGCACGGCCGGCGCCATCCACAAAGTTGAAGGCGGCTACATCGGCCTGCCGTCGATGAACGAACCCGGGTGCGACGCCGCCATCGGGGACTCCCTCTCGAACCCCGGCGGCTCGGCCATCAGCGCCGGGTTCTTCGAACTCAAGGCCTCGGAGCCCTTGGTGTACGAGTACACCTATGACGAAATGAAGGTGGTCGTGCAGGGGGAGTTCATCCTCACCGACCAGGCGACAGGGGACGTGACGCACGCCAAGGAACGCGATGTGCTGTTTTTCCCCAAGGGCACGACGGTCAAATTTGAGACCCCGGACTATGCGCTGGGCTTCTACACCGGCCACCGCTCGTTCGCACCGTAGGCCCCTCGATGTGTCCCATCGCCATGGCACCGGCCGCTGGCACCGGACCCGAAGCCGGCTTCCGCGGTGTCATCCGGGTGTCGTTCGGAACGGCAGCGGTCCCTGCGGCGGAAGGATCGGCCGGCATGGCCGGGCATGACGTCCGTTTCGATGCCGCGGACCGGGAAGCCCTCGCGAGCCTGATAGCCGTGCTTGAACAGGCCCGCGTCGGGGTCCGGCTGATACTCGCCGGTCCCCCGGCCGACGTCGCCGCAGCCGCCGCAGCGGCCGCTGCATGCGGACTGCTGGAGGAGGAGGTGACCCTGCTGGCCAACGAATCCGGGCGGAGGCTGGTCTTCTGCGCACACTGCCGCACCGCCAACACGACCGTTCAGGGAGTTGGCTCGGAGGTGGACTGTGAGGGATGCGCCACCACGCTGGCCTTCTCGGGCCACTTTTCCCGGCGCATCGGCGGCTACCTGGGATTCGCAGCCCATGCCGAGGAGGCAGCATGACCGCGACGGCACTCCAGGCCAAGGTTCATCCCGCGGTGGAGGGCGGCCTGCTGTTGGAGGTGGCGGATCTCAGCGTGCAGACGGCTTCCGTCACCAGCATCACCTTCACCGACCCGGCGGGGACGGCGCTGCCCGGCTATGTGCCGGGGAGCCACCTCGTGGTCCAGTACGGGGACGGCGCCAACGCCTACTCGCTCACGGGGTCCGGCAGGCACCCTTCCGAATACACCATCTCCGTGCTGCGGGTTGACGACGGCGCCGGCGGATCCCTTGCGATGCACCGGCTCGCGGTCGGGGACCTGGTCCGCGTTTCGCATCCGCGCAGCGCGTTTGCACCCGTGGCAACAGCCAGGCACCACCTGCTGATAGCGGCAGGAATCGGAATCACCCCGATGCTCTCGCACGCCCGGGCGGCCGCCGAACGGGACAGTGAGGCGACGCTGGTCTACGTTTACCGGCCCTGTCAGGGAGCACACGTACAGGAAGCGCGGGAGCTGCTGGGGCCGGCACTGGCCGAATGCACGGACCGTGGGAGCTTCCAGGAGGAACTAACGCGCCGGCTCACGGACCAGAAGCTCGGAACACATCTCTACGTGTGCGGACCTGCCGCGTTCATGGACACCGTCCTGGCCCGGGCCCGGGAGCTTGGCTGGCCGCAGGGCCGGCTGCATTCGGAGCCATTTGGCGCCGTCGAACTGGACCAGGGCGAGCCGTTCACGGTGAACCTGGCCCGCAGCGGCGTCACGCTGGAGGTCCCGGCGGGCGTTTCCCTGCTGGAGGCCCTTGAAAACGCAGGAAAAGGCGTCCCCAACATGTGCCGAAAGGGCGTCTGCGGCGAATGTTCCCTACCGGTCCTGCGCGGGGCACCCCTGCACCGGGACCTCTATTTGAGCGAGCAGGAAAAGTCCGCGAACACCACCATGATGTGCTGCGTGTCCCGCAGCCTGGACCAGGAATTGGAGTTGGACCTGTGAGTTCTAGCGTCATCGACGGCACTGCCGTCCTCCCCGAGCGGATTTCCCGCTTTCCCTTCCCGTTTCCCAGTGACAGCTACCGCTACAGCACCAACGTCGAGCCCGCCCTCAAGACGGTGGTGACGGAAGCGGGCGCCTGGGGCGGCCGCCTGCTGGACATCGATGAGCACTACCGTCACGAGCTCACGGAACGCGACGCGGTGCTGACCAGGGACCCCACCCGCCTGCAGGTCCTCCCCCACATGCGGCCCGCCGTGTGGGACGCCATCTCCACCCTGCTGCCGATTATGGCCGCGGAACACCCTGACGCCATGTCCTTCGACCGGGACGGAAACGCCTGCCGCTGGCAGAACACCCTGCAGGACCTCGATCTCGAGTTCACGCTGGGCGACGACGGTTCCTTGCCCGTGGAACCCTTGCGGTTCCTGGGCAGCCAGATCCAGGACGACATTGCGCTTCTTGACCAGCGCGAGGGCGCACTATGGCTCGACGCGGGACTCGTCACGTTCGCTGCTGACTGGTCCTTCGGTTTCGACGTCGGCATGAAGTTCCTCGAGGTCCACGGCCCCGTCCCCCGCGTGCACCAGGAACAGATCATCACGCGTGCGCAGCAATTCCTCCTGCGCCTGCAGCCCGGGGAAAAATACCGCAGGGCCAACTGGACCATGACCGTGGACCGCAGGCTGGACACCTCCACCGAAACCTACCCCCAGTGGGCCCGGGACCGCGCGACCGTGGCCGGCGACCCCGCCCTGCCGGACAGGCTCCACCTGCGGGTGGAAGTGCAGCACCTCATCCGGCTCCCCCACTCCGGGGCCGTCCTGTTCCTCGTCCGGACGCACCTGCTGTCCCTCTCGGACATTGCCCGGGTACCGGCATGGCGGGAACGCCTCGGCCGCGTCCTGGCCGAACTTCCGGAGGACATGGCCGAGTACAAGGGCATCAGCCGCTACCGCAGTGCGGCGTCAGCCTGGTTGCTGGGCACCTAAACGCGAGCGGACGACGGCGGGAATTCCCGCCGTCGTCCTCCTGCCCCTTTTGCGTGAAACATCAGGTGCAGACAGTCAGGCCCTGGCATGCTCGGCGAGGATTGCATCGATCTGGCCCGCGGCCTCCCGCATGCCTTCCTCCATGCCCATCTTGACCATCTCTTCCATCTGCTCTTCGGAATCGAAGGTGGACATGATGGTCATGCGGGTGCGGCCACCGATGTCCTCAAGGTCAACAGCGGCATGGGCACTGCCCATGGCATCCACGGGCGCTCCGGTTTCGTCAGCGAAGCCGTCATCAAATTCGAGCTTGCGCGGCGCCTCGATGGTTCTGAATTTCCACCAGCCTCGGGGCTTCTCGCCTTCGGGGGTGGTCATGTAATAGTCGGCCATCCCTCCGGGCTGGAAGTCGAACCGGTCAAACGTGGCCGGATAGTTGGGCGGGCCCCACCAGCGCTCAAGCTGCCGAGGGTCTTCCCAGATCTGCCAGACGCGTTCGACGGCGGCGTCGAACTCCGCCACGAGGGTCAAGCTGAGTGCCTCGAGATTCTTGGTGGAACTGATAACGGTCATTGCGGAACCCTTTCCTATCCTTCAGCGAGAATGTCTGCGATCCGCTCGGCACGCTGCCGCCAGATCGCCTCGTACTCATCGAGCAGCCGGCGGGCCTTCTGCAGGCCTTCATGATTACCCCGCACGATCTGCTCCCTTCCGCGCTTCTCCTTGGTGACCAGGGAAGCCCGTTCCAACACCGCCACATGCTTCTGGACGGCGGCGAAACTCATGGCGTAGAGGGCGGCGAGGCCGGAAACGGAATACTCGGCCACCGTGACCCGCCGGACGATATCGCGACGGGTGGCATCGGCGAACGCCTGGAACAGGCGGTCCACTTCGGCATCACTGAGCTGATCTACAACCATTTGGTTGTAGGATATGTCTGTCGTGTCCGGGTGTCAATGGGTTAGCGCTGGCGAAATCCGGCCCCGTAAGCCGCGCCTGCCATCAGGTCCGCACCGTCGGCGCGGAGCCTGGAGCGCAGGGTGCCCTTCTTCGGTTCCGTGTCGTAGAGCCCTCGCTTGGCAAGTTCCGGCACCACCATTTCGGCGAAGTCGTTCAGGGAGCCAGGACTCACCAGCGGGTTGATCATGTAGCCATCCAGCCCCGACGCCGTGGCGTGGTCCTGGATCTGCGACGCAACGTCCTCGGGTGTGCCGATGAACAACAGGTCCGTTCCGCGCGTGACTTCCGAAAATTTACGCCGCACATCCCCGGCAGTGAGCGGTTGCTCCTGCGGCGCCCCCTTGACCACGTAGGAGGTGAGTCCGTTGGACACCGTGGTCAGCGGCTCGTCGTCGGCGTATTTGCTGAGGTCGATCCCGGTGTCGCCGGCATAGCTGACCAGCTGAGCCTCCAGGTGGTAGTTGCGCTGCAGATCCTCATACTTTTCCTGAGCTTCGATCGCCGTGGGAGCGGTGATGATCCGGGCGAGCGCCATGGAACGGACATCGCCGCCGGGACGGCCTGCCTCCATCGCCCGGTGGTTGATGTCCGCCAGTCCTGCGGCGATTTCCTCGGGGTCTTTTTTGGGCAGCAGGATCACTTCGGCATGCCTGGCGGCGAATTCACGGCCCCGCGGCGACCACCCGGCCTGGAACAGGGTGGGGGTCCGCTGCGGCGACGGCGAGGTCAGAGACGGGCCGTCCACGCGGAAATGCTCGCCGTCGTGATTGATCGGCCGGACAGAACCGGGGCGCGCGTACACCCGTTCGCTTTTATTGCCGACGACGGCGTCGCCTGCCCAGCTGCCTTCCAGCAGTTTGTAGAAAACATCCATGAACTCATCCGCGCGGCCGTAGCGGTCCGCGTGCTTGAGCATCTCGTCCATACCGAAGTTCCGGGCGGCACTGGAAAGGTATGACGTGACGATGTTCCAGCCGATCCGGCCCTTGCTGAGGTGGTCCAGGGTGCCGAAGCGGCGGGCAAGGGAGAACGGGTGCTCGTAGGTGGTCGAGGCCGTAATGACGAAGGACAGTCGCTCGGTCAGCGCCGCAAGCGCCGGCACATACATAAAGGGATCATTCGCCGGCGCCTCCACGGCCCAGCCCAGGGCGGCGTCGGCGGATCCCCCATAAACGTCATAGAGGCCCAGAACGTCGGCGAAGAACAACGCGTCAAGGTTGGCCTGTTCGGCGGTGACGGCAACATCCCGCCAGCGGTCCAGGGAATTGACGGCAAGGCGGTCATCCAACGGGTGCGTCCAGAGGCTCGGCGCACCCCCGCAACCGACGCTTGCCTGTTCGTAGAGGGCGAAAAGCAGCGGGGTGGCGGGGGTGCTCAAGGCGGATCACTTCACTTTCGTGGACGGGACAATGTCAATCTATGTGCATCATATACAAGTAAATATGCTTGTGCTGCTCATCACAGTCTGTCAGGATGATTCAAAAGCCGCACGGACGGCTCCTGACGATCGAAGGAAGAGGCATCAAGGCATGGATATTGGAATGAAAAGTGTGCGCAAACTCCGCGTCCACTGGCCCATTGGCGCTGGTTCCCTGAGGCGGCTGGTGGAGGGTGACCTGGAGGTCCTGAAGGCGGACCCCGGCCTCTCGTCACTTTTCGACACACTGGAGTCCTGCCCGGATCTCGGGGACTTCGGGAACTACCGGCATGTCTTCGAATCGAGCCTCGGATTCGAGGGGTTCACGGCCTCGGCCGGAGCAAATCCCACCTTCGGCCGCGCAGATGAAAGAACCTTTTCGCCCACCTTTGTCCTGACCACGTATCTGGACGCCGACCTGTCCGACGAAGCCGTCAGCCGGCTCGTGGAGCGCATGATCGAAGTTCACCCGTGGGAGGTGCCGGTCATCGAACTTTCCGAGCCGGTCCGGGTTTCCACGGCAGCGTCTGTTCGTCCGGCACTGGGGCGGGCGTCATGACAGTCCAGGCCACCGGGCTCTGGGAAGGATTCCAGTCGTTGCTGTCCGGCCGGTCGTTCACCGATCTGACGCACGCCTTCCACCCCGGCCAGCCACACTTCCCAGCGTTTCCGGACGAAGGCAGGACGGCCCTGTTCGACCTGGACAGGGGCGACGGCTTCACGGCGCACGTCTACTCCATCGTCGGCCAGTGGGGCACCCACGTGGACCCGCCGTCGCACTTTATCCGGGGAGGTCGAAGTCTGGACATCATCCCGGTGGAAGAGATGATGCTGCCCCTGGTGGTGCTGGACATCAGCACGCGGGCCGCGAGGGACGCCGATGCAACGCCCACTCTCGATGACGTCAGCGCATGGGAGGAGCGCAACGGCCGGATGCCGACGGGCGCGTTCGTGGCGCTCCGGACCGGCTGGAGCAACCGCTGGCCGGACCCGGAGGCGATGGCGAACCGGGACGCCGACGGCGTCAGCCACACTCCGGGCTGGTCCCGGGACGTGATGACCTTCCTGGTCGCCGAGCGGGACATCACGGCGATCGGCCACGAGCAGACGGATACCGACCCGGGCATGGCGACATCGCGCCAGGACTTCAGCCTGGAAACCTACATCCTTGCCCAGGACTGCTGGCAGATAGAGTTGCTCGCCAATCTTGACGGCCTGCCCGAATCGGGGGCGGTGCTTGTGGCCACCTGGCCGAAGCCTCAAGGCGGGAGCGGATTCCCCGCTCGGGTCTTCGCGATCCACTAAGGACAATCCACTAAGCCGCGGGTAGCCAGCAACTAAGATCGGATCCATGTCGAAAATCTCCAGCATGGGCCGCGGAATGCAAGTTGTCTTCGCCGTCGGCTCCCGTCACGCTGGAGGAGCGCGGGGCGCGACCGTCGCGGACATCGCCGCAGATCTCGGCAGGGACCGTAGCCAGATCTCCCGCGGCCTTAAGGCCGCCCAGCAAGAGAATTTCCTGCTCCGGGGCGAGCACCGGGAGTATTCGCTGGACTGGAGCTTCTACACGGATGCCCAGCTACTCACTGAGCAGCGGCTCCGGACGGAAGGCATGACGGCGTTGGAGGGGCTCGTAGAGGACACCGGGGAAGGCTGCTTCCTCGGCGTCCTCAACGGGGACAGCACCGTAACGATCGGCGAGCATGTCCCACCGAACAGCAGGATGGTGGGCTCGTGGATCGGCCGGCCCTACCCCGCTTACTGCAGCGACGCAGGCCAGGCGCTGCTGTGGGACTCCAGCGACGCAGAGGTCCGGGCGGTATTTAGCCAGACCGAATTTGTGCGCCATGGCCCCAACACCCCCGCCGATATTGAGGACTTCCTTGCTCGCTTGGCCAGGGCACGGGAGCGCGGATATTCCATTGTGGATGAAGAGGCGGAGCCTAACCTGTATTCCGTGGCCGTGCCCTTACGCGACTTCCGCGGCGAGACCATCGCTGCCCTGCAGGTGGTCGGATCAAAGGCGCGGCTGGAACCGAAACGCGAACAGATTGCCGCCGCAGCCCTGAAGTGGGGCGGCCGGCTGGAAGCGGCCCTGGGGCGTCCTAGCTGACTCCGGCGCCGTCCGCACCCACCGCCGCGAGGCGCTTTGCCGCCGAGTGCAGCGCATCGGCAATTTCCCCGGTCCGGAGCTCAACAGCGTTACGGCTGCCCAGGACGGAGAGGGCTGCGCTGACCCGTCCGTCCGGATCCCGCACCGGCACGGCCAGCTCATGGACATCGTGCTCAAACTCCTCGGCCGCCCTGATGAAGCCCTGCGGCCGGTCCTGCTCCATCAGTTCGCACACTTCCGGCAAAGAGTGGGCCGCCCTGGGACCGCCCACGCCGATAAAGTCCATGCCCTGAAGAAGCTTCTCAACCTCGGCTGCCTTGTGGTCCCAGAGCAGGGCACGGCCTGATCCCGTGCACCAGACGGGTGTGACCATGCCCGGTTTCACAAAGCTTCCCAGCACGCCGTCATTGCTGGACGTCCTGAGGAGGATCACCCGTACACCGTCACGGACTGACAGCCGGGCCCGCAGCCCGAACTCCGCCACGAAGAGTTCCAGTTCGCTCTTGGCCTGGCCGATCCAGCCGACGTTAAGGCTGGCCGCAAGCTGGAAGAAGGCAGGACCGGCACGGAACGGTCCGCGTTCCACACGCTCCAGAATGGCCAGCTCGCACAGCTCCTGGGTAAGTCGGGACACGCGGCTTTGGTCCATCTCCAGTTCGGCGGCGAGCTGGGATACCCCCAGCAGTCCCCTGCCCCTCTTTTCGCGGTCAACGATCAGCCGGACAATGCGAAGGCCTTGGCCCAGCGATGACGCTTCCGACAATTCCAAGCTGAACCGCTCCCTCTGGTGGACTTCAACGCCCATTCTCACACAGCCCGGGCAGTGGTGACGGGACAGTTTTCCTCCTGCCGGAAACGCCCGCCTTCGGAGAAACCCGCCAGAGGCCCGGCGGCCGAACACTGGTTCAGCCGCCGGGCCGGCGGTTTGCCGCAGCACTGCCGTAGGCGGCTACTTGCCGAGCTGCTGCCGCCGTCCGTACTTGTAGTAGAAGAAGGCGTAGCAGGCGCCCACAAACGGAATGCCGAAGTACAGGGCTGCGACCTGGTTCGGGTCGAAAGCGATGCCGATCAGCGAGACGAGGCACAGCGCGAAGGCAAGGATCGGAACCACCGGGAACAGCGGCGCCTTGTAGGCGAGGTCGTCGATGTTTCCGCCGTTCCGCACGAAGGCCCGCCTGTGGAAGAAATGCGACGCCGTGATGGACATCCAGACCCCCACAACAGCGAACCCGGCGACGGAAACCAGCGCGAGATAGACCGATTCCGGAGCGACCACGCTGCTGATGAGCGAAGCCAGCCCGCCGACCATGCTGACGCAGAGGGCGGTGAGGGGAATCCCGCGTTTGGTCAGCTTCCGGAATGCCTTCGGCGCGTGCCCTTCCTCGGACAGGGAAAAGAGCATCCTGGCGCAGGAGAACAGGCCGCTGTTTCCGGCGGAGAGCAGCGCGGTGATGATGACGAAGTTCATGATGTCCGCGGCATAGGGGATGCCGATGGAGGAAAAGACGGTGACGAAGGGGCTCTCGTCCAGGCCCACCTGGTCAAAGGGGATGGTGGCGGCGATGACTGCGATGGCGCCCACGAAGAAGATCAGCAGGCGGAACACCGTGGTCCGCATTGCCTTGGGAATGCTTGTCTCGGGGTTGGCCGTTTCGCCCGCTGCGACGCCGATGAGTTCCGAACCGGAGAACGCGTAGAAGACCGCCAGGGCAGTCACCAGGACGCCGGAAAAGCCGTTGGGGAACAGTCCGCCCGACGTGTTGAAGTTTTCGAGCAGGAACGGGTGGGAACCTCCGGCCAGCGGGTGGAACCCGACCAGCGCTGCGCCGCCAAAGGCAATCAGGACCACGATAGCGCCCACCTTGATGATGGAGAACCAGAACTCGGATTCGCCGAAGAACCGCGAAGAGACCGCGTTCAGGGCAAACAGTATGGACGCGAAGACGACGCACCAGACCCACACGTCAATTCCCGGGAACCAGCGCTGCATGAGCAGGCCGGCCGCGGTGAACTCGGATCCCAGGGCCACGGCCCAGCACAGCCAATACAGCCAGGCCGTGGTGAAACCGGTGGCGGGACCGATGGATCTGGCCGCGTAGATGTGGAACGCGCCCGAGACCGGATAGGCGATGGCCAACTCCCCGAGGCAGGCCATGACGAGGTAAACGACGAAGGCGCCCACGAGATACGCCAGAACCGCGCCCAGCGGTCCGGCCTGGGAGATCGTGTAGCCCGAACTGAGGAAAAGGCCCGACCCGATGACGCCGCCCATGGCGATCATCACCAGGTGCCGCGGGCCCATGGATCGCTGGAGCCCCGGCGCCGGACCGCGCCCTGATTCAGAGGGTCCCGCTTCAGGCAGTAAAGAAGCCTGCGGATCCAAGCGGGTTGTGGAGGAAAGTTCCATGAATTGCTCCCGGGAGAGTAGTCGAGGTGCGAACGGGATTGATGCACCGGAAAGCCTCGGAGGGCGTTGGGGACCAGACCGGTAAACCCAACCACCGTGATGAAAGTAACACCAAAAGGCCTTTTTGATCTTTAAAAACATTCCTAGATGCATATATTGCACGATTATTAAGGGCCGACGATACGTATGGCGTCATCCTTGGTCACTTTGCGTAGTCCTTTGGGCGGAATCACATGGCGGGACGGACACGGAGCGCCCTGAGCATGGAAGCACCAAGCAATTCCGAGAGAAGGACACGGCATGACCACCTATGACCTTGCACTGATTGGCTTCGGCGGAGTGAACCGCAGCCTGGCTGAGCTGATTGCCGCCCGCGGGGAAGCACTCCGCGCCGAGGTGGGCTTCGGCCTGCGCGTAGTTGCCATCACGGATCTGCGCCTCGGGTCCCTCGTGGACGCCGGCGGTATTGACCTGTCCATGGCCCTGGCGCTGGGCGGCGACGGCGAAACCTTTGCCCGGCACGGCGGCTCCGCGGAACCGGATAACGAGGGCGTGATCCGCAACTGCACAGCGGACATCATCTGCGAGGCCACCTTCACCAACCCGGAGGACGGCGAGCCCGCCGTGTCGCACGTCCGCTGGGCACTGGAGTCGGGCAAGAGCGTCTGCACCACCAACAAGGGACCCGTGGCGCTACGGGGAAGGGAACTTGCAGCCCTGGCGGAACGGCAAGGTGTCCGCTTCGAGTTTGAAGGCGCCGTCATGAGCGGCACTCCGGTGATCCGGCTTGCCAAGCAGATGTTCGGCGGGCTGCAACTCAACGGTTTCGAAGGGATCATGAACGGCACCAGCAACTACGTTCTGGGGCGCATGGAAGCCGGTCTTGACCTTGGTGAGGCTGTCCGGGAGGCCCAGGAGCTGGGTTACGCAGAGGCGAATCCCGCCGCGGACCTCGAGGGTTTCGACGTGCAGCTGAAGGTGCTGATCCTCGCCAACGAGCTCCTCGGCGGGAACCTGCAGCTGGAGGACGTCCAGCGGGAGGGCATCTCCGCAGTAACGCCGGAGGATGTCCGGGCGGCCGCTTCGGCCGGCCGGCGCTGGAAACTGGTCGGATCCGCCAGACGGACTCCCGACGGCGGCATCGCGGCGGGCGTTTCACCGCGCGCCGTCGACATGGAGCACAGCCTTGCCGGCATCTCGGGTGCCACGAACGCCGTTTCGTTCGAAACTGACCTGCTGGGCCCTGTGACGGTTTCCGGCCCCGGCGCCGGACGGATCGAGACGGCCTACGCGCTGCTCTCCGACATCATTGCCATCCACCAGATGGCGGAAGGACAGGCACGTGTCTGAGGCCACCATGCTGCAGGTTGTCCGCGCTCCCCGGCTCCACGAGGTGACCAGTCCCTACGACGGCAGGGTTGTGGGAGACGTCCCCATCACCGATGTCAGTGCTGTTGAAGAAATGATGGCCGCGGCACGCTCGGGCGCCGTGGCGGCGAAGTCCCTGTCCCGCCATGCCCGCGCCGCCATCCTGTCCGCGGCTGCCTCCGACATCGAGGGCAGGAGCGGGGTCTTCGCCCAGACCATCGTGGCGGAGGCCGGGAAGACCATCCGCCAGGCGCGCAAGGAGGTGCACCGGGCCATCAACACGCTCCGGCTGTCCGCAGAGGAGGCGACGCGTGGCGCCGGCGAGGTCATCCCATTCGACTCCTATGCCGGATCAGAGGACCGGACCGGCTGGTTCACACGTGAGCCGCTCGGGATCATTGCGGCCATCACTCCGTTCAACGATCCCCTCAACCTGGTGGCACACAAGGTGGGCCCGGCGATCGCGGGGGGCAACGCCGTCGTACTCAAGCCGTCAGCCCTCACGCCGCTGTCCGCACAGCTGCTGGCCGACGCCCTGTACGACGCCGGCCTGCCGCCGGAGGTCCTGACGGTGGTGCACGGCGGGAGGGATGTTGCGGCTGCCATCATCCGGACCCGGGACGTGCGGATGGTGTCCTTCACCGGCGGGTTCGCGACCGGTGAGGCCATCGCCCGCACGGCCGGGCTGAAGAAGCTCGCCATGGACCTGGGCGGCAACGCACCGGTGATTGTCCTGGACGATGCGGACGTGGACCGTGCGGTGGATTCCTGCGTATCTGGAGCGTTCTGGGCTGCGGGCCAGAACTGTGTGGGGGTGCAGAGGATTTTGGTCCACCGCTCCGTCTACGTCGAATTCCGCCGGAAGTTCGTGGCGGCCACGAGATCACTGGTCACCGGCGACCCCGCCGAGGAACGGACCGACGTTGGCCCCATGATTACCCCCGGCGCGGTTCGGGAGGTCCAGCTCAAAATCAGCGGGGCCGTCGATGCCGGCGCAACGGTCCTGGCAGGCAACCGGGCTGAAGGAAATGTCCTGCTGCCAACCGTTCTGGAGTCCGTTCCGGAGGACTGCCGCCTCTGGCAGGAGGAAGTGTTCGGACCAGTGGTCATGCTCAAGATGTTCAGCACCTACGACGAAGCGATCGGGCTGGCGAATTCCATCGATTTCAGCCTGCATGCGGGCATCTTCACCCGCTCCCTTGCGGCGGCCATGCGTGCGGCCCGGGATCTGGACGCAGGCGGCGTGATGATCAACGACTCCTCAGACTACCGGTTCGACGGCATGCCGTTCGGCGGGTCCAAGTACGGCAGCATGGGCCGGGAAGGCGTCCGGTTCGCCCACGATGAGATGACGCAGCCCAAGGTGGTCTGCATCAGAAGCTAGCGGGGCAAGAGGCCTATTGCTGTGCTGTCCCGTGCCCGTCGGCTCCCCGCCGCCGGATGACGTTGGACAGGGTTAGCGCGGTCACGGTGTCGCCCACGCCGGGCAGGGCCGCGATCTGCTCCCAGATCTCCTGGACCCTGTCCAGCGAGCGTGCTTCCAACCTCACCAGCAGGTCAAAATCCCCGCTCAGGACATCGCAGAGGACCACTTCGGGAATGGTCCGCAATGCTGCCAAGACGTCGGCACCACGCATGCGGTCTTTGCGGTAAATCATGAGGAAAGCGGAAACCATGCTCTGGCCAACGCTGCCCGCCACAATCGTGTAGCCCTGGATGTAGCCCTGCCGCTCCAAGCGGTCAACGCGCTGCCGCACGGCATTCCGGGACAAAAGCACCCTGCCGGCCAGCTCGGCGTGCGACACCCGGGCGTTCTTCGTGAGTTCCGCAAGGATCTTCTGGTCGATGTGATCCAAACCCGCCCCGTCCATCCCTACCCTCCGCCGCAATGATCGGTGCGCCACTGTCACTTGGATGTGTGCGCGTCGATACCGTAGCCAGAAAGGCTCCGCAGAAATGATACGTCCACACCTGGACAATCAGGCACCCGCCGCCATCACCTGCGTTCTGTTCGACATGGACGGGACGCTCTTGGACTCCGCGCCGGGGGTGATGGACAGCGCTGCCCGGGCGCTCAAGGCGGTGAATGCGCCTGTACCCCCGCACCGGGAACTGCTCAAGTACGTTGGACCGCCCATGTACGAGTCGTTCAGGCACAGCGCAGGCCTGGACGAAGCAACCGCCCGGGACGCGCTCCGACACTACCGGGCGGCCTACGCCGAAACAGGGGCTGGGCAATCCACCCTCTTTAGCGGTATCGACGGTCTCCTGGATCAGCTGGATTCGTTGCGGTGTCCGATGGCGGTGGCAACGTCCAAAGTGGAAGATCAGGCGGTCCGGATGGCTCGCACTTTTGGGATTGACAGTTACTTCGCCGACATCTGCGGTGCGTCCGACGCAGCAGGAAGGGCCACTAAGGAGGATGTGATTGCCGAATCGCTGGCGCGGCTCAAGGCGCAGGGAGTGGATATCTCCAGCCCGGTCATGGTGGGCGATCGAAGCTACGACGTGGCCGGCGCGGCCGTGCACCGGATCCCGACGATCTTTGTGTCCTGGGGATACGGAGACCCTTCGGAAGCCGCACAGGCCGCGGCTGTTGCCCAGACACCCGAGATCCTCGCGCGGCTGCTCCGCGCCAGCCGGTAGTTCAGCAGCCCCTGAAGCCTGCTTACTGCAGTGCCGCTGCGGATGATCCGCCAGGCCTCCGGGCCTTCGAACGGGGCGAACCAGGCGAACGGACGACGACGGGCTGGAGCAGTTTTGCCGGCTCCACGGCGAGCAGGACTGGAGATCCTTTACGGCATCCTGGACCTGGACCGGGTGACGCAGGCCCGCCGCTACGGGGCGTTCGGACTCAACAAACCCTGGTCCCAGCTCAAGGACCAACGCGGCACCCTCGCCTACCCCATGTTCGGTGGTGCGAGCTTCCAGCCGCCCGAATGGAGCTAAAAGCACCACCGGCAACGGCAAGCGGACGACGGAGGAAGTCCCGCCGTCGTCCGCTTGCCGTCCCGCCCCGGAGCTCATCGAACCGAATTACACCGTGTCGCGGAAAAGCTGCCCAGGCAACCCGGCTTGCTGGCACACTTGGCAGATGAAAGAGTCGCGGTCCCCTTCCCGACGGCCTGGAATCCGGGCGGCCATGTTTGTCGACTTCGACAACGTCTACACGGGCCTGCAGGCCCTCGATCCCCTGGCGGCGAAGCGCTTCGCCGAGGATCCCAAACACTGGGCGGACGCCTTGTCCGCCGGCGGCTCCGGGGAGAGTTCCCGCCGCTTCCTGATCCGGAACTGCTACCTGAATCCGGTGGTGTATTCGAAGTACCGGACGTACTGGACCCGGGCAGGTTTCCGCGTGATCGACTGCCCGTCACTGACGCAGCGCGGGAAGAGCAGCACCGACATCAACCTGGTCCTGGATGCGATGGACACGCTGTCCGGCGGCGCCGGCATCGACGAGTTCTTCATCGCCTCGGCCGATGCCGACTTCACGTCCCTCATCCAGCGTTTCCGGGCCGCCGACAAGCTGACCACGGTCATCGCTGCGGGAGCCGTGGCCTTCGCCTACCGCGAGATGGCAGACAGCGTGGTGGAGTCCCACGACTTCGTGGCCATCCTCAACGGCACCACCGGCGAGCCCATCCGGGCAGTGGCGTCCGTCCAGCCGCCGCAGGTCCAGCCGGCCGCCAAAGCCAAGCCCAAGACCCTGTCGAAGACCGCTTCAGCCGCAGTCCGGGAGGTCTGCGACTTCGTTCGTGCCGCCCCTGGTCCGGTTGTGGGGGCCATGGTGGCCCACCGCGCCCTCACGGCGGACCCCTCCCTGAAGACGGACTGGGCAGGGTACGGAAAATTCGGGACCTGGGTGGCCCAGATCGGCAACAGCGTTGAATACTCCCCTTCACGGGGCGGCTGGGTCTGGGACGCGCAGCGGTTTTCCAGTGACGACCTGCCGGCGGATGCCGACGTCGAGCCCGGCATCGAGGAACGCGTCACCCGGGTGACGGACGTGCCCGCGCTCTCCGCAGCCCAGTTCCGGCAGCTGTTCCAGGCACTGGCGGCCAGGCTTCGGGAGCAGCCGGTCAGCCGCAACGAACTGTCCCGGCTGGTCCGGGATGACTGTGTCACCGCAGGCCAGCCCGTGTCCCGCGGCGCGGTGAACTTTGTCATCCAGGGCCTGGGCTACGTCAACTATCAGCTCAACGAAAACGCAACCCCGGAAGGGCTCGCGGCGGCCTGGACGGAGGACGTGGAGGAGCTGTGCCGGGTAGCGCTGATGGAGTTCGACGACGGCGAGAAGGCGGCCCTGCGGCGCTGGGCCAGCGGCGGCTACCTGGAGGGCTGATCCCTGACGCCTGCGATTGGGCCTGAGGTCCAAATACCCTAGCCGGTATGTCCGCTGAACCATAGCGTTGGGGTTCTGGCAAAGGAGGCCGCTGATGTCCCCTCGTGACGGTGGAACCGCTGGTGTGAACAGGTCGCGCAGAACCGGCAGTCAGTGGCTCGTTTGCGCTGTTGTCATTTTGTTGGCGCTGGCAGGATGTTCGTCCGGGGGCGGGACCCCGGGCTCCACTTCATCGGGCGGGACGCCAACGCCGGCGGCTGCCACGCCCACGTCGACGAGCGGGCCCGCGTCAATCGGCTTGCCGGAGGCGGTCTTCACGGACCAGCAGCTCGTGGCGATCATCAACGGAGTAGCTCAGCGGCGGGGCGTGCAGTTTCCCACTGCGCAGGACTCCGCTCGCCAGCGAAGCGGAGCCTCGAGCGGCAGCTTCCCCGTTGTTAGCAGCGAGACAACGCCCGGCGAGTGCGCCGTCTTCGTCCCCGAGAACCCCTTCATCCGCTGGGCAGACAAGAATGTGAACTTCGCCGAGGGCGCCATGCCGATGGGTGCGCAGTCGGGACCGGCCAGCACCATCATGATCACGCTCCGAAGCGCGGCAAAGGACGCCATCGCCAAGGCCGACTTCGGCTACACGGAGGATCAGGCGTCCCGCTGCGGCCAGTTTGACCTGGCATCGACGGAGTCCGGCCGGACCTCAACGTACGCGGTCCAGCTACTGAAGGCGCCGTCGGCCGGGCAGAAACAATACGCCTTCATGCAGACCACAAAGCCGAAGGGACCCGGCGACTTCGGCTCAGTCGGACTGCGGGTGCTGGCGGGAACAATGTCCATCACCCTGAGCCTCGCTATCGCCGAGCCCAACTCCGAGGCCGACGCCCAGCCGGCCCTCGACTCAATGGCCGGCCTGGCGAAGGAGCTCATCGACCAGGCCGTAACGAAGCCTCCGACGGTTGCCCCGCCGCCGCCGAACTCCCGTACACCCGACGACTTGGTCGCACTTCTCAACAGCGTCGCCGGGCCGAACGGCACGACGCTGACCCTGCCCGGCGCCACGGTCATCGTTTCGACGCCCGGCGTTAACCCCGCCCCTTCTCCGCAAGGATCCGTGCCGCCATGCACTTACGACGACGCAGCATATTACGGGTCACTCCTCGGCTCCATCCTCGCCCAGGGCCAGCTCCAAGGTGCCAGCAAGATGGACTACACCGAGCTGAGCGTGATCAGCATGCCTTCGACGGCGGCTCCACCGTATCCGTTCGACACCCGAGCCGCCACGCTCCGCGACTGCGCGACGGTTCAAGAAAACATCCTCGGAGGCGGCCAGCGCCAGTGGCCGGCCGTCTCGCCCCTGAACGTGACCGTCGCAGCGGACTCAAGCTACGCCGTCGCCTACCAACTGTCCGACGGGACGGGCGAATGGCACATCCGGGTCGGCGCCCGCAAAGGGATGCTGTCTGTGGAAGCCAGCAGCAGAACGAACTCACAAGCCGAAGTGCAGGCGACCGCCGACGCGCTGGCAGCATTCTTCGGCCGGGTGTTCGCCAAGGCCGGACCGTAGGCCCCTCCGTCAAGAAGGGCGTGGCCCCATGCCGGCCTCCAGGGGCACTTCGGCGCTGGCGTTCTCCTCGGCTTCCGGCGCCTGCGGCTTGTAGACCCAGGTCACCAGCACCACGGAAATGATCATCAGCAGGAACCAGGCCCCCAGCTTGTCGAGCGAGACCATCTGCCAGCCGTCCACCTGGCTGGGGTAGAGCCAGGCCCCGGACCAGGTGGCGATGTTCTCGGCAATCCAGATGAACAGCGCCACCAGCAGGAATGCCAGGACCAGCGGCATCCGGAACTTCCTGCGGAACACCCGGAAGTGCATGACGCACCGTCCAAAGACGACCGCGACGGCGGCCAGCAGCACCCAGCGTGCGTCCCAGAGGTAATGGTGGGTGAAGAAGTTCACGTAGATGGCCGCAGCCATGATGGCCGTGATCCACCGCCGCGGGTACCGGGCAAAACGCAGGTCGAAGAGTCGGTAGACGCGCACCATGTACGAACCCACGGCCGCGTACATAAAGCCGCTGAAGAGCGGGACCGCCCCGATGCGCAGGACGCCCTCGGCCCCGTAGGACCAGGAGCCGACGTCCGTCTTGAACAACTCCATCACCGTCCCCACCAAGTGGAACAGGACAATGACCCTAAGCTCGCGGACCGTTTCCAGCCGTGTTGCCACCATCAGGATCTGGATGACGACGGCGGCGAGGGTCAGGAAGTCGTTCCGGGCCAAACCGGCGTCGTCCGGATACCAGAGGCGCGCTGCCAGAAGCACCGCGAGGAGCGCGGCGCCAAAGATGCACGCCCAGCCCTGCTTGAGGCCGAACACCACAAACTCGGTGAGCTTTGACCGGGCACCGCCGGCAGGCGCACTGTCCAGGAACCTGTGGGCCCGCTGATCGATCAAAAGCTCTACGGATGTGAAGCTCCGCACTGATCCCCCGTTTCGCTAGGCGGCGTCGAGCCTGCCCAGGCAGTAGTTCTTTGGCCAGTGCCGGACTCTGCGCGGCAGCCGTGGATACACCACCGCGGACCACCGCAGGGTGCGGTCGAACCAGCGGCCGTGACGTTCAGTCCACGGTAGCCCGAAACCTTGCCGCAACTGGTCCGGCAGAAGCCCCGCAGTGATGAAGCGGGCCAGCGGCATGACCACCCGCTGCCAGGTCCGGGGGTCTGCCGGATAGAGCAGGCTGCGGGCAACGCCCGACGTCACGGCGTCGGCTTCCAGTCCCTGCAGGCACCCCTCCCAGTAGCTGCCGAATGCCGCGCGGTCAGCCGGCCACAGCTCCGCGGGAAGCTGCAAGGCCGTGCCGATTCTCGCGTAGTCCCGGTACATGTGGTCGGCGGCTTCATCGTCCAGCGCGCCGTAGATCTTTTCGTAGATGGTGACGGCGGTGTCGTACAGCGTTGCCACCACCCAGAGCTGGGACTGCGCATCGAAGGCGCTGTAGCCAGCGGACCCTGCGTCAGGTTTACGGCGGACGGGGGCGTGGGCGCGGTTAACACTGCGGCGAACCGCTGCCACCTGGTCCTCGGTCCCGTACACCACGGCGTACACGTAGGTGAGGGTGGCGCGGAGCCGTTCGAGCGGACGATCGGCGAAGTTGCTGTGCTCGGCAACGCCGTGGCCCACCGCCGGGTTCGCGATCTGCAGCAGGATTGCCCGCCCTGCCCCGGCCAGCAGAACGCCTTCTGCTCCCATGTCGGCAAGTCCACGCACCATGCCCACACACTACCCGAGAGCCGACCCCCGCTGCCGTCGCATATAGCCTAGGAACAGGAGGCAACATGACCGTTCGAAGCGCAGGCATCCTGCTGTACAGGTGGAACTCGGCTGCTCAGCTGGAAGTCTGGATAGCCCACATGGGCGGACCTTTTTGGGCCCGCAAGGACGAGCACGCGTGGTCCATCCCCAAGGGTGAATACTCCGAGGACGAGGATGCGCTGACGGCAGCCCTGCGCGAGTTCGCCGAGGAAATGGGCACTGCCGCACCGCCGGCGGACTATGTCGAACTGGGCGCTTTCAAGCAGCCCTCAGGCAAGATCATCACAGCCTTCGCCGCGTGCTGGGACTTCCAGCCCGAAACCATTGTGAGCAACACCTTCCCGCTGGAATGGCCCAGGGGGTCAGGCATCATCAACCACTATCCCGAGATCGACGACGCCCGCTGGTTCAGCGGATCCGAGGCGCGCACCAAGCTGGTGAAGGGCCAGCTTCCCATCCTGGACGCCCTCGTTCAGCGGCTCAGGGACGGCACTTAGGCCCTAACCCGGACGGTCCGGAACGTCCCGCCGTCGTCGTTCATCACTTTTTCGGTTTGGCAGTCTTGGGTGCCTTGGGCGGCAGGGTGGCCACGTGGGCGAGCGCCCGGGCGACCCACGGCTCAATCTCGTCCGCCGGGCCCTGCACCGGGAGCCCGACGTAGCCGCCCATGGGCCGTTCGGCGGGGCCGAAGGGCAGGGTCTCGCGGCTGTTCACCAGCTCGTCGCGGTCCGCATCCGCGAGCTTCAGGCCCAGGGTGGAACCGAAGAGCCCCGCGAACATGTTCCCGTTGACGAAGCCGCCCAGGTTCCCGAACATCGGCTTGATGTCAATGCCCGGCAGCCCTGCCAGCAACGATCTGAACTGCTCTTTGTCAGTTTCCGTTGCCTTTTCCATTTCCATGAGGGCGCCTTCCGGTCCGGGGCCTTCATTATCACCCGGCTACTCCTTGAAAGGGACCTTTTCCCAGGACAGGACGGCGGAGCCGGCGGCGTTGTTGGGCGCCACCGTGAACCTCACGTAGTTGGTGGCGTTGGCTGAGCCGTCCACGGTGATGCGTTGCAGATCATCCGCCGCTTCCTGGCCGTAGACCGTCAGCCACGGCGAGCCTTCGGCCAGCGGCCGGTTTTCCGCGTAGACGTGGCTGTCGCCGTTGATGAGGTACACCGGACCGTCGAAGCGGTTGGTTTCCTCGGTGACCGTCCGGACGATTTCACGGAAGCCCGACACCGATTCCGGATGCGCCGTGGCAGCGGCGAGCAGCGACGGATCGAACATATCCGCCTGGGTCATGAGCACTACTGCACGGTCGTTACGGCGGGTCGCGTCCCGGAACGTGTCCCGCACCTGTTCCAGGACGGCCTGCGTGCGGTGGTCCACTTCCGCCTGCTGCTCGGGCGTGACCGCGGTTTCGCCGATGCCGGTCCAGGGCAGGAGGGAGTTGTTGCTGCCCTGGACGTTGACCACGGAGAATGCCACGCGGTTCTTCGTGAAACGGACGTTTTCTGGCAGTCCGAGGTCCTCCTGGGTCTTCAGGGGCATCGTCTCCCCGAGGGTCTTGCCGGGTTCGTTGAAGAAGACTTCCCGAAGCTTGTCCAGCCGTTCCAGCGGGTTGTAGGCGCCGTTGTTTCCGCGGTGGCAGTCCACCCATTCGTTGTCACCGGGCGTGTAGACCAGCGGGTGTTCGAAGGTGTCGAATTCGGCGCGGATGTGTTCGAAGTACTCATCCGAACAGACGGAGGACCCGTTTTTGATGTCGCCCACGTGGGCGACGAAGTCCAGGCTGCTGTCGGCGTTGATGTCCTGGATGCGGGCGGGGAATTTGGCGATTTCGGCATCGCCATAGGGGATGTCGCCGATGACGCCGAAGCTGAACGCCTGCTGCCGGGCATCGTCTTCACCGGCGTTGGCGGCGGCGGACGGGCCGGCAAACCCGGTCAGGGACATGAGTGCCACGAGGGCGGTGGCAGCGCTTTTCACGAGCACGGAGGTTCTCCTTGGTGCGTCTCAACGGGATCCCGCCCGGGCGGTCCGGCCGTGAGCGAGGGTGCCTGAAAAGAGTGCCCGTGGCGGACTAACGCGCGAGAACCGCACGGTATCGGGTCCATGAACAGTGGGTGTCGGGGCAGGACGCTGCCGGCCCCTTGATGCCGCCTGAGAGAATGGCCCCATGGAGGTCGCCCTCGGACTGCTGGTTCTCGTGGCGGTGGTCTGCGCCGGGAGTGCCCTGGGCCGGAAGCTCAACGTCTCGGTGCCGCTGCTGCTGGTGCTGGCCGGTGTCGCGGGTTCGTTCCTCCCCTTCGTCCCGCAGATTGAACTGAACCCGGAACTGGTTCTCGTGGGGCTGTTGCCGCCGCTGCTGTACGCCGCCGCGCTGCGGACGTCCCTCTTTGATTTCGGCTCCAACCGCCGCGCCATCGGACTGCTCTCCGTGGGCTACGTCATCTTCGGAACGCTCGCGGTGGGCTTCGTGGTGTGGTGGCTGTTCCCTGAGATCCCGCTGGCCGCCGCGATCGCGCTCGGCGCCGTGGTGGCGCCGCCGGATGCGGTGGCCGCGACCGCCATCGCGCGGAAGGTGGGTATGCCGCGCCGGATTGTCACCATCCTCGAGGGTGAATCCCTGGTCAACGACGCCACGGCCCTGGTCTGCCTCCGTGCTGCCATCGCGGCCATCTCCGGGTCCGTGTCCGCCGCCGGGATCGCGGGCGGATTCCTGCTCGCTGCCGGTGGCGGCCTGGTGGTGGGTCTGGCCGCCGCCTACGTGCTGACCGTGCTCCGTAAACGGATCCGGAACGTCGCGATCAACACCTCGACGTCACTCGTGGCCCCGTTTGTCGCTTACCTTCCGGCCGAGGCGATCCACGCCTCCGGGGTGCTCGCCGTCGTCGTCACCGGACTCGTGATGGGGACCAAGGCGCCGTCCATGCCCAACGGCGCCGCACGGCTGAGCCAGCGCAGCAACTGGAACACGGTGCAGTTCCTGCTGGAAAACTCCGTATTCCTGCTGATCGGGCTACAGGTCCGGACCATCATCAACGGGGTCCAGGACGACTCGCTGGGAGCGGGCCGGATCTGGGCCGGCTGCGCCGTGATCCTGCTGGCGGTGCTGGTGCTCCGGCCCGTGTGGGTGTTTCCGGCAACGTACCTGCCCCGGCTCATTCCGTCCGTCCGGCGGAAGGACCCCGCGCCGCCCTGGCAGTTCGCCGCGATCGTGTCCTGGGCCGGGATGCGCGGGGTGGTGACGCTGGCCGCGGTGCTGGTACTGCCCGCGGATCTGGAGCACCGGACCGTGCTGATACTGGCAGCGATGGTGGTGGTGGGCGGAACCTTGACGCTGCAGGGTTTCACCTTGCCCGCGCTGGTCCGGCTGCTCCGCGTGCAGGGTCCGGACCAGCGCGAGGACGCCCTCAACCAGGCCTCCTTGATGCAGCTTGCCACCTCCGCCGGAGTGGCCCGCCTGCAGGAATTGCGCACGGACAAGGACCCGCCGGAGGTGGTGGCCATGCTGAAGCGGCGGACCCAGGAGCGCGGGCTGGCGGCCTGGGAGCGGCTTGGCCGGCCGACGTCGGAAGCTGCGACCCCCAGTCAGCGCTACGCCCAGCTGCGGCTTGCCATGCTGGAGGCTGAACGCGCCAAGGTGCTGGAGCTGCGGCGGGGCGGCGAGTATGCCCACGAGGTCCTCAGCGAAGTCCTGGACCGGTTGGACGTTGAGGAATCGATGCTGGACCTTTCACTGAACGAGCTGGACACTTCCGGTGAGGGCGGCGGGGAGGGCATCGCTAGGCCCGGCGGGGTGTGCGGTCACCTCGAGTCCGCCCGCTCCCCCGCCGTGCCCGCCGGCGCCTCGTGTGCGGACTGCCTCCGGGAAGGCACGACGACGGTGCACCTCAGGATGTGCCTGGCCTGCGGAAACGTGGGGTGCTGTGATTCCTCCCCGGGGACGCACGCGTCCAGGCATTTCGAGGCGACCGGGCATCCCGTCATGCGGAGCATCGAGCCGGGCGAGGACTGGCGCTGGTGCTACAAGGACGACCTGCTGGGGTGATCCGGATTGAACTAGTGGTGGCCGCGCTGCGCCCCTAGCCACGGAGTAAACACTCGGCGAACAGCGGGGAAACAGGCGTCCGGAAAGCCCAATCCGCTACTGGCGGGTAGGAATACTGGATGGCATGACTACCTTTACTCGTCGTCAAGTTCTGCGTTCAGCGGGGGTCGCTGCCGTGGCCGGAACCATGGCCACCGGCACTCCCGCTGGAGCGTTTTCAGCTTCCCAAAACGGCGCCTTTGGCCACGGGGTTGCCTCAGGAGACCCCATGCCGGACGGTGTGCTGCTGTGGACCCGCGTGACGCCCACCCCCGAATCACTACCCGGCAGTGGTGCCGGCCCGGACGTTTCCGTCCGATGGGAAGTATCCGCCGATCCCGCATTTACGAAAGTGGTGGCGCGGGGTACTGCCGCCACCGGCCCGGGCCGCGACCACACAGTCAAGGTCATTGCGACCCGGCTCGCCCCCGGAGCGAGCTACTGGTACCGGTTCATTCTCGGACAGGAGATCTCACCGGTTGGCCGCACCCGCACGGCACCGGCGGCAGGCGCCCCGGTGGACCGGCTGAAGTTCGGCGTCGTGTCCTGCGCCAACTGGCAGGCCGGCTACTTCTCCTCCTACCGCCACCTCGCAGCCCGCGGGGACCTCGACGCGGTGCTCCACCTCGGCGACTACCTCTACGAATACGGCCCGGGCGAATACCAGGCCCGCGACGTCGTGGTCCGTCCCCACGACCCCGCACATGAGATGACCCAACTTGCCCATTACCGCCGCCGTCACGCCCAGTACAAAACCGATGCCGACCTTCAAGCCCTGCATGCCGCCGCCCCGTTCATCGTGACCTGGGACGACCATGAGTCGGCCAACGACGCCTGGAAGGGCGGCGCCGAGAACCACACCGAGGGCGCCGAAGGGGCGTGGAGCGGTCGGTTTGCCGCCGCGCACCAGGCGTACGCCGAGTGGATGCCGGTGCGCTACGAACCGGGCGGCCAGATGTACCGTCGGCTGGACTTCGGCTCGCTGGCCAGCCTGTCCATGCTTGACCTCCGTTCCTACCGGGACCAGCAGGCGGCCAACGGCACGGACCCCTCGATCAGCAGCACCGCCCGGACGATCACCGGCGCCGCCCAGATGGACTGGCTGCTGGGCAACCTCAAGTCCACGGGCCCGCAATGGAAACTCGTGGGCAACCCGGTCATGATTGCCCCCGTCCGGGTGCCCTCGACCCTGAGCACTGCCGAACTGGCCGGCGTCCAGAAGCTGATGGGCGGAACGAGCATCAGCGGCGTGCCTTACAACGTGGACCAGTGGGACGGCTACGAGGCCGACCGGAACCGTGTGGTCCGCCACCTGCGGGACAACGCCGTCAAGGACGCCGTTTTCCTCACCGGCGACATCCACTCCGGCTGGGCCTGCGACATCCCCGCCGATCCGGCCAGCTACCCGGCCACCGGCGATTCCGTGGCCGCGGAACTGGTCTGCACGTCCGTCACGAGCGACAACCTCGATGACATCCTGAACGTTCCGCCCAGGACCGGGTCGGTCGCCGTCGAGAACGCCATCAAGGCGGCGAATCCGCACGTTAAATACCTCGATTTCGATTCGCACGGCTACTCCGTCCTGGACGTGACGGCCGCCGGAGTCCGGATGGACTGGTACGTCCTTGCCGAACGCACCTCAGCCAGTTCCGGATCCGCCTTGTCCACATCGTTCAACGTTCAGGCCGGCACCGGCAAGGTCACGCCGGGCCAGGGAGGACTCCAGTGAGCCGTTCACCGCAGCAGCGTACGCCCGCCGTCAACAGACGGTCGACGCCGGGACGCCGGCAGTTCCTGAAGTTCGCCGCTGCCGGAGGTGCCGCCGTCGTCCTTTCCTCCGCGCAAGGAGCGGCGTGGGCAGCACCGGCGGCGGGACGGACCCGGAGCTACGTGCTCGTGGTGGACTGCTGCCGCCCGGACGAGATCACGTCCGCCCTCACCCCGAGGCTGGCTGGCCTGCGGGCGGCCGGAACGAATTTCCCGGCGGCCCGGTCCCTCCCTGTTATGGAGACCATTCCCAACCACGTGATGATGATGACCGGGGTCCGCCCGGACCGCTCGGGCGTTCCGGCCAACGCGATTTTCGACCGGGCCGGGGGCGTGGTCCGCGACCTCGACCGGCCCACGGACCTGCACTTCCCCACCCTCCTCGACCGGTTGCAGGGGCGAGGGCTGACCACCGGCTCGGTACTGAGCAAGAAGTACCTATACGGTATCTTCGGCACCCGGGCCAGCTACCGCTGGGAACCCCAGCCGCTGCTGCCGGTCACCGGTCACGCGCCCGACGCCGCCACGATGGACGCGCTGCTCGCGATGGTGGGCGGACCGGACCCGGACTTCGTCTTCACCAACCTCGGTGACATTGACCGCGTGGGGCACTCCGATCTCACGGGCACCACGCTGAGGGCGGCGCGTGAGGCAGCCCTCGCCGACACAGACGTGCAGGTGGGGCGATTCATCGACCACCTCAAGGGCACCGGAAAGTGGGATTCCAGCGTGGTGATGGTCTTGGCGGACCACTCGATGGATTGGTCCCTCCCCAGCAATGTCATTTCCATCGACCTGATCCTGCAGTCGCGCCCGGAGCTGCAATCCAACGTCAAAATCGCCCAGAACGGCGGGGCGGACCTGCTCTACTGGACCGGCGCCGAAGCCGATCGCGCCTCAGGCCTGGCCGCCGTCGAGCAGTTGGTCGCGGCGCATGAGGGCGTCCTGGCGGTGAACAGGCCCGCGGATTTGCGCCTGGGGGCCGAGGCCGGCGACCTCGTGGCCTACTGCCGCGCAGGCTGGCGTTTCTCCGACCCGTATGTGGCTTCCAACCCCATCCCGGGCAACCACGGGCATCCCGCTACCGAGCCCATTCCGTTCTTTATCTCCGGCGGCAGCCCCCTGGTGGTTCCGGGGTCGGTGTCTTCTGAGCCAGCGAGGACTGTTGATGCCGCACCGACCATCGGCGACATTTACGGACTCACGGCACCGGATGGCGGGTACGACGGAACGTCGCGGTCCAGCGCCCTGAGGCTCTGACCTACGTAGGCGGACGACGACGGCGGCACTCCGGTGAGTGCCGCCGTCGGGCATTTTCCGGGTGGTGCGGTCAGCCGAACAGCCAGGCCGCTCCCAGGAGGAGCGGGACCGCCAGAACCGTGGTGAACACGGCCGTTGACTGCGCGATGCCCTGACCCGCGCCGTAGCGGACCGAGTAAAGCACCACATTCTGCCCGGTGGGAAGGATCGCGCAGGCCGTGACCACGAAGGTGCTGAACGCGTCGAGGTGGAAGACGAACGCGGCCAAGGCCCAGGCGAGGAGCGGTTGAACGGCGGATTTGAGGACCACGGCGATAGTGGTCGGCACACGGTCACCGAGCCCCGGCCGGACAGAGAGTCCGTGGAGCGACATGCCAAAAATGATCAGCATCAGCGGGACCGCGAGCTGGGCCACCAGTGCCAGTGGATCCAGGACCAGGCTGGGCACTTCAATCCCCGCGGCGCTGACCAGCACGCCAAGGATGGCTGCCACCGTTACCGGATTGCGGAACGGAATGGAAAGGATGCGCCAGATGGAAACGTGCTTCCCCGCCGGATCCGTAAGGTCCAGGATGGTCAGGGCAATGGGCGTCAGGATGGCCAGCTGGAACAGCATGATGGGCGTGACGTAGGTGGCGCTGCCGAGGATGTAGAGCGACAACGGAACACCCAGGTTGGTGGAATTGACGATGCCCACGGACAGCGCGCCGATGGTGGTGCGCCGGACACCCCAGCGGCCAATCGCCCCCGCAACGGTGAACACGAGCATGACGGCTACTGCTGTCGCCACGGAGATCAGGCCCGTGCTGCTCAGGACGTCGGAAATGTGCCGGGACGCGATGGCGGAGAACATCAGGCAGGGCAGCCCCACCATGAAGGTCAGGGTGGACAGCACCTTGCTCCCCTGCGGGCCCAGTGCCTTGGTCCTGCCGAGGATGTAGCCGATGAGCAGCACCACGCTGACCACAAAGAAACCCTTGAGGACTCCGTCCAAACCGTTTTCCTCAATCTTTTCTGCTGGAGGGCCGGCTGATGACGCAGGCTGACTGGGAACGGGTCAAGCCTATAGGGGCCGCCGGATCAGGCAGATTCTGCGGCGTAATCTTGAGGCATGACGGCAAGCTACAGGTATGACGTGGAGGTCCTGCACCTGCTGGTGTCTCCGGCGCACGCCTACTTCGGCCGCGCCCGCGAGGGTGCAGCCGACGTCCCCACCACCGATGCCGAGCGGGTTGAACTGGTGGCGGGCAAAGGCATTGTGGGCGACCGGTTCTTCGGGAAGGCCGCCCATATGGATGCCGCCGTCACACTCTTCGCCGTCGAGGCGCTCGAAGCCATGGCCGCAGAGCTGGGGGCCGGCCCCTTTGACCCGCTGCTGACGCGGCGCAATGTGGTCCTCAGGGGTGCAGACCTGGCACCGTTGCTGGGCGGAGAATTTGTGCTGGAATCACGCGGGGACGTTGTCCGGTTGAAGGCCGGGCGGCCCGCCCACCCCTGCGCCTGGATGGACCAGATGCTCGCCCCGGGCGCCCACAAGGCGATGCGCGGGCGGGGCGGGGTCCGCTGCCAGGTGCTCTCGGGCGGCATCCTGCACCGCGGCCCGGCGGTGCTGGTCAGCCCCGTTCCGCTCGACCCGACCGCGCAGGCACGCCCACTCTGCTCCGGCCGTCGCGGCTGCCGTAGCGCGGCAGGCACAACGGAAGCGGACGACGGCGGGAGGTCCCGTCGTCGTCCGTCTGCCGCTTGCTGTCCTTAGAGTCTGTGATGCTCCGGAGCGGCCGGCACGGCCCCGCCGGTTCCAGCTTTGCCGGCCGGTTGGCCTGCGCCAGTGCCCTGACGCCGCGGCGCAGCCAGGTTGTTGATCCTGCGGGCCCGTGCCTCGGCAACGAGAAGTCGCTTCTTCATGACGACACTCCTGCCGGTTCCCGGTAGTTGCTTTCCGGGACATCGGTGATGAACATGTGCCCGGGCGTGTGGCTGATGGCAAAGGAGGGCCTGGACGCCATAACCGCGCTCTGCGGTGTCACACCGCAGGCCCAGAAAACCGGGACTTCGCCTGGCCGGATCTCCACTGCGTCCCCGAAGTCGGGGCGGTTGATGTCGGCGATGCCCAGGTCTTCCGGGGACCCGACGTGCACCGGGCCGCCGTGGACCTTCGGCACCTCCGATGTCACCCTGATGGCGGTTTCGACCAGCCCGGGCAGCATCGGGCGCATGGACACCACCATCGGACCGTGAATCCTTCCTGCCGGAGTGCACTCAATGTTCGTGCGGTACATGGGCACGTTGCGGCCCGTTTCCGTGTGCCGCAGCGGGATTCCTTCACCGGCAAGCGCGGCCTCGAAGGTGAAGCTGCAGCCGATGAGGACGCCCACCATGTCCTCACGCCACACCGGCGTTACGTCAGTGACTTGGTCGGCAAGTTCGCCGTCCACCCACACGCGGTAGGAGGAGATGTCGGTGCGGATGTCCGATCCTGCAGCGAGGACGCTTTCGTAATGTCCCGCCGGGATGATGTCTATGACGGGGCAGGCCTTGGGATTGAGCCGGCAGAACTCAATGAATTCGTCGGCGTAGTCGGCCGCCACCGCAATCAGGTTGGCCTGGGTGTAGCCGTCGCTCCATCCGGAGGTGGGGGTGACCAGGCCGTTGCGGAACTTCAGGCGCGCGGCAGAGGGTGCCATGAGGGCGGTGGCGTTGCTCACCGGGCCACGGCCTCGGCGGGTTCGCCCGAGGACTGCAGGTATTCCTCGTCCTCGGCAACATTGGAGTCCCGACCCAGGGCCAGGCCAACCAGGGTCAGCAGGCACGCGACGCTGAGGTACATGGCGACCGGGACCCAGCTGTGGAAAGTGCTCAGCAGCAGAGTAAACATGAACGGTGCAATGGCGCCGCCAATGATGCCGGCGAAGGTGTACGCCAGCGAACTGCCGGTGGAGCGGAGCCGCGGCGAGAACTGCTCAACCACAAAAGCCGCCTGCGGGCCGTACATGAACGAGTGGCAGAGCAGGCCCAGGACCGTTCCCACGATCAGCATGACCGGGGACCGTCCTTCGAGGACGATGAAGAACAGGTACGCCCACGCGGCGGCGGCCACTGCGGCGATGCCGTAGACCAGCCGGCGGTTAATGCGGTCCGAGATGGCCCCGGCAAGCGGCATGGTGAAGAGCTGGAGGGCTGACCCGATAAGTACGGCCACGAGTACCTGGCCGCGGTCGAAGCCAAGCTCCTGGATGCCGTAGGTGAGGGTAAAAACCGTGCACAGAGCGTAGGTGACATCCGGGCCGATCCGGCTGAGCATGGCTGCGATGAGCGGCCGGCGCTGGGTGGTCAGGACTTCCCGGATCGGAGCCTTAGGCTTGTCTCCCCTGGCTTCCATGGCCTTGAAGATGGGGGTGTCCTCGAGCTTGAGCCGGATCCAGAGCCCGAAGGCCACCAGCAGGGCGGAGATCAGGAAGGCGATGCGCCAGCCGAAGCTCAGGAACTGCTCTTCGGACAGGGTCAGGGTCAGGACGGCGAGCGCACCGTTGGCCATCAGGTTGCCGGCGGGAGGGCCGATCTGGGCGGCAGATGCCCAGAATCCGCGGCGGTTGGGGTCCCCGAATTCGCTGGAGAGCAGCACTGCGCCACCCCATTCGCCACCGACGCCGACGCCCTGGGCGAAGCGGAGGAAGACCAGGATGGCGGGGGCGATGACGCCGATATTGTCGTACGTGGGCAGCAGGCCGATCAGGAACGTCGCGACGCCGATGAGCATCAGCGTGATGACCAGGATCTTCTTGCGGCCGATCTCATCCCCCAGCCGCCCGAAGATGATGCCGCCGACGGGCCGGGAAATGTAGCCCACCGCGTAGGTCGAGAAGGCCAGCAGGGTGCCCGTGACGGGGTCCGAGGCCGGGAAGAAGATGAGCGGGAAAACGATCGCGGCCGCGGCGGAGTAGACGGCGAAGTCATAGAACTCCAGTGCGGTTCCGGTCAAGCTGGCTGCGAATGCCTTGTACATGCCCTTGCGCCCTACAAAGGGTTTCGGGTCACCGTGGGCCATTACTGATGGAGTGGCCATTTGTATCCTCCATGAAAAGTGCGGATGTCATCCGTATGCGGGCGGATGCTGCTGGGCGCCTTCTTCTGTCCGGCGTGCAGCGTCGCATGCGGGGCATTAGGGCGGGTGTGCAGCTACCGTGAGGGCTGCAAGGTCGATCAAGCAATCGTTGGATCGTTGAACAATCCGAACTGTTGAACAATCTACGCGACGCAGATCACACCGTCAAGGGTTAACCGTGTTCCGGCAGGAGTTCACACCGTCAGCCTCAAGCCGCAACGCAAGCGGCCGACGGCGGGAGGTCCCGCCGTCGCCCGCTTGCTTTGGTTCCGCTGCCCTACAGTTCCGGCTGGTCCGGGACAAACGCCTCCCGGGCCAGCCGGGTGAAGTCCGCGACGAGTACCGAGGGATCGTCTTTCCAGGACGCCAGGAACACGGAAATCGGAGGGGCGTCCCGGACCGGCCGGTAGGTGATTCCCGGCCTTGGATTCTGCGCCGCCGTGGCCTCCGAGGACATTCCGACGGCCTGTCCCGTGGAGATGAGGGTCAGCCATTCGTCCACGCCCTGCACCAGCCGGACCGACGCCGGCCCGTCCATGCCCAGCCAGAGCTCTTCCGTGGTGGTTCCTGTCCGGTGGTCCACCGCAATCGTTCGTCCGGCGAAATCGGACAGGCGGAGGAAGCGCCTCCGGGCGAGCGGATCCCCCTTGGCGACGGCGCCGTAGCGCGCTTCGGTGCCGATGAGCGTCGTCACGATGCGGTTGTCAGCAAGCGGGCGCCGGACGACGGCGACGTCGACGCCGCCGTTTGCCAGGCCGCCTGTCGGGGCATTCGACTGGACCCAGAGCAGGCGCACCGCAGGGTGGAGCTCTTCCCATTTTCGCTGCAGGGCCACGGTGCGGCGGCCCAGCGCGGACCACGCATAGCTGACCCGTAGTTCGCCGCCCTGGTCCTGGGCTGCGCGTTCCAGCAGCGCCACCTCGTCAAGGACGCGCCGTGCGTGCTCGATGACCCGTTCCCCGGCGGGCGTCGGGGTGACGTTCCGGGTTGTTCGCTGCAGGATGCGCAGTCCAAGGGCCCGCTCCAGCGCCGCGACGGACCTCGAGATGGCGGCCTGGGATGTCCCGAGCGCGATGGCGGCGTCCGTAAACGTCTGGGAGTCCACCACGGCCACCAGTGCCCGGAGGTACCGCAGCTCTACATTCATACGGTCATCGTATAGAACCATCGCTGGGCACATTTTTCGGAGCACGCGTTTGCCCGGACACTTTGGGTTATGGACGCTTATTCAGTGCAGGGCGCGGAGCCGGCCCGCGAGTCGTCAGTGGTTCGCGGTGTCCTGACCATGACGGGCAGCGGGCTCAGCAACCAGGTCGGCGCGGGGATCGGCGCCCATGCCTTTCCGATGATCGGACCGGCTGGGGTGGTGGCGGTGCGGCAGCTGGTGGCCGCTGCCGTGCTTCTTCCCGTGGCCCGCCCTCCCTTCCATCGGTTCACGTGGAGGCAATGGTGGCCGGTCCTGCTGCTGGGGGCGGCTACCGCCCTGATGAACATCTGCCTGTACGTGGCCATCGAGCGGATCGGACTGGGCCTTGCCGTCACCCTGGAATTCCTGGGTCCACTGGCGGTTGCCCTCCTCGGATCGAGGACGCGGCGGGATTTGCTGTGCGGGCTGAGCGCAGGCCTGGGAGTCTTCGTCCTTGTGATGCCGGGGCCCTCCAGCGACTTCGCCGGCATAGCCGTCGCCATGACAGGGGCTGCGTGCTGGGCGGCGTACATCGTGCTGAACCGCGTCGCCGGCCAGCGGCTGCCCGGCCTGCAGGCTCCGGCTGCGGCCACCGTGGTTTCCCTCGTGTTCTACCTGCCGGTGGCCGCCTACCTCCTCATGCAAGGGATGCTCGCCGGCCCGGCGCTGCTTTTCGCCGTCATTGCCGGACTTCTTTGCTCGGTCATTCCCTACGCCGCCGACCTCATCGCACTCCGCCACGTGCCCGCCGGGTTTTTCAGCGTGTTCATGAGCATCAACCCCATCCTCGCCGCACTCTCCGGAACCGTGGTCCTGGGGCAGATCCTGGTGCTCCACGAATGGCTGGGCATGGCGGTGATCGTGGCCACCAACACTGCGGCCATCTGGCTCGCGGGCCGCAGGACTCCGCCCGTGGCTATTTAGCCCGGCACCTTGTCGTCGATGGCATCCATGACCCTGTCGGTGACGTCATCGACCGCGCCGATGCCGTCCACCCGGGTCAGGATGGTGCGTTTGGCATACGCGGCCACCACCGCCTCGGTCTGATCGTGGTAGAGGTCCAGCCGGTGGCGGATCACCGCTTCGTTGTCATCGCTGCGGCCGGTTTCCCGGGCGCGGCCCAGGAGCCGCTTTACCAGTTCCTCATCGTCGGCGGTCAGTTGCAGAACGAGGTCGAGGGTCAGCTCTCGTGCGGCCAGGACGCCGTCCAGGTAATCAATCTGCGCTACAGTCCGCGGGTAACCGTCCAGCAGGAAGCCGTTGCCGACGTCGTCCTGGCTTAGCCGGCTGCGCACCATCTCATTCGTGACGCTGTCCGGCACAAAATCGCCGCCGTCCATGTATTTCCTGGCCTCGACGCCGAGCGGCGTCCCGCCCCTGACGTGAGCCCGGAAGATGTCGCCCGTGGAGATCGCAACGACGCCAAGGCGGTCCGAAATTCGCTCCGCCTGCGTGCCTTTGCCGGAACCGGGCGGGCCGATAATCAACAATCTGGTCATTCGCGTAACCCTTCGTTGTGTCGCTGTGGGGAGTGTGTCCCCATGCTAGGACTTCAAAGGTTGCGACCAGGCTGCATTGGCGAAGCCGCCACAAATTCAGTCAGCATACTTACTATCGGGCGGGGATCGGGTTTACGATGAATTTGCGAGCAACCGGCGCACGGCCGGCGGCAACCAAACCGGAGGGAGTACCACCATGGGTCTGGGAGACAAGATCGAGAATGCTGCCGAGAAGCTGGGCGGCAAGGGCAAGGAAGCGGCCGGAGAGGCCAGCAACGATCCGGGCCTGAAAGCCGAAGGCCAGGCGGACCAGTCCAAAGCGGACCTGAAGCAGGCCGGCGAGAAGGTCAAGGACGCCTTCAAGGATTAGGCCGCCAAACAGAGGAAGGGTGCCGCCCGCATTGACGCGGGCGGCACCCTTCCTCGTTTCCGGCCTAAGAACGGGAAGCCAGGGCTTCCAGGGCCGCCCGGGCTCCGACGCGGTGGAGGTCGTTCAACGCCTGGGTGTAGGCGGCCACGAAGACGGGATTGTCGATCAGGTCCCCGAAAACCTCACGGTTGGCGATGAAGGCGAGCGGTTCCTCGTGTTGCCGGGCTGCGGCTGCCATCAGTGGTTCCTTGAGCCGGTCGACGACGTCGATGGGGTTTCCCTGCTCGTCGGTTCCTTCGTCGTAGCGTGCCCAGCTGGCCACGATCGCCGCGGACCGGGCAATCTCGCCACCCTGTTCGAGGTTGATGCGGATGACCGGAACCAGCCACTTGGGGATCCGGTCCGAGCTTTCGGCGCACAGCCTGGCCAGGGTGTCGCGGACGTGTTCGTTGGAGAACCGCTCGATCAGGGTCCGCTTATAGGCGTCGAGATCGATCCCGGGAACGGGGTGCAGCGTGGGCGTGGCTTCCTTGTCCATGTAGTCGAGCAGGAACTGCGCGAACAGGGCGTCCTGGGCCACCTCGTGGGCGTGGCGGTAGCCGGCGAGGTAGCCGAAATAGCACATGCCCTGATGGCTGGCGTTGAGCAGGCGCAGCTTCATCAGTTCGTAGGGTTCCACGTCTTCCACCAGCTGGACGCCGGCATCCTCGAACGGCGGCCGGCCGAGGCTGAAGTGGTCTTCAAGGACCCATTGCTCGAACGGTTCGCACACCACCGGCCAGGCATCCTCGACGCCGAAATCTTCGGCAATCGCGGCGCGATCGGCGTCGGTGGTCACCGGAGTGATGCGGTCCACCATGCTGTTGGGGAAGGGAACGTTGTTCTCCACCCAGGCCCCGAGGTCAGGGTCCTTGAGGTGCGCGAACGCGGTGAACATTGTGCGGGCCACGTCCCCGTTGCCCTGGATGTTGTCGCAGGACATCACGGTGAACGGTTCCAGGCCCCGTTCACGACGGCGGCGCAGTGCTTCGGTGACCAGGCCGAACGTGGTCAGCGGCGCGGCACCGGGCTGGAGGTCGTGGACCACGTCCGGGTTGCCGGCGTCGAACTCGCCGGTGACGTGGTGGAAGTTGTAGCCGCCCTCGGTGACGGTGAGGGACACGATCCGGATTGCTTCGGAGGCCATTTTTTCGATGACGGCTTCGGGGTCCTCAGGGGCGAAGAGGTACTCGACGATCGAACCGATAACCCGCCCTTCCCGGGTTCCGTCCGGGTTCTTCACCACCAGGGTGTAGAGGCAGTCCTGGCTGTCCATCGCCTGCTTCATGCGGGCATCGCCGGGCAGGACACCGACGCCGCAGATGGCCCAGTCATGCGCCTTGCCGGCGTTCATCAGCCGGTCCAGGTACATGGCCTGATGGGCGCGGTGGAAACCGCCCACGCCGAAGTGGACGATCCCGGCTGTCAGGCCGGAGCGGTCGTACGAGGGCACCGCCAGGGAACCGGACAGGCCGGAAAGTACGCTGGGTTCGAGTGCAGGCATTGTCTAACCTTCCGATGCAGTGAGGGAGCCGGTCAAGGAACCCTGTTCGGCTGACGTGGGCGGATTGGCGCCGGGCCGGGAACAGGTGACGGCCGCGGCCCTGTTCGCGTAGCCGGCCAAGGCGCGGAGTTCATCCGTGGTGATGTTCCGCAGGCGTGAGCGTGCGGGGGCGCCCAGCGCCTCCAGCTGCGCGAGTCCGCAGATCAGGGCCGCCATGAACGAGTCCCCCGCCCCGACGGTGTCCGCCACAGTGATGGCTTCCCCCGGCATTTCCACCCGGGCTCCGCTGCTGAATACCACCGGCCCCTCCGCGCCGCGGGTGAGGGCCACGATGGCCGGTCCGAGCTCGAGCCAGGCTGCCGCCGATTCCTCCGGCGTCCTGTCGGGGTAGAGCCAGGCCAGATCCTCATCGCTGGCCTTGACCACGTCACTGGCGGCAACAAAGAGTTCAGCCCGTGCGCGCGCCGCGGCCGCATCGGGGCTGATCTCGGGCCGGCAGTTCGGGTCGTAGCTGATGGTCGCGTGCCGCCGGGCCGCCTTCACGAGGGCAAGCGTCGCTTGGTCCCCCGGCGCCAGCACGGCAGCGATTGAACCCGTGTGTACGTGCTCCGAACCCTCCACAGCGGCCAGTGCCGGAAGTGATGCCCCGTTGATGTCCCAGCCGATGTCGAACGCGTAGGTGGCGGCGCCGTCTGGATTGAGCGTTGCGGTTGCGGTTGACGTGGGTGCGCTGCCGCCCCTGACCACTGTGACGCCGTTGGCCAGCAGGTGCCCTTCGATCATGAGCCCGTACCGGTCAGCTGCGTAGTGCGTCACGAGGTTCGTTGCCAGGCCCAGGCGGGCAGCCCCCACTGCCACGTTGAGGGGGCTGCCGCCGGGGTGTGCCCGGACGTCCTGCGGCCGGCGCGGGTCGCTGATGATGTCCACAAGGGATTCGCCGATGACGGTGATCATGCTCAGCGGCCCGGGTAGACCACGGCTTTGAGCTGTCCGGGCTGCTTGCCGGCTTTGAGTGCGTCCTCGGAGTCGGCGAGGGCGAACCTGCCGGTGACCAGGATGTCCAGGTCAACTTTTCCGTCGGCGATCAGCTGGATGGCCAGCGGCCAGGTGTTGGTGTAGCGGAATACTCCGGAGAGCCAGATCTCCCGGTTCTGGATGTACGAGACGGGGAGTTCGACGTCGTCCGCCCCCAGCCCGACCAGAATCACCTTCCCGGCCGGTCCCACCGCCTTGATGCCGGAACGGACCGCCTGCGGTGCGCCGGAAGCGTCGATGAAGGCGTCGACGTCGAGCCCTTCCACACTGTCCGTCCTGGCGTTCAGCGCGTGGGTTGCGCCGTGTTCCAGGGCGAAGGCCAGCCGGTCTTCGGCGATGTCGCTGATGTAGATTTCGGTGGCGCCGAAAGCACGGGCGGCCTGGGCGGCGATGATGCCGATCGGACCGGCGCCAGCGATCAGGACCCGGCTGCCGGGCTTGATCCCGGCGCGTTCGCAGGCCCAGAGCCCCACCGAGAGCGGTTCGATCAGGGCCGCTGCTTCGTCGCTGACGCTGTCCGGGATGTCGTAGGCGAAGTCGCTCTGGATGGTCACGTATTCGGCGAAGGCACCGTCGATCGGCGGCGTGGCGTAGAACTCGATGTCCGGGCAGAGGTTGTAGCGGCCGGCTTTGCACTGCTTGCATTTGCGGCAGGGGCGCTGGGGTTCGACGGCGACCCGCCGGCCGATGCGCCCGGGGTCCACGGCGCTTCCGACGGCGGCGATCCTGCCGGAGAGTTCGTGGCCCAGGATCAGCGGGTGGTCCACCACGTAGTCGCCGATCCGGCCGTGCTCGTAGTAGTGGACGTCGCTGCCGCAGACGCCGACGGCGGCGACCTGGACCAGGACTTGGTCGGCGTCGAGCTGCGGGACGGGCAGGGTTTCCATGGCCATCTCGCCCTGGCGCTTCAGGATGGCGGCGCGCATCGTGGTTGGTAGTTGCGGGTGGGCCACGGTGGACTGCGTGGTTGATGTTGTCATCGAAGTACTCCTGTGGGAATCGAAAGGGGGTGGTGGTGTTACTTGACGGCGCCGAGGGAGAGGCCCTGGACGAGTTTGTCCTGGGCGGCAAAGCCGGCGAAGAGTACCGGGAGCGAAATGACGACGGCGGCGGCGCAGACCTTGGCGAGGAAGAGGCCCTGGCCGGAGACGAAGCCGGTCAGGAAGACCGGGGCGGTGCCTGCCACCACGCCGGTCAGAACCCGGGCCAGGAGCAGTTCGTTCCAGCTGAAGATGAAGCAGATCAGTGCGGTCGCGGCGATGCCGGGCATCGCAACGGGGGCGATGATCTTTCGGAGGGTCAGCAGAAGGTTGGCGCCGTCGATCTGGGCGGCCTCGAGCATTTCAACCGGTACTTCTGCGAGGAATGACCGCATCATCCAGACCGCGATGGGGAGGTTCATGGACGTGTACATCAGGATCAGGAACCAGATGTTGTCCAGGGCGCCGACGGTCCTGGCGAACAGGTAGAGCGGCAGGATCGCGGCCACCACGGGCATCATCTTCGTGGACAGGAAGAAGAACATCACGTCGGTCCACTTCTTCACCGGCCGGATGGACAGGGCATATGCCGCAGGGATGGCCAGGACCAGGACGAGGACCGTGGACAGGATCGAGGCGGTGGCCGAATTGATCAGCGCAGGCCACGGGCTGACGCCGGAGGTTTCCCCGAAAAATTCCCGGTAGGCGTCCAGGGTGAGATTGGCGGCGATAGACGGCGGGTTCGTTGCTGCATCGGTTTCGGAGTGGAAGGACGTCAGGATCATCCACACCACCGGGGCGGCGAAGAGCAGGGCGAGCAGCCAGGCCGCGAGCCCGGCCGCGGTGTTGTTGCGGGTGGGATCCATGCGGCTCTTGCCGCGCCGCGGCGGGCGGCCGCCATTCAACGCCGTGGCTGATCCGGACCGGGCAGAGCCCGTATTGCGGGGCGCGGCGGGGGTGAGGGTGCTCATCGTGCTGCCTCCTTCTTGAAGAGTGAAAAGACGGTGCGGAGTGCGAATGTGGCCACGATGATGGTGCCGATGACCACCACGACGCCGGCGGCGGAGGCCAAGCCGTATTCGTTGGCGAAGTAGAACGTCTGGTAGATCGCGTAGGGAAGGTTGGCAGTGCCCAGTCCGCCTGCGGTGAGGGTGAACACGGCGTCGAAGTTCTGCACGATGTAGATTGCCCCGAGCAGGCCGCCCAGCTCCAGGTACTGGCGCAGGTGCGGCAGCGTGAGGTGCCGGAAGATGGCCCATGGTGTGGCGCCGTCCATCTGCGCTGCTTCCACGGTGTCCATGGGCCGTGACTGCAGGCCGGCCAGCAGGATGAGCATCATGAACGGCGTCCACTGCCAGACCAGCGAGACGATGACGGCCATCATGGGTGCCTGGGACAGGAGGTCCAGCTGCGGCGCGGCTGCGCTGCCAAACAGGGACCAGACCCAGGTCAGGATGCCGTTGATCAGCCCGTAGGTGGGGTTGAGCAGGGCGTGCTTCCAGATCAGCGCCGCGGCTACGGGAACCACCAGGAACGGGGCGATCAGCAGGGTCCGCGCCAGTCCGCGGCCGATGAACTTCTTATCCAGCAGCAGGGCCAGGCCCAGGCCGACGAGCAGGCTTACCAGGACCACGGAGACGGTCAGGAGGATGGTGGTGAAGATTGCCTGGCGCAGGTCGGGATCCGTGAGGACCGTGACGTAGTTTTCCAACCCGGCGAAGGCGGTCTTGTCCGGGCTGAGGCTGTTCCAGTTCAGGAACGAGATGATCAGCGTCACCACGAACGGAAGCTGGGTGACGACGATCAGGAAGATCAGGGCCGGCAGCAGCGGCGCGCGCCGTGCCCAGGCCAGCGCACGCTCACGTGATTTGGCACTCTTGGAGGGGGTGGCTGCGCTGCGTCCCGATCGGGAGATACGCGCCGTTGCGGTAGTCATGGGATTCTCCTGCTGTTGGGTTGTTGCTACTTGTACTTATTGCCGACTTTTTGTGCGGCTTCCTGGCCCTTGGCCAGCGCATCAGCCACGGAACCCTGGCCGGCGATGGCGGAGCTGACGCCCTGGGACACGTTGGTGCCGAGGGCGGCGAACTCGGGAATGCCGACAAACTGGATGCCGACGGCCGGGCGTTCCTGCGCGCCGGGGTTCTTCGGGTCCGCGTTCTCGATGGCGAAGCGCTCTGCTTTGAAGAACGGCGCCGCCTTCTGGAATTCGGCGTTCTCGTAAGTGGAGATGCGCTTGCCGGAGGGCACCTTCGCCCAGCCGAGCTTGGCGGCGACAAGTTCCTCGTATTCCTTGGAGCTGGCCCAGGCGATGAACTTCCCGGCAGCATCCTGCTTCTTTGAGGCTGCCTGCATGGCCCAGGACCAGGTCCACAGCCAGCCGGAGGACTTGGTTTCCTTGATCGGGGCCTGGGCATAGCCGATCTTGCCCTTCACGGGTGATGCTTCGGCTTCCAGGGCTCCGGCGGCGGAGGTGGCGTCGTACCACATGGCCACTTTGCTTTGGCTCATGTTGTTCAGGCACTCGGTGAAGCCGGCCTGGGCCGCGCCCAGTTCACCATGCTCGCGGACCAGCTTGGTGTAGAACTCGACTGCCTTGGTGAATTCCGGGGAGTTGACCTGGGCGTTCCAGTCCTTGTCGAACCAGGTGCCGCCGAACGTGTTCACCACGGTGGTCAGCGGCGCGAAGACCTGGCCCCAGCCGGGCTGGCCGCGCAGGCAGATCCCCTTCATTCCCGGAGCGGCCCCGTCCACCTTCGCCGCTATGTCCGCCACCTCATCCCAGGTGGGCTTCTCCGGCATGGTCAGGCCCTTGGCGTCCAGGATGTCTTTCCGGTACATCAGGAAGGACGATTCGCCGTAGAACGGTTCGCCGTAGAGCTTGCCGTCCTCGCCTGTGAGGGACGCCGTGTAGGCGGGCAGGATGTCGTCCTGCTCGAAGGCAGGGTCCGCGGCCACCTTGTCCAGGGGAGCGAGCCAGCCGTTGGCGGAGTAGAACGGGATCTCGTAGTTGGACAGCGACGCGACGTCGTACTGTCCGGCCTGGCTGGAGAACTCCTGGCTGATCTTGGCCCGGACGTCGTTCTCCGGCAGGATCGTGTAATTGACCTTGACGCCGGTTTCCTTGGTGAAGTTCTCCGCGGTGAGCCGCTGCAGGTCCTCCATCTGAGGGTTGTTCACCATCAGGACATTGATGCTGTTCGGGTCGCCAGCGGAATTGCCTCCGCCGGCACCTGCACAGGCCGAGGCACTCAGCGCGACGCACAAAGCGCCGGCGGCCAGGGTCGCAGCACGCATTTTTGAGCGCATTCAAGGACTCCTTTGTTCTTCAGGGGTGCGCGGTCCCCGCACTCGACTGCCATGTCGATGTACCGGACCGGACGGGGCTGGTGGCCGGGAAATCCGGGGGTGCCCCGCTGTTGTTCCTCAACGATAGGGCTGTGGGACAGGGCACAACTAGCGCCGTGGTTGCCAGTTTCTGATACTAATTTTCCGCACGTGCCCCTGCGGGAGGCGATAATCTGGGGAGAGGCAGTCACGATGCGTCCATTTTTCATAAACCCAGAACGTGGAGAACCACTATGAGTGCTGCGGACCTCACCGACGGAGCAGAGGGAGCGACCGCCCGGCTGGCCGAAAGGCTGCTGGGGATGCGGGCCAACAGGGAAGTCATCCCGCCCGACCCGAACCACTCGGTCCGGTGGCACCAGCACGACTACCCCAGCCCCGTGGCACGGTGGAACTACCATCCCGAGTACGAGATCCACCTCATCCGGAAGGGCACCGGGAAGTTCATCGTCGGGGACCACATCGGCACCTTCGAGGCCGGGCAGGTCTCGCTTGTCGGGTCCGGGCTGCCGCACGACTGGGTCAGCGACCTGGAGCCCGGCCAAGTGCTGGAGAACCGTGACGCCGTCATCCAGTTCGACGCCAAATGGGTTGAGCAGACGGCGGCTCTTGTCCCCGAAATGGCCGAGGTCAAGCCGCTGCTGGACCAGTCGGCACGGGGCATAGAATTCCTGGGGCGCTCAGCGGAGACCGCCGCCGCAGCCATCGAAGCGATGGGATCCACCACCGGCCTGGAGCGGCTCCGCCACCTCCTGGAACTCTTTGCGGTCCTTGCCCGCGCCCCGCAGGATGAACGGCGATACCTCGCCGACGAATGGTTCCGGCCCCAGCTGGACAGCCAGGCCGCCGCCGTCGTCGATATTGTCCTGGAGTACGTTTTCGGCAACCACGCCGGCACCGTCAAGATGTCCGAGGCCGCGGCGCTGGTTGGCATGCCGGAACCAACCTTCTCGAAGTACTTCAAGCGCGCCACCGGCCAGAACTTCAGCGACCTGGTCCGCAAGCTTCGGCTCGCCCATGCCCGCCGCCTGCTCGAGCACAGCGATAAGGCCGTCTCCGAGATCTGCTACGAGGTGGGTTTCTCCAACCTGTCCAACTTCAACCGGCACTTCCTCAACGACGCCGGCGAAACCCCGCGGGCCTACCGCCAGCGGCTACACGGCTGACCTTTCAAGTTTCCGCTGGAATGGCTAAGATGTTTTTCCTTCAGACGGTGAGCAGACGCCGTCTTCGTCTTCTCCAAGGAGAGACCGGCACATGGCAACCGACTATGACGCACCTCGGGTGAGCACAGAGGACGAGGCAAACGCCACGACCGACGTACTTAAGCCTGAACGCTCTGCCGCATCGACGTCGCAAATCGACGTTGATGAGTCCGACCTGGCCGACTCCTTCGAGCTGCCGGGGGCGGACCTGTCCCACGAGGAACTCCTCGTGCAGATCATTCCCGTCCAGAAGGACGAGTTCACCTGCATGTCCTGCTTCCTGGTCCACCACCGCAGCCAGCTGGCCCGCGAGAAGGACGGCAAGAAGTACTGCAAGGACTGCGAAGGATAGATGCGCGCCCCAGGACCGGTCCCCAACGACGGTTGACAACGGGGCGGCCCGCTATAGTGGCAGCAGCCATGACCAGCCTTCCGTCCGCCCCCGCCACAGTCCGCCTCGATGCCTGGCTGTGGGCCATCCGCGCCTATAAGACCCGTTCAGCTGCCACGGCAGCCTGCCGCGCCGGGCACGTCCGGCTGAACGGAAACCCGGCCAAGGCGTCGCAGTCCCTGGTGCCGGGCGACACCGTCCGGGTCCGCCAGCCGGGATATGAACGGATCCTCGAAGTCCGTCGGCTGATCGCCAAGCGGGTGGGCGCCGAGGCGGCCGCGCACTGCTTCACCGACCACACCCCGCCGCGGCCCGAAGCGCCCGCGCTCGGTCTCCCGCAGCGCGACCGCGGAACCGGCCGGCCCACCAAGAGGGACCGCCGCGAAATGGAACGCCTGCGCGGCCCTGCCTAGGCGTGGGCCTGTCCTAGGCGGACTGTCCTAGCCGGCGGCCTCGAAACTCAGGAGTACCTTGCCGGATTCGGCGGAGTTCCGGGCCATTTCAAAGGCTTCCAGGGCGTCCTGTAGCGGGTATTCGTGGGTGATGACCGGGTCGATAAGCAGGGTGCCGTCGGCGAGGGCGGTGATGACGTCGTCGATCTCGTCGTTGAAGCGGAAGGAGCCCTTCAGTTCCAGTTCGCGGGTGATGGCGAGTGAGATCAGGACCGGTTGCGGGCCGGCGGGCAGCAGGCCCACCATCACCACGGTGCCGCCGCGGGCGGCGCCCTGGATGGCGGAGGCCAGGCCGTGGTGGTTGCCGGAAGATTCAATTACGACGTCGGCCTCCACTGCGGCGATCGCCGCCGCGTCGGAGGCGGCGAGCACGTCGTCCGCTCCCACGGCCGCCGCGATGTCCAGCGGTTTGGCGTGCATGTCCACGGCCACGATCCGCCGGGCACCGGCACGTTTCAGCACCGCGACGGCCAGCGCACCGATGGGGCCGCTGCCGATCACCAGGGCCGTTTTGCCGCTGACGTCCCCGGCCCGGGCCACCGCGTGCCAGGCCACGGAGGCGGGCTCGATCAGCGCCGCGGTCCGCAGGCCAAGGCCTGCCGGCAGTGCCCGGAGCATCCGTGCCGGCAGGTTCACGTACCGGCTGAAGGCGCCGTCGGTGTGCGGGAAACGGGCGGCACTGCCCAGGTACGTGCACCCGGGTGAGAGGTTGGGCCGGTCCGCCGGATACCGGGCCGCGCCCGGGCCGGGCGTGGCCGGGTGGACAGCGACCCGGGTCCCGGCGGCCGGTCCGGTGCCGTCCGCCGGGACCTGCAGCACGGTGCCGACAATCTCGTGCCCCAGCACCAGCGGCGCCTTCAGGATCGATTCGCCGGCCGCACCGTGCAGCCAGTAATGCAGGTCCGAACCGCAGATGCCGCCGTAGCGGACTTCGACGACGGCCTCGTCCGGAGCAGGCGTGCCAAGAGGCACGTCCTCGATCCGGAGGTCACCGGCCGCGTGCGCCACCACGGCCGGGCCGCCGGCAGGAAGCCGGTAAACACCGCCCATCAGACCACCACCGTCATTCCGCCGTCAATGAAAATGGTCTGCCCGTTCACGAAGTCCGAGCCGCTGGAGGCCAGCCACACCGCCGGCCCGGCCAGGTCCTGCACGGTCCCCCACCGGTGCGCCGGAGTCCGGCCCAGAATCCAGGCGTTGAACTGCTCATCATCCACGAGGTTCTGCGTCATCTCGGTATGGATATAGCCCGGCGCGATCCCGTTGATCTGCAGGCCCGAGGCCGCCCATTCCGCGGTCATCGCCCGGGTCAGGTTCCGCAGCCCGCCCTTCGCCGCGATGTACGGGGCGATCGTGGGCCGGGCCAGGTCGGTCTGCACCGAACAGATGTTGATGATCTTCCCCCGCCCGCGCGGGATCATGTGCCGCGCCGCCTCACGCCCCACCAGGAACGCGCTCGTCAGGTCCGTGGAGATCACCCGCTCCCAGTCCGCCACATCCAGCTCCAGCATCGGCACCCGGTGCTGGATCCCGGCATTATTCACCAGGATCTCCAACGGACCCACGTTCTCCTCCACCCACGCCACACCCCGCGCCGCCTCGGCATCGGACGTGACATCGAACGCGCAGCTGTGCACCCGCCCCGGCGGATACCCGGCCGCCATCGCAGCCTCCGCCGCCTTCAACCGCTCAACATTGATGCCGTTCAACACCACCGTCGCCCCCGCATCCGCCAATGCCCGCGCCAACGCATTACCGATCCCCCGGCTCGAACCGGTCACCAGGGCAACACGCCCCGTCAAGTCAAAAAGTGAATTCATGGAAAGAGCAGCTCCTTCGCCGCGGTCTGCGCGGTATCGCGCTGGTAGTCGGTCGTTGGTGGCGCGAACGTACACTTGCGGCCCTTCGAGGAGGGGCGCCAAGTGTCCGTTCGCGCTTGGCGGGTGGGCGCTTGTGGCTAGAAGGGGCCTCTCTGCACCAGGTTGGCCGGAGCCTGCCCGGCGGCCAGGGCTTCGAGCTGCCGCCTCAGGAGCTTCAGGATCCGGGGCTGGAACGCCGACGCGTTGCCGCCGATGTGGGGCGTGATCAGCGCGTTCGGCGTGGACCACAGCGGGTGGTCCTGGGGCAGCGGTTCGGGATCAACGACGTCGAGCGCGCACTGCAGGCGCCCGGACAGGACTTCCTTGGTCAGGGCAGCCGTGTCCACCACGGAACCGCGGCCCACATTGACCACCAGGGCACCGTCCGGGAGGGCGGCGAGGACTTCTTCGCCGATCAGCTGGTGGGTCTGCTGGTTCAGGGGCAACACGGAAACCAGGATGTCGTGCGACGCGGCGAGCGCGGTCAGTTCGGAAGACCCGTGAACCTCGCCGTGCTCATCCGTGCGCGCAGAGCTTCCCACCCGCGTGACGGTGACCTCGAACGGCGACAGGCGCAGGGCAATTTCATGCCCGATCCCCCCGACACCCACCAGCAGAACCCGCCGGTCCGCCAGCGACTGGCGCCGTTCCGGCCGCCACAGCCCGTACTGCGAATCGCGGACGGCCTGGTCGATGCCGCGCAGCTTCGCCAGGATCAGCCCCACGGCCAGTTCGGCGGTGGCGGCGGCGTGGACGCCGGAGGCGCTGGCCACGCCGGCCGCCGGACCGGCGGCCTCGATCACGCCGTCGTATCCGGTGGACTGCGTCTGGACGTACTTGAGGTTGGGCACGCCGGCAAGGGACGCCAGCACGGCGGAAGCGTCGATGTACGGAAGGATGACGCCGTCGATCTCACTGAGCGTCCCGCCGTCGGGATCTGCCTTCAAGTCCCACACCACTCCCCTCAGCCCCTCGGGAAGGGGCGAGAGATCGTCCAGGAGCTGCTGGTCGGGGAAGCTGACGGTGCGGACTGTTTGCATCGGGAAACCTGTTTCAATCGGTGGTGGTTGGGGCGGGGGCCGTTAGCGGCGGTCGAAGGTGAGGCCGCCGGGGACCTGGAAGGTTGGCATGAGTTCGAGCATGCCGACATTAACGTGGCGTGGTGTTTCGATCGCGTAGTCCATCGCGTTGACGATGTCGTCCGTGGTCAGCGATTCGTACCCTTCGTAATACGTCTTCCACGCCTCTTCCATGGCTTCGGGAGTGCCGCCCATGTTGCGGCCGAAGATCTCCGTTTCGACGCGTCCCGGGCAGATTTCGGTGACGCGGATGCGCTTGCCCACCGTGTCGTTGCGCAGCTGCCGGGAGACCTGGTGCACTGCCGCTTTGGTGGCGTGGTAGACCGTGTGGCCGTAGAAGTTGTACACCCCGGCGATGGAGCTGATGTTGATGACGTGGCCGCGGTCCCGCTCCACCATGCCCGGCAGCACCAGCCGGGTCAGCTGCAGCAGGCCGCGCAGGTTGACGTCCACGAGTTCGTCGATGTCGCTCTCGCTGGAGTCCAGGATGTTCCCCGGCCGGGACACCCCGGCGCAGTTCACCAGGACATCCACTTTAAGATTTCCGACGGCGGCAGCCAGCGCCGCCGTGTCGGTCAGGTCCACCACATGGGGAATCGCACCGGTCTTGTCCGCCAGTTCGGTCAGGCGCTCCTCGTTGCGGGCGAGGGCGTGGACGGTGAGTCCCCGCTTGGCCAGGCGTTCTGCGATCGCGGCGCCCATGCCGGTGGATGCGCCGGTGACGAGGGCAGTTGAATAGTCTGAGAAAGGCATGGAAGTCTCCTGTGGGTGCAGCGCAGTTGATGCCCCGCAATTGGTGCAGTGCACTGCCGGCGGGGGCAGTGCACTGCTGTTCGGATGGGTGGGGTTTAGGCGTCGCGGAGGGGCAGGTGCGCCCGGTCCTTGACCGTGCTGACGGCGGCGAGGGTGCCCAGTGCCGTGATCACGGCGTAGAAAGCGGGCATGTAGATGTTGCCGGTGGAGGAAATGAGCCAGGTCATCAGCAGCGGTGCGGTGCCGCCGAAGAGTGCCGAGGAGATGTTGTAGCCCAGGCCGTAGGCGGAGTACCGGACGCGGGTGGGGAACAGTTCAACGATGAGGATGTGGATCACTGCGGTGTGGCCGGCGAAGACGACGGCCATGATGCAGGCGCCCAGGATGGCCAGCGCCATTTCTCCGGTGGCGATCAGGGCGTAGGAGGGGATGCCGAGGACTGCCATGGCGATCGCGGAGCCGGCGATGACCTTCTTGCGTCCCACGCGGTCGGAGAGGGCGCCCATGAACGGGATGGCGATGCAGATGACCACCAGGCTGCAGGCGGTGACGAGGAGTGCTTCGCCGATGGTGAAGTTGAGCTGCTTGCCCTTCAGGAAGGTGGGCATGTAGGAGAAGAGGACGTAGTAGCCGGAGCCGTTCATCAGCGGGATGAACAGGGCCAGGAGCATGGCGCGGCGGTGTTCGGCGGAGGCGAAGGCTTCCTTCAGCGGGTTCTGGGACAGCCCGCCTTCTTCCTTGAGCTTCTCAAAGTTCGGGGTGTCGCTGATGGCCTTGCGGATGTACCAGCCGATGATGCCCATGGGGATGGCAACCAGGAACGGGATGCGCCAGGCGAAGGCACCGAAGCCGCCGCCGTCGATGGCTGCCTGGGTCAGCCAGGGTGACATGGAGTAGGCCACGAGCGTGCCGGTGAGCAGGGCTGCGAAGGAGGCGATCTGGGCGTAGGAGGTGATGATGCCGCGCTTGCCTTCCGGTGCGTGCTCGGCGAGGAAGGTCATGGCGCCGGCGGCTTCACCGCCAACGGAGAAACCCTGCAGCATGCGGAGCAGCACCAGGAGGATCGGGGCGGCAATGCCGATGGCCGAGTAAGCCGGCAGCAGGCCGATGCCCGCCGTGGCAACGCTGATCAGCAGAATGACGAAGACCAGGAGCTTCTGGCGCCCGATGCGGTCCCCCAGGAACCCGCAGACCACGGCGCCGAGGGGGCGCACGAAGAAGGACACGGCGTAGCCGGCGAAGACAAACAGCAGGGCGTTGTCCGGGTTGCCTGGCGCCAGGAAGACGAGGGCAAGCGTTCCCGCCATGAACGCGAAGATGCCGTTGTCGTAGAGCTCCACGAAAATGCCGACGCAGCCGGCCGTAACAACTTTGCGGGTCTGCTTGCTGCTGAGCCGCTCTTGCGGCTGGGCCGCGTGCGTAGAAGTTGACATGGCTTTCCTTACTAAGGGGGATGGTAACAAGGCTTTGGATCTGACGCGAGGGGTGTTAGGTTCCGGCCGCCGGGGCGAACTGTTGCCAGCCCGGCCGGCTGCCGATGCCGAGGAGGGCAAAGACTGTGCTGACGGTGGAACGGAGGTTTTCCAGCTCCCGCAGGGCCGCCCTGTGCTTCGCCGTGGCGTCGGGGACGGTGGTCCTGCGGAAAGTTATGGTGTGGCCCGGCCTGGCCTGGGCCAGCACATCCAGCGAGCGGGTGGTGACCACTGCGAGGACCGGATAGCCTGCGGTAACGCCGCGGCCCCGGTGCAGCACCAGGAGTTCATCCCGGGACGGCACCTCGATCGCTCCGACCGGGACGCCGCGGGACAGCACTTCGGCGCCCGACTGGCGTTCGGGGAGGTCCCCGCCTAGGCGCAGTCCGATGTGGTTGCTCCGGGCGCTGACGGTGTATTCGGTGCTGTAGAGCAGGTCCGCGGTGTCGCCGAATTCGTCCACGTCGGGCCCGTCCGTGACCTCCACCACCGCATGGCTGCTGAATTCGGGCCGGGTCAGTCCCAGCCGGAACAGCGGGAGGTCGAAGTACGGTTGCCGGATCGGCGGGACGCTTCGCGAGGTCTTGAGTTCGGTGCCGTCGGTCAGTCGAAGACCGAAACCGATGACGGTGTCCGGGGCGCAGCTTCCCAGGAGGACGGGTGCCTCCACCGAGCCGTGGACGGCAAGGTAGGCGCGGAGTCCGCCGGTGATCTGGCGCAGCGCCACGGTTTCCCCTGCCCGCACGGAGATCGGTTCCCATTGCTGGCATTCGCGCCCGTCCACCGTGAGCCGCAGGGGTGCTCCCGTGACGGCGACAAGGATGTCGGTGGTGGCCCGCATCCGGAAATCCAGCGCGGTAATCTCCAGCAGGGGCGCGCTGTCCGCATTACCGGTGAGGATGTTGGCCGCGCGTGCGGAGAACTGGTCCAGTGCACCGTTGACGGGCAGCCCGAACCGGGGTCCGCGGAAACGGCCGAGGTCGGTGACCACGGAGTTGCCGGACTGCTGGATGACCAGGGAGCCGCTCATCGTGCCGCCTCCAGTTTCCGGCCGGCGTAGGTGGCGAATTCTTCGGGCCGGATCTGGTGGAACCTCAGCAGATCGCCGGGAACGTAGGGAACCAGCGGTTCGCTGGTGACGTCCAGGACTGCCAGCGGCGTCTGGCCGATGACGCACCATCCGCCGGGGGCCATGGCCGGGGCGATGACTGCCTGCCGGCCCGCGACGGCCACGGCACCTGCCGGGACGGACAGTCGGGGGTCCTTCAGCCGCGGCACGGGGAGCGGAAAATCGGGGCCGTCCATCATGGGTGAGCCGGCAGGGGCGCCAAGGCAGCGGATCACGTAGGACTTTGCAGTGTGCAGTGCGATGATCTCCTCGACGGGCAGCTGCTCGTGCTCTGCCACGCGTTCCAGGTCCGGACCATATTCACCGCCGTACACCACGGGGACGCTGAACTCCCGCGGAGCCCGGGCCGGGGCACCGATGAAGTCGAGCTGGCGCATTCCCAGCAGGACAAAGGCACGGACCTGGCGCGCGGAGGTGACCCCGGGATCGAATTCCACGAGCAGGGAGTCGTAGGTGGGCACGGCACCGTGGACGCCGTCGGCCCCTGCAGCCTCCAGCCATCCGGCGAGGGCATGGACGGTGCTCCAGTTGGCCTCGCGGTCCGGTGACGAGGCGACGACGCGCAGTGCGGCGTCCCCGGACTCGAAGACTTCCACCGGGGTCGGCGTTGCGGTGGCGGGCATGTCAGGCTGCCTTCACTTTGGCGGCCAGGACCTGCGCAACGGGGGCGATGGTAACGCCGGCGCGTTCCAGTTCGGCGCGGACTGTGCGGGCCAGCTGGACGGCGCCGGGAGTGTCACCGTGCAGGAGGACGGTGTCGGCGACGATCCGCAGGTCGGTCCCGGCCACCGTTTCGATGAGCCCTTCGCAGACCATCCGGATGGTGCGGTCCACAATGGCCGACGGATCGTGGATGACGGCGCCGGGGCGGCTTCGCGGCACCAGCGTGCCGTCTGCCTCGTAGGCGCGGTCGGCGATGCCGACGATGGCGACCGGGAGCTGCCGCAGCGCGGCGGCGTCGGCAAGTTCGCCGTCCTGGGCCAGGACGATCAGGTCCGGGTTGATGCGGGCGGCGGCGTCCGCCACGGCTTCCGCATAGTCGGCGCGGGTGGCCACCAGGTTACCGAGGCGTCCGTGCGGTGCGATGTGGGCGACGCCGGAGCCGTGGTACGCGGCGAAGGCGCTCAGTGCGCCGAACTGGTAGAGGATGTCGTTGCGGACTTCGTCGGCGGTGAGGTCCATGGCCCGGCGGCCGAAGCCCCGGAGGTCGGGGAAGCTCGGGTGCGCCCCGATGCTGACGCCGCGCCGCACGCATTCGGCGACCGTGGCGTTCATGATGTCGGGGTCTCCGGCGTGGAATCCGCAGGCGATGTTGGCGCTCGAGACCACCTCGAGCAAGGCCGCGTCGTCGCCCATCGAGTAGGCGCCGAAGCCTTCTCCGAGATCTGCCACGAGATCAACTGTGGGTCCCATGTGAGCCCTCCTGGGATGTTGGCTGCACAGCTGCGCAACGGGGCGCAGAGTTCAGCTTCCGGTAGTGAAGTGAATTCCGGGAACCTGCCCGGTACGGGGCTTGCGGTCCGGCAGCCCGGACTGCCGGGCTTCTGTCAAAAAGTCTGGCATTGCGAATTGGCTCACACAAAGACGTAATCCATGTCACGGGATAGGCGCTGGTTATGACGGGTGCGCCGTAGGGTGCTGCAATCATTCGTGCCACCTCGTTCCAATCATCAGGCTCCGCCTTGTCACCGCGTTTTCGTGAATACATTCAAGGTAGGGACCGTATATTTCAGAAATGTAAAAGGGAACGGCTTCCCCGGTAAATCCCATTAGCATGCGAAATGCATCTGACGTCATCGTGAAATTGCATATCAACCCTGCGGGTAGAATGTACGATTAATGAATTGGCATCCGGTTATGACCTTCCCGGGGTCTGGACGCCGCGAAGAGAGAAGGCGCCATGGATACGCGGAAGCTTGCGTACTTTGTCCAGATTGTGGATTCGGGCAGCATCACCAAGGCCGCAGCGGCGCTGCACGTGGCGCAGCCTGCCCTGAGCCAGCAGGTGTCGGCACTTGAAACCGACCTCAAGCAGCGGCTCCTGATCCGCAGCAAGCAGGGCGTCAAGCCCACCGCCGCGGGGCACACCCTGTACCGGCATGCCCAGTCCATCCTGCGGCTGGTGGAGCAGGCACGCCAGGACGTTGCCGCGTCCGGAGCCGCGCCGTCCGGCCGCGTCTCCATCGCGATCGCGCCGTACAGCATGGCCTCCAGCCTGACGCCGCGGATCATCGGCGAAGTGGGCCGCCGGTACCCGGAAATAATCCTGCACGTCACGGAAATTTACGGCGGTGTCCTGAGCGAGGCCATCAAGAACGGCCGGCTGGACATGGCGCTCATTTACGAGCCGGGCCCCATCCGCGGCGTTCAGTTCACCACGCTGATCGTGGAGGACCTGCATTTTGTGGTGAACGCCAACAGATCCGATGTGACAGCCGGAAAAGGTGAAATTTCGCTGGAGGACGTGGCGCGTTTCGGGCTATTCCTTCCCGAGAAGATCCACACCCTGCGGCAGGTTGTCGAAACGGGATTCACCAGCAAAGGGCTCACGCTCCAGTTGGTGGGCGAGGTGGAGTCCGTGCCGTCCCTGGCCCGGCTCCTCCGCGCAGACCTGGGCGCCACCATCATGCCCAAGTCGGCCGCGGACGCCCTGTTCCATGAGGAGGACTTCCATGTCCTGCGGATTGTGGATCCGGCGCTGCAATGCAAAATCGCGCTGTGCACCCCTGATCACGACCCCCTCTCGGAAGCCGCCTCGGCGGTCCTGCTGGTCCTGAAGGAAATGCTCCAGGAAATGCTGAGCAACAAATACGCGCGGTAATCCGTCCATAGCATCCGCTTATTAGGCCACTCATCATTAGTCTTAGTATCAGGGCGCTCCCGAATCTAGAATTAAAGGGAAGCCGAGGAATTGCGGCAGTTACTTTTGTAATGAATTTATTGGGAGGCCGCCGTGAAAAAGATCAGCACTATACGAAGAATGTCCGACACACGCCCGGGACTCGCGGCCAGAACAGGTTTCCACTGCCCGGCCAACGGCTTTTGGCGCCCCGAGGACCGCTCCACGGATGCCGTCTTCATCTTCGAAGGCAGCATCATGCCGGCAGGAAGTGCCGGATCTACGGTCTGGTATTTGGAGGGCACGGCCGCTGCCCAGCCCCGCCACCCGGCCCGGTAGGTTCCCAACGCCACAGGGACAGCGCGAACTGGCAGCTAATGCCCCCAAATCACCGATTTGGGGGCATTAGCTGCTTTTTCGCGCCGTCATCCCGCACGCCAATGCCGCCGCACGGGAGATTTTCCCGTACGACGGCGGTGCTGCCGCGGCTGGCGCGATCGGTCAGGCCTCTTCGACGAGCAGTCCCTTGGACTTCAGGACGTCGGTGAGGTTGCACAGCTCGATGGTGGTTCCGCCGGCCTGGTAGAGGCTGATGAGTTCGCGCTCGGCGTCGTCGCGCTCCTGCGAGAGGCGGATGACTTCCTCGATCTCGTCCTTCCGGACCACCACCACGCCGTCCGCGTCACCGCGGAGCACGTCGCCGGGGTAGATGATCTCGTCGCCGAAGACCACGGGGTGGTTGATGGGGCCAATGGTTTCCTTCACGGTGCCCTTGATGGAGATGCTGCCGGAGAAGACGGGCAGCCCCAGTTCGATGAGGTCCTGGGTGTCGCGGACGCCCGAGTCGGTCACCAGGCCGGCGAGGCCCTTTGCCTTCATGGCGTTGCCGAGGACGTCGCCGAAGGTTCCGGCTTCCTCGTACTCCCCTGCCGCGGCCAGGATGACGTCCCCGGCTTCGGCGTAGTGGATGGCCACCTGCAGCATGAGGTTGTCCCGCGGGGCGCAGCGCACGGTGACGGCCGGGCCGCAGAAGGACATGGCGCGGTCGATCGGCTTGATCCTGGAGCTGAGGGCGCCCTTGCGGCCCTGTGCCTCGTGGATCGTGGCGGACGAGAACTTCGCGAGGCGGCTGACCGCGTCGGCTTCGGGTCGTTCGATGGTGGTTTTGACGTGGATCACGGCGTTTTCCTTCGGTGGGTTTGGATCAGTTGAGGGCCCGGACGGCCTTGTCGATGGCTGCGATGGACTCGTCGATGACGTCGAGGCTGGTGGCGTAGGAGATGCGGAAGTAGGGTCCCAGCCCGTAGGCCGATCCCTGGATGACGGCGACGGAAGCCGCCTCGAGGAGGTAGAGGGTGAAGTCCTCGTCGGTGGCGATGACCTGCCCCTCGGTGGTGGTCTTCCCGATGACTCCCGCACAGTTGACGTAGGCGTAAAAGGCGCCTTCCGGCGTCGTGCATGACAGCCCGTCGACGGCGTTGAGCGCCGCGACTGCCGCATCGCGCCGGCCGCGGTAGGTCTCGAGGCTTTCCTGCACGAAGCGCTGGCTGCCCGTGAGGGCGGCGGCAGCGGCGGCCTGGCTGACGGAGGACGGGCAGGAGGAGATCTGCGACTGAAGCTTGTTGATCGCGGCGATCAGCGGGGCCGGTCCTGCTGCGTAGCCCAGGCGCCAGCCGGTCATGGCGTAGGCCTTGGACACGCCGTTGACCGCCAGGATGCGGTCCTTCAGTTCCGGGGCCACCTCCACCAGGTTGGAGAGCTTGCCTGTGCCGAAGTAGATCTGGTCGTAAATCTCGTCCGTCAGGATCTGGACGTGCGGGAAGCCGGCCAGGACCTCGGCCAGCGCGCGCAGTTCCGCCGGGGAGTAGACGGCGCCGGTGGGGTTCGACGGCGTGTTCAGGATGACCCATTTGGTGCGCTCAGTGAGGGCCCCGGCGAGTGCCCCGGGTGTGAGCTTGAATCCCGTCTCCTCGCCGCAGGCAACGATCACCGGCGTGCCCTCGTTGGCGAGCACCATGTCCGGGTAGGAGACCCAGTACGGGGCGGGCACCACGACTTCGTCGCCGGCGTCCAGGGTGGCCATGAAGGCGGTGAAGATCACCTGTTTGGCGCCGCCGCCGATGGTGATCTCGGCGGGGGTGTAGTGGATGCCGGTGCGCAGCTCGAGGGTCTGGAGGATCGCCTGCTGCAGGGCGGGGGTTCCGGTGACGGACGTGTACTTGGTTTCCCCGCGGGTGATCGCTTCAATGGCGGCCGCTTTAATGTGTTCCGGGGTGTCGAAGTCCGGCTCCCCGACTGTCAGGTCCAGGATCCGGCGCCCTTCCGCCTTCAGCTCTCGCACGCGGGCCGCGGCGGCCACGCTGGCGGATGACTTGATGCGGGACACCCGTGATGCAGGTTCAAATTTAGGCATGGTCTCTTCCTACGGATTCAGGAGGGAGCGGTACTCGCTTCCTTCGACCCTAGGGAATCCTGGCGCGTCTGGATAAGACCTAAAGTGCGTGGACGGATAAGCGTCCCTTATGGCCCGCGCCCACATTTTTTGGTTATGGCTCCACGCAGGATTGGTATTTCCGCGGGCGGATTCTTGTGTCTAGCGTTTTAGGTACACCGGCCCGCCTGGCGGGATTTCCGACCTGAGGAGTGCCATTTGGCCGTTCTGCACCCCGTTGATTTACCCGCGGCCGACGGCGGCTTCTACCGTTACCGGGGACGGCGGAAGGCTGACCGGGCTGCTGTCCAGGCGGAACGCCTCCGTCAGCTCCTCCGCGAGGACCGGCAGCGGATTTCGTTCAATGCCAGCAGCATGCGCGCCCTCTCGATCCGACTGAACCAGCACGTCGCACAGGCGCTGTGCGACGGGTTGAAGATCACCGCCCTCGCCAAGGCCGCAGGGCTGTCCCGCTGGGCTGTGCGGACCATCGGCCTGTCCAGTGACGAGCTGGCGCCGTCAGGGTTGCCGCCCGCGCAGCAGCTTGCGGCGATTGGTTCGTTGAAGTCAGAGCTGGCCACACTCGAGGCCTCGAAGGCGGACCTGGAGGGGCGCCGCCTGAAGCTCCTCGCCGCGGCGCGCAGGCTGGGCGTCATGGACGATTACGAGCTCGCGGCGCTCAGCGGTCTCCAGAGTGAGGCGATCCGGAAGATGACTTGGGGACTGCAGCCCGAGCCGGGAGTCATCCCGGCTTAGCAGGCGGGCGGACGACGGTGGGCGGACGACGGCGGGACCTCCCGCCGTCGTCCGTTTTGCGTTGAGTACGGGCCACCTGAACCATTGGTATGACTCCCGGGAGCCATGCGCCCAACACGGCCAGCGCACTAATCCAGGTTGTTCTCCGCCGTTTCCGGCCCGCACCGATTTAATACTACGAACTTCGGTTACCCCGCCGCGGGCCGTTCCCTCACCCAAAACCGGAAATATGCAAGGATTGAAGGTAATAGGGAACGGCCGACGGCGGCCGCCTCCCGCTTCGGATGGACCGGCAGGAGGGCCCCGGGAATGCAGAGCACGGCGCTGTCCACGCGTTCACTGGATCTTCTGTTGCTGCTGCGGGGCAGCGAGCCCGAGGGGCTGGGCCGCGCCGACCAGGTCTCGTACCAGATTGAAACCGCAATCCTGATGGGCATCCTGACCGAAGGCGACCGGCTACCCACGGAATCCGTCCTTGCCGGAGAGCTGGGCATCTCGCCGATCACCCTTCGCCAGTCCCTTGCCGCCCTCCGGACCAAGGGCCTCATCGAAACCAGCCGCGGCCGCAGCGGCGGAAGCGTCATCCGCCGGCAGATCGAACTCACGGACACGCAGCTGCAGCACAAGCTCCGGGATACCAGCACTGAAGCCCTCCGAGACCTCGGGGACCTGGCGGCCGCCATCTCATCCATGTCCGCCCGGCTGGCCGCCGGCCGCGCAGACCCTCAAAATGTTGAGCATCTGGAAGAACTGGTGACGCGCCACCGGGACACCGCCGATGAACGGGCACGGCGGCGCATGGACGCCCGGTTCCACGTGGCCATCAGCATCGCCTCCCAATCCAGCAGGCTGACCTCGGCGACGCTGCAGCTTGAAGCCGAGCTGATGACCCTTTGGTGGGGAGACCCCGGCCAACCAGGCAACGAGGGTGACCTCGTCGAACAGCATGCGTCGATCGTCGAGGCGATCCGAAAGCGGGACGCCGACGCAGCGGCCACAGCGGCCGAGCATCACAGCCGGAGCGGAACGGAATATTTGATCGAGCAGCATCTCAGGCTGACGATGCAGGCTGAAGGAAGTGTGTGACGTGGAAACCGTAAGCGAGGCCCTCCAACGGACGGTCGACACCGTCTCCTCCAGCATCAGCGCAGTCTTCGCGGACCTCGAAGAAGTCGCCAGCGCGGTCACCGCAACGGCACAAGCTGCGTCCGGGGTGCCCCGCCGGAGCGACTACCTGTTCCTGCGGCAGGACTTGGCGAACTTCATCAAGCTTCACTCGGACCTCATCATCGGCGCCGGGATCGCCTACGCCCCCGGCAGCCTCCCGGAGGCACCGCATTGGCTGGAATGGTGGCGGGCACAGCCCAAGGGCGAGCCCCGCTTCGTCACCCACGACCTCAACCCGGACTCGCTGAACTACTACGACTACACCGGACGGGAATGGTTCACGCTTCCTTCCGCCGCCGGCCACCCGCTGGCAGTGGGTCCCTACGTCGACTTCGGCGGCATCAACGTCAGCATCATCACCCTCTGCGTCCCCGCCGCCACCCCCCAAGGGACCCACATCCTTGGGTGCGACCTCACTCTGGCGAACCTCGAAGGAGTCTTCCTCCGGGCGCTTCAGCTCCGTGACCCGGCGGTGGTCCTGCTCGGACCCAACGGCCGGGTCATCGCCTCCAACAACGCACGCATCGCAACCGGCACGCTGCTTCTGGAAGAAGACCTGAAGCGGGCCGATCTTTCCCTCGACGTCTCCCCCGCCGGCAGCCCCGCGCGCCTGCCCTGGAAGCTGATCAGCCTCAAGAAATAGGCGCCAGAAGGCCACCGGAACCCGCGTCAGCTTGACGCGGGTTTTTTGGTTCCCAAAAAGCTATTGCATTAATCATACAATGATGTATCTTTAGTGGTGTGGGTCACGTTCTTCAATCAACAAGACGCGTACCCAAGCAGATTTTCGATATACGCACCCGCCCCGGTTAAGCGGGGTCGGCGACCCTTCTGTCCCACGACAGATACGGCCCACTGCGGACGAATCAGGAGCACTGATGAACGCGACACAACCCATGTCATCCAACCAATCGTCAGGAGTGACAAATGTCAGCCATAGATAATGCAATCGGGCATCAAGGGGGCGCGTCAGCCGTAAATAAGCGACGCTTCCTGGTCAGGATGGTCACCGTCTTGATCGGCGGCATGGTCCTGGACGGCTATGTCCTCGGCATCATCGGACCGGTCTCGGGACGGATGGCCGAGGATCTGCAGCTCACCGCCTTTTGGCAGGGACTGATCGCCGCTGCCGCACTGATTGGCATTCTGATTGGCGCACCGATCGGTGGCTGGGCGGCCGACAAGTGGGGCCGCAAGCCGATTTTCATGTTCGACATCGGACTATTCGCTGTCGCGTCGGGAATGCAGTTCTTCGTCGACTCACCGATACTGCTCATTGTGGTGCGGCTGCTGATGGGCATCGCGATCGGTACCGAGTACGCGGTCGGTTGGCCCCTGATGGCCGAGTTCTCGCCCACCCACCTGCGCGGGCGGCTAATGGCCGCGATGGGGATCGCCTGGTACGCCGGCTTTATGATCGCCTTCGTCATCGGCCATCTGCTGAATGAGTACACCGACCTGAGCTGGCACTTCATCCTGGGGACGAGCACCTTCATCGCGGTGGTCCTGTTCCTCGCCCGGCTCGGCATGCCGGAGTCACCGCGCTGGCTGTGGAGCGTGGGCCGCAAGGACGAGGCCCGCGCCCTCGCCGCCAAGTACATGCCCGACGACGCGCTCGACGACGTCCAGCACGAAGACGTCCGCAAGGGCAGCTTCGGGATGCTGTTCTCCAAGCAGTACTGGCGCTCCACACTGTTCATCTCCGCGTTCTGGTTCTGTGCCGTGACACCGTACTTCGCCATCGCCACCTTTGCCGACAGCGTGTTGCAGCAGTACGGCCTCGCAGGCGGACTCGCTGGCGGAGTCGGCCTCTCCGCCGTCGCCCTGGCCGGGGTCGTGGTCACGTTCCTGTTGATCGAAAAGGTCGGCCGCCGCACGCTGACCGTCCCGCCGCAGTGGCTGTGCGCCGCCGTCCTCGCGATTATCGGACTGTGGGCCGGCGCGCCGGCGCTCGTTGTGCTCATCCTCTTCCTGGTCTTCTCGTTCTTCAACGCGGGGTACAACACGTTGACCAACGTCTACCCGGGCGAGGTCCTCCCGACCGAGATCCGCGGAATCGGAACAGGCTTCGCGGCCGCCGTCAGCAGGGTCGGAGCAGGCATCGGCATCTTCCTCCTCCCGATGTCGATGGAGAGCCTCGGCGCCGGCCCCACCATGCTGATCGCCGCCGGAGTCGCCTTCGTCGGCGCAGCGCTCTCCCAGTGGCTGGCTCCGGAAACGAAGGGGAAGACCCTCACCGAGGCGGCTGCAGGCTACGCGCACTAAGAGCCGCGCGCAAGGCCCAACCGTTCCGCCAAGCAACCTCACGCCCAAAAGGCTATTGCATTAATCATACAATGATGTATCTTTTAGATGTGACCTACATCAACTTCCGGCCACGGCCATCGACGCCCCTGGCCAGCGAAGTAAGCAGCACACAAACGTAACCTCACACTCACACTCACACCCCACTCGGCCGTGACGCCGCGAACGGGGGTGACGGATCCGCCATAAAGAAGGAAGATCATGAAAGACGTAGTTATTGTCGGTGGCGGCCTCGCCGGACTATCGGCGGCCTGGAGGCTGCGGCACTGGGATTCCGTGGTGCTGGAATCAGCCGGGCGTGTGGGCGGGCGGATCCGCTCGGAGCGGCGGGGCGCGTACTGGTTGAACTGGGGCGGCCACGTCTTCGCCGGGGCCGGTTCCTCCACGGACGCCTTGCTCAATGAAGTCGGCGTGACGGCCGTCCAGATCCCCGGTTCCCTGCAGGCCCTGTCCATGAACGGGAAGTTCATCCGCGAAGGGCACATCGCCACCTATCCGTTCCGCATCCCGATGTCCCTGACCTCGCGGATCGACACCCTGAAGGCTGGAATGAAGGTCGTTGCCGGCGTCGCCAAGTACACCGGTGTGGTGCGGAAGCGTTCGGGTGAATCCGGTGCGATGCGGCAGCAGCGCATCTATGACTTCGAGAACGACAGCTCATTCCAGGACTTCATCGGAAACCTGTCCGAGGACGCGGCGGCACTGTTCAAGACCACCGTCACCCGCTCGGCCGGGGACATGGACCAGATCTCCGCCGGCGCCGGCATCGGGTACTTCAGCCTGGTCCTGGGCATCGGGCAGGGCCTGAGCCAGGGCATCGTGGGCGGCCCTTCCACCCTGACCGAGTCCATCGCGGCCGCCCTCGGGGACCGTGTCCAGCTCGGCGCCACGGTGCAGGAAGTGATCCACCGGAAGAACTCCGTGCTGGTCCGCTACAGCCAGGGCGGTGTGGACCGTGAAGTCGAGGCCCGCGCCGTGGTCCTGGCGACCACCGCTGATGTCTCGCACAAGATCGGCGTGGACCTCCCGGAAGACCTGCGCGGCGCCCTGTCCCAGATCAAGTACGGCCCGCACGTCAGCACCGCGTTCCTGACCAACGAGACAACGGCCAAGCCCTGGGATGACATCTACGCCATCGCCGCCCCGAAGCGTTCGTTCGCGATCGCCCTGAACCAGGCGAGCATCGTCCGTGGTTCCGAATCCGTGCGGAAGCCCGGCGGGTCCTTTATGACGTTCTCCCCGGCCGCCCTGGGCAAGGCGCTGCTGGAGAAGAGCGATGAGGAAGTGATCGCAACCCACCTGGCCGACCTGGACCAGGTCCTCGGCCACGGCTTCGCCGACAGCGTCGTCGAAGCCAAAACGGACCGCTGGAAGGTCGCGTCCCCGTACTGCTTCCCCGGCCGGGCCAAGCTCCAGTCCACGCTCATGCGCGGCACGGACCGGGTGTTCCTGGCCGGAGACTTCCTCGGCACCCTCTACACCGAAAGCTCCATCACCACCGGCTTCTCCGCAGCCCAGGAAGCCGCCAGCCTGCTCGCCACCGATAAGCAGCGGGCCGCTGCCCCCACCCTGCGCCTGGCCGCAGGCACCTGATCCGGCCCCTGCGCCCGCCCTCGAACCAACACCACCAAGGAGAACAACCCACCATGACAACGCAACTCAAAGGCGTCCTCACCGCCCTGTCCACCCCGTTCAACCAGGACGAAACCATCGACGTCGATACCCTGCGGCGGATCGTTGACCGCTCCATCGACGCCGGCGTGGACGGCGTCGTCGCGGCCGGATCGACCGGCGAGGTCGGCGCTTTGTCCTCGGAGGAGCGACTGCTCCTGATCAACACGGTCATCGAGCAGGCGGCCGGCCGTGTCCCGGTCATCGCCAACACCGGCGCCACCTCCACCGCCGAAGCCATCCGCCTCTCCCAGGCCGCCGAGAAGGCGGGCGCGGACGTGCTCATGCTGATCACGCCCTACTACGAGCCGCTCTCCCTGGAAGAGACCGTCACCTACATCAAGGACGTCGCCCGCTCGGTGAGCATCCCGGTGATGCTCTACAACATCCCGGCCGTCACCGGGGTCAACCTGGACCCGGCCACCGTCCGCTCCCTGGCCGAGGACGTGGAGAACATCCTGTACATCAAGGACTCGTCCGCGAACTGGGAACAGGCACTGCAGCTGATCCACCACCACAGCGACGTCATCGGCACCTTCATCGGCTGGGACGCCTACCTCTACAGCGCCCTGGCCGAAGGCGCCGCCGGCGTGATGGCGGGCACCGCGAACGTCGTCCCCAACGAAATCGTCGCCGTCAGCCGCCGCATCGCCGAGGGCGACCTCGCCGGCGCCCTGAAACTGTGGAAGCAGCTCTACCCCGTCATCGACGCGCTCCTCTCCGTCCCGTTCATCCCGTCCGTCAAAGCCGGGCTGACCCTGCAGGGCCTGCCCGCCGGCTCACCCCGCCGCCCCACGGCCGACCTCAACGACGCGGACCTCGCCCGGGTCAAGAACGCCCTTACCGCCCTGAACCAGAAGTAAGAGACAGGACTCCAGGAAAACCATGACCGCCACAGACACAGCATTGTTCACCGTCCGCAGGGCGGCAGCCGCGCCCGCGGCGTCGCTGCCGCCGTTCGGCCAGTTCATCGGCGGGGAGTTCATCCCCTCCACCTCGGACGCAACGGTCGAGGTGGTGAACCCGGCCACCGAAGAGGTCCTGATGCAGGTCCCGGGCGGGTCCGTGGAGGACGTCGACGCCGCGGTCGCGGCTGCCCTCGCGGCCAAGGCCGGCTGGGCAGCAAAGACTCCCCAGGACCGTTCCGCGGTCCTGCTCCGCATCGCGGACATCATCGAGGCCAACCGCGGACTCCTCGAAACCCTGGAAGCGGCGAACACCGGCAAACCCGGTGCCGTGGCCGAAGACGACATCTCCAGCGCGATCGACACCTTCCGGTTCTCCGCCGGCGCCGCCCGCACCTTCAACACCCCCGGCGCGGGCGACTACGCGGAAAACCACACCTCCGTGATCCTCCGCGAACCCGTCGGAGTCGTCGGCGTCATCACCCCGTGGAACTACCCGCTGCTGATGGCCGCCTGGAAAATCGCACCGATCCTCGGCGCCGGGAACACCCTGGTCCTCAAACCCTCCGAGCAGACACCCCTGAGCACGCTCAAACTCGCCGAACTCATCGCCGCCGAAATCCCCGCCGGTGTCCTCAACATCGTCACCGGCTCCGGCCGCGTGACAGGACACCGGATCTCCGAACACCCCGACGTGGACCTCGTCGCCATCACCGGCAGCGTCGGCAGCGGCCAGCAGGTCGCCGCCAGCGCAGCGAACACCGTCAAACGCGTCCACCTGGAACTCGGCGGCAAAGCACCCGTGGTCGTCTTCGACGACGCCGACCTCGAAGCCGCCGCCAAAGGCGTCCGCTCCGCCGGATTCTGGAACGGCGGGCAGGAATGCGGCTCCGCCTGCCGGGTCCTCGTCCACGAATCAGTCGCCGCGAAGTTCACCGAACTGCTCGTCCGGGAGGTCAGCGAAATCACCGTCGGCACCCCCGGCGCGGGCGACGTCGAAATCGGCTCCATGATCTCCAAAGCCCATTACGACAGGGTCCTCGCCGCCCTCCAGGACGTCCGCAACGACGGCCTGACCATCGCCGTCGGCGGCAACGCCATCGAGGGCCCCGGCTACTTCATCGAACCCACCGTGGTGACCGACGTGCCCGCCGGCGCCGCGATCACCAGCACCGAAATCTTCGGCCCGGTGGTATCGGTGGAAACCTTCAGCACCGACGAGGAAGCCATCACCCGCGCCAACGAAACCGTGTACGGCCTCGCGGCCTCGGTCTGGTCCACCAACGCCGCCCGCGCCCTCTCCGTCCCCCGACGGCTCGACTTCGGCACCGTCTGGGTCAACTCCCACCTGGTCATCGCCAACGAAATGCCCTGGGGCGGCTTCAAGGGCTCCGGCTACGGCCGGGACCTCTCCGCCTACGCCCTCGAAGACTTCTCCCGCACCAAACACATCATGTACAACCACGGCTAATGCCGGGAACGGGCGACGGCGGGACCTCCCGCCGTCGCCCGTTTGCGTTAACCGTTGTCTCGCAGGCGGGTAGTGGGTAATCTACGGCCAACCGGACTTTCGGCCGCATCAGGCGGCGCCCGGAACGGCGCTGCCGTCAGGGGCTTCGCCCCGTACCTACAAGACGCCCAGTCACCGCACTGGCCGACAATGCGGAACGCAGGACGCCACGCTTCCATTCAAGGGAGAACCTGATGTTAGGCACCAGAAGCTGCCTCGCCGCCGCTCTTGCCGCAACCCTCGTGGCCATGGCCACCCCCGCGCAAGCAGCCCCCGCCACGCTGGTGAGCGCGGGCCCGGGAGTCCTCGTCGCCGACGGCGCGGCAGTGGATGTTCCGGTCACCTTCGTGTGCGACACCGACCCCGCCCTGGTCATGGCAATACCCGTTGTCCAGATCACCCAAAGGGTCAGCGACGGTCGTATCGCAGGCGGCGGCGGGAACGATCAGCTCAGCTGCACCAAACAGACCCAGACAGTCACCATCCGGGTGGTCCCAACCGTGATGGCGTTCAACGAGGGTGCCGCCGCAGCGTCGGTTTACCTGCAAACCTGCAGCGCGCAATTCCAGTGCTCCGCGGTGATCATCCACACTGAAATAACGCTCGACAATCCGTGAGCGCGAACGGACATGTGTGGCCCTACCCGCTAAGGAACCGCAGCAATAACGGGACGGTGGCGTGCATCGTCCGCAGGTCACCGCTGCTGGCGGCCTGCTCGCCGAGGTAGTCGCCGTGGCCGCCGGGGACGACCAGCAGCCTGGCACCCGGGATCATGCCGGCCATCCGCGCGGCGTACTCGGCGGTGACGATGTCCCGGTCGCCGCTCACCACCAGCGCGGGCGCGGTGATGGTGCCCAGTTCGTGGTCCGACCATCCGGGGAAGTCCAGGATGCGCCGGCGGTCCAGTTCGAAAAGCCGTTCCAGATGGCCGGGTTCCGGGTTGAGGAGCCGGTCGGCGTCCTTGTAGGTGTCGGGCATGTCGTCCAGGGTGGCCTTCGCCATGCCGTCCCAGAACTCGGCAGGGACGGCATCGCGGCTTACGAAGGTGGAGGCGAGGACCAGGCGCCGGACAGCGGCGGGACGCGCGAGTGCCAGGGCGACGGCGGTGTGCCCGCCGGCGCTGAATCCCAGCACGTCCGCGGTTTCAACGGAGAGCTGTTCCAGAACGGCGAGGATGTCGCCGGCGGAGTTTTCGGCAGTGAGCGGGCGGTCGGTGGGACGGGTGCGGCCGTGGCCCTCCTCCTCGACGGCAATCACCTGGCGGTGGTCGGCCAGCACCGGGATGAGTTCGCCGAAGTTGGTGCCGATCGTGGAGCCGCCGCCCGGGATGAGGAGAAGCGGCGGCCGGCCGGCCACCGCCTCCCCGTGCACCTCGTAGTACATGCGAAGGCCGTTGTTGTCCGCGTAGCCGTGGGTGGAAGTCACACGGCATCCTAACGCCGGAGGCTTCCCTCCAAAAGGGGTGCCGATCGCGTGTGCAGGCCCGGGCCGAGCTCCACGGGTTCCGCACCGGGAAGTTCGAGCCTCGCCGTTGCGCCTGTGGGCACCACAACCTCGGCTTCGAGGGCGCCGTCATCAAGGATCCGCCACGAGATCGCCGCTGGTCCATAGGGGCTCTCGTGACGGGCGGACGCATGCGTCAGCCCCCCGCCGGGCAACGGCTTGAAGAGGATCCGCCTGTACCCCGGTTCGAGCGGCGCGATTCCCGCGACCACCCGGTGCATCCAGTCGGCCACTGCCCCGAGGGCGTAGTGGTTGAACGACGTCATTTCGCCGGGGTGGACCGTTCCGTCCGGCAGCATGGAGTCCCAGCGTTCCCAGATGGTGGTTCCGCCCTGGTCCAGCTGGTAGAGCCACGAGGGACACTCCCGCTCGAGGAGCAGCCCGTAGGCAGCGTCCTTCTCTCCTGCGAGCGTGAGCGCCTCCGAGACAACCGGAGTTCCGGCAAATCCGGTGCCCACGCGGTGTCCGTTATTCCGTACGAGTTCGCCCAGGCGGCGGCCGGCCGCGGCCCGGGCCGTGTCATCCTGAATGAGGCCGAAGACCAAAGCGAGCGCGTAAGCCGTCTGGGCATCGGAGGCCATGATGCCGTCGTCGTGGACGTAGGCCTTGGAAAATGCCAGTGCAACGTCGCGGGCCAACGCGGCGTAGTAGCGTTCGTCGTCGGGCTTGCCCAGGACCCCGGCTGCCTTGGCCAGGTGCTCGGCTGAGCGGGCAAAATATGCGGTGGCCACGAGGTAGGGGTCGGTCATGGCGCGGGTGGCGTCTTCCGGCGGAGCCGTGGGGTCCAACCAGTCCCCCAGCTGCTGGCCGTTTTCCCACAGCCTTCCGGGGCCCGCGAGACGCTCGACGAGGTCCACCCAGTCCTTGGCACTCTTGTACTGTGTGGCCAGCACGCCCGCGTCACCGAAACGCTCGTACAGCGTCCACGGGGTCAGCACAGCGACATCGCCCCATACTGCCCCCGGCCGCAGCGGAGTCCAGTAGTCTCCGCCGGGGATAAAGGGGACATACCAGGGGACGGTTCCGTCATCAAGCTGCTCCGCTGCCAGGTCCTTGAGCCAGGACGACAACATGCCCGAGCAGTCGTAGAGGAAGCTTCCTGTCGGGGCGAAGACCTGGATATCCCCTGTCCAGCCAAGCCGTTCATCACGCTGGGGGCAGTCGGTGGGGATGTCCACGAAGTTCCCGCGCATGCTCCACAGGACGTTCTCATGGAGGCGGTTGATGTCGGGGTTTGAGCATTCGAACCACCCGGTCCGTTCCATGTCCGTGTGATACACGCGTGCCACGATGCGGTCCAGCGGGTCGCCGCCGGTCCAGCCGTCCACTTCGGCATAGCGGAAGCCGTGGATCGTGAAACGGGGCTCCCACGTTTCGGTGCCTGCCCCTGCCAGGGTGAAGCGGTCGGTGGCGGTGGCCCCGCGCAATGGCCGGGTATAGATTTCGCCGTCCTGGAGGACTTCCGCATGGCGCAGCGTCACAGTGTGCCCCGCTGTGCCTTCCACGGTGATCCGGAGGCGGCCCACAAGGTTTTGCCCGAAATCCAGTATGAGTTTGCCGGAGGGCGCTTCGGTAACGGAAACGGGCCGCACTTCCTGGGTGCAGCGGACCGGCGGACCTTCGGGGGCAACCAGGGTTTGCGGGTCCCGCGCTACAGCCCGGACCTGCGACCACCCGGAATCGTCAAAGCCCGGCCTGCTCCATCCGTCGGGAAGCTCGCGGGCGTCGTACTCCTCGCCTTCGTAAAGCCCGGTGAAGCGGATCGGACCGTAGGCAGCCCGCCACTCCGTGTCCGTACCTATCACGGTGACCGAACCGTCGTCGTGCGTCACGTGAACTTGGGCCAGCAGCGCGGCCTTGTCGCCGTAAAGGTTGCGGTGCCCGCCGTGGAAGCCGATGCGCCCGCGGTACCAGCCGTCGGCCAGCCACGCACCGATCGCGTTGTCTCCTTCAGCGAGCTGTTCAGTCACGTCATAGGTGTAGTAGCGGAGGCGCTGACCATAGACGGTCCACCCCGGCGACAGTGCATCGTTGCCGACGCGTTGCCCGTTGATTTCCACTTCATACAGACCGTGGGCGGTGACGTAGAGCCGGGCCGATGCCACGGGCCGCGCCAGACGGAACCCACGGCGAAGGAGCGGCGGGCGGCGGTCGGAATCCGGGTCTTCGTCCCAGTCCGGCGCGACTGCGACGGCGGTCCAGTCGGCAGGCCGCAGAAGGCCCGGTTCGACGACGGCTGCTTCGCTCCAGGCGCTCGGCTCGCCGTTTGCGTCGCCCCAGACGCGGACGCGGACCTCCGCCTTGACGCCGGAGGACAGGGGCGCGGCCGGCCAGTCGAGGAGAACGGAGTCTGTCGACGCCGTCTGCTCGCCGGTCCATACGGTCCCGCCGGTTTGAATGGACAACTGGTAGGCGGCCTGTTGCCAGCCGGCAGGGGCGCTGGCTTTCCAGGAGAGACGGGGCGTTGCCGTGCCGATGCCAAGGGCTCCGGGCAGGTGTTCAAAAGTGATGGGCTGGATGAATACTTCGGCCTGCACGGGGGCAGTCATGGAGCTCCTAGGGAAAGTCGTGACGTACATTCAGCCCTTGACCGCGCCGGCGGTCATGCCGGCAACGATCTGGCGGTTGAAGAACATGTACATGATCAGGGGCGGGATGGTGATGAGCAGGATGTTCATGAACAGCAGGTTGTAGCTTGTGGCGAACTGGCTCTGGAAGTTGAACAGGGTCAGCTGCACGGTGGCATTCGCATCTCCGGGAAGGAAGTACAGCGGGTGCTGGAAGTCGTTGAAGACGGCCACCGACTGCACCACGATCACCGTGACCATGACCGAGCGCAGCAGCGGGAAGATCACACGGAAGAACAGGCGGACCGGACCGCACCCGTCAATCACGGCGGCTTCGTCCAGTTCCTTGGGGATGCCGGCGATGAAGGCACGGAACAGCATCACGCAGAAGGACAGACCGAACGCCACCTCGATCAGGATCAGGCCCGGGAGGGTCTTGAAGAGGCCGAGTGACTGCAGCACCCAGATGGTGGGCACGACGGCGGGCGGGATGATGAGGCCGGACAGGATCAGGAAGTTCACTACCCCGTTCCAGCGCGACTTGCGTCGCTGCAGGACCCAGGCCACCATCGCGGCCAGCACCACCAGCACCGCGACACTGACAACGGTCAGGATGGTGCTGTTGATGAACGCCGTAACGAGCATGAAGTTGCGTTTGGACACAACCTCCTGGAAGTTTTCCCAGAAATGGATCTGCGTGGGCCAGGTGAACTCGAGTTTTGACGCTTCGCGCCGGTCCTTCAGCGCCGTGAGCACCATGAAGAGGAGCGGGACAACGAAAACGATGAGTGAGACACCAATGGCGAGGATCCCCGCGGCATAGCGTTTGATGGCGGTCACTGTTCGACCTCCTTGCGGTTCAGGAACATGGAGAGGGGCACGACGATCGCCGTGACGATAAGGAAGAGCACCACGTTGCCGGCCGTGGAGAGGCCGTAGAACCCGGCCTGGTACTGCTTGTAGATGACGGACGCGATGACGTCGGACGTGAAGCCCGGACCACCCTTCGTCATGGCCCAGATGAGGTCAAACGAGCGCAGGCCCCCGATCAGGGACAGGATGATCACAGTTGCCGTGGCGGGACGGGCCAGGGGCAGTGTGATGTTCCAGAAGCTCTTGAAGGAGCTCGCCCCGTCCACCTTGGCTGCTTCGAAGTACTCGGCGGGAATCGAAACGATGCCGGCGATGTAAATGACAGTGGCCAGGCCAACGCCTTTCCAGACGTCCACCAGCGCCACGGACATCAGGGCCCAGGCCGGATCGGTGAGCCATTTGGGCCCGTCGATACCGAAGAGGGCCAGGGCATCGTTGATCAGGCCATTGTTCGGGTCCATGAGCACCGTGAAGACCATGCCGACGCCAATGCTGGACAGCAGCACCGGGAAAAACAGAACCGAGCGCAGGAAGCCGCGGGCGATAATCTGCGACGTCAGCAGGACCCCGAGGAGCATGCCCAGCACCACTTTGAGTCCCGAAGTCACCACGCCGTAGATGAAGGTGTTGACGAGTCCCTTGATGAGGGCAGGTTCCTTGAAGAACTGAACGAAGTTGTCCAGGCCGATGAAGGTGAAATCGAACAGCGACCAGCGGGTGAAGCTGAAGAAGAACGACGCCACGGTGGGGACAAGGAACAGGACGGTGTAGATCACCGCTGCCGGCAGGTAGAACCAGTACGGATAAGCCGATCGGCCCCGACGACGCCGGGGGGCGTCGGTGATTTGGCGCGGACGGACGCTGGGCGTCGTCATGGTCGTATGTGTAGTCATGGTGGTGAGTCTCCGATCGCCGTCCGGGCCGGGTCGCGGCCCGGACGGCAGGGGGTCCTGGGATCAGTTCCAGCCGGGCAGGTTCAACTGCTTGGCCTGCTTGGTGACGTCCTCGTCATAGAGGGCAGCGCCGTCCTTCGCGGAACGGATACCGGAACCGACCTCAACGGTGATCTGCTCAAGCGAAGGGCCCTTGACGGGAGAAAGGAACTCGAGGGCAGGGCTGTTCTTCGCCGGGTCCTCGAAGTACGGAAGCATGTCCTTGACCGCAGCGGGTACTTCAGCCGGAAGTTCGCAGTCGTCCACGAGATACGGTCCGCTGACGCCAACCGCCTTCGTCACCGCGTCGCAGCCCGCCTTGCTGGCAATGAAGGCCAGCAGTTTCTTGGCTTCCTCGGGATGCTTGCTGGTCTTCGGCGTGTAGGCACCGCCGGGCAGCCACACGGTCAGGGCGTTCTTGGAGGCGTCGTCGCCGGGAAGCGGAAACAATCCGATGTCATTGATCTTTTCCGGGAAGGTGAGCTGGATCGCCGTCAGGGAGCTGCTGAGGATCGGGTACTGCGCCCCTTCGCCGTCCACGAGCTTCTGCAGCGCCTCCTCATACGTGGTCGAGGCGAAGTCCTCGTTGAACAGGCCCGCCTTCGCTGCCTCCTCCTGGTGCTGGAAGCCCTTGAAGGCTGCCGGATCAGTGGAGTACTTGGTCTTGTTGGCTGTGTAGTCAGCGGCGAAGTTCGGCGAAGCCTTGGCTACGTTGGCGAAATCGCCGAGGACAAACAGCTGGGACGACCAGGTGGCCTGGTAGCTCTGCAGGATCGGAGCGACACCGGAGTCCTTGATTTTCCGGCTGTTCTCCATGAACTGGTCCCAGGTCTTCGGAACGGACAGTCCGAGCTTCTCGTAGACCTTCTTGTTGTACAGCACGGCACCCGCAAAGCCGGTTCCGACCGGAACGCCATAGATGTCGCTGCCCGCCGTTACGGTCGGTTTGAACGTCTCGGACACCTTGGCAATGTACGGCTCGTTGGTGATGGGGGTGAGGTTCTGCTGCGGGCTGATCTGCTGGAACAGCGAGCCGGTGTTGTAGGAGAACACGTCCGTCATGTCGCCGGTGGAAAGGCGGGTCTTTATCAGGTTGTCCCCGTCTCCGCCCTGCGGCCGGGTCTCCAGATCCACTTTGATGCCGGGGTTGGCCGCCTGGAAGTCCTCAACGATCTGTTCTGCGGCTGAGACGGTGCTCTCGCCGTTGTCCACCAGCCACGTGATGGTGGTCTGGTTGGCGTTCCCGCTGCTGCCGGAGCAGCCAGTGAGTGCCAGTCCCAGGGCCATAGCCCCGGCGGCCGCTGGCGCCAAGCGCCGAGTAAAGCTCTTCATTCGTATCTCCTGGGTTCGAGGCGGCTTCACTGCCGCCTTGTGGAACGTTTCAAACCTTCTGGCCTTCGCTCCAGCCGGATATCGGCTGTGTAGAGCGATCTACGTTTGATATTAGCCAGATCACATTTGAGGCGCAAGGGCTGTGGCGGATCATTCAAAAAGTGAATGCCCCCCTTGCCTGCCGGACTGCCTCGACTATAGTGTAGATCGCTCTACGTTTGTCCCGGGTCATCGTCTGGTAGCCCGGAGCGAGCTCCCAGGAGGAGAACCCAGGATGACCGAACCGCTGATGCTGCATTCCTTCCGCCCACTCTCCGCAGCGGATGTCAGGGCAGCCGCACGCGCTGGTTCCGCCGACGCGCTTCCGGATGCTCCCTCGCCCAACGCGGGCCCCGGCACCGCATGGCTTTACGTCCGCGGCCAGTACGAGCTGGGCCTCCTCGACCGGCTCGTTCACGACGGCTTCGCTGCCAACAAGCACGTCCACTACGCGCGGAATTACGGCCTGATCCACCACCAGGCGCTCTTCCGTACACCGTTATGCGGTGCCGAGGGCACCATGATCCTGCGGAGCAACGACGCGCTCGCCTGCGTGGTCGACGGAGAGCTTGCCTCCACAGCGAGGACCGCAGAGGGTGACTACTCCGTTCGTTTGCCTGCCGGCTCACGACGGCTGCTGGTGAAGGTGCAGGCCCGCGAAGGACAGCCTGCAACCTTCGCCGTGCTGGACGGCCATCTGCTGCCCCCGGCAGCTCGGTGGGAAGCGCAAACCGGGCACAGGAACGGCGCCGACGAGGCACAACACTGGAGTCCCGCCGTCGAACGCCCGGGAGGTGCGGGTGTTCCGCCGCACCTCGAAAACACGCCCGTGGCGGAAGTGCGGCCGCACCCGGCCGGTTCCGGCGGGGACTGGAACCTCTTTTCCCTGAGCGCTCCGGTGCTCGGACGCCCTGTCGTCAGCTGCGAGGGTGTGCCAGGGATTTCCACCGGCGAATCGGTCGAGGAGGCCCTGTCACCGGACGCGGACAGCGAATCCCGGCGCGACGTGGTTCAGCTGGCGGACGGGCGCTGGACGACGGTCCATGAACTCGGCTTCCGCCACGTCGTTGTCCGTGGCGCAACGGTCCACGACGTCACGGTCGAGGCATCAGCCCACCCCGTCCCGCGCCGCGGCGCGTTTGTCTGTTCAGACGAAAAGATCAATCGCATCTGGGATGTCAGCGCCTACACCCTCCGGCTCTGCATGAACGGGCTGATGTTGGACGGCATCAAGCGGGACCGGATGCCGTGGATGGGTGATCAGGCCCTTAACACGCTCTCCAACGCATATGCCTTTGCCGACGCCGGGATAGTCCGGGACGGACTGGTGGCTTTGGGCCAGCCGCGGCACGGATTCATCAACGGCATCTCCGACTACTCCCTGTGGTGGCTGATCAATACAGCTTCGTACGTACGGTTCTTCGGCGACGCCGAGTATGTGGCGAGGGAGAAGCATCAAATCCACCGTTTCACCGAGTACCTGGCGGGGCATTGTGGCAAGGACGGGACTTTCCGGCCGGGCGACGAGCCTGACTCGTTCGCCGACGCGTCCGACGGCGGCGTGTTCATCGACTGGGGCGTCTCGATTGAGCCTGGACGGACCTTCACTCCCCTCCAGGTGCTGTGGTTCTGGGCACTCCGGAGTGCCGCCGACGTCCTTGCCCAAGCCGGACACGACGGCAGCCGCCGCTGGGCCGCCCTCGCCGAGACGCTGCGCGAGACCCTCATGGAGCACGCATGGGACGAAGATGCCCAGGGGTGGCGCGAATATTTCGACGGGGATTCGATCTCCTCCCCGTACGCCAACATGCTTGCCGTCCTGAGCGGACTCTCACAGGGCAGGCCCGGAGCGGGAGTTCGTGCCTCGCTTCTGGGCACCCACCGGGCCGGGACACCCTTCATGACCAGCTTTGCGCTGCGCGCATTGGCGATGACCGGGGAAGCCGAGACCGCCGTCGCCCGCGTTCGGGAACTCTGGGGAGGAATGCTCGACGCCGGTGCCCGCAGCTTTTGGGAGGAGTTCGCATCACCGGGCGAGGGCAGCTACGAAATGTATGGGCGGCCCTTCGGCAAGAGCCTCTGCCATGCCTGGAGTTCAGGGCCTGCCGCGCTGCTTCCGCAGATTGTGCTGGGAGCCGAACCCACCGAGGACGGCTGGGCTGAGTTCCGCGTCCGGCCCGCGCTGGGATCCCTTGCGTGGGCGGCGGCCGTGATCCCGGTCCCCCAGGGTGAAATCACCATCCACGCTGATCCGGCCGTGACGCATGTGGACGTGCCGGCGGGAACTACCCTCGCCATGGCGGGCCACCGCGCCGCCGGCCCGTGCCTGGTGACGCATTCCGTGACGACGGGCGGGTGGACCATCCACCCGTCCGGTTCCGTGGCGTAGGCGGGCCCGCTGTCAGGACTCCCTGGCAGGTGGATACGTGGTTTTCCGGGGCCGCAACTCAGGCGCGTACGTCTCATGCTCAGCGACGTCCCGTCCGGCCAGCCGCTCCAGGAGCATTTCCACGGCCCGCGCCCCCATGTCTTCACCCGGCTGACTGACGGATGTGAGCGACACCAGGGGGTGCCCTGCGAGCGGAACGTCGTCGTACCCGGCAACCGAGATGGGCAGGCCCCGTTCCATCACTGCGCGAAGGGCGCCGAGGGCCAGCTCGTCATGGCCGGCCACGATCGCCGTCGGGGCCGGTCCCTCGTCCAGCATGTCCCTGGCCGCCTCATAGGACGGATCCAATCCTTCACCGCAGCGGATCACGCGGATGTTGCCGGCCAGGCCGGCGTCCACCATGCACTTTTCGTAGGTGGTGAGCCTGATGTCATGGGGCGACCGGGCCGCGCTGGAGAGGGCGTTGATCGTCAGGTGCGCGATGCGCTGGTGGCCTAGGTCGAACAAATGCTGCATCAGGGCCGCCGTCCCTGCCGAGTCGTCACCCGCGACCGTGTCGTAGTAGGGCGACTCATCGTGACGGCCGAACATCACGATGGGAGTCTGCACGGCCGCGCGTTCAAGCCACTCCTGGCTGACCAGCGGCGAGACGGCTATGAGCCCGTCAACCCGCTGGTCCAGCAGCGCCTCGATGGCACGGTACCCCTGCCTCATTCCCTCTTCGGCGGGAGCAATGATCAACTGGTAGTTGGTGCCGGCGAGTGCCCGGGAGGCACCCCTCAGGACCCTGGTAAAAAACTGGTTCCCGAAGTCCGGAATCTCGATGCCCAGCGTGTAGCTCGACCCGCGCATGGCCCGGGCGGCGACGCTGGGCCGATAGTTGAGTTCCTCGATGGCCTTGTCCACGCGGAGCTTCATTGCGGGACTCACGCCGTAGGCGTTGCGCAGAACTTTGGAGACGGCAGCCCTGGAGACTCCTGCCGCCCGGGCGACGTCCTCGATGGTTGTCTTGCGGGCCTCGTTCTCGGCCATGATGCCTCCAGTGGGATCTCACAGGTCCGCGATTCCTGCGGAAACGCTACAAGTCTATGCCCGTCTGTGGATCGGTCTATGACACGCCGGACGGCGCCACGGAGCCCGACTGGTTTTCCGCACCACAACGCACCGCGCCTGGGTAGCGCCAACCAACCGGCTGCCGAACAATGGTGGAAGGGTGCCAGCTCGGAAAGGAGCCAGAAAATGCCCAACGACAACTCGGACATGGTCAGCGTCCGTTACATGGTTGACGACGTCGAGGCGGCGGTCGACTTCTACACCAAGCACCTCGGATTCACCCTCAGGATGAGCGCTGCACCGGCGTTCGCCGACGTCGCCCGGGGCCAGCTGAGGCTCCTGCTGAGCGGGCCGGCCAGTTCGGCAGGCCGGCCGATGCCGGACGGAGCCGTGCCGGCACCCGGCGGATGGAACCGGATCCACCTCATCGTGGGCGACATCGCGGCCGAAGTGGACCGGCTGCGCGCCGCGGGCGTCACGTTCCGAAACGACATCGTCAAAGGCCCCGGCGGTCAGCAGATCCTGCTGGTGGATCCGGCCGGCAACGTGGTGGAGCTGTTCCAGCCCGCCGGCGGGTAGGGCGGACCTAGGTCATTGCTTCTGCCTCCGCCATCCTGATCATGCGCAGTTCGTCCGCCACAGCACGGGCCGGCCAGTAGTCCTTTGCCAGGCTTCTGGGCAGGTCCCGGTCAGCCTCCGGAAACATTCTGTCGAGCAGCCCGGCCGCTTCAAGCAGGGCGATAAGGGCCTCGGTCCTCGCATCCGTCGGTTTCGAGTCTGCGGGCTCCACTTCGGGCGCCTCGGTCTCGGGCGGCGTTGCAACTGACGGCTTAAGTCCGAGGGCGGCCTGGACCTTCTGCCGGATGGCCGCCTCAGGCGCGTGGTCCTTCTCCGGATACCGCACGGTCGTGAACACGCCCAGGTGCTTTTCACCAACGTGATCGACGATGCCACGGGAGGCCATCCCCTCGTACACGCGCTGCACTTCAGCGCGGCCCTCCAGCATGGACACCCAGCGCTTGGGAGTGTGCGGCCGGGACTTGTGACGGATGAGCTCCAACTGGTGTTCGAAGTCCGTTTGCAGCGCGGCGCCGGTAGCGCCGACGTGCTTCCCCTGCAGCCCGACCGCGCCGACGACTTCCAGTTCGGCCAGTATTGCGCCCGCCAACGTGGTCCTGAGAATGTAGGCCGGCACTTCGGGATCGCCGTCCGCGTCGTTCGTCGCCAAAAGAAGGAAAGCCTCGGGAAGGCTCAACTCCATGTCCTTCGTGTCCTCAACCTGAGGTGTTTCAGCATCCATACGCTCATCGTGGCCCTGTTAGGCGCTGACCACAATGAGGTTTTACAAGCCGGAAACCAAAAAACCTTTTCGCAAACAGAATTGCATAGTAGATTTGATGCAATCAGCCTTGCAGAGTGATGTGCATTACAGAAGAGGTCCGGACTTGAACACCAATGCGGTCGATTTTGATGCCGGCGCCGCCGGCGCCCCGGGCTCCGGAAGTGTTTCCCCGGCATGGCTCGGCGACGCCCTTCCGGACGTGCCGCTGTCCAAAGCCCAGAGCCGGGTAGTGGATGTCATCACCCGCAATCCGCAACTCTCCTCGTACGCCGACATTGCCGAGATTGCCCAGCGGGCAGACGTCAACAACTCCACGGTGGTCCGCACAGCCCAGCACCTGGGATACCGCGGCTGGCCCGATCTCCAGCGGGAACTACGCTCGCGGTACCTCGTGATGATCTCCACCGAGGACACCCTGACGGAACACGGCGAACACCGCAGCCCGCTCCATGACGCGCTCAACCATGACATCGAGAACTTGCGCCTGACCCTGGACTCCAACACAGGAGACGACGCCGAGGCCGCCATTGCGGCCATGGCCGCTGCCAAGTCCATCACCGCAGTCGGGCTTGGATCCTTCGCCGGGCCCGCCAGTGTGATGGCTCACCTGGGTTCCACCATGGGCTACCCCATCGCCCTGGAGAACCGTGGCGGCGTCCACCTGGCTTCCAGCACCAACACCCTTGGTGCAGGCGATGTCCTGGTAGTCATCAACATGTGGCGCTCCATTCGGCAGATCATCGTCACCGCCGAAGCCGCCAAACAAGCAGGCGCCACGGTCATTGCCATCAGCGACATGCGCCGCGGCCGCCTTGCCGCCGCTGCTGACCACCTACTCATTGTGGCCTCCGAAGGCATCTCCTTCTTCCAGTCGGTGACCGCGGCAAATTCGGTGGTCTACGGGCTGCTCGCGGGCATGGAGGCGGCACATCCCGAACGAAGCCGCGCCGCCATCCGCCGCACCCAGCAGCTGTGGAAAGACCTGGACATCTACCTCGACTGACCGCATGCCCTTGGCACCAAACATTCCACGCACGCACGACACACCCCCACACGCATATTCCAGGAGCAGTTCATGAACACCAGCACAGACCGCCGCATAGCCGTCATTGGCCTTGGAGCCATGGGTGGAGCAATGGCCGCCACGCTGCACAAAACCGGCTGGGCCGTCACCGGATTCGACCCTTCCGAGGCAGCCCGGGCCGCCGCCTCGGCCGCCGGCATCGCCACCACCGCGAGCCTGGAGGACGTCGCCGGAACCCCCTACGCCGTCCTCTCCCTGCCGGCAGCCAGCATCGTGGAAGCCACCGTTCCCCAACTCCTGGCAAAGCCGGGAACGGTCGCAATCATCGACACCACCACCTCCGAGCCCGCCACCAGCAAACAGATGGCCGACCTTGCCGAAAAACAGGGCGCAGCCTTCGTGGATGCCCCGGTTTCCGGCGGTCGCGACGGCGCCGCAGCCGGATCCCTGAGTGCCTTCGTCGGAGCAACGGATGCCGCCCTCCAAACTGCCGAGCCCGTCCTGCTCGCCCTCACCGGCGGCAAGTTCAGCCACATCGGCGGCCCCGGCAGCGGCAACGTGGTCAAGCTCCTCAACAACGTCCTGGCCGCGGCCAACCTGGTCTCGGTCGGCGAGGCCCTCGGCGTCGCCAAGGCCTACGGCATCGATCCCGCCACGGCGGCGGCCAGCATCAGCGAAGCCTCCGGCGGCAGCAAAGTCTCCGCCAACATGTACCCCAACTGGGTGCTGACCGGCACGCACGATTCAGGGTTTTCCCTCGGCCTGATGGCCAGGGATGCCGCCCTTGCAGTGGACGTCGCCAGGCAGATCGGCGAAAACCCGTCCTTGCTGGGAGCCGTCGCCAGCCAGTGGCAGGACGCCCTGGCCGCCCTCGGACCGCGCGCGGACTTCACCGAAATCGCCAGGACCGTCGCCCCCGCCATCACCCCCGCCGGCGCACCCGGCACGGCCGCCGTCGCCTGAACCCCTCCAGCCCTCAGCCCCAAAGGAACACCACATTGAGCATCACCACAGCACCCACCACCTCCTCGGCAGCCACTGCCCGCGCCGTCCTTGACGCCGCCTTCCCGAACGGCTTCGGCGCCTTCCTTGACGGCAAAGTCGTCACCGGAAGCGGCGAGAGCATCAGGCTCACCGCCGCTGCCACCGGTGAACCTTTTGCCACCTACGCGGACCCCGGCACCGAGGGCGCCAACGCCATCCTGGAAAGCTCGACGGCGGGCGCAACGGTTTGGGGCGCCCTGAACGGTTTCGAGCGGGCAGCCATCCTCCGCAACGTCAGCACCGCCGTCGAACGGCACGCCGAAGAGCTGGCCATCCTCGAGTCCGCCACCACCGGCAAGCCCATCCGCGACGCCCGGGTGGAAGCCGCCAAGGTGGCCGAAATGTTCGGCTACTACGCCGGCTGGGCGGACAAGCTGACCGGTCAGACCATCCCCGTCCCCGGCAACTGGCACACCTACACCGAGCGCGTGCCTTGGGGCGTGGTTGTGGCCATCACGCCGTGGAACGCTCCCCTGTTCACCGCCGGCTGGAACTCCGCAGCACCGCTCGCGGCCGGCAACGCCGTGATCATCAAGCCCAGCGAGTTCACCCCCGCCTCGTCGGTCCGGCTCGCCCAGATCGCCCACGAAGCCGGACTTCCGGCAGGCGTCTTCAACGTCGCCGCCGGGCTGGGACAGACCGTCGGCGCCACCCTCACCACCGACCGGCGCGTGGGCAAAATCAGCTTCATCGGTTCCGTCCCCACCGGCCGCCGCGTGGCCGTCGCTGCCGCGCAGGCCGGGATCCCCGCTCTGCTGGAACTCGGCGGCAAGAGCGCCAACATCGTGTTCGCCGACGCCGACCTGGACCGCGCCGCGGACGGCGCCATCTCCGCCATCTTCTCCGGTGCCGGCCAGTCCTGCGTCGCCGGGTCCCGGCTCCTGGTGGAGCGCAGCGTGCACGCCCGGTTTGTCGAGCTGGTGGCCGCGAAGGCCGCGCGGCTGCGCGTCGGCGATCCCCTGAGCCCGGACACCGAGGTGGGTCCCATCATCACCGCCCAGCAGTTCGCCACAGTCACCTCGCTCATCGAGGCCGGAATGCACGACGGCGGCCGCCGGGTTACCGGGGCCACGATTCCGGAGGCGCTGGCCGGGTCCGACCTGGCCGGCGGCCACTGGGTCATGCCCACCCTTCTGGACGGCGTCACCCCCGCGAACCGGCTCGAAACCACCGAAGTCTTCGGTCCCGTCGTGGGCGCGGACGCGTTCGACACCGAAGCCGAAGCCATCGCCCGGGCCAACAACACCAACTTCGGCCTGGCCGGTGCCGTCTGGACCTCGGACGTGTCCCGCGCCCACCACGTTGCCCGCGAGGTGAAGGCCGGCACGTTCTGGATCAACTCCTACAAGACCATCCACGTGGCAGTCCCGTTCGGCGGATTCGGCGATTCCGGCCACGGCCGCTCCTCCGGCCCCGGCGTGCTGGACGAATACACCCAGACCAAGGCCATCTGGGTTCCCACCCGCGCAGCGGGCTCTCCCTTCCCGTCGCTGTCCTACTAGGAGACTCATGGAAACCACAAACTCCACCGCCTCGGCGACGCTCCGCACGGCAGTTGCGGACGCCGTCGAACGCTGGAAACCCCAAGTCCAGGCGCTGGCGCAGGAAATCCACGCCCACAAGGAAATCTCCTTCGAGGAGGTCCGCTCGGCTGAAGCGATCGCAAAGCTGTTGGAGGAGGGCGGCTTCGAGGTGGAACGCGGCACCGGCGGGCTGCCCACGGCATTCACCGCGAGCGCCGGCAGCGGCGGGCTGACCGTGGCGCTGTGCGTGGAATACGATGCCCTCCCGGACATTGGGCACGCGTGCGGGCACAACCTGATCGCAGGCGCCTCGGTGGCTGCAGCCCTTGCCCTGCGTCCCTACGCGGACGAGCTGGGCATCACGCTGAAGGCCATCGGCACGCCGGCCGAGGAGCACGGCGGCGGCAAGGTGCTCATGCTGGAACAGGGAGCGTTCGACGGCGTGGGGCTGGCTTTGATGGTCCATCCCGTCCAGGACGGGCTCACCTACAACCCGGCAGGCACCAGCGCCCAGGCCGTGGGACGGTACAAGGCAACTTTCACGGGAAAGGCCGCGCACGCTGCGGCAGCCCCGCATCAGGGCATCAATGCAGCGGATGCCGCCGTGCTTAGCCAGGTGGCCATCGGTCTGCTCCGCCAGCAGATCCCGGCGGACCACCGCATCGCCTGCTTCGTGGCCGAGGCCGGACACGTCACCAACATCATTCCGGAACGGGCGGTGGTGCAGTTCGAGTGCCGGGCGTTCACGCTGCCGGAATACGAGGCGCTGCTGGAGCGGGTCCGCCGCTGCTTCGAAGGGGCGGCGCTGGCCACCGGAACCACGCTCGCCATCGAGGCCACCGAACCGCTCTATGAGCCGCTGCTCCAGGACGACGCCCTCGCCGCGCACTGGACCGATGCCATGCACGCGTTCGGCAAGGACACCTCCCGCTCGTCCGGCCTCAGCGGAGGCTCCACGGACATGGGCAACATTTCCCAGGTCATCCCGTCCCTGCATCCGTGGCTCAGCATTCCGGGCGCCGATGTCCCCATCCACTCCCACGCGTTCGCCGCACTGGCGAACACTCCGGAGGCGTACGGGGTGATGTTCGAGGCCGCCACCGCGCTGGCCTGGACCATCGCCGCGGCAGCCTCAACACCCGCAGAACGGGAACGCTTCACCAAAGCGGCATACCGCCGTCGTACTTTCACCCAGGAAGGCACATCATGAGCAGCACTACTAAAACGGCGCGGACGGACAAGGCCGGCACCAAGCTGACCCTCCCGATTGCCGCCCTGGCCTTCGTCATTGCGCTGGCGGTCCAGTTCATCGGGCAGGCCAAGATCGACGTCGGGATCGGCTCGATCATCATCTTCCCCATGGTGTGGGGCCTCATTCTGGGCCTGCTGGTGTCGGTCCAGAAGTTCAAGCCGCTTGGCCTGGACCTGCAGCGCGTTGCGGCCGCCCTGGTGGGCGTCGCCGTGCTGCTGCTGGTGGCCCGGCTGGCCTTCAACATCGGGCCCAGCCTGCCCACCCTGCTTAAGGCGGGTCCGGCGTTGCTCCTCCAGGAGGTGGGCCACCTGCTGGGCACCATCGTGCTGGCGCTCCCCCTGGCCGTCCTGCTCCGGATGGGCAAAGCGACCGTGGGCGCCACGTTCTCGCTGGACCGAGAGCCGTCCTTCGCCATGGTTTCCGAGAAATACGGCCCGGACTCGGACCAGTACCGCGGTGTGCTGGCCATGTACGTCTTCGGGACGCTGTTCGGCGCGGTGTTCATCACGCTCCTGACTTCCTTGGTGGCCAACTGGAAGATCTTCGATCCGCTGGCCCTGGCCATGGGCGCCGGCGTGGGATCCGGTTCCATGATGGCGGCCTCCGCGGCCAGCATCGTGGCCGCCTACCCGGCGGACCAGGAAGCCATCCTGGGCATGGCGGCCGTGTCCAACCTGATCACCACCGTCCTGGGCGTCTACGTAGGCATCTACATCGCGCTGCCGCTGGCCGACAAGTTCTACAAAGCCCTTACCCGCAAACAGACGGCGCGCGAAGCCGCTGCCGTGACGGCCGGAGCGCCTGCCGAACGTTCGGCTGCCGACATTGACCGGGAAGCTGCCCAGGCGGAGGAGAACCGGCTGTTCCGCGAGCGCGTTGCAGAGTCGTCGGCGGCCATCAGGTTGCCCCTCTGGCTCTCGTTGTCAGTCCTGACGGTCCTGGGGATCGGCACGGCGTCGGTGGCGGCGAAGGGGTTCAGCCTGTCCATTGTGGCCGGGTACGGCATCATGCTGGCCCTGGTCCTGCTCAGCATCGGGCTGGCGAAGGTCACCCGCAAGATTTCGGCCATCGTGTACATCACCACCATCGGCGCGTACGTTTCGAGCCCATGGTTCTTCGCCGCGGGGCCCCTGACGGCCGCCATCAAGACCGTGGACTTCCTGTCCATCGCCACCGTGATGCTGACGCTCGCCGGCCTGTCGCTGGGCAAGGACATTCCGCTGCTGAAGAACATCGGCTGGAAGATCATCCCCGTGGGGCTCGTGGCCATCACGGCGTCCTTCCTCCTCTCCACGGTAATCGCAGAGTTCGCCCTGGGACTCTGGCACTGATAAGGAGCTTGCTCCAAAGTGAACGGACGACGGCGGGAGATTCCGCCGTCGTCCGTTTGCGTTCGGTCAGCTTTCAGGCAGGCGGCCGGCCAGCCCCTGGAGCGACGGTTCGCGGCCCAACTCCACATGCGCATAGGCCAGCGCCGCCGCCAGCTCCGCCTTCCCGTCGTATATGGCCTTGCACAGGCTAAGGTGCTCGGCGCACTGAACCTGGGGGTCACGGTGCCCGGTCAGGGTAAAGAGCCACTGCATCCTTCCCAGCAGGGGCTTCATGGAGTACTCCAGCAGCGAGTTGCCGCCCAGTGCGACGATCTCTGCGTGCAGGGCCGTGTTGATCAACGGTATCTGCGCGTGGTCATGGCGCAGCGTTGCGTCCTCCGCCTGGTCCATGATCTGCTGCAGCCCGGCCGACGACTGCCCCCTCGCGGCGGCCTGGGCGGCGAGGCGCGCAGCCAGGACCTCCAGGCTGAGCCGCACGTCAAAGAGCTCGTTGACGTCGCGCAGGGTGATCTGCTTGACGGTGGCGCCACGGCGTGGCGAGGCGTCAATGAAGCCTTCGGCCTCCAGCTGCTGCAGGGCTTCGCGCACGGGCACCCGGGATACAGCCAGCGTCTGGGACAGCTCGCGTTCCCGGAGCCGGGATCCCGGCGCGAAGTCACCTGAGATGATCAGCTCCCGGATCCGCGCCCGGGCAGTGTCAGCCGAGGATGCGGGTTCCGCCTGGACTGTCATTCATGCCTCCGTTGTGCTGCGGCGCCTGAAGTCCGCGGTCTCTCAGTTATTCAGCGCCACGCGGGTGCCAACGCCCTGTTTGAGCGCAGCGTCGTAGAGGAGCCGCCCGATGGCAAGGTCCTGCAGACCGATTCCCACCGAGTTGAACAAGGTTACGTCCTCATCGCCAAGGCGTCCTGCTCTTGTGCCCGCGGCCACGTCGCCAAGCTCGGCTTCCACGTCCTCGAAGCTCATGACACCTTCGGTCACAGGGATGATCAGGCCGCCGGACTTTGCCCGGGCAGTGGCCAGGTTGTCCACAAAAACCCTCGCCCGCACCATACCGGCGGAATCAATCTCCCGGTGGTCCGCCCGGGGACGGGATCCGACGGCGTTCACATGCTGCCCGGGCTTGAACCACTCGCCCTTGACCAGCGGCTCAACGGCCGGCGTGAGCGTGCACAGCACATCGGCAGCCTCCACGACTTCTTGGACGCTGGACGCAAGCGTGACGGTGAGGCCGTAGTGGGAAACCTCGCTGCAGAAGGCGGCAACCGTGTCCGCTGACCGGGACCACACCACCACGTTCTCAATCGGAAGCACGGCCAGCATCGCTTCCACATGGGCCACGGCCAGGGCGCCTGCGCCGACGAGTCCCAAGGTGGTGCTGCCCGGCCTCGCAAGGAGCTTGGTGGCCACGGCGCTGGCAGCGGCCGTGCGGACCCGGGTGGGGACTTTGCCGTCCAGGATGGCCAGGGTCTCGCCGGTCAGCTGGGAGACAAGCATGATGGTGGAGCGCTGGGTGGGCAGGCCGGACTCATGGTTGGCCGGGATGTCCGCCAGCAGCTTCACCGAAGCCAGCTCCTCGGCGCCGGACAGCGCCGCCATCGGCAGGAACCGCGCGTCCGAGGACGGCAGGAGAAGGGAATCCGGTGCCGGCTGAACAGCAGTTCCCCGGCTGAGACCGGCGAATACGCGTTCGACGGCGGCGATGGTCCCGGGCATGTCGGCCAGGGCCTGGAGCTCGGAGGCTTTGAGAATCAGTGTCATGATGGCTTTTCCCGGTGCGGATTAGAGGTTGTTCCGGACGAGGACTCCCTGCGCCACCACAGCCCGGATTTCTTCCAGGGCCGTGCCGCTGGTCAAGGGATCAGAGTCCACGATGACGGCGTCAGCGAAGGAACCGCGCACCAGCCTTCCCGCGTTCTCACTCCAACCGAGCAGGGCGGCGGCATTTACCGTCGCGGCCCGCAAGGCGTCCAGCGGCGAAAGCCCAGCCTCGGTCAACAGGCGCACCTCCGTGCCGATCGGTGTCACGTCGGATCCGAAGGAGTCCGTGCCTGCGACGACGGTGACTCCGGCTTCGTGGGCGGCTTTTACGGCCGCCTTGATGATGGGTGTGTACTCCTTGCCCCGGGCGGCAAGGATGGGGTTTGCGGAGCCTGCCATGCTGGTGATGGCATCCAAGGTGGGAGTGAAGTAGGTCCCCTGGCCGGCCATCCGGGAGATGGTCTCTTCGCTGACGAAGACACCGTGCTCGATGCTGCGCACACCGGCCCGGACCGCGCCGTCGATCCCTTCCGCGCTGTAGGCATGGCACAGCACGCCTGCTTTGCCTGCGGCCTTGACCACCGCGGACAGCTGCTCGAAGTTGTAGACCAGTTCGCGGGGGTCCTGCTCCAGCAGGCCCGCCCGGGGGTTGGCCCTTGTCTTGATCACCTGGGCGCCGCGTTTCAGGTTGACCCGGGTGAGGTAGGCGAGGTCGGTTGGTTCGGTCACTCCCCCTGACAGGGCTGCGAGCGGTGCCAGGTCCGGGTCAGCGAGGAGGGAGTCCCCCAGCTCGGGTGAGATGAACAGGCCCGCGGGGCTCATCCGGGGCGAGGCGCCGGCGGCCCAGGCGGGCAGGGCAGCGAGGGCGACGTCCTGGTAGAAGCTGCTTGAGCCACTCCTGACACTGGTGGCTCCGCCCTGCAGGATGGCACGTGCATCCGACAGCGCGTTCGCGTGGACATGCACGTCGATGAGGCCGGGAAGGACCCAGCGTCCGGAAGCGTTGAAGGTGCGGGCTTGGCCGGCAAGGGCGGCTACGGCACGGCGGGTTTCGTCGCGGGTGCCAACCGCTGTGACTTTGCCACCTTCCAGCACAAGGACACCGTCTGCCACTGCATCGCCGGTCTTGGGGTCCACGATGGTGCCCCCCTCGATGATCAAGGGCTGGGGTGAAGCGGGGTGCCCGGGGTAGCCGAAGCTCGCTGCGTTGCCGGCGGCCTTAGCCGCGGGGGCGGTTCCCAGCTGGGCTGCCAGGCCCGCCAGCGAGATTCCGGCGAGGGCTGCGGCCCCGGCGAGGATGCCGCGGCGCGGAACTGCGGCGGGAGGAAGGGCAGCCGGGGTGTGGTCGTGCAGGCACATAGTTTCTCCAGGGGGAAGGGGCCGCTCCGCAGCAGTGCGGGCGCCGGAGTCAGGGGGTCAAAATCGCGGTCGAGGAGGGGCGGATCAGCATCCCCCACAGGATGCCGGAGAGCCCCGTACGCACTAACACTACTCGTTTTGGTATACCAAGCCAAGAGGGTGCTGTGACTGGGAGTGCCGGGAACAGCCCTCAACCCACGTGGGCCCGAGCGGTGATTTCCGCGTGCGGATACGTGGGCGGGAACAGTTCGCTGCGCTCCCGGCGCAGGAGGTCCCTCTCCGAGTAGGCCGCCGTCATCCGGTCGAAGAGCCGCTGCCCGTCAGCCCGCAGCGCGCCGAGGTCCATCCCGGGCAGACCGCCGTCCACCACCACGGGGCGCCCCGCTACGAACGTGTCAGTCACTTGGCGTGCCGTGCCGTTGAGCACCAGCGTGCGCAGCGGATCTTCGACCACGCCGTCGCCGAAATGCCCCAGCGAAACTACCGTGATGTCGGCCTGCATGCCGGGTGCCAGCTTCCCCAGGTCGGCCCGCCCCAGTGCCCTGGCGCCGCCGAGAGTGGCGGCATCGAAGTAGTCCGCCAGGCTCCCGGCGTCCGGCCGCTCCTCGACGAGCCGGGTCAGGTGCATGCCGACGTCCATGCCGCGCACCAGGTCCGGCGGGAACGAGTCACTGCCCAGGCACAGGTTGACGCCTGCCGCACGGAAACGGTCAAACGAAACAAGCTGCTTCTGGTAGCGGAAGGAGGTCAGCGGGCAGTGAACAATGCTGACGCCATGACGGGAAAGCAGGTCAAGGGGGCCTCCGGGAGCGGACGCGGCGGGGTCCTTGGCGTCGATCACCACTCCGTGCGGGATGAGGAGGCGGGTGCCGAACAGGCCTGTGGTTTCGAGCAGTTCCAGCACGCCGCTCCCCGCGGAGCGCTGCAGAAGCTCATCCTCGAGGGGGGACTGGAGGCTATGGAGCCGGACAATCACGTCCCGCTCCCGGGCGATCCGCGCCGTCTCGCGCATGAGGTCTTCTGACAGCGTTTCAATGCGGCAGGGCAGCAGGACGCCGGTGATAAGCGGATCGGCGAGGCCAGCGGTGTGGTCCAGGAAGCGTTCCGCGTCGCGAAGCCCGGCCAAACCGCGGGCTTCGTCAAAGTGGACTTCGCGTCCGCCGGCCGCCGCGCTGACATGGACCCCCGATCGGTAGGAGGGCCCAAGGTAGCCGCGCAGTCCAATCCGCCGGCTGGTCTCGGCCATTTCCACGAGCTCCTCGAGCCCTTCAGCCCAGGCGCTGTGGATCTCTGAAGCGATGGGCATGTAGGTGGTGATGCCGTGCAGTGCCAGCTGCGCGAGGGCGAATTCGCGGACCGTGGCGCGCTCCGCCGGAGTGAACACGTCCCGGCGGCGGTTGGCGAAGTAGTCGCTTGACCACAGGTGGCCGGCGGCTACATCGGAGGAAGGCCACGAGTCCAGGATGAGGTGGTCGATGTCGGCGAGGGCGTCCAGGTCAATCAGGCCGGGCATGGCCAGGCTCTGGCCATAGTCGCGTTCCTCATCGACGGGACCGTCATAGTTGCGTCCGACGAAAACGATGGAATCTCCGTCGAAGACCACTTCGCCGTCCGCGATGAGTGTGTGCTGGGTTCCATCGAACCCAAGAACATAGCGGGCGGAAATTTTCGTGTACATCGTGCTCCTTGGTGGACTGCCGAAAATGTGACTTGCCTCTCAATGAGTCCGAGTATACAGTCATTTGGTATACCAAAGGCTCGGTTCAGCGAAATGCGAGAAGTCTTTGTCCTGACCCCATCCCCCTCGAAAGGCCTGCGCCATGCGCAATGAAGCGAAGACCACAGGCGGCTCCGTATCCGTCCTAGTGGACGCGGTACCGTCACGTACTTTCCGTGCCCGGCCAGCCCTGTGGTTCGCGATGATCGCGGTCTCCACTGCTGTCTGTGCCGTCGCCATCATGATCGGGACCCACAAATTCCATCTCGGCCCGGCCGCCATCGTTCTGATGCCGATCCTGTGGACTGTGCTTATCGGCGGATTCCTCGGAGTCCAGAGATGGAAACCCATCGGAGGGCGCGCCCGTGCAGTCTCCACACATCTTATGGACGTGTCCATCGTCTTCTTCCTGGCAGGCCTCGGCACGCAGATCGGCCCGTCACTGACGAAGTTCACCAACATCGGCCCAGCGATCCTGCTGCAGGAAGTGGGCCATGTGGTGGGCACGGTGATCCTTGCCCTTCCAGTCGCCGTGGCGCTGGGCCTGGGCCGCACCGCGATCGGCGCCACGTGGTCGATCGACCGTGAGTCCTACCTCGCTTTCGCCATCCAGCGCTTCGGCGTCCGCTCCCCCGAGTACCGGGGCGTGTTTGCTGTCTGGGTACTGGGCAGCGTCTTCGGCGCCGTGTTCATTTCGCTCTTGGCAGGTCTCCTCGGCGGCCTGGGATTCTTTGATCCCCGAGCCCTCGCACTGGGACTGGGACTCGGATCCGCTTCCATGATGCTCGGCGGCGTGGGCGCACTGTCCATCCTGTACCCGGAGATGGCCGGCGAGATCATGGCCCTCGCCGCCCTCTCCAATCTGGTCACCAACATCGTCGGTTTCTACGCCGGCGTCTTTATCGCACTGCCCATGTGCCAAAAGCTCTACAAGATGTGGTCCCGCATCTTCGGACGGGACGACCTCGGCCGTCGCGTCCGCCGCGGCGCCCTGGTCGGCGCTGCTGCCACGACCCAAACGGGCGGCTCGAGCTCACTGCGCCCGGGCAGTGCGGCGATGGACGCGGAGGATGCGTCCGGCACTGAAACAGTGGACGTCAACGGGATCGAAGCGGACCCCGCTGTTGTCAGGACGCCGAGGACGTGGCTCATCGCGTTCGCCGCCACCGGAGTTGCCGGCGTCCTGCTGAACGCCCTCGGCACCGGTTCAGCGCGGCCGCTGGATGTTGTCGGCGTGCTCATCCTGCTTGCGCTGACCGCCGTCGCCCTGGTCCTTGCGAAGCTCGTGCCGGCAGTTCCTTCCAGCATCTGGGTTCTGGCCCTGGCCACCATTGCCTCGGCAACGTTCCTGCCCTTCGGTCCCTTTATCGCTTCCACCACGCAGCACATCAATGTCCTCTTCGCGGGTTTGCCCATGATTGCACTCATAGGCATGTCGCTGGGCCGTGATGTGAAGGCGCTGCGCTCATTGAGCTGGAAGATTGTCATCGTCGCCCTGCTGACATTCACTGCGAGCTTCCTTGCCGCGGCCGTCATCGCACAGGTTGCTTTCCACTTCTAGTACATGCTGCTGTGGGAGGGCGCCGGACCCCGCGGACCGGAGCCCTCCCCGCCGTCGTTAACTTCCCAGTCGAAAGGAATGAACCATGCTCATCACCAATGTCCGCCCCTGGGGCGGGGACACCGTAGACCTCGAGGTTCGCGAGGGGAGGATTGCCGCCGTACACACGGCAGGGACCGCCGTCGAGGGTGCCGACGCCGTTGGCGGGACGATCGACGGACGCGGGCGAATCGCACTGCCCGCGTTTACCGACGTACACGTCCACCTCGATTCGACGCGGATCGGGCTGCCCTTCCGGGAGCACACCGGCTCCCCGGGTGTGTGGAACATGATGTGCAATGACCGTGAAAACTGGCGCGACACCCCCATTCCCTACAAAGATGTCGTGGCGGGAACGCTGGAGCGAATGATTGCCCGGGGCACCACGCGCGTCCGCTCCTACGCGCAGATCGACGTGGACTGCAAGCTTGAGCGGTTCGAGGCGGTGCTGGCTGCGAAGGAGCGCTTCGCCCACGCTGCCGACGTGGAGGTCATGGCTTTTCCCCAGGCCGGGCTGCTGCTCGAGCACGGCACTGTTCCGCTCCTCGAAGAGGCCCTGCGTGCGGGTGCGACAACCATCGGCGGCATTGACCCGTGCCAGCTCGACCGTGACCCCGTGCGCCACCTGGATATCGTGTTCGGCCTGGCGGAGAAGTACGGAGTGGACATCGACATTCACCTGCACGAGCCGGGCCACCTGGGCGTCTTCAGCGCGGAACTCGTCTTCGAACGCATTCGCGCACTGGGTATGGAAGGACGCGTCTCGCTGTCCCATGCCTACGATCTGGCCAACGTCCACCCCGATGTGACGGCCCGGCTGGTGGAGCAGATGGGCGAGTTGGACGTCGCGTGGGCGACGGTCGCCCCGGCCACCGGCGGCACGCAGTTCGACCTGGCCCGCCTGACCGAGGCCGGAATACGCATCGGTTTGGGCGAGGACGGCCAGCGGGACTACTGGAGCCCGTACGGCAACTGCGACATGCTCGACCGCGCCTGGCAGCTGGCCTTCACGCACCGGCTCCGCAAGGACCGGCTGATCGAGCACTGTGCTGCGATCGCCACCATTGGAGGCGCGTCCATCATGGACCGCAGCGTCGAGCGGCTCACCAGTCCGGACCATCGGCCTGGGATGGCTCCGGGGGATCGGGCCGATATCGTCTTGGTCGACGGCGAGACGGTCACCAGCACGGTTATGGACCGCGGCACCGACCGCACCGTCATCCACGACGGCAGGCTCGTCGCCGACGGCCTGGTTGTTATTCCGAGTTCGGCGGCGTAGTCAGCCGAGTTGCCGGGCTGGCTGGCCGGCTGTCGCCGGCCCCTTTCGGAGACCCCGGTCAGCGTCCCCGCGAGGACAGTGGCGTGGTGAACCGGGCGACGGCGGGGCGTTACCGTCCGGCCTGACGGTTTCGTGGTTTTTTGATCAGCAGAATTTTTCTGGGACGAAACAAAGATCCAACTCGACGAAATCATTTCCCGACAAATACAATTACGCTAATCCACTAATTTATATACTTTGCTGATCAAGCAGCCAGCGGAAGTTCGAAAAGGTGCTCAGCCAGAAGAATTATATGGCGTGGAACATCCGATTCCTGAACATACTTTGTGTGGCCAAGAAATACCGCTGTGCCGTAAACACAGTCGTCGATATCGACGCCGGCCTCACGGATGAGCACCTCGGCCCTGGGGTTCTGGGGCATGCGGCTTCCCTCGTCATTCAGGAAGACATGCCAGTCTGCGCCCGTGATGGATCCGATGTTTCCCGCAATCAGTTTCTGCAGTGCGGCCATGTCCGTATTCACGGCTTCGACGCGCACCGGCTGGGTGAGGCGGGACGGGACGATCAGTGCGTTGCAGGGAGTGTTCATGGTCTTGTCCTTGGAACTGAACGGGCTGAAAGGCGCCAATGCGGCGAGTGGCGAGTGGCGCGGGCAGCCGACGGGGGCTAGGAGTCTCCCGTTCGGCCGCCCGCAGGATGTTAGCGCTGGTTCTTCCGCGGCTTGATGAACTGGATTTCACTAGTTTCATTTTTGGCTTTTTTATCAGCACGCTTTTCGAGAATAGATTTTCCCGATTTTTTGGCGTCAGCGCTTCTAAGCGATTTTCCCGACATTGGAATCACACCTTTCAATGTGTTGTGCTTACCCAGTACCATACACACTTATATTTTTTATGCCAGTTTCCAAAAAATACCGCTGGCTGCATGGCGCGGCGGCGTTTTACTGCGGTGCTTTTACGGTGACGGTTTTGCCGTGATGAGCCGTGATGAATTGCCGGATCCACTGGATGGTTTCGGGACGGTCCAGGTGAAGGCCGTGGCCGGCGCCGGGAACCCTGACCAGTGTGGAGCGGCGGATGTGCCCGTGCATCCGGACGGCATTCTGCAGCGGAGTCAACGGATCTGCGGTGCCGTGGAGGATGAGCGTTGGTGACTGGACGGACGCCAGCCGGCTCCAGGCATCGTGTTCCCGGCTGGCGCGGAAGTGGCGGGATTTCGCCCAGGCGGACGCCCGCGAATTGAAGAAGACGCGGACGGCGTCGGGGTGGTCCGCCGCCCATGCGGGATCGAAGAACAACGCCGCCAGCCGGCCGGCATCGCCGCTGACCAGCGCGTCCATGGCTTCCCGGGAGGGCTCCGCCCCGGCCAGCTTCCCGCCGCTCGTCGCGGCCAGGACCAGCGCGCGGACACGTTGCGGATGATCAATGGCGAGCCACTGGGCGATCCTGCCACCCATCGAGTGACCGTACACATGGGCGCGTTCGGCGCCGGCGGCGGCCAGGACGACGGCGGCATCGGCGGCCAGGAACCTGGTGGTGTACCGGTCGGCGTCGCCGTCGCTGCTCCTGCCGATTCCCCGGTGGTCGAAGCGGATGACCCGGAAATGTTCGGCCAGCGCCTCCGCGGTTGGCCCCCAGCCGTCCATGGCCGTTGCCTGCCCGGCGATCAGCAGCAGCGGCTCCCCGTGGCCCTGCTCGGTCCACGCCAGCGCGGCGCCATCCGGGGCCAAGGCAATGTTCACGGTGACACTGTATCTTTCCGGACGGGCAGGGCGCTGTGGCGGTTTTCATAGTGGCTCGGACCGCCGGTAAATTTGGGGCGATGATCCACATTGACGAGGACGACCCCGCACGGGACGACGTCAGCCAACTCCTAAGCGAGCACCTGGCAGACATGTTCGCCACCTCGCCGGCCGAAAGCGTGCACGCACTCGACCATTCAGCGCTGTCCGCTCCGTCCATCACGTTCTGGACGGCCCGCGAGGACGGCGAGCTCCTGGGCTGCGGCGCGCTCAAGGTCCTCGATTCCCCGCCCGGCTCAGCGGAGCACGAATCAGCGAAGCACGGCCCGGCCAGATACGGCGAAATCAAGTCCATGCGCACCACAGCAAGCGCGCGGGGGCGGGGCGTCGCCACCCTGATGCTCCGGCACATCCTGGACGCGGCCAGGTCCCGGGACTTCGAGCGCATCTATCTTGAGACCGGAACCGAGGACTATTTCGCGCCCGCGCGGCGCCTGTACGTCCGCAACGGATTCACTGAGTGCCCTCCCTTTGCCGGTTACTCCCTGGATCCCAACAGCGTTTTTATGGAACTCCGCCTCTAACCGAACGCCAGTCCAAGCTGACGTAGTTGACAAGCTGACGTTGTTGAGGCGGCTGCCCGCACCCCGTGGCTACAGCTGTGCAGCCGATCCGGCCGACTCCTGCGACCGGCGCGCGAGGGTGCCGTGGATGCCCGTGTGGTCGAGGGCGCCGTCACCCTGTGTCACCATCTCGCCGAACAGCCCCGTTACCGTACTGGTCAGCGGCAGTTCCAGGCCTTCTGATGACGCCGCGTCCCGAATGAAGCCCAGGTCTTTGAGCTGGTTCCGGGCGCTGCCGCCGCCGTCGAAATCGTTACTGATCCACCGGTAGCCCTTTTGCCGGAGCACAGCGGAATCGGCTAGCCCGCCCTGAAGCAGCTCCAGCATCACTGAAAGGTCAATGCCTCCCTTGCCGGCAAGCAGCATGGCCTCGGAGACCGCGGTCACGATGGCGGCGACGACGATTTGATTGCAGGCCTTGGCGAGCGCCCCCGATCCGCTCGGTCCCATGTACCGGACGGTGGTGCCCATGGCGGCGAAGACGGGCTCCACGGAGTGGGCCGTTGCCTGGTCGCCACCCACCATAATGCTGAGGGTTCCGTTCTCCGCGCCGACGGTGCCACCGCTGACCGGCGCATCAAGGACCGTGACCCCGTGATCACGAAGCAGGCGTTCTGCAAAGGCCGCGACGGCGATGGGCGACACGGTGCCATGAACTACGAGGATGGGGCGGGCAATGCCCTTGGCCGACCAGCCTGCCAACAATCCATCCGGTCCAGGCAACAGCGATTCGACCTGCTCCAGGTCTGGCAGAACGGTAAGAACGACGTCGGCCGCGGCGTCCGCGGGCGACGTGGCACCGCGCGCACCCAGCCCAACCAAGGGTTCGACTTTCGCGGAGGTCCGGTTCCAGACGGTGAGGCCGCCGCCTTGGTGGAGCAGTCGGCGGGCCATGGGGCCGCCCATGGGGCCGAGGCCCAGGAGGGCAAGCGAGGGTCGCGGGGTTTCCGTCATGTTCAAGTCCTTTGGGGTTGGGGGCGGCGGCCGCTGGCGCGGCTGTGCGCGGGGGCCCGGGGAACTGCAGTAGAGCCGGAGTGGAATCAAAGTGGAACCGGTTCACTTTTTGTACCATGGGAGTCGATCGGTGTAAATCGCCGTCCGGGAAACTTACGTGCGTACCCTCGGCCGGGCCACGCTGGACCGTTCGATAAGTTCGGCGTCGACACGGACCACCGTCGGCTTTCCGGAACTTTTCCCGCTCGCCCTGGAGAGAGCCAGCTGCACGGAGTGCCTGGCCAGCAGGTCGATGGGCTGCCGGACAATCGTCAGCGGCGGGGTCATGAGCTCGGTCCACGGTGAATCCTCGAACACGATGACCGAGAGCTCATCGGGAATCGAGACCCCGGCGTGTGCCAGGCGCCGGAGTACGGCCGTTACCTGGGCGGTATTGGCCACCACCAGCGCGGTAGGCGGATCGGCCAGGTTGAGCAGCGCCGTCATGGCATCTCCACCGGCGGCACCGCGGAAGGCAGCGGAGCGGATGAGCAGGTCGTCCTGCTCCAAGCCGGCGGACTCCAGGGCTTCGCGGTAGCCCGCGATCCGGTCGCGCCCGGTAGTTGATGTCGCCGGGCCGGAGATGATTGCAATGCGGCGGTGTCCGTGCGCAGCCAGCAGGGCCGTGGCGGACCTTGCCGACTCAATGTTGTTGATGGTCACAACGTCCACCGCCGGCAGCGCCGGGATGGAGCGGTCGACGAAGACCACGTCGGTCCCCATGTCCTGGAGCTTCTTCCAGATTTCCAGGTTGTTCCCCGTAGGAGTGGCGATGATGCCGCTGACCCGTCGCTCAATGAGCGTGGAGAGACGCTCCGATTCCAGCTGGTCGTCCTCCTGCGTGGTCATGAGCAGCACCTGGATCCCGCGGGAGTGCGCTTCCTGGACAACCTGGTCCGCCAGGCGGGCGAAGAAGGGATTGGAGACGTCGGCAAGGAGCAGTCCCAGCGTGGTGGGAGGCCCGTGCTTCAGCTCCCTGGCCGCCGTACGGGGGTGGTAGCCAAGGGTTGCCATCACCTCGTTGACACGGTTCCTGGTTGCCTCCGCCACGGGACCGGAGCCCGGATTGAGGACGCGGGAGACGACGGCGACGGACACCCCCGCAGCCGCGGCAACATCGCGTATGGTCGGCTGCTTCTGCACGTGTACTCCTCCATCGGCTACTGCGGCTCCCCGGAACCTCCGGCGGGAACTTTTTCAGACTAGGGTATTGACCTCGTCGAGCAGGTATGACATAAAAGTGGAACCGGTTCCATTATGTTTACTTCGGAGCCGATTGTCTACCGCAGCACCGCCCGGGATTGAGGCAGCACACCCCAGCCACCCGCCTGAGCGTCACTTCACCGCAACGCTGCGGCGGACCCGATGCTTTCCGCCGGCCATCCACACGGGATGGAGCCGCACCCATTGAAAGGTAGTTATGAACCTGCACAAACTTCTGACCGAACGCGAGGCCGAAGGCGCCCCCATCCGCGTGGGGCTGATCGGTGCCGGACGTTTCGGCACCATGTACCTGGCACAGGCCCGCAACATCCCCGGCATCCACGTGGTGGCCATCGCCGACATCAATGCGGAACGCGCCAAGGGCGCACTGAAGCTGGTGGACTGGCCCGAGGAAGCCTTCGTTGAAGACATCGGGACGGCCATCGCCACGAGGGCCACCACCGTGGTGACCGACGCATCCGTCCTCTTCGACGCGGACCTGGACGTCATCGTCGAGGCCACCGGTAACCCGATTGTCGGCATCAACCACGCGCTCCGCGCCATCGAAACCGGCAAGCACATCATCATGGTCACGGTCGAGGCCGATGCCCTCGCCGGCCCGGCGCTGGCCAAGCGGGCCAGGGAGGCCGGCGTCGTCTATTCACTGGCGTACGGCGACCAGCCCGCGCTGATCTGGGAACTCGTCGACTGGGCCCGGACCTCCGGCTTCGACGTCGTCTGCGCCGGCAAGGGCGCCAAGTACCTCTCGCACTACCACCAGATGAACCCGGACAACGTCTGGGAAAACTGGGAGTTCTCGAAGGAGCTGACGGACTCCGGCCAGCTCAACCCCTACATGCACACGTCTTTCCGTGACGGCACCAAGGCCGCCATCGAGATGGCAGCCGTAGCCAATGCGGCGGGCCTGCGTCCGTCCGACGAAGGGCTGACGTTCACACCCGGCGACGTCGAACAGATCGCCACGATCTGCCGTCCCGCGGCCGACGGCGGCGTCCTCAGCAATGCCGGCAGCGTCGACGTGATGTCCAGCGTGACGCGTGAAGGCGACTGGATCCCCCACAACACCCAGGAAGGCGTCTTCGTCGTGGTGAAGGCCACCAACAAGTACGTCTCCGGCTGCTTCCAGGAATACCCCTGGCACCCGGACCCCACCGGCCAGTACGCCGCCCTCTACCGCCCCTACCACTACGTGGGACTGGAGCTCAACGTCTCCATCGCCAACGCGGTGCTCCGCGGTGTGGCCACCGGCGCCCCGGAAGGCTTCCACGCCGACGTCGTCGCCTGCGCCAAGAAGGACCTGCACGCCGGGGAAATCCTCGACGGCGAAGGCGGCTTCACGGTCTGGGGCAAGCTGATCTCGGCCGAAAAGTCCGTCCGGGACCGCGCCCTTCCCGTCGCCATGGCCCACCACGTCAAACTCGTCAACGACGTCCCCGAAGGCGGCATCGTCGGCTGGGACGACGTCGAGATCGACAACTCCCTGGAAGAGGCGCTGAAGCTGCGGCGCGAGACGGAGGCTCTCGCACTCGAAGTGGTGCCGGCGACATGATCGACCGCCGCACTTTCCTGGGAGCCGCCGCGGCGAGCATGGTGCTCGCCGGCTGCGGGGCCACCCCGGGAATCGACCCCAACCGTGCCGCGTCGGCCGGGGGCACCTTGAAGTTTGGCAGCTGGCAGTGGCTCGAACCGGGCCGCGGCGAGGCCATGTGGAAGGCCATCCAGGCCTACCAGAAGGTGAATCCGTCCGCCGTCCTGGCCCAGAGCACCACGCCGTTCCTTTCCTTCGCCGACAAGCTGAACACCGAGCTCGGCGGCAAGGGCGGGCCGGACGTCTTTGTCGTCCAGGACGTCAATTTCTATCCGCTGGCCGACGCCGGCATCCTGGCTCCGCTGAGTTCCGTCATCTCCTCGCACAAGGGCACCCCGTTCAACCACACCAATAAATCCGGCCTGGTCAACGGCGTGCAGTACGGGATCACGTGGGAACGGCTGAACTGGAACTTCTTCTGGAACCGCAAGATCATGGACAAGGCCGGCGTGACCCCGCCGACGAACGTCACTGAACTGATCTCGGCCGCGAGCCAGATCCGTTCCGCAACAGGCCTGGACGGCTTCGGTGTCCGCCACCAGATGACGGAATTCGACTCCTGGTTCATGGACTTCGACGTGTGGACCTACGGACACGGCGGATCCTGGTCGGACGGCTCACGTCCCACCATCGACTCGGCGGAGAACATCGCCGGCGTTAAGGCGTTCGGCGAGATCTACCGCTCGGGTGCCATGCCCATTGGCGATGACGCCTCAACGATGCGCACCAAGTTCCGCGAAGGCCGCCTGGGCATGATGATCGACGTCTCCTCCACGGTGGCCGGCATCCTGCGGTCCTCCAAGGCCCTGACGTCGGCCGACATCGGCTTTGCCGAACGGATTCCGCTGCCCAAGCCTTCGGCCCACCAGGAAATCGTGCTGGCAGTCAACGGGTACGGCAAGAACAAGAACCTCGCCGTCGACTTCGTCGGCTGGGTCGGTTCCGATGAAGGCCAGGCGGCGCTCCGTGCGGCAATGGGCCCGTCAACACTGGCCACCGACGTGCCGCTGGCTCCCGACTACGCCGCAGTCAATCCGTGGGCCAAGGCGTTCATCGACCTCGCCTCCGAATCGCGCAGCCCCCTCATCCGGGGCTACGAGGCACAGACCAAGGCCATCATGCGCGAGGTCATGACGCAGGTGGAACGCTACCTCGTGGACGGCGGCGACGCTGCCAAGGCACTCGCCACCGCACAGACACAAGTAACTCAGCTGCTTGGCTGAGAAGACCTAGGCAAAGGATCCGGGCAATGTCGCTCCGAACTTCGATCTCCCCGCCCGCCGTGGCGCAGCCTCCCATCCAGGATGCCCCTTCCCGGCATCACATGTGGCAGAGGATCTCCCCGTACATCTACATCGGCCCCGCCGTCGTGTATCTGATCATTTTCATGATCGTTCCGGTGGTGCAGGGCATCCAGCTCAGCTTCACCAAAACCCCGCTCGTCAAGCCCGACGGCGGAACCGGCGTCGGGCTGGAGAACTACTCCCGCCTGCTCAGCAGCCCGCAGTTCTACAACTCGCTCGGCGCGACCATCCTGTACACGGCAGCGACCGTGATCTTCGCCGTCGCCATCGGCGCCGGATCAGCACTGCTCCTGAACCAGGCCTTCAAGGGACGCACCATTGTCCGGGCCATCATCACCTTCCCCTGGGCCGTCCCCACCGTGGCCACCGCCCTGATCTTCAGCTGGATCTTCAACCGGTCCGACGGCGTCCTGAACGAAGTGGTCGGAGTCCTCGGAGTCGGTCAGCAGGGCTGGCTGGTCGATCCGAAATTCGGGATGGCCGCCGTCGTCCTGACTTCGGTCTGGAAGGTCATGCCCCTGGTCATGCTTGTGGTCCTCGCCTCGCTGCAGTCCATCCCGAGCGAACTCTACGAAGCGACCCGCATGGACGGCGCCGGTGCGCTGGAGACGTTCAAGGCCGTCACCTGGCCGCACATCGCCCCCACCGTCAGGGTGGTCACGCTGCTCATGACGATCTGGTCCATCCGCCGTTTCGAGATCATTTACCTCCTGACCGGCGGCGGCCCCGTGGACACCACTAACACCCTCGTCGTCAACGTCTACCGTCAGGCCTTCAGCAACCAGGAACTGGGCCGCGCGGCAGCCATCGGCGCCCTCGGCCTGGTGCTGTCCCTGCTGGTCACGGTTGTCTACTTCATGATGGAACGGCGCAACGCCGCCAAGGAGGCCTAGCACAATGACCACCCAAGAAGCACCTCCAATCACCCAATCCGCTCCGCACAAGCGCCGGCTGAAGGCGCCGGGCAACCGCAGCTTCAGCAAGCCCGCCCGGTACGTCATGCTGGCCGCCCTGGTCCTTTTCTCAGGCTTCCCGCTCTACTGGATGCTGAACACCGCACTCAGCGAGGACTCAGAACTGTACGGCCAGGCCCAGGGCTGGTGGCCGCACTGGGAACGGCTCGCTGACTTCGGCGATCTCATCGGCAGCGTCCCCATCTTCAAGTGGCTCACCAACTCCGTGGTCATCGCGGGCGGGACCACGCTGCTGTCCCTCATCTTCGCAGTGCTGGCCGGCTATGCACTGTCCAGGTTCAAGTTCTACGGCAAGGGCGCCGCGGGGTTCCTGCTGTTTGCCACACAGATGCTGCCCGAGGCACTCCTTGTGGTCCCCATCTACGCGCTCTTCGCATCGCTGGGCCTCCTCAACGGCATGGGCGGCCTGATCCTCGCCAACGTGGCATTCACGATGCCCGTAAGCGTCTGGATCATCAAGGGAGCCATTGATGCGATTCCGTACGAAATCGAGGAAGCCGCTGCAGTCGATGGATGCCCCCGAGTCACCATCCTGTCGCTGGTTCTCACCCCGCTGATTCTTCCCAGCATCGCCGCTGCCGCCGTCATCAATTTTTTCGACGGGTGGAACGAGTTCCTCCTTGCCAAGACGTTCATCGCCGAACGGGACCTCTGGCCGGCGTCCGTGGGCCTGGCCTCGTTCATCGGCCAGTACCTGACCTCGCTGAACTCCGTCATGGCTGCAGCCCTGCTGTTCACCCTGCCGGCGTTGATCTTCTTCCTCCTTGTCCAGCGTCGAATCGTCTCGGGCCTCACGGCCGGCTCAGTCAAAGGTTGATCATGGCAAAGCTCTCACTACGCAACATCAGCAAGCGCTTCGGGGACACCCAGGTCATCCACGACTTCAGCGCCGAGGTCGACAACGGGGAGTTCCTCGTCCTGCTCGGCGCGTCGGGGTCCGGAAAGTCGACCCTGCTCCGCATCATCGCCGGGCTCACCGACGCCAGCGCGGGCGACGTCATCTTCGATAACCTCCGCGTGAACCGGCAAAGCCCGCGCGAACGCGACATAGCTTTCGTTTTCCAGTCCTACGCGCTCTATCCGCACCTGACGGTCCGCGAAAACATTGCCTTCCCGCTGGCCCTGGACAAGTTCAAGGGCTGGCACCACATCCCGGGCGTCAGCACCATCGCGCGCCGCGTCTTCGGCTCGTCCAAGGACATCGTCAAACAGGTGGCCAGTGTCTCGTCAATGCTGGAACTGGACGAGTACGCGAACCGCAAGCCCGGTGGCCTCTCCGGCGGCCAGCGCCAGCGCGTAGCCCTGGCACGGGCACTGATCCGCAACCCGTCGATGTTCCTGCTGGACGAACCGCTGTCCAACCTCGACGCCAAGCTCCGTGCGGAACTCCGCGGCGAAATCGTCCGGCTGCACCGCCTGACCGGGAAGACCTTCGTCTACGTCACGCACGACCAGGTGGAGGCCATGACCATGGCCACCCAGATCGTCATTCTCCACAACGGCATCGTGCAGCAGCACGCCACCCCGCAGGAGATCTACGCCCGCCCTGCCAACACATACGTTGCCCGCTTCATCGGCAGCCCGCCCATGAACCTCATGACGGCGGCCGTGACCGACGGGCAGCCGGAACTCGGCGGCCTGCGGTTCCCGGCTCCCGAACAACTCCGGCTCGGCAACGGCACTGTGACTCTGGGCCTGCGCCCGGAACACCTGACGGTCTCCGCCGACGTTGACGGGCCGGGCCTGGCGGGAACGGTCCGGCGAATCGAGGACCTCGGCGCGGACACCCTGATCGGCGTCCAGCCGGACCCGGCGCTGGGACTGAACATGTGGGAACTCAACCAGGATGACCTCCTCTGGATCCGCCAGACGGGCCAGACCCGCCTGATGGCCGGAGATCCCTGCACTGTCTCCCCCGAGGCACGAATGGCCAGCTACTTCGACAGCGACACTGGATTGAACCTGGTTTCAGCCGGCAAGGACTCCGACGCCGGAATGCTGCCGACGCGTGGCTAACCACCCGCACCTCCCGGCCGGTCCTACGCTGGCAGTTCAGACCATGCTTGATCCCCTTTCACACACAAGGAAAAGTCACCGATGACCATCATTGTCACCGCAGAATTCACTCCCGTTGCGGGCGCCTACGACCAGGTGGTCGCCGCCCTCGCCCCTGCCATCGCCGAGGTGCACGAAGAACCCGGCTGCCTGCTCTACGCCATTCACGAATCCCCCACCGGCCAGATCATGATGATCGAAAAATGGGAAACCGTGGAACTGCTCGATGCCCACGGCGCCGGCGACGCCGTCAAACGGCTCAACGCCTCGCTTGAGGGGCTCCTGGCCAAGCCGGTGGACGTCACCCGGCTGGTGCCGATCCCCGCCGGAACTGCGCAGCAGGGCGCGCTCTAAGTAGTACGCGCTCTGAGTAGTACAAGGCGGCTGGCAGCGGACGACGGCGGGACTTCCCGCCGTCGTCCGCTTCCGTTTTTAAGCTGAGGACCTCAGTCCGTTTCGGGTCCCGAACAGAACGGACAGTTTTCGTCGCATTCAACGTCCGGGCGCATCAGGGCAGTGCCTTCGCCCCGGCGCCGGCCAGGTCCTTGAGCTTCTGGGCCTGCGGGAAGGCGTCAAGGAGCCTGCGGGTGTCAGCCAGTTGCTCCTCCCAGATGGCGCGGACAATGTCGATCCTGTCGTCAGGTTCCTGAAGGGCGGACAGGTAGGCCTGGATTCCGGCGCCGCCGTCGCCCGCTGCCTCGTGCAGTTCGATCATGCAGACGGCGATCTTGGTCTGCACCCCGTAGACCGGAATCTGCGGCCCCCGCGGCGCCGTCATGCCGATCAGGTACAGCTTTTCCAGGCCGGCGGGAATGATGCCGCCGGCATACCGCAGCGGTACTCCGCGCCGGCGCGTGAGGAGGGATTCATCCACGAAGGGCAGGCTGGCGTGGAAGCCGGTGGCCCACAGGATGGTGTCGTAGTCGCGGCTCGTCCCGTCCGTGAAATGAACGGTCCTACCGTCGAACCGCTCGATGCCCGGCACCACACGGATGCGGCCGTGATGGACCCAGTAGAGCAGCAGGTCGTTAACCACCGTGCTGCCCTCCGCCAGGGTGCGGTGCTTGGGTTCCGGCATGCCGGGGTAGTTGTTCCACCCGCCGATGGAGACACGGGCCAGCAGCCTGCTGATCAGGTCCTGTTCGTCGGGCGAGAACTGGGCCAGGAACCCGACCTCCTGGCGCGGCTTGCCGAAGTAGGTCTTGGGCTGGAAGTAGGTGCCTTCGCGGATCACGATGTCGGCTTCCAGCCGGTGCTGGGCGACGTCGACGGCGAGGTCGCAGCCGGAGTTTCCGGCGCCGACCACCAGGACGTTCCGGCCTTCCACATCGCCGACGTTGCGGTAGGAGCCCGAGTGGATCTGCTTGCCGGTGAAGGTGCCCGGAAACTGGGGGATCTTTTGGTCCCAGAGGTGACCGTTGGCGACGAGGACACCGTCGTAGTCGATGCGTTCCCCGGTGTCCAGGGTGACGGTCCAGCCGGCCGACCCGGTGGCCCCTGCCGTGTCGACGGGAACGACGGACACCACCGCTGTGTTGAACCGGATCACGTCGTAGTGCCCGTTGGCCCGCGCATAGGACTCCAGGTAGCTGCGGACCTGGTCACGCCGGGGGAAGTGGGGGTACTCGGCGGGCATGGGAAAGTCCTCGAAGTGGGTCATGTCCCGCGAGGTGATGAGGTGGAGGGCATCGTAGTCGGTGTGCCAGTGCCCGCCCACCCTGTCCGTCTTCTCGTAGCAGTCAACCTCGTGGCCCGCTTTGCGGAGCTGCTCGAGGGCGGAAATGCCGGCCGCGCCGGCGCCGATAACGCAGTAGCGTTTCATGGTTCTGGTTCCTTACGTGGATAGGTGGAGCGGCTAGCGGATGATGTCGCCGCCGGAGAGTGTGATGGTTTCGCCGGTCATGAATCCCGCGGTGCCGGATCCGCTGAGGATCCAGGCCCACTCGGCGATCTCGGACGGCTGTGCGACGCGCCCCAGCGGGATGGTTGCCGCGGCGGCTTCCATCCGGCCGGTTGCCGCATTGCCCGGAGTGTCCACCCAGCCGGGGGCGATGGCGTTGACGCGGATCCCCCGCGGGGCCAGTTCCAGAGCGGTGGCTTTGGTGAGCATGATGACGGCCGCTTTGGATGCGCCGTAGATGAGCTGGCCGGGTGAGACGGTGAAGCCGTCCACCGAGGCGAAGTTCACGACGGCGGAACCGTCGCCCAGGTAGGGCAGGGCGGCTGCCGTGACGTTGATGACACCGAGGACATTGATGTCGAAGACGCGGCGGAACAGCTCGGCCGTCGCTGTTTCCAAGGTGGAGGGCGGGTAGATCCCGGCGACGTTGGCCACAGCGTGTATCTGGCCGCCAATGCCGGGCAGGTATTCGGCAAGGGCAGCGTCCACGGCGTCGCGGTCCCTGACATCCGCCGTGATCGGAATGAGCTTGCCGTCGGTATCGGCTGTGTCCACGGCAGCCACGTCCAGGGCGAGGACCGTCCAGCCGCGGTCAAGGAAGGCCTGTGCCGTGCTGCGGCCCATGCCGGATCCTGCACCGGTGACCAGCGCAACGCCTGACGCTGCCTTCTGCGGCTCGCTGAGCTTCGACTCACTGAGCTGCGGCTGCATGTTCTGCGACTGCGTCACTTGATCGTCACCCCGCCGTCAATCAGGAAGTCGGCGCCGGTGGCGAACGAGGAGGCGTCCGAGGCCAGGTAGACGACCAGCGGTGAGATTTCTTCAGGCCGTGCGCGCCGGCCCAGGGGCGTGCCGGACGAGGTGCCGCCCGCCGGCTCGTCGTCGTTCATGGGTGTCTCCACTCCCCCGGGGCTGATGGAGTTCACGCGGATGTTGTGCGGTGCGTATTCCAGGGCGGCCGCCCGGGTTAGGGCGAGGACGGCTGCTTTCGAGGCGGAGTAGGCTCCATAGGCTTCTGCTCCGCGGTGCGCAGCCGTGGAGGCGACGTTGATGATGGTTCCGCCGCCGCGGCGGGCCAGTGCCGGGAAGGCGGCTTTCATGCCGAGCAGGACAGAGGTGGTATTGACCCGCTGGAGCAGTTCCCACTCGCTGATCGTCTGCTCGTTCAGCGGGGTGACCCGGATGATCCCGGCGTTGTTGACCAAGGTGTCCAGTCCGCCGTCGTGCTTTTCAATATCAGCTATTGCAGTGGCCCACGCTGCCTCGTCCGTGACGTCGAGGTGGAGGTAGCGGACGGACAGGTTCTTGTTGCTCAGCTCGGTGGCGGTCTTTTCGCCGTCCTCGTCTCGGACGTCGGCAATCACGACGCGCATTCCTGCGGCGGCCAGCGCTTCGGCATGTGCCGCGCCTTGGCCCCGGGCTCCTCCGGTGACGAGGGCGACGCGTTCAGTCAGTTCAGGCATGTCAGGTATTCCTCCAGGTTGGGTGTTGTGTGGTTACGGGCCGGGGCTCCGGTGCGGGGCCGGGCTTTAGAGCATCCCGGGTTCGCCGACGTCGGCCGCGCTGGCGTCCATGCCGTATTTCTTGAGCAGCTCCGCGATTGTTCCGTCCTTGCGGAGGTCTTCGATGTTGTCGTTGATGGCTTTGGTGAGTTCGGTGTTGTCAAGCTTGGTTGGCCAGTTCAGCTGTCCGGGGTGCGCCGTGACGGGAATCCGGGCATCCGGCTGGAGCGGCACGATCTGGGCGTCCTTGATCGGGTTGGCCTCGAACCGTGCGGTTGTGGCGCCTACGCTGTCGATGACTGCGTCGATGCGGCCGGCGGCCAGGTCGTTGAAGACGGCTTCCGGATCCTGGTAGACGGAGAACTTGTCGCCGAAGACCTGGGTGAACTCGTCGTTCCAGAGGTTTCCTGCCACGGACCCGATCTTCTTGCCGTCGAGTTCCGCAACGGTCTTGTAGCCGGCCACCGAGACGAGTGCCCCCTGGTCCAGGTAGACGGGGTTGCTGAGCGCCACAACCTTGGCGCGGGCCTTCGTCCGCCACCAGTCGCTCGCTGCGAGGTCCGCCCGTCCGGCCTGAACGGACGGGATGGCAGCACCGGCGCCGCCCGAGGCCTGGAGGGTTACGGTCAGGCACTCCCGCTTGGCGATCTCGTTGAGAAGCTCGCCTTCAACTCCGGCGATCTGGTTTCCCTCGATCTTCAGGTGCGGCGCGAAATCGTAGGCGGCGACGGTCAGCGTGCCGGCAGTGACCGTCTTGAAGTCGTGCTTCGGGGTGCAGGAGGGATCCACGGAGGCGCCCGCCGCGGTGCTGCATCCGGACAGGACGAGTGCCAGGCCGGCGACGGCGGCGCTGACAGGGGCGCCGCGGCGGATCCATGCGCTGTTGGTTTTCATGGTGTGGTCCTTTGCTTGGTGTTGGGGTGTGGGTTTGCTTTTAGAGGTGCCGGCTGAGGCGCTGCTCAGCGAGGCGGACGAAAGCCAGGGCAAGGAGGGTGATCGATCCGTAGAGCACCGACGTCAGTGCGAACACGCTGAGGTATTCGAACGTGATGGAACCGAGCGCGTAGGCCTTGGACATCAGTTCCGGGACAGCGATCACGAAGGCGAGGGAGCTCGTCTGGAAGATGGTGACGGCGAGGCTCGCCAGCGGCGGGGTGGAGATGCGGACGGCCTGGGGAAGGATGATGTACCGGAACCCGGACCAGCCGCGCAGGCCGGAGGTGAGGGCTGCTTCGCGCTGGCCGGCGGGGACCGCGGCCAGGCCGGAACGGAAGAGTTCGCTGGCGTAGGCTCCGGTGGTCCAGGACAGGGAGATGACGCCGGTGGCGAAGGCGGACAGTGTCACTCCGCCTTCCGGAAGCCCGAAGTACAGCAGGTAGAGGAGCACAAGGGCCGGGGCGCCGCGGCCCACTTCCACCACAATGAGGGCTGCTGCGCGCAGCAGCTTGGCCGGGCCTTCAAGCATGAGGGCCAGCACCAGGCCGAGCGGCATTCCGAAGAGCAGGCAGAGCCCGGTCAGGGTGAGGCTGACGCCAAGGCCCGGGGTCAGTGCGGGAAGCCAGCTGATCCATTGGTCGACGAAGGTCATCATGCCACCTCAAGCTTCCGGCGGAGCACCCGGTCCACTCGGCGGGCCGCCACTGCCAGCGGGACGCTCATGGCGATGTAAAGGAGCCCGGCGATGCTGAAGGCCAGCAGCCCCTGGTGTGTTGCCCGGGAGACTAGGCCGGCCTGGTAGGTGATCTCGTGGACGCCGATGGTGGAGGCGAGGGCCGAGTCCTTCAGGAGCGAAATGGCGTAGGCAGCGACGGCCGGGAGGGTTACTTTGAAGGCCTGCGGGGTGATGACGTACCGCGCTTTCGGCAGGAACTTCAGTCCCAGGGCGGTCGCTGCCTCCCACTGTCCCCGGGGAATGCTGAGCAGGCCCGAGCGGTACGTCTCTGCCATGTACGCGGAGGCGATCACGGAAAACCCGACGATGGACGCCGACACAGAGTCGAGCCGCAGGGCGTACTGCGGCAGGCCGAAGTAGATCAGGAACAGCCAGGTGATGGGCGGGATGGCCCGGACAATGTCGATGTAGCCCGTGGCCAGCGCCCGCAGGGGAGACCAGGCCGAGCGGCGGGCAGCGACGAGCGGGAGCCCCAGCAGCGCACCGATCAGCAGGGAGGCGCCGGTGATGACCACCGTCATGCCGGCTCCGGAGGCTATCTGGGCGAACATGTCCGTCACCGGTCCAGCACCGCCCGCAGGAACTTCTTGGTGCGCTCGTGGGTCGGCGCGGTCATGACCTGTTCGCTGGGACCGAGTTCCAGGACTCGCCCGTCCGCCATCACCATGACGCGGTCGGACACCTCGCGGGCGAAGTGCATTTCGTGGGTCACCACGATCATGGTCATTCCCTCGTCCGCGAGGTCCCGCATGACGGCGAGCACCTCAAGGCCGAGCTCGGGATCGAGGGCCGACGTCGGCTCATCGAAGAGCATCACCTTCGGAGACAGGGCCAACGCCCGGGCGATCGCGATGCGCTGCTGCTGGCCGCCGGAGAGCCGTGCGGGGTGCTGATCGCTTTTGGCGGCCAGCCCCACCCGGTTGAGCAGGGAATCTGCGACGGCGTTCGCCTCGTCCCGGCTCCGGCCAAGCACCTTCATCTGGGGAAGGGTGATGTTTTCCCGCACCGTCAGGTGCGGGAACAGGTTGAAGTTCTGGAAAACCATGCCCGTCACCCGCCGCAGGCGGTCAAGGCAGGCGCGATCGGGACGCCGTGCGCCGGCGTCAACCGTGCTGTCACCGATGGTGATGGTCCCGGCTGTGGGCACCTCCAGGTAGTTCAGGCACCTCAGGAAGGTGCTCTTGCCTGCCCCCGAGGGGCCGATGATCGAGACCACCTCCCCTTCCGTCATCTCGAGATTCACATCATGGAGAACTGCGTGCTTGCCGTAGGACTTGTGCAGGCCGAGGACTTTCACCCCGCCCAAAGTCGGCGGTGACACAGTGCGCTCTGTTGCGAGCTCCATGGCATTGCCCCTTTCGAATTGATCCATAGGTAGAAGCTTTGGAATAGTTAGATATAAGCAGGATCACCTTTGGATCACAAGACTTTTCATGAAGAATGCATGAAGTTTTTCAAGACGGAAATACACCACTTGTTTGGGTAATGTGCCTGAAACATAGGTGTTAGCTATACAACCTGCGCACTGGCCTATAAACTGAGCCCTTGAGACGGAGAAAGGGCAGGACCCATGACGATCCTTCAGGTCAACTACTTCCTGGCCGCAGCGGCGGCAGGGTCGCTCACGCAGGCAGCCGAGGAACTGGGAATTTCACAGCCCACCCTCTCGGAACAGATCCGCAAGCTTGAGCAGAGTGTCGGCGTCGCACTGTTTACCAGGGCCAAGCAGGGGCTGACGCTGACCGAGGCGGGCCAGCGGTTCCTGCCGCATGCCCGAAAGGTTGCCCGCGACTACACGGCAGCCATGGACTCCGTCGCCGGCATCCGGGACCGGCAGGAAGGAACTGTGGCGTTCGGGATGTTCAACAGCGGGCAGTACGTGCTCTCCGGCCTCATCCCTGCATTCCGCTCCCTCTACCCGAACATCCATGTCCGCGTCATCGGATCCAACTCCGCCCAGGTGGCCGACCTTGTCCGCGCGGGCCGCCTCGAAGCCGGCGTCGTGGCCTTGCCGATTGATGCCCGCGGGCTCACCATGGGCGACGTCCTCTGGTCCTGCGAAGCTGCCTACTTCCACACCAAGCCAGCATTGACCGAACCGGTGACCATCGAAGGGCTCCTGCAGCGCCCGCTGGTCCTTCCGGATTCAGGATGGGCCGAGAACGACCCCACCAGGCGCCAGCTGAGCGAGCGCGCCCAGACGATCGGCATGCCCTTCATTCCGGACATCGAAGTTGAGACCGGGGCGGCAGCACTGGCCATCGCAGCCAGCGGCACGGCGGCTGCCGTGGCCTCTGTCCCGGTGGCCGAGGCCCTCGGGTACACCAACCGCCTCAATTACGTGAGCCTGGACCCGCCGCTGATCGAAACGTTCGCCATCATCAGCCGCGATCCCGCAAGCCTGTCACCGGCCACCCAGTCCATGATCAAACTCGCCGAGGAGCACATGCGGATGCTCCACCGGCAGTACCAGCCGACCTGACCCGGCTGCTCTGTAACACGGGCGAAACGGCACGGATCGGCAGCGGAAACGTGCGGATCGTAGGCTAGCTCCAACGTCCTGTTATGGGAAACATTTTTGGCTCGGATCTGGGACGACCATTGAGCGGAAATGGGGGATGATCCGTGAAATCACGTTCCGGAAATGTCCAACAGTCGGCCGAATCACGCTCCCAGGATGCCGATCCTCCTGATGACTACACGTTCGTCGGCCCCTATGACACCCAGTGCGACCGGATTCACTGTTTCTGCCACCAGCCGGAATAGCCGGACCCCGTTCCAGGCCGTTCGACCCTACGGCTGCATCGCCCGGCGTTGACAGACTGGGATGAGGCCGAACCTGTGGATCGTCCACGGCGAAGCTCTCCCCACTCGCGGGCCGACAGCGCAAGGAAGCCAACCATGGCCAGGATCTACATTCCCTACGGGACCACCGAGGGCCAGACAGCCAAGATCGCCCAGTACATCTCGGACGTAGTTCAGGCACACGGCCACCACGCGGAAACGGCGGACATCAAACAGTCCGGGTACGCCATTCCGGACGGGTACGACGCCGTTATCGTCGGGGCCTCGGTCCATTTGGGCAAGCACGAAGACTACGTCCGGGACTTCGTGCGGGCGAACAGCGACGTGCTGAAGCGCCTCCCGTCCGCGCTCTTCTCGGTCAGCCTCGCCGCACACGGTGACACCGAGAACGCCGAGAGCTACGTGGAGAACTTCGAGGCCGAGACGGGGTGGCGGCCGGCCCAGGTGGGTCTGTTCGGCGGGGCACTGCTCTACACGCAGTACGGGTTCATCAAACGCCACGTGATGAAGAAGATCGCCAGCGACAAGGGCACGCTGGACACCGACACGTCGCGCGATTACGTGTACACCGAATGGGACGGCGTGAAGCGGTTCGCGGAGGACTTCCTCGGCACGCTATAGGTTTTTCGGTCTGACTCCCGGCCTCATGCCCGCCTCATGCAAGGACCGCACGGCAGGCCGCCGCCAGGGCGTCCTGGTGCTCGTCCAGCCAGGCGAGCCGGTGGTCTTCCAAACGGATTTTGGCGTGGTCGTTCTCGGACAGGGTTTCCCCGCCGAGGACACGGCTGCGCCGGCCCAGGCCCCGCTTCAGCCGCTTGGCCTCCAGCAGCAGCGGCAGCGCCTCCACCTCCGCTGCCGTGGGCCGCGCCTCCCGTCCGTAGGCCTCGAGCAGTTCGGTGACCCGGCCCAGGTCGAGGGCCACCTTGTGGTCGTCCTCCCCGAGACGGGTGTACACCTTGCCGACGTCGTGAACGGCCACCGCGAGATCGAGGACGCGCACGTCCGGGTGGGCGCTGTCGAAGTCCAGGACCCCCACCACCTCGTCGCCAGCGAAGACCAGGCTGCCGCGCCTTGCCCCGCCGTGCACCACCACCCGGGGAAGGTCCGGCAGCAGGCCGGTCAGTTGGTTGAGAACGTGCACAGTCCGGGCACGCAGCGCCGGCTCCACGTCCTGTTCACCGGCCCGGCTCCGCAGCTCGCTGAGCACAGCCGGCTCGGCAGCCACCGCAGGAAGGTCGGCGACGACGGCGTGGTACCGGGCGAGCGTCCGGCCCAGCGCCCGCACGTGCTCGGGTGAGCCGTCGTCGAAGGGCGTCCCCTCGACGCCGCGGGTAGCGATCCACCACCGGCCGAAGAGCTCGATGTAGTCGGCGCCCGTGCGGGCGGGAACCACCTCCGGAGCAGGGAACCCCCTGTCCCGGAGCAGCCGCATCAGGCGCAACTGCCCCGTGAGTTCGTCCCGCGTCTTGGCCCGGTAGGAGCGGCGCAGGTAGTGGACGCCGTCCGCAGCGGCGACGCGGAGGTGCTCGTTCTTGCCTCCCGGAAGGGGGCTGACCGAGATCCACCCGCCCAGGGGCCACAATCCCTCGAGCTCGGCCACAGGCAGCGCCTGACCGGCACGGTCCAGCACGCTGCCTTCCGCCGGCGTCATGCTCCCGCCCGTCCCTCTGCCACCCGTTCGAACTCATTGACGTAGAGGCGGTACTGGGTGTCGTCGCGGTCGCGCCAGTCCGCATCCCCGGTCTTGATCTCGCGGTTGAGGCTGTGGAAGATGTAGCGAGCCCAGTGGAAGCGCAGGTTGACCAGCCGGTCGCCGTGCGTCGCCTCCCGGTAGGCGGCGAGGAACGCGGCGCATGGCTCGTCGGCCCGGCTGATGTCGCCGGTGGCCGAGTACACGCCCTGGCGCATCCTGTGCAGGAACTCCGCCACGTCGCGCGCGGGGTCGGCCGGTGCGCTGCGGTCCAGGTCGATGACGGTGACGACGTCGTCGGTCAGGAAGACGTGGATCGGCCGGAACTGTCCGTGGCTCTGGGACTGGATGCCGTCCACGGTGTCCCGGGCCAGGCCGTCCAGGCGTTCGAGCATGCCCAGGGCCGCGTCGACATAACCCGGGCTGGCCACGGCCACTTTGGCCAGGCGCTTGGCCAGGCTCGTCAGTTCTCCTGTCACCAGGAGGGAATGCGCAGTCCCGATCCGCAGGTCCAGGCCGTGCAGACGGGCCAACCACGACGCTGCACGGGCGGCGGCCGCGGCGAGTTCGGCGCTTTCCGCGCCGAACAGCGTGGACATCGGCTCACCCGGTGCTCCCCTGCACAGCAGGATCTTCTCGTCTCCGTACCAGGCCAGCGGCTCGACGGCCTGGTACGCCGAGCCGTGCCCCAGCCCGGCATTACGCAGTGCCTGCAGCTTCGCGTGCACGGCGGGACCGTCCTCGAAGGGGAAGAGCTTGGCGAACACGGGACCGCCGTCGTCGAGTTCTATCTGCACCGTGGCGGCCCCGGTGCCGTCCAGTTGGATCACGTTCGTTGCCCATGACCCGCCACCGGCCGCGGAGCCGAGGTGCGGGCGGACATACCGGTCCAGGAATTCCGGGCTTCGTACCTGTTCGGCACGCAGGACCTGCTGCTCCTTCACCTGATGGCTTTGGGCATGGATCTGCGTGCGGCTGAGCGTGGGGTTCATGCGTCCTCCGTAATGGTGAAAGGGTTGTCCATGAGCAGGCGGATGCACGAGGCCTCGCGGTCCATGATCCGCGCGAATTTGGCGGCGTCCTGGGTTTGCCGGGGAATCAGCGCCTGCTTGGTCAGCAGGTTCTCGCACTTCTTGACCACCACCATCAGCCGCTGGGCCTGGAAAACGTCCGGCATGGCCGCCAGGTCCGACTCCGCGAGCGGGGCATGGCTGCGGTAGTGGTGGAGGAAGGTCCGGCAGCGGTCCGGGTCCAGGCCGAACCCGGCGCGGCGGATCGGGCCGTTGAAGCAGAACGACCTCAAGGCATACGCCAGATCCAGGCCCAGCAGCTCCTGTGCGGACCGGTCGAAGTCCAGCACTGCGCTGAGCCGGCCCTTGTCCATGAGAACGGCCGACTGGCCGTACGAACCGTGGATCACCATGGAGGTCAGGTCCTTCTGGCGCCCCCCGAGCCCCACGTTCAGCTGCTCCATCCGGTCAGCCAGGTACCGGGCGTCCTCGCGCAGTGCGGCACCGGCATCGGCGTCCAGCAGCGACGCCATGACCTCGACGGCGGCGTACAGCTTCTCCTGCCCCACCTGTCCGAGGGTGGCCAGGCCGGAGGAGCGTTCCCTGTATCCCGGCATCGACAACTCCGACACGATGGCGTGATAGCGCCCGAGTCCCCGCGCCACCTCCACCAGCTGGGCGGCGTCGCCGGGATCGTAGGCGCGGCCGGGCATCAGCCGCGTGACCATGTGCAGGATGCCTTCCACCTGTACCGAGATGGAGCCGTCGCGTGTCCGCTCCACGGGCGGGGCCGGGTAGCCGTGTCCGCGGAGGTGGTCGATGAGGGCGCATTCGAACTCCGCCCCCGCCACGGTCTTCAGGTTGTGCGAGCGGCGGAGCACCACATCGCCGGCGTCCGTGCGGACGAACCAGCTCAGGTTCGAACTGCCGTGGTCGGTACGGCGCCACGCGCGCCAGCGGCCGAGGCCGTAGGCGTCCTCCAGGGCCGGGAACAGCGCCGACTCGTCGACCGCAGTCACGGGCAGCCGGCCGCCCTGGCGGGGCACCGAACTGCGCAGCACCAGCAGCCGGTCCGCCTGGACGGCGGCCGGGTCCCCGCCGTCGGAAATACCGCCGTCGGAAATACCTCCGTCGGATATGCGGTCGTCCACGGCGGGCAGGACGCCGTCGGTGGATCCGGTGGTGAGGAACGCGAGGTCGCTCGCTGCCGCCCGGACACTGGGCTCGGTCATGGGAGGGCTCCCTTCAAATCGGTGGCGGGATAGTTGGCGTCGACGTCGAACGACGACGCCGCGTGGCGCCCGTAGTCGGCGGCGTCGCCGTGCAGCGCGGGCTCGGTGCCGGTGCTCCCCTGGCGTGTGATCCCCTGGAGGAGGCACATCTCCGCGTAGAGGCCGTCCGCGGCGATGAGCCGGCTGTGGGTACCGCGTTCCACCACGCGTCCGTCCTCGATGACCACAATCTCGTCCGCCGCCATGGCCGCCGCCATCCGGTGCGTGATGATCACGGTGGTCCGGCCGGAGCTGACGTGCCGGAGTGCGCGGAGCACGGCGTGTTCGGAATGGGCGTCCAGGCCTGTGGTCGGCTCGTCGAGCACCAGGACCGGGCAGCCCTGCAGGACGGCGCGTGCCAGTGCCAGCCGCTGCCGCTGCCCGCCGGACAGGGTCGCCCCGCGCTCGGCCAGCACGGTGTTGTAGCCGTGGGGCAGTGCCTGCACGAAGTCGTGCGCCTGGGCCGTGCGGGCGGCGTGCTCCACCTCCTCCGCGGAGGCGTCCGGACGCGCGTACGCGATGTTCTCCCGCACGGAGGCACGGAACAGCAGGGCCTCCTGCGTGACCAGTCCGATCTGGGTGTGGAGGCTCTCGCCGGTCAGGTCGCGCAGGTCCTCATCGTCCAGCAGGACTCTGCCGCTTGTGGGGTCCTGCAGCCGGCACAGCAACGCGGCAATGGTCGACTTCCCCGCCCCCGTGGGCCCGACGATCGCGAGGGTGCTGCCCACCGGTACGTTCAGGTCGACGTCGCGCAGGACGGGGCGGTCGGTGCTGTAGGAGAATCCGACGGCGTCAAGGCTCAGTCGCCGCCGTGGCGGGCCGGCCGTGCGGGCACCGGGCTTGTCCTGCACCTCCGGGCGGCGGCCGAGGGTATCGGCAATGCGGGCCGCGCGGACGCCGGCCCGGGTCAGCTGGGCCGGCAGCTTGGAGAGCGCCCGGGTGGGGCCGAAGAAGTCACGCAGGTACGCCGTGAAAATCACCAGGTCGCCCGGTGTGAGGGCGCCCGAGAGCACGCGCTGGGCCCCCAGCCAGACCAGGGCCGTGGTGGCAACGGCCACCACCGCGTCCACCGCGGCACCGAAGGCGGCGCTGGTGCGCGCGGAGCGGAGCACAGCCGCAACGGAGGCATCGGAACGGGTCCGGAAGCGGCGGGACTCGTGTTCCTCCCGGCCGGTTGCCTTCACCAGCTTGACCGCCACCAGCGACTCCTGCGCCATCGCCGCCAGGTCCCCTTCGATCTCCCGCGAGTTCTCCTCCACGGCCCGGATGCGGGCGCGGAAGCTGGAGACGGTGAGCAGGAGCATGGGCAGCACCAGCAGCAGCGCCAGGCTGAGTTGCCAGTCCAGGATGAGCAGCACGCCGGCCATGCCGGCCAGTGTGAGCACGTTGGTGGCCGCGTCCACGAACGTGACGGTGAGCAGTGCGCGCACCTTGTCAACGTCCCCGGTGAGGCGTGTGGTGAGCTCACCGGTGGGGGTCCGCTCGTGGTAGCTCAGGGGCAGCCGTTGCAGATGGTCGTACAGCTTGGTGCGGATAGCCGCGGAGACGCGTTCGCCGACGACGGTGAGTGTGTAGCTCCGTGCGGCGCTGATCAGTGAGTCCAGGAGGGTGATGACGACGAGCGCCCCGACGATGAGGACGAGGACGCGCTGCACGTCCTGTCCGCCCGGGGCGCCGGCCGGCAGCAGCACTTCGTCGAAGAGGTACTTCAGCGGCCACGGCTTGAGCAGGGCGACGCCGGCACTGGCTGCGGCCAGCAACCCTGCCAGTACGCAACCCGGCCATTGGGGCCGCAGGAAAGGACCGAAAGTCCGGAGGATGACGCCGGCGCGCATCACCGGCACGGACCCGCCGCGCTGGCGCCGCCGGCGCTCTGCCCTGTCGGGGCGCTCCGCGCGGTCGGGGCGCTCCGCCTTGTCGGGGCGCTCTGCGCGGTCGGGATACGTGCCCCCGGTGCCGGATACCCTCACCGGTAGCCTCCCGCTGCGGCGGCTTCCACAGCCGCCTCCCAGGCGTCGAGCCAGTCGGGCACGAACGAGGTGTCCGCCACCGGCCGGACCACCAGGCGGTAGAACAGCACCTCGGCGAAGGTGCGGGCCACGTAGGCGGGTGTGGAACGGACGGCACCGGCGTCGCCGCTGCTGTCCGAGTATGCGTCCAGGAACGCCCCCACCCAGGGCAGGGCGGCTGCCAGGTCCCCGTGCCGGGCGGCACCCATGGTCAGGGTCTGCCCGATGAAATGTCCGAGGTCCCGCGCGGCGGGGGCCCACGCCGCCCGGTCGAAGTCGATGACCACGAAGCGGTCCGGGTCCAGGTGGATGTTCTTGGGCTGGAAGTCCCCGTGGGTCACCACCCGGGTGCCGCCGGCGCCGGCCAGGCCCTCCAGGGTCCCGGCCGTGAGTTCGTCCAGGCGGGCGGCCTGCTGCGGCATGAGCCCGGCGAGCGCCGTACCGTACTCCGCGAGCTTGAGCCGCTCGAAGTCCTCCGCCAGGTCTGGCACCTGCACGTCCCGGATGCCGTGCAGGCTTGCGAGCCAGTGCCCGGCCCGCCCGGCCTGGGGCGCGGCGGGCCCCGGGTCGCCGTCCAGGAACGAGTGCAGGGTGGTGGCGGGTGCTTCCTCCTGGGCGAGGAGCTGACGGGCGGGGTCGAAGCCGTACGGTGCGGGAACCCCGAGCTCGGTGGCGTCGAGGCCCGCCTGGTGCAGGCTGCTCAGCAACCGCCAGGCCTCCTCCCCGCCGCCCGCGCGGTAGCTCTTTCCGATCACGGCCAGCGGAGCCGAGGGGCCGGTCCCGGAGTCGACGGTGACTGTCCATCGGACCACCGGCCGGCTCCGGGACGCGTGAACCACCGACCGTGTGAGCACCTGGACCCGGCCCGGGGCCAGTGCATCCAGTGGTGGCGGCGACACAAGCAAAGACTCGGCTACGGCGAGCCGCTCGGCCCGGCGGGCATCGGAGGCCGTGGGCGCGACGGCGGCCGCACGGGTGATCATCGCGGGCCTCCCGCTGTTTTGTGGGCAGCCAGATTGCGGGCCAGGTTGCGGGAAGCCAAGCCGTGGGTTGTCAGCCCGCGGGCGGCCGGGTCGTGGGCAACCGGATCGTGGGCAACCGGGTCGTGGGCAACCAGGCTGTGGGCGCCCGCGTTGTGCCCGGCCGAAGTGTGGGCAGCCAGGCCGTGGAGCCGTTCCCGCCCCGCCTCCAGCGCCCGCTGCGCCGTGTCGTCGTCGACCTCTCCCACTCCGATGAGCAGGTGGAAGGACCGCGCCTCGGCGCGCACGCGGACGAGGACGCCGTGTCCGGGTTCCGGCCCGGAGGGGTCCCGCCAGGCGGTGTCCTCGTCGCCGGCGAGGGCGACCCACACCTCCGCGCCGCGGTTGCGGGCGCCCCGCCAGCTGCGTCCTCCGCAACGCTGCAGCTCTGCCGTGCCGTGGCGGAGCAGCCGGTAGTAGTCCGGCGACAGGCAGGTCTCAACGGTGATCCCGGGCGCTGCCGCGGGGAGCTCGTAGGCCACCAGCAGTGCGGGGCTCACGTCATCGAGGAGAATCCGTTTGCGGAGCCCGTGCAGCGGGCTGTCCTGCTGCACGTTGGTCAGCTCCACCTGGACCGATCCGTCGCCGGCGTGGATGGTCACCTCATGGCGGTCGTGGACACCCCCGGCGTCGGCGAGCGCACCGGGGTGGTTGGCCGGGACGTCCATGTAGCTGTTCATCTCCTGTTGCTTGTTCCAGTCGTCGGTCGGGTTCCCGATCACCAGCATGCCGCCGTCCGGGCCGCGGCATGCCAGGTAGACCAGGCGGCCGCCGCACTCCGGGGACAGCACCGCGAACAGGTGCTCGCTCCTGAGGACCAGTTCCTCCGCGCCGTCCTCGTCGAGGTCCACCAGTTCCGCACCAAGCTCGCGGGCAGGGCTGCCGAACCACCGGGCCGCGGCAGCCAGCACGCCGGCGGCGCGCCCGTGGCTTGCCAGCGCCTTGGCCCAGGCGGCCGGCTCCCGCTCCGGCTGGTCAGTGTCGTGCCACGCAGTCTCGTATCCCGAGGCCAGCAGGTGTTTCCAGGCCAGTGCGGTCAGCCGGGGTTCCGCGCCCGCGCTCTCAGCGCCGGCCACGGCGCGGCGGGCCCGGGCGAGGTGCTGCTGGTAGGGGGCCCAGGCCGTGTCCTGGTCCCAGCCGCTGTAGTCCTCTCCCGCGTGCCAGTCCTGGGCCAGTTCCACGAAGGTGCCACGCTCCACGACGCGGACGCCGGGGGTCCGCCGGCGCTGGCGGAGCCATGACGGCAGGTCAACGGGGATGAGGTTGGGCTGGGTGGCCAGCCAGCGCAGGAATTCCTCGTAGCGTCCCAGGGCGCTGGGATGCCACGGGCCCACGCCCGCACTCTTCTCCATGTCGTCCGCGTACACCAGGATCGTGTCGTCGCCCGGAGCCGTGGGGAGTTCGGCCGTGCGGGACAGGCTGCGCCAGTGGCTCCGGTCGTCCGGCGGAAGCCAGTAACGCAGCCGGGTGGACATCGGCACCACCTGCAGGCCACTGCCGCCATCGATGCAGTAAGGGCGCAGCGCGTCGGCCGGAGGAGGGCTGTCCTGATCGGCGCCGTCGAAGTCGGCCCTGTCGCTGCTCCCGTGGGAGCCGTCGGTGGGATACAGCAGCCTGTCGTCGAGGAGGACGTACCGGTAGCCGCCGTTGGGCAGCGTGGGGTCGGTCAGGAGTCCGGCCAGGCGGCTGGTGTCCCATACCCGTTCGGGGATCCAGCAGATTTCGAGGTCCTCCGGGGCACACTTCAGGTGCTGCCGGTAGAGCCAGAACAGCTCCTTGAGCTGGCGCCGGTTGTACTCCGGGTCGAAGGCGGTGAGGATGTTTTCGGAGTAGGTTCCACCCACCAGCGAGAGAAGGCCGACGTCGCGCAGCCGGCGGACCTCGGCGAGGAACCAGGGGTGGTGCCAGGCGGCCGCTTCCACCATGGTCCCGGACAAGTGGAGCGTGACCGGCGTGCGGTATTTTTCGTGCAGCCGCAGCAGCGCCGCGTACCCGTTCACCAGCGAGGTCAGGCCTTCCCGGTCCTGGTAGCCGTCGGTGACCAGGAACTGGTTGGCGTGGTGGACGATCGCCAGGGGCAGCGGTGCCGGCCGCGGCCGCTGCCGGGGCAGCGGGATCCTGGTCGATGCGGTGCCCGGGACGGCGTTTGGGACGCCGTCGTTTGGGACGCCTTCGTTCCCAACGACAGTGGCGCTGCCCGGGACGACGACGGCGGCGCCGCGCCGCGAGCGCACGGCCTCGTCGTACAGGGCGACGTATTCATTTGCGGGCGCCTGCCAGGAGAAATCCGCCCCCATCGCCCGCGTCTGCAGCCGCCGCCACTCAGGCTTGCGGCGGTAGACGGCTATGGCGTTGTCGACGGCGGACAGCATCGACGCGACGCGGCGCTGAACGAAGGCGAAACCCAGCCCCGTGGCAGGGTCCTCGGTGTAGTCCTTCACAGTGTCCGCGAGCCCGCCGGTCCGGCGGACCACCGGGATGGTGCCGTAGCGCAGGGCGATCAGCGGGGTCAGCCCGCAGGGCTCAAAGACGGACGGCGCCAGGAAGAGGTCCGAGCCCGCGTAGACCTGCCGGGCCAGGGATTCCTGCGAGGTCGGGTGGAACGCCACGTGGCCCGAGAGCCGGCGCGCCGCGGCATGGAGCTCCCGTTGATACCGGGGCGCCCCCTCGCCCATCACCACCACTTGGGCTCCGCGGTCCACGAACTGGTCCAGGGCCGAGGACAGCAGGCCCACCCCCTTCTGCGACACCAGCCGGGCCACCATGCCGAAGAGCGGCCGGTCCGGCGCGTCCTCCAGGTTGCTGATCCGCTGCAGGACTTCCTTGTTCGCGCGCTTGCCGAGGACGAACGAGCCGTTGTAGCGGGTGTCGATCCAGGGGTCCCGTTCGGGGCTGAACTCCTCGTAGTCGACGCCGTTGAGGATGCCCCGTGCGGTGTCTCCGCGGGTGCGCAGCAGCTGGTCCATGCCTGCGCCCTGCGCCGGGGTAAGGATCTCCTGCATGTAGCGGGGGCTGACGGTGTTGACCTGGTCTGCGAAGGTGACGCCCCGCTCCAGCAGGCTTCCTGCCGGCGGCAGCCCGATCAGCTGGTCGGTGGCGGCCCCCACCGGCCCCTGGTAGGCGATGTTGTGGATCGTGAAGATGATGCCGGTGCGGTCCAGGGCGAGCCGGTGGGGTCCCTGCCGGGCTTCCTGGGCCACCAGCCCGCAGTGCCAGTCGTTGCAGTGGACGATGTCGGGACGCCAGGCGTCCTGCGCCGCGAGAGTTGCTATTGCCTTGGAGAACAGGACGAACGGCATGACGTCGTCGTCCTGGTAGCTGTAGGGGACCTCCCGGTCGAACCATCCGGGCAGGCCGATGGTGAAGACCTCCACTCCGCGGAGCGGCGGCAGCCGCCGGACCACCACACGCTCGGCCACCGGGCCGAGCGGGACGTCGAACGTCAGCACAGGCGTTCCGCCGATCCCCCGGTACGCCGGAATCACCAGGCGGACGTCGAAGCCCAGTTCAGCCAGCCTCTTCGGCAGCGCAATGCTGACGTCGGCCAGCCCGCCCACCTTCACGAACGGGTACGCTTCCGCGCTGGCAAAAAGGATCCGCTGCGGCCGTTGTGCCGGGATGCCGGCGGACACCGTCGGGGCAGGGTTCAATGGCGCCCGGCGGACCTGCCAGGGACGGTCCGCGGACGGGCTTTGTCCTTCCATGCCCACCCCCTGTGTTCCCACTTAGGCTTTTCCGGCGCCAGCCGCTTCGTTTCTTCAGCTTGGCCGAGAACCATGAGGCGCACATGAAGGGATCATGAAGGAATCTTCATGAAAGCGCTGTCTGTTGAGAGCGGGCGGGATTGCGGGCTGACGGGCCTTTGGGCTCCACGCACAACGGCCGACGGCGGGACTTCCCGCCGTCGTCCGTTTGTGTTAAGCGGCGCTTCCTCGTTGTTCGTTATCGGCTGTTATGGTTCGGGGTGCCAACACCAAGCTGCTGGCACCCGCCGCCAGGAAGAACAGAGGGACCCCGGCATGCCTGCAGATGGCCCGCGCCACCGCAAATTTCTGACCAGCCGTCGCGCGTTCCTGCTGACGGCGGCTGCCATTTCGCTTGCGGGCTGCGCCGCCAACACCCCCGAGGCCGGGACAGCCGACGAGGTGGCAGCCAACGCTGTGGCGGCTCCGCCTACTCCCGTTGTTGCTGCGGCAGCCCAGGCGCCCGCCCCTGTGCCCCCGGGAAGAGACAGTATTGTTTCCTCGTTCGCGGGCCGGCCTCCGAACTCCTGGGGGCTCCAACTCCCCGGAACGGCGACCAGGCTCGCCGCCGGTGCCCAAGGCGTGGCCCTGACGTTTGACTGCTGCGGAGGACCCGGCGGAAACGGCGTGGACCAGGCCCTCATTGATGTGCTCAGGCACACCCGGACACCGGCAACGTTCTTCCTCAACTCCCGATGGATCCAAGCCAACCCTGGAGCCGCGAAGTCGTTGGCAGAAGATCCGCTGTTCGAAATCGGAAACCACGGTACGCGGCATGTTCCTCTGTCTGTTTCCGGACGCGCCGCATACGGAGTTCCTGGCACGTCCAGCCCGGCGGAAGTTTACGACGAGATAATGCTCAACCAGGAGGCCTTGCACCGCCTCACCGGCACTGCTCCCCGGTATTTCCGGCCCGGCACCGCCTACTTCGACGATGTTGCCGTGGCCATTGTCCGCGAACTCGGCCTGGTCCCGGTGTCCTTCAGCATCAACGGCGACGGCGGCGCCACCTACCCCATGCCCGTAGTTCTCCGCGAGGTTTCCGCCGCGAAACCTGGCGACGTCATCATCGCGCATGCCAACCACCCAAACGGCGGAACCGCGTCGGGGATCACGCGCGCACTGCCCATCCTGCGCGCCGCGGGACTCGAACCCGTCCGGCTCGCAGTCACCTGATTTCGGTTCACTTTGCTTCGTACCGCTCCCCTGCGGCGAAGCTGCGGCAGCCGGGCGCCGGTTAGCTCGGGATGTTGCGCATGGGTATGATCCGGGATCATGAGCACAACGCCGAGTACCGCTGGAACTGTCCGGGCCGTCTTCCTTGACGTGGACGGCACCTACGCGGACTACGGCGTCGTCCCCGAGGGCCACATGCGCGCGGTCCAGGCGGCGCGGAAGGCAGGACACCGGGTCTTCCTTTGCACCGGACGCCCGGTCTCAATGTTGCCCAAAAGCATTCTCGCCGCGGGTTTCGACGGCCTCGTGGCCAGTGCCGGCGCCTACGCCGAGGTGGCCGGGACGGTGCTGATGGACCGGCGGTTCCCGGCCGACCTTGCGGCCAGGACGGTCCGGGCGCTCGACGCGAACGACGCCGTCTACATCCTGGAGGCCCAGGAGGCGCTGCACGTGCCGCCCGCTGCGCTGGAGCGGTTGCGGGTGATTCTTGACGCCCATTTCGAGCAGGCACCCGGAGGCCCGGTAGGTTCGTCCGACATCCTCCGCGCGGTGCACCCCACCTCGAATGGTGCCGACGTGCAGTTCTCCAAGGTGTCCGTGTTTGACTCCCCCGTGGCCATGGAGGACCTGGTCGGGGAAATTGGCGGGGCGATTGCCGTGGTCGCGAATTCGGTGGCTGACGAGGGCCGGCACGCGGGGGAACTGTACCAGCGCGGGATCAGCAAGGCCGACGGCGTCGCGGCCGTCATTGCCCATCTGGGCATCGCCCGCGAAGACACGATTGCGGCCGGCGACGGCGCGAACGATCTGGAGATGATCGCCTTCGCAGGAATCGGCATCGCCATCGAAGGATCGCTCCCGGAGCTGGTGGCACTCGCCGACCTGACGGCCGCTCCTCCCCGGCAGGAAGGGCTCGTTGCCGCCTTCGCGGAGCTCGGCCTCATCTGATCCGGCGGGTAGGGGCCAGAGCACGAACAGGCAATGTTCTAGCGGTCGACGGCGGGACCTCCCGCCGTCGAACGTCAACCGTCGGAGCCGTTCCCGGCATCACAAGGTTGCAGCCTCTTCCTCCGCCAACCTGATCAGGCGAAGTTCGTCCTCCACCGCACGGGACGGCCAATAGCTCCTCGCCAGCTCGTTTGCCCGGCTTCGGTCAGCCTCCGGGAAGAGCTTCCCGAACAGTCCGGCCGCCTGAAGCAGTGCGATCAGTGCTGTGGTCCTGGCATCGGGCGCCTGGGCACCAGGCTTCGCAGGAGCGGGTTCCGCGGCACCGGGTGCCTTGGCCTCGGCCGCGCCCGAGTCCCCTGCCGCCGAATCCGATGCCGCGGTATCAACCGCTTCGGCTTCAGCGTCGGTCACTTTGGACGCAGACGCCTCGGGATCGGACAATGCACCGGTGAGGGTGGCCTGGATCTTTTTCAGCAGCGCTTCCTCCGGTGCGTGGTCCTTCTCGGGGTACCGCACGGCCCGGAAGCGGCCCAGATGCTTTTCGCCGAGATGTTCCACGATGCCCCGTGACGCCATCCCCTCATAGATGCGCCGCACTTCGGCCCGGCCCTCCAGTATGGCGACCCACGCCTTGGGAGTGTGGGGCCGGGACTTGCCGCGGATGAGTTCCAGCTCCTGCAGGAAGTCCGTCCTGGGGGCGGCGTCGGTGGCCTTGATGTGCTTCCCCTGCAGTTCGATAGCACCGAGCAGGGCCAGCTCGGCCAATATTGCCCCTGCCGTAGTGGTTCTGAGCGCGAACACGGGCACTTCAGGTTTGCCGTCTTTGTCGTTTGTAGCTAGAAGCAGGAAGGCCTGGGGAAGGCTCAGTTCCACCGCTTTTGGTGTTTCAGCATCCATAGCATCATGGTGGCCCTGTTGGGCAGCCACCACAATGAGGAATTGCTACCGCCGCATTCGACGCCGTGGTACGTTCACGATGATCAGGATGTCCCATGCGGCCCCTATCCAGCCCGGCTCCTGGCGCAAACCCAGAAAGCAGAGGCAACGATGCCAACTCTATTGGTCTTCCACGAGGTCGACGATGTTGAGCACTGGCTCAGCTCACCAAAGCGAGAAGAAGTATTCGGGCCGCTGGGCATCACGGTTCGAACGTTCAGCGACCCGGCGAAGAGCCAGCGTGTGGGCCTGATCGTCCAGGTCCCGGACATGGAAACATTTCAGCGAATCATGGAGTCCGAAACGACAGCCGACGCAATGAAATTCGACGGCGTCCGTCCGGAAACAATCCTGGTTCTCGTCGAGTCCTAGGCGGACCGCCCCGGATCGGGAACGCAGCCAGGCGCGGCGGCGCCTTGGGTGGCCGCCGCAGTCGACGACGGCCGGGGCAGGCAGGACAGGCATCAATCCTAGGCCGCGATGAAGAGCTCCCAGTCAGGGAAGGGATCCACCGGTAATGGTGGCGCGGTCTCGCCGAGACCTGCGGCACCGGCAAGTCCGTCCGGCCCTGGGGGCGGTTCCCACTCCGTATCTTCGCCATCTTCGCCCGTGTGGCCGGGGTGGTCGGGCCAGTGTGGTGGTTCCCAGTCCTGTTGTTCGCTGGGATATGAGCGTCCCGAAGGTGAGATCCAGCCGGGCGGCTGATCCTTGGTGGCGCCAACAGGTTTCCAACGTGAGCTGTGTTTCAGGCGGTGGTGTTTGCGGCATGGCTGGCCAAGGTTTGAGATTCCGGTGCCGCCGCCGTCCGACCATGCCAGGAGGTGGTCCGCTTCGTTGTCCAGGGAGTGGTTGTTGCAGCCGGGGAAAGGGCAGCGGCCATCCCGAAGCCGCAACCACTGGCGCATCGCTTTCGGAACCGGGTAGCTGGTGCGCCCTATTTCCAGCGGCGCTCCGCTGCGCGGATCCGTCAGGACGCGCATCAACGATGTGGCGCCGTCCGCGACAAGCCGGCGGGCCATGCTGGCAGGTATGGGACCATACCCGTCCAGGGTGGCCGGTTCGGTCGCTACCCCGAGAAGCGAGAACACCGGAACGGTGACGAGGACCTGCGCCCGTGGGGACGGGGTTCCTTCCACGACGCCTCCGAGCAGCCAGGATGTGGCGACGTCGGCACGGAGCTGGGTCAGGGTCCGGGCTTCGGCCGGGCCCTGCAGGGCGCGCGCCGCGTCCGTGGCACGGGACCAGACACCCGCCGCCACATCGGCGCTCACGTAGGCCGAGAGCCAGGCCATGCCGTCCCGGTCCGGGACAAGTTCCAGCCGGCGCTCCTTCGCACCCTTGCGGTGGCGGGCTTCGATGCTCACAGGATGGTGCCGTTCACGCCAGCTGCGCGCCTTGGCCCGGAACCTGCCCGGCACCAGCTCCCCTGCCGGGCAGCCACGCGCCGCAAACGGGGCCGCGGGGTCCAGGAAGTGGGCCTCGAGGGCGGCGGCCGCGGCGGGGTCCAGCCCGGATGTTTCATCGCACATCACCCGCGCGTGCTGCCATGAAATGGTCCCTGCCCCCAGCGCAGCGAGCGTCAGCGGCAAGCCCTCGGTCAGGGTGGCTGAATCCGCCAGGAGCGCGGCTGCCGACCGTTCACTCACCGTCAGGACACACGCCACCTCTGCCGTCACCGCCATTTCCCGGGCGGTGCACTCCTGCGGGGAACCGGCCGGGGCCGCCAAGGCCGCAGCAGCGTGCGCGTATCCGGCGGCAAAATGCACTTTCAGCGCGGCCATCATGGCCTCCAGGCCACCCACCGCAGCCATACCGTCCAGGCACGCGTCCGCCTTATCCTGGAGCGGGTCAGCACCGGCCGGGGCCAGGGTTCCGGCCGCGTTTCCATCCACGCGACCGGCACAGGCAGCCAGCGCAACAAAGGAGGCCGCCATGGCCTCCAACGTCTCCGCAACCGCACCGCTTTCCATACCCACAGCATGCCAGCAGCCACCGACATTTAAGGGCCGGCATCAGGGTGCAAAGTCAGCCTTCCAGGATCTGGCTGATCCCGAACTCTCCCACGGCAAACATCCGCGGATTATCGTCGGAGTTGCTGAGCATGGCCGTGGACAGGATCAGCGCCCAGCCGCGTGCCCTTCTCCAGGTGTCCCCATCGACTGCGGGGCCAAAGGCGCCCATGAAGCGGCGGCGGGCGCCGGCGTCGAACATCAGCCACGCCACCGCGAGGTCAACAGCCGGGTCCCCTGCCCCGACGTCGCCGAAATCGATGATGCCGGCCAGCGAGCCGTCGTTTGCCAGCAGGATATTGCCCGGGTGAAGGTCGCCGTGGAGCATCATCGCCGGACCAGCCCAGGCTTTAGCGGCACTGGCCTCCGCCCACACCGCACCCAGCGCTGCTGCCTGGGGGTAGCGTTCGCGGTCCCTGAGCCGTTCCACCACCGCTGACTCACGGTCCGTCAGCGGCACACCGCGGAAAGGATTCACCGGGACGCCGGCTTCGGCGGGCACATGGAGGGAGAGGAGGAAATCGGCCAGGCCCTCGGCGGCCCGGCCGCGATCTGCCGGGCCGACGTCGGCCGCGGCGGCTCCCGGCACCCACCGCACGATGCTCCACAGCCAGGGAAAGTCCGACGTCGGCTGGCCGGCATGGACGGGGACAGGAACCGCAACCGGGGAGCGTCGGGCGATGTCCGGAAGGTAGCGCTGTTCATGCAGTATGAGCGGAACGGCCTCGGCCCTGCGCGGCAGCCGGACCGCCAGGCCGTCGCCGAGCCGGAAGGTCGCGTTGTCCCAGCCGTTCGCAACCCGCACCAAAAGTCGGTCGCCGAGGTCGGGCCGCTGTTCCCTTACGAGGCGTTGGACGGCGGTGTCACTCACGTCCAGCGTGGCTGGTGGCATTGACGCCATTCAGAGATCCGCCTCCCTTGATCCTGCGATGCGACCGGGTCATTTCCTTGTCCGAATATAGTTCAGATTCCGCCCGGCAAACCCCTGCGGGGACCTGGCCCTGGCGGGGTACGGCGATCCGGACTGGTTCGAAATCTGGGGACCCGGCATCACCACCTTCGCTCCGCCGCTGGCCGAAATGGGAGCGAGAGCGGCCGAAATCCTGTTGGACCTGATCAACGGCAACCACCCGGCAGCCTCTGTCCACCGGATCCCTGGAGAACTTCGCCTCCGCGGGACATTGGCCCAGGCGGATCCCGGCCACAAGCCCGGTCAGGCAGCCTCGGCTAGCGGCCGGTAGTCCCCGGCTGAACCGTCACGGCACGGCGGGAACGCGGTGGTCAGTGGATGCGGTGCGTATCCGGTTCAATGGCCCACGCAAGCCGGTGGAGCAGGCTGGCGATCCGGCCCCGCATGGCGGACCACCGCGACAACTCAAGTTTGGTTTTGCGGTGCACCCGCGGGGCATTCGGGAGCGCGCTCGTGGCGGTGTCGTCTGTCCCGGCAAGGAAAAGTGCCATGAAACCTGAACTGTCCATAGAGGTATATCCCTGAATTATTTGAAGGTGTTGCCTGCGAGCGAGGACCAGCGGCTCCGAGGCGAGCGGATTCTTCAGGCGGATGAACCGGCACACGCGGCCCAAGCCTTACTTTGATTATCAGACAACCTCGCCGGAATCCGCCAACCAGTTGACCAATTGTTACCGCACACGAAATAGCAGCGGACGACGGCGGGACCTCCCGCCGTCGTCCGCTCAATATTCGTCCGCTTGAGTTTCGGCCTAAGTGAAGCTGGGTGCCCTGGGCGCTTCGACGATGGCCATCTGGCCGGTTTCGGGAACGCCGGGAAACTGCACGTGCGGGACCTCGACGGCGGGCACCGGCGCCGCCTGCGTGGACCGCATGCGAAGAAGGGCCACTGCGGAAATGAGGAACCAGGCGATGTTCGTGACCACCGACGGCCATGCCTCGTGGAAGGCGCCGTTGACGATGAAGGCGCAGGAACCGAGGAGATTCGCGATCTGGAATCCCTTTCCGGCCTTCAGCCACCCCATGGACACAGCCAGGTACGCACTGAGGATGGCGACAGCGCCTGCCCAGCCGGCAATTTCCCAGAGCAGTTCCATGATGTCCTTTCGGGGGTGATGCCCGGCTGCCATCCGCAGGGCGGAGTGGACAGCTGGCGGGCTGAATTTTTGTGTTCGGGGCTGGTTCCGATTGGATCAGGCATCCCTGGATTTGGCTTTCAACTGCAATTATGAGGTCGACATGCCTGTAGATCAATTGCATTCCTCTGAAGATGTGGTTTAGAACTACTTAACATGGATATCGATCCGCGCCGGCTGCGAATTCTCCTTGCGGTTGCCCGCACCGGCGGAGTGCTCGCCGCGGCTGACGAACTGGGGATCACGGCGTCGGCCGTGTCCCAGCAGCTCAACAAACTGGAGGACGAGACGGGGCATGCGCTCGTGGTGCGCACACCCAAAGGCTCCGTTCTGACACCCGCAGGCCTGGCCTTTGCCGAAGCCGGCGAGGAGATCGAACGCGCACTCAGTGTCGCCCGCGCCCGGATGGAGAGCGGGGCCAAGGTCGCAGGGGTGGTGCGGGTGGGAGGATTCACCAGCTTTGTCCGCACGGTGGTGATCCCGCGCCTGCCCGAGTGGCGCACCCGCTACCCGCAATTGCAGATCCGGATAGTTGAAGACGACTTCCCCGACCTGGTCCGGATGCTCCGCCAGCGCGCGCTCGACGCCGTGGTGGTGGAGCTCGATTCGACGACGGCCGCCCAAGGTTCGCTGTCCGCCGGAATGATCGAGGAGCCCCTCCTGGACGAGCCGTGGAAACTGGTGGTTCCCGCCGGCGCCCTGCTCACCACCGAGAACATCGACCTTGGCAACCTGCCGATTCCCTGGCTCGGCGTCGACGCCTCCGCCGCCAACGCTTCGGTCCTCGGCCGGCTCCGTCAGGCAACGGGCGCCCGGATGGAGACGGTTCATCAGTACCAGGAGACGCTGACCGCGCTGGCACTGGTCGCGGCGGGCGAGGGCGTTGCGATCGTACCCACCCTCGCGTTGAGCGGCGTCAGCCACGACGGGGTGGACGTCCTGGACGTCCCCGGCCTGGGCACGCGGCGCATCGTCCTGCGGCGGTTCGACCGGCGGCGGGCAGCCAGCACGCCCGTGGACACCGTCGCGCGCCTTCTGCGGGAATCGGCGGCGGCGTTCGACACGCGGTCCACCTCCTGACCGCCTACACGCAAGGTCACGCGGGCCCTCAAAGTGCACTCGTGACGGGTTAGGCAATAGTCTGGCCAGATGGGGACCAAAGCCGTGAACTCCGGCGAACAGATGGACAGGCAGTCGCGCATTCTCGAGGCGGCGCTGGACCTGCTGTCCCGCCACGGGATCTCGGGGGTGAGCATGCGGGCCGTGGCGCGCGAGGCCGGCGTCGCGCTGGGCCTGGTGAACTACTACTACGACGACAAGACGAGCCTCATACGGGCAGCCCTCCGCCGGGTGGACGAGCACGACCTCCTGCTGGTGGCACCCGACCCCTCGTCAGACCCCGAGGCACAGCTGCGCAAGGCCCTGCGGCGAGTGGCGGCCGCTGATCTGCTGACCACCCGCTACCTGTCCCTGCGCCTCCACCTTTGGGCCCTCGCCCAGGCGGACGAGGGCTATGCGCAGATCAACGCCGAGGCTTTCGACCGCTATCTCGACGGCCTCGCGGCACTCGTTTCCAACGCGCAACCCGACCTGTCCTGGGAGGCCTGCCGGGACAGGGCTGCCGACATTGTGGTCATCCAAAACGGCATGTGGCTGACGGCGCTGCTCGGCGTTGATCCGGCCGCCATCCAGCGAAGCATCGCCCGCACGGAGGAAATCGCCTTCGCGCCGCTTCACGACCACACCGTCTAGGACCACACTCGGGGCACGGGCAGCGCAACCGCCCTACGTAGCATTGAACGAGTGTTCAAAAAAGTATTGAACACTCGTTCAATCTGCATTACTGTCCTTCCTATGACTTACGCCACACCAGCCCATGACGTCATTCGAACCGCAACAACCGAGACAGCATCCACCCTGTTCATCAACGGTGCCTGGGAGCCGGCCGCCTCCGGTGCCGTGCGTGCAATCCGCAACCCCGCCGACGGCGAATTGGTGGCCACCGTGTCCGAGGCCGGCCGGGAGGACGCGGAACGCGCCATCGCCGCAGCCCGTGCAGCCTTCGACTCCGGAATCTGGTCGAACGTCCCGGCACCCGAGCGCGGCACCTTCCTGCTTAGGGTCGCAGCGGGACTGCGCGAACGCCGGGAAAAGTTCGCCCGCGCCGAGTCGCTGGACACCGGCAAGCGCATGGTCGAGAGCCGCATCGACATGGACGACATTGCCGCCTGCTTCGAGTACTTCGGCAGGCTCGCCGGGCAGCAGGCGGGCCGCATCGTCGACGCCGGGAACACCGCCGTCGTCAGCAAAATCGTCTACGAACCCGTGGGCGTCTGCGGCCTGATCACCCCGTGGAACTACCCCCTGCTCCAGGCGGCATGGAAGATCGCGCCCGCACTCGCCGCGGGCTGCACGTTCGTCCTCAAGCCCTCCGAGCTGACCCCGTCCACCGCCATCCTGGCCATGCAGCTGCTGCAGGACCTCGGCCTGCCGGACGGCGTCGCCAACCTCGTGACCGGAGCCGGCGCCGAGGCGGGCGCCCCGCTCTCGGAACACCCCGCCGTCGACCTCGTCTCCTTCACGGGCGGGCTGGAAACCGGCAAGCGGATCGCGGCGGCCGCCGCCGGCACCGTCAAGAAGGTGGCACTGGAGCTTGGCGGGAAGAACCCCAACGTGGTGTTCGCGGACGCGGACTTCGACGCCGCCGTGGACAACGCCCTGAACGGCGCCTTCGTCCACTCCGGGCAGGTCTGCTCCGCCGGGGCCCGGCTGGTGGTGGAGGAATCCATCGCCGAACGGTTTGTGGACGAGCTGGTCCGCCGTGCCCGGGAGATCCGGATCGGCGGGCCGTTCGATGACGCCGCCGAAACCGGCCCGCTGATTTCCGCGGCCCACCGCGACAAGGTCCACGCCTACGTCCAGCGCGGCATCCAGGAGGGTGCGCGGCTGCGGACCGGCGGTGCGGCGCCGCAAGGAGAAAAGTACGACGCCGGGTTCTACTACCAGCCCACCGTCCTGGACCGCGTCCGGCGGGGGATGTCCGTGGTCACCGACGAGGCGTTCGGCCCGGTGGTCACAGTGGAAACGTTCCGCACCGAGGACGAAGCGGTTGCCACCGCCAACGACACCATTTACGGCTTGGCCGGCGCAGTCTGGACCCAGGACGCCGGCAAGGCGCAGCGCGTGGCATCCCGGCTGCGGCACGGCACCATCTGGATCAACGATTACCACCCCTACCTCCCCCAGGCCGAGTGGGGCGGCTTCGGCCAGTCCGGCGTCGGCCGCGAGCTGGGTCCCACGGGCCTGGCCGAATACCAGGAAGCCAAGCACATCTACCAGAACACCAGCCCGCAGGTCACCGGCTGGTTTGCTGACCACGGCAAGGAGAACTAGATGCACTACGACAACATTGAGGACCTCACCGACCGCGGGTTCGACTACGTCGTCATCGGCGGCGGATCCGCCGGTGCCGCAGTCGCCGCCCGGCTGAGCGAGGATCCGGACGTGACCGTGGCCCTCGTGGAGGCCGGCCCGGATGACCGCAACCTGCCCGAAATCCTGCAGCTGGACCGCTGGATGGAGCTGCTCGAATCCGGCTACGACTGGGACTACCCGGTGGAGCCGCAGGAAAACGGCAACTCCTTCATGCGCCACGCCCGTGCCAAGGTGATGGGCGGATGCTCGAGCCACAACTCGTGCATCGCCTTCTGGGCGCCCCGCGAGGACCTGGACGAGTGGGAGTCCAAGTATGGAGCCGCCGGCTGGAACGCCGACGCCGCCTGGCCGCTCTACCAGCGGCTGGAAACCAATGAGGACGCCGGCCCGGACGCACCCCACCACGGGGACTCGGGCCCGGTGCACCTGATGAACGTCCCCCCGGTGGATCCTGCCGGCGTCGCGCTCCTGGACGCCTGTGAACAGACGGGTATTCCCCGGGCGAAGTTCAACTCCGGCACCACCGTGGTCAACGGCGCCAACTTCTTCCAGATCAACCGCCGCGCGGACGGCACCCGCGCCTCCAGCTCGGTCTCCTACATCCACCCCATCATCGACCGCCCCAACTTCACCTTGCTCACGGGCCTCCGCGCCCGCCAGCTGGTGTTCGACGCGGACAAGCGCTGCACCGGCGTGGACGTGGTGGACTCCGCGTTCGGCCGGACCCACCGGCTCTCCGCGCACCGCGAGGTCATCCTGTCCACCGGCGCCATCGACTCCCCCAAGCTGCTGATGCTCTCCGGCATCGGCCCGGCAGCGCACCTGGCCCAGCACGGCATCGAGGTGCTGGCGGACTCCCCCGGCGTGGGCGAAAACCTCCAGGACCATCCCGAAGGCGTGGTCCAGTTCGAGGCCAGGCAGCCCATGGTGCAGACCTCCACCCAGTGGTGGGAGATCGGCATCTTCACTCCAACCGAGGACGGCCTGGACCGCCCGGACCTGATGATGCACTACGGCTCCGTCCCGTTCGACATGAACACCCTGCGGCACGGCTACCCCACCACCGAGAACGGCTTCAGCCTCACCCCGAACGTCACGCACGCCCGGTCCCGCGGCACCGTCCGGCTGCGCAGCCGCGACTTCCGCGACAAGCCCATGGTGGACCCGCGCTACTTCACGGATCCCGAAGGCCACGACATGCGCGTTATGGTGGCCGGCATCCGCAAGGCCCGCGAAATCGCGGCCCAGCCCGCCATGGCCGAATGGACCGGCCGCGAGCTATCGCCCGGCGTCGAGGCGCAGACGGACGAGGAACTGCGGGAGTACATCCGCAAGACCCACAACACCGTGTACCACCCGGTGGGCACCGTCCGGATGGGCCCGGCCGACGACGATCTGTCACCGCTGGATCCCGAGCTGCGGGTCAAGGGCGTCACCGGCCTGCGCGTCGCGGATGCGTCTGTGATGCCGGAACACGTCACCGTAAACCCCAACATCACCGTCATGATGATCGGCGAGCGCTGCGCGGATTTGATCCGGGCGGACCTCATCCGCGCCGGGCACACCGATGGCGCTGAAAGGGCCGCTGAAGAGAAAGAGGTGGAGCTCAGCCCGTCCTTCGCCTGAGAGGCAAGTTCCGGAGGCTAGTTGATTTCACCCGCGTCCAATGGCGGCCGCGGGGTGCATCGTGCGTACTTTTCTGACTTAGGAGTTCACGTCTTGGAACCCAGCAAGAGTATTGATTCAAGCGGCATGGATGAATTTGGCTACACCCAGACCCTGGACCGGAGCATCGGCAAGTTTGCCAGCTTCGCCGCAGGCGTCAGCTACATCTCCATCCTGACCGGCGTCTTCCAACTGTTCTACTTTGGTTTTTCCATGGCCGGCCCGGCGTACGCCTGGTCCTGGCCCATCGTCTTCGTCGGCCAGCTGATGGTGGCGCTCTGTTTCGCCGAGCTGGCCGGCCGCTACCCCGTGGCGGGATCGGTCTACAACTGGGCCAAGCGGCTCTCGTCGGGGACCTCGTCCTGGCTGGCGGGCTGGCTGCTGCTGCTCTCCTCCATCGTGGCGCTGGGCTCCGTGGCGCTGGCCCTGCAGCTCACCCTGCCGCAGCTCTGGTCCGGTTTCCAGTTCGTCGGTGACGGCACCGGACCCTACGACTTCGCCATGAACGGCGTGGTGCTGGCCACCATCATGATCACCATCTCCACCCTCATCAACGCCTTCGGTGTGAAGCTGATGACCAGGATCAACAGCATCGGCGTCTTCGTGGAGCTGACCGCGGCCGTGCTGCTGATCCTCGCGCTGGGCTGGCACGTGGTGCGGGGGCCCGAGGTCTTCTTCGACACCGCCGGCTTCGGCGAGGGGCACGACCTTGGCTTCTTCGGCGTCTTCCTCATCGGCGCCATGGCGTCCGGCTACGTCATGTACGGCTTCGACACCGCCAGCTCCCTCGGCGAGGAAACGAAGGATCCCAAGCGCACGGCACCCAAAGCCATCCTGCGGGCCATTACGGCCTCGTTCCTGCTGGGCGGCCTGATCCTGCTGTTTGGCATCCTGGCCGCACCGGACCTGGCCGATCCCAAGGTGGGAGCTGCCGACGGCGGCCTGCAGTACATTGTGCTCTCCGTCCTGGGCGGACCGTTCGGCAAGGCCTTCCTGGCCTGCATCGTGGTGGCCGTGGTGGTCTGCACCCTGGCTGTCCATGCCGCCGCCATCCGCATGATGTTCGCGATGGCCCGGGACAACAACCTGCCGTTCAGCCGGCAGCTCGGCAAGGTGGATCCGGTCCGCAGGACCCCCAAGATCGCGGCGATCGTGATCGGCGTTATGGCCGTCATTCCGCTGCTGGTCAACGTGATGCAGCCGGCCATCTTCACCATCATGTCCAGCATCAGCATCGTCCTGATCTACCTGTCCTACCTCCTGGTGACTGTTCCGTTGCTGCGCAACCGGCTCCTGAAGAAGTGGCCGCTCGCCGCAGACGGCACCGAGCCCGGATTCAGCCTTGGCAAATGGGGCCTGCCGGTGAACATCCTGGCGGTCTTCTGGGGCGGTGCCATGACACTGAATCTGGTCTGGCCCCGGCCGGAGATCTACAACTCGGTGCCGCCGTTCGAGTGGTACCTGCAGTGGGGCGGCGTGATCTTCGTGGCCGCCGTGATCGTTGGCGGGACCCTGCTCTACCGCCTGAAGATCCGCCACCAGACCGGGGTGCTGGCCGAGCATGCCGCGGCGGTCGCCGCACATCCGTCGTCGGCTGGTGCCGCTCAGTACGGCGCAGCGCAGGACGAGGCAGCGCAGCGCAAAGCTCCGGAGGATGCGCTGGTAACCGCGTCGGAAGCTTCGTAACGCCCCCGGAAGGGTCGACGACGGCACTCAATTGAGCGCCGTCGTCGGCCCTTTTGCGTTGGTGACTCCCGCGCAGGTGAGTGACTTAACGTCACACAACGCGACGGCCTCCGGATCCGGACAAGCACGTCCTACCCTTGACAGGTGACTTTGACTAAGATCCGCACCGCCGCCGCGAGCTCCCTCGCCGCCGCCGGTCTCCTGTTTGCCCTTGCCGCCTGTTCCGCGCCGGCCGCCACCCAGCCCACCACCTCTGCCCCTGCCTCCACGGCAGCGGCTTCATCCAGCGCCGCCGCCGGGCCCTGCACCGGCGTAAAGGTCATCGTCGATTCCGGCTCCCTGAAGCAGGCTGCCGCTGACACGTCCGTTTGCGTCCCAGTGGACGCGCCGACTGCCGCCTCCAAGGTGCTGGACGAGGCAAAGGTGAAAACCGAGGGCACCGCGCAGTACCCCAAGGAACTGGTATGCCGGGTGAACGGCGTGCCAGCCGCAGACCTCGACATCACCCACAAGGGCGGCACGTACCGGGAAGACTGCAGCAAGATGCCCGCAGCCTTCGCCTACTGGGCCCTCTGGGTCAAGCCGGCCACCGGCGACTGGGCCTACGCGCAGGAAGGCCTCGCCACCCTGCAGGTCAGCCCGGGCCAGAGCCTGGAACTGCTCTTCACGGTCGACGGCGAACCGGCCGCCCCCAAGGCATGACCTTTCGACCCGCGCCGTTACGAGCTGGGGCGGCCCTCGCCGTCGTCTTCATCGCGGCGCGGGTCATCTACCGCATCCTTTTCAACGGGGCGGGCCTCGGCGGACCGGTCCTGCTCGACCTGCCGGCAGTGCCGCTGCCTGCCCCGTACGCCCATGTGGTCCTCCTCGGTCCGGTCACGGCGCAGGGGCTGTGGGCGGCGGTCCTGTCCGCCCTGCCAATTGCCGGGATGATCCTCGCTTTCGGCATTCTCAACGCCTGTGTGGATGTGGCCCGCGGCTTTGTGCACCTGGCCCGCGGCGGCCCCATGCAGGGCCTGGCCCGGACCCTTGTGGTGGCCTGGGCGGCGCTTCCGGCACTTTCGGATGCCGTGACCTCCGTCCGCCTGGCCTTCCGGCTGCGGGGCGAACGCTTCGGGCCCCGGGCCCTGGTGCCCGTGCTGGAGCGCACCCTCGAGCATGCCAGCCGGGTGGCCGCAGCCCTGGAGCTGCGCGGTTTCGGGAGCCGGGCACCCCATTCATCCATCGGCGGTGCCGACGCACCGCTTCTGGTCCGGGACGCACTGTTCCGCATTGGTGACGCGCAGGTGCGCATCGCCGGGTTCACGCCGTCGAGCGGGTCCGTTACGGTGATCACCGGGCCGACGGGCTCCGGCAAATCCACCATCCTGCGGGGCGTCGCCGGCCTCCTCTCGCACGTTGACGGCGGAGATATCTCCGGCACCGTGCGCGTCGCCGGCACGGACCGTGCCACCACACCCCCGCGCGATACCGCGCGCCTCATCGGCGTCGTCCTGCAGAATCCCCGCGCCGCCTTCGCCACCACCCGGGTCCGGGATGAAATCGGCCTCGCACTGGAGCTGCGCGGCATGGCATCCGGAACCGCCAAGGCCCGGGTGCTGGAAGTTGCTGAGGTCATCGGAGTGTCGGCGCTGCTGGACCGGAACGTCAGCACCCTGTCCGCGGGTGAGGCAACGCTGGTAGCCATCGCCGCGGCAGTGGTGGAGCATCCGGCCCTGCTCCTGGTCGATGAGCCGCTGGCCGACCTTGACACCGCGGCGCGCGGACACGTGATCGCCGTGCTCAACGACCTCGCCCGCCAAGACGGTGTCTGCGTCATCGCGGCGGAGCACCGGGCGGAACAGTTCGTCCCGGTTGCCGACTCGTGGTGGACCATCGACGACGGCGCCCTGGTGCCGGGTGCCGCGCCCTCCGCGCCTCTGCCTCGTGTTCACGGCCCAGCCCCGGCCTCCTACGATGAGCACGCGCCGGTGCTGACCGGGCCGGTGCTGACGGCGGCAAATCTTGCGGTGCACCGGAAGGGCAAGACGCTGGTGCGCGACGCGTCGCTGACCCTGCACCGCGGCGAAGTGGTGGCCCTGGTGGGGCCGAACGGGGCCGGGAAGTCGTCCGTCCTCGTGGCGCTGGCCCTCGGTGAAGGCACGTTGGAAGGCAGGGACCGTCAAGGAACGGTCGACGGCGGCATTGTCGACGGCGGCCGCGTCGCCCTCGTCCCGGACGCCTCGGACGACCTCTTCACCAGGGATACGGTGGCGGGAGAGCTCCGCGCCGCCGAGCGGCGCCAGGCGCGGGCTGCGCGTCAGGCCCGCACCGCACGCAGCCCAAGCAATGCCCAACTTCCCCCGATGCCTGCGGCGTCACGCCTGGCCCGTTTGCGGGGAGACGTCCGGATCCCCATTGGAGATGAGCACCCCCGGGACCTCTCCGCGGGAGAGCGCCGGATCCTTGCCATCGCGCTGCAGACCATGGACGACCCCCAGGTCCTCCTGATCGATGAGCCCACCCGCGGGCTGGATCCCGCGGCCCGCACGGCAGTTTCGGCAGCGTTGCGGGCGGCGGCGGACTCCGGTGCTGCGGTCCTGATCGCCACGCACGACCTCGATTTTGCCCATGGCCTCGGGGCCCGGATCCTGCCGATGCGTGACGGCGTCGCGCCCTCTTCCGTGCCGGAAGCCGCACCGGCCGCTGCACCTGAACCGCCCCTGCCCCTTTCCCGGCCAGCGGGTGCCGGACCGCGGCAACGGGTCATCGAACCAACGGACACCCAGGGCGCGGCAAAACAGCGCCACATCCGGATGCCGCGGGGCGTCGAGCTTGCTGTTCTCGCAGCGGCGAACGTCATCGCCCTCGCAGCATTCTGCTGGCCGCTGCTCGCCGCGGCACTGCCCGAGGATGCCGCCGCGGCCCTCCCCTACGCGGCGCTGGCCATCGCGCCGATTGCCGCCGTCGCCGTCGTTGTGTCCATGGACGGCTCGGTGCGCTCCGCTCATACGGTCGCGTTACTTGGCGTCCTGGCCGCCGTCGGTTCGGCGGTGCGGGTGGCGAGCACCGGCGTCGGGGGCGTGGAGGCAGTCTTTATCCTGCTGATCCTGGCCGGCAGGGCCTTCGGTGCGCGTTTCGGCATGCTCCTCGGCGCCGCCACTATCGCCCTCTCCAGCGCCTTGTGGGGTGGGATCGGGCCGTGGACGCCGTTCCAGATCTTCGCCTGCGCATGGGTGGGCGCCGGGGCCGGCCTGCTCCCCCGCCGGGTGCGGGGCAAGGCCGAGCTGTGGTTGCTGTGCGGCTACGGGGTTGTGGCGTCCTACCTGTTCGGTCTGCTGACCAACCTGTGGTTCTGGCCCTTCGCCGTGGGCGCCGGCACCGGCATCTCCTACATACCGGGCGTTCCGCTGGGCACCAACCTCAGCAGCTTCCTGCTCTACTCGCTGGTGACGTCGACGGCGGGCTGGGACACCCTGCGTGCCGTCACCACCATCGTCGGAATCGCCGTGGTGGGGCGGGCCATTCTCGCCGCACTGCGGCGGGTGAAGCCGGTCTCCGGCCTGGGGGGAAGTGCGGGCGGGGCCGCCGAGCAAGCCCAACCCGCTCAGGACAGGGACCAGCCCCAAATCCGGGTCTGAGGACCCCGCCGGCAGTGCCGCGCCGCATCTTCCGTTTCTGCGCGCAAGGACGGCATATGATGGCCCAAAAGAGTGGCGGGACGGTCACGTTGCACGAGAGGATGCAGATGCCGGGAAGGCCGAGGCAGGACAACAGCCAGGTCCAAGGAGCTGCGGCGTCGCTATTGAATGGTCTTGCTGTGCTGGAAGCCTTCTCGGTGCAAAATCCGGTTCTTGGTGTGACTGAGATTGCTCACCGGGTTGGCCTCCACAAGAGCACGGTGTCACGCATTTTGAGCGGTCTGACAGAAGCTGGATATGTCCAGCGGGATGAGGAGACGGGGCGGTATCGCCTCGGGCTGGGCCTCCTTGCGTTGGCCGGCCCTTTACTGGCGGACCTGGATGTCCGCCGTGCCGCGGTTCCCTATCTGGAGAAATTAACCGAAAGCACCCAAGAGACCAGCGCAATCTCGGTCTGGAACGGCCATGAGGCCATCGTCGTGGAGCAGGTTGCCAGCCCCTTCCAGGTCAAACACACTGCCTCCATTGGAACCCGGTACAACACATTCGAAAGTTCCTCGGTGCGGGTCTTCCTGGCGGAGCTGGCACCGGCCCTCGCGACCGAGCTGATCGGATCCGGGCAGATATTACGCAAGGCAGGAGATGGTTTGCCGGAGGACCACACCACCCACCTGCAGGAAGTCGCCCGTCAGGCATACGCCGTCAACGACGGTGCAACCGCAGACGAAGAGTTTGGGGTCTCCGCTCCGGTCCGGGATTACCGAAGCAAGGTGGTTGGGTGCATCACTGCAGCCGCTCCCCGTTCCCGCGTGCACAAGCAGGCCACCAGGGACGCTCTGGTTCAAGCCGTACAGCACGCTGCCTCGGAACTATCCACCCGCCTGGGCTGGTCAGCTTCACTTCCGGGCTGATTCACCCACGCAACGTCAGCGCACTGGATTTGTTTCCCCCGGGAGGCTGCCCAGCCGAGTCGAAACGCGCTCAGCGGCCTGTAGCACGGCTTCGCGCAGGCTCGACTGACTCTTCAGGTGCTGAACCCGGGACCGGGGCGCGCTGGCTGTGATGCAGCCGACGACTTCGCCCCGGTAGTCCCGCACGGGGGCGGACACGCCGTATTCCTCGTAAGTGGTCTCGCCGTCGTTGACGGCGTACCCGTGGTCCCGCACGGCGGCCAGCTGTTCGTAGACCGGGTCCTCGAGACCGCGGTAGGCCTCTCGCAGCACGATCCGGCCGGCCAGCAGACGGTCGGTTTCCTCGCGCGGCAGGTCGGCGAGAAACACGCGGACTGAGGAGCTGGCGAACTTGTTGTAGCGCGTGCCGATCGCCGCGCTGTGTTTGACCTGATGGGGGGAGGCCGTCTGTTCCACGACGATCGCGTTGGTGCCGTTCCAGACGGCGATCGCGGCCGTCTCGCCGGTGGCTTCGGTGAGTTCTTCGAGGTGAGGCAGGGCGGTACGGCGGACGCCGAGTTCGGCCAGCAGCGGGTCCTGCCAAGCCGATCATCCCGAGGCCCAGGCGGTATCGCCCGGTGTCTTCGTCGCGCTGCACGTATCCGGCTTCGTCCAGGCCGGTGAGCATCCGGGAGACGGTGCTCTTGTGCAGGCCGACGAGTTCGGAGATCTCCGTGACGCCCAGGAGGGATCGTTTGGCGACGGAGAAGGCTTCGAGGACCGTCAGACCGTTGAGCAGCGATGCTGCCGCCCCTTGCGGTTTATCAGTGGTGGTTTGTGGGTCCAGCATGAGTTCTCCCTCTCCAGGCGCTAAGTCCAGTCACCGTAGCAACCATCTTACGGTGTGCCCATTCAACCTAATGTCGGAGGACCGGTCATACCTCTCCCGGCACGCGGGAGCGAGGCCCGACGACGGCCGGCACCCGTTGAGGGGTGACGGCCGTCGTCGGGTCGGCCCGGGATGCCGGACCGCGGGGCTCCGAGAGTGCGGTGCGGCTTAGGCCGGATCCGCAGGGCACGCCACCTCGGGCTGGGGATCCGAGAGGGTCTTCGGGACCGTGTCCTCGAACTGCGGGAGGCGGTTCAGGTAATCCACCACCGAATCCGTGGACTCCACGTCACCGAACTTGTTGTCGATGTCGTAGAGGTTCCACTGCACGACGCCCGGGACGCGGTCGCCGATGGTCTCCCTGGGGATGATCGGGCGGAAGCCCTTCGCGATCGCGTCCTCGACGGTGTGACGCACGCACCCGGCCGCGGTCGCACCGGTCACGATCAGGGTGTCGATGCGGTTGGAGGTCAGGAAGAGCTCGAGGTTCGTCCCCGGGAACGCCGAGGCGCGATTCTTCTCGATTACGACCTCGCCTTCCGCGGGAGCAATGCGGTCGTCGATCTGCGCCCAGTAGGAACCCGCCGGAAGAGTCTCCGTGGGAATCTTCGAGTACCACAGGCCCATGTCGTTCGTCCCGGAGGTGGCGTCGCGGTTGCGGTACACGTTCGTCGTGTAGAAGACCGGGACACCCTTGGCGCGCGCGGCCTCGTTGATCCGCTGGACGTTCGGGATGATCGTCTCCATGCCCGGGCAGCTGAACGGGTGGCCCGGCCGGGTCCACGCGTTCGCGAGGTCGATGTGGATGACGGCGGGGCGGTTGCCGTAGCCGATCCGACGCTTGAAGCCTCGCTCGTTGTAGATATCCGTGCCTGCTTCGAACGCCTCCTCCAGCACTGCTGCCAGGCGGGCTTCGATGTCGTTGAACGTCTCTGTTGTCATGGCTGTCTCCACTCTCTCGGGGACCGGGCTTCCCCTGTCCACATTTTGTTGCTGTGTCATCACAGTAGTTGCTGTTTGCGCAACGCACAACCCCCTTCTGAGATTTGCCGGAATTCGCTTCCAGGCCCCGCGCCCCAATGGGATCCAGAGGCCGGCGCCTTCCAAAAAGCATGAACTCGGAACAAGGCGATCTATCCAAAGGAGAGTGGGGGTCGACCTTTTACCACTCCCGGCATACGGCCCGCAAGCGGAGGGGGCCGCCTGAAAAAAAGAACCATCAACCATTGCTTGTTGCTTCCACGGGAACTACATTGCTTACTAAGCAACTTGTGACCTATGGCACATAAATTTGCGGTCTAACCCAGCGGACTCCAAACGGGGGTTGCCACTGGCCGAAAGGCCCACCCAGGCTTCCCTTCAACGCAGTCCTGAGCCTCACTTCCGAAAGGACCCCAGCATGAAGCGCATCGGAGTAGACGTCGGCGGCACCTTCACCGACTTGTATTTTTCAGACGACGCCCAGCGCATTGCCGTTGTGGAGAAGGTCCCGTCCACCCCGCACGATCCGTCCGAAGCCGTTATCTCCGGCATCAAGAAGCTCTGCGAGAAGGCCGGTGTCTCGCTTGCGGAGATCGACCAGCTGGTGCACGGGACCACGGTGGCGACGAACACCGCGCTGACGCATACCGGTGCGGAGGTCGGGATGATCACTACCGAGGGTTTCCGTGACATCCTGCACATCGCCCGGCACAAGAAGCCGTACAACTTTTCCCTCCAGCAGGAACTGCCGTGGCAGACCAAGCCCCTGATCAAGCGCCGTCATCGGCTCACGGTCAAGGAGCGCATCACGGCACCCAACGGCGACGTCCTGGTTCCCCTGGACGAAGATGAGGTTCGTGAGCGCGTGCGCGAGCTGAAGGCTGCCGGAGTCGAAGCCATCGCCGTTTGCCTGCTGCACTCGTACCTGAATTCCGCCCACGAGCAGCGGATCGGGGAAATCGTCGCGGAGGAGTTCCCCGAGGCTTACCTGTCCCTGTCCAGCGAGATCGTGCCCCTTTACCGGGAGTATGAGCGGTTCTCCACCACGGCGCTCAATGCCTACGTCGGGCCGCGGGTCTCGCGTTACCTGCACCGTTTGCAGGAGCAGGCCGAAGGATTGGGCTACAAGCGGGAGATCCTGCTGATGCAGTCCTCCGGCGGTATGGTTCCGATCAAGGAGGCCGCCAAGCGCCCGGTGACGCTGATGATGTCCGGACCGGTCGGCGGCCTGATCGGCGGCATGTGGGCCGGCCGCCAGTCCGGCTTCGAGAACGTCGTCACCCTGGACATCGGCGGTACGTCGGCGGACATCGGTGTGGCCTATAAGGGTGAACTGCGCATGCGTCACCTGCTGGACACCAAGATCGGCGATCACCAGGCCATGGTCCCGATGGTGGACATCGACACCATTGGTGCCGGCGGCGGTTCCATCGCCTACGTCGACGCTGGCGGTGTCTTCCGCGTGGGTCCGCAATCTGCAGGCGCCGTCCCGGGCCCGGTCTGCTACGGCCGCGGCGGGTCGGAGCCGACATCGACCGACGCCCAGGTGCTGCTGGGCCGCATGCGTCCTGACCGCGTTCTGGCAGGCTCAGGTATGGATATGGACCTTGATGGCGCCCGGAAGGCCATGGAAGGTCTGGCAGCAAAGCTCAACATGTCGGTGGACCAGGCCGCCCTCGGCGCGCTGCAGATCCAGAAGTTCGGCATGACCCAGGCGATCGAGCAGAACTCCGTGCGCCGGGGCTACGACCCGCGAGACTTCACCCTCGTCGCTGCCGGCGGTGCCGGCGCACTGTTCGCCTGCGAGATCGCCGCGGAGCTGGAGGTCCCGAAGGTGCTGATCCCGGCCCACCCCGGCATCATGGCTGCCACCGGCCTGTTGGCTACCGACGAGAAGTACGAGTTCGTCGCCACCAGCCGGTTCACGTTCGCCCACGCCAACCCCGCCGCCATCCAGGCCTCCTTCGAGCAGTTGGAACGCGAGGCCAATGCCCAGCTGGATGCCGAGGACGTGCCGGCCGAACGCCGCAAGCTTGAATGGCTCGCGGACGCGCGCTACGAGGGCCAGGGGTACGAGATCCGCTTCGCCGCCCCCGCAGGACCAGTCAACGAAGCCTGGCTGGAAATGGCCGAGGCAGCCTTCCACGATGCCCACTTTGAGGAGTACGGTCACCGTTTCAAGAACGGCACCGTGGAGGTCATCAACATCCGCGTGGAGGCCAGCGCCGTGATGGATGACCTGCCCACGCCGGAGGCGATCAAGTCCGGTTCCCTCCAAGACGCCCTGGTGGAAACCCGTCCGGTGACCTTCGAACAGGACGGCAAGCCGGTGACCCTGGACACCAGGTTCTACGACCGCGACAGGATGGGCGTGGGAATTACTTTCACCGGTCCCGCCATCATCGAACAGTACGACTCCACCACCGTTATTCCTCCGGGATTCTCCGGAGCGGTGGACGCAGCCGGCAACCTCGTCATCGACTGCCCGGCCGCGACCCAGAGTGCCGAGAAACTGGCCACGCCGATCCTGATGCGCGTGATCGGGGGCGCTCTGAACTCGGCGGCCAAGGAAATGGCCTCGGTGCTGTTCCGTATGGCCTATTCCTCGATCATCCGCGAGTCCGAGGACCTCGGCGCAGGGCTTTTCGACAGGGACGGCAACGTGCTGGCCGAGTCCGACTCCACGCCCATGTTCATGGGCTCCATGCCCAAGATCGTCAAGGGCGTGATCTCGGTCCTGGGCGACGACATCCACGACGGTGACGTCATCCTGCACAACGATCCTTACTTGGGGGCCACGCACTCCCCCGACGTGGCGATCATCGAACCGATCTTCCACGACGGGGAACTCGTCGGCTTCGCCGGAGCCTCGGGCCAGCTGATTGATAACGGCGGCGCGTACTCCGGACTGATGGTGGACATTCAGGACATCCAGTCCGAAGGCACCATCTTCCGGGCGGTGAAGATTGCCGAGAAGGGCGTCCGCCAGGAATCGCTGATCCGGCACATTCTCAACAACACCCGGACACCCACCTCCAACGAGGGCGACTTCCAGGCGATGATCGCCGCCTGCGAGCTGGCCAAGTCCCGCTACATCGCCCTCATTGAGCGCTACGGCTTCGGCGCGGTCCGCGAGGCCGGCCAGAGCTGGATCGACTACTCGGAGCGAATGCTGCGCCAGGAAATCGCCAAGATCCCGGATGGCGTCTACGAGACCGAGGTCGGCTACCTGGACGACGACGGCCGCAACTATGGCAAGAAGCTGCCGATCGTCGTGAAGGTGATCGTCGAGGGTGACGAGATTACCTACGACCTCACCGGCTCTTCCGAACAGGTGCCGACCGCCTACAACTGCGCCTTCGAGGGCACCACAGTCTCGGCATTCACGTTCATCACCCGCATGATGTTCCTGGATGAGGTCGCCTTCCCGGTGTTCGTGCCCCAGAACGAGGGCATGCTCAAGCCCCTGAAGGTGATCGCCCCGGAAGGCACCATCTTCAACCCGACGTACCCGGCCGCAACCTTCTCCCGGTTCTCCCAAGTACAACGTGCCGTCGATTTGGCTTTGCGGGCCCTGGCCCCTGTCATCCCCGACCGCGTCACCGCCGGCAACTCCGCCCACATCCACTTCATCTCCTACTCCGGATGGGACGAGAAACAGGGCGAGTACTGGGTCTACCTCGAGGTCAACGAGGGCTCGTACGGCGCCCGCGCAACCAGCGACGGGCCGGACTCCGTGGACAACCTCATCGCCAACACCCGCAACAACCCGATCGAGGAGCTCGAGTGGCGGTTCCCGATGCGCACCGACCGCTACGAACTACGCTCCGAGCCGGCGGCCGCAGGCGAGTTCCGCGGCGGCATCGGCATCGTCCGGGAGAACACCTTCCTGACGGACACCGCGATCACCTGCGAGGGTGAACGCCACGAGTCGGACGTACCGTGGGGCGCGTTCGGCGGCCACGAGGGCCTCAACGGCTCGCTCGTGAAAAACCCCGGCCGGGAGGGCGAGGAGTCCTGGCCGTCCAAAGTCACCGGTCGTCAGCTGCTGGCCGGCGACTCCCTCCAGATCACCGTGCCCAGCGGTGGCGGCTTCGGTGACCCTCAGCGGCGGGACCCCCTGAAGGTCCTCGAGGACGTCCTGGACGGCTTCACAACCGCCGAGGCAGCCGCCCGTGACTACGGCGTGGTCCTCAAGGAGGTCAACGGCCAGCTCACTGTCGATCTGAAGTCCACCGCCGAACGCCGCGAGGTATTCGTCTCCGAGCTCAGTTCCGCAATCTGATCCAAAGCAGCAGCAAGGGGGGCGGCCTGGAGCCAGCTAGCGACGCTGGCCTCCAGGCCGCCCCTTCGTTCCCTACTCATCACACCGCCCACCTATCCCCGTGAATTAGGAACCGCTATGACCACTGCCCCAACCCTTCAATTTGTCGAGTCTGATGTCACGCCCAAGGACGTCCGGCTAGCCACCTGGATTTGCTTCTTCGCCTGGACCTTCGCCGTCTACGACTTTGTCCTGTTCGGCAACCTCCTGCCGATGTTGGCCGCAGACCTCGGCTGGAGCGCGGCCCAGTCCACGGGGATCAATACCTGGGTGACGGCAGGGACCGCACTCGTGGCCTTCGGGATCGGCCCGATCGTCGACCGGATCGGCCGGCGCAAGGGCATCCTGATCGCCGTCGTCGGTGCCGCCGTCGCTTCCCTGCTGACCGCCACGGTCGGCTGGGTTGTGGGCCTCGCTGCCGGTCTTGGACTCGTCTTCCTGGTCCTCGTGCGTTCACTGGCCGGCCTCGGCTACGCCGAACAGTCCATCAACGCGGCATACCTCAACGAGATGTTCGCCCACAACAGCGATCCCGCCAAGGCACGCCGCCGCGGGCTCATCTTCTCACTCGTCCAGTCCGGCTGGCCGGTCGGCTCCGTCCTGGCCGCCGGGTCCGTCTATCTGCTGTTCCCCGTCGGCGGGTGGGCGCTCTGCTTCGCCGTGGCCGCCCTGCCCGCCGTCTTCATCGTCTTCGCCGGACGCTGGCTCAAAGAAAGCCCCCAGTTTGCCCACCGTCACCAGATCGACAAGATGATCAAGGACGGCCGGACGGAAGAGGCACAGCAGCTCGGGGAGAAATACGGGATTGATGTCTCGGAGAAGGCCAGCCCACTGGTCTCGGTCTTCCGCGGAGAATCGCTGCGGTCCACGCTGACGATCGGCGGTGCCTTCCTCCTGAACTGGCTGGGCGTGCTTGCATTCGCGATCCTCGGCACGTCGCTGCTCACGGCGCCGGACGGCAAGAACCTCGAGTTCGATAACGCGCTGCTGATTCTCATCATCTCCAATGCCACCGCCTTCGCCGGATACCTGTTCCACGGCTGGCTCGGTGACCGGATCGGGCGCCGCAACGCGATCGGGATCGGCTGGATCCTGTGCGCCGTCTCCTTCTTCACCATGCTCCAGGCCCCGAACGGGAACTTCCCGCTCATCATCGGGCTGTACAGCGCCGGGCTGTTCTTCCTCATCGGCCCCTTCTCCGCCCTGCTGTTCTTCACCGGCGAAAGCTTCCCCGTCCACACCCGGGCAACGGGCAGTTCCATCATCAACGCCTCCGGCCAGGTCGGGGCAATCATCGGCGGCCTGCTCATTACCGCCGCCCTCGCATCCGGAGCCGGCTGGATCAACGCCACCCTCTGGTGGGGCGTCCTCCCCATTCTGGCGTCCGGCTTGCTGATCTTCGCCGCCCGGAACGTCGACCCCAGCAAGGTCCGCGCGGACTGACAGGTCCCCGAAACCCCGCACCACAATCACCATCCGCCCGGCGATAACTCCTGTCCCCACAGAGTTCCCGCCGGGCGGATGACGTTAAATCTGTCGTTTCAGAAGTCGACTGCACCAACAGCAGGAACTCCTACTTTGGTGTCTCGGTCGAGCTTGTTGCCGCGACTCGTCAGTGGAGGCGGACAAGGAACCGGAGCGCTAAATGGCGGCTTGTCCGTAGCGCTATCTGTCATCCTCAGGTCAAGGGGCTTGAGGCGAAGCCTAGCGCGGGTAGCCTCGGCTCGCCCACAGCGGGAGCAGTACCTCGTCGACGATGCGCTCGAAGTCGGCGCGTTCCAAAGGGCGGGCGGTGATGCGGGGAAGGCTCGTCAAGAGTCCGATGATCGCAGCCAGGTCGATCGATGCGTGAGGCCACCGCGGGTTGGTCACCATACCGGCGTCGAGGGGGTCGCCTGGATGCGCATCGTGAGCGCTCTGCTCGGTCCGCTCGGACGGGTCGCTCTGCTCGTCTCGTGGGGTCTGGACGGCTGCCGCGATGGCATTGATGAAGCGCACGCGCAGTGCCTCGCCCAGCTCAGATTGGTCATCCCCGGTGTTGAGGAGCGCGCTGATGATGCGTTGGCGGCGGCTGTCCATGCAGGCTGAGGCGGCGATGATGCCCCGCGTGGCCCTCGCGACCGGGAACCTGGAGGCCCTCGCGCCTCTTGAGGCTGCCAGCGTCGGACACGACGTGGTCTTCTCCGTGCAGTTGGCAGGCGTCGACCCAACAGATCCCGGCGCTGAGCAGCGGCAGGCCCGCAACATCGCCACCGCGGCCAAGCGCGCCGGCGTCACGCATATCGTCCACACTTCCGTGTCGGCGACGGGATGGCGTAGCGAGCATCCGGACTACGAGCAATCCGACCTGTGGAAGGCGTACTGGGATGAGAAGGAAGCCGCGGAAGAGGTGGTCCGGCAATCGGGCCTGGACCGCTGGACCATCTTCAAGCCCGCCTTCTACATGAACAACTTCCTTCCAGCCAAGCGTGACCCCATGTTTCCCGACCTTCCTTACGGCAAGATCGTCACCGCTACGAGCCCGCAGACCGTGATGGCGCTCATTAATGCGGACGACTTCGGAGCGGCTGTCGCCGCCGCCGTCACCGTGCCCGACAAGTTCCACGAAGCCGAGATCGAGCTCGCAGGCGACGCTCTGACCCACGCCGAGATTGCAAGACCCTCTCCAGGGCCGCCAACCGCGAGATCACTGCCGTCTCCGTCTCCTGGAAGGAGCAAGAACAGCTCGTTGGCGCCCCCTCAGCGGATAGCCAGATCTGGAACGACCGGGTCGGCTACCCCGCACGCCCACACCACGCCGCGCAATACGGCCTGACCACGACAACAGTGGGCAGCGCGACAGGAATGGACCATCCCGGCCACCTAAATCCACTGCCCGCGGCTGCAGCTTCTCCCACACGCCAGGGTCAAGGACCGGCGAACGCCGAAGCCAGTCAACTGTCCCGAACCGATCGTTCGCGAGAGACCATTGGGGAGTTCGGCGCGCCGCGGAAGTCCGCCGTCAGATAGCCGTGGCGCAACCGGCCCCGATGAGCATTCCAATATCGACTGGCGTGCTGTCCGGACCCACGCGGGTCCGGACAGCGGCCCGGCCATTGTTCTTGCCAGGGACCTCAGGCCCCGGACACCGATTGTGAGGCCAGGGCGCGTGCGGGCACCGTGGGAACGGGATCGTCGTGGTAGCGGCGCAGAGGCTGTCCTGCAGTCTCGGGCATGAGGAGGGTGGCGACGAGGAACGATGCGACGGCGATGGCTGCGACGTAGATTGCGGGGGAGAGCGAATAGCCGGTTCCGGCGACAAGCCACGTTGCCAGGAAGGGTGCAGTGCCGCCGAACACGGCGTACGTGATGTTGTAACAGGTGCCCGACGCTGCGAAGCGCACGTCGGTCGAGAACATTTCCGACATCAGGACCGAAGTCACGACATTAGCGGTCACCGCGCCGAGGCCTATGAGCAGTTGGCTGGCAACGGCGGTTGCGAACGTCCCCTGCTCGGCGATCATGTACGCCGGAATAGTGAGGATGGCCAGGAGGCCGGCGGCGATCTGCATGGTGCGGCGGCGCCCGATGCGATCCGAAACCCGGCCCATGACGGGAGCGAGCGCCGTTGCGAGGGTCAGCGAGATCAAACTCGAGAACAGCGCGAGGTGTTGGGGCAGGCCGACCACCTTGATCAGGAAGGTCGACATGTACGTGGAGTAAATGTAGAAGGAGAGTGCCGTGAGCATGACGAACCCGCCCAGGCGCAGCATCGCGGACCACTGGGTGCGGAAGACGGCTCCCAAGGAAGGTACGGGCCGGGAGGCGGAATCGTCGATCATCGCTTGGAACTCGGGTGACTCGTGGAGCTTGGCGCGAATGTAGAAGGCGATCAGGCCCATCGGCACGGACAGCAGGAAGAGGATGCGCCAGCCCCAATCACCCATGGCCTCGGCCGGCAGGATGAAGCTGAGCAGCGCGCCGAGTCCAGCGGCGAGGGCGAACGAGGAGAACGTCGCCGCTGACATGGCGGACGAGTACCGGGCCCGGTGCCTGTCGGGGCTGTGCTCGACAACATAGATGGTGGCGCCGGCGTATTCGCCGCCGGCGGAAAAGCCCTGCAAACACCGGGCCAACACCAACAGGACGGCGGCCCATATACCGATCGTTTCGTGGCTGGGGATAAGCCCGATTGCGGCCGTGGATCCGGACATAAGCAGGACGGTCAGCACCAGGATCTTTTTGCGTCCGAGGCGGTCGCCCAGGCGTCCGAAAAAGATCCCGCCCAAGGGCCGCAGCGCGAACGCCACAGCGAACACGGCAAACGTCTCGAGCAGACCCGTGACCGGATCCTTGGATGAGAAGAACGTAGCGGCAATGTGGGTTGCCATGTAGCCGTAAATGGCAAAATCGAACCACTCCACCACGGTCCCGGCAAAAGAGGCCCGTACCACTTTACGCAGGCGCTCCGGGCTCACCTTCTCCAGCGAATTGTCCGCAAGGTCGCGTTCCATGTTGTCTCCATTCAGTGGGATGGCGCCCAGACCGCGTGGTGCTTCACTTTCAGCCCAGAACACTGCGGGGCAGCGCTTGGCACATGTGGTCTAGATCGTTGTTGATCAGACAACAACTTATTTACTTTAGTAGCAACAGTCAAGGATTTTGTCTTTATTACTGCTGTGATAAAGAGAGGCCTTCGGGGACTCTGCAACACCAGTTGGCCGGTGATGTCAGGGACGCGCGACGGCAGCCCCTTCTGGTCCGCGACGCTCAGTTCCGCTTCGGTGACGCGCAGATCAACGTAGACGCCGTTCCAGGTTTTCGCCTGCACCGGGGTAGGGGCAAGGCGGAACTGTGGTTGCTGTGCGGCTACGGGGTTGTGGCGTCCTACCTGTTCGGCCTGCTGACCAACGCGTGGTTCTGGCCCTTCGCCGTGGGCGCCGGCACCGGCATCTCCTACATACCGGGCGCCCCGCTAGGCACCAACCTCAGCAGCTTCCTGCTCTACTCGCTGGTGACGTCGACGGCGGGCTGGGACACCCTGCGTGCCGTCACCACCATCATCGGAATCGCCGTGGTGGGGCGGGCCATCCTCGCAGCACTGCGGCGGGTGAAGCCGGTGTACAACAACGGCGGGCAGGCCACCAAGGACCCACCCGCCGTCGTATCTGATCTGGAAGAGATCAGGCGTTAGTTTTCCGCTTGAACCAGCCCCACACGGCCGTGGCCACGAACAGGATCAGGCCGATGAATGCCAGCCACAGCAGGCCCTTCACCACGAAGCCGAGGATCGACAGGACAAGCCAGATGATAAGCAGTGTGATGATAATTCCCATAGGGGAAGCTTAGGCCTTTGTTCCTGCTGAAACCGGCTCCAACTCACACCTTGAAGTACTTCGCCTCCGGGTGGTGGAACACGAACGCGTCGGTGGACTGCTCGGGGTGCAGCATCAGCTCATCGCTGAGGATGACGCCCATCCGTTCGGGTTTCAGGAGCTCGGTGACCTTGCGGCGGTCCTCCATGTCCGGGCACGCGGGGTAGCCGAGCGAGAACCGGGCACCGCGGTAGTCGAGCTTGAACAGGCCGGCTTTGTCCTTCGGCTCCTCGGACGCGAAGCCCAGCTCGGAGCGGATGCGCGCATGCCAGAACTCCGCGAGCGCCTCGGTGAGCTGCATGACCAGGCCGTTGAGCTCGTAGTAGTCGCGGTAGTGGTTTCCCTTGAACAGCTCCCCGGTCACCTCGTCGATCTTCGAGCCGGCGGTGACCAGCTGCACCGGCAACACGTCGATCTGCCCCGATTCGCGCGAGCGCACAAAGTCGGCCAGGCACAGGTGCCGGTCGCGGCGCTGGCGCGGGAAGTCGAAGCGGAGCCGCTCGGTGCCGATCGGGCCGTCAGAACCGCCGTCGGGCGCGAGCAGGCCAGCGGTGCCGAGAACGCCGTCGGAATCCGTACCGTGGTGGAGCACCACCACCTGTTCCCCCTCGGAGACCACCGGGAAGTAGCCGTACGCGACGGACGCGTCGAGCATTCCCTCGCCGAGGATGCGGTCCAGCCAGTACCGCAGGCGCGGCCGGCCCTCGCGTTCCACGAGTTCCTCGTAGGAGGCGCCGTCCTCGCCGCGGCCGGGCTTGAGTCCCCACTGCCCCATGAAGGTGGCGCGTTCGTCGAGGAAGGTGGCGTAGTCGTGGAGGGCGACACCGCGAACGATGCGCGTGCCCCAGAACGGCGGCGACGGCACGTGGTTGTCGGAAACGACGTCGGACCGGCCCGGCATCGCTTCCGGCTCAGTCACCGTGAACTTCGGGCCGCCCTTATGGATCCGCTTCTTCAGCGGCGGGAGGCCGACGGCGTCGGGGTCGGCGCCGCGGGCCACCTGCACTAGCGGTTCCATGAGTGAGAGGCCCTCGAACGCGTCCTTGGCGTACCGGACGGTTCCTTCGAACTGCTCCGCCAGGTCCTGCTCCACGTAGGCGCGGGTCAGGGCTGCGCCGCCGAGGATGATGGGCCACTTCTTCGCGAGGCCCCGGGACTGGAGTTCGGCGAGGTTCTCCTTCATCACCACCGTGGACTTCACCAGCAGGCCGGACATGCCGATCACGTCGGCGTTGTGTTCCTCGGCTGCCGCCATGATCTCGGCGATCCCCTGCTTGATGCCGATGTTGACCACTTTGTAGCCGTTGTTGGTGAGGATGATGTCCACCAGGTTCTTGCCGATGTCGTGCACGTCGCCGCGGACAGTGGCGATCACCATGGTGCCCTTGCCGGACGAATCCGACTTCTCCATGTGCGGCTCGAGCAGGGCCACCGCGTTCTTCATCACCTCGGCGGACTGCAGCACGAACGGCAGCTGCATCTCGCCGGCGCCGAAGCGCTCACCGACGACCTTCATGCCTTCGAGCAGCTGGTCGTTGATGATGCCGAGCGGGGTCATGCCCTCGCTGCGGGCGAGGTCGAGGTCCTCTTCGAGGCCCTTGCCTTCGCCGTCGATGATGCGCCGTTGCAGGCGTTCGCCGGTGGGCAGCGCGGCGAGTTCCGCGGCGCGCTGGTCCTTCAGCGCAGCAGTGTCGACGCCGGCGAACATGTCCAGCATGATGTTGAGGGGGTCGTAGGTGACGTTGCCGTCGGCGTCGTATTCGCGGCGGTCCCAAACGAGGTCCAGGGCCACCTTGCGCTGCTCCTCCGGCAGGGAAGCGAGCGGCACGATCTTGGCGGCATCGATGATGCCGCTGGTCAGGCCGGCCTGCACGGCCTCGTGCAGGAACACCGAGTTCAGTGCCATGCGCGCTGCCGGGTTCAGGCCGAAGGAGACGTTGGAGACGCCGAGGGTGGTGTTGATGCCGGGGTACTTGGCGGTGATCTGGCGGATGGCCTCGATGGTTTCGATGCCGTCCCGGCGGGTTTCTTCCTGGCCGGTGGCGATGGGGAAGGTCAGTGCGTCCACGATGATGTCCTCGACGCGCATCCCCCATTCGCCCACCAGGGCGTCGACGAGGCGGGAGGCGATGGCCACTTTGCCCTCGGTGGTGCGTGCCTGGCCCTGCTCGTCGATGGTCAGGGCGATCACGGCGGTGCCGTGTTCCTTCACAAGCGGCATGATGCGCGCGAAGCGGCTGTCCGGGCCGTCGCCGTCCTCGTAGTTGACGGAGTTGACCACGGGGCGTCCGCCGATGAGTTCGAGCCCGGCCCGGAGGACGGGCGGTTCGGTGGAGTCGATGACGAGAGGGAGCGTGGAGGCTGACGCGAAACGTGAGACGACCTCCTTAATATCGGCCACGCCGTCGCGCCCCACGTAGTCAATGCAGACGTCGAGCAGGTGCGCACCGACGCGGACCTGCTCGCGGGCGATGTCCACGCAGTCGTCCCAGCGCTCCTCCAGCATTGCCTGGCGGAACGCCTTCGAACCGTTCGCGTTGGTGCGCTCGCCGATGGCAAGGTACGCGGACTCCTGGTCGAAGTTCACGTGGTGGTAGAGGGACGCGATGCCGGCTTCACGCTCGGTGGGAAGGCGTTCGCCGTCGGCGCCCCTTCCGCCGCTGGTGACCGCGGCACTCTCGCGCAACGGCGCAAGGCGCTCGACGACGGCGGCCATGTGCTCCGGCGTCGTACCGCAGCAGCCGCCCACCAGGCCCAGGCCGAATTCGCGGACGAACTGCTCGTGTGCGGTGGCGAGTTCGGTGGGCGAAAGCGGGTAGTGCGCGCCGTTGGGGCCAAGGACCGGGAGGCCGGCGTTGGGCATGCAGGCGATGGCGACGGAGGACTGCTTGGAGAGGTGGCGGAGGTGCTCGCTCATCTCATCCGGCCCGGTGGCGCAGTTCAGGCCGATGGCGTCGACGCCGAGCGGCTCGAGCGCGGTAAGTGCCGCGCCGATTTCGGAGCCCATCAGCATGGTTCCGGTGGTCTCGACGGTCACCTCAACGAAGATGGGGAGCCGGACGCCGCGGGTGACGATGGCCTGCTTGCAGCCGTTGACCGCCGCTTTGGTCTGCAGGAGGTCCTGGCTGGTTTCGATGAGGAAGGCATCCGCTCCCCCGTCGATGAGGCCCTCGGCCTGCAGGGCGAAGGTCTGCTTCAGGTAGTCGTAGCTGGTGTGCCCGAGGCTGGGGAGCTTGGTGCCCGGCCCCATCGAGCCCAGGACCCAGCGCACGCGTCCGTCTGTCTTTTCTGCCGCTTCGGCGCGCTCCCGGGCGATCTCCGCACCCTTCCGGGCGAGCTCTTCGATCCGGTCGTCGATGCCGTAGTCGGAGAGGTTGGACCAGTTCGCACCGAAAGTGTTGGTTTCCACCGCATCGATGCCGGTGGCGAAGTAGGCGTCGTGAATGTCCGCTAGGACATCGGGACGCGTGGCGTTGAGGATCTCGTTGCAGCCCTCCAGCCCCAGGAAATCGTCCTCCAGCGACAGCTCCCGCCCCTGCAGCATGGTGCCCATGGCACCATCGGCAATGACGACCCGGTGGTTGACTGCATCCAACAAAGCCTGGGCGCGGGCAGGGCGGGGGACGGACTCAATATCAAGCGCAAAACGAGGCATCTAAACAGACTACGGCGGGGGCCTAGCCAGTGCACTGTGTGTCCATGTACTACGGCGGTGGGTGGTGGGTAGTTCTGGCCATGACCACAGAGCGATAGCTGCCCAAGCGCAACAGCTGAGTGGACGACGGCGGGACCTCCCGCCGTCGTCCACTCCAGTCAGTGCCCACATATGACGCTAAACGGCGGCCGGTACTAACGCTGCCTGGCGCAAGTCCTTGGATGCGGCGAACTCCTCGGCCGGTGCATTTTCCTGGTACTCGACCAGTTCAACGTGATGCTCCACAGAGCATGTTTCACGTCCGAAGGGGACGCGTAGAAGTACTCCCGCCGCAGATTCACTAGATTCACGCGCTGGACGGCAAAGTGCTGGTGCAGCATCGTCTCGATTCCAACCGCATCCTTGGAGAAGCACAGTGCGTGGACGTCGAAAAGAAATGCGTCACCGAGTTCACGCACGCGTTCCATTGGATTCAGGCGACGGGTCATGCCGATCTTTACAACGCCCTCACCGAACGCCCCGAGGTTGGAGATAACGTAACCTAGCCCGCGCGGATGTTTAGAGCGTTGTCTTCGGCATCGGCGAGCATTGCTTCTGCGGCCTCAAGCTGCTCCTGGACCCGCTGGACACCTTCAAGGTCTCCGGCAGCCTGCAGTTGGACGAGCACCGTGGCGTAGTGGTCCACTTCCTTCTGCTGTTTAGCCTTCAGCGCCTCCCACTCGCCCTGCGCTTTGGCCGCCTCGCGGGCTTCGGCCCGGGCCTCGGCCTCCATTTGCTTTTGAATGGCGACGGCCTCCAAGTGCCGGGCAGCCAGTTCGAGTTCTTTCTCCCGTAACGAGTGGAATGCGTTGGTGATTTGGAGCCCAATCATGGTGCCCCGCTTGGCGATCTGATCTCGAGCCTTCTCAAGTCGTGCGGCCGCGGTGTGAAGATTTCCGGCTTTCACCGTTTTCACGCAATTCTCGGCCTCGGCGTTGTAGGCGCGGAGCAGCAGCGCGGAAAGGTCGCGGACGAACTTGGCGCCCTCCTTCGTTGAGCCGTTGAACGTGAAACCGGAGACCGTGGTCACTGCAGTCTTCTCGCGCAGCTTGTCTTTGATGCGTGTACGCACGGCGCCCAGTTCGTCGGCCAGCTTTATCGATGTCTCGGCCGGATGCTCGTAGTCGTAGAATCCAACGTTGTGGCGTTCTGCAACCTGCCGGACGTCCAGCACCTCCCCGCTGACGGCTGAAAGCTCGGCGTTGATCACCGCCAACTCCCGCTGCGCTGTAGCGATGCTGGCCATTAGATCGGCGTCGTGGCAATCCTTGGCCATCGTGTCCAATGCGCCAAGCCTCCGTAGGTCGGCAAGCATTTGAGCGTTCGCCTTGTAGACCTCATCTGCAACTTCTTTGGTTTCTCCGGTTCCGGCGCAGGCCCGGATGACACGTCTGACATGATTCCCCCAATAGTCGAGTAACGATGCTCGAACCGTATCAGCACGAAACGACAGCATTGTCTGTGCGTGCTGGAGGGGACTCGGTAGCTGCGCCGCCGTTGCCCAACAGGCATTTGATGAAGGCCACAAACTGACCCGGCATGGTGGGATTCGGGACGGCGGGTGCATCAGCGGGCCGAGACGTTCGGCCGCTAGCTGGGGTTCCTGTTGACCATGGTGCCAGAAGCCTGGGTCCAGAGGCCACGGCGTCGAACCCCCAGGCGTTTGGGCCCGTACACCAACGCCAAGTTATTAGTCGGACAGACTAGGAAGTACTTGGATGCCCTACCGGCATGCGCGCCTCGGAGGCGGCGTTGACTAGGGAGCCGGTGCGGCCTCGAGCGCGAAAAGCCTGAGGGCGCTACGTTGATCCGGAAGACGTGGTCGCAGAGGTCAACGCCCGCCCCATGGATGGGCGCGAAGTGGTCCATGATGCTCGCGACGTTCGTCAGGGCGTCCATGGTCTCTCCTGTGAAGTTTGTCGCTCGGCCCGGGGCCGGGTCTAGTGGCCATTCTCCGCCGCCAATCCTCCAGGGGATGGAACGATCCTCAGTAACCTCGCAGGGCTATGCATCGGGAATAACACATGTGTAATACACTATATTGTGGTGAAGTTCTTCTTCTTCCACCACATGTAGTATCGATCCGGTGCCTTGGGGGCAAGAATGGAAGCGTCAAGGATAGAGATGCATCGTACGCCTAGGCTTTGGGAGCTTCCCCAGTGAGCGATCGGGGGTCACCTTTGTGGGATCGCGTAGAAGCAGCCTTAGCAACGCCGGTCGCGAACACGGCTAGTGAACAGACTGGTTCTCCTCGCTCTGTTGGTAAGGGTCCCAAGGTCTACTGGAAGACGCTGGACGTCTTCGCCACGCTCCTATGGTCCGTCTTCCTTGTCAAACTCTTCGTGGCCGACGTTGACCGGTGGCTGGTGTCTGCTATCTCTCCCGCATATGTCTGGCTGCTGGACTTTCGCTTTCTTGCAACCCTGGCACTTGTCAGCATCCTGCTCATAGCCACTCGGAAGAAAAGGCGTTGGCTTGCTGTTTACCTGATCTTGTTTCCACTGATCGCCGTGTTCTGGAAAATCCCCAAATTTTTGTACAAAAGGCGAAGCTGGAGCCTAGCTATTGGTGTTGTTCACGTCACGATGGGGACGTTCAAGCGACTCCCGCGCTTCCTAATAGTCGCCACGCTGGTCCTCTCGGCGGCCACAATAATCTTGCTGCGGGCAGGCGAGCCCATGGTGATAGCGGCCATTGTAGTTTTGATTCTCATGTGGGCCATCAACCTCGGCCTAGCTGCTTTTGGGGCTTTTCGCCTCGATAGCTTTGTTGGTGGACAGAATAAGACCATCTCCAAGATTTTGCACAGTAAGGCCTTCTGGAACATGGTGCGCGTTGACGATGTTTACCGGAACGAGGAGGTAGTTGAGTACACCCGGGAACAGGCTACCCAACTGGTTACGAAAGCGGCCATGGGCGTAGTGGCTGCGCGTGCCACAGAGCTCTGGGCAACAAAACTGGACGGCTACCGGCGTAGCCCAGCCTTCGTGCTCTTTGGTTCACTCACAGTAGTCGGCCTCTTTATCCACGTCGTTTTCACTTCTGCCCTTATTAATTACGGACTGCACCAAGTCGATCCCAAGCAATTTTCATCAGAATTCGAGCCTTCGCTATCCACATTTTTTTACTATGCCTTCTCAGCGGCACTGGCGGGCGAGATTAATGGGTTTGTTCCTCGCGGCATGTGGGCTATATCTGTACACATTGGCACCGGGTTTTCCGCCGCTGTTCTTCTGCTTGTCTTGGTTGTGTCACTCATCTTTGGTGTGAAGCAATCGCGAACTGATGAGTCAGCCATGGCAGCCATCGGCGAGCTTCGACGCGTTTCCGAGGAGTTTGAGAGCCGAATTGCGAAGGACTATGGGATGGAACCTGATGGATTAAGGAGCCGTCTCATAGAACTCGAAGGAATATTTGGGAGGTTTCTCGCCTATCTCGCTAGGCAGATGGGGGTCGCCGCCCAGGGTCGCACGGAATATTCCAGCAAAACTCACCCGCACGCCTGACCGCCCGGCCAAGAAGGGGCCGAAGGACAAGGGGCCCCTTCCTACGGCTAGCAACTTTCATAAGATGGGCTGTTGGGCCATAGCAGGCGGATCGGGAAAGATCTTTCGTCCTCACCTCCGCCACAAAGCGAACGCATTTCAACCTCGGAAGTCTTAATGACGACGGTCTGCCGAGTTTGTTCGAGAATAAGGTGCGTAAAGTCACCATCCCCTGCGATGACATAGCCGCGTAGCGGTTTCTCAGGTAGATCATGACGAAATCGGTAACCTCACACCTCGAACCCAGATCGAGTAAGCGCTGCCGACCGGCCCTGCCGATCTGCCTTTGGCCAAAGTCATTCTTTGTGATGCCACAGCCCCGGAAGGAAATGATTGAAGTAGATTGTGGTTAGACTCCGGTATGACATTGGGGCAAACTATCCACAGCGAAATCCGTGACAGTGAAATTACAGCTTTGAGCGAAAGAGTCTCTAAGCGCAAATATCAGAGCTATCTGCTTGGGATGAGGCTTGCAAAACTACGAGCTTACAAAGATGCGTCGATTAGATTTGACTTTCCGGTAACCGCATTGGTCGGCCCAAACGGTGGCGGAAAGACAACTGTGCTCGGAGCGGCAGCACTGATTTTCAAGGAAATTGCACCAAGGCGGTTTTTTGCGAAAAGCGGCAAATACGATGCGAGCATGAAGAACTGGAAAGTCGAGTACGAACTCTGGGAGCGGGATCCAAAAAAGAACGCCAGCGCCCCTACAACCCGCACTGCCAGCTACGTGAGCTCCAAGTGGAGTCGAGATGCACTGTCTCGGAAGATCCTGCTCTTCGGGGTGACGCGAACGATTCCAGCCAGCGAGCGGAAGGACCTCACTTCTTTCATGGGCGGCAGTTTCAAGAGCCCCAATGAAACGCAGTTATCCACCAGCACCGTCGATGCAGTCGAGAAGATCCTGGGCAAGGAGGCTCGGAATTATCTCTTGGTTGCCCTCCGAAAAGGAGGCGTAAAAAACCTCTATGCGGCAGTAAGCCCGAGTGGTGACGCATACTCCGAGTTTCATTTTGGAGCGGGGGAAGCGAGCGTCATCCGCATTGTCGCCGATATCGAACAGAGCCCTGATGAGTCACTGATTCTAATTGAGGAAATCGAGAACGGGCTGCACCCGGTAGCCACTAAGCGACTTGTCGAGTATTTGATCAAGGTGGCCAAGCGTAAGTCGTGTCAGATCATTTTCACCACTCACTCTAACGATGCGCTTGCGCCACTTCCCGATCGGGCCGTGTGGTCCTGCGCTGAGGGCGAACTCACGCAGGGCAAGCTTGACGTTAATTCGCTGCGCGCACTTACAGGCAAGGTAGAGGCGTCCCTGGCCATCTTTGTTGAGGACGCCTTCGGCGAACAGATGGCACTGGCCGGGCTCCGTGAGTACCGTCGGCGCAAAGGGATATCCTTGCTGGGCTTAGCTATTCATGCCGTCGGAGGTCACGGGAACGCTGCCAAGTTTGCAAGAATACAGAACCAAAATCCGGCCGTTAATTTCAAAGCGATGGCTATCCTTGATGGCGACATGAGGGGCCATGAGAATCACGAGGAATTAGTGGTGTCTTTCCCGGGAGATTCGGCCCCTGAAGATCACGTTGCAAGGGCTGTTGAAAGTAAGCTCGACATAGTCGCAGCACGCTTAGCTCTCAATCTCAACATGCCCACATCTGATCAGGTGCGAGTAGCGGAATCCGTCCGAGCACGGCTTCGCACGAACCAAGATCCCCACGTCCTTTTTGAGCAGGTGGGAAACGATCTCGACTTCATCGGCGCTGCAGCTGTACAACGAGCTTTTCTCACCCAATGGGCTGAACAATTCCCGGATGAGGTGGACGCGATCTTCGATCCCGTGGCGGATTACTTGCCGAAGGAAGGATCGTTCGTTCCTCAGGAGGAGGGTTCCAAAGCCCCACTGCCTGTCGCCGATTGACTGGACCGACCTTTGAGGGCCGGTACCAACCTGTATCGGCCCTCAGGGTCCTTGAAGGAGTTCCTTCACAAGTACCTCACGAAGCAAGGCGCCTCACGATGGTCGCGCGCCCGCCGTTGCTGGCCGAAACTTGGAGTGGGACATCAGACGCGAGAAGCGTGGCCACTTTGTGCCGTTCTAATTCCGTCTGACTGCGACGGTCGAAAAGTGAGCCATTGTGACGGCCCACAAAATGGCTCACTTTTCGATCAGCGCTGATATCCGTCGTGATCTGGGAGCCAACTCATGTGTGAGCAGTAATTTCTTGATGCCCGGTCGCCGAACTCCAGTGCACTCTTTGATGGTCCGTTTTTCGGTTGCACAAGTATCAGGGGCCTGCGGCGACAAATATGTGTGAGTCTAGCGGCGACCGACGCCCCTAAACCTCCGCCACACCTCGAGGAGTGCCGGGGTGATGCCCGGGATGGTGCCGGCGATCCAGTTCTCGATCAGGGAAAGCGGCTCCCCGCCAACGGAGCGGAGCCTGATGACGTGGTAGACGGAGGACCGGGGCGGAAGCTGGAGGGTGTCCTGGATCTGTGGTGCGGCCGGCCCGTGCGAGAAGGAGATGACTTCCGTCTCCGGTGTGCGCCCGCTGCCCGTGAGGTCGTCAAAAAGGCCGGTGAGATCGATGGCGCGGCGGATGGGACCGGCAACCACCTGCGTTCCTACGCCGCGTTTGCGGACCAGCAGTCCCTGGCGGACAAGCTCGTCCATGGCCTGGCGCATGGTGGGCCGGGAAAGCCGCAGCGTTGCGGCGAGAGCGAGTTCGCTCTCCAGCCGCTGGCCCCGGGCCAGGCGCCCGTCGTGGATGGCGGCTTCTATACTGGATGCCACCTGCCGATAGAGCGGGACGGGCGAATTGCGGTCGACACGCAGGTCCAGGGACGGCATGGGGTGGCTCCTTGGTCCAGCGTTCCGGTGGGTTGGAGTTGAGGTGCCGGCGACTGTGCGGCCGCCGGCACCAGCGTGTTTAGTTCCGTTTGTTGAAGATGACGTCGACGGCGACCGCGAGGATGATGACTGCGCCCTTGACCATGCCCTGCCAGTAGGCGGCAACGCCCAGGAGCACCAGGCCGCTGGACAGTGACGCGAGGATCAGGACTCCGACGATGGTCCTCGGGACCGATCCGAAGCCTCCGCTGAGGCGGGTGCCGCCGATGATGACCGCGGCGATTGCATCCAGTTCAGCCCCGGGGAGGGCCACCGGGGAGGCAGTCTGGAGCCGGGCGGTCAGGAGGATGCCGGCGATGCCGGCGCACAGGGCGCAGACAATGTAGGCGATGGTCAGGACCTTGTTGACCTTGATGCCCGCCAGTCGGCTGGCCTCGAAGTTTCCGCCCACTGCGTAGATGTGGCGTCCGAAGCGCGTGTGGGCGAGGACGATGTGGGCCGCGATGGCGATGCCGATGAACCAGAACACGATGCTGGAAACGCCCATGATCTTCAGCGACGTCAGGCCGGTGAGCCAGCCCGGAAGCTTGCTGACGGAGCCGCCGTCGTTGATCAGCAGTGCCACGGACGTCAGGATCGTGTACATGCCCAGGGTGACGACAAACGGGTTGACCTTGGCCCTGGAGATCAGGGTGCCGCTGACCAGTCCAACAATGATGGAGGACAGTACGGCGAGGGCGATGGCCGGGAACATCCCGAGGGGACTCACCAGACCAACCACCATTCCGGCGACGACGGCGGTGCGGGCGACGGCGAGGTCGAACCCGCCGGTGAGCATCACCACGGTCTGGCCGATGGCCAGGATGCCGATCACGGATGCGCTGAGGAGGATGTTGCGGATGTTGCCCTCGGACAGGAACTCCGGACGGACCGCCGCAAAGACCAGCAGCAGGACGCCGAAGAAAATGATGAGGCCGTTGCGGCGGAGAACGGGACGAATCTGCTTGGTCCAGTTCGGCCGGGAGGACGACTTCGGCAGTTGCGCCCCGGTTGGTGTGGCAGCGGGTGCCGTGGATTGGATGGTCATTGGTTTGCTCCCTGCTTGAGGTGTTCTTCGGCCGCCATGCGGGCCCGGAGAACGGCTTCTTCCGTGGCGTCCTTGCCACTCATTTCCGCCACGACTCGGCCTTCGTCAAAGACGAGGACCCGGTGGCTCATGCCCTGCAGCTCGGCCTGATCCGCCGAGACGATGATGACGGCCATGCCCGTTGCGGTCAGCTCCACGATCTGGTCGTAGATTTCCCGGCGTGCACCGACGTCGACGCCGAGCGTGGGCTCGTCCAGGATCAGCAGCTTCGGGGAGATGGCGGCCCAGCGTGCCAGGAGGGCCTTTTGCTGGTTGCCGCCGCTGAGGGTGACGATCTCCTGGTTGGGGCTGGCCGACCGTACGTCGAATTTGCGGATCAGGTCCAAGCCGATCCTCTTCTCCGCCCGGGGGTTGATGATCCCCAGACGGCCCAGGCCGTGGGCCTTGACCAGCGTGGCGTTCCGCCAGACAGACAGGGACGGGATCAGTCCGTCCGTTTTGCGGTCTCCGGACACGTACCCGATCCCGGCCGCCGTCGCGAGGTCGGGCCGCCCGTGCGGGAGCGCCTTGCCCTTCAGCGTCATGGTTCCGCGGCCGTTGTCCGCACCGAAGATGATGCGTGCAATGTTCCGCTGGCCCGCGCCGATGGCGCCGGTAATGCCGAGGATTTCACCGGCGTGGACGGTGAAGCTGACATCGCGGGCCCGCTTCCCGGACACACCCCTAACTTCCAGGACCGGCTCGGGACGGACTTCCGGCAGCTCGGGGAACAGGTCAGTGATCTGGCGGCCCACCAGCAGCGGGATGATTTCATCCGGCACGGAGTGTTCCTTGTCCAGTTCACCGGCGTAGGACCCGTCACGCAGCACCACCACGCGGTCACAGATCCGGGGGATTTCATCAAGCCGGTGGCTCACATAAAGCACGGGGATCCCCTGGGCTTTGAGCTTGCGGATGACGTCGAACAGTTCGTCCACTTCGTCCGGGTTCAGGGCCGCCGTGGGCTCATCCAGGATGATCAACGTTCCCGCCTCACTGGAGGCCTTGAGGATCTCGACCCTCTGGCGCTGGGCAACGGTCAGGTCGCCGGCCAAGGTTTTGAGGGGCAGTTCGATACCGGAGCGGTCCACCAGTTCCTGGGCCCGCCGCAGGGTCTCGCGCTTGCGGATCCAGAAGTTCGCGCCCTTGGTGCCGGGTTCCTTGCCCAGCACCAGGTTCTCGGCGACAGTGAGGTTGTCCGCCAGCATGGAGTGCTGGTGAACGGTGGCGATGCCGGCGGCGAGGGCCTCGGAGGGTTCCTTAAAGTGGGTGTCCGTGCCGTTGATGACGATAGCGCCGCCGTCGGGACGGTAGACGCCGGAGAGAACCTTGATGAGCGTCGACTTGCCTGCGCCGTTTTCGCCGAGCAGGCCGACTACTTCACCGGCGTACAGGTCAAGATCGATTCCCTTGAGGGCCGGCACGCCGGCGAAGAGCTTGCGGATGCCCTTCGCCGACACACGGGGTGTTTCTGTTGTGGCAGGCACTGGTGTCACCACTCGCCCGGGTACTGGCCGACGTTTTCCTTCGTCACCTTGACGGCGGAAACCTCAACGGTGGGGCGGTCGCCAAGGGTCGCCGTCGTGACCTGTTCCTTGCGGAGGATCTTCACCAGCGTTTCGACTGCGGCAGTGGCGTCCTGCTTCGCGGAAACCCAGACGGTTCCGTACAGTTCACCGGACTGCACTGCCGCGGTGCCTTCGATGCTTCCGCCGATGCCGATCACCTTGATGCCGTCCTGGCGACCCTGTTCCTTGATGACGCGGGCGGCGGCGACGGCCTCCGGGTCAGTCTGGGCCAGCATGATGTCCACCTTGGGGTGCTTCTGCAGGAGGGTCTGGGTGACCTCGACCGCTTTGGTGGGGTCGAAGTCGTTGGACTGCTTGTCGATGATCTTGACGTTGGCTGCCCCCTTGATGCCTTCCATGAGGCCCGCCGACCGTTCGATCTGCGGGGTGGACCCCAGGGTTCCTTCCTGCAGCACTACCTGGCAGGGGTTGATGTCCTTGCAGGCCTGGACCACCAGTTCGCCCTGCATCTTGCCGATGGCGACGTCGTTGAAGCCGACGTGGACGCGGGGGTTGGCGCCCTCCAGCCCGCCGTACGGAACTTCCAGGGTGCGGTTGCCGGTGATCAGGACGGCGTCTGCGTCGGAGGCCGCCTGGGCCACCGAGGCGTTGGCCTTGGGGTCCACGGAAGCGATGATGATGCCCTTCGCGCCGCCGACGAGCAGGCTGTTGACCTGGTCGTTCTGGGTGTTGGCGTCACCCTTCGCGTCGGAGAAGGAGGCTTCCACCCCGAGCTTCGCGGCGGCGTCGCGGGCTGCGTTCTGCCATCCCGTCCAGAAGGTCTGGTTGCCGGCCGGGAGGGCAATGCCGATCTTTTCCTTGCCCGCGCTGCCCGATTCCGTGCCGGCCCCTGCTGCCGAGCAACCGGCGAGTGCGAGGGCGGCCACGGCGCTGATGGCGGCGGTCTTGGCGAGTTTGTTCATGTGCTTCTCCTGAAAGTTCTTCGTTGGACTGATGCAGGTGGAGTGACCAGAAATCCCTCATGTTCTGACGTACATATGTCAATACAAACTAGGGCTGAGGAAAACTGTAGCGCTCCAATGACGCAGGTCACAAGCGTTTTGGACAAAAAATTGTTGCGCTACAATTTTGGGCGCGCTGATGTCGTCGCGGTCGTTGGAACCGACCCGGGCCACGTGGATGGGCCCGTCAAGGGCCCGGGCGGCGGCGGGCAGCAAGCCCCCCCCCCCCCCCGGGAGGGGTGGCCGCATCTCAGCAGAAAGTCCCCGGCAGCGGCGCTGGAAGCTGAACGGATTTGAGAAGCTGCCCCCGAAGCTGAGGCTACGGTTCGCTCAGTTCTTCGGTCCGGCGTTTCTACCGATTCTGTATCCGGCCCAGAACGCCAGGACGAGCAGTCCGGTGACTGCGACCGCCAAGCCGATCTGCGTCCCTTGACTGACGAACGCGATGCCGTTCCCGGTGAAGACCTCGTTGCTCAGCGGAGCGTAGGCGAACCAGCCGAAAGTGGCATTGGCGTTGTTCCATGCCACGAAGCAACCCACCAGCACCGCAATAAGCCCCACCACGGGCAGGATGGCAGCAGAGATTCGGGCCGGCTTCGGTATTCCATGGTCCCCGGATGCGTTGTTTTCCCCCATGCAGGCGAGTCTAGCGGGGCTTCTTCCTGCCGCCTGGGCCTGGAGGGACGACGGCGGGACCTCCCGCCGTCGTCGGCTTGCGTTTAGTGGTGCATGCTGCGATTCAGAGGTTCGCCTCGTTCTCGAGCGGCTGCAGCTCCCGGGCTTTTTCGAGCATGCGCCGCAGTAAGAGATTGAGTTGCTCGACCTCGCCGCTGGAGAGATCGGCCAGAATGATCTCTTGTCCGCGCATTGAGATGGGAAGCATGGCGTCGTGCATCTCCGCGCCCGCTTGAGTCAGGTACATGGGCCGTGAGCCGCGCGGCCCGTCGATCAGCAGCAACAGCTGACGTTCGAGCAAGGTGTTGACGCTCTTAGAAACGACGGCCTTGTTGAGTCCGAGAAATTCAGTAACCTCTGTTGCTGATGCGCCGGGGCGACTGGCCAGGGCCGAGATGACTCGCCAATCATTTGTACCCAGCTGGAATTGTCGCCGGAGCTCCTGCGACTCTCGCCAAACAAGAGCGTTGGACAGCAACGCCAGAAGTCTTGGCGTGAAGTTCTCCGGGTCTATGGACCCGGTTAGCGGTTCCCTGACAGCCCCAGGTGGAGTGAGCGGACTCGGCCGGTCGTGCTTGTCGATGGTTTTCCCCTCTTGCTGATAGCGGAGTTCAGGTCTCGCTGATTCCTATGCGAAGGAGTTTCCATTGTCACCCGGCTTGCCCCGTTACGGGCACGCAACCGAGAAGTTTATGAGCAAACTTGTTTACAGCTAAACAACCCGGTGTTAGTCTCGTCACCTCGAGGCCGTGGGGCGGCCTTGCCCCACGATTCTCGAATCCACCAGATCTACCCATGCCGCATCCGAACAAAGGAGTTCCCATTGATCACCCCTATGTCCCGCCGCACGTTTCTGGCCGCTGGCACCGCCGTCGCGGTCGCCGGCCTCGCTCCGACCGCTGCCTTCGCCGCCGGTGAAGCCAACAGCCCGTCCGCTGGCACCGCGCCCTTCACCCTTCACGCGGACGTGCTCGACAGCGGGGAGCAGGTCACCTCGGTGACCATCGACGCCTCCCGACAGGGCGGCGTGAAGGAGGGCGATCTGCCCACCACCGCATTCATCGTCCACGCTCGCGGCACCAACCCCCTGACTGGAACCTTGGCGTACGACATGGACCGGACCGTGACCGCGGCGCGGGCTGACAACCGTGGTCGCATTGTCCTCGAACTCAAGCACGGCGAGGGCGTCCTGGGCGGCGCCACCCTGGGTTACATAGGGAGCGCCGGCCGCAACGTCATGCTTGACCTCGAATACACCGTCACGCAGGTCGAGCCACTCCCCCAGCACGGAAAGGCCGCGCCTCAGATCAAGTCCTTCACGCAGGGCGCCCTCATCGACCCCGAAGTGGATGCCTTCTCCCACCACGTGGCGACTTCCGGCCTCAACTATCGCCTGTTCACTCCCCCGGAGCGGGGCCGCTCCCAGAAGCGTCCACTCATTGTGTGGTTGCACGGCGGCGGCGAAGGCGGACTGCTGACCGGCGGATACAACTACTACGACAACCAAACCCCGCTCCGGGCCAATCGCGGCGCGCTCGGATTCACGACCGACGAAGCACAGGATCTCTTCGGCGGCGCCTACGTGGTCGCCCCGCAGTGCCCCGCCTACTGGCTGGCGGATGGACCCCGCTACGCACCTCTTATCTCGGCGGTGATCGAGGAAGTATGCGCGACCCACTCGGTGGACCGCGACCGCATCCACGTGGTGGGTTGCAGCAACGGCGGCTACATGACACTGAAGATGGTGGTCGAGAACCCGAGCGCCTTCGCCTCCGCGGTGCCAATCTGTTCCGTTGTCGGCCCGTTCAACTCCAACGGCCCCCTGGTGCCCGACGCGCAGCTTGCCGCGATCGATACCCCTACTTGGCTGATCACCTCCGCCGACGACACAACCGTCGACCCGCAGGCCAATACCGTGCATGCCCATGAGCTGATCCCCGGGTCGATCATGAGCCTGTACCAGAACGTCACTTGGGACGGGTACAACTTCCCCGGGCACTGGTCGTGGATCTACCCCGCCCGCAACGACCCGTCGCACCAAGGTGTCAGCCTGTGGAAGTGGATGGCCGAACAGCAGCGCTGAGAACCCTCAGCACGAATTCAGGGCCAGAAGATGAGCGGACGACGGCGGGACTTCCCGCCGTCGTCGGCTTGCGCCTTTGGCGAGGTGCTTTACAGCGCCGACCAGCCGCCGTCGGACGCGAGGATGGCGCCGTTCACGTTGGTGCCGTCGTCACTGAGGAGGAAAGTGATGGAGGCGGCGAGCTGCGCCGCGGTGGCGGGCGTGGGGACGGTGGCCTGCATCAGCGGGCCGAGGCGTTCGGCCGCGAGCTGGGATCCCCAGTTCGCCACGATGTTGGTGATGGTGGGGCCGGGGGCCAGGGCGTTGAAGCGCAGGCCCTTGGGCCCGTACATCACGGCCGAGTTCTTGGTCAGGCCAACGACGGCGTGCTTGGACGCGGTGTACGCGGCGCCGGCAGCGGACCCGCGCAAGCCTGCCTCGGAGGCGACGTTGACTACCGAGCCGGTGCCGGCGTCGAGCATCAACGGCACCACGGCGCGGGTCAGGCGCATGAGGGCGGTGACGTTGATCCGGAAGACGCGGTCCCAGAGGTCGTCTTCCACCTCGTGGATCGGGGCGAAGTTGTCCATGATGCCGGCGACGTTCGCCAGGGCGTCGACGCGTCGGCCGGCGGCAGCGACGACGGCGGCCACCGTCTCTTCGGTGGAGATGTCGCCGGCGACGGGGACAAGGTCCAGGCCGGCGTTCTCGGCCACCAGATCGTCCAGGCGTTCCTTGCTGATGTCGGCGGCGATGACGCGGCCGCCTTCCTTGGCGACGCGCAGGGCGGTGGCCTGGCCGATGCCGGAGGCTGCGCCGGTGACAATAACGGTTTTGCCTGCGAACCGGCCGCCGGTGGTGGCTTCCTGCCATGTAGCTTCGTTGCCCATGATGTCCTTCCAGACGTTGCTTGTTGAGGTGGAATCCACCTTATGACACTCCGTGTCATTATGTAAGGGTGAATACTGGTGGAATGCCTTCGGATGATGTGAAGACCGCCGTTCGGCGCTCCACCGGTCGCCCCGTAACGATTGATCCCGACGCCGTCGCCGCGATCGCGCTGCGGTTGTTCGCCGAGCGCGGCTACGAGCAGACCTCCATGGAGGACATCGCCCGCGAGGCAGGGATCGGGCGCAAGAGCCTGTATCGCTACTTCTCCAGCAAGGCCGAGCTCATCTGGGGCGGCATGGAGCCGGTGGTCGAGGTGTCGGGGCGGGTTCTGGATTCAGCCCGCACTGGGGGCGCGTCCGCGGGCGCCACCGGCGGCGACGTCCTGGCCGGGCTGCGCGAGGCGGCTGTCGCCGGGGTTGCCGTACTGCCAGACCTGGCGGTCACCCGCGGCCGGCTGCGGCTGATCGCTGAACATCCCGAACTGGCGAGCCGGAGCTACGAGTCCCTGGCGCCGCAGCGCGAGCGGGCTCGGGCATATCTGGTTTCGGCCGGTCTTGGCGAGGACGTTGCCGGGTATCTGTGCGCCGCGTTCATGGGCACCACGTTCGAGGCCTGGATGCAGTGGGCCGCGGGGACGGATCCGGATCCCGTGCCGTATTTGGTGGCCGCGGTTGGGGTGCTGCGGGTGCCGGGCTCATAATCCTTCCCGGCGAAGACGGGAGCCGGGTGCTGCTCTCACCCGGCTCCCCTCATTCTGGCCTCGTTAGTGGGTGGCGACCCTGGGTTCGTCCTCGACGTCCTTAGGCGCCGTGAGATCCATCTCGAGCAGCGGCACTACTTTGGACTTGGTGATGTAGCGGTGACCCAGCCACAGAACGATGAAGACCGGCAACCCGATGTAGGAAGAAAGCACCTCCACGGACCGTCCGGCAAGCACAGCCTCGTAGTTCTGTCCCGCGATGACCAGTATGAGCAGGGCGAAGGCCAGCAGCGGGCCAATGGGGAACAGGGATGCCTTGTACGGCAGGTCACTGACTTTGTTTCCCTGGGCCAGGAAGCCGCGCCTGAAACGGTAGTGGGAGACCGCGATTCCCGCCCAGACGATGAAGCCGCATAGGCCCGACATGTTCAGCAGCCAGGAGTAGGCTGCACCCTGCCCGACGATCGCGGAGAGGAATCCGAAGAGTCCCACGGCCGCCGTCGCGAGCAACGCCGCGATCGGCACGCCACGCGTATTGGTTCGGCCGAAGATCTTCGGGGCCATGCCGTCATGGGCCATGGCGTAAAGCATCCGGGTGGAGGCATATAGTCCGGAGTTGCCCGCGGACAGGATTGCGGTCAGGATCACGGCGTTCATCAAGGCCGCCGCGAAGGCAATTCCGGCACGAGAGAAGACCAGGGTAAAGGGCGATGATGCAATATCGGACTCACCGGAGGCCAGCAGGCTCGGATCGGTGAACGGGATGAGGCAGCCGATGATAAAGATGGCGCCAATGTAGAAAAGCATGATGCGCCAGAAGACAGTGCGGATAGCTTTCGGCACCTCGCGGCGCGGGTCCTTCGCTTCGCCTGCGGCGACTCCTACGAGCTCGGTGCCCTGGAAGGAGAACCCGGCAACCATGAAGACCGAGATGATCGAGACCCAGCCCCCGTGGAACACGTCGTCGCGGTTTTCCCAGTTGCTCAGTCCCGGAGAGTTATCCCCGAGGATGCCGAAAATCATCAGCACGCCGGCGATCAGGAAGAGCACCACTGCGCTGACCTTGATCAGTGAGAGCCAGAACTCCGACTCACCAAAGGCCTTGGCCGAGAGGGCATTGAGCCCGGTCAGCACCAGCAGGAAGAACCCTGCCCACACCCACCCTGGAACCCCCGGGAACCAGAAGTCCATGATGATTCCGGCCGCGACCAGCTCTGCGGCCACCGTGATGGCCCAGTTGAACCAATAGTTCCAGCCGATCGCGAACCCAAAGGACGGGGAGACGAAACGGGTGGCAAAGGACTGGAACGAACCGGCAACCGGAATTTTGGCGGACATCTCGCCCAGTGACTGCATCAACAGGAATACCATCAGCCCGACCAGCGCGTAGCCGGCCAACGCCCCGCCGGGACCCGCTTGGGAAATGGTGCTGCCCGAGGCCACAAACAGCCCGGTACCGATCGCACCGCCGATGGCGATCATCTGCAGGTGGCGGTGGTTTAGCCCGCGCTTGAGTTCGTTGGTGGATTCGCCGGAACCGTGATCTGCCGCTATCGCAAGGGAAGACCCCTCTGTTCCATCGGGCTTGATTTCTTCTTCGAAATCAATAGCCCGATCACTTAATTGCGTTTGGGAGCCAAGTCCCATGGTGCCTCCGAAAAGGGTAGCTGCGGTGAATTTTGGGCCTTCCGAAGCCCTCGGGCCGGAAGGATGGTGATCAAGCTAACACAGGCAAAGGAGGCGCCATTTGGCGTCGCGAATGTTGCACGTCCGACGGGTCAAGTCCTTACGCATGGGCGGTGGCAACCCAATCTGAGCACAAGAGTTGCTGATTTGGCATCGCTCAGTGACTAAGCAGCCCTGATGATCTGGTATGGCGCGTCGATAAGCCGAGGACAGCCAATGCCACTGCTGGAACAAGTGGCCGGAGCGAACCTCCGCTCGCCCCTATATCGCTACCTCGCCATCGTGATGCGCGGTTTCTGGGATGCCGTAAAACAGCCCGAGCCAAAGGTTGGGCGGAGGCATAGCACTGAAGAACAATCGACAAGCAAAAGTATTTCTTATTCATACGGGAAGAATCCTTCACGGATGCTTACGCACTGCTAGCTTCTTCAGGAATCCCCTCAACGGAAGGAACGAGCATGTCTGTATTAGCAAACCCTGAAGTGACAACCATCCAGGCAGAAGACCTCAAGGCGCTCCCCGCATGGCAGGCCCTGAAGGCAGCCGTCGTCGGGCTGCAGCAAATTCAAGTGCAGGACGGTTCCGTTCCGGAATCCGCTGACCATGACCACGCCCGCCGGAATGTCTGCATCATCACGGACTCAATCAACGATCTGCGCCGCCACCTCCCCCACGATGCGGACTACCTTGAACTGCTCGTGCAGGACTTCCAGCGGTGGGCCTCCGAGGGCTTCGCCGTACCGGATTTCCTCGACTCATTGGTAGCCTTCCACCCCGAGCAGTGGCGAATCGACGGGCTGCCGCACCTGGTTCTGTTTCCCATGTACACGCAGAACGGCAGCACCAACCGCTACTTCGAGGCCGTCCTCATCGAGGTCATTTGGCCTTCATTCGTGGCTGACCTGGAGGCAACAAACTACTCCAACAAGCTGTTCGTCCCCATCAGCTTCATTGATTTCACGCCCGGCTACGACACGAACTCCGCAGTACTCTTCCCCGAGAGCGTAGCGGTCCGGAGCACCCCTTCCTTCACGTGGGGAGGTATCTTCGCGGACCGCGAAGCTGCCCGGTTCCGTCGCGTCCTCAAAGCGGCTGCCCACATCACTTCCCTGGACCTGCCGGCTGACGCCGCTGAACTGCTGGAGGACCAGCACCTCACGGAGAAGGCCTTCGTGATGTGGGATCTGATCCATGACCGGACCCACATGCGCGGAGACCTGCCCTTTGACCCGTTCATGATCAAACAGCGAATGCCCTATTTCCTGTACTCCCTGGAGGAGCTCCGCTGCGACCTGACCGCCTTCCGCGAATCAGTCCTCATCGAGCGGGACGAAACGGCATCCGAGGACGCCCGCAAGCACGCCAAGCTGGTCCAGTACGCCGTGATCTTCGACCGGGTTTTCCGCTTCGCGATTACCGGGAACCGGGTCCGTAACTACGACGCCGTGGGCGGCCAATTGCTGTTCGCATGGATGCACCAGCACCGGGTCCTGCACTGGACTGATGGAAAGTTGAGCATCGACTGGAAGGACGTCGCCGGCGTGGTCGTCGAGCTGGGTCTCCGCATCGAGGAACTCTACTGGCGTTCAATCGACCGGCCGAAGACCGCACACTGGCTGGCTGCCTACGAGCTCGTCGCCGAAACACTCACCCCCCACCCCGCCTCCGTGTGGGCCAAGGGACCGGAGGCCCTTAGGCTCGACGGCCCGCCCCGGGATCTGACGAACCAGATCCTTGATGACGAATTCCCCCTGTCGATGTTCTACGAAGCACTGGAGAAGAAGATGCGCCCTGTTATTGACTCAACTGCAGGAATCACGGGTAAGAGCCCTGTCAAGACTGAGGGCGAGGCGGGCGCATGAGCCAGGACCTCTCGGGGCGTACGGTCGTCGTCGCCGGTTCGACAAGCGCAGCCGGTGTCGCAGTAGTCCGCACCCTCTCGCAAGCCGGGGCACGCGTGGCCGCCGTAGACATTCTTGAGGACCGGGTGCAGGAGCTCGCGGGAGCGTACGACAACGTCACGGGCTATGTCTGCAACCTCGCGGACCTGCAAGCTGTTGAGGACCTGGCGGCGTCCGTCCGGACCGATCTGGGTCCCGTGGACGGCCTTATCCATCTTGTCGGAGGGTGGCGAGGCGGTACCGAAATTACAGACCAGACGGATGACGACTGGGAGTTCCTGCACACCAGCGTCCTTACCACGCTGAGGAACACCAGCCGCGCCTTTTACGACGATTTGGCTGCCTCCCCTGTAGGTCGCCTGGCCGTCGTTTCCTCACAGTCCGCCTCCTCGCCGACAGCGGGCGGCGCCGCCTATGCCGCCGTCAAGTCCGCCGCCGAGGCATGGACCCTGGCCGTGGCCGACGGATTCCGTCGGGTGCAGGGAGGAAACGAAAGCCCCCACTCCGCCCAGCACTCAGCCGCCTTGGTTTTCGTCGTCAAGGCTCTGGTCGATGACCGGGTGCGCGCAGCCCAGCCGGAACGGAAATTTCCGGGCTACACCGATGTCAGTGTCCTTGCCGACGCTGTCCAGCGGATCTTCGGCCTGGAGGCAGAACAGATCAACGGGCAGCGCTTGCCCCTCACAGCCGGCCACCTCACGGCCGGCCACCTCGCGGGTGCACCGGCATAACGCCAACCGGCTTAGGACTACGGCTACCGGCTACCGGCTACCGGCTACCGGCTACCGGCTGATCTTGTGGAGCGTCCGGTGCACCTCAGCGGCGCTGGGTCGCCGGGCAGGGTCCGCGTCTGTCATGGCGAGCAGGAGCCGGGACCAGCGCCGCTGGACGGTGGCGGGAAGCCGCGGTGAGCGCAGGGTTCGGGCGACCATCGATTCCAGGGCGGGCCCGGGAAAAGCCTTGATGCCGGTGAGGCTTTCGAAGATCACCAGGCCAAGGGCATAGATGTCGCTGGCGCTGGTGGTGTGCCGTCCGTGGACTGCCTCGGGGCTCAGGTAGTGCGGGGTGCCCGATACGTCCGTGTTCGGGCGGTGCCAGGAACTGGTGGCAATTCCGAAGTCGATGAGTTTGGCTTCGGAATTGGAGGAGACGCCATCAGTCCGGCTCACCATGATGTTGGCGGGTTTGACGTCGTTGTGCACGATGCCTTTGCGGTGGATGTAGGACAGGGCCGAAGCGACTCCGCCCATCCACGCCGTCACGTCGGCGGGGTCCAACGGCCCGTCGTGGATCGCCTTTCGGAGATCGGTCCCTGGGGCGAGTTCAGCCGCGACGTAGTTCCGGCCCGAGCCTGTGCCGCCGTCGGCCGGCATGCGGCCATACCTTTTGATCCGCACGATGTTGTTGTGGTGCAGGCGTGCGTGGAGCTCAATCTCGCGGTTGAACGGCGAGTCGGGATGGGCGGTCCCGGCCCGGAAGATCTTGAGAGCCGCAGATCCGCCGCTCAGCCGGTCCGTCGCCTCATAGACGTCAGCTTCCGCGCCGCGCCCCAGCAGTGCTCCAACCCGGTATCTCCGCTCCAGCGCGCGGCGCCCGCCTCCGGCAGCGCCCATCCGGGCAGCTGCCGCCGGCCGGATCAGGGTTGCCGTCACTGGAGCAGTTCGAGAAGCTCGGCATGCGTGAGTCCGGCTTCGGCGGCGATGGCAGTGGACTCGGCCCCGGCAGCCATGGCGCTTTTCACTGCGGAGGCAAATGCGGCCTCCGCAGCATCCATTTCCCATTGGAGGGTCTCAAGGCGTGCCCCCGCTGCGTGAACCGCGGCCAAGGGGTCGACTGCCAACTCGAGTCCAAAGCTGTCCTGCCGGAAGCCGCAGGCGCAGACCCATTCCCCCATGTCCGTGTGGGTCTGCGCCCAGGGCACCGAGGGAGACGGAGCCAGCGATGGCGTCATTCTGGTGCCACAGTGCAACGGCGCCCCGTGTGCTGTCTCGTGGCTTGCTGACGCTTCCGGGCCGGCTGGGAGCTGATCGCCGAACTCCCCCGTGAAGCTGACGGCCCGCCCGGGAAGGGCGCGGGGTTGAAGGGGAAAGCTGGAGGTTGTCCGTTCTGCCACAGCGGTCATGTGATCCATCCCTAAATAGCTAGCCAAGTACCTAGCTAGACTACCTAGTTTTATTTGGATGTCCAGCAGGGGGTTGGCCCGACTCGCTGTCGAGCGTGTCCACCGCGTCCCGCATCGCCAGAAGGAAGTGCGTGACAGCGGCAGCCTGCTCGGGCGTGAGGGATTCGGCAACCTCGATCATGCGCTGGTGCATCTTGCCAAGGGTCTGGCGGACTTCCGCGTCCGCGCCCGGGGTGGGGCGGAGAAGGATGGCCCGACGGTCCGACGGGTGCGTTTCGCGGGTGACATATCCCCCGGTCACCATTCGATCAATCAGGGATGTCATGGATGCCGAGGTCATGCCCAGGCGGGCCGCAAGTTCTTTGGGTTGAATGCCGACGCCAGCCTTGTCGGCCTCCAGCAGGTAGCGCAGGGCGAGAAGGTCCGACTCCCCCATTTCCATGGAGGAACGCGTCCGGCGCCTCATGGCGGTTTCAGAGGCCCTGTACTCACGAAGGGCGTTCAGGACTGCAACCGCAGCGGCTCTATGCTCCTGCTCCGAGGGATACCAATAGCCGTCGCCTGCACCATATGCATTCATCAGGATTTCCTTCGACCGCCTAGTTACACGCTGAACTAACCAATAGATGGTAGCCCAACCGACTCATCCCGGCGGCATGCGAGGGCGGGGGTATCCCTAAACCTCCGCTACCGGAGCCGCGAACTGCGCCTCGTAGAGCCGTGCGTAGGCCCCACCCGCCGCCAACAGTGAAGCGTGCGTCCCCTGCTCCACGATCTGCCCGGCCTCCATCACCAGGATGAGGTCGGCGTCGCGGATGGTGGACAACCGGTGCGCAATCACAAAAGAAGTCCGGTCGCTCCTCAAAGCACTCATCGCCTTCTGCACCAGCACCTCGGTCCGGGTGTCCACGGAAGAAGTCGCTTCGTCCAAAATCAAAACAGACGGCCGCGCCAGGAACGCCCGGGCAATGGTCAGCAGCTGTTTCTCACCCGCAGAGACATTCCCGCCTTCGTCCTCCAGCACCGTGTCGTAACCCTCCGGCAGGGAGTGCACGAACCGGTCCACGTACGTCGCCTTCGCCGCCTCCAGGATTTCGGCTTCGGTCGCATCAGGCCGCCCGTACGCGATGTTGTCCCGGATGGTCCCGCCGAACAGCCACGTATCCTGCAGCACCATGCCCATCCGCGAGCGCAGCTCGCGCCGGGAAACCGAGGTGACATCCACGCCGTCGAGCGTTATCCGCCCCGCATCAATCTCGTAGAACCGCATCATCAGGTTCACCAACGTCGTCTTCCCGGCCCCGGTGGGGCCGACAATCGCCACCGTCTGCCCCGGCTCCGCGACCAACGAAAGGTCTGAGATGAGCGGCTTGTCCGGCGAGTAGGAGAACGAGACGTTCTCGAACACCAGCCGCCCCCGCCCGCCGGCAGGAACGGAGCCTGCGGCTTCCGGCGACTCCTCCGGCTCATCCAGCAACGCGAACACCCGCTCGGCGGACGCCACCCCGGACTGCAGCAGGTTGGCCATGGACCCCAGCTGGGCCAGCGGCTGGGTGAACTGCCGCGAGTACTGGATGAACGCCTGCACATCGCCCAGCTGCATCGCCCCGGACGCCACCTGCAGGCCGCCCACCACGGCGATCCCCACGTACACCAGGTTCCCGATGAACGTCATGGCAGGCATGATCAGGCCGGAGATGAACTGCGCGCCGAAGCTCGCCTCATACAGCTCCGTGTTCTTCTGCCGGAACCGCTCCCCCACCTCCTGCTGCCGGCCGAACACCTTCACCAGCGCATGCCCGGTGTAGGTCTCCTCGATCTGGCCGTTCAGCTCGCCGGTGTGCTTCCACTGCGCCACGAACAGCTTCTGCGAGCGCTTGGCGATCATCGCCGTCGTCACCAGCGTCAGCGGAACGGTCACCAGCGCGATCAGCGCCAGCGTGGGCGAGAGCAGGAACATCATCAGCAGCACACCCAGTACGGTCAGCAGCGACATCACCGCCTGGCTGATGGACTGCTGCAGGCTCTGCGAAATGTTGTCCACGTCGTTCGTCACCCGGCTGAGCAGCTCGCCGCGCTGGATCGAATCGAAATACCGCAGCGGCAGCCGGTTGATCTTCGCTTCAATCCGCTCGCGCAGCCGGAACACCGTCCGCTGCACCACGCCGTTCAGAATGTACGCCTGCACCCACATGAACGCGGACGCCAGCACATACAGCACCAGCGCCCACAGCAGCACACTGGCCAGCGCCGTGAAGTCGATCCCCGTCCCCGGCGTCAGCGCCATGGCACTGAGCATGTCCGCCTTCTGGTTCTCCCCCGCCGCCCGCAGCTGCGCGATCAGCTGCGCTTTGGTCATCCCCGCCGGAAGCTGCTTGGACACGACGCCGGCGAAGATGATGTTGGTGCCCTCGCCCAGCAGCCGCGGCCCGATCACGGACAACGTCACCCCGGCGACGCTCAGCGCGATCACCAGCACCAGCCAGAGACGCTCCGGCTGCAGCGTGCCCAGCAGCCGCCTGGCCGACGGCCAGAAGTTCATCGCCTTCTCCGCCGGGATGTTCATCCCCGCGAACGGTCCTCCGCGGCCTGGCCCCATCGGCGGACGCGGCGGACGTCCGACGGCGGTGGTCCCGGTTTCGGGGGCCGGTTCCGTCCGGCTCGGGGTGCTTCGCCCGCTCATACCGCCTCCTCCGCTGCCAGCTGCGAGGACACGATCTCGCGGTACGTTTCCGAAGTCCCCAGCAGCTCATCGTGCGTTCCGTGCCCCACGATCCTGCCGTCGTCGAGCACCAGGATCTGGTCCGCGTCGGCGATGCTGGACACCCGCTGGGCGATGATCACCAGGGTGGCGCCGGAGGTGTCGTGCTTGAGCGCCTGCCGCAGCCGGGCGTCCGTGGCGGTGTCCAGCGAGGAGAACGAATCGTCAAAGATGTAGAGCTCGGGCCGTTTCACCAGCGCCCGGGCGATCGCGATCCGCTGCCGCTGCCCGCCGGACACGTTGGTGCCGCCCTGCGAAATGGGCGCATCCAGGCCGCCCTCCATCTCGCGGACAAAGTCCTGCGCCTGCGCGGTGGTGAGCGCCCGCCACAGCTCATCCTCGGTGGCGTCCGGCTTGCCGTAGAGCAGGTTGCTCCGCACCGTGCCGGAGAACAGGTACGGCTTCTGCGGCACCAGGCCGATGTGCCCCCACAGCTGGTCCGGGTGCAGCTCGCGGACGTCCACGCCGTCGAACTGCACCGAACCGCTGGTGGCGTCGAAAAGCCGCGGCAGCAGGTTCACCAGGGTGGTCTTCCCGGACCCGGTGCTGCCGATGATCGCCGTCGTCTGCCCCGACCGGGCAGTGAAACTGATGCCGGACAGAACCGGCTGCTCGGCACCCGGGTAGGCAAACCCGACGTCGCGCATTTCCATCTCGCCGCTGCCCGCACCGCCCCGGCCGGCGGCGGCGGTGACCGTATGCTCCGGCGGCCGCACGCTCGACTCCGTGGTCAGCACCTCGCCGATCCGGTCCGCCGAGACCGCGGCGCGAGGGATCATCACGGCCATGAACGTGGCCATCATGACGGACATCAGGATCTGCAGCAGGTAGCTGAGGAAGGCGATCAGCGTGCCCACCTGCATGGAGCCGTCCTCGATCCGGAACGAGCCGAACCAGATCACCGCCACGCTGGAGACGTTCAGCACCAGCATCACCACGGGGAAGGCGAGCGCCATCAGCCGGCCGGCCCGGAGGGCGGTGTCCGTGACGTCCTCGTTCGCGCGGCCGAAGCGGGCGGTCTCAATGTCCTCGCGCACGAACGCCCGCACCACCCGGATACCGGTGAGCTGCTCGCGGAGCACCCGGTTCACGGTGTCGATCCGCACCTGCATCTTCCGGAACAGCGGCACCATCCGGGTGATGATCAGCGCGACGGCCACCAGCAGCACCGGGACGCTGACGGCGATCAGCCAGGACAGCTGCGCATCCTGCCGGACCGCCATGATCACCCCGCCGGTGCTGAGCATGGGCGCTGCCACCATCATCGTGGCGGACATCAGGACCAGCTGCTGCACCTGCTGGACGTCGTTGGTGGAGCGGGTGATGAGGCTCGGCGCCCCGAAGCGGGTGACCTCCTGCTCGGAGAACTCCCCCACCCGGCTGAAGATGGCCCCGCGCAGGTCCCGGCCCAGGGCCATGGCCGCCTTCGCGCCGAAATACACGGCCACCACCGCGCAGGCGATCTGCAGCAGGGTGATGAACAGCATGAGGCTGCCCACCCGGAGGATATACCCGGTATCCCCCTTGGCCACGCCCTCATCGATGATGTCCGCGTTCAGCGTCGGCAGGTACAGGGACGCGATGGACTGCGCCAGCTGGAAAATCACGACGGCGATCAGCAGCCGCCGTTGCGGCCGCAGGTATTCAACGAGCAGTTTCCAGAGCATCCGGACTCCACTTCACGCCGCGAGGGCTCCTCCGGAGCCCGCGCAATCAGATTCGAAGGCCAGTTTACGACCGGAAGCTGCGAGCGAACCGGGTTCCTCTCAGGGCGAAGCGTGTCATGCCTGCGGTTCATGGCCGGTGGCCGGGAAGCCCCTTCCGTGCACTGCCGGGCCGTGCCATCGTTGCAGCATGCAAACGGTCTATGAGGCTGCGGGCGGCGCCGGCTTTTTCCTGACGCTGGCCAACGCCTGGCATGCCCGGGTCATGGCCGACGACGTGGTCAGCCATGCGTTCAGCCACGGGTTCCATCCCGAGCACAGCCAGCGGCTCGCCGCGTATTGGGCGGAGGCTTTGGGCGGGCCGCCGAGCTATTCGGTCTCGTACGGCGACGAGACATCGGTGGTGCGGATCCACAGCGGCAACGGTCCTCACGAGGAGATGGACCGCAGGGCCATCGCCTGCTTCGACCAGGCACTGACCGACGTCGGGCTCACCGGCGGCAACACCCTCCGCAAGGTGCTGCACGACTACTTCGCGTGGGCGACGACCACCACGATGTCCCGGTACGAGCGGTCCGCGGACGACGTGCCCGACGGGCTCCGCATCCCGCAATGGTCCTGGGACGGGCTGGTGGGCCAGGACTGAACAAGGCCACTTTCCGGAATTGGCTATGGTGCCGCTGCACGGCGGCCACCTACGGTTGGTTGCTATGACCAGCATGACCACCGCAGTGAACGAATATCCCTTCTCCCAGGTTGACGTCTTTGCCCCGGGGCCCAAGGCAGGCAACCCGGTCGCCGTCGTCCATGACGCCCACGGCCTGTCCACCGAACAGATGCAGAGCTTCGCGAACTGGACCAATCTCTCGGAGACCACATTCCTTCTGGAGCCCTCGCACCCGGAGGCCGACTACCGGTTGCGTATTTTCACGCCCGCGGCCGAACTGCCGTTTGCCGGGCACCCCACCCTGGGCTCGGCGCACGCGTGGCTCGAGAATGGCGGGCAGCCCCGCCGTGACGGGGAGCTGGTGCAGGAATGCGAGGCAGGGCTGGTGAAAATCCGCCGCACGGGCACCGATCTCGCCTTCGCGGCGCCGCCGCTTGCCCGCTCCGGCCCGGTTGAACCGGCGGTGCTGGAACAGGCCCTCGCCAGCCTGGGCATCGATGCGAGCCAGGTCCTGGGCAGCAACTGGGTGGACAACGGCCCGGGCTGGCTGGGAATCCGGCTGGAATCAGCCGAGGCCGTGCTCCGGCTGCAGCCCGACTTCGCCCTGATGGACCAGCTCTGCGTAGGCGTCATCGGCAGCTACCCGGAGGGAGGACCTGCGGACTTTGAGGTCAGGGCGTTCGTTCCCGGTCTGAGCGTTCCCGAGGACCCCGTAACCGGCAGCCTCAACGCCGGCCTGGCGCAATGGCTCCTGGGCGAGGGAGTGGTGGACGGCAACTACACCGTCCAGCAAGGCACAGCGCTGGGACGCGGCGGCCTGCTGACCGTCACGGCGGACGACGACGGCATTTGGGTCGGCGGGGTCAGCCGCTCAGTGGTGAGCGGCCGGGTCTCGCTGTAGGCGCCGACGTGGCTCGCGGCGCGGCCGCGGCGCGGCCTGCGAGACCGTCGAGGCCCGCGAGACCGGCGTGGCTCGCGTCAGCGGCTGGCGCTGCTCAGCTGTGCCCGCTCCCGCTGAGAGTGCAGGCTGTGGGCTCCCCGGGCCTGGAAGGCATGGGTTCCGCTGTGGACCTGTGCCGGCTGGGAGGGCCTGATCCGGTGGGATGGTTCGCTCCGGCGTGTGGTGCTCAGGTCATGGATCAGGCCGGTCCCGGCGATCTCGCGAACGCGGTAGATCCCCGCCGCGGCGGCCTTCTTCGTCGGAAACTTTACTGAGATCGCCACAAGTTCCCCGGCCTTGTCCAGCAGCTTAAACCTGTACCCGCCGTCGGGCGCGCTGATCAATTCGAAGTGTCCGGACATCGTCGTCAGCCTCCACTCGTCTGGTTCATCGCTTAGGCTTCCAGCTTACTTTCGGCCCCGCGCGAATGTCAGCCCGCAGCTGGGCAACGGCCGTCCGGCGGGACTGCTATTCGTCTCCGGGCGGGTCGGCCTGTTCATCCGGCCCCGGCCTGCCGTGGGTGTCGTGATCACCGGCGGCGTCGGCGTCGGCGGCGGCGTCGGCATCCTGGCCCGATCCAGGCGCCAATTCCCTGCCGGGCTCCGGACGGCGTTCTGCGAGGTCGGGGTCATCGGAGTACGGCGCATAGAGGCGGGGGATGGCCTCGATGAGTTCGTTGGCGGCCATTGCCAGCAGGTCCCGCTGGATCGGCGGCAGGGAGAGCAGCCCCTGCAGGTACGCTTCGACTTCGTATTCGCCCACGCCGCCGCCAATGCTGAAATAGTTCAGCCAGAGTTCCCCCGGCGTGAGGTCAGAGGCCTTCAGGGCAGCCCGGAGCTTCCGCCGTTGTTCGGGTTCGTTCAGATCGAAGCCCATAGTGGCGCCTCTAGTTCCTGCCGGCCTGTAGCGCGGCGATGATTTCGGCACCGGCCCCGGCGAGGGTCGTCCTGCGTTGCCGGGCGTGGTGCATGAGGTCCTGCAAAGCACGCTCGTACGTGACCCCGTGCCGCTGCATCAGGATCCCGCAGGCCCGGTTCACCACGTCCCTGCTCTCCAGGGCTGCATGAAGCTCCTCACTGATCTGCTGCGGCAATTCGTTGGCTTGCACGTGTGAAAGCAGCGTCGCGGCCGGGGCGGCGAACAGCTCCAGGAGCCGCGCAGTCGCCGGGGTGTAGGCGCATGGAAGCGCGGCGTAAACCTTGATAGCACCGATGCATTCCTTGTTCGCTCCAAGGGCTGCGCTCACCACCGAGCGGACGGGTAGCCCCCTGACAGCTTCACTCCAGCGCGGCCAGCGGCTGTCCGTGCGGATATCGTCCACGAGTATGGTTTCCTCGGCGGCCCACGCCGTCAGGCACGGCCCTTCCCCGAGCTCATACTGCAGCGCATCCGCCTCCGTAACCACCCTGTCCGTGGATCCGTGACTGGTCCTGCGGCCCTGCAAGTCCAGGACGGACACCCCCGCCCCGATGGTGCCCGGCACGGAGTCCCTGATGGCCCTCGCCAAAAGTTCGACGGCGGTGCTTACCTTCTCCTCGGTCAGAAGCAGCCGGCGGATCCTGCCGATGGCACCGGAGAGCTCATCCAGTGGAAGTTTCTTAGCCATGGATCGTCCTCCGGCCAGTCACCGGACAATCGAAGAGGAGGGACCGTCCGGAGAAATCGTGCGCGCGCAACGCCTCCTACCCCAGACATTACGCCTGCCCGAAGCCGCGGAACATGCCCCGCTGCGCGAGGCACAGTAACGGCTAGCCGGGCCGCTCGGCAGTTCGGCGGCGAGTTCGGCGGCGAGTTCGGCGGCGGCTATTCGCGCGTGATGGGAAGTTTCTTCCCCGTGGACTCGGACAACTCTTTTTCCGGAACCGGTGTGCGTACTTCGAGGACGCCGTCCTTGTAGGAGGCCTTGATGTCCTCCTCTTTTACGTCCGGCGGCAGCGGGAGGGATCGGAAGAAGGAGCCGTAGCGGAACTCCGACCGGTAGCTGTCCTTTTCCTTCTCTTCCTTCTCCTCCCGGCGTTCGGCGCGGATCTGGAGGGAACCGTTAACAACGGAGACGTCGATGTCTTTGTCCGGATCCAGCCCCGGCGCTTCGGCCCGGACCACGAGGGTGTTGCCGTCGAGGTACTCCTCGACGCGGATCGGCATTGGCTGGCTGCCCTGCTGGAAGACCCTGTCCATGGCGTCCATCATTTCGGACGGGGATCGGCGCAGCAGATCGAACGGGCCACTTCGGAACGTATCCAGCCAGCGGTTGGTGTGGAACGGTGACCACCTGAACAGATCAGACATGACGGTACCTCCCGTGCGTTGCGGTGTAGTGCCCAAAGCGGGCTGACACTTCAAGTACACGCCTGCACACATGGCCCGGGCAGGGGCAAAAGACCCGCCTCGCGGGGACGGAGCTACTGCGGGGTCAGCCGGTATCCCACTCCCCGGACGGTCTGCACCCACCGCGGCGACCGCGGGCTGTCACCCAGCCGCTTACGCAGGTTGCCCATGTGCACTTCCAGCACGCGTTCGTCCCGGGCTGTCACGGGGCTCCCGGGAACAGGGGCTTCGTGCCGCAGATGACGGGCAAGGTCCCCCTTGGTCAGCACCGCCCCCTTGCTTTGGAGCAGTGCGCGCAGCAGTTCGAACTGGGTGCGGGTGAGATCAATGGCTCGTCCGTCTGCCGATACTGCGCGGGTGCTGTCCATCAGGGCGAGGCCGCGGTGTTCAAAATCCCATCCGGACCCGGCCGCGCGTTCCTCGGCTGCGGCAACGTCGCGGGGAGCGGCGGCAGCCGGATCGGGCAGTTCGGAACCTGCGGGCCTGGCGACGAAATGTCCTGCCTCGCACTGCGCAGCGTCCACCAGCGCGTGGCGCCTCGGCCGGCGCAGCAAGGCAGCAACCCTTGCCCGGAGCTCGCGCGGACGGAACGGCTTGGCCAGATAGTCGTCAGCGCCGGCTTCGAGTCCCAGCAGCGCATCGGCTTCGCTCGCCAGGGCGCCCACCAGGATCACGTAGGCATGGCTGAAGGTCCGGATCCGGCGGGAGGCTTCGATGCCGTCAAAGTCGGGAAGCCCCAGCTCCACGGTGACCAGGACCGGATCATGCCGCCGCACGGCAGCCACCCCCTCGCCACCGGACGCTGCGGCCACCACTTCAAATCCCGACTGGACCAGCAACTCCGCCAGGGATTCCCTACTACGACCGTCGCCGTTAACCACCACAGCCAAGCCGCGCGTAACCATCAATCCCCCAAGAAATTCTCGTTCGTTTCCAGATGTAGAAATATCACTAATTCCTCAACTCGGAATTGCGTAAAAATTGTGTATTTATTGAGCGTCATCGAAAATAAATATCGGCATTCATCTATTGCCAACCAAACCGGCCTGAATGATGATCATCTTGTGCTCACTGGGGGCGCGGCGCTGCATTGGTCAGCGCAAATGTAGGGGGCGTTAATGGTTTCCTCGAGGTCTCGCATCGCAAAAGCAGTTTGGCTCAACCGGCCGCTTGCAATGCTGGCAGCTGCCAGCCTGGTCATGTTGTCCGCAACAACTCCGGCCCACGCCGCCGACACCACCCCCATGGACCCGAACCCGGGGCCCGTGGGCAGCTTTGCCTGGAAGGGGTTCAACTGGGAAAAGCGGTTCTGGGGCGGCGCGCCACAGTTCAACAAGGCTTTCGCCGCGGCCAACGTCAGCAATCCCGACGGCGACGGATACGTCACGCTCTCCCTCACCAATCCAACCGGCAGCGCACCCGTCGGGGCTGAATTCCAGTCCACCCGGCAGGGATTCGGCTACGGCACCTACAGCACCACAGTGGCGAAAAACGTCAACAGCCTCCAGAAGGAAGTGGTGTGGGGATGCCTATTCACGTATGACCCGTTGGCCTCCCCGGGCTACAACGAAATAGACCTGTGCGAGGCATCCGCCTGGGGCGGCGGCGCAAGCTACGGCGAATCCTGGCCCGTCACGCAGGCGCACGGCTATTGGTTTGATGCGTCCAAGCCGCCGGGCCAGGGCAACAACACCGTGGTGTTCGATACGACGAATGACCCGGTCCTCACCCACAGAATGGTCTGGGAGCCGGGCAAGATCACGTTCGAGACCTTCGCCGGAGAGGGGTACGGCGGCACGCTGCTCAAGCGAACGGTCCTTCAGGGAAGCACCGTTCCCCTGCCGGCCAAAGAAGCCATCCACTTCAACCTGTGGGTCACAGGCGGGGGTGGCGGAGATCCCGAGCATGTAAAACCCGAGTCCGTGGTGATCCGCGACTTCTCGTTCACGCCGGCCGTTGGCACGCCGCCTGTCGTGGCGTCGCCCATCAAGCTGTCTGCAGCCACCACCAAGGCCAAGGGCGTCAATTCCACCACCCTGACCTGGACCGGGGCCACGGGGACCAGCGTCACACTCTGGATCAACGGCACCCAGAAAACCGTCCCCAACACGGGAAGCTACGTGAACAAATTCAAGGGCGGAGCCACCACAAGCTACAAGGTCTGCGATGCGGCAGCCTGTTCCAATGCGGTCAGCGTGGTCACCTGAGGCGAACGCGGACGGGTGGCCGGGGATCTTGGTGAATCCCGGCCACCCGCCCGGTCAGCTCATGCCGGAGTTACTTCGCCCTGACCGGCACGATGCGCTTGATGGCGAGCCCGAGCGCCACGAGGGCAAAGGCTGCCAGGGCAAACCAGAAGAGGTCACCGGCTCCGGTTGCCGCGAGCGTTCCGGCTCCGACACCAGCGGCTGCAGGAGCAGCAGGATTGTTGTACATAGGGTTACCAAGCTTTCTTTTTGTTGAAGACTGCATCCACGTAGGCCTTCGCGTGGACTACCTGAAGGAACAGGTCGATCAGAAGTTCGTACATCGTTGCGGCGGCCAGCATGTACTTCCAGCCACGCAGCCGCACAGTCACTACCCGTTCGATCACGAAGACACCGGTCACGGCCAGCCAGAACGGCTGAATGTGCAGCCCTTCTCCCGTGCCCAGTGCAAAAGCCACCGTTCCGACGTAGGCCAAAGACACCAGAATTCCCGTCACGGAGAGGGCCTGCCGCCCCCAATACGGCCAGGTGACCCTGGTCCAGCCGTACTGGACGCAGTTCTCCACCGCGCCGCGTTTCCACCTCAGCCGCTGCGCCCAGAGTTCACGCCAGGAGGGCATGATCTCCGTGACAAGCGTGCAGTCGGCCGGTGATTTAATGCGGTACTTGAGGGTCAGCAGCGCGAAGGACAGCTCGTTGTCCTCGGTCAGCACGGAAGTGTCGTAGACGCCTCCCCTGCCGTTGCCGGGAGGCAATGTGCCGTCGAGTCGCGCAGCAATCACGTCCCTCAAAGTCCGGACACGGAAGAGCGCCGCCGTTCCCGTCACCACCAGGCATTTGCCGTGGAGCCGCTTCACATCCCGCGCGTAACGCGCATACTCGTTCCGCTGCAGGTGACCCACGAAGCCGCCGCCCTTCGCACCGCGGAAGACTCCTCCCACGGCGCCAAGCCGCCGGTCGGCCGCCAGATGGCCGGTTGCCCGCTCGATGAAGTCGTGGCTTAACTGCGAATCTGCGTCCTGGACCAGGACCATGTCTTCCGGCTCTGCTCCGGCCAGGAGCCCCTCCAGAGCGAAATTCAGGGCACCCGCCTTCTTGTCCGTGTTTCCCACGGTGCGGATCACCTCGGCCCCGAGTGCCAGGGCAATCGCCTCGGTGGCATCGGTGCAGTTGTCAGCGACAACCACCACCCTGTCCGGCGGGAGAGTCTGGGATTTGAGGGATTCAAGCGTGTCAGAAATACCTGCGGCTTCGTTATGCGCAGGGATGAGGACCGTAATCACAGAAGACCGGCACCCGCAGTTCCGGGCACGGAATTCGAACTGTCACACACTGGCTTGTTGCTCCAACCCGAATTAGTCAATTTGTTTGTTGACTCGAGTTTTTCAACCGGAACGCAAGCAGCCGGAAAATATTCGAAAAGGAATACGCAATCTTCCGTCAGGAAAATTGGTTCTCAACGGAACCTCAATTTCTCACCGTACTGAGGCCGCTTAAAAGCGAAAGTCGGGGTGCTGTCCTGGGACAGCACCCCGACTCCGTTAGTCAGCCAAGTTCATGGCCGGAGACTGACTTGCATGGTTATAGGAGGCTGCTGTGACCCTCGTTCACAACAGAACCCTCAGTCACCGCGGAAGCCGCAGCATCCAAGCTCGCATCAGCGTCCAGGTTCAGGCCCGCGTTCAGGTCCGACACAACACTGCCCTCGGCGGAACCTTCGCTCCAAGAGGAGGACCCGCCGTCGTTCACAACAGAACCTTCAGACACCGCGGTGGCCGCAGCATCCACGTTCACATCAGCATCCAGGTTCAGGCCCGCGTTCAGGTCCGACACAACACCGCCCTCGGCGGAACCTTCGCTCCAAGAGGAGGACCCGCCGTCGTTCACAACAGACCCGTCGTTCGCAACAGAACCCTCAGACACCGCCGAAGCCGCAGCATCCAGGCTCGCATCAGCGTCCAGGTTCAGGCCCGCGTTCAGATCCGACACAACACTGCCCTCGGCGGAACCTTCGCTCCAAGAGGAGGACCCGCCGTCGTTCACAACAGAACTCTCAGACACCGCGGTGGCCGCAGCATCCAGGCTCGCATCGGCGTCCAGGTTCAGGCCCGCGTTCAGATCCGACACAACACTGCCCTCGGCGGAACCTTCGCTCCAGGAGGAGGACCCGCCGTCGTTCACTACAGACCCGTCGTTAACAACAGACCCGTCCGTCACCGTGTAGGTGGCCGTGTGCAGGTTCGCGTCGGCGTCCAGGTTCAGGCCCAGGCCTGCGCTCAGATCCGACACGACGCTGCCGTCGGTGGTGCCGTGCCCCGAGGTGGAGGAACCGCTGTCGTTCACTACCGAGCCCTCAGACGCTGCGGAAGCCGCGGCATCCAGGCTGGCGCCTAGGTTCAGGCCAATGTGGGTTCCCGAGCCGAGGCCAAGGTCCGACGTCGTGGTGGTGGAATCGGAGGCGGAGGCTGCGCCTGCGCCGAGGATGAGCACTCCGCCGGCGAACACGGCGCTGCACAGGGTGGTGCGTACGAAAGATTTCATGAGAATTGATTTCCTTACTAGTGAGATGAGCCAGGCACAGTGAGTGCGCAGCTGATTGCCGTCCGCGCGAAAGGGCGCGGTGCCGGCCCCACTAGTCGGGGGAAAAGCCGTGTTCCAGGCTGACCGAGCCGGGCAGCTCGTCGGAGGAGTTGCGGACATCCTTGAGCGAGATCTGCGTCAAGGAAAACTGGAGGGCCGGAACATCGGCTGCGACGCCGGATCCGCCGTCGCCGCCCGTCCTGAGCAACGAGCCGGAACCCGTCGGGACTGTCGCCGGCGGGGCGGGAGCCGGCGTTGCGGGACGCTCGGGAGCGGGAGTCGGCGCTGCCACGACAACGGTGCTGCCGCCGTCGGACATTGCCAGCCGGAAGGGTGCACGGTCCTGCATAACAGTCAGCAGGACGCCGAACGCTGTACCCGCTGACAGTGCGGGGTTCTGCGGTTCGGACCCCGGAGCGGGCGGCGGCGCGGAAACTCCGACAACGGCGGGGTCCGCGGCAACGTCACCGGCAGCCGACCCGACCGGAACCAGCACTGGCGCCGTGATATCAGCCGCCAGGCCTGTGACCGGGGCCGTGATTTCGGCGACCGTTTGCGTTACGGGGGCCACGGCGACGGAAGCGAGCGCCGTGACCGGAGCCACCGCGCTGGTGACCTGCTCGACGACGGCGGTCACCGGTGCCGCGGCCGGAGCCAGCGCGGCATCCACGGGAGCCAGAACCGGTTCGGTGACGGCCTGGACCTGGGGCGCCAGCGGCGCTGCCACGACGGCAACGGGCTCTGCGAGCGCAGCCAGCGGACCTTGCTCAACCGCGGCGGTGTCAGAGACGGCATCAGACCTGACGGTGTCCGTGACAGGCGGCAACAGGCTGGAAGCCTGCGCCGAGACGGCTCCGAAGATGACCCAGGCCACCGCGAGCAGCACACCCAGGAGAAGTGACCGCAGGGCGGAGGAAAGCCGGGATGCACCATCGCGCATTGCTCCACCTCCCCATCATGGCCGGACGTCATCGATTACCGCAGGACTTACCAGCCATTCGCTGCCGCCGGGGTGGCGGATGGGTGCGCGGACCGAAAATGGAGCGCTTAGTTTTCGCCTACGGCGCACACGCCCAGTCCGTGAACCGGCGCCCCGTAGACTGAACGGCATTATGGATGACCCTCCTTCACATATGCCCAAGCCCCTCCACCTTCTGACCGGTTCGCCGGCCACCACGGGAGAGGGGCGCCCGAATGTATGAATGGATCATGCTCGGTATCGGCCTTGTCCTAACGGTCGGCACCGGATTTTTCGTTGCCTCCGAGTTCGCGCTGGTCAACCTGGACCGCAACGACCTTGAGAACCGCCAGGCCCGCGGCGAGAAGCGCCTTGCGCCCACCATCAAGGCCCTCAAGATCACCTCGACACATCTCTCCGGGGCACAGCTCGGCATTACGCTGACCACGCTCCTCACCGGCTACACCTTTGAACCGGCCATCAGCAGCATGCTCAGCGGACCTTTGCTGGCAGCCGGCCTGCCTGCGGCAGTGATGCCGGGGATCGGCGCCGTCGCGGGCATCTTCCTGGCCACGATCTTCTCCATGGTGATCGGCGAACTGGTCCCGAAGAACTTCGCCTTGGCCCTCCCCCTGGCCACCGCCAAAGTGGTGGTTCCGTTCCAGGCCCTGTTCACCGCCGTCTTCAAGCCCGTGATCCTGCTGTTCAACAACACGGCCAACGGCATCATCCGGTCCTTCGGCATCGAGCCGAAGGAAGAGCTGTCCGGCGCCCGCAGCGCCGAGGAACTCAGCTCGCTGGTCCGGCGCTCGGCGCTGGAAGGCGTGCTCGACGTCGACCATGCAGTGCTGCTGCACCGCACCCTGCGTTTCTCCGAGCACTCCGCGGCGGACGTCATGACGCCCCGCGTCCGCATGACGGCGGTCAGCGCCGATGACACGGCGGAGCAGATCGTCACGCTGGCCAGCTCCACGGGGTACTCGCGTTTTCCGGTGATCGGCAGGGACCGCGACGACGTCCTGGGCGTTCTGCACGTCAAGCAGGCCTTCGCCGTGGCCCTGGCCGAGCGGGCCAGCGTCAGCGCCGCGGAGCTCATGATCGAAGCGCTGCGCGTCCCCGAGTCCATGGGCGTGGACACCCTGCTGGTCCTGCTGCGGAAGCAGGGCCTCCAGGTGGCGATCGTGTCCGACGAGCACGGCGGAACGGCCGGCATCGTGACCCTCGAAGACCTTGTGGAGGAGATCGTCGGCGAGCTCGAGGACGAACACGACCGCGCCAAGGTCGGTGTGGTGCGCACGGGCCTGTCCACCACCTTTGATGCCTCGCTGCGCCCGGACGAACTGCTGGACCGGACCGGCATCACGGTTCCCGACGGGGAAGAGTACGACACCATCGCCGGCTTCGTTACCGACGAACTGGACCGCATCCCGGAACTCGGCGACGAAGTCACTATCGACGGGGGCACACTGCGCGTGGAACGCGTGGCGGGCACCCAGGTGCAGCGTCTCCGCTTCACCCCGGACGATCCGCAGGAAGCCCCCAAAAGTCCGCATGACCGCCTCGTCGACAACCTCACCCCCGGAGCTGAGCAATGAGTGAATACCTTCCCGGCATTATCTGGCTGGTGGTGCTCCTGGTGGTCAACGCCTTCTTCGTGGGCGCCGAGTTCGCGGTCATTTCCGCCCGCCGCTCGCAGATCGAGCCCAAGGCCCAGGCCGGCAGCAAGGCCGCCAAAACCACGCTGTGGGCCATGGAACATGCCACGCTCATGCTGGCCACCAGCCAGCTGGGCATCACCGTCTGCTCGCTGGTGATCCTCAACGTCTCTGAGCCGGCCATCCACCACCTGCTTGAGATACCGCTGGGCCTGACCTCCCTGTCCGGCGAAGCCATCGGCATCATCGCCTTCGTGGCGGCCCTTCTCCTGGTGACGTTCCTGCACGTGGTCCTGGGCGAAATGGTGCCCAAGAACATCTCGTTCTCGGTTCCTACCCGGGCGGCGCTCATCCTCGCCCCGCCGCTGGTGATGGTGGCTCGCGTGTTCAAGCCGGTGATCTGGACGCTCAACGGGATCGCCAACGCCATCCTGCGGCTCTTCAAGGTCCAGCCCAAGGACGAGGCCACCAGCGCCTACACCTTGGACGAGGTGGCCAACATCGTGGAGCAGTCCACCCGCGACGGCATGCTCACGGACACCACCGGAACGCTCACGGCGGCATTCGAGTTCACCGCCAAAACTGTTGCGGACGTGGAGGTGCCGATCAACGAGATGGTGCTCCTGCCGGCGTCGTCCTCTCCGGCGGACATCCAGCGCGCGGTGGCGGAACACGGCTACTCCCGTTATATCCTCACCGACGACGACGGCGTGCCCTCCGGCTACCTCCACCTCAAGGACGTCATGGACCTGACGTCCCCGGAGAAATTCGCCCGGCCCGTGCCGGCCAAGCGGATCCGCAAGCTCGCGTCCGCGTTCGGCGGCGGCGAACTCGAGGATGCCCTGGCCACCATGCGTCGGACGGGCGCCCACGTGGCCCGGGTCTTCGACGCTTACGGGAACACTACGGGCGTGCTGTTCCTGGAGGACATCATCGAGGAACTGGTGGGCGAAGTGCAGGACGCCACCAGCGCCTGACGCGGAGGCCAATTAACTCATTTGTGATTCGCCGCGTCTTAGGATGCTGGAATGGGGGAGCATCAAGGCGGGAAATTGTCGCGCACGCGCGGGCAGATCTATGTTGAAATCGGCATTCGTGCGTCCATGGAGCGGCTGTGGACGCTCAGCCAGGATCCGGACCTGCATCCGCGGTGGGACCTGCGGTTTTCCCGGATCGTCCCGAGGGACGGCGACGACGGCGGACCTGTCAGCTTTCGTTATGAGTTCCGGCTGCCGTTCCACACCATCAGCGGCACCGGGACGTCCCTGGGCCACCGGCGGCGCGCCGACGGGCAGGCGACTTCGGTACTGAAGTTCACCACCCGCGACGCGCTCTCCCCCATTGGTCCGGGCTCGGGCTACTGGCGGTACATCCCCACGGCTGAAGGCGTCCGCTTCATCACCGGCTACAACTATCAGCCGGGGATGGGCACCCTTGGAAAGCTGCTGGACGGCCGGGTGATCCGGCCCGCGCTGGGCTGGGCAACAGCCATCAGTTTTGACCGCCTGCGGTTGTGGGCGGAGCGGGACCTTGACCCCGGAGACTCCCGGAACCGGTGGATCATCGACGCCGCGGCCAGGTCTGGCGGTTTCCTGGCGTCCGCCCTGCTGCTCCGGCGGGCGTTGACCGGACCATTCGCCGGGGCGGCTGCCGCCGTAGGCGTCGCGGCGGCAATGGCCTCATGCTTCCTTCCGGCGCACCGGACGGTGCCCCGGGCCGGGCGGTGCCTGAGGCTCGCGCCGGATGAGCGGGCCGGACGTGCCCCGTCCGCGCTTGCGACGCTTCCGTCGCCGGGTGGCGGCGGCCTGCCGGCGGGTGAGGAGTAGCCGTGGCCTCCATCTTTGAGCAGGCGCTCGGGCGGGACTTCGGCCGCCTCCACCCGATGCTGCAGAAACGCTTCGGCGTCGATACCGCGGCCGGTTACGCCTGCGTTGGCCGGGGAGTCTTTTCGGAAGTGCGCCGCGGGGCGTGGTGGACGGTTCCGTTTCTGCGGCTCGGGGCGTACCGCAACATCCTCTTTCCGGACCAGTGCGAGAACGTCCCGTTCACCATCGAAAACTACCCTTACGTTGATGGTCTCGGCCGGCCTACGGTCACCTTCGTGCGCACCCTGGAGCTGCCGGGATCCCGACGCCGCTTCGATGCCACCATGGTTTACAGTCCGGAGACCGGGGGCATCATCGACTACCTCGGCACCCACCAGCACCTGGCCACCGGCCTCATCCTGGAAGTGCTGCCGGACGGGTCACTGCATCTCCGGTCGACAGGCCAGCGGTTCTACGAAGGCTTCATCGGATTCGCCTTCCCCGCAGCCTTCACGGGCACGGCGGACCTTTACGAGAGCTTCGACGACGCCCGCGGGGTTTTCACCATTCAGATGCAGGTGCGGAATCCGTTCTTGGGGTTCCTGTTTGGCTACCGGGGCGAGTTCACCTGCACCTTCCCCGCCACGCCTCCCGAGGGTGCGCCGCACCGGCTCAGACCAGTCCGCGAAGAAAGGCGGCAGTAATGGGACGCACGTGGGGATTCAGGAAGCGGCGGGGGCCGCATGACGTCTGGTCAGAGTGGAAGGCCGCGGACGAGGCGGGCGACGCTGCCCGGGCGGCTGTGCTTGCTTCCGAGCTGCTGGAGCTGACTCCGACGTCCTATTACAGCTGGTTCCAGGCAGGTCTCCTGTCCAAGGCCCGCGGTAATTGGCCGGAAAGCCGGGAGCGCAACGAACGGGCGCTGAAGCTCTTCACCCCACAGGATGCCAAGGAGTTCGACGGCGCCAATCCGGCAGCCTGGAATTTGGGCATCGCAGCAACGGCTTTGGGTGACTGGGCCACAGCCAGGCGCGCTTGGGCAGCCTACGGTTTGGAGAGGTTTGGAGACGAGTCCGGGCCCATCGATATGAACTGCGGCATGGCTCCGGTCCGGCTGAATCCCGACCAGCCGAGCCTGCCCCACCAGGTACAGCACACGGCCGGGAGTACCGAAGTGGTCTGGTGCTGGCGCCGCAGCCCGGCGCATGCGGTCGTCGCGAGCGTCCCGCTTCCCGAGTCCGGCCACAGGTTCAGGGACGTTGTGCTGCATGACGGGGAACCCAAAGGAACCCGACGGCTCGACGGCCAGGACGTGTCGGTCTTTGACCAGTTGGAACGCCTGGAAGACTCCGGCTTATCAACGTGGCAGGCGCACATTGCCGGCGCCAGTTCCGATGACATGCAGGCGTTGTCTGACCTTGGCGAGCAGCGGCCGCTCGGCCTCGATGACTGGTCCGGGATCCGGGTAATGTGCCCGGAATGCTCGCACGGCTCGTCCGCGGACGGCCACAGCCACGCACCCGCAGCGTCGGAGGTGAGGCGGCTTGGACTTGCCGGCCACGAATCGGACGTCGGCCAACTAATCGAGGCCTGGCTGGACGGCAGGCCCGGAATCGACGTCCTCAACCTCGAACTGCTCTGGTGACCATGTTCTGATCGCTGGCCCCGACGTCGATGAGGGCAGTCAGGAGCACCACAGCATCGAACCTGTCGTAACACTGTCCTTGATTTGCGACAGTTCCCGACAGGTAAAGGACATCGTCCCGGGCCCCGGCGAGGAGCGACGACATCTTCATTTCGTCCCACACATTGTCGCCGTCCACCTCGTGGCACCAGGAGCCGTAGTCAGTGTCAACGGTTTGAAAGCCTTGGCGTTCCAGCTCGCGCAGGGCGGTCGACTTGCCCGCTCCGGACATTCCCGTCACGAAGACGACTCCCGTGGAGCTCAGCCGCCCAGCACCACGTTCACCGGCGGCTCCCCCGCCAGCATCAGGTCGATCTGGCGCTGCAGCAGCCGGCCCATCCTCGGCCGCATCGCGGAACTGGCTCCGCCCACGTGCGGGGTGATGATGACGCCGGGCGTGCCCCACAGCGGGTGGTCCTGCGGCAGCGGTTCGGGATCCGTAACGTCCAGCGCGGCGCGGATCCGGCCGGATGCCGTGTGGCGGACCAATGCCTCCGTGTCCGCAACGGGGCCCCGGGCCACGTTGACCAGCAGCGCGCCGTCGGGCATTGCCGCCAGGAAATCGTCGTCGATGAGGTGACGGGTGGCGTCGCCAAGCGGAACGCCGACCACCACAATGTCGTGCTCCGGAAGCAGCTCCGGCAGCTCGTCGATTCCGTGGATAACGCCGCTCTCATCGGTGCGCTGGCGGCTGGCAACCCTCGTGACGCTCGTTTCGAACGGAAGGAGACGCTGCTCGATCGCCTTGCCCACACCGCCGTAGCCCACGATGAGGACGCGGCGGTCCGCCAGGCTGGCGGTGGGCCGGGCGTCCCAGACACCGTCCCGCTGGCTTTTCATGAGCCGTGGGAACTCGCGCTGGCTGGCCAGGATCATGGCCAGCGTCAGTTCTGCAGTGGAGGTCTCGTGCACGCCTGCTGCGTTGGCGAACACCCGGTCCGCCGGGAGCGAGTCCGCCACGCCGTCGTACCCGATCGACTGGCTCTGCACCAGGGCGGTCTCTACCGCCTCAAGATTCTTCAGGACCTTCGTGCCGCCCATGTACGGCGGGACCACAATATCGATCTGCGGCTGCGGCGGCTCGCCCGTGAAGTCCCACTCAAGCACGGTGACGTCCGGATGCGGCGTCAGGTACTCACGAAGTACGGCATCGGGCAGGCTGACAGTGATCTTCCGCGTCATGGTTGCCAGCCTAGTGGAGGGAGGCTGGGAGTCAGTTATCGGCGCGGGTCGGGGCACCGGGGTGGAGGTAGTCCCGCAGCAACGGGAACTCCGTGCGGACGTGGGCATCCAGTTCCGTGATGAACCTGGACGTAAAATACATCCGGAGCAACGGATCCAGCACCCGGCCGATCCCGGGCCATCCGGCTCTGACTGTGTGACGCACCGACACCCCGCCCGGTACCGGGGTGAGCTCCAGGGAGAGGCTGGCCGGAAGCGGCACGATCTTCCGGAAGCGCCACACGAGCCTGCATCCCGGTTCGACCGCTTCCACGACTCCGTGCAGGCGCAGCCGGCGCCGGCCGACGAACTCGTCCATGAGCATCACATCTCCTACTCCGGCGCTGGCCCGCCCCAGCACGTGGAGCTGCAGGTGGGTTCCCGGCCACCAGTTCCGGTACTGCTCATCGGTGCAGGCCATCATGAAGTCGGTGACGTCACGGCCCGTCAATCCCGCAACATCCACTCTCGATTCGGTCACCAGCACCGGTGCAACCTGTGCTGCCGCGCAGCCGGGAGTTCCGCCGGGAAAGCCGCCAGGTCCTGGCTGTCAGAATTGATTCCCATTGGGCCAACGCTACGCACGCTGCGGGCACGGTCAAGAGCCTCCTCCGGCGGCAGCGGATAGATTCCCCAGTGCGTTGCCGGGGCTCTTTGAGTCGGTGTACCTTGGCCGGATGCTGAGCATTGGCTCGATCGTGATCCGCGTTGACGACCTCCAGGCCCAGATGGCCTTCTGGCAGGCTGCCCTCGGCTTCGAACCGCGGCATGAACCCGAGGACGACTTTGTGATCCTGCAGCCACCGGGCGGCGCGGGCACCTGCATCTCGCTGGACCGTGTCCCGTCGTCGGTCCACCTGCCTCCCCGCATCCACCTGGACCTCTACACGGAGGACCAGGCCGGCGAAGTGCAGCGGCTCCTCAGCCTCGGTGCCACCCGCATCGAATGGAGCAAACAGCCCGCCGGCGCGGACTACGTGATTATGGCAGATCCCGAAGGCAACCGCTTCTGCGTCATCGACACGGCCGGCCGCAGCCAGGCGGACTAGTCACGCGGAGTAGGAGCCGCGATTCAGTGTCCGGCGTTGACGCTTCCTGCCGCGATTGTGGCGACGTCCTGGCGGAACCTTTCGGGCTCACTCTCCAAGGGGAGGTTCACCAGGTCTTCGGCTGCATCGATTGATCCAGCCAAGTCCGGGGCCAGGGAGCTGAAGACCGTGGTGAAGCTGCGCAGCTTCCACGGGGTGTAGGCGACGTCGGCATAGTCGTTGTCCCGCACGTCTCGTTCGCTGGTGGTGGATCCGTGGGTGAACACGACGGCATCGGCCACGGCGTAGCGGCCGATGCCGTCGGTGGCACCGACCATCAGGACAGTCGAGGGACGGTGGGTCATTAATTCTCCTTGACCGGGGCCTTTGTTGTTTCACGCTGGGTGGCTGCCCAACTGGCGAGGACTTTCAAAGCGTCCTCTGAGGGTGTTTCGGGATCTGCTGTGTACACGTTGATGCGCAGTCCCGGGTCTGCAGGAAGTTCCAGCGCCTCAAAGCTCAAGTCGAGGTCGCCAACGATCGGGTGGTGGAGCCGCTTCCGGCCGGCGCGGTGGTACTTCACGTCGTGCCGGGCCCACCGGGTGCGGAACTCCTCGCTGCGGGTGGAGAGTTCACCGATCAGGTCCGTGAGGTCCTTGTCATACGGGTTTTTCCCGGCCGTAGACCGCAGGACCGCGACGATGTCATCGGCCGCCCGTTCCCAATCGGCGAAGAACTCCCGCGCTTTCGGGTTCAGGAAGGTGAACCGCGCACTGTTCGGCGGGGTGGTCTGTTCGGCCATCAGGTCCTGATACAGCGCACGGCCCAGCTCATTGGCGGCGAGGACATCCCCGCGGTCGTTGCGGACCCAGGCCGGCGCCGTCGTGATCGCATCGATGACGCGCTGCACGCTCGGCCGCACCGTCTGCGGGCTGCGCTTGCGGCGCACCCGGGGAGCGGCGGTGGCGGCGCGAGCCAGGTCGAAAAGGTGGGCCGTTTCGGCGTCGTCCAGCTTCAGGGCGCGGGCGAGTGCTTCAAGGACGCTGTCCGAGGCGCCGGAGAGATTTCCGCGCTCAAGGCGGATGTAGTAATCGATGCTCATCCCGGCCAGCATGGCGACTTCCTCGCGACGCAGCCCGGCAACGCGGCGGTTGCCGCCATAGACCGGCAGGCCGGCCTCTTCGGGCGTAATCCTTGCACGGCGGGAGGTCAGGAACTTCCGCACGTCGTCGCTGTGTGTCATGGCATCCACGCTACGCGGGGTCGGTGGAACGAGGGAGGGACTGGCATTACCCGGAAGGACAGTGACTCCCGGCCTGCAGGGAATCACTGTTGCATTGAAAGCATGAAACCTGAACCCACAGCCGCTCCCCGCCGGGCAGCGATCCTGGCGATCATCCTCGTCAGCTACTTCATGATCCTGCTGGACAACTCGGTGATCTTCACTGCCCTGCCGAGCCTGCAGGAGGACCTTCAGCTGGGCACCGGTGAGCTCTCCTGGGTTCAGGATGCGTACACGCTGGTCTTCGGCGGCCTGCTGCTCCTCGGCGCCCGGGCAGGAGATCTGCTTGGACGCCGGCGGGTTTTCGTGTTCGGGCTGGTGGTGTTCTCGGTGGCGTCGCTGCTGATCGGGCTGGCGCCGGCGGGCTGGTGGGCGATCGCCGGCCGCGCCGTTCAGGGCATCGGGGCTGCGATCGTCGCGCCTGCCTCGCTGTCCCTGCTCACGGCGAGCTTCCCGGAGGGCCGTGAGCGCACCCGGGCCGTCGCCCTGTACGGTGCCACCGCAGGAATCGGCGCCAGCCTGGGGCTGGTCATCGGCGGGGCGCTGGCCCACTGGATCTCCTGGCGGGCCGGGTTCTTCGTCAACGTTCCCATCGGCGCCGCGATGATCCTTCTCGCTCCGCGGTTCATCCCGGAAACGGGCCGGTCCCGCGGCCGCTTCGACGTGTTCGGCGCGCTCAGCGCCACACTGGGTGTCGGCGCTCTCGTGTTCGGCATCATCAACACCGTCGATGCGGGATGGACGTCCCCGGCTACGTTCACAGCCGTCGGCGCCGGCGCCGTGCTCCTGGTGACGTTCGTTCTGATCGAGCGCAGGGCGGCCCAGCCGATCATGCCGCTGCGGCTGTTCGCGAGCCGCCGCCGCACCGGCGCCTACGTCGCCCGTTTCATGTACCTGGGGGCGATGATCGGGTTCTTCTTCTTTACCACCCAGTTCATGCAGGAAGTGCTGGGCTTCGACCCGCTGCAGGCCGGCCTCGGCTTCCTCCCCATGACGGCGGTCAACTTCGCCGTCGCGATGGCCATCCCGCGGCTGCTGGGGCGGATGCCGGCTTCCATTCCACTCGCGGCAGGAATCCTGGTCACTCTCGCCGGAATGTTCTGGCTCAGCAGGGTGGGAGTCGACTCCGCATACCTGACGGCGGTGGCACTGCCCATGATCCTCATCGGCGCCGGTCAAGGCCTGGCGTTCGCACCGCTGACCTCGTTCGGCATCATCGGCGCCCCAGCAGCCGACGCCGGCGCGGCATCGGGCCTGGTGAACACATTCCACCAGGTGGGCACCTGCCTCGGGCTTGGCATCGCGGTCGCGGCCGCAGCGACCGTCCCTGCCACGGGTTCTGCTGTAGCGCACCTGGCCGCAGAGGTCAGCACCGCCCTCACCACAGGCAGTGTCCTCCTGTTCCTTGCCCTGGCCGTGACGGCCGTCCTCATCCTGCCCGCCGATCTTGCCGCCCGCCGGACCACGAAACAGCCGACGGCGGGGCGTGCCCCGCAGTTCGAGGCCGCCCGGTAAGGGCGCTCGAAGGGAGGTAACGGCGTGCCCTCCCACAATCCCGAACGCCTGAATACCGTGAAAGCAACTTAAGACAGAGAGAAGGAACCACCATGGAATACCGTCCCCTCGGCCGCACAGGCGTGCAGGTCAGCCCCTTATGCCTGGGTGCGATGATGTTCGGGCCCTGGGGCAACAAGGACACCGCCGACTCCATCCGCATCATCCACCACGCCCTCGACGCGGGCATCAACTTCATCGACACCGCCGACGTCTACTCCGGCGGGGCATCAGAAGAAATCGTCGGCCAGGCACTTGAAGGCCGGCGCGACGACGTCTTCCTGGCCACCAAGTTCTTCATGCCCATGAATGAAGGCGACCCCAACCAGCGCGGTGGATCCCGCCGCTGGATCATCCGCGAAGTCGAAAACTCCCTCCGCCGCCTGAACACCGACTACATCGACCTCTACCAGGTCCACCGGCCCAGCCCCGATACGGACGTTGAGGAAACCCTCGGCGCCCTCACCGACCTGGTCCGCCAAGGTAAGGTCCGTTACATCGGCTCCTCGTCCTACTCCGGATCCCAGATCGTCGAAGCCCAGTGGGCATCCCGCGAACGCAACCTGGAGCGGTTCGTCACCGAGCAGCCGCCCTACTCGATCCTGGTCCGCGGCATCGAGGAAGACATCCTCCCCGCGGTGCAGCGCCACGGCATGGGCACCCTCACTTACAGCCCGCTCAGCGGCGGCTGGCTGTCCGGTCGCTGGCGCAAAGACTCAGCGTCCGCCCCCGCCTCTTCCGCGCGTCCGAGCGCCCGGTTCGACATGACAAGCCCGGCCAACCAGCGAAAACTCGACATCGTCGAAGAACTCGCCGGGCTCGCGGAACACGCCGGACTGACGCTCATCGAGCTGGCCATCGCGTTCGTGATCAACCACCCGGGGGTCACGTCCGCCATCGTCGGACCACGCACCATGGAGCAGTTGGAGTCCTACCTGACGGCCGCCGATGTCACACTGTCCACCGAGGTACTGGACCGCATCGACGAGCTTGTGGCGCCCGGAGTCACCCTCAACCCCGACGACAACAGCTATGGCGCCAACGAACTCACGCCGGCGGCACGACGACGGTGACAGAGCGTTGACTTGTACCGTCGATGACTGTTAGACATGATGGGAAAGCGTTTTCTGCGCACCACCCAACCCGCCCCGCCTCTTCGAGGGGTGGGCTGGGTGGCTTGATTGAAACGATACAAAAGCATGTCTAAGGAGACGGACAACGATGACCTACGCCACACTCAACTGGCTCGAGGGCGAGGCCCCCGCAGAGCTTTCCGGCGGCACCACCTGGGGCATGCCGTTCACCCGGGGTGCCCTTGCCGGCGCCGACGGGATCACGGTCTCGGACGCGGACGGGCGGCCTGTCCCCGCGCAGGCCTGGCCCCTCGCCACCTGGCCGGACGGCTCGCTGAAATGGGCCGGCGTCGCGCTGCCGGCAACCGATGCGCCCTCCGCGCAGTACCGGGTGACGTCCGACGGCGGCACCCCGCCGGTGCCCGAACCGTCACCGCTGGTTGCGGTGACGGAGTCCGACGACCTCGTCACTGTGTCCACCGGCACGTTGGAAATGGTGATCAGCCGAAGCGGTCCGTCCCTGTTCACATCCCTCTCCCGCGGCGGCACAGTCGTTGCTGAAGACGCCGGGCTGGTCAGCCTGCTTCAGGACGGCATCCCGGACGGCCCCGGCAGCGTCAGCCGGCAGGCCTTCACCGGCGAGGTGACCGCCGTCGTGCTTGAACAATACGGACCGGTCCGTGCAGTGGTCCGGCTGGAGGGCACCCATCGGCAGGACCACGCGGACGCAGACGGGCAGCGGCGCAGCTGGCTGCCGTTCGTGGTCCGGTTCTACTTCCACGCCGGCGCCCGCAGCGTGCGGATGGTCCACTCGTTCATCTGGGACGGCGACGCGGACCGCGACTTCCTTGCCGGGCTGGGCGTCCGCTTCACGGTGCCGCTGGAATCCGAGCTGCACGACCGGCACATGCGCATCGCAGGGGCCGACGGCGGCTTCCTCACCGAGGCGGTGCGCGGCCTGACCGGCCTGCGCCGCGATCCCGGCGAGGACGTCCGGCACGCCCAGCTCGCAGGACGGCCGACGCCACCCCTGGAGGAGTGGAGCGAGCTGGTGTCCGAGCGGCTGCACCTCATCCCGGCGTGGAACGACTTCACGCTCACCCAGCTCAGCGCCGACGGCTTCGAGCTCCGCAAGCGGACCGGAGAGGGCCACGGCTGGGTGGGGATCTCCGGCGGTACGCGGGCCTCCGGGTTCTGTTCCCTCAGCGATCCGCGCGGCGGTTTCGGCATCGGCATCCGTGATTTCTGGCAGTCCCACCCGGGCCAGCTGGACATCCGCGGCGCCGCCACGGCCCGGGCATCGGTGACCGCGTGGCTCTACTCCCCCGAGGCGCAGCCCATGGACCTGCGTTTCTACCACGACGGCCTGGGACAGGACACCTTCGAGGACCAGCTCGAGGGCCTGGAAATCACCTACGAGGACTACGAACCTGGCTTCGGGAACCCGCACGGCATCGCCCGCACCCACGAACTGACGCTCTTTGCCTACGACGCCACGCCGGACACCGCGTCCCTCGCCGCCGATGCCGCCGCCGCATCGACGCCTGCGATGCTGCAGGCCACGCCCGGGTACCTGCACTCGGCCGGCGTGTTCGGCGACTGGGCGCCCGCGGACCGCAGCACCCCGGAGCGGGCCGCGCTCGAGGACAAGCTGGACTTCCTCGTCGACTTCTACCAGGGCCAGGTGGAACAGCGCCGCTGGTACGGTTTCTGGAACTACGGCGACGTGATGCACACCTACGACTTCGACCGGCACGCCTGGCGGTACGACGTGGGCGGCTACGCCTGGGACAACTCGGAGCTCTCCCCCGACCTGTGGCTCTGGTACACATACCTCCGCACCGGCCGCGCCGACGTCTTCCGCCTCGCGGAGGCCATGACCCGGCACACCGGCGAAGTGGACGTCTACCACCTGGGCGAGTGGCGCGGCCTGGGCTCCCGGCACAACGTGCAGCACTGGGGCTGCAGCGCCAAGCAGCTGCGGATCAGCACCCCGGCCTACCGGCGCTTCTACTACTACCTGACGGCGGATGAACGCACCGGTGACCTTCTCACCGAGCTCGTGGACAGCGACCGGAACTTCCTGGGCCTGGATCCCACCCGGAAAGTCCGCACGGACAGCGCCACGTACCGCCCGGACCGGCGCGCCCTGGCCGTGGGGCTGGGGACGGACTGGGGATCGCTGGCCGCCACCTGGCTCACCGACTGGGAACGCACCGGAAACCCGCGGTCACGGGACAGGCTGCTGGGCACCATGGCGGACATCGGCGCGCTGAAGTACGGCTTCCTCACGGGCGAGGCGCTGTACAACCTGGACACCGGACGGTTCGACGCCGGCCGGGACATGATCCTGGTTTCGCACCTTTCCGCGGTGTTCGGGCTGGTGGAAATCTGCAGCGAGCTCATCGATCTGGTGCCGGACGCCGGCTTTGAACGCGCCTGGCTGCAGTACTGCCGGCTCTTCCTGGCCACGCCGGAAGAACAAGTTGCCGAGGTGGGCCGGCCGCTGGACGGAATCCACCTGACGCAGGCCCACAGCCGGCTCAGCGCCTATGCAGCGTCGCGGCTGGGGGACGCTGAACTGGCGCGGCGGGCCTGGACCAGCTTCGCGGAAGGCGGGGAGCACCTCAACCACGCGGAAGCATTCACGTTGCGGCGGATCGAACCTCCCTATGTCCTCACGGCCGTGGACGAGGCCCCCACAGTGTCCACCAACGACACAGCCCAGTTCGGCCTGGCGGTGATCCAGAATCTGGCGCTGATCGGGGACCAGTTGCCGGCCCTTCAGCGGGTCCGCTGAGCGGCGGTTTCAGCCGCCGTCGGCCGGGTCAACCGCCGGCGTACCGGTGCCGGTTCCGGCGTCGGACCCGGCCACCACCACGATGGCCCCGACAAGCAGCGCAGCGTTGGCCCAAAAGATCCCCAGCACGCCCAGCGGTGCGGCGGCGGCGCCCATGGCGATGGGCAGCGAGATCTGCGCAAACCGGTTCACCGTCAGCCGGAGGCCCAGGACGGCGCCGTGGTGTGACGCGTGGGTCAGCGAGGTCACCCAGGCCATGGTCAGGGGCTGGGGTATGCCCAGTCCCAGGCCTAGGCCCACCATCACGGCAATGGCACCGTAGACCCCGGTCAGCGGCAGGGCCAGCAGTGCAACTGCCGCCGCGGCGATCGAGGCGATCAGCAGCACCTTCCGCCCGAACCTGTCAATGAGGCGCATGAGCCCCAGCCTGCTCAGCACGGAGACGGCGGCCCGGAGTGCCAGCAGGAGCCCGACGGCGGTGGCGCTGATGTTTTGTTCGGTGGCCCAGACCGGGACGAACGCATACATCAGGTCTACGGTCACCAGCACCGCGCCGCTGACGGCAAGGGACCGCCACATTCCGGGGGTCTTCAGGACGCCGCCGATCTTTGCGGGTGCGGCGCTCACGTTCAGGCGTTTCCTCCGGAGCGAGCTGTCAGTGCGCCGCAGGAAGAAGAATGCCGGGGTGGCAAGCACACTGAAGCCCATGCACACGAGAAGGCCCAGGTTGGTGTCCGGCGCCGACCCGCCGGCAACCCCTAGCGACGCAACGAACGTCACGGCGGGCGGACCGATCAGCTGGCCGATCGAGGCAGCCGCGGTCAGGGTCCCGAACGCGCTGTCCGTGGAGCCCTTGACGCTGACATGGGCAACGAAGGTCTGCTGGCCCACCATCACCAACAGATGCCCCAGCCCGACGAAGGCACTGGCCACAAGAAGAAACGGCAGCCCGGGTACGGCGAACAGCATTCCCGTTCCCGCTGCCGCCGAGATCAGGCCGATAAACGCCATGCCGGTTCCGCCCCGGCGGTCCGCGATCCGGCCAGCCGTCAGCGCTGCGAGCAGGGCTGGCAGCGCAAACGTGGAGGCAAGCAACCCCAGGAACACCGGATCGGCGCCGAAGGCGAGTGCGCGGTAACCGATCATCAGGCGGATACCCACCCATGCGGCCTGCGCCAGGACGGCCTGGGTGCTCAGCGCCCGCCGCCAGGCCAGTGCGCTCACGCGCGGAGGGGGATTTCGTCCGTCCCGCCGAACAGCCGGGTCAGGTCATCGATGCTGTCCCGGGCCGCCTGGTAGCGGACCGGGTCGAGGTGGAAAATCGCCAACTGCAGGGCGTAGGCCAAGGCCACGGGAATCAGCTGGGTGCGGTACTCGGTGTCGTCACCGCGCCGGGCGGCGATGAGGTGGTCCGGGCTGGGGCGGAACCGGTAACCCGGGACGTCGGAGATCACTATGGACTTCCCTCCCCTGCGCGCGGCCTCGGCGGTCAACGTGGCAAGCTGCCGGGGCGCCTCCCGGAGCGCCAGGGAAATCAGGGTGCTGTTTTCGTCAAAACTGACGAACCGTTCCGCAAGGTCTTTGGGGGTGGGGGCGAGCATGACTGTGGTCAGCCCGAGGCGCCTGAGGCGCCGTGACAGCAGATCCAGGGTTGACCGTTCGTCATTATTGGAAAACAGGTAGACGGTCCGCGACTCGTGAAGAATGCGCGCGGCCGCCTCCAGGTCCTCCTGCGGGACAAAGTGCGGCAGGCGTTTCAGGGCACGGATTTCATCGGAAATAAACGCCGAGAGGTCGTAGCCGGATTCCCCGCGCATGATGGTCCCGCTGGTCTCTGTCGCTTCCTCGTCCCGGCGCAGGTCGCTCCGCAGCTCCGGATAGCCGCGGTAGCCGAGCTTTTTGGCCAGCCGCACCACCGTTGACTCATGCGTCTTGGCCCGGTCCGCGACCTCCGCAGCAGTGATGCCGGACATCTGGTCCCCCATCAGCACGTTCATGACGCGTTCCTCGGAAGCGCTGAGCTGGACCGCGCTGCTGGCCACTACTGCTTTGAAACTCAAGATGACTCTCCTTTGAGAACCCTGCGGGCAAACCTGTGATGCTTGACACTCTCTCACGAACATGCAATCCTGTGCAAGATTGCAAGTGAGGCTCCTGCCGAAACTTGCGACCCACATATTCTCCCTTTGCCGCAGAGAGGCGGACAACAAAGATGCAAACCCTCAACGCACCCGTTGCGCTTGAATGGACAGTCGCCTCGGCGGCCCTGGCCGGGGGCCTCGCCGTCGCCGGCGTGGGCGCCGGGTACAGACTGACCAACACCTCCGGTGTGGGTGCCGGTTTCTTTCCCACCGTGGCCGGAACGCTGATGGCGCTGGCCGGCGTCCTCTGGATCCTCCAGCTCCTCGCCGCCCGCCGAAACGAGGATCGGACCCCGGCCGCCGGCGACGTCCTGGAGTCGGTGCCGCCGCACCACGAATCGGAGTCGGCCCTCGTGTCCCTCCTCGACGACGACAACAGCGACGAACCCGACGTGGCGGACTTCCCGGACCGCCAGGGCTGGGCCAGGGTGGGCATCATCGTCGGATCCATCCTGCTCGCTGCCCTGCTCCTCCCGTTCCTCGGCTACACCGTGGTCATGACGCTGCAGCTGGGCACCATCCTCTACTTCGTCAGCAAACGGAAGCTGTGGATCTCGGTGGCGGTGGCCATCGGAGCCGCCCTCGCGTCCCGCCTGGTCTTCGAGGTATGGCTCGGCACGGCCCTTCCCACCGCCAGCATTGAATTCCTCGCCGGATTGGGGCTGTAAGCCATGGGTTTCGATCAGCTCCTGGGCGGCCTCGCCACGGTCTTCACCCCGGAACACCTGCTCTTCGCGTTGCTCGGCTGCGTGCTGGGCATGCTGGTGGGCGTCCTGCCGGGCTTCGGCCCCGCAGCGGCGGTGTCGCTGCTCATCCCGGTCACCTTCGGACTGGACGCCACCTCCGCGATCATCATGCTCGCAGCCATCCTGTACGGTGCGGCGTACGGCGGAACCACGACGGCGGTGCTGCTGCGGATTCCCGGCGAAGCCTCGTCGATTGCCACCACCCTCGACGGGTACCAGATGGCCAAGAAAGGGCGCGGCGGCCCGGCCCTGGTCATCGCCGCCCTGGCCTCCTTCGTGGGCGGACTCATCGGCGTCATCGGGTTCGTGGTGGTGGCACCCTTCAGCCGGCTGGCCCTGGAGTTCGGCGCGCCGGAACTGTTCCTGGTCTCGCTACTGGGATTCGCCCTCATCACCAGCTTCGCCGGCTCCAACCCGGCCAAAGCCCTGCTGAGCGCCGCCGCAGGGCTGGCCATCGCCACCGTGGGCGTCGATTCCGGCGTCGGCATTGCCCGCTTTACCTTCGACATGCCGGAACTGTTCGACGGCGTGGGGCTGGTGGCCGTCGTCATGGGCGTCTTCGGCCTGAGCGAAGTCCTGGGACAGGCGCAGAAGGGCCCGCTCGGCGTGCCGAGCCCGCTCAAGGTGGCCCGGCTCCTGCCCACCCGGACCGACCTGCAGCGCTCCGCGCTCCCGTCCCTGCGCGGCTCGGTGATCGGCTTCTTCATGGGCCTGCTCCCCGGCTCTCCCGGGGCCGCGACTTCCCTGGCGTCCTACGCGGCGGAGAAGAAGCTGTCCAGGCGCCGGTCCGAGTTCGGCAGGGGTGCCGTGGAAGGCATCGCCGGCCCGGAGGCAGCCAATAATGCCCTGGCCGTGTCCTCCATGATCCCGCTGTTCACGCTCGGCATCCCCACCTCGGCCACCGTGGCCATCATGGCGGGCGCGTTCACCATGAACGGCCTGATCCCCGGGCCGCTGCTGTTCCGCGACAACCCGGACGTGGCCTGGGCCATCATCGCCAGCCTGATTGTGGGCAACCTGATCCTGCTCATCCTCAACGTCCCGCTCGCCCGGGTGTGGATTGCCGTGCTGAAGGTGCCGTTCCACTACCTGATGGCCGCCATCCTGGCCTTTATGTTCCTGGGCACGTACTCCATCAACGGCAGCCCGTTCGACATCCTGATCATGCTGGGAGCAGGCGTCCTGGGCTACATCTTCCAGCTCGTCAAAGTCCCGCTGACGCCGCTGGTCCTGGGACTGATCCTCGGACCCATGCTCGAAGAGAACTTCCAGCGCTCACTGGCTCTGTCCCTCGGTGACTACGGCGTGTTCCTGGAGGGCCCCATCAGCCTCACCCTCATCGGCGTCATTGTGGTCGCCATCCTGTTCGGCGCCGTCCGCCCCCTCATTGCTTCCATGCTGAAGAAGAAGTCACACACCCCCGTCGCACCAAAGGAGCTTGCGAAATGAAGAAACTCACTGCCCTGACCACCACGGCCCTCACCGCCGCCGTCGCCCTCGCCCTCACAGGCTGCGGAGGCCAGGCCAACAGCAGCACCTCCAGCAAAGCCGCTGAGTTCCCCAAGGCGGGATCCACGATTGAGTGGATCGTGCCCTCGGCCGCCGGCGCCGGCAACGACATCCTGGCCCGCATCGTGGCACCCGTCATGCAGGAGGACCTGGGTGCCAACGTCAAGGTGGTCAACAAGGAAGGCGGCAGCCAGGTGGTGGGACTGAACTACGTGGCCAACGCCAAGGCGGACGGACTCACCTTCGGCAACACCAACATCCCGTCCATTCTGGGCCGCTACCTGGACCCGAGCAAGAAGGCGGCCTTCGACCGCAGCAGCTTCACCCCCATCGGCGCCTTTGCCACCAACTCCGTGGTAATCGGCGTCAACAAGGACAGCAAGTACAAGAGCATCAAGGAGCTCTTCGATGCAGTCAAGGCAGAACCCGGAAAGATCACCGTGGGCACCGACTCCCGCGCCGGCGACGATCACATCAACCTTCGCCTCCTGGAAAACCAGCTGGGGCTGGACTTCAACATCGTGCATTACAACAGCGGCGCGGACAAGGTAGCCGCCATTGTCTCCGGCGAGACTGACTTCGCCCTGGGCGGCGTCTCCAGCTTTTTCGGCCAGTACAAGTCCGGCGACATCAAGCTCTTGACCGTCATTGAGGACAACCCCAGTCCGTTCGCCCCTGAAGTTCCCACCATGAAGAGCGCCGGCTACGACGTCGAGCCCATGGCCAGCAACTTCGCCCTGTCCGTCCCGTCCAAGACGCCCAAGGAAGTTGTGGCACGGCTCGAAGCTGCGCTGAAGAAGGCCACCGAAACCCCGGCCGTGCAGGAAAAGCTCAAGGGTGCCGCCACGGCGCCGGCATGGAAGTCCAGCAGCGACGTCGCCAAGCTCTGGGAAGAACGCGAAAAGACCATCAAGCCCGTCATCGACGAACTCCTCCAGCAGAAGTGACCGTGAACACCAACAGAAAGGCCGGCGACGGCATGAATGCAACACCAGATTCCACGGCCCCCGGCCAGCTCCCGACCGACGAACTGGTGCGCAGGCTCGGTTTCATTCCGGCAGCCAACATCGGCGATGCCCAGGAACGGATCGGCGTGGCCTCCGGGCTCTCCCCCGTCTGGACTGGCGCCAAACTTTCCGGCCCTGCGTATACGGTGTGGACGCGTCCCGGCGACAACCTGTTCATCCACAAAGCCCTCGACGGCGCCCAGCCCGGGGACGTCATTGTGATCAACGGCGGCGGCGACGTCTCCCGCGCCCTCATCGGGGACCTCATCGGCATCCGCGCGAAAAGCATGGGAATCGCCGGCTTCGTGATTGACGGCGCCGTCCGCGACGCCGATGCCCTCGCTGACTGCGGCCTGCCGGTGTTCGCCCGGTCCATAACCCCCGCCGGGCCCTACAAGTTCGGCCCCGGCCGGCTGCAGATCCCGGTGGCGATCGCCGGCGTCGTGGTTTCCCCCGGCGACATCGTGGTGGCGGACGCGGACGGCGTGGTGGTGGTCAGGCGGGAGGACGCCGAACACGTCCTCCTCGAGGCCCAGCGGATCGAAGCCAGGGAAACCGAGAAGCGGATTTCCTACGAGGCAGCCATGGCGGGCAGCTAGGTCCGGGAACGTTAGGCAGGCACGACGGCGGACGGCCCCTCAGGCGGGCCGTCCGCCGTCGTGCTTTCAGCGCCTTGGGGACCAACTGCCGGTGCAGTTGCGGGATTGAGTCTTACGAGGCCAGCCGCTCCCGTTCACCGTGACGGGGGCGGGCGGGTTCAACGCCGCGTTCGGGCCGGTTGATCTCGGCCCAGACCGCGTCAAGGGAGAGGCCCAGGACATCGGCGATCGCCGCGATGGTCGGGAAGGCCGGAGTGGCTATGCGGCCCGTTTCGATCTTCCGGAGTGTCTCCGGCGAGACGCCTGCATGGAGCGCGGTATCGAGCATCGGGCGCTCTCCCCTGGCGAGGCGCAGCAGGGCGCCAAGACGCTGTCCGCGCTCGACTTCTCCGGGTGTGAGGGGCAACCTGACCATGGCTCCAATTCTAATACCGGGATAATATGGCCGGTATAGTTATTGGTTTCCAGAGAAAGGCGCCGCATGATCGAGATCCTGAACCCCGCCGAACTGCACCGCGCAAAGGAGTCAGGCGCCCTGGTGGCCCACATCCTGCAGACGCTCAAAAGCCGCAGCACGGTGGGCACAAACCTCCTGGACATCGACCGGTGGGCCAAGGACATGATCGCCGAAGCCGGCGCGCAGTCCTGCTACGTCGACTACGAGCCGTCCTTCGGCCGCGGGCCGTTCGGCCACTACATCTGCACGGCCGTCAACGACGCCGTGCTGCACGGACTGCCGCACCGGTACACGCTTGCCGATGGCGACCTTCTGACACTCGACCTCGCCGTCTCCAAAGACGGAGTCGCCGCAGATTCAGCCATCAGCTTCCTCGTGGGTGACTCACAACCCGCGGAGAGCGTCGCGATGATCAGCGCCACCGAACGGGCACTGAGCGCAGGGATAGCCGCCGCCCGCCCCGGCGCCCGGATCGGCGACATCTCCCATGCCATCGGCACCGTCCTCAGCGAGGCCGGCTACCCGATCAACACCGAATTCGGGGGCCATGGCATCGGATCAACGATGCACCAGGACCCGCACGTTCCGAACACCGGACGGCCCGGCCGCGGATTCCAACTGCGCCCCGGGTTGCTGCTCGCCTTGGAGCCGTGGGTCATGGCAGACACCGCCAAGCTCGTGACAGATGCCGACGGGTGGACGCTCCGGAGTGCGACGGGCTGCCGGACAGCCCACAGCGAGCACACCATCGCCATCACCGAGGACGGCGCCGAAATCCTTACCTTGCCGAAGCAGCCGCAGCCGTAAGGTCCGCCGTCGTTCTTTCAGTGCTTTCTGCTCTTTCCGTTGCTTCCGGAAGCTCACCGCGGAAGGCGCGGAGCATGGCGTCGCGGTCGAACTGGCCCTCCCACTTGGCCACCACGAACGTAGCCACGCAGTTTCCCAGCAGGTTGACGGAGACGCGCATGGAGTCCATCAGGCGGTCGGCGCCCAGGAGCAGGGCCACTCCGGCCACCGGGAAGATGCCCAGTGCGGCCGCGGTTGCCGAAAGCGCCAGGAAGGCCGAACCGGGAACGCCCGCCATGCCCTTCGACGTCAGCATCAGGATGCCCAGGGCGGCGAGCTGCTGGCCCAGGTCGAGGTTGTGCCCGAAGGCCTGGGCCAGGAACAGCAGGGAGATGGACAAATACAGTGCGGCGCCGTCCAAATTGAACGAGTAGCCGGTGGGAACCACCAGCCCCGTGGTGGCCCGCGAGCAGCCCGCGTTGGTCAGCTTGGTCATGATGCGCGGAAGCACCGACTCGGTGGACGCCGTGCCCAGCGCCAGCAGGAACTCTTCGCGGCTGTACTTGATGAACTGCCACAGCGGCACGCGCGGATACACCCAGGCCACCACAAAAAGCAGCCCGATGAAGATGATTGCCGCCCCGTAGCAGGCCGCAATCAGCAACGCGTACGTGCTCAGCGAGCCGAGGCCGTACTGGCCGATGATGAAGGCCATGGCGCCGAACGCGCCCACGGGGGCAACACGCATCACCCAGCCCATGATCTTGAAGAACAGCTCCAGCACCGTCTCCAGAAGCGTCACAACAGGCAGGCAGCGTTCCCGCCCCACCACCACGATGGCCGCTCCGAAGAACACCGAGAAGCAGAGCACCTGCAGCAGGCTGTTGGAGGCGAAGGCGCCCACCACACTGGTGGGAATGATACCCAGCAGGAACGCGCCGGCGTCCTTCGGCGGGGCCGTGCCGGTCTTGGCGTTGAGGGCATCCTGGGACAGCGTATTCGGATCGATGTTCAGGCCGGCACCGGGCTGCACGATGTTGCCCACCACCAGCCCGAACACCAGGGCGAACAGCGTGGCTCCGGTAAAGTACAGCAGCGCCTTCACGCCCACCCTCCCCACGGCCTTCACGTCACCCACGGCGGAGATGCCCGTGACAATCACCAGGAAGATCAGCGGGGCGATGATCATCTTGATCAGCTGGATAAAGCCGTCGCCCAGCGGCCGCAGGGCGGAGCCGAGATCAGGCCAGAAGTGGCCGATCCCGATGCCCAGGCACACGGCCACGAGGATCTGGAAGAACAGCGACGTGTAGAGCGGCTTCTTCACGGGCGTGCCGGTTTTGTCCGGCACCAGGGGCGAGGGGAGTTTCATCAGGGCTGCCAATCAACAGGGAAAAGGCGCTGGACGCCTTCAGGTCACGGGCAACGCTAGGGACCTCGTGTTTCCGGAATGCTAAATCCGTACTGCGGAATTGTTTAACCGCAGCATGGAAAATCCATAGCGTATAGTTCCGTGTTCATTCGTGCGGCATATCCGGACACTGGACATCTGGAATAAGCCCGACTTTTCCCCGTCAATTCGCGGAAAAAAGGTGCGCAAGGGCACTGGCGCCGCGGCAAAAGCAGGCGGACGATTGTACTACCGGGTCACGAATTCACGTGGGAAGAGCCCGGAGTCAAGCCCCCGCGGAGGCCGGGTGTGCTGTTTGAAAATGGGATGGGCAGGCTGAGGCCGCAACCAATTTTTTCTTGATCGTGGCCGGACGGCGCTGTCCGAAAATGATTCGCATCCTTCTAGGAGCAAAAGAAATGTCCATCACTCCAACAACGAAAGCCCGCACCCGGGCAATCGCCTTGGTCCCGATCGTCTCACTCGGACTACTCGGGGGTTCCGTGGCAGTGGCTGCCCCGGCACAGGCGGAAACCAGCCGGAACGGCTGTACCGTCAACCCGCTGGATCCACGCGACCTTCGCGGCAACCGGGTCGATTTCAGGATCAAAGTGGAATGCAGGGCCGACAGGACCGTCCAGATCCGCCAGCTTCGCTACGAAGACGAGCGTGGCCCGCGGCGCAGCGACGATTTCCTCGGTGGCTCGCACTTCACCGAAAAGTTCAATTGGCGCGACACCAGGACGATTCACAGCGTGGACCGCGTCCCCAACCTTGACAGGAGGGGCACCGAAGAGGTCTACCACATCGTTTCCTTCCGCGTGAAGAACAACAACGGTCACTGGTCCGACTGGACCCGTTGGGAGAAGAGTGGCGTAGTGGAGGTTCAACGCGGCCGGTGAACTGATCCGTTTCGCTATTCGAACTAAAGAGCCAGGGGCGAAGTAGCCCCTGGCTCTTCCGTCCCTGGCTCTTCCGTCCCGCGGCTGTTCCGTCAGCGGCCGCAACCGTCAGGGGATTGACGTTTGCCGGGAGCGCTGGAAGGGTGGGTCGAACTTAGCCGACTGCCGCCGTCGGCCGCTTCGCCCACGGACGGCTGTAAACCTAAGTACATCTGAGTACTCCGGCCCTGGCCACCCTCCCTAAACGAGTAATCACCACTCGTGTATTTTTTGCCGACACGTGGTGAAATACGGGGGTCCGTAACATGCTCGCAGTCTCGGTGGATCGGCCACCCCGCTCCCCGGACCCTCCAAGAATCACGCGGAGACCCCGTATTCTCGAACGTCGAATTCCCCGGAATATCGTCAGGAGCGTACACATGCGATTCCACGAGCCGGCACAGGCCCGGATGCCACGCCTCTAAAGGTAAGCCGTGATCCGCATATTGGTTGCCGAAGACGAAGAGCGCATCGCCAGGTTCATTGAAAAGGGCCTGCGCGCAGCCGGCTACGCCCCCACCGTGGTGTCGGACGGGCTCACCGCCATCGACTACGCCTCCAGCGGCCAGTACGACCTGCTGCTTCTCGACGTCGGGCTTCCCCGCCTGGACGGATTCACGGTTCTCAGCGTGCTCCGGCGTGACCACCTGAGCATTCCGGTTATCTTCCTGACCGCGCGCGACTCGGCCGCGGACACGGTTGCAGGCCTGGAGGGAGGCGCGGATGACTACATGGCCAAACCGTTCGGGTTTGATGAGCTTCTCGCCCGCATCCGGCTCCGCCTTCGCCCGTCCGATATCACCGACGCGTTGGCGGGAAACACGATGCGCTACGGATCCCTGGAGTTGAACCTCCACACCCACACACTCAGGGTGGGCGACAAGACAGTGGAACTTTCCGCCCGCGAGTTCGCCCTGGTGGAGATGTTCCTGCACCATCCCGGCCAGATCCTGAGCCGTCAACAGCTCCTCAGCCAGGTGTGGGGTTATGACTTCGACGGTACGTCCAACGTGGTGGATGTGTACGTGCGCCAGCTGCGCCAGAAGATCGGGGCCGAGAGAATTGTCACCGCCCGTGGGGCCGGGTACCGGCTGGCAACGTCATGAACGCACCAACGCCATGAAGGATCCCGGGGCCCGGGGGCCGGGAGACGGCACCCGGGAAGGCAATCCGGCGAAGCAGTGGAGCATCTCAGGCTGGAAGGCCAAGATCTCCTCCGTGAGGTTCCGAGTTGTGGCTGCCATGCTGGCCATGATGGCCGCCGGGCTGTGCGTTGCCGGCGTCATTACCTTTGCCGTCCAGTTCCAGGAGGCGGACGCCCGGGTGGACCAGGCGCTCCTGGACAAAGCCCAGGCCGTCATCAAGCTCGCAGAAACCGCCAACGCGGCGGACCCCGAATCGTTCTTGAAGGAACTGCAGGACGCCGCAGAGGACATTGAGCCCCGGGGCAACGAAGTCATGGCCACCATCACGGGCGGGAAGGTGTCATGGACACTCGATGGCGCGTCCGACGAGAAGCTGCTGCCCAAGGACATGTACCAGGGGGCCGCCGCGCTTGCTAACGCCTCCGGTGCCGCCTACGGCGACCTGAGCTTCGAGGGCCGCCGCCTCCGGACTGTCGTGCTCCCCGTGCCCGCCGCCACCGACGCCAAACAGGCCTATTTCCTGATCGGCAGGGAAACTGCCGACCAGCGCGAGCACACCATCTCTTCCGTGCACACCTATACCCTGGTGGGCGCCGGGACCCTCCTGGGCGCTGCCGCACTAGGGAGCCTGGTTGCCGGCCGGCTCCTGAACCCGCTGCGCCGCCTTCGTGAAGCCAGCCAGGTGGTCAGCCACGAGGACCTCACCCAGCGTGTTGAAGTGAAGGACGGATCCGACGACGTGACCCTGCTCGCCAAAACATTCAACACCATGCTCGAAAGGCTGGATGAAGGCGCAAAGCAGCAGGAGCAGTTCCTGGACGACGCCGGGCATGAGTTGCGCACCCCGCTGACGATTCTGCGCGGGCACCTTGAGCTCATATCCGTCCATGACCCCGAAGACGTGGCAACCACGAGGGACGTGCTGCTCGAAGAGGTGGACCGGATGCAGCGGCTGGTGGACGACCTGCTCCTGCTTGCGAACGCCAGCCATCCGGATTTCATCAGGAAAGAGTCCATCAGGATTCCGGAATTCATCCAGCAGGTGCTGGAGAAAGTCCACGTGTTGGCCGACCGCACATGGACCATCGACGAAACCGCCGACTGCACCGTGGAGGCAGACCCCCAGCGACTGACGCAGGCGTTGGCGCAACTCGCCGCAAACGCCGTCAGGTACACCGGCAGTTCGTCAACGATCGCACTCGGCAGCAGAGTTGACCTCGCCCAGGAATCCGATGAGGTAGCCGCCCCGGAATCCAACACGCTCGTGCTGTGGGTGCGGGATACCGGCAGCGGCATAGCGGTCGAGGACCAGCAGCGGATCTTTGAGCGGTTCGGCCGCGCGGCCCACGGCCGGGGCGACAAGGGGTCGGGACTGGGGCTGGCCATCGTGTCGGCCATCGCCCAGGCCCACGGCGGCGCAGCAACGGTGCACTCCACGGTCGGACAGGGGTCCTCCTTCATCATCAAGATTCCGCTGCAGACTGCCGACGCCCGGCTTTGAACATCGCGAAGATGCACCGCAGTTCCTACAATTTAAGTGGCGGGAATTGCGGCAACCAGCCGCATCGGCCGCACCACAAGGAGGACCGCAATGGGTTTGGGTGACAGGATCCACAACGCCGCGGAGCGACTTCACGGCAAGGGAAAGAAAGCCGCCGGCGAAGTCAGCGGCGACCGCCGGATGAGGGCCGAAGGCAAAGGCCGCGCCATCAGGGCCGACCTCAAGCAGGCCGGCGAAAAGTTCAGGCACGCCTTCAAACGGCACTAATCCGCTAGCTAGTCCACATGGGCGGCCCCGGCAGGGACCGCCCATTCTTTATGCCCCGCTTTAATGTCCGCCGCCGGGGCCGGGCCCGGGCACGGGCGGGCCGCCGCAGGGTGACTGCCGTCGCCCCCTGACCGGCGGGCCGATCAGTCCCGCGGCCGCATGAGCGGAGGGTTGAGGACTGCCCGGCTTGGCTGGCCGGCCACCGGGCGGGCAGCCTCCACCAGCCGGAAAAGCGCCGCCGGCCGGCCTGCATCACCGGCCGTCATCCGCCCGGTGTCCTCCAGGAATCCGGGAGTGCCGGTCGCCTTCCGGTGGAAGTTCCTGGGGTCAAGGCGGGTACCCCACACTGCCTCATACACGGCGCGGAGCTGGGCGATGGTGAACTCCTCGCCACAGAAGGCGGCCCCTAAGGGCGAATACTCCAGCTTCGATTTCGCGCGTTCGAGAGCGTCCCCGAGGATGCGGCGATGGTCGAACGCGAGCTGCAATCCGCCGTCGAGCACCTGGGTGACCGGATACCAGGCTGCCTGTTCCGCGTCGCTGCCGGCCGATAGCACCGGAAAGTCCGGCGCCAGGAGCAGGTGGGCGACCGTCAGGACATCCCCGCGAGGGTCGCGGCCCTTTGGGCCGTAGCTCGCCAACTGCTCTAGGTGCCCGGGGACACGGTCGACGCCGGTTTCCTCCGCGAGCTCACGGCTCGCCGCCGTCGCAAGGTCCTCGCCGGAGAGCACGAAGCCACCGGGCAGCGCGAGCATGCCCCGGAAGGGGTCGATCAGCCGGGTAATAAGCAGGACGTTTAGGACGTCGTTGCGCACGGTAAGGGCGACGACGTCGACAGTCACCGGAAAGAGCGCCGGGGCTGTGGGCAATTCAGGCATGACCTCATACTAGGTATTTATCGTCAGATTGACAATAAATCAGACCGGGCGCTATCTTTTGGTTATCGTCAAATTGACGATAACCATTTGTTGAAGGAGCTCCCATGGCCAGCATCAAGCGCTACCCCTGGATCAACCACTTCCTGGGCACCCCTACCGGTTACGTCGTCCACCTGCAGAAGGGGACCGTGAAGCACCAGGGTGTGGGCCAGGCGTTCTGGTACCGCCCTGCGAACTCGGTCCTGAGTGAGGTTCCAGTGGATGACCAGGAATTGCCCACGCTCTTCCACGCCATCACCCGCGACCACCAGGACGTCAGCGTGCAAGCCAACGTGACCTACCGGTTCATCGATCCGGTGGCCGTGTCCAGTCGCCTGGACTTCGGCCTCGAACCCGACCGGAAGGTGCCGGCAACGGGCCGGGAGCAGGTAGCCACCATCATCGGCCAGCTGTGCCAGAGCCACGCCATCGACCAGATCGCAACCACCACACTGTCCCAAGCCCTGGAACGGGGCGTAAGCCAGCTGCGCACCATCCTCACCGATGCACTGCGGGCGGACACCCGGCTTCTGTCCACCGGCATCGAAATCCTCGGAGTGCAGGTGCTCGCCGTCCGGCCCGAGTCCGACGTCGAACGCGCCCTGCAGACGCCGGTCCGCGAACAGCTCCAGGCCGAGGCCGACCGCGCAATGTACGAACGCCGGGCACTCGCCGTCGAGCGCGAGCGGACCATTTCCGAGAACGAGATGGCGAGCCAGATCGAGCTGGCCACCCGCCGCGAACACCTGGTGACCCAGGAAGGCACCAACGCGCGGCGCGCTGCGGAGGAGAAGGCAGCCGCGGGACTCATCCAAACGCAGGGTTCGGCCGTACAGCTCGACATCACCTCAACGGCGGAAGCCAACCGGCTCCGCCAACTTGGTGAAGCACAAGCGGCCCAGGAAGCCGCGACCATGGCTGTTTACCGGGACATGGAACAATCCACGTTGTTGGCGCTTGCGCTCCGCGAAGCGGCAGGAAAGCTGCCGAGCATCGGCAGCCTGACCATCACGCCCGACCTCCTCAGCGGAGCGTTGGCCGGCCTGCTCCGGGCGCCCGGCGACACCCTGCCCGCCAGCGCGACCGGCGCCGCCGGTGCTGGCAAGTAGGGCCCGGTCATGACCAACCCCCGCCTCGTGATTGTCCGCCGACGCACCGAGCTTCAGGAACTCCTGGATCGGCATGCGACGCGCGGCCAGGCTGAGTTCTTCCTCCGCACACGCGGCCGGACCATCGCAGAAGTACAGGAGCGGCACGACCGGCTGGAGGCAGCCCTGGCCACGGTCCGCGCCTCCGTTCCTTCCGAGTGGCGGCAGGCCGAGGTGGAGCGGGCGGACCTCAGCCGCTTCCTGCTGACCCCGGACGACGTCATTGCGGTGGTGGGACAGGACGGCCTCGTCGCCAACATGGCCAAGTACCTCAGCGGCCAGCCCGTCATCGGGATCGATCCGGAGCCCGGGGTAAACCCGGGCGTTCTGGTCCGGCACTCCCCGGAAGCCGCGGCCGCGCTCTTGCAGCGGCTTGGCGCCGCCGGGCGCCTGGAGCGACTGGCCTGCCAGGAGCTCGCCACCGTGACGGCAAGGCTCGACGACGGGCAGGAACTTTCAGGGCTCAACGAAGTGTTCATCGGTCACACATCCCACCAATCGGCCCGGTACCGGCTGGCCCTGCCCGACGGCCGGTCGGAGCGGCAGTCCTCCTCCGGCATGATCGTGTCCACCGGGACCGGAGCCACCGGCTGGTGCGCATCGATCGCCCTGGAACGCGGCGGACGGGCCCTGCCCGGGCCCACGGACCCCCGGCTGGCCTGGTTCGTCCGCGAGGCCTGGCCCTCCCCGATTACCGGCACTTCCCTGACCGAAGGGCTGCTGGAACCTGGCGAAGAGTTGCGAATCACCGTGGCATCCGACCAGCTGGTGGTGTTCGGCGACGGGATGGAGGATGACCGGCTGATTGCCTCGTGGGGCCAGGAACTCACCGTGCGGCTCGGGGACCGGCCACTGCGGCTGGTGGCTTAGCCTCTCACCTCGCCCCTTGACTCCACAGGCCTCCCTTCCCTACACTTTTCATAAAGCAGAATCTAATTTCCACAAAGCGGAATCTTGAAGCGAAATCGCGAAGAGACAAGAAGCATAGGAAGCTAGATCAAAGCCCCCTCCTCGGAAGGACCTACGATGACGTACACAGTGAACTGCTCCATCCTGCTGACAGAGCTGCCCCTGCTCGAGCGGCCCGCTGCCGCGAAGGCCGCCGGCTTTGACGCCGTCGAGTTCTGGTGGCCTTTTGACACTTCCGTCCCCACCGACGCCGAGACCACGGCTTTCGAGCGCGCCATCACCGACGCCGGCGTGCAGCTCACCGGCCTGAACTTCAACGCCGGCAACATGCCCGGCGGCGACCGCGGCCTGGTCTCCTGGAAGGGACGCTGCTCCGAGTTCAAGGACAACATCGACGTCGTCGCCGGCATCGGCGAGCGCCTCGGCTGCAAAGCGTTCAACGCCCTCTACGGCAACCGCCAGGACGAATTCACCCCGGAGGAACAGGACGAACTGGGCGCCAGCAACCTGGCCGCCGCAGCCGCAGGAGTGGCCCGCATCGGCGGCACCGTCCTCCTCGAACCGGTCAGCGGCGCCCCCAGGTACCCGCTCCTCAAAGCCCAGGACGCACTCAACGTCATTGCCCGGGTCAAGGAGGAATCCGGCGCGGAGAACATCAAGCTCCTCGCCGACTTCTACCACCTGGCCGTCAACGGAGACGACGTCGCCGCCGTCATCGAAAAGCACGCGAAGGACTTCGGCCACATCCAGATCGCCGACAACCCCGGCCGCGGGGCTCCCGGAACCGGCGGGCTTCCCCTCGGCGAATGGATCGCCCGCAGCCGCGAACTCGGCTATGAGGGCTACATCGGCCTCGAATACAAGGAACCGCAGGAAACCGCCTTCAGCTGGGCCATCCGCCAGCGCGTCTCCCAGTAGGTTCCGTTCCCACCCGCCCAACTGAGTAGCAGCAGATGTCGTTTTGAGCCCCCAAAACGACATCAACTGCGACCTAGTTGGGACCGCCGCCCTCCACCACCACAGACTTCAGAAAGAGAACCACAATGAGCAACGTTTCAGTCATCGGACTCGGAATCATGGGCCTGCCCATGGCCATCAACCTCGTCAAGGCCGGCCACACCGTCACCGGCTTCAACCGCAGCCAGGACAAGATCGACAAGCTGGTCTCCGAAGGCGGCAAGGGCGCCACGAGCATCGCGGACGCCGTCAAGGACGCCGACGTCGTCATCACCATGGTGCCGGACTCCCCCGACGTTGAGGGTGTTGTCAGCGGCCCCGACGGCGTCTTCGCCAACGCCAAGCAGGGCACCCTCTGGATCGACGCCTCCAGCATCCGCCCGGACGTCGCCAAGCGCCTCTCCGAGGACGCCACGGCAGCCGGCATCCGCCCGCTCGACGCCCCGGTCTCCGGCGGCGAACAGGGCGCCATCGACGCCGCACTCTCCATCATGGTGGGCGGCGAAGCGGCAGACTTCGAGGCAGCACAGGACGTCCTCAACGCCGTCGGCAAGACCATCGTCCACGTCGGCCCCGCAGGCTCCGGCCAGACCGTCAAGGCAGCCAACCAGCTGATCGTCGCCGTCAACATCGAGGTCCTGGCAGAAGCCATCGCCTTCCTCGAGGCCTACGGCGTGGACACCGACGCCGCCCTCAAGGTCCTCGGCGGCGGCCTCGCCGGCTCCAAGGTCCTCGACCAGAAGGGCCAGAAGATGCTCGACCGCAACTTCGACCCCGGCTTCCGCCTGGCCCTCCACCACAAGGACCTCGGCATCGTCACCTCCGCCGCCCGCGAAGCCAACGTCGCCGTCCCCCTCGGCGCCGTCGTCGCACAGCTCGTCGCCGCCACCGTCAACCAGGGCGACGGCGGCCTCGACCACTCAGGCCTCTTCAAGCAGGTCCTCCAGCTCAGCGGCCGGAAGTAACGCACCTCCGGCAGTAGCCGGCCACAAAAGCAACAACCAGGGCAACCGCCGTCGTACATCAACGACGGCGGCTCCCTCAGCACACCCAAAAACAGGCTTTTCCCACAGACTTTCAAGGAGTACACCATGACCAAGATGCGCACCGTAGACGCTGCCGTCGCGATCCTGGAAAAGGAGGGCGCCACCGAGGCGTTCGGCCTGCCAGGCGCGGCAATCAACCCCTTCTATTCGGCCATGCGGGCCCACGGCGGCATCCGCCACACGCTGGCCCGCCACGTTGAAGGCGCCAGCCACATGGCGGACGGCTACTCCCGTGCCGCGGACGGCAACATCGGCATCTGCATCGGCACCTCCGGCCCCGCCGGCACCGACATGATCACCGGGCTGTACGCGGCCTGGGCCGATTCCATCCCCATGCTCTGCATCACCGGCCAGGCCCCCGTGGCCAAGCTGCACAAGGAAGACTTCCAGGCCGTGGACATCGAATCCATCGCCAAGCCCGTGACCAAGATGGCCATGACCATCCTGGAGCCCGGCCAGGTTCCGGGCGCCTTCCAGAAGGCGTTCCAGCTGATGCGCTCCGGCCGCCCCGGCCCCGTGCTGCTGGACCTGCCGATCGACGTGCAGATGGCCGAGATCGAGTTCGACATCGACACCTACGAGCCCCTGCCCGTGGAAAAGCCGAGGGCCTCCCGGAAGCAGCTGGAAAAGGCCCTGGACATGCTGACCGCAGGCGAGCGCCCGCTGATCGTGGCCGGCGGCGGCATCATCAACGCCGGCGCCTCCGCCGAACTGGTGGAACTGGCCGAGCTGCTGGGTGTTCCCGTGATCCCCACCCTGATGGGCTGGGGCGCCATCTCGGACGACCATCCGCTGATGGCCGGCATGGTGGGCCTGCAGACCAGCCACCGCTACGGCAACGAGAACTACCTGCGCAGCGACTTCGTGATCGGCATCGGCAACCGCTGGGCCAACCGCCACACCGGCGGACTGGACACCTACACGGCCGGCCGCACGTTCGTGCACATCGACATCGAGCCCACGCAGATCGGCCGCGTGTTCTCCCCGGACTTCGGCATCGCGTCCGACGCCGGTGCGGCATTGGCCGGGCTGATTGAACTGGCCCGTGAGCGCCGGACCGCCGGATCCCTGCCGGACTATTCCGCCTGGGCCGCCGAATGCGCCGAACGCAAGGCCACCCTGCACCGCAAGACGCACTTCGAGAACATCCCGATCAAGCCGCAGCGCGTGTACGAGGAGATGAACAAGTCCTTCGGCAAGGACACCACGTACGTTTCCACCATCGGTCTGTCCCAGATCGCCGGCGCCCAGATGCTGCACGTGTTCGGCCCGCGCAAGTGGATCAACGCCGGCCAGGCCGGTCCCCTGGGCTGGACCGCTCCGGCCGCCTTGGGCGTTGTCCGCGGCAAGCCGGACGAGACGGTTGTGGCCCTGTCCGGCGACTATGACTTCCAGTTCATGATCGAGGAACTGGCCGTGGGCGCGCAGTTCAACCTGCCGTACATCCACGTGGTGGTCAACAACTCGTACCTGGGCCTGATCCGCCAGTCCCAGCGCGGCTTCAACATGGAGCAGAACGTGTCCCTGGCGTTCGAGAACATCAACAGCACCGATCTCTCGGCAACGGCGGCGGGCTACGGCGTGGACCACATCAAGGTGGCTGAGGGCCTGGGCTGCAAGGCCATCCGTGTGGAGGACCCCAGCGACCTGGGTTCCGCATTCGACAAGGCCAAGGCGCTGGCCGGCGAGTTCAAGGTTCCCGTGGTGGTGGAAGTGATCCTGGAGAAGATCACCAACATCTCCATGGGCGTGGAAATCAACGCGGTCAACGAGTTCGAGGAACTGGCAGCGACCAGCGCCGACGCCCCCACCGCCATCCTGGCGATGCAGGCCTAACCATGCGGATCGTGATCGCCCCGGACAAGTTCAAGGGCTCGCTGTCCGCCCCGGACGTGGCCCGGCACCTGGCTGCCGGGCTGCAGTCCGCCACGGGCCACAACCTTGAGGTACTCCGGATTCCGGTGGCCGACGGCGGCGAGGGCACCCTCGATGCCGCCGTCGGCTCCGGCTTCTCCCGCCGGAGCGCCACGGTCAGCGGCCCTACCGGGCAGCCGCTACGGGCGGACTTTGCCGTCCGCGGCCGCGAAGCGGTCATCGAAATGGCAGCTGCTTCCGGCCTCGCCGTCCTCCCCGGCGGCACCCTGGACGCCAAGGGAGCCACCAGCCTGGGAACCGGTGAACTGATCCGGGCGGCGCTCGACGCCGGATGCCGGCAGATCATCCTCGGCGTCGGCGGGAGCGCCAACACCGACGGCGGCGCCGGCGTACTGCAGGGACTCGGCGCGCAGCTCCTCGACGCCGGCGGCAACGAACTGCCGCCGGGCGGCGCGGCCCTCGCCAGGCTGGACCGGATCGACTTCTCGGGCTTCGATTCCCGGCTGGACGAGACGCGCTTTGTCCTGGCCAGCGACGTGGACAACCCCCTGCTCGGGGCGGAGGGCGCTCCCGCGATCTTCGGCCCGCAGAAGGGTGCCAGCCCGCAGGACGTGGAAGAGCTGGATGCCGCCCTGGCGCACTTTGTGGACGTGCTCGCCGCCGAGATCGGGCCGCGCGCGCTGAAGGGCGCGGACGCACCGGGCGCCGGAGCAGCCGGCGGCGTGGGCTACGCCGCCATCGCCGTCCTGGCGGCGACGCGCAGGCCGGGCATCGACGTCGTTCTTGAATTCACCGGGCTGGCCGACCGCCTGGCCGGCGCCGACCTGGTGATCACCGGCGAAGGCAGCCTGGACGAGCAGAGCCTGCTGGGCAAGACGCCCATGGGCGTGGCGCGGGCGGCTGAACGGGCCGGCGTTCCGGCGGTGGCCGTCTGCGGCCGGACCACCCTGACACCGGAACAGCAAAAGGATTCCGGATTCCGGCAGGTCTACCCGCTGACCGCGCTGGAGGCCAAGGTAGAAATATGTATAGCCGAAGCAGGACCCCTGCTTGAACAATTGGGAAAGCATATCGGCGCGGAACTGGCGGACCTGACCCAGGCCCCCGCCCCGGCCGGTTCCACCACGCCGGTGAACAGCACCCGCACTAAGGAGCCCCTCAATGTCTGAAGAACGCTTTGACCTCGTTATCCGGGGGCAGCGCATCCTCACCACGGCCGGCATCGCGCCCCGTGAGGTGGGCGTGCGCGGCGGCAAAATCGTGGCCATCGAGCCCCTCGGCAACGGCCTGGCCGGCGACGCCGTGATCGACCTCGCCGACGACGAAACCCTGATCCCCGGCCTGGTGGACACCCACGTCCACGTCAACGAGCCCGGCCGCACCGAGTGGGAGGGCTTCGCGTCCGCCACCCGTGCCGCCGCGGCCGGCGGTGTCACCACCATCATCGACATGCCGCTGAACTCCATCCCGCCCACCACCACCGTGGAAGGCCTCAAGCTCAAGCGCGAGGTGGCCGAGGACCAGGCGTTCGTGGACGTCGGGTTCTGGGGCGGCGCGGTTCCCGGCAACAAGGCGGACCTGCGCCCGCTGCACGACGAGGGCGTGTTCGGTTTCAAGTGCTTCCTGCTGCACTCCGGCGTGGACGAGTTCCCGCACCTGGAGGCGGACGAGATGGAAGAGGACATGGCCGAACTCAAGTCCTTCGACTCGCTCATGATCGTCCACGCGGAGGACTCGCACGCCATTGACCGCGCACCCCACCCGGGCGGCGACCACTACTCCACCTTCCTGGCCTCCCGCCCCCGCGGCGCCGAGAACAAGGCCATCGCCGAGGTGATCGAACGTGCCCGGTGGACCGGCGCCCGCGCCCACATCCTGCACCTCTCCTCCTCGGATGCGCTCCCGATGATCGCCTCCGCCAAGCGCGACGGCGTGCACCTCACCGTGGAGACCTGCCCGCACTACCTCACGCTCATGGCCGAGGAAATCCCGGACGGCGCCACCGCCTACAAGTGCTGCCCGCCGATCCGCGAGGCCTCCAACCGAGAGCTGCTCTGGAAGGGCCTGCAGGACGGCACCATCGACTGCATCGTCTCCGACCACTCCCCGTCGACGCTGGATCTGAAGGACCTGGAAAACGGCGACTTCGCCGTGGCCTGGGGCGGGGTTTCCTCGCTGCAGCTGGGCCTCTCGCTCATCTGGACCGAAGCCCGGCACCGCGGCATCCCGCTGGAGCAGGTGGTGTCCTGGATGGCCGAGAAGCCGGCCGCCCTGGCACGCCTGTCCAACAAGGGCCAGCTGGCGCTCGGTTTCGACGCGGACTTCTCGGTCTTCGCCCCGGATGAGGCCTTCGTAGTGGATGTTTCCAAGCTCAAGCACAAGAACCCCATCACTCCGTACGACGGCAAGGCGCTCTCCGGCGTGGTCCGGAAGACATTCCTGCGCGGACATGAGATCGACGGCCAGACCCCCAGCGGCAAGCTCATCCGCCGCGGCGGCGTCTGAGGAACCACGCCGTGGCAGTCCAGGTACATTCTCCGCGCGGCATATGTGCGTCCGCTCCGGCGCCCGCTGGCCCGGCGAAAGCCGGGCCGGCGACGCGGGGTCCGCAGCTCAAAGCCCATGGCCTGGCCGTCTGGGTGACCCCGGACGGCGAACAGGACATTGACGATGCCGTCATGGCGCGCGCCGCGGAACTGTTGCTGGCCCGTGCCCTGAAGATTGCTCCGGAGGCGGAAGTCCACGTCTGGCCCGCCGCCGGAGCTGCAACTTCCGCTGCCGAAGCTGCCCTGCCGGGGGGACCGCACGGGGCAGCCGGCAGCGGAACCCGGGTGCCGTCGTCGGCCCTTCCGGAGGACTCCCCGGAAGTGGACGACGACGGCGCCACTCCCCTGCCGCCGTCGGCCGGTCCCGCGAGCCTGGTGTCCGTGGACCTTGCCGCAGGCGAGGTCCTGCTGGACGGGAAGCTCGTGGCGCTGACCGGCGTCGAATTCAAGCTGCTGCGCTACCTCGTGGAAAACTGTTCGCGGGCCATCAGCCGGGAAGAGCTGCGGCTGTTCCTGGAATCGTTCGATTCCCCCGCGGCGGCCTCCCGTTCCATCGATGTGTATGTGGGCCGGGTGCGGCGGAAGCTGCGCCGCGGCCGGCATGCGATCGCCACCGTGCGCGGCGGCGGGTACCAGTTCGTCCCGGGACCGCACACCAAAGTTCGCGGCCCCGCGGAATACTGCATCTGAAACCGTGGTTGTGCCTGTAGAAGCCAGCGCAGCCAGCCCGTTCAGTACGCACGCTTTGTCAGTAATCAGACTCCCGAAGGATCATCATGAGCCCCACTCTGACCACCAAGCTCCAGCCCGGAACCCAGGCACCGGACTTCACCCTGCCGGACGCTGAGGGCAAGCCGACGTCACTGGCCGATTACCGCGGCAAGAACGTCATTGTGTACTTCTACCCGGAGGCCGCCACCCCGGGCTGCACCACCGAGGCCTGCGACTTCCGCGACAGCCTCGAGTCCCTCCAGGGCTCCGGCTACGAGGTCCTCGGCGTCTCCCCCGACGCCCCCGAGAAGCTGGCGCACTTCACCGGCGACTTCGCACTGACCTTCCCGCTCCTGGCAGACGAGGACCACGCCGTGGCACTGGCCTACGGCGCCTGGGGTGAAAAGCTCCGCGACGGGGAAGTCACTGAAGGAATCGTCCGCTCCACCGTGGTGCTCGACCCCGAAGGAAAAGTGAAGCTGGCCCAGTACCAGGTCAAGGCCCAGGGCCACGTCGCAGCGCTGAAGGAAGCCCTGGGCGTCTAGCCTCCCCGGGACCCTCTCTCACTTCCTGCGCCTTTTCGGCGGACCCTCTCTCACTTGTTGCGCCAAAAGCCGGAACCCTCTCTCACCGGTGAGAGAGGGTTCCGGCTTTTCCGGCAAATAGTGGGAGAGCGTCCGGGGTTAGGGGCGGAGCCGGTCGGAGGCCAGTGCTGACTGGCGGACCTGCGCCGGAGTGAAGCGGGCACCGGCGTCGGGGAAGCCTGGAACCTCGATCCGCGCGTGGCTGTGGACTTCGGTCACCGTGTCCCGGGTGTGCTCGGCGATCTTTGCCATCGTGGTGACCCACATGCCGTCCATATCCTTGACCCGGCTGATCAGCTGCTCGAGCGCCACCGCCTTTGAGGGCCGGCCCGAGATGAACGGGTGGTTGGTCAGTACGAAACAGCTCCCGGCCGCGTGGTGCGCCTCGGCTTCCAGCGTCCACATTTCGAGGACCTTGGCGGGGCTTTCGATGACTCCGCTGCCGGTCACGCCGGGATAGAACGCGTACTGCTCCCAGTCGTCCAAGGCCCAGTCGACCGGGATCTCAACGAGGTCCCTGGAGTCACCCTCGGCGACGCTGAAGCGGTACGGTGCGTCGCCGTCGAGCAGGCTTGAATCGTAGAGGAAGCCGCGGTCCGCAAGGAGTGCCGGCGAGTGCCAGTTGAGCTCCCACCAGGGAGCGCGGTAGCCCACGGGCCGGACGCCCGCCACTTTGGCCAGCGCTTCCAGCCCACGGTCGATGTACCGCGCCTCGGTGGCGGCGTCGATGCCCTGCATGGGTTCGTGCAGGTAGCCGTGGTGGGCGATCTCATGGCCCGCATCCACGATCCGGCGCACCACGTCGGGGTAGCTCTCAGCGGTGAAGCCCGGGATGAAGAACGTTGCCTGGATGTCCTGGCGCTGCAGGATCTGCAGCAGCCGCGGCACAGCAACCTTGGGTCCGTATGACTGGTGGGTCATGAGCGACATCCGGCGCGTGCTGCTGGGATCGTGGGCGATGGTGCAGGACTCCGCGTCCACATCGAAGGTGAACGACGCGGCCGCCCGGTAGCCTTCGGGCCAGGTGATGGGATGGGCGGAGTCCGGGAAAGCGGGGAATTCCATGGTCCGGTTCCTTTCTACAGTGAGACTGCGGTTGTTGCCGGGCGGACTGACGTTTCGGGTGCAGCTTCCTCGGGCACGGTTACCTGCTGAGCTGCGGCACTGGCCAGAAACCTGCGGTGAACCCGGGGGCCAAGAACGGCGTAGCTCGCAGCGCTGCTGAGTCCGCCGGCCAGCCAGGACAGGTCCCAGCCGCCCAGGGCCACGGCGATGGGGCCCTGCATTGCGGGGACAAGCCCGTACATGAACAGCCAGGTGGCAAAGATACCGACCAGGAGGGATACGACGCCGGCCCAGTTGACTCCGGGGAGCCGCTTGGTGCCCACGCGGTCGAACAGCCGCGAAGCGTCACTGGGCCAGCGCTTCTCGACCCAGAAGTAGTGAACCAGCATGACGCCGCCCCAGGCGGCAACCCATGCCACGAGGCCGATCAGCCAGGCGTCCAGCACGGCGGCGAAGTCTTCCTGGAAGATGAAGAACACGACGGCGGCCAGCGAGAACACGCCGACGAACAGGTTGAGCTTGCGGCGGCTGATGGTGATGTCGAGCGCCTGCGTGGCGACCGAGAAGGTGTAGATGTTCAGGATATTGGTGGCGATGGGTCCGTGCAGGACCATCAGTAGTACGGGAAGTGCGAGGACGCCGAAGTTCTGGACGATCAGTTTTCCGGGATCAATTTCGCCGCTGTTGGTGGCGAGGCTGGCGCCCAGGATTCCGAGCCAGACGACGGGGATGAACTGGCCCAGCACTGAGGCGAGGTAAACCTTGCGCTTGGGCACCTCGGTGCTGACGAAGCGGGAGTAGTCGGCGGCGTAGGTGAACCAGGTGATTCCCCAGCCGATGCCGATCGCCGTCATGACAGCGCTCATCGCGGCGATCCGCTCCGAGCCTTCAAGGATGTTGCCGGCAGGTCCGGCGTAGGTCCAGTTGATCTTCATGCCGAACCAGGCGACGGCGGACATGACCGCAAGGATGATGATAGTGGGCGGCACTGTCCACTTTTCAAACGCGGCGATGGCCTTGTAGCCGAACCAGGCGATGGCTACCTGTGCAGCCATGATGGTGGTGGCGACGCCGATCTTCCAGGCGTAGTTGTGGGCGGTGGGGTCAACCCAGCCGAGGGTCCCGAACAGCGCCATGACCAGGTCCAGGATGATCCACGTGTTCACGGCACACCAGCCGATGACCAGCAGCGCCTGGATGGCGGCGGGCAGGTAATTTCCGCGCCTGCCGAAAGCTGCCCGGGCCAGCACCATGCCGGTTGCCCCGGTCTTCTGGCCAAGCAGGACGAAGCAGCCGAAGAGGAGCATCCCGATCAGGTTCCCCAGGACCAGAACGGTGACGGTGTCCGCAAAACCAAGCCCGAGGTGGATGCCCAGGGCGCCGAGCACCCAGTTGATGGGTGCGAGGTTTGCGCCGGCCCAGATCCAGAACTGGCCGGATACCTTCCGGGTCCGCTGGGATTCGGGAATGGGCTGAAGCCAGGCTTCGACGTCTTCGCCGGCTACGGGCGCTTGGCCGGCCGGGACTGCAGTGGAGTTGTGTTGCATGGGGGCCTCCGTAGGGGGAAAAGGGTATATCCAGATTATGTGTTGCAGGCCACACCCAACAAGATACGATATGTACATCAAAACGATCTTTTGCGTTACGGAGCGTCATGCCAATCAGGCTCAGCGATATCATGAACCACGCCAGTTTCACCGCCGCGGATCCGGTGCTCCGCGCCGGCGCGGCCGCGGTGGCCGATACGCAGCTGCGGTGGGTCCACTCCAGTGAGGTTCTGGACATTGCGCCGTTACTTAGCGGCGGCGAATTGCTCCTCACCGGCGGCGACGCGCTGGTCACGGCCTCGGACGCGCGCCGCGTGGAGTACATCCGCCAGCTGGCTGAGCGCGGTGTCGGCGCGCTGGTGGTGGAAACGGGCCAGCGGCTCGCATCGCTTCCCTCCTCCATGGTCCGCGCGGCGGAGCAAGCGGGACTGCCACTGATCGAATTCCGCAAAGTGGTGCCCTTCGTGGGCATCATGCAGGCCATCAATTCAATGCTGGTCAGCGAATCGGTGGCCCACCTGCGCCGCGCGGACGAAGCCAGCCATGAGATGGCTGTTGAGCTGGCCCATGGGAGCAGTCTGGACCAGATCCTTGGCGTCCTGGCCGGAATCCTTGACGCGACGCTGGAGCTTTCGTCGGTGTCCGGCGTGACACTCGGCAGCGCCGGCCCCAACGGCACCGGCCCCCGGACGGAGGGCCCCGGCAACGCGGGCCCCGGCGACGCGGCGGACGGCCCCGGCAGTGACGAGGAGCCCGGACACCCGGGCGCTGACGGCACCGTCATCAACATCGATGTGCCGGTCCGCGGCGTGCCGTCAGCGAGGCTGATCATCACCGTCCCGGCCGACGGCGACATCAACCTCGCACGAGTCGCCGGCGGCCGCTGCGTGGACATCCTCTCGCTGGCCCTGCTGCAGCGGATGCCGCCCGGGTTGAAGGAGGTCGCAGGGACTGCGCTGCTGCGCGCCGTCAGTTCCGGCAGCCAGCCGTGGCGGCTGCAGCAGCTCTCGCCGGCCGCCGGCATTCCGCCCTCCGCAACGATGGTCGCCGTCGTCGTCCGGACATCCACCTCGCAGCAATTGCGGGTGGCCATGGACAAGATCCTGAAGAAGTCGGCCCAGCAGAGTGCCAGCTATGTGGACAATGCGGAGGTCCTGGCGCTTGCCGCCCTTCCGTTTGACGGGGCCGCGGCGGCGCGGGCCGAACTCGTTGCCGCGCTGGAGGAGCTCCCGGTGGAGGCCGGAACCATGACGGCGGTGGGCCCGCTGGCTGTCGGGATCGAGAACGCGCCGTGGTCGCTGTCGGAGGCGAAAGTCGCCCTGGATCTCGCGGTAAACGGTTCGCTGCGCGCTGCGGCTCGCCCGGCGTCGGACACCGGCGGTGTGGTGCTCGACGTCGAGAATCTCGCCGTCGAGCGGCTGGCGGCACAGCACCTGGACCAGGGAGCCCGGCAGGATTTTGTCCGCCAGCAGCTGGGTCCCGTGCTGGACCACGACGCCCGGCGGAACTCGCAGCTGCTGGAAACACTGGCGACGTGGCTCGACTCCGGCTGCAACACGGCGCAGGCTGCACGGGAACTGCACGTGGAGCGGCAGTCGATGCACCACCGGCTGCAGCGGATTTTCGAGCTGTGCGGCGGCGATCCGCGCGGAACCGGCCGGCTCGCCGCGCTGCACCTGGCCACCCGGCTGGCCGCCCCGTAGCCCGGGACACAACGCTCTCTCACTTAACGCAAGAAAAGCCGGGACGCTCTCTCACTTCCCCCAAGGAGGTGATAGAGCGTCCCGGCTAAACCGCCCGGAAGTGAGAGAGCGTCCCGACTCGCGGATTTGAGGCAGGCAGCGGCAGGGACGACCTACCGCAGCACCACGGTCCTGTTGCCCTGCAGGATCACCCGGCCCTCGCAGTGCCAGCGCACCGCGTTGGACAGCGCCTTGCATTCGGTGTCGCGGCCGGCGGCAACGAGATCTTCCGGACCGTAGGTGTGGTCCACCTCAACCACCTGCTGGGCGATGATGGGTCCCTCGTCCAGTTCGCCGTTGACGTAGTGCGCGGTGGCGCCCACGGTCTTCACCCCGCGGGCGTAGGCCTGGTGGTACGGCTTGGCGCCCTTGAAGCTGGGCAGGAACGAGTGGTGGATGTTGATCGCCTTGCCGTCCAGCTTGCGGGTGAGGCCGTCACTGAGCACCTGCATGTAGCGGGCCAGGACCACCAGTTCCACGTCGTACTCGTCCACGAGTTCCAGCAGCCGCGCCTCGGCTTCGGGCTTGGTGGCGGCGGTGACTGGCACGTGGAAGAAGGGGATGCCGTGCCATTCCACCAGCGCCTGGTGGTCGGTGTGGTTCGAGACCACGGCCACCACGTCCACCGGCAGTTCGCCGATGCGGGCGCGGAACAGCAGGTCGTTGAGGCAGTGCCCGAACTTGGACACCATGATCAGCACCTTGCGCTTGGAGCCGTGCGGCTCCAGCCGCCAGCTCATCCCGAAGCGTTCAGCCACCGGACCAAAAGCGGTCCGCAGCGTGTCCGCGGTGGAGTCATCGCCGTCGGACGCGAAGTGCACCCGCATGAAGAAGTGCCCCTCGGAACGTTCGCCGAACTGCTGGTTGTCGATGATGTCGCAGCCGTGCTCCAGCAGGAAGCCGGACACGGCGTGGACGATGCCCGGCGACTCGTTGCAGTCCAGGGTCAGGACGTGCTCCACGGTGGTGGCCGGTGAGCCGGCTGACGGCTGGGAAGTTTCAGTCTCAATGGCAGTCATGGTCAGCACTCGATGACGTTGACGGCGAGGCCTCCGCGGGAGGTTTCTTTGTATTTGGTTTTCATGTCCGCTCCTGTCTCACGCATGGTTTTGATGGCTTTGTCGAGGGATACTTTGTGGCTTCCGTCGCCGTGGAGGGAGAGTCGTGCGGCGTTGATGGCTTTCACGCTGGCGATGGCGTTCCGTTCGATGCAGGGGATTTGTACCAGTCCGCCGACGGGGTCGCAGGTCAGGCCGAGGTTGTGTTCGATGCCGACTTCGGCGGCGTTTTCGACTTGTTCGGGGGTGCCGCCGAGGACTTCGCAGAGTCCGGCGGCGGCCATGGAGCAGGCGGAGCCTACTTCGCCTTGGCAGCCCACTTCGGCGCCGGAGATGGAGGCGTTGATTTTGAAGAGGATTCCGACGGCGGCCGCGGCGAGGAGGAAGCGGATTACCCCGTCGTCGTTGGCGCCGGGTACGAACTTGGTGTAGTAGTGCAGGACGGCGGGGACGATTCCGGCGGCGCCGTTGGTGGGGGCGGTGACGATGCGCCCGCCCGCGGCGTTTTCCTCGTTCACGGCCAGGGCGTAGAGGTTCACCCATTCCATCGCCCGGAGCGGATCGGTCACGCCGGTGTCCGCTGTCAGGGTTTTGAATAGCGACGGCGCCCGCCGTTTGACGTTCAGCCCGCCGGGAAGGATTCCTTCCGCGGCGCAGCCGTTGTCCACGCATTCGCGCATGACCGCCCAAAGCTTCAGCAGCTCCTCGCGCAGTTCCGCTTCAGTCCGCCACGTCAGTTCGTTGGCGAGCATCACGTCGGAGATGGACATGCCCTCGCGCTGGCAGATTGCCAGGAGTTCGTCGGCGGTGCTGAAGGGGTAGGGCAGGACGGTGGCGTCGGCAACGACACGGTCCCCGGCGTCGGCGTCGCCATCAACGACGAAGCCGCCGCCGATGGAGTAGAAGCTCCGTTCGCTGAGGACGGCCCCGGTGTGGTCCAGGGCGCGGAACGTCATGCCGTTGGGGTGGGCGGGGAGGGACTTGCGCCGGTGCAGGACCACGTCCTCGTCCCAGTTGAAGTCCACCCGGTGGGTTCCGGCGATCATGAGTTCGGCGTCGAGGGCTGCGGCGGCGACCTGGTCGTCCGCGGTGGTGGTGTCCACGGTTTCCGGGTCCAGGCCCTTGAAGCCCAGGACCACGGCTTTGTCCGAGCCGTGGCCCCGCCCGGTGGCACCCAGCGAACCGAACAACTCTGCCTGGACGCGGGTGGTGGAGCTCAGGTGGCCGTCGCCTTTGAGTCCGTCGGCGAACAGTTTCGCCGCCCGCATCGGGCCGACCGTGTGTGAGGAGGACGGCCCGATGCCAACGGAGAACAGGTCCAGGACGCTGAGGGCCATTTAGGGGACCTCGGGGGAGGCGTACTCGCGCATTGCATCGAGGAGCCAGCGGCCCAGGAAATCCGCGAACGAGGCCCGCGGGAAGAGCCTGAAGCTTTCCTCCCCGGTCTTCTGCAGGACCACCGGGATGTTGCCCACCTCGGTGTTCAGCGCGGTTCCCGGGGTGAAGCTGCGCGGGTGCAGGTCCAGGGCGCAGCCCTTTTCCAGGACGGCCCGGGCACGCGGGCCGGAGAGTTCGAACGTGGTGCGGTTCGCGGAGAGGTCCACGACCTGGCCCGGGGCGCCGCCCAGCGCTTCGGTGAGTGCCCGGATCAGGTCACCGCCGAGGGAGTCGTGGGCCTGTTCCGGTGCGACCACGAGGAACTCGGCCGGTCCGAGCCAGAGGACGCTGACCTGCCCGGTGCCGCCGACCTCGCCGCAGCGTGCCGGCAGTCCGCCGGTCACGGCAGCGATCCGTGCCCCTTCCTCGGAGCGGGGATCCACCCGGACCCCGGCCATGGTCTGGAAGGGGCCTTCGGCGAGGATAACCTTGCCGGGGACGGAGCCGGTCTCCAGTGCCGGGGCCAGGTGCGAGGCGGGGCTGCGGCGGATGTCCCGGAGTCCATTGATGCCTGTCAGTGCTGGGGTGTTAGCCATCTTTGCGGGTCCCTTCGGGGTCAAAAAGTACGGTTTCGGCGACAACAACATCGACCAGCTGGCCACCGGCGACAGCCACCAGGGACTCGCCGATGCGGTTACGGCCGTTCTTGATCAGCGCCAGTCCGAAAGACCGGCCCAGGGCGGCGCTGTGGTAGCTGGAGGTGACAAAGCCCTGCATGGGGACGGGGCCGTAGGCGGGGCTGGTGCTGATCCCCTTTTCCACGAGCTGGGTGCCTTCCGGCAGGCGGATGGAGCCATCCACCGGCAGAACGCTGACCAGGTGCTTACGGTCCTCGCGGCTCGCGTCGGCCCGGGCGTAGGAGCGTTTGCCGATGAAGTCCTTGGCCTTGGAAACAATCCATTCCATGCCCGCGTCCTGCGGGGTGACGGTCCCGTCGGTGTCCTGCCCGACGATCGGGTAGCCCTTCTCGGCGCGGAGCACGTGCATGGTTTCGGTGCCGTACGGGGTGATGTTGAACTCGGCCCCGGCCGCGGCCACCGCTTCCCAGGTGTTCAGCCCGTACCAGGAGGGCACGTTGATTTCGTAGGCCAGTTCACCGGAGAAGGAGATCCGGCAGACCCGGGCCTGCACGCCGGAGGCGAGGGTGGTTTCGCGGAACGTCATGAACGGGAACGCATCCGCTTCCAGCCCGCCGTCGGCGGCGAGTTCCGGGGCCACCTTGGCCAGGACCGCCCGGGACTTGGGCCCGACGACGGCGATCGTGGACCACTGTTCGGTCACCGAGGTGCAGTGCACATCCAGTTCGGGCCATTCGGTCTGCAGCCATTCCTCCAGCCAGTCCAGGACCTTCGCGGCACCACCGGTGGTGGTGGTCATGAAGAACCGGTCCTCGTCCAGGCGCAGGGTCACACCGTCATCGAAAATCATGCCGTCCGGACCGCACATCACACCGTAGCGGGCCGAACCCGGGGCGAGCTTCTTGAACGCGTTGGTGTAGACCCGGTTGAGGAACTCACCGGCGTCCTTGCCCCGGATTTCGATCTTGCCCAGGGTGGTGGCGTCCATAAAGCCCACGGACTCCCGGACCGCGGCGCACTCACGCAGCACCGCAGCATCCATGTCCTCGCCGGCCTGCGGGTAGTACCAGGGCCGCTTCCACTGCCCCACGTCCTCGAACAGGGCGCCCTTGGCAACATGCCACGGGTTGATGGACGTGACGCGGGCGGGGTCGAACAGCTCGCCGCGCTGGCGACCGGCCAGGGCCGCGAACGCCACCGGGGTAAACGGTGCCCGGTACGTGGTGGTGCCGATATCCCCGATCCCGCGGGAGGCTTCGCCCGCGGTGCGGAGCGCGGCGGCGATCACACCGATCGCGTTCACCCCGGAAGTTTTGCCCTGATCGTTCGCGGTGCTGATCGAGGTGTAGCGCTTGATGTGTTCCACCGAGCGCATGCCGGCCCCGGTGGAGCGGAGGACATCGGCCACGGACTGGTCGCGCTGGAAGTCCACGAAGTGGTGGTGCCAGTCATCCGGGGTGCCGGCCTGGCCCGGGACCAGCCACAGCTGCCGGGTCGGCGCGGACGCCTTCGGCTCCCCCAGCGGGGACGGCTGCGTGGCGGATTCGAAGCCCGCGGCGATGGCGGCCGACGCGCCGGCCGAGATGCCCTCGGCCAGGACGTCCGCGAGTTCGAAGCTGCCCCGGCCCGAACCGATGGTCTGCTGGTTCGGGACCACGGTGCCCGGCACGAACGCGGCGAGCTCCTCGTCCCAGCGCAGCTTGCCCTGGCGCTGGGAGTGCAGGTGCACCAGCGGGCTCCAGCCGCCCGAAACGGCCAGCAGGTCGCAGGCGATCTCTTCAACGCCGGAGGTCAGTTCGCCGTCGTCGTTGATGCTCCGGACGGTGACGCTCTCCACGCGGCCGTCCGCCGCAGAGGAGGAGGTGTCAGCGACGGCGCTGCCGATCAGCACCCGGGTGCCGGCCTCGACGGCGGCAGCCGCCACCGGGGTCAGGGCGGGGCGGGCGTCGACGACGGCGGCGACCTTGACGCCCGCGGCGCGGAGGTCAGCGGCCAGGGCGTAGGCGCTGTCATTGGTGGTGCTGATGACCACGCGCTGCCCCGCGGCGACGGCGTAGCGGTTAAGGTAGCTGCGGGCAGCGGAGGCCAGGATGATGCCGGGCCGGTCGTTGTTCTCGAACACCAGCGGGCGTTCATGCGCGCCCGGAGCCAGCACCACCTGCTGGGCACGCACGTGCCAGATCCGCTGGCGGGAGACGCCGGGCGCGGCCGGGCTGGACAGGTGGTCGGTGCGGTTCTGCACCGCGATGACGTAGTTCGCGTCATACGCGCCGAAAGCGCTGGTGCGGTTCAGCACGGTGCATTCGGCGCCGGAAACGAGCTCGGCCTCAACATCCGCGACCCATTCCAGGGCCGGCTTTCCCTCGATGGTCTCAGCCAGCCCGGGGGCGGTGGAGCCGGACAGGAGTGAGCCGCCCAGTTCGGGCTGGTCGTCCATCAGGATCACGCGGGCGCCGGTGCGGACGGCCTCGCGGGCTGCGGCCAGGCCGGCGGGGCCGCCGCCGATCACCAGGACATCGGTGTGGACGTACTTCTTGTCGTACTCCGCACGGTCCTCGTCCGGGTCCAGCTTGCCCAGGCCGTTAAGGAGTTCAGCCTTCAACCCGTCCACCAGGGTCACGGTGGTCGCAGGCAGCATGGACTCGGCAACATCGCCCGGGAAACGCGGGGAGATCTTCACCATCGCATTGGATTCCTCCACGCCGGCGGACATGATGCCCCGGGCGCGGTCCTCGTACAACGAGTTACCGGCCAAGATCCGGCCGTTGGCAATCAGGGCCGAGGCCAGCGTGTCCCCGGGATGGCCGGTGAACTCCTCGCCGTCCACGGTGAAACGCCAGGAAATGGTGCGGTCAATGCGTCCGCCGGCGGCGAGGCGGGCGTTCTGGGAAGTCACTTGGTTGCTCCTTCCGGGGCGATAGTGCCGGTGCTGGTGGGGGCGATGCTGGTGCCCGAAATGCTGGGCGCCGCGGTGCCGGTGGTGGTGCTGTCCGCGGCCAGGCTGGCCGTGCCCGTCTCGGCGGTCGGCTTCCCGGCGCTGTCCGGCCGGGGGGCGCCCATCGGGTAGACGGCCTGGATGTCGTAGGTGACGGTGTCGCGGAGCATGTTGAACCACTGGCGGCAGCCGGTGCTGTGCAGCCAGCGCTCGGCGAACGTGCCCTTGGTGTTATCGCGGTAGAACAGGTACTCGGCCCACTCGCGGTCAGTCAGGTCATTCGGGTTTTCCGGGTAGGCCACGTGGGCCTGGCCGCCGTAGTGGAATTCGGTCTCGTCGCGCGAGCCGCAGTTGGGGCAGGAGATGAGCAGCATGTGCGTCTTCTTTCTGGGTGCTAGTGGGCGACGGCGGCTGCGCCGTGTTCATCGATCAGGGCACCGGTTTCAAAACGTTCCAGCGCAAACGGCTTATTCAGCTTGTGCGGGGCACCCGTGGCGATGTTATGCGCGAACGTCAGCCCGGCAGCCGGGGTCGCCTTGAAACCGCCCGTGCCCCAGCCGCAGTTCACAAACATGTTCTCCACCGGGGTGTTGCCCACGATCGGGGAAGCATCCAGGGTCGTGTCCACAATCCCGCCCCAGGTCCGCAGCACATGCGCCCGGGCAAAAATGGGGAACAGCTCGACCGCGGCGGCCATCTGGTGCTCAATCACATGGAAGGACCCGCGCTGGCCGTAACCGTTATAGGAATCCACGCCCGCGCCCATCACCAGTTCACCCTTATGGGCCTGCGAAACGTACACGTGCACGTGGTTGGACATCACCACGGTCGGGTGGACCGGTTCGTGCAGTTCGGAAACCAGTGCCTGCAGCGGGTGGGACTGGATGGGGAGCCGGAATCCGGCCATTTCGGCCAGGACCGAGCTGTGCCCGGCGGCTGCGAGGCCCACCTTTTCGGTGTTGATCGTGCCCTTGTTGGTCTTGACACCCACCACGCGGTTGCCGTCCTTGATGAAGCCGGTGACTTCACAGTTCTGGATGATGTCCACGCCGAGTTCGTCGCATTTGCGGGCGAAGGCCCAGGCCACGTGGTCGTGCTTGGCGATGCCGGCGCGCGGCTGGTAGGTGGCGCCCATGACGGGGTAACGGATGTTGTCGCTGATGTTCAGGATCGGGCAGAGTTCCTTGACCTGCTTCGGGTCCAGCCACTCCGCGTCCACACCGTTGAGCTGGTTCGCACCCACCCGGCGCATGCTCTCGCGGACATCGCCCAGGGTGTGGGCGAGGTTCATCACCCCGCGCTGGCTGAACAGGAAGTCGTATTCCAGTTCCTCGGGCAGGATTTCCCAGAGCTTCAGGGCGTGCTCGTAGATGGCCGCGCTCTCGTCCCAAAGGTAATTGGAACGGATGATCGTGGTGTTCCGGGCCATGTTACCGCCGGCCAGCCAACCCTTTTCCAGGACCGCAATGTTGGTCATGCCATGGTTCTTCGCCAGGAAATACGCCGTGGCCAGGCCATGCCCGCCACCGCCCACAATCACCGCGTCATAAGAGGACTTAGGCTCCGGGTTACGCCAAAGGAAATCCGGGTGCTCGGGGAGCTGGTGGGTGCTCACTGGGCTGCTCCAATCAGGTCTGCTTCGAAGGCGGCAGTGTCGGTGCCGCTGTTGAGGTGGGGGTAGAGGGGGAACTGTTCGGCGAGGGCGGTCACCCGGGCGCGGAGTTCGACGACGGTGCTGTCACCCAAGGTGCCGGTGCTCGCGGACGCAATCAGCGCCGTCGCGATGATGTCCGCTACTTCGGTGAATTCCTCGGCGCCGAAGCCGCGGGTGGCCAGGGCCGGCGTGCCGATCCGGAGGCCGGAGGACACCATCGGCGGGCGCGGGTCGAACGGCACGGCGTTGCGGTTCACGGTGATACCGATCCGGTGCAGGGCGTCTTCGGCCTGCTGGCCGTCCAGTTCAGAGTTCCGCAGGTCCACCAGGACAAGGTGGACGTCGGTGCCGCCGTTGACCACGGAGATGCCTGCCGCGGCAACGTCCGCCTGGAGGAGCCGTTCGGCCAGAAGCTTCGAACCCTGCAGGACGCGCTCCTGGCGTTCCTTGAATTCCGGGGAGCCGGCGAGCTTGAAGGCCACGGCTTTGGCGGCGATGACGTGCTCCAGGGGGCCGCCCTGCTGGCCGGGGAAGACTGCGCTGTTGATCTTCTTGGCGTACTGCTCCTTGGCGAGGATGACACCGCCGCGGGGGCCGCCGAGGGTTTTGTGGGTGGTGGTGGTGACGACGTCGGCGTACGGCACCGGGTTGGGGTGCAGCCCTGCGGCTACCAGGCCGGCGAAGTGGGCCATGTCCACCATCAGGTAGGCGCCCACGAGGTCCGCGATCCGGCGGAACTCGGCGAAATCGAGCTGGCGGGAGTAGGCAGACCAGCCGGCAACGATGAGCTTCGGGCGGTGCTCCAGTGCCAGCGCTTCGACTTCAGCCATGTCGATCCGGAGGTCGGACTCCCGCACGTTGTATGGGACCACGTTGTAGAGCTTGCCGGAGAAGTTGATCTTCATGCCGTGGGTGAGGTGGCCGCCGTGGGCCAGGCTCAGGCCCATGATGGTGTCGCCCGGGTTCAGCAGGGCGAACATGGCGGCGGCGTTGGCCTGCGCGCCGGAGTGCGGCTGTACATTGGCGAATTCAGCACCGAAGAGCGCCTTGACGCGATCGATGGCCAGCTGCTCGATGACGTCCACGTGCTCGCAGCCGCCGTAGTAGCGCTTGCCGGGGTAGCCCTCGGCGTATTTGTTTGTCAGCACTGAGCCCTGCGCCTCCATGACGGCGGACGGGGCGAAATTCTCCGACGCGATCATTTCCAAGGTGGACTGCTGGCGGCCCAGCTCATTGGCAATGGCCTGCTGGACCTCGGGATCGACTACGGAAAGTCGCTCGTTCAACTGCTCAACCACGGATGCTCCTTTGAGATACCACTCTTGCTGTAACTAATATATTAGTGTGAGGTCAATGGTATGATTGGTATCACAAAAGAGTCAATAGCGGGAAGCAAGTGGCACTGAGCTTCCGGTTAGGACCCGATCGCCCGGTAGTGAAGCTGAGCGATGAAGAACTGAGTAGCCATGAACGGAGCGGCACCTTGAATGCACTTCCTGTTTTGCCACCCGCCGAGGACGAAGTACTGTCCCAGGCGGAGGCCGCCTATCGGCAGCTGCGCGACAAGCTGATCATGCTCGAGATCCGGCCGGGCGAACCCATCAACGACGGTCAGCTGGCGGCCGAGCTCGGGTACGGCCGCACTCCGGTGCGCGAGGCAATCAAGCGGCTGGAAGTGGACCACCTGGTGGTGTCCTATCCGCGCCGGGGAACCTTTGCCACGACCGTGGACTTCACGGAACTGGCCGATGTCTCGGAGGTCCGGGAGCTGCTGGAGCCCCTGGCGGCACGCAGCGCGGCCACGAGAGCAAACGCCGCCATGCGCCGCGAGCTGCTGCACGTTGCCGACACTATTGCCGGGCTGGATCCGAATCCCAGCCAGTCCCGCGACCTCATGCGCTACGACCTGACCGTGCACCGGCTGATCTACAAGGCCGCAGCCAACCCGCACCTGGAAGACACCTTGATCCGCTACGACAACCTGGCCACCCGCATCTGGTGCCTGGTCCTGGACAAGGTGCCCTCGGTGAGCGGCCACGTCACCGAACACGTCGAGCTGCTCAAGGCAGTGGCGGCGGGCGACGCCGACAAAGCGGGCGAGCTGGCCCTGCACCACGTGACGAGCTTCGAAGAGACCATCCGCAAGGTGCTCTAAACGCTCTCTCACTTTCCGCCGTTAACAACGGAACGTTCTCTCACTTTCCTCAAGAAAGTGAGAGAACGTTCCCCCTGAAGCGGCAGGAAATGAGAGAGCGTCCGGTGGGGGCTGGCAGCCTTACCGGCCGCCTCCGCCGATCACCCCGGCTTCCACGGCCTTCGTGACGGCGTCCGCCTCGGCCTGGGTCAACTTGCCGTCGGTAACGGCGGTGTCCAGCCTGGTCTTGAGGGCGGCGGCACGTTCGGCCTGGCCTGCAGCCCGGATTTCCTCCAGGGCTGCGGTGACCTTGGATTCCTCGACGCCGAGCGACTCCGCCAGGGACTTGGCCATCGCCGCGTCCATGGCGGAGCGGTCCGGTTTGGTGCCTTCGGCAGGCGCCGTACCCTCGGCCGGCGCGGTGCCGTCTGCCGCCTCGGTGGGCCTGTTAGCGTCCCGGAAGGCCTGGATCGCTTCGGTCACCTTGGCTTCCTCAACGCCAAGCTTCGTGGCAAGGTCAGCGGCCAGCTGGCCGCGATCCCCTCCCTTGTGGCCGCCCCGCTTTCCGCTGTCAGTAGCCGCGGTGCCGTCGGTGCTTGCCGACGCCGACGCCGTGGCACTCGGCGTCGGGGTTTCGGCGGCCGACGCCATCCCGGTGACTCCCAGGCCGGCGCCGAGCGCCAAGGCCCCGGCCGTCAGGCCAAGGGTTATTCTCTTTGTGCGTGACATCTGATGTCTCCTCGATCCGCCGTGTGAACGGCTCTTTGGGAAGAACGGCCGGTGTGCACCGTCCTTCACTCAAAGATGCAGCGCCAACATAGGGCACTGCTGTTCGGATCCTGTCGGCATGCTGTGAATGCGGGCCGGGAGGTCATTCATCTGTCATGGCTGACTGAATGTGGCGGTTCAGCCGTTTCTTTTCCAGCTCTTCGGCCACCGGACGTTCAGCAGCAGCAGCCCGAGCAGGAGCGAATCAACAGTCATGATGAAGGCCATGAGGTAGGCCCAGCCGATCATCATGGCTTGGTCACCGCCAACCTGCGGCGTGGACACTTGGCGGGCATCGATGATCGCATATCAATCTCCTGACGTGGATCCCCCCAGTCAATCGATAGTCCACCAAGTGTGGCACGGCCGCGGCCCGGACGGAACGGCCCGCACTACTCGAATCCGGCCCTTGTAATACACCGAAAAGCGCGCGGAATACTCGTTAGATAATCGCCGCGCGGAGCTGCTTGGCGGCGAGCGCGGGATCGTCGGCGCTGTAGATGGAACCGCCGACGACGGCGACGTCCGCGCCTGCGCGCTGCACAGCTTCGATGGTGGAAAGGTTCACTCCGCCGGCCACGGAGAACGGCACGCGGGCTTCCTCGCCGGCGTTCAGCAGCACATCCAGGTTGTAGCCCGGCTTGGCCTGCTCATCCAGGCCCGCGTGGAACTCGATGAACTTGGCACCGAGGGCACGGGCTTCCTTGGCGCGGGTGACTTTGTCCGCGACGCCGATCAGGTCGACGACGATGCCCTTGTTGTGGGCCTTGGCTGCTTTGACCGCGCCGGAGATGGTGGAATCGTCCGCGCCGCCGAGGACGGACACCAGGTCCGCGCCCGCACTGAAGGCGATCTCTGCCTCCAGTTCGCCCGCGTCCATCGTTTTGAGGTCAGCGAAAACGATCTTGTCCGGGTGGGCGGTCTTGATGGCGGTCACGGCGGACAGGCCTGCGTTCTTCACCAGCGGAGTGCCGAGCTCGATGATGTCGACGTATTCGGCAACCTTGCCGGCGAGTTCGAGGGCTGCTTCGACGGTCAGGACGTCCATGGCGACTTGCAGTTTCATGTGTCTGTTCCTTGCTTGTTGAGGGGTTTGGTTGGCTTGGTTTGGTGCGGCTATTCGAGATTTGCGTGGCGGAGCCACAGGTCTTCCGGCGCGATGGCTTCTTCATCCCAGAGGCTTTGGAACACCGCTTCCGTGGTGGTGAACAGCACCTGTTCGAAGAGGCTGCCCGAATACTGCCGGGAGACAGCCGAACCGTGGTCCGTCTTTTGTGCGGCGGGAATTACGACGACGGCGGACGCCGCCTCCGCGAGCGGTGAACCCGGGTTGGTGGTGTACACGGCCACCCGCGCGCCCTGGGCAGCTGCGGTCTGTGCCGCTTTGACAACACTGGACGTGGTGCCGGAGCCGGAGGCGGCGAGCAGCACGTCTCCGGCCGTGATGGCAGGGGCGGTGGTCTCGCCCACCACATGAACCGCCAGCCCCAGGTGCATGAGCCTCATGGCGGCCATTTTCAGGACGAGGCCGCTGCGGCCGGCGCCGGTGACGAAGATCCGCTTCCCGTAGCGGATTTCCGCGGCAAGGGCGGCAACCTGGTTCGGATCCACCCGGGCGGCTGTCCGCTGGATCTCGTCCAGCACCAGGAGCTGGTTCCTGGTGACCGATGTTGCTTCGGCTGTGTCCGGCGTTCCAGCCAGGGCTGCAGGTTCGGCGTCCGTGATGACACTCAAGGGATTACCTCCTTCAGGGCGGTTGCTGTCCTTCAATCCTCTGACGCCGAACGGGTGGGCGCCACGGCATGATCGGACGGTTTTCCCCACCCAAAGGGATAGGCATAATCGAGGATTTCCATACAATGGATGGGTGCCAGTCACCGCAGAAGCCACCCTTTCCACCCTCACGCCTGAGCCGCCCGCGGGCCTGATGCCGCTGCTGGAGGCGATCACACGCCTGTCCGCGGCTCCGCTGACCGAGATTGCCCAGAGGCTGCACCAGGCCACTGCGCCGTACCTGCGCAGCAGCGCCCTGGTGATCTTTACCGAAGACTGCACGGGGCGTCCGCAGAAGAAGTCCGGCGACGAGTCCGTCATCAGCAGGGTCTCCATCGCCGAGCTGGACCACATCAGGACGTCGCTGAATTCGAGTGGAACCTGGCGCGGCACGGCCGCGATCGGGGGCACGGACCGCACGGCCCTGGCCCTGGGTTCACCCACAAACGCGTTGCTGGTCCTCACCGACCCGCAACCCGTGGGGCAAGCCAGCCTAGACACCGGTGCCGGCGGGGAAGCGCAGCTGCCGTGGCAGGTCGGCTACCTCTGGAACCTCGCCGCCGAGCGGATCCGGGAAAAGGTGGCGGATGCACCGCCGTCGTACCTCATTGAGTCCCGGGCGGCGTCAGCCGAACGCGTCAGGGTGACGGCGGAGCTGGTGGACCGGCACTCGACAACCCTGGAGACCCTGCTCGCCGCCCTCCGCTCCCCCGCCCTTCCGGACGAAACTGCACGAAAGTCCGCCACCGACTTCGCCGCCAAAGCGCTTGTGGAGCTGCGGACACTCAACGACCGCACCACCGAACTCGTCGAAGAACCCGTGGCCACGGCGTTCCAGCGCCTCCGCGAGGATCTCCGCCCCCTCATGCACTTCAGCGGTATCGACGTCCAGTTCATCGAGCCGCCCGTCAACGGCCGCGCCCTCCCCGGGGAAGTTGCGCATGCCGCCCGGGCGATCGTCCGCGGACTGGTGCTCGCCATGGTTGAACAGCCGGATGTTCGGCGCATCCGGACCCAGTGGGATTGCGACGGCGCGAACCTCCTCATCAATGTGCGCGACGACGGCCTGGGCAGCCTCTCCGCAGAGGCCCCCAGCATCGCCCGCCTGGCGCAGCGGGTGGAAGTCTTGAACGGCCGGATGGCGATCGACCTCATGCAAGGCTGGGGTGCCGACGTCGCCGTCACCATTCCGCTGGACCCGCCCGGGCGCACGTTGCCCGACGTCGCCGCCTGGAACCTGGGCGACCGCGAATTGGAAGTGCTGCAACTGCTTGCCGCCGGGCAGCGGAACCGCGCGATCGCCGGAAAACTGCATGTCAGCGAGAACACCGTCAAGTTCCACCTGCGCAACATCTACCGCAAACTCGGAGCCACATCCCGCACCGAGGCCATCGCCTTGGCGCACAGCAACGGGCTGCGCAACTAAATGGGAATCGAAGTTCGTCCGGCAACGGAGTTTGAGGACGTCAAGACGATGGTGGGGCCCAAGCGTCCGGACGCGACGGTGTGCTGGTGCCTGAGCTACCGCATTCCCGCCAAACAGAACGCGGCGCTGAAGAGCACTGCCCGCGGGGAACTGGTGCAGGAGCTGGTGGCGCAGGATCCGCCGCCCGGAGTTCTGGCGTATGACGGCGGGGAGGTAGTGGGCTGGGCAGGCGTCCATCCGCGCACCGATACCGGCTTCGCCCGAAACCGCCGGATCCCCCACGTGGACAATCTGCCGGTGTGGTCGGTCTGGTGCATCAGGGTGCGGCCGGGATATCGCGGCAGGGGGATCTCCCATCAGCTGCTGCAGGGCGCGGTCGAGTTTGCGCGCTCATACGGCGCCCCCGCCATTGAGGGTTACCCGGTGGATAACCAGGGCAGGAAAGTGGATCTGACGATGGCCTATGTCGGCACACGCGGGCTTTTCGAGAAGGCAGGCTTCACCAAGGCCGCGGACACCGACTCCGTCCTCAACGGTTTCCCGCGCGTGCTGATGCGCCGCGACCTGCGCTGACCGCCGGCCCCGCAGCGGTTCCGAGCCCATTCGAATGCTTCCTGCCATCCTCCCCCCAGGCCCGGACTGATGCCACTGCATGATCGGACGGTTTCGCCTACCCGAACGGGTGGGGGTATGGCGGGAGCGTTCGAACGTCCGCTGCAGGGGTCAGGTCATATTCTTGACAACGCCTGTGAGCTACCGCACTCTGTTGCATAAGCTGAACCTTGTTGATCACTGCGGAACACGAAGGCAACTACCGATCCGGTCCTCACCCGGCGTGCCAGTTCCCTTCGTAGAAAGTCATGGTCCTGGACTGCGCCTTTATGGCCCTGACCTCCGAGGACCCACCGAACCTGTCCGCGGGGCCTGCGCAGGCACCCTGCATCGAAGCCCCGCCAATACTCAGTAAGGAAACCTTTATGACAAACAAAGGTGACATAACAACCGCTCAAAGAAGCAAAGACAGACAGAACTCCCGCAGGCTCACGATGTCCGACATCAACATCGTGGACCAGCGGATGCTCAAGAAGGCCCTCGGCGGCACCATCGTGGGCAACACCATGGAGTGGTACGACGTCGGCGTGTTCGGCTATCTCATCACCACCATGGGACCCGTATTCCTGCCGGAGGCAGACAAGGGCGTCCAGACCCTGTTCCTGCTTGGCACCTTTGCCGCAACGTTTATCGCCCGCCCACTCGGCGGCATGGTCTTCGGCTGGTTGGGCGATAAGGTGGGCCGCCAAAAGGTGCTGGCAGCGACCCTCATGCTGATGGCGGCAAGCACCTTCGCCGTCGGCCTCCTGCCGGGGTACGCACAAGTTGGCATCTGGGCGGCCGCGCTGCTGGTGCTCCTGAAGCTCGTGCAAGGATTCTCCACGGGCGGCGAGTACGCCGGCGCCACAACCTTCGTGTGCGAATACGCGCCGGACAAGCGGCGCGGGTTCTTCGCCAGCTTCCTGGACATGGGCTCCTACATCGGATTTGCCCTGGGCGCTGCCACGGTGTCCATCCTGCAGGTCACCCTGGGGCAGGCGGCCATGGAGGACTGGGGCTGGCGGATCCCGTTCCTGGTGGCCGGGCCGCTGGGCCTGGTTGCAATCTACTTCCGGAACAAGATCGAGGAATCGCCCCAGTTCCAGGCAACCCTGGACGCGCAGGAGGGGGCCGCCGTCGAAGCTGCCGCGGGCGACAAGGATGTTGCCGGCGGTCCGCTGGGCGTCATGAGGACCTACTGGCGCCCGATCGTGCTGGCCATGATTCTCGCGGGCGCGGCCAATACCGTGGGCTACGCCCTGACGTCCTACATGCCGACATACCTGACCGAATCCAAGGGCTATGACCCGGTGCACGGCACGCTGCTGACCATTCCCGTGCTGGTGGTGATGTCGCTGTGCATTCCGCTCACAGGGAAGCTCTCGGACCGCATCGGGCGCCGCCCGGTGCTGTGGATCGGAGCCGGAAGCACCATCCTGTTTGCCGTCCCCGCGTTCCTCCTGATCGGGATGGGCGAGATCTGGTCGACCCTGGCCGGACTGTCCCTGGTCGCCTTCCCCGTGACGTTCTACGTAGCCAACCTGGCCTCGGCGCTGCCGGCGCTGTTCCCCACTTCGTGCCGGTATAGCAGCATGGGGATCGCCTACAACTTCTCCGTTGCCATTTTTGGCGGGACAACGCCCTTCCTGGTGCAGGGCCTGATTGAGGCCACGGGCGACGACATGGCCCCCGCGTACTATCTAATGGCGACATCGGTGATCGGCGCGATCGCCATCTATTTCCTGAAGGAATCTGCACGCCGCCCGCTGCCCGGCTCCATGCCGAGTGTGGACACCGCAGCCGAAGCGCACGCGCTCATCGCAGCCCAGGACAACGATCCCTTCATCGAATGGGACGAGACGCCGTTCGAGCAGCGCGCCGAAGCCTCGGCGGGAGCTGCCCGGGCCTAACCGGCACGCATTCTCCACCGGCTCGTGCGCGTCGCGCACCCGCACGTGTCCCCGTCGCAGTCAGCGACGGGGACACAGCCTTTTGTCTGGTCAGTGCTGGCGGCCAAAACCGGCTATTGACCGCGCCGGCTCGCCAGTATACGCTTGCCAGAATCACTGATATATCAATAAGGTTATTAGCCATATATCTATCGCTTCCATCGGGTTCCGGTAGACAGCAGGTACGCCACTGCGGCCAAGCCTCGTGACCGTGCTGGGCGGCCAACCAGCACGCAAAGCCCCTCGGGAACACACGGCACCCTTTCCGCCCAGCCCCTAGCAGCCAGGAATGGACAAATGATCGGTTCAGAAAAAACTATCGACTCCCACGGCAGGCTTGCATCGCAGCAGCCCACGCCCGGCGGTGGTGCGGCCCCGGCCGACGAGCTCATCGGCGAAGCGCTGGGGCTGGCCGACGCATCCGTGCTCTCCGGCAAGCCTCTTGCCAAGCTGATCCAGCAGAAGGCCCGGGCCGAAGCCAAGGCCCTGGCCGACGAGGGATCGGCTCCAACCCTCGCCGTCGTGGTTGCCACGGAGGACAGCTCCACACACTGGTATGTGCGCTCCATCGAGCGCGCCGCGGAAAACGCCGGCATCGGCTGCAGGATCATCGACGCGGGCCATGACGCCACCGAACAGGTGCTCATCGCCGTGCTGAAGGACCTCAGCGCGGAGCCGTCCGTCAACGGAATCATTCTGCAGACTCCCCTGCCTCCCGGCGTGAAGACCGAGGAACTGGCCAAGCACATTTCCCCGGCCAAGGACATCGACGGCGCAAGCCCGCTGAGCCTGGGGCTCCTGGCCGTGGGTGAACGCGCCTTCGCGCCAGCAACGGCACGCGCCGTCGTCGAAATGCTGGACTACTTTGAAATTCCGGTGGCCGGGCGGCACGTGGTGGTTGTGGGCCGTTCCACGGTGGTCGGCAAGCCGCTGGCCCTGCTGCTGTTGCAGAAGGACGCCACCACCACCGTCTGCCACTCCAGGTCCGGTCCGCTGCGGAGGTACACAAAAACTTCCGACGTCGTGGTTGTTGCCGCCGGCCGCACCGGCCTGATCACAGGGGACGACGTTTCCGAACATTCCGTGGTCATCGACGTGGGGACCAATGTGCTTTCCGACGGCTCACTCGCCGGCGATGTGGACGGCACCAGCGTGCGCCCGGTAGCTGCCGCGCTAACGCCGGTCCCCGGCGGTGTGGGCTCCGTTACAACAGCGCTGCTGCTGCTCCACGCCGCCGAAGCGGCGCGGGAACAGTCCCGCACCGCCCGGACGACGGTGTTTGCATCATGACCGGCGTCGCGACATCACCCCGCGCCGCGGATCCCGCCGTGGGCGGCACCAAGGTGGTGACAGACTGGACCGCGCTCATCCCGGGTGATTTCGTCACAGTGCTGGAGGGTCTCACAGTCCCATGTTCAGGCTGGATTGACGAAGTCACCGAGGATGGCGCCATCGTATGGCTCGTCTTATCGCTGGGGCGCGGCCGCCGCATGTTCTTTCGCGCGGACGGGGACATCATCACGGTCAACATGGCGTGACCAGAGCCCCGTCTTCGGGAACCAACAGGCCCGCCCAACCATCTAACCAACGAGGGAGCACCCAGTGGCAGCTCAAACCCTTGCGATCGTCGGCGGGCCGGGATCAGACGGCGGGCGGCCCGCCGTCGGCGATCACACCTGGGCGGCAGCACGCCGCCTGGCTTTCGACTGCGCCCGCCCCCTCGGACTGGAGCGCGTCCCGCTTGGCGAGGCGAACGGACGAACCCTGGCCGCCGACCTCATCACCTTGCAAGAGATGCCACACTACGCTTCGTCCGCAATGGACGGCTGGGCAGCCTGCGATGATGGTCCCCGGGTGCTTAGGGAACCGGGGATGCCGCTCGGGAGCAGCCAGGCCGGCCTGATGGTGGACGGCAGCGCACCGGCCGGCGAGGTGCTGATTGCCGCAGGGACAACCCTGAATCCCGCCCATGTCGCTTTGGCGGCCGTTGCCGGCTTCGATCGGCTGGAAGTACGAGGCAAGCCACTGGTCAAAATACTGGTCAGCGGTTCGGAGGTGGTGACTTCCCGGGTCCCTGCAGCCGAGCAGCTCAGGGATGCGTTCGGGCCCCCGCTCGGTATCGTCATCGGCATGCTCGGGGGCACTCCTGGACCGCTGGTCCGCATCGGCGATTCCTACGAGGAATGGCTTACAGGGCTGGGCGCCGCAGAAGCGCCGATGGCCCAGTGGCCCGACGTCGTTGTGACCACCGGCGGGACCGGACGCTTCGGTGCGGACCATTTCCGGAATGCCATCGCCGCCCTTGGCGGACGGCTCCTCATCGACGGCGTGGCCGTGCGGCCGGGCCACCCCGCAGCCCTGGCCAAACTTCCCAACGGGCGGTTCATCATCGGACTTCCCGGCGACCCGCTGGCAGCCCTGATGGCACTCTTCACTGTTGGAGGTCCCCTTCTGGCCGCACTCGGCCATCAGCCGCTGGCCGAGACCACCCAGGTACCCTGCGGTGCGACGATCTCCGCCCACCCTGCCTCCACCCGGCTCATGCCGTTCCGCTGGATCAGCGGCCTCGCGGTTCCGGCACCCTACGCCGGGCTCGGAATGCTGCGCGGGCTGGCTGCCGCAGACGGCTTCTTGGTAATCCCTCCGCGCGGGGCTCAACGGGGCGAGCAGGTGGCAGCATTGGGTCTCCCCTGGCGCCCGGAACTGTAGCCGCAGGCCGCCCCTCCCCGGCATTCCCGTCCTCGCAACGGCTGGCATCTCCCCTGCGAATCCGACGCCCGGGCAGCTAACACAAAGCCGCGTGATGACGTCCGCGCGCCCGCCTCAGTCTAGGATCAGAATTGGGAATCAGGTGGGACAAGGGCGAGCCTGACCTCCGGTCACGGCAACAACACGGGAGCATCTCTGATGGCTGCAAGAGACGAACTAGGGACTGACAAGGATCCGGATATCCAAGGCGGAGGTGTCCAGTCAGTGGACCGCGCCCTCCAGATCCTGCAGATCCTTGCCCGTGACGGCCATGCCGGAGTCAGCGAGATTGCCGAAGAAATGGGCGTTCACAAGTCCACCGTCTCGCGGTTGCTCGGCTCGCTGGTGACCCGGGAGATGGTGCACCAAAACAGTGATCGGGGAAAGTACCAGCTGGGGTTTGGCGTCCTCCGCCTGGCCAGTTCCATTCCGGGCAGGCTGAGCCTGGTGCGGGAGGCACGCCCGGTGCTCGAAAGCCTGGCCGAGGAATTCAAGGAAACCGTCAATCTCGCGGTGCTTCGTTCCAACTATGCGGTGAACGTGGACCAGGCCATGGGGCCGTCCACGCTGGCCACCTATGACTGGGTGGGCAGCCTTACACCCCTGCACGCCACCTCCAGCGGCAAGGTGCTCCTGGCAGCCCTGCCGGCCGATGAACGGGAGCGGATCCTGAAGAAAACGGGCCTGGCAGCCCGGACACAGCGGACCATCACCAGCCGCAAGGAACTTGAAAAGCAACTCCTCGACGTGTCCCGCGACGGCTACGCGGTGGTCCACGAGGAGTTCGAGATCGGTCTCACCGCCATAGCCGTCCCGGTCTGCAACCATGCTGGAACGGTCATCGGGGCCGTGAGCATCTCCGGCCCTTCGTTCCGCTTCGACCCGGAAAACACTCCCGGCCTGATCCAGGGCCTCCGGGACGCCGGCCTGGTCATCAGCGGAAAAATGGGTTACACCGGGCACTAGACACCAAACCGGTGATCGGGCGAGTTCCCTGTCTCGACAGGATCGGCCCACCGGCCGTCCTGACCCTGTACTACGCCAGAACGACGGCGACACACCGGCAAGTCCGGAGTGTCGCCGTCGTTCGCGGTTTAAACAGGGTCACGACGGCGGGTGGCTCGGGTGGCGGGCGGCCTGTGCGGGGGTCAGCCTGCGGCGTAGACGTCGGTTTCACGTTTCAGCCGGCGGGTGATCAGCTCCACCCTTCTGGACATGTGCGTGCCCACTTGGAGCCTGTCACCGGGCCAGCTGGAGGCCTCCCGGGAGTCTTCGAGCGCCTTGGCCAGGGCGCGGGACAGGGCATAGACCTTCCAAACGTGCTTCAGGTGGTGGACGGCCCGTTTCTTGTAGCCGGGCGCTTGCTGCATCAGGCGGACGGCGGCTCGCGCCATGGCGTCGCCCAGCAGTTTCTCCCCGCTGTGAATTCTTTCCATGTGGACCTTCACCATCCCCAGTGCGCCGACCCATGTCGTTGAGTGCTTCCTTCGAGTGTGGCGAAGGCAGCTCAGCGTCCGCTCAAGGCTCTGCAAGGATTTGCTCAAGACCCGGCCGGCGGGCTGACGGAGTATGTTGGGAAACCGACGAAAGGTGGATCTCGATGACGGAACCGGACTGGGTCCAACACGCTATCTGGTGGCACGTGTACCCGATCGGCTTCGTAGGCGCGGAGCCTTCGGCCGGCGCTGCGGACCGGCCCGCGGACCGGCCCTCGGTCCACCGGCTCGGCCAGCTGGTTCCCTGGCTCGATTACGTCGTGGAACTCGGAGCTTCCGGGCTGGCCCTGGGGCCGGTCTTTGCCTCGGAGACCCACGGCTACGACACCACGGACTACTTCCGCATCGACCCCCGGCTGGGCGACGACGCGGACTTCGACGAGCTCATTGTCCAGTGCCACGCCCGCGGGCTGAAGGTCCTGCTCGACGGCGTCTTCAACCATGTGGGCCGCAGTTTCGGGCCCTTCCAACGCGTGCTCACCGAAGGGCCCGGCGCTCCCGGCGCCTCATGGTTCCGCCTGCAGTGGCCGGAGTCCGGGTGGACGCCGGGGACCGAGCCCGGCTACGACGACTTCGAGGGCCACCACCACCTGGTGGCGCTCAACCACGACGAACCCGCGGTTGGCGCCCTGGTCACGGACGTGATGAAGCACTGGCTGGGCCGCGGTGCGGACGGATGGCGGCTGGACGCAGCGTACGCCGTGCCGGCGTCGTTCTGGGCGCCGGTGCTGGCGGAGGTGCGCCGCGACTTTCCGGAGGCCTACTTCGTGGGCGAGTACATCCACGGCGACTTCGCCGAAGAGGTGGAGCGGAGCACCCTGGATTCGGTGACCCAATACGAATTGTGGAAGGCGGTCTGGAGTTCCCTCAACGATGCCAACTTCTACGAACTCGCGTCCGCCCTGGAGCGCCACAACGGGTTCCTGGACAGCTTTGTGCCGCTCACGTTTGTGGGCAACCACGACGTCACCCGCCTGGCCAGCAAGCTGGACAACCCGGACCAGCTGGCGCTTGCACTCACTGTCCTGCTGACGGTGGGTGGGACGCCCAGTATCTACTACGGCGATGAGCAGGCCTTCCGCGGCGTCAAGGAGGACCGCGCCGGCGGCGATGACGCCGTCCGTCCGGCGTTCCCCGCCGGCCCCGCGGAACTGGCAGCGGCCGGCTGGCCCGTTTACCACCTGCACCAGGAGCTGATCAGCCTCCGGCGGCGGCACGCCTGGCTGCACCGGGCGCGCACCACCGTGCTGACGCTCAGCAACGAGCACCTCGTCTACCAAGCCAGGGACGACGGCGGTGCGGACAACGGCGAAACAGGCGACGGCGGTGCGCTGACAGTCGCGCTGAACCTTTCGGCCACGCCGGCGGACCTGCCCGTGCCGTCCGGGGCAGGCACACTGCTGGCCGGGCAGGGCCGCCAGCGTCCTGAACGGAACGTTGTCAGCCTGCCCGGCTTCGGGTGGGCGGTGCTCGGGATCGGCTAGCGGCCTAGCCGGCCGCCGGACCGGCCAGCGCCGCAGCAGGCTGCGCAGCCGCGCCCTCATGGTGCGTTACGGTCTCCGCCAGGTGCGGCACGAAGCGGACGAACATGGCCTTGAAGCCGGGGGTGTTCGACTCCCGTGCCACGTTCTCCTTGTGGACCAGGGCGTTGGCTTCGGGGAAGTACGCGGCCGCGCAGCCCTTCGCGGTCGGGTACGCGACCAGGCGGAACATGTCCGCCTGCCGGTCGTGCCCGCGGAAGGTGCTGACCACGTCCACCAGGTCCCGGTCCTGGAAGCCGAGCTCGGCCAGGTCCTCCGGGTGGACCAGGATCACGCGCCGGCCGCCCGAGATCCCGCGGTACCGGTCGTCCAGCCCGTAGAACGTCGTGTTGTACTGGTCGTGGCTGCGCATGGTCTGCAGCACCAGGTGGCCCTCCGGCGGGGTCAGGTATTCCAGCGGACTGACCGTGAAGCGGCCCCGGCCGATGTCCGTCTTGAAGGACCGGGTGTCGCGCGGCGGGTTGGGCAGCACAAAACCGTTTTTGGTCCGGACCCGGGTGTTGAAGTCCTCGAACCCCGGCAGGACGCGGGAGATGTGGTCACGGACCACGTCATAGTCCTCGGCCATGGCCTTCCAGTCCACGGAATGGCCTTCGCCGAAGGTCGCCTCGGCCATCCGGGCCACGATGACCGGCTCGGCCAGCATGTGGTCGGAGACCGGCGCCAGCCGGCCCTGGGTGGAGTGGACCACTGACATGGAGTCCTCCACGGACAGGAACTGCGCACCCCCCGGGTGCTTGTCGTCCTTGTCAGTCCGTCCCAGCGTGGGCAGGATCAGCGAGGTGCGTCCGTGCACCACGTGGGACCGGTTCGGTTTAGTGGAGATGTGCACCGTCAGGCCGATCCGCTGCATGCCCGCTTCCAGCGTCTCCGTGTCCGAGCAGGCGAGGGAGAAGTTGCCGCCCATGGAGACAAAGACGTCCACCTCGTCGCGCTCAAAAGCTTCCATCGACTCGACAGCGTCGTAGCCGTGATGGCGCGGGGACTGGATGCCGAACTCCTTGTCCAGCGCCTCGAGCAGCCACTCCTTCGGCTTTTCCCAGATGCCCATGGTCCTGTCACCCTGGACATTCGAGTGTCCGCGGACCGGGCAGGCGCCCGCGCCGGGCTTGCCGAAGTTCCCCTGCAGGAGCAGGACGTTCACCATTTCCTTGATGGTGTCCACCGAGTGCGGCTGCTGCGTTACACCGAGGGCCCAGCAGAAAATGGTGGCCTTGGAGCGGATCAGCATCCCGGCAACGGTTTCGATCTGCTCGCGGGACAGGCCGGTGGCCTTCTCAGTTTCCGCCCAGTCCAGCTCACCGCGGGCCTCGCGGTAGGCATCGAACCCGTCGGTCTGCGCGTCGATGAAGGAACGGTCGACGACGGTGCCCGGGTTGCGTTCCTCCTCCACCAGGAGCAGGTGGCCCAGCGCCTGGAACAGTGCCAGGTCACCGCCCACCTTGATCTGCAGGTACTCGTCCGCCAGCGGCGTCCCGCCGCCCACCACACCCGAGACGGTCTGCGGATCCTTGAAGTTGAACAGCCCTGCCTCCGGCAGCGGGTTGACCGCCACCACCTTGCCGCCCTTGTCCTTGCACTCCTTCAGGGCCGAGAGCATCCGGGGGTGGTTGGTGCCGGGGTTCTGCCCCACCACGAAGATGAGCTCGGAATCGTGGATGTCCTCCAGGGACACGGTCCCCTTGCCGATGCCGATGGTCGGGTTCAGCGCCGAACCCGAGGATTCGTGACACATGTTGGAACAGTCCGGGAGGTTGTTGGTGCCCAGGGCGCGGGCGAACAACTGGTACATAAACGCAGTCTCGTTCGCCGTGCGCCCGGAGGTGTAGAACACGCAGCGGTCCGGGGTGGAGGCCCGGATGTGTTCACCGATCAGGTCAAAGGCCTCCGCCCAGGAGATCGGCGAATAGTGGGACTCGCCTTCGCGGATCACCACCGGCTCGCTGAGCCTGCCCTGGTTGCCCAGCCAGTACTCCGTCTTTCCGGAAAGCTCGGCGATGGAATGCCTGGCCCAGAACTCGGCGCCGACCGTGCGGAGGGTGTTCTCCTCGGCCACCGCTTTGGCGCCGTTCTCGCAGAACTCGGCCGCTTTGCGCTTCGTGGCCGACTCCGGCCAGGCGCAGCCGGGGCAGTCGAATCCGCCCTGCTGGTTCAGCCGCAGCAGGGACTGCGCCGTGCGGGTCACGCCTGCCTGCGCGACGGCACGCTCAAGTGCCACCATGACGGCCTTGACCCCCGCGGCCTCAGTCTTCGGCTTGTGGACTTCGAGTTTGTCCTCGTTGATGTCCTCGACCGGCGCCGGCTGCGGGCCGAGCTTGAGGGGATTCACTGGTTTACCCGGGCCAGCGTCTCGCGCTCCGCACCGATGGTGGTGTTGTCGCCGTGGCCCGTGCGGACCACCGTGGCGGCAGGCAGCGTCAGCAGCCGTTGCCGGATGGAGTCGAGGATGGTGGGGTAGTCGCTGTAGGACCTGCCCGTGGCACCTGGTCCGCCGTTGAACAGCGTGTCTCCGGTGAAGACCGTCCCTTCATCCTCGAGGTGGAAGCAGGTGGATCCCGGCGAGTGTCCCGGGGTGTGCAGTGCGCGCAGGGTGGCCCCGCCCACCTGGAAGACGTCGCCGTCCGCGAGGTAGCGGTCCGGCTTGACGTCGGGATAGACCTGTTCCCACAGCACCAGGTCGTCCGGGTGGAGGTAGATCGGCGCGTCCACGGCCTCGGCCACGGCCCGGGCGGCCCCGATGTGGTCGTTGTGGGCGTGCGTGAGCAGGATGGCCAGGACCTTACGGCCGCGGACCTGGTTGATGATCGCAGCGGCATCGTGCGGGGAGTCGATGATCACGCATTCGTTCTCATTCCCCACGATCCAGACGTTGTTGTCCACGTCCCAGGTGCCGCCGTCGAGCGAAAACGTTCCCGAGGTGACCAGGTTTTCGATGGTGACGCTCATACCGACGCCGCTTCCGGGGCGGTCTCAGCGGCGGTGACGGTTTCAGCGCCCGGGTGGATTTCCACCACGGACCGCAGCACCTTGCCCTCGTGCATCCTGGCGAACGCCTCCTCCACCTGGTCGATGGTGATCCGTTCGGTGACGAAAGCGTCCAGGTCCAGGTTGCCCAGCTTGTACTGCGCCACGAGCATCGGGAAATCACGGGACGGCAGGCAGTCGCCGTACCAGGAGGACTTCAGGGAACCGCCGCGGCCGAATACATCCAGCAGGGGGAGCTCGAGCTTCATGTCCGGCGTCGGAACGCCCACCAGCACCACGCGGCCGGCGAGGTCGCGCGCGTAGAAGGCCTGCTTGTACGTTTCGGGGCGGCCCACCGCTTCAATCACGACGTCGGCGCCGTTGCCTCCGGTGAGTGCACGGATGGCCTCGATGGGATCTTCCTTGCTGGAGTCGACACCGTGCGTGGCGCCCAGGGACTTGGCCATTTCCACCTTGTTGGCGTCGATGTCCACCGCGATGATCGTGGTAGCGCCGGCCAGCTTGGCGCCTGCAATCGCGGCGATGCCCACGCCGCCGCAGCCAATGACGGCGACGGATTCGCCGCGCTTGACCTCACCGGTATTGATGGCAGCGCCGATACCTGCCATCACACCGCAGCCGAGGAGCCCGACGGCGGCGGGATCGGCGTCGTCGTCGACCTTGGTGCACTGCCCGGCGGCGACGAGTGTCTTCTCCGCAAAGGCGCCGATGCCCAGCGCGGGCGAGAGCTCCGTGCCGTCCTCAAGCGTCATCTTCTGCGTCGCGTTATGTGTGTTGAAGCAGTACTGCGGCTGGCCCTTCGCGCAGGCGCGGCATTCGCCGCACACGGCACGCCAGTTCAGGATCACGCGGTCGCCGGGGGCCACTTCGGTGACGTCCGGTCCGACGGCGCTGACCACACCGGTGGCCTCGTGGCCCAGCAGGATGGGGAAATCGTCGGTGATTCCACCCTGCTTGTAGTGCAGGTCCGTGTGGCAAACGCCGCAGGTCAGGATATCCACCAGCGCCTCGCCCGGGCCGGGATCCGGCACCAGGATGGTCTCCACGGAGACCGGAGCGTTCTTTTCCTTGGCGATGACGGCTTTTACTTTGTGAACCATGATTTGTGTGTTCCTCTCCTGAGCCCGGGGGGACTCGTTGGCAACGGCACCCGTTGCCAATCTAGCTGACTCGTTGCGGTTCCAAATCTTCGTGCAGTCGGGCCTGCACTACGGTGTGCGCTGCTTCCCGCGCGCGGACGGCTTCCTCCGTGCGGACGGCGCCGCCGCACGCCCTGCCAGGATGCCCGTCCGGTGTCTGAACTTCAGACGGTAGAGCAGTGCCCCGACAATCGCGACTGGACCGACGAAGATTACGCCGCCCCGGTGGACGGCGAGGCGGTACGTGCTGAACAGCCGGAACACGACGCCGGTGCTCTCTGTCATTCTGCAACGTCTCCTTGTGCGTCGTGAGGACCCGGCGGGGAACGCCGCCCCTTGGATCGGGAAGCCGGCCTGCACACCCTGGAGTCAGGTCCGCTGAATTGCGTATTACACAACACGATGCACAAAGCGCGTACTGGCAATATGACAGCCGCCACACGGCGTGTCAACAGATCGCCGAAGGGCGATAGGCGGCAGCGCTCCAGATTCTTATCGGCAGGCAAGGTTTCTGCAACAGCGTCGCTTTCAATGCAACATATTTCCATCAACCGGGCGCTGATTCATCCCCTTGGGCGCAATTTGGATCCCAATGTTCAAGAATCTGAAACCCGCAGGTATTGACTGTGTTACATGTCACGTCTAATCTGGTGCAACAGCGTTGCGCTGAATGCAACCCCAACAACTTGGTGGATACATGAGTAACGAAACTTCCTCTCCCGCTCTTGCGGGAGGCCTGGAGGCAGAGCCGGATGGCATGCATGAGGGCCGTCCCGCCGGCCGCAGTACGTTGAGCGGCCAGAATTTCCAACCTGCTGACGACGGTGTCAGCAGGGACACGCGCCGCAGGGTCATCGCGGCCAGCTTCATCGGCAACTTCGTTGAATGGTTCGACTACGCCGTTTACGGCTACCTGGCCGTCACGATCGCCACCGTCTTTTTCCCTGAATCAGATCCCCAGACCGGGCTGCTGCTGACGTTCGCCCTGTTCGCAATTTCATTCCTGGTGCGCCCGCTCGGCGGGTTCGTCTGGGGCCATATCGGTGACAGGGTGGGACGGCGCACGGCCCTCTCCCTGTCCATCCTGATCATGTCCGGTGCGACGTTCTGCATAGCCCTCATTCCGGGCTACGCCACAATCGGCCTCTGGGCTCCGGTCCTGCTTTTGATCATCAGGGTGGTCCAGGGCTTCTCAGCCTCAGGCGAGTACGCCGGAGCGTCGGCCTTCCTCGTCGAGTACGCCCCGGCCAACAAGCGCGGCCTCTACGCCGCGGTGGTTCCCGCGAGCACCGCAGCAGGCTTGCTGCTTGGCTCCCTGCTGGCGGGCCTGCTGACTATGCTGCTCAGTTCCGATGCGATGCAAAGCTGGGGCTGGCGGCTGCCGTTCCTGCTGGCCGCCCCGATGGGTCTGATCGGACGGTACATCCGGACCAAGCTGGAGGACACCCCCGTATTCCGCGAGATGGCTGCGGAGGACGATGCCGTCAAGGCACCTGTTTCAAGCTTGTTCCGGAACCACTGGCGGCAGCTGCTGCAGGCCGTCGGAGCCGTGCTGCTGAACGCCGTCGGCTTCTACGTGATCCTCAGCTACATGCCCACCTACCTGTCCTCGGAGCTGGGCCTCGGTGAGACCGAATCATTCCTTGCCACCACCGTCGCACTGGTGACGTACATCGGTTTCATCTTCCTGACGGGGATGCTGTCGGACCGTTACGGACGCAAGAAGGTACTCATTGCCGCGTCCGTCAGCTTCATCCTGCTGACGGTGCCCGCGTTCGCGCTTCTGGGAACCGGCAACTTCCTGGTGATTGTCCTGGTCCAGATCCTGCTGGGCGCCATGCTCACGCTCAACGACGGGACGCTTCCGAGCTTCCTGGCCGAGATGTTCCCCACCCGCGTCCGCTACAGCGGCTTCGCGGTCAGCTTCAACCTCTCCAACGCGCTCTTCGGCGGCACCGCCCCGTTCATGGCAACGCTCCTGATCGCCGCCACCGCCAGCGACCTGGCGCCGGCCTGGTACCTCGTCGCTGCGGCAGTCATCTCCCTGATCGCCGTCGCGCTCTCCAGGGAAACCTGCAAAGAGCCGCTGCGCCACGAATAAAGACTTTCCTCCCACCTCAAAGTAACTGCACCACAGAAAGGCACCACCACAATGACCACCACAGCATCCGAGAACGCAACCTCCGTCGCCGAACTGGAGCGACTCAAAGTCCTCAAGAACGGCGATAAGGTCAAACTGACATTCTCCGATACCGAGTTCGAGCGCCGCATCGCGGGCCTGCGCCGCATCATGGCGGAAAAGGATCTGGACGCCGTTGTCCTGACCAGCTACCACTCGATCAAGTACTACTCCGACTTCCTTTTCACCACCTTCGGCCGCTCCTACGCCATGGTTGTCACCAAGGACGACACCGTCACCGTCACCGCCAACATCGACGCCGGCATGCCCTGGCGCCGCAGCTTCGGCGACAACATCGTCTACACGGACTGGCGCCGGGACAACTACATCTTCGCCATCCAGGAAGTGCTGCGCACTCGCGGCATCAACCCCCGCCGCCTTGGCGTCGAGGACGATTCGCTGCCGCTGGATAACCGCAACAAGATCCAGGCCGCCTTCGCCGGCGCCACCCTGGTGGATGTGGCCCAGGCTGCGATGCGCCAGCGGATGATCAAGTCCGCAGAAGAGATCGAGGTCATCAAGCACGGTGCACGCATCGGCGACCTCGGCGGCGAGGCCATCCGCAACGCCATCACGGCCGGCATCACCGAGTACGAGGTCGCCCTGATCGGCACCGAAGCCATGGTCCACGAGATTGCCCGGACCTTCCCGGATTCCGAAATCCGCGACACCTGGGTCTGGTTCCAGTCCGGCATCAACACGGACGGCGCCCACAACTGGGCCACCACCCGCAAGATCCAGGAACACGACATCCTGTCGCTGAACTGCTTCCCGATGACCTCGGGCTACTACACGGCGCTGGAGCGCACCCTGTTCTACGGCGAACCGGATGCCCGCTCGCTGGAACTGTGGAACATCAACGTCGAGGTCCACAAGCGCGGACTCGAACTCATCAAGCCCGGCGCCGTCTGCAAGGACATCGCTGCTGAACTGAACGAGATCTACGTGGGCCACGGCCTCCTGGCCAACCGCACCTTCGGCTACGGACACTCCTTCGGCGTCCTCAGCCACTACTACGGCCGCGAGGCGGGACTGGAACTCCGCGAGGACATCGACACCGTGCTGGAACCGGGCATGGTGGTTTCCATGGAACCGATGATCACCGTCCTCGACGGCGAGCCGGGCGCCGGCGGCTACCGCGAGCACGACATCCTGGTGGTCGGGGAAGACGGCGCGGAGAACATCACCAAGTTCCCGTTCGGCCCGGAATACAACATCATCGGGGCCTAACCAGCACCGAAAATGCCAACACCCCAAAGCGGCGCCACGTCATCCGTGGCGCCGCTTTCGGGCTCTCATACGGAATGATGGTGGACACCATGACCTCTGAAGAAACTCCTGAAACCACTACGAACGGCGACACCAAAGGCACGTCGGTCATCGTCAACGCCATCGCCGTTCTGCGGAGTTTTACCGCTGACGAGCCGCTGCTCGGCGTCACCGAGATAGCCAACCGCGTAGGGCTGCACAAAAGCACCGTCTCCCGCATTCTGGCCACGTTCGAACAGGAACACCTGGTGGAACGCGATCCGGAGACCCGCAGGTTCCGTCTGGGCCTGGGCCTGATCGCCGTCGCCGGACCGCTGCTGGCCGAACTCGAAGAGCGCCGTGTGGCCTACCCCGTGCTGCGCGAACTTACGGAGCAGACCGGCGAAACGAGCGCGCTCATGGTGTGGAACGGGTCGGAGTCGATGTGCGTGGAGCAGATCGCCAGCCACCACCAGATCAAGCACACCACTCCGCTGGGCGCGCGGTACAAGGATGCCCTCAGCGCCTCGGTGCAGGTGTTCCTTGCGGCCGAGCCGGCCGAGCGCGTGCGGGTATTGCTCCGGAGCGGCGAAATTGCCCATCCCGGCCTGGACGAAACCAGCCTCGAGGCGTACCTGATCCGGCTGGGCGACGTTGCCAAGCGCGGCTGGGCCACCAATTACGGCGAGTCATCCCTGGACGAGGTGGGCCTGGCCGCCCCCGTCTTCGACCACCGCGGCGACATCGTGGCGGCGGTCCTCATCCCGGCGCCCCGCTTCCGGGTTTCCCCGGACACACTGCAGCGCCTCGGGGAGTCCTGCAAGGCGGCCGCGGACCGGGTCACAGCCCGCCTCGGCGGCGCCGCCCCCGCCCGCTGACCCCGACGCTGACCCAGAAACGCTCTCAGGTGGGGATGATGCGGAACAGGAACTTGGTCCGGACCATCACCCAGAGCAGCCCCACGATCAGGGCGTAGGCGGCGGTGTTGAGCCAGATGTTCCCCTGCTGCAGGGCCGGGATGTTCGCAACCACCGCGATGAGCACCACGTGCATGATGAAGACGTACAGCGTTGCCTGCCCCAGCGGGATCAGCAGCCAGCCCACGGCGCGTTCAATCGGCTTCCAGTAGGCCGTGAGCAGCGCGTAGGCCGTGACCAGCAGGGTGAGCACGTTCAGGAGCCGGCCGGGCTCCAGATAGGTCCGGCCGAAGAACCGGTCATAGACGGCGCGGTAATTCGCGTCCGAAGTCAGGGCGAGCCGGACGTCGAACTCGTTGGCCAGGTACGGATTGGCCCAGGATATCAGCGCAAAGGCCACCGTGACGGCCGCGCAGGCACCCACCACCCAGCGGTGGGCGGACAGCCAGGCCACGATGGTCCGGCGGTAGTAGCCGCCCACCAGTCCCAGCACAAACAGGACCTGCCACACCAGCAGCGGGAAGGAGTCCTCGAACTGCGACGGCAGGAGCCGGAAACGGAACACTGTGCCGGCGGCGTACAGGGCGGTGGTGCCCAGCAGGACCCACAGCACCTTGCCGCGGGCCAGGGTCAGCAGGATCAGCGGGCTGACCAGGAGCATGATCACATAGAGCCCCATCACGTTGAACTGCCACGGACCAAACTGCAGGAGAAGCACCGCGGGGATGACGGCACCGGACACGGGAAACTGGAGCAGGCCCTGCATGCCGGTGTAGAGGTCATAGGTCCGGCCCGCTCCCGACCTGCCGGCGCCGCCGGTCCCTTGGTCCGTGAACGTGGTCAGCACCTCGGAGTTGAAGGCCGGGATGAGGCTGAGCAGGAACACCAGGACAACTACCGCCAGCGCCGTGACGTACAGCTTGCCCGCCCGCCTGCCGGTCTTTTGCGCCACGAGGCCGATATTGTCCTGGGCCTTTGGTCCGTAGACCATGCCCAGGACAAGCCCGGAGAGCAGCACGAACAGCTCGGCACCGGACACGAAGCCGATGGTTTCCTGGGTCAGCAGCTGGAAGAACGAGGTCATCCCCACGTGGTTCACCACCACGAACAGGATGGCCACGCCGCGCATCAGGTCCACCCGGGCATCCCGCGAGGACTTGTCCGAGTAGGTCCAGTTCGTGGCCGTACGCAGGCGGACCGGCACCAGCCACAGCAGGACCGCGGCCGCAAGCAGTGTGGCCGCCATGACCGCCGCAGGAACACCCGCCAGGGCATTGCCGGATGACCCGCCCAGCCCCTGAACGGTGGCGGTGACCGGACCGGTGGTGAGCGTGGACTCCTTGACGGCTGCGCCGGCGGCCGCCGCCACGTCCGCGTTCCGGGTCAGGCGCCAGTCAATGATGGTGTTGCCGGCGTCCCCCACGTCCGTTTTCTCGTCCCAGACGACGGCGGCAATCCGGTCCAGTTTCCCCTGCCCCGCGTCGCCCAGCACCTGTTTCCACCAGCCGGACTTGATGTCGTTTTCCGAGGGCCCGCCCGCGGACGGGCTGTAGTAGGCGGCAGTCTGGAGCAGCAGCGGCTTGTCCCGCTTCACGGCGTAGGACTCGTAGAAGTTGGCATCGCCGTCGTCGGAAGCCACACCGCCGTCCGCAGCAGACGCGGCCCCCTGGGCCGTTCCATTCAACAGGGCGGCAAACTCCCCGTCCTTTGGCAACGTATTGACGGCGGCTCCCCCGCCGGTGTCGTCATGGAGTGCCGTCAGGCCGGCCCAGTCAACCACGTCGTCGCCCGGGTAGTACGGCGCGTAGGGTGCATCCGAACCGTTCCAGGCGCCGTCGGAATTCGTGTCCAGCGCGGCGAACCCGGCGGTGCCGGGTGCCGGGGCGCTGCGGTTCCGGGTGAACGGATAGTCCCGTGCCTGGAAGGGCTGCCACACCATGACCGCGTTGGATTCTGCGTCGAACGCCCGGGCCACGGCCCGGTATGCCGGCACGTAGGCCCCCGGCTGCTGGCCCCAGGAAACCCAGCTGGCGTTCATGTCCGGGGCGAAACGGATCAGCAGCTTTCCGGGGAAGCCCTGCGCCAGTTCCTCGAGCTGCCCGGCGAAGTCGTCGGCGGCGTCCGCGGTGACCTCCGTCAGGGGCACCGCGGGGTTCACGGTCAGCAGGGCGTGGGCGCCGGAGGACGCACTTTGGGCCAGGAACTCCCGCAGATACGCCTTTTCCGTGGCTTTGACGGGAAAGGAAACATCGTGCCCGAGGACCGCGGGAGTGGCCTGCAGCCGGGCGGCGAAACCGGCGGCGTCGTCCTCGCCCCATTCGAGCACTGCACCGAGGAGGGGCTTTCCGGGTGCGGCCCCGAGGTCCTCACCGGCGGCAGTGTTCGACGCCGGGACGCCGGCCGGCGCTGTTAGGCCGGCCGGCGCTGTTAGGCCGGCCGGCGCTGTTAGGCCGGCTGGCGTTGTACTGGCGGGCTGCGCCGGAAAAGCGGCTGCCCCGGCCGCCTGCGCGGCTCCGGCAGGCAGGAAGAGCAACAGGGCGAGCAACAGGAGGGAAGCACGGAGGAAGGCTCTACGCGGACTCATCCCGGCCGCCTTTCGGGAAAAGCGCCGAAACAGTTGTCCCGCCGCCAGGCGTTTCCGTGAGCGAGAGTTCGCCGCCGTGCGACTGCACGATCCGCACGCACGTCGCAAGCCCCAGGCCCGAACCCGGGGCGTCACCGGGCCGATGCAGCCGGACCAGCGGTTCAAGGACCCGTTCACGGTCGGCTGCCCCGATGCCCTTGCCGTTGTCCGCCACCCGGACGATGACACCGCGGTCATCGTCCACGGCGTCAATCCGGACCTTGAGTTTCTGCTCGGGGCGGCGGTAGTTGGATGAATTGCCCAGCAGGTTCTGCAGCAGCGTCCGTAGTTGGGCCGGATCAGCCACCACTTCTGCGTCCTCACATTCCAGCGAGGCTCCGGCGCCGAATCCGTCGCCCAGGTCGCTCACGGCCTCGGCCACTGCCCTTTGCAGGGAAACCGGCCGGGGACGCAGCATGCCGCCCACCTGGGAGTAGCTGAGGACGTCGTCCAGCATGGCGAGCATCCGCCGCCCGCTGCCGCCGATGCGCTGCAGGTATCCGGCCGCCGGGCTGTCCGGGCGGATGTCGTCGTCGTCCTCGCTCAGTTCCACGTAGCCAAGGATGGTGGTGAGCGGGATGCGGAGGTCGTGGCTGACGCGTCCGGCTAACTCCGCGAGCTTGCGGTTGCTGCGCCCGAGTTCCTCCAGGGCATGTTGGAGCTGCAGCGTGCGGTGCTGCAGTTCCAGCACTTCGACCACCTGCGCCGCGAGGACGTCCAGCATGGCGGTCTGTTCGGTGGAGATGGTGGCCGGCGCGTCGGAGAAGACGCACAGGGAGCCCAGGGCGAAGCCGGAACTGGTCCGCAGCGGTGAGGAGGCATAGAACCGGACATTCGCAATTTCGCCGGTCACAAACGGGTTGTCCGCAAATCTCGGATCATCGCTGGCATCCGGCACAACGGTGGTGTGGCCCTGCTGGAATACCTTGGCACACATCGAGTCCTCCCGGGCGCACAGCCCGGGTTCCAGGCCCGCGGCCGCAAGCTGGAGCTGCTGCTCGGGAGTGATGATGTTGACTACGCTGAACGGCACTCCGCAAAGCTTCGCGGCCAGGTCCACCAGGAAGTTCAGGGCCCGCGCGGCGCTGGCACTGGCACTGGCACTGACGCTGGCACCTTCGTCCGCGGCGGACGCCGGGTCTCTCGGCAATAGTCCGTATTCGCCCAGCACTGAGCGCCGTTCAAAGTCAGCGCTAACAAGGCTGTGCCCATCTGCTTGAGCCACTGGAGTCCCTCTCACCAATCAGGACAGCCGGCCAGGCGCCGCAGTCCCCCCAGCAGGATTCTAGCGGAGCCGGATGCCGCCAGCCGGGGTCCTGTAGTCTCTTGACACCAAGCGCAAATTTCGGGTTGACTATTACGCATGCTGAAATAACAGTTCCATGATGCGGAATGTAGTGGTGCGCTGCGGCCGGGAATGGCCCGTGCGTCCCTCTGCATCGGGGCAGCCCCTTATCCGCATAGCCGACGCCATGGATGCCAGCATTTGCACGAGGGATGTTCAAGCATGCAGCTTGCCGTATTCAACGGGGCGGACCGCGCGGAAGTCACCGCGGCACTTCGCCCCTGCATCGACGTCCGGCGCTGGGTGGACCAGATCGCCGACGCACGCCCGTTTGCCAGCAGCGAGGCCCTGCTGGACTTCGCCCGCAACGCCGCCAGCCCGTTCACTCCCGACGAGGTGGAAGCCGCCATGGCCCACCACCCGCGGATCGGGGAACGGCCCACGGCTTCCACCACCGAGGCCTCCATGTCCCGCTCGGAGCAGGCAGGCGTGGATCCTGCGGACCAGGCGATCACCACGGCACTCGCCGAAGGCAACCGTGCCTATGAGCAAAAGTTCGGCCGGGTGTTCCTGATCCGTGCGGCCGGGCGGACCGCTCCCGAAATCCTGGCAGCCCTGCACGAGCGCCTCAACCACACTGCCGAAGAAGAAGACGCCATAGTGGCCCAGCAGCTGCGCGAAATCGCCCTGCTCCGGCTCGAAGGAGTGATCAGCGAATGACCGTTTCACAGGTGACCACCCACATCCTGGACACCGGGGCCGGGCGCCCGGCTGCCGGCGTCGCCGTCGTACTTTACGCGCGCGACGGCGGCAGCTGGAACCTCGTTGCTTCGGGCACCACGGATGCGGACGGCAGGGCGAAGGACCTTGGTCCGGAACTCCTGCCGGCCGGGACCTACCGGCTGAACTTTGCCACGGGCGCCTACTACGAGGGCCTGGGCACCGCCACGTTCTTCCCGGAAGTGGACCTGGTATTCACCGTGTCCGACGCCGGCGAGCACTACCACGTGCCGCTGCTCCTCAGCCCGTTCGCCTACTCGACGTACCGCGGCAGCTAGGGGACGCCCGGGGCGGCCAACCCACTCAACCCCGGGCAGTAGGCTAGATGGCATGGCTTCTGAAGACACCCCCGCCGAACGGCGCGAAATCACCGTGCGCCGGGCACCCAAATACGTGCCGTTCCTCATACTCGGCGGAATCGTGGGCATCATCGTTGCGGCAGTCATCGCGTTTGCCCTGCCCGGGGACCCGAGCTACGAACCCAGCTCCGTCTTCGGCTTCTTTATGGTCCTTTTCGGCGCCGGCGGCGTGATTCTGGGCGCCATTGTTGCCCTCCTGCTGGACCGGCTCAGCGTCCGCCGCGCCGAGCACGCCGTCGTCGAGGCCGTCCCGGAGACCGACTCCGGCAACGACCCGGACGACGGCGGGGACAGCGGCCCCCAGGCCGGCCGTCAGTCATAATCGGGCGGCCGGGAAAGTCCTACCCCATCACGTGAGATAATCGACCAGTGGCACGCGGCGATGGAAAACTTTCTCATGATCTTCTCCCTGGCGAAAAAGGCCCTCAGGACGCTTGCGGCGTCTTCGGGGTCTGGGCACCAGGTGAAGAAGTAGCAAAACTCACCTATTACGGGCTGTATGCATTGCAGCACCGCGGTCAGGAGTCGGCTGGTATAGCAACCAGCGACGGCAAGCGGATCAACGTCTATAAGGACATGGGCCTCGTATCCCAGGTCTTCGACGAGACCACGCTGAACACCCTGACCGGGCACCTGGCCGTCGGCCACTGCCGCTATTCCACTACCGGCGCCAGCCACTGGGCCAATGCCCAGCCCACGCTTGGCGCTACCGCCACGGGAACCGTGGCACTGGCCCACAACGGCAACCTCACCAACACTGCCGAGCTCAACGCCATGATCAACGACCGCAACGGCGGCCAGCTCAGCGGCGAAATGAAGCAGGGCAACACCTCGGACACCGCCCTGGTCACGGCGCTGCTGGAGGGCGAGGAGGGCAAGTCCCTCGAACAGACAGCCATCGAGCTGCTGCCCAAGATCAAGGGCGGCTTCTGCTTCGTCTTTATGGACGAAGGCACCCTCTATGCGGCGCGCGACACCTACGGCATCCGCCCGCTGGTCCTCGGCCGGCTGGAGCGCGGCTGGGTTGTCGCCTCCGAGCAGTCGGCCCTGGCCACTGTGGGCGCAAGCTTCATCCGCGAAATCGAACCCGGCGAATTCATCGCCATCGACGAGGACGGCGTACGGTCCCAGCGCTTTGCGGAGCCGACGCCGGCGGGTTGCGTTTTCGAGTACGTGTACCTCGCCCGTCCGGACGCAGCCATCGCGGGACGCTCGGTGTACGAATCCCGCGTGGAGATGGGCCGCCAGCTGGCCCGCGAAAACACCCAGGAAGCGGACATCGTCATCCCGGTCCCGGAGTCCGGCACCCCGGCCGCCGTGGGCTACGCCGAGGAATCCGGCATTCCCTTCGCCCACGGCTTCGTGAAGAACTCCTACGTGGGCCGCACGTTCATCCAGCCCTCCCAGACGCTGCGCCAGCTGGGCATCCGGCTCAAGCTCAACGCCCTCGAGTCCGTGATCCGCGGCAAGCGTGTTGTGGTGGTGGATGACTCGATCGTCCGCGGCAACACCCAGCGCGCCATCGTCCGGATGCTCCGCGAAGCCGGTGCCGCCTCGGTGCATGTGAAGATCTCCTCCCCGCCCGTGCAGTGGCCCTGCTTCTACGGCATCGACTTCGCTTCCCGCGCAGAGCTGATCGCCAACGGCGCCACCATCGAGGAAATCTCCCAGGCCATCGGCGCCGACTCGCTGGCCTACATTTCCGAAGACGGCATGATCGACGCCACGCGTCAGCCGCGCGAGCGGCTCTGCACCGCCTGCTTCACAGGCAAGTACCCCATCGAACTGCCCGGCGCGGACAAGCTCGGCAAGAACCTGCTGGAGCGCACGGACCTCGGCGGCCTCCCTGCTGCCGGATCCGCCGCCGGCGCCCCGGCATCCGCCGCCGTAGCCGTGGACTCCGACGAGGATCCGGCCGGCAAGCCCGGCGCCACGGGCTGCGACCCGGGACCGGACGCCGAGTTCGAGAACCTGCTGACCGACGCCGACCGTCTGACCGCTGACAAGAAAGAGTCCGTATGACTTCCGCATCTTCCTCCGCCCAGAACGCCGGCATCACGTACGCCTCCGCCGGTGTTGACGTCGAAGCGGGAGACCGCGCCGTTGAACTGATGAAGGACGCCGTCAAGGCCACCCATAATTCTTCGGTGATCGGCGGAGTGGGCGGCTTTGCCGGCCTCTACGACGTTTCGAAGCTCCTCACTTACAAGCGGCCGCTGCTGGCCACGTCCACGGACGGTGTGGGCACCAAGGTGGCCATCGCCCAGGCTATGGACATCCATGACACCATCGGCTTCGACCTCGTGGGCATGGTGGTGGACGACATCGTGGTGGTGGGTGCCGAGCCGCTGTACATGACGGACTACATCGCCTGCGGCAAGGTTGTTCCCGAGCGCATCGCGGACATCGTCCGCGGCATCGCCGCAGCCTGCTCCGTGGCCGGCACCGCCCTGGTGGGCGGCGAAACCGCCGAACACCCCGGCCTGCTGGGCGAGCACGAGTACGACGTCGCCGGCGCAGCCACCGGTGTTGTTGAGGCCTCCGACCTGCTGGGCCCGGACCGCGTCCGCGCCGGCGACGTGGTGATCGGCATGGCCTCCTCCGGCCTGCACTCGAACGGCTACTCCCTGGTGCGCCGCGTCATCAACCACGCCGGCTGGGCACTGGACCGCCAGGTGTCCGAACTCGGACGCACGCTGGGCGAGGAACTGCTCGAACCCACCCGCGTCTACGCAGCTGACTGCCTGGACCTGGCCCGCACCTTCCCGGTGAACGGATCCGCGGCCGGCAAGGCAGTCCACGGTTTCAGCCACGTCACCGGCGGCGGACTCGCGGCCAACCTGGCCCGTGTCCTTCCCCAGGGCCTCATCGCCACGGTGGACCGCGCCACGTGGGAACTTCCCGCCATCTTCAAGCTGGTCTCGGAGCTGGGCAACGTCCCGCTGGCCGACCTCGAGCGCACCCTGAACCTGGGCGTGGGCATGGTGGCCATCGTCTCCCCCGAGGCGGCGGACGCCGCCGTGAACCGCCTTAACGACCGCGGCCTGCCGTCCTGGATCATGGGCACCGTAGAGGAGAACTCGGACTCCATCGTGAAGTCCGGCCCGGACTACGTCCAGGGCGCCAAGGGTGTTGACGGCGGCGCAGTCCGACTGGTGAACTCCTACGCCTAAGGCCTTTAAACCCTCATCGAGTGCTCCGCAACCGCCGTTTAGCAGGTCCATAACGGCAGTTGCGGAGCACTCGATGCGTTTAAACCTCCAGCAGGCTGAATATGCCGCCCTGCGGGTCGCTCAGCGTAGCCACCCTGCCGGCGTCCTCGTCGTCGCCGTCCCGCTCCGGTTCGACCAGGACGACGGCGCCAGCGGCCACCGCGGCGGCCACCGCCTCCGCGATGCTGCCGACGCCGAAGTAGACCTGCCAGCCAGCCTTTAGGGCCTGGTCTTCAGTGTCGGCACCCGCGCCTGCTCCCGCATCCGCGTCCGCGCCCGCGTCCGCCGCCTCGTCATCTTCCTCGTCCTCCAGCGGCAGTGGCGCGATCCCGGCCACCTCCGCGCCGTCCACCATCAGGGTGGTGTACGTTCCGCCGTCGTCCTGCGGGTATTCGGTCACCTCGTGCCCGAACAGCTGCTGGAAGAAGGCGACGGCGGCCTGCGGTTCGGGAGTCAGCAGTTCCGCCCAGGCAAGGGCGCCGGATTCGTTGTACCTTGCCGTACCGGTGTGCGTTCCCGGCTGCCACACCCCGGTGGTGCCGCCGCCGGGCGGCGCCAGGAACACCATGACGCCGGTGTCCTCCACCTCCTCGGGGCCGAACTCCACCGTGCCGCCCGCATGCGGCGTTTCGTCCACGACGGCTCCGGCATCGGCGACAGCAAAGTAGATGTTCCACTGCGCCGCCGTGCCGGAGGACTCCTGCTGAGGGTTCTGGGGCGCAATGACCGTGATGAGGTCGTCGTCCAGATAGGCCTTGGAATAGCTGCGCCCGTCCGGTGTTGGCAAGTCCTCGAAGCGCCAGCCGAACACGGCGGCGTAGAAGGCCTTTGCCGCCTGCACATCCTTGGTCTGCAGATCCGTCCAGCAGATCTCGCCTGCGTTGAAGGTGGTGCGTCCGGTCATAAAATCATTTCCCTTCGACCCTAAATTCGAACCGCCGCCGGACCGGCAGCGGGACAGCCCACGATCAACCTAGTACGGGGCTACGGCACTGACAACATCCCGCCGCAGGAGGACAATGGCGGCTAAGACGGTCCGCCGCAGCCGAGTCGCCGAAGGACCGCCGGAACGGAGTGAGCCATGGCCGGCCGGGTGGACATTAACGGGCACCCCACCTGGGTGGAGGACCGCGGAGGCAACGCGGAGCCGCTCCTGCTGCTGCACGGCGGCCTGGGCAACAGCGACGATCTGCTCAACAGCATTGGTCCGGGGCTGTCGGACGGTTTCCGCGTCCTGGCCTTCGACCGGCGCGGTCACGGCTATACCGCGGACACGGACGCGGACTTCCATTACTCGGACATGGCGGACGAGACGATCGGCGTGCTGGAGAAAGTGGTGGGCGGGCCGGCCCACCTGGTCGGGTGGAGCGACGGCGGCATCATTGCACTGATCGTGGCGCTTCGCCGCCCGGACCTGGTGCGGAAGCTTGTGGTGGTGGGCGCAAACTACCACTTCGAGGGCATTGCCCCCGTGGAGCTGGACCCGGGCTCCGCCGTGCCGCAGGAACTTGGCAAAGCCTATATCGCGCGGTCCCCGGACGGTCCCGGGCATCTGGACGTCGTGATGAACAAGAGTTTCCGGATGGTCGCTTCGGAGCCCACCCTGTCCACGGCGGACATCGCCCGGATCAGCATGCCGGTGCTCGTTGTGGCGGGCGACGACGACCTGGTGACGCTGCCGCACACAGTGTCCCTGTACGAGGCCCTGCCGAATGGCGAATTGGCGGTGATTCCGGCAGCTTCGCACGGGCTTCCCCTGGAGCAGCCGGAAGTGCTCAACCGAGTCATCCTTGCTTTCCTGGCCGCCACTGGTCCGCCACGGACGCTGATGCCGATTCGGCGGGCCAAAACGCCCCAGGAGTGACGACAGAAAGGCCCGTCAGGGCACACCGGAAGCCGGCGCGGCCTGACGGGCCCAATATCTGAGGTCAGCACCCGGGGTGCTGGAAAAGAAGAGCCGAAGAGCCGTACGGATCACTGTGGTGAATGGTACGACGGCGGCACGCCACTGAGTGCCTTACGGCACGTTCAGTGGGCGACAACTAACCGATTCGACGGGTGTCAACCTCGTCGTCGTCGTCTTCCAAATCGTCCGCGTACTTATCCACATAAGCCGAATAATCCGGTTCGACCGGCTCACTCGAGAAACGGCTCGGTGCACGACCCTCAGTGCTCTTGAGCTCACGCTGAAGCGCAGAGTAGTCGGTGTTCGGGGAATAGTACTTAATATCCCGAGCCTGCTTGGTAGCTTTTGCCTTTTGACGGCCGCGCCCCATGGCGTGACCCCCTTTTGTACTCGGACCGGAGGTGGTCACCATTGGCGTTAGTGAGGCCCCGGAATGTTTGGTCAATTTGTCGTACACCTAGATTACATGCTTTCAGCGGTAACTGCGCCCCGGATCGGGCCCCCGGGAAACACTCGCCACGTTTATGCAGGTCCGGACCGTCTCCGGTCCGCAGATTTTCTTCGGTAGAGTCGTTTGGGCGACTCCAGGCGGGCGGCCCACCGGCGGCCCTCATCCAAGGAAAAAGCCAGGATTACGACGCCGGGAAGGGTGAATCTTCACGTGAATGACCAGAACGGAACGGACACAGGGAACCAAGAGACATCCCCGCGCGCCGGAATGCCACCGGTCGTCCCCCCGCCGCCTTCCCGGCCGCCAACCAGCAGCCTCCCCGTCCTGCCGCCCGCCGTCACTGATGTCACAGACGAAACAGACGTCACAAACAAAACAGTCGAGCCGGACGTCACAGTCGACGCAGACAACAAGCCGGCCCCGAAAGCCGGCGAGCCGCCGCAGACCCTGTTCAAGATCGGCTTCGTGGTGGCCGGGCTCGTGTTCCTGAGCCTGCTCACGTGGTGGCTGGCCACCCTGATCGCGAGCGGGAATGAGCAGGCCGCCAACCAGCCCCCGGCCGCTGCCGTGTCGGAGTCAACATCGCCGTCCGCGCAGCCGACCCGCGGCGACCTTCCGCAGGACGGCGTGAGCGCGCTGGACTACCAGCGGGGCGACTGCTTCGAGAACTTCGATCCGGAAGCCACGGAGTCACGGGTGGTGGCGTGCACCACCGGCCACTCGGCCCAGCTGGTTGCCGTGTACCGGTTCCCGGAATCGGACTCCTACCCGGGCATTGCCGCACTGCGCGAGAAGGGCCGCGAGATCTGCCAGGACGCCGGACTCACCGACGCCGTGGCCAACTACGTCCTCATGCAGCGCAACGCCTACCCGAGCGACACCAGCTGGGAGCAGGGCGACCGGCGGGTTGACTGCTATGTCACCGCGGACAAGGGCAATATCATCATGGAATCCCTCATCCCCTAGTCCTTCCGCCGCACGGACAGCCCGCTGCCGGCGAGGGCACCGCCGTCGCGCTGCTGGCGCTCCAGGCTCGCGATGGTGAGTTCGTCGACGTCGGCCGCGGTATCCACCAGCACAGTGTCCCCGTCGGCGATGTCGCCGGCCAGGATGGCCTTGGCCAGCCGGTCGCCGATTTCGCGCTGCACCAGCCGGCGCAGCGGCCGGGCGCCGTAGGCGGGATCGAAGCCCGTCATGGCCAGCCAGGCGCGGGCACCTTCGGTGACTTCCAGCTCGAGGCGGCGGTCATGCAGCCGCTTGCCGAGTTCTGCCACCTGGAGTTCCACGATCCGGGCCAGCTCCTCGACGTCCAGAGCATCAAACAGCACCACTTCGTCCAGCCGGTTCAGGAATTCCGGCTTGAATGACGCGTGCACCGTGGCCATCACGGCACTGCGCTTGGCGTTGGCATCCAGCGTCTGGTCCACCAGGAACTGGCTGCCCAGGTTGGAGGTCAGCACCAGGATCACGTTGCGGAAGTCCACGGTGCGGCCCTGGCCGTCGGTGAGGCGGCCGTCGTCGAGCACCTGCAGGAGGATGTCGAACACCTCCGGGTGGGCCTTCTCCACTTCGTCCAGGAGCACCACGGAGTACGGACGACGGCGGACGGCTTCCGTCAGCTGACCGCCTTCCTCGTAGCCCACGTAGCCGGGAGGGGCACCCACCAGCCGCGCCACGGAGTGCTTCTCGCCGTACTCGGACATGTCGATCCGCACCATGGCGCGTTCGTCGTCGAACAGGAAGTCCGCAAGGGCCTTCGCCAGCTCGGTCTTGCCCACGCCGGTGGGACCCAGGAACAGGAAGGACCCGGTGGGCCGGTTGGGGTCGCTGATGCCGGCGCGCGCACGGCGAACGGCGTCCGAGACCGCGGTGACGGCCTTCTTCTGGCCGATCAGCCGCCGGCCGAGCTCCTCCTCCATGTGCAGCAGCTTCTGGCTCTCGCCCTGCAGCATGCGTCCGGCCGGGATGCCGGTCCAGGCGGAAATCACCTCGGCGATGTCACCCGCCGTGACTTCATCGGCCACCATGAGTTCCTGCTTCGCGCCGCCGCCTGCCACCCGGGCGGACTCAGCCTCGGCAGCGGCGGACAACTCGCGCTCCAGTGCGGGCAGTTCGCCGTAAAGGATGCGGGAGGCAGCAGCGAGGTCCCCTTCGCGCTGGTACTTCTCCGCAGCCGAACGCAGCTCGTCGATCCGGGCCTTGAGGTCACCCACGTGGTTGAGGCCGGCCTTCTCCGCTTCCCAGCGCGCGTTCAGCGCCGAGAGCGCTTCCTTCTTGTCCGCCATGTCCGCCCGCAGCGCGGCGAGGCGCTCCACGGACGCGGCGTCCTTCTCATTGGCCAGGGCCAGTTCCTCCATGGTCAGCCGGTCCACCTGGCGCCGCAGCTGGTCGATCTCCTCCGGCGCGGAATCAATCTCCATGCGCAGCCGGGACGCCGCCTCGTCCACGAGGTCGATCGCCTTGTCCGGCAGCTGACGGCCCGAGATGTAGCGGTTGGAGAGCGTCGCGGCAGCCACCAGGGCGGAGTCCGCGATGGACACCTTGTGGTGTGCCTCGTAGCGTTCCTTCAGGCCGCGGAGGATGCCGATGGTGTCGTCCACGCTGGGCTCGCCCACGAACACCTGCTGGAAGCGGCGCTCCAGGGCGGGGTCCTTTTCGATGTTCTCGCGGTATTCGTCCAGTGTGGTGGCGCCGATCAGGCGCAGCTCACCGCGGGCCAGCATGGGCTTGAGCATGTTGCCGGCGTCCATGGAGCTGTCCCCGGAGGCGCCTGCGCCCACCACAGTGTGGAGTTCGTCGATGAAGGTGACGATCTGCCCCTCGGAGCTCTTGATCTCCTCCAGGACGGCCTTCAGCCGTTCCTCGAACTCCCCGCGGTACTTGGCGCCGGCCACCATCGAGGCGAGATCCAGGGCGATCAGGGTCTTGCCGCGCAGGCTTTCCGGCACGTCGTTGGCGACGATCCGCTGGGCCAGGCCCTCGACGACGGCGGTCTTGCCGACGCCGGGCTCGCCGATGATCACCGGGTTGTTCTTGGTGCGGCGGCTCAGCACCTGGATGATGCGGCGGATCTCGGCGTCGCGGCCGATCACCGGGTCCAGCTTGCCGGAGCGGGCGATCGCGGTGAGGTCCGTGCCGAACTTCTCCAGGGCCTGGAAGGTGTTCTCGGGGTCGGCGTTGGTGACCTTGCGGTCCCCCCGGACACCCGGCAGGGCGGCGAGCAGGGCCTCGTGGGAGGCGCCGGCGTCGCGCATCAACTTCCCGACGGCGTCACTGCCGGCTGAGAGCCCCAGCAGCAGGTGCTCGGTGGAAACGAAGGTGTCGCCCAGTTTGTCGGCTTCGTTCTGGGCGTTCTTGATGGCCTGCAGGGCGGTGCGGGAAAGCTGGGCCTGCTGCACCGAGGTGCCGGACGACGCCGGCAGTGCTTTGATGGCGGTGCTGGCCTGGACGCTGACGGCGTCAGGATCGGCGCCGGTGGCGCGGAGGAGCGCGACGGCGACGCCCTCGCGCTGGTCCATCAGAGCCTTGAGCAGGTGGGCAGGCTCAACCTGGGGATTTCCTGCCGTGGAGGCATTCATGGCTGCTGCCGAAAGAGCCTCCTGGCTCTTGGTGGTGAACTTGGCGTCCAAAGAGAGCTCCTTTCGGGGATAGATCAACTCTTAAAGTTGAGTGTACATGACTCAACTTTGCCGGACGTGGCCTCTAGGTCCATGTTTGCCGACGGCGAAATGGCTGTCTAGGGGCGATCGACCCCCGCCCCCGGGCGGGGCATCCCTGGCGGGGCATCCCTGGCGCGGCAGGCCGGGCGGCAGGTTGCTAGTCGGCGCCGACGCCAGTGACCAATGTGATCCAGCCCAGGTGGCGGGAGACGGCAGCGTGGTCGTTGTAGAAGCCGGTGAAACTGGAGGGAGCCCCCCTCGGCAGGACGCTCGACGTCGACAACACACCCGCCAGCTTTCCTCCGACGATGAGGGGGCCGCCGGAGTCCCCCGCCAGCGGGTGCCCTGTCTGCGATTGCGTCCGCACGGACAAACCGCCAAAAGCGTCCGAGCCCCGTCCTGACACCTTTACGCCGGCAGCCTTGACCTGGGGGGACATGGCCCCGGCCCCCTCCGTCTCGTCACCCCAGCCGAACACGCGCGCGTCCGATCCTGCCGCCGGGAACGTTCGGGACAGGCCGGCATAGGTTCCGGGGTGCGGGGTGGAGAGCTTGAGCAGCAGCACGTCACCCACGGGCGACGGGTAGCGGGCAGCAATGGTCCGGACCACGCCCCCGGCACCGAGGGAGGGAGTGTCCAGGCGGACGGAGTGAAGGCTGGCAGAGTCGCAGTGCCTGGCAGTGATCACCCAGCTGGCTGAAATCTGGCTGCCCGTGCAGGCCACCCTGGTGCCGGCGGTGTCGTAGGCGATCTGCACCGCGAAGGGGGCCTCGGCGATGGAAACCGTCTCGCCGCCAGCAATGTCCGTCCCGCCGCGCGACGGTCCGGCGGCGCCCGGGTCGGGCGTACCCGAAGCCGGGAGCGCCGTCAGCGATAGGAGAAGCAGAGCGGCAGCCATGACCCGCAAAGCGCGGAGAATCCGGGCCTTCAGGCGGCAACGCATTTTCATATGGTAGGACGCCGGCCGCGGAAACGTTAGCCCTCACGCAACAAGCCCGGCCCGGACACGCAGGAGGGCGGCTCCCCCAAGGAACCGCCCTCCGGCTGGTGTGGCCGGCGCATCGCAGTGCACCTTCCCCACAGAGACTTCTCTGGTGGACCGCCGCCCGCCGCGAGGCGGGCAGACGGTCCGGTGACGACACTACAATGCATTTGCCGGCATGTCACGAAGATGACAAAAGCAGTCATACGGCCGTGGGTATTGTGGGAGCCATGGAGCACACCCAGGACGCCGGCACCCCCACCACCCAGCACATCTTCATCGACAAGGAGAGCCCGGCCGTCTGGCGGGCGCTGAACGGGCTCGGCCTGAAAGCACGCGAAGCCGCCGATGAAGCCGGCATCAGCAGGGCCCTGACCGAACTGCTCAACGTCCGCATTTCGCAGATCAACGGCTGCGCCTACTGCCTGAACATGCACGTTGCCGATGCCCTCAAAAAGGGTGAAACCACCCAGCGGCTCGCGGTGCTGGCCGCCTGGCGGGACACCGCACTGTTTACGGAGCAGGAGCGCGCGGCCCTGGCGCTGGCGGAGTCCATCACCACCCTTCCGGACGCCCACACCCGCGAACGGGAGGACGCCTACGCCCGGCAGCACCTTAACGCGGCCGAGTACTCGGCCGTGAGTTGGCTGGTGATTACGATGAACGCCTTCAACCGCGTATCCATCACCAGCCAGCACCCCGTGCGGCGCGAAGCCAAGGAACAGCCGGCCGCGCAGGGCTAACCACGCAGGGCTGACCAAGCAGGCTGACCAAGCAAGGCTGACGTTAGGCCGGGTAGACGGCCACTGCGGCCGCCTTGATCACGAAGTAGACAGTCATGCCCGGCGCAAGCCCCAGGTCCGCAGAGGCGGCCGGTGTGATGTCGGCGGACATCCCGCCGGCCCGGACCCGGATCTGGTCGCCGTGCTGTTCCAGGTCCGTGACTGTGACGGGGAATGAGTTCCGGGGGCTGCCGTGCGCTTCGCTCAGGAACACGGAGACGGCCGACGGCGGGAACGCGGCAACGCCGGGCTGCCCGCCCGTGTTTGGCGTGCCAGATCCCGCCGGAAAGAGCTCCTCGTCCTGGTGGCCGGCCACCTCGAGACCCCCTGTTGTCCGGATGCCGGCGGCGGTGATGGTTCCGGGAATGAGGTTCAGCCCCGCCAGCCCGGCGGCAAACCGGCTCCGGGGCCGCTGCAGGACCTGCCGGGTGGGCCCTTCCTCGGCAATTCTGCCCCCTTCGAGGATGACCACCCGGTCGGCAAGCATCATGGCGTCCAGGACGTCGTGGGTGATGATGATGGCGCGACGCCCGGCCAGGACCTTCTTCAGGAGCCTCCGGAGCAGCGGCGCCGCGTGGATGTCCAGTGCCGCCATGGGCTCGTCCAGCAGCAGCACTTCAGGGTTGGCCGCAAGGGCCCTGGCCACCGCCACACGCTGGGCCTGGCCGCCGGAGAGTTCCGCTGGCCGCCGGGCCGCGAGGTCCCCGGCATCCACCGCAGCCAGCCACTCACGGGCCGACTCCCGGGCCGCCCTCCTGGCCGTTCCGGCGCTGCGGGGCCCGAAGGCCACGTTTTCCAAGGCGGTGAGGTGCGGGAACAGCAGTGGCTCCTGCGCGAGGAGTGCCGTGCGGCGGTGGTGCGGCGCGGTCCAAACGCTGGCTCCGCCGTCGAGGTCGAACAGCACTTTTCCATCGATGACGGCACGGCCGGAATCGGGCCGCAGCAGTCCGGCAATGACGCTGAGGAGGGTGGATTTGCCGGCCCCGTTGGGGCCAAGGACCGCAACCGTTTCGCCCGGCGCGAGGCTCAGGCCGACGTCGAAACCGCGGGCGCCCACGGTTGCCTGCATGCGAAAGCTCACCGGGCACCGTCCAGTCGTCCGCCGGCTGCGCCGCCCGCCGGGGCACTGCGCTGGTCCGGCCGTCCCGGGCGCCGGTACGTCAGTCCCACCACCGTCACGGCCACGGCCACCAAGACCAGGGAAAGCGCGACGGCGGCGTCGGCGTCCGTTTCACGCTGCAGGTAGATTTCCAGCGGCAGGGTCCGGGTCACCCCTTGCAGGCTCCCGGCGAAAGTGAGCGTCGCGCCGAATTCGCCCAGGCTCCGCGCGAAGGACAGCACGGCCCCGGAGGCCAGGCCGGGCAGCACCAGCGGCACGGTGACGCGTCGCAGAACGGTGGTGGGCCGGGCACCGAGGGTGGCGGCCACCGCCTCGTACCGGCCGCCGGCGGTGCGCAGCGCACCCTCCAGGCTGACCACGAGGAACGGCAGTGCCACGAAGGTCTGCGCGAGCACCACCGCCGTCGTCGAAAACGCAATCTGGATCCCGGCGGCCTCAAGGCTCCGGCCCAGCAATCCTTGTCGACCGAAGGTGTACAGGAGGGCGATGCCGCCCACCACCGGCGGCAGCACCAGCGGCAGCAGCACAAAGGCACGCAACAGGCGCTGGCCCGGGAAGCTCGAACGCGCCAGGACGAGGGCCAGCGGCACGCCAAAAACAATGCACAGCGCGGTGCTCGCCGCCGAGGTCCGCAGGCTGAGACCGAGCGCCGTCAGAGACGATTCGGACGTGACCAGCGGGATGAACTGCGGCCAGTTGACGCGGGCGGCCATGGCCGCCAGCGGAAGGAGCACGAACACTGCGCCCGCCGCGGCGATGGCGTAGACCCAGCGCGGGACTCCGTGGTATCCGCTTCCCCGTCCCCGATTCATGGTCTCCTTACGGTGCTCCGAAACCGGCGTCGGCGAGGGTCTTCCTGCCTTCGGCACCGGTCACCTGGGCGATGAAGGCGGCGGCGAGTTCCTTGTTCCTGCTCGAGCCTACTGTGGCGATGGGATACGTGTTGACGGCCTTGCCGGCTTCCGCGAACGGGATTCCCTTCACCTTGTCCCCGGTGCCCTTGACGTCCGTGATGTACACCAGGCCGGCGTCGGCTTCACCGGAGGTCACTTTGCCCAGCACGTCCGTGACTGACGATTCCTCACTGACCGGCGACAGGGTGACGCCGGCGGCCTTTTCCACGGCGTCCGATGCTGCCCCGCACGGGACCTGGCTGGCGCAGACAACCACCTTGACTCCCGGCTTGGCGAGGTCGGCGAAGGACGCGATCGACGCCGGGTTGGAGGGCGGGACGGCGATCTGCAGGGTGTTCGTGGCGAAGTTCGCCGCCGCCCCTTCGAGGAGTCCGGCGTCGGCAAGCTTGCCCATGTTTTTGGTGTCCGCCGAGGCAAAGACGTCAGCGGGCGCACCTTGGGAGATCTGCGTGGCCAAGTCCGAGGAGCCGGCGAAGCTGAGCGTCACCTTGGTTCCGGGGTTCTTGGCTTCAAAGTCGCTGGCGAGCTTGGTGAACGTGGCCTTGAGCGAGGCCGCGGCGAAAACGGTAAGGGTCCCGGAGAGTTGCCCGGCCGTCTCCGAGGATCCGGCACCCGCAGTGCCGGTCGACGTTGACGCTGACGGAGCGCAGGCACCCAGCCCGAGAGTAAGCGCGGAGGCCGCCAGCAGCGCGGTGGTACGCGGAATCCAGGACTTCACACGATGCTCTTTCCCTGTGGCGTTTCAATGATCACCGTGGTGGCCTTGACGACAGCCGTGGCAATGGACCCGAGCTCCAGACCCAGCTCCCGCACGGCTTCGCTGCTCATCAGCGACACCACCCGGAACGGCCCGCACTGCAGTTCGACCTGGGCCATAACCTTGTCCGCAGTGATTCCGGTGACCAGGCCGACGAACCGGTTGCGGGCCGAACTGCCCACCCTGGTGGGATCCTCCGGAAGCTGGGCCTGGTCGCGGGCCAGGGTGGCAAGCTCGAACCCGTCAACAGCAAGGCGGCCGGTTTCGTCCTTCACGGGCGTGAGGCTTCCGTTCTCGGTCCAGCGGCGGACGGTGTCGTCACTGACACCCAGGAACCTGGCTGCTTCGGCAATTCGAATGGTTGGCATTTCTTCAGAATAACCTCATTTGCGGATCAACAGGGTCAATTTGTCCGCAAGTACTGAACCAATGCGGACTCGTTCCGGAACCGACGATCCGCACCGCGGGCATCGGCTGGCGTGAACCATAGCCCCGCCGCCAGCTGCGGCAGTACGATTTCCGGTGGGGGCGGAGCCGCCAGCGCCGAGGAGCGTTGCCATGAAATGGATCAGGCCTGACAGTCCGGACTATGACGAATCCCGGAAACTTTTCAACGCGATGATCGACCGTCGCCCGGCCGTCATTGCGCAATGCAGCACCCCCGGCGAGGTGGCCGAGGCATTGAAGCATGCCCGCGACAACGAACTGGCCGTGGCTGTCCGTGCCGGCGGGCACTCCGTGGCCGGAATGTCCATGAACGACGGCGGCCTGGTGGTGGACGTGCGTCCCATGAAATCGGTCAGTGTGGATCCGGACAACCGCACCATCACGGCAGGCGCCGGCCTCACCTGCGGGGAGTTTGACCGTGCTACCCAGGAATACGGCCTCGCCCTGACCGGAGGCCGCGTCTCCACCACAGGACTGGCCGGCTTCACGCTGGGCGGCGGCTCCGGCTGGCTGGAACGGGCCTTCGGATTCGCCTGCGACCATCTGATCTCGGTGGACCTGGTCACCGCCGCCGGCGAACTGGTGACCGCCAGCGCCAGCGAGAACCCCGAACTGTTCTGGGCCCTGCACGGCGGAGGCGGAAACTTCGGCGTGGCCACATCCTTCACCTTCGGACTGCATGAGCTGGGGCCGAAAGTTCACGCCGGCCTGATGATCTGGCCCGGGGAGGCCGCCACCGAAGTCAGCCGCGGATATCGGGAGCTTGCCCTCGCCGCCCCCAACGAGGAATGCGCTACCCTGCTCTATTTCACCGCCCCGCCCGAGCCGTTCATGCCGCAGGAGATGGTGGGAAAGATGGCCCTTGGCGTGGTGTACATCTATGCCGGCGACGCCGGTGAAGGCGCCGAGCGGGCCAAGCCGTACCGCGCGCTGAACCCTGCGGTGGATCTGGTGGAGGATACCAACTACGCCGACTTCCAGTGCTCGCTCGATGACCCTCCCGGCCTGTACAACTACTGGAGCGCCGACTACCACAACGAACTTTCCGACGACGCCCTGGACATCATCATTGATTCGGCGCGCAAGCTGCCCGGCCAGCACTCCCAGCAGCTGATCGCACACTGGGGAGGCGCAGTGGGCGGACCTGCCGCGGCAGCCACGCCCCTGCTAAACCGCAATGCGAGCTGGGTCAGCCACCCCTTCGGCCTTGGCGAGACACCGCAGGAGGGTGACGAGGCCAGGTCGTGGGTGAAGGATTTCCGCCACGATATCGCGCCCCATGCCACCGGCGGGGTGTGGTTGAACTTCATCGGCGACGAAGGCCAGGCCCGGGTCCGCGCAGCATTCGGGGATGAGAACTTCACCAGGATGTCCCGGGTCAAACGGGAATTCGATCCGGACAATGTGTTCCGCGGCAACCAGAACATCCCGCCCGCCCCGGAGTAGGTCGGATAGCCCGGAGTGCGGCATGGACAGGCACGTTCTCCGCCACGGGCGTCGACCACCTTCGACGCCCCTAGTCAGGGCATCCACCTCTCAGCATCTGAAGTATTTGTTTCGTCGTGGGACCTGTCTCGGGTCGATGTGGGGTGGCGGGATGAACCAGGGTATTCCGGTTTTGACGTGGATCTGCCACTGTTTTTTGTGGATCAGATGGTGGTGATGGCTGCACAAGAGCGTGCCGTTGTCTGCGCTGGTGGTTCCGCCGCGTGACCAGTAGGTGATGTGGTGGGCTTCGCACCAGGGTGCCGGGATGGTGCAGCCCGGGAACGCGCAGCCTTGGTCGCGGGCGGTGAGGGCTTTGCGGATGTGCGGCGGAAAGACCCGGGTGGTGCGGCCGAGGTCGAGGATGCGCCCCTGGCTGCCGAGGAGGACGGGGATGATGTCGGCGTCGCAGGCGATTTTGCGGACGGTGGCGGGCGTGACGGGGCCGGTGAACGTGAAGGAGCCCGTGCCGGGGATGCCTGTGACGGGGATGCCGGTGGTGGCGGTGCCTTGGCCGGTGCCTGAAGTCTCGGCGGGGTGTTCGGAGTTGTCCAGCCGGGCCAGGAGGTCGCGGTAGTCGATGGTGACCATGACCTGGGGCCGGAGCCCGCCCGCGGCCGGGAGTGTGCCGGTGGTCAGTCCTGCTTTAACCGCGCCGACGAGACCGTCCAGGAGCTGCTGCGGGCGGGTCCGCTGGTCCAGATCCTCCACGTCATCCCCGGCGCTGCCCTCACCAGCGCGGGTGCGGGGGTTGGTGGCGGTGTTCATCGCCGTCAGCAGGTGCTCGGATTGCTCGGTGGTGGCGAAGATTTCCATCCGCTGCAATCCCCGGCGGGGCTGGCGGATGAACACACCCTGGCGGTGCCGGAGCTCGGTTTCGGTGGGTTCGGACCCGTCCTGGTCGATCGCCTCCGTCCACTGCCGGGCGACCCGGGCGACGAAGTCGGTGTCGTGCTCCACCGCAGCGCGGGTCAGGGCATGTTCCATCCGGCCGGTAACTTCCGCATCCGCGTGGTGGCCAACCCTGTCCAGGGCGAGAGTGATGATGGTCGCGGACCGCGACGCGACGGTCCCTGCAGCGACGGCGCCGGCGAGTTCGGGCCGTTCCGGTGGTTGGGTGTGCCCGGTGATCCCGGTCCGCGGCAGCACCGCCCCGGCCAGCGCGAGCCGGCGGCGGGCTTCGCCGGCACCAATCCGGAGCCTCAAACGGAGGAACTCGGTAGTGTTCCGGCAGCCGTCATCCGCCGGGTCCGGCTCGCCGGGGACCAGAGCCTCGGTACTCACTGCCGTTTTGGCACCCTGGCTGGTGCCGGTTTGGCTGGTGTCCGCTTCGCTGGTGGCCCAGCCGATGGGACCGTGCACGGCGGTCGCTTCGCCCCACCCGGTGGTCCAACCAACCCCGGACCCCGAGCCAGCCCGCGCGGCAGCACTGGCGTCGCTCCGGGCCCGGTCCACGGCCCCGGCCGCAACGACCTGCATGTATTCCATATTCCGGGAGAACTCCTCGAGCCCGGCGGCAAAGTCAGCCGCTTCCCGGAAGCCCATCACCCCGGTGTCCTCGACCGCCGTCGAACCGGCACGCTTGAACAGCTCAAGGCTCCGGGCCAAGTCACCGATGCTGCCGACGTCGGACGCTAACGCCTCCGGGCGCCGTGGTGCGCCCGGCGCACTCCGCAGACCGCGGCCCGAAATGGGGTGAACGACGGCAGCAGAAACGGCGGCAGCAGGCAATTTGACCCACCGCAGCGCCCCTCCTGCTACTGCGAGTTCCCCCAAGACCTCCATGGGATAACTCTGCCGCGGGGGTCCGACATTATTGATCGAACCGGTTCTCGATCGTGAACTTTGTATGGGGACAGTTCAGCCCCTTACGCAGGATGGCGCCGGGACAGGCCATTGATGACCGTTTTCAGCTGCGCCAGTACAGCCTTGACGTTCGCCCTTTCGAGGGTTTCGGGACGGGCCAGGCAATCGATATGCCGGACGGGCGCGGCATGGGACAGCGGCCGGAGAACTAGTTCCGGGTATCGGCTGATGTCGGTGGTGTACCGGGGCATCAGTGCGATGCAGTCACTGGCGGCCACCACGGCTGCGGCGACGGAGAAATCGTTGATGCGGTGGCGAATATCCGCTTCTGCTCCTCCGATTGCCGCGATCTGGTGGATGGCGCTCTCGAGCGGGAAGCCCTGGTGGACGGCCACCCATGACGCTGCACGGAGGTCATCCGGGCCGATCACTTCGTGGTCCGCCAGCCTGTGGTCCTTGCGAAGAACGAGGTCCAAAGGTTCGAACAACAGGTGTTCAAAACGTACTGATGCGGGCCACGCAGGGCTTCCTGCGAGCCTGTGGGCTATCACCAGGTCGTGTTCCTGCGTGAGGCCGGCAAATTCTTCCTGGGCCACATCGAAGTCGCCCAAGATGATTCGGGGCTGGCCCGGCGAACTAAGGGTGTCCAGGAGCGGGCCAAAGAAGGCCAGCGCCGCACTGTGAAAAGCGACGACGGACACGGCTCCCTGCGGTTCACTTTGAAACGTCGCGACTGCGTGCTCTGCACGTTCAAATGCGATCTCCACGTCTACCGCCGCGGCAGCCAACGCCTGCCCTGCGTCTGTCAGGGCCGTCCGCCTCCCGTCCTTGTACGTCAACGGTGCCGGGAAGCGGCGTTGTAGGGCGCTGAGCTGCTGTGACACTGACGAAGGGGTGACGTGAAGGGCTGCTGCCGCAGCGGCGATACTGCCACGGTCCCCTAACTCCCTCAGAGCGCGAAGCTGACCCAGTTCCATTAGCCAAAACTAATGCATTACAGACAAAATCAACATCTAGTACTAACTGGTCTGGCGGGGCACGATGAACAGATGCCTCCTCTACTAATGCGCTTCCGCGTCGACTTACTGCTGCTCCTGGTAGCCATGTCCTGGGGATCGACGTATCTCGTTGCCAAGGAACTCGTGGCTGTTGAGACCGTGATCGCCCTGCTGGCCGTGCGGATGTTGCTCGCCGCCGCGCTGATGGCAGCAATTATTGGAGTGCGACGCAAGCGCATCACGTCTGCCGAGCTAGCCGTCGGCATTCCCATCGGGATCCTGCTCGGGGCAGTCTTCGCGCTCGAAACGTTCGGGATCGCCCACACTTCTGCGACCAACGCGGGGCTCATCATCAGCCTGACGATAGTTCTCACCCCGCTCGTGGAGTCCATCGTGTGCCGCCGCCGGCTGCCAGCACAGTTCTTCGTCGCAGCCGTGCTTGCCATCGCCGGCGTGATCCTGCTGGCCGGAAACGGCTCATTTGACCCGCCAGGGCCCGGGGACCTGCTCGTGCTGGGCGCTGCCGCCGTCCGCGCCATCCACGTCGTCACCATGCACAAGCTCACGAGCGGACAGGCTCTGGACTCCTTGCACCTGACAACCGTCCAGCTTGGAACGTGCGCCCTACTCTTCACTGCCGGAACCGCGGCCTACGGAGAATCCATTCCCCAGTACCTCACCCGGTTGGATCCCGGCCAAGGAACTTTATTCCTCTACCTGGTCTTGGTCTGCACTGTGTTTGCTTTCTTCGTCCAGCTTTGGGCAGTCAGGCGCACGTCCCCATCCCGGGTCAGCCTTCTCCTCGGCACCGAACCCGTCTGGGCCGCCATCATCGGCATTACCTTCGCGCACGACGCCATCGGCATCACGGGACTCGCCGGCATCGGCCTCATCCTGATCGGAACAGCCTGGGGACGCTCCATAGAACAAAGGCCCAGCCGGAACCGCCGTGTACCCGACTCGAAGGACCTAATCCTGGAAAAGGACAATCTCACCGCACTGAAGTAGGCGTCGGCCCGCGGCACTAGAATTTCCCCCATGGCCGTTTACCTGGATCCGCCGCTCTGGCCAGCCCACGGAACCCACTTTTCGCACCTGATCTCGGACACGTCCCTGGACGAGCTGCACCGTTTCGCCGAGGCCGCCGGCATTCCGGAACGCGCGTTCGACGGCGACCATTACGACGTCTCCGAGGCCCGGTACGGGGCACTCGTGGAGGCCGGCGCCATCCCCGTGGAGGCGCGGGTCCTGGTCCGCAAGCTGATCGCGTGCGGTCTCCGCATTCCCGCCCGCGAGCGCGGCAAAGCCCTCAAGCTGCCCCTCTTGAACCGCTGGAACGCCGTGCTGCCGGGCCACGACGCCCTCTTCCTCGACCTCCTGGACCGCTGGGGCGAGGAGCACCGGAAGTACCACGGCCGCACCCACCTCCTGGCGGTCCTCGAAGCCCTGGACCTGCTCACCGAGCCGGCAGACCCTCCGCGCACCGTGGTCCTCGCCGCCTGGTTCCACGACGCCGTCTACCGCGGGATCGCGGGCCAGGACGAGGAGGAATCGGCGAGGCTGGCAGAGGACAGGCTCCTGCACGCCGGGCTGTCCGAGGACGAATCCTATGAAGTAGGCCGGCTGGTCCGGCTCACTGCCGACCACCGTCCCGAGACAGGGGACGACGACGGCGCCCTCCTCTGCGACGCGGACCTGTCGGTTCTCGGCGGCGAACCAAAGGCCTACGGCCGCTACCTCAGCGCCGTCCGGGAAGACTTCGCGCACATCGGCGACGCCGACTTCGCCGCCGGACGCGCCGCCGTCGTGCGTCATTTGCTGGAGCTGGATCCGCTGTTCAACACGGACCGCGGCCGTGAGCTCTGGCTGGACTCCGCGCGGCGCAACCTTAACGGCGAGCTCAACCCCGAATCCGGTCCCGCGTGAGCGAGGTCCAGGCCGCACACCGGCAGCTGCCGTTTACGGTCCGCTTCGAGTGGGGACTCGACGGCGCCATGGCCGTGGCGCCCGGAGCCGAACTGGCCGTGGTGGTGGATGTCCTGTGTTTCACCACGTGCGTGAGCGTCGCCGTGGAGCGCGGCGCTGAAGTGTTTCCCTACCGCTGGAAGGACGGCACGGCGGCAGGCTTCGCGGCCGGACGGCAAGCGGTGCTCGCCGGCCGGCGCGGCGGCAACGGGGTAAGCCTCTCCCCTGCCAGCCTGCGCACCGCGTCAACGCTGGACCGGGTGGTGCTTCCCTCGCCCAACGGATCGGCGCTTGCCCACTCCCTGGCCGGCGCGGTGCCGCGCGTCGCCGCAGTGTGCCTCCGGAATGCCCGCGCCACCGCCGACTGGGCCGCCCGGAACCTGCCGCCGGCCGCGGTGATCGCCGTTATCGCCGCGGGTGAAAAATGGCCCGACGGCGGACTCCGCCCCGCGCTCGAGGACCAGTTGGGTGCGGGTGCTTTCCTGGCGGCACTCCCCGGGCACCGCCGCGCCGGATTCTCGCCCGAAGCCCGGTGGGCCATGGACGCGTTCACCGCTGCGGAACCCGTGCTGGGCGACGCGCTGCTGGAATGCTCCAGCGGGCGGGAGCTCGTTTTCGGCGGTTACCAGGAGGACGTGGAGATCGCTGCGGAACTCAACGGGAGCACCGCCGTCGCACTTCTCGACGACGGCGCGTTCCGCCGTGCCTGACCGCGCGCCCGTAGGCGGCCGCCGGCCTTAGCGGTAGCTGGTGACGAACGGCCGGTCGGTGGGCACAATCTGCTTGCCGAGGGGCATCAGCGAAACGGGAATGAGCTTCAGGTTCGCGATGGCCAGCGGAATCCCGATGATGGTGATGGCCATGGCAAACGCCGTCACCACATGCCCGATCGCGATCCAGATGCCGGCGACCACCAGCCAGATCACATTGCCCAGGAGCGAGAACACGCCGTTGCCGCCCGGCTTGTCCACCACCATCCGGCCGAAGGGCCACAGCGTGTAGGAGGCAATCCGGAAGGACGCGATGCCCCACGGAATGGTCACGATGAGCAGGCAGCAGATGATGCCCGCGAAGAAGTACCCCAGCGCCAGCCAGAGTCCGCCGCATACCAGCCAAATGATGTTGAGCAATGTCTTCATAGGGCCATTCTCCCCCGCGCGCGCCCGATCGGGTGTCCGGGATTGCCCTGACCCGGCCCTGAATTCCCGGCCCGCCGCATCAGCCGATGATCGGCCGCTCCTCCGGCAAATGGTAGAGCCGCGGATGCGCGGACAGGGCCAGGGCAGAAGCCACCGTGATGGTGCCGATGCGGCCCACGAACATGAGTGCCATCAGCACCCACTGCGCGCTGGCCGGCATGTGATAGGTGATGCCGGTGCTCACCCCGACCGTGGCGAAGGCGGAGATGGATTCGAAGAGCACCTTCTCGAGGCTGTAATCGGTGAACATCAGCAGCAGCAGCGTTCCCGCAATGACGGCGGCGACGCCAAGCAAGGCAACGGAGAGCGCCTGGCGCTGCGCCGAGGAGCTGATGGAGCGGTGGGCGATGGTGACCTGCTCGCGTCCGCGGACCTCGTTCCAGATGGCGAATCCCAGGATGAGGAAGGTGGTGATCTTGATGCCGCCCGCCGTCCCCGCACTGCCGCCGCCGATGAACATCAGGATGTTGGTGACCATCAGGGTCTCCGGTGTGGCCGCCCCGTAGTCGATGCTGTTGAAACCGGCGGTCCGGGGAAACACACTGCCGGCCAGCGCGCCGAGGAACTTCCCGCCGGTGGAGAGCGGCCCCAGGGTTTCGGGCCTGTTCCATTCGAAGGCCGCGAAAAACACGAAGCCTGCCGCCAGAAGCAGCAGCGTGCCGTAGACCGTCAACCGGACGTGAACTGTCCATTCCCTGATCCGGAACCCGTCCCGCATCAGGGCGATGATCACCGGAAACCCCAGCCCGCCGGCCACCACGGCTGCGCAGAGGGGAACGATGATCCAGGGATCTTCGGCCAGCCCGATGAGGTTGTCGCTGTAGAGGGAGAACCCGGCATTGTTGAAGGCCGATACAGCATGGAAGATGCCGTGCCAGAGTGCCGTGGCCGGGTTGGCGTCGTACCCGATCCAGAACCGGAGCGTCAGGACCGCTGCCGTGCAGCCCTCCAGGGTGGCCATGATCTTAGCCACCCGCACCAGTACGGAGCGCACATCACCAAAATTCAGGGTGTGGGTTTCGGACTGCGCCACAAGCTGCCCGCGGAGGCCGAGGTTCTTGCGGACCAGCAGCGCGAGCAGCGTTGCCAGCGTCATGATGCCGAAGCCGCCCACCTGGATCAGCGCGAGGATCACGGCCTGGCCGAAGGGTGTCCAGAACGTCGCGGTGTCCACGGTGATCAGGCCGGTCACGCAGACGGCCGAGACCGAAGTGAACAGGGCCGGCATCCCGACGTCGGAGTCGGTGGGGTAATGCGAGGCGGGAAGCAGGAGCAGCCCGGCCCCGACCATTATGACGGCGAGGAACGCCACCGGCACCGACCTGACCGGATGCAGGAGCAGGCGCCTGATGCGGCCGTCCCGGGGCCGGAGGTCCGCGGGCACCTTTGCCGGCCCCTTCAGCGGTACCGCCATTGGACGTCCTCTCATCGGCGGGCAGGCGAAGGGCTTACGAAGGGCGTCAGGCACCGCGACCACAACCGTGGCCGTAGTCCGACGCATCACGGAGCGTAGCACCGCGTGATTCCGGCAGAACCCGGTCTTTACGAAATCCTTACGCCGCCCTTTCCCGGCTACGCAGCGGCGCGGGCGCATACTGTTGGCAGCGTCCCGGCGAAGGGCTAACGTCACAGCCAAGGGGCGGTCCGCAGAAGGAGGCGCAGCGTGACCATTATTGATAACGCCGTCTACGTAAATGGCCGCCGGACCACCGACCCGGAGGGGCTTGAGGAGACGTATTTCCTGCTGCGGCAGCGTGAGGGGATGGCCTGGATCGGCCTCTACCGGCCGGACGCACCGGAACTGCGTTCCGTTGCCGACGAGTTCGACCTCAGCCACCTGGCGGTGGAGGACGCCCTGACCGGGCACCAGCGGGCGAAACTTGAGCACTACGGCGAGACCCTGTTCCTGGTGTTGCGCCCGGCGCGCTATCTCGACGACGTCGAAAAGGTCGAGTTCGGCGAGATCCACGTTTTTGTGGGCACGGATTTTGTGGTCACCGTCCGCCACGCGGAGTCACCGGACCTGGCCCGCGTCCGCCGGCGCATGGAAGGAGAGCCCGAATTCCTGGCGCTGGGCCCGGACGCCGTGCTGTACGCCATCCTGGACCAGGTGGTGGATGAATACGAACCGGTGGCTGCCGGCCTGGAAAACGACATCGACGAAATCGAGGACGACCTCTTCAGCGGCGACCCGGACGTCTCGCGCCGGATTTATGAGCTTTCCCGCCAGGTCATCATGTTCCAGCGCGGAACCAGCCCCCTCGCGGGAATCCTGCAGGCCCTGCTCACCGGAACGGCCGAGCATCGGCCCGGCCCCGAGTTGCAGGACCACCTCCGTGACGTCCTGGACCACGTCCTCCGCCTGGGCGAACGGACCGCCTCCTTCCGGGCCCTGCTGCAGAACGCGCTCACCGTCAACGCCGCGCTGGTGGCCCAGCGGCAGAACGACGAAATGCGTCGCCTGACCGAATCCAGCTTCGCGCAGAGCGAGCAGGTCAAACGGATCTCCTCCTGGGCCGCCATTCTGTTCGCCCCCACCCTGGTGGGCACCATCTACGGGATGAACTTCCGCACCATGCCCGAGCTCGACTGGATCTTCGGCTACCCGATGGCGCTGGGCCTGATGGCGGCCATGGGCGTGGCACTCTACGCCGCGTTCAAGCACAACAAATGGATCTGACCGCGGTCCGCGCCGCGCTGGCGGACACAGCCCGGAGGGCCCGCGTTCCGGGAATGTCACTCGCTGTGGTGTCGCGGGACGGGGCGCTCCACACAGTCGGCACAGGTTTCGCGGACCTTGACGGCCATGCCCCCGCGACTGCGGATACGGTTTATCCCTGGTTTTCCATGACGAAGCCGGTGACAGCCACCGCCGCCCTGCGGCTCTCCGACCGGGGGCTCCTGGACCTGCACGCGCCCGTCCACGAATACCTGCCCTGGCTGCGCGCCCCCGGCCCGGCCCAGCCAACCGTGTGGCAGCTGCTCAGCCATTCCGCGGGGCTGGGCAATCCGCTGCCCGTGACCTGGATCCACCCGGCGGATGCACCGGCGCCGGACCAGGAGCAGATGCTGCGGAAACTGATGGCCCGGCGCCGCGCGTTCCGCCACCCCGTTGGAGGCACCGGTCATTACTCGAACGTCGGCTACCTCCTGGCGGCCCAGATCATCAGCCAGGTTTCCGGGGAGCCGTTTCCCACCTACATCCAGCGCGAGATCCTCGCTCCGCTGGGAATGGCTTCAACCGGCTTCGCCTACCTGCCGGGGCGATCCGCGGCCACCGGCTATGTCCGCCTCCCCCGCCCGCTCACTCCGGCACTCGCGGCAATCCTTCCACCAGGGACCCTGGAGGCAAGGCACGGCGGATATTCCTCACTCAACCCGTTCCTGGTTGACGGCGCGGGATACGGCGGCCTGGTAGGAAGCGTGCTGGACGCGGCAGCCTTCGCCCGCTTGCATCTCAACGATGGGCTGGCTGGTCCGCCGGAAACAGCGCGACCCGAAGGAGCCGCCGGCGCTGCCGCCGGAACTCCCGCGAGCGGCGCTGAACCACAGGGGCACCGCATCCTCCAGGAGTCCACGGCGCGAACCATGCGCGACATCCACGTCAAAGGAAGGCAGTTCGACCACTCCGCGGGCTGGTTCCGGAAGCACTCCAAGGAGTACTCCACGGAGCCATCCGGGTCCTACGTGGAGCATTTCGGCACCGGGCTGGGGTTTTGGAACATCATGCGCCTCTACCCGGAGCAGGGCAGGGCAATCGTGCTCATGTCCAACAGCTCCACGAGCTACGACTACACCAGCCTGTTTTCCCTGGTCCTCCGCCTGCCGTGGACCTGAGGCCCGCGGCTAGGCCTGCTTGACCAGCGCTGCGTCGACGTTGATCTTGACCTTGTCGCTGACCAGCACGCCGCCGGCTTCGAGGACCGCATTCCACGTCAGCCCAAACTCCTTGCGGCTGATTTCGGCCTCTGCGCTGAAACCTGCCCGGGTGGCGCCGAACGGATCAACCGCCACCCCGGTGAACTCCACTTCGAGCTCCACGGGCTTGGTGACGCCGCGGATGGTGAGGTCGCCGGTGACGGTGTAGTCCTCGCCGTCACCTTCGATGCCCGTCGCCCGGAAAGTCATCTCCGGGAACTGCTCCACGTCGAAAAAGTCCGCCCCGCGGACGTGGGCGTCGCGGTTGGCGTCGCCCGAGTCGAAGCTCGCAGTCTTCACGGTGGCGTGCAGGCTGGACGCCGACAGGGACGCGCCCACGTGCGCCTCCGCGGAAGCGTCGGTGAAGCGGCCGCGGACTTTGCTGATGCCGGCATGGCGGACGGTGAACCCGATTTCGCTGTGGGACATATCAAGGGTCCAGATGCCGGGAGTAATACCTTGGGGCAGAGTCACGACGGGTCTCCTTCGACTCGGGTGGCGGGCCTGGCCCGCCGGTTCTTCGGGGTGGTCCCCAGCTGAATGCTAGCGAAGACCATTAGCCACGGCTAGCCTCCGCACCGGGCGCTGCAGGCACAGCCGCAGCCGCAGTCCCAGCCCCGGCCCCGGCCACGGGCAACTTCGGCTGCCACCCAATGGCAGGGGCCACGTGCCGGGCAATGGTGCCGAGCAGCTTGGCGTTGAAGTCCACGCCCAGCTGGTTCGGGACGGTGAGGAGGACGGTGTCGGCAGCCTGCACGGCGGCGTCCGCCGCAAGCTCTTCCGCGATGGCCTCGGGCTCGCCCACGTAGCTTTTGCCGAATCGCGCCACCAGCCCGTCGATGACCCCCACCTGGTCCCGCTTTTCCCGAAGGGCGCTGAGCCCGAAGTACCGGCGGTCCTCCTCGTCAACGATCGGCAGCACGCTCCTGCTGACCGATACCCGTGGCGTGTCCTCGTGGCCGGCACCGGCCCAGGCGCTGCGGAACATGCTGATCTGCTCCGCCTGAAGCTCGTCGAACGGCACGCCGGTGTCTTCGGTTAGCAGCGTGGAACTCATCAGGTTCATGCCCTGTTCCGCGGTCCAGACGGCAGTGGCGCGGGATCCGGCGCCCCACCAGATCCTGCGCGCCAGGTCCGGCGAGTTCGGCTGGACCGGCAATTTGCCGGGCCCGCCGCCGAAGCGGGGATCCCCGTCGGCCACTCCGGCGCCGGTGATGGCGTGGCGGAACACCGCGGTGTGCCGGCGTGCCATGTCCGCGGCGCTCTCGCCCTCGGCAGGAACGTGGCCGAACACTGCGGCGCCGTCCCGTGCCGGCTCGGGTGAACCGCGACTGACGCCCAGCTGCAGCCTGCCGCCGCTGATCAGGTCCGTGGCGGACGCCTCCTCCGCCATGTACAGCGGGTTTTCGTACCGCATGTCGATCACGCCGGTACCCATTTCAATACGGCTGGTGCGGGCGGCGATGGCTGCCAGCAGCGGGAACGGGGAGGCCTGCTGCCGGGCAAAGTGATGCACCCGGAAATATGCGCCGTCGATGCCCAGCTCCTCGGCGGCCACGGCCAGCTCAATGCCCTGCAGCAGGGCGTCCCGGGCGGTGCGGGTCCGGGACCCCTCGACGTTGCCCCAGTGGCCGAAGGAAAGAAATCCGATGCGCTTCATGACAGCGGCAACAAGAAGCCGGCACTCTTCATTCCGGGACTAGATCATTCCGGGACTGGATTATTCCGGGACTAGGCGGCCGGGGCCTTTGCTGCCAGCACGAACGCCCGGACCTTCGCCAGGTCTTTGACTCCCCGCGAACTTTCGACGCCGGAGGAGACGTCCACTCCCCACGCGCCGGCTTCCTTCGCGGCCCGGGCGACGTTCACGGGGTCAAGTCCCCCGGCCAGCAGCCAGTTCCGCCCGGCAAGACCCTTGGCCTGCACCGACGAGTAGTCCCAGGCCTCACCCGAGCCGGGCACGGCCGCATCGATCAGCAGCAGTTCCTCGCCCCAGCTGCCGAATGCTTCCGGGGAAGCACCCATGGTGACGGCCCTGATCACCTTCATGCCGGCGTCGTGTGCTGCTTTTACGTCCTCCGGGGTGCGGTCCCCGTGGAGCTGGATCCACCCGAGGCCCGCCTCGCGGGCGACGGCGACGGCGTCCGCCACCGGCTCGTGGCGGAACACGCCCACCGCTGGGGTGCCCGCCGGCACGTGGGCGAGGAGCTCCCGGGCCCTGGCCGGTGAGACCTCGCGCGGGCTCTTGGTCAGGACGAATCCGACGGCGTCCGCACCGGCACCCGCCGCTGCCTGGACCGACTCCGGCGTACTCAGGCCACACACCTTGACGAACATCCTGATCCTCCTGCGATTCTCTTCCTCCCCTGACGTTAGCAAGCCTGCCAAGTCTGCACCGACGTTACGCCGGGCCCACGTTCCGGCCGCTAGGCTGGGCGGATGGAGATCATCCGCTATGCAGAACTCAGGGCCGAACCGTGGCGCAACAAGGGCGGGGTCACCCGCGAACTGGCCAGCCATCCGAAGGCCGCCTCCTCACAGGACGGCGCATGGGACTGGCGGGTGAGCATCGCCGAGGTGTCCAAGGCCGGCCAGTTCTCAGCGTTTCCCGGCATGGACCGCGTACTCACCGTGGTGGACGGCGAACTCCTGCTGCTGACCGTGGACGGCAGCGAACACCCGCTGGAGAAGTACCGGCCGTTCCGCTTCCCCGGTGACGCGGACGTCACCGGGGCGCTCCCCACGGGGGACATCCGCGGCCTCAACGTGATCACCCGGAACGGGGCGTTCAAGGGTTACACGTCCATCATCGAACTCTCCAAGAAGCGCGCGCACCCCGTGTTTGAAGGGCAACTCGGGATCCTGCTGCAGGGACAGGCCACTGTCAGCCCGGGGGCTGCCGGGGCTGACGCTTCGGATGCCGGACCCGGCGGCGAGGCACCCGGCAGCGGGGCACCCGGCAGCGGGGACACGCCCGACGGCGGCGAGACACCTGAGGCAGCCCCCTCGCCGGGCGAGCCGGAGACGCTGGGACGCTATGACGCCGTCGTCGGTTCCGACTCCGGTACGCCCGAAATCCTGGGCCGGGGCTTCCTGGCCGTCGTATCGATCGACCGGGTGACGGGCTAGCGACCGGTCTCACACAGCGCGTGGCCACAAGACGGAGACCGGTCACAAGGTAGCGGCGGACGCCTGCAGTTCTTCCCGCGGCACCGGCCGGTCCGCCGGGGTGAGCGCTGCGGCGATCACCACGGAGCTCGCCGAGGCCCAGGCCTGCGGCCGGCAGCTCGCGGGGAACGGCACGGGCGTGCGCATGGTGTCCGAGCCGTGGCCGCCAAAGAGCTCCGGCAGCCGCCAGTCGTTGGCCTCGGCCACCTGCAGCAGCCCGGCAGCGAGCTGCGCCGCTTCATCCGGGAAACCGTCGGCCAGCATGCCGCTGATGATCAGGGCTGTGTCATGGCTCCAGACCGCGCCGGCATGGTAGCGGGTGGGCCAGTAGCCGCCGTTGGTGGTGGACAGCGTCCGGACGCCGTAGCCGGAGAACATGGTGGGGTCCATGACGCGACGCACCACAATCCGCTGCTCGTCCTCGTTCAGGATTCCGGTGCCGAGCAGGTGACCCATGTTGGAGGTCACGCCGTCCACCGGGCGTTTGTCCGCATCCAGGGCAAGGGCGGGGTACGGCCCCAGCTCGTCCTCGCACCAGAACTGCGCGCGGAACCGTTCGGCCATGCCGGCCGCGTAGTCGCGCCATTCCTGCGCGCCCGGACGTCCGAAGGCGTCGAGGATCTCCGCGCCCACCACTGCGGCCTCGTAGGCGTAGGCCTGGACCTCGGCCAGTGCGATGGGCCCCCGCGCCAGTGAACCGTCGTGCCAGCGGATGGCGTCGCCGGAGTCCTTCCATCCCTGGTTCACCAGGCCCTGCCCGGAGGCGTCGAGGTATTCCAGGAAGCCGTCCCCGTCCAGGTCGCCGTGGTCCCTGAGCCACTCGAGCGCGTCCTCGAGGTTGGGCAGGAGTTCCTTGACCTCGGCGTCGGGCATGCCGGCTTTCCAGGCATCGTGCAGGAGGCAGATCCACAGCGGAGTGGCGTCAATGGTGCCGTAGTACACCGGCGGCAGGCGCAGGGCGTGGCCGCTCTCCGCCATGGTCAGGACGGTCCGGCGGACTTCATGCAGGATCTTGCCCGGCTGGACTGCCGTGGTGTGGTCTGTTTCGGTGCCCTGCCGGCCGGCGAGCGCACGCAGCGTTCCGCCGGCAATTGCCGTGTTGATAGGCAGCAGCATGCGCGCCGCGATGATGGAATCGCGGCCGAACATAGTGAAGAACCAGGGCGCACCCGCCGCCAGGAACGTGTCATGCGGATGCGAGTAGTGCGCCAGCCGCAGGCTGTTGAGGTCGCTGACGGACCGTTCCAGGAGGCGGCTGAGCCGGGGATCGTTCGATGCCGGAGCGGCGATGGGTTCACCGTCAGGCGCCAGCATCGGAGAATCCGCATCCGTCAGGTCAACAGACCACTCCAGCTCCACGGGTAAACCGGGAGCCACCTCCACGGCCCAGTCGATGGTTACGGTGCTGCCGTCCACGCTGACCGTTCCGTTGGCCGCCGTCAGCGCCAGGGTGGTGTCCTGGTCGCGCCAGGACCAGGTGGTCCCCTGCGGTTCCACGGGGGCGCCGCCACGGCCGCCCTGCTTGATGTTTTCCATGGTGGTGTTGTCCGCGCCCAGGGTCAGCCTGACCGTCAGCGATACGGGTTCCCGCATGGCGGACTCCAGGCGCAGCGTCTCACCCACGCGGCCGGAGCAGCCGGTGAGGGTCTCCGTGTCCTCACCGTGGCGGATGCGGCTGGACCGGGCCGAGCGTGTGCGCACCAGCGAGAGCAGAGGGTCCGCCACTTCGGCGTCCGCACGCACGAAGTAGATGTAGTCGGTTTCCTTGGAGGACCGCAACTGCGTGGACACCCACTCGGGCTCGCGCCCGTCCACGGTGAGGACGGCAGTGTTGAGGACGCGGTCGTCGCCGCAGTAGATCCCCTGGGCGCCGGTGTGGCGGACCTGTCCATGAGCGTCGGACCACGCCTGGATGGGGGCACTGAAAACGCCGGAAAGATTGTGCAGGTATGGCTGTTCAGAGGCCACGGTAAGACAACTCCTGTGCTGCTGGGTGTGGGGGCGGAGGCTGGCGTCCGCTTTACCGGGCGAGAACCTGGGCGCACAGATTTGATCGATCAAATTTGTGCGGTTAAATCGTCTCACACGTTAGTGTGAGACGGAAAAGACGGCGATTCGGCAGCCCTGCCGGGACGCCCGCCGGCCACTGCCTGCATTCCCAACCGTCCAGTACGCGCCCTAAGGAGCCCCATTTGGCCCGGCCCACCCTCGCCAGCCTGGCCAGAGAACTCGCAGTATCCCGGCAGACCATCTCCAACGTGCTGAACGCTCCGCACAAGGTCAAGCCCGCCACCCGGGAGCGCATCCAGGCGGCCATTGAGGCAGCCGGCTACCGGCCCAGCGCCGCCGCCCGGCAGCTGCGCACCCAGCGTTCCATGAACTTCGGCATGCGGCTCCTTCCCGCGACGGACGGAATCAACGGCGCCGTGCTGGACCGCTTCCTGCACGCGCTCACGGAAGCGGCACAGGCGGCCGGCTACCGGCTGACGCTGTTCTGCGCGGACTCGGACAGCGACGAAATCCGCCAGTATGAAGAACTGCTCGACGTCGCCGGGCTGGACGGATTCATCCTCACCTCCAGCACACCGGACGACGTGCGGACCCGCTGGCTGCAGGAACGCGGCACACCGTTCGCCGTCTTTGGCCGGCCCTGGGACGCCGCCGGCGGCCTGACCGCGGCAAGCCACTCCTGGGTGGACATTGACGGTGCCGCAGGAACGGAACAGGCCGTCCGGATGCTGCTGGCGCAGGGCCACTCCAGGATCGGTTTCCTGGGCTCGTACACGGGTAATCCTGTGGGCGCAGACCGCCGCCGCGGCTGGCTGCGCGCCATGGACGCGGCGGGCTACGGCCGGGATGTGCCCGCCCTCAGCGTGGAAGCGGAAGAAACCGTTCCCGGCGGAGCATCCGGTGCGGCCCTGCTGGCCTCGAGGGGCGCCACGGCCATTGTTTGTTCCAGCGACTCACTGGCCCTCGGGGCCGCGGAGAAGCTCCGGGAGTTACGGCCCGGCACTGCGCGGCCAGCCGTCGTGGGCTTTGACAACACTCCCGTGGCGGCCGCACTCGGCCTCTCCAGCGTGGCCCAGCCTGTGGAAGAGGCCGCGCGCCACATGATCCGCGTGCTGACCCACGAGCTGGCCGGCGACGGGACCGGCGCGGCTTCGAACCCGCCCGCCGCCCCGCCGGAAAGGCAGCTCCTCCTTGCCCCGCACGTAGTGGAACGGGTCCCGCTGCCGCTCGCGGCAACCGGCAGCAGTCCGGCCTAAAACGGGGGCCTTGCCGTTTCCCCGTCAGTGCCCTAATGTCGCCAGCTACCAGCTGAATCTCTGGAGCCGATCATGAGCGACAAGGAATCCGCACCAGCCTCGCGCGGCGCCCGCCCCGCCGTCCATCCGGCCGCGCCCGGCCCCCACACCGCCGCAGGCCAGCGCACCACTGCAGACCAGCGCACCACTGCAGTCCAGCGCACAGCCGCAGTCCATCCAGCTGCTCCGCTCGTCGCGATCGGCATCATCTGCGGCATTGCCTGGGCCGCAGGATTCCGCAGCTACATGGTGGAGCTTGTGGGCCCGGCCTCCACCTTCAGCTGGTGGGGAACCTTCGGCGCCATCCTCCTGCCCGGGGCCATTGCTGGCGGTCTCCTGGGCTGGGCGGAAGCACTCCGGCGGGCAGGCGGCCGGCGCGGATGGCGCTGGCTTGCCCTCGCGCCGCTCGCGTTAGCCATCGCCCCGCTGATCATGCCCGGCGCGGTTGCCGCACTCCTCACCGAAGGCCTCGGCGGCGGCGCAATCGCAGTCTCCCTGATGGGGATCGGCGGCGGCTATGCTTTGTCCCGCCGCGGCCCCCTCTGGGCAAGGCTCGTCTGCGGCCTCGTCAGCGCCGCCCTCGCCGCGGCACTCGTCCTGGCCGGCCCCGGGATCGCCGGCGCCCGGCTCGCCTTCACTGAACCGCGCGGGGCGTGGTTTGCCGTCCTGACCGCATCGTTCATCGTTGTGCTGGCCCTCGCCTCGTCGATCCCGCACCGGACCGCCCGCTCCCGTGACCACACCACCCCTGACCGGACCGCCCAGCCCCGGTGAGCTTGGCCACCAACGGTGGCCCCCGCCGTCGGGCGTTGCTACGCTGAGACCAAGGTTCCCCTCGGGACCTCCGGACGACGGTTCAGTACCCGGCACGCGACAAGACTGGCCAAAGGATCTGTCATGTCGTGGTTAATCCTCATCCTCTCCGGTGCGCTCGAGGCCGTGTGGGCCGCAGCGCTGCACAAGACGTCCCAGGCCAAGGGCCTCCGGCGCATCCTGCCCGCAACAGTCTTCCTCGTCTCAGTCATCGCCAGCACCGGCGGGCTGGCCCTCGCGATGCAGCCCATCCCCACCGGCACCGCCTACGCGGTGTGGGTGGGCGTCGGCGTGGTGCTCACCTCCGCCTACGCGATCGTCAGCAAGGTGGAACGCGCGACGGCGGCACGGCTGCTGCTGCTCGCCGGGATCGCCGCGTCCGTGGTGGGCCTGAAGGTGGTGGCGTGATGACCAAGAACGCGACTGCCTGGCTGGTCCTGCTCGCTTCCGCCGTGCTGGAAGCGGTGTGGGCCACCGCCCTGGGGCTGTCCGACGGCTTCTCCCAGGCGCTGCCGACCGCCGTCTTTGCCGTCACCGCAACCCTGAGCATGGCGGGACTGGGGATCGCAGTGAAGTCGATCCCGCTCGGGACCGCCTACGCCGTGTGGGTGGGCATCGGCGCCGCCCTGACCGTGGGCTGGGCGATGGCCACCGGCGTCGAGCCCGCCAACCCGCTCAGGCTGCTGTTCATCGCCGGGATCGTGGGCTGCGCGGCGGGGCTGAAGCTGCTGCCACAGGAGCAGGCCCGGTAGAGCCGCGCACCACCAGGTCGGACGCCAGAACCACCGGCGAGCGCGTGGAATGTTCGCCGGCAATTTCGGCTGACAGGGCATGGACGGCGGCGTGCGCGATCGCAGCGACGGGCTGCCGGAGCGTGGTCAGCGGCGGATTCGTGAGCGCCATCAGCGGTGAATCATCGAAACCGACGATGGACACGTCTTCCGGCACGCGCAGCCCCCTGGCCTGGGCCGCCCGGATGGCGCCCAGCGCCATCACGTCGGACGCGCACACGATGGCCGTGTGGCCGGAGTCCAGCAGCTCATTCGCTGCACTCTGGCCGCCTTCCACCGTGAACATGCTGGTGGCCGTGTGCGGTTCCGGGTCCTCAATGCCCAGGTACTCGGCGAGCGCGGCGCGGAATCCGGCCAGCTTCTGCCTGCTGGGGATGAAGCGGTGCGGGCCGATGGCGAGGCCGACTTTACGGTGCCCCAGGCTGGCAAGGTGCTGCACCGCGGTGCTGATGGCCGCGGCGTCGTCATTGGACACGGAGGCGGCCGGCAGTTCCTGGCGGACGCCGTTGACCAGGACGAACGGAATGCCGCGGCCGCGCAGCCGGTGGTAGCGCTCCAGGCTGGCCTGGCCGTCGGCATGTGAGCTGCAGATAAAAATGATGCCGGAGGCCTCCTGCGCCACGAGCATCTCGATGTACTCGTCCTCGGAGCGTCCCCCGCCGGGCAAAGCACAGAGCACCGGGATGAAGTCCTCCTGGGACAGGAGCGACACGACCGTCTGCGCGATTGCCGGAAAGATCGGGTTGGTCAGGTCCGGGACGATGATCCCCACCTGGCCGCGGGTGGTGCTGCGTGCGCGGTCCGGGCGCTCGTAGCCGAGGTCGTCCATTGCTGCGAGTACGGCCTGCCGCACCTCGCGCGACACGCCCTTGCGGCCATTGACCACCCGGGACACCGTGGCGATGCTGACCCCGACCTTCCGGGCCAGGTCCTCCAGCTTCGGTCGCTCCGGGGCGGCCGGGTCTGTGCGGCCCGCTGTCGTGCTCATAAGGCTCCTTCACCGGAACGGCTGTCCGGAAGTCATGGTGTTTCCAGTGTACGTAAACGGCACGTCGCGTTGCATGAAAACAGAACGCTCTATTTTCAGTAAATGGTTGACGTGCGTCACAGGAGGTCCTTAGGCTCGTCGGTATCCCCGCTCACCGCCGATGCCGTTCTGGGGCATTGCCAAGGAAGGTCTCCCATGATTCGCCACTCCCGCCCGCCCGGGTCCCCGCCCGCCCTCAACAGGAAACTCCTGGCAGCGCTGGCCGCGGCCTGCGCTGCGCCCCTCACCCTGGGCGGCCTTGCCCTCCCCGCATTTGCGGACCACACCGCCACTCCGGTGGCTGTGGCGCTGGTGGGTTCGCTGCAGTCCGAAATCGGCTGCCCCGGAGACTGGCAGCCGGAGTGCGCCGCCAGCAGGCTGCTGCCGGTGGAGGGATCCGCAACCCTCTACCGGGCCACCTTCGATGTCCCCGCCGGCACCTACGCCATGAAGGTCGCCCTCAACAATTCATGGGACGAGAACTACGGGGCCGGTGAAGCTGCGGGTGGCGGCGACATCGTCCTGAACGCGCCGGGAGGACCCGTGACGTTCACGTACGACCACGCCAGCCACACCCTCACTGACGACGTTCCGGATGCGCTCGGAGCCGACGCCGGCGCGCACTGGCTGACGGCGGACACCATCGCCTGGAAGGCTCCGGCGGCCGAAGGTACGCAGTACCGGCTTTACAGCGCGCCCGACGGCGGCCTGGCGGTTGCGGACGGACAGGTCACCGGCGGCTCCTCCCTCCCGCTCGAGCGGGATGCCGACGGCCTGGACGCCGGCCTGGCGGCCAAATACCCGCATCTGGCGGGCCTTGCCTCCCTGCGGCTGACGGAAGCCGACGCGCTCCGGGCCAAGGAACTGCTCAAGGGCCAGCTGCTCGTGGCCGCCGTCGGGGCGGACGGCAAGGTCACGGCCGCCACCGGAGTCCAGGTCCCCGGCGTCCTGGACACCATCTACCCCGAAGCGGCGGAGCAGGAACTTGGGCTGACCTGGCAGGGCAAGCGTCCGGAGCTTTCGCTGTGGGCACCCACTGCCCGGAGTGTCACCGTCCACGCCTACGCCTCCGGATCCGGCGGCGAGCCCGTGGCCAGCAGGGCCATGAAGCCCGCCGGGGACGGCGTCTGGTCCGTCACCGGGGACAAGGACTGGAACGGCGCCTACTACCTGTACGAGGTGGAGGTCTTCGTCCCGGAAACCGGAAAGGTTGAACGCAACCTCGTCACGGACCCGTACAGCGTGGGCCTTTCCGCCAACTCGGAACGCAGCCTCTTCGTGGACCTCGAGGACAAGTCGCTGGCGCCGGCCGGCTGGGCCAAGCTGCAGAAGCCCGCGCTCAGCAAGCCGGAGGACCTCTCCCTGTACGAACTGCATGTGCGCGACTTTTCCATCACCGACGACTCCGTTCCGGCCGAGCACCGCGGCACCTACAAGGCGTTCACCGACACTGGCAGCAACGGCATGAAGCGCATGCAGGAACTGGCGGACGCCGGGATGAACGCCGTCCACCTTCTGCCCGTCAACGACATCGGCACCATTGAGGAGCGCCGCAGCGAACAGCGCGAACCGGTCTGTGACCTGGCAGCCCTTCCCGCCGATTCCGAGGAACAGCAGGCCTGTGTCGCCGAAACGGCGGCCAGGGACGGCTTCAACTGGGGCTACGATCCCCTGCACTACACAACGCCGGAAGGCTCCTACTCCACCAACCCGGAGGGGGCCACCAGGATCACGGAATTCCGTGAAATGGTGGCCGCCCTCAACACCACCGGCGCGAGGGTCATCCAGGACGTCGTCTACAACCACACGTCGAGTGCCGGCCAGTCCGGGAGCAACAACCTCGACCGGATCGTGCCGGGCTATTACCACCGCCTGAACGCCGTCACGGGATCCCTGGAGACGTCCACGTGCTGCGCCAACACGGCCACCGAGAACACCATGATGGGCAAGCTCATGGTCGATTCCCTGGTGACCCTGGCCAGGACTTACAAGCTGGACGGTTTCCGCTTCGACCTCATGGGCCACCACTCAAAGCAGAACATGCTGGACGTCAGGGCGGCCCTCGATCAGCTGACCCTGTCCAAGGACGGCGTAGACGGCAAGAACATCACCCTGTACGGCGAGGGCTGGAACTTCGGCGAGGTGGCCAACAACGCCAGGTTCGTCCAGGCCACCCAGGCAAACATGGCCGGGACCGGCATCGCCACGTTCAACGACCGGCTGCGCGACGCCGTCCGCGGCGGAGGCCCGTTCGACCCCGATCCGCGGGTCCAGGGCTTCGCTTCCGGACTGTTCACGGATCCCAACGATTCGCCGGCCAACGGCACCCCGGAACAGCAGAAAGCCGCCCTCCTCCTCGCCCAGGACCTGGTGAAGGTGGGCCTGACCGGCAACCTGAAGGACTACTCCTTCATCGACCGCACCGGCGCCACGGTCAAGGGCGCGGACGTACCGTACAACGGCGCCCCTGCCGGGTACACAAGCGACCCGCAGGAAGCCATCACCTACGTTGAGGCCCACGACAACGAGACGCTGTTCGACGCCCTCGCCCTGAAACTCCCGCAGGACACGGCCATGGCGGACCGCACACGGATGCAGACCCTCGCGCTCAGCACCACCGCCTTCGGCCAGGGCATCTCCTTCTGGCACGCCGGCGGCGAATCCCTGCGCAGCAAGTCCCTGGACCGCAACAGCTACGATTCCGGCGACTGGTTCAACGTCCTGGACCACACGGATGCCACCAACGGCTTCGGCCGCGGCCTGCCGCCCAAGGCTGACAACGAGGACAAGTACGGCTACATGCGCCCGCTGCTGGCGGATCCGGCCCAGAAGCCGGTGTCCGCGGAGATCGCGGAAGCCCGCGGACGTGCCGCGGAACTGCTGCAGATCCGCAAGAGCACACCGCTGTTCCACCTCGGCGAGGCGGCGCTGGTGCAGCAGAAGGTGTCCTTCCCGGCCGGCGGCCCGGACCAGGCCCCCGGCGTGGTGGTGATGCGCATTGACGACTCGGTCGGGACGGACGTGGACCGGAACCTGCGCGGACTCGTGGTGGTGTTCAACGCCTCGGACGAGGCCACCAGCCAGACGGTGGCCGGTACCGCAGGGGCAACCTTTACCCTGCACCCGGTGCAGGCCGGCGGCATCGATTCCGTGGTCAAGACGGCCACGCATGACACGGCGTCCGGGACGTTCACCGTCCCGGCCCGCACCGTGGCGGTGTTCCAGGCAAAATAGCCGCGGATTAGGCTGGTGCCCATGGCATCTTCCCCGCCGGACGCACTCCGGCACCCCGACGTGACGGCGGCCGTAGCGGACCTGCGCGGCCGCCTGGCGACGGGAAGCCGGATACTGCTCGGCATCACGGGCTCGCCGGGGTCCGGGAAATCGACCTTTGCGGCCGCCCTGCACACCCTCTTTGGCCCGGACGTTGCCGTGGTGGTGCCGATGGACGGCTTCCATCTGGGCAACGCGATTATTGAGGGCACGCCGCTGCGGCAGCGCAAGGGGGCCATCGACACGTTCGACGTCGGCGGTTACCTCTCGCTGCTGCGGCGGCTGGCGCGCCGGGATGAGGCAGTGGTTTACGCGCCGGATTTCCGGCGCGCGATCGACGAACCGGTGGCGGCCTCCATTGCCGTGCCGGCCTCCGTCCCGCTGGTGATCACCGAAGGGAACTACCTCCTGGCGGACCGCCCGGTCTGGCAACAGGTCCGGGCGCAGCTGGACGAGGTCTGGTTCATGGATACTTCCGCGGCTCTTCGCCTCGAGCGGCTGGTGGACCGGCACGTGCACTTCGGCATGGCCCGGCCCGCCGCGGAGGAATGGGCCGCCGGTTCCGACGAGGCGAACGCCCGGCTGATCGAAGCCACCCGCGGCGCGGCGGACCGGGTCATTCCGTGGTCCTAGGGTTTCCCGTTCGTTGAACCGCTGGCCGGCCGGAGTTTCCCCACGTCTTATTTCCGCGGCAAACCGCCCAAGGCCGCGGAGCCCTGTTAGCCTGCTCCCTAGGATCACCGGACCATCATCGGGTCTCAGCCGGTGGCTGGATCCCCCGTGGTTCCTGGACGCAGAGGACAACAGCACATGGATGCGCACGCGCCGGGCAATGCTTCAGGAACAGCCGCCACACCACCGGAGGACCCCGTAACCGGGGCTGCCGTTACCGGGGCTGCCGTTACCGGGGCTGCCGTTACCGGGGCTGCGTCGGGGCGGACCTGGAGCCTCCGGCGCGAATGGTCCAGGGCGTTCCTGCTCATGCTCGCCGCACTGCTGATCGGCGCCGTCGTCACGATCGTGGGCGTGCGCGGCCTGATGGACCAGGTGCAGGAAACATCCGGCCGGCTCCAGCTCGAGCTCGAAAAAGTCGAGGCCCTCCGGTCAGCACTCGACGGCCACGAGCAGCTGGGGCACCAGCTGCTCTCCAACGCACCCGTTGACCGCTCCGCGTTCCTGCGGCAGCAGGAGGAGGTTTCCCGCCTCTTCGAGGACGTTGGCGCGGTACTGCCGGCTGAAACGGAAGTGCGGGAAACAATCGCCGCCGCCCGGCAGTCCTGGCAGGAAGCCTTGACGGACCATGGCCTGTGGGGCAGCCAGGTGCTTTCGCTCCGGGGCAGCCATGTGGAGGAGACCCCGGCACTGGCCGCCGCCAGCGCCGGAATCCGCACCCGGCTGGCGGATATCCGGCGCTACTCCCTGGGCGAAATGGACAACGGACTCGCGCACAGCGCCGAACTCGAACGGTTCCTGGTCATCGCCCGCAGCATCCTGTTCGTGGTGGCAGTGGGCGCCACGGTGTACTTCCGCCGCAGGATGGTCAAGGACCTCATGCGCCCGGTAGGAAGCCTGCACCAGGGTGTCCGCAAGCTGCAGGCCGGCAACTATAAACACCGCATCGAGGTCTTCCGCCGCGACGAACTTGGCGAGCTGGCGGACGCGTTCAACGGCATGGCCGCCGCTGTCCACAGCAGCCATGAGGCCCTCACCCACCGGGCGACGCACGACCCCCTCACCGGCCTGGCAAACCGGGCGGCCCTGATGGAACGCCTCACCGCGTCCTTTGGGGCCGGAAGCACCCGCAGGAACCGGAACGAAGGACTGCTGTTCATCGACATCGATGACTTCAAGGAGGTCAACGATTCGCTGGGACACGAGCGGGGTGATGCGCTGCTCATCCAGCTGGCCGGCCGCCTGAAGGGCTGCGTACGCTCCGACGACGTGGTTGCCCGGCTCGGCGGGGACGAGTTCGCGATTGTGGTGATGGACGACGACGCCGGCTCCGTCACCGCCGCGATCGCCGAACGGATCCACGGGGCATTGCGCGCACCGTTCTTCGTCGGCGACGACCGCCTGACCGTCACAGCCAGCATGGGTGCGGCACAGCGCCGTCCGGAAACCACAGACGCTGCCGAGCTGCTGCGGCAGGCGGACTTCGCGATGTATATGGCCAAGCACGGCGGAAAGGCCCGCTTCCAGCTTTTTGACGCCGAGGGCTACGACCATATGACCTACCGCGCCGCCCTCAAACGGGATCTGGCCTCCGCCGTGCCCGCCGGCCAGCTCCGCCTCGAATACCAGCCCATTGCCGACCTGACCAGCGGAGCCATCCTCGGGTTGGAAGCGCTGGTGCGCTGGGAGCACCCTACGCTGGGACTGCTGGCGCCGTCGGAGTTCATTCCGCTCGCCGAGGAGACCGGCGACATCGACGCCGTCGGCTGCTGGGTGCTGGACAACGCGAGCCGTCAGGCGGCCGGCTGGCGGACCTCCCTGCCGCACTGCGAAGGGCTCTGGATTGCCATCAACCTCTCCACCATCCAGCTACCCAATCCGCGGAACCTGGCCGCCATCAAACGCATCCTTGCCGACCCCGCGGCGCAGGCGGACAAGGTGGTGCTCGAAGTCACCGAAACAGCCCTTGCCGGCAGCACGGACGGCGGGATCGCCGCGCTCAAGACCCTGAAGGAAACCGGTGTGCGGGTGGCCATCGACGACTTCGGGACCGGGTATTCCTCGCTGAGCTCCCTGGCAGTGCTGCCGGCGGACATCCTCAAGATTGACCGTTCCTTCCTTGGGCGGCAATCGTCCGAGGTGCAGTCGGCGGCGATGCTCGAAGGCATCCTCGGGCTTGCCCGCATGCTCTCCCTGGAAGTTATTGCCGAAGGGGTGGAGGAGCCCGGACAGCTGGACCTCCTCCGTGCCCTGGATTGCCGGATGGGCCAAGGCTACTTCCTGGCCCGGCCGGGTTCCGCCGAGGCGATCGAAACGCTCCTGGCTTCGGGTGCCCGCCTGCAGCCCGGCCCGGCGGCGCTCGAGCGCGCCGTCGATTCATAAGGAATACTGGCCTTCCCGCGGGAGTTCTTGGCTAGGACGGCACTTCCCTGAATACGCAAAGCAGCGAATTGGAGACCCCCATGGCACCGGTACCCGCACCATTGGTCCACCTCGGCGACGGCTTGAACGTCAGCCCGTTAGGGTTCGGCGGCATGGCCCTCACCCCGGTCTACGGCGAAGTGGACCAGGGTGAGGCGCTGCGCACCCTCCACCATGCCGTCGACGCGGGCGTCAGTTTCATCGACACCGCGGACATCTACGGTGGCGGCAGCAACGAGGAACTCATCGCGCAGCTACTGAAGGAACGCCGGGGCGAAGTGCAGCTGGCCACGAAGTTCGGGCTGGTGGGCACTCCCGCCAGCGGCTACACCGACGTCCGGGGAGATGCGGGCTACATCCGGCAGGCAGTGGAAGCCAGCCTCCGGCGCCTGGGCACCGACACCATCGACCTGTACTACATGCACCGCCGCGACCTCCGCGTTCCGATTGTGGAAACCGTGGAGGCCATGGCGGCGCTGGTGCAGCAGGGCAAGGTGCGGCACCTCGGCCTGTCAGAAGTGACGGCAGAGGAGCTGCGGGAGGCCAGCACCGTCCACCCGATCGCCGCGGTCCAGAGCGAATGGTCCATCTGGAGCCGCGATGTGGAACGCAACGTTGTTCCCGCGGCGGCCGCGCTTGGGGTGGGGTTTGTGCCCTATTCGCCGCTGGGCCGGGGATTCCTCACCGGCACAGTGGACGCTTCGAAACTCGGGAGCGGCGACTTCCGCCGCAACATCCCCCGCTTCGCCGCTGATGCGGCGGATGCCAACCAGGGCGTGGTGGCCGCAGTGCAGGCCGTCGCCGGCGAGCTCACCGTCGCCGGCAAGCCGGCGACACCGGCCCAGGTGGCTCTCGCCTGGCTGTTTGCCCAGGGCAAACGGCTCGGCCTGCCCGTGGTTCCCATCCCGGGCACGCGCAAGGCGGAACGGATCGACGAGAACCTGGGTTCGCTGGCGCTGGACTTCACCGGCGCGCAACTGGAGATGCTCGACGCCGCTGCGGACGCCGTCGTCGGCTCCCGCTCAGCGGACCCCAACTGGGTGTCCCAGGGCCGTGAGTAGGCGTCCGTAGACTGAAGCCCATGGATTCCCTCATTCACGACCTGCGTGACATCACCATCCGCCGGATTTCTGTCAGCGAGATGGACAACAACGTGTACCTGCTCACCAGCAAGGCGTCGGGCGCGCAGCTCCTGATCGATGCGGCCGATGATCTGGCCGCCATCCAGGGGCTGCTTGCCGACTCCGCCGCGGACACCTCCGCGACGCCGAAGCTGGCGTTGATTGCCACCACCCACCAGCACTGGGACCACGTCCGTGCGCTGCCGGCCCTGGTGGAGGCCACCGGGGTGAAGACCGCGGCCGGGACGGATGACGCCCCGGAGCTGCCCGTGCCGGTGGATGTGCTGCTGGATCACGGGGACGTCGGCAACTTCGACGGCTTCGACGTGACGGCTGTGCACCTGCGCGGCCACACACCAGGGTCCGTGGCGCTGGTGTACCAGGACCCGGCAGGCCCTGCGCACATCTTCTCCGGCGATTCGCTGTTTCCCGGCGGAGTGGGCAACACGCAGAAGGATCCGGAACGCTTCCATCAGCTGATCACCGATGTCAGCGAGCGGCTGTTCGATGTGTACCCGGATGACACCGTGGTGCACCCGGGCCACGGCAAGCCCACCACCCTCGGCGCGGAACGCCCGCACCTTGAGGAGTGGCGCGTCCGCGGCTGGTAAGGCCTGGGTTAACAACCGATCGAGTGCTCCGTAACGGCCGTCATGAACCTTCTAAACGGCGGTTACGGAGCACTCGATGGTCGTTAAGCGGGCTTTTTAGCGGCTGCGGCGTTCGTTCGACGCCGGAGCTGACGCACGGCGGGGGCCGCCGCTGCGTGCCGGACGGCCTTCGCCGGAACGGCCGTTGCCGCCGCCGGAGTAGGAGCCGCCCGAGGTGCCGCCGGTGTTGGAGGACCAGACTGCGGCGTTGCCGCCGGCCGAGCCGGACTTGCTGCCGGCAGCGGCGCGCTGGCCGGTTGCCGGACGTCCGCTGCGCTGGCCGCCCGTTGCTCCGCCGGTGCGGGGAGCGCCACTGCGCGGTGCGCCACCGGTGCGGGGAGCACTGGTGCGGGTTGCGCCGCCGCGGGCGTCGCCACGGGCGTCGGTTGCACGTGCGTCAGACCCGCGGCCGGCCGATGCACGGCCACCTGCTGCGGGAACGTCGTTGTGGTGCGAGTACGCAGTGGCACGGCCGCGGCCGCGGGCATTGCGGCGCTCGGCGCGCTCGGCGTCGGCGCGGTCCTGGTTCTTTTCCGCCACGCGCTCAGCGGCGTTGCGGGCAGCGGCCTGGCCTTCATAAGCCACGGCGCGTCGCTCGGAACGCGGAAGATCCGTGCGGGGAGCCTCAGCCGAAACCCGGCCGCGGCCGCCACGTCCGCCGCGACCACCGGCGGTGGGTGCTGCCTGTGTGGTGCGGCGTGCGCGCTTGCGCTCCGCGTTTGCACCGGTGGAGGTGCCGCCGCCCTGCTGCGCAGCCTTCTTGGCCAGCAGCGCAGCGCGGGTCCGCGGATCGATCTTGTCAGCCATTTCGCCCACCAGTTCGGCGACCAGCGGGGAGTTTGCGGTGACGCGCTCGAAGCTGACCTCAACGCCGGCGGCCTTCATCAGCTTCTTCACGTCGGACTGCTGCTCCGGCAGGGTCAGCGTGACCACGGTGCCGTCGGAACCGGCGCGGGCGGTACGGCCCGAGCGGTGCAGGTACGCCTTGTGCTCGGTGGGCGGGTCGACGTGGATAACCAGTTCAACGTCGTCCACGTGTACACCGCGGGCGGCGACGTCGGTGGCCACCAGGACGCGGACGTCACCGTTGGAGAATTCGGCCAGGTTGCGGTCGCGGGCGTTCTGCGAGAGGTTGCCGTGCAGGTCGACGGCGGGGATCCCGGCATCGGTGAGGGTCTTGGCCAGCTTGCGGGCGTGGTGCTTGGTCCGCATGAAGAGGACGCGGCGGCCGGCGCCGGAGGCAAGCTCAACGATCAGCTGCTTCTTGACGGTCTGGTCGTTGACCACCAGCACGTGGTGTTCCATGGTGGTCACCGCGGCCTGCGGGTCATCCACGGAGTGGGTCAGCGGGTTGGACAGGTAACGCTGGACGATCTTGTCCACGCCGTTGTCCAGGGTGGCGGAGAACAGCAGCCGCTGGCCCTGGCTCGGGGTCATGTCCATGAGCTTCTTGACCACCGGCAGGAAGCCGAGGTCCGCCATGTGGTCGGCCTCATCCAGCACGGTGACCTCAACGGCTTCGAGGGTCAGGATGCGCTGGCGGATCAGGTCCTCCAGGCGGCCCGGGCAGGCGATGACAATGTCAACGCCGGCGCGCAGCGCCTTTTCCTGGCGTGCCTGGGAGATGCCGCCGTAGATCACGGTGGTGTTCAGGCCCATGGCCTTGGCCATCGGCTCGATGGTGGCGTTGATCTGGGTGGCCAGCTCGCGGGTCGGCGCAAGGACGAGGCCCATCGGGCGGCCGGGCTTGCGGAAGTGCTTGGCTTCCCGCTCAGCGAGTCGTGCTACAAGCGGGATGGCGAAGGCAATGGTCTTGCCGGAGCCGGTGCGGCCGCGGCCCAGGACGTCGCGTCCGGCCAGGGTGTCCGGGAGGGTCTTGACCTGAATGGGGAACGGCTCAACGATTCCCTGCGCGGTCAGTGTTTCGGCGAGTGCTTTGGGCGTGCCGAGGGCAGCAAAAGTAGTCATGTGTTTCAAGGTCTTTCAGGCGGTATCCGTGCGGATATCGGCCCCGGTGCCGGTTGGCCCAGGGGTTCGCCGAAGAAAAGTCAGGTGATCAACCGGATTGCCGCCAACCTTGCGGTAGCGGCGGACGGGACCAAATGGAACGCGTTCATCGACGCAGGATGTGCCTCTCACATGAAAAAAACCCACTCCCTGCCGGACAAAGCCTTGGGGGGATCCGGTTGATGAACCGAAGCTGTTCAACCGAATGCAAAGTGGGCATCACTGCACATCAAGTTCCACCAGTCTAGCATCCGGCGGGCTTCCCGCCCGAACGGGCGCCGCTTCGGGGCGGGCCGTCACTGTAAGGGGCGGACCGGATGTGACGGGGTTCACACGGAATTGACCGTGAGGTTTGCCGTGCCGGCTGCGTCTTACTGATGTCGGCACCACCGCGGTGCCGGCACCAGACCACCAGGAGTGATTGTTGTGACGACCCAGACCCAGGCTAAGACCCCCGCAGATGTGACCACGCCCCGGACCGCCGCCGCACCGGCAGTTCCCGCTGACCAGGTTGTGCACGCCGGCAAGGACGGCCGGGGCGCCACCACTGTTGCGGACGGCGTGGTGGCGAAGATCGCCGGCATCGCCATCCAGGAGATCGAGGGCGTCTACGCCCTTGGCGGCGGCGCAGCCCGCGCCATCGGTTCCCTGCGCGAACGCGTGGGCCAGAAAGACCTGACTCAGGGCGTCAACGTGGAAGTCGGCCAGACGCAGGTGGCCGTGGACGTAACCCTTGTGGTGGAGTACCCGCACGCGTTGCAGAAGGTGGCGGATGATGCCCGGGACGCCGTCTACACCGCCATTGAGGACCTTGTGGGCATGGAGGTCACCGAGGTCAACGTGACCATCACGGACATCCACGTGCCGTCCGATGACGACGACGAGGCTGACCAGGCAGTCCGCCGGGAATCGCGGGTAGCTTGAGTCCCACGCTGGCCGGAACCGCGATCGGCGCCGTCCTTGCCTTAGCCGCCCTTGCCTTCGGGTTTTGGGGCTTCCTCCTGGCCGGCCTCCTGATGGCGGCCGGCGGGGCCGCGGGGCGGGCGGCGGAAGGCCGGCTGGACCTGCGCGGAGCCATGGATGCCCTGCGCGGAAAGCGTTCGTCCCCGTGAGCGGCGGGCCGGCGCCGCAGCGTGCGGAGAGTCGCTTCGACGGTTCGGAGCGGCGGGCGGGCCACACCCGGATCACGTCACGGGCGCTGACTCAGGCCGTGGAGGCGGTCACCGCGCAGGCCTTCGGGCTGCCGGCCGGCACTGCGACGGCGGGTTTGCGGGACGACGCCGGGCTGCTCGCCATCACGGTGGCGGTACCGCTGGCCGTGCCGCCCCTCCTGGGGCCGCCGGCGGCGGACCCGGCAGCGGACCACGTACCCGATGTCCACGTACCCGATGTCTTCGAACAGTCGGAGGTTGCCAGGGCAGCCATCATCAAGCACACGGCGGCCGTGACCGGAACGATAGTCAGCCGCGTGGACATCCGGCTGACTGGTTCCCACCGGGCTGATTTCAACGGCGCTGGCCGGGGCAGGCAGCGATGAGAGGAAAAGCAATGGCCGGGAAACTCCACATCAACCGCATAGTCCGCCGGGAATTGCATTCCTCCCGTGCTGTCGCTTCCGCAGCCACGGCCACCGCCGCAGCGGGGTTCCTGCTGTGGCTGGCACTGGAAACAGTCCTGGACGCGGCTGGGCAGCAGGCCTTCATTGCCCGGCCGCTGGACGCGGCGCGCTGGATCACCGGCGCTGCGGGTGCCGCTTCCCCGTCCCTCCTGACGGCGGCCGGTGCCTTGCTCGGAGCGGCCGGGATGATGTTCCTGGTCCTTGCAGCCGCGCCGGGACGGCGTTCCCGGCACGCACTCGGCAGCCCTCGTGCGGCCGTCGTTGCGGACAACGAAGTCATCGCGGCGGCCATTTCCCGGACCGCCCGGCGGGTGGCGGGCATTGCCCCGGCGCAGGTCTCCACCACCGTCGGCAGCCGGGCCGCGAGCGTAACGGTCCGTCCGACGTCGGGCATTCCCGTCGATGCCGACGCCGTCAAAACGGCCGTTGAGGTCGAACTCGCTACGTATGCGCTGCGCCGCAGGATGCGTTCGGGAGTCCATGTCACCACCAAGGGAGCGCTCGGCCAATGACCGGAACACACCGCGGCCTGAACCGTTTCCTCCTGGCGCTGACCGGACTGCTGCTGATCGCTGCTGGCACGCTCACCGCGAGCGCCCGGACCGTTCCCGGACTCGCAGGGCACCTGGCTGCCACCGGACGTGCCGGGTGGGACCGGATCCGGGCCGCCCTGGCCTCCGCACCGCTGCCGGACGGCAACACCAGCTGGTGGACCATTGCTGCCATTGGTGTCCTGCTGCTGGGCGCGGCCCTCCTGATCAGCTGGGCCGCCTCCCAGGGCGGAGGCCGCACCCGAGTTGTGGCGGAGAAGCCGGGCACCGGACACGGAACCACCACCGTGGAAACGGGCCTGGTATCCCGGCTGGTCACTGAAGCCCTGGCAGGCAACCGCCTGGTGCTGGCAGCCTCCGTTACCGCGTGGCAGGTCCGCGGCCGCGCAGGAGTGGTCCCCGCCCTAAAAATCAGCATCCAGGCCCGCCACTGCGCCTGTCCACGGGAGCTCGCGGACACCGCCGAACAGCTCGTCGCCGGACTCGATCGGATCCTGGGCCATCCGGTTCCCGTGCTGGTCCGAATCACTGCCGGGACCAGGACGCGCCTGGCTCGACCCGACCGCGCCCGCTAACCGTTCCACCGGCAACCACCCTTAGTCCAGCACCAGCCAGAACCACCCCGAGAGGACATCCCATGGGACTCGAAGACAAAGGCCGCAACGTAGTCATCAACCACCTTGGAGCCGCCAAGGAGCACACCGGCCGGCTGATCCGCAATGAGGAGCTCCAGCGGGAAGGCCAGATGGACCAGGCCCAGGCCAAGCTCGGCGCGGCCGCCGAAGCCGCGAAGGACGGGCTCGGCAAAAGCTGAGTGAAAGCGCCGCCGCCCAGTGCTGGCGGCCCGCCCTGATACGAGCCGGGAAGGAAAACAGAATCCAGTGGACGGCCAAACACCGCTGCCGCACGGCCTGGAACTCGTTCCGGACGCCATCCTTGCCGGGCGCGCCTCTGACGGCGACACCGCAGCTTTTGAAGCCCTGGCCCGGCGCTACGGGCCGCAGATGCGGGCATGCGCCCGGCGGATCACCGGGTCCTTCGCCGACGCCGACGACGTCGTCCAGGAGTCATTGATGCAGGCGTGGAACCAGCTGGACACGCTGCGGGACAACGGCGCGGTGAAGGGCTGGCTGCTGCGCATCACGGGCAGCCGCAGCATCGACCATCTCAGGCGCCGGAAGGTCCACCCGGAGCTGGCCACGGCCGAAAATGAAGCCGCCGCCGCGGGCGCAGCCAGCATTCCCGAATCTGCGGCCGTAAACGGCTCCCGGGTGGCCGCCCTGAGGTCTGCCCTGGCCAGGCTCCCGGAAGAGCAGCGCCGCTGCTGGGTCCTGAAGGAATTCGGCGACCAGAGTTATGAGGAGATCGCCTCGACGTTGAAGATCAGCGCCGACAGTGTCCGCGGCCGGCTGGCACGGGCGCGGATCACGCTGGCCCGCGAAATGGAGGAGTGGCGATGAGCATCCCCAACGACAACCTCGAGTGCGGGCACAGCCTCGAAGGGCTCTCCACGTACCTGGACACCGGCGGGATTCCCGATCCGCAGCATCTGGAGGAATGCCCGGAATGCCAGGCCGCCCTCGCATCCCTCCGCAACCTCAAAGCCCTGGGCAGCGAATTCCTCGGCGAGGAAATCGCGGCGGCAGGCAAGGGAACGGACGCCTGGATGCAGTCCATCCTGGACAACCTGCGGCTCGAGGTGCGTCCCGGCCGCACCATCCCGTTGCGGTCCGACCACCCCGGGGACACCCTGTCCGAAACCGAGGGCGCCATCACGGCCCTTGTCCGCGCCGTTGGTGATGCACTCGACGGTGTCGCCGTGGGCAAGTGCAGGCTCCGCGGGGATATAACGGTGCCCGGCGCTCCCGTGACCCTGGAAGTCCAACTGGCTGTTCTCTACGGCCACCGGATGATCGGCCGGGCCTCAGCCTTGCGCGAGCGTCTTGCCGGTGCGCTCGCCCGGCACACGGAACTGAACGTCGCGGCGATCGACCTTGCTGTCTCCGACGTCCTTCAGCCGCTGCAGGCCACGCCGCCCACCAGTGAGGAGAACCAGCCATGAACCTGCCCCAGGCTGATGAAGTTTACGACGTGATCATGGCCGTGGACGGCGTCACGGCCGTCTATCCGGCCCGTGCGGGGTGGCAGAACCTTGCCGGTGCAGCGCTGGGCGCGGTCACCGGCGTCCAGCCCCCGGCGGTTCTTGTCCTGCCTGCGGCCGGGGCCGACAGCACGGCGGCGGAAGTCAGGACCCGGATCGGCGTCAGTTCCGCGCACCGGGCACCGGACGTCTGCCGGGATGTGGCGTCAGCCATCCGTCACCACTGCCACCCCCTGTCCGTCACCGTGGATGTGCAGGTGGCTGCCATCTCCGACCCCCGGCCATCCTGAAGCGGAGGCTGCGGAACAGGCCGAGCGGACATTGTGACGTCCAACAACGGACTACACTTGATGCCTTGGGGCTCGACGTTTGTCGAGGACCAAGCAACCCGGACTGCGGCTGAACCGGGTTCCCGGACGACGAAAACAGGGAGGCCCCGCCATCGCGCCTGGCCCGCCACCGAGCCGGAGAATGCCCTTTCCCACTCCGGCGGCCAGTCCGGGCGCAGCGGCTCACACCGTCGTCATACGAAAGTCCCGGCCGCCGGAACCGGCTGCAGCTCCCCCGCCGGAGGGCTCAGAACCGGACCTAATCTTGATTCACCCCAACTGTTACCTACGTCACATTGTGGCGGCTCCGTGCAGACGGCGGCGCGGCACCCTGCCTGGCGGGCAGGCCGCAGCGACGCAGTCAGCCTGAGACAAGGAAAGAAGCACAGATGTCTGAACGCACCACCACGGTTGCCCGGAACACTGCAACGGAACCCACCAGCGGAGGCCACAGCCAGGAACCGCACCTTGCCCGCGCGCTGAGCAACCGGCACATCCAGCTGCTGGCCATCGGCGGCGCCATCGGCACCGGCCTGTTCATGGGATCCGGCAAGACCATCTCCCTCGCCGGCCCGTCCGTCATCTTCGTCTACATGATCATCGGCTTCATGCTGTTCTTCGTGATGCGCGCCATGGGCGAAATCCTGCTGTCCAACCTGAACTACAAATCCTTCAGCGACTTCGCGGGAGACCTCCTGGGACCCTGGGCCGGATTCTTCACCGGCTGGTCCTACTGGTTCTTCTGGGTGGTCACCGGCGTGGCGGACATCGTGGCAATTGCCGGCTACGTGGACAAGCTGGCCCCCGGAACCCCGCTGTGGATCCCCGCGCTGATCACCCCCGTAGTGCTGATCCTGCTGAACCTCCCCACGGTCAAGGCCTTCGGTGAAGCCGAATTCTGGTTCGCCATCATCAAGGTGGTGGCCATCCTGGCGCTGATCGGCACCGGCATCGTTATGATCGCCACGAACTTCACCTCCCCCAACGGCGCGGTGGCCAGCCTCGCCAACATCTGGAACGACGGCGGCATGTTCCCGCACGGCATGTTCGGCTTCATCCTCGGCTTCCAGATCGCCATCTTCGCCTTCGCCGGCATCGAACTCGTGGGCACGGCGGCAGCTGAAACCAAGGACCCGGAGAAGAACCTCCCGCGGGCCATCAACTCCATCCCCATCCGCGTGCTGCTGTTCTACGTGGGCGCCCTGGTGGTCATCATGGCGGTCAACCCGTGGCGGACCATCGACGCCGCCAGCAGCCCGTTCATCGGCATGTTCACCCTGGCCGGCCTGGGCATCGCCGCCGTGGTGATCAACCTGGTGGTCCTCACCTCAGCGGCCTCCAGCGCCAACTCCGGCATCTACTCCACCTCGCGCATGGTCTACGGCCTGGCCCAGGACGGCAACGCCCCGAAGGCCTTCGGCAAGCTGAGCATCCGCAAGGTTCCGCAGAACGCCCTGCTGTTCTCCTGCATCTTCCTGCTCGCCGGCCTGGTGCTGCTTTACTCGGGCGACTCCGTCATCGGCGCGTTCACCGTGGTCACCTCGGTGGCGTCCGTGCTCACCATGTTTGTCTGGTCCATGATCCTGATCAGCTACATCGTGTTCCGCCGCCGCCGTCCCGAGCTCCATGAAGCGTCCGCCTTCAAGATGCCCGGCGGCGCCTTCATGCCGTACGTGGTGCTGGCATTCTTCGTGTTCATGCTCGTGGCGCTCGCCCAGGCCGAGGACACCCGCCTCGCCCTGGTGGTTGCTCCCGTGTGGTTCCTGATCCTGGGCGCGGCCTGGTACGTCAACCGCAAGACGCCGCTCCAGCAGGCACGGATCGTTGAGTGGAAGGCCGAGTCTGATTCGGACAAGGCGAAAGTCAACGCCCTGAACTAGGACGATTTCCGCGCCGCAACCCGCGGCGCAACAACAACAGCGACGACGGCGATGGCGACCGTGAGGGCGAAGACTCCCGCGAAGGAGGCGCCCGAAACTCCGCCCGCCGTCGTCGTTGTTGTTCCCGCTGTTGTTCCCGCCAAAGCACTGAACACGATCCCGGTGGTGGCAAGGGCAAGCGCGCCACCGAGGGAATCGGAGATGGACATGGCCGAGCTGTTGAAGCCCTCGGTGTCCGGCGTGGACATGGCCAGCGTCATGACGCTGAGCCGCGGATACATCAGGCCCATCCCGAAGCCGGCGGACATCCAGCCGGCAATGGCGACGGCGGCCGGCCAGCCCAGCACCGTGGTCACCAGGGCAAGCACGACGGCTGCAAGCACCATCACCGACCCGGCCTTCATCGCCCGGAGGTTGCTGAGCTTCCCGCCCATCCGGCCCTGGACGGCCGAGGCGCCGGCCCACGCCAGGGCGCCGCCGGTGAGGGTCAGCCCGGCAAAAGTGGGCGAATAGGCGTACCGCTCCACCAGCAGGTACGGAAGGTAGACCTCGGCGCCGAAGAACGCCGCGGAGACGAGCCCCCGGGCCAGGATGACGCTCGGCAGGCCGCGCCGGGCAAGAAGCGTGCCGCGCGGCACCAGCGGACGCACCGCCACAAAAGCGATCACGACGGCGGCCGCCGCCAGGAAGGCTCCGGCGCCGGGAACCTGCGCGGAAAGGTTCAGGCCGAGCACGGCCAGCGCCGCGAGGGCGGCCCAGGCGAGTCGGCCGTAAGACCAGCGCCCCGGGTCCGAGCTGCCCGCCGGGGCGCCGCGGAGTCCGCGCAGCGCGGGCACGATCATCAGGAGCGCCGGAACCACCAGCCCCACCACGCCCAGGAACACCCAGTGCCAGCTGGCCGCCTGCGCCACGATTCCGGCCGCGAAGGGTCCCACCAGGGAAGGAATGACCCACGCCGCGGAAAACGCGGCGAAAATCTTCGGGTGCAGCACGGGCGGATAAACGCGCGCCACCACAACGTACAGCGCAACGGTCATGGCGCCGCCGCCCAGTCCCTGCACCAGGCGCCCTGCCACCAGGACGGCCATGCTTCCTGCCGTCCCGGCGATCAGCAGCCCCAGAACGAACAGGGCCACGGAGGCGTACAGCGGTCCCACAGGGCCGCGCCGGTCGGACCAGTTGCCGGCCGCCACCATGCCGATCACGCCGGTGGCCAACGGTCCGGCGAAGGCCAGCGCGTACAGGCCGGCGCCGTCCAGTTCGCGGCTGACCAGGGGCATGATGGTGGTTACGGCCAGTGACTCAAAGGCGGCCAGGAACACCAGGGCACACGCGCCGGACGTGACGAGCAGGTAGTGGCGGTGCAGGATACCTGCAGCCTCAGGGGCGGCGGCGGGGGCGCTACGTTGCACGATGGTGGCCTGATCAGTCGTTTCGGATGCGTGCCTGCCATTAAACACCTCAGGCCGTGATGTCCGGGGTCGTCCCGAACATCACGGCCTGTGCTGCGCGCCGGGAACCCGGCCGACGCCGCCGTTGCCTTTAGGGGGCGACCGTCACCTTATCCCCGCCGGCCGGTTCCACCTGGCTTGGGTCCTGATCCTTGTGCCCTTCCGACTGGCCACCCGACTTTGCGGTGAGCGGAACGAACAGGAAGGCAAGGGCGGCGATGACCCCCGGGACGGCAAAAAACAGGAAGTTCATCTCAACCGGAAGTTTGAGCGTCAGCAGAATTCCGCCGAACGTCGGACCGACGATGGCACCCATCCGTCCGACCCCCGATGCCAGTCCGATCGCCGTCGAGCGCATGAACGACGGATAGTACTGGGACACGAAGGAGTAGGAAATATTCTGTGCTCCCATCGTGCAAGCCCCGCTGACGGCCACAAGCAGCAGGAGGACGGCCATGTTATTGCCGAATCCCAGCAAGGTCAGCGAAACCGCGGCGATCACGAACATGGGGACGAGCACCCTCTTGACGCCCCAGGCATCCGCAAGCCGGCCCAGGACTAGGGTTCCGACGATGCCGCCAACGTTCAGGGCGATCGTGAAGGTCAGGCCCGAGTTCAGGGCATACCCCGCGTCAACCATCAGTTTGGGTAGCCAGGTGGTCAGTCCGTTGACCATGAGCAGGCACATGAAGAAGGCAACCCAGATCATCAGCGTCCCCAGTGCACGGCGGTTCTTGAACAGCGCACCGACCGGGCTGCCGGGTTCCTTCTCCTGGAGTCCGGTGAAACCTGCCGTGGCCGGGAGGGCCGCCTTGTCGTTGATCTTCGCCAAGGTGGAACGCAGCTCCTCGAGCTTTCCCTTCTGCAGGAGCATGGCCGGAGAGTCCAGGAAGTACTTCATCATGAACGGCAGGAAGAGCAGGGGAAGCACGGCAACCCAGTACACGCTTTGCCAGCCGAACGCAGGAAGCAAGAGCATGGCGACGAAGGCTGCCAGGATGCCGCCCACCGAGAAGAAGCACATCACCACAGCCACCATGGTGTTGGCACGCTTCCTCGGCGCGTAGTCAGTCAACATGGCGATGACGCTGGGAAGGATGCCGCCGATCCCCAGGCCGGCCACGGCGCGGAGGACAGAGAACTGAACCGGCCCCGGGGCAAATCCGCTGAGTGCCGTTGCGGCGCTGAAGAGGATGATGCTGGCCGTGAGGACCTTCTTCCGCCCGAACCGGTCCGCCAGGATCCCGAACAGGATGGCACCGACCATCATCCCTACCGGCCCGTAACTGCCGATGGCGCCGGCCTCGACGGGTCCCAAAGACCACTGTTTCATCAGGACGGGCAGAACCGACCCGTAGACCACCAGATCGTACATGTCGAAGGTGATGATGAAGCAGGCCCAGAACAGCATGCCGGCTTGGAAGCGATTGAAGCCCGCTTCTTCGATGAAGGCCTTCACGTTGATGGTTGTCATGTCAGTTGGCTTTCTGCCGTCTTGGCATTTGTGGTGAAAGGCAGGAGCAGGCGGGACTGGTGGGCGGCGTCGCGGTAGATCTTGTGGGTGACGGGCCGGCCCACCGGGAGGTGGAAGGCGTCCGGCGGGAGCAGCGAGTTGTGCTCGTCGGCCAGCGGCTCGGCGTTGGACAGTTCCACCGTCAGCTTGTGGCCCGGCCTGAACGTGTTCGCGAACGGGAAGAGCCGCAGTACGTATTCCTCGATCTGCCCCGGTTCCACGGGCACGGAACGGGTGTGCGGGTGGTACGGGTTGCCCTCGGTGGTGCGGTCATCGAGCTCCCGGTGCGAGGCCTTGAGGTATCCGCTCGTGATGAGCTGGCGCTTGCCGTTGGGGGCGTAGTCCCACAGGCGCAGGATGAAGTTGGTGTCCGGCTGGTCGATCTCGGCGAAGATGTGCGCAGCGCCGGTGCCGATCATTTCCGTGTCTTCTTCGAAGGGATCGGTGGACCAGCTGATGATCTGCACCTGGTCGGTCACGGTCAACGGGGCCTGGTAGAAGCCGTCCGGGGCGGCGTATTCGGCGCCCATCAGCTCGGGCTCCGGGGAGAGCTTGTGGCGCGGGCGCAGGTACAGCGATTTGTACCCGATGTCCTTCGGCGGCCACTGGTCAGCGGTGACCACCTCACGGGAGCCCTCCACGAAAACGCTCACGGCAGGCTCGTCCATCACGCCGTTGTCGATGCCCTTGATCCAGTAGTCGTACCACCGGAACATCTTGTCGTGCTCCTCGATGAAGGGACGCGACTGCATCGGCGGGTAGGGCCCGATGTCCAGCTTCTTCGGGCCCTTCAGCTCGTTGAACAGCTCGATGGTGCCGTCCAGCGTCCAGCCGCGGCCCTGGTCCAGCTGCAGCCACACCGGGATGTCGATGTTCGGGGCCAGCGTGATGGGGTTGCGTTCCTCGTACCACTCCCCGTCGAGTTCGTTCATCACGATGTCGAACCAGGCTTCGTGGTTCTTCGGGTAGTTCAGGACGTGGACCAGGTTGGGCCAGGCGGCGACGTCCGGGTCCTGTAGCCGCTTGGCGACGAGCTCCTTCAGTTCCCCGGCGGAGTACTTCTCGATCATCCGGGACTTCACGCCGTCGGTGAACGCCCAGCCGGAGTCGCCTCCGCGGCCCTCGCGGGCAGCGCGCGGCATGAACCACATGATGCCGCCGTGGTACGTGGTCTCGTAGAAGTCGTAGTGGCCGCCGGAGACGAAGATCGCCTTCAGGTGCGGCGGGCGCTCGGCGGCGGCCAGCACCTGCATGGAGCCGAAGTAGGAGATGCCCACCATGCCTACGTTGCCGTCGCACCACGGCTGCTCCGCCACCCACTCGATGAAGTCGTAGGCGTCCTGGCCCAGCGACACACCGCCGGCGTTGTAGTTGCCGATGTGCTCGCCGCCGGAATGCCCGGAGCCGCGCAGGTCGCCGATGACGTGGACGTAGTCTTCCTTGACGATGCGGGCAATGTCGCCGGCTTCGATGCAGCCGTCCCACATCGGGCTGGGGCGGCGCTGCGGCGGGGTGGTCAGGGCCAGCGCCTGCAGTTCCTTGCCGTAAGGGCTCAGCGCCACCAGCGCCGGGCGCGGCTTGTCCTCGGCGCCCTGGTAAGCGTCCGCGGCCAGCTCGACGCCGTCGCGCATCGGGACCCGCAGGTCCTTGCGCACGGCGATCTTTTCCGCGCCGGCGTTCAGTAACTGGAAGTCATCCATGAGTGCTTATCTCCTCATCCTGGGTCAAGTGGTCCATCGTGGTGCGGTAGCCGTGGAGCGTCGTGAAGAACGGGGACGGTTCCAGGCCGGGGTCGCCCTGGTAGCCGAGTTCTCCGGCCACGCTGGCGAAGGGCGAGTACGGCGAGTCCGTGTCCTGCAGTCCGGCAGCCACGCAGCCGCACGCTGCATCCCTGACGCGGGCCTCCAGCTCCAGGCTCGCCTGGAGCGCTTCCCGGGCCTGCCCGGCGTCGAGCTCCACGCCGTAAGGTGTGCCGTCCGCGCGGCGGTAGGGGTGCCCCAGGTAGAGGTGCTGCGGACGGATCTCGTTGTTGAGGTACTGCAGGCTCTTGCGGTAGCCGGCCGGGTCAACAAATCCGGGGAATCCGTTGGCCGCGCCGTGGACCTGTACGGCGTCGCCCACGAACACGTCGTTTTGTCCGTCAAGGACGTACGCGACAGATCCGGCGGTGTGTCCGGGAATCGAGTGGACTGAAACGGTGACGTCGCCGCCGAGGGAAAGAGTCTCGCCGCCGCGCACCAGGAGCGCCGGTTCCATCTCGCCTGAAATGACGGCATTGGTGGCGGCGGTCAGCTTTGCCTCGCCGTCGGGGTCCTGCAGATACTGTCCGCGTCCGGCAAGGTATTCGTCCACGTGCGCCCGGCGGGAGCGGAGCATCGGTGCGTCCGCCTCGTGGATGACCACCTGCGCCCGCCGCCCGGCGAGCTCCCACAGGGCGTACGCACCTCCGATGTGGTCGATATGGCCGTGGGTCAGGAAGATCCAGCGGACGTCTTCGATCCGGCGGCCGATCGCCTCGAGTGCCGGGACCATGCCTTCGGCGGGCGAGGAGGCGATCCCGGTGTCCACGATGGCGGGCTCCGGTGCGTCGATGAAGAAGCTGTAGAGGCCGAACCGGCCCCACGGCGAGACGATCGGATGAACGGCGACCGGCGTCGTCATGGCGCTGTTCCCTCTGTAGACGCTGTCCCCTTGTTGGACACTGTCCCCGCGTTCAGGAATTCGCCCGTCTCCTCGAATGCCCGGTAGAACTCCGGGATCCAGGCGAAGTTCTGGACGAAACCGTGGTTGGCTCCCTCGTAGCGGCTGACTGTCGCATCAACACCGGCCGCCGACAGGTGCCGGCCGTACAGTTCCCCCTCATCCCGCAGGGGGTCGTGCTCTGCAGTGATGACCAGGGCTGCCGGCAGCCCTGAGAGGTCCCCGCGCTTGATCGGTGAGACAAACGGGTCCGCCGGGTCAGCCCCGTTCTCGAGGTAGAACGAGTTGAACGGTGCGAGTCCCGCTGTCTCCAGCCCGTACCCTTCGGCGTTCTCCCGCATCGAAGGGTAACGGTCAGCGTCGAAATTCAGGTCCAGCGACGGGTAGAACAGGACCTGGTGGGTGATCCGGTTGAACCCGTCGTCGTGTGCTTTCGCGGCGACGGCGGCGACGAAGTTGCCGCCCGAGCTGTCGCCGGCGATGGCGAGGTTCTTCCCGTTCCAGCCCAGGCTGCTCCCCTGTTCGGCGGCCCAGCGGACCACGCCGTAGCAGTCCTCAAGCCCTGCCGGGAACGCAGCCTCGGGGGCCAGCCGGTAGCCCACCGAGATGACCTTGTGGCCGGTTTCCTTCGCCAGTGCCCGCGCCACGTGGTCATGGGTGTCCAGGCTGCCCAGGAAGAACGCGCCGCCGTGGAAGTAGACCAGGATCCCGTAGGCGTCCGCCTCCACGGGCGTGTAGATCCGCACCGGCACTTCACCGGCCGGCGTCACGGCCGTGGCGTCCTCCACGGAGTGGAGCGGCAGCCGGTCTTCCAGCGGCGGGACCTGGGCGGCCTCGCCGGCGCGCATGTCCTCGGGGTTCAGGGGAGACCCATCGGGCGCCGGCAGGGTTGCCAGGATTTTGGCAATTTCGGGATGGATGGTCATGGCGTTCAGGCCTTCGCCGCAGCTGGCACGGGTGCCGGCGCGCTCGCCGAGGCAGACTTCTGGGACTCTGGCTTCTGCCCCGGGAAGACGTCATTGACCTCTTCCTCGCTCCAGCCCTGGCGGGAGATGCGCTGCAGCTCGTCCGTGACCGGCTTGCGGGTTGCCTGGAACATAGCCAGGGCCTCCTTGACCGAACCGGCCCGGCCCAGCGCGTCGGCCAGTGCTCCGGCGTCCTCAATGGCGGAGTTCGCACCCTGGCCCTGGTGGTGCAGCATGGAGTGCGCCGCGTCGCCCATAAGCACCACGGAGTCGGTGTGCCACACATCAACCGGGTCGATGTCGTAGACGGCGCGGATGTTGACCGCGTCCATGTCGAGGTCCCGGGCGATGCTCACGATCCGGTCGTCGAAGCCCTCCACGGTCGCCAGGAGGTCCTCCTTCGTGATGGCGGGCGCCCACGTGCCGTCCGGGTTGAGGGCGGTGATATCGAAGGACATCTGGTTGCGGTGGCGCAGCGGCAGCAGGTAGACCTTCGTGCCCCTGCCCATGTACATGCGGAGGTTGTCGTCCGCCACCATGCCGTGGGCGTCGTCAGCGGAGATCACCACGCGGTAGGCGTGCTCGCCGGAGAACACCGGGCCCTTGTCACTGAAGAGCTGCTCACGTACCGAGGACTTGATGCCGTCGGCACCAACCACCAGGTCGGCCTCGGCGGTCTCCCCGTTGGCGAAGGTCAGGACGGAGCGGTCACCCTTGTCCTCGATGCTCTCCAACCGGTGGCCGAGCTGCACCATGCCCTCGGGAAGCACGCCCAGAAGTGCCTCGATAAAGTCGCGTCGGTGGATGAGGTAGGTCTGCTTCTCGTCGCCGAACTCCGGCCACGTGTCCTTCATGATGGGCTCACCGGTGGCGGTGAGGATTTCGAAGTAGTCGCTGGCCGAGCTCACCTTGGCGATCTCGTCGAAGATCCCCCACTGGCGGAACCGGGCCATGGTGGCGGGACGCAGGCCGATGCCGGCGCCCACCTCGCCCATCTGGGGAGCCTGCTCGTAGACCTTGACGTCCGCACCGAGCAGGCTCAGGGCCTTCGCCGCAGCGGCGCCGCCGTAGCCTGCGCCGACGATGGCGATCTTGAGGTTCTTGATGTCTTCAGCCTTCATGGTTTTATCTCTTTCGTGGCTCTTTAAGTTGTGGTGGTCTGTCCGGGGCTCAGGCGCTCAGCGACAGGAAGTCGGCAGGGTTGTCCTCGAGCAGGAGTTTGAGCGTGGCGTCGTCGATGCCGGCCGCGCGCATGTCGGGGATCATGTCCTCGAAGATGTAGTTGATGGTGTGGCCCTTCACGCCCGGCCAGCCCAGCGGGCTGCAGTTTGCGTCGGCCGAGACGAGGAGCTTGTCCGCATAGCCCTTGTTCACGAGCTTGACGAAGTGCTCCATGCGTTCGGCGCGCTTGCGGCCCCAGAACGGCGGATCCGGCAGTTCGAGGTCGTAGCCGAAGGTGTCGAAGCCGATGCGGCCGCCCTGCTCGTAGATCCAGTCGTGCGGGGTGATCGGGGCGTTCAGGCCGTCGTCGGCATGGCCGAAGAGCACGCGGTCCAGCGAAAGGCCCTCCTCGGTGAAGATGGTCACCGCCGGTTCGGGGTCGATGGCCAGGTGCGTCAGGATCGGAGCACCGGTGACGACGGCGGCGCGCGCCGCAGCGCGGTAGATGCGCTTGTCCAGGTCCGTCATCCGTCCGCCGCGGCTCACGCCGACCTTGATGACGCCGGCCTTGGCGCCCGTGTTGCCGATGCCGACCGTGATCTCGTGGATGAACACCTTCGTGAGGTAGTCCACGGTGGCACGGGAGAAGTGCGGCAGGGCGGTGTCGCCGCCCACGAAGCCGGTGCAGGCCACGATGTGCACGCCCGTCTTCTGCGACAGGGACTTGTAGTAGTCCACGTCGCGGCCGTTGCAGATGCCGGTGGCGTCCACGAAGGTCCCGCCGCCGTATTCGCGGAACTTCCGCAGCTTCGGCACGGTTTCCTCGTAGGCCTGTTCCGGCGATTTCCACCATTTGGTGTCCAGTTCGGAGCCGGGCATGCCGTAGCCGATGTGTTCGTGGACCGCCACGATTTCCAGTTCTTCGGCCGGGATGGTCCCCAGCACGGTGTTGACCTTGGTCATTCGTTCACCTCAGGGTTCGAAAGCTTGTTGTAGGTGGGCCGGGCGTGCTTAGCGCACGGTCAGCAGGTTGCGGGGGTTGTCCACGAGGATGCGCCGGGCGTCTTCTTCGCCCAGGCCGCGGGCCTTGAGGAACGGCACAAAGGTGGTCAGGACGTGGCTGTAGGGCAGGTTGTACTCCGGCAGGCCCTTCGCCACGCCGATCGAGTTGCCCGACAGGATGATCTTGTCGGCATGGCCGGCCTTGACGAGCTCGAGCACCAGCTCGGCGCGCTCGTGGTCGGTCAGGTAGTCCGCGTGGTCGTTCAGGCCTACGTGGTCGATCCCGACGAACGCTCCACGGCCGGCCACCTCGATGGCGGAGCCGGTGGCGTCCTTGCGGTCCAGGCCGCCCACGAGTACCCGGTCGGCTCCGATCTGTTCGTCCAGGACGACGTCCAGGTCATGCAGGGCATCGGCGCCGAAGCGGATGGAGACGGGGACGCCGGTGGTCCTGGCGGCGCGGGCTGAGCCGCGGAAGAGGCTTTCCTCGGTGGGCGTCATACCGGCGCGGTCGGCGACAGTGGCGACGATACCGGCAGCGGCGCGGCGCTCGACCCGGGGCACCACCATCCCCTCGGTGACCTCCTTGCCGAAGAGATCGCCGAACTTTTCGGCCGGCCACGGGGTGGGTGGGTTGGTCTGCGGTGTCAGGAAGTATCCGCCGAGTTCTTCCTCCGGGCCCAGGCCCGTGGAGGCAACGATGTGGACGCCGGTGGAACGGGAAAGCGCCTCGTAGAGCTTGAGGTCCCGGCCGTGGAACATGCCGGTGCTGTCGACGATGGTCTGACCGCCGTGTTCGCGGAAGTCCGTGAGTTTGGCGGCCAGGGCCTCGAAGATCGCCGCCCGGTCCATCGAGATGTCGGGGGCGTACTGGGCACCGGGGAGCACCGACAACAGCGCCTCATGGACCGCGACAACGCCCAGTTCAGAAGCAGGTACGGGACCCAGGACCGTGTTGACGGTATGCCCGGCGGGGGCATCAATCGCGTCGGCGGTGCCGGTGGGGGTGGGGTAACTCACGGGGCTTCTCCCTTGAAGATCGGGTGCTGAATGCTGGGGGCGCCGCGGAGTTGGACCGTGCCGTCGCCCCGTTGCGGTGTAGCCAGCATCACATAATTCTTTACATAGTGTCAAGGAAATAATCGCAGCGTACGGTAATCAGTCGATGCGACTCCATTAAGGTTCGTCACGTAAAAGCTCTTGACATGATGTAAAGCTTCCAGACAAACTGTGGGGAGCGCCACACGTAGTTCGGAAACAAAGGAGTTTCATCGATGAGTCAGACCAACACTGCCCAGGCGGGCACTGCACAGACGGGCCCCGTACCGGGCCGCGGCTCCGTACGAGCCACCTTCATCGCCGCCTATAGCGCGGTCACCCTGGCCCAGATCACCAATGCACTGCCGGGCGCCCTCAACGGCACCTTCGCCGTGGAATTCCACACCTCGGGCGCCGGCCTGACCTGGATTGCGGGCATGTTCATGATGGGCATCGTGGTGTTTGAGCTCAGCTGGGGAGTCCTGGGCGACCTCTTCGGCCGGAAGAAGCTGCTGTACGCAGGTGCCGTGGTCAGCGTCGCCGGTTCCGTCCTGGCGGCACTGGCGACCACCACGGAGATGATGATCGCGGCGCAGGCTGTCGGCGGCATCGGTGCGGGCATCCTCTTCCCCATTTCGCTGTCCATGATCGCGGCGATCACCCCGGACCACCGGGCCCGGGCGAAGGTCATCGCCACCTGGGCCGGGTTCCTGTCCCTGGGTGCGGTGATCTCCCCCATGCTGGCCGGCCTCACGGCGCAGGCCTTCACCGTTGCGGGATTCAGCGGCTGGCGGGTGGCGTACTACATTGCCGCCGCGATCGCCGTCGCCGTCCTGATCGTTGCGGTCGGGGCGAAAGACTCCGCTGCCGCCGAGGGGCGCAAACTCGACCTGCCCGGTCAGTTCACCCTGGCGCTCGGCCTGATTGCCGTTCTCTTCGCCACGGTGACGGCTGTCGACGCCGGCTTCGGCAGCGCCGAGGTGGTCGCAAGCTACGTTGCAGGCGCCGTCCTCCTGGTCGCCTTCGTCGTGATCGAAACACGCACCAAGCAGCCGCTGATCCACCTCTCGCTGTTCAAGAACAGCGCCTACTCGATCACGGGCATCGTTGCCGTGACAGGCATGTTCGCCTTCCTCGCAGTTTGCTACAGCACCAGCGTCGCCGTCGGCGGGCTCGCCCTCGCCGAAGCCTGGAAGGTCGGCGTGCTGTTCGTCTTCATCCAGGGCCCCGCATTCGCCTTCATCCCGGTGGTGGGCTGGCTCATCCACCACGTGGCACCGCGCTGGGTGCTCACCGCCGGCTTCGCCTTCATGGCAGCCTCCGCCTTCTGGCTCTCTACGGTCCCGCTGGGCACGCCGGAGGCCTTCGGCGGAACTCCGTGGACGGCGTTCATTCCGCCGCTCCTGCTCCTGGGCATCGGGTTCGCGCTCACGGTCGGCTCCATCACCGCCGTCGCCATCAACACCGTCCCGCCGCAGCACATCGGGATGGCGTCCGCCACCACCAACCTCCTGCGTGACCTCGGCTTCGCCCTGGGCCCCGTCATCGGCTCAGCCATCGCCTTCGGCGTCGGAGCCACCGCCTTCGCCGCACCCCTCGCCGGGATCCTCGGCGGTGCAGGACTCCCCGCGGACGCCGTCGCCGGGCTGTCGAACGTGCCGCCGCTGGGCTACCTCTCCGGCTGGGACGGCGTCATCGCGCAGTTCACCGGCCAGGCAACGGCCGGCGGCGCACCCGCCCAGGCGGTCGACGGCATGGTCAAGGCCCTCACCTCCGCACAGCCGCAGATCCAGGGCGTGGCGGGTACCTCCCTCGGCCAGGGCTTCCAGGCCGTCTACCTCGCTGCGGGCATCGCGGCCATCCTGTCCGCCGTCCTTACCCTCTTCATCTCCGCACGTTCCTCGGCCCCCGCGCCGGATGCGGTTGCGGAACCCACGAAGACCGCGGCAGCCAACGCCGAGGCAAGCGCCGAAGCCGCCGTCTGAGCCTGACGGCCCTACCCAACCACCGACCATCCGCAAGGAGAACACCATGACTGCACCCCTCGAATCAGACATCGACATCTGGGATGACGACATCCTTGTCGACCCCTACCCCACCTATGCCGCGCTCCGCGAGCAGGCCGCAGTGGTCCACCTCCCCAAGAACGACCTGTACGTCCTGACGCGCTACGACGTCATCCGCGACGCCCTCGGCGATCCGGAAACCTTCTCCTCCACCAGCATCGGCTTCAATCCCAGGGTGAACGAGGCGCTTCAAGGCACCTCGCTTGCCTCCGACCCGCCCACGCACACGCAGCTCCGCGCCACGCTGTCGCAGAACCTCACGCCCCGCGCACTCCGCGGACTGAAGGTCGTCATCGACGAAAAGGCGGACAAACTCGTGGCAGAGCTCGCCGCCAGCGGCAGCTTCGAGGCCGTCGATGCCCTGGCCCGGGCCTTCCCGATCGAAATCGTTGCCGACCTCATCGGCTTCAGCGGGCACGTCAAGGACAACATGCTGCGCTGGGGCCAGGCGGCGATGCAGGTCATCGGCCCGCTGAACCAGCGCACGCAGGAGAGCTTCCCGATCGCGGGCGAGCTCTACGGCTGGTGCTCGTCGGTCACCGCCGAAGACCTCACGCCCGGCTCGATCGGGCGCGGAATTTTCGACGCCGAATCGCGCGGCGACATCCCCGAAGGCTCTGCGGGGCACATCATCCACCAGTACCTGGGAGCGGGCGTCGATACGACGATCGCCTCGATCGGAAACATCATCGCGCTGTTCGGCCACCACCCGGAGCAGTTCGAGCTGGTCCGGGAGAACCCGGAACTGGTCCCCGCGGCGTTCGCGGAAGTTCTGCGCTACTGGGCACCGGTCCACATCTGGGGCCGCAAGGCAACCCGCGACGTCGACATCGACGGCGTCACTATTCCGGCAGGCGCCCAGGTGGGCATCCTCTTCGGTGCCGGCAACCGGGACCCGCGGCACTACGGGAATCCCGACACCTTTGATGTCCGGCGCAACCCGGTGGACCACCTCTCCTTCGGCTACGGACCGCACGGCTGTGCCGGCCAGGGCCTGGCGAAACTCGAAGCGCACGCGATCATCGAAGCACTCGCCCGCCGGGTGAAATCGTTGACAGTCTCCGATGAGGTCCGGGAACCGAGCAACATCACGCGGAGTTTCGAATTGCTCCAGGTCGAAAAGGTGGTGGCAGCATGAGGATCGAACTGGACCGGCCGCGCTGCGAGGGACACGGCCTGTGCGAGGAAGCCGCGCCCACGCTGATGCATCTCGACGACGACGGCGATCTGGTCATCGATGTTCCGGACGCAGAAGGGGCCGACCTGGACGCCGCAAAGGCGGCGGTCCGGGTCTGCCCGGTGGCCGCGCTGCGATTGGCCGCGGCATGACACTGCGACGGATAGTGGTGGTGGGCAACGGCATCGCCGGCCTCACGGCCTGCGACTCGCTGCGTTCGGCCGGCTTCGACGGTGAGCTCACGGTGGTGGGCGCCGAGCGTCACCACCCGTACAGCCGCCCCGCCCTGTCCAAGGCGCTGCTGCATGGCGATGACGGGAATAGTGACGGCGCCCTCCGGGCGCACGAACTCCCCCCGCCCACCCATGAAGCAACGGAGCTGCTCGGCGTCAGTGCCACAGGCCTGGACGTGGACGCCCGGCTGGTTAGCCTGGACGGGGGCGGTGAGCTGCCGTATGACGGCCTGGTCATCGCCTCCGGTTCCCGGGCGAAGCGTCTCGCCTCCTGGCAATCCGGCGGACCGCAACCGGAGGGCACCTCCCGCGAGCTCACCCTGCGCACCATCGAGGATGCGGTCGCACTTAAGGAACGGGTCTCCGATCGCCCCTCCGTCATCGTGGTCGGCGGCGGACCGCTCGGCATGGAGGTGGCGTCCGGTTGCCTGCACATGGGCTGCGACGTCACGCTCGTCTCCGACGCCACGCCCCTGTCGCGCCAACTGGGCGACCACCTGGCCGGCATCTTCACCTCCGCCGCCATCGGGCGCGGACTGCGGGTGATTGGCGGCGGGAAGGCACGCCTTGTGGATCGCGGCGACAGCGCAACGGTTGTCCTGGCCGACGGCACCGAACTTGAGGCGGACCTCGTGGTCACAGCAATCGGCGATGAGCCGAACATTGACTGGCTGGCCGGCTCGCCACTCCTCACCGACGGGTCGCTGCGAGTCGATTCGCGCGGACGGCTGCGGCCGGACATCGTGGCCGCCGGCGACGTGGCGTTCTTCCCCACCCTGCGCGGCGTACAGCGGGTTCCGCTGTGGACGAGCGCCATCGACCAGGCCAGGGTCGCCGCCGTCGGCCTGCTTCAGGGCGACGCCGCACCCGAGTTCAACTTCCAGCCCTATTTCTGGACGGAGGGCTTCGGACTGTCGCTCAAAGCTGTCGGATTCACCCCGGTGGCGGGTGCCCCCGACTACTGCGAACCTGGCGGGGAGAGCGGGTCCGCGCTCCTGCGCTGGGACAACCCGGACGGTTCCGGGACCGCCGCCGCGCTCAACTACCGGATCCCGATCCCCAGGCTGCGCCGGCTGGCCGACGCCGGTCCGGCCGCGCTGCGTCCAAACGCGCCCGCCCGGGTTTGAGCCAGCCCGCCCGGGTTTGAGCCCGCCCGCCACCGTTAGGATTGATCCATGTCGTCGTTGCGAGAAGCCCAGAAGAAGCTCACCCGCGACATGATCGTGGAGCGGGCACTTGAGCTCTTCACCGAAAAGGGTTACGCCGCGACCACCATCGACGAGATCGCCGCAGCGGCCGGCACCACCAGGGTGACCTTCTACGCGTACTACCCCTCACGTGTTGACCTGATGAAGGACTTTATGGCGCGGGTCAACGCGGTGCTGGACCGCGCCGACGGCCCGGAGAGCGGCTCCACCGCACCCGACCTTGTTGATGTGGTGCGGGCGGGCGAGCTGCCGGGCATTCTGGCCTGGCTGGAGTCCCGGGCGGCGCTCTGGCCGGTATTCCGGCCGTACCTTGACGTGCTCGACGAGGCCGCCGCCGTCGACCGTGAGGTGCGCGCCATGGTGGAGGGCTGGCATGAGGAAGTCATCTCCGACCTGGTCCGCGGAATGCAGCTGGCCGGACGCTTCTCCGAGGAGACGCACCACATCCGCGGAACCCTTGCCTTCACCTCACTCGACTACGTGGCCACGCTCTGGACCCGACGCAAGTTTGAACCAAACCGCGAACACGCGCTGGAGGTCCTGGCGGACAACTGGTACCACCTGCTCTGCGACGAGGGCTGAACGCGCAGCCACTGACGCGCAGCCCCTCCCCCGGGGAACTAGGCATCCAGCCCCAGGCCGGCTGACGGAACCACCGCTCCGGTGGCCGTCGAGTCCGGGTTGAGCATCCAGCCCACCCTCTTGGCCGCGCTCAGCACCACAACGCTTTCGGCCAGCTCGATCCCCGGGATCCGTTGCTGGAGCGCAAGCTCGGCGTTCATCACGTCCGCCAGGGAGTGCAGCCACATGACGATCACGAAGTTGGTCCTGCCGGTGGTGGAGGCGGCAAGCCGGACGTTGCGGAACCCCCGCAGCTCGGCCCCCGCGGAGTCGTGCTGGCCCGGCGGCACGTTGGCGAACCACTGGCACGTGACCGGGTAGCCGGAGTACTTCTGTGCCATTTCGCAGCGGAAGGACAGCAGCTGGCTGGCCAGCACCCGGTTCAACTGCCGCTGGACTGTGGCCGGACTGCGCCCGAGGCCGCGGGCGATCTCCGCCGCGGTGGCCCTCCCGTCCTGTGCGAGGAACGGGATCAGGTCAAGATGGCTCTGCGGCAGCGGGGCACCCGCCACGGCGGGCGGGGCCGAGCCGGATGCCTCTGGCCCGGCGAGCAGCCTGAGGGCGTTCTGCTGCGCCTTGTCCAGGACATTGAGCCGCCAGGCGTAGCCGCCCACGTGCAGCCGCGTGCAGAGCGCGGTCCGGTACTTGAGGAGGCCGGGGATGTCCTTGAACTGCGGCACCACCGTGTCGCTGAAATAGGCAAGAGTGGGCGTGATGACCGTCAGCATCAGGTCGCGGTTGCTGGCCGCTTCCTCCACCGTGACCACTTCGGGCATGGCGGCGAGCGCGGCGGTGACGCCGGCGCGCTGCCGCATCTCGCAGTCCACGTCCACCAGCGCCAGGCACATCTGTTTCGGATCGCCGATCAGGTGGGCCGTGGTCCAGGCGGCGCCGGCCTCCCTCAGCCGGTCCCAACGGGCCGCGAGCGTCGTGGCGTGCACGCCCAAAATTCCGGCGGCGTCGGACCAGCTGATCCGCGGCGCTATCTGCAGCGCGTTAATGATGCGGAGATCGTCCTCACTGACTTCCATCCGGACACATCCCCTTCCCACCGCACGAATCCTGCACAAACCATCATAGTTTTGATTTTTTCCAGCTATTTTCCTCCTTGTGAACCAGCTCACTCCAGAATGGATAGCAGATCACTTACCAATCGTTCGGGAAGTAGGAAAACATATGTCGATCACCGCCGATGCCAGGGAGCTACAGGGCGAAATCGCCCGGTTCCGCCACGAGCTGCATCGGGAGCCGGAGATCGGCCTGGATCTGCCCCGGACCCAGGAAAAAGTACTCAAGGCGCTGGAAGGCCTGCCGTACGAGATCACCCTCGGTGAGAGCACGACGTCGGTCACTGCTGTTTTGCGCGGCGGAGCGCCGCACGCTTCAGCCGTGAAGCCGGCGGTCCTGCTCCGTGCCGACATGGACGGCCTGCCCGTCCAGGAACGCACCGGCGTCGACTTCACTTCACGCATTGACGGCGCCATGCACGCCTGCGGCCACGACCTCCACACGTCCATGCTTGCCGGCGCCGCCCGCCTCCTGGCCGACCGCCGCGAGCAGCTGGCCGGCGATGTTGTCCTGATGTTCCAGCCTGGCGAGGAAGGCTTCGACGGCGCCTCCCACATGATCAGCGAAGGCGTGCTGGACGCGGCGGGCCGGCGCGTGGATGCCGCTTACGCCATGCACGTGTTCTCCGCCCTGGAACCGTACGCCCAGTTTTGCACCAAGCCCGGCGTCATCCTGAGTGCGTCCGACGGTCTCTTCGTCACCGTCCTGGGTGCCGGCGGCCACGGCTCCGCGCCGCACTCCGCGAAGGACCCCGTCACGGCGGTTGCCGAAATGGTGACAGCCCTGCAGGTGATGATCACCCGCCAGTTCAACATGTTCGATCCCGTAGTCCTCACGGTCGGCCTCCTGCAGGCCGGCACCAAACGCAACGTCATCCCTGAATCCGCGCGCTTCGAAGCCACCATCCGCACGTTCTCCGACGCCTCCCGGGAACGGATGATGACGGCCATTCCGGTCCTCCTCAAAGGAATCGCCGCAGCCCACGGCCTCGAGGTGGACGTCGACTACCGCTCCGAGTACCCGCTCAGCGTCACGGATGAAGACGAGACGCACACCGCCGAAAAGACCATCCAGAAGCTCTTTGGCGACTCCCGCCTCACCCGCTGGGCCACCCCGCTCAGCGGGTCGGAGGACTTCTCCCGGGTAATGGCGGAGGTGCCCGGCACGTTTATCGGGCTCAGCGCTGTTGCCCCCGGCGCGGACCACACCGCCACCCCGTTCAACCACTCCCCTTACGCCACATTCGACGACGGCGTTCTCTCCGACGGCGCGGCGCTCTACGCAGAGCTGGCCGTTTCCCGCATCGCAGCCCTCGCGGCTGCAGGCAACTGACCTTCCCTTCACTTTTGGAGCCCCACATGACTTCCACCGTAGGCATGCCAGCCGAGGTCCAGGTTCACAAGTCCCACCTCCGGACCCTCATCGGCACCGGCATCGGCAACGCCGTTGAATGGTACGACTGGGCCATCTACGCCACATTCTCACCGTTCATCGCCAGCGCACTGTTCAGCAAGGCGGATCCTACGTCGGCCTTCCTGGCCACCCTGGCGATCTTCGCCGTCGGCTTCGTGGCCCGTCCCTTCGGCGGCTTTGTCTTCGGCTGGATCGGTGACCGGATCGGCCGCAAGACGTCCATGACGTTCGCCGTCGGCCTGGCAGCCCTCGGCAGCCTGCTGATCGGCGTCGCCCCGACGTTCGAGGCTGTCGGTGCGTTCGCGTCCGTAATGCTGCTGGTGGCCCGCCTGATCCAGGGCCTGGCGCACGGCGGGGAGCTGCCGTCGTCGCAGACCTACCTTTCCGAAATGGCCCCCAAGGAAAAGCGCGGCTTCTGGGCAACCCTCATCTACACGTCCGGCACCGCCGGGATCCTGGCCGGAACGCTGCTCGGCGCCATCCTGTCCAATGTCCTGAGCACGGCCGACATGAACGCCTGGGGCTGGCGCATCCCCTTCCTGATCGGAGGCGCCCTGGGCGTCTACGCCCTGGTGATGCGGGCCCGGATGAAGGAAACCGAAGCCTTCGAGGCCGAGTCGCCCAAGGAAAAGCACGAGCCGATGTGGCCGCAGATCTGGCGGCACCGCAAGCAGGCCCTGCAGGTCATCGGCCTGACGGTCGGCCTCACCGTGAGCTACTACATCTGGGGCGTGGTGGCACCGAGCTACGCCGCCACCACCCTGAAGATGGACCGCGGCGAAGCCCTTTGGGCCGGCGTCATCGCCAACATCGTGTTCATCGCCGCGCTGCCGTTCTGGGGCAAGCTGTCCGACCGCATCGGCCGCAAGCCGGTCCTGATCATGGGCTCCGCCGGCGCCGCCCTGCTGCACTTCCCCATGACCTGGCTACTGAAGGACTCCCCCTGGCAGCTCGCCGTCACCATGTCCGTCATGCTGTTCTTCATCGCCGCCAGCGCCGCGATTGTCCCGGCCGTCTACGCCGAGCTCTTCCCCACCAAGATCCGCACGGTCGGAGTCGGCGTCCCCTACTCCATCTGCGTCGCGGCCTTCGGCGGCACGGCCCCGTACCTGCAGACCTGGCTGGGGACCATCGGGCAGGCCAACCTGTTCAATGTCTACGCAGTGCTCCTGCTGCTGATTGGCATCGCGTTCGTCTTCACCATCCCCGAGACCAAGGGCAAGGACCTGACGCACTAACTCCCGACGGCGGCCCGGCCGCCTGACGTGAACACCGGCGGGGGCCGGGCGGCACTGCCGCCCGGCCCCCGCCATTGGCGCGTCTGGGAGAATGGGGATGCCCGACGCATCGCGGCACCGTAGCGGGATGCACAGCCCGATCTGCTTACAATCAACCGACAGTCATCTAACAAGGGAACCATGAAGAAACTCACCACGGCCCTGCTCGCCGCCGGGCTCATCATCTCCGCTTCGGCCTGTTCGGCACCGGAAAAACTGACCACCGCGGAGACCTGCGACCGGCTCAAGATCGTTGTGACGGATTCCAGCGCCAACGCCGGCAAGACCGGGATGGTCATCCTGGGCAACCGGCTTCGCCCGATCGTGGCGGGTGCCTCGGACGAGCTGAAGCCCGCGGTGCAGGCAATCCTGGATTACGCGGACGAGTCCGCAAAGGAGAACCCGGATGCCGACAAGGTTGCCGAGCTGCAGGCCGGCTACCAGAAGGCCGGCGCCACGTTCGGGCAGCTCTGCACGTCGTAGCCGTTCTGCACGACTGACGCCGCTCCCTAGCCCAGGTGGACCGGCGGGCCGTTTACGTCGGCGCCGCTGAACCTTTTCCGGTCGATGGTGATCAGCAGGAGCGCAATCGGCATAATCAGGATCGACACGGCCGCCGCCCACAGGAACACCTCCGCATAGCCGGCGGTCAACGCCGCCATGGAGGCAGTTCCTGCGGCGGCCGTGGCCGCAGCGGCGATGGTGCTGAAGAGGGCGATGCCCAGCGAGCCGCCGATCTGCTGTGAGGCGTTCACCAGGGCACTGGCAACACCGGCATCGTCCTTGTCCACGCCGAAAAGGGCAAGGTTCTGCATGGGAACGAACACCATTCCCAGGCCCAGGCCCATCAGGACCAGCGCGGGCAGCATGTTCACTGCGTAGCTGCCCGCCGCGCTCACCCGGGTGAGCCACAGCATGGCCGCCGCCATAAAGAGCGGCCCGACGGCGGTGGGGATCTTCGCCCCCAGCGTCGGCAGGTTCTTCGCCACGACTGCGGCGGTGACGATCAGCACCACCGTCATCGGTAGGGACGCAATGCCTGCCGGGAACGGGGCGAAGCCGAGCACCATCTGGATGTAGAAGTTGATGAACAGGATGCCGCCGATCAGGACGGCGCCTGAGAGGAATGAGGCGAGGAATGCCGCCGCGCGGTTGCGCTCCGTTGCGACCCGCAGCGGCAGCAGCGGGTGTTTCACCTTCTTCTCCACTGCCACGAACAGCACCAGCAGCACCGCGCCGGCAAGAATGAACCCCCACGCCTCGGGGGCACCCCAGCCGTGTTCGGTGTTGGTGAAGCCGTACACCAGCGAACCCAGTCCGAGCGCGGCAAGCACGACGCCGGGCCAGTCGTATTTGGTGGATCCTTCGGCTTTGCTCTCGCGAACCTGGCGCCAGACGCCGACGAAGGCGATGAATGCGATGGGGATATTGACGAAAAAGCACCACCGCCAGGACGCGTAGTCCGTCAGGTAGCCGCCCAGGAGGACGCCGACGGCTGCGCCGACGCCGCTGATGGAACCGAAGATCGCGAACGCCGTTCCGCGGTCCTTGCCTCCGGGGAACGCAACGGTCAGCAGCGCCAGTGCGGCAGGCGCCAGCAGCGCTGCGAAAACACCCTGCAGGGCGCGCGCACCGATCAGCTCCCACGACTCCTGCGCGATGCCGCCGATGAACGACGCAACGGCGAAACCTGCCGCGGCAACGATGAAGGTCCGCTTACGGCCCCAGAAGTCCGCGATGCGCCCGCCCAGCAGCAGGAACGCGCCAAAGGCCAGCGCGTAGGCCGCCACCACCCACGAGCGGGTCGAGTCACTGATCCCCATTTCGGCCTGAAGCCGCGGGAGGGCGAGGTTCACGATAGTGCCGTCCAGGACCACCATGAGCTGCGCCAGGGCGAGGAAGATCAGTGCCCGCCACGCTTTCTGCGGCTTCTGCTCCTGCCGCACGTGCGCGGTTGCCGTATCCAATGCCATTCCTTCACACCTTCCAATTAGTAATACTTATAAAAGTATAACTATTTTCCGGGAGTCGACCCGGCCAGAGGAGTGCAATGGTGGCTACGCGGGCGCGTCGAGGATGGCGGCCAGGCGCTGGAGAGCCGGGAGGCTCGCCTCGATCTGCGCACGCTCGGCCGGAAGAAGCCTGGAGCTTGCCGCCGCGAGCGAATCAGCCCAAGAGCCTTCCAGCAGGGCCTTGATCCGCTGGGACTCAGCAGTGGGGTGGAGCGTGACATACCGCTTGTCGGCGGCGTCGCGCGTACGGGTTACCAGATTCCCGGTGACAAGTTCGCGCACCTGCACGCTCACGTTACTGAACTGACGGCCCAGCCTGTTGGCCACTTCGGCCACAGTGATCCCGGGGTGGTTTTCGATCACGCGAAGGATCTCGAGGAGTCCGTTGGGCAGCGGCCGCACGCCGGTGTCTTCGTGGGACCTCCGCCGGACGTCGGCAGAGATGTCGAGGATGGCCACGGCGAGGGCGCGGTGGTCAACGGCGGGCGCCAGCCCCTCGCCCGACCCAACATTTTCCATCCCACCAGCATAGGGGCGGCCGGGCCGGGCACGATCCTAAAATTACTTGACGCTTCAAGTTTCTAGGTCTATATTTAGTTGTAGCTTCAACGAGTAATCCTCCAGCAGAACAGAACCTGATGAAAACCCTCCTGGCCCGCATCTTTGGAAAGAAGACTCCCATGACTGACATCACCATCATCGGTAACGGCAACATGGCCCGTGGCATTGCCACCCGCGCCCTCGCAGCCGGCAAGGCCGTGGAGATCCTCGGACAGGACGCGGCCAAAGCCCAAACCCTGGCTGTCGAACTCGGCGCAGGTGTCACCTCAGGCACCACCGCCGACGCCCCGCAGGGCAGCATCGTGGTGCTGGCCGTCCCGTTCGACGCCGCCAAGGCAGTAGTCACCGGCTATGGTGACGCCCTCGCCGGCAAGACCATCGTGGACATCACCAACCCCGTCAACTTCGCAACCTTCGATTCCCTGGTGGTCGAACCGGGCTCGTCCGCTGCCGAGGAAATCTCCGCCCTGGTTCCGGCCAGTGCCAGCGTGGTCAAGGCCTTCAACACCACCTTCGCGGGGACCCTGGTGGCCGGCGAATCCGGCGGCCAGCCGCTGGACGTCTTCATCGCCGGTGACGCCCCGCATGGCACCGACGCCGTGAGCAGTTTTGTGGCCGCGGCCGGAATGCGCCCGCTTGTTGTCGGTCCACTCAAGCGCTCCCGTGAACTTGAGGGGTTCCAGTTCGTCCTCATGACCATGCAGGCCAACCCGGCGTTCGCCGACTTCAACTGGGACACGGGGCTCGCCATCACCAAGTAGTACCCCGGCGAAAAGCCGGAAGCGGACGACGCCGGGACCTCCCGGCGTCGTCCGCTTCTGTTTTGGTGGTCAACACGGCATTGAGTGCGGCAGCCAGGCCACAGCACCGCACCGCGTTACGGCAAGCTAGCCCGCGGTGCCGATTTCGCGGTTCACGGCCGGCATGATTTCGGTGGCCAGCAGTTCGATGGAACGTGCGGTCTCGGCGAACGGCAGGCCGCCGAGGCCGATCTGCGCCATGTACCGGCTGTTGCCGAGGGTTTCGTGTATTTCCAGGAGCTTCTCAGTGACCTGCTGTGGACTTCCGACGAGCAGCCCGCCGCCCGGTTCACTCCAGTCATCAAAGGTGGCGCGCGGGAAATGGTCCACGGCGCGTGGCATGTTCTGCTCGAAATAGGCCCGGTAGTGCGGGTAGAAAGTGTCCCGTGCCTGCTGCGAGGTGGGGGCCGCGTAGAAGTGGCCGCCCACGCCCACCGGCAGGGCGCCGGCGTCGTGGCCGGCGTCGGTGGCGCTCTGGCGGTACAGCTCCGCCAGGCGGCGGAACCGCTGCGGACCGGACAGGAGCGCAATGAACAGGGGAAGGCCCAGCCGGCCGGCCCGGACGAAACTCGCCGGCGTCCCGCCCACGCCCACCCAGACGGGGAGCTTGTCCTGGATCGGGCGGGGCGCAATGTCCATCCCGGGCACGCTTTGGGTCAGTGTTCCCCGCCAATCCAGGACGGCGTTGTCCCGCAACTCGAGGAGCATGCGCAGCTTCTCGTCGAAGAGCCCGTCGTAGTCCTCAGTGCTGTGGCCGAACAACGGATAGGACTCGATGAAGGCGCCGCGTCCGGCGATGATTTCGGCCCGCCCGTCGGAAATCAGGTCCAGCGTGGCGAACTGCTCAAAGAGCCGCACGGGGTCCTGGGTGGACAGGACCGTGACGGCGGTGCTGAGCCGGAGGTTGGTGGTTTCGCGGGCGATGGCTGCCAGCACCATCTCGGGCGCGGAAAGGGCGAAATCCCGCCGGTGGTGTTCACCCAGGCCCAGGAAGCTGAGGCCCGCCTGGTCCGCCAGCTTGGCCAGCTCAATGATCTCGTGCACCCGCTGCCGGGGTGAGAGTGCGCTGCCGGTGTCGATGTTTCGGGAAAGCTCACCGAAAGTGAAAATGCCAAAGTCCATGCTTGGTTGAACATTCAAGTTCCTGATTTCATTCCAGTTACTTTGTGTGACGCCTCGTGACCTTCTCAGCGTCCGGGGCCGCCGATGCGGGCTCCCGGATGACGCTTTGAGTCACTGCATTAACGCCGGTGAACAAGCGCGACACCGGCCATTGATACAGCCGCGGGCCGGACCGTAACCTCAATCCAAGCGCTGGAACCGGGGCACCGGACACGCTCCACAAGAGCAGCAGGCCCAGCAATTGACCACGACGGAGGGCGGCAGAAATGCCGCCGCGAGCCTCCGTCCCCTCCGCTCTCCGCACCCCCGACTCTTGTCCGGCGGCGAGGCCCTGTGCGGCCCGCCGCAATCGTGAAGGAATCCCCATGTCATCGCATCAGAACCCCGAAGGATCCACCCGCATCGTTGCGGGACAAACGCCCAAGCCCCAAAACTCCGCAGGAAAGCGCAAGCGCGCCCTCGGCATCGGCATCGCCGCAGGCCTCGTCGCGCTGATCGCCGGCGGCGCCGCAGTGGCATCGAACCTCAACCGCAGCCCCCAGGCGCAGCCGGCGGCCGCAGCTGCCGCCGGCACGCCCGCTGCTGAACTGAAGCTGGGCTATTTCGGCAACGTCACCCACGCCCCGGCGCTGGTGGGAGTCAAGCAGGGTTTCCTTGCCAGGAGCCTGGGCGAGACCAAGCTCAGCACGCAGGTGTTCAACGCCGGCCCGGCCGCGATCGAAGCCCTCAACGCCGGTGCGATCGATGCCACCTACATCGGCCCGAACCCGGCGATCAACTCGTTCGTGAAGAGCAAGGGCGAGTCCGTGAGCATCATCGCCGGTGCCGCGGCGGGCGGCGCGCAGCTGGTGGTGAAACCGGAGATTGCCGCCGCGGCGGATTTGAAGGGCAAGACCCTGTCCACGCCGCAGCTGGGCGGGACCCAGGACGTGGCGCTGCGGGCCTGGCTGGCTGCGCAGAGCTACAAGACCAACACCGACGGCAGCGGCGACGTGGCCATCAACCCCACCGAGAACGCCCAGACCCTGAAGCTGTTCCAGGACGGCAAGCTCGACGGCGCGTGGCTGCCCGAGCCCTGGGCGTCCCGGCTGGTGCTGCAGGCCGGCGCCAAGGTGCTGGTGGACGAAAAAGACCTGTGGGACGGGTCCCTGACCGGGAAGCCGGGCGAGTTCCCCACCACCATCCTGATCGTGAGCAAGAAGTTCGCCACCGACCACCCCGAGACCGTCAAAGCCCTGCTCAAGGGCCACGCCGAATCCGTGGCCTGGCTCAACTCCGCGGCCGCGGACGAGAAGTCCTCCGTCATCAACGCCGCGCTGAAGGAAGCCTCCGGCGCTGAACTGAAGGCCGACGTTATTGAGCGGTCGCTGAAGAACATCGTGTTCACCGTGGATCCGCTGGCCGGAGCCTACAAGAAGCTGCTCGAGGACGGTGTGAAGGCCGGCACCACCAAGGAAGCCGACATCAGCGGCATCTTCGATCTCACGGCACTGAACAGCGTCACCGCCGAAACCGGCGGCAGCAAGGTCAGCGCCGCCGGACTCGGCAAGGAGTAGCCGCCTTAGTACTCGATTCTTTCGGTCCGTCCGCTGTGCAGGGATCGGGTGGCCGCCTCGGCGATGGCCTGCGCCTTGAGCCCGTCCTCCAGCGAGGGCGTGGGTGCCGTGCCGTCCTCCAGCGCGGAAACGAAGTGTGCGAGTGCCGCGGCGTAGGTGGGCTTCACGAGCTCGAACCAGCCCGGATGCAGGCCGTCGTCGATGACCTGCCCCGCCCGGTACCGGGACACCGCACCCGTGCGCCGGCGCTGAGTCTCGGCCATCCCTTCGGAGCCGAACACCTCGATGCGTTCGTCGTAGCCGTAGCTGGTGCGCCGGATGCTGTCGATCTGCACCAGCGCCCCGGTGGGGAGGCGGAGCGTCACGGCGGAGGTGTCGACGTCGTCGTAGTCGGCAAGGCGCGGTTCCGCCAAAGCGGACCCGACGGCGGACACCTCCACGGGATCCAGCCCCGTCAGCCAGCGGACCAGGTCAAAGAAGTGCACGGTCTGGTCCCGCATCTGGCCCCCGGATGCGGCGATGTAGGACAACGGCGGAACGGCCGGCCCGCGGCTGGAGAGCTGGAGAAGTTCGACGGCGCCCACCTCCCCGGCGTCGATGATCCGCTTGAGTTCCACGTAGTCGCGGTCAAAGCGGCGGTTGAAGTCCACCATCACCGGGACGCCGCGGCCGGCCGCGTGGGCAGCGGTTTCGCGGGCCCGGCGCAGGTCCAGGTCGATCGGTTTCTCGCACAGGACGGCCAGGCCGGCGTCGGCCGCGCGGGCCAGGTGCTCCGCGTGGGTGTCCGTGGAGGAAGCGATGAACACGGCGTCCACCTCCCGGGGGTCGAACACCTCGTCCAGGTCGCTGACGGCCTGGGTGCCGTGGACTTCGGCCAGGGCTTTGGCCCGGTCGTGGTCGATGTCGTAGATCCGGGAAAAGTCGATGCCCCGGTGCGCGGCAAGGTTGGCGGCATGGACGGAGCCGATGAAACCGGCTCCGAGAAGGGCGAAGCGTTGCATGTCAGATTCCTGCTTCCTGGAACGACGCCGCAGGACGGCCGGCGCCGGGCGAGACCCAGGCGGAGTCCCGGTGGTGCGATGCCGCCACGGCTTCGACGAATTGGACGCCCAGGAGCCCGTCGATGCCGGTGGGGATGGTCAGTTCCCGTGACGGCGGCGGCGTGCCGTCGCGGCGGGCGCGCAGGATGTCCGCCAGGTCGCGGTAGAAGTTGGCGAACGCCTCGAGGAACCCCTCGGGGTGGCCCAGGCCAACGCGGGTGAGCCGGGTGGCGTCTTCGGACAGCGCGCCGAGGCCGTGGGTGAGGACCGTGGTGGCGCCGTCCAGGTCCTGGACGGTGAGGTGGTGCGGGTCCTCGTGCTGCCATTCGAGGCTGCCTTTGTCGCCAAACACCCTGATGCGCAGGCCGTGGTTGTGGCCGGTGGCGGCCATGCTGGCCCAAAGCCTGGCCGGCACTCCCCCGGCCAGTTCAAGTTCCACGGTGGCGTGGTCGAAGACGCGGCGGCCGGGAACCAGGGTGCTCAGCCGGCCGGACACGCGGTCCGCGTCCAGTCCGGTGATATAGCGCAGCAGGTGGTACGCGTGGGTTCCGAGGTCACCCACCACGCTGGGGAATCCGGCAATATCCGGATTGGTGCGCCAGCGCGCCTGTTTGTGGCCCTGTTCCTCGAGCGGCGTGGCCGCCCAGCCGGAGGCGTGTTCGACGTCGACGAAGGTCACCCGGCCCAGGTCGCCGTCGCGGACCATCCGCGCCGCGTGACGCACCATCGCGTACGCGGAATAGCAGTGCGGGACCGCCAGGACGGCATTGTTTTCGGCGGCGAGCCGCACCAGCTCGGCTGCGGTGCCCGAGTCCCGGGTCAGCGGCTTCTCGCACACCACGGAGATCCCGGCTTCGAGGAAGGCGCGGGCGATGTCGAAGTGGCTGTCGTTGGGCGTCGCCACGACCACGACGTCGGCGCCGTCCGGCCGCGCTGCCTCGGCGGCTGCCATTTCCGTATAGTCCCGGTACGAGCGGTCCCCGGCAATGCCCAGCTCCGCGGCCAGGGCGAGGGACACTTCGCGGTCCCTGCCGAAAACGCCCGATGTCAGCTCGAACTGGTCATCCAGCCGCATCGCATACCGATGGGTCTTGCCGATGTCCGCCCCGGCTCCGCCTCCCACCATTCCTGCGACCAGCCGGCGTGTACGCGGTTCACTCATGACGTTTCCTTCGATTTTGGACAAGTATTGGACCGGTCCATAATGGAGGGGGAACAAGCCGTTAGTCAACCCCTTATGCTGAGGTGGGACCGAGAGGAGACGCAGCATGGACAGTTCGCCCGCAGTCGGCGACCAGCCGCGCAGGCCCACCATTCGGGACGTCGCCGAGCGGGCCGGGGTCTCCAAGTCCCTGGTGTCTTTGGTGCTGGGCGGATCCGCCAGCGTGAGCCCCGGCCGCCGCCAGGCCGTGCAGGATGCCATGGCCGAACTCGACTACCGGCCCAACCAGCTTGCCCGCGGCCTCTCGAGCCCGCGCAGCGGCACCATCGGCGTGCTCCTCAATGACCTGCGCAATCCGTGGTTCGTGGAACTGCTGGAAGGGCTGAGCGCGTCGCTTCATGCGGCGGGAGTCTCGCCCGTCCTTGTCGATTCCTACACGGACCACCGGGTGGGCCGGCACTCGGTGGAAACCCTGCTCGAGCAGCGCATCGACGGCATCGTCGTTGTCGGCACCACCACGGAATCCGCCGCGCTGGAGGCGGCTGCCAGGACCGTTCCGGTAGTCCTCGCCGGCACGCGGGAACCCGAGCTGGACCGGACCGACGTCGTGGTCAACGACGACGAAGCCGGCGCGCGCCAGGCGACCGGACACCTCATCTCCCTGGGCCACCGCCGCATCGCGCACCTGCAGGGGCCGGGCCGGATCGCTGAGCTGCGGCGGGAAGGCTACGAATCCTCCATGCGCGCCGCGGGGCTTGAGCCGCTGGTGGTGGCCGGCGGCATGAGCGAGGAAAGCGGCTACGACGCCACTCAGCGGCTGCTGGCCCGCAAGGAACGGCCCACGGCGATCTTCGCATTCAATGACATCGCCTGCATCGGAGCACTGTCCGCCGCCGATGACCGGGGGCTCAGCGTCCCGGACGACCTCTCGCTGGTGGGATACGACAACACCTACCTGGCCAAGATCCGGCACCTCTCGCTGACGTCGGTGGACAACGGCAACATCGCCGTGGGCCTGCAGGCCGGCAAGTTCATCCTGGAGCGCAGGGACCACCCGGAGCTGCCACAGCGGCTGCATCTGGTACCCACCCAGCTCGTGGTGCGCGGGTCCACCGGGCACGCGCCGGCCTGACTGCGGAGCGGACTGCCCAACGGGACCACCCGCCGTCGAACCTCAACCGCCGATGTAGCGGTCCCGTCCCGCCCGGAAGCCGAACACCGCGGCGAGCGCCCCGACGACGAGGAACAGCACGCCGGCGGCCGCGAAGGAGCCGGTGGCCTGGTGCAGCTGCCCCACCATCAGCGTGCCCGTGGAGCCGAGGCCGTAGCCCACTCCCTGCATCATGCCGGACAGGTGGGCCGCCGTGTGACCGTCCCGGGTCCGCAGCATGATCATGGTCAGGGCCACGGCGGTCAGGCTGCCCTGGCCGAGTCCCAGCAGGCCGGTCCACACCCAGATGAAGTCCAGCGGCCCGAAGATGCTCAGCGCGAACCCGCCGCCGGTCATGAGCGCCACCACCGTGTTGATGGCCCGCTGGTCGCCGAACCTTGCGGCCAGCGCCGGCGCGAAGAGTGAACCGAGCATCTGCAGGACGATGGAGGCGGAGACGATCAACCCGGCCGTGCCGCCGTCCACTCCGCGTTCCCGCAGGATGGGGGCCAGCCAGGCGAACACGCTGAAGGACATCATGGCCTGCAGCACCATAAAAATGGTGACCTGCCAGGCCACCGCCGAGCGCCACACGTTCACGCCGTCGGCCACGGCCTGGTGCCGCGGGTGCCGCTGCCGGACGGCCAGCGGAAGGAACAGCACAAGGACGACGGCGGCAGGCAGCGCCCAGAACCACAGCGCCGCCGTCCACTCCCCCGACGCGGCGAATACCGGGTACGTGAACCCGGCGCCCAGGGCGGCCGAGGCGCAGATGGCAGTGGTGTAGAGGCCGCCCATGAGTCCCAGCCGCTGCGGGAAGTCGCGCTTCACAAGCCCGGGCAGCAGCACGTTGCACAGGGCGATCGCCGCCCCGCAGGCAGCTGTCCCGGCAAGGAGGGCGGGCAGGTGGCCGGCGCCCGGCAGCTCGAACGGACGCAGCAGCAGCCCGGCAGTGAGCACAGCCATGGCTCCCAGCAGTACCCGCTCGGCACCGAAACGCCGGGCGAGGACGGGCGCCAGCGGGGCGAATACCCCCAGCAGGGTCACCGGCACGGTGGTAAGGACCACCACCGACCAGCCAGGCAGGCCGGCGTCGGACCGTATTTCCGGGAGTACCGCGGCGAAACTGGAGAACACCGTCCGCAGGTTCAGCCCGATCAGCACCAGGCATACTCCGAGGTACACCAGCCCGCGGCGGCTGCTGACGCGGGTGGGCTCGGCTGCGGGAAGCTCATCAATCTCGGCGTCCACCAGCGTGCCGGAGGTGTCGCTCCTGGAGCGGCCCGGGGCTTTGGCCTGCGCGGGATCGCCCGCGGAATTGCGCGATGGTTTGCTCGATGGTTTGCGCGATGGTTTGCTCGATGGCTTGCTCGCGGCAGCGTTCTTGGCTCGGTTCGTGGCTTCGGTCACGCGCCCCATTCTCGCAGGAGTTATCCACATAGGGGCGAATCCCCGCGGCGGCATGCAGCCGCCGCTGCTAGGGCGTGCTGACGATCAAGTACCGCTCGTCGGTGATCTCCTTGCCCCACAATGCCGGGTCCCCCAGCATGGTCACGGCGGCGTTCCTCCGGTGACGGCGGACCAGCTCCAGGCAGCGTTCGGCGGATATTCCGGCACCGGTCCCCCACAGCCCTTCCACGAGGATCATGGTGCCCGCACCGCGGAGCAGCCCGGCCCAGCGGGCCAGTGCCGCGTCCGGATCCGGCAGCGCCCACAGCACATGGCGGGCAAGCACCGCATCGAAGGAGCCCGGCGCCAGGGCCGGCGCAGACGCGTCGCCCACCACGAACTCTGCGGGCACTCCCGCGCCCGCAGCCTTCGCCCGGGCGAGGTCCACCATGTTCCCTGACAGGTCCACGCCCCGCACGCGGTGCCCGGCACCGGCCAGCAGCAGCGAAAGACTGCCGGTCCCGCAACCAAGGTCCGCCACCTCACTGCCGGGTTCCGGAATCAGCGGCAAAAGCAGCGCCTCCCATGCTCCGCGGACGGCGGGGTCGGCCAGACCATGGTCCGCCTCGTCGTCGAACGTCTCCGCCTGGTTGTCCCAATAGCTGCGCACGGCATCAGTCATGCGGGACAGTCTGGCATGTCCGGCGCGGGCTCGAAAGGCAAGGCGGCACCCCAGTGCCAAGGGAGTTTTTGCCCGCCTGTCGAGGCTTGGAGCGCTCCCGCCCCGCGTTTGCCGGGCCAAAACTCAACTATTCTGGAAGGGATGAGTGAATCCCCAGAAACCCCTGAGCCTTCCGCTGCCCAGTCGCCGGACACAGCCGCTGAATCAGCCCCAGGGCAGCCGCAGGCCCCCCGCCCGGTAACGCCCGGCACGCAGGCTTCGTTCGGCACCTACGGCGGCCGGCCCGTCAGCTTTGTGCGCCGCGGAACCCGTTTGCAGGGCCGCCGGCAGGTGGCCTGGGAGGAGCACTCGGACCGCTGGGCGGTCGACGTCCCGCGGCACATCGCCAACACCTCCGTGCACCCGGACTACGTGTTCGACGCCGAGGCGGAGTTCGGCCGCAAGGCGCCCCTGATCGTGGAGATCGGCTCGGGCCTTGGCGACGCTGTCTGCCACGCCGCCGAAGAGAACCCGGACTGGGATTTCCTGGCCGTGGAGGTGTACACCCCCGGGCTCGCCAACACCATGATCAAGATCAACAGCCGCGGGCTCAAGAACGTCCGCGTGGTGGAAGCCAACGCGCCGGAGGTCCTGGCCACAATGCTGCCGGCAGGATCGGTCAGCGAGGTCTGGGTCTTCTTCCCGGACCCCTGGCACAAGTCGCGCCATCACAAGCGCCGCCTGATCCAGCCCGAGTTCGCCGAGCTCGTTGCCACCGCCCTCCAGCCGGGCGGCCTGTTCCGGGTGGCCACGGACTGGTCCAACTACGCCGTCCATGTCCGCGACGTGATGACCGGCTCCGACCGTTTCGTCAATCTGCACGACGGCGAACGCAGGGGTCCCGAAAGCCCCCTTACCCAGGTGTGGCAGTCCGGGGTCGAGTCCCTGGTGGGCGGCGCTCCGGTCAAGGAGGGGCGCGCCCCGGTAAGCACCGAACACACCGGCCCCAACGAGGGCGTGGACGAGACCGGCGGCTGGGCACCCCGGTTCGAGGGCCGGATCCGGACGAGCTTCGAAAACAAGGCCCATGAAGCCGGCCGCCTCATCTTCGATCTGTGCTACCGGCGGTTATGATGCACCATGGCCTCCGTCCAGCCCTCCGCGGCTCAACCTGCCCCGCCGCTCCGGTCCGCTGATTCACGCGGGCTGGCGGCCGGCATCACCAGCCTGGTCTGCGCCGTGCTGGCACCGGTCGCGGCAATGGTCGGCCTGTCAACGTTCATCATGGCGGCGGCCGAGCCACTCATGGCAAACGTCCCGCTGCCGGACACCAGCGGCTACTGGATCCTGCTGATGGTCCTGGTGGGCCTGATGGCGGGGCTGGTCCTGACCTCGGTGATTACCGGAATCGTAGCCATCAAAAGGTCGCGCCGGATGAACGCCGCCAGGATCACCGGCTTGCTTGGCCTCGCTTTTACGGCCTTCAACCTGGCGGGCGGCATGTGGACCTGGACCGGCCTGGCCGGGCCCTGGCCCCTCCTCGGCTAGGCCCGGGCTTCGGGCGAGGCGGCTTGGCGTTCAACGCGGCACCCGCGCCCGGCGCGGTACCGGTGCCCGGCGCGGCGTCAGCTGACCCTGATGGCGCCGACCACGTCTTTGAGCAGGCCGATCCGCGGCTCGAGCTGCGGGTCCACATACGGCCAGATCACCACAACGCCGATGAACCTGCCTTTTTCCCAGACGCCCACCGTGGCGGCCGCTTTCGCGTCTCCCCGGGCGTCGTCATAACCGACGACGACGGCGTAGGCGGCTTTGCCGGGAAGGTTCAGTTCGCCCTCGGTCAGCAGGCTGCCGCCGCGCTCGTCAAGATAGTGGGCCGACATCAGGTGGGCCCAGCCGTTGGCCTCGGCCGGACCTTCAACGGAGGTGTCGTCCTTGATAACGGTGACCAGGACGTCCCCCAGCAGCCCGTACTGCTCCGTGTTGGGGCCGGCAGTGGAATCGTCCAGGACCAGGGTGTGCTCGGGGAAGTCCGCCGTGAAACCGAGCGGGGATTCGATGTGAACTGTCATGGCTGGTGGTTGCTCCTTCAGCGAAAAGTCAGTGTGTGTGTGCAGGGCTGTGTGTGCAGGGCACGCGGCGGCATTACAGCCGGGACAGCCGGGTGTCGTTGGGGACCTTCTGGTAGGTGCTGACGTTCGTGCTGACCTGGTTTTCCGTGCTGACCTTGACCTCGCCGGCCTTGACGTCGAACCCTGCCTCGTTGGACGCCGTGACCACGCTGTTCACCTGGATGGTGGCGGATCCCGCCTCGTAGAGCCTGGCCGCATCCCGGGCGGCTGCCGCGTCGTTCCCGAGTGCCACGTTCTTCATGTAGCTGTCGATCACGGCGCTGTTTTCCGGTGTGTAGTCGATGTCGATCTTGACGGTGCCCTGCGTGCCGGCTGTCACGCTGGATTCGACGTTCCCCGCCTTTACATCCATGCCCTCCTTGACGCCCTGCGCCACGGTACCTTCCAGGGACAGGGACACCGAACTGAGGTTGTTGTCCCTGTCCATGTTCAGCTCCAGGCCGCCCTTGCCGGAGGCTTCAAACGTCCGCCCGTCCAGGTCCAGGTTGCCCTCGGCGGACACTTCCACGCTGCCCTTGGACGTCCCGTCGCTGAGGTTCTTTTCATAGGCCAGTTCCAGCTTCGCGGAGCCGGCGGCATCGGCGGATTCAGCCCCGGCCTCAAAGCTCAGCGACCCCTTGGCCTTGTCCTCGTGCCCGTTGGAACCGTTGTCCGAGGCGGCCTCGTTCAAGGTGTCCAGGATGTAGTCCGGCGGGTTGCCGGCCACGTCCTTAATGTCGCCCACGCTGTCCGGCGGGAGATCCGCATACATCTGGTTCCGGGCCGCCAAGGCCTCTTCGATGCTGTCGAAGGTGTACTCGCGGGCCACTTCGCCGGTGAGTGTGGCACCGGCCGACCCGGAGGCGTCGTTCACGCCAAGGCCCATGTTGCCGTAGACCTTCACGGTGGCAGAGCCGTCCGCGTTTTCCACCACCTCCGTGCCCACCTCTGCGCCGCCGTGGACCCACAGCACGCGCGCCTCAATGGAGGCCTTCCCTGTCTCCGTGTAGACCGGGATGTCTTCCTTGGCCAGCTCCAGCAGGTGCTCCCGGGCCAGGTCCTGGGCCGACTCCGGAATCCCGCCGTCCATGGCCATGAGCTCTTCGGCCAACGGACCGTCCGGGCCCTCGCCCTCGATCAGGTACTTCTTGTCCGCGGCCGAGAGCCCGTCCCACCACCTGGCCTGTTCCTCCGGGGTGGCCCCTGTCATCGTGCCCAGCTGGCCCTGGAGCTCCGCCCGATGTTCGGCGGCCGCACGCGCAGCCTCGAGCTTTTCCTGCACCCAGTTTTTCATCTGCTCGAACAGGCCGGACGGCCCGCCCGGCCCGGCACTGGTGCTGCCGGAGCCGGCCGCCGAGGACCGTTCCTGCTCGGCGGCGTTCTGGAGCAGGATCTTCGAGTTCTGCCGGAGGCTTGCCACCACCCGCTCGATGCTGGGGCGGTGGCTTCCGGTCCACTCCTGCCGGAAACGCTCGCCGTCGCTGCCTTTCCAGGGTGCCGCGAGGATCTGGCTCTGCAGCGAGGATGCCCGGCTGCTGAGCAATGAAGCGGCCTTATCTGCTGCCTTGGCCAAGGCGCGAAGCTGACTGACGTCAGCACCGTAAAAGGTCATGGTGTCCCCCCAGAAGAGTGATGCAGCTGCGACGGTGGCGGCTGGTCCATATCGTGCCATGTCGCACTGTGCGGTGCCATGGGCATCACTCCCCATGCCTCCCGCCCGCAGCAGTCCGTGCCGGGGCAGGGATCTGTTCGGAAGCCGGTTCCCGTGGCACGATGGGGCTCTAACACGCACGGCGGGACATCCCCGCGGCGACAAGAACTGCACGAGGATCCGGACATCAAAAAAGAACTGAGAGAGGCCGCTGACACGGCCGAGGAAGTCACCAATTCGCGGCCGCTGGAGCTTATGGCCCGTGCCGGATTCGCTGTCAGCGGCATCCTGCACTTCCTGGTGGGCTCCATTGCGATCCGCCTGGCCATGGGCGGGCAGGGCAAGGCGGACGTCAGCGGCGCCGTGCAGGAACTGGCCAGCCAGCCGGCCGGCCCCATCCTGCTGTGGAGCAGCTTCGCCGCCTGCGTGGCCCTGGCCATCTGGCAGACCAGCGACGCGATTTTCGACTACAGCCACCTGCCGAAGCGGGACAAGGTTCTGCGGAAGCTCAAAGCAGCAGGCCAGGCCGTGGTGTTTGCCGCGTTCGCCGTCACGCTTGCCTCGTTCGCGATCGGCACCGGGAAGGACAACAGCCAGTCCACGAGCGACTTCACCATCGCACTGATGAAGGCCCCCGGCGGCGTTGCACTGCTGATCGCCATTGGCGCCGGGGTTGCCATCACGGGAGTTGTGTACGGTATCCGCGGCATCCGTAAGTCGTTCGAAAAGCACCTCCGGATGCCTCCGCCCGGCACCATGCGCACCGCCGTCACCGTCCTCGGCGTGGTGGGCTACATCGCAAAGGGTTTCGCGCTGCTGCTGGTGGGACTACTGATCGTCATCGCCACCGTCCAGTCGCATCCGGAGGAATCCACCGGGCTCGACGGCGGGCTGAAGGCCCTGCGGGACCAGCCGTTCGGACTGTACCTGCTGGCCGCCGTCGGAATCGGCCTGATCTGCTACGGCGTCTTCCAGGTGGTGCGGGCCAAACTGGCCAAGATGTAGCCGCCTGCGTTCGCCCGGCTAGGGTGGACGCATGCCCCAGGTACGCGCCGAACGCTTCATCCGCCTCGATCCGGAGACCGCGTTTGCGTTCTCCCAGACCACCGGCGACTTCCGGCTGAAGTGGGATCCCTTCATTTCGGCGCAGGCGTGGCTGGACGGCGCCCGGGCCGCGGGCAAGGGCGTCCGCACCCGCACAGTCTCGAAGATGGGACTGGTGATGGTGAGCGAATACGTCTCCTACGCACCTCCCCGGAACGTGGGAATGACCATGGTGTCCGGCCCGTGGTTCTTCGGCAACTTTGGCGGCGGGTGGCGTTTCACCGCGGCCGACGGCGGCACCCGGGCGGTGTGGAAGTACACCTTTTCGTGCCGGCCGGCGTGGCTGCGGCCCGTGGCGGAGAGGATCGGCAGCTGGCTGCTGGGCCGCGAAATCGAAAAACGCATCGAAGCCTTCGCGCGGGCGTGCGAGGATCCGCAGCTCGTGCAGGAGTTCCGCGCGCTGCAGCCCTAAGGCCGCCCGCCCTCGAGGGCCGCCCGGACGCGCTCTCCGATGCCCCGCAGCCGGCCCAGGGGTTCGGTGGCATAAACCAGCCGCACGTACCGCGGCGCCACATCCTGGCCCCACGCCGTCATGGGAGTGGCCGCTATCCGGCCCGTGGCCAGGAGCCGCCGGGACAGTTCCGGCGCCCGCATGCCCAGCGCCTCCGCGTCCAGCAGCAGCGACCAGCCGCCTTCAGGCACCACAACCGGCAGCCCGGCCAGCTCCTCGAGCACCAGGTCCCGGCGCGACTGCCATTCGCGCACCGCACCGGCGATCCCGTCATCGCTGTTGGTCAGTGCCGCGAGGACGCCGGCCTGGTTGAAGCCGCTGGCCACGGCGGTGTTGTAGATCGCGGCGAGTGCCACGTCTCCCATCACCTCCAGGGGGCCGGCCACCCAGCCCACGCGCCAGCCGATCATGCGGTAGTTCTTGGAGACGCCGCCCAGCGTGATGGTGTGCGGGGCCAGTTCCGGGAATGAGGCCGGATGCCGGTAAGGCAGGCCGTCGAACAGGATCCTGTCCATGGCTGCGTCATAGATCAGCCAGCAGTCCGCGTGCAGGCAGGCGTCCCGCACGGCGCCCCATTCGGCGTCGTTGAGCACGTGCCCGGTGGGCATCGCCGGGCTCATCAGCAGGATGGCGCGGGTTCGGGCGGACACCGCAGCTGCCAGCCGTGCCGGGTCGAGGCGCCAGCGCCCGCCGGAAACCATCAGCGGGACGAACACCGGCACCGCCCCTGCCAGCCGGACCCTGTTGACCATGCCCGCATAGGTGGGATCCGTGACGATCACTTCGTCGCCGTGGTCCACCGTTGCCAGGAGCACGCTCAGCATCCCCGCGAGCGCGCCGCCGGTAATCACCACCTCGGAGCGCGGATCGTAGGCGAGCCCGGTCTGCTGCCGGAGCCGGTGGGCCACGGCCTGGCGGAGGGCCAGCGTGCCGGTGAAGGGGAGCCAGCTGTTGGCGGCTTTGTTTCCCACTGCTTCCCGGGTGGCCATGACGGCCGACGGCGGCGGCGCGATGTCCGTGTCCAGGTTCTCCATGCGGAGCACGTCAGGATCACCACCGACGGCGGCTGCCACCTTATCGATGCCGAAGGGCTGAATCCGGGCAAACCGCCCGGTCCTGCCGCGGACCATGTGCCCAGCCTCCCACCGGGCGCAGGGTGCGTCAATGGGCCCCGGACGAGCCGTCCACCATGGAAATGACGGCCACGGTCTGCTGCCCCTCGGTGCGCAGTTCCACGCTGCTGATCCGGCTGATCTGGGTGGGTGTGGCCCCGGTGATCCTGGAGCGGCCCCCGGGCGTCGCGGACCAGCTGCAGGCCCGGTCCTCGGTGCCGTCCTGGCCCTTGACCCACAGGGACAGGGTGCCCTGGGTGGGCAGGCTGGTGCCGGAAAACGACACCTCGGTCCCCCAGGCCTTCTTCATGAGGGCAAGCTGGACCTGGAGTCCGCCGGGGGCCTCCACGGAGTAGCTGGCGTCCGGCCGGGGCGGCTGGTTGAACAGCGGCGCGGCCAGCACTCCCAGTGCCAGGCACGCGGCGGCCACCGCGCCGACGAACGCCGCCCACCGCCGTCGTGATTTCCTCCGACGGGCCGCCAGTTCGTCCAGCAAGGCAGCGGGCTCCGCCGCGGAAGCCACTGCCCCCAACGCAGTGGCCTCCGGTGTTGCCGGCGCCGCGGAGGCGGGCCCGGTCAGGGCGACGGCGTCGGCAACGGGAAGGGCGTCCAACAGTGCCGGCAGGCTGGCGAGTTCGTCGAGCTCGCGGCGGCAGTCCGCGCACCCGGCCAGGTGCTGCTCGAACCGCGACACGTCGGCCGGCTCCAGGCCGCCCAGCAGGTAGGCCCCCAGCAGGTGGTGCATTTCCGCACTGCTCACCGCTGCACCCCCATTTCGTCAAGGATGGTCCGCAGCGCCCGCACCGCGTAGAAGGCGCGGGACTTCACCGTCCCGGCCGGGATGTTCAGCTCCGCGGCTGTTTCCGCGACAGTGCAGCGGCGGTAGTGCAGTGCCACCAGGACGTCCCGGTGTTCGGTGCTCAGCCGCAGCAGGGCTTCCTCCATCAGCACGCGGTTGAGCAGCTCATCAACCCGTTCGGTGGCTTCCGCCGGGTCCGCCACGTCCCGCTCCGTCGCTTCGATGGGACGGCGCTGGGCCTTGCGGTAGTTGTCGATCATGATGTTCCGGGCGGTCCGGAAAAGGTAGCTCCGCAGGCTCCCGGTGATCTCCGGAGCCTGCTGCCAGACACGGAGCACGGTCTCCTGGACCACGTCGTCGGCGAGCTGCGGATCCCGGGAGGCGCTCAGCACGAAGCGCCGCAGCGCCGGGCCGTGCTCCCGGTAGATCGCCGCTACCACGTCCTCATCGAGCGGCATCCCCGCCCCTCCTGCCGTGCTGATGGTCCCCTGCATTGTGTGTGTGCTGCCTCGTGCTGCTTCGTGTGCTGCCGCCGGGCAGGACGCCCGCCGTTCCCCCGTTACGACGCCGCCCGGACCCAAACGGTTCACCGGCCCCAATGGCACCGTCCCAAAGGGTTTGCAGCCGCCGGCGGTTCACCGGGCAGCCGTTTGAACCATTCTGCGTCGTTGGACGTCGTACCGGATAGCGCCTGGCCGCTTGGCCGGCACGAATCCAAGGAGCAGGACATGAAAAAGCAATGGGGCATCGGCCTGTCCGTGGTTGCGCTGGCCGCGGCTCTCACCGGCTGTGGCGGCGGCACCGGAACAACGCCCACCACTGCAGCGCCCACCACTGCGGCGGGGACGACGTCGGCCTCTGTCCCCGCTGAAAGCTCCGCCCCTGCGGGAACCTCGTCGTCTCCGGTCCCGGCGGGCGCGGCTGAACTGAAGACGGCGTCATCGGCCGCTGGCCAGATCGTGGTGGACGCGAAAGGCATGAGCGTCTACTTCTTCACCAAGGATGTGAAGGACTCCGGCACCAGCGCGTGCACGGGCGCGTGCATTGCCGCGTGGCCACCGGTCCTCACGGAATCGGCCGCACCCGCTGTTGAGGGCGTGACGGGCACCGTCGGAACCATCTCCACACCGGAGGGGAAGAAGCAGGTGACCATTAACGGCCTGCCGGTGTACTACTACGTCAAGGACAAAGCCGCCGGTGACATCACCGGCCAGGGCGTCGGCAACGTCTGGTATCTCGTGGACCCGGCGGGCGGGATGGTGCAGGCGGCCGCCGGAGGGTACTAACCGCCGCTGTGGCCGGGAATCGGCAGGTCCACCGGGGGCGTGGGCACCAGCCCGGACGGGTCGGGACTCACCGGGGACGTCGGCAGCGGCTTCCCCGAAGGCAGCTGGCCTGACCCCGGGAGTGAGCCCAGGTCCCGGGGATCGGGCTTGGGCAGGTTGAGTTCCGGCGCGTGCGTCTGGCTTGGCGACGGGGAGGCCGGCTCGGCCGGCGTCCCCTTACCGGGCTGTACGCCGGGCACGGAACTGCCTTCGGCAGGAGAAGGGGCCGGCGAGGCGGGTGTGGACGCGGGCGAACCCGGCACCGTTCCGGCGGGATCCGTGGCAGGCTGGCCGCCCGTTTTTCCCCCGCTTCCAGAGGTCATGGTTCCCACCACCAGCGTCACCGCGTGGCCGACGTTTCCCAGGGCGTGGCGGAAGTTCTCATCGGAAGCTGCAGCGGCGGCACCGCCGGCAGCCAGGGCCGCGGCAACCGTGAGGGCCGTGAGCGGCAGGCGGTGTTTGCGCCGCCGCCGGGCAGCGAGTTCGTCGATGACCGGTTCGTCAACCGCGGGATCCGGGGTTGCGGTTTCGTGGACAGCCGGCGCCAGGGCGGGCGTGGCGACGGGGACAGTAGCCGGTACGGCGGCCGGCGCCATGAGTGCGGCCACTGCGGCGGACGGCCGGGGGCTCTCCGCCGCCAGGGCACGAAGTTCCAGCAGTACCGGGCGGAGGTCTGCGGCATCGTCCATGCCGGCGTCGGCCAGCAGGTCGTCAATGATCTGCTGGTTCCGGGATGAGGAGGTGTCACTCATGATCTGCCTGGCTTCCTGTTGAGGCGCGTTCCCTGAGGGCGCTGAGCGCCCTGCGATGCAACTGTTTGACTGCTCCCGGGGTCCTGCCCATGATCTCGGCGGCTTGTTCCACGGACAGGTCCGCGACCACCCGGAGGGCGAGGACTTCCTGGTGGTCCGGGCTGAGCCCTTCAAGCAGGGCTCCTGCCCCGCCGCCATTCGCCTTTGCCAGCGCCAGTTCTTCGGCCGACGCCGTGCTGCGCGCGTCAAGCTCGGATTCGTAGGGGCTGAGCGTCGGGGTGCGCTCATTGCGGCGGTAGTGGTCCACCATCCGTGCGTGGGCGATGGAGAAGATGAGTGACTTGGCGCCCTGGAGCCCGCCGCGCAGGCCGTCAAGCTTCGGATAGAAGGCAAGGAACACGTCCTGGGTGACCGCTTCCGGGTCATCCACGCCGCGCGCCCTCAGGTACCCCAGGACGGCGCCGGAGAACTTTCGGTAGACAAGGGTGAACAGCACGGCGGGGTCGGCCCCGTCCGTGTGCACGTATTCATCTGCCAAAGTGTCGAGCACCCTGAGGCTCCTCCATCCTGCGGGGCACGGTCACATATTTTCCGGGTTCGGAAGGCTGCGGACCGGCCCGTGTTGCACCGCGGGACTCCTGCCAACGGAAGGAGTCCCGCGATCCACCATAGGTAACTGCGTTACGGACGGCCAGCCGAGGTGGGCAGTTCCGGGAGCTGGGTGGGGACTTCGGCGGGGATCTCCGGGGCGGCCGGAACAGCTGCCTGGGTGGGCAGTTCCGGTGCTTCCGGCACCTTCGGAGCTTCAACGTCCACAGCAGCGCCGCCGTTGCCGGAAACTTCGGCCTTGTTGCTGTCAGCCTTGGCCGTTGCGTTGGCCGCGGCCGTGACTCCAGCGCAGTAGCCGTCGATGTTGGCTTCGCCTTCAGCGGCGATGGCCAGCGACTTGAAGCCGGTGGAGGAGGCGTCCAGGCCGCCCTTGGCGAAGGCGGTGCACAGGCCGAATGCGGCCGGGCCGGTGGCGTCAGGGCCGACGGCGCTTGCGGATGCTTCGCCGCTGGCGTTCTCGCCCTCAACGGAGCCGGCGGCATCGGCGGAAGCGGACGGCGTAGCCGAAGCGGAAGCTGCAGCGTCGGCGCTGGCGTCGGACGTGGCAGTCTCGGAAACGCCGCCTACGTGCGGAGCGGGGGCGCCGAGCAGTTCGTGGGCGCTCTGCTGGACGTCAGCAGGAAGGGCTCCGGCAAATGCGGCTGCGCCGGTGCCACCGACCGCCAGCGTGCCGGCCGCCAATGCGCTCGCGGCAATCTTGCTAGAGGCAAAAACAGTGAACAAGGACATGAAACCCTCCGAAAACATATACAACAGTGTCAGTAACGGCCAGGTTGATCCGGCCACTCAAGCGGTGCGGACTCGGTCCGTACTCCCCTTACATCGCCCCGGGCTCCGGAAAAGTTACGCGGTCCCGAAAATTCTTTTGAAACCGCCCGCCCGCCGGCCGAATCGGGTCCGGCATTAGGATCAGGACATGGGCGAGCCGACCGATCTGAAGAATGCTGCGAAGACCTGGCAGACCATGGTGGACAGCAACCGTGCGCTGCTCCTGCGCAAGTCCGGCCGCGATGCCGGCTGGTGGGCTGCCCGGGGCCATGAGGCCGGGCTGCGGAATGATGCGGAACTCCGCGACTGGATGCGGGACAAGCACGGCATCACCGGTTACGCGCAGTATGCCGTGTCCTGGGAGATGTTCGGCTACCCCGAATTCATGCTGCGCGACGCCGACGAACTGATCGACGCCCAGTACGCCGGCCACCCCGGGCTGCGGCCGATCGCGGACGCTCTCCTGGCCTGGGCAGCTGAAACGGAGGGCGTGGAAATCCAGCTGAGGAAGGGCTTCGTGTCACTCCACTCGCCGCGGCGGAAGTTCGCCCAGGTCACACGGGCCAACAACACGAGCGTGGACATCACGCTCCGGCTGGACGCTCCGGCGGAGGGCCGGCTCAGCGCCGTCAAAGTGCGCGATGGTGATTCCTTCGGCCGCAAGGTGAGGCTGGCGTCCGTTGAGGACGTGGACGACGCCGTCCTGGGCTTCCTCGCGGAAGCGCTCCACCAGAACAGCTGAGCAGGTATCAGGCGTCGGCGGCGGCGGGAAGGACGAAGGACACTGTGGTGCCCTCCCCCGGGGCGCTGGTGAGGCTGATGGAGCCGCCGTGTCCTTCGATAATGGTCTTGCTGATCGGAAGGCCAAGGCCTGCGCCCGGAATGGCGGTATCGCGGGACCTGGCGGATCGGAAAAACTTGGCAAAGGCCTGTTCCTGATCCTCCTTCGTCATGCCTGTGCCCGTGTCAGTGATGGAGCAGACCAGTTCCTTGCCGTTCCTGCGGGCCCGCACGGTAATGCGTCCGCCGTCCGGCGAGTACTTCACCGCGTTCGATATCAGGTTGCCCACCACCTGCCGGATCCTGACCGGGTCCACCCGGGCAGTCAGCGGTTCTTCCGTGTCCAGCACCAGGGCCGCTCCGCAGAGGGCAGCCTTCGCGTGGTGGGCGGCCACGGCGGCGCCCAGGAGCCCTGCCATGTCCGTCTCCTGCAGGACGAGCTCCACGTTTTCAGACGCGACGGCGATCAGGTCATTCACGAGGCCCAGGAGGTGGACGGCGTTCCGCTCCACGATCCGCAGCTCAGCCTGGATGTCTTCGTGGCCCGGTTCGTCAATGACGAGTTCCATGTACCCGAGTATTGACGTCAGCGGCGTGCGGAGCTCATGCGATACCGTGGCGACGAAGTTGTCCTTGGCAGCGAGGGCATTGATCAGCGCGGTCACCTCGGCGAAGGTGACAACAGCTCCCGTGTTGGTCCCGTCCAGGGACCGGATGGCGCGGCCGCTGACGGAATAGGCCCGCTGCCCGGTAGCTTCGCCGGCCCAGTACAGCTCATTGGTGAACGCCTCACCGCGGGATGCCCGCACTGCAGGGAAACCGTCCGGCGGCACCGGAGTGGTCCTGTCGCCGTAAAAAAGCTCGGGAGATCCTGTGGCTGGCGTCAGGCGGGCCAGCGAAGGATCGGTCCGCATCGCCCTGTTGGTCAGCACATCCTGACCGCTTGCGTCCACCACCCAAACGCCCACGTCAACAGTTGAAAGCACGGCATCAAGCAGCCGCTGGCGCCGGACGCTCTCGGCGAGGGTTGCTGCCAGGTCACGGTCCTTCCGGACCAGCGTCCCGCGTTGCCGGTACAGCGCACCCGCCACCACGTGGGCCGTCACCGCGATCGCGGCCATTACCAGCGGCAGGAAGATTGTCCGGATCATTGACCCCTGCAACGGGTCCGCTCCCAAGGCGACGGCAGGGACGACCGTGCTAAGCACAGTGGCGAGAATCGCCAGGACAAGCCGGTGCCGGTGCCGGCTGACGGACAGCCATACCACCGGGAAAACCAGCAGCAGGCTCAGGACATTGAAGCTGGGGCCGCCTGCTTGCCGCGTGAATCCGATGGCCACGCAGTCAAGGACCGGTATCAGCGTGAACGCTTCAGGGTGCAGCTTCCCCCAGGGAACGGCAAGGCAGAGTCCGAGCAACGCGGCATGTGCCAGCACGGCGATCCTGAAGGTGTCGTCCGCCAGCGCTTCCGGGCTGAAGATCGCAGCAGCAACCACAACCAGGAACAAGGTAACGGACAGCGGCAACTGGCCCATCACCACGCGGCCCCGGACCCCGAGCCGGCCGAAGAACCGGTCGATCCAGTCGGCCAGCAGCGCGTCCCAGGCCGGCCGTGCGGCCTCCGCCGGCGGCCTGTCATTGCCTGGCCCTGCCGCACGCTCGTTCATGTCGATCGGGCCGCTTGCTTGGATACGTACCATCCGTCTGTCCCCCCGGCACAGAAAAGAATCCCCCCGGGCTGCTTCAAGGGCGCTGACCACAGTGTAGACCGCCCGGACGGGGGATCGGGGTTGCGGCGTTGCCCCGCACGGTTCGGAGCCTGTGCCCTAAGCCGCGGGCTGTGAAAAGATCAAGCATGCGTCCCATGCAGCACTCCAGCAAACTCCAGAACGTCCGCTACGAACTCCGCGGGCCCATCCTCCAGGCGGCCAAGGAGATGGAAGCCGAAGGGCACCGGATCCTCAAGATGAATCTTGGCGACACGGCACCGTTCGGACTGGAAACCCCCGAGTCCGTAGTGGTGGACATGATCCACCACCTGCGCGGGGCGCAGGGCTACAGCGATTCCAAAGGGATCTTCTCCGCGCGCACGGCGATCTCGCAGTACTACCAGACCCGCGGCCTGATGCAGATCGGCGTCGAGGACATCTTCATCGGCAACGGCGTGAGCGAACTTATTTCCATGTGCCTCCAGGCGTTCATGGAAGACGGCGACGAGGTCCTCATCCCGGCCCCGGACTACCCGCTGTGGACAGCCGCCGTCACCCTGACCGGCGGCAAGCCCGTCCACTACCTGTGCGACGAGGACGAGCACTGGTGGCCGGACATGGCCGACGTCGAATCGAAGATCACCAAGCGCACCAGGGCAATCGTGATCATCAACCCGAACAACCCCACGGGCGCCGTCTATCCGCGGCACATCCTGGAGCAGTTTGCGGCGCTGGCACGCAAGCACCACCTGGTGCTGTTCTCGGACGAAATCTACGAGAAGATCCTGTACGAAAAGGCCCAGCACATCCACACCGCCTCCGTGGCGGAGGACATCTGCGTCCTGACGTTCAGCGGCCTCTCCAAGGCCTACCGGATGCCCGGCTACCGCGCAGGATGGGTGGCCGTCACGGGCCCGCTCGCGGCAACCCAGGCGTACCGCGAAGGCCTGGAGCTGCTGGCTTCCCTGCGCCTGTGCCCCAACGTCCCCGCCCAGCATGCCATCCAGACCTGCCTTGGCGGCTACCAGAGCATCGAGGCCCTGGTCCGGCCCGGCGGCCGGCTGCGCGAGCAGCGGGACCGCGCCCACCAGCTGCTCACCGCGATTCCCGGCGTCACGTGTGTCCCGGCGGCCGCCGCCATGTACCTGTTTCCCCGCCTGGACCCGGAGCTCTACCCGTTCAAGAGCGACGAACAGTTCGTCCTGGACCTCCTGCGTGAACAGAAAATCCTGGTTTCGCACGGCACAGCGTTCAACTGGCCCAGGCCGGACCACTTCCGCTTCGTCATCCTTCCCTCAGTCGAGGACATCGAGGAAGCAGTACGCCGCATCGCGGCCTTCCTCGCCTCCTACCGGATCGGCGTGGAGGACGAGGCCTAAGCCAGGACCGGACCGCTCATCACCGGGAGGATCAGGACGCGGCGGCCATCGGCGTGTAGCTGAAGGACTTCAGCGTCAGTGTGCCGTCCTTGGTCAGCGCCTTCAGGCCCGTGGGCGCGCCGGACGGATAGACGAGGGACGTGAGGGTACGCTCCCCGCCGTTGACGAACACTTCCACGGTGCTGTGGTCCACGTAGACCGTCAGCTCGACCTTGCCGTCACGGGGTGCGGAGGCCGCCCGGCGGACCACGCCGTAGTCGGGCGCGAGTCCGGCGGTTTCCTTGGCGGCGCCGTCCCGGGAGACGAAGGCCGCTTCCGAGGCGAAGTCATAGCCCACGGTGGCGAAGACGCCGTTTTCGGCCAGCAGCTCCACCTTGGCTTCGCTGCCGTCGTCCCCGGCAGCCTTCTCAAGGGTCAGATCGAGCCGGTAGCCCCCGCCGTCGGGGTCAGGCAGTCCGCCGGCGCCGCCGGGGGTGAGCTTGCGGTCCGTCACGGTGGCGGTGTCGCCTTGCAGGGATTTCAGGGCGTTGGTGGGGGTGGAGACGAGCGTGGGCTTTCCGGAGACGGTCTTGAGACGGATGTCCCGCACCACGGTATCGGCGCCGCCGTGCCAGTCTTCGGTGGGCAGTTTCCGCGCATAGGCCCAGTTGTTCAGCCAGGCGACGGTGTGACGGGAAGCCATGCGCTGGGCTTCCGTGAGCCGGGGATCGTCCCAGGTCACGGCGGCGTAGAAGTCGGCGCCGTCATCCATCCACTGGTGCTTGTCGTCCGCAGGCTCGAACCGGGTCCCGTCCCAGTTCCCCGTCCAGTAGGCCACGCCGGTGGACCGTCCTTCCCCGGCGCCGTTGGCGCTGGCAGCGAGGACCCAGGTCCGTTTGGCGGGATCGCCGTCGACGTCGAGCTGGAAGAGTTCGGGGCACTCAAGGATCCCCAGGCCTTGGCGTTCAAAGCCTGACAGATAGCGCCATTCCTTCAGGTTGGCCGAGGCGTACAGCCCGATCTTCTCGCCCTCGGCCAGCGCCATCACCCACTGGTTGTTCGCCTCATCGCGGATGATCTTCGGGTCGCGCCAGTGCTGTTCCCCCGGGTTGTCCATGACGGGGTTCCCGTCGAAGGCCTTGAACGAATAGCCCTTGTCGGTGGAATAGAAGAGCGACTGCCGCTGGATGCCCTCGTCCTGCTGCGTCATGACGGCGACGACGGCGCCCTTGCCGAACCCTGCAGAGTTCTCGTAGTCCACCACGGCGCTGCCCGTTTCAATGTCGCCCAGCCCGTTCTTGTATTTTTCAATGGCCACCCCCTCGTCCTTCCAATGCACCAGGTCGGTGCTGGTGAGGTGGTACCACTCGGTGCCGTTTTCCTCCGGGTAGCCGGCGTTGTAGAGGTAGTAGTAGTGCCAGAGACCGTCCAGCAGGAACGGCCGCTGGGGATCGTTCATCCAGTTTTCGCGGGGTGTGATGTGGTAGCCGGGCCGGTACGCGGAGGCACCGTCCGGACGCGCGAATGCGGACTCCGCCGGTGCCGGCAGCTCCGGACCGGCTCCCAGGTCGGCCAGCATCGCATCCACCGCTTCCGGAGTAACGCAGTCCGGCCGGGAAATGTCCGCGGAGCCCGCGCGCCCTGCCTGCACGGCGGAGTCCTGTTCGCTGGACCGCACCATCACGTCCTGCGCGTCGCGGGCGGCGGCCACCCAGCCGTCGGCGCATTCGATGGCGCGGAGGTCGGAGACGCCGTCAGTCCGCAGCGGGCGGGCGAGGTTCTCCAGGCTGCGGTCTCCCCCGGCCAGCCAGAATGAGCCGTAATGTCCCGAGTCCTTCCTGGCTTCAGCCTGGGCGTCAGCAACGTCGGCAAGGGCCTCCGCGGCGGGACCGGCAGGGTCCGGCTGCTGCCCGGAGCCCACCACAATAGCCACGGCTACCAGCACGAGAGCCAGGGCGGCGGCCGCTGCGGCCCATAGGGCCCGTGGCGTGATTTTGCTGGGAAGGAACCTGAGCGACATGTCCACCGATCATCGGGATGCACAAACGCCGGCGCCGGTTTTTGGCCGGCGCCGGCGTTCATGTTGGTCTGATTCCGCTCAATTTTACAGGGTTTGCGCCGCCGAGGTCCCGCCGGAGTCCCGGCAGGACGCTGGCGGCGCCCCGGCACGGCCCTGGCGTCGGCTTGAGGCGGCGGCTTTAGGCGTCAGCTTCTTCGAACTCCACCGCGGCCACGATCTCCTTGGTGGAGGGGCTGATCATGTAAGCCTCGTCGTCCTCCTCCACCATGATGAAATCGCCCTGGTCCGTGGTGAAGTGCCAGGCGAGGACGGTTTCGCCGTTGTGTTCGTAGTTGGGGTCGCCCATGGTGATTTTCCGGAGTTCCTGGCCCGCCACGTCACACAGTTCGCGGATGATCAGCTCGAACTCCGGCGCGTTCTCAAGGGCTTCCTCCGCCGCCTCGGCCTGGCGCTCCGCAAGGTTGGGGATCTGGGCCACACGCTCGGCGATGTGCAGTTCCAGCTGCTCGTCGTCCAGCAGCAGCAGGCCTTCCTGGCCGCGGAGCCAGGCGGCGTTGAGCTCGAGGATGTCCTCGGTCTCAAGCAGCGACTCGAAGGCTTCGTCGAGCTCTTCGAGCTCCCTGACGGCTTCCGGGGAGCTTGTCCCGCCGTCGGACTCGCCGAAGCCTTCGGTATCCCCGTCCAGGTACGCCTCGGCGTCGTCCTCGCTGAGCGCGTCAAAGGCCGCGGCGGTGCGGTTGAACAGCGCCAGGTGGGCGGTGGCGCCCATGCCTTCCAGGCCTTCGCGCACGTAGGCGTCAATCTCGTCGCGCTCCGGCACCGTGAAGACGTACTGGGCGAAGCCGCCGGCCAGCGCCTGCGTGAGGTAGAAGTCGACGTAGTAGCTGCGGAGTGCGTTGGGCGCGATTTCCGGGGCGTCGAGGAGCTCCGCGTACATGGCGTTGACCACGGTCACGTTGGAGTCGACAACGTCTTCGTTGGCCGCTTCGGCGCTTTCGAGTGCCAGGACGACGGGGTGCTTGCTGGCGGGCTGACCGGTGCTCATGGGAAATCCTCACTGCTGAAAGCGGGTGGTGCTTGGGACCCTTTCACGCTACGCGGCGCACCGGTCCGCGGGTTGAGGCGGAGTTGAACGTTGGGCGAAGTTTCAGGGCCTCTTCCGGCTCGCTAAGATGGATCAGATAACCTGCAGATTTTTGACCTGCTGAAAGTAGCGCGCACCATGCCATCCCAACCGGACGAGAGTGCGGCACTGGCAATACAGACCCCCGCGATCAACGACCGCTCCCTCGCGGCCGGACTCGCCTACGCCATGGGCAGCCGGGTTTCGGGGATCTCCTTTGATGCCGCCACCGGCCTGATGCTCGGCAAGGTCCGCGGCGGGCAGGACGTGCCGTATTCCACCACCGCGAAGCTGGTCCGTAAGGCCGGCGGCTGGAGCTGCACCGTCGGGGTCTGCAGCTGCCCCGTGCGCAAGGACTGCAAGCACGTGGCCGCGCTGCTCTTCGCGGCGGAGGACAATCCGGCCACCCGCGTCCAGCTCCTGGCCCCGGCTGAAAGCACCCGCCTGTCGCGTGAGCCCCTGGTGCAGGAGATGCCGGACTGGGAACAGGCCCTGGGGCCGCTCATTGCCCGGCCGGGAATCACCCCGTCCACCAACGGCATCCCGCTGGCCCTGCAGTTCGATATTGAGGAACCGGCCCCGCACTTCTCCTACACCGGCCGGCGCGATCCGCTCCGCAGTGTCCGGCAGCTCAAGGCCCGCCCGGTGATCATGGGCGCCAAGGGCAAGTGGATCCGCGGCGACGTCTCCTGGAACACGCTCAGTTACCTGAACTACCGGCGCGAATGCAACGAAGCGCATGTGGAGTGGATGCAGGAATTCCTCGCGTCCCACACCGCCCTCGCCAACCGCCAGCACAATTCCACCGCGCCCTGGCTGGGGCTGAACACCTATGCCGGCAAGAACCTCTGGAGCCTGCTCGCCCAGGCCCGGAAGATCGGCGTCGCGCTGGTCCACACCGGCAGCCAGGAGCCCGTCCGGTTCGTGGAGGAGCCGGCCGCCGTCGGCCTTAACCTGACCCGCTTTGGTACTTCCGGCGGGGGAGGCGCCGCCGCCGTCGAACCCGCCGCCGTCGAACCTGCCGCCGTCGACAGCGGAAAAACGTCCGACGACGGCGGGCTGACGCTGGCCCCCACCATCACCGTTGAGGGGGAGGTGGTTGATCCGGCCTCCGTGGGGACGATCGGCCGGCCCGCCCACGGGATCTTCCTGACGTCCGGTGCGGACGCCCTTCCGGGCGTGGGCAGCGGGTCGATCATCACCCTGGCTCCCCTGGAAACCGGCCTCAGCGAAGAACTCCTGACGTTCGTCACGGCCGGCAGCACCCTGCATATTCCGGCCCGGGACGAGACCCGCTTCCTCACCGGCTTCTACCCCAAGCTCAAGCAGGCTGCCCGGGTCACGGCGTCGGATGAATCCGTGGAGCTGCCCTCTCTGGCCGTTCCCACGTTGTCCCTCCTGGCCAATTACGGCAGCGACCACAAAGTGCGGCTGCACTGGGAATGGCACTACACCTCCGGGAACCTGGTCACGGCACAGCCGCTGTGGCGGCACCCGGGCGACCACGGCTACCGGGACGATCCCGCGGAGGCCCGCATCCTCGAGGCTCTGGGCCAGCCCTGGGAAGTGGTCCCCAAACTGGGCGAATCCGCTACTGGCGGCTGGGGCACCCCGCGGCTGGCGGCCTCGGCCGAACTGAGCGGGCTGGACACCCTGGCCTTCACGGAGGAAGTCCTTCCCCGGCTCCGCAACACCCCGGACGTTGTGGTGGACACCGCGGGCGACATCGCCGACTACCGTGAGGCCGAAGAAGCGCCCGTGGTGGCCATCTCCACCAAGGCCACCGACCAGCGCGACTGGTTCGACCTCGGCATTGTGATCACGCTCGAAGGCCAGCCGGTTTCCTTCGCTGCCCTGTTCTCCGCGCTGGCGGCCGGCGAAACCCGGATGCTCCTGCCCAGCGGCGCGTACTTCTCCCTGGACCTGCCCGAGCTGCATCAGCTGCGCGCACTCATTGACGAAGCACGCTCCCTGCAGGACAACAAGGACGCGCCGCTGCAGATCAGCCGGTTCCAGGCCGGGCTCTGGGACGAGCTCGCGCACCTCGGCATCGTGGACCAGCAGGCCTCCGCCTGGCGCGAAGCCGTGGGCGGGCTGCTGGAAGGCGGCATCAAGGGACTGCCCCTTCCGGACACCCTCAACGCCGAGCTGCGCCCGTACCAGCTGGAAGGCTTCAACTGGCTCAGTTTCCTCTACAAGCACGGGCTGGGCGGGGTGCTGGCGGACGACATGGGCCTGGGCAAGACCGTTCAGGCGCTGGCCCTGGTCTGCGCTGCCAAGGAGGCCGCCGGGGCATCGGCCCCCGCAGCGGGCTCCGCGCCGGGCTCCGCACCGTTCCTGGTGGTGGCCCCCACCAGTGTGGTGGGGAACTGGGAAGCCGAAACCGCGCGCTTTGCCCCCGGGCTTACGGTCCGGGCAATCGGCGAAACGTTCGCAAAAAACGGAGCGGACCCGGCCGAGGCGATGGCCGGAGCGGACATCGTGATTACGTCCTACGCCCTCTTCCGGATCGACTACGAGGCGTACGCGTCCCGCGAGTGGGCCGCCCTGGTGCTGGACGAGGCCCAGTTCGTCAAGAACCACCAGTCCAAGGCCTACCAGTGCGCGCGCAAGCTGCCGGCCGCCTTCAAGCTGGCCATCACCGGAACGCCGCTGGAAAACAACCTGATGGAGTTCTGGGCGCTGACCTCGATTGTGGCCCCGGGCCTCTTCGCCAGCCCCAGCAGGTTTGCCGAGTACTACCAGAAGCCGGTGGAAAAGAACGGTGACAAGGGGCAGCTGGACAAGCTCCGCCGTCGGGTCCGTCCGCTCATGATGCGCCGCACCAAGGAGCAGGTCATCCACGACCTCCCGCCCAAGCAGGAGCAGATCCTGGAGGTGGTGCTGAATCCGCGGCACCAGAAGGTGTACCAGACCCACCTGCAGCGCGAGCGCCAGAAGATCCTGGGCCTCATCGAAGACGTCAACAAGAACCGCTTCACCATCTTCCAGTCGCTCACCCTGCTGCGCCAGCTCAGCCTGGATGCTTCCCTGGTGGACCCGTCCCTGTCCGGTGTCCGCTCAAGCAAGCTGGACGTGCTGTTCGAGCAGTTGGAGGACCTGGTTGCCGAGGGGCACCGGGCGTTGATCTTCAGCCAGTTCACCGGCTTCCTGGGCAAGGTCCGGGAACGGCTCGTCGAGGAGAAAATCGAATTCTGCTACCTCGACGGCGGCACCCGCAACCGTTCGGATGTGGTGAACGAGTTCAAGAACGGCTCCGCCCCCGTGTTCCTGATCAGCCTGAAGGCGGGCGGTTTCGGCCTGAACCTGACCGAGGCGGATTACGTGTTCCTGCTGGATCCGTGGTGGAACCCGGCTTCCGAGGCGCAGGCCGTGGACCGCACCCACCGGATCGGCCAGGCGCGCAACGTGATGGTCTACCGGCTGGTTGCCAAGGACACCATCGAGGAAAAGGTCATGGCCTTGAAGGCGAAGAAGTCGCAGCTGTTCGCTGACGTGATGGAAGGCGATGCGCTCTCCGGCGGTTCCCTGACGGCGGAAGACCTGGCCGGCCTGTTCAACGACTGACGGCCGGGCCGGCTGTTCACGGACCGCGGCGAACGTTCAGCTGGCGAACCGTCAGCCCATGGCCGGCGCCAGGGACCTTCCCGTGGACAGCTGTTTCCGGGCCCAGCGGGCGAGCTTCTTGCCCTTGCCCTTCCACCAGTTGTCCTCGTCCTTGTCGTGGTGCAGCCGGAAGATGATCATCACCATCACGAAGACACCCATGGCCACATCCAGCCAGGACCAGAAGACGGCATCAACCAGGACGCTGACGCCCATCACGAGGACCGACGGCAGCGCCAGCGTCCGGAAGACGGTGCTGGCCACGTAGCGTCGGTGGGACCTGGGCACGGACAGGGCACGGACCATGTCGAAGCAGAGGCACGCCACCACCATCGCCTGGCCCAGGGATAAGATCACCAGCCCTGCCAGCGAGCCGGCGAACATGGCGACGGATTCCATTCCCGCGCTCATCGGACGCCGCCCGGCGTGGCAGGGCGGGGCAGGGACACTTGGGCATTGCAGAACAGACACATAGGAAACCCCCAGAGAACAGAGACCACAGCTGTGAGACCCAGCTGGGCTCCATTCAAGCCGCTGCCGCTCCGGTACGTCACGAGTAGTGAGTACTCTATTCTGCTCGCCGGTCCCGGGGCCCGCGCCTAGGTACCCGGTCCGTCAGAGGGTGATCCTGCGGCCGATGACTTTTGCGGCGGTTTCGTAAATGGTCTGGTTGTGGGCACGGGCATAGTCGCGAAGCATCGAGAAGGCCCGGTTCATGTCCACGTTTGCCGTGTGCGAGATGACACCCTTCGCCTGTTCAATCTGGATGCGGCTGTTCAACGCGTGCTGCAGCTGTTCGTTGATGAGGGCGTTTTCCCTGGCCGCGCGCTCCTGCAGCAGGGTGATGGTGGCGACGTCGGCAAATGCCTGTGCAATCGCAGCATCATCCGCGCTGAGCGGACCCGGCTCCCGGCCGAAGAGGTTCATGGCACCGATGGTCCGGCTGCGCAGGCGCATCGGAACAGCGTGCAGGGACTTGAAGCCCTGGGCAAGGGCGGAAGCCTGGAACAGCGGCCACCGGGACCCGTCCGTGGCAATGTCGTCAATGGCCACAACAGCGCCGGTGCGGTAGCAGTCAACGCACGGACCCTCGCCGGCCTCCAGCTGGAGAACCTCCACCAACTGGCTTTCCTCGCTCGTGGAAGCCATCACCTGGAGGTCACCGCCCGGGTCAACGAGCACCAGCCCGGCCGCGGCGGCGTCGAGTATTCCCACAGATTCGTCCACCAGGGTGTGCAGGAGGTCGAAAACGTCGTAATCCCCCACCAGGGTGTCCGCTATCCTGACGAAAGCGGCACTTACGCGTCCGGCGCGGCTCATCATCGCCATATTGGGATTCTACTGCACGTCATGGGCGGCGGGTCACCCCGTCGGGAGGCGTGAAATCCAGGGTCCTGGCGACGACGTCACGGGCCACTTCGCGGACCGTGCGGCCCTGGGAGAACGCGTGCGCACGCAGTAACAGCAGCGCATCGGTGGCGGAAGCCCCTGTCTGGGCAAGGACCATTCCCGTGGCCTGATGCACCTCGCGCCGGGAAAGCGGCGAGCCGTCCTGCGGTGCATCCGTGCCGTCCGCCGGGGCCAGGGTGAGGAGCTCCCGGAGCAGCTGCCAGGTCGCGGCATCGGCGAGCTGCAGCGCCGTCGAATGGTCGGCCGCACTGAGCGGGCCGGGGTCTGAACAGTAGAGTTCCGCAACCCCGATGTCCATGGCGCCGAGCACCAGGGGGAAGACGAAAAGGGCGGACACGTCAAGGTCCCGGATGGCCTTCGCAAAGACGGGCCAGGCGGCATGCGAACCCGCGCGCACGTCGGGCAGGAGCACCGGCCTCCGTCGCTCCAGGGCAGTCCAGCGGGGCCCCTCACCCAGGTCGAACTGGAGTTCGTCAATCCGCGCCGAAACCCGGTTGCTGGCGCACACCGTGGTCTCCGGAGCCAGGCCCGAGAATACGGAGATCGAAGCGCCGGTAATGGGCAGCGACTCCAGGAACACCGTACAAAGGCCGGTGTCCAGCCCCTCAGCCATCGAACAGGAACCGTCAACCATGACGGCCCCGCGCGGCGACAGCCGGATCCGGGAAACGGAAGGACGTCGCTTGAACCATCGGAAAGGCACCTTCCATGCATCAACTGCTGTTCGTACAGTTTATGCCCGCTCCCGGATCAACCGGTTGGCAGCGCCCCGTGGGAGTTTGATCCCGGGCGGTCGGGGCCCGGACCAGCCGCTTCAGCGGTCCCTGTTCACGTCCCGAGGCGCCGGATACACTTAATTTAGTTGCCCCAGACCCTGGTAGCGCCATTTTGTCGGCGAAAAATCCAGGAGGAGTCCACCCGATGCGCGGCAACCCATCCCTCGAAGTCTCGCTCACGCATGTGGCATCCCAGGACCATAGCGAGCTGCTCAGGGCCGCCATGGCAACGAGCCAGTGGAGGCAGCCCGATTTGCGCCTGAACCGAACCCCGTCCGACGCAGGGGACCCCGGTGTGGCGCAGGAGTTTGACTCGCAGGATTCCGACCGGTGGAACGACCCGCTGTTGGCGGAGATCGAGGACCTCGTCGCCGAGCTGAAGGCGAAAGTGGCACGCTACTCGCTCCTCCGGTCCGACCCGTCGCTCACGGGTCCGGCCCTCACGGGTCCGGTCCTCACGGGCGCCTCCCATCCGGGCGCGTCCCATCCGGACAACAAGACCGCCACAGACTGGATGTACGAAGCCCTCGAAGACATCGCCGCGACCGCCCTGGGCATCGAGCTGGCATCGCAGGAGCGCATTTTCCGGGCGATCTCAGACGCCGGACGGAGTCCCAGGGTCGAAACCAACCCGATCAAAACCACCAAGGAACCAAAGTCAGGAAACGCAGCATGATCAGCACCATCGAGGCCGGACGTACCTTTTTCGTCGAAGCCACGGATCCACGCCTTATCGACGCGGAGCTAAGCACCGCAGTTGAACAAGCACGGCAGCACGCCATGCAAGAGGGCCGCTGCGGCATCCTTGTAACGCGGCTGGGGAACACCACCTTCACCGTTGCCGTCAGCGAAGACGTCCCGTTCGGGGAGACGCTCGAACGGCAGGCACCGCCCACAGCGGGCAACCCCCAGGGCGAAGCCGCTCGTTCACACTAACGGTCCGCCTCCCCTGCGCCAGCCCGGTCAGACGCCGGGCCGGGTTTCCCCTGCGCCAGCCCGGTCAGATCAGCATTGCTTCGCGCACCTTTCCTGCGGATTCGGCCCCGCCCGTGCCGCGGGAACTGACCCGTCCGGCGGCCAGCACGTAGTAGCTGTCGGCCGCGTTCAACGCAAAGCCGATGTGCTGTTCCACCAAAAGGACGCGCATGCCGCTGCGCCGGGACAGCTTGATGATGGTCTCCTGGATTTCGGCCACGACATTGGGCTGGATCCCTTCCGTGGGCTCATCCAGGATGAGCAGCGTCGGTTCGGTGATGAGTGCCCGGGCGATGGCCAGCTGTTGCCGCTGCCCGCCGGACAGGAGGCCGGCCCGGCGGCCCAGCAGCGGGTTAAGCGCCGGAAACATGTCCAGCGCTTCCGCCACGCGTTCCTTCGCGTTCCGGCGGCCGTCTGCCACGAGCTGCAGATTCTCCAGGGCGGTCAGCTGCCCGAACGACTGCTGCCCCTGCGGAACATAGGCCATGCCACGCGCCACCCGCTGGTGCGGCCGGAGGGCGGAGATGTCCTCCCCGTCCAGCGTGATGGTGCCGCGGGTGGGCTTGAGAAGCCCGACGACGGCGCGCAGCAGTGTGGTCTTTCCCGCACCGTTGTGGCCCAGGAGGGAAACCAGCGACCCGTCGGGGACGGTGATATCCACTCCGGAAATAACCTGGGTGCGCCCGTAGCCGGTCTGCAGGTCCGTGATTTCCAGCATCAGTGCCCTTCCATTCCGGCCGTGCCGAGGTAGACTTCCTGCACTTTTTTGTCGGCCTGGACCTGCGCCACGCTGCCCTCGCTCAGGACCTTCCCGGCCGCGAGGACTGTCACCGAAGTGGCGAACTCCCGGACGAAGTCCATGTCATGTTCAATCACCAGGGTGATGCGGCTGGCCGCGATCCGGCGGAGCAGCTGCCCGGTTTCGTCGCGCTCGTCCTGGCTCATTCCGGCGATGGGTTCGTCCAGGAGCAGCACGTCCGAGTTCTGGACCAGCAGCATGCCGATTTCCAGCCATTGCTTCTGACCGTGCGCCAGGGTGCCGGCCTGCTTGTCCGCGGCCCGGGTCAGCCCGATGATTTCCAGGGCTTCCTGGACGGCGGGGTCCACGCCCTTCCGTCTCCTCAGCAGCTCCCGGGCCTTCCTGCCCGGCCCGGCGGCGATATCCAGGTTCTGAAGCACCGTGAGGTTCTCGAAAACGCTCGCCGTCTGGAACGTCCGGCCCACGCCCAGCCGGGCGATCTTGTGCACTTTCCGGCCCAGGATCTCAGTGCCGGTGTGGTTCACGGATCCGGTGGCGGGAACCAGCCCGGTGATCGCATCGATGATGGTGGTCTTGCCGGCACCGTTGGGGCCGATGAGGAACCGCAGGTCGCCCTGGATGACGTCGAGGTTGACGCTGTCCACGGCGACGAAGCCGTCGAAGGCCACCGTGAGGCCGCGGACCTCGAGGTACTTCGGCCGGCCGTGGCGGAGCCCGCCGGCCCGTGGCTCGCCGTCGGGAAGCAGCGTGGGGGTGGTCATCGGCTTGCCTCTTCCGGGACGGTGGTTGGGGTGGTTGCTGCAGTTGCCGGGGCCGGCACGGCGGAAGCGGGAACCTGCGGCGCGGACGCCGGTGCAGCGCCGCCGGGCTGCTCTGTACGGCGCTGCTTCAGCCGGGAGACGAGCCGCGGCAGCGACGCGAGGCCGCCGGGCATGAACCCGATGACCAGGACGAAGAGCAGGCCTTGGAAGTAGACCCAGAACGACGGGAAGGTGGAGGCCAGGCTGGTCTGGGCGATGGCCACGCTGAGTGCTCCGAGGACGGGGCCCAGCAGGGTTGCCCTGCCCCCGATTGCCACTCCGATCAGGAAGGCGATGGACGGAATGACGCCTACGTCGGCCGGCGAGATGATCCCCACGATGGGCACGAACAAGGCGCCGGCGATCCCTGCCATGACGGCCGCGATCACATAGGTCACTGTTTTGATGGTGGCCGGGTCGTAGCCCAGGAACCGGACCCGTTCCTCCTGGTCCCGGACGGCGACGAGGAGTTCGCCGAACCGGCTGCGCATGAGCTGCCGGGCCGCCGCCAGGGCCAGGAGCAGCACCACGGCGGCGATCGAATAGAGCATCATTTTGTTGGAGGGGTCCTTCAAATCGAACCCGAAGAAGGACCGGAAGCCGCTGAGGCCGTTGGAGCCTCCGGTGGTGGCCTGCTGGCCGATCAGGAACACGGCGAAGGCGGCGGCCAGGGCCTGGCTGAGGATGGCGAAGTAGGCACCCTTGACGCGCCGTTTGAACACGGCCAGCCCCAGGACGAGGGCCACCAGTCCCGGAACGAGGACGACGGCGAGGAGGGTCACCACCGGGCTCCGGAACGGCTCCCACCAGCCGGGGACCTCGCCGCTGCCGTACAGCGACATAAAGTCCGGCACGCCGGACCCGCCGAAGAGGGAGGCGTCCGCCAGCTTGAGGTGCATGGCCATGATGTACGCGCCGAGCCCGAAGAACACCCCCTGCCCCAGGGTGAGCATGCCGCCGCGGCCCCAGGCCAGTCCGATCCCCACCGCAACGATCGCGAAGCAAATGAACTTTCCCAGCAGGGCAAGGTTGAACGCCGAGAGTGCCGCGGGAGCCGCCACGAGCAGAAGCACCGCTCCCGCGGCGAAACCGGCCAGCACCCCCCACCGGGACCGCAGGAAAGTGCTCATGCCAGGCTCCTTGTCTTGAGGCTGAAGATGCCCTGCGGCCGCAGCTGCAGGAAGACCACGATCAGCACCAGGATCAGCACCTTGCCGATGCTCGCCGTCGTCGAAAATTCAAATACGGACTGCAGCACGCCCAGTGCGAACGCCGCGATGACGGCCCCCTTGATCTGGCCGACTCCCCCGGCCACCACCACCAGGAACGCGTCCACGATGTAGTTCGTCCCCAGGTACGGGCCGGTGGACCCGATCAGCGTGACGGCGACGCCCGCCACCCCGGCCAGGCCCGATCCGATGAAGAACGTCAGCTGGTCCGTGCGCCGGGTGGAGATGCCGCTGGTTTCGGCCAGGTCCCGGTTCAGCACCACCGCCCTGATGCGGCGGCCCAGCGGCGTCCCCTTGAGGACCACTACGAGTCCTGCCAGGCAAACCAGGGACAGCAGCAGGATGAACAGCCGGGTGAGCGGGATGGGCGCTCCCAGCAGCTCGACGTTGCCTTGCAGCCAGGCCGGGGCCCGGACGTCCACGCTGGGGGCGCCGAAAATGTCCCGGGCGGCCTGCTGCAGGATCAGCGCCACCCCGAACGTGACCAGCAGGGTGTCCAGCGGACGGTGGTACATCCGCCGGAGCAGCACCGCCTCGAGCACCAGCCCCAGCAGGCCGCCCACCAGGAAGCCCACCGGAATGGAAACCAGCAGCGAGATGCCGGCGTCGGAAATGCTCCGCTGCACCACGAAGGCCGTATACGAACCAGCCATCATGAACTCGCCGTGGGCCATGTTGATGACCCCCATCTGGCCGAAAGTCAGCGACAACCCCAGCGCGGCCAGCAGCAGCACCGAGCCGAGACTGAGTCCGGCAAACATCTGTCCAATCAACAGTTCCATTCCAGCGGGCCTTTCCTCCGGGTTTCTGCAGGGGCGGTGGAAGCGGCTACTTGGCCAGGTCCTTGGCCCAGTCGTAGCTGGCCAGGAACGGATCGGGCTCCACGGCCTTCGGCGAGGACCAGACGGTCTCGATCAGGCCCTCGGAGTTGATCTTTCCGATCCGGGGCGTCTTAGTGATGTGGTTGTTCTCGCCGTCCACCGTGACAGTGCCCTCGGGCGCCTCGAACGTCACCCCGCCCGCGGCTGCCTGGACTTTGTCCACTTCGAAGGAACCGGCCTTCTCCACCATGGCCTTCCACAGGTACAGCGAGGTGTACGCCGCTTCCATGGGGTCGCTGGTGACGCGGTCGGCGCCGAACTTCGCCTTGAACGCCGCGACGAACTTCTTGTTCGCCGGCGTGTCAAGGGTCTGGTAGTAGTCCCAGGCCGTGAGCTGGCCTTCCACGTTTTCGAGCCCGACGCCGGGCACTTCCTCCTCGGCGATGGACACCGAGACCACCGGCATGGATGCGGCGGTCAGGCCAACGCTCTTGTACTGCCGGAAGAAGGCCACGTTGCTGTCGCCGTTGAGGGTGTTGAAGACGGCGTCGGCCTTCGAGTCCCGCACCTTGTTCACGATGGTGGAGAACTCCGTGGACCCCAGCGGGGCATATTCCTCGCCAAGGACCTCCATGCCGTGGGCTTTGGCGTAGGCCTGGATGATCTTGTTGGCCGTTCGCGGGAAGACGTAGTCGCTGCCCACCAGGAAGATGGATTTGGTGCCCTGCTCAGCCAGGTAGTCCAGGGCGGGGATGATCTGCTGGTTGGTGGTGGCTCCTGTGTAGAAGATGTTCTTGGACGCTTCGAGGCCTTCGTACTGCACCGGGTAGAACAGCAGGGCGTCGTTGGCTTCGAAGACCGGGAGCATGGCCTTGCGGCTGGAGGAGGTCCAGCCGCCGAACACCGCGGCCGTGCAGTCCTGCTGGATCAGCTTCCCGGCGCGTTCGGCGAACTTGGTGGGTTCACTGGCGCCGTCCTCGCTGATCACTTGCAGCTGTTTGCCCATGACTCCGCCGGCGGCGTTGATTTCCTCCGCTGCCAGGCTCAGGGAATCAAAGACGGTGTTCTCGCTGATGGCCATGGTGCCGGAGAGTGAGTTGATGAATCCGACCTTCACGCTGCTGCCAGACGTGTCCACGCAGGAACTGCCGCTGCTGGCGGTGGAATTGGCGGAGGCCGGATCCGAAATCTGGCTTCCGCAGCCGGCCAGGGCCGTTGCCATTGCCGCCGCGGCCAGGGGGATCAAAGCGCGCCTCGTTACTGAAACCCTCATGTTTACCTGCTTCTCGCTCCGCGCTGCCTCGCGGCAGCTGCTGGTCTCCAGGGTCCTGTCGGGTCCCCCTGGGGCTCAATCTAGGAGCGAATTGTTTCAACACGCATGATGGTTCGTTTCCGCACGATTTCGGACCGGGCGTCCGCATTGGATCAGAAGCCCGGAAACGGTAAGTTGGCTGACAAAATGGCGGAAAGTTCGGATGGCAAAGTTAACCTGAAGGAAACTTTCCCGCCGTCATTTTGGGTTTGGCGGCGACACAAATCCCCGAGGAGCAGCATGAGCGGCCAGCAGAACGCACAAAGAATCCTGGTTGTCGGAGCGGGGGCCACCGGCGGCTACTTCGGCGGCCGCCTGGCGCAGGGCGGCCGCGACGTGACGTTCCTGGTGCGGGAAGGACGGGCAGCCACCCTACGCCGGCGCGGCCTTCGCATCACGGGCCTGGGCCGCGACGACGTCATTGAACCGGCGCTGGTCACGGCGCCTGACCTGCACGGACCGTACGATCTGGTGCTGGTGACGGTCAAGGCCGCCGCCCTGCCGCAGGCACTGGCAGACCTCGCACCGGCGGTGGGGCCGGAAACGGTGGTCATTCCGTTCCTCAACGGCATGGCCCACATGGACGCGCTCGAGGCGGCCTTCGGCGCGGCCCGCGTGCTGGGCGGGATCGTCAAGGTGGTCACCACCCTCACCGACGACGGCGACATCCTGCAGATGAATCCGCTGGCCACACTCACGGTGGGGGAACAGTCAGGCCCGCCGGGCGACCGCGTCCTGCGGGCGGTTGAAACCCTGACCGTGCCGGGTTTCAAGGCTTCGGCCACGGCGGACGCCCTGGCATCCATGTGGCACAAGTGGGCATTCATCGTGTCCGCGGGGACCGTGACCTGCCTGATGCGCGGACCGGTGGGCGCCATCGTCGCGGTACCCGGCGGCACGGACTTCGTGCATTCGGTGCTGGCCGAAGCCGGCGCCGTCGCGGCTGCGGCCGGCTATCCGGTGCCGGACCACGAACATCAGCTGTCCGTGGACATGCTGACGCAGCCCGGGTCAACCTTCACGTCGTCGCTCTACCGCGATGTTGTTGCCGGCCGCCCCGGCGAGACCGAACACCTGCTGGGCGACTTCACCCGGCGGGCACGGCTCCTCGGGGCGGCCACGCCGCTGATCGACCTGGCCCTGATGCAGCTGAGGGTCAGCGCCGCATCCGGCTAGCCTGCGGGCAGCTCCCTGCTTACTTCTTCAGGAAGGCAAGGAGGGCCTGGTTGATTTCCTTCGCGTGGGTCCACAGCATGCCGTGCGGCGCGCCCTCGATCTCCACGTAGTCCGCGGCGGGCAGCGCGTCCTTGAAGCGCCGGCCGGTCACGTCGATGGGCAGGATGTTGTCCGCCGTTCCGTGCACGATGAGGGCAGGAACGTCGATCTTGGGGATGTCCGCGCGGAAGTCCGTCAGCCAGGTGGGCTGCGCCGCCACTGAGGCGTGGGCGGAGGACTTGCTGGCGGTGGCCCAGTTGGCGCGCAGGGCTTCTTCGCTGAGGCGGCTGCCCAGGGTGTCGTCGGTGTTGAAGAAGTTCTTGAAGAACTCCGTGAAAAACGCGTAACGGTCTTCCTTCACTGCGCTGAGCAGGCCGTCGAACACGTCCTGCGGGACGCCGTCGGGGTTGTCGTCCGTCTTCAGCAGGAACGGCTCGAGGGAACCGAGGAACACTGCCTTGGAAACCCGGTCCGAGCCGTAGGTGCCGAGGTAGCGGGCCACCTCGCCGGTGCCCATCGAGAAGCCCACCAGCACGGCGTCCGTGAGATCGAGCTCGGTGAGCAGGGTGTTGAGGTCGGCAGCAAAGGTGTCGTAGTCGTAGCCCTCCGTGGGCTGGCTGGACTTGCCGAAGCCGCGGCGGTCGTAGGTGATGACCCGGTAGCCTGCCGCCAGCAGCGCGCTGGTCTGCCGTTCCCACGATGCGCCGTCCAGCGGGTAACCGTGGATAAGGACCACCGGCTGTCCCTGTCCGTGGTCCTCATAGTAAAGCTCAACGGTGGTGCTGTTTTCTTTTCCGACAGACACAAAGGCCATGAGGGCGTTCCTTCCGGGGCAGTGAAGACGGGCAACTGGCTTGACCATTCACTCTGTTCCGGCAGGCTTCGCCTGTCAAGGAACGGCGTGTCAGGTCAGTCCGGAAGGCTCAGCCTGCAGCGCTCACTCCGTGGAACGGGGGCGCCACACCACCACGGCCTGGGACCGGGCGCGGGGCCGCTGGCCGCGGGCCAGGCTCACCACGTCGCCCGCTGCTCCGGCCGCGAAAATGCGCGAATCCAGCGGGCTCCGGCGGCTGCTGAGCTGCTCGGTCAGTTCGGACACCCGGCGCTGCAGCGCGGCCACCTGGTTCTCCAGCTGGAGGATGCGTTTGATGCCCTCCAGCGAGACCCCCTCATGCGAAAGCCGCTGCACTTCCCGGAGCACGTTGACGTCCCGCTGGGAGTACCGCCGGGATTTTCCGGGCGCGCGGCTGGGCGAGACGATGCCCAGCCGGTCGTACTGCCGCAACGTCTGCGGGTGCATGTCCGCCAGCTCAGCCGCCACCGAGATCACGAAGATCGGCTGATCGAAATCAATGTCCAAGGCCGGCTCCTCCCGCTAGTCCCAGTCCCAGTCCGCGCGTTTCCTAGAGACGTGCCTTGGCAGCCAGTCCGGCCCGCACATCGTGTCCGTCCGTGGCTGCAGCGAACGCCTTCACGGCTTCCTCCGCTTCCTTGGTCAGCTTCTGCGGAACCACGACGTCGATGGTCACCAGCAGGTCGCCGGTGGCCTTCGCATGCTTGACCCCGCGGCCCTTGACCCGCAGTGTCCGCCCGGAGGGCGTCCCCGCGGGAACACGGACCTTGACCTTTTCGCCGTCGATCGTCGGCACTTCGATGTCAGCACCCAGGGCAGCCTCCGGGAAGGTGACCGGAACATGGATGCGGAGGTTGTCGCCGTCGCGCGTGTAGAAGTCATGGCCCTTGACGTTGACGGTGACCATCAGGTCGCCGTTGCCGGCCGGTCCGTACTGGCCCTTGCCGCGGACACGGACCTTCTGGCCGTCCTTGATCCCGGCGGGAACACGGACGTCGATGACGTCCCCGTCCGGTTCGCGCAGGCCGATGGTGGTGCCGCGGATGGACCCGGCGAAGGAAATGGTGGTGGTGGCCGTACGGTCGGCGCCCTTTTGCGGGGCACGCTGGAATCCCGCTCCGGAGCCGGGGCCGCCGAACTGTCCGCCGAAGAGATCGGCGAATTCCGGCGGAATGCCGCCCGAGGTGCTGTAGCCGCCGGAGTGGCGCCCGCCGCCACCGGTGAAGAGGCCGCCGAAGAGGTCTTCGAAGCCGGCGCCGCCGCCTGCCCCGGCACCGCCGGGAGCGAACCGCGCGCCGCCGCCCATGGCACGGATGGCGTCATACTGCTGGCGTTCGTCCGGATCCGAGAGCACGGAGTATGCCTCGGAAATGTCCTTGAACTTCTTCTCCGACGCGACGTTCCCCGCGTTGGTGTCCGGGTGGTGCTGCCGCGCAAGCTTCCGGTAAGCCTTCTTGATATCGGCGTCGGAAGCGTCCTTGGCGACTCCAAGGATCTTGTAGAAGTCCTTGTCGACCCAGTCCTGGCTAGCCAATGGCGTTTCCTTTCAAGTTCTTACAAAATGCGCTGCGCAGGTGATGGGCCCCCGCCCCTTCGCGTGGTGGCCTGGTCCTTGCGGACCAGGCCACCACGCTCCGGCGGGCCCCATGCCACTCCCGGGGCCCACCAACTGCTACGCGTTTGTTTGGGCTACTTATGCAGGGACTGCAACAATAACCTGTGCTGCCCGGAGGACCCGTTCGCCTGACCTGTAGCCGGAGCGCAGGACCTGGCTGACGGTGTCGATTTCGACGTCCGGGCCGGGCTGCTGGATGAGGGCTTCGTGGATCGTGGGATCGAACTCCACGCCGGTCTCATCGATGCGCACCAGGCCGTAGGTCTTCAGCGCGTTCTCCAGCTTGGCGGCGATCGCGGCGAACGGGCCGTCGGCCAGGTCGCCGTGCTGCCGGGCGGCGTCGACGTCGTCCAGGACCGGAAGCAGGGAGTTCAGGACGCCGATGACGGCCATCTCCCCTGCCACGGCACGGTCGCGTTCCACGCGCTTGCGGTAGTTGACGTACTCGGCCTGCAGGCGGCGGAGGTCGTTGCGGAGTTCTTCCGCTTCCTCCGCGCCCACGCCCTGGGCCACTGACTCCTCGGCCGGAACCTCAACGCTGTTGAGGATGTCCTCGGCCTGGGACAGTGCGTCCCCGGAACCGTGGCCCCTTGCGGCGGCGTGCTCCTGGTCAGGGTGGCGGGCCTGGCCGGTCTTCGGATCAACCTTGCGGTTGTCGTGGATCACCGGTTTCTGCGGCTCGTTCTCCTGGTTGTCGTTGTCGCCGCTGGCGTGCGCGTGTTGCTGGCCTGCGGAAGAGTGGTGCTCTTCTTCATTACCGTGGTGCGGCATGATTACTTCTTCTCGTCTTCGTCAACGATCTCGGCGTCGACGATGTCCTCATCGGCCTTGGCGCCTTCGGACCCGGAGTGGGCACCCTCTGCGCCTGCGGCACCCGTGGCACCGTCCGGCGAACCGGCCTGTGCGTAGATGGCTTCGCCGAGCTTGCTCTGGGAAGCCTGCAGCTTCTCAAAGGCGGTCTTTACCGCGGCGTCATCCGTGCCTTCGAGCGCCTTCTTCAGGGCGTCGACGTCGGCCTTGACCTCGGTCTTGACCTCTTCAGGCAGCTTGTCGGCGTTGTCCGCGATCAGCTTGTCCACGGAGTAGGCGAGCTGCTCGGCGGTGTTGCGGGTGTCGGTTGCCTCGCGGCGGGCCTTGTCCTCGGCTGCGTGCTCCTCGGCGTCCTTGACCATGCGGTCAATGTCTTCCTTGGAGAGCGCGGTCCCGCCGGTGATGGTCATGGACTGTTCCTTGCCGGTGCCCTTGTCCTTCGCCGAGACGTGCACGATGCCGTTGGCGTCGATGTCGAAGGTGACCTCGACCTGCGGGACGCCACGGGGTGCCGGCGCGATACCGGTCAGCTCGAACGTGCCCAGCGGCTTGTTGTCCCGGGTGAACTCGCGCTCGCCCTGGAAGACCTGGATGGCCACGGACGGCTGGTTGTCGTCAGCCGTGGTGAAGGTTTCGGAGCGCTTGGTGGGGATGGCCGTGTTGCGCTCGATCAGGTGCGTCATGATGCCGCCCTTGGTTTCGATGCCCAGGGACAGCGGCGTGACGTCGATCAGGAGGACGTCCTTGCGTTCGCCCTTCAGCACACCTGCCTGCAGCGCGGCGCCGACGGCGACGACCTCGTCCGGGTTGACGCCCTTGTTGGGCTCCTTGCCGCCGGCGAGTTCCTTGACGAGTTCGTACACGGCGGGCATGCGGGTGGAGCCGCCGACGAGCACGATGTGGTCGATCTCGGAGAGCTTGATGCCGGCTTCCTTGATGACGTCCTGGAACGGCTTCTTGGTGCGGTCCAGCAGGTCCTTGGTCAGGTCCTGGAACTTGGCGCGGGTCAGCTGCTCGTCCAGGTGGACCGGGCCGTCGGGGGTGACGGACAGGTACTGGAGGGAGACGTTGGTGCTGGTGGAGGAAGAGAGTTCCTTCTTGGCCTGCTCGGAAGCCTCGCGCAGGCGCTGCAGGGCGATCTTGTCCTTGGACAGGTCGATGCCCTTGACCTTGAGCTGGTTCAGCAGGTAGTCAACGACGCGCTGGTCCCAGTCGTCGCCGCCGAGGTGGTTGTCACCGGCGGTGGCGCGCACCTGGATGGTGGAGAAGTTGTCTTCGTCCTTGCCCACTTCGAGGAGGGAGACGTCGAAGGTTCCGCCGCCGAGGTCGAAGACGAGGATGAGTTCGTCTTCCTTGCCCTTGTCCAGGCCGTAGGCCAAAGCGGCAGCGGTGGGCTCGTTGACGATGCGGAGGACGTTGAGGCCTGCGATTTCGCCGGCCTCCTTGGTGGCCTGGCGCTGGGCGTCGTTGAAGTACGCGGGAACGGTGACGACGGCGTCGGTGACCTTTTCGCCCAGGTACGACTCGGCGTCGTTCTTCAGCTTCATCAGGATGCGCGCGGAGATCTCCTGCGCGGTGTACTTCTTGTCGTCGATCGCGACGTTCCAGTCAGTGCCCATGTGGCGCTTGACGGACGCGATGGTGCGGTCGATGTTGTTGACGGCCTGGCGCTTGGCGATCTCGCCGACCAGGACTTCGCCGGACTTTGAGAACGCAACGACGGACGGCGTGGTGCGGCCACCCTCGGCGTTGGCAATAACGGTGGGCTCGCCACCTTCGAGAACGGAGACGACGGAGTTGGTGGTTCCGAGGTCGATACCTACTGCACGTGACATGTGTTGCTTCCTTCTTTCCGTGGAAACGCTGGTCTAGATTCAGGCACGCCCACTGATTGAGCGATCTACACTCAACTTTACCCACGGCCGGATTTAAGTCAATCCAAAGTTGAGTCTGATCCGCTCAACTTTGGATTTGCTGGCCAAGCAACTGTTTGCCGGGCAGCTGAAAAGGACCGTCATTCAGGGGTTTTGGGCCAGACGCAGCGGCACCAGGACAGGGTTTCGCTGTGCGTGAAACCCTGTCCTGGAGCAGGCTGGTGGCGTAATTGACTGTCAGGCGGTGTCGCCCGGCTCCTCGCCAGATTCTGCACGGCGGGCCGTCTCGCCGGTCTTCGCCGGGCCCGCGGTACCGGCCGTTCCGTAGTCGCCGTCGGGGTATTCGGCTTCCTCCAGGGTCACCAGGTTCTCCCCCGCAGTGCCGGCCTTGCCGTAATCACCGGCCTCGTACTCGCCTTCGACGGCCCCGGCAGGTTCCTCGACCTCCCCGGCGGTTCCGTAATCGCCTTCGGGATACTCGCCGTCGCCGGCGGCCACCTGGTCTTCGTGCGCAATTCCCGCCTTGCCGTAGTCGCCGTCGACATACTGGCCGCTGTCACCTTCGACTGCCGGCGCGGGTTCGGTACTGGGCTGTTCCGCTTCGTTTGCGCTGTTCTTGGAAATTTCGCTGTTCTCTGACACTGACGGTTCCCTCCTGGAAGCATCGGACGCCCGGACGGGCGCAGGGGCAGTCTATCCATCCGCCCGGCACTTCAACAGGGGGCGGAGGGCAGAGCGGCCCGACCCGCACACCGCCCGCAAACGCACGGCGGGCGGCCACGAAAACGTGCCGCCCGCCATCGTCCGTCACGGTGTCCGCCGCGCCGGCGCACCGCCTCAGTTGCGTACGACCTCCAGTTCGATGGCCGTCCAGGACAGGGCCGGCAGGGTGGCCCGGACTTCGCCGCCGGCGGCCTTGACGCCATCCAGGGGGATGAGGCCCACGGCACCGGGGTTTGCCTGCGTGTTGGTGATGAACCGGTCCGCACCGTCCGGGATGCGCAGCACGTCGGCCCGGACCACCCGGCGGGCGTCGAAGCCGCGAAGGACCACTTCGACGTCGGCGGCTTCTTCCAGTCCGCGGTTGGCCAGGAACAGCGCGATGCGGCCGGTTTCCTCGTTCCAGGTGGCACTGACGTCCACGAGGTCGGCATCGCCGAACTTGGCGTTGCCGTACTTGTCCGAGTCCACGGCGAGCCGGAGGATCTGGCCGTGCGCCAGCTCGGCCATGCGGGCGAAGGGGTGGAAGATGGTCTGCTTCCATGCCGGGCCGTTTTCCTCGCTGAGGATGGGGGCGATCACGTTGACCAGCTGCGCCTGGTTGGCGATCTTGACCCGGTCACCGTGCCGGAGCAGGGAGTTCAGGAAGGTCCCGACGACGACGGCGTCCGTCACGTTGTACTGGTCCTCGATGACGCGGGGGTGCTCGCGCCAGCCGTGCTTGCCCACTTGCTCGGGGCTGTCGGCGTCGCCGGGGCGGGTGTACCAGACGTTCCATTCGTCGAAGGACAGGTTGATGTGCTTCTTGTGCTTGCCCTTGGCCCGCACAGCGTCCGCGGTGGCGATCACGGATTCGATGAAGTAGTCCATGTCCACGGCACTGGCCAGGAAACTGCCGGCGTCGCCGTCGTGCTCCTGGTAGTAGGCGTGCAGCGAGACGTAGTCCACCTGCTCGTAGGCGTGGGTCAGGACCGTCTGCTCCCAGGCGCCGAAGGTGGGCATCCCCGAGTTGGAGCTGCCGCACGCCACGAGTTCGATGTCCGGATCAACGAAGCGCATGGCCTTGGCGGCTTCCTGCGCCAGCCGGCCGTATTCCTCGGCGGTCTTGTGCCCGATCTGCCACGGGCCGTCCATCTCGTTGCCCAGGCACCACAGCTTGATGTTGAACGGATCCTCGTGGCCGTTCTTGCGGCGAAGGTCGGACAGCCGGGTGCCGGACGGAATGTTGGCGTATTCCACCAGCTCGCGGGCTGCATCGACGCCGCGGGTGCCGAGGTTGACGGCTTCCATGACCTCCACGCCGGCTTCCCGCGACCAGTCCACGAATTCGTGCAGGCCGAAGGCGTTCGTTTCCAGGGTGTGCCAGGCGCCGTCGAGCCGGCGCGGCCGCTCCGCCACGGGACCGATGCCGTCCTCCCAGTTGTAACCGGAGACGAAGTTGCCGCCGGGATAGCGGACCACGGTGGCGCCCAGCTCTTTGACGAGGTCCATCACGTCGCGGCGGAAGCCGCGCGCGTCGGCCCGGGGATGGCCCGGTTCGTAGATGCCGGTGTAGACACAGCGGCCCATGTGCTCAACGAAGGATCCGAAGATCCGGCGGGGAACCTCGGCTACGGTGAAGTCGCGGTCAATGGTGATGCGTGCGCGGGACATTTTGCTCCTGTCCTAGGGGTGGATTGGTCGTGGGCGCCGGGTTCGTGGGCGTTGGGTTCGTGTGCGTTGGGTGCCGGCTACGTGCCGGCAAGGCCGGTGGTGGCTACGCCCCTGATGATCTGCCGCTGGAAGAAAAGGAACACCACGATCAGCGGCAGTGCGGCCAGCAGCGCGGACGCCATGTTCTGGGCGTACTGGATGCCGTAGGCGCTCTTGATGGTCTGCAGGCCCACCGGCAGGGTGAGCAGCGAGCTTTCGTTGGTGGCAATGAACGGCCAGAGGAAGTTGTTCCAGGCCCCGATGAACACGAAGATGGCGACGGCGGCCAGGATGGGCCGGGACAGGGGCAGCACGATCGTGGTGAAGATCCGCAGCCGTCCGGCGCCGTCCATCAGCGCGGCTTCCTCGAGTTCCCGCGGAATCTGGTCGAAGAATTTCTTGAGCACGAACACCATGGGCGAGTGGATCACCTGCGGCAGGATCAGCGCCCAGTAGGTGTCGATCAGGTTCAGGGACTGCATCTGCTGGAACAGCGGGATGATGAGGACCGGCGGCGGGATGATGATGGAGGCCACGATCACGCCCATCAGCATCCTCTTGCCGCGGAAGTCGATCCGCGAAATGGCGTAGGCGACGGACGCGGAAATCACCAGGGTGATGGCAGTAATGGCCGCTGACGTGAACAGCGAGTTGAGCGTCCAGGTGGGGATATTGCCGCTCTGCAGCACTTTGGCAAAGGCATCGAAGGTGAAGCCCGACGCCGGTATCCAGCTGATGGGGGTGGACGCGGCGTCGGTTTCGCTCTTCAGCGCGGTGACTGTGGCCCAGGCAAAGGGCACCAGCCACGCAACGGCGAGGACAGACACGACGACGGTGGCCAGGATGCGGGACAGCGGCGTCTTCGCACGCCGGTTGGCAACGGTTTCGGCGTACCCCTTGGGCTGGAGCGCGGGTTTGGAAAGTGTGGTGGTGGCCATGGCTAGGCGCTCCTTTTCCGTGTGATGAAGACCTGCGCCAGCGCGATGAGCAGGATCAGGCCGAAGAAGATGTAGGAAATGGCTGCGGAGTAGCCCAGCCGGTAGCCCGTGAATCCGGCCTCGAAGATGTACTGCACGATGGAACGGGTTGCTCCGCCCGGTCCGCCTTCGGTCATCTGGTAAATCTGGTCAAAGACCTTCAGGGAAGCGAGGATCTGCAGGATCACGATCATCACGGTGGTGGGGCCCAGCTGGGGAAGGCTGATGGAGAAGAACTGGCGCCAGCCCCCGGCACCGTCGAGCGAGGCCGCTTCATAGTGCTGCTGCGGAATGTTCTGCAGTGCAGCCAGGTAGAGGAGGAAGTTGAAGCCGATGGTCCACCACACCGTGGCGATCACCACGGCCCACATCGCCACCGCGGGATCGTTCAGCCACGCCACCGGCGGAATGCCGAGATTTGCGAGCATGTCATTGAACAGCCCGAGCTCGGGGTTGTACATCCAGGCGAAGAACAGTGAGACCACGGTGGAGGCGAGCAGGAACGGGGAGAAGAAGGAGAGCCGCCACAGCCACTGCGCGGGAAGGCCCATGTTGACCAGTGCTGCCAGCGCCAGGGCGATGACCACCAGCGGGACGGTGCTGATCAGCGTGAAGTACAGCGTGTTCCCCAGCGAGCGCCACATGTCCGAGTCGGCGAACGCCTCGCTGTAGTTGGCCAGGCCGATGAACCCGCTGTTGGCGCCCGTGAGGGACTTTCCGGTGAGGCTCATAACGGCCCCGGAAATCATGGGCCAGACCAGGAACATCAGGAAGAAGGCCAGGAAGGGGGCGGAGAAGGCCCAGCCGTGGAGGTTGTCGCGCCGGGAACGCAGCGATTTCGCCGCGGGCGCTGGTTTTACCGCGGGCGCTGGTTTTGCCGGGGGCGCTGTGGTGCGGGCAGTGCTCATGAGGACTCCTTTGTCACGGACTTTGTCACGGGCGGGTCAATGTTCAGGCGGGATTCTGCAGAGGATTCGGCGGCCATGCCGGATGCCGTCCTCACACCGGGTTCGGCATTGCGAGGACGGTGTTGATGCGCTTCATAAACGCGTCCCAGCCGTCGGCGGCCTTGTCCCGTCCGAGGAACACGTTCTGGACGTTCTCGGCGAAGTAGCCTTGGAAATCGGATCCCGAGCCGGTGAACCAGGCCACGGGGTCGTAGTTGATGATGTCCGCCGCCTGGGCATAGTCCGCCTGCGGCTTCAGTGCCGCGTATTCCTTGGACTTCACCACCGGCTGGTAGGCCGGGATGTGTCCGGCCTCGGCCCAGCTCAGGGAACCCTTGAGCATGGACGCCACGAACTGGTAGACGCCGCGGCGCTTGGTTTCGTCCAGCCGGGCCTGGTGCGGCAGCACGAACGAGTGCGAGTCGGCGAAGGCGGCCGGTGTTCCAAAGAGGGTGGGGATGGTGCTGGCACCGAACGGAACTCCTGCCGTTTTCATGGTGGGCAACTCCCACACACCGGTGAAGAGCAGCCCCGACCCCGAGCCGGCGAACTCCGCGATGGCTGTCCCGCCGTCGCCGCTTTTCGTGGAGATGGTGTTATCCAGCAGGGACGTGATGAACTCCAGGCAGTCGATGGCCACGTCCCGCTCCACCTGGGCGGGCCTGCCCGGCTCCAGCACGAAGTCCGCGCCGTGTTGGCGGTAGAGCGTGTAGAACAGCCGCCACATCTGCGCGCCGTCGCCCAGATACCCGTAGGAGAGCCCGTGCTTGCCGGTGACGCGCTGCAGTTCGCGGCTTACTTCCAGGAACTGCGACGGCGAGGAGATCTCCGCCAGCCGGCCGTCCTTCCCCAGGACGCCGGCCTTGTCCGCAACTTCGGTGTTGTAGAGCATCACGAACGGGTGCGAGTCCAGTGCCAGCGAAAATACCTGGCCGTTGAACTGGCTCTTCTCCCAGATTCTGGGTCCGAAGTCCTCCGGGCGCACGCCGAACTCCGCCAGCAGGTCCAGGTCCCACGCATCCAGCAGTCCGCCGGGAGCGTAGCCCGGCACCCTGGCCGCATGCATCACGGCAACCTCCGGAGGCCGCCCGCCGGCGGAGGCCATGGCCAGCTTGGTGTAATACGGCGCACCCCACGCCAGCACGGTCGGCTTGACCCTGTAGTCGGGGTGGTCCGCGTTGACCTTGTCGATCATGGCCATCATCTTGATGCCGTCTCCGCCGGAGAGCAGGTGCCAGAAGCGGATGTCGTTGCCCGCCGCCTGGGCCGCGCCGCCGCAGCCCGTAAGGCTCGCTCCGAGGGTAAGGCTGCCTGCGAGCACACCGCCTCCGAGCAGCAATTGCCTGCGGGTCATCTGCATCGGGCGTGAATCAACTTGCTTCACCGTCACTCCTTTGGACGTAGCCGTTGGTAAAAAATTCGCCGACTGTCCGGCTGCTTCGGGCCCGTGGGGGCGGGCCGGACAACTGTGGGCTGCAACACACTTTATATCGTTGTAAATGGAGTTACAAGGAAAATTTGTTAGCGCTCACAAATTGAGAGTTGCCATGCTGTTTTTTCGGGTGCGACAGCCGTTACTCGAGTCCGGCTACACCCGCCAGAACCTGCAGGTGGTGCTCGAACAGAGCGTCCTTTGCCGCAAAGGTACCCTCCCCGTATTGGCCGAAAACCTCGAAGCTGATGGCACCGAAGAGCGAAGTCCAGACCAGCGCACCGCGCGCCAGCAGCCCGTCGGGAAGCGCCAGCCCGAGCTCTTTCCGGATGGCTGCCAGGTCGACCGCCAGCTGCGCCGGCACCGCAGCCGCAGACGGCCCCGCCAGAGGCTCAGGCTCGGCGCGCAGGGCGCCGGCCCGCCAGGCGGCGTCGACAATGGCCGTCAGGCTGCGGATCACCCTGGTCCCGGGACCGGTTGTCCGTTCCGCCGGCGCCCGGTACCCGGGCACCGGACTGCCGAACAGCAGGGCGTAACGGGCGGGTTCACGGACGGCCCAGCCGCGGACGGCGCGCCCCAGGGCCCGGAACCGCCCGGCGAAATCCGCTTCGGGCACGCGGGCGACGGCGGCCTCCACCTCATCGCCCAGCTCGCCGTACGCGTCGATCAGCAGCAGGGTTAGGAGCTCGTCCCGGTTTTGCACGTACCGGTACACGGCCGAGGACACCACTCCGAGGTCCCGGGCCACTGCCCGCAGCGACAGGGCAGCCGCGCCGTGGACGGCCAGGTGTTCGCGGCCCAGCCGGACAATGTCGGCGGTGGTCTGCGCACGGGCACGCTCCCGCGGCGTGCGCGGTGCGCGGGGTGCAGGGGCGGAGTCATTGTTGGCCGGCATGCCTCCAGCATTCCACGCTTCAGAGCACTGTCAACAATTGAGAGCAGTGCTCTTGACTTTGGAGCTCCCGCCGAGCATCCTTATTTCGAGAGCGGCGCTCTCTCAGATTCCAGAGCAGACTGAAGATCCCGAGGAAAGGGAATCCAATGCCCGAACTTTTTGTGGTCACCGGCGCCGGCCCGGTGGGCTGGACCGTTGCGGAGCAGCTTGCGGCCCAGGGTAAGCGCGTGCGGGTGCTGACGCGCTCCGGCAGCGGCCCGGAGCACCCCCTCATCGAGAGGATGTCTGTGGACGTCGCCCATCCGGCACTGCTGGACGGGGCGTTCGCCGGGGCGGCCGCCGTCTTCCACTGCATCCATGGCTCCGCCTACGCTGCGGACGCATGGCAGCGGGAGCTCCCCCGGGCCGAGGAGGCCGTGCTGGCGGCGGCCGGCGAGGCGGGCGCCGTCGTCGTATTTCCTGAAAGCCTGTACTCCTACAGCCGGCCCGGCACCGTCATGGCGGAGGACAGCCCCCGCGAGGCGCAGGGCGGAAAGCGCGGAGTCCGGACGGCGCTGCTGAAGGCGCGCGCAGCCTCCCCCGCGAATACTGTCAGCGTGGTGGCGGGCGATTTCTTCGGCCCGCGCGTGCGGAACTCCCACGCCGGCGAACGCATCGTGCCGGCGGTGCTGGCCGGAAAGCGGCTGCTGGTGATCGGCAGCGCGGACCAGCCGCATTCCTTCACGTACGTGCCGGACCTTGCCGCGGCCATGATCCGTGCCGCGCAGACGCCGGCTTTGTGGAACCGGGTGTGGCACGCGCCCACGGGCCCGGCAGTCACCCAGCGCAGGCTTGCGGCGGCCTTCGCGGAAGCCGGCTGGGTGCCCGCTCCCAAAATGGGCGCAGTGCCGGGCTGGGCCCTCCGGGCCATCGGATTGTTCTCGGGCGGCACCCGCGAGCTGGCCGAGATGCTGTACCAGTTCGAGCGGCCGTTCGTCATGGATTCGCACGTCAGCGAGGCCGCCCTGGGCCTGCATCCGACCCCGCTGCCGGAAGCCGCAGCCGCCACCGTGGCCTGGTGGCGGCCGCAGGGCTGACGGCCCGGACGTCACGCACAGCAGGCTTTTGGCCAGCCACGAAGGGTGCGGCCACGTAGATTCGCGGCCGCACCCTTCGCGGAGTCCCGATAATGTGCATGGCGTGACGCGCACGCCCCGCTAACTGCGCGCGGCACCCTCCAGGTCCGTATCCAGGCTGCCCTCGGCATCACGCGGGCCAGCGGATGCCCGACCGCCGTCGTCCAGCCGCCCCAGTTTGCTGGGCCACCAGATCCGTCCGCCCAGGTCGTAGGCAAGCGCCGGGACCAGCAGCGAGCGGACCAGAACGGTGTCCAGCAGGACCCCGAAGGCCACGATGAAGGCGAGCTGGACCAGGAACATGATGGGGATGACGCCCAGCGCGGCGAAGGTGGCGGCGAGGACCACGCCTGCGGACGTAATGACGCCGCCGGTCACGCCGAGTCCCCGCAGGATCCCGGGCCTGGTGCCGTGCTTGAGGGACTCCTCCCGCACCCTGCTCATCAGGAAGATGTTGTAGTCCACGCCCAGGGCCACCAGGAACACGAAGCCGAACAGCGGCACCGTCGCATCGGCCCCCGGGAACCCGAAGAGGTTGTTGAACACCAGGGCCGAAACACCCATGGCGGCGGCGTAGGAAAGCACCACCGAGGCCACCAGCAGGACCGGGGCCAGGACGGAGCGCAGCAGCAGCATGAGGATCAGCAGGATGACGGCGAGGACCACGGGGATGATGACAATCAGGTCGCGCTGGGCCGTGGTGTTGGTGTCCAGCGCGGTGGCCGTGACGCCGCCCACCAGGGCAGAGTCGTCGATCTTCTTCAAATCCTCGCGGAGCTTCACCACGACGTTCTCAGCGTCGCTGGAATCCGCGGCATAGTTCAGGGTGGCGTTGATCAGGACTTTGCCCTCGCGGACATCAGGGTCGCGGGGAGCCCCCGGGGCCCCTGTGACCGGCACACTCCCCTCCGCCAGGAGGTAGGCATCCCCGACGCCGTCGGCCGCCTTGGTCTTCTCCAGCACCTCCTGCGCTTTCGCTTCGTCGGCGACGATCACCGCGGGGCTGCCGGAACCGGCGTCGAAATGGCGGGCCAGCGCGTCCTGGCCGTCCACCGCGTTGGAGGCGGTGAGGATAACGTCCGTCTGCGGCACGCCGTTGGCCTTCAGCTGCAGGATGCCAGCGGAGGCCACCAGGAGCAGGAGCACCGAGGCCACCCAGACGGCCCGGGGGCGGCGGGAAACGAGGGAGCCGGTGGCGCGCCACAGGCCCTTCTGGCCTTCGAGGCCGGTGACGAGTTCAGGCTCGCGCTCGGTCTCCGGGATCAGCTTGGGACGGAACGGCCAGAAGGCGGCGCGGCCCAGCAGGGCCATCAGTGCCGGGAGCAGCGTGAGGGCGGCAAAGAGCGAGCACAGGATGCCGGCGGCCGCCACCGGGCCCAGCGCCTTGTTGGAGTTGAGGTCGGAAAAGAGCAGGCACAGCAGGGCGATGATCACCGTGGCGCCGGAGGCCAGGATGGGTTCAAAGGAGGCTTTCCAGGCCGTGAGGACGGCGGACGTGCGGTTGGTGGTGTGGGTTAGCGCTTCGCGGAACCTGGCAACATACAGCAGCGCGTAGTCCGTCGCGGCACCGATCACCAGGATGGAAAGGATGCCCTGGCTTTGGCCGCTCAGCTGGATCCAGCCCAGCTTGGCCATGCCGAACACCAGCAGGATGGCTGCGCACAGGGCGAACACCGAGGTGAAAAGCACCGCGATGGGCAGGAGCAACGAGCGGTAGACAATCAGCAGGATGATGAACACGGCGGCGAGGGCCACCAGCAGCAGGATCCCGTCGATGCCCGCGAAGGCGCTCACCAGGTCAGCCGTCAGTCCCGCCGGACCGGTGACGAAAGTCTGCATTCCTTCCGGGGCTGACGCCTGAACTTCCTGGCGGAGCTCCTGGACGATTTCCTTGACCTCGCCCGACGAGGATATGGGCACCACGAACTGGACCGCTTCGCCGTCCTCCGACGGGATGGGACCGATGACCGCACTGCCTGCCTGCAGCTCCTCAAGCTTGTCCTTTAGGGCGGCAGCCTCGCCCAGTTGCGCAGGCGTGAAGGCGGAGTCGCTTTCGACGACGATGACGGCCGGGATCTCGTCGGAATCCCGGAACTTTGCCTGCCAGTCCTGGGCTTCGGTGGCCTCGGCACCGGCAGGCAGGAAGGACGCCTGGTCATTGGAGGAGACTTCGTCGAGACGGCCGAAAGTGGGTCCGCCGACGCCGGCGATGGCCAGCCATGTGATCACGAGCAGTACGGGGACCAGCCAGCGTAGCCAGAACGGGACGCGCGCGGTGCCGGGATGCCTCTTTTTCATGGGTCCTTCTTGGGGTGGCTCGGAGGAGTAGAATTTACTCCATAGTAGACTATCTCCACCATGGAGATAAGCACTTCGGCACAAATAGTTGCTTGCACCCGTCGGTGAGAGAATTTTGGCTAGGCTGGCGCAGTTGCCAAGCCATCGCAGAAGGAGGGTCGCCGTGTCAGAAGAGTCATCCGAGCGCCCCGAACCGGCCGCGCCCCAGGGCCTTGTCCGGCTGCTGCAGGAGTTCACGCTTGAAGCCAACCGGTATGTGGATTCGGCCGGCGGACGCAATGACATGCACCGGACGGACCTCAATGCCCTGGCGGTGATCATGCGGCATGCCGCCAAGGACCAGATTGTCACCCCCGGCGTACTCCGCAAGGAGCTCAACCTCAGCTCCCCCGCCACCACGGCGCTGATCGACCGGCTGCACGGTTCGGGACACGTGGTGCGCGAACGCCAGGGAGCGGACCGCCGGCAGGTCCAGCTTCGGATGACGCCCAAGGCCTACCGCGACGGCGGCGCCATGTTCCTTCCGCTGGCCCGCCACATGGGCGCCGCGATGGCGGAGTTCACCGCGGCGGAGCTGGAGGTGGCTGCCCGCTTCATGGAATCCATGATCGGGGCAACCATCAGCGCAGCACAGGAAGCGGCCGCGCAGGAACCGGCAGGAAACGCGCCCCCGACCACACCGCAGCAGCAGCCAGCAACGCCGGAACCGCCAGCGCCCAGCCGCTGAAAAGCAGGATCAGCAGCATCACCCCGGCAGCGACAATGACGCCGAACCACGCCGGCGTTCCGGACGGCAGCAGCCGGGTGCCCGCCGCGAGCCCGAAGGCCGTCACCGCGGTGAAGCAGGCCGAGGCCGCGCCGATCTGGAACTGCATGCTGGCCAGCCCGGCCACCGCCGCTCCGAAGGACAGGAAGGTCATCCCGGCCAGGACGGCCAGGCTCACGGAGGGCACCTCGCCCGGGCCGCCGCCGCGCGCCATCGCCGGCGGCAGCACGCCGTCGGCCGCCAGCCTGGAACCGAGCCGGCTGGCGCCCGCGATGAACGTGTTGAGCGGGCCGAAGGTCAGCACAGCCGCAGCAACCGCGGTCAGCGGGGCGGCCAGCGGTCCCAAGCCCATTTCGAGCAGGTCGGCCACCGGCACCGCGCTTTTAGGCAGGGCCGGGCCCAGCACGGCCACCGAGGCTGCCACCACCCCGATGTACACCACTCCGACGACGACGAGCGTCAGCCAGGTGGCTCGCCTGAGGTCCCGGCCGGGGTTGCGGAACTCGGCCGCCAGGTGCGTCACTGCCTCCCAGCCGGCGAAGCAGAAGAACAGCAGGCTGGCCACTCCGCCCACGGCCCAGTAGCCGTGCGGCGCGAAGGGTTCAAAATTCTCCGCTTTGGCAAAGGGTGCGGCCACGGCAACGGCGAGCGCCAGCGCCACGAGCAGCACCATCAGCACCAGCTGGAGGCGGCTGGACAGCCTGATTCCGACGGCGTTGCTCGCGAACCCGGCCGCCAGCAGCAGCGCCGCGGCCACGAGCGCAGTTCCGTGGCCGCCGCCCAGTGCATTGGCGATGTAGTTGCCGCCGATCACCGCCGTGGCGGGAGCGCCGAACGGGATGGCGAAGTAGAACAGGTAGCCGGCAACCACCGAGGCGCGGCGACCGAAAGCCCTGGTCACAAAGTGGGCGATCCCGCCGGCGTCGGGCTCCTGCCGGCTCATCTCAGCGAAGCTGAGGGCGACGGGTGTGCAGAACACCAGCAATGCCGCCCATGCCAGCAGCGAGGCCGGACCCGCCTCCCGGGCGGCGATGGCCGGGAGCACCAGGATGCCCGATCCGAGGATTGCGCCCACGTAGATCCCTGTTGCCCGGAACAGCCCGAGCCCCGCTGAACTGCCGGATTTCTTGTTTCCCACTCCTCCAATGTTCCGCAGAACGGCGGGCTGCAGAAGCGGGAAAACTGACGTCGAAGCACAATAAACTGCCTGTTTTGCTCCGCCCGATTGCCGCGCATTTTCCCGTCGGAGCGGTAGCGTTTCCTTATGAGTGCGCAGCAGCCTGAAGATGTGTACACGCACGGACACCACGAGTCCGTGGTCCGTGCCCATGCCTCACGGACGGCCGAGAACTCCGCCGCGTTCGTGATCCCGTACCTTGCCCCGGGCAGCTCGGTCCTTGATGTGGGCTGCGGGCCGGGCAGCATCACCTGCGACTTCGCCGGCCTCGTGTCGCCGGGGCACGTCACCGGGCTGGACCGCTCGCCGGATGTGATCACCCACGCCAGCGAGCTTGCCGCTGAACGCGGTGTGGCCAACGTCGAGTTCGTGGCCGGGAACATCTACGATCTGGATTTCGACGACGAAACGTTCGACGTCGTCCACGCCCACCAGGTGCTCCAGCACCTGACGGACCCGGTGGAGGCCCTCCGTGAAATGCGCCGGGTGGCCAAGCCCGGCGGCATCGTGGCAGTGCGCGACGCCGATTTCCACGGCATGAGCTGGTATCCCGCCATCCCGGAACTAGACGAATGGATGGAGCTGTACCAGCGCATTGCCCGCCGCAACGGCGCCGAACCGGATGCCGGACGCCGCCTGGTCTCCTGGGCCCAGGCCGCGGGATTCACGGACGTGGCGCCCACCAGCAGCAACTGGCTGTACGCCACGGGCCAGCAGCGCCGGTGGCAGGCCCGGGTGTGGGGCGAGCGGGTGCTGCATTCGGCGTTCGCGGACCAGGCGCTTGAGTACGGCTTCGCCAACGCCGCTGACCTTGCCCGGATCTCCGCAGGGTGGCACCGCTGGGGTTCCACCGACGACGGCTGGTTCCTGATTCCAAACGGCGAGGTCATCGCCCGGGCCTGAATGCGCGGTGGTGCCGATTTCCACATAGGGCACCAACCCTGTGGGCCGCGCCCACTGCCGGGAATAGCCTCAAGAAATGATCATTCAAGCAGGCTTTGACCTTCAGATCCTGGCCCGGCCGCTCATAGTTCAAGCAGGAAAGATCCTCCCCAGGCTTGTGGTGATCCGGCTTGACTCTGAGATGCAGCTGGACGGCGTAGAGGTTGTTAGTGAGGGATTTAGCGGATCGCTGGAACCCCATTTCGATGCAATTCTGGCTGCACTGGACCCTGAGTGGACCAAGTACTTTGCGATCGCCCATGCCGGAACATGGACGGAGAATTGCTTTCCATGGGACATCCCGATCCTTGAGGAGGCAGGGGAACTGGAAACGGTGGCGGCCCGTCGCGGATTCCAGACGATCGGACATTTTGGCCAGGACGAAACCGGATACATGTCTGCCCGAGCGCATTCCTACTTTGACCAATACCCGAGCTATGACGAGCTCCCCTGCACCATGACGCACTGGGTGAATTCGAAGGCCAGCACCTGTTGGTACTGCTGAGTCTGACGAATCTTTAGGCAGGCAGTTCCCTGGCCACCGGTCTGCCTTTAGGATGCGAAGGAAAACCATCGGCGAGGAGAACCCCATGCGCAAAGTGACGGCCGGCCTGTTTTACTCCGTGGACGGCGTGGTTGAGTCGCCCAACCTTTGGCAGTTCGACAGTTTCGACGAGGAACTCGGTGCTGGTATGCAGCAGATGATGGCCCGGGTGGAAACGGGGCTCCTGGGCCGGGTGGGCTACGAGCAATGGGCCAGCTACTGGCCCGGCGCGGCCGCTGACGCCGACTTCGGCGCGTTCATCAATCCGCTGCAGAAGTTCGTAGCCTCCCGGACGCTTTCGGGCGAGCTCGAGTGGCAGAATTCCCGGCTGATGGACGCCCCGCTGGAGGAGTTCGTCGCTGGCCTCAGGGAAGGCGACGGCGGCGAGATTGCCGTGTTCGCCAGCATCTCGCTGACCCGGCAGCTCCTGTTCGCCGGCTTCCTCGAATCGTTGATGCTCATGGTGCACCCGGTCATTGCCGGAAGCGGACGGAAGCTGTTCGAGGAGGGCGATCCGGTGACACGGCTGGAACTGCAGGATTCCGAACGCACCAGCAAGGGCAACATGATCCTCAGCTACGGTGTCCGGCCGGGCGCCTAGCTCGGATCCCGAGGCCCGCTGTTCTGCCGTCGGGCCGAGATTCGAACCAGCTGGTATACGCAGATGGCGGCGATGGATCCACCACCAATGACCCCCGGCACCGAGTCCGCGGCGGCGATCAGCGGGTAGGACGTGCACTCACCCGGGCGATCAACGTAGTCAATGCAGACCCCCACAGTGGTTGTCAGCAAAGGGAAGCTGAGGAACACCACCACAGCCAGGATGACAGCCCACGGCCAGCGCTTCGACCGCGGCCGTGAGTACCCGGAGTGGCTCACCGTCTCCCCTGCCATGACCTGACCATACTCCGGGACAAAACTTCGTCACAGCCACAGCCACTAAACTGTATGGGTGCAACCCTCCCTTTGGCTGGCCCTGGCCGGCGCCGGCGTCCTGATCAGCTTCACGCCCGGAGCGGGTGCCATCAACACCATGAGCAACTCGCTGAACTCGGGTTTCCGGCGATCCATCTGGGGAATCCTGGGCCAGCAGGCCGCGCTGGTGGTGCACGTACTGATCGTGGCCCTGGGCGTGGGCGTCCTGGTTGCCAGTTCACCCGTGGCGTTCAACGTGATCCGTTACGCCGGCGCCGCGTATCTGGTCTACCTCGGCATCCGCCAGTTCCTGCACAAGCCGGACCTGGATCAGGAGAAAGCGGCCGAACTGCGCAATGAGCCGGCCGCTTCCATGTTCCGCCGCGGCCTGTGGGTCAACTTGCTGAACCCCAAGGCCGTGGTCTTCTTCCTGGCGTTTATGCCCCAGTTCATCAGGCCGGAGCAGCCGTTGCTGCCCCAGTACCTGGTGCTGACTGCCACGGTGGTGGTCATCGACATCCTGGTCATGTGGTTCTTCTTTGCCGCCGCGGCCAAGTCCTTCCAGCGGTTCACGCACAACGCCCACGGGCAGAAGATCCTGAACCGGACGTTCGGGGTGCTCTTCGTGGCCGTGGGCGTCATGCTGGCGCTGATCCACTAGCGGGCGGCCGGCGAAAACCGGGGCCGCAACTGCCCGTTCGCGCTCAACTTAGGGCCGCAACTGTCCGTTCGCGCTCAGTAGCTGCCCGACCGCACCGAAAAGGCCTTGGCGGAGCCCGCAAGCTCCGGCGCTTCCCTGGCGACAGTCTCCTCCACGAAGCCCAGGGCGGCCTGCGCCAGCCCGTCATACAGGCGGACCATCAGGTCACGCGCTTCGGTCCGCGGCCAGGCCTCAGGCAAGAGTTCGGCGGGAAGGTCGGGATCGCTCCACGGGAACGCCCGCCAGGCATCCATGACCTCGGTTCTGACCCGCAAGGCGTCAGCAGGCGTCACGGTTCCGGCGTCGAGTCGTTCCAGCCATGGCCCGAACCTGTCTATGAACGGCTGGTACTGCTCCCTGAACTCCTGCTGCGACCAGGCGTCGATGAGCCGCTTGCCGCGGAGGCTGGAATCGGCTGTTCGAAAAACGACGTAGTCATCAACTCCGAAGGCGCTGCAGGTGCTTTCAAGCTCGGCGGCATGGTCCCGGGGCGAGACCCAGACGGCACCGAAAAGCGGCGCAAAACCCCGCCACCGCAGCCGCGACCGAAACAGCTCGCGCACGTCGCGGGATGTTTCCGGGATTGAAAAGGCGATGACGGTCCAGTTGCCGTCCCAGTGTCGGGACTGTTCCCCGAACGCCGAGACCTGCTCGAGGCCTCCGCGCAGGCGCTTACGCGCACCCTCCGTGATCCGGTAGCGGGAAGTCCGCCCCGCACTCGACTGCTCCAGCACTCCCCGGGTAGCCAGGCGGCTGAGTGCCGTGGCCGACGCCGACGCCGTAATGCCGAGGCCGGCGGCCAGTGCGGCAATGAACCGTGAAGGCAGCCAGACGTCGCAGTCGAACCAGTAGTCAACCAGCAAGGTCACTAGCTGGTGCTGGCTGGAGGGGCCTTTCAGCGGCCGGGGAAAATCGATGGCCATCACCGGATCCATGCCAGGTCCAGAGGCCAAGGGCTTGCTCATCACGCCTCCATCATGCCAGCACGACCCGTCAATTAAGATTTGCACTTTTCTTGACGGGCGCTGAACTAAGTGCATACTATTTACCCGGGGCGTGACGGAGGCCACAGCCGACCCCGCCGCCCAGCTCAGCATGCGAGCCCCCAGAACTTTCCTCCCCTGTCCTCTTAGGAGATCCGTAATGACCGCTGGTCCCATTGTTCCGCCGACGCCGTTGACGCCGTCCGCGGAACAGGCCCGCCCCGATTCCCACCAGGGAACAAAGCACGCCCGCCGCGCCGCCACCGCAAGCTTCATTGGCAGCACCCTGGAGTACTACGACTTCTTCATCTATGGGTCGGCCTCCGCGCTGATCTTCAACAAGATCTTCTTTCCCGGGATCGACCCCGCCCTCGGAACCATCCTGTCCATGGCCACGATCGGTATCGGCTACGTTGTCCGCCCGCTGGCCGCAAGCGTGATCGGACATTACGGCGACCGCATCGGACGCCGCCAGATGCTAGTGCTGACGCTAGTGGTGATGGGCATAGCCACCTTCCTCATCGGCTGCCTGCCGCCGACGGCCGCCATCGGTGCGGCCGCCCCCATCCTCCTGGTTGTCCTCCGGGCGCTCCAAGGAGCCTCCGCCGCGGGCGAATCGGTCGGTGCAGTGACCATGACCATGGAACACGCCCCCAGCAACAAGCGCGCCTTCTACAGCAGCTGGGTCAACACCGGCGCGGCTGCCGGCATCATGCTGGCGTCCCTGGCCTTCCTCGCCGTTTCCATGCTCCCCCAGGAGGACCTGCTCAGCTGGGGCTGGCGCCTGCCGTTCCTGGCCAGCATCCTGGTGGTCGGCGTCGGCCTTTACATCCGGGTCCGACTGCCCGAATCCGAGGTGTTCGAAGCCGCGAAGGAAGCGGAAACCGAGAAGGAACTGCCCATCAAGGTGGTCCTACGCGATCATTGGCGGACCATCATCAAGGCCATCTTCTTCGGGCTCTGGAGTGTGGTTTCGTCCGTCTTCGCCGCCTTCGGCCTCGCCTACGCGACCAGCAAGTTCGGCGTCCCGGCACCGGCAATGCTGGGGGTCACCATCCTCACGGCGGGGCTAGCACTCGTCGCCCAGCCCTCCGCCGGCATCCTCGCCGACAGGATCGGCCGCAAGCCGGTCTTCATCGCGGGCAACCTCATCTGCGCCATAGCCGCCTTCGTCTTCTTCTGGTCCATCAGCACCACGTCGGTGCCACTGATCTACGCGAGCGGCATCCTGTTCATGACTGTGGGCTACGGGATGGTCAACCCGCTCGGCCCGGCCATGACCGCGGAAATGTTCCCGACGAAGATCCGCTACTCCGGCGCAGCCACGGCGTCGCAGCTGGGCCTCGTTGTCACCGGCTTCGCGCCAGCCATCGCCGCCGCCATCGTCCAGCCCGGCCCCACCGGATGGATTCCCGTGGCCGCCTTCACCGCCGCATGCTGCGTTGCTTCTGCAGCCGTGACCGCCATCTGGGTCAAGGAAACCTACAACGTCCCCACCGAGGCGCTGGGTACCAAGACTTCCGGTACCGAGGAATCCATCAACGCATAAATCCTGATCCCGGACCGGGAGGGGAGTAGCCGGGCACCTGCCCGGCCGCTCCCCTCCGCGCTGTCCTGAACAACCCAGTCTTGAACAAACTACCGCCGCTGAACAACCCAATGAGGAAACTCCCATGACACCGCGCACCGCGCTAAAACCCCTGCTCATTGAACAAGACGTTGAAACCCGAATGCCGGACGGCATCATCCTGAGGTCCACGGTGTACCGGCCTGCGGACGGGGAACCGTGCCCGGTCCTGCTGACCAGGACGCCCTATGGACGCGACCTCTCCGTCAACTCCGCCTACTTCAACCCCGTAACGGTCGCAGCCGCGGGCTATGTGGTGATCATGCAGGACTGCCGGGGTCGCTTCGGCTCGGACGGGGCCTTCGATCCGTCCGCCAATGAAGCGTCCGACGGCGCCGCAACCGTCGAGTGGGCGGCGCGGCTGCCGTACTCCAACGGTGCCGTAGGGATGTGGGGCCGGTCCTACTTCGCGGAGACGCAGTGGCGGGCAGCGTCCCTGGCCCCTGACGGGCTCGCTGCCCTTTCGCCCGGCATCTCGGCCGGGGGCAATGCGAACAACGGCTCGCTCTACCGCGGCGGAGCCTACGAGCTCGGCAGCCGGTTCAGCTGGGGCCATGCCTCCATCTCTGCCAACGAGCTCTTGCGCGAATTTGCGGACGATCCCGAACTGCAAGGCAAGGAATTCCAGACGTGGCTGGACCTGGATCGCTCGTTTTCCGACGGCAGCGCGTTCGGCACGCTGCCCCTGCGGGAGCTGTCCGCACGCCTTGGCACGTTTATGAACCGGCACGTTCTTCCCTCGGCCGGGGAGTCGCCGGGGAACAGCTTCACCCGGCTGTGGGACGAGGCGTCCATCAAGCCGGTGTCGTTGCCCACGCTGCACATCGGCGGGTGGTTCGACATCTTCTGCCCCAGCACCCTCTCCCAGTACGCCATGCAGCTGGAGCACAGCCGCACCGGCGCTGCACCTGCGCCGCGGCTTATCGTAGGCCCCTGGGCCCACACGAACTTCTCCGGCAGCTACCCGGATGTGAGCTTCGGACTGAACGCGGCCGGAGGGATGATGAACGGCCTCGGTGACCTCTCCGGGCTCCACACCGCCTGGTTCGACGCTGTGCTCAAGGATGAACCCGGGCGGCTCCGCGACGTCCCGGCCGTGCTGCTCTATTTCATGGGGGAGAACCAGTGGCGCGGTTTTGATGAGCTCCCGTTGCCGCGCAGCCACCGCTCCTGGTTCCTCGGCGCGGGCGGATCGCTGCGGGACACTCCGGGGTCCGGCGGCTCCGTGGAATACGAATACGACCCCCTTGATCCCGTCCCCACCGCGGGCGGCGCAACCATGATCCACGGGGTGTTTCCCGCGGGGCCAGCCATGCAGCACGCTGTAGAGGCCCGCGCCGACGTCCTCACCTTTACGACTGAGGCCTTCGAGGAGCCAGTGACACTGTTCGGCGAGCTCAGCGCTACGTTCCATGCCGTCTCCACCGCCGTCGATACAGACTTCGTGGTACGGCTGTGCCGGGTCGCTCCGGACGGAACGTCCCTAGGCATTGCCGACGGCATTGTCCGTGCGTCGTGGCGGGAAAGCCACACGGGGAACGGACTGTTCCAGCCGGGCCACGCTCCCTCGCTGATCGAGCCCGGCAAGCCGTACGAATACACGGTGAGCCTTTGGCAGACCGCCTACACTTTCGCCGCCGGCGACAGGCTCCGCGTCCAGGTCACGTCAAGCTGCCACCCGCGCTGGGACCGGAACCTCAACACGGGCAAGCTGGCCTATGACTCGGCCGAAACCCTCGTGGCCCGGCAGACCATCCTTTTCGGCCCGGACTACCCCAGCCGGCTGAGGGCCGGAATTCTGTGACCGCGCCACCAGCCCCCGGAGCCCCCGAAGTTCCGGGGCTGACCTTCCTCACGGAACTCTCGGTCGCGGTCGGCGAGCCGATCGACGTCGGGCCAACACCCGAGGGCCACCGGCGCGTCATCCCCATCACCGGCGGAACGGTCACCGGTCCGGTCCTGAACGGGCGCATCATCCCCGGAGGCGCCGATTACCAGCTCCTCCGGACCGCCACGCTAACTGAACTAGATGCCCGCTACGTCCTGGAGACCCTGGACGGCCACCGCATCTACGTCCACAACTCTGCACTGCGCCACGGGAAAGTTCAGGACATCGCCCGGCTCAACCGCGGCGAACGGGTCGATGCCAACAGCATCTATTTCCGCTGCTGGCCCCGGCTCACCACGGCATCGCCGCAATGGGACTGGCTTAACAGACGCCTTGCCGTGGGAACAGGTGAAAGACTTCCGGACCGGGTGCTGATCCGGATCTTCCTCATCGACTGAGCTGGCGGCGAAGCGGAGCGGCGGGGCCGCAACTGCCCGTTCGCGCTCAGCATCGACTGACCGGGCCCGGATCCACCCTGGGATCCGGGCCCGGGCAGCTTTTGGCGGGGCCTCAGCTGTCCGTTCGCGCTACTGCAGCTGTCCGTTCGCCGGGGTGAGGTTCCGCAGGTCCGTCTTCCGGATCTTCCCGCTGGCAGTCCGGGGCATCTCGTCCACGAACACCACTGATTTGGGGATCTTGTAGCGGGCAAGCCTGCCGTCCAGATGCGCGCGAAGCTGCTCTTCACTCAGCTGGGCACCCTCTCGAAGGGTTACCACCGCCCGGGGAACCTCTCCCCATTTCTCGTCCGGGACTCCGATCACCGCAGCGCTGGCCACAGCGTCCAGTTCGGAGATGGCTGCCTCCACTTCCGCCGGATAGATGTTTTCGCCGCCGGAAATGATCATGTCCTTGATGCGGTCCGAGACAAACAGGAAGCCTTCCCCGTCCTGGAAACCCAGGTCGCCGGAGCGGAACCAGCTGGAATCCGCATAGCTTTCCGCGGTGGCATCGGGGCGGTTCCAATACTCCCTGATGACGTTGGGCCCGGAGATCTGGATCTCCCCCACTTCCCCCACCCCTGCCAATCCGCCCAGGGGATCGGCGATGCGGACGTCCGTAAAGAAGTGCGGCAGGCCCGCGGAGCCCGCCTTTTCCCTGGACCGCGCCACAGGCAGCATGGTGGCCCCGGGCGCGGTTTCGGTCATGCCGTAGCAGCTGGTGAAGCCGATGCCGCGGTCCTCGTAGGCGTCCAGCACCCGGCGTGGAATGGCCGACCCGCCGCAGGTGAGCTTGTCCAGTGAGCCGAGGTCCGCCGTCGGCCAGTCCGGATGGTCGCAGAGCATCTGGAACGTGGTGGGAACGCCGTTCAGGGTGGTGATCCTGTGCTGACTGATCAGCCCAAGCACCCGGCCGGCATCGAACCGGGTTTCGAGCACCACCGTGGCACCCTTGAGAAGCATCGGCAACAGGCCCATATCCAGTGACGCCACGTGGAACAGCGGCGAGATCATCAGCGCCACATCATTCCGGTTCAGGTCCATGTCAACCACGGTGTTGAAGCAGTTCCAGGTGATGTTGCCGTGCGTCAGCAGCGCACCTTTCGGCCTGCCGGTGGTACCCGAGGTGTAGAGGATCATGGCGGCGTCGTCCAAGGTCACGGCCTCATCCCGCGGCGTCGCGGCTGCCGCGTGAAGCACCGCTTCATAGCGTTCGACGCCGGACGGCAGCTCCGCAACGGAACCTTCAGTGCCGCCGTCGGGCACCACAACAAAGCGATGCGTCACCGCGGTGCCGGCGGCGGACGCTGCCGCCAGGGGTTCGAGCGCGCCGGCGTTGACCAGCAGCCGCGCTCCGGAGTCCTGCAGCTGGAACTGCAGCTCGGGAGCTGCCAGCCGGGTGTTCAGCGGGACGAAGACGGCGCCGAGCAGCCCGCACGCGAAGAAGGTTTCCACGAAGGACGGATCGTTCTCGCCGAGATAGGCCACCCGGTCGCCCTTGGTCACTCCCCTGCTGCCCAGGGCGTTGGCCAGCCGGTCCGTGCGCCCGGCGAGCTCCTCGTAGCTGACGGCACGGCCCGCCGAGACGAGGGCTGTCTTGGGTCCGGACTTCCGGCGGCGGCGGTGCAGCCAGGATCCAACTCCGTTGTTGTCCATGTTTGTGCTCCTAATCGACCGCAGTGAGGTCGTTGTTCTTAGACTCCCGCGTCAGCAGGATGAAGACAATGGAAACCGTTGCCATGACGGACAGGAAGATCACCACCGGGACGATGCTCTGCCCGGAATCCTTGTACAGGCCGGCAACGATGCCCGGTGTGAAGCCCGCGCCGATCAGGGTGGCCAGCTGGTAGCCCACCGCCGCGCCGGTGTAGCGGGAGGTGGTGCCGAACTGCTCCGACACAAACGCCGCCAGCGGTCCGTACAGGCTCGAATGCAGCACCAGGGCCACGGTAAAGGCCAGGAAGACCAGGCCGACGTTCCCGGAGCCCAGCATGCCGAACATCGGGAACAGGTAGACGGTGAACAGTGCCAGTCCGGCCACCATCACGGGCCGGCGTCCAAAGCGGTCGGACAGCCGTCCGCCGAGCAGGACGAAGAGGATGGAGATGGCCGAGGCTCCGGCGAACGCGTACAGCACGCCCTGCTGCGGGGCCCCCTTGGACACCGCGTAGGTGATGGAGAACGTGGGCAGCACCACCTGCAGGCCGAAGCCCGCAGCACCGGCAAACATGATCATGATCAGCGCTTTGGGACGGCGGAGCACTTCGATCAGCGGGATCTTGCGTTTGGTGCCCTGCATGCTTTCCTTGGCCACTGCCTCGGCGAAGATGGGGCTCTCGGAGACCCGCAGCCGGACGAACATGCCCACGATCAGGAGCACGAAGGACAGCAGGAACGGCACGCGCCAGCCCCAGGCCAGGAAGGCCTCCTGCGGCAAGGCGGAGAAGAGCCCCATCACCACCGTGCCGAGCACGGCTCCGGTGGGGGCGCCGGCGTTGACGAAGGACGCTGCAAAGCCGCGCCGTTTGGGATCAGAGTGTTCCAGGGCCATCAGCGCGGCACCGCCCCACTCGCCGCCAACGGCGATTCCCTGGCAGACCCGCAGGAACACGAGGATGACGGCGCCCCAGGGCCCGATCAAGCTGGCGCCGGGGATCAGGCCGATGAGCGTGGACGCAATGCCCATCACTGCCATGGAGACGATGAGCATGCCCTTGCGGCCCACGCGGTCTCCGAAGTGGCCGAAGATGATGCCGCCGAGGGGGCGGGCGACGTAGCCGGCGGCGAACGTGGCGTAGGCGGCGACGACGCCCACCCAGTCGTCCATGCCGGAGAAAAAGACCTTGGGGAAGGCCACGGCAGCGGCCGTGGCATACAGCAGGAAGTCGTAGAACTCGATGGTGCTGCCCAGATAGCTGGACATGATGACCGTGCGCGCTTCCTTGCGCTTCGCGGCCGTACCCGCTGGCGCGAGCGTGGTGTGTCCTGACATGGCTGTTCCTTGGGAAGGAGGGACGGGGGGTGGTGGTGTTGCTGGTAGTAGCGGCTTACTTGTAGAAGCGGGCCAGGAATTCGGCCACGACGGCGGGGCGTTCCTGGCCTTCGATCTCGATGGTGTTGGACACCTTGATCTGGGCGCCGCCCTTGACTTCGGTGACCTCGGCGATGGTGGCCTGCATGCGGATCCGCGAGCCCACCTTCACCGGTGAGGTGAAGCGGACCTTGTCCAGGCCGTAGTTCACCTTGGTGGTGACGCCGTCGACGTCGAACAGCTCGCCCCAGAACGGGATGATGAGCGAGAGCGTGAGGAAGCCGTGGGCGATCGGGGCGCCGAACGGGCCGTCCTTGGCGCGTTCCGGGTCCACGTGGATCCACTGGTCATCGCCGGTGGCGTCGGCGAATTTGTTGATCTGTTCCTGGGTGATTTCGCGGTATTCGGTCACGCCGAGGTCGGTTCCGGCGAGGGTGAGCAGTTTGTCGAAGTCGACGACGAGATTGGGCATGTGTGCCTCCTGGTGTGGTTTTTGGAGTTGCGGAAGTACGACGGCGGTGCGGTGCTTCCGCCGTCGGGTTTCAGTTGCTGTTGTGGTTTAGCGGGTGAAGGCGCTTTCGCCGGTAAGGGCCCGGCCCACGATGAGCGCGTTGATTTCGTGCGTTCCTTCGTAGGAGTAGACCGCTTCGGCGTCGGCATGGAACCGGGCGACGTCGGTTTCGAGCGTGATGCCGTTGCCGCCCACCACTTCGCGGGCCAGGGCCACGGTTTCGCGCATCAGCAGGGACGTCTGCATCTTGGCCAGCGCGGAGTCCTGGTCACGGTAGATGCCCCGGGACTGCTGTTCGGTCAGCCGGACCACCAGGGACAGGGACGATGTGACGTTGCCGAGCATCCTGGCCAGCTTTTCCTGGACCAGCTGGAAGGATCCCAGCTGGCGGCCGAACTGCCGGCGCTCGGTCACGTAGCGCAGGGCGGCTTCGAACGCACCGGCCTGGATGCCGGTGGCAATCCAGGCAACATCCGAACGCATGGCCCGGAGCATCGCGGCCACATCCTTGAAGGAGTCCACGTTGTGCAGCCGCATGGACTCCGGCACGCGGACACCGTGGAGGCTGATGTGGGCGTTCTGCATCATCCGCAGCGCCGTCTTGCCGTGGATCTTCTCCAGCGTCACGCCGGGCGCCTCGCGCTCCACCAGGAAGGCCTTGACCTGGCCGTCGGCCGTGTCGCGGGCGAACACTGCCAGCACGTCAGCGCTGACCGCACCCCCGATCCAGCGTTTGGCACCGTCCAGGATCCAGGAGTCCCCTTCCCGGCGGGCTGTCGTGGACAGGCCGCCGGCGATGTCCGAACCGGAGTCGGGCTCGGTGAGCGAGAAGACCCCCTTGAGCGAAAAGTCGACCACCTTCGGCATCCACTCGGCCTGCTGTTCCGGCGAGGCACCCACCCGGATCGCCGTGCGGAAGAGTCCGGCCTGGGAGGTGTACCAGGTGGCCAGCGAGGCGTCGGTGCGGGCCAGTTCGAAGATCCGGAAACCCTGGTAGATGCCGCGGGCGGGACTGCCTGTTGCGCCCGGGGCGCCCGTGAGTTCCGCGGGTTCCATCAGGTCCAGGTCGATCAGGGGCTGCGCGAGCTGGGCGGGGAACTCGCCCCGTTCCCAGTAATCGGCCAGCAGGGGCTGCGCTTCGCGGTCGAGGAAGCTGCGAAGCCTGCCCAGGACACGCCGCTCGGCCTCCGTGAGGAGGGACTCGGCGTCGTAGTAATCGCAGACGCCGTAAAGCCGGGCCTGGTCGGCAGGAGGGGCCTTTTCGGCTGCGGTGGCCTGCTCAGCGGTGGAGGCGCTCATCTCAGCCGTCCAGTCCGAGCAGGCGCACCGCGTTGTGCTTGAGGATCTTGGGTCGGACCTCGTCCTTGAGCGGGAGGTCCGCGAACGCGCCCAGCCACTTCTGCGGCGTGATGAGCGGGAAGTCGGTGCCGAACAGGACCTTGTCCTGCAGCACCGAGTTGGACATCCGCACCAGGGACTCCGGGAAGTACTTGGGCGACCAGCCGGAGAGGTCGATGAACACGTTGGCCTTGTGGGTGGCGATGGAGTTGGCCTCGTCCTGCCAGGGCACGGAGGGGTGGGCCATGATGATCTGCAGTTCCGGGAAGTCCGCGGCCACGGCGTCCAGCAGCAGCGGGTTGGAATAGACCAGCTTGATGCCGTAGCCGCCGGGAAGTCCTGCGCCCATGCCGTTCTGGCCGGTGTGGAAGATGGCCGGCAGGCCCAGTTCCTGGAGGGTGCCCCAGAGGGGATAGAACTGCTCGTTGGAGGGGTCGAAGCCCTGCAGGCTGGGATGGAACTTGAAGCCGCGGGCGCCCAGGTCGATGGCTTGGCGCTTGGCGCCCTGGATGGCCTCGGCCCCGGTGCGCGGATCCACGCTGCCGAAGGGGATCAGCACGTCGTTGTTCCTGGCCGCTCCGGCGATCAGGTCCTCGATGCTGTTCGGTTCGTGCTTGAGCTGGGTGCGGGCGTCCACGGTGAACACGACGGCGGCCATGTTCAGTTCCCGGTAGACCTCGGCTATGCGGTCCAGCGACGGCGTGCGGTCCTCGGACTTGAAGTACTTGGCCGAAGCCTCCGTCAGCTCGTGCGGGAGTGATTCGTGGCCGTGGCCGTCCACTTCGAGGTGGACGTGCATGTCGATCGCGTCGAGCTTCGTGGCGTCGATGCCGAGCTCGTAGCGGGTGGCAGCCATCGCTAGCCCACCTTCACGGGAGCTGCGGCGGGCTGTGCTTCCGGTTTCAGGTCCTCGGGCAGCGGCAGGAATTCCTCGCCCACGCTCTGCAGCTTGCCGCCGAAGAGCGGGCCGAAGTTCGCCACGAGGTCCTCGTAGCGCCAGCCGCCCTCGCGGTATTCGGTGGCCGCGGCCTCGGGGTGGGTCCAGAGCTGCAGCCGGTCGCCGCCGGCGCCGATGGCCTGGCCGGTAATGCCGGCCGCCTCATCGGAGGCGAGGAACGCGACCAGTCCGGAGACGTCGTCGGCCGTTCCAAAACCGAGTTCGTGGCGGAAGAAGGCCGGCATGGCCTCGCCGCGCTCGTCCGCCTCGACCGCCTTCTGGAAGTAGGGGACGGTCTTGGTCATGGCCGTCGCCGCCACGGGGATGACGGCGTTGGCGGTGACGCCTGCCTTCTTCATTTCCAGGGCCCAGGTGCGGACCATGCCCACGATGCCGGCCTTGGCCGCGGCGTAGTTGGTCTGGCCGAAGTTGCCGCGCTGCCCGGTGGGCGAGCCGATGGTGATGATCCGGCCGGCGATGCCGTTCTCCTTGAAGTAGGCGAACGCTTCCCGGGCGCAGGTGAAGGTACCGCGGAGGTGGACGTTGATGACGGCGTCGAAATCGTCGTCGGTCATCTTCAGCAGTGACTTGTCCCGCAGGATCCCGGCGTTGGTGACCAGGATGTCGAGCCGGCCGAAGTTTTCCACGGCTGCCTGCACCAGTTGCCGGGCCACGTCCGTGCTGCCGACGGCAGCGACGACGGCGGCGGCCTTCCCGCCGTCGGCCTCGATGAGCGCCACTGCCTCCCCGGCAACCGTTGCGTCGACGTCATTGATGACGACCGCGGCACCCTGCCGTGCGAGTTCCCGGGCGTAGGACAGACCCAGGCCGCGGCCGCTTCCGGTGACGATTGCTACTTTGCCTGACAGGCTCATGGCTGCTCCTTTGCTAGCTGACCTTGTGCATCCCGGCTCTCGACGTGGGATGCTGTTCTGGTATCCATGAAATTATGGATAGTTGAAAATGTCAACGATTTATTTTGAGGATTATTGGAGTCGGCCATGACGATCGAGACACAGGGCGGTCAGCGGACCGAACAGGCCCACAAACTTGTGGCCGCTTCCATCAGCCAGGACCTGGGATTTCTCCTGGCCAAGCTGCACGCCGTGGGGTCCGTCCTGAACAACAGGGCACTGGCCGAATTCGACCTCAAGGAGCGTTCGTACTCGGTCCTGATCCTGGCAAACAGCGGGCTGGAACCGACGCAGCGCGAAATGGCGGACTTCCTCAGCCTCGATCCCAGCCAGATTGTGGCCCTGGTGGATGAGCTGGAGAAGCGGGGCCTCGTGGCGAGGGCTCCGGGAAAGCTGGACCGCCGGGCAAAGACCGTGACGGCCACCGCCAAGGGTGGAAAGCTGCTGCAGCAGGCCGGCGACGCTGCGCGGCGGGCTGAGGCGGAAGTACTGGAAGGACTACCCGCGGAAGAGTCGGCGCAGCTCAAGGCGCTGCTGCGCAAAGCGCTGTGGGGTGCCGGATTGCCTTAGTGGCCCGGATCGTCAGGGCGGGAGTGCCTCCGGTGTTCGGCACCGTTCCGGCGCGCCAGCTCGGCCAGGACCACCGGCCACACCAGCCCGGCATGGTTCGGGCCCGGCGTGTTGTCGCCGTTCCTCAGCAGGCAGGCCAGTGCCTCGAGCTCTCCGGTGGGAACTGACGACAAGGAGGCGTAGGACTTGAAGATGCGCCGCTCGGCAATGCCGGCGAGGCGGCCGCTGTTCGCGCTCATGCGGCGCCCGCAGGGGGATCCGTGGCAGCGGGTGCGAAGACGGCGCGGAGTTTTGGGCCCATGGGAAATCCTCAGCAAAGATTCCGGAGGCTGCCTGCATAACCCGAGGCCAGAATACCGCAGTCCGGCCCCCGGGAACACGGTCCATTAGCCCCAAAATTGCCCGCTGTCGCCGCGGCCGATCGCGGGTCAGCCGTGGAGGGTTTAGTCCTGGATGGGTTAGTCGTGGAGGGGTTCGCCCGTGGTCCGGTGGTCCGCGTGGTTAATGGTCTCCCGGATCAGCCGGACGAGGTGTCCGTCGTGCAGCGAGTAGATGACATGCCGGCCGTCCTTCCGCGCGTTCACCATCCCGCTGAGCCTCAGCTTGGCCAGGTGCTGGCTGACCACCGTCCGCGGAACAGCGGCCGCATCCGTGAGTTCGGTGACGCTCCGGGGGCCTTGCGCAAGCTGCCACAGCAGATGCAGGCGCGTGGGTTCGGCCAGCATCCGCAGCGTGGCGGCGGCATTTTCCAGCAGCTCCGTGCCGGGTGTCACGGGGTGGACGAGCGAGGGCCCATCAGTGCCGGCGCTGAACGGACTGCTCGGCTGGCTGCTCAATGGCCTGCTCCTCGGTGACGGCGTCGCCCGGCCCGGAAGCGGTCTTCCGGGGCCAGGACAGGAAGGCTCCTGCACTGCCAAGTATCGCAAGGATTGTCAGCGCCGCGGCAGCCCAGCCCAACCCGGCGGCAGCGCCGATCCAGCCCGCCACCGGATAGCTGAGGAGGTAGCAGGCGTGGGAGAGCGAGAACTGGGCCGTGAAAACGTACGGGAGCGTGTTCTCCGTGGCAGCTTCCCGTAGCAAGCGGGAGGACGGGGTGGTGACGGCGGACGTGGCGGCTCCGAGCACAACCCATAGCCCCAGCAGCGGCCACCAGGCCGCGCCCTCCGATGCCAGGAACATCACCGCGGTGGCGCCGGCCAGCGCCGGCGGAATCAGGGCGGCGCCGGTCAGCATGACGGCACGATCGCCGAAGCGGTCCAGGATCCTCGGGACGGTCAGGGCGACAGCCATGGACCCGGCACCGAAGCAGGCAAGGGCGACGGCGAGATCGGATCCGGGACGGTGCAGGACGTCCCGGACGTAGACCACGGTATTGACCAGCACGAGGGCTGTCGGCGCGGCCACCGCCAGGTTCAGTGCCAGCAGGGACCTCAGCCTCCGGTGGCGCCAAAAGATCCGCGTTCCCAGGGTGGTCCGGTGCCACAAGGACGGCCGGGGTTCACCGGGCGCCCCGGGCCGGGGTACGGCCGTAACGGCAACCAGGGTCGCGGAGATCAGGAACCCGGCCACAGTGCCGATGAACAGCTCGTGGTAACTCATCACGGTCAGCAGCATCGCGGCCGCGGCCGGGCTGACCAGGGCTTCCATGTCGTAGGCGAGCCGGGACAGCGAAAGGGCGTAGGTGTAGTCCCGGGGATCCTTCAGGATGAGCGGGATCAACGACTGGAACGCCGGGGTGAATGTTGCGGACGCGGACTGAAGCAGGAAGATCACCGCATAGATCTGCCACGTTTCCGTGATGAACGGCAGGCACAGGGCCATGGCCGCCCGGACCAGGTCAGCCCCGATCAGCACCGGCTTCTTCGGCAGGCGGGCCACGATGGCGGTGATCACCGGGGCGAGGCCAACATAGGCCAGCATTTTGATGGTGAGGGCAGTTCCCAGGACGGCCCCGGCGTGGCTTCCGGCAAGATCATAGGCGAGTAGCCCCAGGGCGATGGTCAGCAGGCCCGTCCCCGCCAGGGCTACGATCTGGGCGCCGAACATCCGCGCAAAGACTCTGTTCCGAAGGACCGTCAGCATTTCACATTCCTCAAGTGCACACGTGCACCAGTGTGCACACTTGAAGTCTAGCCCTGCGGCCGCGGGAACACCCGCCTCAAGAACCGGCCTAGCGGGACACGGGCTTGTGATCGCCGCCGCGCATCCGGACAGCGACCACAATCCCGGACACCCCGGTCAGGACGGCGACGACGGCGACCGCCGCGGGAATGCCAAAGGCATCGGCGATGATGCCGGACAACAGGGCACCGACGGCGAAGCCGCCGTCGCGCCACAGCCGGTAGATCCCCACCGACCTGGCCCGCCATTCGGGGTGGGCAACGTCGCCGATTGCGGCCAGCAATGTCGGGTAGACCATGGCAGTGCCTGCGCCAAGCAACACTGCCGCGGCCAGCCAGGTTTCGAAGCCTGCACCGAAGGCCACCATGCCGAGGGCGATTGCCTGCACCAGCATGCCGCCGACGATCAGGGGCTTGCGTCCGATCCGGTCCGACAGCGCGCCAGTCACCAGCTGGCCGGCACCCCATACGGCCGGGTACACGGCCGCGAGGATGCCGATGCGTTCAATCGTCAATCCGGCGGCCGCAAAGAGGACGGGGAACAGGCCCCAGGCCAGGCCGTCATTGAGGTTGTTGACCATGCCCGCCTGGCTCACGGACGATAGCGACCTGTCGCGGAAGCTTGTCAGCGTGAACACTTCACGGTTGCCCAGCTGCGCGTGCGCCCCCTCATGGACTGCCACGTGGCCGACGGCCTCGGCCCTGGCGTGGTGATGGGTCTCCCGCACGGAGAACACGGAAAGGCCCAGGCCGACGGCGATGAACGCAGCGCCCAGCAGGAAGGGGCCCGGACGCAGCCCGTAGGTGGAGGCGATGTAGCCGGTGGCCAGTGCGGTCCCGGCGACGCCGAGGTAGCCGGCCGCCTCGTTGAGGCCCATCGCCAGGCCGCGGCGAGAGGGGCCCACGAGGTCCATCTTCATCATCACCGTGGTGGACCAGGTCAGTCCTTGGCTGATGCCGAGGACGACATTGGCCGCCACGATCCACCCCCACGACGGCCCGAAGATCAGCATCAGCGGCACGGGCAGCGCGATCAGCCAGCCTGCCACGAGGACCGGCTTGCGGCCGTAACGGTCTGACAAGGTGCCGGCGAAGTAGTTGGTGGCGGCTTTGGCCACGCCGAACGCCAGGATGTAAGTCAAGGCACTGGTGTACAGGTCCTGCTTGAAGACTTCTCCTGCAAGCAGGGGCAGCACGGTCCTCTCCTGCCCCAGCGTTCCGCCAACCAGGGCATTGACTGCCACCAGCATCATGAACTGGGCAAGGTTCTGCCGCAGGCCCAGGGTTATCGCATCACTGGTGCGGGGGCGCCGCTGCGGGAAGGGACTTCCGGATGTCATGGTTTGGTTCCTGGGGATGGGGCAGCCCACTGACTGTGCGCGCAGCGGAGGTGGGCAGCGAAGGAGAATTGGCGCCGCGCGACCGCCGGGCATCCCGCCCCACAGCGTAATCACGCCGTTCGAAAGGGCCGACGGCGACTGGGGACAGCCCGGGTCTCAGCGGGCTTTTCGCCGCCGGCCCCATAACAATTTTAGGAGATTACGCCCCGCCGCGTGCGAGTGGACGCTACCCGTTTTCCCTCGGTTCCGTCAGGCAGACTTGGTCCCGGCCACGCGGCCGGCTGCACGGGCGGAGCGGTTCCGCCACCAGCGGCGGACGAGGTCAACCATGGCCAGGAGTCCCGCGAGCGGCGACAGGACGGCGGCGGCGTAGACGAAGAGCAGCCACGTGAGTGTTGCAATGGGCGGCTGGTTCGTGCTGAGAAGTGACAGGCCGCCGAAGAAGGCGACCGTCCAGAAAAGCACTACACCAAAGAGCACCGCCGCAGCAGGGAAATACTCGTTTGTCACTACGGTCATCACAGTGTTCAATGCTCTTCCTCCTGACTCGTTTGGCGCCGGACATCACCGCGTCAATCTCAGTATGAAGGCAGCGAATGCAGGATCCCGGCAGGACGCAGAAAGCGTGACCAAAATAACCTCGGCCCACGCCCTGGCCCGCCGTTCCCGAGCCTTTTCGCCGCCGCCTACACTGCCCTTTGCGCTTCCAGGGCGGCCAGCGCGGCGCGCAGCCGGGCGTCGGCGTCGTTTGCCACGTCCCGCACCTCCGGACTGCCGCTGAGCTGCACCATGGTCTGCGGATCTATGGCCTGGATGGTGGTCACCTCAGCATCCTTGCCGCGGCGCACCACCACATTGCACGGCAGCAGCGCGCCAAGGTCCGGCTCGGCGGCAAGCGCACGGCTGGCCAGGGCAGGGTTGCAGGCACCCAGGATGACGTAGTCGCCAAGCGCGTCGGCGGCTTCGGCGCCGAGCTTGGCCTCGAAGGTCGCACGGACATTGATCTCGGACAGAATGCCGAAACCTTGTCCGGCGAGCGCTTCTCGCGTCCGTTCAACGGCGTCGCTCCAGGACAGCGGGACGGTGACAGTGTGGGTGTAGGTCATGGGGTCTCCTATTTTTTTTGACGAATGGCTTTGCATGGGCGGTTGGCGGCTTGAATGCGGGTCAGGCCAGGGACAGGAAGAGCTTTTCCAGGTCCTTGGTGTTCATGCTTGCGTCCTTGCGGACGATGCATTGCTCAAGGCCGCTGGCAATGATGGCAAATCCCGCACGGTCCAGCGCCTTCGAGACGGCAGCGAGTTGAGTGACGATGTCCTTGCAGTCGCGCCCTTCTTCCAGCATTCGGGTCACCGCGGACAGCTGCCCCTGGGCTCGCTTGAGCCGGTTGATGACCGGGATGAGGTCGGTTGAATCGAGTTCCATGATGCCTCCGATAAGGGGTTGCTTGAGTCCAAGACTATACCCCCGGGGGTGTTTTTGACTACCCCTGGGGGTATCTGTAATACTCGGTGGGGTATCCAGCTTTCGGCTGATTCGCTTTGAAAGGACATCCATGACACGCCCCTCCGCCTCCGCTTCACCAGCCGCCCCCTCAGTCACCGCCCTGGACCCGCAAACGCTGCAGAGCTGGTTTCAGGAACACAAGGACCTCGTGGTGATCGACGTACGCTCGGCCGCAGAATTCGAGTCCCTGCACATCCGCGGTTCGTACAACGTTCCGCTTCCGTTGCTTTCCGAGCACACCGACGAACTTGCCGCCCGTCTCGGAAGCCGCGTTGTTCTCGTCTGCCAGTCCGGCGCACGGGCAGAGCAGGCACGGCAGCGACTCGGCGGAGCAGGCATCGGCACCGCCTATGTCCTGACCGGCGGCGTGCCGGGCTTCGCGGCCGCCGGCGGCGATGTTGTCCGCGGCAAGGCCCGCTGGGACCTGGAGCGCCAGGTCCGCCTCGCTGCCGGGTCCCTGGTGGTGCTGGGACTGGCCGGCGGGAAATTCGTCTCGCCCAAGATCCGACTGCTCGCGGGCGCCATCGGCACGGGCCTGACCTTCTCGGCCGCGACCAATACCTGCGCCATGGGCCAGGCGATCTCGGCTATGCCCTGGAACAGGGCGGCGAAGGAGCCCACCCGCGAATCCGCCATCCTGCAGCTGCCCGCCGCGGTGGAGCAGACCGCTCAGGGCCGGACACAGGCGGCATGATTCCAGCCTTGGCACTGGGGCTGCTCGTCGGGATTGTGCTCGGGGTGGTCGGGGGCGGCGGGTCCATCATCGCCGTCCCTGCCCTGGTCTACGGAGTGGGCCTGAGCCCCGCGGAGGCCATCCCTACCTCCCTGCTGGTAGTCGGCCTCTCTTCGCTGGCGGCACTCCTGCCCCGGTTCCGCGAAGGCATCAACTGGCCCGTTGTCCTACTGGTCGGCGCCGCCGGCATTCCGGCGGCGTGGGGAGGCGCGGTCGTGGGTCGCCTCCTGGATCCGAACGTATTGATGCTCGCATTCGCGGGCATCATGGTGGTTGCCGGCATCCGCATGCTGATGCGCACCAGCGAAGTAGAGGGAACTTGCAGCACCGGACCCGCCCGGGCCTTCCGCTCCTGCGCCCCCAAGGCGGTCGGAGTCGGACTGCTGGTCGGCTTCCTCACCGGATTGTTGGGAGTCGGCGGCGGATTTCTCATCACGCCGGCCCTCACCCTCTTCCTGGGGCTGCGCATGAAGCAGGCCGTCGCATCGTCCCTGGCCATCATTGTCATCAACTCCGCGGCAGGCTTCGGGGCCCACGCCGCCGGCTTCACCATCGAGTGGTCAACGGTCCTGGCCTTCACGGTCCCCGCAATCCTGGGCTCACTCGCCGCAGCGCGTCTGGCCCGTTTCCTCAAGGACAGGCACGTCCGCGTCTCGTTTGCTGTTCTGATTTTCGCCGTCGCCGCCTGGGTTACGGCTAGCACCGTCACAGCCTGACCGGTATCCGCCGATCCGGCCCCCGTCCCGCAAAAAGGAGTACCCGAATGGGCTTCATCAACTCGCTGAAGAAGGCTTTCAGCAAACCCTATAAAACCGTCTCAGTGGCCGAAGCCAAGGAGCTCCTCGCATCCCGGGCGGTACTGATTGACGTCCGTTCCGCGCAGGAATGGCGGAGCGGACACGCACCTCAGGCCAAGCACCTGCCCCTGGACAGGCTGCAGACCGGCGCAGCCGGCTTGCAGAAGGGCCGGCCAGTCGTCGCGATGTGCCAGTCGGGAGTCCGTTCGGCGTCAGCCGCGCGGCTGCTCGCCAGCCAGGGCTACGAAGCGTATTCGCTCCGCGGCGGCATCGGGGCCTGGCGCCAGGCCGGCGAACCGGTCCGCTAAACACTCAACCCACACTCCGGAAAGGAACCCCGCCGTGGCAGAAATTACCGTCACCGAAACCGAGCTGCAGCGCGCCAGCGCCCAAATCCTCGACGTCCGCGAAGACTTCGAAGTCATCGAAGGCATGATCCCTGGAGCCCTGCACATCCCCATGGGGCAGCTGCAGGCCCGCCTGTCCGAGCTGGACCCCAATGTTCAGGTCATTGTGGTCTGCCGCAGCGGCAACCGCAGCGCCCGGGTGGCAGATGCCCTCAATGCCGCCGGATTCAGCGCGGACACGATGACCGGCGGCATGATCGCATGGAGCCGCGCAGGACTCCCCACCCGCTCCACCAGCCACAAGTAAGGAATTCAGCCATGGCAACCATCGACATCACGGAAGAATCGCTTGCCCGGACGCTTGAGGACAACGACATTGTCTTCATTGATTTCTGGGCCGCCTGGTGCGGCCCCTGCCGCATGTTCGCCCCCACCTACGATGCCGCCTCCCGGAAGCACCCGGACGTCACCTTTGCCAAGGTGGACACGGAAGCGCAGCAAGGCCTCGCGGCCGCTGCCGGCATCACGTCCATCCCCACGCTGATGGCTTTCCGGGACAGGACGCTGGTTTTCTCCCAGCCGGGCGCCCTCAACGCGGCAGGGCTGGAACAGGTGATCCAAGGCATCAAGAACCTGGACATGGCCGCAGTCCGTGCGCAGGCGGCGCAGCAGCAGTCCTGACGAATAGCCGTCAGCCGATGCGCAGTATTTCACCTACCCGCGCAACCCGCTGAGGGTCAAGGAACCACGGCGGCAGACCGTTTTGCATATACCCCCAGGGGTATTATGATTTTGAGTAGACCAACGGGGAACCAGCCAGGAACCCCTCAAACTTTCACGAAGGAGAACCCCATGCTTCTCGAGCGCATCTACGATGAAGACCTCGCCCAGGCCAGCTACCTCATCGGTTGCCAGCGGAAGGGTGAGGCAGTTGTTGTCGACGCCCGCCGCGACATCGACACCTACCGCTCCCTCGCCGCGGCCAACGGCATGACGATCGTGGCTGTCACGGAGACCCACATCCACGCCGACTACCTCTCAGGCACCCGCGAACTGGCTGCCGCAACGGGCGCCAAAATTTACGTCTCCGGCGAAGGCGGCCCGGACTGGCAGTACGGATTCGACGGCGAGCGCCTGTTCGACGGCAGCAAGATCACCATCGGCAACATCACCGTCCAGGCGCTCCACACCCCGGGGCACACGCCGGAACACCTGTCTTTCCTGATCACGGACGGCGCGTTCAGCTCCGAACCCGGCTACCTGCTTTCCGGGGACTTCGTATTCTCCGGTGACCTTGGCCGTCCCGATCTCCTGGACGAGGCCGCAGGTGGCGTGGACACCCGCTTCGAAGGCGCCAGGCAGCTGTTTACCAGCCTGCGTGACAAGTTCCTTACGCTGCCGGACTTCGTCCAGGTCTACCCGGGGCACGGCGCCGGCAGCGCCTGCGGCAAGGCCCTCGGCGCCATCCCGTCGTCGACGGTCGGCTACGAGCGGCTGTACGCGTGGTGGGGCCCTTACCTGGCCGCCAACGACGAGCAGGGCTTCATCGACGAACTGCTCGACGGACAGCCCGACGCGCACGCCTACTTCGGCCGCATGAAGCGCCAAAACCGCCAGGGCCCTGCCGTCATGGGCGAACGCGCCCCGCTCACGGAACTGGACACGGCCGCCGTCGTCCGCGACCTGGCGGCGAACAAGGCGACCTTCGTGGACACCCGCCCCAACACCGCGGTGCACCAGGGCACCGTAGCGGGCGCCCTGAACATCCCCGCCGGCAAGTCCGTTGCGAGCTTCGGAGCATGGGCCGTTGACCCTGAACGGGACAGCCGCCCGCTGGTGCTGCTGGCGTCGGGACAAGAGCAGGCGCAGGAGATGTGGGACCATCTGGTCCGCGTCGGTATCGACAACGTGGGGGGCTACGTGACCAGCATCGACGGCCTGCCCGCAGCCACACCGCGCCTGATCCAGCCCGAGGAACTCGAAGGCTTCGACGCCGCGGTTGTCCTCGACGTCCGCAACCGCACCGAACACACGGCCGGGCACATCCCCGGATCCAAACAGCTCAGCGGGGGCCGGGTCCTGTGGAACCTGGACCAGCTCCCCACCGGCGGCACCGTCGTGACCTACTGCCAGAGCGGCGTCCGCAGCTCGGTGGCGGCCAGCACGCTGCGCCACGCCGGGTACGACGTCGTGGAGCTCGACGGCAGCTACGCCGCCTGGGCTGCCCGGGAAGCGTCGCTGCAGTCGGCTTCGGCCCGCTAAACCCGCCGCCCGGCCGGAACCGCCGAAGGCCCCCGCACGGATATTTTCCGGGCGGGGGCCTTTTCCGCGGGGACACCATCGCGTCTACTGGAACCCGCCAGTAGCATGGGCGAATGAGCCAAGTCACATGCGATCTGACCATCTCCCTTGACGGCTTCCTCGCCGGACCGAACCAAAGCCTGGCGGAACCGCTCGGCGAAGGCGGAGAGGTCCTGCACAGGTGGCAGTTCGAAGAGGCCGAGTCCAACGCAGCGGCGCGCGAAGGCATCCTCGCCGCGGGCGCCTTCATCATGGGACGGAACATGTTCGCAGGCCCCGGGCCCGGGGCCTGGAGTGAGGACTGGCGCGGATGGTGGGGCGAGGAGCCGCCCTATCACGCACCGGTATTCGTACTCACGCATCATCCACGCGAGCCCCTGGAAATGCAGGGCGGCACCACGTTCAACTTCGTGACCGACGGGATCGAATCGGCCCTGGACCAGGCGCGGAAGGCCGCCGGCGGCAAGGACATCGCCATTGCCGGCGGAGCACAGACCGCCCGCCAGTACCTTTCAGCGGGACTGATCGACGAGCTGCGGCTCCACATCGCGCCGATCATCCTGGGAGCAGGCGAGCGGCTGCTGGACGGCGTCGGGAACCTCAAGCTGGAGCCGACCGAAGTGGGCGGGACCAGCCTCGTCACCCACGTGCGTTACCGGGTAAGCCACTGAAGCGCTGGCCCGCAATCGCCGGACGCCAGTTAGCGGACGTTGCGGTGCCCTTCGAATACGATCTTGTGATGCCTCTCCTTATCGCTCCGGAAGTCAGTTACCAATCGTCCTGGCTGGAAGGATCCGCAGAATTCGGCGGCGCCCGCCGGGACGGCGGCGGCGCGGAAGGCTGGCCCCTGGAAGAACTCAGGGAGGCCGGGGTGTTCCGCCGCTTTGTCGACGCGCTCGTCAAGGATGCATTGCCGGAGACTCCGCGGAGGACCGGGCACGTGCCCTGCACATACTTGTGGATCGTAGAAGGCGGCACGTTCCTCGGCTCGCTCGCCATCAGGCACGAACTGAACGATTTCCTCCTCAACGAGGGCGGGCACATCGGCTACAGCGTACGGCCCTCCGCCAGGCGTCGCGGCCACGCAGCCAGTGCGCTGGCCGACGCCCTGCCGATCGCCCGGGAATTGGGAATCCCCCGGGTTCTCCTCACCTGCGATGTCAGTAACGCAGGTTCCCGGGCGACCATCGAAAAGAACGGCGGCGCCTACGAAGACACGCGTAACGGTAAGCGCCGCTACTGGATCGACACCGCCTAACCGGACGCACCTGGAGTGAACTGGAGGGGCCTGTGATCCAAGCAGGCTTCAGCTTCAACGCGTGGAACCACGTCGGAGGAACGGCACCTGGCGCAGAGAGCGGAAATATCCAATGTCAGGGCCAGGGTCTACACTGAATCTATCGAACATATATTCGAATAAAGGTGTGTTGTGGGCATAGTTATCGGTCCCCGTGTGATAGATGCGGGCACGTCCCTGCTGTCAGTGCTGATCTCTCCAGTGCCGGTCGCAGCGGGCTATCCCTCGCCGGCGCAGGACTACTTTGACGGCAGGATCGACCTCAATGAACACCTCATCAAGGACATCACCAGCACCTATATCGTTCGGGTGTCCGGGGATTCGATGGAAGGGGCCGGGATCAGCGACGGCGACGAACTGATCGTCAACCGCGCCCTCCGCCCCAAGGACGGTTCAGTGGTCATCGCCGTCCTGGACGGCGAGCTGACCATCAAACGGCTCAGGATCACAGCCTCCGGAGTGCTGCTTCAGGCGGACAACCCCCGCTATCCGGACCTCCGCGTTCCAGCGCTGTCTGACCTGGTCATCTGGGGCGTGGCCACGCGGTGCCTGCACCATGTCTAGTGCGCGGGACATGCAGGCAACGGACGCGATCAGGCAGATCGCCTTGGTGGACGTCAACTGCTTCTACGCATCGGCGGAACGGGCATTCGACCCGTCGCTGGAAGGCCGCCCGCTGGTTGTCCTGTCCAACAACGACGGCTGCGCGGTCACCCGGTCCCCGGAAGCCAAGGCACTTGGAATCAGCGTGGGGGAACCATGGTTCAAGATCGCTCCGCGCGCCAAGGAATGGGGGCTGGTGGCAAAATCCAGCAATTATGAGCTCTACGGGGACATCAGCGCCCGGGTCATGGAGCTTCTGGGCCGCTATTCGGCCTGGCTTGAGGTCTACAGCATCGATGAAGCCTTCCTGGGCGTCAAAGGCACTCCAGACGAACTCCTGCGGCTCGGCCAGACCATCAAGGCCGTTGTCCGGCGCAACGTGGGGGTCCCGGTCTGCGTGGGGATTGCCGGCACCAAAACCCTCGCGAAGCTGGCCAACAAATGGGCCAAGAACAACCCCGGCCTCAGCGGCGTGTGCCATTGGGACGCCATGCCGGCACCTGCCCGCGAAGCGCTGATGGCCCGCCTGTCCGTCATTGAGCTCTGGGGCGTGGCCGGCCGGCTCACCAAACGCCTGAACGGCATGGGCATCCATTCCATCCTGGACCTCGCCCGCGCCGATCCCGTAAGGATCCGGGACCGCTTCTCAGTGGTGCTGATGCGCACTGTCCTGGAACTGCAGGGCACCGCGTGCATCCCCCTGGAGGAAGAGCGGATCGGACGTGACCAGCTCATCTTCAGCCGGTCGTTCTCCACGCCCCTCACCACCGCGGCGGACCTTCGGCAGGTCATGAGCGTCTATGCCCAGCAGGCCAGTGCCCGCCTGGCCAAGCACGGCCTGCAGGCCAAGGTCCTCACGGCCTTCGCCGGCACGTCGCACTACAACCCCCAGGACACGTCCTACCCCACCGTCTGCGTTACGCTGCCCATGCCCACCGCGGATCCCGTGCTGCTGACCCGTGCCTCGCACACCCTGCTGCCCCGGATCCAGGAAGGCACCAAGTACGTCCGTGCGGGCATCATGGTCACCGACCTGAGGCCCACGGGTCAGCAGTCGCCGCTGCCGGCATTTGCGAACCCCCACGAGGAACGCGGCATCGGAACGCTGCTGGAAGAGGTCAGCCGCCGGTACGGCAGGGGTTCCGTGGGGCTGGGCCACGCCGGCATCCGCGGAGGCCCGGACTGGTCCATGCAGCGCACCATGCTCTCACCCAGATATACGACTCACTGGGATGAACTTCCCGTCGTCAAAGCAGCCTGAGTACCCGCTGTTACACTCTGCTCATGATCGGGCTTCCCTTCGCGGGAGATGGGCTTGTGCACGGCGTTCTGACAGGGCTGGGAATCTTCGCAGCCCTGTTGTTTTACGCCTATGAGAAGCGCCGCCGCGGACTTACTGATCCGCGCCTCTGGCCCATCGCGGGCTTCGCCGTCGCCTTCGGAGCCATCGGCTCACGCGTCCTCACGTGGGATGTTTCCACGCAGGTTTCCCTGGCGGACTGGTGGGGCAACGGCGACCGCAGCATCCTGGCAGGCTTGGTGGGTGCATGGTTTGGCGTCCATCTGGGCAAACGGCTCACAGGCTACCGCGAGTCCACGGGTGACCTGCTCGCACCCGCCGTCGCACTGGCGATGGTCCTCGGACGGGTCGGCTGCCTCCTCACGGAGCTGCCGGGTACTCCGACCGGGGGCGCCTGGGGAATCGCACTCACCCCGGCGCAGGCTGCGCTGCTCGGCGGCCCCTCCGGGGCCGGGCTCCATCCGTCCTTTGCCTACGAAATCGTCTTCCATGCTGCCGCGTTCGCCGTCATGTGGCGCTTTCGCGATCGCCTCGCACACCCCGGTGACCTCTTCATCTGTTACGTGACCGCTTACGCGCTCGTCAGGTTCGGCGTGGAGTTTGTCCGCGGCAACGAGGTGCTCTGGCTGGGAATGAGCCGCCCGCAATGGTTCCTGCTGGCGGTCCTGCCCCTGTTGATCTGGCGCATGCGGCGGGTGTTCGGGAAACCGGTCCGTCCTGAGTTGAAAGGAAGAGTGGCATGAGCGAGGACAACCCTGACGTTCCCCCGAACCTGCCCCCGCACCAATCTCCGCCTCCGCCTCGGCCGCCTAAGCACGGGACGCCCCAGGAGCCGGCGGGAGGATCCATGGCGCTCGGCGTCGTCCTTGGCGCCTTGGTGCTCTATGTGGTCTATGTCGGATCCCTCATGGCCGTCGGACCCTACGCTTTGGGCTCTTTCGGCCTCGGAGGCCTGGGCGCGTTCATTCCGATCGTCCTCTATTTGCTGGTCGCTATCCTGCTGGCCATCCGGCGCCGCACGTCGCGTTTCGGCGCGGGGCTTCTGATTGGCCTCGGAATTTTTGTCCTGTTGGGCGGCGGGCTCTGCGTCGGCGCCCTAACCCAGATGGGAGGCCTGAGATGAATCCGTCACCTTTTGCTTCGGGACGGGCGCTGCCCGGCCCTGGCCAGCCGCTGCGCGGTGACCGCATCCACCGGTATGTCACGGCGTTCTGCCCCCGCTGCCACGAGACCAACCCGCCGCTCGCCCAGGTGCGGCGCCTGTCCGGGGTGCTGCTTGTCCGTGACGACCGCGTGTGGCTCGAACGCGGCTGCCCCGACCACGGCCTGGTGCGCACCCTGTACGACGAATCCCCCGAAATCCTCAGGTATCTGGAGAAGTGGCAGGCACCCACCAAACAGCACATCCCCGACCAGGCGGACAACTACCGGCCGGTACCGGAGGCGTACGCCTATGGCCTTCCGGCCATGCAGACACAGCACACCTGCATCCTGCTGCAGGACATCATCGAGCACTGCAATCTGCGCTGCCCCACCTGCTTCACCTCCTCCGGCCCGCAGTTGCAGGGGGTGGCTCCCCTCACCGAGGTACTCGCGAACGTCGACGCACGCCTTGCCCGGGAGAACGGCCGCCTTGACGTGCTGATGCTCTCGGGCGGCGAGCCCACGCTCTACCCCCATCTCGCCGAGCTGTTGGAGGAACTTGTCGCGCGGCCGATCGTCCGGATCATGGTGAACAGCAACGGCATGTTGATCGCGACCGACGACGAGCTGCTCGCCTTGCTGACCAAGCATCGCGACCGGGTGGAGGTGTACCTCCAGTACGACGGCCCCTCCAAGGAGGCGTCGATCCACCACCGCGGCGGTGATCTGACCCGCTACAAGGATGCGGCAATCTCGCGCCTGTCCGAGGCGGGCATCTTCACCACCCTGACCATGACGGCAACCCTCGGCGTCAACGACGGCGAGGTGGGTGACGTCGTCATGCGCGCCCTGGAAACCCCGTTCGTGGGTGGAGTCGCCCTGCAGCCCGTGTTCGGTTCCGGACGCGGCCACGGCATCGACCCCCTGGACCGGCTCACCCACACGGGCGTCCTTGCCCGGCTGGCCGGGCAAACCAACGGCGTGGTCTCGTGGCATGACCTGACGGCCCTTCCGTGCTCGCATCCGCACTGCGCGTCCGTGGGCTACATGCTGAAGGACGACTCCGGGGTCTGGCGCTCCCTGACCGCCCTCATCGGGCACGACCAGCTGCTCGCCTGGCTGGAGCTCAACCCGGACAGCATCGCCAACCGCATTGCCGACAGCGCGATCCCGCTTGAACTGCGCAACCTCATGAAATCATCTCTGCTCGACCTGCTGAGCGAACAGTCGTCGCTGTCCCACCCGCGGACAGCGGACCTCTGGAAGAATATCTGCACGCAGTGCGACCTCGGCATCGGCACGCTCACCACCTTGGCGGCCGGCAAGCTCCCGGGCCAGCAGCAGCGGCTGCGCCGGCTCCTCGCTGAACGCGTCACCCGCATCATGGTGAAGCCGTTCATGGATATTTCCACAATGATCGAGGAACGGCTCACGCAGTGCTGTGTCCACGTGGGAACCAAGAGCGACGCCGGTGGTCACCAGTGCGCCCCCTTCTGCGCAGTGCAGGCGTGGCCGGCCCTGTCCAGACAGCGGATGAGCACTGCCACGGGTCAGCAGCTGCTCCCGGTGCGCCAGCTCTAGGACGAATTAGGGAGGATGACGATGAGTTCCGATTCGGACGCCCGGCGCATCGCAGCCGGGCCGCTGCCATCGCAACTGGTGCCGCACCGGGACGGCGCCCCGCCGGATGCCGCCCCGTTCGATCCGCTCCGCCTCTGCATCTTCGCCACGATCGCGTTGCTGGGCTGGCTGACCGGCCCCGTGGCCCTGGCCGTGTTCGCGGCCATCGGGTTCGCGGGCTACTGGAAAGCACGCCGGAGGGGCCTGAAGAAGTCGAACTGCTACCTCCGCGACACCAGGCTTGTGCTCGGCTATCTGGGCCTTCTCCTGGCCGCCGGCCTGTGGGGGATCTATGCGCTGGCGGCACAGCTGTTTGGCATCTGAACAGGCGTCCGGCCTAGGCAGCCAGCGGTGACCCGAACATTTCCGCAGCGCGCCGCAGGAGGTGCTCCGGAACGTCCGCTTCGCCGCCGCGCTCCGTCCGCCCCAGGAACACGGCCGTGCCACGGGCGGCATCGGACAGGTCGAGCCCCGCCTCGCGGATGAGTTCGGCCGCCCGGATGTTCGGCGGCAGGTTCATCAGGTGGCCTTCAGCGTTGAGGTAGACGTGCCAGTCGCCGCGGCTGACGGATTCAAGGTGTCCCCCCACCAGCTGCTGAAGGGTGTCGGTCGTCGCATCAATGGTCACGGTTCTCAGTGCGTCACCCAACCGGACCGGAATGACCAGTGCAGTACATGTAGTGCTCATTTTTCTTTCCTCATACTGATAACTGAGATGCCGCTCAATCTGTTCCCACCCGCGGCTGGATCCCGACAAATATGACAGGATCCGAAACGATAATGACTTGCCCGTAATGCGGACAGCCTGTGACTAGCCAAGAGGGGGCACCATCCCCCATGCTTGCTCCATGTCCTCAATGTCGAGCCCATACCGGATCATCGCGGTCTGCACCGGAAATATCTGCAGGTCCCCGATGGCCGAGCTGATGCTGGCCGAGGCCTTCGCAGCAGCGGGGCTCGCCGGCGCCGTCGTCGTGGATTCCGCCGGAACCACAGCCTATGAGGCCGGCCGCCCCATCGATCCCCGGGCCGCCCGCAAACTGGCAGCCCATCAACTCGCCTCGGACCGCCACATTGCGCGGGAGTGGCGCCCCGAGTGGTTCCGCGACCGCCAGCTGATCCTCGCCCTTGACGTGGACCACTACGGCTGGCTGCGCGCGACGGCACCCGACGGGGAGGCGCTGGCCCGGATCCGGATGCTGCGCAGCTTCGATCCGGCAGTGGCCGGCCGCGACCTCCTGGACCAGGGCATCGAAGACCCCTGGTACGGCGGCCATGCCGACTTTGACGTCACGTGGGACCTCATCAAGGCCGCCGTCCCCGGAATCGTGGGCCATGCCCGGCAGGAACTCCAGCAACAGAACTGGTCCGGGCAGCAGGTACGCTCTATTTCATGACCCCCGCACCCGTGATCATTGCCGTCGATGGCCGGTCCGGCGCAGGAAAGACCACCCTCGCGATCGAACTTGCCGCGCGGCTGCGGGAGCACCACAAAGTCTCGCTGTTCCATCTGGAGGACGTCTATCCCGGCTGGAACGGGCTGGCGGCGGGCATCGAGCGCTATGTCACCACTGTCCTGGCGCCCCTGAGCCGCGGCGATGCTGCCGACTGGGTCAGCTGGGACTGGGAGAAGCACTACGACGGCCCGGCGCGAACCACACTGCCGGCAGAGATCGTAATAGTGGAGGGCGTAGGTGCCGCCGCGGCCTCCGCCCGTCCGATGCTGGACGCCGTGATCTGGTCGGAGTCTTCCGACGACGACCGCCGTACCCGGGCGCTGGCGCGCGACGGCAGCACATACGAACCCTTCTGGGACTTGTGGGCAGCGCAGGAGGATGAGTGGCTGGCAACGGATCCGGTGCCGGACCATGCCCAGATCCGGGTGCTCAACCGGGCCGACGGCACCGCCCCGGACGACGTCCTCCAGGCGCTGCTGCACCTGCCGGCCCTCGCTGCCGTGTTGTTGCCGGAGCTCTCGGCACGCCTCGGCCTTCAACTGCATGCCGAGCGGCTGGACTGCGTGCCTGATGCCGCGCGGCTCTTCCACACCCTCTACGGCCGCTCGCCGCACGCCGTGTGGCTGGACTCCTCGCTTCGGACGGAGGGACTGCCCGCCGAACGCAGCCGCTTCAGCATTCTGGCCGACGACGGCGGGAGGTTCGGCCAGGACGTCCGGCACCGTTCCGGCGTGACCCGGCTGACCATCGGCACCGCCACGGTGGCCACCGCCGGGCCGTTCTTCCGCTGGCTCGACGGCGTCTGGGGCCGCCGCGCGCTCCGGCCGCCGGAGGGCTACGCCTGCGAATTCACCCTCGGCTGGCTGGGCTATCTGGGCTACGAACTCAAGCGCGAAACCGGCGGCAGCGACGTTTCGTCGGAAACCCCCGACGCCGCCATGATCTTCGCCGGCCGCGCCGTGGTCCTGGACCACCGCGAAGGCAGCGTGTGGCTCCTCGCCCTGGAGGCCCCCGACGCCGCGGAGTGGCTGGCACTCGCCCGCTCGGCGGTGGCGGCGGCAGCGGCTGCCGGGCCCACCGGAGACACCGTCGGCACTGCAGGCACGGGCCCCGTCGTCGCGGGCGGCGCCATGGGCACCGGAAGCAAGCCTGCTCCCGCGTTCACGGGCCGCGACACCGAAAGCGCCTACAAGGTCAAGATCGCCGACGCGCAGCATGAAATTGCCGAGGGGAACACCTACGAGGTCTGCCTCACCACCGCCGTCAGCGCCGTCGTTCCGGCCAATCCGGCCGACCCCGCCGGACCGGACGCGCTGGACGCCTGGGCGACGTACCTGGCCCTGCGCCGGAAAAACCCGGCGCCGTTCGCCAGCTACCTGCGCTTCGGCGAGCTGACGGTCGCCAGCACCTCACCGGAGCGTTTCCTGCGGATAGCGGCCGACGGCGGCATGCGCGCCGAGCCGATCAAGGGCACCCGTCCCAGGGGCTCGGAACCGGCCCGGGACGAGGAGCTGCGGCGCCAGCTGGAGTCCTCGCCCAAGGACCGGGCCGAGAACATCATGATCGTGGACCTCCTCCGCAACGACCTGAGCCACTTCGCCATAGCCGGATCAGTCACCGTGAGCAGGCTCTGCGCCATCGAAAGCTACGCCACGGTCCACCAGATGGTCAGCACCATCGATGCGAAGCTGAAGCCGGGGCTGCCGCGTGCCGAAGCGGTGGCCGCATGCTTCCCCGCAGGGTCCATGACGGGGGCGCCGAAGATCAGCACCATGGCCATCCTGGACCGTCTGGAAGAGGTGCCGCGCGGGGTTTATTCGGGCGCCATCGGCTATTTTTCGCTGAGCGGGGCGATGGATACGGCAGTGGCCATCCGGACCCTGGTGATTAGCGCCGACGGCGCGGGCGGCGCAGAGCTGAGTCTCGGCGTCGGCGGTGCCATCACCGCGGATTCATCCCCGCAGGAGGAATATGACGAAATCCGCACCAAGGCGTACGGAGTCCTCTCTGCGCTGGGCTCGGAGTTTCCGCCAGACTGACCTGCGCCAGGCTGGCCCTATTGCAGCGTGGCCGTGAGCCGGGCGACGTTGTCCACGTATTTGACGGCCATGGGCCGCTGCATCCAGTCCTCGAGCGTCAGCTCACGGGAGATGCCCCGGTACGTGTCCTCCACGGCGCGCATCTTGGCCACGATGTCGGCGCCCAGGAGCATCACCGAAACCTCAAGGTTCAGCGAGAACGACCTCATGTCCATGTTGCTGGACCCCAGGACGGCCACTTCGTCATCGATGGTGAAGTGCTTGGCATGCAGCACAAACGGCGCCTTGTACAGGTAGATCCGCACGCCGGCTTCCAGCAGCGCCTCGTAGTACGACTGCTGGGCGTGGTGGACCAGGAACTGGTCCCCCTTTTCCGAGACGAAAAGTTCGACGTCGACGCCCCGCTGCGCCGCCGTCGTCACCGCATAAAGCAGCGAATCATCCGGGACGAAGTACGGGCTGCAGATGGAGATCTTGTGCTGGGCGGAGTAGATGAGGGTGTTGAAAAGCCGCAGGTTGTTCTCGGTGATGAAGCCGGGTCCGCTGGGCACGGCCTGCGCGGTCACGGCACCCGGCGCCAGCTCCGGCTGGTGGGCCAACTGGTCCTCCAGGGACTCGTCCGTTTCGCTGAGCCAGTCGGTCGCGAACACCACGTTGAGCGTGGTGACAATCGGTCCGCGCAGGCAGGCCATGAGCTCCACCCACTCGCGCCCCACTTTGCGGTGCCGGGGGTTGTTGTAGGAGGGCTCGATCAGGTTCTGCGAGCCCGTGAAGGCGATTTCGCCGTCGATCACCATGATCTTGCGGTGGTTGCGCAGGTCCGGACGGCGCCACTGGCCGTGCACCGGACGCAGCGGCAGCATGGGCCGCCACTGGATCTTGCTTGCCTCGAGGCGCCTGATGAGCTTCCGGTAGCCCTTGATCCGCAGGGTCCCGAGGTGGTCGAACAGCACCCGGACCTGGACGCCGCGCTCCGCAGCCTCTTCCAAGGCGGTGAAGAGGTCGTCCGTAATGTGGTCCGTGCTCATGATGTAGAACTCGGCGTTGACGAACTCCTTGGCCCCGCGGACGGCGGCGGCCATGGCCTTGATGGAGTCGGGGTACCCGGGCAGCAGCTCCACGCTGTTGCCGTCCACCATGGGCAGTGAACCGAGGGTCTTGTTCAGTTCGGCTGCCGAGGCCACCCATTCCGGGCCGTCGTAATCGCTTTCGACGGCGGCCAGCTGGGACGTCCCGGCGCGGACCCGCTTGTTCACGGCATCCTGCTGGGCCCGGCGCTTGCGGGAGAGTTTGAAGTTTCCGAACAGCAGGAACAGGATCAGGCCGAGAGCGGGCACAAAGAAGATTCCCAGCAGCCAGGCCATGGCCGTGGTGGGGCGGCGGTTGCCGGGGATGATGCCCAGCGCCAGCACCCGGATGATCAGGTCAACAATGCTCAACGCCAGCACGAGCCAGTAAGGCGCGGTGCCCACCAGCGGAAACGGCCACAACACAGACAGACTCCCACGGTTACTTCCCCCGCCGGACCGGTTCCGGAAGGCATCCAGCACAGCCTATCCCGCGGCTGGCGTCCGGGGCCGAGGATAAGCTGGAGACATGACTCCTGCTGCCCCGGCCACCGTGCTCGTATTCCTTGATCCCAGCTTCGACGACGGCCGGATTGCCGATGCTTCGCAGCCGCAGCTGATGGCCACGGACCAGGGCGCCACCCGGGGCGACGGCGTCTTTGAGTCCATGCTGGCCGTGGGCGGAAACCCGCGGAAGCTCGACGCCCACCTGCGGCGGCTGCAGGGTTCGGCCACCGCCCTGGAGATTGACATCCCGGCTGAGGACGCCTGGCGCCGGGCCATTGCGACGGCGGTCGGCGAGTACCGCTCCCAGCACCCCGCCGCCACTCCGTCAGAGGACGAGACGGTGGTGAAGCTGATCTGCACCCGCGGCGCCGAGGGCGGAACAGCCCCCACCTGCTGGGTCCAGGCTTCGCCTGTCCCTGCGGCGGGCCGGAGGCAGCGCGAAACCGGGATCGACGTCATCCTGCTGGACCGCGGCTACGACAGCGAAGTGGGCGAGCGCGCGCCATGGCTGCTGCTCGGCGCCAAGACGCTCTCCTACGCGGTGAACATGGCGGCCCTGCGGTACGCCCACCACCAGGGGGCGGACGACGTCATCTTTACGTCGGCCGACGGCCGTGTCCTCGAAGGCCCCACGTCCACGGTCCTGCTCGCTCACCTTGACACGTCCGACGACGGCGCCGGCGGCACCCGCACGGTGCGCCGCCTCATCACGCCGCAACTGGACAGCGGCATCCTGCCGGGCACGTCACAGGGCGCGCTTTTTGCCGCCGCCAAGGCCGCGGGCTGGGAGCTCGGCTACGGCCCGCTGGAACCTCGGGACCTCTTCGACGCCGACGCCGTCTGGCTGATTTCCAGCATCCGGCTGCTGGCCCCCGTGAACCACATCGACGGCAAGGAAATCGGCACGCCCGCCCTGCGGAAACAGCTGACCGACGAACTCAACGAGCTGTTCGCCACCATCGAGTAGGGCGCCACCCCCGTCCTCCCAACGCTCTCTCACTTCTCGGCGCCTTCCCCCGAACGCTCTCTCACTTCTCGGGGTCTTCCGCCGAACGCTCGCTCACGTGGTCTGCGGCTGCGCGGGCCGCCGCGTCGATGCGGGCGCAGTGCGCTGCCCATTCCTCCGGGGTACGCGTCGTCAGGTTGGGGTCCCCGGGCCGCTGGCCTGCTGAACCATCGATGAGCTCACGGAGGATGTCCGCGTGGCCCAGGTGGTGCGCCGTTTCCACGCACATGTGCACCAGGATCTGGTGGAGGGACACGCGCCTCCGCTCCTCCGGCCACCACGGCACTTCCCCTGGCGCGTCCAGCGGCAGCGCGTCGATAGTGGCGTCACTGTGCGCCGCGGAGAACTGGTGGAGCTCAATGATTTGTTCCCGGGTCTCATCCGCGGCTGCCCACAGGTCGGCGTCGGGCTCGGCATTCTCGTCAAGCCACGGGAGGTCCATAGGGGCAGGCCGCCCGAAAACCTCGCCGAAATAGCCGAGTTCCACGCTGGCCACGTGCTTGACCAGGCCGAGCAGGTTGGTACCTGTGGGCGTCAGCGGCCTCCGCGCGTCGTACTCGTCCAGGCCGTCGAGTTTGGCCAGGAGGTTCGCCCGCCGGGTGCGCAGGTAGCTGTGCAGAATTGCCTTGTCATCCATAGCGGGCACTATACCGACGCTCGCTCATTTCCTGCGGTCATCACGCACGCTCGAGCGTCCCGGCCAGCAGGAACTGCGAGAGCGTCGCGTCCCGGCCAGCAGGAAGTGCGAGAGGGTTTAGTTTGCCGGGCCGCCGGATCCCGAGGTGAAGGCTTCCTCGTCGGCGGAGGTCCGCCAGGCTGCCCAGTCCAGGGGCTGCACCGAGGGCCGGCCCAGGAGGTACCCCTGCCCGAAGGCCATCCCAAGGTCCATGACCGCGGTCAGCTCGGCCTGGGTTTCGATCCCTTCCGCAACAAGGTCCGCGCCGATCTGCCGGGAAAACTCCACCATGGCCGCACCCAGGGTTCTTTGGCCGGCGGCATGGTCGATTCCCGCGATGAGGTTGCGGTCGAGCTTGATGATGTCGGGGCTGAGGTGCTTGACCTGGCTCATCGAGCCGAAACCCGCCCCTGCGCCGTCAACAGCCACCCGGAGTCCGCGCAGCCGGAGCGGCGCAAGTGCTTTCACCACAGGCTCGTATTCGTCCTCGGCAAGCCGCTCTGTCAGCTCGACAACGATCCGGTCCACTGCCAGCTGCGAGTGCTCCACGAACGCCCGGAGCCGCGGGTCAAGGCAGGTGGCCGGTGACAGGTTGAGCGCCACGTAGACGTTCCCCGGCAGTTGCTCTGCGGCCACCAGGGCCGCCTGCAGCGCCGCAAATTCCAAGTCGGGCCCAAGGCCAACGGCCGCGGCTTCGTTGAACCAGTGGTCGGCGCTGGCGCCGTCGTCGCTCACGAAACGGGTCAGCGCTTCAACACCGATGACGTCACGCGTGGACAGTTCGTGGATGGGCTGGAACGCGGTGAGGAGCATCCTGTCACCGAGAATGGCCTCTATGCGGCGCCTGCTCCGGCGGGTGAACAGCGTTGTAGCGCCGTAGTCCTCATCGGGCACGGGCAGGTCGGGGCTGGGCAGGTTCTCCTCGGAGTCGTCCGACTCCTGGTCCGTGATGCTGCGCGTAGCCATCAGGTGTTCCAGGAGGGCGCGTTCGGGATTACCCGGGTGCGATTCCATCCGGCTGCGCAGCTGCTCGCGCGCCCACTCGCTCTGCGGAGTGGCGTCATCCAGTACAGACTCGATGATGTTCCACGCCTGGCCACGGATCGTCGGATCACTCGCGTCCGAAGGCGGGATCGACTGGGGTCCCCGGTACGCAGTCGATTCACCATCGGTCAATGCTGGAAAAGAAGTCTCATCCATTGACATGGTCTATTCCTTTATAAGTGCTGGTCCCGGCTGAGCCCGGGACCCATCCGTGAATACACCGCATGCTGATTCGAGGATGCGGGAACCGCGAACGTTTCAAAAGCGTACAACGAGACCGGTCTGTCTGTCTGTAGTTGTAGCCGAGTCGTAATGCTAAGCACGCGGCCTATTCCTCCACGAATTCCGAGGCCAGACGGATGTGGTTATCGGCCAGCCACACGGGGTTGAAAGCCTTGCTCAGGTAGTTGCTGCCGGCGTCGGGCGCAATGGCCACCACCACCGAGCCATGCGGTGCGGCACGCGCCACCCTCAGGGCCGCCGCCACGGCCAGCCCGGAGGAGGGCCCGAGGGACAAGCCCTCCTCGTTCAACAGCCGGTGCTCCGTGGTGTACACCTCGTTGTTCGGAACGCGGAGGAAGCGGTCCACGACGCCGCGATCAAAGATTTTGGGCCATTCTGCTTCCGGCCAGGAGTTCCCCACGCCGTCCACCAGGATTTCCCCGGGATGGCCTCCGCTGTACACCGAACCAACCGGATCCGCGGCGATCACCTCCACATGGCCGCCGGATTTCTCCTTCAGGTACCGGCCGTTGCCGCTGATGGTTCCGCCGGTGCCGATTCCGGCCACGAAATGCGTCACTTTCCCGGCCGTCTGCTGCCAGATCTCCGGCGCCGTTCCTTCGTAGTGGGCCAGCGGGTTGGCCGGGTTGTCGAACTGCTGCGGCCGCCAGGCGTCCGGGTTCTCGGCCGTGATCCGCGCTGCAACGGCCCGCGCGTTCTCCGGCGACTCCGACGGCGCGGTCCAGTCCGTCACCACCACCCTGGCGCCGTAACGGTGCAGCGCGGCGAGTTTCTCGGATGAGATGGTGTCCCCGGTAACCACCACCACAGGGTGCCCGGTCAGGGCACCGATCAGGGCAAGCCCGATCCCGGTGTTCCCCGAGGTGCTCTCCACGATGGTTGCACCCGGCCGGAGCTCACCGCTGCGCTCAGCCGCCCGGACCATGCTCAGCGCTGTCCGGTCCTTGATGGAGCCACCCGGATTATCCGATTCGAGCTTGACGTACACCGTGCTGCCGAGCCCTTTGGAGAGGACATCCAGCGGCACCAGCGGCGTGTTGCCCACCTGCGCCAGGACAGCCGCGGCGTCCGCCGCAACATCTGCAGCCTGAACCGCGTGCCTGTCATGGTGCTCATCGTTGCCTTTCCGTGCTGCCGGCGGGGCCGCCGTCGAATGCGGGGCCGCCGAATGCGGGGCCGTCGAATGCGGGGCCGAAGAAGCCGGCACCCAGGAAGCCGTCCAGTTCAGCGGAAGCCTGTTCCACCAGCGCCGCCGCCGGCAGGTGCCGGGCCAGGAGGCCGGACAGACGGTGAACGACGGCGGCAGTCCCCTTTCCGAGCGGCCGCACCGCACGCGCTTCCGCCCCGCCCAGCAGGTAGGCGGCGGTCAGCGCTTCGATGGCGAGCAACTTCCCGGCAGCGTCCACGGATCGCTCCAGCAACTGGAGGGCAAGCGGCGCCAGGGTGGAGTGGTCCTCGATGTCGGCGGACAGCGTGGGAGCCCCCAGCGTGGCCGGCGCTGCGAGGACTTTGAGTTCGGACAGCAGGCCGGCGGCCGAGTACCAGAGGAGCCCGGGCAGCTCTTCCGGCTCCAGCGGGGCTCCGTTCCTGGCAGCCTCGAGGTGCCGCTGGCGGATCCGGCGCTGCGGCGGGTAGAGCTTGGCGATCCGGCGTTCGCTGCTGATCCCCAGATGGGCAAGCCCCAGGCGCAGCGCCTCGAATGCCAGGGCCAGCTGCATCGGCTGGAAGTTCCCGCCGGACACCATCCGCCCGGATCCGACGTCGGCGAGCGGGTTGTCGCCCCGGCCGTTGAGCTCCACCTCCAGGGCATCTTCCAAAGCGGTGACCTGCCACCGGACAGCGCCGTGGGTCTGGGGCGCCGCCCGGAAGGACAGCGCTTCCTGCACGGAAACCTCCCGGGTGTGGTCCTCCAGCCAGCCGCCCTCAAGGAGCCGCAGCACATGGGCCGCCGTGACCGCTTGCCCGTGCACGGCTTTGGCGGCCTGGACCGCCGGCGAAAACGGGCTGAGGTTGCCGCCGCCGTCGTGCCTTGCCGTCGCCTCAAGCGACAGTGCGAGCGCCGTGTCCGCAAGGTCGGCGAGCCGCAGGATGCGGTGCAGCACCAGCGCGCCGACACCGATGGAATAGGAGTTTGAGCTGACCAGGGCCAGGGCTTCGCCTGGCGCCAGTTCCAGCGGGGCCAGCCCGGCGTCGGCCAGGGCCTGCCCGCCGGGCACCAGCTGCCCGTCCGCCCCCACGGCCTGTCCCTCCCCGATGGCGACGGCGGCCACCGCGGCCAGGTGCGTGAGGTCCGCGGAACCTACGGATCCTTCGCGCGGGATGGCGGGGACCACGCCCCGGTTGAGCATGTCAGCGTAGAAACGGGCTGTTTCCGGCCGGACTCCGGAGCCGCCCCGGCTGAAGCCCACCAGCCGCGCCAGGATGACGGCCCGGACCTCGTCAGCGGCCAGCAGGTCCCCCACTCCGCTGTTGTGGTACCGCACCACCTGCACCTGGTAGGCGAGGATCGACTGCTCCTCCACGGCGGTGTCACGCCCGGAACCCAGCAGCGTATTGAGGCCGTAGACGCGGTGGCCGGAGTCGATGGCCTGCTGCACCACCTCCCGCGAGCGCCCGACCAGCTCCAGCGCGTCCGTGCTCAGGACGAACTTCACGGCCGGGTCAGCCGCGGCCTCGGCGATGTCCCTGGCACGCAGGTGCGCCGTGCCGATCAGGAAGTTTCCGCTGCCGTTGCCCATGGGACTAGAAGTCCAGCAGGTTCCGGCGGAAGCCGCCGTCGCCATAGCTTGTCCGGAGCAGCCCGCGGCGCCGCAGCACGGGCGCCAGGCGGTCCAGCACCCCGTGGACGGTGGCCGGGTCCACGAAGCCGGAGAACAGGAACCCGTCCCCGCCCACCTGGGCCCCGGTCTCCTCGAGGTAGTCGGCAATGTCCTCGGCTGTGCCGATGATGCTGTCCCCGGCGCCGCCGCTGCGGGCCTGCAGGAGCTGGCGCAGTGTGGAGCCCGGCGGACCGGCTTTGGCGAAGTGGTCCAGGGTGCCCTGGTTGCTGTTGGTGGTCAGTTCAGGGAGCGGGGCGTCAAGGTCGAACTTTTTGAAGTCGATGACGGAGAGATACGAGATGGAGTTCAACTGGCTGTCGATGTCGCGCTGCGTGAGTTGGCGCCGCTCCTCCCGGAGCTCGTCCGCTTCTGCCCGGGAGCCGACCACGGTGGGCTTGAGGACGAACAGCACCTTGACGTCGTCGGGGTTCCGCCCTGCCGCGGCTGCCTCGGCCCGGATCGAGTCCCGGTAGGCCTTCATGCCGTCCGCACCCCTGGCCAGGGCGATGGCGACGTCCGTGTTGGCACCCGCGAACGCCTTGCCCCGCGGGGATGCCCCGGCCTGCACCAGGACCGGCTCCTCGGGCAGCGGCGCCGTGTTCAGCGGCCCCCGGACTTTGAAGAACTCGCCGTCGTGGTTGATCGGGTGGACCTTCGTGTGGTCCGCGAAGATGCCGGCCTCCGCGTCCTCCACGATCGCGTCCGGCTCCCAGCTGCGCCAGAGCTTGCGCACCACGTCCACGAATTCCTCCGCCTTCTCGTAGCGGAGATCGTGCTCAATCTGCTGGTCCAGGCCGTAGTTCTGCGCGGCAAGGTCGCTGCCGGAGGTCACCACATTCCAGCCCACCTGGCCGTTGGAGAAGTGCTGCAGGGTAGCCAGCAGCCGTGCCGCGGTGAACGGCGGGTAGAAGGACGCACTCACCGTGGGAACAATGCCCAGGTGCTCGGTGGCGGAGAGCAGGTACGGAACCAGGGCCAGCGGATCGTGTTTGGGAGCGAAGGACGCCTGGGCCAAGGACACTTCGGCGCTGCCGCCGTAGGTGTCCGGCACGGTGAGGGAGTCCTCGATGATGAACAGGTCCAGCCCGGCCCGCTCAAATTCGCGCACGGCTTGCTGGTACAGGGCGGGTTTTTTCCAGTCGTACCCGATGCCGTAGCCGGGCGTGCCCCAGCCCTGGACGCCGAAGCCGTGACCCACAAACCAACCGAAGTGCAGCATGGGACTGACTGTATTCCCGTTCGATCCATTCACGGCTGCCTGATTTCATCCGGCGTTACAGCGGTTCATCTCCCGTCATTATCCTCCCGGCAGGTTCTTTTGTAACGGCAATATGGGGTCACGTACGGGTCACCGGAAACGCGGGGGCAGTGCCGCGTTCTGCCATGTCCCGTTACGGAAGATGACGACGACGGCGGTGCGGGCCGCCGTCGTAAGTGTTACGTTTTTGGGGAGTAATGAGAACCGGTGCCAAGCCCTGACTGGCCGGTCGGCAACCCTCCTTCCACGGCGGGGTGCCTCAGGTGAATACTCGGCATATCGACCCATTCGAGCTGCAAGCGTGAGAGAAGGAGATCCGTCGTGTCTGACGCACCCGCCCCACTGGCCACCGAACCGGCCGCCGCCGGCCAGGACCAACCGGCCCAGGACCTGCCCCAGGAAAAGCTGGCCTACCGGCTGATCACCGGCCCCGACGACCGCTCGTTCTGCGAGCGCATCTCCGCGGCCCTGGCCGATGGCTATGTTTTGCACGGGAGCCCGGCAGCCACGTTCAACGGCACCAGCGTGATCGTGGCGCAGGCCGTGGTGCTGCCCGCAGCCATCGCCAGCTCGGACGCCGCTGTGGCAACGGCGGTGGACGAACTTGAGTTCGACCTCGACTTCCCCGGCGAAGGTTTCGAGGGCCACGCATGAGCTACGCCGGAGACCTGACCCCGCAGGACGCCTGGGCCAAACTGGAACAGGGCGCGGTACTGGTGGATGTCCGCACCGAAGGCGAATGGGCCCACATCGGCATCCCGGACACAAAAGCCACCGAAAACGATCCCCTCTTCATCCAGTGGACGTTCCCCGGCGGCATCCCCAACCCGGAATTCATTCAGCAGCTGAAGCAGCAGGCACCGGAGGACACCGGCGTCGAACTGGTGTTCCTCTGCCGATCAGGCGTCCGCTCGATCGCCGCCGCAATCGCCGCCACGCAGGCCGGCTTCACCGCCTACAACGTCCTCGAAGGCTTTGAAGGCGAACCGGACCGTTACGGCGAGCGCACCGTCAACGGCTGGAAAAACCGCGGACTGCCCACCAACCTCGGAAAGAACTAAGTGACTTTCAATCCCGACGCCGCCGGCTGGAGCCCCGACACCCAGGCTGTCCGCGGCGGCCTTGACCGCACCAACTTCCAGGAGACGGCCGAGCCGATCTTCCTCAACTCCGGCTTCGTGTATGAATCCGCAGCAGCCGCCGAACGCGCCTTCACCGGCGAAGACGAACGGTTCGTGTACTCGCGCTACGGCAACCCGTCCGTGGCCACGTTCCAGGAGCGGCTCCGGCTGCTCGAGGGCACCGAGGCGTGCTTTGCGACGGCGTCCGGCATGTCCGCCGTCTTCACGGCCCTCGGTGCGCTGCTGGCCGCGGGCGACCGCGTGGTGGCTGCCCGGTCGCTGTTCGGCTCCTGCTTTGTGATCCTGAACGAAATCCTGCCGCGCTGGGGCGTGGAAACGGTGTTCGTGGACGGTCCGGACCTGGAGCAGTGGCGGGCCGCCTTGGCCGAACCGACGACGGCGGTCTTCTTCGAGTCGCCGTCCAACCCCATGCAGGAGATCGTGGACATCGCCGCGGTCAGCGAACTGGCCCACGCGGCCGGGGCAACGGTCGTCGTCGACAACGTCTTTGCCACTCCCCTGCTGCAGCGCTGCGGCGAGCTCGGCGCAGACGTGATTGTGTACTCCGGCACCAAGCACATTGACGGCCAGGGACGGGTGCTGGGCGGCGCCATCCTGGGCACCAAGGAGTTCATCGACGGCCCGGTCAAACAGCTCATGCGCCACACCGGGCCTGCGCTGTCCGCCTTCAACGCCTGGGTACTGACCAAGGGCCTGGAGACCATGGCGCTGCGCGTCAACCATTCCTCCGCCTCGGCGCTCCGCCTGGCCGAATGGCTCGAGGAGCAGCCGGCTGTCAGCTGGGTCAAGTACCCGCTGCTGAAGTCGCACCCGCAGTACGAGCTCGCCGCCAAGCAGATGAAGGCCGGCGGCACCGTACTCACGCTGGAGCTCTCGCCGTCGGCGGGCCGCACGGCGAAAGAGGCAGCTTTTGCACTGCTGGACGCGCTGCGGATCATCGACATCTCCAACAACCTTGGCGATGCCAAATCGCTCATCACCCACCCGGCCACCACGACGCACCGCGCCATGGGTCCGGAAGGGCGCGCAGCCATCGGGCTGAGCGACGGCGTGGTCCGGCTGTCGGTTGGGCTCGAGGATGTCGACGACCTCATCCGCGACCTGGAGCAGGCGCTCAAGCAGATCTGACCGGCAGAGGTACAACCAGCGCGAACGGACAGATACGGCCCTGCATTGTGGGGCGTTATCTGTCCGTTCGCGCTCTGTCCGTTTGCCCTACACGGCCGTGTCCGTTGGCCCGCCGCGCCGCCGTCAGCCGTGGGCGAGGATGGTGTCGATCAGCTGGGCGAGCTCCGCCGCGGCATTCGGGGTTACATCGGGTCCCGCCTTCACCGCGGTGGCGGCCAGGTTTCCCTTGATGCCGGTCATCGTCAGGGCCGCCTGCTTTTCCCCGGTGGAGAGGCTCTGCTTGGCCAGGGCAGCGAACGACTGGTCACCCTTGGTCTCGGCGTTAACCTCCTGGACCTCGGTGGTGATCTTCTGCCCTGCCAGCTCCACGGTGAAGTTGCGGCACGCGGCCGAGGCTTTCTTGGATGCGTCCAGATGATCCCGCAGTTCCTGGGCATCCTTGAGGGCAATGACGGTGACCACGATGGCGGTCTTGTCCGCCGCCGACACACTGGTTCCGGCCGCATACGTGCTGTCTTCGGGGACCTGGGAGTTGCTGTCGGCGAAGACATTGCACTCCGGCGGCGTGAAGGTCGCACTCTTCAGCACCTCTTTGGCCTTGATGATGCCCTGGTCGATCTGCGCCGCGGGGACCACCGTGAGCGGCCGCCCCTCAGCATCCTTCAGGGTGGACACCAGGCTGCTGAGGTCCGCATCCGTGTATGTCTTGGCCGGGCTTGGCGTGGCGCTGGAGGGAGGCGGCGAGGACGTTTGCGTTCCGGTGCCGGTGTTTGTTCCGCACCCGGCGAGAGCCAGGAACGCTGTCAGGAGGAGGGCTGCTGGAGTGGTGCGCCTTTGCATGGACTGATCCCCGTTCGATGGTCCGGTCCGCCCCGGGGGTTTCGGGGCGCATTCCGGAGCCGGATCCGCCGGGCGGTCGGTCGATCGCTGCCAGGCTGATGCGGCGTGCTGCTGCGCGGCAAGTGGCGCGGGGATCGTGCCTGGCGGACGGCCGGTTCCGGCCGGTCCCGCCGGTGCTTTCGATCCCCCTCGAGCACCGCTGGCTGACGCGATAGCGCCAAGCTACGGCAGAACGCCCGCGGCTAACAGAGTGTCCACTACCTGTTTCGCCCGCTGGCTGCGTCTGCCCTTTTTGTCCACCTTGACGGCCTTGACCGCAGTGCCATGATGAAGGCATGTCGTTCCGTGGTGACAGTGCCCGTGGTGACAGTGCCGAGCCGTCCGGGGACCGAGCCCGGGTCCGGGCCCGTGCTACCACAGTGCGCCTGGTGCTGGCAGCTGCGGCCATCGCAATGCCGGGCTGCGGTTCGGCCGCAACCTCAGCTCCGGGCAGTACAAGTGCGCCCGCATCCCAAAGCACCCCCGGGACGTCGTCGGCCTCGCATCGCTCTTCGCCGATTGCCACGTACGTATCCCACGGGAGCGGAAGCGATACTGCTGCGCTGCAAGGGAAACTCGTCCTCGACGCGGGGTGCCTGTACATACAGGCCCCGGACGGGACTGACTGGATCGCCGCGTTTCCCGTCGACGAAGTCGAGTGGGAGGACGGCAGACTCCACTACCAGGGGTCCAGTTACGGTCACGGAGATGAGATCCTCCTGGGCGGCGGCACCGGCAATTCACTGCAGGGTGTGACCAAACCGGACTCATGCCGGCATGCCGAGGTCTGGCAGGTAGGCCAGACCGACTGAACCGCGCCGGTCGGTTTCAGCGCCGGTCGTCGATCAGCGCGAACGGGTCACCCTTCGTGCGTTTCGCAGCAGGTTCGGCTAAGCCCAGAATGCGTCGCCTTTCGCGGTGTCCTGGAAAAACTCCCGCGCCTCGGTAATCTTGCCGCCAGCGACCCGGAAGGCGATGACGCCGTCCTGGTCCAGGGCCCTGCCGCCGCTCTCTGCCCGGTTGTGCTGCACCGCAACGGTGTTGGTTTCCCCGCCGATGATCTCCTCGACGGTCACTGTCAGGTTGCCCCCGGACCGCGTCCCGAGTTCCCCGAAATAGGCCAGGATAGCGTCGCGTCCCTCCTTCTTTCCGGACAGCACGCCATCTCCGGCGACGTGCCAGACTGCGTCCTCCGCGAACAGTCCGCCAAGGGTTGCCATGTCGCCTGCGCTGAAGGCCTCGTATCCGCGCCGGACCAGCTCAACATTCTCCCGGGTTCCCATTTCTGGCACCTTCCCGTCTTCGTCGTCGGGTAATTCTCGGACGTTTCAAGGCTATTCCCGCGGAATTTGATTGTCGATGAGTCAGGTGTCGAGCTCCCAGTGCAGGCGGATCGCTTCGGCGATGGGACCGGCCGCCACGTCCACGGTGAAGGCCACCGGCGCGGTTCCGGTCTCTTCAATGACGGTGTCGTGGTAGACCCGGCCGCAGGCAGGGCACAGCGTGTAAAGGTCCTCGTCCCCGGGCCACGCCGCGAGTCCCTCCGGCACGGGAGTGCCCTCGCCAAGGTGGACGGGCATGCCTTCGGAATTGGCCTGGATCAGCCCCTCGTCGCTGACGGTGTTTCCGCAGACACAGGTGATGGTGGTGACATCATGGCCGGCGACTGTGGCGAATTCGGTTTCCATGGCGCGCTCCGGGGTAGTAGGAACCTGATCAGGACTGGCGGACGCGCAACAGCACCGGCGCCTGCTCGCGCACGGTGATGGCTTCAGCCTGGCGCATGCTGACGTCAACGGCATGGGCCACCACCGCGGCCAGACCGGCGGCGACGTCCGAGCTGGCCGCCAGGCCCTCCTGCATGGCACGGCGCTGCTGTTCCGAGCCGGTGCCCCGGTCCATGATCCTGCGGGCACCTTCCCGGGCCAATTCCAGCTCGCCCTGTTCGGCCAGGACCGGCGCCACGTAGTCCACCAGCGCCTCCACCACTTCCTCGGCGGGAGCGGGACGGAAGGTGCCAAAATCGAGCAAGTCTCCCCGGAGCCCGCAATTGCTGGCCTGCCACGCCGCCATCTTCAGGAGCACTGTGGGCACGGGGGCCGGGTCCACACCGGCCCGCCATTCCCTGCTGGCCGATTCCACCAGGCCGCGCACCAGGACGGCGATCAGGGCTGCGTCCTCGGCATGCAGGCAGACGTCCGCCACCCGGACTTCCACGGTGGGGTGGTTCCGGGAGAGCCTCGCGTCGAAATAGATCATGCCTTCATCCAGCAGCACGCCGCTGTCCAGCAGCCGGGTGACCACGCGGCGGTACATGGAGTGGGTCCCGAAGATCTGGGACGGGCCCGACGTCGGCCAGCGGTTCCAGGCCTGGGTGCGGTAGCTTTCGAAACCGGTCTCCACACCGTTCCAATACGGCGAATTCGCGCTGAGTGCCGTGAGAACCGCCAGCTTGTCCCGGATCCGGTCGATAACGGCGACGCCTTCCTCCGGCGATTCGACGAACGTGTGGACGTGGAAACCGCAGGTCAGCTGCTCATGGACGGTGAGTCCGAAGCGCTCCTGCATGGTGGCGTAGCGGGGATTCGGCGTGGTGTGCGTCGTGGAGGCAATCGGCGATGTTGCCAGAGCGGCCACGCGCGCATTGTGTTTCTTCGCGGCGCTGTCCGCCAGGGCACGCCCCTGGCGGATCTGCAGCAGCAGCTCCTCATAGTCCAGGCACGGGCGCGTCTGTGTCTCGATCTGCTCAAGTTTCAGCTCGGCAGTCAGCCCGGTGTCGCCGTCGTTACGGGCTGGATCGTGCGGATCCGGGATCCGCGGCTTGTCCGGAGCGTCGTCGGCAGCGAGCTTCCGCCCTGTCAGGAGGGCGTCCGCCAGCGCCAGCGGCTCCCCTGTCACGGGGTCCACAATCAGCAGCTCTTCCTCAACCCCGAAGGTTCGCATGCATACATTGTGCCCCCGTGACGCGCGGTTAGACAGGCACCGTCAGAGAGCCCTCATTGGGCATGGAACCGCTCAGTCCTGGAAGTACTCGATCTTGGCGCCGATGGTGTTGAGCCGCTCGGCCAGGTCCTCGTACCCGCGCTCAATCACGTAGATGTTTCGCAGCTCCGAAACCCCGCGGGCGGCCAGCATGGCCAGCAGGATGCACGCGGCCGGGCGCAGGGCCGGCGGGCAGCCCACTTCGGCTGCGCGCCACCGTGTGGGTCCGTTGACGTAGATCCGGTGCGGATCCAGCAGCTGGACGCGGGCTCCGAGCTTGTTCAGCTCGGTCAGGTAGATGGCGCGGTTCTCGTAGACCCAGTCGTGGATCATGGTCTGGCCTTCCGCGTTGCCGGCAATGACGGCGAAGAAGGGAAGGTTGTCGATGTTCAGGCCGGGGAACGGCATGGGGTGGATCTTGTCCGTGGGTGCATGCAGCGCGGAAGGTTTCGTGGTGACGTCCACCAGGCGGGTGCGGCCGTTGCGGGCAAAGTATTCCCCGGAGATCTCGAGTTCCTGGCCCATCTGCTCCAGGGTGGCGAGTTCGATCTCCATGAATTCGATGGGAACCCGGCGGATGGTGACCTCGGAGTTGGTCACGATGCCGGCGGTAATCAGGCTCATCGCCTCGATGGGGTCCTCGGAGGGGAAGTATTCGATGTCGACGTCGATGGACGGCTGCCCCGTGATTTTGAGGGTGGTGGTCCCAACGCCGTCGATCTCCACTCCCAGGCCCTGCAGGTAGAAGCAGAGGTCCTGGACCATGTAGTTGGGGCTGGCATTGCGGATCACCGTGGTGCCGCGGCGGTGGGCGGCCGCCATGATGGCGTTTTCGGTAACCGTGTCACCGCGTTCGCTCAGCACAAAGGTGCGGTTGTCGCCGTCGGCCGGGGGTGCCTGCACGGAATAGAAGCCGGACGTGGCTTCCACCGACAGGCCGAACTGGCGCAGGGCCTGCATGTGGGGCTCCACGGTGCGGGTGCCCAGGTCGCAGCCGCCCGCATACGGGAGCCGGTACTCGGCGGATTCGTCCAGGAGCGGCCCCAGCAGCATGATCACGCTGCGGGTGCGGCGGGCCGCCTCCACGTCCATGGAGTCGAGGTCCAAAACGGCGGGGCGGCGGATCTGCAGATCGTTGGCATTGAGCCAGGTGCATTCGACGCCGATGCTGGTGAGGACCTCCACGATCCGGTTCACTTCCTCGATCCGGGCCAGCCGGCGCAGCGTGGTGGTGCCGCGGTTGATGAGGCTCGCGCAGAGGAGGGCCACGCCGGCGTTCTTGCTGCTGTTGACGTCCACCGAACCGGACAACGTGCGGCCGCCTTCCACCCGGAGGTGCGTCATCTGCGGCCGGCCCACCTTGACGATGCTGCGTCCCACAATCGCCTCGAGCCGCTGGATCATCTTGAGGCTGAGGTTCTGCTTGCCCTGCTCCATCCGGGCGATGGCGCTCTGGCTGGTGCCCAGCTCGCCGGCAAGCTGCCCCTGGGTCCAGCCCTTCTCGGTGCGGGCATCGCGGAGCAGCAGGCCTACGTGTTCAGCAGTCTCTTGAGTCATAGGACGAAAATATCACCTATGAGCTATTAGTCGACGCGAAACGCCGGAAACTGCAGTTGAAGTCACAGATTATCCACTTCGTGCGATATATCGGTGACGTGCGGCCTATTTCTGCTCCAGGAACACCATGTTCCAGGTCCCGGCGCTGACCGCCGCCCATACAGCCGCGACCGCAATCAACAGCCCGCCGAGGACCACCCAGACGTCCAGGATGCTGTACGTGGACTCCCGCGCCCACGTCCGCTGCGCACCGCCAAAGCCCCGCGCCTCCATGGTGACTGCCAGCCGTGAAGCCCTGCGGATGGCCTGCACCAGGAGCCCGAAGCTCTGTCCGAGCGTTGCCCGGAGTCGCTGTGCAGGCGTTCCGTGCGAACCGACGCCGCGGGCACGCCGGGCCATGCCGATGGTCTGCCACTCCTCCGCCATCAGCCCCACGAGCCGCATGGCGGCCAGCGTGCCGAGGACAAAGCGGTGCGGCAGCTTCGCCTTCTGGGCCAGTGCGTCGGCCAGGTCCGTGGGATCCGTGCAGCTCATCAGCAGCACCGCAGGGAGGGCGATCGCCAGTCCCCGCAGCAGGAATCCCAGCCCCAGCTCCAGCGAGCCTTCGCTGATGGACCAGATGCCGACGTCGAGCAGGACCGTTCCGGTGTCCGGCGCCAGGATCGAGGTGCTCCAGCCGCCCAGTGCCGCCGCCAGGATCAGCGGCCAGCCACGCTGCCAGAGCAACGCGACGGTCAGTCCGGCCAGCGGAAAGAGCAGCAGTTCGAAGGCCAGGGCCACCGAGGCGGACACCCAGTCGATGGACAGCGCCAGCACGACGGTCATCAGCATCACGACCGCAAACTTGGCCAGCGGATTGGCCCGGGTGAGCAGGGCGTGGTTCGCGTTCAGGGTCAAGGCTTCCCTCATGGTGCTGCCACCTCCGGGTTGCGCAGGCCGGGTTCCTGCCCGGCGAGTTTGAGTTCGGGCGCACCAAGTTTCAGCTCGGTGCCGCCCAGGACGTCGCTGAACTCCTGGTCGTGGGTCACGGACACCACGGCGGTGCCGGCGTCGAGCAGTTCCGACAGGAAGGAGGCCAACTCCGCCCAGGTGTTTGCGTCCTGGCCGAAGGTGGGCTCGTCCAGGATCAGCACCCGGGGGTGGGCGGCCAGCACGGTGGCGACGGACAGCCGGCGCTTCTCCCCGCCCGAGAGAGTGTAGGGGTTGGCGTCCACGAGTTTAGTCAGCCGGAGGCGCTCCAGGAGCTCGTCCACGCGTTCCTCACCATGGCCAAGATGCCGCGGACCGAACATCAGCTCATCCAGCACCCGGCCGGTGACGAACTGGTGCTCCGGCTCCTGGAACACGGTGCCGATCCTCGCGATCAGCTGCTCCGCTTTCCACTTGTACGGGTCAATGCCGGCGCCTTCGCTGAGGTCCACCGTGGCGGAAACCGTGCCGGCCACCGGGCGCAGCAGCCCAGCGAGGGTCAGGGCAAACGTGGACTTGCCGGAACCGTTGGGGCCTGTGATGGTCAGCGCCTGCCCGGCCCGGACCTGCGCCGTAATGTCCGACTGCACCGGGACCGGCGGAATGGATTTGAAACGGCGCCGGCGGGGACGGTCGCGGGAAACGGCGAGGTGCTCCGCGGCCAGCAGGAGGTTCCCGTTACCGGGCCCGCCCGCACCGGGCAGCCCCGCACCGGGCAGCCCCGCGGCACCCGGCAGCGCGGCACCCGGCAGCGCGGCACCGGAGCGTGCGCGGGTGGCGGGCACATACCCGGGCACCCAGACGCCGGCGGCCACGAGCATGTCCCGGGCCTGGTCCAGGACCTGGTCCGGCGGCCCGTCCAGGAGCACGGCGGAATCCGTCGCCGATCCAGGCTGCAGCACCACGATCCGGTCCACCAGGTCTTTCCACACGCCCACGCGGTGTTCCACCACCACCAGCGTTGCCCCGGTTTTGTCCAGGCACCGGCCCACGGCGTCCCTGACCTCCAGGACGCCCAGGGGGTCAAGGTTGGCCGTGGGCTCGTCGAGGAGCAGCAGTCCCGGGCGCATGGCAAGGATGCCGGCAAGCGCAAGGCGCTGCTTCTGCCCGCCGGAGAGGGCCGACGTCGGGTGGTCCAGCGGCAGGTGGGCCAGCCCGACGTCGTCGAGCGCTTCTCCCACGCGCGTCCAGATGTCCGCGCGGGGCACGGCCAGATTCTCGGCGCCGAAGGCGACGTCGTCCCCCACGCGGGACAGGACCACCTGCGTCTCGGGGTCCTGCTGCATCAGGCCGGCGCGGCCGCGCTGTGCCCGCGGCGGGGCGCCGTCGATCAGGAGGGTGCCCGTCTCGTCCGAGTCGTCGGCGTCCGGCGTGCTTTCATGGTGGGCGCCGGCGTCGCTGTCGCCGAGTACCCCGGCCAGGGCGTGCAGCAGTGTTGATTTGCCCGCGCCGGAGGGGCCCAGCAGCAGCACGCGTTCGCCAGGCTGGATGTCCAGGTCCAGGCCGTGGACGGCGGGCTGGGACCGGCCGGCGTGCCGCCAGCCCCAGCCGCGTGCCGTGACCGCAGCCGGGCGGACGTTATCCGAAGATGTCATGAGCGGGGTGCGTTCGTCAGGAAAAGACGGGCTCCGTAGCTGCCTTGCGGGAGGCAAAGGAGCTGAGCACACCGGTCCGGGCCAGGCCGCGGGTGGCGATCCAGGACAGCGCACCGGCAATAATGGCGCCGGAAATGGCGGTGAAAATGATGTAGGCCAGCTTGTCACCGGCCGCGTAGGCGACGTTCCAGCCCCACGGAGCGAACGAGTCGTTCAGGCCGCAGAAGAGGCCTGCGCCGGCACCGGCCAGCAGCGAAACGGGCAGGTTGAACTTCTTGTACACGAACACCGCGAAGATGATTTCGGCGCCGAGCCCCTGCACGAAGCCGGAGAACAGCACGGAGGCACCGTACTGCGAGCCCATGATCAGCTCACCGGTGGCAGCCACTGTTTCGCAGAACAGTGCGGCTCCGGGCTTGCGGATGATTAGCATGCCCAGGACGGCGGGAATCATCCAGCCGCCGGCGATGAGGCCGGTCAGGGGCGGGTAAACGGCGTTCATGGCCGGGGTAACGGCGGCGGCGCCCTGGGACCAGGCCCAGAAAATGACGCCGCCGGCCACTGCGATCAACGCGGCAACCACAATGTCCACCACGCGCCAGCTGTACTTGCTGTGCGGCAACGCCTGCTTTGCAGAAATATCAGTCATGTCTTCCTCCTGAGGTACAGGAGGGGAGAGTGTTTCCCGGCAAGGGCCGCGGCTTCCGCCGCCTGCTGCCGGACACTCTGAGAACTCGACTCCCTTGCGCCGGTACTAACCGGATCAGGTTCGAGGGTCTGCGGCTGTCCGCACTCTCAGCGCCCGCCTCCGGTTCCCTGGACTGTTCCAGTGATGCCCGACGGCGACGCTCCCCTGTCGTATCAATTCGCCCTTGTGGGCGTGGACCAGTTTACACCCGCGGGCCCGCGAAATCCCGGGGCGGCTGTCACAATGCGCGGTGATGGGGGCGGCCTGATGCGGCTAGGCTAGGGGAAGCCCTGTTTCCGCCGTCTCCCACCTGTTAGGGGTACTGGAATGAGTTTTTTCATCAAGCTGCTTGGAACCGGAGTGAGCCTGCTGGCCGGATTTGCCGGCACGAAGGCCGTTGACGTCGTCTGGGAAAAGGTCACCGGACGCAAGCCCCCCAAGGGCGACAAGAACGACGTCCCCACCACCCTGCGCAGCGCCCTGACCTTTGCGCTGGTCTCGGCCGCTGTCAGCGCCATCATCCAGGTCCTGGCCAACCGCGGCACGCAGCGTGCCATCACCCGCTTCGCCAAGACCCAGGACATCGTCTAGGCCCAACCGTCCTGCGGCCCCCCGCTAGGATGACGCGCCGTCGTCGGCGGGACCGTCGTGCGCTGCGCGCTCGTCTGCTTCCTGGCCGCCGGCGGCCCGCCCGTCGGCGGTCTTCTTGTCCGCCGCCTTCTGCACCACGGCCTCCAGTTCGTCCGTCGTCAGCAGCTCCCTGTGCAGGTGCTTGGTGCGGTAGCCGGCCCGGCCCACCATGTGCGCGGATACGGGAACGGTGAGGACCTGGAAGATCCACGCCACGAACAGTGCGGGCCACACCCACCAGGTCCGCAGCTGCAGGCCCACCGAGGCCAGCAGCAGGAAAAGGCCCAGCACCTGCGGCTTGGTGGCAGCGTGCATCCTGCTCATCAGGTCGGGGAAGCGCAACAGGCCGATGGCCGCGCCAAGGGACATCACGGCGCCCACCACCATAAAAACGGCAGACACGGCGTCGATGACGGTGTCCACGGCGGATGGTTCAGGATTCATTGGGGTGCTCCCGCCGGTCGGCCACGAAGCGCGCCACAGTCACGGACCCGATGAACCCGATGATGGACAGCGCCACCAGCAGCATCAGGTTGTTCAGGTGCCGGTTCACGGCCATGTCGATGCAGAGCGTGGCCCCGATGATGGCCAGGAGCACGTCCGAGGCCAGCACCCGGTCCAGCAGCGACGGGCCGATGGCGATCCGGACAATGGCCCCGGCTGCCGCGAGCGACAGGATCACGGCCGTTACGGTCAGGACGACTTCCATCATGCGCCCACCTCCTGTTTCAGTGCGGCCAGTTCTTCACGCGTGCCCATGATCCGGATCAGTGCCGCCTCGGCATCCCGGACTTCCTTGCGCAGGTTCACGATGTCCTCCCCGCTCCGCACGTTCAGCCCGTGGATGTAGAGCGTGGACGTGGAGCGGTCCACCTCTACCACCAGTGAGCCTGGAATCAGCGAGATGACGTGGCCGGTGGCAGTGACCATCAGGTCCGAATGGCTGCGGAGCTGGACGGCGACGACGGCGTTGGTCACCTTGGGCCCGCGGGCCACCGCCAGGTACAGCACCTGGAAGCTGGCGGCCACCACTTTGCCCAGGAAAACGATGGCGAACGGGACGGCCCGCACGATGCTGAACCGGCCGCCCAGTTCCACCGGCGGCAGGTAGAACAAGCGCGCCACCACCACGGCGATGAGGGCTCCGAACAGGAGGTTCCCGGGGCTGAAGTCCTGCCAGAGCGCACCCCAGACAAACACCAGCCAGACGAGGAGGGGCAGTTCCTGCCGGATTGAGATCCGTCGGCGGTTCACTTCTGGACCTCCGGCTGCTGGCCCTCAGGCTGCGGGCTTTCCGGCTGCGGTTCCGCAGGTTCAGGCTGCGCGACCGGGGGCACCGGAGCGTTTTCGCCCAGCACCGCCTGGATGTAGGAACTCCTGTCCAGCATCTCCACGGCCGACTGGTCCGCCACCCGGAAGAGCGGCCCGGCGAAGACGGTGAGCGCCACGCCGAAGGCGACAAGCCCCAGGGTGGATCCCACCATGGTCCGCGGCAGCAGCGTGACGTTGCGCTTGCCCGCGCGGTCGCCGGTGTCGGAGTCCTCGGGGGCGGCCAGCAGCACGGGGTCGGGGTTCTCTGCGTCCTCGGGCTTGCGCCAGAACGCGCGGTTCCACACCCGGGCGATGGCCAGGAGCGTCAGCAGGCTGGTCAGGACACCGCCGATCACCAGGGCGTAGGCCAGCGGGGTGCCGAGCTGCACACCGGCCTGCAGCAGCCCGAGCTTGCCCAGGAAGCCGGAGAACGGCGGGATTCCGGCCAGGTTCATGGCGGGAATGAAGAACAGCAGGGCCAGGATCGGGGACAGCTTGGCCAGGCCGGCCACACGGTCGATCGAGGAGCTTCCGCCGCGGCGTTCGATCAGGCCCGTGACCAGGAACAGGCTGGTCTGGATGGTGATGTGGTGGGCCACGTAGAACACCGCCGCGCCAAGCCCTGCCACGGAGGACATGGCCAGCCCGAACACCATGTAGCCGATGTGGCTCACCAGGGTGAATGAGAGCAGACGTTTGATGTCGCTCTGGGCCAGGGCACCCAGGATTCCCACCACCATGGTCAGCAGGGCGGCCACCATCAGCGGGGTGTTCAGCGAGTCCCCGGGGAAGAGGAGCGTCTCGGTGCGCACCATCGCGTAGACGCCCACCTTGGTCAGCAGGCCGGCGAACACGGCGGTGACGGGGGCCGGCGCGGTGGGATACGAGTCAGGCAGCCAGAAGGACAGCGGGAAGACAGCCGCCTTGATGCCGAAGGCCACCAGCAGCATCACGTGCAGCAGCATCCGCGTCCCGGAGTCCAGGTCTGCGAGCTTGATCGCGAGGTCCGCCATGTTGATGGTTCCGGTGGCCCCGTAGATCATGGCTATGGCGATCAGGAACAGGACGGACGACACCACGGAGACCACCACATAGGTCACGCCGGCGCGGATGCGCGGGCCCGTTCCGCCGAGCGTCATCAGCACGTAGCTTGCCGTCAGCAGGATCTCGAAACCCACATAGAGGTTGAAGAGGTCCCCTGACAGGAAGGCGTTGGACACCCCGGCCACCAGGATCAGGTAGGTGGGGTGGAAGATCGACAGCGGGGCGTCCTGGTCGCCGTCGGCCATGCCCTGGCCGGTGGCGTACACCAGCACGGCGAGGCTGACGGTGGAGGAGACCACCAGCATCAGCGACGAGAACTGGTCCACCACCATCACGATGCCCCACGGCGGCAGCCAGCCGCCGATGTTGACGGCAGCCGTTCCGCCGTCCCAGACTGAGGCCAGCAGCACACACTCCAGCAGGAGGGTCAGCGAGAGCAGCGTGATGCTGACGGCCCGCTGGGCCCGCGAGTGCCGGATCAGCACGAAGGTCAGGGCGGCGCCGAGGATGGGAAGTACGACGGCGAGCGGGGCAAAGCTTGCGATGTTCACTTCACGCCTCCTTCCGGGCCGGGGGTCACGTTTTGGGAGCCGGGCTGTTCTTCCGCGGCGGCGTCCTTGGCCCGGATCCGGTGGTCGCCCGCCTTCACGGTCGCGCCACCGTCCTCGGAGCCGGAAACGCCCGAGTCGGAAATCCCCCGGCCGTCGGAGCCGATCATGGTCAGCGGAAACTCGGAAGTCTCGACCGGAATCTCGGAGTCGTCCTCGGCATCGAAGCTGGGGGTTTCGGCGACGCGGATGTCTTCGACGTCGTCCTGGATCTCATCGCGGCGGGCCAGCACCCAGGTCCGGTAGATGATGCCCAGCATGAACGCGGTCACGGCGAAGGAGATCACGATCGAGGTCAGGATCAGTGCCTGCGGGAGGGGGTCGTTGTAGTCGCGGGGGTCCGTGTCCTTGCTGAACATGGGCGCCAGGCCGGCGTAGCCGCCGGTGGCGAGGATCAGCAGGTTGGTGGCGTTGGCCAAAAGCATCAGGCCCAGCAGCACCCTGGTGAGGCTTCGTTCCATGATCAGGTAGATGCCGCAGGCATAGAGCGCGCCCATGACCGTCAGCAGTGTCAGGTTGACGCTCATGCCTTCCCCCTCCCGGTGGTTTCGGCGGGAACGCCTTCGGGTTCCTGCCCTTCGGTCTCGCCGGCCGGGTTTTCTTCAAAATGTTCATCGATTTCGGCGCCCAGGCTGCGCAGCACGTCCAGCACCAGTCCCACCACCACGATGTAGACGCCGATGTCGAAAATAGTGGAGGTGACGAACTTGATGTCGCCGAACACCGGCAGCCACAGTTCGATGATGGCGCTCTGAAACACCTGCCCGCCCAGCAGCAGCGGCACCACCCCGGAGGCCGCGGCCGTGGCCAGACCGATGCCCAGGAGCGTTCCCGCGCCCACCGGGGTGGCCTCGCGCAGTTCGAAGCGGCCGCCGGCAAGGTACCGGATGGTCAGGGCTAGTCCGGCCGTCAGCCCGCCGGCGAAGCCGCCGCCGGGCAGGTTGTGGCCGGCCAGCAGCAGGTAGATGGAGAAGACGATCATCGAGTGGAACACCAGGCGCGTCACCACTTCGAAGATGATGGAGCGGCGCTCGGGAGCCATGGTGCGCCCGGCCACCAGCCAGGCGTCCCGGGTGGATGCGGCGAATTTGCGGCTCAGCGCCAGTGCCGCACTGTCCCGGGAACTTTGCCCTGCGTGGGACCGGCGGCCCACTGTCCCCTCGGCCACCGAGGACGAGGCGCGGAGTCCGTCGCCGCGTCCCTTGACGAAGATGAGGCTGGCCACGCCGGTGGCGGCAAGCGCCAGCACGGAGATCTCCCCGAAGGTGTCCCACGCCCGGATGTCCACCAGGGTGACGTTGACGATGTTCAGTCCGCCGCCGCCCTCATAGGCCAGCCGCGGGAACTCCAGCGCGACGGGCGTCGCAACCCGGGCACCCATGGCGTAGATGGCCACGAAGATCATGGTGATTCCGAACGCCACCCCGATGATCACGCGGATCACCCGGTACTTGCCGCCGGTGCGGTCGCGGAGCTCGGCCGGCAGGCTGCGCATGGCCAGGACGAACGCCACCAGGATGATGGTTTCCACCAGCATCTGGGTCAGGGCGAGGTCCGGTGCCCCCTGCAGTGCGAACATCAGGGCGATGCCGTAGCCGGTCACGGAGACCATCAGCACCGCGAGGAACCGCTTGTTGGCGCGGACAGCAGCCAGCGCCCCGATCACGATGCCGGCGCCGGCCACCAGCTGCAGCGGCGAATTGGGATCGATAAAGTACAGTCCCTCCGGCAGCGGCTTGCCGGCAATGAGCAGCGCGGTCAGCGGAAGTGCGAAGGCCACGGTGAGGATGACGGAGAGGTAGAAGAACAGCGAACCACGCTGCGTGCGTCCCGTGACCCAGACGGCAACGTCGTCCAGGGCGCCGATCGTCATCTGGTAGGCCCGGTCGCCGTCCACCCACGCCGGCACCCGGCCCTGGGCGCGGGCAACGATGCCGCGGCCGTAGAACATGGCGATGCCGAACGCGAACGTGAGGGCCGTCAGGCCCAGCGCTGGAGTAAGTCCGTGCCACAGTGCAAGGTGACCGGCGGCGCTTGCCGGGTCGCCGCCGTCGTGCACGAACTCCGCAGCGTACGGCTGGATCCACCCGTCCACCGGTGCCGGCCACAGGCCGTAAACGATGGTGAGCAGGCTCAGCAGGGCCGGGGCGGCGAGGAAGGACGGCTTGATGGCCTTGAACGGTGTGGGCTCGATGCCCGGCTTCGAGGCGAAGGCACCCCACATGAACCGCGCGCTGTAGGCGAAGGTGAGGATGGAGCCCAGGACCAGCCCTGCCAGGACCACCGGCCCCCAGGCGCCGGGCCCGGCGGGATCCGTTGAGGTGCCGTAGTGCACGAAGGCCTCGAACACCGATTCCTTCGCCACGAACCCTGCCAGCGGCGGGATGCCTGCCATTGAGGCGGCACCGATGGCTGCGACAACCGCCAGTGCACGGGAGGACTTGTAGACGCCGGACAGCTTGCGGAGGTCACGGGTGCCGGACTGGTGGTCGATGATACCCACCACCAGGAACAGGGTGGCTTTGAAAAGTCCGTGGGCCAGGAGCAGGGCCAGCCCGGCCAGCGCGGCGTCCGGCTTGCCGAGGCCCACCACCATGGTGAGGAAGCCCAGCTGGCTGACCGTGCCGTAGGCAAGGATGAGCTTGATGTCGGTCTGCCGGAGCGCGCGGTATCCGCCCACCAGCATGGTGGCCAGGCCCAGCCCCAGCACCATGGGCAGCCAGTAGGCCGTTTCCGCAAACCCCGGCGCCAGGCGCGCCACGAGGTAGACGCCGGCCTTCACCATGGCCGCGGCGTGGAGGTAGGCACTCACCGGAGTGGGCGCCGCCATGGCTCCGGGGAGCCAGAAATGGAACGGGATCAGTGCGGATTTCGTCACGGCACCGATGAGGATAAGCACGACGGCGGCGGCCACGGCTCCCGCTGCCGGCCCGGTGGCCAGCCCGGGAGCCTGTTCCAGGATGGACGAGATCCGGTAGGTTCCGGCGCTGAAGCCCAGGATGATGAGGCCAACAAGCATGGCCAGGCCGCCCGCCGTGGTGACCATCAGGGCCTGCAGGGCCGAGCGCCTGGCGGAGAGCCTGGTGCGGGCGTAGCCGATCAGCAGGTAGGACAGGACGGTGGTGAGTTCCCAGAAGATGAACATCAGGAGCAGGTCATCGGCCGTGACCAGGCCGAACATCGCCCCGGCAAACGCCAGGAGCTGGGCGCCGAAGCCGCCGAGGTCGCTGTCCTTGTTCTTGAAGTAGCGGGCGCAGTACACCAGCACCAGGGCACCCACGCCGAGCACCAGCAGGGACATGATCCAGGCCAGCGGGTCCATCCGGAACGCGAGCTCGATCTTGAGCTCAGGAATCCAGGGAAGGAGCTCGGTGACGGCGCTGCCCGTGGAGGAGGGTGCCTGCTGGCCGGCCGCGCCCTGGTATACGGCGCCGTGCTGGAAGAGGAGCCAGACGAACGAGCCCGCGGGAACCGCAGCCAGCGCATAGAACGAGTTCCTGCGGAATTTCCTGAAGAGAAACGGCGCCACAGCGGCCACCGCGAAATGCACGGCAAGGACTGTGATCACAGGTATCTCCGCAACGTCAGGATTTCGATTGTCAAAAGTTGGAGCAGGCGGTCATACGTCAGGTTCGGTGCAGACAGTTTATCAAGCGGATGCAAACACTTTTGCCAGCGACCCGACCGCCGGGCAGCGGATTCCCCGTGACGCCGGGGAATTTCCACCGCCCCTTCACTCGCCGTTTAGCTAGGGGCGGATAGCATTCAGCCTATGAACCCCGTCACCGCCTCAGCGGCTACGCACCCCCCGTCCGAGCTGGAGTCCGGAACACTGGCCACCAGCAAGGGCAAGGTCCTCGCCTGGGCCGCCTGGGACTGGGGTTCTGCCGCCTTCAACGCCGTGATGACCACCTTCGTGTTCACGGTGTACCTGACGTCCAAAGCGTTCGGCGGCGAGGACCAGGCCTCGGCCGTGCTGGGCGGTGCCCTGGCGATCGCGGGCGCAGCAATCGCCGTCCTGGCGCCCGTAACCGGCCAGCGTTCGGACACCGGCGGCCGCCGGAAGATGTGGCTGGGACTCAACACGGCCGCCGTCACGGTCCTGACCGGATTGTGCTTCTTTGTCTTTCCGCGGCCGGAATTCCTCCTGCTGGGCGTCACGCTCATCGCCCTCGGCAACGTCTTCTTCGAATTTGCCGGGGTGAACTACAACGCCATGCTGGCGCAGATTTCCACCCCCAGGAACATCGGCAGGGTCAGCGGCTTCGGCTGGGGCATGGGCTACCTGGGCGGCATCGTCGCGCTGCTGATCGTGCTGCAGCTGTTCGTCCAGCCCAGCTTCGCGTGGTTCGGGGCCTCCACCGAGGACAGCCTCAACATCCGCCTCGTGGCGGTGTTCTCAGCCCTCTGGTTCTTCATTTTTGCGCTGCCCGTGCTGTTCGCGGTGCCGGAGCTGCCCCGGCAGCAGCAGGCCGCGAAGCTGGGGTTCCTGGCCTCCTACGGGCTGCTGGTTCGCCGCATCAAGGCGATCTACCGCACCAGTCCGCACACCATCTTCTTCCTCCTCGCCAGCGCCATCTTCCGGGACGGGCTGGCCGCCGTCTTCACGTTCGGCGGGATCATCGCGGCGGGAACCTTCGGCTTCGAACTGAAGGAAGTCATTTTCTTCGCGATCTTCGGCAACATCGTGGCCGCGGTGGGAGCCATGATCGGCGGCTTCCTGGACGACCGCATCGGGCCGAAAGCCGTCATCATCGGTTCGCTCGTCGGACTGCTGATTGCAGGCACCGTCATCCTGGTCCTGGGCAACGGCAGCTATGTCTTCTTCGGGCAGGCCTGGGCAGGCACCACCACCTTCTGGGTGTTCGGGCTCTTCCTCTGCCTCTTCGTGGGTCCGGCCCAGTCCTCCTCGCGCGCCTACCTTGCCCGGCTGGCGCCGCATGGCGAATCCGGGGAGCTCTTCGGCCTCTACGCCACCACCGGCCGGGCAGTCAGCTTCCTGGCGCCGACGCTCTTCACCCTGTGCATCGCCGTGGCCTCGCCGCTCGTGGCGCCGGGGGAAGCCCAGCGCTGGGGCATCCTCGGCATCATGGTGGTGCTGCTGGCGGGGCTGCTGGTGCTGCTGCCGGTCAAGCCGCCGGGGAAGGTGGAAATCGCGGTGGTTCCCGCGGCCTGAGCAGGCAGCGGGGAATTCGCCGTTTCGGCCCTCCAACGCCCTCTGCGCGGACTAGGCTGGTGCCATGAACGTGGATGAGACAGACCTCCCTGGCCTTGGCAGGCGCAAGGATTTCATGACCGCTTCGGGACGCCGGATCGGCGTGGTGGAGTACCGCGAAGGGCAAACCGAACTGATCGTTTCCACCTGGGACGATCCGGACACATGCCAGGCGTCCATTCCCCTGACCGCCGACGAAGCCGCGGCCCTCGGCAACCTGCTGGGCGGGCAGCGGCTGGCGATGCAGCTCTCCGAAGAGCACCGCGAAATCCCCGGGATCGTCACACGCCAGTTCTCCATTGCCGGAGACTCGCCGTTCCATAACCAGCCCATGGGCAAGGCCTGCATCCGCACCCGCAGCGGCGTCTCCATAGTCGCCATCATGCGGGAAGGCGAGGTGGTCCCCTCCCCCGGACCCGACGTCGTCCTTCACCCGGGTGACCTGCTCGTGGCGGTGGGAACGCAAGAAGGCCTAGATACGGCGGCCGATATCCTGCGCAACGGCTGAGCGGCATGGACCCGCTCGCGCTAACCCTCATCGAACTGGGGGCCGTCGTGTTCTGCCTTGGCCTGCTGGCCAGGCTGGCCGGGCGGATCGGGATGTCCCCCATTCCCCTGTACCTGGTGGGCGGGCTGTTTTTCGGGGCCGGCGGCCTGGTCAAACTCGAAGGCATGCACGAATTCGCACATCTTTCGAGCGAGATCGGCGTCATCCTACTGCTGCTTATGCTCGGATTGGAATATACGGCGGCGGAGCTGGTTACGGGGCTGCGCCGGTCGTGGCAGGCCGGCGTCCTGGACCTCGTGCTGAACTTCATTCCCGGGGCAGCCCTGGCCGTCCTGCTCGGGTGGGGTTTGGTGGGAGCCATGGTGATGGGCGGCGTCACGTACATCTCCTCCTCCGGCATCGCAGCGAAGGTGATCACGGACCTCGGCCGGATCGGTAACCGCGAAACCCCGGTGGTGCTCTCCATCCTGGTCTTCGAGGACCTGGCGATGGCCGTGTACCTGCCCATCCTCACGGCCACCCTCGCCGGAGTCAGCTTCCTGGTGGGACTCCAGACCGTGGGGATTTCACTGGCCGTGGTCACGGTGGTGCTGGTGGTGGCCCTCCGGCACGGACACCATGTGTCCAAGGCAGTGCACAGCGAGAATTCCGAGGTGTTCCTGCTGAACCTCCTCGGCGCCGCGCTCCTGGTTGCCGGCCTCGCCGCTGCCATGCAGGTCTCGGCCGCAGTGGGGGCGTTCATGCTGGGCATCGCCATCTCCGGGGCCACGGCGCACAGCGCAACCCGGATCCTGGAGCCGCTGCGGGACTTGTTCGCCGCCATCTTCTTCGTGGTCTTCGGCCTCAATACCGACCCCACGTCCATCCCGCCGGTTCTGGGCTGGGCTCTGATCCTGGCGGTCCTCACGGCCGGCACCAAGATGATCACGGGAGTCTGGGCCGCCAAGCGGGCTGGAATTGCCCTGCCGGGCCGTTTCCGCGCAGGGGCCGCACTGATTGCCCGCGGCGAGTTCTCCATCGTCATCGCCGGCCTGGCGGTAGCGTCCGGCGTAGTGCCGCACGACCTCGCCGCACTGGCCACGGCCTACGTGCTCATCATGGCCATCATGGGACCGCTGGCGGCACGCTACGTGGAGCCCGTGGTCAAGATGCTGCGCCGCCCGGCAAAACCGCGGCCGGCCGCCCGCCCCATCTGACGCTCTCTCAGATCCTGCCGCCTTCCCGGCGACGCTCTCTCAGATCTCGGTGCGGTGGAAGTTCAGGTAGCTGCGGCTGGCGGTGGGGCCGCGCTGGCCCTGGTAGCGGTTGCCATACTCACCGGAGCCGTAGGGGAATTCCGCGGCCGAGCTCAGCCTGAAGAAGCACAACTGGCCGATTTTCATGCCTGGCCACAGCTTGATGGGCAGCGTTGCCATGTTGGAAAGCTCCAGCGTGACGTGCCCGGAGAACCCGGGATCGATGAACCCTGCCGTGGAGTGCGTCAGCAGCCCCAGCCGGCCCAGCGAAGACTTTCCCTCAAGGCGTGCCGCAATATCGTCCGGCAGCGTGACGGTCTCATAGGTGGAGCCGAGCACGAACTCACCCGGATGGAGGATAAACGGCTCTCCCGCGTCCACTTCCACCAGCCGCGTCAGCTCAGGCTGGTCCTCGGCGGGGTCGATGTGCGCGTACTTGTGGTTGTCGAACAACCGGAAGAACCGGTCAATCCGGACGTCCACGGAGGACGGCTGGACCATCACCGGGTCATACGGGTCCAGGACAATCCGTTGGGAATCAATTTCGGCACGAATATCGCGGTCAGAGATCAGCACACTCAAAAATACCGCATCCATTGCCGCCCCCGTTTTGCAGCGTTACTGTTGCTGCTGTTACGAAATGTCATCGTCGATACAGAATGAGGTTGATGTTGCGGCTGTGACGGTGCACCTCCCCCTGAACGGGCGGCACCAAAGGATCTGGGGTTGGCTTGAGGAAAATTTCGGCACGGACACTGGCGGCCATGATCTGCGCTCTGGCTCTCATCCCGCCTGCCGCCGGCCAGCTGGGGGGATCTTCCTCAGGCCCGGAACCCCTCTCCTCCTCCGTGGCCGGCCGTCAAACGGCGGGTCAACAGACACCGAGCGTCGCCCTCGGCCCGCCGTCGTTCGCGTACGACGGCGGCACCGACGCCGCAGGTAGCGCACCGGCCCGGCGGCTCGCCCCCGCCGTGGACCCCAACATCACTCAAGGGAACCAAAAAGCAGGGGACCAAAACGGAGCCGCTGCCGCGTTGGCCGGCACCGGAGGAACTGCGGACGCCGCCGGGACGCTGTCCACCGAAGCCCAGCCGGCCTACCCGGCAGCCGAGGATTCCCCGCCCGAGCCGGCGTCCATTCCGCCGCTGTCCGCCACGGAGTCGGACCTGGCTGCCCTCGCCCAGGCTCCGCCGGCCCCCACGTCCGCACCCGCGGCAGGCACCGGGGTCCTCCGCACCGAATCCCTCACCACCGAGGCACTCGTCAGGGACGACGCCTCGGCGCAGATTAACGCTGTGTTCAACGCCATCAACAGCTATCGGGCATCGTTCGGCCTGCCCGCCGTGAAGTACCACGCCACCGTGGCCGCGATGGCGCAGGAGTGGTCCGACAGCATCGCCTCACGCGAAGTGATCGAGCACCGTTCAAGCTTCTGGACCGATCCGCGGGCGCTCAGCCCCACCAACGGCGCCGGGGAGGTCATCGCGGTCCGCTGGGACCGCGATGCCGCGCAACTGGTGGAATGGTGGAAGGGCTCACCCGCACACAACGCGATCCTGAAGGACCCGCGGTTCACTGTGATGGGCATCGGCATCACGTTCACGGACGGCAACTGGCAGACCACGCCGAACCGTTACACCATGTGGGGAGTGGTGGACTTTTTCGGATACGGCACACTCCCCGCGGGAACCACCAGCAGCCCCGGCGGCAGCAGTGAAATGCCCGCACAGCCCGCCAGCGTGTGCGATCCGCTGGTGCGGCACATGCCGCCGACGGCGGACCTGACCGCAGCCGCCATCAAGGGTCCCGGTGATTTGGTGTCCGTGAACTCGTCCGGCGACCTCCTGAACCGCCCGTCACTCGGGAACCGGCAATTCGGCGCACAGCAGGTCATCGGCACCGGATATGGCGGCGCCAAGGAGCTCTTTGTCACGGACTGGGAGCGGGACGGCGTCTTCGACCTCCTGGTGCAATGGACCGACGGACGGGTCACCCTGCAGTCCGGGGCCGCTGCGGGCGGATTCCTCCCCGCCGTGACCCTGGGCCAGTCGGGATGGGCCGGAATGACCCTGGCCGTGGGAGGCTGGTGCGCCAACAACCGGCTCCCGCAACTGGTGGCATTGGACGGCTCCGGGAACCTCTGGCTGTACCCCAACCGCGGGAAGGCGGATCTGGTGGAGCGGACGCTGATGGCGTCCGGTGTGTCAGCCACCCGGCTCGCCATGGCGGATTACGACGCCGACGGTTTCCAGGACCTGCTGGCCCGCCAGACGGACGGAAACGTCCGCCTCTACCGCGGCTCCGGCGCGCCGGCACCGCGCGCCGAAACCCGGGCGATCGTGGCTAGCGGATGGTCGGACGTCACAGCCATCCGGCCGCTGCGGGATGTCACGGGGCTGAACTCGACGGGATTGGCCCTTCGACGGGCCGGCGACGTGGTGCAGTACTGGGACCTCAGCACCGGAACCCTTGCATCGCCGTCGTCCGTCCCGGGCGCCTGGGCGGGTCAGCGACTCGCGCAGTAGGCACCGCGCAGTTGGCACCCCGCAGGAGCCCCTCGGCGTGGGTGTCAGTTAGGGCTCCGCCGGCCGGGCTTCCAGGACTTCCTTGAGCCGCTCCAGCTGGGCGACCTCTGCCTTCATGGTCCGTTGAATCATGAAGTCCATCAGTCCGGCCAGGCCCTTGGGCCGGACTTCCAGTGCAAACCGGACCCGGGTGCGTGTTCCCTCGGTGCTCAAGTAATAGCCGCCGTGCGGGCGGGCCGGACCGGCAACCACCTGGAACTGGATCTCGGCGCCCGGACGGAGCTGGGTGATCTGGAAATCGGCGGCAATGGGGCGGCCCGCAGGTCCTGTCAGGGTCTGCTGGTACACGGCGCCCTTGGCACCCACAGCACCCGACCGCAGTTCAACCTTCCGGACCCCTTCACGCCAGGAGGGAAGGTTGAGCCCGTCCTGCAGGAACCGGTACACGGTCATGGCATCGCGTTCCACGACGACCTCGTACTCTGCAAATGCCACGGGGATCCCTTGATTGTCGGACAGCTTTCTTGCGTAGCCCGTTCCCCTGATACTGCAGCTAACACCAACAGGATATTCAGCCTGGAGTGCGCCCGGAGCAGCTGCGGCCGTGCCTTAACCGAAGAGTTATCGAAAGGACCGAAGCGTTATCGAAAGGGTGCCGCCCGCGCCGGACGTGTCCCTGTTCGGGGACGGCCCACGGCTGGGGTAAAGTAAATCCGGTTGACGCAACCGGGACCTGGCCGAGACATCTGGCTGGTCCCCCATGCGGCTGTAGCTCAATGGTAGAGCGCTAGCTTCCCAAGCTTGATACGCGGGTTCGATTCCCGTCAGCCGCTCCACTCCTTCCACAGCCCACTCCGCCGGCCCTCCTCCGCCGGGGCATTAGGCGGCTACCTGTATGGTCAGAAGTCAGGAACCCCTTCGGTTCCGCTACAGGAGCAATCATGGCTGACAAGTCCCCGCGTCAAGCAGCATCCGCTAAATCCGGCAAATCCATCAAGGAAAAGCGAGCTGACAAGAGGGCCGCGTCAGCGCCGCCCAGCTCCCTCGACAAGCCAGCCAACGCCAAGGCAGCGAGCCCCAAAAAGAAGTGACCGGTTCCATGAACCACCTCACCCTCGGAGTCCTGGCCAGCACACGGAAGCCCGACGAACGCCGGCTCCCGCTCCACCCCCTTCACCTGGACCGCATCGCACCGGAACTGCGGCAGCAGATCATCCTCGAACAGGGCTACGGAGAACGGTTCGGCGTCTCGGACCTCCACCTCGCCTCGCTCGTGGGGCGGATTGCCACCCGCGGCGAGATCATTGCCGACGCTGACGTGATCCTGCTGCCTAAGCCGCAGCCTGAGGACCTCGCCGAACTCCGCGACGGCCAGATCCTCTGGGGCTGGCCGCACTGTGTCCAGGACCGCGCCGTCACCCAGCTGGCCATCGACAAGAAGCTCACCCTGATCGCCTTCGAGGCCATGAACCACTGGGCCAGTGATGGCGGCTTCGGCCTTCACGTCTTCCACAAGAACAACGAACTGGCCGGCTACTGCTCGGTCATTCATGCCCTTGCCCTCACCGGCTCAACGGGCGACTACGGCCGGCGGCTCACCGCCGTCGTCATCGGTTTCGGTGCCACGGCCCGCGGCGCCGTCACGGCGCTGAACGCCCACGGCATCCATGACGTCCAGGTGCTGACCAACCGTGGTGTGGCCGCCGTCGGCTCTCCCATCCATTCGGTGCGGATTGCGCAGTTCGACCATGACGACAAGGCGCCGTTCCTCAGCCAGGTCATCACCGAACGCGGCAGGGTGCCGCTGGCACCGTTCCTGGCCGAGAGCGACATTGTGGTCAACTGCACCCTGCAGGATCCCAATGCTCCGCTGACGTACCTGCGCGAAGAGGACCTCGGTGCGTTCCGTCCCGGCAGCCTGATCGTGGACGTGTCCTGCGACGAGGGAATGGGCTTCAGCTGGGCGAAGACCACCACCTTCGCCGAGCCCATGCTCACCGTGGGCGACCACATTGACTACTACGCGGTGGACCACAGCCCGTCGTATCTGTGGAACTCCTCCAGCTGGGAGATCAGCGAAGCGCTGCTCCCCTTCCTGGAGACCGTCATTTCCGGCCCCGAGGCCTGGGCCGGAAATGAGACGATCGCCCGTGCGATTGAAATCCGCGGCGGAGAGGTCCTCAACAAGGACGTGCTGCAGTTCCAGCAGCGCCAGACGGAGTACCCGCACGCCCCTCTGGGCGGATGACGCCTTTCCGGCCGGCGGGCGTACGGCTGACCACCCGGAGCAGGCGCCGCCGGTCCTTGAGGTCAACTTTGAGGGTCAGCTCGCCGCGCCGGGCAAGCACGACGGCGACAGTCACCGCCGCCAGGGCCGGCACCCCGCCGGAGACCAGGATGGCGGTGTGCGGATCCACGTGCTCGGCAATCCAGCCGATCATGGGACCGCCGATGGCCTGGCCGCCGATCAGCACCATGATGTACAGGCTCATGACGCGTCCGCGGATCCCCATGTTCGAGCTGATCTGCACCAGCTGGTTCGAGGCGGTCAGGAACATCAGGCACCAGAAGCCGGACAGCACCATGGCGGCGCCGAACCACACCATGGACGGCGCCAGGGCAGCCAGGCAGAGCATCAGCCCGTACATCCCGGCGCCCAGCACCACCGACCGCAGCCGCAGCTGCCGGCGGCGGGTGGAGGCGATTGCCCCGGCGAGGGCACCGAGCGCCACCAGCGCGTTCAGCAGGCCGTAGCCTCCGGCGCCGACGTCGTACACGTGGTCCGCGAAAGCGGCCAGCAGCACCGGCAGGCTCATGGCGAAAACAGCGATGAACCCGGCCATCAGCCAGGGCCAGTAGATGGTGGGCTTGCTCAGCGCGTACCGCAGCCCCTCCCGGAGCATTCCCTTGCGTTTGGGAGCGGGTGCATTGATGAAGAGCTGGTCCTTGCGCAGAAGCAGCAGCATGGCCACCGTGGAACAGCAGGCCACGGCGTTGGCGGCGAAGGCCCACCCTGCGCCGACCGCCGTCAGGAGGAGGCCTGCCAGCGCCGGCCCGATCAGCCCGCCCAGCTGGAACGTTGTGGAGTTCACGCTGATGGCGTTGCGCAGGTACGTGGGACCCACGAGCTCGTTAACAAACACCTGCCGGGCTGGCTGGTCCAGGACCGTAACCAGCCCCAGCAGCAGCGCGATTGCGTAGACATGCCACACTTCGATGCGCTGGCTCAGGGCCAGGGCGGCCAGGGCAGCAGCAAGCACCGCGGCGACGGACTGGCAGAGGATGAGGATCTTCCGTTTCGCGAACCTGTCCGCCATCATCCCGCCCCACGGGCCCAGGACCAGCGACGGCATGAACTGCAGCGCCACGGTGATGCCGACGGCGGTGACGGACCCGGACAGCTGCAGGACCAGCCAGTCCTGCGCGATCCGCTGCATCCACAGGGCGATCACCGCAACGAAGTGTCCGATCGCGAAGATGCGGAAGTTGGGGACGCGGAGGGAAATGAAAGTGTGGCGCCAGGGCAGCCGTTCACTCACGACGGCGACCGGCTGGGTGGCGGTATGCGGCTGCGGTGGCTGCAGCTGCTGTGGCTGCATGGGCGGGGAATCGGCGGAGGCGGCGGAATCGATGACGGGCTGGCTGACGGTTGCCGTGGACGGCGGAGGGGGTGCCACAGGGAATCCTCAAAAGGTGCGGGTGAGCGGGATATGTCCACGCTATGGTGGCAACAAGTGATTATGGAAGCGTATTGTTCCTATAACTAACATTGCGAACCGCAATAATGTCGACGCCAGCCAACCGGGAGTGCCGTGTTCGAACCCGCCCAGCTCCGTTCCTTTTTGGCGGTGGCCGAAACCCTCAGCTTCACCAAGGCGGCCGAACGCCTGGGGTTGGCCCAGCCCACGGTCAGCCAGCATGTGCGGAAACTGGAAGCTGCGGCGAAGCGGGTCCTGATTGCCCGGGACACCCGGGACGTGCGGCTGACGGACAACGGCGATGCCATGGCCGGCTTCGCGCGGACCATCCTTTCGGCCCACGATGCAGCTTCACGCTACTTTTCCGGGTCCGCCATGCGCGGCCGGCTGCGCTTCGGGACCGCGGACGATCTGGCGATCACCGGACTGCCGCGCATCCTCCGGGAGTTCCGCCAGATCTACCCCCAGATCAACCTTGAACTGACAGTGGGCCAGAGCGACCAGCTGTACAAGAAGCTGAATGCCGGTCAACTGGACCTGGTGTTCGTGAAGTGGGTTGCCGGAGCCAAGGACGGCACGGTGGTCCAGCACGATGCGTTCGCGTGGGTGGGCCTGGAGCAGACCGCCCTGGAACCCGGCGATCCGGTTCCTTTGATCGCATACCCTTCGCCCAGCCTCAGCAGGAAGCTTGCCATTGACGCCCTCGAATCCCGGGGGCGCACGTGGCGCATCACCTGCACCACCCGGCAGATCAGTGGAGTCCTGGCCGCCGTCCGGGCGGGGATCGGCGTCGCCGTGATGCCGTCCTCGCTGGTTCCGGAAGACCTCAAGATCATCACCCGCCGCTTCGACCTGCCGCCCGTGGGGGATGTGGATTTCACCCTTATCCGCAACCCGCTGGCCAACTCCGAAGTGATCGAGGCCCTCACCCAGGCGATTGTGGGGCGCACCATTAAGCGATCCGCCTAATGGTCCCCGCCCCGGGTTTAACCAGTAAGTGCCCGGGAATTGGTTAAACGAGTAGGTATTCGTCCCCGCACGGGTAGTTATTACACGTAAGTGATTGAAGATATTACGTGCGTAAATTATGCTTGAATTCTGTTAAAGGTTAAGCAGAAGCCGATGACAACGATTCGATGACGAACCGTGTCCGCCGCCGCTGCCTTGGGGGCGCCTGACGGACAACGTTCGGGATAGGCACGCGATGACGCCAACCACGAACCACCCGCATCTTAAAGTCTCAAATCCAGTCCACTCCCTCAACACGCTACGCCCGATGACCGTCGGTACGCACCGCAACACGCCGGTGCATCATGAAGCAAGCGCACACGCTGAGCTGGTCACTCCGCGCGAACCGCACCCCGCTGCCACCCTGGTGGACACTGAGTTTGTAGGCAGTCCCTACTGCGAGCGGTGCGGAACGGATGAGTTCATCTACCTGGAGACGTTTGTCCCGGCAAAGTTCCGGCATGACGGCACCCTCCGGAAGCCGGGAGAGGTCACCTACTTCTGCACCGGATGCGAAGATTTTTCGGCGCACTCGGTCCCGGCCTCGTGGGTGCCGCCCGGCTGGTATTTGGGCTAGCCGGATTCCCGGGCGTCAAGCCGGGCACGCCAGAAAGTCGCGCCAAATAGGAATCGCCGCCGTCAGGCACCGGAGGGTGCCTGACGGCGGCGATTTCTATGCCTGAACCTCGTCCGGATGGCCCCCGCCGAGGCGGGGCCCATCCGGAGCCCGTTAGATCAGGTTGTCCGAGAGGTGGTTGGGTGTCCCGAAACGGTGCGCGGTGATGCTGACGGCCTGCTCGTGCAGGAACGGCAGCAGCTCCACGCGGCCTGCCTCGGTGACCGGGTGGGAGTAGACGGCCAGGTCCGGGCGTCCGCCGGTGGCTTCGGCCAGAGCAGCGGCGCCGCCGCCGAGGAGCCGGATCCGACCGCCGGAAAGCTTCCCGGCGTCGGCGAGCCTCGCAGCGGAGGCCAGCCAGGCGGCGTCGTCCTCCACCGTGGCCGTGATGCGCAGCGCGGCGAGCGCGGCCTGCAGCGGGGCGGGAAGTTCGACGGCGGTGGACACCGTCAGTGCCGAACCGGCCAGGACGCCGGCGGCTACTGCCCTGACCAGGTCTGCGACCGGTTCGCCCTCGGAAAGGCGCACCGTCACCGGCAGGGAACGGTAACGGAAGATGTTCCGTTCCGCGCTCAGCCCGGAAACATCCTTGGCCGTGCCGAACTCGTCGGCCCAGGCGAGGGCATCGGAGGCCAGTGCCCGCTCCAGGGATTCAAAGGCGGGAGCGTCCAGTGCGGCCTTTGCGGCACCAACCAGGCGGCGAACGCCGGGGTTGGTCACGGCCGCCTTGGGGTTCCTATCGGCGCCGCCGGCCGTGCTGGCCTTGCTGACCCAGTCTCCGAGTCCGGCGAGGTAGTTCGGTCCGCCTGCTTTGGTGCCGGCGCCGACGGCGGACTTCTTCCAGCCGCCGAACGGCTGGCGCTGCACGATCGCGCCGGTGATGCCGCGGTTCACGTAGAGGTTGCCCGCCTGGATGGTGTCCAGCCACAGCCCCACTTCCTCGGTGTTCAGCGAGTGCAGCCCGGCGGTCAGGCCGTACTCCACCTGGTTCTGGATGGCGATGGCGTCTTCCAGGGTGTCGGCCGTCATGACGCCGAGCACCGGGCCGAAGAACTCGGTGAGGTGGAAGTAGGATCCGCGGCGCACGCCGTAACGGACGCCCGGGCTCCAGAGCCGGCCGGTCTCGTCGAGCTTGCGCGGTTCGACGGCCCAGTTTTCGCCTTCACCCAGGGTGGTGAGCGCGTTCAGGAGCTTGCCGTTGGCGGGCTCGATGATCGGGCCCATCTGGCTGGTGGGGTCCTCGGGGTAGCCCACCTTGAGGGAGGTGACGGCGTCGATCAGCTGGTTGTGGAAACGCCCTGATTTGGCAACGGAGCCCACCAGGATCACCAGCGAGGCGGCGGAGCACTTCTGCCCGGCGTGGCCGAAGGCGGAGTACGCAACGTCCTTGGCGGCGAGGTCAAGGTCCGCACTGGGCGTGACGATGATGGCGTTCTTGCCGCTGGTTTCGGCCAGGAGCGGCAGGTCCTTGCGGAATGAACGGAACAGTTCGGCGGTTTCGTAGCCGCCGGTCAGGATCACCCGGTCCACGGCCGGGTGCGAGATCAGCTGCTGGCCGAGCTCACGCTCGCCCAGCTGCACCATGGTGAGGACGTCGCGGGGAACGCCGGCCTCCCAGAGCGCTTCGATCATCACGGCACCGCTGCGGCGGGCCTGCTTGGCAGGCTTGATCACGACGGCGGAGCCGGCGGCGAGTGCCGCGAGGGTGGAGCCGGCCGGGATGGCCACCGGGAAGTTCCACGGCGGGGTCACCACGGTGAGCTTCGCGGGCACGAACGTGGCGCCGTCGACGTCGTCGAGCTTGCGGGCGGACTCGGCGTAGTAGTGGGCGAAGTCAACGGCTTCGCTGACCTCGGGATCACCCTGGTCAATGGTCTTGCCCGTTTCGCTGGCCATGACCTCAAGCAGGTCAGCGCGGCGGGCCTCCAGGATGTCGCCGGCACGGTGCAGTACTTCGGCGCGCTCGGCGCCGCTGAGGGCGCCCCAGGCCTTGCCCTTTTCGACGGCGGTGGCGATCACGGTGTTGAGCGTTTCAGCATCCGTGATGGTCGCGGCTTCCACGGAGGCGTTGCCCAGGGTGGAGTAGGGCACGCGTTCCAGGATGGCGCGGCCCCAGTCGCGGTTGGCGGGCAGCGAGGGGTCCGTGTCCGGGGTGTTCTCGAAGGAGTCGCGCGGCATCGGATCGGCCGGGAGGCTGCGGTTCTGCCGGCGGTTGGGGCCGGGGACTTCGTCGTCGAGCTCTGCCAGAGAGGCGAGGAAGCGCTGCTTCTCACGCTCAAAGAGGGCTTCGTTTTCGCTGAGTTCGAAGACGGCGGACATGAAGTTGTCCTGGCTGGCACCTTCTTCGAGGCGGCGGATCAGGTACGCGATGGCGACGTCGAACTCGGCCGGGTGCACCACGGGGGTGTAGAGCAGGAGGGAACCGACGTCCTTCTTGACGGCTTCCGCCTGGCCCTGCGCCATGCCCAGCAGCATCTCGAACTCGATGCCCTGCTCTGCGGTATCCGCGATGCCGCGCTGCTTGGCCAGCAGCCAGGCGAAGGCAATGTCGAAGAGGTTGTGGCCGGCGACGCCGATCCGGATGTTCCTGATCCGGTCCGGGTGCAGCGAGTAGTTGATGACGCGCTTGTAGTTGGTGTCCGAATCCTGCTTGGTGTTCCAGGTGGCGAGCGGCCAGTCGTGCAGCGAGGATTCGACCTGTTCCATGGGCAGGTTGGCGCCCTTGACCACGCGGACCTTGATGGCGGCGCCGCCGTTGGCACGGCGTTCAGCAGCCCAGTCCTGCAGGCGGATCATGGCGGCGAGGGCGTCCGGCAGGTAGGCCTGGAGCACGATGCCGGCCTCGAGGTTCTTGAACTCGGGCTTGTCCAGGATCCTGGTGAAGACCGCGATGGTCATGTCCAGGTCCTTGTATTCCTCCATGTCCAGGTTGATGAACTTGGCCTTCTGCCCTCCGGCGGCGAACGAGGCGGCGCGGGTGAACAGCGGAGTGAGCTTTTCGACGACGTGCTCGACCGCTTCGTCGAAGGCCCAGGCTGAGTGCGGGGCAACGGTGGAGGAGACCTTGATCGAAACGTAGTCGACGTCCGGGCGTGCCAGCAGGGTGTGGGTTCCCTCGAGCCGGCGTGAGGCCTCGTGCTCACCGAGGACTGCTTCGCCGAGGAGGTTGACGTTGAGCTTGACGCCGTCCTTGCGGATCTTGGCGATGGCCGGACCCAGCTTCGCGTCCGTGGCATCCACGATCAGGTGGCCCACCATTTCGCGGAGCACGCGGCGGGCGATCGGGATGACCACCTGCGGCAGGACCGGGGCCATGGTGCCGCCGAGCTGGACGGCGCGGCGCATGTACCAGGGCAGGAAGGAGGGAACCTTCGGGGCCAGGGCTGCCAGGTTGCGGGCGGCCACGTGGAGGTCTTCGGGGCGGACCACGCCGTCCACGAAGCCCACGGTGAAGTCGAGCCCGTTGGGGTCCTTCAGGACGCCGGCGAGCTGTTCAGCGGAGGCGTCCACGGGGACCTTGGCGGCCTCCGTCAACCAGTGGCGTACCAGTGCGATCGCTTCCCCGGCCAGGGCCTGCGCTTCGGGGACGTGGGAACCGCCTGCAACGGCTGGTTCGCCAGCCGTCTTTCCGGTGAGGACACCGGGCTCCGTTGAAATATTGGTCATGGCTAACACTCGTTCTTTCCGTGGGTGAGGACCGTCTTTCCACCAGTATGAGCCTCGGTTCACTTAAGATAAAGCGACGTTTTCTGAGCAATACAGGTTAGAAAAGCCAATGGTTTTAAAACCCGCCCGAACGTTCGGAAACCAGCCCAAACCCTCTCCCACTTCCCGGGCCCTTCCGGCCAACCCTCCCTCACTTCCCGGGCCCTTCCGGCCTACCCTCCCTCACTTCCGCCCGGACACGACGAACCCCCTCCCACCGGGGTGAGAGAGGGTTCGTCGATATGGCCCCGGATCTGAGAGAGCGTCCGGATATTTGCGGCAGGAAGTGAGAGAGCGTCGGGTGGCTACGCCAGGGGGCGGTGCATCTCGACGGCCTCTTCGTGCCTGGGGCTGTCCGGATTCATGAGCGAATGCTTGCGGCCGTAGCCGAAGTAGATCGCGAGTCCGATGACGAGCCAGATGCCGAAGCGGGCCCAGGTTTCCCAGTGGAGCTGGAACATCAGGAAGGCCGAGGCCAGCACGCCGAACGCGGGAACCAGCGGCATCAAGGGCAGCCGGAAGGCGCGCGGAGCGTCCGGCTTCTTGTAGCGGAAAACAATGACCGAGCAACAGACCACCACGAACGCGGCGAGGATGCCGATGTTCGTCAGGTCGGCGACGGCCTTGATCGGGAAGACGCCGGCCAGCAGGGCGGAAGCGACGCCGGCAATCCAGGTGACGCGCTGCGGGGTGCCGTGATGGTCCGTCTTGGCGAACCAGCCCGGGAGCAGGCCGTCGCGGCTCATGGAGAACCAGACGCGGGTGACGCCCAGCAGGAACGTCAGCATCACGGTGAGGATAGACAGCACCGCGAAGACGGAAATGATGGTGGCAATGACGGGCAGGCCGACGCCGGTGAATGCCGAGGCGAACCCGGCCTTCGGGTCGATGTCCTTGAAGTTCTGCATCCCCGTAAGAACCAGGGTGGCGGCCACGTAGAGCAGCATGGCGATGATGAGCGAGAGGATGATCGCCTTCGGCATGTGCTTCTTGCCGTCGGTCGCTTCTTCCGCCGCGGTACTCATGGCGTCATAGCCGAACACGGCGAAGAACACGGTGGCCGAACCGGCCAGGACCGGGCCGAAGCCGCTGGGCATGAACGGGTTGTAGTTGTTGGTGTCGATGTAGAAGATACCCATGCCGATGATGAACAGGATCAGCACAACCTTGATGGCCACCGCCACCAGTTCGAACCGGCCGAACGCCCGGGTGCCGCGGGACAGGATCCAGGTCACGATGAGGCAGACGACGATGGCCGGGATATTGACGATGCCGCCCTTGCCCTCATCCGGGGTGGATGTCATCCAGATGGGCATATGAATGCCGATACCGGAGAGGAAAGCGTCAAAGTAACCCGAAATACCAATGGCCACAACGGCGACAATCGCAATGTATTCAAGGAGCAGGTCCCAGCCAATGAACCAGCCGATCACTTCACCGAGGGCCACGTAGCCGTAAGTGTAGGCCGAGCCGGCGCGGGGAATCATGCCGGCAAATTCCGCGTAGGACAGTGCGGCGGCCGCAGACGCAAGGCCAGCAATCAGGAAGGAGAACAGCACCGCCGGGCCCACGCCGGGTTCGGTTTCGCTGCCGTGGGCCACGAGGCCCGCGAGGGAAAAGATGCCGACGCCGATAATGCCGCCTACGCCGATGGCCGTCAGTTGCCACAGGCCCAGGCTTTTCATCAACCCGCTGTGTTTGTTTTCTTCCTCAATGTCGTCAATCGGCTTGCGCCGCATGATCGACTGGGCTAAATCTTTTGTGCTCATCAGGGACTCCTGCATAGATATGGACCCATCAATCCGCCCTGTGATGGGAATAACTCAGTCTGATTAGTATGCAAGCCTCATTGCATTAGATAAAGTGAATTCTCCTAATTAATATTCATTAGATTTAGCGAAGGAACAGTCATGCTCGACGTCCGGCGGTTGAGGCTGCTCCGTGAACTCAAAATCCGGGGAACGCTCGCCGAAGTGGCGGAGGCACTCCAGTACAGTCCGTCTTCGGTCTCCCAGCAACTGGCGCTGCTGGAGAAGGAGGCAGGCGTGCAGCTGCTGCGCAAAACCGGCCGCCGGGTCCAGCTGACCCCGCAAGCCGAAGTCCTGGTGGAGCACACGGCCCACCTGCTCGAAACGCTGGAGCAGGCCGAGGCCGATCTGGCGGCAAGCCTCACCACCGTTTCGGGCACGGTGCGGATCGCCGTTTTCCAGTCCGCCGCCCTCGCGCTGATGCCGGGCACCCTCACCCGGATGGCAGCCAGCTATCCCGAAGTGAGGATTGAGATGGTCCAGCGGGAGCCGGAAACCGCCCTGCACGAAACCTGGGCCCGCGACTTCGACCTGGTCATCGCCGAGCAATACCCCGGCCACGCCGCCCCCCGCTATGCGGAGCTGGACCGTGTCCGCCTGACCGGCGACGCCATCCGGCTGGCCGTCCCCGGACCGGAGAAAGACCTGCCGCCGATACGCTCACTCGAAGACACGGCCGATCTGGCCTGGGTGATGGAGCCGCGGGGCGCGGCCTCCCGGCACTGGGCCGAGCAGGCCTGCCGCAGCGCCGGCTTCGAGCCCGACGTCCGGTATGAAACGGCCGACCTGCAGGCGCAGATCCGGCTGATCGAATCCGGCAACGCCGTCGGACTGATGCCCGACCTTGTCTGGACCGGACGGGAGACGTCGGCCCAGTTACTGCTGCTGCCGGGGAACCCGCACCGGACCGTCTTCACGTCCGTGCGGCGGTCCAGCGCCAAGCGGCCCGCCATTCTGGCCGCCCGCGAGGTACTTGCCGTCACGGCCGACTCGATTGCGCCCGCCGGACCGCTCCCGCCGGAGGCCAAATCCGCGTGATCCCCGGAAAGCGCGTCGCCGCGCAGCCCCCGGCGGGAAGTTCCCTACGTCACAGCGCGGAAGTGCGCCGGGCGTTAGACTGGGCACGTTATGAATCGCACAATGTTTAAGTCCAAAATCCACCGGGCCACTGTCACGCATGCCGACCTTCACTACGTGGGGTCGGTCACCGTTGACCTGGACCTGCTGGAGGCCGCGGACATCCTCCCGGGCGAGCTCGTGGCGATCGTTGACGTCACCAACGGTGCCCGGCTGGAGACCTACACCATCGCCGGCGAGCGCGGTTCCGGCGTTATCGGCATCAACGGCGCGGCTGCGCACCTGATGCACGAAAATGACATCGTCATCCTCATCACCTACGCCGAGATGACCACCGAGGAAGCCAAGGCGTACACGCCGAAGGTGGTCCACGTGGACAAGGACAACAAGATTGTCCAGATCGGCAACGACCCCGCCGAAGGGCACACGCGCGGCCTGATGCGGCCGCCGTACGCAATGAACAACTCCGCCTTGAACTAAACAACTCGGCCCTGAACTGAATTTCGGCCCGGACCACCCCCGTCCGGATACCGAGATCCTGCCCACACCGCGGCTCCAGCCTGAATAAATCTGATTAGGCTGGGGAGGTGAACTCCAACCCCCGCCCGTCCGTCCTGCCACGGACGCGGCCACGGTCACGGACACGGCCACGGCCACGGCCACGGCCACGGCCACCGTTTGGGGCCTCCGGGTGCTAGGGGTTCTCGCGGGGTTCTTCGTGGTCTGGGCCATCATCCTGGTGGGCATGTTCGTGGGCCGCCGGAAGATACTCGGGGAGAACGCCCGTTCCGTCCTCAGCGCGCTGACGTTTTTTGTGGCCAGCCCGGCGCTCCTGTTCGAGACCCTCAGCAAGGCCAAGCTCCACGATGTCTTTGCCGCTCCCCTGCTGGTCACGGCCGTCGGCGCGATGGTTACGGCGGCAATCTTCTTTGTGATCGTCCGGTTCCTGCTGAAACGGACGGTCCCGGAATCGCTGATGTCGTCCATGAGCGCGTCACTGGCGAACTCGGCCAACCTGGGTATTCCCATCGCGGTATACGTCCTCGGTGACGCCAGCTACGTGGCGCCGCTGCTGATCTTCCAGCTGGCCTTCTTCACGCCGCTCTTCCTGATGGCCCTGGATGCCGCCACGAGCTCGCACCGGACCACGCCCGCCGGCTTCGCACTCATGATCCTCAAGAACCCCATGATCGTGGGTTCCGCGCTGGGCCTGGTGGTGGCGGGAACGGGCTGGCAGGTGCCGGAGCTGGTGATGCAGCCCATCCACCTGATCGGCGGGGCAGCCATCCCGGCCATGCTGATCGCCTTCGGCATGAGCCTGAACGGATCCCGGCCCCTGCAGGCAGCAGCCGGCCGCCGCGCCGACACGCTCCTCGCCAGCGTATTCAAACTCGTGGTCCACCCGGCCATCGCCTATGCCTTCGCCCGCATGCTCGGGATGGAAGGGCAGGCCCTGTTCGCCGTGGTGGTGACGTCTGCACTCCCCACCGCCCAGAACGTGTTCGTCGCGGCCAGCCGGTACCGGACGGGCATCACCGTGGCCAAGGACACCGTGCTGATCACCACGGTGGTCGCCGTCCCGGCGATGATCGGCGTGGCCCTGCTCCTGACCTAGCTCTTCTGGTGCTGGTCCAGGATCCGGGCGCAGCGGATGAAGCCCAGGTGCGAGTACGCCTGCGGATGGTTGCCCAGGTGCGTCTCCGTGCCGGGATCGTACTCTTCGGGCAGCAGGCCGGTGGGACCGAACAGGTTCACCAGCTGGTCGAACAGGTCCCAGGCCTCCTCGATCCGGCCCACCGCCACGTACGCCTCGATCAGCCACGTGGTGCAGATGTGGAACCCGCCCTCCAAACCCGGCAGGCCGTCGTCGTACCTGTACCGGAAAACGGTGGGCCCCACGCGAAGCTCGCGTTCAACTGCAGTGACGGTGTCCAGGAACCGCTGGTCGTTCACATCCAGCAGGCCGGAGAGGCCGATGTGCAGCACGGCCGCATCCAGGTCCGGGCTGTCGTAGGCCACGGTGTAGGACGCCGCCCCCTCATCCCAGCCTTCACGGAGGACTTCCTCGCGGATGGTGGCGGCGGTTGGCGCCCACCCGGGTTCCGGCGTCCTGCCGTGCCGGGCAGCGGTGCGGAGTGCCCGGTCCAGGGTCACCCAGCACATCACCTTGGTGTACACGTGGTGCCGGGGTGCACGGCGTGCCTCCCAGATCCCGTGGTCTGCTTCATGCCAGCGTGCCATGACGGCGGAGGCCATCTGGACCATGAGCTCCCAGTGCGAATCCTCCAGGGCCCCCTCGCGGTCGCTCACCGCGCTGATGAGTTCCGCGATGGGCCCGAAGACGTCCAGCTGCACCTGATGGTCCGCTGCGTTGCCGATCCTGACAGGGCGTGATCCGGCATAGCCTGGCAGGCTTTCGATGATGGCCTCTGTGGACAGCGGCGCACCCGTGACGGAGTACAGCGGGTGCAGCCATTCCGGCCCGGGCGCGTTCTCCAGGATCCGGCCCAGCCAGCGCAGGAAGCCGTACGCTTCGGTGGTGGAGCCGAGGTCCACCAGCGCGTTCACGGTCATGGAGCCGTCCCGCAGCCAGCAGTAGCGGTAATCCCAGTTCCGGGTGCCGCCGATGCCTTCCGGCAGCGAGGTGGTGGGGGCGGCCAGCACGGCGCCGGTGGGTTCATGCACCAGCGCCCGGAGCACCAGCGCCGAACGGCGCACCAGCGACGGCTTGACGCCCGGCAGCTCCAGGTCCTGGACCCACCGCCGGGAGTGATGGGCGACGGCGGCACGGCGTTCCGTTTCGCCGCCCACCCCCGCGTGGCTGGGCTCGGTGTCACCGCAGCGCAGGTTGAGCACCACGGGCCCGTTCCGCAGGTTCACATCAGCGGTGGCCGTTGCATGGCGGCCGTCCGAAGTGATGGAAAAGCTGACGCCGGGAGCCAGCAGGATGATGGGATCGGACGTGCCCACGACGTGCAGCTGATCGCCCCGGGCCTCCATGCTGAACGGCGCGTTGGCGTAGTCCGGCCTGGGCGCGAAGACGATCCGTGCGGCGCCGCTCCCGGAGAGCACCCGGACCAGGCTGGTGATCCCGTCCGGGGCCGGTTCAAGGTAGTCGGTGACGGTGACGTCTGCCCAGCGGGTTTCCACGATCATGGTGCTGTCAACGTAGCGCTGGCCGAGCACCTGGGACGTCTTGACCGGTTCCACGGAAAAATGGCCGGCGGCGTCTCCGCCCAGGATGTGCGCGAACAGGGACCCGGAGTCCGGCAGCGGGTGGCTCATCCAGCAGACCTTGGCTTCCGGCGTGATCAGGGCCGTGGAGGAGCCGTTCCCGATCATGGAGTGGCGTTCCAGGCCGACGGCGTCCTCGCCGAAGAGCCACGCGCGCCGCAGTTCGAAGAGGATGGCCAGGACCCGGGCGAAGGATTCGGGATCCCGGAGGCGGTGGGCGGCTGCAGTGGGGCCCTCCCCCACCTTGATGCCCATGTCGGGGCCGCGGAGGGTGGCCATGGCCAGCTCGTCGCTGGAGGCGTCGCCGGCGTAGAGCGCGGCGCTCACGCCCAGGCGGGCGCGGAGGTGTTCCAGCGCGTCGGCCTTGGACGGTTCCACCACGGAGAGGTCCAGCACGGAGCCATCCACGATGTAGAACAGGCCGTGGGCACGGGCAACTGCCTCGGCCTTCTCCAGCACCTTCGCCACGATCGCGGCCGAGGCCGGCCGGGTGTGCACGGACACCGCCACGGGCTTCCGTTCGATGCTGATCCCCTTGTAGGCGCCGATCGTTTCCACCAGGGCCTGGCTTGCCTGCTGCAGGACGGATTCGGTGGCCAGCGACAGGCCGTGCGCGAAGCCCATGTCGAATTCCGCGCCGTGGGAGCCCACCAGGTGCACCTCGGCCGGGAGCCTGGAAACGGCTGCCAGGTCCCGCAGCGACCGGCCGGAAATGACGGCCGCGTGGGTGTTGGGCAAGGCAGCGAGCGCACGCAGCGCAATCGCAGCACTGCCCAGCGGCAGGGTTTCGGTGGAGATCCCCTCCGCGTCGCAGAGCGTTCCGCCGTAGTTGCAGGCGACCAGCAGCCCGGGAGTGCGGGCCAGGATTTTCAGTTCGGCGAGCAGGTGCGGCGTGAGGCCGTCGTCTGCGGCGTCCGACTGCACAAAAGCCCGGAGCAGGCCCAGCGGCAGGGAACGGGTCAGGAGGGCAGAATCGGCCACGGACTGGTTGAGCGGAGTAGGCACAGGCGACGTCCTTCGGATAATCCCCAATAATGCGTGAGAAAAGTCCGGCGAGGGACATACCCCCAGTTTCCGATGCCGTCGTTACACCAGAATATCCCTGTCATTGCGGGAATGTAACGTGTGCGCGTGCCCCGGTTTGCGGCGGCCGGGCGGGCTCGGATCCGCGGGAAGCGGCGGAGCCTACGCCCGCGCCCGCTTCAGCACAACCACTGTGGCGTCGTCGGACACCTCGCGGCCCGAGGCCACGTCAAGGACGGCGTCGCAGGCGGCCTGGGCACTGGCACTGCCGGAGACGGTGCCGGACACCACGGCAGTCAGCACGTCGACGTCGGGATAGACATCCAGCAGGCCGTCGCTGACTACGGCCAGGCAATCGCCGGGCTCCAGCGAAACCTGGTGCGCGTCCCATTCCTGGTCCGGCCAGGCTCCCACGGGAGGTCCGCCGGTGAGCAGCCGGGAGCTGCTGCCGTCCGCCTTGATGTGCAGGGCCAGGCCGTGGCCGGCGTCCAGGTATTGAAGGATTCCGGTGGCGGCGTCGAGCCGGGCGTGGAAGAGGGTGACGAAGGAGGCGGACTGTTCGAGGTCTGCTTCCAGGATCCGGCCGGCCGAGCTGAAGGCTTCACTCAGCGGCCTCCGGTGGGCCACCGAACGCATGACGGCGCGGACGGTGGCGGCGATCAGCGCCGCACCCATGCCCTTGCCCATGGCGTCGGCGAGGGTCAGCTGCAGCCCGCCGTCGTTCGGGTACCAGTCGAAGAAGTCGCCGCCGACGTTGCGGGAAGGCCGGAACGAACCGGCGATGTCGAATCCGTCGAGGGACAGGCCCTCTGCCGGGAGCAGGCTGCGCTGGACTTCGACGGCGCGGCGCAGTTCGTCCTGCACGGCCGCTTCGTGGACGGCACTGGCGCGCGGCCTGCGGAACAGGGCGGTGATCCGCGAGCCGAGTTCGCGGGGGCTGAAGGGTTTGGTGAGGTAGTCGTCCGCGCCGGTGTCGAGCCCGGTGAGGCGGTCCAGTTCCTCGCCGCGGGCGGTGATCATCAGGATGTAGGCGTCGGAGAACCGGCGCAGCTGGCGGCAGACCTCAACGCCGTCGATATCCGGCAGGTTCAGGTCCAGCGTCACCAGTTCGGCGCCGTCGCGCTGCATCAGCTCGACGCCGGCACGTCCGGATGAAACGGCGGACACCAGGAAACCCTGCTTGGTCAGGATGTGGACCAGCAGGCCGCGGATATCGTCATCGTCCTCAATGACCAGGGCACGGCGTACGTCCGGCTCATCAGTCATGCACCAATTAGACGACGTGCGGGCCGCTGTTGTCACATCGGTACCAGCCGGGCCTTTCTGTAACACCGGTGGGTGCAGGGTCCGGCGCCCGCAGGTGCCGGACCCTGCAGCTTCTGGCACTCAGCGGGCGCGGAACGTCACCATGGTGAAGCCGCCGGGCGCCACGGTCACGCGGCCGGACGAGGTGCCGGCATTGCCCTTTGCCCCTGCGACCGGCTGCCCGGCGGAATCGTACTGTCGCTGGACCATGGAGAAGCCCTCGGGCACCTCAACGTCCTTCACTGTGGTGGACCGTGCTGCGCTGATGTAGAGCGTCGAGTTGCCGCCGGTTCCGGACACTGACACCGTGGAGATTTCCGGCTGGACCAGCAGGGCGTCCAGGGCAACGTTTCCGTCCGTGGTGCCGACGACGGCGGTCAGCCCGGCGGTCAGTGCACGCTTGAGGGAGTAGGGGAAGAGGATACCGGGGGCATCGGTGATGCCCTGCGCCCCCGCCCCGCCGTTTTCCGTGGTTCCCAGCGGTCCCTTGGCGGACGTCCACGCGGTGGTGCCGGACGGGGCCGTCCCGCGGTTCACGATGGGGTAGATGTTGTGGGCCTGGTCCGCGGCCGGGAGCGGTATGTCCAGGGAGGCGCCGGCTTTCAGGTCCACGTATGCTCCGCCGGAGAGGTTCGCTTCGCCGGTCCAGGCCGAGGCGGGCCGGACCACCGCTCCGCTGCCGGAGATGGTTCCGGATTCGGCTTCCACCACGCTGAGCCCGTGCGTGGACACCGTCCGGTTGATGCCGAGTGCCGCGGTTTTCAGGGCAGGATCGGCGTCGAGGGCCAGCATGGTGAGCAGTGCGTGGATGGTGGATTCCGCGCCGGAGTTCGGGTTGACCCGGCCGTCGGGTTCGATGCCGTCGATCGCTGTTCCCGTAGCGGGGTTGTACGCCGGGGATCCGCTGGGATTGGCTCCGAAGAACCATCCGGCGGTGACCGCAGCAAGTTCCAGTAGGCCCGGCGCATCGGCCGCCTTGGCGGTGGCCACAAGGCTTTGGACCCGGGAGTCCACACCATACGCGATCTGCGCTTCGCCGGGGGTGGGGCTCCAGGCATTGTCCGGTCCGCCTGCGGCGAGGAGCTGCGGCGTGAACTGGGCGGTGTCCTTGACTGCCGCTTCGAGCAGTCCGGGACGGTCCAGCACCTCGGAGGCGGTGGCGACGGCGGCCGGGGCCATGCCGCCCCAGGCGTGCCAAAGTGTCCGGGATTTGTTCCACGGCATAATGGCGCCGAAGGGCCACTGCCCGGCGGACCCCGCGGACATGGCGGCAACGCCCTCGCTGAGCCGGTCCAGTGCAGTCGCAGCCAGCTCATCGCCGGGGACGGAGGTCACGTAGGAAGAGAGTCCCAGCACGGCCTCGGCCGAGGCATCGGCGCCGCCGGCGATCAGCCAGGCTGGCACCTTCACGCCGTCGGCGGTGTCATAGGTGCCGTACTTGGCAAGGGACTGCCGGTTGAGCGAGCCCAGGGCCAGGTGCAGGCGGTCCCGGAGGAATCCCGCGAATTCAGGGTCCTCGTCCTGGAACGCCGAATATCCTTCGCCGAGCGCCCAGACAGTGCGCGCAAGCCAGTACGACTCTGCCGAGTCGGACGGGTCCGGCAGTTCCACCGGTTTGGCGCTGGGCGTGAGGCTTCCGTCTTGCTGCTGCCACAGCACCACGTTGCCGGCATTCGGGCCGTCCGTGGTCTGCAGGAACGTCAGCGAGCGCAGCGTCTGGAAGGCCCGTTCCTTGCTGGCGGCATCGCCGGTCTGCTGCCAGTGCCGCAAGTAGACCACGGCCGTGCGTGCGATGTCATCGGCGTTGTAGGCGCCCTGGGTCCAGTGCCCGGTGGCGGGGTCGAGGTCTCCCCCGCCGACGCGGCCGTAGCTCCCGTCCGCTTTCTTGTCTGCGTAGGTCCACGGTGCCTGGGCCGAGGGCATCTCGTCGAGTTTGTAGGTGGTGTGCCCTGCGACCGGCGCGAGCGGGACGGTCTCCATCAGGAAGTCCAGGTGCGCAGTGTTGGTCAGCGGTCCTGATTCAACGGGGGCGGCGGGGACGGGCGCGGTCAGCGACGGCGCCGCTCCGGCGCCAGTGCGGCCTGCCGGTGCCGCCGAAGCGGCACCGGCCCCCACCAGGAGCATCGACGCGGCCACAGCGATGGCCAGCGGTTTGGTTCGTGCGTTCGAGCGGACATCGTTGTTCGTCATCGGTACTCCTGGTGGGGGTGGTCAGGCGGGCACTGCGGGGACTGGGCGCGGGCTGGCCTGGTCCTAGGTGGCCGGAACGCGGTCCAGCCTGGCCACGCCGATCTTCGAGTCAGCCATGCCGTAGAACACGAACAGCTGGCCGTCCACTTCCTCGATGGCGGTGGGGAACACCACGTTAGGCACGATGCCGGAGATCTCGTCTTCGGTTTCCGGTGCCAGCAGCGGCTTGTCGCTCCGGGCAATGACCTTGGAGGGGTCATTGGCGTCCAGGATCATGGCGGCCGCGGTGTAGTTGACCTTCTGCTGGTGGTCGAAGGCGGACTTCTCCAGCGCGCCGGCCACACCGTGGTGGATCAGCAGCCATCCTTCGTCGACGCGGATCGGCGCCGGTCCGCCGCCGATCTTGAGTTCCTCGAACGGGAACTCGCTGAGGGCCACGAGGGTGTGCTTGCCCATGTGGACCAGGTTGCGGATGTCCTTTTCCACATCCTCCACGGCAACGTAGGAGATCCAGATGCCGGGGCGGTTGTCCGTGACGCCGGCGGGCAGGTGCTCGCCTTCGCCTTCGCGGATCCAGCCAAGGTCCCACATGGGGCGGTGCAGCATGGCGTAGGAGGGAACGCCGTCGGGGTCGTTCACCGGCTCCGGGAAGAACACGGCGTCCTTGTTCGGGAAGAGGTTCAGGTCCATGGAGAGCTCGGCCTTGTATTCGAAGAAGCACGGGCCCAGGCGTTCCCAGCTGCGAAGGTCTTCCGAGTGCGCGAACGCCAGGCGCGGACCCAGCGGTCCGTAGGCGACGTAGGTCATCAGGTGCTTGCCGAGGCTCGGGACCCAGGTGGTGCGGGGGTCCTCGGTGCCGGCGTTGTTCATGCCGCGTTCCCAGCCCTCGTCGGGGGCGAGTACCACGCCCTGGCGTTCCACTCCGGTGGGAACGCCGTCTTCGATGACAACCTTGGCCAGGCCCACGCGGGACACATTGCCCTTGGCCACCAGGCGCGGAAGCAGGTAGAGCTCGCCGTCCGGACCGCGGCCGCTGGCGGGGTTGAGGACGCCTTCCGCCTCGAAGTCGTTGCCCTCTTCGGGGGACATGATGACCCCGGCGCGGGTGAGGGTGAAGGGAACGGTGGGGAGTGCAGAAGTGTGGGGGGAAGTCATTGATTAGCCCTTTACGCTTGATCCGATATTGGTGGAGATGAATTGGCGCTGGAAGAAAATGAACAGCGCGATGGCTGGTGCCGCGAGGACGCAGGCGCCGGCGAGGATTGCCCCGAACGGGTTGGAGGCCGTGGCGGCAACGTTGGAAATGTAGTTGGCGAGGGACACCGCGAGCGGCTGGATGGCCGCGTCCTTGGTGACCAGGAACGGCCACAGGAACTCGTTCCACGGCCCGATGAACGTCAGCAGGACCGCTGTGACAATCGCCGGCCGGACCAGCGGGATGGCAATCTGCCACAGGATCCGCAGTTCGGAGGCGCCGTCGATCCTGGCGGCCTCAAACAGCGTGGACGGAAGCTGCATGAAGTACTGGCGGAATACGAACACCGCGGTGGAGTTGATGGCGAACGGCAGGATCATGCCGATGTAGCTGTCCGCCAGGCCGTAGTCCCGGACGATCATCACGTACAGCGGGATGAGCAGCAGCTGGAACGGAATCATCTGCACCAGCAGCATCATGCCGAACACGAAGCCCTTGCCGCGGAAGTGCATCTGCGCCAGGGCGTAGCCCACCAGGAGGCCGAAGACCACGGTGAACAGGATGACGCCCCCGGTGAAGATCCCGGAGTTGACCAGGCCCTTCAGCAGATTGATGGAACCGTTGATGTTCGCATAGTTCTCACCGGTGAGGTTGGCCGGATTGGGGAACGCACCCGCCACCGAAGTGTCCGGGGACGTCTGCAGCGAGCCGATGAACATGTAGTAGAAGGGGAAGAGGAACACGAAGGCGCCCACGGCGAGCAGTATGAAACTGCCGACGCCAAGGTTCCTGCGCTTTTCCACAGTGGAACCTCCGCGGGTGGAACCTCCACGGCCGGAAGGAAAGGCACCCGGCTGCCCGGCGTCGTCGTTCTTTTCGTTGTCGTTGTTGGCGGCGGTTGCCGCGTCGATGACCGACATGTCAGTCCTCCTTTCCGCCTACGAGGCGTTTCTGGATCAGGGCGATCAGCAGGACGCCGATCACCAGGACGACGCCCAGCGCGGCGGCCACATCGGGGTTTCCCTGCAGGATGCCCTTCTGGTACATCAGGAACACCGGCGAGGTCGATGCGCCGTCGGGTCCGCCGCCGCCGGTGAGCAGGTAGGGCTCGGTGAAGAGGTTGGCGCCGGTGATGGTGGCGAGCAGCGTGACCAGAACGCTGGCCGACCGCACGCCGGGAACCGTGATGTTCCAGAACTGGACCCACTTGTTCCCGCCGTCCACCGAGGCGGATTCGTAGAGCTCGTCCGGGATGTTCTGCAGTGCGGCCAGGTACAGCAGGATGAAGAACCCCAGCTGTTTCCAGGTCACGTACAGCGCCACCGTGGGCATGGCCAGCCAGGAGTTGGTCAGCCATGACGGGTTCGGGGCCAGCGGCCCCAGCAGCGCATTCACCAGTCCGTTCTGCTGGAACAGGAACAGCCAGACGCCGACGACGGCGACGCTCGCCGTGACGTACGGGACGTAGTAGCTCACCCGGAAGAAAGTCCGCAGCCTGGTCACGCGGTTGAGGGCGTTGGCCAGGACCAGGGACAGTCCCACGGTCAGCGGGACGTTGATGACCAGGAATACGCCGATGTTGGCGAAGGAACGCTGGACGGCGGGATCGGACAGGACGGTGATGTAGTTGTCCAGGCCGACGAACGGCCGGTCCACCTTGACCCGGGGGGCCGTGAAGAAGAAGTCGTGGAAGGAAATGTAGACGGCGTAGCCCAGCGGGTAGGCGAGGACGGCCAGGACGTAGATGACGTACGGGGCGCTGAACAGCAGCCCCAGCGGCTGGCGCCCCAGGAAGTTCTTGCGTTTCCTGGGGGCCAGCCGCTGGTCGGCCGTTCGCCCAACCGGCATTCCCGTAGCGACGGTGCCCGGTGCGGGGCTGCCCGCTGCAGGACTGCCCGCTTCGGGGCCGCCGTCAGAAGAGCGGAGTGACATTGGGGATCACCCGTTACTTCTGGGCTGCCAGTTGGTTGATCTTGTCCGCTGCGCCCTTGAAAGCCGAGTCAATGCTTTCGTTGCCGAAGATCACTGACTTGGCGTAGGCGGTGCGGAAGGTCTGCCAGACCTCGACCGAGTTGGGCACGTTGGGCACCTCGACGGTGCGGCCGGCCTGCTCGGCGAACTGGGTGTAGAGCGGGTTCTTGGTGAAGTAGTCGGCGTAGGCCGTGGTCAGGTCCTTGCGCATGGGCATCTGGCCCGTCTCGGACAGGAGCTTGCCGTCCTGCTCCTGGCTGGTGGCGAACTTCATGACCTCCCACGCCGTTCCCTGGTTCTCGCAGGCGGAGTACATGGCCACGTTCTTGGCGTCCGAGAAGGTGGACGTATCGGCCTTGGCCTGGGCGGCGGGCACCGGCACGGCACCCCAGTTGATCTTGTCCTTGTAAGCGGCAATGGCCCAGGGACCGGCCATGGCCATGGCGGCCTTGCCTTCGCCGAACGCGTCACCCTGGAAGGCCTCCTTGGACGCCAGGTTCTCCTTGTAGAGCGTTTCGAACATGGTGGCGACCTGCTTGCCCTCCTCGCTGTCGAAGGTGGCTTTGCTGTCCTTCAGGAGCGGGGTGCCGTCGGTGTTGGCAGCGTAGAACGGGTAGAAGTCGAACCATGACTGGAAGAAGTCGCTTGCCGGGGACGGCCACACCGCGTTGGCCGTAGCGCCGGACTTCACCAGCGTCCGGGCGGTTTCAAGGAGCTCTTCGTGGGAGCCCAGCTTGGGGTTTTCGGCGTCCAGTCCGGCCTTGGCGAACATGTCCTTGTTGTAGAACAGGACCACGGGGTTGGACTTCCACGGCAGCTGGTACATCTTGCCGTCCGTGGACTTGTACTGGTCCGCCAGGTCTCCGGTGCGGTCCTTGATGTACTGCGCGCCGTCGGGGAAGGTGTCCAGCGCAACAAGCCCGCCCTGCTTCTGGAACTGCGGAACTGCGACTGGGGCGGTGTTGAAGACCAGGCACGGGGCGTTGCCTGCCGTGATGGCTGCGCCGATGACTTCCTCGGAGCTCTTGCCGGCCGGGATTTCCTGGGCATCGATCTTCTGGTCCGGGTGCGCGGCGTTCCAGGATTCCACCATGGACTTGCCCCACTTCACCTCGAACTCGTTGTTGGAGTACCAGATCTTGATGGGGCCCTTGGCGGCCGTGGCCGAATCGGCGGAGCTGGCTCCCCCTCCCCCGCCGCAGGCTGCGAGGCCTGCGCCCATGATGGTCAGGGCGGCCACGGACAATACGCGCGTGGCTGTTGAAAAGCGCTTCATTGCGACTCCTATTTAGGGGAAACAGAGGGTTGGGGGCGTGTCTGGGTGCTGTGGGGCTTGCTGGGTACAGGTGTAGTGCGGTGGGACCGGGCGTTTGGGGCGGCTTAGCCTGCGGGTGCCGGGCCGGTGGACGCCCTGACCAGGAGGGTCGGAGCCTGGAGGACGGTGTCTTCGCCGTCGTGGCTGTTGCTGAGCTGGTTGAGGAGCACCTGGGCGGCAACGCGGCCCCAGAGCATGGGCTCTGTGGCCACCGTGGTGAGGGGCGGATTCAGGTATTGCGTGAAGTCGGCGTTGTCATAGCCGGTGACGGACAGGTCACCGGGCACACTGAGCCCCTGCGTTTGCGCGTAGTACTGGCCGGCGGTCGCCATCAGGTCGTTGGCGTAGACGATTGCCGTGGGCTTGTCGGTGCGCCGGAGCAGCTCGGCGGTGGCGGCCATGCCGCCCGCTGCAGTGAAATCGGCGGCTTCGAAGAGGTCTGCGGGCAGGCCGGCAGTGGCGAGTGCGCTTTCCCAGGCCTGGCGGCGGCTGCGGCCGTGGATGTATTCCTGCCCGCCGCCAACGTGCGCAATCCGGGTATGGCCCAGGGCCACAAGGTGTTCAACGGCCGCGGTGATCCCGGCGCAGTCATCCATCGAGACGGCAGGGAACGGTGAATCGGAGTCGGGGCGGTTCAGGGTGACGGCGGGGAGCTTGAGTTCCTGCAGCAGCGGGATGCGGGAATCGTCGTGGCGGACATCGGTGAGGAGGAAGCCGTCCACGCGGCCGTTCTCGGCCAGCTTGCGGTAGCACCGTTCCTCCGCCCCGGCACCTGTGGCGACGCTGAGCACCAGCGTGTAGTCGTGTTCTGACAGGGCGGTTTCGATGCCCGCGATGAACGCCGGAAAGAAGGGGTCCGTTCCGAGCAGGGACGGGTCCCGGGCAACGACCAGGCCCAATGCGAACGCTTTGGCGGAGGAGAGGCCCTTGGCCCGGAGGCTGGGCTTCCAGCCGAGCTCCTTGGCCGCCTGCAGGATCCGTTCCCGGGTTCCCGCGCTGACTCCCGGCTGCCCGTTGAGGGCATACGAGACAGCACCCTTGCTGACGCCTGCCGCGTGGGCGACGTCGCTGATGGTGACTGCCATGGTCCTGCCTTCTGTGGATCGGCGGCCCAGTGATACAACTCACTGAACCGGTTCAGTGATCTCTACTAAACCGGTTCAGTTGGGAGTTGTCAAGGGGAGCGCTCAGAGGAGGCAGTGCCCGACGGCGTTGCCCGCGTCCCGTCCCCGCGTCACGCAGGGCTCACTTTAGGAGCACGACGGCGGTGCCCGCCGCGGGATTCCAGGGGAACCCGCCGTCGGACATTCCGAAAGGGTGCGTGGCGTGACGCGCGGTCAGGCGCGGACGAGTCCCGCGGCCTTCGCGAGGAGTTCCACGGACCGCAGGCGGGCCTCGGTTCCGTTGCTCTGGTGGGCCACGATCAGCTCATCCGCGTCCGCGTGGGCGGTGAACTGGTCCAGGTAATCCATCACGACGTCCGGCGTGCCGACCGCCGAGTACTTCATCATCTGGGCCACGTGCTGGCCCTGCGGCGAGTCGAGGATCATGTCCGCTTCGTCGTCCGTGAACACCCTGCCGTTGCCGAAGAACAGGGACACGCGGGCGTGCTTGGTGGCCTGGAACATCTCCTGCGCCTCGGAGGCGGAATCGGCCGCGATCACATTGACGCCCGCAATCACGTGCGGGGCGTCCAGCTGGGCGGAGGGCTTGAATTCCCGGCGGTAGATGGCCACGGCGTCCTGCAGGGCGGCGGGCGCAAAGTGCGATGCGAAGGCGTAGGGCAATCCGAGCTGCGCCGCCAGCCGGGCCCCGAAAAGTGAGGACCCCAGGATGTACAGCGGCACGTTGGTGCCCTTGCCCGGCGTCGCCTCGACGCCCTGGATGCGTGTGGGGCCGGTGAGGTAGCCCTGCAGTTCCAGGACGTCCTGCGGGAAGCTGTCCGCGGACATCGTATCGCGGCGGAGCGCGCGCATGGTGTTCTGGTCGCTGCCGGGCGCACGGCCCAGGCCGAGGTCGATGCGCCCCGGGTGCAGGGTCTCCAGCGTGCCGAACTGCTCGGCGATGGTCAGCGGGGAGTGGTTGGGCAGCATCACACCGCCGGCGCCAAGCCTGATACTGCTCGTGTGGGCGGCGATGTGGGCGATCAGCACACTCGTGGCCGAGGACGCAATGGAAGACATGTTGTGGTGCTCCGCGTACCAGACCCGGCGGTAGCCCAGTTCTTCCGCCCGCTGCGCCATGGCCACGCTGCCGGCGAAGCTCTCGGCCGCCGTCTGGCCCTTCGCAATGGTGGCCAGGTCAAGGATGGAAAGCGGAACAGTCACGGAGGAGCCGGCCTTTCGTAGCGGAGCGTTGCGGTCACTGCTCCGGTGGCGGAACAGGCACACTGGCGACAACGACGGCGGCACCCGGGTTATTTCTGCAGGTCACCGTGGCGCCGGACACGCGGGAGCGGTATTGCCGGGCGCGCGGAAGCGGCGGTGCCGGACAAACGGGAGCGGGGCCACCGTTTCCGGCAGCCCCGCCCCGTTTTAGCTCACTTGTGCTATGTGATTCTGCGGCGCCTACTTCAGCTTGAAGTTGGCGTCGATGCGGGAGCCGTCTGCCGCGACCATCGACAGCTGGAAGCAGGCGCCGGGGAGGTTCGGCGTCTTCCAGTTGTAGATGTACTGGCCGCCCGTCGAGTCATACCGCAGGGAGGTGTTCCCGGTGGAGGTGATCTCGACTCCGTCCTGGGCCGCCAGCAGGTTGCAGGTCATCTGCCTGATTCCCATCGTCACGACGCCGGTGTCCGTCAGTTCCCTTGAGCCGGCGAACAGTTCGAACTTGGCGGGTACGGTGCTGCCGGCCTTCACGGTGTTGGTGACGCCACCCATGTCGATGGGCTGGTAGAAGCCCTTGGTCTCCCAGGCCATGACCGTGTATTTGTGCGTCGTTGTGGAGGTACGGCCCGCATTGTCGGTGGCCGTGGCCGTCAACGTGTGGGGACCAACCAGCGTGCTGTAGCCGGTCACCTTGCAGCCGGCCGCGCCGGAGCCTCCGTCCGTGGCGGTGCAGGTGGGCTCGGCACCGACGGAACCGAAGTACGCATCCCCCGGAACGGAGTCAAACGTGGCCACCGGATCGGTCAGGTCCACCTTGAAGGAGTCGCTGGTCGCGGCGCCCGCGGGGGTGGTGTTGTCCGCGTCATCCGTGAAGGCCGGGCTGGTCAGGACCAGGCCAGTACCTTCCCCGGTGGAGACAGCCTCCTTGACCGCGGATGCCGGACCTGACAGCTCATCCGTGCCGGTGAAAGTGGCCGTGACCGGGCCGGTGTACCAGTCGTTCAGGCCCTTAGTGCCGTTGAGACCGGTGAATGCAACTGAGGGCGCCGTGAGGTCGATCTTGTAGCTCACGGATGGCGTTCCGGCCTCGGAGGCGTTGCCGGCAACGTCCTCGAAGGCCGGGCTGCCAACGACGACGGCCGAGCCCTCGCCGACGGACGTTGCGGTCTGGGTGGCTGCTGCCGGACCGGAGACTGAGTCGGTCCCGGTGAACGTTGCAGTGACCGGGGCGTTGTACCAGCCCTTGGCATTGGGCGCACGGTCGGCTTGAGTGTAGGCAACTGACGGGGCCGTCCAGTCGATATTGAACCGCTGGATGACCGCACCGAGCGCCGAGGGGTTGCCTGCCGTGTCGCTGAACACCGGGCTCCTCACCTCCAGGTCTTCTCCCTCCGCACCGTCGGCTGTGGTTGCGGTCGCAGTTTGCGACGCGGGACCTGACGTTACGTCAGTGGCCGTAAACGTTGCCGTGACGGGGCCCCTGAACCAGCCGTTGTTGCCGGCCAGGCCTTCGGCTCCCGTGTAGCTGACGTCGGGCGCTTTAGCGTCCAGGCCGAGTGGAACGGTTGCCATGGAGGCGGTGCCGCCGGCGCTGGTTGCGGAGCAGGTATAGGCGATCTTCACCTGGTCCGCTGAAATGTTCCGCTGCCCGCAGCCTTCAGTGGTCAGAGAACTCGGGGAATCCGCATCGGTGACGGTCCAGGTGAGGATTAGCGGCGAGGTAAACCACTCGCTGAGGCCGTTGGGGGTTCCCGGGTCCAAGGTGTAGCTGATCTGCGGGCCGCTGGGGTCCACGATGTTGTAGGTCACGGATCCGCTGGCCTTGAGTCCGCCGCCGTCCGTGTAGCTGCAGCTCGCTGTCTGCGCGCCGATGCCGTCCGTTGCGTAGGCGCCAGTGATGCCGCTGAGGGTTGCAGGGAACGTGCTGTTGCCGTCTTCGGCGTCCACGATATCGCAGGTGGCCGCCGGGACGGCTCCCTTGTCGTAGGACGCACCGGTGCTGACTCCGCCTACCGTGAGGGTCGGTGCAGTGTTGGCCGGGGCCGGAGCTGCCACGTTGACGGTGAACGTCGCGGGAGCAAGGTTGAAGGTTCCGCCGGTCGTGTTGGTGGTCTGGCGCGCGGTGACCGTGGCGGTGCCGCCGGCCACCGGGGTGATGGTCAGCGTCTTGGTTTCGCCACAGCTTCCGAACGTCACGGAGGCGGGGCTGACGGTTGCTACCGACGTGTCGCTCGATGCGAGACTCAGGGTGAGTACGGTGCTGCCGGTCAGGTTGCAGCCGTTCTTGCCCGGATCGTTCGTCGGATCAACGGCCAACGTGGTGGTTCCCGCAGCCCCGCCTACGTTCAACGGCATGGTTTCGGCCACGGCGTCAATGCTCGCATCGAGGGTGTTAAAGACATCGTCCGCCTGCGCCACACCGGCCCCGGCAAGGAGCAGTCCGCCCGCAGTCACCGCGGCCAGGAATTTCCGGCCGGCACGCCCCGCAGACCAGGCGAACCCCGGGCCCGTTCCCCGTCTCTGCCTGGTTCCCCGCTCGGGACCCCTTCGATCTGATGTGTTCACTGCAGCGCCTCCCATCGCAACAATGCGGCCGTCATTGGCCGCAAATGTAGTCCCGATGTTAGGGGCGGGCGCTCAGAAAAACACCAGTACATTCCACTCGACTTTGGGTGTTTCTATACCTGTTTTTTATACGCAGTACTCACTTTTTTACTCAGGCCGACTTGCGTTGACTTAGTGCGCTTTTGTAACACAGCAAGCAGTAGTTACTTGCAGGCGTAGTTGTAGTCGAGGCCGCCGGAGACGTACTGGGTCACTGCCACCGTGCTGCCCGGAGTAAGCCCTGCCAGGGAGCAGTTCGACTTGGCCCCATTGAGGGTTCTGGCGCCGGCGAGCCAGCTCGGAAGTCCCGCCAGATTGCTGGTGGACGGAACCGCCCCGGCAATTTTGCTCCACTGCGAGCCGGTGGAATAGAGCCCGACGTCGGCACCGATGCTTTCGAAGTAGGCGGTCATCCCTTCCAGGTCAGCCCGGTTCGCGGTCGTGTCGCTCTGCCAACTGTTCCCTGTCTCCACATCCAGCCACCAGAAATAGTTCTGCGGGCCATCCACGCCGCGCAGCTTGGCGTCGTCGTACGCTTTCGCATAGCCGTACACATAGGCGCAGGCGGCGTCGTTCTTGCCCGTGCACTGCCCGTACGAGCTGGTCACGGTGGTTCCCATGTACTCATTGGACGTCGGCCACCAGGAACCGGCCAGCCCGGGGTTGGCTGTATTCACGTACAGGGCCACGCGCGGCTGCGCCGTCAGCTGCTTCTGGGACACCGCGCCCTCGGCCCAGTCCAGCTGTTCCTGGAAGCAGGGATTGGTGGTGTTGGCCAGCCCGTTGTTGACGCCCACGATCGCGAAGGCGAGTCCGGAGGGAAGGGTCTTGCCGCACTGCGGCCACGAGACATCAATGCCCACAGGATCAGACGGACGCGGCGGGCCCGCCATGGCCGGACCACCGCCCATCAGCGCCAAGCCAAACGCAGTGGCAACGGACAGAACCATCTTCATCATTGATGCGGCCATACCCAAGGTTATATACCAAGCGGCCCCGGGCAGGAATACTCAGCATGCTTATCGGGTTGCCGCCCTTGTGAGCCGTCCCGGACGGGCCGGCCGGACAGGAGCAATATCATGGCAAACATTCTGATGGTGGTATCCGCAGCTGACTCCCTCACCATGCGGGACGGCACCAAACACCCCACCGGCTACTGGGCGGAGGAGCTGGTGGTCTCACACCAGACCCTGCTCGACGCCGGCCACACCGTGCACATCGCAACACCCGCCGGCGCCAGGCCCACCGTTGACGAGGTGAGCCTCGCCCCGGAGTCGGCCGGCGGCCAGGACCGTGCAGACGGCTTCCGCGCCTACCTCGCCGCCATCGACGGTGAGCTGTCCGCACCGCTGGTGCTCGCCGACGTCGACCCCTCCGCATATGACGCCGTGGTGATGCCGGGCGGCCACGGGCCCATGGCGGACCTTTACAAGGACGCCGACCTCGGCCGCATCCTGGCTGAGGCGGACCGGGCCGGCAAGGTGATCGCGCCGTTCTGCCACGGCCCTGCGGGCCTCCTCAGCGCCGTTGACGACGACGGGACGTTCGTTTTTGCGGGGCGCCGCCTCACCGTATTCACGGATGAGGAGGAACTCAACGGCGGCACCGGCCCCAACACGCCGTGGTTCGTGGAGGACGTGCTGAAGGACAAGGGCGCCATCGTGGAAAACGGAGCCGCCTGGAGTTCCAACGTGGTCCGCGACCGCAACCTGATCACCGGGCAGAACCCGCAGTCCAGCGAGGACGTGGCCAAGGAGGTCATCAAGGCCCTCGCCGCCTAGTCGACGGTCGCCCAGACCCGGCCGCGGCGTCACGGCAGCGGGTTCCGTGACGCCAGCGAACGCCGGATTAACCACGATTACCCCTTGTATCGAAGGGTTTCAAGGCGCTTTGACCGGGTTTTCGCGCTGACGGATAGTTGCTGGCACAAGCACCGAATCCGCACACTTCCAAGGGGAACCCATGGCCCGTTTTTCACTCAAACCCGCCGCCACCGCAGCGCTGGCCGCCACCACGTTGCTGGGGCTCGCGGCCTGCTCTGACCCCGGGGCTTCTGCGGCGTCGGGCTCCGCCCCGGCGACGTCGTCCACGGGCATCAAACAGTTCAACCTCTCACCGGAGCAGGACCGTGTGAAGGCTGAAGTGGATCCGGCGGCCGCGGCTTTGGTCCCGGAAGCAATCAAGAAGGACGGCAAGCTGACGGTGGCCGTCAGCCCGTTCGCGGCACCGTTGGCCGTCTACGCCACGGACAACAAGACGCCGGTGGGCAATGAGGTGGATATCGCCGTCGCACTGGCCCAGACGCTGGGACTGGAGGCTGACATCGTTCCCACCGCCTGGGCCGACTGGCCCCTCGGCGTCGAGTCCGGCAAGTACGAGGCCGTGCTGTCCAACGTCACGGTGACCGAGGAGCGGAAGCTCAAGTTCGATTTCGCCAGCTACCGCGACGACAAGCTCGGCTTCTACGCGAAAAGCGACAGCTCCGTCACCAAGGTGGAGTCCGCGCCGGACGTTGCCGGCAAACGCGTGATTGTGGGTTCCGGAACCAACCAGGAGTCCATCCTGCTGCGCTGGGACGAGGAGAACAAGAAGAACGGCCTGCCCGCGGTGGAGTTCCAGTATTACGACGACGACTCCGCCTCCTCGCTCGCCCTCCAGTCCGGACGGGCGGACCTGACGTTCGGGCCGAACGCGACGGCGGCATTCAAGGCGGCTTCCGATGCAAAGACCAAGCTGGTTGGCCTGGTGGACGGCGGCTGGCCGCTGAAGGCAAGCATCGCGGCCACCACCAAGAAGGGCAACGGTTTCGCCGCCGCAGCACAGGCGGGCCTGAACCACCTGATCGAAGACGGCAGCTACGCCAAGATTCTGGACCGCTGGGGCCTCAGTTCGGAGGCCGTGCAGAAGTCCGAGCTGAACCCGGCGGGGCTGCCCAAAAAGTAGTCCGGCTTTCGACGCAAATGTGCAGGGCGGCCGGCGGCTGCCCTGCACATTTGCGTGGCGAAACCCCCGCAGTGCGGCGTACGCTCATGACATGACCCCGCAAGAGCTGGCCAACCTGGCGCACCTGCGCCGGGCGCGGGACCTGATCGACAGGGACTTCGCCCGCGCCTTGGACGTGCCCACCATGGCGAGCAAGGCCCTGATGTCACCGGCGCACTTCTCTCGGCAGTTCCGGGCCGCCTACGGCGAGACCCCCTACAGCTACCTGATGACCCGCCGGATCGAGCGGGCCATGGCGTTGCTCCGCGGCGGCATGAGCGTGACCGATGCCTGCATGGCGGTGGGCTGTACGTCGCTGGGATCCTTCAGCTCACGCTTCACGGAACTAGTGGGGGAACCGCCCAGCGCCTACCGGCTCCGGGAACACAGCGCGGTGGAGGCGATGCCGGGCTGCGTTGCACGGATCAGGACACGGCCAGCGAGGCAGCCTGCCAAGCCTGCAGGTCCCGGGAATGCAGCCGGTGCCCAAGTGAGCAGGATTCGAGAAGCGGCCCTGACGCCCGCGGAATAGCTTTGTGGCATGAACATTTCACTCCAGTACTGCAACATCACCGTCAATGACACCGAGAAGGCCCTCGCTTTCTACCGGGATGCCCTGGGCCTCGAACTGCGCAACGACGTGGCCTCCGGGGGATTCCACTGGATCACCCTCGGCAGCGCCGCCCAGCCGGGCCTTGAGATCGTGCTCTCCGAGCCGCATGCGGGCCGCTCCCAGGAGGACGGGGACATGATGCAGGAGCTCCTCACCAAGGGAGTCCTCCCCATGCTCGTGTTCCGTACCGACGACCTGGACGCCACGTTCGAGAAGGTCCGGGCGTCCGGTGCCGAGGTCATGCAGGAGCCGATCGACCAGCCGTGGGGGCCGCGCGACTGCGCCTTCCGGGACCCCTCCGGGAACATGGTCCGCATCGCGCAGGCTCCGAAGGACTGATTCCTCCGGCGCAGGCCATCACAACAAAGAATCCCCGCCGGACGTCGTCCGGCGGGGATTCCTTTGATGGGCGAGCCCGGGTCCTCTAGAGGTACTGCTGCCAGATAGTCAGCTGCAGCTTCACCGTATCCGCGGCGGACTCCCGGTCAGCATCTCCCACTTCCGTGCCGGACACGTCGCCGCCCATCGGCTCAGACCCTCGCTTCCAAAGGCGCAGATTCCGTGGGGGCGGATGCCGAAGCACGCTCCGGCGTGGCCAGCCCCAGGTTCTCCCGCAGCGTGCTGCCGGCATACTCCGTGGGGTAGACGCCGCGTTCCTGCAGTGCGGGCACCAGGTGGTTTACGATGTCGTCCAGGCCCGTGGGAATCAGCCACGGCGAGATGTTGAAGCCGTCCACGGCGCCGGTGCGGGCGTGCTCCACCAGCCGGTCGGCCACCTCGGCGTAGGAGCCGTTGAAGGTGGCGTCCACGCGGCTGGTCTTGGCAGAGACGAACTGGCGGATGGACAGCCCCTTCTCCTTGGCTTCGGCCCGCCACTGGTCGGCCAGCTGCCGCGCCTTGGCCCCGTGGAAGCCGCTGCCGCGGGTCTCGGAGGTTTCCTCCACCACCGGGTCAATCTCCGGCAGCGGCCCGTCCGGATCATATTCGCCCAGTTCGCGTCCCCAGAACTGTTCCAGGTAAGCGATGGCCTGCTGCGGGCCGATCTGGAGGCTGCGGACCCAGGCTTTCTTGTCCCGGGCCTCCTCCGGCGTTGCGGCAAGGATGAACTCGCTGGCCGGCATGATCTTGACGTCGTTTGCTCCGCGTCCTGCGTCCAGCGTCCGCTCCACGATGTCGCGCCGGAAGTCCAGGGCGTCGTCGAGCTTGGGGTGGGCGGAGAAAATGACGTCGGCCTGGCGGGCGGCGAAGTTTCTGCCCTCCGGAGAGTCGCCGGCCTGGAACAGCACGGGCCGGTACTGCGCGCTGCGCGGCAGGCGAGGGGTCACGTCCACGGTGTAGTGCTGCCCTTCGTGAAGCACGCGCTGCCACTGCCCGGTGGCCGGATCATGCGAATCCCAGATCCGTTTGGCCGTCTCCACGAATGCCTCGGCGTGCGTGTACCGGTCAGCGTGGTCCAGGTACCCGCCGCGGCGGAAGTTGGCACCGGTCCAGGCGTTGTCCGTGGTGACGATGTTCCATGCGGCGCGTCCGCCGGAGAGAAGGTCCAGCGAGGACAGCCTGTGCGCCAGGTCCGCCGGATCGTTGTAAGTGGTGTTCTGCGTGGCAACGAGTCCGATGTTGGAGGTCACCGCGGCCAGGGCGGCGAGCATGGCCTGGGCGTCCGGGCGTCCGGCGACGTCCAGTTCATGCGGACGGCCCAGGTGCTCACGGAGGCGGAGCCCCTCACCCAGGAAGAAGGCGGCAAACAGTCCCCGCTCCGCCGTCTGGGCGATGCGGCGGAACGATTCGAAGTCCGTCTGCGAGCCGGACTCGGCGGCCTTCCAGATGGTCCCTGAGTTCACGCCCTGGAAGAAGATGCCGAACTGGAGCTTCCCGCTCGGCTGGTATTTAGCACGGCTGTGCTGTGTCATGGTTTTCCCCTAGTTTCCGACGGCGGTTGCGGCGTAGCGGCTGGCTGGTCGTTCGAGGCCCAGCAGGTCCCTGAAGGTCCCGTCCTGCGGCACCGGGGCGAGCACTCCCCTGCGCCGGAGTTCAGGCAGCACCAGCCGGGACAGTTCCTCGAAGTCGACGTCGAACCTGGCCGGATGCAACCGGACTCCGTCCGCCACTTCCAGTACTTCGGTCAGCAGGTCTGCCAGTTCGGCCGCGGACCCGGCGAAGCGTGCCCGCCTGGCACCGTCAGTCCCTCCGCTGCCAGGCTTGCCGATGGCCGATTCGTCCCCGAGCCGCTGGGCGGCGCCCTGCCCCCGGGCCTCCAGGACGACGTCGAGCTCCACCACGACGGCGGGCGATCCGCCGCCCAGCCGTTCCCGCACGTCGCGGATCTCCTCCGCGAGGAGCTCCGCCGTCGGGGCCGAGACCAGGACTGCATCCACCGCGGAGGGCTCAACCAGGCCGGCGCCCACGAGGGACGCCGGCACGAGCACCGGCAGCTGTCCCTGCAGGGGACGGGGGATGATGGACGGACCCTTGACCGAGTAGCCGGGACCGTCGAAGTCCACGTAGTGCAGCTTTCCGGCGTCGAGGTAGCGGCCGCTGGCGACGTCGCGGATCACGGCGCCGTCTTCCCAGGAGTCCCAGAGCCTGCGGCTGACCTCGATGGATGCCGCGGCCTCCTGCGCCAGGCCGTCACCGGCAACGTAGGAGCGCCCGACGGCGGCGGCCGCCGCGGGATCGTCTTCAGCGGTGGCGATCCAGCCGGCACGGCCGCCGCTGACGTAGTCCAGGCTGGCCAGCTGGGTGGAGGCATGGAAGGGCTCGGTGTAGGCCGTATCCACTTCCGGGATCAGGACGAGGGAGCGGGTCAGCGGCCCGGCGAAGGCGGCGCGCTGCAGCGCGTTCAGCCGTCCTTCCGCCGGGGAATCCTTGAAGGTCACGGCGTGGAAACCGGCGGATTCGGCGGCCAGCACGGCGGCGGCGAGCGCCGTAGCACCCCCGGCTGTGTCGCCGTCGGCCGCGCGCGCCACGCCGTCGAGTTCCAGCGCCAGGAAGCCCCAGCCACCGGCAGTCTTGTTGGTGTTTCCCATCATGCGTCCTGACGTTCGGTGGGGGTCTGCTCTCCGGCTTCGACCGCTACCGGCAGCCGGTTCTCGGCGGGCGGCAGCGGGCACGTGGCAAGGTCGGTGTAGGCGCACGGCAGGTTCACGGCCCGGTTGAAGTCCAGGCGGACCGTGCCGTCCGGTCCGGGTGCCGCGACCGTTAGCGACCGGTTGGCCGCGTAGGTGGTCTTGCCGGACGTTTCATCCGTGAACAGCACGGACAGGCTGCCCGGAGCGTGGCCGTTGAAAGCCGTCAGGGCAAGATCGCGCCCGCCCAGCCGGAACCTGACCTGGCCGGGGGCTTCGTAGACGTGCTGGATGCCCTCGACGGCGGCGCCCACGGTGGTGGCACGCGGCTCGTCGAACGGGACGAACGTTCCTTCCACCGCGAAGGCCGGGTCCGGTTCGTACGCAGGCGTGCCCTGGTACTCGCGGAGCAGCGGGTTCTCCGGGTGGCGCGGCCTGACAATGTATTCGCCGCCGCGTTTGGCGAGTTCGACGACGGTGTCCCCCGCAGCGAGGTTGACGCCGCCGCGTTCCGCGCTGGGTCCGAACAGCACGGTGGCGCCGCCGCCGTCGGCGTTTAGTTCCCTGCCGTCCTGCTGCAGGGTCTCGCCTTCCGCCAAAACCAGGCGGACGGCGTCGTTCTCCACATTCCAGGTGCCGGGAACGCCGTCGAGCCGCGCGGGCTCGGAACCCAGCCAGTGCAGGTGCGTGACGGCCAGGAAGCCGTGGGGGTCGGCGCGGTGCCGCTCATGGGCGGCGTGCCACTCGGCCCAGGCCGTGGCGAACGGAGTTTCAGTGTGCGTAGACGTGGGCATGATCGCTCCTGTAGTTGTCGTGGTCGGCGGCGACGGTGGCGGCGGCGTCCGGTTCGGTGGCCCCGGCAGACTCCGGACGGCCGCCGAAGGGATCCGGTGATTCCCACAGGTTCGTGGGCGCCGCCGCCCGGACTTTGGGGATGACCTCCAGGGCGAACCGCTCCAGGATCTCCAACTGCTGCTCAAACGGCAGCGTGGTGGGCAGCGAGATGGACTGGAGGTCGTGGTCGTACAGCTGGTGGTAGCTGAGGATCTTGTCCACCACCTGCTCCGGGCTGCCCACCAGGGCGGGCCCTTCAGCCACCGCGTGGTCGATGTCGCGGAACGGCGAGTTGTTCCCCGGCACATTCCGGCCGGCGGTCAGTGCCTCGTACACGGGGCCGAACTGCTTCTTGGCCTCCTGCGTGGTGTCCGAGATGAACACCCCGCCGGCGCCGCTGCCCGATCCGAGGAACTGGTGCCGCGGATCGTGCCCGTGGCGTTCGTACTCTTCGCGGTAGTGATCGATCAGCACCTGGTAGTTTTCCCGCGGTTGGATGGCGTTGGCGGTGAACAGCGGATCGCCCCACTTTGCCGCGAGCGCCGCGGAGGTCAGGGTGGTGGCTGAGCCGTGCCACACCCGGGGTGCGCCGGCGAACGGCCGCGGTGTGGTGGTGGTCGGCTCAGTCAGTGCCGGGCGGAATCTGCCGGACCAGATGACGTTCTCCTCGCTCCAGAGGCGCCGGAGCAGCCCGTATTTTTCGGCCAGGAGGTCCCACTGGTCATCGAGGTCCAAGCCGAAGAGCGGGTACTGCAGTACCTCGTTGCCCTTGCCGATCACGAGTTCCAGCCGGCCGCGGCTGAGCTGGTCGATCGTGGCGTAGTCCTCCGCAACGCGCACCGGGTCCAGGACGGAGAGGACGGTCACCCCGCTTTGCAGCCGGATCCGGCTGGTCACAGCGGCGATGGCGGCCAGCACGGTGGTGGGCGACGACGAGATGAACTCCCCGGCGTGCCGTTCCCCCACGGAGAAGCTGTCGTAGCCGAGCTCCTCGGCGCGCTGCGCGGTCCGGACCACCTGGTTGAGCCGGTCAGCCGTGGAGACGATCGCCCCGGTGAGCGGGTTCTTCAGGTGCGGAATGATGTCGAGGACCTGGAACTTCACTGTGTTTTCCCTGCAGGCGCAGCCCCGAAGTTGGCTTCAGTGACGGTCTTGGATTCAGGCAGTGCTTCCTCGGAGAGGCCCCAGCGTTCCAGGACCTTGCCGTAGGAGCCGTCCTTGATGGCGGAGTTCAGCGCCTCGGTGATGACCGGTGCCAGCCCGTTGCCCTTGAGCGAGGTGGCAGCCACCAGGGTTTCGGACGGCCAGCCGGCGTTGACCTTGCCCACGATCTTCAGGTCGTCCCGGGTGTTCTCGCGGTACGCAGTGGACGGGTAGGGCGCGATGTTCAGGTCGGTGCGGCCCGAGGACAGCGCCAGGATGGTGTCGGCGTCGGAAGAGTAGTACTGCAGCACTGCCGGCGCTTTGCCCTTGCCCTCGAGTTCCTTGTTCCAGGCCAGCAGGATCTTCTCCTGGTTGGTGCCGGAGCCCACGGAAACCTTCAGGCCGGAGATGTCGTCTGCGCCCTTGATGTCGTACGAGGAGCTCTTTTTCGCCTCGAAGCCCATGTAGGCGGCCCGGTAGCTGGCGAAGTCGAACAGCTTCACGCGGGCGGCGTTGATGCCCACATTGGAGAACACGGCCTCGAAGTCGCCGGACTGGGTCTTCAGCGGCCAGTTCTCCCACGACGTGACCTGGATGTCGAGCTCCAGGCCCAGCTTGTCCGCCACCAGCTGGGCGATGTCCAGTTCGGAGCCGATGGGCGTCTTGTCATCCGTGGCGTGGAAGGACAGCGGGATGGAACCGGCCGTGGTGGCCACGGTGAGCTTGCCGTCCTTGCCGATCAGCTCGGGGACCTTGGCGGCGAGCGCCGTGTCCTTATCGGCCCGGATCCGCTGCTGGTCCGGTGAGGTGTTGTAGACGACGCCGTTGCGTGCCGCCGTCGTCCCCGGATTGCCGGAAACTGCGCCTCCGGAAGCGGCCGCGCCCGGATCGGCGCAGCCGCTCAGCGCCAGGGTGCCGGCAAGGGTCCCGAGAAGGACGACGGCGGGAAGCGCCGCCAGCGTGCGCGTCCGGCCGCTGCTGTTGTGCCGGGAGGTGGAGAGTGCCATGGGGAGGTCCTTTAGATGTTGAAAGCGGGTTCGATCACCTTGGAGAAGAAACTCCGGGTGCGTTCTTCCTGCGGGTTGGTGAAGATGTCATGGGGTGCGCCCTGTTCCACGATCTGCCCCTGGTCCATAAAGACCACGGTGTCCGCCACGTCGCGGGCGAACCCCATTTCGTGGGTGACGATGATCAGCGTTGTGCCGGAGGTGGCGAGCTCCCTGATAACGTCCAGGACCTCGTTCACGAGTTCGGGGTCCAGGGCAGAGGTGGGCTCATCGAAGAGGAGGATCTTGGGGTCCAGTGCCAGGGCCCGGGCGATGGCCACACGCTGCTGCTGGCCGCCGGACAGTTGGCGGGGGTAGGCGCCGGCGCGGTCTTTGAGGCCCACCCGGTCCAGCAGTTCCAGCCCTCGGTCCCTGGCCTCGGCCTTGGTCAGGCGCGGTTTGCCGGAACGCGGCGCCACCACGGGGGCTTCGGTCACGTTCTCCAGCGCCGTGAGGTGCGGGAAGAGGTTGAAGTTCTGGAACACCATGCCGATTTCGGTGCGCTGCTTGAGGATGTCTTTCTCGCGCAGTTCGTGGAGGCGTTTGCCGCGGACCTCGTAGCCCACCAGTTCGCCGTCGATGGCGATGAAGCCGCCGTCCACCTTTTCCAGGTGGTTGATGGTGCGCAGCAGGGTGGACTTTCCGGACCCGGACGGGCCCACGATGACGGCCACTCCGCCCGGTTCAACGGTCAGCGTGATGCCTTTGAGGACTTCGGTGGCGCCGAAGGATTTCCGGACCTTGGTGATTTCCACGAGCCCGCGGGTGGTGTCGGAGGCGGCCGGGTGCTCTGTTGCGGCGGCAGTGGCGGTCATCGGGTGCTCCTTGCTCGGTTGTCGGTGGCAGCGTGGGTGGCGAAGAACCGGCGGGCCTTCTGCAGCGGCGTCAGCGGGAGGGTCCGCACGGCGCCCTTCGAATAGTGCCGTTCGATGTAGTACTGGAAAACGCTGAGCACCGAGGTGATCACCACGTACCAGAGCGTGGCCACGAGGAGCAGCGGCAACACCTGCTGGGTGCGGTTGTAGATGACCTGGACGGTGTAGAACAGCTCCGAGTACGCCAGGACGTACACGATGGAGGTGCCCTTGACCAGGCCGATGATCTCGTTGAAGGCGGTGGGCAGGATGGCCCGCATGGCCTGCGGCAGGACGATCCTGGTGGAGCGCCGCCAGGCCGGAATGCCCAGGGCGGCGGCTGCTTCCAGCTGGCCCTGGTCCACCGAGAGGATGCCGCCGCGGATGATCTCCGCCGAGTAGGCCGCCTGGTTCAGGGTGAGGCCCAGGACTGCAGCCGCGAACTGGCTGATCAGGGTGGTGGTCTGGACTTCGAAGAAGCGGACGTCCGTGAAGGGGATGCCCAGGCTGATTTTCTCGTAGAGGTAGCCCAGGTTGTACCAGAGGAGCATCTGCACCAGGAGCGGGGTGGAGCGGAAGATCCAGGAGAAGGTCCAGGACACCGAGACCAGCAGCGGCGAGGCGGAAAGGCGCATCAGGGCGAGGATGAACCCCAGGATGAACCCCAGGGCTCCGGAGATGGCGGTGAGCTTGAGCGTCTCCACCAGCCCGTTCACCACGGACTGCGCGGTGAACCACTGGGCCACCACGCCCCATTCCCAGCGCGGGTTCGTGGCCAGGGACCACGCCACCGCGGCCACGCCGAGCGCCACGACTGCGGTGCCCACCCAGCGCCACGGGTGGCGGGACGGGACCAGCCGGTAGTCGGCGTAGTCGGTGGCAGGTCCGCGGGACTGCGGGTTCTCGGGTCCCCGGGGTCCGCCCTGCTCCGCGGACGGGCCGGGGTTGGAAACACCTGCGTCAGTTCCGGCGGACGCCGGCCCTGCCGCGGACTGCGCTGCCCGGGTTGCTGTGGAACTCATGCGCCACCTCGCTTCTTGTGTTGCTGGATTGGTTTATCGCGTTCGGATTGCTGCAAATCTAGGGACGCCGGAAAGCGGCAGCAAGGCGGCATGTTGCATTGCTTCACGGAGGTTCTCACGGCGTCATGAGTCGTTTTCTTGCGCGGATTTACGCGCTGTTACGCGGCGTGAACGGCCGTGACCAGAGCCTCGACCGCGGTCTGCCGGGCTGCCTAGCATGAGGCGAAAACCCGGTCCCGGACCACCCCGCCTGAACAGGAGCGCAGCCGTGCCAGCGAACATCCCTACCGTTGCCTTTGTGGGCGGCGGTCCCCGGACGGCCGGCGTCCTGGAACGCCTGGCGGCCAACCGGCCGGAGCTGTTTGCCGGGCCGCTTGCCGTCCATGTCATTGAGCCGCACGTTCCCGGCTCGGGCAGGATCTGGCGCTATGACCAGCACCCCGGCCTGCTGCTCAACTCCGCCGCAGCGGACATCACCATGTTCACCGACGCCTCCGTAACGTGCGAGGGCCCCGCCGCCGACGGCCCCGGGCTCGACGGGTGGGCTGCCGGGGTGCTGGACGGCAGCATCACCGACGTTCCCCCGCTCCCGCCGGAACTGCAACGCCAGCTGCGCGCCCTGACCGGCGCCACGTTTCCCACCCGCCAGCTGCAGAGCCTTTATCTTGAGTGGTTCTTCCGCCGGGCGGTTTCCGCGCTTGGCCCCGATATCGACGTCACTGTCCACCGGGACACCGCGGTCCGGATCGATTCCGACGGCGACAACGGCGCCGGCGGGTACCGTGTCAGGCTCGCCGGCGGCGGGACTGTTGACGCCGACGTCGTGGTTTCCGCCCTTGGCCACACCGATGCGCTGCCGGACGGGGCGTCCGCCGGTTTCGCCCGCTTTGCGGAGCGGCACGGCGGGTTCCACGCGGCACCCAGCTACACCACCGACGTCGACTATTCGGCACTTGCTCCCGGCCAAGACGTGATCGTCTCGGGCATGGGGCTGGCGTTCGTGGACCTGGTGGTCCTGCTGACTGAAGGCCGGGGCGGCCGGTTCGAGGAAACGCCCGACGGCGGCCTGGCGTACGTTGCGTCCGGCGCGGAACCGCGGCTCTGGGCAGGTTCGCGGCGGGGGGTTCCGTACCATTCCAAGATTTCGTCCACCCTCCGGGGCGAGCCGGCAGGTGCGCCGCAGTTCTTTACCGCCGCCGTGGTGCAGGAATTGCTGGCAAAGCACGGGGAGCTGGACTTCCGCGCCCACCTCTGGCCGCTGATCGCCAAGGACGCGGGCTACGGCTACTACCGCGAGCTCTTCACGGGCTACCCGGAACGGGTGGCCCCCGGCTGGGACGAATTTTCGGTCCGTTTCGCCGCGCTGGACTGGTACAGCCCCGAACGCGAACGGCTGGTGCTCGAGTCGGTGCCGGACACGGAGTTCCACCTGGACTTCGAGAAGCTGGACCAGCCGCTGGCCGGACGTAACTTCGCCAGCCACTATGAGGTCCAGGAAGCCGTGGCCGCCTACATCGAGCATGACCTCCGGCTGCGCACCGGCCCCGACCACTCGGAGACGCTGGCCCTGTTCATCGCCCTGCTCAAGGTGTACATGGACCTGGGCCGGCTGGTGCCGCCGGCGCGGTTGAATGCGCGGTCGCAGCGTGAGGTGCACGGCTGGTGGCACGGGTTCTTCAGTTTCGTGGACTCCGGCCCTCCGCCGCAGCGGCTGCGGCAGCTGCTGGCTCTCCACCGGGCTGGGCTGCTGCAGTTCGTTGGGCCAGGGCTGGAAGTCGGCGCCGATGAGGCCTCGGGGCAGTTTGTGGCCGTGTCCGTCCGGGGAGGGGTGCGGGTGTCCGCCAAGGCCTTGATCGAAGCGCGGCTTCCCGCCCCGGCGGTGGCAGGCTCCGCGAATCCGCTGCTGCGGTATCTGCACAGCTCAGGATTCGGCAGCGAGCAGGCGGTTCTTACCGCCGACGGCCTCCATGCAACCGGCCGGCTGCTGGTGTCCGCGGCCAGCGAGCTCGTCAGCCCGGTGGGCGAACCGCAACGCAGGTTGTTCGCCGTCGGGCCCAACACCTCCGGCTGGGGCGCCGGCGCCTTTGCCCGCCCCGGAACCAACGCTGCGCCGTTCCGCGAAAATGATGCGCTGGCACGCCGGATCCTTGGCGTTCTGGCGGAAGATGAAGCATCGGCCGTACCGGCCGTATCGGGAAAGGCTCAGCCATGGAACAACTAACCGTGCCGCCGGCGTCTTTGCAGGCGGCGGCAACATCGTCGGCTCCGGCGCGCGTGGAGGCTCCGGCGCGCGTGCGGGCGTCCGAACTGACGGTGCTCAGCCTGCCCATGCACGACGCTCGGGTGCGGCCGCTGCTTGACGAGCTCGCCCAGGAATACGACTCACGCTACGGGAACCTGTTCGGCCGGGGAGCTGCGGCAGAAGAACTCAACCGCTACCCTGCCGAGGAATTCGTCGCTCCGGGGGGTGCCCTGCTGATCGTCCAGGAAAACGGCGAATCCGTGGCCGGCGGAGCGTTCCGGCGGCACGGGCCAGACACGGCGGAGTTCAAACGGATCTGGACCCACTCCGCCCACCGGCGCCGCGGCCTGGCCCGGTTCGTGCTGGCCGAGCTTGAAGCCCTCGCCGCCCGCCGCGGCTACAACCGGGTGTACCTGACCACCGGCCCGCGGCAGCCCGAGGCGAAGCACCTCTACCTCAACTCCGGCTACGAGCCGCTGTTCGACCTGGCAGCCGATCCCGAAACCATCAAGTTCCTGGCATTCAGCAAAGATCTGGAGCCGCGCGGCTAAGCTATCGGCATGGCCATCAAATCCACCGCAGATAAAGTCGCCACCATCCAGAAGGGCTACACCCTGGAGGGCGCCACCATCGAACTGGGAGCCGCGATTGTGGACGGCGAAGTCCACAAGGATGCCCCTGTCCGGCTGCCGCTCTCCATGATGAACCGGCACGGACTGGTGGCGGGCGCAACGGGCACCGGCAAGACCGTCACGCTCCACATGATGGCGGAGCAGCTCTCCAACGCCGGCGTACCCGTATTCCTCGCCGACATCAAGGGTGATCTCTCCGGCCTCGCAACCGCAGCGGCGGGCAGCGAGAAACTGAAGGCCCGCACGGACGGCATCGGCCAGGCCTGGGCGGGCAAGACTTTTCCGGTGGAGTTCCTGGCGCTCGGCGGCGACGGCAACGGCATCCCGGTCCGGGCCACCATCACGTCCTTCGGCCCCATCCTGCTTTCCCGCATTTTGGAACTCAACGACACGCAGGAATCCAGCCTGCAGCTCGTCTTCCACTTTGCGGACAAAAACAACCTGGAACTGATCGACCTGAAGGACCTCCGGGCGGTCATCCAGTTCCTCACCTCTGACGAAGGCAAGGACGAACTGGAGGCGCTGGGCGGCCTGTCCAAGGCGACCGCCGGCGTCATCCTCCGCGAACTGGTGACCCTGGAGGCCCAGGGCATGGAGGCGTTCTTTGGTGAACCCGAGTTCGACACGGCCGAGCTGCTGCGCACGGCGCCGGACGGCCGCGGCGTTGTCACCTGCCTGGAACTGCCCACGCTGCAGACCAAGCCGATGGTGTTTTCCACCTTCCTCATGTGGTTGCTCGCGGACCTTTTCGAGGACCTGCCCGAAGCCGGGGACCTGGACAAACCCAAGCTGGTCTTCTTCCTCGACGAAGCCCACCTGCTGTTCAACGACGCTTCCAAGGCGTTCCTGGAAGCCATCACCACCACCGTCCGGCTCATCCGCTCCAAGGGCGTGGGCATCTTCTTCGTCACCCAGACGCCGAAGGATGTTCCGGCTGATGTCCTGGGACAGCTGGCCAACCGCATCCAGCACGCGTTGAGGGCATTCACGCCGGAGGACGCCAAGGCCCTGAAAGCCACCGTGTCCACGTTCCCGGTGAGCGACTACGACCTCGAAGAAACGCTGACGTCGGCCGGCATTGGTGAAGCCGTCATCACGGTGATGAATGAGAAGGGCGCTCCTACCCCGGTGGCTTTGACCCGGCTGCGGGCCCCGGAATCGGTCATGGGCCCCAGCACCGAGGAGCTGGTCAAGAGCACCGTGGCCGGCTCCGCACTGCTCGCCAAATACGGCACCGCGGTTGACAACGTATCCGCCTACGAGAAGATCTCCGGAAAGAGCGCGGCGCCCACGGGCGCGGCAGCCCCCGGCCAGCCGCCCGCACCGGCCAGGGACGTCTTTGTTCCCGGCCCTGTTCCGGGAATGGACCAGGCAGCGGTCGACGCCGATGCCCGCCGCATCGAGGAGGAGATCCTCGGCCGCCCCAGCAGCAGGCCTGCCCCGGCACCGGAGCGGCCGCGCAGCAGCGAGCGCCAGGCACCACGGGCGCCGCAGGAACAAGGCGGCGGAATGATGGGCGACCTCGCCGGAGCCCTGGGCGGCGCACTCGGCGGCGGCCTCAAAAGCATGGCCCGTTCGCTCGGCACCCAGCTGGGCCGGGAGTTGCTGCGGGGCGTCTTCGGCACCTCCTCGAGGCGCCGGCGCTAGAACCTCCGCCGGGCGCCTGAAGGGCCGACCGCGGGAGCCAGCCAGCCGCCGTCGGACTGTCTGACAGCCGCTCTGTAGCGTCATGGAGGGCGGCCCCTGCACCTGCTTTCACGTGCCTTACCGGTAACGTAAGGTGCGTGCAGATGAGTCAAGCGTTGGTGAGGATCGCAGCCGGGTGGCTGCTGGGCCTGATGCTTGCCATCGCCGGAGCCGTTGTGGCGGTGAACCTGGTCAACGCCTCGGTGGCGAGTCCCGAGCAGCCGGTACGTGAATATTTGGATGCATTGCAGAAGGGCGAAGGCGAAAAAGCGCTGGGCCTCCTGCGTGCCTCCGTGCCGCAAAGCGACGCCGCCATGCTGGACGGAACCGCGCTGCAAACGGCCGCGTCCCGGGTGACGAACGTGAAGTTCGGCGAGACGCAGGACCGCACCGGGAACCAGGTCATGGTTCCGATGGAATACACCATTGACGGCAGCCGGCTCAGTACCGAGTTCCTGCTGGAGCGGACCGGCACCGAATGGCTTTTCTTCAACAAATGGGCGTTTGTGCCTGCCACATTGCCCGTCCTGGAAGTCACCGTGGTCAACTCCAACCAGGCCACCCTCAACGGCATTCCCGTGAACATGCCCAACGGCCGCAATACCTTCGCCGTGTTTTATCCCGGCGAGTACGAGGCCAGCCTCAACGGCGAATTCTTCTCGGCCCCGGCCAGCCGCGCCACAGTGTCCGGCCGCGATGTCCCGACGGCGCCGCTGAGCCTCCTGACGGAGGCCACCCCGGCGCTGAGGGATGCTGTGGCGGCCAAGGTCAAGGAATTCCTGGACACCTGCGCCGCGGGAGCCGTGAAGGAGCAGAAGCTGCAGCCGGACTGCCCGTTCTACCACGCCACTTTCAACCGGGTGACGCCGGGAACCATTGACTGGAGCATCAGCGAGTACCCCAAGGTGTCCATTGAGCCCTTCGGCGGACGCTGGGTGGTGGCCCCGCTGGACGGGAAGGCACGGTTGCGGGCGCAGCAGACCGACCTGTTCAGCGGCGCCGTGACCAACCTGGATGTGGAACACGACTTCAGCTTCACCACGCGACTGGACGTCGACGGCGACACCATCAGGGTCACCCCGCTCCTCAGCTACTAGGGCGCCGTCACCAGGTCGCCCGGCCGTCACGCAGTCCGGCCGTCACGCACCGTCACGCAGGGCAGACTTTTACCCCGCTGTGCCTCGTCCGGATGCGGATTCCTGCCGAACCTTGTTCCGTGGAGGCGTAAAAGCCTGCACTCAGTGACGCGCTGCCACTCAGGGCTGCAGACCCCGGCGCCCGGCCAGCACCGCGAGAACCTCGGCCAGCATCTGCTCCGGGCCGTGCACCACGTCCGCATAGTAGTAGCGGAGAACTGTGTAGCCTTCCACCACGGAGCGGTTGTTCCGGCGCTGGTCCTTCTTCACCTGTCTCCAGTCGCCGTGATGGCGCCCGTCAAGTTCGACTACCAGCCAGCCTTCCAGCAGCAGGTCCACGTACCCTACTCCGTCGATGTAGACCTGCGACTCCACCGTGATCCCTGCTTGGCGGAAGCACGTCCTGGCCAGGGTCTCCAACATCGACTCCGCACCGCGGTCCACCCACTGGAGGACGGCACGGGCCCGCCCGTTGCGGCGCCCCGGCAACTGCTGCCGCAGGAACTCCACAGCCATGTCGCCCCTGCCCACGGCGCATTCGACCATGATCAGCGACTCCCGGAACGGCAAGCACCGCAGGGCATGGATCAGCACGTCGGCGAGTGCTGCCACCGGCCTCGTGGAATTCGGGGGCTGGAGGAGTCCGCCGTGCTGCACCTCACGATCGAAGACTTCGCCACGACGGTGGTACACATGGGCGGGCCCGGAAGGTTCCAGCACCCATAGCCCGTAGGAGGGCGCGGCACTGATGCAGGTATGGAGCTGACGCCGCAGGATCAGAGCCACGTGGGCAGGATCTGCCGAAGGGAGCGCATACACGCCCCGAGCAGGCTGGTCGATATTCGCCCTGGAGGCTCGTCGCAACGCAGCGTCGTCCACCCCGAGCCTGGCGAGAGCAGGCCGCCTTGCCGCTCCCCCGCACGCAGCCAACGCCTCCATCACATCCATGCCGACATCCTGCACAGGGCGGGAACCGCTCGGCACCCTTCACTGCTTGTATGTGGAAAGTCGCAACGCACGCTGGCTAGTTGGGGCCGTGCGTCACGCCGTGCATCCTTTTGCAGCCTGGCCGCCTTGCGGGTCCTGGATTCGCGGCATCCAGAGGCCTCTTTAACGCCAAAAGGCTGCCGTCCGTGACGCCTCGTCACGAACGGCAGCCCTCAAGCAACCGGCCTCAGTCCATCCCGCGGAGGTCCAGGACCAGCTCAGTGTCGCCGTCCGCCTGCAGCACCACCGGGATGCCCCAGTCCTGCTGGTACAGGTGGCAGGCCGCGTGGTCGGGGATCTCGCCGTCGGCCGTTTCGGGGCCATCGCAAGCGGCAGCGCGGGCGGTGATGTGCAGGACGCCCTCCGGCACGTCGGAGGAGAGCTCCAGGGTCCGCTGCAGGCCCACTGATGTTCCGCCGCCGGACACCAGCAACTCGTGCGGGGTGGAGGAGATCTTCAGCTGCGTGGGATCGCCCCAGCGGTCGTCGAGCTTCTGTCCCGTGGGCGCCGTGAAGCGGACCGTCAGTCCCAGCGTCCCGGGCGCTACGGGGCTCTTGGGCCGGTGTGTCTGCACCGCGCCCTCGTCCACCTGCTGCGCTTCCTTGGGGATGGGCACGTAGATCAGCTGGTGCTTGTTGGCTTCCACCACCACCAGCAGCGGCTCGGAGCCGGCCGTGTGCGTGTGGTCCACAATCACGTCGGACGGCTCGGAAAGTCCCCGCGCCAGCGTGGACACGGTTCCGGTGGCGGGGTCGTAGCGGCGGACGGCGCCGTTGTAGGTGTCGGCGATGGCCACGGAACCGTCCGGCAGCACCGTGACGCCAAGGGGGTGCTGCAGCCTGGCGTCGGCGGCCGGCCCGTCACGGAAGCCAAAGTCAAACAGGCCCTTGCCCACGGCGGTCTCCACGGTGACCGTACCGGCGTCGTCAATCACCAGTTTGCGCAGGGCGGACGTCTCGGAGTCAGCCACCCAGATGTTGCCGTCGGCATCCTCGGCCAGGCCGGACGACTGGGCGAACCATGCTTCGTGGGCGGGGCCATCCTGAAGGCCTTCCAGCCCGTTTCCGGCCAGGATGGACACGGCACCTGAGAGGGGGTCGAAGCTGAAGATCTGGTGGACGCCGGCCATGGCGACCACCACGGCGTCGAGCTTGGCGGACCACACCACGTCCCACGGAGAGCTCAGCGCCACGTCCAGGGGATGATCGCTGAGGCGGCCGGTGAAGCCTGCGGCGTCCTCGTCCACCCGTGCCGGCCCAGTCTCCAGCAGGCGCTGGACGCCGCTGCCGGCGAGCGTGGTGACGGTTCCGTCCGCGAGGGACAGCCCGCGCAGGCGGTGGTTGACGGAGTCGGCAATTACGACGTCGTAACCGGTCTTCGCTGCCACGTCTTCCGGCAGCAGGACAAGGCCCTGCGGTTCGTTGAACTGTGCGGCGGGTTTGACGGAGTCGACGTCGGCGCCAGGGCCGTCCGCGTAGCCCTTCGTCCCGGAACCGTAGGTGCGCAGCACCGTGTGGAAGTCCGTGTCCAGTTCCACCAACCGGTGGTGGCCGGTGTCCGTAACGAGCCAGGAGCCGGAGTCGGGCGCGACGCCGCCGGACGTCCCGCCGTCGGACGTCCCGGCATCTGCAGTCCCGTTGGAGCGGGTGCCCCGGCCCGCCGGGAGGAAGAGGGCCTTGCCCGGGAACCGCAAGGTGCCCGACGTCGGCTCCGGAGCAACGTACGGGCCGTTGCCCCGGTGCAGGGTGCCCTTGGCCTCGTGCTGGGCGATGAGTTCCGGGATCAGTACGGACAGGCCGTCCGCGTGGCCTTCGCCGGACAGGTGCGCCACGATGTAGCCCTCGGGGTCGATGACCACCAGGGTGGGCCAGGCGCGTGCCGTGTAGGCCTTCCAGGTTTCCAGTTCGGGGTCGTCCAGGACGGGGTGGTGGATCTCGTAGCGCTCCACGGCGGCCGCGAGGGCGACGGGGTCGGCCTCGTGCTCGAACTTCGGGGAGTGCACGCCCACGGTCACCAGGACGTCGGAGTACTTCTCCTCGAGCGGGCGCAGCTCATCGAGCACGTGCAGGCAGTTGATGCAGCAGAAGGTCCAGAAGTCCAGGAGCACGATCTTGCCGCGCAGGGCTTCCAGGTCCAGGGATTTCCCGCCGGTGTTCAGCCAGTTACGGCCCACCAGTTCGGAGGCGCGGACCCGGAGGTGGGTGCGTACGGTTTCGCTCATCAGCGTCCTTCCAGCTTTGAGTTGCGTTCAGCCAGCTTGGTGTCGCGTTCAGCCAACTTGGCAAACATATTGTTGTAAGCAGTGAGATCGGCGTCGTTATTCCTGTCGGCCGCGCGGTCGGTCCGTTTGGACTCCCGTGCATCGGAACGGGACCACATGATGGCGACGCCGATGGCCACCAGGAGCGTGGGTACTTCGCCGATGCCCCAGGCCACTGCGCCGCCCATCTGCTGGTCCAGCAGCGCGGAGGGCCCCCATGCCCGGCCCAGGTTGCCGAAGTAGTCCGCGGCCAGCAGGTTGGTGCCGCCCATGATCGCGACGCCGAAGAAGGCGTGGAAGCCCATGGTGGCCAGCAGCAGCAACAGCCGCATCGGGTAGGGCGCGCGGCGGGGCAGCGGGTCCGTGCCGATCATGGTCAGCACGAAGATATAGCCGGTGAGGGCGAAGTGCAGGTTCATGAGTTCGTGGCCCACGTGGTCGCGCATGGCGTAGCCGAACGCATCCGAGTAGTAGAACAGCACGATGGAACCGGCAAAGTTGGCCGCGGCGAAGAGCGGGTGCGTCACCAGCTGGGAGAACTTGGAGTGCACAAACAGCAGCAGCCATTCGCGCAGGCCCCGCGAGCCGTCTCCGCGCGCGGGGAGGGCGCGCAGTGCGAGGGTCACGGGGGCGCCAAGCACCAGGAAGATCGGCGCCACCATGGTCAGCGCCATGTGGTCCACCATGTGGGCGGAGAACAACACCCGGCCGTAGACGGACGGCGGCCCGGAGGTGATGTAGGTGAGCACCACCAGCCCGATCACCCAGTTGATGCTCCGGAACCAGGACCATTTGTCGCCGCGGCGCAGGACCTTGGCGACGCCGAGGAAATACGAGACGAGGCCGAAGGCGGCGACGGCGATCCAGAGCCAGTCCAGCCGCCATTCGGTCAACCAGCGTTCCGGAGTCAGCTCTGGCGGCAGTTCGTAGCCGGAGAGGATGAACGCCGGCGAGGCGTCGGGAGCGAAGGTGGTGGGCTGAGGCGGGGCTGAACGGCCAAGGGCGACGGCGATGCCTGAGGTGGCACCCATGATCAGCAGTTCCGCGATCACCAGCTGCCACAGCACCCGGCGGGAGGAAAGGGCGCCGCCCTTGCGGTTCAGCTGCGGGATCACCCATTGGCGGTGCATGAGGCCGATGACGCCGAGCATCAGCGTGGCGACGGCCTTGGCGAGCACCATCTGCCCGTAGGCGGATCCGAAAAGGTCGTGCCAGGTGGTGATCCGGATGCTCGCATTGATGACGCCGGAGGCGAATACCAGGACAAAGGCGAATCCGGCCAGGGAGGAGAAACGGCGGAGCGTGGGCTCGGTGATGTCGGCTTTGCCGGCTGCTTTGGCACCGGCGTTGGCGGTGGCGCCCGCCTTGGCGCCCCCCTTGGCGCCAGCCAGGATGCCGGACAGGACAGCCAGCATGATGATGCCGCCAACCCACGCGGACACGCCCACAAGGTGCAGGGCCAGGGAGTTGATTGCGCCTTCATGGTCGCTGGAGCTTGAGGAGTGGCCGATGAGGGCGATGGGCACCATGCCCACCAGCGACAGCACTAGCGTGAGGGCCAGGCCCGTCAGGGACCTCACCCCGAACAGTGCCGTGGTCACCACTGCGGCAACGATGGTGACGGCGAGCCAGGCCCGCCCGGTTTCGATGTCCGTCATGAAGTAGACCAGCGCGCGGGTGAACTCCGCATCCCCGGAGAGGGACTGGCCGGCAACATCCGAATAGGTCAGCACCAGCACTGCAATCGCTGACAGCGTCCATGCGGCACCGGCAGCAGCGGCCACGGCCAAGGCACGGGAGAACGCCGGATGCTCGGGTGTCGCTGTGTCCTTGGACCGGGATCCGTTGGCGTTGCGGGGCAGGATGCCGACGGCGAAAATCAGGCCGCCGATCACCGTGGCCAGCGAGACGTTGTGGATGGCCTTGCTGATGGGCAGTCCCCAGCGGATCAGCGCTCCGGGATCGGACACCTCGCGTGCAGCTGCGGCTCCGGAGAACAGGAGTGCGGCCGCAAGTCCCAGGAAGAGTGCTGCAAGGCCGGCGAACTGCCATGCCCGCGAAATGCCCGCCACGCTGCCGGATGCCCCCGTCCTGCCCGGAGTGGGGGAAGGCTGCGGAACGGTGGGGCGGGATTTTGCTGCTGAGGGCACCTATCCATTGTCCGCTACGGGTGCCTGCGCCGCGAATCGGCCGGTTGCGCTAAACGGCAGTTAACGCAAAGGGAGCGGCAACCCTCAGGTTGCCGCTCCCTTTCAAGCGTTGGACGCCGGTGCTACTTCTTGGAGACAGCAGCCTTCAGCTTGGAGCCGGCGGTCAGCTTGACGCTGTGGCCAGCGGCGATCTGGATGGTCTCGCCGGTCTGCGGGTTGCGGCCGGTGCGAGCTGCACGGTCGGTGCGCTCAACTGCGAGCCAGCCCGGGATGGTGATCTTCTCGCCCGCGGCGACAGAGGTCTCGAATACCTCGAACAGTGCATCGAGCACGGAGTTGACGGCTGCCTGGCTGGTGCCGGCCTTGCCTGCTACCTCTGAAACAAGTTCACTACGGTTCTTAGCCATTGATGTCCTCCTGGACGGTCATGATTTCTGGAGCCTGAACGCGGCGTGCGCACAAGCCACTGTTCGAAAACTTACCAGCTTGCCGCGGTCAGGTCCGCAAATTCCGCGTGTTTCCGCCATTTTTTGAGGTAAATCACCGGTTTTGAGGCCTTTTGGCCCCGTATTTCGCCATCAGCGGACGGTCGCCGCAGCTCCCGCAGGGACGGGCCAGAACGCTCTCTCACCTTTCGTGCCCGCCCCGGCAACGCTCTCTCAGTTCCTGAGGGTTCCAACCTAACGCTCTCTCACCGGGGGGTTCGACGGCGGTGGCTGGGGTTGGGTGCCTGGCCGGCGTGGCCGGGCGGTGCGGGTGGTGGGAGAGGGTTCGTCAGAACGACGCGGGAAGTGGGAGAGGGTTCGTCTGAGGGGCCCGGGGAGTGGGAGTGGGTTGCTCTGGGGGTGCACGTTCCGGGAGTGGGTTGGTTGTGGTGGTTAAAGTGGGAGAGCCCCAACCGTGTGGTTGGGGCTCTCGACCTGAATGGTGTTCCGGCGGTGACCTACTCTCCCACACCCTCCCGGGTGCAGTACCATCGGCGCTGTGGGTCTTAGCTTCCGGGTTCGGAATGGGACCGGGCGTTTCCCCCACGCTATGACCGCCGTAACCCTTGCTCCGCACCGGCCGGCCCCGTGGGGGTGGTGGTGGGAAATCTGGTGGTTACAACTTTTCTGCGGTGTTAAGGCAGTTGTGGTGTTGTTATTTTGTTGTGTTTTGTTCCTGCAACGCAACGGGTTTGTTGGTTGGGAACCACATAGTGGACGCAAGCAGTCTTGTTTCTTTGTACCACCCCCTGGGTGCAAACCCCTTTTGAAGTTGGGTTTGCGGGGTGGTGTGTGGTGTAAGTTATCGGCCTATTAGTACCGGTCAGCTTCACGAGTCGTTAGTCCTCGCTTCCACATCCGGCCTATCAACCCAGTGGTCTGGCTGGGGGCCTCTCACACACAAGGTGTATGGAAATCTCATCTCGAAGCGAGCTTCCCGCTTAGATGCTTTCAGCGGTTATCCCATCCGAACGTAGCTAATCAGCGGTGCACTTGGCAGTACAACTGACACACCAGAGGTTCGTCCGTCCCGGTCCTCTCGTACTAAGGACAGCCCTTCTCAAATTTCCTGCGCGCGCAGCGGATAGGGACCGAACTGTCTCACGACGTTCTAAACCCAGCTCGCGTACCGCTTTAATGGGCGAACAGCCCAACCCTTGGGACCTACTCCAGCCCCAGGATGCGACGAGCCGACATCGAGGTGCCAAACCATGCCGTCGATATGGACTCTTGGGCAAGATCAGCCTGTTATCCCCGAGGTACCTTTTATCCGTTGAGCGACGGCCATTCCACAATGTACCGCCGGATCACTAGTCCCGACTTTCGTCCCTGCTCGAGATGTCTCTCTCACAGTCAAGCTCCCTTGTGCACTTACACTCGACACCTGATTGCCAACCAGGCTGAGGGAACCTTTGGGCGCCTCCGTTACTTTTTAGGAGGCAACCGCCCCAGTTAAACTACCCATCAGGCACTGTCCCTGACCCGGATTACGGGCCGAAGTTAGATGTCCAAAGTGACCAGAGTGGTATTTCAACGATGACTCCACCCGAACTGGCGTCCGGGCTTCAACGTCTCCCACCTATCCTACACAAGCCACTCCGAACACCAATACCAAACTATAGTAAAGGTCTCGGGGTCTTTCCGTCCTGCTGCGCGTAACGAGCATCTTTACTCGTACTGCAATTTCGCCGAGTTTATGGTTGAGACAGCGGGGAAGTCGTTACTCCATTCGTGCAGGTCGGAACTTACCCGACAAGGAATTTCGCTACCTTAGGATGGTTATAGTTACCACCGCCGTTTACTGGGGCTTAAATTCTCAGCTTCGCCTTGCGGCTAACCGGTCCTCTTAACCTTCCAGCACCGGGCAGGAGTCAGTCCGTATACATCGTCTTGCGACTTCGCACGGACCTGTGTTTTTAGTAAACAGTCGCTTCCCCCTGGTCTCTGCGGCCCCGATCCCCTCCCACCAGCGTGTGGTGTTCAAGGTTGGGGCCCCCCTTCTCCCGAAGTTACGGGGGCATTTTGCCGAGTTCCTTAACCATAATTCTCTCGATCGCCTTAGTATTCTCTACCTGATCACCTGTGTCGGTTTGGGGTACGGGCGGCTAAAACCTCGCGTCGATGCTTTTCTAGGCAGCATAGGATCACCGAATCCCCCCATACGGGGGTCCCGTCAGGTCTCAGGCATCATGAACGGCGGATTTGCCTACCGTTCGCCCTACATCCTTGGACCGGGACAACCATCGCCCGGCTCGGCTACCTTCCTGCGTCACACCTGTTAATACGCTTACCTCCCAGGATCAGGTCCCGCGCTCCACCAAAAACCGCACACCACAAGGGTGATTGGTCAGGCTTCGGGCAGTTAGTATCCCCTGTTCAGCATGGGCGGTTTTTCGCCGGTACGGGAATATCAACCCGTTGTCCATCGACTACGCCTGTCGGCCTCGCCTTAGGTCCCGACTTACCCAGGGCAGATTAGCTTGACCCTGGAACCCTTGATCATTCGGCGGACGGGTTTCTCACCCGTCTTTCGCTACTCATGCCTGCATTCTCACTCGTGTAGGCTCCACCGCTGGTTTACACCGCGACTTCACTGCCCACACGACGCTCCCCTACCCATCCACACTCCTGAACCACAAAGGCTTGGATAAAATGTGAATGCCACAACTTCGGCGGTGTACTTGAGCCCCGCTACATTGTCGGCGCGGAATCACTTGACCAGTGAGCTATTACGCACTCTTTTAAGGATGGCTGCTTCTAAGCCAACCTCCTGGTTGTCTTCGCAACTCCACATCCTTTCCCACTTAGCACACGCTTAGGGGCCTTAGTTGGTGGTCTGGGCTGTTTCCCTCTCGACTATGAAGCTTATCCCCCACAGTCTCACTGCTGCGCTCTCACTTACCGGCATTCGGAGTTTGGCTGACGTCAGTAACCTTGTAGGGCCCATTAGCCATCCAGTAGCTCTACCTCCGGTAAGAAACACGCAACGCTGCACCTAAATGCATTTCGGGGAGAACCAGCTATCACGAAGTTTGATTGGCCTTTCACCCCTACCCACAGCTCATCCCCTCCATTTTCAACTGAAGTGGGTTCGGTCCTCCACGACGTCTTACCGTCGCTTCAACCTGGCCATGGGTAGATCACTTCGCTTCGGGTCTAGATCACGCCACTGCAACGCCCTATTCAGACTCGCTTTCGCTACGGCTGCCCCACACGGGTTAACCTCGCGACGTAACACTAACTCGCAGGCTCATTCTTCAAAAGGCACGCCGTCACCAGAATCAGACTGGCTCCGACGGATTGTAAGCACACGGTTTCAGGTACTGTTTCACTCCCCTCCCGGGGTACTTTTCACCTTTCCCTCACGGTACTGGTCCGCTATCGGTCATTAGGGAGTATTTAGGCTTATCAGGTGGTCCTGACAGATTCGCACGGGATTTCTCGGGCCCCGTGCTACTTGGGATACTTCCCAGGCGGTACACAACATTACGGTTACGGGGCTCACACCCTCTCTGGCCGGCCTTTCAAGACCGTTCACCTATGCCTGCACATCACACCTCGCTGTCCCGGCAGAGACAGCACGGAAAGTCCCGCAACCCCGACCATGCAACGCCCGCCGGCTATCACACATGGAACGGTTTAGCCTGATCCGCGTTCGCTCGCCACTACTAACGGAATCACTATTGTTTTCTCTTCCTGCGGGTACTGAGATGTTTCACTTCCCCGCGTTCCCTCCACGCACCCTATGTGTTCAGATGCGGGTCACCAGGCAGCTCGCGCCCCTGGCGGGGTTTCCCCATTCGGACACCCTGGGATCACAGTCCGGTTATCGACTCCCCCAGGCTTATCGCAGATTCCTACGTCCTTCTTCGGCTCCTAATGCCAAGGCATCCACCGTGTGCTCTTAAAAACTTGACCACAAAAGATCAAAAAAACTAATTTTCGAGAGAACCACGAAAACCAACCACACCCAACAACCACACCCCCAAAGGAATGCCATCATCACGCGCAGCCAGATCCAGGTTCATATTCTTGGAAATTGCTTCTTATAAAAGATGCTCGCGTCCACTATGTAGTTCTCAAACAACAACCCCGTACCACACACCCCACACACACCCGCCCCAAAGGGACCAGGCAACCATGTGATCGATGCAGCCAGGAAACCAGAAACAAACAAGTACCGGAAGTTCCCTCCCGGTCCTGTTGTCTCAGGACCCAACAGTGTGCCAAACACTAAACCGCCGTCCCCTCACCCGCACCGTTCCAGGACACGCTCCGAAGAACAGGTCCGTACTGGGTGCCGGCAAAAAACCAGCGGCCGCTATTTGTTGATATTCCACCCGTGAGCACCCGCCGCAGAACAATCGTCTGCGCAACGGGCGTTACTCCTGACAAACCCGCCACACTCACATACATGAGGCACGGTGCTTGTAGGTGCTCCTTAGAAAGGAGGTGATCCAGCCGCACCTTCCGGTACGGCTACCTTGTTACGACTTAGTCCCAATCGCCAGTCCCACCTTCGACAGCTCCCTCCCACAAGGGGTTAGGCCACCGGCTTCGGGTGTTACCAACTTTCGTGACTTGACGGGCGGTGTGTACAAGGCCCGGGAACGTATTCACCGCAGCGTTGCTGATCTGCGATTACTAGCGACTCCGACTTCATGGGGTCGAGTTGCAGACCCCAATCCGAACTGAGACCGGCTTTTTGGGATTAGCTCCACCTCACAGTATCGCAACCCTTTGTACCGGCCATTGTAGCATGCGTGAAGCCCAAGACATAAGGGGCATGATGATTTGACGTCGTCCCCACCTTCCTCCGAGTTGACCCCGGCAGTCTCCCATGAGTCCCCGCCATTACGCGCTGGCAACATGGAACGAGGGTTGCGCTCGTTGCGGGACTTAACCCAACATCTCACGACACGAGCTGACGACAACCATGCACCACCTGTGAACCGGCCCCAAAGGGGAAGGACTGTTTCCAGCCCGGTCCGGCCCATGTCAAGCCTTGGTAAGGTTCTTCGCGTTGCATCGAATTAATCCGCATGCTCCGCCGCTTGTGCGGGCCCCCGTCAATTCCTTTGAGTTTTAGCCTTGCGGCCGTACTCCCCAGGCGGGGCACTTAATGCGTTAGCTACGGCGCGGAAAACGTGGAATGTCCCCCACACCTAGTGCCCAACGTTTACGGCATGGACTACCAGGGTATCTAATCCTGTTCGCTCCCCATGCTTTCGCTCCTCAGCGTCAGTTAATGCCCAGAGACCTGCCTTCGCCATCGGTGTTCCTCCTGATATCTGCGCATTTCACCGCTACACCAGGAATTCCAGTCTCCCCTACATCACTCTAGTCTGCCCGTACCCACCGCAGATCCGGAGTTGAGCCCCGGACTTTCACGGCAGACGCGACAAACCGCCTACGAGCTCTTTACGCCCAATAATTCCGGATAACGCTTGCGCCCTACGTATTACCGCGGCTGCTGGCACGTAGTTAGCCGGCGCTTCTTCTGCAGGTACCGTCACTTTCGCTTCTTCCCTACTGAAAGAGGTTTACAACCCGAAGGCCGTCATCCCTCACGCGGCGTCGCTGCATCAGGCTTTCGCCCATTGTGCAATATTCCCCACTGCTGCCTCCCGTAGGAGTCTGGGCCGTGTCTCAGTCCCAGTGTGGCCGGTCACCCTCTCAGGCCGGCTACCCGTCGTCGCCTTGGTGAGCCATTACCTCACCAACAAGCTGATAGGCCGCGAGTCCATCCAAAACCACAAAAAGCTTTCCACCCCCCACCATGCGATGAGGAGTCATATCCGGTATTAGACCCAGTTTCCCAGGCTTATCCCAGAGTTAAGGGCAGGTTACTCACGTGTTACTCACCCGTTCGCCACTAATCACCCCAGCAAGCTGGAGGTCATCGTTCGACTTGCATGTGTTAAGCACGCCGCCAGCGTTCATCCTGAGCCAGGATCAAACTCTCCGTTGAAGTAAAACAAAAACAGACACACCATGCGCCCCCGGGAAAACGGGATACACACAATGCACAAAATTTGAAACCAGCTGTAAAAACCAGACCATCCACGGGATGGACAATCCAGTCAATTCAACCAATTCAATACAAAAAATTGGTATCAACAAACTTGGCACACTATTGAGTTCTCAAACAACAGACACACCCGGCACCACCACAACCAGACCAACAGGCCATTCAGTCGCGGATCGCTCCGGAGCAACTTTCCAAACTTACCCGATCCCGGACCGCTATGCAAACCGGCGTTTCCGCCACCCACAAGCACCACAGGAAGGATCCCCGCCCGGTTTCCGCACGCCAGTAAAGACGCCGTTTTTCAGGCCATTCAGAAGGGGGTCGGTCGCTATCTTTCCGCATCAGCGGCGGCGACTCGAATTACTTTACACGCCCAGAGGACCCCGCACAAATCCACCCGCGAACGGTGGGACTGGGCCGGAAACCTGCGGAATTCCGCGGATTTCCGGCCGACCTTGCCCTCTTGGGATGCCCCACGGCACCGAAACGGCTTATGTGGACTGAGTCACAGCAAATACGAACGTAAAGTCAGCCTCCCGCGGCGTCAGCCGGTAGCCCTCCAATACGCCCGGGCCGCAGGCGGCGGTTCCGATCCCGTGCACGGCGTGGTCGAGGTACACGTAGCTGCGGCCGTCCGGAACAAGGTCCGGCCGGTGGTTTGCGGTATCCAGTACATCCAGGCTGTACGGGCGCACGGTGAGTGCGAAGGGCTCACCCGCTATGGTGAGCCGGCCGCCGTCGAGCTCCAACCCTGCCGCGTGCACACCGGAACGGGCGCCGGACTCCTGGGGCCGGACGTATTCGACGTCCATGTCGGCCGCCGGCATGCGATGCCAGCCAAGCCTGGTGCCCTGGCCCGTATCCGGGTAGCTCTGATGCGGCCCCTGGCCGAACCATTCCACGGACTCCGCCGCTGAGCCCAGCACGAGTTCCACGCCTATCCGGGCCCACGGCACTGGCCGGCCGGCGTTGACCCATGAACCGTCGGGCCGGACCGATGTCCGAAGGCTGATGGTGGACCCGTCACTGGTCCAGACGTATTCGGCGAGGACACCGAACTGCTTGCCCGCGGCAGCAACCCGTGTCCGCACCACCAGTTCTTCGCCGCCGTCTGCCGAGGGGCGGGAGGAGATGCCCACCAGCCGTGAATGCATCCGGTTGAGCCCCGCGTCCAGCCACTGTGTGGCCACAGGACGCGGATCCGGGCTGCCCCACTCCGCGCCGAGATCGTTGTCCGTGGGTGCACGCCACAGCAGCAGCCGGAACCCCTCGACCGCAGTCTCGCCCAGCCGGATGAGCGAACCCGACGTCCGTTCGAAGACAGCCGGTCCCAGGCGGAGGAAATCACCGTCCACGTCCACGCCGGCCGCGGCCGCCGGCGCAGGGGCCACCCGCACGTTGGCTGACGCCTGGCCCCAGGCAACTTCGTGGCCTGCCTCCGCCCACACTGCGTCGTTCGCGAGCACCGCGCTGACCGTCAGCACCGCCGGTGCCTGCGCCGCCAGCCCCGGCGCCTGTTCACCCGCCGCCGGCGCGTGCGCGGCACGTTCCAGCAGTCCGGCCGGCAGCTGGATATCGGCAGATTCGTGCGGCGCCACGGGCGCGACGTCAACACGACCGCCGTCGACCGTCACGCCGTCGGCCTCCACGGTGTAGCGGAACTCAAGCCCCGACGTGTCGGCGAAATCGAAGCGGTTGGTGATCGAGAACGCGGACCAGTCCCCGGCCACCTCAAGGGCCAGCGGCTCGATGACTTTCTTGAAATCCAGGAGGCCCGGGCGGGGGACGCGGTTGGCGTCCACGAGGCCGTCCGTGACGAAGTTGCCGTCGTGGACTTCCTCGCCGAAGTCGCCGCCGTACACGAAGTACTCCGTGCCGTCCGGGTCCGTGCGGGTGATGCCGTGCTCCAGCCATTCCCACACGAAGCCGCCCATGAGCCTGGGGTGGCGATGAAAGAGCTCCTGGTACTCGGACATGCCGCCCGGCCCGTTGCCCATGGCGTGGACGTACTCGCACAGGACAAAGGGCATTGCACGGCGCCGTGCGTCCAGCTCCGCATCGTCCAGGGGAGGTTCCACGCCCTGGCCGATCAGCGCCGTCTCAGCCTGGCTGGCGTACATCCGCGAGTAGACGTCCACGTACGCCGAGCTCCAGTCGCCCTCATAGTGGATGGGCCTGGACGGGTCGCGGAGTTTGGTCCAGCGGGACATCGCCGCCAGGTTCTCGCCCGTGCCTGCCTCATTGCCCAGGGACCACATGATCACCGAGGCGTGGTTCTTGTCCCGTTCCACAGTCCGGGACATCCGGTCGAGAAGGGCCGGCTGCCACTGCGGATCCGCGCTGGGGTTCTGCTTCCAGCCGCCCTCTTCGAAACCGTGCGTTTCAAGATCGCACTCAAGCACAACGTAGAAGCCGAGCCGGTCCGCCAGCGCCAGGAAATCCGGATGCGGCGGGTAATGCGACGTCCGGATGGCGTTGATATTGTGCTGCTTCATCAGCCGCAGCTCGCTCTCCATGACGTCCCTCGGGACCACGCGGCCCAGCTTGGGATGGTGCTCGTGGCGGTTGACGCCGCGGAGCAGGATCCGCTGGCCGTTCACTTTGAACTGCGCGTCCTCGATAACGATGCTCCGGAAGCCGATCTGCACCGCAACGGTCTCCCCCGGCCCGCCCGTGGTGGCTGTGCTGACGGTGGCGTCGTACAGCCGCGGCATTTCCGCCGACCACGGCGAAATCCCCGGGATCCGGTGTTCGTCCCCGGCGGGCAGTTCCAGCCCCAGTTCCGGAACGCGCACGACGGCGGCAATCGCCTTACCAGCCCGGCTCGCCTCAACGCGCAGGATGCCTTCGCCGGTGTGATGATCGAAGTCCGCGTGGACGAAGACGTCGTCGATTCCGTCCGCCGGCCGCGCCTGCAGCGTCACGTCGCGGAAGATGCCCGGCAGCCACCACATGTCCTGGTCCTCGACGTAGCTGGCCGCCGAGAACTGCGCCACTTGTACTGCCAGCACGTTCCTGCCCGGCACCAGGACGCCCGAGGCATCGAATTCGTGGGCAAGCCGGCTGCCGCGCGTGGTGCCCAGCAACGTGCCGTTCAGCCATACGGTCCCAGCGGACTCAATCCCGTCGAAACGGATCACCGCGGAGGGGAAGAACTCCGGACCTGCCTCAAACTCGCGGAAGAGGTCACCGACGGGGTTGGCGTCCGGAACGTCCGGCGGTTCCACGGCGAAGGGGAACTGAACGTTGGTGTACCAGGGCGTTCCGTGGCCGTGCATGGGCCAGCTCGAGGGCACGGGAAGGTCGCCGAAATCCGCACGGGCTTCGCCTGTCTGCCAGCTGTCCTGTGGCGCCTGCCGGATGCCGGCGTGAAGCCTGAACTTCCACACGCCGTTCAGCGTCAGGCGTGGCGCATCGCTCTCGAGGTAGGCCCGTGCCGGCTTTGTGCCCTGCGCGGGAGCCACCGACGCCAGATCAGCGGCCTGCTGGGCGGCAACGTCCAGGCGCCGTTCGGGGGCAGCAGCCGCCGGCTGTACCAGGGCGAGTCCGGCGCCGTTGTCGGCGCGGTCGGCAGCGTCGACGACGGAGCTTGCTGCGGAGGTTGGGCTGGCGGTTGTGGGCTCAACGGGCATAGCGGTCCTCGGTTTTGGGGTCGGTTCCAGTGCAGCGCGCGCGGCGCACGTGTGCGTCGTCGCAGTTTCGTGAACGTTCACGGTCCAATCGATCCTACGCCAACGGAGCGTGCTTGAAAAGGGGCCCGGAGCCCTCAGGCTCCGCCAAATTCCGGCCCCCCGCCCGCAGTGGCCCGCGGGTCTTTCCCTCTCGGATTCGGCTAGTCCGGCGAGCCGCCAGCAACCTCAGGCGACACAGTCCCGGCGGTATCACCGCCGTCGACCACGAACTCCGCGCCTGTAACAAAAGAGGATTCGTCCGAGGCCAGGTACACCACCAGATCGGCCACGTCCCGCGGCTGGCCGATCCGGTGCAGCGGCACGTGGTCCGTGTCGAACGTCATGCCGGCGGTCATGGGCGTCTCGATGACGCCGGGGTGCACCGAGTTCACGCGCGTTCCGGATCCTCCGAGGTCCAGGGCCGCGCTCTTCGTCAGTCCGCGGACACCCCATTTGGACGCGGTATACCCGGAGAGGCTTTCGTAGCCGCGGATGCCGGCGATCGACGAAATATTGATAATCGAGGCGGTTCCGCTCAACGCCAGGGACCGGGCCGCCGCCTTGATGCCGTTGAAGACGCCGGTCAGGTTGACGTCGATGATCCTGGCCCATTCTTCATGGGAATACTCATCAATCCGGCCAAAGTTCACAATGCCGGCGTTATTGACCAGCACGCTGAGACTGCCGAACTCGGTGACGGCGGCATCTACCGCCCGCTGCCAGTCCGTTGGGCTCGTCACGTCGAGGTGCACGAATCGGCAATCACCTCCCAGCCTCGCTGCCAGTTCGGCTCCCTCCTGGTCCAGGACATCACCGACGATCACCCTGGCGCCCTCTTCAAGCATCCGTTCAGCTATGGCTGCACCGATCCCGCGTGATCCGCCGCTGATGAGGCCCACTTTGCCATCCAGCCGTCCCATCCCTGCTCCTGTCCACGAGTTGGCCTCGAGCCGCCGAAATGCGGCGCGTCCGGCGGGGCTTCGGCAGACCGGGACGGCTGCGTTAGTCCCGTTTCAGCTTGACGGTTAGCCGCTCCGGCCGAAAGGGCACTTTGACTCATCTTGGCCAAGCGATCCGTGTGTAGCAGCAGAATGGCGTCAGGCAGATTCCCTGAGCACCAGCCGATGCTTCAAGGTCAGCCGCGATTCCTCGGATCCGGGCGTGATTGATCCGGACAGCAATCCATCAAGGAGTTCGACGGCGGCCCGGCCGACCTCTCGGAGGTCCAGTGCCAGGGTGCTGAGCTGGGGTGTGAGGAGTTCTCCGAGGGGGATTCCGTCCATGCCTATCACCGCACAGTCTTCCGGTACCCGAAGTCCGGCGTCGGCCGCCGCTTTCAGGACGCCGGCGGCCATCAGATCGTTGAAGACCAGGATCCCGTCGGTTTCCGGGCGGGCCCTGAGGAACGCTGCCGCGGCCACCTTTGCCGCCTCTGCTGTCTCTTCGGCGAAGATCGGGGACCAGGACATCCCGGCCTCGTCCAGTCGCCCCGCCACGGCCTTTCCGCGGGCGGTGCCGGGAATTTCCTGGCCGCCGGTGGGAGCGGAACCCGCCTCCAGATAGGCGATGTGCTGCCGTTTCGTGTGGATCAGTCGGTCCGCGGCCAGTTGTGCGGCGTGGTCGTACTCGAAGTTGATGCTGCCGGCTGCGCCGCCAGGAGCCTCATCCAGGACAATGAGGGGACGCCGGCCCAGGAAGGACTGCGCTTGGTCGGCGTAGCCGTCAAGGTAGCCAATGACGGCGTCCACCTGGGGTGCCAGGTGCTCGACGGCGTCCAGGCCGCTGCGGCCGCCGTGACCATAGTCGTCGACCACCACGTGCCAACCGCGGAGTGTGGCCAATTCCACGACGCTGGAGGCAAAAGCAGGGTAATACGGGTTGGTGAGATCTGGAATCGCCAGGCCAACTGATGTCCTGGCCCCCTGGACGAGGCCCTTGGCGAAGCGGCTCGGGGTGTAGCCCAGCTCCTGGGCCAACTCCTGTACCCGTAGACGGGTGGATTCCTTGATCCCCGGCATGCCGTTCATTGCCCGCGTGACGGTCTGGCGGGAAACACCGGCAGCCGCGGCGACGTCTAGGATTGTGGCCCGCTTGGCAGGGTACCCGGACGGTGTGTGGCTCATGAAGTGTAAGTCTAGAGGCGCAGCGGGCGAGGGTTCGTCCGAGGGGCCCGGGAAGTGGGAGTGGGTTGCCCCTGGGGGTGCACGTTCCGGGAGTGGGTTTGGGTGGGTTTTGGTGGTTAAAGTGGGAGAGCCCCAACCGTGTGGTTGGGGCTCTCGACCTGAATGGTGTTCCGGCGGTGACCTACTCTCCCACACCCTCCCGGGTGCAGTACCATCGGCGCTGTGGGTCTTAGCTTCCGGGTTCGGAATGGGACCGGGCGTTTCCCCCACGCTATGACCGCCGTAACCCTTGCTCCGCACCGGCCGGCCCCGCGGGGGTGGTGGTGGGAAATCTGGTGGTTACAACTTTTCTGCGGTGTTAAGGCAGTTGTGGTGTTGTTATTTTGTTGTGTTTTGTTCCTGCAACGCAACGGGTTTGTTGGTTGGGAACCACATAGTGGACGCAAGCAGTCTTGTTTCTTTGTACCACCCCTGGGTGCAAACCCCTTTTGAAGTCGGGTTTGCGGGGTGGTGTGTGGTGTAAGTTATCGGCCTATTAGTACCGGTCAGCTTCACGAGTCGTTAGTCCTCGCTTCCACATCCGGCCTATCAACCCAGTGGTCTGGCTGGGGGCCTCTCACACACAAGGTGTATGGAAATCTCATCTCGAAGCGAGCTTCCCGCTTAGATGCTTTCAGCGGTTATCCCATCCGAACGTAGCTAATCAGCGGTGCACTTGGCAGTACAACTGACACACCAGAGGTTCGTCCGTCCCGGTCCTCTCGTACTAAGGACAGCCCTTCTCAAATTTCCTGCGCGCGCAGCGGATAGGGACCGAACTGTCTCACGACGTTCTAAACCCAGCTCGCGTACCGCTTTAATGGGCGAACAGCCCAACCCTTGGGACCTACTCCAGCCCCAGGATGCGACGAGCCGACATCGAGGTGCCAAACCATGCCGTCGATATGGACTCTTGGGCAAGATCAGCCTGTTATCCCCGAGGTACCTTTTATCCGTTGAGCGACGGCCATTCCACAATGTACCGCCGGATCACTAGTCCCGACTTTCGTCCCTGCTCGAGATGTCTCTCTCACAGTCAAGCTCCCTTGTGCACTTACACTCGACACCTGATTGCCAACCAGGCTGAGGGAACCTTTGGGCGCCTCCGTTACTTTTTAGGAGGCAACCGCCCCAGTTAAACTACCCATCAGGCACTGTCCCTGACCCGGATTACGGGCCGAAGTTAGATGTCCAAAGTGACCAGAGTGGTATTTCAACGATGACTCCACCCGAACTGGCGTCCGGGCTTCAACGTCTCCCACCTATCCTACACAAGCCACTCCGAACACCAATACCAAACTATAGTAAAGGTCTCGGGGTCTTTCCGTCCTGCTGCGCGTAACGAGCATCTTTACTCGTACTGCAATTTCGCCGAGTTTATGGTTGAGACAGCGGGGAAGTCGTTACTCCATTCGTGCAGGTCGGAACTTACCCGACAAGGAATTTCGCTACCTTAGGATGGTTATAGTTACCACCGCCGTTTACTGGGGCTTAAATTCTCAGCTTCGCCTTGCGGCTAACCGGTCCTCTTAACCTTCCAGCACCGGGCAGGAGTCAGTCCGTATACATCGTCTTGCGACTTCGCACGGACCTGTGTTTTTAGTAAACAGTCGCTTCCCCCTGGTCTCTGCGGCCCCGATCCCCTCCCACCAGCGTGTGGTGTTCAAGGTTGGGGCCCCCCTTCTCCCGAAGTTACGGGGGCATTTTGCCGAGTTCCTTAACCATAATTCTCTCGATCGCCTTAGTATTCTCTACCTGATCACCTGTGTCGGTTTGGGGTACGGGCGGCTAAAACCTCGCGTCGATGCTTTTCTAGGCAGCATAGGATCACCGAATCCCCCCATACGGGGGTCCCGTCAGGTCTCAGGCATCATGAACGGCGGATTTGCCTACCGTTCGCCCTACATCCTTGGACCGGGACAACCATCGCCCGGCTCGGCTACCTTCCTGCGTCACACCTGTTAATACGCTTACCTCCCAGGATCAGGTCCCGCGCTCCACCAAAAACCGCACACCACAAGGGTGATTGGTCAGGCTTCGGGCAGTTAGTATCCCCTGTTCAGCATGGGCGGTTTTTCGCCGGTACGGGAATATCAACCCGTTGTCCATCGACTACGCCTGTCGGCCTCGCCTTAGGTCCCGACTTACCCAGGGCAGATTAGCTTGACCCTGGAACCCTTGATCATTCGGCGGACGGGTTTCTCACCCGTCTTTCGCTACTCATGCCTGCATTCTCACTCGTGTAGGCTCCACCGCTGGTTTACACCGCGACTTCACTGCCCACACGACGCTCCCCTACCCATCCACACTCCTGAACCACAAAGGCTTGGATAAAATGTGAATGCCACAACTTCGGCGGTGTACTTGAGCCCCGCTACATTGTCGGCGCGGAATCACTTGACCAGTGAGCTATTACGCACTCTTTTAAGGATGGCTGCTTCTAAGCCAACCTCCTGGTTGTCTTCGCAACTCCACATCCTTTCCCACTTAGCACACGCTTAGGGGCCTTAGTTGGTGGTCTGGGCTGTTTCCCTCTCGACTATGAAGCTTATCCCCCACAGTCTCACTGCTGCGCTCTCACTTACCGGCATTCGGAGTTTGGCTGACGTCAGTAACCTTGTAGGGCCCATTAGCCATCCAGTAGCTCTACCTCCGGTAAGAAACACGCAACGCTGCACCTAAATGCATTTCGGGGAGAACCAGCTATCACGAAGTTTGATTGGCCTTTCACCCCTACCCACAGCTCATCCCCTCCATTTTCAACTGAAGTGGGTTCGGTCCTCCACGACGTCTTACCGTCGCTTCAACCTGGCCATGGGTAGATCACTTCGCTTCGGGTCTAGATCACGCCACTGCAACGCCCTATTCAGACTCGCTTTCGCTACGGCTGCCCCACACGGGTTAACCTCGCGACGTAACACTAACTCGCAGGCTCATTCTTCAAAAGGCACGCCGTCACCAGAATCAGACTGGCTCCGACGGATTGTAAGCACACGGTTTCAGGTACTGTTTCACTCCCCTCCCGGGGTACTTTTCACCTTTCCCTCACGGTACTGGTCCGCTATCGGTCATTAGGGAGTATTTAGGCTTATCAGGTGGTCCTGACAGATTCGCACGGGATTTCTCGGGCCCCGTGCTACTTGGGATACTTCCCAGGCGGTACACAACATTACGGTTACGGGGCTCACACCCTCTCTGGCCGGCCTTTCAAGACCGTTCACCTATGCCTGCACATCACACCTCGCTGTCCCGGCAGAGACAGCACGGAAAGTCCCGCAACCCCGACCATGCAACGCCCGCCGGCTATCACACATGGAACGGTTTAGCCTGATCCGCGTTCGCTCGCCACTACTAACGGAATCACTATTGTTTTCTCTTCCTGCGGGTACTGAGATGTTTCACTTCCCCGCGTTCCCTCCACGCACCCTATGTGTTCAGATGCGGGTCACCAGGCAGCTCGCGCCCCTGGCGGGGTTTCCCCATTCGGACACCCTGGGATCACAGTCCGGTTATCGACTCCCCCAGGCTTATCGCAGATTCCTACGTCCTTCTTCGGCTCCTAATGCCAAGGCATCCACCGTGTGCTCTTAAAAACTTGACCACAAAAGATCAAAAAACTAATTTTCGAGAGAACCACGAAAACCAACCACACCCAACAACCACACCCCCAAAGGAATGCCATCATCACGCGCAGCCAGATCCAGGTTCATATTCTTGGAAATTGCTTCTTATAAAAGATGCTCGCGTCCACTATGTAGTTCTCAAACAACAACCCCGTACCACACACCCCACACACACCCGCCCCAAAGGGACCAGGCAACCATGTGATCGATGCAGCCAGGAAACCAGAAACAAACAAGTACCGGAACCACAGCACAAAGCCGCGGAAACCGGTCCTGTTGTCTCAGGACCCAACAGTGTGCCAAACACTAAACCGCCGCCCCCTCACCCGCACCGTTCCAGGACACGCTCCGAAGAACAGGTCCGTACTGGGTGCCGGCAAAAAACCAGCGGCCGCTATTTGTTGATATTCCACCCGTGAGCACCCGCCGCAGAACAATCGTCTGCGCAACGGGCGTTACTCCTGACAAACCCGCCACACTCACATACATGAGGCACGGTGCTTGTAGGTGCTCCTTAGAAAGGAGGTGATCCAGCCGCACCTTCCGGTACGGCTACCTTGTTACGACTTAGTCCCAATCGCCAGTCCCACCTTCGACAGCTCCCTCCCACAAGGGGTTAGGCCACCGGCTTCGGGTGTTACCAACTTTCGTGACTTGACGGGCGGTGTGTACAAGGCCCGGGAACGTATTCACCGCAGCGTTGCTGATCTGCGATTACTAGCGACTCCGACTTCATGGGGTCGAGTTGCAGACCCCAATCCGAACTGAGACCGGCTTTTTGGGATTAGCTCCACCTCACAGTATCGCAACCCTTTGTACCGGCCATTGTAGCATGCGTGAAGCCCAAGACATAAGGGGCATGATGATTTGACGTCGTCCCCACCTTCCTCCGAGTTGACCCCGGCAGTCTCCCATGAGTCCCCGCCATTACGCGCTGGCAACATGGAACGAGGGTTGCGCTCGTTGCGGGACTTAACCCAACATCTCACGACACGAGCTGACGACAACCATGCACCACCTGTGAACCGGCCCCAAAGGGGAAGGACTGTTTCCAGCCCGGTCCGGCCCATGTCAAGCCTTGGTAAGGTTCTTCGCGTTGCATCGAATTAATCCGCATGCTCCGCCGCTTGTGCGGGCCCCCGTCAATTCCTTTGAGTTTTAGCCTTGCGGCCGTACTCCCCAGGCGGGGCACTTAATGCGTTAGCTACGGCGCGGAAAACGTGGAATGTCCCCCACACCTAGTGCCCAACGTTTACGGCATGGACTACCAGGGTATCTAATCCTGTTCGCTCCCCATGCTTTCGCTCCTCAGCGTCAGTTAATGCCCAGAGACCTGCCTTCGCCATCGGTGTTCCTCCTGATATCTGCGCATTTCACCGCTACACCAGGAATTCCAGTCTCCCCTACATCACTCTAGTCTGCCCGTACCCACCGCAGATCCGGAGTTGAGCCCCGGACTTTCACGGCAGACGCGACAAACCGCCTACGAGCTCTTTACGCCCAATAATTCCGGATAACGCTTGCGCCCTACGTATTACCGCGGCTGCTGGCACGTAGTTAGCCGGCGCTTCTTCTGCAGGTACCGTCACTTTCGCTTCTTCCCTACTGAAAGAGGTTTACAACCCGAAGGCCGTCATCCCTCACGCGGCGTCGCTGCATCAGGCTTTCGCCCATTGTGCAATATTCCCCACTGCTGCCTCCCGTAGGAGTCTGGGCCGTGTCTCAGTCCCAGTGTGGCCGGTCACCCTCTCAGGCCGGCTACCCGTCGTCGCCTTGGTGAGCCATTACCTCACCAACAAGCTGATAGGCCGCGAGTCCATCCAAAACCACAAAAAGCTTTCCACCCCCCACCATGCGATGAGGAGTCATATCCGGTATTAGACCCAGTTTCCCAGGCTTATCCCAGAGTTAAGGGCAGGTTACTCACGTGTTACTCACCCGTTCGCCACTAATCACCCCAGCAAGCTGGAGGTCATCGTTCGACTTGCATGTGTTAAGCACGCCGCCAGCGTTCATCCTGAGCCAGGATCAAACTCTCCGTTGAAGTAAAACAAAAACAGACACACCATGCGCCCCCGGGAAAACGGGATGCACACAATGCACAAAATTTGAAACCAGCTGTAAAAACCAGACCATCCACGGGGTGGACAATCCAGTCAATTCAACCAATTCAATACAAAAAATTGGTATCAACAAACTTGGCACACTATTGAGTTCTCAAACAACAGACACACCCGGCACCACCACAACCAGACCAACAGGCCATTCAGTCGCGGATCGCTCCGGAGCAACTTTCCAAACTTACCCGATCTCAAGAATCAAAGCAAATCAGCATTTCTGCGATCTGCCGGTCATCGAGACCAACCCCGCCGTCTTGCAGCACGCCAAGTGACGAACCGTTTTTCAGGCTGTTTAGAAGGGGTTTGGCCGCCTTCGGTAACCAGCTCCTCGCCGGCCCCCTCTCGGCGACTTAGAAAACAATACACCTACTTTGCCCCCACCGCAAACCCTCCCCCGTATGGCTCCAGAACCGCGCCAATCCGGGGCAAAACGGGTGCTGCAGGCACATTCCAGGGCGCCGCCGTCGTACTTGGGCTCTGTGCGCTGCGTCACCACGCCTTGCGCCGGCGGAACGCGGAACTGTTTAAGCGCAGAAAGGGCCGGCAACCCTGAGGTTGCCGGCCCTTTCCAGACCACTGGAATCAGCAGTGCTGAGCTAACAGCTGTACTGAATTACCAGGAAGACTTGGTGATGCCCGGGAGCTCACCGCGGTGAGCCATGTCGCGGAAGCGAACACGGGAGATACCGAACTTCTGGAAGGTACCGCGGGGACGGCCATCGATGATGTCGCGGTTACGCAGACGTACCGGTGAGGCGTTGCGGGGCAGCTTCTGCAGGCCGAGGCGTGCAGCTTCGCGTGCTTCGTCGGTTGACGCGGGGTCAACCAGGGCCTTCTTCAGTTCGAGGCGCTTTGCAGCATAGCGCTCGACGATGACTTTACGCTGTTCGTTCTTAGCGATCATTGACTTCTTAGCCATAGTGCTTAGCGCTCCTCTCGGAATTCGACGTGCTTACGGATGCGGGGGTCGTACTTCTTCAGAACCATGCGGTCCGGGTCGTTACGACGGTTCTTGCGCGTGACGTAGGTGTAACCCGTGCCAGCGGTCGACTTGAGCTTGATGATCGGACGTACGTCCTTGTCCTTTGCCACTAGAGCTTCACTCCTCGTGCCAGGATGGCGGCTACGACAACGTCGATGCCACGTACGTCGATGGTCTTGATGCCACGTGCAGAGACCTGCAGGGTGACATTACGGCGCAGGGACGGAACCCAGTAGCGCTTCTTCTGGATATTCGGGTCGAACCGACGCTTGTTGCGACGGTGCGAGTGCGAAATGCTGTGTCCAAAGCCCGGCTCGGCTCCGGTCACCTGGCAGTGTGCTGCCATGACGACTCTCCTCATGAAAATAAATGAAACGGTCCGCAGAGTTCCGCGTACCGTGCGACAGGCGGCGTCCGCATCCAGCTCATATCACGCGGTCCGCAGGCGTCGGCAGCCGGTATAACCGGCTGTTTTCCGCACTGCGGGGAACATGATGGGCCACGAGTACCGGGCAGAAGAACCCTCTGCGAAGTACCGGGATGCTGGGCGAATACAGGAGTGCACGCAACTTGAGCCCCTAACTACCGGCCTTGAGGACTGTCGATATTGAGGACAGATCCCGCCAACCGGAGCAATTGCACACGCTCCGCGCCACCTAGCGCCTACCAAGTCTACGAGCTTGACTAATTAAAGGCGAATCGGGTAGCCGCCGTTGCCCTTCGCGGGTGTATAAGCCCGGCTGCCTCACCGTTCCCAAGTCACATCGGCGCCGCAGTCTTTTCACAGCAGAATGAAAGGTACCGCCCGCACCGTTGAAGCATGAACACACAACTCCTGCCGGCTCTGCCCGCCGGTTCCCGGGACCGTAAGGGGCCGGGCAGTTTCAGGGCCCGGCACCGCCGTCGCCTGTTCCGTACGGACCTGCTGACAACGGCCGCCTGGGCTTCCATTGCCGCTGCCGTGGCGTTGTGGCTGGCTGACGGCGGCGCCTCGGAATTCTCGACACTCGCCGGCGCCGTCACTGCCTTGGGCATCGTGACCGGGCTCGCCGGCATGGACCTGGTCCTGTTGATGCTGCTGCTGGCAGCAAGGATTCCGCTCATCGACCAGACCGTAGGCCACGACCGTGCCCTGGAGTTCCACCGGAAGCTCGGCAAACCATCGCTCTACCTCCTGCTGGCCCACGGACTCCTGATCGCCATCGGCTACGGGATGGCCGAGGGCCTCGATCCCGTCAGCGAAGCGGTGTCCCTCTGGGTGCTGGTGCCGGACATGTGGCTGGCCTTCATTTCCATGGCGCTCTTCATCGCCGTGGTGGTGACGTCCCTCGTGGCGGTCCGCCGGCGTTTTCCCTACGAGTTCTGGTACGCGGTGCACCTGCTGACCTATGCCGCGGTGGCAACCTCTTTGCCCCATCAGTTCAGCGTGGGCGGACTGTTCGCCGAAGGTACGTGGCAGCGCTGGTACTGGCTGGCGGTGTGTATCGCCACCGGCGCGGCCCTCCTGCATTACCGCGTCCTCGAACCGGTCATTGCGACGTTCCGCCATCAGCTCACCGTCAGCCGGGTAGTGCAGGTGGCGCCGGGCGTGGTCAGCATCGAAATGCACGGGCTACGGCTCAACGAGCTGGCCGGGGCAGGCGGACGGTTCTTCATCTGGCGCTTCCTGGCACCGGGCTTGTGGTGGCATCCGCATCCGTTCAGCCTCTCGGCCGAGCCCTTGCAGTTCGACGCCTCCGGCCGCGGCTTGTTGAGGATCACTGTCCGGAACCTTGGCCGGGGATCGGCCCAGTTGGCAGGCGTGAAGCCCGGGACGAAAGTTGCCGTGGAGGGGCCCTACGGAATCTTCAGCACCGCGGCGCGGAGCCGGGACCGTGTGGTGATGATCGGGGCGGGCATCGGCATCACGCCGCTGCGTGCCCTCCTGGAATCAACGCCCTTCGCTCCGGGGCAGGCCACCGTGATCCTTCGGGGCCGCACCGAGCAGGAACTCTACCTCGGCGACGAGATTCTGGAATTGGCACGGAACCGTGGCGCCACAGTGTTCCACCTGACCGGCCCCCGTTCGGCCCGGCACACAGGAAGCTGGCTCCCGGACAGCGCCACCGACGCCGGGCATCGGCTGGCGGACTACGCGCACGGAATCGCAGACGCGGATGTCTATGTCTGCGGGCCGGGGGCGTGGGCAAGGAACGTCCTCGAGGATGCCCGCGCCGCCGGCGTCAGGGAAGACCAACTCCACTACGAAAGGTTTGACTGGTGAGAATACGCGCAGCAGTATCGGCAGCACTTGCGTCCGCAGGCATCCTGCTTGCGGGATGGCAATCAGGCATCCACGTGGAGGACACCCGGAGCGCCGCGGCCAGCACCTCGGCAGGCACCAACGGCGCCACCGGCACTACCGGAGCCACCGGGACAACCGGGGCCACCGGGTCAACCGGTTCCACGGGTTCCTCCAGCTCCAGCTCGGGGTCCACGGATACGGGTGCCAGCGATACGGGATCGTCCGGGGCCGCCGGAACGGATTCGGGCGCGGCCGCAGAGCCCACCACCGGAGCCGCTGCAAAGGCCGGGGGAACCTATGCCGGCAGTGTGGTGCAGACGCGCTTCGGCGCAGTCCAGGTCCAGATCACGGTCAAGGCCGGCGCCATCACTGATGTGGAGGCCCTGCAACTGACCGATGACGACCGCAAATCCATCCAGATCAGCAACCGGGCAGCGCCCCTCCTCAGGTCCGAAGTCCTCGCCGCCCAGTCGGCCGACGTCCAGACCATCGGAGGCGCCACCGTGACCAGCGTGGCCTATCTGAACTCCCTCCAGGCGGCCCTCGATGCAGCGAATCTCTGATCCGCGAACCGGCGCTGAAGCCCCGCCGCAGCCGCCGTCGTTGCGGGCCAGGACCTTCAGCTGCATGGGAACGGTGGTCAGCCTGACCCTGCCCTCGGCGTCAGGTGCGGACGAGCTGGTAGCGGCCACCGCCGTCGTCGAACGGCTTTTTGCCGGGCTGGACGAGACGTTCAGCCTGTACCGCGCCGATTCGGAAGCCAGCAGGCTGGCGCGTGCCGAGATCAAGCTTCCGGACGTGTCCGGGGAAATGCGGCGGCTCTACGCCGACGCCGTCGGCTGGCGGCTGCTGACCGAGGGGGCCTTCACACCGGAACGGCCCGACGGCGTCCTCGACCTGTCAGGGATCGTCAAGGGATACGCGATCCAGGAGGCGGGCACATCCTTGCTCGCGCTGGGCCTTCGCGACTGGTGCCTTAACGCCGGCGGCGACGTTTTGATCAGCGGATCGCCCGGAGCCGGGAGCCCGGGTTCCGGCTCCGACGAGCCGTGGCGGGCCGGAATTGTTGATCCGCAGGACCGCCGGACCCTGATTGCCGGCTATCCGCTGGGCGGCGCGAACAGCGCGAACGGCGCGAACGGCGCGAACCTGGCGCTGGCCACCTCCGGCTCCGCGGAACGCGGAGACCACATTTGGGCGGCCGGAGCAGGGGCCGGCGCAGCCAGCGGCGTCCGTGGAGCCCCGGCATTCCGCCAGGTTTCCGTTGCGGCGGCAGACATCGTGACGGCCGACGTGCTGGCGACGGCAATCGTGGCCGGCGGAATGCCCATGCTGGACCGCGCCACGGACGGGTGGAACATCGAAGTACTGGCCGTGCAGGCAGGCGGCGAACTCCTCGCGACGCCCGGCTTCAGGCGGTAATTTTCGGCGTCGGCTCGCGGCGTACGTCAGGGCGCGAAAGTCACAGGCGCGTGAGCTGGCTGTACCGCGGCTGGAGTCCGTCGCCCGAGGACTTGCCCGTGACCCGGCGGACCACCCAGGGTCCCGCAAACTCCCGCACCCAGCGCGCATTCGCCCGGATGGCGTCGGTCCGGCTCAGCTCCGGCACGGGCGTCATGGGCGGGACATCGATGGAGTGATCGTGCTCGAGGACCGTCAGCACCCTCTTGGCCATATTGGCGTGGCCGGCGGCGGACATGTGCATCCGGTCCTTGGCCCACATGCCCCAGTCGTAGTACTCGCTGAAGCGCCAGTAATCGACCAGCAGGGCGCCGTGGTCACCCGCGATGCCGCGCACCAGCTCGTTGTAAATGGCGGTGCGGCCGCGCATCGTGCCGAATACCTTGGAACCGCGGGCGTCGAAGCCCGTGAACATCACCACGGTGGCACCTGTCGCGCTCAACTTGCGGATGCCGGCGTCGTACTCGGCCAAAAGGTCGTCGATGTCGATCCTGGGACGGAGGATATCGTTGGCCCCCGCGTAAATGGTCACCAGCGTGGGTTTGAGTTCGACGGCGGCATCCACCTGCTCTGCCATGATCTGCCGGAGCTTCCGGCCCCGGATGGCGAGGTTGGCGTAGCCGAAGGAGGGGTCCGCGGCGCCGAGCTGCTCAGCTACGCGGTCCGCCCAGCCACGCACTCCGTTCGGGCGGGCCGGATCGTCATCGCCGACACCCTCCGTGAACGAATCTCCCAGGGCAACATATCGGGCGGAAAAATCCATATCGATAGTCTGCCACCCGTTGCCGCGAGCAACAAAGCGGCGGCTATCCGCGGATCCGGACGGCTGATTCACGCAGGTATTGTTCCACCCGCGTGTAGGCATCCCGGGTCAGGGCTTTCCAAAGGACGATGGCAAGCCTCGGATCGCTGGACTCAAGTTCGGAGATCGCCTCGGCACTGAGCACCATCACCTCCACGGGACCGTCCGCCCGGACCGTCGTTTCCTGCCGGTTGCCGCTGCCCAGTGCCAGCTCGCCGAATGTCATGCCGGCGCTGAGGGTGTTGAGCTTGACGGGATCGGAGTTGGCTCCGGACGACGTACTGCTGACCTTGCCGGAGGTAATGAAGTAGACCCCGCCGAACCGCAGCCCGATGCGGCGGATGACGTCGCCGTCGTCGTACTTCTTCGCTGTCATAAGGCTTTGCAGGGCCAGCGCGTCTGCCTCGTCCAGCGGCGCCAGCGCGGGCGAATCCGTGACCGGAACGTGGTCCCGGAGCAGCAGCCTGTCCCCGTACTTTGCCAGCAGCCGGTTTTCGCAAAATTCGACGGCGGCGCTGCGGGAGGAAAACGACGGGACGGCCTGCTCGGGGTGCCCGTTCCGTTCGCCTAGGGACTCCGACACCGCGCCGTCCGCTTCGATCAGCACCAGCTCGCGGCCCGCGCTGGACAGCCCCGCTCGCGCTTCATCGAGCATGCGCACCGCGACGCCGCTGACCTGATCGGTCCGGCGAAGGTCCAGAACAACCAGCTCGACGTCGTCGTCCAGGCTGCTGAGCTCGCGCACCATTGATTCGGTCCCGGCGAAGAGAAGGTCACCGTTGAGTTCAACGACGCGTGCCCGGTGTCCGTGGGCACGGAGGACGTCGGCCGCTTCAGCATTGCGCCGGATGCCCGAGGGCGTTTCGGTGACGTCGTACGAGGCAAGGATGGCCGAACGCCCCGCGCGCGCAGCCCTGACGAAGTGCAGCTCCATGTCCCGGGAGAGCCTCTGGGCAGTGGCCAGGCCCCGGACGCTGCCGCCGTGTTCATCGAGCGGCGGAGAGTAGACCGCCAGCCCCACCTGGCCCGGCAGGACGGCGATGATGCCGCCGGCAACACCGCTCTTGCCGGGCATGCCCACGCTGCTGATCCAGGCACCGGCGTCGTCGTACATGCCGGATGTCATCATCACCGACAACACCCGTTCCACCGGACCGATCCCCAGCACCTGCCTGTGGGTCAGCGGATTCTTCCCGCCGTTGGCGAGGGTGGAGGCCATAATGGCGAGGTCGAAGCTGTTCACCAGGACCGAGCACTGGCGGAAATAGTCCTCCAGGACAGGCGCGGGGTCGTCCTCGATGATGTTGAAGGAGCGCAGCAGGTGGGCCAGCGCCGTGTTGCGGTGCCCGTGTTTCAGCTCAGACTCGAAGACCTTCCGGTCCACGGAAAGCTGACGGCCCGCGAATGCCGAATAGGTGCTGAGAATCCGTTTGAAGCTGGACTGGCCGCCGGATCCCCGGATCAGCGATGTAGCGGTGAGTGCTCCCGCGTTGATCATGGCGTTCGCCGGGCGGCCCGTCCCCTCCGCCAACGAGATCTCGTTGAAGGAATCGCCGGAGGGTTCGACATCCACCTTCGCATCCACGGCGTCGTTGCCGAGGTCCTCAAGGGCCAGCCCGTAGGTGAACGGCTTCGAGATGGACTGGATGGTGAATTCCGCGCGGGTGTCCCCCACCTCATAGACCTGGCCGTCGACGGTGGCCAGCGCAATGCCGAAGCGCTCCGGATCCACGTTGGCCATGGCCGGGATGGTGCTGTAAGGCTTGCCACCCTTGAGCCGGGCGATCTCGGTGTGGATCTGCTGCAGGTAGCTCTGGATGGGCGATTCCATGGACCCAACACTACGGCCGCGGACGCGCCGGTCCGCGGCGCTCGTCAGGACTCGCGGGTCAGGACTCGCGCAGGATCCAGTGGTCGGCGTCCAGGCGGCCCACGATCTTCTCGCCAATGCGGGCCAGGTCGGCGACGTCCCGCTCGGAGAGTGCATCGAGGAACAGCGAGCGGACAGCTTCCACATGGCCGGGCGCCAACTCCACGATCGTCGCCATGCCGTCGTCGGTCAGATGGGCGGTGGTGACGCGCGCATCGCGCGGATGCGGACGGCGTTCCACCCACCCGCGGTTCTGCAGCTTGGTGACCACATGGGACAGCCGCGACAGCGAGGCGCTGGTCCGGGCGGCGAGTTCGCTCATCGGGAGGAAGCGGCCTTCCGCTTCGGAGAGCATGGCGAGTACGTTGTAGTCGAAGAGCGAAAGCTTGCCCGCGGCGTGCATTTTGGTGTCCAGCGCTGCCGGCAGCAAGGTGTTGATGCTCAGCTGGGCCAGCCAGGCGCGGCGTTCGTCAGCGTTGAGCCAGCGGGGTTCGGTCATGGATACATCCTAGGAGAAAAAATCATTGACAGTTCAAGCCCCGCTGTCCGAGCAGCGGTTCCGATCTAAGGAAGCGTCATGACTGACATCACGATCATCGGCACCGGCAACATGGCGGCAGCGATCGCCGCCCGCGCAGCCAGCGCCGGCCGCAGCATCCAGATCCTTAGCCGGGATGCAGTGGCCGCGTCCGCCCTGGCGTCCGGGACGAACGCCTCCGCCGGAACAACCGGTCAGGAAATTGAGGGCAGCATTGTTGTCCTTGCAACCCACTTCGAGGTGTCCAGGGACATCGTCGGCCACTACGGCGAGGCGCTCAACGGCAAGACGATCGTGGATGTCTGCAACCCTGTGGACGCGGAAACCTTGGACTCCCTGACCGTGCCCGCGGGGAGCTCCGCGGCCGAGGAACTCCAGGCGCTGGTTCCCGGCGCGACCGTGGTTAAGGGCTTCAACACGGTCTTCGCCTCCACGCTGGCTGCCGGTGAAGTGGCCGGACAGACGCTGGACGTCCTGCTGGCCGGCGATTCCGCCGAGGCCAAGGCTGCAGTGGCCAGCTTCATCAATGACTCCGGCTTGCGTGCCGTCGATGTGGGGCCGTTGCGCCGCGCCCGGGAGCTGGAAGCCTTTCAGCTGCTGATCATAGGGCTGCAGGGTGGCAACGCCCACCCTGGGTACAACTGGAACAGCGCACTGAAACTGCTTCCCTAGGCCTTCCCGGCCGTTGCCGGGGACTCCTCGCCGGGCCGGCGGGGATACCGGTAGGCTGGCCGCATGTACGTAGTCTCCCTGACTTACAAGGTTCCCGAAGAGATCGTCGATTTCCACCTCAAGGCGCACGTCGCGTGGCTGCAGGACGCTTTCGACCAGGGGATCTTTATTGTCGCCGGCCGGAAGATCCCCCGGACCGGCGCATTGCTGCTGTCCAACGCGGACCGGGCCAGCCTGGACGCGACCCTGGTCCAGGACCCCTTCTACACGAACGGGGTGGCGGAGTTCGACGTCGAGGAATTCCACGCCGGCAGGGTTGCTCCGGGCTACGAAAACCTCCTGGACAGCTAGTTCCCCTCAGACGCAGCCGACGGTTCCTTCTCGAGGAGTTTCTTGAGCCCGCCCTTCCGCGGGACCTTCACCGGTTGCGGCCAGCGCGGGCTGAGCCTGTCCCCGAGGGTGACGCCGCGCAGCTTGCGGCCAAAAAGAGGCAACACCCAGTCGTGCACCCAGCGCCGTTGCGCCTGTTCCCACTCCCGCAGGCTCAGTTTCGAAGGCGGTTCCCACTCCAGCGGGCTGATCTTGTGCGGCACGCCCAGCTGGTCCAGGACTTGGCCGGCCAGGTATTTGTGGCCCGCTTTGGACATGTGCAGCCGGTCTGAGTCCCACATCCGCCGATCGTGGAACGCATCGAAGCACCAGTAATCCACCAGAACCGCGTTGTACCTGGCGGCGATTTCCCGGACGCGGCGGTTGTAGGCGGTGTTGCGCTTCTTGAGGGGCTCCAGGACAGCGGACACCTTGACGTCGAAACCGGTGAACAGCACCACGGTGGCACCCGTGGCCGCCAGCCGGGCCACGAGCGATTCGTACTCGGCCATGAGCACATCCACATCGGTACCGAAATCCAGGATGTCATTGCCCCCGGCGTACAGGGTCACCAGGGTGGGCTCCATGGCGAGCGCCGGCTCCAGCTGCTCGTCGATGACGTGCCGGAGCCTCTTGCTGCGGATAGCGAGGTTGGCGTACTCCCACCCGGGTTCGGCCTTGGCCAGCTTCTCCGCCACCCGGTCGGCCCAGCCGCGCACGCCGTTGGGCAGCCGCTTGCTCCGGTCCCCCACGCCCTCGGTGAACGAATCCCCCAAGGCAACGAACCGCCGTCGCCCGTTCCTGTCCGGAAGCAATGGAAATGAACCCATCCCGGCACGATACCCAACCCAAAAAGCCGTCAGGGAAAGACGGGGTGAATCTGAGGTGACCGACCCTCGAGCCGCAACTGTTGGCTTGCTAAGGAGCGCATCGCCGACCAGAGCGGAGCAAGGCCGTCCGCGGCCGAGCGCAGCGGCGGGAGGTGTCTAAGCGACGGCAAGGTCAGCAGTGGAGGCGGACTCAGCGCGGCCGCACCAACGCTTAGAGCTCCGCTTTCCCCTGCCGCCAGTACCCCATGAACGCGACCTGTTTGCGGTCGATGCCGACGTCGCGGACCAGGTAGCGGCGCATGTCCTTGATGACTCCCGCCTCGCCGGCAATCCAGGCGTAGAACGGCATGGCGCCCGCGGGCATCCCGGGGTTCTTCGTTGCAGCGATGGCCGCGGTTTCCATCCTCGCGGGCGTTTCCCAGAGGATGTCCTGGTCCACGTCCACGTCTTCCGGTTCCGGACCGGCCCCGCCGGACGCGGCCTTGATGCCCACCCAGCCCGGCTCGGGAACGGCGGCGCGGACGGCTTCCTGCAGGAGTTCGCCGTGCGGACGTGAGCGTCCGATCGAGGCGCCGCGTGCCAGCCAGGTGATTTCGACGTCGGCGTCCGACTTCAAGTCCAGGAAATCGCCGGCCTCGGGGACCTCAAGGAACGCGTGCCCGCTCATATAGGCCGGAAGGGTTTCGAGGATGGCGCTGATGGCGGGAACAGCGGTCTCGTCTCCTGCCAGCAGGACGCGCTGGGCCAGGCCCGGCCGCCACTCGATGCCGGAGTAGATCTCCGCCGTGACGCAGTGCGCGGCACGGTTGTTGGGGCCGATGATGGTGAGCGTGTCCCCGGGGTTGGCGTTCAGGGCCCAGTTGGCTGCGGGGCCGCCGTTGCCCGCGGCGTCGAAGTGCATCACGAAGTCCACATCGATTTCGGGGTAGACGGCGTCGAGCCGTTCCTGCCTGACGGTGTAGGTCCGCATGGAGCCGCGGGTGGCCGGATCCATGGCCAGCCATTCCCGGTACCAGCCGGTCTGCTCCATCTGGAAAACAGGCAGCGGCAGCTGGGTGCCGTCGGCGGCAAGCGACGGGATCATCAGCTTCACGCGCAGGTCCAGGGTGCCGCCGTGGACACCGAAGTCGCGCAGGGAATACCCGCCGAAGGTGATGCGGCGGAAGTTGGGGCTCAGTTCCTGGACGGCGGTGACCGTCACCTCGAACGCCAGGGTCATGGGTTCGGTGGTGGCAATGTCGCGGGTTTTCATGAAACGAGCTCCAGTTCAGTTGCAGTGGTGTGGTGCCGGCCGAGCGGAATGATCAGAGGAGTGCCGGAAACGGGATCGGGAAGCACCCGCGATTCCAGGCCGAAGACGTCCCGGACCAGGTCCTCGGTGACCACGTCAGTGGATGCACCCTCGGCCACGATCCGGCCGCCCTTCATGGCGATCACGTGGTCCGCGTACCGCGCCGCGAGGTTCAGGTCGTGCAGGATGATGGCCACGGTGGTGCCGCGCGTGCGGTTGAGGTCGGTGACAAGGTCCAGCACTTCCACCTGGTGCGCCAGGTCCAGGTACGTGGTGGGCTCGTCCAGCAGCAGCACGTCGGTTTCCTGGGCGAGCGCCATCGCGATCCAGACCCGCTGGCGCTGGCCGCCGGACAGCTCGTCCACGTTGCGCCCGGCGAGTTCCAGCGTTTCGGTGGCCTCCAGCGCGCGCTGCACCGCGGCGTCGTCATGATCTGACCAGCTGCGGAAGAAGCCCTGGTGCGGGTACCGTCCGCGTCCCACCAGGTCGCGGACGGTGATGCCGTCCGGTGCTGTGGGGTGCTGGGGCAGGAGGCCAAGGGTCCGGGCGACGTCGCGGGCGGAGCGGCTGTGGATGTCCTTGCCGTCCAGGGTCACTGCGCCGGCCGCGGGCTTCAGCAACCGGGAGAGTCCGCGGAGCAGGGTGGACTTGCCGCAGGCGTTGGCGCCCACGATCATGGTCACTTTGCCTTCGGGAATCTCCGCCTGCAGCCCGTCAACCACCGTGCGTTGGGCGTACTTGAGGGTGAGGTCCGTGGCGCGCAGAACAGCCATCTCAGGCATCCTTTCGATTGGAAGTGACCAGCAGCCACAGCAGGAACGGGGCGCCCAGGGCACCGGTGACCACGCCTACCGGCAGGACGGTGCCGTCCAGCAGCAGGGGTGCGATATTCGCCGCGAAGTAGTCCGCGGCCAGCACAATCAGTGCCCCGACGAAGGCCGACGCCGGGAGGCTGGCTTTGGCAGTGAAGCGTCGGGCGATGGGACCGGCCAGGAACGCGACGAAGGCAACCGGCCCGGCCGCCGCCGTCGCCACCGCAGCGAGTGCCACGGCGACAACCACCACGGCCAGCCGGGTGAAGCCGACCCTGATGCCGAGTCCGGCGGCGGCGTCGTCGCCGAGTTCCAGGATGCGCAGGGGCCCGGACAGCGCTGCCGCGGCGGGGATGAGGACCAGCAGGGCAAGGGCCAGGACTCCGGCGCGGTCCCAGCTAGCGGAATTGAGGGAGCCGTTCAGCCACACGAGGGCGTCGGCGGCGGTGCGGATGTCTGCACGCGTCATGAGGAAGCTCACCACGGCGTGAAGGGCGGCCGCGATGCCCACGCCCGCCAGGATCAGCCGGCTGCCGGCCGCATTGCCGCGGTTTCCGCCGCCGGACCCCAGTGAGCCGCCGCGGGAGATGGCATAGATGAGCGCGGCCACACCCAGCGCGCCGGCGAGGGCGGCGCCGGAGACAACGGCCCCGGACGCGCCGAAAACAACGATGGCCGTGACGGCTGCGGCGCTGGCCCCGTAGCTGATGCCGATGACGTCCGGACTGGCCAGCGGATTGCGGAGCATGGTCTGGAAGAGGGCGCCGGCCAGGCCGAACCCGGCCCCGATCATGGTGCCGATTACCGCGCGGGGAAGCTTGTTTTCCATCACGATGAAGCTTGCGCCGGGGATCTTCTGGCCGCCCGTGAGGTGGGCGAGCAGGATTTTGACGAAGTCGGGCATGGTCACGGTGTAGCTTCCCAGCAGCACACTGACGGCGAACAGGACCACGACGGCGAACGCCAGCACGGCGGTCCGGTTCAGGATTGTCCGGCTCAGCATGCCGGCGCGAACGGGCAGATAATGCCCTGTTTTCGCGGTTTTGAGGGCGTTATCTGCCCGTTCGCGCTCAGTGCCGGGGGCGTTGTCTCCCAGCTCGCGCCCCACATGGGCGAGGTCCGACCTACTCACAGTCCCGCCCCCTTCCCGCGGCGGACAAGCCACACGAAGATGGGGGCGCCCACGAGGGCCGTCATGATGCCCGCCGGGACTTCGCCGGGCAGCAGCACCACGCGGCCCAGGATGTCGGCGGAGAGCAGGAGCACCGGAGCAAGGACGAGGGAAAAGGGCAGGATCCAGCGGTAGTCGGGCCCGGTGAGGAAGCGGACGGCGTGCGGAATGACGAGTCCCACGAAGCCGATGGGCCCTGCGAGGGCGGTGGCGCCTCCGCAGAGCAGCACAATGCCCAGGGCGGTGACGCCGCGGACAAGGCCTACCCGCTGGCCGAGTCCGCGCGCGATGTCATCGCCCAGGGCCAGGCTGTTGAGGATGCGCCCCGTCGCCAGCACAATGCCGGCGCCGAGGATGAGGAACGGCACCCCGGGCAGCACCACGGACCAGTCGCGTCCGGCAATCCCGCCCACCTGCCAGAACCGGAACCGGTCCAGGGTGTCCTGGCTCGAGACCAGGATGACGTTCATGAGCGAGTACAGGCCGGCGCTCAGGGCGGCGCCCGCCAGGGCGAGCTTCACCGGCGTCGCACCGTCCCTGCCCAGTGAGGCGACCAGGTAGACGACGGCGGCAGCTGCCGCGGCGCCGATGAACGCGAACCAGATGTAGCCGGTCAGGGAGGAGATCCCGAAAACATAAATGCCGGTGACCACGGCCAGTGCGGCGCCGGCGTTGACCCCCATGATCCCGGGGTCGGCCAGCGGGTTGCGGGCCACGCCCTGCATGGCCGCGCCGGCCAGGCCGAGGGCACCGCCGGCGAGCAGGCCCAGGACGGTGCGCGGGATCCGTGCATGGACTACGGCGTGGTCGCCGTTGCCGGGATTGAATTGCGTGAGCGCCTGCCACACGGTTTCCAGGGGAAGCCCGCGGGCGCCGACGGCCAGCGAGACGGCAGCGACAAGAACAAGGACGACGACGGCGGCCAGCAGCCACGCGGCCTGCTTGCCTGCAGCCCGAACGGGCACCTGCGGCCCTTTGCCGGCCGCAGCTTCGGCGGCTAGCGGGGCCCCAAGTGTCCGTTCGCGCGTGGTGCCGGGAGCCGAAGGTGAGGTGGCCTCACTGCCGTCGGGCGCCGTCGTCGTACCTGGTGTCATGGCGGAGTGCTTACTTCACTTTGTCCGCTGCGCCGGCCAGCTGCGGCAGGAACGTGTCCAGCGACCACGGCAGGCTCAGGGGCGAAGAAGCGGAGATGGACAGCGTGAGCGTGTTGTCCGAGTCGGCAACCAGGGCGCCGTTCTTGATGGCCGGGATCTGGCCCAGCAGCGGGTCGGCCTTGATGGAATCAGTGGTGGCGGAGTCGGGAACCCAGGTCACGAAGATGTCCGATTCCAGCTCGTTGGCCTTCTCGGCGGACCACGGGATGAAGAACTCTTGGGAGCCCTTCGAGTTCGCCTCCACAACGGGGGCCAGCTTCATGCCGATCTCGCTGAGGAAGCGGGGCCGGTTGTCGTTGGCCGTGTAGACATTGACGCCTTCGCTCTTGGCCGGCTCCAGGTTGCCGTAGATGAAGCTCTTGTCGGCAAGCTGCGGGTACTTGGAGACCTTGTCCTTGATGGTGGCTTCGGTGTCCGAGACGAGCTTGGTGGCCTCCGCTTCCTTACCCAGGGCCTTGCCGATGATGCTGGTGGAATCCTGCCAGGAGGTGCCGTAGGCGATCTCGGGGTGGGCGACGACCGGAGCGATTTCGCTCAGCTTTTTGTAGTCCTCTTCCGTCAGGCCGGAGTAGGCGCCCAGGATGACGTCCGGGTTGAGCTTGGCGATCTCGGTGAAGTTGATGCCGTCGGCCTCGGAGAACTGGACCGGAGCCTTCTCGGTGCCGAAGCCCGCCCCCAGCTCTTCGAGCTTGGCGTCCTTCCACGGCGTGGAGCCCTTGTCGTTGCCGCCCCATTCATTCTTGGGGACGCCCACGGGCACAACGCCGAGGGCGAGTGCGACGTCGTCATTGACCCAGGAAACCGTGACGACGCGCTGCGGCTGCGACTCGATGGTCGTTTCACCGAAGACGTGCTTGATGGTGACGGGGAACTGCGAGCTCGCGGACTGGCTGGCCGCTGCAGTACCGGTGCCGGATGCCGCCGGACCGGTGGAGCAGGCGGTGAGCGAGAGCGCGGCCGCGGCCAGAACAGCGGTTGCCTTGCCAGCGGTCTTGAGCAGCACCCGGCGGGACGGGCCGGCGGCCATGCCGCTGCGGCCGGCGCCGAGGCCGGAGAAGAGGGGGGAAGTCACGGAACTCCTTAGGTCAATGATGCGAACCTAAGTAAGGCTAGCCTACCCTTCTGTGAATTAAGCAAGCTTTGCGTAACGTAATTGTCTCAATGATTCCCAGGTTGAGGAGATTACGCGAGGGCGGGGTGGCGCAATGTGAGGCGTTGCACCCTGAATCTTCTTGAACCGAGGGGTGAACAGTGGTTCACTCGTTAGAGAGTAAACGCGCGTTCACCCCTTGTGGCCGCCTGACGCCCCGAAGGTTCCGCCCCCATGCCCCAAACACGCAGCAAATCCCTGTCCCCCGGCGCCATCACGGCCGTCCTCGCGCTGAGCGGAACCGTGGTGGCGCTGATGCAGACCCTCGTGGTGCCGCTCCTTCCGGACTTCCCCGGCATCCTCGGCGTGACCGCCGACGACGCCTCCTGGCTGGTCACCGCCACACTCCTGTCCAGCGCTGTGGCCACCCCGATCGTTTCCCGAAGCGCGGACATGTACGGGAAACGGAAGATGATGGTGATCTGCCTTGCCATCATGGTTGCCGGCTCCATCGTGGCTGCGCTCGGGGGAAGTTTCCTCTGGCTCATCGTCGGCCGGGCACTGCAGGGGTTCTCCTCGGCCCTGATCCCCGTTGGCATCAGCATCATGCGCGATGAGCTGCCCAAGGAAAAGATGGGGTCCGCCGTCGCCCTGATGAGCGCCACACTGGGCATCGGCAGCGCCCTGGGCCTCCCGCTCGCCGGGCTGCTCTACGAAAGCCTGGGCTGGGAATCCATTTTCTGGGTCTCCGCCGCAGCCGGCAGCCTGCTGCTCACCGCCGTCGTCCTGGTGGTCCCCGAATCCAAAGTGCGCACGCCGGGCCGGTTCGATTACCTCGGCGCCGTGATTCTTTCGGCGGCGCTGGCGGCACTGCTGCTGGCCATTTCCAAGGGCGGTTCGTGGGGCTGGGGTTCCGAGCCGGTACTGCTGCTGTTCCTTGCCGCGGCCGTTCTCCTGGCCGCCTGGCTCCCGTACGAACTGAAGGTCAGCCAGCCGATGGTGGACCTCCGCACCTCCGCCAGGCGCCCCGTCCTCCTGACCAACCTGGCGTCCCTGCTGGTGGGTTTCGCGATGTTCGCCAACATGCTACTGACCACCCAGCAGCTCCAGCTGCCCGCCTCCACCGGCTACGGTTTCCAGCTGAGCGTAATCACCGCGGGCCTCTGCATGGTTCCGTCCGGCCTGGCCATGGTGGTTTTCGCTCCCGTTTCCGGCGGCATCATTCGCCGGTTCGGCGGGAAGTCCGCGCTGATCGCGGGCGCGGCGGTCATGGTGGTGGGCTACGTGGGCCGCGTCTTCTTCTGGGACTCCATCGCCTCGGTGATCATCGGCTCCACGGTGGTCAGCATCGGTACGGCGATCGCCTACGCGGCGATGCCCACCCTGATCATGGGCGCCGTGCCCATCACCGAGACAGCCTCGGCCAACGGACTCAACAGCCTGGTGCGGTCCATCGGAACCTCGACGTCGAGTGCGGCCGTCGCCGCTGTCCTCACCTCCGTGACCCTCACCGTGGGGTCCGCCCGGCTGCCGTCCTTCGAGGCCTTCAAGGACGTCTTCTGGATGGCCGCCCTCGCATCCGCCGCCTCCATGGTGGCCGCGGTGTTCATTCCCCGGGCCGCGGCCGCCCCCACGGCAGCGCTCCCCGCACGGGCCGCCAACGAGCTTGTGGTGCAGGGACGCGTCCTGACGGCCGACCGCCGCCCCGTCACTCCCGCCGTCGTCACCGTCCTCCAGACCAGCGGCGAACCGGTGGACTGGAGCCGCGTGGATAGCGACGGCAACTACTCCGTGGCGCTGCCCGGAGCGGGCACGTACCTGATGGTGGCCAACGCCGCGGGCTGGGCGCCCATGGCGGAAGTGTTCGATTTCGACGGCCGCACGCTTCAGCAGAATTTCCACCTGGAGGACCGCCTGGAGCTGGCCGGAACCGCCACCGTGGGAGGTGCCGTCCTGCCCGATGCGGTGGTGACCCTCCTGCAGGCCTCCGGCGAACATGTGGCGACAACCCGGACCGATTCCGGGGGCAGGTACTCCCTGCCGCTGCCCCTGGCCGGCCGCTACATCGTGACCCTGCTGCACCCGGCGACCCACCAGGCCATGGCCCGGAAACTGGCCGTGGACAACCGCTCGGTGACGGCGGACCTGACGATCGATGCTCCGGCCGGACAGCTGGTGGACGCGTGAGCACCGCCGGGATTTCCAGCCGCGACGCCATCCTGGACGCCGCGGGGAGGCTGTTCGGCGAACGCGGCTACCGGGGCGTGACCGTCCGGGACATCGCCTCCGACGCCGGTGTTTCGGCAGCACTGGTGATGAAGCTGTACGGCTCCAAGGAAAAACTGTTTGCCGCCGCCAAGCCCGACGAGTCGCTGCTGTCCGACCTCGACGTCCCGGCGGCCGAGCTGGGCGCCACACTGGTGTTCCGGGTCCTGATGCGCCGGGAGCGCGGGCTGAAGGAACCGTGGGCCATGCTTCCGTTCACCATCCAGGACTCCCCCACGCCCGACGCCGCCCGGCTGGAAACACGCGAACGGTACCTCGCCAGCATGGCCGCCCTGCTGAAGGACACAACGCCGGACCGGCGCCACGCTTCCACGGTGGTAGCGCTGATGACCGGCTTTGGCGAGGCAGTGCGCACTCTCGGCATGTTCGAGGGCTGGGACTTCGATGAGCTGGTGGCCCACTACGGGGCGATCGTCCAGGCCCAGGTCGACGCCTGCCGCGCAGCCGCCACCTGAAACGCTCTCTCACTTACCGTGGGAAATTCCCGAACGCTCCATCACTTAACGCAGAGTAAACACCATCGCTCTCTCCCTTTCCTGAAGAAAGTGAGAGAGCGATGGTGAAAACCCCGCAGGAAGTGAGAGATCGTCCTGGGTGGGAGGGCGGGGTCAGCGCAGGACGATGTCCACCGGGTTCGCCTCGGACCTCCACTGGCCCTCGGCACCGGCCCGCGGCCCGATCACCGGAGACGTGAGCACGCCGGAACGGTTGGTGCGCTTGTCCCGCAGGATTTCCGTGACGGAGCCGAGGTGCCTCGACAGGTCGATGACGTTCTCCGGGGCCGCGAGCAGGAGCTGGAAGCCGAACTCGTGCAGCGCCTTGATACCCGCACCCGCAAATTCCTCCGAGGCCAGGACGAAGGCCTCGTCCATCATCACGGTGCCGTAGGTGGTGAAGCCCTGTTCCGCGATGCCCAGCTGGTAGCTGAGGGCCGCTGCCATGATGAACGCCGTGAACCGCTGCCGCTCGCCGCCGGACATGGAGCCCGTGTCCGCGTGCATAAACACATCGGTCCGCTTGCCGCCGCGAGGTCCAGATACTTCCCGGTGCTCCTTGCACTGGATGAACAGGTGCCCGCGCACGTCCAGCACTTCGGCCCGCCAGCGCCTGTCCTCCGGCGCCTGCGAACCCAAACGCTTCACGAGCGTTTCCAGCGACTTGTAGCGGTTGGTGAGCTCGGCGTCGTCGTCCGTTTCAGCTCCGGTAGCCGCCGCCCCCGCAGCGCGCGAGGGCCGGGTGTGCCGAATTTTCAGGGCGTTCTGGATGGCGTCCTTGAACTGCTTCGCGGTGGGCGGCAGGGTCTGCTTGATGTCCAGTTCCAGGAAGCTGCCCTCATGGAAATTGACCTCCGACAGGATTCCGTTCAGCGGAAGAATGCGGCTGGTGATGGACCGCCGCTCCTCATCCAGGAGGTGCAGCAGCGTGCTGAACGACTCATGGGTGCGCTGGTTAAAGAACTGCCGGAACTCGGCCTCCTGCGCGGGAAGACCGTCGCTGACGATCGCGTGATAGCGGGCCTCGAACTCCCCGGCAGCGCCGATGGACGTGCCGTGGTCCGCGGAAATTGCGGTCCCCCAGTCACGCACGAACCCCTCGAAGATGCGCGTAAGGCGCTCCGAAGTGGCCTGGCCGCGGGACTCGGCGGCGTGCAGTTCGGCAAGCAGCCGGGTCCGCACCTGGTTGGCCAGGTTGTCCAGCTCGTGCATCTCCGTGACGTCGTCAACGCCGCCGAAGTACGGTTCCAGTGCGGCGACGGCGGAATCCGACGGCGGCGCCTGGCGCAGCCGGGTCCGCGCGGCTTCCAGCAGCGAATCCGCGGCCGTGAGCTGCTGGTCCAGCGCCTTGTATTCGCTCTGCAGAACCGCAGCGGCTTCGGTGCTGGACTGGTGCTTGTGCCGGGCGGCTTCGATGTTGGCCCGCAGCGGTTCCAGGTCGGCCTGGGCAGCAAGGGCATCCTTGAGGCGCTGCTCGATCCTGCCGAGCTCGTCCTCCGCCACGGCCGCTGACACCTGTTCCCAGGGCCGGTGGTCCTCGGCGATCCGCCGCAGCGCCTCCAGCTGGCGGGTCATTCCCTGGTGCGACTCTTCGCGGCTTTGGGCGAGTTCGGCGGCCTTGGCCAGTTCCTGCTGGAGGTCCTCCACCTGCACGGCCACGAGCTCCAGCTTGGAAGCATTGTCGAAGCCGAGGACGTAATCCTGCCTGCTGGTGAAGCGGTCGTCCTTCTCCACGGTGTGGCGGTTGCGCTTGACCACGCCGCCCAGGCTCAGGCCCTTGTCCAGCGCAGCCAGGTCGTCCGGGTTCTCGACGCACGGGTAGGCGAAGTCGACGGCGATCCGCTCACGGATCCACTGGCCGGCGTCCGCCGCGGGACCGGTGGTGAGGATGTCCAGCTTGGTCAGGAGATCGCCGTCGGCCGCGTCCTCAACGGCCAGCGCGCCGCCGGCGAGGGGCTTGGACACGTCCACGGCGCGGAGTGCGCCGCGGACGGCGTGGTCGTTCAGGTAGCGGGTCACGGCCGCGAAGTGCTCGCCGGGAACCAGCAGCGTGGTGGCCAGGTTCCGCAGCGCGCGTTCGGCGGCAGGCCGCCACCGTTCCTCCCCTTCGGCGAGGTCGATCAGCTCGCCGCCGAACGGCATCCGTTCCTCCGGCACCCCGGTTGCCGCCGCGATGGCCGTGCGGTTTTCAATGCTCGACGGCGGGAGCAGGGACTTGCGCGTCTTCAGCGAGACGAGTTCCTGCTGGGCCGCGGCCAGTTCGCGTTTCTTGGTGGCGTGGCCGTCGAACGCCTCGAACCGCAGCTCCTTGAGCGCCTCGGAGTCGTCCCGGAGTTCGGCCGAACGATCGGCGGCATGCGTGTGGGCCTGCTCCCAGCCGTCGGACGTCCATTCGAGGTCCAGCCCGGCATCGGCCAGCGCCTGCCGCGCGGCTTCCTCCACCTGCTGGCGGAGCTTGAGTCCCACCCGGGCATTCTCCAGCGACTGCTCGATCGCCGAGATCGCGTTGCCGCCCTGGTTGTTGTAGTCGGCTTCGAGCTGCCGCAGATCCTTGGCCAGGCCGTCCCGGACCGCACGCTCCGCGCCGAGCTCCTTGGCTTTTGCGTGGGCGAGGTCCTTGAATCGGACCAGGGTCTTCTCGTGGACAGTCACCGCGAGCTGTTGCTTGTAGGCGTCAAACTCTTCGCCGGCCAGCTCCCGCAGGCGGTTCGCGTCCAGCAGGGACTGCGCGTATTCCTTGTTGAGTCCGGGTACCGGAGCCAGCTGGTCGCGCTGTTGCCGCACGTCCTCCAGCCGCTGCCGGATGGACATCAGGTTGCTGAATTCCTCGACGACGTCGTCCGCCGCGGCCAGAGTTGCGGGAGCGTCGAGCACCTGGTCCCGGAAGAAGGTGTTGACGCTGCCGCCGAGTCCCTTGCCGGCCTGGATCACCCGGAGCAGCGGAAGGGCCTGGTCCGAACTGATGCCCAGCAGCCGCCGGAACCGCTCCGCAAACGCCTTGTGCACGTCGAAAACCTGCGCGTCCGGGAAGAGGGTGTCCAGTGCAGCCTTGGTGAACCGCTTCTCCGCGATGCCCTCGATGGCGGCAAGGTCCAGCGGCTTGTTGTCGATCAGGTAGTACCGCCCGACGCTCGATTCCGTGCCGTTTTTCGGCAGGTCAAAGAGCGCTGACACCGTCACTTTCGTGCCGGCCGCGTTATCGAACGTCAGGGCGACGGCGGACCACGTGGCACCGGGGCGCTGGAAGGCACTGGCTGAGCCCTCGCCCACGGCCTTGTCGCCCACCTTGCCGCGCATGTAGGTGAACGTGGTCCGCTTGTCCTCCACGGCACCGGAGCGCTGCGCCGCGGCCTCGTTGGAACGCGGCCGGGCGTCGAACACGCGCAGCATGGCGTCAAACAGCGTGGACTTGCCGACGCCCGAGTTGCCTGTCAGCAGGGTGCCGTTGCGGTCCACGTGCATCGTGTGGGCGCCATGGAACGTGCCCCAGTTGACCACCTGCACCAGCGCGAGCCGCATCTGGCCCGGGTTGGTGAGTTCGCCCATGGGCAGCATGGTGGGGATGCTCATGCTTCTGCCCCCTTGGTGGTTGTGTTCGCGGCGCTGGCGGCATCGCCGTCGTCGTCGTTCGGTTCCTCACCGGCGTCGCTGTCGAACTCCAGGAGCGGTTCCGTGCCGGCTGGGTCTGCTGTGGCAGCTACCAGGGCTTCGATGTGGGCGGGGATGTCGCCGATGTTTTCGAAGGGGAGGGCCAGCGGGAGGGCGTTGGAGATGGTGTAGACGTCCTCGAGGCCGGTGGCGATGAGGAGCTGGCGGGCCAGGAGCTTGGTGATGGCGCGGTTGACCACGTCGGAGTCGCGCAGGGCGTCCTGCTGGCCGGACGGCTGGTAGTGGGCAACCAGCTCGGCGATTTCCTCTTTCGTGATCGTGGGATCCGTCTGCGCCGTGACGTGGCGGTCCAGCAGGAGGCGCAGGCGCAGCAGCACGATGGTCTCCACCCGGCTGAGCGCACGCTGCTGGCGCAGGATGCTGGAGCGGGTGCTGCCGCCGATCGCTTCCGGGTCCACCGGGCGCAGCACGGCCACTTTCCGTTCGTGGTCGAGCTGCAGCGTCAGGAACAGCTCCGACAGGCGGCTCCGCAGGATCAGCTGGTGGTCCAGCAGTGTGGTCCAGAGTTTTTCGTCCCGGCCGCCGTCGACGTACGGCCCCTTCAGCAGCTTCACCAGTGCCTGGCGGACCTTCATGGGCAGCACACCGGTGTCCCCCGGGAACAGCGCGGCGCCGTCGACGAACGTATCCCGAGGGGTCACCCCACCGGTGGTTGAGCTTGTCGAAATCCCGGTCTCGACGGGCTCAACCACCGGGGCAGGTTCGACCGCCGGGGTTTCCGTCGTCGTCATCTCTTCAGTCATCGTCAATCCTTTGTGAGGGTGACCACCGGCAGGAATGCCTTGCGGGTGGTGCCGTCTATCTGTTCGAAGTCGATGGCGTCCCAGCCGGCGCGGTCGAAGCCGGCGCCGTCGTGCAGCGCGTGGGACAGCAGGGCGCGGATGGAGTTGATGTGGCGTTCCTCCGGCGGAAGCTGCTCCCACGCCTCCGGCAGGGTGGCGGCCCCGGCGAGCGCGGCGCGGATGGCCGCCGGCTTGGCCTTCCCGGTGCGCGGCGAGCGCACGCGGTCCGAGTCGCTGAAGGCGATGGGGTCGGCCAGCTTGGGCGGGGCCGCGAACTCGTCGGGGTCAAAGAGCTTGACCATGGACAGGGACTCGAAGCCGGCGTTGAAGAGTACCGGTCCGGGCACCAGCCCGGGGCGTTCCCGTTCGTACGGCAGCGAGCGAATGGCCTGCTCGGCTTCGCGCAGCACCTTCCGCAACCGGACGGACTGGCGGAAATCGTCGCTCTGGACGTAGGTGTTGAGGCTTTCGCTGAGCTTGCCGTAGATCCGCTGGATCTGGCTGTGCTGGGTGCGGAGTTCGGCCACCAGGTTCTTCAGCGTTTCGCGGTCCTCGTGGCTGAGGTCGTCCGCGAACTGGCGGCTGAGCACTTCTCCGATCGCGGAACGGAACCGCAGCTGCTGCTGGGGGTCCTCCAGGAACGCCGTGAAGGACCGGAACGTCCTTCCTTCAGGACTCTGCCGGAGCCGTTTGTCCGCCTCCAGCACCTGCGCCATGGTGGCACCCTTGCTGAGGGATTCCTCGATGATCTGGTTGCGGAGCTCGCCCACCAGTTCCTCGATCCGGTCACGCATCTTCTTATAGTCGGCCGGCAGGCTGGCCGCGAGGTCCAGGATGTTTCCGGCCGCCTCCACGGCCTCGTCATCGTCCAGCAGTCCGTCGAAGTCGCCGGAGCTGATGTCCTCGATGAGCTGCTGCCGCTCCTCGATCTCGTCCTCGAGGGACTCCAGCCGGGCGGTCTGGTCCGGGTTTGTCTCATTGGCCAGCTTTTCGACGTCGCCCAGCAGCGTTCCCAGCCGGGAACCGTTCAGGGTGGAGCGTTCGCTGGAGAGGCTGTCCAGGAAGGCGAGGACGCGGGCCGCGGGCTCCGTGACTTCGTAGACGATCTGCCCGGACTGGTTGCGGCGGGTCAGGAAATTCTTGCGGGTCCATTCATCGCCGAAGGACTTCCCGTTGGCTACGCCGCCCAACCCCGGGTCCTGGCGGCGGAGCTGCTCAAGGAAGGCATCGACGTCGGCATGGAATTCTTCCAGCGGAAGCTGCGGACGGGTGCGGGTAAAGGAAGCCTGCAGGACTGCGATGACCCACGGGGCGGACCGGGTGAGCGCCCAGGCCGGTCCTTTGGTCAGGAGTTCAAGGTCCCGAAGCCGGGCATTGATCGCGTCCGCGGAGGACGGGGCGGATCGGGACACACACTCTCCTTCAGCTGCCACAGGACTTGTCGGGCAGCGGAAAACCCGAAAACTGCCAACTACAAGGTTAACGCAGTGTGCCCGGAAGCCGGCCCGGCGCCGTTTCACCCCGCAACCGGCACCCCGGCCGAACCCAAAGGGACCCCGGCGCGCCGCCGGTGCACCTCCCGGTACGTCCGCAACGGGCTGTTACGCGTGTTACGGGTGGGGTTACAGTGACCGCGCCGTGACCTACGGGCCGGTAGCATTTCGATCCCGTATCAACACCCGCGCCACGGCCGTACGGCTCTGGTTGGCGGAGCCGTCCGCACCCTACGCTCGTGCTACTTGATCCAGCCAGGCAATGATGCAGGGGGAAACATGCAGTTCGATCTCAGCGCAGTAGAGACAGGCACTTTCGTGTTCATCGGAACGCTCGTGTTTGGCCTGCTGATTGTGGCTTTTATGATGACGGCCGGCTTCCTGGCCATGGTGCTCGTGGGGGTGGGCCGGTTCGCCTGGTTCATCATTGCCGGCACCCTGCTGGGCCTGGTGCACGGCATCAACCACCTCTGGGACCGGCTGGTGCACCACGCCTCCACGGTGGAGCTCCCCGGCGACTTCCAAGGGCAGCCTGCCCCTAGCACGGGAACCTACCCGCGGGTAGCATTGAGGGACAGCTGAAGGGTTCCCCACCCGAGGCGGACCCAGGGCTCGAGCCGGCCACCCCGGTTAGAGGAGATGCCCCGTGAGCTCTGCCACTGACAGTCCAGCCGCCGACGTTCCCGTCGCCCCCGACAAGATCGGGCCCGAGGCCACCGAAGCCGATGCCCGGGCCATCACCGAGGCCGCCCGGGAAACCACCTGGGACCGGCCCAGCTTCGCCAAAGGCCTGTACCTGGGCAGCTTCGATCTCTCGCTGATCCACCCCTGGCCCGAGGCCAGGACCGAGGACGTGGAACGCGGCGAAGAGTTCATGGACCGCCTCACCGCCTACTGCAGGACCATGTCCGGCCGCCTGATCGAGCGGGACGCCAGGATTCCGGACCAGTACCTCGCCGGCCTGGCCGAGCTGGGCGTGTTCGGCATGAAGATCCCGCGCGAGTACGGCGGCCTGGGCCTGTCGCTGGTGTATTACGGCCGGGCTCTTGCCCTGCTGGGTTCGGTGCACCCCAGCCTCGGGGCGCTGCTCTCCGCGCACCAGTCCATCGGCGTCCCCGAGCCCGTGAAAGTGTTCGGCACCGCAGAACAGAAACAGGAATACCTTCCCCGCTGCGCCGCTGGCGCCATCACGGCTTTCCTGCTCACCGAACCCGACGTCGGGAGCGACCCCGCCCGGATGGGCAGCACCGCCGTTCCCACGGACGACGGCGACGCGTACGTTTTGGACGGCGTCAAACTGTGGACCACCAATGGCGTGATCGCCGAACTGGTGGTGGTCATGGCGCTGGTGCCGCAACACACGGATTCCGATGGCACCGTCCACAAGGGCGGCATCAGCGCCTTCGTGGTGGAAATGGACTCCCCCGGCATCACGGTGGAAAACCGCAACGCCTTCATGGGGCTGCGCGGCATCGAGAACGGTGTGACGCGCTTCCACCAGGTGAGGGTGCCTGCGGCAAACCGGCTCGGCCGCGAAGGCCAGGGCCTGAAGATCGCCCTCACCACCCTCAACACGGGCAGGCTCTCCATCCCGGCCCTTTGTGTGGCCTCCGGCAGGTGGAGCCTGAAGATCGCCCGCGAATGGTCCAACGCACGCACCCAGTGGGGCCGGCCGGTGGGCAAGCACGAAGCTGTGGGCAAGAAAATCGCCTTCATCGCCGCGAGCGCCTTCGCCCTGGACGCAGTCTTCGAACTGTCCGCCGAAATGGCCGACGCCGGCCAGAAGGACGTCCGGATCGAGGCCGCCCTCGCCAAGCTCTGGTCCACGGAGATCAGCTGCCGGATAGCCGACGAGCTGGTGCAGATCCGAGGCGGACGCGGCTTCGAGACGGCGGATTCGCTGGAGGCCCGCGGCGAGCGCGCCGTGCCGGCCGAACAGCAGCTCCGCGACCTCCGGATCAACCGCATCTTCGAGGGCTCCTCGGAAATCATGAAGCTCCTCATTGCCCGGGAGGCCGTGGATGCGCACCTCGCCGCCGCCGGGGACCTTGCGTCCGCGGATGCCAGCCTGTCCGACAAGGCGAGGGCCGCCGTCGGCGCTTCCGGGTTCTACGCGAAGTGGCTGCCCAAACTGGTGGCGGGCGCCGGCATGGATCCGCGGTCCTACACCGAGTTCGGCAGGCTCGCCAAGCAGCTGCGGTTTGTGGAGCGGTCCTCGCGGCGCCTCGCCCGGCAGACCTTCTACGGGATGGGCCGGTGGCAAGCCAAGCTCGAGCACAAACAGGCGTTCCTGGGCCGGATCGTGGACATCGGCGCCGAGCTGTTTGCCATGGCGGCGTGCTGCTCACGCGCCGAAGGGATGCTCCATACCAACCCGGAGCGGGCAGCCACCGCCTACGAACTCGCCGAGGCATACTGCGAGCAGGCGCGGGTCCGCGTGGACGAGTACTTCGACCAGCTGTGGCGGAACACGGACGACGCCGACCGCGACCTGACGGAAAAGGTGCTCGCCGGTGACTACAGCTGGCTGGAGGCCGGGGTCCTGGACCAGTCCGAAGGCACCGGACCGTGGATCGCCGACGCGTCTCCGCGGGCATCGGTGAAGGAGGACCTGCACCGAAAGTACCGCTGATTTTCGCCGATTTTCGACCCGCCGGAGATGCTAAGCACCCTTGCTACCGCCGGCATGCCGTGGTTAGGTGGACATAGGACCACCATGCACGTCTCCGCATAGCGGTGGCCGGCCCAAACGATGGGTGCGGTCCAATCGATGAAAGCGAGAACGCCTGATGAGCAGCACAGTAGGGCCCGAAGACAGACAGTCCCGCCGCGCCGCCCGCGGCGAGGGTGCCGACGGCATCGACGCCGGCAACCGTACGGACGGCAGCCGCGTCGAAGACAGGCTGGAGGGCCGGCGCAGCTACGCTGACGCTCCAGGCGCCAGCCGTAATTTCGACACCGGGACGGACTACGACGGCGACACCCGGGCCTACGCGGTGCCGCCCACGAGCGAGCACACTGTCGCTGCCGACCCGAACGCCGCGACCCGCGAGACCGTGATTGCCCGCGAGAAGGAGCAGTTCGGCGGGATCAAGATCGGCTCGGCGTTCTTTGGCTGGCTGGCCGCGACGGGAACGGCGGTCCTGCTCACCGCCCTGGTGGCTGCGGCAGGAACAGCAGTGGGGCTCGCTACCAGCACGGACGTCAACGAGGCCGTGAACCAGGCCGCCGCTGACCAGACTGTGGGACTGGCAGGAATCATCGTGCTGCTGGTGATCCTGTTCGTGGCGTACTACTGCGGCGGTTACGTGGCCGGCCGGATGGCGCGCTTCAACGGGGCCAAGCAGGGATTCATGGTGTGGGTCTGGGCCGTGATCTTCGCGGTGCTGATTGCGTTGCTGGCCATGATCGCCGGCGAGCGCTTCAACATCCTGGCCAGCCTGAACAGCTTCCCGCGGATCCCCGTCAACGAAGGCCAACTGACCACCACCGGAATTATTGCCGCCGTCGTGGTGGCTGTGGTGGCGCTGATTGGCGCCGTAGTAGGCGGCCTGGCAGGCATGCGGTTCCACCGCAAGGTGGACCGGGCCGGGTTCACTCCGGTTGAGGCTGACGCGGACCGTTAGGGCCTGGCCTCGTCAAGCCCAACATCGTCAAGCCCTACCTCGTTGAGGTAGTACCAGCGCCGGTCAACGCGCAGGAACCGGCCGGTTTCGTGGTGGACCCCCCGCTCGCCGTCGTGCCTGAAATAGGCCTTGAACTCGACGATCCCTTCCGAATCCAGGGGTCCGCCCCGGCGGGTGGAGACAATGTCCAGCCGGCGCCACTGCATGTCCGGATCCAGGTCGAGTTCCGCCGGCCTGGTATCCGGGTGCCAGGTGCGGAGCAAGTAGGCAGCATCCTGCACTACAAAGGCGCTGTACCGCGAGCGCATCAATTGTTCCGCCGTCGGGGCCTCGGAGTCGCCGCGGTGGAAGCGGCCGCAGCAGTCCGCGTACTGCTCACCGGACAGGCAAGGGCAGTTTCCTGAGGGGGTCACAGGGGGTCCTTTTCGGGGGTGGCTGGAGGGCGCCAGGTGGCTGCCTCCGACTATATGCCGGGACCGGCCGGAAACTGCTTTGTCATATCCGATAACAGCTTCGACACAACCCCCGGGCGGACCTCACTGCGGGCGTGTTGCCCCGCAAAAGTCCGTATTGTTAAGGGGTGCTTATCGCCGGGTGGCTACAGCCGGCACACAGGCGCTGCAGGCCGTAAGGAGAGGTAAATGGAAGATCCCACCACCATTGCCCTGAACCTGACCTTTTTTGGCACGCTCGGTGTGGCGTTCGTCATGTTCATCGGCCTCTTCCTGGTTTTTGTGGCCACGCTGCTGCTGGCAGGGCTGGGCCGGCTGGTGGCCGTCACCGCTATGGCCCTGTTCGGCCGCCGTCCCGCTGCGTCGTCCGGTCCGGCTAAGTCAGCCCGTCCCGCCGGCTCATCTCGTCCTGTCAGGGCGCCTGCGAAAACCCCGGTCCCGCAGCCGAAGCTGCGCAGCTCATCCGAAAAGCACCCGCGCACAGGCAGCACCGCCCGCCGCGAGACTCCGGCCCTGGCCGAAGACTGGGCGGCCGCAGTGGCCCGCGCAGACGCCCGCGCGGCAGCCCGGGCCAAGGCCGCAGCGGCGCCCGAGGTGAAGGTGACCGTGCGCGACCTCCCCAGCCCGGACGCCCCGGTGGAAGAGGTCAGTGCGGTAGCGCCCCTGGTGGAGTCCGCCACGGACCAGCACGCCACCGTCCGGCCAATACCCCGCTCCTTCGAGAAACCCCCGGGACCGGGACCGATGGCCATGCTGGACACCGGTTCCCTGGTTTCCCTGGCCGGCCATCCTGGCGCCTTGAAGGGCACCCTGCCGGCTGAGCACCGCCGCGCCGGCTGATTCACAATTCGTCATTGACGCCCGCTGCGTTACTCCGGACTACGCAACACTAAGAAGTGCTTCGCCGGAGGCCTCCGCCGGGCCGATTTTGTGTAGCCTCGTGACGATCCACAGCAATCAGCCGTGGGAGTCAGACGTGAGGAAACCGGGAATGAGCCTCAACCAGTTAAGGGTTTTCGGGCGCAGCGGGACCCTGATCAGCCCGCTCACCTTGGGCACCATGAACTTCGGCGAGGGCGCACCGGCGGACCCTGTTGGCGCCGGCGGCACCGCCCAGGGCTATGCGCCCACCGGCGCCGAGGAAAGCATCCGCATCATCAACGCCGCGCTGGATGCCGGCATCACCGCGGTGGACACAGCGGACGTGTATTCGCAGGGCCAGAGCGAACAAGTCGTGGGCCGCGCCCTCAAGGGCCGCCGGGACGACGTCTTCATCGCCACCAAATTCCACGGCCAGATGAGCGCCAACCCCGCCCACTCGGGCAACTCGAGGCGCTGGATCATGCAGGCCGTGGAGGGCAGCCTCCGCCGCCTCCAGACGGACCGGATCGACCTTTACCAGGCGCACCGTCCGGACTACAACACGGATGTCCTGGAAACCATCACGGCACTGAACGACCTCATCCGGCAGGGCAAGATCCTCTACTACGGGACGTCCGTGTTCACCCCTGCGCAGCTCGTGGAGGCCCAGTGGCTGGCAACCACCAACCACCTCATCCCGCCGGTGGCCAACCAGGTGCCCTATTCGATGCTGGTCCGCGGCACCGAACGCGATGTCCTTCCGATCGCCCAGCAGTACGGCCTGGGTGTGCTGGCCTATGGTCCGCTGGCCGGCGGCTGGCTGTCCGGAAGTTTTGTCCTGGACGCCGGGAAGCCGCCCACACGGGTCCACTCCCTTCCCGGCCGGTACGACATCTCCGGCCCGGCGAGCGAGCGCAAGCTGCTCGCCGCAGATTCCCTGGCGCGACTGGCGGACAAGCTGGAACTGCCGCTGGTGGACCTCGCGGTCGGTTTCGCGCTGAACCATCCTGCCGTCAGCAGCGTGATCGTTGGCCCGCGGAGCGAGGAACACCTGCGCGCATACCTGAAAGCCGCCGACACCGTACTCGACGAAGCCGTGCTGGATGCGATTGACGATCTGGTGCCGCCCGGCACCAACTTCGTGGAGCGCGACGCAGGCGCTGTGGTCCCCTCATTGGAGTACGCGGAACTGCGCCGGCGGTAATCCGCAGGTCGGTGGCGGAAAGCCCTTACCCTGAGCAACCAAGTGGACTACGGTAAAAACCATGGAATTCAGATACCTCGGTAACAGCGGCTTCAAGATCTCCGAAATCACCTTCGGCAACTGGCTCACGCACGGCTCCCAGGTGGAGAACGAAGTGGCCACCCAGTGCGTGCGGGCGGCGCTGGACGCAGGAATCAGCAGCTTCGACACCGCCGACGTCTACGCCAACACGGCGGCGGAAAAAGTGCTGGGCGAGGCGTTGAAGGACGAGCGCCGCGAGTCCCTGGAGATTTTCACCAAGGTGTTCGGACCCACGGGGCCCAAGGGCCACAACGATGTGGGGCTGTCCCGCAAGCACATCATGGAATCCATCAACGGTTCCCTGACGCGCCTCCAGACCGATTACGTGGACCTGTACCAGGCGCACCGCTACGACTATGAGACGCCGCTGGAAGAGACCATGCAGGCGTTCGCGGACATTGTCCGGCAGGGCAAGGCACTGTACATCGGCGTCAGTGAGTGGACGGCGGACCAGATCCGGGACGCGCACGCGCTGTCCAAGGACCTGGGATTCCAGCTCATCTCCAACCAGCCGCAGTACTCCATGCTGTGGCGGGTCATCGAAGCGGAGGTGGTCCCGGCGTCCGAAGAGCTTGGCCTGTCCCAGATTGTCTGGTCCCCCATCGCCCAGGGTGTGCTCAGCGGCAAGTACCGGCCCGGGAAGCCCGCCCCAGAGGGAAGCCGCGCCACGGATGCCAAGGGCGGCGCCAGGATGATCGAACGCTGGATGTCCGACGAAGTCCTCACCGGCGTCCAGCACCTCAAGCCGATCGCTGCAGAAGCCGGGCTAACCATGGCGCAGCTGAGCATCGCGTGGGTGCTGCAGAACAAGAACGTTGCTTCCGCAATCATGGGCGCGTCCCGTCCGGAGCAGATTGCCGGCAACGTGGCGGCCGCCGGCGTGAAGCTGGACCAGGCCATCATGGACAAGATCGATGACGCCATCGGATCCCTGGCCGAACGCGACCCGGCCCAGACCAAATCGCCTGCATCCCGGGAGGCCTAGCCATGGCTGACGGGGAACGCACCGCAGACCCGGGGACTGCCCGGCAGACGACCGACGCCCTGCCTGCCCTGGCCGTCACCGGTTCCACCGGCCAGCTCGGCGGACTCGTCGCCAGGATCCTCGCCGACGCCGGGCGGCCGCAGCGGCAGCTGGTGCGCGACGCCGCCCGGGCACCTGACCTTCCCGGCGCAGTTCCCGTGGTGTCCACCTATGCCGACCCCGTACTGGCCTCGTCCTCGCTGGCGGGGGTGAAGACCCTCTTTATGGTGTCCGCGTCCGAGGCCGAGGACAGGCTCCAGACGCATTTCGCGTTCGTGGACGCTGCCGCCGCGGCAGGCGTGGAGCACATCGTCTACACGTCCTTTTTCGGGGCCTCTGCCGACTGCACGTTCACACTGGGCATGGACCACTACGCCACTGAAGAGCGGATCAAGGCGTCGGGGATGAACTACACGTTCCTGCGGGACAACTTCTACCTGGATTTCCTGCCCCTTCTCGCCGGCGAAGACGGCGTCATCCGCGGCCCGGCGAACGGCGGCGTGATGGCGGCCGTCACGCGCGGGGACGTCGCCCGGTGCGCCGCGGCCGTGCTGGCTGATCCGGCGGTCCACGCGGGCCGGACCTACGACCTGACCGGCCCCGAGGACATTTCCCTGGAGCGGGCCGCGGAACTCCTCACTGCAGGCACCGGACGGACCATCACTTTCCACCATGAAACCGTGGAGGAAGCCTACGCCTCCCGGGCGTCCTACGGCGCTCCCGCCTGGCAGCTCGATGCCTGGGTGAGCACCTACACGGCCATCGCCAACGGCGAACTGGCCGGCCCGACGTCGGACGTTCATGGCCTCACGGGCCGGGAACCCCAGGGGCTCGCGGACTTCCTCAAAGAGGCGCATCACCTGTAGGAGTCCTGCTTGACGGACCGGCGGCGGCGGCGTAGACCTGTGAACACGGGCACCGCCAGCCACGCGGAATCCGCCCGCCCCGAAGAAGCGGCCCACCCGAAGAAGAACAGTGCCATGACGAAGCAGATTTCCCGGCGCCGTCAGTCCGTGAAGCCCACGGCGCATGCAGGAGAACCTACGCACGGCCCGCTCACCGCAGAGGAACTGCAGCTGGCGGTCCGGAACCATTCGATGCCGCTGGAGGCCTTGCGGGAGGACACCACCCCGCCGGGCCTGCACTACGTGCTGACCCATTTCGACATCCCGTTCACCGACGCGGACTCCTGGCACCTGCGGATCGGCGGTGCCGTGCAGCGTGCCGTCGAGATCAGCCTGCGGGCGCTCCGCCGTGACCCGACCATCAGCATCCCGGTCACGCTGGAGTGCGCCGGCAACGGCCGTTCGCTCCTGCATCCGCGGCCGATGAGCCAGCCGTGGCGGCTCGAGGGCGTGGGCACCGCCGAGTGGACAGGGGTTCCGCTCGCGTACCTGCTGGCCCAGGCCGGAGTTGACGACGACGCCGTCGAAGTGGTGTTCACCGGCGCCGACACCGGAATCCAGGGCGGAGTCCGGCAGCAGTATGCACGGAGCCTGCCGATCAAGGAAGCGATGCGACCCGACGTCGTCCTGGCCTACGAGATGAACGGCCGGGAGCTGCCGCCACAGCACGGCTACCCGCTGCGTCTTGTGGTGCCGGGCTGGTACGGCATGGCCAGCGTGAAGTGGCTGCAGTCCATCCAGGTGGTGACCCACCCCTTCGAGGGATTCCAGCAGGCGGTGTCCTACCGCTACCAGCAGGACGCGGACGACGCCGGCACTCCGGTTTCGCGGATCCGGGTCCGTTCGCTGATGATCCCGCCGGGGATCCCGGACTTCTACACCCGCAGCAGGGTCCTGTCCCCGGGACCGGTGATGCTCCAGGGCAGGGCATGGTCCGGCGAAGGGTCCGTGGTCCGCGTGGAGGTAGGGATCGACGGGAAGTGGGTGCCTGCGCATCTCGGGCATCCGGCCGGCCCGTTTGCGTGGTGCGAATGGACGCTGCCGTGGGTGGCGGACCGGGGCGAGCATGAGCTCGCCTGCCGGGCCACCGACGCCACCGGGTCCATGCAGCCGCTGGAACAGGCCTGGAACTATCAGGGCATGGGGAACAACGTGGTGCAGCGCGTCAAGGTCAGCGTCGAATAGCTGCTGACCTTGACGTTCCCGGACTGCCTGGTCAGGCGGACTGCCCGGTCAAGCGGACAGCCGGGTAGCGGACTGCCGAGTCAGCAGCCTTCGAAATCCGTCAGGACCTTCACCTTGGACGCCGAGGCGGACGAGGGGTCGAAGGTGTAGCCCAGCCATTCCCGGGCCAGCCTGCGGGCAAGTTCCACGCCCACCACACGCTGGCCCATGGTGAGCACCTGGCAGTCGTTGGAGAGCACCGAGCGTTCCACTGAGAACGAGTCGTGGGCCGTGGCTGCCCTGATGCCGTCCACCTTGTTCGCAGCGATGGCCACGCCGATTCCGGTGCCGCAGAACAGGATGGCCCGGTCCGCGCGGCCCTCCTTGATCATCTCCCCTGCCGCGATCCCCACATACGGGTACGGCCTGGTGAACTGCTCGAGGGCATCGCTGCGGTTGACGCCGATATCGATGATTTCGCTGACCCGGGGATCGTTGCGAAGGTCCTCCGCGATCCGGTCCTTGTAGTCCACGCCGGCTTCATCGGCGCCCAGGATGAGTCGAATGCCCATGGCCTGTCCTTCCCCTGCAGTTGCGGTATGTGTCATGACGGTGTTCCTGCGGGCTGGCGGGTTGCCGTGCCGTGGGCTGCCGGACCGGCCGCTTCGGCAGCAGCCGGTGCAGCAGCCGGCGCAGCATCCCGTGCAGTGGCCGGAGCAGCAGCCGGCGCGGCAAGGTGCGGGCCCATGACCGTGAAGATCATGGCCAGGGACGTTGCCCCGGGGTCCGCGGTGCCTACGCTCTTTTCGGCGAGCGGCCGGGCGCGGCCCTTGAGCGGACGCAGCGAAGCGGTGGCTTCCGCCGCGGCGGTGGAGACGGCGGCCGCTTCGGCCCATGCCGCTGCAGGGTGGTCGCTGTGGCGGGCGCCGTCAGCCAGCAGCCGGCTGAAGGTTTCCGCGAAGGGCAGCAGGGAGTCCACCATGGTCTTGTCCCCGATTTCCGCCTTGCCGAGACCGGTGATCCTGGCAGCGAACGCGCTGACGGCAGCGGCCAGTTCCGAAGGTCCTGGAGACAGCTGGTTGCCGAGTGCTTCGCCGAAGGACCTCAGCCCGGCACCCCACAGCACGCCCGAGGTCCCGCCGGCTTTATCCGCCCACGCATCCCCTGCGGCGGCCAGGACAGCTCCCGCGCCGGCGCCGCGGGCAGCGGCGTCCTCCGCCGCAGCGGTGGCCGCGTCGATACCGCGGACCATGCCGCGGCCGTGGTCTCCGTCGCCCGCCACGGCATCCATGTCCCCCAGACGCGCTTCGGCGCCGTGCAGGGAATCCCGGGCGGCAGCGAGGGCCGCGAGGCAGTTTGCCGCATAGCCGCGCGACTCTTCGGTTGCGTCGAAAGCATCAGGTGCGGCGGCGCCGTCGGGCTCTTCCTCTGCCGAGGCAGCACCGGCCTGCAGGGCGGCATTGCCCCTGCGGTAGGCGGGCGTTTCCGCCGGGGCGGTCCAGAGCGGCTCCAGTTCGTCGTCCAGCCAGGTGATGGTCAGGGAGACGCCGGACATGTCCAGGCTGGTGACCAGTTCGCCCACTTCCGGCATCACCAGCGTGTAGCCGGCGGCGCGGAGCAGCGGGGCAATGGTGAGCCAGAGGACAAAGAGTTCCTCGTGCTTGGTGGATCCGAGGCCGTTAAGGATGACGGCGATGCGGTCGCCAGCTCCGTGCGGGGTCTCGGCCAGCAGCCGGGCAACGAATTCCTGGCCCAGCTCTTTGGCGGGAGGAAGTTCGGTGTCGAACAGGCCGGGCTCGCCGTGGATGCCCAGGCCCAGGCCCATCTGCCGGTCTTTGAGGGTGAACAGCGGGGTTTCGGCGCCCGGGAAGGTGCAGCCGTGGAAGGCGCTGCCGATGGTGCGGGTCAGGCTGTTGGCTTTGCGGCCAAGACGCACGACGTCGGCCAGGTCCGCACCCGCTTCGGCCGCCGCACCCATGATCTTGAAGACGGTGAAGTCACCCGCGATGCCGCGGCGTTTCTCCGATTCCGACGGCGGGGCGCTGGCGACGTCGTCCGTCACCAGGACGTTTTCCACCTGGATCCCCTCCGAAGCGAGCCGCTCGCTGGCCATGCCGAAATTCAGCACATCCCCGGCGTAGTTGCCGTAGGTGAACACCACTCCGGCGCCCGACTCCGCGGCCTTGGCCACGGCATAGGCCTGCTGCGCGGATGGCGAGGTGAAGATGTTGCCCACCACGGCGCCGTCGGCCAGTCCGGTGCCGATCAGGCCGGCGAAAGCCGGGTAGTGGCCTGAACCGCCGCCCGCGAGGACCGCCACTTTGGGCTTGGCGGGGCGGCGCCGGCGCACGGCCCCGCCGGTCACCTGGCGGACCAGGTCGGCGTGGACGTCGCAGAACCCGGCAAGGGCTTCCTCTGCGAAGTCGGAGGGATCGTTGAAAATTCTGGTCATGGTGGGCTCTCTAGCTTCGGCGGGGACGGCTACTAGTGGATGTGGCTTCCGCCGTTGATGTCGATGGTGGTACCGGTCAGGTAGGCCGATTCCTCGGAGGACAGGAAGGTGATGACGGCGGCGATTTCCTCGGTGGTGGCGTTCCGGCCCAGGGGGATGCCGGCGTTGATGGCGGCTTCCTGTTCCTCGGTGCTGCCCACGCGGATGTTGGTGTCCACGGCGCCCGGGGTGATGGCGTTGACGGTGACGCCGGTGGCGCCGATTTCACGGGCCAGGGCCTTGGTGAAGCCCAGGATGGCTGCCTTGGCGGCGGAGTAGGGGACCTTGCCGAACACGCCGCCGCCGCGCTGCGCGGAAACGGAGGACATGTTGACGATCCGGCCCCAGCCGGCCTCGATCATGTCCGGCAGGAACGCCTTGGTGACGAGGTAGGTGCCGGTGGCGTTCACGTCCATGACTTTGTGCCAGAGCTCCAGGGTGGTTTCCAGGAACGGCACCGGGGAGGTGATGCCGGCGATGTTGGCCAGTGCGCCCACCGGGGGAAGATTGCCGGCGCCCACTTCTGCCTTGACGGCTGCGTAGGCGGCGTTGACGGAGCCTTCATTGGCGACGTCGACCTCGTGGCCGTAGGCCGGGACATTGAATTCGTTGCCGATTTCGGCGGCGACCTTGGCGGACTTCTCGCCGTCGAGGTCCAGGATCACCACTCCCCAGCCCTGGCTGGCGTAGCGGCGTGCGGTGGTGATGCCGATGCCGCGGTCCGAGGTGGCCCCGGTGAGGACGGCGGTGCGCTGGATGGTGGTAGTCATGATGCTCCTTGGTTGGTGTGTTGTGCCTGGTGATGGGATCGGTTGCTCCATAAGCGCCGTTTTGAGGGGTCAAAAGGGCCGTTACGGAGCAATCGACGGGTCAGATGAGGTCGGTGATGAAGCTGGCCGCTTTGGCGGCGGCGGCGGGTCTTTCGTCGTGCGTGACGTCCCGGGTTTCCAGTTCGAGCGAGAAGTGGCCGGTGTAGCCACGGCCTGCCAGTGCGCGGAGCCCGGCGGCGAAATCCGCCTGGCCGTTGCCGATGCTGAGGTTGATGTTTCCCGGCACGGCATCCCTGAGGTGGACGTGGGCAATCCGGCCGTCGTGCCGGTCAAGGTATTCGAGCGGGTCCTCGCCGGCGGCGACGATGTGGCTGAAGTCCATGACAATTCCGACGCCGGAACCTGCCAGCCGCTGTGCCAGCAGTTCCGCGCGCTCCAGGTTCCAGCAGAACCGCAGGAAGTGCAGGGATTCGGTCCAGAGTTCGACGCCGAACTCCGCGGCGCGCTGCCCGGCGTGGATGAGCTGGGCGGCGATGGTGTCCAGGTCTTCGTCCACGCTCCGGACGGGGTCGTGGCCCAGGGCGCCGCACGGAAGGACCAGCGCCTTGGCGCCGGTGGTGGCCGTGAGGGTGAGCAGGGCTTCCAGGTGCCGTTCGCGCGAGGCCTGCCGGCCGGCGTCGAGCACTGCGTTGAGGTCCCCGATATCGCCGTTGACCGAGCGGACCCGCAGCCCTGAGGCCAGAACGTCAGCGGTAACTGCCTCGACGGCGTCCCCGTCAAGTTCATAGGGGACGTGGTCGCAGACGCCGGGGAGGGCACCCAGGTCGATTTCGTCGAAGCCCAGGGAGCTGATGGTCCGCAGGGCAGTGCTGAGGTCCTGATGGCGGAAGCTGATGGACGAGCAGCCGAGGCGGGAATTGAACATCGTCGTTGATCCTCTGGAAGAGCGGGGGTGATGTGTATCACTGTAAGGCGTTTCATTGTCAACAGTCAACCTCCAACATTGACTGTTGACAATGGAGCATGACCGGGGTCACACTGGCATATCATTTGTTAACAGTCGACAGCGGCGGTGCGGAAGCGTTGCCCGCTCTTCGAAAGGGATTCAGCAATGAGCAACGAAGCTCTGAAAATGCGCGGCCATGTGCATGGCACCAAGGACGCGAAGCGCGTCGCCATCGGGTCCGGCGTCGGCGCCGTCATCGAGACGTATGACTTCATCGGCTTCGGCACCGCCGCTGCCCTGTACTTCGGAACGGCCTTCTTCCCCACCGGCGACCCCGTCACCGGAACGCTGGCAGCCTTCGCCACTCTCGGCGTCGGCTTCGCAGCCCGCCCGATCGGCGGCATCATCGGCGGCCATCTCGGCGACAAGGTGGGCCGCAAGCCCGTCCTGGTGGCGTCCCTGATCCTCATGGGCGTGGCCACGTTCCTCATCGGCCTGCTGCCCACGTACGAGCAGGTTGGCCTCCTGGCACCCGCGCTGCTGGTCTTCGTCCGCGTTGTCCAGGGCCTCGCCTTCGGTGCTGAATGGGGCGGTGCCATCCTGATGAGCTACGAACACGCACCCTGGAAGTCCAAGGGCAAGTACACCGGCATCGTCCAGGCCGGCTTCCCCGTGGGCCTGCTGCTGGCCAACCTCGTCTTCCTGGTCAGCGTGAACCTGGGCGGCGAACTCGCCTGGCGCGTTCCGTTCCTTGCCAGCATCGTGCTGGTCGCCGTCGGCCTGATCATTCGCTCCAAGGTTCCGGAATCCCCCGTTTTCGACGAGGTCAAGGAGAGCGGCTCCATCGTCAAGTCCCCGATCATCGAGGTCATCAAGACGGACTGGCGCAGCATCGTCCGGGGCATCGGCCTCCGCATCGCCGAGACCGCGGGCTACGCCGTATCGATCACCTACATGATCTCCTACCTGCACACCCAGCACCTGGCGGACAAGACCCAGACGCTCGTTGCCCTCTGCATCGCCTCCGCCATCGGCATCTTTGCCACCATGGCCTGGGCGCGGCTCACCGACAGGATCGGCCGCCGGCCCCTCTACGTCTGGTCCACAGCCTTCGCACTCCTGTTCGGCATCCCCATGTTCCTGCTGGTCAACACCGGAATGTTCATCTTCATCATCGCCACCATCGTCATCTCCTACGCGGTCTGCCAGAACTCGCTGGCCGGTGCGCAGGGTCCGTGGTTCCCCGAACTGTTCCAGGCCAAGACGCGCTCCTCCGGAGCCTCACTGGCCTACCAGATCTCCGCCATGGTCTCCGGATTCACGCCCTTCGTCACCACCCTGCTGTTCGTGGCCCTCGGCTGGATGGGCCCCGCCCTCCTCTTCAGCTTCTACGCCGCCATCGGCCTCTGGGCCGCCCTCGTCACCCGGGAAACCTGGGGCAAGCGCGAACGTCAGCTGGCAGATGAGGCCACCAAAAGCACCCCCCAGGCAGTGAACGCCTGATGACCGCCACGGAAGAAGCCCGCATGACCGCCACCCAGGAAACCGTGGCCACCGCCACGGAACGCATCCACAACGTTTCAGCCGCGGCCTACCGGATCCGCCACCACGCCCTGAACATGGGCGAGGTCCAGGGCCAGGGCTACGTGGGCCAGGCCCTCGGCGCAGCGGACATGCTGGCCGCCGTCTACGCGGACCAGCTCCGCTTCCAGGCCGCCGACCCCGAATGGGAAGGCCGGGACAGGTTCCTGCTCTCCACCGGGCACTACGCGATCGGACACTACGCCGCCCTGGCCGAAGCCGGGATCGTCCCGGTGGAGGAACTCGAGACGTACGGCTCGGACGACTCCCGGCTGCCGATGTCCGGAATGTCCACTTACACCCCCGGCATGGAAATCTCCGGCGGTTCCCTGGGCCACGGCCTCACCATCGCGGTGGGCATGGCCCTCGGACTCCGCTACCAGGGCTCCACGGCGAGGGTTTACAACTTCCTCTCCGACGGCGAACTGGACGAAGGCTCCACCTGGGAGGCCGCCATGGGCGCGCACCACCACCAGCTGGGCAACCTGACCGCCATGGTGGACATCAACGCCCTGCAGGCTGACGGGAAAACGGACACCGTGCTCCGCACCGAGCCCGTGACGGAAAAATGGGAATCCTTCGGCTGGTACACCCAGCGGGTGGACGGCAACAACATGGCAGAACTCCTGCAGGCGTTCGACAACGCCGCCACCCAGGCCGCCGCCGTCGGACGTCCTTCGGTGATCCTGTGCGACACGAAGGTGGGCCGCGGAGTGCCGCTGCTGGAAGAGCGCGAAAAGGCGCACTTCATGCGCATCGAGGAACACGAATGGCAGCAATGCCGCGAACAACTGACCGCAGGATATGAAGGAAGGGCAAGCCGATGAGCACCGCCACCGCTTCGAAGGGCACGGCTTCAACGGGTACCGCCCCCAAGCTGAAGACCTCGGCCATGATCGCGTCCTTCGCCGATCCCGGCCAGAAAACCGCCTCCGCACCGTTCGGGCACGCCCTGGTGAAGGCCGCGCAGGAGAACGACAGGATCGTTGGCCTCACCGCGGACCTGGGCAAATACACGGACATGCATATCTTCGCGCAGGCCTTCCCGGAACGGTTCTTCCAGATGGGCATGGCCGAACAGCTGCTCTTCGGTGCGGCCGCGGGCCTGGCCGAGACCGGCCTGGTGCCGTTTGCGTCCACGTACTCGGTGTTCGCGGCACGGCGGGCCTACGACTTCCTCTGCCTGGACAGCGCCGAACCGAACCTGAACGTGAACATCGTGGGCGGCCTGCCCGGCCTGACCACCGGCTACGGCCCCAGCCACCAGGCCACCGAGGACATGGCGATCTTCCGCGGCATGCCCAACCTGACCATCGTTGACCCCTGCGACTCGATCGACATCGAACAGGCCGTCCCCCAGCTCGCGGCCAGCGAGGGCCCCACGTACCTGCGGCTGCTGCGCGGCAACGTACCCACGGTCCTGGACGAATACGGCTACACCTTCGAGCTCGGCAAGGCGAAGGTCCTGCGCGGCGGGAACGACGTCGTCTTCATCTCCAGCGGACTCATGACCATGCGTGCCCTGCAGGCCGCCAAGGCACTGGCGGAGCACAACGTGGACGTCGCCGTCGTGCACACCCCCACCATCAAGCCCTTCGACGCAGCCACCGTCCTCGCCGAAATCAACACGGACCGCCTGGCAGTGACGCTGGAAAACCACAGCGTGATCGGGGGCCTGTTCGAAACCGTGGCCTCCGCCGTCGTCACCGCCGGGCTGGGCAAGAAAGTGGTTCCCGTCGCGTTGCCGGACGAGTTCCTCGACGCAGGCGCCCTGCCCACCCTCCACGAACGCTACGGCCTGTCCGTCCAGCGGATCGTGGCGAAAGTCCTCGCGGAACTGGGCTAGCGCAGGACGGTCACCAGACCGACGGCGGAAGCGCGGACCGGACACGAGACGGTTCCGCGCTTCTGCCGTAACATCAACAGTTAACACATCGACTGTAAACAGTCGACTACTGACATTCAGTCGACACTGACATTGAGGACGTACCACGATGGCCGGAGCAACAGCACCCCTGCTGGGACTGCAAAAGCGGAGCCTCCGCGAGCAGGCCCTTTCCGCGCTGCGCACCGCCATCACCAGCGGCGAGCTGGAACCCGGGCGGCACCTGGTGGAAACCGAACTCTCGGACATGCTCCAGATCAGCCGGGGGACTCTTCGGGAAGCGCTGCGGCAGCTGGAGCAGGAAGGGCTGCTGTCAGCGGGCCCGCGCGGCCGGCTGTCCGTCCGGCACCTCGATGCCAAGGAGATCCGGGACATCTACTCCGTGCGCGCCGCGCTGGAGTCACTGGCTGCCCGCACCCTGTGTGAACTTCCGGACCGCCAGCACGTCATCGGTTCGCTGCGCGCGGCCATCGGCGCCATGGATGCCGCCACCAAGGGAACCCTCGAGGAGCGGATCGAATCCGACCTCGAATTCCACCGCACCCTGTGCCGCCTCACCGGCAACGAGACACTGCTCCACTCCTGGGAATCACTCGAAGGCTCCATCAGGATGTCCATCATGTTCGCCGGGCTGGAAAAAGGCGTGTCGAACATGAGCGTGGACCGGCACCACGACATTGTGGCCGCCATCGAAACCGGGGATGCCTCCCTGGCACGCAAGACGATCCGCGAACACATGGACACCGCCGCGGACAACCTGGTGGCCTAGGAGCCGTTGGCCTGGCGGACCGCGACCGGGACGGCGGGGCAACGCCTCAGTAGTCCACGATCGCGCCGCAGGAAATGTTCACGGTGGCGTCGGTGATGGCGCCTGCCCGGTCCGAGGCGATAAAGACCGCCACGTTACCCACGTCCTCCAGCGTCGCCGTCCGGTTCAGGTGCGCTGTCCGGGTGATTTCCTCCACAATCTCTTCCCGGCCCTCTGCTTGCCAGGGAATGGTTTCCACGATCCCGCCCGTCACCATCGTGACCACCCGGATGCCGTCCTTGCCGAGTTCCAGCGCCCACTGCCGGCGCTGCCCCTCCATGGCGTCCAGCGCGATCTTGAACCCGCCCAGCCCGTGCAGGGTCTGCGGGCCGGAGCCGCCGAACATCAACACGACGCCGGAACGCTGCTTGACCATGTGACGCGCCGCCGCCCGGGTGGTGAGGAAGTGCGTCCGGGTAGCCGCGGTGATGGGCTGGCTGAAGTCGTCCGCGGAGATGTCCATCAGCGGCTGCTGGACGTCCCCGTACGAGATGAGGTTGAAGGAGATGTCGATCCGCCGGGTCTTTTTTGCGGCCTGGTCCACGAAGGCGTTCACTTGGCTTTCGTCCAGGGCGTCGACGACGGCGGTGTCCGCGCTGCCGCCTGCCTCACGGATGTCCCGGGCTACTTTGAGGAGGCGGGATTCCGTCCGGCCGGCCAGGAAGACGTCCGCGCCTTCCGCTGCGAAGGCCCGGGCGACAGCGCCTCCGATGGGGCCGCCGGCGCCGTAGACGAGGGCTGTTCGGCCCTGCAGGAGACCGGTTGGCCCGGTAGCGTTTTCCAGCGGCATTGCGGGCCTCCTGCCCGGAAGTGGACGATTCCTCCCACTATCTGCCTGTGGGCGGCAGGTGGCAAGGGCATCGCGTTTCCGTGTGCCTTGACAGCAGGGCTGGCCGGGAGCAGATTCGGACCATGGTGCAGTCAGGATTCCCCATTCTTGTCACGCCCGATCTGGACCGGTTGCTCGCCTTCTACCGGGACCTGCTGGGCGGGAAAATATCGTACTCATTCCCTGCGGAGGGCCCGCCCGTGTACGTCGGCCTGCAGCTTGGCTCGATGGCCCTGGGCATCGGCGTGGACAGCGCCACGAAGACCGGGCCGGACGGGCAGCGGATCTCGTTGTGGTTCTACGTTGACGACTGCGACGCCACCGTGGAGTCGCTGCGCAGCGGCGGAGCCACCATCACCAAGGATCCGCAGGACCAGCCGTGGGGCGAACGCGTGGCATACCTGCAGGACCCGGACGGAAACCTGGTGGTGGTCGCAACCGGCTCCTAGGGCTGGCGGGGTTCTAGGGCTGGCGGGGTTCGCCCGGCGGCTCGGTGCCCGGCGGCTCGGTACCCGGCGGTTCGGTGCGCGGCGGCTCGGTGCGCGGGGACTCCGGAGTGGCCGGAGGCATTCCCGTTTGGGAGGCGGGGACCGGCGGCGGCAGGTAGCCGGCCGGCGGGGCGTCGGCCGGATCCATCGGGCCCATGTCGAGGCGGAACGGCGGGTATTCGTCACGCATCAGGGCCACGTAGGCAATGACGCGGTGCGTCCAGCGGTTCAGGCCGATCAGCAGGTCAAAGAGCCTCCGGCCGAAGCGCCCTGTGAAGAGCAGACTGAAGCCGGCCACGATCACCAGCAGTCCGATCAGCGAGATCCCGCCGCCGCCCTGGTATCCCACCCAGGTTCCATCAACCCAGGTGCCGTCCACCCACCTGCCATCCACCCACGTGCGCCGGCTGCCCCAGGTGCTCGCCGCGCCGGAGAATGCCGAGACAATGAGGAGTTGCGGAAGGGCCAACAGCCACCATTTGATCAGCACCAGTCCCCGGGACAGTTGCTCGGGGTACTCGACGTCGAAATCCGCCGGGTAGTCGGTCCGCGCCAGCGTGAAGGGCGGGTAGCGGTCCGTCCCGATGGCTGCGTAGGCGTAGAAGGCCACGCGCCAGTTCCACCGCAGGACGCCCACGTTGAAGTTGAACAGCGAGCGCGGGTACCGGCCGGTGAACAGGATGGCGAAGCCGGCCACGATGGTGGTCACGAAGAATGCGAACCAGAGGAAGAACAGCACGATGTAGTGCGGGATCGCCAGGAACCACTTGATCAGCCACATTCCACGGGAAAGCCCTGGATCGAGGTAGCCGTTGAGCCGGACCGGGTATCTGGAAGTATCCGAGGGCTGCGGGTCCGTGGGGAGCGGCGTGCGGCCTCCTGCCGGCGGGACCGCCGCGGCCGCTGTGGGATACGGCGCTGCGGGGTACGGTGCGGCGGCGGACGGACCTGGTGGGTACGGCGTTGCGGCGTACGGTGCGGCGGCCCCCGGCGCCGGGGCTTCCGGGCCTCCGGGCATGCCCGCCGGTTCCATGTGTCCGGCGGCCGGGTAATGCGGCGGCGGACCGTGCCTGCCCAGTCCGGCGGCGCCGGCAACGATGAGCGGCACGCCCACGGCCAGCAGCGCGATGCCGCCGATCAGCAGCCCGATAAAGACCGGCCACAACAGATCCGACCGAACGCCGGCCTGCAGGTCAACGGAAACAGGAGCGGCGCCGTCGGCGTTCATGACCACCACAGCCCAGCGGCCGCTGCGGAGGTCCCACTCAATCTGCTGGGTCCCGGTTCCCTGGGCAGACGTGGACCAGAATGGCTGCGCCCCGGGCGCAGCGGGCTCGGCGCTGCCGGGGACCTCACGGTACTCCACGCGGAACGGGTAGGAATCCAACTTGGTGATCTCGGAATGCCGGACGTTGTCGAGGTACCGGGCCACGTCGTCCTGGGGTCCGATGCCGATAAAGATCTGCTTTCCGGACGCCGCAGTGCCGCGCAACAGCAGGCGGCCGGCGCTGTCCGCCGGCAGGACGTCCGGCAGTTCCTCGTCCACCAGGATGTCCAGGCCGGGCGAGGTGATGGCCCGGGTGGCCACGTCGTAGCGTTCGGTGGGCGTGGTCAAATACCCGTTGTCGCGCTGCTGGAAGTTGACCCATCCGACAAAGCCGGCACCAGTCAGCAGCCCAAGCCCCATCAGGGCGGCGAGGGTGCCGAGCACCAGCATGACTATCCGGCCTGGTTTCATGGCCGCAGTCCTTTCTTGCCTCTTGCCTGGCCCCCCGGCGGCTATCCACCCACTCTTTTGAGCAGGTCCGCGGCCCATGCGGCCGCTTTGTCGAGTTCCCCGCTGCGGAGCGGGCCCTCGCTGCCTTTGACGTAAAAGGGCATGGGCTTGGAGATGATCTCCGCGCCGCCGGCCTTCAGCGATTCGGTCATCTTCCGGGCCGCGTCGCCATGGATGAACAGCCGCACTCGGGTGTCGAAGGCTGCCGCTTTGACGCCCGCAAGCCGGCCGTCGCCGAGGCTGGACAGCAGCTCGGTGATCTTCGGCGTCGGCCGCCAGCCGTTGATGGGGCTTCCGACCACGAGCAGGTCTCCCTCTGTGAGCGCGGTGGCCTGGAAGTCCGTCACGGAAACAGCCTGGGCCTGAGGCCCGAGGCCTGCCACGATGGCCTCGGCCACCTGCCTGGTGTTTCCGTAGGCGGAGTCGTAGACCACCAGGGCTTTCACGCCTTGATCACCACTTTGAGCGCCTTGGTTTCCGCGGCGCGGGCGAAGGTGTCGTAGGCCTCCATGAACTGGTCAAACGTGAAGTGGTGGGTGCCGAATTTCTCCGCTGGCACCTTCTTCTGGGCCACGAGCTTCAGGAGCATCGGTGTGGTGTTGGCATTGACCAGGCCCATGCTGATGTTGATGTTCTGGATCCAGAGGTTCTCCACATGCAGTTCCACGGACTTGCCGTGCACACCCACGTTGGCCACGTTGCCGCCGGGACGGACGATGTCCGCGCACATGGTGAAGGTCGCCGGAATGCCCACCGCTTCGATGGCCACATCCACCCCCTGCCCGTCCGTGAGCGCCAGCACCTGTTCCTTCCAGTCGGAGTCGCCGGAGAGGACAACGTTGGTGGCGCCGAACTCGCGGGACTTTTCCAGCCGGTTGGCGTCCAGGTCGATGGCGATGATGGTCGCCGCGCCGTACAGCCCGGCGGTGGCGATGGCTGCCAACCCGACCGGGCCCGCGCCCACAACTGCCACGGTGTCCCCCGGCTTGACGCGTCCGTACTGCACACCGATTTCAAAGCCGGTGGGCAGGATGTCGGAGAGCATCACGGCCTGGTCGTCGCTGACCCCTTCAGGGAGGAGGTGCAGCGAGTTCTCCGCGTACGGCACGCGCACGTATTCGGCCTGCGTGCCGTCGATCAGGTGTCCGAAGACCCAGCCGATGCCCGCCGCCCCTTCCTCGCCCATGCAGTGCGAGTACAGGCCGGTCTTGCAGTTGGCACAGTGGCCGCAGGACTTGATGCAGGAGATGATGACCCGGTCCCCCACCTTCAGGCTCGTAACAGAAGAACCCACCTCGGTGATGGTTCCCACGCCTTCGTGGCCCAGGATCCGGCCCTTCTGCACCGCCGGCACGTCTCCCTTGAGAATGTGCAGGTCCGTTCCACAGATAGTGGTGGTGTCCACTTTGACGATCACGTCACTGGGATTCTGGATCGTGGGATCCGGGACGTCGGTCCACGACTTTTCGCCGGGGCCTCCGTACACGAGCGCTTTCATGCGTACTCCTTCACTCTGTGGATGAAGCCGGGATCCACGATTTTCACGCGGCACGGCACAACCGAGCTGTCCACGCCTGTGGCCAGCCGGGACAGGCGCGCACATTCATGGAGCTGCTCAAGGACCGTGTCGGTAACCCGTGCACGGGAAAGATCGATGGTGAGCTCCTTGCCGTGCAGCAGCGACGTTGTTCGCCGCGCCACTACATACAGCGCACGGAGGCTGGCCCCTGTCACCACGCCGCGGACTTCCAGGCTGGCGGCCTCCAGGTCCGCTTCAATGCGAACCACGATCTTCAGCCGGTGCTCTGAATGTTCGTAATGCGTGGTGGATGGGGCTCCATGACGGGAATGGACGGCGGGTCGGGTACCCAGGACAGTTCGTGCGTGCTGATTCATGAAGCCGGGTCTCCTGCTATGTCCGGGAGGCGCACTGCGCCAGCCCTTCCCCAATTTTTTAGCGAGACCGGTTGCTGATCGGCGAAGCATTTCCCCTCCCCAAGGTGCGTGCGTGAGTAGCGCAGACGTGAGATGCCCCACATCAAGGATGGCGGCTCTGCGCAGCAAGGGTAAGGGACGAAAGTCCCTGATGCGGAGCCCTTGACAGGAGACTTTGCCAGGTCAAATATGGGCCCTGCCCGGCAAATCCCGCCGTCCGAAGTTTCACCTGAGGAGCAGAAATGGCTACCAATGCCTACGGAGTTGTGCATTTTTTCGCTGGGGGCACGCAGGACCAGTACGACGCATCAATTGCCGCGGTTCATCCGGGCGAGGGGCTCCTGCCGGACGGCCAGCTTTTCCATGCAGCAGGCCCGTCGGAGGGTGGGTGGACCATCATGGCCGTCCACGAATCAAAGGAGAGTTGGGAGGCATTCCGGGACGGCATCCTCATGCCGCGCATGCAGGCGGGCATCGAGGGCGGCTTCGCAGCACCGCCCGAAGAGACAACGGTCGATCTCTACAAAATCCTGCCGTAGCAGTCGTGATTGGCCTCCCGGCGGATGCTGCACGGGATCAGGAGCCGTGCGGAGGCAAACTCCTAGTAGCCTGTCCGCATGCCTGTCTCCGCCGCACCTGAACTCGTCCTGGCCTCCGTCCGGCAGCCCGGTGAGACCGACTGTTCGGACATTCACATCGCCAATGGGGTTGTTACCCGGATTACGGCTGCGGAGCAGCAGCCGGCCGGCGCCAGGCCAGCCGCTGCCGGGAGCGGTGGTGCCAGCATGGCTGGTGCCCGCATCGTCGACTGCGGCGGCCGGAACATCATCCCGGGACTGTGGGACGAACATGTGCACATGACCCAGTGGGCCATGGCTGCCAACCGGATCGACCTGTCGCACGCCACATCGGCGCGGGACGCGGTCGATGTCGTTCGTTCAAGGATCGAAGAAGGCCCGGGCGGCAATCGCCGCAAGGATGAGAACGACGGCGGGGCGGGGCCCACGCTGGTGGGTGTCGGCTTCCGCGACGCCGTCTGGGCGGACGTGCCCAGCCTGGCGATGGTCGATGCCGCGACTCACGGAGTGCCTGCAGCGCTGATCAGCCACGACCTCCACTGCGTCTGGCTGAACAGTGCCGCCGCCCGGCGCTACGGGGTGGAGGTTGACGCCGGCGGCCTGCTGCGGGAGGACGCTGCGTTTGCGCTGACCCGTGAGCTGGGCCGGCTGCCGGACTCCGTGGTTGACGCCTGGGTGGGCGACGCCGCCCGTAAGGCCGCCGCCCGCGGCGTGGTGGGGATCGTGGACTTCGAGATGACCTGGAACCGCGACGTGTGGCTCCGGCGTATCACTGGCGGCTTCGGTTCCCTCCGGGTGGAGGCGGGCGTCTATCCGGAGCATCTGGAGCGCGCGCGGCTGGAGGCCATGCGGACAGGGCAGGACATTCCGGGCGGGAACGGCCTGCTCCGGGTGGGCCCGCTCAAGGTGCTGATCGACGGCTCGCTGAACACGCGGACCGCCTACTGCGTGGATCCATACCCGCACGGCGGACGGGGCCTGCTTACGGTCAGCGAACCGGAACTGCTGGCGCTGCTGGCCCGGGCCGGGGAGGCCGGCTTCGTTCCTGCGGTCCACGCGATCGGCGACGCCGCGAACCAGGTGGCGCTGAACGCCTTCGAGGCTGCCGGCATCACCGGACGGATCGAACATGCCCAGTTTGTGCGGCAGGAGGACTTCGCGCGTTTCGGCCGGCTGTGCCTGACCGCGAGCGTCCAGCCGGCGCATGCCCTCGATGACCGCGACGCCGCCGACGCCAACTGGGGTGACCGCACCGACAGGGCATTTCCGTTGCGGTCCCTGCTGGCCGCCGGGGCCACGCTGGCGCTGGGTTCGGACGCCCCGGTGGCACCGCTGGATCCGTGGACCGCGATGTCGGCCGCGACCACCAGGTCAGGCCTCGACGGACGCGCACCGTGGCACCCGGAACAGGCCATCACGCGGAAGGAAGCCCTGGCGGCGTCTGCCCGCGGACGCAGCCGGATCAGGGTGGGCGACCCGGCTGACATCGCGGTGGTCGACGGCGATCCGCTCGGCGTCCCGGACGAAGTGTTCACCTCGATGCCGGTGGCGGCAACGCTCATTGCCGGCCGGTTCACGTTCGCGAACGGCTTGACGTTCGATGGCGGAGGGACGGTTGCGTCCGGATCCTGACCAAGCGCGAACGGACACCTACGGCCCTTGCGCACCGCCCGCCATCGTGCGACAACAGCGCGAACGGACACCTAAGGCCCTTGCGTAAGCCCGGCGCTTATCCCTTGACCCGGGCCTGAACCAGGTTGGCGAACGGCAGGCGGCCGAATTCCTCACGGAAGGCTGCGTGATATGCGGCCTCCGCCTGGTTCAGCCCGCCGGCGGGCAACTCTTTCCAGGCTATGAGCAGGGACTTGGTGTTTGCGAGTTGCCAGATGAGCCGCCCGTCCCAGTGTCCGGGAGGCTTGCCCTTGCCAAAGTCCAGAAATTCCTGGATCTGCCGGCGGAGGCCGCGGTTGCCTTTGCTTCCCGGCCCGGCCTTTCCGACGTAGAGGACCTCCGCGCCGTCGACCCATTCGGCCGCGAGCTTTTCGGCGGTGAGCGAGGGGTCCTTTTTCTTGAACACCCCGGCGGTGCTCTTGGCAAGGAACTGGACCTGGAATCCTTCAGGCTGGATAACGGCGAAGACCCCGGGCGCCTGCGGGATCCGGTTGATGTCGACTTCCGCGAAGGTCCTGAAGCCGGCGAAACCGTCCTCCCGGAGCGCCCTTTTGTTGACCAGCATGATGGGGTCCTTGGCTCGTGTAAACGTGGGAACGGCGTCGGCCGCCAAGGAAACTCTAGCCGGATGAGGGCGGCGGCCGTTCGTTGTGCCCGCATCATCTCCGTGCCGGCTTGAATGTCGGTGGTCGCGGAGACACTTGATGTATGGACGGCGGTCAGGAGCCGGAACGGGCTTCGAAAGCAGCGGATGGGGTGTCGATCACCGAAATGATCGCCGCCTGGCTAGGCCAGCGCCATGAACAGGCCCGCGCGGGAGTCCCCGCCAAAGAACTCGGCATGGGCGTCGCTGCGCAGATCGCCCTCGCCCGGCGGGAATCGCCAGCGCGCCAAACACAAAGAACCGCTTAAACAACAAAGACCTGCAGGTACCTTCGCGATCTCGCTATGGAGACGGCCCGGACATTCACATGTCCCGAACGGCCCGCGTTATCTGAACGGTTACCTGCAGGCGCTTTAAGCGTACGCCCGCTCGGTCCGCCAGAAAATAGGCCGGGAGCCTCTTGCCGTGGAGCCCGGACGGGGCGCCGTAACTTGTGCTTTTGGAAATCCGCAGAACATCAACCCCGGCCAAAAGCGTAGAGTGGAACCAGACGCCTGATTCTGGACGCCGTGTGCTGAGGGAGAAATCGTGACGATTGACTGGGACGAAAAAAAGGCCCTGCTGCAGGAACCGAACATCGCTGCTGTAACCCAGCTTTGCGACGAACTGATGGAAAAGAAGCCGGGCTCCATAGTCCCGTACATCGACCCCGTCCATGACGAGGACGAATGCAGAATCGTCAGTCTCCACGTCAGCCCCGGCAAGGGCACCGAATCTGGCTTCGTGTCGCACTTCAACGACGACGAGGCAGCCCGGAGGGCCACCTCGATCTACGAAATCGTGGAACTGGACCCCCGCTACGTCATGCCGTGGAACGCCTACCCCTGGGTGCGCGACCCCGATCTGCCCTCCGCCCTCAACGTCCAGGAAAAGACGGACGGCCTGCGTCCCTTCCGCCAGTTCCTGAAGATCAACAAGCGTGTCTCGGCCATCATCGCGCATGGCACGGATGCCCAGACCTTCCTGACCCTCTTCGAAAAGACCTATCACCAGTCCCTGAAGAACTCCGGCATCAAGATCTACAAGGCCAGCGCCCTCGGTGGCCGGGCGTTCGCGGTCTCGGCGAACAAGCAGGAAGAGCTGCTGAGCAAGAGCGTGGAAATCTACAAGGACGCGATGCAGCGCGCAGGCATCCAGCACCTCTAGCCGCCGCTTCCCCTACCCTTCGAGCAACCTGCGCCGGTGCTTGAGCTCCTTGAGCCATGACCTGGTGACCATCGCCGAAAATGGTGAGGCGCCGTCGTCGTTCGTTCCGGCAAAAGCAGTGCCCCGCTCCAGGTCCGCCACCAGCGGACCTGACGCCTTCAAACCCAGCTCCAGCACCTGAACAGCGGCGCGCTCGGCCAGCCCCAGGCCGGTTGCCCAGCCGAGAAAATGCTTCCGCGAGATCCCTGTCCGCTTGCCGTCCAGCGTGAGGGCGAGCGTTTTGTCCCCGTAAACCACGGTGGAGGGGATGTCGTAGACCGGGGCGATGGACCACTCCCCCGACGGCTGCTGCACCATGGACACGTTCTTCGCGTGCAGATCGCCGTTCCCGCTCAACCATGCGAAGGCAGCCTGGATGGCCAGGTTCCGCAACGCCGGCAAGGGCGCCGCGCAGTACTCTGCAAGGGCGTGGCACACCCGCCCGTACGCCACGTTGTACTTGTCCGCCGGATACAGCGCCAGCACCTGCGCACCGTCCTCGACGGCGAGCCGCTGCACCGCACCGTGCGCACCGCCGGCCAACGGGATCCGGTCAAACCGCTCCACCAGGAGCCCCGGCCGGCGCTCGACGTCCCGGATCAGCCGCACCCTGCTCAGTGGAATCCGCAGCTTGGCCGCGTAACGGAACATCACCAGCTCGTTTTCCACCACATGCGGGAACTCGGGCGCATTGAGCTTGAGGATGTAGCGCCGGCCCGCGCTGGCAACGGGCATGGAGATCATCCCGGCGGACAGTTTGTCCTGCACGCCGGCCAGCGCCACGGGATCGATGAGGCCGGAATCGCCCAGCAGCGCGTCGAAATCGACCGGCGCCTTCGGGTTCAGCTCGACGGCGTGCTCATCCGGGTCCAGCGGCTCGCCGTGGCCGACAATCTGCACATCACCCACCGGGTTGGCGCCGGCCGCGATCAGGAGCGACAGCTCATCGTCAACGCTCGTTTTCACCGAGCGCCGCAGCGCATTTAGCCGCCGGCCCTCCGGCAGGAGCCCCGTGAAGTACGGCGGTGCCGCCCCCGCCGCGGACAGCACCGGCTCGGTACTCAACGGCAGGGAACTGGCGACGGCGGGACCTCCCGCCGCGAGGTAGGCCGGCAGGTAGCTGAACTTGGTGCCGCCGTCGTGCCGTTCCAGCCGGGCGGCCAGCACCCCGGCCTTGTAGACATCCGCGACGCGGTGCCTCACGGCCGGGCCTCCGGCAGCTGCCCGTCGATGGCGCGCGCCGCTGCCCGCGTCCGGGTGCTCAGCTGAAGCTCCAGGCCGAGCGTTTCAAGCAGCGCCAGGAGTGAATCCAGTTGCACGCTGCGCTTTCCCTGTTCCACAAAGCGGACAAACCGCTCCGAGACTCCCGCAAGCTGGGCAAGGTCGTGCTGCGTCAGCCGTAGGGAGGTCCTGCGGGCCCGGACCTCCGCTGCGAGCCTGTCGGTGAACGCTTCGGCCATCCCGGACCCCTCTCGACAGGCACGAGCGTACCGTTTCTTGCTGGATTACCAGTCTAGGAGCGCACGCCCGCCGGCGTAAAGGGAAAATCGGAACGAACGTGCCGAAGGCTTTAATTCCGCCTGGAGTCACAGGTTGACACCCCATGTGACCCGTGCCATATTTGAAGCGTGAACCTGTCAGACAGCCGGACAGCCGGACGACGTGACCCGCAGCCCCTGGCCCGCCTCAGCGCGGCAGAGGCCGTCTTCAACGTCCTCCGCGCGGACATCGAGTCCGGCAAACTCGAGCTCGGCGCCAAACTCAGCTCCGAAGCCACCCTCGCCCAGCAGTACGGGGTGAGCCGCTCCGTGGTCCGCGAGGCGCTGCGCTCCTGCAACGCCCTCGGCCTCACCACCACCAAGACCGGCCGCGGCACATTTGTCGTGGCCAGCCGGGTTGCCAAAGATCTGGTACTCGGCCAGTACTCCGCGCTGGACCTCACCGAGGCCCGCCCGCACATCGAGGTTCCGGCAGCCGGCCTGGCCGCCCAACGCCGGACCGCCGAGGAACTGGAAGGGCTGCGGGAGATCGTGGCCGCCATGGCCGCGGAGGACGACCCCGAAGCCTGGGTGGCCCTCGACTCCAGCTTCCACGCAGCCATTGCCCGCGCCAGCCACAACCAGGTGTTCGAAAACGTGGTGGCGGACATCCGCGACGCCCTGGCGCACCAGTCCGAAACCCTCAATATGGTGGCGGACCGACAGCACGCCTCGGACCAGGAACACCAGCGGATCCTGGCCGCCATCGAATCCGGAAACGCCGCCGAGGCCAGCGCCGCAATGCAGGAGCACCTGCAGGCCGTTGGCGCCGCCCTTGACTCCATCCTCGGCCAATAGCCGCAACCCACGCGCACCTCACAACCAACGCCCCGCACGTAACCCGAACCACGTAACCCCAAGGACTCCATGCTTTCCCCTGCCTTGCCCGTCCATGCCCACGCTCCGGCCTCGGACCTGACAGCCCTGCCGCTGCACGCCCCGCTTGCCGTGCAGACCCGCGACGGGCTCGTGGAAAGCGTCCACTACGGCTCAGTGATCGCCACCGCCCCGGACGAATCCGCCGACGGCGGCGTCCGCGCGCTGGTGTCCGCCGGCGATCCGCTGGCTCCCTTCTACCCGCGGTCATCGCTCAAGCCGCTGCAGGCCGTGGCCATGGTCCGCGCCGGTTTAGACCTCCCCGCCGATCTCCTTGCCCTCACCGCAGCCAGCCATTCCGGGGCGGCAATCCACCGCGACGGCACCCTCCGCATCCTTGAAATGCACGGGCTGACTGCAGCCTCCCTGGAAAACAGCACCGACCTCCCGTACGGCCCGGACGAACGCGAAGAATGGCTCCGTCACGGCGGGACAGCCACGCAAGTTACCCAGAACTGCTCCGGCAAACACGCCGCGATGGCCGCAACATGCGTCATCAACGGCTGGCCGGTCCGCGGTTACCTCAGCCCGGAGCACCCCCTGCAGCAGCTCGTGGCGGCCACCGTCCGCGACCTCACCGGCGAAGAGCCCGAGCGCACCAGCACCGACGGCTGCGGCACGCCCCTGTTCGCCCTCACCCTCCGCGGCATGGCCCGCGCGTTCGGCCGCCTCGCCGCCGCTGCGGTGACTGACCCCGGAAGCCCGGAAGCCGCCGTCGGCCGCGCCATGATGCAGCACCCCGACATGGTGGCGGGCGAGGGCCGCGACGTCACCGAACTGATGCGCCTGCTCCCCGGAGCGGTGGCCAAGGACGGCTTCGAAGGCGTGCAGCTCGTGGGACTCCCGGACGGCCGCGCCGTGGCCGTCAAAATTTCCGACGGCGGGGACCGCGCCCGCATGCCGGTCACCGTCCGCGCACTGGAAGCGCTCGACGTCGACACCGCACCGCTGGCGGGCATCGCCGTCGGTGCCGTCCTGGGCGGCGGCCGTCCCGTCGGCACGCTCACCGCAACCGACTTCGTCCCGGCAACCTAGCCGCCCCATACCAGCCCGTCTCCCCAGCTACGTCCCGAGGATATCCATGACCGCAACCGCATCCCCCGCCGACTTCCGCTCCGAACATGACCTGCTGGGTGACCGCGACGTCCCCGCCGCCGCGTACTGGGGTGTCCACACGCTCCGCGCCGTGGAGAACTTCCCCATCACCGGCCAGCCGCTGTCCTCCAACATGTACCTGGTCCGCGGCCTCGCCGCCGTGAAGCTCGCGGCCGCCCGGACCAACCGCGAACTCGGCCTGCTCGATGCAGAGCGCGCCGACGCCATCGAGGCGGCCTGCTCGGACGTCATGAACGGCAAACTCAGCGAACAGTTCGTCGTGGACGTCATCCAGGGCGGCGCCGGGACGTCCTCGAACATGAACGCCAACGAGGTCATCGCCAACCGCGCCCTGGAAATCCTGGGCCACCCGAAGGGCGACTACGCCCGCCTGCACCCGAACGACCACGTCAACCTCAGCCAGTCCACCAACGACGTCTACCCCACGGCCGTGAAACTGGGCACCATCTTTGCCGCCCGCGAACTGCTCGCCGCCCTGGCCGAGCTCGAAGAGGCGTTCGCGGGCAAAGCCGCCGAGTTCCGCACGGTGGTGAAGATGGGACGCACCCAGCTCCAGGACGCCGTACCCATGACCCTCGGCCAGGAGTTCGGGACCTACGCCGTGACCATCGGCGAAGACCGGCTGCGCCTGGCCGAAGCCGACCTGCTGATCCACGAAATCAACCTCGGCGCCACGGCCATCGGCACCGGCCTGAACGCCCCGGCCGGCTACGCCGAGGCAGCCTGCCGGCACCTGGCCGACATCACCGGCCTGCCGCTGGTCACCGCCGTGGACCTCATTGAGGCCACCCAGGACGTCGGCGCGTTCGTGCACCTGTCCGGCGTCCTCAAGCGCGTGGCCGTGAAGCTCTCCAAGATCTGCAACGACCTGCGGCTGCTTTCCTCCGGCCCGCGCGCCGGCTTCGGCGAAATCAACCTCCCGGCCGTGCAGTCCGGTTCCTCCATCATGCCCGGCAAGATCAACCCGGTAATCCCGGAAGTGGTCTCCCAGGTGGCCTACGAAGTCATCGGCAACGACGTCACCATCACCATGGCCGCCGAAGCCGGGCAACTCCAGCTCAACGCCTTCGAACCCATCATCGTCCACAGCCTCCACAAGAGCATCTCCCACCTGGAAGCCGCCTGCCGCACCCTCACGGCACGCTGCGTCCGGGGCATCACCGCCAACACCGAACACCTCCGCCTCACGGTGGAGCAGTCAATCGGCCTGGTCACAGCGCTGAATCCCCACCTTGGCTACGCCACCGCAACCGCCATCGCCCAGGAAGCCCTCGCCACCGGCAAGGGTGTTGCCGAACTGGTCCTCGAACACCGGCTGCTCACCGCCGAGCAACTGGAAGAGCTCCTCAGCCCGCAACGCCTGGCCAACCTGAGCAAGTAGTCCCTCAACTAAGGACCCCCCATGACACAGCCCCAACAGGACACTGCCCCACATCAGCAGGCCGTCACCGACCACACCATCCCGGCGCACGCGCACGCCTCCGAAGCCACCCTCCACCGCGAGGACGAGGGCTACCACAAGGGGCTCAAGCCCCGGCAGGTCCAGATGATCGCCATCGGCGGCGCGATCGGGACCGGCCTCTTCATGGGCGCCGGCGGCCGGCTTGCCACCGCCGGTCCGGCCCTCATCATCAGCTACGCGGTGTGCGGTTTCTTCGCCTTCATGATCCTGCGCGCCCTCGGCGAGCTCGTGATGCACCGCCCCTCGTCGGGATCGTTTGTCTCCTATGCCCGTGAGTTCTTCGGCGAAAAGGCCGCGTTCGTCACCGGCTGGCTGTACTGGCTGAACTGGGCGATGACCGCCATCGTGGACATCACCGCCGTCGCGCTTTACATGAACTTCTTCAAGAAATACTGGGCACCCATTGCGGACGTTCCCCAATGGGTGTGGGCGCTGACGGCCCTGGTCCTGGTGCTCGGCCTGAACCTGATCTCCGTCAAGGTCTTCGGCGAGCTGGAGTTCTGGTTCGCGCTTATCAAGGTGGTGGCGCTGGTGACCTTCCTGGTGGTGGGCATCTACTTCGTCATCTTCGGCACGCCGGTGGACGGCCAGCAGGTGGGCTTCAGCCTGATCGCGGACAACGGCGGCATGTTCCCCAACGGGCTGCTGCCTGCCATTGTGGTGATGCAGGGAGTGGTGTTCGCCTACGCTTCGATCGAGCTGATCGGCACCGCGGCCGGCGAAACCGAGAACCCGGAAAAGATCATGCCCAAGGCCATCAACACGGTGATCTTCCGGATCGCGGTGTTCTACGTCGGCTCCCTGGTGCTGCTTTCCCTGCTCCTCCCGTACACCGCGTACAAAGCCGGCGAAAGCCCGTTCGTCACCTTCTTCGGCTCCATCGGCGTCGAAGGCGTGGACGCCATCATGAACCTGGTGGTCCTCACGGCGGCGCTGTCCTCGCTCAACGCCGGCCTGTACTCCACCGGCCGCATCATGCGTTCCATGTCCGTCACCGGCTCCGCACCGAAGTTCGCGTCCCGCATGAACAAGGCCGGCGTCCCCTACGGCGGCATTGCACTGACCGCGGCTGTGGCCGTCCTCGGTGTGGTGCTGAACGCCATCGTTCCTGCCGAAGCCTTCGAAATCGTCCTGAACGTGGCATCCCTGGGCATCATCAGCACCTGGGCCGTGATTGTACTGTGCCAGATGCAGCTGGCCCGGCTGGCCAAGCGCGGCGAACTCCTCCGCCCGGCATTCCGGATGCCCGGCGCGCCCGTGACCGGCTGGATCACGCTGGCCTTCCTGCTGGCAGTGCTGGTCCTGATGGCCTTCGACTCCCCCGTGGGAACCTGGACCATCGCTTCGCTGGTGATCGTGGTTCCGGCGCTCATGCTGGGCTGGCGTCTCTGCCGGGACCGGGTCCTGGAGCTGGCCGCAGTCCGCGACGGCTTCACCGGCCCCTACCCGCTGGTCGCCAACCGCCCAGGCCCGGGCGCGGGCCAGGGCTCGGGCTCAGGCTCGGGCTCGGGCTCGGGCTCGGGCTCGGGCTCGGGCTCGGCGGACAGGAGCTAACCACCCCTCCACCCACGCATCCCGGTAGCGCGAACGGACACTTGCGGCCCCAAAATCTTCGGATTCAAGGGCCGCAAGTGTCCGTTCGCGCTGGTGTGTGGCTGCTCGTGAATCGGTAGCATGAAGCCATTGCGGGCAGTTCCACCACCAGCGCGGGTCTTGGCACTCCGGGACCGGGGAAGAGGTAGCTCATGTCAGGATCCAAACTTGCGGTGGTGGGAGCCGGAAGCGTCGGCACCTCACTCGCATACGCCGCCCTGATCCGGGGTTCGGCCAGCAATATCGCCCTGTTCGACGTCAATGCCCTCAAAGCGGAGGCTGAGGTCCTGGACCTCGCCCACGGCACCCAGTTCGCCGCGGCTGCCGCCACCGTCACCGGCGGCGGAGACATCGCCGTGACGGAAGGCGCCGACGTCGTGGTGATCACGGCCGGCGCGAAGCAGGCGCCGGGCCAAACCCGCCTGGACCTGGCCGGGACCAACGTCCGCATCCTCGAACAGCTCATGCCGCAGCTGCTCCAGCACGCCCCGGACGCCGTCTATGTCCTGGTCACCAACCCCTGCGACGTTCTCACCGTGGCGGCGCAACAGATCTCGGGGCTGCCGGCGGAACGTGTTTTCTCCTCCGGCACCGTGCTGGACACGTCGCGGCTGCGCTGGCTGCTGGCCCGCCGTGCCGGCGTCTCCGTGGCCAGCGTCCATGCCAGCATGGTGGGCGAGCACGGCGACACGGAGTTCCCGGTGTGGTCCGGCGCCACGATCGGCCCCGTCCCCATCCGGGACTGGGAAGTGGACGGCGAACGGGTGTTCACTGCGGATTACCTCACCGAGACGGCCCGCGAAGTGACGCAGGCGGCCTACAAGGTCATCGCCGGCAAGGGTGCAACCAACTACGCGATCGGCCTCTCCGGCGCTCGGATCGTGGAAGCCTTGCTCCGGGACGAGAACGCCGTGCTGCCCGTGTCCACCGTGCTGGACGGCCCGTACGGCATCTCCGGCGTGGCGCTGTCCCTTCCGAGCATCGTGGGGCGCGGCGGCGTGCACCGCGTGCTTCACACGCCCATGGACGACGGCGAACTGGCAGCCCTGCAGCATTCCGCCGACACGCTGCGGAACACGATGGGCACGTTGGGAATCTAGACTGTCAGCAATGAAGAAGTACCTGGCAGTACCCGCTGCCCTCCTTCGCCGGGCGTCGCTGCTCGCCACCCTCCTGGCCATCGTGGCCGGGCTCCTCGGCATGCACGTCCTGGCCGGATCCCACGGCGTTCACGATATGGCTGTTGCCGCCGCCTCAGCAGACGGTTCCGTTGCGGACCAGCGGACGACGGCGACTGCCGGCCATGCCAGCGACGCCGGCCACGGCGGCCATGGCAGTCATCAGGCAGCCGCCATGGTTGGCCCGGCCAAGGCCGTCCCCGCCCCGGCGGCCGAAAACACTGCCGGGCAGCCGCCGTCGTGCTCCTGCCAGGGAAACTGCAGCGAAATGGCAGCCGCCCACGGATCCTGCGTCCCGGCCCCCGGGGGCGCATCCCTGGCCGCACCCCTGCCGGGAACCGTTGCGTTTGCGGTACCGGACCCCAGCGCCGGCCGGCTGCAGGCCGTCGCCGCATACGCCTATGTTCCCGGCAGTCCTTCGCCGGGCGACCTGTCCATCAGCCGGACGTAAAACCGGGCCCGCGCCGTGACGTTTCCGGCGCCTGCCCTGCCCCTGGATGCCGGTTCCCCGCGTTGAATCCCCGCGCGGGAAGCCTGGCAGCCGCCCCTCCCGGCGCGCCATGCCGGATTCCCGAAGGACACCATTCACATGAAGAAGCCAATCACCTTTTCAGCCGCTGCCCTGGCCGCCGTCATCACACTCGCCGGTTGCGGCTCGAACGCCACCACCGGGTCCGCAACGATGCCCGCGGACCACGGGACAATGAGCTCCAGCGCGCCGGCGGGCAGCCCTGAGGCCATGGGCCACAACTCCGCGGACACGCTGTTTACCCAGTCCATGATTCCGCACCACGCACAAGCTGTTGAAATGAGCGGCATGATGCTCGGCAAGCGGGGCGTCAATCCGGCCGTCACGGAACTGGCCACCAAAATAAAGGCCGCACAGGGCCCTGAGATCGAACAGATGAACGGCTGGCTCAAGGGCTGGAATGAACCCACGGCCATGGCCGGGCACGGCGAAGCGGGCCACAGCATGGCCGGCATGATGAGCGACGACGACCTCAAGGCGCTCGACGCCGCCCAAGGCAAGGAAGCTGACAGGCTGTTCCTCACCCAGATGATTGCGCACCACGAGGGTGCCGTGCAGATGGCCAAGGCCGAAATAGCCGACGGGCAGAACAGCGACGCCGTAAAGCTCGCCCGGGAAATCGTCACCGCCCAGGAATCCGAAATCAAGGAAATGAAGGAGCTGCTGGCCACCGCGGCTCCCTAGCGGCAAAGTCGTCGACGGGCCGCAAGTGTCCGGTAGCGCACCAGTAGCCGCGGCCCGGGGTTGCGGCGGCGTAATGCAACGCCGCCGCAACCCTTCGGAGCCCCGGTTCGCATATGCTCAGCTGAGAAGTTCACGCTGGCTCAACGACGAACCACCACAGGAGAAACGCTCATGACCACCTGGCGGATCAGGGATTTCCACTCGGCCGACCTTGACGGCATCCTGCACCTCTGGGAATCCCTCAAGGCCACCAACGTCGAGCCCGTCTACGCGCTCTCCGAAGTCCTGGCCTCATGCGAAAAGGACCACGCCGTGGTGGCTGTGCAGGGCGACATGGTGGTGGGCGCCGCCGTCGGACGCGCCGCGCACGACCAGGGTTGGATCGTCTTCCTGGCCACCCTCCCCGAATACCGCGGGCGCGGGATCGGCACGTCGCTGCTGGCCGCCGTCGAGAACCGGATGGCCCCGCACGGGCTGAACAAGCTGTCCGCGCTGATGCCGGAGTCCGAAACGCGGGTGGAGGCCTTCCTCAGCCGCGGATTCGTGCTCAAGAAAAACCTGCGGTACTTCGAACGGACCATTCCCGTCCAGCGCCAGGAGCTTGAACCCCTGGGCCTCCTCGGCGGCCGCATCCTGGCCCGCGACCTCTGGGAAAACGTGGCCGGCATGCGCAACGAGAAGGAACTGCTGGAACGCCGGCTGGTGCTCCCCCTTGCCGAGGCGGACCTGGCGGACGAATTCGGTGTGGTGCCGCCCCGCGCGGTCGTCCTCTTTGGCCCTCCCGGTACCGGCAAAACAACGTTTGCGAAGGCCATCGCGTCCCGGCTCGAATGGCCGTTCGTGGAAGTATTCCCCTCCCGGCTCGCGGCCGACCCCAAGGGCCTGGCCGGTGCGCTCCGCGAGACCTTCCTGGAGATCGCCGAGCTGGAACATGCCGTGGTGTTCATAGACGAGGTGGAGGAGATTGCATCCCAGCGCTCGGGTGAGCCGCCGTCGCCGCTGCAGGGCGTCACCAACGAACTCCTCAAGATCATCCCGGCCTTCCGCGAGCAGCCCGGCCGCCTGCTGGTCTGCGCCACCAACTTCATCCGCGCCCTGGACACCGCCTTCCTGCGCCACGGCCGGTTCGACTACGTCATCCCCATCGGCCTGCCCGACCGGCAGGCCCGGGAGGCCATGTGGCAGCGGTTCATTCCGGCCACCGTGGTGGACGACGTGGACGTGGAGCTGCTGGTGGACCGTACCGAGGGATTCTCCCCCGCGGACATTGAGTACGCGGCCCGGAGCGCCTCCCAGCGTGCGCTGGAAAAGGCAGTGTACGACGACGGCGGGCTGGCTTCCGGGGGCACCGCATCGGTCCGCGAAGCCGTCCGGAAGGGTCCCGCCACGCAGGACTACCTCGACGCGATTGCTGACACCCGGACGACGGTAAGCAAGGAGGTCCACCAGGACTTCCTTGAGGACATCGACTCGCTGGGCCGGGTGTAAGGGCCGGGTTGATTCTGTTCCTCACTGTTGTCAGCGGCATCGCCTGGACGGCGGTGTACGTTGAGGCAATCCGGGTCGGATTCCGGGACCGGAGCTATGCGATCCCGGCGGCCGCACTGGCGCTGAACTTCGCATGGGAAGCCATCTATGCCTCGCGTTCGGCGGCAACAGCACTCTCCGTCCAGGGCGTGTTCAACATCGTGTGGGCTCTGGCGGACGTCGTTATCCTGTACACATTCTTCAGGTTCGGCCGGGCCGAGCTCCCCGCGTGGGTGACGCGGAAACTCTTCCTGGGCTGGGCGCTGCTCCTGGGGGTCACCGCCTTTGCCGTGCAGCTGCTGTTTGTCGCGGAGTTCGGCTGGGACGCGGCGGCGCGCTACTCGGCCTTCCTGCAGAACCTGCTGATGTCCGGGTTGTTCATCGCCATGTTCGCCGCCCGCGGGGGCGCACGGGGCCAGTCCCTGCTCATCGCCGTGGCCAAATGGATCGGAACTCTGGCACCCACCATCGTATTCGGCTGGTTCGGCCACTCGCCCCTGATTCTGGGGGTCGGCGCCCTCTGCAGCGTCTTCGATCTCGTGTACATCGGCTTGATGTTGCGGGCGCGGAGCAGGCGGTGTGGAGCCGCTGCTGCTCCCGCCGGTACTCTTTGAGCCATGTCCAACAATCCCCTCCGGCATGCCATGGCCCGCATGGGCGGCCGCGACCCGCACGAACGGCATCGGGCAGCAACGCCGCTGGAACTGTTCTTTGACCTGACGTTCGTGATTGCGTTCGGGGTGGCCGGGAGCCAGTTCGCCCACGAAATCGCCGAGGCCCACTACGGTGCCGGCCTGCTTGGCTTCTCCTTCTCGATGTTCGCCGTGATCTGGGCCTGGATCAACTTCACCTGGTTCGCGAGCGCCTATGACACCGACGACTGGGTCTTCCGCGTGGTCACCATGGTCCAGATGCTGGGCGTGCTGGTTCTGGCCATGGGCATCGAGCCCCTGTTCCACTCCCTCGTGGAGGGCCGCCATGTGGACAACGCCGTGATCGTGGGCGGCTACGTGATCATGCGCCTTGCCCTGGTGTTCCAATGGCTGCGTGCCGCGCGGCAGGACCCGGCCCGCCGCCAGACATGCCTCCGCTACGCGACGTACCTAGGTGTGGTGCAGCTCGGCTGGATCGCAGTGCTGATCATCCAGGCGGACGTACTCCCGACCATCCTGATGACCGTTCCGCTCTACGCCCTGGAGATGGCGACCCCCTACGTGGCGGAACGTTCACTGCGGACCCCCTGGCATGCGCACCACATCGCCGAACGCTACGGCCTGCTGGCCATCATCGCCCTCGGCGAATGCCTGATCGGTGCCATCGAAACGCTGCGCGCCATCGTGGCCCACCATGGCTGGAGCGTGGACGCGGCGATGGTGGGCTTCAGCGGAACGGCACTGGCCTTCGCGATGTGGTGGATCTACTTCATCCTGCCCGCCGGCCGCGCCCTGCACCTCCAGCGGCACCGTTCCTTCTTCTTCGGGTACGGGCACATCCCCATCTTCGCTGCCATCGCCGCCACCGGCGCCGGCCTGCACGTGGCGGCCTACTTCATCGACCATGAGGCGCACATCAGCGCCGCGGTGGCAGTGGCCAGCATCGCCGTCCCCGTGGCATTGTTCAAAGTCTCCCTGACCTGGCTTTACAGCGTCATGATCTGCGCGGACCGCACGGTCATTGCCGTGGCAGCGGGAGTCCTCGCGTCGCTGGCGGCCAGCGTTGGCCTGGCCGCCGCCGGCGTCTCGGTGCCTGTCTGCATGCTCGTGATCGTGCTGGCACTCGGCGCGTCGATTGTGATCGATGAGAGGCGCGGCGCCGGCAAGATGAACGCAGCACTGGAGCGCCTGGAACGGGCGTCTGCGACAGGCCCGGCCCGCAACGGGTGACCTTCGGCCCTTCAGCCGCATCGCTGCGGCCTGCCAGAGTGGGAGCCAACCCCAAGAAACCCGGGGCATTAAGGCGGCAGGCATGGACAGCGTTGTCAGCACCACGAACGGCCAGCTGCGCGGCAGCGCGGACGGCGGCGTGCACCGTTTCCTGGGCGTCCCGTACGCGGCGCCGGCGTCCGGCGCGAACCGGCTCCGCCCGCCACAGCCGGTCCTGCCCTGGACCGACGTCCGCGACGCCACCCGGTACGGCGCAGCCCCGTTCCAGCTGGCTCCACCGGAAAGCGCCGGCACGGAGTGGGACACCGGGCTGGCGGGTGAGGACTGCCTGAACCTCAACATCTGGACACCGGACCCGGGCGGCTCGGGCCTGCCGGTCATGGTCTGGATCCAGGGCGGCGCGTTCGAAATCGGTTCGACGGCGGCGTACGACGGCCGGAACTTCGCCCGTGACGGGGTCGTATGTGTGGTGATCAACTGGCGGGTGGGCGCGGACGGATTCCTGGACCTTGGCGACGGGCAGGCCAACGTCGGCCTCCTCGACCAGGTCGCTGCCCTGGAGTGGGTCCGCGGGAACATTGCAGCCTTCGGCGGCGATCCCGGCAACGTCACAGTCTTCGGCCAGTCGGCGGGTGCCATGAGCATCGGCGTCCTTCTCTCGATGCCGCGTGCGGGAGGATTGTTCCGGCGGGCCATCCTGCAAAGCGGGGCAGCCCACCATGCGATCCCCACCGGGACCGCCCAGAGAATCGGCGGGTTCCTTGCCGGGAAGCTGGGGGTTCCGCCAACCCGGGAGGCCCTGGCAGCGGTGCCGGCCCAGCAATTCCTCGCGGCGCAGGCGGAGTTGAAGGCGGATCTCTTTGCCGACCCCGACCCGGCACGCTGGGGACAGGAAGTGCTGTCCAGCTCAATGCTCTGGCAACCGACAGTCGACGGCGACGTCATTCCACGGCGCCCCATCGAACGGATCGCGGCCGGCGCCGGGTCCACGGTGGACGTTATGGTCGGCACCAATACCGAGGACTGGAAGCTGTTCCTTGCCATCACCGGTGTCATTTCGAAGGTCTCGGAGCAGGACCTGGTGGAATCGAGGAGCGTGGACGGCTTCCCGCCCATTGGGGCTTACGGTCTTCCCGCCGGGACGGCATACCGCGAGTACCGCGCCCATTATCCGGACAGTTCTCCCGGCGACGTGCTCGCGGCCGTGGAAACCGACTGGTGGGTGCGGCTACCGGCCATCCGCCTGGCCGATGCCCGCGCAACGTCGGCCACCTCAGCGCGTACGTTCATGTACGAGTTCGCCTGGCCCGCCCCCGGCCTCGGCGCGGTCCATGCCGTGGAAGTGCCGTTCGTCTTCGGCACCCTGGACAGGCACTCCAGGCTGTTCGGACCGCTGCTCGGGGCGGATCCGCCGCAGGAACTGGCCGATGCCATGCATGCCGCCTGGGTTTCGTTCGCCGCCACCGGCGATCCCGGCTGGCCGGACTACGACCTCGAACGCAGGGCCACGATGCTTTTCAACATCGATTCCAGCCTGGTGTACGACCCCCGGGCGTGGGAGCGCGAACTGTGGGCGGACGTCCGCTAGGACTCGTAGGAGAGGTTCTCGTAGTCGGTGTCGTCCGCCTCGTCCAGGCGGTCGTCCAGTTCCTCGAGCAGCCACGGGTTTACCCGGGCCAGGATCTTGCGGACTTCCTCGACCGGGACGGCATCGTAAAGCACCGGCCTGGCCTCGTCGTAGCGGGTAATCGGCGGCTTGTCCGGCCATTTCTCGGCCAGGGCCTTGACGCGTTCAGGCAGTGAGTTGTGCGCGTTGTCCGCGATCTTGACCAGCGTGGCATCGTGGTCCTCGGCAATGAACCGGATGCCGGCCTGGTAATCGTCCGGGTTGTCGTGCAGCCGTTTGGTGACGCGCTCGATGATGCCCACGGCGCGTTCGGAGACGCCCATGTCCAGCAGTGCCTGCCGGGTGATCGGGGTGTCCTCGGCAATATCGTGCAGGTAGCCGGCAATCCGGATGTCGTCGTCGAAATCCGCCAGGGCGTCGCCGACGGCGAGGACATGTTCGCGGTACGGCCGCTTGAGCTTGTCCTTCTGACGGTTGTGCGCCACTTCGGCGAGGACCTTGGCCGTCTCAACAGTGAATCGTGGCTGGGGGACGCTTGCGTCCGTGGTTCCTGTGTCTGGCATGGTTCCAGCCTACGCGCCTAGGCGCCTGTGGCCGCGCCTGCTCCGGTGCCCGCGCCTGTGCCCGTGCCTGTGCCCGTGCCCGGAACACCGGGCCATACCCACGGCTCCCGCGGCAGCGCCGACGGGTCAAAGGATGGCAGGACCCGCGGCAGCGGGCCGGGCGGGAGCCCGAGCGATTCCAGGATGATGTCCCGGACCCGGCCGGCGTCCAGCCCGGCGTCGGCCAGGTCGGCCAGCGTCACCGCACCGTCGCGCTTGGCCAGCCGGGCGCCGTCGGAGTTAACCACCAGCGGCACGTGGGCATATTCCGGAACGGGAATATTCAGGAGTGAGGCCAGGTACGCCTGCCGGGGCGTGGACGGCAGCAGGTCGTCCCCGCGGACCACCTGGTCAATACCCTGCGCGGCGTCGTCCACCACCACTGCCAGGTTGTAGGCAGTCACCCCGTCATTGCGGCGGAGCACAAAGTCGTCCACCACGCCCGTGTAGGTGCCGTGCAGCAGGTCCTCCACCGTCCAGCCGGTGACGGCCGAGCGCAGCCGGACAGCGGCAGGCCGGATGGTCCTCTTGAACTCACGCTCCGCCGGGTCAAGATTCCGGCACGTCCCCGGGTAGGCGCCCTGCGGGGCGTGCGGCGCGGACGGCGCCTCCTGGATTTCACGCCGGGTGCAGAAGCATTCATACGTCAGCCCGGCGCCAGCCAGGCGGCGGATCGCCTCCGCATACAGCGGCTCGCGTTCCGTCTGGCGCACGACGCCGCCGTCCCAGGTCACGCCGACGGCCGCCAGATCGCGGAGCTGCTCCGCCTCTGCACCCGCACGGGCACGGTCCAGGTCCTCCACGCGCATCAGGAACCGCCGGCCGGTGGAGCGGGCGAACAGCCAGGCGAGGATCGCCGTCCGGAGGTTTCCGACATGGAGTTCGCCGGAGGGGCTCGGGGCAAAGCGGCCGGCTGAAGTCATGGCTCCAGCCTAGGCGTTTTGGCCATGGAGGTTGGCAGTGCCCCAGACATAAGCCCGGACGACACAAGAGCCCCTCAGCTACCGATGACTTCGGGGATCCGACGTCGGGAGCTCAGGGGCTCTTGCCGTGTTTGCGGAGAGACGATGCGTGAACAAGAGTCAATCAGCGGCAGCCTCCTTGCGGGAAACCTTTTCCAGGGACCGGGTGGTGTGCCGGGGGTCCTGTAGCCTGCGGGATCCGGCGGTGGCCTGCGTCCCTTTGTTGCCATCATTTCAGCAGAAGACCTACAGTAGGCGCAACGAGCATGCGTTCTACTGGTCAGACTGATCAGTCGCCAGGGCGCCAGCAGGCAGGAAGTGATCAGATTGCAGGAACTCGATCCAACGGACCGGCGGATCCTTGCCGCACTGGACGACGACCCCCGCGTGCCCATCATGGTGCTGGCACAGAAGCTGGGCCTGGCGCGCGGAACTGTGCAGTCGCGCCTGGAGCGGATGACGGCGTCGGGCGCCCTCCGCCCCAACAGCAGCAGGGTGCTGCCTTCGGCGCTGGGCCGCGGCGTGGCCGCAGCGGTGAGCGCCGAACTGGACCAGAGCCACCTGAACGAGGCAATCGCCGCCCTGCGCAAGATCCCCGAAGTCCTGGAATGCCACGCGCCCGCCGGCGACACCGACCTCCTCATCCGCGTGGTGGCCAAGAGCCCGGATGACCTCTACCGCGTGTCCGAGGAGATCCGCCTCTGCCCCGGAATCGTCCGCACGTCCACCAGCATGTTCCTGCGCGAAGTCATCCCGTACCGCACCACCGGGCTGCTGGACGCCTGAAAGTGCGAGGCGGGGTGCGCGGGGTACTTCTCCCCATCGCCGCCTCCAGCCGGAGGCATTAGGCTGGCCGTGGACTTCAACAGGGGGAAATGTGGCGGGGAACTTCTACGGTGCGGACGTCGCACAGCTACGCCAGCTCGCAAAAGAGTTGGCGAAAAGTGCCAGCCGGCTGGACCAGCTGGGACAGCAGTTGGGCACCTCCATCGCCTCCAGTCCGTGGAAGGGCAACGACGGCGACCGCTTCCGCAGTGATTGGAAGGGAGCCCATTCGAAGGTGCTCCGGGAGGCTGCCGCCGGGATCCAGAACGCCTCCAAGGCCTTGCTGCGGAATGCCGACCAACAGGATCAGGCCAGCACGAGTTCAACCGGCGGCAGCAACGGCGGCAACGGCGGGCCGGCCGGGCCCGGCGGCGGCAATCCACAGACGGACGGCGCCGCTCAGGAACTGACGGACAAACTCAACGGCATGACCGCCGAGGAACGCCAGGACTACCTGGAAAGCGATGAGTTCAAGCAGTGGGCGCTGGCCAACCCGGACGCCGCAAAGTCCGCCCTGGACGCAGCGGCCGACTCGGGACTGATCGAGAAGAATTCGCCGGCGTATTCGGCGTTCCTCACCGACTACTGGAACCAGCAGGCCATGCGGGACATGGGCATCGATCCCGCGGACTGGGATACGTCCAAGGGCACGGAATACAACTGGGAGACCATCAAGAAGGTCTACGACTTCTACGGGCAGGCCTACCTGTCCAACCCGGACCTGCAGTGGGCCGGGATGGCCAACATGATCGGACCGTCGTTCGCCGGCGGGTTCAAGGACATGGCCATGCTCCGGGACCTTGCGCAGCAGATCGCGGACAACCCGGCGTCGGACATTCCAGTGCCGGTCCTGGACCAGATCGAACAGCTGGCAGGCATGACCGACCAGGAAATCAAGTTCTACGAGACCAGCATGCTGGACATGAACAAGGAGATCTTCCTGGACCAGGCCCGGCAGCACCAGGCCTACATGAACGGCGGCCTGGCGGAGATCAACCGGCTCCGCGACTCCGGCGCCATCGACTACCCCACCGCCCGCGCCTGGGCCCATGTCGATTCCGGCGACCCCGCGCAGGTGCAGGCAGGAAACACTGCCCTCCTCTACCGGGAGCAGAACGAAATCATCGCCGACGACTACGACACCATGCGCAGCCATCCCGGCGGCGAAGCCGTGACCTACATGGTGACCTTGGCCGGGGAACCGTCCATCCCCGGCGCCAGGAGCTACCCGGAAGTGTTCCCCTACAAGTTCAGTGTGGAAAGTCCGGGCCCGGAAGACGTGCCCTTCACCAACTGGGACAACCCCACCCAGTTCCGCACGGACTTCACCACCGGCTTCCCCGATGGGAACATCGCCAATGCCGACCAGCGCTGGGAGCTCATCAAGCAGGACACCCTGCCGGCCTACCAAAACCTGCTGGCCACTGACCCGGCAGGAGCCCGGCAAATCATCGGCTCGGATTTCAACGACCGCGTGGACCAGTACCGTCCCACGAACAATATTCCGGGCATCATGGACCGCTTTGCCTCGGGCTTCGACGCCGAGGTGCACCAGTGATGCCCGCGCTGCCGGCTGTCCGCCCGCGCCTTAGGCGGCAGGCCGCCGTCGTCCGCCGTGTCCTGGCCGTGCTGGGCCTGGCCGGAAGCCTGGCCCTCACCGGCTGCCAGCCCAGCAGCCCCAACACCACCGAACCGACGTCCGCCGCATCATCTTCTGCAGGGAGCACCGTGAGCACCTCCGACTTTTCCACCCTCGACGCCGCCGGAGTGGACCGGATCCGCGCCACTAGAACCGCGCGGCTGGACATGAGTTCGGGTTCGCTGAAGAAGGCTGACGTGCGGGTCACCGAGGACAGCTCCGGTCCGGAAATCAACACCCGCGACGCGGGCAAGATCGCGCTGACCATTGTGGCCCCCAACGGCGAGATCGCGGGCGACACGGACCGGATCCGCTTCAACACCACGGACCAGAGTCCGGATTTCAGCGAGGTGACCTACTTCCTGACCGCAGATTCGGCGGCTGAGTATTTCGGCCTGATCCGCGACGGCGTTCAGCGCTATGGAATCGACAGCGACTCCGCTGAGCGGTGGATTTCCTCGACGGAGAAGGACCCTGAGGGAAAGAGTGACTTTTCCATCACTCCGGGAACGTCCACGGGGTTGGAGGTCAACTACGACCTCCGGTACGACGGCGCCAAGGACACCCAGGTGATCATCGTCCACGTCAGCCCGGCAGCCTGACCGGCAGGCTTCGCCGGAATCCGGGACGCCTAGACCGGCGGACCGGCGTTCGACTTCAGGTTCTTCATCACCAGCGTTGACGTCAGCCGCTCGACGCCGGGCAGCGACGTGAGCTCGGAGTCGTAGAAGCGCTGGTAGGCGGGCAGGTCCTCGGCGATAACCTTCAGCAGGTAGTCCGGCGAGCCGAACAGCCGCTGCGCCTCCACGATATTGGGATTGTCCGCCACCCGGTTCTCGAAGATCTCCATGGTGGGCCGGTCCACCTGCCGCAGCGTCACAAAAACGATCGCTTCAAAACCGAGCCCGACGGCGGCCGGGTCGATGTCCGCGCGGTAGCCACGGATCACCCCCGAGGACTCCAGGTCACGCAGCCGCCGGTGGCACGGCGCGACGGTCAGTCCCACCTTTGCGGCAAGCGCGGTGGCCGTCATCCGGCCATCCGTTTTCAGGTGACGCAAGATATTTCTGTCAATGTGGTCAATCACGCAATTATTTTACCCACCGGCGGCATTTCCTGAGTAAATCAGGGAACACTTGTGGCGGCAATTTACCTAGAGTTTCTCCTATCAGCACACCGTAGGAGGCCGCCCGTGAATCCCCAGTTGTTCCTCGCATTCCTGGTGGTTGCCGGCGCCCTGGCCTGCACCCCCGGAGTGGACTGGGCCTACTCCATTGCGGCCGGCCTCAAACAGCGCAGTTTCGTCCCCGCCGTGGCCGGACTTTGCAGCGGCTACGTCCTGCACACGGTGCTCATGGTGGCGGGGCTGGCTGCCCTGCTGGCCGGCGCGCCCGGCGTGCTTGGCTGGCTGACTGTGGCGGGAGCCGCTTACCTGCTGTGGCTTGGCTTCGGCACCATCAGGTCATGGCGCGGCGCCAGTTTTGGCCCCGGAGCGGCCTCCCCGGCAGGCTCTAATCCGGCGGACTCCAAACAAGCGGAATCCAACCAGTTCCGCACCTTCCTGCAGGGCGTCGGCACGAGCGGCATCAACCCCAAGGGGCTGCTGTTCTTCGTGGCACTGGATCCCCAGTTCGTCAGCCCGGAAGCGTCCCTGCCGGTTCCGGTGCAGTCCGGGCTGCTGGGCCTGACCTTCGTCCTGCTGGCGGGCGTGGTGTACACCTGCGTGGCCCTGCTCTCCCGGAAGCTGCTGCACTCACGGCCCGGGGCTGCCCGGCGGGTGACCCTTGCCAGCGGGATCATCATGGTGGCGCTGGGCACCGTGCTGCTGTCTGAGCAGCTCATTCCGATGGTGGCCGGGATCGCCTGGCAGTAGCACCGCCGTCGCACTCTCAGACCTTGCGCTCCATGAACCACTCGGTGAAGGCGGACGCGCGGCCGTCCGGGCCGAGCCGTATCACCCAAAGGTTCTCGTAGCTGGGGCGGTCACCCAGGTAGTTGGTGCGGCCCTGGACAAAATGCAGGTCGCCGTCCGAGCCGAGCGGTTCCCATTCGAAGGTCCACTCCTCCGGCTCGTCGGCCTCGGTCAGCCAGTGTTCCACGATCTGCTCATGCCCGCGCCACGCGTGCGGATCGTACGGCCGGGTGGCGTAGACGGCGTCCTCCGTGAAAAGAGCGCGGATATCGTCCGGCTTGTTGGTGGTCCATGCGGTGACGTACTTTTCCATCCACTGCCTGATTGCATCGCTCATTGGTCCGTTGTACCGCGGCCCGGCATTGCCCACAAGGGCCCGCTGCGCCGGGCCGGCCTGCCCCGGACGAGGAGCTCTATTCCCGATCCAGCTGCTTCCATTCCTGTTCCCACAGCCTGCGCTCCTCGACGTCTTTGCGGATGACTTCGAAGGTCTCGAGTTCGGCCGGCCGGCCCCGCAGCCAGTCCCGCGGGTTCAGGGATTTGCGGCCGTTGTCCAGCAGCAGGAGCGCGCGGTCGGTCATGGCGTCGTTCCGCAGCGACAGGTGGGTCTTGCGGCGCCGCAGGACCTCCTTGAGGGCCGACTGGGCGGCGGCGCCGGCCCCCAGCCGGCGGAGGGAACGCGCCCGCACCAGCAGCAGCGCGGCGGAGAGGTCATCGGAGTTGAGGAGCCCTTCCGTCCACACCACCACCTCCTTGTCGCGTCCCAGCGCGTGGGCCAGTGAGCACCGGGCCAGGGCCGCCGGCAGCGACGGCGGCAGCGAGGCCACGGTTTGCAGCGCCGCCTCAAGGTGGCCCGTTTCCCGCAGTGAGTGCGACAGCGCCAGGAACACGGCCTCTTCGCTGAACAGGACCGGCACCTCGATGCGTTCGGCGACTTCAACCCGGGTGACCACACGCGTCAGGTAGCCCGACGCGAACTGGTTGGCGTCGTCGTCGTTCCTGGTGGTGAGGCCCCGCTGCAGGAGCTCGGAGGCCCGCAGGTAGCCGCCCTGTTTGTAGGCGAGGAGCCCGGCCATAACGTAGCAAAGCCCGGCCCAGCCGGGATAGGCGCGGCCGGCGGCGATCAGCCAGTTGGGGTCGGCGTTGTGGAAGACCGCCTCGTACACTGCCTTGGCAGCCTTTCCGGGGAGCCGCTTCATCCGGGGGACGGGGCCGTCCACGCTTAGCAGCGCGGCGTTCCGGCCGCCCAGGGCGCTGTGCAGGATGCCGCCCACGCCGTCTGCGATGTCACGCACCGGCGTGCGGACCAGCCCGTCGCCGAACGGGGTGAGGTCGCGCTGGTCGCGATAGATCGGTCCTGAGGTCTGTCCGGCGCTCATTCTTCCATGCTAGTGGTGCACGCTTGGCGGCTGCTGGGAGGGCCTCCGCGCAGCTAGCTGGCTGCGGCCACCCAGACGCCGATCACCCAGGTGCTCGCCGCCAGGCAGGCCAGGCCGAACTCCACCAGCATGCCCAGCCCGGTCGCTTTCAGGGCAGCCCAGCTGGTTGTCATGGCGGTGCGGAAATCGCGGGTGCGGTGCGATTCACTGAGCAGCAAACCGGCGGCGAATCCGACAAAGAGGCCCACCACCGGGATGAGGAACATGCCCACCACGCCAAAGACGAGACCCGCCACCACGCTGCGGCTGGGGATGCGGTGTTCCTTGAGCTTGCGTCCCGTCAGGACGGCACTGGCCGCCATTCCTGCCAGGACGAACACCAGTCCGATGCCGAAGACCACCCAGCCGGCCGTTCCGGCGCCACCCCAGATGGCCCAGGCCAGCAGGCTCAGTCCGATGAGGATGCTGCCCGGCAGCACGGGAATGACGGTGCCGGCTACGCCCACCGCGATGGCAAGGCCGCAGAGGACAGTCACGAGGATCTCGGGGTTCATGCCCCCAGTCTAGGGTTGCCCGGCGACGGTTCCGGCGGGGATGCCCGCCAGGGCCCCGCGGGCACCTGCGCGGGGTCCTTCCTGGCGCCCGGCGGGCAGGACGCTGTCAGATGCGACGACGGCGGCGCCACCCCAGCACGGGAGGCGCCGCCGTCGAACTTTCTGGCGGAACGTGTTCCGCGGTTACTCGGCTTCGACCGCTGCGGCGACAGCGGCGGAAACGGCCGGTGCGACGCGCGGATCCAGCGGGCTGGGCACGATGTAGTCGGCGGACAGCTCAGGCTCGGCCAGCGCAGCGATGGCGCGCGCCGCGGCGAGCTTCATGGCGGGAGTAATCCGACGGGCACCGGCATCCAGCGCGCCCCGGAAGATTCCCGGGAAGGCCAGCACGTTGTTGATCTGGTTGGGGAAGTCGCTGCGTCCGGTGGCCACCACGGCGGCGTAGCGGGAGGCGACCTCGGGCAGGACTTCGGGGTCCGGGTTGGACAGCGCGAACACGATAGAGCTGTGGTTCATGAGCTTGAGGTGCTCCTCGGCCAGCTGCGAGGAGGAAACGCCGATGAACACGTCCGCGCCGAGCAGGGCCTCGCCCGGGCCGCCGGTGATGCCGCGCGGGTTGCTGCGCTGCGCCATCTGGGCCTTCTTGCTAGCGGGATCGGCCGCGATGTCCGCACGGTCCTTGTTGATGACGCCGCGGGAGTCCAGCAGGACAACGTCCTGGATGCCTGCAGTGAGCAGGATTTCGGCGACGGCGATGCCGGCCGCACCTGCACCGGACACGACAACGCGGAGTCCTTCGAGTTCACGGCCGGTCACCTTGGCAGCGCCGGTCAGCGCCGCCAGGACCACGACGGCGGTGCCGTGCTGGTCGTCGTGCATGACCGGGCAGTCCAGGGCTTCGATGAGCTTTTCCTCAAGCTCGAAGCAGCGCGGGGCGGAGATGTCCTCAAGGTTCACGGCGCCGAAGCTGGGGCGCAGGCGGACCAGCGTTTCCACGATTTCGTCCACATCGGTGGTGTTGAGGACCAGCGGGATGGAGTCCAGGTCGCCGAAGGACTTGAAGAGCGCGGACTTGCCTTCCATGACGGGCAGGGACGCGCTGGGGCCGATGTTGCCGAGGCCCAGCACGGCGGTGCCGTCGCTGACCACAACCACCAGGCGCTGGGCCCAGGTGAGGGTCTTGGCAAGCTCCGGATCGGCGTGGATGGCGCGGCTGACCTGGGCAACGCCCGGCGTGTAGGCAATGGAAAGATCGCGCTTGGTGGCCAGCGGGACCGTGCTGGAGATGGACAGCTTGCCGCCCTGGTGGGATTCGAAGATCTCCTGGTCGGTCAGTACGGTCGGCTGCTCGGCGGAGGCGGTACCGGCGGAAATGCCGTCAGCGGGAGTGATGGTTTCAGTGGACACTTCGTTGTCTCCTGGGGCTAGCCGTGGGCGCACGGCACAAATGACGCTCAAGCACATAGGAGGCTCAAGATGGGCTGGCTGGAACTTGTGCGGCCCAAGGGATGGCGGGACCGCGGTGAAGCTCCTGCGAGGTACGGGCTGCTAGCCACTCCGGTCCTGCAATGGTAAACAGACGCGCAGCGGCCGAATGGACACTGGGCCGACCACCGGCCGTGATAAAACGTTTTTTCATTCATTTAGGTGATCCACGTCACAGAAACATGCCTCCAGAAGCGAGCCACTGGTCTAGACCAGTTACGCGTCGCTACTGGCAAAGCGTCGCTACTGGAGAAGCGTGGCTAGCGGAGAAGGAGTGCCCCGGGCGCTCCTCATGGACTAGCACCGGGTCAGCAGCGAGCAGGCTTTCTTCAGGTCTTCCTCGGCCTCAAACAGCGACAGCCGGCGGCAGCGGACTGACTGCACCAGGCCGGAGACCGTCAGCAACAGCACACGGGACTTGGCGGCGTCGCCGCTTGCCACCGTCACCGCCTGCTCGGCCAGGGCGTCGATCTCCCGCAGGAGAACCGTGGTGTCCTTGTCCTTCGCGTAGACGCCCTTGCTCAGGCACTGCTCCACGGCCGGCTGCATCAGCCGCATGTGGAAGATCTCCATCACCACGCCTGCCAGGGAATGCACGCGGCTTCCGTCCGACTCCGGCCAGCTTCCCACCTGCAGCTCGCCCAACTGCTTCCGGTACAGCCCCAGCATCAGGTGCGTGGGGGACGGAAAATACCGGTACAGGGTGCCCAGCGGGACGTTGGCCTTGTCCGCGACCTCGGAGAGGCTGACGGAGTCCAGGCCCTTCCGGGCAAATCCGGCGGCGGCATCCAGGATCCGGGCATAGCGGATCTGTTGTCGGGGCAGGGTCGGCGGCGCAGCCATGGGGGGAAGATCTGAATTGAGTTCAAGCATCAGCAGCGTTCCGGGAGTGGGTTTCGTACAGCGGTCAGGCGATCCCCATCAGAGCACTGCCGCAGCAATTCGAGTCCACTATACGGCACCGTTCCCGGCGCTCATTAGTCAAAACGGTGTGCTCTGCCGCGGCGCCCCGCGGCCGGTTTCAGTCCACGCCCTTGATCTTCACTACGAACACGGCGCCCAGCAATCCGATCACCGCGGCCGCGATATACAGCGACACGTAGCCGCCCCACAGCGTAACGAACGGGAACGCAATCAGGGGTGCAAGGACCTGCGGGAGCGAATTGGCGATGTTGATGACACCGAGGTCCTTGCCGCGGTCCAGAGCACTGGGAAGGACCTGGGTGATGAGGGCAAAGTCCACAGCCAGGTAGGCGCCGAAGCCGATGCCCAGGACCGTGGCGCCCGCAATGGCACCGACCCAGGTGGGGGCGAACGCGAGAATCAGCGATGCGACGGCGATGATCACGGACGAGGCGATGACCAGCGGCTTCCGCTTGCCCATGCGGTCGCTGAGCGGGCCGCCGATCACGCTGGTGATGATCACCATGACCGCGTACAGGCCGGTGAGGATCAGGACGCCGAAGGCCGGTTCGATCCCCTGCGTCTCTTTCAGGTGGACCGCATCCGCCAGGAAGAACAGCAGGTAGAGAGTCACCATGTGATTGCCGATGTTCACCAGCAGCCTGGTCAGCCATGCCCACGCAAAGTCCGGGTAGAGAACAGGCGAGATCCAGAAACCCCTGGCAAAGCCAGCCAGGCTGAACGGCGGGCGGGCCTGCGCGGGCAGCGGCACGTCATCGCTCTTGAAGAAATACAGTGCGACACCGGCAATCAGCGCCGCCGCACACACCAGGTATCCCAGGCCGAAGTTCCCGCTGACGACGGCCGCGATCACCGCGCCGATCAGGATTCCTACCGTCTGCCCCATGGCGGCGAGCCCGCCCACGGCGCCGCGCTGAGGCACAGGCACGCGGTCCGGGATGGCCGCGGTAATGGCGGCATACGCGCCGTTGCAGCCGGCCTGGACCAGGCACCAGAGGATGGTCATAACGGCGACGTTCGGCGCCCCGGCAAGGGCGATCAGTGCGGCGGCACCCAGGATGGCCCCGAACACCACCCACGGGACGCGGCGGCCCAGCCGTGACGTGGTGCGGTCACTGAAAGCGCCGAAGAGCGGATTCGCCACAAGGGACACAGCGGCGCCAGCTCCGGTGACGAGCGCCAGGATGGCTTCCTTGTCGCCCTCGCTGAAGTGCGCGGCCTGCTGTCCGAGTAGAACCTGGATGGGGCCGAAGAACGCCGCGTTGATGCCCACGTTCACCAGCACCACGCCGGTGGTCCAGAGTGGACGGACGCGCCGTTCGGGCTCGGCGAGCGCCGCCGTCGAACCTCCGCCCGGCGACGCAGCAACAACGGAGGGGTCCGGGACGTGCCCCGGCAGATCGGACAGGCTCATTGCGGCTCCCCCGGGAACAGATGATCGGTGTCCGATCAGACTATCGTGGGCATGACAGCCTGCATGCGGGTTGTCCACAGCCAGTTCCGAGGAGGACCAATGACCGCTTCCCCCGCAGACACCCCCGAGAGCCGCAGCATCAACACCGCCGACCTTTATGACGAGCGGGGCGAGGAACTCGATTCCATCGCGCTCCAGTTCCAGTCGCTGGGCGGACTCTCCCACTTCAGCGGGCCGGTGCGCACCATCCGGTGCCTTGAGGACAACGCCCTCGTAAAGTCCACCCTGGGAACCCCCGGCGAGGGTGCCGTCCTGGTGGTGGACGGCGCCGGATCCCTGCGAACGGCCCTGATGGGGGACATGATTGCGGCGAGCGCGGTCGCAAACGGCTGGGCCGGCGTCGTCATCAACGGGGCCGTCCGGGACCGTGAGGTCCTGGCGGACCTGCCGCTCGGCGTCAAGGCGCTGGGCAGCAATCCGCGCAAGAGTGCCAAGGAAGGCGCCGGCGAAACGGATGTGGAGCTGGAGATCGACGGCGTCACGGTGCGCCCCGGCGCCATGATCTGGTGCGATCCGGACGGAATCCTGGTGGAACGCTAAGTTAATTCCTCATTTCGGCGGGGCAGGGGAACAAATCTCAAAGTAAGATAGTTACTGAAAGCAACTATCAAGCTTGATTCCCTTTTCTTTGTAATGGAGCAGTCATGTCCAAAACCGCCGCCGGGCCCGTAGCCGGGGACGTCCTGACGAAGCGTCAGACCATCACAGTGATGGTGGGTCTCATGCTCGGCATGTTCCTTTCCTCGCTGGACCAGACCATCGTGTCCACGTCGATCTACACCATCGCCAACGACCTCGACGGGCTCTCCCTGCAGGCGTGGGCCACCACCGCGTACCTCATCACCTCCACGGTGAGCACCCCGCTGTACGGCAAGCTCAGCGACATCTTCGGACGAAGGCCGCTCTACCTCGCCGCGATCGTGATCTTCCTGGCCGGCTCCCTGTATGCCGGCTCCGTGCACTCCATGACCGAACTGGCCATCGCCCGCGGCATCCAGGGCATGGGCGCCGGCGGCCTGCTGGCCCTCGCGCTGACCATCATCGGGGACATCGTGGCCCTGAAGGACCGGGCCAAGTTCCAGGGCTACTTCATGTCCGTCTTCGGCATCTCCTCCGTCCTCGGCCCCGTGGTGGGCGGCGCGTTCGCCGGCTCGGAGTCCATCCTGGGCTTCGACGGCTGGCGCTGGGTGTTCTTCATCAACCTGCCCATCGGCCTCGCCGCACTGGCGGTCGTGTTCCTTTACCTGCACCTGCCCGCCAAGCACGTCAAGCAGAAGATCGACTACTGGGGCGCCGCCGCCATTACGCTGGCCATCGTTCCACTGCTCCTGGTGGCCGAGCAGGGCCGCAGCTGGGGCTGGACCTCGGCGGCTTCCCTCCTCTGCATCGGGCTGGGCGTCGTGGGCATCATCGCGTTCCTGCTGGCTGAGAAGCGCGCCGGCGACTACGCCCTGATTCCGCTCCGCCTGTTCCGCAACCTCACATTCGGTCTGTCTTCGCTGCTGAACTTCATCATCGGCATCGGCATGTTCGGCGCCATCGCGATGCTCCCGATGTACCTGCAGCTGGTCAAGGGCCTCACCCCCACCGAGGCCGGCCTCATGATGATCACCTTCACCGTGGGCATCCTCACCGGTTCCATCACCGCCGGCCGGACCATCTCGGCGTCGGGCACCTTCCGGATCTTCCCGATCATGGGGACGGCCGTCCTGACCGCCGCCGCCGTCGTGATGGGCTTCTCGCTGGGCGTGGACACCGGGCTCTGGGTTCCGGGCGTCATCGCGGTGTTCTTCGGCCTGGGCCTGGGCTTCTGCATGCAGCCGCTCACGCTGGCCATGCAGGTCTCCGTCCCGGCGAAGGACATGGGCGTGGGCACCTCCTCGGCCGCGTTCTTCCGGTCCATGGGCGGCGCAGTGGGCACCGCGGTGTTCATCTCCATGCTGTTCAGCCTGGCCGCGGACAAGATCGCCACGGGCATGAAGGACGCCATGCAGAACGCCGACTACCTGAAGGTCCTCAAGGACCCCGCCATGGCCGCCGACCCAGCCAACGCCAAGCTCTACGAGTTCTTCCAGAACGGCGCCACCAACGATTCCCTCAACGACACCAGCTGGCTGCACACGGCCAATCCCGTGCTCACCCGCCCCATCACCGAGGGCTTCGCGCAGTCAATCGACGCCGTGATGCTCACCGCCGCAGTGCTCACCGGTATTGCCTTCCTGATCAGCTTCGCCCTGCCGAACAAGAAGCTGACGGACCCGAAGGCCGTCTCCAAGGAGTCGGTACCGGCGCACTAGGCCACCCGTTCGCGCGAACGTCACGGCAGGCAGCCTTTCGGGCTGCCTGCCGTTTCGTTTCCGCGGAAGTCCGGGACGGCCGTCGGCCACGGCCGCTAGAAACCTGCACAGCGTGACGCCGCGGATGAGGCCCCCGGCCAGGCCGGAGACGACGACGGCGGGACCACCCGCCGTCGTCGGCCCTCCTTCCCTAAGTGGAACCTCACAGCGTGAAGTGGCACACTGTTTAGCGCGTGTGCGCCGGCCAACAGGGCCGGTTCCGTGGTCAACGATGTCCGCACAGCCAAAAACCCAACGCGTCAAAAGCCCAAGGGAGATCCATGTCCACATCCAGCACTGAAGGCCGCCCTGGCGTTCCCCGCAAGGTGATCGGCCTCGCAATCGCGGGAGCAGTGGGAGGGTTCCTCTTCGGCTTCGATTCCTCCGTCGTCAACGGCGCCGTAGATGCCATCAAGGGCGAATTCGCCCTCAGTGAGGCCGTCACCGGCTTCGCCGTGGCCGTCGCCCTCCTGGGCTGCGCCGCCGGCGCCTACCTGGCGGGCAAGGTGGCCGACAAGTACGGCCGCATTCCCGCCATGAAGCTCGGCGCCGTCCTGTTCCTGGTGAGCGCCGCCGGAACCGGCTTCGCTTTCGGCGTCTGGGACCTCATCTTCTGGCGCCTGGTGGGCGGGCTCGGCATCGGCCTGGCCTCGGTCATTGCCCCGGCGTACATCTCCGAGATCTCGCCCCGGCACGTCCGCGGCCGGCTCGCCTCGCTCCAGCAGCTTGCCATCACCACGGGTATTTTTGCCGCCCTGCTCTCCGACGCCCTGTTTGCCAACACGGCCGGCGGCGCGGACCAGCCGCTGTGGCTCGGCATCGACGCCTGGCGGTGGATGTTCCTCGCCGGCGCCGTGCCCGCCGTCGTGTACGGCTGGATCGCGTACACCCTGCCGGAATCCCCGCGCTTCCTGGTGTTCAAGGGCAAAGAGGACGAGGCCCGCAAGGTGTTCCAGACCATCGCCCCGTCCGAGGACACCGACCGCCACATCCGCGAAATCCAGTCCGCCATCGAGGAAGACAAGCTCGCAGGCCAGAAGGGCTCGCTCCGCGGCAAGGTGTTCGGCCTGCAGGCCGTGGTGTGGATCGGCATCACGCTGTCCGTACTCCAGCAGTTCGTCGGCATCAACGTGATTTTCTACTACTCCACCACGCTGTGGAAGGCCGTGGGCTTCCAGGAGAAGGACTCGCTCACCATCTCCGTGGCCACGTCCGTCACCAACATCCTGGTCACGCTGGTGGCCATCGCACTCGTGGACCGCATCGGCCGGCGCCCCATCCTGCTGGCCGGCTCCGTGGGCATGGCGGTTTCGCTGGGCGCCATGGCCCTGGCCTTCGCCTCGGCCACCGGCTCGGGCGAGGAGATTTCGCTGCCCGGCGCCTGGGGTCCGGTTGCCTTGGTGGCCGCGAACGTCTTTGTGATCAGCTTCGGCGCTTCCTGGGGCCCGCTGGTGTGGGTGCTGCTGGGCGAGATCTTCCCGTCCCGGATCCGCGCCCGCGCCCTGGGCCTTGCCGCGGCTGCCCAGTGGATCGCCAACTTCGCCATCACGCTGAGCTTCCCCGTGATGGCGGCAGGTTCGCTGCCGCTCACGTACGCCATGTACGCGCTGTTCGCGGCGGCGTCGTTCTTCTTTGTGATGTTCAAGGTGCCGGAGACCAACGGCATGTCGCTGGAACAGGCGGAAACGCTGTTCGTGCCGAAGGGGACCGTCAAGGTCTAGCCGACGCTCTCAGCACCCCGCGCGAGCGGACAGATAAGGCCCATGCTCTTCGCGAGCATGGGCCTTATCTGTCGCCGGGACCTTCTCCGGGACTGTCTCCGGGGGTCCGCCTTAGACCACGTGGGGTTCGTGGGCTGCCAGGTATCGCCGTCCGCCGAAGGCAACGGCGATGGCCGCCACCATGGCCAGCGCCCCGGCGAAGAACGGAACCTGCGGGCCGAAGTGCTCACCCAGCTGGGCCGCGGCAAAGGGTGCCAGGGCGCCACCCATCCAGCGCACGAAGTTGTACCCGGCAGACGCCACCGGCCGCGGTGAATCCGAAACGCCCATGGCCAGTTCCGTGTAGACCGTGTTGTTGATGCCCAGCAGCGCCCCGGAAACAACCACCAGGACGACGACGGCAGGCACCGAGTGCCCGGCAGCCAGCCCCAGCCCGGCCAGGTCAAGCATGAGAACGGCCAGGGTGCCCATCAGCACCTTTGTGGCCCCGAAACGGTTCTGCAGGACGGGGGCCACAAAGACGGAGAACACCGCGACGGACACACCCCAGCCGAAGAACACCCCGCCGATTCCGTAGGCGTCCATGCCGAGGATGAACGGCGTGAAAGCCAGGATGGTGAAGAAGCCGTAGTTGTAGAACAGGCCGCTGGCCGCCGTCGTGCGCAGTCCCTTGTGGCCCAGGGCCAGCAACGGGTCGCGGAGCCGGACCTTCCGCTCCGGGAGCGGGGTTTTGGGCAGCAGGGCGATGAGCGCGATGAAGGCTGCGGCCATGAGCACCGCGGTTCCGAAGAACGGGGCACGCCATTGCCAGCCGCCCAGCAGGGCGCCGAGCAGCGGGCCGAGGGAGATGCCCAACCCCAGTGCCGCCTCGTAGAGGATGATGGCCGTCCCCGCGCCGCCGCTCGCGACGCCCACAATGACGGCCAGGGCGGTGGCCACGAACAGCGCGTTGCCCAGGCCCCAGCCAGCGCGGAAGCCGATCAGTTCACCCACGCTGCCGGACAGTCCGGACAGGGAGGCGAAGACCACGATCACGGCGAGGCCGATGAGCAGGGTCTTCTTGCCGCCGATCCGGGAGGACACAAAGCCGGTGATCAGCATGGCCACGGCAGTAACCAGGAAATAGCTCGTGAACAGGAGCGAGACCTGGCTGGGCGTGGCGTCCAGGTTCTTGGCGATCGCCGGGAGAATCGGATCCACCAGGCCGATGCCCATGAAGGCGAACACGGCAGCGAGCGCCGTGGCCCATACCGCCTTTGGCTGCCTGATCAGGGAGGCCTTTTCAGCCTCGAGGGTTTCTTCCACTGCCGGCCGCGTGGCGGCGAGCTGGCCTTCCATGAAGGGTTCTCCTAAGTCTGGGATTCTAGTTCTGAACGGTGCTGTTGATTTTTTCGATCACCGGCAGTGCCGCGGCCAGTGCCTGACGTTCGCTGTCGCTGAGGGTCACCAGGATTTTCGCCATCACGGCATTGCGCCGCTCGTTTGCGGAGGCGACGGCGGCCCGGCCTTCCGCCGTCAGCACAACGCGCACGGCGCGGGAGTCGTCGGGGTCGGGATCGCGCCGCACAAGGTCTGCTTTTTCCAGCTTGATGATCTGCTCGGTGGCGCTGGGCACCTTGACGCCAAGGTTCCGGGCAATCTCACCCACGCGGACGCCGTCGTGAAGCAGCATCTTGAGCGTGCTGAGCTGGGCGGCGCTGAGCTCACCCTCGTTATCGAGGCGGCGGACCAGGTAGACGCTGTGCCTGAGGGCCTCGCGGAATTCCTGGGCGAGGTTCTGCAGGGAGGCCGGCGGTAGTTCAACATCACTCATAGTTAGGTAGCCTAATAGTTAGGGTACCTAATAGTCAAGAAGTCAGCTCACTGGATTAGAGCGTGAGTTTCATGCCCTCGTGGCTGGCCGCAAAGCCTAGGCGTTCGTAGAAGCGGTGGGCGTCCTTGCGTGACTTGTCGGTGGTGAGCTGCATCAGGGCGCAACCCCGGCGGCGGGACTCCTCCGCGGCCCACTGCACCATGGCCGCTCCGATCCCGAGGCCACGCAGCCGCGCCGACACCCGGACGGCTTCGAGCTGGCTGCGCCAGGCGCCGCGGCGGGAGAGGCCCGGGATGAAGCTCAGCTGGAACGTGGCGACAACCGCCCCGGCCGGTTCCCCCGGCTCCCCCGTCTCCAGGAGCTCGCCGACGACGAGAAGGTGGGCCGGATCGCCGTCGATCGCCTCGAAGGCACGCTCGTACGGCGCCATTTCCGAGCTGTCCTCGCGCGTTGCACCCAGCTGGTCGTCGGCCAGGAGTTCCAGGATGTCGGGAAGGTCTGCCCGGGTGGCGTGGCGGAGGCGGAAGGTCCCGCCGTCGACGTCGAGGGTGAGCAGGGCGGATGGGTCATGTTGCGCTGAAGTCACCAGCCCAGCCTGCCACAGCCAACGCTCTCTCACTCCCTGTCCCCAAGCCCCCAACGCTCTCTCACCTTTCGCGCGGAAACCACAAACGCTCTCTCACCTGATGAACTGCGGTGAGAGAGCGCCTGCGTAAACCGGACCGGATCTAAGAGAGGGTCGCCGAAAAACCGACGGAAAGTGAGAGAGCGTCGGGCTCTGGGAAGTGCGCGCTAGACCTTGGCCTCCGCTTTGACTTCTTCCACCAGTGCCTCCACAGCCGCGAAGAGCGGGTGCTCGGCGGTCAGGCCGGTCACCTTTTCCGTGGCCTCCGCAGCCGTGGACGATGCCACGATCTGCGCCAGCTCGGCTGCTTCGGCGTCCGCGGGGTCGTTGAAGCGCAGGGCCGCCGCAATGGCTCCCAGCAGCGCCTCGGGCACGATTCCGCGTTCGGCCAGCTCCGCCGCCGGGCCGATGAACCGCTCGTGCCGGCTGAGCTTGCGCAGCGGCGCCCGCCCCACCCGGTTCACGGTGTCCGGCAGGTGCGGGTTGGTGAACCGGCCCAGGATCTTCTCGACGTAGGCTTCCTGTTCCTCGCGGTTGAAGCCGTGCTTGTGGATCAGCAGCTCCTTGGTCTCGTCCAGGACTGCACGCACATCGGCGGCGACGTCCTGGTCCGCCATGGCCTCGGAGATCTTCCCGAGCCCAGCCTCGAACCCAAAGTAGGCGGCCGAGGCGTGGCCGGTGTTCACGGTGAACAGCTTCCGCTCGATGTACGGCTCCAGGTTGTCCACAAACGTGGCACCCGGAATGACCGGCGCATTGTCCCCGAAAGGCGTGCGGTCGATGACCCACTCGTAGAACGTCTCCACCGTGACATCCAGGCCGTTGCCCGGCTCCTGGTTGGGGACGATCCGGTCAACGGCCGTGTTGGCAAACACGGCCGCAGCCTCGAGCGGTCCCGCGGCGGCGTCCCATTGAGCCGCCACTTCGTCCCGCAGGATGTCGGTGGCATTGATGGCGTTCTCGCACGCCATCACCTGCAGCGGAGCCAGCCCCGCCGCCCTGGCAGCAATGCCCTTGGCGATCACCGGTGCCACGAACTTCAGGATGTGCGGCCCCACCGCGGTGGTGACCACGTCCGCCGTCGCGATTTCCGCCACGACGTCCGCCTCCTGGGTTCCGGAGTTGAGCGCCCGGAAGTTGTCCACGGTACGGACCGTGGGGTTCTCCCCCACTTCGTGGACGTCATAGCTGTCCGCGGCGGCGAGCTGCGAGATCAGTTCCTCCGCGACGTCGGCGAACACGAGCTCGTAGCCTGCCTGGTGCAGCAGCAGCCCCACGAAGCCCCGGCCGATGTTCCCGGCCCCAAAATGAACTGCCTTCACTATGCGTTGACCTTTCCGAAGAGTTCCAGCACTTCGTCCACCGTGGTGGCCGCCTCAAGCTGGGCCACCTGGGCCTTGTTGGTGAAGACCTTGGCGATGGATGACAGGATCTGCAGGTGCTCGTTGTTGATGCCGGCGACGCCCACTACGAACTTGACCTCCTTGCCGTTCCAGTCGATGCCGTTCGGGTAACGGATCACGGACACCGCGGATTTCATGATGTGGTCCTTGGCGGCGTTGGTGCCGTGCGGAATGGCCAGGAAACTGCCCATGTAGGTGGACACGGATTCCTCGCGTTCGTGCATGGCATCGATGTAGCCGCTGTCCACGGCGCCGCGGTCCAGCAGGAGCCTGCCCGCTTCGTCGATGGCGCCGTCACGGGTGGTGGCCGTGCCGTTGAGGATCACACTGTCTGCCACCAGGATGTCCGACGGCGGTGCGGCCTCAGGTGCGGCCTCAGCAGTTGCCGGGGCGGCAGCAGCGGCGGCAGGGGCAGCCGCTCCTTCGGTGTTGCTGCTCTTGACCAGCTCCACGATCTCGTCATACCGCGGGCTGTTCATGAAGTTGTCGACGGACACGTGCACGGCACTGGCCGTGGCGGGCTTGGCCCGTTCGGTCAGGTCCTGGTGCGTGATCACAACATCGTAGGTGTCGCTCAGGTTGGCGATGGCGGAGTTGGTGACCTTGACGTCGGGGAAGCCGGCCGCCTTGATCTTGTTCCGCAGCACCGAGGCGCCCATGGCACTGGAGCCCATGCCGGCGTCGCAGGCAAACACAATGTTCTTGATGGGACCTGCCATCACGGCGGTGGTTGCTCCCGCGCCGGTCAGGGTGGAGGAGACGGAGCTCTTCTTGCCCTTCATGGCTTCCATCCGGGAGGTGGCGGCGCTGAGGCTGTCCTCCTCGGTTTCACCGACGGGGGTCTTGCTGGACTTCAGGATCACGGAGGCGATCAGGAAGGACACCGTGGCGGCGAGCAGCACGGACAGTGCCACCCCGAAGTAGCTGTCGCTGGCGGTCGCGGCGAAGACGGCGATGATGCTGCCCGGGGCTGCCGGGGAGCGCAGTCCGGCGCCGGTGAGCACCAGGGTGAAAATGCCGGTCATGCCGCCGCCGATTGCGGCGAGGATGATGATGGGCTTCATCAGCACGAACGGGAAGTAGATTTCGTGGATACCGCCGACGAACTGGATCAGGGCAGCACCGGGGGCTGACGCCTTGGCCAGGCCCTTGCCGAAAATCATGTAGGCCAGCAGGATGCCCACGCCGGGGCCGGGGTTGGCTTCGAGCAGGAACAGGATGGACTTGCCATTTTGCAGGGCCTGTTCCGTGCCGAGGGGTGTCAGGATCCCGTGGTTGACGGCGTTGTTCAGGAACAGCACCTTGGCGGGTTCGATGAAGATGCTGGTGAACGGCAACAGGCCGTTGGTGACGAGCCATTCGACGACGGCACTGGCGCCGTTGCTGAAAGTCTTCACCACCGGGCCGATCACCAGCATGCCGAAGATGGCCATGAGGGCGGCCACGATGCCGGCAGTGAAGTTGTCAATCAGCATCTCGAAGCCCGGCTTGACCCGGCCTTCCCAGACCTTGTCCAGCTTCTTCATGATCCAGGCGGTCAGCGGTCCCATGATCATGGCGCCGATGAACATGGGGATGTCCGTACCGACAATCACGCCCATGGTTGCGGCCGCGCCGACGACGCCGCCACGCACGCCGTGGACCATCCGTCCGCCGGTGTAGCCGATCAGGAGCGGCAGGAGGAAGGTGATCATTGGCCCGACGAGCTTGGCCAGTTCTTCATTGGGAGTGAAGCCGGCCGGAATGAAGAAGGCCGTGACGATGCCCCAGGCGATGAAGGCGCCGATGTTCGGCATGATCATTCCGGACAGGAACGTCCCGAATTTCTGGACGCCAACCCGCAGGCTGGTGCGGGGTTTTGCAACTGTCTCTGTTGCCATGTGATTTCCTAACCGTGATTCCTGCTGCACCGCAGGATGGTCCGATATTTTCGACGACTTAGCTGGAGGAACTGGTGGAGATCCGGTGGAGCCATTCGAGAAAGAGCTTGAGTTCCGAGCTGGAGAGCTGGTCCGAGTGCGACGCCTGGAGCGCGGCGTTCAGGGCGATTGCTGCCACCACGACCGACGACTTTCCGGAGTCTTCCGGGGTGCCGCTGGCCTGTTCCGCGGACACCGCAAAAATCATGGCGTCCCGGGTCATGGTGGATAGTTCAAGGTTCCGGTCCGCGGCAGGCTCCGCGATCAGCATGAGCGTCACGCCCACGTTCGCCGCCAGGATGCTCCTGGCTGCCTCACGCGGCTGGACGTTCAGCTGCCCCGCCACCGCAGCCTTGTTCAGCATTTCCTCCATGAGGGCCTCGGCATCGGCGACGATGGCCGGGCGGCTCTCAGGGCGAATGTTGCCAAACATGACCAGGTAGAGTTCCGGCTGGTTCAGCCCGAACTGGACATGGTTGTCCCACATCCGCCGGATATCTTCCAGCGGCTGGCCGGACGGCGCGAAATCGCGTTCACCGGCCACGTACTCTTCGAACCCCGCCGCGACGACGGCGTCGAACAGCCCTTCCTTGTCACCGAAGTGGTGGTAGAGCGTCGGCGCCGAGACTCCTGCCAGCTGCGTGATCTGGCGGGTTGAAACGGCCGCGCCCGCCGATTTGGCCAGCAGCTCGGCGGCCGCACGCAGCAGCCGAACTTTGGGCGGAAGCTGGCCATCGAAACTCATAACCGCTACCCTAGCACCTATAGCAACGCTATATGAAGTGCATCACATACAATTTTTTCAGGCACCGCAAACGCCGTCGGACGTAGCCGTTGCGACGGTCCGGGCAACCGCCCGGGCAGACGAACGGCGGGGCCTGCTTACCGGCAGAGAATGAGGACCTTCAGTGCAGAACTTCCCAGGAGTAGGCGTCAGCCCCGGCCGCATCATCGGCACCATCCGCCAAATGCCCAAGCCCATCAGTGAACCGCCAGCGGGCGAGCAACTGCCCGCCGGAGTCACGGCCGAGGACGCCACTGCCGCCCTCAAGACGGCATCGCAGGCCGTGCATGACGAGCTGAAGGCACGCGCCGCCCACGCCACGGGCGACGGCAAGGCCGTCCTGGAGGCCACGGCACTGATGGCCAAGGACACCATGCTGATCAAGGGCGCGGCCAAACTGGTTGCCCGCGGCGTCTCGAGTGAGCGCGCCATCTGGGAGTCCGGCTCCTCCGTTTCTGAAATGCTCCACAACCTGGGCGGCTACATGGCCGAGCGCGCCACCGACGTCCTGGACGTGCGCGCCCGGATCGTCGCCGAGCTGCGCGGCGTGCCCGCACCCGGAATCCCCGCCTCCAACACGCCGTTCGTCCTGGTGGCCGAAGACCTGGCGCCGGCCGACACCGCCACCCTGGACCCGAACAAGGTCCTGGCTCTCGTCACGGCGGGCGGCGGACCCCAGTCCCACACGGCCATCATCGCCCGCTCCCTTGGCCTGCCGGCCGTTGTGGCGGCAGTCGGTGTGGACCAGCTCCCGGACGGCATGGAAGTCTATGTGGACGGCGCGGCCGGTACCATCACGGCCGAGCCCGACGATTCCCTGCGTGCCGCAGCAGAAGCCTGGGCGGCCACCGCTTCCCTGCTCGCCGAATTCAGCGGAACGGGCGCGACGGCGGACGGGCACCTGGTGCCCCTCCTCGCCAACGTCGGCGGCGGCAAGGATGCCGAAGCGGCAGCCAAACTCGGCGCGCAGGGCGTAGGGCTCTTCCGCACCGAATTCTGCTTCCTGGAACGGGACACCGAGCCCTCCGTGGAAGAGCAGGCCGCGGCCTACAAGAGCGTCTTCGATGCCTTCCCGGGCAAGAAGGTTGTGCTGCGGACGCTCGATGCCGGCGCCGACAAGCCGCTGCCCTTCCTGACCGACTCCACTGAGCCCAACCCCGCCCTGGGCGTCCGCGGCTACCGCACGGACTTCACCACGCCCGGCGTCCTGGACCGTCAGCTGGAAGCCATCGCGCTGGCCGAGAAGCAGTCCGAGGCGGACGTGTGGGTCATGGCCCCGATGATCTCCACGGCGGAAGAAGCCGCGCGCTTCGCCTCCATGTGCGCCGACGCCGGGATCAAGACCCCTGGCGTAATGGTGGAGGTCCCCTCGGCCGCCCTGACCGCCGAATCCATCCTGCGCGAGGTGGGCTTCGCCAGCCTCGGCACCAACGACCTCACGCAGTACGCCATGGCCGCCGACCGGCAGCTCGGCCCGCTGGCCGCGCTGAACACCCCCTGGCAGCCCGCCGTGCTGCGCCTTGTTGGCCTCACTGTGGAAGGCTCGCGCGCCGAGGGCCACAACAAACCCGTGGGCGTCTGCGGCGAAGCGGCAGCGGATCCCGCCCTCGCCGTCGTGCTGACGGGACTGGGTGTCACCACACTGTCCATGACCGCACGCTCGCTGGCGGCTGTGGCCGCCGTGCTCAAGACCGTCACACTGGCCGAAGCGCAGGACCTGGCCAAACTGGCGCTGTCCGCACCGAGTGCCACCGAAGCCCGGGCCTGGGTGCGCGAAAAGCTGCCCGTCCTCAACGAACTCGGCCTCTAACGGCCGCCGCCCACTCATAACCCTTTCAGGAGAAGCAATGCCCGAACGTACCGCAACCATCGCCAGCCGATCCGGCCTGCACGCCCGCCCGGCCGCACTTTTTGCCGAGGCGGCCGGCAATGCCGGCGTTGACGTCACCATTTCCATGCAGGGCGAGCCGGCGGACGAGGCCCTCGACGCCGCCAGCATCCTTTCGCTCATGACGCTGGGGGCGGCCAAGGGGGACGTCGTGGTACTCCGGGCCGACGGCGACGGCGCGGACCAGGCGCTGGATTCCTTGGTCGCGCTCCTGGAGACGGACCTCGACGCCGAATAGCGCCGCCGGTTTCCGGATCACAGGACAAGGCCGGGTCGCGCGGGGGCGCTAGGATTTCCGCATGGCACTGATTGCTCCCCGCGTGACCGCCGGGCTCCCCGGCGATGAAGCCTTGAAGCTGAAGCACGCCCTTAACGACAGTCACGACATCACGGTGTTTGTGGACGGCACGGTCCACCGGCTGCCGCCCCAGGCACGGGACGCCGTCGTGGACCTCCTGAGCCGCTTCAGCCGCGGCGAAGCCGTCACGGTCAGCAGCGTTGAGGAAATGCTGACCACTTCCCAGGCCGCTGAACTCGCCGGGATTTCGCACACGTACCTTCGCAATATGACGGACCGCGGGGAAATTCCCGTGGAGTACCGCGGCACGCACCGGCGGATCAGGCTGGCGGCCGTCATGGAATGGCTGGAAACGCAGAAGAAGGCCAAGGCGGCCGGCCCCGACGAGCGGGTTTGATGTAGCGCCGGACGCAATTTGTGAAGCAGTGATAAGGATCAAGCAACGATCCCCGTTCTTCGCCAAAACGCCGTAAAGGCCGGGGTTACCCTTTATTCGTGGGTAAGTTCAGAGGGTGGCATATTGTGGCGGGATTCGCCGCGATGCTGCTGACTGCCGCCCTCGGACGGGTCATGGGACTGAACGACACGGCCGCGTTTACGGCGAGCTGCGTGGCCTTCGTCGCGGTCTCCAAGGGCCTGGAAAGCCATCTAGCCCGGCGCCGCCGCGAAGCTGCCGAGCGCGACGGCGGCTCGTCATAGCCGGGCGCAATCGCCAGCGTCCGCCCCGGATCCCGGCCTACGTCTGAACGGCGGAATGCCATTGACACGTGGCGGACCCGGTCAGCAGAATTGTTAGCGATAACACAACCGCCGGTGGACGTTGGTCCGGCGCGAAAGGGATGCGATGCGCACTGAGGCCACCGAACTGCCCGGACTGGACAGCCACCCGGTCAGCTCCAGCATGACCCGCGGGGCCGTGCCGGAACTGAATTGGGCCGGCAATTACCGCTACACCGCGGCTGCCATCCACCGCCCACGCACTCTCGAGGAAGTCCAGGAAGTGGTGGCCGGCGCCTCGAAGATCCGCGCACTCGGCTCCCGGCACTCCTTCAACGACATCGCCGACTCCCCCGGCTCCCTTATCTCGCTGGAGGACCTGGACCCGGGCATCCGCATCGACGCCGCCGCACGCACCGTCACGGTATCCGGCGGGACCCGCTACGGCACGCTCGCGGAAAAGCTGGAGACCAACGGCTTTGCGCTGCCCAACCTCGCCTCCCTTCCGCACATCTCCGTGGCCGGCGCCATCGCGACCGCCACCCACGGTTCCGGGGATGCCAACGGAAACCTGGCAACCTCCGTGGCGGGGCTGGAAATCGTGGCAGCGGACGGAACCGTCCACCATCTCAGCCGGGGCGGCTCGCCCGACTTTGACGGCGCCGTCGTGGGCCTCGGCGCGCTGGGCGTGGTCACCAAGGTGACCCTGGACATCGAACCCACCTTTATGGTCCGGCAGGACGTCTTTGAAGCACTTCCGTGGGAGATGGTGCTGGAGGATTTCGACGCCGCCACCTCCAGCGCGTACAGCGTCAGCCTGTTTACGGACTGGAGCGGTGACGCCCTCGCCCAGTCCTGGCTGAAGAGCCGCGTGCCGGGCGCCGACGCTGCCGGCTCCGGCCTGCCGGCGTACCGCGGCGGGACGTTCTTCGGCGGCACCCGTGCCACGGTTGCCAGGCACCCCCTGCCCGGAGTTTCGGCCGAAAACTGCACCGGGCAGCTCGGAGTCCCCGGGCCGTGGTCGGAGCGCCTGGCCCACTTCCGGATGGCGTTCACGCCAAGCAGTGGCGAGGAACTCCAGAGCGAGTTCTTCGTCCGCCGCGAGGACGCCGTGGCCGCCATTGCGGAACTGCGCGCCCTCTCGGACCGGATCACGCCGTTGCTGCTCGTGTCGGAAATCCGCACCGTGGCAGCAGACCGGCTCTGGCTCAGCACGGCGTACGGCCAGGATTCGGTGGGATTCCACTTCACCTGGAAGCAGCGGCAGGCCGAAGTGGAGGAGCTGCTCCCGGTGATGGAGGAGGCACTTGCGCCATTCAGCGCCCGCCCGCACTGGGGCAAGCTGTTCCATGCGGGCGCCGACTCGCTCGCAGGACTCTACCCGCGCTTCGCCGACTTCAAGGACCTTGCCGAACGGATGGACCCGGAGCATAAATTCCGCAACGACTTCCTGGCCCGGAAGGTCTTCGGCGAGTAGGGACCGGGAGTTAAATCCGGGGCCGCCCGGACCAGCGGCGGGCCTTGAGCGCCGCGTGGAGTTCCAGCCGAACCATGCCCTTCAGCGGGTCCACGCCCAGTACCTGCCGGATGCGGCCCAGCCGGTTGTAGATGCTGCTCCGGTGCAGGTGCAGCTTGGTGGCGACGTCCTGCACGGACCCGTCGTTGTCGTACAGGAGTTCCAGCACGGGGAGCAGCTCGCCGTTCCGGTCGTGGTCTTCGAGGATGCGCGAGTAGACGGAGCCGGCGTCGGTCCACGCCCCGGCGCCGCCGCCTGCCGAAGCCAGCAGCTGGTAGACGCCCGTGGCCCGGCAATCCACCAGCTCGCCCAGCTGCGGGTCCACGGCTGCGGCCTGGGCAGCCTGCCTGGACTGGGCGTAAGCATCCGCCAGTTCGCGCGGCTTGGCGAAGCCCTCACTCGTGCCGAGGATGATCCGGCGCACCGGCCGGCCGGACCGCTTGGCGAGTTCAAGCTGGTAGTGCACCAGCACCTGTGCGTGGGCCGCACGCCCGGTGGACTCCCGGAACAGGACCACCGCATGTGTTTCCGTGCCTGCGCTGAACAGCGCCGCGTCCACGCCGATGGTGGCCTGCAGCGCCGCGGAACGGTGGATCAGCGTTGAGGCGATGGGATCGGATCCCTCCGCCCAGCCGTCGGCGTCGAGCACGGTGACCAGCTGCCACGGACCGCGCCCCTGCACTTCCTTCCACCCGCCCACAGCTGCCACCGCATTCGTTTCGCCCCGGCACGCGCTCAGGAACTCCTGCTCCCTGCGGCGCCTGAATTCCGATTCAGCGGTGTTCGACTCCAGGAGAAGTCCGGACAGCAGCTCGAGTTCGTCCCGGACGCCGGGCAGCTGGGTGAGGATCGCCGTCGCGCTTTGGTCTTCGATGTCCTGCTGCACCCACAGGTAGCCCACGCGGAAGCCGCGCACCAGCAGCGGGACGCAGACGCGTCCCAGCATGCCCAGCTCCTCGTTGGCGGGCACGACGACGGGACGCACCGCTGTCGCGATCCCGTGCGAGAGCTGCCACGCCTTCACATCCGCCGGCACACGCTTGCTGAGCAGGAAGTTCACGCGGACGCGGTCCGCGTGCGACTGGTTGGAGCTGTAGGCGAGCAGGACGCCGTCGAGATCCTCCAGCGAAAGTCCACGGCCGAGCTTCTCGGCCACCTGCTCAACGAGCTGTTCCACATCCTGCTGGTGCATGGTGCCACCTTACTGCCCGGCGCCGACGGAACGTGAACGGACACCAGGCGACACCTGACGCTTCACCACTCGACAGATGTCTAGGCCGCGGGCGGGAAAACCCCTGAAACAAGCGGAAGACACCTTGTCCGAACTGCGGCATCGTGTCGGCTACCTCACATGCGGATTTATTCTGGAAGTACCAGATTCCCCGCACATCCGGCCCACAAAGCCCACCAACGATGGAGCCCAAGAAATGATCATCGGCGTCCCCAAAGAGATCAAGAACAACGAATTCCGCGTGGCCATCACCGCCGCCGGAGTCCACGAATTCCGCACCCACGGCCACACCGTTCTGGTGGAACGCGGCGCAGGCCTGGGCTCCGGAATCACTGACGAGGAATACGCCATCGCCGGCGCCGAAATCGTCATCGAAGCCGACGATGTCTGGGCGCGCGCCGACATGGTCATGAAGGTCAAGGAGCCCATTGCCGCGGAATACCACCGCTTCCGCAAGGGCCTGATCCTCTTCACCTACCTCCACCTGGCTGCCGAGCCGGAACTGACCCGCGAGCTCATCAACTCGGGCGTCACCGCCATCGCCTACGAGACCGTCCAGGAAGGCCGCACCCTGCCGCTCCTGGCCCCGATGTCCGAAGTGGCCGGCCGCCTGTCCGTCCAGGTCGGCGCCACCTCGCTGATGGCACCCGCCGGCGGCAAGGGCGTACTGCTGGGCGGCGTCCCGGGCGTCCGCCCCGCCAAGGTGGTTGTCCTCGGTGCGGGCGTGGCCGGTACCAACGCCGCCGCCATGGCCCTGGGCCTCGGCGCCGACGTCACCATCCTGGACATCAACATCAACCGCCTCCGCGAACTCGACGCCCTGTACCAGGGACGGCTGAAGACGGTCGCGTCCAACAAGTACGAAATCGAAAAGTCCGTGGTGGACGCGGACCTCGTGATCGGCTCCGTGCTTATCCCGGGCGCCAAGGCACCCAAGCTGGTCACCAACGAACTCGTCTCCCGGATGAAGCCCGGCTCCGTCCTCGTGGACATCGCCGTGGACCAGGGTGGCTGCTTCGAAGACACCCACCCCACCACGCACCAGGAGCCCACCTACCGGGTCCACAACACGATCTTCTACTGCGTGGCAAACATGCCCGGCGCCGTTCCCAACACGTCCACGTACGCACTCACGAACGTGACCCTGCGCTACGGCGTGGCCCTCGCCAACCTCGGCGTCAAGGCCGCGTTCGAGAAGGACCCCGCACTGGCCGCCGGCCTCAACATTGCCGCCGGCCACGTGGCGCACCACTCGGTCTCCGAAGCGCACAACCTGCCGCTCGTAGCCGACTGGCACGAGCTGGTCTCCGCGTAAACCTTAGTTCGTCCGGCTGCGCTGGACGACACACATCCTCGGCGTGCTCGCTCTTTCGTCGCTTAGACGCACGCTGCCGGATGTCTGTCGTCTAGCGCAGTTTTGGTTAAGCCGTCGCCGTCGCCAGTTCCCGTGCTTGTTCGATGAGTTTGAGGACCTCGATGGGGCCGGCCGGGTCCACAGGCAGCGGCAGGGGCGAGGCCGTGCCGCCGTCGTGGATCTTGGCCGCGAGGAGCCGGTAGAACTCCGGGTAGGCGCCGCGCTCGGTGGGCAGGCGGTCCAGGTGGCCGTCCCGGCCCAGGAGCCCTGCCCAGTCCGTGTCTTCGATGCCGTATTCGGGGTCGAGCGGGCTGCCGCCGGCCACGATGTAGGGCTCCTGCGGGTCGACGCCGTGCTTGGTAAAACCGCCCTCGGAGCCCAGGAGCCGGTACCGCGGTCCCTGCTGGGCGCAGAGCATGTTCATCCAGAGGTGGCTGACCACGCCCGAATCATGCTGCAGCGCCACGAACACGTCATCGTCGGTCCTTTCGCCCGGCCGCCGGGCCCGGAGTTCCGCATGCGCCACCGTCGCCGGGCCGAACAACTGCAGCGACTGGTCGATGAGGTGCGTGCCGAGATCGAAGAGCACCCCGCCGCCGTCGTCCGCCGTGGCTTCCGCTTTCCACGCCTTCGAGACCTCCGGGGACCAGCGCTCGAACCGCGATTCGAACCGGGTCACGCCGCCCAGCACGCCGCTTTCCAGCAAGCCCTTCACCGTCAGGTAGTCGCCGTCCCAGCGGCGGTTCTGGAAGACGGTCAGCACCCGCCCCAGCCGGGCGGCAAGCTCCAGGAGCTCCTGCCCTTCGCTGCTGCGCACCGCAAAGGGCTTGTCGACGACGACGTCGAGCCCCGCCTCCAGCGCGGCCCTCGCCAGCGGGTAGTGGGTGGCCGGCGGCGTCCCCAGGACCACCAGGTCAAGGTCCTCGGCCAGCCCCAGGATGTCGGCCGGGGTGTTCACGAGGCGGGCGGCAGGGTAACCGGCGGACGCCTCAGCCTGCCGGCCGGCGTCGGACGTTGAAATAACGTCCAGGGAATATGACGGATTGGCGGCGATCAGCGGCGCGTGGAACACGCGGCCCGAGAGGCCGAAGCCGGCGACCGCCGTCCGGATCGCGGGTTTGCCCGGGCCGGTGCCGGGGGTTGCTTCAGTGCTCATGGTCCAACGCTACCCCCGCACGCCCCCGCGGGGACGGCGAAGGCCGGCACCCCGCGTGAAGAGTTCGTGTGAACAGATCACGGGAATGCCGGCCCTGGCGTTACTGCTGTCAGGCTATGGTTACTTCTTTTCCCAGCCGAGGGTGGTCCAGTCCGGAACCTGGGACAGGCTCTTGAACAGGGACGGGCCGTAGTTGGCCAGGCCGGTGCGGACGAAGGAGATCTGCGGGCCGTTCATCACAACACCCATGGAGAAGTACTTGGCCATGTGCTTCTTTTCAACTTCCATGGCCGCCTTGTTGCGCTCGGCGTTGTCTTCAATGCTGCTGAGCGCCTTGATCTCGGCATCCAGCTCGGCGTCGCCCAGCTCGTTTTCGTTGGTCTTGGAGTCGTAGAACTGCTTGACGGCGTCCGTTGCGTCGGCACCCACGGTGTAGCCGGAGACGCTCAGGAAGAAGTCGCGGCTGCCCAGGACCTTGCCGAAGTCGGCAGAGGCGCGCTGGTCGATCCCTACGTCCATGCCGCCGGCCTGGAGCTGCTTCTGCAGGGTCTGCACGAATGCCAGGGTGGTGGGGTCGTCGCCGAAGTTGCTGATCTTGAAGGCGGCCGGAACGCCGTCCTTCTCCATGATGCCCGCAGCGTTGGGCTTGTAGCCGGCATCGGTCAGCACCTTCTTGGCTGCTTCTGCACCGGATTCCGTGGCCGGGTAGTTGTCCTGGTAGTACTTGGAGAACGGAAGCAGCATCATGGAGCCGGAGCTGGTTTCTTCCCAGTTCAGACCGTTGAAGCGGACCTTGCGCAGGGCTTCGCGGTCCACGGCGGTGAAGATTGCCTTACGGATGGCGACGTCCGTGAGCGGAGCCTTCTGCGCGTTGAGATTCAGGCCGCCGGCGAAGAGCCGCTGGCCGCGGCGGATCTCGGAATCCTTGGTGCCGTCCAGCTGCTTGTACGGGGTGATGGTGTTCGCGGAAACGCCGTCAATCTCGCCGTTCTTGAAGGCGGCGATCGCAGCGCTGCTCTCGAGCTGGCGGAACACCACCTTGTCGAGGACAGGCTTGTTGCCCCACCACTTGTCGTTCTGGGCCAGGGTCACGGTCTTGGCGGCGCTGTCGTACTTGTCCAGCTTGAAGGGTCCTGCCATCCACTCCGGGTGCATGTCGCCGGTGAACCCGGTGTTGAATATCTCGGGAGTGTTCACGGCCGGGTGGATCAGGCCGGTGAAGAGGGCATCCAGCGGGTAGACGGGCTGGGTGGTGGTGACCACCACTTCCTTGTCACTGGAGCCGGCCTTCACGGAATCAACAAACTCGTAGGCGCCGGAGCTGACGATGTCGATGTCCTTGTTTTCGCCCTTGAGCATGTTCCAGGTGTTCTGGAAGGCCTTGACGTCGATCGGCGTGCCGTCGTTGTAGGTGGCTTTTTCGTTCACCTTGATGGTGATGGTCTGCTTGCCGTCCTTGACTTCGCTCTTGACGTCTTCGCAGAAGTCCTTGTTCGGAGTCGCCGTGCCGTCGAAGTCGAAGTTCCAGCAGCCCCAGGTGCCGGCCTGGTCGATGGGGCGGTGCAGTGCGGTGTTGTCCGCGCTGTTGCCGTTGTTGGAGAAGCCGTTGAAGTCCGGACCGATGTTGCCCAGCGGAAGCGTCACGGTGCCGCCGGGTTCCAGGTCCTTGGCATCCTTGGCGTTAATGCTGATCAGCTTGGTGAGGTCACTGCCGGCTTCCTGGCCCTTGCCTGCGTCGGGACCCGTGGGAGTCCCGCCTCCGCCACAGCCGGTGAGCGCGAGCGCTGCCGCTACAGCGGCCACCCCGCCAATCTTGGTCAGATTCTTCATTGTTTTCCCTTCATTCTTTGGTGCGAGAGTTGGTGCTTTGGGGATCGGGCAAGTTAGGGGCTGTCGTGGACAACAAGCATGTCCGCGTCGAGTTCACCGTCCGGGAAGAAGCAGGCGAACTGCTGGTCGGCGGTCTGGACGGCCGCCCGGGCCGCCCGGACGGCCGCGGCGGCAGTGGCCGCGGCGGCAGTGGCCGCGGTGGCCGGGGCCGCTTGCGGCGAAGAGACCGGTTCCAGCGGCGGCTCGAGGGTGAGGCATTTTTCCTGTTTCGCGGCAGGGAGCGCGGCAAACACCGGGCAGCGGGTGGCGAAATTGCAGCCCTTGGGCGCATCGAGCGGCGACGGGAGGTCGCCTTGCAGGATGATGCGTTCGCGGGTTCGTTCCAGCTGCGGGTCCGGCACCGGGATTGCGGACAGGAGTGCCCGGGTGTACGGGTGGCGCGGGTTGTCGAACACGTTGTCCACGTCGCCAATTTCCACGATCTTGCCCAGGTACATCACTGCCACGCGGTTGGAGATGTGCCGCACCACGGACAGGTCGTGGGCCACCATGAGGTAGCTCAGGCCGAGTTCCGCGCGCAGCTTGTCCAGGAGGTTGATGACGCCGGCCTGGACGGAGACGTCGAGGGCGGACACGGGTTCGTCGAGGACCACCAGCTTGGGGTTCACCGCAAGCGCGCGGGCGATGCCGATGCGCTGCCGCTGGCCGCCGGAGAACTGGTTGGGGAACCGGTTGACGTGGTCCGGCTGGAGGCCCACCAGTTCCATCAGTTCCATGATCCGCTTCCGGATCGCGGGCTTGTCCAGGCCGGCGTTTTCGAGCGGCTCGGACAGGACCTCAAAGACGGTGAAGCGCGGGTCCAGCGCACCGGTGGGATCCTGGAACACCATCTGGAGTTCCTTGCGCATGGCGGTTTTGGTCCGGGCATCGGAGGCAGCCTTGTTGCTCAGCCCGCCGATGGTCACCTCGCCGTCCTGGTCCTTGTGGAACTCCATGATTTCCAGCAGGGTGGTGGTTTTCCCGCAGCCGGACTCGCCCACGATGGAGAAGCACTCGCCCTCGCGGATGTCGAAGCTCAGCCCGTCCACGGCCTTCACGGTGCCGATCCGGCGCTTGATGAGCGACCCCTTCAGGAGCGGGAAGTGCTTCCTGACGTCCCTCAGTTCCAGGACCTTCCTGCGTTCAAGCCGCGGGACGGCATCGAAACGCGAGACCGGCACGGCCGGGGCGTGGAAGATCTCGTGGACGTCCACTTCGGCACCCAGTGAGTCGGTCTTGATGCAGGCCGCCTTGTGGGCACCGCTGCCGGCCATGCCGCTTCCCGCTCCCCGCGGACCGCTCACCGGCCACAGCTCCGGTTCCCCCTTCAGGCAGGCGTCGCTCACCAGCGGGCAGCGCGGGGCGAAGGAGCAGCCGGTGGGCTCGTGGATCAGGTTCGGCGGGATGCCTTCGATAGGCACCAGCGAAGCCTTTTCGGCAATGTCCACGCGGGGCACTGCGCCCAGCAGGCCCATGGTGTACGGCATCCGCGGGCTGTAGTAGATATCGTCCACGCTGCCGGTCTCCACCGGCTTTCCCGCGTACATCACCATGATGTCGTCCGCCATGCCGGCCACCACGCCAAGATCGTGCGTAATCATGACGACGGCGGCGCCGGTCTCCTCCTGCGCCGTGTGCAGCACCTCCAGGACCTGCGCCTGGATCGTGACGTCCAGCGCCGTCGTCGGCTCATCCGCGATGAGCACCCGCGGGTTGTTGGCGATCGCGATCGCGATCATGACTCGCTGGCGCATGCCGCCGGAAAACTCGTGGGGGAACGCCTTCAGGCGGTCCTTCGGGCTGGGAATGCCCACCATGCCCAGAAGTTCGACGGCGCGGGCTTCCTTGGCCTGGTTGCTCATCTTCGGGTGATGGACCGTCAGCGCCTCGATGATCTGGTGGCCCACCGTGTACACGGGGGTCAGGGAGGAGAGCGGGTCCTGGAACACCATGGCGATGTCGTTGCCGCGGTACCGGCACATGGCCTTGTCGCTGAGGCCCAGCAGTTCCTTGCCGTTCAGCTTCACCGAGCCGCTGATTTCGGCGGTGGTGGGCAGCAGGCCCATGATGGCCAGGGAGGTCACGGACTTGCCTGAACCGGACTCGCCCACGATGCCGAGCGTCTTGCCCGGCAGGAGGTCGAAGTCGACGCCCCGGACGGCGTGGACCACGCCGTTCTCCGAGTTGAACCGGACGTTCAGGTCCCGGACGGAGAGGACGGCCCCTGCCGCGCCGTCACCTGCGGCATGCAACCCGGCGACGTGCAGGCGCTCGGCGGTCATTTCGGCGCCGGCGGTGGTTTCGCGGCTCATTTGTTCCTCTTCCCTGCAGTCTTTTTGGCGCTGCCGACGGAGCTGGAGCTGGGATCGAAGGCGTCGCGCAGGCCGTCGTTCATCATGGCCAGCGAACCGGTCAGCAGGAACATCACCACGAGCGGGACCCAGAACATCCACGGGAACGTCTGGACCTGGGACGTTGCCTGGTTGATGAGGACGCCCAGGCTGACGTCAGGGACCTTGATGCCGATGCCGATGAAGGAGAACGCGACTTCGGCCAGGATGGCGCCGGTGACGCCGCGGGTGACGTCCAGGACCAGCAGCGATCCGATGTTGGGGACCAGGTGCCGCCAGACGATCCGGCGGGCCGGGATGCCCATGTACTGGGCTGCCTTGACGAAGTCCCGCTGCATGAGCGACATCGACAGGGAGCGGATCAGCCGGGCGGTGCCCATCCAGCTGAAGACCAGGAGCACGATGATCAGCAGCAGCCAGCTGGGCAGGTTTTCCCGGAGGCCGTTGCCGCCGCCGCTGGTGGCGACCGCCACGACCAGCAGTGCCGGCATCATGATGAGGGCTTCGAGGATGAAGAGCATCACCTTGTCCACTTTGCCGCCGAAGTAGGCCATGGTGCAGCCGTAGACGGCGGCGATCAGCACCGAGACCAGGCCGACCACCAGGCCGATGAGGATGGAGATCCGAGTGCCTTCCACCATCAGGGCGTAGAGGTCGATGCCGGCCTGGGACGTACCCAGGAGGTGCTCCCCGGACGGCGGCATGCCGATGTTGAAGGGGTCGATGGTTTCCTTGTCCCAGGGGGAGAGGATGCCTCCCACGAAGGAGAAGACCGTTAAGGCGAGGAAGATGACCAGGCCGGCCACGGCGGTCTTGTTCCGCAGGAAGCGCCGCAGGATGATCGCGGACTTGGCGATCACGACGTCGTCGTTCTCTATCCTTGCTTCCTCGGCCACGGCGGCGGGGTCGATCGCGTTCAGGTTGGTCATGGCTACTGCACCCGCACTCTCGGGTCGACAAGGGTAGTGGCGAAGTCCGCGAGGATCGCGCCGATGGCGAAGATCACCGAACCGTACGCGAGGGTGGCCGTGGCCGCGTTGACGTCCTGCAGGGCGATGGCGTCGATGCTCCACGAACCCACACCCGGCCACGCGAAGATCTTCTCTGCGAAGAAGCCACCGGCGAAGATGGCCGGAATGGTGAAGGCGATGCTTTGCGCCACCGGGATGAACGAGACGCGCAGGGCATGGCGGGCGATGGCCTGGTTTCGGGTGAGTCCCTTGGCCCGGGCCGTCCGGACGAAATCCGCGTTGACGTTGTCCAGCAGATACTGGCGCTGGGCGATCTGGTACGTGCCCCAGCCCACCAGGGTGATGGCCAGGGTGGGCACCGTGTAGTGGGCCACCATGTCAACGAACTGGACCCAGGCGCTGCCTTCCAGCCCGGGCGTGGAAATTCCGGTGACGAAGAAGATCCGTTCGCCGATGGTTTCGTTGACGTTGATGGCGCCGAGCTGCACCAGGAAGTAGGCGATCGGCGCAGGCACGATGTACACAAGGTAGCTGTAGGACGTGATCACACGGTCCTGGAACTTGTACTGCCGGGCGGCGGTGTACACACCCAGCGCAACCCCGATGACGAGGGTCAGGACGATGGAGGCCAGGAACAGCCGGGTGGAAATCCACACGCGGTCACCGAACTCGGCGTTGATGAAGGCGCCGTTGGGGCTTCGTCCCCAGTCCCAGCGCGTGACCACTGCCGTCAGCCAGTCGACGTAGCGTTCCCAGGGGCTGAGAGTCGGATCAAGGCCCTTGAGCCGGAAGGAGTTTGTCACCTGCTCGGGCGTCGGCCGTGGAATGCGTTCCTGCTCCAGCAGCGCGGGCTGAAGCGTACTGACGGCCAGGAAGTACCCCGCCGTCGTAGTCAGGAAGATCATGAGCAGGTAGGTGGCTGCCCTTTTGGCGAGGTAACGGAACATGTCTGCCTAGCTCCGGATCGCCGGTGCCAGTCCCGCGCCGCGCAGTGACGGCGGCTCCTCGGATGAGCCGCCCCGGGCCGGTGTCATATCAGCATTCACAGCAGGTGATCCTTCCGTTATCTCCCGGACCGGCAGGGGTTCCGCCGCCGATCCGGGATCATGGCCAGCGGGTGTCTGGCCGCCCGCAGGCCCTGGGGGCCTTGTCCTTGTGGACTATGTTGCGGGTCACATTCCAGAGGAAACTACCACATATGGGGAACCCTCCACGGTGCCTAAAAGCGGAAACACGGGCGTCCTGTACCAGATCGTTATGAATAAATCACGAGGATTGATTTGACTGGCCGGACGGGGCGCCATGGACTAGCCTTCGTCCGGTTGAGACACGCCGTCCGGGCGGGGGACGCCTCCGGGGCAGCTGACCACGCGCGTGACGAGTTCGCGCCATGACTCCGCGAGCCGTTCCGGGGCCACATGGTGGACCCGCACCGCGTACAGCAGCCGCTCCGGGTCCAGGGTTGAGCTCAGCGACATCGCCATCAGCCAGGGATCGGCGGTGACGCCCGCGGCCTGCAGGAGCATTTCGATGTGCCGGTGCCACAGGACGGCGGCCGGCACGTCGTAGCGGTTGTAGGCGGAGGCGTCCGCGGCCCGGGCCAGCTCGCCAAACTCCAGCACGTAGGCGATCCGTTCCGCGCCGAACGCCACAAGCCGGTCCAGCGGCGGCGCCCCGGGGCCCAGGGGCGGGGGCCCGAACATGAACCGGCCCTGGAATGCGGCCTCCGAGTCGCTGAGCAGCGTCATCATGAGCCCCGCGCGGGAGCCGAACCGCCGGAAGACCGTGCCCTTGCCGACGCCGGCGCGCCCGGCCAGCCTGTCCATGGTGAGGCCGTCCGCACCGCACTCCTCAATGAGTTCGCGGGCAGCCTTGAGCAGCAGCTCCCGGTTTCGGGCGGCGTCGCTGCGTTCCGCTTCCCCGCCGAGCGGCGATCCGGAGCGGATTGGGATGAGGCTCACAAGAAATATTCTAGCCCCGGGAATAATATGCGGACCGCAGTCCGTTTAGCATGGATGAAGGCACCAACAGCCTCCGCAAACCAAACAGCCGGCGGATCCCTCCCGCGGCCAGATACTAGGAGTTCACATGTCCAAGAGCACCGTACTTACACTGGTCGGCAGCCTGCGCGCCGAATCCACCAACCAGAAGCTCGCCGAGGCCATCCAGCTGAACGCGCCCGAGCAGGTTGAAGTTGTCATCCACGAAAGCCTGGGCAACATCCCGTTCTACAACGAGGACATCGACGTCGAAGGCCAGGTTCCGGCTGCTGCCGCCGCGCTCCGCGCCGCCGCGAATGACGCCGACGCCCTGCTGCTGGTCACCCCGGAGCACAACGGAACCGTGCCGGCCTCACTCAAGAACGCCATCGACTGGCTGTCCCGCCCGTTCGGCGCCGGTGCCCTCAGCGGCAAGCCCACCGCCGTCGTCGGCACCGCCTTCGGCCAGTTCGGCGGCGTCTGGGCACAGGACGAAGCCCGCAAGGCTGTCGGCATCGCCGGCGCCCGTGTCGTTGAGGACGCCAAGCTGGCCGTTCCCGGCTCCATGGTCCGCTTCGCCGAAGTCCACCCCAAGGACGACGCCGAGGTCGTGGAGCAGATCAAGGGCGTTTTCGCTGCCCTGGCCAAGGCCGAAACTGCTGCCGAAGCAGCCTGATTCGCCACCCCTGAAGCCCCCGGCAACCGCCGGGGGCTTTTGCGTCACCAATCCGTGATGGAGCTGACGCAAAACCGTCACTTGGCACCTGTTCCGCACACCGACGCCCCGCCGTAACGTGGAGACGGGGGACGTGCGAGAGCTGGAAGTGCGGTGCCTTCATGATGGTGATGCCTGGGGTCCGGGCAGTTGCGGCGGCCGCCGCGTTGATACTTCCGCTGTGGCTCGGATCCTGCTCGCTGCCCCTGTCGGCAAACCCGGCCGGCACCACCGCCCAGCCCGGCAGCGTGCCCGAACCGCAACCACTCCCGCCGCCATTTCCCGGGGCCACAACCGAGGCCCCGCTCCCGGCCTCAGCCGGATCGGAAATTGCGGCCTCCGGCCCCACGGCCAAACCCAGAACGGGCGGCAGCATCACGCCGCAGGCCGGCGGCGACGACGGCGCCGCGATCATTGATGACTCCGGCTCCGTCACCGGCTCCGCGTCCACAGCTCCGGGCTCTCCCGCTGCGGGCCGTTCGGGCAGTTCCGGATCCGGGAACCCGGCGGCGCCGACCAAAGCCGCCGACGACGACCAGGCTGCGCGCGGGCGGTTGTCCGGCGGGACGCCGGTCTACTTCGTGGCACTGGATGACGGCGGCAGCTCAGGCGTGCGGTTCGGTTGCAACGACAGCCTCGTGGCCGTTACCCATGACACCGCCGCGGCCCAGGAACCACTCCAGGCAGCCCTCGATTTCCTGCTCGGCGGCAGCGATCCCCCGGAGGGCCTGTACAACTCGCTGGCCGGCTCCGCGCTGAAGTACGTTTCCGCCTACTTTGACGGCACCACCGTGGTGGTGAACCTGACCGGGACCATCCGGCCGGGCGGCACCTGCGACATTCCCCGGCTGGAAGCCCAGCTCACGCACACGGCCGTTTCAGCCGTCGGTGCGGCGCGGGCGGAGATCTATGTGGACGGACGGCGGCTGGCGGACGTCCTGAGCCTCCGGTGAGCCGCCTCCGCCGGGCCGGGGCCGCACTTGCCGCCTAGCCTTTCCGGAACAGCCCATCCATGGCCTCGTGGCTGCGGGCGCCGGCCAGTTCGGACCAGTTGCCGTCCCCGAGCACGTCGTCCGCCACCCGGGACACGGTGGCATAAGCAGCCTTCGCCGTGTTGCCGCCGATGCTGACCCGGCGGACGCCGGCGTCGTGCAGTTCGCCCACGGAGGGCGCTCCCAGGCCGGCCAGCGCGTTCAGGGGCGCGGCGATCCGCCGCGACAGGTCATGGAGCAGGTGCAGGTCCTGCACGCCGGGCACGAAGATCCCGTTCGCCCCGGCCGCAAGGTATGCCTCCGCACGCTGAAGCGTTTCCGGGAAGGCGGTCTCCGGAAACCGGCCGGACAGGTAGGTATCGATGCGGGCGTTGATGAACAGGTCAACGCCTCCTTCCTCCGCTGTGCGGCGGACGACGGCGATGCGTCGCGCCTGCTCGTCAACGTCCGTTAGCGGATCATCGCCTGAGTCCTCGAAGTTGACGCCCACAGCTCCGGCCGCCAGGACGCTGCGGATCGTTTCCTGCAGCTCAGCATCGTCGAACGCACCGCTCGAACTTGCATACCCCGTCTCAATATCCGCTGTGACCGGCAGCGCCGTAGATGCCGCAATCCGGCCCAGGGCAGCCATGGCGAGTTCCCGCGGCAGGTGGTTGCCGTCCGGAAAGCCGAGGCTCCAGGACAGGGCGGAACTGGAGGTGGCCAGCGCGGTCGCCCCTGCTTCTTCCACGAGGCGGGCGGAGGCCACATCCCAGACATTGACCAGGACCAGCGGCGCCGGGCCGTCGTGCAGTGCGTGGAAGGCGGCAGCCAGGGGTCCGAGGCGACTCTGCGTTGTCATGGCTCTATTCCATGCCCTGCGCCGTCCCAGGTAAAGCAATTCGGTCCCCGCGCCGAGGGATGATTCAGATTTTCAGCAACAAACGTTGCCTAATTGACAACAACTGGCTGTATCCTGTCAGTGTGACCCACGAAACACTTGATGCCGCCGCAGACATCCTGCCGGCCGAGGCAATTGACGCAATCGAACGCGCGGCAACGTCCGCCCACCGCCACGATGAACTTTTCTCGGAGCGCGCAGCAAACATCAAGCAGTCCGCCGTCCGCGACGTCTTCGACATCTCCCTGCGCCCCGGCCTGGTATCGCTGGCCGGCGGCAGCCCCTACCTGCATTCGCTGCCGCTGGAGCGGCTAGGCCAGACAGCGGCGAAGATCATTGCCGAACAGGGCATGACCGCCCTCCAGTACGGCAGCGGCCAGGGGACCGAAGAACTCCGCACCCAGATTTGCGAAGTGATGGCAGCGGAGGGGATCCTCGACGCCGATCCCCGGAACGTGGTGGTCACCGCCGGCTCACAGTCAGCACAGGACGTGGCCACCAAGGTCTTCTGCGACCCCGGCGACGTGGTGCTGGTGGAGGACCCGACGTATGTGGGCGCCCTGAACACCTTCGAGGCCTACCAGGTGGAGGTGGCGCCCGTCCCCATGGACGAGCACGGCCTGGTCCCGGATCTCCTGGAAGCCCGGATCGCCGCCCTCCAGACGGCCGGGAAGAACATCAAGTTCCTGTACACCATCCCGAACTTCAACAACCCGTCCGGCATCACCCTCGCCGTGGAGCGGCGGCAGGAAATCGTCGATATATGCCGGAAAGCGAATATTCTGGTTTTGGAGGACAACCCCTACGGACTGCTCCGCTTCGAGGGCAAGCCGTTCGCTCCGCTGCGGGCCGCCAACCCGGACGACGTCATCTACATGGGCTCCTTCTCCAAGATCTTCGCCCCGGGGCTGAGGATCGGCTGGGCCCTGGTGCCGGCGCACCTTCAGCGCCGCTACTACCTGGCCTCCGAAGCCGTGACGCTCTGCCCGTCCACCCTGAACCAGATGCTGGTCTCGGCCTACCTGCGGGACTACGACTGGATGGGGCAGATCGAAACCTACCGCGGGCTATACGCGGAGCGCTGCCAGGCCATGCTCGCCGCCCTCGAGGAGTACATGCCCGAGGGACTGAGCTGGACCCGGCCCGAGGGCGGCTTCTTCGTCTGGGTCACCCTGCCAGAGGGTGTGGACACCTACCCCCTGCTTCGCAAGGCAATCGACGCCGGCGTGGTATTCATCCCCGGGGCGGCGTTCACCCATTCGGACGAACCCTCGAACAAGCTGCGCCTCGCTTTCAGTGCCGTGCCTCCCGAAGCCATCGCCGAGGGAGTGCGGCGGCTCGCGCCGGTACTGCGGGACGCCATTGCTGCGCTGTAGCCTGAATCATTACTGCATGCGGCCCACCATTTTTCATTAGGCTGACCAATCCCTGAGGAGCAGGACTATGACCGGAATTATTGTTGTCGGCGTTGACGGCAGTGAGACTGCCATGCGGGCCGCGGAAACAGCCCAAGGGCTCGCCGCCTCCCTGGACGCGACGCTTCATGTGGTGACCGCGTTCGACAGCGACCGCACCGAGGTTTACGGCAGCGGCAGTGACCGGTTCATCGTCTCCGATGCCGGCGAGGCCGAGAAGGTGGCCAAGGACGTGGCGGCACGGCTGAGCAGGGAAGGCCTCAAGGTCACCTATTCCTCGGCCCGGGGCAAGCCGGCGGAAGCCATCATCAGGGAAGCCGAACGGTTCGACGCCCGCATGATCGTGGTGGGCAACCGCCGGATGCGCGGACTCGGCCGGGTCCTGGGAAGCGTCGCCAACAGCGTGGCGCACAACGCGCCCTGCGACGTTTACATCGCGAAGACCGACGTCGCCGACTAGGACCTCCGGCTAGGGCGTCTTAAGCAGCCTGCGCAGGATCTTCCCGGACGCGGACTTGGGGACCGCCTCGATGAACTCCACCCGGCGGATTTTCTTGAAGGGCGCCACCCTGCCGGCGACGAAGTCCATCACGCCGGCTTCGTCGAGCGTCCCTGCCTGCCCGCCCGGCTGGCGCACAACGAAAGCCATCGGGACTTCCTGGCCGTCGGCATCGGGCGTCCCGATCACGGCGGCATCCGCGATGCCGGGGTGCGTCAGCAGCAGGGCTTCAAGTTCCGCCGGGGCGATCTGGTAGCCCTTGTATTTGATGAGTTCCTTGAGCCGGTCCACGATGGTCACCACGCCGTCGGCCCGGACCGTGGCGATGTCGCCGGTATGCAGGAACCCGTCCGCGTCCAGGGTGTCTGCTGTTTCCTCCGGGCGGTTGAGGTAGCCCAGCATGACGTTCGGACCCCGGCACAGCAGATGGCCCGGGGCACTGGTGCCCGCCGCGGGGACGCCGATGTCCTCACCGCTGGCGGGGTCCACCAGCCGGCATTCCATGTTGGGCACGGTGAACCCCACCGAGCTCACGGGAACGTCGGGTGCGCCCACCGGGATCAGGTGCGACACCGGGCTCATCTCGGTCATCCCGTAGCCCTGCAGCACGCGGCACCGGAGCCGTTCGGCGAGGGCAGCGCCGAGTTCACCGTCCAGCGGTGCGGCGCCCGAGAGCGTCGTGTGGACGGAGCCCAGATCGTAGTCGGCAACAAGCGGGTGCTTGGACAATGCCACGGCCACGGGAGGGGCGATGAACAGGTAGGTGCATTTGTGGTCCTGGATGATCCGCAGGAACTCGGCGAGTTCGAAGCGGGGCATCGTGACCAGGCAGGCCCGCTCCCGCAGGGCAAGGTTCAGCAGGACAGTCAGGCCGTAGATGTGGAAAAACGGCAGCAAGGCAAGGAGCCTGTCCTGGTCCTTCACGTTCAGCAGCCCCCGGGACTGTTCCACGTTGGCCACAAGGTTGCGGTGGCTGAGCTTGACGCCCTTGGGCCGTCCGGTGGTTCCGGAGGAATACGGCAGGACCGCCACGTGGGTTGCCGGGTCGAAGGAAACGGCCGGAACCGGCGCCCCGGCGGTGAGCAGGTCCTTCAGCGACGGGTGACCTGCGGCGCCGTCGAGCACCACCAGCCGGTCCGCCGGAATTCCGGCGCGTTCAGCGGCTTCCTCGGCCCCCGGGAGCAGCGCTGACACCGTGAACAGCCAGCTGGCGCCGGCATCCTCCAGCTGAAGCGCCAGTTCGTCGGCGGTATAGAGGGAGTTGACGGTGGTGACGGTGGCACCGGCGCGGAGCAGGCCGTGGAATACGGCCGCGAAGGCCGGGACGTTCGGGCAGAGGATGGCCGCGACCCCGTGCGGGCCCAGTCCGCGCGCGGACACGGCCCCCGCCACTGCATCGATCTGCTCCAGCAGCTGCCGGTAGGTGGTTTCCGCGCCGTTCGCGCCGTCCACGACGGCGGTCCGGTCCAGGTCCGCTTCCGTGATGCCGCCGAAGAGGTACTCATAAATGCTTTGGTCCGGAATGACCACGTCCGGGAAGGGGCTCGAAAACACGCAACATCTCCTTTGATTTGCTCCAGCAGCCGGGGGCCGGTGAGGGCGGCAACTGGTGCAACTCTAGTGCGGCGTGTCAAGGACGGAACCTCACGCGCTTGACCGGCGTCACTCCCCCTGGTGGGCAGCCTCACCCGTTTTCCGGCGGAATCACGCGGTTTACAGCGATAAAATTAGAAGGTGCTCGATGGTGCGGACATCCGAGTACCACCGACTTCAGGGGAACATTATGCTGACTCTTCAGCGCCGCCAGCTCGTAGGCCACGACATCCTTCTTGCCCGCCACGGGAACCACATCAGCATGATGCGTGTGGACCGCGCCAACGACCGGGTGATTGCTTTCCTCGACGACGGCTCCACCGACTCCGCACCCAACCTCATCACGCCCGGCCTGAACCTGCCGGAGACCATCCGCAGCGTCATGCGTGATGACTGGAAGTTCTTCGCCGTCGTCACCGCGTGCGTCACTGTCTTTTCCGGTCTGATGATCACAGCGGCTGTCGCCCTGAGCGGAATGACTTCCGATCCGGCCCTGGCCCAGATGCTCTCGAACTACCCCGCCTACTAGGCGAACTCCGCCGCGGGCCCCGCTGCCCGGCTGCCCGCCCTACTCCGGCTCGTCGACGGCCGGAAACGTTGGCAACGAATCAAACAGTGCCAGGAAACTGTTCAGGAGCGGTGTTTCATTGCCCAGGTTCCACGCAACGGCAAGGTCAACCGGATACAGTCCGCGGAGCGGACGAAACACCACGCCCTGGAAGGAAAACATCCGGGCGGTCATGGGCACGAGCGCTATGCCCATCCCGGCAGCCACCAGCGACAACAGCGTGGACGTTTCCCGGGCTTCCTGGACGAGCCGCGGCTGGAAGCCGGCCTTGCGGCAAGCATCGATGACAATGCTGCTCACGGCCGAGGACCCGGGGTAGCCAATGAAATCATGCGAGGACAGATCCGCAAGGTCCAGCGGCCCCTTCCCGGCCAGGAGCGAATCCGCAGGAAGCGCAGCCACCAGCTGATCCTGTTCCAGCAGCTTCAAGGCGATCTCGCCCGAACCCACCGGCGGCCGAAGGACGGCGACGTCGAGCCGGCCCTCCTCGAGGGCAGCCTCCATTTGCGGGGTCAGCATTTCGCCCTGGACCGTAATCCGCAGGCCTGGAAGGGCCCGGCGCGCGGCCTGGACCACTGCCGGCATTAGCCGGTAGGTAGCTGTGCCGGTGAATCCCACCCGGAGCACGCCCGTGGCACCGGCCCCCACCTGCTGCACATCCGATTCCAGCGCCTCAAGTTCGTGCAGCAGCTGCCTGCCCCGGTCCAGGAGCAGCTGCCCGGCAGGGGTCAGGTCCACCTTGCGGGTGGTCCTGACCAGCAGCTGCGTTCCCAGCTGGTCCTCGAGCTGGCGGATCTGCTGCGACAGCGGGGGCTGGGCCATGTGCAGCCGGACTGCCGCCCGACCGAAATGGCGCTCCTCGGCCACGGCAATGAAGTACTTGAGGTGTCGCGTCTCCATCGGTGCCTCTCGACTGGAAGTCCTGGTACTGATCAAGCAGTACTAATCCAGCAGGAGGGCTGGCTCCTCAAGGATCGCGGCGACGTCGGCCATGAAGCGCGCCGAGAGATCGCCGTCCACTACGCGGTGGTCGAAGGAACCGCCAAGGGTGGTGATCCAGCGCGGAATGACTTCCCCGTCCAGGACCCAGGGCTTCTGCTTGATGGTGCCGAAGGCCACGATGGCCACTTCGCCGGGGTTGATGATCGGAGTGCCGGTGTCGATGCCCAGCGCGCCTATGTTGGTGACAGTCAGGGTGCCGCCCTGCATCTGGGCAGGCTGGGTTTTTCCCGCCCGGGCTGTGGTGGCCAGGTCATTGAGCGCCAGGGCCAGTTCCTTGAGCGAAAGGTCCTGGGCGTTCTTGATGTTCGGCACCATCAGGCCCCGCGGGGTTGCCGCTGCGATTCCCAGGTTCATGAAGTGCTTGACGTGGATCTCGGCGGCATCGCTGCCGTCGGCGCTGTCCACCCAGGTGGCGTTGACGCTGGGATTGCGGGCGGCTGCCCAGATCACCGCTTTGGCGAGGATCAGCAGCGGGGAGACCTTGATGCCTTCGAAGTCGCGGGATGCCTTGAGCCGCTTGACGAACTCCATGGTGCGGCTGGCATCCACGTCCACGAAGATGCTGACGTGCGGTGCGGCGAACGCCGACTCCACCATCGCCTTGGCAGTGGCCTTGCGGACGCCCTTGACGGGAATCCGCTCGATGCGCTGGTCCTGCGGCCGGCCCGACTTGCCCCAGAAGGTGTCCGCCTTGTCCACTTCGGCGTCGCGCTGGGCCTGGTAGCTCACCAGGTCCTCGCGGGTGACTTCGCCCCGTGCACCAGTGGCCACGACGTCCGCGAGGTCAATCCCGAGGTCGCGGGCGATCTTTCGCACCGGAGGTTTGGCCAGGACCTTGTTCACCAGGCCGCTGATGGTGCCGCCGAGGGTGGGGCGCACCGCGCCTTCTTCGGGGGCTGCGGCAGCATCGGGGGCCGACGGCGCCCCGGCGTTGATCCAGATGCCCTGGGACTCGACCGGCTCGGTCATTGGGACAGGCTCGACCACCGGGGACGGCGCTGCGGCTGATGCCACAGGGGCCACCGCGGACGGCGATGCCTTGCGCGGGCGGCGCTTGACGGCGTCGGCCTTGGGGCCCGAGCCAACCAGCGGGCTGGCCGCACCACCGGTGACGGGCACGGCACGGGCTGCCGGCGCCGCAGTGTCTTCCGCAGGCAGGGTTCCATACATCGGCGCGGCCGGGGCAGCTGCGGCCGGAACCGGCGCATCCGCGGGCGTGGGGTCGCCGGACACGGCGTCACTCACGCTGATGATCGGAGTTCCGACGTCGACTGTCACTCCCACGGGCACGAGCAGTTCGGTGACGGTGCCCGCAAACGGCGACGGCAGTTCCACGAGGGACTTGGCCGTCTCGATCTCGCACAGAATGTCGTTGATGGCGACGCTGTCTCCGGGCTTGACGTTCCACGAAACGATCTCGGCCTCGGTGAGCCCTTCGCCCACGTCGGGGAGGTTGAACTTGTTTACAGTCATGGGGTCCTCGGTTTGAAAGGCATCGTCAGTGGGGAGGCTGTCAGCAGGCAGTCGTCAGTAGGCGAAGGCGCGGTCCAGCGCCTCGAGGATACGGTCGATGTCCGGCAGGTAGTCTTCTTCCACCTTCGCCACGGGGTAGGGCATGTGGAATCCGCCAACACGGATCACGGGGGCTTCGAGGGACAAGAACGCCCGCTCGCTGACCCGGGCCGCGATTTCGCCGCCGATGCCGCCGAACGTCGGTGCCTCGTGGGCCACGACCAGCCGGCCGGTCTTCTTCACGGATTCGGTGACGGTGTCGAAGTCGATCGGCGAGATGGACCGCAGGTCGATGACTTCCACGCTGTGGCCGTCCTCGGCGGCGGCGGTTGCCGCGGCGAGGGCCACCGGAACCAGCGGACCGTAGGCCACTACGGTGGCGTCGGTGCCTTCGCGCAGGACGTGGGCCTTGAACGGGTCCGCCGAGGCACCGGGTGACTCGGTGTCGACCTCGCCCTTGAGCCAGTAGCGCCGCTTCGGTTCGAATACGATCACCGGGTCCTGGCAGTCGACGGCCTGCTGGATCATCCAGTAGGCATCGTGCGGGTTGGACGGGGTGATGATGCGCAGGCCGGCCGTGTGGGCGAACAGCGCTTCAGGGGACTCCGAGTGGTGTTCGATCGAGCCGATGCCGCCGCCGTACGGAATACGGATGACGACCGGCACCGTGAGGTTTCCGTTGCTGCGCGCGTGCATCTTGGCCAGCTGGGTGGTGATCTGGTTGAAGCCGGGAAACACGAAGCCGTCAAACTGGATCTCGCACACGGGGAGGTAGCCGCTGAGGGCAAGTCCGATCGCGGTGCCGATGATGCCGGACTCGGCCAGCGGGGTGTCCACGACGCGGTCGGCGCCGAATTCTCCGATCAGACCGTCGGTGACGCGGTAAACGCCGCCGAGCGGACCGATGTCCTCGCCCATGAGCAGGGTGCGGGGGTTGTTGTTCAGCGTCGCGCGCAGGCCCTCATTGATGGCCTTGGCGATGGTCATGGTGGTCATCGGTTGGCTGCCCCGTCTGTATCTGCCTCGACTGTTTCCGATTCGTCGGCGAATCCTGCACTGTATTCCTCGAACCAGGCCAGCTCCTCGGCCACCAGCGGGTGCGCTTCGGCGTAGGTGTTGGCGAACGCCGTGCGGATGTCCGGGGTTTCGAGGTCGTGGGTCGTCTTGCGCACGTAGGCGGCGAGCTCATCGCCGTCAGCCTTGACCTTGGCGAAGAAGTCATCGTCCGCCAGGTTTTCGGCGCGGAGGTACTTCTCGAGCCGCTCGAGGGGGTCTTTCGCCCTCCACTGCGCTTCCTCATCGGAGCCGCGGTATTTCGTGGGATCGTCGGCGGTGGTGTGGGCGCCGACCCGGTAGGTAAACGCCTCGATCAGCACGGGGCTCTTTCCTTCGCGGGCGCGCTCCAGTGCCCACTCTGTGACGGCATGGACTGCGATGACGTCGTTGCCGTCCACCCGGATGCCCGGGAAACCGTAGCCCTTGGCGCGGTCCGCGAGCGGGACACGGGTCTGCACGGTGCTGGGGACCGAGATGGCCCAATGGTTGTTCTGGCAGAAAAACACCACGGGCGCGTTGTACGACGAAGCGAACACCATGGACTCGTGCACGTCGCCTTCTGAGCTCGCGCCGTCGCCGAAGTAGACCATGACGGCCGCCTTGGGCTCCTGCGGCTGGCCCGGCGTGGCGTTGGCGGCCGCGAGCTTCTGGTCACGCTGGATCCCCATGGCGTAGCCGACTGCATGCGGAGTCTGCGCCGCAAGGACCAGGGTGTACAGGTGGAAGTTGGTGTCCTTGGGGTTCCAGCCCCCGTTGGACACGCCGCGGAACTGGCGCAGCAGCTCAGCCAGGTCGACGTTGCGGGTCAGGGCCACCCCGTGCTCACGGTAGGTCGGGAAAATGTAGTCCTGCGGCTGGCTGGCCCGGCCCGAACCGATCTGGGCGGCCTCCTGGCCCGTCAGGGGCACCCACAGGGCAAGCTGGCCCTGCCGCTGGAGCGCGGTCGCCTCCTGGTCGAAGCGCCGGATGGCCGCCATGTCGGCGTAGAAACCCCGCAGCTTTTCAGCGTCCAGGCGGTTGGCATAGGCGGAGAAGACCGGGTCTTCACCCAGGGTGCCGTCCGGGCCCAGGAGCTGGACCATCTGGGTGGGAGGTTCACCCAGCACGGCCTCGGCTTCCGCCTCGAGCTGGTCGTCTACCCCGGTTCCGTCGAACTCGGTAGCGGGCAGATGTGTGGCGCCCATACCGTCTCCTTGCTTGCCGCTCACAAGAGCGTCGCAATCTCGCTGGGATATATGCCGGATCGGGAATACATTCCTGATCCGGCATATATTTTGGCTTACTGTCCCTTACTTTATCCGCAGTAGGCGGACGCGGGGCGTTATGTTAAGCGCTAGGAACGCCGTGGCGCCTTTGTATAGTTCGCACAGAGCTTGAGGAAACGGCTGTTCGCTTCCTCTTCCCCGATGCTTACCCGGACGCCCTCGTTGCCGAACGCCCTCACGGACAGGGCACTTTCACCCGCCAGTGCTGCGAACTCCGCGCTGTTCTCGCCCAGATTGAGCCACACGAAGTTGCCCTGCGCGTCCGGCACAAACCAGCCGAGTTCGCGCAGCCCGGCCGTGACGCGGTCGCGCTCGTCCACGAGGCTTTGTACCCTTTCTACAACCTGGCTGAAGTTCTGCAGCGAGGTCATAGCCGCCCGCTCGGCGATCTGCGATACGGCGAACGGCGTGGCGGCCACCCGGAGGTGCTGGGTGAGGTCCGGGTGGGAGACGCTGTACCCCACGCGGAGGCCGGCCAGCCCGTGGGCCTTGGAGAAGGTCCGCAGGACCACCACATTCGGGTGCTTGCGGTACATCTCGATACCGTCCACAGCGTGCTCGGCCCGCACGAACTCCTGGTATGCCTCGTCAATGACGATGACGACGTCGGCAGGGACAGAGCGGATAAACCGCTCGGTTTCGTCGGTTTCGAGGATGGGACCGGTGGGATTGTTGGGAGTGCACAGCAGGATGACCTTGGTTCGCGCGGTCACCGCGGCTGCCATGGCATCGAGGTCGTGGCGGCCGTCGGGCGTCAGGGGAATCCTTACACTTTCAGCGCCGGCGAGGCCGACACAGATGGGGTAGGCCTCAAAAGACCGCCAGGCGTAGATGACTTCATCGGCTTTGCCGTCATCGTTCTGCCCGGCAAAGGTCACCAGAAGCTGGTTCAGCGCTCCCAGGCTGCCCGCGCCCGTGACGATGTCTTCGGCAGGAACCTGCAGGAACTCCGAGAGGGCCCCCCGGAGTTTCGTGCTGAGGGGATCCGGGTAGCGGTTGAAGTCGGTCTGGTCCGCGATGGCCTGCAACACTGCAGGGATGGGCGGAAGCGGGTTCTCGTTGGAGGACAGCTTGTAGCTGGCTAGGCCCTCGACGGCGGCGGGAGGCTTGCCGGCGGCATAACGGGGAAGCCTGTCCACGACCGGACGGGGCCTGATTCCCCCGGCAGGGTTCTCTGGTGAAGTCATGCCAACTAGCCTACTTCTCCGGTCCTGCCGCTTTCCTCCGCCGTGTGAAAGCATGGGCCCATGTTTTCTTTCATCGTGCGGGTTCTCATCAATGGCCTTGCCCTCTGGATTGCCAGCTGGATACTGCCCGGCCTGGACATCTCCACCACCGCAACGACAGAAGCCGTTGCCCAGGGCGGCGTCACACAGGGAACCGACCCGCTGGGCATTATTCTTGCCTACCTGTTCATCGGCCTGATCTTCGGTTTGGTGAATGCGTTGGTGCGGCCGATCGTCAGCCTACTGTCCCTGCCGATCACGATCCTGACGCTGGGGCTGTTCACTATCGTCATCAACGCCGCCATGCTGTACCTGACCTCCTGGCTGAGCAGTTACACCCCCGTCCACTTCACCATCGACTCCTTCTTCTGGACGGCTGTTCTGGCGGCCATCATCATCACGCTGGTCTCCCTCGTGGCGGGCAGGATCACGGGCGTCCGCCGTTAGCGCGCAACCCACCTGGCAGCGCCCAATAGCGGCCGGTCCGGCTGGCGGGCAGGCGTAACCCGGGGCTCCCGGTTCACGGCGAAACGGGTTGCTGTCCCTGCGCCGCCGACTCCGAGGACTCCGGCCAGGACCGCCGTGTTGGCGATCAGGGAGGGGTCTTCGCTCGCGGACACCGCCCTTGCCCCAGCCTCGTAGTTTTCAAGGTTGTGGCCGGGCCCGAGACCTGGGTCTTTGCCCGCCGGGGTGACCACCCGGTCCGTCAGCGTGACGGTGACCCTGTCCCGGGTGTCCGCGTTCGGAATTCCGTCGCTGCCGGGGACCCAGTCCTGGCGGTGTTCGACATGAAGGGACGTGATTCCGGCTTCGGGGGTAATTCCGCCCACCGGCGATCCGGCCGTGAGGACATACTTCAGGTCGAATTCGGCCAGGAACGCCTTGTCGCTGCTGAGGTTCATGGCATGCACCCCGCCCTGGCTGTAACCGACAGCCACCACCTGGTCGCCCTTGGAGGCCCCTGCCTGGTGCAACGCCGAGGTGACGGCGGCATTGAGCTGCTCCGAGCCGTATCCCAGTGCCTCTACGATTCCTGCCTCATCCAGCGGGTTCACTCCTCCGGGCGGATCCGTGGGCTGCGTGCCGGGGATGATGACAATGAATGCTTTGTGCCCGCCGTTATCGACCTGAACCACCTCTATCGTTCCGTGCCCGTCCGCATCCAGCTTCCGGAGCCGGGCGAGCAACCCGGCCGGGGAGGTGTCGACGTCAACGTCGCGTGTCAGTTCCTCTACCGCGGTGACGGGCCGGGGCTTCAGCCGCGGAAGGTAGTTCTCCGCCAGCCTGCGAACGAAGGCGCCCGAGGCTGAAATGTGCCGCCCGGCAGCCACCTCTGCGGCCAGTGCCCTGGCGAGGTCCTCTTTCGGTGCAATCGTGCCCAGCAGCATGATCGATGCCTGCAGCGCGACGGCCTCGGCCGCGTCACGGCTGGGGTAGTTGGCCTGGGTCAGATCCACGAACAACAAAGGCAGGAAGCCCCAGCCGTCCTCCGGCAGGCGGATCCCGGCGGCGGCCAGCGACTCCGCCCTTTCGTAGTCGCGGTGGCTTGCGCGGACCTGGTCGCTGAGGCGCTGGAGCTCTTCCCTGACGGCGCGCACCGATTGACCGCCTTCACCCACCGCGATGAGTGCCGCCGTGCCGCTGGGCCGTGGATCGTACTGGTAGGGACACAGCTCTTCCCAGATCCGGCGGATACCTATCTCCACGGCGGCGAGTTCGTCAGCCATGCCTTCCAGCTCGGACACACCGGCCATGAGTTCCTCCAGCTGGAAGCGGATTCCGCCCACACCACCGCGGATCCGCATGCTCCCGTCCGTGGCCGGCTCCAGCGGTCCCAGCGGCCCGCCGCTGCCGGAGGGTGTGGCCTCTGCCATCAGTACCCGCCCCCGGGCGTCCGCTGGGATGAGAGCGGGACCTGCTGTGAGTGGCGAAGCACGGCTTCGTAAGCCGCCATCAGCCGCTCCCGTGCCCGGTCCAGCGCAGCCGCCTGCAGCGAGATGGCGGTGCGGTATGCCTGCCCTGCCGGGGACTGCCACTCAGCAAGCTGCACATGGCGGAACCTGAGCATCGATGTATCGAGGCCATGGGCGAAGCGGGCGACCCGCCAGGCCAGCTGCTGCACTTCGAAGCTCCGCGATCCGCACGCGTTGGCATCTGCTGCGGTGATGCTGCCGCTCATTTCAGCTCCCCTGACGTTGTTTGTTCTGCATGGTCGGTGATGACGACGCTACGGAGCGGCCTGCAGGCCTGGTACCGCCGGCGTCGACTATGTGGAAAACGGCGGGCGCCCCGGCAACCTCGGCGCTGGGGAGGAGAAGTCACACGGACTCCGCGCTTAAGGGGCGGCGCGACTTCGTGAAACAATCAGCACATGCCTGAAACTGCCGCCACAGCTGACACCCGTACGCCTTCCGGACGCCTGGCCCTCGCCGCGTCGCAGGACAAGATTGCCCTCGGCCCGCTGGACGGCCGGTACCAGTCCGCCGTAGCGCCCCTGGTGGACTACCTGTCCGAGGCGGCCCTGAACCGCGACCGCGTGGCCGTGGAAGTTGAATGGCTCATCCACCTGACCGGCAACAACGTGCTGCCGGGCGCCGGTCCGCTGACGGCTGAACAGCAGGACCAGCTCCGCGCGATCGTGACCGAATTCGACTCCGCCTCGGTCACCGAGCTGGCCGAAATCGAGGCCGTGACGGTGCACGACGTCAAGGCTGTGGAGTACTACATCGGCCGCAGGCTCCCGGCCATCGGCATTGAGCGGCTGACCGCCATGGTGCACTTCGGCTGCACGTCCGAAGACATCAACAACCTCTCCTACGCCCTGGGTGTCAAGGGCGCTGTGGAGGACGTGTGGCTGCCGGCCGCCAGGGCCCTGGTGGCCCAGATCAGCAAAATGGCTGACGACAACCGCAGCGTGCCCATGCTCTCCCGCACGCACGGCCAGCCGGCCACGCCCACCACGCTGGGCAAGGAGCTGGCCGTCATCGCGCACCGCCTGACCCGCCAGCTGGACCGTATCGCGAAGACGGAATACCTGGGCAAGATCAACGGCGCCACCGGCACTTACGCGGCACACGTGGCCTCGGTGCCGGGCGCAGACTGGCAGCAGGTTGCGAAGTCGTTCGTCGAGGGCCTGGGCCTGACCTGGAACCCGCTGACCACGCAGATCGAAAGCCACGACTGGCAGGCGGAGCTGTACGCCGACGTCGCGCGGTTCAACCGAATCCTGCACAACGTGTGCACGGACATCTGGAGCTACATCTCGATCGGCTACTTCGCGCAGATTCCGGTGGCAGGCGCCACGGGTTCCTCCACCATGCCGCACAAGGTCAACCCGATCCGTTTCGAGAACGCCGAAGCCAACCTGGAAATCTCCTCCGGACTGCTGGATGTCCTCGGCTCCACTCTGGTCACCTCGCGCTGGCAGCGCGACCTCACCGATTCCTCCAGCCAGCGCAACATCGGCGTGGCGTTCGGGCACTCCCTGCTGGCCATCTCCAACGTGGTCAAGGGCTTGGAGCGCCTGGACGTGGCTGAGGACGTCCTGGCCGCCGACCTCGACACCAACTGGGAAGTGCTGGGTGAGGCGATCCAGATGGTAATGCGCGCCGAAGCGATTGCCGGTGTCGAAGGGATGGAAAACCCTTACGAACGGCTCAAGGACCTCACCCGCGGACAGCGCGTGGATGCCGCCCGGATGCAGGAATTCGTGCAGGGCCTGGGCCTCTCCCCCGACGCCGAAGCGCGGCTGCTTGCCCTGACGCCCGGCAAGTACACCGGCATCGCCACCGAGCTGGTGAACCACCTCAAATGAGGCTTCTGCTGATCCGCCACGGCCAGACCCCCGGGAACGTGCTGGGCCAGCTGGACACCGCACACCCTGGGCCTGGCCTCACTGAGCTGGGCGAGCGCCAGGCCGAGGCGCTGTCGCGTGCCCTGGTGAATGAGCCGATCCAGGCCCTCTATGCCTCCACCCTGATCCGGACGCAGATCACGGCTGCTCCCCTGGCGCGTCTCCAGGGCCTGGAGGCCGAAGTGATCGAGGGCATCCACGAGATCGAGGCCGGGTCGCTGGAAAAACAGACGGACCACGAATCGCACAAGCGGTACCTGGGGACCATATTCTCCTGGGCCGACGGCGACCTGGACCGCCGGATGCCGGCCGGCCCCAGCGGCCGGGACTTCTTCGACCGCTATGACGCCGCGATCGCTCAGGTCGCGCAACGGGCGAATGGCCTCGGGGATTCCTCGTCCGTGGCCGTGGTCAGCCACGGCGCAGCCATCCGGGTCTGGGCCGGCCTGCGGGCCGCCAACATCGAACCGGACTTTGCTGTCAGGCACGTCCTGGACAACACGGGCATCGTGGCGCTGGAAGGGGACCCCGACACCGGCTGGGAGCTCATCCACTGGGACGACAGCCCGGTGGGCGGCCTGGCTCTGGCCGACCCCACTGCCGAGGACCCCACCGGCGGACCTGCCTAAGCGCCTCCTGCCCGCAGGCACTGGACTGCTCCCCCGAACGCGTTCATGATGAAAGCAGGCGTGGGGACAGGATGGTCGGCCGCGGCGTGCGGTTGCTCCCGCGCAGTGGAGGCGCAGTGGCATGTCACGCAAGGCGGTACACCCCGAGCACGCCCCCGCCGGCGGTCTGCTCGGCGTCGACGAAAAGTTCCTCGCGGCCTACTACGAGCACGTAGCGCCGGAGGATCTCCAGGGTTACAGTTCCGAGAACCTGGAACAGCGGGCCCGGCGCCATGCCAAGCTGGCAGACACCCGTCCCGCGGGGACGGCGGCCGTCGACATCCTGAATGAAAGCGACGCGAGTGTCCTGCTCGTGGTTGCCGACGCCATACCGCATCTGCTGCATTCGCTCACCGCGGAGCTGACCCGCCAGGACGAATCCATCCGGTTGCTGGTGCACCCCAATTTCCTGGTGCGGCGGGATCCGCAGACGGACCGGTTGGCGGAAGTGCGTCACGGGCCGCCGCCGACCGGAGCGGCGGGTAACATCGCCGGCACCGCGGCAGGGCACACCACGGCAGTGCACACCGCGGCAGCGCACACCGCACGGGACCGGCGGGTGTGGTCGGCCGAGACCTGGGTGGCGGCGGAGATAGGGCGCCTGGCGGGGCCGCGGGCCATCGCGGAGCTCATCGGCAACGTGCGGCGTGTCCTGGCTGACGTTCAATTGGTCGCCGATGACACGCCGGCGATCCACACCAGTCTGGCGCGGGCCGTCACTTCCCTGGACCGGCTGCCCGCCGGCATGATGCCGACCCCTGAGCAGCTCGGGGAACTCCTGACCTGGCTGGACCGCGGCAACTTCATGTTCTTGGGATACAGCGAGTATGAATACCCGACGGCGGGCGGCCCGGACAGCGTAAGGCTGGCACCCGGCACGGGGCTGGGCCTGCTCAGGGACGGACGGCCGGAAGCCCTCCAGCCGGTCACCGGGCTCCCCCATTCGCAGGTTCTGACGATCGCCACCTCCGACCTGAGGTCCTCCGTTCCCCGCCCGGCCTACCTGGACGAAATCCTCCTACGGACCTTCGACACCGCGGGGACGGCCACGGGCGAAGTGCGGTTTGTGGGCTTGTTCGCCCCCGGCGCCACGGGCCGCTCGGTGCGTCGCATCCCGATGATCCGGGACAAGGTCCTTGCTGTCCAGGAACGGTTCGGTTTCACCGAAGCTTCCCATCCGGGCCGGCAGCTGCTGGCGGTCCTCGAGTCGTTCCCGCTGGATGAACTGTTCCACCTGGACGTGGACGAACTGGCCAGGCTCTCCCGCGAGATCCTGCTCCTGCAGGCGCATCACCAGACGCGGGTGTTCCTGCGGCCCGACACCTACGGCCGCTTTGTGTCAGCCTTGGTGTTCCTCCCCCGGCACAGGTACAGCACCGCAGTCAGGCTCCGCATCGAACAGGAACTCAAGCACGCTTTCGGCTCCTCATCCCTCGAATTCGAAGTCCGTTTAAGCGAATCCCCCATGGCGCGGGTTTTCTTCCGGATATTGCTGCCTGCCAGCGGCATGCCCGACGTCGATCCGGGCGTACTGGAGCGAAGCGTGGTCAACGCAACGCGGACCTGGGCCGAGGGGCTGGATGAAACGCTCCGTGACAGGTTGCCGTCAGCAGAGGCAAGCCGGCTGTCTGCGCTGTGGTCGGCTGCGTTCCCGGCCAGCTACCGGGCGGATTTCGAGGTCGAGGATGCCGTGGAGGACATCCGCCGGTTTGAGCAGTTCGATCTCGACGGCGCCGGCGGACGACCGCTGGACGACCCTCAGCTGGCCGTTTACGTCCGGACCGGAGCGTCCCCGACGCTGGCCGAAGACGCGCGGATCCGGCTTTACCTGACCACTGCCCACAGCCTGACGCGCATCCTGCCGTTCTTCCACAACCTCGGCCTGGAGGTGCTGAACCAGCGGCCATTCGACGTGATGCGCGGGAGCAGCCGGCCGTTGTTCCTCTATGACCTTGGCGTCCGTTACCCCGCCGGCGTGGATCCGGCCGGGACCAGCGGGCTGCTGGCGGACGCTTTTGGGGCGGCGATGCGCGGCGACTCGGAATCGGACCGGTTTGACGGCCTCGTCCTCCGCGAAGGCATCGAATGGCGTCAGGCGGCCATTCTTCGCAGCTATGCCAAGTACCTCCAGCAACTGGGCACCACCAACTCATACGGCTTCATGGCCGACACCCTGCTGGCCAACGTCCGGGCAACCCACGGGCTCCTGGCCCTGTTTCAGGCAAAGTTTGATCCGGACCTGGACGTGCCTGGCCGGTTCCGTGATGCCGACGCCGTCCGGAAAGACCTGCTGGCGGCGATCGAGGACATTCCCGTCCTGGACGCCGACCGGCTGTTGCGCACCTTCATGAACCTGGTGGAATCCACGCTGCGGACCAACTACTTCCAAGGGAAACCCCATCTGAGCTTCAAGCTGAACCCCGCCGCCATCGCGAACGCACCGTTTCCCCGCCCCAAGTACGAAATCTGGGTGTATTCGCCCCGGGTTGAAGGCGTCCACCTGCGCTTCGGGCCACTGGCCCGCGGCGGGCTGCGCTGGTCGGACCGAAGCGAGGACTTCCGCACCGAGGTCCTGGGCCTGGTCAAGGCCCAGAACGTGAAGAACTCAGTGATCGTGCCCACCGGCGCCAAAGGCGGTTTCTACCCCAAACAGCTGCCGGACCCGTCCGTGGACCGCGAAGCCTGGCTGACCGAGGGCCTGGAATGCTACCGGATCTTCGTCCGCGGGCTGCTGGACCTCACCGACAATCTGGTCGCAACGGCGCACGGCGAAACAGTGGTGCCGCCCGAGCGGGTGGTGCGTCACGACGTCGACGATTACTACCTTGTGGTGGCGGCGGACAAGGGAACAGCATCCTTTTCCGACGCCGCGAACGCCGTGGCCGGGGAATACGGCTTCTGGTTGGGCGATGCCTTCGCCTCCGGCGGCTCCGTGGGCTACGACCACAAGCAGATGGGGATCACGGCCCGCGGGGCCTGGGAATCGGTGAAACACCACTTCCGCGAGCTGGGCGTGGACTGCCAGGCGGAGGACTTCACCGTCGTCGGCATCGGCGATATGAGCGGCGACGTCTTTGGCAACGGCATGCTCCTCTCCCGCCACATCCGCCTGGTGGCCGCCTTCGACCACCGGCACATCTTCCTCGATCCGGACCCCGATGCCGAGGCATCGCTCGAGGAACGGCGGCGGCTCTTTGCCCTGCCACGCTCCTCCTGGGCGGACTACGATCCCGCGCTGATCAGCGAAGGCGGCGGGGTACATTCCCGCCGGGTCAAGGCCATCAGCATCACGGATGAGGTCCGGAGCTCACTCGGCCTTGCCCCGGGCACCCGTTCACTGCCGCCCCATGCGCTCCTGCAGGCCATCCTCCGGGCACCGGTGGACCTGCTGTACAACGGCGGCATCGGAACCTATGTCAAAGCCTCTGCGGAGGGCAACGCGGAGGTAGGCGACAAGGCCAACGACCCCATCAGGATCAACGGCAAGGAGGTGCGGGCGAGGGTTATCGCCGAGGGCGGGAACCTGGGAATCACGCAGCTCGGGCGGATTGAGGCCGCGCTTTCCGGCGTCCTGCTGAACACCGACGCGATCGACAACTCGGCCGGGGTGGACTGCTCGGACCACGAAGTGAACATCAAGATCTTCGTGGACCGGATGATCGCTGCGGGAAAGATGGCAGTACCGGAACGCGCAGCCTTCCTGCATTCCCTCACCGACGAAGTGGCCCGCCTCGTGCTCGCCAACAACACCGACCAGAACGTACTGCTCTTCAACGACCGGCACCTGGTGCGCGAGTGGAGCCCGGGCTTCGAACGGACCATGGACTGGCTCGAGAACGCCACGGACCTGGACCGCCGGCTGGAGGGCCTGCCAAACAACGAGCAACTCGAGGAGCGGCTGCGGTCAGGGAAGACCCTGACCTCGCCGGAACTGGCGGTGCTGGCCGCCTACGCCAAGATCGAACTGGCGGCGGCGCTCAATGCCAGCGACCTCGCCGAGGATCCGTGGTTCCGGCGCGTCCTCAGAGGCTATTTTCCGCGCCAGCTGTCCGAACGGTTCGAGGCGGAGCTGGAGACGCACCCGCTGCACCGCCAGATCGTGTGCACCGTGGTGGCCAACGACATGGTCAACCTCGGCGGCATCACGTTCGCGTTCCGCGCCATCGAGGAAACCACGGCACGGGCCGCAGCCGTGGCCAAGGCCTTTGTCGTGGCACGTGAGGCCTACGACCTGCCGTGGATCGTCAACCGGCTGGCCGCGCTCCCTGCCGGATACCCCAGCGAACACGCCGCCGAAGCGACGCTGCACATGCGCAGGGTCCTGGACCGCGCCACCCGGTGGTACGTCACGCACGACCACCGGGACCAGCCTGTCGCCGAGGCACTGGGACGGATCCTGCCCACGCTGGAAGCCCTGCGCACCCGAACCGTGGACTACCTCCGCGGCTCCGATCTGGACAGGGTGCAGGGCAGGCTCGCCCACTGGGATGCCGTGGGGATGCCCCGGGAGCTTGGCCTGCGCGCCTCGGACCTGCTCGAAAGTTTCGGGCTGCTGGACATTTCCCTGGTTTCCGAACAGGTGCACGAACCGATCGAAACCATCGCCGACGTCTACTACGCGGTGTTCCAGCGGATCGGCGCCGCCAACCTGCTCCTCAGGATCACCGACCTGCCGCGGCAGAGCAAATGGGAGGCACTGGCACGGGCGGCCCTGCGCGATGACGTGTATTCGGCGGTGGCGGACATGACAGTTTCGGTGATGGAGACAACGCAGGTTCCCGACGCCGGCGGTTCCGACTCCGTCGAGCGCATCGTGGCCTGGGAACGCGGGCACCAGGAGCAGCTGGGACGGATCAAGGACACCTTCGCCGAGGTAACCCGGCCGGGCAACGTGGATATCGCTTCCATTTCCGTGGCGCTCAAGCTGCTGAGGACGCTGGTCCGGCGCTGAGTCGCGGCAGACGTCCGTGAATCCACAGTTCTCCGGACGCTTACCCGCAGGAAACACCGCGGAAACCGCCCCCTCTTAGGCTTATTTTGCATAACCCTTCGGCGAATCGAGGCAGAGATGCAGACCAACCCCCGTCTCAACATCAGGCAGGTCACTTGGGCCAACCCCGTGGGCGCCGACCTGCGTGCGGCACAGCAGGCGGAACTGGACGCCCGCTTCGGCACGAAGGACCACGAACCCGGCCCGCCGCCGTCGGAAGTGGACACCGCCGTATTCCTGGTGGCCTACGAGAAGAGCTCCGGGCAGCCGGTGGGCTGCGGCGGCTTGAGGATGCTGGACTCCACGACGGCGGAGATCAAGCGGCTGTACGTCCTGCCCTACACGCGCGGTTCGGGTGTGGCAAGCTCCATCCTCGCCGCACTGGAAGCTCACGCCCACGGCATGGGCGTCACCTCGATCACCGCCGAAGCCGGCTCCGCCCAGACGGACGGCCGGAACTTTTACCAGAGCTGCGGCTTTGACGAAGTGCCCAACTTCGGGCCGTACATCGGGGTGGAACACTCCTACTGCTACGCGAAGACGATCGATTCGCACAGCGCCGCCCACACGGCCATGGCCTGACGGCGGCAGGAGCCGGCCGCCGTCGTCCCCTGGCGGACCGCACGTGGCGGACCGCGTCTGGCGGACCGTCACACTGCGGCAGGCGGCCCGCCGTCGGCTAATCTCGCATTATGGAATCGGCAGACATCACTTTCCGCACGCGCAAATGGGTGCGTCCTGAAGACCTCAACGCCAACGGCACGCTGTTCGGCGGGAGCCTGCTGAAGTGGATCGATGAGGAAGCGGCGATTTACGCCATCCTGCAGCTCGGCAACGGCCGTGCCGTCACCAAGTACATTTCCGAAATCAACTTCGTCAGCTCGGCGGTCCAGGGCGACCTCATCGAGATGGGGCTGACTGCCACCCGGTTCGGCCGGACATCGCTGACCATGCGCGCCGAGGTGCGGAACATGATCACCCGGCAGAGCATCCTCACCATCGAGGAAATCGTGTTCGTGAACCTCAACCAGCACGGCAAGCCCGAACCGCACGGGTACACCGAGATCACCTACGACCGCGACCGCATCCCCACGCACCACCTGACGGAGACCCTGGAGCAGGACTGACCCTGCGCCAGGGTGTCGACGGCGAGCGGGCTTAGCGGCTGAGCCGCCCGGCCACGCTGAGAATCCTGTCCCTGATCGGCTGGGCGGATTCTGCGAGCACGAGCCTGGTCATTGCCGACGATGCCACCCGCAGGGCCTGGCTGCGCAACACGCGCCGTTTGTCGTACGCCTTGAGCGCCTCCGGGAGCGGCCGGGAATTGAGCAGGTCCGCAAGCGTGACGGAGTCAACCAGGGCTTCGCAGGCTCCGCGCCCAAGATTGGGCGTCATGCCGTGGGCGGCATCTCCCACCAGCACGGAGCCCGCCCGCACGTAGCTGCGCAGGGCAGGCACGGTCCAAATGCGCTGGGCGAGGGTCCCCTCCGGTGTTGCCCCCGCCAGGACACGGACGATTCCGGCCGCTTTTCCGGAAAACCGACGGCGGGTGAGGTCCAGCGCCGCTTCGACGTCGATGCCGCCAGGTCCGAGGTCTGACCGGTAGGAGGCGTACCAGTAGGTCCGCTGCCGGGAAGCCGGCGCGATGCCGAACAATTCGCCGCGGCCCCAGTATTCGCCGCCGCTGTCCGCAGGAACAGGTTCGTTGATGACGCCGCGCAGCGCGAGGTAGGGGCTGAGCCGTTCCCGGGACCGCGGACCCCAGTAGGCCCCGCGGACCACGCTGTGCACGCCGTCGGCCCCGACCAGCAGGCCGCCAGCGGGCAGCGAGGTCACCGCCCCAAACACACGGGTTACCGAATCCGGCACGGCGGCGTCCAGCTGCCGGAGCAGGTCCGCCCGTGAGATGCCGATGACGTCTGGTGCCCCGGCCCGAAGCCACGCTTTCCCGGTGGCATTCCGCAGCGCCATGGCTTCAAAGGCGGACCCTGCCGCCCGGATTTCCGGCAGGATCCCGACGGCTTCGAGGGCCCGCTGGGCCTCGGGCCACATAGCCAGGGACGTTTCCACTGCCGGGAGGACGTTCCGCTGCTCGTGCACGGTGACGTCGAAGCGGTCCGGGTCAAGCGTCGCGGCTAGTGCCAGCCCGGCAATGCCCCCGCCGACGATGGTGATGGCGTCCATTCACCGAGTCTACGGCGAAGGCGTCAGGGTCTACGCCGTACGTGTCAGGCGGACGGCCAGCCGGTGTAGGCCTCGGCCAGGTAGGCCCTGCCATGGCGGGAAGAGACCACCGAGTTGAGTTCGCCCAACTGGCGTGCGCGGGAAAAGTCATCGGCATCCACCGGCGTGTGGAGCATGGAGGTCATCCAGTAGGAGAACTGCTGGGCCTTCCAGACGCGCTCCAGGGCGCGGTCGCTGTAGGCGTCCAGCAGTGCCGTGGAACCTCCCTTGTAGAAGCTTTCCAGCCCTTCGAACAGGACCTTGACGTCGTGGATGGCAAGGTTCAGGCCCTTGGCACCGGTGGGCGGCACGGTGTGGGCGGCATCGCCGGCCAGGAACAGTTTGCCGTGGCGCATGGGGGCGTGGACGAAGCTGCGGAACTTCAGCACCATCTTGTCGATGACCGGGCCCTCCTTGAGCTCGAATCCGTTGCCGTTGACCCGGCTGCGGAAGGCGTCCCAGATGCGGTCCTCGCTCCAGTTGTTCACGTCTTCGTTGGGATCGCACTGGAAGTACATGCGCTGGACGGTCTCGGTCCGCTGGCTGATCAGGGCGAAGCCGTTGTCCGAGTTGGCGTAGATGAGCTCATCGGAGCTGCGGGGCGCCTCAGCCAGGATGCCGAACCAGGCGAAGGGGTATTCGTGGAAGTACCACTTGCGGTCTGCCTCGGGGATCTGGAAGCGGCAGTGGCTGCGGGAACCGTCCGCACCGGTGATGAAGTCGGCCTGCAGCTCGTATTCCACGCCGTCGGAGTCCGTGAACCAGACCTTCGGCGACCCCTCGATGTCGTGGATGGTGGTGTCGGTGACGCTGTAGCGGACGTCGCCGCCGTCGGCCTCACGGCGTGCGGCCAGGTCCATGAACACGTCGGTCTGCGGGTACAGCCACACCGACTCCCCCACCAGGTCCTTGAAGTCGATCCGGTGGCTTTCGCCGTTGAAGCGCAGCTCGATCCCGTCGTGCCGGTCGCCGTCCCGCAGCACCCGGTCCGAGACCCCGCTGTCCACCAGCATGTTCACGGTGCCGTGTTCCAGGATGCCGGCGCGGACCGTCTCCTGGATTTCCTTCCGGCTGCGGATTTCGATGACGGTGGATTCGATGCCGGACTTGGCGAGCAGGTGGGAGAGCATCAGTCCTGCCGGACCGGCACCCAGGATGGCCACTTGGGTGGTGATGATTTTTCGGGCTGCCATGGTGTTTCCTCGCTTCGTTGCGGGGCCCGGCGGGGAGGTGTCCGGGGCCTGTTGGATCGTCTGGCTACAGTGTGCTCCCGCAGGAGTGATCCGCGTTACAAGGATTCCGTTGAATGGAATTCGCCCGGCGAGCCTCTCCTAGTCCCGGACCTTAGTCCCGCCCCTCCGGCAGGCTTTGCGATTCACCGAGGCGTCGCCCGATTCCCCGGGCTGCTGTCTGCAGCGCCGGCACCAGCGCCTGTAGGCGCATCTCGCGCAGTGGAACCACGACGCCGATGGCCGCCACCGTCCGCTTCTTGCGGTTCATCACCGGGACGGCAATGCCCCAGGTGTCCGGATCCACCACGCCGGCGAGCTGGGCGTAGCCCTGGTGCGCGGCCTCCCCCAGCTGGATGCGGAGCTCTTCCACCGTCAGCCTGCCGGCAGGATCCGTAAAGCCTGCCAGGTATTCCGCCTGGACCGCGTGGGGCTGGTTGGCCATCAGGACCAGCCCGGCGGAGGACACATGCACCGGCATCCGACCGGCTACCTGCGCCCGGTTGGCCACGGAGCCGCGCCGCGACAAGCGCTCGACGAAGAGGGCCTCCCAGCCGTCCAGCACGGCGAGGTTCACGTTCTGGTTGAGTACCTGCTGGATGTCCTCCATGAACGGCATGGCAGCCCGGCGCAGTTCGAGTGTGGGCGAATTGCGGTTCACCAGCTCCCACAGCCGCAGCCCGAGCTGCACCGAGCCGCCGGATCCGACATCCAAGAGCCCGTGTCCCGCCAGCTGCCGGACCAGCCGGTGGGCTGTGGTGAGCGGAAGCCCGGCCCGGGCCGCGAGTTCGGAAAGCGGCAGGACGTTGACGCCTTCCGGAAAGGCGGCGATGACGCGGACCACGCGGTCCACCACTGAGTCCCCGGAGCCCGAGTTGGCCACATTTCTCCTTCCATTGAATGGTTTGAAGTGTCCCACACAACAGGGGCCAGTGGTACAAATCTCAGGAGAGGGAACGTTCGGTCCCGGCCGGAGCCACGGAGAAACCAACCGGCAAGAAATCAACTCTGAGGTAGCTATGTCAACGACGTCGTTGGAAAACAAATCACGCTGGCCTGTCTGGCTGTGCTGGCTGGCCATGGTCCTGGACGGCTTTGACCTGGTGGTGCTCGGCACCGTCATCCCGACCCTCATCAAGACCCACGATCTCGGCTTCGATGCCGTCGGCGCCACGTTCGCCGCAACGATCTCACTGGTGGGCGTGGGGCTGGGAGCGCTGTTCATTGCGCCGCTCTCCGACCGCTTCGGCCGACGGAACCTGCTGGTTGCCTGCGTGACGTGGTTCTCCATCTTCACGATTGCCGTGGTCTTTGCTCCTAACGTTGCCGTCTTCAGCATCTTCAGGCTGCTGGCAGGCCTGGGGCTGGGCGCCTGCCTCCCGGCCGCCCTGGCTTACATGAACGACTATGCCCCCGCAGGATCCGCCGGCAAGTCCACCACACGGACCATGACCGGCTACCACGCCGGGGCCGTGGCCACCGCCTTCCTGGCACTGATGGTCATCCCGGACTGGCGCATCATGTTCGTGGTTGGCGGTGTGGCCGGCTTCGTGCTGGTTCCGTTCCTCTGGTTCAGGCTTCCCGAGACGCTGCCGGCCGTTGTATCCCTCCCTGCGCTCTCTCCGGCGTCCGGCACCCATGCCACCAAGGCCGCTGAGCCCGCCGTCGAAGGACGCGCCAGCTTCCGGGACCTCGGCCGGAAACCGTACCCGCTCGTCGCGGCAGGCGTCGCCGTCGCCTCCTTCATGGGTCTGCTGCTGGTGTACGGGCTGAACACCTGGCTGCCGCAACTCATGTCCTCCGCCGGTTACACGCTCAACGCCGGACTCTCCCTGCTGCTCGTTCTTAACGTGGGCGCGGTGGCTGGCCTGGTGGTGGCCGGCATTCTCGCCGACAAGCATGGAACCAAAAAGATAGTGCTTCTCTGGTTCTTCCTCTCCGCCGTCTTCCTCGCAGCGCTCAGCGTCAAGATCCAGAATGAACTGCTCCTGAACGCGGCCGTGTTCGTAACAGGCGTCTTCGTCTTTAGCTCGCAGGTGCTGGTGTACGCCTGGGTCAGCCAGCTGTTCCCGGCCCGGCTGCGCGGCACTGCACTGGGCTTCGCCGCTGGTGTCGGACGCCTTGGCGCCATCCTCGGCCCGGCCGTGACGGGCACCCTGGTGGCCGCCGGAATCGCCTACCCCTGGGGCTTCTACGTCTTCGCCGGCGCGGCCGTCCTCGCGGTGGCGGCCCTCGTCCTGGTGCCGCAGGCGGTCACCGCAGCGGCAGGCAAGCGGACCGCCGTCGGGCCTTCCTAGCGGCCGGGCGCTCCAACCGAGGCGGTCCCAGCGGCGGGCCTTCCTACACGGCTATGCGCCGGGCGTGGTCCCACGCCCGCATCCGCCGCCAAACGGCGGGGGCACTCACAACGGCGATTCCGACGGCGGCGCCGATGACCGTCTCCACGATCCTGTCCCGCAGCAGGACTTCAGGGACAGCGGGCGCCGCCAGCAGCGTGGCACTGAGTGCCAGCGGCGTCACGAATATTTGCGCCAGGACGTACTGGCGGGCGATGAACATCTCGGCGCCGAACTGGCACGCGGCGATCACCAGGACCATCTGCCACGGGGCAGGATTCAGCAGCAGCACACCGGCCAGAACGATCAGGCCCAGCACGGTGCCGATGATTCTCTGGATCCCCCTGGCCACACGGTGTCGGGTGGTCCGGCCCACCAACGGAACGACCGCAGCCACCATGGCCCAGTAGTTGTGGCCGAAGCCGAGCCACTGCCCCACAATGGTGGCCAGCGTGCCGGCAAGCCCCGCCGCCACGACGTAACCCACCGCTTCGAGCCAGGCGGTGCGCTTCTCTTCCTGTGTTAGCCGTGCCGGCGCCGGCATGGCCCAAGGCGTTCGGCGGCTCCGCACCAGGCGTGAGGAAATGCCGATCAGCAGGCAGAAAACGGTGGTGAGAATAGCGACGACCATGCACTGCCAGAGCGGCGGCTGGTTCGGAATCGAAGCAATGGCCGCGAAGGCGAAGATATGGAACAACGAACCCGCCGGCCGGTGGCGCCACAAGGCAATCACCAGCGAACACGCGCCGGCAACCACCGTGGTGGCTGCCACCTGCGTCCAGGTGCTCGCGGTGTCCGACAGCCCCAGGGCCTGGCCGGCGCGGGCAGACAACGTGGCCATGAGGATGACGAGCAGCATGAGGGAACCGGCGCGCATCTGGATGAAGAGCCGCTTCCGGTGGAGCTCCCCGCGACCGTAGATTCCGGTGAAGGCACCGAAGGAGGCAAAGATCGCCAGGTCGCTCCGGCCGATCAGGACCAGGATGATCAGCGGAACAAAGACCCCCACGGCGCAACGGATCGCGACCTGATGGTCGTTATTGCCGGGGGCAATGGTGAACATCTCGGCGAAAAGCTTCAAGGGGGTCACGCCTTTCCGTACGGTGCCAGTCTGATGGCGGCAGCGTTGGCGTCCATTTCAAATCCTACGCCCGGCCGTTCGGCGGCCCCCTTGAAGCGGCCCGGCTCCGGTGGCAAGCTCGCCTCCCCGGGAGCGTCCGGAAGGGCCGGGCTGGTAGTGTCTATGGGTTAAATTACCGACTGAAACGCATACCGGAGGTACCCATGCTCAAAGGATTCAAGGATTTCATCCTTCGCGGCAACGTGATCGAACTGTCCATCGCCGTCGTCGTCGGCACGGCGTTCACGGCGCTCGTCAGCGCGTTCACCACCAACATTGTGAACCCGATCATCGCAGCCGCCGGCGGGGTCCAGACCGAGGGCCTGGGCTTCGCCATCTGGCCCGGCAACAGCAAGACGTTCGTCAATATCGGCGGCGTCATCACCGCGTTCGTGACCTTCCTCATCACTGCCGCCGTGGTCTATTTCATCTTCGTGGCGCCCATGAACAAGATCAATTCGCTGGTGAAGAGCCGGCTGGCGACGGCGGAGCCCGAGGAGGAGCCCATACCCGCGGACACCGCTCTGCTGGCCGAGATCCGGGACCTGCTGACCCAGCTCGCAGGGACCGACAGCGAACTCACCACCGCCGGATCGTCAGCGAAAGAGTCCGAAGGCTCCCGCTGACGATCCGGCCGTCAGGCGCTGGCCGCGTCTGTGCGCCGGAAGCCGCCGTTCCATTTGCCCCGCCGAACGGTGACGGGAATTCCGGCCGCCGCGAGCCGGACCGAACGAAGCACCCTCGACTGCTCGCCGGGGGTCAACTGGTGGTACACCGGCAGGACCACCAGCCGGTCCGCCAACCGCTCGGTGACCGAGAGGTCCGCCACGCCGGTGTCCCGGTCCCAGTACGCCGGCTGCCGATGGACCGCCGTAAGCCCGACGCCGGCAGAAATACCGTCGCGCGCCAGCCGCTCCAGGAGCTCGTCCCGCGGCAAGGCAAATGACGGCAGCACCTCCATCCAGAAGGATTGGAAATTGCTGGTGCCGTAGTCCGGGTCCTTGATGAACCGCAGCCCTGCGATCCGTGCGAGCGCGAGCTGGTAGCTGGCGACAATTTCCCTGCGGTGGGCTACTGCCTCGTGCAGCCGACCCAGCTGGACCAGGCCGATGGCGGCCTGCAGATCTGTCATGCGGTGATCCAACCCCGCGTCACTCCCGGCGTCGTCACGAAGGTCCCGGACCGCGGCGGCCCACGCCTCGTTCCGGGTGGTCAGCATGCCGCCTTCGCCGGTGGTCAGGACCTCACACGAATCGAAGGACCACACGGTCAGCTCGGCGCCGGCACCCACCGGCTGTCCCTGGTAGGTGGAGCCCACGCCGCAGGAAGCGTCCTCGATGACTGTGATGCCTAGCGGATCACACAGCTCGCGTATGGGTTCCAGGTCAACCGGCATGCCGCCCTGGTCCGCCACGATCACCGCCCGGGTTGCCGGTGTCAGGGCCTCCTCGATGGTTTCGCGCGATACATTGCCGGTTCCGGACTCCACATCGGCAAAAACCGTCCGGGCGCCCAGGCGGCTAACGGCGTCGGCGTTCGCAACTGAACAGAACGAGGGCAGAACGACGTCGTCCTGCTGTTGAACCCCGGCCACCCTGAGCGCCAGGTGGAGGGCAGCGGTCCCGCTGGACACTGCGACGGCGTGCGGCGCCTGCTGCGCCGATCCGAACGCCTCTTCAAACTGCCCTACGCGTGGCCCTTGCACCGTCCGGCCCGAAGAAAGCACCTGCACAACGGCGTCCGCTTCCTCCGGTCCGAGCCACGGCCTCATGACACCGATGTGGCTAACCGCACGGTCTTCGCTGATGGTCACCGGGACCTCCCGCTCGTCAAAAAAGAAATGGTATGCCCTTCCATTCAACGCGCCACTCGACGGCGCGGTCACGAGAGTCACGTACGCGCCTTTTCCCGCGGGGCGCCGCCGTCGCAGTGCGTATTACCCGCTTGGGAACCGCGGTGCTGCCCGGCGGGTAGGGCAGTACTTGGATTCCTTGCCGCCGGGCACCCCGGGGTTACTTGTGCGGGGCGTTCCGGAGGGGCGCCGGTCAGGGGCGCCGGGTCCCCGGGGTGCCCGGCGTAGCTCAGGTCCGGCGTTCCCGGTCCGGAACAGGGACCCTGAACGCGTCTTCCAGGAGGCCTTGGTCAGCGGGTGACGGATGGTTGTCAGCGAATTCTCTTGGGCGCCCGGAACTGCGTACCTGCCGTTCGGGCGAGTCCACCTCGGGACCGCCGGCATGTTTTGCCGGCTTTTCCTTGGTCCGCCGGCCGGCGCTGGCCAGCTCGAGGGAACGGGCGATGGAGACTGCTCCGAAGACAAGCACTACCCCGCCAACGCCCACGATGATCAGGGTCCGCAACCGGCTGGAGAACATCTCCTCTGCCTGCCCTGGCCCATCCACCGGAAGCGCCGAAAACAGGTAGCTCTCATCCGCGCCGTTGATCTTCTGCACGTCGTGCAATGTGCTGGTGAGACGGTTACCCAGTGCGACGGCGGTGTCCACCGCCTGTTCGGGCGAGGTACCGGAAGCAGAGAGTTCAAGGAGCATACCGGAGCCTAAGCTGCTGGCGCGAGACACCGAGTATTCAGTACCCAGACCCTGTTCCTGCAGGCTCTTGACTGTTTCCTGGGCACCCAGTTTGGTGATCAGTACCTGGGACAGCAGCGTGCTGTCCGGGCTTCTGAGGTACGGGTTGTCCCCGTTAATCTTGGCCAGCTGAGGGCTCGTTTCCAGTTCGAGAGCCGTGGGCACTTTCGGAGTGATAAGCGCGTAGGTCGTGGTGGCCTGATAGGTGCGCTGGCCGAAGAACATTACGTAGACACAGGCAACTACCGTGAGCACCACCACTGGCATTGCAACCCACTTGTGCCGCCAAAGCGTCTTGATTACGGAAATCGGATCCATGGTTTCTTCCTACCCCCAAGTGACTTTGCCGGTGTTAACCCGGGAGGGGTCGTTCCGGCCTTCGTTCAGTTGATTCTTGACCATCAGCCAGGAGGCTCCTGACAGACCTATGAAAAACGGCACCAGCAATGCGAAGACCTGAAACGACATCGAATCGAAGGTTGCCGACACTATGGTGGCGATGAGCCCGGATGCCGCACAGGCCGCGGCAAGCAACTTCAGCTCGTTGCCCTGCGCGTTCCTTGCTGCCGCCAAACCAGCAAGCGCGGGGACCGCAAGGTACGCCAGCAAAGCACATAGCCCGATTACGCCCATCGTCACAGCAACCAGCAGGTACTCATTGTCGAAGTTGTCTTTCGCCTCGGCTGGAAGCCAAGTCCCGGGGCCGGTGCCGAACAACGGGCGGGCAGAGACCAGGCGGAGTGCGAGCGGGTAGTCGTCGGTGCGGTACGTAATAGATGAGTCCGAGCTGCCTGCCGTACTGGTGTTGAACAGTGTGCTGATCAGTCCAGGAACTCCGACAAATAGACCGGCAGCGCCCACCGGTATGAGGACAGCCGACCAGCGTTTGGCTGTCCTGGGGAGGAATGGGATGGTGATCACTGTTGCGATAACGAGGCCGATGAGTCCTGATCTGGAAACCGTCATGGTATTTGCGAGCACAAGGAGGCACACCAAGATCCAGTGCATTCCCTTCCTGCCCCTCCGGTCGTGCAGGGCGCGCCAGATGGCCAACGGGAGCAGCATGGCGCTGACCACACCCAACTCGATGGGGTGTAGCGTAGTTCCCGCCACCCGCATCAACGCCCCCCGGGATTGAAACGCACTCGGGCTCCCATTTTCAGTAAATCCGACCATCAGCGCCGGCAGCGAGTCCAGCGGATTCCAGCGAGTCGTGAATTGAATCAAGGCAACTACGCAACACACCGCCCCGCCAGCCAGGACCCAACGGACTAGCGCCATGGCATCATCCATGGTGCGGACGGACTCGGTGGTCACAAAGGCAATACCGGCTGCAGCAAACATCAAGAGCATCCAGCGGTCCGCGGCGGCACGGCCTTCGACAGTGCTGGCGCCACTGAGGCCGGCGAAGAGGTGGGCGTAGCTAACGCAGGAAGCCAGCAACAGAAGCAGGACGGCTGCCCTCCCCGGGTGCCGGAACCTCAGCGGATCATGCAGGCCCAACAAAGTAGAGACAGCCCACAGCCCGAACAGCCCAAGGGCCAATAGTTCTGGAAGGCTTCCGCTTGCGCCGACTGGCGCAAGGACCATATAAGGCGGGACGGCCAGAACGCAGAACATGGTCACCTTGAGAAACCGCGGCGGACCTTTTTTCCCAACCGAGACGGCATACGGTGTGTCCTCGAAACTCATGGCCCCGCACTTCCGGTTGGTCCAAGAACGCGGCTGCTTTCGTCCCTTTCCCAGACTCCCGATCCCTTTGCACCTTGGCGGCCAACAATGGCAAGCCCCAGGTATACGGCGGCGTTTGCGGCAGTCAGCGGACCACGGACGGAACGGAGAACTTCCGTCAAGGTCTGCCGTGCCGTAGTGGCCTGTCCCGCGGCCGCATTCTGTTCGGAGTTGCCTCGGTACACCCTGTGAAGCACTGCAATCTGGTCCCTAAGCGTCCGCGGCGGACAAAACACCACCGGCTCCACGTCGAGCACGGACTTTTCTGAGGGTGCAAAAAGGCGGTCAACAAAGAGATCGTCGGCGGTCCGGTCGGGAAAGCGCTTAAACCGCCGATGCCCCATTTCGGACAACCCGTAAACACCGCCGGCCCAGAGCCCGTTTCGGACTGAGGGCAAACGCGAACGCGTCTGATAGTACGAGTGGATTATCGGGTGGGCGCCCCGAAGATCGTAGTGCACGGCCGGACGTGCCGCCAGGGGTCCGCCGGGCACCAGCGCGTTGAACACTCCTCGAAGAGCAGCCGGGCTGATCTGCACGTCCGCGTCCAAGTAAAGCCTGGGCCACAGTGAGGCTGCCGTATCACCGGCGTTTAGGGCTCCAGGTTTGGACGCCTCGCCCGACTCCAGCACGGTTACCCCTTCAAACGTGCGGGCGATTTCCGCAGTGTTATCAGTGCAGCCGTTGCAGGCGACGATCACTTCTATCTGACCCGATGCAGCAAGTGGCGCCAGCGGTGCAAGTGCCCGTGCGATGACGTTGCGTTCGTTGTGGGCGGGGATAATTACCGCGCCCGCGGGGAATTCTGTTGATCTCCTGTCGGTGCTGTCGGACCGGGTTGGACCCGGCAACTGAGGCCAGCTTCCTTCGTCGATCACCGTCTGCAGCACGCCCCGCCGGTCCGATTTCCAGCACCTGAGCGCTTCTGAGAGCACGACGGCGCCGCGGAATGCCGCTGCGTATACCGACGAGTGGTACTTGCGGATGTAGCGGATACGGTTGACGGCGAGCAGTGCGTTTAATTTTGCCGAGCTGCCCGAGCCGCCCCCGTCGTGAACCATGGTGGCCGCCGGCTCATACCAAACGGTGCCTCCCAGCGCCCTCAGCCGTCGGAAAAAATCAGTCTCCTCGGAATAGAGGAAAAACGACTCATCCCATTCAAGCGAATCAGTCAGGTTCCGCCGTACCATCAGCGCGGCACCTGTCGCCCAGTCAACTGTGTGAGGATGGGCATAGCTTTCAGGACTCAAGTCGATGGTTGCCAACCAGCCGGGCCGGTTGGGGGCATGCCGCCCCAGCAGCGCGTCGCCGAAGGCACGTGTGACGCCAGGTTCGCGAAAGAGGGTCCTACTCGTTGCACCGTCAGCGTCAGTCAATCGGGGGACCACGGCTCCGGCACGGGAAGCGCGCAGCCGGTGCAGCATCTTCTGTAGGCTGCCTCGACCCACCCTAAGGTCAGGGTTGAGCACGAGCACTGCCGGTGCGTCGCCGGCGCTTCGCATGGCGATGTTGATGCCGGCTGAATAGCCAAGATTTCCTCCCGTGTCGAGGACGATGGCATCCGGATTGCCCCGCCGTATTATCTCTACAGTGTCGTCACTGGAGGAGTTGTCGGCGACGACGACGCGCAAAGTCAGATCCTCCGTTTCCGCCCGAAGGCTGTCCAGGAGACGGCCGATATTACCGCCGCTGTTATACGTCACGACGACGGCGACGACGTCCGGCGAGCCCTCAAGTCCGGTGAACTGGCCGGGTGTCCGCGGCGCTGGACTGGCCGAGGACGGCCGCTCGCGCACGACAGGCGGTACCGTGCAGGAAGCAGTCCGCAACTTGATGTACGCCTGCGGGCCGTCAATAAGGTAGCGGCTGGCGAGTCGTTTAGGCTCCAGTGCGAGGCGGTAGCCCCATTCCAACCCGTGCTCGCTGGCCCATTGAGGTGCGCGCTGCACCCTCCCTGCCAGGAAGTCGACAGCCGCGCCGAATGCCAGGAGCACTGGCGCCCCGGTGGATGCCCCGTAGCGGTCGATCCACAGCTCTTGGCGGGGCTTGCCGAGCCCGACGTACAGAATCTGGGCGCCGGCGGCCGCAATGTCCTTGGCAATCTGTTCTGAGCGTTCGGCAGAGGCCAGTTCATCCCTGTCCGGCGACCACATCCCGGCCACCAGCAAACGGGGGTGTTCCTCCTCGATCTTCCGGGCCAGCAGCCGCTGGTTTTCCGCGGAGCCACCGAGAAAACCGACCCGAAGGCCCAGTTGCTCAGCCCGCGTCAGCAGCGGCGCGGCGAGGTCACTGCCGGCCAGCCGGGGCCAGCGGTGCCCGGTCAGCCTTTGGGACTGCGACACGAGCGGCGCACCATCGAGCAAATAGAGCCACTCGACCGTGCTGGCTGGATCGGCGTGCAGCGTGCCTTCCCATCGGCCACCGACACCAAAGTGGTGCAGATGGTCGAGATTGACGGAGGCTACACCCATTGGCGGAAGGCCGAGCTCTCCGGCCCGATCCAGGATTAGTTCCAGGGCCGGCTCCGGATCCATCAGATCAACCGGGGTGCCACCCAAGATGACTTTGTTGACATCCAAGTTTTCCATGTCGCCCCCTCAGTTCGTTTGCGCGGGCACGAGCTGCCCGTTGGTTTCGAGGTAACGCCGGCCAGTGACCGGGCAGAGCCAACTGCCGCCGTCGTCCTGCTTGAGCGGGTGGCCCGCTTCGCCCACCCAGCCCATTTGGCGTGCCGGCACGCCAGCCACCACGGCATAGGCCGGGACATCCCTGGTGACGACGGCGCCAGCGGCGACGGTAGCCCACTCGCCGATGGCGATGGGTGCGATACAGACGGCGCGGGCTCCGACGGACGCGCCTTTGCCGACGGTAACGCCGACGGCCACCCAGTCGTCGGCTCCCTTAAGCGTTCCGTCGGGTGTGATTGCCCGCGGGTGCAGGTCGTTGGTGAGCACGGCGGCAGGCCCAATAAAGACACCGTCGGACAGCCGCGCCGGTTCATAGACGAGTGCGTAGTTTTGGAGCTTGCAGTTGTCCCCAAGCCGAACGGCAGGCCCAACGTAGGCGCCGCGGCCGATATTACAGTTGCTGCCCAGGGTGGCCTGTTCCCTAATCTGCGCCAAATGCCAGACCCGGGATCCGTCTCCGATGCTGGCGGACTCTGCCACGTCTGCCGATGGGGCGATGGTGATCATACTGTTCCTTCCAGGAATCACTGAGCCGGCCGCGGCCGGAGTCACTCGGGTCAAATTGCGCGGCGGGCGTGCTGGCACGGTGGCCAGCGCCCCGAGCAGTGCACCCAGCGTGTTGTTGGCCACATCCCTCAGCCCCGCATGGCGCTCGCTCAGCACCAAGAATTGGATGGTTTCCATCCCGGCGGAACAAACCAAGCCGACTGCGACCGCGAGCCACCACCGGCGTGCCGGCAAGAGCAATGCGACAAAAACTCCCAGCGGCACAAACAGAACGACGTTGGCGGCACTTTCCACGTGTCCATAGCGAATATCCGACGTTAGGTCATATTTCTGCAGTGCTGACAAGACCTCATTTACGAAAGTCACCAGGGGCCGGTCCACCGGCGTAGGCCAGAACCCTGTGCAGGCCAAGACTGTTGCGTACAGGGCCAGTAGCGTGAGCAGTATCCAGCGGCGCGCCGTCCCTTTCATCGATTGATCTCCGTCCGCAGCTCGTCCAGCACATGACGGGTGGTTGAATTTGATGTACCGGAGTTGGACTGGATCTGGACGGCGATATCTGAGCTCCCGAATCGCGCAATGAAGTCCTCCAGCCGGCCTCCCGTCAAAGGGCCGCCCTCCCAATAGCTGTGGCACAGGTTGGAAGGTTCGACGAAGGAGCGTTGCTGCTCGGTTCCAAAGTGCTGAACGTAAGTACCGTAAAGAATGAACTCACTGATGTGGAGCTGGGCTCCGACAGCCGTTGCCCACGGCGTTCCCGTAACTGCTTCAATCCGAGCCAGACAGCCGGTGAGCAGCTCGGGGTCCCACGTGACGATGCCAGCCACGTAATCCGGGCGGGCCCCGGGTTCCGGGGCCGGCAGCCCCAAGAGCTTGTGAGCGGTCCGTGTCCACAACACGTGACGGCCCATGTCATCCGTGACGGCATCCGGCTTTTCGTACAAACGCACCGTGCCGTCCTTGAAGAACAGATCCGTGGACATCGTCCGTAGGAGTTCAACGTCGGAGTCGATGATTACCACGGCCCCGCAGCCCAGTTGCCTTGCGGCAGACAGCTTCAGAATCTGTTGAAGGACCCACCCGCGAACAGGAGGCCACGGCCGGCGAAGATTCAGCGCGCTGAACCGCAACATAGCTGGCAGGATTCGAACCCGCTTGACCGCGGCGGCCAGTCCGGCGGTAGGAATAAACCCGTCTGGCAGGAAGTCGGCCTCAGCCCACACGCGCAGCCGGGGCGATGCCAATGAACGGAACAGCTCAAGGTCCCGGCGAGGGACAATCACGTGATGGACAACAGACTCCGCGGTGAATTCCAGCACCGATTGATGCAACCGGACAAAACGCTCGTAGTCGGGCCTGAACGATGGCGTAAGGATCGCGATCGTATTCATCGGACTGCCCCTTTCGTGTTGTGAGCGTCATCGACCCTGCTACCTCCGGTGCCGCGGCCACCCTGGTGGCGGACGGCTCGTTTGAGTGCCCTCGCCAACTGCGGGACGCTGCGGATTGTCAAGAACGGCCGTTCGCATGCGAGAAAGAACGCGTAGGCGGCCAAAAGGGAAGCCGGAATACCCACCGCCAGGAGGATCCAGAACGCCGGGGCACCGCTAAGGCCGGCGGGCTGCACAACATAGCGGCGTAATAGTTCAAGAGCCAGGGCGTGGACGAGGTAGATGCTGAAAGCGAATTCTCCGGTGAATGCCAGAGGCCGCGCGGCCAGTAGTCGGATCAGCCATGCCAAACGGCCCTGGGCTAGGGCGTTGAACAATGCGGCCGCGGCGCCGCCCACAACGAGATCCATCCAAAAATACTGCGAGACAACCCACACAGAACCAGCCAGCGTTGCGGCCGCGACGAATCCCAGAATCAGGACCGCCGCGAGGATGACGCTGGGAGTCGCCAAGAGTCCGCGCCGGGACAACCTCGCTGCGGCCGCGCCGGCCACAAACAGCACCAGGAACGCCGGCGTGAACCGGTCCAATGCACCGATTTCCGGAATGAACTGGCCCGCCACATGCTGAGCAATAGCCAGCAGAGCCACCGCGATCACGGCGACCGCTGTCCTGTACCGTCTGAAGCACAGAAGCACCAGCGGAAACAGAAAATAGATGTGCCATTCAACGGCGATTGACCAGAAAACCCCGTTCGGGGGCGTGCTTCCGATGGCGTCCTGCACCAGCAGAAAATGAACGAGGATGTCTCCCGCAGTCAGGGGGGTGCCAGTCGGGGAACTGATTAGACCGGTCAGGATCAACACAACAGAAATGGCTAGGGCAGCCCAGTATGGGGGGACTATTCGCCAGAATCGCCGGCCAAAAAACTTCCAGGCGCCATCCTTGAGACGCATTCCATGACTGGCTGGTGACAATGTCAACGAAAAACCGGAGACCACAATGAAGACCGAGACCGCCAGGTGACCATAGACCATCCAGTCAGTCAGCCAGGGACCGTTGTTTCCGGGGTAGCCCCCGTAGCTCAAAAGCCAACAGTGGTGGAGCACGACAAACACTGCGGCCAGGGCCCGGAGACCATCAAGCCATTCAACCCGTGCGGCGGGCGCAGTGGGGCCAACTGTCGGAACCGACGTAGCAGAGGTCAGATCTTTCACGAGGCCCCACCTGCAATAATTCGCGCGACCTCGGCCTGCGCCCCTGCCCAGCTTGGTCCCGTATGGGAGGCAGCGCGTATGGAGCGATCAGCCCGATGCGGATCCGTTACGACTGAGCCAAGCGCGCGGGCCAGCTGTGAAGGCGAGGGTGCCGCCCATACTGCTTCGGGGTTGGTCAGGACCTGACGGGAGAACTCGTGGTCATTGAGAACCGCTATATTTCCCGCGGCCAGCATCTCGGCAGCCACCAGGGTGATGTTGGTGAAGGAGAGGGCAAGGCCCGTAATGGTGCGGTTGTATAGCTCGTTCAGTCCGCGTGCGGTCAGCGTCCCGTGCTGGGTGAGGGGAATACCCCAACCCCGGACGCGGGAACCATAAATGTGGATCTCCTGGGCCGGGTGAAGGGCGTGAAACTCCTGCAGCGCCAGCCGCCCCAAGTCATAGCCGCGCCTGTCCGTGTCCGGGCGGGCAAAGAAGACGATGCCCGAGCGTTGCCGTGAACTGATCAAGCGGTAGGCAGACAAGTCGCTCCCAAAAGGGATGACTTCGGAGTCCACGCCTGCTTCGCGGCGCAAGGCGCCTGCGACGAACTGCCCTAATGCGATGTGTGTGAAACCGAAGCGGTAGCTGTCCTCAGCCAGGGCGTAAAGTGAGCCACGGGCGTAGAAGTATGGTTCGTAGTCCTGGATGAAGTAGAACGGCCTGGTCACAGAGCCCGCGGCTATCCGTGAAGCCAACACATGGGCGGTGTCCCAGGAACTGGCAACACAAGAATCAAAACTATCGAGATTGGCCGGGACTGCCTTGATATCGGCCTCTAACTCCGGCCAGTTGGCCCTGATCAGCGCCCGTTGCCTGTCCAGCTCTCCTCCGTGCCGGTCATACAACAGAACTGTGCAGCGGTGCCCGCGTTCTTCCATGCCCCGCACCATCCGGAAGAACGTCGTATGGCCGCCCGATCCGGCCCCCGGGGGCGTGCAGATCCATCCGATGGCTTGGGACTCAGCTAAGGGGGTTCGCTCTGAAGCACGCCCAACTGCCGGGCTGGCTATGTCACCGGCTTCCAATGGGAAGTCCAAGGAACGAAGGTCGAGTCGCTGCTCCAGGCTGTGGTAAACCCGGCGAACCGCTCGCTTGGATGTTTCCTTCAGCCCTCTAGCTCTGGCCCGCGCCAGCACTTCGCGAATATCGATGGCGCTCATCGATTTGCCCCTGTCATGGCATTCCGCAGGCTCGCCACGACGTGCTCCTGCTGACTGACGGTGATGTGCGGGTAGAGGGGCAGCGACAGGATCCGACGGGACGCCGCCTCGGCAACCGGAAAGCTGCCGGATTCCAGCCCCAGCTTCTGCCAAGCTTCAGTACGATGGACCGGGACCGGGTAGTGAACGCCGGTGGACACTCCCGACTGCTGCATGTCTGCCGCAACCCGGTCCCGGTTCTCAAGCCTGACGACGAAAAGGTGCCATACGTCCGAGTTCCCCGGTGCAGATCGGGGCAGCCGGACACCTTCCACATCCGCCAGCAGCTCCTGGTACCGCGCTGCAGCCTGGCAGCGCATTTCGTTCCAGGCATGGAGCCGCTTGAGTTTGGTCAACAGCACCGCGGCCTGGATGGTGTCCAGCCGCGAGTTGCACCCCATCACCTCGTGCTCGTATTTGCGTTCGCTGCCGTGCGCGCCAAGCAGCCGGACCAGGCGGGCGGCATCGTCGTCGTCGGTGATGACTGCACCGGCGTCACCTGCGGCACCAAGGTTCTTTCCCGGGTAGAAGCTGGTGGCCGCTATGTGGCCCAGCGTGCCCGCGGGCCGGCCGAACCGTGCCGCGCCCTGCGCCTGCGCGGCATCCTCAATGATCACCGCGCCGCACTCTTCGGCGATAGGGGTCAGCCGCTCCACAGGGGCAACCTGGCCAAAAAGATGCACAGGAAGGATGGCTGCGGTGCTGCCGGTCACGCGGCGCCGGACCGATTCCGGATCCAGCAGTAGATGCTCTTCGTCCACATCCGCAAGGACGGGCACGGCACCCACGCGTACTACAGCTTCCACACTCGCGATGAAAGTGTTCGCCGGGACGATCACTTCCTGCCCGGGCCGGACGCCTGCGCCCAATAGCGCGAGTTCCAGCGCATCCGTGCCGTTTCCGACGCCTATGCAGTGGCGGGCCCCGAGAAAATCAGCGTACTGCTGCTCGAACAGCTCAACCTCCTTCCCCCCAATGAAGGCGGCTCGCTGCAGGATGTCCTGCAACTGGGGGGCCAGTTCGTCGTGGATTTCCGCCTGCTGAGCGACGAGGTCCACCAAGGGGACTCGTATGTCCGTCGGAAAGGTCATGTTCCGCTCCTTAGTTTCAGTGACTCAGCGTCGCCAGCCTGTGCGTGGTTGCCCGCAGCGTTGGCGGCAGTAAGGGATTTCAGGCTGGCAAGCGATTGCATGGCATAACGACGAGTGAGAAGCACGTACAGCGCAAGTCCCGCGAACCCCCCGGCCACCACGGCGAGGAAGGGCTCGCGAACTGCTCCCGCCACCATCCATCCCAGCAGCCCGGACAGGGCGGCGGCAGCAGCCCTGGGCAGGCATACCAGCAGCATCGCGCCGATCCGTGCGCCCACTGTGCGGCGGACGACGAGGAAGTAGACCGGCAGCACGACAAACCAGATCACCGCTGCCTGGCCTGCGCCGACGCCCGCCAGGCCCCCGTACCGGGCCCCGGCCAGGAGTGCCGGGAGCAGCGTCACGAACCAAACCACCTGGACCCAGAACAGGCCCACTGTCCGCCCGGCTCCGACACACAGGTCAGCCAGCATCTCGGTGAGGATGCGGCCGGCCCCAAAAATGCCCAGTCCGATCATTGCTGCGGCCGCGGCGCTCCATGCCTCACCGTAGAGAACATGGATCAGCGGACCGGACAGACCGACCAGGAGAGCAGAGGCAGGAAGGGCCAGGTAGGCCACGGACCCGAATGCTGCAGGCGCGGCTCCGGCAAGCATGCCCGCTTTGTGGAGACGGCCGAACGTAGGAATGGCAACGGTACGGATCACGGCGGTAATGAGGCTGCTGGGCAGGCTCGCAAGGTTAAACGCCAAAAGGTAGACGCCCAGCTGCGCTGTGCCGAGGGTCCTGCCCACTATGACGTAGTCCAGGTTCAAGGTGGCAAAGACAACGAGGTTTGCCAGGGCCAGCGGCAGGCCCAGTCGGAGCACGTAGGCAGCCTCGGCGCGCCGGAACCCCGGCAGGAAACGCTGGGGCGTCACCCGCCAGTAGCCGATGGTCGTTAGCAGTTGCCCGCCAAGCCTCGACCAGGCCAAAGCGAATGCCCCCCAGCCGTCCAATGCCATCGGAATTGCTAGCGCGAGAGTGCACAGCGCACCCGCGATTTCCACGAGAGCCCGTGGCCGTTGGAGGTAGTTCCGCCAAACCATGGCGGCGGGCACTCCGGACAGGCCGGACAGGAGGATGGTGAAAGCCATGATCTGAACGACAGGTGCCGCAGAAGGATCACCCATTGCTCCTGCGAGTAAGGGTGCGCCGGCAAAGACCGCAGCCGTGATGGCGGCGCTCGTCACCAGGCCGATAGTGAAGATGGTTGGCGCAATCTCAGCTGGATCGCGGTCTGCACGCCCGAGTGCTGCTGTGGCACCCAGCTCCGTGACGTTCATGGCGATGGTCTGCACTACCAGGGCGATGGCGAGAACGCCGAAGTGTTCGGGAGCGAGGATTCGGGCAAGGAGCAGGGTGGTGACGAATTGCAGCACACGGCCTGAGCCGACTCCCACGGCGCCCCACAGAAGCCCGCCCCTGAGACCAGTCCTCACGGTCTCCAGGCCCGCCTCAGCCTTTTCTGGCGCGCTCACGATATGCCTGCTTTTCGCCAGATGGTCCAGCGGACCCTGTCCACCTGGCGCCGGTAGGCTTCGATCATGCCCTGGAAGCCGGTAGGCGCGGCACGCCGTCCGGCGCGGACCAGCCTGTACCGCAGCGCCCTGCCGCGCAGCGTGGACTCCGCCGACGGGCGGGCCAACGTGGCCACGTCCATGAGGGACAGGGACACGGAAACGGCGCCACCCGCGTCGAGGTTCCGTTCCGCCAGCAGGAGCGACTCCCGGCTGACTCCGTGCCGGGCCATCCTGTGCAACCGGGCAGCAGCAGGCAGTTCCGCTGCCAGTTCGGCGGTGGCCAGCACATTGAAGGCGTCCAGCCGATGCTTCAGGTCTACCTGCATGGTGTCGAAGCTGGTCAGGTGCATGTTGTGCCCGTGCACGCGGTAGTAGGCCTGTGCGGGGCCGTTGATCCGGCCGACATCCCAACGCGCGGCAGTCCTGACCCAGTATTCCAAGTCCCCGGAATGCGGCAGTTCGGCGTTGTACGGACCCACTTGGCGCAAGGCGTCGGTGCGCATGACGACTTCCGGGGAGAGGATGAAGCACCGCCCCCGCCAGCATGCCCACCGCAACCACTCCCCGCCGGGCCAGACGGTCCAGCTGCCTCGCCGGCCGGGAGCCGGGATATCGGGCACGCCCTCGTCGTCGTTGAATTCCACGGGCATCCCGTAAACCATGCCTACTCCCGGATGCGCCTTCATCAAGTCCGTGGCCCGCCCCAGCGCACCGGGCGCCAGCAGGTCATCTGCAGAAACGAGTGCCACGAATTCCGTCTCTACGCGCGCCAGGCCGTCGTTGTACGTGGCGATGTGGCCCTGGTTCACTTCATGGCACACGACAGTTATGCGCGGATCCGCGGCGGCCAGCATGCGGGCAACCTCAGCCGACCCGTCCGGAGAGGCGTCGTCCACGATGATCACCCTGGTTGAAACGCGTTCCTGGGACAGCGCGCTGTGCACGACGTCAGCCAGGAAATGCCCGTAGTTGTAGCAGGGCACCACTACGGTGACCCCTGAGGTACCGGCAAACTGGACGGGTTTGGCGCTACGCATCAGGCCACCGCCATTGCGCGTTTGACGGCCCGCGCCGGAACACCGACCCAGGTTTCTCCGGCCGGAACGTCGGCCAGGACGACGGCCCCCATGCCCACCGTGGCACCGGCGCCGACGGCCGTCCGCTCCCGCACGCAGGAGTTCATGCCGAGATACGCGGCCCGCCCCACCCGGACGCCTCCGCCGAGCGAAACGCCGGCCGCAAACGTGGCAAAATCCTCCACCACATCGTCATGGGTGAGGGTCACTCCGGGCATCACCACCACGTGGTTTCCGATGGTGACGTCGGCCGTCAGGGTGACATGGCCCAGCAGGATGTTGCCGTGGCCGATCCGGCATCCCTCCGGCAGCCGGACCGAGGCGTCAACCACTGTGGCGTACCGCCGGTCGGGGAACCCGAGCCCGGCCAGCCTTTCCACTATCCCGGCCCGCCCGCCGCCTGCTCCGACGCAGACCACCACCTTCGCGTCCGGGTAGTTGAGCGCGTCGCTGACCGGTCCCAGGATGTGCGAGCCGTCCATCGTGGTGCCCGCCCTGCCCGGGTCGTCGTCGAGGATGCCCACAACATCGAACTGGCCGCTGTCGCGCACTGTGGCTAGGACTTCGCGGGCGAGCCCGCTGGCTGCGATGAGAATCAGGTCAGCCACGGTTTCCCTCCCCGCTTGCCAGCCGGATGGACCGCAGCACCCGGGACTGCTCGCCCGGCGTCAGCTGGTGGTACACGGGCAGGATCAGGGTGTTGTCCGTCAGGCGTTCGGTGACGGACAAGTCGGCGTCTCCGGTGTCCCGGCCCGCGTAGGCAGGCTGCCGGTGCGCGGCCATGATTCCGCGGCGGGCGGAGATCCCGTCGCGTGCCATGCGCTCCAGCAGTTCCTCGCGGTTCAGGGGGAAAGAAGGCAAAACCTCCACCCAGAAGGACTGGAAATTGCTTGTGCCGTAGGCGGGGTCGCGGACCAGCCGCAAACCCTCAACGCTTGCCAGGCCGGACTGGTACCCGGCCACTATTTCGCGGCGCCGGGCCACAGCCTCGGCCAGCCGGCCCAGCTGGACCAGTCCCACCGCGGCCTGCATGTCAGTCATCCGGAAGTTGAATCCGGCTTCCAGGTACTCCTCCGCCGGGGCCAGGAGGGCGGCATGGCGGTCGTTGGCCGAGACGCTCATGGCATGTTCACGCAGCCTTCGCGCACGGCCCGCCCACTCGGCGTTCCGGGTGGTCAACATGCCACCCTCACCAGTGGTCAGGATCTTGCGCGGGTGGAAGGACCACGCCGCTAAATCGGCGCCGGCGCCGACGGGACGGCCCTGGTACGTGGAGCCCGCACCGCAGGCTGAATCCTCCACCACCGTGATGCCGAGTGGGTCGCACAGCGCCCGGATCGGATCCAGATCCACCGGCATTCCACCTTGGTCCACCACGATCACAGCTTTTGTGGCCGGCGTCAGGGCGGCGGCGACAGTCTGTGCCGAGACGTTGCCGGTTTCCTCGTCAACGTCGCAGAACACCGTCCGCGCTCCCACATAGCCGGCAGCGTTGGCGGTGGCAATGAAGGAGAAGGACGGCACCACCACGTCGTCGCCCGGACCGAGGCCCGCCACCTTCAGCGCCAGGTGCAGGGCAGTGGTGCAGTTGGAAACCGCGACAGCGTACATCGCCTCCTGCGTGGCGGCGAAGGCCTCCTCGAACTGCACCACCCGGGGCCCCTGGGCCACCCAGCCGGAGGCAATCACCTCAGCGACCGCCTCCGCTTCCTCGATGCCAAGCCAAGGCTTCATCACGTTGATCCGGCTCACGGCCTGATCCTGGCTGACGGTCACCGCACGCCTCCCACCCGGGCGGCGGCAATCTCGCCGCGCAGCGGACGCCACCAGTCCACGAGTTCCCGGAGCCCCTCCTCAAGTCCTGTTTCAGCCGCGAAACCGAGGTCCAGCCGGGCAGCGGAGGTGTCGGCAAGGCGTCGGACAACACCGTTGATGGCGCGGTCCGGGCCGTGCTCCACCTGCAGGTCGGAGTCCATGGCCCTCAACAGTGCTTGGGCAAGTTCCAGCAGGCTGGTCTCTTCACCGCTGGCCACGTTGTAGACGCCCTCGCGGACTCCGCTACCGGCAGCCAGGATGTTGGCGCGGGCGACGTCCCTGGTGTGGATGAAATCCATGGTCTGCCGTCCGTCCCCGAAAATCAGCGGCGGCTGCCCGTCCGCAGTGCGCTCCATCCAGCGGACCAGCACCTCCGTGTAGAGGCCATGGACGTCCATCCGGGGTCCGTAGACGTTGAAGTAACGCAGCAGGACATAGTCCAGGCCTGTCATGGCCCGGAAGCTGCGGGCCATTCCCTCGTTGAAGGACTTCGCGGCGCCGTAGAACGTGTCGTTGTTGTGGTGGTGGTGGCGCTCGGTGGTGGGGAAATCCTCTGCCATCCCGTAGACCGATGCGCTGGATGCTGCCACCAGCTTGCCCACACCGTGCTCGGCTGCCGCTTCAAACACATTGAATGTGCCGTCAACCAGCACTTCGAGGGCCAGCCGCGGCTCCTCCGCGCACTGCGTGATCCGGATGGCCGCCTGATGGAAGACGATGTCTTTGCCGCGGGTGAGGTCATGGACCAGGTCCCGGTCGCGCAGGTCCCCTTCGACGAGTTCGATCCTGCCCGTGGCAGCTGCCTCGTCGAGATTGGCGCGGCGGCCGCGGACCAGGTTGTCCAGGACGGTTATCCGCTCAACTCCTGCGGCGATCAGATGGTCGACAACAGTGGATCCGATGGTGCCGGCCCCGCCTGTGACCAGGACCCGTGCGCCCTGCAGCATGCTCATCGCCGTCCCTCCAGCTGGGTTTCGTTTCCCGTGACGGGGACGGACTGTCCGTCGCCGCTGAGGCTGCGGCTTACCGCTTCCAGTACCGACAGCACCCGAAGGCCGGATGCCCCGCTGGTCCGCGCCGGCCGGTGATGCCAGATGCTGCTGGCAAATTCCGCCACCATCTGGCCAAGGGCCTCATGTTCCGGCAGCGCGGGGGACCAGGTGTCGCCCAACCGGTAGGAAATGGCGAAGGCCTTCTTCTCAGCGGGAGAACGGTATTTCCGGTCCAGACTGACGCCGCGGTCGTACACGCTCAGCCGTTGCTGTGGATTCAGGTCATCCCAGACGAGCGTCCGTTGCGAGCCGCCCACCACCATCTGGCGGATCTTGGTGGGGCTGAGCCAGTTCACGTGCACGTGCGCCATGGCATCGTTCGGCAGGGCAAACGTTAGGTGCCCCACGCAGTCCCGCCCGGTGCCAAGCGGATCCGCGCCGTGGGCCGCCACTTCCGCCGGACGGAGGCCGCCCGGCAGGATGAAGTCGATGATGGCAAGATCGTGCGGAGCAAGGTCCCAGAAAACGTCCACGTCGGGCTGTACCAGACCCAGGTTGATCCGCACCGAGTCGATGAACAGGATCTCGCCCAGGGATCCGTCGGCAATCAGTTCACGAATCTTCAGCACCGCGGGGGTGTAGCAATAGGTATGATCGGCCATCAGGACCAGCCCGCGGTTCTCCGCTTCTTCAACCATCTCCACGCCTTTGGCCCTGCTGTCGGCCAGGGGCTTTTCCACCAGCACGTGCTTTCCGGCCCGCAGTGCTGTCAGGGCGATGCCATGGTGGGTGTGCGCCGGCGTGGCAATGGCCACCGCATCGACGTCGACCGTATCCAGCAGCTCGTCGATGGACTCGCAGACCGGAACGCCGCCGTTCGCTGCCGCGAGCTTGACGGCGCGGTCGCGGTCCATATCCACGATCGCGGCCAGTTTCCAGTCGGGGCTCGCGTTGAAATTCCGGGCGAGGTTAGGCCCCCAGTAGCCGGCTCCGATAACGGCTGCCCGCAGCGGTGCGGCGGATGCCATAAGGTCAAGGTCCCTACGGTAGGACTCCTGTGACGATTCCATATCTGTCCCCTCCACTTAATACGCGCCCGCAGGCATGCACATTGCTTTGAAGGTCCGCCACATGATGATGACGTCCCCCATGATCGACCAGTTTTCGACGTAGTAGAGATCGAGCCGCACTGCCTCATCCCAAGGCAGGTCCGAGCGGCCGTTGACCTGCCAGAGGCCGGTGATTCCGGGCTTGATGAGCAGCCGCCGGTGGGTGTGCCGTTCGTAGGCCTCCACTTCGCGCTGCAGCGGGGGCCGGGGTCCCACCAGGCTCATTTCGCCGGTGAGGACATTCCAGAACTGGGGCAGCTCATCAAGTGAGTAGCGGCGCATCCAGCGCCCGCAGCTGGTCACCCGCGGGTCGTTCTGCATTTTGAACAGCACGCCGGCCCCTTCGTTGCGTGCCATCAGGGCGGCGAGCGACGCCTCAGCGTCGGTCACCATGGAACGGAACTTGATCATCCGGAACGGCCGGCCGGCCTTGCCGACGCGCTCCTGTTTGAAGAACACCGGTCCCGGACCGCTGCGCTTGACGATGACCGCAAGGACCAGGAACAGCGGCGAGAGCAGGACCAGGGCCACCGAGGCGCCCGCGATGTCCAGCAGCCGCTTGAGGACATGCTTGCCGCCGCTGTACTGCGGGACGTCCACGTGCATCAGCGGCAGGCCCTCCACAGGCCGCCAGTGAATCCGCGGCCCGGCCACGTTGGTCAGCGTGGACGCGAGCACGAGTTCGGCGGAGTGCTCCTCCAGCCGCCAGCCCAGCTCCCGGATGTACTGGTTGCCTCCCGGCACCGGGCCCGCCACAATAACGGCCTCGGCTCCGCACTTTCCCACTGTCCGGACAACGTCATCGGTGGAGGACAGCACGGGAACACGGTGCCCGTCGACGTCGAGCGTCATCCCCCGCCGGGCTCCCGGGAGGGACACCCCCAGGATTTCGTAGGCCGCACCGGTCTTCTTGGCGATCCGCCCCAATACGTAGCGGACATCCTCGGGCTGGCCAATGACTACTGCCTTTACCAGGAACTGGCCGTCGGCCTGTTTCCGGTTGTACCAGCGGCGGGTGAACCACCGGTTCCCCACAAGAGCCAGGACACCCAGGGGAAACGACGCGACGTAGAAGGCCCAGGCGGGCTCCAGCCGAAACACCACCAGGAACACTGCCAGCACGCCAAAGACCCGGGTGGTGGCAACGGCAACGCGTTTGTATTCACTGGAACCGACGCCAAGGACCTTCGGGTCCCGTGTCCGGTAGAAATGGAGGGCCCCGGTCCATAACACCACGAGGCCTGCGGCCAGCACCGCACCCACAGCGTTGTCCCGGCTTTCCGCAAAGGAGTGGCCGCCGTCGAACCGGATCACGTATCCGATCAGCACCGAAAGAACTACTACCAGGGAGTCGGTCATGCGGAGGAAGCGGGCCAGGAAACGGGCCCATTCGCGGCCGGAAAGCTTGCGTTCTGCCGGTTGCCCTGCCGGGCTTCCGGGGGAACGCCCGACGACGGCGGATCCGGCGGAGGCAGCGGAACCGGCGGGGGATCCGACGGCGCCACGCGGCGGACTGGCGACGGTCCCGGAACTTCCCCCGGGCCCGAGGAATTTCATGACGAACGGGCTGGTCTTGCCCAGTTGACTCATTTCGGCCCCCACACATTTATGGAGGACGAGCGCGATACGCGAGCAGACGACGTCGCCACTGCCTATCCCCCCGACCATTGGTAGGCGGCACCGGATGATGCCTTCCCCAATAAAAGCCGTGGGCCTGTGTCCCCGTCACGAGGGCCACCTACCCGGCTTTGCCCACATGGCGTCGGGGCCATGGACGGGTATTACTCGGACGGATAGCGGCTTGTTAGGTGATGGCGCCGGGAACTACGTGACGCCTCATGACCCGGGACACCCGGGCCTACCTGCGGGCGAGCCGCCGTCCAGGGTCCGGCGGCCCCGCCGGACCTCCCTCCTCCGGCCGGAGCAAGTACTCGGAAAACCGCGCCGTTTCAAGGATGTTGGCGTTCGTGACGCGGTTGCAACGCCGCGGAAACAGGGCCCGGACAAGATGTGAGTATGAAGCGCAAGGCACAGTCACCCGAATCGGCCGACTTGAGCTGCGAAGTTTGCGGACAGATGCCGGAACCCACAAAAACCCGGTTGACCCTGGCGAACATCGCCGTCATGCTGCCGATTGAGCTCCTTGTCCATGCCGCCGTGGTGGAAACGCACCTCCCGTACGTGGCCAAAGTCCTCGTCCTCACCCTGACTGCCACAGTCCTGGTGATCTGGGTGGCTGAGCCTTCCGCGGCCAGGATGCTGAGGAACTGGCTGCACGCTCCTGCCCTCCGGCACCGCAAGCGGCTGAACACTGCACCGGCCCTGTGGCGCGCACGCACAGTGCTGCGCGACGAGCCAGGGTCGCTTCAAAAGATCACGGAGGCCTTGGCCCGGCTGGACACCAACATCCTCAGCATCCACCTCCATCCGGTGCCAGGCGGCGTCATGGACGAGTTCGTCCTGTCCGCACCGGGGCACCTTGGCGAGCGGGAGATTCTCGAGGCACTGCGCGACGGCGGCGGGAGGCACTCCCACCTCTGGCCCACCACGGCCCTTGCCATGGCGGACGGCCAGACCAAGGCGCTGAGCCTTGCCGCGCGGATTGCCGGCAACCCGGATGAGCTCCCACTGGCGGTCGCCGAGCTGCTTTCGGCGAGGATCGTACCCGTGACCGCGGAGGGCCGCGAAGAAACCCCGGCCGTTGCCGACGACGGGACAGTACTTAAGATCCCGACGGCCTGGCACGGTCCCATCACCTTTTACCGCCCGGGTGAGCCCTTTACGCCCGCAGAATCGGCGCGGGCGCACCGGCTGGCTGAGCTGGCCGAGATCCTGGCGCATAGCGACAGCCGGTAGCTGCCCGCAGTCACAATCGGTAAATAGGCTGCCCGGCGGGCATTGCCGAAAAAACCCTTGACAGTGGCAGGGGTCACTTCTATCTTTAATTTTGGGATCCCAAAACGGGATCCCAAAAGTGACCACTCTCCCGGACCTCTGGCCATCCGCATCGCGGACCCAAGATCAGGCCCGGACAGTACGGCCGCCGCCCGATCAGGCCCCGGCCAGCCACAGCACCAGAGTCTTTCCCCTGCCCGCAATCTTCCCCGTGAAGGAGAAGCTGTGTCCCTCCCCAGTACCGAAACCGACCCAACAGTCCAGTCCCCCGAAGGCCAGACCGGCAAGGACGGCGTGCAACGGCGCACCAACGTCCGCTGGAAACTCTTCCTGCTGCTCCTCGTCCTCGTCGCCGTCAACTACATCGACCGGGGCTCCATCTCCGTGGCGCTCCCCATCATCCAGAAGGAATTCAACCTCGCCCCTGAGCTGGTGGGCCTCCTGCTCTCGGCCTTCTTCTGGACCTACGCCCTCATGCAGATCCCTGTCGGCCTGCTGATCGACAAGTTCGGCCCGCGCAAGGTCATGACAGCCTCCTGCGTCGGCTGGGGCGCCGCAACGGCCGCCTCAGGCATGGCCGGCGGCTTCCTGAGCATGTTCATCGCCCGGCTTGGCATCGGCATCACCGAAGCAGGGGTCATGCCCGCCGGCGGCAAGCTCAATGCCATCTGGATGCACAAATCGGAACGCGGCCGCGGCGCCACCATCCTCGACGCCGGAGCTCCCCTCGGCGCCGGGCTGGGCGGCATCCTCATCGCCGGATTGATCGCCGCCACCGGCAGCTGGCGCAGTTCCTTCGTCATCGCCGGTGCCGCCACCGTGCTTATGGGCCTCGCCGTCTGGTGGTATGTCCGGGACAACCCTCGCCAGCACCGCGGCGTCAACGCAGCCGAGGCCGAATACATCGAGGCCTCCCATGCAGCAGAGGATGCCGAGGCCGAACTGGACGGCAGCAAGGGCAAACGCGCCCTGCTCCCCTACCTGAAGTTCCGCTCCTTCTGGGCCATGTGCTTCGGCTGGCTGGGCTTCAACGGCGTGTTCTACGGCCTGCTGACCTGGGGCCCGCTCTACCTTGCCCAGGCAAAGGGCTTCGACCTGAAGACCATCGGCTGGTCCACCTTCGTGATCTTCGGAGCCGGCTTCGTCGGCGAGATCCTCGGCGGCACCCTCGCCGACAAATGGCGGGCAGCCGGCGCCTCGGCCAACCGCGTCATGCGCACCCTGCTGGGAATCTCCAGCGTCGTAGTGGTGGGCGGCCTCATCGGGGTGACCGTCGTGGCGGACCCGACCACCGCCGTCGTACTCCTCTCCGTGGTGATGTTCTTCCTCCGCTGGGTGGGCCTCTTCTGGAGCATCCCGTCCATCCTGGGCGGCCGGACCAACGCCGGTGTGCTGGGCGGCGCGATGAACTTCAGCGGAAACATCTCCGGCTTCGTCACTCCCATTGCCGTCGGCCTGATCGTGGGCGCCACCGGCTCCTACACGTGGGCACTGCTGTACTTCGTGGGATCCGCCATCATCATGGGCGTGTCCGTCCTGATGCTGGACTACAACAAGCGGCTCCCTGTCTAAGCGGCCGGCACACGACCCTGGGCACGCAGCCCTAAGCTAGGCACCGCAGCACCTCTCCCGGCGCCGGGAGCGCACCACCCGTCACGAAAACCCGAATGGAGCACCATGCTTACCGCAGAAGAAACCCAGGACAAGGACCGCCCCCTTCGCGAGACTGTCCGGGACACGCTCCGCACGCGGATTTTCGAAGGGCATTACGCTCCCGGCACCCGGCTGGTTGAACGAGACCTTGCAGCCGAGTTCAACGTGTCGCGGCTGCCGGTCCGGGAGGCGCTGCGGATGCTGCGCCAGGAAGGCCTCCTCAGCGACCGGGGAGCCCGCGGCGCCGAGGTCAGTTCGCTCAGCCCCAAGGACGTGGAGGATCTCTTCGACGTCCGCCAGTCGCTGGAGGTGCTGGCCTGCCGGCTGGCCGCCGTCCGCGCAACACCGGATGACCTGGCCTACCTTGACGGACTGCTGGACGATGCCCAACGATGCCTCGCCAAAGGCGCCGTCATGGAGGCGCACCGGGCCAACAGTGAATTCCACGACGCCATCACCCGGATCGCGGACAACGGCTTCCTCAAGTCAGCCCTGGAACCCCTGCAGGGCCGCATGCACTGGCTGTTCCGGCACGTCAGCGACCTGCCCGAACTGATCCAGGAACACCGGGAGCTCTATGGCGCCATCGCCAGCGGCGACCCCGACCGCGCCGCCGCCCAATCGGCGTCGCACATCGGCAAATACCGCGAACAGTTCCCCGACGACTTCCAGAAAACAGAACCCGCCCTTCACCGGAAGAAAAAATGAAACTCCTTGTCATCAACCCCAACATCAGCGACGACGTCACGGCGCTGATCGAATCGGAAGCCCTGCGCTCCGCCTCACCGGGCACCGAACTGGTGGTCCGCACCGCCGGGCACGGCGTCGAATACATCGAAACCCGCTTCGAATCCCTGATCGCCGCCGGCGCCGTGGCCGAGGTGATGGCCGAATACACCGGAAAGGTGGACGGCGCACCTATCGACGGCGCACCCATCGACGGCGTCGTTGTCGCGGCCTTCGGCGACCCGGGCATGCCCGCACTGAAGGAACTCACGGACGTCCCCGTCATCGGCATCACCGAGGCCGCGCTGTGCGCCGCCGCCCTGCAGGGCCACCGCTTTTCCATCATTGCCATCTCGGACCGGATCCGGCCCTGGTACCGCGACTGCGTGGAGCGCTTCGGCCTCGGCGGCCGGCTGGCCTCCATCCGCTCCATCAACGAAAGCCTTAACGGCATCGGTTCCGTACAGCAGGACTTCAAGGAAACGCTGCTGGCGCTCAGCCGCCAGGCCGTCACCGAGGACGGGGCCGACGTCGTCATCCTCGCAGGTGCGCCCCTCGCCGGCCTGGCCCGCGAACTCCGGGGACAGATCCCGGTTCCGGTGGTGGACGGCATCTCCGCCGGCATCCGCATGGCGGAGGCCGTCGTCGGACTGCAGTCCGGACCGCACCGCGCCGGCGCCTTCGCGCCGCCACCGCTCAAGGCCCGCAAGGGCCTCTCCGAAAACCTCGACGCCGCCCTGGCCGCCGCACAGTCGGCACACACCGCGGCAACAAACGCCGCTTCAACGAACTAGGAGGACAATGATGTCCCGCACTCCAGACCTCGTCATCGCCCACGGCACCGTGGTCAACAGCTTCGGCCGCAGGAACGCCCACGTGGTGGTCCGCGACGGCCGCATCGACCAACTCATCGACGCGACCGAACCCGTCCCCGCCGCTGCCCGGACCATCGACGCCACCGGCCGGCTGGTGGTTCCCGGCGGCGTGGACGGCCATTGCCACGTGGCCCAGGTAACCGGACGCTTCCGGACCCTGGACGACTACCGCACCACCTCCACGGCAGCACTCTGGGGCGGCACCACCACAATCATTGACTTCGGCATTCCCCGCGACGCCCAGGAAACCCCGCTGGCGGCCGTGCTCCACAAGAAGGAACTGGCGTTGGAATCCCGCTGCGACGTCGCCCTGCACGGTGCCGTTGTCAGCTGGGATGAGACCGTGCCCTGGCAGCTGGAGCAGCTGGCAGCCGAAGGTGTCCGCTCGGTGAAGATGTACACCACCAACCGCGGCACCACCATGGCGGACGGGGACACCATCCTGAAGGTCATGCGCGAGATGGTCCGGCTGGACGGCCTGACTTACATCCACGCCGAACACGACCCCATCATCAGCGACTGCACGCAGCAGCACGCCGACGACGGCCGGATCGGCATCGAGCACCTGCACCGGACCCGCCCTGAGCTGGCCGAGGAAATCTCGGTCAAGGAAACCCTGGCAATGGCCGAGTACACCAAAGCCCCCGTGTACTTCGTTCACCAGTCAACCCCGGGCGCCGTCGATCTGGTCACCGAGGCCCGTGCCCGCGGCCAGGAGGCCTACTCCGAGACGTGCCCGCACTACCTGACGCTCGATGACACCGTCTACGGGTCCGCATTCCCGGAGTGGTACGCCTGCTGCCCGCCCATGCGCAGCCCCGAAACCGTCGCCGCCCTCAAGGAACGGCTCGCCGACGGCGCCATCCACACCGTCTCCTCGGACCACTCCTGCTATGACCTGTCGCAGAAGCGTGAACGTACGGACGACGTCCGCGCCATGCCGCACGGCCTTCCGGGGGTGGAAACCCGGATGCCCGTCACCTTCACAGCCATGGCTTCAGCCGGCAGCTCGGTGGAGGCCTTCGTGGAAGTTTTCTCCGCAGGCCCGGCACGCATCAACGCGGTCCCCGGCAAGGGGACCGTCGCCGAGGGCTTCGACGCTGACCTGGTGGTCTTCGACCCCGCCGAAGAACGGACGGTCGACGGCGGTGCGCTGCACATGGGCACTGATTTCTCGCCGTTCGACGGCCGCACGCTCACCGGCTGGCCCGCCGTCGTGGTGTCCGCCGGACGGGTGGTTCTCGACGCTGACGGCTTCCACGATCCAGGCGCCGTGGGGCGTTTCGTGGCCCGCAACGGCTTCCGCGAGCACCTCTCGTCCGGTGCGGGTGCCGCCGCGGATTCGGCCGCAGCCACTCCCGCAACCCTCTCCGCAGCAAAGTAGGAGCCACCATGCCATCCGCAGCACGCAAGACCCGCATCGGCATGATCGTGCCGTCCTCCAACACCTGCCTGGAGCCGCAGAGCTACCGGATCCTCGGCGGCCGGGACGACGTCACCATCCACTTCACCCGGATCCCCGTCACCAGGATCGCCCTCGACGACTCTTCAGACAAGCAGTTTGATCCCGCTGTGATGCGCGCCGCCGCCGAGCTGCTGGCAACGGCAGACGTTGATGTCATCGCCTGGAACGGCACGTCCGGTTCCTGGCTCGGCGCGGACCACGACCGCGAGCTAGTCGGGGAAATCATGGACGCGACGGGCATCCCGGCCACCACGTCCACGCTCGCCTACCTGGCCGCATTCGAGTCCTTCGGCACGGAACGGATCAGTCTCTTCACGCCGTACACGGAGGACGTCAACCGCGCGATCATGGCCTCCTACGAGGCGGACGGCATCAAGACCATCGGCCACCGGGCCCTGGGGCTGAGCGACAACGAGTCGTTCGCCCGGGTCACGGACGATGAGATGCGGCCCGGATCACTGGAGCTGGCCGCAGCCCGCCCGGATGCACTGATCTACCTCTGCACCAACCTGTACGGCGCCAATATCGCCGCGGAAGTGGAGGCAGAAACCGGCGTTCCGGTGCTGGACTCCGTTGCCGTGACGCTGTGGCACTGCCTCAAACTTGCCGGGTCCCCCTTGCTCGCACCGAGGTGGGGCAGGCTGCTGGCGGACTGATTCAGTCAGCCAGAAAGCAGCCCAGGCAAGAACCGACGGCGGCCCCGCCCACTGGGAGCGGGCCGCCGTCGAACCTTTTGTGTCTGTTGTGCGCCTCCGGCTAGGCGTCGGCCGGCGCGTTCATTCGGACGGTCAGCGCACCGGGAAGCATGGTCATGTTGACGTACTTGGTGTCGCCCTCGTGATCGCCGTCGAGCTGGTAGTCGTCGGCATGTTCAAACGTGATTTCGACAGTTTTTCCCTGGAAGAACTCCACGGACGTGTCACGGCCTTTGCCCTTGCCGATCATGCCGGCCACAACGGAGAACCAGCCGAGCTTGCCCCGGGGCGCCAGGACCACCACGTCCAGCAGGCCGTCGTCCACCTTCGCGTCGGGGAAGATTTCCAGGCCGCCCTGGACCTTGCCGCAGTTTCCCACCATGACGCTGCGGACCCGGCGGTGTGCCACCGACTTTCCGTCGATGACGATGTTTGCCTTGACCGGTTTTCCCGGAAGGTTCCGGATCCCCGCGTCCACATAGGCCAGCCAGCCCACTTTGTCCTTCAGGTCCTCGTTGGTGTCCGCCATGATGGTGGCGTCATAGCCCATGCCCGCCATCACCAGGAAGAGCTGCTCCTTCTCCGGATCGCTCCGGACTGCCTGGACAACGTCGATCTTGCGGTCCTCGCCCGTCAGGGCACCCGCCATCGCGCCCTCGATGTCGGTGACGTCCATCCCGAGGTTGCGCGCCAGCAGATTGCCGGTGCCCAGCGGCAGCAGCCCCATCGGGGTGTCCGTGCCCGAAAGGACCTCAGCCACGCACCGCACGGTGCCGTCGCCGCCGGCAGCAATAACGACGTCGGCGCCCCGCTCAAGCGCTTCCTTCGCCTGCCCGACGCCCGGGTCCTCCTTGGTGGTTTCGATCCACAGGGGTTCATCCCAGCCGGCGTCTGCGCAGTGTTTGGCCATCAGGCCCCGGACATCAAAGTCCACCGGCTTGGCGGGATTGATGATGATGGCGGCGCGTTTGTTTTCCTGGGTCATGGCATCCTTCACAGGCAAATGGTCGGGGGTTCTCCCAAAGTGAAGCGTAACTGAAATCCGGGACTTGCTACCCTGCCGCAACGCGGACCGGGCACCTAGGCTCAGCAGCATGAACACGTCTGGGCCGGGGCCGGAAACAAAAGATCTCACCGTTCATGAATGCTGGCAGCACCTTCGTTCCGCGTCCGTGGGAAGGCTGGCGGTCATCAGCGATGCGAAGCCGGAGATCTTTCCGGTCAACTACCTGCCGGACGAAGGTACGGTGCTTTTCCGGACAGGTCACGGAACCAAGCTGGACGCCGTCCTCGCCGGAGAGCCGGTGGTTCTTGAAGCGGACGGGCTGAACATCTACGGGACCATTGCGTGGAGCGTTGTGGTCAAGGGAGTCGCCGAGGCCGTGCAGCCCGGTGAGGACGCCCCCGCCGAGACGCCGTCGCCGTGGCAGGAGGGTGCCAAGGACATCCTGGTCCGCATCACGCCCAGTGAACTGAGCGGGCGCCGGTTTGTCATCGGCCCGCCCACCAAATGGTGGCCGCCCGTGGAACCGGTCACCCTGCCCGGGCACCAGCAGCAGGTCGGGCACCAGCAGTAAAGCGCCCGCCAAGTGAGCCTGCTAGTGCTTGGCTGAGAGGTCCGCGGATATCAGCCGGGCCGTCTCCACCGTTTCCTTTTGCACCATTTCCAGGTAGGCCTTGGGGTCCGGTTTGGTGGCCACCGACTGGGCCTGGAGCGACACGTTGATGGCTGCCACCACCTTGGTGGGGCCGTGGTAGACCGGGGCCGCGATGGACATCAGGCCAAGTTCGAGTTCCTGGTCCAGCAGGCACCAGCCCTGCGCGCGGACCGTGTCCAGCGCTGCCACGAGGTCTTTTTTGGTGCCGATGGCGCGGGGAGTCAGCGGCTTGATCTCGGCCTCGGCAAGGTACTTCTCCAGTGCCGCCGGGGGGAGCGCGGCGAGCAGCACCCGGCCCATGGACGTGGCGTAGGCCGGGAAGCGGGTCCCCACGGTGATGCCGATGTTCATGATCCGGCGGGTGGTGACCCGCGCGATGTAGGCGATGTCCTTCCCGTCCAGCACAGCGGCCGACGTCGACTCTCCCAGCCGCAGCGACAGTTCCTCGAGGTGCGGCTGCGCGAGCTGCGGCAGCGACAGGCCGGACAGGTAGGCGTAGCCGAGCTGCAGCACCTGCGCCGTGAGGGCAAAGGTCTTCCCGTCCGTGCGGACGTAGCCCAGCTCCACGAGCGTGTGCAGGAAGCGGCGGGCGGTGGCGCGGGTCAGGTCGGTCCGGGCGGCGACTTCGGTGAGGGTCATCACCGGGTGGTCGGTATCGAAGGCGCGGATCACGGCCAGCCCGCGGGCGAGGGACTGCACGTACTGGTCACTGGCCTGGGGCGCAGATGAAGGCCTGGGCGCGGTCTCTGCTGCTGCGTCGGTCATGGTTACCAATCCTATTAGCCTGCGCGGCGCCGGTCCCCCACAGCCCTTGAGCGCGAACGGGCAGTTCCGGCCCCGCCCTTGAGCGCGAACGGGCAGATAATGCCCTCAGATCGGGGATTTGAGGGCATCTGCTGCCAGTTCGCGCCGGGGTTTGGGCCTTAGGTGTCCGTTCGCGCTGGGCGCGGTTAGCGTTCGACGGCGGGGGCTGCTGTGAGGGGGACGGGCACCAGGGCCTGGAGTTCCTCAAGGGTGCAGCCGAACGTCTCGCGGACCTGAACGCCGTCCGGACCGGTCAGGAAGACGGCCTTGTCCGTGTACACGCGGGTCACGCAGCCCACGCCGGTGAGCGGGTAGGTGCAGGCCTCCACGATCTTGGACGCGCCGTCGCGGGTCAGGAGCGTCATCATCACAAAGACGTCCTTGGCGCCGGTGGCCAGGTCCATCGCGCCGCCCACGGCGGGGATGGCGTCCGGTGCGCCGGTGTGCCAGTTGGCGAGGTCTCCGGTGGCGGAGACCTGGAACGCGCCGAGGACGCAGATGTCCAGGTGCCCGCCGCGCATGATCGCGAAGGAGTCGGCGTGGTGGAAGTAGGACGCCCCCGGCAGTTCGGTGACGGGGATCTTCCCGGCGTTGATGAGGTCGCCGTCGATCTGGTCCCCTTCAGCCACCGGGCCCATACCGAGCATGCCGTTCTCGGTGTGGAGCGTGATGTTCTGCTCCGGTTCGAGGTAGTTGGACACCAGGGTGGGCTGGCCGATGCCCAGGTTCACGAACGAACCGGGCTTGATGTCGCGGGCCACCAGGCGGGCAAGGTCGTCGCGGCCCAGGGGCGCGTCGGATGTCTGGATGGATGCTGTCTGGATGCTCATCTCAGGCCACCTTCACTGAATTACTAACACGGACAATGCTGTTGACGTAGATGCCGGGGGTCACGACGTTTTCCGGGTCGAGTCCGCCGGTCGGGACGATCTCGGAGACCTGGACGATGGTGTGCTTGGCCGCAGCGGCCATGATCGGGCCGAAGTTGCGTGCCGTCTTGCGGTATACGAGGTTCCCGACGCCGTCGGCCTTGAGCGCCTTGATCAGGGCGACGTCGGCGTGGATGGGGGTCTCGAAGACCTGGCCGCGGCCGTCCAGGATGCGGGTTTCCTTGCCCTCGGCCAGCATGGTGCCGTAGCCGGTGGGGGTGAAGAAGCCGCCGATTCCTGCGCCGGCTGCCCGGATGCGCTCGGCCAGGTTGCCCTGCGGGACCAGTTCGAGTTCGATCTCGCCGGCCTTGTATTTGGCGTCGAAGTGCCAGGAGTCGGACTGTCGAGGGAAGGAGCAGATCATCTTCTTCACCCGGCCTTCCTTGATGAGCAGGGCCAGGCCCTGGTCGCCCTGGCCGGCGTTGTTGTTCACCACGGTCAGGTCCGTGGCGCCGCTGTCCAGCAGCGCGTCGATCAGTTCGAACGGCTGGCCGGCGTTGCCAAAGCCGCCGATCATCACGGTGGAACCGTCCTTGATGCCGGCGACTGCCTCGCCGACGGTGTCAATGAAATTCAGCATGGTTAGCCCTTAACTCCGGAAGTTACGTTTTCGAGGACGACGGCGAGGCCTTGGCCGACGCCGATGCAGATCGCGGCGACGCCCCAGCGTTCACCGGAGGCCTGCAGGGACCGGGCCAGGGTGCCCAGGATCCGGCCGCCGGAGGCACCCAGCGGGTGGCCCATCGCGATCGCGCCGCCGTGCCGGTTCACAATCGAGTGGTCGATGCCCCAGGCGTTGATGCAGGCCAGGGACTGCGCGGCGAACGCTTCGTTCAGTTCGACGGCGCCCACCTGCTCCCAGCTGATGCCCGCCTTCGCGAGGGCCTTGTTCGCCGCCTCCACCGGGGCGTAGCCGAAGTACTGCGGATCGTTCGCGTGCGCGCCGCGCCCGGCGATCCGGGCCAGCGGCGCCATCCCGAGGATCCCGGCCGCGTTCTCACTCCCGATCCAGGCCGCGGACGCCCCGTCCGAGAGCGGGGACGCATTCCCGGCGGTCACGGTGCCGTTCTCGGCCCGGAACACGGTCTTGAGCCCGGCGAGCTTCTCCGCCGAGGACCCGGCCCGGATCCCCTCGTCCCGGACCAGGTCCGTGCCCGGCACCGGCGCCACGAGGTTGTCGTAGAACCCCTCATCCCAGGCCGCGGCGGAGAGGTTGTGGGAGTTGGCCGCGAACTCGTCCTGCTGCTGACGGCTCACCCCGTACTTCTCGGCCAAACGCTCGGTGGCTTCGCCCAGGGAGATGGTCCAGTCCTTCGGCATCGCCTTGTTCACCAGGCGCCAGCCCAGCGTGGTCGAGGCCAGGTTCAGGTCCCCTGCCGGGTAGGGCTTCTCCGTCTTGGGCAGCACCCACGGGGCCCGGGACATCGACTCCGCGCCGCCGATCAGCATCAACTCCGCGTCCCCGGCGTTGACCTGGCGGGAAGCGATGATCGCCGCGTCCAGCGAGGAACCGCAGAGCCGGTTGACCGTGGTGCCCGGGATCGACACCGGCAACCCGGCCAGCAAGGTGCCCATCCGGGCCACGTTCCGGTTCTCCTCGCCGGCGCCGTTCGCGTTCCCGAACACCACCTCGTCGATCCGCTCAACATCGAGCTTCGGAGCCCGCTTCACAATCTCACCGATCACATGCGCGGCAAGATCATCCGGCCGGACACCGGCAAGGCCGGAGCCGAACTTCCCAAACGGGGTGCGCACGGCATCGTACACAAAAGCCTGGTTCATGAGGTTGCATCCATTTCTTTAAAAACCTGTTGCGCGGTCTTGAAGGCGGTGTTCGCGGAGGGGACTCCGCAGTAAATGGCGGTCTGGAGCAGGATTTCCTTGATCTCGTCCCTGCTGAGGCCGTTGGTGATGGCTGCGCGGACGTGCATGGCCAGTTCTTCCCAGTGCCCGTGCGCCACCATCGCGGTGAGGGTGACCGCGGAGCGCATCTGCCGGGTCAGGCCTGGACGGGTCCAGATGCCGCCCCAGGCGATGCGGGTGATCATGTCCTGGAAGTCCTCGGTGAAGGCGTCCTTGTTGGCGTTCGCGCGGTCCACGTGCGCGGCACCCAGCACCTCGCGGCGGACCACCATGCCGCCGTCGTAAATTTCCTGGCTGGTGGCGTCCGGCTGGACCACGCCGTGCCGCTCTGTGCCTGCGCCAGTACCGGTGCCTGTGCCTGTGCCTGTGCCTGACACTTCCGCGCCGCTCACTTGGCTGCTCCGCTGGTTTCGCTCCAGGTAATCAGGCTCTTCAGCAACTCGGCAACGTGGGCGGGCGCCTCGGCCGGAGCCAGGTGTGCCACGCCCTCGAGCGTCACCGCGTTTGCGGTCCCGCCGCCGGCGGTGATGCCGTCCGCGATTTCCTTGGCGAACGGCGGCGGCACCACGGAGTCCTCCGCGCCCGCCACGGCCTGGGTGGGAACCCGGATGCTGCCCAGCTCAGCGCGGACGTCGAATCCGGCCAGGGCTTCGCAGCAGAAGGCGTAGCTGAAGCGGTCGGCGTCGCGCAGGGAGTGCAGCAGGCGGCTGCTGACCTCGGGCTCACGGTCCATGAAACCGGCGGCGAACCAGCGCTGCGCCGAACCCTGGATCATCACTGCGGTGCCCTGGGCGCGGACGGTCTCGGCGCGTTCCAGCCAGCCTTCGGGCGTGCCGATCTTGGCGCCGCTGCACTGCACGGAGAGGCTCTTGAGGCGTTCGCCGTGCTTGATGCCCAGCTGCAGTCCGGTGGCCCCGCCGAGGGACACGCCCGCGTAGTGGAACCTCTCGCCCGGGGCGATTGAGTCGACAAGGTCGACGACGGCGTCAGCCAGTTCGGCGACGTCGAACGTTTCCGTCGCGGCCGGTGAGACGCCGTGGCCGGGCAGGTCCCAGGCGACGACGTCGAAGTCGGTCCCGAGCAGGGCGCCGGCCTGCGTCCACAGCACTGAGGACGTCCCCAGCGACGGCCCCACCACCACGAGGGGCTTGTCCCCCAGCGGTCGCTGCGGGGAGAGCAATACTGCCTTGACTGTGGGTCTAGCCACGGGAGTCTCCGTTCAGGTCTTCTTGGATAGGGGTGCGCGCAAAGTCGGGGTAGGCGGCCAGGATGCGGCGGGAAATTTCGGCGGCCTGCCCCAGGTAGCTGGCAGGATCCAGGAGTTCTTCCAGCCGGTCATCGGACACCGCGCTGGCGGGTACGGTCTCGCGCAGCAGGCGGCGGTACGTTCCGGGCTGTTCTGCGGGCGGAGCCTGGAGCGTCCGGTCCACCACCTCCTGGAGCTGCTGCTTGCCGTTCCTGCCGTCCCGCTCGTCAAGCAGCGGCGCCACGGCGGCGGACACTCCTTCGCTGAGCAGCAGTGGCCCGGACAGCTCCAGGTTGCGGCGCATGGCATCCGGGAAGACCCGGACGCCTTCGGCGAGCTCGCGCAGCTGCCCGGCCGCGCCGAGTGCCAGGCGGAGCAGCTGGCGGAAGGCCGGCCATTCACTGTGCCAGGCGCCGTCGGGACGCTCGTCGTTGAAGTTGGCCGCTGCCAGGTGCAGCTGTGCGGCCAGGTTCGGGGCCTGTAGTGCCGCGCTGCGGACCAGCACGGACAACACCGGGTTCTGCTTCTGCGGCATCGCCGAGGACACTCCGCGGCCGGCAGCCCGGGGTTCGGCGAGCTCGCCCACTTCCGGCCGGCTGAGGAACAGCACGTCGGAGGCCATCTTGCCCAGGGCATCGGTGACGCCGGCCAGGGCATCGCCCAGCGACGTGACGGCCAGCCGGTTGGTGTGCCACGGCCCGGGCGCTGCCGCCAGGCCAAGGTGCGCGGCGAGGTTGCCCGCCAGGTCGAAGGGCGTCTCCACCGAGTCCTTGGTGAGCACTGTTCCGGCCGCCAGCGTGCCCGCGGCGCCGCCGGTCTGCAGCGGCAGCTCCACGGCCTCGAGGCGCCGGGCCGCAGCGGCCAGGCCGTGGAACCATTGCGCCGCCTTCAGCCCGTACGTAAACGGCAGCGAGTGCTGCGTCAGGCTCCTGCCGACGCACAGCGTCTCCGCATGCTGCTCCGCCATGTCCGCCAGCGCCGTCGTGATTCCGCGAAGGTCCGTCACGAGCGCGGCAACGGCGTTCTTTGCCAGCAGCATCAGCGCCGAATCCAGCACGTCCTGGCTGGTCAGCGAGGTGTGAACCGCGCGCAGGGCACCAACACTGCCACCCGGGCCGGCAGCGTCCACGCCATCCGTATCCAGTGCCTTGACCTCGGCACGGAGGTCGGTGAGCAGCGGGATGACCGGGTTGGCGCCGCCCTGTGCGCGGACAGCGATGCCCGCCACGTCATAGCGGTCCACGTCCGCCGCGGAAGCCACGACGGCGGCGGAGCCGGCCGGCGCGAGGCCGGCCTTCTCCAGCACCGATGCCCAGCCGGCCTCGACGGCGAGAATCGCCGCCAGGACAGCCCGGTCCCCCGTCAGCGCCGCCACCGAAGGCGACGCCGACACGGGACTGAGGAGCCCGACGTCGCCGTCGGACAGGTGGGAAGCAGTCACTGGGAGGCGCCCTCGAAGTCGAGGAAAACGGTCTCGCCCTCACCCTGCAGCCGGATGTCCCAGGTGAGTCCGCCGTCGGCGTCGCGGCGCGCAATCAGCGTGCTGCGGCGTTCGGGGTCCAGGGAGGAGAGCAGCGGATCAGCTGCCAGTGCTTCCTCGTTCTCCGGCAGGTACACACGGGTGAAGAGCCTGTTCATCAGGCCGCGGGCAAACACTGCCACCGAAATGAACGGAGCCGCCGCTGGTTTTCCGGGGACGGGCTCGGTGGGGCCGGGATTAACCGTGGTGAAGGTGTACACGCCGGTGTTGCCCACCGCGCTCCGCCCGAAGCCGGTGAACGTGTATCCGTCGCGGACCAGTGAGCCGGTGCGGTGCACCACCTTGCCCTCGGAATCCGGCTGCCAGATTTCCAGGATCGCGTCCGGGATGGGGTGTCCGGCGCCGTCGTACACGGTGCCCTGCAGGCGGATGGAGCCCGGTGAACCCGGAGCCAGCAGTTCACGGTCCTTCTCGTACGGGAGGGCGTAGCCGTAGAAGGGGCCAACGGTCTGGCCGGGGGTTGGGGTCAGCTTCGTGGTGTTATTCATCCGACTATTCCTCTTCGCCATCTGTGCCGAAGGCTTCGTTTTCGGTCCAGGTCCGCTTGGAGCCCGTCAGGACGATGTCCCACTTGTAGCCGATGGCCCACTCGGGCTTGGTGAGGTCGTGGTCGTAGGTGGCCACCAGGCGGTCCCGGGCATCCTGGTCCACGATGGACTGGTAGATCGGGTCCAGCGGGAAGAGCTGGTCACCGGGGAAGTACATCTGGGTGACGATGCGCTGGGTGAACTCCTGCCCGAACAGCGAGAAGTGGATGTGCGCAGGCCGCCAGGCGTTGAGGTGGTTCTTCCACGGGTACGCGCCGGGCTTGATGGTGGTGAAGCTGTAGGAGCCGTCGGCCCCGGTGATGCAGCGGCCCACGCCGGTGAAGTTGGGGTCGAGCGGGGCGGGGTGCTGGTCCCGCTTGTGGATGTAGCGGCCGGCGGAGTTGGCCTGCCAGATCTCCACGAGCTGGCCCGCCACGGGACGGCCGTCACCGTCGAGCACACGGCCGGACACCAGGATGCGTTCGCCCAGGGGTTCACCGTTGTGCTGGATGGTCAGGTCCGCTTCCAGCGCGTGCACGTCCATGTGTCCGAAGGCCGGCGAGTACAGCTCGATGGTCTCCGGATCCGCGTGGTGCAGGTCCTTGGTCGGGTGGCGCAGGACGCTGCTGCGGTAAGGTGCGTAGTCCAGCCTGGGCTGGATCTCCGGCTTGGCGCCGTTCTTGAGCGCCGCCGCGTAGGCCTCGCCGATCGACTTCATCTCGGCGCTGAGGTCCGCCTGCGATTCCGCAGCGGCATCAAGCGGCGCGGAGGTCTTCGGTGCGGCTTCGGTTCCGGCCTGGCGCGCCGCGTCCGACACGTCTTCGGTAATCGGGTCGGCGTTGAAAATCTCAAGGTTGATGTCTTCAGGCACAGCAGCCTCCTTTCAGATATTGATGGTTGGAGATGGTTGGTCAGTTCAGGTGGTCCGGCCCTGCTGGTGCAGGTAGTCGTACTGGACGGCGTGCCGCACCGGCGCGTTGGGCGCGCCGTAGCCGTCGTAGCCGCCGCGGCGTTCCACCACTTCGAAGAACACGCTGCCCACGGTGGCGGTGTAGAAGTGCAGGAACTCGCCGTCGGCATCACGGTCGTACAGGAGGTTCAGCTCCCGCAGCGTGGCCAGGAACGCGGGATCGAGGTCGAACCGGGCGTCCAGGTCCTCGTAGTAGTTGGCCGGGATCTGCAGGAAGTCCAGGCCCCGGGCCCGCGCTGAGCGTGCGGTTTCCACGAGGTCGTCCACGGCGAAGGCGATGTGTTCCTGGTAGGTCTTCCGGTGCGCAGTTCCGGCCTCCGCACCGTCCTGCTGGATGACGGGTGCGAGGTTCAGGACCAGGCGCACGGCGCGGTCGGCCGTCAGCATCACCTGGGAGCGCACCAGCCCGCTGGGGCTTGGCACCTCCGCGAACGGCTGCGGTTCCAGTGCCAGGGCGCTGGTGTAGAAGAGCACGGCTTCGTCAAAGTGCTGCCACGGCTGGGCGAGGTTCACGTGGTCAATCACGGCCATGCGTCCGCCGGCGGCCGGAATTTCCAGGCCTTCGCCGAACTCGCGGGGCTCGCCGAATTCGTTGATCCAGGCGGCGGTGCCGTCCGGGCTGCCCTGGCAGAGGAAGATTTCGGTGGAGTCCGGCGCGGCGAAGCCCTGGAAGACTTCTTCGTTGGCCTGGCTCTTGCGGGGCACGGCGGGAGCCTTGAGCTGCTGGGCGCGGGCGGCGGCAATCACGGGCGAATCGACGTCAAAGCCGAGGGCTGCAATCGCGGGTGAAGAGTTAGAGCCGGCCCCGCCGGACGGATCCTGCTCGTTGATGATCACGCGTGCGTGGCCCATGCTCCACAATTGCACGTCTTTGGTGCGGTGTCTGCCGTTGAATTCAAATCCCAGCTGGCCCAGCACCTCCTCGAGGCCTGCAGGGTCGGCAGCTTTGACCTCGGCGAAGTTGAAGCCTGCCGGTTCGGCCACCTGCGGGAGCGTGGCCAGTTCCATGGGATAGCGGCGGCGGCCGGGGGCCGCAGGCCCACCAACAGCTCCGCTGACGCCAGGCCCACCAACAACGGCACTGTCCGTACGGGCGTCGTTGGCGTCCAGCCACTTGGCGCTCTGCTCCTCCAGCCAGATCAGCGACCGCATGGCGTCCACGGCGGTGCGTTCGACGTCGGACTGGCGGAAGACGTCGTTGAACACCTCCAGCGACACCGGTCCGGTGTATCCGGCACGGACCACGTGGCCCATGAATTTGGCGAGCTCAAACTGGCCCTCGCCCGGGAAGACGCGGTAGTGCCGGCTCCAGGACAGCACGTCCATGGAGAGCTTCGGGGCGTCCGCCACCTGCACGAAGAAGATCTTGTCCGCGCTGAACGCTTCAATCGGCGCGGTATCCCAGTCGCGGGAAAGAATGTGGAAGGAGTCCAGGCAGGTGCCCAGGTTCGGGTGGTCCACGGTTTCCACCAGGCGGTGGGCGTGCTCGTAGTCGTTGACGTATTTTCCCCAGGCCAGCGCCTCGTAGGCCACTTTGACGCCGTGGTCCCCGGCGAGTCCGGCCAGCCGGGCGAGCTGTTCGGCGCGCAGGGAATCGTCGTCGACAGTGGCCGTGCCGACGTTGGAGCAGACCAGGATGGTGTCCATGCCCAGGCGGGACATCAGCTTGAACTTGGCCTCCGCCCGGCGCAGGTTGGCAGCGAGGACGTCTTCAGCAACGCTGTCGAAGTCGCGGAACGGCTGGTAGAGGTCCAGCGTCAGGCCCAGGTCTGCGGCCATCTTCCGGATCTCCTCCGGGCTCAAGGAGGACGTCACGAGGTCCTGCTCGAAGATTTCGATGCCGTCGAATCCCGCGATGGCGCAGGCCTGCATTTTTTCCTTCAGCGTGCCGGACAGGCACACCGTTGCGATTCCGGTGCGCATCAGGCAGCAACCTCTTCGGCGGCCACGAGCTCCAGGAAGTGGGCTCGCATGCGGTCCGCGTCCGGCTCCAGCCCGGTGAAGATCCTGAAGGCGTCTGCCGCCTGGCCCACGGCCATGCGTCCGCCGTCCAGGACTTCGCATCCCTTGGCCCGGGCCTCGCGGACCAGCTCGGTTTCGATCGGGCGGTAGACGATGTCCGCCACCCAGTGCCGTGATTCCAGCAGGGACAGGTCCAGCGGAACGCCGGGGTGAGCTGCCATGCCCACGGGGGTGCAGTGCACCAGACCGTCGGCGAGGGGCATCAGCTGCGGGAGCTCCGCCGTCGTGCGTGCGGTGACGGTGCTGTCCGGGAAGAACCCGGCCAGTTCGGCGGCACGCGCGGCGCAGCGGGCGGCGTCCGTATCCACGAGGTCAAGGTGGCGGACGCCGGCGCTGAGGAGGGCGTACGCGACGGCGGATCCCGCGCCTCCCGCGCCCAGCTGGACCACACGGTCAAGCTTGGCGTCCGGGAGGCCGGAGGCGAGGGCGGCCGCGAAGCCGGAGAAGTCCGTGTTGTGGCCGATGAAGCGGCCGTCGCGGATGGTCACGGTGTTGACGGCTCCGAGGCGGCGGGCGTCCGGCGACACTTCGTCGAGGTGGTCCAGGACCAGCTGCTTGCACGGATGCGTGATGTTCAGCCCGTTGAAGCCGAGGCGGTGCGCGCTTTGCAGGAGATCGCCCACGGATTCACCGGGCAGGCCCAGCTCCAGCAGGTCGATGGGGCGGTAGAGGTACCGCAGGCCCTGCACATCGCCTTCGCGCTCGTGCATGTGGGGCGTGAGGGACGGCATGACGCCATCACCCACGAGGCCCACCAGAAAGGACTCTGCTCGATTGCTCATCCGTTTAGCTCCTTTGACAACGGCATCCGGCGGACCGGGGCGCACTGGGCGCCAGCGGTGTGCCGGGTGGTAGGGATTACAGTACAGGAAAAGTTCACATATTGCACCGATGTTCTTATGACGAACAAATTACGACGACGGCGCATGGCCCCGCGGGCGGCGCACCTCATCGCTGCGGCAGCCTTGCGGCCAGTTCGGAAGCGGCTTCCTGGAGTGCGGGAACGAGCGCCACCAGGTCCTCCAGGCTGAGACGGAAGACCGGCACCGCCGTGGCCAGGGACGCAAAGGCGTAACCCTGGGCATTGAAGACGGGGACGGCCACGGCACGCATGCCCAGCTCGTTCTCCTCGTCCATGACGGCGTAGCCGCGCCGGCGGACCTGGTCTATCTCGGCGCGAAAGGCATCCCGGTCCGTAATGGAAAATTCCGTCAGCGGGTCAAGCGGCAGCTCCTCCACCAGCCGCTTCCGCTCGGAGTCCTCGGCAAAAGCCACCAGGGCCTTGCCCACCGACGTGGTGTGAAGAGCGCCAAGATGCCCCGGATCACTCGTCACGCGGAACGTCTGCGGTCCATCCACTTTGTTGACCGTCAGGTGATGGTTTCCGTCGCGGACGGAGAGGATGGTGGCCTCCCCGGTTTTCTCCGTGACCCGGCGGAGGATGGGCAGCGCCGTGCCGGCAAATCCGTGATGGTTGGAGACGCGCTGGCCCAACTGGAAGACGCGCAGGCCCAGGTGGTAGCGGCGGCCGTCCGGCTCATAATCCACAAACCCGTCCCGCGTGAGCGAGCCCAGCAGGCGGTAGGTGGTACTGAAGGGGAGCTCCGCGCGGCGGGACAGCTCCGCCGCACTGGCTCCCCGCGGCTCATCGCCCAGCAGGACGAGAAGGCCCAGGGCCTTGCCCACCATGTCCGTGCGGGAGTCATCCTTGGCGGCCCTGGACGAGTTCGCCTCTTTGGCCATGGCCGGGGCTGCAGCCACTACGCCCTCAGGCTCTGTGTTTTGGTTCACACTCATAGCTCGATGTTGCCACATTGTGAGAGCTATTTCTAGATGGTGATTATTTTTCTTGACAAGTGACAGCCCTCACAGCCATCATTGCTGTATCGCACAAGTAGCTCTCACCATGTGGCTACTCGTCCGGGTCTTCACAAGGACCACCGGCCGCCGCCACGAATGCCTCCGTCAGAGACGGAGGGCTGGAGACAGGCGGCAGCTGCGAAAATCCTGATCCATCCGCGACAATGTCGTCACACAAAGGAACACCATGAGCCAGACACTCCCGTCCACGACGCCGGGCACCGTTGCACCGGCCGGGACCCCGAAGAAGGCAGCCCTCGCCAGCTTCCTGGGAAGCGCCGTCGAGTACTACGACTTCTTCATCTTCGGTTCCGCCGCAGCGCTGATCTTCCCGCACGTGTTTTTTCCCAGTGCTGATGCCAATGCCGCCATCATGTCCTTCGCCACCTTCGGCTTCGCCTATGTGGCACGCCCGGTCGGCGCCGTCGTCCTGGGCCACTTCGGTGACCGTGTGGGCCGGCAGAAGGTCCTTATGTTCACCCTCGTGCTGATGGGAGCCTCCACCTTCCTCATCGGCTGCCTCCCCGCCTTCAACACGGTGGGCTGGTGGGCTCCCGCCCTGCTGGTGCTCGCCCGCCTGTGCCAGGGCCTCTCCGCCGCCGGCGAGCAGGCCGGCGCCTCCTCCATGACCCTGGAACACGCCCCGGACAACCGCCGCTCCTTCTTCACGTCCTGGACCCTCACCGGCACCCAGGGCGGCCAGATCCTCGCCGCGCTGGTCTTCATCCCCGTGCTCGCCCTGCCGGACGAGATCAAGTACGGCATCGGCTGGCGCATCCCGTTCTGGCTCAGCGCCGTGGTGGTCATCGTGGCCTTCTTCATCCGCCGCACCCTGCACGAACCGCCGGCTTTCGCCGAAGCACAGAAGTCCGCCGCCATCTCCAAGCTGCCGGTTGCCGACCTCCTGAAGCACCACTGGCGCGACGTCCTCCGGGTTGTGGCCTGCGCCTTCATCGCCGCCGTGTCCACCGTTTTCGGCACCTTGGCCATCAGCTACGCCAAGACCGTTGCCGGCGTGGACGGCACCACCACCCTGTGGCTTGTGGTCGGCGCCAACTTCGTGGCCCTCGGCACCCAGCCGCTGTTCGGCATGCTGGCGGACAAGATCGGCCGCAAGCCGGTGTTCATTTACGGCGCCGTGGCCAGCGCGATCCTGACTCCGGTCTTCCTGCTGAGCCTCGAGTCAGGCAGCGTCCCGCTGATGTTCCTGGCCGCCATCGGTTTCTTCGCCTTCGGCTACGCAGCCTCCAACGCCGTCTGGCCGTCCTTCTACGCCGAGATGTTCAGCACCAAGGTCCGGTTCTCCGGCCTGGCCATCGGCACCCAGCTCGGCTTCCTGATGGCCGGCTTCGCCCCGGCGATCGTGGCGGCAATGGGCGGCATCAAGCCCGGCGGCTGGGTCCAGATCAGCATCTTCACGGCCGTCATCTGCGGCATCGCAGCAATCTCGGCCCTCACGGCCAAGGAATCCTTCAAGACTCCCACCCGGGAGCTCGGCCTGAAGTAGCAGCGGCAGCGCGGAAGCCGCCGTCGTGACTCTCTATTGATAGTCACAATGGTTCCGACACGGCGATTCCCTGATCTTCCGACCGGATGCACACATAAGAAGGTCACGACTGCGGCCCGTCCCCTTTGGGGGGCGGGCCGCCGCAGTTTGTCCGGGTGTTTGCGGCCGGATCAGGTGGCGAGCACGTCGTCGAGGTTGTACTTCACGGGCTCTTCCAGTTGCTCGTAGGTGCAGGATTCCGGCTCGCGGTCCGGCCGCCAGCGGACGAACTGGGCGGTGTGGCGGAACCGTTCACCTTCCATGTGGTCGTACTTCACTTCCAGCACCCGCTCGGGCCGGAGCGGGATGAACGACAGGTCCTTGCCCGCGCTCCACCGGCTGCCTTCGGCGTTCCGCGGCGTCCGGCTGCCTTCCTCCTGCTTGGCCCAGGCCCAGGGGTGGCCGTCGAAATCCGTCACCAGGGGCTGGAGTTCCTCGAACAGGTCCTTGCGGCGCTGCATCGGGAAAGCGCCCACCACGCCCACGCTCGCCAGGACGCCGTCGCCGTTGTACAACCCCAGCAGCAAGGACCCGATCCGGTCCGGGCCGCTGGTGTGCACGCGGTACCCCGCCAGAACGCAGTCCGCGGTGCGTTCGTGCTTGACCTTCAGCATGACACGCTTGTCAGGCTGGTAGCTGCCGTCGAGGGCCTTGGCCACAATCCCGTCCAGGCCGGCTCCCTCGAACTGGTGGAACCACTGCTGCGCCGTGCCGTTGTCCCGCGTGGTGGCGGTCAGGTGGACCGGCGCGGAACTGTCCGCAAGGGCCTTCTCCAGCATGCTCCGCCGCTCGGAGAACGGCCGCCCGGTGAGGTCCTCGTCGTCAAGCGCCAGCAGGTCGAACGCCACAAACTTTGCCGGCGTCTGCGCCGCCAGGAGCTTCACCCGGCTGGCGGCGGGGTGGATCCGCTGCTGGAGCGCTTCGAAGTCGAGCCGGTCACCGGAGGCACCCACCAGGACGATCTCGCCGTCGAGCACGCAGCGCGGCGGCAGGTTCGCCTTCAGCGCCTCCACCAGTTCGGGGAAGTAGCGGGTCATGGGTTTGCCGTTGCGGCTGCCGATTTCCACCTCGTCGCCGTCCCGGAAAATGATGGACCGGAAGCCGTCCCACTTCGGTTCGAAGCTCCATTTCGGGCCGGAATCCGGGACTTCGGGCAGGGAGCTGACGGCTTTGGCCAGCATGGGCGCGATCGGGGGCATCACCGGCAATTGCATAACGCCCATTCTTACCCGCCGGTACGCGCCGCACCACCCCTTCGGCGGTGTCCGTCGTGCGGCCAGGCTGCTACAGGGCCTTGACCGCCCCAAGTACCTTGGTCAGCGAATCCTTGGCGTCGCCGAACAGCAGGGTGGTCTGCGGTTCGTAGAGCAATTCGTTCTCGATCCCGGCGAAGCCCGGCCGCATGGAACGTTTGAGGAACACCACCTGCCGGGCGTCGGCCACTTCCAGGATTGGCATCCCGTAGATGGGCGAGCCGGAGGACGTCTTCGCCGCCGGGTTGACCACGTCGTTGGCGCCCACCACCAGGGCGACGTCGGCGGTCTTGAACTCCGAGTTGATCTCGGTCATTTCCTTCAGTTCCTCATACGGCACGTTGGCCTCCGCGAGGAGCACGTTCATGTGCCCCGGCATGCGGCCGGCCACGGGGTGGATGGCAAAGTCCACCTGGATTCCGCGGAGCTGCAGGGCCTTGGCCAGTTCCGCCGCGGTGTGCTGGCCCTGGGCTACGGCCAGGCCGTAGCCGGGAACGATGATCACGCGCTGCGCGTAGCCCAGCAGCACGGCGACGTCCTCCGCGCTGGACGAGCGCACCGGCCGCTCACTGACGGCGGTGGATCCCGCCGTCGAGCCTCCCCGGAACGCCCCGAAGAGGATGCCCGCCACGCTGCGGCCCATGGCGGCAGCCATGGCCCGGGTCAGGATGGTACCGGAGGCGCCCACCAGGGTGCCTGCCACGAGCAGCAGCACATTGCCCAGCACCAGGCCGGAGGCCGCGACAGCCAGGCCGGTGAAGGCGTTCAGCAGCGAAATGACGATCGGCACGTCCGCGCCGCCCACGGGCAGCACCAGGAAGATTCCCGCGGCGAGTCCCAGCACCAGCAGCGCCAGCGCCAGGGGCAGCGAACCGGTCAGGACGACGGCGGCCCCGGCACCCGCCGCGGCCAGCAGCACCGCCGCCATGATCACAGGCAGGCCCGGGAAGACCACCGGCCTGGTGGTCATGAGCTCCTGCAGCTTGGCGAAGGTAACGGCGGAGCCGGCGAAGGAGACCGCGCCCACCAGCAACGTGAAGGAGATGGCCAGCCGGACCCAGGCGTCCTCCGTGTGTGCCAGTTCAAGGAGCGCCACAAGGGCAGCGGCGCCGCCGCCCACTCCGTTGAAGGCGGCCACGAGCTGGGGCATCTGGGTCATCTTCACGCGCCGGGCCACGGGGGCGGCCACCGCGGAGCCTACGGCGATTGCGCCGAGGATCCAGGGAATGTTGTCCAGCCGCGCCGAGAGGAACACAGTGGCCACGCCCAGCACGGCTCCCGCGGCACCCACGAGGTTGCCGCGGCGCGCGGTGCGCGGTGAGTTCAGGCCCATGAGGGCGAGGATGAACAACACTGCCGCCAACAGGTAGAGGAGTCCCGTCCAGGCCGGGTCCAGGATGCTCATCGCGGACCCTTCCCGTCCCTGCGGCCGCGGAACATCTCCAGCATCCGGTCCGTCACCACGAAGCCGCCCACCAGGTTGGCGGTGGCCAGGACGACGGCCAGCAGCGCCACGGCCAGTACCCACGGGTCGGCCGCCTGACCGGCCACAATGATGGCGCCCACCAGGATGATGCCGTGGATCGCGTTGGCGCCGGACATCAGCGGTGTGTGCAGCGTGCTGGATACTTTCGAGACCACCTCAAAGCCCACGAAGACCGCCAGTACGGTGATCGTGAGCAGGCTGATGCCGTCCATCAGGCCACCCCCTCGTTGTCGGGCTGTTGGTGCGCGGCAGCGAGGGCTTCCGCCGTGGGCGCGTGCCGGACCTCGCCGTCGTGCGTCAGGCAGGTGCCGGCCACGACTTCGTCGCCGAAGTCCAGGGTGAGCGCGCCGTCGCGGACCACCAGGGCAAGGAGGTTGGCCACGTTCTTGGCATAGAGCCGGGAGGCATCGGCCGGCATGGCCGACGCGGCGTCCTTGAGGCCCACCAGGGTCACGGTGCCCTGGCCGTCGGCGGTATCCACCTGGATCTCCTGGCCGGGGACCGAGCCTTCCACGTTGCCGCCGGATTCGGCGGCGAGGTCCACCACCACGGAGCCGGGCCGCATACCCTGGACCATCTCCCGGCTCACCAGGAGCGGTGCCCGCCGGCCGGGGACGGCCGCCGTCGTAATCAGGACGTCCGCCTGGGCCACATGCGGTGCCAGAAGCTGGCGCTGCAGGGCACCGCGGTCCGCGCTGAGCTCGCGGGCGTAGCCGCCGGACGCTTCGGCTGTTTCCAGATCAAGTTTGATGAAGGTGCCGCCCATCGAGGCGACCTCGTCCGCCGACGCGGGCCGGATGTCGTTCGCCGAAACCCGGGCGCCCAGCCGCTTTGCCGTACCGATGGCCTGCAGGCCCGCAACACCCACGCCGAGTACCAGCACGCGCGCCGGCGGGATGGTTCCGGCGGCTGTCATAAAGAGCGGGAAGAAGCGCGGCAGGCGGATGGCCGCCTCGAGTACGCAGCGGTAGCCGGCCACCAGGGCCTGGGAGGACAGGGCATCCATCGACTGGGCGCGGGAAATCCGCGGCACCAGTTCCAGCGCGAAGGATGTCACCCCGGCGTCCGCCAGGGCCCGCACCGTGGGTAATTCGGACGACGGCGACGCCAGGCCGGCTGTGACGGCACCGCGGCGCAATGCCGCCGCCGTCGTTGCTTCCAGCGGCCGCACGTGGGCGAGGATGTCGAGGGATCCGGGATCCAGTTCGGGGACGATCCGCGCTCCGGCCCGGGCATACTCCGCGTCGCTGTGGCCGGCCGCGGTTCCCGCGCGGGATTCGACCAGGACCTCGAGTCCGAGGCCAATCAATTGCTGGACCGTCTCCGGGGTCGCGGCCACCCGTCGCTCGCCCTCGCGGCGCTCCCGCGTAATGCCCAGTTTCACCCGCCACTCCCTTTCCAGCGTCGTCGCTGTCCGGTGTCCCGCTGTCCCGGGTCGGTATGGCTAGAGTCTATGCAGAAAGAGCCCGCTCCGCCGGTGCTTTCCTCGACACACCTCCGCCGCGCGGGTAGACATGAACGATGGCAACTATCGGTTTTCACGCGTCGCATGAACAGATCAGCCCGGGCCGGCTACTCCAGGACGTCCAGCTTGCCGAGCGGGCGGGCTTCGGTGCCGCAATGTGCTCGGACCACATCGAGCCCTGGTCCGCCCGGCAAGGCCATTCGGGCTTCGCCTGGTCCTGGCTGGGCGCCGCACTGGCCACAACCTCGCTCCGGTTTGGCGTGGTCACAGCACCGGGCCAGCGCTACCACCCGGCCATCATCGCGCACGCCTCGGCCACCCTGGCGGACATGTTCCCCGGGCGGTTCTGGATGGCACCGGGAAGCGGTGAGAACATGAACGAGCACATTACGGGCGATGCGTGGCCGGCCAAGGAAACACGCCAGCAGCGCTTGGAGGAGTGCGTTGACATCATCCGCCGCCTGCACAACGGCGAGGAGGTGACGCACCACGGCCTGGTCACGGTGGAGCAGGCCCGCATCTGGGACGTCCCCGCGACCAAGCCGCCGCTGATCGCGCCGGCGATCAGCGTGCAGACCGCCCGGCGCGCCGCCACCTGGGCTGACGGCCTGGTCACGGTGAACCAGCCGCACGCGAAGCTGAAAGAGATGCTCGACGTCTACCGGGACAACGGCGGCCGGGGGAAGGCCGTGCTGCAGATCCACCTGTCCTGGGCGCCGCGGCAGGAGGATGCGGTTTCGATTGCCCTGGACCAGTGGCGGTCCAACGTTTTCGCCCCGCCCATACCCTGGGACCTGCCCACCGCGGCCCACTTTGACGGCGTCAGCACCGACGTCGGCGAGGACCAGGTCCGGAAGGCGGTCAACATTTCCGCCAGCCTGGACCAGCACGCCACATGGCTGCAGGAGTATGCGGACCTGGGCTTCGATGAGCTCTACCTGCACTTCGTCGGCCAGGAGCAGAAACCCTTCATCGAGGCGTTCGGCGAACACGTCCTGCCCCGGCTGCAGGCCGGCAGTGCGATCCGGGAGGTGACGGCATGAGGATTGCGGAGACGTCCGATCTGTGGTGGAAGAACGCCGTGATCTACTGCCTGGACCCGGAAACCTTTTTCGACGACGACGGCGACGGCACCGGGGATTTCGGCGGCCTGATCCAGCGCGTGGACTACCTGGCGGCCCTGGGGGTCACGTGCATCTGGCTCATGCCGTTCTACCCCTCGCCGGACCGGGACGACGGTTACGACATCACCGACATGTACGGAGTGGACCCGCGCCTCGGCACCATGGGCGATGTGGTGGAGTTTGTCCGGACGGCCAAGGACCGGGGAATGCGGGTGATCGCGGACTTTGTCATCAACCACACGTCGGACAAACACCCCTGGTTCAGGGAATCCCGGAAGTCCGTGGACAACCCCTACCGCGACTACTACGTGTGGCGGAAGGACACTCCCCCGGACACATCGGAGCAGGTGGTGTTTCCCGGCGAGGAAACGTCCATCTGGACCCAGGACAAGGCCACCGGCGAGTGGTATCTGCACATGTTCGCCAAGCATCAGCCGGACCTGAACGTCGCCAACCCGAAGGTCCGGGACGAGATCGCCAAGTCGATGGGTTTCTGGCTGCAGCTGGGGCTGGACGGTTTCCGGCTGGATGCCGTGCCGTTCTTCCTGGAGCTGCAGGGCGTGTCCAAGGAGGACGCGGCGAAGATCGATCCGCACGACTACCTGGCGGCGCTTCGCAGCTTCGTCAACAGGCGGAACGGGAGTGCCGTTCTCCTCGGCGAAGTAAACCTTCCCTATAAGGACCAGCTGAAATACTTCGGCGGCCCGGACGGCAATGAGCTGAACATGCAGTTCGACTTCCTGAGCATGCAAAACCTGTACCTGTCCCTGGCCAGGGAGGACGCCCGCCCGCTGGCCAAGAGCCTCGCCGGCAGGCCGGCGATCCATCCTGACAACCAGTGGGCCATGTTCGTCCGCAACCACGATGAGCTGACGCTGGACAAGCTCACGGACGAGGAAAGGGCCGAGGTCTTCGCGGCCTTCGGGCCGGACCCGGACATGCAGATGTACGGCCGGGGGCTGCGGCGCCGCCTGCCGACGATGCTCGACGGCGATCCCGCCCGGATCCGCATGGTCTATTCCCTGATGTTTTCCCTCCCGGGAACACCGGTCCTGTTCTACGGCGAGGAGATCGGGATGGGTGAGGATCTGCGTGCCAAGGGCCGCTCCGCTGTGCGCTCCCCCATGCAATGGAATGACACGGCTAACGGCGGATTCTCCACGGCGCCGGCGGACAAGCTGGTGGCCCAGGTGGTTGACGGCTACTTCGGGCCGAAGAACATCAACGCTGCCCACGCCAAGCGGGACCCCGACTCGTTGTGGAATTTCATCGCGGCGCTCATCCGAAGCTACCGCGAAAGCCCGGAGCTGGCCTGGGGCGACTTCGAACTCATTAAGCAGCCCCATCCCGGCGTGCTCCTGCACAGCTGCACCCGCGCCGGTTCCACACTGGTCCTGGCACACAACATGGCCGCACAGCCCGCGTCCGTCACAGCAAAAGTCTCGTCCCCGGAAGATCCTGCGGAGAACTTCGCGGGGGCCACCCTGCTGGACCTGCTCGACGGCGACAACGTTCCGCTGGCGGACGACGGCGGCTTCGAGCTGGAGCTGGAGCGCTACGGCTACCGCTGGTTCAGGATCCAGCACCCCGCCGACCGGCGGATATAGCACCGGCGGATAGGTGCCGGCGGATATAGCACCGGCGGATCTAGCGCCGCCGGATAGGTGCCGGTGGGTGCTTTCCGGGCGGAAACAGGGTGGGCGCGGAAAACTAACGCGCCCATTACCGGCATGAAACGCGGCGGCAACAATGGCGCAGGACACTGGATGTGCCGGCAATTGCAGGCAACAGCACAAGCTCCAGCTCAGGAGGCCCCGCCATGTTGAAGGAAGCCAAAACCCATGTAACCCGTGTTCGTGCCCTGGACCAGTTGCATCGCGGCGACGAGATTGAAGCCCGCCTGTCCGTGGGCCCCAGCTATGACGACGTGGTGATCCGCCGGGGCCGCGTGCAGGAAACTGCGCCGGGCATCGGCGTCGTGTGGATCATGGACCGTCAGACCGGGATGCGCAAAGCAATCAATACGGATGAATGCAGCGTTTGGCGAGTAGCCTGAGCCCTTCAGCCGCCCGCCACGGACTGGATGATCACCACTTCCTGGCCGGCAGCCACTTCAGTTTCCAATCCCCGCAAGCGCCGGACCTCGTCCCCGTTCACGTAAATATTCACGTAACGGCGCAGGGCACCGGTTTCATCTCTCAACCGCCTCGCAAGGACCGGATAATCACCGGCCAGCGAGTCCAGCAAGATCCCCACAGTCACCGCCCCGTCGGCGGGCGTAGTCAGGATGGACTGCCCGCCGGCGAGCGGCTGGAGGATGCTGGGAAGCACCACGCTGATGTCAGCCACAACGGACCCTTAAGCGGGTACCGGGGCGCCAGGCACCAGGGCCGCGGACACCACGGCCGCGCGGACACACAGGACGTCCGGCAGATGTGACGCCACTTCGGTGAAGTGCTCGCCCTCGTCCGGGCTGGCGTAGACCGAGCCACCGCGCGTTCCGAAGTACACCCCGGCCGGTTCCGCGGAATCCACCGAGGCAGCGTCACGGAGCACCGCGTTGTATTCGCCCTGCGGCAGCCCGGAATCAAGGCGCTTCCACGTCTTCCCGGCATCGTCCGTCCGGTGCACGGCCAGCTTGGCATCCGGCGGGATGCGTTCGCCGTCGGCTTTGAGCGGGACCACCCACGCGGTGCCTGCCCGCCGCGGATGCGTCAGCATCACAAACCCAAAATCTGCCGGAAGGCCTTCCGCGATCGACTCCCAGGTCTCGCCGTTGTCATCGGTGCGGTACACGCCGTGGTGGTTCTGCGCGTAAAGGCGGCCCTCGACGGCGGCATCCGCGGCGATCTTGTGCACGCACTGGCCGAACTCGGGGTTGGGATCCGGCATGAAGTAGGCCGAAATACCCCTGTTCCGGGGCTCCCAGGAGGTTCCGCCGTCGAGCGACCGGTACACGCCGCCCGTGCTCATCGCGACGTGCACGTTCTCCCCGGAGGGATTAACCACGATCGAGTGTGCGGCCGCGCCGCCGTACCCGGCACCCCATTCGCTGCGGTGCGGATGGTCCCAGAGCCCGCGGTTGAGTTCGAAGTGTTCGCCGCCGTCGGTCGATTTCCACACGGAAATGGGCTCGGCGCCGGCCCAGACCACGCCGGGGCGGTCTTCGGCGTCGGGGTAGATCTGCCAGATGCGTTCCACCGCGGCGTCAGTGCCCTCCGGGAACTTGATGGCACCCTGCTCCGGCTCGGTCCAGGTGGCACCGAGGTCATCCGAATGCGCAACGGTGGGTCCCCAGTGCTCGGAGCGGACGCCCACCATGATCCGGGTACGCCCGTTGCGGGTGTCGATGCCGATGCTGGGGACTTCGCTCATCAGAAAATGCGGGCCGGACATGGACCATGCCTGCCGGTCGTGGCTGGTCGCCAGCCACAGCCCTTTTTTGGTTCCGATCGCTAGGACATAACTCTCTTCGGTGGCCATGCACCCCATGCAACCACTCCCGCCCGGAGGCTGCAATGGTTTTGACGCGGGTTTATGCGTGCTGGCGGTCAGTCCACGAATTCAGACTGGGTCTCGATGAAGTCCCAATCCGCGTTCGTGAGGACTCCGGTTGCGGTGTCAGGGTGCGGGCCGCCGGCCTCGGCAATCCCCTGCAGCACAGGCAACGGCAATTCCTCCATCCGCAGGTTCTCGCGCAGCCACTCCTTGCTGGCCAAGTCCAGATCAAGCCACCACATGTAGATTTCCACCGTGGACCACCTCTCCCTATGCCTCAACGTTATTCCGCGGCAAAGGGGTGTACAAGGGCCCAACGGCCGTGGCGCCCGCCTCCCCGGACACGCAGCCGCGCACCCCTTGTGCCGGCAGTCCCGCTGCGCCAATCTTGTCTTGTAGGGCTGTCCGGCACCGGAACAACCGGCACCGAACGACCCGAACCGAACGTCCGCTGTGGGGATGCCGCACTGCGCTGAGAAGGTTGCCATGGACGGTGACATAGAACTCGAACTTGCATCAGGCTCCGAGCGGGGCGAGTACACAGTGCGCGTGGTTCAGGCGCCGGCCGGGGGAAACGCGTCGGGGGTGTTCAGGCTGGACGTGGACCGGATCCTGGCACGCCGCACCGAATTGGAGTCCACCGTCCTGGCTTCCGCCGTGGCTGCCCGGCGCACCACGCCGGTGGCAGAGCTGCCAGTGCGGGGAGTGGGGCAGGAACTCTTCCAGGCCCTGTTTACCCGTGAGGTCTATGGAACTTACCGGGCCAGCCTGGGCGCCGCCCAGCACAGCGGCCAGCAGCTGAGGGTGGTGTTGCGGCTCGCTGCTCCTGAACTGGCGGCGATGCCGTGGGAAATGTTGTTTGATCCGGAAACCGAAAGCTACCTATGCCAGACGGAGCCGCTGCTCCGCCATATTCCCGCACCGGACTATCACCTGAACCCGCTGGAAATCGTCCCTCCGCTGAGGATCCTTGGCCTCATAGCCTCCCCGCGCGACCTTCCGCCGCTGGACGTCGAAGCGGAACGCGACCATCTTGCGGCGGCCTTGGCGGGCCCGGTTTCCGAAGGCAGGATTGAACTCGTGTGGGCGCCGGGCGGTGCGTGGGACGAGATCCAGTCGATGCTGCTGGACGGACCCTGGCACGCAGTCCATTTCATCGGCCACGGTGACTACGACGCCAGGAACGATGAAGGCCGGGTTGCCCTGGTGGGGGCCGACGGCCGGGCCTCGATGGTGCGGGCCATCCGCCTGATGGCCCTGCTGAGTGTTGCCGTACCCCGCCCTCGCCTGGTGGTCCTGAATTCCTGCTCCTCCGGCGAAACCGGCCGGGAGGATCTCTTCTCCGGCACAGCTTCCACCCTGGTCCGCAGCGGAATCAGTGCGGTGGCAGCGATGCAGTTCGCCATCAGCGACGGCGCCGCGATCGCCTTTGCCCAGGGCTTCTATGCCGCGATCGCCAACGGACGCGGCGTGGACGAGGCCGCCCGCGTCGGGCGGATCTCGGTCATGGGAAGCCCTGACGGAACCCTGGAATGGGTGACGCCGGCGCTGTACGTCAGGGGCGGCGACACCGCCCCGTTCAACTTAAAGGCACCGCCCCGCCCCGCCGTGGGGGAAAAGGCAGCAGCGAAGGAGCCGGCCACGGGCACCTCCGCAAACAGCACGGCCGGATCAGCGGAGCCGTCCAGTGCCCGGATCCGGCAGGCGGAGCTCCGCGCGCTGTACGTGCAGGCCTGCGCGGAACTCAGGACCAAGCATTATCCGGTGGCCATCGAGTTGTTCGATGACCTGCTGACGCTTGACGGCAGTTACCGCGACGCGGCCCTGCTCCGCGCTTCCGCTGCGCAGCACCTGGAACATTCCGAGGCGTACCGCCACGCCAGGGAAGCCGAAGACGCCGGAGATTGGACGGCCGCTGCCGACGGTTACGCCGCAGTGCAGGAGGATCCCGACTTCCCCGACGCCGCCGCCCGGGCCCGGGAATGCGCCAAACGGCTGCGGACAGCCGACCTGCAGGGTGAGATGGAGTATCACGCAGGCAGCCGAAACTGGCAGGCCGTTGTGGACGTGGCGGCGGAACTGTATGCCCTGGATCCCGCCGCGTCAGATCCGGCCGGACTGGCGACGAAGGCGCGCAACGAACTGCGCCGCGAAAACGACGCTTTACGGGCCGCGGAGAAAACAGCCCAGCGGACCGCCCGCCAGGCTGCACCGGCCCCGGGCAGCGCAGCCGGCCCTGCACCGGCACCACAGTCGAGGCCCGCGCCGGCGGCCTTGGATTCCAGGTTCCTTGCGGCCGGCGGGATTGTCCTGGCCCTGGCCGGGGCACTCCTGGCAGTCTTCTTCGCCTACCTCAAATGGGTCGACATGGACTGGTGGTATTCCGGCGGGGAAGTCAGCGTGCGTTTCGTCTACGCAATACTGGCGCCAGCGGGTTACCTCCTGCTCCTGCTCGCCGGCCTGCCTGATCGGACCGAAAGGGGGCGCGTGACGCTGGCGGTAGCGGCCGGAGCCGGTGCGCTGCTTGGCGTGGTGGGCGTGGAATCGGACCTTCTATGGGCTGCAACGGCCGCCACGTTGTTCCAAGCACTTTTCGGCGCATGGGCAGGCATTCTGGCCATCCGCGCTGCCAACACACCGGCCCTGGCCGGCTGGCTTCTCCTGGTCTGCCTTGCCACGCTGCCGCTGATGTGGCTCCCGGGCGATGACCTGTCGGCCAGGGCGCTGGTGCTAATGGTGCAGAGCGCAACAGTCGCCGCCGGCGGTGTGATTTTCCTGGGACTGGCCCTCAGACAGAATTGGAAGGACGAGAGATGACGCGCCTGGTGGAATTTCCGACGAACGACGGCGGAACCGTGCTCCTGGAAGTTTCAGACAACACCGGCGGGCTGGTGACGCGCGGCGGCGGACAGAGCAGCGTTTTCGCCCGGGCACAGCAGACCTTTGAGCGCGCCCTCAGCAACATCCGGCCAGCGGTCCAAGGCGTCATTGATGAGCTCACAAGCCTTCCCGACAAACCGGACGAGGTCTCGGTCAAGTTCGGCCTGGACCTGCATGCCGAGGCCGGCGCTTTCATTGCCGCGGCCAGCACCAGCTCAAACTTCACGGTAACGCTCACCTGGCGCCGCCCTAAGCCGGCGCGGGAGGCTGCGGACGAGGACGAACCGGACTAAGACCGCCCGGACTGAGGCGGCCCGGACCGGGAACCGTCCGGTGACCCGGCGGCCGGGGATGCTGTTCAAGGGATGCCCCCAGGGTCACAATGGAGTATGTCTCCAGAGCGCTTCAGCGGACCGCCTCCCCTGGTGGTCGGCGTACTGCCGGGCCAGCACGCCGAAGTGCTGCAGTCGGCCACCGGCCTCGCACAAAAGTTGGGCGCCCCCCTGCTGTGCGCCTACGTGGACGAGGCGAGCTACCTCGTCGAGTGGGATCCGGCCCGGTCGGCGCACCGGCTGTCCCTGCACCCGGACAAGGACGACGCCGATGTCCGCGCCGTGAGCCAAGAGCTCCGCGGCCTCGTGGGCGCTGCCTGCGATGCGAAGTCGGTGGAGTGGACGCTGCGGATACTGGCTGGAGACCCTGCCCGCGCCCTGGGCCGCGTGGCAGCGGAGGCAAATGCTTCCATGATCATCGTGGGGACGCCGGAGCGCGGGCTGGGGCACCGGCTCTCGGCAGCCCTCAACGGTTCTGTGGCCGCATGGCTGACCCATCACCAGGACCGGCCCGTCCTGGTGGTACCGGCCCACATGGGCGCCCACCGGGATACGTCCGGGTGAGCGCGGCTCCCGGGACTGTCCAGCACGGTTACGAGCGCAACCTCACGGAACTTGAGCGATGGCTGGCGGATGCATCCGATTCCGATCTGCGCCGCCGCAGCTCGGGCACCCGCTGGACCAACGAGGAACTCCTGTTCCATATGGTTTTCGGCTACATGGTGGTGCAGGCCCTGCTTCCCATGGTCCGCTTGTTCGGAGTCCTGCCGGCTCCGTTCAGCCGCGCGTTTGCGCGGCTGCTTAACGCCGGAACCGCACCGTTCGACGTCGTCAATTACCTGGGCTCCAAGGCTGCGGCCCGCGTGTTCAACCGAAAGCGGATGGCGGCGAAACTCCGGCGGGTGACGCGCTCCCTGGAGCGTCGGATGGGCCGCGAGTCGGCCACCGCGATGGCCCGGGGCATGTCCTTTCCTGATCGCTGGGATCCGTTCTTCACGCCGTGGATGTCGCTGGCAGATGTCTACGCCTACCCCATCGAGCATTTCGACTTCCATGCCACCCAGCTCAGTATGGGCACCCGCGGGGCGTTGTAACCAACGGCGCTGTGCATTAACGACGCTATGAATTAACACTGTGAAAAGAGGGCCGAAAGACCCTGTGAAAGTAAAGTGAAAGTAGTTATTCAAGGTGGTGGCGCTCACCGCTACCGCCAAGTAAGCTGGTACTCGCAGGAAGAAGTTGAACCTGCCCCATAAGCTGCTCCGGAGTGCGTATCCCCCAATAACGCACTCCGGAGCTTTTTAATGTCCGGCCGTACGTCAGGAGCGAATTCCGTGACCACAGCGCCAACCCCCACCGCTACCGCCGCCGTCACCGCGCCTCTGTACGCAGCAGGCTTCGTGACAGCCTTCGGCGCGCACAGCATCGCGGCGGGCATGGGTGCCCACAGTGGTGACATCGGATTGAGCCTGCTGAATCTGGGCATCCTGCTGGCTGTTTACGACCTTGCCGAGGTGGTGCTGAAGCCGGTGTTCGGAGCGCTCAGTGACCGTATTGGCGCCAAGCCGGTGGTGGTGGCGGGGCTCCTCGCCTTTGCCCTGACGTCACTGATCGGGCTGTGGGGCGCGAACCCGCTGATGCTCGGCCTCGCCAGGATCGGCCAGGGTGCGGCCGCCTCTGCGTTTTCACCGGCGTCCTCGGCGATGGTGGCGCGGCTCGCGGGCCGCAACGCAGGCACGTACTTTGGCCGATATGGTTCGTGGAAGAGCCTGGGCTACGTTGGCGGTCCCCTGATCGGTGCGGCCCTGATCTTCCTGGGCGGCTTCGCCCTCCTCTTTGCCACCCTGGGCATCCTCGCGGCAGCCACGGCAGTGTGGGCCATGGTGGCCCTGCCGCGGCTGGCCCCCTTGCCACGGCCCCGCTACACGTTGCTGGACCTTTCCCGCCAAGTGACTCACCGCAGCTTCCTCGTTCCTACGCTCGTCCTGGCGGCTGCCACCGGAGCCTTGGGAACGGCAATTGGCTTCCTCCCTGCACTGGCCACCGGGCACGGCCTCGATCCCGTGGCGGCAGTGGCCGCCGTCAGCCTGCTCGCACTCGCATCCGCTGCGACCCAACCCTGGATCGGCCGCCTGCGTGACCGGGGCAGGATCCAGGACGGGCCCGGCATGACGGCCGGCCTGCTGCTGACGGCGGCCGGAATCACCTGCGTGGCGCTGTTTCCCGGGCCCGTCACCATCTTCGGCGCGGCGGCGGCGATCGGTGTGGGGATAGGCACGGCGACACCGCTGGGCTTCGCTCACTTAGCTGCCACCACGCCACCTGAGCGGCTGGGCCGAACCATGGGATCAGCCGAACTGGGACGGGAACTGGGCGATGCCGGCGGCCCCCTCCTGGTGGGTGCCGTGGCCACAGCTTCCGCACTGCCCCTGGGGCTTGGAGTCCTCGCCGCGGCCGTCGCGGCCACGTCCCTGCTCGGCATGGGCAGCGTCAGGCCCGGGCCTCCTTCCCCGGGGCAGCCCGGGGAACGGTAACCGGCACAAGGCAGATACCCCCTAGGGGTACTTGTTTTATACCCCATAGGGGTATAGGTTGGGGATATGGATTCGCCAACAGACGCTCCCCTGGCCGAGGACGCTGTAACCGCTCCCCGGCACGGTTACAGCTCGAACAAAGACGCATACCTGCGCAGGCTCAAACGCATCGAAGGCCAGGTGCGCGGCATCGCACGGATGGTGGACGAGGACAAGTACTGCATCGACATCCTCACCCAGGTCGCCGCGGTAAACAAAGCCCTCCACGCCGTAAGCCTGGGCCTGGTGGAAGAGCACATCGGCCATTGTGTCGTCGGGGCCGCCTCTGAGCCCGACCCGGCCCTACGCGCGGAAACCATCGATTTCAAAGTCAAAGAGGCTACCGATGCCATCGGGCGCCTGCTGCGGTAGCGGCAATCCCACGCACCACACCATTCAGATGATCCAACCGGATCAATCTGGCAAGATCGGCACCATCGGAACGCCGAAGATCAGGAGCAAACCATGAGCCCCGTATCCACCATCGTGAACGTGTCCGGCATGACCTGCGGACACTGCATTTCCTCCGTGAGCGAGGAACTCGAAGCCCTCGAAGGCGTTGAAGCGGTCGACGTCGACCTCAACGCCGGCGGCATTTCCACCGTCACCATCACCTCAGAAAAGAAGCTCTCCCGCTCCGAGATCGGAGAAGCAGTGGCGGAGGCCGGCTACCTGGTGGTGGCCAACGAAGCCTGAACTCGTCCGCCCTCCGCATCCAGGGGCGGACAGCCAGACCCGCACCATTGACACGCACACCAAGGACACTCCGTGAGTAACGAGCAACTGCTTCACCAGCCGGGAAGCCGGGTGATTGAACTCGACATCGAAGGCATGACGTGCGCTTCGTGCGTGGGCCGGGTGGAACGGAAACTCGGAAAGCTCGAGGGCGTGGAAGCCTCGGTGAACCTGCCCCTGGAGTCAGCCCACGTCACGGTCCCGGCGGGCATCACTGACGAACAGATCACCGCCACCGTGGAAGCGGCAGGCTACAAGGCCAAGGTCCGCCCTCCCCGCTACCCGAACCGGGATGGCGGCGCTGAGACTTCGACCGGCTCAGCCACCGGGTACGGCGAGCTGCCCACCAGCGGCGACGCCGGGGGCATGCGGCAGCAAGCGTCTAAGCGAGGTACGAGCGAGCATGCAGAGCATGTCCCCGGTGGCGCCGCGGCCAAGTTGCGCCCCAGGCTCATCGTCGCTGCCATTCTGACCGTCCCGGTATTCGCAATTTCGATGCTTCCCTCCTTCCAGTTCCCCGACTGGGGCTGGGTGGCGGGGGTTCTTGCCTTGCCGGTGGTCACGTGGGCGGCCTGGCCGTTCCACCGGGCCGCGGCAGTCAACGCCCGGCACTTCGCCTCAACGATGGACACTTTGGTTTCCATCGGCGTTATTGCCGCGTATCTTTTCTCGGCCTGGCAGTTGTTCGCCGATCCCCGCATGACCCAACACCCCGGCATGGAGATGGGCAGCGGGGGCCTCTACTTCGAGGTGGCCGCGGTGGTCACCACCTTCCTGCTGCTGGGCCGCTACCTTGAGGCCAACGCCAAGCAGAAGGCGGGCGACGCCCTGAAGGCGCTGCTTGACCTGGGCGCAAAGGATGCCACTGTCCTGTCCGGCGGAACAGAGGTAAGGATTCCCGCCGATCAGCTGGCGGTTGGCGACGTTCTGGTGGTCCGCCCCGGGGAGAAGATCGCCACGGACGGCGTGGTGATCGACGGCGCATCGGCCGTTGACGCCTCCCTGGTCACGGGCGAATCGGTCCCTGTTGAGGTGGGTCCGGACAGCTTCGTCATAGGCGCCACCATCAACACTTCCGGCCGCCTGCTGGTTCGCGCCACCCGGGTTGGCTCCGAAACCACGTTGGCCCAGATGGCCCGGCTGGTTTCCCAGGCGCAGACCGGCAAGGCTCCCATCGCCCGGCTCGCGGACCGCATCAGCGCAGTGTTCGTTCCGATTGTGCTCGCGATCGCCGTTGCCACTTTCGCACTCTGGACCATCGTCAGCGGCCCGGTGATTGAGGCTGCCGAAATCCGGGCGGCCTTCACCGCCGCGGTGGCGGTGCTGGTCATCGCCTGCCCCTGCGCCCTGGGACTGGCAACTCCCGTCGGCCTCCTCACCGGCACGGGCCGCGGCGCCCAACTCGGGATCCTGATCAAGGGACCGCAGGTCCTTGAAGACACCCGCACCGTGGACACCATCCTGCTGGACAAGACCGGTACGGTGACCACCGGACACCTTGCCGTGGACAGCACCAGAGCCTTCGGCACGCACACCGACGCCGACGTGCTGCGGCTCGCCGGGGCGGTTGAGGCCGGTTCGGAACACCCCATCGCCCACGCCATTGCGGCCGCCGCGCTGTCCGCAGAGCGCCGGAACGACGACGGCGGGCGGCTGCCCGCCGTCGAACAGTTCCGTTCGGCGCCGGGCGGCGGAGTTTCCGGACACGTCGCCGGCCGGTACGTCCTCGCCGGACGGACGGGCTGGCTACGGGAAAACGGCATAAGTGTCACGCCGGAACAGGAGCAGGCGCTCCAGTCCGCCGAAGAATCCGGTGCCACCGCGATCTGGGTTGCCGTGGACGGCGCGCCGGCAGGCATCGTCTCTCTGCGGGACACCCTCAAGCCGGGTTCGGCTGCCGCGATTTCGCGGCTGAAGCAGCTTGGCCTCCGGCCGATCCTCCTGACCGGGGACAACGCCGCGGTGGCCGCGCAGGTGGCCGCCGCCGTCGGCATTGCGCCGGAAGACGTGTTCGCCGGCGTATTGCCGGAAGGCAAGGTGGAGGCAGTCCGGAAACTGCAGGCAGGCGGCGCCACGGTGGCCATGGCGGGCGACGGCGTGAATGACGCGGCCGCCCTGGCCCAGGCCGATCTTGGCATCGCCATGGGGTCGGGCACGGATGTTGCCATCGAGGCCGCGGACCTGACCGTGATGGGCAACGACCTGGGGCAGGTGGCCCAGGCCATCGAGCTGTCCCGGCGCACGCTGGCCACCATCAAGACCAACCTGTTCTGGGCCTTCTTTTACAACGCGGTCGGAATTCCCGTGGCGGCGCTCGGGTTGCTGAACCCCATGATCGCCGGCGCTGCCATGGCCGCCAGTTCGGTGCTGGTGGTTGCCAATTCGCTGCGGCTGCGAAGCTTCGGCAAGCCTGCCCCCGCTAGCCGGGCGGCCTAAGCGGCGCCGAACCGGACGGCGGCCTTCGCCCGGGCCTTGGCTGCTTCCTCGTCCCGGTCCTTGGCCGGGGCATGCGTCACCAACGAATCGAGCAGATGCTGGGTGGCATGGGCAATCTCATGCACGGCGCGGTTGAACGCCTCCTCGTTAGCCTTGGACGGCTTGGTGCTGCCGCTGATTTTGCGCACATACTGCAGTGCAGCGGCTTCCACCTCGGCCGTCGTGGCATGGGGCTCAAAATTATGCAGGGTCCTAATGTTGCGGCACATATTCCCATGCTAGGCTCTGGACCGCCTGGGATCGAGGCTCGAAGCCCGTCCGGTCACCGACACCCTGCAACTGTCCTGCCGTCCTTGCAAGGCAGCGGTGCATGGGGAGCGGTGCCCATCGACGGAACGTCGGGCCGCGGGATAGTTTCTAGGTAATGGATCTTCCGGATGAGCCGGGGGCCGCTGGGGATGCCGATCGGATCGGATCCGTTGACTGAAGGAGAAAACTAATGGCTATTTGGGGTGCAGACATTGTTCAGCTCAAGGCGCTCGGAACCAAGCTTCAGGCTGGTTCGTCGGAGATTGAGAAGCAGAAGTCGCTGCTGACGAAGGCTCTCAACGGCACGGACTGGAAGGGCCCGGATGCGGAGAAGTTCCGCAGCGAATGGTCCGGTTCGCACGTGACGGCGCTGGCCAAGGTGGCGCAGGCGCTGGAGGAAGCCGGCAAGCAGGCAACCAAGAACGCCGCCCAGCAGGAAGAGGCTTCCCGCTAGGAAGGCCGCCTGCCCGCCAGGGATGGACTTCGGGAAACCACCGTTTCCTGCCGGATGCCCCGGACGCAACCATGCGTCCGGGGCATCCGCGTGTCAACCGGTTATACGGGAATCGTGCGTCCGCTTAGGGAACGGGCTCGACGTAGTTGGCATGGTCCAGCGGCGCCCGCACCGGCACTGCCGGAATGCCGGCGCCGCGAAGCTCGTCCACCCGGACCAGCACCACGCCGCCCACAATCAGCACCCCGCCGAGCAACTGGACGGGACCGGGCAGTTCGCCGAGCAGGAGCCACGCCCAGATGACGGCGAAGAGCACCTCGGTGAGCGACACAAAGGATGCCACCTTTGAACCAAGTGCGCGGGCGGCCACAATGCCGGAAACATAGGCCAGCACCGTGGCCAGCACAATCAGTCCGCCCAGCGAGACCCACCATGGGGTGACCCATGGCCCCAGTTTGGTGTCCGTGGTGCTGAACGCCATGGGCAGGAGCCCCGTGGCGGCCGCCAGCCACATCACTGCGGCACCCACCATCAGGCCGCCGGACGCCAGGACGATCGGCGGCAGGCTGTCATTTTCCTTGGCGGTGATAAAGAAGTAGATCGCCAGACAGACCGCGGCGGCGATTCCCCACAGGACGCCGACGAAATCGATCTTCACGGCACCCGTCAGGTCGAGCACCAGGACGAGTCCGCCAAGCGACAGCAGCGTTCCGGCAATGGTGAGCGGCCGGGGACGCCTGCGGCTCGCGGCCCAGAGCCAGAGGACGATGATTACCGGGGCCAGATATTCCAGCAGCAGGGCAACGCCGACGGACAGGCGCTCGACGGCGTTGAAGTAGAAGAGCTGGCACGCCGCCACACCGATGAGGCCGAAGAGCAGGATGGTCAGCCAGTTGTTCTTCAATTGGCTCCAGCGGCCGCGCAAGGCAGGAATCGCAGGGATGGCGAGGATTATGGCCGCACCGGTGAGGCGGGCGGTCACCGCCGCGCCGGGTGTCCAGCCGGTTTCGAGCAGGGATTTGGCGAAGGATCCGGAAAGGCCGAAGACCGCCGAGGAAAACAGCGCCACGCCCAGCCCGGACGCCATGAAGCCTGCAGCGGACCGGCGGGCGAAGCCCTGCCGGGAAGCGGCGCCCGGGACGGACGCTTCGGCGCGTTTGCTTACGGCAGGCACGGCTGCCTCCTGTCAGGAGTAAAGTGGGGTAATGGTCATGACATTACGCCCGGACCCTGTAAGGAGTCAAGATGGTTTTTGCCCCTGACACTGAAGTTGCCCTTCGCACCGTGGTGGGGCTGATCAACAGCGCGGCTAACGGCGAGGAGCATCTGGCCACTATGGCGGACCTGGACCGCTTCCTCGAGACGGAAGGCTTCTCGGGCGCACGGTCGCGGGACGCGGCCGAACTGGCCAGCGTCCACAAACTGCGGAGCCAGCTTACTGAGCTGTGGACCATGGACGAGGACTCCGCCGTCGATACGGTGAACCGCCTGCTCCGCGACGCAAATGCACTTCCGCAGCTGATCAAGCACGACGAATGGGACTGGCACCTGCACGCCACCACCCGGGACGCTCCGCTGGCGGACAGAATGGGAACCGAGGCTGCCATGGCACTCGTGGACGTGATCCGAAGCAAGGAAATGGACCGGATGCTGGTGTGCGCGGCAGAGGATTGTGATGCCGTGGTGCTGGACCTTAGCCGGAACCGGTCCAAGCGCTATTGCGACACTGGAAACTGCGCAAACCGGGCCCACGTGGCCGCCTACCGCGCGCGGAAAGCCGCCTCATAGGAGCGATCTGCGGAAGTTTGGCCCAGGGGGAAGTGGCGCCGGGGGAAGCGGTGCGGGGAACCAGCGCCGGGGAAACGCGGAACCGGTCCGGCGGATCTAGCGGGAGTCGCCGGGGGCGGAATCCGGGGCGTCGGGAGCCTGGGCGTCGGGGCGTCCCGCCTCCGGCCGGGCTGAATATCCGCCGTGCCCGGAGGACCTCTTGGAACTCAGATTGACGCCGGACCCCTTGCCGAGGTGGTCTGCATTTTCCTTGTGGCTCATCGAGAGCATCGCCGCGATGACCAGCGTCACGATGAACGCTATTCCGGCCCCCGTGAGGGCGAGGTCGAAGCGCGGCGTCCGGGAGCTGCCGCCGGAGGCGAAAATGAGCACGGCGAAAAAGGCCAGGACAGCCCAGAATGCGGAGAACATCAGGGGTCCCTTGACCGAGGTCCGCAGCTTGCGCGGTTCTCCTGGTTTCCGTTGTGCCAAGGTGTTTCCTCCCATGCAGCGCGGCCGGGGCCGGGCAGCTTAAGTAAAGCCATTGTTCTACACGAAGTAGAACCGTTCCCTACTAGTTTACGGCCTCGCTGGAAACGGTCCGCGCATCGTGCCGCAGCGTCAGGGCGGCCAGGATCCAGAGGACGCCGGAAATGATCGCCCCGCCGCCCGCAACGCCGAGCAGGGCGTGCGCTCCGAGGCTAATGAAGAGGGGCAGCGCCACGGCAGTTCCCAGGCCGATGACACCCGAGGCCAGCCAGTCGCGCGCCAGGACGCTGCGGCCGCGGAAAAGGACTCCGAGGTAGAGTTCCGCCGCCCCCAGGAGTCCCAGGCCCAGGGCCGCCAGGACACCGAAGACCAGTTCACTGCCCAGGAACACAACCGCCACGCCGGCTCCGGTCATGATGGCCCCGGCCGCGGCCAGGACCTTGCCTGCAGGCGTTTTGGCGTCAAGGCCGAACTTTCCGATTCCGCGGAGCAGGGTCACGCCCACAGCGAGCAGGTACAGCCCGCCCGCCCAGCCCATTTCAGAGGCCGACGGCGACGCCCAGAAAACTGTCACCGCGCCGAAAGCGAGGGCAAGGACTGCCCTGGTGAGCACCGGTTTCCACAGGTCCGCGGCAGGAGCGGTCAGGGGAGCAGAATTGGGAGGAGATGCTGGGAGGGTCACGGGTCCAGTTTAGTGCGCAGCCGATTCGACGCGAACCGGCCGGCTTAAGGCCGGCCAGACCTGTTGGCCGGGCCTGAACGCCGACTACGTCGAACCAAGGACCATCCACCGGTCCGTTCTCGCTCGCAAACCTAGTGTCACCGCCCGGGCGCACATGTAGCCCAGCGAGAAGGCCGCCCACAGCCAGGTGAGCCCAGCTACTCCGTCGACGCCGGAGATCCGGACAGCGGCCAGCAGGGGCAGATACACCGCGAGGTTTACGACGCCGGCGATGGCTAGGTACTTGGCGTCGCCGGCGCCGATGAGGACGCCGTCCAGCACAAACACATAGCCGGCCACGGGCTGTCCGGCTGCCAGCACCCACAGGGCGAGCGTCAGCGCGGCCTGGACACCGGCGTCGGACGTGAACAAGGCGCCCGCCCACGGGGCCGCAACGGCCAGCAGCGCTCCGGTGACCACGCCGAATCCCGCTCCCCAGCGGATCATGGTCCGGGTCAGCTCACGGGCCGTGGCGGGATTGGCCGCCCCCAGTTCTTTGCCGATCAGGGCCTGGGCGGCGATGGCCAAAGCGTCCAGGGCGAATGCCAGGAAGGTGAAGATGGTCATGGCCAGCTGATGGGCTGCCAGGTTCACCGGCCCCTGGGCTGTGACCACCAGCACGGTTGCCAGGATCGCAATCCGCAGGCTCAGCGTCCGGAGCATGAGCCACGAACCCACCTTGGTCATGGAACGCACGCCGTGCCAGTCCGGCCGGAGGGAAACTCCGTGGTCGCGCGCATTTCGCCGGACGATCACCAGATACACCAGGGCCATCGCCCACTGGGCAATGCTGGTGCCCACAGCCGAGCCGGTCACGGACCAGCCCATGCCGTAAACCAGCGCCAGGTTGAGGAGGATGTTCAGGGTGAACCCCGCCGAGGCCACGGCCAGCGGGGTCCGGGTGTCCTGGAGGCCCCGCAGCACCCCGGTGCCGGCGAAAATCAGGAGCATGGCCACGAGCCCTGGCATGGACCAGCGGAGATAGTCGACGGCGAACTGGCGGACATCGCCCGTGGCGCCCATCAGATCGACCAGGAGCTCGGCGCCGGCGAACCCGGCCGCGGCGAGGACCAGGCCCAGCCCCAGTGCCAGCCAGACGCCGTCCCGGCCTGCCGCGAGGGCTTTGGAAAGGCTGCCTTCGCCAATAGCCCGGGCCACTGCCGGGGTGGTGGAGTACGCGAGGAACACCATAAGGCCCACGGCCGTGTGGAGTACCGCGGAAGCCAGGCCGACGCCGGCGAGCTGGGAAACGCCGAGGTGGCCCACTATGGCCGAATCCGCCAGCAGGAAAAGCGGTTCTGCGATGAGCGCGCCAAATGCCGGAACGGCGAGACGGAGGATTTCCCGGGAGTTCCTGCCGGGGGGAACAGTCCGGGCGGCGGCGCGTGATTCTGGCACGGAGCCAGCCTAACCGGAGAGAACCGTCACATGCCGCCATAATTAGTTGACTCTTCAAGTAATGAGATGGCAAGGTTAAGACTGAATCCTCAACCGCGCTGCTCCCGACGCGCGGTGACGTCCCACGATCCGAATGGCGAACCCCCATGAACCAGTCCACACTGACCACCACAGCACTCACCGTCCTCCGCGTCATTGCCGGATTCCTCTTTGCAGCCCACGGCTGGCAGAAGTTCAACGAGTGGACCATTGCCGGCACGCAGGCCGCGTTTAGCAAGATGGGCATCCCGGCAGCCGAACTGGCAGCCCCGGCAGTAGCCACCCTTGAGCTTGTTGGCGGCATCGCCCTGATCCTCGGTGTGCTGACCCGCGTCTTCGCACTCCTGCTCGCCCTGGACATGCTCGGCGCCCTGTTCCTGGTGCACGCCTCCGCGGGCGTTTTCGCGGCCACCGGCGGCTACGAACTGGTGCTGCTCCTGGCAGCGGGCGCCCTGGCCATTGCCCTGACCGGCGCCGGCAAGGTGGCCGTGGACAGGGCACTGTTCGGCCGCAGCAACTCCAAGCTCAGCGCCCTCGCCTAAAGCGAACACCAATACCCCGCGACGCCGGGCCGGTCACGCGAGTGGCCGGCCCGGCGTCGTCATATGCGTGGCTGGAAGTATTCCCAGTGGGGAATATTAACCGGAAACTCCGGTCAGTTCATTGGGTACGTGCCGGAGATCAGCGGATTTGGCCACCTTGCCTGAGGCAAGGTCCACTGCGTGGATCGCGCTGCTTGAGGGCTCGGTGACGTAGGCGGTGGCCCCCTGCACAAACAGCGCGGGGCGCGGGTCCTGCCATGTTTCGGATTCCTCCCAGGCAGCAACCACTGGAATCGTCGACGTGATGCTACCGGTCAGCGGGTCGATGATCCGCAAGGAACCATCGGTTCCCAGAACCAGGGCTTCGCCTGAGGGCCCCCTCCCCAGCGACCGAAACGAATAGCTTGTGCCAAGTTCAACGAGCCGAAGCGCCGCCGTCTCTGTGTTCACCAGGGAGACCCGAGTGGGCCGCTCCAGGATTGCATCCCTGTCCACCTTGTAGTCGCCCAGGACGACTGGCGATTCGGGCGTACCGGCCTGGTTGCCCATGCGTCCGTACGCATCGGGGCTGGGCACTTTGGTAATCCGCCCGTCCCGGTAGACAAGCATGCCGTCTTCGCAGCCCACCACAACAGCATCCGGCCCGGCCACCGCCTCTCCGTGCACACCCGGGCAGTCTTCATTGCGCAGCAGCTCCGCCCGGTCCTGCCCGGTTCCGGCAGCCAGCACGGCGAATCCCCGCCGGGACTCGTCGTTACCGAGGGTGACGAGCAGCTTTCCCTCCTCCAGCGGCACCGCCACGCCATGGTGGGCTTCCGGCGCAGTGTAGACGTCGCTTTCGGGACGTGCCGCTTCCGACGCCAGCCCGGACGGCTCGAAAATTTCGACCTGTCCGGAACCATCGCTGAACAGCGCGGTCCTGCCGGCATGGAAGACCGCGTGGCCGGACTTGCTGGCTTGGAACCCAACATCCGTCAGTGCGGGCCGGGCGGCGTAGGAGTGCCCGTGATCGCCATGTTTTTCGGTCCACACTCCGGCATCAAAGACCTTGAACTCGCTTCCGGTGGAGACCAGGACATGCCGGCCATCCCCCGCGGGGTTGAGCCTGTTGAAGCCGTCAAGGTCCGCCTCCCCCACCACTTCCAGCGAGGCGGCGTCGAGCACCGTGATCCCGCCGGCGTGCGTCAGCACCAGCCTGGGGGCGGGCCCCTGGATTTCCCGGGCCGCATCGGGCGAGGCCGCCGGATGCCCGCCGGCTTGCGGGTCGGTTTCTGCGCCCGGGGCGCCACCGCCCCGCCCGGGATCGGAGGCACAGCCGCTCAGCATGAGCGCGGCCACGGCGATTACCGCCACCCCTGACAGACGCATCGGGGTTGCCCGCGGGCTGGGGCTCCCCGCCGGATTCAGGGTTCCAGTGGAGGGCTTGAGGCAACGCAAAGCGTTAGTTCGAATCATCATAGGCTAAATGATAGTGATTCTCATTAGCTTGGCAAACCCGGCGACTCGCCAATGACAGCCATATGACTAAGTTGTGACATTGCATAACAAAATCTCACAGAAATGAAACAAAATCCTTGACCTTTGAAACGATCCACTGATAAACCTGTTCCGTACAACACGGATATACAGGCCTGACCGTGATGTAACTTCTGTAACATCGAACCGCTCACCGGGGCACCCCTCGCAGCCCAGGTTTGGCATTGCGCGGATCAGGTAAGGGGTGTCCACGATCGGACACCCCGGCCCGCCATCGGTTCACTGCACCCACTCGCTCCACGCCGACATGCCCGGCACCCCAGAAATTGAAACGATACAAGTTCACTTCGACCTGGTTGGTATGTCCACAGCTCATCAAAGGAGATGTTCGTGAGTTATCCCCCTCAAAGAAGCACCCCTCAAAGAGGCACCCGGCAGGACACCGGCTCCGGTGCCCCGCCAAGCGGAAAATCCGGGATAGGCGACGTCCGCGCCGCCAACGAAACCCGGTTGGCCGGCGTACGGTCGTCCTCCGGCGTCCGATTTCCCGGCGTACGGTCGTCCTCCGGCGTCCGATTTCCCGGCGCAAAGGCAGTCACGGCAGCAGTCGCCGCGGCTGCGGTGGCCTTCACCGGCCTGCCGGCGGTGCACGCCGAAACTGCCCTCCCGCCAGCCGGTTCGGGCTTCCGCTTCGACTTCGGCCCGGGTGCTACCGCCGACGGCTACACCCAGGTGAATGCCTCCCAGGCATACAGCGCCGCGGCGAGGTTCGGCTTCACTGACACCACCCTGACGTCCGGCGAAGACCGCGGCACCGCCGACCCGCTGCGGTCCGACTTCGTCCAGGCCCAGGGTGGAAGTTTCCTCGTTGATCTTCCCAACGGCGACTACACCGTCAAGCTCATTGCAGGCGACGCCGTCGCTGCCACCAATATCGCGATCACCGCCGAGAAGATCGCCAAGGTCCAGCTCACGGACAAGCCCGCGGGACAGTACCTGGAAATGGAATTCCCCATCTCCCTCGTGGACGGCCAGCTGAATCTTGATTTCAGCGGCACAGCGGCCAAGATCAACTCCCTGGTTATCGCTGCGCGTGCACCGAGGTCCGCCACTGCGGATCCCGCCGTCTACCTCGCCGGCGATTCCACTGTCCAGACCTATGACGCCGGCTACATCCCGCAGGCCGGTTGGGGCCAGATGATCGAACGGTACTTTGATGAGAAGGTCTCCTTCTTCAACCACGCGATCGGAGGACGCAGCTCCAAGAACTTCATCAGCCAGGGACGGCTGGATGAGATTCTCCGCGTCATCAACCCCGGCGACTACCTGATGGTGCAGTTCGGCCACAACGACGCCACCGTGGGCGTTGACGACCGGTACGCCTCCCCCGCCGACTACAAGGAATACCTGCGCACCTACGTCAACGGGACCCGCCAGCGCGGAGCCACCCCGGTGCTGGTCACACCGGTGGGGCGGCGTGATTTTGACGAAACCACCGGGAAATTCAACGTCAGCTTCCCCGAATACGTGGACAAGATGAAGGAACTGGCCGCCGAAGAAAACGTGGCACTGGTGGATCTGTCGGCGCTGAGCCGGGCCTACTTTGACGAAATCGGCCCCGAAGACACCAAGTCGGTCTTCCTCCACGTCGATGCCGGGGTCTACCCCAACCGTCCCACCGGAACCGTGGACAACACCCACTTCCAGGAGTACGGCGCCATCCAGATGGCACGCCTGCTGGCGGGCGGCATAAAGCAGCTCAACATCCCGCTGGCCGCACGCGCCAAAGAGATCGTCCCGCCGTCGGCCGTTCCTGCGAAGCCCCAGGGCCTGGTGGCCGGCAGCATCTCCAACGCCGGCGCGCTCCTGAAATGGCAGCCCACCGAGGGCGCGGACATCTACAAGGTATACCGGAAGCTGTTGTCCGAGCCGGACACCGCCTACAAGCTGGCCACCACGGCAACCGTCCCCACGGCAAACCTGGCGGGCCTTTCCGAAGGCACCGCCTACAGCGTGCGGATCGCAGCAATGAACGGCAAAGGCCTTTCCGAACCGGGCGACGCACTGTCCCTGACCACCAAGGAAGCCAAGTACAAGTTCGACTTCGGCCCGGTGGGTGCACCGGTTGAAGCCGGCTACGCCGAGGTCAACCGCACCATGGCATACAGCAAGGAACGCGGTTACGGCTTCAAGGACCTCTCCGTCCTCAGCGACCGGGACCGCGGCGCCGTCACCACCAACCTGCTTCGCGACTTCGTGCTCAGCGGCTCCAGTTTCGAATTCCAGCTGGACGTGCCCAACGGCACCTACGCGCTGAAGACTTACCACAGCGACTGGATCGGCTCCACGCGGACGGACGTGGCAGTAGAAGGCAAGGGCTATGGGCAGGTTTCTTCCGGCAAAGCCTCCTCGGCGGAAAAGATCGTCAACCAGGTCCTGGTGACCGACGGCCAGCTCAACGTGACCATCAGCGGTTCCGGCCAGCGGCTCAACGGCCTGGAAGTCACTCCACTCCTTGTGGGCCCCACCACCCTGCGCACCACCGCAGTGGACGCTTCGGCTGAACCGGCGGTGGTGGAACTCGCCTGGGACGCCGTGGCCGACGCCGCCAGCTACAAGGTGTTCCGGCAGGCAAACTTCGAGCCGCAGCCGCAGCTCGTTGCTGAGCACATCACGGAAACAACGTTCAAGGACACCACAGCGTTCGCAGGGCTGCCCTACAAGTACCACGTGGTTGCAGTGGACAGCACCGGCCTTGAGTCAGTACCTTCCAACACCGCGGAGGTCTCCCTCACGGACCCGAACACACCCGTACCCGCGGCACCTTCCAAGGTGGACGTCAAGGCAATCGAGAAGAGCAGCGTTAGCCTCAAGTGGCAGAAAGTCGGCGGCGCATCCGCCTACCACGTGTACCGCTCGACGTCGGCAGACGGCACCTTCTCCTACGCCGGGCGCGCCACCGAGGTGACGTTCACGGACACCACCGTGCCGACCACCATCAGGTACTACTACCGCGTCACTGCCATCAACAAGGGCGGGGAATCAGCAGCGTCGGCCGTGATCGGAACTGACAGGGTCACCGTGGTGAACCGGCAGGTGGAGAAGCTGGACCGCGCCCCCGTGGCCCTGCTCACCGGAGAAGGCGTCCGCGTGGGCTGGCGCATGCTGGGCCTGGATCCCGAACAGATCGGCTTCCATGTCATCCGCGACGGCGTTCAGCTCACCGTGGATCCGATCAGGAACAGCACGTCCTACCTCGATGCCGGCGGAACGGCCTCGTCCAAATACGTGATCAAGGCGGTGGGTGCCGGCGCAGACCAACTGACGGCCGAGTTCACGCCGATGTCCCGCAACTACCTGGCGATCAAGCTCGACAAGCCGGCGGACGACTACACCAAGGACGGACAGCCCTACAGCTACTCCGCCGGAGATGCGAGCGTGGCAGACGTCGACGGCGACGGCACGTACGAAATCATCCAGATGTGGTCCCCGTCCAACTCCAAGGACAACTCGCAGGCCGGTTACACCGGCACTGTCTACGTCGACGCCTACAGGACGGACGGCACCAAGCTCTGGCGCATCAACATGGGCCCGAACATCCGTGCCGGCGCCCACTACACCCAGCTGCTTGCGTACGACTTCGATGGCGACGGCAAGGCCGAGGTCGCTATGAAGACGGCGGACGGCACCCGGGACGCGGCCGGGACGGTGATCGGCAACCCGAACGCTGACTACCGGACCAGCAGCGGCTACGTCCTGACCGGCGATGAGTTCCTCACCGTCTTCCACGGCCTGACGGGCACCATCATGGACACCGTGAAGTACGATCCGCCGCGCGGCGACGTGGCGGCCTGGGGCGACGGCTACGGTAACCGCGTGGACCGCTTCCTCGGAGCGGTGGCCTACCTGGACGGCGAACACCCGTCCATGATGTTCAGCCGCGGCTACTACACCCGTGCCGTGCTGGCGACGTATGACCTCGTGGCGGGCAAGATCGTCAAGCGCTGGATCTTCGACTCCGACGTGTCCGGCACGCGGTACCGCGGGCAAGGCAACCACAACCTCTCTGTGGCGGACGTGGACGCCGACGGCAAGGACGAGTTCATTTTCGGGTCCATGACCATCGATGACAACGGCCAGCCGCTCTACACCACCGGGCTGGGCCACGGCGACGCGATCCACACCAGCGACCTCGATCCGTCGAGGCCCGGACTGGAGACCTTCGCGGTACACGAGGACATGGGCTCCAGCGGAAACCGCGGAGCGACGTTCCGCGATTCCCGGACCGGTGAGGTGCTGTGGAGCATTCCGGCGGTCAAGGACACCGGGCGCGGCGCGGCCGGGGACATCGACCCCCGCTACGCGGGGGCCGAAGGCTGGGCAATCGGCGGCACCGCAGCATGGAACTCGCCCGTGGGCCAGCTGATGTCCGCCAAGGGCGAGCTGATCGCTGAGAAGATCCCGGCCGCCAACTTCCTGGCCTGGTGGGACGGCGACCTGCTGCGCGAAATCGTAGACCACGATTTCGACGACGCCACGTACAGCGGGGTGCCGACCATCAGTAAGTGGAACTGGAACACCGAGTCCAGCGACAAGCTGCTGACAGCCACGGGCGCCAAATCCAATAACGGCACCAAGGGCACGCCTGCCATCCAGGCCGACCTCCTGGGTGACTGGCGCGAGGAAATCGCCTGGCCGTCGTCGGACAGCACGGAACTGCGGATCTACACCACCACAGCTTCCACCGACGTCCGGCTGCGGACCCTGATGCACGATTCCGTGTACCGGCTCTCGGTGGCCCGCGAGAACATCTCGTACAACCAGCCGCCGCACCCGGGCTTCTTCATCGGTGAGGGCATGGAGATGCCGTCCCAGCCGGACATCGTGTACACCGGGGCCCGCTAAGGATTCCGGACCCCCGGCGACGGACGCCGCCCCACCCCATATGGCGGGTGGGGCGGCGTTTGTGTCATCCGGACCCGTTAGTGCGCCCGGTGGTCAGTAAACTCTCAGCATGAGCGAGTCTGCCGCCAATTCAGTGACCCTCCGCTTCCTTGCGGCCCCCATGGACGTCGGCCACAGCGGTTCCGTGGACGCCGGAACCGTGCTCGAGTGGGTGGACAAGGCGGCCTATGCCGCAGCAGTCGGCTGGGCAAAGTCCTACTGCGTCACGGCTTACGTGGGCAACATCCACTTTGCGGACCCGGTCAACAGCGGCGACATGGTCGAAGTCACCGCCACGATCGTCTATACCGGGCGCTCTTCCATGCACATCCGCACCGTCGTGTCCTCGGGCGACCCGAAGGGCGGCCCCGCCACCATGCGCAGCCAGTGCATGGTGATTTTTGTGGCCGTGGGTGCGGACGGAAAACCGGTGCCGGTCCCGCAGTTCGAACCTTCCACGCCCGACGAGATTGAGCAGCGCGACCACGCCCTGGCCCGGATCAAGGTGCGCGAAGACATTGTGCAGGCGATGAACGCGCAGCAATATACCGACGCCGGCACCGCCGAACGGGTTGTCCTCCGGTTCATGGCCGCCCCTACCGACGTGAACTGGGGCGGCAAGGTGCACGGCGGCATCGTCATGAAGTGGATCGATGAGGCCGCCTATGTTTGTGCGTCCCGGTACTGCGGCAAGGACACCGTCGCGGTGTTCTCCGGCGGGGTGCGTTTCTACCGGCCGCTGTTGATCGGCCACGTGGTGGAAGTGGAGGCACGGCTCGTGTACACCGGCACCAAGGGCATGCATGTTGCCGTCCACGTCCGGTCCGGCGATCCCAAGGGCCGGGAGATGAACCTGACCACGTACTGCCTCACAGTCATGGTGGCCAGGGACGCGTCCGGGAACTCGGTGCCCATTCCGCCATGGGTTCCGGTTTCTGAAGAGGACAAGCGCCTGCACGCCCACGCCCGGGAACTGCTGGAGATCCGGGGCCGGGCCCCCGGAAACCGGCTACCCAACCACCTGCTGTCAGCTGGCGGAGTTCAGGTTGGCGGGGCTCCTGCCGGCGGGGCGCAGGCGACCTCGTAGTCCGGCCGGCTAGAAGCCGCCGCCGCCGGCGTCCGCCGCCATGTTGGCGAACCGCGAGTAATGCCCCTGGAAGGCCACCACAATGTCCTTCGTCGGGCCGTTACGGTGCTTGGCGATGAGAATGTCAGCTTCGCCGGCGCGCGGCGACTCCTTGTCGTAGACGTCCTCGCGGTGGAGCAGGATCACCATGTCGGCATCCTGCTCGATCGAGCCTGATTCACGGAGGTCCGAAACCATGGGCCGCTTGTCCTGGCGCTGTTCGGAGCCACGGTTCAGCTGTGACAGCGCAATCACCGGCACCTGGAGTTCCTTGGCCAGCAGCTTCAGGGCACGGGAGAACTCCGAGACTTCCTGCTGGCGGGATTCCACTTTTTTGCCGGAGCTCATGAGCTGCAGGTAGTCCAGGATGACCAGCTTGAGGTCGTGCTGCTGCTTGAGCCTGCGGCATTTGGCCCGGATTTCCATGAGCGACATGTTGGGGCTGTCATCAATGAACAGCGGGGCCTCGTTCATCCGACCCATGGTGGTGGCGATCTTGGACCATTGTTCGTCCTTGATGGTGCCCTTGCGGAGGTCCTGGAGGCCGATGGTGGCCTCCGCGGACAGGAGGCGCATGGCGATTTCGTTCCGGCCCATTTCCAGGGAGAACATCACCGTGGCGAGGTTGTTCTTGATGGCCGCGGACCGGGCAAAGTCCAGGGCGAACGTGGACTTACCGACAGCCGGGCGGGCCGCGATGACAATCATCTGCCCCGGGTGCAGGCCGTGTGTGAGCTCGTCCAGTTCGTAGAAGCCCGTGGGCACGCCCGTCATGCCTTCGTCGCGGTGGCCCGAAGCTTCAATCTCGTCCACCGTGGATTCCATGACGTCCTTGAGGACAACGTAGTCCTCAGCCGTCCGCCGTTCCGCCACCGCGTAAATCTCCGCCTGGGCTTGGTTGACGAGGTCTTCCACTTCGCCGTCCGAGCCGTAACCCAGCTGGACGATCTTGGTGCCGGCATTTACCAGCCGCCGCAGGACGGCACGTTCGGCAACGATCTCTGCGTAGTATCCTGCGTTGGCGGCAGTGGGTACGGTCTGAATAAGCTCGTGCAGGTAGGCGGGTCCGCCGATCCTGTTGATCTCTCCGCGCTTGGTCAGCTCGTCAGACACAGTTACGGCGTCGGCAGGTTCGCCGCGGCCGTAGAGGTCAATGACGGCCTCGTAGATGGTCTCGTGGGCGGGACGGTAGAAGTCCTGGCCCCGCAGGATCTCAACGACGTCGGCGATGGCGTCCTTGGACAGCATCATGCCGCCGAGAACTGATTGCTCGGCAGGGATGTCCTGGGGCGGCTTTCGGTTGCCTTCGGAACTCCGGGTGCCCTCGATTGAGTCCAGGTGCGTAACTGACAAAGCTGCCGTCCTCCGTTGTGTACCGCGGCGTATCTCTTTAAGCCGTCGGTGCTGTGTTGCCATCTGCCATTGGGCTGACCTGCGAAGCCGGGCCTCGCTGTGCGCCATGACCAGAACTACCACCCGGCACTGACAGTCTTCCCGTGCAGGAAGGTGCCTGCACCCGCAGTTCCTGCCGAATCCCTGGTTATCCCCAGTTTGCGGAGGTTATCCACAATTGCTTGTAGGACTCTGCATCCGGACCGCCCGCAGGGGCTCGGTCCGGACTGCGGAAATCAAGTACCAATGCCCCAAAACAGGTATCCCGCTACGTTAGTACCCCTGCCCGCGGCCACCAAGCCCACATACATGCACACCTGTGGATAAGTTGTGGATTAAGGGGTCCTGCTTGTGCACAGCCTGTGTGGCAACCTGTGGAAACAAAAAAACTTTGAGCCACAATAGGCGCCTGACCTGCGAAAACGTCCGAAATGCCATGTGGATGAAAAATACTTTTAAGGAACATTCATCCACAGCTTTCAGGTTCCCACTGGGGATACCGGCCGGTAACCCGGGCGGAAGTGACGAAAGATATACCCGGGCTGTGATCTACATCATCACGAAGGCGTCGAATTGACGGCCGCCCGGCCGGGCTGTATGCGAGCCGCAGAATATGCTGTGGATAACAGCGAACTGGCATAAGCTCTATGCATGGGCGATGTGTTGATAGTTATACTGCCTGCCCTCATCCTTGTGGCAGTCATCTGGGCCGTGACCACGGCCCTCAAGCCTCGGGACACCGGCATCTCAGACGCCGAGCGGTATCAACTTGAGCTGGCCCTGCGGTCGCAGGCACATTATGCCGCCCAGGTGAAAGCGGCCACCGCCGCCCGGGCGCGGGTTGATGCCGCCACCCGGCCAAGCCAAAACGAGCAACAGCAGTCACAACAGGCCGACCATGCGCGGGCGGCCCTGCACGCCCAGGCGGGGTCAAGCCCGGGCGTGGGAATGCACGGCTATCAGGGCCCGGTCCTGCCCGGAGGCCAATTGAACCCGCAGTTCGCCCTGCAACTGCAGTCCATGGCCCGCAACGGCCAGAAACTGCAAGCCATCAAGATGCTGCGGCAGGCAACGCATTCAGATCTTTTGACCGCCAAGAATTATGTAGATCGGCTATAGCAATGGAATCACTGGTGATCCCCGTCCTGATCCTTCTCCTCGTGGGAGCCGCAGTCCTGCTGGTGGCCCGCGCCGTGGGTCGCCGGACCTCCGGCCCGAAGGCTTCAGCCGCCACGGCAGCTGGCAGCACGCCGCCCGGCGAGCCGGTGGAACTGGCCCGGGCCGCGGCAGCGAAGCTCACTGAAGACCAGCACCGCAGGCTGTACGCCCTGATAGCGCAGGGGCAGGCCATGGCGGCCATCAAGCTCTACTACGAAGCCTCAGGCGAGGGCCTGCGGGCCTCCCGCGACGCCGTCGGCGCCCTGGCCGCCCACCCCCAGCCGTTTACCCCAGCGGCCCCTGAGGTGCCGGAACATGACGATGACGACGCACCCGAGCGTTTCCCGTACCGGTACCGCGCGATTGCCAGCAAGGGCGATGTCACCCGGGAGGTCAGCAGCAATATGCTTAACGACGAGATCTACGGTCGGATTCGCACGCTGGCCAAGAGCGGCGACACTGAGGCGGCCGCAACGGCCCTCACCAAGCATTCGGACATTTCACTTAAGCAGGCCCGCGAGTTTATCGCCCTGCTCGACGACTGAGCGGCCCGGACTCGCGCACTGCCGTAGGGCTGAGGGCACGCCGTTCGGGCGGGGCGCCTAGAAATCGAAGAGCTCGCCGAGCCAGCCTTCCTTTTTCTTGGGCCGCCGCCGGTCGTCATAGCGCCGGTCGTCATACCGGGGTTGATCGTAGCGGGGACGGTCCCGCCGGTCGTCATAGCGGCGATCATCCGGCCGCCTGTCGTCCCGGCGCGGATCCGGATTGTTGTACAGCGGCGGCGGAATAAGTCCGGGGACGGGGGGCGCGGCCGGCGCAGCCGGCGTTTGCGGCCCTGCCAACTCGGCGGCGCGGTCAATGATCTTGTCCAGTTCGCCGCGGTCAAGCCACACGCCCCGGCACTGCGGACAGTAATCGATCTCCACTCCGCTGCGCTCACTCATGACCAGGTCTATTGAATCCACAGGGCATTTCATGTTCCGCACAACGACTGGAACTGCGGAAAAGTTCGACATGCACCGGGCGGGTCCGCCGGAGGTTGCACCTAGCGGCCGTTCGAGATTCCCGCCAGGAGCTGTTCAAAGGGCAGCGACTCAGCGGCGTCCGTCTTCCGCCGCGTCGGCGCGGCCGCGACCAGGGCCGCGAATTCATCGGCGGCCCGGTCGATCCGCACCGAAAGGGGCGTGCCGCCGTCGTCCGTGTTGCCCCAGTCCTGGGGGCCGGCGAAAACGCCAGTAGCAGCCACCCGGGTCCGCAAGTAGCTGAACAGGGGACGCATGGCATAGTCCAGCACCATCTGGTGGCGGTCGGTGCCGCCGGTGGCCCCGAGGAGGACGGCCTTGCCCTCCAGGGACTTGGGATCCAGGACGTCGAAGAAGGACTTGAAAAGGCCGCTGTAGGAGGCGCTGAAGACCGGCGTGACAGCAATGATGCCGTCGGAATCCTCCACGCCGGCGATCACGTCGGCAAGCCGGGGTGCCGCGTAACCGGTGACGAAGTTGTTGGCAATATCCACAGCGAGGTCACGGAGTTCCACCACGTCAACGGCCACCGCGTACCCCGCGGCAGCCAGCTGGCGTTCGGCTGCGGCAGCGAGCTGATCGGCCAGCAACCTGCTCGACGACGGTACGCCAAGTCCGGCGGAGAGGACGGTAATGCGGCGGGTTTCCACGGTTTGCTCCTGAAGGTCATCGGTAAATCCAGAGTACATGCGTTTGCATCTATCGACTAAACCCGGCTGTGCCTGGGTTTATTCCGCAGCCCGGGATCACTGCCGTGCGGCCCTGCTGACAACAGTGGCGGCGTCTGCCAGACTGCCGTCATGGCTGAAAACAAGACCCAGGCGACGGACGCTTCCGTGGAGGAGTTCCTGGAGGGCGTGGAGAACGCGGCACGCCAGCGGGACGGCCTGCGGCTTCTGGCACTTATGAAGGAAAACACCGGCGAAGCGCCCGTGATGTGGGGTCCGAGCATCGTCGGTTTCGGCAGCTACCACTACCGTTATGAGAGCGGTCGCGAGGGGGACACGGTCGCCGTCGGGTTCTCCCCGCGGAAGGGGAGCCTTTCGCTGTACGGGCTTACTTACGCGCCGGAGGCGGCCGAGCTGCTGCCCCGTCTGGGAAAACACAAGGTCGGCGCGGGATGTCTCTACATCAACAAACTGGAGGACGTGGATGAGGCGGTCCTGGCCGAACTCATCCGGGCCGGGCACCGGCACTCCACCACCGTGATGCACCAGGAATAGGACCCGGAAGAAACCCTGCATTGCAGGCAGTACCCGGTGTTAAGAACAAAGGCCCCCGCGCCCGGTTCCCAAGGGAATCCGAATACGGGGGCCTCCAGCAGTTCAGGACTGCGTAGTGCTCTGGCGATAAGCCGGAGGAACTACTTGCCTGCGACTACGTCGAGTTCGATCACAGCGGCAACGTCGTCGTGCAGACGGACGTTGGCCTGGTAGGAACCGACCGACTTGATGTGTGCCGGCAGTTCAACCTTGCGCTTGTCGATCTTGCCAAGGCCAGCGGCCTCAACAGCGTCGGCCACGTCGCCCTGCTTGACGGTGCCGAACAGGCGTCCGGTCTCGCCAGCCTTGACAACGAGCTTGACCGGCTTGGCGGAGAGTGCAGCGGCCTGCTTCTGAGCGTCTTCCAGGGAAGCGTGCTCGCGGGCGGCGCGGGCAGCCTTGATGGACTCAACCTGCTTCTCGCCACCCTTCGACCAGGTCAGGGCGAAGTTGCGGGGCAGCAGGTAGTTACGTGCGTAACCGTCCTTGACCTCGACAACATCGCCAGCAGCACCGAGACCGGTTACTTCGTGGGTCAGAATGAGCTTTGCCATTTTAGTTAATCCCTTCCTTAGCCGCGGCCAGCGCCGGAGTAAGGCAGCAGAGCAACTTCGCGGGCGTTCTTGATTGCCTGGGCGATCTTGCGCTGTTCCTGCACCGTGACGCCGGTGACGCGACGGGCGCGGATCTTTCCGCGATCGGAGATGAACTTGCGCAGCAATGCTACGTCCTTGTAGTCGATGACAGTGATGTCAGCGGCCTTCAAGGGGTTGGACTTTGGTTTGGGCTTACGGAGTTCAGCCTTAGCCATCGTGGAGCTCCTATTCTAGGGAGCCCGTGGATATTGATCCACGGGATGGTGGTGGTTCGACGGCGGCACTCACCCGGGAGCCGTGAGGCATCCCGGCGGGTTCCGGCGCCGGACCTTAATTATTGGTTAGAAGGGAGGTTCGGAATCCGGGCCGTTGCCCCAGCCGCCGCCTGCATTACTGACCCCGGGCGTTGCCCAAGGGTCTTCCTGCGCTGCGGGCTGGTTGCCGCCCCAGTTTCCTCCGGTGTTGCCGCCCTGGTTTCCACCCTGGCCGCCACCGAATCCACCGCCGCTGTTGCCTCCGCCGAAGCCACCCTGACCACCCTGACCGCCGGAGCGCTGGGTGCGGTTGACCTTGGCGTTGGCGTAGCGCAGGCTCGGGCCGATTTCATCGACTTCGAGCTCGATAACGGTGCGCTTCTCGCCTTCTTTGGTTTCGTAGGAACGGCTCTTCAACCGGCCGGAAACGATAACCCGCATGCCCTTGGTGAGGGATTCTGCGACGTTTTCGGCTGCTTCACGCCACACGGATGCCCGGAGGAACAGGGTTTCCCCGTCCTTCCACTCATTCGACTGGCGATCAAAGGTGCGGGGCGTAGAAGCGATGGTGAAATTCGCTACTGCCGAACCTGACGGTGTGAACCTCAGTTCGGGGTCATTGGTGAGATTACCGATGACCGTAATAGTGGTTTCGCCTGCCATCTACTGCCTCCTTGTTCGTTCCTGCGGGGTAAAGATTGAATGCACGGAGCTGAAATTACTCAGCAACGACCTTCTGCTCTTCGGGGCGGGTGATCTTGGTGCGCATGATGGTCTCATTGAGACTCAGCTGGCGGTCAAGTTCCTTGGCGGTATCCGGCTTTGCGGTGAAGTTCACCACTGCGTAGATACCTTCAGACTTCTTCTTGATTTCGTAAGCCAGGCGACGACGGCCCCAGATGTCAACCTTTTCGATGGTTCCACCATCGTTGGTGATGACGTTCAGGAACTTCTGAAGCGACGGCTCAACGGTACGCTCTTCGACCTCGGGGTCGATGATTACCATCAATTCGTAAGGACGCATATGTGAACCCACCTCCTTTGGGCTAAGCGGTTACGGCATTTCCGTAACAGGAGGTTCATTTGCGGTGCCATGCTCATCCAGTCCCCCAAACGGAGGCAGGACGCAGCACAGACTTCAATATCTTAGTGCATTTAGGCCTGTTTCGGCGATTCGTGGCCCTTTCAGGCTAGTCCCGGGGCCATACAGGGCGGAAACGCTCCGGCCGCTATGTGGAAAAGCCGTGCGAAGCCGGGTCCGGCGTGTTTGTTTGGCTAGAGTAACGACACATGGACACCAGACCTCCGCCCGCCACGGTCAAACGCAGCCGGCTGCGGTTCTTTGCGATGGTCGCGGCAGGAACTGCGGCCGCTGCGGCAACCGGTTTTTCAGGACTGTGGGTGGAGGCGCCGGCGGTCGGATGGGGCAGCGCCGCCCTGGTTTACGTCGTGTGGGTCTGGCTTGTGGTGGGCAGGTTGGGACCTGCAGAAACACGCGCGCACGCGACCTCCGAGGATCCGTCCCGCAGCACCACCGACCTGCTGATCCTGGTGGCCAACGTCGCCAGCCTGGCTGCAGTTGCCGCAGTGGTGGTGGACTCCCACAGAGCCGACGGCGGCTCGCGGCTGAGCGGGGGGCTGCTGGCCCTGGCATGCGTCGCCTTGTCGTGGATCCTGGTGCAGACTCTCTTCACCCTCCGCTATGCCGAGCTGTACTACAGCCCTGGAAAGAGGGGCGTCTCCGACGCTGGCGGCATAGATTTCAACCAGGATCGGCCGCCGCAATACACGGATTTCGCCTACTTGGCCACGAGCCTTGGCATGACCTACCAGGTGTCCGACACCAACCTGCAGAATCACCTCATCAGGGCGGAAGCGCTCAAACACAGTCTGCTGTCCTACCTTTTCGGCACCGTCATCCTTGCCACGACCATCAACCTGGTGATCGGACTCGCCTGACGCCTGCGCTGCTGCCGGCGGGCGGCACGATGCCGCAGTGATCGGCGGCGGTCCTTGACCCGCACGACGCCGAAGAGGACCATGTCAAAAGTACCGGTCTCACCTCGGCGACATTAGGGGTAAGCCATGGAAAAAATCACTCCCCGCAGAACGGCATCAGCCAAACGCATTGGCCTCGGTATCCTTATTGGATCCGCTCTGCTTGCCTCAGGGCCGTCGCTGGTTTGGGATCAGACACCGTCCTCGGCTGCCCCCGCCCAGGCAGCGGCCGCCGCCGACCCCCTTCAATTGCGACAGGTTGACGGTGGCCCGGAGTATTTTGCGAAGTATCCCAAGTCATTGCCTGCCGATCCCTCGTATTTTCCAATTGGCGTTTGGCTGGAAAGCCTCATGGAGCCGACAGATGCTCCGAAGGATCATCTCGTCGGTATCAACCTTTATGTCGACCTGACCAGCAGTTCAGACATCACATTCGCCACCAACCAGGGAATGCGCGCCCTGACCAGCAACCCGGTATCCGGGGCCGTAGGGTGGGTCATCGCGGATGAACCGGATATGTGGGCCGGCCCCGGAGACGCTCCATGGACCCGCAACTGGCCGGGAGCGGGCCCGATTTGCACGCCGGAGACAGAGCGCTGCGGCTATACCATCCAGCGCGAAATGCGCAAAGGCATACCAACCGGACAACTCGTGTATGCCAATTACGGAAAAGGCGTGACCTTCTGGGAGACCAATGAGCAGGCGTCCATCTTCGTCAATGAATTCCAGGACGTGGTGTCCGCGGATAACTACTGGTTCACCGATCCGTATATCTGCGGCCCCTCCGAAGGCGGTGCCGTGCTTGCCGCCGGCGCGGAGCTGTCGCCCGAGAAATGCAGGCTTGCGGCCAACTACGGCTGGACCGTCGACCGCGTGCGTTCCTTGGTGCAGCCGGCCATGAGCAAACCCGTCTGGGCATTCGTGGAAGTCGGCCATCCGTTCACGGATCCTAAGGCTCCCACCATCTCGGGACCGGAAGTCCGTGCTGCTGTCTGGAGCAGCCTTATCCACGGGGCCAGGGGGATTGTTTACTTCAATCACAACTTCGGCGGCGCCTGCCTGTCCCAGCATGTGCTGAGGGAGTCTTGCGGGGACGCAGTCAGGCCGTGGGTGACGGATGTCAACGGACAGATCAACCGGCTGGCACCGGTGCTCAACGCACCATTCCTGGATAACGCGCTGTCGCATGGCGAGGGTGTCGACGCGGCCGTCAAAGTGCATGACGGATCACTGTATGTCCTTGCCGGTTCCGCGCAGGCAGGGCAGCAAGATGCCCTTTTCCAGATGAGCTGCCTGGCGGGCGCTGACGCGGCCGTCACGGTCCTGGACGAAAACCGGACTGTGGCAATGACCAAGGGCGTCTTTAGCGATCACTTTGCCGACGGCAACGCCGTCCACCTTTACCGGGTCGACGGAGCCGCTGCATCCTGCGTCAGATAGCAGGTATCCCGGGGCCTGCCTCCGCCGGGGTCCGGAAGGACCTACGCCGCTGTCCGGAAGAACAGTTCGGTCACCCGGGCCAGCCGGAACGGGTCCTCGACGCCGCAGAGTTCACGGGCGGAGTGCATCGACAGCAGCGGCACCCCCACGTCCACGGTCCTAATACCCAGGCGCGTCGCCGTCAGCGGCCCGATCGTGGACCCGCACGGCATCACATTGTTGGACACGAACTCCTGGTACGGGACGTCCGCCTCACCGCACAGCCGTGCCCAGAAGGCGGCACCGGGGGCGTCGGTCGCGTAGCGCTGATTGGCGTTGATCTTGAGCAACGGGCCGCCGTTGAGGACCGGGCGGTTCACGGGGTCGTGGCGCTCGGCGTAGTTCGGATGCACCGCGTGGCCAGCGTCGGCGGAGACGCAGAACGACGCCGCCAGGGCCTGCCGACGCTGGCTCACCGACGCGCCAAGGCCGTCCGAAACGCGCACCAGGACGTCCTCCAGGAGGGGTCCGCAGGCGCCCGAGCGCGAGTTGGAACCGATCTCCTCGTGGTCGAAAGCCGCGAGGACGGCGATCGGGCCGCCGTCCGCCTGCTCCCCGGCCTCAGCGTGGGCGATGATCGCGGCCAGGCCGGCATGGGTGGCGGACAGGTTGTCCAGCCGTCCGGACGCGAAAAATTCACCCTTGGCCCCGAAAACCGCGGCAGGCTGCGTGTCTGCCACAACGACGTCGTATCCGCCGATCTTTGACGGATCCACCGGCGCGGAGCCGGGATCCGCTGCCGTGGCCCGTTCGGCCAGCAGCGCCAGGAGGTCCTCGCCTGCCGGATCCCCCAGGCCGAAGACGGGGTTCATATGCTGCTGCTTGTCCAGCGCCAGGCCCTCGTTTACCGCCCTGTCCAGATGGATGGCGAGCTGGGGGAACCGGAGCAGCGGCCCGGTGGCGGTCAGGCACTGCGTGCCGTCCAGCATCACCAGCCGTCCGGCCAGCTGCAGTTCCCGGTCCAGCCAGGAGTTGAGCAGCGGGCCGCCGTAGACCTCCACGCCGGCCTGCAGCCACCCGAACTTTCCGGTGGTGGGCTTGGGCTTGAGCTTGAATGACGGCGAATCGGTGTGCGCCCCCAGGATATTAAAGCCCGTGGTGGGTCCGGCACTCTCCGGTGTCACCCAGGCGATCAGGGCCCCGTCGCGGACTACGTAGAACCGCCCGGCGGCGCCCGCACCGGGACCGCCGGCCGGCCACGCGGCCAGTTCATCGAGCCCGGTGAAGCCAGCCTCATCCAGCCGCCGCGCGGCTTCCTGGACTGCATGGAAGCTCGACGGCGACGCGCTGACATACGCGCCGAGGTCCTGGATGTGGTCTGCGGCAGTGGCGTGGGAAGGCATGGCTCCGAGTCTAGCGGGGCCGCGACGGCCCGCGCCGAACCCCGGTTCCGGGAGGCACCGCACCTACACCGTGACGTTGAGTCCGGCCGTGTAACCGGCGGCCGACGAACCGGACATGGTGGCCAACTGGTAGATGCCGCCGTCGTCGCCAAAGACGTTGTCTGAGGTGAGCGTGGTGTTGGGAAAGTTCCGGGCGCTGGTCTCATAGCCCGTCGTGGCGTAGACCTCGTTGCAGGCCGCCTCTGTCATGGCGATCTGGGAGACAGCCAGTACCTGCCCTGCCACCGTGGCATTGCTCATGGATTCGAAGACTTCGAAGTGGATATGCGGCCAGCGGCCGTTGTACGCCCCGGGATAGATGGTGGTGAACGTAACCTGGCCGTTGGCATCCGCTTCCTGCACCCCGCGGAGGAAGTTCTCGTTTTCGAGGCCGGCGTCGTACATGGAGTACTTGCCGTCGCGGTCGCAGTGCCAGGCGTACACGGCGGCTCCGGCGAGGGGTTTGCAGCCGTTGGCGTTGTCCAGGAGCGTCAGGGTGACCGTCAGCGGGATGCCTTCGGCCTTGGTGGTGGAAGTCCCGAAGCTGGCCGTGATGTCCTGCCGCACGACGCCGGACGCCTCCAGGACGTTCGGGCCGTTGGAACCGTCTCCCGGGTAAGGTCCCGCCGTTTCCTGCGGAATTTCCACCCCGCATTCCGCGATGGCCCGGGTCAGCGTGGGTGACGCCGTGGCGGACGCCGACGCTGAGGGCGTGGCAGTCGCCGGGGCAGACGGCGTCGCCGTCGCGGTGGTGGAACTGCTGGCGGTTCCCGGTGTGGAGCCCGGCGTGCAGGCTGCCAGCGCGGCGGCCGCTGTGCCGGCACCGAAGAACAGGCCCAGGGAACGGCGGCTCATCAAGGTGGAGAGGTCGAACTCCAAGCCGCGGTCGTGGTTAGGGTGGGGTTCGTGGGGCGGCTGCGGTGAAGTGGTCATGGACCCATAAAACTCCGAAGGGCTATGCCGCGCATAGGCCCTTCCTGTGTGCACGCTGTGTTGCTGTGGAGGATGCCGGAGACTGCGCTGCAGCTGTGTGGGCGTTGGCGGTCCGTGCCCTGACCGGCTCACTGATGGGAGGGCACAGGTTGCTGATCAATCCGGTGCCCGCGCATTCACGCATCGCCTCGATGCCGGCGGCCGCCGCCCTGGTGTCCGGAAATGACCGGGAAACGCCCAGTTCCGAACCGTCCGGCCCTATCATCCTGAATCGCACGCCCGATGCCTCGTCCACATAAAGTTCGAATCGTCCCGCCATGGTTTCCTTCCAAAAGGTGGTCGTGGGGATCCCAACCGATGCTGCCCGGTGGTGTCCGGCGGAAGAAGGGGCAAAAGTCCTTTACCCGTGAGTAACTCCGGTCCTGCGCCGACGTGCGCCATTGCGCCATTGCGACGGCGCGGACCATCCGGGGACTTTGGGCCCTGTTGGTCGTTCCGGGATGGGTATCTACTGGTCTGTGAGCCGGGCCGCTGCGTTGCTGCCTTGCCGAAGGAAAGCCCTGCCAGTAACCCGTCCTGCCAGGCAACAACCAGGAGAGAGCCATGTCCGGTGCGTTGAAATGGTCCCCGTTCGAATCGGCCCGATGGCCGTCTGCCCAGGATGGGTCAGACAGGAAACCGTCGCAGTTCACCGGCTCCAACGGGCGGTCCTTTGAAACCACCGACAGCCTGGTCCCCATCCTCGTCGAGGAGGTCAGCGTTGACGAGTACGTCGACCAGGAGGCACTCGTTGTCCGCGCCTACCTGCCCGGCGCTGACCCGGACACGGACATCCAAGTCTCCGTGGCCGGGGGTGTGCTGCACATCCGTGCGGGGCACGAGCACGCCGGCGGCCGATCCGAGGGCACCCGCATTCATTCCGGGCAACGGTACCGCCCCTTCGACCGCAACCTGCCTTTGCCGGAGGGCGTTACGGACGAGGACATCAAGGTGACCTTCAGGGACGGCGTCCTCGAAGTCAGGACCCCGCTTCCCGCGGTGCCCGGAACGGACGCTGCAGAGAAACGGCTCCCCATCAGCCGCGGTTAACGGCGGCTCCGCCAATCAACAGCCGGGCAACCGGGAAAGAGGCAAAATACACATGGAACGGCGCGCCCAATGGAACTGAAATCACAGTGGCACCTGCTAGATCCCGCCACCCGCAGGTGGCTCATGGACAACCCGGGCTGCGTCGTGCTGCCCCGGACGATCGCGACCCGCGTTGCGAGTGTTGCGGACGAACCGGTGGTCCGCGACCAGCACGGTGCAATTCAGCTCAGCGCGGCCGACGTCAGCTTCATCCGCACCCGGGTTCACAGTGCCGCGACCAGGGAGCACCGTTTCTTCGACGCCGTGCAGCCCGGCAGCCCGGCTCCGGCGGATGCCGGAAATCCGGAGAGCGCGGAGTCCGGGCACCTGGACTGACGGCACCCGGACTCCGGTTCGGGGGCGGCTGGTGCCGCACCTGCTGAGATGTAACCTTTGGTTTACGACGCCGGACCGGCACCAACGCCGGCTTCCTCTGCCGTTGCTTCCTCTGCCGCGGGCTGTTCCGTTCCGGCGCCGGTGGCGCCGAGACCCTTGCGGTAGCGCCAGACGCCGACACCGACCACCACTGCGGCCAGTGCCAGTGAGAGCAGCAGGGACTCCCGGGTGGATTCCAGGATCACCATGCCGATCAGGAGTGCAATGATGCTGGCAATGGCTACCCAGGTCAGGTACGGGAAGAGCCACATCTTGAGGGCCAGGTCCTTGGCGGCGGCACCCATGCGCCGGCGGAGGATCAGCTGTGACGACGCGATGACCAGCCAGACGAACAGCGCAATAGCACCCGAGGTGTTCACGAGGAACAGGAACACCGTGTCCGGCGCGATGTAGTTCAGGCCAACGGTGATGAAGCCCACCACGGTTGAGGCCAGCACGGCAGCGGCCGGCACGCCGCGCTTGGAAATCTTCGTCCATGCCCTCGGTGCGTCACCGCGGCGGGAAAGTGAGAAGAGCATGCGGCTGGCCGTGTAGAGCCCGGAGTTCAGGCAGGAGAGCACCGAAGTCAGCACCACGACGTCCATGATGGTGCCGGCGCCAGGAATCCCGAAGAGTTCGATCACTGCGACGTAGGGGCTCTTTGCCACGGAGGCGGAGTTCCACGGGAGGAGGGTGACCACAATGGCGATGGAGCCGATGTAGAACACCAGGATGCGCCACACGGTGGACTTCACGGCCTTCTTGACGGCGTCCACCGGATTCTCGGATTCGCCGGCAGCGATCGTGGCGATTTCAGCGCCGAAGAACGAGAACACCACCACCAGGATGCCGGCCAGGACCGCACCCGGGCCGTTGGGGAGGAAGCCGCCGTTATTGACCAGGTTGTCCAGTCCGGGGGCGGGAACTCCCGGGATGAGGCCCAGGATGGCGGCAACGCCGAAGAGCAGGAACAGCACGATCGCGGCCACCTTGATGGAGGCAAACCAGAATTCGAATTCTCCGTACGATTTCACCGATCCCAGATTGGTGAGCGTCAGCAGCACCATAAGCACCAGCGCCCATACCCATTGGTCGATGCCGGGAACCCAGCGGTGCATGATGGCGGCACCGGCCGTGGCTTCGATCCCGAGCACAATGATCCAGAACCACGCGTACAGCCAGCCGATGCTGAAGCCTGCCCACCGGCCCAGGGCCTTGTCTGCATAGGTGGAGAAGGATCCGGTTTCGGGGTTGGCTGCAGCCATTTCGCCGAGCATCCGCATCACCAGGATCACCACGATACCTGCGGCCATGTAGGCGAGCAGAATGCCGGGGCCGGCCTGCTGGATGGCAGCACCGGAACCCACAAAGAGTCCGGCTCCGATCACGCCGGCAATGGCGATCATGGAAAGGTGCCTTGGTTTCAGGGACTTGGAGAGCTGTTGGTCAGCGTGCATGGAAGCGCCGTCCTTCGTTGAGGGTGTGGGCCCCGGACGGACACGGATTCCGTGTGTCAGGCCACATTTCTTTTTCACCCTAGACCGGATGCCGGAGGACAGATCTTGTGCAGTCGAACATTTTGACGGCCCCCGAAAAGGAGCTTCCCACAATGCCGAGCATCAATGGGCAACAAAAGTGGCTTACCGAGCAACTTTGAAATGTGCTCGAAATCTACCTCTGAGTAGCTAATAGTCCGGATTGCTGGGCACTACCAACCCCGTCTCGTAGGCGTAAACCACGGCCTGCACCCTGTCCCGGAGATGCAGTTTGGCGAGGATGCGGCGCACGTGCGTTTTCACCGTGGCCTCGGACAGGAAGAACCTGTGGGCGATCTCGGCGTTGGACAGTCCTTCGGCCATGGCTCCCAGCATTTCCCTTTCGCGGGGCGTCAGGGCTTCCAGCAGGGGGTCCTTTTGCTGCTCTTCGCCATGCGGATTCCTGCCTTTGCCAACTGCCGGCACGGAGGCGGCCGTTCGGTGTCCGCCAGTCATAATGTCAGCCGTGGCCGCAGGGCGTCCGTTCACCGCAAAGTCTCCGGGGACGGCCGAGGGATGGTCTCCGCGGACATACGCTTCCAGCAGTCGGCGCGTGACGCGGGGGGCCACCACGGCATCTCCGCTCGCCACGACCCGCACCGCGCTAACCAGTTCAGCAGGGGCCACGTCTTTGAGCAGGAACGCGGAAGCGCCCGCCTGCAGGCCGGCGAAGGCGTATTCATCGAGGTCGAAGGTGGTCAGGATGATCACCTTCGCGGCGGACCCCGAGGAGGCCACCGCCCGGGTCGCTTCGATGCCGTCCAAGACCGGCATCCGAACATCCATCAGCACCACGTCGGGGTTCACCTCCCTGACCTGCCGGATTGCCTCCGCCCCATCGGAGGCTTCTCCCACCACCCGAAGGTCATCCTCACCCTCAAGGATCAGGCGGAAGCCCATCCTCAGCAGCGGCTGGTCATCCACCAGCAGGACTGTGATCGGTGCATTGCCGTTCATGTTTTTCCTTGGTCCCCATTCCAATTCAACACTGCCCTGACGCGCCATCCGCCCCCGGCGGGGCGTCCGGCTTCCACCGTACCGCCGTAAATCCCGGCCCGCTCGCGCATGCCCGTCAGGCCCTGCCCCGACCCCAGGGGCCTGGCACCGCCGGCCGCTGCCATCGGCGCGGCGGCGGCCGCGTGACCCACGGTGCCTTTGCCGTCGTCGAGCACTTCAATGGTGACGGTACCGTCAGTGCGCGCCATATTCACATCCACCCGGCCCAGCGCCCGGCCGTAGCGGAGGACGTTGGTGAGTGACTCCTGCACAATCCGGTAGACGGTCAGTTGGAAGGCCGCGTCCTCAGGCAGGGCAGGTCCGGTGTGCGAGTAGTGCAGCGGCAGCCCCGCGGTGCGGAAGCCCTCCAAAAGTTTGGCCAGGCTGTTCCCTGCGCTCAGCGGCTGCCGGGGTGCCTGGCCTACCGGTGATTCGTCGCGCAGGACGCCCAGCACGCGACGCATGTCCGCCAGAGCGGTTCGTCCGGTCCGGGAAATTTCCGCCAGGACCTCGGCGGCGCGGTCCGGGCTCTTCCTGACCACCACTGCGGCGCCGTCGGACAAGGTGAGCATCACCGTCAGGGAGTGCGCCACGACGTCGTGCATCTCCCTGGCGATCCGGTTGCGTTCGGTGACCGAGCCAAGTTCGGCGGTCCGGGCCGCCCACGCGGCGATTTCCTGTTCGTGTTCCTGCCGCTGCCGGACGGAGATGCCGATTCCGGTGGCAATGATGTTGGACAGCGTGATGGTGATGCCGGCAACGATTCCAAACACCAGCTGCGAATTCTCGGGTGCCGCCGGTCCGCCGCTGGGAAGGGCACGTTCCAGCGGGCCGACGAGGGTCAGGAAATACAGCAGGGACAGCGGGGTGTTGGATAATGCCAGGGCGGTGATGGAGAACCTGCGGGGCCGCTGCACCGCCAGTGCATAGAGGGCAAACCACAGGCCAGCGGAAACATTGGAGCCCCAGGGGTGCAGGAGCGTGATGCCCACTTCCAGCACCGCCACGGCGGCAACAACGGCCACCGGACGGGTCCGGCGGAAAGAGAGCGCAGCGGCGACGGCGGCAAGCAGCGCGGTGGCTGCCCAGCCGCCGTCGAGCACGGCGTCCACCGCGGTGGGCGTGACCAGGAGCAGGTAGCACAGCACCACCACCGCATCCATCGCCCGCGGGTGCCGGTGGAGGTACCGGCGGAGCCGGCCCCGGCGGCGGTCGGCGAGTGCGGCAAAGGACACATCAACCTGAGTGAGGGCTGATGCGTCCTTTGCCGGCAGTACTTCATGCATGTGTTGAGCCTAGACGGCGGACCGGCCGCCCTGCCCGCTCAAACGTCCCGCTTCTTCAGCAGGACCATGGCAAGGACCGCCGGAACCACCACCCAGGCGCCGAGCACCAAGGCAGCCTGCCACGCCTCGAGGTTCCCGTCCACGTGTTCAACGGCGGTCAGCGGCGTCACGGTGTTGCCGGGAAGGTACTTGCGGGCTTCTTCGAAGAAGTCGCCCGGAATCAGCTGGAAGGCGATCGGCGCCACGAAGAACAGCCCCACCAGGCTCATGATCCCGCCCGCGGAATTGCGGATGATGCTGCCGAGCGACATGCCGATGGAGGCCACTGCGGCCACGTAGAGACTGTTGACCACCAGCAGTTTGACGGACTGGGAGCTGGCCAGGTCCAGGCTCAGGCCGTAGTTGTCCAGGATCGGAACGGACACCAGGCCGGCGATGAGGGTGGAAACACCGGTCAGGACGAAAGACACCACCACTACCACGAGGAACTTCGCCACGAAGGCCGGGATCCTCTTGGGCACGGCCGCGAACGTGGAACGCGCCATTCCGGTGGTGAATTCTGAGCTCATCAGCAGCACGCCCAGGGACCCGAGGATCAGCTGGGCAAAAGCGATACCGGAGGTGGGGGCACTCACCGCGATGTCACCGCCCTGGGCCGCCATCTGGGCTGCGGCCTCCGGGTCGGAGGCCATCTGCTCGCGGAACTGACCGGTGGACCACGCCGCCAGGGCCCCAAAGCCCACCATCACCAGCATGGTGGAGCCGAGCAGGATCAGCGTGGAGAGCAGCGTGCGGAACTTGATGAATTCCGAGTTCAGCACGCGCAGGAAACTGGGACCGGGACCCGGGGAAACAGGACCGCCGGCTGAATGGGCGGCCTGCCCGGAGGGCGCCCCGGCCTGGGGTGCTGCGCCGCCCTGGGCCCTGCGGCCCGAAGGGTTGGGTTCCAAAGTAGTTGAGCTCATGGCTTATTTGCCTCCGGTCTGGGCGGGAACGGGGGCTCCCGTAGTAATGAGCGAGTGGTATTCGACCTCGTCCTTGGTCAGCTCCATGTAGGCCTCTTCCAGGCTGGCCTGGAGCGGGGTTAGTTCGTAGATCATGACGTGGTTCTCAAGGGCGGTCCGGGCGATCTGCCGCGGATCCAGTCCCTTGACCTCCAGCAGTTCGTGGTCCTGGGCCTCTATGGAAACTCCGGTTCCGGCAAGGAGGTGCATCAGCTGGTCCGGCTCGTCGGTGCGGACGCGGGTGCGGCTCGCGCCCTTCCCGGTGATGATGTCCTTGATGGGGGCGTCGGCGATGATTTTTCCGCGGCCGATCACAATCAGGTGGTCCGCCGTCACCGCCATTTCGCTCATAAGGTGGCTGGACAGGAAGACGGTCCGGCCCTCCGAGGCCAGGTACTTCACCAGGTTCCGGACCCACACCACGCCCTCCGGGTCCAGCCCGTTGACCGGCTCGTCCAGGATGATGGTCTGCGGATCCCCCAGCAGTGCCGCGGCAATACCCAGCCGCTGGCCCATGCCGAGCGAAAAGCCCTTGACCTTTTTCCTTGCGACGTCGGCCAGACCGGTCATTTCGATGACCTCGCTGACACGCTTTTTGGGAATGCTGTGGGTGGCGGCCATGGCCAGCAGGTGGTTGTAGGCAGAACGGCCCGTGTGGACGGCCTTGGCGTCCAGCAGGGCGCCCACCTCACGCAACGGAGCCGCGTGCTTGGTGAACGGGACCCCGTTGACGGTGACGGAGCCCGACGTCGGCGTGTCCAGTCCCATGATCATCCTCATGGTGGTGGATTTGCCGGCTCCGTTGGGGCCGAGGAAGCCGGTGACCTGGCCGGCCTGGACAGTGAAATCCACTCCGCCCACGGCGGTTTTATCGCCATAGACCTTGGACAGGCCTCTTGCTTCAATCATGGAAGCGTTCCTTTGCGTAGCTGCGGATGCGGTGACGGCTTCTGCATGCCGCAGATCCGTTCGTACCACCCACGCTACAGACGCAACGTTCCCATTTCGCCGGTCTCAGGGATGATTCAGGGTGGAATCAGGGTAGTCCCAAGGGATGACCACCAGGCGGCGGACAGTAGTAGGTGAGCGCTCCGGGCAACACGGAAAATTCGACGCGGCGCACACCCGGCAGGGCTTCACCGTCCACCGCCAGCGCCATGGGGGACTCTGCAGCGTCCACGGTTACCGTGGTCGATTCGCTCAGGTGGGTGATCCGTGACGTGGCCACGGTGCCAGTCAGCACGGACCAGAGCAGCCGTAGCCGCGCGAAGGACTCATCCGCGGTGATCATCCGCAGGTCCAGCACGCCGTCGTCCATCACCGGGCGCACCAGCGGTGCATGGTCGCGGGGGTAGTAGCGGCCGCGGCCAATGTAGAGGATCCACAGCTTGTGGCGGACGCCGTTCACAATCATGGTGGTGGGGGTGCCGGCCGCGAACGTCCTGAACATGGCAGCCACCCCGGCCAGCGGTTTTCCCAGGGCAGGCTGAAGCTGTTCGCGCCGCCGGACCAGGTTGGGATAGAGGCCGATGCTGGCCGTATTGAGCATGATCCGTTCCAGCTTTTCGGGGTTTCCGGCGAGGCCCCGTTCCACGTGGACATGCCCCACATCAGCCCGGGCGGCCGAACCGGCGGACGCCGCCTCCACGGCATCCTCAAGGGTGGAAGTTCCGGCGTCCCGGGCAAAGTGGTTCAGCGTTCCGCCGGGGAGCACCAGGAGGGGGAGGGACAGTTCGACGGCGGCCGCCGCGGCCGTACCCACGGTACCGTCGCCGCCCCACACACCGAGCGCCTTGACTCCCTGGCCCTTGGCCGCAGCCCTGATCTCGGCGGCTACATCGCCATCCTCATCAATCTCGTGTATATGCGCTAAAGGGAATACATCCTGGAGAGCCTGGACGGTTTCCGGCGCATAGGAGCCGCCCAAGGTGTTGACGGCGATGCTCAGGCCTTCGCCGCCGGGCAGCTGTGCCGCCTGGACTGCGTCGCGGGTGGTCGCCGGGAACGGCGGACGGACGGGCCACCACTTCCGGGTGATCATGGCTGCGCCGGCACCTAGGGCGGACCCGAACAACACATCCGTAGGCCAGTGGGCGCCGGTATGGACCCGGGAGTAGGCAACACCGGCGGCAAGGGGCGCCAGCGCGGCTCCGATGGCAGGCTGGACGAGGCCCACCCCCACGGCAAAGGCCGCCGCGGATGCCGAGTGGCCGGACGGCATCGACGAGCTGGTGGGCTGCGGGTTGACGAACCTGAACACGGGAAGATGCTCCGGCAGCGGTCTGGCCCGCGGCAGCAGTGTTTTGAACACCACATTGGTGACCGCCGATGCCACGCCCTGGGCAATCAGCCCGTGCAGCGCCGCACGGCGGGGTTTGCCCGGGATGAGGGCCAGTCCTCCGGCCACCGCAAACCACAGCTTTCCATGGTTTGCCGCCGCCGAGAGCCGGCGGAACAGGACATCATGGTTTCCGCCGGGCAGGTTGGAGACGGCTTTGAGCAACGTCCGGTCCAGCCCGGCCAGCATGCCCGGGCCTTTCCTCAGCATCCTTCGCATTTCCCCACCCTACCTCCGGCGCTGCGGAACACCGGGTTGGCTGCAGGGGTGGCTGGGTTGGCTGCACGGTGGCTGCCCAGTGGCTGCCGGTGGCTGCGGCGGGTGCTACTCGTTGCGGAGCGGCGCACCGGGCAAGGGTTTCGCGGCGCCCGCGAGGAGGAGCGCCACAAGGATGGGCACCATGATGGCGAGCAGGGCGAGATGGATCCCGGTGAGGTCACCGAGGTAACCGAGGAGCGGCGGTCCGGCCAGGAAGGAGATGTAGCCCAGCGTGGACACCACGGACACCCGGGCAGCAGCCTTCTTGGGGTCGTCCGCCGCGGCGGACATGCCCATCGGGAAGGCCAGCGCCGCCCCGATTCCCCACAGTGCCGCGCCCGCCGTCGCGAGCCACACATTGCCTGCCAGGACGAAGAGGCCAAGTCCCGCGGCTGCCGCGGCCATGCTGGCCCGCAATACGGCAACACGGCCATATTTGTCGATCACGAACCCGCCGCAGAACCGCATCGCCGTCATGGCCAGGACAAAGACTGCGAACATCAGCGCGCCGGTGGATTCGCTGGTGCCGAGACCGTCCACGGATGCTTTGGCGATCCAGTCGTTCCCGGCCCCTTCGGTGAGGGTGGCACCGAGGACCACAACGCCGATCAGCAGTGTGCGGCTGTCCCGCCAGGCAGAGTCACCCTTCGGCGTTGCGGCTTCCCCGTCGGAAGGGATCTCGGCGGCGATGTGCGGCAGGAAGTAGCGGGGAGCCACCATGGTGAGCACCGCAACGACGGCGGCGATGACCAGCAGGTGGGCAGGCAGCCCCACTCCCAGGCCGGAGAGGCCGGCGCCGATCAGGGCTCCCACAAAGGCGCCGCCGCTGAACGCCGCGTGAAACTGCGGCATGATGGTGCGCTTAAGCCGGTGTTCGACGTCGGCCCCTTCAATGTTCTGCGAAACGTCCCACAGTCCCACGCCAATTCCGAAGAAGAACAAGGCGACGGCGGTGCCGGGCACCGACTCGGCGAGCAGCGAAAGGGCGATGCCCACCCCGGCCAGCGCTGCCAGCAGCCCGCTGGCGCGGACGGCATTGGCCGTACCGATCCGCCCCACCACCCACCCTGCCGTGGGAAGGGCGATCAGCGAACCGACCGCAGTGCAGAGCAGCAGCGTTCCCATTTGTCCGGAGGTCACGTGCAGGATTTCGGTGACGGCGGGGATGCGTGCGGCCCAGCTGGCAAACACGAGTCCGTTGATCCCGAAAACGAGGAACGTGGCGGCGGCCGCGGCGTTCAGCTTTTGGGTGGTGACGGCGATGCTCATACGTTCACTACTTTCACTGAGTGTTTTCCAAGTTGTGTGAGTTCCTGCGGGCTGAACACCCGGTCCGTGACGATGACGTCCACGGTTTCCAGCGCGGCCACGAGCGCCACCGCGGCGGCATTCCATTTGGAGCCTGCGCAGGCGGCGATCACCCGTCCGGCAGATTCGAGGCCGGCGCGTTTGACGGCGGCATCGTCGAGGTCGTGGGCCAGCAGTCCGTCTTTGAGGTTTACTGCGCAGGGCGTCACCACTGCGGTGTCAAAACGCAGGGAGCGGATGTTGGCCTCGGCCAGCGGCCCCCGGAAGCACAGCTCGCCGGGGATCAGGCTTCCGCCCGGTACCAGGAGGGCGGGGCGGTGCCCGGCCTGGCCCTCCGCTGTTAATGCGTTGAGGGCGGGCAAAGACATGGGCATCAGCGTCAGTTCACGTTGCCGCAGGTGACGGGCGATTCCGGTGGCGGTGGTTCCGCTGTCGAGCCACACGTGTTCCCGGTCCTGGAGGAGACCCGCCACGCCGGCGGCGATCCGGGCTTTGGCGTCCTGTTCTTCCAGGTCCCGCTGCCCGTAGCCGGGATTTTCGCCGCGGAGCACCAGGCTCTTCGCCCCGCCGTGCACCCGCCGGAGTACGCCGTGGACTGCAAGGACATCCAGGTCGCGGCGGATGGTGGCGCCGGACGCTCCGCACTCGGCCATCAGCTCGTCCACGGTCACCTCTTCACGGCTCCGCAGCAGTTCACCGATCAACCGGTGCCGCTCTTCAGTCCTCATGTACAAATGCTAACCGGAAATGATCATTTAATCAGAATCCATGAGCGTATGGACTCGAGCGGATCCAACGCTCCCTCACCTTTCGCGCCCAAACCACCAACGCTCTCTCACAGGGTGAAAGAGCGTTGGTGGAAAACCCGCAGGAAGTGAGAGAGCGCCCGGCTTACCGGGTGACTTCCTCCAGCAGCTCCAGCACGTGCCGGTACTGGGCGCCCGTGGCGCGCGTCATGCCCAGCTCGCAGGTGCGGTTGCACGAGGCGTGGGCGGCTGCACCCATCTCCGCCACCTCCGCAGCCTGCCTGGCCGTCGCCGACTCCGTCAGTTCGGGGTGCAGCATGCCCCGGTCCCCCGCGAACGCGCAGCAGCCCCAGTTTTCCGGGATCTCAACACGGTCGGCCACTGCTCCGGCAACGGTGCCCAGGGCATCGTTGAGGCCCATCCGGGTGGACGAACAGGTGGGGTGCAGTGCCAGGGACTCCAGCTTCCCGTGGTCCGGCAGCCGCGGCAGGATCTGTTCCGCGGCGAAATCGACGGCGTCCACCATGCGCAGCTCACGTTGGCCCGGCGCGGGCGTGTCCGATTCGACGGCCTGCCGCAGCCCTTCGGTGCACGAGGACGCGTCGCAGACGATGGGAAGTTCACCGTCCCGGGTGGCTTCCCTGAGGGCGGCCAGGGTCTTTTCCCGCATCGTTGCCTGGCCTGCGGACATGCCCTTCGAGGACCAGGGGGTGCCGCAGCAGAGCCCGTCGATGCCTTCCGGGACGAGGAGGGTGAGCCCGGCGCGGTCGCACAGCTGTTCAAAGCTGTACTGGACACCGCGTCCTTCGGTTCCGCGTCCTTCGGTGCCGTGTTCCCCGGTGTAGGGGCCCGCGCCGGCGGGTCCGAACATGGTCCCCACGCACGCCGGGAAGTAGACCGCGTCAACGTCACCTGCCGGCGTCGGGCGCTTCCGCGCAGAACCGCCGCCGGGCAGTTCGGCGGAGTACAGCGGCACGGTGTCCTTCCCGAGGACGGCCCGGGCCGCCTTGTTGGGCGGCGTGATGGCGGCTGCCGGGAGCTTGTCCACCACCGTCAACGCCAGCGAGGCCCCGCGCGTCACGCCTTCCCAGTGCTTGGCCGCGGCGTTCCACGCACCGTTGGCGAGCGGACCGGCGTCGGCCTTCCGCAGGCGTTTCACGAGCGATCCCGTGTTGATGTCCACCGGGCAGGCAGTCTGGCACATCCCGTCCACGGCGCAGGTGTCCACGGATTCGTAGTCGTAGTCCTTTTCCAGTTCCCGCACCAGTGCCGTATCCCCGGCCAGCCTGGCTGATTCGATGGCGCGCAGTGTCACGATCCGCTGGCGCGGCGTGAGCGTGATGTCCTTGCTGGGGCACACCGGCTCGCAGTAGCCGCACGAGACGCAGCGGTCCACTTCCTCGGCCACGGGCGGCGCCGTTTTGATGTGCCGGAGGTGAGCCAGCGGATCCTCGTCCATCAGCACGCCCGGGTTGAGCATCGCGACGGGGTCGAAGAGGCGCTTGATGGTTCGCATGACCTCGTACAGCTCATCGCCGTACTGCCGGCGCACGAAGGGAGCCATCACACGCCCTGTCCCGTGCTCGGCCTTCAGCGATCCACCCTCGGCCAGCACCAGCTCCACCATGTCCTCCGTGAACGCGCTGTAGCGGTCCAGTTCGGCCGGGCTGGCGAAGCCGTCGGTCAGCATGAAGTGGACGTTGCCGTCCTTGGCGTGGCCGAAGATCACGCTGTTGCTGTAGCTGTATTTGTCGAAGAGCCGGATCAGCTCACGGCACGTCCTGCCCAGCACCGGAACCGGAACCACGATGTCCTCCAGCAAAGCGGTGGTGCCCTGGGGGCGGGCGCCGGCCACGGAGGCGTAGAGTCCCTTGCGCAACTGCCAGAGCTGCCCGCGTTCCCGCGCGTCTCCGGTGAACCGGGCCGGGGCGGACAGCCCCAGCGCCGGGAGGACGCCTTCGCCGTTGAGCTGCAGTTCCGCGAGGTCACCGGCACTGCCGGCGGAGTACTCCACGAGCAGGGCGGCATGCTCGCGGACTGCCAGGTCATGCACGACGGCGGGCGTCCCCTTCAGGGACTGCCCCACCTTCAGGGACAACGCATCCATGAGCTCGATGGTCGCGGCGCCCGTTTCGACGAGGGCCGGCAGCGCCGCGTTGGCGGCCTCAAGGTCGGGGAACACCAGCAGGCCGGCGGCGGCGTGCTGGAGCCGCGGAATAGTGCGGAAAACAGCCTCTGCCACAAAGCCCAGGGTGCCTTCGCTGCCGACGATCAGGTGGGCCATGATGTCCACCGGGGACTGGAAGTCCAACAGGGAGTTGAGGCCGTAACCCATGGTGTTCTTCATGGAGAACTGCTGCCGGATTTTGCGCACGGAGTCCGCGTTGTTCCGTACCCGCCCGGCCAGCCGGGCCACGCCTGCGTAGAGCTCCGGTTCCAGGGCGCGGAGCTTCCGGTCCGCGTCTGGCGCTCCGGTGTCGATCACGGTGCCGGAGGGCAGCACCACGGTGAGGGATTCCAGGGTGCGGTAGGTGTTGTCCACGGTGCCGCAGTTCATCCCGGAGGAGTTGTTGGCCACCACGCCGCCGACGGTGCACGCCGCCTCGCTGGCCGGATCCGGTCCGAACTTCCGGCCGTAGCGGGCGAGCCTCGCATTGAGCGCCCGCACGGTGACGCCGGGCTGAACGCGGACGCGCGCGCCGCCGTCGAGCACTTCAATCTCCCGGAAGTTGCGGCGGACATCCACCAGCACGCCGTCGGTGACCGCCTGGCCGCTCAGGCTGGTGCCGCCGGAGCGGAAGGTCAGCGGCACGCCCTGGGCGGCACTGGCCCGCAGCAGCCCGCCCACTTCCGCTGCACTCCCCGCCGTCACCACGGCCTGCGGTATCAAGAGGAAATGCGAAGCGTCATGGGCGTTCGCGTGCAGGTCGATGGCGCGGGTCCTCACCTGCGCGGGATCCTTCACCGCCGCACGGAGGCCGGCCGTGTCCAGCGGCGCCATCAGGGGACCATCCAGCCGAGTACGGGGGTGGACTGGAGGAAGATCAGCACGGTGATGAGCGCCAGCAGGCCCAGGCTCCAGCCCAGGAGCTTCCGGAAGAGGGTCCCCTCCGCGCCGTCAAGGCCTACGGCGGCCGAGGCCACGGCGAGGTTCTGCAGCGAAAGCATCTTGCCCATCACACCGGCGGAGGAGTTGGAGGCGGCCATCAGCACCGGTGAAAGGCCGGTCTGCGCGGCCGCGGTGGCCTGCATCTGGCCGAACAGCGAGTTGGAGGACGTGTCCGAGCCGGTGAGGGCCACACCAATCCATCCGATCAGCGGTGAAAGGATGGCGAAGAAGCCGCCCGCGGAGGCCAGCGCGAAGCCGAGGGTGGTGGTCTGGCCGGACAGGTTCATTACGAAGGAGAGCCCCAGGACGGCGGTGACGGTGACAATCGTCCAACGCAGCTGGACCACGGTGTCCCGGTAGATCCGCAGGCCCTGTGATGCAGTGATTTTGTACAGCGCCATGGTCAGCAGGCCGGAGAACATGAGCAGGGTGCCGGTCGCCTTGAGGTGGTCCAGCTTGAATTTGGTGGCTGCGACCGGCTTGCCGGCGGAATCGGTGATGTCCAGGCCGGGCCAGGCGAACGTCACGCTGCCCACCTGGCTGAGCCAGGTCTTGACGGCCGGAATCTGTGCCACCGAGAACACCGCGATGATGATCAGGTAGGGAGCGATCGCCATCCAGATCTTCCGCGGTTCGGGCCGCGAGTTGTCGGCGGGCACCGCGGTACCCCGGTCGGGCGCAGGAGCCGCCTGTTCGGCGCCGGTCACGGAACCGGCGGCGGTCATGGAACCGGCACCGGGGCGGCCGTCGCGTGCGGCGGTGCCGGCCACAACGACGGCGGCAGCGGCGTGCGCAGCTTCCGGTGCGGCGTCGACGGTGCCGCCCATTCCGACGGTTTCTTTCGGCTGCCAGACCTTCAGCATCAGCAGCACGGCGGCCACAGTCACGACGGCGGCTACAACGTCAGTGAGTTCCACGGCGAAGTAGTTGGAGGTCACGAACTGGGCCGCTCCGAAGGCGACGCCTGCCACCAGGGCCACGGGCCAGGTCTGTTTCACCCCGCGCCGGCCGTCAACGATGAACACCAGCAGCAGCGGCACGATCAGTGCAATGAACGGCGTCTGGCGTCCGGCCATCGAGGACAGGTCGTGCAGCGGCAGGCCCGTCACACCGTTCAGGGCGATGATGGGCGCAGCCATGGCGCCGAAAGCCACGGGAGCGGTGTTGGCCAGCAGCGAGACAACGGCCGACTTCAGCGGCTTCATGCCGGCTGCCATCAGCATGGCCGCGGAGATCGCCACGGGTGCGCCGAATCCAGCGAGGGATTCCAGCAGCGCGCCAAAGCAGAAGGCGATCAGGATGGACAGGATGCGGAGGTCGTTGGAGATGGAGCGGATGGTCCGACCCAGCACTTCGAACCACGGGGTGGCCACGGTGAGCCGGTAAATCCACAGCGCGTTGACCAGGATCCAGAGGATCGGGAACAAGCCGTAGAAGATGCCGGCCGCGGTGGCGCTCAGGGCCTGGTTGACCGGCATCTGCCAGCCGACGATGGCTAGCACCAGGGACAAAGCAAGGCTGGCGAGGGCGGCCTTGGGTGCCTTGACCTTGAAGACACCCAGGAGGACGAAGAGCAGGACGAGGGGAAGCGCAGCGCAAAGGGCTGAAATCACTAGGGACCCGGCAATGGGGTCGAGGATCTGCTGAAACATGTGTCTCCAGATTTGTGTTAGGCGTCACAACACCGTGGCGCCCTTCGATTGTCTAACAAGTACACATGCTGGTCAAGAGAGTCTTGTTGACTTGTCTGGCAAGATTGAGGTGAATCAAGAAACTTTTGGCGGGAATGGAGCTTCGGTGGCCGGGCGAATCACAGCAGTTTCGATCGTGGACGCGATCGCCGCGGATCTGCGGGCGCGGATTTTCTCCGGTGATCTCGGTTCCGGCCATACGCTCACCGAAACAGACGTGGCCTCCACCTACGAGGTGGCGCGTCCCACGGCGAAGGCGTCCATTGAGAAGCTTGTGGCCGAAGGTCTGCTGGACCGCGGGACGCACAAGACCGCCCGCGTGGTGGAACTCGGCCCGGATTCCGTGCGGGACATCTATCTGGCCCGCGCCTATTTGGAAAGCGAAGTGCTCCGGCGGCTCGCGCGCACCAAGGACGTGCCGGAAGGGGCCGTGCAGGCCAACCGGGACATTGCTGCACTGCAGACCGGAGCCCCGCTCGACGTCATCGAACCTGACATGCGGTTCCACACCAGCCTGATCGACGCCGTCGGCAACGAACGCATCAGCAGGATGTACCGCTCGCTCGTGGGCGAGGTGAAGCTGTGCATGGTCCGCATCCAGTCCCTGCACCTCCTGGACACTGCGCTGATCCAGGCAGAACACCAGAGAATCCTCGAACTGATCGAGGCTGGCCAGGGGGACGCCGCCGCCGAACTGCTCGACGAGCACCTGGGTCGCGCGCGGGAACGGCTGGTCTCCGCCATGGGGGGAACTGCCGGACCGGAAGCCGACCTTCCCTCGGATCTGCTGCCCGAGTAGCCCGTCCCGCGGCTACCGGACGCGTTCCACGCGCTTCTCGTCCCAGACCGGCTCGGCGGATTCGTACACCTTGCCGTCGGAGCCGAACACCAGGAAACGGTCGAACGTCCGGGCGAACCAGCGGTCGTGCGTCACGGCCAGGACCGTTCCTTCAAAGTGGTCGATCGCCCGTTCCAGGGCCTCGGCCGAGTGCAGGTCCAGGTTGTCCGTGGGCTCGTCGAGGAGCAGGAGGGTTGCTCCGGAAAGCTGCAGCAGCAGGATCTGTAACCGCGCCTGCTGGCCGCCGGACAGGGATTCGTACTTCTGCTCCGACTGTGACGCCAGGCCGTATCCGTCCAGGGCACCGGCTGCAGCCTCGCGGCCCAGCCCCGAGCGGTGTTCGTCGCCGCGGTGCAGGATCTCGAGCAGCGTCTTGCCCAGAAGGTCGGGCCGGACGTGCGTCTGCGCGAAGAAGCCGGGACGGATGCGGGCGCCAAGTTTCACGGTGCCTTCGTGCGGCACTTCGGCGATGTCGACGTCGGACACCGGCAGGTGTTCCCGCTCGGGATCCGTTCCGCCGGTGGCGAGCAGGCGCAGGAAGTGGCTCTTGCCGGAGCCGTTGGAACCCAGTACGCCCACGCGGTCGCCGAACCACACCTCGGTGGAAAACGGCTTCATCAGCCCGGTCAGTTCCAGCCTTTCGGCCACAATCGCACGCTTGGCGGTGCGGCCGCCCTTGAGCCGCATCTGCACGTTCTGCTCGATCGGCAGGGCCTCGGGCGGGCCTGCTTCGAGGAACTTCGCCAGCCTGGTCTGGGCGGCGTGGTACCGGTTGGCCATGTCGGAGCGGAACGCGGCCTTGTTCTTGTACATGTTGACGAGTTCCTTGAGCTTCACGTGCTCCTCGTCCCAGCGTTTGCGCAGCTCCTCGAAGCGGGCATTGCGGTCCGCGCGGGCCTCGACGTAGGAGCCGAAGCCGCCGCCGTGGACCCAGGCCCCTGCCCCGTTGATACCGGGTTCAAGCGTCACGATACGGCTCGCGGCGTTGTTGAGGAGTTCGCGGTCGTGGCTGATGAAGAACACGGTCTTCTTCGACTCGTTGAGCTTGGCCTCGAGCCAGCGCTTGCCCGGGACGTCAAGGTAGTTGTCCGGTTCGTCGAGGAGCAGCAGTTCGTCCGGGCCGGCAAAGAGTGCCTCCAGCACCAGCCGCTTCTGCTCGCCGCCGGAAAGGCTCGACGCCGGGCGGTGCTGCGCGCGGTCGAACGGGAGCCCCAGCGCGGCCATGCAGACCTCGTCCCAGACGGTTTCGACGTCGTACCCGCCGGCGTCTCCCCAGTCCACGATGGCCTGGGCGTACTGCATCTGGGTGGGCTCGTCGTCGTGCTCCATCATGGCCAGCTCGGCTTCGTCGACGGCCCGGGCGGCGGCGGCCAGGGCGGGCGGCGCAGCGGAGACCAGCAGGTCGCGGACCGTGGATTCGTCCCGGACCTGGCCCACGAACTGGCGCATGATGCCCATGTTGCCGGACCGGCCGATTACGCCTTCATCCGGGACCAGGTCGCCGGAGATGATGCGGAAGAGCGTCGTTTTTCCCGTTCCGTTGGGTCCGATCAGCGCCGTCTTGGTGCCGTCCGGGACCTTGAAGGTCACCCCGTTGAGCAGCTGCGTGCCGTCGGAGAGGAAGTAGTCGATGCCGGAAACGTCAATATGAGCCACGCGTTCAATCTTCCCATGCCTGCGTGGGGGCTAGGCGGGGCGGCAGCCTCCGTTGGCATCCTGGTAGGTGTCCAGCCGGTGGATAAAGGCGGCCATGGCCTCACGCGTGATGGCGTCCAGGGGCCGGTAGGTTCCGTCGCCCCAGCCCTTGGAGACTCCCGAATAGTTGGTCCAGGCGATCTCGCCGTAGAAAGGGGCCGGAACAGGAACGTCCTTGAACGGCGCGACCGGCGGCTCCGAATAGCCCAGGGTGGCAGGCAGCCGGCAGTATTCGCCGCTGTACCTGTAGATGAAGGCGGCCATGGCCTCACGGCTCATCGATGCTCCCGGCCGGAAAGTGCCGTCCTCCCAGCCGTTGGCCAGCCCTTCCGCCTCGAGCCAGGCGATCTGCTTGTAGAACAGGCTTCCGGTGGGGACGTCAACGAACGGTGACTTAGCCGGCGGAGTGTAGGCGGGGCTCCCCGCGAGCCGATACATGAAGGCGGCCATGGCCTCGCGGCTGATTGCCTGGTACGGCCGGTAGGTTCCGTCGCCCCAGCCGGTGCTCAATCCGGTGTCATACATCCAGATGATGTCCGAACGGAAGCCGGATCCGCTGATGTCGGTGAAGGGCTCGGGGGCCGTGATCGTGACACCTGCCGCGTCCCCGGACACGTAATCGATCCTGACCCTGGTGCCGGCGTGGGTCACGAACGTGCTTCCGGCCTGCCAGGCGTGGTTCGTCGCGTAGTAGCCGTCGAAGGGAATGGTGGACGGCATGAGCAGCAATGAGGAGACTGCTGTGGCGCCGCCGCGCTGGACGATCTTGACGCCCTTGTTGCCGTTCACGGCCAGCCGGGCGTCATAGCCCACGGGCAGCCGGAGCTCCATGAAATAGACCTCCCCGCTTTTGGGGTCCGTGAATTTCAACGCGCGATTGGCTTCGGTTCCGGCCCAGGCCTTGAGGGTGTAGCTCTTGCTTCCGGCGGCAATCCCCGTGTTGCGTATTTCATCACCGCGGCCGAACCCTCCGGCCTCCCAGTGGCTGGAGCTGATGGTAGGCAGCTCGAACCAGCGAGAGGCGCCCATGAGGTCCATGGTGTCGCCGTACTCCCGCACGGAGCAGGAGCTGTCCATGTAGTTTCCGTTGATATCGGATCCGACGTCCGCCTTGCCGCTCAGGCACTGCAGGCTGTCAGCGTGCATCAGGCCCAGGACGTGTCCGAACTCGTGGGCCACCACGTTGTTGGTGAAGTTGCTCGGCAGGGGCATCAGTATGCGCCCGCCCTGGTTTCCGGCGCTCCATCCCGCTCCCAGTGCCCCCCACGACAGTTCCGTCGTGGGCACGAACACTACGAGCGCTTTGTAGGGCGCATTGACCCAGCCCAGCTCGCGCGTCACGGTGTCCATGATCTCGTAATAGGTCTGGGTGGACTTTGCCGCCGATGGAACACCGGTCCGGGTGGTCGCCACGGACATCGAGAGCCGGTTGTTGGACATGGTCTTCCAGAAAGCACTGGATGCACTGATTCCGGCTTTTGCGGCATTCAAGTCAATGGCCGCCGTCTGCTCCGCCGATTTGTCAGCAAGCTTTACGGTCACCAGGGTCACCTGGATGTCTCCGGCCCGGGTCAGGCTGCTGGCGGCCCCCTGCGGGGTCTCCGCCTCCCGGATGGCCCTGAGGGCTTCGGGCTCGAAGGTGTGGTCCGAGTGCGGTGTCCCCTCCGCAGTCGAGGAGACGGGAGGCACTGCCGGGTCGGACGGGGCCGCCTGCGCCGGAACGGCAAGGACGTTGATCGAGGCCATCGAAAGAAGCAGGGCCGATAGGACGGCGGCCGTCCGGTGAATGAGCTGCATCGGGCGTCAGTGCTTCTTTCAGTGTTCAGAAATCAGGTGCAGTAAGCCGCCACGGGGCGAGCCCTCCCAGAATATGGTTCGCTTGCGTACTTTCCCGGTGCACTCGCCAAAAACTGACGGAATCCTGCGCCGAACCTGCGCTAACGCCGGGTTAACCGGCGGCGACGAGGAAGTCCTTGAGCAAAGGACCGGATGTCGTCGCTCCCAGGCCGCCTTCTTCGACGAAGACCGCCACGGCCAGATCGCCGTGCACCGCCACGATCCAGGCGTGCGTCTTGGGCGGGTTCTCATTTCCGAATTCCGCCGTGCCCGTTTTGGCTCCCACGGGTTCCCCCGGCACGGAGGCCAGGAATCCGGCGTGGCCCGAGGTGACCACGGCGCGCATCATGTCGGCCAGCGCGGCCGCTTCCGCCGCCGTGACCGGCTTCTCGGCGGCCTTGGCCGGAGCAGGAGCCGTGGAGGACGACGACGATGTCCCGTCCGCCGTCGGCGTTCCGGACTCTTCGGGGGCTGCTGTGCCGGAGCCGGCTTCCGCGTTCAGGACGAGGACGGGTGACACGGGGGAGCCCTTGGCCACAGAGCCGGCCATGACGGCAGCAGCCAGCGGCGAAAGCAGCACCTTGCCCTGGCCGATCATGGAAGCGGCATGCTCGGTGCCCTCCGCCTCGCCGGGGACCGAGCCGAGGAAGGCGGCTGCCCCCAGCCCGGGCGCCTCAACGGCAACACCGAGCGAGGTGGCCGCGGATTCAAGCTGCGCCTGGCTGACGGAGTCGCGGGCCGCAATGAAAGCCGTGTTGCAGGAGTGCGCGAACGCGTCCCGCAGGGTGACGGATCCCAGGGAGCTTTCCGGATAGCCCTCCGCGTTCTTGAACGTCCGGCCGTCCACCGTGAGCGTCGGCGTGCATTCAACTTTGGAGTCCGGGGTCAGGCCGTTGCGGATCATGGCCAGGGAATCAACCATCTTGAACGTTGAGCCGGGGGCGTACTGGCCGAGCAGGGCCGTGTTGTAGCCGTTGCTGCCGGGTCCCGAAGCTGCTGCCAGGACAGCGCCGCTGGAGGGGCGCAGGGCCACGATGGCGGACGCCGGCCCGACCTCGGCCAGGACGTCCTCGGCGAGCTGCTGCAGGCGCGGGTCCAAGGTGGTTTTCACCGGCGTTCCCTGTTTCATGTCAACCTGGAACAGGGTCCTGCGGCCATTGTTGGGCAACGCTTGTTTCTCCTCGGCCGAGAGCCCTGCCTTTTCGGCATAGACCTGGATTCCGTCAGTGCCGCGGAGCTGTGCATCATATTGCTGCTGAAGCCCGCCCGTTCCGGTGGTGTCCCCGGCCTTGAGGGTCCCGCCGGATTTTTCGATCTGTTCGGCATTCGCCTCGGCGGCCGTCCCCAGGAGGGCGCGGGCGAAGGTGCGGGTCGGCGCCAGGGGCAGGAGGCCGGCGATGGACCGGGCGCCGGGGATCTGGCCAATTTGTTCGTCGGTAATGGTCCGGCCGTCCTGGCGCAGGGTGATGGCGGTGACGAATGCCTCGGGACCGGCTGCCTGTACCTGCTGCGTGTACGCGGCCGGGTCCACGCCCACCAGCTGGGCGAGTTTGGCGGCGGATGCGGCGGGGTCGGCTGAACCCAGCTTGGGCTTGTCGATGCCAACGTTCACCACCGGCCGGTAAGTGACAAGCTTGGCGTCGCCGGCGCCCAGGATATCCGCACGCTGGGGCGCCTGGGCGCCCGCGCCAATAACTTCGCCTTCTGCCAGTTCGGGCACCAGCAGGGCAGGCTTCCACACTGTCAGCCATTTGTCGCCGGACTTCTTCAGTTCGGCTGCCGCGGTGTACTTCCACTCGCCGGAGCCGATCTTCCAGGTGTAATTCAGCGGGACCGTCGCGGTGTCCTTCTCCAACGTCAGCTCTCCGGATTCCACGGCCGGTTTGGCGGGATCCAGAGCCTGGAAGACTTCTTTCAGCTGTTCGTTGGCGGCTGCGGACTCCTTGCCCTCAAAGGCGACGGAGCCGACGTCCAGCGCAGCCATTGCAGAAGCGAGCTTTCTCGCTGCGTCCTGCGCACCGGCACGGCCGTCGTCGCAAGCCACCAGCGATCCGCCAATTATGAGTCCCACAAGGGCAAGCGAAAGTTTCTGAAAGTTCCCCATCGCGCCATTATGCCCGCAAGCCCGGACAATGTTCTTGTCACATGGCGCCGGCCCGCAATCAGGGGCGGATGATCCGGCGCTGCGTGGCCACGGAAATCGCCGCGGTGCGGTTGTCCACGCCGAGTTTTCCGTAAATGTGCACCAGGTGGGTCTTGACGGTGGCCTCGGAGATGAAAAGCTGCCGGGCGATGGCACGGTTCGGCAGTCCGGTGGCGAGCAGCTGCAGCAGTTGGATCTCCCTGGCGGACAGTGCGGGTTCAGGGTTCCGGATCCTGCCCATCAGCCGTGCGGCCACCTCGGGAGCCAGCGCGGTCCCGCCGGCCGCCGCGGAGAGGACTGCCTGGCGGATGTGCTCGGGCGGGGCATCCTTCAGCATGTAACCGCTGGCGCCGGCTTCGACGGCGGCCAGGATATCGGCGTCGGAATCATAGGTGGTGAGGATCAGCACCGGCGGTGCAGGCGTGCCGGCCTCGCCGGCCTTGATCTTTTGCGTGGCCGTGACGCCGTCCATGCCCGCGCCCATTTGCAGGTCCATCAGGACAACGTCCACTGGCTCGCCCAGGGCGCGGAGCCTGGCCAGCTGGGCGAGGGCGGCAGCACCGTCGCCGGCTTCGGCGGCCACTGTGATGCCTTCGAAGTCGCTCAGCATGGCTCGGAGCCCGGCGCGCACCACCGGATGGTCGTCCACCAGCAGGATCCGGATGCCGCTCATGGCCGATCCCCGCCGGCTGGTTTCCCGTGTGCCGGTTCCGCCGTTGCCGATGTGTCCACGAGCGGGAGCCGGATGGCCACCACTGTTCCCTCGCCCGGGGCGGACTCGACGTCGAGGGTGCCGGCCAGCGCCGCCACCCTCTCCCGGAGCGACCGCAGGCCGTATCCGGAACCGTCCTGCGGCTGTGGTTTGTCCGGCCCGACCCCGGATCCAGCCGCTTCCGGGCGGAACCCGACGCCGTCGTCGTAAATGTCCATGGCCACTTCGGCACCCAGAAAGGACAGGGTCACGACGGCGGTGCTTGCCTTTGCATGGACCCACACGTTCGCAAGGCTCGCCTGCGCCGCACGGAGAAGGGTGGTGGAGTACGGGTTGGGCAGCTCCACGGGCGTGCCTTCGAGGTCGAAGCGGCACCTAAGGCCCGCCCCGCGTGCCGCCGCCTCCGCCTCGGTCTTTTCGCAGAGCCGGCGCAGGCTCCCCGCCAGGGACATCTGCTCAAGGGCCGGTGACTGCAGGCCGCGGACAAAGTTGCGCGCCTCGGCGAGGTTGGCGGACGCAGTCTCCTGCACCGTGCGGAGCCGTTCGCGGGCTGTGGCGGTGTCGCCGTCGTCGAGCGCCTTTTCAGCCGATCGGCCCATCAGCACAATGCTCGAGAAGCCCTGGGCCAGGGTGTCGTGTATTTCGCGGGCCAGCCGTGCGCGCTCGGTGAGGGTACCGGCGTCGTGCTGGCTGCGGGCCAGTTCGCCGCGCGTCCGTCGCAACTCCTCGGCCGCGAGTCGCTGGTTCTCCGCTTCAAGGTACAGCGCCCGGTACGCGAGGCCGGTGATCACGGCGAATGCGGCACCGAACACGGGCCCCAGCACCATCGGCAGCTCCAGGGCAGGCCCGGCTGCGCCCCTGTTGTGGAACCAGAGCGCCACCACCACCAGCACCGTGGACACCGCAATGACCGGGAGGGCCACGCGCCGCCGCAGTACGTGGAGCTGCAGGAAGAAGAGTGGAAAGGCCAGCCAGACGAAATCCGCGCTGGACCAGATGAGCACCAGCCACAGGGCGGAGACTGCCCCGAGCCACCACGGTGCATACCGCCGCGGATCAAAGCGGTTCGCATCCGTGGAGTGGCGTTTCTCCAGGACCGTGCCGACGAGGTAGACGGCGGCGAGCACCACGGCAAGGGCCAGGGTAAACCAGCCGGACAGCTCCGGACCGGACATCAGCACGCGCGCCATGGCCACCAGAAGCAGGACGGCGAAGCCCACGTGGAGGCTGATTCTCAGGAGCCGCAGGATTATCGCGGAACCGCTGGGTTCGCCCTGGATCACCACGTGCCTCGCATCAATCCAGCGTATCCTCCGCGACTCCCGTTTCACGGTGAAATCGGGCCCGGCTCCCGGAGATCAACCATTTGGTTGAGCCGCTGCTCCACCCGCTGCCTCCTGATGGCCAACCGGGAGGCCGATGTGCGCTGCCTCCCGTGGCGGAAGAGTGGAAAGCAACACCACACCACCACGAAAGGAACCACGTGTTTCTCGCCATTCGCGATCTCCGCTTTGCCAAAGGACGCTTCGCCCTGATGGCAGCGGTCATCGCCCTGATCACCTTGCTGCTTGTGATGCTCTCGGGACTGACCGCCGGCCTGGGCAACCAGTCAACGTCGGCGATCGCCGGGCTGCGGACCGACCAGATCGTCTTCGGCGCCCCGGCCGGCACTCCGGCCAAGGCGTCGTTCACCGAGTCGGAAGTGACCCGGGAGCAGCTGGCTGCCTGGTCCGCGCGGGACGGCGTCGCCGGGGTGGAGGCGCTGGGCATCAGCCAGGTCCGGGCGCAGGCCGTTGGCTCAGCCGGTGCGCCGGGCGGCACCGCAAACGTGGCCGTTTTCGGCGGCAGCAACGGTTTGTCCGCGGGCCCGGGCAGTCTCCTGGCAGATCCCGCGGGTGACGGAACGGTTGTGGTTGGCGAAACCCTCGCAGCGGACCTGCACCTCAGCCCTGGCAGCCTTCTGGCAGTGGGCGGCCTTGAACTTGCCGTTGCGGGCATCGTCCCGGACCAGTGGTATTCACACACCGGCGTGGTCTGGACGTCCTTGAATGACTGGCGTCAACTGGCCCGCATTGGCAGCGGATCGGTGGGCACCGTACTGGCGGTGACGTTCGACGCCGGCGCCCGGGTTGACGTGGACGCCGCCAATGCTGCGGCCGGGACCGTCAGTGCCACCCGTGACGGTTCGTTCCAGGCCCTCGGATCCTTCAAGAGCGAGAACGGCTCGCTGATGATGATGCAGGCGTTCCTGTACGGCATCTCCGCCCTCGTGATCGTGGCGTTCCTGACGGTGTGGACCGTTCAACGGACCCGGGACATCGCCGTGGTCAAGGCCATGGGCGGCTCGCCCGGCTACGTACTCCGGGATGCCATGGGACAGGCCGTGATGGTGCTGGCCGCAGGGACAATTGCCGGCGGCGGAACGGGCCTGCTCGGCGGCTTCCTGGCGGCGCAGGCGGCGCCGTTCCTGCTCACCCCGGCCACCACGCTGGCGCCCGTCGCCGGCATCCTGCTCCTGGGCCTGTGCGGCGCCGCAGTGGCCGTCCGCGGCGTCACGAGGGTTGACCCCCTCCTTGCCCTCGGCGGCAACTGACTCTCCCCCGTGGTCCCCTCCACCCGTATATTCCTTGAAAGGCATACTCCATTGGATACCCCGCTCAACCTGGTCAACGTAACGCTCGAGTACCCGGACGGAGACACCACCCTGAAGGCGCTGGACTCCGTGAACCTCGCACTCGGCGCAGGGGAGTTTCTCGCCCTCGTAGGACCCTCCGGATCCGGCAAGTCCTCCATGCTTGCAGTCTCGGCGGCGCTCATCCGTTCCACGTCGGGCGTGGTGACCATCGACGGGCAGGAGGCCACCGGCCTGCGGGACGCTGAGCTGACAGCACTGCGCAGGGAGCGGATCGGCATCATCTTCCAACAGCCGAACCTTCTACCGTCCCTGACCGCGGCCGAACAGCTCCTCCTGGCCGATCATCTGCGCGGGAAACCCCTGGCTGCGGCCCGCACGCTTGCCGCGGAACTTCTGGACGTCGTCGGACTCGGTGCCGTGCGGGACAAGCGCCCGCATCAGCTTTCCGGCGGACAGCGTCAACGCGTCAACATAGCCCGCGCCCTGATGGGCCGCCCCAAGGTCCTCCTGGTGGACGAACCCACCGCGGCCCTGGACCACGAGCGGAGCGGAGCGATTGTCCGGCTCCTGCGCGAGGTCACGGACGAATTCAACGTGGCCACCGTGATGGTCACCCACGACACCGAATTTGTGCCGATGACGGACCTGGTTGCGAGCATGCGGGATGGGCGGATTTCTGCCCTTCAGCCTGCCAAGGCCCCTTCACGGGCGTCATCGTAGGCTTCCCTGGCGTCCAGAATGCTGGGGACATTTGACTCGGCCCATTCCCTGAGCACGGTGAGCGGGCCCAGAAGGGACACCCCCAGGTCCGTCAACTGGTAATCGACGCGGGGCGGGACCTGGGCGAACACCGTTCTGGTGATCAGCCCGTCCCGTTCCAGCGTCCTGAGCGTCTGGGTGAGGACCTTGGGGGTGATGACGTGGACGTGCTTGCGCAATTCGGAGAAACGGACCGGTCCGTTGGCCAGGACCTGCACCACCAGGGAGGCCCACTTGTCACCGACCCGCTGAAAGACAACCCGTGAGGGGCACTTCGGATCCATGATGTCTCCGCCCGGCCAGGCGTCAAGCTGGTTGGTATCGATGAGGCATCCTCGTTTCTTTCGCGCCCCTAGGTATCCTAGAGATACTGTGAATTTCTACGATACCCAGTGCGAGGAGCGGCATGAAAATCGCGGTGTACGGCGCCACCGGCATGGTGGGCGGCCAAATCGTCAAGGAATCGCTGCGGCGGGGCCACGAAGTCACCGCTATTTCGCGGACCGGCGCCGCACTCCCCGGCGCCACGGCCTGCAGCGCAGAACTGGCGGACACACGTATGTTCGCCAGCATTGCCAGCGATCACGACGCCGTGGTGCTGGCCACGGTGCCCAGCCGCACGGGCGGTGATCACGGCGAATGGCTGGCTGCCATGAAGGCAGCCTTCGGCAGTGCCGGTGCGACGCGCCTGCTGGTGGTAGGGGGCGCGGGTGCTCTGCAGATTAACGGTATGCGCCTGTGTGATTCCCCCGATTTCCCTGAGCCCTACCGCCCCGAAGCCCGCACCATGGCCGCCGCCTACGATGAAATTCGATCTGCTCCGGAGTCCCTTGACTGGACCATGCTGGCGCCAGCTCCCGTCATGCAGCCGGGCATCCGCAGCGGCAAGTATGTGACGGCGGACGACTCACCCGCCGGCCGGTCCATCACCACCCAGGACTTTGCCGTGGCAATGCTGGACGAGCTGGAAAATCCGTCCCACCATCGGGCACGCTTCACGGTAGCCAACACAGATGCCAATGCTGTTGGCGAGCCGGGGTACCCCGTTTCCTGATCCGGAGGTGCCCCGGCACTCGGCCACGCGCCACCGCCTAGGACCCTGGGCGCCTAGAGCCTTGGGGCTAAAGACCGAGCCGGGGAAGCGGCAGACCGAATATGTCTTTGAGGGCATATTTAGCGGCGTGGAAGCCCGGCATGCCGGTAACGCCGGGGCCAGGCGGGGTGGAGGAGGAACACAAGTACACACCCGGCAGGGGAGTTCGCCACGGGACGGGACTGACCACGGGCCGCTGTACCAGTCCGCGGAGATCCATCAGCCCCGCCGCGAAGTCGCCGCCCACGTAGTTCTGGTTGTAGTCCGCCAGTCCGGCCGCCGTCGTCACCTGCACCTGCACCACAAGGTCCCGGAAACCAGGGGCAAAACGTTCCAGCTGCGCCGTCACTGCCTCCGCCATATCCACGGTTGACCCGGCAGGGACATGGCAGTACGTCCACAGGATGTGCCGTCCTTGCGGGGCGCGGGAATCGTCAAACCGCGAAGGCTGGGAGACCAGGACGTAGGGACGATCCGGGTGCTTTCCGGCGGCCACCTGGTTTTCGGCTTCGGCCATCTCTGCGCGCGTGCCGCCCACATGGACCGTGCCGGCATCGGCCAATTCTGCCGCCTGCCACGGAACCGGTCCGGCGAGGATGAAATCGACCTTGCAGGCGGCGTTGCCGAACCGATAGGAGGCCAGGGAGCGGCGGTACCCGGCGGGCAGGCTGTCCCCGGCCAGCCTGAGCAGTGCCGGGGGAGCGATATCCAGCAGTGTCGCCCTGACGGCCGGCAGTTCCGCCAGGGAATCGATCCGCCGGCCGGTTTCCACCGTCCCGCCATGCGCTTCAATGTCCCGGACCATGGCACTGGCGATGGAAGCGGACCCGCCCACCGGAATGGGCCAGCCTTGCGCATGCGCCAGCGTCCCCAGCATGAGCCCCGCACCGGCGGGCGCCAGCGACGGCAGGGCGCCCACGGAGTGCGCGGCAACACCCGTCAGGAGGGCCGGTGCCAGATCGTCCCTGAATCTGGCGTTCCACGCCGCTGAGCCCTGCTCAAGGGTCCGCAGCCCGAACAAAACGGCGGCAACGGGGTCGTGCGGAATCCGCAGGAGCTGGTTCAGGGTGAAGTCGGCAACGCCGGCGGCCCGGGCGACGAGGGGTGCCATCAGGCGGCGGTACGCGGGGCCGTCCCGTCCTAGCCCCGCAGCAGTGCGGTCCAGGGAGCGGTACGCCAGCGCGGCCCTGCCCCCGTCCAGGGGCGACGCGAAGGAAAGCTCCGGCGTGATGAGGTCGATGCGCCGCGCCAGCTCGAAGTCTTGAAAGAACGGGGAGGCAAGCGCCATGGGCTGGACTGCCGAGCAGATGTCGTGCAGGTGGCCGGGCTGCATCAGTTCGGAGGTCCGAAGGCCGCCGCCTGGAGTGGCAGCCTCCTCAAACACCTGCACCTTGAGGCCGGCGCGGGCCATGGTCACCGCTGCCGCCAGGCCGTTGGGACCGGAGCCGACGACGGCGACGTCAGGCATCGCTGGCCGCCCGCCGCCAGGGGAGCACCGATGCGGCCGGGTTCGCCGGATCCAATCGCAACCAGTCGGGTGCGCCGTCGAACGGCCCTCCTTGGGGATCGTCCAATGAGTGGCGCCGGATGATGTCGTAGCCGGGGTCCCAGATATCCCAGGCGACCCGGACCATCAGGTACGCGGTGGCAATCATGTGCAGGCCCACCGCCAGCACGTAGTAGGGCATGTCGATGTTGTGCTGCGTCGGGCCGCCGCTTGTCACCTGCCCCAGGTACATCCAGACCGCCGCCCAGTGCAGGCCTTCGATGCCCTGCCAGATCAGGAAATCGCGCCAGCGCGGGCGGGCCAGGGCCAGGAGGGGGATCAGCCAGATGACGAACTGGGGTGAGTACACCTTGTTGGTCAGGATGAACGCCGCAACGATCAGAAAAGCCAGCTGGGCGAGCCTGGGGCGTCGCGGTGAGGTCAGCGCCAGCAAGGCAATGAGCACGCAGCTGATGAGGAACAGGTTGAGGGCGAGGGTGTTGATCGCCTCGGGCCCGAGGGGCGTCCATTGCAGCCGCCCGGCCACCAGGTTGTAGGCGAACCAGGGGGAGCTGTAGCCGGCCGGGCGGTCCTCGGTGAACTGGTAGAAGTACTTCCAGCCGGAGGGGTTCATTGCGGCGATGGGAAGGTTGATGGCTAGCCACGCGGCGGCGGCCGCGGCGGCGGTGACCAGCAGGGGCCGGATCTTTCCCGTCCGCAGCGCCAGCAGCAGGATCGCTCCGAAGACCAGGACCGGATACAGCTTGGTGGCCGTGCCCAGGCCGATCAGCACGCCGGCCAGCACCAGCCGGTCACGGGCGAAGAAGTACATCCCGACGGCCAGCAGGCACACGGCCCACATGTCCCAGTTGATCACCCCGGCAAGGATGATGCCGGGGGCCACTGCCACCATGGCGGCGTCCCACGGCCGGCGCCGGCTCATGCGCGCGGTTGCCAGGACCGTGACGATCCAGACGGCGGCGATGAGAGTGGCATTGACGTCGAAGTAGCCGAGAATGCGCGCATCGGTGGCGCCCTGCCCCGGGACCAGCATGGCAGTCAGGCCGGCAATGATTCCCATCAGGACGGGATATTCGAAGAAGCTGCCTTCACTGAAAAAGGGAAAGGTGCCGTCGCCCAGTCCGCGGTTGCGGAAGAGTTCCGGGAAATCCGAATAGCAGGTGGAGTAGAACTGGCCTGGCGACTCCCAGCCGTTCGCGCGGCAGTAGTTCTTGACCATGATGCTTGCCAGGGCGGCCAGAACCGTAAGGATGATCAGGACGCGTTCAACGGTGAATATACCCGGCGAGACGACTCCGGGTTCAGCCCGGCGCCCCATGGGCCCGCCGATCAGCTCGGTGAAGTTCCTGAGCAGGAGGTCACTTCGGCTCGGGATAACCAGGCGGGACCGTTTCCGGTGCGCCGGCGGCATTGTCTCCTGCATTCCTCGAGCTTACCGTCGCAGTTGCGCACCAGCCGTCCCGGCTTGGCGGTGTACCGGCAACAAAAAGCCCACGCGTCGCCGCGTGGGCTTTTTGTGCATGAATCTTGCTCGCCGCCATTGGTTCTCCTGGATTTTTCCGTTACCGGCTGCAGCTCGGTACTGAAGGGAACGACGATCGTTTGCTCAGCGAAGGACGCCGCCCATCTGGTGCAGGACGACGTACACGTCTTCACGGTTCTGGTCGAGGAGCTGGCCGTTGAACAGCGTCTTCTCCTTCAACGCCGGCTGCCAGCCAAAGCGCAGAACGCTCCGGAGCCATTTCATCATGGGTACCTCCTTCCGGGGTGTTGTCAGGCGTCGTCGGCCACGGTCGACTTGTTGCATGGTGCTGGCGGTGCTGCTCACGTGTGGTCCTTTGATGAGTGGTTGTGCCCGGAATTGGGCATGACAAATAAAGCCAATTAATTAACGGAATTAATGGCACTAAATTAGGCAGGAAATGCCCGGTGAATTAGCTCCGGCATAAAGACCGAAGCAGATGATGGATTTCGCTACGCGAAGAGTGGCCCCAGAGGCAGCTACGCCGCAGACCCCAACAAGAAGCGGGGTTCTGAACTATGGGGTGTTGCGTAACCGCATGGGGCCCGCCTACGGATGACTGCCGGGAGCTTCCTGAATCGGGAAGCCGTTACCAGGATTCGGCCGGGAGGCCGGAATCGCTAGGTTAGGAGGCGGTCACTCCGTGAAAAGGGCGCGTGGCAGCAACTGAGGCCGGGGTGGCGGTGATGGTCATCTTCCATCCGCTAGTCAAAGTAATCATTTTTCCCAACCTCCTTTTCTGTTCTGCCGCTGTTCGGTTGACTAACCGGACAGCACGCGCCGATGACCCTGGCAAAACGCACTGGAGTCAGGAATAAAATTACACCAGCAATGGAGGATTTGACTAGTGAATTTAAGCAATTCCCGGAAATATTTGATAAATCGTCTTTATAGTCCCCAGCGGACCACGGCCGGGGTCCTCTTGTCCCATCCCAGCGTGCAGACTTTCGCCGTCCCCAGGATGAAATGCCGGCCCTCGTGCGGGTCCAGTCCCAACCAGCGTGCGGTCAGGATCCTGGAGAAGTGTCCGTGGGCCACAATCAGTACGTTGTCCAGTCCGGATTCGAGCACGCGGGCCACGATCTTGTCCGCCCGTGCAGCCACTTCCTCAAGGGCCTCGCCGTTGGGCACGCCGTGGGTCCAGATCAGGTATTCCGGGTTGTCCTTGCGGATCAGGTCGGAACTGATGCCTTCGTAGTCGCCGTAATTCCATTCCACTGCAAGGGGTTCCTGTTCAGCGTCGGGGAATCCCGCAAGTTCCGCCGTCCGGCGTGCCCGCCGCAGGGGGGAGGTCAGCACCAGGTCGAAGTCAACGCCGTCGAGAATCTTCCGCGCCTCCACGGACTGCTGCTCGCCCTCCACCGTCAAGGGCAGATCGGTGAGTCCGGTGTACTGGCCACTCTTGGACCATTCAGTCTCACCGTGGCGCAGGATCCAAAGCTGGGGGCGTGCGGTGCTGTTAGCTGAAATCACTTATGACTCCTCAGTCGTGGAAAGTTCGACGCCGGCGGCCGGCTGCTGTTCTGCGGCCTCGGGCTGGCCTGCCCACCACTCCCGCAGCCTGGCCTCTGCCACTGCGGGATCGAGCGGGCCGTGCTCCATGCGCTCGTCAAGCAGGAATTTGTAGGCCTTGCCCACCACCGGCCCGGGCTTCAGCCCGAGCAGGGCCATGATCTGGCCGCCGTCAAGGTCAGGCCGCACAGCTTCCAGCGATTCCTGCTCGCGCAGCGCAGCAATGCGCGCCTCGAGGTCGTCATAGGCGAAGGAAAGCCTGTCGGCCTTGCGCTGGTTGCGTGTGGTCACATCAGACCGCGTCAGCCGGTGCAGGCGCTCCAGGAGGGGTCCGGCGTCCGTCACGTAGCGGCGGACCGCGGAGTCACTCCACCCGGCCTCGCCGTAGCCGTAGAAGCGCATGTGCAGCTCGACCAGCCGCGCCACGGCCTTGATGGTGTCGTTGTCGAAGCGGAGGGCCTTCATCCGCTTCTTGGTCAGTTTGGAACCCACCATGTCGTGGTGGCGGAAGCTCACGGCACCGCCCGGTTCAAAACGGCGCGTCGCCGGCTTGCCGACGTCGTGCATGAGGGCAGCAAACCGGAGCACAAAATCGGGGCCGGGGACGGCGCCGTCGGAATCCGTTTCCAGGGATGCGGCCTGCTCCAGCACTTGCAAGGAATGCTGGTAAACGTCCTTGTGGCGGTGGTGTTCGTCGGCTTCGAGCCGCAGCGCGGAAACTTCCGGCAGGACGAATTCGGCCAGGCCGGTGTCCACCAGGAGGTCGATGCCCACGCGGGGGTGGGATCCGCAGATGAGCTTCACCAGTTCCTCGCGGATACGTTCCGCGGAAATGATGGTGATCCGTTCCGCCATCCGGGTCATGGCCTCTTTCACGTCCGCACGGACGGCCACACCTAGCTGCGAGGCGAAGCGGGCCGCCCGCATCATGCGCAGCGGGTCATCGGAAAAGGATGACTCCGGCGAACTTGGCGTGGCCAGCAAGGAGGCATGGAGGTCGCGGACGCCGCCGAACGGATCAACCAGCTCCATCGAGGGCAGCCGCAGCGCCATCGCGTTAATGGTGAAGTCCCGGCGCAGGAGGTCATCCGTAAGGGATGAACCGAACGCGACGACCGGCTTGCGCGACTCCGGGTCGTATGCCTCGGCACGGTAGGTGGTGATTTCGATCTGGAAGCCGGACTTCCGCATTCCGATGGTGCCGAATGCCCGTCCGATCTCCCAGAAGTTGTCCGCCCATTTCTTGATCAGCGCCAGGGTCTGGTCCGGCGTGGCGTCCGTGGTGAAGTCCAGGTCAGGGGAGAGCCTGCCCAGGAAGAGGTCACGAACGGGACCGCCCACCAGCGACAATTCGTGGCCGGCGTCGACGAAGCGCTGCCCGAGCTCCAGGACCACCGGGTCCACCTGGAAATCGACGGTGTGCGGGTCGGACTTTTGATGTGCGTGCGCCATAGTTACTTAAGCTTGTCAGAAAACCACGCCAACAAGCACCAATCGGGGCCGCCTAACCGCGCCGTTACACCGTTGCTTCGGGAATCTACGTCACACGCAGTCCACTTTCTTGTCATGTTCCGGTCATCAGGAACGGGCAAGAGTCGTTAGAGTGGACTTCATGGCCCATCCCGTACCGAGTGCTCCTGGCAGGAGGACAAACCCACCGTTGCCGTCGGCAATCGGTGCCCATGTCGCGCCCGCCCAGCACCCGGGACCGGCCTCGCTGCCCACCGTTGAGGAAATCTCCGCCGGCGGCGTTGTTGTTGATACGTCCGACGGCGAACTGAGGGTTGCGATCATCGCCCGCCTTAACCGCGGGGGTCGCCTCGAGTGGTGCCTGCCGAAAGGCCATCCGGAGGGCAAGGAAAAGAACGAGGAAGCGGCCGTCCGCGAGATCGCCGAGGAAACCGGCATCAGCGGAAACATCCTGGCCCCGCTGGGCAGTATCGACTACTGGTTTACCGTCAGCGGGCACCGCGTCCACAAGACCGTCCACCACTACCTGCTCCGGGCCACGGGCGGCGAGCTGACTATCGAAAACGATCCCGACCAGGAAGCCGTGGATGTCGCCTGGGTGCCCATCCAGGAGCTCGCCCGCAAGCTGTCTTTTCCGAATGAGCGCCGCATCGCGGACCTCGCCAGGGAAGTCCTGCCGGAACACCTCTGAGGTTCTGTGACTGATTCCAAGACTGTCCAGCCAAGCGAAGCCCGCTCCAGTGCCGTCATGGCGGCCGGCACCCTCGTCTCCCGGTTCCTGGGCTTCGGCAAGACCTGGATGCTGGGTGCAGCCCTTGGCCTCGGCTCCACGGTCAATGACACCTTCATCAATGCCAACAACCTGCCCAACCTGATCTTCCTCCTCGTGGCCGGTGGTGTGTTCAACGCCGTCCTGGTTCCCCAGATCATCAAGGCCAGCAAGGCCCCGGACAGGGGAGCGGACTACATCAGCCGCCTGCTCACCCTGGCTGTCCTGGTGCTTCTCAGCCTGACGCTGCTGGTGACCCTCCTGGCTCCATGGGTCATTGAGCTGACCACGCAGGGGTATTCGGCCGAACAGAAATCACTCGCGGTGTCCTTCGCGTTCTGGTGCCTGCCGCAGATCTTCTTTTACGGCCTCTATGCCCTGCTCACGCAGGTGCTGAACGCCAACGGGGCGTTCGGACCGGCCATGTGGGCGCCCATCCTGAACAACATCGTGGCCATCGCCGGCCTGGGCATGTTCATCTGGATCCTCGGGGCCAACGTCACCAATCCGCACACCCTGGACAACTGGGGACCCACCCAGACGTTCCTGGTGGCCGGGTTCTCCACCATCGGAGTGGTTGCCCAGACCGCCATCCTGCTGATTCCTGTATTCCGCCTCCGGCTGGGACTCCGTCCAAAGTTTGGCTGGCGCGGCGTGGGCCTGGGGCAGGCCGCAAAGCTGAGCGTCTGGACGCTCCTTACTGCCGCCGTCGGCCAGCTCGCCTTCCTGTACGTGATGCGCATCGCCACCATTCCGGGTACCGAACGCCTGCGCCTTGAGCGTGCCGGGGATCCGGCGGCCGGTTTCCTGCCGGGAAACGCCGTGCTGGAAGTGGCCAGCCAGCTGTACCTGCTGCCGCACTCGATCATCGCCCTCTCACTGGCCACCGTTCTGTTCAACAGGATGACGCGGGCCTCCCAGGACGGCGACAGGGGGGCCCTGCGGGACGCCCTGTCCCATGGCTTGCGGACCATGGCGGTGGCCACGGTTTTCGGTGCACTGGCTCTCTTCGCGCTGGCCGGCCCGCTGGGCATGTTCTTCTCCGGCGGCAAGGTACAGGACGGCGTGATGCTCGCGCAGACCCTGACCATCCTGGCCCTCAGCACGCCGTTCATGAGCGCCAACTTCATGATGTCCAGGGTCTTCTACGCCAACGAGGACGCCCGCACTCCCTTCTACATCCAGCTGGTCCTGGCGATCGTCAACGTGGTGGCGGCCTTCGCCATCCAGTTCCTGCCGTACGACCAGATCATTTTTGCCATCGCCATCCTGTACACGGGCGGCAACATCTTGTCCGTGATTGTGAGTGCGCACTTCCTCCGCCGCCTGCTGGGGCACCTTGACGGCCCCCGCATCGCCAATTCGTACATCCGGATGGGCTACGCGGCTTTGGGGTCCGCCGTGGCCGGCGCCGGTGCGCTGTGGCTGATGGGCAGCTACAGTGCCGACGGTTTTGCCTGGAGCGGCCGGATCCAGGCCTTGGTGACCATCGTCGTCGTCGGGCCCGTGATGCTGGTGGCGTACCTGTTCCTGCTGAAACTTTTCCATGTCACCGAGCTTCGCGACCTGCTGCAGCCGCTTCTGGGCAGGCTGGGGCGGGGATCCGCCCCATCCGCACCGACGGGCGCTGCGGCGGATACGTCGCGGGACACCGCAGGACTCCGGGAACGCACGACGCCGGAGCGCGCCACCGTTTCGGTTGACACCGGCCTGATCCCCCGCATTTCCGGAGAGTTCGATGCGGCATCGTTCCGTGCGGGACCGCAGGTTGAGGAACCGGCACCGCACCATGACGAGCACCAAACCGCTTCCGCAGGCGAGTACCTCCCGTCCGAGGATGTACCCACCACCGCGCGGGGGAGCTTCATGCGCGAGGAAATTCCGCTGCCCGGACGCCGCACCTTCCAGGGACCGGTCGGGCGCAACCCGCACTTCAGCGCACGGTCGGAAGGCCGGCGGAAGAAAAAGAGGTGAACTGGCGCGGTTTCACCGTGCCTGTCTCACACGGCCGTAACGCACCATCGGCTAGGATCAGAAGCTAACTAGGGTAGTAGTAACAGACCAGAAATTAACCGGCTAACCGGCGTATCCGCTTTGGCATGATTGAGGCGGGGATTCCCCGGGCAGTCTAGGAGGAACCCGTGTCCCACCCGATCGATGTTGGATCAGTGCTCGGCGGCCGCTACAAGGTCACCGCCACCGTATTGACCTCACACGACCATGATCTGGTGCTGGATGGTGTTGACCAGGTCCTCAACCGGCCGGTGAGCATCCTGGTTGCGGGTCCGGACAACGCGGAGCAGGTGGCCCAGAGCGCCCGCGAGGTGGCCACCGGTGAACGGCCCGGAAACGTGCAGATCCTCGACCTTGGCGTCAGTGAGTCCACCACCTACCTGATCACCAACCACACCTCAGCCGCCGATCTCCTGGACCTCGTGGTTGCCTCCAACCCGCCGTATGTGGAGCCCTTCTTCACGGACACGCTGGGCAGCGAAATCTTCGGTACCGCCCGGTCCCACGAGCCGGAAACCTATGACGGCCTGTACGACGAGGAAGAAGTCGACGCAGGCTACATCAACTACGGCAACAACCAGCCGGCCGGCCAGGACCGCAAACCTTCGTCCCCGCCGGTGGTCCCTCCCGTGGTGCCGCCCCGCACCGCGCCCGTTCGCCCGGCGTCGGCTCCCTCCGTCGGTTCCGCCGGATCCGACTCGGGCCAGGCACGCGGTCAGGGAGCCGGCGCAGCAGCAGCCGCCGGCGCCGCTGCTGGCGCTGCGGGGCTGGCCGCCGGTGGCGCAGCCGCAAGCAAAGCGTCCCGGGAACCCACCACTGCACCTCAGGCGACTACTCCGCAGCAGGCCGTACCTGCCGCACGGAACACGGAATCGCTCAATGCCCCGGCACCTGCAGCCGAATCACCCAAAGTCTCCCTGTGGGCGAACAACGACTATGACTACCCGGAAGAAGAGGCACCCTCCACCGGGCCGGCCAGGACTGCCCGTGAACGGATGGCAGCCACCTTCCCCGCGTTCGCCGGCGGCGGCCGGGGCGACGAAACAGACGATTATTACGACGACGACGAGCCCCCGGAGCGCGAGCCGAGGTCAATGCGGTGGCTCGTGGGAGGGCTGCTTGCTGCCGTGCTGGTGGTAGGCCTCATCTTTGCCGTCTCCAACCTGGGGAGTCTGTTCAAGACCGAACCGCAGAGCAACCCCGCCCCCGGAACGTCAAGCAGCGCGTCCCAGCCACAGTCCAGCGGCGAGCCGACAGCAAGCCAGTCCACCGCGCCGGCGGCAGGTCCGCCCGCCGTCGAGGGCGTCTCCCGCCTTGGCGACTTCGACTTTGCCGCCACCTACGATGGCGACCTTTCGAAGACGTTCGACGGCAATGCGGCAAGCTACTGGTCGGACATGGAGTTTGCCACGGACAACTGGGGCGGACTTGCTCCCGATGTTTCCCTGGTGGTGAAACTGAAGAGCCCCTCCAAGGTTTCGTCCATCACCCTCAGCCAGCTTGGCGGTTCCGGCGGCAATATCAGCGTGCTGACAAATGACCGTCCGTCCCTGGAAGGTGCCAAGCAGGTCGGGACCAACAGCTTTACCTCTCCGGATCTGACCATGCCGCTCCCGGAACCGGTCACAGCGCAGTACGTGATCGTGTCCATCAAGAACCTGCCCAAGCTGGCTGCACCGAAAACCCGCTTCGGCTACGGTCTCCGCCTCGGCGAGATCAAGGTTCAGTAGCGGCCCGACACCCGGCCGGCACGGGACAGCCACGGGCAGCAACAGCCTCCGGGCCCGGTAACACGGCTTCTTCAGGAACGACTAGGCGGTACCCTGAGTGGTGGCGCCTTGTTGGCCTACCTCCATGCCCGGAATATTCAGGATCAACAATGGGTTGTGCCATGTGGCCGGCCAGCAAAAGCAGGCGCATCGACTAAGGAAGAGGTTCACCATTCAGTGAGCACCGCAGAAAACACCGCGTCCCAAGTACGTGATGTCATCATCGTCGGCTCCGGCCCTGCAGGCTACACGGCTGCAGTCTATACGGCACGTGCCAACCTTAAGCCGCTGCTCCTTGCCGGTTCCGTCACGGCCGGCGGGGAATTGATGAACACCACCGACGTGGAAAACTACCCCGGTTTCCCTGAAGGCATCATGGGTCCTGACCTCATGGAGAACTTCGAGAAGCAGGCAGCCCGGTTCGGCACGGAGATCCAGTTCGAGGACGTCACCGCTTTGGACCTCGACGGCGACATCAAAACCGTGACCATCGCGACGGGGGAGACCTTCCAGGCCCGCGCCATCATCCTGTCCACCGGATCGGCTTACCGTGAGCTCGGCCTTCCGAACGAAAAGCGACTTTCAGGGCACGGCGTTAGCTGGTGTGCAACCTGTGATGGTTTCTTTTTCAAGGACCAGGACATCGCCGTCATCGGCGGCGGCGACTCGGCCATGGAGGAAGCACTGTTCCTCACCAAGTTCGCCAAGTCAGTCACCGTCGTGCACCGCCGGGACACGCTCAAGGCTTCAAAGATCATGGGCGACCGCGCACAGGCCCACGAGAAGATTAACTTCGTGTGGAACACCGCTGTCGAAGATGTCCTCGGCGGCGACAAGGTCACCGGCCTGAAGCTGAAGAACCTCGTGGACGGCAGCGAATCCGAACTTGCTGTCACTGGAGTCTTCGTGGCCATCGGAAACGATCCCCGCACCGAACTCATCAAGGACACGCTGGAGATCACCCCGGCAGGCACCATTGCCGTTGAGGGACGCAGTTCCAAGACGAGCGTCAAGGGTGTGTTCGCTGCCGGCGACGTCGTGGACCCCACCTACCGCCAGGCCATCACCGCCTCCGGCTCGGGCTGTGTCGCAGCCATCGACGTCGAGCACTACCTCGCAGACTTCCACGCCTAACAGCGCACTATTGATCCGAAGGGAAACAACAAAACAATGAGCAACGCGAAAGACGTAACCGACGCAAGCTTCAGCACGGATGTACTCTCGGCCGACAAGCCGGTCATCGTGGACTTCTGGGCAGAATGGTGCGGTCCCTGCCGCAAGCTTGGCCCCATCCTGGACGAAATCTCCGTTGAGTACAGCGAGAAGGTCAATGTCGTCAAGGTGAACGTGGATGACAACCCGGCAATCGCAGCCGAATATGGCATCACGTCCATTCCCGCCGTCTACCTGTTCCAGGGTGGCGAGGTGAAGAACACCGTTATCGGCGCCAAGCCGAAGCAGTTCTTTGAGAAGGAATTTGCTGACGTCCTCTCGTAGTACGTTGCCCGTCTAAGCGGCATCATGCGTAACCCGCAGTCCGGGATAGCAGCAGCGGTGGCCATCACCTGAACAGGTGATGGCCACCGCTTTTTGTTTCCCTGGTTTGAGGATTCTCGCTGGGGGCGGGCGAGGGTGGGCGGCTTCGCGGTTGGGGGGCGGGTCGGGCTGCTTCGCGGGCGGCGGGTAGGCTTCGCGGGCACGGGTAGGCTTCGCGGGCGCGGGGGCGTCGCAGGCAGGGGCGGCGTCGAGTGCCCGACCGGTAGATCGTGGTCGGGGGGGGTGGCTGCGAACTGCCAAGCCGGCAGGCTAACGAGGGCGTCGGCGCGAAGGGCGGCGTCGAGCTGCCCGACCGGCAGATCGTGCGCTGTTGTGGCCGTCGTCGCAGGTGACGGTGGCTGCGAGCTGCGCGACGGCACGCACGCGGGCAGGGGAGCCTCTCCGCGAGCCGCGACGGGGTGGTTCTCGACCTACTGCCGTCCAGCGAAACCCTGCACGCGCGATGGAAACTGCCATAGTAACTTTGGCCGGTTGTTTCGAATAGATAACTTGTTCAGAGCTGGATCTCGATGCGAATTCCCTTGCTTGGCTTACGGGAGGGTGTCCTGGGGGATTGCTGTCTGCTCAGATGTTGCGGTGTTCCCGGTCAACTAGTGGTTATCTTGGGTAGCTGATCAGGTCAGACTATGATCTGATCTTGCAGCCGACACCCACCGGCTGATGGACCCGCTTCCAAATCTGAGATTGTTTCACGTGAAACGCTGCGCCTCCTGTTCAGGAGGCCACTTCATCTGGGGGATTCCAGATGGTGCTGGAGATGGAGTCTCGCCTTGACGGCGGGTGTTTGGAACTGCCAGGACCTCAGGGGCCGTAACTGCTGATCGCAGTCGACCGGGGCGGGTTCCCGCATCCGCGGAAAATTGTTTCACGTGAAACGCTCCGCAATGCTTTACGAAAACTTGGCGAGACCCACCCGCTGATTACGGCGACATCGCGCGATCCCGCGAAGGAGTGCGTCGGGTCAACCTTCTTTCAACCCGGTGAAAGCACTGCCAAACTCAGACTCTGTTCTTCCCGCGGGAACAAACCCACCCTGAGGTCGTGGGCCACCAGCCTACCGGTCACCGATTCCGGTCCGGTTCACATTGAGCGCCGGCCGCCTTCGATCCTCGCTGCCTATACACGGTATCCCAGCGCCATCACCGCCACGATGCCTACACCTGACAGTGGGCGAGGCTTTGTGTGGGCCAAAGGGATCGTCCTCTGCCGACCCAAGGAATGCCAGAGACAGACTCGCTCTACGCCCTCACGCAGGTGCGGGACTTCAATGCGCCATCGACCAGGCCGGAGAATACAACCGGCAGCGGCCGATCGGCCTCCCAAATGCTCCGCGAACTCGGCAAGTCAGTGCATAGGAAGCTTCATTCTGGCTATAAGCTAGACCGCAAGGGCGGGAACAACTTTCCCTCCAACATCCTCCAACTGGTCGAATTCCACACGAATCGGATGCCTCACTCCTGCACCAGAGCGGGCAACAAAGGGCTCGATTTGTAGGGGGAGTCATCGAAATGTGAAGGTAGACGCAACATGATCGCCCGCGGGTCGCGCTTGTTCACAGTCTAGATCTGACCCGTCACGCGAATTCAACTAGCAACCCCTGGCGAGTCGTGTCTCGAGTCGCGCGTCCCAGGTCCGGAGTATTCGAATCGAAGCCTCGTATGCCGGCACCAAATTGACCCCGACTAGACTGTCTCCGGGGGAGTACCTGAGCAATCTCTCCGGCGGCATGCCTGAACTCATGATTCCCAGACGGGTGAGGTAATCACCACTAGCGTCATTACGATGCCCCCGTCGGGACCATTGCTGTTTCACGTGAAACATCCAAGCGTGAGAGACTTCGACCTCGAACTTCCACCATTGTGATCCCCGCCCTCCTGCAAGCCGTGGACCATTCGGACGAGTCCAATTGAGTAAACGCTGAATGTTGCCAGTCGTCTTTGCCGGATTTCAACGGTCCGATCACGTACTCCTGGACCATTCAGCGTACTCATGTCATGACCAGCGACTGCCACAATGGGCGTCATTCGGAAGGACACCCAGAGTCTGGGACGACAAGGGCGAGCACTGCCGAACACACAGAGCGTTGGGAGTGCAACAATTCCGTTAGGGAGTATGCTCCCTGCTCACTTGTCCCCATATTTGATGCCCGCTGTCGAGCTTCGCCAATCGTCCCGGCTTGCTCTGCCTACGGGGGTCCGGACAGGAACCAGGCGTACCCGTACCCTAGGGCTTCGGCGTAGTAGCGCACCAGGAAGTGTAGTGAGGACCGCACCAGGAAGTGAACTTAGGACGACTAACGGAAGCCACTGCTGCTCCGCCCCGCCTTCCTGATTGCTCCTGTTTCACGTGAAACATGACCTCTCCTAGTCCTTAGTAACCAATCCAGTTTTCAATTCCCGTGTGCATCGATTCGAGAATGGACTCCCGCGCTGTTGGCAACTTCGCTACACCGACGCTAGGGGAACCGATGACTTTCTGAGGTGGGTCGCTCCGCCGTCGGCCCCCGTCCGCCCAAATCCGCTATCCCCACCTATGTGAGCCCCAGCTGCCAGCGCGAAGCACAGTATCCGAAGAGAGCCGGGCGATGGGCCTGTCAGCTCAATACCCTGAATTAGGTATCTGTCGCCCGGTGAATCACATTTCGTCCCTCCGAAAGTGGACGCCTCGGCGCCTCTCGGAATACCCACCTGCGCACTGGAGAAACGGTGTGCCTTCGGAGGTAGACCCGAACTACGTCGTGCCGGCCGGACCCCACCACGCCCTTGACGCAACGGGCCTCCGCCAGAGGAGTGAACCTTCCCTCAACTAGCCTTCAGCGACCCAATCCCGCGAGACCAACAGCGACCATAACTACCCACCCCCATGACGGATAACCACGCAACCGTCGACCGCTGCGGGTAGTAGCGCATTGCGCTGACTTGAAGGCCTGCGCGAACCAGGGGACAGTCAGCACCATAGCACCGGAGGGCGCCATAACCGGGACCTCGAAACTAGCTCATCCACCATAGGGACAAGGCACATCCCCGAAACAACTCCCGGCCCAGCCTCACCGGACTGTCGGCGACTCTGCGGGCTCCACTGCCATCCATCCCGGCCAGGCGCCCCCACGTGGTCCCATGACAGCAAGCTGACCGAGGATGAAGTGCCCCGGGAGCAAAGGAGTCGATTCCCGCAGCAGGGCAGGAGAACACTGACCTGCCACTTGTGGGGCTTCCTCCTGATTGCCAGTATTCTTCTGCGACGCCATCCAGCCTGTCGCACCGGCACCTCGAACCGCACCATCAGAGGCTTGGACCATCAGAGGCCTGGACTACCGAAGAGCCGGCCGACTGTCCTTGTGGCTTCCATGGCCATCACCATCTCCGGAGCGGGGTTCGAGGCCACATCTCGGACTTGATATAGCTACGTGTTGATACCGCCGGCGCTGTCTTGGCCCTTTAGGACTGCCTGCGCTTCCCTCGCTTGCACGGGTGGTCATGAGGGTACGGCCGCCTCTCTTGCTGATTCGACCTACCTGGCACCTCTCGATCGTCCCGAAAGTGCCTACGACGAACGGTGAATTACGGAGTGGTGGCTGCCTCTGACCTTCCTAACGCGCGCGATGAAGACAAGTAGTGGCGAAGTTTCTCCATCCGACTGTCGATGCAGACTTGTCGCAGAGCAAGGGTTCGAAGAGTTTTTCCCCAAGTCCATTCCAATTGTCCACATATGATATCCACAGGTTTATCCACAGCGCTTTCCACAAGGGGGCAACTGTGATTTTCGCCATGATTTCTGCTAGACGGGATCCAGTGCCCCACGTGACAGGAGTCACTCAAAAAGTCCCAAGTGGCGTGAGGTTCAGGGTGGTAGAAATTGCCACCAAAAAACGAGAAAAGTGCCAAGAATCAGCGAATTTGAGGCTTTTAGTAGCGAAATCGCCGCCCAATCCGCCACTTGTCATGTTTCACGTGAAACACGGGTATCCGTTGGCAGCGCTACGCCATGCAAGCTTTGAATGAACGACCCTGAAGCATCCCCACGATCGGAGGGGGCCGATCCATTGTCCACAAAGTTATCCACAATGATATCCACCGGGTTATGCACCGGTCACCCCGCCATCGACGACCCTGTCAACGCGGCAGACAAGGCACCGATCGATTCATGCGGGCACCTAACAGCGGCCCCGTACGACGGCTCTCCACGTTGAACGCAGCCGTCGCTGGAGCTTTGAACTCGGCTTGTTACTGCGTGCGGATGAACAGGGGAGGGCCAGAAAGGTGCGACCGTGGAAGGAACTGATCCTCCGGTCGGCGCAAGGTCATTCATCCTGTGCGACATAGCCAGGCGAACCGAGGAGGTCATCCTGGCACGGATGCTGCATACAGCCATCGGCCCCATCTTTACGCGTGCCTCGAGCGTTCACTCAGGTGGAGCCGATCTCACTGTGCAGCTGCAGCACCATCCGACAATCGCGGTCCGTCATGGCGGCCATGCCTGTTCTCAGCACTTCCGCGGGGAGGAGCCGGGCGTCGAATCAGTCTCCATCGTCGACCGCGCGGCAACCATGGAGCACGTAGTGGCACCGACGTCCTCATCTCTCGTTGCGCCTGCCGTCGGAATACAACTGGCCTGATCTGACCTGACTAATCAGATTTTCGGACACTCCGGAACCTATCTGCGAACGTCCAGTTTCCAATGCACCATCCCAGTCTCCATGGACCGTAGCTCTTCCGCCGCAGGTTGACGAAGTCACAATGCCTCAGCGAGAGTTTCCAAGCTTCCCCCGGGCAGGCCTCTGGCAACTCTTGTTGACCGGTTCCCCACAGGACACCACCCGGCAGTAGTGCCCGGTATTCGGGGTGGGTTCACGGACGCAGCGCAGAAGCACCTTCCGGCAGTCGGGAATGACAAATGGCGATGGTGACCTGGATTCACCGCCCACATCCACGTTTCACGTGAAACATCAGCGGCTTTCCCAGCAGGCGCAATGCGAATTGCTTAGCTCTAAACGCTGGCGCTTCGGGGGAGTGGCCGATGACCTCATCCCACTCCGAGCTATGCCAGGATCGGCTACCCCTTGGGCCATTCCCAGGCTGCTTCCTTGCCCGGTCTTGGGGCTGGTCCGGAACGACGAACCCTCCATCGAAGAAGTTCTGGTTCTGACGTCAGCCACGAAATTGAGCGAAATAGCCGACAGCCCTACTGTCCTCACCACGGACCGGAATTCCCTCAGTCTCGTTTACTCTTGCGCGCCAACAGTGAAGACTAAGCTACTCCCAGTTCCTGCACGCTTTCCACAGTCCAAGCGAAGCACGCACCCACTGAACATCCGACGGAGGTATACGTAGAGGAAGGCACAGTCAGCGGAAGTCACGCTGCTAAGGGTGTCCTGTTTGCTGCCTCATCATGCCGCGATCACGTCCTGGCCCTTCCCGAGAATACTGGTACAACTGAGCAAATGTGCGCCTCGGTTCCACGTGAAACAGCACGGCCATCCCTTCACGCAACAGTTCGAACCAATCTACGCCACTCCCTAGAATCTCGCAGAGGGAGACGAATCCGTTGCGCCGACTCGGCGAGAGGGGCTCTGCAGAAGCCCCAAAAACTCTCCATGTTGGCCAGAGAAGGACAAACTGTCATGCGTCGACGATGTGCTCCGGATGTATGAATCTGTCCTAAACGGCGTCAACAACCGCACCCTTCTGGCTTCACTGCCCCCTTTCTACCTCCACAAGTACAACGCCGGCGACACCCCCACCAGAATGCATGGCGATAACAAGCCGATCTGGCGTGGCTGCCGCAACCCAGCGAACCATCTCCGAATGAATCGACAGCCCCAAAATCACACGATCAGCTGGTAGCGGCACTTTCACTCGCCGAAGACAATCCCATCAGATCCCGACCTTGCCCTATCTCGGTTTCGCCCAGGCGGCACCCAGGCCAGGCGGTGCCACGACAAGCCGAGGTGGGCAGCCAGAGCCATTCACGCCACATTCCGGTCGTCGGGCGCTCTATGGGCCCGTCTGGCTCGCAAACTACGGTCCTGTCGAAGGTCTTCAGCGTTGAAGCCCACGCGCCGTAGACCGGCACTCCGGGCCGTTTGGGCCCGTGCCAAGGACGCGTGGGCGACCCTTAGGACACCTAAGTCCACGTATAGGAGCACAGCAACGATCTCGAAAGCGGCGGGCTCCGCAATGGATAACCTGCGGTTGGCGACAGACCACGGGCTGGCGCCCCTACGTCATAGGCTGCCGGCCTCATAGGGGTCCCCTGAAACCTAAACTCGATGCGAACAAGGCATTACCTACGGCTACTTTCGGAGCTGCCTCGCCAACAAGGGGCAGAGGACAAACAAAAAGAGGGCCTGTTTCACGTGAAACAGACCCTCTCCGCTTGCTTAGATCTAGTTCTCAGATCCCGGTGAAAGAACTTCCATGATCCGGTTCAAGTCCTCCACGCTGGCAAATTCGATACTCACGCGGCCTTTTCGGGCACCGAGAGAGATCTTTACATTTGTATCCAGTCGATCCGACAAGGACGATGCAAGGTAGTCAAGGCGTTCATGACGAGCGCCTGGACGGGGGACATTGTTCTTGGAGGTGGTTGCCGGACTCTGATACAGAGTGACAGCTTCCTCGGTTGCCCGAACGGACATTCCCTCCGCGACAATCTTCTGTGCCAGGCGTTCCATGGCCGCTGCATCGGGAAGGGCAAGCAATGCCCGTGCGTGACCTGCGGACAGCACACTCGCGGCGACCCTTCGCTGGACCAGCGGCGGCAGCTTCAGGAGGCGCAAGGTGTTCGAAACCTGCGGGCGGGAACGGCCAATTCGATCCGCGAGCTGCTCATGAGTCGTACCGAAGTCCTCCAACAGCTGCTGGTAGGCGGCCGCTTCTTCAAGGGGATTCAGCTGGCTGCGGTGCAGGTTTTCGAGGAGTGCATCTCGAAGCAGGTCATCATCGGTGGTGTCCCTGACGATTGCAGGGATGGTTTCCAGCCCTGCGGCCTGTACTGCACGCCACCGACGCTCACCCATGACGAGCTCAAACGGTTCGCCACCCTTTTCGGTTGAGGTCCGGACCACAATTGGCTGAAGAACGCCGATTTCGCGGACGGAGTGAACCAGCTCCGCCATGTCGTCCTCATCGAAGACGGAGCGGGGCTGTTTGCGGTTCGGGTGAATGTCGCCGACCGGAATTTCCGCGAACCTGACGCCCGGGACTTCTACCAGTTCAGGTCCGGCATCGGTGACAATTGCAGTCGCTGATGGAGCCGCCTCATCCTCGTCGGGTTTCTCCGCAGCGGCCGGCTTGGCTGCGGCAGGCTTGGCCGCGGACTTCCGGGCAGGAGCCTTGGATTCAGCCGGAACCTTCGACTCAGACGGTGATGCGCTGCCGACAGACTTTTTGGGTGCCGGGGAAGCCGGCGCTGGCGTTTCCTCTTCCACGGGAACGGCAGCGGCCGTGGACGTCTTGCGTGCCTCGGGAAAGAACAAGTCCACTGGTCGTGAAGGCGCTGTGCCGTTGCCGGAAGCGTTAGCCGGAGCGGAACTTGGAATGAGTGCGCCAAGACCACGACCGAGGCCGCGTCGCTTATCGCTCATGGATAAATCCCTCCAATGGAAGAGCCCGGCAGACCCGGCTCTGGCTAGTGCAATTGTTGAAAATTCTAACGTTCAGCGATTTCGGCTGCGGCTTCCAAGTAGGACAGTGCACCGCTGGAGGAGGGGTCGTACGTCATCACAGTCTGCTGGTAACTGGGAGCCTCGGAGATCCTGACCGATCGCGGCACCACGGCACCGAGGACCTGGTCCGGGAAGTGCTGACGAACTTCGGCTGCCACCTGCGCGGCCAGGTTCGTCCGGCCGTCATACATGGTGAGAAGAATGGTGGAAACAACCAGCTCTGCATTGAGGTGCTTCTGGATCATCTCAATGTTCTTCAGCAGCTGGCTGAGGCCTTCCAGAGCGTAGTACTCGCATTGGATGGGAATCAGGACCTCGTTGGCGGCGCAGAAGGCGTTGACCGTCAGAAGGCCAAGGCTCGGCGGGCAGTCAATGAAGATGTAGTCAAGACGGGCCTCGCCCGACTTCTCGCGTTCCTTGGCGTAAACATCAATCGCGCGTCGGAGCCGCTGCTCCCTGGCGACGAGGGAAACAAGCTCAATTTCAGCGCCGGCCAGGTGAATGGTGGCGGGTGCACAGATCAGGTTGGCGATATCGGGGCACGGGGCCACCACGTCTTTGAGGGGGACGTCGTTGATCAGGACGTCATAGATGCTGTCGACGTCCGCATGGTGTTCGATGCCTAGAGCCGTGGAGGCGTTCCCCTGGGGATCGATGTCGATGACCAGGACATTCAACCCGGCGGCAGCAAGGGCAGCGGCAATGTTGACCGTGGTGGTTGTCTTGCCGACCCCGCCCTTCTGGTTCGACACCGTGAAGATACGTGTCTTCTCCGGCTTGGGAAGCTGCCGTCCAATCAACCGTTCGCGGCGTTTGTTTTCATGGGCCAGGTCCCGGGCAATCGGGCTCGAGTCATCAATGGTGTCCATGATGTTTCCGCTGACCGAGTCAGTTTCACGTGAAACTGCCGCGGACTTGGACCGGTTTGTAACCGAATTCAGGTGATTCCACGAATCCGTGGGCGCAATTGAGGGCGCAACCATGGCCCGTGCGGACCCCAGGGACACGAACGGGGGGATCCGCTGTGTGGAGGCTTCGCTACTGGTCACTGTGACACACTCACTCTCATTCGGCTTTTTCTGCCGTTCACTAGCCTAACTGGTTCCCCCAAAAGTCCTGCGGCACCGGGCCAGCGGTTAGGCAATCTTTTGCGTCTTATTAACGATGATTCGGACCACAGTGGTGGGTTCCTCGAGGATGTCCTCGCCGACTACCACTACGGACGTCTGTACGCCGCCGAGCTTGCGGATCGCTTTGGCAGCCTTCTCGATCTCTTCCCCGGCGCTGCGTCCTTTGATAGCCACAACCTCGCCCTTGCCAGCGAGCAGGGGGATCGTCAGGCCGGCAAGGTTGGACAGAGCCGACACCGCACGGGCGGTGACAACGTCGGCATTCACCATACCCACGGCCAGTTCAGCGCGCGTGCGCATGACCGTCACGTTGCTCAGCCCGAGGTCGTCCACAACCTCCTGAAGCCAGATCACCCGGCGTTCCAGCGGTTCGATGAGGGTCAGTTCGAGGTCAGGCCGCGCAATTGCCAAACACAGTCCCGGCAGTCCGGCACCGCTGCCAACATCCGCAACATGGCTGCCTTTAGCAATTTCCCGCTCGATCACGGCGCAGTTCAGAACGTGCCGGCTCCAGAGCCTGGGAATCTCCCGCGGTCCGATAAGGCCACGTTCAGTACCGGACGTGGCCAGGTGCTCCACGTAGCGCTTGGCCAGCTCGAGGCGGTCGCCAAAGATGGCCTCAGCCGCCTTCAGTTCGGCGTCGGTAATGTCAACCATTGTCAGCGTCCCGGAATCTTCAGTCTGCGGAGACAACGATGTGCCTCCCGGCACCTTCGCCTTCGGATTCGCTGACGAACCCGAGATCGGCCACAGCGTCGTGGACAATCTTCCGCTCGTAGGCGCTCATCGGCTCCAGTGCCACAGCCTGACCGGATTCCTTCACGGAAGCCACGGCGTCCTCGGCAATCTTCTGCAGGTGGCCCGCGCGCTCCTGGCGGTATCCGTTGATGTCCAGCACCAAGCGGGAACGGTTCTCGGTGGCGGAAAGGACCGAAAGCCGGGTCAGCTCCTGCAGAGCTTCGAGCACTTCACCGTCGCGGCCAACGAGGCTTTCAAGGCCAGCAGATTCTTCCTCTGCCACGATGGAAATGTAGGTCCGTCCGTTGCGGACCTCGATGTCGATATCTCCGTCAATGTCGGCGATGTCCAGCAGTTCTTCCAGGTAGTCGGCTGCGACGTCGCCTTCTTCTTCCAACCGGCTTGCCGAAGACCCCTTGCCTGCATCCTGGATCTCATCCTGGGCGTCGTCCTGGTCTTCAATGGCCTCGGCGGAAACGGCGTTTTCGGTGCTATCGACAGACATTACTTCTTCTTCCTGTTCTTACGTTGTGGCTGGATGCGCTGGCTCTTGGCCTCGGCGACCGCGGCAGCAGCGGCAGCTTCAGCCTCGACGTCGGCCTTCTTGCCTCCCAGAATGGGCAGGGCCGGAAGGCCCTTGGCGGCACGGCGCTCGGCGAGGGCCTTGGCGGCGGGGGATCCCGGCGTCGGCATGCGGCGGATGACGAAGAACTGCTGCGCCATGGTCCAGAGGTTGGTGGTGGTCCAGTAGATGAGGACACCGATGGGGAAGTTGATGCCACCCACGCCAAAGACGATAGGCAGGATGTAAAGCATCATCTTCTGCTGGCGCATGAACGGGCTGGCCATTGCCTCTTCGGACATGTTCTTGGCCATGATCTGCTTCTGCGTGATGAACTGCGACGCCGTCATGGCCAGGATCATCACGATCGAGAGCGTCCAGACAGCCACCACGTTGCCGCCCGCAGGTGTGCCGTGAAGCAGGGTGGCGGACAGCGGAGCACCGAAAATACTCGACTCATCGAACTGGACAACTTGTTCGTGGCTCATGGCGCCAATGCCGGCACCCTTATCGCGGGCCGCCGTGATGCCGGACAGCACCTGGAACAGGGCGAAGAAGAAGGGCATCTGGATCAGCATGGGCAGGCAGGCCGAGAACGGGTTGGTTCCGTGCTTCTTGTACATGGCCATCTGTTCCTGGGCCATGGCCTGGCGGGACAGCTGGTCCGTCTTGCCCTTGTACTTGTCCTGCAGCTTCTTCAGGTCCGGCTGCAGGAGCTGCATTCCGCGCTGGGCCTTGATCTGCTTGACGAACACGGGGATCAGGGCGGCACGAATGACCAGCACCAGCCCGATGATGGACAGCGTCCAGGTCCAGCCGTTCGCCGCCGGCAGGCCAATGGTGCTCAGTCCCTCATGGAAGCCCACCATGATGATGGACACGAGCCACTTGAACGGAAACATGATTGTTTCAAAGAAGTCCATACGATATCCCTATTCGTCAGGCCGCAGTGCGGCCTTCTCCATCAGTCTGAGCAGCCAGGTACTTGTCCGGGTTGTTCAGCACAACAATTGTGGGGGTCCGGTTTTCGGGCCAGTGGCGGTGACCGGCGGGGACATGGTCCACTCCGCCGGCGTTCCAAGGATGACAGCGCAACAGGCGCCGGGCCGCAAGCCAGCTTCCCTTGACGGCGCCATGCACCGTGATTGCCTCGAGGGCGTACGCCGAGCACGAAGGAAAGAAGCGGCAGACCTGACCGTACAAGGGCGAAATCACCTTGCGGTAGGCCTTCAGCAGCAGAATGAGAAAGTTGCGGGGCAGGTTCCAGAGCACTGTGCCCACCAGGACCGCTGCCGGTTTGAGGAAGTGGACGACGGCGGCAATGGAGTTACGCACGCGGTGTCCCTTCCTGTGTTGTTTCCCGTGAAACCGCTGACGCGGCCCGAGGAAGGCGGCCGCCCAGCCGTTTCATGGTCGTTTCCAGAGCGGCATTGTAATCTGCCAGCAGTTGGTCCCAACTGGCAGCCGCGGCCGCAGGCAGTGCCCGGACCACAATGGCGAACCCGGTACCGTATTCCTGCAACGACAAAGCGCCGGCTTCCCTCAGTCTCCTCTTAACGAGGTTCCTGACAACAGCGTTCCCGACACTCTTGGAAACGATGAATCCGATCCGGCTTGGTTCGTCAGCAGCAATAGCTACCGTATATAACACTACGTTCCGGCGTCCATTGCGGACGCCGGAACGTACAGTTGTTGAAAAATCGGTTGAAGTCCTCAGACGGTTCCTGGTGGCTAGCACCGTTAAACTCGCAAAGGGATGTTGACCGACGAGTCAGTGTATTTAGGCCGACAGTTCGGTGCGGCCCTTGCCACGACGGGCTGCCAGGATGGCACGGCCGGCACGGGTACGCATACGAAGGCGGAAGCCGTGCTTCTTGGCTCGACGGCGGTTATTCGGCTGAAAAGTCCGCTTGCTCACGTTAGTTACTCCAGTGGATCAAAGGTGCGCCCACCCGATCAAAAAGGGGAAGAACTGGCCGACGCTAAGTTTTGTATGTGCACACGCTGCCCTCGGCTCGTAGGACGCGAACGTCAGAGAGATTCAAATGAGGTCGAAAAGCGGACACAAAGGACTTCACAACGTTAGGCCAAAAAGCATCCGGTAGTCAAACCGGGCTGCCCCTCACTGCCCTGCACCTGCTGTGGTTAACCTCAGCCCACAGCCTGTGGATGAAGTGGCTCACAGGGCCCGTTTTCGAACCACAACGGTGTAATTATCCACAAGGCTCTACCCAGCTATCTTCTAGGCTTTTCATCCCCTAGAGTGGCTCAGTAGCCGATTATCCACGCTCTGTGCATAACCCTGTGGATATAAGCCGGAACCAGCCCCTGGTTCAGGACTTGTGGCTGCAGGTAATGCAGGCAAGCAAGTTTGAGGAACTGATTGATGACAGTAGACGAAGCCAACCACGCGAATACTGTCGGAAGTTCCTGGCGGCGGGTTGTGAGCCTTCTGGAGCAGGACCACCGGGTTTCACCCCGGCAGCGCGGCTTCGTAATCCTCGCCCAGGCGCAAGGACTGATCGGTTCAACCCTCCTGGTCGCTGTGCCCAACGAACTCACCCGCGAAGTCCTGCAGACGCAGGTCAAGGAAGCCCTTGACGATGCCCTGCACAACGTCTTTTCCGACGACATCCGCTGCGCTATCGACGTGGACACCGATCTGGTGCCCCTCCATGTGGAGCCGGAGCCCGCCGTCGAACTTTCCCTCGCAACCGATCCCATGGTGGAGCAGAAGCCGCAGCCCATGCTGCCGAGCACTTCCCATGAATTCGGCAGGCTCAACCCGAAGTACGTCTTCGACACGTTCGTGATCGGTTCCTCGAACCGGTTTGCGCATGCGGCCGCCGTCGCCGTCGCCGAGGCACCGGCCAAGGCCTACAACCCGCTGTTCATCTACGGTGACTCGGGTCTGGGAAAAACCCACCTGCTGCACGCGATCGGACACTACGCCCGCCGGCTCTACAGCGGCATCCGCGTCCGCTACGTCAACTCCGAAGAATTCACCAACGACTTCATCAACTCCATCCGGGACGATGAAGGCACCAGCTTCAAGACCACGTACCGCAACGTGGATGTGCTGCTGATTGATGACATCCAGTTCCTGGCCGGCAAGGACCGCACGCTGGAGGAGTTCTTCCACACGTTCAACGCGCTCCACAACAACAACAAGCAGGTTGTCATCACCTCGGACCAGCCGCCCAAGCTGCTGGCCGGATTCGAAGACAGGATGAAGTCCCGTTTCGAGTGGGGCCTGCTGACCGACATCCAGCCGCCCGAGCTGGAAACCCGGATCGCGATCCTCCGCAAGAAGGCCCTCAGCGAAGGTCTGTCTGCACCGGATGACGCCCTGGAGTACATCGCGTCCAAAATTTCCAGCAACATCCGTGAACTTGAGGGCGCACTCATCCGGGTCACGGCCTTCGCCAGCCTGAACCGGCAGCCGGTGGACGTTGCCCTCGCCGAGATGGTCCTCAAGGACCTCATCACGGACGACGGCGCCCAGGAGATCACGTCGGCGCAGATCCTGACCCAGACAGCTGACTACTTCAAGCTCAGCATGGAGGAACTCTGCAGCAAGTCCCGGACCCGCACCCTGGTGACCGCACGCCAGATCGCCATGTACCTGTGCCGGGAGCTGACGGACATGTCGCTTCCGAAGATCGGCCAGGAGCTCGGCGGCAGGGACCACACCACCGTGATCCACGCAGACCGCAAGATCCGTGAACTGATGGCCGAGCGCCGTGTGATCTACAACCAGGTTACGGAGCTGACCAACCGGATCAAGCAGCAGCAGCGGGATTCCTAAGCCCGGCTTCGCCTCCGCCTCCTTACCTTATTAACAGGCACATGTGGATAAGCCTGTGGATAGTTAAGGGGACAACCGCGGTTAATGGGCTTAAAACCCTTAAGGCATCTGTGGATCAGCGAAACGGCCGAAAAAGTTGTCCCCATCCACACCCTGTTTAAAACCTGCGTCGCCCACAGCGGATGAACAGGGCTTAACCGCGGAATCGTGCCGTGAAACAGGGTTATCCACAGTTTCCACAGCAGTTATTAACACTACTAATCCCAAAAAATTGAATTTCCCTCAAACAACAATCTCGTTCCCTCCCCCGGACAGCCTCGTGGCCTCGGCCCCGAAGGGCCGGCGTCCCGGCCAGGGATGGGGCAAACGGGAATCTTCCGGCTAAGCTGTCAGCAGCGCTCCCATCCTTGGGTCTGTTTGTGGTTCAGCAAGCGCGGACCATGCAGGTTCCGGTGTCCGGGGGCAAGGTTTTCGAACTCCCTGTGGGAGTTCCCGTTCAGAAAATGGCAGCAGCAATGAAAGGCGGCACCCTTCCGTGAAGTTCAGAGTCGAACGGGACGTCCTGGCAGAAGCCGTCACATGGACCGCCCGGTCGTTGTCTCCGCGGCCGCCGGTTCCCGTGCTTTCCGGGCTCCTTCTCAAGGCTGAGGCCGGCACGGTCAGCCTCTCGAGCTTCGACTACGAAACGTCGGCCCGGCTTGAAATCCCGGCTGATATCAGCGTTGAAGGCACCATCCTGGTCTCCGGCCGCCTCCTTGCGGACATCTGCAGAAGCCTGCCGTCCGCCCCTGTTGAGGTCGAAACCGACGGCAACAAGGTCACGCTCACCTGCCGTCGCAGCAGCTTCCACCTCGCAACCATGCCCGAGGCGGAGTACCCGCCGCTGCCCGCGCTGCCCACCATCAGCGGAACAGTTCCGGGTGACTCCTTCGCCCAGGCCGTGTCCCAGGTGATCATCGCCGCCAGCAAGGACGACACCCTACCGATCCTCACGGGCGTTCGGATGGAGATCGAAGACGATCTCATCACCCTCCTCGCAACAGACCGCTACCGTTTGGCCATGCGCGAAGTGCCGTGGAAGCCCGTTACCCCCGGGATCTCCACCAGCGCCCTGGTCAAGGCCAAGACCCTCAACGAAGTTGCCAAAACTCTCGGCAACAGCGGCGACATCAACCTCGCACTCGCCGACGATGACAGCCGGCTGATCGGATTCGAAAGCGGCGGACGCACCACCACGTCCCTGCTGGTGGACGGCGACTACCCCAAAATCCGTTCGCTGTTCCCGGATGCCACACCGATTCACGCAACTGTCCAGACCCAGGAACTGGTCGAAGCCGTCCGGCGCGTCTCCCTCGTTGCCGAGCGCAACACCCCGGTCCGGCTGGCGTTCACCGAAGGCCAGCTCCACCTCGACGCCGGCACCGGCGAGGACGCCCAGGCGTCGGAAGAATTGGAAGCACAGCTGACCGGCGATGAGATCACGGTTGCGTTCAACCCGCACTACCTCATCGAAGGCCTCAGCGTCATCGAAACCAAGTACGTCCGGTTCTCCTTCACCACAGCACCCAAGCCCGCCATGATCACGGCACAGGCCGACGCCGACGGCGAAGACCAGGACGACTACCGTTACCTGGTCATGCCGGTGCGCCTCCCCAACTAGGTAGCAGCTGATGTCGTTATGGGCACCCAAAACGACATCTAATGCGACCCAGTTGGGCCCGCCATCGCAGTCCCTCCACCACACCAGCGCAGAAAAGAGTTCCTACCGTGCACATCGGACTGATCGGCCTTGGAAAAATGGGTTTCAACATGCGCGAGAGGCTGCGCAAGGGGGGCATTGAGGTCACCGGCTTCGACCGCAACCCTGACGTCACGGACGTCGCCACCGTGGACGAGCTCATCGCAGCCGTTCCGGCTCCGCGCGTCATCTGGGTCATGGTTCCGGCCGGCGAAATCACTGATGCGGTGATCACCGAACTGGGTTCCAAGCTCGACGCCGGCGACCTGGTGATCGACGGCGGCAACTCCCGCTTCACGGAAGACCAAAAGCATGGTGCCGCGCTGGCCGAGAAGGGCATCCGGTTCGCTGACTGCGGTGTGTCCGGCGGAGTCTGGGGCCTGCAAAACGGTTACGGACTGATGGCCGGCGGCGATGCCGCCGACATCGAACGGGCGATGCCCGCATTCGATGCGCTCCGTCCCGAAGGCGACCGCGCGGACAGCTTCGTCCACGTTGGCGGCATCGGTGCAGGCCATTACGCGAAGATGGTGCACAACGGCATCGAATACGGGCTGATGCAGGCCTATGCGGAAGGCTATGAGCTGCTGGCCGCCAAGGACATCGTGACCGACCTGCCGGGAACCTTCCGCGCCTGGCAGAAGGGGACCGTTGTCCGCTCCTGGCTGCTGGACCTTATGGTGAAGGCACTGGACGAGGACCCGGGCCTGGCCTCGATCGATGACTACGTCGAGGATTCCGGGGAAGGCCGCTGGACCGTTGAGGAGGCAATCGCCAACGCCGTTCCTGCCCCGGCCATTACAGCTGCGCTGTTTGCGCGTTTCTCCTCCCGCGAGGACAATTCCCCGGCCATGAAGATGGTGTCCGCCCTGCGGCACCAGTTCGGCGGGCATGCCACCCGCCCGGCCAAGTAGCAGCAGTCCGAGCAGTCCCGGAATCCTGAAGACGGCGTGTACCTAGAAAAGCTTTCGCTGACCGATTTTCGCAGCTATGCCCAGGTGGACCTCTCCTTCGAACCCGGAGTGACGGTCCTCGTGGGGTACAACGGCATCGGCAAGACCAACCTTATGGAGGCCATCGGGTACTTGGCCACGCTGAGTTCGCACCGTGTCAGTTCGGATGCTCCGCTTCTGCGCTTTGGTACCGAACGGGCACTGATCCGGGCCAAGCTGGTTCGGGGCGAGCAGTCCACTGTGCTGGAACTGGAAATCAACGGAAGCCGTGCCAACCGCGGACGCATCAACCGCAGTAACCCAGTCCGTGCCCGGGACATCCTGGGCATCTGCCAGACGGTGCTTTTTGCGCCGGAGGACCTTGCCCTGGTGAAGGGTGATCCCTCCAACCGCCGGCGTTTCCTGGACGAGTTGCTGGTCAGCCTCATGCCGCGGCATTCCGCCACGCGGACTGATTATGATCGTGTGCTCAAGCAGCGCAACGCCCTTCTCAAATCAGGCCGGACCGGTAAATTCACTGCCGGGCACGAGGCAACCCTGGATGTGTGGGACCAGCACATGGCCAGGGCCGGTGCCGAGTTGCTGCACGCCCGGCTGGAACTGGTGGAAAGGATCCGACCCCACCTGAAAGAGGCTTACGCGCAGTTGACCGACGGGTCCAAGGAAGCGGACGCGATCTACCGGTCCACGCTCCAAGACATGATGGACGACGACGGCGCCGGCCCGGGTTTCGCTGCGGAACCCGCCGCCGTCGAACGCGTCGAAGACCTCCGGGAACTGTCCGTTGAGGACCTGACCGAACGCTATGTGCAGGCTTTTGCGGCCTCCCGGCGCAAGGAACTGGAACGGGGCGTTTCCCTGGTGGGTCCGCACCGGGACGACGTCGAACTCATCCTCGGCGAAGCGCCGGCCAAGGGGTATGCCTCGCACGGCGAAACATGGTCCATGTGCCTCTCCCTGCGGCTGGCGTCCTACTACGTGATGCTCGATGACGCCCGCACCGGCGGGTCCGCACCGATCCTCATCCTCGACGATGTGTTTGCCGAACTCGACGTCCAGCGGCGGCGTAAACTGGCGGCAATAGTATCCGGTGCCGAACAGGTGCTGGTGACCGCCGCCGTCGACGCCGACATACCGGAAGAACTGGCCGGGCGGCGGGTGAAGGTGGTCCCCGGAGGAATCGATGAGTCGGAATCCCGATGAGTAAGGATGCTGGCGGCCTGCAGCCGGGCCGCGATCCCGACGAAATAGATGCGCCCCAGGCGGCGCTTAACCGGATGCGCGAAGCTGCCGCTGCCCGCGGCGAAATCCGGCGCAAGTCCCCGCTGCCCGGAGGCGGAGCCAAGAAGCCGGGACGCAGCGCCGGCGGAACACGGGGCTTCACCCAGTTCCACGGCACGGGCCGCGACCCGTTGGGTCTGGGGAAAGTGGTGGGACGCCTCGTGGCCGAACGGGGCTGGACTTCGCCGGTTGCCGTCGGATCCGTGATGGCCGAGTGGGGCACGCTCGTGGGCCCCGAAATTTCGGCACACTGCACGCCGGAAAGCTTTACCGACACCACGCTCCACGTGCGGTGCGATTCCACCGCGTGGGCAACCCAGTTGCGCCTGCTCAGCTTCAGTCTCCTCGAGAAATTCCGGAGCGAACTGGGCGAAGGCGTCGTGACCAAGATCCAGGTCCTCGGGCCTGCGGCGCCAAGCTGGCGGAAGGGCGGACGGACAGTCAACGGCCGCGGTCCCCGGGACACTTACGGATAGCAACCGGCTGTGGCGGCCCGCCGGATTTCCGCCGCCGCCGTCCCCGACCCTTGAAAAATGGCCAAACGGCGTGTAGGGCGCTCTAACGCCCCTGGGCCGTATAGGAACCCAGAGACGGTACCCCTGGAGCCTTGCAGGCGGGGCCAATGGCCTGTCAGCACCATATTCCCGCGCGTTTGCGGCCCTGGAATGCGGGATTACGCTCTCCAGCACGGTAGAATCGGGGTAGATAACTGGGCGCCGGTGAAACGTTGACTGAGTCCGTTTTTCGGCGCTTTTCCTGCGGCCGGGGCACGGTTCCGCCAGTCAACGAAGTAATCGGCGTTATCAGTGACGTGCCTGTTGGCAGGAGCCTCTTCTATCGGAGACGGTGACGGCCGGCCATACGAATACAGAGGAGTCGAAAGCGCCTGTGGCTAACGACAATGCAGATATCCCGGCAGTGGAACCCGCAGCTGAGGATGCCCGTACAACTGATGCGCCGGCGGAGGCAGCCGAACGCAAGGGATACGGTGCGAGCGACATCACCGTCCTTGAAGGACTGGAAGCTGTTCGGAAACGTCCCGGCATGTATATCGGGTCCACGGGACCCCGCGGACTCCACCACCTTGTGTATGAAGTGGTGGACAACTCCGTGGATGAGGCCTTGGCAGGCTACTGCACCCACATTGAGATTGTTCTCCAGGCCGACGGCGGCGTCAAAGTGGTTGATGACGGCCGCGGCATCCCGGTGGACATGCACCCCACCGAGCACAAGCCCACGGTTGAGGTTGTAATGACCATCCTGCACGCCGGCGGAAAGTTCGGCGGTGGCGGATATGCCGTTTCCGGCGGCCTCCACGGCGTGGGTATTTCAGTGGTGAATGCCCTCTCCAGCCGGGTGGATACCGAAGTCCGGCGCCAGGGCCACGTCTGGCGGATGTCCTTCGCCGACGGCGGCAAGCCCCAGGGCAGCCTGGTCCAGGGTGAAGAGACGGACCAGACCGGGACCACCCAGACCTTCTATCCGGACGCCAGCATTTTTGAGGTCACGGAATTCGACTTCGAGACGCTTCGTGCCCGCTTCCAGCAGATGGCGTTCCTCAACAAGGGCCTGCGCATCACGCTGACGGACGAACGCCGCGTTGCTCAGGAAGGCTCGGAGGACGAGGACCTGGATCTCGACGCCGTTCCCACCGAGGGTGAAGTGGCCGCCGAATTCCGCACGGTTGTGTACCAGTACGACGACGGCCTGCTGGACTACGTGAAGCACCTTAACTCGGGCAAGAAGGTTGATGTTGTCCACGAGGATGTCATCGCTTTCGAAACCGAGGACAAGGAACGGAAGATCGCCCTGGAAATGGCGATGCAGTGGACCAATGCGTACTCCGAAAGCGTCCACACCTATGCCAACACCATCAACACCCATGAGGGCGGCACCCACGAAGAGGGCTTCCGGGCCGCGATGACGTCGCTCATCAACCGCTACGCGCGCGAGAAGAACATCATCAAGGAAAAGGATGACAACCTCACCGGTGATGACATCCGTGAAGGACTCACCGCCGTCATTTCCGTGAAGCTGGCGGAACCGCAGTTTGAAGGCCAGACCAAGACCAAACTCGGCAACTCCGAGGTCAAGGGCTTCGTCCAGCGCGTGGTCACCGACGGCCTGGGCGACTGGCTGGAGCGCAATCCCGGCCCGGCACGCGATGTGATCCGCAAGGCGATTTCCGCAGCCCAGGCCCGGATGGCAGCCCGCAAGGCCCGCGACAACGCGCGCCGCAAGAGCCCGCTGGAGTCCTTCGGCATGCCGGGCAAGCTCTCCGACTGCTCGTCCAAGGACCCGGAGAAGTGCGAGGTCTACATCGTGGAGGGCGACTCCGCCGGCGGTTCCGCCAAGCGCGGCCGCAACCCCGAAACGCAGGCCATCCTCCCGCTGCGCGGCAAGATCCTGAACGTGGAACGGGCACGGCTGGACAAGGCCCTCGGCAACAACGAGGTCCAGTCCATGATCACGGCATTTGGTACGGGTATTGGCGAGGACTTCGACCTCAGCAAGCTCCGGTACCACAAAATCGTCCTCATGGCCGATGCCGACGTTGACGGGCAGCACATCACGACGCTGCTGATGACGCTGCTGTTCCGGTACATGCGCCCGCTGATTGAAAACGGATACGTATACCTGGCCCAGCCGCCGCTGTACCGCATCAAGTGGTCCAATGCTCCGCACGACTACGTCTACAGCGACCGCGAACGCGATGCCCGGCTTGTTGCCGGCCAGGCCGCCGGGCGCCGCATCCCGAAGGACAACGGTATCCAGCGCTACAAGGGCCTTGGCGAGATGGACTACACGGAACTGTGGGACACCACCATGGACCCCGACCACCGCACACTCCTGCAGGTCACCATGGACGACGCCCTCGCGGCTGACCAGATCTTCACCGTGCTGATGGGCGAGGACGTTGAATCACGCCGAAACTTCATTCAGCAGAACGCCAAGGATGTCCGGTTCCTGGATATCTAGAGCTCCACAAGAGCCTAAATATCCCTGAAGCGACATATACCTGAAACGGAAAATATAGACTATGAGTGACGAAACACCCGAGGTTCCCGCGGACTCCGCCGGACCCGTCGAGCCCGTCCTGGAGGGCGATGTGCTGGTGGACCGCGTGGAGCAGGTGGATCTGCAGACGGAAATGCAGCGGTCCTACCTGGACTACGCCATGGCCGTTATTGTCGGACGCGCGCTGCCGGACGTCCGCGACGGCCTGAAGCCCGTCCACCGCCGCGTTCTCTACGCCATGTTCGACGGCGGCTACCGCCCGGACCGCTCCTTCAACAAGTGCGCCCGTGTGGTGGGCGAGGTCATGGGCCAGTACCACCCGCACGGCGACACAGCCATCTACGATGCCCTGGTCCGCCTGATCCAGGACTGGACCATGCGCTACCCCCTGGCGCTGGGGCAGGGGAACTTCGGTTCGCCGGGTAACGACGGCGCGGCTGCACCGCGGTACACGGAAACGAAGATGGCCCCGCTGGCCATGGAAATGGTCCGGGACATCGACGAGGAAACCGTCGATTTCCAGGACAACTATGACGGCAAGAACCAGGAACCCACCATCCTGCCGGCCCGCTTCCCCAACCTGCTGGTCAACGGCTCCTCGGGTATCGCCGTCGGCATGGCCACGAACATTCCGCCGCACAACCTCCGCGAGGTTGCCGACGGCGTGCAGTGGTACCTGGCCAACCCGACGGCAAGCCGCGAAGAGCTGCTGGAAGAACTCCTGCTCCGGATCAAGGGACCGGACTTCCCGACCGGCGCCACGATCCTGGGCCACAAGGGCATCGAGGACGCCTACCGTACGGGCCGCGGCTCCATCACGATGCGCGCCGTGGTGAATGTTGAGGAACTCCAGGGCCGCACCTGCCTGGTGGTCACGGAGCTGCCGTACCAGGCCAACCCGGACAACCTGGCCATCAAGATCGCCGAACTCGTCAAGGACGGGAAGATCTCCGGCATCGCCGACCTCCGTGACGAGACCTCGGGCCGCACCGGGCAGCGGCTGGTGATCGTGCTCAAGCGTGATGCCGTGGCCAAGGTGGTGCTGAACAACCTCTACAAGCACACCCAGCTGCAGGACAACTTCGCCGCCAACATGCTGGCGATTGTGGACGGCGTCCCGCGGACGTTGAGCCTCGATGCCTTCATCCGGCACTGGGTCGCCCACCAGATGGACGTCATCGCCCGCCGGACCCGCTACCGCCTGCGCAAGGCCGAGGAAGAAGCGCACATCCTGCGCGCCCTCCTCAAGGCCCTGGACATGCTGGACGAGGTCATTGCCTTGATCCGTGCGTCCAACACCACCGAAGCTGCCAGGGACGGCCTGATGCAGTTGCTGGACATCGATGAGCTGCAGGCACGGGCCATCCTGGACATGCAGCTCCGAAGGCTGGCAGCACTGGAACGCCAGAAGATCCAGGACCGCCACGCCGAACTCGAAGCCCTGATCGCAGAGTACAACTCGATCCTGGCCTCCGAGGAGCGGCAGCGGGAGATCATCAGCACCGAACTTTCCGAGATCGTGGCCAAGCACGGGGATGACCGCCGCACGAAGATCCTGATGGGCTTCGACGGTGACATGTCCATGGAGGACCTGATCCCCGAAGAGGAAATGGTGGTCACCATCACGCGCGGCGGCTACGTCAAGCGCACCCGCAGTGACAACTACCGCTCACAGCAGCGCGGCGGCAAGGGGATCAAGGGTGCCCAGCTGCGCGGGGACGACGTCGTGGAGCATTTCTTCGTTACCACGACGCACCACTGGCTGCTGTTCTTCACCAACCTGGGGCGCGTCTACCGGGCCAAGGCCTACGAACTCGTGGAAGCGGGGCGTGACGCCAAGGGCCAGCATGTGGCCAACCTGCTGGCCTTCCAGCCGGATGAGCACATCGCCCAGGTCCTGGATCTCCGGGACTACCAGCACGCTCCTTACCTGGTGCTGGCCACCAAGCGGGGCCTCGTCAAGAAGACCCGCCTGGAGGACTACGACACCAACCGCTCCGCCGGCGTGATCGCCATCAACCTGCGCGACGGCGATGAACTCGTCTCCGCCCAGCTGGTTTCGGAAACTGACGACCTCATGCTGGTTTCACGAATGGGCCAGTCCATCCGCTTCACGGCCACGGACGATGCACTGCGGCCCATGGGCCGTGCCACGTCAGGCGTGACCGGCATGAAGTTCCGCGAGGATGATGAACTGCTGGCCGCTGATGTCGTCAAGGACGGCTCGTTCGTCTTCATCGTCACCGAGGGCGGCTACGCCAAGCGGACCGCGGTGGAGGAATACCGCCTCCAGGGCCGCGGCGGGCTCGGCATCAAGGTTGGAAAATACCAGGAAGAGCGGGGCCACCTCGTAGGTGCCCTCATCGTCCAGGAAGAGGACGAAGTCCTTGTGGTTATGGAAGGCGGAAAGGTGGTCCGTTCCTCGGTGGCCGGAGTGCCTGCCAAGGGCCGGGACACCATGGGCGTCATCTTCGCGAAGCCGGACAAGAACGACCGCATCATCGAGGTGGCGCGGAACAGTGAACGCGGCCTGGAGGGCGAGGAGGCGGAAGCCACCGACCCGGAAAACCCGGCTGAAAGCCCGGCAGCCGCCGGGGATGACGTAACGTTGGCTGAAGGTGCCGGATCACATGATGGGTCCGCAGAGGCAGATTCAGCACCGGCCGTGGAATCCGACGAGTCATCGGACGACGCTGAGCTGGACGAAGAAAATACCGGAGGTAACGAGTGAGTAATTCCGACTCATATCCCAAGCCGAACAGCAACACTCCCGGCGGGATCAGGCAGCCGGCGTCCGCTCCGCGCGTGAACGCCCCCGTACGTCCCCAGCAGCGGCCGTCGACGCCGGGTGCCCCCGCGCAGCGCCCGGTGGTCCCTGGCCAGCGTCCGGCACAGGGGCAGCGGCCCGGTGTTCCGGGCCAGGCCCCCCAGGGCCAGCGGCCCGGCGTGCCCGGCCAGCGACCCGGCCAGGGCTCCGCGCAGGGTGCCCCCGGCCTGGTCAAACCGGCCCCGAAGGCGAAGGTCCGCCGTGCGCGCCTCCTCGTCAGCAAGGTGGACCCCTGGTCCGTGCTAAAGATGGCCTTCCTGCTGTCCGTTGCCCTGGGCATCGTGACAGTCGTTGCGGCCATCGTCCTGTGGACCGTGCTGGACCTGACGGGCATCTTCGACCAGGTGGACAGCCTGCTCGGAACGCTGGCCGGATCCGAAGGCGGCGGGTTCGAACTGAAGAAGGTTGCCTCGCTGGGCCAGGTCGCTTCCTTCGCGGTCATCATCGCCGTGGTGAACGTGGTCCTGCTGACCGCACTGTCGATGCTCTCAGCCGTGCTGTACAACATTTCCGCCACCCTCGTAGGTGGCATCGGAGTGACCCTCACGGACGATTAGTCCGCGGATTTTCACCGGAAATCCACCGGTGAAATGCCTCGATTTGAGATCGGGCCGGGATGTGCTGTAAAGTCATGTCTCGGCCCGATGAGGCATCGGGGCGTATAGCTCAGGCGGTTAGAGCGCTTCGCTGATAACGAAGAGGTCCCAGGTTCAAGTCCTGGTACGCCCACGGAACCTGCACAGGTTTTGAAAATGGTTCGGGTAAAACCGAACCGGAACGGGGTGCATGTGAAGAAGTTGCTGGTTGTTGCAGTAGCTATCGCAGGCGCGCTGCTCTTCAAGAAAGTGCAGGAATCCGAAGCCCGGAAAACGGTCTGGAGCGATTCGACTGACACAGTCGAATAGTCCGGATCCTGGTGCGGACGCTGGTCAGAAGCGTTCCGGAACTAGGGTATGATTGACGGGTTGCTTCTTATGGGGGCATGGCGCAATTGGTAGCGCACCTGCTTTGCAAGCAGGGGGTTCGGGGTTCGAGTCCCCGTGCCTCCACCATAAGAAAGGCCCCGGAATGCGGAAACGCAGTCCGGGGCCTTTTGCTTTGCCCGCCAGGCAGTCCGGCAGTCCGGCAGCCCGCCAGGCAGTCAGACAGTCCGGCGGCTCGGCAGCACCCCGCCAGGCAGCCCGGCGCCGTCCCGGCCCCTCATGTCCCGGCCGCTAGTGTTGGAACGGTGAACTTCTTCCTCGCCGCTTTAGGCGTCCTGGGGGTGGCCTCTTCCGGGCCCCTCATTGCCGCTACGCTGGGCGCCACCTCTGTCAGCGCCCTGGCCATCGCCTTCTGGCGCAACGCCATTGGAGCCGCTGTCATGGCCTCGCCGGTCCTGGTGACCAATCCACGGCAGTTCGGCCGGGTGACGCCCCGCGAGTTCCGCTGGGCGGTCCTGGCCGCCGTCGCCCTGGCACTGCACTTCGCCTGCTTCATCACATCCCTCCAGCTCACCTCGGTAGCGGCGGCTACAGCGCTTGTCTGCCTCCAGTCGGGCTGGATCGCGGTCTTCCAGCTGTTCCGGGGCGTACGGCACCGCTGGCAGGTTCTGGTGGGCCTGGGAATGGCCTTCGGCGGCGTCGTGGCCATCACCGGCTTCGACATGGGCACCTCCCCAGACGCCTTGCTGGGAGACCTCCTGGCGGTGGCGGGCGGCGCCCTGGCGGGCCTCTACACCCTCGCGGGCGGCAAGGCTCGGGAGACCATGGGCACCGGCACCTACACAACGCTTTGCTACGGCATGTGCGCGGCCGTGGTGGCGCTCCTTGCCTTGATCTCCCGGCAGCCGCTGGTGGGCTTCGAGGCAGCCGGCTGGCTGGGAATCGTAGCCATCACCGTGTGCGCGCAGCTGGTGGGGCACACGGCGTTCAACCATTTGCTGGCCACCATGAGCCCGCTGCTGGTGTCCATGATCATCCTGCTGGAGATTCCCGGTGCCGCGCTGCTGGCGGCTGTGTTCCTGGATGAGAGCCTGCCGGGCGGCACCTACGCCGGCCTGGCGCTGATCCTGGTCGGGCTCGCCGTCGTGGTGGCAGGCCAGCGGCGCAGAAGGCCGGAACGACCCGGCGAGCCCCGGGTGGCGGAGCTGGGCACGGACTGAGGCCCGGAAAGGGCCGGGCCGACGCTACTGGCCGCCGCGGCGCACCGGCTGGGCGGAGCTGACCGTGTGGATGGCGCGCAGGAGCTTGGCCGGGAAGTAGACGGAGAAGAACACCACCATCGGTGCCTTGAGGGCCATCTTTTTGACGTTGTGGGCCTTGTACGTCCGGTCGAACCTGGTGACGTAGTACCGGTAGTCGCGAGGAGAATCCTCGAGGCGGCGGGCGGACATACCGGAGACCATCTGGGGCCAGTACTGGATACGCAGGTCATGGTCGGCCAGGTGCAGGGACAGGTCGATGTCCTCGTGCATCTCGTCTTTCTCATCCCGGCAGGTTTCTCCGCGGATGGTTTCCCAAGCCGAGCGGCGCAGCGCCATGTTCGAGCCAAAGAGGAAGTGGTACTGGTGTTTGGCCAGCTTGAGCATCAGCTGGCGCATCTTGTCATCGGCCTTCAGGCCGAAGCGGCGCATCGGCATGTCGTAGTACACCACCGGACCGGTGGCTGCCTGGACGGAAGGATCAAGGAAGGCTTTCTGGACCTGTTCCACCCAGTCCGGTTCCACCACGGAGTCCGCGTCGATCCGGCCCAGTATGTCGCCGGTGGCGTGGTTGAGGCCGAAGTTACGGGTGGGAATGAGGCCCTGGGACCTGTCCTGGGTGAGCAGGATGATGGGGCTCTCAGGGTATTCCTGCTGCATCTGGCTGACGATGTCTGCCGTGCGGTCCTTGGACATGTTGTCCACAACAATGATCTCCGTGGCCGGCACCGACTGGTAGATGGCCGCAATAAGGCACTGCCTGATGACGCTGGCCTCGTTATATGCCGGTATGACGATGGATACGCCCGGCATAAGCGCAGCGTCGTGCGAGGCATCCTCGGCGGATCTATCGGGTGACATCACCACAAATTTAGCACCCTTGGGCGTCCCAGCCCGGGACGGCGGGTGAAGGTACGGGAAACAACGGAGGAGCCCCGCACATTTTGCGTGCGGGGCTCCTCCGTTGTTGTACCGGCCGGCGACGGCCGGGCTTTACGTGTCGGTGGGCTTTGCGGCACCGTTGTTCATGCTGGATGCGATGTTCTTCACGGCAGTCTTGGCGTCCGTGGCAACGGCGGCTGCCTGGTCCTTGGCGTCCTCGGCCGCTTCATCAGCCTTCGCAGCGGCGTCGCCGGATGCTGCAGCAACAGAGTCAGCTGCGTCAACAGCCTTCTCACCGGCGGTGGCGGCCGTGGCACTCACGTCGTTGACGGTTGTGGCCGGAACGGGCGCGGGCGTCACAGGAGCAGGTGTCTTCCAAGGATCCTCCACGGGCTTGGAAGCCTTCCACGCGGCCACACCGGCGGCGACGGCTGCGGCGATGACGCCGAAAATCAACAGTCCGCGGTGCTTGGGCTTCTGCGGCTTGGCCACCTCACCGGTAACAACGCGCGTGGCCTCCGCGGCAGCAGCCTTGAGCTGGTGGCCTGCGGCCTGGGCCTGATCCTGAATGGAGTGCACAACGCCGGAGTCCGCAAGCCTCTGGGCTACGGCATCCACATGGGAGGGCGCGCTTTCCAGCGTGCGGTGTACGGCCTCCGAAGCGTGGCCGATCTGGTCCGAGAGCCGCGGAAGGTATTCAACTACGACGCGGTCGCGGGCATTCAGGATCACCGGGGCGGCCTTGTCCAGCGCCTCGTGGAGACGCGGGGTGGCGCCGTCTACGGCATCGTGGATCTTCGGCGCAAGGTGCGCGAGACCGTCCTGGATGCGCGGCGTCACGGTGGCAACGCCGTCGGCCAGATTGTGGGCTGCCGATTTGAGCCCCTCCTGGATCTTTGGGGAAGCGGTGTCAATACCGTGCTGCAGGCGGGGAACCGCCCAGTCGACGGCTGCTTCAACGCGGGGGGCTGCCCAATCCTTGGCGTTCTCTACCGCGCTGCTGACTGACTGCTCCAGGTCACGGGCAATACGATCCGATTTCTTCACAACTACCTCCCGATTAATGTGACGGTTCTGTTGTTAGCCTACGTGGATTGCCCCGCACCGGCTATTCATCAGGGCCATTTCCAGCCGATTTCACCTAGCGCGGAACTGCCCGGCAGGCCTGATGTGCAATAGCCCGACGTGGAACAATGGGCCTATGACTGCCATCGCAACTGCAAAAGCAACCATCCACACCAGCCTCGGCGACATCGTCGTCAACCTCTTCGGCAACCACGCGCCCAAGACGGTCAAGAACTTCGTCGGCCTGGCCACGGGCGAGCAGGCTTGGACCCACCCGGAAACCGGTGAGGACAAGACCGGCACCCCCCTGTACAACGGCACCATCTTCCACCGCATCATCAAGGACTTCATGATCCAGGCCGGCGATCCCCTCGGCCGCGGCGTGGGCGGACCGGGCTACAAGTTCGACGACGAAATCCACCCCGAGCTGACCTTCAACCAGCCCTACAAGCTGGCCATGGCCAACGCCGGCATCCAGATGGGCAAGGGCACCAACGGCTCGCAGTTCTTCATCACCACCATCCCCACCGACTGGCTGCAGGGCAAGCACAGCATCTTCGGCGAAGTTGCCGATGAGGAGTCCAAGAAGGTCGTTGACGCCATCGAAGGTGTCCGCACCGGCATGGGCGACCGCCCGGTCGAAGACGTCGTTATCAACAGCATCGACGTCGAGCAGCTCTAACACCCCATGAGTTACGGAATTCCGGCGGCCGAGCCGTCCGCGCAGATTCCGGTGTGCCCCAGGCACCCGGACAGGCCTTCCTATGTCCGGTGCCAGCGCTGCGGGCGCCCGGCATGCCCGGAATGCCAGCGGGCGGCCGCCGTCGGATTCCAATGCATTGACTGCGTCAACGAAACAAAACGTACGACGCCGGCAGCCAGGACCGTTTACGGCGGAACCGCTGTTGCCGGCCGGCCCCTGGTGACGTTCGGGATCATCGCAGCCTGCGCGCTGGTTTTTGTACTGCAGTGGATAGTCCCCAACGACGGGATTTACCAGAACTTCGCTTTCGCCACGGTCTACGCCACCCCCGAGTACGGGGTCTTCGAACCGTGGCGCATGCTGACCTCGGCGTTCCTCCACTCCCAAGGCTTCATCCTGCACATCGTGCTGAACATGTACATGCTGTGGATGTTCGGCCAGGCGCTGGAACCCCTCCTAGGGCGCATCCGCTTCCTGGCGCTCTACTTACTGTCCGCCGTCGGCGGATCGGTCGGCTATCTCCTACTGACGCCGACCTACACTCCGGGCCAGCCCCTCGCCGGAGTCGTGGGCGCCTCCGGCGCAATCTTTGGACTCTTCGGCGCCATGCTGGTGGTCCAGCGTCACCGCGGCGGTGACACAAAGCAACTGTGGGTACTGATCGCCATCAACGGCGTCATCGGCTTCATCGTCCCGCAGATTGCCTGGCAGGCCCACCTTGGCGGTTTGGTGACGGGCGCTGCCTGCGCCGCAGCCATCGCCTACGTTCCCCGTGGCCCGCAGCGCTGGCTCTGGCAGTCGGCCGGCCTGGTGCTGGTGCTGGCTTTGCTCGCCGGCGCCACCTGGCTGCGAATGGCCGGCGCCTAAACACGCCCCGCCTTCATACCCTCCTCCCCTCAGCACCCCAGCACGCCCGCCTCCGCGGCGCCTGCGCTCTCTCTGTCGCAGCCCGCGGTACTTCAGGCTGTGACGTGGTGTTGCGGGCGCTCCCCGCGGGGACCCTACCTGCCAATATCTGCACCCCGCCTGAGGGCACCGTAACCACCTCTTGCGCCGGCACCCTAGCCCTCTCCAGGAGTTTTCCACAGAGGTTATCCACACTGTTGGTAACTTACATGCTTGTAGTTCATCCCCCTTCCCCGGTGATGCCCTTGCCAGCTGGCGATTATCGACAGGAGTGGTCCAGGTTGTCCACAACTGTGGATAACGGAGACCGGCGGGGTTGTGGTTAAGTGGACAACTTTGTCCTCTGCGACCGGGCAACTGTGAGGTGCTTCAGGGCCCGGAATCGGGCATGCGGCCAGCAAGTGCCAGGCCGCGCAGGGGGAAACCGGCCTCCTGTGCACCACATTTGGCTCTTAGACGGCAGATCCCGACGCCGATTGAGCGCCGCCCGGGCCCTCTTCAACAGGTTATGCACACTGTTAATAACTCCTGACGCCCGAGGCACAGGATGTAAATTGGCGCGTTGGAGCCTGATTGGGCCTTAGATCTGTGATTTATCCCCTGCGTTATCCCCACCTGTGGATAACTTCTGGGGATAGCCTTGTTCTTAAGTGGATAAGTTAAATCGGTTCGTTGCCCGCCCTGCCCGCCGCGGTTCACTGCACGAACCGGCGGGGTGGATGGAGGACCAGCGCGGCATTCTTGGGGATTTACCATCCGGAACCGGTTATCCACAGGCAATCCACACTGTTAATAACTGTCGGCCCTGTGATTCGTCCGGAGTCCCGGTGACTCACAGGCCATGGCCCGCGGAACGTTCGCCTAAACTGCCGAGACTTATCAACACTGTGGATAACTTTCCCCACAGGACCGGGATAAGTTCAGGCCCGGTCAGTCCACACGCCGGACGAGCCGCGACGATGGCTGTCAACAAGATGGGTGTCGATCATGCCGATCGCCTCCATGAGCGCGTACATCGTGGTCGGCCCCACGAATGCAAAGCCTTTGGCGCGCAGGGCCTTGGATAGGGCAATGGACTCGGCCGATGTTGTGGGGATCTCGCCATGTGTGAGCGGACTCGGAGTCACGTCCGGTTGGAAACTCCAGACGAAGTCCACCAGCCCGCCTTCATTCCGTAGCGCGATGGTTGCCCGGGCGTTGGTGATCGCCGCCCTGATTTTGAGCCGGTTCCGGACGATGCCGGCGTCGAGCATGAGGCGCTCGACGTCGTCGTCGGTGAAGGCGGCCACCGCATCGGGCTGGAAGTTGTGGAACGCGGACCGGAAGGCGGGCCGCTTCCTCAGGATGGTGGCCCAGGACAGGCCGGCCTGGAAGGCCTCCAGGCTGATGCGCTCGAACAGCCCCTGCTCGTCGCGGACGGGCATGCCCCACTCGGTGTCGTAGTACTCCTGGAGCAACGCATCCACGGCCGCCCACGGCGGGCGGGCCAGGCCGTCATTGCCGACGATGGTGCCGCGTTCATCCGGGGTCATGTGGGTTCCTTAGGTTTTCCTGCGAGGTGGTGCTGCGTCCAGCATATTCAGCAACCTGCGCCGGACATGCCCCGGCCTTCGCGCAAATTCATAGCCGAACGACGACTCTCACATTATGCTGTGGCTCTGATCACAAATTACTGGGAGGTACGTGTGAGGAAAACCAAAATTGCCGTGGCTGGCGTGGCGGGGGTCGTTCTCGGGATGCTCAGCATCCAGGCCCCGGCCGTAGCCGCACCACCTGTCGACGACGGGTCAACCAGCCCCGCTGCGGCAGTCCGGCAGGACAACCGCCCCGGACCGCGGACCAAGGAACTCGTGGAACGGCGCAAGGCGGCCATTGAAAAGGTTGCCAAGGGGCAGGCGAAAGCCAATGGCGACGGCGTGGTTCAACTGGCGCCGGACAAGTTCGCCGAGGTCGAAACGGCCAAGCAGGACAAGATCTTCACCGTCCTCGCCGAGTTCGGCACCCAGGGCTCGGGCCGTTTCGGAACGGCACCTGGCCCACTGCACAACACGATTGCCGAACCGGACCGTGCCGTGGACAACACCACGCTCTGGACCAAGGATTTCAGCCCCGCCTACTACGAAGAACTCTTCAACGGCAGCGGTGAATCGATGAAGGGCTACTACGAGGCCGTTTCCAACAAAAAGTACTCGGTGACCAACACCGTGACGGACTGGGTCACGGTGCCCAACAACGGATCCTTCTACGGCGACAACGCCACCGAAGATACCGGCGGTTCATGGGCGTTTGTGCGGGACTCCGGCAATGCCTGGTGGGATTCCCAGGTGGCAGCCGGCAAGACACCGGCTGAAATTGACGCTTACCTTGCCCAGTTCGATGTCTGGGACCGCTACGACTTCAACAACAACGGCAATTTCGATGAGCCCGATGGCTACATCGACCACTTCCAGGCGGTCCACGCCGGCGAAGGCGAGGAAGGCGGCGGCGGGGCCCTGGGCGAGGATGCCATCTGGTCCCACCGCTGGTACGCCTACGGCAACCAGTTCGGTTCCGCCGGACCGGAAGGCAACCTCTCCGGCGGAACCCGGATCGGTTCCTCGAAATACTGGCTCGGCGACTACACCACGGAACCTGAGAACGGCGGGGTCGGCGTCTTCGCCCACGAATTCGGACACGACCTCGGACTGCCGGACTTCTATGACACCACTGGGGCCGCAACCAACAGCACGGCGTTCTGGACCCTCATGAGCTCCGGTTCCTGGCTGGGCCACGGTGCGGCGGCCGGGGCGGGAATCGGCACCACCCCGGGTCTGATGGGACCCGAGGAGAAGCTCTTCCTCGGCTGGCTGGACCACAGCGAGGTGGAACTGGGAACCACAGGTGACTTCGTCCTGAACCCGTCCCAGCTTCAGGCCGACGGCACGGACCAGGCCGTCAAGGTCAACCTGCCGGACAAGACCACCACCACCAAATACACCGTTCCCTCCTCGGGGAGCAACGCGTGGTGGACGGGAAGCGCGGACGGCCTCAACGAATCCTTGACCCATGCCGTCCCGGCACAGTCGAGGGTGACCGTCACGGCGAACGCCTGGTACGACATCGAGGCGAACTACGATTTCCTCTACGGCGAATATTCCACTGACGGCGGCAAAACCTGGAAATCCGCCGGGCGTGCGCTCAGCGGAGCGGCCGCGTGGGGGCAGGTGCGTTACTCCTACGACGCTGGCGGCCTCGAATCACTGTTCCGCTTCAGGTACCAGACCGACGGCGGCGTCCATAACCCGGGTGCCTTCATTGACGACGTGAAGATCTCAGCGGGCAAGACCGTGATCCTCAGTGACGACGTCGAGTCCGGTGCAGGGACGTGGACTGCCGGCGGCCAGTGGCAGCTCAGCAGCGGCTCGGTGACGCAGACCACCGAGCAGTACTACCTCGTGGAGAACCGCGAGTACGTGGGCTACGACGCAACGCTGGCGGAAGGGCCCTATGCCTTCACCCACAGCATCACGAAACCGAACTGGGTCGATTTCTTCAAGTACCAGAACGGCATGCTGGTCTGGTACATCGACGACTCCTACGCGGACAACAACGTTTCGGCCCACCCCGGTGCCGGCTCGGCCCTGCCGGTGGATGCCAGGCCCGCGCCGTTGAAGTGGTCCGACGGCACCATGCCCGGCAACAGCCGCCAGCCGTTCGACGCAACGTTCGGCCTGGAGGACACGGATCCGCTCTGCATCGCGAAGGAAGTGCAGACCGGCACCAAGCGCAGTTCGTCATTCAGCTACCTTGACGCCTGCGCCGTCAGCAGCGCCGCGATCAGCGTCTTCAAAGACAGCGATCCGCTGGCCTACTACAGCGCCGACAACCCCTACGGGAGCGTCAAGGTTGCAGGTCACGGCGTGGAGATTTCCGTAACCTCCGACGCCGGCACGGACTTGGCGATCCACGTGGTCAACCCTGCACTGAAGTAGGCGCAGGCAACAAAAAAGTCGGACCGGCACACATGCCGGTCCGACTTTTTTTGTGACGCAGGTTTCGTGGGGTCAGATAAGAGCCCGGGAAAATCTGTGGCTAGGAACGCCAGCGGGTGGTCATCAGGAACCCCGCAATGGCGATACCGAATCCGGCAACGATGTTCCAGGATTCCCACGCCCTGACAGGGAGTGCGCCCTCGCTGATGTAGAAGGTGATGATCCACAGCAGCCCGATGATCATCAGGCCAAACATGACGGGCTTGAACCACACCGCGTTGGGTTTGTATGCCTGCGATGCAGAAGCCGGCCTGTCCGCGGCGGCGGTCTTCTTTCGTGGCTTTGACTCGGGCACGGGTCCTCCTCGTCGGGCTGAATCAAGGGCGGGGCCTCCGGCTTGATATCCTGCAGGAAGGAACATGCCGGCGGGGTTGGCGCCTTGGGTCAGGTCTGAATTCTTACTAGCAGCCAATTCTAGCTGTAGTTCAGAACACACCCGCGCCAGCCCATGCCGCCAATTGAGGAGACCACGTGGTGTTGCTGGAGAAGGAGACGACCGCTGCCGCGCCGGCGCGCGGCGTCGGAGTTCTCCGGACACTGATCCAGATCGTGGGCGAGCTGCTGATTACGGTGGGAGTCGTCCTCCTTCTGTTCGTCGCCTGGCAGCTGTGGTGGACCAATGTGGAATCCGATGCCAAGCAGAGCGAGACCATCAAGAACTTCGCACAGGAACTGGGTGGTTCCCCTGCCCCGGCGGAGTCGCCCGGCCCGGCGGCATCCGCCCCCGCCGATTACGGTCCGCCGAAGGTTGCCGAAGCGCCGGGACACGGCCAAACCATCGGCATCATGTACATCCCCCGCTTCGGGGCGGACTACACCCGGCCCATCGTGCAGGGAACTTCAACGGACGTCCTGGACACGCTGGGCCTTGGCCACTACAGCGACACGGCGATGCCCGGGGCCACCGGAAACTTCGCCGTGGCCGGCCACCGCCAGACGCACGGGGCCGTCCTGGACAATATCCACACCCTCGTGCCCGGCGACAAGATCTATGTCCAGACCCGGGACGGATTCTATGTCTACGTCTTCCGGAACAACCAGATCGTGCTTCCGTCGGCCACTGACGTGCTGCTTCCGGTGCCCACCCAGCCCGCAGCCAAGCCCACGGAGGCCTACCTCACCATGACCAGCTGCAATCCCCGCTTCGGTTCGCAGGAGCGCATCATAGCGTATTCCCTGCTGGAGCACTGGCAGCCGGCGTCGGCGGGACCGCCGGCAGAAATCGCGGCCCAGGTGGCCAAAGCACTCGGGAAGGGCTGACCCATGTATGGATGGATTTTCCGCCACTTGCCGGGACCGCTATGGGTCAGGATTGCCACGGCGCTGGTGCTGCTTGCCGGCGTGCTGGTATTGATGGTTCAGTTCCTCTTCCCCTGGATGTCACAGTTCACACAGTTCACCGACTCAACGATTGGTTTAGTAACTCGACAATGAGCGCCACCAAGATCCTGGTCGTAGACAACTACGACAGCTTTGTTTACACCCTGGTGGGATACCTCCAGGAGCTCGGCGCCGAGACGACGGTGGTCCGCAACGACGACGTCACCCTCGCCGAGGCAATAGAGATGGCGGACGCGCGCGACGGCGTCCTCATCTCTCCCGGTCCCGGCACCCCCGCGGAGGCAGGCGTCTGCATCGACCTGATCAAATGGTGCGGCAGCCACAGCAAGCCGATGTTCGGCGTCTGCCTTGGGCACCAGGCGCTGGCTGAGGCCTACGGCGCCACGGTGACGCATGCCCCGGAACTGATGCACGGGAAGACATCCCTCGTGGAGCATGAAGGAGCCAGCGTTTTCGCCGGACTCCCCTCCCCTGTCACGGCCACGCGCTACCACTCCCTGGCTGCTGTCCGCGAAACCATCCCCGACGTCCTCGAGATCACCGCGCAGACAGCGAACGGCGTGATCATGGGCCTGCAGCACCGGACGGCACCGCTCTGCGGCGTGCAGTTCCATCCGGAGTCGGTCCTCACCGAAGGCGGATACCAGATGCTGGGGAACTGGCTGGAATCCCTCGGCATGACCGGCGCAGCGGAGCGGGCCGCCAAACTGAGCCCGCTCATCCAGCACTAACGGCACCAGGACTTACGGCATCGCGCTAACGGCATCCAACTGACGGCCGGGGCCCGGAAGCCGGGGCGCGGCCCCTAGTCGCGGTTGCGGCCCGTCTCGGTAGGCGTAGGCGTGGGGGTCGGTGTGGGCTTGGGCGCCGGCGCCTTGGCAACCACAATGCTGATGGTCTTCCCCTGCTCCACCAGCGCATTGACCGCGTCACTCTGCTCTGTCACCTTGCCCGGTTCAACTTCGGAGTTCTCGACTTCCTTCACGTCGATCCCCAGGCCAAGGTTCTTGAGTGCCGTCTCTGCTTCCGCCCTGGGCAGGCCGCGGAGTTCGGGCATGGCCACCTTGCCGGTGGACACCACGATTTCCACGGTGGTTCCGACGGCGACGGTTTCGCCCGGAGCAGGTTTGGTGGTGATCACGATTCCCGCCGGCACCGTGGCGCTGTTCGCCATGGTGGTGCCGGGGGCGCCCGCTAGGCCAATCTGCCGCAGGACGTCCCGGGCAGCAGCTTCCGTGCGTCCCGGCAGATCAGCCGGGATTTTGACGGCGCTGGGGCCGTCGGAGATGTTCAGGGTTATTTTCGATTCGGGTTCCATCGCTGTACCGGCTGCCGGCACCGTGCCGATGGCCGTTCCCTTGGTGATGGTGTCGTGCGGCAGCCTGTTGATCTGAGGGCTCAGCCTCGCGTTGTACAGCCGTTGCAGCGCCTCGGATTCGGTGAGCGCCGATACGGCGGGCACGTCGACCTTCGCCACGGGAGGCGGCGGCTGGTTCATCATGTTGTACAGCCAGAGGCCGCCGCCGGCCAGGACCAGCAGGGTGAAAATGACCAAGGTGGCAATCCACGTCCGACGGC